>NC_004663.1:0-4800000 GCF_000011065.1 Bacteroides thetaiotaomicron VPI-5482
TAGGTGCAGGTACAACTTTTGACCACTGTCAGGCATACTACGGTGAAGACGATGCATTCGAATTCTTCGGTGGTACAATAAATGCCAAGTATTTGGTATCTACCAGTACGCACGACGATGCTTTTGACTTCGACTTTGGTTACACTGGTAAGCTTCAGTTCTTGGTAGCCACTGTAGATGCAAATAGTACCTATTACACTAAAGACCCGAATGGTATTGAATGTGATAACGACGGAAGCAGTTCATCTTTAACTCCGTTCACTCACCCGACAATCAGTAACTTAACAATCGTTGGAACCGTTAATGGTAAGGTTGCACAATCTGCAATGGGTGATGGTAAATCCATGAAATCTTGTGCCAACTTCCGTAGAAACTGCCAATTTACTTTGGTGAACAGTATTCTTTACGGATATCCTACCGGTATCTTGTGTGAAACCACTAACAGCTATGTTTTCAAAAACAATGTTGTAAATGGTGTTAGTACTACATTTTCAGGTATCACAGCTGACGCGACTAATACTGCTGCTGCAAGTGCTGAGGCTATTGGGCTGACTTCTCCGTGGGGTGGATATACAGGTTTGATGCCTAATGCATCTCCAGCCAATGCAGGTGCAGATTTTAGTGAATTGGATAGTTGGTTTACGACTACTTCTTACAGAGGTGCTGTTGGTGGACGTTCAAACTGGTTAACTCAAGCGTGGGTAAAATAATTGTTGAATAATTTGGAGCCGTATAAAAGAGGGATTAGCCTCCCTCTTTATTCGGCTCTTTTTTGAAGAAAAATGATGAATAAATTTTTATACAGTCTCATCATTAGCATTTTTATATTTGTCTTTGCTGGTTGTGAAACAGAAGGTGAGGATATAGACATGCGATTTGAGACTTGTACTGTATCGTTTGTACAACAAGAACTAAGAAGTAGTTATGAGGTTTATTTTAATGGAGAAAAAAGTATTAATCGTTCAACATCTGTTAAAAAGAATAGTACTCTTAAACTAGAGGTCTATAAAATAGGCGAAAAACAGCCCGAATTGTCACAAGAGATAACACTGGATAATAGTAAAGACATTGAGTTGCTTAAACTTGTGGGACGAGATATTGCTATTTCTTCATCTTTGGAGGAATATACAACATTCACTCCCATAATTAGCTATTTTAATCCTAATACTGATTTATATACCGTTACGTTCAATAATGGAGAATTATCAAATAAGGTAAAGAATTATATAGCCGAAGCGGACTTAAGCGGTACATTAAAAATAGTGCGCAATGTTGATGGGCAAGTTCTTTATGAACAAGATATGACTATTATGCCAGAAGGCCAGTTCAGTCTTATGCAGTTGTCCGATACAGACTTCTTGGATATATCCGATGGTGAAGAAGCGGATCCGGAATCTCGACAATATACTAAAATTCGTTTCTTTTATACTGCTGATGCCTTTCCCGGCCATGACAAGTTGAAATTGGTAGTTTATTTGATGGATTTAGATGCTATGCAATTTACAGCCCCAATAGCAACAATTGATTTGGAAGCTGGAAAGATTTCTGAGTATATTCAAATCGATAATGATGCATTTGGCCAAGGTGTAGTAAACGGAGTATATGATTTGATAGATGAGAGTGGAAATATGATAGTTAATAATCTGGAACATTTTAATACAAGTATTCCAATAGGAACTTCTGATAATAAATTCATGACATTTCGCTTTATGGATCCTTCACATCAAGGCGGTGATAATGTGCAATGCAATTTTATCTTATCTACTCCTTGGAAATAGAGCTTTGGTACTTAAAGCCCTCCGATAAAATTAATTAATCGGAGGTGCTTTTCCTAAAAATGAGTATTTGTTAATTAAAAACGAAAAGAAATCATGAAACACACCCTGAAAGGTTGGCTGGTAGACAATGCTGTCACCGTAGACAACAAAGAAGACAAAATCCTGATGTTGGAATCAGCCGGAAGCCTTACGCTGGAGGATATACTTAGCGAAATGAAGAAAGAAGACACAGGTCTTCGTGAAGAAACCATTGAGCACGCAGTGAAGCTATATCACCGTGTGTTGTCAGACTTGATGCTGAGCGGCTATTCGGTGAATACCGGACTTTTCCGAGCCGTACCCCAATTCCGTGGTGTAGTAGACGGCGGACAGTGGGATCAAAAAAAGAATTCAATCTACGTCTCCTTTACCCAGGACAAGGACTTGCGCGAAGCTATTGCGCAGACTTCAGTCAACATCTTGGGAGAGAAACGGGACGCCATGTATATAATAGGTGGCGAAGATGCCGCCACCCGTGCCACGGACGGCATGGCAACCGCCGGACGCAACTACACCCTGAACGGACGCTTGATAAAAGTCGTTGGTGAACATGAATCGGTAGGTATCACCCTGACTGATGCTTCCGGCAAGGTCAGCAAGCTGCCTAATGATATGCTGGTGGTGAACAACCCCTCGCAACTCATTATCTTGCTTCCCTCCGATTTAACGGACGGTCACTACACGCTGACGGTCACTACGCAATACAGTGGTACAAATACATTGCTGAAAACTCCGCGTAGTACGAGCAAAGTGATTACCATCGGGCAAAGTGGTGGTTCTGAAGGTGGAAATACCAGTGATGGAAACTTGGATGAGAATCCTTTAGGATAAAGCCTCTTATCCGGCCTTTTTAGACAGAGCTGTCTAAGGAGATTAGATAGGGCTATCTAAAGCTCTTCGATAAAGCGGTTTCAGACATCAAAACAAATGCTTTCTTTCATTGAATAATTTGAAATAATAAAAGAATGATAGACATTATAGCAAATATAGCTTCTATTCTGGGTTTTACCATGCAGATGAATGACAAGTTCTTTGCGCATGGAATGAATAAAGAGCAGGCGGACAATGAAATGCTGCTGTTGTTTCTGAAGCAATTGTCCGTCAAATCCAAAGCAATAAAAGAGATACATCAGAAGTATCATTCGTTGAGTAATGATTTTCGCCTTGTAGCTGTTTTCCTGACTAATCCCGTCATCTACGAGAAAATAGTGACCAACCGGAGCCGGGCATTAAGAAATGCACTGAAAGAATCCCTGCAAACGCCGTCGGCACGTATCGCTCAAACACAACTTTCTGCCCAGTTGCGTCCCTGCTTTGAAAATCTGTTGGTGAGCATAAAGGACGAATCCCACTTGTCTGTGGAGTTTTCCGGGATAAATGATTGCGAGATGAAAGCCATATTGCGGAAAATACTTAATGCACAGAAAGAAATCTTCCAGTTGCACCAACAATTCTGTGGAATAATGAAAACCATCGGCAGTTATCCTCTCGGTAACTGGGGCGACAGTGAGTTTGACTTTATCAAAACGAACCAACGGGTATTTATCTCGGATTTCTATAGCATCATTGATTATGCGGATATCATCCTGATGGGATATTTGGATATCTACCATTGTGCATTGAACCTCAAATAACGGATTGTATGGAAAATGGTATTGAAGAAATATTGAAAGAACATGAGGCACTGTGCAGCCGGGTATTTCATCTTCTGAATACAGGTAATCCGCAAACTAAGGATATAGAACTTATCATACCTAAAGTGAAAGAACTGTTCGGAATGCTGGAAGCCGTCAATACCAAACAAATCACTGCACAGCAATATAACGGCTTGCTGAATGTGATGAGTGAATGGAACGCTATTTTCAGCTATTTCAATATTAAGATGGTGCCGTGCCGTTTACGGCCTTTCTTATGGAACTCTCCAAAGGTAGCTGTAAAAAGAATACCCCGGCAATGTATCGAGGGGATAGTGGTAAGCACGAAAATGCAAAAGACGGTTGTCATAGAGGTGGAACGTACGAAAAAGCATCCGAAGTATGGGAAAACAGTACAATATACGAAAAAGTATAAAATACATGATCCCCTGGAGGAATGTAGTGTAGGAGACCGGGTGCTTGCTCATGAAACCAGACATTTCAGCAAGACTAAATATTTTAGATTTTACAGAAAACTGTATTGAGACGGTAAAAAAAGAGTAGGTATTTCAGAATTAATATTGGATATATCACTATATGGAAAGCAAATGCATTAACAATTAAAGACTATTGATTATGAGAAGACTAACCGTACTGCTGTTCCTTGCTTGTCTATTCTCTTGTCAAAACGATGATAATGAGAAAGAGACACAACCTGAAGAGAAAGAAAGCGTATTCAGGTTTATTGATAAAGCTAATATCACAAATACGGACACTTATGAGAAGGCCGAATTTTGTTTAAGAATATACTATCCGAAGGGGGACTATACCAAATTTATAAATGACTTTATATATGCGGATAATATCCCTGATACTTTGGATTACATAGTGCCGGAACTGTATGAAGGATGTATCTATGAGTATCGTGTCTTTTTGAGTAACAAATCGTGGGATGCACCCAAGAAGTCAAAGGAATATCGATCTGCGGAGGTCAGAGTGGAGCATTCATGTGATTCCGTGCATTTTGAATATCCTAAGGATACGATAAATGCAATTGAGGCATTGGAAATAAGCAGACCATGAAATTTTATGTGTTAACAATAATAAAATGACATATATAGTAACACGTAAGGAATAGAAACCAAGAAGAAAATCCACTGGGATAACCTTTTTTAATGACTTTAAGGCAGAGCTGTCTATCGTCATTGGAGAAATAGCTCTGGCCTTGAAAAACAATCGCTCTTTGACAGAATGGGACATATACGGAAATAAAGATAACCCCTTGACCGTTTGTGTATTTGCATAAATAGCATTACCTTTGCAGATAACAATAGAGAAAGGAGGCAATAATGGCAAGACCGATAAAAGAAACTCCGATACTCTTCGGGGAGGATGCACGGAGATTTGAAGCGCGGATGAAAAATCCACCGAAAGAGACTCCGGAAAAGCTGGAAGAGATAAAACGGGATTATAAGTACATCATGAGCATTTTTAAAGAAGAAACTGATGGCAGAAATAAATAATCCAGAGTTTGGTGTTCGCCGTTTGGATGAACACGAGAGAATAGAATCGTTCGATTGCGGAGACGCGGATTTGAACGATTTTATTATGAATGAATCTTTCATTTATAGAAATGAACTGCTTGCTGTTAGTTATGTAGTGGAAGATGCCTTTGGCAAAGTTTTGGCATATTTCAGTCTGGCAAATGATAAAATTTCTCTTTCGGAATTTGAGAACAAGACGGAATTTAATCGCTTTCGGAAAAAACGCTTTGTTAACGAGAAGCGTCTGAAAAGTTATCCAGCAGTGAAAATCTGCCGCTTTGGGGTAGATGTTTCGACACATAATTTGCACTTGGGCAGCAAATTGCTTAATTTCATTAAAGGCTATTTCGTTATTAACAATAAGACCGGATGTAGGTTCATTACAGTTGATGCCTATATTGATGCAGTACCTTTCTATCTGAAGAATAATTTTTTAGAGTTGACATCAAGTGATGAGGATGCCTCTCATACAAGGTTATTATATTATGATTTGAAAATGATGGTTTAAACGATCACTCAGACATATTCTTTATTTCCGTCCCGCTAACCAACGAAAGACTTTGGTTAGCGGGACGGTTTCGTTTTGTCCCACTCTGTCTGAAATGGATATAATTTTAATCAATAATAAAAATGCTTATGGCAACAATTAGAAACAAAGAAATCAGTAAAACAGGCGGTGTATGCCTGTCATTCGTAGCTGTACTGGCAATAGCGGCAGCAACTTTATTTACCAGTGGAAAACCGGTTGAGGAGTTATCCGAAAATGCCGCTGTGGGTCGTAAATCGGTGATTACCGCCGCCGGAGCCACATTGCCGTTACCTTTCTACAGCGAGGCGTTCAAGATGTACTGGGAGAAGAACGACATCCCCGTTACTTATGCCGGTATCGGTACGGAACGCGGATTCAGAAGCCTGAAGAATCAACAGATAGACTTTGCAGGTGTGGACGTTCCACCTACCAAAGCGGAACTGGACAGTCTGCCGGTAAAATCTATCCTTGTACCTACGTGCATGGGGGCAGTGACTATCGCCTATAACCTGGAAGGTGTGGATAACCTGCGCCTGACGGGAGAGCTGATAGCAGATATCTATATGGGTAAGATATTGAAATGGAATGATGCAAGGATTGCGGCAGTGAACGCCGGCAAGCAATTGCCCGACAAGGAAATCTATCCCGTTTTCCGTCTGGACGGTAGCGGAACGACTTATATCTTCAGTGACTACCTGACGAAAGTGAGTACGGACTGGAAGGCCAAGATTGGCACGGGAAAAGCCTTGACCTTTCCACGTGGAGTAGCGGCTACGGGAAATACGGGCGTGGCCGGACTGGTAGGTAAAGTTCCGGGTGCTATCGGATACGTGGCTTCGGAATATGCAGCCAGCTTCAATACGCAGAGTGCATGGCTGAAAAACGCTGCCGGAAACTTTGTGCAGCCCACTTCGGAAAGCGTTACCGCTGTCGCAAGCGTGGGGGATGCTACGGGCATGATTACCGATTCAGAGGTTGCCGACGCTTATCCTATCAGTTGCTTCACATGGGTGGTACTTTATAAGGAGCAGAACTATGCCGGGCGTAGTCGCAGTGAAGCGGAAGAAACCGTGAAGCTGCTGGAATGGCTGATCAGCCCGGAAGCTCAGACTATCACTACCCAGGTGCAATGTTCACCGCTGCCGGAAAAGGCTGTGGAATATGCCAAGAACATGTTGAAGGAGGTGACATACGACGGAAAAGCATTGAGAAAGTAATATAAGAATACGTTCGTACTTAACAAGGAGGGACACAGCGTGATAACAAAAACAATGTCCACATCGGAGAAAAGAAAGGGGATGCAGACTGATATGCCGGAACTGCAAGCCATGATATCACAACGAATCCAAGAACAGAACTACCGGGAAGTGCTGAAAGGAGTGACAGCCTTCCCATGGTGTACGGATGATCCGTGCGTCTTTCGGACCGCTGCGGGTAACTTGTGGATAGCGGTAGGGCATGTGAACCGGAAATCGGAAGTGCCCAAGTTCAGTTATAAGAACTTCCTCTGCGCCTATCTGCTGGGTAATGCAGAAGATGGGGTGGCTGCTTATCTGGACTTGCAGGCTGCCGCTTGGAAGGGGGTGGAACTGGTGATGTTCTCCTCCCATGCGGATGGTCTGTCCGCTTTGTACGGAGATGGGAGAGCGAATGACCGGGATTTGTTGTACCGTTTCTTTGGACGAAACTACGTTTTTGCTGTCGGCTTCCGGAAAAAGGAAGAGAAGGAGCAGGCATCGGCTGGTGATAAGATATTTATTGCCTCCGTGGATGCGGTTGGATTCGGGGAAATTGATAAGGACGGCAAACTGGCGGTCATCAATAAGATAATGAGCTATGAACAGTTTTTTGATGACGAGGACTTGAAACCGATGTGGGGAGCGCTTGCCGTGAAACTGTTCATCTTGAAATGTAACGGTTATCGGGAATCGGCCAAAGACCGGAAAGCATTGGACATTTTGCTTCATGACATGATGAAACTGTGCAAATCAATGGAGTTGACTGCCGGATTGGATGACCAGAAACGGAAACATCCGGAAAGTGCCGGGATAAACCCGCAGATGGCTCTGCTGAAGAATGAGGCGATGGTAAAGGTGCATAACGGTATGGATGAAAAGGTAAAAAGCAACTTGCCGCTACTGGAATGGGCCGTCAATCACTTACCGGCTAAGTTGCTTCAGGAGTTTGGTACGTTCGTTGAATCGGTGCCCCAAATAAAGGAGCCTACAGCTTACGATAATCTAATGTCGCTGGAGAGTGTGCTGAAAGAAATGGACCGTCTATTCAAAAAGGCAGCGGAGGAAGAGAATTTGTCTTTAACTAAAAACAGCATGACAGATGGGTAAACAAGAAACGAAACCGGATAAGAAGCCCATGCGGATGGTAACATCCAAGATGAGCATTGAAGAAACTATTGAGGTGCTTCGCGAGGATCTTAAGACTAATGTACGTTCCAAAGCATGAAGAAAGCATATCCTGCTGAATCCGAAGGTGGAGGGAATGGCCAGATTCCCGTCCGGGGTTGATTCTGTTTTAATCAACACTCCCGTAATGGAATGGGGAGTGAGATTCTATGTTCTCAGCAAGCAGGAATGGAAGCAGCAGACTATAGATAGATGCGGCCAGTTCTATTGCTTGGTACCATCGAATGCCGGTTTCCATGTTTATCTCTTTGTCACGATGGACACGGGTGAGAATGCTGTTTTTGTTTTCCCTCCCCATTTTTTTATACGTTACCGTGAACGGTACTGGGGAAAACACAGTACGCTGTCCGGAAAGATTTTGAGAAAGACTTATTTGAAGGATAACCTCGTGATGCGCTACGGCCTGCAACCGGGCAGCGAGGAACGGGTGACCGGAGCACGGATATACAGCGCATCCTCCCATGGCGTTGCGCTGGGGATTGTGTTAAATGACGAAGCGTATCTCTTCAAGACATTCATCACCTACGCAATGACGAAAGGGGAACAGATACCGTTGTACATGCAAGAGAAATTGAGCATGGAAAGGGCGCAGGTGGAGTATTATAATACCGGCAGGCTGGCTGACCTGGTGGAACTGGAAGAACGCGACAGGAAACGAAGGGAAATGCTGATGGCCGAGGAAAGGCGGCGTGAGGAAAAGGAAAAACGTAGAGCGGCTGAGCCGGGGGAGGCTTACTTCTATGTGGAGGGGCCATTGACTCTTATAATGCCTGACGAAGAAATACAGGAAGAAAATACCGGATTCTGGCAACGAGGAACTACCATGTTCTGCGACTCCAAACTGATTGAAGAATCGCAACGGGAGATGCGCGAGCTGGCATCGGTTGAAGCCCGGATTCAGGAACTAAAGAATATACCCCAAAAAGCGGAAGAGAAAAAGGGCGTTTTTAAAAGATTGTTTGGCCGTTATTTCTGAACAATCCTTGTTGATTGACAGAGATTGGCCAGTGTAAGTTTAAACTAAAAAAGATTGTGATGACAAGAGAAGAAATAATCCTTTGCCGGAAAGCGCTTGTTGCTTTTCTCTTTATGGTGGCTGCCATGTGTCTGAGTATGCTTACGTCCTGCTCCAATGAGGACGAGATGTTTGACAGGGAGACTACAGAGGTACTGCCTTCGGTGATTAGTGAGGATAGAACATTGTACACCGATACGGAGTATCTGATTAGTAAGCCTGTGTTTGTGACCAACGGCGCCACGCTGACCATACAACGCGGCGCATTGCTGAAAGCTCTTCCCGCATCGGGTCAAGGGAAAGCGACGATTGTCATTACAAAGGGGTGTAAGATTGTTGCCAACGGTACGGAGGATGCTCCTATCGTGATGACGGCATTGATCAAAGAACCGGGTAGTTGGGACGGTGTGATTGTGTTGGGGAAGGCTCCTGTCAGTTATGAGTGTGAGACTTTATATTGTGGAACTGTTGCTACGGATATTTCTTATGGAGGTTCTGAGGAGAATGATGATTCCGGTTCCCTACAGTTTGTCCGGGTGGAGTACGCCGGTGCCGCCGGCGGGGCAGTGACCTTTGACGGTGTGAGCCGGGGAACTACGATAGACCATTGTCAAAGTTACTGTAGCGGTGGCGACGGGTTTATGTTCAACGGAGGGACGGTGAATGCCCAGTATCTGATTAGTACGGGTGCCAGCCAGAACGGATTGTGCTTCAATGAAGGATATACGGGGAAATTGCAGTATGTGATGGCTACTGCACCTATTCGGAAGAGTGTGTGGAGCGTGGTTAGCTGCAATGGGACGGGGAAATTGGAAGTTCCGTCTTTCTATACACATCCGGTGATTGCGAACCTGTCTACGGCGCATGATAATAAATCTCATGGCCGACGGTATCCGATTGCGGTTTCCGCATATAGCCGGCTGACACTGGTGAACAGCAGTACCCGCGAGGCTGTGGCAGATGATGACATTCCTGTCCAACTGATTGGTGGCCAACCGGGAGCGTTGCCGGGTATCGATTATATCCTGATTAACGCTACGCGTGAAGTGACTTCCCTGACCCCTGACAGGTTTGTGCTGGATACCTTTTTTGAACGGACGGATTATGAGGGGGCCGTGGCTCCGGATGTGATGAAGGACAGGGATTGGACTAAGGCCGGATGGGTGAGGCAGGGCAAGAAACCATGAATTACAAATTAATAAATTATTTAAACCATAAATGATTCAATACAACGGAATAACCTTGCTGCGGGACGAGGACGGAACCCCGATGCAAGTAAACATCGACCTGCGGGTGCATGGTACAGAACTGGATGCCTTCATGCGTGCCCACGGGCTTACCGCGCAGGAACAGAGCGAGATGCTCCGTTCAGTGACGGGTGAGGACATCTCTCCGACTTATGTGGCGGGTGGAAAGGTGCAACAACATGTGCGCTATCTGCCGGAAATGAAAAGACAAATACAGACAGAAACGGACAGGCTGTTCGTAAGCCCGCGTACAAGGCCTGTGAGTGTGATAAGGAAAGAGTTTCCGGACTTGCTGCTGCACCGCATCGTGCGTGTGCTGACACCCATTCCCCGGACGAAGGCGGCAACGCCGAAAGCCTTCGAGCGGTATTGCGGACGGGACACCTTCTGGGTGCGGTTCAAGATGCAGGGCATGATGAACGTCACCTGGTGCGTATTCTTCACAATCCATGACGAGGGAATCGTACTGGTGAGGCACCTTGCCGGAGCAGGAGAAAACGATGAAGACTTATGAACTGCCGGATAGTCATAGCGGTGTTGTCCGTCTGTATCTTCTTGAGCTTTTTCGTTACCCTTGTATGCATAGGGGCAGTGCACAGGGCAGAAAAGCGTATGAGGACGAGGAATAGAACAAAACGGTTGGGAGAATGGGATTGAAACTTAAAATATTCATAGGTTATGCCATGCTGATACTTCTGTTGGGATTCATTATTTACCTGTTCCGCGGGGAGCGTATGAAACGGGATGAACTGAAGTGGGAAATGAAAGAACTGGGCATAATACGCGACCTTACGCGCAAAACTTACGGTCATCTGCTGGAACTGGCGTCGCAAGGCGAAGTGGTGAGCACCTGGAGCGAAAGCGACTTACGGCTATACCGTGAGAGAAGAGAAAAGACGTGCGGTGTCCTGAAGGAACTGCAGCAGTTTGTACATACGCCGGAACAGCAGGAACGCATAGACTCGCTGTGCCTGCTGCTTGAGCAGAAAGAGATGCTCCTGTCAGCGGCCATGAGCACGTTTGACGAACTGGAAAACATCGGCGAGACGGTGGGCGAAAAAGTGCCGGCTATCGTCAGGCAGGTGCGCAGGCAGCCGACAAGGAATATCCTCGCCCCTGCCGTGAAGGAAGCTTATGCCGGGACAGCAACCACCGGGGAAGAACAGCCGGAGAAGAAGAAAAGTTTTCTGAAGAAAGTTTTCGGCGGAAAAGAGAAAAAATCCGCTTACCGACAACAACGGGAGCAGCAACGGGCGGCATCGGAAAAAGTGCCGTCGTCCACCACTCGAAACAGCGGGAACAATGCCGCTGTCCATCTTCTCCATGCGTTGAGCCGCGAAGTGACTGAAAAGCAGAAGGAACAGCGGGAAAAGCTGTCGGCCCAGATGGACAGCCTGCACTTGAGTAGCCGGGCGCTGAACAAGAGGCTGAACGGGCTGGTCGGTGATTTTGACAAGGTGGCGGGTGAGCGGTTGGAAACGAGATACAATGCCATTGCGGCAGACCGGGAGAAATCGTACAATACGGCGGCGACGCTTGCCCTTTTCGTATTCCTGCTTGCCATCGTGCTATATACCCTGCTGCACCGCGACGTGAACAGGTGTCTCCGGTACCGCAGGGAACTGGAATCTTCCGACCTGAAAAACAAGGAACTGCTGCAATCCAGAAAAAACATGATGCTGACCATTGCCCATGACCTGCGTGCGCCGCTGACAGCCATCAAAGGGTATGCAGAGCTGTTGCCCGGAGAAGTGGACGAAAAGCGGAAGGATGAGTATGCGGTGCATATCGTCCGCTCGTCCGACTATATGATAGGACTCGTGAACTCCTTGATTGAATTTTATCTGCTGGATGCAGGCAAGGGGAAAATGAACGTGACGGTTTTCCGTCCGCTGTCACTTTTCGATGAGATAGTGAAGCTGCATACACCGTCGGTCAGAAAGGAAGGGCTTACACTCTGTACGGATTTTGAGGGACTTGACACCGTGGTGGAAGGAGACCGCCCGCGTATCATGCAGATAGCCAACAACCTGCTTTCCAACGCCATAAAATTCACCCGGAAGGGGAAAATCAGTCTGCAGGCGGCATACGGGCAGGGAGAGCTGCGCTTCAGCGTGCAGGACACCGGACCGGGCATGACGGAGGATGAACAGAAGAGGATATTTAGGGCCTTCGAGCGTCTGGACAATGCAAGGTACCTGCCCGGCTTCGGCCTTGGGCTAGCCATTGTCTCCCGTCTGACGGAACTGCTGGGCGGGCGCATCACGGTGGAGAGCCCTTACGGGACGGGCAGCCTGTTTAGGGTGGCCCTCCCCCTGTCGGAAGTGGCGAAGCATGGGGAGGATGGAGAAAACGGGTATGCGGAGGACTACGGACTGGAAGGAACATACGTGCTGGTTATAGATGATGACCGGATACAACTGGATATAACCCGCAGGATGCTTGTGCGGAACAAGGTGCGGTGCGAATGCTGCCGGACGGTGCGGGAACTGATGGCGGCACTGAGGGAAAGAACATACGACCTGCTTCTGTCGGACATACAGATGCCGGACATGGACGGTTACAGGATACTTGATCTGCTGCGTTCCTCGAACATGGAGAACGCGCGTACGATACCCGTGCTGGCAGTTACGGCCTGCGCCGACGATGAAGAACATTATATTTCCTTCGGGTTTGCGGGCTGCCTGCGGAAGCCGTTCTCGATGGACGAACTGATAAGCACCGTAAGCCGTATGGTGGTAAAAACGGGGAAGAAAGAACCCGATTTCTCGTTCATCCTTTCGGGGGAAAAGGACAAGGGAAGGATGCTGGATATTTTTATACGGGAAACGGAAGAGAGCATCCATACACTGGAAAATGCGCTTTGCGGGCATGACAGGGATACGATACACAAGGTGCTGCACAAGAACCTTCCCTTATGGGAAACGGTGCGGATGAACTTTCCGATGGCCCGCCTGCGCGGTCTGGTGACACACACGGCGGCTGTGTGGGAGGAAAGGCAATATATGGAAGTCGGGGAGATAATCCATGCAGCGGAAAAGCTGGCGGAGTCGGCAAGAAAAATCAGGGAGAGTATAGATGAAGAGCATACTGATTATAGAGGATGACATCGTTTTCAGCCGTACCATAAGCAATTGGCTGGTGAAACAGGGCATGAAGACACAGTGCGTGGCGACCATAGCGGAGGCGCGCAGGGCGATTGCGGGGAAGCCGTTCAGTCTGATACTGGCCGACATGCGTCTGCCGGATGACAACAGCCTGTCCCTACTGGAATGGATGAGGGAAAGGCGGTGCACGGTCCCGGTCATCATCATGACCAACTACGGGGAAGTGGAGAATGCGGTGACAGCTATTAAGCTGGGTGCCACGGACTATCTGCGCAAACCCGTGCAGCCTGACATCCTGCTAGAGCTTATCGTCGGAATAAAGGAGGGAGACAGCGGCAAGCCGTCCTTCTACCGTGGCGAAAGCGCGAAGGCTCAGGAGATGTACAGGCAGATAGAACTGATAGCGTGCGCCGACATTTCGGTATTGCTGCGGGGGGCGTCGGGCACGGGGAAGGAACATGTGGCGCACGAGATACATGAACGAAGCCACAGATGGAACAAGCCGTATGTTCCCGTTGATTGCGGGACGGTTCCGGAAGAGCTGGCGGCATCGGAGTTCTTCGGACATCTGAAGGGGGCGTTTACGGGTGCGGAGAGCGACAAGGCGGGACTGTTCCGGACGGCTGACGGGGGTACGCTGTTTCTGGACGAAATAGGAAACCTCTCGTACCGGACACAAGTGATGCTGCTGAGGGCGTTGCAAGAAAAACGGTATAGGCCGCTGGGGGACACGAGGGAGTACCCGTTTGACATACGGCTGGTGGCCGCCACGAATGAGAATCTTGAGAAGGCCATTGCAGAGGGACGTTTCAGGGAGGATTTATTTCACCGGCTGAATGAATTTACCATACGCCTGCCGTTGTTGGCGGAATGCAGGGAGGACATACTGCCGCTTGCGGACTTCTTTCTTGAAGAGGCCAATGCCGAGCTGGGCAAAAGGACAGGTGGTTTCGACAGGGAGGCCCGGAGCAGGCTGGCTGCCTATCAGTGGCCGGGGAATATGAGGGAGATGAAGAATACGGTAAGGGGTGCCGTACTGCTTACGCCCGACGGAGAACGGATAGCCGCTGGAAGTCTGGCTTTTTCCGTTCGGGAAGCGGACGGGGCGGATGCGTCAGAGACGCTTGCGCTGAATGATGCGCAAAAAGAGAAGGAATGCATCATGCGGGCATTGGAAGAGACCGGAGGCAACCGTAAGGAGGCGGCAAGGCTGCTGGGAATATCAAGGAGCACACTTTATGAGAAATTACGGAAGTACGGCTTTCAATAACCGCGTGTCCGGCTTCCGTACACGTGTCCGGCTTTTACACGACACATTGATATATACATGTTCTTTTGGAAAATTTACAAGTGGTTGTAATACAGTAGATTGTCTTTGATACTACCAACTAAATTCGTACGATGGTATCTTTCTTGCCCTTCTATGGCATGTAAATGAAACAAATACAATTATTGCCATGAAAATCTTGAAAGATACTGTCTTGTTCGGATTGTTCGCCTCTTATGCGGACGGAGTCCGCAACGGTGAGGAGAAGCTGTCTGCCGCCTATGATGATTTTGCCACGTTGCTGGCTACGCTCCCGACAGACGGGACAAACATCTGTGCACAGCTGCGCAGGCTGTTCTACACGAAAATAGAGTTGAGGGGGATTCAGGAGACTGTTTCCACAAATGGCATGGAAAGGCACGTTCTGTTCGATGTTTACATCGGCAAGGCACTTGCGTTGCTGGATGCGGAGGAACAGATGATGAAAGAGGTACTCCGGCATGGTGGAACGGAGGCAATGGGATTGAAGGAAGAGGCGGTATGCAGGAACGGGAAGAAGGGTTCTGTAACGCTGACGTGGAACGGCACGGACAGCGACTTGATAGAACTGGTGGCGGCGTTGATGGCTGCCGGAGTGATAGGAACAGCGGAAGGTAGGGAACTGAAAGTGGTGGATGTGATACGGGTGTTCGAGGAAGTTTTTCACTTGAAAATCAATGCCCTATATACCAAGCGTGGAAAGGTGTTTGACCGTTGTACGGACACCACTCCGTTCATCGACTCCCTGCGCAGGAGCTACAACCGGATGCTTGACGCACGGCTGGCGTAAAGGTTGCACGCCAACAGCCGCCAACGGACGACTTGTATGTGTTCGGTATTGCGGATTGGCAGGCGAATGGCTTTTTTTGCCGTCGGTTATTCACATCTAAAAAAACAAGGTTATGTCAATCCTGAATGATATTTGGAACCGTATCGTCCGGAGAACGGACCGGCAGAAAGTGACAGCAACGGAAGCTGCCGGAACAGAAAAACGGGTGTATGCCGTGGCCACCGAAGAGGGGGTGATGCTGTTCTCGGACACTCCGAAAGGAATGAAGGCACGTAACAGTTATCTGCAACATCTGGCCGACGGCTTCTTCAACGTGGCCAAAGTATCTGAAACTCTGCGGATATACGAGATAGACCTGCCTACCAAACGGGTAGCGGAACTGGCAGACAACTGTATCGAAAAGTTGTCCAAAGCGGATTTGCGGAGTACGGACGCACAATTGCGCAGGTCGGTGGTGAGCTTCACTCCCGACAAGTTTGCGGACAGGAGTGTATTGGACGGTGGTGTGTGCTGGGCAAAGTTTGACCTGCGGCCCGATTTCCATAATTTTGACCGGCTGACAAGGGAGTTTGGGCTGGGCATCTCGCCGCGGAACTATGATGTGGCGGCATTGCTGTACATTTCGGAAAACGGGTACGCCGGGATTGTTGCGGCAGACAAGGTACATCCTTTCAGCTATGAGTATGAGTTCAGGGAACTGGCGGAGAAACTGGAAGACAGCATGAAGGCACGGATGAACGCGCCTCTGTCGGCACACGACTTCGGCTATGCGGCCTTGCAGAAAGAGGCAAGGGAGATGGCGGCGGACTTGTTGCAATCGGAGTTCCATGCCAAGGATGGGGAGTTCAGGCTGGGCGCACGGATAAGCTGGATTGAAAGGATGGAAACGTTACATCCGATGTCGCGTCCACATTCGGAAGAGGTGAAGACCGGCAAGTTACCGGAGACATACCGCAGGCAGGAAACACCGAGACAAAAGCCTTCTGACAGACAACGGCAGGCGAGGCACGTCGCCCCCATTGCTCCGCAAAAGAAAGAGAAGAAACAATTAATCCTATAGAATTTATGGAAAAAAAGAAAATGCAGGCGGTGGAAAGCGGTAGCCTGTACATGACACTGGACGCTTTTTACAAACCCGTGTATCTGAGTATACGCGGGCAGGGGGAAGATGGATTCTCTCGTTACATCGGCAACAACGTGAGGTTTCATACGGCGGGACGGAGATTTGTTCCCGACCACTGAATGTTCCGTTTCGATTTTAGGGACAAAGGCATGATTCCTCCCATACTCGGTACGGACAATGCGGATTATCTGGAACGGCTCTGTCCGGTGCTGGAACGGGAAAGGATACATCCGTCGGGGGTGGTGAGGCTCCGGGATGCGGCATTCTGCGAGGAAAGGGGGATTGCGCATCTGTCATCATCGGCAGAACATATGACCTTGCTGGAAAACGAGGATTACAGGCGTCTGGGACACCGTTTCGGAATGGACGGGGATGTGATACGCAACGGGCTGGCGGCTTTCCCCACCTGCATGGTGGTGGAATACGAGGGGAAGGTATTGCTGTTTGACAAGACAGACAGTGGGGACAGGATGCTGGATGCGTTTCTGAGCAGGCTGGCCGAACGTTTTTTTGACGGCAAGCGGAAATCCGGGAGTCTGAGATTTTATGAAGTGGCTCCGCTGGATGCTGCATACCGGGCTAAAATCGGTGACGGACAGACGGTTTCTTCGGATATGGTGAGATACGGGATTTGTGTGGCATGTTGCGACATGGCACCTACGCTGAGGAACTTCAACAAGCTGAGAAATCTGCAACGGCAGCCTATACCGCTGACCGGAGAGCAGGAGCAGATAGTCTCGTCACTGGTGGTACAACCGGATAACGTGCGATTCCCGAACGTGGAAATGAGGGTGCGGATTCCGGTAAAGAGAAAAGGACAAGGAATGAACATTTAAATTTTTGGCGGATGGAAAAAGAGAATACGAACGGCGGCAGTGTGTATGTCACAGTGGACGGACATTTCAAACCAGTGCATGTCAGCATGAAAGGTACAGGCGAGAAAGGTTTTCTGGAGTTTATGCTGGAAGATGTGGAAAAGGCACTGAAGGAAACGGAAATGCCTGTTATAGGCATGATGTACTATAACGTGCCTGATATGGGGATTGTACCGCATTTGTGGGAAGGGAACAATGATGATTATCTGCAAAGGTTGGAAAAGGCGATGGACGGACATGGAATCAAACTGCATAGATACCTGCGTCTGTCAGAGGTGGTGTATTGCCTGTGAAAAGACATGGATCCGCTGTCAAGGGACGAGAATTATATCCAGCGGCTTACACCGGAGATGTGGCGGGAGATAAAGGCTGCGTCGCCCGAAGTGACAGCGGAGATGCTGGATGATTTGAAGCATGGAAACACGTATTATACGGGCGTTGAGACGGACAAAGGGGTGCTGATATTCAGCAGGGACATAATCGGAGAGGGCCAATTTAGTGATTACATGTATAAATACATAGAGAATGATTTCTTTGCCTCGGAGTTTGTGTTGAAATCCCTGGCTGTCCATGAATTGAGGGGATGGCCCTCGCTGATGGAAGGGAAACTGAACCGTTGTCATAACCGTTTCGGCTGGTGGGGAGACGGGGAAACGATAAGGCGGGCATTCCAGGACAGGTCGGTACTGAAAAACGTAACAGACAGTGAGACTTATGACTTTACCCCCCCCCCACATGGGAGAACTATTACAGGTTGACTGATGCAGGCAAGGGGCTAGGACTGACGCGGAGCCAACATAATTATGACCGGATGACACTGCTATATATCATGGACAAAGGTTATCCGAGAGACGGGCTGACAGATGAATATCCGGACGAGTTCAGTTTCCATGAAAAATTTGAAAAGATAGAAAACAAGTTGCTGGGCCGGAACAGATGGGATGTGTATGATGAGCTGCAGGAGAAGGCGAAGAAACTGGAGGGAAGCTGTTGAAGGAGCATTTTCCGAAGACACGGCAAAAAGCGGACGTAAAGGAAAAGGCGGTTGTGCAGAAAAGCAAAGGTATAAAGATGTAGGATAACGGAAAACTGGTGAGGGGTGGAATGCTCGTTACTGCATGGATGCAGGTAACAGGCATTTCCTTTTATGATTGAGATTATTAAAGTTTTGGTTTGAGCAAATATGGGTAAAGGAATAGTAGTATGGAAATATTTCAGGTCACTTCTTAATATCTTGTATTTTGAGGAGTGACAATGTGCGCCAACAGGTGACTTTGATTTAGGAAGTTTTGTCGGATGTTGAAATGTGCTTTTATTTGCTTTGTAAATAGTAAAATCATAAATCAAATTTGTTATGGAATTAATTGTTATAGAAAAAAGTGCGTATTTACGGTTAAAACAGCAAGTTAAGGATTTATCTGTACAAGTTGAAGCCGTTAAAAAGAAGTTTGGAACAGTTAAAAGGGAGAAATGACTGGATACCCAGGAAGTTTGTCTGGCTCTGAACATCTCTAAACGAAGTTTACAAAGTTATAGGGATTATGGGATCATTCCATGTTCTTTCATTGGTGGAAAATATATGTACAAGGAAAGTGATTTGGTCAGAATATTAATTCAAAAAGATAAATAGAGTATGGATGGGGTAATTACAAAACAATCAGAAGAATATATTATGATAATGGGGATGCTTAGAAAATGCTCAAAGGAAATTCTTGAATTTCAGAATTTGCAGGTTCCTGTAGCTAATGAGGTTTATATGACTGGTGAGCAGGTATGTAGTATGTTACATATATCAAGCAGGACTTTGCAAAAGTTGCGGGATGAAAAGGGGATAGCTTATACTGTTATAGGTGGCAAGTTCCTTTATCCTCTTTCCAAATTGCAATCAGTATTGGAAAAAAATTATAGAAGTTATCTTCGTTAAATCAAGTGATGAATTTGTATTTATATTTATATTGCTTTTTCGTATATTTGCAAAAGTAAGTAAAAGTATAACAGGAAGAAAGTTGCAGCATATATGCGGTGTCATAGGAGTTGAGGCTTCAAGTAAGATTCAGATAATGAGTAAGGAACTTTAGAGTTAAGGATGTGTAAATTAAACTGTGTCATGCTCTATTCTCATTCAATCTCATCGGTCTAGGAACGGCCCGGCGCCAATGGGCGGGACTAACCGTCCCGACGAGCGTAAAATTACAAGAATTTAAACTTATCTCCAAATTTTATCGCCAGTTGTTGAGTAATGGCTTCCCAGTTAGCCAGTGGCATAGTCCATTTCTTACGTATGTTGCGATAAGCGAGGTAAACCAGTTTTTCAAGGGTGGTGTCGTTAGGGAACACACCCTTGTTTTTTGTCACTTTCCGTATCTGACGATGATAGCCTTCAATTGTATTTGTGGTATAAATCATACGGCGTATATCTGATGTGAACTGGAAGTATTCAGTAAGTTTTTCCCAGTTGTCCTGCCATGACTTGATGACGATAGGATATTTTTCTTCCCATTTCTCATTCAGATTAAAAAAACTCTGTTTCAGTAGCTTATTTATGTACTGCACCATAAACCCGTTTCAAGTTTTTGAGGAATTCCTTCTGATGCTTACTACCGACATATTTAATGGAGTTCCGTATCTGGTAGACGATACAAAGTTGTAATATTGTGTTCGGAAAAACACTTTGGGTGGCATCCAGCCTTTCAGGCCATCAACGTACGCAATAAGGATATCATGAACTCCACGGTTCTGCAAATCCGTCAGTACGTTTAACCAGAAATTTGCTCCCTCATTTTTAGAGATATACATTCCAAGCAAATCCTTGTGGCCTTCCTTGTCTATGCCTAAGACGTTGTAGATTGCGCGGGTAACGGTACACCCTCTCTCGTCAGTGACTTTATAATGGATAGCGTTTATCCAGACTATCGAATAAACATCATCAAGGATACGGGAACGCCAAACCTTTATTTCAGGAAGAACACGATCGGTTATTGAACTAATCGTTTCGTCAGAAACACGGTTGCCGAGATTTTCCTTTAGCCAGTCACTGATCTCACGTGTGCTGTTACCAAGGGAATAAAGTCCGATGATACGGTCTGCTACCCCCTCCGCCAAGATGGCCTCACGCTTCTTTATATACTAAGGCTCAAAACCTGAATTACGGTCACGAGGGGTAGACACAGTGATCTCACCTAATGGAGTCTGGACTTGCTTCTGCATTTTACTATTACGACGATTACCCAACTGACGTTTTTCTTCTGTAAGATGCGCATCCATTTCACCTTCCAATGCTGCATTCAATATACTTTCCAATAAGGGGACAAAAGCACCATCCTTACCAACAAAGGCTTATCGGTTTTCAGCTGTTCAATAGCTTTGTTCTTAATATTTTCAAAATCAAATTCTGCTTTCATAAAAAAACAGTGTTAGCAAAGTTAATTCCTTGATGACACAGTTTAATTTACATTCTCTAAAGTTAATTGTTCCCTGTCTTTCCAGCTTTCAGTAGTTTTGTACACATCTTTTTGATATTAAAAGTTATAGCAAAGAATGCAAAGTCCATTGTAACCTTTTCTTCTCCCACATGCCGGACCTTCTGTATGCCATGTTGTGTTTCATTTGTCCAAAAACTGCTTCCGGTTCTATACATCGCCTTCCCCTATGCCTGATGCCTTCTTCCGAGCCGTAACCGGAGTCTGCCACTCCGACAGTTGGTAAGTGGTTATAGCGTTGCTCAAAGGAGTGGAAGAAAGGTATGAGGGTCAGTGTATCGGTTGGGTTGGGAAACAGCCGGAAGTCTATGAGGAATTGGTTCTCGGTACCTATTTGCAGATTATATCCGGGCTTGGTCTGTCCGTTTTTCATGGTGTCTTCTTTCATGTGCATGAAGGTGGCATCAGGATCGGTCTTGGAATAGGAGTTGCGTTCTCCAAGAGTATCAAGATGGTTGTCGTATTCCATCAACTTGTCACGGTACTCCTCAAGTTCCGGACCTGTTTCTTCTTTTCTCGTATGACTTTCTTTTGTTCCTTGTCCTAGTGTTCCAGCGCCTCTTTAAGTTCATTCACTATATCTGAGAGCATGGCAGGAGTGAACTCTACGGATGTGCCTTTGGAGGAGTTCTCTTGGGCTATGGCTTCATCTGCCTACTCCAGGAGAATGCGGATCTTATCCATCAGCTTTGTACGGTTCTTTTCGACTGTCTTGCGCCAGACAAAAGTATATTTGTTGGCCCTGAACTCAATCTTGCTACCGTAGATATGCTCTACGTCAAGGCTGATAAAACCTTTGTCGGCAAGGACAAGGACCAACTGCGTAAATACGGTATTTATTTCTTCTTTTGCACGGTTTCGAAAACGGTTGATGGTAGTAAAATCCGGATGTTCATTAGCGGAAAGCCAGATATAATGGATGTCACATAGGAGAAGCTTCTCTATTTTGCGGCACGAATAGATATTGTTCATGTAGGAGTAAATAATCACCTTAAGCATCATTTTAGGATGATAAGGACAACGACCGGTTGCTTTATAAAGCTTCTTGAAATTGTCAAGATTGAGATTATCAACAACAGTATTAACTATGCGAACCGGATCGTTCGATGCTATGTTTTCATCAATTCTTTGTGGAAAAAGAACGGTCTGGTTGGGGAATGTAAGGACGAAAATGTAACTTTGCCATAACAAAAAACTTTATGTCTAAAGATATAGAAACTTTGGATAATAACAAAGCCCGGGCTTGCGAAGTCTGGGCTTTGCGCATAAAAAAGGGTGTGCCAACGTTGAAGTGCACCTCAAAAGTTAGATAAAAAACTTTTGGGGTCATTTCACATTTGACACAATCTCTTTCTTTTCAACTTTCTTATACTTTTATGACCAAAGAGAAAGAAAAAGATTATGTGCGTTTGAATATGTTAAAATATGACCCGATTTGTCACGTTTAGGTGGTATTTCTTTTTTGTCGAACTAGGAATTTTGTTTTTGCGACCTACAGATTTTCCATTTCCTGTTTTCAGACTGCAAATTTACGAATAATCCATATTTTTATTTCTATATATGTAATAATAACAAATTAAAGAATTTAATAATTCCTTAATATTCCCGAAAGAAATGTGAAATAAAATATATGGAATTTTGCAGCGAGAAAAAATAGTAAGTATGCTTAAACGAATAATTATTGCATTGACCATTGCTTGTTTCGCACTGGCAGAAACGAAAGCTACTCCCAAATATATCTTCTTATTTATAGGAGACAGTATGGGGCTTGGCCATATTATGGCAACGGAAGAATATCTTAGAACCAATGAATTTGAACTTCTCCTTATGTTTGGATTTCCTAATGTCGGAATAATGGCCACATTCTCCGCTTCATCTCCTATAACAGATTCAGCAGCAGCTGGAACAGCTTTGGCATGTGGGCATAAGGCCAATAGATGAGTTTGGAAATATATACAAGAAAAAATGTATAGAACACAAAAATAATGAAATCAATCAATAACTAATCATTATCTTATGAGTGCATTAACAAGAAAATTAATTTTGCTGCTCGTGGTTTGCATAACTGCAATCGGAGCAGCAGCACAGACAAGAACGCTTAGCGGTGAAGTTGTCGAAAAAAGCGGAGACCCGTTAGTGGGTGTCAGTGTATTCAATCGAGAATACAAGATAGGGACAACGACTGACATAGATGGCAAGTTTGAAATCACACTTCCCTCCGGCGTAAAAAAACTGACTTTCTCCTATATAGGCTTTCAACCTTTGGAAATAGATTTGAAGCCTGACGAGAATAAAATAACCGTTACAATGACTGAAGACGCTCAAGCTCTTGATGAGGTCGTAGTGGTGGGCTATGGCACACAAAAAAAGGTTAATCTCACAGGAGCGGTCTCGGTAATTACAGATAAGGAGCTTTCCGATCGTCCGTCCCAGTCACTTACCTCAATGCTTCAAGGTACGACTCCTGGACTTAACATCACGACGGGTTCCGGTCTTCCGAACAAATCTCCATCAATCAATGTACGTGGTACCACTTCAGTAAATGCCACCAATCCTCTCGTCCTGGTAGATGGTGTTGAAAGTGATCTTAGCCAAGTCAACCCAAGCGATGTCAAGAGTATTTCAGTTATCAAAGATGCTTCAGCCGCAGCCATATATGGAGCTCGTGCCGCATTTGGTGTTATTTTGGTCACCACTAAGGCTGGAGAGAGCGATGATGCAACAGGGAAAAGAGCCAGGACTACAGTTCGATACAGTGGCAGATTCGGCTGGGAGGCAAACACCAACAGTACAGATTATGAGGACCGTGGTTATTGGGCTGTCTATACTGCCAACTTATTTGCCAGAGCTAAAGACGGTAAAAATATCATAGACTACACAGATAAGGATATGGCTGAGTTACTGGCACGTGTCAACGACCGTACAGAACACCCGGATCGTCCGTGGATAGTTGAAGATGTACGTAATGGAAAAAAACAGTGGGTATATTATGGAAATTATGACCATTATCACATGAATTTCAGTGATAACCGGCCTAAAATGCAGCATAATATATCACTGTCAGGCGGCATTGGCGATGTAAATTACTTCGTATCCGGAGCGTATGAATACCGTAAAGGCATCTTGAAAGTTAATCCTGATACCTATAACAAATATAATCTTCGGTCTAAAATAGAGTTTCCTGTTACAAAATGGGCGCGATTTTCCAATAACACATCACTTTACTCTACTTCCTATAAATCTCAGGGAAACGGCAGTATAGAAGACACATTCGGATATTCTGCAAATGGTGCATTTGCATGTTATCCCAACAAGAATCCGGATGGAACATGGATATACTCAGTACCTTATCAGAGTACAAAAATGGCAAATGGCCGTCATATTATGATTGGAGAGGGCTCACATCGTAATCTTGAACGCAATATGAGTTTTATAAATACTTCCCGTTTTATAGTAACCCCTATCAAGCAATTAAGTATTACAGGCGATTTTTCATACAAATTTGATCAGGACCGTAATTATTGGCGTTCAAATCATTTGAATTTCAGGATGTATCCTGATTCCGAAATGGACTTTTACGGTATTGGGGCCGGCCAAAACAAACTTACTGAACAGGTTTATACATCGAACTATATATCTGTAAATGCCTATGCAAATTATAATCAAAGCTGGAATGATAAACATAATTTAGCCGCAACATTTGGTTTCAATTATGAACATTGGCATAAAAAAAATCTTAGTGCAGTAGGTTATGAGTTATCATCAGATGACCTCGATGACTTGAATCTCGCAACAACCATGTTTTCAATGGGAGGTGGTCAGAACGAATACAAGCTTGCAGGATGGTTCGGACGTGTCAACTATGATTATGACGGACGTTATTTTGCTGAGATTAGCGGACGTTATGATGGTACTTCCCGTTTTGCTTCCAATAACCGTTGGGGATGCTTCCCTTCCGGTTCCGTAGGCTGGAGAATATCCGAAGAAAAATTCATGGAATGGGCACGCCCGTCACTTAGCAATCTGAAATTCAGGGTTTCATACGGAAGTCTGGGAAACCAGAACGTATCTTCTTTTTATACGTTCCTTCGTATGATTACTCTCAGTGACTTTGACACATTCAACTTTGGTTCTGATACAAAGGCGAAATATTCGTCTATCGGAGCACCCATAGCACAAAACCTTACTTGGGAAACGGCACGTCAGTGGAATATTGGTGCAGATCTAGCGATGTTCAACAATCGTTTGAATTTTACCGGAGACATTTATGTGCGAAATACCGTTAATATGCTTACCGATGGTATTGAGCTTCCCGGAGTATATGGTGCCACTCCTCCGCAGATGAACACGGCGGACTTGCGGACAAAAGGATATGAACTTTCTGCCACATGGCATGATAATTTGAAGATATTCGGTCACAACCTTTCTTATTCTGTTTCTGCCAATCTCAGTAATTATGATGCACGGATAACACGTTATGATAATCCTGAGAAAGTATTTGCAAAGAGCTACTATCCGGGCATGAAACTTGGTGAAATATGGGGTTATCATGTAGATGGTCTGTTTGCTTCTGATGAAGAGGCAGCCCAATATTCATCCCAGGTAGATCTTGGAGTTGTTGCCAAGAATCTTCCTCAAGGAACATGGAGGGCAGGTGATCTTAAATTTGCTGATCTTGATGGGGATGGTAAGATATCTGTAGGTGAGGACTCTGCTTTGAATCCGGGTGATATGAAAATCATCGGAAACGAACTTCCTACCCTCCAGTATGGATTCTCTGGCTCCCTAAACTATATGGGATTTGATATTTATGCCTTCTTCCAAGGAACCGGCAACCACTATTGGTATCCAAATGGCTATAATTACCAATTTTGGGGTTCATTTTCGGATCCTGTGGCAGGATATATACCACGTAACTTTATCGACCAATGTTGGTCGAAGGACAACCCGGGTGCATATTTTCCCCGCCCTCTCGGACAGTCAGCAAAAAATGGTCAGTTAAGCTTTGTAAATGACAGGTATCTTCAGAATATCCGCTATATGCGTTTCAAAAATCTGACAATAGGATATTCTATCCCCGGAAAAATACTTTCAAAAGTATCAATCCAACAATTGCGCGTATATTTCACAGCCGAGAATCTGTGTTACTGGTCTCCCATAAAGAAACATTCCAAATATATTGATCCGGAAGCCGCCTTCAGTCGCAGCAGCAATCAACTTAATGCGATGTATTATCCTTGGGCAAAAACCTATATGTTCGGAATTGATATAACATTATAATTAACAGAGAATATGAAAATAATAAAATATCTGGTTTTCACCGTAGCTGTCACTCTGATGTGTGGGTGCAACGATGATCTTGACCTTCTGCCGAAGGACAGAATGTCATCGGAAGAATATTTCCGTACAGCTTCAGACCTGGAGCTCTTCACGAATCCTTTATATAATAACATCCTTCCCAAAGTTCAATACAAGGATCAGAGCGACATTTATGTATGTCAGTCGCTCTCCAATGAGCTGATGGGGGGCTCCTATCGTACCGTCCCCGCTTCAGGCGGTGGATGGTCATGGACAGACCTCAGACGTATCAACACTTTGCTTGGCAACATTGACAAATGCGAAGATTCCGATGCCGCCGAAAAATATTCGGCTGTCGCCAGATTCTTCCGTGCGTACTTCTATGCTGACAAAATCGAACGATTTGGCGATGTGCCTTGGTACGATACCGAACTAAGCGATACTGATCCTGAACTCTACAAGCCTCGCGATTCCCGCGAGTTAGTGATGCAGAAAATGCTGGAGGATCTCGATTTCGCAATCGAACATCTTCCCTCCCGCAACAATGAGGCTGAAGCCCCCTATAAAGTAACCAAAGGTGCTGCTCTCGCTTTCAAAAGCAGAGTATGTCTGTTTGAAGGTACTTATCGTAAGTATCACAACTTACGGATTGAAGGACATGACGCAGACTATTACTTGGCCCAATCGGCTGATGCAGCAGGCAAGCTGATTGACAGTGGTGAATATTCGCTTTATTCTACCGGCTCTCCTTCTACCGACTACAATATTCTCTTTGCAGAGGATGATGCCAATCCGAACGAATATATCCTGGCCATTAGCTACCGCTATGCAATCTTTAACAATTCACATGGATCAAACGCACACATGTTGTTGAGTAATCAAGGACGTCCCGGCTATACCCGCAAGATGGTTTGTATGTATCTTAATTCAGATGGAACCCGATTTACTGACCGTCCCGGTTGGGAGACGATGGGATTTAATGAAGAGACTGTAAACCGTGACCCCCGTTTGGCTCAGTCTATACGTACTCCCGGTTATACACGAATCGGAAAGAAAGAGATTCTCGCTCCGGATCTCGGCGTTGCAATCACGGGATATCAACCTATCAAATTCGTACAAGATCCCACGGCTGCCGGAGGCAATACCGACAGGGCAAGCTATTCAGTAAATGATTTACCTGTCATCAGATATGCTGAAGTCCTTCTGAATTATGCAGAGGCAAAGGCCGAACTGGGGACATTGACGCAGTCGGATCTTGACCGCTCCGTAAATCTGCTACGTGGTCGTGTCGGTATGCTCGGGATTGACATGGGGATGTCGAACGCTATCCCTGATCCATATCTTTGCGACCCTAAAACCGGTTTCCCAAATGTGAATGGTGCCAACAAAGGTGTCATACTTGAAATACGTCGTGAGCGTACCGTTGAACTCGTACAGGAAGGCTTCCGTTGGTCTGACCTTATGCGATGGAAAGCAGGATATGCAATAAATGACTCTGATGATAAATCATTTTCTCCATTTATGGGAATGTATATTGCAGGAGCTGGAGAATATGACTTATCCGGTGATGGGAAAGTTGACGTGATTTTTTATAATCAGGGTACTCCTAAACCCAATGCCGGAGTTGGAGTTCAGGTATATGCTCTCGGAAAGGATATATTGTTGTCAAATAATGATCATGGCTACATATATTACCACAGGAGTGTTCCAAGAGTTAACTTCAATGAACAAAGAGATTATCTTTACCCAATTCCTATCCATGAACGCTCGCTGAATAATAGCTTGACACAGAATCCTGGATGGGATGATGGTTTAGGTTTTTGATAATCTTAAATTCTTCATATAAAACAATGAAACAACTTATAATTATTACCTTCATCTTTCTTGTTGGTCAAGTAAAAGCATCAGGGCAAACATATTACACCGAGGCTACAAATAGTGATATGTTACATCAGGCAAATCGTACAGGAGCCTCCACTCGCGTCGAGTTCATACTTCCCGATTCCATCGAAGGATATATTCCACTGAAGGCGGATCTTCATCTTCATACATACTTTTCTGACGGACATCTGTCGCCGTCTGCTCGTGTCCGAGAAGCTTGGCTCGATGGTCTTGATGCTATTTCAGTGACTGATCACATTGAATATCATCCCGCCGATACTGATATGATAGGTTATCTAGGAGCTACACTCCCTGATGGTATCGAGGCTCATAATGTGAATAAAAAAACTAATGTTAAACCAAAGCAAGATCTGAACAAATCTGTTGAACTTACCAAGAAAGCTGCCGTCAGCTATGGTCTGCTTATTATTCCCGGTATAGAAATCACACGTGAGCCAAAAGGTATCGGGCACTATAACGCTCTGTTCACAACAGATAACAATGGCATATATGACCCGGATCCTCTCACCGCAATTCGCAACGCCAAAGCTCAGGGAGCTTTGGTGATGCATAATCATCCCGGTTGGCGCCGTGAATCGATTCAACACCCAGATTTTGAACTAAAAGCATACGGCGAAGGGCTTATTGACGGAATAGAAGCCAACAATGGCACAGCATTTTGTCCCGGAACTATAGACCGAGCAAAAGAAGACAACTTATTCGTAGCATCGACGACCGACCTTCACGATACATCGTTTGAGGAATATATTGGTAGAGGACTACGTCGGGACATGACGATAATCTTAGCTAAGGACCGTTCACTTGATGCAATGAGAGATGCTCTTGAAAATAGACGTACCATCGGATATGGTGCAGGAGGGACATTAATGGGACAGGAATACCTTTTACGTCAACTTTTTATGAGTTGTGTTTCCATCTCTCCCGTAAATGGTCATAATATCCAACTCAAGAATCCTACTTCTTTGCGTTTTATCATTCATCCGGATGGAAAAAATCCTATTGTACTCCCTGAATTTAGCTCAATAATTTTGTCTGACAAGGACCGCGGGTTCTCTGTAGATAATGCATGGACAGGAGCTGATTCATTTTTAAGAATATCATTATAATCAAACTGAGATAATGAAAAAGTCAATAAATATCCTATTTTTTACGTTGATGCTTGCGGTTTTTTCTGCTTGCATCAACGATAATGAGCCGATAATGGCAAAAGCTGTACTCTCAAGTACAGAAAATCTTTCTTTCGAGTCAACTGATGCTGAGAGCCTGATAATCACCATATATGCTGATGCTGAATGGAGAGTCGATACGCCTGACTAGATTACTGTTACTCCTTCAAATGGTGTCGGACTCACAGACGTGACCGTTTGCGTTAAGGATAATTATAGTGATGGAGAAGTTGACAGTCCACGCACAGACAAAATAGTCTTTCATGAGTCAAAACTCTCCAGCTATGCCTATGTTATCGTCTCTCAAGAAGGCGACTGTTATCGAGGAATCTCTGAAATTTCAGTGAAAGCTATATTCTCTACTGACGATCATTCATTTATTATAGTGAAAGACGCTGTCGTCAACATAGTAAGTGGAAACAGTATGATTATTTCTGATAAGTTCAGTCTTGAAGCAATGTGTGCGACTACTATTACTGATGTCAAAGCCGGAGATGAAATCATTTTGTATGGGCAAAAACTTACTGATGAAAACTCCTGTGTGACGATAAAGACAGACCGAGTAGATATAATCTCATCAGGAAATTTCATAAAATATCCCAATTCGACAGATATTTACGACTTTGACAATAAAATAGATGAATGGTCATTCATAATAGTTGAAGGAGTAGTTAACGGTAACACCATTGAATTGAATGATAAGTCAACATTTTAGGTTAAGACCATCTTATTGGAATCTAATTTAAATGGGGATATTCCCAAAATAAGAAAAATTAAGGCAACTAATTTATTGCGAGTTAGTTGCTTTTTTGTATCTTTAAGCATTGCCCCCAAAAACGGTTTGACGGCCAAAACGGGGGTAATCTAAACTAAAAACACATGGTAAAGATACAAAAAATCTCCGGAATCGAACCTTGTTTAGGTTTTACCGAGTTCGATATGCTAAAAAATATCGTCAAAGTTTTGCAACGAGTGAATTAGGTCGACTCCATGCTCTCTTCCCTTTTTCGGAACTGGTCCGACAAATGCATTTGAAGTCTTCTCCTTTGGGTCGTAAAAGTTATTTTTCTCCCGAAGGTAAAATAGCCTTGATGGTCCTGAAGTCCTATACCAACTTTTCCGATGCACAACTGATTGAACATTTAAACGGTAATATTCATTACCAGTTGTTTTGTGGTGTTCAGATTGATCCGCTTCATCCGCTGACCAATCCTAAAATCGTCAGTGCGATCCGCCAGTTCCTGACGAATCGCCTTGATGTTGAGTCCCTCCAGCTTATTCTTGCCGGGCATTGGAAACCTTATCTTGAGAACCTTCATGTCTGTATGACGGATGCCACCTGTTATGAAAGCCGTCTGCGTTTCCCTACTGATACCAAACTCTTATGGGAAGGTATCGTATGGCTTCATCGTCATCTGTGCAAACATTGCCGGAGATTGCACATACAACGTCCCCGTAACAAGTATCTTGATGTAAGCCGTGCCTACCTTGTTTACAGTAAACTGCGTAAACGCAGGAAATCACAGACCCGTATGATTACACGCGGGCTACTTCAGTTGTTGGAAAAGTTGCTTGACCAGCTGGAGCGGATTCATTCATCCTACGGGAACAGGCTTACACTATCCTCTGATTACCAAAGACGATTCTCGGTCATACAGACGGTTCTTGAGCAAGGGAAGAATTTATTTGCAGGCCAAAAAGTGTCCGACCGTATCGTGAGTATCGACCGGCATTACCTTCGCCCCATTATCAGAGGCAAGGAAACCAAATCCGTTGAATTCGGAGCCAAGGTCAACAATATACAGATAGATGGAATCTCCTTTATAGAACATATCTCCTTTAAGGCTTTTAACGAAGGAGTACGTTTGAAAGACTGTATTCATCTGCAACAACAACTGACCAAGGTTAGGGTTAAGGCGCTTGCAGCGGATTCAATCTATGCCAATAATGCCAACCGGAAATTTTGTACTAAATATTATATAAGTACTTCCTTCAAGCGTAAGGGTAGAGCCGCCAAAGATGAGCCGCTTCGGAAGATCTTACGGTCGGAACTCAGCCGTGAAAGAGTTACCCGGCTGGAAGGAAGCTTTGGAACGCAGAAACAACATTACTCACTGGCCAGGATAAAAGCCAGAAACAGGAAAACGGAAATGCTTTGGATTTTCTTTGGGATACATACGGCCAATGCGGTATGCATGATAGAAAAGGTCGAAAAGAAAAAAAGAAAGGCAGCATAATCTGACTAAAATAAGAGGAAAAGAGGAGAGGTTTTAACTTCCACTAAAAAAAGATATATACATAATGCATGGGTGGGAAGAAAAAATAAGAATATGTAAATAATGTTCTATGAAAAAGATAGAAGACTGGGAGAATTGAACGAAAAAATCAAGAGAAAAGCTCACGTAAAGTAAAACTTTTCTCTTAATTTAGAAGAAAGAGGAACATTTACTGAATATCCCTAAATGGACACCTTATCAGAGTTACCGGTTACTATGCGGGTCATACTTCGTCAGTTTCATTCATAATCCCCGTTATTATTGAGGATAAAGGCAGGTCAGGCTATTCTGCAATTTTTGTAAAATACTTAATTATAAACGATTTACGTTTAATTATCACCATTCTGTTTTTTACTGTATTTTTAAATATTACTTACACAAGTAAACACAATCAATTCTTTGTCTAACTGAAAATAAAATAGTTATCACTCACTTTATAGATCATAGGTAACACTTTAGAAACGATCGAATTACAATATTCTGTTTTATTCTGCATCAACTCAAAGAACCTTTTTTCAAGACAAAAATATAAAAACGAATGTACGGCACTGAGGATATTTGTATGTCGTACATTCGTTTTTTTATTATTTGTCATCATCGATTCCATTCCATGACAACATAATCCTACTCCTGACGTTCAGAAAAGGATGTAGTGTTTTCCGATCCCCTTCCTTATAGTCAATAAGAAGATTTTTATTCACTAGAATACAATATTTTGCATAAATCAACAATTTGTTGTATCTGGTAATTTTGTACCCTATAAAATTTAAAATTGAAGAATTTATGGCTACAGTAAAAATTAAGTTCAGACCATCCTCGGTGGATGGTAAAGAGGGTACAGTTTATTACCAAGTGATTCATGTACGTGTGGCAAGACAGATTAGCACCTCATACAGGCTGTTCCCCGCCGAGTGGGACAAAAGGCGGGCCCGTATCGTCGCCGCTCCGTCCGATGAGGGAAGACGGCAACACCTGTCACTGCTGGAGGGTAAGATAATGGAGGATACCGACAGGCTGGAGGGTATCATCACAACCCTGGAACGGAGAAGGGGGGCTTTTACGGCCGACGACGTGGTTTCCGCCTTTAACGGCGGACATTACAGCCTGTCTTTCCCCGTCTTCATGCGGGAGGTCATAAACGGCCTGAAACGCCTGGGCAAGATACGGACCAGTGAGACCTACACCTCCACCCTCAACAGCTTCATACGGTTCATGGAAGGGAGAGATGTGTTGCCCGACGATATGGATTCCGATCTGATGGTCGCATACGAGGCATGGCTGGAATCGGGCGGGGTTTCCATGAATACCATTTCCTTTTACATGCGTAACTTGCGGGCGGTATATAACCGTGCCGTGGAGAAGGGGCTTACTGTCCAGCGTTTCCCTTTCAAACATGTCTATACCGGAGTTGAGAAGACTACGAAACGGGCGGTACCCCTGCATGTGATAAAGCGGCTCAAGTCATTGGACCTGTCATTTGAGCCCGCAAAGGCTTATGCGAGGGACATGCTACTCTTCAGCTTTTATACAAGAGGAATGTCCATGGTCGATATGGCGTTCCTGAAAAAGAAGGATCTTAACAACGGCATCCTCTCATACCGGCGGAAGAAAACCGGCCAGCAGCTCCTTATAAAATGGGAGCCGTGCATGCAGGAAATCGTGGACCGTTACAACATCCCCGGATCCCCGTACCTTCTTTCCGTTATCGACAGACCGGGAACAGATGAGAGGAAACAATATATCAACGCCTCCCACCGTATCAACAGGCATTTGAAAGTTCTTGGGAAGGAACTGGGGATGTCCGTCCCCCTGACCCATTACGTGGCGCGCCATTCCTGGGCCAGCGCGGCCCGGAGCAAGAACATCCCGATTTCGGTGATCAGCGAGGGTATGGGACACGATTCGGAGACAACAACGAGGATCTACCTGGCCTCGCTGGATACCGCCACCATTGACAGGGCAAACAAGTTGATTTTGAAATCCTTGCAGATATAATAGAATATTGAACAAAAGGATATTCAGGAGGAATTGGAGTTGACTCCGTTAAAACCATAGACTTTGTCATATCATTATTAATGTATATGCCGCAAAATTAGGAACTTCTAATCTGGTATACTATGCGTCATCGCGGAGACCTTTACAATAATGTTGAGTAAAAATTGTCGTCTCTTCATAAGAGATGTATAATTGAATGCAAAAATACACAAAATATTGAGAATAACCACAAAAATGAACAAATAATGGGAATAAAATATGGACTGATCCTTGAAACTGCCAAACAGGCTGTTGAGCAAAGAGTTTCCTAGAAGAAAGCAAAGTGCTTATTATCAGATTGTTTTATTCACATGTATCACATTATACATCTCTTATGAAGAGAGGGAGCTATAGAACACTTGCTCAAAAAAGAATGGGACGGTTCTGTTGCACATTTTTTACACTTAAACGGATACATTTATGGACGGAATATTAAGTCTTGTTTATAAATTAAAACTGATCGGGCGACAGCTACCAGATGGCACAACACGGATCAAAGACATAAATTAGTTTGAGCGACGATGTCACTGTATAGTACAGAAACTCAACCTAACGCCATGGGGGGCAAAGCGGAGAACGGACCAGAGACGATTTCTGATCCGGAGGTAAAGAAATATACCGGAAACAAGGAGATAACATCCTGGTGCTATTTGTTTATCCATCATGCCAAAGTAGAAACTGTGAGCAAGAAATTGCAAACAGAACAATACCGTATCTTTGTTCATAAGAGTATCGTCTATAAACGTGGGAACAAGCGGATAAAGAAAGAGGAACAGGCAACCATTTCCGGCCTTGTCTTTATCCAAGGTGACGCTAACAGGATTCAAAAATTCTTAAAAGAGAACTTTTTCAATTTATATTTAGTGAAGGATTGCAGTACCGGAGAAATAGCCGCCATACCTGACAGTGTGATGCAACCTTTCATGCGGGTGTCGGAAGTTATTCCCACCCGTATCCGTTTCATGCCCCACTCCTTTGATTATTATTCTGTGGGGAATCCTTTAGTCCGGATTACTTCCGGTATCCTTTCCGGCCTTGAAGGATATCGCATCAGAATCTCTCGTGACAAGTGCCTGGTCACTTCCATTGGAGGAATGACAGTGGCCATTGGAGGCATATATAAGGAGAGTTTCGAGAATCTGGACGAATATGTCCGTCTGCGGAGGAAGCAGCTGGAAAAAATCAGGCAATCATCGTATGTCACATTCACACCGCTTCAAAAGGAAATAGACGGCTGTTTTTTTACACCCCAAAATCAATTGGATATAATGGGCATGGCGGAAAATCTCACGCCGTGGGTTACAAGGATGAAATCCGATATGGTAAAAAAGAACTTTGATGAAGCGGTGGAAATAGCGTTCTTCCTGCTTGAAGAAACAGGAAGCTATTTCCGGAGTATATATTACGATTCCCATATCGGAGACATGAAAGACATGATGATAATATGTGAAAAAGCGGATCAAATTCTGGTGTCTGTTATAAACTGCATGGATATATCTGTGGATTTGAAGGAAATTGTAGAAACCGGACGGGAGTCGCTGGCTATTCGATATCCGTTTCTGCCGATAGAATTGTAGATGGTAATTATAAGTAAAGTTTTAAGTACTACATTTTTTTTATTTGATGTCAAAAAGTAGTATAAACTGTTATTGGTATACTCGAAAAGTATTCATGTTTCTATTGATAATTCTTTTAAACATATGAAAAATGACTCATTTTTAGATAAAGTTATTGGATCACTCCTTTCACAAAATTTTCAAGTAGATTCAAATGCTTATACTTATGGTTTAGTAAAGGGTAAAAATGATTCCTTCTCTGGGAAAGTGATTGACGGCATAGATGTAGCCAAAAGCATACTTGCTATAGCTCAAATTTTTGGTTCCCCAATTGATTCTGATTGTGCTGATTTTAAAACGATTTTTAATGGAGAAGGTTTTAAGAAAGATTTAAAGGCTTTGTATTCTATGACAGATGCCGTGCTTTACAAATTTATATTAGGACAACCTTTAATTGTAGGAGTAGTGAAAGCAGACAGTTTAACGCATAATGAAATCTATGATATTACTGATAAATTCGATAAAGCAATTCTTGGTTTTAGGAAATACACAGCGCGTATGAAATGGACTAAATGTCGGTAACCGGAATACTTTTGTTTTTATTTTACGATAAAAATAAAGCAAATAGCTATTGTTTATGTGCACAACAGAATTGTAAAAGATGGCATTTCTGGAAAAAACATAGACACTAGGTTGGGCGATCGATATTAATAGTAAGAATATTATAAAACATAAAGGAATTCCTTTCCTTATAGGCCCTATATTGGATACAAAAAAATTTCAGAATGACTTGTTTGGAAAATAAAAAAGGATGTTCACCAATGTTGTTTCTTGCTTATATTTTAACAATGATGACCAATTCAACTAATGAGGATAGCTATAGATTTTGACGGAACGATTGTGGAACACAGATATCCGCGGATAGGGAAAGAGATTCCTTTTGCCATTGCCACCCTGAAACAGTTGCAGACCGAACGGCATTTGCTTGTTTTATGGACGGTGCGTGAGGGGAAACTGCTTGACGAGGCGGTGGACTTCTGCCGCAAGCGCGGATTGGAGTTTTATGCTGTCAATGCAAATCATCCGGAAGAAGAAGTGAGAAACGATATGACCAGCCCTTGCAGGAAAGTCGTGGCCGACTTGTACATTGATGACTTGAATGTGGGGAAACTGCCCGACTGGGGAGCTATCTATGAGATGATACATAATCGGTGGAGTTATGAACGCTATTTGAATGAAATTCATGGCTTTGAGAAACAGAAAAAGATTTCCATTTGGAAACGGATATTTAGGTAATAATTTACAGATTGTAGATTCGTCGTCAGATAAGTTCTTTCTGCTGTCATTTAGATGCTAATGACCACACAATCGGAAAACACGAGGCGCATAGCCAAGAACACGCTGATGCTCTACGTGCGTATGCTATTCAGCATGTTGGTATCGCTTTATACATCGCGAGTGGTATTGAACGCATTGGGAGTGGAAGACTATGGCATATATAATGTTGTAGGCGGGTTTGTGGCCATGTTTTCATTGGTTTCCTCCTCCTTGTCATCGGCAGTAAGCCGTTTTCTCACTTTTGAGTTAGGCAGGAAAAATGTGGAACGGCTTAAATTGATGTTCTTCACTTCCTTGTCCATTCACATCATATTGGCACTGGCAGTAGTCCTTGCGGCGGAAACCGTCGGTTTGTGGTTCTTGAATACCCAAATGACCATACCGGCCGATCGGCTTCATGCAGCAAATTGGGTATTTCAGGCCTCCGTCTGTTCATTTGCACTGGGATTGTGCAGTACGCCGTTCAACGCCTCGATCGTATCGCATGAGCATATGGGTACTTTTGCCAAAGCGGGAATCATGGATGTGATGCTGCGTTTGCTGGTGGTATTGTTTATAGCCTGTCCTTCGTGGCATTTTGACCGTCTGATAATCTATTCGTTGCTATTGGTTCTTGTCAGTATCTCTTTGCAGTGCTTTTATTTGTATTATTGTGGCAGACATTTTGAGGAATGCCGGTGGCGTTTCAGTTTCGACCGTCCATGTTGGAAAGAGATGAGTTCGTTCGCGGTATGGAACTTTATTGGTTGTACCGCCGGATTGTTGAAAGGGCAGGGTGTCAATGTGTTGCTCAATATCTTTGTCGGTCCGGTACTGAATGCCGCCCGAGGCATAGCCGACCAGGTAAATGCTGCGATCTGCTCGTTTTCCGGCAATTTCATGATTGCCCTGAATCCTCAAATCACGAAATCATACGCTTCTGACAATCGGGAGTATACAATGTCATTGGTAGAGCGCGGTTCCCGCTTCTCGTTCTATATCATGTTTATTTTGGCCTTGCCAGTCTTGTTGGAAACCGATTTTATACTGAATCTTTGGCTGAAGCAATACCCTGACCATACCGTAAATTTCGTCCGGCTGGTTTTGCTGCTGTCACTTAGTGATATACTGTCGAACACCTTGATCACACTGCAGAACGCGAACGGTAATATCCGCAATTACCAGATTGCGGTCGGCGGAATGCTGATGATGAACTTTCCGCTTTCTTATTGTTGCTTGAAGGCCGGTTTCCCTCCGGAATCCACATTGGTGGTGGCATTGTTCGTTTCCGTTTGCTGCCTGATACTCCGTTTGCTTTTTTTGCGCCGCATGGTTCGTCTTTCCGTCAGGCGATATATACGGAATGTATGTCTTAACACGTTCACTGTGGCTGTGACCGCTTCCTGTTTGCCCATATTGCTCAGTCGGCAAATGGAAGACGGTTGGATTCGTTTTATAGTCGTGTGTGTGGCAAGTGTGTGTTGCGTCGGAGTCTCTTCCTATTTTATAGGGTGCGGCTCGTCCGAACGCGCGTTCATCGTACAGACGCTCCACGGAGTAAAGACTAAACTGCTGAAATGATAAAAGTGGAAGATAAATCGCGTTGCTGTGGTTGCGAGGCTTGTGTGTCAAGTTGTCCCCTGCAGTGCATTGAGCTTGTAAAGGATAAGGAAGGCTTTATGTATCCGCAAGTAGATACGGCACGTTGCATTGATTGTGGCAAATGTGAGAAAGCCTGCCCCGAATTGGTTGAAGCCAAGGGAAGCGGGGGCGTCACTGTTTATGCGGCCGTCAATCCGGATAAGGAAGCCCGTCTTGCCAGTTCCTCCGGTGGCATTTTCACTCTTCTGGCAGAATCGGTTCTCGCGGAGAATGGTGTAGTGTTTGGCGCACGGTTTGACAAGGATTGGAATGTCATCCACGATTATACTGAGACTAAAGAGGGACTGGAAGCATTTCGGGGAAGCAAATACGTACAAAGCCGGACAGGCGAAACTTTCAAGCAGGCGGAACAGTTTCTGAAAGAGGGTCGTAAGGTGCTTTTCTCGGGTACTCCCTGCCAAATCATGGGGCTGAAGAGATATCTTCATAAAGAGTACGACAACTTGCTGGCTGTCGATTTCGTTTGTCACGGTGTGCCGAGTCCATTGGTATGGAGGAAATACATAGAAGAAACACTCGTCCGTCAGGACGAAAAAATTCAGTTTCGTCCCACCTTAAACCACTTGTTCTTGGACGAGATGCCCCTTATAGAGGGTATCTCGTTCAGAAACAAATGCTTAGGCTGGAAAAAATACAGTTTCGCTCTCATCCTCTCCAAGGTGACAACCGCCGGAGAGAAAAATACAGTTTCGCTCTCACGTATATTCTACGACAATGCCTATATGAAGGCATTTTTGGCGAATCTCTCCTTGCGCCCCGCTTGTTACCGCTGTCCCGCGAAATCAGGGAAGTCCGGTAGTGATATTACGCTGGGTGACTTCTGGGGCATTGAGAAGATTGCTCCCGAATTGGATGACGACCGTGGCTGCAGCCTGTTGATTATAAACAATCCGAAGGTGAGGGATGAGTTACGAAAGAAAGGCTGTTTGTTGGCGGAATTTCCCATTTCGGAAATCTTGCCGTATAATCTGAGCACAGCTTATTCGGTGAGCATGCCGAATAACAGGAAATTTTTTTGGTTCATGTTCGATAAAGCCGGCTTCCATAAGGCTTTAATGTTGGCAACAAGCACAACGTTTCCCATTCGTGCGTTGAGAAAACTTTTCAGGCTAATATGAAAATAGGAATATTGACTCAACCGCTGAGTAACAACTATGGTGGCATATTACAGGCTTTGGCTCTGCAAACCGTGTTGCGGTCGATGGGGCATGAGACAGTTATTCTCAGTCGTGAATATGACTATCCGCCATTCCGGCTTTGCCTGATGCGTATATTGAGCGTGTTGAAGTGTATTGTTCGTAAGTATATATTAAGGGACAACCGTGCTATTATTGCCAATCCCTTTTTACACTTCTATGCAACAGATAAGACACAGGTTTATGACGATAACGAAATACAAGCGTTTATCCGGAAGAACTTGAAATGTTCCGTCCGGCTACAGAGTACTTGGATATTGAAGATCTATGTACGACTGCATCATTTTGATGCTTTTTTAGTGGGAAGCGATCAAGTATGGCGCGAGTCTTTTTCTCCTTGTATCACTAATTTCTTTTTGGATTTTCTTTCACAGAAATGCAGAGCCAAAAGAATAGCCTATGGGGCTTCATTTGGAGTGGAACAGAATCCTATCTCTGTAGCTTCATTGAATCAATGTGTAGAACTAGCCAAGCGGTTTGATGCCATATCGGTACGTGAACAGTCCGGAGTAAAAATAATGAAAGAGACCTTTCATCTGTCGGCTTGTCAGGTATTAGATCCGACTTTGTTGCTTCCTGTTGATTTTTATCGTTCTTTCATGCAGAAATCCGATATGGATTCATCGGGTTTGGTGAGTTATTTGCTTGATGGTAATGAAGAGAAAAGAAATATCATTGCTGTTGCACGAGAGCAATTGCAATTGTCTCAGACCGAATTATTACTCTTTCCATCTCGATACAAAGATGAAGTGCCTCGATTTTCTTCTGTTTCTTCTTGGCTTTCCGCTTTTGCTAATGCGGATTTTGTAGTGACAGATTCATTTCATGGTTGTGTGTTTTCTATTATTTTTCGTAAACCGTTTGTGGTAATATCTAATTCGGGCAGAGGAAATGAACGTTTTTTTTCCTTGCTTGATACTTTCGGGCTAAATGATAGATTAGTGTTCTCGTATGAAGAATTTGTTGATAAAGAAGAAATTTTGCTTATTGAACAAGATTATACAGAAGTAGAACGAAAATATGAGAATTTAAAAGTTAAGAGTCTTGAGTTCCTGTTTCAAGCGTTAAATGAGAATTAAGATTATAGAAATCTGTATAAATTTAACAAAATGCTTTTTCCTTTTGTACTCCCAGCATATAAGGCTACTTATTTAAAGGAGGTAATATTAAGTATATTGTGGCAAACTTATACCAATCTTGAGCTTGTCATTGTTAATGATGCTTCTCCAAAATATTTGGATTCCATCGTCAATGAATTTGATAATGATAGAATATTAAAGGAATAATATGAATTTAATGCCACAAATTACTATCATAGTACCGGTTTATAATGCGGAGCGGACCCTTGAAAGATGTGTACGTTCCATTCAAGCACAAACAGTTGTCAATTGGGAGTTGCTGTTGATTGACGATGGTAGCGAGGATTACTCGAGCAAATTGTGCGATGAATATGCGATACAGGATTCGCGGATACGTGTATTTCATCAAGTGAACGGGGGAGCGAGTTCTGCAAGAAACGTGGGATTGGAATATACAAAAGGTGAATGGGTCGTATTTTGTGATTCCGATGATTGGGTTGATAGCAACTGGTTGGAACTATTTAAAAATCAAATTGATAATGGCACGGAATTAATTGTACAGGGATTTATTCCTCATGGGAATTTGTGGCAGAGCCGAACCGGCATAAATTTTCATGGCAATGTAAAAACTGGTATATTGAAATTGCAGGAGGAGAACATATTGGGTTTTATGTGTACTAAAATGTATAAACGTGAAATTATAGAACAATGTGGCTTGCGTTTTGATACCGAACTCGTATTGCGTGAGGACGAATTGTTTATGCTTCAATACGCAGAATACATTTCTACAATACAATGTATGGAGGAAGGTGCCTACCATTATGATATGCCTGATTTTTCAACCAAGTATGGCAATATAGATTTGTTTAATATGTTTCTCAAAATATATGTGGTTCTGAAAAGAATATTTTCAGGAGAAGACAATTTGTTACTTCAGAATTATGAAAATGATTTGACTCAATCACTTTTTCATTCTTTTGTAATGCGTCATGACGATAGATGCAAAAAATTGGAAAACTATCGTAAGGAGGTTGGAAAACGAGTATTGGGCGTGAAATCATTGTCGCAATTCTCGAAATATATATTGGCTTATGTGCCTTCTTTTCAAGTGGCATATCTGTTACTTGAAGCTAAAGCAAAAATCGTTAAAAGTATGCAATGAATCAAAGGTGGCCTGATTATAATTCAATAGCGCATAAGGATTTCCAATTCTTATGTATGGACTATGTACGTTTTGTCCTTGCCCTATTGGTTGTTTTGTTTCATGCATTTGCTCTAAGCAGTATATCGGCATTTTCCGATATAGAATATCCCTTAATAGGATTGGTAAGCCGTGTGTTGGATGCATTCTTGGCACATACAATCGTTCCTGTTTATTCCTTCATATCCGGTTATCTTTTTTTTCTTGTTAAGGAATGGAACAAAAAGGTTTATTTTGACAAAATCAAAAAGAGGATACATACGCTTTTGATACCTTACCTGTTATGGAATGGTATAGGTATTATACTTGTAGCCATTAAACAATTGTCCTGCTTTGACACTTTTATTTCAGTATCAGGTACTTGCATAGACTTTTCATTTCAGAATATCCTGTCTTGTTTTTATATGTATAATGGCAAACTTAGTGTCCCGTCTGCTATAACAGATTATGCCCAACTGGTGCAAACACAATATTATCCAATTAATACAGCATTGTGGTATGTCCGTGATTTGATGGTAGTGGTTGTCTGCACTCCTGTATTATATTTCTTGTTAAAAAAAATAAAAGCATATTTGATTATCGTTCTGGGGATATTATACTTATTGTTTGGTTTTTATCATATTGATTGGCATCTCTATCAGTTGGCATCCGTTTTCCTCTTCTTTTCATATGGAGCCCTTATAGGTCTACAGAGGATGAATTTGGTTGATGTATTCAAAAAGTTCTTTAAAATCTCTATCATACTTTATCCTCTTTGTTCACTTTGTTATTTGTTTGTACAAGGTTATTATAGTAATGTGGCTGTCTTAATAAGAACGGTGAATATGTTTGCATTTATTGCATTTGCTTTTAATGTTACAAGTTGGATGTTACATTGTGTTCCACAATGGCTGACATTTAAAAATATAGGCGCATCAGGTGTTTTTATTTATATGGCTCACTGTTTGGTCTTGTCAAGAATGCTGAAGATACTATTCTTTATCATTACTCCAGATACGGGTATGGGGATGGCTAATTGTTATATTTGTGCAGCCCTTTTCACAATTATACTGTTGATTGGTACTTATTTTTTGCTCCGTAAATATATGGTCTCTGTATTGAACATATTGATAGGACGAGTATGATGTAGAATGAAGAAATGTCGGTAATGAGAAAAATATCAATCGTTATTCCGGTTTATAATACTGAGAAGTATCTGAAATTGTCCGTTGATAGTGTTCTGTCTCAATCTTATCAGGATTGGGAATTGATATTGGTGGATGACGGAAGTAAGGACGGCAGTGGAGCCATTTGTGACAAGTATGCGTCGGAGGATTCCCGTATAAAGGTATATCATACTGTTAATCAAGGCGTGACCGCTGCCCGTGGTTATGGCGTGGAGCAATCTACCGGAGAATGGATTTGCTTCCTTGATGCCGACGACACGCTTGCCGACGATGCACTTCAGGTGATGCTGGGCAAAAGTGCTGATTGTGACATTGTGATAGGCAACAAGCGGATTGTTTCCGGCAATGATGTGACAGAAGAATGGATGAACCAGGACGACAGGCAGTTGCAAGCAGTGGAATTTTTGGACGGGTTGATTAGAAACAAAATATCCCAATACATCACCGGTCGGATATTTCGCAGAATCTTGTTTGATAACGGGACAATCTGTATTCCCCGTGAACTGATTATGGCGGAAGATTTCATCATGAACGTACAGTTGGGCAACAAGGCAAAGAAAATTGCCGTTATCCGGGACATGGTATATGGGTATCATGTATATGGAGAGTCGGTATCGCACACCTTCCGCACCAACTTGGAATATGAGAGCCGATTCTGTGATTGCCTTTTTTCAGCATTGAAGACTGGCGGATACTACGAAGAGGTAAAAGAAGCGTTTACCTTTCAAAAAGTAAGGGCTTTGAAGTCGGCATTCATGGCTCAGCAGGGGCGAGTGAATTTACGCCACCCTTTTTTGCAGGAGGTACGCAAAGAGGCTAAAAGCATCGGGCTGTCGAGAGGATGGAAGTTGTTCTTGTACCTACTCCCCCTGAAATACATCGGCTACATCTTTTTTAGATCATTGAATAAATAATCATTTTAATAATTATGCCATTCGTATCAGTTGTATTACCGGCTTACAAAGCTACTTGTCTGAAAGAGGCTGTTCATTCGATTCTTTCACAGACTTATAGAGATTTTGAATTGATCATAGTCAATGATGCATCTCCCGAAAATGTGAAGGAAGTGGTTGCTAAATTCCAGGATGAACGTCTGGCATATTATGAGAACGAGTATAATGTCGGCGGTAAAGATTTGGTAAAGCAATGGAATGATTATTGTCTCCCCAAAACATCGGGCGAATGGGTGGTAATGGCTTCGGATGATGACATGTATGCGCCAACTTATTTGGAAGAAATGGTGAAACTTACCGAGAAATATTCCCAATACGACTTATTTCATTGTCGTGTTAATAAAATTAACATTTTTTTTTGGGGGGGGTAATCGGTACGTCTGCACCTTCAGCAGAATTTGAAAGCTGTTTGGATTTTATTTCCCAGCGTTTGTGCAACCATCGGCTCCAAACTGTACAAGAATTTATGTTTAGACGAAAAGCTATGATCTCAACGGGGGGCTTTGTCGCTTTTCCTTTGGCTTTCTTTACCGATGATGCAACTTGGAGTAAGTTATCGGGAAACGGTGTAGCTTGCAGTATGCAACCTTTGTTTATGTTTCGTTTCTCTGGCATCAATATTTCTTCAAACAAAGAGACTTCTGACAGAATGCTTCTAAAACTGAAAGCTTGTTTCTTATATGCTGATTGGATGAAGACCTATTTGAAAAGAATAGAATGTAAAAACGAGCAAGAAAAAGCTTTTATGCAAAATATTCTAATGGGATTGAAATATAAGCAGCTAGAATGGATAAACTGGACTACTTGCCGTACTAATTTTAAGGATTTCATGAAAGTCTATCGGAATAAGGAGTATAGAAACATATGCGGGACAGCTAGATGGTTCGTGCTTCTGCTCAGGAATATCAACGAACGTTTTTTTGTAAGAAAGGATTATTATTAAACAATACTATGACTTCCGTATTGAATTCATTTTGGCTGGGTATCAAAGTGCCTTTGCGAAAAGCGGTGTATTGGCTTCAATATAATTTGTTGAAGCGGAAAAGGAATGCTTTCAATATCCTTATGGCTGAGGAAACCATCGACTATATCGTTAAACACGAATGTTCCGTTTGCCGATATGGTGACGGAGAAATTGACATGATCACTTGTCTGAAAGAGGGGTTTGATGAAAGTCGTAAAAGTGATTTCCAAACATACGATGAAAAATTAGCATGGCGTTTAAAGCAAATTTTGGGAAACGGATCGGACGAAGAGCTGAATTTGATAGTGTGCATTCCCTATGTATGGAAAAGCCATCGAAGCCTCTCTTTTACAGCCAGACGGTTCATCGAGCGGAGCTTTGTAAATAACCGGGAAATGATATTTGCTTCCATTCATCCTACACGACTCTATGGAGACTCCTATTTTACCCGGTTCTATATAGACGCTCGTAATAAAAAAAAGAAGGGGAGCTATATACAGCATTGCCGCCAAATATGGCAGGGACGCGATCTCTGCATCATAGAAGGTGAACAGAGCCGGTTAGGTGTCGGCAATGACTTGTTCGATAATGCTCAGAGTATAGAACGCATACTTTGCCCGGCATTGGATGCTTTTGCCAAGTATGATGAAATAATGAAGGCAGCTTGTACCGTGAATAAGGCAAAACTCGTTTTGATTGCTTTAGGACATACCGCTACGGTTCTGGCATATGATTTAGCTGAAGTGGGATACCAGGCTATTGATATTGGGCACATTGACATCGAGTATGAATGGTTTCTGATGAGAGCGCCCAAAAAAGTACCTGTCCCGCATAAATACGTGAATGAAGTGCCGGAAGGCAGACAATTTTCGGAGGAGCGGAACAAGGAGTATCTTTCTCAGATAATATACAGTGTGAAATAGAGATGAAAGAAATGTTGCAGGGTAAAGTTTCGGTTATTGTTCCGGCCTACAATGCTGCTCGGTTATTGGAGCGTTGTGTACGAAGCATAACGGGTCAGACATATCCGGCTTTGGAGGTGATAGTTGTGGATGACGGCAGCAAGGATGATACGGGTAAGATAGCAGATCAACTCGCAGCGGAGGATAGTCGTATCCGGGTGGTTCATAAAACCAATGGTGGAGTAAGTGCTGCCCGTAACGATGCATTGAAATTAGTAGAGGGGGAATGGATTACTTTCGTGGATTCCGACGATTATCTGGAACCGGATTTCCTGCGATCCCTACTTGACGGTGAAGTTGCGGATTTGGTGATAGGTGGTTATCATACGGTAGGGGCCAATGAAATACCAAGTGCAAATTATCCGACTGACACAGCTCATTCTCCGGAAGCTATTAAGAGAGCATTGGAAGCCCGGCTTACTGATATGACGTTTTTGTGTCCGTGGGGGAAGCTGTTCCGCACTTCTCTGGTACGGTCGTTAAGGCTGATTTTCAATACGGAGATGAAGGTGGGCGAAGATGTGGTATTCGTGTGGAGTTATTTGGCTCATTGTTCTTCATTGGCTTTCAAACAGGGACAGGGATACGACTATTATACTGAGCCGGGAGCGGATTTCAAGTATGCGTTGGATGAAACTGTTTCTTTGCAGACCATTGAACGGATTTTGGGTGTATTGGACGGATTGAAACGGAACTTCGGCATGGATACAGAGCATGCCCGTTGTCATGTCCTGAACTATTATATATGGTTGTTCAAACTTTATGTAAATCGTAATTATCTACTAAGGGATTTAGCGCGGATGAAGAATTTTTTTTACTATCCGTTGATACTCGATTATTATAAAACTTACCGCCGGACATCTAAAGACAAATTGTTAGTGTACTTGCTTTTGAAATTGCGGTTGTCCGGTGTCCTGTATCTAATGATAAAGCTTTATTATTAATGGTTGTTAGTATCATCACACCACTTTACAAGGTAGAGGACTTCATTGCACGATGTGCCGATTCGCTTTTCCGACAAAGTTATACGGAGATAGAATATATATTCGTAGATGATTGTAGCTCGGACAGGAGTGTAGAGGTGCTCTTGCAGGTGGCCGAACGCTATCCGCAACTTCAGCAACAAATCAGAATACTTCATCACGAGTCTAATCGTGGTGTAGCTGCTGCACGGGAAACAGGGTTGGCTGCCGCAACGGGAGAGTATGTGTATTGGGTGGATGCGGACGATTGGATAGAGCCGGATGCGATAGAGAAGATGGTGGTGCGATCGGAACAGGGGCAGAAGGATATTATAGCTTGCGGGTGGTATCTCTGTTTTAGGCAAAATGAGCGGCGAATGCCCATGCCTTGTTATGCTGATGCAGAAACAGCTCTGAGAGGAATGTTATCAGGAACGATGCGTTGGAACTTGTGGCTCTATATGATAAAACGTGACTTGTATTTAATGAATGATATTCATTTCATGGAAGGGGAAAATGTAGGGGAAGATATGCTGGTACTTATTAAATTATTCTCACATGCGAAGAGTATTGGATTCGTAAAAGACGCATTCTATCATTATGTAAAACAAAACGAGAATAGCCTCACCAGGCTTAGTCCTGAACAACAGATGAAACGTCAAATGCGTAACTTGCAGGCTGCGACGGACTATCTGGTCACCCATTTTATCGGGAAGTATGAAAAGGAAATCAACTTCTTCAAGCTCAATGCCAAGATGCCGCTACTCATCAGTAACGATAAAAACTCTTATCGGACATGGACGGCCTGTTTCCCCGAAGCCAACAAATACATTATGGCGAACAAAAGGCAGACCCTGCGTATGCGATTGGTGCAACTGATGGCTGCGAAAAGGCAGTTTTGGCTGGTGGAACTTTATTACCAGCTGGTATTTAAATTTGTTTACGGAATACTATACAAATGATTCATTTTATAGCTATTATATTAACGGGGATTGCCTGTTCCTTGTATATGTTCCCGTTTTCATTTACTTTCTTACCGGTTGGTAATACTAAGATTTATTTGGCGGTGTGCGGGTTGGTATTGTTTTTTCTGAATCAGATCCGTAACAGGCAACAAGTGTCCAGCCATTTCATGGTGACGGTTTCCCTGGCTGCTTTTGTCGTATCGCTGATCTGCATTGTGTCGCTGTTATACAACGAGACCAATGATACCACCTATGCAATCTATATCATACAGATGTGGGTATGGACAGGTGGAGCCTATTTCGTTACTCGATGTATGAAGTCAGTGCATGGCAACGTGACGGTAGAATTGATAGCGTTTTATGTTGTAGGTGTTTGCGCCATTCAATGTTTTTTTGCCTTGATGAATGAGTTCATTCCGGTATTTAAAGGATGGGTGGACACATACGTGGAACAGGAAACGGCTAACTTGAACAGATTGGATCGTATGTATGGAATAGGAGCTTCCTTGGACACAGGAGGTAGCCGGTTTGCTTGTGCGTTGATATTGCTATCGCATATATTGATGAGATATGCGAATAAAAACAATGGACGGATTATTCTGTTAGCATTCTTATTTATTTTCATATTTATTACGGGTAATATGGTGGCCCGTACTACTTTAGCAGGAGGCATAATTGCCATTCTGTATCTATTATATTGTCTGAGAGAAGGGATTAACGGTTCTGCTCAAAAGGTTTTTTTGTTATTTGCAGCTGTGTTGGCAGTAACAATTCCTATTCTTACTTCTTTATACTATTCTTCTGTGGAAGTCAAGGATATGTTTCGCTTTGCCTTTGAGGCATTCTTTAACTTGTCGGAAAAAGGTAGCATCAAGACCGGTTCAACAAATGACTTACTGTTGATGTGGCAACAGGTTCCGCAAGAGTTAAGGACATGGATTATCGGTGACGGTTATTTCCTTTCTCCACATTTTACAAATCCTTATTATACCGGGTATTTGTATGGGGCATACCACATGGGCACGGACGTGGGGTATCTTCGTTTTATATTTTATTTTGGCATAACGGGATTATTGGCTTTTGCCTATTTCTTTGTGTTGTGCACACGCGAATGTCGTAAAAAATATCCGGCACATAAGGTGTTATTCATACTCCTGCTGGTGATGAATTATGTATTGTGGATAAAAGTGGCTACCGATCTCTTCTTTATTTATGCTCTGTTCTTGGTGGCAGATGATTCTATGGCAGAAGAAGATGAATGTTCAACAGTCAGACAGGTTGCATAATGAGAATCGTATATTGCATATCCGGCACCTGCAATTCCGGTGGTATGGAGCGTGTATTGAGTAACAAAGCCAATTATCTGGCAGCACATGGTTATGAAGTAACCATTGTGACCACAGACCAGAGGGGACGCAGACCTTTTTTTGCTTTGGATGGGCGGATTGAGTGTGTGGATCTGGATGTGAACTATGAGACCAACAACGGAAAATCCTTTTTCAATAAGTTGGTTCATTATCCGTTCAAGCAACTCAAACATAAACGTCGTCTGACAAAGGTATTGAATCTCATCAAACCGGATATTACTGTTTCCATGTTTTGTAACGATGTCGCTTTTTTGCCTTCCATCCAGGATGGAAGCAAGAAAGTGCTTGAGGTGCATTTCTCCCGCTTCAAGCGTTTGCAGTACGACCGCAAAGGACTTTGGAGGCTGGCTGATAAATGGAGAAACCGGAATGAGCAGAGGCAAGTGGCTTGTTTTGATAAATTTGTGGTTCTCACGCATGAGGATAAGGATTATTGGGAAGGGCATGCAAATATAGAGGTTATTCCTAATGCACAGACATTTGCGTGTGATGTTCCCGCCGCTTTGGAGAGTAAAACGGTGGTGGCAGTAGGCCGTTACACCTATCAGAAAGGGTTCGATATGCTGTTGCGAGCATGGAGACGGGTGTGCGACTCAATCGATGATTGGCAGCTGCATATTGTGGGTGAAGGGGAAATGAAAGAAAGCCTGCAACAGCAAATTTTAGATTTATCGTTGGAAGATCGTGTCGAGCTATGTCCTGCCACCAGCGATATTCAAAGCGTTTATCGGGAAGCTTCCGTGCTAGTTCTGTCGTCCCGTTACGAGGGCTTTGGTATGGTATTGCTCGAAGCGCAGACCGCAGGTGTACCTACGGTCAGCTTTGATTGCAAGTGCGGCCCTTCCGATATTGTTGCCGACGGAGTAACCGGTTATTTGGTGCCGGCAAATGACATACCGGCTTTGGCAGAGAAACTGCTTGTATTAATGCGTGATGAAACCTTGCGCAAACAGATGGGACGTAATGCTTTTGCCGACGCATCCCGCTTTTCGGAAAAGGCTGTCATGCAACGATGGACGGATTTATTTGAAAACTTCCGGTAAATGTACAGTCCGTTACAACGAAAGTCTTTTATATTTTCTTTTTTATTCTAATATGGGAAACAATGCAAAACTCATAGTCGTGTCTGCTGTCGGATTGCGTCAGGGAGGTACTTTGACTATTCTGAAAGAGTGCCTGCAATATCTTTCTACCTGTGTACGTGAGGGGCATGTACGTGTGATAGCCATTGTACACGACAGAAGGCTCGCGGAGTTCAACGGCATTGAGTATATTGAATTGCCGGATGTCATCAAAAGTTGGACTCGCCGGTTATGGTGCGAATATATAACCATGCACCGCATTTCTCAACGATTACCCGGGATTGATTTATGGCTTTCACTGCATGACACCACCCCTCGTGTGATAGCCAAACGACAGGCGGTCTATTGCCAGACTTCTTTTCCTTTTTATAAGCGGACGTGGCGTGATTTTTATTTCAACTATAAGATAGCCCTATTTTCACTGTTCACCCGTTATGCTTACAGGATTAATGTTCACCGTAATCAGTATATGATAGTACAGCAGTCATGGCTAAGGGAGGGACTTAGCAGGATGTTAGGCGTGGGCAAAGAGAAATTTATCGTAGCACCGCCCCGACGTATGGCAGTCAAAGTGGAAACGGAGAGCGTGAATTTGCCTTGTTTCACATTCCTATATGCTTCCGCACCGGACTGTCACAAGAATTTCGAGGTATTATGTCAGGCCGCCAGGCTTTTGGAGAAGGAAAAAGGAAAAGGCTGTTTTAAAGTGGTGGTCACGCTGTCCGGAAAAGAAAACCGTTATACCCGCTGGCTTTATAAAAACTGGCACGATGTGAACTCAATCGAGTTTGCCGGATATATGAATAAGGAAAAGTTATATGGTTACTATCAGGCCGCACATTGTTTGGTACATGCTTCCAAAGTAGAAACCTGGGGCTTGCCGATTTCCGAATTCGGTGAAACGGGCAAACCCATGTTACTTGCAGATCTTCCTTATGCTCATGCTACAGCTTCGGGCTTTCATGCCGTAGGCTACTTCAATGAACACAAACCGGAAGAATTGAAAAGACTTATGAAAGAAATGCTGGAGGGGGATCATAGGTCTCTATCATCCCAACCTTCGACTGCCATAAAGGGACTCTATGTGTGTTCATGGCGGGAACTGTTTGAAAAATTACTGCCTGCTTCCATTTGAATCTGCTATGAAAATTCTACATCTAGGAAAATTCTATCCGTTGAAAGGAGGAATGGAGAAAGCCATACTGGATATTGTAAGAGGTATCTCAATGCAAGGCGTCACGTGTGACCTGTTATGTGTTTCAACAGAAAAAGCCGGTGTGTTTCCGTTAAATGAACACGCCCATATTTATGCCATGCCTTCTGTTTGTAATGTCAATTCAGTGAGGATTTCCCCCTTATTGATACCCACACTCAGAAAGCTTTGCCCGAATTACGACATTATCCATATTCATTGCCCGAATCCTATGGCCAATCTGGCACTTTATCTGTCCGGTTACAGAGGTAAGGTCGTATTGCATTGGCATAGCGACATATTGAAACAGAAATATGCCCTGAAACTTTACAAGCCGTTACAGACATGGTTGATAAGGAGGGCGGATGTGATAATCGGCACGTCACCGGTATATCTAGAGAATTCACCGTTTTTGCGCGGAATGGAACACAAGTTCAGAATCGTTCCTTTGGGGTGTGAGGCCATAGTTCCGTCAGCAGATAGGGTTAGCGATATCAGAAAACAATATAAAGGGAAAAGAATCATATTTGCTTTAGGACGTCTGATTGCCTACAAGGGGTTCCGCTTTCTTATAGAGGCCGCTAGGTATTTGGATGACGGTTATGTTGTGTTGATCGGTGGTACCGGGCCTCTATACAACAAATTATTGAAACAGATAAATGAGGAGAATCTTCAAGGGAAAGTTTGCCTTTTAGGATATGTTACCGATGATGAAGTGGCGCAATATTATGGTGCCTGTGACGTGTTCTGCCTGAGTTCCGTATGGAAAACCGAAGCGTTCGGTTTGGTACAGATCGAAGCCATGTCGTGTGGTAAGCCTGTGGTGGCGACCAATATAGAAGGTTCGGGAGTTCCCTGGGTGAATAGAAATGGATATTCCGGCCTTAATGTGGAACCGGAGAATCCGGAAGCCTTGGCAAAAGCCATTATGAAGATTACAAGCTCGGAAGAGGCATACCGCACTTATTCCCGTCAGGCACGTGCACATTATAACAAGATGTTCGTCAAGGAACGTATGTTGGCCGGATATGAACAAGTGTACGCTTCCCTGTATCATGAAAAGTAAACTCTAAAATCTAAAGATATATGTTTATAGAACGATTAGTTGCATTGTTGTTACTGTTTGCCGGTGAATTCGCTTATCTGAGAATTGCGGACAGATTCAACATCATAGACCGTCCCAACCAACGCAGCTCACACAAGAAGAACGTATTACGGGGAGGAGGTATCATCTTTCTGTTAGGAGTCTGGATGTATGCCTTTCTGAATACGACCGGTTATCCTCTGTTCATAGGAGGAATGACCTTGATTGCGAGTGTGGCTTTTATAGACGATGTATGTTCCCTGTCTCCCAGGTTTCGCTTTTTCGTCCAGTTTGTGGCAATGTTCCTGCTATTACAGGAAGCCGGAATGCTTGTAGAAAACAAGGTTTGGTTTTTACTGCCTACCATGATACTGGGTGTTTGCATCATCAATGCCTACAACTTCATGGACGGAATCAACGGTATGACCGGAGCATTCAGTCTGATGGTATTGTTCACTTTCTGGCTGCTCAACAGGGAAATGGCTTTCATAGATGCCACATTGATAGAATTGCTGATGATATCCGCTTTGGTATTCTGCTTCTTTAATTTCAGGAACCAGGCCATCTGTTTTGCGGGTGATGTCGGTTCTGTAGGAATGGCGTATTGTGTAATCTTTATTTTGCTGAAACTGGTGCTTTTCACCGGGAATGTCACTTATCTGTTATTTCTGGTGGTATACGGTATTGACACGGTGTTGACGATTTTCCATCGTTTGCTGTTGCACGAAAACCTGCTTCAGCCGCACCGCAAGCACCTGTTTCAGTTGTTGGCTAATGAAGGGGGACATTCACATGTGACAGTCTCTATTACTTATGTGCTTTTGCAATTGGCCATATCGTTAGGCTATATATACCTGCCGATTGACAAGTGGCTGTACTCCGTAATTGTTACCATCGGTTTGGTTACGGCATATCTGATTATAGAACGAAAATTATATCCGAAACATAAGGAGTATCTTAAATCATTGTCATGTGCAGTTATGGATGAAGGGTACTCAGAAAAATGCTTGCGTAATGAAAATTAAATCAAACCTGAAACTCCGCAGGATAGGCAACCGCCACATGATTGTGGAAGTCTCCGACAGTTGCGTGAACCTGACGAACGTGTACAGCTTGAACGGGACCGCCGCCCGGCTCTGGGAGATGGTCTGCAACGGGGAAGGCCGTACAGCGGGGGAACTGGCGGAGGGACTCTGCAAGACGTATGATGTGGAATACGGGCGCGCCCTGCGCGATGTGGAACGCCAGATAGAGGAATGGGAGAAGATGGGGCTGCTGTCCCGGCGGGGCACCGGCGATTGAATGCTTACACTGAAAGGACAAAGGCATCTTGTGATCCCTTACCGGAGTGCCTGCTTTAGAAAACGGATTCCATGGAGCTTTCTTCGGAACATAAGGCGTTGTTCAGCCTGCTGCGTGCGGGGCTGTGGGAGAGGGAGCCGGACGACCTGTCACCCTTCCCGCTTACGGACGCGCAGTGGTGGAACGTGTACCGGATGGCGGTGCGCCAGACCGTGACGGGCATTGTCTGCCGCGGCCTGCACCACCTGCCGGAAGCGCTGCTGCCCGGCGACGCCCTGATGATACGTTGGGTGGCGGAGACCGACCGCATCGAGCGGAAGAACAGGAGGATGGACGCGGTGGTATGCCTGCTGGCGCAACGGATGGGCCGTAACGGCCTGCATCCCGTACTGCTGAAAGGCCAGGGCGTGGCCGCCTTCTATGAACATCCGCTGACGCGCGAATGCGGGGACATCGACCTCTGTTTCCTTTCGGAAGAGGAGGAACGGGAAGCCGCGGAGCTGATGCGCCGGGTCGGGTGCCGGACGGAGAAACAGCCGGACGGAAGCAACTGTTACAGCTGGCAGGGAGTGGAGGTGGAACACCATACCCGGCTGTTCGACCTTCATAACCCGTTGCTGAAAGTCTACCTTTCCGCACTGGTCAGGGAACACGGGTTCACGGAGTTCCGTCCGGGCGGAAGGGACGGGCTGCCGGAGGGCAACCAGTCCGGGGAGTTCCCAGCGACAATCTCCGTGCCGTCGCCCCTGCCGAACCTGCTGTTGCTGAACGCCCACCTCCTGAAACACCTGCTGGGGCACGGTGTCGGCCTTCGGCAGTTCTGCGACATGGCGCGGGCCTACCACACCCTGTGCGGAAGCTACTCCCCCGAGGGTCTGGAAGCCGTTTACAGGCGGACCGGCTTGCTCAGGTGGAGCGCGCAGCTCCATACATTCCTGACGGAATACCTCGGGCTGCATCGCGCCGAACTTCCTTATGCGGATACGGATGCATGTTCCTCTCCCGAACTGCTGCGCATCGTGCTGGAGGGAGGGAACTTCGGACAGTACGGCGGCACCAAGGGCAAGGCTTCCCAGGCAAGGTGGGAAAGGAAACTGCGTACCTTCCTCTCCTTCTGGAAACACCGCGGCTTCTCCAGCGCCTACGCCCGCAAGGAGGCGTTCTGGATTTCGGTAAGACTGATAATAGGAAACCTCAGATGAGAAACGAATATTTTTTCAGGGTGGCGGGGCTGACATTCTCCGTCATCCTTCCCGGTGGGCTGGACGCAGAGACGCTGCTGCCCTCCTTCCGTCCGTTCCGGTGCGGGGAATGCCCGGAAGGGGAACGGATTTTCCGGCTGCTTGCCGACACCCGTCCCTTTGCGGATGACGGGAAACGCGCGGAGCTGCTGGACGAGTCGTCCAACGACATGGGGCATGTATGCCTTCTGCGCATTCCCGGCGGTTACCGGACGGAGATAAGTTACGGCCCTATGGATGGTGGCGCACATCTCATGACTGTGGACACTGCTTTTGACGATGCCACGGCCTTCCTCCGGGTGGAGGACCCGTCCATGGGGGAGGTACTGTCGTCCATGCTCCGCATCCTCTACGCCCAGGCGGCACTCGGGCGGGACGCCGTTTCCGTCCATGCCTCCTGCGTCAGCCTGAAAGGCAGGGGCTACCTTTTCCTCGGCAAGAGCGGCACGGGCAAGAGCACGCACTCCCGGCAATGGCTGGAGGCCTTTCCGGACTGCCGCCTGCTGAATGACGACAATCCCGTGCTGCGGATAGAGGACGGCATGGTATCGGTCTACGGCACGCCGTGGAGCGGGAAGACACCCTGCTACAGGAACGAGCGCCGTCCCGTGGCCGGAATCGTCCGCCTGCAACAGTCCGGCACGAACCGGTTCACCCCGCTTGAGGGGCCGGAAGCTTTCGCCGCATTGCTGCCCTCCTGCTCCGCCATCCGTCAGGACATCCGCCTGCATGACGAACTTTGCCGTATCCTGATACGGGTAACCGAACAGGTGCCCGTCGGACGGTTGGAATGCCTGCCCGACCGGGAGGCCGCATGGCTCTGTTTCGAGAGCCTGTACGTGCGGGATGCGAAAGCCCGGGAAGTACGGGACGGCCTGCCGGAGAACGGCGGACTATGAACGATGATTGATAAACCCTAAATAAAGCAAAGAAAGCAATGAAAAGAAAAGACTGTTTTTGGATTGTGGCGGTGGCAGTGCTCCTGCTCTCCTCCTGCAGTTCGTCGAAGAAATTCGTCTACCTGCAGGACATGGAGATGGGGCTCGGCTATCCGTATGACACCAGGTATGAGGCGGTGGTGCATGCCAACGACCGCCTGGACATCACCGTGAGCAGCAAGAACCCCGAGCTGTCCATCCCGTTCAACGCGGGCGGCGGGGCCTTCTCGGTGGGTGCCAACGGCGCGGTGACGGAGTCCGCTGCCGTGAAGAAAGGCTACCGTGTGGACGTGGAAGGGAACATTAGTTTCCCCATCCTGGGCAAGCTGCATGTGGAGGGGCTGAAGGTGAGCGAGGTGACCGCCCTGATACGCAACCGCATCATCGACGGGAAGTATATCAAGGACCCGCTGGTGTCGCTGGAGTTCCTCAATTTCAAGTATTCCGTCCTGGGCGCGGTGGGCAACACCGGCACCTTCTCGGTGGAGGGCGACCGCATCACCCTGCTGGAGGCCATCGCCAAGGCGGGCGATGTCACCCAAAGGGGCCGGGTGAACCGTGTGGCGGTCATCCGTGAGGAGGACGGGCAGCGGGTGATGTACCAGCACGACCTGCGCAGCAAGGAGCTGTTCGAGTCGCCCTGCTTCTACCTGCAACAGAACGACATCGTCTATGTCGAACCGAAATACCGCAAGCAGGACCGCGAGGACAAGGGCTGGAAGTACACCACCGGAATCCTCTCGTTCATCACGGCCGTCTGCTCCGTCATCTGGGCCATCAAGTAAACACATCTCTGAATTATGCAAAACAACAGTTTATCCAACAAGAACGAACAGGGCGTCAACTTAGTGGACCTGTCCGTCTATCTGCTGTCGAAGTGGAAGTGGTTCGTGCTGTCCGTGCTGCTTTTCGGGGGGATGGCGTGGTACCACTACGCCAAATCCCCGCTGGTGTTCTTCCGCTCCGTCACGGTCATCATCAAGGACCCGTCCAACAAGACCTCCACGGCGGGGCTCGACCGCTACGACAACTATATCAACAAGGTGAACGTGGCCAACGAGATTCTCCAGTTCCGTTCCAAACGGCTGATGCGCGAGGTGGTGCAGCGCCTGCACGCCGACGTGGACTACCGTGTGGAGAGCGGGCTGCGTATGAACGAGCTCTATACGCTGTCTCCGGTGAACGTCTCCTTCATCAACGTGCTGCCCGAACGGCACATCTCGTTCGTGGTGACGCCCAAGGACGATGCGACGGTGACGCTTTCCGGGTTCGGGGGGCTGCCTGCCGCCAAGGATAGCTATGACGTGCGGCTGAACGACACGCTGGCCGTCGGCGGCGAGCGGATATTGGTGACGGGTACCGACCACTGGGGCAAGTCGTGGACGGGTCGCGAGATCCACGTCGTCAAGAACCCGCTGAACGCCGTGGCGGGACGCCTCCAGGGCAGCATGGGAATCCGGCAGGAGGAGGACGAGTCGTCCATCCTCGTGCTCTCGCTGAAGGACGGCTCGCCCCTGCGTGCCGAGGACGTGCTGAACACGCTGGTGAACGTGTATAACGCGGAAGCCGTCAACGACAAGAACCAGGTGGCGGTGAACACCTCCGAGTTCATCAACGAGCGCCTGCTCATCATCGAGCGGGAGCTTGGCGGCGTGGAGACCGAGCTGGAATCGTTCAAGCAGCACAACCAGGTGATGGACATCGGCTCGCTGGCCGGCCGCTACATGGGCGAGGCACAGGCCTACAGCGCCGACGCGCTGGAGCAGGAGACCCAGCTGAAACTGGCGCGGTTCATCAAGGAGTACCTCACCGACCCCACGAAAAGCCGTGACCTCATCCCCTCGGGGACGGGCATCAGCGACGCCGCCGTGGAGGGGCAGATAAACCAGTACAACGCCCTGAAGCTGAAGCGCGACAAGCTGATAGCCGACAGCAGCGAGAGCAACCCCGTGGTGGAGGAGCTTAACAACAGCATACACGCCCTGAGGCAGAGTATCATCCGTGCGGTGGACAACATGATTGTGGGGATCAACATGAAGCGCAACGACGCGCGCAGCCGCCAGGAGCAGGCACAGGCGCGGTTTACCACCGTGCCCACCAAGGAACGGCAGATGCTCTCCATCGAGCGGCAGCAGAAAATCAAGGAGGCGCTCTACATGTTCCTTCTCAACCGGCGGGAGGAGAACGCCCTCTCGCAGGCGATGGCCGACAACAACGCGCGCACCATCGACAGCGTGGACGGACCCGCGGGACCCATCTCACCCGTGCGCAACCGCATCCTGCTGCTCGGGGTGCTCGTCGGCCTGGCCGTCCCCGGCGTGGTGTTCCTCATGATCCTCTTCATGGACACCCGGGTACACAGCCGCAAGGACCTGAAGGGCGCGGTGAGCATTCCTTTCCTCGGCGAAGTGCCGCAGGACAAGGAGGCGGCGAAAGCGGGTGTTGCCGTCGGCGAGGAAGACGGCATGCTGGCCGAGAGTTTCCGCATCCTGCGCACCAACATGACATTCATGGTGAAAAAAGACAAACCGATGCAAGTCGTCACCTTCACTTCGTTTAATGAAGGTGCGGGAAAGACGTTCATTTCCCGCAACCTTGCCATGAGCCTCGTGCTCACCCGGAAACGTGTGGTGCTGGTGGACCTCGATATCCGCAAGGGCACCCTGAGCCGCCACTTCCATAAACACCCGGTGGGCGTGACCAACTATCTGGCCGACGACTCCATCCGCCTGGACGACATCATCCACACCGACGGGAAATTCGACAACCTTGACATCATCTCATCTGGTACGGTGGCACCCAACCCTGCGGAGCTGCTCATGGACGAACGGCTTGACGCGATGGTGGAGGAACTGCGCCAACGCTACGACTACATCATCGTGGACAATGTCCCCGTGGGCATCGTGGCGGACGCCACTATCACCAACCGCATCAGCGACCTCACCATCTTCGTGGTGCGCGCCGGCCGCCTGGACCGCCGCCTGCTGCCCGACATGGAGGAGCTTTACCGCGATAACAAGCTCCGCAACATGGCAATTATCCTCAACGGGGTGGGCCCGCACCGCCGTGGCTACGGTTACGGATATGGATACGGGTATGGCTATGGTTACGGATACGGGAAACACGGGAGAAGGAAATGACCGATATACTTCAAGCATTTACGTTTAATCTTTTTAAATATAATTACATTATGACACAAGAAATCAGGTATCAGATTAACGGGTGGCCGGAAAAGACAATCCATGCCGGCACAGCCCCGTCAAGAGGTCCCGGGACAAGTCCGGAGGCGATGACGGAACCTCCCTTACAGATACGGGGGCGTATGCTGCCCTATACGGAAGCCGTATAAGGCAGCTTATCACTAAATAAGGATACATTAACTTTTTAAAACATTAAAGTATATGGACGAAAATGAAAACAAAGGCTTAAAAACTTACGAGTCTCCTTCCACGAAGAAAACTCAGGTGGAATTGGAAGGAAACCTGTGCGGCTCTACTAGTCACACGGCTCAGTCGCCCGGTACAACAACTACGGCTCAGGAAGTCAACCAATCTTTTGGAACAGCGAATGACTTTACTAATGATTCTTGGGATAATAACTAATGAATAAGAACATAATCTGAATGAATATGAATAAGAGATTTTTGATTCCGGCTCTTGCTTGGTCTTTGCTGGCTTTAAGCTTTGCCGGTTGTACAGATGACAATATGTCGGGTAGCGATCCCCTGCCGGAAGGTACGGAATTCGATTTCGGCACCACGGTTGAGTCTAACCGGACGCGCACCTATTACGATCCCGCGGATGTGGCGGATCCGGACGCTACCTCCTGGAAGATTTTCTGGAACTATGAGTCTTCTTTGGACCACATCTACATCTATTCCCCCCAGGCGTTGGCAAGCGCCAATCAGGCTTCGTACACCGTCCAGGCCACGAAGGACATGGTAGGGCCGGCTCCGGTTGCCAAGGACGGCGATGTTGGCGTGCAGACAAGTGGCGTTTCGAATTACGATTTCTATGCCATGTATCCGGCAAAGGCTGTAAAGTCGGGTAGCGGCAAGGACACATCGCTTTCTGCCACAATGCCCGACAGACAGACGGCTTCCACCACGGAAGTGATGACGGACGAAGCGGTTGGTGAGTTCCAGACTACCGCTGACATGGACTGCGCGCTGATGATCGCGAAGAAAACGGGTTATAATCCCGCTACCGAGAAGACCGTGAATCTGGAGTTCGAACCCTTCGCATCGATGGTTGACATTACCGTGAACGGCACCATCAAGAACAATACGCAGAGTGATGTGCGCGTCACCTCTGTCATCATCGAGGCAGACGCTCCTATTGCCGGTAGCTTTACGTACGATTACAAATCAAAGGAATTTACCTTCGGCGACGACGCCTCGAACAGCATTACGATCGATACTAAATTCGCCGATGAAGCTGGTGACAGGGTGGGTGTCATGATGGACGATGGCAGCCAGCTCAAGGTGAGCGCCTTCATGATTCCGAATCCGAATGTCACGTTGTGTAAGGTAACGGTCGTGACTGCAGATGCACGGACTCTGACCAAGAATTTGAATATGACCAACTTCGAGCCGAGGCAGATTCACTTCGTGAAACTTCCGAAGATTAACGTTAAAGATTTGAAGTTCGATTACACGATTTGGCTGTCGCAGCTCGATCCGAACATCTACCTTTCCGAGATTTCGTTGCCGGGTTCCGTGCTGTCGTTCAACTATCTGATGTCGGACACATACAAGAAGACTCAAACAATGGAATTGAAAGACCAGTTCAATGCCGGTGTGCGTGTGTTCCAGTGCCATGTCAATACCATCGCTCAGACCTCCTCGATAGATGGCGGCTCCACGTCGGTGGGTATCGCTGATTCTGATGGTAATAGCGTATTGAAATCTGACAACAGTGGTTACTGGACCCTCGGCGACGTACTGATAGCACTGCAAAAGGAGATGTCCGGAACCCACAAGGATGAGTTCTGCGTGCTCGCCATCTCCGACTGGATTAGCGGCATAACTACGGCACAGTTGTCCACTTTGTACAGCCGCCTGAAAGTCGTGCTTGACAAAGTCGAAGACATGGGACTGATTGCAACCGGTATCAATCCCAACACCACCATCGGTGACGTCAAGGGGAAAGTGATTGTCAAGGTGCAGCTTAACGACGGATACACCGACGCATGGAACCAACTGTCCGGAGCCAATGTATGGATGAATACCTTTAATGAGGTTGCTGAAGAAAATGTGTATTATTCGCCCATGCCTTATGGCGCTCAACCTAATAAGAATGCCGGTGGCACATCGGCTTCGGCTCTGACCGAGAACATGAATATCATCTACTCTGATTGTGCCAATCCGATAAAAAAATCTAAGGGTTTATCTGGTCTTGAGTGGCGAAGCGGCATTCAAGACAACGCAACAGCCGTTCTTGCCGCATACAGCGATAATTACGAATCAACCAAACATAATAACTTCTCGATGACCTATTTGGGAGGTTGCGGCGCTATACGTGAACATTTCGTCACTGACGATGAATATTACTATCCTTCACAAGTTGCTTCTACCCTTAACAACCTTTGGCTTCACAACAACAACAAACCGGCAGCGAAGCCATGGGGTTGGGTAATGTTCAACTGCGTAGGCACTGAGGCGACTACCACTCAAGGCATCCAGGCCGTGATTGAGCACAATGCGGATCCGGAGTTCAAGCTCGCCCGCCGTTCCGCTGCCAAGGCAAAGCCTTCGGGTGACACGAAGGGTATTGCCAACGGTGGTACTGTATTCTGATTCCTTTTTACCTGCAAGGCTGCACGGCCCGTGCAGCCTTGCAAACTAATTCTATAGAAAAGAAAATAGATGAAAAAGATATCAATTGCAAACGCAATAACCGTGCTGGCCGCATCGGCATTCCTGATAGCTTGTAATGCCTACGACCAAGATTTATCACCGGGAGGCAACACCGTAATCGAGGCTGTTTGCCCAGCTCCTGCACTTGAAGAGCCAGCGACACGTACGGCTGTCGATCCCACAGCGTATACATCCGGAGAGATTGGCATCAACTGGCTGCCAGCCGACCGGATCGGCGTGTACAGCGCCACGACTGCCAATGCCTGCTTCACCAACCAGAGTGATCAGGAGACCGACAAGACCTCCTTCGCAGGTAATCTCCAGAACGGTGAGACTCCCCTGTATGCCTACTATCCCTATACGGAGACGGCGGGCACCGCTCCCACGGCTTTCAAGGGCACGCTGCCGCTGACCCAGCACTATTCCACCGCCACCCGCGAACTGGAAGGCGACTGGAAGGTGGGCACCCCCCAAGGCAGCTCCGCCTCAAGATTCACTTTCGAGCACATCTTCGCCTTCTTGAAGTTCGACATCAACGCCGGTGGCACCGACGTGGCGGGTGAAAGGCTGCTGAGCGTGTCGCTCACCGTCCCCGACAAGCAGCTCGGCGGCGGCTTCACTTGTGACCTTTCCACCCGTGCCGTCACCTTCACGCCGGCCACCGATGCCTCCACCGTGACCATGGAATGGACGGATACGCCGGAACTGTCCGCCTCCACCTTCCACGGCTACATGAACGTGGCTCCCGTCACGGGCATTGCGGGGACGGAAATCAGCATTCAGATCAAGACCAACCTGCACATCATCACCTTCACCGAGACGATGAAAGCCGATGCGTTCAAGTCCAATACCTATTACACGGTACCTCTCACCCTGTCGCGCTTCAAAGACAAGTGGACGATGGAGGAGAATCCCGATGCCAAGGAGGAGAACGCCGCTTGGGTGACCGGCCTGCAGAGCCGTCTGGCATGCGCCAACACCGTTTTTGCCATTGCGGGGCAACCCTTCATGCACAAAATCCGCGTGCCGCAAAGCACCTCGCAGCAATATCATGCGGTTGTGCCCGTAAAGAATGGCGTCAAGCGTGTCTACAACCTGCCGGAGGGACTGACCTGGAACGCCGGCCGCTGCCTTGTGGAAGGTAAGGCTCCCGCCGCCGGCGACTATGTCTATTCGGTGGAATTCACCGTAGGGGGCGCTACCTATAAAGAAGGCATCAAGCTCCACGTGGCCGTCCGGGCCGCCGATCTCCAGTCACCCACCCCCATGATGGGTTGGCAGACCTGGAATGTCTTTAAAGACAAGATTGGCTACGACATCCTCGCGAGCCAGCTTGTAGGAATGAAGGAAAAAGGCCTCATTGACGCCGGTTACAGATACTTCGGCGTAGATGACTGCTGGCAGGTGAAAAGTGAGAACGACAACGGCCACCAGATTCCCGATGCAAGCAAGTTTCCCACGGCGAATGGCGTAAACGGCATGGCGCGCATGGCGAACCTGATTCACGACTACGGTCTGAAAGCCGGTATCTACACCGATTGCGGAACCAAGACCTGCGAGAAGTACTTCGCATCGTACGGCTACGAGGAACTCCATGCACAGGACTATAAGGGCTGGGGCTATGACTTCGTGAAAGAAGATTGGTATTATGACCTTGATATGGCTCCTGTCGGTGCGACTCCATCGACTTTCGTTGATGGATATGCCGGTCTGGGTAGCTATTGGAACACGTCCGAAATGGCGCAGGAACTCTACACCAAGATGGGCAAGGCGCTTAACGACCGCGGCCTGATGCTGTACGTGTGCGAATGGGGTATCCACGACCCATGGAAGTGGGGTGCCGAGACCGGTGCTACCTGCTGGCGCATGACCTATGACCACCGTGACGGCTGGTGGGGTAAAATCGACAGTGGTCTGTTTGGTAAAAAGAATGACGGCGATGAGAATGCTAACGGCGTGGGTGTGCACAACACCATCGTACTGATGCGCCACCTTTGGCCGTATGTCGGAATCAACCGTTACAATGATGCCGACATGATTTGCGTCGGTATCCGCGGTAGCGGCCAGTCGTCGAGCGACTGCGTTTACAATCAGGCGGGTGGACTCACTTCAACCGAAGCCGAGACCTCGTTTGCCATGTGGTGCATGTGGAGTTCTCCTATCCTTCTGGGCTTCGACATGACCAAGGATATGAGTTCGGCCGACTTGGCACACGACCTCGCGCTTGTCAAGAACGAGGAGCTTATCGCCATCAACCAAGATGCCTTAGGGCAGGGCGCCGAGTATATCAAGAGTGCTGACGGCATTGATTACTATCAGAAAGACCTCGCTGACGGCGATGTGGCGATTGCCGCTGTCAACCTCAGCGATAATTCTGCAACTTACACCATTTCTATGGCCGACTACGATGCTCTTGACCTAAGTGAATCTTATTCGGCAAGAGATCTTATCGGACAGAAAGACGCAGGAACCCTTTCTGCTTCGTCATCGTTGACCGGCTCGCTTGCGGCACACGGCACCTTTGTCGTAAGGCTGAAAAAGCAGTAAGCCTGGCTCTTGCTTCTAAGCAAGAAATTTTCTTATTCTTGGCATCAATACTTTTCGGAGGCTATCAGTGCCAAGAGTAATATAAAGAAACAAATCATTAACAGTTGATTGAATATGACTAAGAAAATCTTTTTGACCGCCTTGTGCGCAGTGGCTCTTTGTCCGGCCTTCGCACAGACTTCCGATACGAAAGAAAAGGTGGAGTACAGTACGGACAAGTATAAGGTGGAAACCAACCGTTTTTGGGACAACTGGTTCATCAGCGTGGGTGCCGGTGGGCAGGTGTATTTTGGTGACCATGACAAGCAAATAGACTTCGGCGACCGCATTGCCCCGGCACTGGATATTGCTATCGGCAAGTGGTTCACTCCGGGAATCGGTATCCGCTTCATGTACAGCGGACTGAAAAGCAAGGGCGCCACACGTGATGACTGGGAATGCGACATCACCCACGGGACAGGCGAACATGTGCCCGGATGGGCCGGCGTTCCGGGCGACGACCTCCAATATTCCAAATACAAGATGAGCAACCTCCACGCCGATGTGCTCTTCAATGTGCTGAACCTTTTCGGTGGTTACAACGAAAACCGTAAGTGGGACCTCAGTCCTTATGCCGGCCTCGGCTGGGCACGTGTCTATGACTCTCCATCTTCCAAGGAGGTAAGCGCCAACCTCGGTATCCTGACCTCCTGGCACTTCTGCGACGTACTGGCCCTGAACCTCGACGTGCGTGGCATGTTCGTCAACGACCGTTTCGACGGTGAGGGCGGCGGCCGTTTCGGTGAGGGGAACCTTTCCGCCACCATCGGCCTGACGTATAAGTTCAAGCAACGCAGCTGGGACCGCAGCAAGACCGTTTACCGTTACAATTATGGTGATCTGGAAAGCATGCGCCGGAAACTGAACGACATGAGCGCGGAGAACGACCGCTTGAAGAAAGCCCTTGCCGATGGCGACAAACAGAAGGCACAGACCATCGTGAAGAAGATTGCCTCCGCCAACCTCGTCACCTTCAAGATCAACAGGACGAAGCTGAGCAACGAGGCGCGCGCCAACTTGGGTCTGCTGGCCGAAATCATCAAGTCGGGCGATCCGGAAACCGTATATACCATCACCGGTTATGCCGATGCGGGAACGGGTAGCAGCAAGGGCAACGAACGCCTGAGCAAGGAACGCGCTGAGAACGTTTACGACTGCCTGGTGAAAGAGTTCGGCGTCAGCGAGAAACAGCTCCGCATCGACTACAAGGGCGGTGTGGACAACATGTTCTACAACGACCCGCGTTTGAGCCGTGCGGTTATCACACGTGGGGAATAAAACATTTGTTCATATAGGAACTTGTCCGATTCTGGTCAGCCGTCAGACTGGGCGAAAGCCTTGACGCGGATTTCGATACACAAGACCGGATTTCAGACAGACCACATATTTCCGTTTCCCGGTCGGAAAACAAATATAACCGGGAAAGTAAAAAGATGTTAAGACCTATGTCCTTTGTGAAAAGCGCGGGGATTGTAAGGAAGGCGGAAGACTCTGTCTTCCTTACATTTCTATTTGTCAGAAAAAAATTATTAACCTGTCAATTGTCATTCCGGAAGGATTTCTTGACATGGTATTATGAATTATGATCTGAATACAAACCATCTGTTATACAATTATGATGAATATATGCACTTTTTTATGTTTCATGGCGTGCGCCTTTGTACTCGCTGCCTGCTCCGACTCCGACGAGGATGTTATCGTGCAGGGCGGTTTGACCGGAAACTGGTACAGCACCGAGAACGGAACGATTTATACCGTTGAATTTCACAAGGAAGGGACAGGGGAGTTGGTGACTTACACCTACTCGTCAATACCAGATGTGACCGGATATCATACGGGATGGACGGTGGAAGGCATGTCGTTCTAATACACGCTCGTAGAGAATCTGCTTACCATGAAACTCGCAGTAGGGGAAGTGCTTGTCGCGGTGGCAGGCATTACGGGCAACAGCATGTCGCTCACCGATGGTGATTCCGCCGTCATGCTTACCCGGTACGATGGAGGCGAGGAAAAAATCAACGAGCTGAGAAAGGAGGTGGAAAACAATTGTGATGTATTAGAACCGGCTCCGATCTATCCCAACGAGGAAGAAAGTTTCTGGAAGAGGAAAGCTGTGCAAAATGCAATCCTTGGCATTTACAGCAACTTACGGAGTTATGAGTACAGGCAGTTGCTGCTGGAGAAGATAAGGCTTACGGGGAAAGACTTTGATGAACACCCTGCGTCCGTCATTACTCCGTATGACAGTCATGTGGCCGATGTGTGGAGTGCGGCCTACCTTGTCATCAGCAACGCCAATATGGTGATAAATGCCTTGAAGCCTTTGACGGCTCCTATGAGCGTACCGCTTACATCAACGAGGCGAAAGCCTTGAGATGCATGGTCTATTACAACCTGTCACAACTGTGGGGCAGTGTGCCTTACATTACGGTGCCCGCCACTTCCAACAATTACGATGAAATCCTGCATTCCCCCGTACGGTCACCGCAAGACCTTTGTTGGGGACTGCTCAATGAACTGCAAGACATCACCCGTTTGCCCGGAGGTTGTGTAAAAAGTAAGAATCAAGTGTTCTTTGACATATTGTATTAAAAAGGCAATGCTCTTTATCTCTTTATTTTGGTATTTCTATTGTTGTCCTTTGGCGAATGACCGCTATTAGGTATACTTAATACCCCAATAGTGGACTTGTTGCAATAGTACCTGTATGCTTTGAATGTTAGTCACTCTTCTTAGATTATAGCATGTTGCGTACAAATCTATTTCAGCCTGTACCTTTTCCTTTCCTCTGAGTAGGAGTGGTATTTGCCCCATCCAGTATTTAAGAGTTCCGAAGGGATGTTCTACCCATGTTTTTCGTAAACGTATAAGCGCTTTGTATTTCATCCCCTTACACTTCTTCATATACTGTCTTATGGGTTCGGCATCTGCCCTTCGGTAGATAATCCGGCCTTTTTTTGATGTGGTGCAGAACTTTATCAAGGGACAACCCTTGCAGTCTCTTCCCTGATATTTTCTATAAATCTTTCCATGTTTACGAACTTGCCTGTCTTTAATAGGTAATATCTTTTCTTGGGAGCATATATAATAGTCATTGTCTGCATCATAGGTAAAAAAGATTCCGTGCTCCCGATCTTCTTTAGGAGAATGGTCTCCTTCATTGAAAGGAACGGCAATCACTTTGCCTTCTTCTTCAAGGGCCAGAATCTGTTCTTCATTAGCATAACCGGTGTCGGCAACGGCTTGGGATACTTCTACCTGAAGGTCTTCCTGCATGGCATGAATCGAAGGTTGAAGGTCTTCAAAGTCATTCGGGTGGTCGGTAACCTGCATGGCACCTATCAGGTGATGTTGGGAATCTACCACTGATTGGACATTGTAAGCCGGAACAAAACCGTTACGGGTCTTCATCAGGCGAGCTTCGCGGTCAGAAGGAAAGCTTCTTTGGGAACCTTCATCCAGCATACGCTGTTTTTCCGCCTGAAGTTCTTCAACCTGTTGGCTCAAACGGGCTATCTTCTCCAGTAGGGAGCTCTCCACACCGGCTCGTCCGAGAGTTCGGATAATTGTTCCTGGGCTGTTTCCACCAGATCATTTTCATTAAGCTGGTGCAGATACTTCTCTAAACGGGTATCCAACAAGGCTAACTGTCGATTAATACCATCTAAAGTAAGACCGTCACGATTGGTATTGGCTTTGATTTTACTGCCGTCAACAGCTACCAGTTTGCCTGAAATATAACCGGAACTGACCAGAAAGCGGCGGAAATCAAGGCAACATTCATGAATGCCCGAAGTTTGTTTGGAACGGAAATCGGCAATAGTCTTATGATCAGGATGGAGATTACCCAGAAGCCAGATCAACTCCATATTACGCAGAGTCTCGCGCTCCAGTTTACGGGAAGAACTGATACTGTTTAAATAGCCGTAGACATACAGCTTGAGTAAAGTACCAAAGCTATAAGCCGAACGGCCCGTAGGACTGTTACCTTTATAAGATGAAAAATCAGGGTGCAATTTGATAAACTGATCGACAAAAACATCAATCAGACGAACAGGGTTCTCACAAGAGATATAAGAATCTAAAGACTCGGGAAGAGTCAGTTGATTACGGTCAAAAGGTTGAATATAGCCCATAAAATTAATCCTATTGTTAGCAGAGCAAAGATATAAAATCCTTTTTATACAATATGTCAAAGAACACTTGATTCTTACTTTTTACACAACCTCCCCGAAGGCGGGTGGCGCATCACTATGGAGACCGTCAAGGCCCTCCGTGCCGAAATCGCTTTGAGCCTGGGCTACAATGACGAGGCGGGATACCTGCTTCGCGACTGTCAGTCCGATTTCAGCATTGCGGTCGAGGAATCGTCCGAGCCCGAAATGTACCGCGTTTTCGGTGAAAGCCTTGCGAACTATACACCCGCGAAAACCGCCCTGCTACTCAAAGAGGCCGGTATGGAGGACACTGCGGACAAGTCGGCCCTGCCGGACGAATGGAAAACGCGGAAGCAAGACTGGGGCTATTGGATCATGTTGAAACGGACCGGGCAGGCACAGGCCGTGGCCGGATGCGAAGCCTACGAGCTTCTCATGCCTTTTCCGCAATCCGAAATAAACCTTTTGCCCGCGCTTACGCAAAATCCGGGATATTGACAACAGGGAAGTGCGGCACAAGACATGGACAATTCCGCCCTGTAGGAACTGTATGAACCATGAATACGACACACTGTCAGAACAATATATACCCCTGGCGGGTTCATACCACAGCCGTGGAATGTGGTATTTCCGGCTGTACGAATTAAATCCGCTATCATTTGTTTGTTTTGTTTGCTTATCCATATCCGGGCCAGGCGTGGTTCGGATATGGATATTTGGAATACCGTATTTATCGGAATTCATACCGCGGCTGTCCGTCATCGGGAGGCGGCGTATCATCCGGATAAGGAATTATATACGAAGGGAAGCGGGCATGCGTGCCATAATTTCATCTCAACATCCAACCAGTTTGATATGGCAGTCGGACTGCACGCATAGCAATGATGCCGCCTCCCCGTCGGCAGGGAAGCCGGGATAAGCCCCGGACTTCCCTGCTTTTGTTTTATACCTGCGCGATCGGCCCCGTTCCCGGCCATCCCGCAGTCTCACGTAGGCGTCACTTGCCGGGGGAGCCCACCGGATGCATCCTGATAACGGCGTTACAGAGCCGTGCCGTCTGTTCCTGGTGGGTGATAATGATGAGGGTCTTGCCTTGAATGGTATGTGAAAGCCGTTCCAGCAGCGTCCGTTCGGTATCGGAATCCAGCGAGGAGGTGGGCTCGTCCAGCAGGACGATGTTACCGGGGCGGAGCAGTCCGCGCGCGATGGCTATGCGTTGCGCCTGCCCCTCACTTATGCCCGTTCCCATCTCGCCGCAGGGGTGTCCAGTCCTTGCGGCAGTTCCCGTACAAAATCGGCCGCCGCCGTATGCAACGCTTCCCGCATCTGCCCGTCGGTAGCTTCGGGATTGCCCAACAGCAGGTTGTCGCGCAATGTGCCGCTGACGAGCGTATTCCCCTGCGGGACATACACGAAATTCCCCCGTGTGAGTGGAGAAACGGGCACGGGCCGGGTCTTGTCATACAGCGTGATGTTTCCCCCGTCGGGCTGCAACAAGGCCAGTATCAGCCGTACCAGCGTACTCTTCCCGCTGCCGGTCTCCCCGAGCACGGCGGTCAGGCTCCCCGGCTTGAAATCGTATGTGAAATGTTCCAGCACCTTACGTCTGCCGCCGGGATAGGTAAAAGTAACATTCTCCACACGGACACCAGCCTTGCCACCCAGGATGACAGGCTCGCCCTGTTCCTCCAGCGGCATGGAGTTGAGCTCGTCTATCCTCTCCACGGAAGTCAGTGCGCCGATAAACACCGGAACCTGCCGGGCCAGCTCCACGACAGGGCGTTGTACCTGTGCCACCAGTTGCAGGAAGGCGGCCAGCGTGCCGAATGTTACCGTACCGGTGTCCAGCCCGTATATTCCCCATGCGAAAGCGGTCACATAGCCGAGGGCGAACCCCGCCTGCACCATGATACTTGAAAAGATGGAAAATGAGTTGCGCCGCATCACCAGCCGTTTCAGCCCCGACTGGAGTGAGGACATCGTGTCCGCTGCCACCGGGGTGCATTCCAGGACGGAAATCAGGGTGCGGTGCTGCAGGTTCTCCTGCAGATGGCTTTGCACACGGCTGTCCGTCGCCCGTATCTCACGTGTCAGACGCCGCATCCGCTTCATGTAGAGCTTGCTGCACAGCAACGCCAACGGCATGATAAGCAGGATGACGACAGCCATCCGCCGGTCGAGACAGAACAGGAACAGCGCGGCGCCGGCCAGTTGGAACAGCGTGGTTCCGACCAAGGGGATGGAACCCGCCAGCAGGTCCGTCACGGTACGGACATCCTCCTCCATGCGGTTGAGCATATCGCCGGAATGGAATGTCTCGCGACCGTTCCACCGGCTTTTCAGGATATGTTCGAGCAGATCCTGCCGCAGTCTGTTGCGCAGGCTGATCTCCGTGTGCGCATAGAGACGGCTGACAAGTGCGGACAGCAGCAGTTGCAGGACGATGCATCCCGCCATGGCCGCCAGTCCCAGGATGATGTTCCCGTCCGCCTGATGGGTGGCGGTATCTATCAGGTGCTTGCAGAACCAGACGAACGTGAGGGACACGCCGATGCGAACTGTCCCGGCAAGAATACCCGCCAGAATGGGGGAGCGATATCCCCGTGAGGCGTTCCACAGCCATTCCGCTCCTTCTTTCATACTCATTCCCGCCTTCATATCCATACCCGTCTGTATATGTACAGCAAATACCGGCGAATAGGGAGCAGCCTGCCCCATATCTTCGCCTTGCACCGTTCACCCCCTGCGTCGCAGTCCACATAACGGCCGTTACGGATAATTCTTGTGACAACTCCCGTTATATCGGGAAACCGACAACTTTCCGTTTCCTTTAGATTCCCGTCGCCCATTAGGACAATCTCCGCGCCATGGATGCGGACGATACGGTGCAGCACATACCGGCTGTCGGGCAGGTGTGCCAGGGCGATTTGCCAGACCTGTAACGCCTGTATCCCGGAGGGACGCCGTACAAGCACACTGTCACGCCCTCCGACAATGAAGGGGAGCATGCTGTTTCCCGTAGCCTTCAGCATGACCGACCGTCCGTCGGCCAGCATGTTCTCCACCTCCCCAAGCAATGAGGCGTTGGGGAGCAGAAGCCTGTCGGCATGGGCATGATTGAATGTATCGTCTGTCTTCATTTTCATACTGCAAAAATAGTGAAAATAAACGGAAATAAGCGGCCGCAAACAGCCTTTTTGTAGGGCATCGAACAGAAAAAAGGAAAGGGAGTCTGTTGGTAAACGTCCCAAGTGATAATATAGGTGAAGCTATCAAATTATATGATGAAGCGACTCTGGAGCTTGGAAGGGCTAACGGTTTAACGGCGTAACGCGCTGTTAAACCGTCTGGTTTTCGTTTACCCAAAAGACAACTTGCTGTCCGCAGGAGCGGACCACGTATCTCCAATAATTATTGTGTATCAGACTATTGCGTGGCTATTTTCCTGTGATTTGTTGGGCATTTCCATCAGATATTAGCCGGCTGTTCTCCCCATTAAAGGGTAGATATCTCTTCATAACCATGTGACTTACGCCCATAATTCGAGAATAAGGAGGCGCATATACGGGAAATCTGCCCTTTAATGCCCTATTGTCCAAGCGTAAGGGCAGAGCCGCCAAAGATGAGCGATTTCGGAGAATCTTACGGTCGGAACTCAGCCGTGAAAGAGCTACCCGCCTGGAAGGAAGTTTTGAAACGCAGAAACAACATTATTCACTGGCCAGGATAAAAGCCAGAAACAGGAAAACGGAAGTACTTTGAGTTTTCTTTGGGATACATACAGCCAATGCGGTATGTATGATAGAAAAGGTCGAAAAGAAAAAAAAGAAAGGCAGCATAATCTGACTAAAATAAGAGGAAAAGAGGAGAGGTTTTAACTTCCCCTAAAAAAGATATGTACATAATGCATGGGTGGGAAGAAAAAATAAGAATATGTAAATAATGTTCTATGAAAAAGATAGAAGACTGGGAGAATTGAACGAAAAAATCAAGAGAAAAGCTCACGTAAAGTAAAACTTTTTTCTTAATTTAGAAGAAAGAGGAACATTTACTGAATATCCATAAATAGAGTTAGAGTATGGATGGGGTAATTACAAAACAATCAGAAGAATATATTATGATAATGAGGATGCTTAGAAAATGCTCAAAGGAAATTCTTGAATTTCAGAATTTGCAGGTTCCTGTAGCTAATGAGGTTTATATGACTGGTGAGCAGGTATGTAGTATGTTACATATATCAAGCAGGACTTTGCAAAAGTTGCAGGATGAAAAGGGGATAGCTTATACTGTTATAGGTGGCAAGTTCCTTTATCCTCTTTCCAAATTGCAATCGGTATTGGAAAAAAATTATAGAAGTTATCTTCGTTAAATCAAGTGATGAATTTGTATTTATACTGCTTTTTTCGTATATTTGCAAAAGTAAGTAAAAGTGTAACAGGAAGAAAGTTGCAGCATATATGCGGTGAATTATGCGGTGTCATAGGAATTGAGGATTTATGTAAGATGCTGATAATGAGTAAGGAACCTTAAAGTTAATCGTTCCCTGTCTCTCCGCAGAACCTACTGGACAAAACAGGACAGTAAGTGGACAAAAACCTACAAATCAGCGATTTGTAGGTTTTTTTTATTGCCTATAAGTCTTGTTTCCAAGACAACAAAAGGACTATAAAAGACATAGTTTCGTTACTAAATCGTTACCTATTCCCTACCGGACAAAAACGGTAACGATTTGTCCCGAAATGACCGCAGAAAGTCTGAATTTGTCCACCGTCTATCTATCTCACATTTAACAAGTTATTAGTAGTTTTGCAACTTAAAAATGTGAGGTTATGAAGAGTACATTTAAAGTCCTTTTCTATTTAAAGAAAGGCTCTGAAAAAAAGAACGGTGAAGTTATGATTATGGCAAGAATTACCATTGACGGTAAACTTTGCCAGTTCAGCACAAAACAAAGCATTTTGCCTGATAGCTGGAATATCGCAGCAGGAAAAGCCAAAGGTAAGGATGCAGGTAAAATCAATGCTTTATTAGATGATATAAAAGCATCCCTGAACAATATCTACCACGAACAACAACGGCGTGACAATTATGTAACAGCCGAAAAGGTGAAGAATGAATTTTTGGGACACAGTGAGAAACACGAAACCGTCCTTACCCTTTTCAAAAAGCACAATGATGATGTTAAGCAGTTGGTCGGCATATCTAAAACGATTGCTACCTACCGTAAATATGAAGTGACCCGCCGCCATCTTGCCGAGTTCATCCAAAGCAAATATAATGTATCGGATTTTGCGATAAATGAAATAACACCGATGTTCATTACAGACTTCGAGTTATATTTGCGTACTACCTGTAAATGTGGTTATAACACGACCGCCAAGTTCATGCAGTTTTTCAAACGTATCATCCTGATTGCCCGTAATAATGGCATTTTGATAGGCGACCCATTCGCCAGTTATAAAATACGTTTGGAAAAAGTGGATAGGGGTTACTTGTCAGAGGATGAAATAAAAATCATCCTTAAAAAGAAGATGGTTTCTGAACGGTTGGAAAACGTCAGGGACTTGTTTATCTTTTCCTGCTTCACTGGTTTGGCTTACATAGATGTTGCCAATCTTACGCAAGATAATATTCGTAAATCCTTTGACGGTAATTTATGGATAATCACCAAACGTCAAAAAACTAACACGGACGTAAATGTTCCTTTGCTGGATATTCCCAAAATGATATTGAAGAAGTATAAAGGTAATTTGCCTGATGGTAAGATACTTCCTGTAATCAGCAATCAGAAATTAAATGCGTATTTGAAAGAAATTGCGGATGTTTGCGGGATTAAAAAGAACTTGACATTTCACCTTGCAAGGCATACTTTTGCAACGACAACTACTCTTGCAAAAGGTGTACCGGTTGAAACTGTTAGTAAGATGCTGGGACACACCAACATAGAAACCACACAGATATACGCCCGCATTACCAATAACAAGATAAGTAACGATATGCAGGGACTTGACAAGAAATTTGTCGGCATTGAAAAAATCTACAAAGAAGTATCTATGAAATAGGTATATAGGGGAACTTATCACAATTTGTGATAAGTCCCTTTATGCTTCCAATTACTCACCATTAAATAATAACATTATGGACTTACAAATCATCCAAAACAAAATCTTTGAGGTCAGAGGTTGCCGGGTCATGCTCGATTTCCATTTGGCAGAACTTTATCAAGTTGAAACAAGAGCTTTGAAACAGGCAGTTAAAAGAAACTTATCCCGTTTTCCCAGTGACTTTGCTTTTCAGCTAACAAAGGATGAATGGCAGGGACTTATCACAAATTGTGATAAGTTCCCTGAAAATATCCGGCACACACCGACCCCGCCTCTCGCATTTTTGGAGCAGGGTGTCGCCATGCTTAGTAGTGTCTTACGCAGTCAGACTGCCATAGACGTGAATATTTCCATCATGCGTGCTTTCGTCCTCATGCGGCAAATGTCAATCGGTTACGAGGAACTTCTTAAACGCATCGAAGAACTGGAACAGAGTACGGATGCACAATTCAGCGAGGTTTACCAAGCACTTACCCAATTACTAAGTAAACCTGACCCAAAGCCACGCAAACCGATAGGATATAGAACCTATGATGAATAACGGTTTAAGGTATTCGGTTGTCTAAGGGGTGTCATCAGTGATACCCCTTTTTCAGTTCCCTAAAGTAATGTATCTCAATCACAAATTTTAGCAAAGTTACAGCCCGGCAGGGACAAATACCAAATCCGAGCCGTTCCGGTTTTCTAAAAAATCTCCACACCTACGGGTCGTATTTTTTGAAAAGATTAGGTTGAAGTCCCCGCCAAACTGTGGGTGTCCGGCAAAATTTCTTATTGTTTAATTTAAAATTCAAGTGTTATGAAAACAACAGAATTTACCATGCCGGAAATCACTATCTCTTATAAAGACAATGTAAAAGCATCCGAAAGAGTGAAAATACTCTCATCCGAAACGTCCTATACTTATCTGAAACCGTTCTATGCGGAATGTATGGAACACCACGAAGAAAGTTATGTAATGTTCCTCAATCGGGCAAACAAGGCTTTAGGCATTTCCCTTATCTCTAAAGGCGGCATGGCTGAAACAGTAATGGACGTGAAAATCATCCTGCAAACCGCCTTAAAAGTCCATGCTTCGGGGATAGTCCTTTCACATAACCACCCATCGGGCAATCTACGTCCGAGCGAACCGGATAAAAAAATAACTACCAAAATAAATGAAGCCTGCAAGGTCTTGGATTTACACCTGTTAGACCATATCATCTTAACAGAAGAAAGCTATTACAGTTTTGCAGACGAAGGGCTTTTATAAGCCCTTTTTTTACTCTCTCATTACCCAATACAAAAAGCCTGATGGCTTTTACTTCTATCCTCTTAAACAAGAGAAAAATTTTCCCTAAAACTGATTGGAACATTGTCAAAGGTATATCCGTGCCTGTTACTGTTCAAATTATTTTTTAGAAATCTCCACACCTACGGGTAGTATTTCATAAATAATAATTTGCCCTGTACCATTCCCGAACCTTTGAAAAGACAATGTTCCCATTCAGTTAAAGGAAAAATTTATGTGGTGGGCGACAAGCGATGTAAACAATTAAAATTCAAAAGTCATGGAAACAGTAACTTTATCAGAAGCAAGAGTTTATGTAGGTACTTACAACAAGTATAACAGTGGTTCACTTTTCGGCAAGTGGTTAGACCTTTCCGATTATTCGGACAAGGACGAATTTATGGAAGCGTGCCGGGAACTGCACAAGGACGACCAAGACCCGGAATTTATGTTTCAGGATTACGAGAATATCCCGGAAGCCCTGATTTCCGAAAGTTGGCTTTCCGATAAGTTCTTTGAGCTTCGGGATGCCATCGAAAAACTAAGTGAAACCCAGCAGGAAGCGTTTTTCGTATGGTGCGACCACCACAACAACGATATAAGCGAAGAAGATGCGGACGACCTTATTTCTTCTTTTGAGGATGAATATCAGGGAGAATATAAAGACGAGGAAGATTACGCCTATGAAATTGTAGAGGAATGTTACGACCTGCCGGAGTTCGCAAAGACCTACTTTGATTATTCGGCTTTTGCCCGTGACCTGTTTATGACTGATTACTGGATGGATAATGGTTTTGTTTTCCGTTGCGCCTGATTACTAACCGGGTGGAGCAATCCACCCACAACACACCAAGACAATGAAAGTATATAATAAGATAACGACTTTTTTACGGTGGTTCATACTTGCTTTTATCATCTATCAGGCAGCCACCAGCACCACCGGAATATGGATAGCCCTAATTATAGGCTTTTTTATTATCCGGTTCGTTCTCCGGCTGTTTATCTCTGCCGTTTACCTGCTTTGTATGGCGTTTATTTTCATTGTGCTGCTTTCACTTCTGATTATCTGATAACTCATTGTAAATTATAGTAGTATGGAAACTTTAAACAAAAACGGGGTAAGCATTACTCAAACACCGGGAGAAGAAAAATATGTAAAATGCTGTTTAGGCGCATTTAGGGGGCAAATCTATTATCAATATGATTACTGCCATTTCAATGATAACCTATTTTCTATATTAGGTAAATATTATCGACTACAGAATGATTGGTTGAAAACTCAAAAGTAAAAAGAAAATCCGGCAGGAGAAATCTAGCCAGACTTCTTTCTTTTGTGAGCCAAAGCGGAAAAGAAAGTAGTAAAGAAGCCTTATCCAGTAAGTAATATTAAACAGGAGAACCTAAACTCCAATTAACCAGCCATTTATTTAATGCCTTTATATTATCTATATTTTGAAAATAATCTATACCATCAGACCCCATCATATATATAGGTATACCTGCCTTGTATTCTCTAAAGTAATACGCTATGGCTTCAAAATACACTTGTGGTGTAGGAATACAAATACAAAAATGGTGTGTTCTAAGTTTAGTCAATGAATAAATTATAAAAAAACCTCTGTACACATTGCTATTTGAAAAGTAGATACCATCTTTTACGCTAATAGAAGTTTGTTTTGTCCACAGACTTTCAGGAATAATATGCTTTGCTGGATTTAATATTTGTTCTCTTATCCTATCATAGAAGCTATTTAAAAGAAAAGAATATCCAAAACGAGCAAAAAGTATAATATACGCATTCTTTAAAATTGCCGTAGATACTTTTTTCATGTCAATTTTCAGAGGATGGTTCTGTATATCTATAATACCTCCTACTGTTAATTTAGAAAGATGATTTGTTAAAGCTTTAGGGTTGTTTATCTTATTAGGAATAATCATCTTTAATTCTTTAGTATTTCCAACTTCTAAATTTGCATTTATAGTAGTTTCATCATCGAAGATTTTAACTCGTCTATTAGAACCCGGAAGAAACTCTTGTTCTTCTAAATAGGTAATAAAATTCACAAGATGAATATCTGTTTCATGTCCACAAGTGTTATTGCATTTTTTACACGTTATAGCAATTTTCTTTCCACCTAAAGATGCTTGAGGTGCATCTTCCATCGATAGTTTATTTAATTGTTCTTTATTAAAACTATTTAAGCAAATAGGACAAATGTATTCACCCGTTCTTTCAATTAGTCCATTTTGGCGTAATAACTCCAATTGACCTGCATATATACTAAATACATTATCAATGTTTGGCATAACTGTATTTTTGAGTTTCACACTGGAGACATCATATAAAACAAGATTGATAATGTCAGCCTTGTTTTATTGTTTATAAGTTAAAAAGTGAATCTATTTCTGAATCATCTATTGACTGCATAAGAAATTGGTTCTCTATATTTTGAATAAAATCAGAAACTTTCTGAGCCAATATTGAAACATCATCCTTGCTAATATCACGAAGATTTCCATTTTTATCCTTGCCATTTCGATGAACTATATCATGGCGAATACTAATGCATTTCATTAATTCAGACACATCACCTAAATCAACGCTTAAAGTTGTTTTATAGATGTTCTTAACACGAGGAAGATTATGATATATAATATCACGTAATGTCTTTTTTATATAGGAATCCAAATTTTCCATTTGCTTAAAAATATCTGAGATAGATATTTTAGAGTCGTTGAAGTCCTTAAAGTTTTCTACAAATAGCCGTTTATTATCTTCTGAAGACAATACTTTTTGAATAAGTCTATCACTCAAATATGCTTCCATACTACTGATAACATTAGCATATAAAGTACGGTACAATAATTTACGTGAAATCTCGTCTAAGGCATCTATTTTATCTAAAACATCAATTGTTTCTACAACATGTTCATCAAAGAACGATGATTTAAATTCTTCATAGTAATCATCCTCTGGAAACTCCTCTTCTACCGAAACATCATCTACGTCTGATATTTCCCCATCGCCTCCATATATTCCATTATTTATTGTTATGTCAAATATATGTCCACAATTTGAACATTCATGTTCATACTCATCATAATTGCAACTATCTCGATGATTTTCTGCTGCAAAATCAGGCGTAGGAACAGAAAGTGCATCTGTTTCATTTTCAGTACCACATTCAGGACACTTGAATTTTAGTACCACATAATCCGCTATTGGGTTGAAATCAAAAGAAGCCATATATAATTCATTTTTAATACTTAAACTTTTATACAAAAGTAGATAAAAAGAAACACTCAACAATATATTGCTGAATGTTTCTTAACACATTTACACAAAAAGGTTATTCCTCCTCTTTACTGCTATCATTATTGAACGAAAATGTAAGCTGCTGCAACTGCCCGAAGCTGTCCTGAAAATACACATCTACCGTTTGCTGGTCGGTGGATGCAGAGGTATAGTAAAGCCGGAATGTTTCACCCGGAAGCGGGTACAGGTCATTCGGCAGTAAAACCGTCCCATCGGACATTTTCAGCGTTCCCGCCCCGTCCGGCTGGAAATAGCGGATGAAATACTTTGTTTCCTCAAACCGCCCGTCCCGGTGAAGCTGACACCTGATTTCGGCGGTTTCACCCACTTTTAATTTTTTCGGCACTGGCATCGTTTCGATACTAAACGGGTAAGACTGCTGTATATCCACATCGTCATTACACGCACCCACCAATAACAAGGCGGCCATTACATAGCAGCCTATCAAAATGCGGCTTATAATCTTTCTCATATACATTATATATAATAGATTAGTTTATCACATTATTATCTTTAGACCGATACCAAACTGTGTATGGAACTTTCCGACTGAAGAACCGAACAGGCATCTTTCCCTTGCGTTAATCAGGAACACCACCCGGTCGGTAATGTAACTTTCCAGTTCCAGCGTCAGCGCACCGCCATAGACAAAACCGTCCTTATCGGTCAGGGTCGAGCCATCGGGCAGCAATTTATCGCCCCAGTTGCTTGTTTCATACCCGGCAAGTGCGGACAATCCCAGTGAAAGAAAAAAGGTTTTCTTCCGGTCTGAAAGGAAATTCAGATAGTAACCGCCCTCGCCTGTAAACTGGCTGACTGGTATTTGCAAATCCTTATAGGGGTAATGCTTTTCGAGGTATTCCCCGCCGATAACCCACCTGTTCCCGTTTTTGGTATAGGTACTCATGGCAGCCCCGAAGTAATAGGCGAAATCGCTTTTACTGTTCCAGTGAACACCGTCCGCCATGCCGCCCGTAACCTGCAAGCCTTTCATTCCCGGCAGACATCTTTGTGCGTGTGCCTGGTTGAAAGTCAGGCACAGCACAAAAAGGGATATAATACAACATATCCTTTTCATGTTCATTTGATTTTAAGTTCGTTAATCACTTTGGCAGCCACTACATCCGAATTTTCCACCCGGATAGTTTGGTGTCTGCCCCCGTTCTTTTCCACCAGTTCGATGACTAATATCTTATCGTCAGGGATAGTGAACTGCGGAACGGTGTACACGGTGCGGACGGTACTTTTGCCGCCGATAACCAGTATCTCGTTATAGCTCCGCACCGGGTCGATAACGGTTTCCTGAATAGCCGTTCTTTTGGCTACTTTCTTATCCACAATCTTGAAACGGATAAAGTCGGTATCAAACGGCACGTTTGAACTGTTCTTTGTTTGTGTGTGGAAGTAGAACAGCCCGTTATGCGAATAAATCCCCTTTACCAAGAACTGCACCCCGAACCGTTTGCATCCCAAATGCTTTATTTCCCGGTCATTGTTCTTGTAGATGGACTGCATAATCAGCTTTACCAAAAGCGGGCTTTCGTTACCCAGTTCACGGAAATAGATGTTCATCCGGGTATGGCTGAAATCCGTTGTGTCCTCATTCTCCAAGAAGTCTTTCATTTCGATGTTCAGCATTTCCGGTTCGTGTGCGTATTTTGCGTTAAAACTGTAAAAGCTGCCATCCTCACAGATAACGGAAAAATTGGTTTCACCGGGAAAGCCCTCTGTCGTAGCCTTGACCCTGACAACATTTTCCGCCCCGTCCGCTTTTCCGGCAATAATGTAGTTACTGCCTAAGTCCACGTACTTAACGGCAGACGGGAAAATGATATGTACCGTTTTGGCGAACGTCACCTGTACGCCGTAAGGTGTCACCATTTGGCGGTAAGGCAGCTTTTTAGTAATGCCCTGATACAAATCGTTACTTTGTGCTTTCATTGAAACCACGCCCAAGAGTAGGGCGAACATGATAATTAACTTTTTCATTTTGGATTGAAATTTTTATGGTTGATAAATAAATTACTGTTGTTTGGCGTAAAGCATCACCTGATAGTTCGCTTTCAGGTGTACTTTTACCGTTCTGAACTTCTTGGCAAGGTATTGCGAACCGCCTTGCATCAAGCCCCTTGTAATATCCATTGCGACCTGCTGCCCGGCACTTTGCGCAAATGAAATGCTCGTACCCAGTCCCGCACCGATGTTCGCCATCGCTTCCTTTGCCGCTTCCTGTTCCAGTGACGAGGGAACGGAAAGCCCCTTTTGCCCGTCACTGTCGTAAACGGCAAGTTCCACCGGAATGATGTTACCCGCATATTCGAGCGAGGACACCAGTATGTCGAGCCGTTCCCCCTGCACTTTGGCACTTCCTGAAACAAGGCTGTTTTTCGGGACAATCACGTTCCCCGCCTGTAACGGTTCTAACAGCCGGAGCTTGACGGTCTGCCCGTCCATAAGTGTTTGGTCGTTATGAACACACGCCCGGATAGTGTTTTTTCCTATCGAATAACCACTGCCGACCGCCGTATTAAACCCGTAATTGCGTGGCTTGCTGTATTCGGCGACAAATTCGGCGTTGCTCATGGGCTGCTGCAATCCTGAAACCGTCCTGTCCGATACCGATTTTACAGGTGTGGCATTTCCTTTGCCCTGAACAGGTGCGGACGGTGCGACCTGTGCAATCTGTCCCGGTTGCGGTGGTACGCTTTGCCCGTTCTGTCCGTTCATATACTTTGCCGCCAGTTCGTAGGACTTTTCCATAAGTGCAACCTGTTCATCCATGTTGCCCGCACCGCTTTCTTTCGCATCGAGCCGGGCAGTGAGTTCTTCCACCTGACGTTTCAGTTCCTCTTTTTCCTTGTCCTCTTTCGGCGTTTCGTAGAAACTGCCTAACTGACGGTTCATGTCCCAGTAAGCTGCCGCCGAAGATTGGATAGAGGAACGGCTATTGTTCGGCGCACCCGCCCCGAAGTCTATTACATTGGTTTTCGGTTTTTCTGCCGGAGCATCATCTATCAGGGTCAAATCTTCCCCGTTCCCGTTTTCCTCTCCGAGCGAAAAGGCAAAATCCTGTAAGGAGCGCATCTTGTCCGCCTGTTTGTTCTCCATTTGTTCCTGTTCGTAGGCGGTCTTTTTATCGCTGATTATCCCGTCCCCTTTGGGTTGCGGAATATCGGCGTTAAATCCGCCCACGTTTTCCACCTTTGCTTCGTCCTTATCGGACGGTGCAAAAATCAGGTATATAGACCCTAAGAAAACCAGTCCCATAAGCGGGTAAACCAGCATCTTTTTTCGTTGCTGTATCTGCTGTGGGGTCAGTTCCTTTTTTTCCTTTCCCTGTTTTTCAGGTTCTTTTCCCTTTGCCGTTTCCGGTGTGGGAACTTCATTCTTCACTTCTTTTTCTTCCATTGTCTGACTGATTAAAAATGTTCGTACTGTCTTTACTTTGTAACTGCAACTGCCTGATGTGTTCTATCCGTATGGTTTCGCCATCCTCTTTTCCTATCCGGTAAATGGATGATACCGTAAAGTAGATGGATAGCCCGCCGAAGAACAGGAGCATAAGCAGGATTACCGCCAGCCTTATTTCCGGTGTCATGCGCCCGCACAGGCGGCGGAGTTTTTCATCCGCCCAGTCCTGCACATGGGTAATTGCCTGATTCACCGGAGAGAGAATTTTCCGTATCATGGCTTACCGCTTTATGGTGTTCAAGTCCTTGTTTTCCGTTATCTCGAAACTTTCCATCATAAAGCCGTGCGGGTTATTATCACTTCTTACGGCGTTTAATAACCGGCAACGGGTGACAAGGCTTCTTTCCGTCACGCTGCTTTCACGGATAATCATTTGGCGGGCATAGGTAGCCACCGCATACGGGTACACATCGAAATTGCATGAAACGCTGTCTATCTGTATGGTCTGGCTGATATTGCCCGAAATGATACGGTTGTAATATCCCTTTTCCGAGAGGTCACGGTAATAGTTAAATGCGCTCTTGTCGTCGAGGAACAGCGACCGTTTGATATTGCTTTCGATAGCGTTCTTATCCGGTGAGAGCGTGAAAAAGAGTTCGTGAAAACGCTTCACGTGTTCCCTTGCTTCGACCGGACGGTTTTGTGTCAGGTCTTGCGAAAGCGCAAGCATCAACGATTTGCCACCGTCCAGCACATAAATCTTTTGCCGTTGCGCTTCGGCAAACGTGTAGGAGTTCCAAACGGCATACCCCGTTATCAGGGTACACATAACGACAAACACAATCCCGAAAAGACGTATCTGTTTGAAACTGGTTTCAATGTTCTTTAAACTTTTAAATTCCATCTTGATTTTTAATTATTGATTACCTTTGATTAGTTTACCGCCGACCCTGCCGCCAGCGTTCCCGGTGGCTGCTCCGGCTACCGCACCAACGCCACTGCCCGTTTTATTGGCTGCACTGTTTATATTCCGGCTCATGTTGCCCATTCCGCCCGCCTGAATAATCCAGTTCGATACGGTGGGGATGGTGAAGTAACCGATGATACCGATTATCATAAAGATTATGTACACTGAATTGCTGCTATCGGGTACAAAATTGGGGTCTGATAGCTCCTGAATATCCTTTTGGAGCATAAGCACCTGTATTCGGGCAAGAATGGAACTGAACAGGTCTGAAACGGGTAGCCACAGGTAAACGGAAATGTACCTTGTTATCCATTGGGTCAGTGTCGCCTGAAAGCCATCATATACACTGATGGCAAAGGCTATCGGACCCAGTATGGCAAGGACAATCAAGAAAAAGGTTCGGATAGTGTCTATCACGAGGGCTGCCGATTGAAAGAGCAGTTCCAACAATTCCCTGAACCAGTCCCGGACGGATTGCTTGATATTGTGGGCTGCCCTATCCATGTACATACCGCCCATTGTGGCAATATCTTTGGCAGACCATCCCAATTCGTCAATCTGTTTATCAAACGCTTCATCCGAAACAAGGTAAGCCGTTTCCGGATTACGCACCATCGCTTCATATTCCAGTTTGTCCTTTTGTTCCCGGTAGGCGTTCATATCGAAAGTTTGCGTTTCGAGCATATTGTTACACCCCTTGACTACTGGCGACATCACGCTGTTAATCGTACCCAGTACGAATGTGGGGAAGAACATAATACAGAAACCAATCACAAAAGGACGGAGCAAAGGGTAAACGTCTATCGGTTCGGCACTGGCGAGCGACTGCCATACTTTGGCAGCCACATAGAACAAAGCCCCCAGTCCCGCTATTCCTTTGGCTACCCCCGCCATGTTCCCGCATAACGGCATCATATCCGTGTATAAACTACGGAGTATCTGATGCAGGTTATCAAATTCGATTGCTAATAACATACTACTTATTTTTAGAAGTTACCAGTAACGTTCATCCGCCGAACCGTACAAAGCCATTACCCGGTCAGTGTCCTTTTTCTTTTTCGCCCGCAGGTAGGAAACGGAAATATTTTTGCGGGTATAATAACTCACCAAATCCCGGTAGTTCCTGATGGCGTTATACGTCCGGTCGATAACGTCCATCCGTTCTTTATCCGACATGGAAAGCCCGTTGATGTTCACCACACTTTTCATTTCTTCCAGCACATCGGAACTTTCCTGCAACAGTTGGGTATAGCCATAGGCAATGGCGGAAAGTTCGTCCGGCGTGTAGTTTTCATCCGAAAGCATCTTCTGAAAACTGTTCACATAGATGTCGGAAATCTCACCGATAAGCAGGATAGACTTTTGTACTTTCCGGGCATCTTTGACAAGGTTATGCACTGATTTTAAGGCATCATAATAATCTTTTCCCTGTTGATAAATCTTTACCGTTTCCTGAAAATTCTTTATCATATTCTGTGCGGTCGAAGAAGTCTGAATGATGTTCTTTGACGCATTGATAATCCCTTGCGCCAAGTTGCCGGGGTCACTCACCACCCACTGTGCGTTTACCTTTCCGACAAACAGGCTGCATACTACGAGCAGCATTATAATCTTTGTTTTCATACGCTTACTTCTTTATTGGTTGGTTACTCCGTTTATATTCTCCGCCGGGAGAAAGCAGAATCCGGTCATTCTCTTTGTCATAAGTCAGCAGGACGGACAACCCCGTTTCGATGAACAGGTTTCCGTCTTGTTCTGAAATCTGATAGGTTTCCGTTTGGATAGTCCCCCGGTAGGTCTTTCGATAGGTCGTTACCCGGTAATGCCCGTTTTCCTCAAAGAGAGTAAACGCCGGACGGTTTTTCACGCTTTCCCAGTCGCCACGCATCGCCCTAAGACGGTCGGCGTTCGTTTCCTTACAGGAAGAAAGCCCCAGTAACAAGGTGCATAACAGCACCGGAAACAAGAATTTTAAATGTTTCATACTGAATGAATTTTAAATTGTTAATTGATTATTTTTCGGGATTGCGCTTGCTTTCGGCAAGCCGTTTGATAGCAAGTTCGAGATTACCGCCCAACTTTTCGGACAAGGCGAATAGTTCCATCTTTTCCGTTTCTTCGGTGGTGTATGTAAAATATTCTTCCAAACTCACTTCGGTAGCATATACGGCTGATTGTGTACCGCCTAAGCCTATCCAAACTTCCTTGTATTTCCGGTTCGGATGATTGGCAAGGTTGATGGAAAGCATCTGTGAACGTTCCTTATCGGTCAGTCCCAAAAGGTTCTGTATGCTATCGAATTTATTAAGGTATTTCCTTTGGTCGAGCAGTATCTTACAATCAGAATTGTTTATAATACTCTCTTTTACAATGGGCGAGGAAATAATATCTTCGACCTCTTGGGTAACTACAATCGCTTCGCCGAAATACTTTCTAACGGTTTTGTATAAATATTTTATGTAATCCGCCATATTCGCCGATGCAATCGCTTTCCACGCTTCTTCTATCAATATTAATTTCCTGATACCCTTTAGTTTACGCATTTTGGAAATAAATACTTCCATGATGATAATCGTAGTAATCGGGAATAAAATTTTGTGGTCTTTGATATTATCCAACTCAAAGACAATGAAGCGTTTATGCAGCAAATCAAGCTCCTTGTCGGAGTTCAGCAGGTAATCATATTCGCCCCCTTTGTAGTAAGGTTCTAATACATTCAGGAAGTTGTCTATATCGAAATCCTTTTCCCGGACGTTCTTTTCTTGCAGGTGCGCCCGGTAGTCATTTTTCACATATTCATAGAATGTATTGAAGCAGGGAGTAACCGAACTATCCTTAGTAATCAGTTCGATATAGGAACTTACGGCGTTTGACAAAGCCACTTCTTCCGCCCGTGTGGGTGCTTCATCGTCCCTTTTCCAAAGGGTCAGGATAAGCGTTTTGATACTCTCTTTCTTTTCAATATCGAATACCCCATCTTCCACATAGAAAGGATTAAACGCTATCGGGTTTTCAGTAGTATAGGTAAAATAAATCCCATCTTCCCCGTGCGTTTTCCGGTTTATCATTTCACACAATCCTAAGTAACTGTTTCCGGTATCAACCAGCAGGACGTGCGCATTTTGTTCGTAATACTGGCGCACCATGTGATTGGTGAAGAATGATTTGCCGCTACCACTCGGTCCAAGTATGAACTTGTTGCGATTGGTAATGATACCTTTTTTCATTGGCAGGTCTGAAATATCAATGTGCAACGGCTTTCCTGTGACCCTATCCACCATCTTGATACCAAAGGGAGAAAGCGAACTTTTGTAGTTCGTTTCTTCGGTGAATAGGCAAAGAGCCTGTTCAATAAAGGTGTAGAAACTTTCTTCCGCCGGGAAGTCCGCCTGATTGCCGGGTATGCCCGCCCAAAACAAGGTCGGTGTGTCGGTGGTGTTATGACGTGGCTTGCACTCCATAAGTGCGAGCTGTGACCCCACATCATTTTTAATGTGTTTGAGTTCGTCCCGGTCGTCACTCCATGCCATGATATTACAATGGCATCGCACGGAGATAAGCCCCTGTGAATGTGCTTCGTTCAAATATTCCTCTATCCAAGACTTGTTAATCTGATTGGCACGGCTGTATTTGGAAAGGGAGTGCATATTGCGAGCCATCTTTTCAAACTGTTTCAGGTTCTCCGTATGGTCGTCAATGAAGATGTACTGGTTATAGATATGGTTACAGGAGAGCAACACGCCCACCGGAGAAGCAAAAGATAATCTGCAATCGCTCCGGTCGGTGGATAGCTTTTCATAGCGGGTATCAGTTCCCACCTTGCCCGGCATATCTTCCGCATCCGAAAGAGTATGCAAACAAAGAATATCGTCACCTATACGCATATCTCCGGCGTTCAGTTGAATATCTTTCAATGTGGTAGTGTCTGTTTGTGAGAGTGAAAAGTATTTTTCCACGATACCCGCCGTTTCCTTTGTCCCGGTGATTTCGTCCGAAGTCAGGCGGGTAAGGGTAATGAAACCGCTATCATTCATAATGCTTTCAAACTGCCCCACCGCTTCGAGGAACTTTGTAACCGTTTCCTTGTCCTTTATCTCTTTGGGGACAAGGAAGCCCCGGCAAAGAGTAGAAAAATTACTCTGCATCCGGCTACGTTCCTTTGTCGTTTTCGTCAGAAACAAATAGCAGGTATGGTTTAAGAACGGTCTTTCATTAAAATGCCGTTCAAAGGAACGGGAAAGGAAACTCAAATCATCCTTTTGGATGTCAGGCGCATAGTTTTCTTTGATGAACCAGTCCTGTTTATGAACGATGCTGTAATCGGGCAGCACCTTTACCGCCTTGTTCCAAGCGGAATGTATCGCTTCGTATTCGGCTGCCGTGACGGTGAACAGTTCCGGCAGTTCCACCCGGAACGCCACCGTTATGTCGGCGTCTTTGGAAACGATGCACCCGTTTTCCACCGTGAACAGTGGAAACTTGTTTTCCAGCGTAGTAGCTTTTAATATATTTCTCATTTCGATGCTTGTTTTAAATGGAATAATCGGGATATGGCTTTTCGGTTGATGATATGGAAAGGGTGGCTTTTGCGTGCGGACAATTTCATTAACCCGTGTGTCCCGTACTTTTCGTTTAACCGGAATGTGAGCCATACAAGCAACGTTGCCGAAGTAACGCCGAAGATGATGCACACCCACTGGTTAATGCCTACCATGTACATGATGATGAAAAGCACGAACAGGGCTAACAGCCCGCCCGCAAAAATGAAAAGATACTGACTTTTCAACCCTTTAAACTCAACTGGCTTGCCTATCCCCTTGTTAATCGGATAGTCTGCCATAGTCCATTTCTTTAGAGGAAGAATGAACGTAGGATAGTGGCAGCGACAATCAAAAAGATACAAGCACCGAACCACGAAGCCGCCGTTTTACTGGTGTCAGGGTCGCCCGAAGAAAACTTGCCATATACTTTCACGCCGCCAATCAAGCCCACCACCGCACCGATGGCGTAAATTAATTTTGTTGCCGGGTCGAAATAGGACGTTACCATGTTGGTAGCTTCTGTAATACCCGCCATGCCGTTACCTTGTGCAAACGTAGCGGATGCAGCCAATAGAGCGACTGCCGAAAAGAGAACTTTCTTTTTCATTATAAATACATTGATTTTTAAATTGCCGGACGGTTGGATAGTCCGCCCGGCGGAGTGATTAATAATTGATATTTTTGTGGTTGTGGGGAATGTTCCCCATGTTCGGAAAGGTTTGTTTAACCGTAATCTTTTTGTTTCATCATCTTATTATTTAAAGTTTACCATTAAAGAAAATCGTTCATGTCAAAATCTGCCATTTCATTACTTCCGGCAACCGGGACGGTGGCGGGCACGGGTATCTCATGCTTTTGTAAAAGTTCCGCTACCCGTGACCTGCCCCCGTTTATCTGCTCCACCAGCGAATGAAACAGGTTTGTTTCCGTCCGGCAGATGGTTTGAACGGCTTGCCGTTCCTCTGTGTCGGACGCTTGTTTTATTTGAATGACCTGTACCATTTGCGCCAGCTCACCCAACGTGATACCCTGTGCCATTTCCGGTTCACCGTCACCCATGTAGCAGGCGATTTCTTCCGCTTCGATTTCATCCGCCGAAACGTCCGTTTCTTCCGCATCTTCCGTTTCAAATTCCATTTCAAATTCGGTTTCAATCGCTTGCGCAGCAGGTGTTTCAGTTACCGTTTCATCGCTTTGCGGGACAAATATAGAAGCATTATCAACCCCTTTTGAAAGGTGTCCTGATATGTCCCCGTTTGTCCTCATTTGTCCTATACGGTAACGGCTTGCACCTACAAGACAATCACCGTTTCCGGCTTTCACGGTCGGTTTGTTTTTGGGCTGTTCCGGCTCTCTTTTCCCACCCGTGAACCATGTTCCCAAGCTATCCCTGTATCGCCATAAGAGAACGGCGTAATACAGGAGTGTTCCGATAATAAACCATTTCAACATATCAAAACGGCTTTTCAAATTTGCTTTCGTACAGTTCGTTTATCTCGTCCTGAAACTGGTCGAAATGACGGAGCAGGATATTTTCTACATAGCTGCTGACGGTTGCCTTGCGTCCGCCAATAACAGTTACTATCTTCATTAGCTTTTCGTGGGTGGTACGGCTGACATATAACGGTTGTCGGTCGGTCAAGTCCACCCGCATGAAATAGGTTTCCCGGTAATCGCCCGGAGTGTTCTTTTTCCGGCGGGCAGGTTCTTTCACCGCCTTTTCTTCCTTAGGTTCTGCCTTGATTTCTTCCTTATTCACTGTTTCCGGCTTATCCGGTGTTTCCACTGTTACCAATGGTGTTTCCTGTTTTTTCACGGGCAAGCCCTGTGAAATAATCTCTTTCATAAAATCCTCGTCAATTTGCGGTTTCCCGCCGCTTTGCTTTGCCATATCGTTACAGTTTTATAAGGTATGCGATTTCGGTTATCAGTTCTTCTATGTTACTGCCTTTTACCAGCCGTTTGTCCGCCGGGAACAGCGTAGAACGGAACACGGTTTTACGTTGTGCGTCCAGTTCCTTTTTAAACCTTTTGGTGTCCGGGATAAATACTTTCATAAGGGGTAATTCCAGTTCCCCGATGGTCTGTTCATACAGGGTGTACAGGTCTGTTTTTTCCCGCCCATCTACCATGTTCCAAAACAGGTGCAGCCCTTTCAGTCGGCACGCTTCATTCTTTACCAGCAGTTTGTTGATAGCTACCGCAAAGGAAAGGCTGCTTTCCAATACCACCCGGTCGGCGGCTATGGGAGTGAAAATGTAGTCCACCCCTGAAAGCGAATTGATAACACCCTCACTGTTCACCGTTCCGGGCAGGTCGAAAAAGACCACATCATAATCCGACCCGGCAGACGCAAGAAATTCATCCGCCGTTTTTATCGCTTCGTCCGGTGAACTACACAACACCGGGTACGCTTTCTTTCCCAGTGTTTTGAACTGGCTGAAAGCAAGCTGTTTGTAATAATCGTCACCGTTCACCTGTTCGGCATCCCGTTTGCGCATGGCACTGATACTGTGCTGCGGGTAATCGCAATCCACGACCGCCACGTTATACCCTTTGAGATAATACAGATAACTTGCTACCAAAACGGTGAATGTTGTTTTGCCGACCCCGCCCTTTTGGGTGGAGAAAGCCACATACAAGGTTTCTTTCTTCATTGTAATAATTCTTTTTTGTGATACATCTTTATTTCATTCCATCCGTACAGATTGACGGATGGTTTTCTTTCGTTCCATGTTGAAAGCTCGAAAGCCGGAATGACTTCTTTTTCTCTTTCCTTGTTTCTTGTTATCTTTCTGCAAAGACAGCTTGTTTTCTTTGCAGAAAGTTTGCTTTCCCGATTGAATGACAGTTTTCTTTCAATCATTCCATCCGGTTTGCTTTCCTGCTTTCTTGAAAGATTGCAATCTTGAAATCTTGTTTTCAAGTTTTCAAAACCGCTTTCTTTCCGTCCGCTTTCCGTTCTATATTTCCATCTATCCATATTGCTATCTTTCTTAAATCCGGGACAAATAAACATAGAAAAACAACCCCTTTCGAGATGTGTCCTCAAATGTCCCCGTTTGTCCTCATTTGTCCTATAACCCGCTATTTCACAGCATTTTTAATACCCGTTACTTTGCAACCGAAAGGTATCGGTCAGGCTAACCAAGCCCCCGCCGCCGGGAGCGTTCCAATATCCGCTAACTCCAATCCGTCCGTAGGCGGATTTTTATTTGCACTGGCAAATAGCAAGGTGTGTTCTAAGCAGCTTGAAATTCTTTCAGCAGCTTTGAACGCCTTGCCCGGACGAAGCCGGGATAGGGTCACTCCGAAGTCGTAACCCTTTAAAGAAATGAAACATGAAACAGAAAAATGAAAATGCGCCCCGTCCGGGTGGCGCAGGACGAAAGCCCAAAGCAGACCCGGCAGTGTTCCGGTACTCTATCAGCTTCAATGCGATAGACCACGCCCGCTTTTTGGCATTGTTCGACCAGTCGGGTATGCGCACCAAAGCGCATTTTATCACCGCCCGCATCTTTGGCGAACCGTTCAAAGTGATTAAAATCGACAAGGCGGCGGTAGAATATTATACCCGGCTGACCGCTTTATATTCCCAGTACAGGGGTATAGCCGTGAATTATAATCAGGTGGTAAAGGCTCTCAATACCAATTTTTCGGAGAAGAAAGCACTCGCTTTTCTCTATAAACTGGAAAAGGCAACGATAGAACTTGCCGACCTGAACCGCCAAATTATTGAACTGACCCGTGAATTTGAAACAAGATGGTTGCAAAGATAAGCGTAGGCAGTTCCCTGTTCGGTGCACTTTCTTACAACCAAAACAAGGTGGACGAAGAACAGGGAAAGGTACTTTTAAGTAACCGTATGTTTGAAAGTGAGGACGGAAATTTCAGCATCCGGCGTTGTATGGAATGTTTCGATATGCACCTGCCCGCAGACCTGAAAACGGAAAAGCCGATTATCCATATCTCCCTGAACCCGCACCCGGACGATGTACTTTCCGATAGCCAGCTTGCGGATATAGCCAAAGAATATATGGATAAGTTGGGGTACGGCAACCAGCCGTATATGGTTTACAAGCACGAAGATATTGCAAGGCATCATATACATATCGTTTCCATCCGGGTGGATGATACGGGCAAAAAGATAAACGACAAGTTCGAGCATATCCGCAGCAAACAAATCACCCGTGAACTGGAACAGAAGTACGGGCTGCATCCGGCAGAGAAGAAACAGGCAGCCGACCGCCCCGAACTTAAAAAGGTGGACTACCGGGCAGGGGACGTAAAGCACCAGTTATCCAATACGGTGAAAGCCCTTGCCAGCAGCTACCGTTTCCAAAGTTTCACGGAATACAAAGCGTTGCTATCTATATATAATGTACAGGCAGAAGAAGTGAAAGGGGAAGTGAACGGCAAACCCTATAACGGCATTGTCTATTCGGCAACCAATGACAAAGGGGAAAAACAAGGCAACCCGTTCAAATCATCCTCTTTGGGTAAGTCGGTAGGTTACGAAGCCATCCAGCGACACATCAAGAAATCCACAAAAGACATTCAGGACAAGAACCTGAAAGAGCGTACCCGCCGGACGGTCGGCGCAGTGATGAAATCCGCCCATAGCCGTAAGGAACTGGAACAAGAACTGAAAAGGAAAGGTATAGACGTTCTTTTCCGGCAGAACGATACAGGCAGGATATACGGTGTAACATTCATCGACCACGAAAACCGTACCGTCCTGAACGGTTCACGGTTGGGAAAGGACTTTTCCGCCAATGTGTTCAACGACCTGTTTTCCGGCTCCCGTACTTTGTCGGGAAACAGCAAACAGGAAACGCAGGAACAAAAACCGGAATATAACCCGACCGGACATCTTGAAAATACAGGAAAAGCCATTGCGGGACTGTTCAGCCTTTTATCCGGTGGGAATGATACGCCACCTGATAACAGCCAAGTTCCACCACCCAAGAAGAAAAAGAAGAAGAAACAAAGACGTATTTAATAAATATAAAAATTTCAATTATGCAGAATGAAGATGATTTAAGAGGACTTGCAAAGGTCATGGACTTTATGCGGGCAATCAGTATTTTATTTGTAGTGATAAACATTTACTGGTTTTGTTACCAGTCGTTCCGGCAGTGGGGTATCAATATCGGGGTAGTCGATAAAATCCTGTTGAACTTCCAGCGTACCGCCGGGCTGTTCTCCAATATCCTATATACCAAACTTTTTTCAGTGGTATTCCTTGCGCTTTCCTGTTTGGGTACAAAGGGAGTGAAAGAGGAAAAAATCACATGGAACAAGATTTATGTATTCCTGACAATCGGTTTTATCCTGTTCTTCCTGAACTGGTGGTTATTGGTTTTACCGTTGCCACTGGCGGCAAACACGGCATTGTATATCTTTACCATGACAGCCGGGTATCTTTCGTTATTGGCTGCCGGAGTGTGGATTTCCCGCCTGTTGAAAAATAACCTGCTGGATGATGTGTTTAATTTAGAAAATGAAAGTTTCGCACAGGAAACACGCCTGATAGAAAACGAATATTCCGTAAATCTTCGTTCTCGTTTCTACTATAAAAAGAAGTGGAACGATGGATGGATAAACGTTGTAGCAATTTTTCGTGCGTGCATCGTTGTTGGAAATCCGGGCAGTGGGAAGTCTTTTTGTGTCGTAAACCAATTTATCAAACAGCAAATAGAAAAGGGCTTCGCAATGTATCTGTATGACTACAAATTTCCCGACCTTTCGGAGATAGCCTACAATCATTTGCTTAACCATTCGGACGGGTACAAGGTGAAGCCCAAATTTTACATAATCAATTTTGATGACCCACGTAAGAGCCACCGATGTAACCCGATAAATCCGGCGTTTATGACGGACATATCGGACGCATACGAAGCCAGTTACACAATCATGTTAAATTTGAACCGCAGTTGGATAACCAAGCAAGGGGATTTCTTTGTGGAAAGTCCTATTATTTTACTTGCTTCTATAATATGGTTTTTGAAAATATATCAGGGTGGAAAGTATTGTACATTCCCGCACGCCATTGAATTTCTGAACAAGAAATATGCCGACACGTTTACAATTTTAACCAGTTATCCCGAACTGGAAAACTACCTTTCACCGTTCATGGACGCATGGGAATCCAATGCGCAAGACCAGCTTCAAGGGCAGCTTGCAAGTGCTAAAATCCCACTTTCAAGAATGATTTCACCTGCCCTGTATTGGGTAATGACAGGGGATGATTTTTCACTGGATATAAACAATCCGGAAGAACCTAAAATTTTGGTGGTAGGCAATAATCCCGACCGTCAAAATATCTATTCCTGTGCTTTGGGACTGTATAATTCCCGTATCGTGAAGCTGATAAACAAGAAGCACCAGCTAAAATGTTCCGTAATCATTGACGAGTTACCGACCATCTATTTTCGGGGACTGGATAACCTGATAGCAACGGCACGAAGCAACAAGGTAGCGGTCTGTTTGGGCTTTCAGGATTTCAGCCAGTTACGCCGGGATTATGGGGATAAGGAAAGCAAAGTTATCGAAAATACGGTAGGTAATATTTTTAGCGGTCAGGTGGTTTCTGAAACGGCAAAAACGCTTTCAGACCGTTTCGGAAAGGTCTTGCAGAAACGCCAAAGCATGACTATCAACCGGAATGATAAATCAACCTCAATCAGTACGCAGATGGATAGTTTGATACCGCCCAGTAAAATATCTAACTTAACGCAGGGTATGTTTGTGGGTGCGGTTAGTGACAACTTCGATGAACGCATCGAGCAAAAAATATTCCATGCGGAAATTGTGGTGGATAACGAGCAAGTGAAACGGGAAACTGCCAACTACAAGAAGCTGCCCCAAATTATAGATTTCAGGGACGAGGACGGGAACGACCGGATGCAGGAAGAAATACAGGCGAACTACAACCGGGTCAAGCAAGAAGTCCAGCAGATTGTCACGGACGAAATGGAACGGATTAAGAACGACCCCAATTTGCAGCACTTAATAAAAACAGAAGAATAGAAGATTTTTCAGACAAACGGCAGCTTTTTACAGGCTGCCGTTTTTATTGGCAGGGACAAATAAGGACAAACAGGGACTAATGAAGCCACCTATTCCCAAAGCCTTAAATATACTCTATTTCATCCTTACTTTTACTTCCGAAAATTTATTTACTCACTAAAATTCAAAACATTATGGATGTAAACACAGCCAGCCAATCCACCACTGACGAACAGATGATGGATATTCTTCTTGTACTGGATAAGGAGAAAAAGACAATCAGCGCAGTAAAAGGCGTAGATGAAAACGGGGAACTCCAAACCGTACCGCCGGAGAACAACAGTGAACTTTTGAAATTCGACCGTCACGGTGATTTCTTTTCCAACTTCTTTTCCAACATGATGAACCAGTTGAAGAACCCGACCCGTTTTAACTTCTTCAAAATCCCAAAGATTGAACTTCCCAAAATCGAGCCGATAATCAGGGATAATTTCAATCATCCGACACCTGAAAACGAAGCGGGCATAGAGCGTTACCGGGTGACACCTGAAACCGTGAAGCAGGAAGCGAAGAAAGAACAACAGGAAACCCAAGCCCAACAACCACAGCAGCCAGCCAAAGAAGCGGGAGCAATGGCGCAAACACCGCAGCAACCCGACAAAAGCAAGTATGTGATTGACCCGGATAAAGTGGACTGGGAAGCCTTGAAGAATTTTGGTCTATCCAAAGAACAGCTTGAAAAGGCAAAGGCTTTAGAACCCATGTTAAGGGGCTACAAGTCGCCCGGAGCGTTTACCATCGCCGGAAACTATAATTCAGCCATTATGAAACTGGACGCACGTTTATCTTTCCGGCACGACAAAGACGGGAATGTAGTTTTGGCGATACACGGCATCCGACAAAAGCCGGAACTTGAACGCCCGTTTTTCGGACATGAATTTTCCAAAGAGGATAAAGCCAATCTTCTTGAAACGGGGAACATGGGACGGATAGTAAACCTGAAAAACTATATCACGGGAGAAATGATACCTTCTTTTGTCAGTGTGGATAAGGTAACGAATGAACTGGTTTCCATGCGTGCAAGCAGTGTTCAAATACCGGATGAAATAAAAGGTGTCAAACTGAACAAGGAACAGAAACAAGCCTTACGGGAGGGAAAAGGCGTATTCCTTGAAAACATGATTTCCAACCGTAAAAATCCCTTTTCCGCAACTGTTCAGGTCAATGCCGACAAGAAAAGTCTGGAATTTATCTATCCCAATGCCAAACAGTCACAGGAGCAAGGGCAGAAACAGACACAGCAGAACAGCCTTGTCACCAGTGACGGTGTAACCATTCCCAAAAGCATTTCAGGAATAGAGTTATCCCGCCAGCAACAGCAGGATTTAGTCAATGACAAAACCATCTTTGTTGCCGGACTGAAAGACAAGCGGGGGGTCGAATATGATGCTTATATTCAGGTGAACCATGATAAGAAGAAGTTAGGCTTTTACAGTGACAATCCCAGCTTTGACCGTTCCGCCGTGAAAGAAATTACCCCCGCCAGCAAGAACCGCACACAGGTAGCGGTCAATTCGGAAGGCAAGACCAACGAAGCCACCAAGAAAGTGAAAGAACCCTTGAAAAAGGGTCAGGACAAGCCCACTGAAAAGCAAAAAACCAAGCAGGATAAAAAGGAGAAGCAGGAGCAGACGGACAAACCCAAACAGAGCAGGGGACGCAAAAGATGATAGCGGTGTTAATCCTTATCCCGGTTGTCGGTTTCGCCCTGTTTACCCTTGTCTGTTACAAAACAGACTGGGAAGCCATAGACGAGCAGAACCGACAATTTTATGTAGATGGCTATCACATCTATTATGACCGGAAAATCCTAAGACAAAAAGAAGTGGAACAATTAAAATCAAAATTAGAATGATTGCAGTAATCGGAGAAAAACCAAGCGTGGCAAGGGACATTGCCCGTATTTTAGGAGCGAGTGAAAAACAGGATGGCTATCTTTCAGGTAACGGGTATCTCGTTACCTGGGCGTTCGGCCATCTTGTCGGTTTGGCAATGCCGGAAGCATACGGCATACAGAGTTTCCGCCGGGAAAGTCTGCCTATTATCCCGGATAGTTTTCAACTTACACCCCGACAAGTGAAAGCGGAAAAAGGGTACAAGGCAGACCCCGGCGCATTGAAACAACTAAAAGTAATCAAAGACGTATTCGACCAGTCGGATAAGATAATTGTCGCTACCGATGCAGGGAGAGAGGGAGAACTCATATTTAGATATATTTACAATTACATTGGATGCAACAAGCCCTTTGTCCGTTTATGGATAAGCAGCCTTACCGACAAGTCAATCCGTGAGGGACTGCAAAACCTGAAAGCCGGTAGCCTGTATGATAACCTTTTCCTTTCGGCACAGGCACGCAGCGAAGCGGATTATTTAATTGGAATTAATGGTACACAGGCTTTAAGTGTGGCAGCCGGACAAGGCATTTTTTCTTTGGGACGGGTACAGTCGCCCACGTTGGCAATGATATGTACCCGCTTTTTGGAGAACAAGAACTTTGTCCCACAAAAGTATTGGCAACTGAAATTACAGGCGGCAAAAGACAATGTTTCCTTTGCTGCACTGTCCACAGACAAATGCGATAAGCAGCAGCCCGCCATCGACACGCTGCAAAGGATAAAGGAAGCGGAAACAGTACAGGTGAAAACCGTAGAGCGTAAGGAAGTGAACCAAGAACCGCCGTTGCTCTATGATTTAACCACGCTCCAAAAAGAAGCGAATACCAAACTGAACTTTTCCGCAGACAAAACCCTATCCATCGCACAAAAGTTATACGAGGGTAAACTAATCAGCTACCCCCGAACCGGAAGCCGTTATATCTCACAGGACGTGTTCGAGGAAATCCCGGAACGTCTTGTCAATTTGGAACAGTACACCCGTTTTGGCGGATATGCCGCCGGGATGAAAGGCAAAGCCTTAAATTCCCGTTCCGTGAACGATGGCAAGGTAACAGACCATCACGCCCTGATAGTGACTGAAAACCTGCCCGACAAGATGGAAGCGGACGAACAGGCAATCTACGAACTGATAGCCGGACGGATGTTGGAAGCCTTTTCTGAAAAATGCGTCAAAGACGTTACCAGTGTAACGCTGGAATGTGCAGGGTCGCTTTTCACGGTCAAAGGGTCTGTAATCAAGTCCGCCGGATGGCGTGCCGTATTCGGCGAGAAAGAGGACGGAGAAGATAACGCTGCTTTGCCAGCCATGCAGGACGGAGATAGTTTACCGCTTTCCGGCATTGAATTACTGGAGAAACAGACCAAGCCCAAGCCGTTACACACGGAAAGCAGTTTGCTTTCTTCGATGGAAACAGCAGGTAAGGAACTGGAAAACGCCGACCTGAAAGCCAGCATGAAAGATACGGGTATCGGCACGCCCGCAACACGGGCAGCCATCATCGAGACGCTGTTTTCCCGCCAGTATATCGTCCGGGAGAAAAAGAACCTTGTCCCTACCGAGAAAGGTCTTACCGTTTACAACATCATCCGGGACAAGAAGATAGCAGACGTTGAAATGACGGGAATGTGGGAAAATACGCTTGCCAAAATAGAAAGCGGGGAAATGAACCCCGACACGTTCCGCAAAGGCATCGAAGTGTATGCACGGCAAATCACGGCTGAACTTTTGGATGTTCAACTTTCTTTCGTTTCGGGCAGTGGTTGTATCTGCCCGAAATGCAAGACCGGGCGCATCCTTTTCTATCCGAAAGTCGCCAAATGTTCCAATGTGGATTGTTCCGTTACCATCTTCCGCAACAAGAGCGACAAGCAGCTAACGGACAAACAGATTACCGAACTGGTGACTACCGGGAAAACCGGGCTAATCAAAGGCTTTAAAAGCAAGAACGGCAAAGTCTTTGACGCTTCACTTGCCTTTGACGGGCAGTTTAATGTTACTTTCGTGTTCCCTGAAAAGAAAGGCAAACCGAAGAAATAAGACGAAAATCGTTATATTTGCCACAGAAAGTTTCATTATAGATAGATTTATAATTGAAATTTTTGTGGTTGAAGCACCCGGAGGGACACCGGGTGCTTTTTTAAATCATTCTCCTTTATACTGGTAGGTCAGGTAAACGACCTGATTGTCTATCACCCGGTGTCCGGTCAGTTCCCACTTCGACCCGAAAGTCTTTCCTATAAACTTGATACCGTCCCCAAGCATGACCGGAACGATATACAGCGTTATTTCATCCAGCAGGGACGCTTCAATCAGCGAGGTTATAAACTTACCGCCGCCAATGACCTGAATATCGGTTTCCGAACTTGATTTAAGTTCATTGATTGCCCGTAAGGGTATATCGGTAAGAAAGGTTACATTCTCCTTTTTCGTCACATTGGTGTCGTAGTGGGACACTACAAAAGTCTTTTTACTTTTGTACGGCCATCCGCCCCAACGTTTAAAAATCATGTTATAGGTATTCACTCCGGCAAGAAATATACCGGGTTGTTCATAAGCTGCCGAAATTTCCTTTTTAACGTTTTCCGGCATCCAGTCCAAATCATTATCTTTTCGGGCAATGAAGCCATCGAGAGATACAGCAATACAAGTTTTTAAATGTTTCATAAGTTGGTATCAAACAGTTTTTAGTTATAAACTGTTCGCCAGTACGTCTAAAAAAAGCGTGAACTCACACTATTCCAACGTAGAGGCACTGGTACGCCTAAGAGAAGAAACAGGCAAGCCCACGCTATACAGAAGTATAGCATGAACATTGCGCATAAATCTCTTCTCTTTGAAAATTACCAGTTTTCTACGTTGAGACGTTCTGCGAACGCTATGTTATATATAAAAGCAATCGGCTTTTCAACCTATGCTGTTATTGTCTTATGAAACTGTTGCAAATATACAGAAAGTCCCGGATATACCCGAACAGGAAAAAGAAAATCCTGTTTTATCTCACGACAAAACAGGATTAAAAGCTATTAGAAAAGAAAAAATTAGTCGGTTTTTTCACGGATTAACTTGTGTACGTCCGTGGCACGGTAATAACATCTACCATCCAACATAAGGAAAGGGAGTATTCCTTTTTTTCGATAACGGGTCAGTGTTCGAGGGGCTACTTTCAGAAGCAAGCATAAATCCTGATTATCCAGCAGTTCTTCACCATCCAAACAATTACGTCCTTTTATCACCCGGTCTATTTTCTTGTCCTGCATATCGAACCTATCCATGATACGCTCCATCCATGCGGTAAAATCGTCTTTATCTATATACATAAGGCTACCTGATTAAATTAAACCAATCATAAAATAACTTTGGTTGGACGGGTCTTTAATGATAATATCCCGTTCCCGCATGAAACGAACATAGCTTTTGGCAGTACGTTCTTTCACGTCCAAAACCTGCTGCAACCTGTTCGCACAGGTCTATATAGGTAATATGTGTCTGCCGTCCAAAAATATCACGGGCAACGCATACCAGTTCCTTTTCCTTGCGTTTCTCTTTTTCCTCTCGTGGCTTTTCCCCTTTATAAAGGTGCATCCCGGCTGCTTTGTCCCAAGCAAAAAGCATCAAAGGAACGTCCAAAGGACTACCGTCACGGACTTTCAGGGCTTTTACCACCGATTGTGTAGGTTCTTCGTCCTTTTCGATGGAAAGGATAGTTGCCGCTTTGCGCTGTAATTCCGAGCCTAAATGCCCCCGGAGCTTCAATCCATTGGGTACGAAATGCAGCACGCAAAGAATACAGGTATTATAAATTCCTGCCAGTCGGTATAGTTCATCTATCACCGCCACACTTTCCGCTTCATCATTGGCACTTTTCACAAGGTCGGCGATACCGTCTATCACTACTAACTGTATGCCCCCATATTGGTAATAGAACTTATCCATACTCTGAACAATGGCGTGCAGACGTTCTTTGCGGGACATCCCCGTCAAACAAAATGCTTTCAGTTCTTCCGGTTTGTCCGGTTGCTTCGCACGTGCTAACAGGTTACTTACATTCTTGAACAGTTGTACTTCGGATTGTTCCGTATCGTAAAGTAATACCGCTTTGCGCTTACTGTTGGCAGTAATCTGTATGCCGAGAGTATCAACTTCCTTATCCGGCTGGCAGATGCAGCCTGCCAACATAGCAGCGATATAATTACTTTTACCTGTTCCCTCGCCACCCGTAATGCCGAACAGGTTTCCTTGTGTCCCCAGTGGAACGTCCCCGGCAGAAATTATCACCTGTGCTTTTGCCGGGGGATTATTGAAGTCTATTTCGCACGATTTAAGCATAATCAATGTATCACTATATAGGTTATCTAAAAATTCGATAAACAATTTCAGGAAATCTTCACGGGTATTCCCCGCTTTAAAATAGTCGGAAATATCCTTTTCTTCTTTCGTGCCGGAAAGCGGTAAAAGCAGCCGTTTTACTGAAAATTCTTCCAACTGTTTTTCCTGTTTGCGTGCGCTTTCCTTTCCCGTTTTATCGGTATCATACAATAAGATGATGTGTTTAAACCGGAAAGTCAGTTTATAAATCAGGGTAGGGGGAACAGTCACCGTTTCACTGTTGAAGCAGATAGCATGGAAACCATGTGCAGCCAATGACATGACATCTTTTTCTCCGCCCGTAATAAACAGTGTATCACCTTTTGCGGGTAGTTGTTCCAATCCGAAACAATAATTATCTCCGAAATTACCCCCATAGAGGAAACGAGTTTTTGAGAATGGACGATACAGTTTTATATATCGTTTACTTTTATATCCGTACATTGGTTCTGTTACGGATGAAGTATAAGTGAATTGTGTTCCATCCGCTGTTACACTCTGAAAATCCCGTAGGGAACAGACCTTGTACAGTTCCAATATTTCCGGTGTGATACCATACTGTTGCCAGTACATCAATTCAGCAAGCGGAAATTTCTGTTCCCTGAACTGGTAAGGTTTGCTTTCCTTCTCAGGTGTTTCTTCCAATATATTATCCACCACACGGCAAGAATTACGGGTAACAGGTATCGGGTTACCTGTTGCCAGTCCTAATCCCAAATCCCGGTCGATGGTTTCCAGTATCTCCACAAAATCCATCGAATTATTGCAGTCCAACCCTTTAAGTTGCCCCACGAAAAAGAAACAATCACCGCTATAATTGTCATTGCCAAAATCTTTCATCTTATATATACCACTTCGGCGGTCGAAATAGATATTACAGGACGCTTTATTATCTTCATAAAGCGGGTTCAAGAAATTTCGACCTATCCGCCAATTACCGGGTACATAGTGCTTGAATACAGATAGCCCGTTACTTGTCCTTTCTAATATTTCTTCTTTCCTTAACATATAGGTGGTGGTTGGTTATCAGGTCTTGAATATTCTCTTTATTGCTCTTTATCAGTCGTTCTTCCAGCATCCGTTTTACTTCGCTTATTTTGTAGAAGTAACGCCCCCGAATATTGGAGTAGGCAATAGTTCCAGCCACTCGCAAACGTTGCAGTGTCTTTTCACTGATTTTCAAAAATGTGCAGACCTCGTAACTATCCACCCAAATTTCATCTTCATTGGTACTTTCCGCTTCCGTGTGATTGAATATGTAATCGGCGATAGCGGTAATTTTGTTGTCTAAATCCTTGTAGGCTTTTGACTCGAATGTTATTATCTCCATTTTGCTAACTAATTGATTTGCTGCAAAGTTGAAGCATTTGAAAAAATAAATCTTCCAACCTCTTTCCAAGTTGGAAGATTTATTTTTTTGAGGATTTTAGCCTAAAAACCATCTGTTTTGAGCTGAAAAGTAAGAAAAAATGGGTGAAAACGGGTAAAAACAAAAACAACCAAGTTGGTAGATACTTGGTTGTTTTTGTGCTTTTGTTTTTTATAAGTTGTCGTCTTCATCCATTTTCTTCAGCAAACACTTTATTAGGTTACTAAGAAATGAAGTCCGGTCTTTCTTCCGGTCTTTTATTGTTATATAAGTCCGATAGTAATCCCCTAAATCAACTTTGAAAGATGCTTCTAAATAAGTCATAATCTCTTTAATATCTGCTTTACCATTATTCAAGACACACGCAGCATAAATAGAATATCCAAGTTCTACTAATGCTATCTTTGGAGCAGTCCATCGAAAAGGGTGTTCAGAAAGAAATGCTCGACTTTCTTCAATGATTATTTGCTTATCTACATAATGTAGCCTTTTATTCAAATAAATGCTAAGCATATCATTTGCTAATATTTGTGCTGCTTTGTGGTCGTAGCAAGTTGAAAATTCCGGGTCACGGTCATAAGGGGTACAATTCGGGCATAGTTTAAAATCAATATGCCCCCTTACAAAATAATGATTATCTAAATGTGTCGCTTTGGAACGGTAATATTGATAGAAGTCTAAATTACTTTCAAAATAGGAGGTCAGTTCATCCAATCTGTCATTGTAGTGCTTCTTTACTACCTCAATGCTACCATTCGGTTTTCTCATTTCAGCGTTATACACATCTGTGAAGTATAATAATCGTCCCAAGACTTCCGGTTTTATATATTTGAAAAAATAAATTTCCTCTTCTTTACTTTCAAACGGATGCTCAATAATAATCGTTCTTAATTCTTCGAGTGATTTTTGTAGGAACTCTACTACTTCAAATATTAAGTCTATTGAAATATTCCAATTATCAATATCTATTTTATCATAGATTACAAGGTCTATGTTCTTTATAAAATTCTCATATTCGATTTCGCTATTCATGTCATATATTCTTCTGTCATTTATATTGCAAATAGAAGTTTATTTTTATATTTTAATATACAATAAATAAATGTAGAAAGTATGTGAGCATACTTCCTACATTAGATAGCCAATTAAAAAATTGTATTAAGTTAGTTTCCTTTCAAACAGAATATTGATGAATGATTTTAGCCACAGCATCCGCAAGAGTTACCTTGATTTTCACTCGTATCATTCTTTTCTGATACTTTGGTTTCGTCCTTTTTCAAATTCTCTGACGGATTTCCATCTTCTTCTACTTCCTCTATTTGCACTCCGCAACTACATTTACAAGGTTTCGGAGCAAATAGAGAGGCAAAAAAGCCTTTCTTCTTATCTTCCTTTTCTTCCATAATTGAACTATTTATTTTTAAGTGATTATAAAAACAGGTTAAATACATAACCTGCGATAACTGCCGTTAAAAAGATAACCGCCACTATCATGCCTACCAGTTTTTTCTTGAATATACTGGCAAGCATACTCATTTCGGGAATAGCCATTCCTGCACCACCGATAACGAGGGCAATAACCGCCCCGATGCTCATACCTTTGCCCATCAATGCTATGCCGATGGGGATAGCTGTTTCTGCACGGATATACAGAGGAATACCCAATACGGCAGCCACAGGTATAGCGAGAGGATTGTCTGCACCTGCTATTTTCAACACAAAATCTTGCGGCATATAGCCATAAATGCCAGCACCGAGAGCAACACCTATCAGTAAATATATCATAATAGGTCTAAGGCTCCCCCACGCATTTATAAAAGCAATCTTTATTTTTTGGCGGAAAGGAAGCAACCTTTTGTTTTTAGGCTGTTCGCTGCCTGAACAACAACTGGGTTTCACCCGAACATTTTTCACATACTTTTGTGCGCCTATTTTTTCGAGAACATATCCAAATGCAACGGAACAGATAAAAGCGATGACAAAATAGAAAACCATTGCCTTAAATCCTACCAAAGCTCCCAACATACCTATAATGATAGGATTGAGTAATGGAGAAGCTATCAGAAAGGACATTGTAGAACCAAATGGAACTCCTGCATTTAGAAAACCTACTGTCATAGGAATGGTAGAGCAAGCGCAGAAAGGGGTTAATGCCCCAAATCCGGCAGCTATGACATTGCCCATAATACCCGAACCTGATAGCTTTTTCCGAATCGTTTCTTCCGGGATATACATCAGTATAATTTCTACGGCTGCGCTGATTAACAGAAATAAGGCTATCAACTCAATCGTAATAAATACGAAGTATTGTAATGTGTCTAATAAAGTATTCATAATCTATTGAATTAAAAACTATTTATTAATTAAATGTAGTGTCACAACAGCTTTCTTCCTGTTCAGGTTGTGGCTGTGTTCCGCAACATTTCTTTTCTTCTGGTTGCACTGATTGTGTGTTTGCCGGGCAGCATCCGCCACTTTCATTGCTTTGGACTGTTTGATTTTTATTTCCAATAAACAGAACGAATACAAGTATTGCCACACCTAACCACAAGAAGAATTTTTGGAAAGACTTTGATTTGGAACGTCTTTTCAGATTTGTTTCTGAAACATTCGTTCCACATCCACAAGTTTCTTTTTTGAAATAAACTTGATAAAAGCCAAAGAGTAGGGAGATGATGGCAAAGCCAATAAACCAACCTTTATACTCTGCAAAAAAACTAAGTTGTGACGCTCCAATTCCTAATGTTGCTAATATTCCGGCTAATATAGGTAGCCCACAGCAACTTATTACACCTAATAAAGCAAGTAATGGTGATATTACACTTGCTATCATCGACCAAATTGTTCCTGACTTGCCCATTCTTATTTTACTTTAGGAAACCAACTTCTTGTATTATTGGCTATTTTTACTAACATAAGCATTACTGGAACTTCAACCAATACGCCTACTACGGTAGCCAGTGCAGCACCGGACTGTAAGCCGAAAAGAGAAATAGCCACCGCCACCGCCAACTCAAAGAAGTTACTCGCACCAATCATTCCGGCAGGTGCGGCGACATTGTGGGGTAACTTCCACCACTTTGCCCAACCGTAGGCAACAAAGAATATCAGAACCGTTTGCAGGACAAGCGGGACGGCAATCAAGACAATATGTAACGGATTGTTCAGTATCGTTTCCCCCTGAAACGAAAACAGGATGATAAGCGTTAATAGCAATCCGCCAACCGTATAGTTATCGAACTTGCGGACAAAGACGGTATTGAAATAGTCTATTCCTTTTCGCCGGATAACCGTTACACGGGTTACTATTCCGGCAGAAAGTGGAATGACAACAAACAGTACGACCGAGAGTATAAGCGTGTCCCACGGGATAGAAACGCCACCGACACCCAACAAAAACGCAACGATAGGAGCGAAAGCAACCAATATTATTAAATCATTGACTGCCACTTGCACCAATGTGTAAGCTGCATCCCCTTTGGTTAAATGACTCCATACAAACACCATCGCCGTACAGGGTGCAGCACCTAACAGAACTGCCCCAGCTAAATATTCTTCGGCTAATCCGGCAGGGATTAATGACTTGAAAATAACGTAGAAGAATAGATAAGCTATTCCAAACATGGTGAATGGCTTTATTACCCAGTTCGTCACACAAGTAATGACAATCCCTTTCGGACGTTTGCCTACGTTCTTGATGCTCTGAAAATCTACTTTCAGCATCATGGGATATATCATTAACCAAATCAGGATAGCCACAGGTATAGACACGTTGGCATATTCAAATTTGCTCAATGTTTGCGGTATTGCCGGAAGATATTGTCCGATGGCTATCCCGATAACGATACACAAGGCTACCCAAATAGTCAGGTATCTTTCAAAAAATCCAATTCCTTGTTTCTTTTCCATAATGACTGCCCTTTATTTTAATTGCGGTTTTAATTCTTGCAGGTAAAAATCATAGAAACGCATTCTTATTTCATCCCGTACCCGAAGAAATTCACTATTTATAAACTCCGGTGTCCCGGTCGCTTCTGATGGGTCGTCAAATCCAATGTGCAATCTGTTTTTTACCTTGCCTGTAAACATAGGGCAGCTTTCATTTGCGCCGCCACATACCGTTATCACATAGTCCCATTCGTGCCCTAAATACAGGCTAACGTTTTTAGGGGTATGGTTGGTAAGGTCTATTCCTGTTTCAGACATAACTTTTACCGCCATCGGATTAACCTTTTCAGCAGGTTTTGTTCCTGCTGAAAAGACATCCATGTTTTTATCGAATGACTGTAAGAAACCGTGTGCCATTTGGCTACGGCAACTGTTACCAGTGCAAAGGATTAAAATCTTCATATTCTTATAAGTTTTTCCATTCAATCAGGGCAGTATTGCCCTTTGACAATTCTTCTACTTTCTTAATCCAAGTCAATTCACTTTGCGCTTTTGCTTGCAAAAATGAATTTGCTGTATTTGTCAATGACAAACAGGCATTTACTACCCACCATTTGTTGTTAATCCCGGCACGCTGCAAATCCATTTGTAGGCGTTCTGCTTCAAAAACAGGTGTTGCTTCGGGTAAAGTGACTATTACTACTTCCGTTTCCTGTGGATTGCGTAAACGGGGTAATAAATTGGCTACTGCTCCGGTTACTTCTCCCTGTGTACGTTCTACTTCTTTGTGATAGCTTTGGGTAGCATCCAAAAGCAACAAAGTATGTCCTGTTGGTGCAGTATCAATCACTACGATTTCATTCTCCGCTTTATCTACAATTTCAGCAAAAGCCTTAAATACGGCGATTTCTTGCGTACATGGTGAACGTAAATCTTCCTCTATATATTCCATATCTTCGGCAGTCATGGTTTCGGCAGCTTTGCTACGAACTTCATTCTTGTATTTTTCCAGCACTTCCGCTTCGTCTATATGGCTTACCGTAATACCTGATTTGATGGCAAAATCATAGTTCAGGTGATTTGCCGGGTCAGTAGTGGTAAGATGAACCTTTGCACCGAGCTTTGTTAATTTCAAGGCTATTTCTGTGGCTAAGGTCGTTTTTCCTACGCCACCTTTTCCCATTGTGAACACTACTCGTTTACCGGAAGTATAGAGGTCATTTACCAATTCATCTATACTTTTGCTATCAGTTATCGGCTGATAACGAATTTCATTCGTAATACTATCACTGTATAGCATACGGCGGATATTGGCAATATTGGATAAATTGTAAGAACGCAGAGGAACGCTATACATGGGATATTCAGATAATGCAATAGGCATACTTTGTAACGCCTTTTGCTGCCTGTTATACAGTTGTTGTGAAACATTGTCTGCTTCATCTAATTGCTGTAAAACACCATTTATCACCAATAGCTGATTTTTAATTCCCAATAGTTGTAATTCATGCGAAGAACGGGCAGCTTCTTTCAACGGTGCTATTTCAGGACGGCTTACCAATACTAACCGGGTTGCGCTTGTATCAGACAATGTATCAACCGCCTGTTTATAGATACCTTTCCTTTCTTCCAAGCCTGATAATTGTCCTAAACAAGATGCGCCATGTGTACTTTCACTAATAAATGTACTCCATGCCGATGGAAGCTGCAACATTCGCAATGTGTGTCCGGTAGGTGCTGTATCAAAAATAATGTGGTCGTATTCCTTCGCTTTATCAGCATCGGTGATAAAGTCTGAAAACTCATTAAAGGCAGCGATTTCTACCGTACAAGAGCCTGAAAGTTGTTCTTCCATATTTTGAATAACGCTTTCAGGTAATTGTCCTCTAAAAGGTGCAATCACACTTTCCCTGTACTCTGCTGCTGCCTGTTCAGGGTCAAGGTTTACGACCGTCAGCCCCGGTACTTCTGAAATAGCTGTACCATGTCCGTTTAGGGTTTGATTGAAAACATCTTGCAGGTTAGAAGCCGGGTCTGTACTGATAAGAAGAATTTTCTCCCCTTTATCAGCTAATCCCACTGCCGTAGCGCAAGCAATAGAGGTTTTTCCTACTCCACCTTTTCCTGTGAAGAATAAGTATTTTGTTAGTTCTATATCGGATAAATTAAATGCTTTCATTATTCTGTATATTAATTTGTTCAACGATTATTTAACGGGCATCAAGTCTAAATTAATTCCTGTCCATTCACTCATTTGTTTAGTTGTGGGATAATCTTTAGAAACTGCAATTTCACCATCCACCAAAGTAATAGGCAGTGCTTCTGCACCATTCTTTTGAAGATATTGGTTTACAGTCTTGTTACTTACATAAACTTGCGGTTCGTCCCGCAAATTATGACGGGTAACAACAACACCCTGTCTTTTCAATGTTTCGATAACAACGGCTATCCTCATTAATTCAGGATTAATATTAGTTCCACACAAACCCGTAGGGCAACACATTGCCGGGTCAAAAATTTCTATTGTTTTCATACTGTCTTTTATTTTAATTAATACATTGTTTGTTTATAGATAAAGAATGACCGCATAATAAATTCCTATCGCAATAAAGAGGATGGCAACAATTTTGCGAAACCATTTTTCAAAGATTTGTACTCTGTTATAAAACTTGCCTAATCCGGCAACACTGTACGCCAATATCCAAGCAACAAGGATTACAGGTAGTCCCGTAGCAATAGCATAAATTACAGGTAAAAGATACCCGCCTGTTTCTGCTGCTGCCAAGGGCATAAGCATACCGAAATAGAAAACCCCACTTGTAGGACAAAAGGCGAGAGCAAATAAAACTCCTAATAACATAGCTCCCCAACTGCCTTTTGTTTTCTTCTTTAGACCCTCTCCGCCAATATTGACTTTTGGTATATTCAGTTTTATAATATCAAGCATGAATATTCCGATAATAATTAAAACCGGAGCAATCAACATTTCACCGTATTTACTGACTGCCTTTTGAACCATGAACATACTTGCACCCTCACGAAGAATAGGAATAAGAATGAAACCAAGTGCTGTATAAGTTACTATTCTGCCGAATGTATAAAGCAATCCGTTTATAAATATACGGTGATGGTTCTCTATATCCTTACTGATAAATCCTATTGCCGTTATATTAGTAGCCAAAGGACAAGGGCTAACTGCCGTTAAAGTCCCTAAGATAAAGGCTGTAATAGCAGGAATAGAACTATTGTCTAATAGTGATTGAAGAAAGTCCATCTTACAATGTTTTTAGTAATTCGTCAATCTTGTTTTTTATTCCCTCTTTAAATTTATCCGGTTCATTTCTTGCATTGGAGAAACTAAACTCCGTCATGTTATTTACATTCTCTTTACTGTCTTTCCAGCCATTCACAAACAAAGACGACCATGTAACTTCGTATTTATCTGCAATTTGCTCATTTTCCTTTTTGGATATATCTATCACCTTGAAGATGATTTTACCGTCCGCCTGTTCTTTGGAATAAAGGCTATCTAAAAGAGCTACCGTATTGGCTTCTATTGCCCGGCAGGTTATGCAACGTTGCGCACCGTGAAAATATAGAACTTCAACACGGTTAGTTTGATTTTCTTTTGCTATGCTGGTTTCTGTTTTATTCTTTGAACCATTACCACAGGAAATTAAAACGATTGTTGCAATCAGTAGATAAAATAACTTCTTCATAGTAAATAATTTATTTAGTTATCAATTCTTTCACTTCTGATAAGGATAATCTTTTTCCGGCAGATATGACTTTACCATCAATAACCAAAGCCGGGAGACTTAAAATATTATACTCCATGATTTTTAATAAATCTTCTTCCTTAATTAGAGTTGCATCGCAGCCCAGTTCTGAAATAGCTTGTTTTGTGGTTTCGTACAATGCCTTACAGCTTGAACACCCAGTTCCTAATACTTTGATTTCCATTTTCTATTCAATTATAAAGTTAATATACCAATCGTAATTCGTAGAACTACGAACATTATTCTCAAAAAAAGGTGCTGTTATCCACAGCACGATGTACCCGTACATTTACAATCACCCAAAAATGCAGCAAATAATTTACGGGCAAGTTCCCAATTCTCTCGGTTGATACAATACCGAACTTTTGGTGTTTCTATTTCCCCCTGAATTAACCCTGCATCTTTCAGTTCTTTTAAATGCTGCGAAACGGTTGCTTTAGCAATGGGTAGTACTTCGTGAATATCTCCGAAGAAACAACTTTCTTGTTTAGCTAAGAAACTAAGAATTGCCATTCGTGCCGGGTGACCCATAGCTTTAGCAAAACGAGCCATCTGTTCCTGTTCCTCTGTGTACTGCTTAGTTTTCACTTTTATATCTCCTTTCTTGTTTGTTGTTCGCAAAACTACGAACTATTTTTAAATTGGCAAAATAAAACAGATGATATTTTTTAGATTAAACATTTTTTAGGTGCAAGGTGCAAGTATATATCTATATATATAGCTTGCACCTTGCACCTACATGGAAACATTTATATTCAGGCATTTGCGTAATTCGGAAAAGAGTTGTATCTTTGAACCCGTGAGATAGGCAGACAAACAGCGGACAAAGCCGGACAAAAGCGTTAATAAAAATCGTTACTGTTTCGTTACCTATTTGAAATATTGGAAAATAAAAGACTGATTTATAGGCGGTTGGGCGTTTGGGTTCAGTACCCTGTCTCTCCGCTGGGAAGCAGCTTTTGGGCTGCTTTTTTGTTTTTATGGAGGGCGACGCCTCCGATGTCGTGAAACGAAAACGGGAGCGTTTTCTTAGTGTTTATTGAGTTTTTTGAAAGGAGAGATGCTCGAGTGGTTGAAGAGGCACGCCTGGAAAGCGTGTATACGCCAAAAGTGTATCGCGGGTTCGAATCCCGCTCTCTCCGCTGAATCTGAAATTTAGTCAAAACTTCTCGTTCTTTAGCCAAAAGTTCTTTTCATAGGTCAAAGTGTCTGGTATTTCTAGTACTCTTCTCTTGTATATCATTCTCTTTTCTGTATATTTGCGCCCGATATTTTTTTTGAGATATCACATTTTTGTAATTCTGAAAATAGACTTGATGGATAAAATAAATGCGGTAATTACTGGGGTCGGGGGATATGTGCCCGATTATGTGCTGACTAATGATGAAATTTCTAAAATGGTGGATACCACCGACGAATGGATCATGGGGCGTATCGGCATAAAAGAACGACATATCTTGAATGAAGAGGGGCTTGGAACTTCGTATATGGCCCGTAAGGCCGCCAAGCAGTTGATGCAACGCACAAAGAGTCGTCCCGATGATATCGATCTGGTCATTGTCGCCACTACCACTTCGGACTATCGTTTTCCTTCAACGGCATCTATCTTGTGCGAAAGGCTGGGGCTGAAGAATGCTTTCGCTTTCGATATGCAGGCGGTTTGCAGCGGTTTCCTGTATGCGATGGAAACGGGAGCGAATTTTATCCGTTCGGGGAAATATAAAAAGATTATTATTGTAGGTGCTGATAAGATGTCATCCGTAATCGATTATACGGACCGTGCCACTTGCCCTATCTTTGGCGACGGTGCGGCCGCTTTTATGCTGGAACCGACTACGGAAGAGGTCGGCATCATGGATTCGGTGTTGAGAACGGATGGTAAAGGGCTGCCTTTTCTGCATATAAAAGCGGGAGGTTCCGTATGTCCTCCTTCCTATTATTCATTGGATCATCATCTGCATTATATTTATCAGGAAGGCCGCACGGTGTTCAAGTATGCCGTAGCGAATATGTCGGATTCCTGTGAAGCTATTATCGCCAGAAACCATCTGACTAAGGAAGAGGTTGACTGGGTGATTCCTCATCAGGCTAACCAGCGTATCATTACCGCTGTGGCGCAACGACTCGAAGTACCGTCCGAGAAAGTGATGGTCAACATCGAACGTTATGGCAACACCAGTGCCGGCACGCTTCCGCTCTGCATCTGGGATTTTGAGAAAAAACTGAAGAAAGGCGATAATCTGATATTTACCGCATTCGGTGCGGGATTTGCCTGGGGAGCGGTTTATGTGAAGTGGGGATATGACCCCAAAGAAGATGCGTGACATATCGGATACCCGATACGTCACATCCTCTTTTGAAGGGCGGGGGAGACTTATTCCAGTTCCTCGATAATCTTCTTTACATCCACCGGTTGCAGTCGTCCGTACACCTTTTCGCCGATCATCACTACCGGAGCCAGTCCGCAGGCGCCTACGCAGCGCAGGCAATCCAGCGAATACTTTCCGTCGGGGGTGGTTTCTCCGACTTCGATGCCGAGTACCCGCTTGAACTCTTCCAGCAACTTCTCCGAACCACGTACGTAGCACGCCGTGCCCATGCAGACGGAAATCGGATGCTTTCCTTTGGGAGTCATCGTAAAGAAGGTGTAGAATGTCACAACTCCGTAGACTTTCGACACGGGGATTCTGAGTTTGGAGGCTATGATCCGTTGCATCTCTTCGGGCAGATAGCCGTGCAGATGTTGCGCTTCATGCAAAATATTGATTAATTCGCCCGCATTGTTCCCGTGCTTGTCGCAAATCGTCTTGACTTGTTCCACCACATCGCAGGCTAGTTTGATATCTGACATAATAGTACTTGTTTAAAGTTAATCAATCGATTTGTTGAAATAATGCGTGTGCAAGAGCATTTCCGATTTCTCACCCAGCGGTTTGCCGAGGTATTCTTCATACAGTTTCTGAATATACGGGTTGTCGTGAGATTTGCGCAAAGGTTTGTTGGCATCTTCCCGGTAAAGGGCGTTGGCACGGGCGTAGAGAACGTCCGAGTTGCCGTGATGCAACGGTTGCCCGCCACCTCCGATGCAGCCGCCGGGGCATGCCATGATTTCGATGACATGATATTCATTATGTCCGTTTCGTATATCTTCTAGTAAGTGCCTTGCGTTGCCTAGTCCGTGTGCGATGCCTACTTTCAGTTCAAATCCGTTCAGGTCGATGGTGGCGCGCCGGACACCGCTCAGTCCGCGTACCTGTTCAAAGTTGACATTCTTCAGCGGCTGTCCGGTGTAGATTTCATAAACGGAGCGCAGGGCGGCTTCCATGACACCACCCGTCGTACCGAAGATGACACCGGCGCCGGTCGATTCTCCCATAGGGTTGTCGAACGGGCTGTCCAGCACGAGGGTAAAGCCGATGTTGGCTCGCTTTATCAGGCGTGCCAGTTCGCGGGTGGAGATGGAGTAATCGACGTCGGGGACACCGTTTACTTTGAACTCGTCGCGGTCACATTCATATTTCTTGGCTAGGCAGGGCATGATGGAGACGACTACCAGCTTTTCGCGGGGAATTCCCATTTTCTCTGCCCAGTAAGACTTGGCGATGGAGCCGAACATCTGTTGCGGAGAACGGGCGGTAGAAGGGATATCCAGCATATCCGGGAAGTGGTGCTCGAAGAAGTTTACCCAAGCCGGGCAGCAGGAAGTCAGGATCGGAAGCCGGACGGATTTATCTCCGTCCAGATAGCGTGTCAGTCGGTTCAGGATTTCGGAACCTTCTTCCATGATGGTGAGGTCGGCGGCAAAGTCGGTATCGAATACATAGTCGAAACCCAGTTCGCGGAGGGCGTAAACCATTTTTCCGGTTACCAGTGTGCCGGGAGGCAAGCCGAATTCTTCTCCCAGGGCGGCACGTACGGCGGGGGCAGTCTGGACAATTACGATCTTATCGGGGTCGGCCAAATCGTCCAGAAGGCGGTTGGTGTAATCCCGTTCGGTCAGTGCGCCTACCGGACATACGGCTACGCATTGACCGCAGTAGGTACATTCGCTGTCTTTCATCATTCTGTCGAAGGCAGGGGCTATCGTTGTGTTGAATCCGCGGCGGATGGCTCCCAGTGCGCCGACTGTCTGTACATCGTTGCAGACGCTTTCGCATCGGCGGCAGAAGATACACTTGTCCATGTTGCGCACAATGGAGGAGGTCACTTCCCGTTTGCGGGGAGAAAGTTCGCCGCCGTTGAACGGCATTTCACGGATGTTGAAACGCAGTGCCAGTGTCTGGAGTTCACAGTTGCCGCATTTGGGACAGGTGAGACAGTCGTTGGGATGATCGGACAGGATCAGTTCGGCTACCACTTTCCGGGCGTTCATCACGCGTAGGGTACTGGTTTTCACCACCATCCCTTCCGTGCAACGGGTAGCGCAGGCGGGAGCCAGATTGCGGCGTCCTGCCACTTCGACTACACAGATGCGGCAGGAAGCGGGATTGTTCTTGATACAGGTTCCTTTCAGGTCGATGTGACACAGCGTAGGTATGTTGATGCCGATTTTGCAGGCGGCTTCGAGGATCGTGCTTCCTTCGGGTACGGTGATAAAGTGACCGTCTATCTGGAGGGTAATTTGTTTTTCTTCCATAGCAGTAGATTTTAACAGACAAGAATAGCTTTGAATTTACAGCGTGCCATACACATGCCGCACTTGATACATTTCTCGGGGTGGATGACATGAGGTTTGCGTACCAAGCCGCTGATGGCATCCGCCGGACAATTCTTGGCACACAGGTGGCAACCGATACAAAGTTCCGGATTAATGGTATAGGTCAGCAGGGACTTGCATTGTTTGGCGCGGCAGGTCTTGTCTCTGACATGTTCCAGATATTCGTCACGGAAGTTGTCGAGGGTAGACAACACCGGATTCGGGGACGTCTGTCCCAGTCCGCAGAGTGCCGTGTCTTTTATCACCCGTCCGAGGGTGGCAAGCGTGTCCAGGTCTTTTTCCGTGCCCCGTCCTTCCGTTATCTTGTTCAGCAGTTCCAGCAGGCGTTTGTTGCCGATACGGCATGGGGTACATTTACCGCAGGATTCTTCGACGGTAAAGTCGAGATAGAAACGGGCGACGGATACCATACAGTCATCTTCGTCCATCACGATCATGCCTCCCGATCCCATCATGGAACCGGCTGCCAGCAGGTTGTCGAAGTCAATGGGAGTATCCAGATGTTTCTCCGTCAGACAGCCCCCTGACGGACCGCCTGTCTGTACGGCTTTGAATTTCTTTCCTCCCTTGATGCCTCCGCCGATTTCGTAGATTACTTCCCGCAGGGTAGTTCCCATCGGTACTTCGATCAGTCCGACATTGTTGATCTTTCCGGCAAGAGCGAAGACTTTGGTGCCTTTGGAGCGTTCTGTTCCGATGGAGGCGAACCATTCGGCGCCTTTGGTCAGGATAATGGGAATATTGGCGAGGGTTTCCACATTGTTCACATTGGTCGGTTTGCCCAGATAACCGGATTCGGCGGGGAAAGGAGGTTTCAGGGTCGGCTCTCCCCGTTTTCCTTCCATCGAGTGGATGAGGGCGGTTTCCTCGCCGCAGACGAATGCGCCTGCTCCGTAACGGATCTCTATGTCGAAGCTGAAATCTGTCCCCAGGATGTGGTCCCCCAGTAATCCGTATTCACGGGCTTGCTCAATCGCTTTTTTGAGGCGGTTGATGGCCAGCGGATATTCGGCGCGGATGTAGACCAGTCCTTTGGAGGAACCGATGGAGTAACCGCAGATGCACATCGCTTCTACAATAGAGTGCGGGTCGCCTTCCATGATGGAGCGGTCCATGAAGGCGCCGGGGTCGCCTTCGTCGGCGTTGCAGACAACGTACTTTACGTTCGATACCTGCTTACTGGCAAATTCCCATTTCAAGCCGGTGGGGAAACCGCCACCGCCACGTCCCCGCAGTCCGGAGCGTTTGATGATGTCGATGACGTCGGCAGGCTGTTTGTTGAGAAGGCAGTCGGCCAGTGCGAAGTATCCTTCACGGGCGATGTATTCTTCTATATTTTCGGAGTCGATGAATCCGCAGTTGCGCAAGGCGATGCGGAGTTGTTTCCGGTAGAAGTCCATGTGTTTGGAGTCACTGACAGTTTGTTCGGTCTTCGGGTCTATGTAGAGCAGCCGTTCGATTCTTCGTCCTCCGATGATGTGTTCGCTGATGATTTCCTCCGCATCTTCGGGAGTGACTTGGGTATAGAACGTATTGTCAGGAATGATCTTTACGATGGGGCCCTTTTCGCAGAAGCCGAAGCAGCCTACTGTGATGACGTCTACTTTGTCGGTAATCCCGTTTCTTTCGATGGCTTTTTGAAGATTTTCAGTGATGCCCTGACTGGAAGAGGCTTTACAACCGGTACCTCCGCAAATAAGAATCTGGAGGTGTGTTGTTCCGGACGCCAGCCCGCAACATTTTTCGGAAACCTTTTCATTACTTTCTTCGCGCAATGAAAGATGGTGCTCCGCTCTCTTCCTGATTATTTGCAAATCATGGATAGATAGTATTTTCATAAGTATCAGAATTGTTAGATTTCTGCAAATATAATTCTTTGTTCGGAATTAGCGCTTTGTTTAGAGAAAATAAATATTCTTCTTTGGTGTCGGCTTGCGGAAGTATGGTATGAAATCTTTATTTTTAACACTTTTAATAGACGGTGTTAACTATAATAGTAGCATAAAAAAATTATCTTCGCATCGAAAAAGGGCGAATACCCATATGAATCCAACAATAGTTGGGGAGATTCGCAAGAACATTGTGGAGTGACTTATGGGGACCTGCCGGTACTGTATCTGAATGGGAAAATGCTCCTTGTATGAGTTTTATATAGCTTGATGGCAAGGATGTACAGCAAGAGTTCCGGCGGGGACGGGGAAACGTAAGTTGCCTCCCTGATACAAAGGGAAAAAAGGGGATTGTGATAGCCTGTAAGTGGTATGCTTGCAGGCTATCTTTTTGAGTATACTTGAATGTCCGGAGTATGAAGGCAGTCCGTACCGGTGAAAATAAAAACGGGTTTTCTGATACCAGTTAGGTAAATTATTCCTTATTTTCGTATTAAATACGTAGCAAACGTAAATAAGAAATGGAAGTATGAGACGAATTTTGTTAGGATTGTGTGTGCTTTTTTTCCTGAATGCGCACGGGCAGGAGATTCCGTTGCCGGAGAAGATGCCGCAGGATCATCCGAGAGTACTGACTACCCCGGAAGGAAAAAAAGAAACATGGAAGTTGATCAAGAAGGAAGCATGGGCACAAGATGTCTTTAACAAGCTGAAAGAACGGACGGAAGTATATACGCGACGTACGGAAAGTCAGCCGGACTGGTTATTATCCCGTTTGGCCATGTACTGGAAGTCGCATGCAACGGAAGTGTACGTGAAAGGTGAGGTGTTCGACCATGCCGGAGGCGCGAAGGCACCTGCTCCGACGGTTCGCTATACCGGAACACGAGGGACGGCCGCTACGCACGGTCGACCTAAGCTGGAAGATGTAGTACCTTATGACGATAGTGCGGAAGGAAACGTGACTTTCTGCAACAATGCCCTGAAAGGTCGTCCGCTGGAGAGTGTGCATCCGTCCAAGACCGGACGCAATATTGAAAGTCTGAACTGTGAGATTCTGGGAATTGCCCGTGACGCCGCTTTCCTCTATTGGATGACGGGAGAGGAAAAGTATGCCCGACTGGCTGCCGGCGTTTTCGATACTTATATGACGGGAATTTATTACAGAAATGTTCCTGTTGACCTGAATCACGGGCATCAGCAGACACTGGTGGGGCTGACTTCTTTTGAAGTGATCCATGAGGATGCTTTGCATATCGTTGTCCCTTTGTATGACTTCCTCTATCATTATCTGCAATCCAACTATCCGGATAAGATGATGATTTATGCCGGCGCATTGAAGAAATGGGCGGATAATATCATCGCCAACGGAGTCCCCCATAATAACTGGGATTTATTGCAGGCACGATATATCATGAACGTGGGACTGGTGCTGGAAGATAATAAAGAATATGCGGACGGGAAAGGACGCGAATACTATATTGACTACGTTATGAACCGTTCGAGCATCCGCCAGTGGAGTCTGACCAAGCTGGCCGATTACGGCTTTGACTCCGAAACGGGTATATGGGCGGAATGTCCGGGATACAGCAGTGTAGTCATCAATGACTACGCGAACTTCACCCATCAGTTTGACCACAATCTGCAATATGACTTGGTAAAGGCAATGCCTGTGCTGGCAAAAGCAGTAGCGACTACTCCGCAGTATCTTTTTCCGAACCGGATGATCTGTGGTTTCGGAGATACGCATCCAAGTTACTTAAGTACGAACTTCTTTATCCGGATGATACAGAATGCGCAGGCAAACGGAAAGAAAGAGCAGGAACGTTACTTCACCGCTTTGCTGAAATGTCTGAATCCGGAGGAAGGTAGCGAAAAAAGTGGCAAGAAGAATGTACGGGCCTCTGTCAACTCCTTCTTTGAGGACAAGCCGTTAGTGTTGGACCCGAAGGTGGAGGCGGGGAAAATCGAGGATTATGTATCTCCTCTGTTCTATGCCCCCAACGTATCGTGGCTGGTACAGCGCAACGGGATGCATCCGCGCAACAGTCTGATGATTTCTCTCAATGCTAGTGAAGGCAATCATATGCACGCGAATGGTATTTCGATGGAGCTTTATGGAAAAGGATATGTGCTGGGACCGGATGCGGGTATCGGACTTTTTCTGTATAGCGGTCTGGACTATGCGGAATATTACTCTCAATTCCCCAGTCATAATACGGTTTGTGTAGATGGCATTTCCAGTTATCCGGTGATGAAAAGTAATCATTCTTTCGATTTGCTTTCCTGTTTTCCGGCTTCGGCGGAACCGGGTAAAGGATTTACTTCCGTCACCTATAGTCAGGTAGCTTTCCGTGAGCCGGAGAGCAGGGCGGATCAGACTCGACTGATGGGCATTGTTACTACCGGTCCGGAGACAGGGTATTATGTGGATGTATTCCGCAGCCGGAAAGAACGGGGAGGCGATAAAATGCACGATTATTTCTACCATAATCTAGGTCAGACAATGACACTTACGGCTGCCGATGGTACGGACTTGAATTTGCAGCCTACCGAAGAGCTAGCTTTTGCAGGTGCCCATCTTTATGCTTATTCCTACTTATATGATAAGAAAGTGGCTACCACCGGTCAGGATGTGAAAGTGACTTTTACCATCGATATGAAGGATAAAGGCGGAGATGATATTTCCATGAATCTCTGGATGAAAGGAGAACCGGAACGGGAAGTGTTCACCGCACTGTCACCGATGACCGAAGGATTGAGCCGGACTCCCCATATGCCTTATAATATAAAGGAACAGCCTACGCTCACCTTCGTTGCCCGGCAGCATGGAGAAGCATGGAATCGTCCTTTTGTTGCTGTTTATGAACCAAGTACGCAGAAAGAGCCTTCGGCTATTCAGTCAGTCTCTTACTTTGATGCGGAAGAGCCCGGCTTGAAAGACTTTGCCGGTATCTGTGTGGAAAGTAAAAACGGGCGTACTGACCATATTTTCTCTTTGACGGATTCGTCGCAGACCGCAACCTATCAGGGAATGAAAGTGAAAGCGGACTATGCCGTAATCAGTAACGAATATGCGGGAAACCGGACGCTGTTTATAGGGAACGGAACGCAACTGATTGCATCCGGTATCAGTATCCAGACTTCGGAGGCTGCTAATGTGCTGCTCGAAAAGAAGCAGGGAAAATGGTATATTCTTTCTTCTGCCCCCTGTAAGATGGTGATTGACGGAAAAGCGGTGCAATCTGGAATAACCACCGAATTGACGTTATTGGCTGTACAATAAGAATCATTGTTAGATGAATAAACATATCATTGTTTTAATTGAACGATTGTTGTTTTGCGAGTTTTCATAAATATCTTTGATAGAGAATAGGTGAATCGTCTTTATTGTTCGTAATACTATAAAAGAATTTTATTCGATAATATCATGAAGAAATATTGGTTCTTATTATTAGCTGCATTATTAGGTGGTGCAACTTGTATCTTTGCTAAAGACACACTTGCAACTTGGAAGGCTCCCGCAGGAGTTGCTTTAAATAGTGATTTTACGGTTAAGGTCCGTTTGCAAGATGGAGTCTGGCATACCTTATCTTCTTATCTGATTAAGGTGGATGAGGTAAGAGATACACGACATTATGTAGAAAATGCTTCGATGGCAATTTTTGATTTTACAGGAAAAGTGGAAGTAGCCGTAACCTATAATTTGGGAGAAGTACAGACGGCAAAAGTCCGTCCTCTCTCGTATGATATCCCATTTCAGATCGATGGTAATACAGTAACTTTTACATTAGAGCATCCTCGAAATTTGTCAGTAGAAGTAAATGGGGATATTTTTCATAATTTTCACTTATTTACAGGATCTCCGGAAAGAACGATTCCGGACAAAGATAATCCGGAAGTAATTTACTTTGGTCCTGGAATACATACAGTTAAAAATGGGGAATTGAGAGTGCCATCCGGTAAGACTGTGTATCTGGCAGGAGGAGCTGTTTTAATGGGGCGTGTCCTAATCGAAAACGTACATGATGTAAAATTGCTAGGAAGAGGAATTATCGATCATTCTATAAAAGGAGGTATTCGTATTGCGAATTCCCGAGATGTCTATGTAGAAGGAATTGTTGCTACTCAATGTGCGACAGGAGGGTCGGAAAATGTTACTATCCGTAATGTCAAAAGTATTAGTTATTATGGGTGGGGAGATGGCATGAATGTTTTTGCGAGCAATAACGTATTATTTGATGGTGTCTTCTGCCGTAACTCAGATGATTGTACAACTGTTTATGGCACTCGTTTGGGATTTGAAGGAGGTTGTCGGAATATAACAATGCAGAATTCCACTCTTTGGGCAGATGTAGCCCATCCTATTTTTATTGGAATTCATGGTAATTCTAAAGCTCCCGAAGTTTTGGAAGATCTGAATTATATTAATATTGATATATTGGATCATAGAGAGAAACAAGTCGATTATCAAGGATGTATGGCTATTAATGCAGGTGATAACAATTTAATACGCAATGTTCATTTTGAGGACATCCGTGTTGAGAATTTCCGTCAGGGGCAACTTGTCAATTTACGTATCTTTTATAATGAAAAATACTGTACTGCTCCCGGAAGAGGAATTGAGAACGTATTGTTTAAGAATATATCCTATACCGGAGAGAATGCGGAACTTTCTATTATTGAAGGATATGATGAAAAACGTAAGGTAAAGAACATACGTTTTGAAAATTTGAAAATAAATGGAAAATTGATTGATGATAATATGCCGGACAAACCTCGGTGGTATAAGACTTCAGATATGGCACGCATATATGTAGGACCTCATGTGGAAAATATTGTTTTTACAAGTGATGTAGCTCAGTCACAACGTCGTTTTGTTCATCCGGGTATTACTTATACGCAAGGTGACCTCGATCGTATGAAAGCAATGGTAGAAGCCAGACAAGAACCTTATTATTCTACCTTTTTGAAATTGAAGGAGTCTTCTTATTCATCACTTGATGCACCTGTGGTGAATCGTGGAGAGCAAATAAAGGAAGGGCGATTTAATGCTACAATCGGGGTGGATGGGCGTCGTGCTCATGATTTAGCTCTTCTTTGGCACTTGACAGGAGAAGAAGCCTATGCACGTAAGGCTGTAGAATATTTGAATGCAAATTCTTATTATACTAATACTAGTAGCCGTGGTACAGGACCGTTGGATAATGGGAAAATTTATTTGTTGATTGATGCGGCTGAAATGATGAGAGATTATTCTGGATGGACACGGCAAGATCAGCAACGTTTCAAAGATATGCTGGTTTATCCGGGGTATAGTAATACGGAAAATTATTCTGCTAAATATGCTAATTATCTGGATGATACAAAAAATGGAGTAACTTTTTATTGGAATATCTATAATTTTGATGCAGCGCGTTTCGGTAATCAAGGATTGTTTGCAGCACGCAGTATGATGGCAATGGCTATCTATCTTGATAATGAGATAATGTATGACCGTGCTTATCGCTATTTACTGGGAATGAAACATCGTAAAGATGATTTGCCATATCCTTCAGGACCGGCTATTTCCAGCGATCAACCCATTCATGTTTCTCCTACTATGATTGATTATAAATTGTTACAACGGAAGAATGATATTCAGGATTATGGTTATGACGAACAGCTTCAATATTATATTTATCCTAATGGTCAGTGTCAGGAATCCAGTCGTGATCAGGGACATGTATTAGCCGGGTTGCACAATTATGTTGCTATTGCAGAAATGGCATGGAATCAGGGGGATTCTTTATATAGTAGTTTGGACAATCGTTTATTGCTCGGGCTAGAATGGAGTTATCGTTATAACCTGTCAAGTATTCAATCTTACAAAAAACAGGAAACACCTTGGGAGCCAACAGGATTAACAAAGGATATGAATGAAGTCACATTTGATAACGGGAAATATCTCCAGATAAAAAGTCGTAGCGGACGTTGGGAGTCTGTGAATATCTCCTCTCATGGACGGGGAGATGTTGCCGGGACAGGAGGAACCAGAGAAATGGCATTGGCACATTATGCGGTGCGTAGTGGATTACCGGCTGAAAAATATACCTGGTTACAGCGTTATCGTGATTATATGATAGAACGTTATGGATGTGAGAATTGGGGAGTAGCCCCGAATTGGTTTTATGAGTGGACTGGTTGGGGGACTTTAACTAAGCGACTGACCCCTTGGATGGCAGGTGATCCGGTTACTTTTTCTACAGGTAAGCGAGTTTCCGGTTTGCATCAATTGCCCAGTACAATTTTGGCTGCTGATTATGATTATTATTGTATATCAGAAAATCCTGAAGGGCATACCTATCATAATATAGGGACAGTACGTGGAAATGAGTATCGTCCGGATGGAGCAGTTGAATTACAGAAAATAGATAATAAATACGTAGTGGTTCAGGTAGAAGACGGCGAGTGGATGAATTATACTGTTAATATCCCTAAAAGTGGAGCTTACGCTGTTTATCTTACTTATTCGGCAAATTCCTCTTCACATGTAGCAATGGCCTCTGATCAGGGATTAGAAATCTCGTCTTCGATCCCTTCTTCTAAAAAGTGGAAAGAAACAAAACTTGGCGAACTTTCACTTTCGGCTGGTGCCTGTGTATTGCGTTTACGTGTTGACAAGGCCGGACAAAAGTTATGTCTCAGTGCTTTCCGATTGGAAAAAGTAGAAAGGGATAGATAAAGTGGTGATATGATATAAGTATGTGTGAAGCATTTTTAGGGAGTAATTAACGTATTACTCAAGTAATTTGTAGGAAAATATAGAAAAAGAACAGAAAAATGATCATTATGATATTATAAATTACTATTTTTGTGCACTCTGTTACAGGATGATATTCTGATCCTGATAATTGAACCGTTGAGCATGTTTTATATTATAAATGATAGATATATGAAATTATTAATTTTTATTTCGTTATTTGGAGGCTTATTGTTAGCCTCTTGTGGTAGCAGTAGTTCACAAAAAAATGCAAGTACACAAGAAGTAAATCCGGCAGACACTATTTATTTAGGTGATTTACGTGAAAAATTTGAAGGAGATAGTATTTTCTTTAAGGTGGTTGCTCCTGACTTGATGCTGATGGATTACCAGTATTTCTGGGCGGCTACAGAGTCTGAAGCTGTGGAGAAAGGACTGACTAAAGAATATTATAAGCGTGTTAAGAAAGAAATTTCAGAAACCAATGAAGCAATTAAAAAAGGTGTAATGAAAGGTGCGGATGTAAAACGTATACCGGATTTCCAAGAAGGACAAAAGAAATAAATCGTTTCAAAGAGAAATTGATTATTGCTATGATAGATAAAAAGAAGGGAGATGTTAAATATGACTTCTCCCTTCTTTTTTGCATCAATGTCTGGTGAAAGAGAATCATAATTTCATCTGACGTTTTATTTCATCATCCACTACCGTCATCATACCCTCTACTTGCGCCAGTGCCAGCATACGTCCATAAAAAGAATAGCCTGGATTATACCCCTTGTCTTCATCTCCCAGCATCATTCTCCCGTGATCAATGCGCATAGGTAATCCCGGATTTTCTTTCTCAAAGATTCGGATAAGGTCAATGATATGTCCTCTTCCTGCCAGGTGAGAACTTTCAATGAAGTTTCCACCCGGCATGGCGGCTGTGCTGCGTAGGTGTATAAAGTGCGTACGTTTAGCAAACTTCTTTGCCAATTCGCGGGTATCATTGTGTTCGCCGGCACTCAAGGAACCTGCACAGAATGTCAGTCCGTTGTGCGGATTGTCTACTGCATTCAGGAACCAGGCTATATCTTCTTCATTGGTGACGATACGAGGAAGACCAAGAACCTGGAATGGAGGATCGTCGGGATGCACGCACATATTCACTCCGTATTCTTCGCAAACCGGCATAATGGCAGAAAGAAAGTGACACATATTTTCTCGCAGGATGTCACGGTTAATATCTTTGTACAAAGTTAACAACCGTTTGAAAAGGACGACCGGTTCTTTGTCTCCTTCTTTGATGTTCCCATTGACAAATCCTTGTGTCTTAACGATAATGGTATCAATCAGATCATCCTTCTCTTTTTCGGTGATCACTTGATCCAGTTCGGAAACTTTATGAAGTTCTTCTTCCGTATAATCCTTTTCAGCCCCTTCCCGTTCCAGTATCTTCATGTCGAAATAGGCGAAACGGATACGGTCATAATACAATGAGCTAGTACCGTCGGGGCAGAGGTACTGCAAGTCTGTACGTATCCAGTCGATGACTGGCATAAAGTTATAGCAAACAGTTTTTATTCCACATTTACCTAGATTGGTAAGGCTTACTTTGTAGTTCTCTATCAACTGTTCACGTTCTGTCCCACCATATTTGATCGCTTCGCATACGGGCAAACTTTCTACTACAGACCAGCGCAGTCCGTATGATTCTATATAGGATTTCAGAGCATTAATCGCTTCTATTGTCCATATTTCTCCGTTCGGTATGTCGTGCAAAGCTGTAACAATCCCTTCCACACCTATTTGCCGGAGCATTGGCAAGGTAATCTTGTCTTTCTTGCCAAACCATCTCCATGTTTTTTCCATCATAGTTTCTTCTCTTTATACGCCGCTGAATGCACTGAATCCACCGTCGATAGGCAACATTGCACCGGTTACAAAACTGGCAGCTTCGCTACACAAAAATTGTACGGCACCGTTCAATTCTTTAATATCACCAAAACGGTTCATCGGTGTCTTGGCTAAAACCTTTTTGCTTCTGTCAGTCAGCGAGCCATCCGGATTGATAAGTACGCGACGGTTCTGATCGCCGATAAAGAAACCGGGAGCAATGGCATTTACACGGATGCCGTCACCATATTTCAGAGCCATCTCACTGGCAAGCCATTGTGTAAAGTTAGCTACAGCTGTTTTTGCAGCCGAATACCCCGGCACACGGGTGATGGCACTATAAGCAGCCATAGAAGACACATTGATAATGCAACCTTTTTTCTGCTCTGCCATCACTTTACCAAAGATCATAGACGGATAGACTGTACCGTTCATATTCAGACTGGTCACTTTCTCCCAACAGGAAATGTCCATATCATAGAAGTTCTGATCCGATTCAAGAGTGGCTCCCGGCATGTTGCCTCCGGCAATATTCAACAGAATATCAATCTGTCCCCATTGGGCAACAATCTCTTCCGCTACTTTTTCCAGACTGGCGATGTCCAGCACGTCTCCAATAATACCGATAACATCCTGACCATATTGTTTAAGTTCTGCTACACGGTTGTCCAGTTGTTCCTGACGGATGTCGATAGCTACAACTTTTGCTCCCTGCTGTACAAAGTGCTGGGCGATATTTCCTCCCAACACACCACCTGCTCCGGTAATTACAGCTACCTTACCGGCAATACTAAATAATTCGTTCATGGTTTTATTTATTATTTATATGAATTCATTGCTGTCCCATTAAAATCTAAAAGAGTTCTTTGAAATATTTGAAATTTAGTTAGTTACAGCGATTTTCCGAGCGAACGGACTTGAATTTGTAGCTTTGCATCAGATTAATCCGATGGCATATGTTCCAAGACAAATACGTTTTCGCTCAATTGGCTTCATTTCTGAATCGAAGTAAGTTTAACCGCATAGTCACCAAGTATGATGGTGATAAATATGTGAAGCACTTCACCTGCTGGAATCAACTACTTGCTTTGATGTTTGGTCAACTTTCTAATCGTGAAAGTCTGCGAGATTTGATAGTTGCTCTTGAAGCTCATCATTCCAAATGTTATCATTTAGGAATGGGTAAAAATGTATCAAAGTCATCGCTGGCAAGAGCAAATCAAGATAGAGACTATCACATCTTTGAAGAATATGCTTACTACCTGGTTAGCGAAGCACGACAAAAGTGTGCTAATCATATTTTCAAACTTGGCGGTAACGTTTATGCTTTCGATTCGACAACTATTGACCTGTGCCTTTCAGTCTTTTGGTGGGCAAAATTCCGCAAAAAGAAAGGTGGTATCAAAGTGCATACATTATATGATGTGGAAACACAGATTCCTGCATTCTTTCATATCACGGAAGCATCCGTACACGATTACTAAAGTTATGATTGAAATTCCTTATGAACCAAGCTCTTATTACATCTTTGACCGCGGTTATAACAACTTCAAAATGCTGTATAAAATTCATCAAATTGAAGCCTACTTTGTTGTCAGAGCAAAAAAGAATCTTCAATACAAATCCATCCAATGGAAACGTAGACTGCCTAAGAATGTGCTTTCAGACGCAAGTGTACTTCTGACAGGATTCTATCCTAAACAATATTACCCAAAGCCACTTAGACTGGTTAAATATTGGGATGAAGAACAAGAACGAGAATTTACATTCATAACCAATGCGATGCATATATCTGCGCTTCAAGTTGCTGAACTTTATAAAAATCGCTGGCAGGTAGAGCTGTTTTTCAAATGGCTCAAGCAGCACCTTAAAATCAAAAGATTTTGGGGAACTACAGAGAATGCTGTTCGAATACAGATATATGCTGCTATATGCGCTTACTGTTTGGTGGCAATCATTCAACACGATATGCAACTGGACAGAAGTACATATGAAGTGTTACAAATACTGAGCATCTCATTGACTGATAAGACTCATCTGAGAGACCTCTTTGATAAAACTAAATTTCAAAATGACAAAGAACGATTCGGACCAAATGGGCCAAGTTTATTTAATTTTTAATTCGTCCCAATTTTAATGGGACACTAATGATATGAATTGATGCAAAAGTAGCTGCTTTTTGAATGTGATGTTGTGCTTATTTTTGCAAGATGTTTGTTTATATTTGCAGAAATGTATGAAAGAAAAGAGACTTTTATAAAAAGAATTGAGAAGTAGTGTTTCTTTGGGAGACAGATTGAGTATAATAATTAATTCGTTCGTATATATTGGAAAAACGGATAAACATGAATTTAAATAGAATGAAGAAAAGTATCTTGCTTTTACTGTTGGTAATACCGACACTGACAAAGGCACAGAATGTGATGACAGAAACCCGCCGGGAACTGACTTCCCCAGACGGAGCGTATCGGTTCACCTTTTACCAGCGTTCGTTCGGAGAGGATAATGCACGGATGTATTATACGCTGATATATAAGAATCGTCCTGTAGTGGAGGAGGGTGAACTCGGTGTACAGATAGAGAATCAATTGTTTGAATCGGCATTGGGAGTACCGAACGATACTTGCCATTTTTGGTGCGAGAATCTGAAATTAACGGATACTGATCATCGGAAAAACGATGCAACATGGAAACCTGTATATGGAGAACGTGCCGAAGTTCGGGACTGTTATAATGAAATGACTTTAAAGTTTCGTAAAGGTGAGGGACAAGGGATGACTGAAGGCGGTTACGACAAACGTAAAAACTACTTTATGAATATTATCGTCCGTGCCTATAACGAAGGAGTGGCATTCCGTTATCATTTTCCGGAAACGACCAATGGGCTATTTTTACATATTACAGGTGAACGGACAAGTTTCACAATGCCTGAAGGTACAATGGCTTACTATGAACGTTGGGCACAAGGTCCTTATGAGCTTCGTCCCCTGTCAGGGTGGGGAAAAGAGGAAAGTGAACGCCCTTTGACTATGAAACTGCCAGATGGATTGACTGTTGCATTACTGGAAGCGGAGATGGTGGATTATGCTCGTGGAAAATTCCGTTTGTCTGCAGAGAAGCCTTCAACACTGGAAACTAGCTTGTATAGCAGCGTTGACATTATTTCTCCCTACAGTACCCCTTGGCGTGTCATTATGGCTGCCGAACGTCCGGTCGATTTGATCAATCATAATGATTTGGCTTTGAATTTAAATACTCCTTGTCGGATATCAGATATTTCTTGGATTAAGCCTGGGAAAGTATTCCGTTCTGGAGACTTAAAACAGGAGAAAGTAAAAGCAGCCATTGATTTTGCAGCGGAACGTGGCATTCAATATGTACATATGGATGCAGGATGGTATGGCCCGGAAATGAAAATGAGTTCGGATGCTACTACGGTTTCTCCGGATAAAGATCTTGATATTTCTGCTTTATGTAAATATGCAGAATCTAGAGGCATTGGATTAATGGTCTATGTCAATCAACGTGCTTTGGTTCAACAGCTAGATTCTTTATTGCCATTGTATAAAAAATGGGGATTGAAAGGAATTAAATTCGGTTTTGTACAGATAGGTAATCAGCATTGGAGTACGTGGTTACATGATGCAGTCCGTAAATGTGCGGAATATGAAATGATGGTGGATATTCATGATGAATATCGTCCAACCGGTTTCAGTCGTACCTATCCCAATTTGATGACGCAAGAAGGTATCCGTGGAAATGAAGAGATGCCGGATGCGACACACAATACCATTCTCCCTTATACTCGTTTTCTGGCAGGCGCAGGAGATTATACACTCTGTTATTTTAATAGTCGCGTGAAAAACACCAAAGCACATCAATTGGCAATGGCAGCCGTATATTACAGTCCTTTGCAATTTATGTTTTGGTATGATAATCCTGCTATGTATAAAGGTGAGGAGGAACTGGAGTTCTGGAAAGCCATCCCGACTGTTTGGGATGAAAGTCGTGCATTAGATGGAGAAATAGGTGAATATATTGTGCAGGCTCGTCGTTCCGGAAAAGAATGGTTTGTGGGAGCAATGACAAATACAGAAGCGCGTACCATTACGTTAACCACGGATTTTTTGAAACCGGGAACGAAGTATATAGTCAACTTGTATGAAGATGACGACAAGTTGAATACACGTACAAAGGTTCGTACTACTCATAAGAAGATAAAAGCCGGAGATAAGCTAACTTTGAAGTTAAAGTCCTCCGGTGGTGCTGCACTGCATTTTACTCTTGCTGAGTAGAGTTGTGTCTGCGATAGGCCTCTATCGCAGACTTAACCGAACCGTGTAGCAACAGAAGTGCCTCAGCCTTTTCGTAGTCCAGATGGAGTTCTTCAATGATCATGCGCGTTCCCCGATCAATGAGTTTTTGGTTACTCAATTGCATATTGACCATTTTATTTCCTTGCACGCGTCCCAGTTCAATCATGATAGTAGTGCTGATCATATTCAGAATCATCTTTTGAGCAGTACCCGATTTCATCCGAGAACTTCCTGTCACATACTCCGGACCGACAATCACTTCTATCGGTACATCAGCTTCGGTAGCCATCGGCGAATTTGGATTACTGGTAATGCAGCCGGTCAGTATTCCGTGTTCCCGTGCTGTGCGCATGGCTCCGATCACATAAGGAGTGGTGCCGGATGCTGCAATTCCGATGACTGTATCTTCACTATTGATATGATGCTGCAATAACTCTTCCCATCCGCGGGACATATCATCTTCCGCATTCTCGACGGGATTGCGCAAGGCGGTATCTCCTCCGGCGATTAGTCCGATAACTACGGTGGGAGGCATACCGAAAGTCGGAGGTATTTCGGAAGCGTCGAGTACACCTAAACGTCCGCTTGTTCCGGCCCCCATATAGAATATTCTCCCACCTTTTTTTACTCGGGGAATAATTAATGTGACCAGTTTCTCTATTTGTGGGATTGCTTTCTGCACGGCATCCGCTACTTTATGGTCTTCAGTATTGATATCTTCCAGAATCTCTTTTACCGACTTCTTGTCGAGGTCATCATAGAGCGATGGTTGCTCTGTTATCTTGATAAATTCCATGATTGATCATTTAAAGCACTAATTCTTTGAACAAACGCTCCAAGGTAGCATCCAAATCCTCGGAAAATCCGGGATGCGGGCGGGATACTTGTATACATGAGCTTTTTACAGCGGTCAGCCACCGGAAACGATCGGGGACATCCATGCTTGCTATCATTCCCCCTTCCTTACTACCCGAACAAATCCTGTCGAAGACATGCAGTCCTTCTTTCAGACAATTCATATCCAGTTCGGAAGAAAACAGTTTCAGTTTATTCTCATCTATCGTATAAAGTGATTTGAGGTATTTGCATCGTTTGGAGAACAGTACAATACCTACATTGATAAATTCTTCACGTTCTACTTTGGGAACGAAACGAATGGTTGCGTATTCATATAAGTGCCTTTCTTGCATGTTGCGCTTCATTTACAAATAGTTCGGAATGCTTGATCCTTTCCTCTAAAAATTGAATATAAATATCTCTCAGGTCTTGTGGAGTTTCCTGTCCTTCCGTCCAGTTCAACCAGTCGTCGGGGACGGTATTGACTATTTCCCATATCTTATCGGAGGTTAGTAACTGTCTGAATGCCATATCTGTTTCTTTCAGTTGGTCGGCAAATGGCAATAAAACATGATCTTTTATCTGCACGAATGGGGTGAGTGCCTGTTTCTGCCAGTTGGTCCAGCTATGTTGGAAGTAAAGGGAAGCTCCATGATCGATCAGCCATAATTCTTTATGCCACATCAGCATATTGGTATTCTTGATGGTACGGTCCACATTTGTCAGAAAAGCATCCATCCACACAATCTGTGAGGCGGTTTTACCATCCACTTGATGTACGACAGGATCGAAGGTCAACGCTCCGGACAAGAAATGCAAACCGATATTCAATCCACGGCTCCATTGCAGTAAATCCTGTATCTCTTCATCTGCTTCCGTTCGGCCGAAAGCTTCATCTAAATTCAGGAAGATGATCTCCGGTACTCTGAAGCCCAGAGTACGGGCTATTTCTCCTCCGATCAATTCAGCGATAAGGGCTTTGGTTCCGTGGCCTGCTCCTCTGAATTTTACGACATATTTGAACTCATCGTCAGCTTCAGCCAAAGCCGGCAATGATCCGCCTTCCCGCAGGGGAAGAATATATCTAGTTACGTTTGCTGTACGTAAATCCATATCACTCCTTTCTTAATTGAGAATAAAGATACGACGTTTTTGTGAAATTGTCGATGAAAGAGTTCCTATAATAATAGTTTTTTTATATTTTTCGGTTGAGTATACTTTGGTTTCGTTACGTATTACATAAAATAACGATAAATGAATGGAACATGAAACTACTTCGATTTTTAGTATTTGGAATATTAGTGTTTATGTTATGGCCGGAATGTATAGCGGCGGAATGGCAGTGGTCTGTACAAATACCCGGCATTATTTCTAACGAAACTGATGATCATCCACAGGCATTTCTGTGGATACCTTCCGATTGTGCCCAGGTAAGAGGTGTGATGATAGGTACTCACAATATGACAGAGGAAACCCTGTTTGAGAATCTTCTGTTTCGGGAGAAAATGTCCGAAATGGGTATGGGCTTGATCTGGATTACTCCGGGCTGGGACCAGAAATGGGATGTATCTGCCGGAAGTCAGAGGGCATTTGAGCAGATGTTGGAGGACTTTGCCGCTATCAGCGGTTACAATGAATTAAAATACGTTCCGATTGTTCCTTTCGGACATTCGGCGATGGCAACTTATCCTTGGAATTTTGCAGCATGGAATCCCGAACGGACATTGGCTGTCATTTCCTTTCATGGAGACGCACCGCGTACTAATCTTACCGGATATGGCCGTGATAACATGGAGTGGGGGAAACGTACTATTGACGGCATTCCCGGCTTGATGATCGAAGGAGAATATGAATGGTGGGAAGATCGCGTAAATCCGGCATTGGCGTTTCGCCTGATGTATCCCCGGAGTTGCATCTCGTTTCTTTGTGATACTGGGCGCGGACATTTTGATATTGCAGACCGTACGGCAGTATACCTTGCATTGTTTCTGAAGAAAGCCATGGAGTACCGATTGCCGGAAACGTATGATGTAGATAAGCCCGTGATGCTGAAGAAATTGAATCCGGAAAACGGATGGCTTGCCGAGCGTTGGCATCCTGACCAAAAGAGACGTGCTAAAGCAGCTCCCTTCAAACAATACAAAGGCGATCCGCATGATGCCTTCTGGTATTTCGATAAAGAGATGGTTGACATGACAGAAGAACGTTATCGTCAGGAAAGAGGGAAAAAACCGCAATATCTTGGTTTTGTACAAGAGAACAGCCTTCTTGCATATCACCCGAAGTCTCATGTGAAAGTTGCCGCCCGTTTCCTGCCGGAGGAAGATGGACTTACTTTTCATCTGAAAGCTGTATTTACGGATAGTCTGCATACAACCATCTCCGACGAACATTCATCGACCTTTCCCGAAATAACCCGCATCTGCGGACCGGTACAGAAGGTGAATGATACTACTTTTACTGTTCGTTTCTACCGCATGGGAATGTATAATAAGCGTCGCACAGGAGACATCTGCCTCTTGGCGAGTCATGACGGTGATAATCAATATAAAAGTACAGTGCAGGAACTTAGTTTCCGGATTCCTTACCGTAACACGGAGGGGAAACGACAGTATATACTTTTCCCAGGCATTGGGGATGTGAAGGCAGGGGTGGAGTCCGTCACTCTTCGGGCTACTTCCGATTGCGGACTGCCTGTATATTATTATGTGAAAGAAGGCCCTGCGGAAATCGACGGAAACAAACTTGTATTTACTCCGATACCTCCTCGCAGTAAATATCCGTTGAAGGTGACAGTAGTTGCCTGGCAATATGGGCTGGCGGGAAAGGTACAGACAGCAGAGCCGATAGAACGAAGTTTCTTTATTTATCAATAATATGGAATAAAACGAAAGCTTACGGAACGATCAATCAGAATTAATTTCATTGTATTGAGTGTTGAACAGCGCTTATTCGTATCTTATTGAAAAGGATACAAAGAATGATTATGAATAAGAAAAATCTAGTTGTAATAGCATGGTTGGCAGTGTCGACTATGATGTCCGCCCAGTCTGTATACCCCGGTCAGCATCAGGGAAAAATGAAAAAAGAGACAGTGGCTCCAATTCGGGTACAGAGTTTTGATTTAAAGGATGTCCGCCTCTTAGCGAGTCGTTTTCGTGATAATATGTTGCGGGATTCGGCATGGATGACTTCTCTTGATGTGAATCGTCTGTTACATAGCTTCCGGACCAATGCCGGTGTCTTTGCAGGTCGTGAAGGCGGCTATATGACTGTAAAAAAACTCGGTGGCTGGGAATCTCTGGACTGCGAACTTCGCGGACATACTACCGGACATTTGCTTTCAGCTTACGCATTGATGTACGCTGCTACCGGAAGTGAGATTTTCAAACTTAAAGGAGATAGCCTTGTAAATGGATTGACCGAAGTGCAGAATGCACTTAAAGGAGGATATTTGAGCGCATATCCCGAAGAACTGATCAACCGCAATATTCAGGGAAAGAGTGTCTGGGCACCTTGGTATACCTTGCATAAACTTTATTCCGGTCTGATAGACCAATACTTATATGCAGATAATCAGCAGGCTTTGAGTGTGGTGACCAAAATGGGCGACTGGGCTTATAACAAACTGAAACCGCTTAGTGAAGAGACACGCCGGTTAATGATACGTAATGAGTTCGGGGGAATCAACGAATCATTTTATAATTTATATGCCATCACAGGCGACGAGCGTTATCGTTGGTTGGCGGAATATTTCTATCATAATGACGTGATCGACCCACTGAAAGAACTTCGGGATGATTTGGGAACCAAACATACAAATACATTTATCCCGAAAGTAATTGCAGAAGCTCGCAACTATGAATTGACACAGAATGAGACGAGTAAAAAACTTTCAGAGTTTTTCTGGCATACCATGATTGACCATCACACCTTTGCTCCGGGATGCAGCAGTGATAAAGAGCATTTTTTCGACCCGAAGAAATGCTCTAAACACTTGACTGGTTATACCGGTGAAACATGTTGCACCTACAATATGTTGAAACTTAGTCGCCATCTTTTCTGCTGGACCGGTGATTCTTCTATTGCCGATTACTACGAGAGAGCATTATACAATCATATCCTTGGACAGCAAGACCCGGAAACAGGGATGGTAACTTATTTCCTTCCGTTACTTTCCGGCTCTCATAAACTGTATAGCACCAAAGAAAATTCTTTCTGGTGTTGTGTAGGCAGTGGATTTGAGAATCATGCCAAATATGGAGAAGCCATCTATTACCATAATGATAAAGGCATCTATGTGAATCTGTTTATTCCTTCCCAAGTGACTTGGAAAGAAAAAGGACTGACGCTTCTTCAGGAAACCGATTTTCCGAAGGAAGAGACTACTCGGCTCACTCTTCGTGCAGAAAAGCCAAGGCATACTACTATTTATTTGAGATATCCCTCATGGAGTAAAAATGTGAAAGTACTTGTGAATGGTAAAAAGGTGTCAGTGAAACAGAAACCGGGTTCTTATATTGCTATTACCCGTGAATGGAAAGATGGTGACCGTATTGCGGCCACTTATCCCATGCAGATCGAACTGGAAGCTACTCCCGATAATCCGAATAAAGTAGCTTTGCTGTATGGACCGTTAGTACTTGCCGGAGAACGGGGAACGGAAGGAATGCAGGCACCTGCTCCCTTCTCTGATCCTGCTCTTTACAACGATTATTATACTTATAATTTTCATGTTCCTGCCGATCTGCGTACATCATTGAAAATAGACGTGAAACACCCCGAACGAACATTGCACCGTGTGGGAAAAGACTTGAAATTTACTACGGAGCAAGGAGATGTGATCCGTCCGCTTTATGATTTGCATCACCAGTGTTATGTAGTGTATTGGGATTTACAAGATTGATTTAATTTAATGAACAGGCACGAATAAATTATTCGGGTGCATTGAGTAAATACTTCCGCCTCTTCGTATTTGTCTATTAGCATCAGCAAATACGGAGAGGCGACTTTTTAGATAAGGAACCGCTCTCTTTTGGAGATTTTTGTGTATGTTTGTCACATGTTTAATATGATAAAGCCCGTTGGCAGGTGAAAAGCACGATTAAATATTTGGTTCTTATAATAATGTGTTGGGTTTGCGGGGAAAACTTGCAGGCACAACCCTATATGTTTCGTAATGTCGTTATGTCCGACGGCCTTTCCGGTTTGTTGGTGAATGCTATTTATAAAGACTCGGAAGGTTTCATCTGGTTGGGGACAGACAACGGCCTCGACCGTTTTGACGGTGTGAAGGTGAAGCATTTCGAATTCCGCGGAGTAGATTCGGGAAGAAAGAAACGGGTGAACTGTATTACAGAAACCGATAACAAGCAACTATGGATCGGAAATGGAATCGGACTCTGGCGGCTGAATCGCTCCGGTAGTGAATTGCAGAGAATCGTTCCCGAGAAGATCGACTGTGCCGTCAATGCTTTGTTGGCAGATGGAGATGTACTTTATATAGGTACGGAGAGAGGACTGTTTATTCAGAAAGACGGTCAGTTGCTTCAGGTACAGACCGATAAAAATATGCTGGCAGCCTGTAACCGGATCATGGACCTCTGCCTGAATGAAGATAAGAGTGTCCTTTGGTTGGCAACAGTGCAAGGGTTATTTTCTTATTCGCTGAAAGATGGTCAGATCAATTCCTGGCATTTCAGAGAGAATGTTCCCGAAGCCGATTATTTCCGTTGTCTGACCCGCATAGGTGAAACGCTGTATCTGGGTACAATGAGTCAGGGAGTCGTCTGTTTCGATATCCCGAAACAGACATTTGCCCATACGGTTTCTTTGGGATGTGATGTGATATCTGATATTTCCGGTGATGGAAAGGAGACGGTGTACATCGCTACAGATGGAAATGGGGTTCATTTCCTTTCTCACAAAGACCGGAAAGTGGTTCGCCGCTTTTTCCATGATGTGAATGATAAAGAAGGGATTCGCAGTAATTCTATCTACTCACTACTGGTGGATGACAGGGGTGCAGTCTGGGTAGGACATTTCCAAGCCGGATTGGATTATTCACTGTATCAAAACGGACTGTTCCGTACGTACGCTTATCCTCCTCAGTTTAACTCTGCCAATTTATCAATTCGTTCGTTCGTAAACCGGGGACCGGAGAAAGTGATTGGTTCGCGTGACGGATTGTTCTATATTAACGAAGCTACCGGCATAGTGAAAAGTTTCGTGAAACCGGTTCTTACGTCCGATCTGATCCTTACCATTTGCTTCTATGAAGGTGAATATTATATCGGTACGTATGGCGGTGGTATGATGGTATTAAATCCGCAGACGTTATCTCTCAAATACTTTACACAAGGTGATACGGAACTCTTCCAGAAAGGACATATCTTCTGTGTAAAACCGGATAACAGGGGAAATCTTTGGATTGGCACCTCGCAGGGACTATTCTGTTACAACGGGCAGACAAAGCAAATCAAAAACTTCACCAGCACCAACTCTCAGTTGCCCGAAGGAAATGTGTATGAAGTAAGTTTTGACTCTACCGGAAAAGGATGGATTGCTACAGAAACCGGTATGTGCATCTATGATCCGGCCTCACAAAGCCTTCGTTCCAATGTATTTCCGGAAGGATTTGTACACAAAGATAAAGTACGTACTATTTATGAAGATGCAGAACATAACCTTTACTTTATCCGTGAGAAAGGCAGCCTGTTTACTTCTACCTTAACGATGGACCATTTCCGCAATCAATCAGTACTTTCTACGCTTCCCGATAACTCGCTGATGTCAATAACAGAAGATAATCAAGGCTGGCTGTGGGTAGGTTGCAACGATGGATTGTTGCGTATTAAGGAAGAAGGAGAAGAGTATGACTCCTTCACCTTCAATGACGGAGTGCCGGGACCGACTTTCACTAACGGAGCGGCTTATAAAGATGAAAGAGGACTGTTGTGGTTTGGCAATACCAAGGGGTTGATCTATGTAGATCCGAAACAGGTAGATGAGGTACGTGGAAAGGTCCGTCCGATTGTCTTTACGGATATTCTGGCTAATGGAGTTTCTATCAATAAATCGTCTTTGAAGTATAATCAGAACAATCTTACTTTTTGTTTTACCGATTTTGCATATGGATTACCTTCTGCCTTGTTATATGAGTATAAACTGGAGGGAGCGGACAGTGACTGGAAGTTGCTGACAGCACAGAGTGAAGTATCGTATTATGGGCTTTCTTCCGGGACATACACATTCTGTGTACGTATTCCGGGCAATGAACAATCAATGGCCATTTATAAGGTGACTGTGCAGCCGATGATTCCTTGGTGGGGATGGGTGATTCTCGCTATATCGATTATTCTGATCGTTGTTCTGGTGAGATATTATGTGCGGAAATCTGCTCCATTGGTCACGGAAGTACACGAGATCTCATCCGAAGAAGAAGAGGAAGAAGAAAAGACGGCGGAACCACATCCTGCAGAAGAAAAATATAAGGCCAACCGTATGAGCGAAGCCGAATGTAAAGAACTTCATGACAGGCTTGTTGCTTATGTGGAGAAAGAAAAACCTTATATTAATCCCGACTTGAAAATGGGAGAACTTGCCGCCGCATTGCATACTTCTTCCCATTCCTTGTCCTATCTGCTCAATCAATATCTTAATCAGTCATACTATGACTTTATAAATGAGTATCGGGTTGCCCAGTTCAAGAAAATGGTAGAGGATAGTGATTACTCCCGTTATACATTGACAGCATTGGCCGAACTATGCGGCTTCAGTTCACGTGCTTCTTTCTTCCGTTCATTCAAGAAAAGTACCGGAGTTACTCCGAACGAGTATATTCGCAGTATCGGAGGAACGGCTAAAGATGAATAGTAAATGTGCTCCCTTCATTAAGATATTATGCAGGTAAGATTAATGTATTCGGTCAGTAACAAGAGATCGTTTCACGTATGTGATTCCATCGGTTCATGTACGTGATTCATCGGGCTTACGTACATGAGCTGAACGGTTCACGTACGTGAAATGAATACATGAAAGCACCTGAATATATTAGTCAAGCCTTGTTTGTATGTTAAGCTTCCCAGCCTTTGTCTTAATACATGCAGCTTACATAGAACAATATTGGGCGTAAACAACGTACATTCATGGCAAAAATGGTGTTTTTAACATTGGTAGACGTTACCCTTGAATAGTCTGTCTAACACCTGATAATCAATTGAATAAATAGATCGCTTGTCAAAAACAGGTGATAATAGAAATCAAGAACTATTCTATTATCACCTTATTATCACCATCTATTATCACCCTTACTGCTTTAATTATAAGACACTTGTCCTGCCAAGGTGATAAGTGACAATAACCAAAGGCTTTTTATTTCCCAGGTTACTTTGCTCAAATTGATGAGATGTGAACCATCGGTCTGCTTATTATGCCCAAACGGAGTCTCATTTTATAAAGTGAGACTCCGTTTAAAAAGTGTGTAAGTGATTGTAATTCATTTGCTTAAATAAAATAAAGTCTACCTAGATGCGTTGAGATTCATCTCCCTTGTTTTTTGAAATCATTCTCCGGAATTGCCTTTATATTTGCATCGTGTTCAAAACCGAAAAAGATAGTATTATGGAGACAACAGCTTACACTTCCGACAACATTATCACCCGTTCTTACGAGGAATATCATCAGGTAATCTTAAACTATATTACCTATCGGATTGCTCACCGTTATGAAGCGGAGGATTTAACTCAAGATGTATTTGTGCGTCTGATGGATTACAAACAGATGCTCCGTCCGGATACAGTAAAATACTTCCTTTTTACGATCGCACGCAATTTAGTGACCGACTATATCCGTCGTTATTATAAAAAGCAGGAGATAGATAGTTACCTCTATGATTTTACTGTCACTTCTTCCAATGATACTGAAGAGAAAATCATTGCTGATGATTTGATGGCGATGGAACGGACACGGTTGGCAGCCATGCCCGAACAGCGACGGCTGATCTATACGTTAAATCGTTTTGAGGATAAATCTTCTCCGGAGATAGCCTCCGAATTAGAATTGAGTTGCCGTACAGTGGAAAACCATCTTTTTCTCGGACGCCGTGATATGCGTGACTTCTTCCGAAACTGTATATAAAATTATTCATATAATAAACAACCTTTGGTGCTTATGGAAAAGGAATCAATACTGAGTGAGAGGTATCTTTATGCCTCAACAAATTTTAGAGAACAAGAATTTAATACTATTTTTAAACCTCAAATTTAATGTTATGAAACGAAGAGGATTAATTTTTAATTCGCAACCTAATAAGGCGGTCATAGTTGCTTTAGGACTGATGTTGATGCTGTGTCCGGCTTCCCGGACATGGGCTTATGCAAATGTTAATGATAGCAGGACTATAGCACAGTCTCAAAAACAAGTCAAAGGTCAGGTTGTAGATGCGACGGGAGAACCTGTTATTGGTGCAAGTATACTCGAGAAGGGAACTACGAATGGGGTAATTTCTGATATTGATGGGAATTTCTCTTTAAATGTAAGTTCTCCGAATGCTGTGATTGTTATTTCGTATATTGGTTTTAAATCAATGGAACTTCCGGCTTCCGATCCTAAATTGCGGAAGATTATAATGAAAGAAGACACTGAAGTACTGGACGAAGTGGTGGTTGTAGGATATGGTACTCAGAAAAAGGAATCTTTAACAGGTGCTGTAACCGTTGTAGGAGCCAAACAACTGGAAAATAAAGGTACGATGTCAAGCCCGTTGCAGGCAATGCAGGGCACTGTGCCCGGAGTACTTATCACTCGTAATTCCGGAGCTCCTGGAGATGAGAGTTGGGGTATGAAACTTCGTGGAGCGTCTTCATCCAACTCTACTGATCCACTCATTATTGTAGATGGTGTGGAATATAGTGACGGTATCAACGGTATGCGTAATTTGAATCCGGATGACATTGAATCTATCAACTTCCTGAAAGATGCTTCGGCTGCTATATATGGATCGAAAGCAGCGGGAGGTGTTGTATTGATTACAACGAAGAAGGCAAAAGCGGGTAAAACTGTTGTCCAGTATAATGGTTCTTTTACTGGAAAAGTGGTAGGGCTTCAACCGGAATTGATGTCGTTGGATCAATGGGCGGATGCAGTGATTACTGCTCAGACTAATGATGGCTATTCTGATTCAAACTGGATTCGCTATGCCAGACTAGCCAAATTGTATAAGAACCAGTACATTGATTTGAGTCATAGTGCACACCCGATTCCCGAAGGATTCAAGGATGTGGAAGACTTTGTCTTTATGGATAATGACTGGCAGGATATTTTATGGGGAAATTCATGGTCTACACAACATGACCTCAGTGTCTCGGGAGGTACAGAGAAAAACTTGTTTCGTTTGTCACTGGGATATATGTATGACAACAGTACCTTGAAATGGGGAAATAATAACAATCAACGTTACAATATGCGTTTGAACAACCAATTTAAGCTATCGGATGCTGTGATGTTGACATCTAGTATCGGTTATAACCGTCAGGATCAAGTATCTCCCAGTATGATAGGGAAAGTTCTTTCCCAGTCTTCCCCACAACCGGGTTTGCCTGCTTCTACTATCGACGGACGTCCCTATGGATGGGGAACGTGGCGTGCATTGAACTGGTGGGCTGAGGAAGGTGGAGACAATAAACTGAAGGTTTCGGCTATCAATATCAGCGAATCGTTGAACTGGAAGATATATTCGGATCTGGATGCCGTTGTCAATGTGGGCTATAACACTTCAACCGCTACACGTGAGAAAGTAGAGAAATCTATTGATTGGTATAATTATGCAGGCACTAAATTGTTGGCGACAGAACCTACTCAGGAAAAGAGTAAATACTCTGATTCTTTTTCAAGAACAGACTACTATATGGTTTCCGGTTACCTGAATTGGCACAAAACATTGGCGGAAGTACATAATCTGAGTGCAATGGCTGGTACACAGTATAATTACACACAGTATAAATATACTTTTGTATCTGTAAAAGATATCAATCCGTCTTTAGAGATACCAAATGGTGCCGGAGAAGTTCTGATAAAAGATGGAGACAGTAAGCCTGCAAAATGGCATGAGGCAATGATGTCCTATTTCGGACGTTTGAACTATGATTATAAACAACGTTATTTGGTGGAAGGCAATCTGCGATATGACGGTTCTTCAAAGTTCCGTCCCGAAAATCGCTGGCAATTCTTTTGGGGAGTATCTGGAGGATGGCGTTTGAGTGAGGAAAGCTTCATGCAGCCGTTATCTTCTTTGGTCAGTAACTTAAAGCTGAGACTGTCTTATGGTGTATTGGGCAATCAAAGTGGCGTAGATCGTTACGATGGTACTCAGTTGTATAATTTTTCTTCGTCTAGCGGAGCATATATTGGCTCTGGAAAAGTTTCGACTATTGATACGAATGGGAAGATTGTAACTACAGACCGTACTTGGGAACGTATTCATAGTTATAACTTGGGGCTGGACTTCGGATTCTTCAATAACCGACTGACTGGTACTGTAGAGTTATTTATGAAGAAAAATAATAATATGTTGATTGATGCCCAGTATCCGGGTGTGTTGGGAGATAATGCCCCAACGATGAATCTTGGAAAGTTTGAGGCTAAAGGATGGGAAGGAAACATGACGTGGTCGGACAAAATAGGACCTGTACAATATCATATTGGAGGGACTATAACTTATACTACTAATAAATTGATTGATTTGGGAGCAACTTCCGTTCTGAAATCAGGTTTTGTTGGTAAGCAGCAAGGTTACCCGTTGAACTCATATTTTGGATTACGCTATGTCGGTAAAATTCAGACCCAAGAAGAACTGGAAAAATACAAATATTACTATTTGGATGGCAATGGAATTGGAATGCAGGATAATCTTCGTCTGGGAGACCACATGTTCGAAGATGTGAACGGTGATGGCAAACTGGATCAGAATGATTATGTATATTTAGGGACGGATGATCCGAAACTTTCTTATTCAATCAACATCGGATTGGAATGGAAGGGCTTTGATCTCTCTGCTATTTTTCAGGGAGTGGGGCGCAGAACAGTTTTCCGTGGTGGTGAAGGAAATGAAACATGGCGGGTACCGATGAGTGCTATTTACTTGAATACTACAACCCAGTCCATCGGTAATACATGGAACCCGGAGAACAGAAATGCCTATTATCCCTCTTATACAAGCATTGGTTCTATAAATAATTATAATTATCAGTGTTCTTCTTGGTCTGTAGAGAATGGAGCCTATCTCCGTTTAAAGAATCTGACTTTGGGATATACGTTACCTGCTTCATGGTTGGCCAAAACAAATGCGATCAGTAAACTACGGATATACTTTACAGGAGCTGATTTATGGGAACATAGTAAGTTAAGAGACGGCTGGGATCCGGAAGCTTCACGTAAAACTAAAGATTTAGGACGTTATCCTTTTAACAGAACTTTCACGGTAGGTGTTAATGCAACTTTTTAAATAGAATAGTATGAAACGATCAAAAATAACAATTCTCCTTGCCATAGTGTTAGGAATGACATTCCACTCTTGTTTGGATCTGGAACCTCAGGATCAGTTGGGTGGTAAGAATATGTGGACTTCTGTCAATGATTATAAGCAGTTTGCCAATACCTTTTATAGTTGGACGCGTGATTTTTCTTCTGTCGTATATGATGGAACACATAGTGACAAACGTTCGGATTTGATTACTTATCAGAGCTACAATGAATTTAGCCGAGGAATAAATTCAATTCCGTCTTCGGACGCCAACTATACGGATAACTACAAGCATATCCGGCGCACGAACTTATTGTTGCAGAATGCTGAAGCTTATGCTAAGCCGGAAGATATAAAGCAATATATAGGAGAGGCTTATTTTTTCCGTGCTTATAGTTATTTTGACTTACTTCAATTGTATGGAGACGTTATCATCACCAAGAAGCCGTTGGACATTACAGACCCTGAGATGAAAGTAAAACGGAATGACCGCAGCGAAGTAGTCGATCTTATTATCGATGATCTTAATCATGCCGTTGAAAATTTACCGGCTTTTAAAGAACTTACGACCGAAGAGGAAGGACGAATTTCTAAAGAAGGTGCACAGGCTTTCCTTTCAAGAGTGGCTCTTTATGAAGGAACATGGCAGAAGTCGCGTAATGGTAATCAGAATACGCAACGTTCCGCTAATCTGTTGGACATAGCTGCCAAAGCAGCACGGACTGTGATTGATGCTAAATATGGATACACATTCCGATTGTTTGGAACAGACAGTGAGACAAAAATACTGGGTGACAGTGCGCAGAAGTATATGTTCATTTTGGAAAATGAGAAGTCAAATCCGGCAGGTATTAAAAAGTCTTCTAATCATGAGTATATTTTTGCTCGTCGTCATGATCAGGTATTGGCCTCAATCGGTAAGAATATAACGCAAGAATGTCTGGCAAATGTGCAATGGGTCACTCGTAAGTTTGCCAATCTTTATTTGTGTGATGATGGATTGCCTATTGAGAAATCGGGGCGCTTCCAGAAGTATGATAAAAAGGTCTCTGAATTTTTGAATCGCGATAATCGTATGCGTTATACGTTGCTGAAACCGGGTACCCGCTATTGGGGGAATAAATTCGGCCGAACTTCGTGGCAGTGGGATGAGACGGATCTTAAAACATCCAAAGTTTATGATCCAGCTTCCGGTACATGTTATGGCAACCAAAAATGGAGTGCTGAACGTGTGGTACCCGATACGCAAGAGGGATATGATTTCCCGCTTATCCGTTATGCGGAAGTCTTGTTGAATTATGCAGAAGCCATATATGAGAGAGATGATAAAATTGAAAATGAAGACTTGAATATTTCCTTGAATCTGGTTCGTCAACGTGTAAATACCAATATGCCGGCATTGACTAACGAGCTTACACAGGCACATGGGTTGGATATGAGAACGGAAATACGGAGGGAACGTACTGTCGAACTCTTTAATGAAGGATTTCGCATTGATGATTTGAAACGTTGGAAAACAGCAGAGAACGAGATGCCGCAGACTATGTTGGGAATTAAATGGAAGGGGACTGAATATGAGTCCTGGAATACAACCTTTAGTTTGAATGATGAAGGATGTGTTGTTGTAGAGACTGGGCGTCAGTGGGCGGATAAGAATTACTTGTACCCATTGCCTTCTGATCAGTTACAGTTAAATCCGACTTTGGGACAAAATCCGGGTTGGGGAGAATAATGGAATATGAATAATAAAAAAGAAAAAATATGAAACATATAGCTTTCTTATCAGTAAAATGGATGTCAGTAGGTCTTGGGATGCTAAGCTTATTACTGTCAGTAGCTTCATGTGGCGATAAGGAATATGGTGATGCTATGAATGAGGCGCAACTAATGAATGATATAGAGGTAAATGTAGGTTCATCACTACCTTTAGCTGTAGGAATGGATTTTGTTTTAGATTATAAGCCGGTTCCGGAGAATGTGACGAATCCGGAGATTACTTTAACATCATCGGACGAAAATGTGGTGTCTGTTTCGCAGGACGGCAGGGTTACGGCTAAGATGATCGGAAAAGCATATATTAATTTGTCTCAGAGTACCGCCTTTGAGACTCTCAAAACAATAGAAGTCCAAGTAATGCCGGTGGCTACAGCTATAGAGCTTGAAAACGTGGAACTGTTTGAAGGAACAAATAAGAAAGTGATTGTCAATGTGACTCCTTCAGACGGATATAATGTGTTTGATTGGAAAAGTGATAATGAAGAAGTTGCAACGGTAGCGGACGATGGTACGATAACGGGGAAAAAGCCTGGAACAGCTAATATTTCAGTTTCAAGTCAAGATGGTAGTCAATTGACTGCTACGGCTGTAGTAACAGTAAAAGAAGTGATTCCTATTGATAAAATCACATTAAGTGAACCGGGATATGATATGATGATAGGAGATAAGACTCTGATAAATTGTCTTTTGGAACCAATTGATGCATCGGTTGGATTATTAAGCTGGAGTACTACCAATGACAGAGTTGCCACAGTGGATGCTGATGGCTTGGTAACTGCTGTGGGTGCAGGTGAAGCCGAAATTATAGCTCAGGATCCATTGTCCGGACTATCAGCATCGATAGCTGTCAAAGTAGTTGGTGAAGGAGTAGTCTCATTGTCACTATCTTATGTTCGTAATCAGGATGAACTGAAAGCACTGGGATGGGGATTTGGACAAACGCCCGCTTCGGTCAATTTTGATGCTGAAGGTATGACTGTAAATATGTCTCTGCAATCGAACAGCAAATATAGGGCAGACTTAAAGATGGCTTCTAATGACCGTCCGGTTGTCTTGAATATAGGAACTTACCGCTATCTTGCCTTTAGAATGGATGTGCCGGGTAACGGAAGTCTTAAGTTGGATACGAACAAAGGTGATTATGGTAACAATCCGACCGGAGTTTTGGCTGAAGATTCGCAGGTTATATATTATGATTTGCAGGCTAAGCCCTATTTTCCAACGGATGCTCCATCGGATAAGTTGACGACTTTCCAGCTGAAGATAGCGGACGTTACTGTACAACCTTATTCTTATAAGGTATATTGGGTACGTACTTTCAAGACATTGGAAGATTTAAAAGTTTACGTAGAAAAAGAAAATAACAAATAAATCTGAAATATGAAAACGAAATATATAAGCTTATTCTTTAGCTTTGTGATAGCATTTGGTATGATGTCCTGCAGTAGTGAAATTCCCAATGGGGATACCAGTAAATTCAGTGATTTGAAAAGTCCTGAAGAAGATATGGTTAAGAAAGACTATTTGCCATTGAAGCATCCTTGTATGCTTCATACACAGGCCGATATTGATCGCGTAAAAAGTAATCTGACACGATCGCCCTGGAAAGATGCCTACGCTCAACTGGAAGCAAGCGATTATGCGCAAAGTTCTTATACAGAAAAAACGAGTGCTTTGCTTGATGGATATTTGAAACGAATGGATAAGAATAATTGGTCGGGTAAATATCCGGATTACTCTAATTACACATCGTGTATGTATGATGCTGCGGCTGCTTACCAACTGGCACTCCGCTATCAGTTGTCGGGAAATACCGTATTTGCAGATGCTGCTGTAAAACTGTTTAATGCATGGGCTACGAACTGCAAGGGTATATTGAGAATGGAAGGTTATACTAATAATATTCCAGACCCTAATTTATATTTGATACCTATTCAGGCACATCAGTGGGCAAATGCGGCGGAATTGCTCAGAGATTACAACGGATGGGATAGGAATGATTTTGAGAAGTTCAAGACTTGGATGAAAGATACGTTTTACAGTGTTTCCAATATGTTCCTTAAGAATCATAACGGCGGACAGGGCAATATGCATTACTGGCTAAACTGGGATCTGGCTCAGATGACATCTATTCTTTCCATTGGAATATTGTGTGATGATAATGTGCTGATTAATCAAGCTATCGTATATTTTAAGAATGAAGAAGGAAGATATAAAGAAGCTGGAAATATCAAAAATGCAGTTCCTTTTTTGCATCAGGATCCGGATTCTGATGAGATTTTGGGACAGTGTGAAGAGTCGGGACGTGACCAAGGGCATGCGACATTGTGTGTGTCATTGATGGGGGCATTCTGTCAGATGGCTTATAGTATCGGTGAGGACCTGTTTGCTTTTGATAATTATAGGGCAGTAGCAATGGCTGAGTATGTAGGCAAGTACAATCTGATCAAAGATGAAGCCTTCAATAAAGGAACATTAGTTGGTGATGATTTTGTATATGATTCCAATTCTTTCCCCTATACTTCCTATTCAAATCCGTCTTATACCAATACAACTATATCTACAGACCAGCGCGGAACGAAAAGACCGGCATGGGAACTGTTCTATGGATATTGCAAGGCAAAAGGTATATCTTCCATTTACAGCGGGAAGTGGGCAGAGCAAATGCGCCCCGACGGAGGTGGTGGAAACTATGGACCGAATAGCGGTGGATTTGATCAGTTAGGTTTCGGCACATTGATGTATTACCGGGAATGACGATACATTTTGGAATATTTTTGCGAGGGGATTAGGTATTTACCTGATCCCCTTCGTATATATAAGCAAATAGGTCAGTAATAAGATTGTTGAAAAGAGATAAAGGATTCAGTTTTTGAAAGATTGGTTTTAATATAAGGTAAAAAGAACCTGTTTTTAGGAATAACGATTAGTATGTTTGAATGAAATTATTAGTAAGGTAATATGCGTAAAAAGATTCTGTTTATAGCAGGAATGATGGCTTGCTGTACTTGGGCGGGTGCACAGGAAATATCCCAGACCTGGGTGGCTGATAAAGGCAATGGTACTTATCAGAACCCTGTGCTTTATGCCGACTATTCCGATCCGGACGTATGTGCGGCAGGAGATGATTTCTATATGACGGCTTCCAGTTTTAATTGCATACCGGGACCTTCCTATACTTCATTCCCGTGATCTGGTAAACTGGTCGCTGGTGAATTATGCGTTGCCGGTACAGGAACCCAAAGAGTTTTTCGATAAAGCGCAGCATGGGAAAGGTGTATGGGCTCCTGCTATCCGCTTTCATAAGGGAGAGTTTTATATTTATTGGGGCGATCCGGATTATGGAATCTACATGATAAAGACCAGAGATCCGAAAGGATCATGGAGCAAACCCGTATTGGTGAAAGCTGGAAAAGGAATGATCGACCCGACGCCACTTTGGGACGAGGACGGGAAAGTATATCTGATACATGCTTATGCCGGCAGCCGCAGCGGAGTGAACAGCATTCTGGTTATTTGCGAACTGAATGCGGAAGGAACGGAAGTGATCTCCGATCCGGTAATGGTGTTCGATGGAAATGACGGGAAGAACCATACGGTAGAAGGACCGAAGCTCTATAAACGAAATGGTTACTATTATATTTTTGCTCCGGCAGGCGGAGTAGCTACCGGTTGGCAGCTAGTGCTTCGTTCAAAGAATATCTATGGTCCCTATGAATCAAAGATCGTGATGGCGCAGGGGAAGACCACCATCAACGGTCCGCATCAGGGGGGCTGGGTAGATACAAATACAGGAGAATCGTGGTTCGTCCACTTTCAGGATCAAGGGGCTTACGGACGTGTTATTCATCTCAATCCGATGAAATGGGTGAATGAATGGCCTGTGATCGGAGTAGATAAAGACAAAGACGGTTGCGGAGAACCTGTCACCACCTATAAAAAGCCGAATGTCGGAAAGATGTATCCGGTAACTACTCCTCCGGAAAGTGACGAGTTCGATACACGGCACTTGGGATTACAGTGGCAGTGGCATGCCAACAAACAGGATACCTACGGATTTACGACCGATCTGGGATATATCCGACTCTATGCAGGCAGCCTTTCCAAAGAGTTCGTGAACTTTTGGGAAGTGCCTAATCTGTTGCTGCAAAAGTTTCCCGCTGAAGAGTTTACGGCTACTACCAAGCTGACGTTTACCGCCAAGCAGGATGGAGAGCAAGCCGGAATGATAGTAATGGGATGGGATTATAGTTATTTGTCTGTCCGTAAAGCCGGCGACAAGTTTATCCTGCAACAAGTCGTATGCAAAGATGCGGAACAACAGCACCCCGAACAAGTGAAGGAACTGGCGAGTTTTCCGGTGGAATATCTGAAAATGCCGGGAGTGGCTGATAATGAGTGGAAGACCGTTTACTTACGGGTAAAGGTTGCCAAGGGAGCCGTTTGCACCTTTGCCTATAGTCTCGATGGAAAGAAGTATACAGCAGCGGGAGAACCTTTTACTGCCCGGCAGGGAAAGTGGATAGGAGCGAAAGTCGGTTTATTCTGCGTCACTCCTAATGACGGAAATCGCGGATGGGCGGATGTAGACTGGTTCCGGGTAACTAAATGATAAGAAAGAATAAGTGAGAATAAAAAATAAGAAACTAACACGAAGATATAGAACGAAAAAATGAAGAAGATTGTAGCAGGGTTGGTTGTAGTACTAGGCTTTTGTGCATGTGCCCATCGGACTTCCGGTACGTTGGATGTGAATAAAGCTCTGGATTATTGCGCGGAACAGACCCAACGTTCACTGGTAGAACTGAAAGGAGACTCGGGTATAGACTATACAATGATGCCACGTAATGTCATGGCAGACGAACATCATTGGAACTGTCGGAAAGCAACGAAGGAAGAATGGTGTGCCGGTTTCTGGCCGGGAGTGTTGTGGTATGATTATGAGTATACACAAGACAAGCATATACTGGAAGAAGCCGAAAAGTTTACGGCATCCTTAGAGTTCCTTTCCCGCATTCCGGCTTATGATCATGATCTGGGCTTTTTGGTTTTTTGCAGCTACGGCAACGGATATCGCCTGACCAAGAATCCCGCTTACAAACAAGTGATTCTGGACACAGCCGATTCATTGGCTACTTTGTTTAATCCGGTAGTCGGCACGATGCTGTCCTGGCCGCGGGAAGTAGAACCCCGCAACTGGCCCCACAATACCATCATGGACAATATGATCAATCTTGAGATGCTTTTCTGGGCAGCAAAGAACGGGGGGAATCCTTACTTATACGACATCGCTGTATCTCATGCCGACAAGACTATGAAGTGTCAGTTCCGTCCGGACTATACCTCATATCATGTAGCAGTATATGATACTATTACAGGTAACCTGATTAAAGGAGTGACTCATCAAGGATATGCGGACAGCACAATGTGGGCACGTGGACAAGCATGGGCTATTTATGGCTACACCGTAGTCTATCGTGAAACGAAAGATCCCAAATACCTTGACTTTGTGCAGAAAGTAGCTGATGTCTATCTGGAACGCTTGCCCGAAGACAAAGTACCTTATTGGGATTTCAGTGCTCCAGGCATACCCGATGTTCCGCGTGATGCTTCGGCGGCTGCCGTAGTTGCTTCCGCACTGCTCGAACTGTCTGCCTATCTCCCCAATGGGAAGGGCAAACACTACAAGGATGCCGCTATCGAAATGCTGACAAGCCTGAGTTCCGACAATTATCAGAGCGGTAAAAGTAATCCGGCTTTCCTGCTTCATAGCACAGGCCATTGGCCGGCTCATTCGGAGATAGACGCTTCTATTATCTATGCAGACTATTATTATATAGAGGCATTGCTTCGTCTGAAACGCCTGCAGGAGGGAGAAGGAGTATTGGGATAGAAATAAAAAGGGGGATGTGTCAGACTTCCCTTTTAACGAAATCATCCTCGCCACAGATAGCTGTAGCGAGGATGATTTTACTGGTTAGGATTTAGGTTGTTATTTCTTTACCTTGATGATGTCATAATTCAGATCGCTGACAGCTTCCTGCAGGCTATCGTTTACCAAACGCAGGGTAGTGTCATTTACAATCACAAAATACATTGGAGCCTCACCATCATTCGGAGTTAACTTAACAGCTTTGGTAGGTTTTTTGTTCACTACTTTTTGGATAGTCTGTTGTTTTCCTTTAGAAGAGAAGGTTTTATTCTTACCCTGACCTTCTGCATCGAGGTAAGTCATATCCAGTGTATACGTGGTATCTACACCGTCAGTTGCAGCGTTCAGGGTCAATACGTAGTCGATACCCGGACCGTCGGCAGCAGGGAGTGTACCTTCATAAACTTCGGTCACTTCTGTGATCGGAGCCATTTCTATAGAAAGACTGTCTGCTTCTGCCTCTGCGGCTTTGTTGGCTTTTGACTGGCAAGATGCCAAAGCAGCTACGACTGCTGCTAACATAATTACTTTTTTCATCGTTAAGTGCTTTAAGTTAATATAAATATAGTGAGCTTACTGCTCGGGTTATTTTTTCTTTATTCTTCTTCGTCCCGTTTGATGACCAGCAGTTTGTCTACCCGTCCGCGGTCCATATCTACTACTTCGAATTGCAGGTTCTTGTAGGTGAAGATATCTCCGGCTTTCGGGATACCGCCCAGCAGGAACATTGCCAATCCTCCGAGGGTCGTGAAGTCTTCGTCCTCCAGGTCTTCATAAGATAGGATTCCCATCTCTTCCATAAAGTCCTTGATGTTCATCGAAGCCTCCACCAGCATCGAACCATCCTGTCTTCTGACGATATCTTCCTCTTCCGTATCGTCCTCTTCAAGGATGTCTCCGAAGATGCTTTCGGTAAGGTCGTGCAGGGTAATGATACCTTCTGTACTACCATACTCGTTAACAACAACTCCGAACTTGTTTTTGTTCTTCTTGAACAGCTCTAAAATTTTATTTGCATATAAACTTTCGGGGATAAACAGAGCCGGACGGGCTATTTCGCGCAGATTGAACTCTTTTTTATTGCCTACCATCAGAATAATATCCTTTACGGATACCACACCGATAATCTCGTCTTTCCGCTCGTCCACCAACAGATATTTGCTGTAGTGCTCTTCTTCGATTGTCTTCATCACCTTGTCTTTCGTATCGTCGGGATGGAAGATGACAAGGTCTCTGCGGTGCGTCATCAGTTCATTGGCACGTTTGTCCGAGAAGCGGAACACATCACGCAGCATTTCCGTCTCTTCCTTGTCGATCACTCCCTGTTCGGAGCTTTGGTGGAGAATCATTTTGATCTCTTCCTGTGTCATCGGGCGTTCTTCGTTCTTTACGCCGATGATTCTGTTCAGCAGGCGGGTGGAGATACTGAGAAACCAGACGAACGGATAGGATACTTTCGTCAATAAAATCATAATCGGGCTGAACAAGGTTGCGTACCGTTCCGGATTGCTGAGGGCAATGGACTTGGGAACCAGCTCTCCGATGATAAGAGAGAGATAGGTGATGATTACCACAGTGGTGATCATGGCCAGATTACGTGCATAGGCTTCCGCTCCCGGTATGAGGGAGAAGAGCGGAACAAGGTCGTCTGCGATAGCGACACCACCATAGGCACCGGATACGATACCGATCAGGGTAATACCGATTTGAATGGTGGACAAGAACTTTTCGGGTTCTTCCAGTTGTTTCAGTACTCCACGTGCAGATTTGTTGCCTTTTCCGGCGAGAGTTTCGAGACGTGCTTTGCTGGATGATACCAGCGCAATTTCGTACATGGCAAAGATGCCATTCAGTACAAGTAAGAGAAGTATGATAAGAAATTCCATAAATGGATTTAAATGATTATTGCCGTGAAATTAAATGAAATCACGACATCATGCAAATATGTGCTGTATATTAATGATTTTTTAATAAACAATTGGTGCGGAATGGTGATGTATTCTTTGAAATGAGGGGGCTTAAGAACAAAAGAACATATTCCGAGGTTGCAAAGTAAATGCTCTCGGAATATGTTCTTTTGTAATTTCTGATCTTGAGTCTTTTTTATTGTTTGTATTTATCAGCCAGTTCTTTAGCACGGGCTACACGTTTGGCAGTGTCGGGGTGTGAAGAAAACATTCTCTGCATGTAGGAAGATGCGGGAGCCCCATTGGACAATTCGAGAAGCTTATTCAGTGATTTGTACATACCATAAGGGTCGATGTTGTTTTTTACGCAGAACTCTACGCCGTAGGCATCTGCTTCGTACTCTTGTTTCTGTGAGTATTGTGCGCCGGCAAGTGCTTCTGCCATTGCTCCCAGTTCAGAGTCAGTCAGTTTGGCGACCTGGCTGCTGGCTGCTCCTGCCGCATTCTTTACAGCCGAACGGAAATATGCATTCTTCATTGCGTCTTTAGAGTCGGTATGGATGACATGACCGATCTCATGACCGATTACTGCCATTACTTCTTCGTCAGTCATGACGTCCATCAGTCCGGCACAGATACGCACGCTGCCGTCACCACAGGCGAAAGCGTTAACGTCCACTACTTCATATACGCCAAAGTTAACTTTCATACCATCTACTTCTTTGATGTTTCCGGTCAGTCTTTCCAGGCGTTTTCCGTATTCGCTGTCCGGTTTGGTCAGTGGGTTATGCTTGTCCATCCATTCCATATACTCCTTGCTCATAGCAGCAATGTCGGCGTCAGATAGAGAGATTGCTTGTGCGGCATCTTTTCCTGCTTGAATAGCTTTGCCTAAATTGAATTTCTTGAATTGTGCTGAAGCGTTAAAACAACTCATGCCCAAAAATAACAGGGCTACTAATGCAATTTGTTTTTTCATCATAGTGAATTTTTAGTTTGTTATTATATAATATAGTGTTAGTATTCAAACGTGATTCCCAAAGTCGGCAGCAGTGTACCGCTTTCTTGCTTGAGCGACTTCATGACATACCGTTGTTCGGCTATCGGTGCGTCCGGATTCTTGATTACTCCGGTGCTCATTAATACATCTGCCTGTTTCAGCTTGCTGCCCGCGATATTCTGCAGATCGATGTAGAAACCCAGCATACAGCGCTTCAGATAGAATGTTTTGTCTATGCGGATATCTACCTGAGTGAAGGCCGGGAGTCGTTCTTCATTGTATCGGGTATAGTCGTAATACGGTTTTCCCTGTGCATTCCAGGCTGTTACCAGAGATGACTTGTCGGCATCATAAGGAGTATAGGGGGCACCGCCTATACAGCTGACTTTCATTCCGACGCTCCAGTGCCGGGGGAGATTGTAAGTTCCCCGCAAGTTGAAAATAAAGCGGTTGTCCCATGCGGAAGCGATGTACTCGCTTTCCTTATCAGTACGATATTCGCTTTTAAAGAGCGTGAAAGATGAGGCGAGATTCAGTTTCTTGGCGACCAGCCATTTAAGGAGAAGCTCTGCTCCGTAAGACCGTCCCTGTGCGGTGGAAGTAAGCAGCTCATTGCCAATCACTCCGTAATCGTTTCCTTTGCAGGTCAACGGAATGCCGTCGGCTACGGAAAGAGGAATTTTGTCATAATCTTTATAGAATCCTTCGACGGATACTTCGAAGGTATCGCCCTTTCTCCAGTTCAGTCCTACGCTACCCTGGCTGACTTGCATATAGCGGAGCGCATACTTGTTGGCATAGAGTCCGTTATTGTTTTTAAAGCCGAGAGCGGTGTAGGGAGGCAGTTGATAATAGAGTCCTGCGTTTCCGCTCAGCGACCAGTGCTCCGTCAGTTGATAGGAGAGTGACAGGCGGGGAGAGAGCTGGTCGGACAGGTCTTTCATGGCTGCCGAGTAGTTGTTGGCATCGGCACGCAGTCCCAGAGAAGCCGTAAAACGCTCGTCTATGGAGGTGTAATTGACTGTTCCGAAAAGTCCCCAACGCATGATGCCCAGATAGGTATGGTAGTCGAACGTCTGCGCACGGTCGGTGTATACCTTCTGAAAGGTGGTGTTGCTATACTGGCTATAGTCCAGACTGGTTCCGACTGTGACTTTCCAGTTGCGGAAAGACGAACTGTTCTCAAGACGGAGCTGAGTATTTTGTTCCGTAGAACGGAGGCGGAGCATCAGATGCTCCGGATCGCTTTCGTCGTTCTGCTGATATTTGGTGTTCCGGTTGTTCAGATAACTGTGACTGGCAACGACTGACTGCACGTGTGCCCCCGCATAGTGCCGGTATACGGCACCTAGAGTGAACGTCTCCTGCTGAATCTTAGGCAGGTAACTGAGGATGTATTCGTTGTCTTCATCGTCGGCTTTGGTGTTTAGCTTCATCTTATCAATACCGCCCAGCCCTAGTACAGTCAATTCATTCCGGGCGTCAAACCTTGTTTTCAGCTTGAATTGCGCATCCGTAAAAGTCGGCAGAAAGGGCAGCCCGAGCATATCAAACAAGAATTGCAGGTAGGACTGACGGACGGAAACCAGATAGGAAGTCTTTTTGCCCAAATGTCCGTTGGAGGCAAGGGAGACTTCGGAAGCTCCGAGAGTAGCTTTCAGGGAATTGCGTTCCATGTCCCCGTCGCGCAATTTGAAGTCGAGCACGGAACTGAGCGCATTTCCTTTGTCTGTCGGGAAGGCTCCGGTATAGAAGTTCACTTCCCGTATCAGGTCGGCATTAAGGATACCTACCGGACCGCCCGATGCTCCCTGTGTGCTGAAATGGTTGATATTAGGGATCTCTACTCCGTCCAGGTAAAAGCGGTTTTCGGAAGGCGATCCGCCGCGTACGATCAGGTCGTTACGGTATCCTATCGGTGAGAAGGCAACTCCCGGATAAGACTGTACGATGCATGAGATGTCCCGGTTGGCTCCCGGACTTTTTTCTATTTCCTGCAGTCCGATGATGCGCAGGCTGACCGGACTTTCAATGTCCCGGCGGAAAGGGGAGGCGGTGACGGTCACTCCTTCCAGTTCCGTCTGATTCTCTTCCATCTCTATTTGTATATGTAGGTCTCTGGTCGAAAGTATGTATTCGGGGGTAGTGACAGTTTTGTATCCGATAGCGGACGCTTGCAGGCGATAGATGCCGGGCGGTACTTGCCCGATCGAGAACTTACCTTCGGCATTCGTCACTCCGCCTTTATTGAGTCCGACAATCATTACATTGATAAATTCCAATGGCTGACGGCTGGATTTATCAATGACTGTTCCCTTCACTTGGTGGACAGGCTGTGCCAGAAGGAAGGATATGGTTATGTTGCAAAACAGCAGAAGCGACAGTAGTCTTTTCATGTTATTTGTAGTTTAGCGACTGCAAAGTTAATGGAAAATAGTTTCACATTTCAATTTTATGTTCTATTTTTGTGGGAATAATAAAATCTGGTTAAGTATGAAAACCGTAAAATTGATTACCTGTAATGACGCGATGAAGGCGCATATCCTTCAAGGGGCGCTGGAGAATGAGGGCATTGAATCTATTCTGCATAATGAGAACTTTTCTACTTTGTATAAAAGTTGCGTGAGCAGTATTGCGGGAGTGGATATCCTGGTAGCGGATGAAGATTATGAGAAAGCCGTTCAGGTGCTGAGGCAGAACCAAAGCTGGCCCGAAGAACTGACGCTCTGTCCTTATTGCGGTTCGTCCGATATTAAATTCGTATTGAGAAAAGGACACAAACTGCGTGCTGTTGGCGCAGCTGTACTTTCCATGCTGGCAGCGGCGCCTCCGGGGGACAATCATTGGGAATATACTTGCCAGCAGTGTCATCAGACTTTTGAGACACCTGTTGCCGAATTTCAACCTTCGGGAGAAGACGAAGAATGATTGGATCTAAACATATTATAAACACAATGAAAAAGAAAAAACTTCTATTAATCGCTCTTTTGTTAGTTGGGGCAGCGTCTTCTTTTGCTGCCAAAGTAGATACGTTATTAGTGAAAAGTCCTTCCATGAACAAGGACATCAAGGTAGTAGTAGTCACTCCGGATGCGGCATTGGGAAAGAAAGCTACGGCGTGTCCTACTGTTTATCTCTTGCATGGTTTTGGCGGACATGCCAAGACGTGGATTGAGATTAAACCCAATCTGCCTCAGATCGCGGATGAGAAAGGAATCATATTTGTTTGCCCGGACGGAAGTACCAGCTGGTATTGGGACAGTCCGAAAGACCCGTCTTTCCGATATGAAACTTTTGTCTCATCGGAACTGGTGAAGTATATCGACGGACATTACAAGACAATCACCGACCGCAAGGGGCGTGCCATTACCGGTCTGAGTATGGGCGGACATGGTGGTCTGTGGACTGCTATCCGTCATAAAGATACCTTTGGCGCTTGTGGAAGTACAAGTGGAGGTGTAGACATTCGTCCGTTCCCGAAGAATTGGGACATGGCAAAACGCCTGGGGGATTATGAATCTAACAAGGAAATATGGGATACGCATACTGTAATCAATCAGATTGATAAGATTCAGAACGGGGATTTGGCAATTATCTTTGATTGTGGCGAGGCTGACTTCTTCATTCAGGTGAATAAGGATTTGCACAACCGCTTATTGGAAAAGAAGATCGATCATGATTTTATCACCCGTCCCGGAGGACATACCGGAGAATACTGGAATAACGCTATCGATTACCAGATTTTGTTCTTTGATAAATTCTTCAAGAAATAAAACCGGAAAAGCTTGACTTTTGCATCCGGATGTCGTATCTTTGGAGACATAATCATATAGTAGATTGAAATTAAACTACGATAGAAGGAGGAAGTGAAAACTTTCTCCTTTTTTTGTGTACTACTTGGTGAGGAACTGTTCAGATCGGTGCTGGGAGTGGTTCAGCTTGGTGCTTATTGAAATTTAGAAGGGATGTCGGGAAGAATTAGAAGGTATGTTAAGGCAAATTACATACTATGTTAAGTGTAATCAGATGCTTTGTTAGGTGAAAACGGAGGCTTTGTTTCGATAAACAGACTTTTATGTAGCGGAAAAGGTCAGTCGGAGTTAAGAATCTATAAATCTGCTCTTGACAAGAATCGGGTTATTCAATCGTAATTGAGATCGTGCGATTCAGATAAGATATACTTTTGCCATTACCATATTTAGTGCTGACCTTTAGACTGACAGGTTTCTTGTTTTTATCAAAGCTATAAGTATATTCGGTTCTTTCGGTGTATGTGTCACTGGTTTTCTCCGGATAAGAGGCGGTAGTAAGGTGTTGTGTCGGTTTGCCAAGCATGCCGGCAAACAAGGCTTCACGATGGAAGGAAAGGGGATAAGTATCCGCCACCAGCATACAGGGAAGACGATAATAATTGATATCTTCTCCCGCTTCATAATTAGTCTGAAGCTTTCCGTAACCGGTGGATGATTCATAGGGCAGTGAAGGAGAGATGGTGGAAATTAAATCGCCCTTGTCATACTGTAGAGAAAGAGTGTGCGCGACAACTGCATCGCTGCTTCCTTCCCGGGGCATAATCTTTTCATTCACTTGTGTCAGATAGCCGTCCGTATATAAAAAGGTATATTGTCTCTTCTGGTCGAGAGAAGCATATTCGCATTGCGTGGCGTATCCTTCTTCGTTTAGGGTGTATTTACGCTCAGTCCCTATTTCGTCTGTGAAAGTAACACTGCTTCTGTTGTTTCCGTATTGGATGGTAAGCGAATGGCTGATGATCTCTGTCAAGTCCGCTATCGAAACTTCTTGCGTGTAGGTATAACCGGTCAGCCAGGCATCTTCGTAGCGAAACTCTTCTTCTTTAGTAACGTCAGATACTCCGATTCCATCGGACTTGCAAAATTCGGAGAACAGCATCTTGCTTATTTCCGGGTCAGGAACTTCTGTGCCTACTTTTTCTTCATCATCCGAACAACCGAACATTACTATCGCACACAACAGAAGTGCTATCTTTTTCATACTTGTTTATTTAATCCGTAACCCTCCGGCAAATCTTCTGCTGGCAGGACTGCTGACACTTTTTTCTATCTTAATACTCTTGGTACTTCGAGTTTCTTCTTCTTTGTCTTCGTCTTTCGGCGGATAGGTTCCCTCCAATGTCTGGATGGCTATGCTTAGCATTCTTTCTTTAGGATTGCCGAAAGGGAGGAACTGGCTGTAATCAGTAGTCCCGTTAATAGACGTTTCGCTTATTTTGAATTTATCGCTGGGAACAAGCACGAATGCGTCTTCGCCTGCATCATGGTCGGAGTTGTAAACGGTGCATACCACCGGATTGACAGACCAGCGGTAGGTTTCATTGATGAATTGCTCTGTAGCTACTGTTTGTCCCTTGCTTGCGCTACCCATGACAATAATGTTAGGAGCCTGCTCCTCTTTGTATAGGCTGGTCAGTAGCATTTCTGCTGCTCCGGCTGTTGTTCCGCTGGTGATTGCTACCAAAGTGTTTTGATTCAGATTGACACCGGTCTTCAGCACCTCCTGATCGAAATTGATGGTCGCGTCTTTGTCCAAGTTCTTGTCGTTATATTCCAGATAAGCCATCGGAGTGCCCATTCTTGCATTTGGCACAAGGATGGTGGCAAGTAACTGAACACAGTCCAGCGATCCTCCTTCGTTATAGCGAAGGTCAAGGATAGTGGCTTGTACGTTGGCTTCCTGAAATATCGTTGAGACTTTACGTAATTCATTATTATACTTCTCCGGATCGTTATTGGTTCCGGCGGTGAAGCTGTTGTACATCAGATAGCCGACTTTAGCACCATTGTCTAAAGTCAGAATTTTGTATTTATGTACCGGTTGGTCTTCTATAGACTGGGCGGCTCCCAAATCCAGCGTGACACCGTTCGGCACTACTTTATACACCATAACCGGTTCTTCCGGTACTTCTTCCCCTTCTTCGGGCTCTTCCTCGACTTCTTTCCATACCCCCATCGAAAGTTCTCTTGCTATTGTACCTTGCAGTAGTTGCGTTTCATACTTCTTGCTGATATAGGAAGTGTCTACTTTCATAATCCAGTCACCGCGTTGGAGTCCGGCTTTTTCGGCGGGTGATTCGGGGATAACATAAGTAATCAAGGCATTGTATGCCGTATCGTTATCCTGACTCTTGACGAGCGAGTAGTCGAATCCATAGGTTGGCAACGGAGCTTCCAGGACAGAATCTACAAAAGAGTAGCTGTCTTTGTCCCATTTTGCTTTGGATAAGAAGGTGGCAGGGTCCTGAAACAGGTTTACTTCATCGTAGCCAGGCATATATTGATACCACAGATAATTCTGTTGCATGATATCATACATCCATGTATCCAGTTCAGTCAGGTGGGCATATTCCGGCCAGCGGTCCACACCACACGAAAAGAAGCTGCTGACAGATACGACGATCAGGGCAGGTATAAGTAGTATTTTGCGTAAATTCGTCATCTTAAAAAGCTTTTCAGTGTGCAAATGTAGGAAATACTTTGCTTATCTACCACATTTATGGTATAAAAATGCCTTCAATATGTGATAGGTTGTTAGCAAATCCCGCCTTATCTTTGCAACATCGAAAATGATCAATAGGTATTCATATAAATAGAGAGAGAATAATTAGAATCCAAAGAGAGTGATATAGAGTAAATGATTTTTGGATGGACCGTAACCTGACTTTGATAAAGATTTAATGAAACAGATTTGCTGATGTGCTAATTTGTCGGTGATTAATACATTGGCATCTTAGCACAACTTTTGTTGTTTAACGAATAATTATGATGATGAATATAGCTGCATTATTGTCCGGAGGTGTCGATAGCTCTGTTGTCGTTCACCTTCTTTGTGAGCAAGGATACAAACCGACTCTTTTCTATATCAAAATAGGTATGGACGGGGCGGAGTATATGGATTGTTCAGCCGAAGAAGATATTGAAATGTCCACTGCCATTGCCCGTAAGTATGGTTTGTCCTTGGAAGTCGTGGATTTGCATAAGGAGTATTGGGAGAATGTGGCCGCCTACGCGATTGATAAAATAAAGAAAGGACTGACACCGAATCCGGATGTGATGTGTAACAAACTCATAAAGTTTGGCTGTTTCGAACAGCAGGTCGGAAAGAATTTCGATTTTACGGCGACAGGGCATTACGCCACTACCATCCGGCAGGACGGCAAGACGTGGCTTGGAACAGCCAAAGACCCTGTTAAAGACCAGACGGATTTCCTGGCCCAGATAGACTACCTGCAAGTTTCCAAACTGATGTTTCCTATCGGCGGACTGATGAAGCAGGAAGTACGCGAAATCGCAAGCAGGGCAGGATTGCCCAGTGCCCGAAGAAAGGATAGTCAGGGAATTTGCTTTTTGGGAAAGATTAACTATAATGATTTCGTTCGTCGTTTCCTGGGAGAGCGGGAAGGGGCGATTATAGAACTGGAAACCGGAAAGAAAGTGGGCACGCATCGCGGCTACTGGTTCCATACGATCGGACAGCGGAAAGGACTTGGATTGAGTGGCGGTCCCTGGTTTGTGATCAAGAAGGATGTTGAGGAAAATATCATCTATGTCTCTCATGGATATGGAGTCGAAACGCAGTTTGGCAGTGAGTTTCGTATCAATGATTTCCACTTTATTACGGAGAATCCGTGGAAAGATGCCGGAAAGGAGATAGATATTACCTTCAAGATTCGTCACACTCCTGAATTTACGAAGGGAAAGCTGGTACAGGAAGAGGGCGGTCAGTTCCGTATCTTATCTTCTGAGAAGTTGCAGGGCATTGCTCCCGGTCAGTTCGGGGTGATTTATGATGAAGAAGCGGGGATATGTGTCGGAAGTGGTGAGATAACCCGATAGGCTGTTCCCTTTCAGAACTGAACCGGCTGTCAAATATAGTATTCCGCTAAATCCACAATCCCTGCACGCATCGCGTACTTGGTAGCTTCGTGCACATTGTTGACTCCCAGCTTCCGGAAGATATTCTTTCGGTGGCTGTTGATTGTATGAAAGCTGAGGTTCTTTTCTGCCGCTATTTCTTTTGTCGTCTTCCCCAGTGCAATTTCTTTGAGGATATTCTTTTCTGTCTGCGTCAGCAGATGATCATCCACCGTTGCAGGGGATGCGGCGGAAGAAGCCGTTCCCGAAAGCAGCAGATTGCTGACATGATTGCAGATATACCGTTGTTTGCGTGAAGCGCATTGCAGGGCGGACATGATTTCCTCTTTTGAGTTATCTTTCATCACTACTCCGAAAGCCATACTGCTGAATAATACCTGCCGGAGAAAATTGATACTTAACTCATCGGAGAACAGAATCCAGTCGGCCTCTTTAAACCGCTCCTGCAGGACGATCAGTTCGTCCGCTCCGGCAAAATCGAATAAGGTATAATCCAGAATAACCACTGCTTGCGGATACAGGCGCAGCTGCTGAATCAGTTCGGCCTTGTTGTCAGCTTCTAAAAGAACGGATACATCCTTTTGCCGGCTTAGCAGAAACATCATTCCTGCCTTGCTGATATCCTGATTATCTGCGATGATATATTCCCTCATAATGATCAATTAAAAAAACTCCGCTACAAATGTACGCATTTTGCGCGATTTGTAGCGGAGTTATTCTTATATTCTTCTGTTCGGATTACCAGGCACGTCCTTTGAAGATGTTTGACTGATCCAGTGGGACGATGTTACCGTTCAATGTCAGGTTGTTGTTATTGAAGTTCGGGCTGATAGATACCGAAGCATTGTTGTTACCGCTGCTCATATTAATAAATACCTGAGCTGAGATACCGATGCCCTGTACACTGAATGAACAGTTTACATTTCCTTTCTTATCGATATTCATCTTCATGTCCGAAGAGTTACCGTCTACAGTCACACCACCGATACCGTTAGGGCCGGGATAAGGAGTGTTGAACGCTGTCTGTACAGTGGCTCTGTTTCCGTTCATCAGGACGAAGTTAGTGTTGGAAGTCACGAAGGAACTCATACCGTTACGGAAGATCACCTGATTGGCTTCCAGAACAAACTGTTTGTTCTTCAAAGCCTGTACAGCCTGCTGGTAGGCTGCCATGTCCTGTACCTGTTCTTCTGCGCGAAGTTTTGCTCTTTCTGCGTCTCTTTCTGCTTTTCTGTCTGCGCGGCGGATGGCTGCGTTACTTTCCTGTGCATACATCATTGTGCTCGCACTTACTAAAACTAATGCTAATAATGCAATAAACTTTTTCATAACTTTTTTTTGTTTAGGTTTAATACGTTGTTCGTTTATTGCAAAAACAAAGTGTATGCCAGATTGTTCACGGGCGTTTTACAATTTTATATCCGATAGCTGCGACAGCGATACTCATTAAAGGACTGATAATGTTGAAAAAGCAATAGGGGAGGTACACCAGCGTAGGCACACTCAGGATGGTAGCCTGAGTCATTCCGCAGGTATTCCATGGGATCAGTACGGATGTAACGGTTACTGAATCCTCGGTGGTCCGGCTGAGCAGGCAGCTTTCGTAACCTTTTTTAGCATAAATGTCGCGAAACATATTACCGGTCAGGATGATGCTGATGTACTGGTCGGCAGTTGCCAGATTGAGGAAAAGCCCCGAACAGACGGTAGCCGATACGACGCTGACCGTTTTCTTCATGAAACGTACGAAGAGCGATGTGATGCTTCCCAGCATACCGCTGGCTGTCATTGCCCCGCCGAAACACATGGCACATAATATCAGCCAGATGGTATTCATCATTCCCGACATACCACGGGTGGCAATTAAATCTGTCAAAACAGCATTGTCGGTCTGCAGGCTTGTCTTGCCGTAGATGGTCATCATCAGTCCTTTAAATAGGGAGTCGAAGTTGGAAACGGCAGCCCCCGAAATTTCCCGCAACAAATCCGGTTGGAAGATCAGAGCGAAAATGCCCGCCAATAGAGTGGACAGAAACAGGGTAATGATGGAAGGCACTTTCCGTGCAATCAATATGCCTGTTGCTATCGGTATAATCAGCAGCCACGGGGTGATATGGAACTTTTCATTCAGGGCAGCTGCCACTTCCGCGATGTGCTGGGTATTGCTGGCGTCATGAGACAGACCTGCTACCGTAAATATAATCAGTGTGATGATCAGTGAGGGCACCGTAGTAATCATCATGTAGCGGATATGACGGAAGAGGGGCGTGTCCGTGACGGATGCCGCCAATATGGTCGTCTCGGACAAGGGAGAAACCTTATCGCCGAAATAGGCACCGGAGATGATAGCTCCCGCAATCCAGCCTTCTTCAAATCCCTGTGCCTTTCCGATGCCCATGAGGGCAATACCGATAGTGGCGATCGTTGTCCATGAACTTCCGGTCATAACGGAGATCAATACGCAAATAATACAGGTGGATGTCAGGAAGAAACTGGGATGGATAATCTGCATCCCGTAATAAATCAAAGTGGGCACTACTCCGCTAATCATCCAGATACCGCTTAATGCGCCGATAATCAGTAAGATGATGATGGCTGTTGTCACTCCTGCCACGTTGTTCGTGATTGCCAGTTCGTAGTCTTTCCAAGGGATTTTGTAGAAAGCCATGCCGATAAGGATACAAATGGCGGTGGTAGTAAGCAGCGATACCTGACTTCCGCCATTGAGGGCATCACTGCCAAATACACGAATGGTGGCGAATAGTAATATCACTAATACGACAATGGGCAATAGTGATACGAGGGGAGATGGAGCTTTCTTCATTCTAAATATAACGCTTTATTATTTAATCTGGTGGTTTAGGTTTCTTTATTATGTAACTGCCGGACCTTCAATGATGTCGGATGCTTTATTGATTTCAGGCATCGATTCCGGTAAATGTCTTTAGAGCATATCCTATCAGGAAGCTGATACCAGCCACGCTGAAACTGAGTACAGCCATTTCTGTAAACCGCTTTCGGAAGCTTTCACCACGGGCTACGGAATAATAGTAGTTGAAAAGGGCAATGATGATAAGTGCCATGGTCAGCATCACTCCCAAAGCTACGATTACATTGCTGATCAGTATAAACGGAGTAACCAGTGACACTACCGTGATCAGATAGGCGATTCCTGTATATACAGCTGCTTTTACCGGATGTTTCTTATCATCCCCTTCCGATTTGGTAGAAAGATATTCGGAAGATGCCATTGACAGTGCAGCGGCTATCCCTGTGATACTGCCGGTCAGTGCTATCAGTTTACTGTCACTCAAGGCAAGTGTGAAACCTGCCAGTGCACCTGTAAATTCAACCAGCGCATCATTAAGTCCCAGTACGACCGATCCCATATATTCCAGCCGTTCTTCATTGATTAGTGAAATCAACTTTTGCTCGTGCACTTCTTCTTCATGTGCCAGCCGTTGTAGGTCCGGTATATGGGCATATTTATCATAATTATTATGGGCATTTTCCTCACTGGACTCCATTAATTTGATGGCGAATGTGATACCTAGTATGCGTGCCAGAAAGTAGAAACGGGCGATACGCTTATAGTCCGGACCGATTTCTTTTCCTGTATATTTCTTGAGGATAGCGTAATGCGACTTTTCTTCTGCTGCTATCAGTCGGAGCGTTTTGCGGTTATTCTCGTCTTTTTCGATAGATGCGAGCCGTTCATATAAGATGCTTTCTGTTATCTCGTTTCGTTGAAAGCGGGTGAATTCGGCAATATCCTGTTGGGTTGGAATCATTTCTTTATTTTTTTGGTCGCGCAAAGATACAATAAAAAGACAGAATTCTTTTTGCCTTGCCGGACAGCACAATAAAATTTATTATAAGTTTATATTTTATTGGAATATAGATGCTTTCCTGTTACACCGGATTCGTCTTGCGCCTCAGCCACCAGTAACGGATGAAGAGTACGCCGGTCAGGATCAGTGCGATGGACAGTCCTGTGTAGAAGACAGATATAAAACTTTCGGGCAACAGGTGGAAGCTGCGGATGGTGATGCCCATACAGATCATAAAGATCATGACGATCCAGCTTTTGACATCGAAGAAGGAGAAAGGGCAGTTCTTCTGTTCCTTTTTCCGTTCGATCCTTTGAGTATGCTTGTAATAGAGTCTTTTGAAGATTAATACGAAGAACAGCAGAAAGACGATGGTTGCTTCTCCTATCTTGAACATCCAGCCTTCGGAGTTATTAAGCCATGTAACGATGCCTATTCGCAAGATATTGGCACCGGCGATAATCCAGACGGTGCCTGCTGTGATAAGTAAGATTTCTTTGTTAACTCCGTATTTCATGTTTCCCTTTTTTTGTATTAAACGGTTTACTGCTCCGTTTTGTTGACTCACTTCTTCGACAAAGTTGTAATTAGTAAAGAAATGCAGGTCAGTGTAGCTCCAATTCCAATAACACCATGCCATCCGTACAATTGCCAGAATGTACCCGCAAGGAAGGTTCCCAGGGAACCGCCGACGAAGTAGGTCGTCATGAAAATTGTATTGATGCGGTTGGAGGCTCGGGGTGACAGTTCGAAGATACTGGTCTGATTACTGAGCTGGATGCACTGCATACCTATGTCGATGATGATAATTCCCAGAATGATACCAAGGTAGGTGTTTTCTCCGACGAAGAAGAGTAGCCATGAAAAGAGGATCAGTCCGCAACCGATGAAGTTGAAGCGGCGGACACCCACTCTCTTTACGTATTTCCCCACAAAGGAGGCGGTTAATGCTCCCGCCACACCGCATAATCCCAGCAAACCGATGATGTCGCTGTTGGCATGAAAGGGGGCTTGCCCCATCTTGAAGGCAAGGCAGGACCACATGGCAAGAAGGGAACCGAAGTTTAACGCCGCACGAATGGAATAAATGCGCAGCTGCGGAAACTCTTTCACCAAAGCCAGCAGGGATTTCATCAGGTCGCCGTACTTGCCCCGGAAGTTGGTCTGAATATCGGGAAGGACTTTGAGCACGACAATCGCGCAGACGAACATCATGGCTGCGGCGATGTAATACATTTCGCGCCATCCGAACAGTTCGCCGACGAATCCGCTGACCACCCGTGAAGCAAGGATTCCGGTCAGCAAGCCCGATAGGACGATCCCGACATTCCTGCCTTTGTTTTCCGGACGGGAGAACTGGGCGGCTATGGGAATGAATATCTGCGGAATCATGGAGCAGGCTCCCGTGAAGAACGAAGCAAGGAGTATCAGATGGATATTATCTGCCAAAGCAATCGTCAGCAGGGAGAATATCAGGACAAAGAAATTGACAAGGATAATCTTTTTCCGCTGATACAAATCACCTAAGGGAGTGATAAACAAGAGTCCCGCTGCATAGCCTATCTGTGTGACCATGGCAATCAGGTTGGTACGGAATTCTGATATGCCAAGTTCATGGCGTATCATATTTAGCAGCGGTTGGATATAATAGATGTTGGCTACCGAGACTCCTGCCACAATGGCGAGCGTCCACAGGATGGATGCCGGCAGACCTCCGTTTTCTTTCAATGACTGTTTCATGCCGCAAAGATAATGAATATCACTCAACAAAGAAAGTGGTGGAGATGGTATTTCCTTCACCGTCTACTGCCGTCAGCGAATGTTTGCCGGCGGCGGGTTGCAGGGAGATTTTGTGAAAGTCCTGTGTCTGGGCTTGGTAGGTCTCGTCAAGATGCCAGAAAATGGTAGCATTAGGATTGCTGTGCGCCAGTTCTACAGTCAGGAAACCTTTGCTGCCATCCAGTTGCTTGGGCAGTTTGATGCGTGCGTTCATCGGAGGATAGATAAATTGCATCGGCTGGAAAGTATCTTCTCCGCATCCGGCTTTGAAAGGAGGCAGCGGTTTATACTCCGGATGATGTTGTTTGTAATACCATTCCCATACGGGTGGCAGTGTGAACCAGCTTTTCTGAAGCGTAGGCTCCGTGTTGGCGCAATTTTCATAAATACGCTGGCTTTCATCGGCTGATAAAGTGACGAGGTGGTGATAGGGGCATGCCTCTGTCCGCAGTCCTGCCGGTAAAACAAGAAGCGTGTCCGTTTCATCACAGAACCGTCCTTTCAGATGTCCCGATTTCCGGCAGACCTCTGCTTCGACAAAGATGCCCGTAGGGCGTGTAAACCACGAAGAGGCGGGAAGCAGATTAAAAATATCGAATAGTACGGGACCCGCTGTCTGTGCACCCACCAGTCCGGGCTTTCCTTCTCCGGTGGCATTTCCTACCCATACGCCGACTGCATAGCGGGGCGTAACACCCACCGCCCAAGCATCCCGGAATCCGTAGCTTGTTCCGGTTTTCCATGCAATGGTCTGCATGGAAGGAATGGATTTCCAGTCAATCTCTTCGGGACGGTTGACTTCTTTCAAGGCATCGAATGTCTGCCATACGGCGCCTGGCTGAAAAGGATCGGTTGATTCTGTGATTCGGCTTGTCGGGAGCAACAGGCTGCAAGACCTTTGCGGCAGTTGCAACAAACTGCGTCCCATCATTGCATATGCGTTTGTTACATCCCATAAAGTGGCTTCCGCTCCTCCCAGAATAAGTGATAAACCATAGTGGGAAGAAGAACGGTTGATGGTTTTTAGCCCGATCTGTTGCAGGAAGCTATGAAACTTCGGGACTCCGTATCTTTGCAGCATCGTGACTGCGGGAATATTTAATGAACGCGCGAGAGCTTCCGAAGCGGGAACAGCTCCTTCGAACTGCATACTGAAATTCTGTGGCGTAAATCCGTTGATATTGACAGGTACGTCCGGCAGCAACATATCCGGCAGTAAACTTCCTTCCTGTAACATCGCGTAATATAAGAAAGGTTTGAGAATACTGCCCGTACTTCTCGGAGCCTGAATGACGTCCACTTGATTTCCTCCCTGCTTTTGGTCGAAATGGACGTTGCCGCAGTATGCCACCACTTGATTGCTCGGAATGTCAATCACCAGAATGGCCAGATTACGAATATCACTTCGCCTGAATTCGTTGCTCCATCGTTCCGCCAGGTCTTCTATCTGAGTCTGAATGCCCTTGTTGATGGTCGAACGGGAGTATTCGCCGTTTCGTTCCTGATAGAACCGGCTGACCAGATACGGTGCGATCTGTGGGAGCGGATGAGGCTCATCGGGAAGTGGCTCGCTGATAGCCAGTTCGTAGGTAGACGAATCGATGGTTTTCTTTTCGAGAAGCTGTTTCAGCAGGCGGTTTCGCTTGTCAAGCAGCGTTTTTCGTCCTTTGGACAGATGAATCATGGCGGGCGCGTTGGGAAGAACGGCAAGCATGGCAGACTCCGCCCACGATAGGTCATCGGCAGAATGTCCGAAGTAGCGCCATGCGGCGGCATCCAGTCCCACTACATTTCCTCCGAAAGGGGCATGGGAGATATACATGGAAAGAATTTCTTCTTTGGAAGCGCGAAATTCCAGGCGGGTGGCCCAGATCATTTCAATCAGTTTCTCACGGAAGGTGCGCGATTCGTTCCGTGCCAGGCGGATGGTCTGCATGGTCAGCGTACTGCCTCCGCTTACGATGCGTTTATTCTTCACATTCTGATAGAAAGCTCTTCCGATAGCGAACGGATTGACTCCCCAATGGTGATAGAAATGTTTGTCTTCGAAAGTAATGAGGCATTCCTTGATCTTTTCCGGAGTCGTGTTTCGGGGAGGAAATCTCCATTGGCCGTCGGAGGCGATGCGTGCACCCAGCAGTTCCTCGTTCCGGTCCGTCACTACTGTGGAGTAGGGGACATGAAAAAGGTGGCGGGGAAGACAAAAGATATATCCTGTCACCAAAAAAGCAAGAATACAAAGTATTACTTTTTTGGTGACGGACAATCGTTTGAAGAAATTCAAGATTTTGCTTCCCATGCACTTATGCTATCTGTCAATGCTGTCTTATTGTTCAGAGTCTTGTCAGCGGCTGACAGTCGTTCTTCCCGCTTTGGTGCGTGCCTGTACCGCTGCGTCGTACATAGCTTCGCACTGAATGGCCGGAAGAATAAAGTTACCTGCATAAGTTGCCTGCAACCTTACGGTAAATGTTTTCGATTCACCCCGTCGCAGGTCGAAATAAGTCAATACCCGGTCATCACGAATATCTTTATAGGTATACTTACCGGCTGAACTTTCCGGAACATTCGCCTCATTGGTACTGGAAGAGGACACTTCCGGAACAATCATCCGTTCATTATATATTTCCCATCCGGACGGTATGATATGCGTCAGTGCCAGATTGCTGTAATCGGAAGTACCGCTGATATTGGATAGGGTGACCGCAGACATAAAGTCCGTTCCCTGTCTGATGTCTTCCACGGAAAATCGGTGAACCTGCCCTATCTGTGTATTTCACATCCAGCCGGATATTATCGGCAATGGCTGGCAGCGTATCATTCAGCAATTGGGTACGTGTAATCAGGTCTACACTCAATGCTCCTTTGCCCTTGTTCTTCACAGAGACTGTTCCCGATTTCGGAGAAGTAGCTATCTCCTTTTCAAATACGGCTTTAGCAGATTTCACGGCGGGCTGTTGCTTGCCGTTCCAGTTCCATGTGAAATCCAGTGTACCGGATAATTGCTCCGCAAGGCGTCCCATTGCCATCAGGGCAAAGGCGGTAGACTGCGTGCTGAACCAGTTTTCCTGTGCCAGATTCTGTGATACCTTCTTAGCCTGTTGCAACGCATCCCGATCCCGCTTCATCAGAATGAGCGTTTCCAGAATCATTGCTTCATCCCGGTCGGACGAACCGTAAATCAGGTTCATGGAAGAATAAGGAATGACGGTCGTTTCTGCGTTGTATACTAATTCTCCGGCAGGTTTCATCTTACCGGTCAGCGCATAGGCGGCTGCCAGTCTCCATTTGGCTTGGATGGAGAGTCCCGGCTGTTCCTTCATGCGGTTCATGGCTCCGTATTCCGGTGCACCGGCCAGTGCAAGGGTATAGAGGCGGAAGGCCTGCTGCAATTCCGATTGCCATATCTGCCAGTTGCTTGCTTCCTGCGGCATACGCCAGTTTTGGGCGGCGGCACGCTGGAAGCGTTTCCATTTGTTCAGTACGTTCGGATGAACGGCATACCCTTTTTCTTGTGCCAGTGTCAGGAACATACCCGTGTAAGAAGTGATCCATTCGTCGGCGACGGCGTTGCCCGGCCAGTATACAAATCCGCCGTTGGGAAGCTGGCGGGCATATATCTGCCGGATAGCTTCCTGTACATTCGTCTTTATTTTCTCGGCCTCCTGTTCGTCCACCGCCTTGAACTGGGAGACGAATAAGAGAGGTAATGCTTTGGAAGTCAGTTGCTCTGTGCAATGATGCTGATAGTTGTATAAGAAGTCGAATCTACGGCTGATGTCTACCGACGGAATGCGGGAGACTTCCAGTTGCACCTGATTGTTAGCCGAAGAAGAACCTGCCAGTGTGTATGACAGTTCGGCCTCCTGACCGGCTTCTATCCATTGGCTGTTGCGTAAGGTAACCACCGGATTCGGATTCCGGACTTCTATTTCGATCGTTTCTTTTGTCTGCTGTCCGTTGCCGCTTGCCGTCAGGTGGATGGTTGCCTTTCCGGTTTTGCTGCCTGTTTTCAGAGTGAAGTATGCCAGTTGGTCACCCGGCTGGTCAAAAGTGAGTGACTGCTGGCGATTGCCCGTGATCTGTACGCCTGCGCCGGATGCTTCCAGCGATACGGTCACGTTCTTCACTTGGTTCTCCATAGCGAATACATTTACCGGAACGGTAATTTCTTCCTGCGTACTCAATACACGGGGCAGAGTAGACAACAGCATGAGCGGTGTCCGCACAAATGCAGTCTTTTCCGCATTTCCGTAAGCGCCGTCCTGTCCGGCAACTACCATCGCACGTACAGAACCCACATACATCGGAAGCTTCAACGTATGTGTCTGTTGCTTACCTTTTGCGAGATAGAAAGGACCGATGAATTTGACCACCGGTTTGAAACGGTTGGCTTTGGCATCTGCCGGTTTCAGCGAGGCATCTCCACCCGTGCTGAACAATGAACTGTAACGTCCGCCGGAAGCACCCAGCACATCGTCGTACATATCCCATGTACGGATGCCGAGAGCCTCGCGTGCATAAAACTCGTTCCACGGGTCGGGCGTCTTGAAGTTAGTCAGATCGAGCAGACCGTCATCCACAATCGCCAGTGTATAAGTCATCGGTTTTCCGCTTTTCTCGCTGACAGTCACGTTAAAGTCAGTTTCCGGACGCAGCACTTCCGGCATCTTGATCTGCGGTTGCAGAATCGTCTGACGGTTGGTCACAAATACCGGAGCAATGCCGTACATACGGATCGGCAGATCATTGACTGTCTGCGCATGAGGCTGCAATAGGCTGATATGCAGATAAACATTCGGAGCCATTTCCGGTGTAATCTTGAAGGTGAGTTTCGTATCTCCCTGATCGGACACTTCGAGCCATTGCTGCTGCAAGACGGTCGAACCGTTTTCGAGGGATACCAGCGCACGTCCTCCGGCGGCTGCGGGAATGATTGCCGTGGCTGTTTCTCCTATCTCATAAGAATCTTTGTCCAGTGAGAAAGCAAGCATCTTGATGCCGCTCGGGTCTGTCTTGTTCGAACGTCCGCGCCAGTCGGGCCAGTCGATGTAGACGGTTCCTCCGGTGGCGTGTCCGCTTTCACGGTCTTTCACGTACACCAGATAGCGTCCCCAATCCGGATAATTGATGCGGAACTTGAAGGAGGCTTTTCCTCCTGTGGTCTGCAGGTTACCACTGGCAACGGGAGTGATGGAACTGTTGTTGATATAGGTTCCGAAAGACTCTTCACCGTTTTCCCACCACCAGCTCCAGCTGATCCGGTAGATTTTATATTCCAGATTGGAACGGTTCACCGGCTGTCCCTGATCGTTGACCGTCACGATATCAAACACATGATCTTTGTCTGTTTCGATATACTTTCCTTTCGGCTGGTTCAGATTGATGCCCACATACGATGTGAACGGAGAGAAGGGAACAGTCTGCGAGTAGATGCTTGCATCTCCTCCCGGTTCGAAGACACGGGTGGTGAGCGTTGCATTCAGCATACCCGGAGCACCCGTTGCTACCGGAAGCTGTATGTTGACGCCTGCTCTTCCTTCCGCATCCAGTACCCCGTTGAACACATCCGCCCGGACGGTCGTAAAGTCCGTTGCCGGATTGTTGAACAGGTATTGTCCGTAGTTCTTGAACTGCGTATTGACTTTCGATAAGGACATTTCGACCTTTGCTTTCAGTCGCGATGCGGTGGCTCCCGTCAGCCATGAAGAAGTAAGCGGGGCATATACGTCTTTGCTCGAAGCCTGAAGGATGGTTGGCAAAGCCAGCGTAATCTTCAGACGGTTCGGCTTGATGGTTTCGATGCGCAGACTCTTGTGGAAAGCGGTTCCTCCTACTTTCACGTAGGCATTCCATAATCCGGTGGGATCGTCGGCTTGCGTGGGCACGGCAAATGTATAGAATCCGTTTGTCCCCTGGGTAGAGATCATTTTGGTATAGAACTGTCCTCTTGGATTGTAAATCTCCAATGCTACCGGATGTTTGTCCGGAATACGTTTCTCACGGTCTTCCAGCATGAAAGAAATATGCAGTGTATCTCCCGGACGCCATACGCCTCTCTCGCCATAGATAAATCCTTTCAGACCTTTCTGAATGTCTTTTCCTCCCACATCGAACCGGCTGACCGACTGCTCCTCGCCATCGACCACGCGTACATACGCCTTTTGCTTGTCCGCTTCGGCCACCGCTATGAAAGGAACTCCCTTCGGAGTGATTTCTACCAGCCCTTCACCGTTCGTCTCTCCCTTTCCAATCGGCTGAAGCTGGAAGTTATAAATCGTCACTTGTGCTTTCGCTACCGGTTTCGTATCCAAAATGTTATTTACTGCAATCCACAATTTATTCAGTGAATTACGTTTCACAATCATTCCCAGATTGGAGGCAAGGATATTGCAGGCGGCTATCCGGTCGGAATTCATATAGTAGGACGGATGGCAGGGGTTATCCCGTTCTGTCCATCGGTACTGACTCCAGTCCATCGGTACGCTGCCATTATAATAATAGTATGTTTCCGGAGTGTCCCATACTGCTTCATCGTCTTCCGACAATGTCTCTCCGCTGACTTTGGTCAGGTTGTCGGAAGACTTGTTGTCCGCAAACTGCATTTCCTTGTTTTCACTTCCCCCGCAAGGATAAGCGGAGTATTCCTGGCGGAACGAGAGGATGACACGGTAAATGGCTCCCGGCTCCTGATGAATCAATCCGGCAAGGTCTATCGAATAGTCTTCCCAGCGGTGCACATCTTTGGAAGAATCTTTCGCCAGCCACAATGTCTTCTTATAAACCAGTCTTCCCGAACGGCGCAATTCATTGGCTGAGGAGAGCGAGTTGTTCTGCATGAACATCAATACGTTGTTTTCGAAAATACGGATCACGCTCAAATCCACCGCATATAGATTGACGGCACGGAAGGGGATGATCAGACTTTTCGAATCGGGCAGGATAGCGGCGGAAGTAGCCATTTCTACCTGCGGTTTCAGGTTCAGTTCGCTGAATGAGATGGAGTGGGAAGTGCCCAGCGGTTTGTCCTGGCTGTTTCTTATTCCTTCATGGATATTCAGCGTCAGTTTGTTCAGTTTGCCGGTTTCGAAGTAAACGAATACTTTATTTTCTTTGATCTGGAAAATAGAGGAAGAAACTTCCGGAACGTCGATGAGTCCTTTCAAATCCTGTGTGTTGGATACAGGGTCGGAGAATATGATTTCAATTCCGTTTTCCGGTTGGTCGATGCGTACGGCGGACAGGAAGCGGAAACTGTTCTTTGCCGGGATCAGAATACTTTTGTTTTGGGTACGGTCGATGCCTGCCGGATTGCCTTTGGCGGTAATTTCCAGTTGGTAATCTTCCGCTTCTTTGATTATCTGACTGATGCTAAATGCGTATCGGGTCGGGTGATCTGTCTGGGTGATTTCAATCGGATAGCTTTTGTTCTTTTCGCTTCCGGCTGTGAGCATTTTCTCTACTTCCTCTTTTTTCACTACATCGCTGAAACGTATTTCACCCGTTACGGTCACTTGGTCGGGCTGGGTGGCTGTGACGGTTATCGGATCGGTATGAATACTAAAGTTTCGTTCCTGCACGCGGAAGGAGAAGTTGAATTCTTCCAGCTTTTTGTCTACATCGACGAAATCTCCCAGGTGGAAGGTTCCTTCGTAAAAGGCACCTGGTTTCAGTGCCCCTTCTTCGGGGACAAATTCAATGGTATTGTTGCTGACCCAATACGTTTTTCCTTTCAATGAAGGAGAGAAACTGAACGGATTGTCTTTCAGTTCCTGATTCAGGTCTACCATCGGCTGGTCCTGTGTCAGCTCTATGCGTATCGTTGAGTTTTGCGAAATCACTCCTCCCGTATAAGCATTGACGTATGGAGCGTATTCGGCAGAAGGAATAATGTCTTTCTGATTACTTTTACAGGACGAAAATCCCGCAATTACTGTCAAAAGAATCAAGAATAGTCCGGCAGCAGCGCTGCATCTGGTTTTAATTTGTCCCATAGCGATGAGTTTTTATGATTCAACAAACAAATATACAGTTTTTATGGAAGATTTCTCTTAAATCTGCTTACTTTTGTACATTCAAATCATGTATTTATGGGAAGAAAGCAAGAATATAAAGAGACGAATTTGGAGTTCTTGAAAGAATTGTCATCGCAGGAAGGTGTTTATGCCTTGCCTTGCGGCATCTATTATAAGGTTTTGGAGACCGGTACGGGGACTGTTTTTCCTAATGTGCGGAGTATTGTTACCGTTCATTATAAAGGGAGTCTGATTAACGGTCGGGTGTTCGATAATTCTTATGAACGTAATTGTCCGGAAGCTTTCCGCCTCTGCGATGTAATAGATGGTTGGCAACTGGCGCTCCAACGGATGCGTGCGGGAGATAAATGGATCATCTATATACCTTACACGATGGGATACGGAACCCGTGCATCCGGTCCGATTCCGGCTTTTTCGACATTGGTATTTGAGGTAGAGCTTTTGGGAGTTGCATAACTAACGAAGAAAGATATGAAAGTGGAAATAAGAAGCAAAGTGGTGATATTGCTATGTATCGTTCTGGCAGTTTTTTCTTCCTGTATCACGGACGATGATGATGATAGGGGAGACTTTGCTCTTGTTGCCGGTGACGCCCTTCCTCAGTTTTCGGTAGAGATGAGTGATGGGGGAGTGTTGAATACGCAGTCATTTAGCGGGAAGGTTGGAGTGATTGTCTTTTTTCATACGGATTGTCCGGATTGTCAGAAAGAACTTCCGGTTATTCAGAAAGTTTATGATACGTATAAAGAGAATCCGGATGTATTATTGTCTTGTATCAGCCGTTCGGAATCGGGCTCTGAAGTACAAGCCTATTGGGAAAAACATTCGTTTTCCTTGCCTTTTTCCGCTCAGAATGATGATGCTGTCTTTTCGCTTTTTGCTTCCCATACCATTCCCCGTATATTGATAACAGACAAGGAGGGGATTATTCGTGCTGTATATACAGATGATCCTTTGGCGACCTATCAAGAATTGGCAAAAGATATCGATGCTGTCTTAATCGATAAGTTGTCCGGGAATGAACGATAGCTCATTTGTTGCAAATCAACAGATGGTTTAATCTGGCTTTTTCTATTTTTAATGGTGCAAATAGTATACATCTGTGTGAGTGCGAAAGAACAGATATACGGCACTGTCCACAATTTTGTGTAACTAATCTCATGTCTTTAGTAATGTTATGACTTCATTTCTAAGCTTTGGCAGATGATTAATAACCATGCTCCAAAGTATATCTACAGATAGACTATCATAGCCATGTATGATATAATTTCTGGCATCTACTATTTTACGAGAATTGGTTATAGCTATATCCTTATCAACTTTTAGTATTCTATTCATAGCTTCACCAATGATTTCTATATTCCTTTCAACGGCTCGTCTAAGGCATAGGTTACTATAGAAGTCATCATAAACTTTAGGAGCATTGCCGAAGAAACCTTCCACTTCTTCAATGGCAGTTAGAATATCTTGCAAGTGTTTCTTTATTAAGTCATCCATAGATTAAAGTTTTAGTTGCATCCACATTCTTCTTCAGATATGGATTCTTAATCGTTTGTTCTTCCAGTAAATCAACTTCTCTGCCAAACAGATTCTCTAAAGCATATTTGAAATCAAAGTAATTATCAAAGTAATCACTTACTTCTGCTTTATTGAAATCTACTACTAAATCAATATCACTGTTGTCGTTAAAGCGATTTGTAAGGATAGAACCAAACACAAATAGCTTATGTACCTTATGTTTCTTGCATAAGTCTATAATCTTCTGGATATTGTTCTCTATTAGTTTCATGTGGCTGTCTCCTTTCAATGCAAAGATAATGAATTAGTTTCTAATTAACAATCTTGTTTATGGGGAAGTTGTCAGATTCAACCTTTTTACATTAACACTAACATGAGTTCAAATAGAGAAGCATGGACCAGTAGGCTATTTGGCGGATGAGATAAAGGAGACTGTAGTAACAGAGTATGTATATCATCCTGTAGATGTCACCCTATTCAATATACTATTACCGTTTCTTCCGAATCTTAAATGTAGCAAGATTCCCTTTATGGTCGCTGGGCCAAATACAAGAAGGCGTCAGAATCTTATCCTTAGAATCGTTTTCTGTTATTTTTCCCCGGACAACTGTTTCGGAGGGACCTACCAACTTGCTATCCTTCATGGAAAGCATCGACTCCAATGGATAATAATAAATGAAATCAATCCGGTCACGTTCGTCTGCCTCAGGCGCCCAAGCTAACTTTTCCAGTTTAGCCTCTTCTGCGAGTTTGTTTCCGGCAGGGAATGTAAAACCGGGATATCGAACTGTATTGGGAAATTTTTCACGATAAGCATCTTTGAATCCTGCTTTGCTCAGCATCATTGAGCAGTCCCAATGAATGATAGCCCCATTATGATCCCACAAATCCTTTGTATCTGCCTGCCAGTCTAAATGAGAGGGCTCATTAAAATCTCCTCCCATGATTATCGGGCGGCCTTGTTGAATGTCAGATTGTACTTCCTGAATAAAAGCACGGATGGTTTCATCCCGGAAAGACTGTCTGTTTGCTTTCAAGACTTCTTCTTCATCCGTTATCGGCTTATCCATTTTCTTCCAGGTAGTACCATTATATCCACGTGGCATATAGCATTGATAATGCCGGTAGTCCAAATGACAAGAATAGAAAGATACGGGTTGGCCTTCGATTGTTGCAACCATTTTCACCATAGCACGACCTTCGTCACCAGGTACGATGCAGCATTTGGTCCAACTGTCCGGCTTGAATTTACTCAAAACACCGATTGCAAGATCAAACGTTTCACCATAGTAATGTTTTCCTCTCTTCTCCAGCTCTTCGATCACATGAGGGATAAACTGTTTTCCGTCTCTGATTTCGCACAGAAAAACGACATCCGCATCCATCTGATCCAGTACATCAATAATGCCTTGATCTCCGTTGGGTACTTTAGTACATCCATGCCACAGGTTTAATTGGAAAACGGTAAAAGTGTCTTTCGCTTTTGCATGGCAAACATTGACCAGACAAAACAAGCAAAGTAATAATAGTAAGTTCTTTTTCATATCGTGTCCTTTATATTCTTTGGAATTTCAGTCATTGTGAAATTCATTGATATATTCCATACCATAGGTCATTAAGAATTCATGCAAAAGTAATACATTTTTTATTTATTCCAATCTATTTATGTGCTTTTTGAATTTTCTTCTTCGGCTAGTTCTTTTATTTCTTTATTCAGAAAGACTGATAATACAGTTCTTACTATAACTACACCTCCTAAAATAGCCAGTTCGTCTAAAGTCGGGTCTACTACGGTCTTTAGTATGTCTGATGCAATTAGAAATTCTAATCCCAATAAGAGGTAACTGCCGAAATCAGCTCTCAGCTGCCGGACATTATTGATGGTATAGGTTCCGTTGATCCGTTTGAATTCGTTACGGAGAAAAGCTATGAATCCTACGAATACTCCATAGGTTACAATCAATAAACTGATTACGCCAATGATGGTGGCCAGTATGTTTAAAAATGTCAGTAGCATCGTTTCATGATGTTTGGTTATATTGTAATAACAAGTTATCCTGTATAAAAGTTTTGTATTGTGATGTAGAAAACGGATAATTAGTTGTAATAGTCAAGACTTGTTCTGACATTTGACTACTATGGAGGAACAGTCGATGAAATACTTGCTGCCCCGTTTTACCTGATTATGTTATTTCATTATACATATTGGCAAATTCAATCTGTCTTGTACGCCTCTGGTATCTATTCTGCTTTCTTTGGGACCTGGAATCAGTGGGCTATAGTTTAAGATATGGCGTATTCTTTTTCGTTGTTCTAAAGTTATTTCATTATAAAAGCAATATGCATAGTCCATAATGTTGTGTGCTTCATATTCTCCTTTTTCACAGCTATATCGTTTAGCTAAATCTTTTAATTGATATTTATTCTGTTTATCCAAATTGTTAAGCCATTGTTCATACTCACTACGGTTATAACTGGGAGTATCTTTGCAATAATCAGTATCGGTACACATTGAAGTGGTCCCTCCTTCTGAGAATACATGACGTAATCCTAAATAGTGTCCGAGTTCGTGTGCTAATGTTATTGCAGCATCGTTTTGATTAATTCTTTCATCTGTACTTTGCTCATAAATATATGAACTATTGATCGATATACAATATGGGAAACTCAAATTCTCTAAAGTGATCCACGAAGCTGATACTTGTTGAGTCCCTTCTAAAAAAAAGTCCTTTAAACTATATGGAAATGTAGATATGCCTAAAATCTGCGAATCCGTAAAAGGATATACCATTATGTTAATGTATTCATTGGGTTCCCATAGTAAAGATGTATATTTTCCTGTATTATCTCTCATAAACTTTTCGCAATCAATAGGAAGCTCATTAAATGGCACTCTTTCTACTCCAGGTTCTGGTAGTGTGGTTCCATTCTTATCTTTGGTTGCTAATACAAATTCGAGATTTATATCAATTCCACACTTTTCAGATTGATAGAAATGGTTAGTTCGCACTAATACATCTTTTAAATGGTCTTCTTTTATATATTGATTTATGTCATTTTCGTTTTGATAAAGAACATGGAAAATAACGGGTAATTGATAGTGTATTTTATCTAAATCTGGATTAACTTCTCCTTTTTGTTGTGAAATCTTGATTGTTTGGTTTATCCCTTGGGCGGATATGATTAGATTAGTTTGTCTGTTTGCATGTTTGGTGTTAGCTAGAATTTTTATAGTAAGTATATCGTTTCCTTCTCCTTGATATTTGTCTGGTATGCACCAATCAGCTGAATTTGCGATGATCCATTCAGAATTAGATGTGATAGCAACAGTTATTTTCCCTCCGTTATTGTCGATGTTGCGGAAGATGTTTTGTGAAATTTCAAGTTTTATATCATCGATTTTCTCCGAATGATCACAGCTTGTGGCTAGAAATAGTAATGTAAAGAGAATAGTGTTATATACAATTTTCATAGCTTTTATTTATAAAAGCCGTAATTTCTCATTTTCAAGAAAAGGGAAATTACGGCTTTGGGATATTTGTAACCTTTACTGAATTTCTACTTTTACTGTAAAGATTGGTGGGCTTTAATCACGAGTTCCGGTAAAAGTGGTCATACTTCCTGCATTATTAAGGAAACTTATAGTCATTGCTTTACCTGTAACAGTTATGTTGATACCAGATGAGCTTTCGCTTGAAAGAATGTATTGATTGCCTTCTTTAGTAACATTGTAATTTTCACTACCGTTATCTGTGTAGAAGTCAGCGGTAACTTTTACTACAGAAGAAGATACTTTGGTGACAGTGACTACATATGCATCAGCTGTAACATTAGTTCCAACTTTGAGTTTACCTGTATAAACTCCTGCTATGCTGGCACTGAAATCACCAGACGTTTCATCATCATCATCTCCACATGATACAAATGACAGGCTTGATATAAGCACAATCATCAACATACTTAAAATTCTAAATTGTTTCATCTTTTTTGTTTTTAATGTGTAATCTTTTTAGTCATATACTTTGGTTGTCTTAAAAAACTTTGCAAAGATACATGCTCTTTAAACATAAATATCCTTTTAATTGTTGCTGTTTTATATACAAGGTTGTAGAAGATATTTCTATGTTCTGTTGTTATATATATCAGAATATATTTGGAAGAAATTGTATTCTAATATAATGGATATACGTAACAACAGTTCTGTATCTAAGCTCTGTCTTCTAAATATATTATATACATTAGTTCGATCGCAATAGAGTCGTCTTGCGAACCATGTGACCGAGCGTTCTTGGCGATGGAGCTCTTTTTCAATAATTTGTCCGATGTGTGTCATACTGGATTATTTTCGAGAGTTTATTTTATGTAATTCTTTATTTTCTAAAATTCTCTCTTTATATCCTCTTCTCTTTTTAATAATTTATGGATATTATTATCTCATTGCAAAGATATGTTATAAGCTGGTTCATGGTAAGAATTTGTTGTAGAGAACTAAACAACGATAGTGTAGATTATTTGTAACAATCATCATCTTTTTTATAAAAATAGGAGAGTGCCTTATAAAAAATACTCTCCTGTATAATAATAAGTAACTTTTATTACTTAGCTAAGGCCTGAGCTACGTTTACAGCGCAAGCCACAGTGCAACTTACCATTGGGGGGTACCAATTCCCAAGAATCCTATCATTTCGGCTTCTTGTAAACTATAGCAATCTGTTATTAATCAATACTATAATAGTTATTCATAAATGATTTGAGTTGGCAAAAGATATTAACTCTTCGATTTGCCCTCTCTCATAGCTTTCTGCTGGTTCAAGCGTTCCTGCTGCTTCTTTTGATTATGATTTTATGTAAATGTAGCTTTCATTGTATATAAATCTATCATTCAACAATTCTAAATGATAGGTGAGATAAGGTATCTGAAACTGCCATCTACTTCAAATTACCACAAATAAAAAACTCCTGTAATCACATGGACTACAGGAGTTTATTTATATAATGTAACTTTAATTACTTAGCCAAAGCCTGAGCTACGTCTACAGCACAAGCCACTGTACATCCTACCATCGGGTTGTTACCAATTCCCAGGAATCCCATCATTTCTACGTGAGCAGGAACTGATGAAGAACCAGCGAACTGAGCGTCTGAGTGCATACGACCCATTGTATCTGTCATACCATAAGAAGCCGGACCAGCTGCCATGTTATCGGGGTGAAGAGTACGGCCTGTACCACCACCGGAAGCAACTGAGAAGTATGGCTTACCAGCCAATACACGTTCTTTCTTATAAGTACCGGCAACCGGGTGTTGGAAACGAGTCGGGTTAGTAGAGTTACCTGTGATAGATACGTCTACGCCTTCTTTCCACATGATAGCTACACCTTCGCGAACATCGTCAGCACCGTAGCATTTTACTTTTGCACGAGGACCGTCAGAGTAAGCGATTTCGCGAACTACTTTCAGCTCACCAGTGAAATAATCAAACTGAGTCTGAACATAAGTAAAACCATTGATACGAGAGATGATCTGAGCAGCGTCTTTTCCAAGACCGTTCAGGATGCAACGCAATGGCTCTTTACGTACTTTGTCTGCTTTTGCAGCGATTTTGATAGCACCTTCAGCAGCAGCGAAAGATTCGTGACCTGCAAGGAATGCGAAACATTTAGTTTCTTCGCGAAGCAACATAGCAGCCAGGTTACCATGACCGATACCAACCTTACGGTCGTCAGCTACAGAACCCGGGATACAGAATGCCTGCAAACCGATACCGATAGCTTCAGCAGCTTCAGCAGCGTTTGTGCAGTTCTTCTTAAGAGCAATTGCAGTACCTACCACATAAGCCCATTTTGCGTTTTCAAAACAGATAGGCTGAGTTTCTTCACACGTTTTATAAGGATCAAGTCCGGCAGCTTCGCAGATTGCGTTAGCTTCTTCGATGTCTTTGATGCCGTTAGCGTTCAAGGCTTCAATGATACCTTTGATACGACGGTCTTGGCTTTCGAATTTTACTTCTCTAATCATAGTTTCTTTCCTCCTTATATTATTCGTGACGTGGATCAATGTGTTTAACTGCTCCCTGTTCTGCTGTTACACGACCATAAGTACCTGTAACTTTCTTCAATGCTTCGTTAGCATCAGTTCCCTTCTTGATTTCATCCATGAATTTACCCATGTGAACGAATTCGTATCCACAGATTTCATCATTCTTATCCAAGAAGATATTTTTGATGTAACCTTCAGCCATTTCAAGGTAACGAGGACCTTTAGCCAGAGTACCATAAAGGGTACCTACCTGGCTGCGCAGACCTTTACCTAAGTCTTCCAGACCTGCACCGATAATCAAACCACCTTCAGAGAAAGCAGACTGAGTGCGTCCGTAAACGATTTGCAGGAAGAGTTCGCGCATAGCTGTGTTGATTGCGTCGCAAACAAGGTCAGTGTTCAGTGCTTCGAGGATTGTTTTACCCGGAAGGATTTCAGCAGCCATAGCAGCTGAGTGAGTCATACCGGAACATCCGATAGTCTCAACTAAAGCTTCCTGGATAACGCCTTCTTTAACATTCAGTGTCAGTTTACAAGCACCCTGCTGAGGTGCACACCAACCGATACCGTGTGTCAAACCTGAAATATCAACGATTTCTTTAGATTTTACCCATTTGCCTTCTTCGGGTATGGGAGCCGGTCCGTGGTTAGGACCCTTCTTTACAACACACATGTGTTCCACTTCGTGTGAATAAGTCATAATTAGCTCTTTTTTTTAGTGATATAATTAAAAATACGTAGTCACGATTCTCTAAATCGCCCACAAAGGTAGTCGATTTATTTGTTTCTGCAAATCGCCATATCTTACTTTTTTGTGAAAAGTGACAAATCCGTTTACGTTTTTTCTTCGTTTGCTAAGTCGGGATTGCATTTGTGAAAGATTACTATGTGTCGAACTATCTATTCGTTGCTTTGTTGTTATCTGAAATATAAATTTTATGGAACTCAATCAGGTTGATATACATTATTTGATAGCGGCAATCTGCGTTATTTCATCTGCATTGGTATTTTATACTATCGGTGTATGGGGAGAAAGGCTGCAAAAGAAACTGAAGTTATGGCATATTATTTTCTTTCTTTTAGGATTGGTGTCCGATGCAGTCGGGACCAGCCTGATGGAGCATATTGCCGAATTAACGCATTTGCATGATGAAATCCACACGGTAACGGGGACGATTGCCATTCTTCTGATGTTTGTACATGCTTCATGGGCGATATGGACTTATGTGAAGGGATCTGCCGAGGCGAAAAGGCATTTTAATCGTTTTAGTATCGTCGTTTGGTGCATTTGGTTAATACCTTATTTAATAGGTATGGCCATAGGAATGCATTTACATGCATAAATAGTTATATGTTTTTGCATTAGATAGACTTAAAAGAGTTCCTTCTTTCAGCTAACTCCTGCAAAGAAAAAAATATTTTAGTCTCACGGTCTCACTGTTTTTGTGTAATCTGCATATAATTAGTATATTACAGAATGAGAGATACTTTTTAAATAGGTATCTCTCATTATTTTCTCCCTAGAATCGCTTCATTTCAGTCTATCTCTCACTCTTTTTGGGGGATATCCCTCATTCCATTTCTTTGCCCTTTGCGTAAGTAGTTGCCGAATGCATCTAGCATCTTGGTTGCTGTTTACTTGTTGTTTATATATTATGTTACTTATCTCTATGGCATTTGATGCCTTTATTCGTGTGTTATTTTACCGACATCTTCATCGTTCCACCCGGGTGAACCGATCGTTGTACCCTTGTAAACAGGTCTGCGCACCTAGGTGGACATGCTTGTTCACCTGGGTGGAACGATGAAGAACTCCCTTTGAAAATGCGACAATAATAGTTGTAAAGCAGGTTATTATAGGGTTGTTTGCATACTATTGAACGGTAAAAGAAATGTGCTTAAAGGCTTTTCCGGGAAAGGGAAAGTATATCGGCATGCAATTATCTGGCGGATATCGGAAAGCAGAATGAGATACCCTGTTTTCATGGGTTTGAATTAAATTAATTCCGCCAACAGGTATGTTTTAGTGAGAATGTAGCGGTATTACTAGATAGATATAGAATAAAATTAGTAGCTTTGCTGAATAATTTATTGAACAAAGCTATGATAGAAGTTATGGAGTCCGCTTTACAGAAAGCTGCGGGCGAAGGAATGGATGAATTTATCCAGGTTTTTACTGATAAATATAAGGAAATAATCGGTGGTGAATTGACTGCTGACACAATGCCGTTGTTGACAGGTGAACAGCATTCATTGCTGGCTTATCAGATTTTTCGTGATGAAATAATGTTCGGCGGATTCTGTCAGTTGATTCAGAACGGTTATGGCGGATATATCTTTGATAATCCTTTTGCAAAAGTGATGCGCCTGTGGGGGGCGGAAGAGTTCTCTAAATTGGTATATAAAGCCAAGAAGATATATGATGCCAACCGGAAGGATCTGGAAAAAGAACGGACGGATGATGAATTCATGGCGATGTATGAGCAATATGAGGCTTTTGATGATTTGGAAGAGGCATATTTAGATATGGAGGAACAAGTGACAACACTGGTTGCCAGCTATGTAGATAATCACCTGGAACTTTTTGCAAAAATAATAAAGTAAACGATGCAGTATTTTTTAAGTATCTGCATTTATTAATTGTGAATTAGAATTTATATCTTTGCAAACTCTAAAAAATATGTTTATGAAACAAATGAAATTTTTATTAGTAGCTTTAATGACGGTTTTAATGGGGATGTCTGTTACTTCTTGTATGAATGGGGATGATAATACGATATATACCGGACCTGCGTTCGCTAAATGTACAAACTATTTTCCTGCTACATTTGAATTGGCTAATGGGCAGAAATTAGTTGTGAATGAATTGTCAATGTCTAACTTGAATATAGGAGAAATCTATTTCTTTTACTATCAGTTTGACACAGCGCAACAGCCAGGGAATTCTCAGACTCTTGATGTAACACTTTATGCAGGAAGTACTCCGACTTCTATTAGTGCAAAATCTACTGAAGGACCAGAGAAAGCGGCAGATTATAACGAAGCTACTGCACCTTTATATACTTTTAATAGCGATACATCAACTCAGCCGGGAATACTTTTTGATCAATATCTTGTAATTCCTATTATGTATTGGGTAAAAGTAGAGAGTACAGACGAAAAGCAGAAAGAAGAACTTAATAAGCATTCTTTTATACTCACATATGATTTTGATGAATTGGCATCAGGGTCAACTGAACTTGTATTGAATCTTAATCATGTGATTAAAGATGGTTCAGAGGAGACTGTGACTCGTGATAAGTATACTTCTACTTATAAGGCATATAATCTGTCTAGTGTTATTTATGCATTCAAACAAGCTACTGGAGTAGAACCAACTAAAATAAAAGTAAATGCAAAGACCAACTCCTCAAAGAATTCTTTGGATGGTGCCGCAAATTCAACGTGGAGTGAAACACTTAAAACAAATTGAACTACAAAGAATTATTTAATATAGCAATGAAATTGATTTCCTCTCCGGCCAAGGCCTGGGAGGAAATTTCTATGGAAGAGGATAGGCGAAAAGTTTTTATGGCTTTTGTCTATCCTATGATTGGTTTATGCGGTTTGTCCGTCTTTATCGGCTCTTTGCTGACGAATGGATGGGGAGGACCGCAAAGTTTTCAAATAGCGATGACCAATTGTTGTGCCGTAGCTGTGGCATTGTTTGGTGGTTACTTTCTGGCGGCCTATGCAATTAACGAAATGGGAGTAAGAATGTTTGGGATGCCTGCCAATGCTCCGTTGACACAACAGTTTGCCGGATACGCACTTGTTGTTCCCTTCTTGCTTCAGATTGTGACCGGACTTTTACCTGATTTTAGAATTATTGCCTGGCTATTTCAGTTCTACATTGTCTATGTAGTATGGGAAGGAGCTCCCATATTGATGCAAGTGGAGGAAAAAGTACGATTGAAATACACCCTTTTCTCATCAGTTTTGTTAATACTATGTCCGACGGTGATTCAAATTGTATTTAGTAAGTTGATAGCCATACTTAATTAATGTGTAAAGATGAAACAACCTTCTGTAAATATCAAGAATAAACGTGCTACATTTGACTATGAGTTGATGGATACCTACACGGCAGGTATTGTATTGACAGGCACGGAAATTAAATCCATTCGTTTAGGAAAAGCAAGTCTGGTGGATACGTTTTGTTATTTTGCGAAAGGCGAATTATGGGTAAAGAATATGCATATCGCCGAGTACTTCTATGGTTCGTACAATAATCATACAGCTCGTAGAGACAGAAAGTTGTTGCTTAATAAGAAAGAATTGGAGAAAATTCAACGGGGAATGAAAGACCCCGGTTTTACTACCGTTCCTGTGCGTTTGTTTATCAACGAAAAAGGTTTGGCGAAACTGGTCGTTGCTTTGGCGAAAGGTAAAAAACAGTACGATAAACGGGAATCAATTAAAGAAAAAGATGACCGCAGAGACATGGCCCGAATGTTTAAGCGATAAGATGGCTTTATAGCGTAATAGTAAGATAAGATCGTGATAGGTCTAAGATAGGCAGAGTGACAATTAGGTGTTAATGTAATAAGGTAAGAATGAAAAAGACAATTTCTCAGATTGTATCCGAGCGTATTCTGATTCTGGATGGCGCAATGGGCACAATGATCCAACAATATAATCTTAAAGAAGAAGATTTTCGTGGTGAACGTTTTGCGCATATTCCCGGTCAGTTGAAGGGGAATAATGATTTGTTGTGTCTGACTCGCCCCGATGTCATTCAAGATATCCATCGTAAATACCTGGAAGCAGGTGCGGATATTATCGAGACCAATACATTCAGTTCTACAACTGTCTCAATGGCGGATTATCATGTAGAAGAATATGTGCGCGAAATCAATCTTGCCGCTACCAGACTGGCACGTGAACTGGCGGACGAATATACGGCAAAGAGTCCGGATAAACCGCGTTTTGTTGCAGGCTCCGTTGGACCTACTAATAAAACCTGTTCTATGAGCCCGGATGTGAACAATCCGGCGTTTCGTGCCTTGTCTTATGACGAACTGGCTGCCTCTTACCAGCAGCAAATGGAAGCCATGCTGGAAGGTGGGGTGGATGCCATTCTTATCGAAACCATATTTGATACGCTGAATGCGAAAGCTGCCATCTTTGCAGCCGGACAGGCTATGAAGGTGACAGGAATAGAAGTCCCTGTTATGTTGTCTGTGACGGTATCCGATATCGGCGGACGTACATTGTCCGGACAGACTTTGGAAGCTTTCCTTGCTTCTGTGCAGCATGCCAATATATTTTCAGTCGGATTGAATTGCTCCTTTGGTGCCCGTCAGTTGAAGCCTTTTCTTGAACAGTTGGCTTCGCGTGCACCTTATTATATCAGTGCTTATCCTAATGCGGGCCTTCCGAATAGTCTGGGGAAATATGATCAGACTCCCGCAGATATGGCTCATGAAGTGAAGGAGTATATTCAGGAAGGATTGGTTAATATTATCGGTGGTTGTTGTGGTACGACAGATGCCTACATTGCAGAATATCAGACACTGATAGCAGGTGCCAAACCTCATGTTCCGGCACCCAAACCGGATTGTATGTGGCTTTCCGGACTCGAACTGCTGGAAGTGAAACCGGAAATCAACTTTGTGAATATAGGTGAGCGTTGCAACGTAGCAGGCTCACGCAAGTTTCTTCGTCTGGTTAATGAAAAGAAATATGATGAAGCCCTTTCCATAGCTCGTCAGCAAGTAGAAGACGGAGCTTTGGTTATTGACGTTAATATGGATGATGGTCTGCTGGATGCCCGGACTGAGATGACTACTTTTCTGAATCTCATCATGTCCGAACCGGAAATAGCCCGTGTACCTGTTATGATCGACTCTTCCAAATGGGAAGTGATCGAAGCCGGATTGAAATGCCTGCAAGGCAAATCAATCGTAAACTCGATCTCTCTGAAGGAAGGGGAGGAAGTATTTCTGGAGCATGCCCGGATCATCAAGCAATATGGAGCGGCAACTGTCGTGATGGCTTTTGATGAAAAAGGACAGGCGGATACTGCTGCCCGCAAGATAGAAGTGTGCGAACGTGCATATCGTCTGCTGGTTGATAAAGTTGGATTCAATCCTCATGATATTATTTTCGACCCGAATGTGCTTGCGGTGGCTACAGGAATCGAAGAGCATAACAATTACGCCGTAGACTTTATAGAAGCTACCGGATGGATCAGGAAGAATCTTCCCGGTGCACACGTCAGCGGCGGAGTGAGTAATCTTTCTTTCTCTTTCCGTGGCAATAATTATATTCGTGAAGCAATGCATGCGGTATTCCTTTATCATGCCATCCAGCAAGGGATGGATATGGGAATCGTCAATCCGGGAACTTCCGTACTCTACAGTGATATTCCTGCAGATACGCTGGAAAAGATAGAGGACGTTGTATTGAATCGTCGTCCCGATGCTGCCGAGCGTCTGATAGAACTGGCGGAAGCATTGAAAGAAACGATGGGCGGTACTTCCGGTCAGGCAGCTGTGAAGCAGGATGCATGGAGAGAAGAATCCGTACAAGAGCGTTTGAAATATGCTTTGATGAAAGGAATCGGTGATTATCTGGAACAGGATTTAGCGGAAGCTTTACCTTTATATGATAAAGCTGTAGATGTAATTGAAGGTCCGTTGATGGATGGAATGAATTATGTCGGCGAGCTTTTTGGCGCAGGAAAAATGTTCCTGCCTCAGGTCGTGAAGACTGCCCGTACTATGAAGAAAGCCGTAGCTATACTGCAACCGATCATTGAATCAGAAAAAGTGGAAGGATCATCTTCTGCCGGAAAAGTTCTGCTTGCCACCGTAAAAGGGGATGTGCACGACATCGGAAAAAATATAGTTGCCGTCGTAATGGCGTGCAACGGTTATGATATAGTTGACTTGGGAGTGATGGTTCCGGCAGAAACCATTGTTCAGCGTGCCATAGAAGAAAAAGTCGATATGATCGGTTTGAGTGGCTTGATCACACCTTCTCTGGAAGAAATGACTCATGTGGCTGCCGAACTGGAGAAAGCCGGACTGGATATTCCTCTGTTGATTGGCGGAGCCACTACTTCAAAGATGCATACGGCACTGAAAATCGCACCTGTATATCATGCGCCGGTTGTACATCTGAAAGATGCTTCTCAGAATGCCAGTGTTGCTTCCCGGCTGTTGAATTCGCAGATGAAAGCCGAACTGATTAATGAGTTAGATGCGGAATATCAGGCACTTCGTGAGAAGAGTGGACTATTACGCCGTGAAACAGTATCGTTGGAAGAAGCCCAGAAAAATAAGTTAAACCTATTTTAAAGACTTGTCACAATGAAAAAGATTTTTTCTTTCTTGTGTATGCTCATGGCAATGACTGCTATGATCTCGTGTTCTTCCTCAAAAGAGGAAAAAGGAACAACCGGCACCGGAAATGCCGCTTTGGATAATATCTTTGAGCGTAAGAGCGTGCGTACTTACTTGAATAAAGGGGTAGAGAAAGAGAAAATTGATTTAATGCTTCGTGCAGGGATGTCTGCTCCATCGGGAAAGGATGTTCGTCCCTGGGAGTTTGTGGTTGTTTCCGACCGTGCGAAACTGGATTCGATGGCGGCGGCTCTTCCTTATGCCAAAATGTTGACACAAGCCCGTAATGCGATTATTGTCTGTGGTGATTCTGCCCGTTCTTTTTATTGGTATTTAGACTGTTCTGCTGCAGCACAGAATATTTTGCTGGCTGCTGAAAGTATGGGGCTGGGTGCTGTATGGACAGCTGCTTATCCGTATGAAGATCGTATGGAAGTCGTTCGCAAATATACCCACCTGCCCGAGAATATTCTTCCTCTTTGTGTCATTCCTTTCGGCTATCCTGCAACAAAAGAGCAGCCGAAACAGAAATATGACGAGAAAAAGATACATTATAATCAGTATTAGTAAACAAAAGTTTTGTCTTTTCAATAAATTCCTTACATTTGTGGCTTAATTGATTAAAATCTGATACGCAAATGTTTGGAATAGATGACCCTTTTATAGTCTTGCCATATATCCTCTCAGTGATATGTGTGATTTTTGCTGCCTGGTTTGGGCTGAAATATTGGAATAAGGACGACGATAAAGACGAAACGCGATGAATACATTTACTCTTGGCTTGATTGTGATAGCTTATCTGCTGTCATTGGCCTACCTCGGTTTTTTAGGATATAAGAAGACTACGAATACCAGTGATTATCTGGTTGGCGGACGTCAGATGAATCCGATAGTGATGGCGCTTTCTTATGGTGCTACGTTTATCTCTGCGTCTGCTATAGTTGGTTTTGGCGGAGTAGCGGCTGCTTTCGGTATGGGTATTCAGTGGCTGTGTTTCCTCAATATGTTTGTCGGGGTAGTTATCGCCTTCATATTCTTCGGTTTGCGTACCCGGCGCATGGGAGCAAAACTGAATGTCAGCACTTTTCCGCAGTTATTAGGCCGTCATTTTCGTTCCCGTAATATACAGGTGTTCATTGCAGCCGTCATATTTATAGGTATGCCGTTGTACGCTGCTGTGGTAATGAAAGGGGGCGCTGTATTTATTGAACAGATTTTTCAGATTGATTTTAATATATCTCTGCTGATATTTACGTTAGTCATTGCTGCGTATGTGATTGCGGGAGGAATGAAGGGGGTGATGTATACGGATGCTTTACAGGCAGTTATCATGTTTGGCTGTATGTTGTTCCTGTTGTTCTCTTTGTATCAGGTGCTTGGCATGGGTTTTACGGAAGCAAACAAGGAATTGACAAATATAGCCCCTCTGGTTCCGGAAAAGTTCAAGGCATTGGGGCATCAGGGATGGACCGCAATGCCTGTGACAGGTTCTCCACAGTGGTACTCATTGGTTACCTCTCTTATTTTGGGAGTAGGAATCGGTTGCCTTGCACAGCCTCAGTTGGTGGTACGTTTTATGACGGTAGAAAGTAGCAAACAGTTGAATCGTGGCGTATTTATCGGTTGTTTTTTCCTGATTATAACGGTAGGAGCTATCTATCATGCCGGTGCATTAAGCAATCTTTTCTTCTTGAAGACAGAAGGAGCCGTTGCTACGGAAGTGATACAGGATATTGATAAAATCATTCCTTATTTCATCAATAAAGCTATGCCGGACTGGTTTGCCGCTTTGTTTATGCTCTGTATCCTTTCTGCAAGTATGTCTACGCTTAGTTCTCAGTTCCACACAATGGGAGCATCGGTTGGTTCTGACATTTATGGTACTTATAAACCCCGTTCTCGTGGCAAATTGACAAATGTGATTCGTTTGGGAGTACTTTTCTCTATTTTGGTCAGCTATATTATTTGCTATATGCTGCCTCACGATATTATCGCCCGCGGAACTTCTATTTTCATGGGTATCTGTGCTGCTGCATTTCTTCCTGCCTACTTTTGTGCATTGTACTGGAAGAAAGCGACGAAACAGGGAGTTATGGCAAGTCTCTGGGTAGGAACTTTAGGCAGTGCTTTTGCACTAATATTCCTTCATCAGAAAGAAGCTGCCGCAATGGGAATATGTAAATTCCTGTTTGGCAAGGATGTATTGATTGAGACATATCCGTTTCCGGTAATTGACCCTATTCTCTTTGCATTACCATTGTCTATACTGGCTATTGTGGTGGTTAGCCTTTTGACGGGCAGAAACAAGTAGTAAATAAGTAATAGGTAATAAGTAATAGGTAATAAGCCGTGCGGATACACTATTGATAAGCTACGGTTATTACCTATTACCTGATACTTATTACTTATTTTATCTTTTTTTTGTACGATTCGAACCGGGACTGAATATCACGTACGAAGTTGAACGTTTCTATGCCACGGAAATATCCATTTTTACAAACAGGATCGGTGAAGTATTCCTCATTGCTTTTGAGCAGGATGAAGTTTTCGACGTTGTCTTTCCATACGAGGTTATTCTTTCCGTATTTTTTTGCTAATGCCATGGCGTCGTAGATATGTCCTAGGCCGGCATTGTAAGAAGCCAGTATGAAGTTGAGCCGTTCCTGTTTGTCAGGGATCATATTGAAACTTCGGTCTGTGGCGGCAATGTATTTAACGGCTGCTTTTATACTTTCTTCCGGGTTTTGTTCTTTACCTGCGGGTACGCCCATTGCGCGTGCAGTGGCAGGCATCAATTGCATCAATCCTTTGGCTCCTGCCCAAGATACGGCTGTTGTGTCAAAGTTTGATTCTGTATAGGCGAGGGATGCCAGCATTCGCCAGTCCCATCCGATCTCTTGGGCGTATTTCTTGAATAAATCGTCGTAATGTGATATTTTTCCTTCTTTAAGTGAAAGGATGGGGGAGTGTGGCATCATTTTACTATTCTCGAAGTAACGCTTCATACTTGCCGTATAGGCAGGAGAGGTCATATTTTCTTTATGCCAGTTTGTGGCGGCGGCTGCCAGTTCGGGACTGTCTTTTCGTACAGCCCATGAAGAACGCTGGTCAAAACTGATAGAAAGATCGATATTCAGATTGGGATAGTAAGTTTTATTCAGTTTGGCTAAATCATTATCGGCTACGGTATAGGGAATCTTACCTTGTGCTACCTGGGTGATTAAGTCTTCCGCGGTAACGCTATCTCCCGTTATCTTATGAATATGGATACCACCTCCCAGTTCGTTGTTCAGATTCACGAGGCGATCGTAATATTTGCCTGGTTTGACATATATATCTTTGCCGATAAGTTCCGTTACATCTTTCAATGGTTTATGCTTTCCATTTCCTTGCTGGACGATAACCTGATGGGTGATTATGTCTTCTCCGCAATACAAAAGGCTGTCTTTCCATTCTTTGGTAATCGGCAGGTTGTAGGCGATCATATCTCCTTCGCCTGACTGTAATTTCTGAATCAATTCACGGACATTTCTGGCTACCTCGATTCTGAGTTTCAGTCCCAGACTTTTAGCGAACTGTTCACTGAGTTCGTATTGGAATCCCATTTCCTGTCCGCGATAAATGAAATATGAAGTAGAGCTATAGAGTGTCAGCACAACCAGTTCTCCACTGTCTTTAATCTGTGGAAGATCGTGTGCTGTTTCATTCTTTTCGGTATGATGTTTGTTCCGGCATCCGAATACACAGCACAAAAGTATAAGAAACAAGGGGAGGATCAGTGTCTTGGCACTCATTCTGAACTCTTTATCTTTCATTCTTCATTTTTCAAATGTTTCTTGATATACATTGTTAATATATCGATAGCTACTGCATTGCTGCCGCCTTCTGGAACGATAAGGTCCGCATAGCGTTTGCAGGGTTCTATGAATTGCAGGTGCATCGGTTTCAGAACACGGGTATAGCGTTCCATGACAGCTTCCGCTGTCCGTCCTCTTTCGATGACATCCCTTTGGATGACACGTATCAGGCGTTCATCGGGATCGGCATCTACAAATATCTTTAGATCCATCATATTGCGTAGCTTCTTGTCGCACAAGGCAAGGATACCTTCAATAATGACGACTTCACGAGGCTCGATGTGGATGGTTTCCGGTTGGCGGGTACAAGTCAGATAAGAATAGGTCGGCTGCTCGATGCTTTTTCCTTCTTTCAGCATCATCACATGTTTGGAAAGCAAGCTCCATTCAAAAGCATCCGGATGGTCAAAGTTGATATTCTGACGTTCTTCAACCGGCACGTGACTACTGTCTTTGTAGTATGAATCCTGAGGTAATAGTACTACTTCTCCAACGGGGAGGCTTTCTATCATTTTTCGTACGACGGTGGTTTTTCCGGAGCCCGTTCCACCTGCTATTCCTATTATTAACATCTCTTTATAGTGTTATTTGAACCAAATAGAGTAATTTTGCATTAGTAATGTAATGCATTGACAAGACAAATATAGAAACAATTCATTAAAATAACAACGTAATGGTGAAACACATTGTATTATTTAAGTTAAAAGACGAAGTTCCCGAAGCGGAGAAACTCGTAGTGATGAATAAATTTAAGGAAGCTATCGAAGCGCTCCCCGCTAAGATTTCAGTGATCCGTAAGATTGAAGTCGGACTGAATATGAATCCGGGAGAGGCTTGGCATATAGCTCTCTATAGCGAATTTGACACGCTGGAGGATGTGAAGTTCTATGCAACACACCCTGATCATGTGGCAGCCGGAAAGATTATAGCTGAAGCAAAGGACAGTCGTGCATGCGTGGATTATGAATTATAACCCCCAATAATGAAAATGAGAAAATTAATTTCTTTTCTGCTTTTAAGCTTTGTAGCCTATACATTGCAGGCGCAGATTAAAGATCCGGTAAAGTTTAAAACAGAACTGAACTCTCTTTCTGATACAGAAGCGGAGATCGTGTTTACAGCTGCCATTGACAAAGGGTGGCATGTTTATTCTACCGATCTTGGAGACGGAGGACCTATTTCTGCCACATTTAATGTGGAGAAGAAGTCCGGTGTAGAACTGGTTGGTAAATTGAAGCCTGTCGGCAAGGAAATAGCTACTTTCGACAAACTGTTCGAAATGAAAGTGCGCTATTTCGAGAATACTGCCAAATTCGTGCAGAAAGTGAAGCTGACTGGTGGAGCTTATGCGATAGAAGGTTATCTGGAATATGGAGCCTGCGACGATGAGAGTTGTCTGCCTCCGACAGAAGTTCCTTTTAAGTTTTCGGGTGAAGCAAAGGCCGGAACTACGGCTACTCCTGTAGCCAAAGTTGATAAGCCGGAGACAAAAGAGGCGGAAGAGGTAACTGCTCCTGCTGCGTCCAAAGACTCTGCTGCGATGATGGAACTGGTTCCTGCTTCTGCTACGGATGCAAATGCCGATATTCAACCAGCAGTAGCTTCCGGTGACCTTTGGCGTCCGGTAATCAGTGAATTGCAGGCACTGGGCGAGGAACATACTCAGGGAGATATGTCCTGGATTTATATTTTCGTGACAGGTTTCCTGGGTGGATTGCTGGCTTTGTTCACTCCTTGTGTGTGGCCTATTATCCCGATGACAGTCAGTTTCTTTCTGAAACGTAGCAAAGATAAGAAGAAAGGTATTCGTGATGCGTGGACTTATGGTGCTTCCATTGTCGTTATTTATGTGGCATTAGGATTGGCTATTACACTGATATTTGGTGCCAGTGCGCTCAATGCTTTATCGACGAATGCTGTCTTTAATATCCTTTTCTTCCTGATGCTGGTAATCTTTGCCGCTTCATTTTTTGGAGCGTTTGAGATTAGATTACCGTCAAAGTGGGGCAATGCGGTAGATAGTAAAGCGGAATCGACTACCGGTCTGCTGAGTATCTTCCTGATGGCATTTACACTTTCACTGGTATCTTTCTCTTGTACAGGTCCGATTATCGGATTCCTGCTGGTACAGGTTTCTACTACAGGAAGCGTGGTGGCCCCGGCTATCGGTATGTTGGGTTTTGCCATTGCATTGGCATTGCCGTTCACACTCTTTGCTCTGTTCCCGTCATGGCTGAAGTCTATGCCGAAGTCGGGCGGATGGATGAATGTGATCAAAGTGACGTTAGGATTTCTGGAACTGGCATTTGCGCTTAAATTCCTGTCGGTTGCCGATCTGGCTTATGGCTGGAGATTACTCGACCGTGAAACCTTCCTCGCTCTGTGGATTGTCATCTTTGCATTGCTGGGTTTCTATTTGCTTGGTAAAATCAAGTTTCCGCATGACGATGATGACAATAAGGTGGGAGTGACTCGTTTCTTTATGGCACTTATTTCTCTGGCGTTTGCCGTATATATGGTTCCCGGTTTGTGGGGAGCTCCGTTAAAAGCCGTAAGTGCTTTTGCGCCTCCTATGCATACGCAAGACTTTAATCTGTATAAGAATGAAGTACATGCGAAATTCGATGACTACGATCTGGGTATGGAGTATGCACGTCTGAATGGCAAACCAGTGATGCTTGACTTTACAGGCTATGGATGCGTGAACTGTCGTAAGATGGAAGCCGCTGTATGGACGGACCCGAAAGTGAGTGATCTGATTAATAATGATTATGTGCTGATTACTCTGTATGTGGATAATAAAACTCCGTTGACCGAACCTGTGAAAATCGTAGAGAACGGTAAGGAACGTACTTTGCGTACAGTCGGTGATAAGTGGAGCTATCTGCAACGTGTGAAGTTTGGTGCTAATGCACAGCCTTTCTATGTATTGCTGGATAATCAGGGAAGTCCTTTGAATAAGTCTTATGCTTACGATGAAGACATTCCCAAATATATTGAATTCCTGCAAACTGGACTGGAGAATTATCGGAAGGAAAAATAATCCGAAGATATAACTATCAATGAGAAGCGGTCTCACTCTGTAGAGTGGGACCGCTTCATTTAAATAGAATAGAATAAAACTAGAAATAATGTTTTTTACATGGGTACTTCCATTACCAGAAGTTTGGTCCCTTTAGTAGCACGGATAGAGAAGCTTTTGGTATCCCATATTCCGATGCCGTCACGTTTGGCCAGATGTTCATCGGCCACGCTGATCTCTCCTTCTATCACAAACAGATAAGCTCCGTTACCTTCCTGATGCATACAATATTCGATGGTTCTTTCCGTATCGAAGTCTCCCATAGAGAACCAGGCATCCTGTTTGATGGAGGCCGGTGTCTTGCCGTTCGGTGAAATGAACAGAGATAACTCGTTCGGTTTCAGCAGCGGACGTATATCGAAATTGTTATATTCGGGTTTCGTATTCTCGATTCGGGGGAATACCCATATTTGCAGGAATTCCAATTGTTCTTCCTTGCTGTCGTTATACTCACTATGATAGATACCACTGCCCGTACTCATCACTTGGATATCACCGGGAGTAATCGTTTTCGTATTTTGTACACTGTCGCCATGTCTCAGATACCCTTTCAACGGAATGGAAATTACTTCCATATTTTTATGTGGATGAGTATCAAATCCCATCGACGGGTCTACACTGTCATCATTCAGCACTCGCAAGGCTCCGAAATGGATTCTTTCCGGATTGTAATAGTTAGCAAAACTGAATGTGTGGTGGGTTTTGAGCCAGCCATGATTAAAATAGCCTCTTGATGAAGCTCTGTCGATTACTTTTTTCATAATCTTCCTTTCTTTTTTATAGAACTTTGTTGTGTGCTTTGTTCGCACTTTTATAATAGGACAACAATTAAAGAGTACACAAAGTTCTCGGCCGGAAACTCAATAAGAAAGAAGGTTATTTTTTTATTTCAGAAAAAATACATACGTTTGTAACATCATAACAATACCTTTGTGCCCAAAAGTAAAGAAAATATGTACGCAACAGACACGCTTATGGACGAACGGGAGTTAGTTCTCCGTCTGATAGACGGCGATGAGGATGCCTTTTGCGAACTCTATGCCGCCTATAAGAATCGCTTGCTGTATTTTGCGATGAAGTTCGTCAAATCTCGTGAGTTTGCCGAAGATATTTTTCAGGACGCGTTTACGGTTGTATGGCAAAGCAGGCGTTTTATCAATCCGGATGCGTCTTTCTCATCCTATTTATATACGATTGTACGCAATCGTATCCTTAATCAGATACGGGATATGGCGAATGAAGATAAGTTGAAAGAGCATATCCTTTCTCATGCGGTTGATTCGGCCAATGAAACGAATAATAAAATATTGTTCGATGATTTGAAGGATGTCCTTAGCCGTGCATTGGAACAATTGACTCCCCGTCAGCGTGAAGTCTTTAATATGAGCCGAGATTTACAGATGTCCCATAAAGAAATTGCGGAAGCGCTGGGAGTCTCTGTCAATACCGTACAGGAGCATATTTCTGTTTCGTTGAAAGTGATTCGTGCCTACTTGACTAAATATTCGGGTACTTCTGCTGACATATTGCTGATTCTACTTTGTCTGAATTTATAATAAATGTTAATCATACCCTAGCTGTTTCCTGCCTTTGTGTATTACTAATACGAAGGGGAGAAATCAGCACCCTTATTTGAATATATGATGAAAGATACGAAGACAGAAAAAAATAAATTACGTCGTTATCTGGATGATATGTACATCCGGGAGGAAGCATCGCAGTTACTGGAAAGTATGAGAGATGCTGACCATAAAGATATATTGGATGAGTTGTCTGCCGAAGTCTGGGAGGAATCCGTCAGCCAGCAGCCTGTTACTGACTTGGAGCGTGAGAAGTATAAAAAGGAGGCTCGCCAGTTGCTGAAACATATTGAACATAAGAAACGTACCTGGTTTCGTCGGGTAATGACGATTGCAGCCAGTGTGGCGGCTGTAATAGCCATCGTGACAGGAAGTATCAGTTATTTCCGGTATATGAGTGAGCAGCAGATAACTTTCGCTGAAATCTCAACCTCTTTTGGAGAGAAGAAACGGGTGGAATTACCGGACGGAACTATATTAGTGTTGAACTCTTGTTCACAAGTACGTTATCCTGATTCTTTTCAAGGGGATATCCGGAAAGTGGAACTGGAAGGAGAAGGATATTTCAGGGTTGCCCATAATGAAGATATGCCGTTTATTGTACAGACGAAGCGACTGGATGTTCGTGTTTTGGGAACCCGGTTTGATGTAAAATCTTACTCTACGGATGAAATCGTATCGGTAAGTGTAGAGAGTGGCAAAGTACAGGTTGATCTGCCGGAAGCAATGATGCGATTGACTGCAAAAGAACAAGTTCTGATAAATACCGTTTCCGGTGAATATAGTAAGAAGAAGGAAGAACGTGGGGTAGCAGTCTGGATCAAGGGAAGCCTGCGTTTTAACAGTACTCCGATCCGGGATGTGGCAAAAGAACTGGAACGTGTTTATAATTGTCAGATAACCTTTGCTTCCGGACAGGAATTTGATAATCTGATTACCGGTGAACATGACAATAAGAGTCTGGAGTCCGTACTTAAATCCATCGAATTTATCAGTGATATCAATTATAAGAAAGAAGGCAGGAATATACTTCTTTATAAAAAATGAGAATTAAAAAATAGATCAATGTTTAACCCGTTAATAAGGACAGAATGAAAGCATCACCCTCATAGAAACTCCCTAAAAAGATAGAAGCACTCCTAAGGAATGCTTCTATCCGCAACCCGGACGGATATTCATTCGCTTCGACCCAAATGAATAACGTATCGCACGTTGCTTGTTTTTAATAACTTTAGTCAATTACTAAAACGCACAAATTTATGAATAATCTTCTTATTTGTAAAGGAAAAAGTAGAAATAGCTGCTCGTTTTTAGCTTTTTTACTATTCACCTTCCTTTTAGTTGCTCCGACTGCTGCTCAGACATTGAAAGAGAACAACATTACGCTCCGTGTACAAAACGAGCCGGTAGAAAATGTTTTCAATAAAATCAGTGAACAGACCAACTTTAAATTTATCTACGATCAGGAAACGGTAAATAACGCTCCGCATGTTTCTTTTGATGTAAAAAACGCTACGCTTAAACAAATTCTGGGAGTGATAACTACTCAGTCAAAACTTTATTTCAATAGGACCGATAATACAATTGCTGTCAGTAAACAGCCGCTTAAAGAAGAAAGCGCTCAACGTACACGTACCGTTCAGGGAGTGGTCGTAGATGATAAGGGAGAGCCAGTTATTGGTGCCAGTGTCCAGATCAAAGGAGAGGGCAGTGGTACGATTACCGATATGGACGGACGATATTCGTTGATGAATGTACCGGAATCGGCTACATTGACAATTTCCTATATTGGCTATAAGACCGTCAGCCTTTCTGCAAAAGATAAGAATACGGCTAAGATTACGTTGACCGAAGACAGCAAGATGATCGATGAAGTAGTAGTGGTAGGATATGGTGTACAGCGGAAACGGGATGTGTCTACTTCCATCTCTTCCGTGAAAGCCGAGCAGATTGCGGAGGTTTCTGCTTCCGACTTTCGTCAGGCATTAGCTGGAAAGATGCCGGGAGTGCAAGTGACTCAGCCGAGCGGTGACCCGGAAGGAAGTGTCAGTATCCGTGTTCGTGGTATCAGTACAGTCAATGCGGGGAGTGATCCTCTCTATATCATTGACGGTGTACCTGTGGAGCGTGGCTTTGCCAATCTGAATAATAATGATGTCGAGTCGGTAGAGGTACTTAAAGATGCTTCGTCTGCTGCGATTTATGGTAGCCGCGGATCAAATGGTGTAATTATTATCACTACCAAACAAGGGCAGTCGGAAAAAATGAAAGTACAATATGATGGATATTATGGTATCCAGAGTATTTCGAAAAAACTTCCGATGTTGAATGCTTATCAGTTTGCGGAGTTTGCCAAAGACGGGCATGATAATTCTTATCTGGATGCTAATCCCGGTGGTTCACCTAATGACCCTAATGGTATGCGTCCGAATTCATGGGAACGGATTCCTACAGAACTTTTTCCTTATCTGAACGGCGATCAGGGATTAACGGACACAGACTGGCAGGATGCAATTTTCCGTAGTGCGGCTACAACCAGCCATAATGTTTCTATCTCCGGCAGAGGAAAGACCGTTGGTTATTTTATTTCTGCCAATTATTATGATAAAGAAGGTATTATCATCAATTCTGATTTCAAGAAATATAGCATGCGTATGAATCTGGACGGAAAATATAAAAGACTGAAATTCGGTCTTAATTTCTCTCCTTCTTATTCGACTTCCAATCGGGTGGATGCTTCCGGATCGAATGGTATTGTTCAGTCGGCCTTGATGATGCCTCCTGTGTGGCCGGTATATAATTCCGACGGTAGTTATAACTATCAGGGAAATGGCTATTGGAGAATTGGCAATGACTATCAGCACAATGCGGTATTAAACCCTGTGGCAATGGCCAATCTACAATCGGACGTAGTAGACCGTATGGCAATTGTAGGGAAAGTCTTTGCCGAACTGGAACTTTTCAAGGGACTTACTTATAATATTTCTTTCGGTGGTGATTATTATGGTTCTCATAATGATCAGTATCGTTCGTCAGAACTACCCTTACTGGGCCAGAAATATTATGATATCAAGTCGAACCCTACTGCATACAGCTCCTCCGGTTTTTATTTTAATTGGCTGATTGAGAATAAGATTAATTATAATACAGTGATTAATGAAGATCATTCGATTAATGCGGTTCTGGTGCAATCTGCACAAAAAGAAACTTATAAAGGAGATAATGTGACGGCTACCGATTTTCCGAATGATTATATACAGACGATCTCCGGTGGAACAGTTATAAAGGGGGCGTCTGATAAGACCCAATGGTCGATTGCTTCCTATCTGGCTCGTGTGCAATATAGTTATAAAGGTAAATATATGGCTTCCGGAGCTATTCGTGCGGATGGTTCTTCCCGTTTCGGAAAAAATAACCGCTGGGGATATTTCCCGTCCGCATCATTGGCATGGAGAGTTAGCGGGGAGGATTTCTTCACGAAGGCGAAATTTCTCTCCTTTGTAGATGACTTGAAAATCAGAACCAGTTATGGTGTTACAGGTAACTTTCAGATAGGCAACTACGATCATCTATCATTGATGGCTCTTGATAATTATATACTGGGTACGGGTAACGGGCAACTGGTACAAGGTTATAAGCCCAATACAATTAAGAATGATGATTTAAGCTGGGAAAAGAATGCAATGGTCAATGTCGGTGTGGACCTGCAAATGTTCAAAGGATTATTGGGGATAACAGTTGATTACTATAATACCAATACCTCCAATATGTTGCTGAATGTTCCTGTTCCTCATCTGACTGGATACAGCACTGCCCTGATGAATATTGGAAAAGTAAATAACCGTGGTTGGGAAATAGCCTTGACATCTCAGAAAAATTTCACCAAAGACTTTGGGTATTCTTTTAATGCCAACTATGCTACGAATACCAATGAAGTAAAAGCTCTTGGTCCGGGAAATGCTCCCATTATCTCTACCGGAAGCGTAGATCATGCTTATTATATCACAAAAGTAGGCGAACCGATCGGATGTTACTATTTGCTGGTGCAGGACGGTATCTTTTCCAACGAAGAAGAATTGAAGAAATATCCTCATTTCAGCAATACTCAGCCGGGAGACTTCCGTTTTGTAGATGTGGATGGAGACGGTGTGATGGACTTGGACAAAGACCGTACGATAGTAGGTAACTATATGCCCGACTTCACCTATGGATTTGGTGGTAAAGTATGGTATAAAGGCATTGATCTTGACTTTAACTTCCAGGGAGTTTACGGTAATGAGATTCTGAATCTGAATCGTCGCTATATTGATAATTTGGAAGGAAACACCAATGGTACCACGATTGCCCTGAATCGCTGGAAAAGTGCGGATAACCCCGGAAATGGTCAGGTGAACCGTGCCAACCGCAAATCGAAAGGTTATAATGGCCGTACTTCAACCTGGCATCTGGAAGATGGTTCTTATTTGAGATTGCAGAATGTAACGTTAGGATATACTTTGCCTCAGAATCTGACACGTCGTTTCTTTGTGGAGAAGTTGAGAGTCTATGTCTCCGGACAGAACCTTTGGACATCTACCAACTACGGTGGATACAATCCGGAAGTAAATGCACGTCCGAGCAATTCACTTTCGCCGGGTGAAGATTACGGAACATATCCGCTGGCGAAAACCTTCTTGTTTGGATTAAATATAACACTTTAGTCATCCTTAAAAATATACGGTGTATGAAAATATATAGACAAATCCTATTCTTGGCAACTGCTTTTGTATCAGTGGCCTGTACAGATAGCTTTTTCGACTTGGAGCCAAGTAGCAGTGTGCCTACAGATAAAGTATACAAGACAGCAGACGATTTTAATGTAGCAGTGATCGGCTGTTATTCTAAATTGCAGGGACAGGTTTCCTACTTCACGGAATGCTGCGAATATCGGAGTGACAACCTGTCGTTGAGTGCTCCTACTGCCGGAACACAAGACCGTTATGATATAGATCAGTTTGCGGATAAAGCCTCTAATGGAATATTGGAATCCGCCTGGGCGAATTTTAATAACGGAGTATATCGCTGTAATTTGGTATTGGACAAAATAGACGCAGCTGACTTTGATGCTACGTTGAAGAAACAATATAAAGGGGAAGCGCTTTTCGTGCGTGCTCTTACTTATTTTAATATGTATCGCTTGTGGGGTGGAATTCCGATGACTGATAAAGTGGTGACGGTGGCTGAAGCTCTTAAAATCGGAAGAAGCTCAGAGCAGCAGGTCTTTGATTTTCTTACCGGCGATTTGAATCAGGTTATCAATGAGAATATGCTGCCTTCTTCTTATACGGGTACTGATACGGGACGTGCGACCTCCGGTGCTGCAATGGCATTGCTGGGAAAGATTTATCTGACTTTCCATAAGTGGACAGAGGCACGCAATGTACTTTCGCAACTGATAGGCAGATATTCTTTGATGCCTACACCGGATAAAGTATTTGATGTCGATAATAAAATGAACGATGAAATCATTTTCGCAGTGCGCTTTAATAAGGACGTTGAGGGTGAAGGACATGGTTATTGGTTTTCAATTATCAACCTGACAGATGATACTAACCAGACAAAGGCTTTGAAGGAGTGCTATAAAGACGGTGATAAACGCAAAGACCTGATCACTTATGTGAAAGTAGAAGATAAAGTTTGCGTAATGAATAAATTCAAGGATTTGAAAAGTGCGACATACAATACCGTCGGTAACGATCAGATTATTCTTCGTTATGCCGATGTACTGTTAATGTATGCCGAAGCACTGAACGAAATCAGCTATAGCAACTCTCAGACTTCTGATGCAATGGTTGCTTTGAATGCGGTACATACCCGTGCCGGATTATCTCCGGTTCAGATTACGGAACTGGCAGATCAGGATAGTTTCCGTAAAGCCATTATGCTGGAACGCCAACAGGAATTTCCTTATGAGGGACACCGTTGGTTTGACCTTGTTCGCATGGGAGGTGCCAAGGAAGCTATGAAAGCGGAGGGACATACAATTCAGGATTTCCAGTTTCTGTATCCTATTCCTAAAACGGAATTGGAAAGAATCAACAATACCGAGTTGTTGTGGCAGAATCCGGGGTATTAATATGGTTAAACTTAAAGAATTCAGACGATGAAAAAAATAATATATAGCTTGTTGTTTGTCATTACGGCAGTTTGTGCAGCTTGTGACGAAGAACTGCCAAAAGCAAGTTTTGATTTATATGAATTAAAGACGCTTACGGCAACGGCCGGAGATATGAATGTGGCACTTTCCTGGGAAGCATATCCGGACGCCCGTCCTGATGAATATCTTATTAGCTGGACTTCGGGCTCTTCGGGAGCGGAAGGAGGGCAAATGACTGTGGAGGCTGAGGCTTCCGGTGCAACTGTCAGTGATCTTGTCAATGATGTTGCTTATACATTCTCCGTACAACCTCGCTATACCGGAGGATTGGCGAGTAAGCGATCTACTTCTTGTACGCCAAAGAATGCAAGATATCCGGTGACTGGTCTGACTGCGTCAGCGGGAGACAAGAAAGTCCGGCTGAGATGGACGAAGCCTGCCAGCGAACGGTTTACGAATTATCAGATTACCGTAAGTCCCGGCAATCAGGTTATCAAATTGGATGACACAACATTGGAAGAATATATGGTTGAAGGGTTGACTAATGATCAGGAGTATAAGTTTGATGTTGTTTGCATTTATCCGATGGGGAATTCTGTTTCGGCGGAAGCGGTGGCTACTCCGGGAATTATTTATCCGGTAGCAGTCAATACGGAATTGGTTGTCTGGGAGTCTGCTGTCTTTGCTTATAACGATATGTATTTTACTGGTGGCAATGTTAAATCCGTCAGCTGGGATTTTGGTGATGGTACTGCTTCTGCTGAAACGACTCCATCGCATGCTTTTGCTGCTACTGGAACTTATACAGTTACTATTACAGTAACATATACGAATAATACGACGGAGTCAGGAAGTGTGGAAATTAATGTTGTCGAATATAAATGGGATAGTCTGAATCTAAATTTTAACGGATTAACAGGATATGTCAAGACGTCCAATCCTGTATTCTCCCCGGATGGAAAGACGATGTATATTCCGACTTCAACGCCTGCCGGGCATTTGTTTGCCTTAGATGTAGTCAGCGGCGAATTCAAATGGGTATTTGCCATTGATAAAATAACTTATGGCGGCGGTGCATTAGTGGGGTCTGACGGTACTATCTATCAGTGCGTGAGAGATGCTTCTATCAAGAATGTGTATGCCATAAATCCGAATGGTACTCAGAAATGGTCATTGCAATTAGACGGACCGATAGGTGCGTTCCCTGCTTTGTCTGCTGATGGTGTACTCTATTGTTTGACTAATAAAAGTACGTTATATGCACTCGATGTTGCGAATGGTGCGATTAAATGGCAACAATCTCTTGATGGAACAACAGGAAGTGCGGTGGCTATTGATAGAAACGGACATATCTATGCAGGTACCAGTGAAGCTATTTATGCTTTCAGCGCAAATAAGGAAGAACTTTGGAAACTCAGTGGTGTTAATGTGACAGAGCAGGGAACTTTTGCTTTGAATGGCAACACGCTTTACGCAACTTTGAAGTCAAAGGCTGGACTTGTTGCTGTTGATATCACGAACGGAACCAAAAAATGGACCTATCCGACAACAGGCGGTGATGCTTATTTCCCTATCGTAGATAAGAAAGGTGTTGTTTATTTTACAGAGAAAGGTTCGCAAACAGTTTACGCTGTAGACGCTGACGGTTCAAAAGTATGGGTGAAGAAGGTAAATAATAACCTGAACTACAGTGGTGCTGCGTTGAGTACAGATGGTGTTCTTTATATCGGAACGCAGTCAAATAATAAGATTTTCGGACTTAATACGGCAGATGGAAGTACTGTTTATGAGGAATCTGTGGGTCAACAGGTAATGGCATCCGTTTCGATTGGTCCGGACAAGCGTCTTTATTGTGGTACTATTGGAGCGAGCAATATAGGTTCTATAAAAGCGTTTGACATTAATAAAACGTTGGAAACAGACTCCTGGAGTATACGGGGTGGAGATATTCAAGGTACAAACCGACAAAAATAAACGGTGATGAGAAAATTGATATTTATCGCATTTATGGTGATGTCTGTTTGTGGATATGCACAGAAATATGAAGTAGGTACTACGACAGCAGTGTGGAAAGCACCTGCTGCTGCCGACTTCCTTCATGCAAAAGCGATTGGTGTGAAGTATGTCGAAGTAGCCTTTAATCAATGTTATAGGGGAGTTCCTGTCGATGAAGTGATTCCACGTATAAAGGAAATGAAAGCGAAGATAGACAGTGCGGATATTGAAGTCTGGTCTATTCATCTTCCTTTCTCCCGAACGCTGGATATCTCAGTTCTGGATGATCGGTTAAGGAAGGAAAATGTAGATTTTATGGCAGAGATGATAGAATTGTGTGCCATGTTCCAACCGACTTGCCTGGTTTTGCATCCAAGTTCGGAACCGATAGCCGATAGTATTCGGGCGCAACGGATTGCCAATGCTTCGGAGTCTATTGCTTATTTGAAGAAATATGCTGATAGGATTGGCGCTCAACTTTGTATAGAGAATCTGCCCAGAACCTGTTTGGGAAATACTCCGGAGGAACTTATGAGGATTGTCGGAGATATCCCGGACGTAAAAGTGTGCTTTGATACAAATCACTATACCAAAGGCACGACAGAGCACTTTGTGGCAATAGTAGGTAGCCGTATCGGCACTATACATGCTTCAGATTTTGATTTGGTGAACGAATGCCACTGGCTTCCTACACAGGGAAATATAAAATGGGGAAAGTTGATGCAAGATTTGGAGAAGACCGGATATAAAGGCGTTTTCATGTATGAAGCGACGAAGGATCACGAAAATAATAATGTGAGACCTGCTCTTGAACGGATTGCAGAGACCTTCGATAAAATAACTGATGACTATAAAACACTGAAATAATATGAATAATATAAGAAGAATACAATATTTCCTGTTTTGCCTGCTGGCAATAGGACTTGCAAGTTGTAGTGACGATGATAATAATGATAAGAAGACCGGGTACGAAGGAATTCTTACGGAACTGGCAGCAGAGGTAGATGCCACTACCCAACAGTTATGGGGAACTTCTCCATCAATTGTAAATACTGAACGTGCCGATGCTTTGAGCACTATTCAGGGATATGCCGATAAATGTCTGGATGACTATTTTATCAGTTTTCTGAATGGTTTTGATCAGGCAAGTATGAGTATGGAGAAGAGTGAACCGATCTTATACTATTACCGGAGTGCTTTTGACCGGGTGATGGACGGAATTGAAAACTCCAAAGTAGAGAATGGCACAGCAGAAATCTGGTTGCTTTATAACATGGGATATATAGTTAAGACTCCTTCCGGATGTTTTGCTATTGATATTTCTCATCGCTGGGCGAAGGAACTTGCACCCTATATCGACTTCCTTTGTGTGACGCATAAGCATTCTGATCATTATAATACAGATTTGATTCAGGCAATGTTTGATTTGGATAAGCCGGTATTATCCAATTATTTGAAAGACACCACTTATCCCTACACGGCAAAGGGGGATAAAGATTATGAAATAGGTAAATTTAAAATCCGTACTTGTATTACCGATCATAATAATTCCGGATTATCAAATTTCGTAACTATTTTCCAGATAGACTGTGGGGACGATACTGGAAATTTCGTCTTTATGCATGTCGGTGATTCCAATTTTAAAACGGAACAATATACAAACATTGCGCCACATGTTAATGTCTTGATTCCCCGCTATGCTCCTAATGCGCTGACTGAGAATAATATTTTAGGTACCGGAGCGGGACAGGTACAGCCGGATTATGTTCTGTTATCCCATATTCTGGAAATGGCTCATGCAGGTGTTGATGCATCCAGATGGTCATTGGACATGGCACTAGAACGGGCGTCCAAGATTAACTGTGACCAGACCTATGTGCCTATGTGGGGAGAAAAGATGGTCTGGAAGAACGGTAAGCTGAACTAATAATTTTAATATTTGAATTTATGAAACGAATTTATAACTTTATATTGCTTGTATGCCTGGTGCAACTGGCTGTTGCCCAAAATCGGATTGCGGAAATCAGAGAAAACCTGTTAGGAAATTATTCCGATAGAGTGTTGGTCGTTTCTCATCGTGCCGATTGGCGAAATGCTCCCGAAAATTCATTGCAAGGAATACGGAATTGCATTGATATGGGAGTGGATATGGTAGAAATAGATTTGAAGAAGACCAAAGATGGTCACTTGGTCATCATGCATGATAAGACAATTAACCGTACAATGACAGGAAAAGGAAACGCTGAGGATTATACACTGGCAGAACTGAAAGCAATGCGACTTAAAAATGGAGCAGGCTGTAAAACCAGACATCAGATTCCTACTCTCGAAGAAGTTATGTTACTTTGCAAAGGGAAGATAATGGTGAATATCGATAAAGGTTACGATTATTTTCAGGAAGCTTATGCTGTACTTGAAAAAACAGGAACAATTGACCATTGCGTAATTAAAGCAGGGCTCCCCTATGAACGAGTGAAAGCAGAAAATGGTGATGTACTTGATAAGGTTATTTTTATGCCTATTGTGAATCTGCACAAAGAAGGAGCGGAAAAGATAATCAATGATTATCAGTCACACATGAAACCGACTGCTTATGAACTGGTATTTAATGATGATAATGAAGAAATACTTCGCTTGATCAGGAAAGTACGTGATAGTGGTGCCAAGCTTTTCATTAATTCTTTGTGGCCTGAACTTTGTGGAGGTCACGATGACGATCGCGCGGTAGAACTACACCAACCGGATGAAAGCTGGGGATGGATTTTGAATCAGGGGGCTAAACTGATTCAAACAGACCGCCCGGCATTATTACTCGAATATTTGCGTAAAAAGAAACTGCACGACTAAAGATATTCCTTCATGCTGAAACATCTTATAAATTTTTACAAGGTCTCTTCACCGGGGCCTTGTAACGGAGACGTTATGTCTTCATCCGGCAAGCGTCGGTTGAAATATCTGCAATGGTCTACCTTTCTTTCGGCAACTTTCGGATACGGTATGTATTATGTCTGCCGGTTGAGCTTGAATGTAGTAAAGAAACCGATTGTAGACGAGGGAATCTTTTCTGAAACGGAACTCGGAATAATCGGTTCGGTGCTGTTCTTTACGTATGCGGTGGGTAAATTTACGAATGGATTTCTGGCAGATCGAAGTAATATAAATCGTTTTATGACTACCGGCCTGCTTGTTACCGCATTGATTAATCTTTGTCTCGGTTTCTCCCATTCATTTATTTTGTTTGCTGTTCTTTGGGGAGTCAGCGGCTGGTTTCAGTCTATGGGGGCTGCTTCGTGTGTAGTCGGACTTTCCCGTTGGTTCACGGATAAAGAACGTGGCTCTTATTATGGCTTTTGGTCCGCCAGTCATAATATTGGTGAAGCACTGACATTTATAATTGTAGCATCTATTGTTAGTGTTTGCGGCTGGCGTTATGGTTTCTTTGGGGCGGGTATGGTAGGATTGCTGGGGGCATTAATTGTATGGCGTTTTTTTCATGACAGTCCCGAAAGCAAGGGCTTTCCTCCGGTCAATGTTCCGAAAGAAAAGAAAACGATGAGTGCTTCCGAAACGACAGATTTTAATAAAGCTCAACGGCAGGTTCTGACAATGCCTGCTATCTGGATCCTTGCTTTATCAAGTGCATTTATGTATATCAGCCGATATGCGGTAAACAGTTGGGGAGTTTTTTATTTGGAAGCACAGAAAGGATATTCCACTTTGGATGCCAGTTTCATTATTTCCATTAGTTCTGTTTGTGGTATTATCGGCACTATGTTTTCCGGTGTAATTTCTGATAAACTGTTTGGTGGCCGGCGTAATGTTCCGGCTTTGATTTTCGGACTGACGAATGTTTTAGCATTATGTTTGTTCTTATTAGTGCCAGGGGTACACTTTTGGCTCGATGCTGTGGCAATGATCCTCTTTGGACTGGGCATCGGAGTACTGATTTGTTTCTTAGGTGGGCTGATGGCTGTTGATATTGCTCCTCGCAATGCTTCGGGAGCTGCTTTGGGAGTTGTTGGAATTGCCAGTTATATCGGAGCTGGGCTGCAAGATGTCATGAGCGGAGTTTTGATTGAAGGACATAAAACGATCCGGAGTGGGGTAGAGGTTTACGACTTTACTTATATCAATTGGTTTTGGATCGGATCGGCTATATTGTCGGTATTTTTCGCTTTATGGGTGTGGAATGCGAAGCAAAAATAAATCATTGATTATCAGTGGAGTATAAAATAGGTACTTTTTCTTTTAAAGGAACGGGCTCTTGGTTTAAAACCAACGACCTGTTCCTTTAAAACCAACGGGGTGTTTCTTTTAAAGGAATGAGCCTTGATATTTCAGAATTATTTCAGTATCATAATTTTTCTTTGCGGGAGATTTATTATCTTTGTACTTTTAACCCGGTAATCGATGAGTAGAATATTTGCAATTACTAAAATACTGCTGTTTGTGCTATTGGCTGGAATGACTTCCACTGTATTTGCGCAAAGCGATGATTTCACTACATGGACTAAATTCAAAGTGAACTATAAGATCGATCCCCGATTTTCACTTTTAAGCAATCTGGAGTTTCGGACAAAGGATGACGTAAGTAGAATGGACCGTTTGGGATTGGCCATTGGAGGCGAGTATCGGGCTTATTCATTTTTGAAACTGGAAGCCGGATATGAAACTCATTTCCGGAATTTGGGAGATTCGGAATGGAAATTCAGACACCGTTATAACTTTGGAGCAACTGCAAGTTTTCAATATCAGTGGTTGAAAATTGCTTTGAGAGAAAGGTTTCAGCAAACTTTTGACCGTGGAGATTCAAAAGCTCGCCTTCGTTCCCGCTTAAAATTAGCTTATGCACCTGAAAAAGGAATCGTTTCCCCCTACTTCTCAATTGAAATTTATCAAAGTTTGGATGACGCTCCTTTTTGGAGAGCAGATCGTATGCGTTATCGGCCTGGAGTAGAGATAGCTTTGGCTAAACGATGGGCGTTAGATATTTTTTATTGTTATCAGTATGAGTCTCCAAAAGGTAAACATATTGCCGGGGTAGAAATAGGCTATTCTTTTTGAAAATGTTAGATTACTAATATAATAATGTGTAAGCCTATTTGGTTTTGAAATATCCCTGATTCATAAAGTGCTACTAATTTGATACTTATGAATAAATATAAATATTATTTAAGAAAATGAAGTATTGGTTGATTTATGATTTATACTTTTGCTTTTGGCATTTCAGAATGAAATGTTGGAGTTGATGATTCTCCAGTCGCAACAGACGTGTTGTGTGGAATCTCATAACTGAAAGTGAATACTTCCTCTTATGTCCTTCTTTCTGCCCAATCAAAGATTTCTTATTATTTATATTTAAATAAAGAGGACATGAATATTTTGTTTAGAATGGAAAAAGGAATCGCTGTGTGCCTTTTTTCTTCTTTTTTTGTATTAGCATGTGTAAATCATATTCCGGGAGAGAAGGCTGCAGTCAGCAATGGAGATATTCCATTGAAATTTACTGCTGATATTCATGAAGTGACATATACACGTGTTGCTGGCAATGGCTTTGAAGAGAATGATGAAGTGGGAGTATTTGCCCTTGTAGGGTCCTCCACCATGAAGGAAGAACGTTATGCGGATAATTTGCGTTTCTTTCGTACTTCCGAAAAAGTTTTTGAGTCCAGTGAGCCGATTTATTATCCTGATGATGAGGTAACATTACGTTTGATCAGTTATTATCCTTATCAGGAAGAGGGAGTGAATATGGGAGAAAGTACGATGTCGGTGGCGGTAGAAACAGATCAAAATCTTTCTGCCGGCTATTTCTGCTCTGATTTTCTGGTTGCTTCTCAAAATCTGCAATCAGCTCCTAAAGGAGCCATCGCCCTGCACTATGATCACAAATTTTTCAAATTAAAAATCGCTTTGGTAGGAAAGGAAGGTGAAGAATTGCAGGGTATACTGGATGCTGACCCAAAACTTTCTGTTTGTGGTTTTTATACTAAGGCGATTTATGATTTCCAAAAAGAAACTTATTCCGCTTTTTCTAATGAGAAAAGCATTACTCCTGCCGGAAAATGGGAGATACAGGGAGATCGGTTGAGCGGAAAAGAAGTGATCCTTATTCCGCAAGAAACCACTTTGGGCTATCAATATATCGTATTGGATGTTGGAGGTAAGATATATACCAGCCCATTGCCCTCTTCATTGCAGTTGCAGAGTGGTAAGCAGAGTGAGCTGGCGATTTCCTTCATCCCGACCGAAGATGTTTTGATAAGTAAAGTCGAAGGAGAAATCAATAGTTGGGAAGATGGAAATACAGGGCAGTCCGGGTCCGAAGTTTTCCACAATTATGTGGATGTGTCAAAATTGGTATTTGACGATTCGAAGGTGTATAAAGTGTTGAGTGCTGGGCAGCAGGTAGCAGAAATATGTAAAGAATATCTAGTGACGCCTGATTTTTCTTCACAGGCAATTGTCGTTTATCCGATGAAAGATAACCATGCGGTTGACTTATCCAAGGGAACGGTAGTACAATTGGTCGGACATGCAGATAAAGTGCACGGCGGAACTGTAGCGTGGGATTTGAAAGAACATTCATTGAAATATACTCCTGGAAATCAGGCTGCCCGAAGTAAGGTGTATATTTTGCCTGACGGACAAATAGCATTGTCTATGCCTGAAGAAATGTTGCCCGTATTGGCCATGAAAGATATAATGCGTGATGTGCGTGGGAGTAGTATTCACAATTACCCGATAGTGAAAATTGGTACGCAGTATTGGATGGGAAGTAATCTGAAAACATCATTATATATAGATGGAGAAGAAATTCCGAAACTGGAGATTATGAATGCCGGAGCGACAGGTTATCTATTGTCTCAAACAGATAAGAGTTATTATTTTTATAGTTTTGGAACAATTGTCAGTAATAAGCTGCTTCCTGTGGGGTGGAATATGCCTGATTGGAATGATTGGAATATGCTGAAAACTTATTTGAGTAATGATGCCTCTTTGTTGAAAACCGGGACATGGAAAGCAATAAGTACCGGTGCCGGTGCAATAGTAGGAACTGCTACCAATCTCACGGGTTTTGATGGATATCCGGTAGGAATGTATGCCGGTAAGTTTCAGTCTGCCTATGAAGGAAAATATCTTTCTTATTGGACTTTGAATGAAGCAGGGACAGATGCGGATGAGAAAATATTCTTGTTGAGAAGTGATAAAAACGAAATAGCAGAGGGAAACACCGGGTTAGACAAAGCTTACGCCATTCGTTGCATCCGAAAGTAAATCGTGGAAAATTGTTCTTCTTTTTTATATTTTGCTTATATTTGGGAAGTGAAACTTAAATAGAAGTCATAGATTATGAAGAAAATAATAAATCCCTGGAAAGGTCTGGAAGGGTACAATTGCTTTGGTTGCGCCCCTAATAATGAAGCCGGAATAAAGATGGAGTTTTATGAAGATGGCGACGAAGTGGTAAGTATCTGGAAACCCCGTCCTGAATATCAGGGATGGATCAATACCTTGCACGGTGGTATTCAGGCTGTTCTCATGGATGAAATTTGCGCTTGGGTGATACTTCGTAAATTACAGACAACGGGAGTAACTTCAAAAATGGAGACTCGTTACCGCAAGCCGGTCAGTACTACTGATTCCCATATTGTGTTGCGTGCTTCTATTAAGGAAGTCAAGCGAAATATTGTAATTATTGAAGCTAAGTTATATAATAAGGATGGCGAAGTATGTACCGAAGCGGTTTGTACGTACTTTACGTTCTCGCACGAAAAGTCGAAAGATGAAATGCACTTTGATAAGTGTGATGTAGAGCCAGAAGAGATATTGCCTTTAATTTGAAATAAAAACTGAACTTTTTGTGATAAATGTTTGGAAGTATCAAACAAATGCTTTACTTTTGTCGCATTAAATAAAAGAAATATGAAATATACAGTTGCACATCATCATCATCATTTTCCTAACGAATAACTCGGTGGGCGTGATTGATAGTGTGTATAACTCTATAAAGATAACGAAGGCTTACCGAATACGGTAAGCCTTTTTTTATTTCTGAATTGTTCGAATTGTAAATCATAAAATAATAAATAAAATCATGTTAAGAATCGCAGTACAAGCCAAAGGACGTCTCTTCGAAGAGACAATGGCACTTTTAGGAGAGTCGGATATTAAAATCAGTACAACGAAGCGTACTTTGTTGGTGCAGTCTTCCAATTTTCCTATCGAAGTTTTATTTCTTCGTGACGATGATATCCCGCAAACAGTAGCTACCGGTGTAGCTGATTTGGGAATTGTCGGTGAGAATGAATTTATGGAAAAAGAGGAAGATGCTGAAATCATCAAACGATTGGGATTCAGCAAATGTCGTTTGTCTTTGGCAATGCCGAAAGACATTGAATATCCGGGATTGTCATGGTTCAATGGGAAGAAAATAGCTACTTCTTATCCGGTCATTTTGAGAAACTTCCTGAAGAAGAACGGAGTAAATGCAGAGATACATGTCATTACCGGTTCGGTAGAAGTATCTCCGGGCATTGGACTGGCAGATGCTATCTTTGATATCGTAAGTTCAGGATCTACTTTGGTAAGCAACCGCTTGAAGGAAGTGGAGGTAGTGATGAAATCCGAAGCGCTGTTGATTGGCAACAAAAACATGAGCGATGAGAAGAAAGAAGTACTGGAAGAACTTTTGTTCCGAATGAATGCAGTAAAGACTGCCGAAGACAAGAAATACGTGCTGATGAATGCTCCGAAGGATAAACTGGAAGAAATAATTGCCGTGTTACCTGGTATGAAGAGCCCTACTATTATGCCATTGGCACAAGAAGGCTGGTGCTCTGTTCATACTGTACTAGATGAAAAGCGTTTTTGGGAAATCATTGGCAAATTGAAGGGACTGGGTGCTGAAGGTATTTTGGTGTTGCCGATTGAAAAAATGATAGTCTAATAAGTTTGAATGATGAAACTAATCAAATATCCCTCCAAAGAACAATGGGCAGAACTTCTGAAGCGTCCGGCTTTGAATACGGAGAGCTTGTTCGATACAGTTCGTACTATTATAAATAAGGTAAGAGCGGAAGGTGATAAAGCTGTTTTGGAATATGAGGCGGCTTTTGATAAGGTGACTTTGTCTGCTCTCACTGTGACTTCCGAAGAAATACAGAAAGCCGAAGGACTGATCAGCGACGAGTTGAAATCTGCCATTACGCTGGCTAAACGGAATATTGAAACTTTCCACTCTTCCCAACGCTTCGTTGGCAAAAAGGTAGAAACAATGGAAGGAGTAACTTGCTGGCAAAAGGCGGTAGGTATCGAAAAGGTGGGGCTTTATATTCCCGGTGGAACGGCTCCGCTTTTCTCTACGGTATTGATGTTGGCTGTTCCCGCAAAAATTGCGGGATGCAGGGAAATTGTGCTTTGTACCCCTCCCGATAAAAACGGAAATATTCATCCGGCTATTCTCTTTGCCGCTCAACTGGCAGGTGTCAGTAAGATATTCAAAGCGGGAGGAGTGCAAGCTATCGCTGCTATGGCATATGGAACCGAGAGTGTTCCTAAAGTCTACAAAATCTTTGGCCCTGGAAATCAATATGTGACGGCTGCCAAGCAGTTGGTAAGTCTTCGGGATGTAGCCATCGACATGCCGGCAGGTCCTTCCGAAGTGGAAGTGCTGGCTGATGCATCTGCTAATCCGGTGTTTGTTGCGGCAGATTTACTGTCGCAGGCAGAACACGGAGTGGACAGTCAGGCGATGTTGATAACAACCTCTGAAAAGCTTCAGGCAGAAGTAATGGAAGAAGTAAACCGCCAACTGGCAAAGCTTCCTCGACGGGAAATTGCTGCGAAATCTCTGGAAAACAGTAAACTGATTTTGGTGAAGGACATGGATGAAGCGTTAGAGTTGACGAATGCATACGCACCCGAACATCTGATTGTAGAGACTGAAAATTATCTGGAAGTTGCTGAACGTGTAATAAATGCCGGTTCCGTCTTCCTTGGCTCATTGACGCCGGAAAGTGCAGGGGATTATGCTTCCGGAACCAACCATACGCTGCCGACTAATGGTTATGCGAAAGCATACAGCGGCGTGAGCCTGGACAGCTTTATCCGGAAAATCACGTTTCAGGAAATTCTTCCTCAAGGCATGAAAGTTATCGGGCCGGCTATTGAAGAAATGGCAGCCAACGAACTTCTGGATGCTCATAAGAATGCAGTTACAGTACGATTAAATACATTGAAATGAAAACATTACAAGAACTTACCCGGCCGAATATATGGAAACTAAAGCCTTATTCTTCGGCTCGTGATGAATATAAAGGCGCTGTGGCTTCCGTTTTTCTGGATGCGAATGAGAATCCTTATAACCTGCCTCACAACCGCTATCCGGACCCCATGCAGTGGGAACTGAAAACACTGTTGTCTAAAATTAAAAAGGTTTCTCCCCAGCATATCTTTTTAGGAAACGGCAGTGATGAGGCGATTGATCTGGTGTTTCGTGCATTCTGCGAACCGGAAAAAGATAACGTAGTTGCTATCGATCCGACTTACGGTATGTATCAGGTCTGTGCCGATGTGAATAATGTGGAGTACCGGAAAGTTTTGTTGGACGAAAACTTCCAGTTCTCAGCAGAAAAGCTTCTTGCAGCTACAGATGAGCGTACGAAACTCATTTTCCTGTGTTCACCTAATAACCCGACGGGAAACGACCTGCTACGTTCTGAAATAGAAAAAATACTCCGCGAATTTGAAGGATTGGTCATATTGGATGAAGCGTATAATGATTTCTCCGAAGCACCTTCTTTCCTCGAAGAGCTGGATAAATATCCGAATCTGGTTGTTTTTCAGACTTTCTCCAAAGCTTGGGGATGTGCTGCTATCCGTTTGGGTATGGCTTTTGCATCCGAAGCAATTATCGGAATCCTGAGTAAAATCAAGTATCCTTATAATGTGAATCAGCTGACACAGCAGCAGGCTATTGCTATGCTGCATAAATATTATGAAATAGAACGCTGGATAAAAACATTGAAGGAAGAACGCGACTATCTGGAAGAAGAATTTGCGAAATTATCTTGTACAGTCCGAATGTACCCGTCCGATTCCAACTTCTTCTTGGCGAAAGTAACGGATGCGGTGAAGATTTACAATTATTTGGTAGGTGAAGGGATCATAGTGCGCAACCGTCATTCCATTTCGCTTTGTTGCAACTGTCTGCGTGTGACGGTGGGTACCAGAGTGGAGAATAATACGTTACTTGCTGCCCTCAAAAAATATCAAGGATAGTATATGAAGAAGAAAATATTGTTTATAGATAGGGACGGGACATTGGTCATTGAACCTCCCATTGATTATCAGCTTGATTCACTGGAAAAGCTGGAATTTTATCCGAGAGTCTTCCGTAATTTGGGCTTTATCCGTAGCAAGCTTGATTTTGAATTTGTGATGGTTACCAATCAGGACGGGCTGGGTACATCTTCGTTTCCGGAAGACACTTTCTGGCCTGCTCACAACTTGATGCTGAAAACATTGGCCGGAGAAGGCATTACCTTTGATGATATTCTGATCGACCGTAGTTTTCCGGAAGATAATGCGCCGACTCGCAAACCGCGTACAGGAATGTTGACGAAGTATATTGATAATCCGGAATATGATCTTGCGGAAAGCTTTGTAATCGGTGATCGTCCTACTGATGTGGAGCTGGCAAAGAATCTTGGTTGCCGTGCTATTTATCTGCAAGAAGCAACAGATGATTTGAAAGAGAAAGGTCTGGAAGAAGTTTGTGCACTTGCAACAACAGACTGGGATCAGGTGGCAGAGTTTCTTTTTGCCGGTGAGCGGAAAGCAGAAGTTCGCCGTACAACGAAGGAGACTGATATTTATGTGTCTCTCAATCTTGATGGAAATGGAGGCTGTGATATTTCTACCGGTCTTGGCTTCTTCGATCATATGCTTGAACAAATAGGCAAGCATTCCGGAATGGATCTGACCATTCGGGTAAAAGGCGACCTGGAAGTGGATGAACATCACACCATTGAGGATACTGCCATCGCTTTGGGAGAATGTATTTATCAGGCTTTGGGCAGTAAGCGCGGAATCGAACGTTATGGTTATGCTTTGCCTATGGATGATTGCCTTTGTCAGGTTTGCCTTGATTTCGGAGGTCGTCCTTGGTTAGTATGGGATGCAGAGTTCAATCGTGAAAAAATAGGGGAGATGCCGACGGAGATGTTCCTGCATTTCTTTAAATCATTGAGTGATGCTGCAAAAATGAATCTGAACATCAAGGCTGAAGGACAGAATGAGCATCACAAGATAGAAGGTATCTTTAAAGCGCTTGCACGTGCCCTGAAAATGGCATTGAAAAGAGATATCTATCATTTTGAGCTTCCTTCGAGCAAAGGAGTACTATAATTTACCTCATCATATTATATAATCTCATAGGATTGCTATATGATAATCAATAACAAACGAATTTGGCTTGGTTTATTTATCGGGATAGTGATGTCTTTTTCGGTTTATGGTCAAAACATAAACGCTGAAAAGATAACTGTTCCCGATAGTAAACTGACTAATTTGTATCAGATAGACTCAGGTGTATATCGTTCGGAGCAACCATCGGATGCTGACTTTAAGGCTTTGGAGAAATACGGTATTCGTGAAGTGCTGAATCTTCGCAACAGGCATAGTGACGATGATGAGGCGGCAGGAACAAAGATTAAGCTTTATCGGCTAAAAATGAAAGCGCATTCAGTCAGTGAAGATCAATTGATCAATGCATTGCGCATTATCAAGAACCGCAAAGGGCCAATCGTCTTTCATTGTCATCACGGTTCTGATAGGACAGGCGCAGTATGTGCTATGTATCGTATTGTATTTCAAGGAGTGTCAAAGCAAAAAGCTATTCAGGAAATGACCGAAGGAGGTTTCGGTTTTCATCGTATTTATAAAAATATCATTCGCACTATTGAGAAGGCTGATATAGAACGTATTAAAAGAGAAGTATTACAATAGTGCAATTGACCGTATGTTCTGTATGATTGATACACAGTTATGTGACATTTCTGTTTTACCCCGTATAATACTTAAGATAAATACAAAAATGTCACAGAAGAAAGATCAAAGAGATTATAAATCTTCTATTTCTTTAAGCCAGATAGTTGAACTTGCATCACTTGGCATTCGCCAGTCACCTCTGGGACTGATGGAAATACTACCTACCTTCGGACCATCGGGCAGACAGGAGCGCTTGAACTGCTGATTAAAGAAACGTCGGAAGAAAGTAGATAGCCATTTCTTTATTGTTTCTTTGTCATATACATCCTTGAAAGCTATATTAGCCAGATAGTAAATCTTGGAAGGACGGAAACCAAAACGCAGGAAGTAATAGAGGAAAAAGTCATGCAGTTCATAAGGCCCTACCAAGTCTTCGGTCTTCTGTTTGATTTCCCCGTTTTCGTCAGCTGGAATTAATTCGGGACTGATAGGAGTATCTACAATATCCAGTAAAGTCGCTTTAGCGTCCTCATCCATATCATTTTCCGCTACCCATTGCACTAGATACTTCACAAGTGTTTTGGGAATACTTCCATTGACACCGTACATAGACATGTGATCTCCATTGTACGTAGCCCATCCGAGTGCAAGTTCTGACAAGTCACCCGTACCCACTACCATTCCCCAAGTTTGGTTAGCGATATCCATTAATATCTGTGTGCGTTCGCGTGCCTGAGAGTTCTCATAGGTGACATCATGTACATTGATATCATGATCGATATCTTTGAAATGCTGGATACAGGCATCTTGAATACTGATTTCCCGGATAGAAATGCCCAATGATTTCATTAAATCAATGGCATTGTTATAAGTACGGTCAGTCGTTCCAAAGCCTGGCATTGTAACTCCCAGAATATCTTTGCGGGGTAAACCGAGTTTGTCGAAGGTCTTCACGCAGACTAATAATGCCAGTGTTGAATCCAATCCGCCGGAAATACCGACTACAGCTGTTTTAGCTTTGGTATGAACCAGTCGTTGTGCCAAGCCGGCTATTTGGATAGAGAATACTTCTTCACAATGCTCATCCAGTTCTGCTCCTTGGGGGACAAAAGGATGTGAATTGAAGTCTCGGGTCAAAGTAAGCTCTTTGCTATTAACAAACTCCGTTGCGACGGAGATTGCTTTTTTATCTCCTGGATTTCCCTGGCTGGCAGCAAAAGTGGTGTTAATTCTACGTTCTGCCCGTATGCGTTCCACGTCGATTTCGCTAATGATCAGTTGCTCCTCCATGCAGAAACGTTTGCTACGTGCCAGTAATGAGCCGTTTTCGTAAATCAATCCGTTTCCCGCAAAGACTACATCCGTAGTAGACTCCCCGAAACCACAGGAAGAAAATACGTATCCTGCAATGCAACGTGCTGATTGTTGACTGATAAGAGAACAGAGATAATGATGCTTTCCGATTCCTTCATTATCGGCAGACATATTGAAAATAATTTCTGCTCCTTGTAAAGCCAATGAGGAACTGGGAGGTATGGTAGCCCAAAGGTCTTCGCAAATTTCGATCCCAAAAGTCGTATCGGAAGTTTCAAACAGCAGGTTGGCACCTATGGGAACGATTTGTCCGCATAGGCGTACGGTATCTTCTGTCAGTTGAAGGGCAGAAGTAAACCAGCGCTGTTCGTAGAACTCCTTATAATTGGGGAGGTAAGTTTTGGCAGCAACACCTAGTACTTTTCCTTTTTGAATCACTACGGCGGCATTGATCACGGTTGAATTGACTACTACCGGCATGCCGACAATAGAGATGATGTCCAGTTGGCGGGTATTATTGAGTATCTGCATTAGCCCCATCTCTGCTTCTTCCAGCAAAATCTGCTGTCCGAATAAGTCACCGCAAGTATATCCGGTAATACTCATTTCCGGGAATACTATGATTTGCACACCCTTACCTTCAGCTATTGCGATTTGGCTTTCTATTCTCTCTACATTGAATTTACAGTCGGCCACTTTAACGTGTGGCACGGCTGCAGCTACTTTTACGAATCCGTAGTTCATCTTGTACCTTTTTATATATAGTGGGTACAAAAATAGGAAATAGTTTTGGATTTTTGCCCTTTTGACTCTGAATCCTCAAAATGAGGTGTCTTATGTCGTTTTAATGACTATTGCATAAGCAACTAATAAGAATGTCAAATGGAAAGTAATATGGTCTTATTTTTGACGGTTTATATGGGATATATCTATTTGTTTATTAATATTTTGTTAATTATGCAATAAAAAGACATTTGAGGAAATTTGGTATAAAAAATGAGACTTTTTGTTTTTTCTATTTAACTATTATAATTATATTTGTAGCCAAATTAAAGAATTTTATAGGCAATTTACACCTAAACAAACGATAAGCACTTATTAATATCTATAATTTTAGAGAGATGGACATACACTTTATTAGTATTGCAGCGACACAAGACATTTATTTAGACATATGGCGTAATATTAAAAATCAGCCAAGCTAATTTCCCTATTCTATATATTGTATAGACTATTTGATAGTCTGTCCTGGAACGATGATAAAAGTATACTTTTCAAAGTCGCTCCAAGGGGAGAAGTATATTACTGTTTCATGCGTGAAGCGTAATATGCTAAGTTTTCGTTTTGTAGATAAATCTGTAAAAATAAATCAATTCATTAATTTAAATTCAAGTATCAAAGATGAGAAAATCAATTCTCTTGTTTGTACTCTTTGCTCTACTGAATATTCCTCTTATGCTTTTTGCACAGAGTGGATATAAGGTAAAAGGACATGTTGTTTCGGCAGAAGATAATGAGCCGATGGTTGGTGTGTCTATTTTAGAGAAGGGTACTACAAATGGTGTAATTACCGACATTGATGGTAATTACACTCTTGAGATTAAGGGTACGGCAAGTGCTACTTTGCTGTTCTCTTATATCGGTATGCAATCACAGGCACATGCGGTTAGTGCCAAAACCGGAACACTGAATGTTCGTCTGGTTTCAGATGCTGCTTTAATAGATGAGGTAGTGGTAGTAGCGTATGGAACTCGTAAAAAAGGGACGATTGCTGGTGCCGTATCCACTGTTAAAGCGGAAAAATTAGAAAATGTGCCTGCTGCAGGTTTTGATCAGTCACTGCAGGGACAGACACCGGGTTTGACGGTAATCTCCAATTCGGGAGAACCCAGTAAGGCGGCTGTGTTCCAGCTTCGTGGTACCAATTCTATCAATTCGGGCACCTCTCCGCTGTTTATACTGGATGGTACACCTATCTCCAGTGCTGATTTTAACACAATTAGCCCGGGAGATATAGAATCAATCTCTGTGTTAAAGGATGCTTCGTCGACTTCTATCTACGGAGCCCGTGCGGCAAATGGTGTGGTAGTTATCACTTCTAAGCGCGGACTGGCAATAGATAAAGCGAAAGTTACGTTGCGTGCCCAATGGGGTATTTCTCAATTGGCGTCGAATGACAAATGGGTGGTGATGAATACTCCCGAACGTATCCAATTTGAAAAGGAAATCGGGTTAGACACCGGACAAGATTACGACCTACTGTCTCGCACGAATGTTAATTGGCTGGATGAAGTTTTCAACGATCGTGCACCTTTGCAGAGTTACGAACTTTCTGTCAATCGTGCCACCGACCGTCTGAACTACTATGTTTCCGGAGGATTTTATGATCAGGAAGGTATTGCGCAGAGTTCTTCTTTCCGCCGTTACAATATGCGCGCCAATGCGGAAGTGAAAGCCAGCAACTGGCTGAAAGTGGGCACGAATACAATGATGGCCTATGAAGAAATATCACAGGCTGAAGAGGGAGAACCGGCGCTTTATACACCTATTTCCGGTTCACGCTTTATGTTACCTTACTGGAATCCTTATAATGCTGACGGTTCTTTGGCTTCCGAAAATGATGGAACTTGGACGGGAACGGGGCAGAATCCGATAGAATGGATGGCGAATAATCCCGTATCATACAAAAAGTACAAATTGCTGTCTACTGTATTTGCAGAGATCACTCCGATTCAGAACTTGACTATTCGTGGCCAGTTTGGTGCTGATTATTCACACTCTACGGCTTTCATGCAGTCTTTCCCGAGTTACATTATTAATAATAACTCCGGTAAAGCAGGGCGCAGCTCATCTGATATCCTTAGCCTGAGTGAAACTCTTACAGCCAATTATCGGTGGGCTTTGAATGATGATCATTCATTCAATTTTCTGCTGGGACAGGAAGGGATAGATTATCAATCCTCCGGATTCCAGGTATCTACACAGGGGCAGAATAACGATCGCCTCACCAACCTGCTTACCGGAACTCGCGCTACATCGTGGCCGGATAGTAATAGTGCCTATTCTTATTTGTCTTTTTTCTTCCGTGGGGAGTACAACTATAAAGATTTGTATTATGCGGAAGTTGCTGCACGTACGGATGCTTCTTCCCGCTTCGGTGCAGATCATCGTTGGGGTATGTTTTGGTCGCTGGGTTTTATGTGGAACATCAAGAACGAGGCTTTCCTCAAAGACATAGAATGGCTTACTAGCGCACAGGTTAAGTTGAGTACAGGTACTTCCGGTAACTCGGAAATTCCTTATTACGATCATCTTGCGCTTGTTTCCGGAGATGCAAACTATAATGATGAAGCTGGTATCTATCCTTCACAAAGTGGAAATGAGGAATTGAGCTGGGAGCAGACTTGGGCAAACAATGTTGGCGTGAGTTTTGGCCTTTACAATCGTGTCAATGTGAATGTCGATTTTTATCATAAAAAGACTACTAATATGCTGATGTTAGTTCCTCAATCGTATGCGATCACCGGAGTAGGCAATCGTTGGGACAACATTGGCGCTATGATGAATCGCGGTGTGGAAATTGCGATTGACGGTGATGTGATTCGTACCAAAGATTTCACTTGGAATCTGAGCGCAAACGTTTCTTACAATAAGAATAAACTTTTAGAACTTTACAATGGTGTAGAAGAATATGTAAACTCTACCACTGGATTGAAATATGTAGTAGGACACTCCGTACGTGAGTATTTCATGAACCGTTATGCAGGTGTGAATCCGGCCAATGGCGATGCTTTGTGGTACACAGCCGACGGAGAACTGACAACAGAATTTCGTGAAGAAGACAAAGTGATGACCGGCAAATCGTTTGATTCTCCTTGGGTAGGCGGCTTCGGCACATCCCTTATGTGGAAGGGGCTTTCATTGTCGGCGCAATTCAGCTGGATGGCAAAACGATATGTGATGAACAATGACCGTTTCTTCGAAGAAAGCAACGGACTATACAGTGCCTACAATCAATCGAAAAGATTATTGTACGATCGTTGGAAAAAACCGGGCGACATCACTGATATCCCCCGTTACGGAGTGACGGCTCAGCTTGACGATCGCTTTCTTGAAAACTCTTCATTCCTTCGTCTGAAGAACCTGACACTGGCTTATGCATTTCCGCAATCACTGCTGAAGAAAACTAATTTCTTCACATCTGCGCGTGTTTATCTGCAGGGACAGAACTTGCTTACCTGGACAGGTTTTACCGGACTCGATCCGGAAGTAGCAACTAATGTGTATAGAGCACAATATCCGGCTTCACGCCAGTTTACTTTGGGTATTGACGTTTCATTCTAATAGTATATTTAAAGAAAGATGATTAAGAAATTTAAATTATATATCCTGTTGGCAGCCATGGCATTTTCTGCCGCTTCTTGTTTGGACAAGATGCCTGAAGACGGTATTCCATTCGATGAGTCTATACAGACGGTAGATGATGTGAATCTGGCTGTTATTGGTATTTACGATGCATTCAAAAGTAGTGCTCTGTACTCAGGGAACTTGACAATACTTCCTGATCTGCAGGCAGACCTTGTGTATGGGGTAAATGGAAATACGAATACATTCGGAGATATTTGGCGCTGGAAAGACATTCTGGCAACTAATACAAGTATCGAGGCTGTTTATGCTGGACTGTACAACGTGATTAATCGTTGTAACTTCATGCTCGACCGCGTAGACAGAGTGAGAAATAACACAACCGATGATAAAGATTTGTATAAGCTCGATCAGTGTTGCGGTGAAGCTTATTTTGCCCGTGCGATTGCCTATTCCGAATTGGTGAAGATGTTCTGCAAGGCTTATGAAAGTGATGAAGATGCAGCCAATCAATTGGGTGTGATACTCACCAAGCATTATCAAGGCAATGAAGAAATGAAACGTGCTTCGCTGAAAGCCTCTTATGAGTTTATTCTTGAGGATCTCGATCGGGCTGCCCAATTGTTGGCTTTGGATAAAGATTATGATCCGTCTGTCGATGGAGCTTTATTTAATAATGCTACTTATTTCAATGAATACACGGTGTACGCTTTGCGGGCACGTGTCGCTCTTTATATGAGAAAGTGGGATGAAGCTATCAAGTATTCCAGCAAGGTTATTGATAGCGAATATTATCTGTTGGCCAGTTGTACTCGCACTATTTCTTCTGGAGTGAGCTATTATAAGTATATGTGGACGGACGACATGTCAACGGAGGCTATTTGGAAAGTTGGTTTCACCATAAACTCTTATGGAGGCAAACTGGGACAAATTTTCTTGAATTACAATCATGTGAATTATCGTCCGGACTATGTGCCGGCTAATTGGGTGTTCGGATTGTATGATTCGAACGATTTGCGTCCGGAGACCATTTTTCAAACTTTGCAAACCGGCTTTAGTCATGGCCTTTCATGGCCTTTGTTGATAAAGTATGCCGGTAATAATGAGTTCATTGCAGCTAATATCCTTCACGTATCTATGCCTAAAGTGCTTCGTCTGTCCGAACAATATCTGATACGTGCTGAAGCTTATGTGCAGCAAGCGCAACCCGACTATGGTCGTGCAGGAAAAGATATTACGACTCTCCGTACAGCACGTTATTCAACTTACGGTGGTTCTACTGCTTTGTCTGCTTCCAATGCAATGGAAGTTATCGAAGCAGAGCGTGTGAAAGAACTTTATATGGAAGGTTTTCGTCTCCATGATTTAAAACGTTGGCATAAAGGATTCGAACGGAAGCCGCAAGACCAGTCACTGGCTAACGGTAGCAGCTTGAAAGTGGAAGCAGATGATCCATTATTTGTATGGCCGATACCGCAACATGAACTGGATGCTCCCGGTTCGCAGGTTCAACCGAATGAAAGTAACAAATAGATTAAAAGCATATGATAATGAAGAAATTATTATTAGGATGTATAGCAGCCGTTGCTGCTCTGATAGCTCTTTCCGGATGCGATCAGGACAAGGTGGCATACAACGGACCCAGTTATCTTATGTTTTCTGACACGCTTTATACGTATGCCGTGCAAGAAACGAATGAGATATTCAATGTTCCGATCTCTGCTACTGTGGCTGCCGATCACGACCGGACCTTCGCTGTCGAAGTAATTGATCGCGAAAGTAATGCCGTGGAAGGTAAGCATTATAAAATTCTGTCGAATACCGTTACCATTAAGGCGGGAGAAAGGAGTACCAATTTAGAGGTACAAGGTATTTATGATAATCTGGAAATTAATGATTCGCTGGGTTTTGCATTGCGACTGGTAATTCCTGAAACGGAACAATGGGGACTCTATGGAACTGAAGCAAAAGTTGTAATGCAGAAAATCCGTCCGTTTGACATTAAAAACTTTACAGGTTATTGTGTTGTCAGTTCGACTTATTTTGCAAGTTATTTGAACAATTTAGAATTGCGTTTGGTAACTTCGGATATCGTAGAAGGCAAAGAAAATACCATTGCCATACATGGTCTTTACTATGACGGATACGATACGGAAATCACTTTCAACCGTGAGGATGTTCAAGAACCCCTAGTTGAAATGGATGAACAGCTTTGTGCATCTACAGCAACGGCTTTCGGAACTATTTACGGTGACGGCAAGTTGCTGATGAATCAACCTACCGCTTATACTTCTTACTTCAGTACTAACGAAAATTTCGTCCTACAGTATGTCACGCTAAGCGTGAACAATAGAGATGGATCATCATACGGTACGGTTGGCACGTTTGTCAATGTGATCGAATGGATAAGCGAAGCAGAAGCGGAGAAATTAAAAGAACAAGGATATTAAAAAAACAAGAAATATAAATGGATATGAAAAAGTTTAGTTTAAAACCACTAGGAGATTCTTGCATGAAGATGTTGTGCAAGAGCTGCTTCTTCATTGGCTTACTTATGACTTTCTGCCTGACGGCATGTTCGGACGATGATGATGATACGGTGACTCCGATATTTCCGGAAAAACAAAATATTGTCTGTAATGCAGGCGAGAAAAAAGAGTTCACTTTCACGGCTAATACTAACTGGAGTTTGGCATCATCAACAATCTGGTGTAAGTTTCAGAACAACGATACGGAAGAGTTTGTAGTATCCGGAACTGCCGGAACGCAAACCGTAACAATCATGGCTACTAATGAAAACCAAAATAACGATAACGCAAGTGTGGCTAAGTTGGAGTTAACAATGGGTGGTCAGACTATTGTGATCGGTGAGGTTACGCGCTCGGCAGCAGGATATGAATTGAAAATATTCGATGAAGAAGGAGTAGAGATTAACGAACTGAAAGTAGGATACCAACACTTTTCTAAATTTAGTGTGCAAGCAAACTTCCGCTTTGCTGCTACCAATCTGCCGGGATGGGTGGAACTCGAAGGTGGTTCTCTTGTTGGTCCGGTTAATCAGAAAGTAAGTGGTGGCTTGAAAATAATAGAAGATGATAACCGTGAAAAATATCCGGTTCCGGCTTCAGATAAAAATGTGATAACGTTCTCGGATGAAGAAGGAAAAGCATTCTATTCTTTCAACGTTTCTTATGATGGTATGACTCCGGGTGTACTGGAAATGACACTTCCGTCATCTAATAAGTATGATTGGGCTGTATCTTTGGACGGAAAGACTTTTACTCAGAGCGCAGGTGGAGTGGCAGGTACCGGAGGCAGTACTACGACTCTTAAGAATCGTGTGCCTTTTACTGTTAAAACATTGAACGATGATTATGAGGTAGTATTCGTTGAAAAAGGAAGCAACAATAATGATTTGTATATCATGGATGCCAGCTATAATGAATGGATGCGTTGCGAACGTGAAGGTGGTAAAGCGACACTTATTGTAGACGAATATACTCCTGCTTCGTACGAACCGGCTGAAAGAGTTGGATATGTTCTTGTCTTCTCACGTGCTCAATATGAAGATATCAAAGATAATTTGGAAGCGACCATCATTGACGGTGAAGATTTGGTTTATAAATATGAGCAGTCTAATCTTGTTCTTCAGTTTACTCAGAAAGAAACGAAAGGCGGTGGCGATGAACTAGCCATTACTGCGGTAGACGGTCAAACATATAATCCTATTGATTGTACGTCTTATACAGGTGGCGATGCAGATTACTTTAAGTCAGAGTATGGCGTGACAGGAATTTTTGAGATAAAACAGCCTGCATCAGTCGCTACTGTGGCAAAAATGCCTTTTAATTGGAGCAATTCAGTTTGCTATTACTTTGAAGATGAACAAGAGGCCAATGGCGTTACTGAACCAATAAGCGAAACTGACATAACAATCTATACAGAGGCTGCAAACGGTAAAGATGTATTTTTAATAGTCTCTGATGAATCGGGAAATAAACTGATGTTGATTGTCAGAATCAGCAATGCCGGAAGTGGCGGTGGAGGAGATGTGCCCTTTACTGTAACTACCAGCCAATTAGCTCCTGTGAGTTGTACAGCTTATGATGGTAGTATGGGAGGTGCTAATTATTTCATTACCCAATATGAGGTAACTGATATTTCTGATATAAAAAATCCGCCGATTGGGGAGTCTATATTTGTGACACTTAATACATCCAGTATAGTTGATTTCAAATGTTATGATGTTGACGAAAAGATAGTTGATGCATCTTCAGATATTGAAATATCTGAAGATTGGAGTACCGGAAAGCAAAATTTGAATGTATGGTTGGGCAATGGAAGCAGTTTAACTAAAACTGTATTTTTAATAATTACCGGAGAAGACGGTAGCAAGCATATGCTGGTTATCAATATATAATGCATATTTTACTTGTGAATAATTATAACGAATAATAGATTATAAATGAATCTACATAAAATATACTCAATATTCTTCCTGCCTTTTATTGTCGGCCTGCTGACAATGTTGGTAGTGACAGGATGTTCCGATGATGACGAGGAGCTGCAAAGCCAATACGGTTATGTGCAGTTTAAACTCTATAAGAGTACCTCTTTTGAGAAAGGAACAACCACTCGTGCTGTGGGCAAACTTGAATCAATGTCTAGTGCACAGAAGATAAAGGTGGTGATGACGCATAACGGTACCACCGTTTCACAAACTCTGCTTCTGAACGCATACAATGCGAACAATGCGGAATATGGTCTGCGTAGTGACAAATTGCAATTACTGGCCGGTACTTATAAGATTGTCGGCTATTATTTGTATGACGGTCTTGATGAGGTACTGTTGGCAGGACCTGCCGGCGATGACAATGAACTGACAGTTGTAAGTGGAGGATTGCTGGAAAAAGCATTGACTGTAGATGCAGTTCCGCATGGAACCGTTACCTTTAAATTGTCGAAAGAAGGAATTAGTACACGTGCAGCCGGCGAATACTTATTCAGCAATATTCGCTATGTCGATGTTACGGTGATGAATTCCTTTAATCGTGTCACCACAGAATTGAAGGGGATGAAAGTCACCTATAAAGAAGATTCTAAAGAACACCAAAATCCCGATAATGCCAATGATAAGTATATGGATATAGGTGTAGCAACATGCGACTCTGCCGTATGGCTTCCTGCCGGTACCTATCAGGTAGTAGCATATACCACCTACTCACAAAGCGGTATCAAAAGATCGGAATTGGAAACGCAATCTGTAAGAGGAGAATCTTTTACTGTGATAGACAACAAATTGACAAAAGATGCCAACGTCCCTATCCAATTGAAGGAAACGGCGGAGTACATTAAAGACTATAAAGCGCTGAAAGCCATTTGGGAAGCTTTGGACGGAAAGAATTGGAGATATTATAGTGGGACGATAAACAATACTATTCACAGTTTAAACTGGAACTTCAACAAAGAACTTGATATGTGGGGTGACCAACCCGGTGTTGATTTGGATAATAATGGGCGTGTCACCGGACTCTCGCTTGCCGGTTTCGGTGCCAAAGGCAGAGTACCCGATGCTATCGGACAATTAACTGAATTAAAAGTGCTTTCGTTCGGTACACATAGCGAAACGGTGAGCGGCAGATTATTTGGAGATGAAGAACTGACTCCGGACATGAGCGAGGAAAGAAAGCATAGAATTCGTATGCACTATAAGAAAATGTTCCTTGACTATGACCAACGCTTGAATTTGTCAGACCTACTACAAGATGCCATTAATAGAAATCCTGAAATGAAACCGATCAAGAAGGATAGCCGTATTTCATTGAAAGATACACAAATCGGTAATCTTACCAATCGAATAACGTTTATTTCGAAGGCTATTCAACGGTTGACCAAGTTGCAGATTATCTATTTTGCTAATTCTCCTTTTACCTATGATAATATTGCTGTCGATTGGGAAGATGCCAACTCGGATTATGCCAAACAGTATGAAAATGAAGAATTGAGTTGGAGTAATTTGAAAGATCTCACGGATGTAGAGTTGTATAACTGTCCGAATATGACGCAGCTTCCGGACTTCTTGTATGATCTTCCTGAATTACAGTCATTGAACATTGCATGTAACAGAGGCATTAGTGCTGCCCAATTAAAAGCTGATTGGACACGACTCGCTGACGATGAGGATACAGGACCTAAAATTCAGATTTTTTATATGGGTTATAATAATTTGGAAGAGTTTCCCGCATCTGCTTCTTTACAGAAGATGGTGAAACTAGGCTTACTTGATTGTGTGCATAATAAGGTAAGACATCTGGAAGCTTTTGGTACCAATGTTAAACTGACTGACCTTAAGTTAGACTACAATCAGATTGAAGAGATTCCGGAAGATTTCTGTGCATTTACCGATCAAGTGGAAGGCTTAGGATTTTCTCATAATAAGCTGAAATATATTCCGAATATATTCAATGCCAAGTCGGTATATGTGATGGGATCTGTAGATTTCTCGTATAATAAAATAGGTTCGGAGGGACGTAACATCAGTTGTTCGATGGATGATTACAAAGGTATTAATGCCTCAACGGTAACCTTGTCATATAACGAAATCCAGAAGTTCCCTACAGAACTGTTTGCAACCGGTTCTCCGATTTCGACAATTATCCTGAGCAACAATTTAATGACATCGATTCCGGAAAATTCATTGAAACCAAAAGACGGAAACTATAAGAATACGTATTTGCTGACTACTATAGATTTGCGTTTCAATAAATTGACCAGCTTGTCTGATGACTTCCGGGCGACTACCTTACCTTATTTGAGCAATATGGACGTTAGCTATAATTGTTTCTCTTCGTTCCCGACGCAACCGTTGAACAGTAGCCAGTTGAAAGCTTTCGGAATTCGCCATCAACGTGATGCGGAAGGCAATCGTATCTTGCGCCAATGGCCGACCGGTATCACTACTTGCCCTAGTTTGATCCAATTGCAAATTGGTTCTAACGACATCCGTAAAGTAGACGAGAAACTGACACCGCAGCTTTATATATTGGATATTGCAGACAATCCCAACATCTCGATTGATGTAACTAGCGTATGTCCTTATATTGAGGCAGGTATGTATGTTCTGTTATATGATAAGACACAAGATATTCGTGGTTGTGATGCTTTGGGTATTGAACGATAATATAAAAGAATCTATTAATGAAATATTTTAGTAAAATAACATTAGGACTAATTCTTTGCATGGGGATCATCTCCTCATGTAAGGATGACGACGAAACAAGGATCGATGGCATTTCGGTAGATAAAGAAGAAATAGCTATCGGTGCAGAAGGAGGAACAGAGAAGATCGCCGTTTCATCTAATGATCAATGGGTGGTACGCGTTTCTAAACCTTGGATTGCCGTTTCACCGGCAAACGGTTTTGGTTCAGCGGTATGTGAACTTACCATAGACTCTACACTGACGAATGTTGCGCGTACAGCACAGATAAGTTTCACAATGAATGGTCGTGAGCCTAGCTTGGTTACGGTTACACAGTTCGGTTTCGGTAAGCAAATCTTGGTGAAAGAACCTGAAGTGGAAATCCCCAGTTCGGATGCATTCGATAACCGTCACTTTAAATCAATTATCTCTACTAACGTAAATTTCAAAATCGGAAGTGTGGATTATTCTTTCGCAGAAGAGGCTACGATGACTGAAGAGGAGAAAAGAGAGGTAGAAGGAGAACGTAGCGGTTGGGTGACATTGCCGAAGGATAAAGATCTAGCGGTGAATTTAGACAAAGGAGCACGTCCCCGTACTCTTAAAGTGGATTTCCGTTGGGGAATGAATGTGGCTCCCTATACCCGTGTGGCAAAGATCCATCTGGTTCCAGTAGATGAGAATGACCAATTGGTGGACAATAACGGTAATAAAATAGATGCTGTAGTGTTGACTGTAACACAAAAAGCAGCTATGAAGATTGAGGATAATCGTGCCGGTGACTCATTGGCTATTATTACTATCAATAGCAAACTCCAGAGCATGATGAGTTTTGATACCAGTGAAAGTATGATGAACTGGAGTTTTGTAACCCTTTGGGAAGCTACTGATAAAGAAATAAAAGATGGAATAGTTCCTACTGAAGCTGTAGGGCGTGTGAGGTCTGTAAGTTATGCAATGATTGATTTGCAAGACGGTGAAACATTCCCCAAAGAAATTCGTCATCTGAAATACCTGGAATCATTTTCAGTTCAGAGTAATGCCAACCGACAAATACGTACTATTTCTTTAGGAGAAGAAATTTGCGAATTGGAGTATCTGAAGGATCTGACAATATTCTCTTTTGGTATAAATGCTCTCCCTGAGAATTTTATTAAATTGGGTAAGAAACTGGAGAATTTGGATTTGGCAAGTAATAATTTCCAGTCGTTGTCTGTAGTTACAGATGTGGTGAACGAAAAGAATTTCCCGCACTTGAGATATTTGACATTAACCGGATGTCGTGCTACGGAAACACTGAAAGATATGAGCTTGATTGATGGGAACAACCAATACAATGGTAGGGATGTCGGTCTGCATGTTGATATTTCTCAAGGACAACCTGAAAGAGAAGCTTTCTTGAAGTTATTGACTTGGGATAAACTGATTTCATTGCAAATGTCATATAACTTCTTGGAGGGAGAATTACCTACAGACGCAGAGGTGAGAGCGGCATTGAGAGCTGCAGATAAACCGGAAACTTATCAATCGGATGATTTCTTCAGTAAAGATGAGTTGACTGCCAAGCCATCCATATTCATGGATAAGATATCTAGAGATACTTGCCAGTGGCTGTTGACGACCGACAATCAGGTAAGATATCGGAAGCAGACTCCAGTAAGCGGGCAGGATATTCCGCGTGTGTTACCGTTTGCCCGTACAGTTCATATTAATTTGAACTTCCTGACAGGTGCTTTGCCTAATTGGTTGCTATTCCATCCTTACTTTGTATATTGGGGACCCGAAAGCATGATATTCAATCAGCAAGAAGACGGCAGAAACTCAAAAGGAAATACAGTGGGATTCAATAATGTGGATATCGTAAACTACGATTTTTCTTATTATTACGGAAGTACAGACCCCGGGACAAATCAAATTGTTAGCGGTGTCGCTTATCCGTTGTATTTTAGAAAATTTGTATTGTCGGGAACTACAGACTAGCAGGGCTATAGAGTAAATATCATTAACAAGAATAATTTTAAATAAGAACAATGAAGAAAAATTTCTTATATACAGCACTGTTTGCCTTGATGCTGGCTTCATGCTCGGAACAAGAAGTGATCGAACAACCGTCTACCCCAACAGGGGGGACGGAAGTTCAGCTTCCGGCTGATGTCACTTCCGGTGAATTGCTGATTAAATTCGATCCTGCAATGACAGAGATTCTTGATCAGGCTCTCACAGTTGCAACAAGGAGTGGGGGGGCTATGACCCGTTCCGGGATTCCTTCTACTGACGAAGTGTTGGATATTCTGGGTACATATCATTTTGAACGTATATTTCCGGTAGACACTAAAAATGAAGAACGTACCCGTACTTCAGGATTACATTTGTGGTATCGGGTAAAGTTTGATGAAAATACAGACTTGAAGGAAGCCGCCGGTCGTCTTGCTAAATTAGGCGAAGTAGCTAAAGTACAGGCTAACAGTCACATTCAGCGTGCTTACAGAGTTGATGGCTATCGGAGTTATGTTAGTGAGAGTGCATTGCGACAGAAGGCGGCAACACGTACTGTTACGACAGGAAGCACCTTCTCCGATCCCGGATTGGCATATCAATGGCATTATAATAACAGTGGCAATAACCCTTTTGACAATCAGAACGTATTGAAAAATGGTTCCAGGCCGGGGTGTGATGTCGGTTGTATGGAAGCATGGAAGAAGTGTACGGGCGATCCTTCTATCATTGTTGCTGTGCTGGATGAAGGTGTGATGTATACCCATCCTGATTTGAAAGGTAATATGTGGATCAATGAAAAGGAAGAACTTTATGCAGATAAGGATGCTGACGGTAACGGATATAAGGACGATAAATATGGCTACAATTTCGTGAGCAATTCAGGAATCATTTCGTGGATGGATGCAGTTGACACGGGACACGGGACGCACGTTGCAGGTACTATTGCTGCTATGAATAATAATGGCGAAGGTGTTTGCGGTATTGCCGGTGGCGATGGTTCCAAAAACTCCGGAGTGAAAATTATGTCATGTCAAGTGTTTGCGGGTGAAGCCGGTGTTACCTTGGATGCTGAAGCAAGGGCTATAAAATATGCGGCTGATAATGGCGCAGTCATTCTTCAGTGTAGCTGGGGATACAACTCTTCCTTGGCCAATCTGATTGAAGGATATACTCCCGGTCCGGGATCGGAAGAAGAATGGGAAAAATTGTATCCGTTGGAAAAAGATGCATTGGACTACTTTATCAATAATGCCGGTTCGCCCAATGGGGTGATAGACGGTGGACTGGCAATTTTCGCTTCCGGAAACGAATATGCGGGAATGGCTGCATTTCCTGCTGCTTATTCCAAATGTATATCTGTCAGTGCGGTAGCGGCCGATTTTACTCCGGCCTCATATAGCAACTATGGAAAGGAAGTCACGATATCTGCTCCAGGTGGTGATACGGAATATTACAATCCGGTGGGGCAAGATGACCCTGAAGGTTGGGAAGAAGGAATCCATTCCGGTTCTATTCTCTCGACTTGGATACAAAACGGTAATGCGACCTATGGATTTATGGATGGTACATCTATGGCTTGTCCGCATGTATCAGGAGTTGCAGCATTGGGGTTGTCGTATGCTGTCAAACAACGTCGTCATTTTAAAGCAAGTGAGTTTGTCGAACTATTGAAATCATCTACAAAACCACTCGATAGCTGGTATAATACAGGAGAAGTGAAGGCTTACTATCGTAACCACATCTCATCCGGAGCTTCCGCTACTAGAGTAGAGTTATCGAAATATGTGGGCAAGATGGGAGCAGGTTTGCTGGATGCCGGAATGTTGCTTAACAATATTGAGGGTAATGGTTCTGATATGGTAGTACCCAATATGTATGTAGCAGAAGGTGCAGCATCGACTTTAAACCTTGCCTGCTATTTTGTTAATGGAGAGAATCTAACTTATACCTGCACATCGGGTGATACAACTGTCGCTTCAGTATCTGTCAATGGTACGTTTATGACAGTATCCGGGGTAAAAACCGGTGCAACCCGTATTACAGTGAAAGTAAGCAATGGAAGCGAACAATCCATTACTGTTACCGTTCGCAAGAAGGCTAATGATAATGGTTGGATGTAATTTTAATATTCAATGAAACCAGTTACTTGGATACGATTCTTTTTATTATGTGTAGTCATCGGACAATTCCGGGCGGTTGAAGCCCGGAATGTCCATTTCACTCCACAGGAAAAAACAGATACGCTGATAAATCCGCCGTTGATAAAAGGAGCGGAACATATTCTGCGTTTTGACAAGACTGTGCTGAATATCGGGACATTAACCGAAGATGATGCTCCAAAAATGTATCGTTTCACATGTACTAATGTAAGTGGCAAAGCCATAAATCTTACCCGTGTAAGAACTACTTGTGGATGTGCGGTAGCAGATGTACGTACAGGGGAGATATCTCCCGGTGAAACGAGAGTTGTAGTATTGACTTATCATCCGAAGAATCATCCCGGAACGATAGACACGAATGCTTTTGTTTATCTGTCTTCTTCGGACAAAATGCCTGTGGCACGCCTTACATTAATAGGTAATGTGTTGCCGGGAGCGGATGAATGGGGACGTTATCCATATAAGATGGGTAAATTGAGACTGAAACAAAACCGGATAGAATTTCGGGAAGTAAATGCGGGAAAGCGTCCTTCCGAACGAATCCTGTGTGGTAACAGCGGAAACCAATCATTGCGTTTGTCGGCTGCTGTTATTCCTGAGTTTGCAACTTTTCGTACCGAGCCGGAAGTAATCAGTCCGGGTAGTGAAGCCGACGTTGTGATTACAATAGACGCCTCACTGATTCCTGTGGAAAAAGGTCGTTCATTTACTTTTCCTATTATTATAGAGGGAGTGGAAGGGCAACCGTCAGACCGAACATTGAATATAAAAGTAAACTGTATTAAGTAACAATAAAAATAAAAAGAAGACATGAAGAATATTTTCAAATTAATGGCTTTATTCGCCTTCGTGCTTTGTTTCGCATCCTGTGACGACGATGAAAAGGTAGAGATTCCTGCCTTGCCGGTCACTGCTGCTAATTTAAACGGAACGTGGCAACTTTCTGAATGGAACGGACAAGCTCTGGCAGAAGGTACATATTGCTATATAACTTTTAATCGTAGAGAACTGACTTTTGAAATGTATCAGAAGTTTGACAGTATGTATGCACGTTATATTACTGGTTCTTTTAATATAGAAAACGATCCTTATCTGGGATATGTTATTAGTGGTGAATATGATTTTGGTAATGGTGACTGGAACAATGACTATATCGTAACGGATTTGCTAGAATCCGGTTCCATGATTTGGACTGTAAAAGATGATGATAGTGACGTGAATAAATATGTCCGTTGCGAAAAAGTACCTGAATCAATAATCGAAGAGGCTAAAACCAACAAGAATTAAGGCAAAATAGAGGTATATCAATGTCTAAAGGTCATCTTTATTAAGATGGCCTTTTTTGTATGGAAGAATTTAGTAATACATATCTGCAAAAAAAATATTGATTTTATTTGGAAATGATATTGGGACTTTCTATATTTGCATCAGATTTATAATTGTAATGAATACAACTTTGAAAAGAGGGAGAACTTATGAAACCATACGAACGATTGTTAGAGCATAATATAAAGCCTTCCATGCAGCGCATAGCGATCATGGAATATTTGATGAATCATCCCATTCATCCTTCGGCTGATGATATCTATACAGCGTTATCTCCTTCTATGCCGACACTTTCGAAAACGACGGTATACAACACTTTGAGATTGTTTTCGGAACAGGGAGCTGCATTGATGCTCACGATTGATGAGAAGAATACAAATTTTGATGCGGATACTTCTGTTCACTCTCATTTCTTATGCAGGTATTGCGGACATATTTACGACTTAAAATCTCCGGAAGCCGTGAAGAAAGTTGAAAGTCTGGAAATGGATGGGCATCAAGTGACGGAAGTTCATTATTATTATAAAGGTATATGCAAGAATTGCTTAAGAAAAGATAAAGAAACACGTATTGACTAATTAATTTAAAATTGAGAAGAAAATGAAAAAATTTAGATGTACTGTATGCGGTTACGTTTATGAAGGTGACGCAGCTCCTGAGAAATGTCCTTTGTGTAAAGCTCCTGCCAGCAAATTCGTAGAAGTTGTTGAAGTAGAAGGTGGTGCATTGTCTTTTGCTGACGAACACGTGATTGGTGTTGCAAAAGGTTGTGACGAAGAAATGATCAAGGATCTGAATAATCACTTTATGGGTGAATGTACTGAAGTAGGTATGTATTTGGCTATGAGCCGTCAGGCTGACCGTGAAGGTTATCCTGAAGTAGCTGAAGCTTTCAAACGCTATGCTTGGGAAGAAGCTGAACATGCTTCTAAATTTGCAGAATTGCTGGGTGACTGTGTTTGGGATACAAAAACTAACCTGCAAAAGCGTAAAGATGCTGAACAAGGTGCATGCGAAGACAAAAAACGTATCGCTACTCGTGCTAAAGCTTTGAATCTGGACGCTATTCACGATACTGTACACGAAATGTGCAAGGACGAAGCTCGTCATGGTAAAGGTTTTGAAGGACTTTACAACCGTTATTTCGGAGATAAGAAATAATAAAGCCTTATAAATAACTTTTAAAAGGTTTGTGTTCTATAGTGAATGCAGACCTTTTTTGTTTATATTTGCCTATCAACTTTATAAATACCACAATTATGAGAAAGGTACAACTATTGTTCGTTTGTTTAATGCTTTCAGCGGCTGCTTTTGCTGCTGATAAGGTTGTTAAGTTACCAAAACCTAATTTAAATCGTACTGGTACGGTGATGAAGGCATTGTCTGAACGTCAATCTACGCGTGAGTATGCTTCGAAAGCGTTAACTCTTGCTGATTTGTCAGACTTATTATGGGCGGCCAACGGAATCAATCGTTCGGATGCTGGAAAACGAACGGCTCCTTCCGCTATGAATAAGCAGGATGTAGACGTATATGTGATATTATCGGAAGGAAGTTACTTGTATGACGCAAAGAATCATCAGTTAAATCTGATTGCTGAAGGAGATTACCGTGGAGCGGTAGCGGGTGGCCAGGCTTTTGTAAAAACGGCTCCGGTATCTTTAGTATTAATCAGTGATGTTTCCCGTTTTGGTGATGCTCAGAAGATACAGAATCAACTAATGGGAGCCATGGATGCCGGTATTGTTTCTCAGAATATTTCTATTTTCTGTTCTGCGGCTAAACTGGCTACAGTGCCACGTGCTTCGATGGATGCCGCTCAGCTGAAGAAAGTATTGAAACTGAAAGATAGTCAGATTCCTATGATGAATCATCCCGTGGGATACTTTAAATGATCTTTATTCTGCATATAAAAATGGTGACACTATCCACACCGGATAGTGTCACCATTTTTATATTATAATGTCATTATCCTGACCGGATAGTGTCACTATAATTAGGGCTCTTTATTTCAGTAGAAATTCATCGATAGCTTTCTTGTAAGTTGCTTTGTCAGCCGCTCCACGGAAAAGCTGCGGATCTCCTTTCATAGGAATGAATACAAACAATGGAATGCTTGTTGCGTTAAACAAGGCAGCAAGTTCTTTCTGTTTGTCTACATTGACTTTGTAGATTGTTATTTTCCCTGCATATTCCTTTGCCAATTCTTTCATGATTGGGGCTGTCTGGCGACAAGGACCACACCAGTCTGCATATAAGTCGATGATGGCAGGTTTGTCACCTTTGTATTTCCACTCTTTTGATTTTTCATAATCGAAGACGTCTTTCAGAAACATTTCTTTGTCCATTACGACGACTTCACCGTTACCTGTTACCTCTTTTTTACCTTGATTGGCATCCGGTTTGTCATTGAAGGCGTATACGATAACGCTCAGCATGACAAAAGCTACCATTGCTAATACTTTCTTCATTCGCTATTTTCCTTTTATATGTAATTTTGTTCGATGATTCCTTTTAATTCACTACTGTGGATAACTCCGGAATGTCTCCATACGGCTTCTCCATTTTTGAATAAAATAAAAGTCGGCACTGCCTGTATGCGATATTTAGTAGCCAAATCTTCATGTTGGTCAACATCTATCTTCACAATACGGGCTTTATCTCCTACCATTGTTTTCAATTCTTCTAAAACGGGTTTCATTGCTTTGCAGGGTCCACACCATTCTGCAAAGAAATCAACTAAAACGGGTATCGGTGACTGTATTAAATCTTCAAACTTTTCCATAATCTTTCCTTTCTTAAATTTAAATATCAGTCTTTGAAGACTGCAAATATAATTTCTATTTTATTAATATAACGGGAAAAAGCTGTTTTTGTTCAATCTCCGTATCTATTATTACTTGATTATCAGTATTATACGCTCTAAACGGTAGAAAAGTGGCTATGTGGATTCTGTTTAGATACGAAAAGGTGAATATTTAACGTATTTAACTTCCGATTACATCAGGAATCACGAAATAAGGGGTGTGAGGGGCGCTTTTAACCGCCCCCATAATGTGGTGAATGGAAGTTATAGGACGAAATCCATAAAGGGGTACGGTTGAAACGACTCCCTTGAACGTAGGGTGTGATTACATGTCATACCCTTTGTTCTAAAAAGCATTTTTGTGTAGTTTACGATGCAACGTTTTACTGTTTTTTTGCTTGATAAACGCAGTTTTTTCATTGATTGTGCTGGATTTTGGGATAAAACCATTATTTTTGCGGTGTAAAATATGATACCAATATCAAAAATAGTACTCTAATATGATATTTGAACGTAAGAAATATTTGGATGAACTTATTGCAGGACGTGGAAATGGTCTTGTGAAGATTATAACAGGTGTCAGACGATGTGGAAAGTCTTTCCTGCTGTTTGACATCTGGCATAACTGGCTGTTGGAACATGGGGTGACTGATAATCACATCATTGAGATACAACTTGATGATTTCCGAAACAGACGGTTGAGGAAGCCTGATACCTTGCTCGACTATATAGATTCAAAGGTTATGGATGATGGCAAACCTTATTATATAGTCTTGGACGAGGTACAGTTGGTAGAAGAATTTGTGGAGGTTATTCTTAGCTTGACACACATGAGGAATGTAGATGTGTATGTGTCGGGCTCAAACTCTCGTTTCCTGTCAAGTGATGTTGTAACTGAGTTCCGAGGTAGAGGTGACGAGATACGCATCTGGCCTCTCACCTTTGACGAATACTTTAGTGGTATTGGTGGAGATATACGCAAAGCTTGGTTGGATTACTATACTTTTGGAGGACTGCCACAGGTAGCTTTGCTTGAAACGGAAGAAAAGAAAACAGACTATTTGCGTGGTCTGTATGAAACTACCTATCTGCGTGACGTAATTGAGCGTAATCATCTGCGTAATCCTGAAGGAATGAAGGAATTGGTGCGTGTAATAGCCTCGGGCATTGGTTCGTCAACCAATCCAACGAGAATAGCCAATACCTTTCAATCTGCACAAGGAGTAACCATAAAAAGAGACACTATAAAACAATACATTGACTATCTGAAAGACTCTTTCTTGATAGAAGAAGCCTTACGCTATGATGTGAAAGGTAGAAAATATATTGGTACCGAGACGAAATACTACTTCGCAGACATCGGTATTCGTGCAGCCATTCTAAACTACCGCCAACAAGAGGAAACGCACATTATGGAAAACATTATCTATAATGAGCTTCGCAGTCGTGGATATAATGTGGACGTAGGATTGGTTGAACTTGGTGGCAAGGATGAGAACGGTAAGTTTGTCAGAAAACAGTTGGAGGTAGACTTTGTGGTGAACCGCCCTCCATACAGAATGTATATCCAGTCGGCTTTTCACATGCCTACGCCAGAAAAGGAACAGCAAGAGCGACGTCCTTTATTGTCAATCAATGACCACTTTCGTAAGATTGTCATTGTTGGTGATGATATTCATCGCAAGGAGGACGAATACGGTGTGTTGACTGTCGGACTTTTGGATTTCTTGACAGACAAGAACTTGTTGGAGCAAGGATAATCATTTTATTATATAATTATGCATAAATCCAAGAACTCTTTCCTTGAGTGGCTTGTCTACTCGCTTATCTTCTTCTTCCTGTATGATATCATTTGGTTATTGGTAGACCTGCCCGACTTCCTACAGTCGGTAAACGGACTGTATCCTGAGTTGCTTATCGACTTTGCACTCTGCGGTTTGTTCTCGCTTTCGAGTTTGTGTCTCAACCGATGGCTGTTCAGACAGCGGCGCTTTTGGCGCGAGGGACATGGCCACCGTGTGTTCGTGCAGAACGGACTGGTGGTGTTGGGCTTCAACCTGCTTATTGCAGGTGGCTGCGAACTGCTGCTGAGCCTTGTAGCACCTAAGCTTATGATGCAGGATATATGGGGAACGTCTTTTCTATTCGGACTGATAGCGAGTCTTGTAGCACTCATCCACCTTTCGATGCACTTCTCCGACATGATTGTTCTGAAAGGAAAGGAGAATCTCGCCTTACAGAAACGATACCTTATGATGCAGTTGGACCCACATTTTGTGTTTAACAGTCTTAGTTCACTTGCTGGAATGATAGGGGAGGACCCGAAGATGGCTGAGGACTATGTCGTGAAACTCTCACATATCTACCGCTACATACTTCAGCATATCGACAAGGAGTATATAACCCTTGCCGACGGCACCGACTTCATCAAGTCGTACCTCGGCCTGCTCAACATGCGCTACGACAACGCCATCGTCTTGCACGCCGACGATTTGCACGGCGACCGCGACGAATGTATCCTCTCGCTGAGTCTGCAGCTTATCATCGAGAATGCCGTGAAGCATAACTGCCCGCAGAGCGGCATCGAGCTTCATGTGTCTCTTGGTCGCCAGGGCGACATGCTCGTCATAAAGAACAATCGCATATACGCTAACCACAATAACGACCAAAGTGTAGAGTCTTACGGCATAGGCATTAGCAACTTGAAGCAACGCTATCGACTGGAGGGCGAAGCTGAACCGGAGTTCATAGCCCATAAAGATTCATTTGAAGTGCGACTGCCAATCATAAAACGAAAACAATAGAAGAACGATGAAAAAGGTTTTGATTATAGAAGACGACCATTTCAGCGCAAGACGTCTGAAAAGGCTCATTATGGATATTGACGACACGATAGACGTGCATGGACCGCTGAAAAGTATGTCGGAGGTGACAGAGGAGCTTGCCGCCAACAACGACTATGACCTTATCTTTTCCGACATCCGACTTGCCGACGGTGACGTGTTTGAAGCGTTCCGCAAGGTGATGCCACAGTCGTTCGTGATCTTCACCACGGCTTACGACGAATATGCAATGGAGGCGATAAAGAACAACGGACTCGACTATCTGATGAAGCCGATTGACGCTGACGAGCTGCGTGCCGCAATCGGCAAGCTGCGGCTTAACCGCAATGCACAACAGTCTGCCGTAGAGAGTCCTCTGCATGGCGTGCTTAACGACACACGCCAATACCGCGAGCGCTTCCTAATCACGAAAGGCGACGAGCTTTGCATGCTCTGCGCTGACGACATAAGCTACATCAATATGCATGACAACCGCATCACGGCGTTTGCCGTCGACGGCACATCCTATCCGCTGGCCATGAGCATGAACGACCTGGAGCAGGCTTTAGACCCTTCCCGTTTCTTCCGTCTCAATCGACAGTATATCGCCAACATTAATGGCATCAGGAAAATCAGTTTTTACTTCGGTTCTAAACTGATGGTGAAGCTTAAAGGCTGCGAGGATGACAATATTGTTATAAGCAAGGAGAAAGCGACATTGTTTAAAAAATGGTTGGAGAAATAACAAGATGGTGTGCATTCTATGTTTCTTGCGTAGAATGCACACCCTCTTGTTATATAATGTCGTTAAAACGTTACATCGACGCCAGAAGAGATTGAATGGCGGATGCTGTTATAGTATATATTGCAAGATTATTGTTTTGCTGCATCTTGTACGAACTTGAATTCGTCGAAGGCATTTCCTGCTTCCACGCAAACCGTGAAGGAACGTGATGCGTTCGTTTCGTTGCGATTGATAATAACCTTTAGTTCGTTGTCCTCTATCTTGACGAGATACCAGCCTCCGTCAAACTCTTTGTATGAAGTGTTTTCCTTGAATTTTCCTTCTTCCTTCACGCTACTAATCCAAAAACTTTTGTAGTTTTTGCAGGCAAACAGGCTGCTTCCTCCTTCGGCTTCCACTTTCAGTTCGCCGTTCTTCAAGCCCGACGGAACCTTGCTCCACTTCATAGGGTCGGCAAGTCCATCAGGGTCGGACAATTCGCAGCTTGTAAGGGACATTACGCCTACCATCAAGCATAACAATAGTTTCTTCATACGCTTATTTGTTTAAATTGTTTGAAAATGTTCTGGTCTGCTTAGAACGACCAACCGAAGCCTATGTACGGAAAGAAAGCAGCCTTGTTGAGTCCGTACTTGTCGCCAAAGTTGAACGACGGCGAAACGCCTACACGAAACATGAAGCCGTTGGGGCGCTGATAGCGGTAGCCGATGTCGCCGAAGAAGAAATAACCGAATTGAGTTTTTGATGAAGTGTAAAATTCAGTTTTAGGAGAAGTTTCGTCTGTATTCTCCCCACCTGGATACCATCCTGTATCTTTTACGTATCCAATTGTTTCCTTTACCTGATATACACCAAGACTCGCACCGAAACCCAGCTCCAACTTGCTATTCTTCTTTCCGAGCAGATAATTTAGCTCCAACGGAACACCAACGCCATTGATTTTCTGGTCGGGCCAACCAGAATTGTCTCCATAGCCATAGCCAATGCCCACACGGTAGCCTAAACCTGAGTTTACATCGAATCTGCTGTCGTAGTTGATGCCCACAATAGTTTGGGCACCAAGTAATTCTACAGACAGACTGCGTGTCTTCTGTTGTGCCATTACTGCCGAAAAACAGCATAATGCAAATAGTGATAATACAATCTTTCTCATTATATATTTTATCATATGTTTATTGTCGGTGGATATTCTATCCTTTAGTTTGCTCATAACTACATACATATTTCCCATTATTAAAATAGTGGTATGAGTTTATTTTTCTATTCTCGTCATCACATTGTGTCAGACTCTTGTAGAACAGCTCGCCATATTTTTGATAATTGTCTGTATTATATATACTGTTGTCTATTACAAAAATAGGAAAAGTGTAGCTTGAAGGTATTGGAAAAATACCATCATATACGGATGAAATTACAACAAGGTTGATATGGTGCTTTTCGCAATAGCGTTTAATTTCTATTGGGGATATTCCATTTACACCAGAACAAAAAGGTAAATACTCATAAACTAGAACTCTTTGATGTTTCTTAATATAGTCGCTTACCTGCTTTACAGAGACTTTATAAAGATTGCCATCATTCGTAATTGAGTCAAGTGGAACTTCGCATTTCTTTACATGCAGTTTTTCTGATTCTGATAAATCCGAATAGCCAGAGCCATTCACCTCGATACATGAGGTTAAAATGACTCCGGCTGTCAGGAGTTGAACCGAATGGATAATTCTATTCAATTCCATTGTATTTGTGTATGGGGTTGTTAGAACATATATGAGAATCCCAACTGTAGGTCTTGGGCTTTAGTATTGAGTCCACCTTTAAAGATATTGGTAAATCCTCTACTATAAGAAAGGCTAAGCTGGTAGTGCTTGGCGATTTCAACGCCAACCTTGGCATCGAAGCCGAAGTTTACACGATTGAAGAGTTTGTCTCCGTAAACATTTGAGGACATTTTCTCCTCTTTGCTATGTCCTTTAGCATCAGTCGTTGTGACTTTGTCCGTACCTGTCAAGCCAAAATCTGCATAAGGGCCAACAGCAGCGAGGAGATTCAAGTTGTCTGAAAGGCGGAATTTGTAGCCTACATTGACTGGAACGAGAAGAGAGTAGGTTGAGTACTTCCAGCACTGAGTCAACTTTGTTTCGTTATTGAAATAGTTTTCGCTCTGTCTGTTTCTGTTGTTGAACAAGACCGAAGCATCCATAAACCAACCGTTCTCTGGGTTGTTGAAGTTCATTTCTGCTTTTGCACCTACAGCAAAACCGATCTTTGTTTTTGTCTCATCAGAAATGTTCAGATTTCCTCCTACAGTTGGACCGAAGCGGAATGTTTGTGCATTTGCGGCTGAAAAACAACCTAATGCAAGCAATGATAATAAAATCTTTTTCATATGTTGTTATGATTAAATTATGCTCAAGGACAAGTTGCCTAAGAACTTATTATTATGCAAAAGTACAATCGTTTGTTTTTATACACAACGCCTCCTTATGCGAAACGGCAAAAATGTATTGCGAAGCGGCAATATATTCTTTTGAAGCAATTATAGGTATTCCTCTTTTTATAATAATCCTCTCAACTCTTACGGATAAGTAACAAAGATGATGAAGTCTATTTTGTCACTATTCTCTGTTCTTTTATCGCCCCAGCCCTTTTTCTTTCTTTTGTGGAACGCTTCCAAGCCCTACCTTTTGTGTTCCGTCCCAATTTGTAAGTTGGTCAGCACACCCATTGGAGCCACCGAGTGAAACGTATGTGTCTGCACTACATGACATGTGGTCAACAAAAGCGAGAAAGTTGTCAATGGCATTGTCTGTGAATTGAACTTCATTCGTGGCGAATAGTTTTGTCCAACTGGTAATACATTCTTGCTTGAAGTCTGTAAAACCATGCCACGACATGCCAGATAAGAACCTTTTTGCTGCCGATTCTATACAGGCTTTAGAGTCCAATCCAATATTATGCTTTACAGCAGATGCCATAATGCCATAGTATATGGAAGCCGATTCTTTCTCGTTGAAGTTGACTCTGTCTGTCTTGGCAAAGGATGATAAAGCTTCATGTCCCTCATGGATGAACTTGTCAAGCACTCCTATGTATCTATTTTGCCGAGCCATGCTTTCACGTTTGGCTTCGGCTTCTTGCCGAGCCTTTTCTTTTGTTTCTTTCTCCTTACGTGCTTCCACTCGTCTCCATGCGTCTGTCATTTCAGGCTCTTGCCAAATGGCATTCCAACGAGCCTTCAAATCATTGTACATTTCCATAAGTGTAGTATTATAACTTTTGGCACTGGCGAGTTCTTCCTTCGCACAGACAAGTTGAGTAGTCACTCGCTCCACAGCCTTCTCGTCAAGTTGAGAGATACGTTGTTTGACTTTGTTGTTTTCAGTCTTTAGCGCATCATTCTCGGCACGAAGCGACTTGTTCTCCTCTATCTGCTTATTGAGATTCTGCATATAGTAAGTGTATGTCTTATTGACAGACTTGCGTACATCTTCATTCTGCTTGTCACGTTCTGCATTAACGGCTGCTACAAGAGCCTTGATGGCAGCGTAGATATTAGACACACGCTCCTCACGCCACGCCTTTTGTCCGATAATAGTAGGAATCGGGATGGCAAGTTCTTTCTTTACGGCATTCATCGCTTCTTGAACTGGAGCCTTGATGTTGAGTAAAGGAATGGTCAGCTCCTTCTTGTCAATTGTGGCAAGCACTGCATACTTCTCCACTTTGTCAAGAGCGACTTTCGCCTGACGTTCCGCTTCAAGTACCACCTTGTTCTTATGCTTGCGTCCCCGTTTCTCTTCCTCTGAAAGTTCATCATAGGAGAAGCCTCTTGCCAAGCCATACTTATGCCCTACCTTGTTGTAATAGTCAGTATGCAGTTGGGAAAGGTATTGTGATTTGTCCTTTGCTCGCTCTCCCCACACTTTGGCATAAGAGACCCTTTCAACAACACCCTTTGCCGCTTCCGATTTTGTGTAGTTGTCACGTTCTTCTTTTGGAAGTGCTCTCCATTCTTTGGTTGTAAGAACATTTTCTGGATTATCCTTGTGAATGTACTTGCTTCCGATGCGCCCACGTTTCCTTACTTGTTCAACAGGTACGGTCTGCACATGGGCATGGATGCTTGTCTCGTCACAATGCACATCAAAGCCGATGACATTCTCTTCTCCCCATTTCTCACATGCAAAGCGGTAGGTGTCCAATGCCCAGTCATAGATGCCTTTTTGCAATACAACCTTGCTGTGGTCAGCATTTGGATCTGATGTGTTGAGTTTCTGTTCACCAAAGGCAAGCCTGTTAAGCACATCATGGTCACCACTGAAAATGATGCCGACAGTGCAGTTCGGACTGTTCCTTGAAACTTGGTCGGGACGCTTGGCATCCATATACGGCTTGAAGCCAAGTTCATCGAGTCTGTGCTGCAAGCGTTCATGCAACGGCACTGACTGGTAACCAAGAGGCACTATCTTTTCGCCCTTGACTATCTCAAAGTTGAGTCTCTTGCGTGAGTAGTTATAATGGTTGTTCTTGTCTATGTCTGCGTTTTTTAGTTGGTAACGCTTCTCGTCCCAACCTCTGCGTTCCGCCTCGTTGCCCACTTGGGACGAGAACGATTTCTTGTCTGTGCCTACATGGATGGCGGCACGTGGCATGTTTCTTTCCATAAGAATCTTGTTTGAGTTTGTAACGTAGTTCTAGTATAATTGGAGACAGGTCTCGGGCGGAGCCTGAGCATAATAGAAGGACTTTTTAAGTGAACATCGCAAGCATGTGAATCTAAAAGTCCCTATTATGTTTAGGACTTTTTTGAAAGTCCGTCACGCAAGCGTGCTCGCAGATCCTTACCAACTCTGCTATGACTCTTCCACCAACACCAACCCAAGACAGTCTATCAGATGTTTGAGTGGCGGATGTTGCTTTATCAGCCTTTGTAGCGCCATCTGCGGTGTTTCCGCCATCAGTAGGAAGTCAGCAATGTCAAGACCTTTGGTCTTTTGTTCATCGGTGGCATTGTCTTCCAAGATGTTGCTTATGACAACCCTTTTGCAAACAGATTGCAGCAATGGAATTTTTGATTTCCATTTGTCCGTTGCTCCAAGGTCAGGGAATAGAATGATGTCCCGACCTCCCAACACCTTGACAGCGATTTGGTTGAGACAGCCATGCATACCTCCAGTTGCCAGCCAGATGAAATTGGGGATGAAATGGGATGCGATTATGGCAGTTTTTTCACTCTCGACAATAGCGACCGACATTGTGGGATGCTGTGCCAGCAAATGCTCACCAAAGAAACATTGGCACAAGTTGAAATCTGGAAGATGAAGAAAAGCATGCGCCCATCCAACATAAGAACGTGGCTCTTTCACACGATGTCCGTCTTTGGGATTATACAGCATGACCTTGCCAGTCCTCACCTTATCATCCTTGTCAACTTGCCAATAAATGGTTGAGCCTCCCCACTTATAGGATGTTCCGACATGATACATCTTCATCAGCCTTTCTGTCTCTTGTTCACCAAAGACCTTGGAAAGGTACTGGTATAACGGATTGATTCCGTAATGAGACAAGGAACGCTCCATAATAGCGTTGGCGATATAGGAAATAGGCTTTTCTACGACTTTCGGTTGGGTATTCCCTCTTGTCGGATAAGGCAATTTGTCCTTAGATAGAAAGTCTGGATGCTCACGGAAATAGTCTTTAGGAGTATAGTGATACCCACAACTATGCTCATGGTCGCATTTGCCTACATTGTCAGGGAAGGACACTTCCCCCTCATCATCTATGTATCTTGTGAAACAACGCTTGCGCTCACAATTCGGGCATGTGTAACGATTGCCCAATCTGTATTTCTCCAAGTGAAATCTATACTCGTTCATCATCGTAACTGAAATGAATTATTTGTGAATTTCAGCTTTCAGTTCTTTCATGTTTTCAGTTACGCACTTGTCAACTGAAAAACTGAAACAAATGAATACTGAAAACAGGTTGATTTATGTTTCAGTAGCCTGTCCTGTTTCGAACTTTACTTTTTCGTAAAATCCTTTCTTTGCCTTTGTGATTAGTCCAGACTTCATAAGCTCCTTTATATAGTTCATCACAGTACGGTCTGTAACATGCAGATTCTCCATTCCTGTTTTTATGGCTGTTTTTGTGTCAAAACTGTCTTCCAACAGATACAGCAACTCCTTGGACATAGAATCACAGGTGTCTTCAGCAACAAAGGCTCGGCAGCGTTGATAGCAATTCTCACAGTATTCATTGAGTCGTAATGCTCCTTCTATGGAATCCACATCAATACTTTGCAGATGGCTCTCGCCACAGGCGTATCTTAGAGCTTGGAGCAATAAGGCAATGCGTGCGACGTGGGTATTGTGCTTCATCACCCTCGTTTCAACATCTTCATCGTCCTCTATGGCATTGATGGCATCCACATTTCTGTTCCACCAACCAAAGAAAAGGGAATGTGCATCCTTGTCCATATAAAGGATATTTGGACAACATTCATTTGTGTCATTACACCTTGCATAGTCAAGTCCAAAGATTTTCCCGATGATGTCAGCCCATTTTCTTGAAGCCTCGCTCTGGCGCACATGGCTGTCTTCCTCATCCAGCCAGTGTGGAACTTTCTTGGATTTGGGATATACAACCAGAATACGGTCAAGAAAACCTGTATCCATGAATTTGGAAGCCATCAGTTCCTTCATTCGTTTGGTCTGTGTTGTACCGATGATGTTGACACATGGCTCTTCTACACGTTGTGGGCGGTCATTCTTGACACGTGTATTCTCCAAGTGGCATCCGCTCCAGATGGAAAGTAGGCGTTCAAGCATGGGATTTTTCCCATACCTGTCTGTATTGGCAAGCAGTCCGAGAATTTCATCATAGTTGATGGCTATGCCACGCAAGTTGTTGTAATGCTCCAATACCAGAGCCTCCAATGTAAAGTCATCCAATGTGACCCTTTTCAGAATAGGCTTCTTCATTTCCTTGCTTCCGCTTTCCTTTGTTGCACATGCTGCCTCATACAGGTCAAGTTCATGGCAAAACTTGTCAAACAGCTTTCGTTCATACTCCCGAATTGGCTTGTATGCAAGCTGTAATGGTGGAGTTTTGCCCATGCCAGGTCTGCCAACCAATATGATATAAAGAGCGGCATTCGTGTCCCAATCCTGCTTAACGTGAATACGATAGGTATTGCCAAGAGCCGCTGATGCTGCCGACAGCATGGACATGGCGACATAATCCACCTTGAAATTGCCGTGCACCACCATGTCTATGATGATGGACTGCATTTTTTGTGGAAATACCTCAAGAGGGAAGCCTGAGTCCGCTAAAGACTCGGCTTCCATGTTGATTTTATTACAGAGTTCAAGCGCATCCATGACATTACCAGTTTAAGGGTTTCGGCTTGCGCTTGTTTCCTGCAAGAATGGCTGCGTTCTCTTCCTCTGCCGTAAGAGGTACAGGATTCTTGCGGTTAGTCTCCAGCCACTTGTCAAGTTCATCCTGATAGAGGCAGTAACGTTTGCCTGGCTTGGTGGCAGGAATGCTGCCGTTACCAAGTTTCATGTAGAGAGTTGCCATCGGCATTTTCAGGTATGCCGATGCTTCCTCCACACTCATAGGTATGTGCGTATTAGCCTTGTGTGGCTTGTTCTGTGATTGCAGACTGACGATCATCTGCTTCATGCCCACCACTTCGTCCCGAAGCTGGGCAACGACCATTGGAAGGTCGTTGAAAGTTAATTCCTTATTCATTCTGATACTTTGTTAATAACTGGTGCAAAGGAACAGAATGATGCTTCCGTTACTGAGGTTCGTGACAGTCATTTGTCATTCACGAAGGATTAACTCTAACAATAGGGATTATTCGGGAATTTTCTCCGTCACATCATGGAAATCGTATCCACCATTGTCTGGCTCATCAATAGGAATGACATCATTGGAACATGGTGCTTTCAGGTTCTTCAATGTGCTGTAGTCCAAGCCTTCAAACTGTTTGGGAAACAAAGCCTTGATAAAGGCAATTCGTATTGCCATTGTGTAATCACGTTTACCCAAACGTTCTGCGATATTCCAGACAAAGTGTCTGAGTGGGATATTCTCAACCGTCTCCTTGAAACGGTTTATTGCTGTCGGGGTATATTTGGTGTCGTTGCTCCATTCCTTGACTGCCTCAATTACCTTGTACAAATCTTCCTCATACAGAAACCTTGACATGGTACGATGCACATAGTCAAGTACGGCTCTTGTTCGCTTGTCCTTTTCCTCCTGCGCTTCTTTTTCTTGTGTCTCTACACACTTGGCATAGTCTTCATGGCTGTATTTTACTGGCTCTGTTTGTGATGAAATTTGCTTTGGCTGTTCTTGTTCTGTTGCTGGCTCTGCTTCTACAACGTTTTTCTTTGTCTTGCTGTTGCTACCAATGGTCATCAGTTCATAGGGATAATTCACCATGGAAATGAATATTGCCCAAAGCAGGATGTTGCTTCCTACAAAGATGATTGATTCGACAAACAGACTTTGGTGAAAGTCATTGCCTATATACATAGCCACGACAAGAGAGATGGCGAGAATTGCAGTACCAACAAAAGCGTAGATGGTACAATCTGAAGTTTTCTTTTTTTCTATCATTATTGTATTCGTTTTATTGTTATTCGTTCAAAAACTTCCACAAAGTTAGATGCGGAAGCATGTAAAAACCGCATTTACGTTCTCTGGCACTCTTTCTTTTACGCTTTATTAGCGTTCTAATATGATTTCATACTCTGAATCATACTTGAAACTTCTCGTTAGTGCCAGTTGCTGCTTATTACTGGCTACAAAGGTAAGGATGAAGAAAAGGGATATTTGCAGTTCCTCTTTAATATCAACAGAAATTGGAATGAATTTGTCGGATTGGTTCTATCCACGACAGCAAATAGAACCAACAAAATGAGAAAAGGACTATTGGAACACTATCATTCCAACAGTCCTTTTCTGTGTATTATTGTCAAATGGTTACTTCTTCAAGGTGATGCAGCCAACCGAAGCACGCTTCTGTGCATCGGAAATCTTGGCATACACTTCTGTTGTTGCCACATTCTTGTGACCGAGATAACGCTGCACAACCGCAATACTTGTTCCTGCGTCCAGCTGGAGACAGGCAAAGCTGTGGCGTGAACAATGATAGGAGATATGCTTGGTAATCCCTGCATCTTTCAGCCAATTTTTCAGCGGTGCCTGTGTCATGGAGTCTTTGAAATCGGGGAACACCTTGCCTCGTTTATCTGGTGAATAGCCTATCAGTTCCAAGGCTTCCTCACTGATAGGGTTATGCACGATGTCCTTTGTCTTCTGCATTCGTGTGGTGACATACATCACACCATCGCTGCCGTATGGCTGTATCTCCTCCCAAGTGAGTTTCTTGATGTCGCTCTTTCGCAATGCCGTTAGGCAAGAGAAAAGGAAGGCTCGCTTCAAGGCAGGAGCAGAGCATGGTGTGGATGCCAAGCGGATAACCTCGTCTTGTGAAAGATGCTCCTTGTCAGTCGGGATTGTCTCGATACGTTCCAAGAAACCGTTCGGGTTCTCCTTTATCTTGCGGTCACGATAGGCAGTGTGGATTGAAGCACGGAAAGTTGACCAGTAGTTGGCTGCTGAGTTGATATGTAGCTTTCTGTTCTTATGCAGTCCCTGTGGTGCTGTCAGCAGATACTCACGAAATCTGTTGCACAAGTCCACGTTTATCTCCCCAAAGGTACACTTGCCTTGCGTGAATGTACGAAAGTGCATATAGACGTGCTGCCACTTGGAGTTCTTCTTGTCTGCCAGTTTCTTGAAGTAGGCAAGGAAATCTCCCTTCATTTTCTCCTTGTCGAAGAAGTCGTAACGCTCGTTGACGATAGCTTCGAAGCGACGGCAGCGTATCGCCTCGGCTCTTGCCATAAGGTTGAGGTTGTACTTCTGTTCCATCTGGTTCTTCGGCTTGGCATAGATGTAGATGCCAAGCGACTCATGGCGAATGACTTTCATCGTGCTCTCGTCACGATAGCCTGGATAATAGTCAAGATAATAGGACAGCATGTGTCCGTCCTTGATTTTGCGTGTACGCAATGATACGGTCTTGCAAATGTTGCTCATAACTGATATGTATTATTTATGATTATTCGTAGTGAAGTGTCTCTTCACGGCTGCAAAGGAATAAAATGATGCATCCGTGACTCCAATTATTCATAGTAACTGATGGATAATGCTGAAATCACTTGCTTTCACAGTCCTTTAGCAGCTCTTTCTGCCATTGCACGCTCCACATCCGTCTTCAAAAGCAGGTTCTTTACACCCACTTTTACCTTACTGATATGGTGAACTCTCACGATATGGCAGATGTTGGCACTTGTCAGACCATATATCTGCTGTACTTGCTCTGTGGTATAATAGCTGTCATCGCTCATAAGGTCAGTCCTGCGCAGTTCTTCAAGATGCTCCTTTGAGTAATAGGTACGACCGTACTCACGTTTAGTCGGTATCTTATGACGGTAGGTGTATGCCCTAAGTGCTGACTTGCTCATGCTAAAGGCTTCCTCTACATCATCAGCTGTCACCCATTCCGTTATGCTGTTGAGGTCAACGGCAGTACCGAAGAACTCATCAATATGCCGTTTGCTGTAATAGTTCTTGCCAGCGATACGGCACATCGGTATCTGGTTGCGCTTGGCGGATGTATAGAGCCAAGACTTCTTGACCTTATAAATGGACATCACTTCCTCGCCCGAATAATAGTCAAGCACATCATTCTCCTCTTTCCCTTTTGTTGGTTCCTGGTTTTGTGTTGGCTTTTCTGCTTTTGCCTTTTTACTGAGCTTGCTCTTGCTGGCAGGAACCACACGCTTGTAGGGATGACCCTCAAACATCTTCTCTATATCAGCCTTTCTAACGAATGCCATTCTGCTGCTCAATCTTGATGCCTTCAACTTGCCGTTAGCCACAAGTTTGTAGATATACTGTCGGGTGCATCCCATTAGAATGGCAGCTTTGGAGAAGGTAAGATACTCCTGATGTTGCAGATCCATGATTGGCTCAATGCCGTTAATCAAGTCCTGCTGTCTTTTCTTCCTAAGACGTTTTGTCTCAGCCTGACATTCCTCGGAACAGTATTTCTGCATACCGCTCCTTGGCACGAAAGTCTTGCCACAAAATTCACATTTTCTTGTCGGTCTCATACTCTTTGATATTGCTATGTTCTACATACTTTGAGTATTCCACCTATGGAGTAAACGGAAGTGAACCATTGCCAACCTTTGTCAACCCTGTGCACGATATAACGCTTTTTGCCTATCAGCTTCAAATCTGTCCTTCATCGTAACCACTCGTAAACCCTTGTCAACTACGTTCACGATATGACAAAATAAAAGCTCCGCAAATTCTCCACGATAGAAATACGCTGCAAAAATATGTGGAAAATCGGGAACTGCCAAAAAGTACTCAGAAAGTGTTAAAAATCAAAGAGCATTGAAAATCAATACTTTATGGTTAGTTAGTCATAGTAAGTTATGGTTAGTTATAAGGCTCTAAATACATAAAATAGTAATTGTAGAGTCATCTTATTGTAATCTAGAAAAGGGAACTTTGCATAACGAAAAACAAATAAATAAGAAATAAACTAATAATGATAGCCTCATGAAATTTTTATTTATTGTACAAGGCGAGGGTAGGGGACACTTGACACAAGCTATTACCCTTGAAGAAATGTTGTTGCGTAATGGACATGAAGTAGTGGAAGTATTAGTCGGTGAGAGTTCATCACGTATCTTGCCCGGATTTTTTAACCGGAATATACAGGCACCGGTCAAACGTTTTATCAGTCCTAATTTCTTGCCTGCGGCAGATAATAAACGAGCGAATCTAAAGAAAAGCTTTACTTACAATTTACTGCGTATTCCGGAATATTTTCGCAGTATGTGCTATATTAATCAGCGGATTAAGGAGACGGGGGCGGAAGTAGTGATCAACTTCTACGAGCTTCTGACGGGACTTACCTACGCACTCTTTCGTCCCTCCGTTCCATATGTCTGCGTCGGACACCAATACTTGTTTTTACATCAGAATTTTGAATTTCCGGATAAAAACTCTTTTGAATTGCGGATGCTGCGTTTCTTCACCAAGATGACAGCTGTTAGATCTTCGAAGAAACTTGCTTTATCTTTCAATGATATGGAACCGGACAGGGGACAACAAGTGGTGGTAGTTCCTCCTTTAATTCGGCAGGAAGTAACTGCTATTCAACCGGAAGAAGGAAATTATATTCATGGATATATGGTAAATTCCGGTTTTGCAGATAGTGTGGAGGAATTTCATACGATATATCCGGAAGTTCCTTTGAGGTTTTTCTGGGACAAAGCAGATGCAGAGGAGGTGACCCGGATTGACGAAACACTAAGTTTCTATCAGATAGATGATGTGAAGTTTCTTAATGGGATGGCCGGTTGTCGCGCTTATGCTACCACTGCCGGGTTCGAATCTATCTGTGAAGCAATGTATCTGGGAAAACCTGTATTGATGGTTCCGGCACATATTGAGCAGGATTGTAATGCCCATGATGCAATGAGGGCAGGAGCCGGAATTATCAGTGATTCTTTTGATTTGAAGCCTTTACTCCGTTTTGCCGGAACGTATTCTCCTAATCGTACTTTCGTTCGTTGGGTACGTAGCGGTGAACGACGTATTATTCTGGAACTGGAAAAACTGGCTGCATCACAATCAGCAATTACTTCAATACCAACATTTACTAATTATTTACCGATATGAAACTGAATAAAACAGATTATGTACTTGAGCGGGCGTCAGACGGCGGATATTATGCCTGGTTGACTGTGAATATGCAATGTAATGCTTACGGAGAGTCTCCTGAAGAAGCTGTGCTGAATTTGCAGGAAACAATGAATGAAATGATAGATGAGATGTATATGGTAGAAGAGTTTATTTAATGGATAATGGAAAATGGATAATGGATAATGGAGAATTGATGATGCCATTCTGCATAGAGATTTTCCATTATCCATTTTTCATTATCTATTTATTCAATACTCAGTTCATCAATAATGTGGGAGGCTCCTGCATATTTATCGATAATAAATAAGGTATAGCGGATATCTACACAGGCGGCACGTTGTGAGGAGGGGCGGAAAGCGATGTCTCCGGTCAGCCCTTCATAGTTGCGGTCGAAAGCTGTGCCCACTAGTTGTCCTTTGCTATTGAATACCGGACTGCCGGAGTTTCCTCCTGTATTATCAGTATTAACAATAAAGCAGACAGGCATTTCACCGTCTTTACCATAGCGTCCATAGTCTCTGGCTTTATATAGTTCCTTCAACTTCTGCGGAACTACAAATTCCCAGTTTCCTGGATCTTCCTTCTCCATAACTCCTTTGAGTGTAGTATGAGCGTCATAAACTACTCCGTCGGCAGGTTCGTAAGAAAGTACCTGTCCGTAAGTCAGTCGTAAGGTTGAATTGGCGTCCGGATAGATAGGCATTCCTTTTTCCTGTCTCATGTCCATCATTCCTTTTACCCATACCTTATGAGCAGCGTCGTAGTTCTGATTAGCCTCTTTCATGGCAATGGCAGTTTTCAATATTCCATCTGTGATGGAGTATTTGAAAAGTACCATCCAGTCATGACCTATCTTATATAAGCTTGGTTTTTTGATAAACTTTTCAAAGTTCTTGGGATTACCAAAAATCGAATATTCAAAACAAGCATCTACAAATGAATCTATATTTCCTTTGAAACGTGAGTTTATGATCTCGAAAATATTGATTCGTTGTTCCTCCGGAATGTAGCTGGCATAAGTTTGCAGCATGGTTTTGGCAACCATTCGCTCTACTTCCGGGAAGGGAACGGAGGCAAAGTATTTTTCACCGGCTTGTTTCAGATTTTCGGTAGCTGTTTTTATTTGTTCTTTGTTTTTTGACTTAAGGGCAGTGACCATTTCTGTTGTAGAAGGGAGGCGCATAAAGTCAAGTGCTGTGACAAGTGCTTCGTTAAGGGCTTGCTGGTGATAGAGTGCATCCCGTCGATGAGCAACGATAGAACGTATTTCATCAAATGCCTTCTGATAAGAATCATCACCTTTTTCGCGGCCACGGGCCAAGAGTTCTTCTTGTTGTTTACGCTTGGTATCCAGTACTTTGAGACGTACTAATCCTTCGTTCATACCAATTGCATTTTTCCAGTAATTGGCTGAAGATGCATACTTACTTGCATAATGGATTCGTACGGCAGGATCTTTCAGCATCTGCTCCATCAGAACTTTCTGACGGGCACCGCGTACATGTTGACGCATAAAGTTGGTAGTCTGCATACGCTCTTCCACTTCATCGGAAATCATATATCGCCAGTTACGTCCCGGGAATCCCATAACAAAGGTGAAGTCACCTTCCTGTACTCCGGCAATGCTGATTTTCAAATGTTTTTTGACCTGCAAAGGAACATTGTCTCTAGAATATGCGGCAGGTTTGCCGTTTTTATCAGCATAGATGCGGAAGAGGGAAAAATCTCCGGTATGGCGGGGCCACATCCAGTTGTCTGTGTCGGCTCCGAATTTACCAATAGAAGAGGGGGGAGCACCTACCATGCGAATATCGCTGTATACGGTCTTTACAAACATATAATATTTATTTCCTCCGTAAAAAGCTTTAAGTTCAAGTTTGGTTGCAGGGGTGACTTCTATATTTTCATCTTTAGCGAAGCGTTCTGCCACTTTGCTCAGGTAACTTGGCGACAAATAATTAGTACCATTCGGATCTTCATCTTTTTTCAACTGATCGTTTACGTAACTGGTTACATCAAGGATACGGTCGATAAAAGTGACGGTCAATCCCGGTGTGGGAAGTTCTGCATCACGGTTCATGGCCCAGAATCCTTCTGTCAGGTAATCATGCTCTACATTACTATGTTGTTGGATAGCTCCGTAACCACAATGATGATTGGTGAGTACCAGTCCTTCAGAAGAAATGACTTCTCCGGTACATCCGCCACCGAAGTGTACAACAGCATCTTTCAGAGAGATGCTATTGGCATTATATACCTCTTCAACAGGAATCTCCAGACCGAGTTCCCGCATGGCAACTGCATTTTGTGCTTTCAGGTCAGTTAGCATCCACATACCTTCATCGGCGTGGATGCTAAGAGTTGCCAGTGAAAAAATAGCAAATATAATTTGTTTTCTCATTTATTCTACGATAGTCATTTCATTAATCAGATGGCCGCAGTTTCCTAATTTCTCAAGGATAAACAGGACGTAGCGGATATCAAGGTTGATACAACGTTGCAAGTTGTTATCAAAGTTAATATCACCACTCAGAGATTCCCAGTTACCATCGAATGCACAGCCGATCAATTCTCCGTTTTCGTTCAATACTGGACTACCGGAGTTACCACCGGTAATGTCATTGGTTGACAGGAAGCAGACAGGCATATCACCGTTAGGTAATGCATAACGACCGTAGTCTTTCTTTTCTATAAGTTCTTTCAACTTGGCCGGTACCACAAATTCGCGGTCTTCCGGATTTTCTTTTTCAAGAATACCTTTTGTTGTTGTGTAATAGTTATAGTGTACACCATCTTTCGGATCATATGGTTTTACGTTACCATAGGTCAGGCGAATGGTGAAGTTTGCGTCCGGATATGAAGGAACAGGCAATTTCATTTCACCTAAACCGCGGATGTAAGTTTTGTGGAGCAGAGCAAGTTCTTTGTCTAGCTCTTTTAGCTGATCAAGGAGATTGCCGTATTGATCGTATTTGGATTGGGCATATTGCAAAGCCAGATCCTCATCAATAGCTTTTACTGTCGGCTTTTTGAGGAATTTATCAAAGTTAGCCTGATTGGCAAAAATAGACTTATCGTACATATCGTCTACGAACTTGTTGTAATCTCCTTTATATTTTTGCTCGATCACTTTATAGATAGCAGGGCGTTGGTTTGCCGGAATCATTTCTGCATAGAGAGGAAGCAGTGCTTTAGCTACTTTGCGGTCTACTTCATGATCATAGTCTTTGTTATGGATGCTTTTGAAGTTTTCTTTCAGACCTTCCAGACGAACTTTGATCAGAGAGTCGTTTTTATCAACCAAAGCTTCCCGTGTTTTAGTTAACATTGAGTTACCAAATTCGATAGCTCCGAAGAAAACTTCAGTCAGGCAAGTCAGTTGATAATTGAGAGGAGCTGTTTGTGCTACCAGATCATCGATCTTTTTCACAACATTGGCATATTCGGTATTGTTTTGTGCCTTTGCATATTCAGCAAATTTAGCTTCCTGTTCTGCTTTAGTGCCCAATACGTCATTGTCAATGATCGCTTTGTTCATTCCGATCGAGTTTTTCCAGTAGTTACTGGAGCCTGCATATTTGTTTGCATACTGAATACGGATTTTATCGCTGGCGTTCATCACTTCTTTCAAAACAGCCAGGCGTGCACCACGAATGCGGATACGCGGTTCATTGGTTGACTCCATGCGTTCTTTTACTTCTGACACAGTCAGATAACGGCTGGTTCTTCCGGGGAATCCCATGATCATTGCATAGTCTCCTTCTTTTAAACCTTTGATGGAGATTGACAGATGTTTCTTCGTTTTCAGCGGAGTATTGCTTGCGCTGTATTCAGCCGGCTCTCCGTTGGCATCTGCATAGATACGGAACATGGAGAAGTCACCGGTATGACGGGGCCACATCCAGTTGTCTGTTTCGCCACCGAATTTACCTACTGAAGAAGGAGGAGCGGCAACCATACGTACATCCGGATATATTTTCTTGTAGAACAGGTAGAATTTGTTTCCTGCGTAGAAAGGAAGGGCTTGCGGTACAATTCCTTTCTTATCTTTCAGGTCACTTTTTTCATAGAGTTCTTTAGCCAGTCCTTCAAGGAAAGCACCGGTGAATGACTGGGATTCTGTAATCTCTTTGGCGGCGATTTTAGCATTCACAATATCTGTTATATCTTCGATACGTTCGATGAAGGTGAACTTTAGTCCCGGAGTAGGAAGTTCCTGATCTCTGGATGTAGCCCAAAAGCCATCTGTCAGATAATCGTGTTCTACACTACTGTGTTGCTGGATAGAAGAATAACCGCAGTGATGGTTAGTCAGGATCAAGCCTTCCGGTGAAATGATTTCTCCTGTACATCCTCCTCCGAATATACCGACTGCATCTTTCAAAGAGACACCATTGGGATTATATAAATCCTGGGCTTCCAGTTTTAATCCTTGTTTCTTCATCATATCTATGGAATGTTGCTGTTGCATTAGTTGCAATAACCACATACCTTCGTCCGCTTTTACGGTACATACCAGCAGCGCTGTCAGCGCTAATAAATAAAGTCTTAGTCTGTTCATTACTTTATGATAACAATTATAAATTATGATGTTAATATTCTATTTTTAAACTTCCGTCTTTTAGTGCTTTCATGATGTTGGCAGGAGCCTGTTGATTCATTAATTCTTTTTTCATGAAATCCATATAGGGAGCTACATGCTGAAAGTATTGGTAATATCCTTTGCACAGATAGTTCAGACCGGGTTCGCCGTCCGCTGTCCGACTGAAGCGGTTCTTTGGACATTCTCCGTTGCAGGCAAATAGAAAGTCGCACTCCTTGCATTGGGTTGGGAGTGATTGGTATTTCATTGTTCCGAAGTTATGCTGTCGTTCACTATGCATCATTTCCACCAAAGTTTGGCTATAGATATTTCCCAATTTATATTCCGGGAATACGAAGTGGTCACAAGAGTATACGTCTCCGTTGAATTCCATAACGCCGGCATGTCCGCAATGCTTCGCCATTGTACATACGCCCGGTTGCTCGCCCATCCAGTTAGCCAATGTGGAATCGAATATCTGTATGAAGAATTTGCCCACATCTTCTTTTACCCATTCATCAAAAATTGTACAGAGAAAGTTACCCCATTGTTCCGGACTTACGGAAAAATCAGCCAATGCCCCTTCTTTACCTTCTGCCAGAGAGGCAAGATGACGACCGTCCTGATGTGAAACAATGCGTTCAACAATCGGAGCGAACTGAATATAATGGCAATCTATTTCTTTGAAGAAATTATAAAAGTCTAATGGATATTCGGCATTGAAATCGTTCACAACAGCCATAGCGTTCCATTCTACTCCATGTTTTTTCAGGAGATTGATCCCTTGCATCACTTTGACGAAAGAAGGTTTGCCCATCTTATTTTTGCGATATTCGTCATGAAACTCTTGCGGGCCATCAATGGAAACCCCTACCAGCCAGTTGTTTTCACGGAAGAACTCGCACCATTCGTCTGTAAGCAAGGTTCCATTCGTCTGGATACAATTGTCAATCGTACGTCCGCGGGCGTATTTCTTTTGCAGCTCCATCGCCTTTTTATAAAAAGAAAGCGGACGCATCAGCGTTTCTCCACCGTGCCAGGTAAAAAGCACTTGAGGCATGGTTTGAGAGTTGATATACTCGTCGATAAACTTTTCCAGTAGCTCATCGCTCATTACATGTTTCGGGTTTTCTTTGTATAGATTCGCCTTTTCCAAATAATAGCAGTATTCGCATGCGAGGTTGCATACGGCTCCCACGGGCTTTACCATGACATAAAGCGGTTTGGCAAAAGGTGCATAAGTTGTTGCTTTCATGACTGCAAATTTAGATAAACTAAATGAAAAAAATGATCTCCCACCTCTGTTTATAAGGATTATTAAAGAAAAGAGTCTTACAAGTTTTAAATATTGATAAAATGTTTCTTTTAAGTCCGAATCAGTTGTACCTTTGTACCCAGAATTTAATGAAACAATGAACGTGAATAAGATTTTGCCTTTTGTGCTTTTGCTTCCCTTTCTAGCTTCGTGTACTCATAAGTATAAGATAGAAGGAACATCTTCAGTAAATGGTCTGGATGGAAAAATGTTATATCTGAAGACTTTGAGGGATGGAGAATGGACAAAACTGGACTCGGCTGAAGTAGTGCATGGATCATTTTCAATGAAAGGGAAAATCGATTCTGTACAAATGACAACACTTTATATGGATGACGAAAGTGTCATGCCGGTTGTGTTGGAAAGTGGCAAGATCGTTATTACCATTAGCAATACCGACCTTAAAGCGGTTGGAACTCCTTTGAACACAGCATTGTATGACTTTATTGCAAAGAAGAATGCAATGGAAGAAAGCATCGGTGAACTGGAAAGAAAAGAAACCCGTATGGTGATGGATGGCGCTGATCTGGAAGAAGTTCATGAACAGTTACTTGCAGAAGGAGATTCACTGATGAAAGCGATGAATCAATATGTCAAGACTTTCATCTCGGATAATTATGAAAATGTATTAGGACCTAATGTATTTATAATGCTTTGCAGCTCTTTGCCATATCCTATTATGACTCCACAAATAGATGATATAATAAAGGATGCTCCCTATTCTTTTAAGAGTAATAAGATGGTGCGAGAGTTCTTGACGAAGGCCAAAGAGAACATGCAATTGATAGAAGAGCATCAACGGATGCAACAAAATGTAGGTTCGAAGAAATAAATCTTGAGTTTTTTGCGTATTTTTGCATAAAACTCAAGATAAGATGAAAACGTCCTTTTCTATTCGTATTGCTTTTTTCTTTATTCTTTCTTTTTTGGCAGTTTCCTGTCATAGAGATACGGACGCTCTCAACATGACTTTTTCAAAAGTGGAAAAGTGTATGGATCTATGTCCGGATAGTGCTCTAAACCTATTAAAAGGTATTCATGATCCTGAAAAATTGTGGGGTGAGTCACAAGCGACTTATGCTCTTCTGATGACGCAGGCAATGGATAAGAACTATATGAAGTTTAGTTCGGATTCGTTGATTGCATTAGCTCTGAATTACTATACAATAACTCAGACCTCCCCAATAATGTATGCAAAGGCTCTATTTTATCATGGAAGAGTTATGCTTGAATTGGATAAGGAGGAAGAAGCCTTGAAATCTTTTCTTGCGGCAAAAGATGTTTATGAGAGAACTAAGGATCATAAAATGTTGGCATTGATAGCAGAAGAGGTTGGTATGATAAATCGAAAACAGGACTTGTACGATGATGCTTTGACGAATTTTAGGGAAGCACTTACTACATATAAGCAGTTAAAGGATTCTCTTTCGGTTATTAGTGCTAGTTTGAATATTGCTAGAGTTTATTTGTTTAAGTCTGAATGGGATAGCTGTTCCTTATATTATAATAACGCATTAGAAATAGCAGTACAGAAGAATTATTTATCTGAAATTACAATATTGCATGAATTAGGTATATTGTATCGCTCTATGCAAAATTTATCAGAAGCAGAACGTTATTTCTTAGCTGCTTATGAAAAAGAAACAGATGAAGAAAAGAAATATATGGAATGTTTGTCTTTAGGATATTTATATATGCAAATGGGGCAGACAGAAAATGCTAGAAAATATTTAATAATGAGTGCGAACTCTTCTAAAGCATATACGCAGATTAGTGCATACGATTGTTTATATTTCTTGGAAAAAGACATTGATAATTTTGAAGAGGCAATAGTTTATCATGAATTAGCAGATTCCATAACTAATGCTATGGAGGAGCTTAACTCACGAGAGTTAATAGCAAGTTTACAGAAAAAATATGAGAATGAAAAACTACGGAATGATAATTTGCAAATGAAAGTACGATATACGAACTTTATTCTGTGGGGTACGATTGCTTTTTTATTTGTTGTTGCATGTATGTGTTATTATTATTATAAAAATCGGAATAACAAAAAGAAAATAGCCGAGATTGAATTACAGATTCAAGAGAATGAAGAAGAAATAGAACGATACCAGCAGGAAATAGAGGATATTCAAATATCAAAAGATCAGGTGTTAAAGGAAAATCTGATGTTAGAAGAAAATCGTACTAAAGTAGGAGAACTCAATGGAAAGATTGTTCTTTTAACCATGCAGAATAAAACTTTGTCGGAACATCTGAAAGAACTGGGGGGTGAATTAAATGTTGGCATATCTTCAGGCTCATTTATACATGCATTTCGGCTTCTATTGGCAATAAAAGAGGGGACCTTAAGAGGAAAACTTTCTAATGAAGAGCGTCAGAAGTTATTTAGTCTGTTTGATTTGATTTATTGGAATTATGTTAGTCGTTTATTGGAAAGAGCTCCAACTCTTACTAAACATGATCTTGAGATTTGCTGTTTTCTTAAATTTGGTTTGAGTCACGAAGAGCTAAGTTGTATCTTTCATACTACTTCTGATTCTGTAACGAGGGCAAAAGGCAGGCTTAAAGGTCGATTAGGCATTTCTCCGCAAGATGATTTGGACCTTTTTTTGAAGGAATTCTGAGAAATAAAAAATGGATTGTCCGGGTAAATGTTAAATTGATAATTAATAATATGTTGATTAATAGGTTGTTACTTTTCATTAACCTCTTGTAATTTGTCCGGGTTGATTTTTTTGTTTTTTCGAATACATACCGTACTTTTGGCGAAACAAAAAAGCAATATAATTATGAAAGTACGTTTTATTTTATCTTTTCTAGCTGCATTATTTATTGCAGGGAATATGATCGCTATTGAGAGTACAGAACGGGTAGAGAGAAAACTGCCTCTTGTGTTAAAAGGAGAAGTTCCGACTACGACAAGTCGTTCTATTCCTGTAATACCTATTAGTGCGTCTGTTTCTACAGATGATAATATTGTAGAAATCATTTTCACAGTTCCTTTGGGCGAAGTGAAAATACTAGTGGATGGACAAGTACAGGAAGTCTGTCAGGTAACGGCTCCTGGACAAACAACTTCTTTCTCTATAGAAGGATGGGCTCCGGGCGTTTATAAACTAGAATTTAAAGTCGCCGGAGGCGGATACGTATACGGAGAACTAGTAATAGAGTAAATAAGGAACTAGACCTTAACTTTTATATAATGAATAGTCATCATACAGTTGCTATTGGCACTTGGGAAGGTGACAAACAGCAATCTATTGAATATAATTCTTCTATTGCAGTCGGGATTGATTGTCCCCGTGCAAAATTGAGAGTAAGTATTCTATTAGATACAATACAAGAGTATCAGGTGAGATATATCTTTTCTGACGAGGAGATAAGTGAAGCTGTAAATGAGGCTGGGCTTATCATTGGCGCAAGGGGTATAGCCTATGAAGGGGTATTACAACGAAAACCGGTTATTGTAGTGGGGGAATATGGTTTTGGAGGTTTAGTTACTCCAGATACATTGCATGAACAATACAATAATTATTTTAGAGGCAAAATCAATGGAATAAAAGCAGAGTACTTCTCTTTAGAGCGATTAGAAGAAGAAATAAGAAGAGGATTTGCTTTGACATTCCAGGAATTGCAAATGATGTCTAACCAGACAATAAGATTTCTACATAATATATAGACTTTTTGATTTAATAGATTAATGCATAAAGACTGGTTAGGTATGCGGGGGTGCGTGAGTATCCCCGCATTTCGTTTCTTACCGATCCTGATCTTCGTTTGTGATCATTCCTTTATGCTTTTCAGGAAGTGCACTCTCAACAGCAGCATAAGCCTCTGCCATAGTAGCTTTTATGTTTTCCATACCTTTTCCTTTAGGAGGAATAGGGTCATGAATGGTCAGAATCATGCGATGGCGATGTATCCATTTGCCTGTACGTGGCAGGATTTCAAAAGAACCGTCGATTGTAACGGGAACAACTGCCAGCTGCAAGTCATCTGCCAATTGAAACGCCCCTTTTTTGAAATATCCCATGTGTCCGGTGAAAGTACGTGCTCCTTCGGGAAAAACGACTAAGGATACCCCGTCTTTCAGCGAATCTTTTGCTTGCCGAATGGTCTCCAGTACTTTTTTGGGACCGGACCGGTCTACAAAAATGTGTCCTGCACTTTCACATGCTTTTCCTACAAATGGTATCTTACGCAGGCTTTTTTTCATCATCCACTTGAAATTTCTTCCGATGAATCCATAAATAAGAAAAATATCGAAGGATCCCTGATGATTCGGCACAAAGATATAAGAGGTCTTCCCGTGTAATTTTTCACGACCGTGAATCTTTACAGGAATCAACAGAAAAAGACAGATGAGTTGTGACCATATTTTGCCCGGATAGTATCCCCAGAAATGAGCTCCTCCTAGTAAAGAGCCTACAATGGTGACAATCGCTGTAAGAATAGTCAATACCAATAGGATAGGTAAAGCAATACAAATTTGATAAATATAATATAGTATCTTCATGGGGAGTTTATTTTTATATATATGCAAAGATACATGATTATTGGTAAAAAAAGCAGTAGGATACAACATAATCTTTGCGATTATGTTATTTTTGTCTTCTGTTATAGACAGATAATGATATGATACGTATACTACATACTGCCGATTGGCATTTAGGACAGACATTTTTTGGTTACGACCGCGCGGAAGAACATAAGGCTTTTCTTGATTGGCTGGCCGAAGAAATCCGACAAAACGAGATTGATGCATTGGTTATAGCCGGAGACGTGTTTGATGTTTCCAATCCTTCTGCTGCGTCTCAGCGCATATATTATGAGTTTATTTATCGGGTGACTGCGGAGAATCCGAAACTGCAAATTGTGATTGTTGCCGGTAATCATGACTCTGCGGCGCGTTTGGAAGCTCCTCTGCCTTTGTTGCAGGCGATGCGGACGGAAGTCAGAGGGGTAGTGCGCAAATTGGAGGGCGGAGAGATTGACTATGATCATTTGACAATAGAATTGAAGAATAGAGAAGGGGAAGTAGAAGTACTTTGTATGGCTGTTCCTTTTTTGCGGCAGGGAGATTATCCGGTAGTGGAGACAGAAGGGAACCCATATATGGAAGGAGTTCGCGAACTTTACGCGCGACTTTTACAAAGGTTGTGGGCACGCCGGAAAACGAATCAGGCTATTCTCGCTGTCGGTCATTTACAGGCTACCGGATCAGAGATTGCCGAGAAGGATTATAGCGAACGGACAGTGATTGGTGGTTTGGAATGTGTATCACCCGATACTTTTTCGGAAAAGATAGCGTATACGGCTTTAGGACATATCCATAAAGCACAGCGGGTATCCGGCAGGGAGAATGTAAGATATGCCGGAAGTCCGATTCCTATGTCTTTTGCCGAGAAGCATTATCATCACGGGGTGGTGATGGTGATTTTAGATGAAGGCTGTGCGGTTGATATCAGAAGGATAGAGTGTCCACAATCCATACCTCTTATCAGTGTGCCGGGTGGAGAGGCTGCTTCACCGGAAAAAATAATAGAAATATTAAGAGATTTACCGGAGGTGGATGGAGAAGCTCCTTATCTGGAAGTCAAGGTTTTGCTTGAAGAACCGGAACCTATGCTTCGTCAGGAAATAGAAGAGGCATTGGCTGGTAAGAAATATCGTCTGGCACGTATCGTTTCTGCTTATCGTCAGGAAGAAAGAGTGGAAAAGGAGGTTGATGGCTGGAAAAAGGGATTGCAGGAAATGTCTCCGTTGCAGATTGCGCAATCTGCATTCGAAAAGGTTTATCAGGCGGAAATGCCTGCCGACCTGACTGATTTATTCCAGGAAGCATATATTTCCGCAACTCGTAAAGAAGAGGAGGAGGGAGAATGAAAATTATAGCAATAAGATTGAAGAATCTGACTTCGATAGAAGGCAGTGTTGAAATAGATTTTACGATGGAACCGTTATCTTCGGCTGGTATATTTGCAATTTCCGGTGCTACAGGAGCGGGAAAGTCGACTTTGTTGGATGCTCTGTGTCTGGCATTATATGACAAGGCTCCTCGTTTTGCGGCTTCGGTGGAGAGTATCAATCTGGCAGATGTGGGAGATAACCAGATCAATCAGTCGGATGTGAGAAATCTGCTTCGTCGGGGGACGAGTGACGGATATGCGGAGGTCGATTTTCAAGGAGTGGACGGACATCGATATCGTTCCCGGTGGTCGGTCAGACGGACAAGGAATAAGGCGAGCGGTTCTTTACAGCCTCAAGTGCTGGAGGTGAAAGATTTGGATACGGAAAAAGAATTTCAGGGAACGAAGAAAGAATTGCTGGCACAGTTGGTAGAGTTGGTCGGTTTGACGTATGAGCAATTTACCCGTACCGTATTGCTGGCACAAAACGACTTTGCAACTTTTCTGAAATCCAGAGGGGCGGCGAAAGCGGAACTACTGGAGAAGTTGACGGGAACAGGTGTTTATTCCCGCATCTCTCAGGAGATTTTTGCCCGGAATAAGGCTGCACAAGAAGAGGTGACGATGATTCAAAGTAAGATGAGTGTGATTGAGTTGTTGCCGGAGGAAGAACTTTTAACCTTGCAGAATGAGAAAGAACAGTTGGTTGAGAAACGTGCGGCAGGGATTAAATTGCTGGCAGAACTGAATGCGCAATTGAATGTGGTCCGTTCATTGAAAATGCAGGAAGCTCTTTGGGTGAAAAAGCAGCAGGAAGAGCAGGAGGAACTGAATAAACAAAAGAATCTACAGGATGCTTTGGTTGTTCAGGAAGAAGGACTGATTCATTTTAAAGCGCAGTGGGAAGCGATACAGCCGGATTTGAAAAAGGCACGTCAGCTAGATGTACAAATACAGTCGCAGCAGGCGGGGTATATACAGTCTCAACAAATTTTGCAGGCTGCCCGTCAGCAGGTGGCGGATCAGGAGAAGAAATCTGCATCTGCGATAGAGCAGTTACGGATCTCCTATCATTCTTTGAGTCGTCTGTTGAATCGTACAGATGTGGAGTCACTGCAGCTGGAACAGATTGAAGTCATCCTTAACGAGGAAAAGGATACATTGGAAACATGGACAAAAGTGAATGAAGAACGCCTTGGCCGGTTAAATTCTTTCGGTTATCCTTCTTTGGTAGATGAGCAGGGTAAGATTCAAAAAGAACTGACGCGCTTGCAGAATATAAAGAAATTGACTGAAGAACAATCGAAGTCGAAGCAGGATATAGAGAAACTGGAAAAGGAAGTGACTGTTTGTACACAGCAGTTGGCAGAGCAGGATACTGTAGTTAAAGCCTTGCAGCGGCTTTATGAAAATGCCCGTATGGCGGTAGGAAAGGATGTGAAAGCATTGCGTCAGCAGTTGCAGGAAGGGGAGGCTTGTCCGGTTTGTGGAAGTACGACACATCCTTATCATCGGGAACAAGAGGTAGTGGATACTCTTTACCGGAATATGGAACAGGAATATAATACCGCAGTGTCTGCTTATCAGCAGATAAATAATCGCAGCATTGCCCTGCAACGAGACTTAACCCATCAAAGAGCAACTGAGGTACAGATAAAAGAACAGTTGTCCGTTTTGCAACAAGAAGGATTGCCGGCTGGAGAGGAAGATCAGATACAGAATCGGTTAAATGAGTTGGCGGAACGTATTTCAGCTTATCAGCATCTGTATGCGGAATGGCAGCAGAACGATGAGAAAATAAAGAAATTGCGGACATACTGTGATGCTCTGCGTGAGAATGTCTCGCAGTGTCGTTTGGCTGCGCAAAAGGTATCAGCCGCTAAAGAACAGTCGGCTATTTTACAGAAAGCAGCTATTGATGAGCAACAAAGATTCGAAGTGATCGCTAAAGCGTTGGATGCACTCCGACAGGAACGTTCTTTGTTATTAAAAGGGAAGAGTGCGGACGAAGCTGAGGCTGCTGTTGCCCGAAGAGAAAAAGAATTGAATGAGGCGTTGGAAAAGGCTCGTAAACAAGTGGAGGGAGTACAAAATCATCTTTCCGGTCTGCAGGGAGAAATGAAACAATTGTCCGTTGTCATTGAAGAACTTCGGGAGCAACAGAAAGGTATCGAACTTCCGGATCAGCTTCCTCAGACTATAGCGAAACAACAGGAAGATAATCTTAATACGGAACGTGCGCTGTCGATTGCGGAGGCACGTCTGTTGCAGCAGGCAAAGAATAAAACAATCTTTGAGCAGATAACCAAGGAGCTTACCGAAAAGCAGGCAGTTGCCGTACGTTGGGCTAAATTGAATAAATTGATTGGTAGTGCCGACGGTGCGAAATTTAAAGTCATAGCCCAAAGTTATACTTTAAATCTGTTATTGCTCCATGCCAACAAACATTTGGCTTATCTTTCCAAGCGGTATAAGTTACAGCAAGTCCCCGATACACTGGCGCTTCAGGTGATTGATTGCGATATGTGTGATGAGATACGTACGGTATATTCGCTTTCGGGAGGTGAATCTTTCCTGATTTCACTGGCACTTGCATTGGGCTTATCTTCGCTTTCGAGCAATAATCTGAAAGTAGAATCCCTGTTTATCGACGAAGGATTCGGCTCGTTGGATGCTGACAGTCTGAGAACAGCCATGGAAGCTTTGGAGCAGCTACAGATGCAGGGACGGAAAATCGGAGTCATTTCCCATGTACAGGAAATGAGTGAACGTATTTCAGTTCAGGTGCAGGTACATAAGAAGATCAATGGAAAAAGCGTGCTTACTGTCGTAGGGTAAGCACCGTTATTTCCGGCCATGCACCGAAGCGGAAAGGAAGTCCGACATAGCCGATGCCTTCATTTACGTACAAACCACGTGTTCCTTCCAGATACATCCCGCTCCATTCGGGATAGATGTAAGAGGAAGGAGAATGATTACCGAATTTTAACTGCATGGCGTGGGTATGCCCTGCCAGCATTAAATCGATGTATGTTTGTGGAAGTACTTCCCGTCTCCAGTGGGTAGGGTTATGGCTTAAAAGTATCTGGAACATTCCTTCGGTTCCCCGCATCGCTTCGGGGAGATCAGCATATTGGGAGAAAGGCGGTTCTCCTTCGTTTTCAACTCCAATAAGGGCGATACTGTCGCTGCCCTGAATCAGAATCGTATGAGAATTATTCAATAACTTCCAGCCCATAGCGGCTTGTCTTTGCAGAAGATCGTTCAGATTATCATCTTGCTCATCTTTGCTTTTCCAGTGGAAATAAGGACCGTAATCATGATTCCCTAAAATGGAGTAGACTCCATCTTTGGCTTTCAGTCCGGCCAGTATATCTTGAAAATCATTCAGTTCGACTGCACGATGATTAACCAGATCACCGGTAAAGACGATAAGATCGGCCTGTTGCTCATTCACCAGTTTTACTAACTTCTGAATAGCGGAAGCATTTCCCTGCCAACTTCCGATGTGAATATCCGACAGCTGAACAATACGGTATCCATCGAAAGCCGATGGAAGCTTGGGCGAGGAATAAGTTACCTCTTTGACGTCAAACTGCGTGCGTCCGATAAAAGACCCGTAGATGATCATTACGATAGAAATCACGGCTAATGTCAGTCCGGTACAGATAAAGGGAGTTCGGGGCCACCGTAGCCATTTGTGGAAAGGTACCCCGATAATCGTGCAGAGAGACAGCAATAGTTTAGGAGCCGTAAACAGGAAGAAAAAGATGGAAAACCATCCAATAGCCTGTGTATGGCGTTCGGCAAAGGCGTTATTGGAGAAGTAAACCAGATAAAGTAATCCTGCGGATAGCAGGAAAGCAGGCAGCCAGTAGAGGATTCTCAGCCAGCGTTTTGCCGTCAGATGAACGATAAATCTGAGATACAGATAAATGTCCGGTAGAATAAGGAAAATAAGTAAAAATATAAATAGGCGTTGCAACATAACAGCACGGATATTAAATTTTTAGTTGAAATAGGCGAAGCAGCTGACTCTGGTCAACTGTCTATGATTTTAAGTTCGTCCAGGTTCTTCTTGATTTCCTGAATACGGTTCAGGAATTTCTTGCGATAAATCCACAAGATCAGCCCCAGGCCAGCTCCCCAAAGCAGGATAAAAAATAGAATGATGGCTATCCCATATTGCCATATCTGCCAATAAATAAATGAGAGTACCGCCAGTATAAGGAGGAAAGCAGTGGCAATCAGACGTTCCCGGATCATCCACCGATGGATACGGTTGACACGGCTGATCACTTCTATCAGAGGCATTTCGTCCACTTTCGTCTGTTGTAGAAAACGGGTGGTGGTGATGTCCCAGTATAGTGCGGGAATCCACGATAGAATGATAATGATATAGATCGGATTCAGTCTGCCGTGCAACAGGACTTCCAGCAGGAATAAGACCAATACCGGCAAAGAAATCAGGATGAGTTTGATATTCAGCCGGGCAATGGCATGGATACCTTTGTCTGCATGTCCTATCAGTTTGCCAAGTTCTTCCTCTTTGATCAGCTCCTTATCTTTTAAGTGCTCATCCAGGGCATTCCATGATTTTTTCAGTTCTTCCAGTTCCATATATGATTACTCCTTTTTCATTTTTTTTAGTTTGTCTTTGATACGGCTCAGTTTGGTAGCCACATTTGTCACCGTCAGTCCGGTGATCTCCGCAATATCTTCGTAACTTTTATCTTCAAGATAAAGCAGGATAATTGATTTGTCGAGTTGTCCCAGTTGATTGATCATTTGATAAAGTTGCCTCAGCATTTCGTGGATCGGGTCATGTTCCTCTATTATCCAGTCCGCTTCGCGGGTGAGGGTAACGATTTCCGGTACATTCTTTTCTTTGCGGAAAAAGCTGATACACGTGTTCAGGGCGATGCGGTAAATCCATGTGGACATTTTGCATTCTCTTCTGAACTTGGGATAGGCTTTCCAGAGGTTGAGTATCACATCCTGATAGAGGTCATTGAGCGGGGCGTTAGGATTGGTATATAAGTAACATACCTTGTAGATCACCCGTTCATATTCGCGGATGACCGATAAGAACTCCTGTTCAATAGGGTTGGTTGCCTCTATTGTTCGTTCTCTCATGAATTAAATGGGTTACTTTTCTGGTTAGTTAGTCGTGCGAAAAGGAGAAAAATCACAAGTAAACGAAAGTTATTGCAGATTGGCAGCCAGGAATTTTCGCATTTCCTCCGTACTTTTTCCCCGACGGCGGGCATAGTCTTCGAGCTGGTCTTCTCCTATCTTTCCGACAGAGAAGTATTCGGCAGCCGGATGGGCAAACATCAGTCCGCAGACCGAAGCATGAGGGTACATGGCACCATTCTCGGTCAGCGTGATTCCTATCTGTTTCATATCCAGCAGTTCGTCCAACAGGAAATTGATGGATTGATCGGGCAGGGACGGGTAGCCTACGGCAGGGCGAATCCCTTGATATTTCTCGACCAACAGATCGGGCATTGACAGAATTTCATCTTTGGCGTATCCCCACGCTTCTTTGCGTACATATTCGTGCATCTTTTCCGTAGCAGCTTCTGCCAGACGGTCGGAAAGAGTCTGGACGAGTAAATGCTTGTAGGGATCTTGCTCGTACAGGCCTTCCATATCTGCATCTATGCAAGAAGCAAAGGCACCTATTGTATCCGGAATGCCGGAAGAAAGAGGACGGATAAAGTCACTCAGACAAAAGAACGGACTTCCGTCCCGTTTAGGCGTCTGCTGGCGGAGCAAAGGGAAAACTAGGAATTGATCGGTTTCTTTTTCAATCACCAGGTTATCTCCGTCCGAGTTTGCTTTGCAAAGTTTGAAGATAGTTCTCACTTCATAATCCTTGTCAAGTAAATCCAGCATCCGGTTGGCTTCCTTAAACAGTTGCATAGCTTCGGAAGCCTTGTTGCGGTCTTCTTCCGGAAAAGTAGTCAGCCACGAGGCACGACAGACATCGCAACCGTGAATGTTGGCGATCGCTGCGAAACGAGGTTGGAATCCCCATGCATGGAAAAAGTAAATCCAATTGATGTAGGGGGCGACGTTATGTATCTTATAAGATAAAATCATATGTTTATAAGTGACGAGTTGCTGTTTATCTGAATCTTAACTCCTGTCCACGATAATTCTCGTCAATGGTTCCGTTGTTATATAACAGATGACCGTTCACAAATGTTTTTTCTACCTTCCAGTGGAAAGTATGACCTTCCAGCGGGCTCCATTTACATTTGCTCAGGATGCAGTCTGTGGTAACAGTCCACTCACTGTCGGGGCGAACCAGAACCAGATCCGCTTGATATCCTTTCCGGATAAATCCGCGATTGCGTATCTCGTACATTTGTGCAGGGGCATGGGACATCTTCTCTACTACCTTTTCGATGCTGAAAGCACCCTTGTCTGCCAATTCGAGCATACTGACCAAAGAGAATTGTATGGTCGGCATGCCGGACATGACTTTTAATGCGCCCCCTTCTTTTTCGCTCAAGGAGTGCGGAGCATGGTCGGTCGCAATAGCGTCGATCAGACCGCTGTTGACTGCCTCCTGCAAAGCCTTCCGGTCTTCTGCCGTTTTGATGGCAGGATTACATTTGATGCGCGCTCCTAAGGTCTGATAATCTTCTTCGGTAAAAATTAGATGAGACACACACGCTTCGGCGGTAATACGCTTCTCTGCCAAAGGTGCTTTGGAGAATAAACTCAGTTCTTTGGCAGTAGAAATATGCATAATATGCAGACGCGCATTGGTCTCGCGTGCCAATTGTACCGCCAAAGCGGAAGAACGGTAGCAAGCCTCTTCCGAGCGGATGACCGGATGAAGTGCCAAAGGTACATCGTCACCATATTCTTTTTTATATTTATCCGTATTCTCTTTGATGATTCCCTGATCTTCACAGTGTGCTGCAATCAGTAAATCCGTACCTCCAAAGATGTTGCGCAGACTTGCCATCCGGTCTACCAGCATATTTCCCGTACTGGAACCCATAAATAACTTCACTCCACATACCCGGTTTTTGTCCAGCTGACTGAATAACGGATAATTATTGTTAGTCGCTCCGAAATAACAGGAGAAGTTGACAGATGATTTTTCCGCCAGCAAAGCCAGTTTGTCATTCAGTGCCTCCAAAGTTGTGGTCTGAGGATTTGTGTTCGGCATATCCATAATCGAGGTAACTCCTCCGGCTGCCGCGGCATGGCTTTCCGTTGTGATATCTGCTTTATGAGTCAGCCCCGGATCGCGGAAATGTACGTGCTCGTCAATAGCCCCCGGCAAAAGATAACAGCCGGATGCGTCAATCGTTTCGTCACAAGGCATGGCAGCCTCTTGTCCGTCAACTAAGATCTCAGCAATCTTCTCACCTTCAATAACAACAGATCCCGGAACTTTTCTTCCTTCGTTGACAATTACGGCGTTTTTTATCAGTATACGTTTCATTTCTTTTGCGGGAATTTATGGAACCAACTATTTATTTTTAACTTGATCACTCCGAATATGGCTTCTCCAAAGATACTGCTGTTCATCTTGGAGGTTCCCAACTCACGGTTAATGAAGATGACGGGGACTTCTATGATCTTGAATCCGCATTTGTAAGCAGTGAACTTCATCTCGATCTGAAAAGCGTAGCCTTTGAAGCGAACATGATCCAGATCGATTGTTTCCAGCACCTGACGGCGGTAGCATACAAATCCGGCAGTCGTATCATGCACCGGAATACCGGTAATGAAGCGGACATACTTGGAGGCAAAATAAGACATCAGCACCCGTCCCATCGGCCAGTTGACTACATTCACGCCGCTTACATAACGGGAGCCGACAGATACGTCTCCTCCTTCTTTTGCACAAGCCGCATACAAACGGGGCAGATCATTCGGGTTATGGCTGAAATCGGCATCCATCTCGAAGATATATTCGTATGCGTGCTCCAACGCCCACTTGAATCCTGCGATGTAAGCAGTACCCAATCCTAGCTTCCCTTTGCGCTCGATCATAAAGAGGCGTTCGGGGAATTCCTGTTGCAAAGTTTTCACAATGCTTGCAGTGCCGTCCGGAGATCCGTCTTCTATAACCAGTATATGGAATACTTTGTCTAAGCCGAAAACGGCACGGATAATATTTTCTATGTTCTCCCGTTCATTATAGGTCGGGATAATAACGATGCTATCTGATAATTGCATAGAAGTCCTATTTTTAAGACAAATGTAGTGCTTTTCCTTTAGTTATAAAGGGACTAAGGATAATTTAACGTGTTGGCATTTGTTCCCCGGTGTGAAACTATTGGTTTCATGCCTTGAAACTTTTAGTTTCAACCTTTGAAACCAATAGTTTCAAGGCTTGAAACAATCTTGAAGAAGAAAACTTCGGTGTGACTATATCAATCCCGGTTCTTTTTTCGTACTTTTGCGGTGAAATTTTATAGCTATGACAATAACTGAGTTGCAACAACAATATGCCGCTCATCCTAATACGGCAGTCATGGAACGACTGCTGAAGGATGCGTCCGTTCAAACTATTTTTTGCGGGGGCTTATGTGCTTCTTCCGCTTCTCTTTTCTCTTCTGTATTGGTGAAACAAGATGTGTGTCCGTTTGTCTTTGTACTGGGAGACCTGGAAGAGGCGGGCTATTTTTATCATGACCTGACACAAGTGCTGGGAACAGAGAAAGTGTTTTTCTTCCCGTCTTCATTCCGCCGTTCCATCAAGTACGGACAAAAGGATGCGGCCAACGAGATTCTGCGTACAGAAGTACTGAGCCGGTTGCAGAAAGGAGAAGAAGGCTTGTGCATCGTTACTTATCCGGATGCGCTGGCAGAGAAAGTGGTATCCCGCAAGGAGTTGAGCGATAAGACCTTGAAACTGAATGTGGGAGAGAAGCTGGACACGACCTTTATCACAGACGTGCTGCATAGCTACGGTTTCGAATATGTGGATTATGTGTACGAGCCGGGACAATATGCCGTTCGGGGTAGTATCATTGACGTCTTTTCGTTTGCTTCGGAATATCCTTATCGTATTGACTTTTTCGGAGACGAAGTAGAGAGTATCCGTACATTTGAAGTAGAGTCGCAGTTGTCCCGTGAGAGGAAAGAGGGAGTGGCTATAGTCCCTGACCTGGCAGTGACGGGAGATGTGACAACTTCTTTTCTTGATTTCATTCCTAAAGAAACCGTTTTGGCGATGCGTGACTTTCTTTGGTTGCGCGAGCGTATCCAGGTAGTGCACGATGAGGCTTTGACGCCACAGGCTATTGCCGTGCAGGAAGCCGAAGAAAATGGAGGTATTACGCTGGAAGGCAAGCTGATTGACGGTAGTGAATTTACGGTACGTGCTCTTGATTTCCGCCGGATGGAATTTGGGAATAAGCCGACCGGTACGCCGGATGCAAAGATCTCTTTCCATACTTCCGTACAACCTATTTTTCATAAGAACTTTGATCTGGTGGCCGGTTCTTTCAAGGACTACCTTGAACAGGGATATTCACTTTATATCTGTAGCGACAGTACCAAGCAGACCGACCGTATCAGAGCCATTTTTGAAGACCGGGGAGATAAGATTCAGTTTACTCCTGTAGTACGTACGATACATGAAGGCTTTGTGGATCATACGCTGCATCTGTGTATTTTTACGGATCATCAGCTGTTCGACCGTTTCCATAAGTACAACTTGAAAAGTGACAAGGCCCGTTCGGGTAAGGTCGCTCTGTCCCTCAAAGAATTGAATCAGTTTACTCCGGGTGATTATGTGGTTCACACGGATCATGGTATCGGTCGTTTCTCCGGTTTGGTACGCATTCCGAATGGAGATACTACGCAGGAAGTGCTGAAACTTGTCTTTCAGAATGAGGATGTCGTGTTCGTTTCCATTCATTCCCTTCATAAAGTTTCCAAATATAAAGGTAAGGACGGAGAAGCTCCGCGACTGAACAAACTGGGTACCGGTGCCTGGGAGAAACTGAAAGACCGTACGAAGGCGAAAATTAAAGATATTGCCCGCGACCTCATTAAACTATATTCGCAGCGCCGTCAGGAAAAGGGTTTCTCTTACAGCCCCGACAGCTTCTTGCAGCGTGAACTGGAAGCCTCCTTTATCTATGAAGATACGCCCGACCAAAGTAAGGCAACGATGGAGGTGAAGGCCGATATGGAAAGCGACCGTCCGATGGATCGCTTGGTGTGCGGAGATGTGGGTTTTGGAAAGACAGAAGTAGCAATCCGTGCAGCGTTCAAAGCCGTAGCCGATAATAAACAGGTGGCGGTCCTTGTGCCGACGACCGTCCTTGCCTATCAGCATTTCCAGACATTCCGCGAACGTTTGAAGGGTCTGCCCTGCCGGGTAGAATATTTGAGCCGTGCCCGTACGGCAGCTCAGTCCAAAGCCGTATTGAAAGGACTGAAGGAAGGAGAAGTCAGTATTCTTATCGGCACCCACCGTATTTTAGGAAAAGATGTTCAGTTTAAAGATTTAGGCTTGCTGATCATTGATGAAGAGCAGAAATTCGGAGTCTCTGTGAAGGAGAAGCTGCGACAGCTAAAGGTGAATGTGGATACATTGACCATGACTGCCACACCGATTCCACGTACGCTTCAGTTCTCGCTGATGGGAGCCCGCGACTTGAGTGTAATCTCTACGCCTCCGCCTAACCGCTATCCGATTCAGACAGAAGTACATACCTTCAATGAGGAAGTGATTACGGACGCGATTAATTTTGAGATGAGCCGCAACGGTCAGGTTTTCTTTGTCAACAACCGGATTGCGAACCTTCCGGAACTGAAAGTGATGATCGAACGTCATATTCCCGATTGCCGTGTTGCCATCGGGCATGGACAGATGGAACCCACACAACTGGAACAGATCATTTTTGACTTTGTCAATTATGACTATGATGTGCTTTTGGCGACTACTATCATAGAGAGCGGTATCGATATTCCGAATGCCAATACGATCATTATCAACCAAGCGCAGAACTTTGGTCTGAGTGACCTCCATCAGATGCGTGGACGGGTAGGACGCAGTAACAAAAAGGCTTTCTGCTATCTGCTGGCGCCTCCGTTGAGCAGTCTGACGGCAGAAGGAAAACGACGCTTGCAGGCGATTGAGAACTTCAGTGATTTGGGGAGTGGCATCCATATCGCTATGCAGGATTTGGATATACGTGGAGCCGGAAACCTGCTTGGAGCAGAACAGAGTGGCTTCATTGCCGATCTGGGGTACGAAACGTATCAGAAGATACTTGCCGAAGCAGTTCATGAACTGAGGAATGATGAGTTTGCAGAATTGTATGCAGATGAAATAAAGGGAGAAGGTCAGATCAGTGGAGAAGAATTTGTAGACGAATGTCAGATAGAAAGCGATCTTGAACTTCTGTTGCCGGCCACCTATGTGACGGGCAGCAGCGAGCGTATGTTGCTTTACCGCGAACTGGACGGACTGACGCTGGATAAAGACGTGGATGCCTTCCGTTTCCGCCTGGAAGACCGCTTCGGACCTGTTCCGCCGGAAACGCAGGAATTGCTTCGCATCGTTCCCCTCCGTCGCTTGGCGGCGCGACTGGGAGTGGAGAAGGTTTTCTTGAAGGGCGGACGTATGACGCTATTCTTTGTTTCCAATGCGGATAGTCCGTTCTATCAGAGTCAGGCGTTTGGCAAAATGATAGATTACATGATGAAATATACCCGTCGCTGTGACCTGCGTGAGCAGAACGGCCGACGGAGTATGCTGATAAAGGATGTGACTAATGTGGAAACTGCCGTTAGTGTGTTGCAGGAGATTGTAGCGTTGCCGGTGAAAGAACTGGATGATCATTAATTGATAAATAATAAGAGCAATGTTTGTTTTTTATATTCAAAAATGCTTATCTTTGATCTAAAGACACAGATAAGAACAAGTAAGAGCCATTTAAAATCTAAAAAATAATGAATATGAAAAACATGCTGACATTGATCGTCCTATTATCATCGTGGTTAACGGTGTATTCGCAAGAGAGTTATACGGAAGCTGAACTAAAACAGAAATGTGATTCTATTGTAGAAGAAGCTAATACTTTGTACAGATATGAAACGGCTGCCTGGAATTTCACTGATATGATCTTTGCCAAACCGGGGTTAATTGAAACAATTCAGAATATTCTGACTTACCACCAGGGCGATTCTATTAAATGTGTTGCTATTGATAAGCAGTCTTATTGTATCTATGAGGCAACTTTTCTTAATGAATCAGCTCCATGTTCGGAAGTAACTACCCGCAGGAACTTAACAGAACAGGAAATACTTTTGGCTAAGATAAAAGAAAAGATACGGAGTGAACTTGCTGACCATGAAAAATATCCAATTTATCGCTACGATAATTATCCTCTGAATTGGGATCTCATACCATTTGCAGATGGATATAAATTCTATGCTATTTCAGGAGTATCTAAAGGGCGTGCCATACCTTTCGGCAATGATTACTTATTTATTGCTAATAAAGAAGGAGAAATTCAATCGTGGAAGAAATTTCATTCCAGACTTATTCCGGTGGAAGCTACAGAACAAATGCCGATGATTGCTTTTCCTGTTCACTCGCATTTGAAATATGAACCATTCATTTCAGCTACTGATATTTGTACATTTAGATTATATTATAATAAAACCGGTAGTACTAAGTTCGCTGTATATTCTACAGCTCTTTCCATGTATTTCATTTATGAGTTAGCTACCAATACCATCACTCCGACAAAGGATATAAATTTTAATTCGGCTCCTCTTTCTGAAAAGGTTGCCCCATGATTTATTTATCATGATTGGAAAGAGAACAGGAAGGCATTAGTAAAAGTATATTGTTCTTTGTAAATGTGTGAATATATTTGCGTCTGATGCTTTTCTTCTGTCGTCTGTGATTTTTGTTTTCTCTTTCTTATACAAGTTGCTTTATAAACCCGCATCACGTTTATAATAAATAGTGAGGACGTTTATTATAAACGGGTCCCAAGTTTATTATAAACTATATTTTGCCAAATTCCTCGGAATGAGAGGAATTAATTAAACAAAATGGGGTGAAATCCTTGTGGACTTCACCCCATTCTTATTCCTTACAATGTACTCTCATACATGTAAATTATATCTTTATGTCTTTATATTTGTACATTTCATGCTTTTGATTCCAGATTTGTTTCTACAAATATACGAAATTTAAAAGGCAAAGTCAATAGGGAAGCCATCTTAATGGTTTCATTTGTTTCTCTTTCCGTATAACTTGTCTATCAGATCCTGTCGGCCGATACGTCTTAACTCATTCAGAATATTCTTTCGTTCTTCCGGCTTATACCAGAAGAAGAATTGTCGTTGTGCCAGTTTCTCCCGTTGTGTTTTGGCACTGAATACAGGTTCCAGTGTATAGGGATGAAATCCGCTGTACCATGCTTCGGTGGCTACAGTCATCGGAGTAGGGGTAAAGTCCTGCACTTGCTCCAGATGAAAGTCCAGCCGCTTGGTGATAACAGCCAGTTCCGCCATGTCTTCTTCCTTGCAGCCGGGGTGCGAAGAGATAAAGTACGGTATAAGTTGCTGACGTAGATTCTCTTCCCGGTTGATACGGTCGAATATTTTTTTGAAAGTTTCAAACTGTTCGAATGAAGGTTTGCGCATGATGGATAACACCCGGTCGCTGGTATGCTCTGGAGCTACTTTCAATCGTCCGCTCACATGATTGACAATCAACTCGCGTGTGTATTCAGCCGTGCTGCGATTGGTGGCGGCGTCTTTACTCTGATGGAGCAATAAGTCGTAGCGCACTCCACTGCCGATAAATGATTTTTTTATGCCGGGGATGGCATCTACCGCTTTATATATATCCAATAACGGGCAGTGGTCTGAATTAAGATTCGGGCACACTTTGGGATGAATACATGACGGGCGTTTGCACTTTTTGCATATTGCTTCATCTTTACCCTTCATCTGATACATATTGGCGGAAGGGCCTCCAAGGTCACTTAAATACCCTTTGAAGTCGGGCAACTGCATCACCTCCTTTACTTCATTCAAGATAGACTTCTTGCTGCGGCTGACGATAAACTTCCCCTGATGTGCGGAAATGGTGCAGAATGCACAACCGCCGAAGCATCCCCGATGGATGTTGACGGAGAACTTTATCATATCATATGCGGGAATCCGCTTTCCTTTGTATTTAGGATGGGGAAGGCGGGTATAGGGCAGATCGTACGAATGGTCAAGCTCTTCCTGGCTCATCGGAGGATAAGGAGGATTGACAACGACCACTTTATTATCTACCTCTTGTGTGATACGGGAAGCCGCATATTTATTGGATTCTTCTTCGATGTGCCGGAAATTGCTGGCCTGTTTCTTTTTGTCAGCCAGACACTCTTCATGTGAGTAAAGCTGAATATCGTCTGCGGCAGGAGTCCACTCTGTCGCACGGCAGAGATAGGCTGTCTGAGGGATAGTTCCCGCTATTTTCTTGAGTTCACCGGCTGTCAATGAAGCATCCTCCGCAGGAAGCAGTTCCTTCATTTTCCGGGTTAGTTCTACAATCGGCTTTTCTCCCATACCATAGATCAGCAAGTCTGCGCCACTATCGCATAAGATACTTTTCTGAACTTTATCCTGCCAGTAATCATAATGACTCAGACGGCGCAAACTCGCTTCAATACTTCCTAATATAACAGGAACGTCCGGATAGAGTCTTTTTAGAATCTGACTGTATACGATGGAAGGATACTCCGGACGCATATCCGGACGGCCGTCCGGAGTGTACGCATCCTCACTGCGCAGACGCTTGTTGGCAGTGTATTTGTTAACCATCGAGTCCATACTTCCGGCAGAGATGCCGAAGAATAATCGGGGACGACCCAGCTTTCTGAAGTCACGCAGGTCATCACGCCAGTTGGGCTGGGGGATGATCGCAACTTTCAAACCTTCCGCTTCGAGGATACGTCCGATGACGGCAGCGCCAAATGAGGGATGGTCTACGTAAGCATCACCGCTGAAAAGAATGACATCCAGTTCATCCCATCCGCGGAGTTCCACTTCTTTCTTGGTGGTAGGTAACCAATCGGTCAATCGATATTCTTTCATGCCGCAAAGATACGGATAATAAAAAACATCCCAATGATTTTTTTATTCATTGGGATGTTTAACTTCAATCATTAAGATGTTTTTTTAAAACTTCTCATTGATTGTAAATTGCAATGTCATTTGCTCTCCGTCATAGATTTCACGAAAACCGATGCTTTGCTCGGAAAGATATTCCTTTAAGTCTTGGAAAGCATCTGCATGATTCATGATAATTTCGAGCGTTTCACCGAAAGGAGCCTCGCATATAGCTTTGATTGCAGGAATCAAAGGACTGTAAGCTGTTGTTCCGCAGGTATCTACCGTAATCATTATTCTTCCTCCTCTTCCGCATCCTGAGTGGAAAGCCAGGTGAGATAGAGCTTGATGAGTTGTTGCAGGCCGAATGCTTTCATGTTATTGTGATAAATAACATCTATGCAAAGATCCAGCAATTCTTTACTGTCCTCTTCCTGACTGGCAATCAGGGAACGAATATTTAGTTTCAGTTTATCCAGTACGGGTTCGTCTACAATTCCGGTACTATCGATGAGATGGCGGAATAAGGCATATTTCTCGATTGTTTTCAGATTTTCGCTGGACACCTCTATGCTGCGTGTACCGCTGGGGTTTGCTTGTATAGTATACATCGTTTTTTAGTTTTAAGGGTTATTACTAGGAGCAAAGATAGAATTTAAAATGAAAAACGAATTAAAAAAGCCCGGATATTTTTATCCGGGCTTTCAGAAAATAAATCTTATATCCGTGAGTACTTTATTTCTGAGTAAAGAAACCTAGTATCCCGGCCATAATGCTGGCGCGATCTGTTTCCGACTGAATGCTTTCGAAAGGAAAGCCGAGTACGAAGGTGCGATAGTCTGCTCCTTTGTAAGCAATGCCTGCCGACTGATTGCCACGTGCATAAGTAAATACTGGAAATGCGGGAGCTACCGGAACGATGCAGTCCGGTGCCGTAACAGCATAACTGGTCTCATTGGGCAGGCGGGGGATCGTGATGCTGCGTCCTAATCCATTGATTTGACCGGAACTTTTGTCTGTCAGACTGTTCTGATAACCGTATTTCAAAACTTTCTCTGTAAACTCCCGGTTCCCTTGTGTTCCGCTCATGTCACTTCCCACATACGCACCGCTGACGAACAAATGACCTCCTGACTGGCAATAGCTTGTAATCAGTCTTTGCATCGGTGAAGAGAATGTTTTGTAATATGCTTTGGCTATCGGGTCTTCCTTTTCAAGTCCGAGTATATAGTCTACGATCGGGTAATCTTCTAAAGTGACGATTCCATTCTCTACCGCTTCGTCGCTGCACGAGACAAAGCTGTATTTCCCTGCTGCCTGAATGGCTTTCCCATGAATGAAAGGATAATCAAACGTATTTCCTGCTATCTCCATGCCTTCCAGCTCTCTGCCGCTATGTCCCAGGCTGCCTTCTCCTTCTTTTCCAGCTTGTGAACGGTTGAATCCGCTTTGTGCCCCGCAAAAAGAGATATTGGATAAATAAGGCACTCCCGGATCCTGTTCCAGATCAAATCCGGCTTTGTCCGGTGTGTTAATGACAGCCGGACCGCTGATTCTGTCGAATCCATTGATAATCAAGATTCTCTCTCGTTCACGTTTTGCCTTATAAGCCGAAAGGATTTCAGAAGGAAAACTTTCTCCTCCCCGGTTTACGGCTGTCACTTTGAACGAATAGACAAGTCCCGGTTCTACTTTGACACTGTAATAGGGTTTGCTGACCAGAGTTCCGTTGTCGAATCCTCCGTATCCGATGCGTGTATATACCATATATTCCCGTGGACGGGCTGTCGGTTCCAGCGGATCGTCTTCCCCTTTCCAGGTAAGTTCCAGTGTGTTTTTCTTTTTTCCGAAATGGATAGCGAAGTTGCTGACCGGAAGAGGTTGCACTACATAGTCTTTGCCATGCTGACTGTTTATAAATTGCAGGATACCTTTGTAGATAGCACGTCCTACGGTAAACTTGAAATTCGGATTATGACCAAGCTGCATATCTGCAAAGTTCTGATGAGAGAGCAATTCGATAATCGTGGAAGGAGTAGCAGGAAGTCGTGTTTCACTGTAATTCCGGTTCCACATACTGCGGCGTGTCCATGGTAGATTGTAGTTCGTACGAATATCTTTCTGAATTTGAGTCAGCAGGATATCCGCAAGATCACGTGAAGCATATCTGTCCATTCCCGAATTTAGTTTGCCATTATTGAAATCGGTGGTATAGATGCCGAGCGAACCGATGATTTCATCGTCTTTACTGCATCCAGCGTCACTATGAAGTGCCATAGTCATTTCCAGAGGTACACCTAAACCCGTTTGTCCCGGATTATAGACAGAGCCTCCCGACAGATAGTTGATTGTATTGGAACGTGTATTGATATCGTCTGTATAATCGTTTTCTCCTTTACGCCCGGCATATACATCGTATGGCATACCGGCCCACTGGGATGAATATCGTGCTCCTTCCAGATAACGGGGGAGTCCGCTTATTTTTCCTCCGCGTGAGATATTACCCATTCCTCCTCCGAAGCGTACGGCATCTGCACACACTACGCCATGCTCGCTACTTTCATTACTCAGTACAACCATGCCGTAGTCATTATTTCCTTTGTCAAACTCAAAAGTTCCGAGATATACCCAAGTACCGCCGCCTATTTTTTGATTGACCTTAAATTCCGTGACACCCCCATTATGAAAGACGAGGTATTTGGCATCGCTCACGCTATTGGGTAGTGTCTGATATGAAACATAGACCGCATATTTTCCGGTTGCCGGCAGGGTAGGTACCCATTCGGCAAAAGCCTGATCCTTATTCTTCTTTTTTTTCTTTTCTGTTTGAATATACCGGCTGGTACCGTCAGTGAAAGGGTTTTCCCCATCTTTGTAAATGGCTTTTTTCTGGGCGAATCCTTTCACGGAAGTAGTCGTCCAGCGTGCTTTCTTACTGCCTACTTCCAAATAAAGGGAAGCATTCGGAGTATCGTTGTCAACAATGATTTCATTCTTTTGTGTGTCCCGTTCGCGAGGAGTATACACAATGGCACCGGCATTTTCCAACATCGGAATGACGTATGGAAGAATGAAGGATTGAGTGAACATATCTTCTGTGGTGCAGAATAATCGGGGGCGCTGCCATCCCCATTCGCCTTTGTCATTCTTATAATAATTACCGTGACTTTGCCAGAGGGCAATATGCCGGTCCTGCAATCCTCGGGATATCTCATTGGGGCGGGAAGTGTTTTTCACCCATGGAGCACCTTTGTATTCGGTGTTCAGCGCCATTCGTTCTTTATCCTTTTTCTTGCTTCTGTACAAGTTGGGAACTAATTCTTCAATGGGCTTTCCATCTGCATAAATGGTGATCTGATAATAGTTTACCGGACCGGGGAGCAGTTCTTTCATCTGATTGTAGATGGTTTCTACCGTTTCCGGCAGAAAGGGCTGGTAGGCGAAGCTTTCCGAAGCATAAATCTGAATGGTTCTGCGGTCATAATCAATATCGAAACTGTTCAGTTTCGGTGTACTGATTTTAGCTGTCGCTGTGTATTTGGCAAAGTAATCCGTTAACCGCTCTTTTATATTTCTCTCAATGTCCTGAGCGAAGAGAAGACTGGTGCCCATTGTCAGGCACAGAAGAAAGACTATTATTTTTTTCATCGTTCCACTCTTTAGGTTGCATCCTATGATTATCTATGTCCGCCACTTTCCCCTTGATGGCATTTCCCCTTTTGGAAGGAGAATACGAAATGAATCTCGCGTTCATGTAAGTCCATTGTATTCTGTGGCAAAATCTCCTGCAAAAATAAACAAAAAAAGAGTGGGAAGTATCGAACTGCCCACTCTTCTTTGATTGTTTTATATTCTATTAATTAAGAATTTTCTTTCTTATAGAGGAATGTATTCTACAAATGCCTCCATTGCCTCATACGATGCCAGTCCTAACTGATCATACAACGTTGCTGTGCCACGGTTACGGTCTTCGCTACGTTGCCAGAACAGACGTTCGTCATTACCTAAGAACGGAGCGCTTTCCATCTGCGACTGATGCTTCAGGATAGAATTACGTTTTGCACGAAGCTCTTCCGGACTGATAGGCACAGCCATTTCGATGTTCTCAATTTCCCATTCAGCCCACGCACCACGATACATCCAGATACGACAGTCTTTCAACCATTTGGCTCCTTCTTCTTTTTCAAGATCGACAGCAGCGAATACGGCATCCGTACATACACGGTGTGTACCGTGTGGGTCAGCCAAATCACCGGCTACGAAAATCTGATGAGGCTTTATTTCACGAAGCAGGTTACGTACGATCTCTACGTCAGCCTCGCTAATCGGATTTTTCTGAATCTTACCGGTTTCATAGAACGGCAAGTCAAGGAAATGTACCCGATCTAGCGGAATATTATTGTATGAAGAAGCGGTACGGGCTTCACCACGACGAATCAAACCTTTGATAGTCAGAATGTCACGGCTGTCCATATCACCGTCTTTCTTTTCTTTCAGGAATTTGCGTATTTCTGCATATTTCTCGCTGATTACCAAGTCTTCGCTGTTATTGAAAATCTGATTGAATCCGTTAATGAAATGCATGAAACGAACCACTTCCTCATCACCTACGGCAATGTTACCGGAAGTTTCGTAAGCTACGTGTACCTCATGCTTCTGTTCTACCAGGCGGCGGAGGGTTCCACCCATGGAGATAACGTCGTCATCCGGATGCGGAGAGAAGATAACCACACGTTTCGGATACGGTTTGGCACGTTCCGGACGATAAGTATCGTCAGCATTAGGTTTGCCACCCGGCCATCCGGTGATGGTATGCTGCAAGTCGTTGAAAATCTTGATATTTACATTGTAAGCAGAACCAAACAATGCCAGAAGTTCGCTCAGACCGTTTTCGTTGTAGTCCTTGTTGGTCAGCTTCAGAATCGGTTTGCCTGTCAACTGGCACAGCCATACGATAGCGCTGCGGATCAGTTTATCATTCCACTCGCAGGATGTTACCAGCCACGGACGTTGAATGCGTGTTAAGTTCATGGAAGCCGAAAGGTCGATCGCTACATGAGCATTGTTGTGAGTTTGCAGATAAGATGCAGGAATTGTGTCACTAATCGGACCTTCCACACATTCTTTGATCATTGCTGCCTTATTTTCCCCCCATGCCAGCAAATATACCTTTTTAGCGCCAAGAATGGTAGATACTCCCATTGTGATAGAACTGATCGGAGTATTTTCTATTGTTCCGAAAATCTTGGATGCTTCGTTGCGCGATGCATTGTCCAATAAGATCAGACGTGTGGTAGAGTTCAGACGTGAACCCGGTTCGTTGAATGCGATATTACCTACACGACCGATACCCAGCAGGGCAATGTCAATACCTCCGAAACTTTCGATGCGCTGTTCGTACAGACGGCAATATTCAAAGATGGTATCTTTGGCGATGGTTCCATCGGGAGTGAATATATTCTGTTTGTCAATATCGACATGATCCAGCAACATTTCTTTTAAAGCATTGAAGTTGCTGTTGATAGCATCGGCTGTCAACGGATAGTATTCATACATATTAAATACGATCACGTTACGGAAGCTCAGTCCTTCTTCCTTATGCATGCGGATCAGTTCCGAATAGACATGGCTGGGTGAGTTACCTCCGGGGAGTGCTAGTACGCAAAAGCGTCCTGCTTTCTGTTTTTCGCGGATGGTTTGTGCTATTTCGCAAGCAATGTAGTTAGCCCCTTCTTCTACAGACTCATAAATGTCTGTAGGTATTTTCTCGAGTCTTGTCAAGACTGATTTTTCAAATGCATTCTCCGGTCTGTAGTATCTGGGGGAGACCCTGTGGAGAGTGATTTGAGAACTAAGATTTGTTTTCATAAAGTTGTTAATTAAGTTATGTAAGATTAGAGTCCTTACGACTGTATTTTCACGACAAAGATACAAAAGAAGTCTATATAATTAACTACTAACTTCTAGGTATTGTTGCACCTTCAAATCGTTTTTAACATTTGTTTCATCACGAATGGCGGAGTTGGAATTCGTCTGCATCTTTCCATACCGGAAACTTTTCTCTGAACTGATGAAGTGCGGTCAGATGAAGCGTAGCGGTTGCTATGCCCTCCGTTTCGTCGGGCACGGAAGCCGCTTCTTCTCCGAGCGCTGAATAGATTTTGCTTCCTCCGTTGTATTTCAGCCGATATCCGTCTATACCTACTCTGTTAACCCCGCACACGTAACACTGATTTTCAAGGGCACGGGCACGAAGCAGCGTATCCCATGCCAGGCGGCGGGGGATAGGCCAGTTTGCTACATATATTAATAGGTCATATTGATTGGCTACGTTCCGGCTCCACACCGGAAAACGAAGATCGTAGCATACAAGCAGACAGATATTCCAGCCACGGTAAGGGATAATCAGACGTTCATCGCCTGCCGAGAAATGTTCTGCCTCACGTCCCATGCGAAACAGATGGCGTTTATCATAATAGAATTCTTCTCCTTCCGGTGTCAGAAAGAAGGCGCGATTGTAATATCGTCCGTTGTCTACAGTGATATAACTCCCGCAGATGGCCACTTGAAACAAAGAAGCCCATTGTTTCAGTGTTGTAATCGTTTCGCCGGAATTTGCTTCCGCCAGCATATCACTTTGCATGCTGAATCCTGTAGAAAACATCTCCGGTAAAACAACAATCTCCGTTGTTCCACAGAGACTTTGCAGCTTCTCGTGGAGCAAACGGAGATTTTCTTGTTTGTTTTCCCAAACGATATCGGTTTGTACTATGGAAATACGAATCGAATCCATGATGCCTGTTTTAAGTAATAGGGAATAAGTAATAGGTAATAAGTAATAGGTAATATACCATGCGGAGCAGCATTTCAGCAGCTACGATTAATACTTAATACCTATTACTTATTACTTTATTCTTAAAGTTCTCCAAGTGCAAAATTCTCAGGATGTTTTCCTTTGAAATCCTTGAAGTACAGTTTGATTTCCCGCATATCTTTATTAAGATCTCCCGTCGGCATAATTGCTTTAGTGGACGTTATGGTCTTTGTACTGTAGTCAATACCGATCAGAACGATAGGCACTTGAGCCTTGAGAGCGATGTAATAAAACCCTTTTTTCCAGTTCGGGTTCGCCTTGCGGGTTCCTTCGGGTGTGATAGCCAGATGAAACTTTTTGCATTCAGCAAAATGATGAACCATCTGGTCGACCAACGAAGTTTTCCGACTACGGTCTACGGGAATTCCGCCTACAGCTTTAAAAATAATTCCTAACGGAAAAAAGAACCAGTCTTTTTTCATCATGAAACTTGTTTTACGGCCTAATGCTCCATAAAACAGTTTTCCAATAAATAAATCAAGGTTCGTTGTGTGTGGTGCGGCACATATCACGCATTTATCATAATTAGGTACCGTAACGTTTGTCTTCCACCCTAACAGGCGGTAATAGATAAAGCTATAAATTGCTTTCTTCATTCTGATCTTTAATTCAATTTCCCGATGGCCTCAATAATCTCGTTAACTTTTGCATTGAAATCTACTCGGAATTTCTTATAAAAGCCTTTCACATTGCCCGGCTCTGTATGGCTGATGCGGCTGACAAATTCATCCTGCATTCTTAAAACTTCAGCCATCAGTTCATCAGCTTTAGCCTTGTCAGTACCAGGGATAAACATACTATTGATTAAGCACTCGGTGAATAATTCTCCTGCGATATAGTTTACGTTCTTTTTAAGTTCTCTTCTACTTGCCATAATATTTACATTTAATGGTGAATAATAAAAATTACTTGGGGTAAAGATAGGGACTTTCTTTGATTCTAGCGAATAAATGGATTGAATTTTTTCTTTTTACTATTTGCTCTCTAAGTGTATCCTGCTTGGATATACAATTGATTAATCAACCGGATTTTGAAATATTGAATTAAAATTGAACAGATTTGAATGAAATTTAGTCAAACGGGGAATTGCCTCGACAAGGATGAGGTATTTTATTTATTACTGTTCCCTTTTGAATGATTATAGTACTTTTTCCCTTTTGAAAAGAATTATCTTTGAATAATTACTTGGAAATAAGATTTTTAATAGCTATAATTAATTAAATGAAAAACAATGGATTTAGATTTATCTAAAAGAAGTAAGCCCTGTTTTAAGAAAAATAGGATGATGTCAATGGGAAAAGTAAAGAATCCTTTTTTAAAGCTTTGTGGTATTGGGTTGTTGACAGTAATATGTATTTCTGTTAAAGCCCAAAAAGTAAACTTTACAGTGAATTCGAAAACTGGAGCCATACAATCAATGAATATTGATAATGATAAACAGAATATGAATTGGCTGATAGCAACAGATGGTAGCCAATATCCTTGGATAAAGGAGAATTATGGTTGGGGACTTGGCTATTTCACTGAGGTGAGAAGAAATCAGAAAAACAAGTTGTTTTGGAATCTTCCTGCCAGTATAAAGCAGGATGGGAGAGAAGTTACTTATCGAGTTGGAGATATATGTATCCTTGTAGAAAGGAGTATGAGAGGAGAAGATTTAATAGAAGAGTATACTTTCCAAAATGATGGAACAGAGGAAATACTTTTATCGGATATAGGCATCTATACTCCATTCAATGATAACTATCCAGGGGCACAAACTTGTATAAATATGCGGGCTAATGCTCATATATGGGAGGGTGATAATGCAGCTTATGTAAACGCGATACGTATGGGGGATATGCTCCACATTTGGGACTGGTTTTGAGGGAAGGCGAAATTAAAAGTTATGAAATATCAGAGCGTGATAGAAATAAGGGTAACTCTCATACAAGGGGAATTATTTCTTTGAATCTTCCGGATATGAAATTGATGCCGGGTGATGAACAAGTATTTTCGTGGTATATCTTTTCGCATAAAGGTGAAGATGATTTTCGTCAAAAGTTATTGGAAAGAGAGAGTGTTTGGGTATCTTGCAACAAGTATGTATTTGAGAAAGGAGAAACTGCCCTTGTGAAAATATCAGGTGGGCAGATGGTAAAAGGCTGTATGCTTAAAAAGAATGATGTCACTATTCCTATGAAAAAACAAGGAACAGCATGGTATGCTGAAGTAGTAATGGATCAGTTAGGAGAAGTGCGTTTTGATATACTATATGGCACAGGGAAAAAAACTCATGCAAATTGTTTGGTGATTAGTAGTGTGGATGATTTGATTAAAAAACGAGTAGAGTTTATAGTTGCAAATCAACAGATGAAAAGTTCGAATACGCGTAGAGATGCTTATATGGTTTATGATAATGAAAAGAATGAAATATATCTGAATAATACGCATAACTGTAATCCGGTTGACAGGGATGAAGGTGCTGAAAGAGTCGGTATGGGGGTACTTTTAGCAAAGTATTATCAATTGCATCCTGTTGCTGAAGTAAAGGCATCTTTATTGCGATATGCAAGTTTTTTGCGTAATAGATTGCAAGATGCTGACTATAAGACTTTCTCTTCAGTCGATCAGAAGGGACGTAACAGGGCGTACAATTATGTATGGGTAGCGGATTTTTATTTCCAGATGTATAAAATAACCAATGACAAACAATATGCTAAACATGGTTATATGACTTTGCGGTCTATGTTCAAACAGTTCGGACATGGTTTTTATGCCATAGGTATACCGGTTCGCTTAGGACTGCAAACTTTAAAAAATGCTGATATGCAAAGAGAATATCAAGAGTTGGAGAATGATTATATTGCGGTTGGTGATACTTTTTTGAAAAATGGTTTGAATTATCCGGCTAGTGAAGTAAACTACGAACAAGCCATTGTAGCTCCATCAGTCATGTTCTTGCTTCAACTTTATATGGAAACCGGAAGGCAGAAATATTTGGATGGGGCAAAGATTCAAATGCCTGTATTGGAAGCTTTCAATGGCAAACAACCCAGTTATCATTTGAATGAAATAGCTGTTCGTCATTGGGATGGTTATTGGTTTGGTAAGCGGGAAATGTGGGGAGATACTTTTCCACACTATTGGAGTACATTGTCAGGAGCTGCTTTTTATCTTTATTCGCAATGTACGGGAGATCATTCATATAAAGAGCGTGCAGAGAATATTGTGAGAAATAATCTGTGTTTATTCTTTGAAGATGGAAAAGCTTCTTGCGCCTATATTTATCCAAATAAGGTTAACGGAGTAAAGGGCGGATTCTACGATCCATATGCAAATGATCAGGATTGGGCTTTAGTTTATTATTTGCTTGTACAAAATGGTATATATTAACGAATAATGGAATCGTTAAATACAGAAAGCTTAATAGGGTAACTTTTTGTGATCGATGCAAAATGAAAAGCCAGTCAACATTTAAATAGTTAACTGGCTTTTTCTAATACACTTTGCTTTCTTATTTATTGTGGTTTTCCGTAAGCAGCAAATTCATAAATGCCATCTGCCCACATTGCAGAATTGTTTTTATGTACATTGACAACACCGTATACGCGGAGCCGTAAATATCTGTAGAGCGACGGATCTTCAATATTCAGAATTAGAAATCCTACCTGCCAGTTTAATTTGCCGTCTACGAGCATTTTATAACTTTTTCCATCCCGGCTTCCTTCAATGGTATATTTGTAGGCAGCCTCGGAACCGTTAACCAATCTTGTCGAAAGATTAATCTCAGAAATCACGGCTTCTTTCTGCATATCTATGGTAAACATATAAGGAGAACCTGTAGCAGCATTTGAACTTTTCTGGAAATAAGTAGAAGATTCAGTACAAGCTCCATCCGTGATACAATCAGCTTTAATTCCTCTCGCTCCTGGGACAGCGGCTGTCACCGGTACATTTAATGTCAGGTTTTTACCGTTCTGAACAGGGATAATACCATATTTGTCACTAAATTCCAGGTATCTGTAATAATCCATCGAAGCATATCCTTTGTTAAATGCGGCTATTGAAATTCTCGGGAAATTGCCAGCCGGAGTTTTATATTTTCGTTGCGCTCCCCAGTGGTAACTCCATACTCCGCAGGTTTTTCCAACTGTACTGATTCTGTTAAACTGTGCATCAAAAGTAGAATTATTGCCAATTTCTCTCATAGGTGTCCATTCGCCTCCTAAATCAGCGGCAGATGTATACATGGTTTGACTCGGATACCATCCGGAAGCCTTTGAACTGAAGAAATAATATTCTCCGTCTTTTTTGATGATTGCAGGAGTTTCCCGATGTAGTCCTTTACATATTGTATTAACTAATAAAACAGGCTTAGTCCATGAAGGGTCTAGCTTATAGATGTTTATATCTCTGTTCATATTTGTAGCTGAAAGGAGATAAGCTGTACCGTCATCATCAATGAAAAGAGATTGATCTCTAGAGTCATAGCCCAATGGTCGTTCCATAGTGCCTACTTCGAGCTCGCCTTTGGGAGTTATTTGTGCCAGATAGATTTTAGCTGCAACATATCCACTTTGATCTTCATAATGTGCTGAAAGTACTACCTTACCGGTTTTTGCGTTATATCGGAAAGCAATACCCTCAAATTTTACATTTGGGTAAAAAGCCAGTTCACGGGAAGTACTCCAACTACCATTGAGCCCTGTCGGAGAAAAGCTTTCTGTAGCTAGCCATCCTTTGAGTGTTTGTCCATCTACTTCCTTTTCAACGTTTTCCATTTTATAAGAGAAATAAAGCTCCCCAATTTTCATACCCTGAGGTTTTTGGGCAGATTCTTTGGTGATATATTTTCCGTTTAGATTATCATAAACTTTAGTTTCGCCGTTAGGGGTGAAGGTTGTTGCTTGTTGAGAAGCGGACGTGGCTATTTTCTTCCCCTCTTTAAATGCTTCTACATGGTAGGTAAAAGTTTTATCTGCTTTCAGATTATAATCATCGTATGTATTTCCTTTAGCTTCTCCAATACAATTTCCATCCCGGTAGATTCTATAAAGGTCAGCGTCCTCTCGTTGCATCCAATTCAGTTTTACATTGTTGACAGCTTTTTCACCGACAAGTTTGAATACAGTGGCAGTGGCTGCCCAGATATCTGTTGTTATAACTTCTTTCGATTGAGTTGCGAAAGCTGGTTGCAAAGACAGACTACATAGATATATAAATATGAATAAAAAACTATTTTTTGCCTGTTGGCTTTTTATGTTCATAATGTAACAAATTTAATTTATCAGAATTACATATGAGAAATTTATTGGGCTTTCATCTGTTTTAGATTATTAGCCTTGTAGGCATCAGAGAATATATCTGCTTCCTTATATTTATATTTATTGGAATCGAAATATACTGCAAAATCTTGCATTAACTTCTTGGATAGTTCAGTAAGATATAAATTACTTCCGGCAAATGTATTTGAACCGGAAACTGTAACATACTTCTTATCTTTCAGATTTTGTATCTGATAATAACCATCTTCCTGTAGGTTGAACACCCAGCATTGAGCATCATCTTTCTTCTCGGGATTCAGGCGTAAAGTTCCGAACAGTGATTCCAAAAACTTTCCGGTTTTGGTATCTTTTATTTTATATACGTTGGGTATATTAGTCTTTATAAACTCCAGACTTAGATTGATGTCATCATCATCATCCGCTATACTGAAACCATTGGCAGGTTTAGACACTAAACGATCAGAGGTCTTTTCTAATAATGAGTATATATTACCGGGTATGATTTCTGCAGCTCTTTTATAGCGATACATACTATTAAACACGGTTAAATCCCATTGATCATACCATTTTACGACAGGATAGCCTGAGCGCATACTAATGGGCAACCACACATGATGAGACTTTCCTACATCCTTAGAGTTCCAACGGTCACCCATGTATATATAAGCTTTTTCTTTACCCTCCACTTTAAATACATAACAGCTTTGTGAGTTGTAAGTAACTTGTTTGAGTTTATCTACAGCAAAATTGTTCCCTGTTGTCCAGTTCCCCAGTATATCAGTACTGTAGGCACTTCTCCCGGGATTGGGTTCCCAGCCTGTGCAACCGGAAAACAATCCAAAATACATATCCCCAACCTTAAAAATAGCGGGTGCCTCATATTTAAGTCCCTTTAAAATTTTAGTTTCTGTTGGAGTCGGCTCCAGATAATCGTCTCTAAGTAATGCAATATTCATGTTGGTATTCATATCCGTAGAACAGAAATGATATGCTTTTCCGTCTGTATCTACGAATAACGTCTGATCACGGGACTCGTTTTTATTAGGGCGAAATGTTTTGTAAAGTACATAAGGCCCCATTATTTTATCGCTTGTTGCTACACAAACACGTGCAGCTCCATATCCATCTCCACTTTCCCAATGGCTCCACATTACCCATTTCTTAGTTTGGGGATTATAAATTACTTTGGGACGTTCGAACAAACGTCCCTGCGATATATCATTCATGTCTTCTCTGGCTTCACCTGTCGTTTTCATCGACAACCCCAGCCGTTTCCAGTTGTATAAGTCTTTAGATTGATAACAACTTACCCCATTTGATTTAAAACCTGTACGATCTTCTCCAAACCAATAATAAGTTCCTTTTTCGTAAACGACACATCCACCGTGTGCGTTAATTTGCTCCCCATCTATGTCATTCCACAAAACACCCGGACTGATCTGGGTGTTTTGTGAAAAAATAGAGGTGAATGAGAACATAAAGCAGATAAATAGAGTTATTCTCATGTTTTCGTTATTTTAGTCTTCAATATTAATAGTTATTTCGGGCTGTGCAGGGGCATAGGCTCCAGATTCGTCAATTGTGAAATATTCCACATCAGCAGTATTATCTATAAAACCGAATTTGGGCGAGTATGTACGTGATGTGCCGGTCAGTTTAGCGTTGTCTACACGGACAGCTCCGATATCATTTCCCCATCCTCCACGTCCTACTGTAAAGGATACGCGAATTTGGTTACATTCGGCAGAAGTAGTATAGTCCATTGAATAAGTTTCCCAGTTGTCACTGGCAATTTCTGTTATGACTTTTTTTTCAGGGTCTTGCACTTCTTCTATAATCATTTTACCGGTGAGTTTTCCTTCTTTTTTTGCTATTCCTCCTTTTAATAGAGCAGATAGTGTGTAATTTTCATTCGGTACAACATCTACCACTTGCATTAGGATACCATCACTCCAGCCAGCTGCCCATTTATAGGGTCTAATTTCAAAAACATGATTGTCCAGGTCCTGATTATTATCAATTTCTTCAGGAAGAATTTGTTGTTCTGAATTCCAACGGTCGCTAATAACAACATCCCATCCTTCCACTCTACTAACTAACTTCGTTTCTGGATTTATATCAAATTCTCCTTCGAAGTTTGGGTTCTTTAAAAGATTTTCTACTGGTTTGCCAACTTTCTCTGCAAAGTTTGGCTGGGGAGCGTAGTCTATAATTCTAACGGAATCTACAGGAATTCCATCTCTGTAAATGAAGGCACGGTTATCTGGTGTTATGGCAAAACGATAAATATGTGCTTGTCCATCATTATTATAGAACTTACCTTTTCCTCCTGCTTTTCCATTTGTTGCAGGATTGGTAATTTCTTTTTTGTAGGCATTGAATAATCCGATTTCATTAGAGGTAATATATGCTTTGAATCCATAACCTTTTTCGTTTACAAAATAAGGATAAAAGCTTTTCTCCGAGTCATCTGTTTTTATTTTGAATTCGATAGTATATCCTTTTGAATTTGGAGTGAATGCTTTGGTAAATTCCTTATCATTTCCTTTCTTGTAAGCAGGAGATGCTGCAATGTCTTTCACAGGAAGAGCGGTTCCATATCCTTTTACTTTTAAATATGAACGGACGTCTCCACTTCGCAGAATAATTTTCCCTTCAGTCAGTCTTTTAGTACTGTTTAAGGTCACTTTCACTTTTTGTTTTCCAGAGTTGGCTGCTATAACAGTCGGAGTTACGGTGAAACCGTTTGGAGCTGTAATTGTTATTTCTTTGCCGAGTAAAGCCTCGGAATTGACAATGAAGGATGATGATGCGTTTGTACCATTAATCGTTAGTAATGGTAGATGTTCCTCTGTTGAGGTTTGTAAGGCTTCATTTTCTTTTTTATCATCTTTGGGTTGAACTGCATAAGTAGCTGTTGTGCTAATTGTCAGCAATGTCAATGATAAAAACATAATCTTCACATATTTTTTTTTCATGATACAGAAATGTTTTATAAATTAATTATTTATGATTGAACTAATAATCTGTGTTTATTTCTTGCTTACTGAATAGTATAACCAAAATTGATTCGAAATATCAATAGCTTGTTTCCTGTTTGCAAAATTGCTGAATCATATTTATATATAGGTGCTGGAATGATTCAAATACGTATAATTTTAAGTTATCTGATTATAGTGGGATAAAAATCATTCAGAAAGGTTTAAAAATAGACCACATATGTTTGTGGTAGTTTTAAATTAATATATTTTAAGTGATTTATGAATAGTGATAGCTATCTTTATTTTAATATTGCACAAGAAATACGTCTTTATATTAATTCTACTATGAAACATCAACTGAAATTTTATATAGTACTGTTTTTTATTCAATTATTTCCGTGTGCCTTTGCGCAACAAATGTCGGTATCTACGCTTCCGTTAAATAATTATTTGCCTTCAAGTACTGTTTTGCGGGTTCATTGTGACCGGGAAGGCTTTTTGTGGTTAGGAACTAAAGACGGTTTGTGTCGGTATGATGGCTATCGATTACTTGTTTTCCGTTCTGGATTGAAATCACCGGATCTTTTGACGAATAATGAAATTACTTGTATTGCGGAAAATAAAAATGGATATCTATTTATAGGAACTAAAAAAGGTATTAATATACTGGATAAACGAACTTATCAGATAATACCAGTTACACACAATGATTTGAAGGATCAAGAGATTCGAACAATGATAGTGGATAGTGATGGATGGGTATGGGTTGGAACATTAACTTCTGTTTTTCGTTGTTCTGCCGATTTCTCATATTGCAAAAGATATGATTCTACTTTGCCTGTTACTAGTGTGAATTCTATTTATGAAGATGCAGATAAGAATATTTGGGTAACTTTATGGGAAAGGGGATTACATCGATATAATTCAAAAACAGATTCATTTATTGCTATGCCTCAGATTGGAGATTTAAATAATCCATTTAAAGTTTTTCAAGATAATAAGAAGCAACATTGGATTTTAACATGGGAAAGCGGAATCTTTTTACTTTATCCAGAGGAGAAAGATGATTTGATGTATAGTCATGTAGATATAAAAAGTAATGAACATTGGGATAAGAATGGTTGTTTTAGCATAACTCAGGATGATAAGTATGGTTATATATGGATTGTATCTACACAGGGACTTTATGCACTTCAAAAACGTCCTGGAAATATAATTAATACTGTTGATATATCTCATATTTCTTCTAAGTTAAATAATATTTTTAGTGAAATAGTAAAAGATAAGTCAGGTAACTTATGGATTGCTGCTTTTAATGAAGGAGTATCAATGATTGATTTAAATAAACCATTAGTGCAGAATTACTCTTTTCCTGTTATTCGGGAAAAGACGGGGTTTGTTACAAATATAAAGAATATATATGAAGATAAAGAAGGAGATTTATGGATAGATCAGAATCGTTGGGGAATAGGAATTTATAATCCAGATTCTAATAAACTTCTCTTTTATACAGATATCCCTTCTCTAAAAAACATTGCTAATCTGAAAAATGTAAGCTGCATTACCTCTGTTCCATTGCTTAATGAGATTTGGCTGGGTTCTGAGTATTATCCGGAAATTTACAAGGTGAAGAAGGATAAAAAAGGAGTAGAGCTATTGGGAACTTTGAAATTAACAGATTACGTAGATAATTCAGGATTTCCGCGTTTATTTTATACTGATAGTAATCATAATCTTTGGGTGGGAACAACTAAAGGTATTTTGGTTAAACCGGCAAAGGAAAAGATACTTCAAGACACTAAATTTCCATTTGTAGATATAATAGGAATTAGAGAAGGTAAAGATGGTTCATTATGGATTAGTACAAGAAAGCAAGGTGTGTATAATGCTAAAATATCCTCTGATCTGACATTAGAAGAAAAGAATTTAAGAAATTTGAAAACTCATGCAGAAGGAGTAATAAGTGATAATATTGGAGCAATCTGTGTGGATGATAATGGTTTGGTGTGGATGGGGAGTCAGGATGGAGATGTGTTCACTTATGACCCTCAAACAAATAAAGTGGAAAACTTATCCGATATGTTTGATATGCTTGAAGAAGGTATTTTTAATATTATAACAGATCAGTTGGGACATATTTGGATTTCTACCAATAAGCGGGTAATTGAATACGACCCTAAAAATGGTGGTATCATGGACTACTCGACAATGACTGATGTGATGGTAAATTCTTTTATGCCTAATTCTTATTATAAAACTCGTTCTGGGAAAATACTGTATGGAGGAAATAAAGGAATCTCAGTATTTACTCCTTATGATCATTTGTCTGATAATCCTCGTAGAATTAGAACGATGGTGTCAGATGTCAAGATAGATGGTGTTTCTAGTCTTTTGGAGAAAAACAACCAACGTTTTAATTTAAGAAGTCAGATCATTTCTTTAAATGCAGGAGATAAAAATATTGAGATAGATTTTTCTTCTTTAAATTATGCGTTTCCTGACAAAATTAAATATGCATATAAAATGGATGGAGTTGATGATGATTGGGTGTATGTCAGAGGCGATCGTCAATTTGCATTTTACAATCAATTACCTAAAGGTAAACGTACTTTTTATCTAAAGACAACTGATGTAAATGGTTTATGGAGCAATTATATAGCAGAAGTTCAGGTGTTTAAACAGCCAGCTTTCTATGAAACATTGTGGGCTTATTTATTTTATATTGTGTTTACACTTTTATGTCTGTATCTTTTCTATCACAGGATGAAGCGTCGTATTCAGTTGCGGCATGAACTGAGAATAGCTCAGATAGATAAAGAGAAGTCAGAAGAATTGGTGCAAACTAAATTACGTTATTTCACAAATATATCACACGATTTATTAACTCCCTTAACTATTATTACTTGTTTGATCGATGATGCGGAAATGACGAATGGTAGTCGGATTTCGCAGTTAACTATGATTCGTTCTAATGTGAATAAATTACGTAGACTATTACAGCAAATTTTAGATTTCCGTAAGGTGGAAAGTGGGAACATGAAATTATCTGTATCAAAAAGTGATGTCATATCATTTATAGATGATGTTTGTAAGATACACTTTACTCCATTGATGAGAAAGAAAAATCAAACCTTTACATTTTTGACTGAAGATAGACATTTGATGGCTTATTTTGATAGAGATAAACTAGATAAGATAGTATCTAATTTATTATCTAATGCTTACAAATATACAGCTAATGGTGGAAATATAAAATTAATAGTAGATTCATATTGGGAGTCTGAAAATCATCATTTGCGAATACAGGTCGTTGATACCGGAGAAGGTATTGCTCCTGCTGATTTGGAGAATGTTTTCAAAAGATTTTATACAATAAATAAAGGAGATGAAAGTGAATCTAATGGGATCGGGTTATCCTTAACAAAGGATTTAGTGGAGTTACATCATGGCACTATTAATGTTGAAAGTGAATTAGGTAAGGGAAGTACTTTTACTGTAGATCTTCCCATTAATAAAGATAGCTATCAAGAAGATGAATTAATATCAGAACATATTTCGGCAAATGGCATAAATACGGATCTTATTTTAGAGAAAGAAGCATTGGCTGATTCACAGGTTGGTGAAGATACGCAGATAGCTGACGTTCATTTGTTATTGGTGGAGGATAATGAAGAATTGTTGTTTTTGATGGAGAAAATTCTATCCAAGCATTATCATGTGCTTATTGCAAAAGATGGATTAGAAGCTCTGAACGTTATAAAAGATAATGAAATAGATATTATTATAAGTGATGTGATGATGCCTGAAATGGATGGTTTAGAGTTTTGTCGCGCTTTAAAGTCAAATTTGGAAACCAGTCACATTCCTATCATATTATTAACAGCTAAAAATACCGTGGAAGATCGCATTGAATGTTATAATGCGGGAGCGGATGGGTATATATCCAAGCCATTTGAATTAAAAATATTAGAGGCTCGTATTAATAATTTTATAATGCATAAGAAAAACAAACAGGAAGAGTTTCGTTCTAATGTAGAAGTCAATATTGATTCTTTAGAACCTTCTTCTATTGATAAAGAGTTTTTGGATAAAGTGATTTCTGTTATAAATTCAAATATGTCGGAAGGAGATTTTGATGTGGTTCAGTTAGCGGACGCATTAGCTGTGTCTAAGTCTTCTCTTTATAGGAAAATGAAATTAGCAACAGGACTGTCACCCATTGAGTTTATTCGAAATATAAGATTAAAACATGGAAGTCAATTATTGAAGGATAAATCAATATCCGTAGCAGAGGTAGCTTATGAATGCGGATTTTCTAATCCTAAATATTTTGCAACCTGTTTTAAAGAAGAATTTGGCGTAACTCCAAAGGAATATCAAAAATCTTGTTAGGATAAAAATAATATGAACTTAAAATACACAAGTACGCGTCTTAATGGAAGATGCGTACTTTTCCATATATCAATGATCTATCCCATTTGAATGATTCCTGAACTTATATTGAACGATTTTTAGACCTGTTATAGTTAATAGCGATTATGGTCCAATTTTGGAAGTTTTTGAATGATTAGAGAACTTCTTTCTACTGGATAACTCGCACTTTTGTGACGCATTTGATGCACAACTAATACTTATTTGGTCTAAATAACTTTATAAATCTAATAGTATGGTGATAATTTTACCTAATTTCTTTTTGCAAAAGCCTGTTTGTCGTTTGCTGGCAGTCGTGGGCTTTTTAGGATTTAGTGGAGCGATAGCGTCTCAATCAAGTTCGCCCGCGAATATTGATTCTGTGAAGACCTATATGAAAAAAAACTCTTTTGAGAAGAATGTAGGATCTCGTTTCGTTACTAATCGTAGTATAGACTCCTTTGGGGTGAGTGATACTGTTGATATCAAAATGTTGCAGCGCTCTCAATTTTTATCTATTCAGCAATTACTGAAAGGGAATGTGCCCGGTGTATATGTACAGGAAAATAATGGAGAGCCTGGTACCATTCAAAGCATGCTGGTTCGTGGCTTATCTTCACCTGTCTTTTCTAATAAAGATGTGTCCAGTGTTCAGCCGACAGTTTATTTGAATGGCGTTCCATTGATGCTGGAAAATAGCTATGTGTACGATATCAAACAGTTTGATATTAATCCGATAGGAGCTGCTGCCAACATGCTGGCGGGATTGGATATATCTTCCATAGAGTCAATCGAAATTATCAAAGATCCGCTTCAGCTTGCCAAATTAGGTCCTTTAGCTGCTAATGGTGCCATCTGGATAACAACCAAAGACGGTTATTATGGCGGTGAAAACGTTTCTATCGGGGTTTCGGCAGGAATGGCCTTTGCTCCGTCTTCAGTTCGTATGACGAATGGATCATACGAAAAAGCATTCCGTCAACGTTTCTATGATACGTATTCTCTTACACCGGGTAAACAACCCTATTATCTTATGGATACAAGAGATGTACGTTATTTTGGTAAACCGGACTGGGCAGACGATTATTATCAGTCATCACTCTTATATAATGTAAATGCTTCTATCGGTGGTGGTTCAAAGAAAGCGAATTATGTATTTACACTCGCAACGACAAAAGATGCGGGAGCAGCGGACAATACCTCTTATACGAAATATAATATTGGTTTTGCCTTGAATATGGTTCCTTTGGATGGCTTGAATGTTAGTACAATTATTAATGCCGCTAAGATAGACCGTGTCAGGAATCGGAATTTTAGAGACAGGTTTGCTGAGATGGAGTACATGGTTGATTTTTCAACTCCGCTTGCACCTGCCGGCAATTTGTATAATGACTTTTTAATATCCAATGATTTGACTAAAGATGATAATTATAACAATTTACTGAATGGATTGTTGGCTTTGAGCTATACTAAGCAAAGATTCAATGCTACAGCCAGCATCAAACTTGATTATACAACAAATGTTCGTCGCGCTTTTTGGCCTATGGCTTTGTTGGAGTCCGTCAACTTTGTCTCTAACTATTCAGGATACAATCAACGGATTATAGGTGAAACTTCAGCGAGCTATTTGTTGCCTTTAGCTGATATTCATAAGTTGAATGTTCAGTGGAATGGCTCTATAACCAGCGATTTGTATCACTATAATTATACTCGTGCCTATGATGGTGATGATGATATGAAGCCGACAACAAGTACCGGGAACTTCAAGCAGTATCGTTATGTTGATCGTTTGGAGAATAGATGGGTATCGACTTCAATAGCTTTAGATTATAAGTATAAGAATTTGCTTAATGTGGGATTATTGGCAAGATACGACGGAAATTCCGCTATCCAGTCGGATCACAGATGGATGTTTACACCCGCTGCCTCTGCTGAATGGAATTTAAAGAATCATTTTTTTACAGGTAGTACTGCATTGTCTGGATTGTCTTTGCGTGCATCTTATGCACGAATAGCCAAATCATTCCAGTCCGATAGATATGAATTAGGTCCTCAATACTTGGCTACAAGTATCACATGGAGTGGCGAACCGTTACTTTCCTCAGCTAATGGATTTGCAACAATCACTCGTCCGTATGCATCGGGTTGGGTTGGTTATGATTTAAAGCTTCCCTATTCTGATAAAATGGAGCTTGCTTTGAAAGGTTCTTTTTTCGACAATCGCATTATTGCGGAAATAAGTCTGTATAAGAATTATGAAAAGAATTTATTGACATATTTGCCTGTCACTCAAGAAATGGGATATGAGTATAAACTGGCCAGTGGAATGGATATCAGTAATCAGGGATTGGAATTAAATCTTTCGGCATCCATTTTGAAGAACACTCCGTTGAAGTGGGATTTGTCTTTCAATGCAAGTTATAATAAGAACAAACTAGAGAAACTTCCCGAAAACCAGAAGACAACTGTGATAGGCGACCATAAACTACAAGTAGGACAGTCAGTTGATGCCTTTTGGGTGTATCAAAATAAAGGCATTTATACAAACGACTCAGAAGTTCCTGTTATGAATGGGAAACCACTGAACATAAATGGAGTTCCTTTTAAAGCAGGAGATCCTGTTTGGACAGACGTTGACGGAAATAATCAGATTAACGACAATGACCGTGTGCTGACCGGACATGCCATTCCACCCTATACAGGAGGATTGACTAACCAGTTTGCTTATAAAGGATTCGATTTCAGCTTCAATCTCTTCTTTGCTTTGGGGCATAGTGCTTTAAATCTGCGCGATCAGCAACGTTACGACTTTGCGACTTTGGATAATATTCAGTCCTTGCAGTCTGTTAAAGAGATTTTCTTTTGGCAAAACACTAATCAGCGTGACGATTATCCTATATACAATCCGCAAAGCAGTGTTCATCCTTACCGTGCAGAACAGGATTTGTTCCTTGAAAAGCTGTCATACCTGAAACTGAGAAATATAACTGTTGGTTACACACTTCCTATAAAGAAAGTTGGTAGTAATATACCTAAAAGTTTGTATTTCTATCTGACAGGATCTAATCTGTTATCTTTCAGTAATTTTTCAGCAGGTGATCCGGAATTAGTTAACTTCAATGGTACCTATGACGGGTATTCGCTTCCCATTCCTCGTTCCATTTCTTTGGGACTGAGATTTAAGTTCTAAAAATATCGGAGATGATAAAAAATGAAAAACAATATGAAAAACAATATGAAAAAATTGCGATTAGCTCTTTTCTCCGCACTTGTCTGTTTATTTCTGCAGTCCTGCAATGACTTTCTGGATGTAGATCCCAAACATGCAGCTTCGGAAACCCAACAATGGAAGACTCTTGAAGATACTCGATCAGCATTGATGGGAGTATATGGCTTGACACGCGCAGCCTTAGCCGATAACAATACTCATTGGATATGTGGTGATTTGCGGAAGGGGGATTTTACGGTTTATAAGCGTAGTGACTTACAAGCTGTGTCTGATAATGAATTGAACAAGCCATATGACTTGTTGAAGAAAGTATCTAACTGGAGAAGATTTTATGCGGTAATCAATGCGGCATCTGTTTTTATGGAAAAAGCTCCACGAACTGTCGAACTTGACCGGTCGTATTCTGAACAAAACTTGAAATATGACATTGCTCAAGTACGCGCTTTGAGGGCATTTGCTTATTTTTATATGGTAAGAATCTGGGGAGATGTGCCGTTAGTCACCTATTCTTATGATAACGGAACTTTTCCGTCTATGCCCCGTACAGACGCTCAAACGGTGCTGAGTTATGCTAAGGCAGAACTGTTAACAGCTATAGAGGATTTACCCTATCAATATGGTACTCAAACGAATTTATATTATGGTTCATATGGGGCCCAATGGCAGGGAAAACTGTTCAATAAGTTATCTGCATACTCTGTATTAGCTCACATCTGTGCTTGGCAGGGAAATTATGCAGAAGCCGAGACATATTCTGCATTTATAATAGATCATGCATCTGAGATTAATGCAAAATATACTTCTATTGCCGACTTGACTTCAGAAACAGGGCTGTTTTACTCGAATGCGAGTGTAAAAGGTTCAAGGATTTTAGGATTTAATTTTGCTCACAATGATAACGAAGCAACTCAAAGCGGACATCTTGAACAGTTGACTTTAGCTTATCCATTGGTACAAAAATCCTATCCTGAAATATACATTTCAAAGGACAGCTTATTTTCGATTTTTACCAATTTTGATGACTTGCGGTTTGGAATCATAGATACCATCAAATATTCATCCTATTATGTTCAGAATTTGAATGAAGAAACTCCGGTGTTCAGTAAAATAAAGATTATTCAGGATGGATCGGCGAAAGACAATGATTTCGGAGTATTTGGCTCGTCAATTGTTTTCACTCGCCTTGAAGATATCACCTTGCTACGGGCTGAAGCATTATGCGCACTAAACAGGAGCACAGAAGCTGTATCCTACCTGAATATGATCCGAACAAATCGTGGATTGAGAGAAGTATCTTTTAAAAAGGATTTTGGGAATAATCGCGAAAGCTTAATTGCCGAGATATTTGAAGAGCGTCGCAGAGAACTTATGGGAGAAGGCTGGAGGTGGTATGACCTTGTCCGTCGGCAAAAGCTGATGAAAGATAATGAGGCATTCTTGCGACTGATCAGCAGTGGTGGAATCTACTGGCCGGTATCGGAAGATATCATTACTGCTAATTCACAGATTGAACAAAATGAGTTTTGGAAATAAAAAGAAAACGACAATGAATAAGATACTATTTATTTTATGTCTGACTTCGGCTTCCCTTTGGATGCTGTCTTGTACAGATTACGAAGTGGCTTCATATCCTGAGGAAAATGAAACCGAAGTATTTAATGGAACCGTTCTGGATTATTTGTCCACAGGGAATGAAAGGCTGAATTTGAAATTTGATTCTATGATGGTTCTTGTCAACAATATTCCCGATTTCATACAACAGATGGAACAGACGGATGTGCAATATACAGTTTTTGCCATACCGGATGCATGTATCCGTTCCTCATTGGCGCAACTTAACGAGTACCGTAAACAAAAGGAGTTGGGTGAAGCGATTTATTTGAGTGATTTATTAATTGAACCGTTTGTTGTTAAAGATACGATCGTTAATGTTATAACACCGACTTTAAATGATACGATCATTAACGAATATCATTATGATTATAGAGCTGACCTTGAGCGAATGTTATGCAAGTACATTATTAAAGGTAGTTACGATACCGATAATATTCTAGCCAATGAAGGAAATAACTCCTTAAATTCTTTGAAGTACAATTATCAAATGAATATAGAATGTTCTCGCAAACCGGCATCCGGATTTGTAGGCGGAGGAGTCAAACAGCTTATTTTCAGTGATATGAAAAACTCTCAGGTAAAAGATAACTGGAACAGAGTTTCTACGGTATGGAATGATGTTTATACAAATAATGGTATCATTCACATCCTTTCTCCCCAACACAGTTTCGGTTTTGATGAATTTATTTACGTATTTAATAATTATGGCAATGAATATAAGAAGTAAAAATATTGCGCTGCTGTTTTCCTGCGTATTATTAAGCATATCGTGTGTCGATAAATATTTGCCGGATAGTTTGGATGCTTTCGACAGAGACGTCAATTTTACTACAAAACTATATCGTCCTCAACTAGGAAAAAATACTTTGATGTCCGACAACTTTTCATCGGGTAATTCAACGCTTCCTCTTACTTTCGAAATATCACGAATCGTGAGGGCCGACGGAAGTCCTGCACCTGAATTGACGGAATATTTCCCGGTAAAAGTTTGGAAAACTCCATATATGGGTACCGAAAAGTCTATAGAAGAAATAGAAGCTAAAAGAGAAATAGAATATCGTACTCTTTTTCAGGTTAAAAAGCATTCCGGAGAATTTATGATGTGGTCCAATGCCGAATCTTCTTTTGTGCAGTGTGCTCCGAGTGATGGCTATATTTTTGATGTGCTGGTGAAAAACTCGGGAGGATATAAAACATTTACTGATATGCAGCTTATACCTGTCAGAGAAAGTGATTACGAACCGAGTATATACGATCCGGAAACAGGGTTGGTGCAGGGACAGGACTATGTTACACCAAATTCGTTAACCCTTTTTCAAACAGAAAGTGGAGACTATATGTTTCCTGAAGATGTACATATTTATTTTCGTGAGAACCAAGATAATGATGATGATGTAAAAAGTTTGACTTTTCGTTTTTATGGACCGGATTATACACCGATCTCTCCTTCATCTTTTAATCAGACAGACTGGGCTAATCTGATTCATGGTTTCAATATGGAGAAAACAGATGAATATGTAAAGTATGATGTAGTTTATCCGATGCCATTGGTTGAAATGAAATCAAAATATACCAATAAAGATGGTAATAGAATAAATGTCAATTTTTTATATGACCGTATTACAGCAAGTGGTTATCGTATGACATCCACTATGTCATTTGAATTTGCGATATACAAGGAAGCTCATTGGGAGATAATAGTTGTATTTACAGCAGGAGCCCCCTTGTTTGAAGATGGAAAATAACTAATTAATACCATGATTCTAATATGAGAAATATATTTAAATATGGCTTGTTGGCTATGGCGATTGCCGTCACCTCGGTTGGTGTTCGGGCTCAGGATATTCCTGTCAGTGGTGTAGTCAAAGATAAAAGCAATAATTCTACATTGCCTTATGCTTCTGTTATTGTTAAAAATGAAAGTGGAAAAACGGTGCCTCAGCTTTCAACCACAACTGATGATAACGGACGATTCTCTACAAAAGTTAAGAGTGGTTACCGACTTGTATTCTCTTTCTTGGCGTTCGACAGTCTTTCAGTCAAAGTTACTAAACCTTCAGAACGCATGCAAATATATCTGAGTCCGACAGAGAATATGCTTGATGAAACAGTTGTAGTCGGATTTAAAAGAGTTAGTAAGGCTGCGGTAACAGCATCGGTTACGGTTATTAAAGCAGAAGATCTGGTCAATACTCCTGTTGCTAATCCGATGGAGTTGCTTCAAGGGCGTGTTCCCGGATTAAATATTCAGATGAATAATGGTACTCCCGGAGGTCTTCCAAGTTTTTCAATTCGAGGAGTCTCGGATATTTCCGTTCAATCTTCCGGTGATGGCGAGTTTATGATGGGGCTGACTCCTCCTTTGTTTGTAGTTGACGGTATACCGCAGGAAGACGTAACGGGCTATGATGCAGCTGGTTTGCTGTCAGGTGCAACAGTCAGTCCGTTGGCTATGATTCCACTTGAAGATATTGCGAATATCCAAGTATTGAAAGATGCAGCTGCAACTTCCCTGTATGGTTCAAAAGGTGCTTACGGAGTAATTCTTATAGAAACTAAAAGAGGAGAAACAGCCAAACCGAAAGTTTCTTATTCGGCTAACTTTGTAGTGAAAACACCACCGAGGTTGAGAGATGTACTTGCAGGCGGGGCGGAGAGAGCGCTCAGAATTATGCAAATTTTGGGAAATGATACATCCGCCTATCACGGATATAATGAAATCCATAAATTGCAGGCACTGTCAGATAGCTTGAATCCTTATTACAATAATAATACGGATTGGCAGGGTGTCTTTTATCAGACGACTTACAATCAAACTCATAATCTTAGTTTCTCTGGTAAACCTAATGAGAAATTTGACTATAAGATCAATGCAAACTATTATACGGAAAAAGGAATTGTGAAAAACACGGACTTTAACCGATACGGTATCAGGGCAGCAGTAGGATATAAGCCTAATGATAGATTTCATTTGGATCTAAATCTTGCCACTACATTAACCCGAAATAGTAATGGTAGCGGAAATGCTTTCTCACAATCCGGCGTAGCCGCAGGTTCGGCAGCTTCTTCCTTGTTGCCTCCACCGTCTATGTATACAGCTTCCAATTCTGCATTGTCTGTTTTTTCTGTCCAGGCAGATAATCAGAATGTAGTCTATGATGCAAGTATGAATATCATGTATCTGTTGCCATTTGATATAAGATGGAGAAGTACTTTAGGATATAAATACGGAACTGTGGAGAATGAGAAATTTACGCCGGGTATTTTGAATGCCAATAGGGCTACTTGGAATAACGGTAGTGAATATAGTTATAATATGTATGTTCGTTCATTGTTGTCAAGAACCGTAAAATTGGGAATTGTAAATTTTGATTTACAGGGAGGTTTTGAACTTTCATCCGAAAAGTATAGCGGTAACTTTATTATGCTGAATGGATTGGCAAGTGACCATATATGGTCGTCCGGTATGCCGTCCATGGCAGCTGGAAGGTCGAATTTTTCAGATAAAAAGAATACGTTTGCACTTATTATAGATCCTCAGTTATCGCTGCCTGGTGGGAAATACGTATTTACTCCCAATATTCGTCCTGAAATAAATTCATCTTATGGGTCGCAGGCGAAATGGGCAATAAATCCTTCATTAGGATTTCGCTGGAACTTCAGCCGTGAATCTTTTGCTAAAAAATGGAAGTTTCTGGATGCCGGAGCTCTTCGTGTAACTTGGGGACGTAGTACCACTTATAAAGCTAGTATTTATGATATATGGGGAAGTTACAATCTGAGCAAAGATACTTATAATGGAGTTTCTATTATTCCTATTGATAAAAACGCTATGCCGAATCCGGATTTGAAGCCGGTAACGTCAACATCATGGAATCTCGGAACAGACTTATCATTCCTTAATAATAAAATTATGTTCGTTGCCGAGGCGTATTACAAACAAATTGACAATCAGCTAAGTTCGATAGAGTTGGCTAACCACAATGCTTTTAATTCCGTAAGAAGTACGAAAACGAGTCTGGTTAACTATGGATTGGAGTTTTCGTTGAACGTCCGTCCGTTGTCAAGGCAAAGTAATTGGGATTTGAATGTAGCGACTTCACTGGCAATTAATAAAGACGTGATCGCAAAGCTGCCTAACGAGGTGCGGCAGATTATTAACAGTGATGCGGAAGTGGTGAATAAATTAGGTTCTAACGCGATGGGGAATTATCTCTATGTGTATAAAGGCGTATATGCGACTGACGAAGACGTGCCTGTTAATCCGCTGACCGGAGAACGCTTGCGGATGGGAGGGAATACTTCTACTCAAGCATACTTTAAGGCGGGAGACCCTATTTGGGTGGATGTAAATGGTGATTATATCATCGATGAAAAAGACAAGGTGATTGTAGGTAATTCACAGCCGCGAATGACCGGTGGTATTAGTATCAATCTTCGTTATAAAGCGTTTTCTATCAACACTAACTGCTCGTTTACGTTGAGACGTGATATTATCAACAAGGCTCTGGCAGACCGTTTTAGGGCTTATGGAACACCTGTAGCAGGTAAGGTGAACCTTACAGGTAGTGGAGCTTTAACACCTATTGAGGCATATAATTTCTGGACAGAAGATAATATCTATGCCCAATATCCTAATCCGTTTGATTATACCCGTTCAAGTATTATTCAGCCTTTCAGATACGACCAGACATTGTTTATGGAAGATGGCTCTTATTTTAAAATTAACGGTATATCTGTGGCTTATACTATTCCAAAGAAAATGCTGGATTTTTTTAGGATCAGCCGATGTCAGCTTAATTTTAGTATGAACAATATTTATACTTTCTCCAAATATTCAGGCATCAATCCCGAGAATGTAAACAATTTGGGATATGACACATCCGGTGGTTATCCCAATGGTCGTACTGTGACATTTGGTGTCTCAATGGATTTTTAGATGAACGATTAAATATAGAAGAATATGAAAAATATAGTTTTAATAATGACTTTGATAGTATCTTGCCTGTTTGCCGGTTGTGACTCGCTTGCAAATAAGAGTGAAGATAAATTATCGGGTGATGATTTTTGGGCGCAGGGAAATGAGACGAATGCGGAAGCTTTTTTGTTGAGCATATACAATTCGTTTCGGAATGCAACAATGTCACAACGTCCTTTCCTTACGTATAGCGGAGATATGCGGTGCGCTCCAATAACAGCCTACAGCACTGGGGATAAATATGTAGCTTATCTGGCTAACAACGATATGGGTGAATTGCGTAATACATATCCCGATGATGCTAGGGGCGGTTTAATAATGCAATGGGATGTGTTTTATACTGCTATTCAGGATGCCAATATTCTGCTTGCTGAAATAGACAAAGTGCCCGGCATGGATGAATTGAAACGGAGTCGTTTTAAGGCAGAAGCTATTTTCATGCGTAGCTTGTCTTATTTCTTCATTGTAAGGGCTTTTGGAGATGTGCCTTATTATACAAATGCCTATAATGAAGCTCCCTTGCCAAGAACCAATATGGTTATAGTTTTGCAAAATTGCCTTGCTGACTTACAACCTTTGCTTGACGATGATCCGGGAGCGGAAGTATTACCATGGTCATATTCATCTTATTCGAGCAAAGGGATTAGAGCCTCCAGAGGTTCTGTCATTGCGCTGATGATGCATATAAACTTGTGGCTTGTACAGTTTGATGCACAAAATAAAGAGCAATATTATAGGAATGTTGTTTCGCTAGGCGAGGAACTGGAACGTAACAATGGAGCTTATTCATTACTTGATATAAATAGAAGTTCCGTGATTTTCGCAGGAGGATCGGACGAAGGCTTGTTTGAGATTGCACAGAATATAAATTTCAATGAGATATTTATGATGAATGCAAAGTTTTCTGATAATGTTTCCTATTCCTGTTTGAATAAGTCAATGCCGCTATTCTGTTATTCAGGAGATTATCTTATGACGCTGTTCCCTATGTATGAAGATGATGCGAGAAAAGAATTATGGTTTGACGAAAAAATCTATTCTACATCGGTTTCAAGTTCTGCTCCTAAAGAAATCAAGAAGTTTTGGAATATTGATACTTATGGAAACGGAACAATTACATCTAATTCCGGCAATCAAATAGTATTCCGTTATGCAGGTGCACTTTTGTTGTATGCTGAAGCTCTTGCCGCTTTGGGGACTAACGATACGAAAGCCTGCGAATTACTCAACCGGGTCCGCAATAGGGCACATGCTTCCGAAATAAATACCTCGGGTAGTGAACTGATGGATGCTATTTTCTGGGAACGCTGCAGAGAGCTTATCGGTGAAGGACATTACTATTATGATTTGGTTCGTACAGGAAAGGTGTATAACAGAAACTATTGTATGAATCCGATGACGCGTACTAATTTCAATGTGGGGGCATGGACATGGCCTATTCATCGTAATGCGTTGAAAAACAACACACAGATTGGATTGAATTTATTTTGGGAGTAACTCTGATAAACTTAAAATGTATAGATATGAAAAATAATATCAAATTATGGAAGAAAATTGTCGGATGTTGCCTTTTGGCAGTACTCATGTACAATTGTGCCGATGATAGTTATTTAATTGATGGTGGAAAAGCGAACCCTTATTATAATGGGAATATGATGCAATATTTGGAATCAAGACCCGATTATTTTAAAGATTTGGTGGAAGTCATCCGGCTGTCCGGTATGGAAGATGTTTTTGAAGACGAACAAATTACCTTTTTTGCACCTACCGATTGGTCAATCCGTGGTAGTTTTAATTATCTGAACCGTATTTGGTATCGTATGGGGCATGATAGCATCAAGAGTTTTAGTCAGATAAAACCGGAAGTCTGGCGTGAAATGCTGTCAATGTACATTGTAAAAGATAAATATTTGCTGAAAGATATACCTCAAATTGATACGACTGCCATAGCAGCCTATCCGGGACAGGCATTTTTATCTTATGGTCAGCAGCCTATGAACATGGGTGTTGTTTATTATGATGCAAACAATGTGAAATATGCCGGTGCAAGACAAATCATATACTCTTATGTCTATGATTTCACTATAGGAGATATGAAAAACGCTTATGTAGCAACATCTGATATACAACCGACCAACGGAGTGGTACATGTACTCAGATTAACCGATCATGCATTTGGTTTTGAACCATATCTTTTCGCTACCAAAGCTATAAATGCGACAATAGAAACAGAACCGGATAATTAACTATAAATAAAGATAGTACAATGAAACATATTACCATCTATTCGTTAATGATTGTTTGCTCCGTATTCACTTCGTTATTGGTAACATCCTGTAACAGTGATCTGAACAGCAATATTAAAGATGATCCGTACAGTGGTGGAAAAGCTCCGCTTGGAATCGGTTTGCTGGCTGAATCTCCTTCTCCGGAAAGCGCTTATCCCAATGATACGGTTGTATTCAAAGCAAAAGGGATGTTGAACTGGTGTGATCCGCAATCAGGACGTTACGATTTCAAGTTTTATATTTCTGATGAAGAAACTAAAATTGTAACTGCTACCGACACGACAATCACCGTGAAAGTACCTGGAAATCTTAGTTCGGGTACGGCTTATATTGTATTGAAAGAACAGGTTTTCTATGGACCTCGTCTCACTGTATTAGGAAATATTAAGATAGATCAGTCATACGGCTTTAAAGGCACTTCGGGACCTATTTACGATTGTGCGGAACATTATTCAAAAGCACGGGTATATTATCCAGTTGGCGACTATATGCAGGCCTACTACAATGAAAATAGCTCGCAGAGTTTTTCTTGTATATCTATGGTTTTGACAGACGGCTCTGTATCGGGAAAATGGGTAACTGACTTCAAACTTGATCCTGGTCAGGGAGCCGGCATTGATCTGGCCAATCCGGGAGTGACAGATATTGAATGTTACCTTAATTCATTTACTTATTTTCCTAGTGACCACAGGGTTCTTCTCTCGGGTAAATTTTCAGAATACGGCTGGGATAAGTTGCCGGTCAATAACATCACGATAGCTACTAATGAAGTAGCCTCGTATTATAAAACTGTAGCGCTGCCTTCGAAAAAGAATAATACAAGCATAAATTGTAAGATACCGGTATTCAACGGGGGAACTCTTGAAGCGCCTGTCCGTACATTTATAACTTCCAATGAGAAGGTGGTAGCAGTAGGAAATATTACAAACTACTGTCGTATTAATACCGAAAAATCCTATGCTGAGAGTATGGTTTTGGATTATTCGAAGGTTGCAAGTGTATTGCGTATGTCAAGGACTGGAGAACTTGATGATAGCTATCGCAGGGATGCAGAAGGAGTTATCGGGCAGATTTTAGATGCTTGTATGGTCGAAAGTGACGGTATTGTCATAGTAGGGACATTCAGCAGTTTCGATGGACAGTCTGTGAAGAATATTGTGAAGTTGAATGCCGAAGGTACCCTTGATGAAACTTTTATGAAAAACATCGGTACGGGCGCAAATGGAAGTATTACTAAAATCCGGTACAATAAAAACAAAAAGAAAATCCTTATAACTGGGGAGTTTTCTGAGTTCAACGGTATTCCTGCACAGAGTGTAGTTATGTTGAATGATGATGGCACACGTGATGAAATTTTCAAGATCGGAAAAATGGAAGGAGGATTGGCCAATTTTGCCTGTCTGCTTGATAATGATAATATTGTTGTTTCAGGTGCGTTTACGAAATACGATGGTGTAACTCGCCGTGGTTTCCTTATATTGGGTCGTGATGGAAAGGCGCTGCAACAATTTAATGTACCGGGCATCTTCCAGGGTGAACTCTACAAAGTAATTGAAACTCGTACTTCGACCAATTCAAACGGATTGCTGCTGCTTGGTGATTTTAGTCGTTTTGATGGTAATATGGTTCGCAATGCGATAATGATAGAAGTTGATTATGAATAACTTATTATGAAATACAATGGAAAAGTTGATAAAAAATATAATGCTTTGCCTGTTTGCTGTATTTGCATTCTCGTGCAATGAGGAGATGGAAAGGCTTTTGACTGATGATTATCCGGAGTCGGGTACTGAATATACTACGGGACACGTATTGATGGTGGTTATCGATGGTGCATCCGGAATAGCCGTTAATGAGGCGTATAATACACGAAAGGCTCCAGTTATCCGCTCCATGACGGATAAATCTTTGTTTACTTTTTACGGACTTGCCGACAATGAAGAAGGGGTAAGTAAAGAACGTGGATGGGCAAATTTGCTGACCGGAACAACAAAGAACGGGCTTGATGTCAATCAAGGAATTGACGAACTCGAAACGCCTTCTTTTCTTCAACGATTGAAAGAGGCGGATGAAAATCTAAAAGTCAGCTTTTATTCTTCCGATACGGAGTTTTTCGGAGCTTTCGGGAGTGTTGCCAATACTAAAAGAAAGACTTCGGCCGACAGTGAAACCGCTGATGCTCTTATTGCTGAAATCAATGGTGAAACAATCTCGGATATCGTAGTTGCACAGTTCGGCGGTGTTCAACAGACTGGTGAGCAATATGGATTCTGGAGCAATGAGACAACTCCTACCAGTGAGGTTATTGATGCGATTTACAATGTAGATGCTTTCATCGGTAAAATAATGAAAGCACTTGAAGCGCGTTCGCGTTACGTTCAGGAAAACTGGCTTGTAGTTATTACATCTTCTTATGGTGGTGTTTATGAAGGTAATGTAACTCCGGCATCGTTGTATGATGATCCGCGTCTCAATTCTTTCATGATGCTCTATAACAGTCGGTTTGCATCCAAATTGTTGCAAAGGCCGGGCTCGGATGAACTACAATACAAATTCTATAGTCCTTATTTCGTCGGTCCCGGACAAAAAGCGACAACAAATGCCGTTATGACTGGAAATACCGAGTTTTTTAATATGGGTAAACGATGGAGTTCCAATCCGGATGAAGAGGTGGATAAAAGTGGATATACCATTCAGTTTAAAATGTTTGATAAGCACGGCGACCCCTGGGGTAATAGAAATATAATATCGAAAAGATATCAAAAAGCAGGTACAGGCTGGCAGCTAATGTTTTCTAATAATACTCAAGTCGAATTTGCTGCAAATTTTAAAGAGGGTTCTTCGGTATTCCGCTTACCATCTACGAGACGTGACGGATCATGGCATTCTTATACGCTAGTTATAAAAGAGGTTGATGATACCCAGAAAGGTGACTCCATCTTATTTTATCTTGACGGTAAGTATCAGATGGGATGTAAGATAGACGGCAGTAAAGATATGTGGACAGATGCGCCTCTTGCCATCGGACATACGTTTTCTCCGGACAGACCTAATCAGGCAAATCTATATATAAACGATCTCCAGTTTTACAACGTTGCTCTACCTGCTGATATTATTGCGGAGTATCATTGTACTACAAAACTGGACCTTTTGGGTGAATTATATCCGTATTGGAATAATCTGGTGGGTTATTACCCCAACGATCGCGAAGATGATATCGGATTATCTTATTTGGAAGATTATTCGAAATATACATCAAAAGATAAAAGATTATACTTCAATAAGCCGGTTGGTACGTTTGCGCCTACCGATGATTACGTAACGCGCAGGCAGGAGAGTATTGTAACGGATAAGGTATGCCCACTTATAGACGATTCCTACTATAAAACGGTTCTTAATACAGTCGATTTATCCTATCAGATTTTTCAATGGTTTGGAGAGCCGGTTGATTCTTCCTGGAATTTCGATGGTGAAGGCTGGGCATTAGATTACGTTTCTTTAAATAATTAAATTAGAATGCAATATGAAATGCTTTAATAAACTAAAAGCCGACTATGCAGTTTTGCTGTCATTCATTTCCTGTATGTTTTTTATGGGAAGCTGCAACATTGCTTATCAATATGATATCGAAAGCGGGACAGAGGATGATACCGCCGATTCTACCAATGTAACCATAGTAACAGGTGAAGGAATCGATGTCAGTATGTATGAAAGTGCCCGTGTTTTTCCGGGTTTGGTAGATACTTTAGTCGATAATACTGTCAATACACTGCTTGCGCTTGATTTAAGCAAGAGATACATTCCTGCATACGATCTTGACGTGCAACAAGTTCCTCGTCCGATATACAGCACCGGGCTTTATGCCGGAGCAGGTGAATTGATTACTATAACCATTAATGACAACACTATGGGGTTGACGGTTATCATCGGTTCTCATTTAGATGATTTGACGGATATTTCTCCCTACTTGCGTTTGCCGGTAGTTACTACTTCGAAGCAACTGTTCCCGGGAAAAAACACCATTCGTAATCCTTTGGGAGGCATGATATGGATCGAAAAAAGCAAGGATGTGAATGGTAGTGCGGATTTTGTTATGGAGATTAACGGGGCTTATCGTTCGCCTGATTTTATTGTCGGTTCTACTGATGTAACAGCGTGGGTTGAGCAGTTGCGTACAACGACTGTACCGTGGCTCGAGTTGCGTGGCCGGCATGTCGCTTTTTCCGTTCAGCGTGAGCGATTATTGGATATGATAAATGATGATCCTATCATTGCTGAAAAGATGCCGAACACACTGGAAGCATGGGACAATGCTGTCGAGACCTATTATTATAACTATTACAGTTTGCAGGTTGGGGCACAGGATTTTTCAATGCGTGCTCCCGATTTTCCTGAGCGTGTGGTGCTGGATGTGGAGTTGTTGGACAATCTGTATATTCGTAATGCCGATTATGGTGTAGTGGCATTGAATACAAATTATCTGTTGAATGAGCTGGCTAGCTATCAAACGTTGAAATCCGGTAATTCTGTTGCTATTTTTAATGCGTTATATAGAAATTACTCTTTCAGAGATATAAAATCACCCTGGTGGAGCGAAGTATCTGATGCGGTAAAAGCAATTCCCCTATATCGCATGGCTGAGAAAGGATTAAGAGAGGATGGGTATCCGATGGGACCGATTTTCCCGGAAGAAGGCAGTAGCATTGCGGAGCAATTCCCCAAAGCATTGGCATATGCAGATACCGATAGTAGCCGCTGGTTTGTATCTGATATAAAGTCGGAAGTACGGCCGACATACGCATTGGCAAGCCTCGTTCAATTAGCTAACTACAAAGATGACGATTGGGCTTTTTATATAGAGTTGAACCGTATGATTAAAGATAAAATTTCCATAGATCATTCTACTTCTACCTATTTCTTTAAGGCTTTATGTGACTATTTTAAGGAAGATTTTTCACCATTCTTTGAGCATTGGGGCTATTCGCTGACAGACGAAGCCCGTAGTTATGCATCGAAATATCCGCTGATGGATAAAGCCATATGGAAATACTCGCCTCTGGCAGAAAATCCATCAAGTGGTGTGGTTGATTTCCCAAGTAACGGGTATCACTACCGTCATAATCGAGCTGACTGGGAGATTTATGCACTGGATGCAAATGGAAGCGATAACTTTAATTCAGGGCAGTCGCCGGACCGATTGTTGGACAGCGACAAATCAACAGGATGGACTTCATATTACAACAACGATACAAGTACTCCGCCACTTCCGTATTATTTGTTTATTGATATGAAAGAGACGACAGATGTTAATGGTGTATTTCTGGCTGGCAACAACTCAGACTTTGCGGCAACTAAGCTGATTATCGAGACTCCTGTCAATCAGGATATTATTAATGATCCGCTTGACGAAAATATAGTTTGGAGGGAAATTGTGCAGATTGATTCCATTGCACATCCCGAGTTGCCCAATATTAAAAGTGAGGGTTTCTATGATTTTCCGTCAAAAGAACAAGTGAGATATCTGCGTATAAAACTTCCTGAACCTAATCGTAATGATAACTGGAATGAAACAGATATGTCTCGTTTTAGGTTCAGAGTACAGTCGTTTACCGAGTTTGGTACATTTTATTATAAACCGTAAATTTATATCAGATGAATAAACTATTAAATATTCTCACATACAGCTTGCTTGTTGTTTGTGTCCTGGCATTTAACTATGCTTGCACGGAATACGATACACCTGCTGAAATAGCAGACGATGGAACTATAGATACCGGCATATCTACCAAAATCCATCGTAAAGTATTATGGATAAATATAGATGGTGCGGTTGGTGAAGTGGTGAAGAACTCCCTTCCTGCCGATGGTGCCATTGCTAAGATGTTGAAAAATAGTAAATATTCGTGGACAGGAGTTAGTGACAATCGAACCCTGTCTGTCGAGAGGAACGAAGACCCTGTAACGTGGGCAACCATGCTCACTGGGGTCATACCCGAAAAGCACAGTATAACCGATGAATCTTATACTGCTAATGTGGAGTACAATCCGAACAATCCGAATGAAAAGGTAATTCACTATCAAAACATTATTAGCTATATTTCGAATAATGACGTGAATATGCTTTCATTGTGTGTGACACCTTGGGCGAAACTGAACAAAAATATGCTTAACAATGCTAAGACTACCATTACTTCAGAAAATGACGTTCAAACTCGGGATGTGGTTCTCAATCATATTGCGAATGAAGATTACACATTCATTCTGGCCGATTTTTCAGGAATGTTGGAGGCTGGGAAGAGTGGGGGATTCAAAGCGGACAACGCCGCTTATGTCAGTGCACTTAAAACTATAGACGGATACATTGGTGAATTTTTGTCGGCGATTGATGCCCGTGAGAATGCATTTTACGAAGACTGGCTTATTGTTGTAACTTCCAATCACGGTGGATCGGCTGACGGTCGTTATGGTGGCACTTCGGAAGTGGAGCGTAACACGTTTGGTCTGTTTTACTACAATCATTATACGGAAAAACAATTGAATGGTAATAGACTATACGGTGCATATTTTGATTCTCAGAATGAATACAAGGCTGTCGTTTTTGATAGTATAGGTAAATATTATTCTTTAGGTATGGATGCATTTTCAATGGAGATCATAATGCGTATGGTTCCTAGGCAGGACGGTACATATAATGGTAACAATTGGGATCGCATACTTGGAAAAGCCGGCTGGGGACTATATAGGCAGAGAGGAACTGTATCCATGAGAACAAATCCTAAGGAAGGTCCTGCTCTTGAGCAAGCTATTACCGGATACAATGATTCTAAATGGCATCACTATGGTGTTAGCATAAGTTCCGCTGCCTCCGGAAGGAGAAATTGGCTCATTACTTTAGATGGTAAGTTGCAGGGATCTGGAACTACGGATACCCAAGGATTGGCTCCGGATTCAAGTCTTTTGGCGATAGGTGGTTATTCTGTACCAACTTCCTATTATATATCGGAAGTACGTCTATGGAAAAAGGATCTTGCTGAAAGAGAATTTTTGCAACTATCGGGAGAAATTGATATTGAACCTTCTGGTGATATGCTCGGCTATTGGAAATTCAAGCCAACAGAGCAACTTGAGAAATTAGAGGAGGATACATTAGTAATTAAAAATCAGATACAAGGTGGACTCAATATGTATTATATTAAAGATAAAACAAGCAGTTCTCCGGATATCGAACAGAAAGCTTCTGCCATGTTTGCAAATACATTGCCTACCAATGTCAATGCTGAAAGAATCTGTGTTGAGAATACGCTGATAGTACCGCAAATTCTCTATTGGTTAGGCATCTCGGTGCCATCCACATTAGATGGATACGTGTTTATCAATAACTATGCGCTTTCAGAAGAATGGCGCGAAGAGGTGGATACGGAATAATTTGACGAAAAAAGAAAACTTTGTTTGATGCTGGAATTAATGGAGGAGTATCGATTAAATATTTATGTCGGTACTCTTCTCACTCAATTAATAAAGTTGTAATTAATATTTTAAATCAATCATAAAAGATATCTGTAAGAAATATTATGAAAACAATTAAATTATCAATCCTATTTCTTGTCCAGATACTATTACTTTCATGTAGCGAACAAGTGTATGTCGATGGCACTTCCAAGCAAGTTATAAAAAGAGATAAGATGATTACTCAAGCTATCAGTCAACTTACACCCCAAAACAAACTGCTTGTAGAGGAGATTAATAAAAATGTTCAGGATACCATACTTGAACGATTAAACATGAATATTGCAGGGAGATGGAATGATTCATCCTTGTCCTTAACTTTGATGAAGTCCACTATAAAGTTTGTACCGGTTATTGATTCGCCTTCAAGATTATATTTAGTGAACGATTCAGAAAAGGTATTTAGAATTCCAGAAAAGTTTGCTTGTTTTTATGGGCAGAATGATAATGGGGAAACAATATATTTTTATGCTATATATCATGCTGAAAACTTTATGAAAGACACGAATCCGAAAAGTTATTATCAAGGATATGTTGAAGTGTTTGGGAAGGAAGCTGCGGACAAGATGGTAGAAAGTAGTATAAAGAGGACAGAAGCGGAAAGATGGGAAATTATGTCGTTTACACCGCAGAAAAATGAAACAAAGAAGTTTGAATATGCTAGAGAGCATTCTGATGATGGGACATTTTTTATTTTAACTCGAGAAAATACTTATCCTCATATATGTTTCTTTAAGGATAAAAAGCCTTATTATTGTTGGGGAGCAAATCAAGATGAATTGTCTATGGAACCTTTGGAAAATTATTTGAAACCATAGTTAATACGGAATAGTTCTGTATAATTTATCAGCCCTTCACCTTCTCTCTACATCCCTTATCAAATGGGGAGGGCGTAATCTGAACTCTGTCCCCAAACAATTATCTTTGTATTATGGATAGAAACAGTGAAGAGTATCAGCAGATGCGTGACAAAGCGTTATCTCAACTGCGTAGTGGCGAATCGCTCACGGGCAAAGACGGAGCCTTTGGTCCGTTGCTAAAAGAGTTTTTAGAGGCCGCTTTAGATGGCGAGATGTCCTCCCACCTTGATGATTCAGAGCGTCTTAAAGGCAATAAGCGGAATGGTCGTGGCAGCAAACGTGTCAAAACCATGGCCGGCGAGATTGATATCGTGACTCCTCAAGATCGTCACAGCAGCTTTAGTCCTGAGATCCTTAAAAAGCGCGAGACGATTCTTGCGGACAACATGTCTTCCAAGATTATCAGTCTGTATGGTATGGGTTTGAGCCTTAGGGATATTTCCTCCCATATCGAGGAGATGTATGATGTTGAGATCTCCCACAACACCCTAAGTGAGATTATTGAACGCATAGTTCCCAAGGTGAAGGAGTGGCAAAGCCGCCCCCTGGAATCAATGTATACCATTGTGTGGCTTGACGCAATGCACTACAAGGTGAAGGATGGTGGTCGTACCGAAAGTCGAGCTGTCTATAATGTTCTGGCAGTCAATAAAGATGGCCATAAAGAACTGATAGGCATGTATGTATCAGAAAGCGAAGGGGCTAATTTCTGGCTGAGTGTCTTGACCGACCTGAAAGCACGTGGCATGAAAGATGTTCTGATCGCTTGCATTGACAATCTCACGGGATTTGCTGAAGCAATCAGCACTATTTTTCCTGAGGTAATCATCCAGAACTGCGTCATACATCAGATTCGCAATTCATTGAAATACATAGCCTCAAAAGATCAAAAAGAGTTTATGGCAGATTTGAAAACAGTCTATCAAGCCCCTAATAAAGATTTAGCAGAGCTCAACCTTGATAAACTACAAGATAAATGGGGTAAAAAATACCCTGTTGTCTTGGAATCATGGCGACGAAACTGGGATAATCTATCGGCCTATTTTGCTTATGATGAGCATATCCGAAGACTGATTTACACAACTAACGCCGTCGAGGGCTTCCACCGTCAAGTACGAAAGGTGACCAAAACCAAGGGTGTCTTTCCCAATGACATGGCATTGATGAAGTTGATCTACCTGGCTGTGATGAACATCTCCAAGAAATGGACGCAACCGCTCCAGAATTGGGCGTTAACTGCCGGGCAACTACGAATCAAGTTTGGAGAGAGAATGCCTCTGGCGATATAACCCATTTCCCCTTTTTTGCTTTTCAAACGCAAAGAAAAGGTAGTTCCCGGATGTGAGCAAGGGTATATAAACGGCTCATTCTTCGCCGCCCTTGCACACATCCAAAAACTACCTTAAGAAGCATTTGTAAATCCAAAAAGAAAAAATTATATTTGTTGTGATTTAAAAGAAATAGAAACCAGACAGAGTTTAAATTACACTCCCCAAATGGGGAAGAGCGGGTGAAGGGCTTCCTGTTTCATGGCTCTTTCATTGTTCTTTATATTTTAAATCCACCGATACCCTGTAATTACCCGGAACCGGAGTATATATCGGTTGATAGATCGTCCCTTTATTTTGCAATTTCTTTTCTGCCATTAACCTCTTGATATGGCGATATGCAGTGATTTGTGTCATTCCGCAGAGATATTGAAAATCTTTCCGGGTGATAATCTGATTTTCAGCAAAATATTCAGTTAGTTTCATGTCTATTTCTACTTCTGATAAATTGGCGGAGTGCGGTCTGATTTTAGAACGCTGGAATTTCATGTGACACAATTCCCCTTTCAATTCTTTATCAGCTTTAAACTTTATAGCTTTCAATTTTACCCGGTGCACACGTTTGTCTTTCGGGTTACGTATTTCTTCTTCGCAGGAAAGAGTGACCTGAAAGAATCCTAATCCATCGACATGCACCTTTTTACCTTCCAGGAGGCACTGAGCTACTTCATTTTTCAGTTCTTCCAAGGTTGAAATAATGTCCGATACTCTTAATGTGGAGCGATCATGGATGCGATAAGCCAGTTTCTCGGTATTGACGGTCTCAAAACTTACCGGACGGGCATGATAACGCGTCTTGTTCTTTTTCTCCTTTGGCATCGGAGTCTTATATAATTCAAATTGTACTGCCATTTCTGCTTTATCTTTAAATGATTTCTTGTTTTTAGTGCTGATATTTTATACTTATCATTACTATGATAAGATCTTATCACAATAATGATGTTATTTTATCATAGTAGTGATAATATCTTATCACATTGGTGATAAATATAATTTGTCGGTGACAAAGATAAGGTTTAATAGTATGATAAACAAGAAATGATAGGATATTAATGATAAGTCTGGTTTTCAAAAAATGAATAGGATGAAAAGTTGCAAATGGCTTTTTTTTGATATTATATTCGCATCCATTAATCATAAAAAAAAGAAGAAAATGGAACAAAAAAATGGTTGGTTTGCCTTTTGGCAAAAATTGATGAAGTGTCTTTCAAAACAAGATGAAACGGGAGTAGGGGATACAAAAAGTGTAGCACCTGTCAATACTATTATTCAGTCGATTAAGGGGGTATCATCGTCTAAAGAAAAAGACTCATCGAAAGTGAAGTCACTAACTGAGAGCGTAGATACTTTTTTAAAATCCCGCTATGATTTCCGCTACAATGTGCTGACAGAAGAAACGGAATATCGTTTGTTGGAACGAATGGAGGAAGGATTTGCACCTGTGAATCAGCGTGTCTTAAATACATTCTGCCTGGAAGCTCACGAATCAGGTATTTCTTGTTGGGATCGTGATCTTTCACGCTGTATTTTCTCCACCCGTATTGCAGAGTATCATCCTTTCAAACTTTATTTGGAAGAATTGCCGGTATGGGATGGAGTGGACCGTTTGGCGGCTTTGGCACGCAGAGTTTCGAGAGACCAATTGTGGGTGAAAGAATTCCATATATGGATGCGGGGTATGACAGCACAATGGATGGGGGTTACGGGAAGTCATGCCAATAGTGTGGCGCCTTTGCTTATCAGTACGGAGCAAGGATATTTAAAGTCTACTTTTTGCAAATCGCTACTTCCTCCTGCGCTTCAGCGTTATTATATGGATAAGGTGGATTTAACCAGTCAAGGGCATATAGAACGGAGATTGGCGGAGATGGGACTTCTCAATCTGGATGAGTTTGATAAATATGCTCCGACGAAAATGCCGTTATTGAAGAATCTGATGCAGATGGCTTCATTAAGCCTGTGCAAAGCTTATCAGAAAAATTATCGCTCGCTACCTCGTATAGCATCTTTTATCGGGACATCGAATCGAAAAGATTTATTGACTGACCCGACTGGTAGTCGCAGGTTTATTTGTGTGCTGGTAGAGTATCCTATCGATTGTGAGGGGATTGACTATGCACAACTTTATGCTCAATTGAAAGCGGAGATTTTGGCGGGTGAACATTATTGGTTTACAAAAGAGGAAGAGACGGAATTGCAGCAAAGTAACATGACGTTCTATCGTCAGGGACCTGTGGAAGACGTATTGCGTTCCTGTTATCGGGCGGCAGAAAAAGGAGAAGGGTGTGAACTTCTTTCGTCTGCTGATATCTTTCAGCGATTGAAGAAGATAAATCCGGCAGCTATGCGTGGGGCAAATCCGGCGAGTTTGGCACAAATACTGATAGCAGTGGGGATAGAACGTAAGCATACCAAGTTTGGGAATGTGTATCGGGTAGTCTCCGTCTGATGGGAGGTGAAGCGGATGGTGAACAGGAGACCTTCACCCGCAATCGTCGTGCCAGAGGGAGTTGTGAAGGGTGAAGGGAGGAAAGGAGATTTGCTTATTTGGGATGAAAAATTGTATCCTTTTTGGGGACACTCTTTCCTTTTCTTTTTCGTTTTTTCTTCTTATCTTGCGAATGATAATTCATCTCATGTAAAAAGGTGAAGTAGAGAGATGTTTGATTATGGACAACATAAAATTTAATAGAAAATGAAAAACATTATTTTAATAGTAAGTTTATTATTGATGGGTGTGAGTAGTCGGGCAGACATATTGAACTCTTCTGATAATAAGAATGTGGCAGATAAATTTGATCCGATGCTTAAAGCAGCGTTGTTCCAAATGAAGATTATAGCTGATACCAGCTCTATTTTATTATCGGATATTGATTACGTGGAGGATTTGGAGCTGAAAACCAGTTTATGGATTAATAATGACGTGAATAGAGCGAAAACTACGAGACATGAAATTACCTCATTAAAAGGCCTTGAGTATTTTTCTTCTCTACGTCGGTTAAAGTTGGTGGGAAATCGGACTGATACATTGGAGTGTATTCCTGATTTTTCTAGATTTAAAGAACTTCGTGAGTTGGAAATTATACAAATCTACCTTCCGAAACTGGATATAAGTGGTTGTAAAAATCTCACGAATTTAAGTTGTAGAAGTTGTGATTTGAATACGATAGACTTGAAAAAGAATATTCAATTAAGAACTTTAGATTGTACTTATAACCGACTGATAGAATTGGATCTTAGTCATAATAAACAACTTCGAACGGTTATTGTTAAATCTCAAAGAAATAAAGGATTACTTTCGGAAGGAGGTCGTGCCGGGATATTATCTAAGTTGATTCTTCCGGATAACCGATCGAATACAGAAGGAATAAGTATACTTGAATGTTCGGATAATAATCTGGAGAAATTGGATATTAGTCGATCACCGCATCTTAGAAAAATAAATTGTAGTTGGAATAAGCTAAAAGCACTTGAAACATCACATAATCAAGAATTGCGGGAACTAAATTGTGAAGCAAATTATATTGGAGAGTTGGATTTTAGTGCTAACCTAAAGATGGAATTTTTAACTTGCGGATTGCAGGGATATGAGTGGATACGCCAAGAAGGGAATGATTATCGTTTATTGAAGAAATTGATACTCCCTGAGCAAAAAGAGAATGTGGAAGGAGGTTCGCTGCGTAAACTTTCTATTAAAGAAATATCAGAAGAAGCAATTCCGGTTTTTAGTGACTACCCTTATTTAAAAGAATTAAATTGTGCTGATAACAGACTAAAAACAATTGATCTTAGTGCAAATATATATTTGGAGGTTTTGGATTGTAGTAGTAATGCTATATCTCAGCTTGATTTGCATTCAAATGTCAACTTGTATTCGTTGAATATTTTAAATTGTCCATTGCAAGTATTGGACTTGTCCCAGACAAAAGTGAAGCTAATTATGTGTGATTTCTATGATAGAAGAGAGAAGGGTGTGAAAAATGGATACATATCTGGTTTGTATTTAAAATTGATTGTTCCTAAAGGATACCATGCTGAAACTATAAACTTTAGAACCCCCACCTTAGAAACTGCCTCTTTTGAAAATGGCTCTATATATAATTATTTACCTCCACAATATGTCAGGATGGTAGTGTCAGGAAAATAGATACAAAACCTGATATAGCAGATAAAAAACAGCTGGAAATTTCTGGTAATGGATTATTTTTAAACCTATTGAGTGATTTTTGAACTCTTTATTTTGTATCATTTTAAGGAATTGGAGTATTTTGAATGATTTGAGTACTCATTTCTTTTCTATTTTTATCAACTTTGCCACTGTGAATCATTCGATGATTTGCGGTGGCTTTTAAATTTTAATAAATAATAGAATAGACATGAATTGCACAAAGATGAAAAAACTTTTTAGAAAAGGTACGTTGAGTATACTTCTTTTAGGAGTAATAACGTTTTTCACTTATCCGCTCTCAGCCCAAACAAATAGTAGATCCGGTAAAGGATTATATGAAATCTTTAGTACTAAAATACCGGACGGGGCGCAGTGGAAAGCTCAGGATAATAAATTTGTCCGTGATGGGGGATACTCTAAAAAATCAGAAAATTATATATATGTAGGAGCCTCTAAAAGTCCGGCAGAGTTGACCGGGCTATCCATTCCTATTCGCGAGAATCCGGGACCGGGTGAGTTTCGCTATATCACTTTTGCCTGGGTAAAATGGGGAGGTGATCAAATTGGAATGAAATTTCATGTTTCCGAAAAGTCTGCAAATCAAAAAGGCAAGAAATATGATTTTACTTATATAGCCGGTAAGTCCAAGGATTTGATAAATCCGATGGAAGGTCTTAATCTCGGTGAACTACCGGGACACTGGATGGTGATGACCAGGGACTTATGGAAAGATTTTGGTAATATTACGTTGACTGGTATTTCTTTTATCTGCCCGGAGAGACGTGATGCGGGATTTGATGAAATCTTTCTCGCTAAGACACAGGATGATATAAAGAATGCTCCGAAAGTACTTCCGAGCGAAATTGCAACTCCGGTACCCGTTGATGGAGAAGAGGAAGGGCTGGTATATGAAGAGGGAACAACTAATGAGGATGAACAACCGCAAGGGGTACAGATTGACTGGGCTGCACAGATTAAAGCGGGAGGATTCATGATGTATCCGTTGTATTTGCTTGGATTGCTTGCCTTAGTAATAGCTTTGCAACGCTTGCTAACTTCAAGAGAAGGAAGACTGGCACCAAAAGGACTGCGTAAAACAGTCAGCGAATGCCTTGCACAAGGAGATTTGAAAGGTGCGATTGCAGCCTGTGATAAATACCCTTCCACATTAGGAAATTCGCTGCGTTTTATTTTCGAGCATGTGAAAGCCGGAAGAGAAGCTGTCAGTCAGACAGCTGGTGATATGGCCGCACGTGATATCCGTACACATTTGTCACGCATATATCCTTTGTCAGTCATAGCTTCCCTGTCGCCCCTTATCGGTTTGCTGGGAACAGTTGTCGGTATGATCGAAGCGTTTGGTCTGGTAGCATTGTATGGTGACGAAGGCGGTGCTTCTATATTGTCCGATTCTATTTCAAAAGCTTTGATTACGACTGCTGCCGGTTTGATCATCGCAGCTCCTGCCATTGCTTTGTATTTCATTATTAAAAATCGTATTATGAAATTGGCTTCTTTGGTGGAAGTAGAAGTTGAAAATGTAATTACTACGCTCTATCTGGAAGGAGATTCGACGGATATGAACACACCGGGGAGTAAGGAGGAGAAGCATGAGACTAAACTATGATGAAGAAGACAAAGTAGAGGTGCAGATGTCGCCCTTGATAGACTGCGTCTTTCTGCTACTGATCTTCTTCCTTGTGACTACTATGATGAAGAAGTGGGAAATGCAAATACCTTTATCACTTCCTTCAATGACTTCCAGCTTGTCTACCACCCGCGCCGGAGAGGAAGCTGTTATCATAGCAGTGGATGAGGAGAAAAATGTGTATCAGGTAGTAGGACATGATGCGTACACTGGTGAGAACCACTATGTACCGATTTCTGATCTGAATACTTTCCTTACAGAACTCCGCAACAGTGAAGGTACGGAAATTGCTATTGATGTGGCGGCTTACCGGACTGTACCCGTAAATACGGTAATAGAGATATTCGATCAATGTCAAATACAAGGATTCACGCGTACGCGTGTCCGTTTGGGTAGTAAACCTTATTAAGCTTATGAGACTATCACTATTTAATAACGAAGATGAACCGGAAGTGTCTATGTCGCCCTTGATCGACTGTGTGTTTCTGCTATTGATCTTCTTTCTTGTCTCTACAATGACGAAGGTGAAAAACAGGGATATTTCAGTGGATCTGCCGACTTCGGAATCAGCTATAAAACTGAAACCGGATGATAAACAGGCTATTGTAGGACTGGATGCTGAAGGTAACTTCTATTGGGACGGACAACCTTGTTCGACTAATTTTATGATGGAACAATTGCGGGAGACCTGTATCTCTGATCCGGGTCGGCGTATCCGCATTGATATGGATAAAAACACTCCATTCGGACGTTTTGTGGAAGTAATGGATGCTTGTCAGTTTTATAATTTAACGAATATAGGAATACGAACATATGACGAAAACTACAACAGGGAGTAGCCGTCTGACGGTTATCCTATCATGGGTTATTGCGCTGGTCTGCCTGGTAGGAGGAGCGTTGTTTATCTGGCTGATGCCATCACCAGGACAGGGAGCTATTGACTTGCAAGCGAAAAAACAGAAATCTCCGAAAAGTATCAGTGATAAAATAAAGCAGGAGCAGGCTCAGCGGGAGCTTCCCGCTAATTATTCTGAGCAATTAGTGAAGCAGTCGGAAGTATTGGTCAAGAAAAATTTGGAAGATCAGCTTCGTAAATTTCAGGAAATGGCTAAGAAGATGAGGCAGCGGAAAAATGAATTGTTGACTAAAGTAGAGCAAAGAAAGTTACCACGTACGGCACCGGATGATGCTAATGATACTTCGAAAGCAAGGAATATTCCGCAGGCGGGCAAGTTATCTGCGAATCCGTCGGTAGATGATATGTATGCTCTTTTAAGAGAATATGAGGCTGAAATACAGCAGAACCATTTGGCTGCCAATGCAGCTAAACAGGCGCTTTCCAAGGGACTTTCGTTTCCCGAGGTTTATAGTTCTCTGAAGACAGGTTCTTCCCGTATGCCAAGTTTTGATGAACTGATTCGAATGCAGACTAAAGGGGGGGAATGGGCTACTTCAGCGGGAAGTAATGCCAGCGCAGGTCTGGAAATAAAAAGTACGGCAGACTTGAACAATTACCGTGGTCTGTTGGGACAAGCGACCCGACAAGCCGGACTTGCTCAATCTCGGTTGGAAAATCTCTTTGGAGTAGTGAAGCAGGTCGGAAAGCCCGGTGGCGGCTTTGGAATTGGCAATGGTCAGCCGGGCGGAGGTGAAGGCAGTGGCAATGGGAACGGTTTCGGTGGCATGGGGGAGGCAGCTCAGGGCAGTGGAAACAGACGTCCGATGAATGCTTATGCAGGTCCCCGGCTTAATCAGGAAATGGTAAAAGCTCAGGCATTGCCCGGACGGCGTTTCTCAAAAAGCGCGGATCGTAAAGGGTGGTTATATATTAACACATGGTATATGATAGGACCGTGGGAAAGTTTTGGGCGAGAGGACTTTTCGATTGTCCATCCGCCTGAGATATCTGTGGACTTTGATGCGGTATATACTGACGGACAAGTAGGTACAGGGGTGATGGAAACGGATTCTCATCCGATAAAGGTCATAGGGGAAGAAGTGTATTTGGATGGTACGCTGCGATGGAAGTTTATGCAAAGTGAATCAATGCATAATACGGTTCCTGTCACTACCGGACATTCTACTTATTATGCTTATACGGAACTTTATTTTGATGAGGCTACTACCATGCTGGTTGCCATCGGTACGGATGATAGTGGCCGGGTATGGATAAATGGTAAGGATGTATGGCGCGATTATGGTACCAGTTGGTATAATATTGACGAACATATTACTCCTTTCCAGTTCCGTCAAGGGTGGAACCGTATTCTTGTGCGATTGGAAAATGGCGGAGGAGGAGCGTGTGGTTTCAGTTTCTTAATTATTCCACAAGAGTAAGATGACACACGTTGGCCGGCTTATAGAAGATGAACTACATCGACAAGGATTGTCTGTCACTTGGTTTGCAGAACAGCTTTGTTGCGCGCGGACCAATGTGTATAAAATTTTCAGGAAATCAAGTATTGATACCGAACTCCTTTTGCGAATTTCTGATATCTTGCAATATGACTTTTTTCAATGTTACTCAGCGTGTTTAAAGAACAAAAAGGAAATGATGTAGTTGTGGATACATCATTTCCTTCTCTTTTATAATTTTAGTTTTGTACCGATTGTCGTTTTCTTTTTTGTCCGAAGGTATTGAACCGATACGCAATATATGCCATAAAATATACGTTAGAAGTACTGGATTCTCTGTCGGTGATAGAATTCTCGGAAATGGAACGTTCCGAACTTTCATTCTCACGAAGTATATCATATAGGTGAAATCGGACGGTTGCCTTTTTCTTCTTGAGGAAGCTTTTCGATATTTGTGCGTTCCATAGGGTGCGGTTAGTATCATTTTTACCGCCATATCCTCTTTTTAATCTACAATTGATATTGGATGAGATTTTTATATCCCAAGGTAAGTTTAAGTTTGCTTCAGTTCCGAATGTATAATCAAATGTTTCCCGTCGGTTCTCTTTTTTGATAGAATGTTCTGATTTTCGATATCTGACTTCTGCAGATAACTCAAAGTCAATCAGATCGCTACGGTAGCTCCCTTTTAAGCGTTCTGATAAAAAGAGGTTAGTCGTATTACTTTTAACTGCATCTGACTCTTTGTTGAGCACAGTGAAACCGACAGAGTTGCCGTAATTTGTATTGGTGTGTGTATTTACTGTGAATTTTTTGTTGGATAATGGAGTACTGAAGGTAAGCGAACCGTTTATTCGCCAGTTCCCGTTCACATTAGTCGGTTGGGTAGTCTGTCCTCCGGTATTTTCGTCATATGTGACAATACGTGTTGTACTATTCATTGTATTATTATAGGAGAGGTTAGCATTCAAACTACGGGATGTTTCAGTAAAGTAAGTATTAAATGTAGCTGATATGTTGTTATTGAATGATGGTTTAAGTTCGGGGTTAGCTAGCCGTATGTTTAAAGGATCAGAAATATCTTTTTTTCTATATAAGTCGGTCATACCGGGTTGTGCCGTTCTCCCACGATAGTTTATTTTTAAGGTTGTTTGTTTAGAGAAGGTATACTTAAAGTTTATGGTGGGGGAGTAGTTTATTGCATTTCTGGATAAATACTCAAAGGTCGTGTCCCGCATATAGCTTTTATTTGTCGTTTTTTGTGCCTCAACTTCTATACCTATATTATAAAAATAGTTGGTGCGGATAGTACGGAAAAATATGCCGGTTTGGTGGGTGGAATATTTATTTTTGTAGCAATCACTGTGCGCTGTGTCAGGATATTGACTGTATGTATCTTCTTGTTTATCCCAGTCATAGGCATATTTTTCAGAGAGTGAGGAACGGTGTTGATAGCTATAATTAATTTCGATAAACCGATTGGTAAATACAGGTTCCATATATGTTATCTGAACTTGATATTTATTGTTTTTGTCAAGTTTTTCAATCCATTGGTTCAAAGTTTTTATACTATCACCATACTTCAAGTAATAAGTATTCGAAAGACTATACCGATCGGAATTGCCGTCATCCAGATCGTAATAAAGACGTAAGGCGATGTTTCTTCCTTTGCTGTTTAATTTGCGGTTCAACTGCAAAGAGCCATTGGTGGAGAATCTGTCATTCGTTTGGTGGTTTGTGGCTTCTTTCCGGTTGATAGGAGTTGACTCGTTGTTGAGCGTTTCTGAGAAGTTGCCTGAATTGGAGTTTCCTTTGGAAAAATTAAATGTCGGTCGATACATAATAGTGGTGAGGCTGTCTAATTTCCATTCGAAACGAAAATTAGCGGAAATAGCACTTGTCTTTCCATCGGATTGGTTGTTCTGCAGGGAAAACTGAGAAGTGTTGTCTGACAAAAAAGATTCTGTATGACGCTTGCTCCATGAATCGCGTTTATTTTCCCGGACTTCAATACTACCTCCATATTTGAGTTTCTGAGTATTCTGAGAATAGTTGGCACCTATTCTTTGATTGGAATTAATTCCATTGTCGTTGGCGGTACCATTGATTGATAAGTTCATTTTGTTTTTGAAACGATTGGCCATTCCTTTTGCCCTATAATGGTCGTCATTTCCATATCCTGCTTCAAAGTTACCATTCCATCCTTTTCTCATACTTGGTTTTACGCGTAAGTCGAGTACCATTTCTTCTTTACCGTCATCTACTCCGGTAATACGTGCCATGTCTGATTTCTTTTGGTAAGTTTTTAGTTGATCTATCATATCGGCTGGCAGTTCTTTTAAAACCGTATTGGGGTCGTTAAGGAAGAATTCTTCTCCGTTCATCATGATTTTTTTGACTTCCTGACCATTAATGATTAATTTCCCTTCTTCGTTTATTTCGGCTCCGGGTAGCTTTTTGACTAGTTCTTCCAATGCAGCACCTTCACTGACGCGGTAAGCGGAAGTATTATATGCGGTTGTATCACCTGTGACGACAACAGGCGGGGCTTGGGCTACAATGACGGTTTCGTTAAGAAGTACAGCATCAGGTTTCAACTCTATTTTGCCTAGTTGAACAATAGTCTGGGTTGTGTTTATTTGCAGGGGCTTATATTCGGTAGCGAGGCCTATGAAAGAAATTTTTAGCAAAAAACGTCCCGGGAGAGTTGTGAGTGAAAATTTTCCCTGTTCCAAGCTGGAAATGCCTTTTACATAATTACTGTCGGGCAAGGATAACAGTTGTATGGTAGCTTGCTCAACAGGGAACTGTGTGTCTTTTTCCAGAATACTCCCCTGTACTGTGACACGTTGAGTCTGTGCTTGAATATAAGCAGTATTTATGTATGATATAATTAATGTTATTAGTAGTATAAAAGTCGTTTTATTCATAAGGTCTCCCGTTATGAGGTGTTTTAGTGTTTATGGTATTTCTTGCAAATATCTTGATTTTTTCTGTAAAAAGAGTTCATAAAATGATAAATAAAGTTCATTTGAACGATATTCATACCCTTTTGACTTATTTGAGGACCTTTGTTTACGCATAATACCTCATCTTTGCACCGTACTCAGTTTTCAATAGGTATTATTTTAGTTTTTAGGAACACTTGGATTATTTTCAAATTCGCTGTCGGTTTAATGGAAACATTAGCCGATAGTGAATTCTCTTTATTAAGTATGAGATATATCATGAAAACAATAGATAGAAAATGAAGAAACCTTTATTGTATTTACTTATTTTAGTAGTGGCTGTTCTTGGCAGCTCATGCTCTCAATCTTCGGAGGGCACATTTGAAGTGGGGAAGAATACTTTCTTGCTGAATGGAGAACCGTTTGTTGTAAAAGCGGCAGAGATTCATTATCCGCGTATCCCGAAAGAATATTGGGAACATCGTATTAAAATGTGCAAGGCACTGGGTATGAATACGATTTGCTTGTATGTGTTCTGGAATTTTCATGAACCGGAAGAAGGAAGGTATGATTTTGCCGGACAGAAAGATATAGCTGCGTTTTGCCGTTTGGCTCAAGAGAATGGAATGTATGTCATAGTGCGTCCCGGACCTTATGTCTGTGCGGAATGGGAAATGGGCGGCTTGCCTTGGTGGCTGCTGAAGAAGAAGGATATCAAACTTCGCGAGCAAGACCCATACTACATGGAACGTGTGAAACTCTTTTTGAACGAAGTGGGCAAACAGCTGGCTGATCTTCAGATTAGTAAAGGAGGGAATATCATTATGGTACAGGTGGAGAATGAGTATGGAGCATTTGGAATCGATAAGCCGTATATATCCGAAATCCGTGACATGGTAAAACAAGCCGGTTTTACAGGTGTTCCTTTATTCCAGTGTGACTGGAACTCGAATTTTGAGAATAATGCACTGGATGATTTGCTCTGGACTATTAATTTCGGTACGGGTGCTAACATCGACGAGCAATTTAAACGGTTGAAAGAACTACGGCCGGACACTCCATTGATGTGCAGTGAATTTTGGTCCGGATGGTTTGACCATTGGGGAGCCAAGCATGAAACAAGAAGTGCCGAAGAATTGGTAAAAGGTATGAAAGAAATGCTGGACCGCAATATTTCTTTCAGCTTGTATATGACTCACGGGGGGACTAGTTTCGGGCATTGGGGAGGCGCGAATTTCCCGAACTTTTCACCGACTTGCACATCGTATGATTATGATGCTCCTATCAATGAATCCGGTAAGGTGACTCCTAAATATCTGGAAGTACGGAATCTGCTTGGTAACTACCTGCCGGAAGGTGAAACCTTGCCGGAAATTCCGGATTCGATACCGACTATAGCTATTCCTACTATTAAAATGACTGAAATGGCAGTCTTATTTGATAATCTGCCTCACCCCAAAGAGAGTGAGGATATCCGGACAATGGAAGCTTTTGATCAGGGATGGGGTAGTATTCTGTATCGGACTTCATTATCCGCTTCTGATAAAGAACAGACATTACTGATCACAGAAGCTCATGACTGGGCACAAGTCTTTCTGAATGGTAAGAAACTGGCTACTCTGAGCCGTTTGAAGGGGGAAGGTGTAGTAAAGTTACCACCATTGAAAGAAGGTGACAGACTGGATATCCTGGTGGAAGCAATGGGAAGAATGAATTTCGGCAAAGGTATTTATGACTGGAAAGGTATTACCGAGAAAGTAGAACTGCAATCTGATAAAGGAGTTGAACTGGTGAAGGACTGGCAGGTATATACTATTCCGGTAGATTATAGTTTTGCCCGTGATAAGCAGTATAAACAACAGGAGAATGCTGAAAATCAACCGGCTTATTATCGGTCGACGTTTAACCTCAATGAGTTAGGGGATACATTCTTGAATATGATGAACTGGAGTAAAGGTATGGTATGGGTGAATGGCCATGCGATTGGTCGTTATTGGGAAATCGGACCTCAACAGACCTTATATGTACCGGGCTGCTGGTTGAAGAAAGGAGAGAATGAAATCATTATATTGGATATGGCTGGTCCTTCAAAAGCTGAAACTGAAGGTCTGCGTCAACCAATTCTGGATGTACAACGTGGTAACGGAGCTTATGCTCATCGTAAGATGGGTGAGAACTTGGACTTAACAAATGAAACTCCTGTTTATCAAGGGATATTTAAGTCAGGCAATGGTTGGCAACATGTGAAATTCGGTAAGAAGGTGGAGACTCGTTTCTTCTGTCTGGAGGCTTTGAACGCCCATGATGGGAAAGATTTCGCGGCTATTGCAGAATTGGAGTTGTTGGGCGAAGATGGCAAACCGGTATCCCGTCAGCATTGGAAAGTGATTTATGCCGATAGTGAGGAAACGGATGCCGCGAACAATATTGCAACAAATGTTTTTGATTTGCAGGAATCAACATTCTGGCATACCAATTATTCCTCTTCCAAACCTGCATTCCCTCATCAGATTGTGATAGATCTTGGTGAAGATAAAGTTATTACGGGATTCTCTTATCTACCCAGGGCTGAAGCCGGTAAAACGGGGATGATTAAAGACTATAAGGTATATTTGAAGATGCAACCGTTTAAGATATAATGTTTGAGATTTTTAAGAAAAGGTTAATTATTTATTAGTTTGTTCATTAAGTTATGAAAATCAGAAAGCGACTTTCACGTGAGTGAGGGTCGCTTTCTGATTTTCGTTCGAAATAAAATAATTCTTGTGATGGTTAAAACCCTAAGAGGAAGTATATTTGTTCTCTCATCTGAGATGATTTATATAATTAACTAGTGTATAAATGATGAAAAAAAATGGGTTTAGCCGATGCGCTGAGATGTACATCGGTCGTTTACGAAAAGAGGGGCGCTATTCTACTGCGCATGTGTATGAAAATGCACTTCTTTCTTTTAGAGGGTTTTGTGGCACACCTACCGTGTCATTCGGACAAGTAACCCGCGAACACTTACGGTGTTACGGGCAGTATCTTTATGAACGTGGCTTGAAGCTTAATACGGTTTCGACGTATATGCGTATGCTGCGTAGTATTTATAATCGTGGAGTAGAATCGGGGAGGGCTCCTTATGTTCACCGGTTGTTTCACGGGGTGTATACAGGAGTGGATGTCCGTCAAAAGAAAGCTTTGCCGGCAACTGAGTTGCATAAGCTTTTATATGGAGATCCTAAATCGGATATTTTACGGCGTACACAGGCGATTGCTGCTTTGATGTTTCAATTCTGTGGTATGTCTTTCGCTGATTTGGCACATTTGGAGAAGTCGTCTTTAGACAGGAATGTTCTTCATTATAATCGTGTTAAAACGAAGACTCCGATGAGTGTGGAAATACTGGATACTGCTAAGGATATGATTTATCAGCTTCAGAACAGAAAACCTGCTCTGCAAGATTGCCCTGATTATCTATTTAGTATTCTGAATGGTAATAAAAAACGGAAAGATGAAAGTGCTTATCGGGAATACCAGTCTGCCCTCCGGAATTTCAATAACCATTTGAGAGGACTGGCAAAGGCTTTGCATCTGACTTCTCCTGTCACTTCTTATACCATTCGCCATTCGTGGGCTACCACTGCGAAATATCGCGGAGTTCCTATTGAAATGATCAGCGAATCGTTGGGACACAAATCAATCAAAACAACACAAATCTATCTTAAAGGCTTTGCTTTGAAAGAACGTACTGAAGTAAATAGAATGAATTTATCTTACGTGAAGAATTGCTTGGAGAAAAGTGTAAATAATATAAAGTATTAGTAATCAGTATATATATGTGTGTGTTACTTCTTAGGTAACGGAAATAATAATGGCGCAAAGATAGACAAAAAAATAAATAACAAGCAAATAAACTATCCTTTTTTTCTTTTTTGATTTAAAAATAAGATAAAAATAGCCTAGAACATGAAAGAACCCTTTTCTTCATATTCTAAGATTTTTACGTCCCATAATCAAAGGAATTTCACCCTACGCTTAGACTGAGCCTCCTTTAGCAACTTGGTATGTCCTATTTTTCGTGTTTTAAGAGATTTCTCCCTTCCCCTGTGTTTTCCGTTACCTAAGAAGTAACAGAAAAAAGAATGGTAAAAATAGAGGATTTATGAATCAAATTGGGGTAAGGTCTCTATTTAGGAATATACATAGATAAAAAATGAAACAAACTGAAGCTATTTTGGGGGATATGCGATTTATTCCATTAAAGGGTGTTGTATTAATTCTGATTCTCATCTTGACAACAAGCCGGGTTCATGCACAATATGCTCTTGGGGCAACTGGGCAGATGATGATACCTACAGCCGAGATGCAGGAAACAGGAACCTTTATGGGAAGCGCAAACTTTCTTCCTGAAGAGGTTACGCCTAATAAGTTTAACTATCCTACCATGAACTACTCGGTAGATATGTCTTTGTTCTCTTTTGTTGAACTGACTTACCGTATGACGTTACTCAAAATGCGAACGTATAATGGCAGAGTCGGTTATCACAACCAAGATCGTTCCAATACTATCCGTATCCGTCCATTGAAAGAAAGCCGTTATTTCCCTGCTGTGGTAATTGGTGCTGATGATCTTTTTACAGAAAAGGCTACTCAGTATTGGGGAGATTATTATGGTGTCTTAACTAAGACGTTTGGTTTCTGCAAGGGGCATCAGTTGGCTGTTACAGCAGGCTGGTATTTTCATCAGGGCAATCAACCGGCTTTCAAGAAAGGCCCTTTTGGTGGTATTCGTTATACTCCCGCTTTTTGCCGTGAGTTAAAGCTGATGGCAGAGTATGATACCAATGGATGGAATTTGGGTGGAGCAATACGTTTTTGGAAACGTTTGTCCGTCCATGTGTTTACGCGCGAATTTACCTGTGTTTCTGCCGGTTTGCGTTATGAATGTACATTAATACATTAAGAAGATGAAAAGAGTATTTAGTATACTATATATAATATGTTGCTGCACTTTGGAAAGTGTGGACGCGCAATCTGCTGGGATATCTGAAGTCCTGAAAGAATTGCAAATGGAAAATATATCTGTGGCACAGAAGCAGGATACGATTACGGCAGCATTTGAGACTTCCGTATATAGGGGATCTTATAATGGTATAGGCATTGCAATACGTCGCCTGATCACTCTTCCGGAAGTCTCTACATTGCAGTTGGTCATATTGGATAATGCTTTGCCGCAACTTTGTATCACTTTGCCTGCGAAGCTGATTGAGGATTATCAATCGGGAAAATGTGATTTGGATGGAGTTTACTGTAGTATGCAGATGACTACTTCCACCAAAACTGCAATGGAGGCCTTAAAAGGAACCAAACGAGAGTCTACTACTTTTGGGAAAGTGGACGTAGTGGTTTATCCGGGGGTAATGTTAGTTAATAATGTTACTTACAAATTATATAAAGCAGCTTTTGAATTGCAACCGGCTGTAGAAATGCAACTTTGGAAAGGTGCTTCATTGAGGCTGCAGGTTTGCTTACCTATCGTCAATAATGAGCCGGGCAAATGGGATTGTATCCGACTGGGGTATTTGACATTGCGTCAGGAATTTCGTCTGGATAATCATTGGAAGGGATACCTGACTGGTGGAAATTTCTCGGATGATCGTCAGGGACTCGCAGCCGGTATTGGTTATTTTTCTTCTGACGGCCGTTGGACAGTAGAAGGAGAAGGTGGTATAACCGGTTCGTCTCATTTATATGGCAACGACTGGGGAATGAGTAAATGGAAAAGAGTGAATGGGCAGCTCAGCGTAGGTTATTTCATTCCACAAGTGAATACTCAATTGAAAGTTAGCGGTGGACGTTTTATATATGGAGATTATGGGGTATGCGGAATTCTTTCACGTTACTTCGGTGAATATGTCGTGGGACTTTATGGCATGTATACAGATGGAGAAACAAATGCCGGATTTCATTTTTCGATTCCATTGCCGGGTAAGAAGCGTAGTCGTCACGCGGTACGTGTGATGCTTCCGGATTATTTCGCTTTTCAATATGACATGCGTAGTGGGAATGAATTTGCTCGCCGTGCTTTGGGGGTAAGCTATAGAACCGAACCGAAATCTGCTGAAAACAGCCGTTTCTGGCAGCCGGATTATATCCGTTATTGTTTGATTCGTACCAATGAAAAGACAAAACTTAAATAAGAGTTGATATTAGTAATTTAAACAAAAATTGAACAATTATGAGAAATTTAAAATGGTTGTATGCATGCTCTTTGGCGATAGCCTTCGGTGTGTTGTCTTTTGTAACAGTTTCCTGTCATGATGATGACGATGAACCAAAGCAAGAACCAGGTGAAGTGATTGAAACTCCCGCTCCGGTTGTTGAGTATTATATTATGGGTACTGTGACGGATGCCGGGAAAGGTGTGTCTGGTGTTGATGTAAAAATTGGTACTGAGACAATTAAGACTGACAAAGATGGTAAGTTCTCTGTAACAGAGAAGAATGTAGGTAAGTATTCTGTAGAAGTTGCTCCTAAAGGTTATCTTGCTCAAAGTACTTCTGTAGAAATTGCTGCTAATGCGGAAAATCGTAGTGTGGTGACTGTTGCTGTGGCTTTGACTAAGCAAAGTGAACCTACGACTGTAGAAGTTGGAGAGACTGGTAATACAGAAGAGGTTAAGGTAGAAGATAAGAGTGCTTCGAATGAGGAAGTTAAAGAACCGGGTACTGTTGAACCGGAGGATGTGAAAGAAGATCTTCCTCTTGTAACTCCTGAATTAGAAATCCCAGCTGGGGCAATTCAGACAGAAGGTAATGAAGACGTTCTGGAAGGTGGTAATGCTGAAGTCAGTGTAACTACGTATGTACCAGCCCCAGAAACTGTGACTACAGAAGTGAAGAAAGAAGAAGAGAATAAAGAAGTAGAAAAGACCATACCTTTGGCGGCAGCACACTTTGAACCTAGTGGTTTGACATTTGCAAAAGACCACTATCCAACTATTTCAATTCCTAATCCTATTCCTGGCTTGACTTTCGCTGATGATATGGTACTTACTTATTTGGAGAATGGAAAGTGGGTTCCACAAACAGAGGACATTAATAAAGTTGTTTATGATGAGAAATCAGGTAGCTACACAACTAAAGTTAAGCATTTCTCTTCCTATGCTATGGAAAATAAAGTCACTAGTAAAGTTAGTACTGAAAATGTAGTGAAGAGTGAGATTTTAGGACAGGCAAGTTGTGATAACAGTGAAAATCCTAAAGCTGTAACAGGAATTGCATTGACTTATAAAGAAAAGTCGGGTTGGGAATGTAAAGATGCGGATATTAAAGCGGCTGTAGAAAAAGCTTTGTCAGGTGCAAAACCAGAAACAGTTAATGCTATGGTAGCTTTCTTCAAAACTCGTTTATACTCATTGATGGGATCGGCATCAGGTATTACAGAAACAACTCGTACCTATAATACTGTAAATGTGAACGGTTATACAACAATGACTTATACTTGCTATGCCAAGACTCGTACTACTACATTGTCGACCACAGTGAAGTATAATAATAAGGATGTGAAGATTTCAGTAACTGCAACACGCTATACCGGAACTGACCATCAGTATAAGACAGTGACTACTAATCCTACTCATAGTGGTGGTAAGGGTGGAAGTAACTAATAAATAATTAAGATCATAAAAATAACCCTTTTTTAATAAACCCCTTTTTTATAAACCCTGTTGGGCAATAATCATATGGGATATGAGGAGGAAGAGGTCACTGTGAAGTGGTTTCTTCCTTTTCGTTTATGAGATATATGGATGTTTGTTGAATGTTCATTTTAGACAGAATTCTACTAATATAAGTTAATGTTTATAATTATGATTTGTATCCTGTAAATAAAGCCTATCTTTATCACCCAATACAACATAGGACAAATAAAATGTCATGAGCATAATTATTAAGAACCTTAATAAGATCTATCCAAACGGAAATCATGCCTTGAAAGATGTCAATCTGGAAATACCTGCAGGGATGTTTGGCTTATTAGGACCCAATGGCGCCGGCAAATCTACTTTAATGCGTATTCTTGTAGCCCTTATGGAACCAACTTCCGGGCAAGTAGAAATTTGCGGTTATGATTTGATGAAACAGCGGAAAGAAATACGCGGTATTCTGGGGTATCTTCCTCAGGACTTTCGTTTTTTTGCCAAATACAAAACGTATGAGTTTCTTGATTACGCGGCGCGTTTGTCCGGTATGACCCATAGCAGGCAGAGAAAACAGGCTGTGGATGAAATGCTCGAAAACGTTGGGTTGTTCGATGTTCGCGAACGATATGCCAATAAATTATCGGGAGGTATGAAGCGGCGGTTAGGAATTGCACAAGCGCTGATACATCATCCTAAGGTAATCATTGTTGATGAACCTACTACCGGACTTGACCCGGAAGAACGTATCCGTTTCCGTAACCTTCTTTCAGAGGTCAGCGAGAATGATGTGACTATTATTTTGTCTACTCACATTGTCGGTGATATTTCCAGTACTTGTAATAATATGGCGTTAATGAACCGGGGACAAGTTTCCTTCAACGGTTCTCCGCAAGATATGCTGAAATTAGCCGAGGGCAAAGTGTGGAGAATTAGGGCTGCGGGAGATCAGTTGCATGAGATCGATAAAAAATATCCGGTAATCTCCACGATTCCATCGGGGACAATCTGGGAAGTACAGGTGGTTGCCGATGAAGTAGAAGGATACGAAGCGGAACCATTTCCCCCTAATCTGGAACACGCCTATGTATATTATATGGAGAATCAATTAAACCTTTGGACAAACGACTAAACACGATATGCTGATATGACCTTTATATCTAATATACAATCGGTAGCAAAATATGAAAGTAAATTATTAATCAGAAGCTGGTTCTTCAGAGTATTCACGGTACTCGCTGTAACTATCATTACTTTTTTCAATTTCCAGTTGTTCGTATCGGAAGATAGCGGAGGCTTCTGGATTGCTACAGCCATTCCATCGAACATTCCTTATCTAATTTTACTGTTGCTAAATACAGGGCAGGCTGTTATTGCTATCTTTCTGGCATCCGACTTCCTGAAAAGAGATAAAAAGCTGGATACATCAGAAGTCTTTTATGTCCGTCCATTAAGTAATGCTGAATACGTCATCGGTAAGATTTGGGGAAATCTGCGCGTCTTTTTGTTGCTGAATCTCATTATTATGGCTATTACGGCTGCATTCAACCTGACATTGGGAGAAGTGGACTGGATGGCTTACTTGCTTTATTTTCTGTTGATCAGTGTCCCTACGCTGATTTTCATTATTGGCCTGGCTATCTTTCTGATGCTGGTATTGAAAAATCAGGCACTGACATTCGTTTTATTGTTAGGATATATCGGACTTACCGTTTTCTATATTGAAGATAAGTTTTATTATCTTTTCGATTATATGGCTTATAGTCTTCCTTTGGTGAAGTCCAGCATTGTCGGTTTTTCCAACTGGGAGGTGATTTTAAATCATCGTGGCATCTATTTTCTTGCCGGACTGGCGTTTGTCTTTTTCACGATTTCCCTGTTCAGGCGTCTGCCGAATTCATCGCACAGTAATTATCCGTGGCTGGTTATTTCTTTTTGTACTCTCATGTTAGCTTTCGTATGCGGTTATTGGCATATACATTCGATTTTATATCAAAGTGATATACGCGCTACCTATACGAAGATCAACAACCAATATGTTTCTACTCCGAAGATGTTCATTCATGAATATGATCTTTCTGTAGAGCAGCATCTTGAAGATTTTCTGTCGGAAGTAACTGTGAAAGGAGTGGCATTGGACTCATCTGCCGTATTCACCTTCTGTTTGAATCCGGGATTAACCATTCATTCCGTTCATTCGGCCGGACAGCAACTCAAGTTTAAACGTGACAAGCAAATAGTATTGGTGGATTTCGGCACGAAGCATGCCAAAGGCGATACAATCTCTGCAACATTCAGGTATGACGGACAGATAGATAACTCATTTTGTTATTTGGATATTCCTCCCGAAGTGCTGCAAGCTTCCAATAAAAAGTTTCTGTTCAACATAGACAAGCAGTATAGTTTTCAGACGAAAAATTATCTGATGCTTACCCCTGAAACTTATTGGTATCCCCGTGCAGGAACAAGCTATAGTGATAAAAATCCTGACTGGCAGCAAACTTATTTCAGTAATTATCGCTTGAAGGTCAAGCCTCTACCGGGGTTAGTTCCTCTTTCTCAAGGGGAAGGAAAGTGTGATGAAGAAGGAGTGTATTCGTTTAAAGGAGATTATCCGTCTCAGACACTATCGTTGGTCATAGGTGACTATCAGCAAAAAAGTGCTTATGCGGACAGCATTCTTTATAGCGTTTGGCATTTAAGGGACCATGACTATTTTACTGCTTCGTTTGATTCTATTCACGATACCATTCCCTGGCTGATACGTAATGTGAAAGAGCAACTGGCACGGCAATATAAACTGGATTATCCTTTTAAGCGATTTTCTATTGTAGAAGTTCCTGTGCAATTTGCCAGCTATGAACGTGCCTGGTCGCAAGCGCAGGAGACAGTACAACCTGAAATGGTATTGTTCCCCGAAAAAGGAGCTATATTCTGGGAACTGGATGTGAAGAGGCAGGTGAAGAATCATATCCGGTGGTCGGGAAATAATGAAATCAGTCTGCAGGAAGCCCAGATGCGGACTTTTAGTAACTTTGCCTGGATGTTTTTGCAGACAGAAGGCGATTATAACTTTTCGTCGGGTAGTAGAGGACGGGGAAATCTTTCGTCTACGGCAAATCCTTATTTCCTTTTCCCGCAGATTTATAATTTCCGGTACAATATTTACTCTTCGGAATGGCCTGTTGCCAATCGTGCTATTGAGCTATATCTGCAAAAGAAGTCGGAAAATGAAGGGTGGGAACGTCAGATAAATGGGCTTAGTAACAATGAAAAGGCCAACCTGCTGCTGGAAAAGCATACGTTCAAGGAGTTGCTGGCTGATGTGGAACAGCGTAATCTGCAAAATAATATCGTAGGACTGGAGGCAAGCCGTCTTTTTGCCCGGTCAGAAATAAACATGGGCGTAGATGCTTTCCGGGATTCACTATATGCGATGTTGAAGCGTAATACATTTCTGAACATAAAGTTCGAAAATATGCTGGATACTCTGGGAGAAATGAGCCGGACGGATCTTTATTCATATTTGAAAGAATGGGAACAGTTGACGCCTCTTCCTTTTTATTCGATCGGAGAGCCCGAACTGACCAAAGTTGTCAATAAAGGAGGAGAAGAATTCTTTGTCTTGAAAGTACTGGTGAGCAATAACTCGGATTATGACGGAATCATTCAGATGAACGTTCTTCAAAATGGCTGGTGGTATCAACCGATGGAAGATCCTAGAGCCAGAAAAAAGGTAGAGATAGCTGCCCATACAAGCAAAGAATTTGTTTCTGTCTGGGAAGAACAGATACGTGATGTGGAAATCAATACGATGGTTTCCGGCAATCTTCCTTATATGATACGGCAATCCATTGGTAATGTAAAACAAGAACGGAATAAAATAGTCAAGGACACTATCTATACCTTGCCGGAATCATCCTTAGAAATGCCGGGAGAGGTTATTGTGGATAATGAAGATTCCACTCTCTTTGTACTTTCTACCCCTGCTGTCGTAGGACTTCTGCCTAAATGGCTGGATAAAGTGGAGGATACTTCCTTTAAATATTCGGGCATATCCTGGTGGCGTGCGCCTTTACAATGGACAGCTACCACCAATGCTAAATACTATGGCAAATATATCCGTTCGGCCTATGTGATTAAGAGTGGAGACGGCAGTCAGACGGCTACATGGAAAATTCCTGTGCCGGAAGCCGGTCAATATGAGCTTTATTATCATGTATTCAAGGATGATGAACTGCGATGGAATGATCGCCTTCAGGGTGAATATCATTTCAGGGTGGCATACGACAGTGAGATGGAAGATGCCTATATCAATCTGAGAAAAGCCAATGAGGGTTGGGAACAACTCGGTACTTACTATTTTAGTGCCGATACGGTTCGTGTCGTGCTGACGGATGAATGTAAGCTGCGCTCTGTGACAGCCGACGCAGTGAAAATAGTGAAACGATAATTATTAAAACAGCAAACTATATGCAAAGTGACTTACTACTATTAAAAAGAATGCTGCTGACAATCGTAACTTTTACGGGAATTGCCCTGACATCACAAGGACAAATTCCTTTAACGATTGACAAGGCAATGGAGATTGCGCAGGAGAACAGTCCTTCTCTTCGCCGTTCCTACATGAATTTGGAGAGATATAAGCAGAATCTGCTGGCGCAGAAGGCTTCATTAAAGTCTCGATTTTCATTAAATCTGAACCCGGTGGACTATAACAAGAACAGGCGTTTCGATAATCGTCTGTCACAATGGTACACGAATGAAACATTCAATACCAGCGGGACCTTTCAGGTCGATCAGCCCATTCTATGGACAGACGGTACTATTTCTTTAATCAACCGTTTCGGCTGGCAGGACAACAGTTCCATTATAGAAGGCGATAAAACTAGTAACCGGGCATTCAGCAATGACCTCTATCTGCAATTGACTCAGCCTATTTTTACATACAACAAGCGTAAAATGGAACTGAAGCAAATAGAATATGATTATGAAAATGCCAATATCAGTTATGCTTTGCAGCAACTGAATACGGAGAAAAGTATAACCGATCAGTTCTATTCTGTCTATATGGCACAGAGTAATCTGGAAATCAGTCGTGAAGAACTGGTTAATGCCCAGCAAAGTTATGATATTATCAAGAATAAGGTAGAAGCGGATTTAGCAGCGAAGGACGAACTCTTTCAAGCGGAACTGAATCTGGCTACGGCACGTTCGTCTGTAGACGAAAGTCAGGTGAATCTGGAGAATGCGAAAGACAAACTCAAACAGACTCTCGGAATGAGGCTGGATGAAGATATTCTCGTATTTGCGGAAGTGGAGATTAAACCGATTCAGGTAAATCTGGACCAGGCCATATCGCATGGATTGGGTTCGCGTCTGGAACTTCGTCAGCGTGAAATAGAGAGCAAGGAACTTGAGTTCGATATGATTAAGACAAAAGCGCTGAACGAGTTTAAAGGAGATGTATCCATCTCTTTCGGATTGATAGGAGATAATAGCCACCTGAATAAAGTCTATAATAATCCGACACAGAATCCGAGGGTTTCCATCAGCTTTGCTGTCCCTATTTTCGACTGGGGTGAAAAGAAAGCAAGGATTAAAGCACAAAAGATGGCTCAACGGATTAATGAACTCGAGTTTCAAGAGGATAAAGTGGATATCGAGCTGAATATTCGTCAGGTATGGCGTAACCTCGAAAACCTCCGGACTCAGATTAAGATCGCCGAGCAAAATGTACAGAATGCACAGTTGACCTATGATCTGAATCAGACTCGTTACCGGGAAGGTGACATAACCGGTATGGAAATGAGCCAGTTCCAGACTCAGCTTTCGAATAAGAAGATTACTTATACGCAGGCGTTGATTAATTACAGAATAGAATTACTTAATCTTAAAATCCTTTCATTGTATGATTTCGACAAGAATATCCCTCTTGTTCCTATGAAAGACATTATTGATAAAAAATAAGCAGACCATGAAACAGTATCAAATTTTTATTGCATCTTCTTTGTTAACAACCTTATTGTTAACCGGCTGTGGCAACAAACCACAAAACGCACCCAATAATATTGCAACTCCGGTATCTGTCGTGGAGCTGAAGAAAGGTTCTATCAGTAAATTAATAAATACAACAGGAACAGTGCAGCCGACTTACGGTGCATCTCAGAATGCGGAAATGAGCGGATTTTATAAACTTCAGACTAATCCGAGAACCGGAAAACCTTTCAAAATGGGAGACAGGGTAAGTAAGGGGGAACTGATAATCCGTCTGGAAGACAAGGAGTATGAAAACGGAATCGCTATTGACGCTAAAAAACTAAGTCTTGAAATTGCTGAACAGGAACAGTCAAAGCAGAAAGCTCTCTATGAAAAAGGAGGGGTGACGATGAGTGAAATGCGGAATACGGAAGTAAAAGTAACGAATGCCCGTTACGATTATGAAAACGCAAAACTCAATCTGGAGAAGATGAAAGTGAAAGCTCCGTTTGATGGTGTGATTGTTGATTTGCCTCACTATACGGCCGATACAAGAGTGGAGCAGGGAAAGGCTATGGTGAGTCTGATGGCTTATGATAAAATGTATATGGATATCAATCTGCCGGAAAGCAGCATTCGTTATGTCAAGGAAGCGCAACCGGTATATATTACTCATTATACCATCCCTGGAGATACTTTAAAAGCGAGAGTCGGTGAGCTGTCTCCTGCAATCAGTACGGAGACACGTACTTTTAAAGGAAAGATTCTGATTGATAATGACCAGTTGAAGTTGCGTCCGGGTATGTTCGCCAAAGCAGATATTATCGTTGACAGAGCTGATAGTTCTATCATTATACCTAAAGACGTAATCTTGTCCAATCGTCGCCGGAAATACGTATATATCGTCGAAAAGAATACGGCAAAGATACGCAATCTGCAAACAGGTCTGGAGGATGAATATAATATCGAAATTCTATCCGGACTTAATGTAAATGACAATTTGGTAGTGAAGGGTTTTGAAACACTGAAAGAAGACGCCAAAGTCAAAATCCAAAAGTAAATCATGGATGCGATATATGAACGCATCTTTTGAAAATAGGAAATACTTATGAAGAATATAATCAAATTTGCAGTAGGCAATCCGGTTACGATTTGTATGGTAGTATTTGCCCTCTTATTGTTGGGAAAAGTATCATACGATCAGTTGAGTGTGGATTTATTGCCCGATCTGAATAATCCCCGCCTGTTTATTGAATTAAAGGCGGGTGAACGCCCTCCCGAGGAGATCGAAAAGCAATTCGTTAAAAATATGGAGTCTATGGCGATCCGGCAGAGTGATGTTACTCAGGTCTCTTCCGTGATTAAAGCCGGGACGGCACGAATTACTGTAGAATATACCTGGACAAAGGATATGGATGAGGCTTTTCTAGATTTGCAGAAAGCCATGAATCCGTTTGCCCAGAACAAGGATATTACTGAACTGAAGATTACGCAACACGATGCGAACTTGTCTCCGGTAGTTTTGGTGGGAATGTCTCATCAGAGTATTACAGATATGGCGGAATTAAGGAAAATCGCCGAAAGCTATATCCGCAATGAGTTGATTCGTCTGGAAGGCGTGGCTGAAGTGACGCTTTCGGGAGAAGAAGTCAGTACTCTTACCATTCAGACTGATCCTTATAAACTGGATGCTTTTCAACTGAAAATAGAAGATATCGCTTCGCGCATCGAATCGAATAATCAGAGTATATCCGGTGGACGGGTCAGTGAACTGGGATTACAATATCTGGTGAAAAGTTCGAGCTTGTTTGCTTCGGAAGATGATTTTGAGAATCTGATTGTCGGATACAAAGCGATACAACAAGAGGAAGCATCCGGAAACAATGCTTCGGGAACAGCGACTGCCAACAGTAATAAAGCTCCTGTTTTTTTGAAGGAAGTGGCTACTGTGCAGTTTTTGAACGCTCGTCCGGAGAACATTGTACGGATTAACGGGAAGCGTAGTATCGGACTGTCTATTTATAAGGAGATGCGCTTTAATACTGTAAAAGTGGTGGATGAGGTAACCCGCCAATTGGCAGTGATAGAGAATGCATTGCCCGGTTATCATTTTCAGGTGATTTCCAATCAGGGTACTTTTATAAAAAGTGCGATAGGAGAAGTGAAGAGCAGTGCTGTTCTGGGTGTTATTCTCGCTATTGTAGTCTTGTTTGTATTCCTTCGCCGGATGGGGACAACACTGATTGTCAGTCTTGCTATTCCCATCTCGATTGTGGCTACTTTCAATCTGATGTTCTTCAACGGACTGTCACTGAATATTATGACATTGGGAGGACTGGCGCTCGGGGCGGGTATGCTCGTCGATAATGCCATTGTCGTCATAGAAAGTATCTTCCGAAATCAGGAGAAAGGATTGAGTATCAAAGAGGCTGCTATTAACGGGACGGCAGAAGTTGCCAATGCGGTAATAGCTTCTACTCTGACGACTATTGTCGTCTTCCTGCCGATTGTTTATCTTCACGGAGCTTCGGGCGAACTGTTTAAAGATCAGGCATGGACGGTTACTTTCTCACTGGTTTCTTCTTTGTTTGTGGCTATCCTGGTGATTCCGATGTTATATATCCAGCTTTCCGGCAAGAAGGTTAAGCTGGAAGAAGTGAAGTCCATTCGTATTACAGGATATAGCAGAGTGCTTCGCAAGCTGATTCAGCGACGTTGGCTGGTGATCGGTATGGCAGTGTTACTCCTTATCGTGACTGGATTGCTGACTCCGTTTATCGGAACTGAGTTTATGCCCCGTGCGGAAAGCAAGACGTTTACGGCTGTAATCAAAATGCCCGAAGGTACACAGATGGAACGCACTTCCGCTGCTGTAGGTAATCTGGAAGAATTGTTATATGCTATCGTTGGCGGTGATTCTTTATGTACGGTATACAGTCATATCGGAGAGGGGAGCGGTTCGGAAAATGCGATATTTGAAGGAGAAAATACAGCAATGATGAAAGTGATCCTTTCACCGGAATGTACACTTTCACCGGAAAAGGTGATTGCGTCTTTCGTGGAATCGGCCAAGAATCCTGACGGACTGGAACTGACGATTCAGCAGGATGAGAATTCTCTGAGTTCACTGTTAGGAAGCGAAGGGGCTCCTATTGTTGTGGAGGTCAAAGGAGAGGAGTTGGATGAGATTGCTCAGTTGACTGAAGAGGTGAAGGAACGGATGATTGGCGTAAATGGAATCTATGATGTTATTACCTCCGTGGAAGACGGTGCTCCGGAAGTTGTGATCTCGATTGATCGTACAATAGCCGGTATCAATAATTTGAGTGTGGCTATGGTAATCGAACAATTGAAGCAGCAACTAAGCGGTAAGGAAGTCGGTAAGATGGAATATCGCGGTGAGATGCGTGATATCGTCATAAAGGTGCCGGATATCCCGTTGAGTTCTCTTGGTGCTCTTGTCATCAAAAGTGGAACACAGGAATTTGTATTACAAGAGATTGTTACCATTACTCACGGACAAGCGCCCAAGGAGATTCTGCGCCGCAATCAAAGCCGTATCGGTAAGGTGATGGCTAATATGGATGCGAGTAAATCACTGGATAAAGTAGCAGCCGAAGTGCGTGAAACGGTGAAAGGTATTGAATTGCCTGCTAACTACAGTATTACAGTGACAGGAGAGGAAGAAAAACGGCAAGAATCAATGAACAGTCTGTTGTTTGCTCTGATGCTTTCTGTTGTACTTGTCTATATGGTGATGGCTTCCCAGTTTGAATCCTTGCTGCATCCGTTTACGATCTTGCTGACTATTCCTCTGGCTGTAGTAGGTGCTATCTTACTTTTCTTCATTACCGGAACCACTATCAATATGATGGGAGTTATCGGTATTGTCATGCTGGGAGGTATTGCCGTCAATAACTCTATCATTCTGGTAGACCGTATCAATCAGCTTAGTCAGGCGGGAATGGAGTTGACTGATGCCATTGTAGAAGCAGGGCAACAGCGTATCCGTCCGATCATCATGACTACTTTGACTACGATTCTGGCCATGCTTCCGATGACATTCAGTTTTGGTGAAGGTGCATCTTTACGTTCACCGATGGCTATAGCTGTGATCGGAGGATTGATAACTTCTACTCTGATGAGTTTGATGGTTATTCCTTGTGTCTATTATGTCTTGGAGAATATCAAAAGACGTATAAATCGCCGAACTAAAAACAGCTGAAGATGAACTTTTTACTAAATAGGAGAATAACGATTTGTATGCTGTTTATTGCACTCAGCCTGCTGGGCTATGTGTCGTATAAACAACTTCCGGTGGAGTTGCTGCCCAACGCAGAACTTCCGGTTCTGTTTGTCCAGGTGTCGTCACAGCAGGATATGGACCCTTCGTATGTAGAGTCGGAAGTGATTATTCCACTCGAAGGAGCGGTCAGTGCGATAGGTGGAGTAGACAAACTGCAATCCTACATTGACAGGAGGCAGTCCAGCATACAGATTGACTTTAAAAAGAATATCAACTTCAAGATGACCAGTCTTAAACTGCAGGAGAAAGTGAATGAAATCGCAGCCTCCCTGCCGACCGGTTTTACCGTACAGGTACAGAAAGTGGATATTGCTCAGATGAATAATAACTTCATGGTGCTTCAAGTGCGTGGTACGGGAGGAACCGACCGTGTCCGGAGTCTGGTAGACGAGGATGTTCGTTCCGATCTGGAGAATATAGATGGGGTAGCTTCCGTCAATATCTACGGAGGACGGCAGAAAGCCATTGAAGTGCGTCTGAATCCGGAGGCTTGCAAGGCTTTGAACCTCACTGCTTCCAAAATAAGCGGTTTGCTCTCGCAGAATACCCAGGAAAAGACATTTGTAGGCTTCGCAGATGAACCCGACAGCAAGAATTTTGTCCATGTCAATGCGATGTATACCAAAGTTTCTGATTTGGAGAATATAGTTGTCGCTCCTGGTCCTATTCTGCTGAAAGACCTGGCAACCGTCTTTTTTGACTTGAAAGATGAAACCACCTATAGTCGTGTGAATGGAAAAGAAGCCGTTTCGGTTGCTTTGATCAATGATTCACAGGCTAATCTGATTGAACTTTCACACCGTGTATCCGATGTGATTGAAAAGCTGAATGAGAAGCTGGCTCCGCTCGAACTGGAAATTGTCATTCAGGAGAACAAGGCTGAAACCATGGAAAATAATATCAACCAGATTATTAATCTGGCATTGGTAGGGGGATTATTGGCTGTGTTCGTTCTTTGGCTTTTCCTGAAGAATATGCGGTTGGTGTTTTTTATCGCACTTTCCATACCGATTTCTGTCTATACGGCTTTCAACTTCTTCTACGCTTTTGGTATCACTATCAATAGTCTTACCTTGGTAGGAATGGCGTTGGCCATCGGAATGCTGCTGGATAATAGTGTCGTGGTGCTTGAGAATATTTATCGTTTGTCGGGAAACGGCTATACGCCCGAACGTTCGGTAACGCAGGGAACAAAAGAAGTGTGGCGCTCCATTGTGGCGGCTACCCTGACTACCATTACTGTGTTCCTGCCGTTCGTTTTTTCTGATAATTTCCTGATAAAACTGATCGGGCACCATATCGGAGTATCCATTATATCAACTTTGACGATCTCGCTGTTTGTAGCTTTACTTTTTATACCGATGATTACTTACCTTCTTTTGAAGAGTAAGAGTGGGAACAGCGTCGTTTATGAAAAAGTCTCGATCGTTCAGCGTCCGATGCAGGTCTATCTGGTCTTATTGAAGACTTGTATGCGTAATCCGGGAGTGACAGTCTTTGGAGCTGTAATCTTGCTTTTTGCAACATTGATTTTGTCATTGACCTTGAATGTGCAACAGATGAAGGAAGTTGCTTCAGACCGGTTCAACATCAGTGTCGTGATGCCTACCGGGAGTACGCTTGAAAATACGGATAAGATTGTAAAGGTACTGGAAGAACGTCTGGAGGATTTTCCGGAAAAGAAAGATCTGATTTGCCGTATTCGGGAAAAAGAGGCGACTCTGACACTCGTTTTGCAGGAAGATTACACAAAGATCGCCAAACGGAAAATAGCCGATATAAAAGCGGATGTGCAGACTAAAGTCGCCAATATCAATGGTGCGGAAATCTATGTCTCTGATGCTATGGGAGGCGGAGGAGATAACTCGGCTCTGAGCAGTCTGGGCGGATTCATGCGTTTGTTGGGTATCGGTGACAACAGTGAACGGGTGGTGATCAGGGGATCTGATTTCGAAATGATGCAGATGGTGGCAGAGGAAGTGCGTTATTTGTTGGACGAACAGGATTTTGTACAGCATACTCATGTTTCGTATACTCCCCGTCAGGCAGAAATAAATCTGAACTTTGACCCTATTCTGCTGACTGCTTATGATATTAACCGTGGCAATATTACCACCGGATTGACTGCGCTTAATAATGAATACTCTTCCGAAGCTACTTTCAAGGTGGGAGAGGATATTTATGATATTATTATCCGTGACGAAATACCGGAAAAGGAAACTGAAGAAGAGGCACAGGAAAAAGCTCAGAAAGAGAAAACTGTGGATGACTTGCGTGCTATCCGGATAGAAAATGCCAATGGCGGTATGCACAATCTAGAAGATATATCGTCTCTGAATTATGGACGTGGGCGTTCGCGCATCATCCGTGTCAATCAAGATAAGCAGATTGAGGTATACTATGCTTTTCCGAGAGATGTTCAGTCTTCGAAAGATTTATTGGGAGGATATCGTTCCGATATCGACCAGTTGATTGCCAGTTATAATCTTCCGTCCGGAGTCGCTGTGCAGGTATTCCATGAGGAGGATGAATTCGGGGATTTCAAATTCCTTATTCTGGCAGCTTTTCTTTTGATATTTATGATCCTTGCTTCAGTCTTCGAGTCTGTAGTGACGCCTTTTGTGTTGCTTTTTACCATTCCGTTGGCCGCTATCGGTTCTTTGCTGGCATTATTGCTTTCGAGCAACAGTCTGATGAATGCGAATACACTGACAGGGTTCCTTATTCTGTTGGGAGTAGTCGTCAATAACGGAATCATTCTGATAGATTACGCCAACATTTTGCGTAAACGGGGATACCGCCGGAACAGGGCGTTGATGACTGCCGGTATGTCACGTATTCGTCCCATTCTGATTACTTCCATCACCACGATTGCTGCCATGCTTCCGTTGGCTATGGGAGATACGGAGTATGCAGGGGCTATCGGTGCACCTTTTGCCATTACAGTGATAGGCGGACTTTTCTTTTCTGCCATGCTGACGCTGATTTTAATTCCGACAGTTTGTATGGGACTGGAAAATGTGCTTCAGTGGTACCGTTCGTTATCCCGTAAACTATGGACCATTCACCTGATTCTTTTTTGTGTCCGGTGTAATCTGTATCTGGCTATACACTGACGGAATGCTTTGGCAGTCAATCTATCTGGTAGCACTGATTGCAGGCATACCGGGGATGACATACTTTGCGCAAACCAGTCTCCGTAGAGCTAAGGCGGAGGTTATCAATCCGGATGAAGAAATACGTATTTCTGTCCGCAATCTGGTTAAGATCTACGATTGGCCTGGACACATCAGCCGTCAGTGGAACAGTGGTTTGCAATTACGCAAACGTCTGGGATTGAGCAATGAATACCATTCTCTGAAGGACTTTATCAATGTGCTATGGCAGTTTGGTATCTTACTGTTTGCCATTTATTTCACCTATTTCTTCATTCATAACAGGCTTTGGATATTCCTGTTCTCGTTCGCTATTTATGCAGCGGTACTGTATTTGTGGAGAAAGGTACGTTCCTATTTATATTATCGATACGGAGATAATCGGGTAACAAAGATCGTAAACCGGGTGATATTCTGGAGTCTTCCTCCCCTTATCCTGTTTCAGTTATTCCGGAAACTGGATAATAACGGGCTGGTCATCATGATCGGATTGTTATGGCTGGTGGGTATTGCCATCTATGTCACTTCTCAGTATCTGTATGATCACGATGTAAATATAGAGCGTGTCACCGGACGATTTGCAGGGCTTCGCCGTTCCTATTTCCGCATGGTGAAGAGTGTTCCTATGATTGGAAAACGACGCAAACCTTTCAAAGCATTGCGTGGGGTGTCATTCGAGATTCAGACAGGTATGTTCGGACTACTGGGACCCAATGGGGCAGGTAAATCGACCTTGATGCGTGTCATCTGTGGTATCTTTGAGCAGAGCTATGGTAGTATCTGGATCAATGGTCTGGATACCCGTATCTACAGAGAAGAACTACAGAGTCTGATAGGTTTCCTTCCGCAGGAATTCGGAACTTATGAGAATATGACTTCGTGGGAGTTTCTGGATTATCAGGCCATATTGAAAGGAATCGTAGATGGAGATTTGCGCAGGGAGCGTCTGGACTATGTGCTGAAAGCGGTACATATGTACGAGCGGAAAGACGAAAAGATCGGTTCTTTCTCAGGAGGTATGAAACAGCGTATTGGCATTGCGCTTATTCTGCTTCATTTACCACGTATCCTGGTAGTGGATGAGCCTACAGCGGGACTCGACCCTCGCGAACGTATCCGTTTCCGTAATTTGCTGGTGGAATTGAGTAAAGACCGCATCGTTATTTTCTCCACTCATATCATTGAGGATATATCCAGTTCCTGTAATCAGGTAGTGGTAATCAATAAAGGTGAACTGAAATATTTCGGTGATCCTTCGGATATGGTGGAAATGGCTAACGGAAAAGTATGGCAGTTTAATATAGATAAGACAGAATTTGAAAAAGTACTGGACAAATCGTTGGTAATACATCATATTCAGGAAGGCGATACGATTCGGGTGCGCTATCTTTCTGTCGGACAGCCTTATGAAGGGGCTGTAGAGGTAGAAGCTAATTTGGAAGACGCTTATCTCTGTCTGCTGAAGAATATGAATTAAAAAGAAAAGAAGGATATGACATTCAAACAATTGATACAACTGTTGCCTAAAGTAGTCAGGTATAACCTGAAGATTATATTTGCCGGGAAGTTTTTCTGGTTTCTGTTGGCTGCATTTGGCTTTTTTGCTCTTTTTATGTTTCAGAATGCGTGGAAACGGGAGGAGATTAACGAGGGACTCATCTATAGCATCCTGATGTTTCCGTCTATGCTGCTTATTTTCTATCCGGCTGTATTCGGCATTCAGAATGATGAAGATAGCCGGATATTGGAGATTCTCTTTGGAATCCCCGACTATAAGTATAAGGTTTGGGGCGTGCGGTTATTGATGATTTATGTGGCAATTTTTGTTATTCTGATTATCTTTTCATACATAGCCATTTTATTGCTGTATCCGGTCAATCCGCTTGAGATGGCATTACAGTTGATGTTCCCGATACTCTTTTTCGGAAACATGGCTTTTATGCTGTCTACCATTACGCGGAGTGGAAACGGAACTGCCGTATTTATGATTATTATAGGCATTGCATTGATGTTCTTAGGTAAGCCGGATTCTTTTTGGAACGTTCTGCTGAATCCTTTTCGTGTTCCCGATAATGTTCATCCGATTATTTGGGAGGGAATCCTTATCAAAAACCGCATTTTCCTTTTATCCGCCAGTTTAGTCTGGATGATGATCGGATTACTATATCTACAGAAAAGGGAAAATTTTGTATAACAGCAGATTAGGATACTGAATATTCTCAATGGTTCTTGCTGCGATGAGAAAAAATTCTCACTATGATGAGAAAAAAGTCTCATCGCAGTGAGAACTTTTTCTCATCATGGTAAGTATAGTCCTATGTATGCAGGAACCGAAATAGTGACTTAGAAGTAGTATCCCAGATTCACATAACAACTTCCTTTGTCAGTCTGATTGGAATACCCGAACGTAATCTCCAACGGACCGAACATACTGTCCATACCATATCCGGCACTGATACCAAACAGTTGTTTCCCTTTCAGTATTTCGAAGAAGTGACTGTCCGTCAAGCCATAATTACCTGTCAGAGTGAGATAATGAATGCTTCCCATCCGTTGTCTGAGCTTCACGGATGCAATCATGATTGAATTGTCCATCAGTTCCATATTGGTCACACCGGCAAACGGCAGTTGCTGTGGAATGTAGAGTCCGTATACTTCGCCGCCAATGGCATTTTGCAAGGGATAGGCGATGTCTTTTCCAATCAGAACACGGCCATAGATGGATGGGATAATGGAAAAACGTCGGGTAACAGGTATGACACTGGACCACGAGCCGCTCAACGCAGAGAATGGGGCATGATCATTATACTGCGCCATATTATCGGTATAAAGCGAATAGGCAGCTTTGAATTCGGTTCCTTTGGAAGGGAAATATCCCTTGTCGAATGTACTATAGTGTACCTGAGCGAAATAACTCAGGAAGTGTTCGGATTCTACATCCAGCCCAGTGAGTTCCGGTTTCTTGAAAAGAAAATCTTTGTATTTATAATATTCGAAACGAAGTCCGAGTCCGAAGCGGAGGTTTTTGTACCAGACATCCGAAAAACCAAATTCAGCTAAATGATACTTGTAAGTAGTGTTGTAAGCACGTTCACCTTCATCATAGATGTTGATGTCATTATATTGAAACATATATGAGAAATTGAAATTGCGTTGCTGCATCGGTTCGAGTGTGTAATCGATGCGGGCGGCATATCGCTTTCCTAATCGGCCGGTCAGGGATAATCGGGAAGGAATATGAGTTTTGAGATCTGCTGTGGCATTAATCAGCAGGGATGCTATTTCTTCCGAGTCGAAACGGATGCCCAGATTGATTCTTTTCTCATATTTTTCTTCTAACAAGAAATTAAGGTGATACCCTTCGGGAGTGTCGGTAAGTGTGTAGCTGGCGCTTGAGTAAGAATGACTGCCACGCAACTGATACACAGCTTGTTCTATCTGCTGAGTGGTAATGTTACTGTTCTCTTTGAGATTACACTTCTTCATCAGCCATTTTTTGTCATCAGCCTCTACGCCGGAGAAGGATATATCTGTGACGTATACTGTCCGTGAATTGGAAAGAGAAGAGTACGGTCCATGTTGTTTGGGGACATAATTGTCCGGTATACCGATTTCTTTTTTTAAGGCAATCAGGGAATTCCACTGTGCACGTGCGGCTTCTTCGCCCCGACGCATCAGGGAATCGATGGCTGCCGGAGTGAAGCTGGCGGAAGAAAATCCGTCTACATTTACCTTGATATAGGTATCAGTGAGTTCTACATTCTTTTCATGATTGGTCTGGCAAGTGAGATCAACAATCTGCCCCAATATGTCCGGAGCGCTGTTGAGCTTGTCGGCACTTTTCAGCGCATTCTGAACATCGACTCCGATAATAATATCGGCCCCCATTGCTTTGGCCACATCTGCCGGATAATTATTGACAATTCCACCGTCTACCAATACCATACTGTCTTTGCGTACCGGTGTGAATACACCGGGGATAGCCATACTGGCACGCATGGCAGTAGAGAGTACGCCATCATGGAATACGATCTGGTCCCCATTGACTACATTGGCCGATACACAGGCGAAGGGGATCGGTAACTTATTAAAATTGATCGAGTCATGGTAGCCCACTGTCAGATCAGAGAACAGATTGGCAAGATTCTGTCCTTTGATAATTCCTCCGGACATGGCAGCTTTCGGGTTCTTTGTGAAAGGAAGCGAAACAATGTATTTTGCAGAGCGTTCGCGTTCGGTGAGCGACATGGCACTGCGTTTGATACGATCGCTCAAAAGGAAAGTCCAGTCCTGTTTGCGTACCATACTGTCCAGTTGTTCCGGAGTATAACCGATGGCGTAAAGTCCACCGACTATAGATCCCATACTGGTGCCTACTATATAATCGATCGGAATGCCTGCTTCCTCGATGACTTTCAATGCTTTGATATGTGCCACTCCTTTGGCACCGCCGCCACTGAGGACAACGCCGACCTTCTTCCGTTGTTCCTGTGAATAAACAGAAAAAGGTAATATCAGGCACATTGCAAAAACTAATGTTGAAAAGATTTGTTTTTTCATTAGACATGTTATTGTGTTGATGTACAATATAACTACAAATGTAGGGGATAAATTGTTTAGTTGATGAAACAAGAACTATAAAAAATGTTCTAAAAGTCGGAAATGTGGATAAATTCTACACTTTAAGGATGTTTTCCACACTTCCGTCTTCAAGAGGAAAAATGTAATATGTTGATAATAAACAGATAAGATAAAACAGGATATTTTGGTATGTGTATTGCATAATAGAGTGTAGAACAAACATAAGTTAAATTAAATAATAAGATTCGATATGAGATTATTCTTTTCGAAACATGAGTTGAAACTGAGGAGAAAGAGAAACATTGCTGCTGTAGTATGTGTGGTAATTGTGTTGGGAGTATATTGGATACTGACTCGACCTCAGAAGGCTGCGCCGGAAATGCCGACAGTGATTGTTGAACCGGTTATAAAAGATGATGTAGAGATATTCGGAGAATATGTGGGGCGAATCCGTGCCCAGCAATTTGTCGAAGTACGTGCCAGGGTAGAAGGCTATCTGGAAAACATGCTTTTTGCCGAAGGCACTTATGTAAATAAGAATCAGGTCTTGTTTGTGATCAATCAGGACCAATATCGTGCGAAAGCCGACAAGGCACGGGCTCAGCTGAAAAAGGACGAAGCACAGGCATTGAAAGCTGAACGTGACTTGAAACGTATCCGTCCGTTGTACGAACAAAATGCTGCTAGCCAGCTGGATCTGGATAATGCGGAAGCAGCTTATGAAAGCGCTGTTGCGACAGTAGCGATGAGTGAGGCGGACTTGGCGCAGGCTGAACTCGAATTAGGCTATACCATTGTTCGTTCACCTCTTGCCGGACATATCAGTGAAAGAAATGTAGACTTGGGAACGCTGGTAGGTCCCGGAGGAAAGTCTCTGCTGGCTACAGTAGTAAAAAGCGATACCGTATTGGTCGATTTCAGTATGACGGCACTTGATTATCTGAAAAGTAAAGAACGTAATATTAACCTCGGACAACAGGATTCTACCCGTTCCTGGCAACCGAACATAACTATTACTTTGGCGGATAATACGGTTTACCCCTATAAAGGATATGTCGATTTTGCAGAACCGCAGGTCGATCCCCAGACAGGTACTTTCTCCGTACGTGCAGAGATGCCTAACCCGAAACAGGTATTGCTTCCGGGACAGTTTACCAAAGTAAAACTACTTTTGGACGTGCGTGAAGGAGCTATCCTTGTTCCGATGAAAGCTGTTACCATTGAAAAAGGCGGAGCTTATATTTATACAATGCGTAAAGATGATACAGTAGAGAAACGTTTTATTGAGTTAGGACCCGAAGTGGGGAATAACGTCGTAGTGGAAAGAGGACTTGCTGTAGGAGAGACAATTGTTGTAGAAGGTTTCCATAAGTTGACCCCGGGCATGAAAGTACGGATCAGTCAGCCGGAAGCGGAGGTGAAGGATACCACTATGGTGGCAGGTGATTCTACAACAGGAATGAAGGATAACGCAAAAGGAGAATAATCAATGAAAGTTAGTTTTTTTATAGACAGGCCGGTATTTTCGGCTGTCATTTCCATCGTGATTGTGATTGTCGGAATCATCGGGCTGACCATGCTTCCGGTGGATCAATATCCGCAGATCACGCCTCCGGTGGTAAAGATCAGTGCGTCTTATCCGGGTGCGAGTGCACTTACCGTGTCGCAGGCGGTGGCTACTCCGATTGAACAGGAAATCAATGGTACGCCCGGTATGCTTTATATGGAATCAAACAGTTCTAACTCCGGTGGCTTCTCGGCAACAGTTACCTTTGATGTATCTGCTGACCCGGATTTGGCTGCTGTGGAAATTCAGAACCGTGTGAAGCTGGCTGAATCCCGTCTTCCGGCGGAAGTGATTCAGAATGGTATTTCCGTAGAGAAACAGGCACCCAGTCAGTTAATGACACTCTGTCTGACTTCTACCGATCCTAAGTTTGACGAAATTTACCTGAGCAACTTTGCTACGATCAATGTGCTCGATGTGATTCGCCGTATTCCGGGAGTAGGACGTGTATCCAATATTGGTAGCCGTTACTATGCTATGCAGATATGGGCAGAGCCTGATAAGCTGGCTAACTTCGGATTGACTGTGCAGGACTTGCAGAATGCCTTGAAAGACCAGAACCGTGAATCGGCAGCCGGTGTATTAGGTCAGCAGCCGGTACAGGGACTGGATATAACGATTCCTATCACTACTCAGGGACGTCTTTCTACAGTAGGGCAATTTGAGGATATTGTGGTACGTGCCAATGCCAATGGTTCCATCATCCGGCTGAAGGATGTGGCACGTGTATCTCTGGAGGCTTCTTCATACAATACCGAGAGTGGTATCAATGGTGAGAATGCAGCGGTACTGGGTATTTACATGTTGCCGGGTGCCAATGCGATGGAAGTAGCCGAGAATGTAAAGAAGGCGATGGAAGAAATCAGCGAGAATTTTCCGGAAGGATTGAGTTATGAGATTCCGTTTGATATGACAACGTATATCTCTGAGTCTATTCATGAGGTATATAAGACGTTGTTCGAAGCATTGGTGCTGGTTGTGTTGGTAGTGTATCTGTCTTTGCAGAGCTGGCGTGCTACATTGATTCCGGTGGTAGCGGTACCTATCTCCCTGATTGGTACTTTCGGATTCATGCTGATTTTTGGTTTCTCTATTAATATATTGACCTTACTCGGTTTGATTCTCGCCATCGGTATCGTGGTCGATGATGCGATTGTAGTGGTGGAAGGAGTAGAGCATATTATGGAAACGGAGAAGCTGAGTCCCTATGAGGCGACAAAGAAAGCGATGAACGGATTATCAAGCGCATTGATCGCTACTTCACTGGTATTGGCGGCTGTGTTTGTTCCGGTAAGTTTTCTGAGTGGAATTACCGGGCAGCTGTATCGTCAGTTTACGGTAACTATCGTGGTATCTGTACTGATTTCTACTGTGGTTGCTTTAACGCTGAGCCCTGTGATGTGTTCGCTCATTTTGAAACCGGATAGTGGCAAGAAGAAAAATATAGTATTCAGAAAGATCAATGAGTGGCTGGGTATCGGAAGCAATAAGTATGTAGCTGCCGTCACCCGTACTATCAAACATCCTCGTCGGGTTTTGAGTGCTTTTGGTATGGTATTGATTGCTATTCTGTTGATTCACCGGATTATTCCGACCAGTTTCTTGCCGGTAGAAGACCAGGGATACTTTAAGATTGAACTTGAACTGCCGGAAGGAGCTACCTTGGAGCGAACCCGTGTAGTAACGGAACGCGCGATTGCTTATCTGGAGAAGAATCCATATATAGAATATGTGCAGAACGTGACCGGAAGCAGTCCGCGTGTAGGCAGTAATCAGGGACGTGCCGAGTTGACCGTTATTCTGAAACCCTGGGAAGAGAGAAAGAGCACCAGTATTGAAAAAATTATGGATACGGTAGAAAAACATTTGAGAGAATACCCCGAATGTAAAGTCTACCTGTCTACTCCTCCGGTCATACCGGGACTGGGCAGCTCCGGTGGTTTTGAAATGCAGTTGGAAGCTCGTGGAGAGGCTACTTTCGATAATTTGGTAGATGCGGCAGATACGTTGATGTATTATGCTTCCAAACGTAAGGAGCTTACAGGTTTGTCTTCTTCCTTGCAGTCGGAGATTCCCCAACTTTACTTTGATGTGGACAGAGACAAGGTGAAAATGCTGGGAGTACCCTTGGCAGATGTGTTTTCTACGATGAAAGCGTATACAGGTTCGGTGTATGTGAATGACTTTAATATGTTCAACCGTATATATAAGGTATATATTCAGGCGGAAGCTCCTTATCGGGAACATAAAGACAATATCAACCTGTTCTTTGTGAAAGCTTCCAATGGAGCTATGGTACCGCTGACATCTTTGGGTAATGCTTCTTATACGACAGGGCCGGGAAGTATCAAGCGTTTCAATATGTTTACTACTGCCGTTATCCGGGGTGCTGCCGCGCAGGGATACAGTTCCGGTCAGGCAATGGAGATTATGGAGCAGATCGCCCGTGACCATCTTCCGGATAATATCGGACTGGAGTGGAGCGGACTTTCTTATCAGGAGAAACAGGCAGGCGGTCAGACGGGGATGGTCATGGCACTGGTGTTCTTGTTTGTCTTCCTCTTCCTTGCCGCACAATATGAAAGTTGGACAGTGCCGATTGCTGTATTGCTATCCTTGCCTGTAGCAGCTTTGGGAGCCTATCTGGGAGTCTGGGTGTGCGGACTGGAGAATGATGTTTATTTCCAGATCGGATTGGTAATGCTTGTCGGGCTTGCCGCCAAGAATGCCATTTTGATTGTAGAGTTTGCCAAAGTGCAGGTAGATAGAGGTGAAGATTTGATTCAGTCGGCAATCTACGCAGCGAAATTACGTTTCCGTCCTATTCTGATGACCTCCCTTGCATTTGTACTGGGAATGCTTCCGATGGTACTGGCGAGTGGTCCGGGTTCGGCGAGCCGACAGGCGATTGGTACGGGCGTATTCTTCGGAATGATATTCGCTATCGTATTTGGTATCATTCTCGTGCCGTTCTTCTTTGTGATGGTGTATAAAACAAAGTCGAAAATCTTAAAACATAAGAAATAATGAAACTGAATAAACTATATATTGCTATACTACTTTTTGCAGGAATACTGACTTCCTGCAAAGTAGGCAAGAGCTACGTCCGTCCTGATCTTCATTTACCCGATAGTCTGGCTCAGCATCAGGATACGGTCAGCTTTGGAGATCAGGATTGGGAGGAAATCTACACGGATTCCACACTCCGCAGTCTTATAGACCGTGCGTTGGATCATAATAAAGATATGTTGATAGCGGCTGCCCGCATCAAGGAAATGGCAGCTCAGAAACGGATATCCACTGCCGCGCTGCTTCCCGATATTAAAGGTAAAGTGACTGCCGAGCGTGAACTTGAAAATCATGGAGGAGATGCTTTTAAGAAATCGGATACTTTTGAAGCGCAGTTCCTTGTTTCATGGGAACTCGATCTTTGGGGAAATCTGCGATGGGCACGTTCTGCCAGCATCGCCGAATATCTGCAGTCAGTAGAAGCGCAACGTGCGCTTCAGATGACGATTGTGGCGGAAGTGGCACAGGCATATTATGAGCTGGTTGCCTTGGATACGGAACTGGATATCGTCAAGCAGACTTTAAAAGCTCGTGAAGAAGGGGTTCGTCTGGCACGTATCCGTTTTGAAGGAGGACTTACTTCGGAGACTTCTTATCGTCAGGCGCAGGTAGAGTTGGCACGTACAGCTACTCTGGTTCCTGATCTGGAACGCAAAATATCGCTGAAAGAGAATGATATTGCTTTTCTGGCCGGAGAATACCCGAATCGCATAGCCCGTTCCCGTTTGCTTCAGGAGTTTAATTTCCCGGAAACTCTTCCGATAGGGATGCCTTCCACTTTGCTGGAACGCCGTCCCGATATACGTCAGGCAGAGCAGAAGCTGATCGCTGCCAATGCAAAAGTAGGTGTGGCTTATACGAATATGTTTCCTCGTCTGGCACTGACGGGTGGTTTCGGTAGTGAAAGCACGTCTTTGTCAGAACTTCTAAAATCGCCTTATGCCGTTATGGAAGGTGCTTTATTGACTCCTATATTTGGCTGGGGAAAGAACCGTGCTGCGTTGAAAGGCAAAAAAGCGGCCTATGAAGCAGAAATACATAGTTATGAGAAAACAGTCCTGACGGCTTTCAAAGAGACACGTAATGCGATTGTCAACTTTAATAAGATAAAAGAGGTGTACGCACTTCGTGCCAATCTGGAACGTTCGGCTAAGAGTTATATGGATTTGGCGCAGTTGCAATATATCAATGGAGTGATCAATTATTTGGATGTTCTCGATGCCCAGCGTGGTTATTTTGACGCACAAATTGGTCTGAGTAACGCTATTCGTGATGAACTGATCACCGTAGTACAACTGTATAAAGCACTTGGCGGTGGCTGGAAGCAATAGCCTCTGTAACTATGCAGCGAAATAAAATGAGGGCTTCTCTTTCATAATTCGAGGAAAAATGCGAAATTTGCAACGCTTTTCAAGTTTGACAAGAAACTTACTAACACCTTTAAATAAAAATAAAGAAAATGACTAAAAGTGCATTGCAAATCGCAAGGGCTGCTTATCAGCCCAAACTTCCGAAAGCATTGGCAACAGGAGCCGTTAAAGCTGTAGCAGGTGCTGCTACTCAATCTGTAGCCGATCAGGAAGCTATCAAAGCATTATTCCCTAACACGTACGGAATGCCGTTGATTACATTCGAAGCGGGTGAAGCTGTTCAACTTCCTGCTATGAACGTAGGTGTAATCCTTTCCGGCGGACAAGCTCCGGGCGGACACAATGTAATCTCTGGTTTGTTCGACGGTATCAAAAAGCTGAATCCTGAAAGTAAGCTGTACGGCTTTATCTTGGGTCCTGGCGGTCTGGTAGACCACAACTATATGGAACTGACTGCTGACATCATTGACGAATACCGTAACACAGGTGGTTTCGATATCATCGGTTCGGGACGTACGAAGCTGGAAACTGAAGCTCAGTTTGAAAAGGGATTTGAGATCATCAAAGAATTGGGCATCAAAGCACTGGTTATCATCGGTGGTGATGACTCTAATACAAACGCTTGTGTATTGGCTGAATACTATGCTGCCAAGAAGTACGGTGTACAGGTGATCGGTTGCCCGAAGACGATTGACGGTGACTTGAAGAACGATATGATTGAAACTTCTTTCGGTTTCGATACAGCTTGTAAGACTTATGCAGAAGTAATCGGTAACATCCAGCGTGACTGTAACTCAGCCCGTAAATACTGGCACTTTATCAAATTGATGGGTCGTTCGGCTTCTCACATCGCACTGGAATGTGCTTTGCAGGTACAGCCTAACGTATGTATCGTTTCTGAAGAAGTGGAAGAAAAAGATATGTCTCTGGATGATGTAGTAACATCTATCGCTAAAGTGGTAGCTGACCGTGCTGCACAGGGAAATAACTTCGGTACAGTATTGATCCCGGAAGGATTGGTGGAATTTATTCCGGCTATGAAGCGTCTGATCGCTGAATTGAACGACTTCCTGGCTGCAAATGCAGAAGAGTTCTCTCAGATCAAGAAGTCTCATCAACGTGATTACATCATCCGTAAGCTGTCTCCGGAAAACTCTGCTATCTATGCAAGTCTGCCGGAAGGTGTAGCTCGCCAGCTGACACTGGATCGTGACCCGCACGGAAACGTTCAGGTATCACTGATCGAAACAGAAAAACTGTTGTCTGAAATGGTAGCTACCAAATTGGCTGCTTGGAAAGAAGATGGCAAATATGTGGGTAAGTTTGCTGCACAGCACCACTTCTTCGGTTACGAAGGTCGTTGCGCTGCTCCGTCAAACTTTGATGCTGACTACTGCTATTCTTTGGGATACACAGCTTCTATGCTGATTGCTGACGGTAAGACCGGTTATATGTCTTCTGTACGCAACACAACTGCTCCTGCTGCCGAATGGATTGCAGGTGGTGTGCCTATCACCATGATGATGAATATGGAACGCCGCCACGGTGAAATGAAACCGGTGATCCAGAAAGCATTAGTGAAATTGGATGGTGCTCCTTTCAAAGCATTCGCTGCACAGCGTGACCGTTGGGCTGTTGAAACGGATTATGTATATCCAGGTCCGATTCAGTACTTTGGTCCTACAGAAGTTTGCGACCAGGCAACTAAGACTTTGCAATTGGAACAAGCTAAATAAGAAAACTTCACCGGACTGTAGTAAGAAACAGTTGCAATGAAGAGCTCTTTCAGGCACGGATTACGCGGATTGACGCGGTTTTAGTTATACTATTTCTTAAAACCGTGTATTCCGTGTAATCCGTGCCTATCTATATTACATTCATCACTCAAAGTAAATGTCGTCACGTAATAATCCGATTTCTGCTGTCCAAAAGAAAAGAACTGCTTCCACTACCCCAAAAAAGAGGACGGTTTCTTCTTCCAGGCCTTCCCGTGCTCCGAAAAAGGCACCGGTGAAGCAGCATTATTCGATGCCCGGTTGGCTTCGAAATATATTGGCTGTGGCAATTGTCGGTTGTTTCTCTATGGTTTTCTATTATTTCTTTATACGTCCTTATGCTTATCGGTGGAAACCTTGTAATGGTTTAAAGGAATATGGAGTTTGTATTCCTTCCGGATATGATATTCATGGGATTGATATTTCCCATTATCAAGGAAAAATAGACTGGGGGAGACTTTTACAGAATAAACAGACGGCAACTCCTTTGCACTTCATTTTTATGAAAGCGACGGAAGGGGGAGATCATAACGATACTACCTTTCAAACTAATTTTGCTAATGCGCGTAATCATGGCTTTATTCGTGGCGCTTATCATTTCTATATTCCCGGTACGGATGCTTTGAAACAGGCGGACTTTTTTATACGTACGGTCAAACTGGATTCCGGCGACCTGCCTCCGGTTCTCGATGTGGAAGTGACCGGACGAAAAGAGAAAAAAGAATTGCAGCAAGGCATTAAGCGCTGGTTGGACCGTATAGAATCCCATTATGGGGTGAAGCCCATTCTTTATACCTCTTATAAGTTCAAGACCCGTTATCTGGACGATTCTATTTTCAATGCTTATCCTTATTGGATCGCTCACTATTATGTCGATTCGGTGAAATATCAGGGTAAGTGGGATTTCTGGCAACATACTGATGTCGGAAATGTACCCGGTATTAAAGAAGATGTAGACCTCAATGTATTCAACGGTACATTAGAAGAACTCAAAAAGCTGACGATCAAGTAGGATGATTGATCTGTCATACAACTAATCTCTTCTCTCATTTGTTATAATCGTATTATTACTAAAAAGATACGATTATGAACTTTGATATAGCTATTATTGGTGGTGGCCCTGCTGGTTACACAGCTGCCGAAAGGGCAGGGGCAAACGGACTGAGAGCCGTTTTGTTTGAAAAAAAGGCAATAGGTGGGGTGTGTCTGAATGAAGGATGTATTCCTACTAAAACGTTGTTATATTCTGCTAAAATTCTGGATAGCATCAAGAGTGCTTCCAAATATGGCATTTCTGCCGAATCTCCTTCGTTTGATTTAACTAAAATAATGAGCCGTAAAGAGAAAACGGTGAAAATGCTGACTGGTGGGGTAAAGATGACTGTGAACTCTTACGGAGTGACGATCGTGGAAAAAGAAGCCTTTATAGAAGGAGAAGAAAACGGGCTGATCCGTATCATCTGTGACGGAGAAAGATATGAAGTGAAATATCTGCTGGTATGTACCGGTTCCGACACGGTTATTCCTCCGATACCGGGACTGTCGGAAGTTAGTTACTGGACGTCAAAAGAGGCTTTGGAGATCAAAGAGCTTCCTGAAACGTTGGTTGTTATAGGTGGTGGAGTCATAGGAATGGAGTTTGCTTCTTTCTTCAACAGTATGGGAGTGAAAGTGCATGTTGTCGAGATGATGCCGGAGATACTGGGAGTCATGGATAAGGAAACCAGCAGTATGCTTCGTATGGAATATGCAAAACGTGGAGTCACTTTCTACTTGAATACAAAAGTAATAGAAGTGAAACCTGACGGAGTCGTCATAGAGAAAGATGGGAAGGCTTCTACTATCAAAACGGAAAAGATCTTGCTCAGTGTGGGGCGTAAAGCAAATATTACCAATGTCGGATTGGATAAGCTGAATATAGAACTTCATCGGAATGGGGTTAAAGTAGACGAATATCTTCAGACTTCTCATCCCGGAGTATATGCGTGCGGTGATATTACAGGCTATTCTTTATTGGCGCATACGGCAATTCGGGAGGCGGAAGTGGCAATCAATCATATTTTAGGAGTGGAAGACCGGATGAATTATAACAGTGTGCCGGGAGTTGTCTACACCAATCCGGAAGTGGCCGGCGTAGGTAAGACAGAAGAAGAGCTGACCAAACAGGGCATTCCTTATCGTGTTACGAAGTTGCCGATGGCTTATTCCGGACGTTTTGTTGCGGAAAACGAACAAGTAAATGGAATATGTAAGCTGATACTTGATGAAGCTGATCATATTATCGGTTGTCATATGCTTGGAAATCCTGCGTCGGAATTGATTGTGATTGCCGGAATAGCTATTCAGAAGGGCTATACGGTTGAGGAATTTCAGAAGAATGTATTTCCCCATCCTACGGTTGGAGAGATTTATCATGAGGTGCTTTCATAACACTTTTACAGATATTTATTTTCATCTGGCGGCAGAAGAGTATTTGCTGAAGCAGGAAACAGATTCTGTTTTCATGCTTTGGCAGGACACTCCTTCTGTAGTGATGGGAAAACACCAATCTGTACAGTTGGAAGTGAACCGGGAATGGGCGGAAGAACAACAGATTCAAATAGCCCGTCGGTTTTCGGGTGGGGGAGCTGTATATCATGATTTGGGTAATGTCAATTTAACTTTTATCGAAACAGTGTCCCGCTTGCCTGATTTCAGTCTTTATCTTCATCGGATATTGGATTTCTTAAAACTGATAGGATTGCCGGCAAAAGGAGATGAACGTCTGGGTATCTATCTTGATGGTCTGAAAATATCGGGGAGTGCCCAGTGCGTACACAAGAACAGGGTGCTTTATCATTGTACTTTGCTGTATGATACGAATCTTGCTGCTTTAAATAAGGTATTGAATCCGGAGAGGGACATTGAGACGGGCGTGGCATTGCCTGTGTATGCTGTTCCGTCTGTCCGTAGTGAAGTCACAAATATCAGTCGTTACTTACCTATGGAAACGGTTGATCATTTCAAAGCGATACTTTTCGAATATTTTAGTCAGAAGGGATGTGCTGATACTTTCAGTGAGAAAGAATTGGAAGCAATCCATAAACTTCGGACTGAGAAATATATTTGCGAAGACTGGATCTTCAGTCGTTGAGTCCGGTTAAAAATACTTTAACTTAAAACTTTCTTTTTCAGCGGGTTGTTCTAATAGTTCAAGGTTGAATAATAAATTTACTGTCTATGTCAAGATTCGAAATAAAAATGCCTAAGTTGGGCGAGAGTATAACCGAAGGGACGATTGTCTCTTGGTCTGTGAAAGTGGGGGATGTCATTCAGGAAGACGATGTTCTCTTCGAGGTAAATACGGCGAAAGTCAGTGCGGAAATACCTTCACCGGTAGCTGGTAAGGTAGTGGAAATTCTGTTTAAGGAAGGAGATACAGTCGCTGTAGGTACAGTGGTTGCTGTTGTAGATATGGGAGGTGAAGAGGCATCCGATGAAGAAACTGCAAGTGGAAAAGAAACTCCAGAAAGTAAGGAGAATGCTTCTTCTGATGCAGAAAAAGTATCTTCTCAGGTAGCAAAGGCTGAGGAACGCTGGTATTCTCCTGTGGTGATTCAATTGGCACGAGGTGCAAATATTCCGAAAGAAGAACTTGATTCGATACAAGGCACAGGATACGAAGGCCGGTTAAGCAAGAAAGATATAAAGGATTATATTGAGAAGAAGAAAAGGGGAATTTCCGAAGTCTCGAAGGCGGCGATACCTACCGGTGATGCACTTACGGCTTCTATGCCTTCTTCGACTGGAGGGGCTGGCTCTATGACAACTTCTCCTGTGGCGGCTTCCGTGCAAACTCCTGTTGCTGCACCGTCTGCTCCATCTAAACAAGCACCTGCAGCTGCTAATATTCCGGGAGTAGAAGTGAAAGAAATGGATCGTGTCCGCCGGATTATTGCGGATCATATGGTGATGTCCAAGAAGGTTTCACCACACGTAACCAATGTAGTAGAGGTAGACGTAACCAAACTGGTACGCTGGCGTGAAAAGAATAAAGACGCTTTCTTCCGCCGTGAGGGAGTGAAACTGACCTATATGCCTGTCATAACAGAAGCTGTTGCAAAAGCATTGGCAGCATATCCTCAGGTCAATGTATCTGTTGACGGATATAATATTCTTTTCAAGAAACATATCAATATCGGTATTGCTGTTTCTTTGAATGATGGCAATCTGATAGTTCCTGTGGTACACGATGCCGATCATCTGAACTTGAATGGATTGGCTGTAGCTATAGACTCGCTGGCATTGAAGGCTCGTGATAACAAATTGATGCCAGATGATATTGACGGAGGTACGTTTACCATTACTAATTTCGGTACATTCAAGAGTTTGTTCGGTACGCCGGTGATCAATCAGCCCCAGGTTGCCATTTTGGGAGTGGGATATATTGAGAAGAAGCCTGCCGTAATAGAGACACCGGAAGGTGATACGATTGCTATCCGTCATAAGATGTATCTGTCCCTGTCTTATGACCATCGTGTAGTTGACGGTATGCTGGGAGGCAACTTCCTGCACTTCATAGCCGATTACCTGGAAAACTGGAAGGGCTGATAACAGATTGTTTCATTCATTAAGAACTTCATTAACTATGAAAAAGAAATATGATATAAAGACTACGGATGTTGAAACACTGAAAAAGTGGTACCATCTGATGACATTAGGGCGTGCTTTGGACGAGAAGGCGCCGTCTTACCAGCTGCAATCCTTGGGTTGGTCATACCATGCTCCTTATGCGGGGCATGATGGTATCCAACTGGCTGTCGGTCAGGTTTTCACATTGGGAGAAGATTTCCTGTTCCCTTATTACAGAGATATGCTGACTGTGCTTTCTGCAGGAATGACTGCGGAAGAGATTATATTGAACGGCATTTCGAAAGCAACCGATCCCGGTAGCGGCGGACGTCATATGTCGAATCACTTCGCCAAACCGGAATGGCATATTGAAAATATATCTTCTGCTACCGGAACGCATGACCTGCATGCGGCGGGTGTAGCAAGAGCAATGGTATATTATGGGCATAAAGGAGTAGCAATCACTTCGCACGGAGAATCTGCTACTTCCGAAGGCTTTGTTTACGAGGCTATCAATGGAGCTAGTCTGGAACGTCTTCCAGTGATTTTCGTTATACAGGATAACGGATATGGCATCTCTGTTCCTAAATCCGAGCAGACTGCCAATCGTAAAGTAGCCGAGAACTTCTCCGGTTTCAAGAATCTGAAGATTATCTACTGCAATGGAAAAGATGTGTTCGATTCCATGAATGCCATGACTGAGGCACGCGAATATGCGATCAGTACCCGTAATCCTGTGATTGTACAGGCTAACTGCGTTCGTATCGGCTCTCATTCCAATTCGGATAAACATACACTTTATCGGGATGAAAACGAACTGGAATATGTGAAAGAAGCCGATCCGCTAATGAAGTTCCGCCGGATGTTATTGCGCTATAAGCGCTTGACGGAAGAGGAACTGCTGCAAATTGAAGCTGAATCAAAGAAGGAACTATCTGCTGCCAACCGCAAGGCGCTGGCTGCCCCTGAACCTGATCCTAAAAGCATTTACGATTTTGTGATGCCCGAACCTTATCAGCCGCAAAAATACAAAGAAGGTACTCATCAGGAAGAAGGAGAGAAGACTTTCCTGGTCAATGCAATTAATGAAACATTGAAAGCGGAATTCCGCCATAATCCGGATACCTTTATCTGGGGACAAGATGTGGCAAACAGAGAAAAAGGCGGGGTCTTTAATGTGACCAAAGGCATGCAGCAGGAATTTGGCGAGGCGCGTGTATTCAGCGCACCGATTGCCGAAGATTATATTGTAGGTACAGCCAATGGTATGAGCCGATTTGACCCTAAAATCCATGTAGTGATAGAAGGAGCTGAGTTTGCAGACTACTTCTGGCCTGCCGTAGAACAGTATGTGGAGTGTACTCATGAATATTGGCGCAGTAACGGTAAGTTTGCTCCGAATATCACTTTACGGCTTGCTTCCGGAGGATATATCGGTGGTGGATTATATCATTCCCAAAATATAGAGGGTGCTCTGACAACGTTGCCGGGTGCACGTATTGTCTGTCCTTCTTTTGCAGATGATGCAGCCGGATTGTTACGAACCAGTATGCGTTCAAAGGGATTTACCTTGTTTTTGGAACCGAAAGCTCTATATAATTCGGTAGAAGCGGCAGCTGTTGTTCCGGAAGATTTTGAGGTTCCTTTTGGAAAGGCACGTATTCGTCGTGAAGGAACGGATTTGAGCATTATTACTTATGGCAATACGACCCATTTCTGCCTGCACGTAGCAGAGCAACTGGAAAAAGAAAGTGGCTGGAAAGTCGAAGTGATCGATATTCGCTCATTGATACCATTAGATAAGGAGGCGATTTTCGAATCAGTGAAAAAGACTAGTAAAGCATTGGTTGTTCACGAAGACAAGGTATTCTCCGGTTTCGGTGCGGAACTTGCGGCTATGATCGGAACGGATATGTTCCGTTATCTGGATGGTCCGGTGCAGCGTGTCGGATCTACATTTACTCCTGTCGGTTTCAATCCGATTCTGGAAAAAGAGATATTGCCGGATGAGGCGAAGATCTATGAGGCAGCTAAAAAGCTATTGGAATATTAATGGAATAAAATGGAGGTATAGTATATGAAGAAGATTGGTTTGTTTTATGCCACCAAAGCTGATAAGACTACTTGGGTGGCAGAGAAAATTCAGAAAGAATTTGGAAAAGATAGGATAGAAGTGGTGCCTATTGAGCAGGCATGGCAAAATGATTTTGCAGCTTACGATTGTTTAATAGTAGGTGCTTCGACCTGGTTTGACGGAGAACTTCCTACCTATTGGGATGAGTTATTGCCGGAACTTCGTACATTGGACTTGAAAGGGAAAAAAGTAGCTGTCTTCGGGTTAGGAGATCAGATACGTTATCCCGAAAACTTTGCTGACGGAATCGGACTGCTTGCCGAGGTATTTGAAGGAGACGGGGCCACACTGGTCGGTTTTACTTCTTCCGAAAGATACACTTTCGAACGTTCCAGAGCGTTGCGTGGTGATCGGTGGTGCGGTTTGGTCGTCGATTTGGATAATCAATCCGAGCAAGCGGAAAAGAGAATCAGGGAATGGTGCGAACAGGTAAAGAATGAGTTTGATTCAAAACCTTAATACTTTATATCTGTTTCCCGGTAACATAACAGAAGGAATATTATATCATACCATTCTTTTCATTAAAGGATGGTATGTACCAGATGCTCATCTCGTACACTACTGGATGAGCATCTGGTGTATAACAAGATGAGCATGCCGTACAGCACGAGATGAGCATCTCGTACATCTTATCTCTACTACAAATATATGCTGTCTTTTAAAGATACGTGGTCTGTGTCTTCTTGAAACAGATAAGGAAGATTAATGCTTAATATGTGAACTTCACTGCTGCCCAGCGGTTTTTCTCCTTATGATGTACGAAGGTCAGTCCGTTCTTTTCTGCTTCCCGGCGGATGAAAGGAATGTCGTCCACATAAAATCCACTCATATAAAGTTCCGATCCCGGGTGCATGCAGGCAACGTATTGCTTCATGTCGTTCAATAGAATATTCCGGTTTATATTAGCGATGATGATATCAAAGGGCCCTTTGCCAACAAGCGATGAGGCATCTCCTTGTGAAACGGCGATGTCGTCTACGTGGTTTAATTCAATGTTCTCAATAGAGTTTCGTACACACCATTCGTCAATGTCAATAGCGATACATGGGCGTGCTCCCCGCATGCGGGCGAGAATAGCTAAGATCGAAGTTCCACAGCCCATATCCAGAAGTGATTTATCTTTCAACTCATTGTCCAGTAACTCCCCGATGATGAGGCTTGTCGTTTCATGATGTCCCGTGCCGAAAGCCATTTGCGGATTGATAACGATATCATAAGTTGCCTGGGGTACATCTTTATGGAAGGTACTATGGATAACACATCGGTTATCGATCACAATCGGCTGAAAGAAATTTTTTTCCCATTCTTCGTTCCAGTCTTTGTCTTCCGCTTCAACGTATGTATAAGTGATCTCCGTATCGGGCAGAGGAAATTCGGTTATTGCATTTTTTATTGTATTTTCATCGCATAATGCCTGTTGTATGTATGCAGTCAGTCCGCCTTCGCTTTCAACAAAACTTTCAAATCCGGCTTCACCTAATACGGCAGCCAGTACGTCATTTACTGTTTCTGTGCATGGACTTGTATGGAATGTGAACTCAAAATACTTCATAGTTGTTTTTAATTTGGTGAATCTTTTGCAAAGATAGTTAGAAATAGGGATTTCCCTATTATCCTTTGGGGAAAATCTCCCTAGAGTGGCGAATCTCTTCCTTATCTTTGTAATGTGAATAAGTTTAAGTAATTACATAAACCGAGATGATATGAAAAAGATTGTTTATTTCTTGCTAATTGCTTTATGCCTCCCTATAGGCTTGATGGCACAAAGCGTTGATGACGACCTTTATTTCGTACCTTCTAAAGACAAAAAGGAGAAGAAAGAAACGACTCCGGAAAAGAAGGAACCGAGAAAGCAAGTCACGACCAACATCTATACATCACCGGGCACTACCGTTGTAGTTCAGGACCGCAAGGGAAAAACACGGGATGTGGATGAATATAACCGCCGTTATGACGCTCGTGAGAATGAATTCGTAATGGAAAACGATACCTTATATATAAAAGAGAAAGCTCAGCCAGACTTGGAAGGAGAATGGGTAACCGGTGAATTTGATGGTTCGCAAGAGGACTATGAATATGCTGAACGTATTATCCGTTTCCGTAATCCACGTTTTGCTATCAGCATTAGCAGTCCACTCTATTGGGACGTTGTTTACGGACCTAATTCATGGAACTGGAATGTATATACTGATGGTATGTACGCTTATGCTTTCCCGACATTTAGTAATCCGCTTTGGTGGGATTGGCGTTACAACTCCTACGGTTGGGGATGGAACTATGGCTGGGGATGGAATCGTCCTTACTATGGTTGGGGATATTACCCGGGTTCATGGGGCGGCTGGTATGGTGGCTACTGGGGTGGCTTCTATGGCGGCGGTTATTGGGGACATCATCACCACTGGGGTGGTGGTCCTAGCTGGGGCTGGGGCGGTGGTCATAGAGACATGCTATACACCAATCGTCGTTCTCCTAACAGGAGTGTTAACCGTACTACCAATGGTACCAGATATACCTCTAACCGTTATCAGTCTTCTCGTCCTTCATCAGTTCGTACATCTTCGAATAGAACAACTTCGGGACGTGTAGTAGGAACCAGAGAGAATAGTACACGGACAGGAGTAAGTACAAGAACTAGTTCTTCTCGCAGAGATACCTATACTCGTCCGAGCAGTACTCGTACCAGCACATCTTCGGGTATGAATCGTAGTAGTAGCACTCGTACTTCTTCTTCAAGAAGTGAAGGTACTTATAATAGGGGATCTTCTTCTAGAAGTAGCGGAACTTATTCAAGAGGAAGTAGTAGTTATACACCTAGTCGCTCTAGTAGCTCTCGAACATATACTCCTAGCAGTAGTAACCGTTCTAGTAGTAGTTCTCGAACATATACTCCTAGTAGCAGTAGTCGTTCTAGTAGTTCCAGTTCTTATTCTCCTAGTAGCAGTTCTTCTCGTTCTAGTGGTTCTTCGTATGGAGGCGGAAGTAGTAGCAGTAGTCGTGGAAGTTCTTCCGGTGGTGGAGGTTCAGCTAGAGGCGGTAGCAGGAGATAAAACTATAGCATATAATAATATTTAAGGAAACGTATGAAAAAGAAAATAAATATAGCTGCACTTGCTCTTATTATGGTGGCAAGTGCAAGCGCCCAGACAATATACGATGGTGCTAAGTTTACGCAGAAGGATTTGAATGGAACTGCCCGTTTTGTAGGAATGGGAGGAGCAATGGGTGCACTAGGAGGAGATATTTCTACTATGGGGACAAATCCGGCTGGTATTGGTATATATCGTAGTAATGATATAATGGGAACTTTCGGCTTTTCTTCTTTTGGTTCGGAGAGTAAATATGAAGGATCAAAGTTTAATGTTGATAAGACTCGTGGATCATTTGATAATATAGGATTTGTGTTTTCTTCTAAAATTGGAAATCAGACCGCTTTGCGTTATGTGAATTTTGGATTCAGTTACACTCGTTCCAAGTCATTTGATAAGTATATGACAATGGAAGGTTTGATTAATCTGGGGCCTGGAGGAACAATTCTTTCTCAGACTAATCAAATGACGAATCAAGCGAACACTATGATTAAAGCGAATGGTGACTTTATCAGTAAGTTAGCTGATGATAAGATTAATCTGTTTACTGATAGTCAGACTGGCTGGCTGGCTGCTATCGGCTGGAATGGATATTTATATAATGAAAATGAAGATAAAAATGGCTATATAGGTTATTTACCTCAACCATATTCATGGTATGATGGACATGAAAAAGGAGGAATCAATCAGTATGATTTTAATGTTGCTTTTAATATAAGTGATCGTGTTTATTTAGGATTGACCATTGGTGCTTACGATGTTAATTACTCAAAGATTTCTACTTATGGAGAGGAGTATGGGGAATATATTGTAGAAAATGTGAATTATGGTACTCCAAGTTATGAAATGACTACTGAGAATAAAATAGATGGTTCAGGTGTGGATTTTAAGTTTGGAGCTATCGTGCGTCCATTTGAAGACTCTCCATTCCGTATTGGTGTTTCTGTTCATACTCCTACATTTTATAATTTGAAAATTAAAACGAATGTTAGAGCAGTGACATATACCCCTGATTTTGACTCTAAAAAATTAAGTGAGGCTGTTGTAGATTCTTATGATTTTACGAATGGTGTTGATTATGGATATGACTTCCGTTTCCGTACACCATGGAAATATAATTTAAGTCTTGGGTATACTTATGGATCATCTTTCGCTATTGGAGCAGAATATGAATATCAGGATTACTCCGCTATGCATTTTAGTTATTCGGATGGAGAAGCAATGGGATGGCAGAATCCTACAGCAAAAGAAATGTTGAAAGGTGTGAATACTTTCCGTATCGGTGCTGAGTGGAAAGTTATTCCTCAATTTGCTTTTCGTTTAGGCTATAATTATATGTCAGCAGCATTCAAAAAAACAGCTTTTAAAGATTTGAGCTACAATTCAATTAATACGGATACGGATTTTGCGAATGCAAAAGCAAATAATAATTATACATTAGGTATCGGTTATAGAGGATCGACTTTTTACGCAGACTTGGCTTACATGTATAGTACTTATAAGGAAGATTTCTATCCATTTGATGATGGAGCTTTAAAAAAGACTGATGTGACAAATAGCCGTAGTAAAGTGATGATGACTTTAGGTTTACGCTTTTAATTAGAAACTGTTTTCAATTTCAATAATAACTTTTGTGTGTTAGAGTCCCTGGAATGCTGAGTGTCTACAGCAGTTCCAGGGATTTCTTTATTATCTTTTCATTTAATGCCAAAGAAGGTTCATTCTGTTTTGAATATTGTAATTTTGTTAGCCGATATAATTATTCTTTTTGTTTAAAGAAAAAAAACTACTTATTTTCTTGTTATTTAAAATAAATTCATATTTTTGTAATCGTAGTCAGAACCAAACTATGAAATATTGACGTCCTCTCTACACACAGACAATTTTTATTAACCTTAAAAGAGCAGTATTATGTTTAAACCACTCAAATCAGTAAGTGTGCTGTTGCTCTTGTTTGCCATGCCGGCAGCAATTTCCTATGCAGCCTCTGAGAATGGAGCAACAAGTGTGAGTGTCACACAGCAAAACGGTACGTGTAAAGGTGTAGTAAAAGACAAGGCAGGTGAAGCGGTTATTGGAGCTTCAGTTGTAGTCAAGGGTACTACAAATGGTGTAATTACCGACTTGGACGGTAATTTTGTTCTTTCCAATGTTCCTGATGGAGCAACGATTCAAATCTCTTATGTAGGTTATACCCCACAGGAAGTGAAGTTCACGGGTAAACCTTTAGACATTACCTTACAGGAAGATACGCAGACACTCGATGAAGTTGTAGTGACAGCTTTGGGGATTAAGCGTCAGAAAAGGTCCCTCGGCTATTCTACAACGACAGTAGGAGGAAAAGATTTCACGGAAGCTCGTACAACGAACATTGGTAACGCACTTTCCGGTAAGATTGCCGGTGTTTCCGTTTCCGGAAATGCAACAGGTCCGGGTGGTAGTAGCCGTGTCGTAATTCGTGGTAATGCTTCTTTGACGGGAAACAACCAGCCGCTTTATGTTATCGACGGTGTTCCGTTTGATAATACTAATATTGGTAGTGCAGGTCAATGGGGAGGTAAAGATATGGGCGATGGTTTGTCAAGTATCAATCCGGATGATATTGCAGATATTCAAGTGTTGAAAGGTGCTGCTGCATCTGCTCTTTATGGATATCGTGGTGGTAACGGTGCTATCTTGATTACTACTAAATCCGGTCAGAAAGGAAAACCGGTCTCCGTTGAATTTAACAATAACTTGGCTTTTGATGTGATTTATGATTACCGCGATTTCCAGAATGTCTACGGGCAAGGAACTCAGGGTAACCGTCCGCTTTCTGCAGATGTGGCAAAAGCAACGGAAACATCCAGCTGGGGTGAAGTAATGGATGGAAAAAAAGCAGTAAACTTCTTGGGGAACGAATATGCCTATTCTCCTGTAGATAACTGGAAGAACTTCTATCGTACTGGGATTAACAATACAACAACTTTGGCAGTAAGTGGTGCTTCCGATAAGATATCCTATCGTTTTGGTGTTTCCAATATGGCGGTAAAGGGGATACTTCCCAATTCCAGCATCAGTCAGCAAGGTATCAATATGAATACGACTTATGACATTTCTTCAAAAGTTCATTTAATGGTGAATGCCAACTACGTATTCGACAAGAATAAAGGTCGTTCTAACTTGTCCGATGGTAACAGTAACACGAATGCCGCACTTCTTTATCATGCCAATTCATTTGATATCCGTTGGATGGAACGTGAAAATCCGGATTGTGACTGGGGTACCGGTGCTGACGGCAAAGAGTTGTTAGGCGGTACGAACGGTTATTTCAATAATCCGTATTGGTTGCAGTACAGGGTTACTAATGAAACCAACCGTAATCGTCTGACTGGTGGTATGACTTTGAAGTATGATATCTTTGACTGGTTATACATTCAGGGTGCTGTGACACGTGACGGTTATAATCTGGAATATTCCGAAGTGAAGCCAATCGGTTCCGCTTCTCCGGAAGATCCACGCGGTTATATAAAGGAATACACTCAGAACTTCTCTGAAATGAACCTGAACTATTTGATCGGATTCAATAAGACATTCGGAGACTGGAGTGTCGGTGCTACTTTCGGTGGAAACCGTCAGAGAAATATTACAAAGAAATACGGTCTGGATGATAAGGCCTCTTCATTCTTTGTGCCCGATTTTTATTCAAGTAGCAACACTGCGAAGCATGTGTATAAGAAAGAATATACAGAATATCGGGTAAATTCAATCTATGGTACTGCAGACCTTGGTTATAAGAATCAGGTATTCTTAAATTTAACCGGACGTAATGACTGGTTCTCTACACTGGACCCGGATAATAATCATTATTTCTATCCTTCTATCGGTATGTCATGGGTATTTAGTGATACATTCAAGACTCCTGACTGGTTTACTTTCGGAAAGGTGCGTGCATCTTATGCAGCTGCATCCAACGGAACCAAAGCATATCAGAATCTTCTTACCTATAAAGTAGATAATTACCAATCGAACGGACAGCCTGTAGTAACGATCAATAACTCGACCGTACCTAACAAAGGACTGAAACCGGTTCAGATTTCCGAATGGGAAATTGGTTTGAATCTCTCTTTCTTGGATAATCGCCTGTCATTGGATGCTGCATATTATGTAAAAACAACCAAAGATGATATCGTGCAGGTAACCACCAGTGGTGCGTCCGGTTTTGAATCAGCTATCCAGAATGTCGGAGAAATCAGAAATAATGGTGTGGAAGTAATGGTGAATGCCGTTCCTGTTCATACAAAGGACTTTAACTGGAATTCTACATTCAATATCGCTTATAACAGCAGTGATGTGAAATACCTGGGAATAGACGGAACGGGAGAAAAGATAAAGAGACTTACTCTTGACGGAGCCAATTCACGTGTAGGTAGTGTTTCTGTTCAGAATATCTTGGGGCATCCTTATGGTGAATTAGTAGGTTATGAATACAAACGTACTTCGGATGGACAAGTTATTTTTGAAAACGGTCTTCCTGTACACTCAGACGAGGTACAGGTATTAGGAAACGGCGTTTATAAGGTAACCGGTGGATGGCGCAATGAGTTTACTTACAAAAACATAACTCTTTCTTTCCTGATTGACTTCAAGGCAGGAGCTAAGATGTTCTCCGGAACCAATCTGTCTCTTTACAGCAACGGTCTGCACAAGAATACTTTGCAGGGACGTGGTGCTGACGGTAAAGGAACAATGGTGGGCAATGGTGTAATGTCTGATGGTAAGGGGGGCTATGTGAAGAATACCGTAGCCGTTTCTGCACAAGACTACTGGCAGGCTATTACCAGTCAGAATATTGCTGAAGAGTTTGTTTATAATGCGAGTTTTATAAAACTGCGCGAACTGTCAGTCGGATATACTTTGCCGCAGGCATGGTTGAATAAGCAGACACTTATAAAGGGGGTAACCCTTTCTTTAGTCGGTCGTAACCTTTGGACTATATTGAAGCATACGGATAATATTGATCCGGAATCTGCTTATAATAACGGTAATGCTCAAGGTCTGGAATTGAACGGATATCCTGCCACGAGAAATGTGGGATTCAATGTAAATGTTAAGTTCTAACATCTTAAATACTGTAACAATGAAAAAGTTTACTTTATATATATTGACGGCTTTTGGTCTGATGGGATTAGCGACGAGCTGTAATGACTTTGGGGATGTGAATAACGACCCTATGAACCTGAATCCCGGAGTGGTGGATTATAAAATGGAATTTACTCAGGTTGAAGCACAGATATGTGGCTCCGACTGGGACGTGTGGCGTAATGGCTGTATCTACACAGCCAACATGATACAGCATACGGCTAGTGTAGATTGGGCGTATGGAGTTTTCTATACATGGAACGATCAGTATAGTGGTGCTTATTGGGGAGGATTCTATTCTGGTGGGCGTGCAGCTATTCGTAATATTATAGATGTGATGAATAATTGGGAAGGAAATCCCGCTTATGCGAATGAATATCAGATGTGCCGCATTCTGAAAGCATATATGTTCCAGAATATGACTGACCTTTATGGAGACGTTCCTTATTCTGAAGCAGGGCAGGGGTATTCTACCAATCCGATTCCGTATCCTAAATATGATACACAAGAAGCAATCTATAATGATCTGCTGAAAGAACTCGATGAAGCACAAGCTGCATTAAGCACTTCTGCCGGTAATACGATAGGGGCTGCCGACGTTATCTATAACGGTGATGCTGCGAAATGGAAGAAATTTGCAAACTCACTGATGCTCCGGGTAGCCATGCGCCTGACCAAAGTAGCTCCTGATAAAGCGAAAACATGGGTAGCTAAAGCGGTTTCGAATGGCTTGTTCGTAAGCAACGATGATAATGCGATCGTCAGACATACCAATGGTTCACCAAGCGATGACTCTGCCGAACCTTACGGAAAAGTATTTTCCAGTCTGGATACTCAGGCGTTCTATATCAGCGAAACATTTATAAACATCCTTCAGGACGATCCTCGTCTTCCTCTGATTGCTACAGTTTGTACCAGAGATCCTAAACCGGGATGGGGAGATGCTGATTTTGATTTAGGTGACAACACGGCTGCTAAGCAGAAAGGTATGCCGGTTGGTTATGATGTGTCAGGAGGAGACTGGGATTTGAGTAAAGCTCCAAGCTATCAGGTTGATTGGAGAAAAGCATATTCTGTTCCTAACCGTACAGTTTATGCACGCCCGGATTCACCCTCTATGCTTGTCACTCATGCCGATGGATTATTATTGGCTGATGCAGTGAAACGTGGACTCTATACAGGAGATGCAGAAAATTTTATAGAGATGGAGTAACTGCTGCCATGAAACAATTCTCCTATTATGAAAAAGCCTCAGCTACGATTACAGATGATGCGATAACTGCCTATCTGAATGCTAATCCATTGGATGCTGATACGGAAAAAGCGCTGGAACAGATTAATACGGAATATTATATCCATACGTTCTGTAATGAGTATGAAGCTTTTGCAAATTGGCGTCGTACTGGATATCCCAAATTAACCCCGGCTCGAAATGCAGCCAGCTATCCTAACAATGTGACAAATGGAGAGATTCCTCGTCGTTTCATTTATCCGACAAGTGAAATAACAGCTAATCCTGTTAATTACAATGATGCCGTTAAGAGACTTAGCGGAGGCGATAAGATGACATCACGCGTATGGTGGGATAAGTAATAAAGTGTTATAAATAAGTCGGTCGGCTCTTGGGGACTGACCGGCTTATTATATAGTTTTTAGGTCTAAATAAAAGAACGGGATTCATACGAATCCCGTTCTTTATATTTATATAATCTGCAAGATTGTCTTTAAGTGCAATCTTCTTATCTGTACAATGGAACATTGCCATCAATAATACCGCCTCCGAATTTTTTTGATAATCTGACAGAAAGTGTGCTTCCGGCTTTTAAATCAAGATCTTCCACTGCACTGATCTTCTGAGTGACTCCTCCGACAGTGATTGTTCCTATTTCCTCTCCAGCATTGATCTTTTGCGGGAGAACATTGGTAGTAACGCCTTCGGATACTTTCTTTACTTCGATATTCTCTGACAGCGCATTTTCGTTGATTTCTATGGTACCGTTCAATAAATCCTGCGTACCTTCGTTTTTCAGGCTGAGCTCAACTTTAGCTTCGCCTTCATACGGACGATCGTTCTCATCAAGTATAATAACCGGCACGGTCATTCGTTTGAATTTCAGCGATACATTCTGGCTGCCCGGAGCTGCTTCCGCTGTTCCGAACAAGTGCTCCTGACCTCCTTTTAAATAGCGTTTGTTACCGCCTGATCTGGTAGCGGCTTCGTCTGTCAATGCCGGATAGTGGGCGTAGAAGGTTACTGTGCCTGTGGCAGTTCCTATTTCGTTCCATGCGCGGCTGTCTTTGCCAACAATAAACGGAGTATAGTCCTGACCGGAGGCAGCCATGGAGATAACTTCTCCTGTAGTGATGCTATTTCTGGCAGGGAACAGATCATTGCTGGTACGGGTGAGCGGGTCAGAGAGAGCGTCGTCGATAGAGATAGAGAAGTTGGTTGCTTCTTTACTTGTTTCTTGCAGTTCATCCTGTTGCTGACAACTGAACAAACATCCTGCGGCTAGAAGAATCAAAAAGTTTTTTCTTTTCATTTTACTAAGTATTAGTGAGTTTAAGTGAGATTAGATGCTAATATTCTACTTTGTCTTCTTTGGACATCCAGGCTTCAAAGGCTGTAATGGCTTCGTTGTGCAATAATACTTCCGAGGGAAGTTTTCTGTCGGCAGGTTTTAGAGCCAGCTCATCATAAATAAAGGAATCGTCAAAACCGATGTTTTTGGCATCTGTCTTGTTGTTCCCATAATACATTTTGTCCAGTCGTGCCCAATAGATGGCACCCAGACACATCGGGCAAGGTTCGCATGAAGTATAGATTTCGTATCCGCTGAGGTTGAATGTTCCCAGTTTCGCGGCTGCGGCACGTATGGCACTAACTTCGGCATGAGCAGTGGGATCACATGAAGAGGTTACTCTGTTGACTCCTGTAGCTATAATTTCTCCTTCTTTTGTTGCAATGACAGCTCCGAACGGGCCTCCACCATTAGCAACATTTTCCTTCGAAAGCTCTATTGCTTTCCTCATTAGTTCTTCTTTGGTCATAGTTATAAAAAATAAATATCGTTAGTTTTGCTTTTATTGCTACCTTTCGCAAATATAAAGAAAACTAACGATAGAATAAAGTGATTAAATTATTTTAAGAAACAAACGAGGGAGCATTATCTTAGAGCTTCCCTAATATTTTGTCCATTACCCAGTTAGTCAAGGTAGCACTTTCTCCGTCGCATGAGCAGACTGACTTACCGAGCAGATGATCTACTACTGCCTGAATAAGAGGTTGTTGAACATGCTCAGGATTACCGATACAGATTTCCTCCCGGCCGCGTTCGGTGTGCAGACCAATCGGCTCGTACGTAAAGACAGAGAAGCAGATCATACCTTTATCTCCGATAATTTCGATGCGGTCTTCGCGGGCGGAATCATGGGCAACAAAGCACCATGAACCACTGCCGACCAATCCGTTGTCGAACTGGAAGCAGGCGCTCAGCGTATCTTCGGCAGGATAAAGCCCTCCACGATTGCTCTTATATCCGCTGGCTTCGAGGATGCAGCCGAACATATCTTGCAGCAAGTCGATCTGATGCGGGGCGAGGTCATAGAAGTAACCGCCACCGGCAATATCAGCCTGTACACGCCAAGGAAGATTTTCACGGTTGTAATCCAAATCACGTGGCGGCTGTGCAAAGCGGACTTGTACGTTTATGACATTACCGATAGAACCGTTCTCTACCATTTCTTTCACTTTCTGAAAGTAGGGGAGATAGCGGCGGTAATATGCGACGAAACAGGGAACACCCGTTTCCTTAGAAATACGGTTGATGCGTGTACACTCCTCATAAGTGACAGCCATTGGTTTTTCAATATAGGCAGGCTTGCCTGCTTTCATAGCCATAATGGCGTATGTAGCGTGTGAAGAAGGAGGAGTGGCGATATAAATGGCATTTACTTCCGGATCGTCTATCAGTTCCTGAGCGTCATCATACCATTTTCTGATTCCTCTTTCTTTCGCATAAGCCTTTGCTTTGGCGCCATCACGGCTCATTACAGCTACTACTTCAGAATGTTCTACCTTTTGAAAGGCGGGGCCACTTTTGGTTTTGGTTACTTCTCCGCAGCCGATGAAGCCCCATTTAATCATCTTTTCACTCATAATATACCTATTGTGCTTGTTTTAACAACTCCCAAAGATAAAGCTATTTTTTATTAAGAACAACTTTATTGATTGTTAACTGTCAGAAATAGGCAAGGGTCTGAGTTTTTACTTTACCAGTACCAGCATACGCCGAAAGAGAACGGATAAAGTTCGGGACCTTTGTTCTTCTCAAAGAGTCCGTAGGTAGAGTAACGCATATACACGCCTAAGTCCGCATAACCGGCTTGTGCTAGTAAGTTGATACCTAGCGGGCGTCCGTTCAGTCCCTTGTCAATCGTCTTCTTCGATCCGTTGACTTTGGCTTTGGATCTGAATCCGTGACGTATTTCGGCTTCGGGACCTACAGCAAAGAACAAAGGACCTTTGCCGTTGAGCCGTGTTTGCCATTCGATGGAGAGCGGAATGCGGAAGTAGAAATAGCGCAGACGGCTTTTGCTGTACTCTATAGGCTCTTCCGCCTCCATGCCGGAATAAATTTCGGTCACTCCGTCTATTTCACGAAAAGCATCATTGCCGTCCAGGCGCATACTGCGGTATCCCCATCCTAGTCCGATGGTGATCCCCCAGTTATAGGTAGGTGCAAAAGCGTGCGAACCGGTAAACAGATTGCCGCCTATCTCCCATGAATGACTGGTGTTGAGGTCGGCACCGTTCGACGGATTGAATGAGAGGAAGTCATTGGACAGTCGGGTGTAGCCGATGTAGAATCCGCCGGCATGTGGCTCGAACCTGTTTCTCTTGTTGTTTTTCTTCGAGAAGGGGAGAGCGCTCAGCACGGTACGGCTTTCCGTACTCTGCCCGTTCAGGTAGACTCCTTCGAAGATTTGCGCGTTTGTTATCGTATCTCCGCCGGATGCGCTTTCGTAGAGTTTCACTTTAATCTTGTCGCCTTGTTCCTTGATCACGATCTTCCGTCCGTTGACGTAAAGTGTTGTATCCTGCGGTGTACTTTCATTTTGTGCCATTCCGCTCATTGGAGCTATCATGAGCCATAGTAATAATAGTTTTTTCATATTCGTATTTCTTTATCTGTTTTTTATTCTTTCTTCATGAATAACATGGTGATCAGGTCGTCGGCATCCAGTTCTCCTTCGATATAGATAAGGGTAGCCGAATCTTTCTTTCCGGTTTTGAAGAGGATAAAGCGGTTCACATCCTCCTTGAGCTGGGGAAGCTGGTAATAGCCGGACTTGATTTGCCCGTTGGAAACCACTTCTTTCACCTTCTTTGCTTTCTTCTTGTCGGCTTCCAGGCAACGGAGAATCGTAGGTAGTGCATCGCTGGCATCCTTGAACACAAGACTTTTATAGAGAGTCATCTGGTAAGTTTCCAGCATTTCATTGGATAGCTCTACCATAGTTACCCCTTTTTGCTTTCCGTACTTCTGAAAGACGGTAGCAATCTGTAGTCCCTGTTGGGCGGCCGCATGGGCGGCGAATGTAAGTAACAGGGCGATTAGTGTGGTACGAATGATTTTATTCATCATAATTATATGCTGTTTTTATATTATATTATTCATCAAATAAAGTAGCGAACACTTCCTCCTCGCTGAGGCTGACGTCACGGAAGGCGACCATCGCCTGTTCGCGGATTAAATGAACGTCCGTATATTCCTTACCGTCAATGATTACATAGTTGGCCGGTGCAGGGGATAGATGACGGTAGATACCGGAGATGCCTACGAGTAGCAGTATGGCGGCAGCGGCAGCACTGAGACTGTAAGTCAGATACTGTCTGATCGTTTTTGTCTTTTTCTCGAATGGGGCGAGTTCTGGCATTTCGACGGCATTACCTATACCGGAGATTTCCGGAAGTTCCTTCTGTTCCGCTTCGAAGAAAGCGAACACCGGGCGATATACCTCCAGATGTTCCGGTACGAGCCCTTCGGCAAAGAAACGTCGTAGTCTGCGCTCTTCCTCGCAGGTGGTTTCTCCTTCGAAATATTTGTTTAGCAAGGTTTCTATATCTTTCATGCTTTGTTCCTCCTTTTTCGTTCTTGTATCGTTTGCAAATAGACTTCCCTTACTTTCTTGCGGGCCCTCGACAGATTACTGCGGATGGCTTCTGCGTTGCAGCCGGTGATTTCGGCAATCTCTTCCGTCTCGTACTCTTCGATGTCTTTCATGCGAATAATCGTTCGTTGCAGCGTAGGCAGGGAGTCGATAATTTCCCGCATCAATCTGAACTCATCTTTCTCTTCCAGCAGTCGCTCCGGAGTAGCCGAAGGGGTGGGAGCCTGTACACGGTCGAGTGATAGAGTGTCCGGTCGTTTGGCACGCCACATATCCATGCAGAGATGATGCGTCATGGTCATGGCTACGGCTTCGATACTTCTGTACTCGTCTAGCTTCTGGCGCAGATTCCACAGCTTCAGCATGACTTCCTGTACGGCATCTTCCGCATCCGAAGGATCATCTGTCATCCTTCGGGCGTAGTTCAGCAGCTTGTCTCGAAGGGGTACAACGGTTATTTTAAATTGTTTCAGTTCCATTTACACTGATAAGACGGTGGCGGATTAAAAACGTGACATCGAAAAGGGAATTTTTTTCAAAAGTAGAGCAAATTTTTGTCAAGAGCAACTTTATTGATTGTTAACTCTTGGGAGCTGTCCGGAAACAGAGCTTCTGTTTTGGGATAACAAAGCATCGGTTTATGGATAACAAAGCATCTGATTAATCATAACAAAGCATCTAATTAGTCATAAGATACTATGTTAAGTATGGTAACAAACGAGGTAAAACGGACTAAGCTCGGGGGTAAAATGAGCAAAAAGCTGGGAAAAAGGCTGATTTTCATTCATTGTAACAAAAAGAAAGGAGGGAACTGTGATTCCCTCCTTTACGTGTAGTTTAACTGAAACTACTTTATGATTACGTTGACAAAGATACGACATTCAAATGCGAAAGTCAAGTCTTCGGCGTATTATTTTTTATCTATTTATCACCATAGTATTTCCGGTAAATCTTTTGATACTCTTTTTCTTTTTGGAATTTATCCAGCCATGTATTCAAACTATCGAGCAATGCGGGTGATTGCTTGCTGACTGCCCATGAGTAGAATTGAGTAAAACTGATTGCGGTATTGATATCTACCTGAGGCAATGAATCTGCCACTGCACGGGCAATGCTTTCATCACAGACGGCATAATCGATATCTCCATGAGCAACTAACGAAATCAACTGCTCTGAACCGTATTTCTCTATTTCCTTTATATAAATAGTATCTCCGATTTCATTTCCCAGATTCTGAATACGTAGAATAGAAGGCGAGCCTTTTACCACATGAAGTGTCTTTTGGGCAAGGTCCAATTGGTTTCGGATATAAAGTGAATCATTCTCCCCGTTCGCTTTTCGTTGCACCAGCACCTGCTTGTTGAGTATGATGGGGGAGGTGAGAAGCAGAGAATCTTTCAGTTCGCTGGTTGCCAGTATTCCGTAGGCTATGACATCGTAGCGTCCGTCGCTTAATCCTCTCAGCCGTTCGTCGAAGCTCATGACAGGAGTGATTTCAGTTTTCAGCCCCTTGTCACGTGCGAACGCTTCTATCAGTTCATAATGGAATCCGGAGACAGTGTCACTGTCTACATAGAAACTGATTGAATTATATTCGGTGGCTACATGCAGGATGCCTTCTTTGGCGATGGCTGCATAATCACGCGGATGCCCCAGAGGTTTTTCTTGCTTACCGCAATAGCGGACAGAGAAGATGAGTGCCAGTACAATGACTACCGGCAACAGATATCTGAATAGTCTCAATTTCGGGTGCGTTTTCATAAATCATAGAGGTTTTGTTAATCATAGAAGTTCCATGAAAGTCCGAATTTCAGCACACGTGGGTTAATGGGGTAATGAGGTGCCAGGAAGTAGTTAGGTTTGCTCATTCCCTGATTGACGTGATACATCATCACATAGAAACGGGTACGTTTCAAATGTAAGTTAGCATAAACATTCACTATCGGATAACCGCCTATCTCTACTTTACCTTCTTCCGGTTGCAGGTAGAACTGCTGTGTAGCAGGCATATAGGCCGGAGCATCATATTTAGTGAAGTAACGTACATCAGCACCTAATTGTACACTCAATACTTTTTTCGCCAGCTTGAACTGCATATAGAAGTTATGATACAGCGAAAGTTCCGGTAATGGAAGTACAGCCTGATCACTGGATTTCTGCCAGATTACTTCATTGTCCAGATGGAAGATTCCCACTTTGAAATCCTGATTGAAGCAAGCTGATACTACCTGCAAGCTACCACCTTTTTGTTCCGGTAATGCCTGCTGGTTGAAGTAAGTATAGTTCTTTATGTTTTCAACGCCGGCTCTTAAGCGGGTCCCCCAATTGGCTATGCTCAGCTCGCCTTCGATACGGGTGCGGAATTCCTTATCCATATCATCATCCCACCAAAAATGTTTGGAGTGGTAATGACGCATGTAGAATGGCGCAAGTTTATTACTGATTTCTCCGCGTGCAATCACACTGACGGTATCTTTCCATAAAGGGATATTTAAGTCGATATCTCCTTTGACATCAAACTGTCCGATAGCCTTTCCTGCCATTCCCACTTCACCGATTGCGTGATAATGAAGAAAGTTTCCCTGTTTTTTAGTCAGTTCGCCACCGATATAGATTTCTGTCTCATTGTATTTATCCTGCTTTAGCGGGTCTAGGCTCATTAATGAATATTTGCTCAGCTTATGTGAGGCAAAGGCTGTCAACCCGGCTTTTGCATATTTGTTGAAGCCTTCGAGCAAAGCAATACCTATGGTATTCTTGACTCCGATATAGACAGTACTGTCTCTGACGAATGTATTCTCTTTATCAAGGAGAGTTTGCTTATAATAGTTTTCTACATTATCATCCGAACGGAAATTATGGCGCGAACGTTCTACCTGAATGGTATGTATAAAGCTGGTGACCGGAACAAATTCCTGTTTGGCAGGCATCGTATCATTTTCTGCCTGTGGAATATCCCGGTGGAATCCCAGATTATAGCGTTGTGTCAGAAAGACATAGAAGTCATGGTTACGGTTGGCACTGGCATTGAGTACGGTAGGGATATTGACAGATTCATATTCTTTTCTTCCTTCTGCCATTTCTTCCGGTGCGGTAATGTAGCGGTCGTCAGTGATACCACCGTTCTCATTCGTTTTCAGATAGTTGTTGCTATAGATTCCCTGCACCTGATAGCGGTCGCCAATGTAACTACCGAAAAGCGCGGCATTAAAATAAGAAGTGTTTTGATTATTATAGTAGCCTCGGCCATACAGATAATCAATATTAAAGCCGAAAGCCAACTTCTTGTTTACATTGACTGAAAAATAAGATTTGAAACGTTCTTCTCCATTTTGCTTATTTCCGGCCTTGTGATAGGTCAGGTTAGTATAAGGAACATTACTATTCGTAAAGTTAAATTCCGTCGGGCGAATGAAAAAGCTGGAGAAAGACTCCATAAAGATGGTTGGTTCCGGATAACGGCGCTCAAAGAAGATACGCGACAGACGCGGTGAACCTAAATTGGCCAGATAATTATAATGTCCGGTGATTCCTTCTGTAAGATTCGTATTCTGAAAGTGATGGTAAGTTGTATCTGCCGGAATCATTGTCCGGTCGCCTAATTGGTTCTTGATACGCCACATATATAGTGTAGGCGGCAGTCCCTGTACTTCAACATTGGCACTATCCAGTTTGTCCGGAATCATGGCAGGGTCTACCTGATTACCATATTGGTCGCGTCCGTTCTCGTCGATTTGCTGGCGGGCAGGGTTGAGCTGTGCATGGATAGCACTCAGTCCTACAACGGAGAATAATATATATAATAGTAAGATTCGTCTCATAATTGGAGGCAAAGATACTTACTTAAATTGAGAATTGAGAATTGAGAATTGAAAATTATGTTGCATCGCGCTATTATCTAGCAAATAATTCTCAATTCTCAATTTTAAACTCTTAATTTATTAAACTTCGTGGATTAATTCCATTCCTTTTTTGATCGCTTCCTCGTTCATAGGAATCAAGTGGTGATGGCGTTCCGGAAGAGTTTTCTTCAATCCTTTGATGACGTTTTCCAGAGTTACGATAGGACGGAGTTGCAGTAAACCGCCAAGTACGATCATATTGAAGGCTTTCGCATTATTCATTTCGTTGGCAGCATCCATTGCGTCGATGCGATATACTTTGATATCCTTGCGGGTAGGAGGGTTGATAATCCCATATCCGTCATAGATCAGGATACCGCCCGGCTTTACTCTGCTTTCAAACTTTTCCAGTGAAGGCTGGTTCAGTATGATCGCCGTATCATATTTACTCAGGATCGGTGAAGAGATTTTGTCATCGCTGACAATCACTGTCACATTGGCTGTTCCGCCTCGTTGTTCAGGACCGTATGCCGGCATCCAGCTCACTTCTTTTCCTTCCATCAGTCCGGAATAAGCCAGAATCTTACCCATGGACAATACGCCTTGTCCACCGAATCCAGCAATAATTATTTCTTCTTTCATTGTTCTGTTGACTTTTGCGTTATTCTTTATCTTTTAAATCACCCAGCGGATAGAATGGGAACATATGTTCTTCCATCCATTTATTTGATTTTTCCGGAGTCATCTTCCAGCCGGAGCTACAAGTTGATACGATTTCTACCAGATTGGAACCTTTGCCGTTCATCGAATTTTCGAATGCCTTGCGTATTGCTTTCTTGGCTTTGCGGATGGCGGGCACTGATTGTACCGACTGACGCGTAACATAAGCAGTTCCTTCCAGTTGGGCGGCAATCTCGGTAATCTTCAATGGATAGCCGTGTAGTTCGACATCACGTCCGTAAGGACAAGTAGAACTCTTCATGCCTACCAGAGTCGTCGGAGCCATTTGTCCGCCGGTCATACCGTAGATAGCGTTATTGATAAAGATAATGGTAATGTTTTCGCCACGGTTCAGTGCGTGGATTGTTTCGGCGGTACCGATACAGGCCAGGTCACCGTCACCCTGATAAGTGAAAACGAGACGGTCGGGCCATAAGCGTTTGATAGCCGTAGCTACTGCAGGTGCACGTCCGTGAGCGGCTTCCTGCCAGTCTATATCCAGATAGTTGTAGGCGAAAACTGCGCATCCTACCGGAGAGACTCCCACCGTTTTTTCTTCCATGCCCATTTCCTCAATGACTTCGGCAACGAGCTTGTGTACCACGCCGTGACTGCAACCCGGGCAGTAGTGCATGGCATTATCATTCATCAGAGTCGGTTTTTTATAAACCAGATTCTCAGGTTTGATTATTTCTTCTTTAGTCATAACTTCTTCTCCTTATCTGTTGGTGAACCGTATAAAAAACTCCATCAGCTTGACAAAGATTGCCGCGCCGCATACGTAGATAAACATTTTAAAATCTTCCTTTCCTACTACAAAGTAGACAATGATAGCGGCAAGTGCCAATATCATGAAAAGGATGTTCAATACGTTTCTTATTTTATCGGGATTCATCGTCGTTTCGTTATTTGATTATTTTTTCTTCCAGAGCAGTTACAATTTCATCCGGATCGGGAACAATACCGCCGAGACGTCCGAAATGTTCTACTTTTACTTTACCATTGACAGCCAGGCGGACATCTTCGATCATCTGTCCGGCATTCAATTCTGTAACGAGCATACCTTTCACTTTGTCAGCGTAAGCGGCAATGGCTTTGCTCGGGAACGGCCACAAAGTGATGGGGCGAAGAATACCTACTTTGATTCCTTTTTCGCGGGCGAGTTCCATTGCTTTCTGACCGATACGTGCCATGGAACCGAAAGCTACGATCAGATATTCTGCATCTTCGCAGTTGATTTCTTCGAAGCGTACTTCGTTTTCCTCAATCTGTTTGTATTTAGCCTGGAAACGGATGTTGTTGATTTCCATTGCTTCCGGCTTCAGTTCGAGTGAAGTAATAATATTCGGTTTACGACCTTTCGCTTTTCCGGTAGCAGCCCACGGACATTGTTCGATAACTTCTGCATCGGTGCGGCGTGGCTTCTGTGCAGGAAGAACTACTTTTTCCATCATCTGTCCGATTACACCGTCGGCAAGGATAATAGCCGGATTACGGTATTTGAAAGCAAGTTCGAATCCGAGTGCAACGAAATCCGCCATTTCCTGTACGGATGCCGGAGCAAGGGCAATCAGTCTGTAGTCACCGTGACCGCCTCCTTTCACTGTCTGGAAGTAGTCCGCCTGACTCGGCTGGATGGTTCCCAATCCGGGACCGCCGCGCATTACGTTTACAATCAGACAAGGAAGTTCGGCACCTGCGATGTAGGAGATACCTTCCTGTTTCAGACTCACGCCGGGACTTGAGGAAGAGGTCAATACCATCTTTCCACTACCTGCGCCTCCATATACCATATTGATAGCTGCCACTTCACTTTCTGCCTGGAAGAACTACCATGCCGGTTGTTTCCCACGGTTTCAGTTCGGCAAGCGTTTCCAGTACTTCCGATTGGGGAGTAATAGGATATCCGAAGTATCCGTCCGCACCGCAACGGATAGCTGCGTGGGCGATGGCTTCGTTTCCTTTCATTAATACAACTTCTTCTGCCATATTCTTTTTCTTTTATTCTACTTTTACTTTATACACTGAGATACATCCGTCGGGACAAACCATTGCACACGAGCTGCATCCGTTGCAGGTATCTTCTTTTACTTGCCAGGCATAGTTATAGCCTTTCATATTCACCTCTTTGTTGAGGGCGATTACATCGAGCGGACACGCTACTACACATAGGTTGCATCCTTTGCAACGCTCCGTGTCGACTACGATTGCTCCTTTAATTTTTGCCATAATCTCTATTTTATTACGTTATCTTTGAATTCGGTTATTGATTATACATATCTTTGTGGTAGAAATTCAGGATATCTATCGCCATTGTTCTGGCTTGAACAGCGGGGCTGTCGGGATTAAGATCGATAGCATACTGGTAGTTATCCAGCGCCTGCTTCCAATCTCCTTTTTTTCGGTAGGCATTTCCCCGTAAATAGTAGAGCATATCTTTATCTTTCTCGACAGAATCGTCTTGGAGAAGTTGGTCCAGTTGCTTGATTGCTATGTCCACATCCCCTTGATTGATAAGCTCTTTTAGGTTGTCTATTTGCTCCATTTTCTTTCGTCTTTCGGGATTCTGAATCGCAAAGATAGTTTTTATTTATGTAAATGGGGGAAAATGAGAAAGGAAATTTACCTCCTTTTGTTTTTATTGCATATTGGGTGAATAAATAATCAATATTAAATATGCCTTAAGATAATTCTTGAGTATAAAAGACAGAATTAGAGAAGATGTATTTATGTTAATGACAGGTAAAACCGTATATTTGTAAGCCGTTTATCTGCAAACAATGCATAGGCGGTAAGGTGAATAACATCTTTATTTATGTGCAGAATCAAAGAATAATATGGAAATAAAAGAACGTATACAGTTGCTGCTGTCCGAAATGAACAGGGGGGTATATGAGAAAGAGGCTGAAATCGGTTTGTCTTTGCTGGCTGCTTTGGCGGGCGAAAGTATTTTGTTGCTGGGACCTCCTGGGGTGGCAAAGTCGATGGTGGCCCGTCGGTTGAAGAGAGCTTTTGTAGATGCAAGGGCATTTGAATACCTGATGTCTCGTTTCTCCACACCTGATGAGATCTTTGGTCCGGTGAGCATCAGCCGTCTGAAGGAATCGGATAAATACGAGCGTGCTGTGGACGGGTATCTGCCTACAGCGGATGTCGTGTTTCTGGATGAAATATGGAAAGCCGGTCCGGCTATTCAGAATACGTTGCTGACGGTCATCAATGAAAAGCTGTTTCGGAATGGAGATACGGAACTGAAACTTCCGTTGAAGCTGCTGGTGGCTGCCAGTAATGAACTGCCTACGCAGGGCGAAGGACTGGAAGCCTTGTGGGACCGTTTCTTGATTCGCATTATCAGCACTTGCGTGAAACAGGAGGAAGCGTTCTATCAAATGTTGCTGGACGATGATGACGAAGAAGAACAGGAAGCATGTCGGTGGCAGATTTCGGATGAGGAATATGCTGGATGGCAGAAAGAGATACGGCAGATCAAGGTATCTGCCGAAGTCCTGTCCTGCATCACAGAAATCCGTAAGAACCTGGAGAAAGTCGAGATTCAAGGCTCGGAAGTACATCGGAATGTCTATGTGAGTGACCGTCGCTGGAAGAATATCGTGAAGCTGCTGAAAGCTTCTGCTTTCATTCATGGTCGGAAGGAAGTCTGTCTGACAGATTTATTACCTGTTTACCACTGCTTGTGGAATGAACCGGAAGAGTGTGCGGATATCCGGCAGATCGTTGTCCGTGCGCTGTTTGTTCCTTATGTGAAGGAGATAGCCGCTATCAACTTATCATTAAAGTCGGACCTGAAAGTGAGCCGCGTGCGTGAAGCATTGGAGAAAGCCCGTCAGAAAGGTGACCGCAGAGACGATGATTTGATGATCATCGATCATTTCTACTATCAGATAGAGAATCATGGTACGGGAAATACCTACATATTTATTGTGGATTATAAGAATCTGAAAGAATACAGTCCGAAGGATGTTCCTGCAACAGGAGTCATGTATGCCGATCCGCTGAATCCGAAGCGAACGATTATACGTACTTTTTCGGATGCCACCAAAATGAAGGAACAAGGTGCCGAAAGGGTGACACTTTACAGGGATGAGAAGAATCTTTATATCAATGGTGTCCGCTTTCCGATGCGTCGGCTGAAGAGGGGAGAGCAACAGCAGTTGTGGCTGGGCAATATGACTCTCACCGACCGGGATTATGAGACGGAGTTGGAGACAGCCCATGGCCGGATTGAGAAATTAGTAAAAGACTTGTCTGAGAATATTTTTATTTCCGAAGAAGATAAAAAAGGGGTGGCACAATATGTGGCGACCCTTCGTAAAGAGATTGCATGGGCACGTGTGGATGTCCGTAAACTGAGATACGGCGATGAGTCTTAGATATGATGCTGCATTTTATGTGCAGGTGCTGGATAAGTATGTAGCGACCGGAGAGTGTGCGGAGGCGGATAACGAACCGCTGTACGCTTACCTGCTTTCCGTCATGAACGATCCGATGATAAAGATACAAGTCCTGAGTGATGAACTTTGTGCCCGAATCTTTTACGATGCAATGAGCCAGTTTATCCGTCTGAATCTGGAAAAGCAAAAGTACAATATGCAGAAAAGCCAGTCGGAACAGCAAGGAATGGAACTTGTGCTGGAATGGTCCGAGACCAAGCGGAAAGACGGGTGGCAGGCTTTACTACAGGAGGTTGCCGACAAACATGAAGGTAATGGTTTCGACAAGGCATTTTATCAGGGGCAGTTCGGCAATGAAGGGAAATATGCGGATGAGGAAGTCTGGGAGAGGATGGTGGACGACTGGAAAGAGGCTTTCCAACGGGATTTGCAGGAGCAAAAGGAAAAGGAGATAGAACAGCGCAAAGATGATTTCGAACGCAGACTTCATGCCAATCTCAGGAATATCCCCGGATATATCCGGCAAAATAACATAGAGAAAGACGAGTTCTATCAGGCTTGGGGCTTGATGAGCGGTATGTGGAATACGGTGGATTTTGAGCGGATACGCAAAATCGTCCGCATTCAGAAAGAATATCCGGAAGTGGTCAAGGTTGCCAATAAGATGGGGCGTATGGCTGACGATGAAGGACAGGAGCAGCTACATGTCGCGCAGGGGAATGTATATAAGATGGAGCATTCTTCTAAAAGTGACATTTTGGGTATCACAGTAGGGAATGACCTGAACGCATTGCTTCCTACAGAACTGGCGCATTGTGCCGATGATGAGCTGGAAGACTTGTTTGTCTATAAATATGTTACCCGAAAACTTCAGACCTTCCGCTATAAATCCGAGATCATGCAACCGGCACGGCGACTGGAAATAAAGCCTGCTACGCAGAAAGGACCGATGATAGTCTGTCTGGACACTTCCGGAAGTATGGTCGGGAAACCGGAAAAGATTGCATATTCGCTGCTGATTAAAATATTGGAAATAGCTGACAGGCAACGTCGGGACTGTTTCCTTATTGCCTTTTCTGTATCCATCAATCCGATTGATGTGCGGAGAGAGAGGGCGCGGCTGCTTGAATTTTTCTCCACCACCTCTTGTGGAGATACGGATGCTACCCGAATGCTGCAAGCTATCTTCCGGTTGCTTCAGTCAAAAAAGGAGTATATGAATGCGGATGTGTTATGGATCAGTGATTTTAAGATACCTTTATCCGTGCCGGAACTGACTGACAAGATGCTGGAATATAGAAAAGTGGATACGCATTTCTACGGTCTGCAACTTGGGATTGCGGAGAATGAATGGAGTCCTTTCTTCGACCGTATTTATAGAATTGATTATACTCCTTCCCGACGTTACTGATTGTTTTTTGGAGGATTCGGTTTATTTGCTTAAATTGCCACCGGATATAAAGTACATCTTTCAAATGCAATAAAACGATGTTAGATATTATTCTGATTATACTAGGTGTGTTATGCCTCATTACCGGACTGATGGGATGTATTCTTCCCTTTCTACCCGGTCCTCCCGTTGCTTATTTGGGATTGGTCCTTCTTCATTTTACGGATAAGGTTCAATACACTACCACACAACTTATTGTATGGCTGCTGATTGTTCTTGTCGTGCAAGTCTTGGACTACTTCACCCCTATGCTTGGCAGCAAGTATAGCGGTGGTAGCAGATGGGGCAATTGGGGATGTATCATCGGGACCCTTATCGGCCTTCTTTTCCTGCCTTGGGGAGTGATTTTCGGTCCGTTCTTGGGAGCAGTTATTGGCGAATTGCTAGGGAATAAAGAGTTTTCTCAAGCACTTAGATCGGGGGTAGGATCATTGATTGGATTTCTACTGGGAACATTCCTGAAATTTGTAGTTTGTGGCTATTTCTGTTATCAGTTTATAGTCGGGTTTATTCGATCATAGAATTCGTTTTGTACGGATTTGAATTATAAGTTTTTGCTTCTTTTCGGAACAAAAAGGGGCAAAACTCGACCTCGCCAACAAAGAAACGACATTCCGTATTCAGTCCTTTCAGCCTTGTCCGCAAATGCCCAGTCAGAAGGGGATAGCGGCTGAAGGGGGCATTTTATACCCTGTCTTTAGGAGCTTCTGAACGGTGCAAGTGGCTTCAGTCCCTTCAGCCTGAAAAATAATCCATTCGAACGTCGGTAGTTACTGACTTAATAGAGCCTGTGTTTATCTCAAACAAAGGTTCTGTTTGGAATAAACACAGGCTCTGTTTGAGGCAAACAGACCTTCTGTTTTTTATCTGAACTATTGGTTAGTTTATTGATTTGAAGTAAGCCGGTATCCCACCAATCTTACCCTCGGTGTTGAGTACCCTTCGCCTCGGTACTGAGTGACGTTTAGCGCCGAGCTTATAAAATTCACCTCGCATGCGGAGTAGCTACAACTTGCATGCAAAGAGCTATAACCAATTAACTATGGATTTATTATTGAGGATGAAAGGACTGAAGCCACTTGCACCGTTTAGAAGCTCCTAAAGACAGGGTACAAAATAGTGCCTTCAGCCGCTATCCCCTTCTATCAAGTCGTTTGCGAGTAAAACTGAATAGTCTGAATACTGAAAGTACTCCAATTGTAGCAATGGCATTTTTATTATTTTCATCCTATTCGAGTACTAAATTGATGTATGCCCGTCCTAACTATAATAGCACATTGAGTTTGTACCATGAAAAAGACAATCGTTGTTCTTCTTTTTATGGCTTCTTTAGGTTTATTTTCCGTTCTCGTCGCAGGCGAGGTTTATGTTTCTCCGCATGGGAGTGACAGGAATGCAGGTACCAAAGAAGCTCCTTATCTTACCTTGAATCGCGCCATCAAGCAGGCTCGTGAATGGAGAAGGCTGAATCGTCCCGAGGCGGCCGGAGGAATTTGTATCTGTTTGGAAGACGGGGTTTATGCACAGTCCGCTCCTTTGTTTATCCGACCGGAGGATAGCGGCACGCCCGATTCTCCGACACTCATCCGTGCGGTGGAGAATGCGCATCCTGTCATCAGTGGCGGAGTGGCAGTGACCGGATGGAAAAAGGGATGTGATGATCCTCGGATTGCAAAGGAATTAAGATCAAAAATATGGGTGGCAAAGGCGCCATCCTTTGGAAATAGAATCGTAGAAACCCGCCAGATGTTGGTAGACGGCAACAAGGCCCAGCGAGCGGCACAGTTTCCTGATGGAGTGATGGAACGGATGATTGATTTCAATCCGGAAGAACAGACGATAATAATCCCTGCTTCTCAGATCGGAAACCTCCTCAATGCCCGTCGACTGGAAATGATAGTTCATCAACGTTGGGCGATTGCCATTCTGCGTGTGAAGAGTATAGACGTTAGGGGAGAACAGGCCGTCATTCGCTTTCACGAACCGGAGAGTCATCTGGAGTTTGCCCATCCGTGGCCTCAGCCCGTCATCGGGGGAGAGAAAGGCAACTCTTCCTTTTGCCTGACGAATGCTCTGGAACTGCTGGACCAACCCGGAGAGTGGTTGCAGGAATATCCGTCGGGGACAATCTACTATTATCCCCGCTCGGAAGAAGATATGGAGACTGCCGAAGTGATCGTTCCTGCTCTGGAAACATTGATGATTGTAGACGGCACATTGGAACGCCCGGTGCGGCATATTCGAGTGGAAGGAATCACCTTTGCCCATACTTCATGGATGCGTCCTTCCTATCAGGGACATGTCACTTTGCAAGGAGGTTTTCCTCTGCTGGATGCTTATAAACTGCATGAACCGGGACTTCCGGAGAAAGCGGAACTGGAGAACCAGGCGTGGATTGCACGCCCCGAAACGGCAATACGTGTACGGGGTACTGAGCATCTTACGTTCAGTCGCTGCAGGTTCCGGCATCTGGCATCTACCGGACTGGATTATGAATGGGCTGTTTCATCTTCCGGCATAGAGAATTGTGTCTTTTCGGATATCGGTGGTACAGGCATACTGATCGGTGCATTCCCCGACGGAGGTTTTGAGACGCATGTGCCTTTCATCCCTCCGGAAGAACGTAACCTATGCACGGACATTACCATTAAAAATAATCTGATCACTGATGTGACCAATGAAGACTGGGGGTGCGTGGGGATCGGTGCGGGATACGTCAGCGGTATCGCCATTTCCCATAATGAAGTCTGTCACTTGAATTATTCGGGTATTTGTGTCGGCTGGGGGTGGACATCGCTGGAAAGCGGAATGAAAAACAACCGGATAGAAGCCAACTACGTACATCACTTTGCCCGTCGTCTGTATGATGCCGGAGGACTTTATACGCTTTCCAACCAACCGGGCTCCGTGATGCGGAATAATCGGATCGAACATCTCGAAGAAGCACCTTACGCCACCAATGACAGGGCCTTTTATATTTATTTGGATGAAGCTACGGACGGATATACGATTGAAAACAACTGGTGTCCGACTGAACGTTTCGACTCGAATCGTCCCGGCAATCGGAATGTATGGAAAAATAACGGACCACAAGTGACAGAAAGCATTAAGAATAAGGCCGGAAGGATAAAACCGGAGTAAGTACAGTCCGACACTGAGCCTATCGCAGTGTCGGGCTGTGCAAAAAGTGGGGCCATAGAGACTTGTGAAGTCTGCATGAGTATAGATAAATAAAGATAAAACTAATAATAATAGATCATAAATGAAACCTACTAATTACCATTTGTTCGATTTCCTTGATTTCGATACAGAGTTATTAAGGGATGAGTCACTTTGGAAAGCCTGTAAACCGACAGCCGTTTACGAAAAGGATGGGGATATCTGTGTCACGGTCCCCTTTCAAAAACAGCTGTTAGCTAATGATATGGTTGCGGATACGGCTGTCCCCCGAGAAGAATATACGTTGATCATACGCCAGTATAATATCGGCATTACCCGTCTGTTTCTTGGATTTGGTGAATATGAACTGACAGATCAGTCGGAAATGCTGCAATTCAGCGAACGGATTCGCAGAGTACCTTTGTCTGTAGAGAAGCAGGGAGGCAAATGGATTCTTTTCACCCAAGACGGGACGAAGCGTGCCGTTATCAATGTAGAAGAGCCGGCTTTGGACCGATGGAGCGAGTTACTGCCCGATCCTCAGGAAACACTGGACATCACTCTGTATCCTGACGGCAAACGGGAAATCCGCCTGGCAGCATACGATCATTTCTCGCCTCCCCGCTATGACGGACTGCCCATTGCCTTCTGCAAACGGACGGGCAAAAAGGAACGTGCCACCCTTTCTTTCGAGAGCCGGCCGGATGAATGCTTTGCAGGAACCGGAGAGCGTTTCTTCAAAATGGACTTGAGCGGACAGACGCTTTTCCTCAAGAATCAGGATGGGCAGGGAGTAAATAACCGGCGTACCTATAAGAATATACCTTTCTATCTCTCCAGCCGGATGTACGGGACTTTTTACCATACCTGCGCCCACAGCAAACTTTCGCTGGCGGGACATTCCACCCGCTCCGTACAGTTCCTGAGCGATCAGGCTATGCTGGATGCATTTGTCATTGCCGGCGATACGATGGAAGAGATACTTCGCGGCTACCGTGACCTGACCGGATATCCTTCGATGCCTCCTCTCTGGAGCTTCGGAGTGTGGATGAGCCGGATGACTTATTTCAGTGCCGACGAAGTAAATGAGATCTGCGACCGTATGCGTGCCGAACATTATCCCTGCGATGTCATCCATCTGGATACCGGATGGTTCAGAACCGACTGGCTGTGTGAATGGAAGTTTAACGAGGAACGTTTTCCCGACCCGAAAGGATTCATTCAGAGATTGAAGAAGAACGGTTATCGTGTGTCCTTATGGCAGTTACCTTATGTTGCTGAAGATGCGGAACAGATCGAGGAGGCAAAGGCGAATGAGTATATAGCTCCTCTGACGAAGCAGCAGGACACGGACGGTTCCAACTTCTCGGCTCTGGATTATGCGGGTACTATCGACTTTACTTATCCGAAGGCAACCGAATGGTACAAGGGGCTATTAAAGCAACTTCTGGATATGGGAGTCACCTGTATTAAAACCGATTTCGGAGAAAATATCCACATGGATGCTGTCTACAAGGGCATGAAACCGGAACTGTTGAATAACCTGTATGCCTTGCTCTATCAGAAAGCAGCTTACGAAATAACAAAGGAGGTAACAGGGGACGGCATTGTCTGGGCACGTGCCGCTTGGGCGGGTTGCCAACGTTATCCGTTGCACTGGGGAGGTGACTCCTGCAGTTCATGGGATGGCATGGCCGGTTCACTCAAAGGAGGCCTGCACTTCGGTTTATCGGGCTTTGCCTTCTGGAGCCATGATGTCCCCGGATTCCATACCTTGCCCAATTTTATGAACTCAATCGTAGCGGAGGACGTCTATATGCGCTGGACCCAGTTTGGAGTGTTCACCTCACACATCCGTTATCATGGAACCAATAAGCGGGAACCCTGGCATTATCCGGCTATCGCCCCGCTGGTGAAGAAGTGGTGGAAACTGCGCTACTCGTTGATTCCCTACATCATAGAGCAAAGTAAACTGGCAGTAGAAAGTGGCTGGCCATTGTTACAGGCACTCATCCTGCATCATCCGGAAGATAAACTCTGCTGGCATATCGATGACGAATATTACTTCGGCAATGATTTCCTGGTAGCTCCGGTGATGAATAGCGAAAACCGTCGCGACATTTATCTCCCCGAAGGACAGTGGGTGAATTTCTTTACCGGCGAACGGTTGCAAGGCGGACGCTGGCTGAAAGAGGTGTATGTGCCCTTGGAAGAGATGCCTGTTTATGTGCGTGAGAATGCCGTTATCCCGATTTATCCGGAGGAAGTGAATTGTACGGACGAGATGGATTTAGGCAAAAGTATTGCCTTGCGCATAGATCATAATTACAAAGGATTTTGGACTAAATAAAGAATAGCGATGAAAACTTGGAAAACAAACTTAGAAGAAACGAAACAGCGTTATATAAATTGGTGGAATCATAAAGGAATTATTCTTTCTATGTGGGAACACTTTCAGGAAGGCGTGAAACCGCACGCCGACATTGCTCCACCTGCTCCGGCAAGGGATTTGTCGCAGAAGTGGTTCGACCCTCAATGGCGGGCGGAATATCTGGATTGGTATGTCGCTCACAGTAGTCTGATGGCGGATATGCTGCCTGTTGCAAATACTCAGTTGGGTCCCGGCTCACTGGCTGCTATTCTGGGCGGAGTGTTTGAAGGAGGCGAAGATACGATCTGGATACATCCCGATCCGAACTTTAATGATGAGATCGTATTCAATCCCGAACATCCGAACTGGCTCTTGCATAAAGAACTTCTGAAAGCCTGTAAGGCTAAAGCCAACGGAAACTACTTTGTCGGTATGCCCGACCTGATGGAAGGACTGGATGTATTGGCGGCTTTGAAAGGTACGGATATGGTATTGCTGGATACGGTGATGCAGTCCGAAGTGCTGGAGCAACAGATGCAGCAGATCAATGACATCTATTTTAAAGTCTTTGATGAACTCTACGACATTATCCGTGAAGGGGATGAAATGGCATTCTGCTATTTCTCTTCATGGGCTCCGGGCAAGATGAGTAAGTTGCAGAGCGATATTTCTACCATGATCAGTCAGGATGATTATCGTCGTTTTGTGCAGCCGTTTATTCGTGAGCAATGTCAGAAAATCGATTATACGCTCTATCATCTTGATGGAGTGGGAGCGATGCATCACCTTCCCGCCTTGCTGGAGATTGAAGAACTGAATGCCATCCAATGGACGCCCGGTGTCGGCGAGCCGCAGGGAGGTTCTCCGAAGTGGTACGATTTATATAAGAAGATACTGGCAGGAGGTAAGAGCGTAATGGCTTGCTGGGTGACTCTGGAGGAACTGAAACCTTTGTTGGACCATATCGGGGCAGACGGAGTGCATCTGGAAATGGATTTCCACAATGAGAGGGAAGTGGAGCAGGCAATGAGAATCATTGAGGAATATACCGGCTCTTCTTCGTCTGTGTCTGCAGATGTTCACACGAATCAACCCGTTGGAGAACAGGATAATGCACAGGAAAGTATTCGGATCAGAGAAGAAAAGTCTCAGGAAGAGGATCGGATGAAACCTTTGTATGATGCCATTGTAGCCGGAAAATTGGAACCGGCTGTTGAAGTTACAAAGGATGCCATTGCTGCCGGGGTACTCCCGCAGGATATTATCAATGGTTATATGATTACGGCTATGGGCGAAGTCGGTCAGCGTTTTCAGGACGGCAAGGCCTTTGTTCCTCAGCTTCTCATGGCGGGGCGTGCCATGAAAGGAGCTTTGGAACTTTTGAAACCTTTACTGGCGGGGAATGCATCTGCTACTATCGGGAAAATTGTGATCGGTACTGTAAAAGGAGATTTGCATGATATTGGAAAGAACCTCGTGGCTTCCATGCTGGAAGGTTGTGGCTTCGAAGTGATTAATATCGGTATTGATGTCACTTGCGACAAGTTTGTTGAAGCGGTGAAGGAAAACAAAGCGGACATCTTATGTATGAGTGCCTTGCTGACTACCACTATGACTTATATGCAGGATGTGATTCGGGCATTGGAAGAGGCGGGGATCCGCGATCAGGTGAAAGTGATGATCGGAGGAGCACCCGTGAGTCAGGGATTTGCCGATGAAATCGGTGCTGACGGGTATAGTGATAATGCTAATACTGCCGTGGCGGTCGCCAAAGTGCTGATGGGGAAAAGAGATTAAGAATATTTTAATTGTTAATACTTGAATTATGCATGCGAAATTCTTAGACACACTGGATTGGGGCATTCTGATTGCCTATTTTCTGATTCTTATCGCCATTGGTATATGGGCAAGTTCCAAACGAAAGAAGGGGAGCAGTCTCTTTTTGGCGGAACATTCTTTGAGATGGCACCATATCGGATTCTCCATGTGGGGGACTAATGTGGGGCCGTCTATGTTGATAGCTTCTGCCAGTGCCGGATTTACTACCGGCATCGTTTCGGGCAATTATGCCTGGTATGCCTTCGTTTTTATATGCCTGCTTGCTTTTGTTTTCGCTCCCCGTTACTTGGGTTCTCGTGTTTCCACCTTGCCGGAGTTTATGGGAAAGCGGTTCGGACAGTCTACCCGTAATATCTTGGCATGGTATACGATTGTTACAATCTTGATTTCCTGGCTAGCATTGACATTGTTTGCGGGTGGCGTTCTGATTCGTCAGGTATTCGATATACCGATGTGGCAGTCCGCTTTGATATTGCTGATCATATCCGCATTCTTTACGATGCTCGGAGGATTGAAAGCGGTTGCCTACACGAATGTTTATCAGATGATCCTGTTGATTCTTGTTTCGGCTGCGTTGGCTATTGTAGGAATCTATAAAGTTGGTGGTATATCGGCTCTGACAGATGCCGTTCCGGCAGACTTCTGGAATCTGTTCAGACCGAATGATGATACCGCTTTCCCTTGGTTGCCGATTATTTTGGGATATCCTGTGATGGGAGTATGGTTCTGGTGTACGGATCAGTCGATGGTACAGCCTGTGTTGGCAGCCAAAAGTCTGAAAGAAGGACAGTTGGGAACGAACTTTACCGGATGGCTCAAAATACTGGATGTTCCTCTTTATATTCTTCCGGGTATCATCTGTCTGGCCTTGTTTCCGCAGTTGGAGAATCCCGATGAGGCGTATATGACGATGGTAACCCATTTGTTTCCTGTCGGGATGGTGGGGCTGGTGTTGGCTGTGTTGACTGCCGCGCTTGTCAGTACTATCGGATCGGCATTGAATGCTTTGAGTACCGTGTTTACAATGGATATTTATGTGAAGAAGATTCGCCCGCAGGCGAAGCAGAAGGAGATCATCCGGGTCGGACAAGTGGTGACGGTAGCCGGTGCTCTGATATCGGTAATCATAACGATTGCCATTGACAGCATTCACGGACTGAATTTATTCAATGTTTTCCAGTCTGTATTGGGATTCATTGCACCTCCTATGGCGGCAGTTTTCCTTTTTGGCGTTTTCTGGAAGCGTACGACTACGTTGGCTGCTAACGCTGCCCTGACAGTGGGGACGGTATTCAGTATAGGAGTAGGTGTATTGTATCTATGGGTATTTCCTGCGGATCAATATTCTGCATGGCCTCATTTTATGTTATTATCCTTCTATCTGTTCGTTATTATCGGGATAGGGATGGTAGTTGTCGGTCTATTGGATAAGACTCCTCAGACGGCAATATTGAATATGGAGAAGATCGAAGAAAAGCCTGCCCGCATTGTACTTATCTTATGGGGGTTGCTTATCGTAACTATGATAGGGCTTTATATCTTCTTTAATGGCCATTAAAGAAGATATAAAGCTGACTAAAAAGTCGATAGTATCTTAAGTCTCCTCCTTCGGGAAGGAGGAGTACCCGTAGGGGGAGGTGGTAGGTAATTATATAACTTGTTTATTATCATTAATTTATTTCTTCACCTACCACCTCGGTCTTCGACCACTCCTTCCCGAAGGAGGAGAATGGTGGTACTACCGACTTTTAGTAAGCCCCCGATCACAAATTTATCTGTGTTTTCTTTTGCGATAACAGTTTTCGTAAGTGCACAGTCCACAAGTGTATTCAAGCTTGCGGACATTAGTGCCCGTTCCGATGACGCCACTAACTGATTTGATGGGTACCATGAGGCTGGAATCTGTCAACCGGATGCCACAGGGAGCAGCTATGGGGAACAATGGGAACAGTTTTTGTTGTTCCGAAACGTGCCATCCACAGTATCCTGGGCTGTATCGGTTGGTATGTTTCCAGTTCTTCTCCCGTATATATTCAGCCAAAGCGACTTCCATGCAATCAGCCGTCTTTTCTGCAATAATACTCCCTAACGAGTCTGCTATGTATATTTTGACCATATCTTCTTCTTGTTGCAACGTATGCTGGAATACCTCAAACTCAGTTCCGGCAGTAGCTGCAAAAAAGACAAACGCTTCCGATCCTCTTAATTGACGGGCGATGGTTTTACCAACAGAGAAAACGGTACTTTTACTTTGTGTAGAAAAAGTGTTTTGCTCAGGGCTCCGTGTGGGAATGGTGTCTTGTATAGGATTGACAGTGGGTGGATGGATGCTTTGTACGCTAAGAGTCTCTTTTTCGATATCAAGTGTACCTTCCATAAAGAAGAATGCGAACCGAGGGCGAAGCAGGGGAATAACCCGTTTTAGCAACGTATTAGTCTCATCTATTACCATCTGATCCGGTATAGAATCTTTGTATCCCATTGCTTCATAAATTTCGGACGATGGGATTCGTAAGTCTTGATAAGTGAGTTCTTGCTCAATCATTATTAATTGACATTATCTGAATGACAGCCTAATTTCGAGTTTCATTGAACTCTTCCAATGCTGTATAAAAAGCATTTATATTAGCTAATGGCGTATATGGCGGTATATCGCAACCGCTCGACAGAACGAAGTTCGGATATGCGGCAGTGGCTTCCAATAACTGTAGAGTCGCTTTTTTCATTTCCTCCGGACTCGACATCTTGAAAAGACTGACCGGATCAAGATTACCCATCGCAAGAGCATCGGCAGGAACTTCTTTCAATGCTTCTTCCATGTTGATTTTATTTCCGAAATGATAGGCTGCCGCACCCGTATATACCATAGCCTGGGTGCAATTTCCTGTATTCCCGCAATTATGAAGTACAACGGTGAAATGATCATCCTGAACCTTCTCAACTATTTCTTTTACGAATACAGAAGAATACTGCAGGCAATCTTCATTGGATAATAATCCGGCAGCAGGTTCCGCCATTACCACTCCATTCACTCCGGTCGCTTTCAGGGCCATGCAGTATCGAATAATGAAATCGGTACATTTGTGGAGCAAAGTGTTGGCTGCTTCGAGATTGATATAAATCAGCATCATGATTTCGGACATATCATACAAGCGTCCCGCTAATGAATAAGGACCGATACAACCAGCCAGCACCGGACGGTCTGTGATATTCTTTGCAGTCAGCATATTCGCTTTGAGATATTGCGCGATCCTTCCTTTATTCAGTGCTGGTATTTCCAAGGCATCAATGGCAGCTTCGTCTGCAAGCAAACGACCGGATACGCTTGGTACTTCATTCTCCGGAAATATAATTTCGGCTCCGAATGCTTCCGCCTCTACCGTTAAATCCATGATAACCGTTGCGGCAGCAGCAGGATATTTGTCGCAGAGCGCTTTGATTGCTTCATAATGCACCTGTCCGTTCGTTACTGCATCATGAACCGTCTTTCCGATAAGCTCGATGCCCGGATGTGTCATGATAGGAATGGAAATGACCTTTTTATTTAGGATCGTCTGACCGATCCAGTCTTTCATATTCAGTTTACCCATAACTTCTGTTTTTTAACTTCGTCATATAGTAAGACGATATTATTGTTCTTTTGTAATCTTGAAGTTTGCATAAAAAATAGATGATTATTATAAAAAACTATGTGTCATAATTGTATCTATGATATTTTACGCACTAGAATCAACGTAAGTGAAGGATTTTAGACTGAACATTTCATTGATCTTAATGGCATATTATATAAAATATCTCGGCGGATAATGTACTGGAGAGGATGAAATTATTACACTTTATGCGATAATAAGTTGGACGTTACAAAAATAACGAATATATTTGGTGTTAAATTAGTATCATATAGTTCTCTTTTGGTATAATGGCAAATAGAAAAATGATGCAATGTAATTCTTTAATAGTACCTACTTTAAAAATTGAAATTATGAAGACGATTAAGCAAATTGTATTTTGTGTCTCATTACTACTTGTAATGAATTGTTTTTATTCTTGTTCAAACTCAAATGATGTTGTTATAAATACACAACAAAATCAAGAAAAAACACAAGATGTTGAAATTCAAGAGTTAATAGACTTTATAGAAACCTTGAATGCTAATAAAATACAGACTCGTGGTCCCTTTTGGAATCGAATAAAGCGTTTTCTTGTAGGAGATGCTTGGGGTTATGGTTGGGGAGTAAATAAAGGTTTAACACCTAGAGGTGGCTTGATTACGGCTGTTGTATTCTCACTTATTTGTGCGGCTTCAGATGATGATCTTCCTAGAAATTGGTGGCATTTGAGTTCAAATTGGAAGGTATACGATGCTCCGTTAAGACCTTATGAAATAATTGGAAATGATCATAATAAGACAATATATAATATGATGAGGGAAGATCCCGTAATAGCTAATGGTACTTTTTCTAATTATTATTTATATAATTCTACTAACAAAAAATTGAAAAGTTATGGATATACAGAAGAAATGCCCCTGTTGCTTCAGACAAGATTGCTGGAAATAATGGATCTGGTTAAGAAAAGTACTTCTGTTGATCAACTGATGAATTTAATGAAGCAAGAATTTCCTCAGCGAGTATCTGAATTTCAGCTTGTAGAGAGTTATATTAATGGTTTAGTGAATATGGATGATAAATCAACTGTTCGTGATTATACTAAACAAGTATATGCCCAAATTGATGCTTCATCTTTAGATGTATCAGCTGTTTCTCGATTAAAAACTATGATAGCTATTGCTGAAAATAGCAAATTTTTGTGGGTTGAAACAAAATGATGATTGATTAAGGGAGCTTTCGTTTTTTCTCTTTTTATTAAACACACTTATTATGAAACAAAACAAATGCCTGCTAGTGGGATTAATATCTTTGATGTTCAGTATCAACTCTTTGTATGCTCAGAAAGATTCACTGAATGTTTCAACTAATAACGAGTCATATAAACGAGTATATATCTTGGATGTCGGGTTAGGGATTGGTTTTACTGGTATACAAAAAAATGGAAGCAGCTCTTGGTATATAGGAAATAATAAAAATGATGTTCCTTTTGTTTCTTCAATACAATTGATGACTTATACCCCTTACAGTAATATAGGATGTGGATTGTTTTATTATGACTATAGTAATGGTACAAAGAAACATGATGGAGTGCTATCATCGGGAATCAATGAAAAAAAATCGTTCTATTATGTAGCTCCGCAGATTTCTTTTATTAAACGGCAGGCTGGATTTTTGGATGGGATTATGTATGTGAGTGCTGGTATTGGATATGTTAATTATAGAAGTAAGGGAACAATATCGCAGTTGGAGAATTATAATACAACATGTTCGACAGTGGGAGGCAATATGGGGATTGCTTATGAATATGCTTTTGACTCCCGCTTGGGAATTAGGTTGGGTGTGAATTGTTTGTATGCTAAAATTAAAGGACTTCACAAAAATACCAGTATAGGTGAATTGTCTATACGCCCTCGTGAAAAATTTCATTTAATTGTTCCCTCTTTGGAAATAGGATTGTCTTATTACATTGTTCAATGGTAAACTTAGTCATAAGTGTATATAGCAATCTTCTTCAACAGATGTGTTATAGTAGATGGCTTTAACTTGAGAAAGATATAGAAGGAAAATGAAGACAAAGACTATGGTTATATATTCCTTGAGCCTCATGTTTTAAAAATAAGGTGGGATATTTATTAAATATTCCACCTTATTTTTATAGATTTTCAGGCATTATTTTACCGGAATCTTATCAATACGATTTTGATGGCGTCCCCCCTCAAACTGTGTTGAGAAGAACTCTGTCAATATCATGTCCGCCTCCTCAGTGCTGATGAAGCGTCCCGGCATCACGAGAATATTAGCGTCATTATGTTGACGGGCCAGATGTGCGATCTCTGCATTCCAGCAAAGAGCAGCACGTATTCCCTGATGCTTGTTCAGAGTCATGTTGATTCCGTTTCCGCTGCCGCAGATCGCAATACCGGGATAACATTCACCCGATTCTACTGCTAGGGCCAGCGGATGGGCATAGTCCGGATAATCTACGCTTGCGGCAGAGTTGGTTCCGAAATCTTTGTAAGCCCAGCCTTTTACTTCCAGCCAGCCGCGAACATATTCTTTTAGTTCAAAACCGGCGTGGTCGCATGCTAATCCAATTGTTTTCATTAAATCATTGCTTTTACCTGATTATATACGTTCTCGGCAGTAAATCCAAGTTTTTCATCCAATACTGTGTAAGGAGCAGAGAAACCGAAAGATTCCAATCCCCATACTTTGCCGTGGCAACCTACCAGACCTTGAAGAGTGACAGGCAAACCGGCAGTAAGACCGAATATCTTGGCATCAGCCGGAAGAACTGATTCCTGATATTCCTTAGACTGGCTGCGGAACAGACCTTCTGATGGTGCAGATACGATACGAACTTTTACGCCATCCTTGCGAAGCAACTCTGTACCGGCTACCAAAGTAGACACTTCGGAACCTGAAGCTACCAGGATTACATCCGGATTTTCGTCTGAACCGGCTACGATATAAGCACCCTTGGCTGCTTGTTCGTAATCAGTTCCGGCAGGCAGGTTAGCGATATTCTGACGGGAGAAGATCAGACCTGTCGGAGTAGACATATTTTCCATGGCAAGTTTCCATGCGATAGTCGTTTCTTCCGCATCAGCCGGACGAAGTACCAACATAGAGTTGTGTCCCTTGTGGTTTTTCAGTTTCTCCATCAGGCGGATTTGAGCTTCCTGTTCTACCGGTTCATGAGTAGGACCGTCTTCACCTACGCGGAATGCATCATGAGTCCAGATGAACTTCACAGGCTGTTCCATCAGAGCAGCCATACGTACGGCAGGTTTCATATAGTCGGAGAATACGAAGAAGGTACCGCAAGCAGCGATCACACCACCGTGAAGTGACATACCGATACAGATACAAGCCATTGATAATTCAGATACACCGGCCTGGAAGAATGCACCGCTGAAATCGCCCTTCTTGAAAGAATGAGTTTTCTTCAGGAAACCGTCAGTCTTGTCAGAGTTAGAAAGGTCGGCAGAAGCAACGATCATATTTTCTACCTGCATTGCAAGAGCACCCAGAACAGTTGCAGAAGCGGCACGAGTGGCAGTACCTGCTTTTTGTTCGATGGCAGCCCAGTCTACTTTAGGAGCTTTGCCGGAGAAGAATGCTTCCAGTTTAGCTGCCAGTTCCGGATTGGCTTTGGTCCATTTGGCCTTCTTTGCATATCTTTCAGCTACGATTTTCTTTAATTCTGCTGCTCTCTTTGCATACAGTTCGGCTACTTCCGGGAAAATCACGAACGGATTGACAGGATCGCCACCCAAATTCTTGATTGTATTTACATAGGCGTCGCCACCGAGTGGAGCGCCGTGTGTAGCACAGTTGGCTTCGTAGCTGCTACCGTCTGCTTTGCGTGCGCCTTTACCCATAACGGTTTTACCGATAATCAGAGTCGGGCGCTCTTTTTCTGTCTGAGCTTCTTTGATAGCTGCACGGATTTCGTCAGGATCATTACCATTGATGCTGAGTACGTTCCATCCCCATGCTTCATATTTCATGGCAGTGTCTTCAACGGTTACATCTTTCGTTTCTGTAGAAAGCTGAATATCGTTGGAGTCGTAGAACATGATCAGGTTGTCCAGTCCCAATGCACCGGCAATGCGTCCGGCACCCTGAGAGATTTCTTCCTGAATACCACCATCGGAAATGTATGCGTAAATAGTCTGATTCATTACTTCATTGAAGCGTGCTTTCAGGAATTTAGCTGCGATAGCGGCACCTACAGCGAAAGTATGTCCCTGTCCCAGCGGACCGGAAGTATTTTCGATACCACGCATGATGTCTACTTCCGGATGTCCCGGAGTAGGGCTTCCCCATTGGCGAAATTCTTTTAGTTCGTCCAAAGTGAACTTACCTGTCAATGCCAATGTAGAATAGAGCATCGGAGACATATGACCCGGATCAAGGAAGAAACGGTCACGACCTTCCCAACGCGGATTTTCAGGATCGTATACTAGAAACTCAGAGAAGAGTACATTTACAAAGTCAGCACCACCCATGGCGCCACCCGGGTGACCGGAATTGGCTTTCTCAACCATTGAAGCAGCAAGAATACGGATGTTATCCGCTGCACGATTCATAAGTTTATTATCGTTCATATCTTTAATAATTAATAGATTTGCTAGTCTGTCAATGTGCCAATTACTTGGCATATTTCTCATAATGTTGGCAAAGATAGCTCTTTATGTGTAATTAACCATCCAAAAGAGCTATCTTTTTTGTAGGCTTTTTAACAGCCTTCTTGTTTACAATACAGTAAGTATTTACTATTAGATTACTGTAACTCTAAAGTAACAATTGACTTAGCCGGTAGTTTTACCTTCATAATTCCTTTATTGATTTTTACCTCTTTGAAGGAAGCCGGTTTTACAATATTAGGTTTTTCGAAAGAGTTGTAATCAGTCAGATTAGCAGAAGTCAGGATTTCTCCAATCGCCTTTTTGGCATTTACGTCCGGAAGATTGACTGTGATTTCCTGTGCGTTGTCTGCATCTACGTTGGAGAGAGAAATATGGATCACTCCGTTCTTGTTCTTAGAAGCTGTTGCGCTGACCATGGGAACTGTACGGTTATCGCGTACGTTCATTTTCTCGCAAGTCAGGTCGAGTGGAAGATAGGTTGCATCCTGATGCACTTTGTACATCTTAAATACATAATAAGTAGGAGTAAGTACCATATCTTTGTCTTTAGTCAGGATCATAGATTGCAGAACGTTGACTATCTGAGCAATGTTCGCCATTTTCAGACGGTCGGTATATTTGTGGAATACATCGAGGCTTAAAGAAGCAACGAAGGCATCACGCAATGTGTTTTGCTGATACAGATGACCTCTGACCGTTCCTGGTTCTTCGTCCCACCAAGTGCCCCATTCGTCAAGCAAAAGGGCAATCTTCTTGTCTTTATCATATTTGTCCATGATGGCGCAATGTTTTTTGATGACATCTTCCACTTCAAGACATTTGCCCATCGTCCAGTAAAAATCATCTTTGTTGAATTTGGTTGCCGCACCTTTGCTGCCGCTCCATCCTGTAACTGTATAGTAGTGTAAGGATAGACCTTGCATCCGGTGACCGACACGATTCATCAGTACATCCGTCCAGTTATAGTCGTAATCACTGGCACCACTGGCTATCTTAAACAGATGATTACCGTCATAGTTACGGCAATAAGTAGAATAACGGCGATACAGATCGGCATAATATTCAGGACGCATGCTGCCGCCGCATCCCCAGCTTTCATTTCCTACACCGAGATATTTTACTTTCCATGCCTTGTCTCGGCCATTCTTGCGACGCAGATTTGCCATTGGAGAATCACCGTCGGAAGTCATGTACTCCACCCATTTGGCGAGTTCTTCTACCGTGCCGCTGCCTACGTTTCCACTTATATATGGTTCGCAGCCCAGCATTTCGCAAAGGTTCAGAAATTCGTGTGTTCCGAAACTGTTGTCTTCAATCGTTCCTCCCCAGTTGTTGTTCACCATCTTCGGGCGGTTTTCTTTGGGACCGATACCGTCCATCCAGTGATATTCGTCTGCAAAGCAGCCGCCCGGCCAGCGGAGAACAGGAACAGACAAGTCTTTTAATGCATTAAATACGTCCGTGCGGTATCCTTTGATATTAGGAATATCCGAATTTTCGCCTACCCAAAGACCACCGTAGATACATGAACCCAGGTGTTCGGCAAATTGACCGTAGATTTCCTTCGGGATAATTTCTTTGCCTTGGTCGGCATGTACAGTGATGGTAGCACTCTTTTGTGCAGAAAGAGATACCGAGGCTGCCAGAAAGGCCGTGCTGACTAATAGTTTTGCTTTCATAAATGGAATTTGTTTAAATGATTATATAGAAGTTTGATTTTTACGATGATCATTCTCTTGTTCTTACGGTTACTTCAGTAAGCGTACTTCATAAACGGCAGAGGTCCATTCTGTTCCGTCCGGCTTAAAAAGAATCTCGCAGCTTCCTACTTTTAATTTACGGGGCAGGAGATAACAGAGTCTGATAAAACCGTCTTTGTCGGCTTTGCTCACAGTGGGATGAACGGTCAGTTTTTCGTTATTCAGCAGGATCACTGCTTTGTTACGGTCTTCTTGCCGTACGGTGATCATAAGCTGGCTTGCTTCTTCTTTTATTTTCAGGTTATAGCTGAACCAACCTTTAGCCCGGCGGAAATGACGGTCTTTGTGGGTTCCGGTTTCGGAAGCTTCATATTGAATGCTATGATCAGATTCCGGTTGCTGTTCACCGGGGAAGATCAGGTCAACTGTCCGGTTCGCCAGTTCGGTCGCTTTCCGTTCGGCTGTAGCCATTTCTTCCTGAATCGTTTTGAACTGTTCTTCACTGGCTTGGCGGAAGTAAACGGCATAACGGGAATTATGCAGGCGGAAAAACGGAATAAGCTCCAGTGATTTACTCTTTTGTGTCGGATAAACGTTTCCATCATAACTAAAAGCTAGTTTGCTTCCGCTCAGTTTGTGAAGAGAATGGCGGATAGAATCGGGATTCCCGATCAGCATCGGGATCTCCTGCAAAGGTGTTTGCCGACCGTGGGCAATGTGACCGCCGCGGCTGTCGTCTGCATAGATTCCGTCAAGGTTTTCTGTTCCTGTAGAAGTTGCAAGAACGATGGGACCGTATAAGAAAGCATAGTAATCTTTCTTGTCGGGAATCTGCTCCAGGCTGACCTTCATAGGCAGATGGAAGGTGATCATATCTCCTTTTTTCCACTTACGCCGGATTGGGAGGTACGTACTGGCTCCCGTCTGTATGTCAGATAGGTGTTTCTTACCGTTGATGGTGATTTCATACCCTTTTGAGTTTCCTGCCCATTCCGGTATACGAATCATTAATGTCAGGTTCTTCTTAGCGGCTTTGTCTATTCGTAAGGTAACTTTTTCATCATCGGGGAAGAGAGTTTCCTGCGTTAATGTAACGCCTTGTTCTTTCCAGTTCAGTTGTGAAGGAATAAAAAGATTGACGTAAAGCGTATCTTGTTGATGCGCATAAATAAATTCACCATACTTGGTATGATTTTCCAAGCCTGAACCGACACAGCACCACATCGATGTTTCCGGTTGCGAGTATACCCGATAATGTCCGGGACGCATCGGAGTAAAGTAGACGAATCCGCCTTTATCCGGTTCTTGTGATGACAGGATATGATTGTAGAGTGCACGTTCATAATAATCTACATAACGTGGGTCCGGTTTGTTGGAGTTGTCAACGTCTCCGGAGTTCTGATAAAGCATTTTGGTCAGCCGGAGCATGTTGTAAGTATTGCAAGTCTCCGGTCCCTGAACGTCATTCAGCATAGACGTAAAGTTGTCCGATGGATGAAAATGTTCGCGTACGCTGTTCCCGCCGATACACACGGAACGGTGATTGACTACGGTATTCCAGAAAAAACGGGCTGCATGATCCCATTCTGCTGCATGATTCCAGTCTTTGTCATTCTTTGAAACTTCGGCTACCCGTTTGTATCCGATTACTTTAGGAATTTGTGTGTTGGCATGCATTCCGTTTAACCTGTCTTCGTTTTTGATAAGCGGGTCGAGAATGACTTTATGAGAGAAACGGCGTGCCAGTTTCAGGTATTTCTTATCGCCTGTTATTTCCGCTACATCCGCAAACGTTTCATTTAAGCCGCCGTGTTCACTGCGGAGCATATCCTGCATTTGGTTGTCGCTAAGACCGGAAGTAATATCAATCATCCAGTCGGTAAGATCAATCAGCATCTGACGTGCCAGATCGCTGTGAGCATACAGGTAAGCGTCCCGCAGTCCGGCATACGTTTTGTGTATATTATAGAGGGGTACCCATTTGCCGTTTAAGCTGAAGCCTCCGGCACGAATGTCACCTGCTTTGATTTCTTTCCAAAGTTGGAGGCTACCGGGTGTTCCTCCGATAAATCCTGTGCCGACAGCTTGCTGTGCACGGTGTAGTTCGTTGAGCATATAGTTGAGACGGTGGTATATCGCCGTATCTCCGGTGGCGGCATACATCATGGAAAGTGCGGAAAGGTAATGTCCGCCGATGTGACCGTCCAGTCCTGTATTCTCCCAGTTGGTATAGCTTGGGGCTTTGGGTGTCAGTCCGGCTTCGCGAAGGAAAGGAGCTGATAATCTGTCCGGGTCGAGAGCTAAGATATAATGTAAATCAGTCTGTTGAGCTTGCAGAAAAGGACTGCTTAATAACTTCACATCTTGAAGGGAAAAGTAAGAGACCTGATGGTTCGTCTGGGCTTTTCCGATGGAGATGGATATAATAAGGGCAAGTATGAACGAGGTGGTTTTCATGATAATAGCTTCCCCCTGACCCCCTCCAAAAAGGAGAGGGAATGAGGATATTTATGTTAATACTAAATTCAGGGAAAGGGGGAGAAAGGTCTCCGTGAAGCCGCTTATTTGAATTTGACGGCTGCTTCTTCTATAGGCAAACCTGCCTTGTAGCTTTCGATGTATGTGTTGAAGCCGGCTACATCTTCGGGTGTGGGTGATACCTCGACACCAGCATCGCTGACAAATACACTTTCATCCAGGAAATCGGCAAGAGATTGACCCTTTTTATTGTTTACCAGGTAAGAACCCAGCAGGGCAATTCCCCATGCACCGCCTTCACCGGCTGTTTCCATAACAGATATGGGCGAGTTGATGGCTGCTGCAAGTACTCTTTGACCGACTCCTTTGGTTCTGAACAATCCTCCGTGACCTGTGATTCTGTCGACTTTGATCTTTTCTTCGTTGAACAAGATGTCGTTGCCAATCTTGAGAACTCCGACTGAGGCGTACAAATGAGCCCGCATAAAGTTTGCAAGGTTGAACTTGTCATTGGCCGAACGTACGAACAAAGGTCTTCCCTCGGCAAGTCCCGTAACAGGTTCGCCTGAAATGTAGTTGTAGGAGAGGAGACCACCGCAATCGGTATCACCGGTAAGGGCAATGTTATAAAGTTTGCCATAGAGTTCATCCATATCTACAGGTATACCCAGAAGTTCCTGGTATTCTTTGAACAGGTTGACCCATGCGTTAAGATCCGAAGTACAGTTGTTGCAATGTACCATGGCTACGAGGCTTCCGTCGGGAGTGGTGACCATGTCGATCATTTCGTATGGCTTCGACAATTCTTTTTCCAATACGATCATAGAGAAAGAAGAAGTACCTGCCGATACGTTGCCGGTGCGTTGCTTGACGGCGTTGGTTGCTACCATGCCGGTGCCTGCGTCTCCTTCCGGTGGGCAGACCGGTATTCCTGCCTTCAGATGACCGGATGCATCGAGTTTTTTACAGCCTTCCGGTGTGAGGACACCGGCATTTTCACCAGCCGACAATACTTTGGGCAGAATGTCTTCCAGTTTCCAACTGTATTCTTTCGAAGCAATCAGATTGTTGAATTTGGCCACCATTTCGGCGGAATAGTTGTTGGTAGTCGGATCTATGGGGAGCATACCCGATGCGTCACCAATGCCCAACACCTTTTCGCCTGTTATCTGCCAATGTACATAACCTGCAAGAGTTGTCAGGAACTTGATGTCTTTGACGTGCGCTTCGTTGTCCAGAATAGCCTGGTACAAATGAGAAATGCTCCATCTCAAAGGGATGTTATAGACAAATAATTCGGATAATTCTGCCGCAGCACGGCCTGTATTGGTATTTCTCCAAGTGCGGAAAGGCACGAGGATTTCTTCTTTTTCATTGAAAGGCATGTAACCATGCATCATGGCGCTGACACCGATGGCTGCCAGTGTTTCGATCTCTGTGTCGTATAATTTCTTCACGTTGGAGCGGAGGTCGGCGTAGCAATCTTGCAGTCCGGACCAGATGGCATCAATGCTGTAAGTCCAAAGTCCGTTGACCAGTTGATTTTCCCATGTGTGGCTGCCTTGAGCGATAGGTTTGTTTTCCTGGTCAATCAGAACAGCTTTTATTCGTGTAGAACCGAGTTCTATGCCAAGGATAGCTTTACCTGTCTCGATGGTTGATTTTGCATCTAATTTCATGTTGGAAACCGATATTTTAAGGTATAACAATAAGTGTGGAGAACAAAAACTGAGTCTGCTTTCAAAAGGCGGAAGTGTCTTTAATTCGGGTTGAATTAAAAGTCGCCAGTATCCATATTGTGTGTGACTAAAAAGTCGGTACCAATGGAGATGGTACCGATTTTTTTAAGTGGACTCAGTGATTGGTTTTTAGCAAAGCGCTTTGTTCAGCATATAATATACTTCATTCATGCGCAGTTCTTTCTTGAAGCAGCTGATAGTCGTATCTTTATTGATATGTACCATTTCGATGCCTGCGATTTCTGCATAATCTTCCCAGTATTCTGCTGTCAAGTCGTATGAGAAGCAAGAGTGGTGAGTTCCACCGGCCAGAATCCATGCGCCTGCGCCTACTTCGAGGTTAGGCATCGGAATCCAGAGTGCGGAAGCAACCGGCAATTTCGGAAGTGGTTTCGGTTCGATACATTCTACATCGTTTACGATCAGACGGAAACGGTTACCCATATCCACTACAGTTGCGGTGCAGCCTGTTCCTGTCTTTGAAGTGAACACAAGACGGGCAGTCTGGCTCTTACGGATACCTATGCCGAGGAAGTGTACTTCCAGACGAGGCTTGTTAGCTGCGATAAGCGGACAGATCTCCAACATATGTGACTGTAGGATAGAACTGTTGGCACCATCAAAGTTCAGTGTATAGTCTTCGAGGAATGAACAGCCTTTCGGAAGTCCTTGATTCATTACCCATACAGTACGATAAAGAGCAGCCGATTTCCAGTCACCTTCAGCACCGAATCCGTAGCCTTCTGCCATCAGGCGTTGAGAAGCCAGTCCCGGAATCTGATCGAAATAGCTACCGTCAGTCTGACCCAGATCGTCAAAGTTGGTAGTGAATCCTTTGGCGCCTTTCGCTTTGAGGATAGCACGGAGAGCAAGCTCGGCTTTGGCAGCATTCCATACTTTCTGATAAGCTTCGGTTGATTTGTCTTCCAGAGAAGCGTCATGATCGTAGTCATTGAAGTAAGTAGCTACCAAAGCATCTACATCAGCATTTTTGATATCTTTGTGATATTCCATCAGCTCGCTTGCCGGGCAATAATCTACATGATAGCCCATGCGTTGTTCTGCTTCTACCTTGTCACCATCGGTTACGGCTACATTATTCATCTGATCGCCGAAACGGATGATCAGCATATCCTGAGAGTCTGCCCAACCTGCGCAAACACGCATCCAGACAGCAATCTTATGCAATGTTTCTTCTTCTTTCCAGTAGCCTACCACTACTTTGCGACGGATGCGCATACGGGTACAGATATGTCCGAACTCGCGGTCGCCGTGAGCTGACTGGTTCAGATTCATAAAGTCCATATCCATTGTATCCCAAGGAATTTCCTTGTTGAATTGAGTATGCAGGTGCAGCAATGGTTTCTTTAATTGTTGCAGACCATGAATCCACATTTTAGCAGGAGAGAAAGTATGCATCCAAGTGATGACGCCTACACATTTGTCATCGTTGTTGGCTGCTTTGAATACAGCTTCCACCTCTTTAGAAGAGTTGGCCGTTCCTTTGTATACTACTTTAACAGGAAGTTTGCCCGATTCATTCAGACCGTTAACCATTTCGTTAGAGTGTGCGTCTACTGCGATTACTGCATCACCTCCGTACAAGAGCTGTGCTCCTGTTACGAACCATACTTCATACTGATCAAATACGTTATTCATAATTTATTGAATTGACAATTGACAATTGACAATTGACAATGAGAGAATGTCGAAAGTCAAATGGCAATTGCGGGTTATTATTAATTGTTTTTTGTTGTTTTAATTATAGATATTAATAATTTGTTTATTTCTGTGCTGTCATTATTGATGCTCTCATATTGTTCCCGAGTGATATACTCTGTTCTAATCAATAATTCCAGCCAATACTCTGTTTCGTTCGCTTCCTTAAGTGCTATATTCAGCTTATTAATAAAATCAGCCCGACTTTGTGCTTGCTCAGCCTCACGAATATTGGCACCAATACTGGTCCCGGATCGCAATATTTGCTTACTCATCACAAACTCCTTTTGTTCATTTACTAAAAACTTATATAAATTCACAATCCGAACAGCGAACTCCAAACTTTTATCTTTTACTACATTATCCTTCATGTCCTCTCGCATTAATTGTCAATTGTCAACTGTCAATTGTCAATTATTTTATTGTCCGTAGTAAGCGTTCGGACCATGCTTGCGGCTGAAGTGTTTCTCTACCAGCAGCGGGTTCATTGTTAAATTGGGATTCACGGCATAAGCAATGCTTGCCATTTTGGCAACTTGTTCCATCACTACTGCATTGTGTACGGCATCGTGTGCGTCTTTTCCCCAAGAGAAAGGACCATGATTCTTGACCAATACTCCCGGTGTATGTACAGGGTTCAGGCCTTCGAAACGTTTTACGATCACGTTTCCGGTTTCCAGTTCATAGGCACCTTTTACTTCAGCTTCCGTCATATCCGCTGTGCAGGGGATTGCATCATGGAAATAGTCAGCGTGAGTTGTCCCGATATTGGGAATATCACAACCGGCCTGCGCCCATGCGGTAGCATAAGTAGAGTGGGTATGCACCACTCCGCCGATTTCGGGGAATGCTTTGTAGAGTACCACGTGAGTAGGAGTATCTGAGGATGGCTTCAGCCGTCCTTCGACGACTTTGCCATCCAGGTCCACTACTACCATATCTTCCGCTTTCATATCATCATAACTGACTCCACTGGGTTTGATGACTACCAGTTCCGTTTCACGGTCGATGGCAGAAACATTTCCCCATGTAAAGATGACTAATCCATGCTTTACCAATTCGAGATTGGCATGAAATACTTTTTCTTTCAGTTCTTCCAGCATATTGATTATAATTTAAATTTCGGGTCCTTGCGGTAGGCTTTGCCGTTGAATTTATACAAGGCTGCACCCCGTTTGGAACCCAGTTTATCGATTTTATCCGTCTTTTCGATAAAGTCCATTTCTGCGACACGCTTGCGGAAATTCCGTTTGTCCATCGGTTCGCCGTAAATAGCTTCGTAGAGACTTTGCAGTTGGGACAGTGTGAACAGTTTCGGCAACAGATTGAATCCGATAGGCTCGACAGATGCTTTCTGTTTCATCATCTCCCGTGCTTTGTCCACCATCTCCGGATGGTCGAAAATCAGTGCGGGGAGTTCGTTGATGTTTACCCAGTAAGCATTGTGCTTCTGAACCAGTTCGCGGTCGTACTCATTGATGTTGATCAGCGCATAGTAGGCAATCGAAACTACCCTTTCGCCTGGATCGCGGTCGATGGCGCCGAAGGCTCCCACCTGTTCCATGTATACGTTTTCCAAACCTGTAAGTTCAGCCAGTACACGTTTGGCAGCGTCGTCCACGCTTTCGTCTTTTTGCACGAATCCTCCCATCAGTGACCATTCGCCCATTGCCGGTTCGAAGTTTCTCTTCAGCAGCAGCAGGCTTATTTCGCCTTCATTAAAACCGAAGATGATGCAGTCGATACCGAGATAGAAGGTAGGATTCGAACTATAATAGTTTTTCATCGTTTGAATGAATTTATTTAATTACCAGAAATACCAGTAGAAGGCACCTGTGATAGCAAGGATGATTACTGTATGAATGATATCCCAGTGATCCCAGCTTGCGCGGGTAGCCGCTTTTTGTTCTTTCGTTGCCGTACCGAATACCAGTCCCTGAATCTTTTCAGCTGTCGGAGCTTCCGTGGCAAGGCTGACTACGATGACTACGATGATACAGAACAGGAACATCCATCCGCAGAAGAACAGCCAGTTCATATCGTAGAACAAATATTTGAAGGTAGAATCTGCCACTTCACCTGCGTTGCTGTAATATACTTTGGCACCCAGACGAGTCAGACCGATGATCATACCGGCGATCAATCCCCACATACCACCTTGTGCGGAAGTACGTTTCCAGCAGATACCCAGCAGGAAGGCAGCGGCAATACCCGGAGCCAATACAGACTGAACGTCCTGCAAATAAGTATAAAGTACATCACCTACGCTACGCATGATAGGAATCCAGAGAATACCGAGGATTACGATCACTACAGTTGCTATCTGACCAATACCCACCAGTTTCTTTTCCGGAGTCTCCGGACGGAAGCGTTTGTAGAAATCGATTGTAAACAACATGGCAGATGAGTTGAACAGTGAAGCCAGCGAACTCATCAAGGCAGCGAGGATACCGCATACTACCAGACCTTTCACACCGGCAGGAAGCAATTTAGCTACCAGAGTAGGGAAGGCGGCGTCAGCGTTGGCAGTACCATTGGCAAGCATTGGGAGGAAACCTTCGCCACCGGCACCGATATATTTCTGATGTAATGCGAAAGCAATCATACCCGGAATCAGGAACAGGAATACAGGCAACAGCTTCAGGTAAGCGCCGAAGATAGTACCGCGACGAGCCTCTTTTTCATTCTTTCCGGAAAGTACACGTTGTACGATGAACTGGTCAGTACACCAGTACCAGAAACCGATAATGGCAGAACCGATAAGTGCACCCAGCCAAGGGAAGTTCGCATCATCGTTGCTGCGGATCAGATTGGTCATGGTGTCACCATAATCGTTTACCGTCACAGCACCGCACACTCTCATCATTTCGTCCCAGCCTCCCAGTTCTTTGAAACCGAGCACAAGGATAATCAACGAGCCTAACAGAAGAATCGGAGTCTGAAGTACAGAAGTATAAAGTACCGATTTCATACCACCGAAGATCGTATATAGTGCAGTGAGAACAACCAGTCCGATGGCGGCAATCCAGAAGAAGTCGATTCCCCAGAGTTCCTTGATGCCGAATACTTGCTGGAATACCAGTCCGCCGGCATATACTGTCACTGCTACCTTGGTCAATACATAACTTACCAGTGAGATGACCGATAAGATGGTACGTGACTGAGGATTGTAACGGCGTTCCAGAAATTCCGGCATCGTGTATACCATGCTTCGTGAATAGAAAGGTACGAATACCCATCCCAGAATCAGGATCATCCATCCCTGAATTTCCCAGTGAGCCATCGCCATACCGCTTGAAGCTCCTGCTCCCGCCAGTCCGATCAAGTGTTCCGAGCCGATGTTTGATGCGAAGATAGAGGCACCGATCGCAAGCCATGTTGCGTCACGTCCGCCTAAGAAATAATCTGCCGAGTCATTTTGTTTTTGTCTGACTACCCAAACAATAATACCTATCAGAGCCAAAAAGAAGACTCCAATTACTAGCCAATCTAATGCTTCCACAATAAATTTGATTTATAAGTTAATATTATTTCTCTGTCGAGAATTTAAAGATACATTCGCTGTTGTACGTTTGTCCCGGTTCCAGCACAACGGACGGCCAGTCGGCTTTGTTGGGGCTGTCGGGGTAGTGTTGTGTTTCGAGGCAGACAGAAGCACGTTGGTTGTAAACGATGCCTTTCTTTCCGCTTACGGTTCCGTCGAGGAAGTTACCTGTGTATACCTGAATACCCGGTTCGTTGGTATATACTTCCAATGTGATTCCGGTTTCGGGAGACGTCAGTCTGGCAGCTACCTGCGAGATGTCACCTTTGGTGTTGAGCACCCAGTTGTGATCATATCCGTTGCCGTTCTTGAGTTGGACGAAGTCGTAGTTGTTGATATCTTTGCCTACCGCTTTCGGAGTAGTGAAGTCCATCGGAGTATCTTTGACCGGAGCGATTTCGCCGGTTGTCATGAAGGTGCTGTCTACCGGAGTATAGTAATCTGCATTTACATACATGATGTTGTCTGTCGATGTTTTTGATGGATCACCAGCCAGATTGAAGTAAGAGTGGTTGGTCATGTTGATGATTGTCTTTTTGTCGGTAGTAGCGCTGTACTTGATGTCGATGGCGTTGTCATCTGTCAGTTGATAGGTTACTTTAGCAGTCACATTTCCGGGGAAATTCGCGTCACCGTCCGGAGAGATAAGAGTCAGTTCCAGTGTTGTCGGATCGATAAGGTTGGCTTCGTATACTTGGTATTGCCATCCTTTCGGGCCTCCGTGCAGGCAGTGGCCGAAGTTGTTTTGCGGCAGTTGGATGGTATCTCCGTCCAGTACAAAACGCCCTTGGTTGATGCGGTTGGCGTAACGGCCGATAGAAGCACCGAAATCACTGGGTACATTAATATAATCAGCAATGCTGTCAAAACCTAAAACTACATCCTGCATCTTGCCGTTCTTGTCGGGCACCATGATGGACACGATGCGTCCGCCGAAGTTAGTGATGCATACTTCCATACCCGCCTTATTCTTTAAGGTATAAAGAGCTGTTTGGGCATTGTTCACTTCTGTTTGAAATTTTGCCGGGTCAAGACCGGATAAAGTCAGCTCGGAAGCCGGCTTGTTATTGCACGCGGCAAGCATCAGCGCGGCAATTCCTGCAATTAGAAAATGTTTTTTCATGGTTTTATTTTTAATGTAAATGAGATGCTTATCTTATTTTGGGTGTAAAAGTAACACTTTTGTTTGGTGTATCAAATACACTCTTATATGTTGTGCAACATAAAAGGATAAGAACTTTACTGTTACGTATAAAACTATCGCATGTTCCTGTCTTCGGAGCGGGATCGTTATATTGCATTTTCTCTTTCTATATAGAGCTGGATAGTTTCTGGGGCTTGGAACCAGAGTTTCACCAGCTTGAAACTAAAGTTTCTTCAGTTTGAAACTAAAGTTTCCTCTGCTTGAAACTAGAGTTTCATCCGCTTGGAACTGTTGGTTCCGGCATATGGAAACGAATGGACCTATGTACTTCCCTAATAATGGTTGACTTGTTTATCTCTAATAGCTGCTATGTGTTGACTAGAAATATTACTAACCCTGGCAGCTGTTTACTTTATTATTTATTATTCCTGCCTCCGGTTTACTTATTTTTTTCTTATTCCTTTAACCGGTTGACTCTTCTCTTTGAAAGAAGAAAAAAGAAAGGAACTCACCCTTTTTCCTCTTTCTATCCCGCTAGCAGGGCATTCTTGGTCTTTTCATAAGCAAATGTACATATTTATTTTTAAGCAAGTGCTACATTCAGATACTTTTCTCTGTAGCTTATCCATCTTTTCCTGATAGGTCCTTGCATTTCTCCTGCCTGTACCGGGGTAAGCATATCCAAGCTCATATGAGGCCTTTCGTTGTTATAGAAGTGAACGGCTGTTGCTACAGCTTTTCTGACTTCCTGTATTGAACTAAAGCGCATTCCTTGCAGCAATTCATTCTTTATAATGCCATTCACACGCTCAGCTATGGCATTGTCCTTGGGATTGCCATCCTCTGTCATGCTGGGAAGAATCCCGTTATGTCGTAATATGGCAATATAATCCGCACTGGCATATTGTACGCCTCGGTCGGAGTGATGGATCAAACCCTTAATCTCCTTTGCAGCTATGCGTCTGACTGCCATTTCCAGAGCTTCCACTGTGTAACAGCTTCCCAGAGTATCACCTACGCAATACCCAATGATCTCCTTCGTATAGGCGTCTGTCACCAGAGACAGGTAGCAGAACACATAACTGCCGTCAGGCAACCATATGGTAATGTAAGTGATATCACTAACCCACAGCTGATCAGGATGTTCTAATAGCAATGTCCTGGTTAAATCAGGATACTGTGGCAAGTGATGAGAGGAGTCTGTCGTACGTGGAGCCCGAAAACGTTTGCGTATTGTCAGCTTATACTTGGACAATATAGCACAGAAACAGTCACGCCCAACAAAGGCCTGGCTGGTGCCGAACTCATTACGGTACATCAGCCAAAGTTTCATCCCCCCAATACCAGGGTCCTTTGAACGCACACGTTTGACAAACTCAAGAACAAAACGTTCACGGGCCGAACTATCCGTACTATGGTCAACATACTTATAAAAGGCTTGCTTTGTTACACCAAACAATTTGCAAAGAGAGACCACCGTATAGGCATGCCTCCCTTTACAAAGCCTTTTTATTGTTTGGTACCAGCTTTTTTTCGGATAGGAAGATTAAACATCTCCTCGGCAACATCAATCATCGTATCGAAGGCGTGCGCACGCATTTTAGCATCTTTAAGCTCTGCACGTAAACGCTCATTCTCAAGACGTAAGGCAGTAATTGAGGAGGATTCATCCGAGGACTTGGGAGACTTGTTCTTTTTCATATAAGCGGATATTTCAGGATTAGAATCCTCAAAGATACGAACCCAACGCCAAAATGTAATGCGGGCAATCCCTTTTTCTTGGGCAAAACGAGAAACTGAGAAATTCGAACGATAGAAATCGCCAAGAAGTTCAAGCTGATAAGGACTAAAGGTCATGTCACTCTTTTTCATCTTTTATTCATTTTAGTTGATACTTATAGTAGTCAACCAAATCCAGGGTAAGACACTACGCATGACCTGTCGGCAAAGTCCGGTAGATATAGAGCACTGTGACAGCAAAAATTGCCATCACAGTGCTGTCACTAGTTGCTGTCACTGCTTTACTTCTTCATTATAAGCGAGTTATGCTCTGCTTTGTGACGGTGACAGCAAAACACATATTTATTTTTCTATAGAGGGTTATTGGAGTTTCTTCCCCCAATATGTCTTTTGATTACCCTGGGCCGCATACACAATCGTATGTGTCCGCGGACTGGCTTCCCAGTCGACTTCACGTTGCAGATAGAGTACTACTCCGGCGCTTGTCGTGATGGTTTGAGTCGCTGCATCAAATGTCCATGTAGCATTTTTCCAGCTGCCGGAAGTTATCTTATGCGTACCGAGATCATAAGTCATCGTTTCGGACGTTCGTTGGGTGCCCGTACTGGTGGTCAATGCCAGATGTTCCCAGTCTCCGGCTATTTCATTTTCCGTGATAGGCGCTTGCGGAACGGCTCCGTAACGTTCGGGCATAACGAGAGGCCAGCCGTTGGCATCCCAGCGGATGCTGCGTACATGTCCCATCATGATGGCGTTGGAGTATTCATTGCCGCCTACGTTCACAGGGAAACGTCCTTGTGAAGTATAGAACCAGTTGCCGGCTCCGTCATCGAAGATGCCGCAATGGGAAATTCCTACCCAGCCGTAGCTGTTGTCGAACCGGTAAGGAGCAGTCAGTATCGGATATAGTTGCGCGCTTCCCATAGCGGAATTTCCGTGTATGTCTACATAAGGGCCGTCGATGTTTTTAGAACGGCAGACACGTGTATTATATTCTACCGACAGTGAACCGTAAGCCAGGAACAGATAGTAATAACCGTCACGATAGATCACTTCGGGACCTTCGGATGCCTGCCAGCGGCTGGTGCCACGTGTGGCGATTATCTTTCCATAACCCGAATTGTCTTCCCCTGTGATGTCCCAGGGATTTCCCAAAGCATTCAGCGGTTTGCCGTCTTCCGGATTTACCTGTAGGGCAGCGATACCGCTGTGCCATGAACCATAGATCAGCCAGTGTTCGCCATTTTCCGTTATTATATAAGTAGGGTCGATCGCATTGATTTTAAAATACCCTTCCCAGTCATTGATGCTGCTGCGCCCATAATCCGTCTTTCCCTTATCGCTGGCAGAGCAGACAACGAATCCTTTGTCTTCCCATATATTACTTGCCGGATCGGAAGTTTCCATCAGTCCGATAAACGCGCGTTCGGTCCATGAACCGTCAAAGTTGCCGTTGTTCTCAATTTCCGGTTTTCCGGTTTGGATGTAGTTCGTGATTACGATGGAATAATACATACGGTATTTTCCGTTCGATACTTTTCGTGCAACAGGTGCCCAGTATCCGTAAGACGGATTGTCAATCGGTTCCAGTCCCATCTCCTGACGGTAGGCATTCAGCTTTTCTTTGATCCATGTCGGGGGCGTTTCACTCATAGTTGCTCCCAGGTACTCCCAGTTTACGAGGTCTTTGGAACGCCGTGCGTGGAAGTGTCCGTTTCCGCTGTGCGCGTTGCCGTAAGAAGCGTCTGTCTGATACATATAGTAATATCCGTCATCGGTTTTCATTACCGTAGGGTCGTGTACGTTGGCAAGGTTCCAGTCATAACGGTTGCTCCAGGCTGAGAAACTTGTGTAGTCGTCTACATACGTGGGTGCTTCGTACGCTGCCAGTTCATCGCTCAGTGTCTCGGCGGGAGTCGTGAAAGAAGTTTCCTCCGAGTATCTGGGCTCTTCGTTGTAAAGGGTGACAAAGGCTCTTACGTAATACGTCGTCTGTGGAGTCAGGCCGGTCAGGGTCGTACTGATTTCCGATCCTCTGACTTCGGAGGTCGTGTCATAAATGTCCGGATGGGATGCCGTGGCGTAGCAGAATCCCCGTTTGACGATATTCACTCCTTCCGTTCCGCTGATATTGGCGGATAAGGTTGCTTTGTTATACCCCACATTCGTATATGCCGGCGTTGTGATGCTTAAAGCTCCTGATGCGGAGTTTTCATCGTCGTCGCTGCACGCTGCCAGAGCGAGCGTGCAACAGAGTAGAAGATAGATGGTCTTTAAGTATTTCATATCTCAGTCTTTCTTTTTTAGATTGTTTTGATGTTTATTCGTTAGAAGCGCTTCCGGTGTCCCATCCCGGATTCTGTCCCAGATTGGGTGCCCGTTTCACTTCGTTGGCAGGTATCGGGAAATAGTAACTCTTGGGATTGACAAACGTGCGTGAATTGACCGTTTCTGCCAGTCCGAAGGTATAGGAGGGAGTATCTGCGTTGCCGGTGACCTTCACTCCATAAAGATTCAGCAACTGGTTGTAACGGGGCTTTCCGGTTTCTCCCGTAGAGGTTACATTGTCATATAGTTTCCAGCGGCGTACATCGAAGAAACGATGATCTTCGAAAGCCAGTTCGATGCGTCTCTCGTTGCGGATACGTTCGCGGAGTTCACTTTGCGACATATCTGCGTAGGCCGGCATACCGGCACGGGCGCGTACCTCATTGATGTAACTGTATGCCTTGGCAGGACCTTCCGCTTCATTATAGGCTTCGGCGGCATTCAGCAGAATTTCGCCATAACGGAAAATCATCCATGCGTGAGGATAGGTGGCCGGTTCTTTGCAGGAAATGTTATTCACGAACTTTTTCAGATAGTATCCGGTGTAGGTGCCTCCCATGGCTGAGGTGTAATCCACTCCTTTGTCCGCATCCGAGTTGTAGCGTACGTCGATGGCACGTCTTTCTTCTTTGTCGGCACGTCCCCACATCATGCCTTGATAGAAGATGGTTTGTGCCAGACGCGGGTCACGGTCTTTATACGGATTGGCGGCATCGTAGGTACTGCCGTTCTCATCGATCCGTTTGCCGTTGCTCATTTCGTAAGCGTCCACCAGATTCTGTGTCGGGTTGGTACGTCCGTTTCCGGAGAAAGAACCGGTAAAGCCTACCGGCAGGAATACTTTTTCTACCTGATTGGTATTCCATACAGAGCGTGCAAGGATAATTTCATTGTTGTATACCGGATTGGTCGTGAAACATTCGTAATAGTCATTCTCCGGATTTCCCGTATTGTACAGTCGGTAAGGGTAACTTTGCTTGTTATTCTGAGTGATGAAGTCGGCTGCTGCCTGCGCCGCATTCGCCCAGTATGCGGTGTTGCCGTCCGGATTGTTCAGTTTGGAAGCACGGTAGAGCAGGGCTCTTGCCTTTAAAGCATAAGCGGCGGCTCCGTTGACACGTCCCCAGTTGGATGCTTCATCGCTGTAGCGGAAAGGGAGCTGGTTTTTGATCTGGTCGCATTGGTCGGCTACCCATTCAAGTGCTTCGGCAGCGGGAGTACGGAACATGTTCATTGCCGAAGGATCGGACAAGTCGAAGATGATCGGTTCGCCGGATTCATCTTCCGCAATGACAGGGGCAGCGCCGAACCAGCAGATTAAGTCGAAATGGAAGATAGCGCGAAGCAGTCTGGCTTCTGCACAGTAACGGTCGTAAAGGCGGTTGTCATCGCCGTCTTTCTCCGTATTTCCTACTACGGATGCCTTGGCGTTCTTCAGAAACATATTACATTTCCGAATCCCGTATAAGTCGGTGTTCCAGAAGCCCAGCAGGGGATGGTCGCCGGCGGTGTATCCGTCGCTGCCGATCTTTGTATAATAATGAAGTCCCCAGCAGGTCACTGCATTATCCGTCATACAGTCACGTGAAGCACCTGTGAACTGGTCGTCCGACAGTGGCGCCAGTCCGTCCGGCAGATTCGTGTAGATGTTGGCGAGGAACTCGCGTGTCAGGTTCTGGTTATTGAACACTTTCTTTTCAGATAAGGAGGCATCGTACTCTTTGTCGAGGTAGTCGCTGCACGAACTGCCTGCGAGTGCGAGGACCAGAGTAACTATATAAGTTGATATTCTTTTCATAATTCTTTGCTGTTTTATTGAATGATTAGAATCCGATATTCACACCGAACGTAAATGAACGTGTCTTGGGATATGCCCAGATATAGTTGGTCGGGTTTTCCGGATCAAAGCCTTTAGGCAGATGGCTCCAGTTGCACAGGTTGTAGCCGCTGAAGTAAAGACGGCATTTCGTCATATTGACTTTAGAAATCAATCGTGCAGGAAGTGAGTAGCCGACTTCCACATTGCGCAATGAAAGGAAATCTCCATTGACTACCCAGATGGTAGACTCATTGTAAGGATAGTTCCGGTCGAGGTCACTGAAGGAAGTAGACAAACGCGGATATTTGGCGTTGATATTGCGCGGGTCTGTCGGATCATCGGTATAATATCCCCATGTGTTGGTGATTTCATGAGTGGAAGTACCTCCCCAGCCGAAACCATAGTCCATATTCTCGCGACAGGGAACGGTGCGGTTCAGATAAGCCGTCAGCACGGCACGTGCGTCGAAACCTTTCCAACTGAAACCTAAACGGATGGTCGGGATTAATTCCGGAATATTTGTGTATCCGGTCGGTACTTTGTCGTAGCTGTCTATTTTACGGTCGCCGTTCGTATCCTGGAATACGGCATTGCCGAGCTTGTATTTACCGGCAGCGTTCCACGGATATTTCTGAGGATTGGCAACGGCATCTTCATACGACTCCGGAATCAGGTCGGGATTACTGGCCCATTGTTTCCAGATCAGGAGCTGGCTTTGGTCGATCCGGTTGCCGGTTCTTGCCTGATAAGCGTAATCGGGAGTCAGTTCATCCATTTCGGTGATCTTGTTGGTGTTGAAGGTCAGCATACCGTCGATATAGTATTCAAAATCACCGATCCGGTTGCTATGTCCTAAAGTGATCTCAAAACCTTTCGTTTCGGCCTTGCCGTAAGAGTCTTGCGGAGCGTTTACACCGAATAAGCCGGGCACGGTGGAACGGGATACCAGAATATTGGAACGCCATTCCTTGAAGAAGTCCACAGAACCGTAGATTTTCTTGTTCCACAAGTCGAAGTCAACGCCGAAGTTTGCCATATCTGAGATTTCCCATTTGATATTCTTGTTGCCGGCTGTCGATTCATATACACCTTCCGTGTAAGATTGGGAAGTACCGAAATTATATCCGCCTCCTTCGGTGAATGTACCTTGGTACGGGTAGCGGCTGACGCCTGTTACGGCTTGTCCTGCCCGTCCATAGGATGCGCGGAGTTTCAGGAGATTCACGAACGAGTTCTTCAGCCATGATTCTTCGGAAAGTACCCATCCCACGGAACCGCCGGGGAATGTTCCGAAGCGTTCGCCGTCGGCATAATTATCACTGCCCATGCGGGAGATATTACCGGAAAGGATATACCGGTTGTTATATACATAGGTAGCCTGTGCATTGTAAGAGAGGTAGCGGTTGGATGATTCCTGTCCGCGTACTACATTCTGATAAGTACGGATAAAAGCCTGGGCATTGACGGCATGTTTGCCGAATGTATGTTCGTATGCCAGTCCGCCGTTCATATTGAGATTATAGTAATAGTCACGTGGAGAAGTGGTGGCATTGGGCAATGCTTTGTACGTTCTCATGCGTTGGTATGTATATTCCGACGGGTCGTTGACATCAGCCATATAGTTATAGTAGTAGACATTGACATCGGCTTGCTGCACCTTCTGGAATGTTTCGTAAGAGTCGAAACTGAACGTCATCTTGGCTTTCAGTCCGGGAACGAGGGCATCCAGGTTTCCGGTAGCCGTTACGGTTGTATAGAGGTTACGGCGGCGGTTCTGCTCCACACCACGTCCGGCGATTTGTGCGGCACCGTTTTTACTGTCGCTGCTGGTTGGCATAAAGAATTCACCGTTCGGGCAGAATACGGGATACACCGGAAGATTTTCGCCGGCTCCCCAGGTAAAGAGGTTCCATACGTCAATGCCCGGTTGGGAGATATTGTCGATACGTCCGCCCAAGTCCATCGATACATTCAGAAACTTGTTTACATCGATGTCGATGTTCGAACGCAGGTTGTAACGGTTCAATACTTCCTGTGTGCTGTATCCTTCGTTCCATTCCGTCCATTTGGTGTCGAACAAACCTTCCTGGCGGAGATAAGAGAAGGAGACATAGTAGCGTGCACGTGCATTACCACCGCTGACAGACAGGTTGGTACGGTATTGCGGAGCTGCATCCCGCAGCATGGTGTCGTGCCAGTTCGTATTGAAGTATTTGTATTTGGCCATTCCTTCCAACTGCTCACCGTTGCAGACACGACGGTAGTATTTCAGGTCTTCATCGGAATATTCGGGACTTAATCCGTCCAGGTATCGTGCCTGATTACGGCTCAGCGCATAGTTATAAGAATTCTGGCTTTCGGGAATTCCGGCAATAGTCTGGAAGCCGACTTCTTGTGTGAAGTTGATTTTAGTCTTACCGGTTTCTCCGCGTTTGGTCGTTACGAGTACTGCGCCGTTGGCTCCACGCATTCCATAGATAGCGGTGGCGGCGGCATCCTTCAATATCGTAATCGATTCAATAGGGTAGGCATCGAGGAATGAGAGGTCACGTTCCACATTGTCGACGATGATCAACGGACTGCGTGCACTGGCATTCATGGTACGGATGCCACGGATATACATAGCTGTTTCACTCCATCCCGGTTCGGATTGCGCCTCATACGTCTCTACACCGGTGACAGTGGAGGTAAACGCATTCTGCAAAACGGTTACCGGATGTTTTTCCAGTTCTTCTCCGGTGACGATGGAGGTGGACTCTGTCACAAACTTCTTGGGTTTGCGGTTGAAAGGAAGCGGAGTCGTATGAGCATATTCATCCAGGTCGGCATCCATGACAATCTTGAAGTTCTCATCAAAGTCGGCAATGGCTGTTGCCGGCAGATAACCTACGCTGCTTACATAAAGCTCGTCGGCAGGTTTTACATTCTTCAAAGTGAAGAAACCGTCCTTGTCCGAGAGTGCGATGCGGCTTGCTTCCGCTACGTTGACCACCGCACCTGCGATAGGTTCACCCTCTGCATTTACGATTCGTCCTTTCAGGACTTTAGCATCTTGCGCCCATCCGTTGCCCAGCATGAAAACTGTGGCTACGGTGAGCAGGATTCTTTTGAATCCTGTCTGTATGTTATTTAATTTCATCGGTTGCATATTCATTCAGTTAATTGTTCCAACCCGGGTTGTTTTCGATATTCGTTTTCCATACTTCTCCTTCCGGTATCGGGTAGAGATACATTTTCTCCGTAAATACCCGGTTCTGGGCAACTTTACGTGTATAGACAAACTTTCCGTTTTCCTTGGTAACCTCCATTCCGTAGATAGGACGTGCCAATGCTTTTTCCGCTACATTCCAGCGACGTACGTCCCATGCGCGATGATCTTCAAAAGCGAGTTCGACGGTACGTTCCTTGCGGATGAAGTTACGGCGGTCGGCAATGGTCTGAAGATCGCTGCGGTCTGTGAGTTTGGCAGTCATCCCTACACGGTCGCGGAGAGGCTGGATGGCATTCAGTACGTCCGCACGTGACCCGCCAGCTTCATTCAAGGCTTCTGCGTAGTTCAATAAGATTTCCGCATAGCGGATGATAATCCAGTTACGGTAGTTGCTGCCGGTATGGTTATTGTTCAGGATCACTTCCGGAATATACTTGCGGGTATAGTATCCGGTCGGCGTTGCATTTGCATTTCCTTGCGGGTTATCCCGTTGTCCTTTGAGTACATTAATTATACCATTCCCCCAATTCACACCGTTGTAGAGCACGGTTGCCGCCAGACGCGGATCACGATTGCTGTAAGGATCATTGCTCTTGTATCCGCTGGCATTGTTGATGGCCGGAGTGGCTGTTCCATTATAAACAGGGGCGCCGGTTTCATCATAACTGCTGAAAGGAGACTGTCCGTTCGCCATATCGTACATATCCACTAAATTCTGTGACGGGCACAAACCTCCGTTGCCGCCTTCGCCTACCGGCGTATCGTTATAGATCGCTCCCCATCCTACAGCTACATCATTACGCCAGAAGATCGTTTCATTATTTTTCTCGTCATGTGCGTTCTTCAGGATGGCGTTGGTATAGCATGTCTTCGGATCGGTATCAGTCGTGTAGAGTCCGTAGAGTGTTCCGTAATCCGTCATGAAGCTTTGCGCTGCATCGGCGGCTTGCTGCCAGCTGATACCCGATTCACTTCTGAAACGGTCGCTTGCCATGTAGAGCATGACACGTGAATACAGTGCACGTGCCATTGGCTGGCTGATACGTCCGGGGTTGCCCGATTCGGCAGAAGTAGCTTTATCCATCAATCCTTCTTCGCAATCTTTCAGTTCTTTCAGAATGAAGTCAACTACATATTCTTTCAAGGAAGGGCGGGTGGTATAGTTGCTGAGCAAGTCTCCGTCCGGATCGAGTACATCTGTAACCAGGGGGACGGGACCGTAGCGGAGAAACATTTCCCAGTAGAAATAAGCACGGAGGAAATGAGCTTCCGCCTTGTATTGTTTCACATAGGTAGCGTGTGCTTCTTCCGAGTCATCCGTAGCTTTGGGCACGTCGTCGATGTTCTTTAACAGCATATTGCATTTGCGGATACCCCGGTAATAGTGTTCCCATGTGCCGGTGAGTTCAGTGGCGGCACCGCTGGCATAATAGTTACCGATGTTGAAACTTGTACGCGTGCCGCCGCTGGCGTAGCTGGTTTCGGCTAAGTCGGTAGCTGCATCCATCCATGAGTTGTTGATGCGGCAGGCACCGTGGCGCAGGAAGTTGTAAGTATCGAAATGGAACTCACGGGTAGTAGTCCATTGGCTGAATACCTCTTCTTCTGTCAGTTCGTTGCTGGGCTGTTTGTCCAGAAAACCACCGAATATATCTTCACAGGAAGTCAGGGCGATTCCGGCGGTTGCCAACCAAAAGGCGGTATATATGATTGTCTTTTTCATGTCTTATATCTGTTAGAATTTAATGTTTACACCAAAGTTCACAGTCTTCATAATTGGGTAACGGTTGGAACCTTCACTTTCCGGATCGCAAAGACCATCCAGTTTATCCCACGTGATGAGATTGTTTGCATTTACATAGACGCGGCATTCGTTCATGGCTACTTTTCTGATCCATCGGGCCGGAAGCGAGTAGCTTAGTTCGATATTCTTCAGACGAAGGAAGTTACCGTTTTTCAGGAAGAACGAGTTTTTACGCTGGTTATGGTCGCCGTAGCTGTCATAATGGAGCAGCGGATAACTGGCATGGGTAAGGTTGTATGCTTCCGACTGGTTGGGATTCCAGCGGTTCAGATGATGTTCTTTTACCTTACCGCCATTCACGAAAGCGTACATTGCTTCCGCATCATAATATCTGGAAACATGATCTACTCCCTGAAACATGATGCTGAATCCGATGCCTTTGTATTCGCATCCCAGAGACAAGGCGTAAGTGTTTTCGGGAACATCGCTATAGCCGATAAATGTTTCATCACGGCTATCGATAAATCCGTCTCCGTTCATATCACGGTATTTCAGGTCACCTACCTGTACATTGCCGAAAGTAGAAACCGGAAAATCGGGATTGTTCAAGTCGGCTTGGGTCACAAAACCATCGCACACCAGACCGAAGTATTGGTTGATCGGATGACCTTCCTGTTTGCGATAAGCTGTCTTTGTGGCGGGTTCGTCCATGTTCCGGATTTCATTGCGGGCGTGTGAGAAAGTCAGACTTGCATTATAGGTAAAGTCCTTTCCGATATGGTTCGCATGTTTCAGTTCGATTTCGAAACCCTTGTTGTTGGTTTCTCCTAGATTGCCGGCAGCCATATTGACGCCAACCCATTGCGGACGGGTGAGATAAGGAGTCAGGATATCGTTTCTCTTTTCGTAGAATACGTCGATATTACCGTTCAGCAGTCCGTTCCATAAACCAAATTCCAGTCCCAGGTTGTATTTGTGAGCACGTTCCCAAGTCACTGCATAGTTAGGGTACTGGCTTTCATAGATACCGGTATATCCGGTTGTTCCGAAGTGATAGTCGTTGGCTATCTGTGTCCACACTGCCTGATACAGGAAACGTTGTTTTACGCCATTCACTTTGTATACATCGTTACCTACTTCACCATAGGATGCACGGATCTTCAGATTGTTCAGCCACTCCTCCGTTCCTTTCATGAAAGCTTCGTTGCTGATTCTCCATCCTACGGAGAAAGAAGGGAAGAAACCGAAGCGTCTGCCTCGCATGAAGTTTTCCGAACCGTTATAGCCGAAGTTGACTTCTGCCAGGTAACGGTCGTCGTAGCCGTATGTGGCACGCCCTACCAGTCCTTGGTAACGTTCGGCAAGGTCTGCCTGATAACGGTAGTCATTTTGGTTGTACAGTGCCATAGCGGTAATGTCATGTTTGCCGAATTTTCGTGCCCAGTTCAGCTGGAATTCCATGTAAAGTTTATAAGTGGTAGTCTGGTCATTGCCCAGATAAGCAAGTTCCGTGTCCGTATTGAACTGGGTATAGGCGTCTATTGAATTGTAATTAGTACGGTCATTCAGCTCATAAGTGGCAAAGTCGGCATTGAAAGCACGCCTATAGTAAGCGTCGTAGTCGAAAGATAACATTCCTTTTGCTGCCAGCCCTTTGGTGAGCCAGTTCATCTTATAATCCACAATGAAATTTGTTTCATTGATCGTATTGGTGGAGCGGTAGAAACCGGCTTTGGCAAAACGTGCCACGATATTATTCTGGTATTGTGAACTGCCACTGTACAATGTCTTCTGGTCTTCACCTTCACCTACGGTATAGGATACCGGAAACAACCATCCCGGTGTATGATTCATTTCATAAAATGCCTGACTGTAAGTTCCGTCTCTCGATTCATTCGAGTTCGGTCCTCTGCGTTCTTCGAAACGTGTCCCGAAGTTGACGGAAAGAGTCAGGTCTTTGGTCATCAGGAAGTCGAGATTGGCACGGAAAGCGAAACGCTTGAAGCTGGAGTTTGACTTGTTTCCGTATTCGTCCTGACTGAATTCCTTGAACAATCCCTGTTGGTTATAATATTCGGCAGAAGTAAAGTAACGCATACGTTTGGTACCGCCCTGTATATTGACATTGTAGCGTTGTGCCGGTGCACTGTTTCGCAAAACGGTGTCATACCAGTCTACATTCGGGTAGAGGAGGGCATCGATTCCGCTGAGTTGTCCTGCTGAGGCTCTTTTATACATTTCGATGTCGGATGCCGAATATTGAGAAGGCAGTCCGTCGTTAGCCAGCGCTTCTTCCAGCAATACAACCGAATTGTAAGAATCCAGATAAGTATCCTGGCGGGTAGGGGACTGTATTTGCCAGTTGGCGGTCAGGCTGACAGTCGGTTTCTGTTCCTTACCGCGTTTTGTTGTAATCAGCATCACACCGTTTGCACCACGCACACCATATACGGCAGTAGCGGAAGCATCTTTCAACGTAGAGATCGATTCGATATCATCCGGAGCAATCTGTGAGAACTCGCGTTCTACACCGTCTACTAAAATCAACGGCTGGTTGTCTCCTGCGAAAGAAGCACGGCCACGGATATAAATCTTCATATCGTCAGCCCCCGGCGCACCGGAAGTCTGAGAAGTGATTACACCCGAAATCTTACCGGCAATCGCTTGTGAAATATTGGCTGCCGGAGATTTCAACAGTTCTTTGGAAGAAACCTGCGAGATGGCACCTACCACACTTTCTTTCTTCTGCGCACCGTATCCGACCACTACGACTTCATCCAGCACTTCCGTGTCTTCCTCCATAGTGATATTCAGTTTCGTCTTGTTGGCTACTGGTATTTCCTGTGTCTTATAACCGATATAACTGATTTGTAACACGGCTTTCGGTCCGACCGTCAGTTTGAAATTACCGTCAAAGTCGGTAATGGTTCCGTTTGTAGTTCCTTTTTCAAGTATGCTTGCACCAATGGCGGCTTCGCCTTTGGTATCAACTACCCGTCCGGTGATCTGCTTGTTCTGCGCATACACCCATTGGCTGAATGTGGCGAGGCAGAGTATCAGTATAAAATTTTTCATGTATACTAAACTTTAAGGTTTAATTCTTTTTCTTTTTCATAATAGCCTGTATCTCATCGATTGTCAGTGCTTTGTTGTAGATAGCGATGTCGTCGAACATAAATCCGGGATCAGGGTCAGCCCATGTCCATGCCTGGTTTCCGCCCAATGAGATGTATTTCAAGTCTGCACCGTTGGTGAATATTCCGGAGATGGTATTGCCGTCACCGCTGCCCGATACTGTCCATGAGTTGGCGACTTCTCCGTCAATGTAGATTTTACAGGTGGTAGACGTGAGAACGGCTGTGTAAAGATGCCATTCATGATCCTTCAGCCAGTCTTCCTCACAAACGATTCCATCTGCTGCATATTCCGAGCAATAAACGGTGTTGACACCTTTCTCATTTTGTGCGGCGGTGAAGTCTGTCCATCCGTTACAGTTTATTTGGGCAAGTCCGCGGGATTGCAGGACAAACAATGGCCATATATTCTCTGATCCTGCCGACGGCTCGTTTCCGTATGCCGTGAATAGGGGAGAATAGCGATAATCGTCCGATGCTCCTGCATTCTTGGCATTCACCCATACACTAATACTCACTTCCTGAGATTCTACGGAGTGGGAAAGAGCATCCTGAGGCAACATCAGATAATTAGTGCCTTTAGAACCGGCTACATTCTGGAATATTTGTCCGAACCCTTTGTCTTCCACTGAAACTATTTTGCCCGAACCTACGATTTTTGCATCTCCGGTTCCTTCTTCAAAGGTATTGATGTAGACAGGAGTAGGCAGAGCCAAAGTCTTGTCTTCCATAATCTGTTTGATCTGTTCCGGAGACAATTCTTTGTTATAGACTGCGAAGTCGTCAAACATGAATCCCGGATCGGGATCGCCCCAGTCGAACGCCTGATTTCCGCCTAAAGTGATGTATTTGTAGTTGGCACCATAAATGAATGCACCTTCAATTGTATTATTATCTCCGGTACCTGCCACCTGCCATTCGTTCTTCAGTTCGCCATCCATATATACTTTGGCGGAAGTAGCGGTGAGAGTTACTGTATAGTAATGCCACCCGTGATCGGCTAACCAGTCAGTGGCGTCATGATATAGAGCATTGGTACCATTTACATTCTGTGCATCATCAAAGTTGCACCATCCGGCATTATTCAGTTGTAATGTTCCTCTTACATACAATGCAAACATAGGCCAGTTGTCTGTATTGGCAGTACCTGCTATGCCCGGTGCCTGCCCGTGAGCACTGAATAATGGTGACCACATATAAGTGGATGAGATTCCGGCATCCTTCGCATTCACCCACATACCGATAGACATTTCCTTCGTTTCGGCAGAATGTGACATTACATCTTCCGGAAGCAACAAGTAATTCTGACGCATTCCTCCGGGGATATTCTTGAATACGGTTCCGAAGGCGCTATTATCATCTGTAACAAAGCTGCCACCGCCAATGATCTGTAGTCCGGTAGTCGTTTCGAAAGTAGCTTTATAAACAGGATCGGGCACATGTATTCCGCTACCGATATTCGGTCCCTGAGCATCGCTGTCCGAGAAAGTATTTGTCCAGATCTTCAGATCATCATAATAGGCTTCGGCTGTTTCCGTATCCGAACCATAGCCTAAATATATATAGGTCGCAGATGACAATAAATCGATCATATTGGAATAATCGAAGTCACCTACGCTCACAGCCCTTGTCTTTCCGGAACTGATGCTGGCATGGTTGTTGGTATCGTATTTCTTGGTGCCATCGATATAAATGGCGTATCCTTTCTCTGTGAAAGTCAAGGCAACATAATGCCATGTCCCGTAAGGCATTGCGTTCGTTACACTGACTTCCGGATCATTTACGTCCAGATAGCCTCCTGTGCCGGTATAGCTCAAAAAAGCATTTGCAGTGAAATACAGTTTGTTTGTTCCGTCACTGAATGAGATCAGTGCGCCTGTATGGTCTGTTTTAGTAGATTTTACGAAGAAACTAAATGAGACTCCTGTCTGGATATCTGCACCGATAAGAGGGTTGGGAATGCGGAGGTATCCGCCGTTGGCGTGCATAACTCCACTTTCTCTTTCATCATCTTGTACGATTTCCGGAATCTCTTGATCTGCACTGTATGCAAAACCTTCCCCCGATATAGGTGTTTTGCCTTCGGTGGCAGTAGAGTTGAAATCTTCGTCAAATGTAAATTCAGCTATTAATTTAGCGGAGGTATCCGGCTTTGCTGGAAGTTTTTGATTTCCTGCCGGTGGATCGGCTTCTCCCCAATCCTGACAAGAACTCATGCTGAGAACGGTAAGAATTGCCATAAGTAGTAACGGCCATTTCCTTGTCTTCATAGATATTGATATTAATGGTTCAACAATAATTCTACTCGTTGTAGTGTCGCAAAAATACAACCGATGAGTATATTAAAGGTGGACAAATGAATTTTCGAGGTGGATAAACGGTTATATAAGTGTCTTTTTTACACTTTGAGTATAATCTTGGACGGATGTCTCTTAAAATGAGCTCATTTTAAGACGAAGGGCTGCTATCATTGTTTCATAATAGCAACCCTTATATCAGTTATTCTTCGTTATTCAGCAGTGCGCTTGGTGTCACATTGAAATGTTTCGTGAAGCATCTTGTAAAATATTTGGGATCATTGAATCCTACTTCGTAGGCAACTTCCGCTATATTCATATTCTTCGTTTCCCGATTCTTCAGAATCAATTCCCGTGCGATGTTCAGTCTGTAATTCCGGATGAACTGTCCGGCGGACTGACCGATTAAGTTTTGCAGTTTTTTGTTCAGCAGGCTTTTGCTTACTCCGACGGCTTCACAAAAATCGCTGACTTCAAAATAGGAGTTCTTGTAGTTCTCTTTGATAACTTCCATTACTTGATTGAGGAACTTCTTATCACCGGATTCTTCTTCCATATTAAGTACGTCCACGTCCATATCAAGCGTAAATTTACGTTGATATCGTTTCCGGTTCTCCAGAATATTCTGAATACGGGCCAATAATAATGTTTCATCAAAAGGTTTCAGCAGATATTCGTCCACTCCCATACGATAGCTTTCCAGTCGGGCTTCTTGTGAGGTTTTGGCGGTCAGCATCAGGAAAGGAATATGCGAAATGGCAAATGTCTCCTTTACCCTTCGGGACAGCTCGATTCCGTCCATGACGGGCATCATCAAATCACTGATAATAAAGTCTATTGGATTACTATTAAGTATATGTAATGCTTCTTCGCCATTGGCAGCTTCCAGTACATGATACTGTTCACGAAGAATAGACCGGATATATCCCCGCATATCAGCATTATCCTCCACAACCAGTATGCTTAAAGCCTCTTTCTCTTTTGGAGAGCCGGAATCCTGAACAGGAGTTGCGGACGAATCGTTGTGATCAATAATGATTGTCTTTTCGTCTTTCCTTTCATTTCGTTGCAAGGGGAGGAGGATGCGGAAAGAGCATCCCGCATGACGGTTATTGAATGCTTTGATCTCTCCGCCGTGCATTTGAACAATCCGTTTGCAGAGGTATAAACCGATGCCTGTTCCTGCTTGTCCGTATACCGGATATTTCACTTGATTCTGCGACTGGTAGAAGCGGTTGAAAATCCGATTGAGGTCTTCCTCAGGGATGCCCGAACCACTGTCCTTGACGCAAATATACAGAGTCTCTTTTTCACTGTCTTTGGCGAAAAGAGCAGATAGGTAGAGAGACACAGTTCCCCCGTTAGGAGTAAACTTGATAGCGTTACTCAACAGATTGGTGACCACCTTACGCATTGCTTCCTCATCGTACAAGATCTCCGGCATTTCCATCCGGTAATAGCGTTTGAGCACAATGTTCCGCTCTTGGGCGAATACTTCAAACGGAGTGATCAGTGAATCGATAAATTTCAGAAAATTTCCCCGAGTCTTCACAATCTCCAGTTTGCCGGACTCTACCTTCCGGAAATCCATCAACTGATTGACGAGAGACAATAGATATTTGGAATTGCGTTCCACGAAGTTCAATTGCTCAATGACTTGCGGATTGTAGCTTAATTTCAACGCACGTTCGATAGGACCGATAATGAGAGTAATCGGAGTGCGGAATTCATGGGTAATATTCGTAAAGAATGAAATCTTGTCAAGCGTCAATTCCTGCACTTTACGGGACATACGAATCAGTTGTGCCTTCTGCCTCGTGATTTTCTCATTCTGCTGAATCAGCATCTGGTTTTGGCGTGACAGCTCATCCGTTTGATTTTCTAACAGATGCTTTTGCTGTTCCAGTTCATGAGTACGTTCTTCTACCGTGCGGTGCAGATATTCTTTCTGCCGTTTCAGATTACGGATGCGCCATTGATAGAATTGCCATACACTGACAGATAACAATACGATGATGAATAGAATAAACCATACAGTCTTATAGAAATAAGGTACAATCGTAATCTTCAGTTCCGTTATGTTTTCTCCCTCGTTCTCACCATCAGGAGTGTATCTGACCTGTAGAGTATATGAACCGGGAGGTAAATTCGTATAACTGGCGAAACGACGGTTGCCCGGAACCTGTACCCATTTATCGTCAAAACCGACCAGACGATAACTGTATATGGCTGTATTGTTTGATTCAAAGTTGAGCGCTGCAAATTCGAGTGAGAAAGATTTCTCTTTTTCATGCAGTTTCAGTTCCGTCGTTATGGCAATATCTTCCGACAAGTATTCGCTGCCCGGCAATATTTCTTCATTACCTATCCGCAGGCGGGTGAAACGTACTTTGGCAGCTGGAAGAGACATCGCCGGACGATTACTTTCGATTGCAACCAATCCGCCTACACTGCCGAAATAGAGTAAGTCATGAGAAGAACCGCATGAGGCGTTCCAATAAAACTGTGTGTCAATCAGACCATCCTGTATGGTATAGTTAATGAAACGATTCTCTGCCTGATGATAACAGGAGAGTCCATTATTGGTACTGATCCATAAGTTACCGTTGTTATCTTCCAGTATTCCCCGAACACTATTGTTCGGTAGTCCTTGCGCTGTGCTATAAGAGATAAACTGTTCTTTTCCTTGAGCATCGATTTTTCGTTGATAAATGCCATATCCGTTACTGCCCAGCCATAAAGTACCGTCCTTACCTTGATAAAAGCAGGTTATTTTCTCAATCAGGCGGGAGGACGGATCGTCCAGTTTGTAGTTCAGGTGCCTGTACTGGAATTCTCCTTTAGAGGAACGGGAATGCAGATCGATGATATAAACCCCTTCCAGACAACCGACCCAAAGTTTACCCTCCTTATCAATAATGGAACCGATACAGCCATGAATATTTTCAGCAGCCTTATCCGGTAACGGAGCAGTTATTTCCTTTTTTACCGGATCATAAAAATAGAGTCCTTGATTGGCGCCTATCCATATACCTTCATTAATAGGGTCATAATTCAATACTCCGATAAAGTTAATCGGAAAGCCTCCGCCGGTCTGTGAGGAAATTACCTCCAGTATCTGTCGGGGAGCTTTCAGATCAAGCAGATTGAGACCTCCTCCCCATGTACCTATCCATAAGTGATTGTCGGTATCGGCAGTCAGGGCACTGACGGAGTTGTGACTCAGCCCTCCGTGTTCACGTGTATAATGGGTGAAATCTTCGCTGTTCCGTTCTTTTCTGTTCAGTCCGCCTTCTACTGTCCCTACCCATAAGGTTCCGTATACATCTTCATAAATTGCATTGACAGGATTATAGGATAAACTTGACGGATTTTCCTTGTCATGCCGGTAGCTCCGTATCGATAGTTGCCGTGGATTCAACAGATTGATACCTCCGGTTTCCGTACCGAACCAGATATGTTCTCCATCAGTCAATATGCAATTAATAAAGTTACTGTTCAGCAGATTGGTGCCGCCATTTGGAAGGTCACAGGCTATACGTTCAAAATTATCCGTCATCGGGTTATAGATATTAATACCACGTAGTGTCGCGACGATTAATTGTTTGTCATCGGTGATAGCTAAATTTGTCAGATAATTTTGCGACAGGGAATAGGGATTGCCGGAATCATGCTCATATCGTTTTATCACATTTCCAGTTTTATTATAGCGGAATAGTCCGCGGTCACTGGAGATCCAGACTTCATTCTCTTTGCTGAGGAAATCCGAAATATAAGTTCCCGCTTCGAACTTCAGGCAGTCGGCTATGGGAGTGGTTACCAGTCTCTTTTGCGGACTTAATGCCACTTTTCGTATTTCTCCATTGTTTCCCATCCATATTTTCCCATCCTCGTCAATGTCTTTCAGAGCAATGTCCGGACCATTCAGATAGACAGGGCTGAGTGTAGACAGGATTTGCACTTCCCCTTTGTCATTGAATTCGATACGGTGAAGGGCGTTGTCGCAATGAAGCCAGATACAGCCTTGCGTATCTTTCATGATACGGGTAGCCGGTAGTTCCAGTATCTTTGGAAGTATCCCTTTCGGGTCATGGGGGATAATCGGTTTTAAAGTAGATAAGTCAATAATATCCGTTCCCCCTTCGGAGACGATCCAAAGGCGTTGGAAGGCGTCTTCACAGACATTGCGTATAAAGTTGCTTTTTAGTTTGCATTGGTGATTATTGGGAGTGTAGTTTACAAACTCATAGCCATCATAACGGGAAAGCCCGCCTCCGGCAGTCGAAATCCACATAAACCCCCGGCTGTCTTTGTACAAATCGTCGATAAAATTATGTGGAAGCCCCTCGTTCATGGTCACATACGTAATATTATAGCGGTCGGCAAACCGTTCCTGTGCCCGAACCTGTCCGGCCAGTGAACAGATACTATATATTATAAGGTATATAAGTAGGTGTTTTTTCATATATGTACGTATTAATAAGGGCAAAGTTAGAAGAATCTCTTCAATCACAAAAATGGGAAGAGCTTCTTTTCAGCAGATTATCGGATTGTCCACCAATCGTGTTCGTATGTCCACCTTTCATAGGGGAAACGGGGCGTATTTTTGTAGCATAATTGATGAACGAATACACAGATATTATGAAAAACTTGTTTTTGCCAGTTCTTTTAGTAGCAGGCAGCTTCTTTGTAAGTTGCACTTCTTCCGTGTTTACTCCGACTCCTTCTGCTAATTCTTGGGATGATAATTATTTATCAGTAGCCAAAATGGAAGATTACCGTCAATGGGGAACATACAATGTACACGATCCGTCCTGCCGGAAGCTGGGCGACTATTATTATATGTATTCTACAGATGCGATTTTCGGTGAGAACCGGAAAGAAGCGAGAGAGAAAGGCGTGCCGTTGGGATTTATCCAGATGCGCCGTTCTAAGGATTTGGTACATTGGGAATTTCTGGGATGGGCATTTCCTGAAATACCGGAAGAAGCGGTTCAATGGGTACAGTCTCATGCAGGAGGGCAGGGGGCGACCAATATCTGGGCACCGTATATCATCCCTTATAAAGATAAATACCGCCTCTACTATTGCGTATCCGCATTCGGACGTAAAACATCCTATATAGGACTTGCCGAATCAACTTCTCCCGAAGGGCCATGGACGCAGAAAGGCTGTATCGTTAAAACAGATGATTCTACCGCGATGAATGCTATCGATCCGAGCGTCATAGCAGATGAAAATACTGGTAAATGGTGGATGCATTACGGCTCCTTCTTCGGTGGTCTGTATTGCGTCGAACTGAATCCTGAAACCGGATTAGCCTTAAACGAAGGCGATTTGGGGCACCTTGTAGCACGGCGTGCCAACTATCGGAAGGACAATCTCGAAGCACCGGAAATAATCTATCATCCGGAGCTGAAACAATATTATCTTTTCACTTCCTATGATCCGCTGATGACGACTTATAATGTACGTGTCAGCCGTTCGGATGCTGCCGAAGGTCCGTTTACGGACTACTTTGGCAAGGCTGTGAAAGATACGACCAACAACTTCCCGATACTGACTGCACCATATCGTTTTGAGAACCATACCGGATGGGCGGGTACAGCGCATTGTGCCGTCTTTTCTGACGGTGAAGGAAACTATTTTATGGCACATCAGGGACGTCTGTCACCGCAAAATCAGTTAATGGTGTTACATATACGGCAGTTGTTCTTCACTCCCGAAGGCTGGCCGGTCGCTTCTCCCGAGAGATATGCAGGGACTGCTTCGCGTCAATTCAGCAAAGAAGATCTGGTCGGTGAATGGGAAATCATACGAGTGCAGGAACCGGCATACGAACGTCAGCTGGAAGCCGGACAGATCTTATGGGGAGAGGGAGAACTGAAAGAGAAGGAATGGAACTTGTCCACCCGAGTGACTTTGGTAAAAGACGGCACGTGCAAAGGGCAGATGACCGATAACGAATGGAATATAGTTCAAATGAATGGAAAATGGTCCTTTTTGACCGAAAAACATCTATTAATGGTAGATTTGAACTCGGAGAAGATTGAGAATCTGGTTATCTTTGCAGGACACGATTGGGAGAACGAAACCGAAACAATTCTCTTTACCGGACTCGATAGCCGGGGACGTTCTGTCTGGGGAAAAAGAATCAAATAACTATATATAATTTTTATTGAAAACCATGAGAAGATACACAGAATTACTGGCTGCATTAGCCTTATCTACCGGCATGGCGCTTCATGCGCAAACCAATGAAATGGTGATCCAGACTAAGAAGTTGGGTGCTGAAATCCAGCCGACAATGTACGGACTCTTTTTTGAAGACATCAATTATGCTGCCGATGGCGGACTTTATGCCGAACTGGTAAAGAACCGTTCATTCGAATTCCCTCAGCGTCTGATGGGATGGAAGACTTATGGAAAGGTGACTTTGCAGGATGACGGTCCTTTTGAACGCAATCCGCATTATGTGCGTCTTGATAATCCGGGACATGCCCACAAGCATACCGGACTGGATAATGAAGGCTTCTTCGGCATCGGGGTTAAGCAAGGTGAAGAATACCGCTTCTCTGTGTGGGCACGTCTGCCGCACGGAGGTACAGGTGAAAAGATACGTGTGGAACTTGTAGATACCAAATCTATGGGCGAACATCAGGCTTTTGCCTCTCAGACACTGACCATTGATTCCAAAGACTGGAAGAAGTATCAGGTAATCTTAAAAGCGGGTGTTACCAATCCCAAAGCAACGCTTCGTATTTTCCTTGCTTCCCAGGGTACGGTAGACTTGGAGCATATTTCCCTTTTCCCTGTCGATACTTGGAAGGGACATGAGAACGGTCTTCGCAAAGACCTTGCGCAGGCTTTGGCGGATATTCATCCGGGAGTCTTCCGTTTCCCCGGTGGTTGCATCGTTGAAGGTACGGATCTCGAAACCCGTTATGACTGGAAGAAATCCGTGGGGCCGGTAGAAAACCGTCCATTGAACGAAAATCGTTGGCAATATACCTTTACCCATCGTTTCTATCCGGATTATTATCAAAGCTACGGACTGGGATTCTATGAATATTTCCTTCTTTCTGAAGAAATGGGAGCGGCACCGCTTCCGATCCTGAACTGCGGACTTGCCTGTCAGTATCAGAACAATGAAGAAAAAGCTCACGTAGCAGTTTGCGACCTGGACAGCTATATTCAGGATGCACTCGATCTGATCGAATTTGCCAATGGAGACGTGAACACGACTTGGGGGAAAGTACGTGCCGATATGGGACATCCGGCACCTTTCAATTTGAAATATCTGGGCATCGGTAATGAACAGTGGGGAAAAGAGTATCCCGAACGTCTCGAACCGTTTATCAAGGCTCTTCGCAAGGCGCATCCGGAAATCATGATTGTAGGCAGTTCCGGCCCGAACTCCGAAGGAAAAGAATTCGATTACCTGTGGCCTGAGATGAAACGTCTGAAAGCTGATCTGGTAGACGAACACTTCTACCGTCCCGAAAGCTGGTTCCTCAGTCAGGGAGCACGCTATGATAACTATGACCGCAAAGGACCGAAAGTATTTGCCGGCGAATATGCTTGTCACGGAAAAGGAAAGAAATGGAACCACTTCCATGCTGCCTTGCTCGAAGCAGCCTTCATGACCGGATTGGAACGTAATGCCGATATCGTACATATGGCTACTTATGCGCCGCTTTTCGCTCATGTGGAGGGATGGCAATGGCGTCCGGACATGATTTGGTTTGATAATCTTAACTCGGTGCGTACCGTAAGTTATTATGTGCAGCAGCTGTACGCACAGAACAAAGGAACGAATGTACTTCCTCTCACTATGAACAAGAAACCGGTAACAGGGGCGGAAGGACAAAACGGACTTTTTGCCAGTGCAGTCTATGATAAGGATAAGAACGAACTGATTGTCAAAGTAGCTAATACTTCCGATAAGACACAGCCTGTATCCTTGACTTTCGAAGGTCTGAAAAAGCAGGATGTATTGTCCGAAGGACGTTGCATCACTCTTAGCTCACTCGATCAGGACAAAGATAATACGCTTGAACAACCGTTTGCCATCACTCCGCAGGAGACACCGGTAACGATCAATGGTCATGCGTTAACCACCGAACTCGGACCGAACACGTTTGCAGTTTATAAATTCACGAAAAAATAAAATGAATAGCGTTAAACTAGTTATGATTTCATGTGCATTGGCAGCCTTTTCCGGGCTGTCTGCGCAGAATGACACTACTTTTGTAGCCGATGGCAATCCCATCATAAAATATAAATATACAGCCGATCCGGGTGCTATGGTGCATGACGGTAAGGTGTACATTTATGCCGGACATGATGAATGTCCTCCTCCCAGAGAACATTACCAGTTGAATGAATGGTGTGTATTCTCGTCTCCCGATATGAAGACATGGACGGAGCATCCTGTACCTTTGAAAGCCAAAGATTTTAGTTGGGCAAAAGGGGAAGCATGGGCTAGTCAGGTGATAGAACGTGACGGGAAGTTCTATTGGTATGTGACAGTAGAACACGGCACTATTCACGGAAAATCTATCGGCGTAGCCGTATCTGATTCGCCTGTCGGTCCTTTTGTGGATGCCCGTGGTTCCGCACTGATCACCAATGATATGACGACCGAATTTACCAAGATCTCTTGGGAAGATATCGATCCGACTGTTTTTATTGACGACGACGGACAGGCATATCTTTATTGGGGGAATACCCAATGCTACTATGTCAAACTGAAAAAGAATATGATCGAGCTGGATGGTCCTATCGTACCGGTTCATCTGCCCCGATATACGGAAGCTCCGTGGATACATAAGTGTGGAGACTGGTATTACCTTTCATATGCTTCTGAATTTCCGGAAAAGATATGCTACGCCATGAGCCGTAGCATTACCGGACCTTGGGAATACAAAGGCATCCTTAATGAGATAGCCGGCAATTCCAATACCAATCATCAGGCTATTATCGAGTTCAAGGGCGACTGGTATTTCATTTATCATAATGGAAGCATCAATACAGCCGGAGGCAGTTTCCGCCGTTCCGTCTGCATCGATCGTTTGTATTATAACGAGGACGGTACCATGAAACGCATTCAGATGACAACGGAAGGCGTACAATAAACAGGAAATTATAGGGTTAGGTTAGATAATAGGTTTTTAGATTTTTGTTAATTGAAAAGTAAGGGCGTCCTTCCATTCCGGAAAGACGCCCTGCTTATTTAATTCTGATGAATAATAACTTATTCTACTTTGCGTGAACCGTCACCGATTACTACATCATATACTTTCGGGCTTCTGCCGAATTTAGCTTTGAAAGCTTCTTTTGTCTTTTCAACGAAGTTGTCATACAGTTCGTTCTTGACAAGGTTGATAGTACAACCACCGAAGCCGCCACCCATTACGCGTGAACCGGTTACACCATATTCTTTAGCGCAATCGTTCAGGAAGTCAAGTTCTTCGCAGCTCACTTCGTACAATTTGCTCATACCGTGGTGAGTTTCGTACATCTTCTGACCTACTGTTTCGTAATCGTCTTTTTCCAGCGCATCGCAAACATCAAGTACGCGTTGGATTTCTTCGATTACATATTCGGCACGCATATAATCTTCAGCGTTGATATCAGCTTTCGCTTCTTCCAGCATATCCATTGTACAGTCACGCAGGAATTCTACATGCGGATGTTTTTTCTGGATAGCAGCAACAGCAGCCTCACAGCTCTGACGACGCTTGTTGTAAGCAGAAGAAGCCAGTTCGTGTTTCACTACTGAATCCATCAATACCAGACGATAACCTTCCGGATGGAATGGGAAATATTGATATTCCAGTGAACGGCAGTCCAGACGGATCAAGCTGCCAGCTTTACCGAATACAGAAGCGAACTGGTCCATGATACCGCAGTTTACACCGCAGTAGTTGTGTTCAGTAGCCTGACCTACTTTAGCCAATTCAAATTTGTCGATTTTACCTTCACCGAACAGTTCATTCAATGCGAAAGCATATGTACTTTCCAGAGCAGCAGAAGAAGACATACCTGCACCCAGAGGCACATCGCCGGAGAAAGCGGTATTGAATCCTTTCACGTCTACGCCACGTTTGATCATTTCACGGCATACACCGAAAATGTATCTTGCCCAGCTTGCACGGGGAGCATCCTCTTCGTTCAGACCAAATTCTACATAATCTTTCAGGTCGATAGAATAAGCTCTTACTTTGTCAGTGCCGTTCGGTTTGATTTCAGCAAGCATACCTTTGTCTACAGCTCCGGGGAATACGAATCCACCGTTGTAGTCAGTATGTTCGCCAATCAGGTTGATACGACCCGGAGAGGCATATATAAATCCTGTAGTTCCATCAAAATGCTTAATGAAGCGACTTCTTACGTGTTCTATATCCATGATAAATCAATTTTATAAGGTGAATAAATTAAATTCAGATTTTTTATTCTACTGGAATGTCTTTATTTACGTTCTTGCAACCTACCAGACCGTAGTACAGCAAGTAAGCCAGAGCAGCGATAATTACCCAATAGCTAGCCATGAAACCGGCTACGTCAGCTACCCATCCTTGAATTACAGGCAGGATACCTCCACCGCATACCAGTACCATAAACAGACCGGAAGCAGCAGCCAGATATTTACCCAGTCCTTCTACAGCAAGGTTGAAGATACCACCCCACATGATAGAAGTACAGAGACCAACTAATACCAAATACATAGCGTTAATGGGCACTTCTGCAAAACCGAATGACAAACCGCCAGTTGCGCTTTGTTGTAGTACAGGCAGATTCACCAATGTTCCTGTAGAAGAGAAGATAGCAAGGAATACTAAAATCAATCCCAGAGCGGATGTAAATGTAAGCATCGCTTTACTGGAAACTTTTGCACCGAGTGAAGCACCGGCCAGACGACCGATCAACATCAGGAACCAGTAAGTTCCTACTACGAAACCGGAGATTGTAGAAGCGATACCGGCACCGCCTTTTTCTACAGGGTCAGTAAGGAACAGGTTCAGAGTACCCGGTACACCTACTTCAATACCTACATATACAAAGATAGCGATAGCGCCCAATACAAAGTGACGGAACTTCAAAGCACCTTTCATCAGTGTGCTGATTGGTTCAGTTGTAGCAGCAGCGTTCGGTTCCGGAATGCGTACAAACAGGAGTACGAAGAATGCGAAAGCGAATACAGCCATTGCGGTGTACATTACAGGGAAAATCTGAGAGATAGTAGCTTTTTCGATAGATCCGGCGATCAGGATACCAACGAACATCGGAGTGATGGTAGCCATTACAGAGTTGAAAGAGCCGCCCACCTGGATAAGCTGGTTACCTTTGTTACCTTCACCACCCAGTTTGTTCAACATCGGGTTTACTACAGTGTTAAGCAAACACATAGAGAAACCTGCTACGAATGCACCAATCAAATAAACGGCAAAAGCCATCTCAGGGCTTGAATGACCGGACAGGAACTGGATACCTACGCCGATAAAACCGATAGCTACTGCGATAAGTGCTGTTTTCTTATATCCCACACGTTGCAACAAGATACCGCTGGGGATACCCATTACTGCATAAGCTATAAAGTTACCGAAGTTTCCCAGCATACCCAAAGCATTGGATACGTCGAATTGGTTCTTCAGCACAATACCCATAGGAGCTGCGAGGTTAGTAACGAATGAAATCATACCGAAAAGGAAAATCATCGTGATAATGGCAATGATTTTTCCATTCTTTTTTTCTTGTGTCATGGTTCTATTAAAAATGTTAGTTTATAAAATTAGGTTAGTTATTTTTTATCTTTTATTTTTCCACACCGAATTTGTAGATAGTCACCTGCTGGTATTCATCGCCCGGCAATAAAGTAGCCGAGGGGAAATGAGGTTTGTTCGGAGTGTCGGGGAAACATTGTGCCTCGAAGCAGATAGCGCTTCTTGCAGGGAATGTAGCACCGTGAGCACCTTCGAAACCATTCAGCCAGTTACCGGTGTAAAGTTGTACACCTGCTTCAGTTGTGTATACTTCCATGGTACGACCGCTATTCGGTTCGAAACAAGTAGCTGCCAAATCCAGTGAACCTGTTTCAATCTTGTTCAGTACGTAGCAGTGGTCGTATCCGGCACCGTTAATCAGTTGTTGGAATTTATCGTTGATACGTTCGCCTACGGTATGCGGAGTGGTGAAGTCCATTGGAGTACCTTCTACTTTGGCAACTTCTCCGGTTGGGATAGAAACTTCATCGATAGGCGTGTAGAAATTAGCGTTGATAGTAACAATATTGTTTTCGATAGTAGGAGTAGGATTGCTGATACCAGCCAGATTGAAGAAACCGTGATTGGTCAGGTTGACTACAGTAGCTTTGTCAGTTGTGGCACGATATTCGATTACCAGTGCATTTTCTTCTTCTTCCAGGCGATAAACCATTTCAACCTCCAGATTGCCGGGGAAACCTTCTTCGCCGTCGGCTGAAACATAATTGAACTGGATTATATTTTCAGCCAGTTGGTCGGCATCCCAAACGCGGGCGTGAAAACCGGTAGGTCCTCCGTGCAGGGAGTTGGGTCCGTTGTTGATGGTGAGCTCGTGCTCTTCTCCGTACAATGTGAATTTTCCTTTGGCGATGCGGTTGCCATAGCGTCCGATAGTAGTGCTGAGGAAGGGTTCCGGGCTGTTGACAACGTGGTCTATGCTGTCGTGTCCGAGGACAACGTTTGCATATTTTCCATCTTTATCCGGTACCATGATAGCGAGAATGGCGCATCCGTAATTAGTTACGGCGACTTCCATTCCCTTTTTATTTTTGAGGATAAATAAATCAGTTTCTTTATTATTTATCTCCTTTTGGAAATCTTTCCGGCTGAGCCCTGATAGATTCCCTTCCGTTGGGAATGTGTTATTCATGTCTGGTATTCTTAAAATTTTCTTGCAAATAAAGGTAAATTCTTTGTTACTCACAAATTATTCCGGCTAAATATGGTGGGTAGTTTAGGAAAGTTTAGCGTTCTCACTTAGGTTTCTGTATTTTTCATCCTTCTTTTCTTTTAAAGTGAACAATTTTTCGTATGTTTGTTCCCGGATTATTATAATCCGGGAGAATTTAATCTAAGTTTATTAACAAGAAAAACAAAAATGTATCCATTAAAATTCGAACCTATTCTGAAGCAGACGCTTTGGGGGGGCGACAAAATTATTCCGTTCAAGCATTTGAATTCAGACTTGAAAGGAGTAGGAGAAAGCTGGGAGATTTCCGGCGTAGAGGACAATGAATCTGTTGTGGCTAATGGCCCGGACAAAGGTTTAACTCTGGCTGATATGGTGAGAAAGTATCGCGAGGAACTGGTTGGCGAAGCGAATTATGCTCGTTTTGGCAATAAATTCCCACTGCTTATCAAATTCATCGATGCAAAGCAGGATTTATCCATTCAGGTGCATCCGGCAGATGATTTGGCAAAGAAAAGGCACAACTCAATGGGTAAAACCGAAATGTGGTATGTAGTGGATGCTGATAAAGGAGCGAAACTGCGTTCTGGATTTTCCGAGCAAATCACCCCGAAAGAATATAAAGAGCGCGTGCTGAACAATACGATCACTGACGTATTGCAGGAGTATGAGATCAAGCCGGGAGATGTATTCTTCCTTCCTGCCGGACGTGTGCACAGTATTGGCGCCGGTGCGTTTATTGCCGAAATCCAGCAGACTTCGGATATTACTTATCGTATCTATGACTTCAACCGTAAGGATGCAAACGGAAAGACTCGTGAATTGCATACTGACCTGGCGCGTGAAGCCATCAATTACGAAGTGTTGGATGATTATCGTACCAAATACGAAGCGGTGAAAGATGAGCCGGTAGAACTTGTAGCTTGTCCGTACTTCACTACTTCCGTGTATGATATGACCGAAGAAATCAGCTGTGATTATTCAGAACTCGATTCATTCGTGATCTTCATTTGTATGGAAGGTGCATGCAAGATAAAAGACAATGAAGGTAATGAACTGAAAGTAGGTGCCGGAGAATCTATTCTGCTTCCTGCTACAACACAGGATGTAACAATTACTCCGGAAGCTGGAAACGTAAAATTGCTGGAAACATACGTGTAAATAATAGACAATATTATTGATAAAAGTATAGACCGGGCAGGCGAGAAAAACTTTCTCGCCTGCTTTGCGTTGTAGAAAGAAAGGTGTATCTTTGTGCATGCCCGATTATATTCCTAATTGGGTACATGAATAAATAATCAGAGAAAGTATGAATAGCAAGATTTATCCGATTGGTGTACAAAACTTCGAGAGTCTCCGTAAGGATGATTATTTTTATATTGATAAAACGGCATTGGTTTATCAATTAGCAAGAACAGGGAGATATTATTTTCTAAGTCGCCCTCGTCGCTTTGGAAAAAGTTTGCTTATATCTACGCTGGAAGCTTACTTTCAGGGGAAGAAAGAACTTTTCGAAGGTCTGGCTATCGAGACCCTTGAAAAGGATTGGATAAAGCATCCGATATTGCATCTGGACCTCAATATCGAAAAATATGATGTACCCGAGAGTCTTGATAACATACTCGAAAAGTCATTGGTAGCATGGGAGAAACTATATGGAGCCGAACCCTCCGAGCGTTCGTTTTCCCTGCGTTTTGCGGGTATTATACAGCGTGCCTGCGAGAAGACAGGACAGCGCGTTGTCATCTTGGTGGACGAGTATGACAAACCCATGTTGCAAGCCATTGGTGACGATGAATTGCAAAAGTACTACCGTAATACATTGAAGCCATTTTATGGTGCATTGAAAAGCAAAGATGGCTACATCAAATTCGCTATGCTGACAGGTGTCACTAAGTTCGGTAAAGTAAGTATTTTCAGTGACTTGAATAATCTGAAAGATATATCAATGGATGAACGGTTTATTGAAATTTGCGGCATTACGGAGAAAGAAATCCACGATAATCTGGAAAAAGAACTTCATGAACTGGCTCGGAATCAGAAAATGAGTTATGATGAAGTTTGCAAGGAATTGAAAGCATGTTATGATGGCTACCATTTTGTAGAAGACTCTGTCGGTATTTACAATCCCTTCAGTTTGCTTAATACATTTGACCAAATGAAGTTTGGTGATTACTGGTTTGAAACAGGTACACCGACCTATTTGGTTGAACTTTTAAAAAGTAGTCATTACGATCTCCGGCGTGTTGTAAATGTGGAAACAGATTCCGATGTTTTGAATAGTATTGATTCCACTTCAAAAAATCCTATTCCGGTGATTTATCAAAGTGGATATCTTACGATAAAAGGTTATGACCGTCGTTTTAAAATTTATCGTTTAGGTTTTCCCAATCGTGAAGTAGAGGAAGGATTTATGAAATATTTGCTTCCATTTTATGCAAATGTAGATCAGATAGATTCACCGTTTCAGATCACTAAATTTATTCATGAAGTCGAACAAGGCGATTGTGATGCTTTCTTTCATCGCCTGCAAAGCTTCTTTGCCGATACTCCCTATGAGTTGGCCCGTGATTTGGAGTTGCATTATCAGAATGTACTATTCATTGTCTTCAAGTTGATTGGCTTCTACGTTAAGGTAGAATATCATACAAGTGAAGGGCGTATCGATCTTGTCTTACAGACTGACAAATTCATATATGTGATGGAATTTAAGTTGGATGGTACTGCTGAAGAAGCTATCAAACAGATTAATGAAAAGCATTATGCACTTCCTTTTGAGGCAGACGGACGCCGACTTTTCAAGATAGGTGTCAATTTTAGCTCAGAAACACGCAATATTGAGAAGTGGATAGTGGAGTAGCATCAATTCTATCCCCATTCAGTTTTATATAATTTTTTTGGAAAGGTTTTAAACTTCTGTTGCTAAATCATTTTTTTCGTCTTATCATTGTATAAATTTACTAGTGATATATATGAATAAAAATGGATTTAGCCGTTGTGCGGAGTCGTACATCGGTCGTTTACGAAAAGAGGGGCGTCATTCTACGGCCCATGTTTATACGAATGCTCTTTTTTCTTTTACCAAGTTTTGTGGCACTACCCATGTTGCTTTCCGGCAAGTCACCCGTGAACGCTTGCGCTGTTACGGGCAGTATCTTTATAGTTCCGGTCTGAAGCCGAATACGGTATCAACGTATATGCGTATGCTTCGTAGCATCATAATAGAGGAGTGGAGTCGGGCAGAGCTCCGTATGTGCATCGTCTGTTTCATGATGTTTATACGGGAGTGGATATTTGCCAGAAGAAAGCGTTGCCTGTCGGAGAACTTAATCGCCTCCTCTATGAAGATCCCAAATCGGAACGTTTGCGTCGTACGCAGGCTATCGCTGCCTTGATGTTTCAATTCTGCGGAATGTCTTTCGCTGACCTTGCTCATTTGGAGAAATCTTCGCTGGAACGGAATATCATCCGGTATAATCGTATCAAGACGAAAACTCCGATGAGTGTGGAAGTACTGGATACTGCACAGGATATAATCAGCCGGCTTCGCAACTGTCAGCCTTCTCATCCGGATTGTCCCGACTATCTGTTCAGTATCCTTCTTGGCGACAAGAAGAGAGAAGATGAAAGTGCATACCGGGAATATCAGTCCGCTCTCCGCAGGTTCAATAATCGTCTGAAGAGACTTGCAAAGGCTCTTCGGCTGACTTCTCCCGTCACTTCCTATACTATCCGTCATTCCTGGGCTACTACCGCTAAGTATCGTGGTGTTCCTATTGAGATGATCAGTGAGTCGCTGGGGCATAAGTCTATTAAGACTACTCAGATTTATCTGAAAGGTTTTGGTCTGCAGGAACGTACAGAAGTGAATCGAATGAATTTATCTTACGTGAAGAACTGTCGGATAGGACGGGTGTAAAATATTTAATAAGTTGATAGTCAGTATGGATCTGTTTCTGTTACTTCTTAGGTAACGGAAGTAAATTTGATGCAAAGATAGACAAAAACACAAATAAGAAACAAATTAAAGCCCACTTTTTTTAGTTTTATCTAAAATATAGGGTAAAAACATCTTTAGACATGAAAAATACTTATTTTCATGCCCCACTCCTTATATACCTAATTTCCATTGGTATATACCCTTCTACTTAGGGTGTAACTCTCTTGACAACATATTTGCTGCTGCTTTTCAACCTTTTTTCATTGTTCGTTTATGCTTTATACACTTCCGTTACCTAAGAAGTAACGGAAACATATGGGGTAAAAAAACATGATTCTAACAAAAGAGAAATCAGCCATCCTCGGGACCAAAAATGGGACAGGGGAGGGCGTAGCGTGCTTAAAACGCTGGTATGTGGCACATGTTCGCATACATCACGAAAAAAAAGTAGCCGAATATTTGGGGAAAATGGGAATTGAGACTTTTGTTCCTGTCCAGCAAGAAATCCATCAATGGAGTGATCGCCGTAAATTAGTTGAAACAGTTCTTCTTCCGATGATGGTGTTTGTTCATGCCGATCCGAAGGAACGGATGGCTGCTTTAACTCTTGCCACGGTAAGCCGTTACATGGTGTTGCGTGGTGAGGGAAAGCCTGCTGTGATTCCTGATGATCAGATGGCGAGTTTTCGTTTTATGCTCGATTATTCGGAAGAGGCAATCTGTATGAATTATTCTCCATTAGCTCGTGGAAAGAAAGTTCGTGTTATCAAAGGTCCTTTGACGGGACTGGTTGGAGAACTAGTTGCGTTAGATGGCAAAAGTAAGATTGCTGTCCGGCTGGATATGTTGGGCTGCGCTTGTGTCGATATGCCTATCGGATATGTAGAGCAAATTGGCGAAAGAAACTAAGAGGTGATGGGGACCTTCAATAATAGCATACAGGAGAAAATAGAAAAACTACAAAAAACAGTTGATACATTGCTTCATATGGGTGAGAATATGGACTGTATATGTGTCGACGATCTTTCACTACTTAATAAAGAGATCCATGAACAGATCAATGATCTGTATCCTTATCACGGTAAGACTGCTGAGCAGGAAGCTGCTTTGTGTCTGTCTCTTCTGATGGGATATAGTGTGTCTATGTATGCCAATTCAGAGGATGAGGCAAAGAAGAAGACTGTTCTGAGGCGTTCGCAAATGATTCTGAAAAACCAATTGCCTTCACCATTGAAAATTCAGTTACACACAATCTACGATAAACTATTGTCATAGTAAATCTACTTTTTTTGAAAAAAGACTTTATAATTTATTGGGGTATTTAAATTATGAAACACGCATTTGACCGTTTTGTTCAATATTTGCAGAAAAACTATTTTAGTTATTGGATTGTATTAGGAATTGATACATTCATAGCTTTGATTTGTACCTGGGTGTCATTTATCGGCATTCATTATATAACGGAGACTTCTAAAGAAATCACTTCTCTCTTTCATATTTTGGCGATTTCTGTGATTTCCAGTATCTTAGGTTCCTTTTTATTCCATACCTACCGTAATACGATCCGCTTTTCCCAGTTGAAGGAATTATGGAGACTTGCCGGAAGTGCGCTGATAAAAGCTGTCTGTATCGCAATGGCTATCTGGCTTTTCTTGCCTCAGACGGGACTGCATAATAGTCAGAAAATAGTCTTTGTACTGTTTGATGGTATGCTTACTTTTATTGCCATGGTAGGCTTCCGTATTCAGCTGATTCTGGTTTATGAACTCCTGCTGAATATGCTGAATAAGAAGAATATGCATATTCTGATCTATGGTATTGATGATAAGAGTGTGGCATTGAAAGTCCGGCTAATGAACAGCTCCCACTATAAAGTGGTAGGCTTCTGTATCTACGGAACGGGCGACTCCATCCGACGCGTGGCTGATCTTCCCGTTTATTCATTTAAGGATGAAGAGTGCTTTAACAAGCTTATTCATAAGAAGTGTATCGGCGGCATCCTGTTTGCCCGTTACGAGAATACCCGTGAAGAGGAAGACCGCCTGCTTCAGTATTGTAAAAGGAGTGGATTGAAAACGTTGATTGCTCCGAGTATCAGTGAGGCTGACGAAAACGGCAGTTTCCACCAATGGGTACGCCCTATCAAAATTGAAGACTTGCTGGGTCGCTCAGAAATTCATATCAATATGGAGGAGGTGATGACTGAGTTCTGTGGCAAGGTTGTGCTGGTGACAGGAGCTGCCGGTAGTATTGGCAGCGAGCTTTGCCGGCAACTGGCTCAGATGAACATCAAGAAGCTGATCATGTTTGATTCCGCCGAGTCACCTTTGCATAATGTCCGCCTGGAATTTGAGAAGAATTATCCCGATCTTGATTTTGTTCCTGTCATTGGAGACGTCCGCGTGAAAGAACGTCTCCGTATGGTCTTCGAAACTTATCAGCCTCAGATCATCTTTCATGCCGCTGCTTATAAGCATGTTCCGTTAATGGAAGAGAATCCCTGTGAAGCTGTGCTGGTCAACGTTGTCGGCTCTCGCCAGGTTGCCGATATGGCAGTTGAATACGGAGCTGAGAAGATGATCATGGTTTCTACCGATAAGGCGGTGAATCCGACCAATGTCATGGGATGCTCGAAACGCTTGGCCGAAATCTATGTACAGAGTCTGGGATGTGCTATCCGTGAGGGAAAAGTAAAAGGCCATACCAAATTTATCACTACCCGCTTTGGTAACGTCTTGGGTAGTAACGGTTCTGTAATTCCCCGTTTTAAGGAACAGATTGAGAATGGCGGTCCTGTCACAGTGACTCACCCCGATATCATTCGTTTCTTTATGACTATCCCCGAAGCTTGTCGTCTGGTAATGGAGGCTGCCACTATGGGTGAAGGCAATGAGATTTTTGTCTTTGAGATGGGAAAGGCTGTGAAGATTGTTGATCTGGCCACCCGTATGATCGAATTGGCCGGTTATCGTCCGGGTGAGGATATTGAGATAGAGTTTACGGGACTTCGTCCGGGTGAGAAGCTTTATGAAGAAGTCCTGAGTGATAAAGAGAACACAATCCCTACTGAGAATAAGAAGATAATGATAGCGAAGGTACGTCATTATGAATATACAGATATCCTTGATACTTATACAGAATTTGAGAAGCTATCTCGTTCTGTGCAGATCATGGACACAGTGAAACTAATGAAGAGAGTGGTACCAGAGTTTAAATCAAAGAACTCACCGAGATTTGAGGTCTTGGATAGATAACTAGAATAATTCTGAACACTAACATAAATCAACAATGGATACAAAAGAATTGAAGATTGCTGTTGCAGGTACCGGCTATGTTGGTCTTAGCATAGCAACGCTTTTGTCGCAACATCATCAGGTGACGGCAGTCGATGTGATTCCTGAGAAAGTAGATATGCTTAACCGTAAACAATCGCCTATTCAGGATGAGTATATAGAGAAATATTTGTCCGAAAAGGCATTGAACCTAACCGCTACGCTTGACGGCGCCAAGGCCTACAGTGACGCTGATTTTGTGATTATAGCGGCTCCTACTAACTATGATCCTGTGAAGAACTATTTTGATACCCATCATATAGAGGATGTCATTGATCTTGTTTTAAGTGTCAATCCTGATGCTGTGATGGTAATAAAGTCTACTATTCCTGTGGGATATTGCCGTGGACTTTATTTGAAGTATGCCCGAAAGGAAGTTAAGAAGCTTAATTTGCTTTTTTCTCCGGAGTTTCTTCGTGAGAGTATGGCCCTTTATGATAACTTATATCCAAGTCGTATCATTGTTGGATATCCAAAACTAATTGATGGTGAGCAGTTTGACGAGGAAAACGAAGCTATTAAGGCCATTGCTGATGTTCTCACTCTAGAGAAAGCTGCACATGCTTTCGCCGCATTGCTTCAGGAAGGTGCAATCAAGAAAGATATTCCCACTCTTTTTATGGGTATAAAGGAGGCGGAGGCTGTTAAACTGTTTGCTAATACCTACCTTGCTTTACGTGTCAGTTATTTTAATGAACTTGATACTTATGCAGAGATGAAAGGTTTGGATTCTCAATCAATCATACAAGGTGTTGGTCTGGATCCTCGTATTGGCACACATTATAATAATCCATCCTTTGGTTATGGCGGTTATTGTTTGCCTAAAGACACGAAACAACTCTTGGCTAATTATCAGGATGTACCTCAGAACATGATGACTGCTATTGTCGAAAGTAACCGTACAAGAAAAGACTTCATAGCAGATCAAGTGCTGCGTAAAGCGGGTTATTATACTGCCTCCTGTTCATGGGATGCCCAGAAAGAGCAAAAAATAACCATTGGTGTATATCGTTTGACCATGAAGTCCAATTCTGACAACTTCCGTCAAAGTGCCATTCAAGGGATTATGAAGCGTATCAAGGCAAAGGGGGCTACTATTGTGATTTTCGAGCCCACTATGCAAGATGGTGAAACTTTCTTTGGAAGTCAAGTGATCAATAATCTGGTCGAGTTTAAGGAAATAAGTCAGGCCATAATTGCCAACCGTTACGATGCTTGTCTGGATGATGTGAAAGAGAAGGTATATACTCGTGACATTTTCCAAAGAGATTAACTTTATGGTAACATACAATGTTAGTTTAGAGAACAAAGTGGTTCTAGTGACGGGTGCAGCCGGTTTTATTGGAGCCAATTTGGTAAAACGTTTGCTGAATGAGTTTGATACCGTGAAAGTCATCGGTATTGATAATATTACCGAATACTATGACGTACGTTTAAAGTATGAACGCTTACAAGAATTGTCTGCTTACGGTGACAGATTTGTTTTCATAAAAGACAGTATTGCTAAAAAGGAAATTGTTGAGTCTATTTTCACTAACTACCATCCTCAGGTAGTCGTGAACCTTGCTGCACAAGCCGGTGTACGCTATAGCATCACTAACCCTGATGCCTATATTGAAAGTAATCTTATTGGATTTTATAACATCTTAGAGTCCTGTCGTCATCATAGCGTGGAGCATTTAGTATATGCTTCTTCCAGTAGTGTGTATGGGTGCAATAAGAAAGTGCCTTATAGTACCGATGATAAGGTAGATAATCCAGTATCACTTTACGCTGCTACTAAAAAGAGCAATGAGTTAATGGCTCATGCTTATAGCAAGCTCTATAACATACCAAGCACAGGTCTGCGATTCTTCACCGTTTACGGTCCCTGCGGTCGTCCTGATATGGCTTATTTTAGCTTTACCAACAAGCTATTAAAGGGTGAGACCATACAAATTTATAATTACGGCAATTGTAAGCGCGACTTTACTTATATAGACGATATTGTAGAAGGCATAGTTCGTATTATGCAGCATGCACCGGAGAAACGGAATGGTGAGGATGGACTTCCGGTGCCACCGTATAAGGTATATAACATTGGGAATAACTCACCTGAAAATCTTCTTGATTTCGTTACTATCCTTCAGGATGAACTTATCCGTGCAGGTGTACTTCCCAACTACTATGACTTTGAATCCTACAAAGAACTAGTACCGATGCAACCTGGAGATGTGCCTGTGACATATGCTGATACTACTCCTTTGCAGCAAGATTTTGGATTTAAACCGTCAACATCATTACGTGAGGGATTGAGGAAGTTTGCAGGGTGGTATGCTAAGTATTATGGCACATTCAAATACCATCCATAGGTTGATTATATAAAAATAAAAAGATAAAATCATTATGAGTATTTTTGCAGGTAAAACCCTTATGATTACTGGTGGAACAGGTTCCTTCGGCAATGCAGTTTTGAATCGTTTCCTTCGTACCGACATCGGAGAAATCCGTATTTTTTCACGAGATGAGAAGAAGCAGGATGATATGCGTCACGAATATCAGGTAAAGTATCCTGATGTGGCACACAAAATCAAGTTCTTTATTGGCGATGTACGTAATTTGCAGTCATGTAAGAACGCAATGCCTGGAGTTGACTATATCTTTCACGCTGCGGCTTTGAAGCAGGTTCCAAGTTGTGAGTTCTTCCCCATGGAAGCAGTGAAAACCAATGTAATCGGTACAGATAACGTTTTGACGGCTGCTATCGAGGCTGGCGTTGGTGCTGTGATATGTCTATCTACGGATAAGGCTGCCTATCCTATCAATGCTATGGGTATCACGAAAGCTGTTGAGGAGAAGATTGCAGTAGCTAAGAGCCGCTACTCTGGTAAGACCAAGATTTGCTGTACGCGTTATGGCAATGTGATGTGTTCTCGTGGTTCTGTAATTCCTCTGTGGATAGAGCAAATTCGCAATGGCAATCCTGTAACTTTGACTGAGCCTACGATGACCCGCTTTATCATGTCGTTGGAAGAGGCGGTAGACCTTGTGCTCTTTGCTTTTGAACATGGGCAGAATGGTGATATCCTTGTTCAAAAAGCTCCGGCTTGTACCATCCAGACTCAGGCAGAGGCTGTTTGTGAATTATTTGGTGGCAAGAAAGAAGACATCAAGGTTATCGGTATCCGTCATGGTGAGAAGATGTATGAGACATTGCTTACCAATGAAGAATGTGCCAAGGCTGAAGATATGGGTAATTTCTATCGTGTGCCTGCTGATAATCGTGGCTTGAATTATGATAAGTTCTTCAAAGAAGGTGAAACGGAACGTAACACACTTACGGAGTTCAATTCTAATAATACTTATATATTGAATGTAGAAGAGACCAAGGTTAAAATAGCCGCTCTTGATTACATTCAAAAGGAATTGAGTGGCGAGGGTAATTTCGTACAATAGTAGAGTTATGAATATTTTAGTTACTGGTGCCAAAGGTTTTGTTGGTAGAAATCTTTGTGCTCAACTTAATAATATCAAAAACGGAAAGGCTCGTTGCTATGGCGATCTGAAGATTGAGGAGGTCTTTGAATACGATATCGATTCCACTTCCGAACAATTAGATGCCTGGTGTCAGAAAGCCGACTTTGTGTTTAACCTTGCTGGAGTGAACCGTCCCAAAGAGAATGTCGAGTTTATGAAAGGCAATTTCGGTTTTGCAAGCACATTGCTTGATACACTGAAGAAACATCATAATACTTGTCCTGTCATGCTCTCTTCCAGTGCACAAGCTTCTCTGACTGGTCGTTTCGGTAACAGTGAATACGGTCGCAGCAAAAAGGCAGGTGAAGATCTTTTTCTACAATACGGTAAGGATACAGGAGCCAAGGTATTGGTTTATCGTTTCCCGAATCTTTATGGCAAATGGTGTCGTCCCAACTACAACAGTGCTGTTGCTACATTCTGCAACAATATCGCTAACGACCTTCCTATACAAGTCAGTGATTCAAGTGTAGTACTGGAGCTGCTTTATATTGACGATCTCGTAGACGAGATGATTCATGCTTTGAAAGGCGAGGAACATCATTGCGAGTTTGAAGGTCTTGACGTACATCCATTGGTGGATGGCAGGTACTGTTATTGTCCGGTTACCCATAAGGTTACATTAGGCGAAATAGTTGATTTGCTGCATCAGTTTGCAGAAATGCCAAAGACGCTGATGATTCCTGAAATCCCGTCAGATTCGTTTGCCAAAAGATTGTATAGTACTTATCTGAGTTATTTGCCCAAAGAAAAAGCAATTTTTGATCTGAAGATGAATGTAGATCAGCGTGGTTCATTTACAGAACTTGTACATACCTTGAACTGTGGTCAGGTAAGTATAAATATCTCCAAACCGGGTATTACTAAGGGGGAACATTGGCACAATACCAAATGGGAACAATTTATCGTTGTCAGCGGTCATGGGCTCATCCAACTCCGCAAGGAAGGTACAGACGAAGTGTTGAACTACGAGGTGAGTGGTGACAAAATACAGTCTGTTATCATGCTTCCCGGATATGCCCATAACATCATCAATCTCTCCGATACGGAAGACTTGGTAACGGTTATGTACTGCAATGAGATATTCAACCCGGATAAACCGGATACATACTTTGATAAAGTGAAAAAATGATCATGGAAAAACAACCCAAATTAGATTATTCAGATATAAAGTTCAAGGATAATGGTAAGTTGAAGCTTATCATCGTAGTGGGTACTCGTCCCGAGATTATCCGTTTGGCAGCTGTTATCACCAAATGTCGTCAGTATTTTGATGTGATTCTTGCCCATACTGGTCAGAATTACGACTACAACCTCAACGGAATATTCTTTAAAGATTTGAAGTTGGCAAAGCCTGAAGTATATATGGATGCTGTAGGCGATGATTTGGGAGCCACTTGTGGCAATATCATCAACTGTTCCTATAAACTTTTTGCGCAGACAAAGCCTGATGGTGTGCTTGTGTTAGGCGATACTAATTCGTGTCTTAGTATTATTGGAGCTAAACGTTTGCACATTCCTATCTTTCATATGGAAGCTGGAAACCGTTGTAAAGACGAATGTCTTCCAGAGGAGACCAACCGACGCATCGTAGATATCATCTCTGATGTCAACATGGCCTACTCTGAGCATGCTCGCCGATACCTGGCTGACTGTGGACTCCCTAAAGAACGTACTTACGTTACTGGTTCTCCAATGGCCGAGGTACTCCGCGAGAACCTTGCAGAAATTGAGGCATCTGACGTTCACAATCGTTTGGGACTTGAAAAAGGTAAGTATATTCTGTTGAGTGCTCACCGTGAAGAGAATATTGATACCGAGAAGAATTTCCTTTCTCTCTTCAATGCCATCAATGCTATGGCTGAGAAGTACGATATGCCAATTCTCTACTCTTGTCACCCACGTTCACGCAACCGTCTTGCCGCATCAGGTTACAAACTTGACCATCGTGTGATCCTGCATGAACCTCTCGGCTTTCATGATTACAACTGCCTCCAGATGAATGCCTTTGCGGTAGTATCTGACTCAGGCACCCTCCCAGAGGAGAGTAGCTTCTTTACTTCAATAGGTCGTCCATTTCCAGCCATCTGTATCCGCACCTCTACTGAGCGCCCTGAGGCCTTGGACAAAGCGTGCTTTGTCCTCTCTGGTATTGACACTAAGGGACTGGTACAGAGCGTAGAACTTGCGGTAGAGCTCGCAAAGGATGGTAGCCACGGCATACCAGTTCCAAGTTATGTTGACGAGAATGTTTCAACGAAAGTCGTTAAGATCATTCAATCTTATGTGGGAGTGGTTAATAAGATGGTATGGAGAAAAGTTTTATAGCCTCAGTTCTGTGGTAGTTGTATTTAGATGTGATGTCCCTTCTGTTGTCATGGCTTGGGCTGTGTTTATATTTTTGGTAATATTTATAACTCATTAAAATGACAGAAGGAACGTTTGTAAAATATTTAGAAATAAAAATACAATTGATAAATGTAAATAACTTTGTAATAGGAATATCACTCATCGTAGATAATCTGGGGGCTTTACCAACCATTAACTTGAAACTGAATAGAAGCCTCCACCGAAACTATCACGTATAAAGAAGAAGGTTATAGGTAGTACTTCGTTGAGTATGAGGTTCAATCCCGCCACTTGTTCCAGAAAGAGTTTTAACGATTTTACATTTCTTCCAATGATAATAGACAATAAATTCCTTGACGAATTCTCGGATCAAGCCAAGACATACATCCTCGCTTGCGTCAGTTGTTCGACTTACGTACAACTGGCTTTGTATATTGTAATATAGTTATCATATCAATAATATGGAAGGGAAATCTTTAAAAATATTTTGTTGATATAGTAGATATAGGTTACCAGTTTATTTAGGTTCTCTCGTTATATATAGCGTAATTGGAAATATGTATCATTAGACAAGCTGCAACCAGTAGTATTGGTGATGATCTCTCTCCTTTTATGTATTATAACATATTGATTCTGTGATGTTATTTACAAACTTATGAAAGGAAATCACTTAGTGTTTTTATTAGGAGTTTAAATATATATGAAGAAGGTATATTATATAGGCTGGTATATAGCCGATGAAGATAAAGATAAATTCGTAGGAAATGTCCCGGGTAATCTTAAAATGCATTATGTAGTTGACCAATTAAAAAGAAGTGGTCATACTCCTGAAATAATCTCATTTGTCAAAAAAAAAGGAAGCACAGGGGTATATATGAATATCAACAAGACTTCGCAAGAATGCAAACTAACATACTTGACTGGTATTAGAGGGAATAGTCGAATTCTTAAAAAAATGGATTTTTTGATTAAGAAAATCATATTTACGTACTATTTCCTATTCAATTTCTCAGCTGAGGATACATTAGTCTTATATCATAGTGTAGAACTCACATTATTAGTAGCTAAACTAAAAAGACTTGTAAAAAGGAATGTAATTATTGAAGTAGAAGAGATCTATGGTTATTCTGCGGTTACTGATCGTCCATGGGTAGAAGATGAAATAGATTCCATTAAAAAAATGGATCTACATATTTGTGTCAACGATGGAATACCACAAGGCTTAAAATTGGAAACAGGTAAATTTGTCGTCAGTTTGGGTGTCGGGAATATTCCAACTAGAACAATAGATCGTTTCAATGATGGGAAAATTCATGTTGTGTATGCAGGTACAATTGAGATGAAAAAACTAGGGGCTATGACTGCTGTAGAATCTGCTAAATTTTTACCAGATTACTACATTCTGCATATTCTAGGATTTGGATCTGAAGAAAACATGAAAAAACTCAAATTAAAGATTTCAGAAGTAAATAATGATGTGGGCAGTGAACGTATCAAATATGATGGCTATAAGTCGGGAAAAGAACTTGATGACTTCTTATTTTCTTGTCATATAGGGCTCAGTTCAAATGTTATGCGTCCAAATTTCGCCAACAACTCTTTCCCGTCAAAGGTAATAACGTATATGTGTCACGATTTGTCTGTCGTTCTTGGATATGCAGAGGCTTTTTACGACGTTCCGATGTCCAGAGGCTGGCAGTTCTACCATGAATACACACCAGAAAAGATAGCTGAAGCAATTACTAAAGTAGAGATAAAACCTATTGGGTATTATCATCCTTCTATTATAAGAATGAATAGTAATCTTCAAGCATTTTTTAAGAAATATTGTTGATAATGAAAATTGCAATCATTACATTTTTTGATAACGGTAATTATGGTTCTGAACTGCAGACATTGGCAATGAATGACTATTTGAATGCAAAAGGTCATGTGACGGTTTTCTGCAAGGTAAAATCATCGAATAAAATTATTCGTGCAATAGAACTTCTATATGATAAAGTCTTATTGAAATGGTATAAGATAACAGATAAAGAAAAGAGACAATATCTTACAGACAGAGCTAAAAATCTATCCTCTCAAAGAAATATACCACCTAAATTGAGGCAGTATATTCATTCTTTTGTGAACTCTCATATTTCGTTTGGATGTATAAGTCGCTTATTACTCTTTAGAAAAGAGCGTTTTGATGCATACATTTGTGGAAGTGATCAGATTTGGTCTGCTTTGAAAATGCCTTTACTACCGTTAAATTTCCTTTATGGTATCGATAAGAAGAAAAAGATAGCATATGCTCCAAGTATTGGGTTAGATAATCCACCGTATTATTACATTAGAGAGGTAGAAAAATATGTAAAAGATTTTATTTATCTATCTGTTCGAGAAGAAGATGCAAAGAATGTTCTCAAAAAGCAGTATGGTATTGAAGCGATGCAAGTTTTAGACCCTACTCTATTACAAGGGAAGGGATTTTGGGACTCATTATTAGCGATAGAATCTAAGCAGGTGCCAACAAAACCATATGTTTTCTGCTATTTTTTAGGTAAATTAAATGAAGATATAGTCACTTGTATAAATAGAATAGCAAATGGCAAGTGTGTTATGGTGCTTCCGTATGAAGAAGATTGTGACCTTATCAAAAATGGGAAATATGAACTTGCGGATCCCCTTGATTTTGTAAACTTGATTAAGCATGCGGATTATGTATTGACTGACTCTTTTCATGGGAGCATTTTCTCTATTTTGTACGATAAGCAGTTTGTTGTCACAAAACGAACTCATGTTAGAAGAGTTTCACAAACTTCACGAATTACTTCTCTCCTCAAAATATTTAATCTTCAAAGCCAGTATTGCTCTGGGGTTGATGAAATAATTAATGCACTACAAAATAATATAGACTATTCTTTTACACATATACAACTTGAGGAAGAACAAAGAAAATCTAGGCTATTTCTTGACGGTGCACTTAATGAAATAGAAAAGAATATAAAATCATGAATAAATATCTCAATAATATAAATGCGTCGTATTGTTGCGGTTGTTCTGCATGTGTACACAAGTGTCCTAAGCAATGCCTTAGAATGTCACAGGATAAGGACGGCTTTTTTTTCCCTATTGTAAACAATCGTGAAGCTTGCATAGATTGCAGCTTGTGTGCAAAGGTTTGCCCTATGGAAAATATGGTTGAGTCAGATTATCCTCACACGTTCTATGGTGCTTACAATACAAACAAAACAGATATTGTGAATAGCTCTTCTGGTGGAATATATCCATCACTTGCAAAGTGGATAATTTCACAAGGAGGAATCGTTTTTGGAGCATCATTAGATGATGAGCATAAGCTATACCACATTGGAGTGTCCACAGAATCTGATATACAAAAAACAATTGGTTCTAAATATTTCCAAAGTGAAATAAGAGATACATACGTAGAGTGCAAGAAAGAATTAGATAAAGGACGATTGGTTTTGTATACGGGTACTCCTTGTCAGGTTCATGGACTGAAGAGGTATCTAGGAAAAGATTATGATAATCTTTATACAGCAGATGTAATTTGTCATGGTGTTCCAAGTAGTAAAATGTTTGATGCTTATATCGACTTCCTTGAGAAAAAGCATAACGGAAAGCTTGTGGATATCAATTTCAGAGACAAGAAAAGGAATGGGTGGTCTATTACACTTAGATATACTATTGAATATTCAAATGACAAAAGAAAAGACTACTATCTAATTAACAAGCTCTCAGAATATTTTATGGCTTTTCTCGGTGGCTACATTGAAAGAGAGAGTTGTTATTCTTGTCCCTTCTCTTCAATGCGTCGCCCTGGTGACATTACTATGGGTGATTTTTGGGGGTATCAGTTCAAGAGGCCAGATCTGAAGCATGATGAAGGATTGTCATTGATTATAGTAAACAGTGAGCATGGTAAAAGAATAGTTGATGTCCTTCACAGAAACGGAGTACAATTTAACGCTGTAGATGAAGAGTGTGTTAAGGCTAGTGAAAACAAGAATTTGTATAAGCCTACATTACGACCAGAGGTCAGAAGTGTGGTGTATGATGAATTGCAGAATTTTGGCTTTGAATACATTGCGAAGAAATATTTCAGACGTACGCAGACACTGAGAAATAAGGCTAAAAACTATATGCCTGTTGCATTGGTAAATATTATCAAGAAGTTAAAGTAATGAACTTAATAATTTCCATATTATTTGCATTTATAATAGGGATATTTGACGGGCATTTTTCTGTATTTGTTGCAGGCATTGTTATTACATTAGCATGCCGACTGCACTTATTGTCATTTGGGGGTAATGATTTAGCTCGTGGTAAAAGACTGATGGCGATAATTATTCCTGTTTATTTTATTGCTGCTTTGATTTTCAGTTATTCCTTTGACGCATCTCATCATTTTATAGTATCAGATCCGTCTCGATATATTCAAAGTTATTGTTTTTCGAATGTTAATTATTACAATTTTGATCAATTACGGAACTGTTATTTAGAGCTATCTGATAATAATGCTTTATATAACAGTTCTGTATTAGCCGTTTGTACATTTGCTAACAATTATTTAGGAGGATCTTCTGTACTGTTTATGACATTAATACAGACATTATTTGGATTAATGTCAATAATGATGCTGTATAGAATCCTTGTAAGACAATTTGGCTTCGAACAAGCTTTCAAATACTCTCTTCTTTTTGCATTCGGTTCTCATTTTTTGTTTTATTCTTCAGTTATTATTAGAGATATCACAATCGTTTATTTTTATCTTGTATCAACTGCGATAATTATATCAAAGTTTGAGATAAGGAATCTGATAGTTCTTATTATTTGCATACTCATAACTTGGGGCATAAGACTATATTCTGGACTCTTTTTGTTTGTGTTTTTAGGTTACTACATGTATATTATTTCCACTACTGATCGCTCTCGAAAAATCTCCTTGGTAGTATTTATTCCTGCATTATTGGTACTTGTAGGTGTAGTAATGTCCTTTTCGATCTTTGATCAGACGGTCCAAGAAATTAATGATTATTCGGAATTGTCTTTTGAGAATAGTGGAGATGGTATGGTCTCAAAATTGATGAAATTGCCTCCTGGTATCAGTCAGATTGCATTGTTACTATTTGCAATGGTCAAACCATTCCCACCTTTTTCTGTAATAAGCATTGCTGATTCTTTCTCTAGTTTTGTGATGTCTAGTGTATTCACTTTTAACAGTGTATTTTGGTTCTGCATTTTTTATGTCACTATAATTGGAATGTTGTTTAAAGGCTTTTGGGGAAAGATGAATTTTTCTGAGAAACTTCTTTTATTGGTTGTATTAGTATTTCTCATGGCGAATACAGCTCATGCTGACGTAAGGCGTATGATGCCAGTTTTTCCAATATTGTATATTTGCTTTATAAAAATGAAGGAAGAATCTGGTTCTAATTGGATGAAACAATTGACTATAGCTTTGCTAGTTTTCTATTTACTAATCGGATTTGTTATGTAAAATAGTCATACGATTGGTATTTGAATGTTAATTTATGTTATGAATAAAGTTTATGCAAATCTCAAAGAGTACTTGTTAAAAGGAATAAGTGCTCTAAAACGAGAATATTTCACTAATTATAGAAAGCGGTTAGGGCATTGTTCGCCAACAGCTTCTCTTGTAAAGCCGTTGGTTATTAAGGGGGCCAAGAATGTGTATTTGTATGAAGATACAGGTATTAAAGATGCCCTAATTATGGCGCCTAATGCAAAGTTCATAATGAAGAAACACTCTGGTGCCGCTGAGGGGCTTACTGTTATTACAGGAAATCATGAACGCCGTATTGGTCGTTTTTATAGAACGATAACAGAGGCAGATAAGCAACTTGTAGATAAAGATGTAATTGTTGAGGAAGATTGTTGGATTGGTACCAGAGTTGTACTTTTGATGGGGGTAACAGTTAGACGTGGTACTACAGTTGCAGCAGGTGCTGTAGTATCCAAATCTACGGCTCCTTATTCTATAGTTGGTGGTACTCCTGCTAAGCACATCAAATTCTATTGGACAATTAATCAGATTTTGGAGCATGAGGCTATACTATATCCAGAAGAGGAGAGATATACAAAGGAACAGCTAGAAGATTTTTTTGAAAAATATCAGAAGGGATAAGAATATGCTAAAAAGAATTCTATCAATATTCTATTCAATACGCAGATCTCTTTTACTGCGTATGCAAAAAGCGTACATATCAACACATGTAGATTGCAAAAGTGAACCAAGAGTTAAAGGAGAAGTATTTCTCAATGCAACGGCTGTGTCCCTGGGGCACGATGTTACTTTTTTCTCTGGAGCATACTTGTGGGGCACAAATATTAATATAGGAAATCGTGTCCAAATTGGCATGAATACGGTAATATTCTCTAAAAAGGGGGTGACTATTGGTAATAACACTTCGATTGCCGGTCAGTGCTATATAATTGATACTAATCACGGGACAAAAGATGGCCAATTAATACAAGATCAAGCAGATGAAGTGGCTGAGGAAGGTATTGTTATAGGAAATGACGTATGGATTGCTGCCCAGTGTATGATTCTCAAAGGTGCAAAGATTAACGATGGTGCAGTAATTGGTGCACAAACATTAGTAAATTGTGAGATTCCTAAGAATGCAATTGTTGTTGGAACGCCAGCAAAAATAATTGGTTATAGAAAAAAATAACATAATGACATATCACAATATCAAAACTAAGATTCAAAATAATAAAAGTATCGTTATAAATGTATTGGGTGCATTTATAATAAAGGGTTTGGGTCTTATTGTTAATCTTATTGCATTACCGTTATATATATCATATTTTAACGATAATGCAGTGCTTGGTGTTTGGTTTACCATATTATCTGTTCTTAACTGGATTCTCTCTTTTGATGTAGGTATTGGTAATGGCTTGAGAAATCATTTAACAGTAGCGCTAACAAATAAAGATTATGAAGAAGGTAAGCGTTTAATATCCTCGTCTTATTTAGTCTTGGGTGCATTGACACTATTTATTTCTGTTGTTTTTTACATTTTTCTTCCTTGTATAGATTGGAATTCGTTTTTTAACATATCTGATAGTGTGATACTTGCGGATTCACTAATGAATTGTATAAGAGTTACACTTATAGGTCTGTTAATATCTTTCTTTTTGCATTTGGTTAGGGGAATGTTATTTTCTTTACAACTGGCATCTATAAATAATCTCATACATTTGGTGACGAGTGTGTTGCTTGTTGCATTCTTATTTGTTGTTCAGCCAGATAATCTTGTGGAGGAAAAACTTAAACTAATATCCTATGCTTATGCTATTTTGATTAATATTCCCTTTGTTGTTGCTACAATTTGGATTTTCTTATTTTCTGAGCTAAAGAATTGTAGACCATCTATTCGATATTTCAATAAAGCAGCATCCAATAAAGTACTCGGCTTAGGTGTTGTGTTTTTTTTAATTCAGATTTTATATATGATAATAACAGTAACAAACGAATGGTTCATCACAAAATTCTTCCATCCTGAAGATACTGTAAATTATCAGGTGTATTTTAGAATTTTTTCACTTGTTGGTAGCTTACTCCTTTTATCTATGGCGCCACTATGGTCTGCCATAACCAAGGCATATGCAGAGAAAAAATATAGTTGGATTATTAAGATACAAAAGTTTTTATATTTCATTGCATTTGCATGTATCATCTTGGAGATTGCAATAATCCCAGTGTTACAACCTCTTGTTAATTTATGGTTGAAAGGAAATTCAATTACTATTGACTATTTTACGGCAACATCGTTTGCATTGTATGGTGTTATTACGATATGGATTGCAATTCAATCTACAATCGTTGCAGGATTAGGTAAATTGAAAATACAATTTTGGTTATATTTAGTTGCGGTAATTACAAAGATTATACTTATAGTGGTAATATCAAATTTCACAGAACGGTGGGAACTTGTTATGTGGGCCACGGGTATTGGACTATTGCCATATTGTTTGATACAGCCAATGTATATTAAAAGATTGCTGACAGAATTGGATTTAAATATTAATCATAGGTAGAATAATTCTTAAAATGAGGCGATGGAGAATTTTTTTTATGATACAATTTTAAAGTAGTTTCTTTCGAACTCGATTTAATAGTCGAATATATTTCTGCATAAATTAGCATCAATATCCTGAATAATTGGTGTTTCAGAAGAATGTTTAATAATTTTTCGGGGGAAATTCTTTTAAAATTCAGACACTTAATCAACGTTAGATATAACCCATGAACAATATTCTTTTTATACTCCCATCTTACAGATATGGAGGTACGATGACCTCGTTTAAAAATCTTCTATTGTTGGTTCATTCTGATTATAACATTTCAGTAAAAGCAATTGTCAACGAAGGGGATGCTTATGATTTCATAGGAAAATATGCTAATGTTTTAGATAAACGGAAGCCACAGTCACAGACCATCCAAGGTGATGTATATGGACAACCAAAGAAAAGGGTGATTGCGAAATTAGGGAAGGATTTTTTGTCGAAAATAGGAATTGATCTTGCCCCGATGATGTTGAAGAGAATGGCAAATAGACTGGATTGCAGCAATTATGATGCAGTTATTGGTTTTCAAGAGGGTTATGCTACATACTTTGTATCGCAGACTAATGCAAAAGTTAAAATCGCTTGGATACATTCCATCTATAGTCGCCTTATAGGGTTAGAAAGTAAAACGAACATTAAGTCATATAATAATATTGATAAAATAGTGTGTGTGTCAAATACGGCCAAAAATGATTTTATTCGCACCGATCCTTCACAAAAAAGTAAGCTCCATATGGTTATGAATGGATTAGATGTTAATCAAGTAAAAAATCAATCAGAATGTAAAATACCCGAGAAGAGACATGATAGCATTGATGTAATATCTGTCGGCCGTATTGATCCAATAAAGAGATTTTCAAAAATTCCTTCAATAACTGATGAGATAAGAAAGAAAGGATTGAATATCACATGGCACATTGTGGGAGGTATAGCAGATACAAAAGAATATGAATTACTTCAAAGTGAAATTAAGAAGTATCACCTTGAAGAATCTGTAATTTTGGCAGGTCAGTATCCAAACCCTTATCCTTATATAAAAAGAAGTCGATTATTAGGATGTCTTTCATCATCTGAGACTTTTAACTACACTTTGGCTGAAGCTCGGACATTAGGGGTACCAGTTGTGACAACAGACTTCCCTGCAGCGCAAGAATTTGTTGATAACGGAGTGAACGGTTTTATAACACCAATAGAACAGATTGGAAATGTAATATTTGATCTGCTGTCACATCCGAATAAATATCAAGCTGCAAAAGAAAGTATTTCGCATTACGAGTATAATAATGCTATAGTGAAAGAGCAGTTCAAATCATTGCTTAATAACGTGTAACGAGAAGACAATAACAATGAAAACAGTTCTATACCTCGGAGGTTTTGAACTTCCGGACAAAAATGCTGCAGCACAACGTGTGGTGGCAAATGCAAAACTATTGCGCGAGATGGGTTTTGAAGTCTCATTCATTGGTATTTCGAAAGACATCAAGAATGCACTGGCTGTTGTAGATGGTTTTGTGAGTACTCCTGTACCTTATCCTATAGGAATAAAACAATGGATACATCAGATTTGCACATTCATCAGTATTAAGATAATTCTTGGCAGAAAACCTGATTATGTAGTTCTCTATAATTTCCCAGCAATAGCGTCTCTCAAGATTCTGAAGGCTTGTCACAAGCACGGAATCAAGGTGGTTCACGACTTGACTGAATGGGAAAGTAATAACAGGTGGAGTCCAAGTGATATGATGAGGAAGATTGATATCAACCTTCGAATGCGTTATTGTGTGAAGAAGATGGATGGTGTGATTGCTATTAGTCGATACCTATATGACTATTACAAGAAGTATACGAACACTATTTTGGTGCCACCAACAGTAGATCTGACTGCAGGAAAATGGAATCGTCAACGAGAGTTGTCTGCTGGCGATAAAATCAAACTAGTGTATGCGGGCAGTGCCGGATTTGGTGTGAAGGACAGGCTAGATACCATTGCCAAAGCTATCGTGAAGTTCCCCAATATGCAGTTTGACGTGATTGGCATGACAGAAGGGCAGTATGTGTCTGGGTATGGAGAGTTACCGAAGGATTGTAAGAATATACTTTTCCATGGACGCTTGCCACATACGGAGACTGTGAAAGCTGTTCAAGATGCAGATTTTCAGTTCTTGATTAGAGATAGCAACCTTAAGAACAATGCTGGTTTCCCAACAAAGTTTGTGGAGTCCATAACATGCTGTACTCCAGTCATTGCGACATTGACAAGCAACATCAGTGATTATTTAAAGGATGGAAAGAACGGTTTTGTGGTAGATGATAGTCACTCGTTGGATGATGTGTTTGGGTTAATCTCGAAACTCTCTCCAAGCGAAATTATCCAAATGAAGGAAGCCTGTAAAAACTGTACTGTTTTTGATTATCGTGAATACAGAAATTCATTCGAACAAATCTTTAAATAATATGAACAAGAGAAAGATTCGTGATATAGGTAGATTGACATTCTCTCTCCTCTTTTTTGGACTATATATTCCTCATATTTTTCTTTATCTCTTCAAAAATAGTTTGAGAAAATCCATCAATGCAGATCTGGAGAGACGTAAAGAGAAGAACGAAGTCCGAATGAACAAGTGCTTGATGTTCTTGTACTACATCCATACTGACCGCTATTTCCGCAATCTCTTCTACCATAGAGTTGGTGCTGTAGTAGGTGCGTTAATCGGTTGGTGGAGACTAGGTGATAGATCTTTTGTTATCTCGAAGACTACAAAGATTGGTGAAGGTGCGTATTTCGCCCATCCTTTCGCATGTGAGATTAACGCGAAGAGCATCGGTAAGAACTTCTCATGTCGTCATCTTACTACACTGGGTAATAAAGCAGATGGTGATAATGATAACCGTCCGGTGATTGGAGATAATGTTACTCTTGGTGTGAATGTAACCATTATAGGAGGTGTGATTGTCGGTAATAATGTCATCATTGGGGCCGGTAGCGTCGTCGTGAAGGATATTCCTGACAATAGTGTAGCAGTAGGTAATCCTTGTCGAGTGATTAAAACAATTGAATAATCAGAAATGCACAAATAATGGAGAAGAAAAGAATCCTTTTTTTGGCAAACCACTTTATTACTCTTTACTCGTTTCGTAAGGAGATGATAAAAGAGATGGTGAAAAAAGGTCATGAACTATACCTTTCACTTCCTAAGAGTGAGGAGAACAAGTATTTTGAAGACCTTGGATGCCATATTGTAGAGACTGAAATTGACCGCCGTGGAGTAAATCCAATGAAGGATTTGAAGCTTATTTACTTCTATAAGAAGATGATTCCACTGGTGAATCCAGACATTATCTTCAGCTATACTATCAAACCAAATATCTATGGTACTATAGCAAGCAACGGAAAGTATAAGCAGGTATGTAACATTACAGGAACAGGGGAAACCTTCTTGAAGAGAAGTATTGTTAGCACTATTTGTAAAGTACTTTATAAGCTAAGTATCAAGAAGTGTTATAAGGTATTCTTTCAGAATACGGGTGATAGAGACTTCTTCATTAAAGAAGGTCTCATAAGAGAGAATTATGCAATGCTCCCGGGATCAGGTTGTAATCTTCAGCAGCATGTATTCATGCCACTACCGGAGGGTGACGAAATTCGTTTCCTCTTCATCGGTCGTGTAATGAAACTTAAAGGCATAGATCAGTATCTGCAAGCTGCTGAGATTGTCAAGAAAAAGTATCCAAATACAAAGTTCTACATTGCAGGTTGGAATGAGCAGTTGGAGTATATGAAGTTGGTAGAGGAAGCTCAGAAGACTGGTTCAGTAGAGTATATCGGTTTCCGTAAAGATATTGATCAATGGATTGAGAAGTGCCATTGTACCATTCTGCCTTCTCATGGAGGTGAGGGTGTTCCTAATGTATTGCTTGAGTCATCTGCTACAGGAAGAATATGCATCGGGTCAAAGATCAATGGAACTATGGATGTGATTGATGATGGTAAAACCGGTTATCTCTTCAATACGGGAGATGGTGAAGATCTTGCTCGTCAGATTGAAAAGTTCATTCAGCTTTCACCTGAAGAAAAAGCCTCCATGGGCAAGGTAGCCCGCGAGAAGGTGGAACGGGAGTTTGACCGCCAGATTGTTGTGAAGGCATATTTGGATGAAGTGACAAAGTGCTAAGCGAAAAAGCGTTTGTGAAATTATTAGGCAAACTGATATAGCGAATTGAAAATGTCCAATTTTGTCATCTTGACTTAGAATCATAAAATGTAGGTCTTCGCTATCGAATAAAAAACGATAACATTATATATAGTTCAACTGATTTTAAAAACTTATTTATCCCCAATAAAGTGGAAGTAGTCCCCAGGGAGAGTCCTTACAATCTTTTTGCATACGCAATGAAGTGCTACTATAATTTGTGTTACAAATGGTACAAGGATATACATTATAAATTAGTATCAGTACAAGTGAAGGGTATTCCTACTATTGCTTCAACAGTAGATAAGAAAAGTTCTTCTTCTGTACCTTTAGTAGAATTAACAGTACCTCAGTTTTGGAGTTCTGCAAGAAAATTTTAAAAGAAATAGTATTGTGATGTTGGGATTATAGAAATCTCTTACCGATAATAATAGGTGTGAAATAAAGTTGAAAAATCAATGTCCATTTTGATGTTTTTGTGTAGATTGTACTGAGAAGCGCTTTACCGTGCGCTATATGTCAAAATTGGACGACTATTAGATATATTCCGATATTATATTTTATGATAACATATTTTATTATATTCATTTTACTTTTCGTTGTAGAAATCGTCTATTTTCGTATTGCGGATAAGTGTAATATTATTGATAAACCCAATGAACGGTCATCGCACTCTACGATTGTATTGCGTGGTGGTGGCATACTCTTCTTGATCAATGCATGGGTTTGGAGTGCGTTCTTCGGGTTCCAATATCCTTGGTTTTTAGCAGGACTAACATTGGTGGCAGGCGTAAGTTTCGTAGATGACATTCATTCATTACCGGATTCAGTGAGGTTAGTGGCACAGTTTGTAGCTGCGTCAATGGCTTTTTATCAGTTGGATATATTGCATTGGTCAATGTGGTGGATAATACTACTGTCGCTAATAATATATGTGGGTGCGACAAATGTAATAAACTTTATGGATGGAATCAATGGTATTACGGCAGGATATGCTTTAGCTGTATTGGTCACGTTGGCATTGGTAAATATGAATGGCGTTTTTGTTGAACAGAGTTTGATTATATCTACGATTCTCGCTTCACTGGTATTTTGTTTTTTCAATTTCCGGCCGCGAGGTAAGGCTAGATGTTTTGCCGGGGATGTTGGCTCTATCGGCATTGCCTTTATCATGCTGTTTCTATTGGGTAATGTGATAATCAAGACTACGGATATTACTTGGCTGATATTTTTATTAGTATATGGTGTGGATGGTTGTCTAACTATTGCACATCGTATTATGTTGCACGAGAATTTGGGCGAGGCACACCGTAAGCACGCCTATCAGATTATGGCTAATGAATTAAAGATTGGACATGTAAAGGTGACATCTCTGTATATGGTTATGCAGTTATTGATTTCTCTTGGATTTATTTATCTCTGTCCCAATACAGTGCTTGCTCACTGGCTGTATTTGGTTATTACATTGGTTGTATTAACTATTACTTACATCTTGTTTATGAAAAAATACTACCATTTACATGAGGAATATCTCGCATCATTGAAAAAATAATAGTTATGGAATTTGATAAAGAATTTTTGGGAAAATTATTGGAACAGGCTATGGAGAATCCACGTTTGCGTCAGAACTTCGACTTGCGTACTTCATCTGCCGACACCAGCCAACGTATGCTCAACGCCTTGCAACCACAAACAGAAGTGTCTATTCATCGGCATGAAAAGACGGCGGAAACTGTAATATGTCTTGTAGGTAAATTAGAAGAAATTATCTATGAAGAAGTGAATGAATACGTTCATGAGGCAACTTCCTGTTGTGATGATGTGATAAGACAAAAAAGTTTTAAAGAAGTTTCACGTCAAGTACTGTCTCCTGCAGAAGGTAAATTCGGTATCCAAATACCTGCAGGGGCGTGGCATACGATAAATGTTATAGAGCCTTCTGTTATTTTTGAAGCAAAAGACGGGGCATATAATGAATTTGGAAATACAACAGATAAAAAGTGATTGAGTTTTAATAAAGATAGAATAAAAAATAATAGAAATATATGAAGAGAATAAAACAACTAGCCTATTACGTATTGGCGGCTTTTCTGTTAACAGCCTGTCAGTCTTACAAAAAAGTACCTTATTTGCAGGATGCTGAAGTGGTATTATATAGTACTCAGGACGCACAGCTGTATGATGCGAAGATTATGCCAAAGGATTTGTTAACCATTGTAGTATCGTGTACTAGTCCTGAACTGGCGGCACCCTTCAATCTGACGGTAGCTACGCAGGGTAATACCAATTTAAGTTCTACAACCACCCAGCCTGTTCTGCAGCAATATCTGGTTGATAATGACGGTAATATCAATTTCCCAGTATTGGGTGAACTGCATGTTGGTGGACTGACTAAGAAAGCAACTGAACAGATGATTGTGGAAAAACTGAAACCTTATATTAAGGAGATACCTATTGTGACAGTACGTATGGTGAATTATAAGATTTCCGTGATCGGAGAAGTTGCCCGTCCCGGTACATTTACGATTTCCAATGAGAAAGTGAACATCTTGGAAGCTCTGGCTATGGCTGGTGATATGACTGTATACGGTCTACGTGATGATGTTAAGTTAATACGGGAGAATGCTAATGGAAAGCAGGAAATTATTCCGTTAGATCTGAATAAAGCGGGGACTATTCTCTCTCCTTATTATTATTTACAACAGAATGATATCATCTATGTGACTCCCAATAAGGCGAAAGCACGAAATTCAGATGTCGGAAACAGTACAAGCCTTTGGTTCTCTGCTACTTCCATCCTTGTCTCTATTGCCAGTTTGTTGTTTAATATTTTAAAATAGAAAGGGAGAGTTATGAAGGAAGAAAATCAAAATGGAAAGGAACGTCAAATAGCTGAGGAGCAGATCGATTTCCGGGCATTGCTTTTTAAATATATTATTCATTGGCCTTGGTTTATAGGGGCAGTGTTGTTATGTCTTGTTGGTGCATGGTTTTATCTGCACTGGGCTACTCCTATTTATAATATTTCAGCCACTGTTCTGATAAAAGATGAGAAGAAAGGCGGAGGTACCGGACTTTCCTCGGAATTGGAGGATATGGGGTTAAGTGGGGTGATGACTTCTTCTAAGAATATTGACAATGAACTGGAGGTCTTGCGTTCGAAAACACTTGTAAAAGAGGTTGTTAATCAATTAAACCTGTATATAACTTATACAGATGAGGATGATTTTCCTGCTAAAGGTTTGTATAAGACGTCTCCGGTACAAGTAAGTTTGACACCTCAGGAGGCTGAGAAACTAAGTTCTCCAATGGTAGTGGAAATGACACTACAGCCTAAAGGTAGTATGGATGTAAATGTTACTATAGGTGAGAAGGGATATCAGAAGCATTTTGAGAAGCTGCCTGCTATCTTCCCGACTGATGAGGGTACGTTGGCTTTCTTTCAGGAAGCTGATTCGGTAGCTTTGCAGGATGGGACGAAAGTTCCTCGGATGGAGAAGAACGTACGTCATATAACTGCGACTATCAACAAACCGATGAGAGTGGCAAAAGGATATTGTAACAGTCTGTCTATTGCACCTACTTCTAAAACTACTTCTGTGGCCGTGATTTCGTTAAAAAATTCTAGTTTGCAACGTGGGCAGGATTTTATCAACCAATTACTGGAGATGTATAATCGCAATACGAATAATGATAAAAACGAAATTGCTCAGAAAACAGCTGAATTTATTGATGAACGTATTAGTATTATTTCAAAAGAATTGGGAAGTACAGAAGCAGATTTAGAAACTTTCAAGCGTGATGCCGGTATAACGGATTTGTCGAGTGAAGCTCAGATTGCCTTGGCTGGTAATGCTGAATATGAAAAGAAAAGTGTGGAGAACCGTACTCAAATCAGTTTGGTGAATGACTTGCGCAAGTATCTGAGAGGCAATGAATACGAAGTATTGCCGAGCAATGTGGGTTTACAGGATGCTGCTTTGATCTGGAGCCATTGAACGCTACTAACGAAATGCTTATTGAGCGTAAACGCCTGCTGCGTACATCAACAGAGAATAACCCTGCTATTGTTAACTTGGATACGAGTATCCGTGCTATGAAAGCTAATGTACAGGCTACTCTTGAAGGAACCTTGCAGGGGTTGATGATCACCAAAGAGAGCCTTGACCGTGAAGCGAGCCGCTATTCTCGTCGTATCAGCAACGCTCCGGGACAGGAACGTGCTTATGTGAGTATTGCCCGTCAGCAAGAAATCAAAGCAGGATTGTATCTGATGTTGTTACAGAAACGTGAAGAGAATGCTATTGCGCTTGCTGCCCCTGCGAATAATGCGAAGATCATTGATGAAGCGATAGCTGACGATATTCCGGTATCCCCCAAACGCTCTATGATCTATTTGATTGCATTGATGCTTGGTGTTGGAATTCCGGTTGGCATCATTTATTTGATTGAACTGACGAAATTCAAGATCGAAGGTCGTGCCGATGTGGAGAAACTAACGAGTGTTCCTGTTGTCGGTGATATTCCATTAACTGATGAGAAGAATGATAAGAATGGCTCTATCGCTGTCTTCGAGAACAAGAATAATCTGATGAGTGAAACTTTCCGTAATATTCGGACCAATCTTCAGTTTATGCTAGATAATGATCAGAAGGTGATCCTTGTGACCTCAACTGTCAGTGGTGAAGGAAAATCGTTTGTTTCGTCGAATTTGGCTATCAGTCTTTCTCTTTTGGGAAAGAAAGTGGTGATTGTCGGACTCGATATTCGTAAGCCGGGGTTGAATAAAGTATTCCAGCTCTCTAATAAGGAGAGAGGTATTACTCAGTATCTTTCCAATCCTGAAACGGATTTGATGGAACTTGTTCAGCCTTCTGATGTAAATAAGAATCTGTTTATTCTTCCGGGTGGTACTGTTCCTCCTAATCCGACAGAATTGTTAGCCCGTAACGGTTTGGACAGAGCGATAGAAACTTTGAAGAAGAACTTCGATTATGTCATCCTTGATACTGCTCCTATCGGCATGGTGACGGATACCTTATTAATAGGTCGTGTAGCAGACTTGTCAGTTTATGTATGCCGTGCTGACTACACTCATAAGGCGGAATATACATTGATCAATGAACTGTCTTTTGAGAAGAAGCTGCCTAATCTTTGTACTGTCATTAACGGCGTAGACCTGAAGAAGCGAAAATACGGTTATTACTACGGCTACGGTAAGTATGGCAAGCATTATGGATATGGTAAACGTTATGGTTACGGCTATGGATATGGTCAGACCAAAAGTGAAAGAAAAGACTAGTAAATTTGAAATAAAATATGAAAAAAGCGTAGGAAATGGGTGAATAATTTTGTATCTTTATTGCTTATAAACCAAGCATAAAGATACAATGAATCAACCTGATTTTGTAGTGAAATGCTACAATAAACAAGACTTAGCCCAAATGTATTTCCCTGATATAACTGTTCGCGCTTCAGTAAATAAACTTCGTCGCTGGATGCGTAGATGTCAACCATTAATGGATGAGATACTTTCTACGGATTTTCATCCGAAAACGAAAGCTTTTTCTGTGCGGGAAGTAAGGTTAATCACCTACTATTTGGGTAAGCCGGGAGATTTGTAACCCCAAATCTTTTTTATTCATTCAACAAAAAAACTACGGGAGGCAGCACTTTCGCCATCTCCCGTAGTTTTTTTATAATCCTGAATATTCTTTTCTCGGATCGTAGCAAGGACATGCCTTGTGGATCGTAGCGCTCAGCTGATAATGTCCTGCTATCTGCGCCTCCGGATACTGATGCTTGAGAATCGTCAACAGATCGAGCAGAGCAAAGCGTTGTGCCGTAGTTCTCGTATCCGCCGGTCTGCCATTTTCATCCAGCCCGCCTTCATAACAAATCCCGATACTATGCCTGTTAAATCCACGCACATGGGCACCGATTTCGGAGACGGGACGACAATGATGAAGAACTCCGTCCCGGGTGATATAAAAATGATAGCCAATATCACGAAAACCCCGTTGCAAATGACATTCTCGAAGCCGTTCTACAGGGAAGGAAACATTGCAGCGCGTAGCGCTGCAATGAATCACCAACAACTTAATCTCTCTCGGGAGATACTCATCTTTAGAACTTTCCATGCGGATGTATTACAGATGAGCCGTACAGGACGTTACCCCGATAGCAGAAATGATAGACGTTGCAATTGTCACAATGAACTGAAGAATATTCTTCCAAACTTGCTTTTTCATACAATTTTAATCTTTAATAGTAAATAATGATTGATTAAACAGTCGGGTCCGGAGCTTCATCGCCATCGTCACCTGAACCACCGCCGGGCTGATCGCCCTTACCATCGTCCGGCAACGGTTCGTCTCCCGAATCGGGCTTACCGTCACTCTTATACAGTGCAAAGTCCAGTGTTTTACACAACTTGCGGAGATCACTTCCCGGATAGAAAAGCACTTTACCTTTCTCGATACACGATGCCTTGAATTCCTTCTCCGTTGCGGTAGCCGTTGCCGTCTTAAGACTCATGCGGAAATTCCCCAGATCGCCCATCTGAACGATATTCCCTTCATCCAGTACATTGACGATTTCGAGCAGAAACTCTCCGATACAACCTTCCAACTCGCCTTTTGAATAAGACGAACGTTCGGTAATACGTTTGCAGACCTCCTTGACGGTCACTTTCCGTCCGCTACGTGCCACTGCATAATACTTGGGAGCTTCACTAGGTTTCAACAGGTTCTTGCGAGCCATAACAACATAATTCTGTGCCATAATTTTTAATACTTAATACTTATTACTTAATACTTATTACCTGTAACCGATTACACAACAAAGATACTACATGGGCAAGTGCCCGTGATGTGCAGTGACGCACACAGACGCACTGATAAAAGGAAAAAACATTGAGAAGATTGTATTGAATCTTCCCAATGTTTGCATCCGATCATTGAGAAGGTTTTTTCAAACTTCCCAATGTTTTCAGAGAGTCTTCAAAAGGACAAAAGGACAAAAATGACAGATAGGACTATTTTATGAGATCTTCTGATACTTTCCATGAGATATCTTATTGATTTTGACGCCAATGAACGATTTTATCAGCCTGCTGATCTTGCGGTGGCTGAAATCGTATTTTACGCCGATCTGCATTGCATCTTCGGTAGTGAATGTTTCTGGCAACTCGCCGATGAACTTCCGTGTACTGTTCGGATCTTTCAACGGATGGAGCTGGGAAGACGGCATGGAAGACAATAATAGCCTGCTATGCTCATAACAGCAGAGAACGATCTGGAGAGAACGCTCGAAATCTACATCCTCACAATAGATATCCGGTGCGCCATCATTCGCCTCGAACTGGCGGATGCGTGCCTGGATCATGCTGATGCGCATCACAAGACAGGCATACCGTTTGACAACGGCCTGAAGGTCATCGTTACCTTCCAGAACCACTTCGGCAAGCAGCTTAGAAAACGTATGATTCAGATAATCCCATTGAGAACGGCTGAAGTGAAACAATACAGGATGATTCTTGCAGAAATGATAAAGCTCGAAGACACGATGTGCCAGCGGTTTGAAAGACTCTTCGAGCGAGATACTGTCATCTCCCATGGGCTTCCACTTCGGAATGCTGCGGAAAGTGTAGAGCATGATACGGCTCGGAAGTCCTTTTTCCGAAGTCTCTATCAGTGAAGCCATCTGACTCGGGGTGCCGGTGAGGAACATGGCAAGCATGGGAAAACGGATATAAATGGGGGTTAAGCCATTGATCTTGAAAGCGGAATCGATATTTTCATGCTCGAATGCCTTGCGGAGCATATCGTCAAAGTTACCGCAATCCAGATGATTGGCTGTAGCCAGCGTCTGCGCCTCGGTATCGAATATGATGCTTCCTTGCGGACCGTTGTCCCGCATTTGGATCTGCATACGGCTGTAGCTGGTAGTGGCAGGGAGAAAAAGCATTTTGTAAGCTGGTTTTTCCGGTTCTTCGGGACACTCTTCATGTGCCTTTTTCTTATAAGTACAGTCCAGCTTCCATTGGGTGTACTTATGGTTATAAATTTTCTGCTGAAGTTCGCTATTGGAAAGTATCCAGTCGTGGACCTCTTCCAGCAGATAACGTCCTGTTTGCGCAATGCTCTTGTTGCTCCCGGCGGGGGCAATGCCGAAACTGTAGAAATGGGGAGAATACTTTTTGTGATTATAGATGCCGAATGTGCCGGGCAGTACGGAACTCAATGCGGTGAGGTTGGAGAGAAAGGAAAGATCCTGTTCACGATCACCTTCCTCTTCGAGGATACATTCGTTCAGCAGATCGGGCAGATATTTGTACACGCTTTTGGGAAAACAGGGCGTTTCTTTTCTGAATTCTTCGCCTTGCCAATACGCTTCATCTGCTTCATAGACGTTTTCGGATGGGCTATATGTCACTTTTGTCATTTTGTCCTTATGAAGAGAAGAGCAAAGCGGAGAGGCGGAGACGGATGGAGTAGAGGTAACTTTTTGGTAACCAGATTGTAGGATGCTCCTGATTTCCTGTGCGGGAAAGTCGGAGTGCTCAAAATAAACCGTAATCCCGCGTAATATGCTTTCTTGCGAATATCTTCTCCGGCAAGCTTCGCAGGCGAGTTTAAACAGATTGGTGTGTCGTTGCCCGGCGGTCAATGGATTTAAGAAAATGTAGGACGAAAGGAACAAGCTGACTTCCTCTTCCGAGAAGTTCTCGGAGGTTTCGTTTGCTTTTGCAGGTAGCGGAGGAGAGGGGAGGTTTTCTGCTGTCGGCTGGAACGGTTGTGTTTCCACAGCTGCTTCCAGAACGAATGACTGATAGAGACTGGCTACGTATCCGTCCGGTGAATAGGTGAAATAGCACAGGCGGCTTTCGTCTTTACAGGCGGGATCGCTGGTGAGCCCGGTCAGCTGGTCGTAGTAACGGCTGACCAGTAACTGCCCTTCCCGGTGACGGCCTTCGATGCCTTCCACATAGGCGAAGATTTTCACGCCGTCCGTAGGGCTTTCCAGAGCAGCTACGGTATGAGGGTCGGCAGCGCAAAGACGGATGATCTCCAGCCGATTGGGAACGTGGTCGTAGTCGAGTCCGATAATGTGACTGGGCAACTGGAAATTTCGGATGGCATGCGCTCCGTCGAAGGTGCCGGCAGGAGTGAAGCAGGGGAGCTGGCTTTTTAGTTTTTGGGCGGCTTCATGGTCGCCTTCCTGATGATACCGCCGGATGGATTGGATGATGGAAGCATAAACCGGATGAATACACATAAAGATGACTTCGAGGAAAGACATGATTTTAGGCTTTTTGGAATACACATTTTCGTAAACGGAAACTTTAATTTCTTCGAGTACTTGCATTTGATTTTGATGTTTTATGATTGTATATCCCACTATCGGGATAGCGGGTGCAAAGGTAAAGGAGGGGGAATTAGAACTTGTTTCATAGGTTGAAACAGATTGAATAACCAAATATATATCTATTTTTTATTAAATTTTAAACAAAGAGTAAACATGACAAAAGAAAATCATGGACCTTATGAATTTTTGGGAAGTATGGTAGTGAACCTGATGAATATCGACAAATCGATTTCGTATTCTTTTCTGGAAGATGAGTTGCATATCTCCGGAAGGGATGTGAGTGCCATGCGGCAGGGGAAGGATTTACACGTTTATCAGTACGTGCGTGTCGTCAGCTGTATCATGGATGAGATACATCTGGAAATTCTGTTGAATGCACTGCTGAAGGAATTGAAGAATGTATTTGCAGCCCATTGTGATTTAGTGATCGGTACGATTCCACATCGGCTTTACGGAAACGGACAGCCGGCAGAATGGGTGGTAGTGATGAGATGGGACGGGGTAGGGGTCTGATCCTTCTTGTCATACCCGGATTGCTATCTTAGTCTTCTAAAGTACGTCCGCATTTTTTTCATGATCTTGATACCCAAAACTACTCCGTCAAAGATGGCCATGCCGGTATTGAACGAACGCATGAGCGAATCCGCTTTGTTGGCAGCGGGTGCAAGAGGCGAGAATATTTCGCGGGTGGTGGCCGTCATAGCTCTTTTTTGAGCCTGAATTTCATTCAAGAGCTTCTTTTTGCGTTGGGTGATCTCTTCTAATGTAATTTTGGCAGGTGTTTGCGCACTCATAACTTCATTTATTTTGAATCGGTTAAAAACAAGTTAGCGAGGAAGTTTACCATCGGGGAGATGATAAGCTGTTTGCGGAAAATAATGACTAAAGCCATAATCAGTATATTGATGCCGGCAATGATAGCGAAGCTTGCCATAAGTCCGCCTACCAGAGGTTCCAATACATAAGCCAAGGCAAATAACAGATAAAACAGGGCTACCATGCCAAGGATGATAAGTATTACAATCATGATTAACGTTGAAAGAAGTATGGTCAGCTTCTCCGTCAACTCTAACTTGGTGTATTCTTTTTGAAGTTCCAGATACTTTTTGAACTCAAAAAACAACTGTTGAAAGTTCTCAATACTTTTATCGTCTGCAAACATGGTCGCTCTGTTTTAGTCCTTTACTTACTTATTCTCCTATTTCTCCTTTAATTTCAGCTGCGATTTCGTCAACGAGATTTTCCATTTCGTTGCGGTTCAGCTTGATTCCTTTTTTACGAAGAATTTCTGCGATCTTATTACGGGTATCTTCTCCCTTTTCAGGAGCAAACAAAATACCAAGGGCTGCACCTACGGCTGCACCACCCAGAAAAGCTGCTAATACATTTAATCCTTTCATAATTTATACTGTTTAAAATGATTATGATACAACAAATATAACATTTTTCTCCAAAGGTTGTTCGCAAAAACAGAAAAAAAGTACTTCCTTTTTATCATTCTTGATTTCTTTTATGGTTTAATCTTATTTAACTAGACTTTTGGACTAACAAATGAGACTTAAGGCGTACTTTTGTCATTCAATATTGTAATTCAAAACATAATGAAAGCGAAGATTGTTTTTATAACCGGAGCGAGCAGCGGAATCGGCGAAGGATGCGCCCGTAAATTTGCTAAGGAAGGATGGAACCTGATTTTGAATGCCCGTACAGTGTCGAAGCTGGAAGAACTGAAGGCTGAACTGGAAAAAGAGTATGGAATACAGGTCTATGTGTTGCCTTTTGATGTTCGCGACCGGAAACAGGCTGCCGCCGCACTAGAAGCGTTGCCGGAAGAATGGAAATCGATTGATGTATTGATTAACAATGCCGGACTGGTGATCGGAGTGGACAAAGAGTTCGAAGGTAGTCTGGACGAGTGGGATATCATGATCGATACGAATATAAGAGGTTTGCTCGCCATGACACGTCTGGTAGTTCCGGGCATGGTGGAACGGGGATGCGGACACATTATTAATATAGGTTCTATCGCCGGAGATGCCGCCTATCCCGGAGGCAGTGTTTACTGCGCCACCAAAGCTGCTGTGAAGGCACTTTCGGACGGACTTCGGATAGACTTGGTGGATACGCCGCTGCGGGTGACGAATATCAAACCGGGCATGGTGGAAACAAACTTTACAGTGGTCCGTTACCGTGGTGACAAGCAGGCGGCTGATAATTTTTACAAGGGAATCCGCCCGCTGACCGGAGACGATATTGCCGAAACGGTATATTATGCTGCCTCGGCTCCTGCGCATATTCAGATTGCAGAGGTGCTTTTGATGCCGACTTATCAGGCAACGGGCACTATTTCTTATAAGAAGAAGGCAGAATAGACGTTTTTTCGCTCATTTTCTTTGCCGGATGATAAAATTTCTATTATTTTGTTGCCCGAAAACTAAATGTGAACGAACAAGATTATTGAATTATTAATTAAATACAGAATATTGGATATGAAAAAATTGGTCGTATTAGGAATGGGAGTATGCATGGTGCTTGCGTTTGCATCTTGTAAATCCAGTGAAAGCGCCTATAAAAAAGCTTACGAAAAAGCAAAACAGCAAGAATTGGCAGAACCGCAGGTGGAAGCTCCGGTAGAAGTGACTCCGGTTGTTGCAGCTCCTGTGACAACACCTAAGGCTACAGATACAACCGGCGTTCGTCAGGAAAAGGTGACAGTCGTTTCCGGTACCGACGGATTGAAGGATTACAGCGTAGTAGTAGGCAGCTTCGGTGTGAAAGCGAATGCTGAAGGCTTGAAAGACTGGTTGGACGGACAAGGTTACAACGCAACAATCGCATTCAATGCGGAAAAAGCAATGTACCGTGTGATTGTAAGCTCATTCGCTGACAAAGCGGCTGCTGTCGATGCACGTGACGCATTCAAGGCTAAATACCCGAGTCGTACAGACTTCCAGGGAGCTTGGTTGCTGTATCGTATTTATTGATTTCTTTTTGGTAATATATATCGGGATGGATAACCTGTTTTCCCGAAATAAGAAGGCGGTAACTGGGAAGTTACTGCTTTTTTGTTACACATTGTAAATTCGTTTTTTAGAAATTTTTATCATTCTACTAAAAGAAGTTATAAATAGCAGGTGGGAAACTTTTTTCGTAAATAAAGTTTTTACTTTTGTCATTATGAAACAGAAATATGTAATGGCTGCTATCGATGCAGCGTTGAAAGCGGGTGAAAAAATCCTTTCTATCTATGAAGATCCGAAGTCGGATTTTGAAATAGAGAGGAAGGCGGATAACTCTCCCTTAACGATAGCAGACAGGAAAGCCCACGAGGCGATTGTGGCCATTTTGAATGAAACTCCTTTTCCGGTTCTTAGTGAAGAAGGAAAGCATATGGACTATGCAGTGCGGCGAGGCTGGGATACTTTATGGATTGTAGACCCGCTGGACGGAACGAAGGAGTTCATCAAGCGTAACGGAGAATTTACGGTAAATATAGCTTTGGTGCAGAACGCTGTACCTGTAATGGGTGTTATTTACGTGCCTGTAAAAAAAGAACTTTATTTTGCAGTGGAGGGGACAGGTGCCTATAAGTGTTCCGGCATTGTCGGTCTGGAAGACGAGGGAGTGACCTTACAGCAGATGATTGAGAAATCGGAACGGATGCCATTGGCGGATGCGCGCGACCATTTTATTGCTGTCGCTTCCCGTTCACACCTGACGCCTGAAACTGAAACATATATTGCAGACTTAAAAAAGAAACACGGCAATGTGGAACTGATATCAAGCGGAAGTTCCATTAAAATCTGTCTGGTTGCCGAAGGAAAGGCGGATGTCTATCCGCGTTTTGCTCCGACGATGGAATGGGATACGGCTGCCGGACATGCGATAGCCCGTGCCGCAGGGATGGAAGTATATCAGGCAGGGAAGGAGGAACCTTTGCGATATAACAAAGAGGATCTGCTGAATCCGTGGTTTATCGTTGAAGCAAAAAGAGAACGCTAATTAATGTTTATATGACATTTGAAATTGTATTTGTACTATTATCCTTATTAGGAATGATGGCTGCCCTGATCGCGGATAAGATGCGGCCGGGCATGGTGCTCTTTTCGGTAGTGGTTTTATTTCTGTGCGTCGGCATTCTGACTCCGAAGGAAATGCTCGAAGGTTTCAGTAATAAAGGAATGATTACCGTCGCCTTGTTATTCCTGGTTAGTGAAGGTATCCGTCAGTCGGGTACATTAGGGCAAGTGATCAAGAAACTGCTTCCGCAGGGGAAGACGACGGTGTTTAAAGCGCAGCTGCGTATCCTGCCGTCTGTTGCATTCATTTCTGCCTTTCTGAATAATACTCCGGTGGTAGTCATCTTTGCCCCGATCATCAAGCATTGGGCGAAATCGGTAAAACTTCCGGCCACCAAGTTCCTGATTCCCCTTTCTTATGTGACTATCCTCGGCGGTATCTGTACGCTGATCGGCACTTCTACCAATCTGGTAGTGCATGGTATGATTCTGGAAGCCGGCTATGAAGGCTTCACCATGTTCGAACTGGGAAAGGTCGGCATCTTTATTGCCATTGCCGGTATCATATATCTTTTCATTTTCTCCAAACGGCTCTTGCCCGATGCACGTCCGGATACGGCTGTGCCCGATGAAGAAGTGGAGGAAGGAGAGAAGCTGCATCGTGTAGAAGCTGTATTGGGAGCCCGTTTCCCCGGTATCAACAAGAAACTGAGTGATTTCAATTTCCAGCGTCACTATGGTGCGGAAGTGAAAGAGATTAAAACACGTAACGGTCAGCGCTATGTCGATCATCTGGAGGATGTAGTGCTCCGTGAGGGTGATACGCTTGTGGTGATGGCGGATGATACGTTTATCCCGACTTGGGGAGAATCTTCGGTATTCGTGCTGCTTACCAACGGCAATGATCCGGATACTTCGGGAAAGAAGAAGCGCTGGTTGGCGCTAATCTTGCTGGTACTGATGATTGTCGGTGCTACGGTGGGCGAACTGCCGGCAACCAAAGAGATGTTTCCCGATATCAAGCTGGATATGTTTTTCTTTGTCTGCATTACTACTATTATCATGGCGTGGACCAATATTTTCCCCGCCCGTAAGTATACCAAATATATTTCGTGGGATATTCTGATTACGATTGCCTGCGCATTTGCCATCAGCAAGGCTATGGTGAACTCCGGTGTGGCCGATTGTGTGGCAGGATTTATCATCGGTTTGAGTGACGATTACGGACCGCATGTATTACTTGCTATATTGTTTGTCATCACGAATTTGTTTACGGAACTGATCACGAACAATGCGGCTGCGGCTCTGGCATTCCCGTTGGCACTGTCCATCTCGGCGCAGTTGGGCGTAAGTCCGACACCTTTCTTTGTCGTGATCTGTATGGCTGCGTCTGCCAGCTTTTCCACACCGATCGGTTATCAGACTAATTTGATTGTGCAAGGTATCGGCAACTATAAGTTTACGGATTTTGTCCGTATCGGTCTGCCGCTCAATATCATCACTTTCTTAATCTCTGTGATCCTGATCCCGTTGATCTGGAACTTTTAATAAATATATTCTATAAATGGAAGAAAAAAATCATATATATCCGATTTTTGACCGCATGATGACGCGGGAGGACAAAGAAGAACTTCTGGGACAGCATAGCGTGATGATCTGGTTTACAGGTCTGAGCGGATCAGGTAAAAGTACGATTGCGATTGCATTGGAACGTGAACTCCATAAGCGCGGACTGCTGTGCCGTATTCTGGATGGAGACAATATCCGCAGCGGTATCAACAATAATCTGGGCTTCTCCGAAACTGACCGTGTAGAGAATATCCGTCGTATCGCCGAAGTATCCAAGTTGTTTTTGGACAGCGGCATCATTACGATTGCGGCATTTATCAGTCCCAATAATGATATCCGTGAAATGGCAGCGAATATTATCGGAAAAGATGATTTCCTGGAAGTTTTCGTAAGCACCCCGCTGGAAGAGTGTGAAAAGCGGGATGTGAAAGGACTGTACGCCAAAGCGCGCAAGGGAGAAATTCAGAATTTCACCGGAATTTCCGCACCGTTTGAGGTGCCCGAACATCCGGCCCTGGCATTGGATACTTCGAAGCTGAGTCTGGAAGAATCGGTCAACCGCCTGCTGGAGATGGTGTTGCCGAAAATAGAAAAGAAATAAATGAAGAAATTTCAAAAAAGATGGAAGAATATAAACTGAGCCATTTGAAAGAACTCGAAGCCGAGTCAATTCATATCATCCGCGAGGTGGCGGCGGAATTTGAGAATCCGGTGATGCTGTACAGCATCGGAAAAGATTCTTCGGTGATGGTGCGCTTGGCTGAAAAAGCGTTTTATCCGGGAAAAGTTCCCTTCCCGTTGATGCATATCGATTCGAAGTGGAAGTTTAAGGAAATGATCCAGTTCCGCGACGAATATGCCAAGAAACATGGCTGGAACCTGATTGTGGAAAGTAATATGGAAGCGTTTCATGCAGGGGTAGGACCTTTCACGCATGGAAGCAAGGTACATACGGACCTGATGAAGACTCAGGCATTGCTGCATGCGCTGGATAAATATAAATTTGACGCTGCATTCGGCGGCGCGCGCCGGGATGAAGAAAAGTCACGTGCCAAGGAGCGTATCTTCTCTTTCCGTGATAAATTCCACCAGTGGGACCCGAAGAACCAGCGTCCTGAATTGTGGGATATCTACAACGCCCGTGTACACAAAGGTGAGAGTATCCGTGTGTTCCCGATCAGCAACTGGACGGAGCTGGATATCTGGCAGTATATCCGTCTGGAGAATATTCCGATCGTTCCGCTGTATTATGCCAAGGAACGTCCTGTGATCAATCTGGATGGTAATATCATCATGGCGGATGACGACCGTCTGCCGGAAAAATATCGTGATCAGATCGAAATGAAGATGGTGCGTTTCCGTACTCTGGGCTGCTGGCCGTTGACGGGCGCAGTAGAGAGCGGTGCGGCTACCATCGAAGAGATCGTGGAAGAGATGATGACGACTACCAAGAGCGAACGTACTACCCGTGTGATCGACTTTGACCAGGAAGGCAGCATGGAGCAGAAGAAACGTGAAGGGTATTTTTAAGCAATTAAAAATGAATGATTAAAAAACTAAAAGTTGGAAATGGATAATAAGCTGGATATAAAGGCCTTTCTGGATAAAGACGAACAGAAAGACTTGCTGAGACTGTTGACTGCCGGTTCGGTGGATGACGGAAAATCGACTTTGATCGGACGTCTGTTGTTTGACAGTAAGAAACTGTACGAAGATCAGCTGGATGCATTGGAACGTGACAGTAAGCGTGTAGGTAATGCAGGCGAACATATAGACTATGCTTTGTTGCTCGATGGCTTGAAAGCGGAGCGTGAGCAGGGAATTACGATTGACGTGGCTTACCGCTACTTCTCTACCAACGGCCGTAAGTTTATCATTGCGGATACTCCGGGACACGAACAGTATACACGTAATATGATTACCGGTGGCTCTACGGCCAATCTGGCAATTATCTTGGTAGACGCCCGTACGGGTGTGATTACCCAGACCCGTCGTCATACTTTTCTGGTATCTCTGTTGGGCATCAAGCACGTGGTGCTGGCAGTCAATAAGATGGACCTGGTGGACTTCTCCGAGGAACGGTTCGACGAGATTGTATCGGAATACAAGAAATTCGTAGAACCGCTGGGTATTCCGGATGTGAACTGTATTCCTCTTTCTGCTTTGGACGGTGACAACGTTGTGGATAAGTCCGAACGCACACCATGGTATAAAGGAATCTCTTTGCTGGACTTCCTCGAAACGGTTCATATCGATAATGATCATAACTTCACGGATTTCCGTTTCCCTGTGCAGTATGTGCTGCGCCCGAACCTTGACTTCCGTGGTTTCTGCGGTAAAGTGGCATCGGGTATTGTCCGCAAGGGAGATACAGTGATGGCATTGCCTTCCGGAAAGACTTCCAAGGTGAAGAGTATCGTGACATACGACGGCGAACTGGATTACGCTTTCCCGCCGCAGTCGGTTACACTGACGTTGGAAGACGAAATCGACGTATCCCGTGGTGAAATGCTGGTGCATCCGGACAACTTGCCGATCGTTGACCGCAACTTCGAAGCGATGATGGTATGGATGGATGAAGAACCGATGGACATCAATAAATCGTTCTTTATCAAGCAGACTACCAATTTGAGCCGTACCCGCATCGACGCGATCAAATATAAAGTGGATGTCAACACGATGGAGCATCTTTCCATTGACAATGGACAACTGACAAAGGACAATTTGCCATTGCAGCTCAATCAGATCGCCCGTGTTGTGCTGACTACTGCCAAGGAGCTTTTCTTCGATCCTTATAAAAAGAATAAATCTTGCGGTTCTTTTATCCTGATCGATCCGATTACGAATAATACCTCTGCCGTAGGTATGATTATCGACCGGGTGGAAATGAAAGATATGGCTGCCACGGATGACATCCCCGTACTGGATTTGTCGAAACTGGACATTGCCCCGGAACATCACGCCGCCATAGAAAAAGTCGTGAAGGAACTGGAACGCCAGGGACTCTCCATAAAAGTGATTAAATAAAATGTAGAACGATGGGATTACTTGAATTTAATAAACTTCCGATTAATACGTTGGTAGGTGCCGACTGGAAAACGTTTAAGGCAATCACTGCCGGCCGTGATATTGATGCTGCTTATAAAGGCAAGTACCGGTTGACGAAAGCGGTGTGCCGCCTGCTTTCTCCGTTGGCTGCATTGCAGGATAAACGCTACGAAAAGTTGTTGGCCAATCAGCCGCTGGAACATGATCCGGTATTCATTCTGGGACACTGGCGGAGTGGAACTACTTTTGTACATAACGTGTTCTCCTGCGACAAGCATTTTGGGTATAACACAACTTATCAGACCGTATTCCCGCATCTGATGATGTGGGGACAGCCTTTCTTCAAGAAGAATATGAGCTGGCTGATGCCGGACAAGCGTCCGACGGATAATATGGAGCTGGCAGTGGATCTTCCGCAGGAGGAAGAGTTTGCATTGTCGAACATGATGCCGTATACCTATTATAATTTCTGGTTCCTGCCGAAATATCAACAGGAATATGCGGACAAGTATCTGCTGTTTGATGATATCACGGACAAAGAACTGAAAGTGTTTGAAGAGGTATTCACGAAATTGATCAAGATTTCTTTGTGGAACACCAAGGGTACGCAATTCCTCAGCAAGAACCCTCCTCATACGGGCAGGGTGAAAGAATTGGTGAAAATGTTCCCGAACGCCAAGTTTATCTACCTGATGCGTAATCCGTATACGGTATTTGAATCTACACGCAGTTTCTTTACAAATACAATCCAGCCTCTGAAACTGGAGGATGTCAGCAATGAACAATTGGAGGAGAATATCCTTTCTATTTATGCAAAGCTGTATCATAAGTATGAATCGGATAAGAAATTCATTCCGGAAGGCAATCTGATCGAAGTGAAGTTTGAAGACTTTGAAGCGGATGCGATGGGAATGACGGAGAATATTTATAAGTCACTTTCTATCCCCGGCTTCGCCGAAGCACAAGGAGATATCGAAAAATATGTCGGCGGCAAGAAGGGATATAAGAAGAATAAGTATAAATATGATGACCGGACGATTCGATTGGTAGAGGAAAACTGGGATTTTGCTTTGAAACAATGGAACTATAATTTATAAAAGAAAGGATAAGTATTGATGATTAAGAAAATGGTTCATCGCCTGTTTCTGACAGGCTTCGTTGCATTTTTTTCTTCCTTGTCTTTGATGGCGCAGCATAAAGTGGAGATGCTCCCCTTCGGGGATATGGACCAATGGGTGGACCGCCAGATAAAAGAGTCGGGGATTATCGGAGGGAACACGAAGAATGTGTATGAGATTGGTCCGACGACTGTAATTAAGGGAGATCAGGTGTATAAGAATATGGGTGGCTCACCGTGGGCGACTTCGAATGTGATGGCGAAAGTGGCAGGTATTACCAAGACAAATACGTCGGTTTTTCCGGAGAAACGGGGAGACGGTTACTGTGCACGCCTGGATACGCGTATGGAGAGTGTGAAGGTACTGGGGCTTGTCAATATAACCGTATTGGCTGCCGGCTCTATCTTTACGGGATCTGTGCACGAACCGATCAAGGGTACCAAGAACCCGCAGAAGATGCTTCAGACGGGGATTCCGTTTACCAAGAAGCCGGTTGCCCTTCAGTTTGACTATAAAGTGAAGATGTCCGACAGGGAAAAACGTATACGTGCTACCGGTTTCAGTAAAATTACAGATGTAGCAGGCAAGGATTATCCGGCTGCTATTTTATTTTTGCAGAAACGCTGGGAGGATGCCAACGGAAATGTTTATGCCAAGCGTATCGGAACGTTGGTGACTTATTACTATCACTCTACCGACTGGAAGAATAATGCCACGTATGAAATTATGTATGGAGACATTACCAGCCGTCCCGAATATAAACCTCACATGATGCGTCTGCAGGTGACTGAGAACTATACAGTCAACAGCAAAGGTGAAAGCGTGCCTATCCACGAAGTGGCATGGGGGGATGAAAATGATGAGCCGACTCATCTGTATCTCCAGTTCACATCCAGTCATGGCGGAGCTTACGTCGGTTCACCCGGAAATTCATTGTGGATTGATAATGTAAAACTGGTATATTAATTAAGGTAGCGGAAAAAATAAGGGATAACCAATGATATAGATTATCATTGGTTATTTTTTTGCTTTTATTTTTCTTTCAAAAATGTTGGCTATACCCTTTGTAGGCTATCCAACACTTTTATCATCCCATATAAATATCACGAAGAAATGTTTTTTTACGAGTTTTTTTGTGTGTATTACAATAAATATCTATATTTGCACTAAATTTAAAGAAAAAGGGTAGAGATTTATATCTCTTTGTTTAAGATTTAGAGCCTGTAGAGTTGTGGTTATAGCGTAACACAAACTGCATTATATTATTTACTAAAATAAATTGAGATGAAAAAGGGTTTATTGTTTATTTTAATGGTAGGGGCTTCTGTGTGCCTGTCTGCTCAGGAAAAAGGAAAAACAGAAGGTAAAGCCTACACTGTAGAGACTAATCGTTTTGGGGCCAATTGGTTCATTAGTGGTGGCGTTGGTGGTCAAATGTACTTTGGCGACAACGACGGTAAAGCGGATTTCGGAAAACGCATTGCTCCGGCACTTGATATTGCCGTAGGTAAATGGTTTACTCCGGGTATCGGATTGCGTGTTGCATACAACGGTCTTCAAGCTAAGGGAGCTGCTCCTAGTGCTAATGACTTGTATACAAAAGGTGGCAAGTATTCTAACGGTTACTACAAGCAGAAATGGAACATGGCTAACTTCCATGGTGATGTTCTCTTCAACCTTTCTAACATGTTCTGCGGTTACAACGAGGATCGTCTTTATTCATTCATTCCTTATGTAGGTGCAGGTGTGGCTCTTTCTTGGTCAGAACCTCATCAACAAAACTTAGGTATCAATGCCGGTTTGATCAACCGCTTCCGTGTATCGGATGCTTGGGATATCAACCTTGAATTGCGTGGCCTTTTGATGAAGGATGCATTCGGCGGAACTTCTAAAGAAGGTATGGCCGGTGTAACTGTAGGTGTAACTTACAAGTTCAAAAAACGCGGATTCAACGCTGTTCCTACTGTACCGATGGTACCGGAAAGCCAGTTGGACGACATGAGAAACAGACTGAACTCTCTGAAGGGTGAAAACGAATCTCTGAAACGTGACTTGGTTGAAGCACGCAACAAGAAGCCGGAAGTAATCGTTAAGAAAGAAGGCGGATTCGTTCCACGTCTGGTTGTTGTATTCAACATTGGTAAGAGCAACATCAGCAAGAGAGAGTACATGAACATCGAAGCAATGGCTAAGGGTATCAAAGCTAATCCGGAAAAGACATTTACTGTTACAGGATATGCTGACAAGGGTACTGGTTCTGCTGAGTACAACATGAAGTTAAGTAAGAAGAGAGCTGAAGCTGTACGTGACCTGATGGTGAATGAATTCGGTGTACCTGCTTCTCAACTGAAGGTTGATTACAAGGGTGGTGTAGGCAATATGTTCTACGATGACGCTAAGTTGAGCCGTGTTGCTATCGTGGAAGAATAATCCACAGTTGAAATAATAGAATAAAAGAGACGTTTCCTTTCGCGGGAAGCGTCTTTTTTGTATTTTTGTACCCCATATGAGCAGAATAGTAGCTATAGATTATGGAAGGAAGCGCACAGGGATAGCTGTGAGCGATACGTTGCAACTGATTGCAAACGGGTTGACAACTGTACCCACGCATGAACTTCTGAACTTTATCGGTGGGTATGTGGCAAAAGAACCGGTAGAGCGGATTATTATAGGATTGCCCAAGCAGATGAATAATGAAGCTTCGGAAAATATGAAGAACATCGAACCCTTTGTTCGTTCATTAAAGAAACGTTTCCCGGAACTTCCTGTAGAATATGTGGACGAACGTTTCACATCTGTTCTCGCACACCGTACGATGCTGGAAGCCGGACTGAAAAAGAAAGACCGGCAAAACAAAGCATTGGTGGATGAGATAAGTGCCACTATTATTCTGCAAACATATTTGGAGAGTAAACGTTTTTAATAATAAGACAGAGAATAATTTAATTTTTTAGTAGAGTATAAAGTATGATTTTACCAATTTATGTATATGGCCAGCCTGTTTTGAGAAAGGTGGCAGAGGACATAACCCCGGAGTATCCGAACCTGAAAGAGCTGATCGCGAATATGTTTGAAACAATGGTGCACGCCGATGGCGTGGGACTGGCTGCTCCACAGATCGGCTTGCCTATCCGTGTCGTTACGATTACATTAGACCCGCTTTCGGAAGACTATCCGGAATTTAAGGATTTTAATAAAGCTTATATCAATCCTCATATCATCGAAGTGGGTGGGGAGGAAGTCAGTATGGAAGAAGGCTGTCTGAGTCTGCCCGGCATTCATGAGTCTGTGAAAAGAGGAAATAAGATCCGTGTGAAATACATGGACGAGAACTTTGTAGAGCATGATGAAGTGGTGGAAGGCTATCTGGCAAGGGTGATGCAGCATGAGTTCGACCATCTGGACGGAAAGATGTTTATCGACCACCTTTCGCCATTACGCAAACAAATGATAAGAGGAAAATTAAATACGATGCTGAAAGGAAAAGCGCGTAGTTCATATAAGATGAAACAGGTGAAATAAAGATAAAAAACGTTTATATCCCTGTTAAGTAAGCGAAAAGCATTATTTTTGTTTCGTTTACAAGCATAAAATATCAATGATTAAAAGAATACTAACAGTTTTATTGCTGTTCCCCACACTGGTTTGTGCTCAGATTAATACGGAGCGGGTGATGACTATTGCCCGCAATGCGCTGTATTTTGAGGACTACGTGCTTTCTATTCAGTATTTCAACCAGGTAATTAATGCGAAGCCATATTTGTATGAGCCTTATTTTTTCAGGGCGCTGGCAAAGGTGAATCTGGAGGATTATCAAGGAGCGGAAGCGGATTGTGACGAGGCTATCAAACGGAATCCGTTTGTAGTAGGTGCATATCAGGTTCGTGGACTGGCACGGATTCGTCAGAGTAAATTCGACGGGGCGATTGAGGATTATCAGAAAGCATTGCATTATGATCCGGAAAACATCACCTTGTGGCACAATCTGACCTTGTCTCATATTCAGAAAAAGGATTATGACGCAGCCAAGGAGGATTTGGAGAGCTTGCTGAAAGTTTCTCCGCGCTATACACGTGCTTATCTGATGAGGGGAGAGGTTTCTTTGCAGCAGAAGGATACGGTTGCGGCACTGAAGGACTTTAATACGGCTCTCGAACTGGATAAGTATGATCCGGACGCATGGTCGGCAAGGGCTATTGTCCGCTTGCAGCAGTCCAACTATGCAGAAGCGGAATCGGATCTGGACCGTGCGATTCATCTGAGCGCGAAGAACGCGGGTAATTATATAAACCGTGCTTTGGCCAGATTCCATCAGAATAATCTGAGGGGTGCTATGAGCGATTATGACCTGGCTTTGGATATTGATCCCAATAACTTTATCGGGCATTATAACCGTGGTTTGCTTCGTGCCCGTGTCGGGGATGACAACCGTGCTATCGAGGACTTCGATTTTGTGATTCAGATGGAACCTGATAATATGATGGCTATCTTTAACCGTGCGTTGCTTCGTGCTCAGACGGGAGATTACCGGGGCGCTATCAAAGACTATACGACAGTTATCAACCAGTATCCGAACTTCCTCGCAGGATATTATCATCGTGCGGAAGCCCGCAAGAAGATCGGCGACAAGAAGGGGGCCGAACAGGATGACTTCAAACTGTTGAAGGCTCAGCTTGACAAGCAGAATGGAGGGACGAACAAAGACGTTGCCCAGAATCAGAATAAAGATAAAGAAAACCAGAGCGGCGAGAACGGTGACGAAAGCGAGGAAGGAAAAACTCGTAAGAAGTCTGACAAGAACATGAACAACTATCGCAAGATTGTGATTGCCGATGATTCTGAAGCGGATCAACGCTATACAAGTGATTATCGCGGACGCGTACAGGATAAGAATGTGAACATAAAACTGGAACCGATGTTTGCCTTGACTTATTATGAAAAGTCGAGCGAAGTGAAGCGTTCGGTGAATTTCCATAAGTTTATTGAAGACCTGAATCTGTCGAATGTACTTCCGAAGCGTATCCGTATTACAAATATGGAGGCCCCGCTGACGGAAGAACAGGTGAAATTCCATTTTGCCCTGATTGATGCGCATACATCGGCTATTGTGGACGATGACAAGAGTGCTCCGAAGCGTTTTGCCCGTGCCATTGACTTTTATCTGGTACAGGATTTCTCCAGTGCGGTTGCCGACCTGACTCAGGCGATATTGCTGGACGGAGATTTCTTCCCGGCCTATTTCATGCGTGCACTGATTCGTTGCAAACAACTGGAATATCAGAAGGCTGAACAGGCTGCCGAAGCGGATATGCCGAGTGGCGCTGCTGTCAAGGAAGTGAGTGCGGTGGATTATGAAGTTGTCAGAAAGGACCTGGATAAGGTGATAACTCTGGCTCCGGACTTCGTTTACGCTTATTATAACCGTGCCAATGTGGCGGCTATGCTGAAAGATTACAGGGCTGCGATTGTCGATTACGATAAGGCGATTCAGCTGTCTCCGGACTTTGCTGACGCTTATTTCAACCGGGGACTTACGCATATTTTCCTGGGTAATAATAAGGCGGGAATCTCAGATTTGAGCAAGGCCGGTGAACTAGGAGTTGTTTCTGCTTACAACGTGATCAAGCGTTTCACGGATCAGACAGAATAACATTTTTTTGATAAAAAATAGAAAACTCAAAAGATTTCGTTACTTTTGCGTTCTCATTATGAAAATATAACATCATCATATTATGATAAAGATAACATTTCCCGATGGCTCCGTTCGTGAGTATAACGAAGGAGTGAACGGTTTACAGATTGCAGAAAGTATCAGTTCGCGCTTGGCACAGGATGTACTTGCATGTGGCGTGAACGGTGAGACTTATGATTTAGGACGTCCTATTAATGAAGATGCTGATTTCGTACTTTACAAATGGGACGATGAAGAAGGCAAACATGCATTTTGGCACACAAGCGCCCACTTGCTGGCTGAAGCTTTGCAGGAACTTTATCCGGGTATCCAGTTTGGTATCGGACCGGCTATCGAAAACGGTTTCTACTATGATGTGGATCCGGGAGAAGCTGTGATTAAAGAAAGTGACCTGCCTGCCATCGAAGCAAAGATGCTTGAATTGTCGGCAAAGAAAGATGCGGTAGTCAGAGAAAGTATTTCGAAGACGGACGCTTTGAAAATGTTTGGCGACCGTGGCGAAACGTATAAATGTGAATTGATCTCAGAACTGGAAGACGGACATATTACTACCTACACCCAGGGTGCGTTTACTGACCTTTGCCGTGGTCCTCACTTGATGACGACTGCGCCGATCAAGGCTATCAAGCTGACAACTGTTGCCGGTGCTTACTGGCGCGGTCACGAAGACCGTAAGATGCTGACCCGTATCTATGGTATCACATTCCCGAAAAAGAAAATGCTGGATGAATATCTGGTGTTGCTGGAAGAAGCCAAGAAACGTGACCACCGTAAGATCGGTAAGGAAATGCAGTTGTTCATGTTCTCTGAAACAGTAGGTAAGGGACTTCCGATGTGGTTGCCGAAAGGTACTGCACTGCGTTTGCGTCTGCAAGAGTTCTTGCGTCGTATCCAGACCCGCTATGACTATCAGGAAGTAATTACTCCGCCTATCGGTAATAAGTTGCTGTATGTGACTTCCGGTCACTATGCAAAATACGGTAAGGATGCGTTCCAGCCGATCCATACTCCGGAAGAAGGAGAGGAGTATTTCCTGAAACCGATGAACTGTCCGCATCACTGCGAGATATATAAGAATTTTCCGCGTTCATACAAGGACCTTCCGTTGCGTATTGCAGAATTCGGTACGGTTTGCCGTTATGAACAAAGTGGTGAGCTTCACGGTTTAACTCGTGTACGCAGCTTTACTCAGGATGACGCACATATTTTCTGTCGTCCGGATCAGGTGAAAGATGAGTTCCTCCGTGTGATGGATATCATTTCTATCGTGTTCCGTTCGATGAATTTCCAGAATTTCGAGGCTCAGATATCACTCCGTGATAAAGTGAACCGTGAAAAATACATCGGTAGCGATGACAACTGGGAGAAAGCTGAACAGGCGATTATCGAGGCTTGCGAGGAAAAAGGCCTGCCGGCTAAGATTGAGTACGGTGAAGCTGCTTTCTATGGTCCCAAGCTCGACTTTATGGTGAAAGATGCCATCGGTCGCCGTTGGCAGTTGGGAACCATTCAGGTAGACTATAACTTGCCGGAACGTTTTGAACTGGAATATATGGGCTCTGACAACCAGAAGCACCGTCCGGTGATGATTCACCGTGCACCATTCGGATCAATGGAGCGTTTTGTGGCTGTATTGATCGAACACACTGCCGGTAAGTTCCCGTTGTGGCTGACTCCGGATCAGGTAGCTATCCTGCCGATCAGTGAAAAGTTCAATGAGTATGCAGAGCAAGTGAAGATGTATCTGAAAATGCATGAAATCCGTGCTATTGTGGATGATCGTAATGAAAAGATCGGCCGCAAGATCCGTGATAATGAAATGAAACGCATTCCTTATATGTTGATTGTGGGTGAAAAAGAAGCTGAAAATGGTGAAGTTTCTGTTCGCAGACAAGGGGAAGGCGACAAAGGAACCATGAAATATGAAGAATTTGCTAAAATTTTGAACGAAGAAGTTCAGAATATGATAAATAAATGGTAACTTTGCAGCCGTTTCATGATAAATATTTAGTAGAACAATAAAAAAATCAAACTAGGAAGTAAACGTTTTTAATGAAGAATGACACTTTAAAAGGGCAATATAGAATCAATGAACAGATTCGTGCCAAAGAAGTCCGCATCGTGGGCGACGAGATTGAACCGAAAGTATATCCTATCTTTCAGGCCTTGAAAATGGCTGAAGAGAAAGAGCTGGATCTAGTTGAAATTTCCCCCAATGCTCAACCTCCTGTTTGTCGTATTATTGATTACTCTAAATTTCTTTATCAATTAAAGAAACGCCAGAAGGAGCAGAAAGCGAAGCAGGTAAAAGTGAACGTAAAGGAAATCCGTTTCGGACCGCAGACTGACGATCATGATTACAACTTTAAGCTGAAACATGCCAGAGGATTCCTGGAAGACGGGGATAAAGTGAAGGCATATGTATTCTTTAAGGGGCGTTCCATCCTTTTCAAGGAACAAGGTGAAGTGTTATTGCTTCGTTTTGCCAACGATCTTGAAGATTTTGCAAAGGTGGATCAGATGCCGGTACTTGAAGGTAAGCGTATGACAATCCAGCTTTCTCCGAAGAAAAGGAAATGCCTAAAAAACCGGCGGCTTCCAAACCGGTAACTCAGGGACAGAAGGCTGAAAAGCCGGAAGCGGGCGAGGAAGAATAAAAAAGAATGAATGCGTGGCGCGCAGGTATAGTGCGTCACCATTATATATTTAATAATTTTAAAAACAAGTAAGATGCCAAAGATGAAGACTAACTCCGGTTCTAAAAAAAGGTTTACCCTTACCGGAACAGGTAAAATCAAAAGAAAGCACGCTTTTCACAGTCACATTTTGACTAAGAAATCGAAAAAGAGAAAAAGAAATCTGTGCTACTCTACAACTGTTGATACAACAAATGTAAGCCAGGTTAAGGAACTCTTAGCAATGAAGTAATCAAAAGCGTACAAAGTATTATTAAAGTATTAACCGAATGCTTTAGCCTGAAGTTCGTTGCGTGAAGTAACGGCGCTAACATTCAAAAAAAGTAAAACTATGCCAAGATCAGTAAATCATGTTGCTTCAAAAGCAAGAAGAAAGAAAATTTTGAAATTAACCAGAGGTTACTTTGGTGCAAGAAAAAATGTATGGACCGTAGCAAAAAACACCTGGGAAAAGGGTTTGACTTACGCGTTCCGTGACCGTAGAAATAAGAAAAGAAACTTCCGCGCTCTTTGGATACAACGTATCAACGCTGCTGCACGTCTTGAAGGAATGTCTTATTCTAAATTGATGGGCGGTTTGCACAAAGCCGGTATTGAAATAAATCGTAAGGTTTTGGCTGATTTAGCTATGAATCATCCGGAAGCTTTCAAAGCTGTAGTTGCTAAAGCAAAAGCTGCTTAAGTTTCAATAGTTTAGGATTTACAAAGTGTCAGTTATCGATCCGATAACTGGCACTTTTCTTTTGTTAGGCGGAGAGAAAGGATGAAAAAAAATGTTAGTGGACGAACAAATTCTTTCTTTTTCTTGCTATTCTCAGAGAATCTTATTACATTTGTGATAGAAAAATATTAGCCGTATCGACTGGATCGGGAAACTCTTCAAATTAATCTGATGCACCGAGAAAGCTTCGTTCTTCAATGGCGGGCCACATCCTTCGGGACAGCTTTAAGCCGGTGGATTACAAAGAGGGCGAGCGCTCAAATCTTGTTCTATCAGAGTTTCATCACATCGTCGATGCGGCTTTTTTATATACTCTTCTATGATATTTTATTTCTCAGGTACAGGTAACTCTAAATGGATTGCTAATCAGCTTTCTAAAGAACAACAGGAAGATTTGTTTTTTATCCCGGACGCATGGAAGAATGACACATGGGAGTTCTCTTTGCGGGAGGATGAGAAGATCGGTTTTGTCTTTCCGGTCTATTCGTGGGCGCCTCCCGTGATTGTACAGGAGTTTATTCGGAAGCTGGTTCTGAAGGGGTATCAGCAGCAATATCTGTTCTTTGTGTGTTCGTGTGGAGACGATACGGGGCTGACCCGGCAGGTGATGGAAAAGGCATTGGCTGCGAGGGGATGGAGATGTAATGCAGGCTTTTCTGTAATTATGCCCAATAACTATGTGTTGTTCCTCGGATTTGATGTGGATAGCAAGGAACTGGAAAAGAAAAAACTGGCAGAAGCGGTTCCGGCTCTTGAAAAAGTCAGTAGACTGATAACCGGGAGAGAAACTGTCTTTGCATGCAAGGAGGGGAGTTTGCCTTTTATCAAGACGAGGATCATCAATCCGTTATTTGTTCGTTATCAGATGTCTCCCAAACCTTTCCATGCAACGAGTGAGTGCATCGGGTGCAAGCGCTGTGAAAAAAGTTGTCCGGTAGGGAATATAACGATGAAGGAAAGAAGACCGGTTTGGGGAAAGAATTGCACCGCCTGCCTGGCATGTTATCATGTGTGCCCTCAGCATGCGGTGCAATATGGTAAAAAGACAAAAGGCAAGGGGCATTATTTTAACCCCGACTCAGCTTATTGATCTTTTATTTTAATACAGCAGTTGGATAAGTCTTCGATTATGGCAAGGCTTTCTACTCTGACACCTTTCTCTTCCAGTATTTTACGTCCATTTTGGAAGGCTTTTTCGATAATGAACCCCATGCCTACCAATTTTGCTCCGGATTGCTCTATGAGGTCGAGAATGCCTAATGCGGCATTTCCGTAGGCAAGGAAATCATCAACAAAAAGAACATTGTCATTTGGAGTCAGAAAATCGGCACTGATCACTACTTCATAATCACGGTCTTTGGTGAACGAGTGTACGGTAGTGCTTAGTGCGTTCTGAATGGTTTTGGGTGATTTCTTTTTGGCGAATACAACCGGTAAGTCCATGAGATAGCCCGTCATGATGGCAGGAGCGATACCGCTTGCTTCTATAGTCATGATCTTGTTTACGTTTGTGGCTGCAAAGCGGCGGACAAATTCTACTCCGATGGATTTCATCAGGACAGGATCCATCTGGTGATTGATAAAACCATCTACTTTAAGGATGCCTCCTTCGTAGCATTTTCCGTCCTGCAGAATTCTTTTTTTTAGTAATTGCATTATAATCTGATAATTAAATAATGTGCTAATATGCCATTTGTTACTGATATCATACAGTATTGGGTTGGCATATTAGCACATCGGGCATTTGAATATTTATTTGTTGTCTCTTAAGTCCTTCACTCTGACGGCTTTTCCCTCGCTCTGCGGGAGAGACCCTTTCTTTACTAGTTTTACTTTCGGGGTAACCAGTATTTCATCTTTTAATTGACGGATAATATCTCTGCGGATCTTTTCCAGTTCGATATAGTTGTCTGTAGAAAGATCGCTTAATTCCACTTCGACGATCATCTCATCCTGATTGTTGACTGTCTCCAGCGTAATCAGATAATTGCTGCCTAATTCGGGGAACTGAACCAGAATCTTTTCGACTTGCATGGGGAAGATGTTGACTCCCTTGATGATAAACATATCGTCGCTGCGTCCCTTGATCCGGTCGATGCGGAGATGGGTGCGGCCGCACGGACATTTTCCGGGTAGTATACGGGTAAGGTCGCGGGTGCGGTAGCGGATAAGCGGCATCATTTCACGATCAAGTGTAGTGAGTACCAATTCACCGATTTCTCCTTCGGGAACGGGTTCTCCTGTTTCAGGATCGATGATTTCTACCAGATAGCAATCTTCCCAGAAGTGCATTCCGTTCTGCTCCTGGCATTCGAAGGCAACACCGGGGCCGTTCATTTCCGTCATACCGAAACTATTATATGCTTTCACATTGAGCATCCGTTCTATTTTACGGCGCTGTTCGTCAGTATGCGGTTCGGCGCCGATCACCAAGGTTTTCAGGGTTGTTTCTCTCGGGTCGATACCTTCTTCCTGAAATACTTCGGCAAGACGGATAGCGTAGCTTGGGATGGCGTGTAAGGCGGTAGTCTTAAAGTCACTGATGAATTTAATTTGCCGTTTACTGTTTCCGGCTGCGGCAGGTACGGTAAGGCAGCCAAGGCGTTCTGCACCATATTGAAAACCTAATCCACCTGTAAACATTCCATATCCGGAGCTGTTCTGGAAGACATCTGTCTTGCGGATCCCCACCATGTAAAGGCAACGGGCTACCAGATTTGCCCATGAGTCGAGGTCATGTTGTGAATGTACGATGACTGTAGGGTTTCCTGTAGTTCCACTGGAAGAGTGGATACGTACACCGTCTCTTTTCATGTCGCCGGCCACTAGCCCGAAGGGATAGTTGGCACGCATGTCCGATTTAGTGGTGAAAGGAATTTTGCGGATGTCGTCCAGTGACTGGATACTATCTCCGGTGATGCCGTTTTTGCTGAAAACCTCTTTGTAATAAGGTGAGTTTGCGGCTATGTTAATCGTTTTTTTGAGTCGCTGAAGTTGCAGTTCCTGCAACTTCTCGCGACTCATGATTTCAATTTCTTCTTCCCAGTATTGTGTACTCATGATTGTGATAGTTATTGCATTAGCTTTTCCGCAATTTCCTTGCCGGCAGCCAGTGCTTTAAGATTCATTTCGACAATAGCTTCTCCTTTGCGCAGGAAGATTTCGCGGATACTGTCTTGTACTTTCTCGTAATCGATGCCGAGGAATGGAATGGTTGCGCCCAGCAAAACGATATTGGCAACTCGTGCAGAACCTACTTCTTTGGCTACTTTATCCACGTTCAGTACGATCTTATGCGGCAATTTGTTGATTTCAGCCATTACTTTGTCTTCTTCCGGATAATTGGGGATGTTGACAAACGGAGTTTCGTTGGTTACCAGCCATCCTTCCGGACTGAGATAGGGGAGATAGCGCAGACCTTCCATCGGTTCGAGCGAAATGATAAGGTCGCATTTGCCGGATGGTATCAGATCCGAAGCAATCGGTTTGTCGCTGATGCGGAGGTTGGACTGAACGTCTCCGCCACGCTGGCTCATTCCGTGTACTTCTGCTTGCTTCATGTAAAGTCCTTCTTTCAAAGCAGCTTTACCAATAACTGTAGCGATGGACAAAATACCCTGTCCACCTACTCCTGATAATATAATGTCTTTTTTCATGGCTTACTTACTTCTTTTTTTGCGTGCTAATGTTTGAATACACTCTCTGCGCGGGATGATAACGGATACGCCATTGTATTCGATTTCTTCGCGTATGATCTGTCTCATTTCCTCGTGGTTCTTCTTCAATGGAACAACGACACGGATATGGGCAGGGTCGACTCCTAAACCGATACAGATGGATTCAATACGTCCTGTGCCCGCAGAGTCCTGACCACCGGTCATTGCTGTTGTCTCATTGTCTGAAATGACAATAACGACATTGGCATTTTCGTTGACGCAATCCAGTAAACCTGTCATTCCGGAGTGAGTAAATGTAGAGTCACCGATTACAGCTACGGACGGATGAAGACCTCCGTCGGCCGCACCTTTCGCCATTGTGATGGAAGCTCCCATGTCTACGCATGAATTGATGGCGTTGAACGGAGCGTTGGCTCCCAGCGTATAGCAACCGATGTCGCTGAATACTTTATGGGAAGGATATTCTTCTTTGAGTACTTCTGTCAGTGTGATGTACATATCACGGTGTCCGCATCCTTCACACAGTGCGGGAGGACGCATTTCGACTACAGAAGGGACGCCGAATTCCGATTTGTTTTCTTTGCCGACCGCGCGTGCTACAGAGTCCGGATTTAATTCTCCGTCTTGTGATAGTGTGCCGTCCAGACGTCCTTTTACTTTGATACCAATGCCCAGATAGCCTTTCAGATGTTTTTCAACGAATGGCTGTCCGTCTTCCAGTACCAGAATCTCGTCGCAGGATTCAACCAATTGCAGCAATTGCTTTTTAGGCAATGGATACTGGCCGATCTTAAGTACCGGGTATTCACAACCTTCCGGATAGTTTTCCATCAGATAATTGTAGCCGATACCGCAAGCGACGATTCCCAGTTTTTTGTTAGGGCCGTCTATGTATTTGTTGTAAGGAGATTCCTCGGAAGCTTTGATGAATTCGTCCTGGCGGGCAAGCAATACTTTATAGCGTTTGCGGGCATTTCCCGGCAACAGGATAAACTGACGGGGATCTTCACTGAATGAAATGCTGTTCTGTGGCTTCTGCTCTTTGCGCTCTACTCCGGAACGGGAGTGTGCGAGGCGGGTGACCATACGCATTAAGATCGGTTCGCCTGTTTTCTCAGAGAATTCGAATCCGTTGTATACCATGTCGTATGCTTCCTGTTGGTTGCTGGGCTCGTACATCGGTATCAGGGAGAAGTCTCCGTAGAAGCGGCTGTCCTGTTCATTCTGTGAAGAGTGCATGCTGGGGTCGTCTGCCGCTATCACAATCAGTCCTCCCTTCACACCCGTGATGGCAGAATTGACGAAACAGTCTGCAGCCACATTCATGCCTACATGCTTCATGCACACTAAGGCGCGTTTGCCTACAAATGACATACCCAGTGCGGCTTCCATGGCAGTTTTTTCGTTGGCACACCAACGATTATGTATGTTCTGCTCAGTGGTTATAGGCGCCATTTGGATATATTCAGTAATCTCAGTTGAAGGAGTACCGGGGTAGGCATATACACCTGAAAGTCCGGCATCCAGTGCAGCTTGTGCAATGGCTTCATCGCCAAGTAAGAGTTGCTTGCTCATATATTTCCTTTATTAGTGTTGATCACAGTTTGTTATTATATCGGGCAAAGATAGCCTTTTTGGCTCGTTTTATCACAAAATTACTTGAAAATCTTTCTTTCATTAAGTGCTTTCCAATATTTTCTTGCATTTGCCATGTGGTCGGCATAATTGGATGCGAAATTGTGAGTACCTGAAAAATCTTCTTTCGCACACATGTAAATGTAATTGTGTTTCGTGTAGTTTAATACACTGTCCAAGCCCTTTTTAGAGGGGATGCGGATAGGTCCCGGAGGTAAACCACTGTTGATATAAGTGTTGTAGGGCGAGTTGACTTTCAGATGCTCATTGGTGATGCGTCGCAGCCCGAAATCCTGTAAAGCGAACTTGATGGTAGGGTCTGCCTGCAGGGGCATACCTGTGTGCAGGCGGTTGATGTATAGTCCGGCTACCATCGGCTTTTCTTCGTTGTTGTTGGTTTCTTCTTCAACAATGGAGGCGAGGGTGCAGACTTCTTCCGGTGTCATGCCGATAGCGGTTGCCTGGGCAAGACGTTCGTCATTCCAGAATCGTTTGTGTTCTGTCTGCATACGTTTGAAGAAGTCGTCGACACTCATATCCCAATATACCTGATAGGTCTCGGGGATGAAAAGACAGGGCATGGTGACCGGCGTATACCCCATTTCGGTCTGAAAAGCGGAATCGAATAGTTGGCGGGCTATCTCGGCGGAGTCGATCATCAGTTGCTTGCCGATGCTTCGCGCCAGCCGGTCTAGTGTCCGTATGCTTCCGATAGTGAGATTCATCGGTTCCTGATAACCTCTGAAGAAGCGGCTGAATACATGGTATACGTTTTCGTTGGGGCGGATGGCATAACGTCCGGTATGTATATTCTGGTCGAATTTTCTATATTTCGCCATCCATTGAAATCCGGTGAATTTGTTGACATGACCGGTTTGTCTGATCTTATTGTAGATTGAATCTGCCGTGTCATCCCGGTCTACATATACATAGACGGTTTTGGAGGGATGAAACTGAGGAGCAAAGAGATAATAATAGACTGTTCCTCCGGCAATGGCGCAAAGAAGGAGAGCTCCGGTCAGAACGGATAATAAGATATTTCTTGTTTTCTTTTTCATCTTGTGACGTAACTTTAAAAATTGCGTCAAAGATAGGAAGATTTTGGATAGGAGCGATTCCTTTCAACGGTGAATAGTTGAAATTCGGCTGATTTTGTCAACTATTAGCGTGGCCACTGGTAATAATCGGCATTGGCTTCTACTGCATTTTCTAATTCATCGGGCAGGGGAGAGAAGAAGTCCATATGGGTAAGTTTCTCGATGCTGTCAATTGATACCGCATAGGTGGAAAGGGGCTCTACCGCCTGTCTGTTGTTGAATAAGAACCCGATGCCACGAGCCGGTTTGACAAAAGGAGAGAGGATTACTTTGAAGAATCGTTCGGGCACTGCCACCTTATTTTTTCCGATGGTCTTGGACGGCTTGTCGATGATAGGACCGCATATGATGATGATGGCACTATCGGCTACCGCCCAGTCTCTTATTTTTTCTTCCAGATTTTTCCAGCCTCTTCTGTTCAGTTGAGGATGCTGCGGACACATATTGCTGAAATAGAAGGATTCTTTCATGACATCCGGACTCCATTTCATGTCGGCGGCTGGTGCCATATGTCCTTTGTCATATCCTGAACGTGCATAATCCGCATTGGTCGCAATGGCGCCTTTTACTAAAGGATCGGCGATGAAGTTGTCACCTCTCTTTTCTTTTCCTTTGGTTTCTTGACGGGTCAGCTCGTAAGAAACCCAATTCGGAATCTTCAGATCTTTATTGTAGGAAACCGTATAACCTTTATGACGAATGATCTGCTCCTGACGGGGAATCAATGAAATGGGAATCTCTAAATCTTTGCCGGATGGAGTGGGGAGGGAAACGGAAGTCTCTATCTGCGGTTTGCTACTGTGCTGGACACTGTATTGCTGATAATACAGATAAAGCCCGTAACAAATGGGAATAAGTACGATGATAGCGATGATACACCCTAATCTTTGATTGGAATGTGACTTCTTTTTCTTAAATAATCTCCTGCTCTTACCTCGTTTCATGCGATTTGCTTTGGGGGTTAATAAGAAAAGCGCTAACTATTCTGTAGTTAGCGCTTTATTGTCAAGAGCCGCTAGCCAGACTTGAACTGGCGACCTACGCGTTACGAATGCGTTGCTCTACCAACTGAGCTATAGCGGCGGTTTGTTTCTCGTTTACGGCGTGCAAAATTACAGCTTTATTTGAGAAAACAAAAGGATTCTGAATATTTTTTGAGCTTTAATTTAAAATCTTCCTTTACCATAACTCTTTGCATAAAGTAACGGTAGTTTAACTTTCGAACATTCTGCTGCGTGCCAGCATACACGCGCCTACAATACCTGCTTTATCCTTCAATTTGGATGTAATGATGGCAGAGTCTTTGTTGACCAGATTGAGTGAATACTTACGTACCGCTGTTTTGATAGGTTGGGTGATATAATCTCCCGTTAAAGATAAAGTTCCGCCTATAATGACCAGTTCCGGATTGAAGATATTGATTAATCCTGCAATTTGTTTTCCCAGCTTTTGCCCTATTTCTTCAACAATTTCAATACAAAGCAGATCTTCCTTGTTGACGGCTGTGATGATTTCGTCAAGCGTGATGGGGTCTTCTTCACCGGATATTCGGGTGGAAAGAATAGAGCTTTCTCCGCTTTTAATACGCTCCAAAAGAATGCGATGAAGGGCAGAGCCGGATGCTTCTGTTTCCAGACACCCTTTTTTGCCGCAATGGCAGATGATTTCATTGTCGTATGCATTGACGTGACCGAACTCTCCCGAGAAACCGGATTTTCCTGTGTAGACTTTGCCGTCGATAATAATTCCGATGCCGACTCCCCAGCTGACGTTGACGAAAATAATATCTTTTTCTCCTTTTACACACCCTTGCATATATTCTCCGTAAGTCATGGCACGGGTGTCGTTGTCAATGGTTACTTTATGACCCAGCTTTTCCGACAGGACATCCGCCAACGGGCGTTCCTCAAAATTGAACTGGCTGAAACTATATCCGGATTCCGGATTTACCCATCCCGATACATTTACATTGATATTTAAAATCTTCTCCTTATTGATAGGAAGTTTTTTGATGAAGTTGAGAATGAGTTTGCACAACTCGTTCATCCCTTCTATCGAATTCTCAAATTTATAGGGGATATTCATTTTTAACTCTACCATATCACCTTTAAAATTGATCAGTCCGATATTGACTGCAAATCTTTTGATGTCTACACCTATAAAATAACCGGATTCCGGATTCAATCCATAGAGATTCGGGTGGCGTCCACCGCTGGTTTCCAGTTTTCCGTAATCATTGATATATCCGTCCTCACACATTTCACCGATAAACTTGGTGACTGTGGGCACGCTTAGATCTAGTTCTTTTGAAAGATCGGGAATAGTGGAACTACCATTATATATATAATGTGTAATGATCCTCTTTTTAACGAGGGCATTTTTAGAGCCCATTTCTATTTCTTTCAAGAATTGTTGGTTCATACGTCTCTTATATTTTGTAATATCTACAAAGATAATTAATTTTTTTATTAACTAATAAGGTTCTTGACGAAAAAATTAGAATTGAATCTGAGATGATGCTGTGCTGATTCCTTATAGAAAGTGAATTCTCTCATTGATAGTTATTTGAAATCTTCTTATATAATAAGGTAATAAGGGTACTGGTATCTGAATAGCTTCATATTTATAGTCTTATTAATGAATAAAGAAGCAAAAATCAACTTTATTAATAAAATATTTTATTATCTATTGTTTATTTAATAAATATAGCTATATTTGTACCGTGATATTAATTAAGATGTACCGTAACCAAATCGTATTATGATGAAAAACTTATTCCAAATACTCTGTGGGCTGTTTCTGGTAGTATCATACTCTTCTTGTATGCACTCAGAGGAAGATAAGGTAGATGTACTTATTATAGGTGGAGGTGCCAGTGGTGTAACATCCGGCATCCAGTCTGCTCGTATGGGAGCCAATACACTGATTCTCGAAGAAAGCACCTGGTTGGGTGGGATGCTGACTTCTGCCGGTGTGAGTGCTGTGGATGGAAATTACAGATTGCCTGCCGGACTTTGGGGAGAATTTAAGAATAGATTGTCTGATTATTATGGCGGGCTGGATTCTTTGAAGACGGGTTGGGTAAGTAACGTATTGTTTGAACCGTCAGTTGGAAATAAGATTCTTCACGAAATGGTAGCGGCGGAAAATAATCTAAAAGTCTGGAAACAGGCTTGCCTTGAAGAAGTAAAAAGGACGGGAGATGAGTGGGTCGCTAAAGTGAAGGTGGAAGGACAAGGTGTGAAAACGGTTCGGGCGAAGGTTATGATTGATGCCACCGAACTGGGGGATGTGGCAAAAATGTGTGGAGTGAAGTACGATATTGGTATGGAAAGCAGAGATGACACGCACGAGGATATTGCTCCGGAAAAGAAGAATAATATTGTGCAGGATATTACTTATGTTGCCATATTAAAAGATTATGGTAAGGATGTGACTATTCCGGAACCTGAAGGATACGATCCTAAAGAATTTGCCTGTGCCTGTGCCAGTCCGGTATGCATAACTCCTAAAGAGCCGGATCGCGTCTGGTCTAAAGATATGATGATTACTTACGGGCGGTTACCAAATCATAAATATATGATTAATTGGCCGATAGAAGGTAATGATTATTATATTAATCTGATTGAAATGACTCCGGAAGAGCGCTTGAAAGCGTTGGAATATGCGAAACATTATACGATGTGCTTTGTCTACTTCCTGCAACATGAGCTGGGATATAATACACTTGGATTGGCGGATGATGAATATCCGACAGAGGATAAGTTGCCCTTTATCCCTTATCATAGAGAGTCCAGAAGAATTCACGGATTAGTACGCTTTAACTTGAATCATGCACTCAATCCATATACACAGGATGAAAAACTGTACCGTACTTGTATTGCTGTGGGAGATTATCCGGTAGATCATCACCATACCCGCTATCATGGTTATGAAGAGTTGCCTAATCTGTATTTTCATCCGATCCCTTCGTATGGGTTGCCATTAGGTACATTGATTCCTCAGGAGGTAGACGGGCTGATTGTTGCAGAGAAATCTATTTCCGTATCGAATATTATGAATGGAACGACTCGTTTGCAACCGGTTGTACTGCAGATCGGTCAGGCAGCGGGAGCTTTGGCTGCACTTGCTGTGAAGAATAATCAGAAGATAAGTGATGTTTCTGTTCGTGATGTTCAGAATGCTATTCTGGATGCTAAAGGATATTTGCTTCCTTATCTGGATGTTCCTGTCTCGGATGTGAAGTTTGCTCCTTATCAGCGGATTGGCTCTACGGGGATTCTGAAAGGAGTCGGTAAGAATGTGGACTGGTCCAATCAGACTTGGTTGAGAGCGGATACGGTATTGCTGGCGTCAGAACTGGATGGTCTGTTTGAAGTGTATCCGGCTGCCAAAGATGAATTCAAAAAAACAGGAGCGGATAAATTAAGTATTGAGGAGGCAGTTCAACTTGTTCAGAAGATAGCAGAAATGGAAAAACTACATACTACTGTTGATCCGCAAGCGCTTTGGAAAGCATACGGAATGCAAGAACCGGATTTGAAACGGAATATTTTGAGAGGGGAGATGGCTGTAATGATTGATCAGGTATTGGATCCTTTCAATAAAAAACAGATCGATATCACTGGTAAGTATATTCAATAGGTTAACATATATCCAAGTAAAAACAAAAAATTAAAACTATGGAAACTAATAATCGTAGAGATTTCTTAAAGAAGGCAGCTTTGGCCGGAGCTTCCGCTTTGGTTGCCCCTTCATTATTTGCAGCTGACGGAGAGGGGAGAGGGGAACTCTCCCCGAAGATCAAGGCTGGCGATTTGGAAAGCAAATTGATTGTTCCCAAAAATAATGGCTTAAAAATTACAGGAACTTTTTTGGATGAAATATCTCATGATATTCCTCATCAGAACTGGGGTGAGAAAGAATGGGATCTGGATTTTCAGCATATGAAAAGAATCGGTATCGATACAGTGATTATGATTCGTTCCGGTTATCGTAAGTTTATGACTTACCCTTCACCTTATTTGCTGAAAAAAGGATGTTATATGCCGTCGGTTGATTTGGTAGATATGTATTTGCGTCTGGCGGAGAAGTATAACATGAAATTTTATTTTGGTTTGTATGATTCAGGACGGTATTGGGATACAGGTGATTTAAGTTGGGAGATTGAGGATAACAAGTATGTGATTGATGAGGTTTGGAAGATGTACGGAGAGAAGTATAAAAGTTTTGGAGGCTGGTACATCAGCGGCGAGATTAGCCGTGCCACGAAAGGGGCTATTGATGCTTTCCGCGCTATGGGAAAGCAATGTAAAGATATATCGAACGGACTCCCGACTTTTATCTCTCCGTGGATTGATGGCAAAAAGGCTATTATGGGAACAGGGAAACTGACAAGAGAAGATGCGGTTTCTGTACAACAACACGAAAAAGAATGGAATGAAATTTTTGATGGAATTCATGAAGTGGTAGATGCTTGTGCTTTTCAGGATGGACATATCGATTATGATGAGTTGGATGCGTTCTTTACTGTAAATAAAAAATTAGCAGATAAGTATGGTATGCAATGCTGGACCAACGCCGAGTCTTTTGACCGTGATATGCCTATCCGTTTTCTACCCATTAAATTTGATAAGCTCCGGATGAAGCTGGAAGCTGCCAAACGTGCAGGGTATGATAAGGCTATTACTTTCGAATTTTCTCATTTTATGAGTCCTCAATCTGCCTACTTGCAGGCCGGACATTTATATGATAGATACAGAGAATATTTTGAAATTAAATGAGTGATATGAAGTCTACAATTAACTTTGGCTATCTTATTTTCCTTTCTGTTGTAGCAGCTTTGGGAGGATTTTTGTTCGGATATGATACTGCTGTTATATCCGGAACAATCGCTCAGGTTACTCAACTTTTTCAACTGGATACGTTGCAACAGGGGTGGTATGTGGGATGTGCTTTAATAGGTTCTATCGTCGGTGTTCTTTTTGCCGGTATCCTGAGTGATAAGCTGGGACGAAAAATGACGATGATTATTTCAGCGACTCTGTTTTCTACATCGGCTTTAGGTTGTGCGATCTCCGCAGACTTCACCCAATTGGTAGTCTATCGTATTATTGGTGGAGTTGGTATTGGTGTTGTGTCGATTGTTTCTCCTTTGTATATATCTGAAGTGGCTGTGGCACAATATAGAGGGCGTTTGGTATCTTTATATCAATTGGCTGTGACAGTTGGATTTTTAGGAGCTTATTTGATTAACTATCAATTGCTGGCTTATGCTGAAAGTGGTAATCAGTTAAGTATGGACTGGTTGAATAAGATATTTGTTACTGAAGTCTGGCGAGGAATGTTGGGAATGGAAACATTGCCGGCTGTGTTATTCTTCATCATTATCTTCTTTATTCCGGAGAGTCCTCGTTGGCTGATCGTAAGAGGTAAAGAAGAAAAAGCTGTCAATATATTAGAAAGGATATATAATTCAGTTTCAGAGGCTGCAAGTCAATTAAAAGAAACGAAATCTGTATTGACGTCTGAAACAAAATCTGAATGGGCTATGTTAATGAAACCCGGAATTTTTAAAGCGGTCATCATTGGTGTATGCATTGCTATTTTGGGACAGTTCATGGGTGTAAATGCTGTACTTTATTATGGCCCTTCCATTTTCGAAAACGCAGGACTTTCAGGAGGAGATTCTTTGTTTTACCAAGTTCTCGTAGGACTAGTCAACACTCTGACCACCGTTCTTGCTCTTGTGATCATTGACAGGGTCGGCCGCAAGCAACTGGTCTATTACGGAGTTTCGGGTATGGTTGTCTCCCTCCTGCTGATCGGCGTTTACTTCCTCTTCGGTGATTCCTGGGGAGTATCCAGCCTCTTCCTGCTTGTTTTCTTCCTGTTCTATGTATTCTGCTGTGCCGTCTCCATCTGTGCCGTGGTGTTCGTGCTCCTTTCGGAGATGTACCCCACCAAGGTACGCGGGCTGGCGATGTCCATTGCAGGATTCGCCCTGTGGATAGGAACGTACCTGATCGGACAGTTAACCCCCTGGATGCTCCAGAATCTCACCCCCGCCGGAACATTCTTCCTGTTCGCAGTCATGTGCGTGCCGTATATGCTCATCGTATGGAAACTCGTGCCGGAGACCACAGGAAAGTCACTGGAAGAGATTGAAAGATACTGGACCCGGTCGGAACAGTAGAAGAAAGAAACCTTAATAACTTAACACTTAAAGATATATGGATTTTAAAACACTAGCCAATCAATATCGGAATGAATTATTGGATAATGTCCTTCCATTCTGGCTCGAACACTCTCAAGATCTTGAGTTTGGCGGTTATTTCACCTGCTTAGACCGCAAAGGAGGAGTTTTTGATACAGATAAATTCATCTGGTTGCAGGGACGTGAGGTATGGATGTTCTCCATGCTTTACAACAAAGTGGAAAAACGACAGGAATGGCTGGATTGTGCCGTTCTGGGTGGTGAGTTCTTGAAAAAATATGGACATAATGGAGATTACAACTGGTATTTTTCACTCAATCGTTCGGGTAGACCATTAGTAGAACCATACAATATTTTCTCATATACTTTTGCCACCATGGCCTTCGGGCAGTTGAGTCTTGCTACCGGAAGTCAGGAATATGCAGACATAGCAAAAAAAACTTTTGAAATCATACTCTCTAAAGTTGATAATCCGAAAGGTAAATGGAATAAGCTTCATCCAGATACACGAAACTTGAAGAACTTCGCTCTCCCGATGATCCTTTGCAATCTGGCTTTGGAGATAGAACATCTGCTGGACCCTGACTACTTAAAACTAACAATGGAAACCTGCATCCATGAAGTGATGAATGTCTTTTATCGTCCGGAGCTGGGTGGTATCATTGTTGAGAATGTCGATATGGACGGTAATCTGGTGGATTGCTTCGAAGGTCGTCAGGTGACCCCCGGTCATGCTATCGAAGCGATGTGGTTTATCATGGATCTGGGCAAAAGGCTGGACCGACCGGAGCTCATACAACAAGCAATGTTAACCACCTTAACAATGCTTGATTACGGTTGGGACAAGCAATGTGGCGGCATCTATTACTTTATGGACCGTAACGGTTGTCCTCCCCAACAACTGGAGTGGGATCAGAAACTTTGGTGGGTACACATTGAATCTTTGATTTCATTATTGAAAGGTTATCAGCTGACCGGAGATAAAAGATGTTTGGAATGGTTTGAGAAGGTACATGACTACACATGGACACATTTCAAAGATCCGGAATATCCGGAATGGTTCGGTTATCTGAATCGGCAGGGAGAAGTATTGCTGCCACTCAAAGGTGGGAAATGGAAAGGCTGCTTTCATGTACCAAGGGGATTATTTCAATGCTGGAAAGTACTGGAAGAGTTACGAGAAACAAATGAAATTATACATCCATGAAAATCAAATATCTAACATATAATACATTCTTATTTTTATTACCCTGATATGAACAGACAATACTTCTATATAATACTTACAATTTTTCTTTTTACAAGTTGTAGAAAGGATACTGGATCAAGTAACCCAGTATTAGAACAGATGTGCCAGAGATTATTTCCTCAACATGCAGATTCTTTTGAATTTGAATTACTAAATGACTCAAACCAGATGGATCGTTTTATACTAGAATCGGCACACAAGAAAATTTGCATAAAAGGAAATAATAATAATTCTTTGGCCGTAGGTCTTAACCATTATCTGAAATATTACTGCCATACGAATGTATCTTGGTATGCCTCTGATAGCATTGATATGCCCGAAGAGTTACCAGTAATTCCTCAACCAATATCTATCCGTTCTAAGTGTGACAATCGTTTCTTCTTGAACTACTGTACATTTGGATATACAATGCCTTATTGGAAATGGTCTGATTGGGAAAGGTTGATTGACTGGATGGCATTAAATGGAATTACGATGCCATTAGCTATCAGTGGACAAGAGACAGTATGGTATAAGGTCTGGAGCAAATTAGGATTAAACGATGAACAAATACGTTCATATTTCACAGGACCTGCGCACTTGCCCTGGCATCGTATGTCTAATGTCGATTATTGGCAAAGTCCCCTGCCGAAATCATGGTTGGAGCAACAAGAAGTATTACAGAAACAAATATTAAAGAGGGAACGCGACTTTAATATGACCCCTGTTTTACCTGCATTTTCTGGGCACGTACCTAAAGAACTTAAAGCAATCTATCCAGATGCCAAAATTCACGAAATGAGTCAATGGGGAGGATATGATTCAAAATATCGCAGTCATTTTATAGAACCAATGGACTCTCTGTTCAACATCATTCAAAAAATGTATTTGGAAGAGCAGACGGCAATATATGGCACAGATCATATTTATGGAATTGATCCTTTTAATGAGGTTGATTCTCCAAATTGGAATGAAGATTTCCTGGCAAAGGTTTCTAAGAAGATATATGAGTCCATTTATCAAGTAGATGCTGAGGCTAAGTGGTTGCAAATGACATGGATGTTTTACCATGATCAAAAGAAATGGACACAACCCAGAATCCGTTCTTTCCTGGAGGCTGTGCCAGATGACAAACTCATACTGTTGGATTACTATTGTGACAGTACAGAAATATGGAGGAATACGGAAATGTACTACGGAAAACCATATATGTGGTGCTACTTAGGCAATTTTGGTGGAAACTCCATGATGGTCGGAAATCTGGATGATGTTGATGTCAAAATTGAAAAACTCTTTGTAGAAGGTGGTGAGAATGTATATGGCCTAGGAGCTACCTTGGAAGGCTTCGATGTGAATCCTTTTATGTATGAATTTGTATTTGACCAGGCATGGGATTATCCGTTAACAACTGATCAATGGATTCAAAACTGGGCAAAATGCAGAGGGGGAAATCAAGATAGACATATTCTGAAAGCATGGGATTCATTACATAAAAAAATATATAAAAAGTATGCAACAGCAGGGCAAGCCGTTTTAATGAATGCACGTCCAATGTTAGTGGGCACAGATAGTTGGAATACCTATCCGGACATCACTTACAACAATCGTGACTTATGGGATATTTGGACAGAAATGTTGAAAGCCAGTCATATAAACAATACTGGATATCGATTTGATGTAATAAATGTAGGACGGCAAGTATTAGGAAATCTCTTTTCCTCGTTTAGAGATCATTTCACTCAATGTTATTCAGAAAAAGACATAGATGGAATGAAGAAATGGGCCGATCAAATGGATGCACTATTGATAGATACAGACCGTCTGTTATCCTGTGAAACCAATTTCTCAATCGGTAAGTGGATTGACGATGCACGTTCTTTTGGAAAAACAGAAGCTGAAAAAGAATATTATGAGGAAAATGCACGTTGTATCCTGACAGTATGGGGACAAAAGGCAACCCAGTTAAATGACTATGCAAACAGGGGCTGGGGTGGATTAACTTACAGTTATTATCGTGAACGTTGGAAGCGCTTTACAACAGAAGTAATAACCGCTTCATTATCCGGCCAGAAGTTTGATGAAAAACAATTTTATCAATCAATTACTGACTTCGAATATGAGTGGACATTATCCAAAGAGCACCATCCTATAATTTCTGGAGAGAACCCGATATTGTTGGCCAAGACATTATCTGAGAAATATATGCAATATTTTTATTAAGTACATACCTCAAAATAATTATAAATTATAAAACAAAACAGCCTATGAATATAATACCGAACTTATAATTAAGGAAATTATCAAATCTAAAGAAGAAAAAAATACAGAATTACTTAACTTTAAATTATTAATGTATGATGTCGGACTTACGAAAAAACATTTTTTCAATTAAAATCTGGACTGTTACGACATTCTGTTTATTATCACTAGTAAACATGAACGCCAGTAATACTCTCGCTCATTCTTTACAAAAAGATGAGATCAAAGAAGTAAAGGACAATCCTGGCAAGAAAGTAACAGGAAAAGTCTTGGATGAATTTGGAGAACCTATTCCCAGTGCATCAATATTGGTAGAAGGACGTTCAAGGGGAGTTATCACTGACTTGGACGGAACATTTGTGATAGAAGTCTTGCCAACAGATAAACTAGTCGTTTCTTTTCTTGGAATGGAAACGCAGACTATTTTGGTGGGTAAGCAAACAAATATCGTAGTTAAAATGCAACCCCAAACAGCAGAACTTGACGAAGTTACCGTAGTAGCATATGGTAAACAGCGAAAAGCAAGCGTTATTGGTGCCATCAATACAGTTTCGATGAATGAGCTGAAAATGCCTGTTGCTAAATTGAGTTCCGGTTTGGCCGGACAGTTGGCTGGTATAGTTGTCATGCAGCGTTCAGGTGAACCGGGTGCAGGTGCTGATTTTTGGATTCGGGGTATCAATACTTTCGGTGCAGGCAACAAACCTTTAGTGCTGGTTGATGGAGTAGAACGTAGTATGGACCTTGTAGATGTTGAGGATATCGCTTCTTTCTCTATTCTGAAAGACGCTACCGCAACAGCATTATATGGAGTGCGTGGAGCCAATGGTATTGTACTTATCACGACAAAACGTGGAACCGAATCAGCACCTAAGATTAATGCACGCGTAGAATATGGTTTTACCAATCCAGTACGTATGCCCGAATTGGCTAATACGGAACAATGGATCAATTATTATAATGATATTACTTTGGAATCATCCGGACGCTTGGCTATACAACCTGAAGAAAAAGCAAAATACCTGAATAATACAGATCCGGATCTTTACCCGAATGTAGATTGGATGCAAACATTGTTTAAAGACTTCTCCAACACCACACGCGTGAATATCAACGTTACCGGGGGATCTCCTAAAATACGTTATTATGTAGGCGGCTCCTTTTATTCGGAAGGCAGTGTATTCAATATTTCGGATAAAGACCGCTACGATGCTTCAATGCGCTATAACAAGTTTAGTTTTCGTTCAAATATTGATATCAATGTAACTTCATCTACTGAGCTGAGTCTCTCACTGTCCAATCAATATGAGACCAAGAACCGTCCTTATGGTTCACTATCAGATTTGTATGCTTATATGATCCGAACTTCTCCGATAGCTACTCCTACTATTTATTCAGATGGCACTTTAGCTAAACCAAGTACGGGTACCAATCCTTATAACAGCCTGAATAACTCTGGGTACTCGCAGGATTTCTTCAACAATGCGCAATCACTTATTTCGCTTACACAGGATTTCTCAAAAATGGTAACTCCGGGATTAAAAGCCAATGTTAAGTTCTCATGGGACGCCTACAATGCGCATACACTAAACCGCATTGTAACACCATCTACCTACTATGCAACAGGACGTGATGAAGAAGGAAATCTTGACTTTGTAAGGAGTACTGAAGGTAGTGATTATATGAAACTCACACGGACGAATTCGGGCACACGTACTATCAACTTTGAAGCCTCAGCCAATTACGACCGCCTCTTTGGAGAAAAGCACCGTGTTGGAGCCTTGTTTCTTTTTAGTATGCGTAACTATACAGACAATTTCCCGGGTAATTATGTAGACGCTTTTGCCCACAAAAACATCGGTATTGCCGGTAGAGCTACTTATTCATATTACGACCGTTATTTTGCTGAATTTAACTTCGGATACAATGGCTCTGAGAATTTCGCACCTGACAAACGTTTTGGTTTCTTTCCCTCTTTTGCTATAGGATATATGCTAAGCAACGAAGCTTTCTGGGATCCGTTGCGTTCTACTATCCACCTGTTGAAAATCAAAGGTTCGTATGGAGAAATAGGTAATGACCAGATTGGCGGAAACAGACGTTTTGCATTCAACTCCACCATGAAAGAAGGACAATACGGCTATATTTTCGGAACGAATCCCGGTAGTGGAAGTATCGTAGGTATTTCTACAGGTATTCCGGGAAACCTGAATGTTTCATGGGAGAAAGCTCAAAAAGCGAATGTGGGACTGGAACTTGGCTTATTTGACCAGCTTAAATTCCAACTTGATTATTTTTATGAAAAGCGTACCGGTATCTATATTCAGCAAGAAAGTGTTCCTTCAATCGTCGGTCTCAATGAAACCCAGTATGTGAATCTTGGAGAAATGAAGAATCAAGGTTTCGATGGTTCTATGGAGTATGAACAACGATTTAATGACTGGTATGTCTCTGCCCGTGCCAATTTCACTTACAATCGAAATAAAAAGTTGTATGATGATAAACCGACTCCTATATGGCCCTACCAAAGTGAAGCTGGATTTGCCTATCGTCAGCAACGCGGTCTTATAGCTCTAGGTCTTTTTGAGTCAGAAGAAGATATAGCCAATAGCCCCAAACAAAACTTTGGAAACGTTCGTCCTGGTGATATTAAATATAAAGACATCAATGGTGATAACGTTATCGACGCATACGATAAGGTAGCGATTGGCTATACGGACGTACCGGAAATAAATTATGGATTTGGTATTAGTCTGGGCTGGAAAGGATTTGACGCTTCTCTGTTTATGCAGGGAGTAGGAAATGTGACTCGTATTATCGGTGGAGACGCTCTTTATGGTGCCTCTGATAATATAGAGCGTTTAGGACAGATTTACGCAGATGTAGCCGAAAAACGTTGGACAACCAGCAATCCTAATCCTAATGCTACTTATCCACGGCTTTCTATGAGCAAGGTAGAGAATAATCTTCAACCCTCCACCTACTGGCAACGTAATATGAGTTTTCTTCGTTTGAAAAATGTGGAGATAGGATATACCCTTCCGAAGCATATTTATAAACGTCTGGGCATGTCATCAATTCGTGTTTATGCACAGGGTGTCAACCTTTTGACATTCAGCAAATTCAAATTGTGGGATCCCGAACTCGATTCCAACTATGGAAATATATATCCTCAGATGAGAACAATCACCTTAGGTCTTAATCTTAACTTTTAAAGTATATTAGAACTATGAATAAAAAGATACGAATTTTAGGAATATTCCTATACTTCACCGTTGCATTCAGCTTTGTATCATGCAACGATTATCTGGATGTGACTTTGCTCGACCAGCTTACACAAGACGAAACCTTTAGTAAGCGTGTCTCTACCGAACAGTATTTAGCGCATGTTTATAGCTACTTGCCACGGGAATATGAATATCTGGAAGAAGGAAGCGCAGTTCCCCGTAGTGATGAAGCCATGTTCTCCTGGTATCAGTGGGTCAACTACCTCTCTTTCAATAATGGATCATGGGGACCTTCTACTCCAAACTATAATATTTGGAAAGCAAAGTATACAGGCATAAAACAAGCTAGTATATTCATGAACCATGTTGACGAATGTTTGGAGATTGACTCTGAAACGAGACGTATAATGAAAGCAGAAGCACGTTTTCTGCGAGCTTATTATTACTTTGAACTATTCCGTCAATATGGTCCTGTGTATATCTGGGGAGACATCGAATCGGATGAACTTATAAAACCGGAAACGATAGACCGTCATACAGTTGATGAAAACGTAAATTTCATAGCTGAAGAATATGATAAGGCTATTGCAGAACTTCCTGCAGAGATCAGCGATTTCACAAAATGGGCAGGACGTATCACCAAGGGAGCGGCAATGGCTGCCAAAGCGCGCTTAATGCTCTATGCCGCCAGTCCATTGTATAATGGATGCGATCTTTATAAAGGACAAATGAAGAATCTGTATGGTGATTTCCTTTTTCCACAAAGTCCCGATCCTCAAAAATGGGAAAAAGCCGCTAAAGCTGCCAAAGACGTTATAGATATGAACATCTATGAATTGTACAAAGACCAGACTGAAGCAGACCCTTTACTGCGTGCCATCAAATCTTATCAAGGAGTTCTTTTTGAAGAGTGGAATAAAGAGACGATCTGGGGTGCCTGGGGACGTAATCCTACTAATACTGGACTCGGAGCTATAGGTTTCTATCTGTATAGCCGGTGCATGCCTCCTAGAGTTTGTGAATTGGGTGTCGGTGGTTTCTGCCCGTCTCTGAAATTAGTAGATACTTATCCGATGGCTAAATCCGGAAGATATCCTGTTACCGGATATGACAATAACGGGAATCCTGTAATTGATGAGCAATCGGGATATACAAATACCGGTTTTACAGAAAATTTCAAGCAGCCGGGAGTCAGTTTTGCACCTGGATTTAAAGCGCATAATAGCTGTGTCGGACGTGACGCCCGTTTTTATGCTTCTGTATTTCCAAATGGTTTTTATTGGATCAATCAATATAAAGGCATAAAACAAGTTACCTTTTTTACGGGAGGATCGTCCTCGTACTTAGAATCCGGAGATTGTGTCAAAGTCGGATATATGTGGAGACGCCCACTCGATCCTGCTCTTAATACAGAAAGTGGCAGTTGGGGAACCGTATTCTGGCCCTATTTCCGTTTGGCCGAAATATATCTTGACTATGCTGAAGCTTGCAATGAGAAGCCCGAACGCAATGAAACGGAAGCATTGAAGTATATTAACCTTGTTCGCGAACGTTCCGGTTTAAATGCCCTCGAAACAGCGTATCCGGAAGTGAAAGGCAATAAGGATTTGTTGCGGATGCTGATTCAAAAGGAACGCATGGTAGAATTAGCCTTTGAGGGACACCGATATTATGATGCCCGTCGCTGGATGATTGCTCAACAAGAGTTTCCCGGACCGGAATATTCTCTTAATTTATTGGCCACTTCATACGAAGATTCTTGGTCGCGGACATCAAATGTTTGGAAAGGTGGTCCTCGGGTATTTGAGCCTAAGCATTATTTCTTCCCTATCAATCAAGAACAATTGAGTGAAATGAAGAATATTACTCAGAATTACGGATGGTAAATATATGTAATGGATATAAATATGAAAAAACATAAGACAATACAATTCATAGTTGCTGCACTTTTTATTGCATCGGCATGTACTGATGATCGTGATAATCTCATGGTTAATGATCAAATCGGACTATTGCATTCTACCTATACAGAAACGGAGATATTCCGTGGTATGGATACCCCCTATCAATTATTTGTTATCAAAAGTGGGAAAGGAAAGCAGGAGACAGAAGTTTCCATTTCTGTTGACGAGACTGTTCTTCAGAGTTATAATACGGATAATGGAACATCGATCCAATTATTACCTTCCGATTGTTATACCATTCTTCAGCCTGCTCTGCGTCTCAACGATTCCGACTATCGGAAAGCTTTTGATATTAAATGGAATGCCGACCGTCTATCCGATCTTCTTTCTACGGGAAAGGAATATGGCTTGCCCATACAAATGAGTGTGGTGCAAAATTTTATCTCTGCAGATGATGAGCGACTAAAAACCATTATTGTACCTACTATTAAGGAACCTTATTTGCAAATGGATGTTCCTGGTATGAGTCCGGTTACTGATTTTATGCCGACTTTCGGCGATTTGAATGAAAGAGAACTGTTCGTAAAGATAAGAACTAATTATTCTAATGACGAAGATATTTCATTTCAGATTGAAGTCGATCCTCAGTTAGTCATTGATTATAATACCGCTCATGGCACGGCTTATAAAATGTTGCCGGAGAGTTCCTTTACTGTAGATAATAAAGGAGTTATATTAACAGGCATGAAGGAAACATTCATTAAAATTAAATACCACAAGAAAGGGTTAATACCGGAAGAGGGTACTTATTTATTTGGTGACTATGTACTTCCACTACGCATTACTTCCGTTTCAAAATATGGTATAAGTCCTGATGCTGCGTCCAAACTGTACACAGTTAAATTCCAACCGGACCCAATAGACAAGAAAGGATGGAGTGTTATAGATTTCAACAACTGTTGTACCCAAGACGGCGGATGGTATCTGAATATGGGATGGGGAGTGGAATCATTGATAGACAATAATCCTGGCACACAATGGCTATGCCGATGGGATGTAAAAGAGCCCTTGCCCTATTACTTTGTATTTGACATGGGGAAAGAATATACATTATTCAGATTTGGATTTGCTAACCCTGTTGCACCAGCAGCACACGTTTGGGCAGGCACATCGAAAGCCGGTTATGTAGAAGCTAGTATTGATAACGAGAATTGGGTTAAATTAAAAGACTGGACTTCTCCCAAAATCGGAGAACCCAACGTTAATATGGATGTTCCTGCGACACAAGCCCGATACATTCGTTTTGTAATAACTGATACCTATCCGACTTATGACGGGCTGAGAGTTAGTCTTGGTGAAGTTTATGCTTGGGGTATGTAACTAAAAACATGAAAATTATGAACTATTTCTCACTATATCTAAAAGGATTGATATGTTTCTGTCTGTTATTTATTACTATGGATAGTCATGCGCTATCCATAGATAAAGGATATAGACAGAATAAAATAAAAGATCTGGCACTTATTTACCAGGGAGGAGTGCATCGTATTGACTGGACTTCGGATCAATTTCTCCCCTATGTGGTACATCAGTTTGCAGATGGACATAAAGACTGGTTATTTGACGGATTCTTGTTTTTGGAGTTCACAGATGGGAAAGGCTGTGGCTTTGCAACACGCTACTCAGATAAAAATGCAAGAAAAAAAGAATGGCTATGGTTATTAGATCGTCTTTTTGAAGATGGTAAAGCGCTGTCTGCCTTAGATCGATGTATCGGAACACAGATTAAAGAAATCGGAAAACCGGATTTTACTCATCAGATAGTACTATGTCTTCCGGAAGTTCTTCCCGGACAAAAAGATTGGGGAGAAGTGGATGGTGAGCCAATGGACTTTTCCAGACAAGAGGATCAGGTGAAGGCCACCCGTTGGTATATCGATGAGTTAATGAAGCGATTCAAACAGGCAAAATACAAACATCTGAAATTATCCGGTTTCTACTGGCTGGCAGAGGATATTGATTTCACCAAAGATCTGTCAGTTCCATTAAGTAAGTATATTCATTCGAAGAACAAAACATTTTGTTGGATTCCGTATTGGCAGGCAAAAGGCTACAACCAATGGAGAGAATTAGGCTTTGATATCGCTTATCAACAACCGAACCACTTTTTTAAAGCCTCTATTCCCGATAAAAGACTGGAAGAAGCATGTCAATCTGCCGCCACTCTGAACATGGGGATGGAACTTGAATTTGACGAAAGAGCATTGTTTGATGCCAAGGACTCGTTTTATAATCGTCTGGTAGCGTATATTGATCATTTTGAAAGACAACAAGCCTTCCGTACATCTGCAATGGCCTATTATAGTGGCAATCATGCAGTTCTTGATATGTATAAATCAACAAACCCGAAAGATCATGAAGTCATGGACAGACTGGCTAATCTGATTGTATCAAGACGTGGCAAGCAAAAAAAAGAATCTCATCAGACCAAAGTTATTGCCCATCGTGGATTCTGGAATACACCCGGATCTGCACAGAACTCGCTAGCGGCTTTAGTGAAAGCTGATTCAATAGGTTGTTATGGTTCGGAATTTGATGTATGGCTGACAGCTGACGATGAATTGATGTTGAATCATGACGGATGGCATGAAGGATACTCTCTGGAGAAAACATCTTCTGACGTGCTACGCACTTTAAAGTTAAGCAATGGAGAGAATATGCCAACTTTAGAGCAGTTCCTTGATAAAGCGAAGAAACTTAAAATACATCTGATACTGGAGATGAAACCCCTCAGTACTCCGGAACGTGAAACGAAAGCCGTTGAAATGATCCTAAAGTTGGTGGAAGAGAAAAAATTGACTCACAGAGTAGAATACATCTCTTTTTCCCGTCATGTGATGTGTGAGTTTATACGTCTGGCACCTCCTAAAACTCCAATTTTGTATTTGGGACAGGATATTTCGCCCAAGGAACTGAAACAATTGGGAGCTACCGGGGCAGATTACAATTATTGGGCTTATCATAAAAATCCGGATTGGTTGAAAGATCTGAAAAATTCAGGGATGACCTCCAATGTATGGACTGTAAATATCCCTTCTGAGATGCAATGGTGTATTGACAATGGTTTTGATCTGATAACCACAGATGCACCGACAGCTTTCTTAGGCTTATAATAATCATTTGGATAATATGCTGATGGAATCTGCCATCAGCATATTATATTTATACTGTTTATACGGACAAGAATAACAAAACAATGAAATTAAGAAATATCATAGCAATCATGCCTTTTCTGGCATCATCTTTCATGACGCAAGCTCCTGTTTATCAAGATGTGAATCACCCCATTGGAGACAGAGTGGTAGGCGTATGGAAAACTAACAGCAAACAAGAAAGTCATGTCAGTTGACGAAACAATAACTTTCAGTTTAGCTGTCAAGAACACAGGGAACCGTGAAGGACAGGAAATTGTTCAGCTTTATATCAGAGACATAAAGTCTTCTCTTCCCCGCCCGGTGAAAGAATTAAAGAGATTTAAGAAAGTAAATTTAATGCCGGGTGAAGAAAAAATAGTTTCTTTGTCTATTGATAAAGAGGCATTAAGCTTTTTTGATGCGGAAAGACATGAATGGATTTGTGAACCGGGCAAATTTGAAGCTATCATAGCAGCATCAGCTATGGATATCAAAGATGTTCTCAAATTTGAATTAAAATAAAGATAGAAGCCATGACGAAACGTTTAATCCTTGCATTCGTATTTTTATCCTGGCACTTAGTAGCCTGCTCGAATGGAGATTCGGGAATTTCTTCCGGACTCCCGGATAAGCCTTCTGCAGAAGAAGACTCTCCCGGGACTGAAACGATATCTGAAGAAATGAGAGTGAAAATAACCGGCGAAGATTTATATATATCAGCCAAGTTAGATGCCAAAACCGATATTCTTTATTGGTTCAAGAAGTGTATGTTCAATGAACTGTTCACATTTTATAGAGTAGGAACAATTGACAATAATATGCCTGCTCCTGCCACTCTGCCCGATGCTTCTCCGACTTCTCTTCTGAATCTGGCTTACAGTGACAATATCGGTCCTTTTAATATAACCGGATACGGGTGGTGTGGAGGAAATCATCCCTACCTGGATGAAGTTACTCAAACTGCTCGCAATATCGGTTATCGTATTTATATAGACGGAAAAGAAATAAAGACAGATCTATCGACTCTGACAAAAGAGATAAAGATTGAAGTAATCAATGAAATAATGAACCCTTCCAAAGCCGATACCAGTAGTGGAAAAACACTTCTGAATGAGATCTTATGTATTGAGACTGTCAATTATTCTATTTATAGAAATAACATTCAAGTCTTGGTTACTCATGAATTTCAAAATGAGTCTCCCGTGACAGTACAAATGTATTACGGAATGCAATCTATGTTTGACAAGGAGACACATACATTAACTGCCAATGGCAAGTATGTGGACTGGACAGTACAAAAGGATGTTTCTACCTTTACAAAGAAAGAGTATCCGTCATTTCGCCGTTTCATTGAGAAAAGCGCAAATGTGTATCAATCTTCTTATCTGTTTGCCGATGGATTGGGAAATCATGAAGAAATATCAGATGATGATATTATATTCATAGGAAATTCCAGCAATAAGACCTACCACAAGATTATAGCTGATAGAGAACACAAAAAGGGGGATATTATTCATTGGAGTGGAGTGTATACCTGGTTTAAGTCTCCTGTTTCTGATGATGATGATTTGCTGTGTTATGAGGGTGTAATAGATAATAAAAAGGTCCTTTTTATAGATTGCAAGAAGAACGTCGACAGGACAATACAGTTGCCTGTCGATTATACAAAGAAGTCTTTTACGATTATAGAGAAAAGTAAATCAATAACAATTACCGGTAATAAAGTAACAGCCAAAGGACTTAGAATTGTATCCGACGGGTCCGGCAGTTGTGTGATTACCTTTGATTAATTTAGAAAACGATATGTGGAAAAATGTGTTAGTTCTGGTTAGCCTCTGTCTGTTGTTTGAAGATGTAAATGCTCAAACTACCAAGAACAGATACTATAAAGCTAATGATGAAAACGTTTCTTACGTGGGACGTACGGAAATACAGAGTGATGGCTCCGTTTCTTTCGACTGGACCGGTACTTATCTTCGTACCCGACTTTCGGGAGGAGAATTGTCTATGAAGATTTCAGATACTGGTATTAATTATTACAATGTTTTTGTAGACAGCCTTTTACACAAAACGGTAAAAGTATCCGGTAAAGATACTTTGATTAATTTCATTTCCGGCATGGATAAAGGCATCCATCATGTGTTGATTCAAAAACGTACGGAAGGGGAATGGGGAAAGACAACCATTCATCAATTTGTGCTTCATAATGAAGGAGAACTGATGAAAGAAACGGAGTGCCCGTCCAGACATATCGAATTTATCGGTAACTCGCTGACGTGTGGCTATGGTGTAGAAGGGAAAGACCGTAGCGAACCTTATAAAGCTGAAACGGAGAATTGCAACTTATCTTATGCCACTATTATCGCCCGCTATTTCAATGCCGATTATACGCTTATTGCACATTCCGGACGTGGAGTAGTCCGCAATTATGGAGATTCCGTCCGAATATCTGCCGTGACAATGAAAGACCGTATGCTGAATACATTTGATATGAATTTGGATAAGAAATGGGACTTTAAAACATACAAGCCCGATTTGGTGGTTGTTAATTTAGGAACTAATGATTTTTCCACCAATATATATCCGTTGGAAGATGAGTTTATTCATGCTTATAAGCTACTAATAAGCCGTCTTCGTACAAATTACGGAGATGTCCCTATATTATGCATCAGTCCGGCTATTGCTCAACGGCAGATCGTTCAATACATGGAGCGTATGCGCAAAGACTTGAATGATAAGAAAGTTTATATAGCAGTTCTTCCCGAAGGCCTTTGCGATTCGACTACAGACTTAGGAGCAGTATGGCATCCCAATTACAAAGGTCAAATGAAAATGGCTATGTCATTGATTCCTTATATGTCAACTATCACAGGATGGCCATTGAAAAAGGAATCGTTTTATTAAGACTTACCATGTTATATAATTATCAAAATGGCATTTTGTCATTTTGATAATTATAAACTCTCTAACGGGCGTATTTCCATCACTGCACAGGATAGAGAATAAAATGACAGAGATTTGCCGTTACAGGAAATCACTTTGTTGCGAATATGCATCTATATGCATTCTTTTTGCGTTATTTTTCATGCTATTCTGTAATATCTTTCTTTTTTTATATTACTTTGCATCATTCTGATTATTTTTTTTCATCCTAAAACAAAGTCTAATAAATAAGATACCCATCATTTTAGAGCTAAAATGTGCTCCTTTTAAACGGACTTAGCGTTGCTTTTAAAGCAATGGGACGTTCCTTTAAAAGCAACCTTATGTTTATTTACAATCAACCTTATGTTTTAGCTCAATCAACCTTATGTTTATTTCAAACTATACGGTGTTTTTTATGCAAATGACCGCTCGTTTATTCATAATCATGCATATTAATTCAAGATTGTATGCATATCTCTTTCTATCTTTACTCATCTATCAAAAGATAGAAATAGCAAAAATAGGGAAATAAGGAAATTATGCTTCCTATTTTGCTATTTATCTATCATTTTGTTTTCTGTTCAACTTATTTTTAATGCCTGTTATTATACTGTCGGTATATCTATTGAATGATGTCAAGTTCTCCAAAACCACTTGATCTTAGTAAAAAACATCGTTACCAAAACAGCTAAAGACGTAATGATTACTCCCTGAAGGAACCCAAGCCACGCATTCTGCTGGAAGTAGGACAACAGCGAGGCAAGTCCCAGTATATTAGCCAACGGCATAATGAATAAATCACCAACCACGTAAGCGATCATCGGATTTTGCCCGGACATAACAAGAAAGCGGCTACTTCGCACACATCTGAAATAATCACAAACAATACTTAAGAATAAGAGCGCAAGGAATGCCAGACCGGAAGTTACAAAGAAATAGCTAAAAGTGGCAGGATCTTTCTTGATACCTTCTTGAAAAGGTTCAAAACATAGCCCCAAAAGGAGAAGATATGCTCCGGCATTAAACAGCTTTTTCCATAACAAAGCGATTCCTTCTGTCGGACGTAAGAAAACCAATTTGCCAATCAATAACAGCACAAGTGTCGCTAATAAATTCACTGTCACCATACGGGTATAAAGCCCATAGAGATTGAATACAATAATCACCATAGTCAATATCAGCAGCGCAATTCCTATCTTACGGTATTGCGGTGAAGCCGGCTGTTCGGTATCCTTTCGGCCCTTCATCCATTCCATCAAATACTCACCGGCAATGCTGCCGGGAATTACAATAAACAGATATTTCAGATAATCAAACCGATACATCCAGGGCAAAGGAGTATAATTGAATATCACCTGTGTCCAGGAACCTTCGACAGTACTTCCCAAAATAACAGCCATCAGCAGCAATAAAACTCCCAAACGCAACCATCGGTTATGCATCGTAAAAATGTAGAGGGCAGAACCGAAGATGGCCATATTGGCTAATAACAGAATAATCACATTACTAAAATACAGGCTGAACGTTCTTCCATCGGCATAAGAAGTAGTAAGCATCATGATTACCGCAATTCCGTATGCGGCTATCTTTATGCCGGTATGTGCCCAGTCCGGCATTTTCAAAGGAATGCGCATGAACATCGGAAACAGAACCGCAAAGCAAAGAATAGCCAGCAACCAGGCTCTGATGTCCTGCGGAGAACTCAGCACATACGGATAAAAATGCTGAATGAAGATGGCAAAGAAAGTCAGTTGTACTCCACGTTTCACCGCTTCATATACTAATTTCAGTTTAGAGTCACCTTTCTCTGCACGCTTACCTATGGAAAAAGGGAAAGCTGCTCCCATTGCAAACAGGAAGAAAGGAAAAACAAGGTCTACCCATGTAATGCCGGGCAAAGAAGGATTGAATATATGATCGGGTGGCGGCGTCTGCGCATGACTCATCCAACCGGGGAGCACCTGCGTTACGATGGTAGCAGAAAGTACCATCGTAATAATCGCATATCCTCTCAAAGCGTCTAATGCATAGGCCCGGTTATTCATAAGGAGCCTCCTCTTTTCATTCCTTCCTCTACTTCTTTCCACAGATTTTTGGTAATGATATGTACGATGTCAAATACCATTAATCCGTCCGAACGGCGAAGGTTCATCTCTATCGTTTCCGAAAGTTTGGCGGGGTTGTCATAGAACTGGTCCACCAGAATACCTCCCATAAATTTATTACCTTTCAATATCTGACGTAAATGCTGACATGAGCCTTCTACACAATACCACGTACCGGATTGAGCCTGCGAATCAGTTTCGTTCCAGATACTCCGGTTCGTTTTTCTGTATTCCTCGATGGTTATGTCCGTATAATAATTACCGGTAGCATAAAGGTCTATCAGCTCGGCATAGCCATAATTTTTATATTCGGGTGTTGCCCAGCTGAAATCTTTGCCCGGATCATATTCTTTGCTGGCAAAGTTTACGCCTACTTCATAATAAGATGGATACCAGGCACCGGTGTACGTGCCGAAAGAAACGTCAGGGTTGGCTGCCTTGACTTCTTTACGGGCAAGCGCCATGAAATCAGTAATGTTTTTAGTTCGCCATTCCAGCCATTTCCGGAAATATTTTCCTGGTTGCGTTGTGTATTTCCCATCTGCATTTTTAGTCCAACGGAAAATATCTTCGGGGAAGTTTGCGACTTTTTTACCTATGTATTCTTCAAACTTCTTACGTGACAATGAAGAAAAATCAGCGGTTATTCCATCGTAACGTACCCGGTCGAGCATCAGACCGTCCAGGTCGGGATATTTGGTCACGACTTCTTTCAGAACATTCAGGATATGGGTACGATATTCTTCGTTCAAAGGATTGATCATGGCACCATATTTATGCTTCTCTTCGGTGATTGGAATGATTCCTTTATCGGGAGTGTACACCATCGAAGCCCATTCCGGATGTCCGCTATATACCATTCCACGGTCAAAATAGTTGTGTCCGGCACAGAATACATTCAATGAGGCGTGTATCTCCAGCCCCAGTTCGTGCCCTTTTTTGATAAAGTATCCCAGATAGTCAAAATCACCGGCTTTGGCTCCTTTCCATTCTTTCATTTGCGGAGCATATTCACTTTTATATAAAACTTCCCCTGTGATCGGACGAATGTCGACAACCGCATGTGTAAAGCCCAGCGATTTGATTTTTTCCAAGTAATAATCAATCGAATCTTTATGACTGAAGCGCTCAAAGTTTGCTTCGGCATCAATCCACATTAAGGCCGGTTTCTTTTTGATGACGATCCGGAAAGGAGAAGCCGGAAGCCCGGCATTATTGCATAATTCCCCCTGCACATAATTCCGGAAGCAGTAGCGGACTTCTGTCGGGTCACTAACAGAATCATTCCATACTTTCACAGTAGATGTGCCATTGATGATCTCCGCCTTTGCAGGTCGGAATATACCATCGGAACCTACGATCTCAAAACCTTTCACATTCTGATTTTCCGGAGTCAGTCCTTCCTCTCCATATTCAAAGTCTATTTCTACAGCATTTCCCTGGATACGATAGGTCTTGTAGACTGGACCGGAATATTGGAACCCTTTTCGGCCGTAAGTCTGGGCCAGTGCCCAATAAGCTAACCGTTCTCCAACCTTAATCTTATAAGGTGAATGTATAAAGAGTTCGCTGCCTGCGTCTCCGGTGGTCACCATTCCCACTCCGGGAACTTCCTTCATCAGCTCCAACTGACATTGACGGAACCATGCCCAATCCAACTTGTCATTCCCTTCGGACTTCCAGGGAGCAATCTGGACATAATAAAATGGCATTTCAGCATTATGAAAGAAATTTCTCCATTGAGAGACCATGGCGGGAAAAAGCTTTTTATAAAGAGTAGGATCGGGAGTATTCGCCTCTCCCTGGTACCAGATAACTCCTTTGACAGGGAATCCTTCCCATGGATTTACCATAGCGTTCCACAACAGGGTAGGCGTCCCGGCAGCCCATTCGAATTTATCTTGATTTGTATCCGGCAAGGTTACTTCGGAAAAATGAGATAAGGTTTCTTTGTCCATCCATGCTTCGATCTTTGACATACTCCAGGAGCAATGTATTAATCCTACAGGTACGTCCAAAGATTGTTGCAACAGATTGCCGAAGAAATAAGCTGTTGCACTGAAATCGGCCACTTCTTCCGAAGATGCTTCACTCCATTGTCCGTCTATTCCTTCTTCTTTCAGAGTCGTGCTCCAATTGTTCTTTACGGTGTAAAGTCTTAATGGTCGTTTAGGATTAGCGGACACGATATAGGGCTGCGAACCATAGACCGGTTGTCCGCGGAACCCTTTTACCGGCATTTCCATATTCGACTGTCCGGAGCAGAACCAGACTTCACCGATCAGGATATTTTTTAAGGTCAGCTCTTCCCCGTCCGAAAAAGTAATGGTATATGGTCCGCCGGCTTCCGGAGTCGGAAGAGCCAGTGTCCATTGTCCGTTCCGGTCACAATCTGCATAGATTTTCCGATGATTCCATGAAGCGGAAGCATATACACGTTTTCCGGGAGTAGCCTTTCCACGAAAAGTAACTTCTGCTTGTTGCTGCAACACCATGTTGTCTCCCCAAATGGAGGTCAAGGTTACTTTAGCTTCTGTTTTCAGAACAAAGAACAAACTTATAAGTAGCCAAAAGTATCTGTTTCTGAACATATGATTTTAGTTTATTTGTTTTCAATAGTTTGAGTATATACATTACCGAAACGGTCAGTCACTTTAATCTCTATCCTTGCGTTTGGGTCATGAGGAGTTGCATGAAAGAGATGCTCGGTAAGAACCGGAGATATCCAGTCATATTTCACCTTTTCCTTATCCGAACAGATGGCTTTTGCCATAGGATCATATCCTTTGTACTTTTGCATTTCGCCCATCCTTTGTCCATTCTCATACCATTCTACCTTCCAAAGATCATCCCAGTTCCATACATTGGCTATGATATCAGAAGGATATTCATCCGACGATCCTGCCGGATAAGCATGAAACTGGTGTTCCAGCGGATAACCTGCGCTTTTATAAATCCACTTCAATTGATCTCCGTTCACTTCATATATACCGTAACCTCTGGGAGTTCCGTCTACATTGATGTCTGCACGCCACCAAGTGCCACACACTGCTGCCGTATTATGCTCCATCAACGAATCATTGAAACAAACGTTCGTATTGAAATGGGTATGCCCGGAAATGATATGCGCATTATAGCCCTCCAAGAGTTTATATAGTGCAGCTGTATTCACTGTTTCATCCTGATCCAAAGTATTATATCTTAACTTTTTCTGAAGGCTGGAGGGAATGTGCATGACCACAAATACCAGCTTATCCCTGGACACATACGAAAGGTCTTTTTCCAGCCATGCAAAAGTCCGTTCATCAATATATCCGATGTACTGGTAGTCACGATTGACATAGAAACAATTGTCGAGTACAATGTAATGGGCTTTTCCTTTATTAAACGAATAGTAGATGGGGCCGAAATAACTTTCAAAAGTACGGTACGAGTACTCAAAAGTACGTCCTCCGTAGGTCATGTCATGGTTGCCGATAGCACGATAAACGGGAAAGTCCAAAGTAGATACGGTATTAATGTAAGATGGATACAAAGAGGGGGTATCACCCACGATGTCTCCACAATCAATACCGAATATGTCTCTTTTTCCCGAATAAGGCTGTACATATTCTTTTATATCCTGCAGGAATCTGCCATAGGCTTTCACATCGTCTTCGGAAGTGACTTGCACATCAGCCTGCACCAGAAACAGATGATTCGCATCATTCTGAGGATTTTTCATCAACTCAAAATTATATCCGTCTTGTTTATCCATCTCTATTTGTTGATGGAATAAGGGAATGGTCTTTTCTGTTTTCGGCTGATAACCGGAAGGCACGGACAAGTAAACAAACCGGGCATCCCTTTGAGGAGCAAGCACATATTCGCCCGACTTATTAGTCAGAACACAGTCGATTCCGTCCGTTACAACTACTCCTTGAAGTCCTTTCCCATGACAGGTTACCTTTCCACGAATAGTACCGGATAAATTTTGAGCCTGCAAGTTCAAACTCAAACTCATCAAAATGACAAGTTGTAATAAATATATTTTCATAGTTATCTATTGTTCTTTATACAAATAAGGCAATTCATTAACATTAAGTCTGAACCTTGCGGCTCAGACTTAGTGCTATGAATAGAAAGGAGAATACTTGTATTGAGTATATTCTCAGATTGAATTATCAACTTCCTATTTTTGAACGGACTCCAGATAGTTATCAAATCCTGTCTTGAAAGCGTTCCAATAGTCGTACATCTTGATATGACAGAGGTCGAATGCGAAGAAGCCGTCGCTATTGTTTATACATGCGTCGATGGCATCAGGTATTTTAGCGGCTTGTCCACCGTTAGTCCATCCGGTACCATTGCCTATGTCCGGACCTCCGGAGAAGGGAACGTCACCTTTCAGCAACTCGCGACCGTTTTTGCAAAATCCCTCCATTGTCCATTCGCCGCTACCATAAATCTTATCGACAGATGCATAAGCACCTAAGAATATATAATCCAGATGATCGGCATAACCATAGTTCTTATAATCTGCTGTTGCCCATTTAGGATAGTAGGCTGAGGTGTCATATTTAGGACTTGCCCAATTTACTCCCGAAGTATAATAACTGGAATACCATGCGCCTACATACACTCCAAAATTGATTTCTGAATTTACGGATTTTACTTTCTCACGTGCCTTGACGATAAAGTCGTGAATCACTTTTACACGAAATTCCAACCATTTCTTGAAATAGGCAGGCTGATCTGAAGGTATCTCATCTGTGCCTGGTGCCATAATGTCTTCCGGAAAATGAGCAACTGTTTCCCCAATGTACTCTTCAAACTTCTGTTTAGAAACAGCCGAGAAATCACTTTCCAAGCCATAATCGTCATAACGGCAACGGTCCAGAATTATTCCATCCAAGTCATATTTAGCCAGGTCACCCAGTAACTGCAAAACGAAGTTCTGCACATCATCGTTAGCCGGATTCAAAAATTTAGCTCCATAATCGGTCTCGTCATTCAACAAATCCATCGTATTTGTCAGACCGTCAGCGAGATTAGCCACACTTGCCCATTCCTTCTTCGAGTCATCACGGAACAGTATTCCATCTGATCCGAGGTTATAGGGACATAAGTAACCACCGACGAAAGTATTGACTGACGCATGTACTTTCAGCCCCTGACTTCTGGCTGCATCTATAAATGCCTGCAGGTAATCCCATGTTTCAGTACGTTCATAATATACATAACCCGAACTTCCCCACACATCCATTCGCTTCACCTGATCTACTGCAGTAGTGTTGAACAAAACATCTCCTGTAGTGGGACGCACGTCAACAATGATATCAGTAAACCCTGCGTTTTTTACTTTCACCATATCTGTGGAGATATTCTCCTTATTATTCGCATAATCCGGAAAATTAGCTGCCGCATCAATCCAGACATAGCGTGGCTTGATTTCTGTTACATCCGGATTTTCCGGTCCCTCTGTTGAATTATCATTCCAGGGCCATCCGGGGATTCCATCAGAATCATCACTACATGAAGTGATAGCAACCATTCCGCAAAACGTCAATAATAATATTTTAAAAAGATTTCTCATATTATATATGTTTATTAATGTCAGTAACTCTTTTGAAACACATTAATTATTTGTCGATACAATCAAATTCATACCCTCCGATAATCTTACAGTTGTTGTCAACATAGTAGAGACGAAGTTTATATCCATCTGTAGTTGGAGCAAACAATACATCACCTGTTGCCGCTACACCATCTGCAGAACCGAACGAAGAAAGTGAAGGATTGAATGTCAAAGCGTCTGAAGTAGATACCGTACCGGTAAACGATCCGTCTGAGGTTACATCGTACATATATAAGTACGGAGTGCCTCCCCATTGCGGGAAGTGAGCCGTAGATACCAATACAAGATACTGCGCATTATTGAACGTTCTTGCATCCAGACAGTTATTATTCATTGCCCAGGAATTGCCATTGTCCGAATTGGATAAAGACTTGGACGCATTATTACTTGTTCCATTCACCCAATAAAGTACGTTAGGATCATAATAGGATAAGAAATAATCGCTTTGTGCAGTAGTTCCTTTGGTGACAACCTTGGTATTTGACACAGGAGATCCCCAATAGCCAACACCATTTACCGATACTACTTCAGGACTTCCCAATACACCGTCTGTTATAATCCAGCGAACAAACGTATTAGAACCGGACGAGGCTGTCCCGTCACATGTAGCAATGATAGCGGCATTTGTATTGATATCACCCTGTACAGATACTTTGGTACCCATATCCAAACTTGTATTGTTGGTATAAGATATCAATAAAGTTGGAACTGTGGTTACAGAAGAAGTCTTATAGATAGAGAAGGATTTACCATTAGCTGCTTTTGTTGCCAACAATATGTTTCCTTTACTATCACTTGTCACACAACCTAAAGATGCAACACCTACGCTTCCCAAAGTCATATTGCCAATCTTACTTCCTGTAGAAGCATTATAATAGGTAGGAGCAGTAGAACCGTCCCCTAAGCAAACAACTAAATTATTGCCATTAACGGCCAGTGAAGGTGAGTTGGCTGAAGTCCAGGGCAAACCTATAACTCCCATATCCAATTTAAACAATTCTGTCTCACTGCCTTTTCTATATCCATAAGGGATCTTATCCGGCACTGCCTTCTGAACTGTGTACGTCTGCTTCGTCACTCCATCGTGAGCGATGACCGTCAGTTCTACAGGTGAATTGAAGTCAAGCGCCTCTGTCTTAGGATCCGGCGACATTGTCGCATGAGAGGAAAGTGAATATTCTGCCAGACAGGAAGATAAATCTTCTGCAGAAATCAGAGATACCGTCTTATGCTCTTCGTCAATAATTCCACTAATATCTTCGGCCGGTATTGAGAAACTTAATAACTGACATTTATTGGATTTCACTCTTTCACCCGTAATGCAGATTTGTTTCTTATATCCCTGCGCATCTGTATAAGTGAAGTAATTTTCTTTAGTCAAATCCAATATCGTCAAAACAGGGTTAATAGTACAGTTAGGAGCTAACTTTGCCTGGACCCTCATTGTCTTCATATATTCCGCCGTTTCATTTTCACTGTCTTCCGGATAAAACCATGGTATAGGAATCACATATTTATCTACAGACGCATCCGCAATTGTGTAGACAACAGCTTCTTTGTCCACATAAGGACCTGATGTAAAAAGTGCGGTCAAGCTTGTGATTCCCTGCCGCTCAGCAGTTGGAAGTACATATTCCGGATCTTGGCAGGAACTCATTAATGCCAATACTCCTAATAGTAAATATTGTATATTCTTTTTCATAATTGTTTTCATTTTAGATTTATTGCCATTCTGCATATTGAGTTACCGCACCGTTATTGTCCAACTCCGCCTGTGGCATAGGGAAACGGTACATCTTAGTCGGGAAGTTACGATCTTTGTCATCACACTCTACATAAATGTAATTGAACGAACCGTTTGCATTCTGTTCTATCTTAAGTCCATGAAGACGGATACCGGTGAATGCCGTTGCAGATAGTTTCCAGCGACGCATATCCCAATAATAGTGTCCTTCATAAGCTAATTCGACTTTACGTTCCTGACGAATCGCTTTCATCAGGTCTTCTCCACTCTTGTCCGAATAAGGCAAGCCGACTCTGTTACGAATGTCTTTGATGTCTTTATTGGCTTTATCGGCATAGCCACTCAAATGATAGCAAGCCTCGGCATGATTTAGTAACACTTCGGCATAACGAATTTCGGTCCATGGCTGTGTACTTGCCTGCACAGAAGTGAAACTATGAGTCTCATCCACCAGCTTACGCAAATAATAACCTGTGGTAGAACGTCCTTCTGGTTTGGCATCCGTTTTCCATGCAGCCCAACCATCAGTACCATTGACATAAGATGCGATCGTTCTGCCTTTCCACGTCGCACCATTATAAAGAATGGTTGCTTTGAAGCGTGGTTCAAGTTTATCGTATGGAGGAGTTGCCGTTGTTCCTTCTGCAGTATGCCAGGTACTCCAATCCGGAAAACCGCTACCGTCCGCATATTCATAAGATTCTACCATTTCTTGTGTCGGAGTTCCAAATCCTCCGGTCATTGAATTACCATCCAATGCTTTATCACCTCCGGGAGCCATATAGCCGTCAAAATCATGAGTTACAGTAGAACTCTTGTCATAGCAATATTGCAGAATAGCTTCCTGACTTCCTGCTTTAAATGCATTAGAATAATTCTCTTTTTCTTCCAGCTTATATCCCATGCCCATCACTTCTTCGGCAGCGATCCGGGCATCATCCCATCTTTCTGCATAAAGCATTGCCCGTGACAGCATTGCATAAGCTGCTCCGCTAGTCAGACGTCCATTAGGGGTTTTATCAACCGGTAAATGTTCGCCCGCAAACTTCAGGTCCTCATATACAAAGTTCCATCCTTCTGCTTCGGAACTGACCGGCATATCCTTCTTTATATTATCCAGATCTTCATCATATATAATGACTTCCTTATAACGTTTTACCAAGTCGGTATATAAATATCCTCTGAAGAAGCGCATTTCCGCTTCCAGCCGTTCTTGTTCCGTCTGACCGAATGAGGCGTACTTTTTCAGTTTATTGAGACCTTCATTGACACGGCGTACATATTCATACATCGTCCCCCAATTGCCTAAATAAGTGCTGACATAACTTACTGTCAGAACGGATCCTCCATAAGCGATTTCGCTAGGTATCTGGCATTTAGACATATAGTTATAGGAACCGTATTTGAGTTGGTCTGTCAACGCTTCCGTCATGCCTGCCAGGCATTGTCCGTCACGATAAACTCCTAAATAATCGATATAACGGTAGAAATCGTTGACAGCTTGTTCGGCATATTCCAGTTTACTCCATACTAGTTTATCTGATGCTTTGTCCGTCGGTGTCATGTCTAGATAATCACTACATGAACCAAGCCCTAAAGAGGCTCCCAACAATATGATACTTATAAATTTTGTTTTCATAATAAATCTTTTAAAGGTTTAGAAAGTCAGAGTTATACCGCCCATGATTGTGCGTTGTTGAGGATAATATCCGTTATTCACTCCCGGAGATTCGGGGTCGATTCCATCGGGAAGACCGGAGATCGTGAATAAATTGGAACCTTCTACATAAATTCTAAGATTCTGAATTCCCACAGGGCTCATCCACTTTTTAGGGAATGTATAACCTAGCTGTGCCGATTTGAGACGAAGGTATCTGCCATTACGCAACCAGAAGGTAGAAGCTAATCCATTGTCTCCTCCATGTCCTTGATTTCCCAGAGTCAGACGTGGGAATGTTCCATTCGGATTTTCCGTGGTATACGCATTCTGAACCAGATATAAAGGTGAGTTGGCACCTTCTTTGAATGCTTGTGTCCAGACCGTATTGTCATCATAACCATTATAGTAAGTTCCGGTTAATGATACATCGAACAATGCGCCTCCAGTAAATTGTGCGCTTAAATCAAATCCGTTCCAGGCACAATTCAAGTTCAGACCATAAGTCAGTTCCGGACGATTGCCCCGTCCTACACGTGTTCTGTCATCTTCATCTATTTTGCCATCGCCATTTAAATCCTTATATTTGATGTCACCTACATTAGGACGGGTTCCATACCATGCGGAATTATCAATTTCTTCTTCCGAACGGAACAAACCTTCTGCCACCCATACGACTGAAGCGTCTACACTGCGACCTGTACGTTTTCTCCATTCTACAGTATTGGGACTATCCGGATAACGAAGATAGCGATTTCTTGCAAAAGTCAAGTTGAAACTGGCTCCATAAGAAAATGGTTTCCCTGCCAGATTTAATTTATTACGATGACTCACTGTGATTTCAACTCCCTTGCTGTCTACCTTGTTATAGTTGGCATACGTATAATAATATCCTCCCATTGATGGTGGATAATCGCCTCCCATTGCTGTCAGAATATCATAGGTATAATTATAGAATGCATCAAATTCCATACCCAGTAAACCATTCCACATGGTAAAGTCGAAACCTGCATTGTAAGTTAACGTGTTTTCCCACGTCAGAGTAGGATTTGCAATTACAGATGCACGCAGCGCCTGCATGACTTTTCCGTTCAGAATTGTCTGGTACGCATTTTTGTTACCGTCCATCAGGTTATAAGTACTAAGGAATGCATACGGACTCACATCGTCATTACCCAACAAACCGATAGATGCACGTATTTTCATATCATCTAGAAAAGTCAGATCGGACATAAAGTTTTCTTTGGATATTCTCCACGCTACTGATGCTGATGGGAAAAATGCCCAACGTTTTCCACTTACATTGCCCGCAAACTTATACGAACCGTCATATCGTCCTGTAAATTCTGCCAGATACTTATTGTCATAGTCGTATTTCAAACGGAAAACGTAACCAATGCTACGATTGGCATCACTGTAGCCGGAAATAGGGGAGTCTGCCGGTTGTCCGAAACTCAATTCCGGAAGTTCTGCAAAACTCATATTCTTATTATATCCGGAGAAACTGTTTTCTTTATAATCACGGATTTCCGCAAGTACCATGGCTTCAACATTATGCTTACCGAAAGAATTCGCATAATTGATGCTTCCCTGGCCTACCATTTGACGGGAACTGAATTGTCCTTCACCTAAATTTATTCCATTTGCAGTTCCACGAGGATCATCCGCTTTAGTCCAAGTCCAGTCTGTAGTGGAAGTCGGCATTTTATTGATATAAGTAGAATAAGGTGTATTCAGGTTTTTATTATGTGAGGTCTTGTAGTCATAAGCTCCGGTAACCTTTACACTTAATCCTTTTACCCAAGGCAGATTATATTGTAAAGAGAGGTTAGTCTGCAAATCAAAGCTATTGGTATGTTTGTAGCCGGATTCATAAATAGCTGCTAGCGGACTATTCGGTAAGCTTGTATTATTCTGTGTAGTAGCGGTATAAAGTCCATCATATTTTTCCGGTAAATACGGATGCATCATGATAGTCTGGTGAGCAACGGATAACCAACCTTGTTCTCCCAATGTGGAATTAGAATCTGTACCACCGGAGGCATATCCCGGAGTTTCACGTTTTCCTACATTTCCGGCAACTCCCAAACTTAACTGGAAATTCTTGGCCAGCTGAGTTTCAATGTTGGTTCTTAAGTTGTACCGTCTATAAGTAAAGTTATCAATATTACCATCCTGTCCCAAATAGCCGACAGACGTGAAATAACGCATTTTGTCACTACCACCCTGTACGGTGATGTTATGCTTCTGATTGATACCTGTACCAAATACTTTATCAATATAATTGACATTATCCCACCCATCAGTAGGATCGCCGTTCAACATCGCTTCCACATTTGCTTTTGTGAATACCGGTGTATATTGCTTCATGTCCGTAATACTTCCGTTAGCCAGCTTATCCATCATATCAGCCATATTATAATAATATGCAAACTGGGGACCATTCATAAACTGCGGAAAGTTTGCATTCATAGATGCTCCTATTGAACCGTTATATGTGATTCTTGACTTTCCTTCCTGTCCTCTCTTTGTTGTAACAATGATAACACCACCTGCGCCCTTCAAACCGTACACAGCCGCAGAAGCTCCATCTTTCAAGACAGATACACTCTCAATATCATTAGGATCAATGTCATTGATGGAACGAGGCATACCATCTACAATATAAGTAACATTGTAAATAGAACCACGAACCCGCAATACTGCTTGGTCATCACCCGGTTCTCCAGAGACTTGAACAGAAGAAATGCCCGGCAAACGTCCGCCTAACAAACTTGATACATTGGTTGCCGGTGCCTTTAACAGTTCGTCGCCTTTGACTGCAGAAACCGCTCCTGTCAGGGATTGTTTCTTTGCAGTACCATAACCAACGACAATCACTTCATCCAGAGATGCCACATCATCCTTCATCACCACATTGATCGTTTTCTGTCCGGCAACTTTTATATCTTGTTCCGCCATACCTACATATGTGAAAGACAATATATCTTTTGAAGTCGCCTGAATGCTGTATTTTCCATTAACATCTGTAACTGTACCATTAGTAGTCCCCTTTACTACAACACTTACACCAGGTAGAGATTCTCCTGTCTCATCAGTAACAGTACCTTGCACCAAACTCTGTGCATGAGCATTGATAGCACATGCAAAAAGTGCGCATATTGAGAAAAGAAATATCTTCAATATGCGAGAGTTTTGCTTAATTTTTGAGTTAAACTCTGTCATAGAATTAATTTTTAGATTATTAATAAGATTGGTTAACATAATAATTCATTGTTTCTATAGCGGTTCTAATACTTTCCAGCATTGAAATAATCCCCTTGGTACATGAAAGCACCCTTTCCATTTACCACCTTTCAGCGGTAACAAAACTTCCCCTCTGCGATTCAGATATCCGTACCATTCCGGATATTCCGGATCTTTGAAGTGCGACCATGTGTAGTCATGCACTTTTTCAAACCATTCCAGACATTTCCTGTCTCCGGTCAGCTGATAACCTTTCAGCAGTGATATCAGAGATTCAATATGCACCCACCAAAGTTTCTGATCCCATTCCAATTGCTGGGGAGGACAACCGTTACGGTCCATAAAGTAATAGATACCTCCATATTGCTTGTCCCAACCATAGTCGAGCATTGTCAGGGTTACGTCTTTTGCTTTTTCTATCAATTTCGGACGATTCAGGCGTTTGCCCAGATCCATGATAAACCACATCGCTTCGATAGCATGACCGGGAGTCACCTGACGACCTTCGAAGCAATCCACCAGATTACCGTCCATATCGACATTCTCAACAATGATGCCCCCCAGCTCCGGACGATAAAAGACATCCATCACTTCATGGATACAGGTTTCCATCGTCTGTTCCAGATAGCCGGGATCCAGGAGATGTTCGATCTCCAAAGCCAGATTACAGAGGATCATCGGGAGGGCGAAGTTCTTCAGATTACGAGTACCCGGATGAAGCTTGTTCCACTTGCTTTTCGGATTATCAACCTTGGAAAGGATGATCTTGAAAGTCTTCTTTGCTATGTCCGCATATTCCTGATTACCAGTTGCTAGACTCAGCTGTCCGAAGGCCATCGTGGCGAAAGTATATGAGAAAATATTGTATGGTTCTACCAGTGGTCTACCCGAACGGTCGAGTGAAAAGTACCAGTTATAATTTCCATCATGTCCGTATTTTTTTAAGAATTCACCACCCTGAACGGCACAATCCAGCCATTCCTGTCGTTTTTCCACTTTGTTGTAAAGCATGGAGAACATCCATACCTCACGTCCCTGCAACCAGATGAACTTATCCGTATCGAAAACCTTCCCTTCACGGTCCAGGCAGCTGAAATAACCGCCAAACTCAAGATCTTGAGAGTGCTCGAGCCAGAATGGAAGGACATTGTCCAACAATTCATCCCGGTACTGATTCGCTAGTTTCTTAAAATCCATAATATTGTTTTTATTATAGATAGGTATAGGGTACACCGAAGGCGGGAAACGTTTCTTGAATGGCCATGCAGAAAACCGCCTGCGGCTTCTCTATACTTCTCAGTTGTTGTTAGTTTACTGTTATTAAGGTCTCTTTCTTTCTTCTACTGTTCCGACCGGGTCCAGTATCTTTCAATCTCTTCCAGTGACTTTCCTGTGGTCTCCGGCACGAGTTTCCATACGATGAGCATATACGGCACGCACATGACTGCGAACAGGAAGAATGTTCCGGCGGGGGTGAGATTCTGGAGCATCCAGGGGGTTAGCTGTCCGATCAGGTACGTTCCTATCCACAGGGCGAATCCTGCAATGGACATCGCCAGTCCGCGCACCTTGGTGGGGTACATCTCCGAAAGGAGCACGAACACCACGGCACAGATGGAGACGGCACAGCAGAATACATAGAACAGGAAGAAAACGAGCAGGAAGAGGCTGGATACTCCCCAGGAATCACCGAAGAGGAAGTAAATGCCGATCAGCAGGAGGGAGACAACCATCCCCGAAACTCCGTAATAGACCAGTTGCTTGCGGCCGACCCTGTCAATGATCACAAGAGCAAGAACGGTGGTCAGAGTGTTGACTAGTCCTACGAGAACTTGGTAAAAAACGCAAGTTTGTCGCTTTGACTGTTAAATATATGCAGAGAAAATCTTATCTTTGCCTTCGTTAAATTAACTAATACCCCCATTTATGAAAAGAAATCATTATTTATTTACCCTTATTCTCTTGTTAGGGTGCTCTATCTTTGTGAAAGCTTCAGACACCGTTTTTGTACATCAGACGCAAATTCCTATTTTAATTGAGCGGCAGGATAACGTATTGTTCTACTTTCGTTTAGATGCAAAAGAAAGCCGGATGATGGATGAGATCGTTTTGGATTTTGGAAAGAGTGTCAATCTGTCGGATGTACAGGCAGTCAAACTCTATTATGGCGGTACGGAAGCTTTACAAGATAAAGGAAAGAAGAGGTTTGCACCTGTTGACTATATATCCAGTCACCGTCCGGGGAATACATTGGCAGCAATACCGTCTTATTCGATAAAATGTGCGGAAGCCTTGCAGCCTTCTGCAAAAGTAGTTTTGAAGAGTCATTATAAGTTGTTCCCGGGGATTAATTTCTTTTGGATCAGCTTGCAGATGAAGCCGGAGACTTCTCTATTCACGAAAATAAGTTCTGAACTTCAATCAGTGAAGATCGATGGTAAAGAAGCCATTTGTGAAGAACGGTCGCCGAAAGACATCATTCATCGAATGGCAGTGGGCGTCCGCCATGCCGGTGATGACGGTTCGGCTTCTTTCCGTATTCCCGGATTGGTAACTTCAAATAAAGGAACGCTGCTTGGCGTATATGATGTCCGTTATAATAGCAGTGTCGATCTGCAGGAATATGTAGATGTCGGTTTGAGCCGGAGCACGGATGGTGGCAAAACATGGGAAAAGATGCGCCTTCCTCTTTCGTTCGGTGAATACGATGGTTTGCCTGCTGCACAGAATGGAGTAGGGGACCCTTCTATTTTGGTAGATACCCAAACGAATACAATTTGGGTTGTTGCCGCATGGACACACGGAATGGGTAATCAACGTGCCTGGTGGAGTTCTCATCCCGGAATGGATCTATATCAAACGGCACAACTGGTGATGGCAAAAAGTACGGATGACGGTAAAACCTGGTCGAAACCGATTAATATAACCGAACAAGTAAAAGACCCTTCCTGGTATTTCTTGCTTCAGGGACCGGGACGGGGAATAACAATGAGTGATGGAACTTTAGTATTCCCTACTCAGTTTATCGACTCTACCCGTGTACCTAATGCCGGTATCATGTATAGTAAAGACCGCGGAAAAACATGGAAGATGCACAACATGGCACGCACCAATACAACCGAAGCGCAAGTAGTAGAAACAGAGCCCGGAGTGCTGATGCTGAATATGCGGGATAACCGTGGAGGAAGCCGTGCTGTGGCAATTACAAAAGATCTGGGCAAGACATGGACAGAACATCCTTCCTCTCGGAAGGCCTTGCAGGAACCTGTATGTATGGCTAGTTTGATCCATGTGGAAGCTGAAGATAATGTACTTGATAAAGATATTCTTTTGTTCTCGAATCCGAATACGACCAGAGGACGCAATCATATAACTATTAAAGCTAGCCTGGACGATGGGCTGACCTGGCTTCCCGAACATCAGTTAATGCTGGATGAAGGAGAAGGCTGGGGATATAGCTGTCTGACAATGATTGATCGGGAAACGATTGGTATCTTGTATGAGAGTAGTGCAGCCCACATGACATTTCAAGCTGTAAAACTGAAAGATTTGATTCGATGAAAAGTCTTCGAATCTTTTTGGGGATTGCATTTTTATTCCATACCTTATATATATTGGGGGCAGATCATTTGCGTCTGCTTCCCCAACCTCAGCAATGTGTGCTTGCAAAAGGATATTTTATCGTGGGTAAAATGCAGCTTTCCACTCCTGTGCTTTCGCAGGAATGGAAACAGTTTGTGACGGAGATGGGAGGTACTCTGACTGATCAGTCGGCATCCTCTATCAATATAAAATTGGTTGACGCGATTGACAATGTATCTGTCAATAAGGAAGAGGCTTATCGTCTGACTATTACTCCAAAGGCAATTACTGTGGAGGCTGTAGCAGAGCGCGGAGTATATTGGGCGATGCAGACGCTATATCAACTAAAAGAAGAAAAGGGAAAGAAGAACCGCCTGCAATGTGCTACTATCACTGATTGGCCGGCTTTCCGGATTCGGGGTTTCATGCAGGATGTAGGGCGTAGCTACTTGTCTTTGGAAGAATTGAAACGTGAGATAGCCATATTATCCCGATTTAAAATCAATACCTTTCATTGGCACTTGACGGAAAATCAGGCATGGCGTCTGGAGAGTAAAATCTTTCCGATGCTGAATGACAGTACGAATATGACTCGTATGGCGGGTAAGTATTACACGTTGGAGGAAGCCAGAGAGTTGACCGAGTTCTGTAAAGCTCATCAGGTACTGTTGATTCCGGAGATTGATATGCCCGGGCATAGTGCGGCATTTATCCGTACTTTCCGTCATGATATGCAAAGTCCGGAAGGAATGAAAATCCTGAAACTCCTGCTGGATGAGATTTGTGAAACGTTTGATGTTCCATATCTCCATATTGGAACAGACGAAGTGCATTTTACTAATCCGCAGTTTGTGCCCGAAATGGTGGCTTATGTCCGTGACAAAGGGAAAAAAGTGATTTCCTGGAATCCCGGATGGAAGTATAAGGCGGGTGAGATCGACATGATGCAACTTTGGAGTTATCGTGGCAAAGCCCAACAGGGTATTCCCGCTATTGACTCCCGTTTCCATTATTTGAATCATTTTGATACGTTCGGCGATATAATTGCTCTATATAATAGTCGGATTTATAATGCAGATATGGGAAGTGATGATCTTGCCGGAGTCATTATGGGTATCTGGAACGATCGTTTAATCGACAAAGAGTGGAATATGGTTCTGGAAAATAACTTTTACCCGAATATGCTGGCTATCGCAGAGCGTTCATGGCGGGGAGGAGGAACTGAATATTTCGATAAGCAGGGAACAATTCTTCCTGTAGATGAAAACTCTGAGGTCTTTCGTAATTTTGAGGACTTCGAAAGTCGTATGTTATGGTATAAAGAGCATCTGTTTAAAGGGTATCCATTTGCCTATGTCAAACAGACTCATGTAAAATGGAACATTACAGATGCTTTTCCAAATGAGGGGGATCTGACTAAAGTTTTTCCACCGGAAGAAGAGCTGAAAGATTCATATACCTATGAAGGGAAGCAATATGGAGTGCGTCCTGCCATAGGAGCCGGTATCTATCTTCGGCACGTATGGGGTAAGATTGTGCCGGCTTTTTACAAAGATCCACAGGAGAATCATACTGCTTATGCTTACACGTATGTCTATTCTTCTAAAACACAGGAAGTAGGCTTATGGGCTGAATTTCAGAATTATGGACGTTCAGAGAATGACCTGCCGCCATTGCCGGGAAAGTGGGATTATAAAGAAAGCCGTATTTGGATTAATGATCAGGAAATACTGCCCCCGGTATGGTCTGCTACTCATCTCGTGAAAAGCTCGGAAACAGCCTTAGGTAATGAGAATTGTGTGGCACGTCCGCCACTACGGGTTCATTTGCATAAAGGCTGGAATAAGGTATTGCTGAAACTGCCTGTCGGCAAATTCTCAACGAATGAAGTACGATTGGTTAAATGGATGTTTACTGCAGTATTTGTGACTCCTGACGGCGATAAGGCCGTAGAAGGGCTGATCTATTCTCCGGAAAAGAAAATGTAATTGACTTTTATATGATGAAAAATGTATTATTGATTGTTGTTTCCATCTTGTTTATTACAGCAGCGAGTGCACAGGAAAATCGTATTAAAGTTGCCTGCATCGGGAATAGTATCACCTATGGTTATGGATTGCCCGACCGGACTACACAATCGTATCCGGTGCAATTACAGAAGATGTTGGGAGAGTCTTATCAAGTCGAAAACTTCGGCAAATCGGGTGCTACCTTGTTGAATAAAGGGCACCGGCCTTATATGCAGCAAGATGAGTATCGCAGAGCGATCGACTTTGGCGGAGATATTGTGGTTATTCATTTGGGCATCAATGATACAGATCCCCGTGATTGGTCCGATTATCGTGATTTCTTTGTGAAAGATTACATTGAATTGATCGATTCTTTTCGGGCGGCTAATTCTAAAGTCCGGATTATGATTGCCAGACTTACGCCTATTGCCGATCGGCATCCTCGTTTCCTGTCAGGGACACGTGACTGGCATGGAGAAATACAATTGGCTATTGAGAATGTGGCACGCTATACCGGAGTACAGTTGATCGACTTTCATGAGCCGTTGTATCCATACCCTTTCATATTGACGGACGCCGTACACCCTGATCCCGAAGGAGCGTTTATTATGGCTCAGACCGTATATTCCGCCATTACCGGAGATTATGGCGGACTGAAAATGTCGTTGCTTTATACAGACAATATGGTATTGCAACGGGATGTTCCGCTGACGGTTCAAGGAATTGCCAATGCCGGGGACCGGGTTACTGTAAGCATAGCCGACCGGCAAATGAAAACAAAAGCAGGTCTGAATGGAAAATGGTCGGTAACGCTGCCTCCTTTAAAGGCGGGTGGTCCTTATACCTTAAAGATCTCAACGGATGAGACGGGTTTTCAATATCAAAATGTGTTAGCGGGTGAAGTCTGGCTTTGTTCCGGTCAGTCAAATATGGAGTTTATGCTGAAACAGGCTTCGACTGCCCGAGCCGATATTCCACGTGCCGTAGATCAGCAACTTCGTTTGTATGATATGAAAGCACGTTGGCGCACAAATGCCGTCGAATGGGAGGCGAACGTACTTGATTCGTTGAATCATCTCCAATATTATAAGGATACGGAATGGAAAAATTGTACTCCGGCGACAGCTTCTGATTTCTCGGCAATTGCATACTATTTTGGTAAGATGCTAAGAGATAGTCTGAATGTTCCGGTTGGATTGATTTGCAATGCCGTTGGAGGATCACCTACAGAAGCCTGGGTAGATAGAGCTAGTTTGGAATATCAGTTTCCCGCCATTTTAAAAGACTGGACTAAAAATGATTTTATTCAGGAATGGGTGCGCGGACGGGCTGCTTTGAATATAAAAAAGTCAGCAAATAGCCAGCAGAGGCATCCGTATGAGCCTTGTTATTTATATGAGTCGGGGATTCGGCCTTTGGAACAGTATCCGATACGAGGAGTAATCTGGTATCAGGGAGAATCGAATGCACATAATTGGGAAGCTCATGAAAAATTATTTAAACTGCTCGTGAATAGTTGGCGGAAGAATTGGAATGATGCCTGCCTGCCTTTTTATTATGTACAATTATCCAGTTTGAATCGCCCTTCCTGGCCTTGGTTCCGTGATAGTCAGCGTAGAATGTTGAATGAAATTTCTCATATCGGAATGGCTGTATCCAGCGATCATGGTGATTCTCTGGATGTGCATCCTATCTGTAAGAAACCTGTGGGAGAGCGTTTGGCGCGAGGGGCTTTGAATAAAACGTATCAGAAAAATGTCATTCCTTCCGGTCCTTTATTTCGTGGTGCAAACGTTCGCGGTGGGAAAGTCTTTTTATCTTTTGATTATGGAAAAGGGATGCGGAGTTCAGACGGAAAGCCTTTACAATGCTTTGAAGTAGCGGAATATGATGGTATCTATTATCCGGCAACGGCTGAGGTTGTAGGAGACCAGGTGAAGGTGTATAGTAAAGAAGTGCCAAATCCCCGCTATGTACGTTATGGCTGGCAACCTTTTACGCGGGCTAATCTGATCAATCGGGAAGGACTGCCTGCTTCGACATTTCGTGCCGAATTTTCGATGAAATGAGATATTTTGTAGCTTCAATAGGAAATATTTAACAAAAAAGCAATATCTTTACTCCGTTAATATCTAATGCCCCCACTATGATCTTAAATTTGACAGGAAAGATAGCCCCGATAGCATGTGGATTGCTATGTTGCTGTAGTATGGTTTATGCTCAAGGTAATGACACTTCGGAAGTCATGCTACTGGATACCGGTTGGGAATTTTCTCAATCAGGGACTGAAAAGTGGATGCCAGCCACGGTTCCTGGTACGGTTCATCAGGACCTGATCAGTCATGAATTACTGCCGAATCCTTTTTATGGGATGAATGAAAAGAAAATTCAATGGGTGGAGAATGAGGACTGGGAATATAGAACCTCCTTTATAGTCTCCGAAGAGCAATTGAATCGTGACGGAATCCAACTTATTTTTGAAGGTCTTGATACCTATGCAGACGTATATCTCAACGGCTCATTACTGCTGAAGGCTGATAATATGTTTGTGGGTTATACACTTCCTGTAAAATCTGTGTTGCGGAAGGGCGAGAATCACTTATATATTTATTTCCATTCACCTATTCGGCAAACGTTGCCACAATATGCTTCCAATGGCTTCAATTATCCGGCGGATAACGATCATCACGAGAAACATCTTAGTGTGTTCAGCCGTAAGGCTCCGTATAGTTACGGTTGGGACTGGGGCATCCGAATGGTGACAAGTGGTGTCTGGCGCCCGGTTACTCTTCGTTTTTACGACATAGCTACCATATCCGACTACTATGTCAGACAATTATCGCTGACAGATGAAAACGCTCGTCTGTCTAATGAGCTGATTGTAAACCAGATCGTTCCTCAGAAAATTCCGGCTGAAGTAAGGGTCAATGTATCGTTGAATGGAACTACCGTTACAGAAGTAAAACAGCAGGTGACACTGCAACCCGGGATAAATCATATCACTCTTCCTGCTGAAGTGACGAACCCTGTACGATGGATGCCAAATGGTTGGGGAACTCCGACTCTGTATGATTTCTCGGCTCAGATAGCTTGTGGAGATCGGATTGTTGCGGAACAATCTCATCGGATTGGTTTACGAACGATTCGTGTGGTAAATGAAAAAGATAAGGACGGAGAATCTTTTTATTTTGAAGTCAATGGCATACCGATGTTTGCCAAAGGAGCTAATTATATTCCTCAGGATGCACTGCTGCCTAATGTTACTACGGAACGCTATCAGACTTTGTTCCGTGACATGAAGGAGGCCAATATGAATATGGTTCGTATATGGGGTGGTGGGACATATGAGAATAATCTTTTCTATGACCTTGCCGATGAGAACGGGATACTTGTCTGGCAGGATTTTATGTTTGCGTGTACCCCTTATCCATCCGATCCTACTTTCCTGAAACGGGTAGAGGCGGAGGCTGTTTACAATATTCGTCGTCTTCGGAATCATGCCTCTTTGGCGATGTGGTGTGGTAATAATGAAATACTGGAAGCTCTGAAATATTGGGGTTTTGAGAAGAAGTTTACTCCGGAGGTTTATCAAGGATTAATGCATGGTTATGATAAACTGTTCCGTGAGCTGTTGCCTTCAACGGTTAAAGAATTTGATTCGGATCGTTTTTATGTGCACAGTTCGCCTTATCTCGCTAACTGGGGGCGTCCGGAGTCATGGGGGACAGGAGACAGTCATAATTGGGGAGTCTGGTACGGAAAGAAGCCATTTGAGTCTTTAGATACCGATTTGCCGCGTTTTATGAGTGAATTTGGTTTCCAGTCATTTCCGGAGATGAAAACTATTGCTGCTTTTGCTGCTCCTGAAGATTATCAGATTGAGTCTGAAGTGATGAATGCGCATCAGAAGAGTAGTATTGGTAATTCGTTGATCCGTACTTATATGGAACGTGATTATATCATTCCCGAAAGTTTCGAGGATTTTGTGTATGTCGGATTAGTCTTGCAAGGACAGGGGATGCGGCATGGACTGGAAGCTCACAGACGCAATCGTCCTTATTGTATGGGGACATTGTATTGGCAGTTGAACGACAGTTGGCCGGTAGTATCCTGGTCAAGTATTGATTATTATGGTAATTGGAAGGCATTACATTATCAGGCAAAGCGTGCTTTTGCACCGGTCTTGATCAATCCTATACAGCAGAATGACAGTTTGAGTGTCTATCTGATCTCAGACCGGCTTGATACAATGGAGCAAATGACATTGGAAATGAAAGTCGTGGATTTTGATGGAAAAACGCTGGGTAAGAAGATACAAGTACATTCGTTGGAAGTTCCGGCAAATACTTCAAAATGTGTTTATCGTGCAAAACTGGATGGCTGGCTGACTCCCGAAGACTGCCGACGTAGCTTCTTGAAATTGATACTCAAAGATAAATCGGGACATCAGGTGGCTGAGAGCGTCCATTTTTTCAGAAAGACGAAAGATTTGCAACTTCCTCCGACATCAGTATCCTATCAAATGAAGCAGACGGATGGTAAATGTGAATTGACTCTCTTTTCATCAATGTTGGCAAAAGATATTTTTATTGAGACTCCATTGCAAGGAGCCCGTTACAGTGACAACTTCTTTGATCTCTTACCCGGAGAACGTAAGAAAGTAATTATCACTTCTCCCCGGATAAAGAAGGGAGAAGAATTACCTGTCAATATCAAGCATATTCGAGAAACCTATAAATAAAACTAATTTATTAACTACTAACACCTAATTTTTATTTTATGAAACAACTCCTAAAATTAACAGGATGTGTGGCACTGGCAGGACTGATGAGCTCTTGTGGCTCGGTACAAGAAGAAGCCAATTATCAGATTATCCCATTGCCACAAGAAATTGTAACATCGCAAGTAAACCCCTTTATTTTGAAAAGCGGTGTGAAAATCCTTTATCCGGAAGGAAATGAGAAGATGCAGCGTAATGCGCAATTTTTGGCTGATTATCTGAAGACTGCAACCGGAAAAGACTTTTCGATTGAAGCCGGAACTGAAGGTAAAAATGCTATAGTGCTGGCGTTAGGCTCAGAAGTAGAAAACCCTGAATCTTATCAGTTGAAAGTCACCGATCAAGGTGTCACGATAACTGCCCCTACAGAAGCCGGAGTTTTCTATGGTATTCAGACTTTGCGTAAATCATTGCCTATTGCTTTGGGTGCTGATGTAGCATTGCCTGCTGTTGAAATTAAGGATGCTCCTCGTTTCGGTTATCGTGGTGCACATTTCGATGTTAGTCGTCATTTCTTCACAATTGATGAAGTGAAGACTTATATTGATATGCTGGCTTTGCACAACATGAACCGTTTGCACTGGCATATCACTGACGATCAGGGATGGCGTCTGGAAATCAAGAAATATCCGAAGTTGACGGAAATAGGTTCTCAAAGATCGGGAACGGTCATCGGACGTAACTCCGGTGAATATGACAATACACCCTATGGTGGATTCTATACACAGGAACAGGCTAAGGAAATTGTAGATTATGCCGCAGAACGTTATATCACTGTTGTTCCTGAGATTGACCTTCCGGGACACATGCTGGCTGCCCTTGCCGCTTATCCGGAATTGGGTTGTACCGGTGGACCGTATGAAGTTTGGAGACAATGGGGAGTAGCCGATGATGTACTTTGTGCCGGCAACGATCAGGTTCTGAAATTCCTGGAAGATGTATATGGCGAATTGATTGAAATCTTCCCTTCAGAGTATATCCATGTAGGTGGTGACGAATGTCCGAAGGTAAGATGGGAGAAATGTCCGAAATGTCAGGCACGTATCAAAGCGTTGGGCTTGAAATCGGATAAGAATCATAGTAAGGAAGAACGTTTGCAGAGTTTCGTTATCAATCATATAGAGAAGTTCCTGAACGATCACGGACGTCAGATTATCGGTTGGGATGAGATTCTCGAAGGCGGACTTGCTCCTAATGCAACAGTTATGTCATGGCGTGGCGAAAGTGGAGGTATTGAAGCTGCCAAGCAGAAACATGATGTGATCATGACCCCGAACACTTATCTGTATTTTGATTATTATCAGGCTAAAGATACTGAGAATGAACCTTTCGGTATCGGAGGTTATTTGCCGATGGAAAGGGTGTACAGCTATGAGCCGATGCCGGCTTCCCTTACTCCGGATGAACAGCAGTATATAAAAGGTGTACAGGCTAATCTCTGGACAGAATATATTGCTACTTTCTCTCATGCTCAATATATGGTCTTGCCTCGTTGGGCTGCTTTGTGTGAAGTCCAGTGGTCAACACCTGATAAGAAGAACTACGAAGATTTCTTATCTCGTCTTCCACGACTGATTAAGTGGTATGATGCAGAAGGATATAATTATGCAAAGCACGTATTTGACGTAAAAGCAGAATTTACTCCGAATCCGGCTGATGGTACTTTAGACATTACACTTACTACAATTGACAATGCGCCAATCCACTACACGCTAGATGGTACAGAGCCGACTAGTACTTCTCCCGTTTATGATGGCGCTTTGAAGATTAAGGAAAATGCAGACTTCTCGGCTATAGCTATTCGCCCTACTGGAAATAGTCGTGTCGTTTCTGAGAAAATCGATTTCAGTAAATCAAGCATGAAGCCGATTGTTGCTAATCAGCCGGTGAATAAACAATATGAGTTCAAAGGTGTCTCTACGTTGGTAGATGGCTTGAAAGGAAATGGTAACTATAAAACCGGACGCTGGATTGCATTTAGAGGAAATGATATGGATGTGACTATTGATCTCAAACAACCAACAGAGATTTCAAGCGTTGCCATTTCTACTTGCGTAGAGAAGGGAGATTGGGTTTTTGATACAAGGGGACTCTCTGTAGAAGTTTCAGAAGACGGCACAAACTTCACGAAAGTGGCATCTGAAGCTTATCCTGCAATGAAGGAAACTGATAAAAATGGTGTTTATGACCATAAACTAACATTTACACCTGTAACTGCACAATATGTGAAAGTTATAGCTTCACCCGAGAAAAGTATTCCGGAATGGCATGGTGGTAAGAGTTATCCAGGCTTTTTATTTGTAGACGAAATCACAATTAATTAATGAATATAAGAAAGAGATACACTAAAGTTTGTCTTTTCTTATGGGTAATCGGGATGTGTCTTTGTGCACATCCCATTAATGCACAGTCCGTAATTCCTGTTCCCTTAAAGATGGAACAGGGTACGGGCTCTTTTTTACTCTCTGAAAAAACAAAGCTTTATACAAACTTACAAGGAGAAGAAGCTATTCTTCTGGGCGACTATCTGAAAACTGCATTACCTGTACAATTTAAGGAAGGGAAAAAGAAAGATAAACAGAATGTCTTGTCTTTATTGATAACAGAAAAGAATCCTCAGTTGGTGTCACCGGAAAGTTATATATTATCCGTTACTCCTAAACATATTCTGATTCAGGCTTCTTCCGGTGCTGGGTTGTTTTATGGAATTCAGACACTGTTGCAATTATCTCAGCTTTCGGGCACGGGTTATTCTATAGTTTCTGTTGAAGTACAGGATACCCCTCGTTTTGCTTATCGTGGGATGATGCTGGATGTCTCCCGCCACTTCTTCTCTAAAGAATTTGTGAAGAAACAGATAGACGCATTGGCATTTTATAAACTAAACCGTTTGCATTTGCATTTGACGGATGCGGCAGGATGGAGACTTGAAATAAAGAAATATCCTTTATTGACGGAATTTGCCGCCTGGCGTACTGATGCCAACTGGAAGAAGTGGTGGAATGGCGGACGGAAATATCTCCGTTTTGATGAGCCCGGTGCTTCCGGTGGTTATTATACTCAGGATGACATGAAGGAGATTATTGCATATGCGCAGCAGCATTATATCACAATCATTCCTGAAATCGAGATGCCTGCTCATTCAGAAGAAGTATTGGCTGCTTATCCGCAACTCTCCTGTTCGGGTGAACCTTATAAAAACGCAGATTTTTGTGTTGGAAATGAAGAAACATTCACTTTCTTAGAAAATGTGCTTACTGAAGTAATGGAGCTTTTTCCATCGGAATATATTCATGTAGGAGGCGATGAGGCTGGTAAGGCGGCTTGGAAGACTTGTCCGAAATGTCAGAAAAGGATGCAGGATGAACATCTTTCTAATGTAGACGAGCTACAAAGCTATCTGATTCATCGTATTGAACTGTTTCTGAATGCACATGGACGTAAGTTGCTGGGTTGGGATGAAATTCTTCAAGGTGGTCTGGCTCCTAATGCTACTGTAATGTCATGGCGTGGCGAAGAGGGAGGTATTGCTGCTGTCCGTTCCGGTCATCAGGCAATTATGACTCCCGGTCAATATTGTTATTTGGATAGTTATCAGGATGCTCCGTATTCTCAGCCGGAAGCCATCGGAGGATATTTGCCATTGGAGAAGGTTTATTCATATAATCCGGTTTCAGATTCTTTAACTGTAGAACAGGCAAAACTTGTTTATGGTGTGCAGGCAAATCTATGGGCAGAATATATCCCCACTCCGGAGCATATGGAATATATGATATATCCTCGTATCCTTGCTTTGGCAGAAGTGGCTTGGTCGGCTTCCGAACGTAAATCATGGACAGACTTTCATAATCGTGCATTGAAAGCAGTTGATGATTTGCAAGCGAAAGGATATCATACTTTTGATCTTAAAAATGAGATAGGAAGTCGTCCGGAGTCTTTGAAGCCGATAAGTCATTTGGCTGTGGGGAAAAAGGTGATTTATAATGCTCCGTATAGTCCTCACTATCCTGCGCAGGGAAATACAGCTCTTACTGATGGTATTCGTGGCGACTGGACTTATGGAGATGGATCCTGGCAAGGTTTTATCGATAAAAAGCGATTGGATGTTACCATTGATATGGGTACGGAAACTGCTGTCCATTCTGTCTCTGCTGATTTTATGCAAGTGGTAGGGGCAGAGGTCTTTTTGCCTGAATCTGTCACTATTTCCATTTCTGATGATGGAGCAAACTTCACAGAATTGAAACAATATACTTTTGAAGTAAATAGAAAAGAAGCTATTAAATTTATTAGTATTTCATGGGAAGGCAGTGCTGAAGGACGGTATATACGTTATCAGGCTCGTGCCGGAGAAGAGTTTGGCGGATGGATATTTACAGATGAAATAGTAGTGAAATAATCAGATGTATAATTTATGACTATAAATATTAGATACTTATTAGGAATAGCCCTCCTTTTTTCTTTCTCTGTGATCAGTGCACAAGTACGAACCTCGTATACTTTTGAGAAAGGGTGGAAGTTTACACGTGAAGATAATGCTGATTTTATTCAGCCTGACTATAATGATATCAAGTGGCAATCTGTGGTAGTACCCCATGACTGGGCTATTTATGGACCTTTTGGTATAGATAATGACAGGCAATTGACAGCCATTGCGCAAGACGGACAAAAAGAAGCGATGGAACATGCCGGACGTACAGGTGGTCTTCCTTTCGTCGGAGTGGGTTGGTATCGGCTGAATTTTGATGCTCCCTCTTTTGTCAAAGGGAAAAAGGCTACATTAATTTTTGACGGAGCTATGAGCCATGCTCGTGTGTATATTAACGGTCAGGAGGCTGGTTATTGGCCTTATGGATACAATACCTTTTATCTGGATGTAACTCCCTATCTGAAAGAGGGGACAAAGAATACTTTAGCTGTTCGTTTGGAGAATGAGACAGAATCTTCCCGTTGGTATCCGGGAGCCGGACTTTACAGAAATGTACATCTGGTAGTAACGGAAGATGCTCATATTCCGACATGGGGTACACAGTTAACTACTCCGGTAGTGAAGGATGATTATGCGAAAGTGAATATAAAAACGACTTTGGTCGTACCTTCCGGAAAACAGTTTGATGCATACCGTATAGTGACTGAACTTAAAGATAAGGATGGAAAAGTAGTAACTACTGATGAAAAACAAGGTTCCCGTTTTGATGATAATATCTTCAGCCAGGAACTTGTTGTCAGTCGTCCGGCTTTATGGAGCCCGGAAACTCCTGTTCTTTATCAGGCTGTCTCTAAAGTCTATGAAGGCAATATACTGAAGGATGAATATACAACATCTTTCGGTATTCGTACTATTGAGGTCATTCCCAATAAGGGCTTTTTCTTAAATGGAAAGAGAACTTCATTCAAAGGCGTATGCAATCATCATGATCTCGGCCCCTTGGGAGGCGCTGTGAATGATGCTGCTATTCGTCGTCAGATTCGTATTTTGAAAGATATGGGTTGTAATGCGATTCGTACTTCTCATAATATGCCTGCTCCTGAGTTAATCAGAGCTTGTGATGAGATGGGAATGATGGTGATGGCGGAATCGTTTGATGAATGGAAGGCTATGAAGGTTAAGAACGGCTATCGTCATGTTTTTGACGAATGGGCAGTAAAGGATTTGACGAACTTGCTACGTCATTATCGTAATAATCCGAGTGTGGTGATGTGGTGCATCGGAAATGAGGTTCCCGAACAATGGGATGGAAATAAAGGACCTAAAATGTCTTATTTTCTACAGGAACTTTGTCATCGTGAAGATCCGACACGTCCTGTCACACAGGGGATGGATGCGCCGGATGCTGTAGTCAATAATAATATGGCGGCAGTAATGGATATTGCGGGATTTAATTATAGGCCACATAAATATCAGGAGAATTATAAAAAACTTCCTCAACAGATAGTCTTGGGTAGTGAGACTGCTTCTACGGTTAGTTCGCGTGGAGTATATAAATTCCCTGTTACCCGGCAATGGATGAAGAAATATGATGATCACCAGTCTTCTTCTTATGATGTGGAGTCTTGTTCATGGTCCAATCTGCCTGAGGATGATTTTATTCAGCATGAGGACTTACCTTATTGCATAGGAGAGTTTGTTTGGACAGGATTCGATTATCTGGGTGAACCGACTCCCTATTATACAGATTGGCCCAGTCATTCTTCACTATTTGGAATTATCGATTTAGCAGGGCTGCCCAAAGACCGTTATTATCTCTATCGTAGTCACTGGAATAAAGAACAGGAAACACTTCACATTCTTCCTCACTGGAATTGGGAAGGACGAGAGGGAGAGATAACTCCTGTCTTTGTATATACCAACTATCCTTCAGCCGAATTATTCATCAACGGAAAGAGCCAAGGGAAACGTACCAAAGACCTTTCCGTAACCATTGATAACAGTGCTGACTCTGTTTCCATCATGAACCTGAAGCGTCAGAGCCGTTACCGCCTGATGTGGATGGATACAAAATATGAGCCGGGTACGGTGAAAGTCGTGGCTTATGATGCTGACGGGAAAGCTGTAGCTGAAAAAGAACTCCATACAGCCGGTAAACCGGATCATATTGAATTGGTAGCCGATCGTAATGTAATCAAAGCGGATGGAAAAGATTTATCTTTTGTGACAGTGCGAGTGGTAGATAGAGACGGTAATCTGTGTCCGGATGCCTCACATGAAATCAGTTTCAAAGTGAAGGGAGAGGGTAGTTACCGTGCAGGAGCTAATGGTAATGCAGCTTCCTTGGAATCTTTCCAGCATCCGAAGATGAAAGTCTTCAGCGGTATGATGACTGCTATTGTATCTTCGACAGAGCAACCGGGCAAAATAACCCTTGAAGCTACGGGCAAAGGCTTGAAAAAAGGAGCCTTGATCATTGAAAGCTGTCAGGAAGCTAAGAAGTAAGAAATATCGTTGTAATATGTGTAATTCCTCTAAGTGTTTCATTGCGATACACTTAGAGGAGTTTTTGTTTAAGCAGGCAGGAGTTTAACATCTTTGCAGGCAAAATAAAAGCTGTAAAAGTATGTTCTTTTATTAAATTGTATTACTTTTGCATCGTTTTAGTACTGTATCCGTTTCTCTATGAACCTTGGTTCTTATATGGAGATAAGATAAAAAGGCTAAATCCTTAAGAGATGCGCTACTGCTTCATAAATGGATTTCATTTATGAAAGTCAGGGCGCTTTTGTCTTTTAAGTAAGTGATGAAATAAAAAACAAGGGGTAATGGGTGATAATGAATGATTTGGACAAAGAACGACAAACAGAGGGAAGGAAGGCATGGTATGCTGTACAAACCTTCTATTGTAAAGAAGAACATTTGGGGAAATATTTGGAAAAAAAAGGGGTAAATTATTTTATTCCGATGCGATATATCGAGCATGAGACGCTTGATGGTAAAAAGCATCGGAAACTGACTCCAGCTGTACACAATCTGCTGTTTATCGAGAAAGAATTTACGGAAAAAGAACTTTTAGAAAGGGTAAAAGATTGTACTATACCTTTTTTGCTTGTTCGTGACCGGAGTACACGGCGGTGTTATGAGATTCCAGACTGTGAGATGTTGGAATTCCGTGCCGTATGCGATCCTAATTATAAAGGAACTCTTTATGTCGATACAGTAACAGCAGAAGCCCGTCCCGGACAAGCAGTTCGGGTGATCCGTGGCCCGTTTGCCGGACTTGAAGGCAAACTCACGCAATACAAGAAGAGCTATTACGTAGTTGTTACGTTAGCTACTATCGGCGTCATGCTACATATTCCCAAGTGGTATTGCGAAAAAATCAACTAATCATAACATTACGATCATCTGCTCAACACCTTGTTGTCGGACACTTCATGTTTGACCTTTAGAACTGTTTTTTTAATCTCGGAAGGTAATCTATTTATTTAATAAAATATTCATTTTTTTGAGTGGAAGGATATATACCCTGCCACTCAAATCTTGAGTACTAATAACAAATCAATGAAAGGAATTGTTTTAGCCGGTGGTTCAGGTACTCGTTTGTATCCGATCACAAAAGGAGTGAGCAAACAACTGCTCCCTATCTTTGATAAGCCAATGATTTATTATCCTATTTCGGTATTGATGTTGGCTGGTATACGTGAGATTCTGATAATTTCTACTCCTTATGATCTTCCGGGCTTTAAACGTCTTTTAGGAGATGGCTCAGATTATGGTGTACATTTTGAATATGCAGAGCAACCTTCTCCGGATGGATTAGCCCAAGCATTTATTATCGGAGAAGAATTTATCGGTAACGATTCCGTTTGTCTGGTACTAGGTGATAATATTTTCTATGGTCAGGGTTTCACCCATATGCTGAAAGAAGCTGTGCATACTGCAGAAGAAGAGAATAAAGCTACTGTTTTCGGATACTGGGTTGCCGATCCTGAACGTTATGGTGTTGCTGAATTTGATAAAATAGGGAATGTTCTGAGTATAGAAGAAAAACCTATTCAGCCAAAATCTAATTATGCAGTAGTCGGTCTTTATTTCTATCCTAATAAAGTGGTGGAAGTAGCTAAAAATATCACACCATCTTCGCGTGGTGAATTAGAGATTACGGCGGTGAATCAGCAATTTCTGAATGATCAGGAACTTAAAGTGCAGCTGCTAGGTCGTGGATTCGCTTGGCTGGATACAGGAACTCATGATTCTTTATCCGAAGCCAGTACTTTTATTGAAGTTATTGAGAAACGTCAAGGGTTGAAGGTAGCATGCTTGGAAGGTATTGCCTTACGTCATGGATGGATTACTACTGATAAAATGCGCGAACTGGCCCAGCCTATGCTAAAGAATCAGTATGGACAATATTTGTTAAAGGTAATTGATGAGTTAACACAGAAATAAACTTAATACTTAATTTTCAAAATAATCACAGTGGAAGTTATTAAAACAGCTATAGAAGGTGTGTTCATTATTGAACCTCGTTTGTTTAAGGATGATCGTGGCTATTTCTTCGAATCTTTCTCGCAACGGAAATTTAACGAGAAAGTTCGTAAAGTGAATTTTGTACAAGATAATGAGAGTAAGTCTAGTTATGGGGTGCTACGAGGTTTACATTTTCAGAAGCCTCCTTATGCACAAAGTAAATTAGTTCGTGTTATTAAAGGTGCTGTTTTGGATGTTGCGGTAGATATTCGCAAAGGCTCACCAACGTTTGGAAAGTATGTATCTGTAGAACTGACAGAAGATAATCATCGTCAATTTTTTATTCCTCGTGGTTTTGCTCATGGATTCAGTGTGCTGACGGATGAAGTTATTTTTCAATATAAATGTGATAATTTCTATGCTCCGCAAAGTGAAGGGGCTTTGGCATGGGATGATCCTGATTTGGGTATTGATTGGAGAGTTCCGGCAAATGAGATTGTTTTGTCTGAGAAGGATAATCATCATGAATTATTGAAAGATGCTTCTTGGTTGTTTAACTATAATGAAAGTCTATATTAAATAATGAATATTCTAGTAACTGGAGCTAATGGGCAGCTTGGTAATGAAATGCGATGCATAGCAGCTACAAGTTTGAATAATTATATATTTACTGATGTTGCAGAGTTGGATATTACAGATTTAGATGCTATTCGTAATATGATACATTTGGATAATATAAAGGTAATTGTTAACTGTGCTGCTTATACGAATGTAGATAAAGCAGAAGATGATTATGATATGGCAGACTTATTGAATAATAAAGCTGTAGAGAATTTGGCTATTGCTGCAAAAGAAGTTAATGCTACTTTAATTCATATTTCGACTGATTATGTATTTCAAGGTGATAAGAATATGCCATGTGGAGAAGACTGTGAAACTAATCCTTTAGGTATTTATGGTAAAACAAAAAGAGCAGGAGAACAAAGCATCCAACGTGTGGGCTGTAATTATTTGATTTTTCGTACAGCTTGGCTGTATTCTCAATTTGGTAAGAATTTTGTTAAGACTATGCGACAGTTAACCGCTGATAAAGATAAATTGAGAGTTGTTTTTGATCAGATTGGTACACCTACATATGCAAAAGATTTGGCTGATATTATTTATAGAGTGATTGAGGGGGATCAATATCACAAACAAGGTATCTATCATTTCAGTAATGAGGGTGTTTGTTCATGGTATGATTTTGCTAAAGAAATCTGTGAATTGAGTGGAAATAGTTGTGATATTCAACCTTGCCATAGTGATGAATTTCCTAGTAAAGTAAAACGTCCTCATTTCTCAGTATTAGATAAAACAAAATTGAAGCTGGCTTTTGGTGTAGAGATTCCTTATTGGAAAGATTCTCTTGTGAAATGTATTAATAAAGAAAATAATTAATCATGAAATTCTCAAGAAATATAATGATCACTGGTGGTGCTGGTTTCATTGGTAGTCATGTTGTCCGTCTGTTTGTGAATAAATATCCCAGCTATCGTATTATCAATTTGGATAAATTGACTTATGCTGGAAACTTAGCTAATCTGAAAGATATTGAAGATAAGCCTAATTATGTTTTTGTAAAGGCTGATATCTGTGATTTTGAAAAAATGATAGAGTTGTTTAGTGAGTATAAGATAGATGGGGTTATTCACTTGGCAGCTGAAAGTCATGTAGATCGTAGTATTAATGATCCTTTTACTTTTGCTCGTACGAATGTAATGGGAACCCTTTCTCTGCTTCAAGCGGCTAAATTAACTTGGGAGTCTCTTTCTGAAGGTTATGAAGGCAAGCGTTTTTATCATATATCTACAGATGAAGTTTATGGTGCATTGGATTTAACGAATCCTAGTGGCAATAAGGACGGTAGGGGACCTTATGGTCATGATTTTTTTAAGGAAACCACGAGGTATAGTCCACACAGTCCGTATTCTGCTTCTAAAGCAAGTAGTGATCATTTTGTACGTGCTTTTCACGACACTTATAATATGCCTACAATTGTAACGAATTGTTCCAATAATTATGGCCCTTACCAATTTCCTGAAAAACTTATACCATTATTCATCAATAATATTCGCTGTCGTAAACCATTGCCCGTGTATGGCAAAGGAGAAAATGTTCGTGATTGGTTGTATGTAATCGACCATGTTCGGGGCATTGATCTTATTTTTCACAAAGGTAAAATAGCAGAGACATATAATATTGGTGGGTTCAATGAATGGAAGAACATAGATATTATTAAGGTTCTTATTAAAACTGTTGATAGGTTACTAGGTTATCCCGAAGGTTATTCCTTAGATTTAATTACATATGTTTCTGATCGAAAGGGGCACGATCTACGCTATGCAATTGACTCCGCTAAGCTGAAACAAGAGTTAGGCTGGGAGCCGAGTTTGCAGTTTGAAGAAGGTCTCGAAAGGACTGTGAGATGGTATTTAGATAATGAGGTATGGATGGACAATGTGACAAGTGGTGATTATCAGGAGTATTACGATTCCATATATAGGAATGAATGAATATTCTCTTTTATATAGAGCCTTTTTATTCACATAATAATTAAAGTACTAATATGAAAAATAGCTTTTGATGTTGTAAACATCTAAAGTTGGAGTTGGATACGAAGTTCCGGATATTTACTGAATAATTGTTTTATATTTGATAACTACTAATTACAATAATAAGCGAATAGCTAAGAATACTTTTCTTCTCTATTTCCGTATGTTATTTACCATGATGGTATCATTGTATACTAGCCGTGTGGTACTAGCTACGTTGGGGGTTGAAGATTTTGGTATTTATAATGTGGTAGGGGGAGTAGTAACTATGTTTGCTATTATATCTACCTCATTGTCTTCTGCCATTAGTCGCTTTATAACTATTGAGTTGGGCAAAGGTGATCTACGAAGACTGAAGACGGTATTTTCTACAGCAGTAGTTATACAGTTTTTAATGGCTTTAGTGGTCGTTATACTTGCTGAGCTTATAGGAGTGTGGTTTCTTAATAATAAAATGAATATACCCGAAGTTCGTATGAATGCGGCAAATTGGGTGCTTCAGTTCTCAATTTTTACCTTTGGAGTCAATTTGATTTGTATTCCCTTTAATGCTTTAATTATTGCACACGAACGAATGTCTGCATTTGCTTATGTTAGTATTCTGGAGGTGTCACTTAAACTCTTAATTGTTTATTTATTAGTATTAATGTCAGTAGATAAATTGATTGTTTATGGGGCTTTGTTGTTGGTGGTAGCAATTGTTATAACCTTTGCTTATTTTATATATTGTAGGCGACATTTTAAGGAATGTAAATGTTTTTGTCGAATCGATAGATTCCTATTGAAAAGAATGTTGAGCTTTTCGGGTTGGAATTTTATAGGGGCATCTTCAGCAATCCTTAGAGATCAAGGCGTAAATATTGCTATAAATCTTTTTTGTGGTCCAACTGTCAATGCTGCAAGAGGGATGGCTGTACAGGTTAATCATGCAATTAATAGTTTCGCTCAAAACTTTATGACAGCATTAAATCCACAGATAACAAAATCATTTGCTGTAGGTGATAGTAAATACATGTTTACTTTGATTTTTCAGGGGGCAAGATTATCTTTTTATATGTTACTATTTTTGTCATTACCAGTACTCATGAGTACAGAATATATATTATCAATATGGTTAAAAATTGTTCCTGATTATACAATCATATTTGTCCGTTTAGTCTTGATCTTTGCCATGTGTGAATCAATATCAAATCCTTTGATTACTGCGATGCTGGCAACAGGCAGTATTAGAAATTACCAAATAGTTGTAGGCGGTATGCAAATGATGAATTTTCCTATTTCATATATATTGTTAGAACGAGGTTATGCACCAGAAATTACTCTTTATGTGGCTATTGGTATATCATTATGTTGTTTGGCACTTCGTTTATTTATGCTTCGTAGTATGATACAATTGCCTGTTAGAAGCTATATGAAGAATGTTTTCTTTAATATATGTGCTGTGACGATATTTTCAGTTGCAATTCCCTATTTAATCTCATTACGATTACAATCATCATTTTATTCGTTCTTGATCTTATCTTTCTCATGTATCATATGCTCATTTATGGCTATCTTTTTTGTGGGTTGCAAAGCAAGTGAAAGAGTATTTGTCGTTGATCAAGTGCGTAAGCTTATAAAAAATAACTTGTAATCATATCAAATAAGCTGTTGAGGATCATGATAAAAATAAAAAAATCAGAGGATTGTTGTGGATGTTCTGCATGCTTGTCAATCTGCAATCATAATGCGATAGTTTTTAAGGAAGATGTGGAAGGTTTTAAATATCCTATGATTGAGGAAGGTAAATGCATCAATTGTGGACTTTGTGAGATGGCTTGTCCTATTCTTTATAGAAAGGTGAAGGATATAAGGCCAACTCCAAAAGCATATTTTGCAGCTCGCCATAAAAATATTGTAACGTTACGGAACAGTTCTAGTGGTGGTGCTTTTACAGCTATTGCAGGATCTGTAATAGAATTGGGAGGGGTTGTTTGTGGTGTAGAATATGATAACGATGGAGTAGTGAGACATAGCTTTTCGGAAACGATGGAAGGTATAAGGAGTTTTATGGGGTCAAAATATGTCCAGAGTGAAATTCAAGGTGTTTACAATCAGATAAAGACTTATTTAAAAAGCGATCGCTGGGTTTTGTTTACAGGTTCTCCTTGTCAAGTAGAAGGGCTTAAGCTTTTTTTACGTAAACCATATGAGAATTTACTAACGGTTGATTTAGTTTGCCATGCTGTTCCTAGTCCACTTATATATAAGCAATATATAAATATGTGTTCGACGAAACTTGGCCAAAAGGTCATGTCTATCAACATGAGGTACAAACAAACTTATGGGTGGAGTCATCGCTTCTCTTATTGTTTTTATTTTGAAAACGGCCAGAAAGCTGTCGATCCTGTTTGGGTAGTTAATTGGGGAAAAATATTTTTTTCTCAAATGATAAATCGTCCTTCTTGTCACTCTTGTAAATATTCTAACTTGGACCGTCCTGGAGATTTTACAATAGCTGATTTTTGGGACGACAAGAAGAATCGCCCGGATTTGTATTCATGTGAAGGTACTTCATTATTAATGGTGAATACTAATATGGGGTTAGACTTGATAAACAAACTTTACGATTCTATTGATTTGTGGAAGATAACGAAAGATGAAGCTATGCAGCCATGCTTAATTCGCCCTACATGTTCTAATCAAAGACGACAAGAGTTTTGGGAATTTTATCTTTTAAGAGGGTTTGATGCTGCATATAAGAAGTATTTTGGTGATAGCAAATATGTTATCACTAAAAAAATAGTGAAACAAATTATTAAAAGAGTATTAAGAAAACTCCAATAATAGCCAAGCTATTTATGGGTGAACAAAAAATCAAATAAATGTCAGAATTACAAATATTGATATTTAACGCTGCTGTCTTTTCTATATTAGCAGTTTACCACTATTGGAAAAATAGGAAGTTAAATATCGCTTTCTATATATTGGCATATTATTCGATTTGTGCATGGGGAGCATTACTGTATCATGAGCACGAGTTGTTTCATTATATGCGGGGGAGGGAGACGTATTCAATTATACCATTTTTATATCTTATACCTGTTATTTTTCTTTTTGCATATCCTATTATCAGATATGATAATACTAGAATCACTCGAATTGAAACGTTAAATTCTAACTTCTTCATAAATTTGGTTTGGATACTTCTTTTTATTCAGATAGTGTTATATATTATTTTATTTCCTTCATTTTTAAAAGCAATACTTTCTTCAAATATTGGTGATTATCGTAATGATACATATGATGAATCTGAGATTGTACAATTTCCAAATTATTTTTTTAACATATTATGTCGTCTATATATGGGCGCACGCAATGTTGTTATTTTGATTGCCGCTTACGGTTTACTTGTCATAAAAACACATAGAAAACTTCTTAAGATATTTCTCGTCACTTCTTTATGTTTTCCTGTATATATGTTTACAGCATATGCAAGTAGAGCCGTAATGATAATGACATTTTTCTTTTTAGTTTTTATTTTTGTGTTTCTATCTGTTTTTATGAATGTAGGATTGAAAAAAAAGATTGTATCTTATTTAATCTTAATCTTAGTTCCTATTTCTTCAGCCTTTATTCTTATATCCAACTCTCGTTTTGGTAATCTTGCCACTTATATGTTTTATCGGTATTTAGGAGAGTCTTTTAATAATTATAATACACATTTTTTCTATGAGTTAAAAGGTAATACATGGGGAGAGGCATATTTTGTTTTTTTTCGTAAGCTTATGGGAATTTCCTCAAATTTTAAAACAACACGTGAAAAATGGGAGTGGCTTGATAATATTACAGGTGTTGACACCCATGTATTCTATACATTTGTAGGCGGTCTGAATATTGAGTTTGGTTTTGTTGGCACTATTGTTATTGGTTTGCTTTTATCGTTTTTTATGGTAAAGAAAATGCGACCTTACAATGTACTGACACTGCCTAAGTTCATAGCTTTGGGAATGTTAGCCTACACACTGATCAATGGTGTTTTTTTCTTTGTTCTTCAAGGGGATTGGGGGAATCTTGAAATTTTGTTTACTCTTTTTTTCTGCTTTTTATTTAGTAAGTATCGGACAAGAAAATATATTAATAAATAATGAAGATCGGAATTCTAACATTTGCTAATGTCCCTAATTTTGGGGCTAATTTACAAGCACTATCTACGATAAGCTATCTACAGAATCACGGATATAATCCTATTTTGATTAAGTGGGAGCCAGAAGATTTTGAAGCTCGTTTCACAAGTATTAAAACTCAGAAGCAACCACAAGAGCATTTTCATTTTGTAGAGAAATATCTTCCGCAGACCAAAATATGTCGTAATGATGATGATATTTGTCAAGTGATAAAGGATGAAAAAATAGAAGGTATAATTATTGGCAGTGATGCAGTTCTTCAGTGTTCGTCTTTTTGGGGTAGATTGGATTTTCCAACCAAAACAGTTGTACGTGTTAATAAAACTACATCTGAACGTGAGTATCCTAATGCTTTTTGGGGTACATTTTATGATAAACTTGGGTCTAAAATTCCAATGGTGATTATGTCTGCATCATCACAGAATGCGAAATATAGATTGATAGCGCGTTCGGTAAAGCATAAAATGAGTAATAATTTGTCTCACTTCGAATATATTTCGGTTCGAGATATATGGACTCGTGATATGATTACTTATATAACAAAAGGGGCAATAATACCAAATATAACTCCCGATCCAGTATTTGCCTTTAATTATAATTGTGCTAAATTCATTCCTTCAAAAGAAGATATTCTTTTAAAATATCATTTGCCTGAAAATTATGTTCTTGTAAGCATGAAATGTAGAATGCTTGATAATATGCTATGGATGGATAAATTAAAATCAGAAATGAAAAAGCTATATTTAGAATGTGTTGCTCTTCCTATGCCGACTGGTATTGAGTTTAAGCATAATTTTGATTTTTCTATTACTACTCCGCTACCTCCATTAGATTGGTATGCCTTGATAAAATATGCTAAAGGATATATTGGGGAAAATATGCATCCTATTGTTGTGGCTCTACATAATGCAGTACCATGTTTTTGTTTTGATACCTATGGTGTACTTAAATATGCACGTTGTGTATGTGTCGAAGAATCGAGTAAAATTTATGATATTATGTCACGTTTTTCTTTACTTGATAATCGTATCAATGCGTATTCTCGCTTTTGGAAATGTCCACCTGTTGATATTGTGATTAATCGAATATTACATTTTGATGTAATAGCATGTCAAAAAACAGCTTTGAATTATTATAATAACTATGAGCAAATGATGAGTTCTATTTTGGAAGTTTTTAAGTCTAAATAATGTTTTATGAAATATCTTATTACATTGCCATGGATGCCTTATCCTGCTACAGACGGAGGAAAGCAGGGGTCGTTTAATATGTTAATGGAGTTGCAGAATATGATAGATATAACTTTGATCTATCCTGTATTCTTTAAGAAACAAATGGCCTGTCAATATTTGTTGGAAAAACAATTACCAAAGGTTAAAGTTTACCCTTTTGAATATTATAAAAATAAAGATGGCATCAAGTCGCAATACTCATTATTTCGTCTGCACCGTATTATAACCCGGAAATTTTTGAAACAGCCATATTTGGCTACACCTATATATAAAGATGCTTATATTGATTTTGTAAATGAAATTATAAAAAAAGAGCGGATTGATATTGTTCAAAATGAATATTTTGAACAGCTATATATGGTTTATGCTATTCCTAATACTGTAAAGAAGGTGTTCATTCAACATGAAATTCAATACATTGCTAAGGAACGTCTGATTCAGCAGCGTGAATATCCTTCTAGCGTACGCTATTTAGCCACGATGCAACGGATACAGGAAATTAATGCGTTAAATGAATACGACCAAGTAATAACAATGACTGATATTGATAAGAATATCCTGATGTGTGATGGGGTAAGAGCACCTATTTCAGCTTCTCCTTCCTTTATTCCTTTACCTGATAATATAGCATATAAGGAATGTGAACGGAGTAGTATCTGTTTTATTGGTGGTTCTGGTCATAATCCAAACTTGAATGGAGTTACTTGGTTCTTAGATAATGTTTGGTCTTTGATACTCAAAGAAAATCCCAATTTTACTTTTAAAATTATAGGAAAATGGGATGAGAAAATTAAAACAGAATATCAGAAGAAGTATAGAAATTTGTTTTTTTGTGGCTTTGTAGATAACTTGGCTATGGTTATATCTGAATGTATTATGGTAATACCTATTTTAATAGGTAGCGGTATTCGTATGAAAATATTAGAATCGGTCAATTTCTATTCGCCTTTCGTTACTACCACAGTAGGTGTAGAAGGACTTGATTTTATAAATGGAAAAGAGTGTATCATAGCTGATGAGCCTCAAGCTTTTGCTACTGGTGTTTTAAAAATAGCAACAGATAAGGTTTTACAACATAATCTGACAAAAGCTGCTCATGAGAAACTAATGGAGATGTATTCACCGGAAGCTTCTGTACAGCGGCGCCTGAATATTTATAATGAAATGTTGAAACGATAATGAGATTATGAATTTATCGGTTGTTCTGTTTATACTAATAGTTGTATTTATTAAGTATTGGTTACTGCTATTTACTTCTCCTTTACTAATGGCTTATTGTTGGCTGCATCGTCGCAAAAACATGGCTAATCCTGAAGGTGAGGTGAGTGAAATTAGGGATTCTGGCATTACTTCTTCTTCTTGTTCTAAAAAATTGTTCAAACGAATAGATAAAAGAGGATTGATCAATATTGTGGATGGTTATTTTCGTTGGATGATCAAAATAATTTCGGATATTCCTTCACATCATATACGTGATTTCTTTTACAAGTATATTTTCTTGGTAAAAATGGAAAAGAATTCAGTATTATATTATGGAAGTGAAATTCGTGCACCATGGATGTTGATGATAGGAAAAGGTTCTGTCGTTGGAGATAATAGTATTCTGGATGCGAGGCGTGGAGGAATCTATATCGGTGAAAACGTTAATATTGCTTCTAATGTTTCTCTTTGGACAGGTGGTCATGATTATAATGATCCATACTTTCGATCTATGAAAACGAATCGTGGTCCTATTTATATAAAGAACCGTGTATGGATTGGCCCTAATGTAACAATTTTGCATAGTGTTACTATTGGGGAGGGAGCAGTGATAGCAGCTGGTGCCGTAGTTACTAAGGATATTCCGCCTTTTACTATATGTGGAGGAATACCAGCAAAAGTTTTGGCGCAACGTTCTATTGATTTGCGGTATACTTTGGGAGGGACATATCTTCATTTTCTATAAAGTTGATTAATGAAAAAATTAGCAATTGTAATACCTGCCTATAAGGTAGACTTCTTTGAGACTGTATTATTCTCTTTAGCGCAACAGACATGTAAAGATTTCACTGTTTATATTGGTGAGGATTGTAGTAGAGATGATTTTAAGAGTCTTATAGAACAATATTCGAAGCAATTGGATATTGTTTATAGAAGATTTGAAGTGAATTTTGGTGGGCATGATCTCGTTGCACAATGGAACCGTTGTATACAACTGACACAGAATGAGCCTTGGCTGTGGCTGTTTTCTGATGATGATATTATGGGGCCTCGTTGTGTAGAATATTTTTTTAATACAATAGCAATAGATAATGGAGCTTTTGACATTTATCATTTTGATGTAAAGATTGTTGATTGCGAAAATCAGATAGTGAGAATTCCAACTGTTTATCCATCGGTGATAGATAGTGAGACTTTTTATCGTCGGAAAGCGTCGGCTCGGTTAGATAGTTTTGTAGTAGAGTATATTTTTCTAAGGGATATTTATAATTGTACAGGTGGTTTTCAGCACTTTGATTTAGCATGGGGAAGTGATATAGCTACATGGGTGAAAATAGGAGCTGATAAAGGTATTAAAACTATTTCTGGAGATTATGTATATTGGCGTAAGAGCAAAAAAAATATAACACCTAATATGGATAATAAAATGGTGCTCCGGAAGCTTACTGCTGATATTGAGTTTACTCATTGGATAAATGAGTTCTTTCATAAATCATCTGTCTACCGATTTACAAAGTATGCTTTTTTTCGTTTAGTGGTACATTATTCTCAAGCAATCTCAAAATCTCAAATACGCCTCTTATTAGATAAGGCGGTTGGAAAAAATATTATTTCCTTCAATGATGCATTTATCATTAATTGGACATATCGTTTCATTCAGCTAGCTAAAAGAGTAAAGGATGTTCTATATTTTTGACTATATGAATAATTTATATATTTCAATAAAATGATTGTAAGAAGTAAAGCGCCATTACGTCTGGGATTGGCTGGTGGTGGAAGTGATGTATCACCTTATAGTGATATTTATGGAGGGTTGATTCTCAATGCAACAATTAATTTATATGCTTATTGTACTATTGAAGAGACCAACAGCGGTAGGATTGAGATTAATGCTTATGATGCACAATGTTGCAAAAGTTACCTTTCTATGTCTCAATTAGAGATTGATGGAGAAGCAAGTCTCATAAAAGGTGTGTATAACCGTATTATTCGTGATTATAGGCTTGAGCCTAAGTCATTCAAAATAACAACTTATAATGATGCGCCTGCTGGATCAGGATTAGGAACATCCTCTACTATGGTTGTTTGTATATTAAAGGCTTTTATTGAGTGGTTGTCACTTCCTTTAGGAGATTACGAGACGTCGCGTCTAGCTTATGAAATTGAACGTAAGGATTTGGGATTGAGTGGTGGTAAGCAAGATCAATATGCAGCAGCTTTTGGGGGATTCAATTATATGGAATTCTTGCAAAATGATTTGGTGATTGTTAATCCGCTAAAAATGAAACGTTGGATTGTGGATGAATTAGAGTCAAGTATGGTTCTATATTTTACAGGTCGTTCTCGTTCTTCTGCTGCTATTATTAATGAGCAGAAGAAAAATACGAGCGAAGGTAATCAAACCGCTATAGAGGCGATGCATAAGATTAAACAGAGTGCTATTGATACTAAATTAGCCTTGTTGAAGGGGGATGTTGGGGAGTTTGCTCGTATTTTGGGTGAAGGATGGGAAAATAAGAAGAAGATGGCTGGCGCCATTACTAATCCGATGATTCAAGAAGCTTTTGATGTAGCCACTGGTGCCGGTGCTATGGCCGGTAAGGTTAGTGGAGCAGGTGGGGGAGGATTTATCATGTTTGTGGTTGAGCCGACACGTAAAGAAGAAGTGGTACGGGCTTTAAATAATTTGAATGGTTTTGTTATGCCATTTCAGTTTATTGATGACGGTGCACACGGATGGAAGATTTATTCAACAGATAAAGTTCAGAAATAGATATAGCATAAGTATGGAAAGTATTGATATTGTAAGAAAACAAGTAGCGGAGAGTGAGCGAGTGAAAGCGGAACTTTCTAAAAATGAAGAAGTGATAGCGGCTATTGCTAAAGCGGCTGACGTATGTACTGAGGCCTATCGTCGAGGAAATAAAACGATGTTTGCGGGTAATGGGGGGAGTGCAGCTGATGCTCAGCATTTAGTCGGCGAATTTGTGAGTAAGTTTTATTTTGATCGTCCGGGAATTCCTTCAATAGCTTTAACTACGGATACCAGTGTTATTACAGCTATTGGTAATGATTATGGATATGATAAAATATTTACACGCCAACTCCAGGCACAAGGTGTGGCAGGAGATGTTTTTATTGGTATTTCTACTTCAGGTAATTCGAAAAATATTGTAGATGCCTTGCCTATATGTAAAGAAAAGGGGATTACGACGATTGCTCTTACAGGTATGAAGTCTTGTAAAATGGATGATTTTGATATTGTCATTAAAGTTCCTAGTGCTGAAACCCCTCGTATACAGGAATGTCAAACATTGATAGGACATATTATTTGCTGTATTGTGGAAGAGAATATTTTCGGGGAAGAATATAATAAATAATTTTATGGAAGTTATCATATTAGCTGGTGGATTTGGGACTCGTTTGCGTAGTGTAGTAAATGAAGTACCCAAGTGTATGGCGCCAATAGCAAACAAACCTTTTTTGTGGTATTTACTGAAATATCTTACAAAATTTGATGTATCAAAAGTAATTCTATCTTTGGGTTATTTACGCGGTGTTATTATTGATTGGATTGATGAGTGTAAAGATGAGTTTCCTTTTGCTTTCGAATATGCCGTGGAGGACGAACCATTAGGGACAGGTGGAGGAATAAAACTAGCCTTAAAGAGAACTAGTAAACCTAATATTATTGTTTTGAATGGCGATACATTCTTTGATGTAAATTTGAATGAATTATATGAATGGCATTGTTTATATCCTTCATCAATCACACTGGCATTAAAGCCAATGGAAAACTTTGACCGTTACGGAAATGTACAGATATGTGAAGATACTAATCAGATTAGGAGATTTGATGAGAAAAAATATTGCGAGAAAGGCTTGATTAATGGTGGTATATATATTATCAATACATTAGAACCGATATTCGACAGACTACCGCAGAGATTTTCTTTTGAGACAGGAGTTCTTCAACCCCAATGTTTATTAGGAAAACTTTATGGTGTGGTGCAAAATGGATATTTTATTGATATTGGTATTCCCGAAGATTACGACAAGGCCAATGCGGAATTTTCAGATCTCCTTTTCTAAATAATTCTTTCTATAATGAGACTACAAGATATTGATGTAACTGGTTTTGAAACATTGTTGCTAGATCGTGATGGAGTGGTTAACAGACTTCGTCCAGATGACTATGTGAAAAAATGGGAAGAGTTTGAATTTCTTCCTGGAGTACTTGAAATTTTGAAAGCTTGGAATACCCATTTTAAATATATATTTATAGTGACTAATCAGCGTGGAGTAGGGAAGGAAATTATGAGTGAAGAGGATTTAAAACATATACATGAGCGAATGATTTCTGAAGTTAAGAACTATGGAGGGAGAATAGATAGAATTTATTATTGTACCGCTTTGACGGATTCTGATATTAACCGTAAACCGGGAATAGGTATGTTTCTTCAAATATTGAGAGATTATCCAGATATTGATAAAGCTAAGTGCCTTATGATAGGTGATAGTGATAGTGATATAAAATTTGCTAAGAATTGTGGTATTGTAGGAATTAAAGTTATATGAAAGAGAAAATTTTGTTTTTGACAGCATATGTTCCCAATAAGGCAGCAGCAGGTGAAAAAAACACTATGATAATGCTGAATGATTTAGCTTCATGTTATGATGTTGATTTGATTTATTTTAAATATGATTGGGAAAATGATTATGTGCCCGAAAGAGGAAATGTAAATACGAAACTAACAATTCGTAACTCGATAATGACTAAATTAAAAAATATTTGCAACTTTCCTTTTGTTCATCCTACTTTTTCTATACGTTTTAATTGGCTGATACTTCGAAGAGTTAGGGATTTGCTTAAAATGAATCATTATAAAGTTGTGATTTTTAATCATAGTAATATGTTCTTGTATGGACGATATATTGATAAACGTATTCCTAAAATATTACTTTGCCATGATGTAATTGCACAACGTGTGCTTCGTTCTTCTTCATATTTAATGCAGAAGATATGTATTTTCTCGGAACGGATGTCCTTGAATCTGCCTAATGCTCATATTTTTTCTTTTTCACAAAAAGATTGTGACCTAATAAAACAGATTTATCATAAGGAAACTAATCTTTGTTTAGACTATATTGATGAACAAATTATTAATAAAAGTCCCGATAAAGTTGAGGATTATTTCACAATGTTTGGCGATTGGCGGCGTAAAGAAAATGCGGAAGGGGCTTTGTGGTTTATTAATACTGTAGGTCCATTATTGAGAAAAAAAGTACATATTAAAATCATAGGACGTGGATTTCCTAATAAAGATGTGAAAAATATAGTTCCGAATTTGAATTTAGATATTCTTGGCTTTGTAGATGATCCATATAAGATTTTATCTCAGAGTAAAGCTTTGATATCCCCATTGTTTACAGGGGCAGGTATTAAAGTCAAGGTTATAGAAGCTTTGGCATGTGGCATTCCTGTTATTGGAACTGATATTGCTTTTGAAGGTCTTCCTCCTTTATTTAATTCCTTTATGCTCATTGCTGAGACGCCAAAGGATTATATTAGATGTATGGAATGTCTCAATTTGAATATAGATGAAAGAATAAAAACGAAAGAAATGTTTATTAAGACATATCAATCGGATTCCATAACAAACTATATTAAAAGGATTTGAGTGATTTATTGTTGATATGTGTGAGTTTATTGTTTAGTCTTTACTGCCAGATTTAATATAACTACAATCATATAGTGAAAGTCTATATATTTAGTTTAATAGATATATTATTTGGAATTAATTTATTCAATTTTCCTTTGTTAATCCTCGATAAATATGATTGATATTTCTATTATTACGGTCGGTATGAACCATCTTTTATACCTTAAAGTATTATTACGTTCTTTATATAAAGAGAATATTCCTCAAGCAAGTATTGAAATGATTTATGTGGATAATTGTTCATCAGATGGTACTGTTGAATATATCCGACAAAATTATCCTCAAGTAAGGATCGTTGAGAATCAAAAACCTTTAGGATTTGGAGAAAATAATAATAAAGGAGTATTAGCCTCAATAGGGAAATATATTGCTATTATTAATCCGGATATTGTTTTGCATAAAGGGAGTTTAGATTTTCTATATGAATATGTTGAAAAGCATCCTATTATAGGCATTACTGTACCAAAACTATTGAATCCAGATGGGACAGTTCAATATTCTGTGAGAAGTTTTATTACATTAAAAGTTCTGTTCTCTCGATTTTTATCTAAAGGTAATGATCAAACAACCAGTAAGATAGTGAATAAGTATCTTTGTAAAAACATGGATACAACAAAGATACAACCTGTAGATTGGGCTATTGGCGCAGCATTATTTATGCGGAGAGATTTTTATGCTTTTTTAGGCGGGTTTGATCAGAATTATTTTTTATATATGGAAGATGAAGATATTTGTCTTCGATCTTGGAAATGTAATCGTCCTGTCATTTATTTTCCTGAATCTATAATGACTCATAACCATCTTCGTGGAAGTTCTAAAATCGGTCGAAAGGCGCTTCTTCATTTACAGAGTATGTTTGTTTTCTTTAAGAAACATGGATGTTCGATTGGAAGCTTTTGTTCTAAAATGCAAGCTTGCTCAAAACTAGAATATTATTAGAAGAATAAATGTGGTTTTATAGAAATAATATTAAAATCTATTATATAACATCGTTCTATGCAGGAGATCCAACGTTTTAATAAAGTTTTAAAATCTTGTGTCCTTTTTGGGGATATAATTTTGTTGAATTCATTGCTATGGGGATTTGAACTGGTTTTGGGCAGTCGCTTTTATTCTGGTAATTTAACTTCTCTTTATCAAGGGATGGTTCTGCTTAGTCTATGCTATCTGGTTTGCAATATTCAATCAGGGGTTATTTTGCATCATCCAGTTGTTCGTCCGGAACAGATTATGATTCGTGTACTTCGTAATATGGTTCCTTTTATTTTATTTTCCATTTGCTTTTTGTCTCTTTTCCATTTTGAATTTTTCCGCTCTCGGTTGTTCGGATTGTTTTATGTTGCTTTACTGATCATCTTGATTTGTTATCGTCTTGCTTTTCGTTATTTTTTGGAGCTTTATCGTGAAAAAGGAGGAAATGTTCGCATGGTTGTATTGGTGGGCAGTCACGAGAATATGCAGGAACTTTACCATTCAATGACAGATGATCCAACTTCAGGCTACCGTGTAATGGGATATTTTGAAGATTCCCCATCCGATTATTATCCGGAAGAAGTTGCATATTTGGGACAGCCGAAAGAGGCGATTGAGTATTTAGAAAGAAATTCAGGTAAAATTGCACAACTCTACTGTAGTCTTCCTTCTGTACGGAGTGCGGAGATTGTTCCGATCATTAATTATTGCGAGAACCACTTGGTGCGTTTTTTTAGTGTTCCCAATGTCCGTAACTATTTAAAGCGCAGGATGTATTTTGATTTATTAGGTAATGTACCAGTATTATCTATTCGTCGTGAACCATTGGAACTTCGTGAGAATCGTGTTTTAAAACGATTTTTTGATATAATATTTTCATTGATATTCTTGTGTACTATTTTCCCTTTTGTTTATATAATAATAGGGATTGCTATTAAAATCAGCTCGCCGGGGCCCATTTTTTTTAAACAGAAACGTAGTGGTGAAGACGGTCGTGAATTTTGGTGTTACAAATTTCGTTCTATGCGAGTAAATGCACAATGTGATGTTCTTCAAGCTACAGCAAATGATCCTCGTAAAACACGTATAGGTGAGTTTATTCGTAAAACGAGTATTGATGAATTGCCTCAGTTTATTAATGTATTGATGGGTGATATGTCTGTTGTTGGTCCTCGCCCCCATATGCTGAAACATACAGAGGAATATGCCCAAGTGATTAATAAATTTATGGTTCGTCATTTTGTGAAGCCTGGTATAACTGGTTGGGCGCAAGTAACAGGCTATCGTGGAGAGACTAAAGAACTTTGGCAAATGGAAGGACGGGTTAGTCGTGATATTTGGTATATTGAGCATTGGACGTTTATGCTTGATTTGTATATTATTTATAAAACAGTATATAATGCTATTCATGGAGAAAAAGAAGCGTATTAATTAGTAATAAAACAACAAAGTATAAAAGAATAGATATCTAATTCATCACAGTTATGAGAATATTGAATAAATTGATTTTTGTAGTGTTACTGCCTTTTCTGTTTACGGCCTGCCAGTCCTACAAGAAAGTACCTTATTTGCAGGATACAGAAGTAGTAAATCAAATAGAACAGAAAGAGAATTTGTATGATGCAAAGATCATGCCTAAAGATTTGTTGACTATCGTAGTTTCCTGTACTAGTCCGGAGTTGGCTGCACCATTTAATTTGACAGTTGCCAGTCCAACAAATTTGTCTGTTACTAATATTTTAGCTACTACACAACCTGTGTTACAAACTTACTTGGTAGATAATGAAGGAAAGATTTTTTTTCCTGTATTGGGAGAGTTAAAACTAGGTGGTTTGACAAAGAAACAGGCAGAACAAATGGTTGTAGAAAAGTTGAAACCCTATATGAAAGAAACGCCTATCGTTACAGTGCGTATGGTAAATTATAAAATCTCAGTGATAGGTGAAGTCACTCGTCCGGGTACTTTTACTATTTCTAATGAAAAAGTCAATTTATTGGAGGCGCTTGCTATGGCAGGGGATATGACGGTGTATGGCTTGCGGGATAATGTAAAACTGATTCGTGAAGATGCCACAGGTAAGCAAGAAATTATAACTCTTGATTTGAATAAATCAGAAACAATTCTTTCTCCATATTATTGGCTACAGCAAAATGATGTCGTTTATGTAACACCTAATAAGGCAAAAGCTCGTAACTCGGATATTGGGAATAGTACGAGTCTATGGTTCTCTGCTACATCTATCCTAGTTTCTCTTGCCAGCTTATTATTTAATATCTTAAAATAACGTTTTGAAAAAATGAAAGAAGAAATAGTAAACGAAAGACAGTGTGAAACTGAGGACGAGAAAATAGATATTCAACAATTACTTTTTAAATATATTATTCATTGGCCGTGGTTTGTCGGTGCCGTTTTAGTTTGTCTTATTGGAGCTTGGATATATTTGCGTATGGCCACTCCTGTTTATAATATATCGGCAACAGTTTTGATAAAGGATGACAAAAAAGGTGGCAATACAGGAAGTATGGTAGGACTGGAAGAATTAGGGTTAAGTGGCTTGATTAGTTCTTCTCAGAATATAGATAATGAACTTGAAGTTTTACGTTCAAAGACTTTAGTGAAAGAAGTAATCAATCTGTTAAACTTATATGTATCATATACAGATGAAGATGGATTTCCTTCAAAGAATATGTATAAAACTTCTCCTGTTTTAGTTAGTTTGACTCCGCAAGAAGCTGAGAAACTAACTGATCCTATGGTTGTTGAGATGGCATTGTATGGAGAAGGTGGTTTGGAGGTAAATGTTACAGTTGGTGATAAAGAATACCAAAAGCATTTTGAGAAATTGCCAGCTGTATTCCCGATGGATGAGGGAACTTTAGCTTTTTTTCAATCGCCAGATTCCTTATCATTGAAGAAAGATACAATGGAAGCGTCTTCAAATATACGGCATATTACGGCTAAGATTAAATCACCTATGAAAGTAGCACGGGCGTATTGTGAAAATTTAAAAATTGAGCCTACTTCTAAAACGACTTCGGTAGCTGTGATTTCATTGAAGAACTCTAGTTTGCAACGTGGGCAAGATTTTATCAATCAATTATTAGAAATGTATAACCGTAATACGAATAATGATAAAAATGAGATTGCTCAAAAGACTGCTGAATTTATAGATGAACGTATCAATATTATTTCCAAGGAGCTTGGGAGTACAGAGGCAAATCTTGAGAATTTTAAACGTAATGCCGGTATTACCGACTTGACTAGTGAAGCGCAAATTGCCTTGACCGGTAACGCCGAATATGAAAAGAAGAGAGTAGAGAACCGGACACAAATCAGCCTTATTGAAGATTTGCGGAAATATATAAGAGGAAATGAATACGAAGTTCTTCCGGGTAATATAGGCTTGCAAGATCCAGGATTGGTTGCAACGATTGAACGATATAATGAAATGTTAGTTGAACGGAAGCGCTTATTACGTACTTCTACAGAAAATAATCCTACGATTATCAATCTGGATACAAGCATCCGTGCCATGAAGTCGAATGTGCAGGCGACCCTTGACGGATCATTGAAAGGTTTATTAATTACAAAAGCTGATCTTGAACGTGAAGCAAGCCGTTTTTCTCGTCGTATTAGTGATGCTCCCGGACAAGAACGTCAGTTTGTAAGTATTGCCCGTCAACAGGAAATCAAAGCCGGACTGTATTTGATGCTTTTACAAAAGCGTGAGGAGAACGCCATAGCATTGGCAGCTACTGCAAACAATGCAAAGATCATTGATGAAGCTATCGCTGATGATATCCCTGTTTCTCCTAAGCGTAGAATGATTTATCTGATCGCTTTAGTATTAGGCATTGGCATCCCCGTAGGCATCATCTACCTGATCGGCCTGACCAAGTTTAAACTCGAAGGTCGTGCAGATGTCGAGAAACTGACAACTATTCCTATCGTCGGTGATATCCCATTAACCGACGAGAAGAACGAAAAAGACGGTTCTATTGCCGTCTTTGAGAATCAGAACAACCTGATGAGCGAGACCTTCCGAAACATCCGTACCAACCTTCAGTTCATGCTTCAGAATGACAAGAAAGTGATTCTTGTGACTTCTACCGTCAGTGGAGAAGGAAAATCATTTATCTCCGCCAATTTAGCCATCAGTCTCTCTTTATTAGGAAAGAAAGTAGTAATCGTAGGGCTTGATATCCGCAAACCGGGATTGAATAAAGTCTTCCGTCTTTCGACGAAAGAGAAGGGGATTACCTTATACCTTGCAAACCCGGAAACAGATTTGATGAGTCTGGTACAACCTTCGGATATTAATCAGAATCTGTATATCCTTCCCGGTGGAACGGTTCCTCCTAATCCGACCGAGCTGTTAGCGCGTGATGGTCTGGACAAGGCAATAGAGATATTGAAGAAGAACTTTGACTATGTGATTCTGGATACCGCACCGGTAGGTATGGTTACCGATACCTTATTGATCGGTCGTGTAGCGGACTTGTCCGTCTACGTATGCCGTGCCGACTATACCCATAAAGTAGAGTACACACTGATCAACGAACTTGCCGAAGAAAAGAAACTGCCTAACCTTTGTACTGTAATCAATGGCGTAGACCTGAAACGCAGGAAGTATGGCTACTACTACGGCTACGGTAAGTATGGCAAGTACTATGGATATGGCAAACGCTATGGCTACGGATACGGTTACGGACAGGAAAAAGGTGCTAAATCGTAATCCGGTTCTAAGAATAAACCTGAGAATAAACGATAGCCCGTTTCAATCTGATTGACCACAGTATATCCCCCAAGATATAGTCAGTCAGATATAGCCGACCGCTTGATTTTCCCCAATCAAGCGGTTTGTTGTATTCATCTACGTTGACAATATAATTTTTATATCCCATATCAAAGAAAAGCGGGTATCCGGACAACCAGATGCCCGTTTTTTTTGTTATATTTGTATTATCCCTTAAAAAATGATAATTATGAAACAACACTACAGACTTACTATTTGGAGCCTTTTCTTTCTGATCACTTCCAGTGGAAGTGCCTTTGCCCAGAGAAAAACGATCACTCCGATAGACTCTCTGATAACGGTAGGATACGCCACCGGAAGTTTAAAAACCATATCCGGATCAGTGGAGAAAATCACGGAGACACAGATGAATAAAGACCAGATCACGAATCCGCTGGAAGCCATACGCGGACGAGTACCGGGTCTGACCATCCAGCGTGGGACAAACGGTCCCGCCGCCTTAGATGCAGTCCGCCTGCGAGGAACCACCTCATTGACCAGCGGAAACGACCCGCTGATTATCGTCGATGGAGTCTTCGGCGATTTGAGTATGCTTACCTCCATTTATCCTACAGACATAGAGAGCTTCACCATCCTGAAAGACGCTTCCGAAACGGCACAGTACGGATCACGAGGCGCCTCCGGTGTCATCGAAATCACCACCAAGAAGGGGATGAGCGGTAAAACGCAAGTGAGTTATAACGGTATTTTCGGTATATCCACCGTCTATAAGAATCTGAAAATGCTGTCAGCAGATGACTTCCGCCGGGTCGCATCTGAACGTGGCATCTCCATACTGGACAAAGGAAACAACACCGACTTCCAGAAAGAAATAGAACAGACAGGATTGCAACAGAACCACCACATCGCCTTTTATGGAGGCTCGAATGAATCCAGCTACCGTGTATCTCTCGGTTTCATGGACCGTCAGGGAGTCATACTGAACGAGGACATGAAGAACTTCACCTCTAATATGAACATGACCCAAAGGATGTTCGACGGTTTTCTGAACTGCGAACTGGGCATGTTCGGTTCTATCCAGAAGAATCACAATCTGGTAGACCTTCAGAAAACCTTCTATTCTGCCGCCACTTTCAATCCCACATACCCCAATCACAAAGACCCCGATTCCGGTTCATGGGACGGAATCACTACCGCCAGTCAGATCACGAATCCGTTGGCATGGATGGAAGTACAGGATCATGACGCCACCTCGCATATCAGTACTCACGCTCGTCTGACTTTCAATCTGATGGACGAACTGAAACTGGTTCTCTTCGGTGCTTATACCTATAACATAATCGAAAATTCCCAATACCTGCCCACCTCCGTCTGGGCGCACGGACAGGCATACAAAGGCACGAAAAAGATGGAATCCCTCCTGGGTAACATGATGCTGACCTACAAGAAAGGCTGGAAGAAGCATTACTTCGACGCGCTGGCACTGGCGGAACTCCAGAAGGAGACATACACCGGATTCTATACCACAGTCACCAACTTCAATACAGATAAATTCGGCTACCACAATCTGCAAGCCGGCGCTCTCCGTCCGTGGGAGGGAACCAACTCGTACTACGAGCAACCGCATCTGGCCTCCTTCATGGGACGCTTCAACTACACCTATGCCGACCGCTACAGTCTGACAATGACCGCCCGTACCGATGCCTCCTCCAAATTCGGAGCCAATCACAAATGGGGATTCTTTCCCTCCGTCTCCGCTGCATGGGTGATCAGTGAGGAAAAGTTCATGAAACGCCTCCCCGTGATTGATAATCTGAAGTTCCGTATAGGTTACGGTTTGGCTGGCAATCAGAGCGGTATCGACTCCTACACCACGCTGAGCCTTGTCAAACCGAACGGAGTGATTCCCGTAGGAAACTCGGCAGCCGTGTCATTGGGAGACTTGCGAAACACGAATCCCGACTTGAAATGGGAAGTGAAACATACCTTCAATACAGGTATTGACCTTGCCATGTTCGGCAACCGCCTGCTGCTCTCCGCCAATTATTACAACTCCAAAACGACGGATATGCTCTACCTCTACAACGTAAGCGTACCGCCCTTTACCTACAACACCCTGTTGGCGAATATCGGCTCCATGCGCAACAGCGGTCTGGAGATAGCCATCGGCATCACCCCGTTGAAGACTCAGGACATGGAACTGAACATCAACGCCAACATCACCTTCCAGCAGAACAAGTTGCTTTCTCTGAGCGGTATGTACAATGGCGAACTGATTTCCGCCCCCGAATACAAGAGTCTCGCCAGCCTCGACGGAGCCGGCTTTCACGGAGGTTATAACCACATCGTTTATCAAGTAGTAGGCCAGCCGCTGGGTGTCTTCTACCTGCCACGTGCCAACGGACTCGTTTCCGACGGAAACGGCGGCTACACCTATGACATAGCCGACCTCAATGGCGGCGGCGTCAGCCTCGAAGATGGCGAAGACCGCTATGTAGCCGGGCAAGCCGTACCAAAAACGATTCTCGGATCGAACCTCAGTTTCCGCTACAAGCGTTTCGATATTTCAGTACAGATCAACGGCGCCTTCGGACACAAAATATACAACGGAACCTCCCTGACCTATATGAACATGAATATATTCCCCGACTACAATGTGATGCAGGAAGCTCCCGCACGCAATATCAAAGACCAGACCGCCACCGACTACTGGCTGGAAAACGGAGCGTATGTCAATTTCGACTACGTGACACTCGGCTGGAACGTACCGATAGAAAAGGTGCAGAAACTAAAGAAATATGTTCGCTCCCTGCGACTGGCATTTACAGTCAACAACCTTGCGACGATTTCCGGCTATTCAGGTCTTTCGCCCATGATCAACAGTTCGACGGTCAACTCCACTTTGGGGCTGGACGATAAACGCGGATATCCGTTAGCGCGGACTTACACGTTGGGATTGAGTATTAACTTTTAACGGAGGAGGAAAACAATAATGAAAAAGATAAAGCGATATTTGCAGCAGCAAGGATGGTATTTAGAGAGTAAATCTCTATATGATGGAAAAGCAACTCTGCTTGGGGGGAATCTGCTTGAGGGGAAGATGAACCTGAAAAAAACAGTTGTCTTTCTTATTGTGTGCATTACCTTCTTCTCGTGCGACAAGTTTCTGGAAGAGAGTCCCAAAGACAAACTGCCGGAAGATGAAGTCTACAACAATATCTCGGATGTATATCTGAATGCCGTAGCCTCACTTTACACCTACATCGGCGGTTATAGCGACAGTCAGGGATTGCAGGGGACGGGTAGGGGAGTCTATGACCTGAACACCTTCACCACCGACGAAGCCATTATCCCCACCCGTGGCGGTGATTGGTACGACGGCGGCTTTTGGCAAGGTCTGTTCCTGCACCAATGGGGAATAGAAAACGATGCCATCCAAGCCACTTGGGAATATCTTTATAAAGTGGTGATGCTGTCCAACAAATCCCTCGAACGAATAGACAAATTCAGTGCTACCCACGCAGACGCCGAACTTCCCGCCTATCGTGCCGAAGTACGCGCCATGCGGGCGATGTATTACTATTATCTGATGGATCTGTTCGGACGTGTCCCGCTTATACTTACCTCATCCCCATCGATGAAAGACGTAGTGCAGAGCGAACGGAAAACGATATTCGACTTTGTATTCAAAGAACTGCAAGAATCCGCCCCTTTGCTGACCGAAGTCCACAGCAACCAGTCCGGTCCGTATTACGGACGAATCACCCGTCCCGTAGTTGTTTTCCTCTTGGCAAAGCTTGCCTTGAATGCCGAAGTCTATGCCGACAACGACTGGACGGACGGCCAGCGTCCCGACGGAAAGAATCTCTTTTTCGAAGTAGACGGCAACCGCCTCAATGCCTGGCAGACGGTTATCGCTTACTGTGACCAACTGCAAGAAATGGGCTATCGTCTGGAACCGGATTACAAAAACAACTTTGCCGTATTCAACGAACCGTCTGTTGAGAATATCTTCACCATCCCGATGAACAAGACCTTGTACACCAACCAGATGCAATACCTTTTCCGTTCCCGCCATTACAATCACGCCAAAGCCTACGGACTGAGCGGTGAAAACGGACCGAGCGCTACTATCGAAGTTCTGGAAACCTTCGGCTATGAAACAGCGCAACAGGACCCGCGTTTCGATATCTGCTATTTTGCCGGAGTCGTATATGATTTAAAAGGAAATATAGTCCGTCTGGACGATGGAACCGTTCTCGAATATTTGCCGTGGAAAGTCGAACTGGATATCTCGAATACTCCCTATGAGCAGACGGCAGGAGCACGCATGAAAAAGTACGAAGTAGACGAAACGGCTACCAAGGACGGTAAACTGATGGAGAACGACATTGTACTGTTCCGTTATGCAGATGTCCTGTTGATGAAGAGCGAAGCAAAGGTTCGTAATGGGGAAGACGGAGATGCCGAACTGAACGAAGTACGCGGGCGTGTCAACGCTTCCTCCCGAACGGCTACATTAGAAAATATCCTTGCCGAACGACAGCTCGAACTGGCTTGGGAAGGTTGGCGACGGCAGGATCTGATTCGCTTCGGAGCGTTCACGAGAGCATACAGCAGTCGTCCGCAACTTCCTGCTGAGAATAATGGATATACCACCGTATTCCCGATTCCGGAAAAGATACGGGTAATGAATACAAAACTGGAACAGAATCCGGGATATTAGCTGGTTTCATCCATTTATAATATCCAATACAAACTAAAAGAGTGTGTGTCAAGCCAATAGTAACTAAAATGGGGTGACTATTGACTTTTGACACATTTACATTTGCAGTATTAAATATCACAACAAAATATAAGTGTATATTTGAAAAGTAGAGTTGCAGTGAACTAACTTTGACACTAGTCTTAAATGACTATAGGCTGAATCAGACTGCAACTCTCTTAATAGGAGAACCTAGCCAGTTAGAATTGTAGGCTCACGACCTAATAAATGTATTAGCTGTTTCTCCTTCATGTTTAATACTGTAAATACAAAGTTATGAATTATTCTCATTTTGTAGGTCTTGATGTAGGAAAAAAAACTTTCGATGCATCATTAATGTCCGCAGACGAAAAAGAGTTGTCTCACAAGTCTTTTGATAACACTCCAACTGGGATCCAATCTTTATTGGATTGGATAGCTGGTTATCATCTCTCTTTATCCAAACTCTTGTTCTGTGCTGAAAACATGGGAAGTTATGTCACAGAGTTATCTGTTTCCAGTGTCTCCATGGGATTTTCCCTGGCTTTGGTTTGCCCGTTGACCATCAAGAAGTCCATAGGCTTGCAACGAGGCAAAAATGACCGCATTGACGCCAAAAGAATAGCGAACTATGCGGTATTACACTATCGAAAACTGGAGTTATACAAATTGCCTGACAAAGACTTGGTGAGACTGCGGGGATGGATTATTATACGTGACAATTTGGTCAAGCAAAAAGTATCAAGCATAAAGTTATTGGAAACATTCTCCTGGATGGCTAAGTTGGCTGATGTGACAGAATCCATTTCTTTTTTGGAAGAGCAGCTCAAGTCGATAAAAGAAAGAATCCTGGAGGTGGAAGAGGATATGGAGCAACTAATAGCCGCCAGTACATCGCTTTACACAAACTACTTGCTATTAAGAAGTATAAAAGGAATAGGAATTATCAATGCCATTGTATTACTGTGTGTTACTGACAATTTTCAAAGATTTGACAACCCGAGGAAATTTGCCTGCTATTGTGGGGTCGCCCCATTTGAACATACTTCAGGTATTTCCATACGGGGAAAAACGCAGACTTCTTCATTGGCTAACAAAGAAGTAAAAGTATACCTTACCCGGGCAGCTATTACTGCCATCTCTTGGGATCCGCAGATGAAAGCATACTATAAAAGGAAAATAGCAGAGGGGAAACATAAAGCATCTGTAATCAATGCTGTAAGAGCCAAAATCATAGCAAGGTCTTTTGCTGTGATACGAAGGCAGACTCCATTTGTAACATTAGCCGTATAATAAAAAGGTCCTTAACTTCGAAAATATCTTAGGTTTAGGAAGTAGCTATACACTTCTGAAGAGTAGGTATGTCTATATACAAACTTACCCAAGGATACGTTAATGTTCGTAAACTTGGGTAAGATTTTATAGATATTGTTTGGAGAGGACTTAGAATTCACCCTCCCCATAACTGTAATATTTCCTTTGATGGTGAAACGCTTATAATGTAACTCCTGTTTTAAAGATGGCAATTTCACGATAACCTTTCTTCTCGTTATTAACGAACTCACCGCTTGCTACTTTAATCACATACTCGATAAAGCGTTCGCAAGTCTTTTCCATCGGTTCGTTCTCAACGATGACTCCGGCATTGAAATCAATCCATCCCGGTTTGTTTTTAGCCAAAGTAGAATTGGTGGAAATCTTCATCGTCGGAACGAAAGTGCCGAAAGGAGTACCACGTCCGGTGGTAAAGAGTACCATATGGCATCCGCTTGCGGCAAGGGTAGTAGCAGCTACTAGGTCATTGCCCGGGGCGGAAAGCAGGTTCAGTCCTTTCTTTTGCAGACGTTCTCCGTAAGGCATCACGCCGGATACATAGCTTTTACCACATTTCTGTGTACATCCCAGTGCTTTTTCTTCCAGAGTGGAGATGCCGCCGGCTTTATTTCCCGGAGATGGATTTTCACCCACAGGCTCGCCATGGGACAGGAAATATTCTTTGAAGTCATTGATCAAGTGTACGGTCTGTTCGAACAGGTCTTTGTTCTCGCAACGGTTCATCAGAATTGTTTCCGCACCAAACATTTCCGGAACTTCAGTCAGCACGCTTGTACCGCCTTGTGCAATCAGGAAGTCTGAGAACATGCCCAGCAACGGATTGGCAGTGATACCTGAGAAACCGTCGGAACCACCACATTTCAGTCCGACACGAAGTTCTGACAAAGGTACTTCCGTACGTTCATCTTTGGATGCTTTGGCATATAAATCGCGCAGAATATCCATTCCTTCTTCGTATTCGTCACCAACTTTCTGGGTTACCATGAATTTCACACGGTCCTGGTCATAGTCTCCTAAGAATTCACGGAATACGTCCGGCTGGTTGTTTTCGCAGCCCAAGCCTACTATCAGTACTGCGCCTGCATTCGGGTGAAGTACCATATCGCGAAGAATCTTTTTCGTGTTTTCGTGATCGTCTCCAAGCTGTGAGCAACCGTAGTTGTGCGGGAAAGCCACGATGGCATCTACCCCTTTTCCTTCCGTTTCACGGCGCAGGCCTTCGGCCAGTTGTCCGATGATACCGTTAACGCAACCTACAGTCGGGATAATCCAGATTTCATTTCTTACGCCGACATCACCATTTTTACGGCGGTAGCCTTTAAAAGTGAGGTTTTTATGAGGGATATCCAGAGTAACCTGAGTCGGATGGTAGGTATACTCCAACAGTCCGGCGAGATTAGTCTTGATATTCGTTTCATTCATCCAGTCTCCCTGTTTTTTTGCCATACGGGCATGACCGATAGGGTAGCCGTACTTGATTACGTTCTCGCCTTCTGCAAAATCTTTTAATGCAAACTTATGTCCAGCAGGAATGTCTTCGTTTAGTGTAATCTCTATTCCATCTACGGATAGATGCTCTCCTGCCGGGAGGTTAACAATGGCAACGGCAACGTTGTCGGCAGGATTAATTCTTAAATACTTTGTTTCCATGTACTTGTTTAGTTGGATTTTGTTGTTATTTGCTATGGTAATAGTCTATTGTTTCTACAGTCAACAAGTCAATCGGCATATAGTTGATGCAAGTCACGTCTTTCTTGAAAATGAGGTGATCGCAGAGCGCCTTGATGCCGTTGAGGCCTTGCAGTTCCGGTTGCTGGGCGATGAGGAAGGAAACGCTTCCTTCTTTCAGGCAAGTGACATTCCGTTCCAGAAGGTCGTAGCCTATCAGATTGAAATTTTTCTTTCCGCGACTTTGCAGGTATTCGCCGATAATGTAGACTTTTGAATTGAAAGTGATTCCATTCTTTACGTTCGGGTGAGAACGGAAGAATTCATCCAGCATTTCGTTATCTTCATCATTGCGTTCGGCATGCAAGTCAAGCTCCAGTATAGTACAAGACGGATGATGTTCCTCCATGTACTGCCTGAATCCGATTTCCCTGTTCTCTTGCTGGTTAGAACCGACAATTCCTTCATGTATCTTACGGAAAATAACGATTTCCTTTTCGTCTCTGGCAAGCAGCATTAGCATACGGGCGGCAAAGTATCCGCTTTGGCGTGAGTTCTGACCGAAGAAGGCGAGGGGAGGTACGTCTTTGATATTTGAGTCTATATATATATAAGGTATATCCAACGTTTGCAACTGATCAGTAAAGCCTTTCGTATATTGCGGAGCCGTAGGGGCCACCATCACTCCGTCCGGTTGCTGAGTCAGGATAGCTTCGCTGGCGTCTACAAACGAATGATAGTCGTATGGATCGTAATAGTTGATCTTTACCGAGGTATTGAAGTCCGAGTAGGTCGCGATAGCTTCGTGGATACCCAGTTCTACTGCTGTCCAGTATTCGCCTTCCAGATGTTGAGGCAGAAGACAGATGAATGTGTACTTCTTGTTGGAAGCCAGGGCACTGGCATACATGTTAGGTTGATAGTCAAGCTGCTTCAGAATTTCTTCCACCCGTTTTTTGCTTGCTTCTGATACTCCGCTGCGTCCGTGAATGACGCGGTCTACTGTTCCTACAGACACGTCTGCTAAACGGGCGATGTCTTTGATTCTGATTCTTTCGGGCAATTTATTCATACGATCACCTTATTTATATAGGTTTATGTGCTCGCACACAATAATAATCTTAATATTTTCGATACAAATATATAACAATTTTTGTAATTACGAAAATTGTTGTATCTTTGTGCCCGCACACGAAAGGTGTGTGGTATAACTCTGTTTATGTATTAATAGTCATGTAATCAGTAGTTTAACTCATAAAATGGGGTAAAAATGATAAATTGAAACTTCATAATATTAATAACTTAGAATTTAAAACATAAGATTATGGGAAAGAAAGTCGTTACATTAGGCGAAATCATGCTTAGATTGTCAACTCCAGGTAATACCCGCTTTGTTCAGTCTGACTCTTTTGATGTAGTATATGGTGGTGGAGAAGCGAACGTTGCAGTAAGCTGTGCCAACTACGGACATGAAGCCTATTTCGTAACCAAATTGCCGAAACATGAAATCGGACAGTCTGCTGTAAACGCATTGCGTAAATATGGTGTAAAGACAGACTTTATTGCTCGTGGTGGCGACCGCGTAGGTATCTACTATCTGGAAACAGGCGCTTCTATGCGTCCCAGCAAGGTTATCTATGACCGTGCTCATTCTGCTATCGCTGAAGCTGATGCTGCCGACTTCGATTTTGATGCTATTATGGAAGGTGCTGACTGGTTCCACTGGTCCGGTATCACTCCGGCTATTTCTGACAAAGCTGCCGAACTGACTCGTCTGGCTTGCGAAGCAGCTAAGCGTCATGGCGTAACTGTATCGGTTGACTTGAATTTCCGTAAGAAACTGTGGACAAAGGAAAAAGCACAGTCTATCATGAAACCGTTGATGAAGTATGTGGATGTATGTATCGGTAACGAAGAGGATGCGGAACTGTGTCTGGGCTTCAAACCGGATGCTGACGTTGAAGCAGGCCACACAGATGCTGAAGGCTATAAAGGTATCTTCCAGCAGATGATGAAAGAATTCGGATTCAAGTATGTGGTTTCTACATTGCGCGAATCTTTCTCTGCTACTCACAATGGTTGGAAAGCTATGATATACAATGGCGAAGAATTCTATACTTCCAAACGTTATGATATCGATCCGATTATCGACCGTGTAGGTGGTGGTGACTCTTTCTCCGGCGGTATTATCCACGGTTTGATGACTAAGCCTAACCAGGGTGCAGCTCTTGAATTCGCTGTTGCTGCATCTGCTTTGAAACACACAATCAATGGTGACTTTAACCTTGTTTCTGTAGAAGAAGTGGAAGCATTGGCTGGTGGTGACGCAAGCGGTCGCGTACAGCGATAGTTGAGAGTTGAGAATGGAGAGTTGAGAGTTTGAAAAATCAATTCATTTAAAATAAGAAATTAAAATGGCAAAATTCGATAAAATAGCCGTATTGAATAAAATCGGCTCTACAGGTATGGTTCCTGTATTCTATCACAAAGATGCGGAAGTGGCAAAGAAAGTAGTAAAGGCTTGTTATGACGGTGGTGTTCGTGCTTTCGAATTCACCAACCGTGGTGACTTTGCACAGGAAGTATTTGCTGAAATCGTGAAATATGCAGCAAAAGAATGTCCTGAAATGGCTATCGGTATCGGTTCAATCGTTGATCCGGCTACTGCTGCTATGTATCTTCAGTTAGGAGCTAACTTTGTGGTAGGTCCGTTATTTAATCCGGAAATCGCTAAGATATGTAACCGTCGTCTGGTAGCTTATACTCCGGGTTGTGGTTCTGTATCTGAAGTAGGTTTTGCGCAGGAAGTAGGTTGTGATCTTTGCAAAGTGTTTCCGGGTGATGTATATGGAACTAACTTTGTGAAAGGTTTGATGGCTCCGATGCCATGGTCTAAGCTGATGGTGACTGGTGGGGTAGAGCCTTCCAAGGAAAACCTGACTGCATGGATTAAAGCAGGTGTATTCTGTGTCGGTATGGGATCAAAACTGTTCCCGAAAGACAAGGTAGCAGCAGAAGACTGGGCTTATGTAACTGCAAAATGCGAAGAAGCTCTTAGCTATATTGCCGAGGCTCGCAAAAAATAAGATTAGAGAGCGAAAGCTATCTATAAATAAAAAAGAGGCTGATGCGTCAGCCTCTTCAAAATATGCCTCAAAGGGTTAGTTAGTTTAGTTAGTAATGAGGCATATTTTCCATTTTGTTTAAAGGTGTTTAAAGGGGATAAGTCATCGGAATGAGTGATCATTTTGGTGACTTGTTTTTTTTGTTGGTCGTAAGCGCTTCTTTTAAGAATGATGTGGCATTCGCATTTTGATAATCCGTCCGATAACGAGCGCTGCAATGTACACCACGGCAAAGCCTACGATTGAAAATACAAACGGTTTCTGTTCATTGAAAGTGCGGCGTGGAGGTACAGCGGTATAAGCCTCGTTGGCTGTAGTCTGATTGTCAGACTTGGTGGCTGCTGTTACTTGCAGTGTTGTTTCTGTTGCTACCATCTGGCAGCTATCTGTAGTTGTGGTTACAGTATCCACTAATATTTCTGTAGACATCTTTCTTACCCTTTTAAGTTATACGTAAATTCCTGTTATGGTTTCAACACAGTACTTATGGTTTAGTTCAAAGGGATTCTTAAAATCGGCGCAAAGGTAACTAAAAAAGTAAACGATGGAGCATGAGAAGCATATTCTTTTCAAATGATTTGATGTAGATCAATTATACAGGCAGACAAGGCACATGCAATCGGGGTTATCGCTGTTGTGCAACGCCATACCAATGATAAAAGTTGTATGTGTGTTGTGCTAAAGAAGAATCTCTTCTTCTGTACATACAAAGAGGAGATTCTTCACGATGTTAATTGTTCGGACGACAAAGATGCCTTAATTAGTTATTCAGGTACATAAATGATTTCACCGTTATCCAGTTCATAGGCAATGCCTACCTTTTTCCCACGTTTACCTTCTTTCTTGTCCTGATCTTCGGACGGGGTATACCGGTTGATTTTATTGCCTTCCTTGGTAATGATTTCCATATTCTCTTTACCCGGATTCTTTACCATCGTATAGTCTTCCTGCGAGAAAACCTCTGTCATGTTATACCGGCTGACAAGTGCTACCATCAATGCAACGGCAAAAACCATCGCAATGTCGAACAGATTGGATACTACGCTGATCGGGTCGGAGTCTTCCTCTTTTCGCAATAGGTTATGTTTCATTTCTCTGAGGTTTTATGGATGGAACGTTTGTCATTGAGCAATTCGGATATGAATTCAAGGTTGGTCATATCCTGCAGGTACCAGCGTTGTTTCACTTGCTGTGTAAGGAAGCCTACGGCACCGGCTACCAGTCCGACTACAGTGGTGGCGAAAGCGATCTGCATATTGTAAGCCATGGAAGCAATATCTCCGCTGGCCAGTCCTGCGAGGGCGGGTCCCATTGGAATTAATGTTCCCATCAGACCTAAGATCGGTCCCAGTTTGGTCAGGGTCTTGGAGATGGCTAAGTCTTTGTCCGCTGCGATTTCAAAATTAGCCAATAAACGTTGTACCTGTGCCGGAGTATCACGGGCGTCCAATACCTGACGCATATAGGTAATGACAAGTGATCTAGAATTTTCCGGAAGTTTGGAACTCAGTTCTTCTACTGTGTCCGGAGTCAGCTTGCTCAGCTCGTTGCGGAGCAGGGTTTCCGTTTTACGAATGGACAGATATTGACCATAGAAACTACCGGCAAGTAAAATCGCGCGGCAAAAGAGGATGATTAATAAAACGATGACAGGAACGAGCAAGCCTGTTGAAATCCAGTATAAAATATCTGATATAAAGTTCATTGTTATTGATAATTTGAAGAGTTATTTATTCTATTATTGTTTCACACTTTTTTCTTTGTTTCTGTTTCGGATGTTCCACCAGAGAAGTCCGAGAATTCCGCCAGCCAGTGCGATGACTATGACGCCTGTCAATGCTTTCCAGTCTATTTCACTGACACCTGCTGCGGAAGTCTTTCCGTTGACTGTGGCAACAATTCCCAAAACGGCTACCAGGGCATTGGTTAGGAAAAATAGTTCGAGGCGCAGTTCTTTTTCCGGCAACAAATAGAGCAGTATAAATCTGCCGCAAGGGATGGCTGCCAGGATAAAGGCTGCATAGCTCCATGCTATCGTTTGAAATGAAGTACCCGGAAAAGCAAAGATGAGATATACCAGCCCGCTGAATAAAACCGGGAAAATCAATAATCCCGGAAACCAGCGGAGAAAACGGTACATGAGTATCATGCGCGGCTTGACCGGATAGTCATTGGCTACGTGGACGGCAAGCATGGCATAAGCCATTTGTATGCAGACTTCCACACTGAGGAGTACGGAAGTATCTAGCATCAAGGGCTGATTGCTTAGCCAATTGGCTATCTGAGTCTTCGATTGCTCGATAGCATACGGCCACATCAATCCGGCGAAGACAGCGCAGATAGCGGTGATAATACCGACCGCTATTAATTTCCAGAACGTTTGCTTCAACAGAAAGTTAAATGCTGTAAGAAGCATAAGTACAAGAACAACTGTATCCATTATATGATTTTACAATTTACAAGTTACGATTGATAATTCACAGGACGTGGGTTACATCTGACTGCTTTTGCGGCGCTTGCGTACAAAGAGTATCAGAGCAAGAATAACGATAATGACAGCGATGCCTACGGCTACATTGCTTAATGTATTTGTCTGATTTTCGGCTGTCTGATTCATCTCTTCTTTTTTCATCACCACTCCCTTGTTGCTGCCGCTTGCTTTTGCTTCACGGATTTTAGAGATATTTTCTTTGTACTGTGTAGCGGTTTGTGCGTCTGCTTTCGATGCAATGAAGTCACGGAGCTTGGCATTGTCACAAACAAATCCGGAACAAGACGGGCGGTAAGTATTGACAATCTCCGTATGAAGTTTGCTAAGTTCCGCTACCTGTTCTTCACTTGCTTGCCACAATCCCTTACGGGCGCTTTCGAGCATGACGGCAGTCATCTCTTCCAAAGCGGCAGGATTCTGTTGTTCGAAATATTGTTTGACTCCCAAGTTCAGTTCATCCTTCACATATACATTATATATATTATCCCAAAGCTCTTTGTCGATTGCAGCCGGTTTCATCACATTCCATCCATAGGTATTGGTGATCACTTCTGCAAATTCACTTGCCGAAGAAGCCCCGCCTTTCATTTTCTCTTTGATGTAAGTTGGGTTCAGGATAGTGGTGCGACTTTCTACGCCGACAGCCTCTTTCAGTTCCTGCATCTTCATATGGTTCCGGTTGCGATAATCACTGAGGTAGGCATCCGGATCTTTGCCGGTCACATTGCGTACGGCGAGATTCATACCTCCCATAAATTCGTATACATGGTCAAGGCTTAAAGCTCCCCAGGTATTACTTTGCCGTGGTTGTACGACAACATCCGTCCGGGTCAGTGCAGCCTCGAAAGCGAACTTTTGGAATACTTCCCAATTCTTTTCGCTGCCGTAATACGCGCCCATATTATTGAGATAAGTATCGGCGATTTCCGATTCATTCTCCCAGCGGTCGCCGGATTCTACCATTTCCTGAATACCGGTTCCATACATACCGTTGGCTCCTCCGAATACCCGGAATGTTGAAATTTCGCGGGCATCTTTCGGGCTTAATCCTTTTTCGGTCAGCACCCGTTCGGCTTCTATTACGCTGGAGGCAACCTGATTTTCATATTTGTCGTCTTTGGCGGCGGCAGCCATTTCTACTGCACGGTTGATGAGGAAGAGACGGGAGGCGGCAAGATCACGAAGTTGTCCGGAAGTCTGGACTACCACGTCGATGCGCGGACGTCCTAATTCGGTTGAAGGAATCAGTTTTAAATCGCTGACACGACCGAAAGCATCACGGACAGGCTCAACACCTAACATATAAAGTACCTGTGCGATGGTTGCCCCTCCGGTTTCAATAAACTCGGATGACCATAGTGTATAACTGACCTTGCGTGGTATGGAGTCGTTGTGACGTTGCTTGTACCTATCAATTGTCTGCTTGGCCAAAGCAATACCTTTTTCCCAGGCAGACTCTGTCGGAGTCGCTTCGGCATTAATGGCATACATATTACGTCCGGTAGGTAGCGTGTTCGGATTAGCGATCGGGTCACCACCGGGTGTGGGAGCTGTGTATCCGCCTTTCAAGGCATTCATCAGACTGCTCAGTTCCTCTTCCGGACTTGTCAGAAGTGCATTTTTATAATTGCCTACATTCTTGATGGTACGTTCTACTTCAGCTACTGCAAGCGCAAATTCCACCTCTTCTTTGCTGTATTCTTTCGGAGCCTTTCCCATAGCTGCCATCATTGCTGACATACCCTGCGGCTTTTCAGTCTTTCCTGCCATTGCCGGTTTGCCCGAAGCGTCTGTGGATGTATCCTTATTAGCCTTCATGCTGGCTTCCATTTTCTTTAAAGCTTCCGGACTGGCACCCATTGATTTGGCCATTTCCATCGCTTTTTCCGGGTCCATGTTAGCACCCATTTTCTTCATGGCTTCTTTCATGCCTGCAGGCATTTTACCATGAGGTCCTTTTTCCATTTTTGCCGAAGCCGGATGACCATTGCCCGACGGCTCATTATCAGCCTGATCCTTTTTGGCTGCGGCAGCCATCATCATTGCCATCATGCCTTTGGGGGCATTGCGCTCGGCTTCTATCTGTCTCGCTTTTGCCAACTCTTGCGGAGTGATTCCGGCTGTGTGGCAAATCAGTTCGTCGGTTGCCAGTGAAGGGTTAGCCATCAGTCTCTCTACGAGAAGGCGGGCAGGCATGAGATATTGCTGGGTAAAGACACTTCGGTGTTTTTCGGCAGATTCTGTAGCTTTGCCGCGTTGCTTGTCAAGAGCAAAAAGACTATAGGCAATCGGTTCTGTTGCCATCGCGTAGACAGAAGAAGTTATTCTTTCCGGTTCGTAAGGAACTCCCATTGTGTAAAGCTGCCCCGTGATTTTCTCTGTAGCCAGTTCTTCGGCAAAGTTTTCTACACGGGCGATTTCATCTTCCGTATACGGTTTATTAGCCATACTGTCCAGTCCTAAATCACGATGGATTCCCATCTTCACAGTCAAGGTTTTCACAGCCAGCGACTCCTGATCTTTGTTTGCCTTCTGGGAGTTATTATAGATTTTGATCTTTTCCATTAATTCCCGGTAAATGCCGCGTACGCTGCTTTCAAGGAAAGGAGGAGTGAGATATGATTGCAAGGCTAGCATAAGAACGGCGTTTGGCCATCATACCTTCTCCGACGTTTCCGATAGAGTAGAGGTAGTAGTGGGGAACGGCTCCTACCAAACGGTCCGGCCAGTCATTGCTGCATAATGCGACTTGTTTTCTCGGAGTGAATTCGAGACTGCCGTGTGTACCGAAGTGAATCAGTGCATCGGCTTTGAAGCCATGTTGCATCCACAGGTATGAGGCAATGTAGGTGTGTGGCGGAGCCATGTCGGTGCCGTGCACCACCTGGAAGGAGTTGTCACCGCTTCCGGCAGCGTTTTGTGGCAATAGCACAACGTTACCGAACTGTAAACGGGCAATACCTAATTTGCCGTCAGGAGTCACCATATAGTTGCCGGGAAATTCTCCGAAAGCATCTACCACCTCCTGATACTTTTCGGGACGAAGCGATTCTTTCACCCAGCTTTCATACTGTTCTTTGGTGATCAGTTCGGGATGTCCGTTTTGCATGAAGTCGTTGAAAGCTCCTTCTGCATAAGCGTTGAATACCGCCCCCTGGGCTTGTATCATTTTTCCCAGTTCCTGAGCGTTGGCAGGCAGACCGGATATATTATATCCCTCTTGTTTCATACGAAGCAGAAGATTGTAAAGGGAAGGTACTACTTCCATGCCGGCAGCGGTCAATGCGTTCTGACCGGGACCTTTGTAATAATAGATAGCTACTTTCTTCTCAAAATTAGGTTTTGTTTTCAGATTCAGGTAGTTGTCTATTGTAGATACAAAAGTCTTCAGACGTTCGGGGACGGCATACGAATGGCGCAATCCTTCTTTATCTTCATATTGTGCGAAAAGGGCGAAAGGGCGGATAGCTCCGTCTATTTCCGGTGTTACGATGCTCTGTGACATAAAGCCTCCCGACATACCCATCGGATCGTTTTCCCATTCATCCACAAGACTGTTGATTGTGAGCGGAGCGAACAAAAGGATATTTCTGGCTTTCAGATAATCAACCATTTTATCTCCCATACGTCCGTGTGCCATATTGATGACGGCATCGGGCTGCACTTCCTCAATGAATGACATGAATCTTGTCATGGATTGAACGGGATAAACATTATATCCCGCATTCTCCAGCGCTTTTATCAGATCGGTGGCATCTGCCATTTGTCCGGTAATCATGATTTTTCGTGCCCCTTCTTTATAAAGGTTATTCTCTTGCATGAATTTCTCATAATCGGCAACGGTAAGAAATTCCTGTTCATCATCCGGATTACTGATTCCGGCATGATAAAGCATATCGCTCGGTCTTTCTATCGGATCTTCCACTTCGGGTACAGCAGAAGCCTTTCCGTCAATGGCTTTACGGATATAGTTCAGCATATTGCGGTAGTTGGTCTTTCCGCCGTTGCTCAGATAGCCGCGTATGAGATTCTGCTGTATACTGTCGAGGTTGCAGATGTTATTGGCAGGGTTGGTAGCCATAGAGGTGTATACGGGGATACCCTTATCTGCTGCCTGCTGTATTTGCTGACGTTGTTCTTCGACAATGCGCAGTCCCATGCCATTGATGAATACCATGTCATAACTGGTCAGACGATCGAGGTTGTCAAGAGACACTTCGCTGAGTTTGATGAATGAATTGTCGTTGGCTTTCGAGATGCTTCCCTGCTGTATGGTCTGGAAGTTGACGAAAGCTATTTTGGTAGCGCTGAACCAGGTATTCCATACGGATAGACCTATCAGGGCTGCTACAACGATGCATCCACCTAAAATGATTTTACTTTTCTTTTTCATTTCTCTTATTTTTAGCTTTGTATGTAGTTCTATTGTTGCCGTTTATTTTTTGAAGAGCCTGTCTATATCCAGTGATAGTCCTAATGTCAGGTTGGTTCCCGTCGTGGTAGGAGAGTTGAAATAATAATAATCCGGCACATAGTCGAACAGGTTGTTTACAGCCAGATTCATATTGATCCCTTTTATAATTCCCAACGAGAAAGTAAGATCCCATATCATATATCCCGGGTATTCGACTGCCTGGCTTCCGGCAGACGGGTTGTTGAAACTATCGTTGTAGATGTTTGTTTTAACTTTTGACAGCAAACGTCCGTTGAGTGAGTAGTTGAAATCTATTTTGTTCAGAGTCTTGCCCCAGTCGATTCTTACAGTTGCCGTATGGGGACGTGTATCCGTGAATTTCTTTTGACCGTCGCGCATGAACTCATGAATATATGTGTATGACAGACGATAGCCGAGTCCGCAAGGATACTTGGCGGAAACGTTGGCGTCAATTCCTGCAATATCCATTTTGTCGGTATTGGTATAGATTTGTCCTTTGGGGTCTTCGCTGTAAACGGTATTGATACGATTGTGTACCAGGTTATAATATCCTGTAATAGAGAAGTTATAACGACTCTTGGTATATTCGGCAGATACAGAGAAATTATGGCTTGTTTCCGACTTAAGGTCCGGATTACCATAAATCATCATCATATTTGCCATATTGAACACCATATACATCTCCTTCAGGGTAGGAGAGCGGAATCCTTGCGAATACGATCCTCTTAATGAACAATTGCCTATCTTATACATCATTCCCAAATGTGGAGACAGATGGCGTACATTGGAGTCGGAGAAGTAGTCGAACCGTAATCCGGCTATCACATTCAGTCTTTCTGTGGGGTTCCAGTCGAACTGACCGAACGCATCTGCCGTATGCATGGTGTGGTCTGCGTTATCAGTGAATTGGTAAGACATCAGATAATCGCGCAGGTAGTCGGCGCCGACAGTCAGCGTATGCTTTCCGTTGAAGGTATAATTATAGAGTGCATGCACATTGTGCTGTACATTACTGTAATCACGCACGTCATTTTTATAAAGAGACTGATAATCACTCTTATCATACTGGTCGAAAGTATAACCGACTTCAAGGTTACTCATTATATTGAAGGTGTAGTTAGCTTTCATTCCACCGCTGAATCCACGGTATCTGTCCTGGGTATCCCCCGGTTTATTGCGTTCACGGAAATAATAGCCGACTCTTCCCGTCAGTTTGAGCGTTTCCAGCGGACGGTATATTAAACGTTCTTTGAAGTTCCACACCCGGCTTCCGAACACTGTAGAGAAATCTCCCGGATTGTCTACGGCATAAGTGTCTACATTATTATACTGCACGTTGGTCAGGCTGTTGAATTTACCTGCATTAAATCCTGCAGTGCCACCACACCGCTGGTCGTTGTGTTCGGAGAAACGTGAATTAAGATTTAAGTTCCATGGATCGTCCGATTCGCGGGTGATGATGTTAATTACTCCTCCGATAGCACTGGAACCGTAAAGGGTAGATGCAGCACCTTTCACTATCTCTATGCGTTCTACATTGTCGAGATTCAGACGTTCGTAGTCTACATTATTCAGTGTTTCCCCTGCCAGCCGTTCGCCATCTACCAGAAACAGTACGGAATTACCGCCGAAGCCTTGCATATTAATAGCGGTTTGCTGATCCATAGAGAAGGAAAATTCGATACCGGGCAACTCTGTTTTCAGCAGGTCGGCAACGTTGTTGGCATTAACTTTCTTAATATCGTCTGAGGTGATAACCCGGGTGATGATGGGAGCGTCCTTCAGCAATTTGGGAGTACGGGTACCGGTTACAACGACTGTTCCGAGGTCGAACTGATCTTCGGATAAGCTGAAGTTAACTTTCTTTCCTTTCTCGGTGGTTATTCTTTTTTGTTCGGTTTGATAACCTATGTAAGATGCAGTAATGATATATGAACCGATTCCCGGCAGTTGTAATGTATAGGTTCCGTCAACACTGGTGACGGCTCCTGTTTCTTCTCCTTTTATGGAAATGGTCGCACCTGGTAGGGGTTCACCATTGGTATCAGTAACACGTCCGCTGATGTGCTCGGTTGATTGTTGTGCGAATGTGGAACAGGTTACTATAAAGGAGAATATCAAGATTGATGCTATAAATGTAGGTTTCATTCTTTGTAATTGGTTTCTTAGTTGTTTTCTTCGAAATCAAGTGGATATAGGAAATCGAAGTCGATATAGCCTTTTATGCCTCTGGCATTGGTATAGTTGGTAAAACGAATGGCCGCATAGGTATTATCCTTCAACTGTATCAGATAGACTTGATTGGACATGGTGTAAATAGGAGGCATACTTGAAGTGTCTACGTTTAACCAGCCGGATAAAATATCATTACGATAGTCTTCTGTATATTTAATGTTTCCTTCCATCATACCGGACATATCGATTGCTATTTTATCTGTCGTCCATTCGTCTTTTACAAAATTTTCTTCGGCGGGAAGTTTTCCACTGGCCTTCAGGTCATCAATACTTGTATAAGTTGTCTGAAAGGCTGCACCTTCATTGGTTTTGATGTCGTAGCGGTGGATGGCAAGGTCCCATTTTGCTGGTATCTCGCTCTTATGTTCCTCTCCGATTTCAACAGTCGTTGCTTTACGTTCGGATAGGTCGATATAGACCCAGTTAGTGTACTCGGTAGCATTGATTTGTGAAAAGCTACTTTCTTTAATCTCCATTTCCGCTTCAATGGGATCGTCATAAATCCCTTCAAACATTCCATTACAAGCTGAGAGCGACATAGCCGCTCCCAGTATCATTATATTTTTGAAAATAGCGTTACTGCTTCTTCTCATTTTTTCTATTAGTTATTTATTGTGCACTAGTTTTTTTGACGTTTCCGGTGAATACTGCGGTGATTGCCATAGGCATGGCTCCTGGTTTGAAGGCTACCGTAATATTAGCTTTACCATTTGCTGTAACTGTACCTTCCAGACTTTCACCTGTAATTGGAGTAGTACCGCTTGCGGATTCGGCTGCAGATTCAAATGCGCCTAAACTGAGTGTGTAGCCGTCATCTGCTTTTTCAACGTTTACTCCGCTAATCGTGAAGTCTCCCAAATTCATATTACCGCCTCCGGTCAAATTGCCAAAACCGTTTAGGGTGATATCTACTGTCGTTTCGGATGCACGTTTAATGACTGCTTTACAATCTTCGGTAGAACCATATGAACTTCCCATAACGCTGATAGCAAGATTAGTATTATACTTATAAGTAGCGGCTACGTAATAAGCAATCGGAGTTTCTGCCTGAATGAAATTGATATCGATGCCACCCATTGGCACAGGAACATTGGCTTTCAGGGTTAGTACTTTAGCATCGCTGACACTACCTTCCAGTGTATATTCGTAGTTGGCAGGTTCACTTCCTTCCATAGCTAGGGCAACTTCACCTTCGCCTTTAAATGATTTGGAAGAAACTGTCAGGTTATTCAGGATAAAATCTCCGGATCCTGATTTATAAACCAGATTGACGGTACCATCTGTATTGGCGGTAATTGTTGCGCTGGCATCGTCGCCCATCAGATAATCAGAGAACATTCTGCTTTCGCCAATAGAATAACCTTTGTAAGTGCCGGCAATGGCTTTTGCTTGCTCTGTATTGTCGGTATCGTCGTTATCGTCACTGCAAGATACAAAAGTGAATGAGAATGATAGTGCCATTAGAGCAACCATCCATAAGTTTAATATTTTCATACTTAATTTTGATAGATAATGATTAATTTATTTTTCGTTTGCAAAGTTAGGGGGATATATAAGCAGGGACAATACCTAAAAGAAATGAAAAAAAATGGGCGTTTAATCATATATAGGTATTGAATAGGGAAGGATAAGTCCTTATTTTTGCAGTCATTTACTAATTAAATATTAAAAATACGAAATTGAGAAGAGAATGAAAGGTGGCTACAATAGAAAAGTGTATTGACAGGGATTACTTATTTCCTGATTGTATTGTTTACTATGTCTTTAGAGCATGCATTGATGATTTTTATGGAGCACGTGCCTCTATCGTAACTTTCATGGAACTGAATCTCATCATGTGGACCAGCTATTTGGTTTTATTGTTTTGTTATGATGAAAACTTTATTGGTGAGCACAGCCCTGTCACCGCTCTTGTTGCATTCTTGATGTTTGAGAAAAGAGTGAACTAATTTCTTAGATAACTGTTTCCTAAATATATGATATAAACCTATTTAGAATATGGAACCTCATCATCACGAACATAATCATCGGGTAACGTCTCTTAATAAAGCCTTTATAATAGGTATCGTTCTGAATATCTCTTTCGTTATAGTCGAGTTCGGAGTTGGTTTTTATTACGATTCTCTGGGATTGCTCTCTGATGCCGGACATAATTTGGGAGATGTGGCAAGCCTGATTCTTGCTATGTTGGCTTTCCGGTTGGAGAAAGTACACCCGAATAGTCGTTATACCTACGGATATAAGAAAAGTACCATCCTCGTTTCTTTACTAAATGCAGTCATATTATTGGTTGCTGTCGGGATAATTATCGCTGAAAGCATAGACAAGCTGTTTCATCCGGTATCAGTTGACGGTTCCGCCATTGCCTGGACTGCCGGAGTGGGAGTGGTGGTCAACGCACTTACTGCCTGGCTTTTTATGAAGGATAAGGATAAAGACCTGAATGTAAAAGGAGCCTACCTGCATATGGCAGCTGACGCACTGGTCTCTGTCGGAGTAGTTGCTTCCGGTATTATTATCATGTATACGGGATGGAGCATCATCGATCCGATTATCGGACTGGGCATCGCTGTGATTATTATTGTTTCTACCTGGGGATTACTTCATGACAGTCTTCGATTATCGCTGGATGGTGTTCCGGTGGGAATCGATACTCAGCAGATTCAGCAACTGATAGTGGAACAGCCGGGGGTAGAAAGCTGTCATCATCTGCATATTTGGGCCATCAGTACTACGGAAACGGCTTTGACTGCACACGTTGTAGTGGATGATATAGCAAAAATGGAGGAAATAAAACATCGTATAAAGGAGGCGCTTGAAGCAGCAGGTATCCATCATGCTACATTAGAGATAGAGGGCGAGGAAGTGACTTGTAGCACAGAATGTTGTGAGGATTGAAATAAATCCGTACCTTTGCGCCCTTAAACTAACTAACCTTTAAAAAACATGTTTACTGACTTATTGCATTCCTCTTATTTCTCGCTCTTTCTGATAGTAGCGTTGGGATTTATGTTAGGAAGAATTAAGATTAAGGGGCTATCGCTTGATGTGTCAGCGGTGATCTTTATTGCTCTTCTTTTTGGACACTTTGGTGTTATTATTCCTAAAGAATTAGGAAACTTCGGTTTGGTACTTTTTATTTTTACCATCGGTATTCAGGCCGGTCCCGGATTCTTCGACTCTTTTCGTAGTAAAGGAAAGACGCTGATTCTCATTACTATGCTTATTATCTGTTCTGCCTGCCTCACGGCAGTAGGTTTGAAGTATGCGTTCGATATTGATACGCCGAGTGTAGTCGGATTGATTGCAGGAGCTTTGACCAGTACTCCGGGATTGGCGGTAGCAATTGATAGTACCCACTCTCCGTTAGCATCCATTGCTTACGGTATCGCTTATCCGTTTGGTGTAATCGGAGTGATTTTGTTTGTGAAGCTGCTTCCCAAAATCATGCGTGTAAATTTGGATCAGGAAGCCCGTCGCCTTGAAATAGAGCGCCGCGGACAATTTCCGGAGTTGGGCACTTGTATCTACCGTGTCACTAATGCAAGCGTATTCAACCGTAGCTTGATGCAGATCAATGCACGGGCAATGACAGGTGCTGTTATTTCCCGTCTGAAACATAAAGATGAAATATCCATCCCCACCGCGCATACAGTATTGCACGAAGGAGACTATATTCAGGCAGTAGGCAGTGAGGAATCACTGAATCAGCTGTCTGTATTAATTGGCGAACGTGAAGAAGGTGAACTTCCTTTGGATAAAACACAGGAAATCGAGTCCTTACTATTGACCAAGAAAGATATGATCAATAAGCAACTGGGTGATCTGAATTTACAGAAAAACTTCGGTTGTACGGTGACCCGTGTTCGTCGAAGCGGTATTGACTTATCTCCGTCACCGGATTTGGCTTTGAAGTTTGGTGATAAACTGATGGTGGTAGGAGAGAAGGAAGGCATCAAAGGAGTAGCCCGCCTACTGGGAAACAATGCGAAGAAACTTTCCGATACTGATTTCTTCCCCATCGCGATGGGTATTGTGCTGGGGGTCTTATTTGGTAAGTTGAATATTTCTTTCTCCGATACACTGTCGTTTTCACCTGGATTGACCGGAGGAGTATTGATGGTGGCGTTGGTTTTGAGTGCCGTTGGTAAGACAGGGCCTATCATTTGGTCTATGTCCGGCCCCGCCAATCAACTGTTGCGGCAGTTAGGTCTGTTGCTTTTCCTTGCTGAAGTCGGAACCTCTGCCGGAAAGAACCTTGTGGCTACTTTTCAGGAAAGCGGATTACTGATGTTCGGAGTGGGTGCAGCTATCACAGTAGTACCGATGCTGGTTGCGGTAATTGTAGGACGCTTGGTATTCAAGATCAACATACTTGATCTACTGGGAACCATTACGGGAGGTATGACCAGTACTCCGGGACTGGCTGCTGCCGATTCGATGGTAGACAGTAATATTCCAAGCGTGGCATACGCGACCGTTTATCCGATTGCTATGGTATTCCTTATTTTATTTATACAGGTGATATCTTCAGCTGTGTATTAATGAAAATCAGTATATATAGGTATTGATTGTTAAAATAATAGTTTGTATCTTTGCCGCCTCAAAATTTAAGATGAGGTGAAACGATTGTCATTGAATATCATGCGCTGTTTCTTGCCGGTACTGTTTGTATCGTATTTGGTAAGTATCACATTCTTTGCTCACATACACGTGGTCAATGGCGTGACAATCGTCCATTCGCATCCTTTCAAGAAAGGGGCGGCACATAAGCACTCAACAGTCGAACTGTTATTAGTTCATTTCCTGTCACATCTGACAACGGACGGTGCGGCTGTTGTGTTTGCTCTCTCTCTTTTTATTCCATTCCTCTTGTGGCGGTTGCATGGTATTACGCAGCATACGCACTACTATTCTCCCTATCATGGGGTGGTGGCACTCAGAGCCCCTCCTGCTATTCGTTTTTCCGTCATTTGAACCGATGGTATCCTGCTTTATGGTAAAGCGGGAAGTCCTCATCTGTTTGTTCACATCATCACTTAACGAAAACGAATAACAAACGAAAAATGAAGAAATACATCTTTTCGCTTGTCTGCTTGTGCTGTGCATTGTTGCCTGCCCTCGAAGGACAAGCTGCTCTCCATGAGCATCCCGAATATCCGGATTTACGTAAATCGGATGCAAACATCGTAGGTCATATCCTTGATAAAAACACCAAAGAACACCTGCCTTATATTACTGTGGCATTGAAAGGTACAACGATCGGTACTGTGACCGATGCTACCGGACACTACTTTTTGAAGAACCTCCCCGAAGGTAACTTCGTGCTTGAAGTCAGCTCAGTAGGTTATAAAACCGTAAGACGCAATGTAACACTGAAGAAAGGCCGTACGCTGGAAGAAGATTTTGAAATAGAAGAAGATGCGGTTGCCTTGGACGGCGTAGTTGTTTCCGCCAATCGTAACGAGACCACCCGTCGTTTAGCGCCTACTTTGGTGAATGTAGTCGATATGAAAATGTTTGAAACGACCAACTCCACTACTCTGGCACAGGGATTGAGCTTTCAGCCGGGAGTACGCGTAGAATCCAACTGTCAGAATTGTGGTTTCCAGCAAGTACGTATTAACGGTTTGGATGGTCCTTATACACAAATCTTGCTTGATTCCCGTCCGATTTTCAGTGCACTTTCGGGTGTATATGGCATTGAGCAGATTCCTGCCAGCATGATAGAGCGTGTGGAAGTAATGCGTGGAGGCGGTTCAGCTTTGTTCGGGTCGTCTGCCATTGCCGGTACAATCAATATTATTACTAAAGAGCCGATTCGCAATTCAGGAATGTTGTCTCATACCATTACCGGTATTGGAGATGGAGACGCTTTCGATAATAATACTGCTTTGAATGCCTCTCTTGTAACGGACGATCAGCGTGCCGGTTTATATATCTTTGGTCAGAACCGCCACCGTTCGGCATACGACCATGATGGAGACGGATATTCTGAAATACCGAAAATACATGGCCAGACAATCGGTTTCCGTTCCTTCCTGAAAACGACTACTTATTCAAAACTGACTTTCGAATATCATCATATGGAAGAATTCCGCAGGGGAGGAGACTTACTGAACCGTCCGCCTCATGAAGCGAATGTGGCCGAACAGACAGAACATTCCATCAATGGCGGTGGATTGAAATATGACTATTTCTCACCAAACGAGAAGCACCGTTTTAATGTGTTTGCATCCGCACAACACATCAATCGTGACAGCTATTATGGTGGCGGGCAGGATCTGAATGCTTACGGAAACACTACCGACCTGAACTGGATGGCAGGATCACAATATGTCTACAGCTTCGGAAAATGTATTTTTATGCCTTCGGACCTGACTGCCGGAATCGAATTCAACCAGGATAAGCTGGAAGACAATATGTGGGGATATCACCGCACGGTAGATCAAAAAGTAAATATCGGTAGCGCTTTCCTGCAAAATGAATGGAAGAACGATCATTGGGGATTCTTGCTTGGCGGTCGTCTGGATAAGCATAACCTGATTGATCATATTATATTCAGCCCGCGTGCTAACCTGCGTTTCAATCCTACCCAAAATATTAACCTGCGTTTGAGCTATTCTTCCGGTTTCCGTGCACCGCAGGCTTTTGATGAAGATTTGCATGTGGAGAACGTAGGTGGAAATGTGGCAATGGTTGAGCTTGCAAAGGATCTGAAAGAGGAAAGATCACAGAGCTTAAGTGCTTCAGCAGATATTTACCACCGTTTCGGTGCATTCCAGATTAACTTTTTGGTGGAAGGGTTCTATACTAAATTGTCGGATGTCTTTGCATTGACTGATGGCGAAGTAAAAGACGGAATTCTGACACGTACACGCTATAATGCTCCCGGAGCACGTGTGATGGGACTGACACTGGAAGGAAAGATGGCTTATCTGAATAAATTCCAGATCCAGGCTGGGGCTACTTTGCAGCAGAGCCATTACAGCGAACCGCACGTGTGGAACAAAGAAGCTCCGGCAGTAAAGAAGATGATGCGTACCCCGAATACTTACGGCTATTTTACAGCTACTTATACTCCGGTCAAACCGTTGTCTATCGCCCTTTCCGGTACCTATACGGGTTCGATGCTGATACCTCACGAACCTGTTCCCGGATTCCTCGACAAACCGATTACGGTCAATACGGAAGACTTCTTCGATATCGCTCTGAAGGCGGCATACGACTTCAAACTCTATAAGTCGATGAACTTGCAGGTGAATGCCGGAATACAGAATATCTTCAATGCTTATCAGAATGACTTTGATAAGGGAGCCGACCGTGATTCGGGCTATATTTATGGCCCTTCACTGCCGAGAAGTTTCTTTGCTGGAGTGAAAATTAGCTATTAATAATGGTTTAATAATCTTTTTAGCTTATAAATCCTTATAAATGGGGATTGTTTCGGAACCGGACAATCCCTATCTTTGCCGCAGAAGATAAACCTTATCTTCGCTGCACAAAAACTGACGAATGAAACAAATATACCTGAATATAATGAAGTGGTTTTTGCCTGTACTGTTTATTTCGTACATGGCAGGGATTACTTTGTTTACTCACTCCCATGTGGTAAACGGGGTTACGATTGTTCATTCACATCCCTTTAAGAAAGGTGGCGAACATAGCCATACGACAGTAGAGTTTCAGCTGATTCACATATTGGACCATACATTGGTGACAGATAATGGTTTGACACCTTTGTTTGTGACTTCTGTCCTGTCTCTTTTATGTATTTTTCTCGCCTCTCCGCAGCGTATGCGGTATTGTCGTCCCTGTCCGGGCGCCATTTCTCTCAGAGCGCCTCCTGTCGTTTAGTCTGCATCACGTAGAAGCAGGCAGGTCTTCTTTGGAAACTGCTGTTGCTTCCCATCCTTATTATTTTTGATTTAAAACATTAAAAGACTAACGACAATGAAAAAATATCTTTTAGTCCTGGTCAGCCTATGTTGTGCCTTGTTGCCTGCATTGGCTGAACATCCGGAGTATCCGGAATTGAAAAAATCTGATGCGAATATAATTGGTCATGTATTGGATAAAAAGACAAGTGAGCATCTGCCTTATATTACCATAGCATTAAAGGGAACCACTATAGGAACCGTCACCGACGCTACCGGACACTACTTCCTGAAGAATCTGCCGGAAGGAAACTTTATGATGGAAGTCAGCTCGGTAGGGTATAAGACGGTTACCCGTAGTGTGACCTTGAAAAAAGGTAAAACGCTGGAAGAGAACTTTGAACTGGAAGAAGATGCGATTGCTCTGGACGGAGTAGTCGTCTCTGCCAACCGTAGTGAAACGACCCGACGTCTGGCACCGACTCTGGTCAATGTAGTAGATTTGAAACTGTTTGAAACCACTAATTCTTCTACATTATCACAGGGCTTGAATTTTCAGCCTGGTGTCCGTGTAGAGACTAACTGTCAGAATTGTGGGTTTCAGCAAGTCCGGATCAATGGGCTGGACGGCCCCTATACACAGATACTCATCGACTCCCGTCCCGTGTTCAGTGCCCTTTCCGGGGTATACGGGCTGGAGCAGATTCCTGCCAGCATGATCGAACGTGTAGAAGTCATGCGCGGGGGTGGATCGGCATTGTTCGGCTCTTCGGCCATTGCGGGAACGATCAATATCATTACGAAGGAGCCTCTGCGAAATTCCGGTCAGTTATCGCATACGATCACTTCCATTGGTGGCAGTTCCGCATTCGATAACAACACCTCGCTGAATGCTTCCCTTGTAACGGACGATCATCGTGCCGGATTGTATATCTTCGGGCAGAACCGTCATCGGTCGGGATATGATTATGACGGAGACGGATTTACGGAACTTCCGAAACTGAAGAATCAGACGGTCGGTTTCCGTTCTTATCTGAAAACGAGTACTTACTCCAAACTAACGTTTGAATACCATCATATGCAGGAATTCCGCCGTGGTGGAGATATGCTGGATCGTCCTCCTCACGAAGCCCATATTGCCGAGCAGTTACAACACTCCATAGATGGCGGAAGTCTGAAATACGATTATTTCTCACCGAATGAAAAGAATCGTTTAAGTGTTTTTGCCTCGGCAGCCAATACGGATCGTGACAGTTATTATGGTCCCGGCAACGATCCTCTGAAAGCATACGGAAAGACGACCGACCTCACCGCTATGGGCGGTGTGCAATATGTGCACACATTCGACAAATGTCTTTTCATGCCTTCCGACCTGACAGCGGGACTCGAATATAACCGTGACCGGCTGAAAGATAATATGTGGGGATACGACCGCCATACGGACCAGACGGTCAAGGTTTACAGTGCTTTTCTACAGAACGAATGGAAAAACAAACATTGGGGAATTTTGATTGGCGGGCGTCTGGATAAGCACAATATGGTGGATGATGTTATTTTCAGCCCGCGTGCCAACCTGCGTTTCAATCCTACGGATAATATCAATCTGCGTTTGAGCTATTCTTCCGGCTTCCGCGCCCCACAGGCATTTGACGAAGATATGCATATCGAAAATGTAGGTGGAACAGTGGCGATGATCGAGCGTGCAAAGGACTTGAAAGAGGAAAAATCGCAGAGCTTCAGTGCATCCGCAGATATGTATCACCGCTTTGGTGCTTTTCAGACTAATCTGTTAGTAGAAGGATTTTATACGAGGCTGACTGATGTGTTCGTGTTAGGAGGGCCTTTTGACCGTGGTGACGGTGTGCTGGTGAAAATACGCAGCAATGGTCCGGGAGCCAAAGTAATGGGATTGACTCTGGAAGGAAAGATTGCTTATCTTTCTTTGCTTCAAATACAGGCAGGACTGACATTGCAGCGCAGCCGATACGATGAACCGCATAAATGGCACGATGATGCGCCGGCAGAAAGAAAAATCTTCCGTACTCCCGATATCTACGGTTATTTTACGGCTACTTATACTCCCGTCAAACCGTTGTCCATTGCTCTCTCGGGTACATATACCGGCAGTATGCTTGTGCAGCGTATGGACATCAGCGCAGAAAACGTAGCAATGGGCGATATGCCCGAGCGAAAGGCGGAAGCCATCCGTACACCCCGGTTCTTCGATATGGGAGTGAAGATAGCGTATGACTTCAAACTCTATAAAACGGTAGACTTACAACTTAGCGGAGGTGTTCAGAATATCTTTGAAGCATATCAGAAAGACTTCGACAGAGGAGCTAACCGGGATTCCAACTATATCTACGGTCCTTCGCTTCCGAGAAGTTTCTTTGCCGGAGTGAAGATTAGTTATTGATACGATACCGGTCTGTTATTTTCAGAACATTTTATGCATCCGGGAATGTGATAAAACGATTGCTTCCCGGATGTTTTATAAATAAGCGACAGATTTGGCATTGATGATTTCAACGATAATCATGTCTGCCTGACCGATTTTTAGTATTTTTGGCGATTGTAAGTAAGCGATTCAAAGTCTTATCAGATTGTATTACGGATTATGATAAAAAGAAGATGGACGAAATGCTTCATTATTACGAATGTAAAGGCAGTAAAATAATTAGTTTGAATGACCTATTATGGCAACAGAAAATAAAATAAAGTATTTTGAAAATCGGGAAGACTGGAGAAAGTGGCTGATGGACAACTTTGAAACCGAAGACGAAATTTGGTTTGTATTTCCTCTTAAATCGTCAGGTGAAAAAAGTATTGCATACAACGATGCTGTTGAAGAAGCCCTTTGTTTCGAATGGATTGACAGTACGATAAAACCGCTTGATAAAGAACATAGAATTCAGCGTTTCACGCCTAGAAAACCTAAAAGTACATACTCGCAAGCCAACAAAGAAAGACTTAAATGGTTATTGGCAAATAAAATGATACACCCTGAATTTGAAGATAAAATACGCACAGTTTTATCTGACCCTTTTATTTTTCCCAATGACATAATGGACAGATTGAAAGAAGATGAAATAGCATGGAGAAACTACCGGCATTTTTCCGACGCATATAAGCGTATCCGAATTGCATACATTGAAGCAGCAAGGAAGCGACCGGAAGAATTTGAAAAGCGATTAAACAACTTTATCTGTAAAGTGAAAGAGAATAAGATGATAACCGGATTTGGCGGAATAGAGAAATATTATTGAGATTGTCCGAATCTTTATGGAAGAATATCCTTATAGTCTGATGGAAGCGATGGAGCATCATTAGTAGTAAATCACTAAAAACTTTTCTTTCCCTTTTAGTAGTTTGCCTGTTTGAGTTGTATTATATATAGATAGTCAATAAAAGTCAAAGTAATCAACTTATTAAACAGTTAACCTTATGTTCAAACAACTAAGTACTTCTCTACTGATTGCATCAGCATGTATTTTGTCCTCTTGCACGCCTACGGTGAAGCAGGAGATTGCAATTTTACCTACCCCCGTTAGTCTGACGGAACAGTCGGGTGCTTTCGTCTTAAAGGATGGAATGAAAATCGGCGTTTCCGATCAGTCCTTATTTCCGGCTGCCGGATATTTGCAGGATATTCTTCGGAATGTGGTGTCTACTTCTGTAGAGGTGACCGAAGCCGATAAGGCGGATATCTATCTCCAGCTAGGGCAGGATAATGGAAAGCCCGGCTCTTACAAACTTCAGGCTACCCCCAAGTCTGTTCAGGTTGAAGCCGGAGATTATTCGGGTATCGTTTCCGCCATTGCCAGCCTCCACCAACTGCTGCCTGCCGGAATAGAAGTGCAGGGAACGAAACAGACTTTCTCCATTCCTGCCGTGCAAATAGAGGACTCGCCGCGCTTTGAATGGCGTGGTTTTATGCTGGATGCTTCCCGTCACTTCTGGAATAAAGATGAAGTGAAACATGTGCTGGATCTGATGTCCTTATATAAACTGAATAAGTTCCACTGGCATCTGACGGATGATCAGGGATGGCGGATCGAAATCGAGAAATATCCGTTGCTGACGGAAAAAGGAGCGTGGCGTAAATTTAACAAGCACGACCGTGGTTGTATGGAGCGTGCGGTAGAAGAGGACAATACCGACTTCCTGATTCCGGAAAACAAAATACGGATTGTAGAAGGAGATACTCTGTATGGTGGTTACTATACGCACGAAGATATTAAAGAAATTGTAGATTATGCTGCACAGAGAGGTATTGATGTGATTCCGGAAATAGATATGCCGGGACATTTCCTGGCTGCTATCACCCAATACCCGGATCTCGCTTGTGACGGACTGATCGGCTGGGGAGAAACATTCTCTTCTCCTATTTGTCCGGGAAAGGATACGACGCTGGAATTCTGTCAGGATGTCTTTAAAGAGATTTTCGATCTCTTTCCTTATGAATATGTACACATGGGGGGTGACGAAGTCGAGAAAAATAACTGGAAAAAGTGCCCCCGTTGCCAGAAGCGAATCCGCACGGAAGGACTTAAATCGGTAGAAGATTTGCAGGCATGGTTTGTGCGTGATATGGAGAAATTCTTCCTTGCCAATGGAAAGAAGTTGATAGGCTGGGATGAAGTTGTTGCCGACGGACTGACTTCGGATGCTGCTATTACCTGGTGGAGAAGTTGGTCGAAAGAGGCAGTGCCTATGGCCACTTCGCAAGGACAAAGAGTGATTGCCTGCCCGAATGAATATTTCTATTTTGATTATGCGCAGGATAAAAACTCCGTGAAGAAGATATTGGCATACGATCCGTATGCAGACGACCGCTTGTCACCCGAACAGAAAGAATGTTTCTGGGGCGTGCAGGCTAATCTCTGGGCAGAATGGATTCCGTCTATGAAACGTATCGAATATCTGATACTTCCCCGTATGGTGGCGTTGAGTGAAATAGCCTGGGTGCAGCCGGAGGCGAAACCGGATCTGAAAGAGTTCTATCGTCAGCTTGTTCCGCATTTCAAGCGGATGGATATCCTTGGATTGAACTACCGGGTACCCGATCTGGAAGGATTCTACAAAGTGAATGCTTTCCTTGATGAGGCTTCGGTTGATCTGACTTGTCCGTTGCCGGGCATTGAAGTCCGTTATACTACTGACGGAAGTATGCCGACTAAGCAATCCACTCTTTATGAAGGAAATCTGAAAGTGACGGAAACGACAGATTTTACTTTCCGCACTTTCCGTCCCGACGGTACTCCATCGGATGTAGCACGTACCCGATACGTCAAAGCTCCTTATGCGGAGGCAACTGCTGCTCCGGCTTCTTTGAATTCCGGACTGAAAGCCGTATGGCATAAATTCCGTGGTAATCTTTGTGCGGATATCGATGCGGCTCCCGTGAATGGTGAGTATGTCGTAGAATCCGTTTCTATCCCCGAAGAGGTGAAAGGAGATATCGGCCTGATAATCACGGGTTACCTGGAAGTACCTGCCGATGGCATCTATACATTTGCTCTTCTTTCGGACGACGGCAGTACGCTGAAACTGGACGGCGAATTACTGGGAGATAATGACGGAGCACACTCACCGGTAGAGATTATAGTACAGAAGGCCTTGAAAGCCGGACTGCACCCGATAGAAGTACGCTACTTCGATTGCAATGGCGGAGTTTTGCAGATGGAATTAGTCAATGAAAAGGGTGAGAAAGAAGTGCTTCCTAAAGAATGGCTGAAACATGAATAAACAGATCTCCTGAAGATTTTTTATTAGGTATTAATATAGATGAGGTAATTCTTGTTGAAATATCCCTATAAATGGGTATTTCCCAAATCAAAAGTTCTTCTCAACTTTGCAGAGTGAATAAAACGCCACTATGCAATATTTGAAAGAAGACATACAGGAAAAAATCCTCCACATAGCCGAAGAAGTATTCTCCGAAAAAGGATATAAGGATGCTTCCATGCGCGAAATTGCTTCCCGAACAGGGATTACAGTCAGCAACATCTATCATTATTTCACCAATAAGGATGAGATATTCCGCACGATTCTGAAACCTGTGCTGAATGATTTGTATGCCAAGATATATAGTCATGATGCCAATCAGATGTCCATAGAGGTTTTTACGAATTCGGACTATCAGCAGGAATCCGTGCAGGAATATATCGATTTGGTTTCCGAACACCGTGCCCGGTTGCGTATGTTACTTTTCCAGGCACAGGGATCATCCCTGGAAAACTTCCGTTCGGAGTATACCGATGCGATGACACGTACTATCTTTGTCTTTTTTCAGGGGATGAAGCAGAAGTACCCGCACCTGAATATAGGTATCACCGATTTCTTTATTCATCTCAATACGGTATGGCTGTTTGCCTTGCTCGAAGAACTGGTGCTGCACCACGTGAAGAAAGAAGAAATGCAGAAATTTATAGCAGAATATATAGCCTTTGAAACGGCAGGTTGGAAGGAGCTCATGAATGTATGAGCTCCTTCTTTTTTTGAACGATTCAGAGGAATGTTCTTTTTTAAAAATCAGATATATATAAATGAAAAGGTTGAAAGAAAAACAGAGAAAGAAAAGTGGTGTGAGTCGCTTGTTTGAGATAGCAGGTGAGAAGAAAGGCTTACTGATGCTTGCCGGGGTACTTTCGGCGATCAGTGCCTTGTGTATGCTGGTGCCTTATTGGTCGGTATATGAAGTGCTGAAAGAGCTTTTGTTGCATGGCAGCAAGATAAGCGAGTTGGATAGCAGTGTGCTTATACACTGGGGATGGGTGGCATTTGTCGGTCTGGTGGCAGGACTGCTTTTACTGTATGGAGCATTGATGGCATCGCATGTGGCGGCGTTCCGTATTCTCTACGGGTTGCGCATTCGTCTGTCCGGGCATATCGGACGCCTTTCGCTGGGATACCTGAACGGTACTTCCACCGGAGCGATCAAGAAGACTATGGAACAGAATGTGGAGAAGATAGAGAATTTTGTGGCGCATACCATTCCCGATCTGGTCAATGTGCTGGCAACCATTGTGCTGATGTTTATCATCTTCTTCTCCCTGAACGGGTGGATGGCGGCTATTTGTGTGGTCTGCATCGTTTGTAGTATCGGTTTGCAGTTTATGAACTTCTTTGGGAAAAAAGCCAAAGAGTTTACGAAAATCTATTATGATACGCAGGAGCGTATGAGTGCTTCAGCTGTCCAGTATGTGAGAGGAATGCCCGTGGTGAAGATATTTGGTCAGAGTGTGCGCTCGTTCCGCCAGTTTAATAGTGAGATAGAGGCCTATAAGAGTTATGCTTTAAGAGTCTGCGACACCTACCAGCCCGGTATGATTGCTTTTACTGTATTGCTGAATTCGCTGATAACCTTCATTTTGCCCGTAGGTCTGTTGCTTCTGAGCAGAGAGACGCAGAATATTGGTCTGGCGGCAGTTTATCTCTTCTTTATTATTATGGGGCCCGGCGTGGTTTCTCCTATCTATAAACTGATGTATCTCGGTTCAAGTACGAACGAGATTGACGAGGGAGTGAAACGAATCGACCGCATATTTGATGAACAGGTACTTCCCGAAACTGCGGTTTCGCATTTGCCCGCTTCCTATGATATCGAGTTTCGTCACGTATCGTTTGCCTACGAAAACAAGGCGGAGACTACCCGTACCGAAGCGCTGAAAGACATCTCTTTTACTGCGCCACAGGGAGCGATTACTGCGCTGGTCGGTCCGTCAGGTTCCGGAAAGTCTACGGTAGCCAACCTGATTCCGCGCTTTTGGGATGTCAGTGAAGGGGAGATCTGCATTGGCGGAATTAATATAAAAGAGATAGCGACCGAGGATTTGATGAATCTCGTTTCCTTTGTTTTTCAGGACAGCTTTCTCTTCTTTGATACGCTCTATGAGAATATTCGGGTCGGTAATACGTCTGCTACCCGTGAACAGGTGATCGAAGCTGCCCGTGCGGCTCAATGTCACGATTTTATAGAGAGTCTGCCGGACGGCTATCATACGCGGATCGGTGACAAAGGAGTGTATTTGTCCGGCGGTGAGTCCCAACGGGTTTGTGTGGCAAGAGCCATTCTTAAAAATGCTCCGATTCTGGTGCTTGACGAGGCGACTGCTTTTGCCGATCCGGAGAACGAATATAAGATGCAGCAAGCCATTCAGCAACTTATCAAAAATAAAACGGTCATCATTATTGCTCACAGACTTTCGTCCATCATTTCAGCCGAACAGATACTTGTCCTGAAAGAAGGCAAGCTCGTACAAAGCGGACGTCACGAAGTGCTGAGCAAAACGGACGGTGTATATAAAAGAATGTGGGATGCCTATACCAGCGCATTCCGTTGGCAATTAACTATCAAAAAGGAGGAAACAAAATGAATGCAATCAAGAATATTACGGTAGGACATACCGAACGTCTGCGTAAACCTGTCGGTTACACGATGCTTGCCAATCTGGTGAATATCGTTCCGTTCTGTCTTTCTATCGAAGCCATAAATGTGATTTTCCGTACGTTTGACGGTAGTGGTACACCGCTGGATACGAATCGTCTTTGGATGATTTTTGCTATATTGGTCGTGTATATGGTGGTGATGGCTTTTGCCGAACGCGCCGCCTATCGTGCCAACTTTCGCGGTGCTTATGAGATGAGTGCCGAAGGGCGTATTAATTTAGCCGAGCATCTGCGTAAATTATCCTTGGGATTCCTGTCCCGCAGAGATCCGGGGGATCTTTCTTCCATGCTGATCACTGACTTTACCATGGCGGAAACGGGAATATCCCATCACTTGCCCCAATTGATGGGAGCGTTGGTAATGCCGGTTTTTGCCTTCCTTGGCTTGCTTTGGATTGACTGGCGCATGGCGGTGGCCATGTTCGTAGCTTTACCGCTTGCGGTTGCTGTCCTGTTGCTTAGCAATATCGCCCAGCGTAAGCTGAGTGTGCGACAGATTGAAGCCAAGATTAATGCCGGAAACCGCTTGGAAGAATATCTGCAAGGCATACGGGTGATGAAAGCATATAATTTGCTGGGAGGCAAGTTCGAACGCCTGAAAATGGCTTTTAGTGATCTCCGTCGTGCCTGTATCCGGCAGGAGGCGCTTCTCGGTCCATTTATCTTATTCTCGGTCACATTGATTCGTGCCGGATTGACATTCATGATACTTTGCGGTACGTACCTGTTGATAGGAGGCGAACTTTCACTGCTCACGTTTGTCATGTTTCTGGTGGTCGGTTCCCGTGTTTTCGATCCGCTGACATCTGCCTTGACTAACTTTGCCGAGTTTCGCTACTTCTCCATCGCAGGAGGACGTATCCTTACGTTGATGAACGAACCGGAAATGAAGGGAGATCGTGATGTGCCCGAAAGCGGAGATATTACTTTTGATCATGTATCTTTCGGTTATCAGGAAAAGGAAATACTGCATGATATTTCCGTGACTCTTAGAAAAGGGACGCTCACTGCTTTGGTCGGTCCTTCCGGAAGCGGAAAGAGTACGATGCTGAAACTTTGCGCACGCTTCTATGATCCGCGTAAAGGCTCGGTTCGTTTTAACGGAATGGATATGAAAGAACTGGAGCCGGAGTCATTAATGAAACATTGTTCCATGGTTTTTCAGGATGTCTATCTGTTTCAGGATACGCTGAAGAATAATATCCGTTTCGGCAGGACAGATGCTACGGATGAAGAGATCGTAGCGGCAGCGAAAAAGGCTTGTTGTCACGAATTCATCATGCGTCTGCCCAAAGGATACGATACGATGGTAGGAGAAGGTGGCTGCACTCTTTCGGGAGGAGAAAAACAACGGATCTCCATTGCCCGTGCCATGCTGAAAGAAGCTCCGGTCGTGCTGCTGGATGAGGCTACTGCCTCTCTCGATCCGGAGAATGAAGTAGAAGTGCAGCAGGCTATCAATACCTTGATTGCGGGACGGACGGTAATCGTTATCGCTCACCGCCTCAAAACGATCCGAAATGCCGACCGGATTATTGTGCTGGAAGAAGGACGAATTGCGGAACAAGGCACTCATGATGAACTTTTGAGCCGGCCGGGGCTGTACGCCAAACTTTGGAATATACAGGAACAGACATCGGGATGGAAACTATAAAAACGGCTCATCAGAGATAAAACGAAAAGGTCCGGCTTTCACAAGCCGGGCCTTTTGTTTACTAGAATTTATGCTATTTACACTTATTCTGTAATATTGAATACATTATATGGTTTTTTTAAACTAACAACCAAATGTGAGAATGCGGGAGAATCACTTCGGCCGATTCCAATGTTTTCAATGTGGCTACGTAATTTTTAATTATGACTAATTAATTCAATTCTGATATTGCAAAGATAGGGGCTTTGACGATTTCCTGCAATCACCTGAAATGGGTATTCTTGGGCGGGTTACTAGCAATATATAGTGGGTCTGAATCTTTTATTCCGGAACATTTGCAGAGTTTCCTGTCAACCTGTTCAGATGACATACCAGTAGTTTTCCTTCATTATCTCTCAAATGCATACCATTGCCTTGACAATAACGGAAGTATTTGCATCGGGCGCACTCGTCTTTTTTCATCCATGAACGGTCGCGATAAGGCTGGAATTTCGTTTGCCATATTTCCCAAAAATCATCCTGATAGATATTTCCTTGATGGTAGTTGGAGCGGATGCTGCTACAGGCACTGATAGAACCGTCAATCAAAACGGAGCCGACTGATATTCCGGCACTACAGAAGAAAGGAGTATTCCGTACTTCACCTTCATAGTTACCCAGGAAACCTTCGCAGCCGTAACTCGCACGGATAATTCCTTCCTTTCGGGTGTCACGGATGAAGTCGAGTACTTGTTTCAGTTCTTCTCCGTTCATACGGAATTCCGGTTCTTCGGCGGCTCGTCCTACCGGAAAGATGGTAGATACTCTCCATCGTTTGACTCCGAGACTGATAAGTAACTCTTTCATAGCCGGCAACTGTGGCAGGCTACGGCGGGTGACACAGGTAATGACGTCGAATGTCAGTTCAGGGATAGCTGTGATTTCCCGTATGGCATTTACGGCACAATCGAAACTTTCGGGATGTCGTCGCATCCAGTTGTGTACATCCTTCAGTCCGTCAAGGCTGATGGATATACTACGCATACCGCTGCGGATCAGGTTGTGAAGCCGTTCGCGTGTGAGACACAGGCCGTTGCATACCATGCCCCACGGGTATCCCCGTCGGGATATTTCTTTGCCGCAAGTTTCCAAATCTTCACGTACGGTTGGCTCTCCACCGGAGATAATGACGAATACATCGTGCGGATTGGTATGTGTTGCTATGCTGTCCAGTACTTTTAGAAAATCCTGCAGAGGCATATCCGGAGTAGCGGGAGAGGACTTGCAGTCACTGCCACAATGGCGGCAACGTACATTACATCGTAAGGTGCATTCCCAAAAAAGCTGTCTGAGCGGATGTTCTTCCACTCTTTCGTGTTTCATCCGGCGAAATATTTCTAAAGCCAGCCATCGGCGGGGAGTAAGGGGGATGATACGTTTCATTCTTCTTCTTTTTTCTCCTCTTTAAGTAAAGTGACTTTTCCCTCTTTTCCAAGGTCTTGTATTCTAATCTTTTTTGTTTGGTATGCACCATTCTTTTCGCCGTCTACATCTGTATACTCAAGGTACATTTCTGTATCTTTGGGAGGATACTCTTTGAATTTAAATGTATTGATTGCTATACCGCTTACCGTATAATGCTCTATTTCACGTGACTCGGTATAGGCAGTATCTGTAATTAATGAATCTTCTTGATTCATATAACTGGATACTACGCGAATGCCATTAATAGTTTCTTTTTCTTCATTTTGTACTTGACTGCTTATTATAATGTCAGGAGTCCAGACGGGACCGGGACCATAATAACAAGGTTCGTCCCAGATCTCGTTATTATTGCCACATCCGGAAAAGCCTAAAGCGGCGAGCAGACTTAGTAGATATTTGTTTTTCATGTTGTTAATGTGTTTAGTTCTTGTTGGGACAAAGATAATTAATCTTTGAATTGGTTGTTCTCCATTGTTCGTTTTATTTTTTTTAGATGCTTTTCCAATGCAATATACACTTCTTTCCGATAACTGACAAAAATAGTTTTATCTGTTTGGAAGGAATCTTTCTTTTTACCGTCATAGTGCGGAATATTGGATAAAAACAGGCTATACGAGAAAATCATGTTCTCCTCTATTTGGCGGGAAGGCTTGAATGACTTGGCAGGTATGTAAGAATAAATACCCTCTTTACAACGGTAGGGTTTATACATTTGCACAACTCCCCACGAATTAATCTCATCCACCCGGATGCTTCTTTTCCCGAACAGGCTTCGTTCTTCTATTCTATCCTCACAAAGTAAAATCTTACTGGGTAATGCCCAATAGATTAACAGGATAGACAAAGATATGGGCAACAAGAAAATAAAAAGGACTTTATTCTCACTTAAATTGGATACACATAAAAAGTAGATCATAAATGCACTGAATATACTGCATATTGCAACTCCTGCCCAAACAAACTTATTTGTAGAATAAATCCAGAATGTGTTTTTTTCCAAACTTTTATCTTTCATATTTAATTCAATTCTTTTACAGAATCCGGATTGCCATGTTTCGTTTAAATCAAGCTATCTTTCATCATTATTCGTAGTTGTTTTTGTGTAGGTAATGTTTTCCATCCTTTATCTGGCGCTTTTAGAGTAAACCAGGATGGTACGGTGTCTAATATTCGATGTCGGTTGGGGGCTTTGGCTAAGAATGTTACAAAATAACGGGTTCCGATTGGAGTGTTTTTACTCTCGTTAAATGATATAAAAAAACTTCCTTTATATAAAGTCTTATTATATATAAATTCATATTTTGCGCTTTGTCCTCTATAAGCAGAACCGTATTTAATAAGAGTTACTATAGAATATATGCCATCCTTTCTTACATTGTTGTTTCTAATTGTTGAGACAGCATACAATAGAATGAATACTATAATGGGAACTATAAATTTAAAAATCTTGGTTTGATTAATCAGCTTCATTGCTATTCTATATCCTTTCATTTTTCTTCATTTTTTATTGCAACTAATGTCCGGTGGCTAACCGACCGTTAAGACAACTCATTTGCTCGTTAGTGGTAGTTGTTCATTACTCCATTCGGTCAATATTACATTAAAATCAGCCAACATTAAATCAAAGTCATACTTAACCTTCTTATTTAGTTTGTTTGTTATATGACTTAATGCTGATAGGATATATTCGCTTAATCTTTTTTTTTGTTCAGAATGATTCAGTTCACTAAATTCTTTTTCAAGGGTTATCACTGCTTTTACTTTTCCAGTATCTGTTCTGAATGGTCCAAACTCAAAGCGATTTCGAAGATAATATCCATTCTTTTCAATCTCTTGTTTGGTAAACATTGTTAGTAATTTGGGGTATAATTCTTTTTGTCTCAATTTCAGTTTTTCATCAGCGATAACGTAATTGCATTTACAGCAAACATGGTCGTAATAACTAAATGAACACTTTAGAATAATTTTATTGACAGCCTGACCATACAATTCAGGTCGCATTTGTTTGTTTAATTTTGATTGTAAATCATTCTCAATACTTTCAATAACAACCTTAGAGTTCTCATAACAGTTACCAATTGTACGTTCAATCCAAATGGGATTTTTAGGAATCCAATTTCGTTGACTTCTAAGTTCTATACCTTGTACATCTTCTTTCGTTTTATATTCCCATGCTATGGATTGCCTCTGAAAGGGATCATCCGGGCTGAAATGATAACTTGTCCTTCCTGCTTCCATGGTAAATCCGTTTATTCTTCTTGACCAAATGGCTTCGACGAAACGAGGCTCTCTGTGTTTATTGACAAAGCAAGTCATCGGGTTTCCATTAAAGAAAGAGCCTCTTAATGCCTCAAGGGCCTCATTAGATCCCCAACCTATGATTGCCAAACTCTCGCAAACCCGAACTGCATTATTCCACTCTTCTACATTTTTGTAATCCGCATATTTAAGAAATTCAGCGAATAAACTATCTCGCAATTTGTCAATATCATTTTGAGATTTCAAAAAAACTTCAAGTTCGTTTAATTCTTCTATTTCAAATATTCTGTTCATTTGTTTTTTATTTTAACCGCTAATGTCCGGCAGATAATTGACTATTAAGGTGCTTTATCAGTTTGTTAGCAATCTAATTCATTTCTATTTAATAATTCATCAATATTATGCCTCTAAAAATACAGTTTTGTCTGATCACCCACAAAGGAATTTGTTAGTTTTTTCCTCTATCCTATGAAAAAGCATCCCTTGACAGTCAACAATGATCTGTTGCATGATATGTTTGATCAGGAAAAGGTAAAGAGCGGGCTCGTTTTTATCTTTACCATGCTAGGCTGGTATTTATCCACAGGATGTGCGAATTGATATTCTCCCCCTTTTGCATATATTGGAAAGGATATGTGTAATAGCAAAAAGTGTGATACTTTCTGTGATATCCTTTCTTTTTGATTTGATTTAAAGTAATTCCCTATCGTTGTATATTGTAGAATTGCCTCAAATAGCGGTTTCTCGCTCTCTGAAAGTAGTTCTTCTACTCCCGGACCGGCTCTCAGAGTGCTTCAGCACGGGGCTTAGTAGCGTGAAGAGTAAGGTTAGATAAGGTATATTGTGCGTATAGTGTAACTACAGCCTGCAAATAGCGTAACTATATCCTGTAAATAGCGTCAGTATCTACTCCCCATAAATAGCAAAAACAGTTTGTACGATATATATTTCTTTCCACAAAGTCCGTCTTTTGTTATTAGATTTTTCTGACTTGATTTAATTGACGGTAATTTTCTCTTTCCAGGTTATACCACTTATATCTGTCAGAATTAGTTCGTAGTCACTTTTGGGCAAGTCCATAAAAACATCACTTCTGATTGTAAGAGTTGCTTTACTTCCTAAAGGAATGATGAGGCTGTGTTTTCCCGGAGCTACTTTGGCTACATAGTCATTTTTTATTCGGGTAAGTGGGAAGCGGGCTAGCTCTTCTCCATTCTTTTGAAGTATTGTTTTTCCATTCTCGTCTTTTAGTGTTATGCCGATCAGGAAGGAACCGTACACGTCGGCTCCTTCTATCCGGTATACTTTGAACGTGAGGATATCCTCTTGAATCTTTGCATTGGATATTTTCAGTTCCGGTTTGACCGATTTGTTGTGCAAAGGTCCCCAAATACCGTTATGGAAGACTTGGTTAGTATATAAGGTCAGTATGAAAAGCAGTACTGCACCGCTTATTGCGACTTTACTGAATTGCTTGATAGATAGTGGAAGTTCACCGGAAGTAAGCCATACAAGCCATTTGTTCTTGGAAAGTTTTGGTAATAACAGATAATCCAAAGAATATTTTCCACCACCGGACAGGAAAATAGTGAATCCGGCTGACACTCCCAAGATGCCGATTTGCCATTCGTCGAGGCAGGTAGTGCCCAGCCAGCCGGAGCCTAAAAGAATGCCGAATGCCAGACTGAATACGCCGATACTCATTAATCGTGTGAAGAAACCGAGCATATAGAGTAACCCGACGATGCCTTCTACTAATGTGAAAATTACCATTGCCCACCAAAGTAAATCCGGTGTGCTGACCAAGTATTCAATAATCGGTTTGATACCAATGGAATTGGGAAGGAAATGATTGAACTTTTCTCCAATGTATCCGGTGGCATCCGGAATGAGTTTGTTTTCGAGAACGAGTCTGCGCCAAAAAGCTGAAAAATAAGTCCAGCCTACGATCAGTCGTAAGGAGAGAGTGAAAATGCCCGCAAGTACGTAGGCTTTGGATGGTTCTTGTTGTTGTGTCAGCATACTGTTTGTTGTTAGTTTGTTATTGAGAGAATCGTTTCTTATTAGAACAAGTTTCCAGTGGAAAATGTTTTTATGAAAACCTGTTTTTTTTGAAACGATTCTACTCAAGATAAACTACATACAAAACAAAGCTAACAATGCAAAAGTTATTCTTTAAACGGCTATCTTTATACCTTCTTTTTTATTACAATACCGTTTGCATTGTTGGCAAAGGTCGTATCCCAGCATGGCTCCCAAGATGAAGTCCTCTTCGGCAGACAGTTGATTCAAGGGGCGAATGATGATATGCCGCATGGCTTCCATACATTCGGGTTTGCCGAAAAACAGATTAATCTTGTTAGTACCTACTTCTTGTATCATATAACTGATCTTCTGATTCTTCAGCCGGCGGATGGCAAACTCTTCGTGCTCTCTGCTCATCGTATAGAGTACCATGTTGCGTACGCCTTTCTTGAACTCATAAATGTGGTTGAGGAAAATCCGGATTTCTCCGGGAATGATTCTTTCGGTAGCCATGATGTAAACTGTTATTTTATATGGAGATAAAGATTAGCTGATTTCTTGTTTTACTTGTTCAACCCATGCGCTGATACGTTCATCTGTCTGACCGTCTTCATTGACTTCGTCGAGTGGAAGACCTACGAACTTGCCATTAACGACAGCGATAGAAGAATCGAATGTATAACCGGCTGTGTCCACCGCTCCACAGAATTTGCAGCGGGTATCTTTCAGTTCTTCATAAAGAATACCGATAGCATCACAGAACGTATCGCTGTAAGAATCGGAATCACCACAACCGAACAAGGCTACATATTTGTGAGACAGATCGCATTTCTTTAAAACTTTAATACCGTCGTACCAGTCATCCTGCAATTCACCGGCTCCCCATGTGGAACTGCCCAGTACCAGTACATCATATTCACCGACCAAAGCTTCAGTGAGTTTGGATACATCATAAATATGTGCGGAAGGAACATCTAGTTTCTCTGCAATCCGACGGGCAAGGTCTTCTGTTGTTCCGGTAGTGGAACCATAAAATACTCCAATTTTATTCATCTTTGATTCTATTTTAATGTGATGGTGCAAAGATAGAGGGTCTCGGAGAAATAGGAAATCCCCATTTATAGTGGAATAATTGCTTTATTCTCATTATAAATGGGGATAGCATAACGTTTCGGATCTATAAATAGGTTAAAGCCAACAAACCTGATATAAATCTTAAAATATAGCAGAAAACGATTAATGATGGAACAAGCGAATGCCTGTGAATGCCATTGCCATATTGTACTTGTCGCATGTACCGATAACATGATCATCTCGTACAGAACCTCCCGGTTGTGCGATATAGCTTACACCGCTTTTGTGTGCACGTTCGATATTGTCTCCGAAGGGGAAGAATGCGTCAGAGCCTAAAGCTACGCCAGTCATTGTATCCAGCCATGCACGTTTCTCTTCGCGGGTCAGGACTTCCGGCTTTTCTGTAAAAAACTGTTGCCAAACGCCGTCTGCCAATACGTCATCATGATCTTCTGAAATATAAACGTCGATAGTATTATCACGATCTGCACGGCGGATTTTTTCAATCCAAGGCAGATTCATCACTTTCGGATGTTGGCGGAGATACCAGATATCTGCTTTATTTCCTGCAAGGCGCGTGCAGTGAATGCGTGACTGTTGTCCTGCACCGATACCAATCGCTTGTCCGTCTTTTGCATAACATACGGAATTGGATTGTGTATATTTTAAGGTGATTAAAGAAATGATTAGGTCACGTTTGGCTTCAGCTGGAATTTCCTTGTTTTGTGTGGGCATTTCCTTCAAAAGACTTTCGTCTATTTTCAGTTCGTTTCTGCCTTGCTCAAAAGTCACTCCGAAAACATCTTTGTGTTCAATAGGAGCCGGGCGGTAAGCCGGATCTATCTTGATCACATTGTAAGTTCCTTTTCTTTTATTTTTCAGGATTTCCAGAGCTTCGGGAGTGTAATCCGGTGCAATCACACCATCGGATACTTCACGGTTGATAATGCGTGCAGTCTCTTCATCACAAGTATCGGACAATGCGATGAAGTCTCCGTAAGAAGACATACGGTCGGCACCACGTGCGCGTGCATAGGCTGTTGCCAGTGGAGACAGTTTTACATCATCCACAAAATAGATTTTCTTCAGAGTGTCACTCATTTCTACAGCCACAGCAGCACCTGCCGGGCTGACGTGTTTGAATGATGCGGCAGCCGGAAGTCCGGTAGCTTCTTTTAGTTCTTTAACTAACTGCCAACTGTTGAATGCATCCAGCAGATTGATGTAACCGGGACGTCCGTTTAATACCTCAATGGGTAGTTCGCCTTCTTTCATGAAGATACGGGCAGGCTTTTGATTTGGGTTGCAGCCGTATTTCAGTTCGAGTTCGTTTGCCATATTATTTAATTATGAATTACTGATTACAAATTGATAGCGACAAAATTACTAAAAAAAGAATAGCCAGCCTAGCCTCCTGTTATAAATTAGTAACAAGTAATTAGTATTGGGGAAACTGTGAGTAGCGAAAATACCTATTTGTGGTGATTGCATATCCTCGAAATATTCCGTTTCTTTGCAGTCTCTAATATAAATAGGTGTAAATGGATAATTTGCAAAAATACAAACCAACTGATAAGATGATTGATCTCATCAGTGATAACTATTCCTTGTTACAAGTGATGAGCCGTTTCGGCCTTTCGTTGGGATTTGGCGACAAAACAGTGAAAGAAGTTTGCGAGCTTAATGGAGTAGATTGCAGGACTTTTCTGATTGTAGTCAACTTTATGTCTGAAGGTTTCTCACGGATGGATGGAAGCAGTGAGGATATTTCTATACCAGCACTAATCGATTATCTGCGGCAAGCCCATATTTACTTCCTGGACTTTTCCCTTCCTGCCATTCGTCGTAAACTGATTGAAGCGATTGACTGTTCGCAGGATGATGTAGCCTTTCTGATTCTCAAGTTCTTTGATGAATATACACGAGAGGTACGTAAGCATATGGATTATGAGGAGAAAACGGTATTCAAGTATGTGGATGCGCTGATAAATGGCAATGCTCCCCGGAATTATCAGATTAGCACATTCTCCAAACATCACGACCAGGTGGGAGAGAAGCTGACAGAACTGAAAAATATCATCATTAAATATTGTCCTGCCAAAGCCAATGAGAATCTGTTGAATGCGGCTCTTTTCGATATATACGCCTGTGAGGCCGGCTTGGAATCTCACTGCAAGGTTGAAGACTATATTTTTGTTCCTGCCATTCTGAAGCTGGAAAGGAGGATTAGGGAAAATGAAAAATAACGAAGCCATTCGAATTGCGATCGCCGAAACCTCAGTGATTATCCGGGGTGGGCTGACCGCTGCATTGAAGCGTCTTCCTAATGTGAAGGTGCAACCTATAGAATTACTTTCAGTGGAGGCTCTGAGTGATTGCCTGCGTACGCAATATCCGGAAATGCTGATTGTAAATCCTACTTTTGGTGACTACTTTGATGTAAATAAGTTCCGGGAAGAAACTGCCGGTAAGAAAATACGTTTGATTGCTTTGGTTACCTCTTTTGTAGATGCCTCTTTGCTGACTAAATATGATGAGTCGATTTCTATCTTTGATGATCTGGATATTCTTTCTAAAAAGATTCATGGTCTGCTAAATCTAGCTTCGGAAGAGGAGGAGCTTGACAATCAGGAAACGCTTAGCCAACGGGAGAAAGAGATAGTGGTCTGTGTGGTGAAAGGTATGACGAATAAAGAGATTGCAGAGAATCTTTTCTTGTCTATCCATACTGTCATTACTCACCGAAGGAATATCAGCAAGAAGCTGCAGATACACAGTGCGGCTGGTCTGACTATTTATGCGATTGTAAATAAGCTTGTTACGCTCAATGATGTGAAAGATTTATAACCTTCAAAGAATGTTATAAAATCTGAAACCGTTTGCGAACACGGAATCTTTTTGTACCTTTGCAGTGCAATTGAGAAATTGCTATTAGTTTAAAAGGTAAAAGAAAAGATTATTAAGGTATTAGATTTAAATAATTAAGGTTTTAAATTTTTTAGTATTCAATAGGACATTTTTGGTAAAAGGTAAAAAGGATAACAATAGGTAAGAAGTTTAAAAGGTAAAAAGAAGATTAGTTTTCAGGAATTGAGGTAATAAAAGAAAAGCCTTCCTGGCTTTTCTGATGCTGCGGCGAGTGGTTCCCTTCTAGGAATTGACTCGTTTTTTGTTTATAGACGCAGGGGAGCTGAAAGGTATATAAATACCGGGATTGCTAATGGCCGGGATTGGTATAAAACAAAATCCCGACGAAATCGCTTCGGCGGGACTCTATTTCATTTTTACTTAAATGTGGCTACGTAATAAAATTATGACTAATTAATTCAATTCTGATACTGCAAAGATAGTGCGTTTCTGTATCTGTCACAATCCCCTTTATAAGGTATATTGCGTAGCTGTTCTCACTATTAATGATTAGTGGTGGATATCATTTTACTTTTTTCCACTCTTTCGTTGCGAAATCATATGATTTGATCACTTTGGCAGGGCAACCGGCACAAATAGAGTATGCCGGGATGGAACGGCTGACAACGCTTCCGGCAGCCACTACACAATGTTTCCCTAAAGTTACTCCCGGCAGTATGACGGAGTTTGCACCTACCCATACATCATCCTCAATAGTGACAGGCTGTGTACTTACTCCTTGTTCGTCGATTGATTTCTCCGCATCTTGATAGTTATGATTAAGTCCTGTGACTGTTATATTCTGTGCAAGATTCACATGATTCCCTATACGAACCGGACCGATAATGGTATTTCCTAATCCGATGCGGGTATAATCTCCAATGATTAAATCTCCTACCGCATTATTAAGGCAGGAAAAGTCTTCTACTACCGAATAGCGCCCTAGCGAGAACTGATTAAAAGGAGGAAGGTCTTTGCGGACACTGCGATAAATTACGGAACCTTTTCCACGTTTCAGATATACAAAATAGAAAAGGCGTATCCACCAGTTGGGACGTGTCTTTACGGGATGCATAATAAAACGATGTACGGCTTGTTTCAAAGCCGGATTCTGTTTGATTCGCTGTTTCAGTGTCCTTTTCTCCATATTGAATATTTTTGTTTCTTTTTATCTTCTACTAAATAATTCGGTATTGCCAGACTGTATGTGATTGCCAATCCTAAAAGCAATATCCACCATTTGAGTGACGAGGTCCAGTGGTATCCTGTTATCAATAAAGTCCAGATACTGACGAAGGTACATAATTTCATCGGAGAAGGTATCAGCTGCTGGGCTATACGGTTGCAGAAATTCCAGTTGCCTTCTAATAAAGACGGCAATAGATAAGAGAGGGTCTTCCGTATGCGCCTGCGATAGGGATAAACAGGGGCTGAGTCACAATGTACAATCACATCCGGCAGATATTCAATATATATATTCTGTTTGAATAACTTCCGTTCGAGATTTGTTTTGGCAGTTCTTTGATTCTTCTGTAGCCATTCTAAGTCGAAAGCCATATTGGTTCCGAAAAGACTTGAAGAAAAGCCGATCTGAGTATTCCCCGATCTGAAAAGACTGTTATTGATTTCTTCGGATAGAGCATGGAAACGTTTCCGTACTCCCTTACGATTATTAATGATCGTGTGTAACTGCATTGCCTGTATTCCGGCATCGTAGGCATTATAAATCTTTTCCAGAAAATGGGGTGATAAAGCACTGGCTTTATCAGAAAGAAGGATGACTAATTCGTATCGTTCTTTATCTAATGAATCAATTGCTTCCAGCAGATCTTTATATGTGATGAATTCATATGCTTCCTGTTGGTATATTGAAGGAAGGAGGCTTCCGTAAGGAACTAATATGGCACACTGATATTGTTTTCTGGCTTTGGGATAATTGGAATGTTTGAAATGTGAGGCAACAGCCAATATGAAAAGGTATAGGAGCAAAAGCCCTATACACAAAAAGAAGAAATCGTCTGCTATGTAGATAAAGTTGTCCATTCTGCAGTGAAAGAGTTATACGTTCTCTTTTTGAACGAATGCAGTAACTGTTTTCAGAATGATTTTTATGTCCAGTCCGAAAGAGAAGTTTTTTGCATATTGGATATCCAGTTGCTTGCGTTCTTCTGCGGAGAGTTTACCCGCTTCACCTCTTTTTTCAACCTGCCACAGTCCGGTAAGTCCGGCTGGTCCCATAAAACGGTCGATATGTTCATCGCTGGTCAGTAACTCTGCCTCATAGAGTGGGAGGGGACGATTGCCTACTATAGACATATCTCCTTTGAGGATATTGATAAGCTGTGGTAATTCATCAATGCTGTATTTACGGATAAAACGTCCTATCTTTGTGATTCTGGGGTCATTCTCCAGTTTTACGAAAGCATTACTTTTCTCTTTTGATTTCTTGTGAATATAGTCTTCTTCCGAAATTACAAAATCGTCGGATATCAGGAGAATTTCTTCTTCGTCTGCTTCTTCAGAGACATTGGATTCTTCTCCCCATATATCTTCTTCCTCTTGTTCTTCCTGTTGGTATTGGTTGAGGGCATTGAAATCCTTCAGATGTTTATCAGCGTCGGTATACATCGAACGGAATTTGAGAAAATCAAATATCTGATAATTGCTTCCTACACGTTTGGATTTATAGATAATCGGCCCTTTGCTCTCCAGGCGAATGGCTATAGAAGTTGCTATTAAAAGAGGAGAAAGGAAAAGTAATGCTATTCCGGAAAAGAATATATCGAAGATTCTTTTCCACGAAGGCAAGCGAAAGGCATTTAAATTCTGTGTTTTGAGTTGCAGCGCTTCTATTTTTTGTTCTTTTCTACGTATGAGAAAAGTTGACAGATCTTTCAGTACTTCACTGTTGGTTTCATACTTAATCGTGTTATTAACTCCTGCCTTCAAGTATTCTGTAGCTTCTTCCTTAGTAATGGAATCTATAACTAGTACCATATAAAGCCCTGGATACATTTTTCGTATAGAGCGAATATCGGCGATATCTTTTGATAGTTCTACCTGCTCAATAAATAAAGCTGCATCGTATTTTTCTCGTATCTTGTCTAGCACTTTAGTTGCCTTATAGCAGTTTGGTGCTGCATAGAATACTCCGGTACTTAATTTCGAAAACAGTTCTATTGTTTTGTTGTGTCTGCCTATGTAAACAAAATATTGCATTTAAAGGCTGTATTAGTCGATAATCTTTTTGATTCGGATTTTTAGTTCCAAAGGATTGAATGGCTTCAGAATATAGTCTTCTGCTCCTTCTTCCAGTAATTTGATCCTTTCCGTGGTACTTTCTTCGCTGGACAGCATAACGATGGGAATTGACTTGAATAACTCATTGGCTTTCATGTATCTGAGGAATTCATCTCCTCTCATTAGCGGCATACGGATATCGGAAATAATGAGATCGGGTACATTACCTTCATTAAGCCAATCTATTGCTTTAATAGGATTTTCCAAATACATAACATCGTAATCCTTACCTAGATATATACTTGCAACTTTTCCAATAGTCGCTTTATCGTCAACTAATAGTATCTTTTTTTTCATACAAATAGAACCTTTCTATCGCTTGCTTTGCTACTTGATTTATATAGATTAAATTGAATCTCTTGTCTTTGTTTCACTTCGTGCAAATATATATATAATTTTAGAATAAATTTCCAATTAGCAGAAGTAAAATTCATGGAGATTATTATTTTTATTTATTAATAGAATATATCTGATACATTTAGTGAGGAAAAAAACACGGATTTCATTTTTTTTATGAAATCCGTGTTGATAAGGGAGATTAGTTTTTATTTGTTTGGAATACCTTGTTTACATCAAAATCATTCCACCATTTTTCATTTTCTGTACCACCGCTCGTTACCCAGTCGCTGAATTGTGAATAAGCAGTTTTGATATTTACATACTCTAAAGGCCATTTGAAATTGGAAGGAACCATGATACCCCATGCCAGATTCTCTTTACTGATATAATATTTTTTGCTGCCATGATGACTGTTATCGTTGTTTCCGCCAAACAGATCGGTGTTTGCGAGTTTGGTTGGTTGATAGCCTGCAACATGTATTTCCTTACGTGGGTTTCTGTTGCCGTCTACGATGATAAAGACATTCAAATTGTTGACATTAAAAGCATCTGCTGATATTGTCGGATTATTGAAGGTAATGGAGAAACTGATATTCTTAGGTTTGGTATTGCCTGCATAGTCTGAGACAGTATTAATCTGCTCATACCGATCTCTTCCCAATACTTTATGAGCATCATCAAACAGAGGAATCACAGCATAATCCTGACCACTTTCGATATTGTTATTATTTAGATTGAAATTCTTGGCAAGAGTATTGTCACTGAATTCAACTGACTGTGTAATGGCATTGGCGGGTACATTGTCCAGCATAATAGCTGCTCCGATGCTTTTGGTTGCTCCGGCTGCGGATAAGTCAATACTTAACTCGAATTTTGTTACTTTATTCTCTTTATTAGTATATATTTTCCTTTTCTGAATGGTCAGAACGATATCATTCATATCATAATCTCCATATAGTGGCCATTGGTCTTCGAAGAGGTAAGTATAATCTTTGTTGTCTTCCACTTCAATAGGGAATTCAGGATCTTCCGGGTCAGGGGTAGGGTCAGGTATTTCTGAAAGTTCACCACATGAAGTAATGATTGTTTTGGAACCATTCGGGATATATAATTCTACTGAATTTTCCATAATGTAATTAGGGTTATTGGCAGGTACCCCTTTGGCGAATTCCCCTTCCGGGCATTCAATATCCAAATTACCATTGAACTTAGTTGTCCAACCAGTAGATATGCTTTTTGTGGATTTTATTAATGAACGAGTTCCGGCAGCTTTAAAAGTGACATTAGGAATATCCATTATCTCTGCTTTTATCATAGAACCATTATTCAGTTCAAAAGTGCTTCCGCTATTACCGCATTTAAAAGATGGAATAGCTATAAAAGTACCATTTTCTACGCCACCAGCCAATATACCTTTATTCATTATGATAGTTCCGCTTGTTCCTCCGAATTCGAAAGAATTTTGGGCATAAAGACTGCAATTATTAGTAAAAGTAGGGTTACCGCCATTATCATTACTTATTTTTTGAGCATTAACAGTTCCATCATTTACACCAATCCCACCTATAATGAAAGTTGGAGTATTAATTGTTGCTTCAGTTCCATTATAAAAATAGCATGTTGCATCTTGAGAATTAAACTTTAATGCACCTTCTTGAATAGTCAATTCTCCAAAGTTATAAATAGCTCCTTTGGTAAATACGGACTGTTCCCAAGAAGCAACAGATTTTCCTGTAACATTAATTGTGGCTTTAGGAGCATTGTATAAAATAGACGTCGTATTCAAGTCCTTCATACTATTGACACTAATTGTTCCAAAATTTTTCAGTAATACTCCTATGGCAGCAAGATTGATGTTATTGCCAATAAGACTTCCGCCTGATTGAATCGTTAATATTGAGTTGTCAGCAATAAGAAAACTCGTGAATGAATCGGTGTTGATTTTTCCACCCTTCAAAATAATAATATCTGCACTTTGTATTTGGTTTTGCGAGGGTGTCCATTCACCTTCTACAAATATGGTAAATCTTCCGCCATTCAAATATCCACTGGTATGGTTGATTTCACCATTAAATTTGTTTTTTATGATATAGCTTTTGCCTGCTTCCAAATGATGATTTGATTGATTCCAATTAGTATTACCTGTAAGTTCAATAGCTCCTGTGGTATCATAAGTTTCTTCGGGATATTTTTCTGGAATATTATAGCTTCCGATGGTCGCTTTTGCAACTCTTGTAGTCCTTGAACCTACAAATTCTTTATTTTTAGATACATCCCATGTACTAATAGACACTCTGCTTCTAGAGTCTGTCTTACGAATATATAGGTAATTAGTTCCTTCTGTATAATTTATTTCTTGTGAAAAAGCTTGACCTTTCTTGGCAACTCCTTTGGCAAGTATATGGTAATCAGACGTTGAAAATGGATTTGCGTCCAATATTTCTATTTGGTTGTAAAGTTCATCATCAATTTCTATGTTTAGAATACTAGTTGTAGTCATATTCCAGTCAAATCCATCCGGTGCAGCAAAACCGTCTCCCATTGGATTGGCTGTCTGATAAGACGGATCATATAGATCCTTCTCGGAATCTACGCAACTGGATAACATGCTTACTATTGCTATCGCAATAATAGATGTAAGCAGAATTGTTTTTTTCATCATAATGTCTATTGTTTGATTGTTTTTTTGTTTGCTGCAAAGATAGTTGTATATTTTGGATTAAAGATGTATTTATTGATATTTCTTGTGTAAAAAGCAACGATAATTCCGTTTTGGTTCGCTTTATATGAAAAACGAAAGAAAAACCTCCTGATTTTTTCTTTTGCAGAAATATTATAGAATGAAAATCAGGAGATTACTATAGAGATTTTTTTTTAGGGTTTGGTAATTTCCCCTATTAAACAAGAGTTCATTTTGTATCGGATGTCTTTATTAGATAGTCCGTGTCCCAGCAAAAACATCAGTTTAGTTACAGCACATTCGGGAGTACTGTCATATCCACTGATAACACCTGCTTCGAGTAGATGCATTCCGGTCTCGTAACGTCCCATTTCTACTGCTCCGGAAGCACATTGTGTGATGTTAACAATGATAATTCCACGATCAGTAGCCTCTTTTAATTCCCGGATGAACCATTCTTTTTGCGGTGCATTTCCTGATCCGAATGTTTTCATGACGACCGCTTTCAATCCGGGGACATGGAGTAGTGAATGAATGATCTCCTCCTGGATGCCGGGGAAAAGAGTTAATATTACCACATTCGTATCAAACAGATAGTGTGGCTTTAGTGGTTTGTCCGGGTCCGGTTTGCGAATAAGGTTGGGCTCGTATTTAATATGGATGCCTACGCGTGCCAATGGCGGGTAATTGAAAGACCGGAAGGCATTAAAGTTCTCAGCATTGATTTTTGTGGTACGATTACCCCGCATCAAGTGATTTTCAAAGAAAATACATACTTCGGGGACAATAGCTGTACCGTCCGGATTCTTGGCAGCAGCAATCTCGATTGCAGTGATCAGATTTTCTTTTCCGTCCGTACGCAGCGTTCCGATTGGCAATTGAGAACCGGTCAGAATAACAGGCTTACTCAGATTTTCGAGCATAAAACTTAGGGCAGAAGCCGTATAGGCCATTGTATCCGTTCCATGCAAAATTACAAAGCCATCGAAATAGTCGTAATTATAGTTGATGATCTTTACAAGTTTTGCCCAGTAAGCTGGTTCCATATCCGAGGAGTCGAGAGGAGGATCGAATTGATAGGAGGAAATGCGATAGTTGAATCTTTTCAGCTCAGGAACGTGCTTGAGCAAATGGTCGAAATTAAAGTTTTCTAAGGCACCTGTCTCCGGATTTTCTATCATTCCGATAGTTCCACCCGTGTAAATTAACAAAACGGAAGGGGTCTCTACTCTCATAATTGATGAATTTCTGTTAAAACGCTGACAAAGATATAGATTAATTGCGAATTATGAATAGTAAATGATGAATTTGTTCGTAGTTTGCAGTGAAATGTTATAAATCTGAATATTTATGCGTAATTATACGATGGATTAAAAGAAAAAATCAAGTGAGTTGTAAAAATAGTCAAGTAGCTAAAATTGTTTGGAAAGAATGGTTATGCAAAGCAAAACGATACTGCCCGGCTATTTTAGCTACCATTTGTCTGACTATTTCTTATGTCTATTTAAGCGCATCTTTCAGTTTTAGAATGGCTTTTTCCGGATCTTTTTCTTCTTCAAGCAGAGTGACAAAGCGGCTACCGATGATAGCTCCGGAAGCATGTTCGCAAGCTGCTTGAAAAGTAGCTTTGTTGGAGATACCGAAACCAACCATTAGCGGGTTGCGCAGATTCATATCTTCGATCTTTTTGAAATAGGCACGTTTCTGTTCATTAAAGTCTTGTTGTGCGCCTGTAGTTGCTGCGGATGAAACCATATAGATGAATCCGTCTGTATGTGCATCGATCTCACGTACCCGCTCTTCGCTGGTCTCCGGGGTGATGAGCATGATTACTTTGATTCCATAACGTTCGGCAATGATACGGTAGTGATCCTGATAATCTCTGAAAGGCAAGTCGGGGATGATAACGCCGTCTATTCCGCATTCCACGCATTTGCGGCAGAAGTTTTCAAATCCGAACTGCATAATAGGGTTTAAGTATCCCATAAATACCAATGGAATACTTACTTCCTGGCGAATGTTTCGTAATTGTTCGAAAAGGATTTTCAATGACATTCCGTTGCGTAATGCCTGAGTGGCGGCATTCTGGATAACGATGCCGTCTGCCATAGGGTCACTGAATGGAATACCGACTTCAATCATGCTGACGCCATGTTTTTCGAGAGTACGGATGACATTGACTGTTCCATCAAGGGTAGGATTACCTGCACAAAAATAAATAGAAAGGATGTCTTTCTTGTTGCTATTAAAGAGTTGATTAATTCTGTTCATGATTTTGAGAATTTAATTTTATGACTTTAGTTCATTTAGAAATATCCGGATTCGTTCCGGATCTTTTTCCCCGGGCTTCAGTTCGAAACGACTGTTCAGGTCGTAGCCTGCCAGACGGGGATGGTCGAATGCTTTCAATGCATTGGCACTGTGTGAGTTGATGCCGCCACTCAATAAGAATGGAACTTGTCCGTTGTAGGTATGCAGAATGTTCCAGTCGAATTGGTTTCCTGAGCCACCATACTGCTCACATTTCGTATCAAACAGGAAAAGATTGCAAGTTTTTTCATACTCGCTTACGTGATTCAAATCTTTCGGACGAGCTACAGAAAAAGCTTTGATGATTTTCAGGCCGGAGGTGCGCAATGACTGACAGTATTCCGGTGATTCTTTGCCGTGGAGCTGGATATATTCCAGTCCAAAACGGTCGGCGTACATCGTGATTACATCTTTGTCTTCATTTACAAAAACTCCGACACGGCGGGCATGAACAGGTAGGTAAGCGGGAAGTTCGTAGATATAACGGGGAGATTTGGGATAGAAGATAAATCCCATCATATCCACTCTTTGTAGTGACTCCACATCCCGTATATTTTGGGCTTCACGCATACCGCATACTTTGATGATTTTTCCGTTGATCATAGGGCTGTCCGTTTTTGGAAGTTCATATATTTATTGGATGGCTTTCAGAAAGTTCTGCAGAGTTTCTCCCGGTTGCGGAGTTTTCATAAATGTCTCTCCGATGAGGAATCCCCGGAATCCGGCGGTCCGAAGACGTTTTACCACTTCCGGATCGGAAATGCCACTCTCTGATACTAATACCGCATCTTGTGGAAGTTGTCCTGCCAGTCGGAAAGAGTTTTCTACATCTGTGAAGAAAGTACCCAGATTGCGATTATTAATCCCAATCATATCAATTTTGCTATTAATATAAGGTAACTCTTCCGCACTATGGATTTCAAGTAATACTTCCAGTCCCAGTTCATGCGCCTGCTCTGCCAGTTCCTGACATTTTTCCTGTTTCAGTGCGGCGGCGATAAGAAGTACGGCATCCGCACCGACAATTTTTGCCTGATATAACTGATACTCATCAATGATAAAGTCTTTTCTTATAATGGGCACATCGACCAAAGGACGTGCTGTACGAATATCTTTCAGACTTCCTCCAAAAAACTTCTCATCAGTGAGAATAGAGAGGGCGGAAGCACCTGCCGCAAGGTATGACGGAACAATTTCTTCGGGACGTGCCTCCTGTTTGATCCACCCTTTGGATGGCGAGCGACGCTTAAATTCGGCTATAATACCGGAATCGGAAGAAGCCAATGCCCGTTTCATAGAACGGGAAGCCGGAACTTCATTGATACCTTCCTGCAACTGTTCGATGGAAATAGCCTGCTTTTGCAAATCGACTTCAAACCGTTTGTTAGCTATAATTTCGGATAATATATCTTTCATTAATCTTAAATTTAGAATCAAGGCAAAGGATATCGCATATTCATCCTTTACCACTTATCATTTATAACTTATTACCTATTACTTATTATTCAATTCAATGAATTTCTTCAGTGTAGCCAATGCCCGGCCACTTTCTAGTGATTCTTTAGCGAGGGCGATGCACTCTTCAATCGTTTTTTCCGGACGAACTACTTGAATAGCGAAAGCTGCATTGATAACAACCACGTTTTTCTGTGCTTCCGTAGCTGTATTGTTCATGATGTTATCAAAGATTTTAGCAGCATCTTCCGGTGTCTGTCCACCATCCAGATCAGTATCCTGATAACGTGCAAATCCGAGACCTTCCGGAGTATAAATCTTCTCATTGCCACAGGTAGCTACCTTAAACTCGTTCGTCAGAGAAATCTCATCATATCCGTCCAGGCTATGTACAACGGCAAATTTAGTCTTACTCTCCTGATAAGTATAGGTATAAAGGCGCAAAAGTGGAAGATTATACACGCCTAAAAGCTGATAAGTCGGCAACACCGGATTGACCAACGGACCGAGCATATTAAAGAATGTACGTACCGCCAATCCTTTACGGATCGGGGCAACTGCCTTCAGTGCCGGATTGAACAAAGGAGCGTGCAGATAAGCAATATTACATTGTTCCATGCTGCGCCGCATCTGATCAACATCACTTGTGAATTTAACCCCATGTTGCTCCATCACATTGCTGGCACCGCTGACTGAAGTAGCTCCATAATTGCCATGTTTTACTACCGGAATACCTGCTCCGGCTACTGTAAAGCAGGCCGCCGTAGAAATGTTGAACGTATTTTTTCCATCTCCTCCCGTACCGACAATATCGATCGGAGCAAACTCGCTCAAATCAACCGGAACCCGCATTTCCAATAATGCATCACGGAATCCGCATAATTCTTCGACAGAAATATTACGCATCAGAAAGACAGTAATCAGTGATGCTACCTGTACGTCATTATATTTCCCTTGTGCGATGTTTTGCAGGATAGTACGTGCTTCATCGCGTCCCAAATATTGGTGTTCGAAAAGTTTATATAGAATCTGTTTCATAAGTTTATTCGTTTAAGAAGTTTTTGATGATTTCTTTTCCTTGCGGAGTCAGTACGGATTCGGGATGGAACTGGATGCCATGTACATCATAGGTTTTGTGACGTAATGCCATGATTTGTCCTTCCTGACTTTCAGCAGTTATCTCCAGGCACTCGGGAAAACCTTCCCGGCTGACTACCCAGGAATGATAACGTCCGACAGGTATCTCTTTGCCCAGCCCTTCAAAAAGTACGTCTTTCTGCAGGATGCTGATCGGTGTCTGTACACCGTGATATACTTCTTTCAGGTTTTCCAGTCGTGCACCAAAAGCCTCGCCGATGGCCTGATGTCCCAGACAAACGCCTAAAATACTCTTTGTCGGTGCATATCGTTTGATAATGGGCAATAGCAAGCCTGCTTCTTCGGGTATTCCCGGCCCCGGTGAAAGTATGATCTTATCAAATCGTTCCACTTCATCAAGGTTTATCTGGTCGTTGCGGACTACTTCGACGTCTGTAGCTCCCAGTTCTTTCACTGCATGCAGCAAATTGTAGGTGAAAGAATCATAGTTATCTAAAAGTAATATTTTCATTTTATTGTTATTGTAAAATTGTTGTTCAAATACTGTTTCTGACTTATCAGGCAGATCGCTCTGAACAGTTAGTTTTTTAAATTAACAGCTAAATCGATAGCCTTTTTAAGAGCTCCTAATTTATTGTTTACCTCTTGCAACTCGTATTCATCCTGACTGCGTGCAACGATACCGCCTCCGGCCTGGAACCATAACTCGTTATTACGGCTGACAAAAGTACGGATGGTGATTGCCTGGTTCAGTTCTCCGTTAAGTCCGATAAAGCCGATACAGCCGCCATAAGCACCGCGGTTATGAGGTTCGATTTCACTGATCAGCTGCATGGCGCGTACTTTCGGTGCTCCGCTCAACGTTCCCGCAGGGAAAGTATCGATGAAAGTTTTAATCTTATCCGCCCCTTCATTCAGCTGACCGCTCACGCGGCTGACCAGATGAATCACATGACTGTAATACTGTGGTTCCTTATAAAACAATACCCGTACATCATGGCAATTACGTGAAAGATCATTTCTTGCCAGATCAACCAGCATCACATGCTCCGCGTTCTCTTTCGGATCGGCAAGCAGTGCTTCCGCCAATTCGCGGTCTTTTACCGTATCTCCGGTACGGCGGGTTGTTCCGGCAATCGGGTCGATGTAGGCACGTCCGTCTTCAATTTTACAGTGAGTCTCCGGAGAAGAACCGAAAATGCGGTATCCTCCGAAATCGAAATAGAAAAGATAAGGAGAAGGGTTGATGCTGCGAAGAGCACGATAGACTTTGAAATCATCTCCGGCATAAGGCTGGATGAATCTTCTGGAAAGGACAATCTGAAAAACATCACCACGCATACAATGGGCAATACCCTTGCGAACGTTCGCTTTATGCTCCTCATCGGAGATCGGGCTGCTGACAGGACCTGTCACCGAGAAATTATAAGAAGCATAATTTCTGTTTTCGATAGCGGCCTCCAGTTCCGGCAAACCGCTTTCTTCACCTTCGCCCAGCATTTCTACCAATGTCAATTCATTCTTGAAATGATTGAAAACGATGATATACTTATATAATATGTATAGCAAGTCCGGAGCATCATTCTGCTCATCATGACTTTCTTTCACCGGGATATGTTCGAAGTATTTCACTGCGTTGAATGTGGTGTATCCGTAAAGTCCGCACACATTCTTGTTTTCTCCGGTCACTTGAAACTGACTGATGAATTGATTCATCGCTTTTTCTACCGTGAATGATTGGGTGAGCGGCTCTTCCTTCCGACTTTTGTCAGGATAACTAGCAGTGACTATTCCGCTATTGACACCGATACTTGCCAGCGGACAAAGAGCGATGAACGAGAGGGAATTTTCTCCTGCATGATAATCGGAACTCTCCATCAATGCAGATTGTGGGTACATATCACGTACTTTCAGATAGATACTGACAGGAGTGTGCATATCTCCGAGTACCTGTTTGCTATGGGCTGTATAACTGAATGTTTTCATTTTTATAATTTCTAAATTCAAACTACAAAACTAGATGTTGATAATCACTTTTCATTGAAAGACAAATAAGTTTCAATGTCTTTGTCGCCACGTCCCGATACGGTCAGTACAACCACATCTTCCGGTTTGAACTTCAATTTTTTCAGCGCACCCAGTGCGTGGGCAGATTCCAGTGCGGGAATGATTCCTTCAAGTTTGGTCAGTTCATAAGCGGCTTCTATTGCTTCGTCATCATTGACAGCCAATACGGTAGCCCGTCTTTGAGCGGCAAGATTGGCGTGTATCGGTCCGATTCCCGGATAGTCCAGTCCGGCGGAGATAGAGTAGGGTTCTTCAATCTGTCCGTCTTCGTTCTGGATAACGTAAGTACGGGCTCCATGGATAATGCCCATTTTCCCAAGCTGTATAGTGGCGGCGGTCATTCCGGTTTCTATTCCTTTTCCTCCTGCTTCTGCCAGAATGATGCCTACCCGTCCGTCATTGATATAATGATAAATCGTTCCGGCGGCATTGCTTCCTCCACCTACACAGGCTATCAGATAATCAGGGTGATCACGTCCTTCTTTCTCCATAAGTTGTTTTTTGATTTCTTCGCTGATTACGGATTGCAGGCGTGCCACCATGTCGGGATAAGGATGGGGACCTACTGTTGAGCCGATGATATAATAAGTGTCGGCAGGATGACAGCACCAGTCGCGGATTGCTTCGTTGGTCGCATCTTTCAGTGTCATGTTACCGGAAGTGACTGGGATTACGGTAGCTCCCAGCATCTTCATTTTTTCGACATTGATGTGCTGGCGCTCAACGTCCGTTTTACCCATATAGACAATACATTCCATATCCATCAAAGCACATACGGTAGCCGTTGCAACGCCGTGTTGTCCGGCTCCGGTTTCAGCGATAATACGTTTCTTTCCCATGCGGCGTGCCAGCAAAATCTGTCCGATAGTATTATTGATTTTGTGGGCACCTGTATGGTTCAGGTCTTCCCGTTTCAGATACATTTTGCAACCATACTTTTCTGAAAGTCTGCGGGCGAGATAGAGTGGGGAAGGGCGGCCTACGTAGTCACGCAGCAACTGGTCAAACTCCTTTTTGAAATCTTCGCTTTCGAGCACTCCGAGGTACGTATTCTTCAGTTCCTCTACACATTTGTGGAGAATTTCCGGAACATAAGCGCCGCCGAACTCTCCGTAGTAACCATCCTGATCAACTAAAAAACTTTTCATAATCCTATTTTTATTTATTATTATTTATTCGATTTTCAAAAACGGGCAAATAAAAAGAGCCCTGTCGCAGGTTGCGACAGGGCTCTTTCAAATTTGTTATATCTTTAATGAGGTATATACATACGAGCACTGCTCCCTTACGACTGTCGGAGTTGTAACGGGCGCCACCACCAATATGTATTTACTAACATTGTTCTCATTGTCTTTTGTTATTTATCGGGGACAAATATAGACACTTTGTTTGAAACAACAAACAAAATCTTACTTTTTTTCTTTTTCCTCTTCATTTTTCTGATATAGAACAATTTTCTGCCTGATCTGTTCTTATAAATATTGAATATTTAAACGAAAAACAATTATGAAACAGAGAAAAGTCTTAGTAGGTATTGCTATTGCCATTTTTATTATATTATTGCTTTATTGGTTATTGGTAGCTGAAGATATGAAACCTTGGCTGTCCGCTATGGTTCCTTCAGCCTTGCAACAATTCATTGCCTGATCCCGACAGGTTTCAGATAATTGGCGTATATTTGCAAGGTTAGTAACTAATAACCAAAATAACAACAATAGACAGATATGGAAAATTTTATCTTTCAGAATCCCGTAAAGCTGATTATGGGGCATGGAATGATTGCCCGGTTGAGCAAAGAAATACCATCCGACAAACGTATCATGATAACTTTTGGCGGAGGCAGCGTGAAAAAGAATGGTGTGTATGATCAGGTAAAAGAAGCGCTTAAAGACCATTTTACAATAGAGTTTTGGGGCATCGAGCCTAATCCGGCCATCGAAACGCTTCGCAAGGCGATTGCTTTGGGCAAGGAGCAGAAAGTCGATTATCTATTGGCTGTAGGCGGTGGTTCTGTGATTGATGGTACGAAATTGATTTCCGCAGGTTTGTTATATGACGGTGATGCATGGGATTTGGTACTTGCCGGACGTCCGGTTACCAAGACTGTGCCGCTTTCTACCGTATTGACACTTCCTGCCACAGGTTCGGAAATGAATAACGGAGCTGTCATCTCCCGTCACGAAACTAAGGAAAAATATCCTTTTTATTCCAATTTCCCATTGTTCTCTATTCTTGATCCGGAAGTAACCTTTACTCTACCTCCTCATCAGGTGGCGTGCGGATTGGCGGATACATTCGTTCATGTGATGGAACAATACATGACAGTTGCCGGACAAAGCCGTGTGATGGACCGTTGGGCGGAAGGTATCCTGCAAACTCTGGTAGAAATAGCTCCAAAGATTCGTGAGAACCAGCATGATTATCAGCTTATGGCAGATTTCATGCTTTCTGCAACAATGGCATTGAATGGCTTCATTGCAATGGGAGTGTCTCAGGACTGGGCGACTCACATGATCGGTCATGAAATCACTGCATTGCATGGACTGACACATGGGCATACGCTGGTGATTATTCTCCCGGCAACTTTACGTGTCCTTCGGGAAGCGAAAGGAGACAAGTTGGTGCAATACGGTGAAAGAGTATGGGGAATTACTTCCGGAACGAAAGAAGAACGCATTGATGAAGCAATTGATCGTACTGAAGAGTTTTTCCGTTCATTGGGCTTGACTACTCGTCTGCATGAAGAAAATATCGGTGAAGAAACCGTTTTGGAAATTGAACGCCGGTTTAATGAACGTGGTGCCAAGTATGGAGAAAATGAGAATGTGACAGGAGCCGTTGCCCGTAAAATATTGGAGGCTGCCCTCTGATCGCTTCTTTTGACACTGTTTTGAACTAAATAATAGTCGGTTCTATCTTTCATTCTCCTCCTTCCCGAAGGAGGAGAATGGAGTTACTATTGTGTACTACTGTTTAGTTCATTCCTAAACAGAAAGGAGTAAAACTGTACAAGTATGAATTAGTGTGTACAGCCATTTACAGTTAATTATTTGATTTTTGGGTTATCGGAAGTCTGAGCCAAAAGCACGAACCTTCTCCTTCTTTAGAATCTGCTCCGATAGTGCCGCCTAAGCGCTCTACGATCACCCGGCAGATAGCCAGACCGAGTCCCGTACCTTTTGCGAATGTATTCAGCTTGACGAAACGTTCGAATACCTCGTTTATTTTATCCTCCGGAATCCCAATGCCCGTGTCTTTTACATAGAAGTAGATTTCATCTTTTGCTTCGTCAATCCGATATCCCATTTGGATGGAACCTTTCGGAGTGAACTTCATCGCATTGTTTGTGAAGTTGATGATTACTTGCGAAAGACGTACGCGGTCTGTGTTGAGAATACATTCTTCCGCTTTCTCCGTGAAGGTGATCGCCACGTCGGGAGAAGTGTTTTTCTCTTGCATTTGCCTGCAAATACCTTCCATCAGATCATTGATATCGGTAGGGGCGAGGCTAAATTCCATCGTTCCGGCTTCGATTTTGGAAAGATCGAGAATATCATCTATCAATTGCAGTAACAACTCATTGTTACTGGACACTATCTTCATGTATTCCTGTTTCTCTTCCTCTTCACCCGTTGGCAAATCATGTCAGAGAATCCAATAATCGCATTCAACGGAGTACGTATCTCGTGACTCATGTTGGCAAGGAAAGCTGATTTCAGACGGTTTGATTCTTCTGCTTTTTCTTTTGCTTCCTGTAGCATCTTGTCCATTTTCACCTTTTCGGTGATGTCTTCGAAGCGCAACAGACCGCCGATGATTTCTATTCCTTCATTATCATAAACCGGAGTAGCTGTCACTTCAAAGTCTACCTGATCTATCTGGATAGTATGGCGTATGATTTTTCCTTGTTCAATCGCTTTCTGAAAGGCGCATTGTTCGCATGGAGTATCCCGGAGTGCACTTGTTTTGTAGCAGATTTGTCCCGGTGTATAATGCCTTCCTTTCACGAGGCTGGCAATTTGCGTCGTTTCTTCCCATTGTACCAGATAGTTTTTGTCGATATAAATGAGCCCGAAGTTGACGCTCTTCAAAGCTAGCTTTTGTTTGTTCAGCGCTTTTTCCAGTTCTTCTTTGGCGGCAATCAGTTCTCGTTCGTAAGTCTTTAGCCGGGTGATGTCCCATCGGGTCACTAACAGCCATTTTTTCTTTTCCTTCCATTTGATAATCGATTTTACGGCAATTGTATCATGTACTGCTCCGTCCACTGTGCTGTAGCTTTCTTCTGCCCGGTATATCTTGTCTGCCTGCACAAGTGATTCATCCACATCACGGTATTTTCTGCCCCGTTCTTCTCCATAGATTTCGTAGTCTGTGCATCCTATTGCTTCTTCCCGCTTAATGCCGGATTGCAGTTCGGATTCTTTGTTCCAGTAATAGTATCGGAAACTATTCTGGATATCTTTTACCATAATAGGGAAAGGGAGGTTATCGAGTATATCGAATAAAGAATGATAGTAATCCTGTTCTTTTCCTATATTCTTTTTAAGTTGTCGTAGTCTGTATAATAAAAAGCAGATGATCAGGAGTAAAAAGCCTATTAGTAAATAATAATAACTCCAATGCTGGTCTGTAATCCATATAACGGATAGTATATTGTTTGCCATAATTTATGTTTGTACTAAATCTGTGGTAAATATATGCATTTTTTGTAATTCACAAAGGAAATTTCTGAAATATATTGTTTATCAGCCTTATAAAACTCTTCTGAAAAGAATACCTTTACTGATTAGTAGAACTTTGGTGCCTTCTATTTCCGGTTCGGTTTTAAAATGTTTTTGATGGAACGTATTTTCGTAAAGAGTAAGAATGTATTAAAATATTAAATGATGTCCCATGAACCAAAAACAATTCTAATTTGTTTTTATAACGGCAAAGTATTTTTTAATTTTGCTCCTCCAAAATAAATCTTTGATACATTCAGGATAAAACAATCATTTTATTTTTAGCTTATGTTGATAACCATTATCATTCTCGTTCTTTCGGCTATCTTTTTTGTAAACGGTAAGATACGTTCGGATCTTGTGGCACTATGTGCGTTAGTAGCTTTGCTTATCTTTCAGATATTAACACCCGACGAAGCCCTTTCCGGTTTCTCCAATTCGGTAGTCATTATGATGATCGGATTGTTTGTCGTGGGCGGAGCTATTTTTCAGACAGGACTGGCAAAAATGATAAGTTCGCGTATCCTTAAACTTGCTGGAAACAGTGAAATTCGCCTGTTCTTCCTTGTTATGTTGGTCACTTCCGCTATCGGTGCGTTTGTCAGTAATACCGGAACGGTGGCACTGATGCTTCCCATTGTGGTCAGTCTGGCGATGAGCGCCAAAATGAATCCGAGTCGGTTGCTGATGCCGTTGGCCTTTGCCAGTAGTATGGGAGGTATGATGACGCTGATTGGTACACCGCCCAACCTTGTCATACAAAACACATTGACTTCCGCAGGCTTCGAACCGCTTTCTTTCTTTACTTTCCTGCCTGTAGGTTTGGTGAGTGTGGCTGTCGGTACGCTGGTTCTGATGCCGCTTAGTAAGTGGTTTCTTTCTAAAAAAGGGCAGAAAGATGATAACAGCCGTTCGGGTAAGTCGCTGAAACAGTTGGTGAATGAATATGGTCTTTCCAGTAATCTGTTCCGTATGCAGGTGATTAAAGACTCCCGCCTTTTGGGAAAGACCATCCTCGATCTGGATATTCGTCGTAAATATGGACTTAATATTATGGAAGTCCGTCGTGGAGATGCTTCGCAGCACCGTTTTCTGAAGACTATTACTCAGAAACTTGCCGAACCGGATACTATGCTGGAAGCGGAAGATATTCTGTATGTGACGGGAGAATTTGATAAAGTGCAGCAATTTGCCGAAGATTATCTGCTGGATATATTGGATGATCATGCTACGGAAGAGACGAAAAGCACTACTAATTCGCTTGATTTTTATGATATCGGTATTGCCGAAATTGTATTGATGCCTGCTTCCAATCTAGTCAATCAGACCATTAAAGAGTCCGGATTCCGTGATAAGTTTAATGTGAATGTATTAGGTATCCGTCGTAAAAAGGAATATCTGTTGCAGGATTTGGGAAATGAGCGGATTCATAGTGGTGATGTGCTTTTAGTGCAGGGAACTTGGAGTAATATTGCCCGGCTTAGTAAGGAAGATTCGGATTGGGTAGTGTTGGGACAGCCTTTGGCAGAAGCGGCTAAAGTAACTTTGGACTATAAAGCACCTGTTGCTGCTGCTATCATGGTATTGATGGTAGCAATGATGGTATTCGATTTTATTCCGGTTGCACCTGTTACGGCCGTTATGATAGCAGGTATCCTGATGGTTTTGACGGGATGTTTCCGTAATGTGGAAGCAGCTTACAAAACAATCAACTGGGAAAGTATTGTATTGATTGCGGCTATGCTTCCTATGTCTTTGGCATTAGAGAAAACAGGCGCTTCGGAGTACATCTCCAATACTTTGGTAAGTGGGCTTGGATCTTACGGACCGATAGCATTGATGGCTGGTATTTATTTTACGACATCATTGATGACTATGTTTATCAGTAATACCGCTACTGCTGTCTTGCTTGCACCGATTGCTTTGCAAAGTGCTATGCAGATCGGAGTTAGTCCGGTTCCTTTCCTGTTTGCCGTGACGGTGGGTGCAAGTATGTGTTTCGCTTCTCCGTTCTCTACACCGCCTAATGCGCTGGTGATGCCTGCCGGACAATATACTTTTATGGATTATATAAAAGTAGGATTACCGTTGCAGATTATCATGGGAATTGTGATGATATTGGTGCTGCCTCTGATTTTCCCATTCTGACAGATAGAAGGGAATTAGTATAACGTTTTAGCAACTGCCTTGTAGTCTGATATCAGATTACAGGGCAGTTGTTATTATATCAATAGATGATTGCTTTTATCATAATGTTCGGTGATAAGTCTTTCTTCTGTCATTTGTTTGTAGAAAGATCCGATTTGCTTTCCTGCCTGTTTTTTAATAATCTTCTGTTAGCTTGGAAAGGTGGTTGAATTATCGCAAATATACGGTTGATTTGCATGAAATGACCGTATGATTCGGTGAAAAACACCGTATTGTTTGTGAAAAAGATGCGGATGAAGTAACCAAAAGATGCAGATGGTGTCACTAAAAGGTAGGTATGATGTAAGTAAACCATTGCTATAGTGTCATTATACCGATAAAACTGTCTTTATTTAATACTTTTGACCTTCTCTGTTTTCTATTTCGCTCTTTGGAAAGTTTAGATGGCTAATGTTGAAAATAAACAGAACTGATGAAAATATAATCATGTAGATATATAAGTAGAGTATAATATATTAATAAGTGCTGAATTGGATGTAAATGCTGATTTTTTGATATATGCTAGTTGCCCAACAATCGCGAAAAAATATCAATAGTAGTATGACCGGCTAAAGAAGCCCTTCTTGATGCATTACGAATTACAAACTGTCAAAAACATACTTATCTTTCAGAATGTCATTTTATACATGAAGAAAGATGGAATTTATAGAAAAAGGCTCCTGATGCAAATGACTTATCATTCGGATATCAGGAGCCTTTTATCTATTTATTGAACCTTTGGTGCGACAGGTGTATTCATCTTCTGAGTGTACAGGCTGTCGATAATTCCGTCGGACAGTCCGATGGTAGGTACAATGATTCCGGTAGCTTTCACATTCATAGCTACTTCCAGAAATATCTCCGCAGCCGGAACGATGACATCAGCCCGATCAGGTTTTAGCTTATACTGTTTGATACGTTGCTCGGCAGGAAGAGCTTGCAATGCTTCGTAAATTTCACGTAGCGATTCGACGGGTAGGAGAGAAGCCTTTTTGTCTTTCTTGTCTGCCAGACGGAAAAGCTTATTGATGTTTCCTCCCGAACCGATGATGCTGGTAGGCGCGTATTCCGCGGCAAGCCCTATGAGGTCGGTGCGTAAAGCCTCTTTTTCTTCTTCTTTCACCATGCCGCTGAGCATGCGAACCGTTCCGATATTGTATGAACGGGAATTTTTCAGTTCTCCGTTACTGATCAGATTAATCTCGGTGCTGCCACCGCCGACATCTACATACAGGTAGTTTTGTCCGGAAGCAAAAAGTTGCTCGATATGGTTGTCATATACAATGTGTGCTTCTTCTTGTCCGTCGATGATATCTACGCGGATACCAGTTTTCCTGGCTATTTGTCGGGCGATGTCCTTTCCGTTGCGTGCGTCACGCATGGCGGACGTAGCACAGGCACGGTAATCTACTACGTCATATATCTTCATCAACTGTTTGTAGGCTTTCATCAGCCGGATCAGTTTCTTTTCTTTTTCAGCAGAAATAACTCCCATGGTAAAAGCATCTTCTCCCAGTCGTAAGGGAATGCGGATGAGTTGTACCTTGCTCATTAATTCGGGAGCGTTTTCTTCGTTTACGCATTTTATCAATAGCCGCACGGCATTCGAACCTATGTCGATAGCTGCATAATTAACTTTCTTCATACTTATCATAATGTATTCTTGTATTTTCTATATAATTCTTCTTGCGAACGGAAAACGACAGTGGCTGTCTCTGCTTCGGCAAGGGCAGGAGTGAAGTCTTTGCAGAGTGTGGAAGGTCGGTTTTCCCAAGGTCGGTTTTCTCCGGTCCCGTCTACGATACGTCCTTTGGCCGTATCCCGATATCCGTAGCAGACAATTCGTTTTAAGTCTGCCTGTATTTCTTTGTCGTACACCGGAGCCAGTACTTCGATCCGGTTATCAAGGTTGCGGGGCATCCAGTCGGCAGAACCGATATAATATTTTTCTTCTCCGCCATTGGCAAAGATAAAGATACGGGAGTGTTCAAGATATCGGTCGATAATACCGTTGATATGGATATTTTCACTGATACCTGCGATGCCTGTCACCAGCGAACAGTTGCCGCGTACTACCAGTTCCACTTGAACTCCGGCCGTCGAGGCTTCGTAGAGTTTTTCTATAAGCGCACGGTCGGTAATATGGTTTACTTTTGCCAGAATATAGGCTTCTTTCCCTTGTTCCTTGTTCTTTATTTCCTTGCTGATGAGAGCAATCAGACGTTTGCGCATATCGTTGGGTGAAACCAGTAATTCTTTGAAATTGACGGGAGTGTATGGTTTCTCAATAAAGTCGAAAACGGCATTCACTTCTCGTACCAGCGGACGATGGGCGGTCATGATGGTATAATCGGTATACATACGTGCGTTTCCTTCATGAAAGTTTCCTGTGCTGATGCAGGCAATGTCTCCGTGACGGGTACCGATATGTACCAGTTTGGAATGAATCTTCAGTCCCTCCACTCCGAAGATAACGTGGATGCCTGCGTCCTGCATTCTTTTGCTCCAGTTGATGTTGGATGCTTCGTCGAAACGTGCCAGTAGTTCGATGACCACCGTTACTTTCTTCCCGTTTTTGGCTGCGCAGATCAGTGCTTTGATCACTTTTGATTCTTTAGCGAGCCGGTAAAGTGTCATCTTGATACTTTTTACTTCTTTGCTGATGGCTGCTTCACGAAGTACGCGGATGAAAGTATCGAAGCTATGGAATGGATAATGCAGGGAGCGGTCCTTCTGACGAATCAATGTGAGCAGGCTTTCTTTGCCGTTTAGTTCGGGCTTGAAAACCGGTTCCCAGACGGGATACTTTAAGTCGTAGCGACCGCACACCGGAAATTTCATCAAGTCTTTGAAGTTATGATAGCGTCCTCCTGCCACACGGGTGTCGTTTTTATCCACATTCAGCCGGTCAACTAATCTTTTCAGTAAATCTTTGGGAATCTGTTCGTCATAAACGAATCGAATCGGTTCTCCTCTCTTCCGGCTTTTCACTCCTTTTGAAATCTTCTGAAGTACGCCTGTCCGCAGGTCGCTGTCTATCTCCATTTCCGCGTCTTTGGTGAATTTAAAGGTATATGCCTCGTAATCCGTATATTTCATGCCGACAAAAATCAACGGCAGACAATAGCGGATCACATCATCGAGAAACATCAGATATGTTTTCCCCTCCGAGTCCGGCAATTGGATAAAACGACCGTATTCTTCGGTGGGCAATTCGATCACTGCATAATCTTTCTCTTTTATTTTTCCTGTTTCGTCTTTACGAAGCAGGCGGATGGCGAGATAAATATCTTCGTCAGTCTGGTCGTCCAGCGGTCGGGCTCCGTTGAGGAAAAGAGGGGTGGTGGAGCCATTCAGTTTATTGCGATAGAAGGAGGTGATAAATGTCTTTTGGTCATCCGTCATTTCGGTGTCTTTGATGACGCAGATGTTTTCCTTCTTCAGTTCTTCCATGATGGAAGCGAAAGTTTCTTCAAATTGTTCGTAGAAGCGGTTGTGTAGTTTGCTTATCTGCTTCAGTGTGCGTGTAGCCGTTTCTTGTTCTTTCTGTATGTTTTTATCTGCATATTCGATGATCCGGTTCAGCGTAGCTACGCGGACGCGGAAAAACTCATCCAGATTATTGGAATAGATGCCAAGAAAAGTCAGGCGTTCCAGAAGAGGTACTTCCGGACGGGCAGCTTCGAGCAGGATACGCTGATTGAAGTACATCCAGCTGATGTCACGTTCTACATAAGGGCACTTCTTTTTTGTTTCGCTTGATTTCATGATGAAAAACCTGTTTATTAATTTTCTGCAAAATTATCTAAGTGAGGTGTAATGGCTATAACGATTTTGTTACGAACTTATTACAATCTACGTTTGTTATTTTTATATGTGAATAGAAACACTTATATTCGCAAAAGTATTGAAATGGACTTCGTTAAAAAATATAGAATATATGAAAACAATGAATTACTCTCTGATTCGCATTTTGTTTGCGCTTGTCATAGGTCTGGTGTTGGTACTTTGGCCGAATACAGCAGCTAGTTATATTGTCATTACGATAGGAGTGGCTTTTTTGATTCCCGGTGTCATCAGTCTTTTTAGCTTTTTCGGACGGAAAAGATCGGAACATGAACCGGCTCCCCGTTTTCCTATTGAGGGAATCGGCAGTTTGTTATTCGGACTTTGGCTGATTGTGATGCCTGAGTTTTTTGCAGACGTCCTGATGTTCCTTTTGGGCTTTATCCTGATCATGGGAGGTGTGCAGCAGATTGCCTCTTTGTCGATGGCCCGTCGTTGGACACCTGTTCCGGGGATTTTCTATCTGGTGCCTTCATTGATTCTTATCGCAGGTGTTATTGCGCTGTTCAATCCGACGGGAGTACGTAATACTGCTTTCATTATTATCGGTATCAGTAGCTTGGTTTATTCTCTGTCCGAACTGATCAACTGGTTTAAGTTTGCGCGCCGTCGTCCTAAGACTCCGGTTACGCCTCACGATGAGGATATTGAGGATGCTAAGATTATAGAATAAAAAAAGAAGAGGACTACCGTCACGGTACCCCTCCCCTGCAAACTTAAAACAACCAACAAAAGAAATAGATAATTTCTATCTTAATGCTGAATGAAGATATTCTCCATTCAGCATTTCTTTTTTATCTTACAAACAACAGTTCTCTGTATTTCGGCAGTGTCCACATCTGGTTGTCTACGATCAGTTCCAGCTTGTCAATATGGTAACGAATCTCTTCCAGTGCCGGAACGATTGTATCGTGGTAAGCGATCGCTTTTTCGCGTTCGCTTTCGATCTTGTTCGCCACTTTTCGTGCTTCAATCATTGCATCTACGTGTTCTTTGATGAAGGCGGTGCGGTCGGCGATTTCTTCGATCAGTTCCAGATTCTTGGCAGATAGTCTGGCTGCTTTATCTGCCGGAAATAAGGACTGCATTTTATAGACATTATTAATCAGATCCGTCTGATATTGAGTAGCGACCGGAATAATGTGGTTCATTGCCAGGTCGCCTAATACGCGGGCTTCAATCTGAATCTTTTTCGTGTAAGTTTCCCATTTTACTTCGTTGCGGGCTTCCAGTTCCTTTTTCGTCATCACACCGATTGCTTCGAACATAGCAATTGTCTCCGGTTTCAGATAGTTGTCGAAGATAACGGGAACACTTGTTTCACAGTCCAGACCTCGACGGGCGGCTTCTACTTTCCATTCGTCGCTGTAACCGTTGCCATCGAAGTGGATAGCCTTACATTCTTTGATATATCCGCGAATTACTTCAAGGATAGCGGAAACTTTCGGTTCTCCCTTTTCGATCAGAGCGTCTACATCCTTTTTGAATTTCATCAGCTGTTCTGCTACGGCAGCGTTTAATGCAATCATGGCACTTGCACAGTTGGCCTCAGAGCCTACGGCACGGAACTCAAACCGGTTTCCGGTGAAAGCGAAAGGAGAGGTGCGGTTGCGGTCTGTATTATCAATCAGCAATTCGGGGATTTGGGGAATATCCAGCTTCATTCCCTGTTTTCCGCTAAGGTTGATCAGATCGTCTTTGGTACTGTTCTCAATATGATCCAATACCTGTGACAACTGTTTGCCGAGGAAAGAAGAAATGATAGCGGGAGGTGCTTCATTGGCTCCCAGGCGATGAGCGTTGGTAGCGCTGGAAATAGAAGCTTTCAGTAATCCGTTGTGACGGTAAACTGCCATCAGCGTATTCACTACAAATGTGACAAAGCGCAGGTTATCTTCCGGCGTCTTGCCCGGTCCCATCAACAGGATACCTGTATCCGTTCCCAGTGACCAGTTATTGTGCTTGCCGGAACCGTTGACACCCTTGAACGGCTTTTCATGAAGCAATACACGGAAACCGTGACGGCGGCTGACTTTACGCATCAACGACATGATCAGTAGGTTATGGTCATTTGCCAGGTTACATTCTTCGAAGATAGGAGCTAATTCGAATTGATTCGGAGCTACCTCGTTATGACGGGTCTTTACAGGAATACCCAGTTTCAACGCTTCAATTTCAAGGTCTTTCATAAATGCGGCCACACGGGTAGGGATGGCACCGAAATAGTGGTCTTCCAACTGCTGGTTCTTGGCACTGTCATGTCCCATCAATGTGCGTCCTGTCATAAGTAAGTCCGGACGTGCGGCATACAAACCTTCATCTACCAGAAAGTATTCCTGTTCCCATCCCAGATAGGCAACGACCTTCTTTACCTCAGGATTGAAATAGTGGCAGACGGCGGTTGCGGCTTTATCTACGGCACGCAGAGCTTTCAGTAACGGTGCTTTATAATCAAGGGCTTCACCTGTATATGCGATAAATACAGTCGGGATGCAAAGCGTATCATCTACGATAAATGCGGGTGATGATGGGTCCCATGCGCTATATCCGCGTGCTTCGAAAGTATTACGGATACCGCCGTTCGGGAAAGAAGAAGCATCCGGCTCCTGCTGTACCAGCAGTTTGCCTGTGAACTCTTCCATCATGCCTCCCTTGCCGTCATGTTCGACGAAAGCGTCATGCTTTTCTGCCGTACCTTCGGTGAGCGGTGCAAACCAGTGAGTATAATGAGTGACACCCATTTCGACAGCCCATTTTTTCATTCCGGCAGCTACTTCATCAGCGATGCTGCGGTCTAGCGGGGCACCATTGTCAATAGCGTCAATCAGTGCGTTGTATACCTTGCTTGGAAGGTACTTGAACATTTTTTCCTTGTTGAACACATACTTACCGAAGTATTCCGAAGGGCGTTCGGCAGGTGTTGCTACTTCAACCGCTTTCTTCTTGAAAGCTGTCTCTACGACTCTGAATCTTAGTTTTGACATAATACCTAATTTGATTTGTTGTTAAATATGTTAGAGTAAAAATTCCTTTTTTAGCTTAGTTATAAGCAGATTCTCCGTGTTCGTAGATGTCGAGACCTTCTTCTTCGACACGTGCCGGAACGCGAAGTCCGTGAATCTTGTCGAGTACTTTGAAGATAATGAATCCCATACCTGCCGCCCAGACTCCGACAACAACCGCACCGAAAAGCTGGGCACCCAAAAAGCCGGCTCCATGTCCGTAGAACAACCCTTCACTGGTAGAAAACAATCCTGTGAGCACTGTTCCCAAGAAACCACAAACCCCGTGTACGGAAGAAGCACCGACAGGATCGTCAATCTTCAATACCTTGTCAATAAAGTCGACTGCAAATATCATGACTACACCACAAATGGCACCGATTAATACCGCTCCTGAGGGAGCTACAGCGTCACATCCGGCTGTGATACCTACCAAACCTGCCAAAACACCATTCAGTGTCAGTGATAAAGACGGTTTGCCATATTTCATCCAGCTCATCGCCAGTGCAAAGAAGCCACCGGCACAAGCCGCCAGATTTGTTGTCAGAAATACATGTGAGATGGCCATTGCATCCGCTTCGGTACTTGCTGCCAACTGTGATCCGGGGTTGAATCCGAACCATCCGAACCAAAGGATAAATACACCCAGTGCGGCAACTGTCAGGTTGTGTCCCGGAATAGCTCTTGACTTACCGTCTTTGCCATATTTACCGATACGGGGACCAAGAATAGCAGCGCCTACCAAAGCAATCCAACCACCAACGGAGTGGACAATCGTTGAACCTGCAAAGTCATGGAATGTCGTTCCGAAAAGATTCATCATGAACGAACCTTCTTCTCCGTTCATCAGCCAGCCGCCACCCCATGTCCAGTGACCGGAAATTGGGTAAATTAGTACACTGATAAAGATAGTATAGACCAGATACATGGAGAACTTGGTGCGTTCCGCCATCGCTCCCGATACAATCGTGGCTGCCGTTGCGCAGAATACTGTCTGAAAAACCAGAAATCCTTCTCTGGGTAAATCACTGTCGAGGAATGACAGATCAAAGAAGTGTGGCATTCCGATGAGACCTCCCGCACCAAACATCAGACCGAAACCGATGAACCAGTAGAGCAAGGAACCAAACATGAAATCCACAAAGTTCTTCATCAAAATGTTGGCGGTATTCTTGACTCTGGTAAAACCCGCCTCAACCAATGCAAACCCCGGCTGCATAAAAAATACGAGCATTGCCGCAAGCAGCATCCAGACTGTATTCAATCCTAATGCCAGTTCCCCGATTGTATCGGGAGTTGTTTCGGCAGAAGCAGTGGCGGTTTCAGCAATTTCAGGTGTAGTTTTGACTTCAGTAATTGTCTCCGTAGTTGTCATAAAAGTATCTGCATCAACTGCTTCCTGTGCAAAAGCACTGGTTGCGAAACAGCAGAAAATGAACATAGCAGTGGCTATCCACAGCTTTGTGAAGCTGTGTCTCTTATATGTTTTATCCATAATGATTATCTTATTTAATACCTGTTTTTATAATATTATCATCCGAAAGGAAATCTGGCCCCGGCACCTTGCCGGTTGCCGGTTATCGTTCCTGTTCGGCGTTATAGAGAGCGATGTCGCCACGTTCGGCGGTGCGGATGCGGATGGCGTCCTCGATAGGAATGACGAAAATGCGTCCGTCACCGATCTCTCCGGTTTGTGCGGCTTTGATGATAGCCTGTACGGTCTTTTCTGCATTTTTGTCGCGTACTACAATAGAAACCAGAATACGTTCGATGGTGCTGGTATCATATACCACTCCACGATAGATACGTCCTTGCCGTGCTTTACCGATCCCTCTTACATCGTAGTAAGAGAACCATTCAATGTCCGCTTCGAGCAGAGCGTCTTTCACGTCCTCGAATTTGGTTTTACGGATGATAGCTTCAATCTTTTTCATATACCTTAAATATTAGTGTTGACCTGTAAAAAGAAGAGGTATAGGGAGGTGGCAGCCATCGCAGGTTACCATACAACAAACCGATAAAATCTAAACTCTAACTACCTTCCTGTTCCCTATACGCTCTTTGACTATATAAACTCTCTCTCTCTTAAAAACTTAATCCGAATGTGAAGTAAGCGCCTTCCGTACGTGGATTTACTGATACTTTGGCAAATGCCGGAACCGAGAATGAATCAGTAACCCTGATCTCCTTGACAGCTCCGAGACTGATGTCGGAAACGCAGAACCCACTTGTGTATCCATTATAAAAAGTCGTCTCCCAAGGTACCATTCCTACATCTACTGTCCAGTCAAGTCCTCCAAGGCTGAACGGTGCACTAAGTGCGAGGTAGGAAGAATAAGCCCTTTTCCCGTTTTCTTTAACTCCGTCGGCACCTGCAAAGTTCGTGTACCAGTTGATTGCCAGCGGACCAAAATCATATCCTACCTGTGCCTCAAATACATGAGCGGTTGAATGAGCGCCATATTTGAAATACTTGTTGGTAGGTACCTGAGTGTTGAACCAGTAATCCGTTACCGAGATGCTGAAACCACCGGTTGAATAACCGAGAGTCAAATCGAACTCTTTAGTATCCGATGACTCAAACCCTACCGATCCCCATGCTCCGAGTGAAAGTCCTTTGTAAGAGATTCCTAATGAAGGCTGAATGCTGACTCCGCCTAAATCCTGACCACGCCAGATATAACCACTTACCAAGTCTGCTCCTACGGAGGCTTCTACTTTATCCTGCGCCATCATATTGGATGGCACAAGGCCGATCAGTAATAACGCTGCTGCTATGCCCCTCAATTTTTTGTTAATCGTCGTTTTCATCGTCTTTTTACCTTTAATAGTTAGAAAAATGTGGATGTACGGTCCAGTGTTATATAGTAGCGCGCAAAATACTATCAAAGCCAGTTCTTTATTCTTCTCATTGCTTCCATACAATCATTGTGATCGCCGAATGCTGTCAGTCGGATATATCCCTCACCGCTGGGGCCGAAACCTACACCGGGGGTTCCTACTACATTGGCTTCATACAACATCTGTTCGAAGAATCGCCAGGAAGAGAGCCCGTTCGGGGTTTTCACCCATAAGTATGGAGCATTGACGCCTCCGTATACTTTCAATCCGGTAGCTTCCAGTCCTTCCTTCATGATCTTCGCATTGCTCATATAATAGTTAATCGTTTCTTTAATCTGTGCTTTGCCTTCTGTACTGTAGACGGCTTCCGCTGCACGTTGTGTGATGTACGAAGTGCCGTTGAATTTAGTGCACTGGCGGCGGTTCCATAATTTGTTGAGTGGAATCCGGTCGCCTTCCAGTGTGGCAGCTGTCAGTTCTTTCGGGACTACGGTATATCCGCAACGTACTCCGGTGAAACCGGCTGTCTTTGAGAAACTGCGGAACTCAATAGCACATTTCTTGGCTCCTTTGATTTCGTATATGGAGTGGGGGACATCCGCATCCTGAATATAGGCTTCGTATGCGGCATCGAACAAAATCAGTGTATCATTTGCCAATGCATAGTCTACCCACTTTTTTAGTTCCGGTTTGGTCAGTGTCGTCCCTGTCGGATTGTTCGGGTAGCAGAGGTAAACAATGTCTATCCGTTTGTCGGGAATCTCCGGAATGAAGTCATTCTCACTTGTACAAGGCATATAAGTCACATTGCTCCATTTGCCTGTTCCTTCTTCCAGCACTCCGGCACGTCCGCACATGACGTTACTGTCAATATATACCGGGTAAATAGGGTCTGTTACACCGACACTATTGTCGTGGCGAAGGATATCGCCGATATTTCCGGTATCACTTTTGGCTCCGTCGTTGACGAATATTTCTGATGGTGAGAAATGAATGCCACGTGGAGCGAAATCATTCTTTATAATAGCTTCAATCAAAAAATCGTACCCCTGCTCAGGACCATATCCGCGAAATGTATCTTTACTTGCCAGCTCTTCCACTGCTTTGTGCATAGCCTCGATACATGCTTTGGGAAGCGGCTGAGTGACATCTCCGATACCTAACCGAATAATATCCTGCTTCGGATGCGTTATTTTGAATGTATTTACCTTCTTCGCTATATCCGAGAACAAATAGCTCCCCGGTAATTTCAAAAAATGTTCGTTTACTAATGCCATATTGTTATTGTTTTAAGTTTCTGCAAAACCTGTTACCTATTACCTAATACTTATTACCTATCCCTCCATCTCCCCATCAAAAACTTTAGTTGCCGGTCCTGTCATTAATATGTGTCCCGTTGCTTCTTCCCACTCGATGGTGACGGTTCCCCCATCCATTATTATATCACATTTTCTTCCTGCCAATCCATGGAGAACAGCGGCTACAGCCGTGGCACAAGCGCCTGTTCCACAGGCCTGGGTGATTCCTGAACCTCTTTCCCAAACTCTCATCCGAATGGTGTCTTTACCTACGATCTGAGCAAACTCTACATTTGTCCTGTCCGGAAAGAGATGATAATTTTCTAACTGCGGACCAATTTCCGGCAGATTGATTTGGGTAATATCTTCTACAAAAGTTACCAGATGCGGGTTTCCCATTGATACCCGGGTAGACTGAAAAGGAAATTGATCGCCGAAATCTACCGCTTCCGTTTCCAGAGGACTACCCATATCTACAGTGACTGCCGTCACCTTTCCTCCTTCTACATGTAATTTCAGAACCTTAATGCCCGAACGGGTGTCAAGCGTGATTTCCTTTTTGGCAGTTAATCCGTATTCGTATACATACTTGCCTACACAACGGCTTCCATTGCCACACATCATTGCTTCCGAACCATCTGCATTAAATATACGCATACTGAAATCTGCTTTGTCAGAACTGCCAATCAATATAAGTCCGTCACTTCCAATTCCCGTATGAAACTTGCTCCATTCGATTGCTTTCTTTTCAGGGGCTGCTATCGGATATCGGGTAGTATCTACATATATGTAGTCATTACCTGCTCCATGCATTTTTGTGAACTTAATCTTGGTTGTCATTTTGTTCTTTATTAATTGGTTGTTGTATCCTTTTGTTTTATTACAATGCAAAGATATGACTTTTTGATTTAACTTTTGATGAAAAGATGTCTAATCTCTATTTATTTTATACGATCTTACAATCGCGGGAAATAAAGCCATGTTTTGTTATAAATTGAAATTATGCATACCTTTATATTAATAAACTGTTATTTGCTTGATTTGTTTTGCATATCCTTCCATAATATATGAAGAATATTTGGGGTAAATCAGTCCTTGTATTCGATCTAAAATGTGAATTTTCGCTTTTACAATAGGTCGATATGCTAGTGATTTTCGCTTTTATATATCATATTGCTTGTTTGCAGTTTTGCAGAACCTTTTTGTTATAGCATTGTTTAGTCACTAATAAATATAATAATGTAGCAATATGGATATAGAGAAACAATTGGAAGTTGCGGCGCAGAGCGATCATTTGGTATTGATTGTGTTTTATGCCGACTGGTCACCTCATTATGAATGGATAGGGCCTGTGCTCCGTACTTATGAACGGAGAGTCATTGAATTGATTAACGTGAATATCGAGGAAAATAAAACTGTAGCCGATTCTCATAATATAGATACGGTGCCTGCGTTCCTTCTGTTGCATAAAGGACATGAATTGTGGAGGCAGGTAGGAGAGTTGACCATAGGAGAGTTGAAAGAGGTATTGGAAGATTTTAAATAAGTCCTGTTTGAATTTTATGTAAGAAGCACCATTATACAGCAAATAAATATGTATAATGGTGCTTCTTGTATCTATCGAATATTTGCAAAAAGTTTCTGTCGGCTTTTTACATTTTCTGAGAGTAACTATTTTAGTATTTCCTGTGCCACAGTCGGCTCGTTGGTCGTAATGAAATCCACCTTTTGGTCTATGAGCCACTTCATGTCTTCTGCTTTATCTACAGTCCATACATTGACTTTCAGTCCGAGATCATGGGCTTCTTTGATCCATTCGGGATGTTTCTTGATTACTCCCATGTGATAGTCGAGTCCGGCTGCACCGAGGTCTTTCAGCTCTTTGGGAGATAGCTCGCCGTTGAGATAGAATACCGGAGTTCCGGCAGGTGCCAGGCGGATAAACTCTTTCATGGCGTGCAGTGAGAAAGTGATATATTCCATACGGTTTTCCAGTCCCAGCTTTGTTACCAAGGCAAGAATTTCCTGTACGGCTTTCGTTTCACGCTTTTTGCTGTTAAGTGCTTTTAGTTCCAATATAAGTTTGGTATTGCATTTTTTACCGGCTTCCAGATACTGTTCCAGGCTGGGCAGGTTCTCTCCGTTCGATAGTTTCAATCCTGTAAGAGCGTCACCTTTGGAATACTCCATGTATTTCATCTTATAGACAGGGTCATGATTGATAACCAGTTTATTGTCTTTGGTAAGCCATACATCAAATTCGGAGCCATAGCAATGGATAGAATCGGCTTTTTGAAGTGCTGTGATACTATTTTGCGCAGAACCTGCTGTTTTCCAGTAGCCACGATGGGCGATAACTTGCGACTTTTGCGCTTGGGCACTAGCTACTGAAATGATAAGGGCAACCATTAGAATAATTCTTTTTATCTTCATTGATAGTACATTTAAAAAGTTTATGAGTCCAAAATTATAAAAAATAAAACACAGATCAGCCTGTTATTATGCTAATCTGCGTTAATTGACAGCTTTTTATGCATAGAAGTCTATACTTTTTATTCCTGACTTTACAAACTGATGAATATATATTCAAAGATATGAGTTTATTTCAGACATCTAAAATTTTTCAACAAATTTATTTTACCTCTTCGGCATAGGCTTCTTCATGCACTCCTCTCACTGCTCTGCCGCTTGGTTCATTCAGGTTACGGAAAGCTACATCCCATGCCAGCGCTTCTGCTGTAGAGCAGGCCACACTTGGTACGCTTGGTACGCTGCGGGCTGCGCTTTCACTCGGAAAATGCTCTTCAAAGATACTCCGGTAGTAATATTCTTCCTTGTTGAGCGGAGTGTTAATCGGGAAACGTTCGGCAGCGTGTTCCATCTGTTCATCACTGACGGCAGCCGCTGTAATCTCTCTTAAGGTATCAATCCACGAATATCCCACACCATCACTGAACTGCTCTTTTTGTCTCCATGCTACGCTTTCCGGTAGCATATCGGCAAAAGCTTCACGTACAATTCGTTTCTCAATCTCCTTTCCGGGGCACATTTTAGCTTTTGGATTCAACGCCATCGCTACATCCAGAAATTCCTTGTCCAGAAATGGGACACGTCCCTCTACACCCCAGGCTGATAAACTCTTATTGGCACGAAGGCAATCATACATATGCAGTTTTGATAACTTACGTACCGTTTCCTCATGGAAATCTTTCGGAGTGGGAGCTTTGTGAAAGTAAAGATAACCGCCGAAAACTTCATCGGCACCTTCACCACTCAATACCATTTTGATCCCCATCGATTTGATCACACGTGCCAGTAAATACATGGGAGTGGAGGCACGTACCGTAGTCACATCATACGTCTCGATAAAATAGATAACATCCCGAATAGCATCCAGCCCTTCCTGAACCGTATAATTGATTTCATGATGAACCGTACCGATATATTCTGCCACTTCACGTGCCTTTATCAAATCGGGCGCCCCCTTCAGACCGATGGCAAAAGAATGTAGTTGAGGCCACCAGGCGTCACTTGCTCCGTCTGTTTCAATACGTTTTGCTGCATATTTTTTGGCGATAGCTGAAATCACAGAACTGTCCAGACCACCTGAAAGAAGTACTCCATAGGGAACGTCACTCATCAGCTGGCGATGAACGGCATCTTCCAATGCTTCTTTTACATCACTGACTTTGGCATCATTGTCTTTTACAGACTCATAGTCTGTCCATTCGCGTGTATACCAACGCTTCATTTTGCCTTCTTTACTGTAAAAGTAATGTCCCGGAAGAAATGGTTCGTACTCATTACAGAATCCTTCGAGTGCTTTCAGTTCACTGCCGAAGTAGATTTTGCCATCCTTGTCTTTTCCTATATATAAAGGTATGACTCCGATAGGATCACGTGCAATGAGGAACTCGTCTTTTTCTTCATCATAAAGTACAAAGGCGAAAATTCCGCTGATCTCTTCCAGAAAGTGGATGCCTTTATCTTTATAAAGGGCAAGAATCACTTCACAGTCGCTTCCGGTCTGAAAATCATATTGTCCGGCATAGCGGGCGCGGATATCCCGATGGTTGTAGATTTCACCGTTCACGGCGAGCGCTTGTTTCCGGTCGGGGGAGTATAAGGGCTGTCCTCCGCTTTGCGGGTCAACTATCGAGAGGCGTTCGTGTGCCAGAATGGCGCTTCCACCTACGTAGATACCGCTCCAGTCCGGTCCGCGATGACGGATTTTCTGTGCCATTTTCAGTGCTTTGTCTCTTAGCTCTTTGGTTTGAGTTTTTATGTTGAGTATACCTGCTATTCCACACATAACTTTGAGTATTTGGAAGTTAATATAATTTGTTGATTCTCTGTTTTTTAAAAGTCGGTTCGTTACTATTTATTCGTTTTCCCTGGCTTTTCCTTTCGTTTGACCTGGGTCATCTTTTAGTTCAACCTAGGTTGTTGTTTCGTTCAACCTAGGTCAAACGAATAAATAATAGTCTATAAACTTCATGGTGTTCCTTGCTGTAAGGGTTACTTCACCAAATAGTGATCTATGTCCGCAGCAGCCTTTCGTCCTCCTGCCATCGCCCGTACTACGAGGCTTGCTCCGGTAGCTGCATCTCCGGCAAGGAATACGTTTTCTGCAAATTTCGGTTGTTCCGGTTTCAGGAATCCCATGGCCAGCAGCACCATATCTGCTTCGATTACTTCTTTCTTCCCTGTGAGGTTCATGGTCGGACGTCCGCCATCTGTTGCCGGTGTCCATTCTACTTCTTCCACCTCGACGCCGGTTACTTTACCGTTCTTACCCAAAAACTGATTGGAAGTCAGGCACCAGCGACGGGTACAACCTTCTTCATGGCTGGAGGTCGTTTTGAAAACTACCGGCCATTGCGGCCAGGGCGTAGAAGGATTGTGGCCGACGGGAGGTTTGGGCATAATTTCAATTTGCGTGACGCTGGTTGCTCCCTGTCGTACACTGGTTCCGATACAGTCCGAACCGGTGTCTCCACCGCCGATCACAAGCACTTTTTTGCCTTTGGCATTCACCAGTTTGTCTTTGGGGAAAGTTTGTCCTTCCAGAATCCTGTTCTGTTGCGCCAGCATTTCCAGTGCGAAATGGATTCCTTTCAACTCCCGTCCCGGAATGCTTAAATCACGGGCAGTCGGTGTACCCGTGCAAATGCAATATGCATCGAATCCTTCCGGCAAATGGTTAACGTCTATTTCTACTCCCATTTCAAACTGAATACCTTCTGCGGCAAGTATTTTCATGCGGCGGTCGATTACGTTTTTGTCCAGTTTGAAGTTTGGAATACCGAAACGTAATAATCCTCCCGCAGCTTCATCTTTATCGAATAACGTTACGGTGTATCCTTTTAGATTCAGTTGGTTGGCAACTACCAATCCGGCCGGACCGGCACCGACAACTGCTACTTTTTTGCCGTTTCTTTGGGGATGCTGCACCTGTATATATCCTTCACGGAAGGCGGCTTCTACAATGGCAGCTTCATTTTCACGGATAGTCACCGGTTGGTCACAGGATAGTTTCAGTACACAGGATTTCTCACAGAGGGCAGGGCAGATACGTCCTGTAAATTCCGGAAAGTCGCAAGTGGATGACAGCACTTCATACGCTTCTTTCCATTTTCCTTTGAATAAAGCGTCCTGCCATTCCGGCTGTTTATTGCCTATTGGACAAGCCCAGTGACAAAAAGGTACTCCGCAATCCATACACCGTGATGCCTGTAATTTACGGCTGTTCGTATTCAATGTTTGTTCTACCTGACTATAGTCAGTGATGCGCTCGCTAACGGGGCGGTATCCCGCCTCTTGCCGAGGTATATTTAAAAAAGCTTTAGGATCTCCCATCTTGTTAAGTAATAAGTATTAGGTAATAGGTATTAAGCAATAAGTATTAACTATATGGATTAAAGATGTTTGAAGCTACGGTTAATACCTAATACTTAATACCTAATACTTGAATTAATAGTCTCTTTGCATATCTGCTATTTTTTGCTGTAACTTTCTCATCTGCTCTTCCTGTAGTACTTTTTTGTATTCAATAGGTACTATCTGGATAAACTGATCTACGTAATGGTTCCAGTCATCGAGCATGGTACGTGCCAGTTTCGAACCGGTGTACAGGTAGTGCTGACGAATCAGTTCGTGCAGTTCTTTGCGGTAACCGGCTTCTTCGATCAGTGACAGTTCAACCATTTCCATGTTGCAGAAGTAGTCAAAATTGCCGTCTTTGTTCCATACGTAAGCCACACCGCCACTCATACCGGCGGCAAAATTTCGTCCGGTTTGCCCCAGAACCACTACACGGCCTCCGGTCATATATTCGCAACAGTGGTCGCCTACACCTTCCACTACGGCAACAGCTCCTGAGTTGCGCACGGCAAAACGTTCGCCTACGCGGCCATTGATATAAACTTCACCGCTGGTTGCACCATAGAGCAGGGTGTTGCCTGCAATCGTGTTCTTTTCGGCTTCGAAGTTGCTGCGGATAGGCGGTAATACGGCAATGCGTCCGCCACTCAATCCTTTACCCAGATAATCATTCGCTTCACCTTCCAGCTTGAAATTGACTCCCGGTACGAGGAAGGCACCGAACGACTGTCCCGCAGAGCCTTTGAATTTCACATTCAAGGTATGTTCCGGCAGTCCCTTTTCTCCGTGTTTTTTGGCAATGACACCGGAGAGCATGGCACCTGTCGCACGGTCCGTATTGGCAATTGTGTATTCCAATGAAACTTCTTTTTCGTGTTCTATCGCTTCTTGGGCAGCATCAATGATTGCCACATCCTTCACTGTAGAAATACCATGATCCTGATCGATGACGTGACGGATGGCTGCACTGTTATCCACGCGTGCCAGTAGCTTGGTGAAGTCAATCAGAGCGTGCTTCGGATTCGGATCGTTTTCGTCGGATTTGCGTTCAATCAAGTCCGTGCGTCCGATAATATCATCCATTTTGGTGAATCCCATTTCCGCCAGATATTCACGGACTTCCTGTGCCAGGAAGGTGAAAAAGTTGATAAGATATTCGCTGCGCCCATGAAAGCGTTTGCGTAATTCCTCATTCTGCGTGGCTACTCCTACCGGACAAGTATTCTGGTGACATTTGCGCATCATCACACATCCCAGCACGATCAGGGCGGAAGTGGCAAAACCATATTCTTCGGCGCCCATTAATGCCATTATGATAATGTCGCGTCCGGTTTTCAATTGGCCATCGGCTTGTAGGACGACTTGTCCCCGCAGACCGTTCAGAACCAAGGTTTGCTGTGTCTCGCTCAGTCCCAGTTCCGGAGAAATGCCGGCGTAACGGATGGATGAAGCGGGAGAGGCTCCCGTACCACCCTCGGCACCGGAGATGACAATCAAATCCGCTTTTGCTTTTGCCACGCCTGCGGCAATGGTACCTACGCCACTTTCTGCTACCAGTTTGACACTGATTTTGGCTTGTGGATTAACGTTTTTCAAGTCAAATATCAATTGCGCCAAATCCTCAATCGAATAAATATCATGATGGGGAGGAGGAGAGATCAGTGAGATTCCCGGAATGGAATGGCGTGTTTTGGCTATGACGTCGTTCACTTTGAATCCCGGAAGCTGTCCGCCTTCCCCTGGTTTAGCTCCCTGCGCTATTTTTATTTGTATCTCATCGGCATTCACCAGATATTCGGCGGTGACCCCGAAGCGTCCGGAAGCTACCTGTTTGATGGCACTTCGCATGGAAGTACCGTCCGGCAGCGGGTGGAAGCGGGAAGCATCTTCGCCACCTTCACCCGTGTTGCTGCGTCCGTGAATGGTATTCATGGCAATCGCCATTGCTTCATGAGCTTCCTTGCTGATAGATCCGAAAGACATGGCACCCGTCACAAAACGACGGAGAATATTCTCTATCGGTTCTACCTGTTCGATGGATATAGGATTGCGACGGAATCCTAAGAAGTCACGCAGGAAAATAGGTTTCTCCTTATTGTCTACCAAATGAGTGAACTCTTTGAATTTCTTGTAGCTGCCCAAGCGGGTGGCAAGTTGCAATGTACTGATGGTTTCCGGGTTCCACGCATGTTTCTCTCCGTCCTTTCGGAAGGCATACAGTCCGTTGTTCTTTAATAATGGAAAATTGAAAGTTGAAAATTGAGAGTTGCCGTGCGGTGCTTCATTTTCCATTTTCAATTCTCCATTTTCCATTCCTTCAACTCCTTCATCGTGGAAAGCGATTGCGTCTCTTGCCACTTCCTCCAGGCGGATACCTCCGATGGGGGAACCGAGTCCGCCGAAATAAGCCTTGCTCAACTCTTCGCTGAGTCCGACAGCTTCGAAAATCTTTGCACCGCGATAAGAGCGGATAGTGGAAATCCCCATCTTACTCATGATTTTGAACAGACCTTTGCAGATAGATTTGATATAGTTTTTCTCAGCGGTAGCATAGTCCAGTTGAATATCTTTCTCTTTTACCAGCTTGTCGAGGATGGCAAATGCCATATACGGGTTCAGTGCACTGGCTCCAAAACCGAGTAGTAAAGCGGCGTGCATTACTTCACGCATTTCTCCGCTCTCTACAATCAATGCTGTCTGCACACGTTTGCCGACAGATATCAGATGGTGATGCACGGCACTTACTGCCAGTAATGAAGGGATAACGGCATGAGTTGCATCCACGTCACGGTCGGTCAGTACAATGTAGTTTGCTCCGTCCGTAACTGATTCCTCCGCCATTTTGCAAAGGTTGTTCAGTGATTCCTGTAATCCGGCTTTCCCTTTGGATACTTCAAACAGCATCGGTAGTTTTACAGTCTTAAAGCCCTTGTAGCGGATATTGCAAAGAATATCCAGCTGTGTATTGCTTAAAATCGGATGATTCAGACGTACCATTTTACAATGACTCTCGCTGGGAGTCAGGATATTCATGCCTACCGCTCCGATATATTCCGTCAAAGACATTACCAGTTCTTCGCGTAGCGGGTCGATCGGCGGATTCGTAACCTGTGCGAATTGTTGGCGGAAATAGTTGTAGAGTAGCTGTGGTTTATCGGAAAGTACAGCCAGTGGCGTATCATTACCCATTGAGTGGATGGGTTCGGCACCCGCGCTCGCCATTGGCATAATCAGCCGTTCGATATCTTCTTTTGAATAGCCGAAAGTACGGAGCATCCGGTCATAGTTTTCTACGTGATGAGGCACTTTACGACCGCTTTTCAGTTCATCCAGTTCGATACGGTTAGTCGATAGCCATGTACGGTAAGGCTTCGCTTCGGCCAGTTGTTTCTTCAATTCGCCGTCATAGTAGATTTCTCCTTTCTCTGTATCGATCAATAGAATCTTGCCCGGTTGCAGGCGCCCTTTTTCCTTGATATCTCCCGGTTCAAAGTCCATTACGCCCACTTCGGATGCCACTACCATCGTATCGTTTTTAGTGATCAGATAGCGGGCAGGGCGCAGGCCGTTACGGTCGAGCATACCACCTGCAAATCGTCCGTCGCTGAAAAGCAAGGCTGCCGGTCCGTCCCAAGGTTCCATCAGGATAGAATGGTATTCATAGAATGCTTTCAGGTCTTCACTGATCGGATTCTTCTCGTTGAAAGATTCCGGTACGAGCATAGCCATTGCATGAGGCAGACTTAATCCTGACATGACCAGAAATTCCAGCACATTGTCCAGAGAAGCACTGTCGCTCATACCCGGCTGTATGATCGGGCGTATTTCTTTGATATCTCCCAGCATAGGAGTGGAGAGTACGCTTTCACGGGCTTCCATCCATCCGCGGTTGCCACGAATGGTATTGATTTCACCGTTGTGCGCCAGCAGGCGGAAAGGTTGTGCCAGTCCCCATGTCGGAAAAGTGTTGGTGCTGAAACGGGAGTGTACCAGAGCCAAGCCGCTGGTGAAGTAGCTATTCGTCAGATCAGGATAGTAGTTGCGTAGCTGCAATGACGAGAGCATACCTTTATATATAATACTTTTGGTCGAGAGCGAAACGACATAAAAATCGTTTCTCGTCGGAATAGCTGACAATCTGACTTTATTCTCTATCCGTTTGCGAATCAGATACAGTTTGCGGTCGGCGGTTTCCGTTTCCGTAAAACCGGTAATAAAGACCTGCTTGATATCCGGTTCGTTAGCCAGAGCCGCTTCACCTAGAATTTCCGGACAGGTGGGTACATTGCGCAGATGCATCAATGTAAGTCCCTCTTTTTCTATTTCTTCAATAATGATACTAAAAATAGCTGCCTGATCTTTCTCGTTTTTCGGTAGAAAAAGCAGACCGGTGCCGTACCGTCCCTTTTCGGGTACGGGGATGCCTTGCAGTAAAATAAACTCATGTGGAATCTGTAACATAATACCTGCACCGTCGCCGGTTTTGTTATCCGCCCCCTCAGCGCCACGGTGACGCATATTCTCTAATACCTTTAAAGCCGACTCAACAATGTCATGTGACTTTTCTCCGTGAATGTTCACCAGCATACCAACCCCGCAGGCATCGTGTTCATATGCCGCGTCATACAAGCCCATTTGTCCAGGCTGTCGTTGGTAGGGGAATTTTCCTGTTGCGTTGTTAAAAAGTTCTTGTTTCTTCATTCTTTCTAGCTTTATTGTATGATAATACCTATTTGATGTATCAAATTGTTCGGCAAAATTAAGAATTTAATTTCATAATGATAGAGTATTGTTTGTTTTGTGTGACACAAAATAAGAACCTCTTTCTTTATTCTTTTAATTTGTAATCAAAATGCTCTGATTTGCTTATAATTTATCAGTCTGTCCGGTTTTATTTTATCCTGATTGTAATTTGTTTCTTTTTGAGCTTAAAATAATATATTATTTAACGTTTTGATGTGTTTACAACTTTTTTATGTGCTTATGTCAAATAAATATTGAAAAAGTTATCTTTGTGTCATTTGGAATGTGTATATTTGCACCCGAAATAAAAATATCATAATATGTGTGGAATAGTAGGCTATATTGGTAAAAGAAAAGCCTACCCCATCCTTATTAAAGGGCTGAAGCGACTGGAGTATCGTGGATATGACAGTGCAGGGGTAGCATTGATCAGTGATAACCAACAGTTAAATGTGTACAAGACGAAAGGGAAAGTCTCCGAACTTGAAAATTTCGTCACACAAAAAGATATTTCCGGTACAGTCGGAATTGCCCATACCCGTTGGGCTACTCACGGGGAACCTTGTTCCGTTAATGCTCATCCTCATTACTCTTCTTCCGAAAAACTCGCTCTCATTCATAACGGTATCATTGAAAATTACGCCGTTCTCAAAGAAAAACTCCAAGCCAAAGGCTACGTCTTTAAAAGTAGTACCGATACCGAGGTGCTCGTTCAATTAATCGAATATATGAAAGTTACCAATCGGGTCGATCTGCTTACTGCCGTTCAGTTGGCTTTGAATGAAGTGATTGGTGCTTATGCGATTGCGATTCTTGATAAAGAGCATCCGGAAGAAATCATTGCGGCCCGCAAAAGCAGTCCGCTGGTGGTAGGTATTGGTGAAGATGAGTTTTTCCTTGCTTCGGATGCCACACCGATTGTAGAATATACAGATAAGGTGGTATACCTCGAAGATGGTGAGATAGCGGTGATCAATCGGGGAAAAGAGCTGAAGGTAGTCGACCTTAGTAATGTGGAAATGACTCCCGAAGTGAAAAAAGTAGAATTGAAGCTTGGCCAGCTGGAAAAAGGAGGTTATCCGCATTTCATGTTGAAGGAGATTTTTGAGCAGCCGGACTGTATTCACGATTGTATGCGTGGACGTATCAATGTGGAAGCCAATAACGTGGTGCTTTCGGCAGTAATAGACTATAAAGAAAAGTTGCTGAACGCCAAACGCTTTATTATTGTGGCTTGCGGTACTTCGTGGCATGCGGGATTGATCGGGAAGCATCTGATTGAAAGTTTTTGCCGTATTCCGGTAGAAGTGGAGTATGCCTCCGAATTTCGTTACCGTGATCCGGTGATCGATGAGCACGATGTGGTGATTGCCATTTCTCAAAGTGGAGAAACGGCGGATACGCTGGCGGCAGTGGAACTGGCAAAAAGTCGGGGTGCATTTATATATGGTATCTGTAATGCGATTGGTTCCTCCATCCCCCGCGCTACGCATACGGGGTCGTACATCCACGTCGGACCGGAAATCGGAGTGGCATCGACCAAAGCATTTACCGGACAGGTGACTGTGCTGACCATGCTGGCATTGACTCTCGCCCGGGAGAAAGGTACGATAGACGAGACACAATACCTGAACATTGTACGGGAATTGAATAGCATTCCCGGCAAAATGAAGGAAGTATTGAAACTGAATGATAAGCTGGCGGAACTGTCGAAAACTTTCACCTATGCGCATAACTTTATTTACCTCGGACGCGGATATAGTTATCCGGTTGCTTTGGAAGGTGCATTGAAATTGAAAGAAATATCGTATATTCACGCCGAAGGTTATCCGGCTGCCGAAATGAAGCACGGACCGATAGCCCTGATTGATGCCGAAATGCCGGTAGTAGTCATTGCTACCCAAAACGGGTTGTATGAGAAAGTACTTAGCAATATTCAGGAAATCAAGGCACGAAAAGGAAAGGTGATTGCATTTGTAACCAAGGGCGATACGGTGATCAGTAAAATAGCCGATTGCAGTATCGAACTTCCGGAAACAATCGAGTGCCTTGATCCGTTAATTACTACGGTACCTCTCCAGTTGCTTGCTTATCATATTGCGGTATGTAAGGGGATGGATGTAGACCAACCTAGAAATTTGGCTAAGTCGGTAACAGTCGAGTAGTTTAAAATGTAAATAGTCAAATAGTAAGAGATAGATTAATGGAACAATTGAAACATGAATGTGGCGTTGCCATGATACGCCTGCTCCAACCCCTGGAGTATTACGAGAAAAAGTACGGAACATGGATGTACGGTCTCAACAAGCTCTATCTGTTGATGGAGAAACAGCATAACCGGGGGCAGGAAGGGGCAGGACTGGCATGCGTGAAGCTGGAAGCAAATCCGGGTGAGGAATATATGTTTCGCGAACGCGCGTTAGGTTCCGGTGCCATCACCGAAATCTTCGAAGCTGTACAGAGTAACTTCAAGGACCTCACTCCCGAACAGTTGCATGATGCGGCATTTGCCAAACGTACTTTGCCCTTTGCGGGTGAAGTATATATGGGGCATCTGCGTTATTCTACTACCGGAAAATCCGGAATCTCGTACGTACATCCGTTTTTAAGAAGAAACAACTGGCGTGCTAAAAATCTGGCTCTCTGCGGAAACTTCAATATGACGAATGTAGATGAAATCTTTGCCCGCATCACCGCTATCGGTCAGCATCCACGTAAGTATGCCGATACCTATATCATGTTGGAACAGGTGGGGCATCGTCTTGACCGTGAAGTGGAACGCCTCTTCAACCTTGCTGAAGCCGAAGGACTGACAGGGATGGGAGTCACCCATTATATAGAAGAACATATCGAACTGGCCAACGTATTGCGTACTTCCAGCCGTGAGTGGGATGGGGGATATGTGATCTGCGGTCTCACCGGAAGCGGCGAATCTTTTGCTATCCGTGATCCGTGGGGTATTCGTCCCGCTTTCTGGTATCAGGATGATGAAATAGCCGTACTGGCTTCTGAGCGTCCGGTGATTCAGACTGCTTTGAATGTTCCCGTAGAAAAAATCAAGGAACTGCAACCCGGGCAGGCATTGCTGATCAGCAAAGAAGGCAGACTGCGGACTTCACAAATCAACAGGCCTCGCGAGCGGCACGCCTGCTCGTTCGAACGTATTTACTTCTCCCGTGGCAGCGATGTAGATATCTATAAAGAACGGAAACTCTTGGGAGAAAAACTGGTTCCGAATATTCTGAAAGCCATTAATAACGACTTGGACCATACTGTATTTTCCTTTATCCCGAATACGGCCGAAGTTGCCTTCTACGGAATGTTGCAAGGGCTGGATGACTATCTGAATGAAGAGAAAGTACGGCAGATTGCGGCATTGGGGCATCATCCCAATATGGAAGAGCTGGAGGTCATTCTTTCCCGCCGTATCCGCAGTGAAAAAGTTGCCATCAAAGATATTAAGCTCCGTACATTCATTGCCGAGGGAAACAGTCGGAATGACTTGGCTGCCCACGTATATGACATCACGTACGGAAGTCTGGTTTCCGGTGTCGACAATCTCGTGATTATCGACGATAGCATTGTGCGTGGTACTACCTTGAAGCAAAGTATCATCGGCATTCTCGACCGTCTTGGTCCGAAGAAGATCGTGATTGTATCTTCTTCTCCACAAGTTCGTTATCCGGACTATTACGGCATCGATATGGCGAAGATGAGCGAATTTATCGCTTTCAAAGCTGCCATCGAGCTTCTGAAAGAGCGGGATATGAAGGATGTGATTGCTGCCGCCTACCGGAAATCGAAAGATCAGGTAGGATTGCCGAAAGAACAAATGGTGAATTACGTGAAGGATATCTATGCGCCGTTCACCGATGAAGAAATATCTGCCAAGATGGTAGAACTCCTGACACCGAAGGGAACGAAAGCGAAAGTGGAAATCGTCTACCAACCGTTGGAAGGACTCCATGAAGCCTGTCCGAACCATCAGGGAGACTGGTACTTCAGTGGAAACTATCCCACACCGGGTGGTGTGAAAATGGTGAATCAGGCATTTATCAACTACATTGAGCAGATGTATCAATTCTAACAACCATACAACGATTCAAAAATAAGAATGAGAAATGTGACATTAATCCTTGACGACGGGAGCCGGTTTTCCGGTAAGTCGTTTGGCTACGAGAAGCCGGTGGCGGGCGAAGTAGTTTTCAACACCGCCATGACCGGATATCCGGAGAGCCTTACTGACCCTTCCTACGCCGGACAGTTGATGACTCTTACCTATCCTTTGGTGGGTAATTACGGAGTTCCTCCTTTTACCATCGAACCCAACGGACTCGCCACTTTCATGGAAAGTGAAAAGATTCATGCCGAAGCGATTATCGTAAGTGACTACTCTTCTGAGTACAGCCACTGGAACGCAGTGGAAAGCCTCGGCGACTGGCTGAAACGTGAGAAAGTACCGGGCATCACAGGCATCGATACGCGCGAACTGACCAAAATACTTCGTGAACACGGAGTCATGATGGGACGTATCGTCTTCGACGATGAAATTGTCGGGGAAATTGACAATGGACAATTGACAATGGACAATTACGCTGCCGTTAATTACGTAGACCGTGTTTCCTGCAAAGAAATAATCTCCTATCTCCCTGATGGAACCTCCCAATGTTTTCCTCTTAGCACTTCTATTGCGCAACTTAACTCTCAACTTTTAACTTTCAATTCTCAACTTAAAAAAGTTGTTTTGGTGGATTGTGGTGTAAAAACCAATATTATCCGTTGCTTGTTGAGGCGTGGTGTAGAAGTGATCCGTGTACCTTGGGATTATGATTTTAACGGACTCGAATTTGACGGGCTGTTTATCTCCAACGGCCCGGGTGACCCGGATACCTGCGACGCAGCTGTGCAGAATATCCGCAAGGCAATGGCGAACGAGAAACTTCCCATCTTTGGAATTTGCATGGGCAACCAGTTGCTCTCGAAAGCCGGAGGGGCAAAGATTTACAAACTTAAATATGGACACCGTAGCCACAACCAGCCGGTACGCATGGTGGGTACGGAACGTTGTTTTATTACTTCGCAGAATCATGGTTATGCGGTAGACAATAATACGCTGGGGGCAGATTGGGAACCGCTGTTCATCAATATGAATGATGGTTCTAACGAAGGAATCAAACACAAGAAAAATCCTTGGTTCTCTGCACAGTTCCATCCCGAAGCTGCAAGTGGTCCTACGGATACGGAATTCCTGTTCGATGAATTTGTAAACCTGCTTAAATAACCGACTATCATGAAAGAAAATATAAAGAAAGTATTGCTGCTGGGTTCCGGTGCCTTGAAAATCGGTGAAGCCGGTGAGTTTGACTATTCCGGTTCGCAGGCACTCAAAGCCTTGAAAGAAGAAGGGATTGAAACCATTCTTATCAATCCGAATATTGCTACCGTACAGACATCCGAAGGAGTGGCAGATCAAATTTACTTCCTTCCGGTCACTCCGTATTTTGTAGAGAAAGTAATCCAGAAAGAAAAGCCGGAAGGTATTATGCTGGCATTCGGCGGACAGACCGCGCTGAATTGTGGAGTTGCTTTATATAAAGAAGGAATCCTTGAAAAGTATAATGTAAAAGTACTCGGTACTCCCGTACAAGCCATTATGGATACGGAAGACCGTGAACTCTTTGTACAGAAACTGAACGAAATCAATGTCAAGACCATTAAAAGTGAAGCTGTAGAAAATGCGGAAGATGCCCGTCGTGCAGCGAAGGAATTGGGATATCCGGTCATTGTCCGTGCGGCTTATGCGCTGGGTGGCTTGGGCTCCGGTTTCTGTGACAATGAAGAGCAACTGGATGTACTGGTAGAAAAAGCCTTTTCTTTTTCTCCGCAAGTGTTGGTGGAAAAATCGCTTCGGGGGTGGAAAGAAGTCGAATACGAAGTCGTCCGCGACCGCTTCGACAACTGTATTACAGTTTGTAATATGGAGAACTTTGACCCACTGGGGATTCATACCGGTGAGTCTATCGTTATTGCTCCGTCTCAAACACTGACCAACAGTGAATATCATAAACTTCGTGAACTGGCTATCCGTATTATCCGCCACATCGGTATTGTCGGCGAATGTAATGTACAGTATGCTTTCGACCCCGAATCGGAAGATTATCGCGTCATCGAAGTAAATGCCCGTCTTTCCCGTTCCTCGGCCCTGGCCTCTAAGGCAACCGGATATCCGTTGGCATTCGTGGCTGCCAAACTGGGACTCGGCTACGGACTCTTCGACTTGAAGAACTCGGTGACAAAGACTACTTCTGCTTTCTTCGAACCGGCTTTGGACTATGTGGTATGTAAGATTCCACGTTGGGACTTGGGAAAATTCCATGGTGTAGACAAGGAACTGGGTTCTTCCATGAAGTCGGTAGGTGAAGTGATGGCAATCGGACGTACTTTTGAAGAAGCTATTCAGAAGGGCCTCCGTATGATCGGACAGGGAATGCACGGATTCGTGGAAAACAAAGAACTAGTAATCCCTGATATTGACAAAGCACTCCGCGAACCGACCGATAAACGTATTTTTGTGATCTCAAAAGCCTTCCGTGCAGGATACACCATCGATCAGGTGCATGAACTGACGAAGATTGACAAATGGTTCCTTCAGAAGTTGATGAATATAATGAAGACTTCGGAAGAAATGCACGAATGGGGAAATAATCATAAACAGATTGCCGATCTGCCTGTGGAACTGCTTCGCAAGGCTAAAGTTCAGGGCTTTTCCGATTTCCAGATTGCCCGTGCTATCGGTTATGAAGGTGATATGGAAAATGGAAGCCTGTATGTCCGCAAGTATCGTAAGGCTGCCGGTATCCTTCCGGTGGTAAAACAGATCGATACACTGGCTGCCGAATATCCGGCGCAGACCAATTATCTGTATCTGACCTATAGCGGAGTGGCAAACGATGTACATTATCTGGGTGACCATAAATCCATTGTCGTATTGGGTTCCGGTGCCTACCGTATCGGTTCTTCTGTAGAGTTTGACTGGTGCGGTGTGCAGGCTCTGAATACCATTCGCAAGGAAGGTTGGCGCAGTGTTATGATCAACTATAATCCGGAAACGGTATCTACAGACTATGACATGTGCGACCGTCTCTACTTTGATGAACTGACATTCGAACGGGTAATGGATATTCTTGAGCTGGAAAATCCGCATGGTGTCATCGTATCTACCGGTGGTCAGATTCCGAATAATCTTGCTTTGCGTCTGGATGCCCAGAACATTCACATACTGGGAACAAGTGCTCAGAGCATCGACAATGCTGAAGACCGTGAAAAGTTCTCAGCAATGCTCGACCGTATTGGCGTGGATCAACCACGCTGGCGTGAGTTGACATCGCTGGAGGATATCAATGAGTTTGTCGATGAAGTTGGTTTCCCGGTTCTTGTTCGTCCGTCTTATGTGCTTTCGGGTGCTGCGATGAATGTCTGCTCCAATCAGGAAGAGCTTGAACGCTTCCTGAAACTGGCTGCCAATGTATCAAAGAAGCATCCGGTGGTAGTAAGCCAGTTTATCGAACATGCGAAGGAGGTAGAAATGGATGCTGTGGCGCAGAATGGCGAAATCATAGCCTATGCAATCAGCGAACATATTGAGTTTGCCGGTGTACACTCCGGTGATGCCACTATTCAGTTTCCGCCTCAGAAGTTGTATGTGGAAACTGTCCGTCGCATCAAACGCATCAGCCGTGAGATTGCCAAGGCATTGAATATTTCCGGTCCGTTCAACATCCAATACCTGGCAAAAGATAATGATATTAAGGTAATCGAATGTAATCTGCGTGCCAGCCGTTCTTTCCCGTTTGTCAGCAAAGTGCTGAAGATAAACTTCATTGAGCTGGCAACCAAAGTGATGCTGGGTCTTCCTGTGGAGAAACCGGAAAAGAATCTCTTTGAACTGGACTATGTGGGAATTAAGGCTTCGCAGTTCTCTTTCAACCGTTTGCAGAAAGCTGACCCTGTATTGGGAGTGGATATGGCTTCTACAGGTGAGGTCGGCTGTATCGGAAGTGACACTTCCTGTGCCGTACTGAAAGCCATGCTGTCTGTCGGCTACCGTATTCCTAAAAAGAACATCCTGCTTTCTACGGGTACAATGAAGCAGAAGGCTGATATGATGGATGCAGCACGTATGTTGGTAAACAAGGGATACAAACTCTTTGCAACCGGCGGTACTCATAAAACCTTTGCTGAGAACGGCATTGAAAGTACGCTTGTCTACTGGCCGAGTGAAGAAGGACATCCGCAGGCATTGGAAATGCTTCATAATAAGGAAATTGACATGGTAGTCAATATCCCGAAGAACCTGACTGCCGGAGAACTGGACAATGGATATAAAATCCGTCGCGCGGCTATCGACCTGAACGTGCCGTTGATAACGAACGCCCGTCTGGCAAGTGCATTTATCAATGCTTTCTGTACGATGACCGTTGATGATATTGCCATCAAGAGCTGGGAAGAGTATAAGTAAGAAATAATAAATTGTTGTATAATAAGTTGGAAAAGTCGTTCCCGTGCATTCGGGGGCGGCTTTTTTTTATGAATTTCTGTTTTTGGGATGGTGTCACTATAAGCATGGGATAGTGTCACTATCCTGTCAGTATGCTTACACTATCCTTCCTGTATAGTGTCACTATCTTTTTTTAATGTCTATAAGTTGCATGATTGGACAAATTGGTGTAAATTGCGCAATTATTTCACAAATATTCTAAAACAGGGGAGTAATATGAGCATGGATAATCATATCGTAATTATGGCTGGTGGCATTGGTAGTCGTTTTTGGCCGATGAGTACACCGGAATGTCCCAAGCAATTTATTGATGTAATGGGATGCGGGCGTACGTTGATTCAACTGACTGCTGATCGTTTTGATGGCGTCTGTCCACGGGAAAATGTGTGGGTAGTGACGTCCGAGAAATATATTGATATCGTCCGGGAGCAATTGCCGGAGATTCCTGAAAGCAATATCCTTGCAGAGCCTTGTGCACGAAACACTGCTCCCTGCATCGCCTATGCTTGCTGGAAAATCAAGAAAAAACATCCGAACGCCAATGTGGTGGTGACTCCGTCGGATGCATTGGTTATCAATACAGGTGAATTCCGCCGGGTAGTAGAGAAAGCACTTCGTTTTACTGACAACAGCAGTGCTATCGTAACGCTGGGTATCAAACCGACTCGCCCGGAAACCGGATATGGATATATTGCTGCCGGAGATCAGATCATGACTGATAAAGAGATTTTTACGGTAGATGCATTCAAGGAAAAACCGGACAGGGAGACTGCCGACAGATATCTGGCCGAGGGTAACTACTTCTGGAATGCAGGAATTTTTGTTTGGAATGTGCGTACTATCACTTCCGTGATGCGTGTATATGCTCCGGGCATAGCGCAAATCTTCGATCGTATTTTCCCCGATTTCTATACGGAGAAGGAAAATGAAACGATTAAAAAGCTGTTCCCTACCTGCGAAGCTATTTCCATAGACTATGCCGTAATGGAAAAAGCACAGGAAATCTATGTACTTCCGGCTTCTTTCGGTTGGTCGGACTTGGGGACCTGGGGAGCGCTCCGCGGACTGTTGCCACAAGATAAATCCGGAAATGCTACGGTAGGGGCCGATGTCCGTTTGTACGAAAGCAAGAACTGCATCGTACATACCAGTGAAGAGAAACGGGTCGTTATTCAGGGTCTGGATGGATATATCATTGCTGAGAAAGATAATACACTGTTGATTTGTAAACTGGATGAAGAACAGCGGATAAAGGAGTTTTCAAAGTAATCCTTAATTCTTTTGATATTCCTGAGGCGTCATTCCGGTCATTCGTTTGAAAAACTTGCTGAAGAAAGACGGATTGGGAAAGTTTAATTCATCTGATATCTGATAAACAAGGCGGTTGCTATGTTTTAGCAATACTTTAGCCTCTAGTATAATGGACTGGTTTATCCAGTCCATTACTGTTTGCTGGCTGGTTTGCCGGATTACAGTGTTCAGATAACGGGGAGTGAGACAAAGTTTATTCGCATAGAAACTGACATTCCGCTCTGTCTTGCTATAGGTGTTGACCAAAGAAATGAGGCGCTGAAAAATGTCGTTTTGATGGGTTAATGGACTGAGTTCGGCCTGCCCTTTGCTTTTGGCTATATACTCTATATTATATAGTAATCCTACCAGTAAATGCTGAATGACCTCTTTTCTGAATACAGGTTCTTGCAATACACTCCACATGACCGTCACAAAATTCTCTATCTGTATTTGTTCTTCGGTAGACAGTGGAAACAGGAGATTTTTCTTTTGTTGGAGGAAATGGGTGAAGAATTCTTCCTTTCCGGATATCGGCAGAAAGTTCAGGTCTACTGCCATCATGTGAGCATCAAAATCGTGAGATACTTCTATGATTTGTATGATAGAGTTGGGAGCTATCAGGGATATATGGTCGGGCAGGAAAATATATTCGATCAGATTGATTAAAACACGTGCCGAGCCATTAGTGACAATAGCAATACGGCCTTCCTGTAGCCGGTACGGTTGTCCGACACTGAAGATAGTCGTTTCCATTTTAGAGAAACTTGTCACAAATCCGAATTCGGCATTGATGAAGCGAAATTCGTTGTGACGTACTATATTTATATCCTTCAACAGTTGGAGGCCTAATTCCATCGGTTTCTTCTGTTCCATTTTCTCAGTTCTTTTCCGGCAAAGATAAGAAATAGCCCTTGAATCTTCTCTTTTTTTAGGATGAATCGAACTATTGGGACATATTTTCCAACTATCAGAATGTGAAACTATTACTTAAAGGTCTATCTTTGTCTTTTGAAGAATTCATAGAAAAAATGCGTATGAAAAGAATTATTTTTAGTCTTTCGCTTTTACTGTTCATGCCCGGAATGTATGGGCAGACCGGGCATATAACATTAGAAGAATGTCAGCAAAAAACGCAGGATAACTATCCGTTGGTGCGTCAATATGATTTAGTGGAGAAGACGAAAGAATATAATCTGGAAAATGCGGCGAGGGGATACTTGCCTCAGTTTGCTCTTTCGGCAAAGGCGTCTTATCAAAGTGATGTGACGGAGTTACCCATTGCCATTCCCGGTGTGGATATCAAAGGGATGGCCAAAGACCAGTATCAGGTGATGCTGGAGTTACAGCAACAGATATGGGATGGCGGAGGAATCCGGATGCAGAAGAAAAAGGCTACGGCGGAAGCGGAGATTGACAGGGAAAAGTTGAACGTCGATATGTATGCGTTGAATGGCCGTGTGAATGATCTGTATTTTGGAATCCTGATGTTGGATGAGCAGTTGGCTCAGAATGCCTTGCTGCAAGATGAACTGGGACGGAACTTCCGTCAGATTACAGCTTATGTGGAAAATGGAATAGCCAATCAGGCCGATCTGGATGCTGTGAAAGTGGAGCAGTTGAATACCCGTCAGAAAAGGGTGGAACTGACTTCTTCCCGTATGGCCTATTTGAAGATGCTTTCGTTATTGATGGGAGAGGTGCTTTCGCCGGAGACAGTATTGGAGAAGCCTGTTCCTCAAAACGAATTGTCGGCTGTCAGTGAGATTCGCCGACCGGAACTGTCGTGGTTTGACGCACAGGGAGCCGGTTTGCAGGTACAAGAGAAAGCCTTGAATGTGCGCCATCTTCCTCATTTCGGATTGTTTGTGCAGGGAGCTTACGGTAATCCGGGATTAAATATGCTGAAGAATGAATTTTCTCCTTATTATATTGCAGGTGTCCGGCTTTCATGGAATTTCGGAAGTCTGTATACGTTGAAGAATGACCGTCGGGTGATTGAAAACAAACGGCAGCAACTGGACAGCAATCGGGATGTGTTTCTTTTTAATACGAGACTGGAAATGACGCAGCAGGATCAGTCTGTCCGTTCGTTGGAGAAGCAGATGCAGGATGATGATGAAATTATCCGGTTGCGTACGAATATTCGTCGGGCTGCGGAAGCCAAAGTTGCGAATGGTACGTTGACAGTAACAGAAATGCTCAGAGAACTCACGAATGAGAGTCTTGCCCGTCAGGCGAAGGCAATGCATGAGATTCAACGGTTGATGGGTATCTATCAATTGAAATATACTACTAATCATTAATAAAAATCTGTCAGATATGAAACGAATGACAAAAATAGGAATATACGGGATGGCAGTATGGATGCTTTCTGCCTGTGGAAACGGAACGCCCGATTATGATGCAACAGGAACCTTTGAAGCTACGGAAGTGATCGTTTCCGCCGAAGCAGCGGGAAAACTGCTGCAACTGGAAGTGGAAGAAGGAACAAGATTGAAAGCCGGCGAAGAAGTAGGGCTGGTAGATACTGTCCAGCTATATCTGAAAAAGTTGCAACTGGAAGCAAGCATGAAATCGGTGGAAAGCCAGCGTCCCGATCTGGCCAAACAGATAGCCGCTACCAAACAGCAAATTACTACAGCGCAAAGGGAAAAGAAGCGGGTAGAGAACCTGCTTGCTGCCGGAGCTGCCAATCAGAAACAACTGGATGACTGGGATGCACAGGTAACCTTGCTTCAGCAGCAGTTGATTGCTCAGGAATCCTCATTGATGAAGAGTACGAACAGTCTGACGGAACAGGGGAATTCGGTCAGTATACAAGTGGCACAGGTAGAAGACCAGTTGAACAAGTGCCATATTCAGTCGCCTATTGAAGGTACGGTACTGGCAAAATATGCGGAAGGGGGAGAACTGGCATCCGTTGGCAAACCGTTGTTTAAAGTGGGTGAGGTAGACCGGATGTATTTGCGGGCTTATGTTACTTCAGAGCAATTGTCCCAAGTGAAATTGGGGGATAAAGTGACGGTGTATTCCGATTATGGAAATTCGGAACAGAAAGCCTATCCCGGTGTGGTCACTTGGATTTCGGACCGTTCGGAGTTTACCCCCAAAACGATTCTGACTAAAAATGAACGTGCCAATCTGGTATACGCAGTGAAGATTGCCGTGAAAAATGACGGTTCGTTGAAGATTGGTATGTATGGAGGTGTGGTATGGAAAAAGGAGAACCCATAGTCGTTGTAAAGGAAATCAGCAAGAGCTACGGGAAAGTAGAGGCACTGAAAGAGGTTTCTTTTGCGGTAGAGCAGGGAGAAGTTTTCGGGCTGATCGGTCCTGACGGGGCGGGGAAGAGTACCTTATTCCGCATCCTGACCACTTTACTGTTGGCTGATAAAGGTACGGCAACTGTCAACGGACTGGATGTGGTGACGGATTACAAACAGATTCGTACGAAAGTAGGATATATGCCCGGACGGTTCTCGCTTTATCAGGACCTTTCCGTAGAAGAGAATCTGGAATTTTTTGCTACGGTATTTCATACGTTGATACAGGAAAACTATGATTTGATTAAAGATATTTATCAGCAGATCGAGCCTTTTAAAAAAAGAAGGGCAGGCGCTTTGTCGGGAGGTATGAAGCAGAAGCTGGCATTGAGCTGTTCCCTGATTCATAAACCTGATATTTTATTTCTGGATGAACCGACTACGGGTGTAGATCCTGTGTCTCGGAAAGAATTTTGGCAGATGCTCCGTAATTTGAGAAAACAGGGGATTACGATCATTGTTTCCACTCCTATTATGGATGAGGCTCGTCAATGCGACCGGATTGCTTTTATTAATCACGGGCAGGTGCACGGAATCGATACGCCCGAACGGATTCTTCAGAAGTTTGCTTCCATTCTTTGTCCGCCACCCTTGGAACGGGAGGAGGCGCAACAGATGGCAGCTCCTGTTATCGAGGTGGAGCAGCTGACCAAATCCTTCGGACATTTTACGGCAGTCGATCATATCTCTTTTCAAGTGCAGCGGGGAGAAATTTTCGGTTTTCTTGGAGCCAATGGAGCAGGTAAGACGACTGCGATGCGTATGCTTTGCGGATTGAGCCGTCCGACTTCGGGAGTAGGAAAGGTGGCAGGCTATGACATCTTTCGGGAAGCCGAACAAGTCAAAAGGCATATCGGATATATGAGTCAGAAATTCTCTTTGTATGAGGATCTTAAAGTCTGGGAGAATATCCGTCTCTTTGCCGGAATTTATGGGATGAAGGAGATGGAGATTGAAGAAAAGACAGATGAATTGTTAGAACGCCTGGGATTTGCAGACGAACGGGATACGTTGGTGAAAAACCTTCCTTTGGGTTGGAAACAGAAACTGGCCTTTTCTGTCTCTATCTTCCATGAGCCGAAAATAGTCTTCCTTGATGAACCGACCGGAGGAGTTGATCCTGCTACTCGCAGGCAGTTCTGGGAGCTGATTTATCAGGCTGCCGATCGTGGAATCACTGTATTTGTTACCACACACTATATGGATGAAGCGGAATATTGCAACCGGATATCGATTATGGTGGACGGCCAGATCAAGGCACTGGATACGCCGGCCCGGCTGAAAGAACAGTTTGGTGTGGAGACAATGGATGATGTGTTTCAACAACTTGCCCGCCATGCGGTGCGTAAAGCGGATTGATTATGAAACAATTTATTGCTTTCGTAAAGAAAGAATTTTATCATATTTTCCGTGACCGGCGTACTATGCTGATCCTGTTGGGAATGCCGGTCGTGCAGATTATTCTGTTTGGGTTTGCTATCAGTACGGAAGTGAAGAATGTCCGGCTGGCAGTTCTTGATCCTTCGAATGATGTGGTAACAAGGAAAATTATAGACCGGTTGGATGCGAGTGAATATTTCACGGTTACCACCCGTTTTCATTCTCCACAGGAGATGGAAACTGCCTTCCGGAAAAATAAGATAGATATGGCAATTGTATTTGGAGAGCGTTTTGCCGACGGACTTTATACGGGGGATGCCCGTGTGCAGCTGATAGTCGATGCAACCGATCCCAATATGTCTACCTCGCAGAGTAATTATGCAGCCAGCATTGTTTCTTCGGCAGGACAGGAGATGTTGCCTCCCAATGTGTTCGTTTCGCGTTTGACTCCAGATGTCAAATTGCTGTATAATCCGCAGATGAAGAGTGCCTACAACTTTGTGCCCGGAGTCATGGGGCTGATTTTAATGCTGATTTGTGCGATGATGACCTCTATTTCCATTGTTCGTGAAAAGGAGACGGGCACGATGGAAGTATTGCTGGTATCTCCGGTAAGACCATTGTTTATCGTGCTGGCCAAGGCGGTACCTTACTTTGTTTTATCTTTTGTCAATCTGACAACCATTTTGCTGCTTTCAGTCTTTGTACTGGATGTGCCGGTAGTGGGGAGTTTGTTCTGGTTGGTGATGGTGTCTTTGCTCTTTATTTTCGTGTCGCTGGCTTTGGGTTTGCTGATTTCCTCTGTGACAAGTACACAGGTGGCGGCCATGCTGGCATCCGGAATGATATTGATGATGCCCACCATGGTTTTGTCCGGAATGATTTTTCCGGTAGAAAGTATGCCGGTGATTCTCCGGGCCATATCGGATATTATTCCCGCCCGCTGGTATATTCAGGCTGTGCGCAAACTGATGATTGAAGGAGTGCCGGTTGTGCTGGTACTTAAAGAGATTGGTATTTTGTTGCTGATGGCAGTAGTGCTTATTACCATCAGTATCAGGAAATTTAAATATCGATTGGAATAAAGGAATTTATTATGATAAAATTTCTGATAGAAAAAGAGTTTAAACAGTTGCTTCGCAATTCGTTCCTGCCGAGATTGATTCTTATCTTTCCCTGCATGATCATGTTGCTGATGCCATGGGCTGTGAATCTGGAAATAAAGAATATCCAGCTGAATATTGTAGACAACGATCATTCGGTGATTTCTCAGCGGCTGGTGAATAAGATTGCGGCTTCTACCTATTTCCGTCTGACGGAAGTGCCGGCATCTTATGAGGATGGATTACGGAATATTGAACAGGGAACAGCGGATATTATAATGGAGATCCCCAGGCACCTGGAGCGGGACTGGGTGAACAAAGGAGAAGCCCATATACTGATTGCAGCCAATTCGGTAAATGGAACGAAAGGAGGGCTAGGCAGTTCTTATCTGGGCACTATTATCAAGAACTATGCAGCCGAGTTACGTGCAGAATATCCTGATGCCATATCTGCGTCGGGCAGTGCCCCTTCCATTCGTATCGATACGCAGGGATTATTTAACCCGAATCTGAATTATAAACTTTATATGATTCCTGCTTTGATGGGAATGTTGTTGACTTTGATATGCGGATTTTTGCCTGCCCTGAATGTGGTTAGTGAGAAGGAGGTAGGAACGATCGAACAGATTAATGTGACTCCCGTACCGAAATTTACTTTTATTCTGGCTAAACTTTTACCTTACTGGATCACAGGCTTTATCGTATTGACTTTGTGCTTTTTGTTAGCCTGGCTGCTTTATGGAATAACTCCTGTAGGGCATTTCATCGTGATTTATTTTTTGGCGATTTTGTTTGTATTCGTTATGTCCGGTTTCGGGCTCGTTATATCCAATTATTCGGCAACTATGCAGCAGTCTATGTTTGTAATGTTCTTTTTTATGCTGATTCTGATGTTGATGAGCGGATTATTCACTCCGGTGAGCAGTATGCCTGAATGGGCACAGGTGATTACTTATTTCAATCCTTTGAAGTACTTTATGGAAGGAATGCGTATGGTATACCTCAAAGGAAGCAGCTTGTTGGAACTGCTGCCTGAAATAGGAGTCCTGCTTCTTTTTGCACTGGGTTTCAATACCTGGGCGGTGATCAGTTATCGGAAAAATCAATAATTGAGAATTTGATTATATAAAAAACAGCTCTTATCCTTATTGGTTGGAAAAGAGCTGTTTTTATTATTGTTTTCACCCCTTGGGATGAATCGTGGTTACTGTATTATTTTACTTCGATTTGCTTTTCGGCCTTCTTCACTTCTTCTTCAGAAATCTTAGGAAGTTGGACGCTCAAAACTCCGTTTTCTACTGCGGCAGAAATTTTTTCTTTATCTACATTATCCGGCAGAATCATCGTCTGCTGAAACTTAGAATAAGAGAATTCGCGACGTAGATAGCGACCTTCTTTCTTCTCTTCTTTGTTTTCAGTCTTCTTCTCCATAGAGATAACGAGGTTGTTGTCTTCATCAATGCGAACATTGAAGTCCTCTTTTGTCATTCCCGGAGCAGCCAGTTCAACTTTGTATTCTTTTTCTGTTTCAAAAACATTGATTGCAGGTGCAGTTGCATTTGCTTTTACCATCCAATCGTTATCAAAGAAATCGTTAAAAATACTTGGTAACCAACTTTGAGTTCTTCTAACAGGCATCATAATCTTAGTCTCCTATCTTTTAGTTAAACATTCGGTTTATTCACTCTTGAATTTCGGTTCGCTGCTTTCCGCAGAGGGGGGTATCCCGACTCTTGCCGTCTGCTTTTGAACCGTCGTTCACTGCTATTAGTGCAAACCTTATGCCAAAGGAAAACTGAGATTGAAAATGTCTATTTGTCATTTTAATAATGCCAATTTTGCCTGTTTTGTGACAAAATGTAACCGCAGTATATTTATTTTATATAATATAGATATTAATTTGATAATCTATTTTTTTTCAATGAGTTTGAATCTTAACCTTAAAGTTTGCCTTTCTTCATTATAATCATGACTGATGATTTTGAAAGTTCCTACCTCTGAGGTATTGGATACATGTAACCCTATACAGGCACAGGCGTCATAATCTCCTATGCGTATAATGCGAAGAGTCTCACTGGCGTCAGCAGGAAGTTTGCTCAGATCTACGATGCCTTTAGCTTGCTCATGAGTCATAAATTCAACAGTTACGGGCAGATTTTGACTGATAACTTCGTTTACCTTATCTTCTATCGCTTGTATCTCCGCATCTGTAGGACAAGTAGGAAGAATATAGTCGCACTTACTCTTTTTCCTTTCTATATGGGCATTTCTTGAGCGAGGGCAACCGAAAGTTTTTACCATAGTGGCATTTAGTAAATGCTCTGCTGTATGCATAGGAGGATACTCCTGTTTGTTGTGATCATTGAGTTGAGGTTGTTGTTCCATAAATTTTTCAATAACTTTTTGTTTTTGATATTTTCTTATTTGCCGGATGGCAGTTTGTACTTTTCTCCCAGGAAATGCGGTTGCTTATCTATCGCTAAATCGATAAACATCTTGACCCTTGCAAATAATTCTCTGATATTGGTTCTCAATCCTGCATAGACGTCTACATCCCTGGCATTAAAACCGATGGCGGTAATCCCATTCTTTTCGGCAAGATAAATAGCCCGCTCATTGTGAAATCGTTGAGAAATGATGGTCAGACGGGTCTGACCGAATACTTCTTTAGCACGCACAACAGAGTCAAGGGTACGAAAACCGGCATAATCTAAATAGATAGACTTTTCAGGAACACCTTTTTGCATAAGCGCTTTCTTCATTTCTTCCGGTTCGTTGTAATCTTCTTTGCGATTATCTCCACTGATAAGAATATAATTAATTTTGCCTGCCTTGTACAGTTCAACCGCCGCATCAATGCGATAGTCAAAATATAAATTGTTATTTCCGCTTTTCAGCTTAGGAGAGGTGCCGAGAAGCAGACCTACATTGTTTGCAGGAATATCACTGATTTCAGTATAGATGCAGGAGGCTGCATTCTTCTTGATGGTCCAGTCGCAGATAAAGATACTGATAACACAAAGTATGGCAATTATCAGTGTGATATAGAATAGTTTTTTTTTCATTTTCCGAATAATTCACTCATATAATCAAGGGAACGGCTAATGTCGAAATACATTTGATTTCCTTCATAGTACTGGCATTTATCAAACTCTATCAGATCACATTTATTGACTAGCGATTGACCTTTCATGTTTTCCATTTTGAATAACATGTTCAGCAGTTGGTATTCGTCATTTACGCAGATAACCTTAAATGCGGTTTCTTCGCTTGTACCGTCACCTGTAAGCGCAATCATAGTAAGCAAGGCTGCGTATCTTTTTGAATAGTGTTTTATTTCCCGGATATCTTTCTGGAGCAAACCGGCTATTCCGTACATATTATATAGTAATTGGAGAGATACCGGATTCTTTTTTAGTAGTTCTTTGCCGATATTATAAGCATCTTCATACTTTTCTTCTTTAATCAACTTTCGGAAATCCTGAAAATCATCCATACTTCCTTTGTAAGCTGGTGTGAATGAATACCCGTAATATAGCATGGCATGATCTTGCCGGGTGAGTAAAGTATCATTTTCTTCAAAACGTTGCATGAGCTTTTGAAATTCCGTATTGTGATTAGTCACGTACTCTTTGATGGCCGGATAATCCACTTTTAATATTTCTTGTGCGGAACAATAAACCTGAAGGCTAAGTATGCTTATAAAGAAAAGGGTAATGAGCTTTTTCATGACAGTGTTTTTTTAGGGTATTATGATTCACAAAAATACCATTCTTTTTTAGGAAACCAAGCGTATAGGCATAAAAAAAGGAGCAACGCCTTGCTCCAACCTTTGTTAACCTTAAATCTAATACTATGAAAAACACATTGCAAAGATACGGACTTCTGTGAACTTTGCAAATTAACCAAGAAAAATCTTATGTTATATAACATAGATTAAGAATTTTCCCTTTCCGCTTAACGGATATTCGGTATTTGATCGTTCATATAAAGAGTTTTTTTATCTTTGCAACCAATTTGAATTACTAATCTTTATATATGTATATGAAAAAGAAAAGACTGGGTCAATGGATGTTGTTGGCCATCGTTTGTTTGAGTTTCTCAGTAGGAGAGACCTATGCACAGAAACATGAGTTCGCTAATTACAAGCGTTATGCGACAGAGAATGCAGCACTTGCACAACCTGTAAAGAAGGAAAAAAGAGTGGTCTTTATGGGCAATTCCATTACGGAAGGATGGGTGAGGACACATCCTGATTTCTTCAAAACAAATGGATATATCGGTCGTGGTATCAGTGGCCAGACGTCCTATCAGTTTTTACTTCGTTTTAGGGAAGATGTGATCAATCTTTCTCCGGCATTGGTTGTCATTAATGCAGGAACAAATGATGTAGCCGAAAATACAGGTGCTTATAATGAAGATTATACATTCGGAAATATTGCATCTATGGCAGAACTGGCGAAGGCAAATAAAATCAAAGTGATTCTGACTTCAGTATTGCCGGCTGCTGAATTTCCGTGGAGACGGGAGATTAAAGATGCTCCTCAAAAGATTCAGTCATTGAATGCCCGCATAGAAGCTTACGCCAAAGCTAATAAAATTCCGTTTGTGAATTATTATCAGCCAATGGTGGTGGGCGAGAATAAGGCCTTGAATCCTCAATATACGAAAGATGGGGTACATCCTACAGGAGAAGGATATGATATCATGGAAGCACTCATTAAACAGGCTATTGAAAAAGCGCTTTAATTATAGATAGAGTGTAGATAAAAAATGCCCTTTGATAAGATTTCAAGGGGTATTTTTGTAGGATTGGAAGATGCTAAGATGGGGTATGGGCATAAAAAAAGGAGCAACGCCTTGCTCCAACCTTTGTTAACCTTAAATCTAATACTATGAAAAACACAGTGCAAAGATACGGGCTTTTGCGAAATCTGCAAATTATTTCTCTTAAATAGGTGTTTTTATAACACTAATTAGCAAAAGCTCGGGTTTCTTATAGATTTATTGATATTTATAAGCCGTTTATCCCCACTTTTCTTTCATCAAATCTTCCAGTTTCAGCAGCTCATTCCGATATTGGGCAGCTTCGATAAATTCCAGTTTTTTGGCGGCCTCCTGCATTAATTTGCGGGTACGCTCTATGCTCTTTTCCATTTGAGCTTTGCTCATATATTGTACGATTGGGTCGGCTGCGATATTAGGTGAAGAAGGTTCCACATAAGCGTGTTTTTCTTTCAGCAACTCATCGGCTTCGGAACCTGGACTGCCAAATACAGACAAGTTTCTCGCCTTCTTGATTTGTTGTGGGGTGATGCCGTTCGCTTCATTATAAGCGAGCTGTTTCTCGCGTCGACGGTTTGTTTCATCGATCGTAAGCCGCATACTGTCTGTTATTTTATCTGCATACATGATTACTTTTCCGTTTACATTACGGGCAGCACGTCCTGCAGTCTGGGTCAATGAGCGATGCGAACGGAGGAAGCCTTCCTTATCGGCATCGAGAATAGCGACAAGGGATACTTCCGGAAGGTCAAGACCTTCACGAAGCAGATTGACACCGATAAGTACGTCATAAACGCCTTGTCTCAAGTCATCCATGATCTTCACACGCTCTAATGTATCCACATCGCTATGGATATAGTTACATCTCACATTATTGTTGAGAAGGTATTCTGTCAGCTCTTCCGCCATACGTTTCGTAAGTGTCGTTACAAGTACCCGTTCTTCTTTTTCGATACGCAGCTGAATTTCTTCCATCAGGTCGTCAATTTGATTGAGACTCGGGCGTACTTCAATAACAGGATCAAGCAGACCGGTAGGGCGGATCACTTGTTCTACAACGATCCCTTCCGATTGTATCAGCTCATATTCTGCCGGGGTAGCACTGACATAAATCACTTGTTTTGTCATCTCCTCAAATTCTTCAAATTTCAGAGGGCGGTTGTCCATTGCGGCAGGCAGTCGGAACCCATATTCTACCAGATTGATTTTACGGGCACGGTCGCCTCCATACATGGCGCGAACCTGCGGCACGCTTACATGACTTTCGTCAATAACCAGCAAAAAGTCATCCGGGAAGAAATCGAGAAGGCAATAAGGACGGGTGCCGGCAGCGCGACCGTCGAAATAACGGGAATAATTCTCAATGCCGGAACAGTGCCCTAATTCCCGGATCATTTCCATGTCATACGTAACTCGCTCGTACAATCGTTTCGCTTCATATTCTTTGCCGATAGATTCGAAGAACGCTACTTGTTTGGTTAAGTCATCCTCTATTTCGTGGATGGCACGAAGAGTAGCTTCCTTGGTGGTCATAAATAAATTGGCGGGATAGATCTTATAGGCTTCGAAAGGAGCGGTAGTCACACCGGTAATCGGGTCCACTTCTTCTATCCCATCAATCTCGTCTCCCCAGAAAGTGACACGAAGCAGAGTGTCCGAGTACGCAAGGAAAATGTCGACCGTGTCTCCTTTAACGCGGAAGTTGCCACGATTCAAATCGATATCATTACGGACATACAGGCTGTCCACAAGACGACGCAGAAAAACATTACGGTCAAGCATCCGCCCCCGTTCAATTTCGATTACATTTTTATAGAAATCCGACGGGTTTCCCATACCGTAAATACAGGAGACTGAGGAAACGACTACCACATCTTTCCGGCCTGAAAGCAGGGAGGAGGTAGCGGCGAGACGTAACTTGTCAATCTCGTCATTGATGGCGAGATCCTTTTCTATATAGGTATCTGAATTTGGCAGATAGGCTTCCGGCTGATAGTAGTCGTAATATGAAACGTAATATTCTACGGCGTTATTGGGGAAAAATCCCTTGAACTCGCTGTATAGCTGCGCAGCCAATGTCTTGTTGTGGCTCAAGATCAACGTAGGCTTGTTGATGTTGGCGATCACATTGGCGATGGTGAACGTTTTTCCCGATCCGGTAACCCCCAATAAAGTCTGTGCGGGAACTCCTTGAAGTACCCCCTCAGTAAGCTGGGCGATCGCTTCTGGTTGATCCCCGGTAGGTTTGTAAGCTGATGTTAGTTCAAAATTCATAGTTAAATCCTAAAAAGTGGAGCAATATTCGGCAAAATAATTGAGATAACAAATCATTTTTCCAAATAAATCCTTTACTTTGCAACATATTAATATCATGAAACAGATTCATACAACTAATAATACCAAGAGAACATGATTTGGAATGAGACCATTGAGTGTATGGACCGCGAAAGTCTTCGCAAGATTCAAAGCATACGACTCAAGAAAATTGTGGATTACGTTTATCACAACACGCCTTTTTACCGGAAGAAAATGCAGGAAATGGGTATCACCCCCGATGATATCAATACGATTGATGATATCGTGAAACTGCCGTTTACCACGAAACATGATTTAAGAGATAATTATCCTTTCGGACTTTGTGCCGTGCCGATGAGCCAGATCGTGCGTATTCATGCCTCTTCCGGAACGACCGGAAAGCCGACGGTAGTGGGATATACCCGCAAAGACCTTTCTTCGTGGGCAGAATGTATATCGCGTGCTTTTACTGCTTATGGAGCAGGACGCTCAGATATATTTCAGGTTTCCTATGGTTACGGACTTTTTACGGGTGGCCTGGGAGCACACGCCGGAGCTGAGAATATTGGTGCTTCTGTGATTCCGATGTCCAGTGGTAATACAGAAAAGCAGATTACATTGATGCATGATTTTGGATCAACGGTTCTTTGCTGTACTCCTTCGTATGCACTTTATCTGGCGGATGCCATTAAAGATTCCGGCTATCCGCGGGAGGAATTCCAACTGAAAGTGGGAGCCTTGGGTGCGGAGCCCTGGACGGAGAATATGCGTCATGAAATCGAAGAAAAACTCGGTATTAAAGCATATGATATCTACGGACTGAGTGAAATTGCCGGACCGGGTGTAGGTTACGAATGTGAATGTCAGCATGGTACGCACTTGAATGAGGATCATTATTTCCCGGAAATTATTGATCCGAATACATTGCAGCCGGTAGAACCCGGACAGACGGGCGAGCTGGTATTTACGCACCTGACGAAGGAAGGAATGCCATTGCTTCGTTATCGTACGCGTGACTTGACGGCCTTGCATTATGATAAATGCTCCTGCGGGCGTACATTGGTTCGTATGGACCGTATCCTGGGACGTAGTGACGATATGCTGATTATCCGTGGTGTCAATGTATTCCCGACTCAGATCGAGTCCGTCATTCTTGAGATGGAAGAATTCGAACCACATTATTTGTTGATAGTGGGGCGTGAAAACAATACCGATACGATGGAACTTCAGGTAGAAGTGCGCCCGGATTTCTATTCGGATGAGATTAACCGTATGCTAGCGTTGAAGAAGAAACTGGCAAGCCGTCTCCAAAGCGTACTTGGACTGGGAGTCAATGTGAAACTGGTAGAACCGCGTAGCATTGAACGCAGCGTGGGCAAAGCTAAACGAGTGATTGATAACAGAAAAATTTAAAATAGGTAATAGGTAATAAGTATTAGGTATTATCGTAGCTGCAACATGGAATCCGTGTGGCTATTACCTATTACCTAATATTTAATACTTATTACTTAATACCTAATACTTAAAACTTTACGATAATGGTAGCAAAACAACTTTCTATCTTTTTGGAAAACAAGTCCGGCCGTTTGACGGAAGTGACTGAAGTGCTGGCAAAAGAGAACATCAATCTTTCTGCCTTGTGCATCGCTGAAAATGCTGATTTTGGCATTTTGCGTGGAATTGTATCCGATCCGGATAAAGCATATAAAGCATTGAAAGATAATCATTTTGCCGTGAATATAACAGATGTGGTCGGCATTAGCTGTCCGAATGTGCCGGGAGCTCTGGCAAAAGTGCTGGGATTCTTGTCGGCAGAAGGGGTCTTTATTGAGTATATGTATTCGTTTGCCAATAATAACGTGGCAAACGTTGTGATTCGTCCTAGTAATATGGATAAATGTATTGAAGTACTGAAAGAAAAGAAAGTCGACCTGTTGGCGGCAAGTGATTTGTACAAGCTGTAACCGGACGGCGGACCATAAGCGAACGGTGAACGAAGAACGATAGCGCTGGTATACCAATGACATATAGCGCGCTTGTTGATCGTTCACCGTTTATTATTGACTGTTTATAGCTTCCTGTTCGACGTCGTTTTTTCTCTTTTCGTCGATGTTTAACGCCTTTTATGTATTAAAAAACATAGATTAATTGGTTAATTCCCCGCGAATAAGTAACTTTGCGCAATATTTTTTAAAAGGATGAAGAAAAATATCATTATAACTTTGCTCGCAGCAGCCTCTCTGACATCGTGTGGAGAGTACAATAAGTTGCTGAAAAGTACCGATTACGAATACAAGTACGAGGCCGCCAAAAACTATTTTGCTAAAGGGCAGTATAACCGCTCAGCTACCTTGCTGAACGAATTGATTACAATCCTTAAGGGAACCGATAAAGCGGAGGAGTCTCTGTATATGTTGGGTATGAGTTACTATAATCAGAAAGATTATCAGACAGCTGCCCAGACGTTTATCACCTATTTCAACACTTATCCCCGTGGTACTTTCACTGAACTGGCACGTTTCCATGCAGGTAAATCCCTGTTCCTGGATACTCCGGAACCACGTTTGGATCAATCAAGCACTTATCAGGCTATCCAGCAACTGCAGATGTTTATGGAATATTTCCCGAACAGTACCAAGAAGCAGGAAGCACAAGATATGATTTTTGCTTTGCAGGATAAACTGGTGTTGAAAGAACTCTATTCTGCAAAGTTGTATTATAATCTGGGTAACTATCTGGGTAATAACTATGAATCCTGTGTAATTACAGCTCAGAATGCTCTGAAAGATTATCCTTATACAGATTATCGCGAAGAACTTTCCATATTGATTCTGCGTGCCAGACATGAAATGGCTATTTATAGTGTAGAAGACAAGAAGATGGATCGTTACCGTGAAACGATAGATGAATATTATGCTTTCAAGAACGAGTTTCCGGAAAGTAAATACCTGAAAGAGGCTGAAAAAATATTCAATGAATCACAGAAAGTAATTAAAGACTAAATTTAAATAGATTTATGGACTACAAAAAAACGAACGCTCCCGCTACGACGGTAACCCGTGACATGATGGAACTCTGTGCTGACACAGGGAATGTTTATGAAACTGTTGCCATTATTGGTAAGCGTGCTAACCAGATTAGTGTGGAAATTAAAAACGATCTTTCTAAGAAATTAGCAGAGTTTGCTTCTTACAACGATAATTTGGAAGAAGTATTCGAGAATAGAGAGCAGATCGAAATTTCTCGTTATTATGAGAAATTGCCGAAACCTGACTTGATTGCTACACAGGAATACATCGAAGGGAAAATTTATTATAGAAATCCGGCTAAGGAGAAAGAAAAACTTCAGTAATTTATTTTCTAACGAAAGAATTGATAGTCAAGTAGTAAGCGGGAAGCATTTTCCTATTCCTTATTGCTTGGCTATTATTGTTTAACTTAACTACTATAGAATACTTATGATTCAACGAATTCAAAGTTTTTACTTATTGATTGTAACAGGGTTGCTGATTACAGCAATGTGTTTACCGATGGGATATTTTATTGACACTACAGGAGAACATCCTTTTAAAGCACTGGGGATAGACGTGAATGGAATTTTCCAGTCTACTTGGGGGATATTTGGTATTCTGATGCTGAGCGCTCTGGTAGCTTTTGCGACTATTTTTCTGTATAAGAACCGAATGTTGCAGATTCGTATGTCAATCTTCAATAGCTTGTTGCTGGTGGGCTATTATATTGCCTTCATTGCTTTTTATTTTGCATTGAAGAGCGATGCCAATCTGTTCCGTATTGGTTGGGCGCTTTGCTTACCATTGGTGTCTATCGTTCTGAATGTGCTGGCTATTCGTGCTATCGGACGTGACGAGGTGATGGTAAAGGCTGCAGACAGACTTCGATAAGAATGCGGGAAGCTCTCGCATTGGGAGTTCCTGATAGAATAAAACAGGCGCGAATTTCGCAGACTCACGGAAATATAAACCGTAGGTTCGAGCGAGATTCGCGCCTGATCTTTTTGGGTACTGCTTCTTATTTCTTTAAATCGAATAGATAAGTAAGCTTCACTGTAATTGTGCCATGAGCCGCACGGGAGAAATAGTCTTTCTTCGTTGTGCTGTAAAAGTCTGACAGAGCAAAATAATAGCGTCCTTCGAGCAGAAAACTACCGGCTTTCTTTGTTCTGAATTCTATTCCGCCGCCTCCGGCTATACCATAATCGAATTTGTTTTGGATTTTATCCCCGTAAACAGCTTTTTGAGTGTCTGTCAGGGCATTCATGTCTATATTCTCCATGCTTTCAGATTCACCGATCAGAAGGCCGATCTGAGGACCTGCATTGATAAAGAACTGTAGTCCTTTTTCATTGCCGAAAGCCAAGTGGGCGAGGAAGGGAATATCGAGATAGGTCATCTTTCGGGTGTATTTGCGGGTAGGATCTTCTACGGGTTCTCCATTCTCCCCCGGTACTTCAAATAATTCATCCCAGCCACGTTGGGAGATATTTAACTCTACTTGCGCACCACAGATCATGGCAAAATACTTTTCGGAAATGTAGCGTGCCGTCAAACCTCCGGTAATACCCATCAATGAGTTCTGTTTGATTTTAGGAGTGAATGAAGCGCTGTTTAAGTTGACTCCTCCATTAAATCCGACAGAAAAGTTCTGGCGTGGTTCGCCGATCTGTGCGGTGGCAGGAAGTGCAAGTCCCATCATCAGGGAAGCGGCAATCAGAAGTGATTTTATCTTTGTCATTTTCGTCTTATTCGAAGTCAAGTTTTACTAATTCAAAATTCTTCGTGAAATGGATAAAGAATACTTTCTTATTAATGAATCCTCCCCAGTTGTTGACACGTTCGAATTTGAAGCCTGTCTGTATCGGAGTCAGGTTCATTTTCGGTAAATTGTTTTCCAGTTCCGAGCCATAGCGTGACAAGCCTTTCAGGAAGAAGAAGCCTGTGTCGAAACCAAGCATTCCGTAGCTTGGGAATTTACTCACCAAGTCCTTGCTATACCATTTGTGATAATTGTTGGTGAACTGTATGGCAGCCGGAAACAATGTATTTGTGTAGAACGATGAATAGAAATAGGTATCCAGTTCAAAGAAACTTTCCAGGTGATCCCGGGTATATGTCTGCCATTCGGGATAACCGAACAGATGAATATTCTGCTCCGGAGTATCTCTGACCAGTAGAATCAGTTGAGGAAGAATCTTGATTAACATGACATTTTTGCCGGAAGTCGGAATGAAAATATTGTCTTTGTCAAAGCGGAGAGCTTCCTTCAGCATATCCTTGGTTGCGTTTTCATTGACGGTTTTCATTGACATTCCCTTGCTCTTCAGCTCTTGTTTCATGCCGCTGATAAACTCGGCTTTTTCTTTATCTTCGCTGGTTGGTTCAATAAAGATGACATGGGCATTGGGGAATTGACGGGTAAAGTGTTCGTATACTTCCGAATATAAATAGGATTGCGGGGTATTAATCTGGTAGATGGCAGGATTATTAAATACTTCTTCCCCTTTCGAAGAGAAAGGAATCACCAGTCGTATATCATTCTTTTCTGCAAAAGTAGATAAAGGTTTGATCTGTTGCTGGTGCATCGGACCGAAAATGACATTCATGTTCTTCATCTCATTTTTCGCCAGAATAGTATTTAATGTAGAAACATCTTTTCCACAGTCATATACATATAGATCAATAGAAGTACCCGTACGTTTCAGGCTGTCTACCGCCATCAGGAAACCTTCGTAGTATTCCACCATACGTTTGTCTTCCTGGAAAGGCAATAGCAGGGCCGCTTTGATAGTAGAGATTGCTTGAGGGGCTTCTTTACTCTTGCGGAAAAGCTCATTGTTACTGGGTGGGATAGCGTACGGATCCTCTTTGGGAGCCGTCGGTTGCATGGTGGTTGCACTGGGATAGGGGATACAGAGGTATTGTCCCTTTTTCATTCCCTTTTTCAGTTCGGGATTGGCTGCAATCAATTCCTGTTCGCTGATTCCATATTCGCGGCTTACACTGAATACGGTTTCTTTGCGTTTTACCTTATGCATATCTTTGCATCTGGATTGTACAGGCCCCTGTATAGCGGGTTTTTCAGCCGGTGCTTGTGCAGTTTCCGTTTCCTGCTCTTGTTCCAACGGAATGAGAATAACCTGACCGATACGGAAGTTTTCGGCGCTTAATCCCGGATTGGCTTCACAAATGGCTTTTGCAGATATATTATAAATGGTAGTCAGTTTGTATAAAGTTTCTCCGGCTTGAATTGTATGGAATGTTTCCCCTTTTTGGCTTTCTTTTCCTTTAGGGATTTTTATAGCTTGTCCGGCATAAATTTTTTCATCACATCCGGGATTCAGACGTATGATGTCGTTTGTTGTGACATTATACATCTTGGCAATGGAGTATAAACTCTGTCCTTTTTCGATGGTATGCAAGAAATAAGATTGGTTCTCTTGTGCATAACTAATAGCGTATGAGGCGCTTATAAAAAGCAAAAATAAGAATATTCGGCTTATCGGTTTCATCAATTTATAACTATTGGTTCTTGAAATCAAGGAACAAAGGTACGAATAATGCCCTATATCTTCATAAGATTTGAGTTAAGAAAATAATATTGTGCTTTTTTAGGAGCATATTTCAGTCGGAAACATTAATTTTGTACCGTTTATGAAGGATATGAATATGCAAGAAACAGAATATATTAATGTGTATGGTGCCCGTGTGCACAATTTGAAAGATATTGATGCTGAAATTCCCCGTAACAGTTTGACAGTGATTACCGGATTGAGTGGTAGTGGTAAATCTTCCTTGGCTTTCGATACGATATTTGCCGAGGGACAGCGCCGCTATATCGAGACTTTTTCGGCCTATGCCCGCAACTTTTTGGGGAATCTGGAACGTCCGGATGTCGATAAAATAACAGGGCTGAGTCCGGTTATCTCTATCGAACAGAAAACTACGAATAAAAATCCCCGTTCTACCGTGGGAACAACAACGGAAATATACGATTATCTTCGTCTGCTCTATGCCCGTGCAGGTATTGCTTATTCGTACCTGTCAGGAGAGGAGATGGTGAAATATACGGAAGAACAGATTCTGGATTTAATCCTGAAAGATTATAAAGGAAAGAAAATATACTTGCTCGCACCCTTGGTTCGTTCGCGTAAGGGACATTACAAAGAACTCTTCGAACAGGTGCGAAAGAAAGGATATCTCTATGTACGGATAGACGGCGAACTGCGTGAAGTGACGCACGGCATGAAACTCGACCGTTACAAGAATCATGATATTGAGGTAGTCATTGATAAACTGATAGTAGCCGAGAAAGATGATAAACGCCTGAAACAGAGCGTGGCAACTGCTATGCGCCAAGGTGATGGTTTATTGATGATTCTTGATGCGCAGACAGAAAGTGTCCGTCATTACAGTAAACGCCTGATGTGTCCGGTTACCGGACTGTCTTATCGGGAACCGGCTCCTCATAACTTCTCGTTCAACTCTCCGCAGGGAGCGTGCCCGAAATGTAAAGGATTAGGCGTGGTCAATCAGATTGATGTCGATAAAGTGATTCCCGACCGTGAACTTTCCATCTATGAAGGAGCGATAGCACCTTTGGGAAAATACAAGAATGCCATGATTTTCTGGCAGATCGGTGCTTTGCTGGAGAAGTATGAAGCTACTTTAAAAACTCCGGTGAAGGAATTGTCGGATGATGCGGTTGAAGAAATATTATATGGTTCGGATGACCGGATCAAGATCAAGAGTTCGCTGATAGGAACTTCTTCTGATTACTTTGTAACCTATGAAGGAGTCGTAAAATATATCCAGATGCTTCAGGAAAAGGATGCTTCTGCTACCGCGCAGAAGTGGGCGGAGCAGTTTGCCCGTACCACTGTTTGTCCGGAATGTAAAGGTGCCCGGTTGAATAAAGAAGCATTGCACTTCCGTATTCATGACAAGAACATCAATGACTTGGCCAATATGGACATCAATGAGCTATATGACTGGTTGATGAACGTAGATCAATTTCTGTCCGATAAACAAAAGAAAATCGCAGCCGAGATTCTGAAAGAAATTCGTACGCGTTTGAAATTCTTGTTGGATGTAGGATTGGATTATTTGGCATTGAACCGTAGCTCGGTCAGCCTGTCCGGTGGTGAAAGTCAGCGTATTCGTCTGGCTACACAGATCGGCTCGCAATTGGTGAATGTGCTTTATATTCTGGATGAACCGAGTATCGGGTTGCACCAGCGTGACAATCTGCGTTTGATCCGCTCGTTGAAAGAGCTTCGTGATATGGGAAACTCGGTTATCGTTGTTGAACACGATAAAGATATGATGCTGGCTGCCGATTATGTGATTGATATGGGGCCTAAAGCCGGTCGTCTGGGTGGGGAGGTAGTCTTCTCGGGAACCCCGTCAGAAATGCTTCAAACCGAAACGATGACTTCGCAGTATCTGAACGGAGAGATGAAAATAGAAGTACCCGCCAAGCGAAGAAAAGGAAATGGAAAATCTATCTGGCTGAAAGGAGCGAAGGGAAATAATCTGAAAAATGTAGATGTTGAATTTCCATTAGGGAAGTTGATTTGTGTGACCGGAGTATCCGGAAGTGGTAAATCGACGTTGATTAATGAGACTTTGCAGCCGATTCTTTCACAGAAATTCTATCGTTCTTTGCAAGATCCTCTGGAATACGATTCTATTGAAGGACTGGAAAACATAGATAAGGTAGTGGACGTGGATCAATCTCCGATTGGTCGTACCCCCCGTTCCAATCCGGCCACTTATACAGGTGTATTTTCCGATATCCGTAACTTGTTCGTAAGCCTTCCGGAAGCTAAGATTCGCGGTTACAAGCCCGGACGCTTCTCTTTTAATGTATCGGGCGGTCGTTGTGAAGCCTGTACCGGAAATGGATACAAGACAATTGAAATGAACTTCTTGCCGGATGTGTATGTGCCTTGTGAGGTTTGCCACGGCAAGCGGTATAATCGCGAAACGCTTGAAGTACGTTTCAAGGGAAAGTCTATTGCTGATGTGCTTGATATGACTATAAACCGTGCTGTCGAATTCTTTGAGAATGTGCCGCAGATTCTGAATAAGATAAAAGTCTTGCAGGATGTCGGTTTGGGCTATATTAAATTAGGGCAGTCATCTACTACCCTTTCCGGTGGAGAGAGCCAGCGTGTGAAACTAGCAACAGAATTGTCCAAGCGAGATACCGGTAAAACACTTTACATTCTCGATGAACCGACTACCGGACTTCACTTTGAGGATATCCGTGTATTGATGGGGGTACTTAATAAGCTGGTGGACAAAGGTAATACCGTCATTGTAATCGAACATAACCTGGACGTTATCAAGATGGCGGATTATATCATAGACATGGGACCTGAAGGTGGTAAGGGCGGGGGAGTACTCCTTAGCTACGGAACACCGGAAGAGGTTGCGAAGAGCCAGAAAGGTTATACTCCTAAGTTTCTTCGCGAGGAATTAGGACTTTAATATTGAAGTATAAGTGTCGGCTTACTAAAAAGAAACAACAAGATGAAAATCAATAAAACGAATGCGGCGCGTCTGCTGGATAAAGCTAAAATAGCTTATGAACTGATTCCTTATGAAGTTGACGAAAACGATCTGAGTGCCATTCATGTAGCTGCCAGCTTAGGCGAGAATATAGAACAGGTATTTAAGACACTGGTTCTTCACGGTGACAAAAGCGGTTATTTTGTTTGCGTCATTCCGGGTGAGCACGAAGTCGATCTGAAGCTGGCAGCAAAGGCTTCCGGCAATAAAAAGTGTGATCTGATACCGGTGAAAGAACTTCTTCCGCTGACGGGATATATCCGGGGCGGCTGTTCGCCTATTGGCATGAAGAAACATTTTCCTACTTATATTCATGAAACCTGCCGGCAATTTCCGTATATTTATGTAAGTGCCGGTGTACGGGGGCTGCAGATAAAGCTTGCGCCGGGTGATTTAATCCGCGAATCGAGGGCAGAAATTTGCCGTTTATTTGAGGAATAAATCCAAAAAAGTATATATTTGCAGAATATATGTCATTAGAAAAATTATCAATCATTAATTAATAAATTTATATCTATGTTTGACAAACACCCTAAAGGACTGATAGCAGCCGCTTTAGCCAATCTAGGTGAACGCTTTGGCTTCTATACAATGATGGCGATCCTCGTGCTTTTCTTGCAAGCTAAGTTTGGAATGAATGGAAAAGAAGCGGGATTTATTTATTCAACTTTCTATTTTTCCATTTACATTCTTGCTTTGGTTGGAGGTATTATCGCCGATAAGACACGAAACTACAAAGGAACTATTTTCACGGGAATTGTGCTGATGGCAGTGGGATACTTGTTGTTGGCTATTCCATCCAAGACTCCGGTAGACAATAAGACCTTTTATCTGGTCATTACTTGCGCCAGCTTGTTTGTGATTGCATTTGGTAATGGATTATTTAAAGGAAATCTGCAAGCTCTGGTAGGGCAGATGTACGATAATCCTCAATATGCCAGCATGCGTGACTCCGGTTTCTCCTTGTTTTATATGTTCATTAATATCGGTGCAATCTTTGCTCCGTTTGCAGCAGTAGGTGTACGTAACTGGTGGTTGTCTACTTTCGGTTATAATTACGATGCTGATCTTCCTGCATTATGTCACGGTCATTTGGCTGGTACTTTGTCGCCCGAAGCTACTGAAACTTATCATACGTTGGTAGAGAAAGCTTCCAACGCTCCGGTACAGGATTATACAGCTTTTGCATCCGATTACCTGAACGTCTTTACTACAGGTTTCCATTATGCATTTGGAGTAGCTATCATTGCTATGGTCATTTCTTTGACTATCTATTTGCTGAATAAGAGAAACTTCCCCGATCCCAGCAAGAGAGCCGTTGCGTCTTCAGCATCTTCGGCTACTGTAGAAATGAGTATTCAAGAAGTGAAACAACGTATGTATGCCCTGTTCGCAGTGTTCGGAGTTGTTATCTTCTTCTGGTTCTCTTTCCATCAGAATGGTTTGACTTTGACGTACTTTGCAAAGGAATATACTGACCTTAACTTGTTTGGTATGCCTATTTCCGCAGAGCTGTTCCAGTCGTTGAATCCGTTCTTTGTTGTTTTCCTGACTCCTGTGATTATGGCAATCTTTGCCAGCCAGCGCAGACGTGGAAAAGAGCCTTCTACTCCTAAGAAGATTGCAATTGGTATGGGTATTGCCGCATTGGCCTTTATCGTAATGGCTGTCGGTTCTTATTTTGCCAATCTGCCTTTGCACAAGGACATTATCGCTGTAGGAACTTCACCGGTGAAAGTGACTCCGTTCTTGTTGATGCTGACTTATCTGATTTTGACGGTAGCTGAATTGTATATTTCTCCGTTAGGAATTTCATTTGTGTCTAAAGTAGCTCCTCCGAAATACCAGGGTATTATGCAGGGAGGCTGGTTAGGTGCAACTGCACTTGGCAATCAGCTGTTGGTGATCGGTGCTATTTTGTATGAATCCATTCCTATCTGGATGACATGGACAGTATTTGTGGTAGCTTGTACTATTTCAATGTTTACCATGATCTTCATGCTGAAATGGCTGGAACGCGTAGCGAAATAAGCCCGCTTGGTAATAAATAAACGAATGCCCCGGAACATTGATTGAGTAACAATCTGTTCCGGGGCATTTTGTATATGGTTACCTTACTTTTCAGATATCCAGTCCCATGATATAATCATTCATATAGTACCCGTTGCCAATCGGAAAATCCCCTTCCCGCAATTTTCTCATACCCATCCGTTCATAGAACAGTAAAGCCTTGTTGTTACGGTTCACGTTAAGCTCCATTAAGCAAGGTTCCGGATGTACCTCCTTGATATATCTGACAGCCTCTCTGAATAAAAAACTACCGCAGTGTGCGCCTTGAAAATGGGGGAGGACATAGATTTTCTGCAGATGGAATACATTCTCTTCCTGTTGCTGTACGGAGACATAGCCACAGGGCTCATCTCCTTCATATGCGATAAAATAAACATGACCTTCTTCTTCCATTTGTTTCCGGATATTTTCGGGAGAGTACATCCAGTCCATCATATAGTCCAGTTGTCCGGGAGATAAGATCTCTTGGTAAGTGGCGGGAAATACTTCACCGGCCATTTGGTTGATCAGACCGCAATCATCTATCCTTGCTTTTCGAATAGTAAACATACGTATTTTCTTTTTTGTGGTTTTATGAGCTGCAAATATAGCTATTATTTCTTTTTATAATAAGGAGAAAACTTCTTAATGATTTAATTATTATTAAATTATAGTACTTTGTAATGCAAGGTACTAGAGTAATGCATATATTTGTCCTGTCAAAAAGAAAAATAACAATGAATGTAGACAATGTAAAATCTCAGATGAGAAAAGGCATGTTGGAGTATTGCATCATGCTTTTACTGCACAAAGAGCCGGCTTATGCTTCTGATATTATTCAGAAGTTGAAAGAGGCACAGCTGATTGTGGTGGAAGGTACCTTATATCCATTGCTGACACGTTTGAAGAATGACGATTTGTTGAGTTATGAATGGGTAGAATCCACGCAGGGACCTCCTCGCAAGTACTATAAGCTCACAGAAAAAGGAGAGGCTTTTTTAGGCGAGCTTGAGATATCCTGGAAGGAACTGAACGAAACCGTGAATCATATTGCTAGTAGATAATTCGATAAAGAAGAAATAATAATGAAAAAAACATTAACTGTAAATTTGGGAGGAACTGTCTATCATATAGATGATGATGCCTATCGTTTGCTGGACGATTATCTGTCCAACCTGAAACATTTTTTTCGCAAACAGGAGGGGGCGGAAGAGATTGTGAATGATATCGAGATTCGTATTGCCGAGCTGTTTGCCGAGAAAGTGTCCGCAGGGAAGCAAGTCATTACTATTGCCGATGTGGAAGAAATAATTGCCCGGGTAGGCAAACCGGAAGATTTTGGTGTATCTGACGACGAATCCGAACCGCATAAGAAGGAACAGACAGCTTCTTCCGGTCAGGGGTATACACGGACCACTACAGCCCGTCGCCTGTTCCGTGATCCGGATAATAAGTTGCTTGGAGGAGTAGCTTCCGGGCTGGCAGCTTATTTTGACTGGGATATCACGCTGGTGCGTATCCTGATGATCGTATTATTGTTTGTTCCCTATTGCCCGATGATTATCCTTTATATTATAGGATGGATTATCATTCCCGAAGCACGTACGGCAGCAGAGAAGCTGAGTATGCGTGGCGAAGCGGTAACCATAGAAAATATAGGCAAAACGGTGACGGACGGATTTGAACGGGTTGCCGACGGGGTCAATAACTTTGTGAACTCGGATAAACCGCGTACCTTTCTGCAAAAAGTAGGAGATGTATTTGTCACGATCGCCGCTATCATTCTTAAGATATTCCTGGTAGCTCTTGTCATCATTTGCTGTCCGGTATTGTTCGTGCTCGCTGTGGTGATAGTAGCTCTTGTGTTTGCGGTGATTGCTGCGCTTGTTGGCGGCGGAGCTCTGCTTTATGAAATGCTTCCGGCTATTGACTGGACGCCCATAGCTACCATATCTCCTGTGATGACATTGCTTGGCACCATTTCAGGAATTGCACTCATTGCCATTCCATTAGGAGCTTTTCTGTACACTATAATGCGTCAGTTGTTTCATTGGTCACCGATGGGGACCGGCTTGAAATGGTCTCTGTTTATCCTATGGGTATTGGGACTGGTCATCGTGATTATCAATTTGTCAGCTCTCGGATGGCAGCTGCCGTTGTATGGACTGCATTGCTTTTAATGTAAGATCGTTCTATTAAAAAAGAATAATATTTATTCTTTTTCTGAGAAATGTGCCCCGATAGTGTGTCTGGGGTACATTTTTTGTTTGTCCCTCTTTGTAAATCGAGATTTTTAATTAAGTTTGTGAGGACTTATTCAATAGATAAAGAAAATGGGTGAACATATATGTTTCAGGAGAAACGAACGTTTGGCTACCGTTAATCCTTATTGGAGAGGAAATCCGATGGTACGCGGACGTTTTTTTAACAGGCAGCACCGTTTCCGCCCCGGTATGGGAAGTGTGTTGAAATGGCGGTTGTCCCCCAATCCTCAGCGGAAAGAAAAGAAAACGGTGAAGTGGGACCCGAAAGTCTGTTATCTTCGTTCGCTGGATGCTGTGGTGGGAGATTCTTTAATATGGCTGGGACATAATTCCTTCTTCCTTCAGTTGGCAGGTAAAAGAATCATGTTCGATCCGGTTTTCGGAAACATCCCTTTTGTGAAAAGACAGAGTGAGTTTCCTGCCAATCCCGACATTTTTACAGAAATTGATTACCTGCTTATCAGTCATGATCATTTTGACCATCTGGACAAGCAAAGTATCACCCGTTTGCTGAATAATAATCCGCAGATGAAATTGTTTTGCGGTTTGGGAACCGGAGAACTGATAAAGAGCTGGTTTCCGGAAATGAGAGTGATTGAGGCCGGCTGGTATCAGCAACTGGAAGATGAAGGGCTGAAAATAACTTTCTTGCCGGCACAGCATTGGAGCAAACGCTCCGTACGTGATGGAGGGCAGCGATTGTGGGGAGCTTTCATGCTGCAGGGGAATGGTGTTTCTCTCTATTATAGCGGAGACACAGGGTATTCTACCCATTTTAGGGAAATCCCGGATCTGTTCGGAGCTCCGGACTATGCCTTGTTGGGTATCGGTGCATATAAACCCCGTTGGTTCATGCGTCCCAATCATATTTCTCCTTATGAATCACTGACTGCCTCCGAAGAGATGCACGCAGGAATAACCATTCCGATGCACTACGGTACATTTGATTTGTCTGATGAACCCTTGCATGATCCGCCTAAAGTATTTGCGGCAGAAGCAAAGAAAAGAAAGATTCGTGTAGAAATCCCTTATCTGGGAGAAATCGTAAAACTGAGTAAAAGAAAGTAATTATAAAATAAACTGAGAGATGAAGAAGTTAGAAGTAAAAGACCTGAAAGAAAATTTCTTTGAGGCGATTGGCAAAGAATGGATGTTGGTTACTGCCGGCACCAAAGAGAAATTCAATACAATGACTGCCAGCTGGGGTGGCATTGGCTGGCTTTGGAATAAGCCCGTTGCTTTTGTTTTTGTCCGCCCCGAACGATATACGTATGAGTTCATCGAGAAAAGTGATTATCTGACACTTTCTTTTTTGGGCGAAGCAAATAAGAAGATTCATGCAGTTTGTGGCTCAAAGTCCGGTCGTGATACGGATAAGGTGAAAGCAACCGGATTGAAGCCGGTCTTCACAGAACAGGGGAATGTGCTTTTCGAACAGGCCCGCCTGAGTCTGGAAGGAAGAAAACTGTATGCGGATAACATTAAACCTGAATGTTTCCTGGATAAAGAGTCCTTGGAAAAATGGTATGACGATGCTCATGGAGGTTTTCATAAAATGTATATAGTAGAAATCGAAAATATTTGGGAGGGAGATTAATTCTCCCTTTTTTTATTTTTTATCGGTAAAGCTTTGATAAGTGATATAAATATTATACATTTGCCCTAAACTAAACTATTGTAACACAACTAAAACTAAGCGTTATGAAAACAAAAATGTTCTTTCTTGCAGGTATCTGTGCTGCACTCGCAGCTTGTAGTAGTGATTCGGATGATGTGTCTTCTTCTCCATCCAATACTCCGGCGATATTAGAGGTTGTTTCCTATAAGTTTGTGCAGGAGGAAACGGATGTAGTAGAGCGGGTTGAATATCCTGTAGTAGTCTTGCAACATAAAGTAAATGATAAAGATGAACCTCTTCCAATGATATATGCATGGGATGTGGAAGAGGAAGAGAACTCTTTATTTGTATTGACTGAAGGTTCTTTGCCTGTTAATGCTGAAAATTTGGCGGATTTGAAGATTCCTGTTCCTTTCATTGATGCTGGAGGTAAGCTTTTTATAGACGGAACGGGTGCGAAGACTCCGTTGATTTTTGGAGAAACATTAAAAGTAAAGAATGGATCACGTTCTATTGGAAATGTAAAGTATAAGATACCTCCCTATTCAACTTATGAGTTAACAAAACAAGAATGTGGATATCGATGTACCTTAACTTTTTATTTGGTACTGAAGGCCGTAAATAAAGGGGAAGAATACCATTTAAAAGGCAGATGGACTGGAGAACAATTAAGGGAGCAAAAAATGGGATTAATTGATTTATCAGACGAAAAAGGTGCTGAAAAAACTGTTTTAATGGAGGCTCCGATTGAGCTATTTGAAAAGGATTATGAAACAGGTCTAGATTGAATCATAGACCTTATCTAAGTATATAGTAGCAATCGAAAATATATATCATGAGTAAAGTCTAGCGGATTTTAGATGTAATGCAGAAGGCTCTGAACTCAATTTGATTTGAGAACAGAGCCTTCATTATTTGTCTTATATCAAAGATTTATTTTGCAGGAGCCTTCAGCCACTTATCCAGCCACTCAAAGAAAGTGCGTTGCCACAAGACACCATTCTGCGGTTTCAGTACCCAGTGGTTCTCATCCGGATAAATTAGCAACTCTGCAGGTACACCACGCATTACAGCGGCATCAAATGCAGCCATAGCCTGATTAGCCAAAATACGGAAATCTTTTTCTCCATGAATACAGAGAATCGGAGTATCCCATTTTTCCACGAAGAGGTGAGGGGAGTTGGCGAAAGTACGTTGTGCTATCGGATTCTGTTTTTCCCAGTACGCGCCGCCCATATCCCAGTTGGCAAACCATTTCTCTTCTGTTTCCAGATACTGCATTTCCATATTGAAGATTCCGTCATGAGCGATAAATGCCTTGAAACGTTTGTCGTGATGACCGGCTAACCAATATACGGAGAATCCTCCGAAACTAGCGCCCACACATCCCAGACGATCTTTATCTACATACGATTCTTTTGCCATCTCGTCGATAGCAGTGAAATAGTCTTTCATACACTGACCACCATAATCACCACTGATCTGTTCGTTCCATTCCACTCCGAATCCCGGTAATCCGCGACGGTTCGGGGCTACAATGATATAGTCGTTGGCAGCCATAATCTGGAAGTTCCAGCGATAAGACCAGAACTGACTTACCGGACTTTGAGGACCACCTTCACAGAACAGCAATGTCGGATATTTCTTGTTCGGATCGAACTGGGGAGGATAGATCACCCATGTCAACATATCCTTGCCATCCGTCGTTTTCATCCAGCGACCTTCTACCTTACCCATTTCCAGCTGATCATAAATCTCCTTGTTCTCCTGTGTCAGTTGAGTGGCAGAACCATCCAATGCTACCGCATAGATCTCATCACCCATACTCATTGAGTGGCGTTTGGCAATCAGTTTGTCACCGAAGAGTGCTACCCCTTCATAATCATACATACCCGAAGTAATCGCCTTTACAGAATCATTCGTCAGGTCAAGAGAATAAATCTGAGTTTCTCCATGCCATACACCTGTAAAATAGATGGTCTTGGCATCGTTGCCCCAGACAAACGCATCCACATTAGACTCAAATGCTTTGCTGACAAAACGCTTCTCTCCAGTTTCCAGATTCATGATAAACAAACGGTTCAGATCAGCTTCGTATCCATCGCGCTCCATGCTTTGCCATGCAATGTACTTGCCATCCGGAGAGTATTGCGGATTGGTGTCATACCCCTTGTTTTCTTCGGTGATATTATCCGTTTTCTTTGTATTCAGATCATACACATAAATATCCGAATTGGTAGAAACAGCATATTCCAGCCCTGTTTTCTTGCGACAGGTATAAGCCACTTTGTCCGAAGTCGTATTCCAAGCCAGCTGCTCAATGCCGCCCCAAGGTTTCATCGGACTTTCGTATGGTTCTCCTTCCAGTATATCCACGATATTGGAAATACCGTTACCGTCAAAGTCTGCCACGAAAGGATGCGGAGCAGTTGTCACCCATTCATCCCAGTGCTTATACATCAGGTCGGTGACAATAATACCTGTAGCTTTCGGCAGATCCGGATATTTATCGGCAGTGCTTTCTTTGGTTTTCACTTGCGAGATGAACAGCAGTTTCTTGCCGTCCGGTGAGATAGAATAACCCTCGATGTCACCATCGTAGTTGGTCAGTTGTTTACGGCCGCTACCGTCCGGATTCATTTCATATAGTTGGCTGCTTCCGTTGTCGTTGCTCAGGAAAGCCAGCTTCGATCCTCCTTTTATCCAGGTCACCTCATTCTCCTGATAAGGAGTGCGGGTGATTTGTCGGTTATCGCTGCCGTCCGCGTTCATGACGAAAACTTCGCGATTACTCTTGTTCTCCGGTACACTGTAGTATGCTACCGTATACGCAATTTTCTTTCCGTCGGGCGATACCGCCAGTCCTCCGATACGTCCCATTGCCCAAAGGGCTTCAGGCGTCATACGCTTCCCTTCGATCTTAATATCGGATTTTTCGATAAGCACCTGATCCGTTTTGCCCGCGTCTTTTGTTCCGCCGCAGGCAGCTAACAACATTGCTGCCGACATCATAAATAGATTTGCTTGTCTCATATTTTATAAAAATGTTTATTTTCTTGCGAAGATAATGAAAAAAGGATTTAAATCTGCTTTTTCTGCCAGTTTCCTTTCTTCATATACCAGTAGCAGAAGAGGAAGATAAAGATTCCATACACACTTTCTGTTGTCCAGGCAAACGCAATGTCCATTTTAAGGTAAAGAATAAAATAAGTAGCGTAAGCTACATAAATTGTCAGTACACAAAGTTCCATGGCCAGTGCCGTGCGTGTGTTACCTGTTCCCGATACCGACTGGAAATACACATTGGCTGGTACCAGCACTACGTAGGCTGCGCATAACACCCATAAAGAAGGGATGGACGCATCCCTCAAATCGGGCATATCCGTGTATATGCGCAGAATCAGGTCGGGAAACAGACAGAAGAATATCAATATCGGCAGTACGAACACATATCCGATACGGATGTGCTGATTGATGGTTCCCCGTACACAATCTTTTTCGCCCGCACCGATAAGGTTGCTGACCAGAGATCCGCAGGTTGCAGCAAAAGCCATGGCGATCATAAACGGGATGCCCGACACATTTCGGATAATGTTCGCGATAGCCAATGACCGTTCTCCCAGGTGTTCCACGAACAGGAAGAACATAAACCAGGTAGATAAAGAAACGAAGTTCTGAATCATTGTCCACACGGAGACATTGAGAATCCGCTTCAATGTCCGGCTTTGGAATTTCGGCAGGATATTCAGTGCATACTTCTTGCAGTCGATCCGCTTCCAGGTATAGATGATAAAGAAAATCACCGATACCAGCTCAGCGAGGGATGAACCGATGGCTGCACCGGCAATGCCCAGTTGTGGGAAACCGAACTTACCGAAAATCAGGATATAGTTGAATACCACGTTAGAAAGCACCATCACGATGGAGTTCAGCGTCAGCGTCTTGGTCTGTGTCGTACCGACAAAGAAGGCACGGAACATCACTCCGACAAATGAGAAAAAGAACCCGTACACCCGCCAATGAATATAACTTTCCGCTGCATCATAAATGTGAGGGGACGAAATGATATTCTTTAAAATAAATGGCGAGAATACGATGGAAAGTGTAAACAGAATCGCAGCAACCACTACCAGGAAATAAATCCCCTGATAGAAAATCGGTCCGATTTCCTTGTAGTTTCCTTCCCCGTTGCGACGGGCGATCAATATCTGTGCTCCTACGCTGAATCCGAATGCCATCATGAAAATAGCCAGGTAGTAAACCCCGGCGATGGCGGATGCCCCTAATTCAATTTCCCCGACACGTCCAAGAAAGGCCGTGTCCGTCATGCCGATCAGCTGCTCCATAATCAGGCTGATCAGAATAGGGTAGGCGATCGTCCAGATTTGTTTATAAGTATATTTTGTCTTCATATTAAGTTTGTTTTTTAGAGAAAGAAAGCCGGACAAACCCCTTTCGGTTGCCCGGCTTTCTCAGAATATATCTTCGGATAATTTCTTATCGTTTATTCTGTTTTTGCTGCTGTAACTGTTCCTGTTGCTTTTGCATAGCTTCCAGGCGTGCAGCAAATCCGGTCTTTTTCATTTGTTTCGGGTCTTTTTTCTTAGCTTCCAGAATAGCCAGTAATTTTGTTTCGTCTGTAGTTTTACGCAACAAAATCATGGTTCCTACACTAATCAGTGTTGACACGAAATAATAATAGTTCAATCCCGAAGGATAGTCGTTCAGTACGAACAGGAACATAATCGGCATCAGATACATCATCCATTTCATCGCAGCCATTTGCGGTTGTGCTCCTGTATCCTGCATCGTCATTGTATACTTTGTGTTCAGGATGTTGGTTACCGTCATCAGCAAGCAGAACAAGCTGAGATGGTTGCCCAGGAACGGGATATGGAACGGGAATGTGATGAACGCGTCGTAAGTGGACAAGTCGTCCGCCCACAAGAAGCTCTGCTGACGTAACTCGATAGCGCTCGGTACGAACATGAACAATGCCATCAAGATCGGGAACTGCAATAACATTGGCAGACAACCGCCCATCGGGCTCACGCCATACTGGCTGTAAAGGCTCATCACCTCCTGCTGTTTCTTCATCGCATCTTCCTGCTTCGGATACTTCTTGTTGATCTCGTCGATTTTCGGTTTCAATACACGCATCTTGGCAGAAGACATGTATGTTTTCCAGGTAGCAGGGTAAACTACCACCTTCACCATAATTGTCAGAATCAACAGTACGATACCCATGCTCAAGCCCCAGCCCGACAGCCAGTCGAATACGTTGATCGTGATAAACTGGTTGATCCAGCGGATTAACGGCCAGCCCAGATATACCAGTCTGTTAAGTTCCCATTTCTCTGTACGTCCTTTGTCCAGTGCCTTCAAGGTCTTGAAGTGGTTCGGGCCAAAGTAGAAGTACATTTCTGTCGGTTGTTTTCCGCTCGGATCGAAGAAGGTACTCATTTCTGCAGAATAATCCTTGATATATCCGCTTCCTTGTTGTTCCATTCTTGACTTCACAGAAACCTTGTTGAAGTCCTGGTCTGCAATGAATACAGAAGAGAAGAACTGGTTTTTGAATGCTACCCAGTCTATCGCTGTATTGCCCAGATCCTTTTCGTCATCCTTGGCAGCCGACAGATTATCTACATTGTCACCTTTTACCTTATAAGTCAGCTCTGAGAGGCGGTTTTCGTAAGTGAATCCCTTTTCCAGCTGGCGTGCACGCTGTGTCCAGTCGATGTCTACATACTCCGTACTGGCCAGTTTGCCTTCCATGCCTGTTGCTTTGATTTCAAAGTTCATCAGGTAGCTGTTCGGTTTCAGCGTATAGATAAAATCGATGTAGCTGGCGTTGTCCGCAGCCAGACGCATAGTTACGCTGCTGTCTGTCTTATTGACAGCTTCGAAGTAATAGTCCTTTGTCTGGATGGCTCCTTGCTTGTTGTAGAAGTTGAAACTCATGGTAGCATCATCACCGTCGAACAGTACGACAGGGTTTGTCTTGTCCTGTCCTTTGTATTCTTTCAGCATAGCCGAATATACCCGTCCGCCTTTCGTAGTGAAAGTGATTTCCGCTACGCTGTTCTGGATGCTTACTTTGGAATCAGTTCCATGCATCGCGTTGAAAAACAGGGCAGAAGAATCTGCTGCCGCCGCTGCACCTTTGTTTTCATTGGCGAGTGCGGCTTCTGTTTTTGCTTTCAGCGCTTCCTGCTGCTGTTGCACCACGGCAATAGAATCGTAGTATTTCTTCTGCGCAGCTATCTGCTCCTCGCTTGGACGGCTCAGATAACTGAATCCTACCAATAATATACCTATTAAAACGAGACCTGTAATGGTGTTTTTATCCATTCCTATTAATTATGAATTATAAATTTTTGAATAATAAATTGTCAATTGTCAACTGTCAATTGTCAATTCTTCTCGTTCTCGATGGCTGCCTTCACGAAAGCCACAAACAACGGATGCGGGTTCAATACCGTACTGCTGTATTCCGGATGGAACTGAGTGCCGATAAACCACTTCAATGCCGGGATCTCAACGATTTCCACCAGATCCGATTCGGGGTTGATACCCACGCATTTCATACCGGCAGCTTCGTATTGAGCCTTATAGTCATTGTTGAACTCATAGCGATGGCGGTGACGTTCTTGAATATGTTCTTCACCATAAGCAAGGTATGCTTTCGATCCTTTCTGAAGCACACATTCGTAAGCGCCCAGACGCATCGTACCTCCCATATTGGTGATCGCTTTCTGTTCCTCCATGATGTCGATCACGTTGTGCGGAGTCTTTTCATCCATTTCGCGTGAGTCGGCATCGGCATATCCCAATACGTTGCGGGCAAATTCGATAGCGATACATTGCATACCCAGACAGATACCGAAGGTCGGTATATCATGTGTACGTGTATATTTGATGGCAACGAACTTACCGTCGATACCACGCTGACCGAATCCCGGACCGATCATCACGCCTGCCATGCCTTTCAAGGCTTCGGCTACGTTCTCATCTGTCAGTTTTTCGCTGTTCACAAAGTGAACCTCCACTTTGCGGTCGTTGTAAGTACCTGCCTGTGACAATGCTTCACGGATTGACTTGTAAGCATCCTGCAAGTCATATTTACCTACCAATGCGATGTTGATGGGTTCTTTCGTTTCAGCAGCATGACGGCGTTCCAGGAATTTACGCCACGGACCTAGTCCCGGAGTTTCTCCTACGGGCAGCCCCATCTTTTCAAGGATTGTGCTGTCCAGTCCCTGTGCCTGCATCAGGAGAGGTACTTCATAAATTGTTTCTGCGTCGATAGACTGCACGACAGCCTTGTCATCCACATTACAGAATTGAGCTACTTTTTTGCGGAGTCCGTCGCTCAGCGGGTGTTCGGCACGAAGCACCAATACGTCCGGCTGAATACCTACGCTCTGGAGTTCCTTGACAGAATGCTGTGTCGGTTTGGTTTTCAGCTCTCCGGCAGCGGCAAGATAAGGCACATATGTCAGGTGTACGCAAAGAGCGTTCTTACCCAACTCCCATTTCAACTGGCGGATACTTTCGAGGTAGGGGAGTGATTCGATATCACCTACCGTACCACCGATTTCGGTAATTACAAAATCGAACTTGTATTTGTTACCGAGCAATTTTACGTTCCGTTTGATTTCATCCGTGATATGAGGAATCACCTGAATCGTCTTACCCAGATAGTCTCCGCGACGTTCTTTGTCAATAACACTTTTGTAGATACGTCCCGTAGTGATGTTGTTAGCCTTTGTAGTCTGAATACCCAGGAAACGTTCGTAGTGTCCCAGGTCAAGATCGGCTTCATGGCCGTCTACGGTCACATAGCATTCTCCATGCTCATAAGGATTCAATGTTCCCGGGTCGATGTTGATATACGGGTCAAACTTCTGGATGGTTACATTGTAACCTCTTGCTTGCAGCAATTTACCGATGGAGGATGAGATGATCCCTTTTCCTAAAGAAGAGGCAACACCACCGGTGACGAAAATATACTTTGTTTCTCCCACAGCTATAACTGTTTTAATTATTTTTACTTAGTAGTTTCTTACGAACTTAAAAAGCGCAAAATTATAAAAAAAAGGGGAAGAATGCAGACTTTCCCCTCTACAATTTTATTAAAAAATGCAATTTTGAAAGATTCCTATGTTTTCTAAACAAAATAATGTAGATTTGCACCAAATTAGGAATATTATGAGAAGAGAGTTATTATCATTCGTAGTTTTTACCTCGACTTTATCTTTATCGCTTTCAGCACAGACCGCCACTCAACCTTCTACCGTAGTGGCAAAAGCGAAAATTGTGAAGGCAGACACGCTTTCGTCAGAACTTCAGAAGTATTTAATGCTTAAATTGAATCTGTCCGGAGAAACTCCTAAATTGGACACTGTATCAATCTTATATAATAAGTATATCGGTCAGTTGGACTACCTGAATGACCCGTCTGTACCGGAACGTTATATTCCGTCCGATCCTGACTATTTTCGTCTGTTTACTCCGTTAGCCTATTATTATGCTCCGATGGCGCAGTATTCAAAGGTGGATTGGAAACCGGTACAGTTTGACTCTTTGCCCGACAACTTGAAAAAGTTGACAGCGGAACTCCTCCCTTATGATACTTTGGCATATACGAAGTCCGAGCGTGCCAATCAATCGGTCAATAAAGCACTGATGGCTCTTTATCTCAATCATCCGGAACTGGTTGTCACCACGGAAAACCGTATCATGAGCCGTGATGTCTTTCGTAGGGATGTGAAACCGAAGATTTCTCCGAAGGCATCTGTTGTCCATCTTTTCCAGCCGGAAGAAATGAGCAACGATGTGGGCAAGGCAAAAATGAAAATCAGCCGTCCTAACTGGTGGGTTACCGGAGGTAACGGTTCTTTGCAAATCAGCCAGAACCACCTTTCTGAGAACTGGTACAAGGGAGGAGAAAGTAACTTTGCCGGTCTGGCTACCTTGCAGCTTTATGCCAACTACAATGATAATGAGAAAGTCCTTTTCGAAAATCAGTTGGAGGCTAAACTGGGTATGACATCCACACCGTCGGATAAATTCCATGATTACCTGATTAATACCGACCAGTTCCGTCTGTACAATAAGTTAGGATTAAGAGCGTTAAAGAACTGGTACTATACTATTTCTTCCGAGTTTAAGACTCAGTTCTGTCACGGTTACAAAGCCAATAGCGAAGAACTTGTTTCCGCATTCCTGTCTCCGGCGGATTTGGCAGTCAGTATCGGTATGGACTACAAATTGAATAAGCAGAAATTCAATCTTTCTGTTTTCATCGGTCCGCTGACTTATAACTTGCGATATATCGACAATTCGGAAGTAGATGAAACCAAGTTCGGTCTGGAGAAAGGCAAATGCTCTAAAAACGACTTCGGTTCTCAGTTGCAGTCAACGTTCAACTGGAAAATCATTTCGGCTGTTTCGCTGGAATCCCGTCTGAACTATCTGACCAATTACGAATGGGTGCGTGTGGAGTGGGAGAATACATTCAACTTTGTTTTGAACCGCTATCTTTCTACTAAACTTTACGTACACGCCCGTTTTGACGACAGTTCAAAACCAACCGTTGAAAATGGCAGCTTCTTCCAGCTGAAGGAATTGCTGAGCTTCGGTATTAACTATAAGTGGTAATTTTTTTTAGGCACGGATTACACAGATTTCACGGTTTCAGGAATTGAATAACTAAAAACCGTGTTAATTCGTGTAATCCGTGCCTTATTTTATCTCTATGTCCTCAACGTTGAAATGATATACCTTCCCGGATTATCAATCTTTCCCCACTTGGTGGTAGACAGCGTGATCCATATCTGCGTCCCCTTCTTTCCGTAATCCGACAGCTTGAGAATAGCTGTAATTTCTTTCTTGTTTGTTACTCCATGTTGTGCCAGGCTGTCCAGAAGTCCTTTGACGTTGTGCGTACTCTTGTTGTAGGCATAACCGGGGATTTCGAGCGAAGGCGAAGCCGTATTGTCTTCTTCCTCTTCTGCTTTTCTTTTCTCTCCTTTACTTTGTCCGGAAATGTCAGCAATTTCGGGTGAAATGTTCTCATTTTCCAGTTTCAATTCACCTTGTACTGACGAATTGTTTGCATCCTTTGTATTATTTTCCTTTTCCTGTTTTTGGGTGTCATTGACCAACAGGTAGGGCAAATCTTCTAACTTTCTTTTCCTGCGGCAGGTAGCATCTATCCAGATGTGCTGAATTTCAAGGGAAGTCAATATCTGAAACTTCTCATAGCTTTCTTTGTCAAAGAATCCTTTGTCAAGCAAAATTTGAATGATTCCGTCTATCTCTTTTCCTTTCAGTTCTCCTCCCAGCTTGCGGGCAAAAATCAACGATTGTTCCTCACCCCATGGGATGTAATATCCTTCTTTGAATATTTTACATAGAAGTTTGCATACAGCTCCATCCACTCTGATGCCATATTTGGCTTCAGCCAGTTCAATGGCATCTCTGTCGAAAAAGTTTACGGTAAGCGGGAAATAGTCTACGCTTAAATAAGTTGTGCTCATATCAGTCTTATTGTTTGTTTTTAAGTTTATACAATTGGTTTCCAATCGAGAAAATTCTCAATCTGAAAGGTTCTCCATCCTTTCTCTTCCATGCACCAGAATATGAAGGTACTGTGTACCTGCTTCATGTCATAAGAGTGGTGAAAGTCTTTGGAATAAGAAATGAGAGTGCCTGTAACTAACTGAAAACTACCGTTCTGTCTGTAATATGCGATGATGGCATGGCCATATTGCATGTAGTCTGCCAGTGATTTCACTTTTTCGGCTATTCGTTCTGCGATCGTTTCCGAATAACCTTTCTCTGATACGATACGTTTTTTCCATACTTCTGTTAATCGATCTCTTTCTTCTTCTGTTTTGTTAGTGGCTATCAGCCGTTTTTCTTTTGTCATTACATTATAAATTTGTTAGTAAAATAGTTATATTTAAAGAAAAGGCGGAACTATCTGTAGGATGCTTACACTATCGTGCGATGATAGTTACACTATCCTGTCGGGATAGTGACACTATCTTGCTGTTATAGTGACACTATAATTTCTGCCGGATAGTTCGTTCATTTCTTTATCTAAAAAACGGGGGCAAAAGTATAAGTTGTATTTTTTCGCTCCAATTATTCTTGCTATTTTCTACTGTGATACTTTGATTTGTATTGTTCTTTCTCTTCTTTTTCGTGCTTCGAAATTATTCCGATTCCTTTGCTTAAACTGCTAATTTCGCTGAGTATACTCCTGAATTTCATTAATCTATATCCATGATGTGTGTTTACGTAAAAGATTCTCCAGTCTGCAATGTACTTGGCTAGTCCTGTTAAAGATTTTACGTAGGAATTAAACTCGTCATCTTCGTAATAAGTGCGAAGACAGGCAATGAAATAGTGTTTTTTTTCGCCTGTGATGCCATTTCTTTTTCTGACCTCATCGATGTCAATAATTTCGTCATCATCCTGATAATCAGTTTCAAGACTTCTCTTCTTTTGTGTGCCAGTTGCATTTTTCAGGCATTTTTTTGTCGTTGTCATTTCTTTTGATTTAAATAAAATTAATAAATGGCATTAAGATGGAAATTCCAAATTTTCGCCCTATAATTGTATATAAAATAACTAGTGATGCAAATAATGAATAAAAATGGATTTAGCCGATGTGGGGAACTATACATCGGCCTTTTACGAAAAGAAGGTCGTTTTTCTACGGCACATGTCTATCAAAATGCTCTTTTCTCTTTTAATAAATTTTGTGGTAATGCCAGTGTATCTTTCAGGCAAGTCACTCGTGACCGATTGCGTCGTTACGGGGAACATCTGTATGATTCGGGCTTAAAACCGAATACGGTATCAACGTATATGCGTATGCTTCGCAGTATCTATAACCGTGGGGTAGAGTTGGGTAGTGCGCCCTATGTACATGGTCTGTTCCGTGATGTGTATACAGGAGTGGATATCCGTCAGAAAAGGGCTCTTCCGGTGAGTGAACTCCGACGGCTTCTTTACGAAGATCCCAAGACGGATTGTTTGCGGCGCACACAATCGATTGCTGCTTTGATGTTTCAATTCTGTGGGATGTCTTTTGCCGATTTGGCTCATTTGGAAAAGTCGGCTTTAGATTGTAATGTGCTCCGATATAATCGAATTAAAACCAGAACTCCAATGAGTGTGGAAGTTTTGGATACAGCTAAGGAAATGATGAATCAGCTTCGCAATTCCCAGTCATCGCGTCCGGGTTGCCCCGATTACCTTTTCAGTATCCTTTCCGGTGATAAGAAACGTAAGGATGAACGTGCTTATCGTGAATATCAGTCTGCACTTCGCCGGTTTAATAATCATTTGAAAAGTTTGGCGAGGGCTTTGCACTTGACCTCTCCGGTAACTTCTTACACGATTCGCCATTCTTGGGCAACTACTGCCAAGTTCCGTGGAGTTCCAATTGAAATGATCAGTGAATCTTTAGGGCATAAGTCTATAAAGACGACACAAATTTATCTGAAGGGGTTTGAGTTGAAAGAGCGTACAGAGGTAAATCGTAAGAATTTGCATTACGTGAAGACTTGCCCTTTAGGTCGAATTTGAATGGTTAAAAATTTGATAATCAGCACTGATGCTGGTGTGTTACTTCTTAGGTAACGGATTTAAATTTGACGCAAAGATAGACAAAAACACATGTATTAAACAAATAAAAACCTACTTTTTTTCGATTTAACCCTGAATTTGAAAAAAAATGTATCTGAACATGAAAAAGGCCTATTTTCATGCTTAGGAATTTATATGCCCAATTTTCCTAAGAATCTCTACTTTCTCTAAAGCCAAGATGCTCTCAACCCTCATTAGTCGGTACTTTTCGACTTTTTCCTCCCGATTTATTATGAAGTGTACTTTTCCGTTACCTAAGAAGTAACGGAAAAACATGGGGTAAAAAAGTATGATTTTAACAAAAGAGAAATCACTAAATGCTGGGCCTATTTATGGGACAGGGGAAGGCGTAGCACACTCAAAACGCTGGTATGTTGCATTAGTTCGTATGCATCATGAAAAGAAGGTTTCCGAGTATTTGAACAAGGTGGGGATTGAGAATTTTGTACCTGTTCAGAAGGAAATCCATCAATGGAGTGACCGCCGTAAATTAGTTGAATCCGTTCTTCTTCCGATGATGGTTTTTGTACACGCTGATCCGAAAGAACGTATGGAAGTCCTGAACTTTACTACTGTGAGCCGCTATATGGTGATGCGCGGCGAAAGCAGTCCTGCTGTTATTCCTGACGACCAGATGGCACGTTTTCGTTTCATGCTTGATTATTCGGATGAAACAGTCTGTATGAATAGCTCTCCTTTGGCACGTGGTGAGAAAGTTCAAGTAATTAAAGGACCTCTGCAGGGGCTTGTGGGTGAGCTTGTCAATGTAGATGGTAAAAGTAAGATTGCTGTTCGACTGAACATGCTTGGTTGCGCCTGCGTAGACATGCCGATTGGCTATGTTGAGCCTATAGGTGAAAAAAACTAAGTGGGTAATGACGACTTCCTGTTTACAAGAAAAAATCGATAAACTTCAAAATACAGTTCATGCTCTGCTCCATAAAAGTAATTATATGGCGGGTGTGTATGTTGATGATCTTGCACGACTGAACAACGAAATCCATGAACAGATCAATGATCTGTATCCTTGTCACGGTAAGACTGCTGAGCAGGAAGCTGCTTTGTGTCTGTCTCTTCTGATGGGATATAGTGTGTCTATGTATGCCAATTCAGAGGATGAGGCAAAGAAGAAAACTGTTCTGAGGCGTTCGCAAATGATTCTGAAAAACCAATTGCCTTCACCATTGAAAATTCAGTTACACACAATCTACGATAAACTATTGTCATAGTAAATCTACTTTTTTTGAAAAAAGACTTTATAATTTATTGGGGTATTTAAATTATGAAACACGCATTTGACCGTTTTGTTCAATATTTGCAGAAAAACTATTTTAGTTATTGGATTGTATTAGGAATTGATACGTTCATAGCTTTGATTTGTACCTGGGTGTCATTTATCGGCATTCATTATATAACGGAGACTTCCAAAGAAATCACTTCTCTTTTCCATATTTTAGCGATTTCGGTGATCTCCAGTGTCTTAGGTTCCTTTTTATTCCATACCTACCGTAATACGATCCGTTTTTCCCAGTTGAAGGAATTATGGAGAATTGCCGGAAGTGCACTGATAAAGGCTGTCTGTATCGCAATGGCTATCTGGCTTTTCCTGCCTCAGACGGGACTGCATAATAGTCAGAAAATAGTCTTTGTACTGTTTGATGGTATGCTGACTTTTATTGCCATGGTAGGCTTCCGTATTCAGTTGATTCTGGTTTATGAACTCCTGCTGAATATGCTGAATAAGAAGAATATGCATATTCTGATCTATGGTATTGATGATAAGAGTGTGGCATTGAAAGTTCGGCTAATGAACAGCTCTCACTATAAAGTGGTAGGCTTCTGTATCTACGGAACAGGCGACTCCATCCGGCGTGTGGCTGATCTTCCCGTTTATTCGTTTAAAGATGAAGAGTGCTTTAACAAGCTTATTCATAAGAAATGTATCGGCGGCATCCTGTTTGCCCGTTACGAGAATACCCGTGAAGAGGAAGACCGCCTGCTTCAGTATTGTAAAAGGAGTGGATTGAAAACGTTGATTGCTCCGAGTATCAGTGAGGCTGACGAAAACGGAAGTTTCCACCAATGGGTACGCCCTATCAAAATTGAAGACTTGCTGGGTCGTTCAGAAATTCATATCAATATGGAGGAGGTGATGACTGAGTTTTGTGGCAAGGTTGTGTTGGTGACCGGAGCTGCCGGTAGTATTGGCAGCGAACTTTGCCGGCAACTGGCTCAGATGAGCATCAAGAAGCTGATCATGTTTGATTCCGCTGAGTCACCTTTGCATAATGTCCGTCTGGAATTTGAGAAGAATTATCCCGGTCTTGATTTTGTTCCTGTCATTGGAGATGTCCGCGTGAAAGAACGTCTCCGTATGGTATTCGAAACTTATCAGCCTCAGATAATCTTTCATGCCGCTGCCTATAAGCATGTTCCATTAATGGAAGAGAATCCCTGTGAAGCTGTGCTGGTCAACGTTGTCGGCTCTCGTCAGGTTGCTGATATGGCAGTTGAATATGGAGCTGAGAAGATGATCATGGTTTCTACCGATAAGGCGGTGAATCCTACCAATGTCATGGGATGCTCGAAACGATTGGCCGAAATCTATGTACAGAGTCTGGGATGTGCTATCCGTGAGGGAAAAGTAAAAGGCCATACCAAATTTATCACTACCCGCTTTGGTAACGTCTTGGGTAGTAACGGTTCTGTAATTCCCCGCTTTAAAGAACAGATTGAGAATGGCGGTCCTGTCACAGTGACTCACCCCGATATCATTCGTTTCTTTATGACTATCCCCGAAGCTTGTCGCCTGGTAATGGAAGCTGCTACGATGGGTGAAGGCAATGAGATTTTTGTCTTTGAGATGGGAAAGGCTGTGAAGATTGTCGATCTGGCTACCCGTATGATCGAACTTGCCGGTTATCGTCCCGGTGAAGATATTGAGATCAAGTTTACGGGATTGCGTCCGGGTGAGAAGCTTTATGAAGAAGTCCTGAGCGATAAAGAGAATACGATTCCTACCGAGAATAAGAAGATAATGATAGCGAAGGTACGTCATTATGAATACACTGATATCCTTGAAACTTATGGAGAGTTTGAGAAGTTATCCCGTACGGTAAAGATCATGGACACAGTGAAACTAATGAAGAGAGTGGTACCTGAATTTAAATCCAAGAACTCGCCGAAGTTTGAGGTCTTGGATAGATAACTAGAATAATTCTGAACACTAACATAAATCAACAATGGATACAAAAGAATTGAAGATTGCTGTTGCAGGTACCGGCTATGTTGGTCTTAGCATAGCAACGCTTTTGTCGCAACATCATCAGGTGACGGCAGTCGATGTGATTCCTGAGAAAGTAGATATGCTTAATCGTAAACAATCGCCTATTCAGGATGAGTATATAGAGAAATATTTGTCTGAAAAGTCATTGAATCTAACGGCTACGCTTGACGGCGCCGAGGCCTACAGTGATGCTGATTTTGTGGTTATAGCGGCTCCTACTAACTATGATCCGGTGAAAAACTATTTTGATACTCATCATATAGAGGATGTCATTGACTTGGTTTTAAGTGTCAATCCTGATGCTGTGATGGTAATTAAGTCTACTATTCCAGTAGGATATTGTCGTGGACTTTATTTGAAGTATGCCCGAAAGGGAGTCAGGAAGCTTAACTTGCTTTTTTCTCCTGAGTTTCTTCGTGAGAGCATGGCCCTTTATGATAACCTTTATCCAAGTCGTATCATTGTTGGTTATCCAAAGTTGATTGATAGCGAGCAGTTCGACGAGGAAAATGAAGCAATAAAGGTCATTGCGAATATTCCTGTCTTAGAGAAGGCTGCGCATACTTTTGCCGCATTGCTTCAGGAAGGTGCAATCAAGGAAGATATTCCTACGCTTTTTATGGGTATCAAGGAGGCAGAGGCTGTTAAGCTGTTTGCTAATACCTATCTTGCATTGCGTGTCAGTTATTTTAATGAACTTGATACTTATGCAGAGATGAAAGGTCTGGATTCTCAGTCGATAATACAGGGTGTTGGTCTTGATCCTCGTATTGGTACACATTATAATAATCCATCCTTTGGTTATGGCGGTTATTGTTTGCCTAAAGACACGAAACAACTCTTGGCTAATTATCAGGATGTTCCTCAGAACATGATGACTGCTATTGTCGAAAGTAACCGTACAAGAAAAGATTTCATAGCAGATCAAGTGTTGCGTAAAGCTGGTTATTATACTGCCTCCTGCTCATGGGATGCCCAGAAAGAGCAAAAAATAACCATTGGTGTATATCGTTTGACCATGAAGTCCAATTCTGACAACTTCCGTCAGAGTGCCATTCAAGGGATTATGAAGCGTATCAAGGCGAAGGGTGCTACTATTGTGATTTTCGAGCCTACTATGCAAGATGGTGAAACATTCTTTGGTAGCCAAGTGGTCAATAACTTAATCAAATTCAAGGAAATAAGTCAGGCCATCATCGCCAACCGCTACGATTCTTGTCTGGATGATGTGAAAGAGAAGGTATATACTCGTGACATTTTCCAAAGAGATTAACTTTATGGTAACATACAATGTTAGTTTAGAGAACAAAGTGGTTTTGGTGACTGGTGCAGCCGGTTTTATCGGAGCCAATTTGGTGAAACGTTTGCTAAATGAGTTTGATAGCGTGAAAGTCATCGGTATTGATAGTATTACCGAATACTATGACGTACGTTTAAAGTATGAACGCTTACAAGAATTGTCTGCTTACGGTGACAGATTTGTTTTCATAAAAGACAGTATTGCTAAAAAGGAAATTGTTGAGTCTATTTTCACTAACTACCATCCTCAGGTAGTCGTGAATCTTGCTGCACAAGCTGGTGTACGTTATAGCATCACTAACCCTGATGCTTATATTGAAAGTAACCTTATTGGATTTTATAACATCTTAGAGTCCTGTCGTCATCATAGCGTGGAGCATTTAGTATATGCTTCTTCCAGTAGTGTGTATGGAAGCAATAAGAAAGTGCCTTATAGTACCGATGATAAGGTGGACAATCCTGTATCACTCTATGCTGCTACTAAAAAGAGCAATGAGTTAATGGCTCATGCTTATAGCAAGCTCTATAACATACCAAGCACAGGTCTGCGATTCTTCACCGTTTACGGTCCCTGCGGTCGTCCAGATATGGCATATTTTGGCTTTACCAACAAACTTCGTGAGGGTAAGACCATCCAAATATTCAATTACGGCAACTGTAAACGCGACTTCACCTATGTTGATGATATTGTAGAGGGTATTGTCTGTATCATGCAGCATGCTCCTGAGAAGAAAAATGGCGAGGACGGACTTCCAATCCCACCATACAAGGTATATAATATTGGTAACAACTCACCTGAGAATCTCCTTGATTTCGTGACCATTCTTCAAGAAGAGCTCATAGCAGCCAAGGTACTTCCTGATGATTACGATTTTGAGACACACAAAGAATTAGTGCCAATGCAGCCAGGTGATGTTTCTGTCACCTATGCTGACACAACTTCATTGGAACAAGATTTTGGCTTCAAGCCATCAATCTCACTACGTAAGGGCTTAAGGGCTTTCGCTCAATGGTACTCGAAGTACTATAAGTGTGAAGAGTAGTTTATGCTAAGTTAGTCGAAGTACCAATTACTATGGCACCTGCGAATATCCCCTTTAGACCTTCGTCTTTAGCCTTTCCTTTCCTCTTTCTCAAAATATTTAGTTACTGCTACTGTATTTTGCAACTTTTCTTCTAGTGATAATTCTGTGGTTAGGCTGCTTACAAAAGAATAAAAAATAAAATAATAACAGTCAAATTATGGCAAAGAAAGTTATGCTAGTTTTCGGAACCCGGCCAGAGGCAATCAAGATGTGCCCATTGGTAAAAGAGTTCCAGAAGCGCAACGATGAGTTCGAAACTATCGTATGTGTTACCGGTCAGCATCGTGAAATGCTTGATCAAGTTCTCAAAATCTTTGATGTGAAGCCTGATTACGACCTCAACATCATGAAGCAAGGTCAGGATCTTACTGATGTGACTGCACGTGTCCTCACCGGTCTTCGTGATGTGTTCAAAGAGTGTCGTCCAGATGTTGTACTCGTTCATGGTGACACCACTACCTCAATGGCAGGTGCCCTTGCAGCGTTCTATTCCCAGATTCCTGTAGGTCACGTGGAGGCAGGTCTTCGCACTCATAATATTTACTCTCCATGGCCAGAGGAGATGAACCGTCAGATTACAGGACGTATTGCTACCTATAACTTTTCTCCAACTCCACTTTCTGAGAGGAACCTGTTGGAGGAGAAAGCTCATGGCAACATCTATGTGACCGGTAATACCGTTATTGATGCCCTTTATATGGTAGTTAATAAACTTAAGACCGATGATGCGCTCGCTAAGGAGCAAGACAACGTACTTGTACAGGCAGGTTACGATGTAACACGTCTTGCTAACGGCAAGAAGCTTGTCCTCATCACTGGTCACCGTCGCGAGAACTTTGGTGACGGCTTCATTCGTATGGTAACTACAATGAAGGATCTTTCAGAAAAATATCTTGAGGTTGACTTCGTATATCCTATGCACCTCAATCCTAACGTGCGCAAGCCTATCCACGAAGTGTTTGGTGAAGATCTTACTCGTCCTAACTTTTTCTTTATTGAGCCACTTCAGTATCTCGAGTTTGTACACCTTATGAGTAGAGCTACTATTGTCTTGACCGATTCTGGTGGAATCCAAGAGGAGGCTCCAGGACTTGGAAAGCCAGTACTCGTAATGCGTGATACCACAGAGCGTCCTGAAGCACTTGCATCTGGTACTGTTCATCTTGTGGGAACAGATTATGATAAGATTATGAATGAGGTAAGCGTCCTCCTTGACGATGCAGCAGCATATGATGCTATGAGCAAAGCAGTTAACCCTTACGGTGATGGACAGGCTTGCTGTCGCATTGCAGACATCCTTGCTGACAAAGAGACAGAACGTTACGATGTCAATTTCATCCCAACAACAGAAAATAACAACAAAAAATAACTCATTAAAAATCAAACTCATGATTAATGTAATTGGATTGGGTTACATCGGTCTTCCGACCGCCCTTATGATGGCCTCTCACGGAGTTGAGGTCATCGGTACTGACTACAACGAGCAGCTCGTTAATACCCTCAATGCAGGTCACACCACCTTCAAAGAGGATGGTATCGACGAACTCTTTCATAATGCCCTCAAAGCTGGCATCAAGTTCACTACAGAGTACCAGAAGACAGACATATATGTCGTGTCCGTTCCTACACCATACGACAAGTTTTCAAAGAAGGTTGACGCATGCTATGTAGTAGCAGCTGTCAAGGAAGTGATGAAGGTTTGTCCTAAGGGAGCAACCGTAGTTATCGAGTCAACTGTCAGTCCAGGAACCATCGACAAGTTCGTACGTCCTGTCATCGAGGAGAACGGCTTCAAGATTGGTGAGGACATAAACCTTGTGCACGCTCCTGAGCGTATTATCCCAGGCAACATGATTTATGAGCTTCTTCACAACAACCGCACTATTGGTGCTGACTCGCGTGAGATTGGTGAGAAGGTAAAAGAGTACTATGCAAGCTTCTGTCAGGGTGATATTGTAGTAACCGATATTCGTACTGCGGAGATGACCAAGGTGGTTGAAAACACCTTTCGTGCAGTTAACATCGCTTTCGCTAACGAGCTTGCACGTATCTGTCGTCACGACAATATGAACGTATACGAGATTATCCGCATCTGCAACATGCACCCACGTGTAAATATTCTTCAGCCAGGACCTGGTGTAGGTGGGCATTGTATTTCTGTCGACCCATGGTTCCTCGTTGGAGACTATCCACAGCTCGCTAAGGTAATCGATGAGTCGATGAAGACTAACGATAGCCAGCCAACATTCGTTCTTGAGCGCATTTATGAGATCATGAAGGAGAACAATATCACCGATAACCGTAAAGTAGGCCTTTATGGGTTGACCTATAAGGAGAATGTTGATGACTTCCGTGAGTCTCCAGCCCTTCAATTACTCGATATTCAGCAGCGCCACTTAGCTCGTCCATTGAAGTGCTACGATCCTTTTCTCGAGAACCACAAGATTGCAGAGAATCAGTTCTCTGATTTCGATGAGTTCCTGAAGGATGTTGATATGGTAGTATTGATGGTTAAGCACGATCACATCAAGCACAACTGGGATAGGCTCAAGGGTAAGGTGATATTGGATTGCTTCAATATTTGTCCACTTGAGGGAGTTTATCACATTTAAAATATAAGGTTATTCGTCAGCACAGGTGGAGCACAAGCTTGCAGTTCGATTCTGCCTGACGGAGCAAATTAATAATAGTCAAATTTTAAACAATGAAAAGAGTTGGATTATTAATAGCTTATAAAAATCCAAATTATGGCACTATGCTTCAGGCATTTGCAACTCAATATATTGTTGAGTCTTTAGGGTGTGAAACAGAGATAATCGATTATACTGCAGATCGTTTTAACAAACATTATCCGCTTGATTTGGGCTTGTTTCGTTTTTTGATTGATGCTTATCAAGAAAAGAAGAAAAAGGCAGCACGCACAAAATTTAATGATGCAACTTTTCAAAATAACATTGCGAAAAGAAAAACTTCTTATGTAGAATTCATACATCGAAGATTACATAATATAAAGGAAGTTTCAGGTTTTTCAAATCTCTGTAAACTAGGTTCTGAATATGATGCTGTTCTTATTGGTAGTGACCAGAAATGGCATCCTGGATTCTCATTTGGAGTTGATTCTTCATTCCGTTTTGTGCCCAAGAGCGTTCGAACAATATCTTATGCAACTAGTCTTGGTGTTTCAGAATATCCAAAGAGCTATTGGAGAACATCTCGTAAAGCTTGGAGCAGGATAGACTATCTTTCTGTACGAGAAAAAACAGGAGCAGATATTATTTCAAAAGTATGTGATAATAATATTCACGCTGAGGTTGTTGTTGATCCTACCTATCTAATATCTTGCGAAGATTGGAAAAAGATTTTTCCAGTTGAAAAGAAATTTGAAGATAAGTATATTTTCTGCTATTTCTTAGGAAATGATGAAGAGTCAAAGAAATGTGCTCGTAGATATGCTAATTTGAAGGGCCTCAAACTTGTATCAGTAGTTAGTAACGAAAGTTATTCAGAAATAGACCAGGAATACGCAGATTTTCTAATGACAGGTGAGTCTCCAGACAGTTTCGTTAATTGGATAAGGGGGGCAGAATGTGTGTTTACAGATTCTTTCCATGGTACAGCATTTTCTATAATGAATGAAAAGCAGATATATGTGTTTTATAGGAAGAATACTGGAGTAAAGTTACAGCGTCATTCTAGAATCGATGATATCCTTTCTCTTTGGGAGATTAAATATAGATTAATTACAGATAAGCATAGGGAATGGGATAGTTATCAGGAACAGCCAATCGATTATACACTTGTTACCCAAAAGGTTCAATCAGAGCGCGAGAGATCAATGAAATTCTTGAAAGCAGCATTAACTTTTTAATATGTTGACATCCGGTTTATATCAAAGTAAGAATCAATGCTGTGGCTGTGAATTATGTTCTTGTGTCTGCCCGAAGAATTTAATTAGAATGCAACCAGATGACGAAGGCTTTCTGTATCCATATATAGAGACAGATGAGGGGTGTGTACATTGTAATAAATGTATAAAAATCTGCCCAATGAAGTCCTCTAATCGAAATGATATTGTATTGAAAGCTTCGTTTGGCGGGCAAACGCGAGATATTGATGGAACGAGATATAGTTCTTCTGGAGGCTATGCAACGGCCATCAGTAAGCAATTTATTTTGGAAAAGGGTGTTGTTGTTGGTGTACGTTATTCTTCTGATTTTTCAAAATCGGAATATGCAATAGCAGAAACTATTGAGGAATTAGAACAGTTTAGGACTTCTAAGTATATTCAAGCTGAGAAGGGTGGTATCTATCAAACGATAAGAAATATAAAAAGGAAAAAAATATTATTTATCGGTCTGCCATGTGAAGTTTCAGCTCTGTATAATTATTGGGGGCGTAACACAGATAATTTATATTCTATATCTTTGGTGTGTCATGGACCTACGACTCCTAAGGTGCAAAATCTTTTTGCAAGTAAATTAAAAGAAAATAATAATTCTCAGATAAAGTATTTCTCCGTAAGATATAAAGAGAGTGGTTGGAAACCATATTATATTTATGCCGATTTTGAAAATGGGAAACATCATCAAGAACTTTTTAAAGGAAGTAGTTATGAGATTGCTTTTCAGTATCTGAAGCGACCTTCATGTTCTTCTTGTAGATATAAACTTGGTGATCAAGAATTCGGACTCGTATCTGATTTAACACTTGGTGATTTTCATGCTGTAGAAAAAAATATGCTCCAATATAGTCCTTGGGGGGGGGTATCACAAGCGAGTGTTCAGTCGGAGAAAGGTGAATATTTGATTGATCTTGCAAGAAGGCAATGCAATGTTGAGTTCATTCCTGAAAAATATATAACTAAATATAATTATGCATTTCATCATCCTGTAGCTCAGAAGACAGGTAGAGAATCTTTTAAGCGTATACTTTTACGGGAGGGATTAGATTGTGCAGCAAAGAGTTTGCTGGTGCAAATCCCTACTTGTTATATTAATGCAAAAAGGAGAATAATATCATTCCTCTATAATGTAAAATCATATCTTATATCAAAGTAAAATGGGGAAAAGCTTAAAAAGCGTTTTTTTATCTGGAACAATGTGGACAGCTGCCGAAAATGTTATATTTACAGTATTAGGTATTGTACAATTGGCAATAACTAGTAGAATATTGTCTTCAACTGATTTTGGTGTCTATGCTATTGCTGTGTTTTTTACTGGCCTTGGAACAATTGCGTTTTCTATGGGATTAGGCCCAGCTTTAGTTCAGAAGAAAGGAGATATTAAAGACTATTTGGATACGGCTTGGTCTGCGAATTTATTAGCATCAATAGTAGCAACAATAGTTTTGGAATTTTTGATATTTCCAATATGCACTTATTATTACCATAATGAGGAAGGAGTGCTTCCATCTATGGTTATAATGTTAAGTGTTATATTCTCAGCAGGACAAAATCCTGCAATAGCATATTTTCAGAAGGAGATCAAATTAAAGAAATACTTCTATCTTAAAGTTTTTCCAAAAATTCTTAGTTTTGTTCTCGTTGTAGTTAGCGTGTACTACATGAAGTCTTATTGGGGATTAATTATTGCACTACTATCAGAATATTTGTTTAGGCTAATATATTCATTCTTTGTTTATCCATATAAAGTTAAGTTTGTTATTGACAAAGATAAATTTTATGAGCTATATAGATTTGGGGGGTGGTTGCAGTTGAAAAATATCACGTCATGGTTTACTACTAATATTGATGTTGCTATAGTCGGTAACGTTTTGGGTACAGCATCTCTTGGATTGTATAATCGTGCTCAAACAATTGCAGGTTATCCAAGAACTTTCGTTACAGGTGTGATTGATAATGTCGCCTTTCCACTTTATGCTCAGATAACAGACGATAAATCTAGGGTCGACCATGTCCTTAGTCAAATTCAGAATATTGTCATGTATCTTCTTTCCATGATGTGTATTGTGGTTGTGCTTTATGCAAAGCCTATTGTTCTTCTTGTATTGGGCAGTACTTGGGTGGAAATGGTTGAACCGTTTAAAATAATATTTGTATCATATGTTTTTCAAACTTTGTTGTTTTCATTTAATCCATTATTGAGAGCTTATGGCTTTACAAAACAGGAATTCAGATTTTATACAATCAAAATGTTAGTGATGATAGGGCTTCTTTATCCTCTCACTTATTGGTATGGTCTTATTGGTGCTGGCATTTCTATTCTTCTTGCTGTGATATGTGTATTTCCTTATTTGTTTTACACTATTAAGAAACTTACCCATGTTGAGTTGAGACAAATCTTCTATTCTTTTGGAATTTCTCTCTTTGTTTCATTTATTACAGTTGGTGTTTTTATGTATATACCAGATTTTGATGGTTTTTGGTGGGTGTTAGAAATGTTTATAGCAATAACTTTTGCGTCATTCTTTTATTTTCTTCTGGCTTTAATTCTTAAGAAAGGACCTGGGCTCGCTATATTGTCGCTTACTCACCTTAAAAAATAAGTTGTTGATTCAAGATCACTATATAACTGTTTGTTAATAAACAGGAGATTGCTAGAATATATGAAAATATTATTTTATTACTTATTATACTTGATATTTTTAATATCATCAATTCTTTATGGGTCTTTATATATTGGCCCTGTTACCCCCAGACAAATAATGTCTGTTGTTATGATAGTCGTTTGCATAAAGGAGGGTTATCTTTTTTTTGATAAATATGCAAAACTGTATTTTGGATTTGTGTTCTTTTATCTTGTCGCTTGTTTCTCTACAGGAGGTTTTGATATAGCTCTTAGAAATTTATTAAGTTATTACTTGGTTGCATTTGTAGGATATCAGTCAACTCGAATGATAATTTCAAAATATAGGGGGGCAAGGTTTGTTTTGTTATCTTTGCTTTCTATTTTTTTCGTTGATGCTGTCGTTACTTTAATTCAAATGTGGCAGCGGCCACTTTCATATATCATACTTGATACTTTAAATATTACAGCTGCTGATGAACTTTTAGAGAGAGCTGAACTCCGTGAGATGGATACTCTAGCAGGGCTTGCGGTTCCGGGCATTGTTGGCTCCGTATTAAATGGATATGTACTTGCAGTTTCGTGTGCTTTAATATTTTATAATAAGAGCGCTCGTTTAAAGTTCTGGAATATAATATTGTTAATGTTTTTCCTTGTTTCAGTGTTCGTTGTACAAGAACGAACTGCTTTGTTTGCTGCAGGCTTTGTTTCGATATTAATGATTGTTAAGTTAGTCGGTAGTTCTGAAGAGAAAAACAAAGTCAAATGGATATTTTTTTTTATAGCTACAATATTAATAATTGTATTTGGTAGCCCATTATTTTATGACAGTATTTTGGATGATGGATTTAGATATAGTGAATCGAGTTTCAGTATCAAAGAGGATGCTCGAAGTCATATTTGGTCTGAAGCCTGGGATTTTATTCAATCAACTCCAGTAGGCGGTATTTTTTATTATACTAACACTCACATTAAAATGCCTCATAATTTTTTTCTCAACGCTTTCATTTATGGTGGTATATTCGGTGGTTTGTTCCTTATCACTTTGTTTGTAGAACAAATGATAATTGTATTAAAAATACTAATCCAAAAGTTATCTGCGAATAATATTCTATCTCTAGTATTTGCTGGGGCCTACTTGGCATATAGTATTAATACAATGACTCATAATAGTTCTTTAGCAGATGGAAACCTATTGGTATGGTTATTATGGGGGGCTATTATTTCAACTCGTAATGGTATTAATAATATTAAGAAATAGTGTTTTATGATAAAAAATATTACTGATCTGCGTTATTATCATGAAAGTGATAGATTGGCCTGTAATAAAAGTGCAAAAGTGTCATTACGAGAAAGAATTCTTAGTTTCTTAGCACCTGATTATATTTCGGAATTCTTAAGAGAATTACGAATTGTTGAATATCTGTCCAATTGTTCTAATAGAGGAATTATGGGGAGGGCATTTCTTTTTTATCATCGATTAAAATTAAGAAAAATTCAATTGCATCTAGGTTTTTCTATACCTATTAATGTTTGTGGTCCAGGATTGTCCATCGCTCATTATGGTTCTATTATTATTTCAAGTAAAGCTAAGATTGGACGTAACTGTAGAATTCATTCATGCGTCAACATAGGGGCAAGTAGAGGCAAAAACGGTGCTCCCATAATTGGGAATAATGTGTACCCAGGGGCAATATTGTTTGGTGATATAACTATTGCTGACAATGTAAGTATAGGAGCTAATGCAACTGTAAATCGCTCGTTCACTGAGTCAAATGTTGTTATTGCTGGGACACCAGCAGAAATTGTTAAAAGAAATGTTCCTGCATGGAATGAAGTATAATTTATTTGTATAGTAATGAATATTTGTATTGTATCAACTGATTATCCTGCTCCATCTCATCCAAAATATGTTTTTGTTGAGCAGTTGGTAAATGAAATGGTTAATCAAGGGGTTGATATATCTGTTATCGCTCCTCAAAGTATAACACGCCATTTACTAAAAGGAGACCCTCTGCTAGCAGTGGATTCTGAAAAGAAAATTGGTAATCGAAGTTATCATATTTATCGTCCGAAATATTTAACCCTTGGAAATGCTCCAAGATGGATACAAAACATATTAGAATGGTTAAGATATAAAGTCATCTTGAGAGTAATCACAAAACATAATTTAAAGCCCGATGCTATTTATGGCCATTTTTGGCAAAATGCTTTTGATATTAGAAAGTATTGCTATAAGAATGGTACACCATTGTTTGTTGCTTGTGGTGAAGGAGATACAGCATTGGAGGATCTTGTCAATTCGTTATCTTTTGCAGAAAAGAAAAGGCTTTCCAATGCGGTAACAGGCGTCATAAGTGTATCAAGTCTTAATAAAAGGAAGTGTATAGAATATGGGTTGTCAAAAGCTGAGGATATTGTTGTTCTTCCTAACTCTGTAAATTCTTCTCTTTTTTCTGATATAAATCCTCTTAATAGGAATTCACTTGGAGTTTTTGATGATGATTTTTTAATTGTTTTTACCGGTGGTTTTATCCATCGTAAGGGGGCTTCTAGACTTGCTGCTGCAATTGATAAGATTGGTGATAAAAGGATAAAAGTTATTTTTATAGGAAAGCCAGTACCAGGAGACGATGCGACACCTCATTGTAATGGAATAGTTCATATTGGAGCATTAGAACATGATGATATCCCTTCTTATCTCAGTGCTGCTGATGTGTTTTGTTTACCTACTTTGAATGAAGGCTGCTCTAATGCTATAGTAGAGGCCATTGCATGTGGACTTCCTATTATATCTTCAAACTTACCATTTAATGATGATATATTAGATAGTTCTAATGCTTTACTAGTAAACCCAGAAAGTGTCGATGATATCGCTTCTGCTATTAAACAATTAATGGATAATTCTGATTTAAGACAAAAGTTAGCAGAAGGATCTAAAGAAAAGGCTAAATCATTACGGATTGAATTTAGAGCAAAAAAAATAATTGAATTTATAAATAGACAGATGCAAAAGTAATCGATAAATGAGAGATTTTATTAGTAGCTTAATACATTTCTTTATTGAAATAAAAATATGGACACCGTGTCATATGCTGAAACGACTATGTTGCAAATGTTTTATGAAGAAATCCGACATGCTAAGTTTTATATTCAGGAATGTAGACATTTGAAGTCTGCAACGTATTACAATTGATAGAAATTGCAATATTTACAAATAACGTGTACTTGATGGACGAGCGATTTTACAATCAGTGATAATGTTGATATAGTAAATATTCTTGGGTTTGACCGGCGTGAAATGATTATAATAGTTCTGATTAAACTCCTGTCGCGAGTAACGTTACTATCGAAGATTATGTATGGATTGCTTCAAGAATAACAATTTTGCCAAGTGTAACAATAGGAAGAGGCGCAGTTGTTGCATGTGGCATGGTTGTAACAAGAGATGTTCCTCCTTTGGTTATAGCGGGGTACCTTCTAAGATTATTGGACGGCGAAAAGATAATATGAAATATAAGTTAGGCGATCGCCTATGGTTTAAATAAATATGAAATATTTGTTAGTTGATTTGTCGGGAAAGGTCGATAATTATGACAAGGCTTTATACCAAGCATTAGAAAAAGAATTGTCGAATGAAAAATCATCAATACAACTTTTGATTCCTGGTCATGGTTTAATTAGACTAATCCCTAATAAATTCAGTCAAACTGAATTTATTGTAAAGAGATTAATAAAGGCATTGGAGGGAGGGATTAATTACATTTACTTGCTTTTACATGTTGCTTTTAAGAAAATTGATACTATTCATTTCCAATGGTTACCTTTTGTTGAAGTAGTTGGTATAGAAAAATATATTCTTTATTTGCTACATGTACTATCACCTCAAACGAAGGTTATTTTAACGATACACAATATTTATCCTCATGGTGTGAAAAGTATGAGCGATAGCGGAAAACAAAAATATAAGAAGAGGTTTCGTGATACTTGCAGGAATATAGATAACATCATTGTTCATACGGAGTCATCTAAAATGGAAGTAATCAAAGAATTTGATTTTGTTCCTGATATTATCAGTATTGTTCATCATGGAGTTTTTATTCCTAAGATTAGGATCTCCAAGAAAGAATTTTTGCAAAAAAATAAATATGTTATATTACAGTTTGGTTTGCAAACCTATTATAAAGGAACTGATATTTTAGTTGATGCAGTTAACTTATTGCCTGCTGAATATAGTGAAAAGATTGAAACTAGAATAGTTGGTGGTGTCGGTGAAAGCTATTTACAGGAACTTAAAGGTAAAGATTCTAACTCCCTTATTCATTGGAAATCTTACTTTTTGTCTAATGATGAACTTTATGAAGAGATAAATAATAGTGACGTTTTAGTCCTTCCTTATAGAGAAATATCACAAAGTGGCGTTCTGTTGTTATCTATTTATTTTGAAAAAAATATAATCTGTTCGGACTTACCTTCTTTTGTAGAAACGATTCATGGTGATCAGGACAATTCGTTGGATCATGATTTTTTCTTCAAAAATAATGATCCGTCTTCTCTATGCGAATTACTTATGCGCTATATTGATAGTAATATTAATAATGAGAAGATACAATACAGGATTAAGCATCTGAAGAATTTGTATTCATGGGAGAATGCAGCTAAAGCTACTATTAGTATATATAGAAAATAAACAATTATTAAATATACAGAAATGAAAATTGCATTATTGACACAATACTACAAACCAGAAATGGGTGCACCTCAGAATCGTTTGTATGAAATGATTCATGGTCTTAAGGAATGTGGTAATGAAGTATGCATAATCACAGGTATGCCCAATTACCCTATGGGGAAGATATTTGATGATTATAGAGGTAAGATTACATGCACTGATCAAATAGATGGTGTAGAGATTAAAAGATATTGGCTCTATGCATCAAATACAAAGAAGGTGATTCCTAGAATTTGGAATATGGTATCTTTCTCATTTATGGTGCTATTCTCTTTACGCTATCTGAAGAGTAAGCAATTGGATTATTTAATAGTTGAAAGTCCTCCTTTGACGTTAGGGCTTGTTGGAAAATGGTTAGCCAAGCACGCACATTGTAAATTTATTGCAAATATCTCTGATATTTGGCCTTTGTCTGCGAAAGAATTGGGTGCGATATCAGAAGGAAAGCTTTATCATATTCTTGAGAATCTTGAGCATAGAATTTATAAGGGGGCTTATATTTCTATGGGGCAATCTCAGGAGATTGTTGATCATATTGCTTCCCACGGTGGCAATAAAACCTATCTGTTTCGGAATGGAGTAGATCCTACAAGATTTGCAGATATTAAGGTGCATAAGATTAATGATGGAAAAGTTAGATTGGTTTATGCTGGTTTGCTTGGATTCGCTCAAGGGGTTGCTGATATCTGCAAGTCCATCAATTTTGCTGAGATGGGTATGGAATTTCATATTTATGGTTCAGGTGGCGAGCAGAAGGAGATTGAAGCATTTATAGCTTCTCATCCCAATAATGGTATTATATATCATGGTGTCGTTGCTAGAGAAGAATTACCTTTTCGATTGAAAGAGGCTGATATGACGCTGATTCCGTTAGTCAAAAATATCTATGGAGCAGTTCCTTCTAAAATTTATGATTCTATGGCTGCAGCTTTACCTATTATGTTTGTTGGAGAAGGTGAGGGGGCCCGTATTGTGAAGGATAACAATATCGGATTGGTGGCCCATTCTAAAGACTATGAAGGATTAAAAGATAATATTAAGTATGCAGTATCTCATCCTGAGGAAATGAAAGTGATGGCAAAGAACTGCGTTGATTGTGCTGAGAATAAATTCAATCGTCCTAAACAAATCTTGTGTCTAAACGATTACTTGAAGGATAATCTTAAGTAAAATATTAAGCTATTTGAAAAGACGATTTCCAATAAATGGAATTAATAGTTAGGAAAAATCTGCTCCTAGCATTATTATGAGTATCTCTTTTTAGGCAGGATTTTAACAGATTGCTTACATTTCAATTGAATGCAAATGAGTGGAATTATTGGTTTGATTTTGCTGTTGATCATGGAGTGCAAGTTTTTGCTCTTGAGGCTATTAAAGGAAGAATATTAATAAATGCGAGCAATTGTGTAGACGAAGTCTTAACTCTGTCATTAATGAAATAACCAGCTAGCCTAATATTGTTCAACAGAATTTTAGACATAGCATCAAAAAACAACTTAGGGATTTGCAGCTAATCTTAGCTGAACCTGTTGTACGCAATGTAGTTCCTTGCATTGTTTGGATTTGCTGGAGTATCTGTAAGGAAGAAGCTAACGCTAACTTGTTGTTACTCCTACAGATGTAATAGTGATGAATCGAGAGGAGTTCAGGCGTGTTATAAAGAATGCGCTAATTTATACAGAGAAGAACAATGATATCGTAACTATCAGTATCAAGCCATTTTGTCTTGAAACTAGTTATGGATATGTCGAGTCTTCCTTAGGGAGGAGAAGATTCATAGCGTAAATGAATTCAAGGAGAAGCCAAACCTTGAAACAGCAAAGAAATATCTTGTTGCTGGCAATTATTTTTGGAATACAGGTATATTGGTATGGAGTGCCAATACCATTACAGAATGCATTAGTAAGTATAAACCAAGTATTGTAGAGGAGATGGATGCTATTATTGCCTCAGAAGTTTCAGAAATTTCAAAGGTTCGAGAGATTTTTCCGAATGTAGAAAAGGTCTCTGTTGTTTATGCAGTCATGGAGCCTGTATCCTGTATCAAAGGTTGGTATGGTATATATTCATCCTGCTGATTTCGGATGGAGCAATCTTGGTAATTGGGCTTCGTTACATGATAAACTTCAAAAAGATGAATTTATAATGGCGCAATTGGTAACATTTACGTGTACGAATGCAAGAATTATGTGGTTTATGTAGAAGATACAAATAAGGTTGTGTTTCAGGGTTTAGATGGATATATTGCCTCTGAGAAAAATGGTTATATTCTTATTTGTCAGAGAAGTGAGGAACAGAGAATTAAAGAGTATAAAGGTTATGATAGGTAGTACGGAGGACATAAGCCTATGATTCGATGTTATTGCCTGTGAGAATGAATAATAAGTTATATGAAACGATTATTTGATATAGTAGCGAGTGGAATTGGGCTTGTGCTGTTGGGCCCATTGTTTTTAGTCCTTGCCATTTGGATCAAGATGGATTCAAAAGGCCCTGTGTTCTATCGTCAGGTGCGTGTAGGCAAGAACAATAAGAATTTCCGTATTTTAAAGTTTCGTTCCATGCATGTAGGGGCGGACAAAGGATCATTGGTGACTATTGGTGGGCGTGATTCTCGGATTACACGCTCTGGGTATTACATCCGCAAATATAAGTTTGATGAAATACCTCAATTAATCAATGTGCTTATCGGCGACATGAGTTTGGTAGGCCCTCGTCCTGAGGTTCGCTATTATGTGAATTATTGGACTTCAGAGCAGATGCACGTGTTGGATGTACGTCCAGGTATTACAGATCCTGCAAGTATCAAGTTCCGTAATGAGAATGAACTGATGGAAAAGGCTGAGGCCCCAGAGGATTACTACATCAATGTGATTATGCAGGAGAAGATCAAGCTTTACCTGGAGTATGTTGAGAACGCTAGTTTTTGGTATGACATTAAGCTGATCTTTATGACATTCAAAGTGATAATTACTGAAAGATAAACAATAACTTTTAAAACATACAGTAAAATGAGTACTGATTTTAAAAAAAGGAACGTGTTTTTCAGTCCTCCAGATATGACGGAAACTGAAACGAGATTGGTAGTAGAGGCTATCATGAGTGGTTGGATTACTACTGGTCCTAAGACAAAAGAATTTGAGAAGAAGATTTCGGCATACGTACATACTGATAAGACTGTATGTCTGAATTCTGCAACAGCTGCTATGGAACTTGCGCTTCGTCTGATTGGAGTGGGGCCTGAGGATGAGGTAATTGTGCCTGCATATACTTATACGGCTAGTGCAAGTGTGACTCAGCATGTGGGGTGCCACTTAGTGATGGTAGATAGCAACGAGGAAAACCAGCAGATGGATCTACAAAAGTTGGCTGAGGCTATCACAGAACGTACTAAGGTGATTGTGCCTGTTGATCTAGGTGGTGTGGTATGTGAGTATGACAAGATTTTGGAGATCCTTGAGCAGAAGAAGGGTTTGTTCCGTCCTACTAATGAATTACAGAAGAAGATTGGGCGTGTGATAATCAGTTCGGATTGTGCTCACGCTTTTGGTAGCGAGTGGAAAGGTAAGATGGCTGGTGAGATTGGAGACTTCTCTTCCTTCAGTTTCCATGCTGTTAAGAATTTGACTACGGCAGAAGGTGGCGCACTTACTTGGCATCTACCATTTGGAAACGAACCTATAATAATGGATATAGATACTACTATTCCTGTCTTCGAGGGAGAGACATGGAATGAATTTCTGTACCGCAAGTGCCAGTTGTTCAGTCTCCATGGACAGAACAAGGATGCTTTGGCAAAAACTAAGCTCGGATCATGGGAGTATGATGTGATTGGCCCTTGGTATAAATGTAATATGACCGACATCATGGCTTCGCTTGGTTTGGCTCAGATGGAGCGTTACGATACAATGCTTCAGAAACGTCAAAAGTATGTAGAGCGTTTCAATGAGGCTTTTAAGGAACTGAATGTGGCTGTTCTCGACCATAAAGGGGCTGAGCATTGTTCAAGTCATCACCTTTACATCATCCGTTTGTTAGGCAAGACTCGTGAGCAGGTGAACGATGTTATCACTAAGATGGCAGAACGTGGCATCGCTACCAACGTGCACTACAAGCCGCTACCTATGATGACTGCCTATAAGACTCTCGGTTTCGACATTAAGAACTTTCCCAATGCCTACAAGATGTTCGAGAATACAATGACACTTCCACTTAACACTAAGATGACAGAGGAGGATGTAGAGTATGTTATCGAGAACTTCGTAGATATCGTAAAGTCCCTCTAATCTCATTTAGATTCTCCAATGAAAAAAGTAGTAATAGGGGGATTATGTGCATACTTCTTTTAGGTACAGAGGACAGATAAGACAAGATGTGAGTTTTTGAGTTCAATAATTAATGGAAAAGATGATTGATAAAGATTTTCCAAAAGGGTTATTAACTCAGGCGGCTGAATTGCCATCCTTGCGTTGTAATTATGACTTATGTAATTTGACACATTACAATGAATGCTGAATGCTTTGCAGGCACAAACGGAAGTGTCTATTTATCAATATGAAAATACTGGAGAAGCTGTAACGTGTCTTGCAGGTAAATTGGAAGAAGTTATCTATGGAGGAGTAAATAAAATTTATAATTATAGTATTAAAAACAATAGAAAGAAATATATGAAGAAAATGAAACAACTAGGCTATTGCCTATTGGTAGCTTTTCTGTTAACAGCCTGCCAGTCTTACAAAAAAGTACCTTACTTGCAGGATGCAGAAGTAGTACTGTATAGTACCCAGAATGAACAACTGTACGATGCAAAGATTATGCCAAAGGATTTGTTAACCATTGTGGTGTCATGTACTAGTCCAGAATTGGCGGCGCCTTTCAATTTGACTGTTGCAACGCAGAATAATATGGCTTTGAATTATGCCACCACTCAGCCAGTCTTACAACAGTACTTGGTGGATAATGAAGGTAATATCAATTTTCCAGTGTTGGGTGAACTACATGTGGGTGGATTAACGAAGAAAGCAACAGAGCAAATGATTGTGGAAAGGCTGAAACCTTATATAAAAGAAACTCCTATTGTAACAGTACGTATGGTGAATTATAAGATTTCCGTAATCGGCGAAGTTGCCCGTCCTGGTACGTTCACGATTTCTAATGAAAAAGTGAACATTCTGGAAGCTTTAGCTATGGCAGGAGATATGACTGTATACGGTTTGCGTGATGATGTTAAGCTGATACGGGAGAACGCCAATGGTAAGCAGGAAATTATTCCGTTGGACCTGAATAAGGCGGAGACTATTCTTTCTCCTTATTATTATTTGCAGCAGAATGATATCATCTACGTGACGCCTAATAAAGCGAAAGCACGAAATTCGGATATCGGAACTAGTACAAGCTTGTGGTTCTCTGCTACTTCAATCCTTGTTTCTATTGCCAGTTTATTGTTTAACATCTTGAAATAAAAAGAAAGGGTTATGAAGGAAGAAAATCAAAACGTGAAGGAACGTGAATTGACTGAGGATCAGATTGATTTCCGAGCGCTTCTTTTTAAGTATATTATTCATTGGCCCTGGTTTGTAGGGGCAGTGTTGCTATGTTTTGTTGGCGCGTGGTTTTATTTGCATTGGGCTACCCCCATTTATAATATTTCCGCCACTGTTCTCATAAAAGACGAGAAGAAGGGTGGAGGTGCAGGACTTTCTTCGGAATTGGAGGATATGGGGTTAAGTGGTGTGATGACTTCTTCTAAAAATATTGATAACGAGTTGGAAGTTTTACGTTCGAAAACACTCGTAAAAGAGGTTGTTAATCAGTTGGGATTGTATATAACTTATAAAGATGAGGATGAATTTCCTGCTAAAGGTTTATATAAGACTTCTCCGGTGCAGGTGAGTCTGACATCTCAGGAGGCTGAAGAATTGAATGTACCAATGATGGTGGAGATGACCTTACAGCCTGAAGGTAGTATGGATGTGAATGTGACTGTAGGTGAGAAGGGTTATCAGAAGCATTTTGAGAAGTTGCCTGCTATCTTTCCGACTGATGAAGGCACGCTGGCCTTCTTTCAGGCGGCTGATTCGGTAACTTTACAGGATGGAACGAAAGTTCCTCGGATAGAGAAGAATATACGCCATATAACTGCGACAATAAACAAACCGATGAGAGTGGCAAAAGACTATTGTAAAAACTTGTCTATTGCCCCTACTTCTAAGACTACTTCTGTAGCCGTAATTTCGTTGAAGAACTCCAGTTTGCAGCGTGGACAGGACTTTATCAACCAGTTGCTTGAAATGTATAATCGCAATACGAACAATGATAAAAACGAAATCGCTCAGAAGACGGCGGAATTTATTGATGAACGTATTGGCATTATCTCAAAAGAATTGGGTAGTACGGAAGCTAATTTGGAATCTTTCAAGCGTGATGCAGGTATCACGGATTTGACGAGTGAAGCTCAGATAGCCTTAGCTGGTAATGCTGAGTATGAAAAGAAGAGCGTAGAGAACCGTACTCAAATCAGTTTGGTGAATGACTTGCGTAAGTATTTGCGAGGCAATGAATACGAAGTCTTGCCGAGTAATGTAGGTTTACAGGATGCTGCCTTGATTGGAGCCATTGAACGTTATAACGAAATGCTTATTGAGCGTAAACGCTTGCTACGCACATCAACAGAAAATAATCCCACGATTGTGAATCTAGATACGAGTATCCGTGCTATGAAAGCCAATGTACAGGCTACCCTTGAAGGAACCTTGCAGGGACTGATGATTACCAAAGAGAGCCTTGACCGTGAAGCGAGTCGTTATTCCCGTCGTATCAGCAACGCTCCGGGTCAGGAACGTGCTTATGTGAGTATTGCCCGTCAGCAGGAGATCAAGGCAGGATTGTATCTGATGTTGTTACAGAAACGTGAAGAGAATGCTATTGCGCTTGCTGCCACTGCGAATAATGCGAAGATCATTGATGAAGCGATAGCTGATGATATCCCGGTATCTCCCAAACGCTCTATGATCTATTTGATTGCATTGATGCTTGGTGTTGGAATTCCGGTTGGTATCATCTACTTGATTGAACTGACGAAATTCAAGATCGAAGGTCGTGCCGATGTGGAGAAACTAACGAGTGTTCCTGTTGTCGGTGATATTCCATTAACTGATGAGAAGAATGATAAGAATGGTTCTATCGCTGTCTTCGAGAACAAGAATAATCTGATGAGTGAAACCTTCCGTAATATTCGAACCAATCTTCAGTTTATGCTCGATAATGATCAGAAGGTTATCCTTGTGACCTCGACTGTCAGTGGTGAAGGAAAATCGTTTGTTTCGTCGAACCTGGCTATCAGTCTTTCTCTTTTGGGAAAGAAAGTGGTGATTGTCGGACTCGATATTCGTAAGCCGGGGTTGAATAAAGTATTCCAGCTCTCTAATAAGGAGAGAGGTATTACTCAGTATCTTTCCAATCCTGAGACGGATTTGATGGAACTTGTTCAACCTTCTGATGTGAATAAGAATCTGTTTATTCTTCCGGGTGGTACTGTTCCTCCTAATCCAACGGAACTGTTGGCTCGTAACGGTCTGGACAGAGCGATAGAAACCTTGAAGAAGAACTTCGATTATGTCATCCTTGATACTGCTCCTATCGGCATGGTAACGGATACCTTATTAATAGGTCGTGTAGCAGACTTGTCAGTTTACGTATGCCGTGCTGACTACACTCATAAGGCAGAATATACATTGATCAATGAACTGTCTTTTGAGAAGAAGCTGCCTAATCTTTGTACCGTCATCAACGGCGTAGACCTGAAGAAGCGAAAATATGGTTATTACTACGGCTACGGTAAGTATGGCAAACACTACGGCTATGGTAAACGTTATGGTTACGGCTATGGATATGGTCAAGATACAAAAAGATAAATATCTGAATATCTATGAATTATAACTTTTCTCAGAAAAAGAGCCCCGCAAGGGGCTTTTCTTTTTGTTATCTGAAATAAAAGCCTCACCTTTGCATTGTTGATCAACAAAACGTGAATAAAATAACTTGAATTTGAATCTTTAAAAAAACGTATTATGAGTGTAATTTACAAAGTTGTTACGCGACCATCTGACCCGCGTGTTCCCAATTCTCCCAAGAAATATTATCCGCATCTGATCACTTTAGGTCAGTCTGTCAATCTGAAATATATTGCGCAGAAAATGCAGGGCTATTCTTCTTTATCCATCGGTGATATCAAGAGTGTGATTCAGAATTTTGTGGAGAAAATGAAAGAGCAACTTCTGGAAGGTAAGTCTGTGAATATCGAAGGCTTGGGTGTATTTATGCTGACTGCTTGTTCGAAAGGGGCGGATGCAGCGAAAGATGTCAATGCTAAAAGTGTGGATAGCGTACGCATCTTCTTTCAGGCGAATAAGGAACTGCGTATCACGAAGACGGCTACCCGTGCAGATGAAAAACTGGATTTGATCAGTCTGGATGAATATCTGAAGAAGTTGAATGCCTCTGTGACTCCGAATGATCCGGATGATGGTGAAAATGGCGGTGGTGGAAATGAAGGAGGAGATGAGGAAGCCCCGGATCCGACTGTATAATCTGAAAAGCTTAAAAAGAAAGGAGGAAAAATCTATGAAGAAAACTTGGAGTGTAGTTTTGAAAGTAATCATTGCTGTAGCCGGTGCGATTGCCGGAGTACTGGGAGTACAGGCTGCATCATTGTAAGCAGCATTCAGTAAATAAAGTAATTGGTTAGATAAGACAGGCAGGCGGGAAGAACTTTCCCGCCTGCTTTGTTGTATGCTAAAATATCAAATAGTTGGCGTTACTTTTTCGTGTGCGATAACGAAAACACAAAAAATAACATTTTATTATGTAGAAAAAAATGAGGGAATGCTTCGTAGTTCACAAATAATGATTAAATTTGCCGCGATTTGTAATGTTGAGTTTGCAAAATGACGAATAATACTATAAAGCATCTAGGTATTGTGGAAAACATACAGGGTTCTCATCTGTCGGTGAGAATCGTTCAGACGTCGGCTTGTGCGGCTTGTAGCGCAAAAGGACACTGTTCTTCGGCGGATAGTAAAGACAAAATCATAGATATAACGGATGTTACAGCTGCTTCCTATCAGGTAGGAGAGCGGGTGATGGTGATCGGCGAAACGTCGATGGGCATGATGGCTGTAACCCTTGCATTCATAATTCCTTTTGTACTTCTGATTGTTTCCCTGTTCGCATGGATGGCGTTGATAGGGAATGAACTGTATGCGGCTCTTCTTTCTCTGGCAGTTCTTATTCCTTATTATTTCGTATTGTGGCTCAATAAAACGCGAATGAAACAACATTTTTCATTTACTATAAAACCAATAAATAACTAAAACATTATGAATTTGATTCTGATTGCAGTGATTTCATTGGGAGCTATAGCGCTCGTGCTGGCCGCTATTCTTTATGTAGCTTCCAAGAAATTTGCCGTGTATGAAGACCCGCGGATTGCCCAGGTGGGGGAAGTGTTGCCCCAGGCAAACTGTGGTGGATGTGGCTATCCTGGTTGTAGCGGATTTGCCGATGCTTGCGTCAAAGCCGGTTCGCTGGATGGTAAATTCTGCCCTGTAGGCGGTCAGCCTGTCATGGCACAAATTGCTGATATTCTCGGACTGGCAGCTACTGAAGCTGAACCGATGGTAGCAGTAGTAAGATGTAACGGAAGCTGTGCCAACCGTCCGCGTATTAATCAATACGACGGTGCGAAGAGTTGCGCTATTGCCGCTTCATTGTATGGTGGAGAAACAGGTTGTAGCTACGGATGCCTCGGATGTGGCGACTGTGTGGCTGCCTGCCAGTTCGATGCTATCCACATGAATCCTGAAACGGGACTTCCGGAAGTGGATGAAGCCAAATGTACAGCTTGTGGCGCTTGTGTAAAGGCTTGTCCGAAGGCGATCATCGAGATTCGTCCGCAAGGCAAGAAATCACGCCGTGTGTACATCTCTTGTGTGAACAAAGACAAGGGAGCCGTAGCACGTAAGGCTTGTACAGTGAGCTGTATCGGCTGTGGTAAGTGTGTCAAGACTTGTCCGTTCGAAGCCATTACGCTGGAGAACAACCTGGCTTACATCGATCCGAACAAGTGTAAATCATGTCGTAAGTGCGTGGAAGTTTGTCCGCAGAACACAATTATCGAGCTGAACTTCCCTCCACGTAAACCGAAGGCGGAAGAAGCACCGAAAACAGTTGCTGCAGAAGCTCCGAAGGTAACAGAATAATAACAGAATAAAATACAGAATTGTATGTTAAAGACATTTTCAATTGGTGGAGTTCATCCACACGAAAATAAATTGTCGGCACATCAACCTATCATCACAGCGGAAGTTCCTGCAAAGGCAGTTATTCTGTTGGGGCAGCACATTGGCGCACCTGCCAAACCGATAGTAGCAAAAGGTGATATGGTGAAGGTAGGCACGAAGATTGCCGAACCTGCCGGCTTCGTTTCGGCAGCAATTCACTCTTCTGTCAGTGGAAAAGTGGCGAAGATTGATACAGTAGTCGATGCGAGCGGTTATGCAAAACCTGCTATCTTTATTGATGTAGAAGGCGACGAATGGGAAGAAACCATTGACCGTAGCAAGACACTGGTCAAAGAATGTGAGCTTTCGTCCGAAGAAATCGTGAAGAAGATTGCCGATGCCGGTATCGTAGGTTTGGGTGGTGCTTGTTTCCCTACACAGGTGAAACTTTGTCCGCCTCCTTCGTTCAAGGCAGAATGTGTGATTATCAATGCGGTGGAATGTGAACCGTATCTGACTGCCGACCATCAGCTGATGCTGGAACACGCGGAAGAAGTCATGGTAGGTGTCTCCATTCTGATGAAAGCCGTGAAGGTAAATAAGGCATTTATCGGAATTGAGAATAACAAGCCGGATGCTATTGAACTGATGACGAAAGTTGCTTCCAGTTATGCAGGCATCGAAGTTGTTCCTTTGAAAGTGAAATATCCTCAGGGTGGTGAGAAACAGCTGATTGATGCGATTACCAAACGCCAGGTGGCAAGTGGTGCGCTGCCTATCTCTACTGGGGCAGTTGTGCAGAATGTGGGTACGGCATTTGCTGTTTATGAAGCTGTTCAGAAAAATAAACCGTTGTTTGAGCGTGTGATTACCGTAACTGGTAAGTCTGTGGCCAAACCTTCCAACTTCCTGGCGCGTATCGGTACACCGATGAAACAGCTGATTGATGCTTGTGGCGGTCTGCCGGAGGATACGGGAAAAGTGATCGGTGGCGGTCCGATGATGGGTAAGGCTCTGATGAATATCGAAGTTCCTACCGCAAAAGGCAGTTCCGGTATCCTGATTATGAATCAGAAGGAAGCCAAACGTGGTGAAGCACAAACCTGTATCCGTTGTGCAAAGTGTGTGAGCGCTTGTCCGATGGGACTGGAGCCGTACTTGCTCGGAGCTTTGTCCGAAAACGGAGATTTTGAAACAATGGAAAAAGAAAGAATCATGGATTGTATCGAGTGCGGTTCCTGTCAGTTCACTTGTCCTGCCAACCGTCCGCTGCTTGATTACTGCCGCTTGGGTAAGGGTAAAGTAGGAGCTATGATTCGTGCACGTCAAGCTAAAAAATAACGAAGTATGGAAAATAAATTAATCGTATCACTATCACCCCACGTGCATGGCGGAGACAGCGTACAGAAAAATATGTATGGTGTGCTGATCGCACTGATTCCGGCTTTTCTGGTGTCGCTTTATTTCTTCGGACTGGGGGCTCTGATTGTCACGGCTACTTCGGTAGCAGCCTGTTTATTCTTCGAATGGGCGATCGTTAAATTCTTAATGAAGAAACCTGCTACAACCATTTGTGACGGTTCTGCTGTCATTACAGGTGTGTTGCTGGCATTCAATCTACCTTCCAATCTGCCTATCTGGATTATCATTCTGGGTGCACTGTTCGCAATCGGTGTAGGCAAGATGTCTTTCGGTGGTCTGGGCTGCAACCCATTCAACCCGGCATTGGCGGGACGTGTATTCCTGTTGCTTTCTTTCCCGGTGCAGATGACAACATGGCCGGTAGTAGGTCAGCTGACATCTTATATGGACGCTACCACCGGTGCTACTCCGCTGGCATTGATGAAACAGGCTATTCACGGCGATGCAAGTGCTTTGAGCCAGATACCTGATGCGCTGACTCTGTTTATCGGACAGAACGGCGGATGTATCGGTGAAGTAAGTGCGCTGGCACTGTTGCTCGGACTGGTATACATGCTCTGGAAAAAGATCATCACCTGGCATATTCCGGTTTCTATCATTGTGACTGTATTTGTATTTGCAGGCATTATGCACATGGTGGATCCCGAAAAGTATGTTTCTCCGATATTGCAACTACTCTCCGGAGGTCTGATGCTGGGAGCTGTCTTTATGGCAACCGACTATGTGACTTCTCCGATGAGCAAGAAAGGTATGCTGATTTACGGTGTTTGTATCGGTCTGCTGACGGTGGTTATCCGTCTGTTCGGTGCATATCCCGAAGGTATGTCATTCGCCATCCTGATTATGAATGCGTTCACTCCGCTGATTAACACCTATTGTAAACCTAAACGCTTTGGGGAGGTAGCGAAGAAGAAATGAAAAAGTTACAATCATCTTTAAAGAATATGTTGCTGGTACTTACGGGCGTTACAGCTGTTTCCGTAGCGTTGCTGGCTTATGTGAACGAACTGACGAAAGGCCCTATTGCCGAAGCGAATGCAAAGACGCTGAACGAGGCCTTGAAAAAGGTGCTTCCTGAATATACCAATAATCCGGTAGCCGAAAGCGATACTGTTTTCAGCGAGAAAGACGGAAAGAAAATCGTGGATTTCATTATCTATCCGGCCAAGAATGGCGAAAAGTGGGTAGGTTCTGCCGTTGAAGCCAAGTCAATGGGATTTGGCGGTGAACTGAAAGTGCTGGTGGGCTTTGATGCTGAAGGCAAGATTTATAACTACTCTTTATTGGCGCACGCTGAAACTCCGGGATTGGGTTCGAAAGCGGACAAATGGTTTGGAGCTTATGATCCTGCAAAGAACGAAAAACCGGTATCTCACGAAGAAAGTGCAAAGTCTATTTTGGGCATGAATCCGGGAGAGACTCCATTGGCTGTGACCAAAGACATGAATGGACAGGTAGATGCTATCACGGCTTCTACTATCACTTCACGTGCTTTCCTGAATGCGGTGAATGCTGCTTATCAGGCATATAAAGGCGGTGAGGTGGATACGAATTCCGGAGCTTCCCAGAAAAATGAACCGGCTGTTGCACCGGAAGGTGAAGCAGCTGCTAATGACACTAATAACTAAGAAAGGAGGAGACAGTTATGAATAATTTTAAAGTAATGATGAACGGGATTATCAAAGAGAATCCTATTTTTGTGCTCCTGCTCGGTATGTGTCCTACACTGGGTACGACATCATCGGCAATCAACGGTATGGGTATGGGACTGGCCACTATGTTCGTCCTGATTTGCTCGAACGTGGTAATTTCATCTATCAAGAATCTGATTCCGGATATGGTACGCATCCCTTCATTTATCGTGGTGATCGCGTCATTCGTGACACTGTTGCAGATGATAATGCAAGCATACGTGCCCGATCTGTATGCTACCCTCGGTCTTTTCATTCCGCTGATCGTAGTAAACTGTATCGTATTGGGACGTGCGGAAGCTTTCGCAGCGAAGAACAATCCGCTGGCCTCTATGTTTGATGGTATCGGTATGGGATTTGGCTTTACCATTGCCCTGACTCTGTTGGGTGCCGTACGTGAATTCCTCGGAACAGGTAAGATATTTAATCTGACCATTCTGCCGGAAGAATACGGAATGCTGATCTTTGTTCTGGCTCCGGGTGCCTTTATCGCTTTAGGTTATCTGATTGCCATTATTAATAGTCTGAAGAAAGCCTAACTCTATTAAATAAGAAAAGAATATGGAATATATATTGATATTTATCTCGGCAATCTTTGTAAACAACATTGTGTTGTCGCAGTTCCTGGGAATCTGTCCGTTCCTGGGTGTTTCCAAGAAGGTGGAAACAGCGATGGGTATGAGTGCGGCAGTTGCTTTCGTGCTGACTATCGCTACCATCGTCACATTCCTGATTCAGAAGTTTGTGTTGGACGCTTTCGGATTGGGGTACTTACAGACAATCACTTTTATTCTGGTTATTGCCGGACTGGTGCAGATGGTAGAAATTATTCTGAAGAAAGTTTCTCCTTCTTTGTATCAGGCACTGGGTGTGTTCCTGCCGTTGATTACAACGAACTGCTGTATTCTCGGTGTGGCAATCCTGGTCATCCAGAAAGACTTTGATCTGCTGACAGGTGTTGTATACGCATTCTCTACTGCTCTTGGCTTTGGTCTGGCACTGGTATTGTTTGCCGGATTGCGTGAGCAGATGACCCTGGTGAAGATTCCGAAAGGAATGCAGGGGACTCCGATTGCTTTGATTACCGCAGGTTTGCTGGCAATGGCATTCATGGGCTTCTCTGGCGTCGTGTAAAAGACTAAGTTGATAATTAGATAAAGAGGCTGGAAACTCTGTCGTATGGCAACATACAGGCAGTTTGTTTCCGGCCTTTTTCTTTATATCTGTTCATACCGAATATGTTTTTTATCATACCAAAACGCCCTCAAATCGTCCCGTAAGTATCTTCCTGTGAATAAAATTGCGATAGTTTATTGCATTTCCATTTTATTTCCATACATTTGTACCTCAAACAAACTGAAAACCGAAAAACTAACCATATTTTAAAATTATATGAAAGAAAGAATTTTAGTAACGGGAGGAACGGGCTATATTGGGTCTCATACCGTTGTAGAACTACAAAACAGTGGATACGAAGTAATCATTATCGATAATTTATCAAATTCGAGTGCTGACGTTGTTGACAATATAGAGAAAGTATCCGGTATCCGCCCAGCTTTTGAGAAACTGGATTGTCTTGATTTTGCTGGCCTTGATGCCGTATTTGCCAAATATAAAGGAATTAAAGCGATTATTCATTTCGCAGCAAGCAAAGCAGTAGGAGAGTCGGTAGAGAAGCCGTTGCTTTATTATCGTAACAACCTGGTTTCTTTAATCAACCTTCTGGAGTTAATGCCTAAACATGGAGTAGAAGGCATAGTGTTCTCTTCTTCCTGTACAGTATATGGTCAACCGGATGAGTTGCCTGTAACGGAAAAGGCTCCGATCAAGAAAGCGGAATCTCCTTATGGAAATACAAAACAGATTAATGAAGAAATTATCCGTGATACAATAGCTTCCGGTGCCCCGATCAATGCTATTTTGCTGCGTTATTTCAATCCGATTGGCGCACATCCTACAGCATTGCTGGGTGAACTTCCGAACGGTGTTCCTCAAAACCTGATTCCTTATCTGACTCAGACAGCGATGGGTATCCGTGAAAAACTAAGTGTATTCGGTGACGATTATGATACTCCTGACGGTTCTTGTATCCGTGACTTTATCAACGTTGTTGACTTGGCTAAAGCACACGTGATTGCAATCCGTCGTATTTTGGAGCAAAAACAGAAAGAAAAAGTAGAAGTATTTAATATCGGTACAGGACGCGGCGTTTCAGTATTGGAACTGATTAATGGCTTTGAAAAAGCTACCGGCGTTAAATTGAATTATCAGATTGTAGGCCGTCGCGCAGGTGATATTGAAAAGGTATGGGCTAATCCCGATTATGCAAACCAGGAACTGGGTTGGAAAGCGGTAGAAACATTAGAAGATACTTTACGCTCTGCATGGAATTGGCAGCTGAAACTCCGTGAAAGAGGCATTCAGTAAAAAGATATTTGTTTTAATTAACATAAAAGTTTAAACAAATCGTTCATTCGATTTGTTTATTAGATGCTAATCAGCTTGATCTGTTTGTGAGTATGTGAATATGAGTAAATGGTACTTATGCCTCTCCGGCATAGACAGGTATGATTGCATAGTAGTTTTGTCGTGTTTTATTTTGTGTTTGTGTTGTGACGGTACTACGACGGGAGTCGTGGTACCGTTTTTTGTTACTCTTTTACAGCCTGCCTTTAAAACAGAATACGTTAGTTCCCCAATCAGTTTCAGGTAAAGTCCCTTCCGGCTCGAACAATCCATATACGGAAGAACCGGAACCGCTCATAGAGGCATAAACAGCCCCTTGCCTGTATAGCTCGGCTTTAATTTCTCCGATCACCGGATGCTGGGGGAATACGCTGTCTTCAAAATCATTGATTAATATCTCTTTCCATTCATTTACCGGGCGTTTGATCGCTTCTTTGATCGAGTATTCGGGATGATGAGGGTGAATATTGGCGAAAGCTTCCCGCGTTGATACGAATACATCCGGTTTGATGATCAGAATCTGATATCCTTTTAAGGATAGTGGAATGGGGGAGAATATGTTACCGACTCCTTCGGCAAAGGTCGGGGCGTTTCTGATAAAGAAAGCGCAGTCTGCTCCCAAAGTTGCGGCATATATTTCCAGCTGATCTTCGGATAAATTCAGCTGAAAGTGTTCGTTGAGTAATTTCAGCATGAAAGCCGCGTCTGATGAGCCTCCTCCCAGTCCGGCACCGGAAGGAATGTGTTTGTACAGATGGATCTCGATAGGACAGAGGTGAAACTCTTTATCTAATAGCAGATATGCTTTCACCACTAAATTGTCTTCCGGATTACCGGATATCTCCATTCCGTACTGATGCAGGGAGAACTTTTTGTCCGCTTCGGGGCTGGTCCGGATTTCCAGCGCATCTTCGAGAGCGACGGGGTAGAATACGGTTTCGAGGTTGTGATATCCGTCCGGACGCTTCTCGGTAATAGAGAGTCCCAGGTTTATTTTTGCGTTTGGGAAAGTGATCATATTCGTTCTGAATTATTATTTTTGAATTTTAAATTATGGGTTGCGAATTTATGCTATTGGTGACAAAGTTACTAAAATCTTCATTTTTCCTTATCTTTTCTTCATTATTATATTCTATCTTTGTCATCCCTTTCGGATTTTACTATGTATAAAAGCCGGGGATCATAAATTGTAAATCATAAAATTGTATATAAGCAGATGGCTGAACAAAGAAGAAATTCCCGTAACACAAAATCAACTAAAGTACAACCGGTCAATGATTATGGTCGTATCCAACCTCAGGCACCGGAGCTGGAAGAGGCGGTGTTGGGTGCTTTAATGATTGAGAAGGATGCTTATTCGCTGGTGAGTGAGATTCTTCGCCCGGAGTCATTTTATGAGCATCGTCATCAGTTGATTTATGCTGCCATTACTGATCTTGCCGTTAATCAGAAGCCGGTGGACATTCTGACGGTCAAAGAGCAGTTGAGCAAAAGAGGTGAGTTGGAAGAGGTCGGTGGACCGTTCTATATTACTCAGTTGAGCAGTAAGGTTGCTTCTTCCGCACATATCGAATATCACGCCCGTATTATTGCACAAAAATCGTTGGCGCGCGAATTGATAACGTTTACCAGTAATATTCAAAGCAAGGCTTTTGATGAGACACTGGATGTGGACGACTTGATGCAGGAGGCGGAAGGCAAGCTGTTTGAGATTTCCCAGCAGAATATGAAGAAAGACTATACGCAGATTAATCCGGTAATTGACGAAGCGTATAAGCTGATTCAGAAAGCGGCTGCACGAACGGACGGTCTGAGTGGTCTTGAAAGTGGATTTACGAAACTGGACAAGATGACCTCCGGTTGGCAGAACTCCGACCTTATTATAATCGCTGCCCGTCCTGCCATGGGCAAGACAGCTTTCGTGCTTTCTATGGCTAAAAATATTGCTGTTGATTATCGGAATCCGGTAGCGTTGTTCTCTCTTGAAATGAGTAACGTCCAGTTGGTCAACCGTCTTATCACCAATGTTTGTGAGATTCCGAGTGAGAAGATCAAAAGTGGACAATTGGCAAGCTATGAGTGGCAACAGTTGGACTACAAACTGAAAGATCTGCTGGATGCTCCGCTTTATGTGGATGATACTCCGTCTTTGTCTGTGTTTGAACTCCGGACCAAAGCACGTCGTCTGGTGCGTGAACATGGGGTGAGAATCATTATTATTGACTACCTTCAGTTGATGAATGCGAGTGGTATGGCATTCGGTAGCCGTCAGGAAGAGGTTAGTACGATATCCCGTTCGTTGAAAGGATTGGCGAAGGAGTTGAACATTCCCATTATAGCCTTGTCGCAGTTGAATCGTGGTGTGGAGAGTCGTGAAGGTATTGACGGTAAACGCCCTCAGTTGAGTGACCTTCGTGAATCCGGAGCCATCGAGCAGGATGCCGATATGGTGTGTTTTATTCACCGTCCGGAATATTATAAGATTTATCAGGATGATCGTGGTAACGACCTTCGCGGTATGGCGGAAATTGTGATAGCCAAGCATCGTAATGGTGCGGTAGGTGAAGTCTTGCTCCGATTCAAAGGTGAGTTTACACGATTCTCTAATCCGGAAGATGATATGGTTATACCGATGCCGGGTGAACCTGCAGGTGCCATGCTGGGGTCTAAACTGAATGCCGGTGCTATGCCTCCGCCTCCGCCGGAACCGGACTTTGTTCCGCAGGGAAATAATCCGTTCGGTGCAACGGAAGGACCGTTACCTTTCTAAAAAACGTTCGTTTGGGTTGAATAGAAATGACCGCTTAGTCAGATGAAAATAACCGCTCGATTTACTCCAATCGAGCGGTCGATTATTTTTTATAGAGTATAGCCGGGTTGTATTCTGATGGGGATAGGTGGCAAAAATGACAAAGAATACCCCTTTATTTTTTGCCACTTTGTCACCAACCATGAATTTATTGGGGAATAATACAGTCAGGTCCTTGTTAGTTTAGCTTCTCTTGACATTTTTCTCTCAAATCGTTCTATGTCAACCGAAAAATCTTATTAACTTTGCGAAACTTTTTGAGAAACAATAAAAATTTAATTATATGAATATCTCTTATAACTGGCTGAAAGAGTATGTCAACTTTGATTTGACCCCCGATGAAACGGCTGCTGCGCTGACCTCAATCGGCTTGGAAACAGGTGGTGTAGAAGAAGTGCAAACCATTAAGGGTGGTTTGGAAGGACTCGTAATCGGTGAAGTGCTGACTTGCGAAGAACATCCGAATTCCGACCATTTGCATATCACTACCGTCAATCTGGGAGACGGCGAACCTGTACAGATTGTATGCGGTGCTCCGAATGTAGCTGCCGGACAGAAAGTAGTGGTTGCCACTTTGGGTACCAAACTTTATGACGGTGATGAATGCTTTACTATCAAGAAGTCAAAAATCCGTGGTGTAGAATCTACAGGGATGATTTGTGCAGAAGACGAAATCGGTATTGGTACCGATCATGCAGGAATCATCGTGTTGCCGGCTGAAGCTGTTCCGGGTACTCTCGCCAAAGACTATTATAATATCAAGAGTGACTACGTACTCGAAGTAGATATTACTCCTAACCGTGCAGACGCTTGCTCACACTATGGTGTGGCCCGCGACTTGTATGCTTACCTGATTCAGAATGGCAAGCAGGCTACTTTGCAACGTCCATCTGTAGATGGATTTAAGGTGGAAAATCATGATTTGGATATCGAAGTAGTGGTTGAAAACAGCGAAGCCTGTCCTCACTATGCCGGCGTTACGGTGAAAGGCGTTACTGTGAAGGAAAGCCCCGAATGGTTGCAGAATAAATTGCGCTTGATCGGTGTACGTCCTATTAATAATGTAGTGGATATTACTAATTATATCGTTCATGCTTTCGGTCAGCCATTGCATTGTTTCGATGCCGGAAAGATAAAAGGCAATGAAGTAATTGTCAAGACATTGCCGGAAGGCACTCCATTCGTCACATTGGATGAAGTGGAACGCAAGTTGAGCGAACGCGATCTGATGATCTGCAACAAAGAAGAAGCGATGTGTATTGCCGGTGTATTCGGCGGACTGGATTCCGGTTCTACGGAAGCTACGACAGATGTATTTATCGAAAGCGCTTATTTCCATCCTACATGGGTGCGTAAGACTGCCCGTCGTCACGGTCTGAATACGGATGCTTCTTTCCGTTTCGAACGTGGCATCGATCCGAACGGAGTAATCTATTGTCTGAAACTGGCTGCTCTGATGGTGAAAGAACTGGCCGGTGGCACTATCTCATCCGAAATTAAGGATGTTTGCGTTGCAGTTCCACAAGACTTTATGGTAGAACTTTCTTATGAGAAAGTAAATTCGCTGATTGGTAAAGTGATTCCCGTGGAAACGATCAAGAGCATTGTTACCAGCCTGGAAATGAAAATCATGAATGAGACAGTTGACGGACTGACATTGGCCGTTCCTCCTTATCGTGTAGACGTACAGCGTGATTGCGATGTGATCGAAGATATTCTACGTATCTATGGATATAATAATGTAGAAATCCCGACTACGCTGAACTCCAGTCTGACAACCAAGGGTGAGCATGATAAATCAAACAAATTACAGAATCTGGTTGCAGAACAGCTGGTTGGCTGTGGCTTCAATGAAATACTGAATAATTCTCTGACTCGTGCCGCTTACTACGACGGTCTGGAGAACTATTCATCCAACCATCTGGTGATGCTGCTGAATCCACTGAGTGCCGATCTGAACTGTATGCGTCAGACATTGCTGTTCGGTGGACTGGAAAGTATCGCTCACAATGCAAACCGCAAGAATGCCGATTTGAAATTCTTCGAATTCGGTAACTGCTATTACTTCGATGCGGACAAGAAGAATCCGGAAAAAGTACTGGCTACCTATTCGGAAGACTATCACTTGGGTTTGTGGGTGACTGGAAAGAAAGTAGCCAACTCATGGGCACACCCGGATGAAAACAGTTCGGTATACGAATTGAAGGCTTATGTAGAGAATATATTGAAGCGCCTGGGACTGGATTTGCACAACCTGGTAGTTGGCAATCTGACTGACGATATTTTCGCTACCGCACTTTCTGTTCATACCAAGGGGGGGAAGCGTCTTGCCTCTTTCGGTGTTGTGACGAAGAAACTGCTGAAAGCATTCGATATAGATAATGAGGTGTATTATGCCGACTTGAACTGGAAAGAACTGATGAAGGCTATCCGTTCAGTGAAGATCAGCTACAAGGAAATTTCCAAATTCCCTGCTGTGAAGCGTGACTTGGCATTGTTGCTCGACAAGAACGTACAGTTTGCCGAAATCGAAAAAATCGCTTACGATACAGAAAAGAAACTGCTGAAAGAAGTGGAACTCTTCGATGTATACGAAGGTAAGAACATCGAAGCAGGTAAGAAATCGTATGCGGTCAGCTTCCTGCTTCAGGATGAAACTCAGACGCTGAACGATAAGATGATCGATAAGATCATGTCTAAACTGGTGAAGAATCTGGAAGATAAGCTGAATGCAAAATTGAGATAAATTTAAAATTCACAATTCAAAATTAATACAAACCAATGGGAAGAGCATTTGAATATAGAAAAGCCGCAAAGCTGAAAAGATGGGGCCACATGGCTAAAACATTTACAAGACTGGGTAAACAGATCGCTATTGCCGTGAAGGCGGGTGGTCCGGAACCGGAAAATAACCCGACACTGCGTTCGGTCATCGCTACTTGTAAGCGTGAGAATATGCCGAAGGACAATATCGAACGTGCGATTAAGAATGCAATGGGTAAGGACCAGAGCGACTACAAGAGCATGACTTACGAAGGATACGGTCCTCACGGAATTGCTGTCTTTGTAGATACGCTGACTGATAATACGACTCGTACGGTAGCCGATGTACGCTCTGTATTCAATAAATTTGGTGGTAACCTCGGAACAATGGGATCATTGGCTTTCCTTTTCGACCATAAATGTATGTTCACTTTCAAGATAAAGGACGGCATGGATATGGAAGAACTGATCCTTGATCTGATTGATTACGACGTAGAAGATGAGTACGAACAGGATGACGAAGAAGGAACAATCACTATCTACGGTGATCCTAAGAGCTATGCCGCTATTCAGAAACATCTTGAAGAGTGTGGCTTCGAGGATGTCGGCGGTGATTTTACTTATATCCCGAACGATCTGAAAGAGGTAACCCCGGAACAACGCGAAACTTTAGATAAGATGATAGAACGTCTTGAAGAATTTGATGACGTGCAGACTGTTTATACAAACATGAAGCCGGAAGAAGGCGGAAACGAGGAGTAAGTGGATTATGGAATATGTTTATAGAACCCAGGGTACTTGCAGCACAAACATCGAACTGAATGTAGAAGATGGAGTTGTGAAGGAAGTTGCCTTTTGGGGAGGATGTAACGGAAATCTTCAGGGACTTTCACGTCTGGTAAAGGGAATGAAGGTAGAAGAGGTTATCAAGAAACTTGAAGGAGTACGTTGCAGTGGCAGACCGACGTCCTGTCCCGATCAGTTGTGCCATGCACTGCATGAAATGGGATATTAACGGAAGTCTCCCTTTATAAAATATACACTGGCCTCCGGCAATTCATTTTGCCGGAGGTTTTTTATTGTGCCGTACCTTTCCCTATTTGTCGGTATTTTGAACCAAAATCGACCTTCGGTCGTTATTTATAAGTATATTTGTGCTGAATAAACTATTATGCAATGATGAAGAATATTTTTCAAGACTTGAAACGGAAAGATCATAAACGTTATCTGGGCGGACTGGATGTTTTTAAATATATTGGTCCCGGACTTTTGGTAACTGTCGGATTTATTGATCCGGGCAACTGGGCATCAAATTTTGCCGCAGGTTCCGAGTTCGGCTATTCACTTCTTTGGGTGGTCACCTTATCCACTATCATGTTGATTGTCCTCCAGCATAATGTTGCTCACTTGGGGATTGTTACGGGGCTTTGCCTTTCGGAAGCCGCTACGAAATATACTCCTAAATGGGTATCCCGTCCTATTTTGGGTACGGCGGTATTGGCGTCTATTTCTACTTCATTGGCTGAGATTCTGGGAGGAGCCATCGCATTGGAGATGCTGTTTGATATGCCTATTATGTGGGGGGCGGTGCTGACCACACTTTTTGTCTCCATCATGCTCTTTACCAACTCCTATAAAAAGATAGAACGTTCCATTATTGCTTTTGTCTCGGTGATCGGTCTTTCATTTATTTATGAATTGTTTCTGGTAGAAATAGACTGGCCGGCTGCGACGATGGGTTGGGTGACGCCTGCTTTCCCGAAGGGTAGTATGCTGATTATTATGAGTGTGCTGGGAGCGGTTGTGATGCCTCATAATCTGTTTCTGCATTCGGAAGTAATACAGAGTCACGAGTATAATAAGAAAGACGATGCGTCTATCAAGAAAGTATTGAAATACGAGTTGTTCGATACGCTTTTCTCGATGATCGTTGGCTGGGCAATTAACAGTGCTATGATTCTGCTGGCTGCTGCTACTTTCTTTAAAAGCGGCATTCAGGTGGAAGAATTGCAACAAGCCAAATCACTGCTTGAACCTTTGTTGGGAAGTAATGCGGCAATCGTATTCGCATTGGCTCTGTTGATGGCAGGTATTTCGTCCACTATAACAAGCGGAATGGCGGCAGGTTCTATCTTTGCAGGTATCTTTGGAGAGTCATATCATATTAAAGACAGTCACTCGCAGGTAGGAGTAATCCTTTCGTTGGGAATTGCGCTGTTGCTGATTTTCTTTATTGGCGATCCATTCAAGGGATTACTGATTTCGCAGATGATATTGAGTATTCAGTTGCCTTTCACGGTATTCCTGCAAGTAGGGCTGACTTCATCCCGAAAGGTAATGGGGAATTATGTCAATAGCCGTTGGAGTACTTTTGTATTATATGCTATTGCAGTCATTGTTTCGGTATTGAATATAATGCTGCTGTTTTCATAAAACGAACATAAATCTATAAACTATAAAATGATGAAGATTATTACTTATAATGTGAACGGGCTTCGTGCTGCCGCTTCTAAAGGTTTGCCGGAATGGCTGGTGCAGGAGAATCCGGATATTCTTTGTCTGCAAGAGACAAAACTACAGCCGGACCAATATCCGGCAGAAGTATTTGAAGCTTTGGGTTACAAGGCTTATCTCTATTCTGCACAAAAGAAGGGATACAGCGGTGTGGCGATCCTTACTAAGCAGGAACCCGATCATGTGGAATATGGTATGGGGATAGAAGCTTATGACAATGAAGGGCGTTTTATCCGTGCGGATTTTGGCGACTTGTCCGTAGTCAGTGTTTATCATCCTTCGGGAACGAGCGGAGACGAACGGCAGGCATTTAAAATGGTGTGGCTGGAAGACTTTCAGAAATATGTGACAGAGCTGCGCAAGACTCGTCCGAACCTTATCCTTTGCGGTGACTATAATATCTGTCATGAGCCGATTGATATTCATGATCCTGTCCGGAATGCCACGAACAGCGGCTTCCTGCCCGAAGAACGGGAATGGATGACTCGTTTCCTTTCTGCAGGATTTATTGATTCTTTCCGTCTGCTCTATCCGGAGAAACAGGAGTATACGTGGTGGAGCTATCGTTTTAATTCGCGTGCCAAGAATAAAGGCTGGCGGATTGACTATTGCATGACCAGTGAGCCGGTACGTCCGATGCTGAAAAGTGCCAGCATACTGAACGATGCCGTACATTCAGATCATTGTCCAATGGCTTTGGAAATAGAATAAAAACAGAAAATAGCATGGAAGATAGAATACAAAAAGCTGTAGAACTTTTTAAGAGCGGATATAACTGCTCGCAGTCTGTAGTAGCTGCATTTGCCGATATGTATGGTTTCACACAGGAGCAGGCAGTGCGTATGTCAGCCTCTTTTGGCGGAGGAATCGGGCGGATGCGTGAGACATGCGGGGCTGCTTGCGGACTGTTCCTGATAGCCGGACTGGAAACCGGAGCTACCGAAGCGACAGATCGTGAAGGAAAAGCTGCAAACTATGCGGTAGTGCAGGAATTGGCTGCCGAATTTAAAAAACGCAACGGGTCGTTGATTTGCGGAGAATTGTTGGGATTAAAGAAAAAAGAGCCGATTTCGACTGTTCCCGAAGAACGTAATACTCAATATTATAGCAAACGTCCGTGTGCTAAAATGGTGGAAGAGGCGGCAAGAATCTGGGTAGAATACCTCGAAAAACACCCTAAATAAGGGGATAAAATGCTTTTTTATTACAAAATCAGCAAAAAAAGATTCAATAAAGTGTTATATAACATAAAAATAACTATCTTTGTCCCCGAAATAAAATCTGAAAGCTTTCGGGCCGGATGATTTTTAAAGCATGTCTAACTATAATTTCAAAAGCAAATGTTGAAAGAAAAAGCAGGTGTAATCGCAGGTAATATCTGGAATGCACTGAATGAAACAGAAGGAATGACTGCCAAGCAACTGAAAAAAGCAACTAAATTGGTTGACAAAGATTTGTTCCTCGGCCTTGGCTGGTTATTGAGAGAAGATAAAGTTTCTGCTGAAGAAGTAGAAGGTGAACTCTTCATCAAATTGATCTAAGCGAGTAACTCACTTAAGCAATAAAAAAATGCGTTGGTACATGATTATAATGTTATCAACGCATTTTTTTATATTCCGCCATTTACGTATCTTTGCACACCAAAAAGACAAAATAATAAGAATTCAGAATGAAGAATATACGAAATTTCTGCATCATTGCCCACATTGACCACGGTAAATCAACCCTGGCAGACCGCTTGCTGGAGTTTACCAACACTATTCAGGTGACTAACGGGCAGATGCTTGATGATATGGATTTGGAGAAGGAGAGAGGTATCACCATCAAGAGCCACGCTATCCAGATGGAGTACAACTACAAAGGTGAAAAGTATATCCTTAACCTGATTGACACTCCGGGGCACGTGGATTTTTCGTATGAGGTATCCCGTTCCATTGCCGCTTGCGAAGGTGCGCTGCTTATCGTAGACGCATCGCAGGGAGTGCAGGCACAGACCATCTCCAATCTGTATATGGCTATCGAACATGATCTCGAAATTATCCCCATTATCAATAAATGTGATATGGCAAGTGCCATGCCCGAAGAGGTAGAGGACGAAATCGTAGAACTGTTGGGCTGCAAGCGTGATGAGATTATCCGTGCATCCGGTAAGACCGGAATGGGCGTGGAGGAAATCCTCGCAGCCGTTATCGAACGCATTCCGCATCCCGAAGGTGATGAGGAAGCTCCGTTGCAGGCATTGATTTTTGACTCTGTATTCAACTCCTTCCGTGGTATTATCGCTTACTTTAAGATCGAAAATGGAGTAATCCGCAAGGGAGATAAAGTGAAGTTCTTTAATACCGGAAAAGAGTATGATGCCGATGAAGTAGGTGTACTGAAAATGGAACTGGTTCCACGTAACGAACTTCGTACGGGCGATGTAGGTTACATTATATCGGGTATCAAGACCTCGAAAGAGGTGAAAGTGGGAGATACCATTACTCATGTTGCCCGTCCGTGTGATAAAGCGATTGCGGGTTTTGAAGAAGTGAAGCCAATGGTTTTTGCCGGAGTCTATCCGATTGAGGCGGAAGATTTTGAGGATCTGCGTGCTTCTTTGGAAAAATTGCAGTTGAATGACGCTTCGCTGACTTTCCAGCCGGAATCTTCATTGGCACTGGGCTTCGGTTTCCGTTGCGGTTTCCTCGGATTGCTTCACATGGAGATTGTACAGGAACGTCTGGATCGTGAATTCGACATGAATGTGATTACTACCGTGCCTAACGTATCTTATAATATATATGATAAACAAGGCAATATGAAAGAAGTGCATAACCCCGGTGGTATGCCTGATCCGACGTTGATCGACCATATTGAAGAACCTTATATCAAAGCGTCTATTATTACGACTACCGATTATATCGGCCCGATTATGACCCTCTGTCTGGGGAAACGTGGAGAACTCTTGAAACAAGAGTATATTTCCGGTAATCGTGTGGAAATATATTATAACATGCCTTTGGGTGAAATCGTGATCGACTTCTATGACCGATTGAAGAGTATTTCGAAAGGATATGCGTCGTTCGACTATCATCCCAATGGTTTCCGTCCTTCCAAGTTGGTGAAACTGGACATCATGTTGAATGGTGAACCGGTCGATGCGCTTTCTACGCTGATTCACTTCGATAACGCGTATGATATGGGACGCCGGATGTGTGAGAAACTGAAAGAATTAATCCCTCGCCAGCAGTTTGAAATCGCTATTCAGGCAGCTATCGGGGCTAAGATTATAGCTCGTGAAACTATTAAGGCAGTTCGCAAGGATGTAACTGCGAAGTGTTATGGTGGTGACGTAAGCCGTAAACGTAAACTGCTTGAAAAGCAGAAAAAGGGTAAAAAACGAATGAAACAAATCGGTAATGTGGAAGTGCCGCAGAAAGCCTTCCTCGCCGTACTGAAGCTGGATTAAAAAATGAACCGCAAGCGATTTTTCAGAGAGTTATTCTGAACAAATCGGCTTGCGGTTAGTTTTTTAATACACCAGGTGATTGTCTTCTGTCTGCAGAGCTTTCCTTGGCAATCACCTTTTTTGAAACAAACAACTATAAATATGAGAAAAGTTCTGTCTTTTTCGGGCTTCCTGATGTTGGGGCTCGTCATTTCACAATTCCTCCCGATGATAGCGGGAGAAGGATATGGAACTGTTAAGGTCCTGTCGAATATACTACTTTATGTATGTCTTAGTTTTATAATGATTAATGTGGGTCGGGAGTTTGTGCTCGACAAAGTCCGCTGGAAAAGTTATGCCGAGGATTATCTTATAGCGATGGCTACAGCTGCCCTGCCTTGGTTCATGATTGCTATCTATTATGTATTCGTGCTTCTTCCGCCTGATTACTGGAATAGTTGGGAGGCTTGGAAAGAGAATCTGTTACTAAGTCGTTTTGCCGCACCTACGTCGGCCGGCATCTTGTTTACGATGCTGGCGGCTATCGGGTTAAAGTCCAGCTGGATATATAAGAAGATTCAGGTCCTGGCTATTTTTGATGATCTGGATACCATTCTTTTGATGATCCCTCTTCAGATCATGATGATTGGTTTGCGTTGGCAGCTGATTATTGTGGTGGTTATTGTATTTATGCTGTTGTCCATTGGATGGAAACAACTGAATAAGTATAACTGGCGGCAGGATTGGAAAGCTATTCTCTTCTATTCCGTTATCATATTTCTGGCTACGCAGATACTTTATCTCGGCAGTAAAGAGCTGTATGGAGAAGAAGGAAGTATCCATATCGAAGTTCTGTTGCCGGCATTTGTATTGGGTATGATCATGAAGCATAAAGAGCACGATACTCCTGTAGAACGAAAAGTCTCTACTGGAATCTCCTTCCTGTTTATGTTCCTGGTAGGTATGAGTATGCCTCATTTTATCGGAGTTAACTTTGCGGAAACTCATACAGGAACGCATTCGGTGACAGGTTCGCAGGAGATGATGTCCTGGGGAATGATTTTGTTCCATGTTGTCATAGTCTCTTTCTTATCGAATATAGGCAAACTTTGTCCGATGTTCTTCTATCGTGACCGGAAGTTGAGTGAGCGACTGGCCCTTTCCATTGGTATGTTTACCCGCGGTGAGGTAGGTGCCGGAATTATATTTATTGCATTGGGTTATAATCTCGGCGGTCCGGCACTGGTCATTTCCGTACTTACATTGGTGTTGAATCTTATTCTGACAGGAATATTTGTCCTTTGGGTGAAAAACTTGGCTTTAAGGAGCTATAATGATTAAAAAAATCCATATATTGCGGATCAAATACTATAAACACCTTTCATTATGACAATTTTGCGTACAATGCGAAATTTCTCGTCAATGAATATTGCGGCGAGTATCCTTTTGTTTGTAGCGGCAATAGCGGCTGCTATCATAGCCAATTCTCCGGTTGCTCCGGTTTATCAGGAGTTCCTTTTGCATGAACTTCATTTGCAGATCGGTAATTTTAATCTGCTTTCGCATGGCGGAGAGAATCTGCGGATGATCGAGTTCATCAATGACGGGTTGATGACCATCTTTTTCTTGCTGGTAGGATTGGAAATCAAACGGGAGTTGTTGGTTGGTGAGCTTTCTTCCTTCCGCAAGGCGGCGCTTCCCTTTATTGCTGCCTGTGGCGGTATGCTGTTTCCGGTGATTGTTTACATGTCAATCTGTCCTCCGGGCAGTGCGGGAAGTCAGGGATTGGCCATTCCAATGGCAACGGATATTGCTTTTTCGTTAGGGGTATTAAGTCTGTTGGGAAGCCGTGTGCCGTTGAGCCTGAAGATATTTCTGACGGCTTTTGCGGTAGTTGATGATATCGGAGGTATCCTTGTAATTGCTCTTTTTTATAGTTCGCATGTGTCGTATGGGTATATTTTGATAGCCGCATTGCTTTACGTTTTACTTTATTTTATAGGGAAGCGTGGGACTACCAATAAGATTTTCTTTTTAGTGATCGGTGTCGTTATATGGTATTTATTTTTGCAATCCGGTATTCATAGTACCATTTCGGGAGTTATTCTGGCGTTTGTTATTCCGGCGAAACCCCGTCTAGATGTTGGAAAATATATCGAGCATATTCGTCATACAATTGCAGGTTTCCCGGTGGTGGAATCGGGAAGTATCGTATTGACTAATGAGCAGATTGCCAAACTGAAAGAGGTCGAATCTGCTTCCGACCGTGTTATCAGTCCTCTGCAGTCTTTGGAGGATAATTTGCATGGAGCTGTCAATTATCTGATTCTTCCGTTGTTTGCCTTTGTCAATGCAGGCGTTGTCTTTAGTGGCGGCGGTGAGTTGGTGGGAAGTGTAGGGATGGCAGTGGCAGCAGGGTTGCTGTTTGGTAAATTTGCGGGAATTTATTTCTTTACCTGGTTGGCTATAAAGATAAAACTTACTCCAATGCCGCCGGGCATGACTTGGAAGAATCTTTCCGGTATAGCTCTGTTGGGAGGGATCGGTTTTACGGTGTCGCTTTTCATTGCCAATCTTTCTTTTGGTGCAAACTACCCTGTTCTGTTGAATCAGGCTAAGTTCGGAGTGCTATCGGGGACTATTCTTTCCGGATTATTAGGATACATTGTACTCAGGATAGTATTACCTGTCCGAAAGCGGAAATAATAACTAGAGATCAGTCGTTCAGGCATATCGGATATTCATCAGGCGATATGCCTTTTTTATTGTATATATAATATAAGGTGAAAATGATATCTACTAATAATATTAGTTAAACAACTGCTTTATTTAGTAGATTAACTAATAGTGTTAGTTGTTTGTTTGAAAAATAGTATTATATTTGTGCCATTGGAAGAACAATAAATATGTAGACTATGAAACAGATGAAACGATTGACCGTCAAAGAGGAAGAAATTATGCGTATATTTTGGGAACATGGACCTATGTTTGTTCGTGAACTTCTATCATTCTATGATGAACCAAAACCGCATTATAACACAGTTTCTACCCTTGTTCGAGGGCTGGAGGAGAAAGGTTTTGTGGGGTATAAAGCCTACGGAAATACTTATCAATATTATGCTCTTGTTTCGGAAAAGGAGTATAAGAGTTCGGCACTCAAAGAAGTGGTTTCCCAGTATTATAATAATTCCTATATCAATGTAGTGTCTTCTTTTATTGAAGAAGAAGGGATGTCTGTTGATGAACTAAAATCGCTTATAGAGTATATAGAGCAAAGTAAAAAGAAGAAGTAATCTCTCTCTGGTCTATCGGACAGATACGATTTTTATTCTATGGACAAACAACTTTTAATCTGAAAACACAATGGGAGCTTTTTTATTCTATCTGCTGAAATCCGGATGTTGCTTAGTGGTCTTTTATATTTTCTTTAAGCTGCTGATGAGCCGGAGTACTTTTTTCCATTTCAACCGCATCACTTTGTTGGTTGGGTTGTTAGGATGTACTTTGCTTCCACTTATAGAGCTGACAACTACCGAGGAGACTTTTTTGCATACTCCGTTGTATGCCATTCACGAGATATTGCAAAGTACGGAATCTGTCATTCTAAATCCGGAACAGATGGAAGATCCTATTCTTATATCTGAAAAGAATCCGGAAATAAACTCTTTGAATTGGATTCCTGTGACTTTAGCTTTTATATATGGAGTGGGGGCTTTGGTGACACTGATCTGGTTGTCTTTGTCCACTTGTCGTTTGATTCAGTTGATTCGTACGTCAGAGAAAAAACAGTTTGGAAACTATGTATTAGTGATTCCTCAGCAGCCAACTGCTTCATTTAGCTGGGGTAAATATATTGTTATTTCAGCAGCTGACTACTCTCAACAGTCCGAAGAAATACTCCTCCACGAAATGATGCATTTACGAAATCATCATACTTTGGACTTATTGTTTATGCAGATATTCCTGCTTGTTTATTGGTTTAATCCTGTCGTTTGGCTACTAAAACGGGAGTTGCAGGAAGTACATGAATTTGAAGCCGATAATGGTGTAATTAATACAGGCATCGATGCAACTAAATATCAATTATTACTGGTGAAAAAAGCTGTTGGTACAAGGCTCTACTCTATGGCTAATGGCTTTAATCACTCTAAACTTAAAAAACGTATCACTATGATGTTAAAAGAAAGAACCAATCGTTGGGCACGATTAAAGCTGTTGCTTGCCGTGCCTGTGATGGCTGGAGCGCTTTATGTGTTTGCACAGCCGGAAGTGAAAGAAGTTCCGCGACAGATTCAGTCTGAACTTCAGCAGAAAGAAGCGGATGATTATTCATCTTTGATGTTTTTTTTCAAAGAAGGGGGAGAGAGATACAGCAAGCTGGTTAATGGAGCGTATCCACCCTCTAAGATTAAAGCAAGACAGGTTCACTCCCTTTTTGTTAATAAACAAAATAGGGTGATGTTCGATAATGATGTATGTTCAGTGGATGAGTTGAAGTCTACTATTGTGAAGAATTTGACGAAGTCCTGGGAAGAAAGTAAGAGGAAAGAATACCAAGTTATTTCTTTTCAGGTTGATCGCGGAAGTGAAATTGCTGCACTCACTACTATACTCAAAGAAGTAAAAGGAGCATTTGAGCAAATTCGTGCTGATTTGTCTATTACATTGACAGATAAAAGTGAAGAAGCGTTGGACCGATTGTTTCCCGTTCTACTGTCGGAAGGTGCTACGAGAAATTATGGATTGAAAGAGCTGTCAATGGAGGAGAAAATCAGTGGGATTGTGGTAACAATTCACACTTCGGAAGGGAAGGAAGTAATGAAAGATTATACTTTAACGGAATTGAAACAGAAAGTCACTGCTGCACGTGCAAAGCAAGCTGCTGATCCGGAAAGTTTGGTTATTGGCCTCAAGATAGAGAAAGGGTGTAAGATGGGATACGTGACGGATACCAAGCAGGTGCTGAGGGAATGTAGTGCATTGAAGATTAATTATTCAACTGATAACTAATTAGTTTATAAATAGTGTCACTATATAGCCAGCATAGTGACACTATCCAATCAGCATAGTGACACTATCCCAACCGGATAGCGACACCATCTTAAAAGGTCTATAATTTTTGTTTTATTCATCATCCCCGTCATCCGCTATCGGCAGAATTCTCTGACTTTCCTCATGGGGCAATTGTTCTACTTGGCGTAGTTTCCGTTCAATAGCGCGGGTTCTTTTTCCCATCACTTCTTCCAGTTGGTCACCGGCACTTTGCAGGTTCTTCTGTACCTTTTCGAGTAGGCCTCCGAATTTGCTGAATTCAGTTTTAACTGCTCCCAAAACTGTCCACACTTCTCCGGTACGCTTTTGAATAGCCAGCGTGCGGAACCCCATCTGAAGACTGTTCAATATAGCACCAAGGGTAGTTGGTCCCGTCACTACAATTTTATATTCTTTTTGTAGCGTCTCTACCAAGCTTGTTCTTCGGATCACCTCTGCATAGATGCTTTCAAAAGGCAGGAACATGATGGCAAAGTCTGTGGTGAAAGGCGGGTCTACATATTTATCGTGAATATCTTTCGCCATTTTCTTGATGGTTGTTTCCAGCTGCTTGCCGGATGATTCCATCAATGCAGTATCTCCTGCCTCGAAAGCGTCGTAGTATTGCTCATATACATCTTTCGGGAATTTTGCATCGATAGGCAGGTATACAGTGCTGTTCGCATCATCCTTACCCGGTAACTTAATGGCAAATTCCACAAATTCAGTTCCGCTTTTCTTGGTTTTCACATTGGCGTCATATTGTTCCGGACTCATCATCTGTTCCAGCAATGCTCCTAACTGAACTTCACCGAATGTACCGCGCATTTTTACGTTACTCAATACTTTTTTCAGTCCACCGACGTCTTGTGCGAGAGATTTCATTTCTCCCAGTCCCTTCTGTACATTTTCCAGTTGTGAGCGGACGATTTCAAAGGACTGTCCAATGCGTTCATTCAATGTCTTCTGCAATTTTTCTTCCACCATCAGTCGCATATCATCCAGCCGCTTTTCAGTCGATTTTATCAAGACCTCTTGCTGGCGTGCCATTGTGTCGAACTTTTGGCGTTGCAGTTCCCCGTTTGTCATCATGTTCTTATGCAGTACGTCTTGCAATTGTTGCATATTCTGATTCAGCGTTTGGGTCATTTCCATGCGAAGTTCCCGGATACTGCGGTTTAGTTCTTCGCGGTTCTCTTGCATTTGCTGGCGCAAGGCTGCCTGTAATTGTTCCGCTTGCGCATGATTATTTCCTTTTGCCAGTGATAGTACAATCGAGATTACTGCTAATGCGGCAATAACAATAAGTAGAATCAGTTCCATCAATAAGTCAGAATTTCGTTTCCGGTTTCAGTAATCAGAATCATATTCTCCCATTGGGCAGAAGGCAGTCCGTCATCCGTGCATACCGTCCATCCGTCAGCTTCGTCAACAAATACTTCATAAGTACCCATATTTATCATCGGTTCAATGGTGAAGGTCATGCCCGGAACGATCATCATTCCTGTTCCCCGGCGTCCGAAATGTTCCACATCCGGTGCTTCATGAAACTGCATTCCTACACCATGCCCGCAAAGATCGCGTACCACGTTGAATCCGTTCTTTTCTGCGTGTTCCTGAATAGCGGCGCCTACATCTCCTAATTGTTTCCAAGGCTGTGCGGCGGCTATACCTATTTCCATACACTCTTTAGTCACTTGAACCAGTTTGCGCATTTCGGGACTTACGTCACCGATCATAAACATACGGGATGCGTCGGAGAAATATCCTTTGTAAATGGTAGAAACATCTACATTGATGATATCTCCGCTTTGCAGTATTTCTGTTTTGCTGGGAATACCGTGGCATACCACATCATTGATACTGGTGCAGACGCTTTTAGGAAATCCTTCGTAGTTGAGAGGAGCAGGGATGGCACCGTGCTTTGTGGTGAAGTCATATACCATGACATCGATTTCTTCAGTCGACATTCCTTCACGGATATTCTCCGAAATATAATCCAACAGGGCAGTATTGATTTTGGCACTCTCACGGATTCCTTCCAGTTGTTCGGGAGTACGCAGTACTTTGCGCGGTGGGAGTTTGTAACCTTGTTTTCTGTATTTCTGTATTTTCGCTTCTACTTCAGCCGGGTAATTGGAGGGAGTAAACCGGAATCCCTTGATAAAGTTCTTCATTATTATAGGATGTTTTTTAATCGTACTACAAAGGTACGAGAATAAATGGAAAATGAAATCGTTTATCATGTGATTCCTTTTTTACCATTCATAAGAAATACAGATCTGAGGCACCCATTCCCATCTTTTTTGTATGGTGTTGTATTGATATTGTACGCCGGTTTTCAATTTCCAGCCTTTACCTACTTTTAAAACAATGTCGCTGCCTAGTGTGGTTGGTATTGCTTCAGAGGAAAGTCCACGATATCTTCGGGTGTCCAGATTTTGTTTACCATATATGCTAAGAAACCATTTTTTAGAGAGCTTATAATCCATTTGAGTTTGGATATGAAAGTGGTTTGAACTTTCACTAAAGTTACTTTTACTATGCAGAGTGATATTTTTGTTTATTTTGAGCCGTGAATAAGTGGGTAAGAAAGTAGAATTGGTCTGTCGAAAGATGTTATGAGTATGAAAAGGTAATTTCGGAGATATGATTGTTGATTTAAGAATCGGTAATGTTGGATCAAAGTCAACAAAGGGTTTTGTATGATATAACATGTTTTGTTCTGTCTTCTTTACGAATACCTTATTGATTCTGATTTCTTGCTCAGAATTTAATGTTTGCTGTAGCCTCAATGAATCTTGTTTGCTCCACTCTTGTCCTGCTACGGATAAGGGGAGTAATAATAGACAAAGAGTACCTAACTGATATTTATAAGCGTCCATATAGTGTGCTAGTATAGTTTATTCTATGGACGGTGAAAAAGTGAAAATGCTGCTTTATGTAATGAATAAATAATAGCTATTTTACATAATATGAGAATACTTTTCTTTTTTTGTATAGGTGTATTAAGCACATTTATCGTGTCCAGTCGCACCTATGGAAACAAAACCTATATAGCTGTTTTTTTATGTATTGAGTGATAAGTTCTAGTTTCTTGATTGGTTCATCTTTCATAAATCTTGAATGATATTGAGAGAAAAAATGAGGTGGAAAAATATAGATGTTATAATTACAACCACTTTTTTTCTGAGCATTGCAGGACTCATAGTTCTTATTATCATTCTTTAATGTTTTGTATTTAAGATAATCTTTTTGCTTTAAATACCGGTTCTATCTTCTGAATCTCCGATTCAAATCCGAACCAATAGCCATGTCCTGCTTCGTCAATAGGAAGAAAACATAACCGGAGGTTCTCACGATATGAACCATATATAATTTCCCAATTATCGGGAGGAACTTGGCGTTTTGTCTTTACTTTTTCAGCGGGGATTTTTTTTAACGACATACCGGCTTCTATCCATGCAATACTGACTTGTGTCACGTAATCGGGATAATGATTCTTGCAGAAATTATAGAGGATAAGTCCCCTTTTTTCTAGACTCAAAGGAGTGTCGATGACATCTGTCTGTATTAGATGGTCAAGTAACTCATGCAGGAAATGCGGATTATCCAAAATGAGGGTACGAGTCAGACTTCGCCATGTAGGTGTATTATAGAATCCGTCTAAAAGACGGGACAGATAGTGGGCGGTTTGCAATTCTTCTACGGAAATTTCTTTAGTCTGCAAAACTTCGTAGGGAGGGAGAGGAGAGTATTGGATGCCTAACTCTTCCGCCCTTCTTCGCATTTCCGTGCCGGGAAGTAATTTTAATGATTCCAGTTGTATTTCCCCTGCACCATATTCGGCAAGTGTACGAACGTCTTCAAATATTTCGGATAGGTGATAGAGAGGAAGACCGGCTATTAAGTCAGCATGTGTCTCCATGTTCTTAAGGGAACAAAGATATTTCAGACCTTGAAGGGCATCAGATAATTTTCCGATACGTCGGCTTTTCTCTAATACGGGTTCACGAAGGCTTTGAATACCTGCTTCGAGGTGTAGCAAACCATTAGGTAAAATAGCGAGTTCTTCTTTCAATTCTTCGGAGAGAAGTGCCGGGTGAATTTCCAAATGGAAACAGATGTCCGGGGCATATTCACGGAAGAGGTGAAGAAGTTCTTTGGCTCGCTTATTATTATAGTTGAAAGTGCGGTCGAGTACACGCACATTTTTGATGCCATGCTGATGGATAACATTCAGTCGTTCGCGGATTGCCTCCAATGAAATGGTGCGAACCGGTTTCTCACCTCCGCTGACGCAGAAAGCGCATGTGTTGAAGCATCCTCGGGTAGTTTCCAGTTGTACGAAAGGCTTGCTCCAATTAAAAAAACGACTTTTCTCCGGTGAGACGAGCTGAGAGAAGTTCATGACACGGGCAATACCGTTGTCTTGATATTGGTCTGATTCGTCCAGATAACATAATCCGGATATCTGATTCCACTCATTTACAGGGTGATTCCATACTTTTAACCAAATTGGGAATACTTCTTCTCCTTCTCCCCGAAACACTCCGTTGACAAATTTGTTCTTTCTTAAGAAGGCTTCGTTATTTCCTAAAAACTCCGGACCGCCGAGTACGATGCAGCAATGAGGTAGCAAAGCTTTAGCACGTGAAACGATATGCAACAGTTGCTCGTGATTAAATAGCCAGTTGGTAGCAGCAATAATATCCGGTTGATGGTGATAGATTTGGTTGACTACCATTCCGGTATTTTCGTTGATGGTTGCCGATACTGTACACCACTCAATGGTAGTGTCATCTGCTATTTGAGCATGTAATGCAGGCAATGCCAGCGATGAGTGCGCATAGGAGCTATTTAAATCAAGCCAAAGAAGTTTCATGTGTAAATTTTACTATTAGTGGGACAAAGGTACAAAAAACTTGCATCTTAAGGCATATAGTAAAATAAAAACGCTAATTTTGCAATAATAAACGCAATAAACTAGAAAATTATGAAGAATTTGAAAAAATACGTAGGTGTTCTCATGTTGCTGACTTTATTGGTCGGCTTTACTTCGTGCGAAGATGATGAAACTATATTTGATCACATAGTAGGGCGTACATGGGTTGGTGATTTAGGATTTTGGGTAGATAATAGTCCGGTGGAAAGTGGAATAACCTTTAAGAGTAATGGTTTTGGTGTAGATGAACAATGGTATTATGATTGGGATAGAGTAGCTGCTGTTTTAGATGTCCGCTGGTGGATTGAAGATGGAGATTTATTCTTGGATTATGGTAATGGCTATCCTTTATTAATATTAGCAGATGTTTATGTTGAAGGCCGATATCTTACAGGGCGTTTGTATTCAAATAATATAGATCAAGGAACCGTTACTTTAGAAATGAGTAATTAGTGAAGATCTAAAAAAGAATTGTGGAATTGGAAAAAATATCGATTTTTTATAAAAGTTCCCCTTATTGAAGGCTAATCTATGTACAGAGTTGTCAGCAAATAAGGGGAATTTTTATTATTTTATTTCTTCAGGAACAACTTCTTAAACTCTCCCGGATAAGGTGTCTCAAACTCCATTAAATCTCCCGTCACCGGATGATAGAAACAAAGTTTGAAGGCGTGGAGTGCCAGTCTTCCGATCGGGTTAAGCGATTCTTCGCCTCCATATCTTCCGTCACCTATAATAGGATGTCCTAAATCCTGCATATGTACACGAATCTGATTCTTACGTCCTGTTTCCAGATCAAGTTCTAACAGTGAATAACCGTTAGCACGTTTGATTGTCTTGTAGTGTGTGATGGATTTTGAACCACCATCATCGTAATCGCTGGAACTTACATAAAGAGTTTTATCCGTCAGCCAGGAAACCACAGTGTCATAATCCTTCTCCATTGTTCCCTCAACAACAGCTACATAACGGCGGTCAGTCACTATTTCATGCCAGTTGTCACGTAATGTCCGTTGTGTTTTTTCGTCTTTTGCGAACATCATTAATCCTGATGTATCCCTGTCCAGACGATGTACGATAAACACACGGTGCTGTCTGCCCGAGCGCTGTACATATTCATTCAGAATCGTATAAGCGGTGCGCTCTTTTTGTCGCTCGGTATTGACAGATAAGAGTCCTTGCATTTTTTCCACTACAATGATATAAGCGTCCTCATATACAATTTTCAGCAGTCTGTTATGAAATTCCTTCTTTCCTTTTTCCTTGCTGATTTGTACTTTCATTCCGGGTTGCAGCGGGAAGTTGAACTGAGTGGTGATTACGTTATCTACCAATACCACCCGTTTGCTCAGTAATGACTTCAGTTTCGTGCGGCTTGCGTCCGGCATTTTGGCAGCCAGAAACTCCATTAGTTCCATGGGCTCTTTGACTGCATAGTTCGTATATTGGGCACGTGCTTTTTCTGCAGGAGTTCTTCTCGGTCTTTTTTCCATTTCTTTTTTCTTTTGCGAACAATTCAACTAACGTATTATCGAAGCTCCAGCAACACTACATTTTCCACATGATGCGTATGCGGGAACATATCTACAGGTTGCACAGCTTTCACTTTATATTTGCCGTCAAGCAGTTGTAAGTCGCGTGCCTGCGTAGCCGGGTTGCAGCTTACATACACAATCCGCTTCGGTTCGGCAAACAGAATAACATCAACCACATCCTGATGCATACCTGCACGTGGAGGGTCGGTGATAATCACATCCGGACGTCCATGCTGATTGATAAATTCCTGAGTCAGCATATCTTTCATATCTCCGGCATAGAACAAGGCATTCTTAATCTCATTAATCTCGGCATTTACCTTTGCGTCTTCGATAGCTTCCGGTACATACTCGATACCAATCACCTGACGAGCCTGGCGGGATACAAAATTGGCAATGGTTCCCGTTCCGGTATATAGGTCGTATACCAGTTCCTTTCCGGTCAGCCCGGCAAATTCGCGGGCTATCTTATATAAATTGTATGCCTGTTCGGAATTGGTCTGATAGAATGATTTCGGACCGACTTTGAAACGCAGTCCTTCCATTTCTTCAAACATATGGTCTTTTCCCTTGAATACATGTACATCCAGATCATTGATCGTATCGTTGCACTTATTATTAATAATGTATAGGAGAGAAGTGATTTCGGGGAATGAATCGGCAATGAACTGCAGCAGTTGCTTGAATAGTTCCATTTCATGGTCTTCTGTAATCTTGCAGATGACAATGACCATCAGCTCTCCTGTTGATGAAGTGCGGATAATCAGATTCCGTAACATACCTTCCTGAGTACGCAGATTGATGAAGGAGTAATCATGCTCGTAAGCATAATCGCGTACAGCATTACGAATACGATTGGAGATGTCGTCCTGTAACCAGCATTTTTCAATAGCCAGCACTTTGTCGAAAGCTCCGGGAATATGAAAACCTACAGCATTCATCTGATCATACTTCACATCCTGCCGAACTTCATCGTTCGTGAGCCAGCGTTTGTTCGAAAAAGTGAACTCCAGTTTATTCCGGTAGAACTCTGTTTTGGCAGAACCCAGAATCGGTGAAATTTCCGGAAGTTCGATCTTTCCGATGCGTCTCAGATTGTCTTCTACTTGTTTCTGCTTATACCTGATTTGTTCCGAATAGGGGAGTACCTGCCATTTACAACCGCCGCATACGCCGTAGTGTTGGCAGAAAGGAACGGCACGTACGGGCGACAGCTCGTGGAATTTCACAGCTTCGGCTTCGGCGTATTTGTTCTTTTTGCGCTTGATCTGCAGGTCTACAACATCACCTGGCACTACATAAGGAACAAAAATCACCAGGTCGTTTACTTTTGCGATGGCTTTTCCTTCGGCAGCCACATCCGTTATTGTTACCTTCTCCAGCAGGGGAAGTTCTTTTCTCTTTCTTGCCACTTTTACACCAATCTAATAATTATGATGCAAAAGTAGGTATTTTTTTTGGAAAACTTTCGTGTCTATGAAAATATTCCAGATTGTAATGTCGAAATTGCATTTTAATAGAAAGTTTTTTCTCAAAAAGTTTTCTGGTTTGCGAAATATACTTAGATTTGCGAACAGAAAAAAATCATAATGTAACTTTAAACACAATATTATGGATAAAAAAAGAGTTTATACCTTTGGAAATGGTCAGGCAGAAGGAAAGGCCGACATGAAGAATTTGTTAGGTGGTAAAGGTGCCAATCTTGCCGAGATGAATTTAATTGGAATTCCCGTTCCTCCCGGATTTACAATAACTACAGAAGTTTGCACGGAGTATAATACGTTGGGACGTGATAAAGTGGTTGAGTTGCTGAAAGATGAAGTAGTAAAGGCCATTGCCCGTGTAGAAGAATTGATGAAATCTAAATTCGGTGATATCGAAAATCCATTGTTGGTTTCTGTACGTTCAGGTGCCCGTGCGTCTATGCCGGGTATGATGGATACTATTCTGAATCTGGGTCTGAATGACGAGGTGGTGGAAGGTATCATCCGCAAGACTGGTAATGCCCGTTTTGCATGGGACTCTTATCGTCGTTTTGTACAGATGTACGGTGACGTTGTTCTGGGCATGAAGCCGACGAACAAGGAAGATATCGATCCGTTCGAAGCAATCATTGAAGAAGTAAAAGAATCAAAAGGAGTAAAGCTTGATAACGAACTGGAAGTAGCAGACCTGCAAGAGCTTGTGAAGAAGTTCAAGGCCGCTGTGAAAGAACAGACCGGAAAAGATTTCCCGACTTGTGCTTACGAACAACTTTGGGGAGCTATCTGTGCCGTATTTGATTCATGGATGAACGAACGTGCTATCCTTTATCGTAAGATGGAAGGTATACCTGATGAATGGGGAACAGCTGTAAACGTACAGGCTATGGTATTCGGTAATATGGGTGACACTTCTGCAACAGGAGTTTGCTTCTCTCGTGATGCCGGTACAGGTGAAGACCTTTTCAACGGTGAATACCTGATCAACGCACAAGGTGAAGATGTGGTAGCCGGTATCCGTACTCCACAACAGATTACGAAGGTTGGTTCTCAGCGCTGGGCTGTACTGGCAGGTGTGACTGAAGACATTCGTGCTGCAAAATTCCCTTCAATGGAAGAAGCTATGCCGGAAATCTATAAGGAACTGGATGCATTGCAGACTAAATTGGAGAACCACTATAAAGATATGCAAGACATGGAATTCACCGTGCAGGAAGGTAAGTTATGGTTCCTGCAGACTCGTAACGGTAAACGTACCGGTGCGGCTATGGTGAAAATCGCAATGGACTTGCTCCGTCAGGGCATGATTGATGAAAAGACTGCTTTGATGCGTGTAGAACCTAACAAACTGGATGAACTTCTTCACCCGGTATTCGATAAATCTGCTTTGAAACAGGCGAAAGTGCTGACTCGCGGTCTTCCGGCTTCTCCGGGTGCTGCAACCGGTCAGATTGTATTCTTCGCTGATGATGCCGCCGAATGGCATGCTGCCGGAAAGAAAGTGGTAATGGTACGTATCGAGACTTCTCCGGAAGACTTGGCCGGTATGGCAGTTGCCGAAGGTATCCTGACAGCTCGTGGTGGTATGACTTCTCATGCTGCTGTGGTAGCTCGTGGTATGGGTAAATGTTGTGTATCCGGTGCAGGAGCATTGAATATCGACTATAAGACTCGTACAGTAGAAATTGACGGCATTGTTTTGAAAGAAGGCGATTATATTTCTTTGAACGGTAGTACAGGCGAAGTATATAATGGTAAGGTAGAAACTCAGGCTGCCGAACTTTCCGGAGACTTTGCCGATTTGATGAAACTCTCGGATAAATATACCCGTCTGCAAGTACGTACCAATGCGGATACTCCTCACGATGCAGAAGTAGCACGCAACTTTGGTGCAGTAGGTATCGGTCTTTGCCGTACGGAACATATGTTCTTCGAAGGTGAAAAGATCAAGGCGATGCGTGAAATGATTCTGGCAGAAAATGCAGAAGGACGTCGTAAAGCACTCGCTAAGATTCTTCCGTATCAGCAAGCCGACTTTAAGGGTATCTTTAAAGCAATGGTCGGTTGTCCGGTGACTGTTCGTCTGCTCGATCCTCCTTTGCATGAGTTTGTTCCTCATGATACGAAGGGACAGCAGGAAATGGCTGATACGATGGGTGTAAGCCTGCAATATATCCAGCAACGTGTAGAATCGCTGTGTGAACACAATCCGATGTTGGGTCACCGCGGTTGCCGTTTGGGAAATACATATCCTGAAATAACTCAGATGCAGACACGTGCTATCTTGGGTGCTGCTCTTGAACTGAAGAAAGAAGGAGTAGAGACACATCCTGAAATCATGGTTCCGTTGACCGGTATTTTATATGAATTCAAGGAACAAGAGAAGGTGATTCGTGAAGAGGCTGCCAAGTTGTTTGAAGAAGTGGGCGACAGCATTGATTTCAAAGTAGGTACTATGATTGAAATTCCTCGTGCAGCTCTGACTGCTGACCGTATTGCTTCATCTGCTGAATTCTTCTCATTCGGAACGAATGACTTGACTCAGATGACCTTCGGATATTCTCGTGACGATATCGCTTCCTTCCTTCCGGTTTATCTGGAAAAGAAGATTCTGAAAGTAGACCCGTTCCAGGTGCTCGATCAGAATGGTGTAGGTCAGTTGGTACGTATGGCTACAGAAAAGGGCCGTGCTATCCGTCCGGATTTGAAATGCGGTATCTGTGGCGAACATGGTGGTGAACCGTCTTCAGTGAAGTTCTGCCATAGAGTAGGTTTGAATTACGTTAGTTGCTCTCCGTTCCGGGTACCTATCGCAAGATTAGCAGCGGCGCAGGCAGCAATTGAAGGATAGAAAGATAAACTGGTTAGAAAGTTAACTTTCTGATAATTGGGCTGTAATCGTCTCGTGAGAGAATGATTACAGCCTTTTTTGTTGGATGATGTTATTTTTAATTGTATTTGTTCAGCCCTGATAATCAGCCATTAATAATGATTTGTTTGGTGATTATTATAAAAAACTAACTAAATATTTGTTTAAGATGAAGAAGTAGCTTAATTTTGCCCCCGAAAACAAAACATGTTTTTATTTTATAACTTAAAAAGAAAGAAGATGAAAAAGGGTTTATTATTGGTAGTTGTAATGTTAGCAACTATCGCTGTAAAAGCACAGGACATTTACGTAGGCGGATCATTGAACGTATGGCGTAACAGCACAGGCAACACTACTTCTTTTAAAGTTGCTCCGGAAATCGGCTACAATTTTAATGAAACATGGGCATTGGGTGCTGAACTGAACTATTCACACGAATATGTGAAACAAGTGACTGCAAATTCAGTTACTGTTGCTCCGTACATCCGTTGGTCTTACTATCAGAATGATGCTGTACGTCTGTTCCTGGACGGAACTGCTGCTATTGGTTTCGTGAAAATCAAAGATGGTGATACCACTAAAGCAGGTCAGATCGGTTTGAGACCGGGTATCGCTGTTAAACTGAACGATCATTTCTCTTTTATCGCCAAGTATGGTTTCTTGGGATATCGTAAGAATGTGAACACTTCCGGAGATTCTTTCGGTCTGATGTTGACTAGCGAAGATTTGTCTATTGGTTTCCACTACAATTTCTAATCGGGTAGTAGATAATAAAAAATAGGAAAGGGGATTCTCTGAAATAGGGAATTCCCTTTCTTTGTGTGTAATCTCTATATTTTACACGTTTGTTAACGAAAAAGTTGTTTGATATATATATCAATCATATATTTGCATTGTTAATTAAACAGATGATTTAACTATAGTATTAATTAAAACTTTAGAATTATGAAAAAGAGTGCTTTATTTATTTTATTTGCGCTGATTTCAGTTGCTGGCTTTTCACAGATTACAGGTTGGAATGCTAAGGTAGGAATGAACATTAGTAATTATACAGGTGATGCTGATTTGAATGCAAAGATTGGCTTTAAACTTGGAGGTGGTTTTGAATATGCTTTTGATAATACTTGGTCATTACAGCCATCATTGTTTTTGTCGACTAAAGGAGCAAAAAAGGATGGTAATAGCATAAATGCAATGTATTTGGAATTACCAGTTATGGCTGCTGCTCGTTTTAATGTTGCGGATAATACAAATATTGTGGTTAATGCTGGTCCTTATTTGGCATGTGGTATTGCTGGTAAAACCAAAATTGATTTGGGGAATGATACGGAACGTAAGTATGATACATTTGGTGATGATGCTTTAAAACGTTTTGATGCCGGTCTTGGTGTTGGAGTAGCTTTGGAATTAGGTAAGGTTATTGTAGGATTGGATGGTCAATTTGGTTTAGTAGATGTAGAAAAAATAGGTAATCCTAAAAATACAAACTTTTCTATTGTATTAGGATATAAATTCTGATAAGAAAATTACTAAAAAGTAAACCGCTGTAAAAGATTACTTACAGCGGTTTCTTTATTTATGATTGTATATAATATTCGAATCGATATTTCTTAGTCCGCCAATTTCTTTAACTTTTTGAAATGCTCGATCACAGCCAGATAATTCTGATCCAGACAGGCATCAAATTTATTCCAGAGATCCCCCAGTACAACAGCCCCTCCAAATCCGAAATCTTTTATTTCTAGTAGATTATCTTCATTAATACCTCCAAGTGCCATTACTTTTGAGTCAATGATCTTAGCTTTCTGTGCCTCACGAAGTTCTTCTGCCGTATAAGTAGAATAGTAATTAACCTTCGAAATACTATCGTAAATGGGACTCATGAAAACGTAATCATAGAAATGCTTTCTGTTCTTCACCTCTTCTACGGAATGGCAGGAACAACTGACGTGTCCGGCATAATCATGCGGCTCGCTCGGGTTGCGTGCATTCAGGTGGATACCCATCAGATTGAACTCTTCTTTCAGATAAAAATGTTCGTGTGTCACAATGCGGCGATGATATTTTTCCGGAATCAGCGTCAGTAATCGTTCGGAATACATGGCCGGTGTCTCAGGTTTTCTGAGATGTAGAATATCCAGTCCCTCCTCGAAAAGAGCGGTAATAATCTTATCTTCTTCAACGAAGAACGTGGGCGTGGTAACTACAATTAGTTTCATTTCCTTTGTAAAGTTGTAAAGTTTAGCAAAGTTACTAATTAACTATTTCAGAAACCAACGTTTATAGTGAAAATTTGTTAGATTGCAATGTACGCAAGTCAATAGTCCATAGTTTACCCGATAATACTTCGCCAAAACCACAGATAATTTTCAGCACTTCCGTTGCTTCGATGCTTCCTGTTACCGCAGGAGTAATGCCCATTACACCTTTGGGAGGCGGGGGCATTCGTCTCATTTCTTCTTCATCCGGATATAAGTCCCGATAACTTTTTTTCTCTTCTCCGTAATGGAAAACGGATACCTGACCTTCAAAGCCGCAGATTGCTCCATAGACATACACTTTCCCCATTTCCGCACAGATGTCATTGATAAGATAACGGGTAGAGAAATTGTCGCAGCCATCTACTACTATATCATACTGACTGATAATTTCCTGTGCGTTTTCCTCTGTCAAACGGGTTGGATAAGTCCGGATAGTTATCTCGCTGTTAAGTGCGGAAAGTCGTTCGGCGGCACATATTGCCTTGGGTTTACCTAATTCTTTCTCCGAATAGAGCACTTGCCGTTGCAGATTACTGATACTGACTACATCGTCGTCTACCAATCCAATGCAGCCTACTCCTGCTCCGGTCAGATAGAGGGCTATGGGAGAGCCTAGCCCTCCCACGCCTACAATAAGAACCTTTGCTTGCTTCAGTTTCTGCTGACCGTCTTCTCCGATTTCGGGAAGGAGCATTTGCCTGTCGTACCGCATCGTTTTATCTTTTAAAGTCAAAAGACTGGTCCCAATCCTTCCAGACCGGTTCACGTCCTAATTTCCTCAGGTCGCGTTCCACTTCTACCGCTTTCCGTTCGTCACTCACGTGGAACTGCTCCAGCGTTTGCGGGTAGCTGTAATATCCGCCCGGTTCTGTTTTGCTTTCGGCACTCATGGTTGTCACGCCCAGTGTTGCCATGTGATTTCGTATCTTGGCGCTTTCACGGGTAGAATAGGAGATGTCTACATCGTGGTCGAAGATTCGCATGGCGAAAGTAAGCTGTGCAAGTTCCCGGTCGTTCATGATAACGTTGGGTTGGAAGCCATCGTTTTCGGATGGACGCATACGGGGGAAATTGACGCTGTATTTGGTCTTCCAGTAGTGCTTCTGTAGGTAGCGGAGGTGGTAAGCCATCATTGTCACATCCGTCCGCCATTCCTCCAGACCGATCAGGACACCCATGCCGATCTTATGGACACCGGCCTGTCCCATACGGTCGAAACCATTGACACGCCATTCGAATTTGGACTTCATGCCTCGCGGGTGATACTTTTTATAGTTCGCCTTATGGTAAGTTTCCTGAAAGCAGATGACTCCGTTCAGCCCGTGATGGGTGAGTTCTTTGTATTCTTCCGCTTTGAGGGGCATCACTTCAATCTGAAGGTTGCTGAAATAAGGTTTTGCCAGGTCGAGAGCACGGGCAATGTAAGGTACACCTGCTGCTGCCGGATTTTCACCCGTCACGAGTAAAAGATTCTCAAAAGGAGCCAGCCGTTTGATTGCTTTGTATTCGTTGACGATTTCCTCCTCCGTCAGAATCGTTCTTTTCATCGGATTACTGATATGGAAACCGCAATAGACGCAGGAGTTGGTGCATGAATTGGTGATATAGAGCGGCACAAACATAGAGATTGTTTTGCCGAACCGCTCCATCGTATATTTCTGGCTGAGGCGGGCCATCACTTCCAGATAGGGAGTGGCGGCAGGTGAGATCAATGCCATAAAATCGTTGACATCCAGATGCTCTTTTTTGCCTAATGCACGGCGCACATCGGCATCTGTTTTGGAATAGATGGCTTTTGTCGTCTCTTCCCAGGATATTTTTTCTAATTCGTCTGAGAACATTTTAATTAATTGAAAGTTGAAAATTAAAAAGAAATGAGGTTGTGACTTGGTTTGGGGATATTCACAACTCATTATTTATCACTCTTGGCATTTTTCTTCAGATCACGGGATAATCTCATGGCGCAGAAATTTGGTCCGCACATCGTGCAGTATTCTCCGTCAATGTGATGTCCCGCGCGGAAATATCCCTGTGCCCGTTCCGGATCGAGAGACAAGTCGAACTGATCTTTCCAGCGGAACTCGTAACGGGCTTTGCTCAAGGCATTGTCGCGTACCTGTGCTCCCGGATGCCCTTTGGCAAGGTCGGCAGCATGAGCGGCAATCTTATAAGTGATAACCCCTACACGTACGTCTTCTTTATCCGGCAGGGCAAGATGCTCTTTCGGAGTGACATAACAAAGCATAGCTGTACCTAACCAGCCGATTTGAGCAGCTCCGATGGCAGAGGTAATGTGATCGTAGCCAGGAGCGATATCCGTCACTAAAGGGCCGAGTGTATAAAATGGCGCATCATGGCATTTCTCGATCTGACGTTCCATGTTCTCCTTGATTTTATGCATCGGTACGTGTCCCGGACCTTCGATAAATGCCTGCACGTTCTTTTCCCATGCACGAAGTACCAGTTCTCCCATCGTGTCCAGTTCTGCAAACTGTGCTTCGTCGTTGGCATCATGGATAGAGCCCGGACGCAGTCCGTCTCCCAATGATACGGCAACGTCGTATTGAGCCAGAATATCACAGATATCGTCAAAGTGTTCATACAGGAAACTTTCCTGATCGTGCACCAGACACCATTTACTCATGATGCTTCCTCCACGGCTGACAATGCCGCACAGACGTTTATCGGCAAGATGAACATTATGACGGCGGATACCTGCATGAATCGTAAAATAATCTACTCCCTGTTCGCATTGTTCGATCAGTGTGTCCCGATAGATTTCCCAGTTAAGGTCTTCCACTACGCCATTCACTTTCTCAAGTGCCTGATAGATAGGCACAGTGCCTACCGGTACAGGGCAGTTGCGGATGATCCATTCACGTGTCTCATGAATATTTTCTCCTGTTGAAAGGTCCATCAGCGTATCACCTCCCCATTTGCAGCTCCATAAAGCTTTTTCCACTTCCTCGTCAATGCTGGAAGTGGTGGCAGAGTTTCCGATATTCGTATTGATTTTCACTAGGAAGTTACGGCCGATAATCATCGGTTCGGCTTCCGGATGATTGATGTTGGCAGGCAGCACTGCATGTCCTTCTGCTATTTCTTTACGGACAAATTCGGGAGTAATGTGAGTCTCGATTCCCAGTTCCTCACAGTTCATATTTTCGCGGATCGCCACATATTCCATTTCCGGAGTGATGATTCCTCGTTTGGCGTATGCCATCTGAGTGATGGCTTCTCCCTTTTTGGCACGATAGGGAAGGGCAATGTGTTCAAAGCGGAGATGATCCAGACTTTTGTCATCACGTCTCATTTGTCCGTATTCCGAAGTGATTTCGGGGAGTTGCTCTACGTCACCGCGTCCCACAATCCATTCTTCACGTAAGCGGGGAAGTCCTTTCTTAAGATCAATGCTCATTGACGGGTCACTGAACGGACCGCTGGTGTCATATACATATACTTCCGGATTCGGAGTAGCTATCTTTTCTTCTCCTTCGAAGCTGACACTGGGCACTTGTTCAACTTTCCGCATGGCTACACGGATGTTCGGATAGAGTTTACCCGGCAGATACACTTTCTGAGAACGGGGGAATTTTATTTTTTGTTCCATAGAATTTTATTATCATATCATTAAGAATAGTGAAACAAACACTACTCCCTACTTATTACCTATTACTTATCACCTATTACTTATTCCAAAAATGCAGTTAAAGGTGAACTTGCTTCTGCTATAAAGTTATCAGCCTGCAGACCCAGTCCTGCTTCGTATGCCCGTCTTCCGGCTTCGGTGGCGGCTTTGAAGGCCAACGCCATTTCTACCGGATTGCCTGCTACGGCGATAGCGGTATTTACCAGTACGGCAGAAGCACCCAGTTCCATTGCTTCGGCAGCGTGGCTCGGTGCACCGATTCCGGCATCTACGACAACGGGGATACCGGCCTGTTCGATAATAATCTGCAGGAATTCTTTGGTTTGCAGTCCTTTGTTAGTTCCGATGGGAGCACCCAGCGGCATTACGGTAGCGGCACCGGCTTCTTCCAGTCGTTTGCAGAGCACAGGGTCGGCCTGGCAATAGGGTAATACGATAAAGCCCAGTTTAACAAGCTGTTCTGTAGCCTTTAGGGTTTCGATAGAGTCGGGGAGCAGATAGCGCGGATCCGGATGGATTTCCAGTTTCAGCCAGTTGGTACCAAAAGCTTCACGTGCCATCTGTGCGGCGAAAACAGCTTCTTCCGCATCGCGTACTCCCGATGTGTTGGGTAGCAACTGGATATTCGGATGAATAATATGTTTCAGCATGTCGTCTTCTTTGTCATCCATGTCGATGCGCTTCATGGCTACGGTTACCATTTCAGTGCCCGATGCCAGAATGGCTTGTTCCATTACTTCATTGGAATTGAATTTTCCTGTACCCAGAAAAAGGCGGGAGTCGAACTCACGGCCTGCAATTACTAACTTTTCCACTTTTCAATAAGTTTATTTGATTATACGTTTCATGTTCAAAATCTTTCGTGTTTCCGCTGCCGGATCCTCCGCCCGAAGAATCGTTCCTGAAAGCGCGATTCCGTTCACTCCGGTTTCGAGTATGGCGGGTATATCCTCACGGGTGATTCCTCCGATGGCTACTACCGGAAGTTCGATATTCGCTTCCTTCATCTGAGATAAAATAGCGGTATAACCTTCCAGTCCCAGTACAGGACTCAGGTTTTTCTTTGTAGTGGTAAACCGGAAAGGACCGATGCCGAGGTAATCCGCTCCGGCACGGTAGTGCTGTACGACATCTTCGAATGTATTTGCCGTACCTCCGATAATAAATGCTTCTCCAAGTAATTGTCGTGCCTGATCTATCGGCATGTCTTTTTTGCCCAGATGCACTCCGTCCACTTCCAGCTTTTTGGCAAGTTCGACGTGGTCATCCAGAAGTAAGATCGCTTCTTTTTCTTTGCAGAGCGGCTTTAGTTGGAGGGCAACAGCTTCCACCTCTTCACACGGAGCTTCCTTCATGCGTAGCTGAATCCACTTACATCCTCCTTCAAGTGCCATGAGTGCCGATTCGAAATAAGTATACCGATCGGTCTGGTGGGTGATAAATTGTAGACTGACCATACTTTTACCCTCCACAAGCCGCTTTGATGACCACGAGGTTATCATTCTCCTGTAACGCGAATTTCTCCCATTCGGAACGTGGAATCATTTTGTTGTTTACGGCAATAGCGATGCCTTGTACCGGAAGTTCCAGTTGGGCAGCCAGTTGTGTAAGGGTAGAAGCAGGAGTCATTTCCACCTCTTTGTTGTTAACTTGTACTTTCATTGTCCTATCAGTATTAATAAGTTGAAAGTAAATACAAAGAGCGTGCTTATATAGAAAGGCGATAAGAAAGAAACACAATCCCTACGTCAGTGCTAACTGCCTCAGGTTCCTAGGGTATAATCTCAGCCCCTCTTTGGGGGCACCCCTTTGTCTTTACGGGAGCAAAGTAAGCGAAAAAGAAACAAAGATTCATCAAATTATCCGTTTTTTTTTCATTTTTCTTCCGATTCCCGCTTTTTGATGGGATGAGAAAAGACAAACCGTGCTCCGTTCTTATAATTCTTGTCAATCCAGATATCGCCTCCCATGCGTTGTATGGTCAGTTTGCAAATCGCCAGTCCCAAGCCTGTTCCCTGCACAAATTCGTTGAGCTTCTCAAAACGCTGGAATACCAGTTCCTGCTTGTCTTCGGGGATGCCCGCGCCTGTATCGGTCACAGAGAACAGCATACACTGGTCTTCTTCGTCTATTTCATAATCCAGCGTGATACTTCCGCCGTCGGGAGTAAACTTCAGGGCATTGTTCAGTAAGTTGATGATCACCTGCTGCAAACGTAGCGGATCGGTATAGAGCATATAAGGCTCTTTCGGCATCTGAAGCCTGACATCTATATCTCTTGTCCGGTTCTTTCTGGTCAGTGTGATCATGTTCTGGCAATGATTTACCAGTTCGCACCATTCATACTTGAACAGCAGTTTGCCTGATTCCAGACGTGATACATCCAGTACATCACTGATCAGTTGCAATAACAATTCGGAATTAGTCTGGATGATATCCGCATATTCCTTCTGCTCGTCCGTTGTTTCCACGGTATCGATCAGCAGGCTGGAAAAGCCGACAATGGCGTTCAGCGGTGTCCGTATTTCGTGGCTCATATTTGATACGAAGGCACTTTTCAGTTGATTGGCTTCTTCGGCACGCTCTTTGGCATGACGTAGTGCAATTTCCGATAATTCCAGTTTCTTTTTATCTTCCCTTAGTTGGGCTGTAGTCTTCTCAAGGTGATTCTTTAAGATTTTTGTCCGGTAATAATAATACAGTGAGATAAACAGTCCGCCTATCAGTACAAGGAAGGTAAACAGGATGAATTGCACTTCCGTCCGATATGCCTGAAAGAAAGGCACCTGTTGGTTGATGATAAGTGAATTGAAAGGTAGTTTCTTGTCCTGAAATCCCCATTCATGCAGTTTGTTGGCATCAAATTTGTATCTGTTGGGCAACAAATGAATGTGGCCGACATTGTTTTTCCCCTTGTCCAGAAATTGATAAGCCTGTTCTCCCATGCTTCTCCCTATTCCGTCGTATTGGGGGATATATCCTCCGATTGCCCAATAACCGATGGCGGTAGCAGTCAGGCTGAAAACAGGCAACTCTGGATTCGCTTTGGAGAAAGCATATACAGAGTTGTTCATATACGTTATGCCCCGATTGTCAATTCTCCAGATACCCAGTAGTGCAACCGAATTTTTGGGGACATCGCGTAGTTGTTTGGCGGCAGCATCAAGGGTGTGGATACGGCCGTCAATATAGGTCGTCGATATTTCCGGATAGCGTTTCATATTCTTTTTTACCCACGCTTGTTCGGCAAGTCCGTTGTAGGTGTTGTCCGAGATGAACACTAAATGCTCCATATCCGGATAAAAGCTTCGCATCATTTCTATGTCCTTATCGATATCATATTCATATGTGTTACAGTATATTATATTGTATTTGTTCATTCTTTCCGTTAAGTCGATACTCTGAGGTTCATAAGTCCGTATATCAATAGAGTCTTCCGGAATACGGATGCCGTTGCGCGATGCCATAGCGCAAAATACGGGCAGTTGTCTGTACTTCTCGTCTTCGAGGTGCAGGAAACTGCTCCACGCTTCGCCACCCAGCAGGATAACCAGCTTGGCGTTCGGATGTTTGTCCAGAATGTTGGTAAGTCTTTTTTTCCATTTTCTGGATTGATTGAGGTCGGTAACATTCATGTTTTCTACGATGGTGGAATACTTGCCACCCAGTTGGCGGTACGTTTCTACGAACGTGTTGATATTATCGTAGGTATATTTAGTATCGGAATTATAGGACGTCACGAAAAGAATCTCCTCTTCCGGTTCTTCCGGAATAGCCGCATTGCCTGTAAAGGAGAATAAAAGAAAGGAAATAACGTAGACAATGCGCCATTTTTTATTTTTTAGCTGAAGTGTCATAATTGTCTGTTTTGATTTTCGGCTATTGCAAAAATACAAATTATGCCTTTGAAATACAATAGATAGTTTAGTTTTTTATGCTAGAAAAAAGGCCGCTGTGAAATTCACAACGACCTTTTCAATAGTATAGTTTAGCTTAATTTTAATGAGTCCGGTTACATTCGTTTTTCTACCACATCCCAGTCGATGATGTTCCACAGGGCGTTTACGTGGTCGGCGCGGCGGTTCTGGTAGTCCAGGTAGTAGGAGTGTTCCCACACATCAAAACCCAGAAGTGGTTTCAGTCCGGCGCGTACAGGGTTACTGCCGTTTCCTTCTTTGGTGATATGCAGTTTACCGTTCTTGTCTACTGACAGCCAGGCCCATCCTGAACCGAACAATCCGACTGCTGCTGCATTGAATTCTTTCTTGAAGTTTTCAAAGCTGCCGAAATCACGTTTGATGGCTTCTCCCAGTTTGCCTGCCGGTTCCTTTTTCGAAGGTTTCGGAGCGAATTGGAGGAAATATAAATTGTGATTCAGCACTTGGCCGGCGTTGTTGAAGATAGCTCCATCGGGAGCGGTGGCAACGATTTCTTCTACCGTTTTGCCTTCATATTCTGTTCCGGGCACAAGGCTATTCAGATTATTTACATATGTTTGCAGATGTTTTCCGTAATGGAAATCTATCGTTTGCTGACTGATTACAGGTTCCAGCGCATTGTTTGCGTAAGGAAGTTTAGGCATTTCGTAAGTCATGGTCATAATTATTAAAGACATTAATATAGTATTCATATTGTCAAAACTTTAAATGGTTTTGTTATACTATAATAACAGCCATAGTTCGCAAAAGGTTCACGGTATTTTATTTTTATTTATAAATGTACTGTATACGTTCCACTTGCTGCGGGTTGTCATAGCTGGTGCGGCATATCCATTGTCCCGTATTGTCATATTCGTAATAGGAGTCACCGTCGATCCGGTTTCCGTACTCGTCGTACAGGCAGGTCAGGCAGCCGGACGTCTTCTGGCTGTTGCCGAAGATACGTTGGTAGACGATGCGGGTGAGGTATCCGTATTTATCATATTCATACAGTTCTTTTTGCGAGAGAATCTGGTTGGGCGAATTGACAAAGAGCATATTCTGATGCTGAGATTCGGTCATTCTGCCTTTGTCATCATATTTGTTGACTGTATATCCCTCCATTTCCCCGTTCTTGTTGTACTCTTTGGTTTCCGTCAGTAATCCCTGCTTGTTGTAGCTGCTGACGGTATATCTGCCGTCCATGTATTTTAGGGAATCGCTTTCGATGCTTCCGTCGATACCGATGCGGCGTGCACGGCGGTAGAAGTCCGTTTTGGTTTTCGGATTAGTCTTCACTTCGAAGATGCAGTGGCCTTGCGGGTCGTACAGCCTGCTGGTTTGCACCTCGTTGATGGGTTGCCCGTTCTTTTCAGTCACGGATAATGTGGTGGTAAGCTGCCCCTTGTCATTGTAGGTGTAGCTGGTCGTAATATTGCCGGTGCTGTCGGTCTCGCAGCACTTTATCAATCGTCCTTGAGTGTAATATTTTACAGTAGTCGGGGTGGAAACGATGGCTTGCAGGATAAATGGAGCACGCAAATTCTTTGCCTGGTCACGAAATTCCTTATACTTGTGTGTTTTGAGGAATTCCTGCAATAAACCGAGCGATTCGGAGTTGACTATTGCCGGTTTCAGAAGCTCGAAGTCTGCCTTTTCACTGAGATATTCAAGATCGTTCAGGTGAGTCCGTGCACCGGTGGACAGATAAGGTGTGTTCTTATAATCATCGATAATCTGCCGGATGGCGGTGGCATTTCCTTCTTTTTTCAGGCTGTCGATACGTTGGAACAGGAAATCATCGTATAAGGTACGGACCTCGGCAAGATAGGGGCGCGGACCTCTGTCTTGATAATACTTCTGCATTTCGGGGTCTTCAAAGAAGGCTTTGAAGTTTGCAGGAGTCGGGGCCGTCTTCACCAGTTGGTAGAGCCGTACGTTTTCGGAGGCGTTGACTTGTGCGATAAATTTGCCGTTGGGATACTCCTTGACGTAAGTCTGGTAAATGATGGGAGTGGGGGCTTTGAGCATTCCTTCCAGCAGCGCCACCTCGCGGATGTTCTGCAGCCGTTGCAGCATGGCGGAGTCAACCGGATATTCGGTGGCGTGAATGCTGTCCAGCAGTGCCCGGCTGAAAGGAATTTTATCTTTCGAGGCCTCCAGCAGGTTGATAATGGACTGGTCCGCCTTGTCCCGTATCTGAGAAAGCGGAATCTTTTCCCCTTCACAGATACTGGGGAAGTTATTTTGGGCGGCTTTCTCGTAGCAGCCGAAATAGAGGGTGGCTGCCTGTTCGCTCTGTCCGTTCCACAGGTCGTTGAGGACGTCCATCAATGATAAATCTTCGGCATAGTACGCCTTTGTTTCGTCATCCAGTTTTTCCCTGTTCTTCTGCCATTTGTCGGCGTCATTGTCGTTCAGATACCTCAGCAGCTTTTCCATGCGGCTTTGCTTTTGTGCCATTGCTTGCTGTGGTATGCAGGCGACAAGGCACAAACATAAAATAAATGATAAAAATATACTCTTTTTCATTGCTTTGAGTGATTAGGTTAAATAGTTAGTGATGAAAATTCATAAAAATATCTTCATTGTCAAATGAATGTTATACTTTTGTCGTATTGAAACAAATTTGAACGCCAAGGGTTTGTTAAAAATCCTCATTGTTTTTATAATGCTGTTATGAATACCAACTATATAGAGGAATTAAATGAGAGTCAGTGTGCAGCAGTGACTTATAACGACGGGCCTTCGCTGGTGATAGCCGGTGCAGGTTCGGGAAAGACACGTGTGTTGACTTATAAAATTGCCTATCTGCTGGAAAACGGCTATCAACCGTGGAACATCCTCGCACTGACCTTTACCAATAAGGCGGCGCGTGAGATGAAAGATCGTATAGCCCGTCAGGTGGGCATGGAGCGGGCACGTTATTTGTGGATGGGTACCTTCCATTCTGTCTTTTCCCGTATTCTCCGTGCCGAAGCAAAGTATATCGGATTCACTTCCCAATTTACTATTTATGATTCGGCGGATAGTAAAAGTCTGATCCGTTCCATCATCAAGGAGATGGGACTGGACGAAAAGACATATAAGCCGGGGATGGTGCAGGCCCGCATTTCGAGTGCCAAAAACCATTTGGTTTCTCCTACGGGATATGCCGCCAACAAAGAAGCGTATGAAGGAGATATGGCAGCCAAAGTGCCCGCTGTCCGTGAAATATATACCCGTTACTGGGAAAGATGCCGTCAGGCGGGAGCTATGGATTTCGATGATCTGCTGGTGTATACGTATATTCTGTTCCGCGACTTTCCGGAAGTGCTGGCCCGTTATAGGGAGCAGTTCCGTTATGTGCTGGTGGACGAGTATCAGGATACGAATTATGCCCAGCATAGCATCGTACTCCAGTTGACGAAAGAAAATCAGCGTGTTTGTGTGGTAGGCGATGATGCGCAGAGTATTTACTCTTTCCGTGGAGCGGATATTGATAATATCCTTTATTTCACGAAGGTTTATCCTAACACGAAAGTCTTTAAACTGGAGCAGAATTATCGTTCTACGCAAACCATTGTCTGTGCTGCCAACAGTCTGATCGAAAAGAATGAACGTCAGATTCGGAAAGAAGTATTCTCTGAAAAAGAACGGGGCGAACCGATTGGCGTGTTTCAGGCTTACAGTGATGTGGAAGAAGGGGATATCGTAGCCAATAAGATAGCTGAACTGCGTCGGGAACATAGTTACGGCTATGCTGATTTTGCCATATTATACCGTACGAATGCGCAGAGCCGTGTTTTCGAGGAGGCTCTTCGGAAACGGAGTATGCCCTATAAAATCTATGGCGGACTTTCATTCTACCAGCGTAAGGAGATTAAGGACGTCATTGCTTACTTCCGCTTGGTAGTGAACCCGAATGATGAAGAAGCATTCAAGCGAATCATTAATTATCCTGCCCGTGGCATCGGTGATACGACAGTTGGAAAAATCATCTCCGCTGCCACTGAAAATGGTGTCAGTCTTTGGGCGGCGCTTTGCGAACCATTGAGCTACGGGCTGAACATTAATAAAGGTACGCACACCAAACTGCAAGGTTTCCGTGAACTGATAGAAGGCTTTATGACCGATCAGGTGGACAAGAGTGCGTATGAGATAGGAACGGATATTATCCGCCGGTCCGGCATCATCAATGATGTCTGTCAGGATACTTCGCCGGAGAATCTGAGTCGTAAGGAAAACATTGAGGAATTGGTGAATGGTATGAATGATTTCTGCGCGTTGCGGCAGGAAGAAGGCAACCCGAATATTTCTCTGACAGATTTCCTTTCGGAGATTGCCTTGCTTACTGATCAGGACTCGGACAAAGCGGATGATGGAGAAAAGATAACGTTGATGACCGTTCATTCGGCCAAGGGGCTGGAGTTCAAAAACGTATTCGTAGTGGGGCTGGAAGAAAACCTTTTCCCTAGTGGTATGGTGGGCGATTCTCCGCGTGCTCTGGAAGAGGAGCGCCGTTTGTTCTACGTGGCCATTACCCGTGCCGAAGAACATTGTTATATTTCTTTTGCCAAGACCCGTTTCCGTTATGGAAAGATGGAGTTTGGAAGTCCCAGCCGTTTCTTGCGCGATATCGATGTGAATTATTTGCGGTTGCCGCATGAGGCGGGAGTCAGCCGGTCGGTAGACGAAGGTGCGGGGCGTTTCCGCAGGGAGATCGAAGGTGGATTTACACGTGCGGCATCTCCTACACGAACGCCTTATGGTACTAAATTTTCTGATCGTGAACGTCCGAAGGCTCAGGTGATTGCGCCCACTGTGCCGAAGAATTTGAAGAAGGTCAGTGCGGTGAGTGGAAGCAGTATACGGTCGGCTTCAGCCGGCTCGGCATCTGTAACAGGAGTACAGGCGGGGCAGATGATAGAACACGAACGTTTCGGCTTGGGCGAAGTGATCAGGGTAGAAGGAACGGGTGATAATGCAAAAGCAACGATTCATTTTAAAAATGCAGGGGACAAGCAACTATTGTTGCGTTTTGCACGTTTTAAAGTGATAGAGTAATCATAGTAAAATTAGAGATGATCATGAGGAAACAACTAACTGTAATTCTGCTTTCTGCTCTGATATTGAGCGGATGTGCATCGGGACGTATGGGAAATCCCGGAGCAATTGTAGGTGGTGCTGCAATTGGGGGAAGTCTGGGAAGTTCGATAGGCGGACTTATCGGAGATAATAATCGTGGCTGGAGGGGCGGATATCGCGGCTCTGCCATTGGAAATATTGTTGGCACCATTGCCGGTGCAGCGATAGGGAATGCGCTGACTGCTCCGAAACCGGACCCGATAGAGGAATATGCTTACGTTCCGGAAGTCAGACAAGGGCAGTCTCACTCTAAGTTTAAACCTCGGACACAGACTCAGCAGCAACTGACTCAGTTGAAACTGCGCAAGATTCGCTTTATTGACGATAACCGTAATCATGCGATAGACGGGGGAGAAAGCAGCAAGATCATCTTTGAAATCATGAATGAAGGACGGAATCCGGTTTATGACGTGGTTCCTATTGTAGAGACGGTCGGGAAAGTGAAACATATCGGCATTTCTCCTACTGTAATGATAGAAGAAATTCTTCCGGGTGAGGGTATCCGCTATACGGCTACAGTCTATGCCGGAAGTAAGCTGAAAGATGGTGAAGTGACTTTCCGCGTAGCGGTGTCCGATGAGAATGGGGTAATCTGTGATTCTCAGGAGTTTACGCTGCCTACACAGCGGGCGGACTAGGACAAGAATAGCTCAAAATATTCGATTTGTTATAGTGACAGTATGTGCTCGGGATAGTGACACTATCCTTGGCACATACTGTCACTATGTTAATGGGATGGTGACACTATCCCAATACAATAGTCCGGTGCAGTCATTACACAATAAAATGAAGTATCGGTTTCATCTACACAGAAGCATTCTATATGAGTATCTGGCAAAATTTTACGTATCGGTTTTCCTTCCCAGTCGAAAACCCAAATCTCGCTGTTTAGAGTTTCTTTTTGTTCTTCGTGCATCCGATTGGTGTTTGGGTTATACAGTACATAAACATAGTTATTGGAAACGGCAATGCCTCGTGCTCCCAGTTCGGCATCAGGATTATCACTTTCCGCATACACACCGTCTGGGCTTGAATTGAACTGATAATGATAGGGTGCTAACAATAGTCTTTTATGGAGCGTTAATGTTTCCGGCTTATAGTCCCATAGCTCAAGTACATTATTGGTAGCACATGCCAGACGTTTCCGGTCGGTGTTGTAACCGAATTGTGATTGATGAAACATACCTTTAGCCGTATTGGGTATGTTTTCTTCTCCACTTTGATAGTTCGGGAAGTCGCCGCATTTGGATATAACATTGCCGTCATTATCTAAAATAAGGAATCTGCAATCTTCAAAAACACCGGACGCTATAAAGCGTGATTCGCTTATCGGATAGACTCTGTCAATGCTCATGGGCAGGTGTATCAACTCTCCTTGTCGCTGGATGGAAAAGTCTTTCGTGTTGAATATATAGTTTTGCGCTGTGAAGTGCCATCGATTGTGTATGAAGGCAGACGAATCAGACAGAAAGAATTCGACAGGGCTTAAAAATTCATCAGGTCCTTGTCCTTGTGGCAGCATTTGATTTACAAAGCGTTGTTCACTAAGACTATAGCAGTATAAAAGGCTGTCTCCTTTAAAATCACCGGCATATAAGATATCTCCTTTCTTTTTTATATCCATTGGAATGGAGATAAAGGTTTCCTTCAAAGCGGTAGATTTAGCAGTTGTGCTTTCGCTAAAGGATACTCTTTTTTGTGATTCACTACAACTGAACAATGGCAATGCCAAAGTAAACAATAGAATGATGTTTTTAGATTTCATTTTGTTTTGCTTTATTTTGTACTATAACTACAAAGATAACGTATGTGTTTTGAAAAACAAGGATATTGAAGAGAAATAGGGCTAAAATATTTATAGTGAGAACATAATAATATAATTGGCATTCGGTAATTACCATATATTGTGTTAACTTTGTGATTTATTTGATGGTAATTGTAGTTGCGTTTTTGCTAAAGGGTATATTTATTGCCATAAATAGTATTGATCCACATACCAAAGAACTTGTCGGTAACCGAATATACTTTATTGATTTCTGTAATAATGTCTTTTTCAAGCAGTTTTTTAGTTGCGGACTGTACAGAACTTGCGGATGTCAGACTGTATCGTTTGATAAATTTCGCTGATGTGACGTTTTCTGCTTCACCTACTTTGGCAATGGCATAAAGCAATTCCTTCTGCTTTTCGGGAATATTAGATAAGATTTCCCGAAAGATTGTATCATTATATGCAATAAGGTTATCTATAGCTGTTTTGATAATTTCCAGTGTACATTCTTTCCCTTTCGGTGTATCTGCAAAAGCTTCATTGAATGTTTTTTGAATATAAAAGGTATGTCCTTTGAATAGCCGATATACTTTTTCTATATTTTCGATTTCAATATGCCGTTTTCTTTTTTGGAAATGGTCTGCGATAAATGGTATATAGATTTCCGGTACAATGGCTTTCAGTTCCAAAATATCGGCACTGTGGTAGAATGGACGGGATGAAGATAGAAACATTTCCTGCATCATATGCCGTTCACTTCCGGCAAAGATGAAGTTACTGTTTTCTATTGTCTGTATGTGTGTGCGTAGTAATGCTTCTATATTCTTCTCGGGATATTTAGCAATTTGTTGAAACTCGTCGATGGCAACAATACAAGGTTTGTCTGCTGCTATCAGACATTGAAATATTTCTTCCAGTGTATATTCGGGTCGATCAATATCTCCCAGTTCCAGATTGAAAGTAGGTAGATTGGTCAGCGGGTCAAATCCGAATTTACCATTGATTGATTTAACTGTCTGGATAAACAGGCTTGCCATTTTCTTACTGCGGGGCAATAGTGTTTCATAAATTTCTTTGCCAAGCAGATAAGTGAATTCTCTTAAGCTTGATGTATGGAGTATGTCAATGAAGAAAGTATAATATTCTTCTTTTATTTCAGGTTTCTCATAACAGAAACGGATTAGTCCCGTTTTACCCATTCTTCTGGGTGAGATAATGACAAGGTTATTGCCATTGGTTAATGATTTAACCAGCCTCTCTGATTCTTTCACGCGATCGCAGAAGTACTCGGGTTCTATTTTTCCAGTTACTATAAATGGGTTAATTTCTTTAGTCATACCTGTTTCAATTTTCCGTAAAGGTAGTTATTTGAATAGAATTATGCAAATCGAATAATGTTAATAAAGTACCTAGTCTTGTTTTATTCTTATCGGATATTGAATATTGTTAACAAACTTATTCTTTTTGCCTTTTTATGGTCCGTTTCTTTAAAACCAAAGGCCCGTTGGTTTTAAAGAAACGGGGTCTTGGTTTTAAAGGAACGCCCTTTTGGTTTTAAAGGAAAAATGACGATTTGTATATTGTTGATAATCAAAGGTTTGGGAAATTCTGTTTTCACTCTTGTTAAATAGTAAAATATTTATATAAGTATAGCTTAATAAATAAGAGTTTTAATGCTACAATATTTATATTATGAATATTTGTTTGACTACAAAGTGGCTTTTCTTCTATTGAACTATATCTTTTTTAGATGAGAAACCTTAAATCGTTGCGAAATATGTTATCTTTGTAGTGCAAAACAACATAAAGTAAAACAAAATGAGACCTAAAAGCATAATTCTGTTATCTGTTATTGCTTCTGTCGAAGGAATTATATATGATATAAAATGATGATTATGAAAAACAAAATATTATTAATGATAATTATTGTCCTCTTTATAGGAGGATATGGTGTATTCTTTTCTCTAGTTAATGCGAAGCCTATTTCCGATTTAGCATTAACTTATGAATTAGGAAATTGTGACAAAGATTCTCCAGGTAACTGTTGTCTTAATAGTAGAATTGGTGAAGTGAGAAATATTATATCAAATTAGTGATGATTGGTAGAAATAATAGTTCGTTGATAGGATTGGTACATGTGGGAAGAGTTATTATGATAATTTTTCTAACTATGTCATCCTGTCAACGACAGGTTTCATGTCATAAAGATGGCATTGAAATCATTGATATTTTGAATAAAGATTGTCCTATACAAATCGACTTGTATGACATTGTAGATAGTATCAAATATATTCCTTTGGAAACAAGTGAATGCTTGTTGAGTGATATTGAATGTATAAAGAATGATGGAAATTTTTACTTTGTAAAAGATTCTAGAGGATTATTTGTTTTTGATGAAGAAGGACATTTTATTAATGAAATAAGTCATAGAGGAATAGGGCCTGATGAATATGTTTATTCGGATAATTTCTATTTAGATCGTGATAATAAGTTAGTATGTCTTATCTGTAATTCAGCGAGAAAGATTTTGCAGTATAGCTATATTGGAACTTACTCTAATACAATTCAATTAAATGCCAAAGATGCTAACATTGAATCTGCTATGATGTGTGGTGAAGGAGAGCTTATTGCGTATTATCCGTTATCCAATGATTATTCTCTAAGCAAAAGTGAATACAGTACATTTAGAATCAAGAATAACTTATTAATTGGCGAAACATTATTAAAAGCAAAAAAAATGGCAACCCAAAATGTACATTATTCTTTTTTGCATTATCCAATAGCGTTATTAGATGATCAATATTTCTTTATATCAGTTTTATCGAATGAGCTTTTTGTATATGAGGAGGGGAAAATTATGTCTAGATATTATCTAAATATGCCGGAAAATGAGCCAAGTGAGAGTTTTATAGAAGAACATAAAGACTTGGGCTTTTTTGAATTGATTGAAACATTGAAAAAAAATAATATAGGTTGGGGAATCACTGCTATTGAATCTTCTTCAGATTATTTATTTATGTCAATTAGTAATAAAAGTACGGTGATTTGGGATAAAAAAAGATCAATTCAAATATCTAGTATTTATGATTCTAATTTGAATCTTTATTCAGATTTGCTTTTACCTGGCGGAGTATCAAATGAGCATTTAGGCTTTTATTCTGCTGATTTTCTCTGCGCTGAAAAAGATCTAATATTGGAAGGTACAGATAAATCTCTTGCTAAATTGGTTGAAACTTTATTAGAAGACGATAATCCTATTGTGTATCAATATTTTTTTAAGAAAAATGCTATAGATATATTAATTGAAAAATATGGGATTTGATTATGACTAGAGGAAAATGCTTTCAGAAGCTAATAACCGTGATTTCCTATTCAGAATAGAAAATATTCTATTATATGAACTTGAATAATAATTTTTATAGTATAAATAGAATAAAGTCGCTCATAATGTTGTATATTGAAAAATAACCACTATCTTTATACAGAATATTATTCACTCAAACAAAATTAGTTAACCCTAAAATCTAGAAAGCGCGAGAAACTATTGAAAGACACAGAAAAACACAGCTTCTTCTATATTGCCGTATTTGGTTATATAACCACAGTATTACCTCATCAGAATGAAAAACTGAAAGCGTATCTTTTCTAAGCTTCTAAACTTTCCTGATTCAATAAAATTGAATGATGGAAAATAGGAAATGTGTTATATTGTCAATAGGAGTCACATTGGCTATCTGTGGAATGTTATGCAGTAGCTTTTGGGGGCGCTATAGTATGTTTGATAACTATTTTCTACTTTTCCCTGTCTCTTTGGGGATATGTTTGGTCACTATAACGGCCATTCTTTCATTTCTTACAAAGAAGAAAATTTTTCAATTATCTGTAGCGGATGTACTAATATCTATTTTAGTGGTTTACTATATCGTTCGATATGATTATGAACTTCAATTAGCCAATTGGAAAATAATGTATGCTATTTTATTATTGATATTATGGTATGCACTAAGGATTCTATTGATGAATGCTACAATATCTCGACCCATTCTCTTTGGTGGCATTGTTGCTATTGGTTGTATGTTGTCTATATGGGGATTATTGCAGCTTTATGGATTGCAACCATCTAATCACAGATTATTTGCCATCACTGGACCTTTTTATAATCCTGGACCTTATTCCGGTTATTTAGCTATGATTTTTCCTATTAATTTAGGTTGTCTGCTCCAGTCTATGGGGAAGACACGATATTTGTGGCTAGTAGCTTTCGCTTTGATGCTATGCATTTTGCCTGCCGGGATGAGTCGTTCGGCATGGTTAGCTTTGTCCTTTAGTAGTCTGTGGGTATTGGTTATACATTTTAAGTGGATCACTAAGGCAAAGTCTTATTTGCAGACGCATTTCTATACTGCTACTTTGCTTTATATAACTGTAGCTATTATTATTGTGTGTGCATCAGTGTTGCTTTATCAGATGAAAGCTGATTCGGCTAATGGCCGATTATTTATATGGAAGACGACGTGTAAAGTAATTGCGAATAAACCGTTGTTAGGGTATGGCCCGGGAACTTTTTCTCATGTATATGGTGAGATGCAATCAACTTATTTTGCATCGGAAAAATATACGGAACAAGAAGAAAGAGTAGCAGGAGCACCTGAATATGCTTTTAATGAATTGTTACAATTATGCGTAGAGGGTGGCATTATTTTGCTGATGCTGTTTTTGATGCTGATAGTTTGGGTAGTCGGTAAAGGAATATCTAATAAAGATTATATCGCTTGTTCCGGCCTTATCTCTTTGCTACTTTTTTCATTATCCTCCTATCCTTTTCAAGTTCTTCCATTTCTAATGATGGGAGTATTATTACTTGTAGTTTGTGTCACTAATCCTAAAGGGATAATAGAGAAGAATGCCTGTATTCCACGAATATGTACTCTATTGTTACTAATATCTATGTTGGCAGGAAATATTTTGTGTCTTTACAAACTATGCAATGTAAATGAACTTTCCCAACGTTTATATTATATAAAGGTATTACAGGATCAATCTTTACAAAAAGAGGCTTCGACAGGATATGGACGGTTATATGACTTCTTTAAACATAACTTTAATTACCTGATGAAATATGCAGGAAATTTATTTGCTCAAAAAAGGTATGATGAAGCGATAGTCATTTTAGAACGTGCAAAATTAGTAAGTTGCCATCCTAGTATTTATACTCTACAAGGACAATGCTATCAGGCTTTAGGAAACTTTGCTGATGCGGAGAAATGCTATAAAGCGGCTGCTTTATTATTGCCAATTCGTATTTATCCTTATTATTTGTTGGCAAAACTTTATGCTGAACCAGACTTTTACCATGAAACGAAAATGAAACAGATGATAAATATTGTATTGACTAAGGAACCTAAGGTATACTCTAAAGCAATACATGAAATGCGCATGGAAATGAATATTTTATTAAATAATCGAATTACTAACTAATTAAAAACTAATCAAAATGAAAAAGAAAATGATTTATGTTGTTGCCGCTCTTGTACTGGGTGCTGTAACTGTGTTTAATGTGAAGACAGTGTTGGAAGCAAATCACGTGTATGATTTGACGATGACTTCCATTGATGCGCTAAGTGAGAATAGTGATGGAGAAAGTGGTGAAAGCGGAGGAAGTACCGGAGATGGAGAAAGTGATACAGGTGCTAATATCACTGACGAAAGGGAATGTCATAATAAGAATGGCTATTGGAATATGGCATTAATATGTACAGATTCGGGGATTGAGAAACTAACTTGCGAAAGAACAGGGGAACTTACGCTTTGGGGATTTACTGTTTTTAAAGTTTCTTATAAGAAAGGAGAAAAATATGAACTTGCATGGGAACGTTGGGCATGTACAACTAGTACAGGAAATTGCTGCTTATCTGATAAACAGGGACTTAGGGTTAGATAACCGTATATATGTATAATAAAATAAGTACTATGAAACAGAAAGTCTATATGATAATGCTTTTTTTAAGTAGCATTATTGTAGTATCATGTAATCCTGAAAAAAAAACATCAAGTGAAACAGTCCGTAATCTTAATCCTTCAGAAGAACCTCTGCAAGAGACACCGATTTACAAACACGTAGAAATTATAAAGCTGGAAACGTCTCCAGTTTCCCTGATTAGTAATGTAAATCGAATAGAAATGAATGATTCTATTATATTCGTATCAGAATTTGGAAAATTGTATACATTCACAAGAGAAGGTAAATTTGTATCTCAAATTAGTAGAAAAGGAGAAGGACCGGAAGAATATATTGTCTTAAGCTCGTTTTATATCGACAATAAAAAACAGCAGGTGACAATTATAGATAATTATAAAAATGTATTAATCAATTATGATTTTTATGGGAAATATTTATCCACAGTTTCTGTGCCAGCAGGGTCCTTTCAGAGTTGTCATTACACTTTTTTGACTGAAGACAATCAGTTATTAAGTCATAATATGATGGATATGAATGATACAGAAGCATATTCTTTATTCGATATGCGCAAACAAAGAGTAAAACAGTATTTTTCGTATCAACCGATAACTGTAGGTAATTATATGTATCCTTTTTCTTGGCATCCAATGGCGAGGAGCGGCAAAGACATTGATATAATTATGCCTTTATGCGATACAATATACACTTATTCAGCAGCAACATCTTCTTTCGAACCGAAATACATAATAGAAACACCTCAAAAAATGATTCCTAAGGAGAAAATAAGAAAAAATACACCTTCCTATACTGAGGATATATGTAAGTTAAGCGAACAAGGATTCTTTACTGGATTTACTGGAATTTTTGAAACCGAAGCGAAAATTTTACTAGAATATAAAGATCAAGGAGTTGTTATGGGATATTTTTTGTTTGATAAATCGTCTAAAGCAGGACATTATTATCTAACTACTTGGAACGAGAAGTATACAACATTACCTTTTTTCAACACTATCTATGCATATAAAAATGTATTTGTAGGATATGCACAACCGAGAGATTTATTGGAACTGGAAAATCTTCAAGACGAAAAAATTCGTGAAAGCATTAAAGATTTGGAGGAAGATGATAATCCATGTTTGATTTTGTATGAACTTAAATAGCAATAGAGATGTGGAAATGTGGAACATTTATATTGTTAACTCTGAATATCTTATTATTGATAGCATTTTATATAATTAATAATGGATATAGTAAAAAAGAGAGTTTGTTGACTGAAAAAGTCAATAAACTCTTTTATGAGAATATATCATTGCAAGATAATATAATCTTATCCAAACAAGGATATTGTCAATTAGACCCCGAAATGCTATTATATACTAAAGACAGAGATAGCATACATTTGTCTGAGATCAAAAGAAAAGAATATACGCTTGTTTTAAGATATTCCACTCAATGTTGTTCTACTTGCGTAGAGGATATTTTGAGAAAAATGAGAAAATTTGAAGAACAATATCCTGATATTGACATCTTATTGTTTACAACTTATCGGGTACAAATTGAAAAAAAAGATTTTCAACGGATTTGTAGATTTTTTCCTAAAGTCTATAATGTGTTTTCACTAGGAATACCTCTTGATGAAGAGGTAGTTCCCTACTTGTTTGTCTTAGATAGAGGTATGAGAGTAATTGATACTTTTATTCCTGACAAGGATTTACCTAAATTAACCAATCGTTATTTTGAAAGAATTACGACGACTTTATCAAGGAATAAAGCATACAACTATAAGTATTATAAAAAAGAAATATAATGAAACTAATCTTTACGCTTATCTTTACTGCATATAGCATTGCCGCTATACCTATATCTGTAACGAAAGGGCCTGATGGGATAAAAATACATTGTCTCAACTCTGCAAATAATCCTTTGCTAGGATCTCCTGCTTACAAAAATGTGAGAATTGTTGAACTGGAAAAAGTTCCTTTTTTCCAGCGGATAAATAATATCCGGAAACTGGAAATGAATGATGATTATTTATTTGTCCAGACATCTGAAAAGCTATATACCTATACCTTAAACGGTGAATTAATGGCTGAAATCGGAAGAAAAGGCGAGAGGGAAGATGACTATAGTGAGCTAAGTACATTTTATATTGATAACAAGAAGAAACAAATCACCATTATTGATGGTGTTCAAAACAAATTGATCAATTATAATTTTTGGGGAAACTATATGTTTACAGATACTATTTCTGAAGGTGCTTTCAAATGGTGCTATCAAACTTTATTAATTAATAATAATCAATTGTTGAATTATCATGGGATGAGCATGGATAACACAGAACCTTATTCTTTATTCGACCTGACCAAAAAAGAAGTCATCAAACGATACTTTTCATATCAGCCGATTACTTTGGGCAATTATGTGTATCCTTTTTCTTGGCATCCAATGACACGTGCAGATAAAGATATTGATGTAATTATGCCATTATGCGATACGGTATACACATATTCAGCTGCATCGTCTTCTTTCCAGCCAAAGTATATTATCGAAATGACTCAGAAAATGGCGCCTAAAAATAAAATCAGAAAGAATACGCCCTCTTATAGTGGAGATTTATTAAAGTTGGATCAGCAGGGGTACTTCACCGGATTTGACGGAATTTATGAGACTGATACTAAAATTTTGTTACAATATATGTATGGTATAACTTTAGGATATTTCTTATTTGATAAATATACTAAAACAGGTAGTTTTTATCTGTATTCACAAAATGATAAAGGCAAAACATTCCCTTTTAATGTAATCGTTCATTCCTATAAAAATGAATTTGTTGCATTCGGAAAAGGGAAGGAGTTACGCTCATTAACTCATATAAAAGACAAAAAGGTCCGAGAAAAAATAGAAAGTCTGGGAGATAATTCTGCATGCTTAATTTTTTATGAACTTGAATAAGAATAGAAAGCAATGAAGCGGGCATTAAAAAAGTTTGGTTGGGCATTATTGGGACTTTTCATATTGTTCCAGATTTATTTTTCAGTCAGAGTATACTGGCTGGTATCTTGTACGATTCCGACTTATTCAATGTCTCCCACCTTGGTTGGTGGAGATTACATACTTGTTTCTGTGCAAATTCCCGGACGTAGAATATACAAGAAAGATCCTTTACGGCCGGAACATTATCTTATTCATCGAAGGAAAGGAGCACATGGCGTGAAGAAGGGAGACGTGGTAGTATTCAATTTTCCATACGCAAAACAGAATGAGAAAATGATTCTGTGTGATGAAGTGTTTTATTGTAAACGTTGTGTGGCACTTCCTGGAGAGATATATCAATGGAGGACTAATGAAGGAACAAAAACTGTATATCTGCCTAAAATAAATGATACTATACGAATTGATACTACTAACTACAGTGATTACTATAAATGTATTGAATATGAAACGGGATTACCTGTGAGAGTATCTGAAGAGGGCAAGGTGTATCTTGCAAATACTTTACTGGAAAGTTACTGTTTCCGACACGATTACTACTTTATGCGGGGAGATAATGTAAATGATTCGTATGATTCCCGCTATTGGGGGGTATTACCCGATGATTTTATTTTAGGAGTAGGGAAATGTATCTGGTTTTCCAGAGATCCTAAGACCAAACAGATAAGATGGAATAGAATATTTAAAACAATATAGGATGATGATGAAATATATAAGATTAATAATTCCTTGTATTGTGCTTGCTTCGGTATTCGTTGCATGTTCATCAGCTGATAAACGGTTGGAATATGCTCTCTCTTTTGCCGGAGATAATCGGGGAGAGCTGGAAAAGGTTTTGGAACATTATGGACAGGAACCTGAAAAGTTGGAAGCAGCACGTTTCCTCATCCGAAATATGCCTCATTGGTATGCTTACGAAGGGTGGCAGCTGGATTCTGTTCGTCAAATGCTTGCATTGAGAAAGTTGGATAAGGAATCGATTAAGAAATGGAAGCAAGTTTCATTTTACTCTTTACCTAAAGTTTATGATGCACAGGTAATTACTAGTAATTATTTAATAGAGAATATAGACCTGGCATTCAAGGTATGGAAGAAATATCCTTGGAACAGAAGTCTTGACTTTGATGATTTTTGCGAATTCATCTTGCCTTACCGCATTGATAATGAACCTTTATCATCGTGGAGAAAACTTTATTATGAACATTATACTCCCATTCTAGACTCTCTTTATCATGGAGAAGATGTGGTGTATGCTTGTCGGATGGTATGCGGAGAATTGAAGAAACGAGAGTTGTATTATTTTACAGAACTTATTATACCACACATGGATGGAGAATTTCTGTATCATCATCGTATTGGCTATTGTAGAGAATCATGTGATATAACACTGTATGCTATGCGCGCTTGTGGCATTCCAGTTGCAACTGAATTCTTCAGATATTCTCCCGAGTATCAGCATTATCATACATGGAATACATTACGGGATACAACAGGACGTTTCATTCTATTTGAGCCCGGAAAAATTGATCCAACACGAGATAAGATAACTACGGATAACAGAAAGAAGGGGAAAGCATATAGATATTGTTTTGGTGAACAAAAATCAACGGCTTTACTACTTAATGTAAAGGATATAGGAATACCTAAATTTTTCAGGAATTCCTATATAAGAGATGTAACTGCCAATTATTTTGGTGAAAACGAGGTGACGGTACCTATACAAAAAGAAGAACGATATATTTACTTGGGGGTATTTCGTCCGAATGGATGGATACCTGTAGATATGGCGATAAGTAACGGAGATAAGGTGACTTTCCATAACCTTGAGCCTAATATCATTTATCAAACGCTCATTTTCGATGGTAAGCAGTTGCATCCGGCTGGCTATTCGTTTATTTTCAGAAATGGCAAGGCCGAGTTGCTTGAACCTGACAGGATAAATAGAGAGGAAGCTGTGTTGAAGAGAAAGATGTCTATCAAACCAACTATCTCCGAATGGTTATATAGATCAACCAGAGGCGCTAGGATAGAAGCAGCCAATGATACTACTTTCAGACAAGCTGATTTATTATATCAGATTAAAGATTCGTTTACAACTAATTATTATGAGTTCTGTCCGTTGCATTCGCATCAGAAATATAAATATATTCGTTATGTTCCTCCGGTAGGCACTAGAGTCGAGTTGGCGGAGTTGGCTTTGTATGAAGATACTTTAGGTAAGGCGAAAATTTCTATGCATGCGATGACTTCTTTGAAACCGATTGACAAGATAGGGAACATTACAGATGGTAATATTCTAACTTATTTTCAGGCAACTGATATGACATCCGCTATTACTTTTAAGTTAGAAAAAGAATCTTCCATCAGTAGGATAACTTTTTCTCCCCGTAATGATGATAATTATATTAGTCCGGGCGATGTCTACGAATTGTTTTATCAAGATGGAGTGTCTGGTTGGCAATCTTTAGGAATTCAGACTGCTGTTACTCGGGAGGTCCGTTATATTGTACCGAAAAATGCATTGTTGTGGCTCAGAAACCTTACGAAAGGGCGGGAAGAACAAATATTTATTTATAGAGATAAAAAGCAATATTTTACGATTGATATAACTACTGACTCATTTAATCGCAATAAAATAAATGAGTGAAGAAAAAAATGACTGTACAAACTTGATTAATAGATATTTTTGTCTAAATTTGGCAAACATGATACAAACTTACATACAGTATACAAGAAATTATATGTGAGATAATTAGAATAAACAAACCAATAAATACGATGAAAAATAATTTTACATGGTTTTTACTGTGCCTTGCATGTATGATGACGCTCTCTTGTTCCGACAAGAAGAATACTGCAGATGAATCGGAGAAAGGCGTCTCCACAGTCCTTCCAGATACGAAGAATGAAGTAGCTGTTCAGATATTGAAGAAGCGTGATTTTCATCACGAACTGGTGAGTAACGGCAAAATCAGTGCCCGTGGCAAAGCCGATCTGCGTTTTGAAACCGGTGAAGTCATCGCTCATATCTATGTGAAGAATGGCGACCGTGTACAGAAAGGGCAGAAACTGGCTGATCTGGATAAATTCCGTCTGGAACAGAAATTATCCCAGTCGGAAGATGCTTTACTGAAAGCCGAACTTGAATTGAAAGACGTACTGATCGGGCAGGGATATTCTCCTGACGACTTTAGTAAAGTCCCTGCCGAAACAATGAAAATCGCCAAAGTAAAAAGCGGGTATGAACAGTCGAAATCCCAGTATGAACTGGCGAAAAGAGAGATGGAGCATGCTACGTTGATTGCTCCTTTTGACGGTGTAGTAGCTAATTTATTTTCAAAGCCTTATAATCCGGCAAATACTTCTGAAGCATTCTGTACTATTATCGATTCCAAAGGAATGGAAGCTGATTTCACAGTGCTGGAAAATGAACTTGCTTTTATCAGGATGGGAGATAAAGTGGTAATTACTCCTTATGCCGGAGGAGATGCGTTTGAAGGCAGTGTATCAGAGATAAATCCATTGGTGGATGCCAACGGCATGGTGAAAGTGAAAGCATTGGTAAATGCGGGAGGAAAACTGTTCAGCGGAATGAATGTAAGGGTAAGTGTCCGCCGTTCGCTGGGAGAGCGGCTGGTTATTCCGAAGAGTGCCGTTGTATTGCGTTCCGGCAAACAAGTGGTATTTACCCTGAAAGACGGCAAGGCAATGTGGAATTATGTGAATACGGGACTGGAGAATGCGATAGAATGTGTCGTCTCCGACAAGTCACAGAAAGGTATCGAGGATGGTCTGCTGGAAGGAGATACGGTGATCGTCACCGGAAATCTGAATCTGGCGCATGAGGCGGAAGTCTATGTTAAATGAAGAATTAAGAATTAAATAATGAATCTATGATAAAATTCTTAATTCAGCGCCCTATTGCCGTATTGATGGCCTTTACCGCCTGTTTCATCATCGGACTGGTGACGTACTCTACGCTGCCTATATCGCTGCTTCCCAATATCGCTATTCCTGAGATTACGGTACAGGTGGCGTCTGCCAATACCTCTGCCCGGGAATTGGAAAACACGATTGTCAAACCTTTGCGGGGGCAGTTGATTCAGGTCTCTACCCTGAAGGATATTCATAGTGAATCGAGAGACGGGGCGGGCATTATCCGCTTGTCATTTGAATATGGAACGAATACCGACCTTGCCTTTATCGAGGTAAATGAGAAGATAGATGCCGCCATGAACTATCTTCCGAAAGAAGCGGAACGCCCGAAGGTAATCAAAGCGAGTGCAACGGATATTCCCGTATTCTATCTGAATCTGACACTGAAGAATGACAGTGCTTACGGAGCTACGGAACAGCACTCCTTCCTTGAATTGTGTGAGTTTGCCGAGTCTGTCATCAAGCGCAGGATAGAGCAGCTTGAAGAAGTTGCCATGGTGGACGTGACCGGAATTTTGGAACGGCAAGTACAAATTGTGCCCGACAAGGACAAGCTCGCCATGATGGGACTCTCCATTGGAGATATCGAATCGGCTTTATCCTCTAATAATGTGGAACCGGGCAGCATGACAGTGCGCGACGGGTATTATGAATACAATATTAAATTCTCGACATTGCTGCGTACAGCGGAGGATGTGGAAAATATCTATCTGCGTAAGGGCGACCGCATCGTACAGTTAAAAGACTTCTGCAAAGTAAGCGTCGTACCTGTAAAGGAAAAAGGAGTATCCCTGTCCAATGGAAAACGGGCGGTGAGCCTTGCCGTCATCAAACAGGCGGATGAGAACATGGATAAGATGAAGCAGGCGCTGGTTGGCACGATGACCTATTTTCAGTTAGTATACCCGGAGATCGATTTCAGCATCAGCCGTAATCAGACGGAACTGCTGGACTACACCATCTCTAATCTGCAACAGAATCTCTCCCTGGGCTTTCTCTTTATTTGTCTGGTAGCGGTTCTGTTTCTGGGAGATGTAAAGTCTCCTTTGGTTATCGGACTCAGTATGGTGGTGTCCATCGTGATCAGTTTTGTCTTTTTCTACCTTTGCAATATGTCTCTCAATATCATTTCACTTGCCGGATTGATCCTGGCATTGGGAATGATGATTGACAGTTCGATTATTGTGACTGAGAATATATCGCAATACCGTGAACGGGGATACTCCTTGCGCCGTGCTTGTGTGACGGGAACCAGTGAAGTGGTCACCCCCATGCTGAGTTCTTCTCTGACAACTATTGCCGTCTTTGCCCCGCTGATTTTTATGAGCGGTATTGCAGGCGCTATTTTCTTTGACCAGGCTTTTTCCGTCACTGTAGGACTGATGGTGTCTTATCTCACCGGTATCATGCTGCTTCCCGTGCTTTATCTGCTGGTTTACCGGACAGGTGTCCGCACCCGGAAATGGAAGTGGCTTTCTTTCAAATTTAATAACCCGATCAAGGATCACACGCTGGACCGCTTCTATGATGCGGGTGTTGACTGGGTATTTCGCCATAAAACGTTCAGTGTACTGTTCTGTGTGATTTCCATTCCGCTTTGCGTATTCTTCTTTTTCTTTATAGACAAAGAACGGATGCCCGATATCGAGGAAAATGAACTGATCGCCCGGATAGAATGGAATGAGAATATCCATGTGGATGAAAACAAACGACGGGTGGATGAACTTTTCAAGGAACTGAAAGATGAAGTACTGGAGCAAACAGCCTCTATCGGCAGACAGGATTTCATTCTCAATCGGGAACGGGAACTGTCTTCTTCCGAAGCGGAACTTTATTTCCGTACGGAGACTTCCAATGCTATTGCCTCTTTGGAACAGGCGGTATACCGGAAACTGAAGGAACGTTATCCGCTCTCTGTCATTTCTTTCTCTCCGCCGGAAACGGTATTTGAGAAACTCTTTGTGACGGGTGAACCGGATGTGGTGGCGGAATTTTACACCCGTAATAAAGCGGAAGCCCCCAAAGCGGAAGCAATCCGTAGCGTTGAACAGGAACTGGGACGAAAAACCGGAATCAATCCGACAGGTATCGCCTTCGAAAACCAGTTGAATCTGAGTATCAGCAAAGAGAAACTCTTGCTCTACCGTGTTTCCTACAACGAACTGTATCGGGTACTGAAAACGGCTTTCCGGGAAAACAGTGTGACGATGCTGCACTCTTATCAGCAGTATTTGCCGATCAACATTGCCGGGGATGAAAAGACTGTGAACGAGGTGTTGCAGGAAACACTGGTGCAGACGCAACCGGACAACCGTGGGAATGTCGATTTTATCCCGCTTCGGGAATTGATCAACGTAGCTCCCGCCGAAGACTTGAAAAGTATTACTTCCGGACGTAACGGCGAGTATGTCCCGTTCGACTTTTACGGCGTGCAGGATGCGAACCGGCTGATGCGTGAAGTGAAACAGGTGGCGGAGGAAACAGGGGACTGGGATACGGGCTTCTCCGGCAGTATCTTCTCCAACAAGGAGATGCTGGATGAACTGGTCGTGATTCTGTTGATCTCACTGCTGCTGATGTATTTCATTCTTGCCGCACAGTTCGAGAGTTTTCTGCAGCCGTTGCTGGTACTGGCGGAAATCCCGATTGATGTGGCATTTGCCTTACTCTTGCTTTGGATATGCGGGCATACGCTGAATCTGATGTCTGCCATCGGTCTGATTGTGACCTGTGGTATTGTAATCAATGACTCTATTCTGAAACTGGATGCGATCAATGAACTGCGCAAGGCAGGCGTTCCTTTGCTGGAAGCTATTCACGAAGCAGGCCGCAGGCGTCTGCGTCCGATTATCATGACTTCGCTGACGACCATCTTTGCCATGGTGCCGTTGCTGTTCTCCTCGGATATGGGATCGGAACTGCAAAAGCCGTTGTCTATCGCCATGATAGGCACGATGTCCATCGGTACGGCGGTCAGCCTCTTTATCATACCGCTGCTTTACTGGTTTATCTATCGGGGAAAAAGCGGGAATCACAAACCAAATGAAAAACATGTTGAATTATGAAGAAATCATCCGTTCTTTTTGTATTGATGGCAGCATCGGGGATATGTTTCTCTTCAGTATATGCCCAGAAACGTCTGGTGCTGGACTTGAACCAGACTATCGCTTTAGCTAACGACAGTTCGCTGGAGTCATTCCGCACACAAAATATGTATCTGTCCGGTTATTGGGAATACCGGACGTACCGGGCAAACCGTTTGCCGAGTCTGACAATGGACCTTACCCCGGCACAATATAACCGGGATATCACGAAACGTTATGATTCGGGACAGGACCTGGATGTCTACCGTACGCAACAGTCATATTATGCCTATGGAGGATTAAGTGTCCGTCAAAATCTGGACCTGACCGGAGGTACGTTCTATCTGGAGTCGAACCTTGCCTATATGCGTAATTTCGGGGATAATAGTGCGACACAGTTTACCAGCGTCCCGATACGGCTCGGTTATTCGCAGAGCCTGGTCGGGTATAATCCTTTCAAATGGGACCGGAAGATCGAACCGCTGAAATACGAGCGTGTGAAAAAGGAATTTCTTTATAATGTGGAAAAGGTTTCGGAAACGGCGACGAATTATTTCTTTTCGCTGGCGATGGCGCAGGCGGAATACAAACTGGCAAAGGAAAACCTCGCATCTACGGATACTTTGTACCGCATCGGACAGCAACGGCACCGGATCGCCGCTATTTCACAGGCGGACCTGTTGACTTTAAAGCTGGATAAAGTGAATGCACAGAATACATTGCAGAATAGGGCAAGCGCCTTGAAACGGGCAATGTTCTCACTGGCATCTTTTCTGAATCTGGATAAGAATACCCAGATCGAACTGGAGCTTCCTTCACGCCCAAGTATGATGGAGATTCCGGTGGATGAGGCTTTGAGATGGGGAAGGAGCAATAATCCGCAGTTGCTGGAACTGAAGCAGAATGTACTGGAAGCGGAGCGGAATGTGGACAGAACAAAGAAGGAATCCCGTTTCAATGCCAGCGTGAATGCCAGTATCGGTTTCAACCAGGTGGCGGAAAACTTCGGAGATGTGTATCATAAACCGATGCAGCAGGACTTGGTAGCGGTCAGCGTATCGATTCCGCTGCTGGACTGGGGCGTTCGTAAGGGCAAATACAACATGGCACGGAATAATCTGAATGTAGTGAAGATTTCGGCACGTCAGGATGAGATCAGTATTGAGGAGGAAGTCATCATGACGGTGAGTGATTTTAATATCCAGCAGCAGTTGATTGCCAGTGCGGAAGAAGCGCTGGACCTGGCGATACTGGCTTATAATGAGACAAGGCAACGTTTTATTATCGGTAAAGCGGATATTAATAGTCTGACGCTTTCGCTCAACAGGCAGCAGGAGGCGCAGCGCAACTACATTTCTGCCTTGCAGAACTACTGGCTGAATTATTATAAAATACGTCGTCTGACTTTATTCGATTTTGCTACGAAGCTTTCTCTTTCGGATCGTTTCGACTTTAATGGAGGAAGACTGATTAGATAGTAATTTCTTTTGGGATATAGACAAATGAATCATGCAAGATATAGGTTCTGAAATTAAAAAGTCATCAAAGGCTTCCGCTTTTACGCTCATTGTCGCTTTTATCAGCGTGGCGTTGGTCGGGCTGGCACTTGTTCCGTTGCTGCCGGTGAAGCTGAATCCGTCACGGACCTTACCCGGATTTTCTGTATGGTTCGGCATGGGAGGGACTTCGGCACGTGTCGTGGAGATGACGGCTACCAGCAAACTGGAGGCGATGCTTGCCCGTGTCAAGGGAATACAAAGCATATCTTCGACTTCCGGCAATGGCTGGGGAAGTATAAATGTGAGTCTGGACAAGCATGCAGATGCGGCTGTCGCACGTTTTGAGGCTTCGACCATCATTCGTCAGACTTGGCCGGAATTGCCGGCGGGAGTTAGTTACCCGTACATTCAGATGGCAAGTCCGGAGCAGAAAAGTCAGGGACCTTTTATCGCATTCACGATTAATGCGCCTGCCACTCCCAGTCTGATTCAGAAGTATGCGGAGGAACATATAAAGACACGCCTTGCGCAGCTTCCGGGAATCTATAAGATAAACGTCAGCGGAGCCACACCGATGGAATGGCGTCTGGAGTATGATTATGAGCAGTTGCGTGCGTTGGGGGTGAGTACGGATGAAATTAGTCAGGCAGTCGGTCTGCATTATCAGAAAGAGTTTCTGGGGACTTATGATGTGGAACAGGCGGCTTCGGGCAAGGAATGGATTCGGTTGGTGCTGATGCCCGAACATGATAACCGGGAGTTTGACGCCGGGCAGATACAGGTGAAAGTGAAGGATGGGAGAACCATCCGCTTGGACGAACTGGTGAAGGTCGTCCGTATGGAAGAGCAGCCTCAGAGCTATTACCGGATCAATGGGCTGAATTCGATTTATCTGTCTGTTGTCGCTGAAGAGGCGGCTAATCAGCTGGAACTGAGCAAAAAAGTACAGGCGTGTATGGATGATATCAGACTGTCGCTTCCGGCGGGATACGAGATTCATACCAGTTATGATACTACAGAGTTTATACATGACGAGCTGAACAAGATTTATTTGCGTACGGGAGTGACGGTGGCTATCCTGCTCTTGTTTGTACTGCTGATTACTTTCAGCCCCAAATATCTGTTTTTGATTGTCACCAGTCTGACCGTGAATATGGCAATAGCCGTTATCTTTTACTATGTCTTCGGACTGGAAATGCAGTTATATTCTTTGGCGGGTATCACGGTTTCACTGAACCTGGTGATTGATAATACGATTGTGATGAGTGATCATTATCTTCGATGTAAAAACCGGAAGGCGTTCATGTCTGTATTGGCGGCTACACTGACAACAATGGGAGCGTTGGTCATCATCTTCTTTCTGGACGAGAGGATTCGTCTGAATCTGCAGGATTTTGCCGCAGTGGTGATGATTAATCTGGGAGTTTCATTATTGGTTGCTCTGTTCTTTGTACCTTCTTTGATTGATAAAATCGGGTTGAAACGACGCAGGAAGTCTTCTCTGACCGGAGTGAAGAGAAAATGGAAAATGGGGAATACCCGTTTCTTAGGATGGCTGCGTTCGAAGATGCGAAGGGGGCCGGTCTATTTCAGTCATTTCTACAGGTGGCTGATACAGAGGCTTTGCCGCTGGAGAGTAGCGGTTTGTCTGTTGCTGTTGCTGGCATTCGGATTACCGGTCTTTCTGTTGCCGGAAAAGATGGATGGGGATGGCAAATGGGCAGAGATTTATAATAAGACACTGGGGACTCCTACCTATAAGGAAAAGGTGAAACCGATAGTGGATAAAGCGTTGGGAGGAAGTCTGAGGCTGTTTGTGCAAAAGGTGTATGAAGGGAGCTACTTTACCCGGAATGAGGAGGTGGTGCTTTATGCCAACGCCAATTTACCGAACGGCAGTACGCTTGAACAGATGAATGCACTGATCAAGCGAATGGAAACTTATCTGAGCGAGTTCAAGGAGATCAAGCAGTTTCAGACATCGGTAGAAAGTGCCCGCAGGGCATCTATCAGCATTCGTTTCACAAAGGAAAATCAGAAAAGCGGGTTCCCATATACGCTGAAAGCTAACATGATCAGTAAAGCTCTCCAGTTGGGGGGAGGAGATTGGAGTATTTATGGATTACAGGATCAGGGATTCAGTAATAGTGTACGCGAGAATGCGGGATCATTCCGGGTGAAAATGTACGGATATAATTATGATGAACTTTATAGCTGGGCTACAAAACTGAAAGAGGTCTTATTGTCTCATCGCCGTATCAGGGAAGTTACGGTCGGTTCCAATTTCTCGTGGTGGAAGGATGATTATCAGGAGTTTTATTTTGAGCTGGATAAACAACGGATGATCGGAGCGGGGATCGGAGCCGGAGAACTGTTTGCTGCTATTCGTCCCATATATGGGCGGAATCAGGAAATCGGTTCCGTTGTTACCGAAGATGGAACGGAAAAAATCAAACTCTCTTCCCGCCAGTCGGATCAGCGGGATATATGGGCCATGCAGTATTATCCTTTCCGTGTAGGCGATAAAGAGTATAAACTGGCGGAACTGGCTAAGGTAGAGAAGGGACAGATGCCGCAGGAAGTGGCGAAGGAGAATCAACAATACCGCTTATGCCTGCAATATGAGTATATCGGTGCGTCGGAACAGGGAAATAAGTTGCTGAAAAAAGACCTGGAAGAGTTTAATGAACTTCTTCCGATGGGATATAAGGCGGAAGCGGAAAGTAATAACTGGTCATGGGGTGGAGGTGCCAACAAACAGTATCGCTTGCTCCTGATTGTGATTGCTATCATTTTCTTTATTACAAGCATTCTGTTCAATTCGTTGAAACAGCCGTTAGCGATCATCTTTGTCATTCCGATCTCTTATATCGGTGTGTTTCTGACGTTCTACTGGTTCAAGTTGAACTTTGACCAAGGTGGTTTCGCTTCGTTCATTCTGCTCTGCGGTATCACAGTGAATGCCAGTATTTATATTTTAAATGAGTACAATGCGATTCGAAAACGCTTTCCCTGCCTTTCTTCTCTTCGTGCTTACGTGAAGGCATGGAATACGAAAGTGATCCCCATTTTTCTGACGGTTGTTTCTACCATCCTTGGCTTTATCCCCTTTATGGTGGGAGCAGAGAAAGAAGGTTTCTGGTTTCCTTTGGCTGCAGGTACTATCGGTGGATTGGTAATGTCCGTGATCGGCGTGTTTATTTTCTTGCCGGTACTGACTTTGAATAAAAAGAAGATGATGGTGAAGAAGCCTTGAAGAAATAAATTAGCTATTAGCATATTTCGATTAGCTAATAGCTAATTTGTTTTTGCTAATAGCTAATCGAAATAAGGTATAGGAGATAATTCACCAGTTATTTCCTGCATTGCTGCTGCCGATCAGCATTTCTACCCGTTGCTTATACAAGTTGGCTCCCTCAGCGATGTTCTTTCCCGCATCTGCGGTTCCCATTCCGTAAACAACAACAGGCGTTTGCCACGACATCCCCGAATGAATGGCACTAACCTGATAAGGACGTAAAAGCTCATCCACTGTGAAGCGGTTTCTGCCTCCGCTACGGTATGCTTCATATTCGGAACCTGTGGTGGTTACTACTGTCAATGGTTTCCCGGCTACTGCCGGAGTCTTGGAAAGGAAGGTGAATACTTCGTCCTGCCATTTTTTGAGCAATGACGGCGCAGCCATCCAATGAAAGGGAAATTGATAAATGAGGGCGGAAGCATCGGAAATGATTTTGCTCCATTCGTCAACATCAAAAGAAGCGCCTTGCTGGTCGTAAAGATTGAATACTGCTACGCCTTCAATATCACTCACAGCATCAATCAGTGCTTTGTTTGCTTGTGATTCCTTCATATTGGGATGCGCCAGGAGAATCACCACTTTTCTTAAATCTTTATTCATAATCAATCGGGTATTTAGGATGAAACAACTACATCTATAATATAAAGGTCTAAAAATAAGAAAAAGTTTTCGAAACTCAATATCTTAATTAAAAATAAAAGAATCTCTCTTTGCTTTTGAATTTGTATTTTTGCAGGCACGTCCGTAAGGCGTTATTTTAGATAATAAATTTATATATGATAGATTTCACCCAATTTCCTTCTCCTTGCTATATTATGGAGGAAGAACTCTTGCGAAAGAACCTGTGTCTGATAAAAAGCGTAGCCGACAGGGCAGGAGTAGAGATTATTCTCGCCTTCAAGTCATTCGCCATGTGGCGTTCATTTCCGATATTCCGCGAATACGTGGAGCATTCCACAGCAAGTTCTGTGTATGAAGCGCGTCTGGCATTGGAAGAATTTGGAAGTAAAGCCCATACTTATTCTCCTGCGTATACGGAACAGGATTTTCCGGAAATCATGCGTTGCAGCAGCCACATCACTTTTAATTCAATGGCACAGTTCCGTCGTTTCTATCCGATGACAGTGGCCGAAGGAAGCGGAATCTCCTGCGGTATCCGTGTGAATCCCGAATATTCGGAAGTAGAAACAGAACTTTATAATCCGTGCGCACCCGGTACCCGTTTCGGAATGACCGCCGACTTATTACCGGATACCTTGCCCAAAGGAATCGAAGGTTTCCATTGTCATTGTCACTGCGAATCTTCTTCTTTCGAGCTGGAACGTACTTTGCAGCATCTGGAAGAGAAATACTCCCGCTGGTTCCCGCAAATTAAATGGCTGAATCTGGGAGGCGGGCATCTGATGACCCGAAAAGATTATGATACAGAACATCTGATTAAATTATTGCAAGACCTGAAAGCACGATATCCTCATTTGCAGATCATCCTTGAACCCGGTTCTGCTTTTACATGGCAGACAGGAGTCCTGACTTCGGAAGTGGTAGATATCGTTGAGAGTCGCGGTATCAAGACGGCTATTCTGAATGTGAGTTTCACCTGCCACATGCCCGATTGTCTGGAAATGCCTTATCAGCCTGCCGTTCGTGGTGCGGAGATGGGGAATGAAGGAGAATTTATTTATCGTTTGGGAGGTAATTCTTGTTTGAGTGGTGATTATATGGGATTATGGAGTTTCGATCATGAGTTGCAGATCGGAGAACGGATTGTGTTCGAAGATATGATTCACTATACTATGGTCAAGACAAATATGTTTAACGGAATCCATCATCCCGCCATCGCTTTGTGGACAAAAGAAGGGAAAGCGGAAATATACAAGCAATTTTCTTATGAAGACTATCGGGACCGAATGAGTTGATAATCAAAACAATTGTTTGTTTGCGGAAACAAAGTGTGCAGATTCTTGTGAAAAAAAGATGCAGAATGTTTGCAGAATTACGGAAAATCCCTACCTTTGCAACCGCAAACGAAAAAATGCGGAAATAGCTCAGTTGGTAGAGCATAACCTTGCCAAGGTTAGGGTCGCGAGTTCGAGTCTCGTTTTCCGCTCATGTTTCTTTGAAATGTTGGAAATATAATCTTTGCCCAGGTGGCGGAATTGGTAGACGCGCACGTTTCAGGTGCGTGTGTCGAGAGGCATGCAGGTTCGAGTCCTGTTCTGGGCACAAAGATTTTAACTTTAAAATTCTGGAGAGGTGGCGGAATTGGTAGACGCGCTACTTTGAGGGGGTAGTGACAGTTATGTCGTGGGAGTTCGAGTCTCCTTCTCTTCACAGTCATTAAAGTTATTTGCGGAAATAGCTCAGTTGGTAGAGCATAACCTTGCCAAGGTTAGGGTCGCGAGTTCGAGTCTCGTTTTCCGCTCATGTTTCTTTGAAATGTTGGAACTAAATTTTGCCCAGGTGGCGGAATTGGTAGACGCGCACGTTTCAGGTGCGTGTGTCGAGAGGCATGCAGGTTCGAGTCCTGTTCTGGGCACAAGAAATTCAGATTTCTGAATGGAGAAAATTTAGTTTGCGGAAATAGCTCAGTTGGTAGAGCATAACCTTGCCAAGGTTAGGGTCGCGAGTTCGAGTCTCGTTTTCCGCTCAAAGTAGTGAGGTTGTCAGTCGATAAGATTGGCGACCTCTTTTTGTAATTACGAAAGTCGATGTACTTCCCCCAAAAAGAGTGTCATCGACTCACACAGACCTATAATTAATTTAAGAACTTGTGATATGTTAACACAAATCATTAATGCGCGCATCCTCACCCCTCAGGGCTGGTTGAAGGATGGGTCCGTACTTATTCGTGATCATAAAATTCTGGAAGTGACTAACTGCGACCTGGCGGTTATCGGAGCAAAACTGATTGATGCCAAGGGCATGTATATCGTTCCGGGAGGAGTAGAAATTCATGTTCATGGCGGTGGTGGAAGAGACTTTATGGAGGGGACGGAAGACGCCTTCCGGACAGCGATTAAAGCTCACATGCAACACGGAACTACCAGTATTTTCCCCACACTTTCTTCTTCTACTATTCCTATGATCCGTGCAGCCGCAGAAACAACTGAAAAGATGATGGCAGAGCCGGACAGTCCCGTACTCGGCCTGCATCTGGAAGGACATTACTTCAATATGGAGATGGCAGGCGGACAGATTCCGGAGAATATCAAAAATCCTGATCCGGAAGAGTATATCCCTTTGCTGGAAGAAACCCATTGCATCAAACGTTGGGATGCGGCACCGGAACTTCCGGGGGCTATGCAGTTCGGAAAGTATATCACCGCAAAAGGCGTATTGGCATCTGTAGGACATACACAGGCTGAATTTGAAGATATCCAGACTGCGTATGAGGCAGGATATACGCATGCTACACATTTCTACAATGCTATGCCCGGATTTCACAAACGGAAGGAATATAAGTATGAAGGTACGGTAGAAAGTATTTATTTGATTGATGATATGACAGTGGAAGTCGTGGCCGATGGCATTCATGTGCCTCCTACCATTCTTCGTCTGGTCTATAAGATAAAAGGAGTGGAGCGTACGTGCCTGATCACTGATGCGCTGGCTTGTGCGGCAAGTGACAGTAAGACTGCTTTTGATCCGCGTGTCATTATCGAAGACGGTGTGTGCAAACTGGCAGACCGCTCTGCATTGGCAGGAAGTGTGGCGACGATGGACCGTCTGATCCGTACGATGGTGCAGAATGCTGAAATTCCTTTGGCGGATGCTGTGAGGATGGCTTCCGAGACTCCGGCCCGTATCATGGGAGTGCTCGACCGCAAAGGTACGTTGGAACGTGGCAAGGACGCGGATATTATTGCTTTGGATAGAGATCTGAATGTAAGAGCGGTCTGGGCGATGGGACAATTGGTAGAAGGTACAAACAAGCTGTTTTAACGACTAAAAAAGAAAACGATGTTAACTCAAATAATCAACGGTAGAATACTTACTCCGCAAGGCTGGCTGAAAGACGGCTCTGTATTGATTTGTGATGGAAAAATATTAGAGGTAACCAACAGTGATCTGGCAGTTATCGGTGCAACAGTGATTGATGCGAGAGGAATGACAATCGTACCGGGATTTGTCAGTATGCATGCGCATGGTGGCGGCGGCCATGATTTTACCGAAGCAACGGAGGAGGCTTTCCGTATCGCAGCAACTGCTCATTTGAAGCATGGAGCTACCGGCATATTTCCTACTTTGTCATCTACTTCGTTTGAGAGGATATATCAGGCGGTCGATGTTTGTGAGAAGCTGATGAAGGAACCGGAGTCTCCGATTCTCGGTCTGCATATCGAAGGGCCTTATCTGAATCCGAAGATGGCAGGAAGCCAGTATGACGGTTTTCTGAAAACTCCCGATGAAAATGAATATGTGCCGCTGTTGGAACATACTTCCTGTATCAAGCGCTGGGATATCAGTCCCGAATTGCATGGGGCACATGATTTTGCAAAATACACTCGTTCCAAGGGAATTATGACAGCCGTTACTCATACGGAGGCTGAATATGATGAGATTAAGGCAGCGTATGCGGTAGGATTCTCGCATGCTGCTCATTTCTATAATGCGATGCCCGGTTTTCATAAACGTCGCGAATATAAATATGAAGGTACGGTAGAGAGTGTATATCTGACAGATGGAATGACGGTAGAAGTTATTGCAGACGGTATTCACTTGCCTGCTACTATTCTGAAACTGGTTTATAAACTGAAAGGGGTAGAGAATACTTGTCTGGTGACTGATGCGTTGGCTTATGCTGCCAATGAAGGGAACGAGCCGATTGATCCGCGTTATATTATTGAGGACGGAGTATGTAAGATGGCGGATCATTCTGCATTAGCCGGTAGTCTGGCGACTATGGATGTGTTGGTTCGTACGATGGTGAAGAAAGCAAGTATTCCTTTGGAAGATGCTGTGCGTATGGCTTCCGAAACTCCTGCCCGTCTGATTGGTGTGAGCGATCGGAAAGGGGCATTGTCTAAAGGTAAAGATGCTGATATTGTGATACTTGATAAGGAATTGAATGTACGGTGTGTCTGGTCGATGGGAAAAGTTGTTCCGGGGACTGATAGATTGCTGCATAAATGATAAGTGCTATCTGTTAAATCTGAAAATAGAAAGTCCGAACCTTTAAATTGCAAAAAGCAATTGGGATTCGGACTTTTTCAGTAAGAAAAGTAGTAATGTGAGTACTCTATATTCTATTTTATCATGAAAATAGAGTCGTTTCTATAAACTCTTTCAATTGAACCTTATTCATTGTACCGAGTTTCATTATCGGTTTGCCATTCACCGGGCAAAGCAAAAGGTTGGGAATTGTCCGAATCTTGAATGCACTTTCCAGTTCCTCTTCCTGATCGACGTCTACTTTATAAATGTCCAGTCTCCCTTTATATTCTTCTGCTAATTGGTCCAATATGGGTGATAATGCCTTGCAATAACCACACCATGGAGCATGAAAATCGACTAAACAAGGTTTATTCCCTTTATATTCCCAATTATCCGGATAAGATTGATAATCAGCAACTTTCTCAACAAAGCTTTCTTTGGTTAAATCTATAATTTTCATATTTCCTGTTTTTAATGATTCATTATTTATTTCTACTTTGCAAAGATAGGGGTATGGTAGAGAAAGAGGGATAGCCATTCTTCCTGTTGTGTTTACAATTTTTCCTTTCCTTAGATATTTTCTAATCAAATTCTAATCTGAAATGAGAGCCTTATAATCGCTTTTATCCAGCCTCTACCGTTGCAGAGTTGTACTTTTGTCGGAAAACAAATTAAGGTAACAAAAAGATTGCGATGAACAGAGCATTTTTATTTTTACTATTTCTTCTATTGGCAGGAAAGATGTGTGCGCAACAGGTTGCAGGCACATTGACACTGAAAGAAGCAGAGCAGCGTTTTTTAGAGCGCAATTTATCGTTGATAGCCGAGCGGTACAATATCGACATGGCACAGGCGCAGGTATTACAAGCCAAATTGTTTGAAAATCCGGTCATTTCGCTGGAACAGAATGTCTACAACCGATTGAACGGGAAGTATTTTGATTTTGGAAAAGAAGGGGAAGCTGTTGTTGAAATAGAACAGGTGATCCATCTTGCCGGTCAGCGGAACAAGCAAGTCCGGCTGGAAAAAATCAATAAGGAAATAGCTGAATACCAGTTTGAAGAAGTAATGCGGACGCTCCGTCAGGAATTGAATGAAAAGTTTGTAGAAGTCTACTTTCTTTCTAAGTCCATTGCCATCTATGAAAAGGAAGTAAATTCCCTGCAAGTACTTTTGGGCGGAATGAAAATTCAGCAGGAAAAGGGAAACATCTCTTTAATGGAAATTTCCCGTCTGGAATCCATGCTCTTCTCCTTGAGGAAAGAGAAGAACGAACGGGAGAATGATTTACTGACTACCAGGGGAGAACTGAATTTATTACTGAACCTTCCGGAAGATACACAAGTTCAACTCTCATTAGACGAAGAAGTACTGCAACAACTGGACCTGTCGCAATTATCATTTGCAGACCTGAAAGCAATCATCAATGAACGGCCCGACCAAAAGATTGCCCGAAGCACAGTGAATGCCTCCCGTGCAAATCTGAAACTACAGAAGTCAATGGCCTTTCCCGAGTTCTCTGTGAAAGGGAATTATGACCGTGTAGGAAACTTTATCAATGACTATTTCGCGATAGGAGTAAGCCTGTCCGTACCTATCTTCAACCGTAATCAGGGAAATATCAAAGCAGCCCGCTTCAGTATCCAGCAGGCGGGAGTGCAGCAGGAATATGCTGCCAATCGTGCCGATATGGAACTCTTCACCGCTTATACGTCTCTGGAGAAAGCGACTCAACTCTATCAATCCACTAATATGGACCTGGAACGTAACTTCGAGAAATTGATCACAGGAGTCAATGAGAATTTCACCAGAAAGAATATCAGCCTGCTGGAATTTATCGACTATTATGACAGCTATAAAGAAACCTGTATCCAACTATACGAGATAAAGAAAAACGTATTTCTCGCTATGGAAAACCTGAATACAGTTGTCGGACAAAATGTATTGAACTACTAATAAACCGACCAATATGAAACGATTAAAGATCACAATCCATAAATTATCAAAGACTATGAACTGGAATAAATTTCTTCCTTGTATATTGTTTGGCAGCCTTTTGGGAGCATGCTCCGGAAAAGGAGAACAACCCAAAGTAGAACCGACTACACTATGCCTGACGGACAGCCTGCTGAGAATCGTATCCGTCGATACCGTGCACGTCTGTGAAGTGGTAGATGAACTGACATTGAATGGACGGGTCACTTTCAATCAGGATCAGGTGGCAAATGTGTATCCGATGTTCGGAGGAACCGTGACGGAACTGCGTGCCGAAATAGGAGACTTTGTTCACAAAGGAGAAGTGCTGGCAGTGATCCGTAGCGGGGAAGTGGCGGATTATGAGAAACAATTGAAAGAAGCTGAACAACAACTCTTGCTGGCCCGGCGGAACATGGATGCCACACAGGATATGTACACTTCCGGCATGGCATCGGATAAAGATGTACTTCAGGCCAAGCAGGAACTGGCAACTGCGGAAGCGGAAGAAAGACGAATCAAAGAAATATTCTCCATTTATCACTTCTCCGGAAATGCTTTTTATCAGCTCAAATCTCCCGTATCAGGCTTTATTGTGGAAAAGCAGATTAGCAGGGATATGCAGCTGCGCCCCGACCAGGGGGATGCGCTGTTTACGATTTCCGGTCTGTCCGATGTATGGGTGATGGCGGATGTGTATGAAAGTGATATTAGTAAGGTTTCCGAGGGAGCTGATGTCCGTATCTCGACTTTGGCATATCCGGAAAGGACATTTACAGGTACGATCGACAAGGCCTATCACCTGTTGGACAGTGAAAGTAAGACAATGAACGTACGCATCAAACTGAAAAACGAGGATTACTTGCTGAAGCCGGGTATGTTTACAAACGTGAGCGTGAAGTGTAAAGCGGAAGATACTTCCATGCCTCGTATCGACTCCCATGCGCTGGTGTTCGAGGGAGGAAAGAATTATGTGGTCACAGTAGAGCCTGACCAGCGTCTGAAGATAAAGGAAGTAGACGTTTACAAACAGTTGAGCAAGGAATGTTATGTCCGTTCCGGTCTTTCCGAAGGAGACAGGGTACTGAATAATAATGTATTGTTAGTGTATAATGCTTTGAATGCGGATTAAAAATCAGAGAATAGTATGCATAAATTCATAGATAATATAGTAGCCTTCTCGCTGAAGAATAAGTTCTTTATATTCTTCTGTACGGTGATTGCCGTTATAGCCGGAGCCGTCTCATTCAAACATACGCCGATAGATGCCTTTCCGGATGTAACGAATACAAAAGTGACGATCATCACGCAATGGGCGGGCCGTAGTGCGGAAGAGGTGGAGAAATTTATCACGATTCCCATTGAGATAGCCATGAATCCCGTACAGAAAAAAACGGATATTCGTTCGACCACTCTTTTCGGACTTTCTGTGATCAATGTAATGTTCGAAGATCGTGTTGATGACTTTACAGCCCGTCAGCAAGTCTACAATTTGCTGAATGATGCCGATCTTCCCGAAGGCGTGACTCCCGAAGTACAGCCTTTGTACGGACCTACCGGAGAAATCTATCGCTACACCCTGCGCAGTGACAGACGTAGTGTACGCGATTTGAAAACGATTCAGGACTGGGTGATCGAACGAAATCTCCGTTCGGTATCAGGTGTAGCTGATATCGTCAGTTTCGGTGGCGAGGTGAAGACATTCGAAGTGAGCGTGAATCCTCATCAGTTGATTAATTACGGAATTACCTCTCTCGAACTTTATGACGCGATAGCCAAGAGTAATATCAATGTAGGAGGAGATGTCATCACGAAAAGTTCTCAGGCATACGTAGTCCGGGGAATCGGTTTGATAAACGATCTGGATGAATTGCGAAACATTGTAGTGAAGAACATCAACGGAACGCCGATTCTCGTAAAGAACCTGGCAGATGTTCACGAATCCTGCCTGCCCCGCCTCGGACAAGTGGGACGAATGGATGAGAACGATGTCGTTCAGGGAATTGTGGTGATGCGTAAAGGGGAGAACCCCGGTGAAGTCATTGCAAATCTGAAAGATAAGATAGAAGAATTGAATCAGAATGTACTTCCTGAAGATGTACGGATAATACCGTTCTACGACCGTGAGGACTTGGTGAACCTGGCGGTAAAAACGGTGACCCATAATCTGATTGAAGGAATATTGTTGGTTACGTTTATTGTGTTAATCTTCATGGCAGATTGGCGGACAACCGTGATTGTTGCGGTGATTATTCCATTAGCTTTGTTATTCGCATTTATTTGTTTACGCGTGATGGGGATGTCTGCCAATCTGCTTTCTATGGGGGCCATTGACTTTGGTATTATTATCGATGGGGCAGTGGTGATGGTGGAAGGTGTGTTTGTCGCTTTGGACAAGAAGGCGAAAGAGGTGGGAATGCCCGCATTCAATGTGATGTCCAAGATGGGACTGATCCGTCATACCGCCAAGGATAAGGCAAAAGCGGTATTTTTCTCCAAACTGATCATCATTACTGCCTTAATTCCTATTTTCTCTTTTCAGAAAGTGGAAGGAAAAATGTTCTCACCTTTGGCATATACATTGGGTTTTGCTTTGCTGGGTGCGCTTATTTTCACATTAACGCTGGTTCCCGTCATGTCGTCCATGTTGCTGAAAAAGAATGTACGCGAAAAGAACAACCGCTTTGTCCATTTCATCAATCAAAAGTGCACGGCTCTTTTTGATACCTTCTATGCTCATCGCAAGCTGACTATCGGACTGGCAACCGTAGTTGCAGGAGTCGGTTTATGGCTTTTCTCTTTCCTCGGGACGGAGTTTCTTCCTCAGCTCAACGAAGGTTCGATCTACATCCGTGCTACGCTGCCGCAAAGTATATCGCTGGATGAATCCGTAACGCTGGCAAATAAGATGAGAAAGAAACTATTGACTTTCCCCGAAGTGAGGCAGGTACTGTCTCAAACCGGACGTCCCAACGACGGAACGGATGCAACCGGATTTTATAATATTGAGTTTCACGTAGATATTTATCCGGAGAAAGACTGGGAAAGCAAACTGACCAAACTGCAGCTTATCGACAAGATGCAGGAAGATTTATCCATTTATCCCGGCATTGACTTTAACTTTTCGCAGCCGATTACGGATAATGTGGAAGAAGCGGCTTCCGGTGTAAAAGGTTCTATTGCGGTGAAAGTGTTCGGTAAGGATTTGTACGAATCGGAAAAACTGGCCGTCCAGATTGATAAGATCTTAAATACCGTGCAGGGAATTGAAGACTTGGGAGTGATTCGCAATATCGGCCAGCCGGAACTTCGTATTGAACTGAACGAACGTCAGTTGGCACGTTATGGAGTGGCTAAGGAAGATGTTCAGTCTATCATTGAAATGGCTATTGGCGGGAAGTCAGCTTCGCTGTTGTATGAGGACGAACGGAAATTTAATATCATGGTGAGGTATAGTGAAGAGTTCCGTCAGAATGAAGAGGAGATAGGTAAGATACTGGTTCCGGCGATGGACGGAACGATGGTGCCTATTAAGGAACTGGCAGATATCACTACGATTACAGGACCATTATTGATCTTCCGTGACAACCATGCTCGTTTCTGTGCTGTCAAGTTCTCGGTGAGAGGACGGGATATGGGTACGGCAGTTGCCGAAGCGCAGAAAAAGGTAAATGCTTCCGTCCATTTACCGGCTGGATATTCTTTGAAATGGACGGGTGATTTTGAGAATCAGCAGCGTGCTTCGAAACGTCTGGCACAGGTAGTACCTATCAGCATTGCCATTATTTTTATTATTCTGTTTATTCTCTTCTCCAATGCAAGAGATGCAGGACTGGTATTGCTGAATGTACCGTTTGCTGCCGTGGGAGGTATCGCAGCCCTTCTGATAACGGGCTTCAATTTCTCTATATCGGCGGGTATCGGTTTTATCGCCTTGTTCGGTATCTGCATACAGAATGGAGTTATTATGATTTCCGATATCAAGGCAAATCTGAAACTGGGTTCGCCTTTACAGGAGGCCACTAAAGAAGGAGTCCGATCACGTATCCGCCCTGTGATAATGACGGCGGCTATGGCAGCTATCGGTCTGTTGCCTGCGGCTATGAGTCATGGTATCGGTTCGGAATCACAGCGTCCGTTGGCGATTGTCATTATCGGCGGATTGATAGGAGCGACTTTCTTCGCCCTGTTCATCTTCCCGCTGATTGTGGAAGTAGTGTATGAACGAATGCTATATGATAAAAACGGAAAATTATTGCAAAGACGTATCTAATTCATTTTCTATTCTTTCTATGAAAGAAACGGCATAGATTAAATTTTAATTTCGTTTTCAGTAGGTAGAAGTGAGGAAGGGACAAAAGTCGGTTGAATCAGAAGATCACCCGTACTTTTGTTCCTTTTTCTATTTCCGAAGATATTTCCAGTCTGGCGTTGTAGGCAGATACTATTTTCTGCGTCAGGCTGAGGCCGATGCCCTGACCTGCATAGTCATGTGTGTTGCTGCCCCGATAGAAAGACTGGAATATATGTTCTATTTCTTCCGGAGGAATGCCGATGCCCTGATCTTTTATTTCAAGAACGAGGTGTTGATCTTTTTGGCTGAGCGTAATGTCTACTTCCTTTTCAGAATATTTGCAGGCATTATCGATGATATTCTTTAAAGCTATTTTGAGCAGATAAGGATTGGCCTTTACAGTGGCAGCCTTACCTGTTTCTTGATAATGGAGACGGATTCGTTCGTTCATTTTTATTAAGTCATTCAGCATATCCGGCAGAGACATTGCCTCCATATTGCTTTTTATGAGCTCTTCATCCTGACGTGAAAGGAAAAGAAGATGGCGGATCAGATTGGAGATTCGCTTGCTTTCGGATGAGATTCGTTGCAGGGCTTCGATATATTCTCCGGTACTTCTTTCTTTCAGCAGACTGATTTCACATTCTCCCTGTATGGCGGTTATGGGGTTGTTCAGTTCATGCGAAGCATGGCTGACAAAGGACTTTTCAGCTTTGAAAGCACTGTCCAGACGGTCGAGCATGCTATTCAGTGTTTCGATCATGTCTTCCAGTTCATCGTTGTTTCCGGTCGTCTTTAACCGGCGGTTCAGACTGTTGGCTCGTATCCTCTTCAGCTCCTTCAGTATATGCTGCAGGGGGATAAGAATACGGCCGGAATAGATTTTCCCGACTAAATAAATCAGGATGGAACTGAATAAAACCAGAAAGATGGAGAGAAGCAAGAGGTGTTCTTTGATTTCTGCACCGTACACATTCCGGGACATGACGAGGACGATGAAATTTCCTTCATTATCGGGATAATAAAGGGCGGCTCCCAACTGGTCTTTGTATTTAAAAGAAAAAGGGACGCTGTCTTCACCGGCTATCAGGAGTGCCTGCTGATGCTGGGTCAGATATTTGTTCAGTGTGTCACGGACTTCGGAGAGACTGTCCATATTTAAAAGAATCTCATGAGCTTCGGGCAAGAGTTCGTCATATTTGCGCTGGATAATCTGGTAACTCTGTTCGTCTATTTCGTCTTTCTCCCAGTGCTTTTGTGCGGTCAGATATGCTTTTTCACGAAGATAGGAGGCATAGAGTTTATTGATAAACTGTGTGCTGAAAAGATAGAATACGGCGATAATGATGATAGTTGTCAGTACACTGAGCAACGTATAGAAGAGAGCTATTTTAGAACCTATTTTCATACACGGATTTGTTTGATGGATGTTCAGGCATTCATGATATATCCTAATCCTACTACTGTATGAATCAGTTTCTTGTCGAAGTCACGGTCTATCTTTACCCGCAGATAATTGACGTATACGTCTACGATGTTGGTATTCGTATCAAAGTTCTTGTCCCATACGTCTTTGAGCAGCGTAATGCGCGATAAGGCTACCCCTTGGTGAGTCATGAAATATTCGAGCAGACGGTATTCTTTTACGGTGAGATCGATATCCGCATCACCTCTTTTCGCCCGTCTGGTGTTACAGTCCAATACCAGATTGTCGCAAGTCAGTTGATTGGTTACAGTCTCCTTGTTTCGTCGCAGCAGCGCCTTGATACGTGCTTCCAGTTCCTGAAAACTGAAAGGCTTGACAAGATAATCGTCTGCTCCTGCATCCAGTCCTTTTACAATGTCTTCCGTAGTGCCTAAAGCCGTCAGCATAATGACCGGTGCCTGGTAACCGAACATCTGCCGATAGAGATGGCAAAGTTCGAGCCCGTTTATTTTCGGCATGATAATATCCAGGATTACAAGGTCGAAAGGTTCTTCCTGAAGGATTCTCCAACCCGTATTTCCGTCATGACAGACTGTTACCGAATGTCCGAACTCTTTCAGTCCCCGTTCGATAAAGGAGGCGATATTGACTTCATCTTCTGCTAATAGTATCTTTGCCATAAATCTACATTGTTTAGATGCAAAGATACTTTTTCTTTGCATCCGAAGAAAGAAAAACGGCATACATTTAAGTGTTTCTCCTTTCTGAACTGTATTATATATAAACAGACGATTATACTATGAAAGTAAAACATTTAGTTGGAGCTTTTCTGTGTGTGCTGGGATGCTATGCCTGTAGTAGCCCGAAAACAGAGGTCCAGTCACCGGACGGACATATCAAGATGACATTGACGGTAGACGAAAACGGCAAACCGTTTTATAATGTGTCGGTGGATGACTCCCTCTTGATAGAAAATTCAGCCATGGGCTTTACGGCGGCTAACGGCATCATTCTGGCAGAAGGTTTTCAGGTGAAGAACACGACTTTCAGCAGTGAAGACGAAACTTGGACACAGCCGTGGGGAGAGAATAAAAAGAACCGGAATCATTATAACGAAATGGCAGTCAGCCTGACAAATGAAGATCAGGTACAACTGACACTCCGTTTCCGTGTATTTGATGATGGAATCGGTTTCCGCTATGAATACACGGTGCCGACTGTAGATTCTTTATTGATTACCGACGAACTGACTACTTTCCGTTTCCATCGTGACGGAACTTCGTGGTCGATTCCCGCCAGTGCCGAAACATATGAACTACTCTATCAACAACAACCGATTTCCGAAGTGGAAACGGCTAATACACCTTTCACATTCAAGACTGCGGATGGAGTTTACGGAAGTATACACGAAGCCGCTTTGTATGATTTTCCGGAAATGACTCTGAAGCAAATCGGCCATTATACATTGAAAGCGGAACTTGCCCCGTGGCCTGACGGCATTAAGGTGCGTAAGGGAAATCACTTCACGACCTCATGGCGCACCATACAGATCGCACCGGAAGCTGTCGGTTTGATCAACTCTTCACTCATTCTGAATCTGAATGATCCTTGCGTACTGGAAACTACGGACTGGATTCGTCCGCTGAAATATGTAGGAGTGTGGTGGGGGATGCACCTCGGCGTAGAGACCTGGAAGATGGACGAACGTCACGGAGCTACTACTGCCAATGCAAAGAAATACATAGATTTTGCCGCGGCCAATCATATCGAAGCTGTCCTGTTCGAAGGTTGGAACGAAGGTTGGGAGAGTTGGGGCGGTATGCAGAGCTTTGATTTCACCAAGCCATACGCGGATTTCGATATTGATGAAATCGTACGTTATGCCAAAGAGAAAGGCGTTGAAATCATGGGACATCATGAGACCGGAGGGAATATTCCTAACTATGAACGTCAGATGGATCATGCCATGCAATGGTATACCGATCATGGTATCCACCTCCTGAAGACGGGATATGCAGGCGCATTTCCGGATGGATATCTGCATCATAGCCAATACGGTGTCAATCACTATCAACGGGTAGTGGAAACTGCCGCCCGTCATCAAATGACTCTGGATGCACACGAACCGATCAAAGATACCGGTATCCGTCGTACATGGCCGAATATGATGACACGCGAGGGGGCAAGAGGCATGGAATGGAATGCGTGGAGTGAAGGCAATCCTCCTTCTCATCACGTGATGTTACCGTTCACCCGCCTGCTGTCCGGTCCGATGGATTATACGCCGGGAACTTTTGATATTCTGTTCTTGAAAACGAAGGATTCTCCGCGCCGACAGAAGTGGAACGATCAGGATAAAGGCAATAGCCGTGTGAATACGACGCTGGCTAAACAACTGGCTAATTGGGTAATCCTGTATTCTCCTTTGCAGATGGCTTCGGATATGATCGAGCATTATGAAGGACATCCGGCATTCCAGTTCTTCCGTGATTTTGATCCGGATTGTGATGAATCGAAAGCACTGGCAGGTGAACCGGGAGAGTTCATTGCAGTGGTACGTAAAGCAAAAGGCAATTATTTCCTGGGAGCAGCTACCAATGAAAGCCCCCGTACTTTAGAAGTAAAACTGGACTTCCTGGAACCAGGCAAGCAGTATAAGGCTGTCATCTATGCGGATGGCGAAAAGGCTGACTGGAAAACGAATCCTACCGATTATAAGATTACGGAACAGATTGTAACATCTGAAAATACGTTGAGTATACGGATGGCTCCCGGAGGCGGGCAGGCTGTTTCGTTTATAAAAAGTAATAGGTAGTAAGTAATAGGTAATAGGTAATAAGTAATAGGTGAGGGTAATAAGTGAGGTTGTTAAAGTAGAGAGATTGTCGGAGGATAACAAGATAAAATTAAGTTGGTTAGGTTAGACTGAAAAAACGGTGGACAGAGTTTTGATACCTGTTCACCGTTTTTGTTTTTATTGAGTATGGTTTTGAAAGGATGTGTTATCCTTTTGCTTCCTGATACATAAAGCGTTTGATTGATTTCTTCGCAGTCTTTTCAAATTCCTCGAAATGGATTTTGACTTTGCTTATCTGAGAATAATTGGGAAGCTGCTGATTCAGTTCAACACGATTGGCTTCCATAACTTTTATGATATCGGCCTGTTGCAAGCCATGGGCAAAAGCATCGTCAAAGTCCGGATAAATCAGTGCGACCAACTTGTCGTGCTGCAAAACGATCAGTGACTCGGCAACATAAGGCATATTATTCAGTTTGCTTTCTATCTCTTCCGGATAGATATTCTGTCCGCTGGAAGTCAGAAGCAGATTCTTGCTACGACCGCGAACTGTCACATATCCTTCGTCGTCGATTGTTCCTAAATCACCCGTGTGAAGCCATCCGTTGGCATCAATAATTTGTGCCGTCGCTTCCGGATTTTTATAATATCCCAGCATCATATTCATTCCCCTGCATACGATTTCTCCGGCATGTGTTTTAGGGTCGGGCGAGTCGATGCGGACTTCCATTCGGGTGGTTGCCTTGCCGCAGGAAGCCAGTTTCAGTGTTTCCCAACGGCTGGAGCAAATAATCGGGCCACATTCGGTCATACCGTAAGCGATGGTGTAGGGAAAGCCTATCTTTTTGAGGAACGCTTCTACTTCGGCATTGAAAGGAGCACCACCGATAATGATTTCATCGAAGTTCCCACCGAAGATTTCCATAGCAGCCTGCCGCGCCAACGATTTGATTTTATCGTTTACAATGGGCACTTTAAGCAATAGTTTACCGATTTTGCTGTCCACTCTCGGAAGAATATCTTTTTTGATAATTTTCTCTACGATCAAAGGTACACAGGAGATCACTCTTGGCTTTATTTCTGCAAAAGACTGCGCAATAATCTTCGGAGACGGCATACGTGTCAGGAAGTAAATGTGCGCTCCGGCAGAGAAACCATATAAGAAATCGTATACCATGCCGAATACATGACCCATCGGAAGCATGGAAACGATGTGATCGCCCGCTTTCACGGGAAGCATCTCGAAACAGTATGCCACGTTCGACCAAATACTGCGGTAGGGGAGCATGACTCCTTTGGAATATCCGGTAGTGCCGGAGGTATAATTGATGATAGCCAGTTCTTCCGGACGGTCCTTCCGGTAACAGATATGTTCGGGGCGGAAATTCTTCGGATAACGCTGACCGTAAATAGCGTTCCGGTGTTCGAAGGCGTAAGTCAGTTTCTCGTTGCGCGATACCAATGCAGTGAAATCGGTGAGTGAAGCGATACCTTCCAGTAGCGGCATTGCGTCTTCATTCAGATTTTCCCATGCCTGATCGCCGACAAAGAGTAATTTGGCTTCGGAGTGATTGACGATATTGTGAATATTATCCGCTTTGAACTCATGCAGAATAGGAACGATGACGGCTCCGTAAGTGATAGTGGCTAAGAAGGTGACTCCCCAATGGGCACTGTTCCGGCCGCAGACTGCTATTTTATCTCCTGGCTGGATACCGGCACTTTCCAATACAATGTGAAACTTGGCTATCTTGCGCGCTACATCCTTATATTGAAGCGTGATTCCTTTGTAGTCTGTCAATGCATCTTTATCCCAGTTTTTAATGATGCTCTGTTCAATATAATCAATGAACTGATGTTCTTGTTCCATTCGATTTTTGCACATTTGATTTAAAATTGCGCAAAAATAACATTTCATTAACGGAAACCGAAGTTTACAATTAAGTTTTACGGTTAATTAACGGGGGAGGAAAGCTGACTAAAAAGTCAGTAGTACCTTTAAATGGGGCTGACTAAAAAGTCGGTAGTATCTTAACTCTCCTCCTTCGGGAAGGAGGAGTCCCCGTAGGGGGAGGTGGTAGGTGAACACATAACTCTGTTGTTTACAATAGAATAGGAATAAACCTTATTTTACCTACCACCCCGGCTTTCAGCCACCTCTCCTTTCCGAAAGGAGGGGAATTGGAGATACTATTGACTTTTTAGTCAGTCCCTATAAACATCAGGATTCGCTGTTGGCTTCCTCGTCCTCTTTGGGCTTTTCGGAGATGAGCAGCAATTTATCGTTCACATGCAGTTTCAGCGTTCCGTTCGGTATCAGGAACTCATCCCCACGTTTCACAATCATTACCAGCGTGCCTTTGGGGAGATTCATATCTTTCAGCGTATCTGCCTCTTCCAGCATTTCCTGTGTGATAGTCATATCTTTGAGGTCTGTATCAATCTCTTCCGGAAGTTCCACTCCGAAATCATTCCCCGTCTTTTCCAGCGGTTTGGACAGATGTAACAGGCGGGCAACGAAAGAAACCGTTGTTCCCTGCACTACCAGTGAAACGATTGTGATGAAGAATACGACATTAAAGATAATATTCGATCCTTCGACTCCTGCAACCACCGGATAAGTGGCGAAGATAATGGGAACTGCTCCACGCAATCCTACCCAGGAGACGAACAGCCGCGATTTCATTGTAATCTTCCGGAACGGAAGCAAACAGAGGAACACACTTAACGGGCGACCGATCACAATCATGAAGACACCGATCAATAGTGCTACTGCTGCAACTTCCAGCATTTCATGAGGATTAACGAGAAGTCCGAGGCAGAGGAACATGATGATCTGGAACAACCAGGTAAGTCCGTCCATGAACGTATAAATGTCTTTGCGGTGCATGATCTTGTTGTTTCCTACCATAATACCTGCGATATATACGGCAAGGTAACCATTTCCTTTCAGTAAATCAGTGATAGAGAAGGTGAAGAAAACAAACGCCAGCAACAAGATAGGATACAACGCCTGATTGTCGATGTTGAGCTTGTTCAGCATACGGATAGCCAGTTTTCCGAGCACGTATCCGGCAGCCGCGCCGACTATAAACTGAATGATGAAAGAAGCGGCGATAGCCCCGACTCCCATACCTGCCGATTGGATAAACTGTATCAGGACAATGGTGAGCATGTATGCCATCGGGTCGTTACTTCCACTTTCCAGCTCCAGCATGGGGCGGAGGTTGTGTTTCAGATTCATCTTCTGCGAACGCAGGATGGCGAACACCGAAGCCGAGTCCGTAGAGGACATGGTAGATGCCAGTAGCAATGACGTGGTGATAGGCAGATAGATATTCGTCCAGCTCATTCCGGACAGCCACCAGATAAATAATCCGGTGAAAAGAGCGGTTAGTAGAACTCCGACGGTAGAAAGCACGATACCTGGACCTAAAATGGGTTTGATTTCTCTGAATTTCGTATCCATACCTCCCGAAAACAGGATGATGCTTAAAGCAACCATACCGATGAATTGCGCATCTTTTGCGTCATGAAACTGGAGTCCGAGTCCGTCACTTCCGAACAACATTCCTACTACGAGGAACAGTAATAAGGTGGGCACTCCGAAGCGATATCCTGTTTTTCCGACAACGATGCTAACGAAAAGTAAGATAGAACCAATTAGTAGGGTGTTTTCTGCTGTAAATATCATAGGCAATATATTATTAAGTTATTAAATGTGTCGTAATAGGTCTCACCGTGCGAAGTTACACATTATTTAAAACAAATAAAGAGTCTTTTTGGATGTATTTTTGTGAAAAAAGGTAGTTAAATTGTCTAAAAAGATTAATTTTGCACTCAATTAATCTACATCATACTTATGGATTCAAACAATCTTACTCCTTTACGGAAAGGAGTGGTAGGAGTACAATTCTTGTTTGTAGCTTTCGGAGCTACGGTGCTCGTGCCGCTTTTAGTGGGGCTTGACCCTTCCACCGCCTTGTTCACAGCCGGCATTGGTACACTCATTTTTCATGCGGTTACCCGAGGGAAAGTGCCTATCTTTTTAGGAAGTAGTTTTGCGTTTATTGCCCCGATAATAAAAGCGACAGAACTTTACGGATTAGCGGGCACTCTGTCCGGAATGGTGGGCGTCGCATTGGTTTATTTTGTAATGAGCGCGTTGGTCAAATGGCAAGGGGTGAGGGTGATTGAACGTCTGTTTCCTCCGGTGGTTATTGGCCCGGTTATTATTCTGATCGGTTTGTCACTCGCGGGGACAGGAGTAAATATGGCGAAGGAGAACTGGGTGCTGGCCTTGTTGTCGCTGGTTACGGCAGTCGTTGTCTCGATGAAAGCGAAAGGACTTTTGAAGTTGATTCCTATCTTTTGCGGTATCATTGTCGGTTATCTGGCGGCATGGCTTTTCTATGATCTGGATTTGTCCGGTGTGAGGGATGCGGCATGGATCGGGCTGCCGCAGTTCGTGTTTCCCAAGTTCTCATGGGAGCCGATACTGTTTATGATTCCGGTAGCTATTGCTCCGGTGATAGAGCATATCGGAGATGTATACGTAGTCAATACAGTTACAGGAAAAGACTTCGTGAAAGATCCCGGTCTGCATCGTACGTTGTTGGGCGATGGGCTGGCTTGCTGCTTTGCCGGATTGGTCGGCGGTCCTCCGGTGACAACTTATTCGGAGGTGACGGGTGCGATGTCATTAACGAAAATCACCAATCCGCAAGTCATCCGGATTGCTGCCATATCCGCTATCTTATTCTCCGTTGTCGGTAAAATCAGTGCGTTGCTGAAATCCATTCCGAGTGCGGTATTGGGGGGAATTATGCTTTTGCTGTTCGGAACCATCGCTTGTGCCGGAATAGGTAATCTGGTGAATAACTGTATTGATCTGAGCCGTACAAGAAACATCATCATTGTCTCTCTGACATTGACTGTCGGCATTGGCGGAGCTGTTCTCACGTGGGGAGACTTTTCATTATCCGGCATCGGACTGGCCGCTTTGGTCGGAGTACTTCTTAATTTGATATTACCGAAGGACGATTGACTCTGTTCTTGAAATAGTCAGGACTGTGTCAAGGTTAATAGTAACTAAACTAGGACCGACTTTTAATCAGCCCCAGTTTAGTTACTATTGACACTCCTCCTTTTTATATTTAATAGTTAAGGCTTAGCATGTATATACGTCTTGTGTTTATGACAAGAACTTCATAATATCTTCGTCTGCGGTACTGATGCCACCGATTCCGAATTGTTCGATCAATACGTTTTTTACGTTTGGTGAAAGGAAGGCCGGAAGAGTAGGTCCCAGATGAATATTCTTCACTCCCAGTGCCAGCAATGCCAGCAATACGATCACCGCTTTCTGTTCGTACCATGCGATGTTATATACGATAGGAAGTTTGTTGACGTCGTCCAATCCGAATACTTCTTTCAGTTTCAGTGCGATGACAGCCAGTGAGTAACTGTCGTTACATTGCCCTGCATCCAATACGCGGGGAATGCCGTTAATGTCACCTAAAGCCAGTTTGTTGTATCTGTATTTAGCACAACCGGCAGTCAGGATGACTGTATCTTTCGGAAGTTTCTCGGCAAATTCGGTATAATATTCACGACTTTTCATACGTCCGTCACATCCTGCCATAACGAAGAACTTACGGATCGCTCCGCTTTTCACGGCTTCTACTACCTTATCCGCCAAAGCCACTACCTGTGCATGGGCAAAACCTCCGATCAACGTTCCGCTTTCGATGGCCGTCGGCGGTTGACATTGCTTGGCATGTGCAATCAGTGCGGAGAAATCTTTCGGTTTTCCGTCTTTGCGTTCGGGGATGTAGTGTGCTCCCTCCAGTCCGCAGGCTCCGGTGATGTAGATACGGTCTTTGTAAGAAGCGTTGGCACGCGGAGGAACGATGCAGTTACTGGTAAACAGGATCGGTCCGTTGAAACTTTCAAACTCTTCTTTCTGTTTCCACCAGGCATTTCCGTAGTTTCCTGCCAGATGCTTGTATTTTTTCAGTTGGGGGTAATAATGTGCGGGGAGCATTTCACTGTGAGTGTAAATGTCTATACCTGTTCCTTCGGTCTGTTCCAGCAATTCTTCGAGGTCTTTCAGATCATGGCCGCTGATAAGGATACCGGGATTATTGCGGACACCTAGATTCACTTCCGATATTTCCGGATTTCCGTAGCTGTTTGTATTGGCGGCATCCAGTTGTGCCATGGCGGAAACTCCGTGCTTGCCTGTTGCCAAAGTAAGCTGAACCAATTCTTCCATCGTAATATCATTGCGGGTGAGCTCGGCCAGTGCACTTTGCATAAAGGCGAAGATTTCCGGCGACTGGTATCCAAGGTTATGCGCATGCTCAACGTAAGCCGCCATACCTTTCAGTCCGTAGTGTACCAGTTCTTTCAGCGAACGGATATCTTCGTCGGGTGTGCGAAGTACTCCTACTGTCCTGGCTTTCTCTTCAAACTCATCTTCATTCCCATCCCAAAGACATTCGTCGGGAGCATTTGCAATGGTTACTTTGCTGGCGAGTTCGTTTTTCAGTTGTAGTCCTTCTTTTATTTTTCTGATGATGGCCGCTTTGTCAAAATTGGCGTTAGTGATGGTGATGAACAGGGCATCGTAGATAAATTTGTCTGCTTCTTCAGAAGGATGTCCTTCCCGGCGCAGATGTTCGTTGTACACGGCGATTCCTCGTACTACAAAGAGCAGCAGGTCTTGCAGGTTAGCCACTTCGGATGTTTTTCCGCATACTCCTTTTAAGGTACAGCCTGTACCCATTGCGGTCTCTTGACATTGATAACAGAACATACTCATAACTTTTACGTTTTAATTAGTCTTATTGATTATGAACGCAAAAGTAGGGGGAAAGTTTGAGGTAAGTTTGTAACCAATGTTACATTGGGCGAAAAAAAATCGGATGCTATGAGCTAAATTAAATTAGCTATAATCATATTCCGATTAGCTATAATGAAAAAAAGATTAGCTATAATGAAACCGGAGTGAACTCTTGGTCATTGAATCAGCCGGATCAGCCATTCTTTCTGTAAGATAGTAATCTGTTTCCGGTCGGCTATAATCATACCGTCTTCCTGCATGTGCGACAGTTCACGTGCCAGAGAAGGACGGGAGACACCGAAGTAATCGCTCAGTTCCTGTTGCGAGCGGTCGAGGGTGATCTGTAGCTGTTGCTGCTGTTTGTATAACCGTAGCAGATAAGATGCTATCTTTTGCCGGATAGTCTTGAAGGACATAAAGAAAAGCTTATCCGATAGGGTACGGGCATAATTGGCGGATAGATTCATATAATTCTCCAGAAACTGCTCGTTCCTACGAAAAAGCTCCAGTACGCTGGCTTTGGGGATTTCGATTACTTCCGTCGGTTCGTTGGCGGTCACTTCTACCGGAAAGCGATTCTCTTCTCCGAAAAGGAAAAGAGGGGCAAGGGCCCTTGGTGCGGCAATGTCTTCTACTTTGATGAGTCTTCCGGAATAGTCAATCATTTCACCACGGACACTTCCTTTGGTCAGTATCACGAGACGGTTGCACACATCTCCCTGTCGTGCCAGTATTTCTCCTTTTCTATAAGAACGGGTGTGGAAACTGATCTCTTCCAGATTGGCGGATAACTTCTCCGGAGTAATCCCCCGGAATAATGGGTTATTGGTGAGTGCAGGTGTCATAGGCTGGTCTGTTATTTGAATTTTAATATGAATTTCGTTTCCTTGTTGTCCGGTAACAGCGTGAGGCTTCCACCCGAAAGCCGCATGATCTGACGCGAAATACTTAGTCCGATTCCGCTGCCTCCTTCTTTGGTAGTGAAGAAAGGGATAAAAATGTGCTCCACTATTTCCGGTGGAATGACGGGACCGTTATTCTTAATCTCAATCAGCACTTCTTCCGTTTCGTTGCAATAAACCTGAATGTCGATTTGTCCGTCCGGCTGATCACCGATTGCCTGAATCGCATTTTTCAGAAGATTTATGACTACTTGCGAAATCAGATTTTCATCTGCATGCAGGATCAGGTCGGCAGGATCGATCTTTGTATGGAACGTGATGTGGTCACAAGGATTCTGATGGCGGGCAAGTTCCACCATTCGTTCGATGAATGCTTTCAAGTAAAACAATGAAGGTTCCGGAGTCGGTATCCGTGTGAATTTGCGGTAGGATTCTACGAAAGCAAGCAGCCCTTTTCCCGTGGCACTGATGGTTTGCAGTCCGTGGCTGATCTCTTCGTCTTTGTCCTCCACCATCGAGAGAAGCGTATCGCTGAGCGAAGTGATGGGAGTCACGGAGTTCATGATCTCATGAGTCAGTACTCGGGTCAGGCGAATCCATGAATCTATCTCCTTTTCGTCCAGCTCAATATTAATATCATTCAGTGCAAGGATGCGCAGATGTTCTTTGTGTACATTGATTTCTGACACGCGAATAGACAGATTGACCGTTCCCCGTTCATTGTGAAACACCACTTGCAGCTTATCTCCGGAACAACAACTTTCTATCTTCTCCATCAGTGTAGCATCTACTTTACTCAACTGGCGGACATGGGTAAATACATTCAGTCCCAAAAGCCGGAGTGCTTCTTTATTTTTCTGATAGACCGCTCCGTTATCATTGAGCACCAGCAGTCCCGTGCTGACAAAGTCAAGAATCAGTTTGTAGTACTTTTCCTGTTGGGCAGTCTCCGCTTTTACATTATATAAAATGTGGCCCACCCGATTGAGTGCCCGATTGATCTGTTTACTCTCGGGAGTACCGGACTCTTCGGGGAAACGGAAGGCACTGTCATTATTCTCCAACGCATCGATCATGAAGAGCACCTGCTTGATGTGCAGGCGATAAAGCCGGACTTGCCAGATGATACTTAAGATCAGCAGACAGGCACTGACGCTGAACCAGACATAAGACTGATGCACGCCCAAACAGATAGTCGCCAGACAGCAAATGACCGTCAGTGATACCCTGAACCAATATTGGTTGGCTACTTGTTGTAGAATCCGGTTCATAATCCGAATTTTTTCATCTTGTTATAGAGAGTCTGTCGGGTAATTCCCAGTTGCGCAGCTACTGCCGAAAGATTTCCTGCACAAGCATCCAGCGCTTTCCGTATCATTTGTACTTCCATCTCTTCCAAGGTGGAAATATTCTTCTCGGAAGTTTCTGTCTTTCGGGAGGATAACTGGAACAATTCCGCAGGGATTTGCACCCCGTCGTTAATGATGACCACCTTTTCGATTGCGTGCTCCAATTCGCGGATATTGCCGTACCAGGGATGTGCGGTAAGCTTTTCCTTCGCTGCCGGACTGAATTTCATCAGTTCCTTATCATATTGCTTGCAGAAGCGGATGATAAATCTTTCGGCAAGAGGGACAATATCTTCTTTCCGTTCCCTCAAAGGAGGGATTTCTATATGAATGGTGTTGATACGGTAGAGTAAGTCTTCCCGAAACTCTTCCCGGTCTACCATTTCCTGCAAATTCCGGTTGGTGGCGCATATCAGACGGATGTCAATAGGAATCGGAGTGTTACTTCCCACTCGCACGATACTTCTTCGTTGGATAGCCGTCAATAGTTTGGCTTGCAGGTGATAGGGGAGGTTTCCTATTTCATCCAGAAACAATGTGCTGTGATCGGCAGCCTCAAACTTTCCTGTCCGGTCGGTATGCGCATCGGTAAAAGAGCCTTTCACATGCCCGAAGAGTTCGCTTTCAAATAAAGATTCGGTGATTGCTCCCATGTCCACAGCAATCATTTCCTGTTGCCTGCGGTTGGAAAGAGCGTGAATTTCACGGGCAAGCATTTCTTTTCCTGTTCCGTTTTCACCGGTAATCAGGATATTGGCGTCTGTGGAGGCTACCTTTTCGATCAGTGTTCGGAGTTGTTGCATAGACTTGCTTTCTCCCCAATAGAGTGCCGGAGTGTTGACCGGTTCCTTTTTGTTTCCTGTCTTACGTCCTTGCTGTGCGGATGAGGCGGCAGCCTGTAGTGTTTCTACCAGTTTCTGATTATTCCAGGGCTTGACGATAAAGTCCGAAGCACCTTCTTTGATTCCCCGGATAGCGAGATCAATATCCGCATAAGCAGTAAAAAGTACGACAGGAAGCTCCCGTCGTACTTTCTTTATTTCGTGCAGCCAGAACAATCCTTCATTGCCGGTATTGATGCCCGAAGTGAAATTCATATCTAATAGTACCACTTCCGGTGTTTCCTCTCGTATCGCAGTGGTCAGTGTGACCGGTGACGACAGTGTGACGACTTTCGAAAAGTAGTTTTTTAAAAGGATTTGTACCGCTGTCAGCACCCCTTTATTATCGTCTACAATGATGATGGTTCCTGATTTACTCATGTCCGAATTGGTTTGTACGCTACAAACTTACGAAAAAGTAATTCATAATTCAAAATTCGGATTTGAATTTATAGCCATTGGAACTTTAATCCGAATGATAAACTCAGATAATCACGGGGACGGAGGTAGCTATTTGTTACACCACTGATCAGATAAAGATCGCATGTACTTATCTCGTAGAAGAAAGTCACGGACTTTGCCAGAAATCGGCGGTTAGGGTCAATATCATAGGTCAGCCGTTGTCCCATGAAAACATGGATACGCACCTTGCTTGAAAAACCATAGTATCCTTTCGGATAACGTTCCGGTTCGCTGACCCAGAACTGATTGCCGAATACGGTATTCAGATATAGTCCGCAGGAAAGCGGCTCGGTAGAGAATCCTTTCCCCAGGTTGATGCTCCAGGGCATATAGTTCTGTTTCAGTGTCATGGTCACTTTTGCCTTCTTGGACGAATACTTCGGGATAAATCCGAGCAACAGGTCAGTTTCCCACTGATTTCGTTTTCCGTAATCCCATCCGGTGCCGAAGGAGAGTAATCCCATATTTCCGGCATATTGTATTTTAGAGTGGGTCGGAATGATGCGTTCCCAGTTTTTGCGGAAGCGATGTACACGTCTGTCGTAGCCGGTGCGAAGAACCGGTTCGGCAATATAAGGAAGTACTGTGTCTGCTTTGACTATTGTGAATGCAGAATCACCCTCATGAAAGGCTATGATAGAATCTGCCTTAATTGCCAGTTTCAGCGAGTCGGGTTTATAGTTCCTGATAATGGTATCTGGCTTGCAAGTAGCCGAAAGCAGGCTGGGGAAGAGTAGAAGCATAGTCAGTACTCCTGCGCGGATCATATATTTAGTATTCAACCAGTTCATATTCGTATTTTTCCGGGGTTATAGTAAATACCAGATAACTGCGACTTTTCATGCAGTCGCTGACAATATAATGCACATCGTCATCAAAAAGGATTCTGTCATCGAATCCGTGATTATGGGCGGCCGTGCAGAACTGTAGTCCCGGATATTGGGTGATGTAGTACTGGAACGGCTTCGCCACATTATCATTGAACACATCTGCAAAAGGATGTGCATGCATGCTGACTACGGTTTTTTCAAACTCATCCGCCCTGTCCGTCAGTTCCTGTTCCATAAAACCGAAATTGGGAATAGGCTCCGAATAATCATATTCCAGCGCATTGGTATTAAGGCAGACGAATTTCACATTGCCCGCAATGAATGAGAAGTTGGTAGGTCCGAAAACAGCCTGATAAGTTTCTGCTCCGGTACCCAGACAGTCATGATTCCCGATAAGGACGACATAAGGCACTTTCAGTCCGTTCATGATGTCCCGCTGCCAAAGAAACTCTTTGGTCAGCCCGAAGTCACTCATATCTCCTCCGTGAATGACGAAATCGATATCATCTCTCTTATTGACCTCTTTTACAAAGTCTTCTGTCTCATCATACCATCGCTGCGAATCGCCCATCGTGATAAAACGGATGGTTGTCTTTCCTTTGCACTTAGCTTCTATTTGTTCAATGTTATGAGCATTTACGTCTGTCTCTCCACTGATACGTACATCGTAGGGGTGGTAGTCTATCAGATCGCATCCGGCCAGAAGCAGGCAGACCAGGAGAGTGTATAAATTCTTGTTTACCATAAATAGAATAATTTATTTAATTGAAAACTTGATGCGAAGATAGAGTTTTCAGTTGAGATATGGGCGATTGCTTGGGCGAAATAAGAAAAATGGAACAATAAATAGGCATTAATGCATACTTTCCACTGAGAAAAGAAATACGATTGTCTTTGTCTAATAATTAGACGCATGTGTCTAATTATTAGACAGTAGATGATAGGACAGATAACTATAAATGATTGAGAATGAGTATTCTCACTATTGTGGCACGTTATCTGCACTGCATCATAAAAAAAACAGGAATATATTATATAATCATGAGACAAATCTATTATGTCATTCGAACTTTGCTGCGGGGGCGTAGTTCCAATGTTGTCAAGGTCATTTCTTTAGGGCTTGGGCTGACAATGAGTATTTTATTATTTGCCCGCGTGGCTTTTGAGCAGAGCTTTGATAAATGCTTTAAGGATTATGAAAACTTATATCAAGTCTTTTCCATCTTTACGATGAATGGCGAACAACTCGAACCGCAGGATCAAAATTGCGGACCGGTAGCGGGTGCAATTCTTGAAAACTTTCCCAAAGAAGTGGAGGCGGCTACCAGTTACTGCCTTTGGGTGAATGATCCTCTCTATCATGGTAGTGTCCGTTTTGAAGTCAGAAAGCTGGCGGCAGATTCCCTCTTTTTCCAGACGATGGGAATCGAGGTCTTAAGCGGAACTCCGGTGAAAGATTTAGCCCAAAAAGATGTAGTTTACCTGAGTGACCGTTTGGCACGAAAGATGTTCGACACAGAGAATCCGATAGGCAAGGTTATCTCATACAGTAAGGAGATAGAACTTACGGTAAAAGGCACCTATGCTGATATACCGGAGAATGCGACGGTAAGGCCTGAAGCGGTGATTTCTCTGCCGTCGATATGGAGCCGCAAATGGGGAAATTACTCATGGAGAGGCGGCGACAGCTGGCTGGCGTTCATCCGTTTTCGTCCCGGAGCCGATAAGTCGGTAGTGAATGCCCGGATAGACGCAATGATACAGAAGTATCGTCCTGCGGAAGATCAAAAAGTGGTTGGATATACCGCTTTTGTAAAGCCCATCCGTGATGTATACCGTGACAATAAAGATGTAAGGCGGATGCGGAACATCATGACTATTCTGGGTATTACTATTCTTTTCATCGCTTCATTGAATTATGTGTTGATTTCTGTTTCATCACTTTCCTATCGGGCGAAAGCGGTCGGTGTGCATAAATGCAATGGGGCAGGAAACATGACCATATTGAGTATGTTTCTTTGGGAAACAGCGATTATCATTCTGTTTGCCCTGATCCTGATGGGATTGATCTTATTGAATTTTCAGGATTTCTTTGAAGATACGGCAGCTGTCAAGTTAAGCGCTTTGTTCAGCTTGGATCGTATTTGGGTACCTTTATTAACGGTGGCTGTACTTTTCGTTGTGGGTGGGGTATTGCCGGGACGACTGTTTGCAAGGATACCCGTTACTCAGGTATTCCGCCGATACACGGAAGGTAAAAAGGGCTGGAAACGACCGTTGCTGTTTATCCAGTTTGCCGGTGTAGCATTTATTTGCGGACTGATGTATGTGGTGATGATGCAATATTATTATATCTTGAATAAAGATTTGGGTTATAATCCAAAGCGTGTAGTGGTGGCCAATGCCAGCTTCGGTGAGGAAGAAAAAGGAAATTATGCCTTGAATGTTTTCCGGAATATGCCTTATGTGGAATCCGTGTCCAGTGCCACTTATCATCCTGTCTACGGATATAGTGGAACGATTATTAATGATGAAAGCGGACAGTCACTATTTTCATCCCGTTATTGCAGTGTTCCGGATGATTATCCGAAGATGATGGGGATGGTTCTGAAAGAGGGACGTATGCCCCGTGGTGACGATGAGACAGTCGTCAATGAGACTTTTGCCGAGTGGATGCATTGGGGAAACAATATACTGAATCGTACGGTTTATAATTCGGGATACGTATGTAAGGTAGTGGGCGTGATGAAAGATTATCGCATCGGAAGTTTTACCAGCCCGCAACAACCGTTGCTGCTTATGCACACCAAGAGGTTTGGTGATTGTATCCATGTCCGGTTGAAAGAACCTTTTGCCGAGAATCTTCTCAAACTGAATAAGGAGATGGAGAGTGCATTTCCTGATAAGACTATCGAATTTCGGTCGATGCAACAGATGATCAAAGAGAATTATAACTCTGTTCGTGTTTTCAGTAATGCTACGATGCTGGCGGCAATAACAATGTTTTTTGTGATGTTGATGGGATTGATAGGCTACACTACGGATGAGGTCCGCCGTCGTTCCAAGGAGATAGCCATACGCAAGGTGAATGGTTCTGAAGCAACCGGAATCTTGGAACTGCTGGTGAAAGATGTGCTTTATGTAGCTGTTGTTGCAGTTTTAATCGGAGTGGTAGCAGCATGGTACGTCAATGGTATGTGGATGGATTTGTTTGCCGAACATGTTCCGCTCAGTTGGGCTGCCTATCTTCTGATAGCAATTGCAAATCTGGCAGTCATTGTGGCATGTGTACTTTGGAAATCATGGAAGATTGCCAATGAAAACCCGGTCAATAGTATAAAGAGCGAATAAAGAAGAAATAAAAAGTATAACAACATAATAAATGAACAAGATGATACAGATTGAAAACATTAGTAAAGTATTCCGTACTACCGAAGTAGAGACAGTCGCATTAAATCACGTGAACCTTGAAGTAAAGGAAGGAGAGTTTGTTGCCATTATGGGACCTTCGGGCTGTGGCAAGTCCACCTTACTGAATATTCTTGGTTTATTGGATAACCCAACCGAAGGTTCTTACCGATTATTGGGAGAAGAAGTTGCCGGACTGAAAGAAAAGGAACGTACCGGCGTCCGCAAAGGCAAACTGGGCTTTGTATTTCAGAGTTTTAACCTGATAGACGAACTGAATGTCTTTGAGAATGTAGAACTTCCGCTGACCTATCTTGGTATCAAATCTTCCGAACGCCGCCGCATGGTAGAAGACATCTTGAAAAGGATGAATATCAGCCACCGTGCCAAACACTTCCCGCAACAACTTTCCGGCGGTCAGCAACAACGTGTGGCAATTGCCCGTGCGGTAGTGACTAATCCAAAGCTTATCCTTGCCGATGAGCCTACCGGTAATCTGGACTCCAAGAATGGCGCGGAAGTAATGAACCTGCTGACAGAACTGAACAAGGAGGGAACCACCATTATCATGGTAACGCACTCACAGCACGATGCGAGTTTCGCACATCGTACCGTACATCTGTTTGACGGTAGTGTAGTGGCAAGTGTAACGGCATAAACCGGAACGACAATGAGACAAATCTATTATAGCATCCGAACCTTACTGCGCGAACGCGGCACAAATATCATCAGGGTAATTTCTCTTTCGCTGGGACTTACTATTGGTATTTTGCTCTTTTCGCAGATTGCGTTTGAATTGAGTTATGAACGTTGCTATCCGGAACCGGAACGACTGGCTATTGCACGTTGCCTGACCACTAACCTTAGCACGGGGGAGACAATGGGAGACGACGGCAACAATTATGATTACACACTTTTTGATGTGGTTGCATCTACTTTGGCGCAGGATATGCCCGAAGAAATAGAGTTTGCCAGTTGTGTCCTCACCGGACAAGGGATGAGTATATATTACGAAGACAAATTATTATCGGACGTTAACTATATATACGCTGATACTTGTTTCTTCCAGACTTTTGGTATCCCTGTCTTAAAAGGGAACCCGAAAGATATGATCATGCCGGGAAGTGTGTTTGTGTCAGAGCATTTTGCCCGTGAAACGTTTGGAGATGCGGACCCTATCGGTAAAATTCTTAAAGCAGACAGGCAAAATGATTTTACTATTCGTGGTGTATACAAGGATATGCCGGAGAATACGGTGCTCACTCACGACTTTGTTGTCTCCATCCATCGGGATGGAGGATATCAGGGAGGATATGGCTGGAAGGGAAATGATGTCTTTTACACGTTTCTTCGCCTGCGTAATGCTGCGGATATTGACAAGGTGAATGACAACATCCAACGGGTAATCGAAAAATACACTCCTGCCCAGTATGATGACTGGAAAATGAATTTCAGTGTCATCCCATTGGTGAAGTATCATTTGATATCTTCCGATGTGCAGAAGCGTTTGATCATATATGGCTTTCTGGGATTCGCTATCTTCTTTGTGGCCATCATGAATTATATGCTGATATCTATTGCCACCCTAAGCCGTCGTGCCAAAGGAGTAGGAGTACATAAATGCAGTGGTGCCAGTTCCGGAAATATCTTCGGCATGTTTTTGGCAGAAACAGGAATCCTTGTTATCTTTTCCGTACTTCTTAGTCTTCTGCTGATAGTCAACGCACATGAAATAATCGAAGATTTGCTTTCTGTCCGTCTATCCTCACTTTTTGCGTGGGAGACACTATGGGTGCCTTTGCTTACGATTGTGATACTTTTCCTTTTGGCAGGTGGCATACCGGGACGGCTGTTTTCGCGTATACCAGTCACGCAGGTGTTCCGTCGTTACTCTGATGGTAAAACGGGTTGGAAACGTTCGTTATTGTTTATACAGTTCACAGGTGTCTCATTTGTTTTGGGGCTGTTGCTGGTAACGCTCCTGCAATACAACCATCTGATGAGCCGCGATATGGGAATAAACGTTCCGGGACTGGTTCAGGCAGGAACCTGGTTGCCGAAAGAAACGGTAGAGCATGTCACCGATGAACTGCGTCGCCAGCCTATGGTAGAGGGAGTGGCTGTTGCTACAAGCGGAGTAATCGGACAGTACTGGACACGCGGACTGATGAGTAATGACGGTAAAAGAATCGCTACACTTAACTTTAATTATTGCAGTTATAACTATCCCGAAGTAATGGGAATAAAGATTATCGAAGGCAGCACTCTTAAGAAACAGGACGATTTATTGGTGAATGAAGAGTTGGTACGTCTGATGAAATGGACAGATGGGGCGGTAGGAAAGAAACTGAATGATATACAGGGTACGATTGTCGGTGTCTTCCGGGATGTCCGCAACTATAGCTTCTTTTCAACTCAGGCACCTATTGTCTTGATAGGATCGGAGAATACCAATCATGTATTTGATGTCCGTTTGAAAGAGCCGTATGATGAAAATCTGAAACGTCTGAACGAGTTTGCCGATAAGACATTTCCGAATGTAGCCTTGCATTTCAGTTCTGTAGACGGTATGATAAAGGATATATACAAGAGTGTATATCGTTTCCGTAATTCAGTCTGGATCACTTCAAGCTTTATTCTGCTGATTGTAATAATGGGATTGATCGGATATGTGAATGATGAAACGCAACGTCGAAGCAAAGAAATAGCTATCCGGAAAGTGAATGGAGCCGAAGCTTCTCATATTTTGCGTCTGTTGATACGCGAGATTCTGTATGTCTCCGCATCCTCCATATTGATTGGTACCATTGTTTCCTATTTTGTCGGAAAGGCATGGCTTGACCAGTTTGCCGAACAGATTTATATGAACCCGTTATTGTTTGTGGGTACGGCGCTGTTTGTCTTATTGCTGATCGTAGTTTGCGTTGTGTTGAAAGCGTGGCACATCGCCAATGAGAATCCGGTGAAAAGTATAAAGAGCGAATAAGAATATTATTATCTTTTAGGCACGGATTAACGCGGCTTTTATGAGATGCATTCATTGCAGAAGTAATCTTAATCCGTGTATTCGTGCCTAAATATTTTTCATACTGATATATCTTTTAGCATAGCGTCCTTTTTGCTTTATTCCGCCACTTTATCCGCTATCGGATGTTCTTTCGATACTTTCTTTATATAAATCATCAGACTGATAACTGCCGTAATAAATGCTAAAGAGTCCGATACCGGCAGACTGATCCATATTCCCTTCAGTCCCCACCAATGCGGGAATAACAACAGGCAAGGCAGCAAATAAAGCAACTGCCGCGTCAACGAAAGGAAAATACTTATTTTTACTTTGCCTATACTTTGGAAGAAGTTACCGATTACAATCTGTGCTCCTACAAACGGGAACATAAGTACAGTCAACCGAAGACCGTCCACCGCAAGTCCGATTAACTCATCACTATCCGTGAAGACTGCCGATACTGCATGAGGGAAAAACTCGCAAATCAGAAAGCCACTGCTTGTAATCACTACACCGGAAATAATTCCCAGCTTTAGCGTCTGTTTCACCCGGTCTATCTTCTGTGCTCCGAAGTTGTAGCCTACAATCGGCTGCATGCCCATCGTCAGTCCCAATACGATCATGACATAAAGCGTCAGCAACCGGTTGATGATTCCGTAAGCACCGATAGCCATGTCGCCTCCATGTTCCTGCAAACTATTATTAATCACGATAACGATGGCACAAGCACAGACATTCATCAGGAAAGGAGACATGCCGATAGCGAAAATACTCTCTACAATCCTTCCTTTCATTTTCCAGACCTTTCCCTCAAAATGCACCGTACTGTCTTTCTTGCAGAAGTGGCTCACCACCCATACCATTCCGATCAGCTGTGAGATAACCGTTGCTGTAGCCGCTCCCCGCATTCCCCATTCAAAGTGAAAGATAAAGATAGGAGCGAGGATGATATTTGCTACTACCGTTACCATAGAAGTAAGCATCGCTTTCTTCGGATATCCGGTGGCACGCATCACATTATTCAGACCGATCATCGTGTATGTGATGGGAGTTCCCAATAAAATCACCTGCATAAAACTCCGTGCATAAGGCAGTGTGTCGGGACTGGCACCAAAGAAAGTCAGTATATCATCAAGAAAGATAAAAGACAGGATACCGAAAAAGAAAGAATTTGTGATACAGAGCATCAGCGTATGTGACAGAATCTCCGTAGCCCCTTTCATATCTTTCTGTCCCAGGCGAATAGAAGCGATGGTAGAACCACCCGCCGAAACGAGTGTACAGAAAGCAACGACCAGATTCATCAGAGGAAAGCTCACCGCCAGTCCGGCAATAGCCATCGCACCCACACCGTGACCGATGAAGATGCTGTCGATGATATTATAGATAGACGTGATTGTCATCCCGATGATAGCGGGAATGGAGTATTGCAACAGTAGTTTACCGATGCTTTCTTTTCCTAATATGTGCGGATCGTTTTTGCTCATGCGCTCGTATGGATTGTTGGATGAAAACGAATGTTACGTTTTTTTAAGTGGGGCAAAGGTACGAATTATTTGCCTGATTCGATGATTATTCGGAACTTTGCACAATTCAATACACAAGGTTTAACGTTTTAGGTAAAAAGAAAGATTACGTATGGATACAACAAAGACAATTGCGGCACTGTTCGATTTTGATGGTGTCATCATGGATACGGAAACACAGTACACTGTTTTCTGGGATGAACAAGGGCGTAAATATCTGAATGAAGAAGACTTCGGCCGTCGTATCAAGGGACAGACGCTGACCCAGATTTACGAGAAATATTTCTCGGACCTCCCCGAAGCTCAACAAGAGATTACGGCCGGACTCAATATTTATGAGAAAAGCATGTCCTATGAGTACATCCCCGGTGTAGAAGCTTTTATTGCCGATCTTCGTAAACACGGAGCAAAAATAGCCGTTGTAACCAGCTCCAACGAAGAGAAGATGCAAAACGTCTATAACGCCCATCCCGAATTTAAAGGAATGGTAGACCGCATCCTGACCGGAGAAATGTTTGCCCGTTCCAAACCCGCTCCCGACTGTTTCCTGCTCGGTATGGAAATATTCGGTGCTACTCCCGAAAACTCGTACGTGTTCGAAGACTCCTTCCACGGTCTGCAAGCCGGAATGACTTCCGGTGCCACCGTTATCGGTCTTGCCACTACCAATACAAGAGAGGCCATCACCGGAAAGGCACATTATATAATAGATGACTTTTCGGAAATGACCTTTGAACACTTATTGGCTTTGCATCGTTAGTTTTTTCTTGTTATCTTCTTGATTTGTCCTTTTGGCCGCCTTCTCATTAACTTGGGGAGGTGTTTGAAAGGATTTTTTCTTTTTCTTTCTCACTTATGAAAGAAATGTTATAACTTTGCCGCAATTTTTGATGGCGTTGACGCCTTATTTAATTTCTAGTTTTAATTTAAAATTTAAGAAACATGGCTGGTTATATATCAGATGACACAAGAAAGGTGACTACTCATCGCCTGGTTGAAATGAAGCAAAGAGGCGAAAGAATATCTATGCTTACTTCTTATGATTACACAATGGCACAGATCGTAGATGGTGCGGGAATGGACGTAATTTTGGTAGGCGACTCCGCTTCCAACGTGATGGCAGGTAACGTGACTACATTGCCTATAACTCTCGACCAGATGATTTATCACGCTAAATCAGTGGTACGTGGCGTAAAACGCGCTATGGTTGTAGTCGATATGCCTTTCGGATCTTATCAGGGTAACGAAATGGAAGGTCTTGCTTCTGCCATCCGCATTATGAAGGAAAGCCATGCCGATGCTTTGAAACTGGAAGGTGGAGAAGAAATCATCGATACGGTGAAACGTATCATCAGCGCGGGTATTCCGGTGATGGGACACTTGGGACTGATGCCTCAGTCCATTAATAAATACGGTACTTATACGGTACGTGCCAAAGATGACAGCGAAGCTGAAAAGCTGATTCGTGATGCTCATCTTCTCGAAGAGGCAGGCTGCTTTGCCATCGTACTCGAAAAGATACCGGCTACTCTTGCAGAACGTGTGGCTTCCGAACTGACGATACCTATTATAGGTATTGGTGCCGGTGGTCATGTTGACGGACAAGTATTGGTCATTCAGGATATGCTTGGAATGAACAACGGATTCCGTCCGCGCTTCTTACGTCGTTATGCAGACCTGTATACGGTGATGACTGACGCTATCAGCCGTTACGTATCCGACGTGAAGAATTGCGACTTCCCTAACGAGAAGGAACAATATTAAAACAGTATATGGCAGTTAAATTGTGGACAGTTCATTTTATGCGGATATGCGTAGCTAATTTGCTGTTGTTTATCTCCCTGTATATCTTGTTTCCGGTACTTTCCGTTGAGATGGCAGACCGTCTCGGAGTACCGGTGGCACAGACAGGAGTGATCTTTCTTTTTTTCACTTTAGGAATGTTCCTTATCGGTCCGTTCCATGCTTATCTCGTAGATGCTTATAAGCGTAAGTACGTATGTATGTTCTCTTTTGCCACGATGGTGGCAGCAACGGCAGGATACGCCTTTGTGACGAACATCACGGAACTTATCTTGTTGAGCACCGTACAGGGACTGGCTTTCGGAATCGCTACCACCGCAGGAATCACACTTGCCATTGACATAACGAACGCTACACTTCGCAGTGCCGGAAATGTCAGTTTCTCCTGGATGGCACGTCTGGGGATGATTATAGGCATTGTTCTGGGTGTCTGGCTTTATCAGAGCTATTCCTTTAAAAATCTATTGTCTGTATCGGTGATTACCGGAGCAGCAGGTGTTTTGATGGTATCCGGAGTATATGTGCCTTTCCGTGCACCGATTGTGACCAGGCTTTATTCATTCGATCGCTTTTTGCTGTTGCGTGGATGGGTGCCTGCCATCAATATGATTCTGATCACCTTCGTTCCGGGATTGTTGATTCCGCTTGTACACCGTTTCCTTAACGATTCCGTATTGGGAAGCAGTGGAATCCCTATACCGTTCTTTGTCGGTACAGGCATCGGATATCTTGCCTCCCTGTTGCTGGCGCGTCTGTTTATTCTGAAAGAAAAAACTCTGCGGCTGGTGCTCGTCGGCATCATACTGGAGATTGTAGCCATCACTCTGCTGGCCTCCGGTTTCCCGGTAGGCGTACCTTCCATACTCTTGGGTTTGGGACTGGGGTTGGTGATGCCGGAATTTCTGGTCATGTTCGTGAAACTGTCACATCATTGTCAGCGGGGTACGGCAAATACCACTCATCTGTTGGCCAGCGAAGTCGGATTCGCATCCGGAATAGCTGTTGCGTGTTACTTCGATTTGGAAGCGGATAAGATGCTCTATACAGGACAGGTGGTAGCTGTGATTGCTTTGATTTTCTTTATACTGGTTACATATCCATATTATAAGAGAAAGAAAGTGAGATAAATCGTTTCGCACTATTTCCGTGACATGATTGTCTATCATAAATAAAAAGACTGGCGTTATCCTGACGGAGATAATGCCAGTCTTTTTATTAAAGACCTGTCAACAGATTTGTTGTTAGCATAGAGTGCTTAGTTTCTGCTTACCTGTTTAACTCCCTTCACTGTCCGCAGCTTTTTGATCAGCGCTTCCAGTCGTCCGGTATCACCCACCATGACCGTAAGCGTTCCGGAGAATAGTCCGTCGTTAGAATTGATTCCGATGGACCGCAGACTGATTCCATTCTCTTTGGAAATGATGGAAGTAATATTGGTAACAATGCCGATATCATCATGACCTACTACGCGCAGCGTAATAGGATACTGCGTACCGACTGACTTGCCAGCCCAACGCGCTTTAACAATCCGGTATCCGAACCGTTCGCGCATCTGATTGGCATTCGGACAGTCTGCCCGGTGAATCTTGATACCTCCGCTCACGGTTACAAATCCGAATACATCATCCCCATAGATCGGGTTACAGCATTTGGCCAGTTTAAATTCCAGTCCTTTCAGATTCTGATCAATGACCAGTACATCCTCTTTTGAACTAGGTTCTTCCTGAGTTGCCTGCAAATTATATCCTTCGGCACTGCGATACACAATCTCATCGTGCGTGTCATTGTCCCGTCTCTGCTGTTCAAGGTATTTGTCCAGAATGTCGTTGACATCCAATGTCTCGTCAGCAATCTTCTGATAAAACTCTGTCACATTTTTAAAGCCCAGCCGCTTGATCAGGCGCATCATGGTGGCTTCGTCATACTCCATCTTCCGGTTCTTGAACTTCCGTTCCAGTGTCTCTTTGGCGAAATCGTGCTGGCGTGCTACCATCTCTTTGAGTGCCTGCCGTATCTTGGTGCGGGCTTTGGAAGTCGTCACGATGTTGAGCCAGTCCTGTTTGGGAGTCTGGGTATTCGACGTCATGATTTCTACCTGATCACCGCTGTTCAGTTTCTGTTTGAGCTGTACATTTTTGCCGTTTACTTTCGCACCGATACACTTGCATCCCAGTTTGCTATGGATGTGGAATGCGAAATCGAGCACAGTAGCTCCTTTGGCAAGTTTGAATAAGTCTCCTTTAGGCGTGAATACAAATACCTCATCCTCGTAAAGGTCCATCTTGAACTGATCCATCACTTTCAGTGAGTCGTTATCCGCATTTTCAAGCGCTTCACGTACCGAAGTCAGCCATTCGTCCAGTCCTGTTTCCCCTTTGATACCTTTGTATCTCCAGTGTGCGGCGAGTCCCCGTTCAGCGATCTCGTCCATCCGGCGGGTACGGATCTGTACTTCCACCCATCTTCCTTCCGGGCCCATCACGGTAATGTGCAACGATTCATAACCGTTGCTCTTTGGAATCGAGAGCCAGTCCCGCAGACGTTTCGGGTTCGGCTGATACATATCCGTTACGATAGAATAGACCTGCCAGCATTCCTGCTTTTCTTTGGCCGGGTCCGGTTCGGAATCCAGAATGATACGGATAGCGAACAAGTCATAGATACCTTCAAACGGAGTCTTCTGCTTCTGAATCTTATTCCAGATGGAATGGATGGATTTGGTACGTCCCTTGATGTCGAACTTCAGTCCGGCTTCCTTTACCTTCTTCTGGATAGGATCGATGAAAGAAGCGATATACTTGTCGCGGGATGCTTTCGTCTCGTTGAGCTTCTCCTTTATAAAGTAGTAGGTTTCCCGCTGCGTATATTTCAGCGACAAGTCTTCCAATTCCGATTTCAGCTTGTAAAGTCCCAGTTTGTGGGCCAGCGGAGCATATAGGTAAGCAGCTTCGTTCGCTACTTTCACCCGGTCTTCCTCGTTGCCTGTATCCTTGATTTGGCGCATGATGTTCACACGGTCTGCGATCATAATCAGGATGACGCGCATATCTTCGGCAAAAGAGAGCAGGAGATTGCGGAAATTCTCCGATTCTATCGCCGGACTTTTGGAGTACAGTTCGTTTGTTTTCACCAGTCCTTTGATGATACTGCCTACATCTTCGCCATATTCGGCATTCACTTCTTCGATAGACAGGATATGTGCCTTCACTATTTCGTGAAGCATGATGCCGACCAGACACGAACCTTTCATGCCAATTTCTTCGGCTACGATAACTGCCGTTTGTAAATCTCTGATGACGGGATTCATCCCGAAGTTATTGCGTTGCAGCCCGTTACACTGGGCGGCTTTGATAAGATGTTTCTTTAATTTTTGGCAATCCCTCCAGAAAATCGTATCTCCGGCAGATTGCAACAGATGCCTGTAGAGTGAAAAAAGCTCCTTCTTTTCCTCTGATGTAAAAAAGTCGTCCATATTCAATCTTGTTAATTCGACGTAAAATTAGTTTTTTTCCCGGTTATTCGGCAAGAAGTAAATAACATTTTGTATTTTTGGGCATCAATTAATAAAAATAGATATTATGATAACGACACAGGACAAAGAGTTGCTTGCCAAGAAAGGCATCACGGAGGCGCAGATAGCAGAACAGCTGGCTTGCTTCCAGACGGGTTTTCCTTATTTGAAACTGGACGCTGCCGCTTCCATAGAAAAAGGCATATTGGCTCCTGACGCAGAAGAAAAGAACGCATATCTGGCTGCATGGGATGCTTATAAGAATACGGATAAAATCATCGTGAAGTTTGTTCCTGCTTCGGGCGCTGCCAGTCGTATGTTCAAGAATCTGTTCGAGTTTCTGTCCGCAGAGTATGACAAACCTACTACAAAGTTTGAGCAGGCATTCTTCGACGGAATCAAGGATTTTGCTTTCTATGACGACTTGAATGTAGCTTGTCAGCGTACAGCCGGAAAAGATATTCCGGGGCTGATGGAAGAAGGTAATTACAAAGCCGTAGTAGCTGCCCTTCTCGAAACTGCCGGACTCAACTACGGAGCACTTCCGAAAGGTCTGCTCAAATTCCATAAATATCCCGAAGGTTCACGTACTCCACTGGAAGAACATCTTGCCGAAGGCGCTATGTATGCAGCCGGAAAAAGTGGTAAAGTCAACGTACACTTCACTGTCTCTACCGAACATCGCGAACTCTTCAAGAAACTGGTGGAAGAGAAAGCCGAAGCATTCGGCAAACGTTACGGAGTAGACTATTACATCACCTTCTCCGAACAGAAACCAAATACCGACACCATCGCTGCCGATATGGACAACCAGCCGTTCCGAGACAATGGTAAACTCCTGTTCCGTCCGGGTGGGCACGGTGCACTGATCGAGAACCTGAACGATCTCGACGCTGATATTATCTTCATCAAGAATATCGACAACGTAGTACCCGATAAACTGAAAGCCGACACCGTTACTTATAAAAAACTGATTGCCGGCGTACTCGTGTCCTTGCAGAAAAAGGCATTCGAATACCTCGAACTGCTCGACAGCGGAAAGTATACGCACGAGCAAATCATGGAAATTCTCCAATTCCTGCAAAAACAACTTTTCTGCAAGAATCCCGAAACGAAGAACCTCGAAGATGCCGAACTGGTGATCTACCTGAAGAACAAACTGAACCGTCCGATGCGTGTATGCGGTATGGTGAAGAATGTAGGTGAGCCGGGTGGCGGTCCGTTCCTTGCTTATAACAGTGACGGAACTATCTCACTGCAAATCCTCGAAAGCTCTCAGATCGACATGAACGATCCTGCCAAAAAGGAAATGTTCGAAAAGGGTACGCACTTCAATCCGGTAGACTTGGTTTGTGCCGTACGCGATTATAAAGGTCACAAGTTCGACCTGGTGAAATATGTAGATAAGGCGACCGGCTTCATTTCTTATAAATCAAAGAACGGAAAAGACCTGAAAGCGCTTGAACTTCCCGGCTTATGGAATGGTGCGATGAGCGACTGGAACACAGTATTCGTAGAAGTTCCTCTTACCACTTTCAATCCGGTGAAAACGGTGAACGACCTGTTGCGCGAGCAGCATCAGTAGGATTTAAAACAAGATTGGGTCCAGTCTGTCATTCTTCCTCCTCCGCGGTCGTCCGAATGGCAGATACAGACAAATGTCTCTCCCGATCATTATAATTACTAATTAAGTAAAAGCAAAATCTGAGAGGCTGACTAAAAAGTCAGTACTATCTTAAATCTCCTCCTTCCCGAAGGAGGAGATTTAAGATACTGCCGACTTTTAGTCAGCCCTAGTGTAGATACAACCGACTTTTTAGTCACTACTTATAATAAAAAGAGTATTTAGGATGAATCAGATAGAAAAGATCATTGACATTGCAACATGGAACAGAAAAGAGCATTTTGAACATTTCAGCGCATTCGATGATCCCTTTTTCGGAGTGACAGTCCATGTAGACTGTACCCGTTCTTATCAGGAGGCTAAAGACAAAGGCGTCTCCTTTTCTCTTTTACTATTACATCGTATCATCACTGCCGCAAGCAAAGTCGAGGAATTCCGTTACCGCATCGAGGGCGACAAGGTAGTCTGCTATGACAGTCTTCTTCCCGAAGCGACAGTAGGGCGTGCCGATCATACTTTTTCTTTTGCTGCCTTTGAGTACGATCCCGATGAGCTCACTTTTATCCGTAAGGCGAAAACCGAAATGGAGCGGCTGCAAGCCACCACCGGACTGAACAAAGGAGGAACTTTCCATCCCAACGCCATTCACTATTCGGCTGTCCCATGGCTGGCCTTTACAGATATGAAACACCCTTCGAACATGCGTTCGGGCGATAGCGTCCCCAAAATATCCACCGGAAAATACTTTCGGGAAGGAGAGAAGCTGATGCTCCCCATTTCCGTCACTTGTCATCACGGACTGATGGATGGTTATCATGTTGCCAAGTTTATTGAGACCCTTGATTTATGAAACCGTCAGGATCTGGAGACTAACAATGACGGCACTATGAGAAACAAGACCCTGAGATGGAAAACCATCGCTCTTTGTTCCATCATGTTTTGCCTGCCGAAGACTCCTTTGGCAGGGCAGGAGTCTTTTGGTTTTATCCATCGTTTGGGAATGGAAGCCCGTCCGCAATATGTATTTCCTACCAACCCCTTCCTGCAAGGAGAGAACGAACGCTGGAAACCGATTCAGACATCGTTTGCCGCCCACTTGAAATACTCGTTCAAGTTTCGCCCCAATACTTGTGCCGACCGTATTTACGGTGGAGCTTATCAGGGTATCGGTGTGTCCCTTACCACCTTTGGTGATAAAAAACAGTTGGGCGATCCTTTCTCATTCTATGTGTTTCAAGGAGCACGAATTGCCCGTTTCTCTCCCCGTGCCTCGCTCAATTATGAGTGGAATTTCGGTTTGTCCGCCGGATGGAAGCCATACGACAATTATTATAATTCCTATAATGGTGCGGTCGGTTCACGGATGAATGCTTATATCAATGCCGGAGTTTACATAAACTGGGCGTTTTCCCGTTACTTCGATCTGATTGTCGGAGGCGATTTCACGCACTTCTCCAATGGTAACACTAAATTCCCGAATGCGGGAATCAATACTGCCGGAGCCAAGATCGGACTCGTCTACAATTTCAATCGTACGGAAGAAGACCTCTCGAAATCACTCTATCAGCCTGTCACCACCCGTTTTCCCCGGCATATCAGTTATGATGTCGTGCTGTTCGGGTCATGGCGTCGAAAGGGAGTGTGGGTAGGAGAGAAGCAGATCGCATCTCCCAATGCGTATCCCGTTGCCGGATTCAATTTTGCCCCGATGTATAATCTGGGTTATAAATTTCGCGTGGGAGCTTCACTGGACGGTGTCTATGATGGCAGTGCCAATGTATATAGGGAAGATGTAATTGTGGAATATGGGAGCAGCAGTTCTAAACGTGAGTTCCTGAAACCGGGCATTCAGCATCAACTGGCCTTGGGACTTTCGGGACGTGCGGAATATGTGATGCCTTATTTTACCATTGGCGTCGGTATGGGAGCCAACGTGCTCAGCCGTGGCGATATGAGAGGCTTTTACCAGATTCTTGCATTGAAAATAGCCGTTACCCGCAGTTCCTTTCTTCACATCGGATACAATTTGCAGAACTTCCAGACGCCCAACTATCTGATGCTCGGACTCGGTTTCCGTTTCCACAATAAATATCCTAAGGTACGTCATTAATAAAAAGAAATATACTAATTTTGCATCACTAACATAAAACACTCAAAATAATGAAGAAAATATTGTTACTCGGTTCCGGAGAGTTAGGAAAAGAGTTTGTGATCTCTGCACAGCGCAAGGGGCAACACGTCATTGCTTGTGATTCTTATGCCGGAGCACCTGCTATGCAAGTTGCCGATGAATTTGAAGTCTTCGACATGCTGGACGGTGAAGCATTGGAACGCGTTGTCGAAAAACATCATCCGGACATCATCGTTCCGGAGATAGAAGCCATCCGCACAGAGCGTCTCTATGACTTTGAAAAAGAAGGAATCCAGGTAGTGCCCAGTGCCCGTGCCGTCAACTTCACGATGAACCGTAAGGCGATCCGTGACCTTGCCGCCAAAGAACTCGGCTTGAAAACAGCCAACTATTTTTATGCCAAGACCCTGGACGAACTGAAGGAAGCAGCCGCCAAAATCGGTTTCCCTTGTGTCGTCAAACCGTTGATGTCTTCTTCCGGCAAAGGACAGTCTCTCGTCAAGAGTGCCGACGAGCTTGAACATGCCTGGGAATACGGATGCAGTGGCAGCCGTGGCGATATCCGCGAACTGATCATCGAAGAATTCATCAAATTCGACAGTGAAATCACCCTGCTCACCGTTACACAGAAAAACGGACCTACGCTGTTCTGTCCTCCTATCGGACACGTACAGAAAGGCGGTGACTACCGTGAGAGTTTCCAGCCTGCACACATCGACCCTGCACACTTGAAAGAAGCCGAAGAAATGGCGGAAAAAGTAACCCGTGCCTTGACTGGTGCCGGACTTTGGGGAGTGGAATTCTTCCTGAGCCATGAAAACGGAGTCTACTTCTCCGAGCTTTCTCCCCGTCCGCACGATACGGGCATGGTGACATTGGCAGGAACACAGAATCTGAATGAGTTTGAACTTCACCTGCGGGCCGTACTCGGTCTGCCCATCCCCGGCATCAAGCAGGAGCGGATCGGTGCAAGTGCCGTTATCCTTTCTCCGATAGCGAGTCAGGAACGTCCTCAGTATCGTGGCATGGAAGAAGTGACGAAAGAAGAAGACACTTATCTGCGCATCTTCGGCAAGCCGTTTACCCGCGTCAACCGTCGCATGGGAGTCGTACTTTGCTATGCACCGCTGAACTCCGATCTGGATGCGTTGCGTGATAAAGCGAAACGAATCGCCGAGAAAGTAGAGGTGTACTAAATAAAAAAGAATGAGAGTGAGTCAAAAGCAAAAGGATAGTGAATATTGCTTTTGATTCTCTCTCATCATCTCCTCTTATATAACTCATAATGAAAAACATGAAAAAGACTAAACTATTGGCAGCTACTGCTATGCTATTACTGACTTCCTGTTCACCTAAAGTGGTCACTCATATTGTAAGAACCTATCCGAATCCCGTTCCGGCAGATTCGGTTTATGTCATCGAACCGGGAGATACAGTTCCAAACACAGCCGAAACGCTCGGAAGTGTTTCTGTTGTAGACCGGGGTACATCCAGAAATTGTCGTTATGATCAAGTGCTGCGCCTGGCACAAGAAGCCACCGGGAAGAACGGTGGAAACGGACTCGCCATTACCGAACATGTGAAACCTTCTTTCTGGGGAAGTTCCTGCCATCAAATCAACGCTTTAATGCTTCGCCTGACGGACACAAAGGTGAATGCGACTGAAGGAAACCCTGTACAAGACATGATTGACCTTGGCCGGGTGGCTGTGAAAGAAGAAAAGGAAGAGCGGAGAGCACCTGCCAACACGTTCGAAGCGAGCTTCGGGTATGGTTGGGTGACCAGCAAAATGTATGATATCAACGGTGCGACTTTAGACTCCAAAGGAGGAATCGATTGGAAGCTCGCTTACGAATATACGTGGAGCAATGGTATGGGAATCGGATTGCAATATTCCGGTTTCAGAAAGTCTTTCTCCGATGGAGGAGACATGACCTTCTCTTATATAGCTCCCGAGTGGGTAGGTCGCTCGAAGTTCGACAGATGGATTTTAAAGTCGGGACTCGGGATGGGCGTTTTCCTTTATCATGATCCCCTCTACAGTGCTACCGGATTTGGTTTTCATGCCACGGTGGGAGTGGAATATATGCTTTCCGCCAATTGGGGACTCGGCTTGACTCTGAACGGAATTAGCGGTAGCCTGCCCAAACAAGACTGGATGCTGCTGAAAGAAGACGAGCGTTGTGGAATCACCCGCTTTAACCTGTTGGGTGGGTTGCGCTATTACTTCTGATGATAACTCCTTCTTTCTAGGAAGAATATCAATGTTTATACTGTACTTAGATTTATAAATAAAGAGAGAGGGCAGAAGTCTGAAACTGCATCCTCTCTCTCGCGTTTATAACATTGTTATTTCTTTGATCTTACAGACTCATCGCATTACCGCCTACAATACCCAGCACTGCCGAAGCCACCGCGATGACTACTTTCAAAATGGTATCCCAAAGGGATCTCTTGACTGCCATAACTTTACACACCTCCTTTCCGACTCTTTACATGATTGATTACTAAGTGAATCATTACCGAATGAATGATTGCAAGGCATAACTTTCCTCCTTTACCTCAAAGCACGGGCACGCCTTGATCCACTCCTCCGGCTCAATCTCTCCATTACCGTTGCGATCCGGCGACAAGTCGCGATGACCGCACACCCGGCAACCGGGGAATCTCTCTTGCAACTGATGCACCAGCAGCCGGAGCGCTGCCCGCTGTTCCGGTGTCCGTGTGTCCGCCGGGCGTCCCCGGCAGTCCAGGCCGCCTTCGTAGCAAATTCCGATACTCTCCGCATTAAAACCTTTCGCATGTGCCCCGATCCGTTCCACCGGACGGGTAAGATGCGTTGTTCCATCTTTGCGGATATAGTAATGATAACCTGTCCCGTTAAATCCCCGCCGGCGGTGCATCGTATCCAGATCAAAAGCCGTCAACTCCTTGTCTGCCCGCGTTGCAGAACAGTGAATCACAATTAAATGAATCTTCCTCATAAAGCCACTAATTCTAACTATCAATCCCTCGTACATTGATTACCAACTCTCAACTCTCCACTTCTTACACTGTCGGGTCCGGAGCTTCCTCGTCGCCTCCGCCGCCTTCGTTTCCACCGCCACCGGGGGTGTTGTCCTCTCCTGATCCGTCGCCTTTCTTCTTTTTCGGGGCTTCGAGGTCGAGAAACTCGATCTTGTCACCGGCACGGGTAGACGTTAGGTTGGGGCGGACGCTGCTGGAAGGGCGGAAGTTGATCTGTATAGATTTGATATTCTTCACCGTACACTCTTCTTTCGTGGTTGCTCCCAGCGTATGGGCGGATAGGCTGAATACACCGAAGTCTCTGATATTGACCGATTTTCCGTCGAAGAGCGCCGCTCGCATTGCCTCCACATAGTTGGTCAGTACGCTTTGGATGTCGCCCAGGGAGAGGGAACTCTTGTCTTTCATGATGTAGGCGATGCCGTCAAGGTCTACACTTTGGCCCATCGTCACCAGTTGGGGGTGGTACTTCAGCACCCCGTCAATTTTTCGCGGGTCTTTACGACCCATTCTTTTAAATGGTATTGCCATGATGATAAATTAAAGATTTAGAAAAATATAAATTAATAATTACTGATTGCTGTCACTCGATCAGTGTCGGGAGAGAGAATGAGCTCTGTTTCTTTCTTTCGATGTGTCAAAGGTAGCCTATTATTAAGCCATGAGAATACGTACTTTATCGTACTTCGTCGTACTTTCTTTCAGAATGTATTTACTTTCTTTCTGATTGATTTTATTTTACTTGTTTGCTTGTGTGCGCAAATATGTTTTAGTATATTTGAAGTACGAAAGAACTTAAAAACAACGATATGAAAACAGAAAAAGAAGAAGCGGAAGAAGAACCGTTTGTCATCCGTCCGTATTTGAAGTCGGAGCTGGCTCACAAGTACAATCCACATTTGCCATTGATTTATGCCATGCAGAAACTACGGGGATGGATCAGAAATAATAAAGAACTTTATGACGCTATGTATAGCGGTGGAGAAGGAAAAAACGATCATGCTTATAGCAGCAGACAGGTGAGGCTGATCGTGAAGTTTCTCGATGAGCCGTGAATCTGTTTTTCGATGAGTCGTGAATCTGTTTCTTGATAAGTCGTCCGTCTGTAAGGAAGAAACAAATTAGCTATTAGCATATCGAAATTAGCTATTAGCTAATTTGTTTTTGCTAATAGCTAATTTCGATATGCTAATAAGACTTATTGTTTTTTTCTTGTGACAATGAAGTAAAAGTCACGAATTTCCCCTTTCAAAGTCCAGTAAAGTCCAGAAAGTCCATATTAGATTTTCAGAATATACGAACCGTGACCTAACTTGCTGATTCTCCCTGCTTTAATGCCTTTATTCAATAAGTAGTAAACGGTGCTTCTTGAGAGGTTCAATTCCTCTCCCAAAGCACATGCTTCTTTGGCTGAAAAACTCTTTTTGAGTTTCGTCAGAAGTCGCGAGAGATTATCGGGCGATTGTAATGGTTTCGTATCTTCGGCAGAGCTTTTTACCGAAGTACTGACCAGTTTACTATGTTCGAAGCAACACAGCACGATGGCGAGCGCTGCTTTGAAATGCGCGTCCGAGCAGTATACTTCGGGTGTTTCCATTCTCATGGTTCCCTTGTCGATGGCGGAGAAAATGCAGCAGATGCGTGCCGTTATCACTCCATAACGTTTCACCACCCCCAGCAGGTCATCATTACCTAACTGGTCCGTATCTTTGAGCAGTTGCGTGAATACCCGGTTGAATTCTTTTTTCTGTGTATCTGTCAGCTTTACTTCCGTAGGAGAATCTTTCAGAAACAATGCCATCTGTGCGAAGCGCATGGACAACTCGTTGAAGAGATCGTCCGCCCGCACCTTTTCCTCCGCGAACACATCCTGCCATGCTGCCGGAAGTCTGAAGGTATTGATCAGAAAGCGGTTGTACAGCCCTGTCTCCATGGTCGGGATGAATAAAATGAGGCTGGATGGAGTGCCGGTGAGAAAAGCCGACAGGGAGGGATATTCCACTTTCAGCGGATGTCGTCCGTTGATCTTGTAGGACGAACTGATCAGTTCGTGCTCGAATGCCTTGCAGAGGATATCGTCGAAGTGTCCGTAATCTTGGTTGCGGGCTGTGCTGACGCTGCTGGCTTCGGTACTGGTGAGCAAGGAAGAACAACTTTGGTTGTTGATGAGGTGAGTGATGAGCTGTGCACGGCTGATGTCGGCAGGGATCAGCGGAAATGCCAGCTTCGGCTCCTCCGGTTCGTCCGGCAGGTTGGTGGCAGCAGTATTCTTTTTGCGTATCGCCTGCAAGGAGAGGGTGTAGTCCCTGAGTGCTTTCTTGTATTCCTTTTCGATCTTCAGACTCTGCTTCTCCCAATACTCACAATAGTGCTTGTGCAGGCGTATGCCATAGCCGATGAGGTTCTTGTTGGCACCGGAGGAAGCTACGACGATACAGTAGATATTGGGCTGATAATTCCGTCGGTTGTAGCGGATGCTTACACTGGGGAGCATGCTGCTTATCGTGGTAATACATGACAACAAGAGTCCGTCCCTTTCACGCTCATCTCTTGCGATGGAGACGCACTCCTTGAAGATGGCGGGAATGAGATCGTAAATTTCGTCAGGAAAGGTCGGAGTCTGCTCTCTGAGCTCTTCTCCGATGATTTCATCCTCCTTTTCTGCCGGATTTTCGTTTTCTGAAAATCCTATAACGGACTTTTGGACTTTACTGGAATTTGAAGGAGGATTTTCGAAGCTTTCCGTCTCTGCCGCAGTCATTACATTCTGGTAAGCTGATTTTACAGTACGTGCGATTTCGGGCTCACGGAAGTTGTCTTCTTCCAAGGTGCGAACCAATTCGGTGGTCAGTTCGTTACGGTCGATGCCGCGTTTGCAGGCAGCGCAGCTGAGCCGGAAAACGGTTCCGTTCCGGTCGCCCGTTGCGGCAGGGTAGAGGGTGAGGTAGGACTGTACGAAGGGAGCGGCGGAAATCCGGTTATCCGGCATCGCAGGCGGATGTCCGTTGGAGAAAGAGGTGGGAGTGCAGGTGGTACGGGGAGCGGAAGTGACGGGAGCGTAGGTGACGCGCAGAGTGAGTGCACCGTTCGGCAGAAAGTCGTTGACGGCCTTTGCGTCACCGTTGTAGTATGCGTCCGGGTCGTATGATCCGAAGCAGGGATGGGTGATATCCTTGCATTTCCCGTCGTTCTCTACGCCGAGAACGGTGGAAACGAGCTTTGCCGTCGCTTCATAAATGGCAGGATAATCGTTTACTCCATCGATATCTATACGAATGAACAACTTAACACCACGTCCGGAGATGCTGATAAACGCTCCCAGTACGTATTCGAGCAGGCAGGCACGTACGAAAATATCCTTTGTCTGTTCGTCCGTATGGTCGATGTCGATGCAGAGTGCGAGTGACAGGGAGGTAAGGTTGTTTTTTGCGTGTCCATTCTTGCATATGCCTGCGGGGATGACACATGCCATGCTGTCTTTGATGGTTTGCGCGTCGTGTTTGCGGTCTTTTGCCAGACAGCTGCGGTGGCCTTCCGTAGGCACTTTCCAATGTCCGTTGCGTACCATTGCGAAAAAATCTTCAAAAGTTATAGTCGTGGGAGTTTTACTCCAAGTGTTGATAAATAGTGACACTTGGTACATGTGCTTTCTCATTTGAAATATAATATATAAGTTGCCGGAAGCGGGTGGTGTAGTTATCACGGGCTTCCGGCTGCGAAGGTAGGAACTTCTCTTTTTTTACCAAATCGATTATTAGGACTGATTTCTGTTCCAATCGTCCCATTGGTCTTTCACCATCTCCTCCAGTTTTCCCAGACAGCTTTTATAGGCTATGGCATGCTTCGGAGAGCGTTCGTCGCGGATTTCGATGCAATGGAACAGCCCTTTCAGTACATCCGGACAGCGTGGCATCAGCGGTATCTGCTTGATGATCCGTTCTTCTTTGTTGCACTCTTTGATGTCTTTATCCTGTACGGATTTCCAAAGAAACTGTTGCTTGAAAATCTCTTTTGCAAGGATTTCAAGTAATTCATTTTGAGTAAATAAGATGGGGAATCCGGGTAGGTGACATTGAGATATATCATCTACTGTCAACGGATTGCCTGCTTTGTCTACCATTGTTACGTTTAACGTAAAGTTGCCGATTTTTTCGGCAAAAGCCAAAAGGTTTTTTTTACCATAATTTTTAGGATTAATAATGCAGCAAATTTCTTCTTTTTTTATCAGAAGAGTGTTTTTTGCTTCTTATTTTTTCTGCTGACATTTAACAAAGTGGCAAAATTAAGGAATTTATAATTTTCTTGCCGAAAACTTTTCCGCTTCAGGCAAATGGGGAGTGTTTAATAGGATGTACGTGCCCGGATATAAAACTAGTTGCATATGCTACTATTTTATCGCTCGTTTAAGTGTTTGAATATTACCGTTGAATGGGAAAACTTGATGTTAAGTCATAGTTTTAATGATATTTTATAATTAACAGGCTTGTTTTACTATACAATCGTAATTGGAATGTTCCGATATTGGTCTGTTTGTAGTCTTTGTTGGCCTAACAAGTGTTATTGAACGACAAATAATGAAAAAGGAAGAACAACGATGCTAATTTGTTTCTACATTTGCGCGGTTGTTTATTTAACTATTTTGTTAAAAAGAAATCGGGCATGATTGAACAAAAGCTAAATTTAACTGTTTACTATAGTAGATTAAAGTAGATAAAACGCGAAACGTTCCTTGTCATGCTACTAAAATTCGATAGGTAAAGAAAGAATAATATAAATAAAGATTGCTTATGTCACAGATTATCGGACATATCTCACAGGTGATCGGCCCTGTGGTCGACGTGTACTTTGAAGGTACGGACGCAGAGTTAATGCTGCCAAGCATTCACGACGCACTGGAGATAAAGAGGCCAAACGGCAAAATACTGGTTGTAGAAGTTCAGCAACACATCGGCGAGAATACGGTTCGTACCGTGGCTATGGACAGCACTGACGGACTTCAGCGAGGCATGAAGGTGTATCCCACCGGAGGCCCGATCACAATGCCGATAGGCGAACAGATTAAAGGACGACTGATGAACGTAGTGGGCGACTCTATCGACGGTATGAAGAGTCTCGACCGTACAGGCGCATATTCCATCCACCGTGATCCCCCAAAGTTTGAAGATTTGACAACTGTGCAGGAGGTACTCTTCACGGGTATCAAAGTAATCGACCTGCTGGAGCCGTATGCCAAAGGTGGCAAGATCGGACTCTTTGGCGGTGCCGGTGTAGGAAAGACCGTACTTATTCAGGAACTGATCAATAATATTGCCAAGAAACATAACGGATTCTCCGTATTTGCCGGAGTCGGCGAGCGTACCCGTGAAGGTAACGACTTGCTGCGTGAAATGATCGAGTCGGGCGTTATCCGCTACGGCGAGGCTTTCAAGGAAAGTATGGAGAAGGGCGACTGGGACCTTTCGAAAGTAGACTATAATGAACTGGAAAAGTCGCAGGTATCCTTGATTTTCGGACAGATGAACGAGCCTCCGGGCGCACGTGCCTCTGTGGCATTGTCCGGACTGACGGTAGCGGAATCTTTCCGTGATGCCGGCAAGGAAGGTGAGAAACGTGATATCCTGTTTTTTATCGATAACATTTTCCGTTTCACGCAGGCGGGTTCGGAAGTCTCGGCTCTGCTGGGACGTATGCCTTCTGCCGTTGGTTATCAGCCGACACTTGCCACGGAAATGGGTGCGATGCAGGAACGTATCACTTCCACCCGGAAAGGTTCTATCACCTCCGTACAGGCAGTATATGTGCCTGCGGATGACTTGACGGACCCTGCTCCGGCAACAACCTTCAGCCATCTGGATGCAACGACCGTGCTCGACCGTAAGATTACGGAATTGGGTATCTATCCGGCTGTCGATCCACTGGCTTCTACGTCCCGTATCCTTGACCCGCACATCGTGGGACAGGAACATTATGACGTAGCACAGCGCGTGAAACAGATTTTGCAGCGCAACAAGGAATTGCAGGACATCATCTCCATCCTTGGTATGGAGGAACTTTCGGAAGAAGATAAACTGGTCGTGAACCGTGCGCGCCGTGTGCAGCGTTTCCTTTCGCAGCCGTTTGCCGTTGCCGAACAGTTTACAGGCGTTCCGGGCGTGATGGTAGGCATCGAGGATACAATCAAAGGGTTCAGAATGATTCTCGACGGTGAGGTAGACAACCTCCCCGAACAGGCTTTCCTGAACGTGGGCACGATTGAAGAAGCGATAGAGAAAGGCAAGAAATTGCTGGAACAAGCGAAAAAGTAATCGAAACAACATTCCATGATGAAAGAATTGCATTTAAGTATCGTATCGCCCGAAAAGAGCGTATTCGACGGAGAAGTGAAGATTGTCACACTGCCGGGAACGGTAGGATCGTTTTCTATCCTGCCGGGACACGCGCCGATCGTCTCGTCATTGAAAGCGGGAACGTTGGGTTATACCACGATGGACGGCGAGGAGCATACATTGGATATTCAGGGTGGTTTTGTTGAAATGAGTGACGGGACAGCTTCGGTGTGTGTCTCGTAAGGAAGACGAGATGGATAATATACAGCAGAAAAACACAACGACATGGTGAACATTAGTAAGACTAAACGGAATTTTATCGCACTGAATACGCTGTTTGCTATACTAAGCGGAGCAGCGGGAGCAGTGATTTTACACATAGCCTTGCCGGGGCATTATTTCGGAGGATATCCGTTTATACCGGTATATTTCTATATCTTCGGTTTGTTTAGTATTTATATGTTCGATGCGTGTCGGCGGCATGCTCCGCAGAAGTTGTCGCTGCTGTATCTGGCAATGAAGATGATAAAAATGATTCTCTCGCTGATTCTGCTGCTGATTTATTGTCTGGCAGTACGCGAAGAAGCCAAGGCTTTCTTGCTGACGTTTATCTCGTTCTATCTGTTGTATCTGATATATGAAACGTGGTTCTTCTTCTCCTTTGAAGTGAACCTGAAACGGAAAAAGAAAAATAAGAATAAAAATGAAACAGTTGCGTAACATAGTAGCTCCGATATTTCTGCTCTGCCTGATGTTGGTAGCCGGTCTGCCGGTCTTCGCGCAGACACAGGAAGATGTGACTCCGCAGGAGCAGAAAGAGAATACGGTCGATGTGAAGGAGATCGTGTTCGGACATATCGGCGACTCATACGAATGGCATATTACGACGTGGGGTAAAACGCACATTACTATACCATTACCTATCATTGTTTATAGTTCTACTACAGGTTGGCATACGTTCCTTTCTTCCCGTCTCGCTGAGAATGGAGGCACTTATGAAGGGCTCTCCGTCGCCCCCGAAGGAAGTAAGTACGAAGGCAAACTGGTGGAGTATAATGCAGCCGGAGAGCAGGTTCGTCCGTGGGATATTTCCATTACGAAGGTGACATTCGCTTTGTTGTTCAACAGTGTGCTGCTGCTGGTTATCGTGCTGAGTGTGGCGCAATGGTACAGGAAGCGTCCGCAGGGAGCGTTGGCGCCGGGTGGTTTTATCGGATTCATGGAAATGTTTATCATGATGGTGAACGATGATATCATCAAGAGTTGTGTCGGACCCAACTACCGGAAGTTTGCACCGTACCTGCTGACTGCGTTTTTCTTCATTTTCATTAATAACATCATGGGGCTGATTCCTTTCTTCCCCGGTGGTGCGAATGTGACGGGAAACATTGCCATTACTATGGTGCTTGCTATCTGTACGTTCCTTGCAGTCAACATCTTTGGAACGAAACATTACTGGAAAGATATTTTTTGGCCGGATGTGCCCTGGTGGCTGAAAGTGCCTGTACCGATGATGCCTTTCATCGAGTTCTTCGGAATCTTTACGAAACCGTTTGCCTTGATGATCCGTCTTTTCGCCAATATGCTGGCGGGACACATGGCGATGCTGGTACTGACTTGCCTGATCTTTATCTCGGCAAGCATGGGACCTGCGCTCAACGGTACACTGACGGTAGCTTCCGTACTGTTCAACATTTTTATGAATGCGCTTGAACTGTTGGTAGCTTTCATCCAGGCATATGTATTCACCATGCTTTCGGCCGTATTTATCGGACTGGCGCAGGAAGGTGCAAAAGTAAAAGCAGAATAAACGCGAAGAGAGAGCAAATAAATAAACGAGAAAATAAACCATTTTAAAACTGAAAATTATGTTACTATCAGTATTGTTACAAGCCACTGCAGCAGCAGTAGGAGTAAGTAAATTAGGTGCAGCTATCGGTGCAGGTCTTGCAGTAATCGGAGCTGGTTTGGGTATTGGTAAGATTGGTGGTTCGGCTATGGAAGCTATTGCACGCCAGCCGGAAGCCTCGGGTGACATCCGTATGAATATGATTATCGCCGCCGCCTTGATCGAAGGTGTGGCTCTGTTGGCGGTAGTAGTATGTCTGCTGGTATTCTTCCTGTAATATTAAATAGATATGTCATTACTATTACCTGATAGTGGCCTGTTGTTCTGGATGTTTGTCGCATTCGGGGTTGTGTTCGTGATATTAGCGAAATACGGTTTCCCCATCATCATCAAGATGGTGGAAGGCCGTAAAACCTATATCGACCAGTCCTTGGAGGTGGCAAGGGAAGCCAACGCCCAGTTAGCTCATTTGAAGGAAGAGGGCGAGGCGCTTGTGGCTGCTGCCAACAAGGAACAAGGACGAATCTTGAAGGAGGCAATGGAAGAACGTGACAAGATTGTTCACGAGGCCCGTAAGCAAGCAGAGATAGCCGCACAGAAAGAACTGGATGCGGTGAAACAACAAATCCAGATAGAGAAGGATGAAGCGATCCGCGACATCCGTCGCCAGGTAGCTGTGCTTTCTGTCGATATCGCCGAGAAGGTGCTCCGCAAGAACCTTCAGGACAAAGAATCCCAGATGGGAATGATCGACCGTATGCTGGATGAAGTATTAACCCCTAATAAGAACTAAGGAAGATGGAAGTCGGAGTACTCTCAATGCGATATGCCAAAGCGATGATCGAATACGCCCAGGAGAAAGGTGTGGAGGATAGACTCTACAACGAATTCTTCACATTGTCTCACAGTTTTCGTGTCCAGCCGGGACTGCGCGAAGTGCTTGATAATCCTGTGGTGTCGGTAAAGGACAAGTTGGCGCTGATATGTACGGCTGCCGATGGTAACGGTGAATCCAGCAGAGAGTTTGTCCGTTTCATCACGCTGGTTCTGCGAAACAGGCGCGAAGGCTATTTGCAGTTCATCAGCCTGATGTATCTCGATCTTTACCGGAAACTGAAACACATCGGAGTAGGCAAACTGATTACGGCAGTCCCGGTGGACAAGGAGACAGAAAACCGGATCCGTTCCGCAGCAGCACATATTCTGCATGCCCAAATGGAACTGGATACTGTGATCGATCCCTCGATAGAGGGGGGCTTCATCTTCGATATCAATGATTATCGGCTCGATGCAAGCATTGCCACGCAGTTGAAACGAGTGAAACAACAGTTTATTGATAAGAATAGGAGAATTGTATAATGTCTGAAAATATAAGAGTAAGCGAAGTATCCGATATATTGCGCAAGCAGCTCGAAGGTATCAATACCAACGTGCAGCTCGACGAGATCGGTACGGTGCTCCAGGTAAGCGACGGAGTGGTACGTATCTACGGATTGCGGAACGCCGAAGCCAACGAATTGCTGGAGTTTGACAACGGCATCAAAGCCATTGTGATGAACCTCGAAGAGGACAACGTAGGTGCCGTTCTGCTGGGACCTACCGACAGAATCAAGGAAGGCTTTATAGTGAAACGTACCAAGCGTATCGCCTCAATCCGTGTAGGTGAAAGCATGCTGGGACGTGTCATCGACCCGTTGGGCGAACCGCTCGACGGAAAAGGGCTGATCGGCGGAGAACTGTATGAAATGCCGTTGGAACGCAAAGCGCCGGGAGTTATCTACCGCCAGCCGGTAAACCAACCGTTACAGACGGGCTTGAAAGCTGTAGACGCTATGATTCCTATCGGACGCGGACAGCGTGAGCTGATTATCGGCGACCGTCAGACAGGAAAAACTTCCATTGCGATTGATACGATTATCAATCAGCGCAATAACTTTCTGGCAGGTGACCCGGTGTACTGTATTTATGTAGCTATCGGTCAGAAAGGTTCTACCGTGGCTTCTATCGTAAATACGCTCCGTGAGTATGGAGCGATGGATTACACGATTGTCGTTGCCGCTACGGCAGGTGATCCGGCAGCGTTGCAGTATTATGCACCGTTTGCAGGAGCTGCCATCGGTGAATATTTCCGTGATACCGGCCGTCATGCGCTGGTGGTTTATGATGACCTTTCCAAGCAGGCAGTTGCTTATCGGGAAGTATCGTTGATTCTTCGCCGTCCGTCCGGGCGTGAGGCGTATCCGGGTGATATTTTCTACCTGCACTCCCGTCTGTTGGAACGTGCGGCAAAGATCATCAAGGAAGAAGAAGTGGCACGCGAAATGAACGACCTTCCGGAGAGCCTGAAAGGTATCGTGAAAGTGGGTGGTTCACTCACAGCTCTGCCTATCATTGAGACGCAGGCAGGAGACGTTTCGGCATATATCCCGACGAACGTGATTTCTATTACCGACGGACAGATATTCCTCGAAACGGACTTGTTTAATCAAGGTGTCCGTCCGGCTATCAATGTCGGTATTTCTGTATCCCGTGTAGGTGGTAACGCTCAGATTAAGGCGATGAAGAAAGTGGCCGGAACCTTGAAGATGGACCAGGCACAGTATCGTGAACTGGAAGCCTTCTCCAAGTTTAGCAGTGATATGGACCCCATTACGGCGATGACTATCGACAAGGGACGTAAGAATGCACAATTGCTGATTCAGCCTCAGTATAGTCCGATGCCGGTAGAACAACAGATTGCTATTCTGTATTGCGGCACGCACGGTCTGCTCCACGATGTTCCCTTGGAAAACGTACAGGATTTTGAACGCAGCTTCATCGAATCTTTACAACTCAATCATCAGGAAGATGTGCTGGACGTTCTGAGAACCGGTGTGATAGACGATAACGTGACCAAGGCTATCGAAGAGACTGCCGCTATGGTTGCTAAACAATATTTATAAAATGAAGACGCTGTGTCAAAAGTCAATAGTAACTGAACTGGGACTGACTTTTGACACACACTCATTCTTAATTCTTAATTTAAATAGTTATGGCTTCACTGAAAGAAGTAAAAACCAGAATAAATTCGGTAAAGAGTACCCGAAAAATCACTTCAGCAATGAAGATGGTGGCTTCTGCCAAGTTACACAAGGCACAAGGAGCCATTGAAAATATGCTGCCTTACGAAAGGAAGCTTAACAAGATTCTGACCAACTTCCTGAGTGCCGACCTTCCTGTTGAATCTCCTTACATCAAGGCGAGGGAAGTGAAGCGTGTGGCAATCGTTGCCTTTTCTTCGAATACGTCGCTCTGTGGTGCTTTTAATGCAAATGTGATTAAGATGCTGCTGCAAACGGTCGGTGAGTTTCGTACACTGGGACAGGATAATATCCTGATATTTCCGGTAGGGAAGAAGGTGGATGAAGCAGTGAAGCGCCTGGGATTCGAACCGCAGGAGACTTCACCGACGCTTTCCGACAAACCATCGTATCAGGAGGCTTCCGAACTGGCACATCGCCTGATGGAAATGTACGTATCCGGAGAAATAGACCGGGTAGAACTGATCTATCATCATTTTAAATCAATGGGCGTGCAGATTCTGCTTCGCGAAACTTATCTGCCTATTGACCTGACACGGGTCGTGGATGAGGAAGAGAAGCAAAAGGAAGAAGAAGTACAAGGAGGTGAAATAGCGAATGATTACATTATCGAACCTTCTGCAGAGGAACTGATCGCCAATCTGATCCCGACGGTATTGAGCCAGAAACTCTTTACGGCTGCCGTGGATTCGAACGCTTCGGAACATGCGGCACGCACATTGGCGATGCAGGTGGCTACGGACAATGCGAACGAATTGATTCAGGATTTGACGAAGCAATATAATAAGAGTCGCCAGCAAGCTATTACCAACGAATTATTGGATATTGTGGGTGGTTCTATGCAGTAAATAACTTTGCACGATAACACTATTTTGTGAATCGGTATTCCGTTTTTAAGCTTTGTCCGGCTAGTAATTAAATAATCTATATATTTGAAAATTATTTGAGAGGTGAGATTGTTTTGATGGGAACAAAACAAACCTTGATAACTAACAAAACAAATATATAGATTATGACACAAAAGCGATTATTCGGCATTTCTGGTGCTATTGCTACGGCAGCATTGATTGGTGGGCTGTTGGCTGGATGTATGGAAAAAGATCTGTACGATCCTAATTATGGAAAAGAACCTCTTCCGGACCCTAGCGAGTATTTCGGATTTGAAACACGTGGCGACGTGAAACTTTCAGTAAATTATGATTTGCCCGGACTTGTGGCTCTACTTGAAGTGTATGATGAAGACCCGATGGAAGTAGTGGACAATGTTCCGGTAAAGAAAGAAGGGGTTGAAGCTTTATTCAAAATTTTCACGGATGGAAATGGAAAATATGAAGGGAAAATGAATATTCCGACTTCTGTAGAGACTGTTTACTTGTATACATCAAGCTGGGGAGTACCCCGATGCGTAAAACTAGATATCAAAGATGGGATGGCTAGTTTTGATATGAGTAAAAAGGATTCTTCTACTGCCAATACTAAAGCGGTAACGCGTTCTTATGACTTTTCGAAAGGTAGCGTGCCGTATCTTATCAATTCCGGTGCTAATTTGTATTCATTGTGTAAGTGGGGAGAAGGAGGAAATCTCACCTATATTTATAATAGTCAAACAGGAAAGCCAGACCCTATTAATAATGGATATGTAACACCTCAAAAACAAGTGGGTAATGAATTGATTGGAAATCTTGTAGAACGTTTAAACTCTTTTTTCAAGCCATCCGGAGGTTCTGTTGACAACGCTTATTTGTATAAGGGATCTGAAATCACTAATATTAATGTAACACAAGAGGGAACTACGTTAGATTTGGTCTTTCTTGACAGGGACGCTTCATTTAATAATTCATTTGGATATTATTATTATAAAACAAGTGATGGAGTTAGTAACTCTAATATGAGGAAGTATATCGTATTTCCAAATGTTGCTTTTTCCGTATATAATGGAGCTTTATCTATTTTGAAGTGTGGAGATAAAGTACGTCTGCTCTTTTGGGGTGAGGATGGTAAACCAAGTGAAAAATTTCCGAAAGGATATACAGTAGGATGGTTTATATATGCAGATGGGTATCATCAAAATGAGAATGAAATTGACATTACAAAACCATTAATAACTTCTAATGGGTATTCTAATGGTGGTTTCGTATCTGTAAAAGATGAAAAGAGTGGAAAAACCATTATTGGTGTGGAAGATGGAGCAAACAGAAGTTTTTGTGATCTACTATTTTATGTAGATGCTTCTCCGGAAAGTTCTATTGATAATCCGAACAGACCCAATATCCCGAGTGATGATAAACCAATAGAAAAGCCGGATGCACAGGAGAACTTAAAGGGGACTTTAGCCTTTGAAGATATTTGGCCTGACGGGGGAGATTATGACATGAACGACGTGATCGTAGAATATAATCGTGCCATATATTTCAACACAGAAAACATGATAAATAAGATTGTGGATACATTTACGCCCACACACGACGGAGCGATGTATGATAATGCATTTGCTTATCAGATAGATGGAGGACAGTTTGGTAAAGTGACTTCAGATAAGGATATAAAAGTGGAGAGCGAAACGTCTTCTATTATTGTATTCCCAAGTGTAAAACAAGCTGTTAAGGGGAAAGTGGGTACATGTACGATAACCAGAACCTTTGAAAAGGCCACTTTTAATAAGGAGAATCTGAAGATATATAATCCGTACATTATAGTAAAATATGCGGCAGGGCAACAGAACCGGACGGAAGTACATCTGCCTAAATATTCACCGACATCTTATGCTGACAAATCGCTGATAGGTTCTAGTAAGGATGTCTATTACATTGATCGTGACGGAGCTTATCCGTTTGCCATCGATATTCCGATGTTGAATTTCATTCCGGTGACGGAGACGCATAACATTGATACGGAATATCCTTATTTCAAGAATTGGGCTGATTCTTGGGGATCAAAATCTACAGATTGGTACAAGAGATATCAGTCTCCCAAGAATTAAGAAACAAAAACAATTTCGATATATAACTGTGACACGACTTTGTGTTCTGATTTGATCCGGTCCCGGTGTACTTCAAGCGAGAAGATACCGGGACCTTTTTTGTTTATTTGTATACAAATATTTCGGGAGTAAAGAAATGATGATGAAAATACCGGCTTGATTATTGCTTTTCCTTACATTCAATTTCGGTGGTTGGAATCTATTCAGTACCTTTACCGAAAATTAGAGGAAACATGGAAAATAATCCTGAACTACAACTAGCTTGGCAGTTCATTGAAAATACAGGCACGCATCTGTTTCTTACCGGAAAAGCCGGAACCGGAAAAACTACATTTCTAAAACGATTGAGAGAACATACCCCCAAGCGCATGGTCGTATTGGCTCCAACAGGAATCGCAGCTATCAACGCCGGAGGGGTGACGATTCATTCATTCTTTCAGTTGTCTTTTGCTCCGTTTGTGCCGGAAACGACTTTCAATTCTGCCAAGATGCACTACCGTTTCAGCAAAGAGAAACGGAATATTATCCGCAGCATGGATCTGCTTGTTATCGACGAAATCAGTATGGTACGTGCAGATTTGCTGGACGCTGTGGACGCGGCTTTACGTCGTTATCGTGACCGTGAAAAACCTTTCGGAGGTGTGCAGTTGCTGATGATCGGCGACTTGCAACAGTTGGCTCCTGTGGTAAAAGACAATGAATGGGAGCTACTGAAGAATCATTACGAGACTCCATATTTTTTTGCCAGCCGTGCACTGAAGGAAACGGTGTATATGACCATTGAACTAAAGAAAGTCTACCGTCAGAGTGATACTTTCTTTCTTTCTCTTCTGAACAAGATACGCGAAAATAAAGCAGATGATGAAGTGTTGAACGAATTGAATCGTCGTTATCAGCCCGGTTTTCGTCCACGGAAAGAAGAAGGGTATATCCGACTGACAACGCATAACTATCAGGCCCAGCAGGTGAACGACCGTGAACTGGCATCACTGTCTGGACGGGCTTATAGTTTTCGGGCGGAGATAGAGGGAAATTTTCCTGAGTACTCGTACCCTGCGGATGAAGTGCTTACAGTCAAAGAAGGAGCACAGATCATGTTCCTTAAGAATGACGTTTCATCAGAAAAACGTTACTATAACGGCATGATAGGCGAAGTGATGAGTGTTGACGAAAAAGGAATGTCCGTACGTGGAAAAGACAGTAGTGATGTCTTTCAGTTGTTGCCCGAAGAATGGGGGAATTATAAGTATGTGCTGAACGAAGAAACGAAGGAGATCACGGAAGAAATAGAAGGTGTGTTCCGGCAATATCCCATCCGTCTGGCGTGGGCTATCACGATTCATAAGAGTCAGGGTCTGACGTTTGAGCGGGCGATTATCGATGCTCGTAACTCTTTTGCTCATGGGCAGACGTATGTAGCATTGAGCCGTTGCAAGACTCTGGAAGGAATGGTGTTGGAGACTCCTTTGCGTAGGGAGGCGATAATCAGCGATAGCATTGTAGATAATTTCACAAGAGATGTGGAACAGAATAAACCGGGGAGCAAGCAGTTGAACGACATGCAAAAGGCTTATTTCTATGATCTGTTGAATGATTTATTTAATTTCTATTCGCTTGAGCAGGCTTATAAGCGGTTGCTCCGGATGATGGATGAAGAGCTTTATAAACTTTATCCGAAGTTGCTTGCCGAGTATAAAGAACTGGCTCCGCATCTCAAAGAGAAGGTGGTGGAAGTTTCCAATCGCTTTCGTAATCAATATACGCGTCTGATTAACGGGAATGAAAATTATGCCGGAAATGAGGAGCTACAGCAAAGGATTCATTCTGGTGCTACTTATTTCTGTGAAGCATTGCTTCCTGTCCGGGCGCTGTTTGACAAGACCAGTATGCCTCTTGATAATAAAGAGTTGCGGAAACAACTGAATGAACGTTTGCAGGCATTGGACGATGCTTTATGGATTAAAGAGTCTTTGCTGGATGCGATGCGGACGGAGAAATTTATGGTAACGGATTATCTGAAACGGAAGGCGAAAGTGATGTTAAGTCTCGAAGGGGAAACTGCTTCTTCCGGTTCTTCTACCAAGGCTCCGAAGGAGAAAAAAGAACGGAAAGAACGCACTCGCAGCAATTCAGGAAAGGTGAAAGTAGAAGTTCCGACGGATATTCTGCATCCGGAACTTTATCGTGCTCTGTCGGAATGGAGAACGGCAAAGACGCGCGAAGTGAATATGCCGGCTTATGTGATCATGCAGCAAAAGGCATTGATGGGTATTGTGAATCTGTTACCGGATACACCGGTAGCTTTGGAAGCGATACCTTATTTCGGTGCGAAAGGAGTGGAGAAGTACGGACTTGAGATCTTGGGCATTGTGCGCAAATATATGAAGGAGAACAAACTGGAACGACCGGAGATCTTTACTTCTGTTTCGGGGAAAGAGGATGCAAGGGAAAGAAAGCTGGATGCACAGCATAATGAGGAGAAAGAGAAGAAGAAAGATTCAAAGCTGGTGAGTTATGAAATGTTTTGCCAGGGGATGACGATAGAAGAGATAGCCAAAGCTCGTGATTTGGTGACAGGAACGATTGCTACTCATCTGGAACATTATCTCCGTGAAGATAAAATAAAGTTGGAACAGGTAGTGACAGCGGACAAGATAAAGAAGGTCCGGACTTATCTGGAGACCCATGAATTTATGGGAGTGGTGGCTATTAAAGCTGCATTGGGAGATGACGTTTCTTACGCTGATATTCGTTTTGTGTTGGCGACGGCGGGGCATTAAAAAACTCATTTTAATAAAAAAATAATGTCCGAAAAGCTACTGACAGAATGATAGGTCAGATATGCTTTTCGGACATTATGGTATGATGGGGTACAGAGTTATAAGTTACAGAAGAAAGAAACGAATACAGGCACGCTGATATCGATCAGAATACCATGCAAAATAGCGATAGGAATCATTTCTTTTCCCGAATATCTGCTGATGGAAGGTAATAATACATCCATTGAGTTGACTCCTGCCGCTGAAATGGGAGCAAGTTTCCCGAAATACTTCTTGATAAGCGGTGTACCCAAAAGTGCCATCATTTCGCGAAAGATATTAGTCAGCAGGGCAATGGTACCCAGCTCTGTAGCCAACTGTATTCCGATGGTCGGTTCCTTGAACTGAGTGATCAGGATGGAAGACAGCGAATAATAGGCGAATCCGCTTCCTACTGCCATACAGTCGAATACACTCCATTGACTTAGCAAAATGCTTGCCAAGGCAGAAAACAACAATGTGCCGGTAATGGTACCCAATGGAATCAGCAGCATTTTCGGGTGCAAATGTGAGATGATCGCTTTCAGGTTCTTATTGGAACCGATGCTGATTCCTACTTGCAGCATCAACGCATATAGTATATACATGGAAACAGTATGTGTGTCGAACTGGAATTTATTAAAAACTCCCATGATACAGCCTACACAGAAAAATACGATAACGATGAGACTTCCTTTCATTGTTTACCTCCTTTCTTGAAAAATAGTTGTAACACAAGCCGGGCAGCCAACAAGCTCCCTAATACGCCGGATACGGCAAGAATGATCGCCTGCCATCCAAACTTACCGAGATTATTCACAATCAGGCTATTAGAGCCAATGGATACTCCAAGGATAAAGAGTAACAGGAATATTGTAAGAGAAATTGTCTTTTCAGTCTTTTGTAAGATACTCCAGTTACGTAATCCGTATCCGATACCGATTCCCAAAAACATGGTAGATATAATAGAGAACATATTGTAATATATTTTAGTTGGTTAGGTTAAACAATTCATAAATAGCATAGATAATCCCCAAAAAGACATACATCTTATTGACAATCAGATGGAAATACTGTCTGTGAGTAACGAAATAAGTCAACAGGCAGTTAGGGGTAAGAATGAGTAAGGGGAATTTAGATGAATCCGCTGAACCAATGTACATGCACGCAACATGACGTGCAGAAATTGGGAATTTCCGCATGAAATATAAGGGCGTTATGTAATTGTAATGTTTGATTCATCTTCTGGTTCTTTAATTCGGGTGCAAAGATAAGAACTTATTGCATATTTTCAAAATAAATATGCAATAATTAGAATGGGAAAGGTAGCTGAAACTAGGAATAGAATGTAGTAAAAACTTGGTTATGTAGACCTTAACCTTTATATATTATGTGTTTATATCATTTTTATTTAGTTGCCAGTTCGATGCCTGAGTCAAATTTCTATGTTGTGTAGAGCACATACTTTTATTTGTGCAAACAATCTGATTAATAGGATTTGTCGGTTAATGTTTCCACTCCATGAGGATGTCTTTCAGCTTTCGTGGCTGGTAACCAAGTATAGTCCGGGCTTTTGCTATACTCATCCCACTGAAACGGGGACGGGGAGTAGCTTCTTGCATTTCTTCTGTTGTGGCAGGGTGAACGAGCGAACGGTCCAGCTTCATGTAGTCTGCTACCTGAAAAGCAATTTCTGCGATGGTCAGGCATTCCTCGCCACAGATATGAAAAATTCCGTTTGCGGCATTTTCTACCAGGTGTTGTACTCCGGCTGATACGTCACCTACATAGGTGGGCGTGCGCCATTGATCTGATACGACACGGATTTCTTGTCCTGCATTCAAACGATTCATCACCAGTTGCACGATGTTTCCATGTTGTCCCGGCAATGCTTTTCCGTAGACAATCTCTACGCGGGCAATAGCATAGTTACTACAGATTTCAGTCACTTTCTCTTCTCCTTTCCATTTGGTGAAACCGTAATAGTTGACGGGAGCAGGGAGACTTTTTTCTGTATAAAGCTGTCCGGACTTCTCGTCTATCTTTCCGTCAAAGACGAAGTCTGTAGATAAATGAATGAACCGGCTTTTGTAACTTTCGCAAAGATGTGCCAATTGTTCTACTGCCGTAACATTTGTTAGCCAGGCTTCTTCGTGATGCGTTTCGCAATAATCGGGGACGGATAAGGCGGAACAGTTGATGACTACATCGGGTTGTACGTCTTTAAAAAGTTGCTTTACGACTGCTTCATCCCGTATATCTGTGGTGATGAAATGATAGTTGCCTCCATTCTTCGGAAGGATATCCGGATGCAGGGAACATCCTGTTACCTTATATTGTGCCTTGCTCGACAGGTCATTCAGTATTTGGCGTCCGGTGAATCCATTGGCACCGATAATTATTATATTCTTCATGGGCTGTTTTATAGTCGTTCGTTTCAGTCATATGAGTTTTTCTCAGTCACATGAGTGAGTTTCGGTTCAGAAATGGCTTTTCTATATTTATTTTCACAAAAGTAGAAAATAATTTTAGTTACGCAAATAGATTTCGTAGTTCCCTTTTTCTTTTGCTCTTTTGCGAATTTAAGCATATCATTATCAGGTCCGATGCGCATGCCGGATGGATTGGATGAAGTACCGGGAGCTTACAAAGATATTGCGCAGGTAATTGCTAATGAGCGGGATTTAGTGAAACCTTTGGTGGAATTGGCGCCTATGGCGGTGATCAAAGGATAAAATTAGCTGACGAGATGAGGTATGGACATAAAAAAAGGAGCAACGCCTTGCTCCAACCTTTGTTAACCTTAAATCTAATACTATGAAAAACACATTGCAAAGATACGGACTTCTGCGAACTTTGCAAATTATCCAAGAATAATAGTATGTTTTATAACATTGATTAAGAATTTGAATTCTCAATTCTATTTTTATTAAGAGATTTCCTGATCTTATCTTTTGTTCTTAATGAGTAGCTGCATACCATGCTGTTTCTTCTTTTTTTGAGGCCAGCGAGTGCGTACTTGGATCGGAGATTGTAATACCGGAGAAGGTATTGATTTTCACTTCTCCTCTGCTCATCGAATAGAAATATTCTGTATTTCTTTTGAATGGCACCGTACGATTGAGCTGTTCGTTGAATCGTGCCACTAGAGTTTCATCAGGGCATAATTTTGAAACATAGTCACCATAGTCAAAGAAGATAACCGGATAATATCCGTCCAGTCTCTGTAAAGAACTGGTTAGTGAAGGATCAAAAGTATATCGATGATTAATTTCTTTCATAATAGTTGCCAGGTTATCAAGTTCTGAGCAATCAGTGACAGCGATTGTTCCGCAGGGTGTGCTATAAGTGGAATAAAAAGAGTAAAAACCGTCACAGATACCGGCATAATCTACTTTCCCAATTAGATACTGACCTATCTCGGCGTATGGCATACCATACGCCATCACTTCACTTGTAGATCCTATCAGATAATCAGTCACATCTTTGAGAGCGTAGGCTACTTCAATGCTTGACATATAGCAGTCGTCAAAGAGTATATATTCCATTTTAAGTCCGGCATTGGATATTCCTTTGGCAAGTGTGGTTATATCAGTCTGATATTGGGCATTTAATCCTCCGAAGTAGCGTGTCATTGGTACATTTTCGTATTCCCAGTGCATTTTGGTACGAAGACCGCTACGTGATTTAGAATTTGATACGGGTATCCATCCCATGCCATGACAGCCGATAACCATCGAATAGCGTTTGGTGGGAGAGTAGCGTTGCACATCATTTAGGATGGATGTGATACCTTCTGCTGTGGTATATGCAGGATCTGTATAGTTCTTTAGAGTTTTATGCACACTCTTGCCATTCTCATAAGCGAGTTCAAAAAGAGTGGCTTTCGTTGCTGTGGTACACATGAAAATGATTATCCGTTCATCCTTCAAGATATTCTTTTCAACTACACTTTCAAGGTCGCTGATGTTCTGATAGAAATTGGATGTGAGATTATCAGACCAGGGGAGATACATGAATACCGTTTGTTCTGTAGGTACCGGAACTGGCTCTTCCTTTTCGCACGAAGTCATGCCAAAAGAAAGGAATAGTACGATGATAACTGATTTAATCAAATGGTGATATTTCCGCTCTGTCTTCATTGTTTTGTCAGGATTAAAGTTACTTCTTGATATATAACGTAAAAAGAGCACTTTTTGATTTATATATTCAGAATATAATCTGAATGTATCCTTTTCAAGTGTTACTGCAAATCTACTGAAAAATAACGTAATTCTACTATATACGAAAGTCCAATAGCTCACGTATGGACATAAAAAAAGGAGCAACGCCTTGCTCCAACCTTTGTTAACCTTAAATCTAATACTATGAAAAATACATTGCAAAGATACGGACTTCTGTGAACTTTGCAAATTATCCAAGGAAAATAGTATGTTTTATAACATTGATTAAGAATTTGAATTCTCAATTCTATTTTTATTAAGAGAAAAGTCAGTTAGGCATCTTGAAATCATTCGGCAAACAACCGGTGATCTTCTTAAACAGGCGGCTGAAATATTGCGGATTCCGGAAACCGAGTTCCTGCGCTATCTGGCTGAGTGTTTTATCTGTATTTATCAACCACTCTTTAGCTATCTCGAAACGCTTGAACTGAAGGTATTCTTTGTACGACTTCCCTGTTTCATATTCCAGCAAATCATTGAAATATGCGGGAGAAAGACGAAGTACTCTGACGCACTCCTCAATAGTGGGAAGATCGGAGGACTGACTTTGTATAGTATTGAAATGATCATCCAAAAGACGGTCAAACCGTTCGATAATCTTTTTGTTAGCCTCATTGCGTGTGATGAACTGGCGTTCGTAGAAGCGTTCGCAATAATCAAGCAGTAGTTCGATGTATTTGGAAATGATCTTCTGACTATAGCAGTCGATGCAGCGTTGCAATTCTTCATTTATTTTATCCAGAAGTTCCAGTATGACCTGTTTTTCACGTAATGAAACATGCAGTGCTTCTTCGGGACGATAAGAGAAGAAAGTATAGTCACGAATGTTCGCTCCAAGCGCAGTGCCGCAGATCAAGTCGGGATGAAACGCCAGTATCCATCCTTTGGAAGGACGTGTGTTGTCACTATCCTTCATACTGATTGACTCGCCGGGAGTCAGACAGAGAAGTGTCCCGTCCGAGAAGTCGTAGTACTGATGTCCGTATCTGTAGGCTTCACATTTGCATTCGCTCAACAGAATCGTGTAAAATCCGAATTTGAAATCCGTATGGGAGGATAAATCGGCTTTTGAAAGGTCGATGACACTGACCAGAGGGTGCAGTGTCTTACTCCCCATGCAGCAATTACATTGATGCACACTTCCTATCTTAAGTACTTTATCTCCCATGACGTAACTAATATCCTGATTAATGGAGCTGTTTTAGTTCTGTTGCTTATATTCGTTTGGCGTACATCCGACATTCTTCTTGAACAATCGGCTGAAATGCTGCGGATACTGGAACCCCAGTTCATACGCAATCTGGCTGACCGTCTGGCTACCTTCTAATATCCGTTCCTTGGCAAGTTCTATGATCCGGTGCTGGATATATTCCTGTGCCGTTTTTCCTGTTTCTTTCTTGATCAGGTCTCCGAAGTAATTGGAAGAAAGGCAGACTTTGTCCGCAAAGTATTTTACAGAAGGAAGTCCTTCGGTAAGTGCAGTCTGATTCTGAAAATACTCGTCCAATAACTGTTCGAACTTCACGATGATATCTTTATTCGCCTGATTACGGGTGATGAATTGCCGTTCGTAGAAGCGCATGCAATAGTCGAGCAATAGTTCTATATTGCGGACAATGAGCTGCTTGCTGTGTTTGTCGATGGCATGTTCCAGTTCGATTTGTATTTTGTGGATACAGTCGGTCACGATTTCCCTTTCCTGTTCGGAGAGATGCAGTGCTTCATTCACTTCGTAAGAGAAGAAACTATAGTGTTTGATGTTCTGCCCTAAAGAAGTTCCCCGGATTAAATCGGGATGAAATAAAAGGCCGATAGATTTTGTACGAATTGGTGTCTGCTTGCGGTTATCTATCCCGATAACCTGTCCCGGAGCCATGCAGACAACGGTTCCTTCCTGATAGTCATAATACTTCCGTCCATATCTGAGATCGCCACATTTTGCGTCTTTCAGAAACAGAGAGTAGAATCCGATATTCATACGATAGTAGTCTACCGTCTTTGTCGCTTTCGAGAAGTCGATCACGTTTACCAGTGGGTGCAAGGTCTCTAGTCCGAACAGTTGGTCATACTGGTCAATGCTTTCAATTTTTGTTATTTCTTCCATACGGCTTACAGTTTTGATCTGTCACAAAGATAAAGCTTTTAAATGTATCTTTCTCATTCCGTATTTGCAAAACAGTAATTTGGGTATAAGATTCAGTAATTTGTATACAATGCCGGTGGGTAGTGGGATGCAAACTCACTTTTTTCAGCTAAATATCAGCGTGTCGGAAACAAAAAAACGGGATAATCAAGGGATGTGAATAGTAGAATTAATATATTTGTTCCTGTGAATTTAAAAAGACTTGTTTTATGAAAGCATTATTCATTGGAGGAACCGGTACGATCAGTACCGATGTAGTAGAATTGGCTCAACAGAGAGGGTGGGAGATAACACTGCTCAACCGGGGCTCAAAAAAACTGCCGGAAGGTGTGGGCAGTATCATTGCCGACATTCACGATGAGGAAGCTGTGGCGAAAGCTATTGCAGATGAAAGTTATGATGTCGTAGCTCAGTTCATCGCTTACACGGCAGAAGATGTAGAACGTGATATCCGTCTGTTCCGTAATAAGACGAAACAATATATTTTTATCAGCAGTGCATCCGCCTACCAAAAACCGTTGGCTGATTACCGTATTACGGAAAGTACCCCTTTAGTGAATCCTTACTGGCAATATTCACGGCATAAGATTGCCGCCGAAGAAGTGTTGATGACAGCATACCGTACCACCGGTTTCCCGATTACGATTGTCCGTCCCAGCCATACGTATAATGGAACGAAACCTCCTGTAAGCCTGCATGGAAATAAGGGGAACTGGCAGATACTTAAACGTATCCTTGACGGGAAACCGGTTATTATCCCTGGTGACGGAAGTTCCTTGTGGACACTGACACATTCCAAAGATTTTGCCAAAGGATATGTAGGACTGATGGCGAACCCTCATGCCATCGGGAATGCCTTCCATATCACCACAGATGAGAGTATGACTTGGAATCAGATTTATCAAACCATTGCCGATGCGCTGGGGAAACCTCTGAACGCACTCCATGTGGCTTCCGATTTTCTTGCGAGACATGGCGGGAACTATGACTTTCGGGGCGAACTGTTGGGGGATAAAGCCGCAACGGTAGTCTTTGATAATTCGAAAATAAAACGCCTTGTGCCGGACTTTATCTGTACAACTTCGATGGCGGACGGTTTAAGACAGTCAGTGCAATATATGCTTTCGCACCCCGAAACACAGACTCCTGATCCGGAGTTCGATTCATGGTGCGACCGTGTAGCCGACGCGATGGCTGCGGCAGACAGAGCTTTTGAAGCAGAATAAACGTTAGTTGAGTAAATAACTCATCTTGTTATTGATGATTGAAATATCCTATTAGCATATCCTGATTAGCTATTAGCTAATCGGATTATGCTAATAGCTAATCAGGATATGCTAATAGCCGAAACAAGTCGATCATAATGAGTAGCGTAGTTAATAAAGACCGTTCCGTCCCTGCTGAACCTCGATCCGGATACCGAAATTACCATTGGAGGACTTCAGTTCGAATGCTCCCCGGAAATTATTCTTCTCCCAAGGCATGGCACTACGGTTGGGCACTTTCCATCCGTCTTTGTCATAGTCTCCGTATGTATTGATTTTCCATCCGTTTTTCAGTTTGAAGGTGCCCATCTGCATGAACTGCGGTGAAGACGACAATCCCCAGCCATACCCATATCCGAAACCGGAGAAAGGGGAAGAAAATGCGTCGGTGAATCCCTGTGTATAGCTGGCGTCTGTATTCAGACGGAATATCTGATTATAGTCTTTACTCACATCCGGTACATCGAGACTGAATTTCGGAAGTTTGGGAGGGGCCACATTCATTAATCCCATATCGAGCAGGAAGCCACCGAATTCCTTTATATTGCTCGACGGAGCACGACGAATACTATCGGAAGGAACCTCCGACTGTGCGGATGCAAAACCGACCGATAATATCAGCGAAAGAAATAGAATCAGTTTTCTCATCTTCGTAAAGGTTGATTGATGACAAAGATAGAGATTTTTAGTCTGACTGCCTGCTTCCGTTATGTTTTCTTAGAGAAAAATCCTTTAAAAAGGAGTGTGCTGCTGTCTCGTCGGGATGGTGTCACTATCCCACTAAGATAGTGTAAGTATCCTGTGGGGATAGTGACACTATGCCAGTAGGATAGTGACACTATTTTAGAGCTTAGTTTGCAATGAGTTTATAGCCGATTCCCCGCACATTGACGATACGTATTTGCTCATCCTGCGACAACTTATGCCGCAGTTTCGTGATGAATACATGCAGACTCCGGGAATTGAAGAAACTGTCATCCCCCCAAAGTTCCAGCAGAACGTCCTGCGTATTGACCACCTGATTCCGGTTTTCACAAAGCCGTTTCAGTATTTCCGACTCGCGGTGGGAGAGTTCCTGTCTCACTCCGGCATGCAGCAATGTCTGCGCGACCGGATCGAACAGATAACTTCCTATCTCAAAACGGCTGGATACCTTTGTCTTCGTGAAGCTGAACGCTTTTCCCATCAGCGCCTTGATACGTATGATCAGTTCCTGCATGCCGAAAGGCTTTTTCAGATAATCGTTTGCCCCAAGTTCGAATCCTTCTACCACATCGTTGATGGCCGAACGGGCAGTCAGAAACAGTACAGGTGTCTGCTTGTCCGTCTGCCGGATGCGGCGTACCATTTCGAATCCGTCCATTTTGGGCATCATCACATCGGCCACCAGCACGTCCGGCCGAAGTTCAAAGAAAAGATGCAATCCTTCTTCGCCGTCGGAGGCGGTATGTATGGTAAAACCGTTTTCCTCGAGCGTATCTTTGATAATCATGGCGAGTGTCAGTTCGTCTTCCACCAACAATACTGTAATGTCGTTTTTGCTCATGGTTCTGATGTTTTAGATAGTAATGGTAAATGTACTTCCTTTGCCGGATTCACTTTTGACGGTGATGGTGCCTCCATGTTTTTCGACCATGCTTTTGACATAGAAAAGCCCTAAGCCGTATCCCTTCACGTTATGAAGATTTCCGGTCGGAACGCGATAGAATTTGTCGAATATATGTTTCTGTTTATCCAGAGGGATACCTATTCCATGATCAGAGACGGTGATAGTCACCGTTTCTCCCGTTTGGCGGCACTGAATCATAATCTCTGCTTCTTGTTTCGAATATTTCACGGCATTGTCTATCAGGTTACTGATGATATTGCTGAAATGAGTGCGGTCGGCTACTATCGTCAGTGCTTCCGGTTCTGTTTCCAGTGTTATGTGTACGGGGATATCCGCTTTTAGCTGGTGCTGCTCTATTAAAGAAGTAATCAGTTCTTTTAGACAAATCTCTTCGGGGTGCAGTCTGAACGTCTTGCGGCTTTCCATGCTCATGGAAAGAATCTGTTCGACGAGTCCGCTCAAACGCTGTAGCTGCTCTTGGCTGATGCGCAGATATTGGTCACGTTTGCTTTTCTCTTCCGCCTGGTTGAAATTCAGCAGCGCATCGTTGGCGGCATACGCCACGGCAATCGGAGTCTTTAACTCATGCGTGATGTTGTTCGTAAAGTTGCTCTTCATTTCTTCCAGCGTCTTTTGTTTCAGCAGTGTCCGGATGAGGAACCAGAAGGAAAATCCGAGGATGAGGAAGATGACAAATGAAGTGACCAGGATGCCAGTCATTTGTTTCCATACCAGGGAGGTGATGGGTTCCATTATCAGTTGGTAGCGTTGACTGTGATGCCTGTTGAATTCGTAGTTGTAGCGGATGGCTTTCGGGCTGGGGATATAGGTGCTGTCTCCTGCGATGCCCAGTGTATCTATGAATGTCTGGGATGAATCCTGAGTAGCTCCGCTGTATATATATAAGGTACGGTGAGGCACATCTATGTTGTGTGCTTTCAGTACATCGGTCAGTAGACTGTCATATTTTTGCAGGTTGATGTCGATGTAGGTATCCACGCCGGAGTGCATACCCTGTTGGACGCTGAGTATGAGTTCTTTCATCGAGTCCTGTTTCTTTAATAATACATCAAGTCCGCTTTCGCTGGAGGCAACGGCGCTGGCATCCGGATCGTTGGCATTGACGGCTAGGGTATCTACTGCTGTTTCCGTGCGTGTATGCAGGGTGTCTTTGTAGGTACTGTCCGTATAAGAGACGGTCTGGCTTGTCACCAGCGACTTGCCGTCTGCACCATATCCGGCGGAAACGGTGACCGAACCATGTTCCACATTATCCTTTTGCAGCTCGTTGACGCGAAGCACGATTTCATTAAAGTCGCTCGTACGCATGGCGTCTTTGATATTATTGTTCATTTCCTGCTTCATCGTGCGGTAAAGCCCTGTCAGCCAATATGTCTGGTAAACAAAGATGCCTGTCAGCGAGCAGATGACAAGGATAATGATATGTTTCAACGGTAGTTTCATACGGACAAAGATAGTATGAAACTGTTATTTTTCTTCTCTTTGATAAGACTAAATAACACTAGATAAGCCGGCGATAACGTAAAGTTTCGTTTTTTCTCCCGTATTTTGCAGCATACTCAAAAATAAATGCGATATGAAACGAACTTATTTACTGCTTTTGTTACTTTTCATGTATTGGATGTACGCTTCTGCACAGCAGGTACAGACAGCGCAGGAACCTGCCGACAGCGTAAAAAACGTAGCCTATATAGACAGCCTGTATCGGGAACTTCCCGAAGTCATGATCACCGGCGAACGTCCGGTAGTAAAAGCCGAACAGGGGAAACTGGTATACGACGTTCCGAGACTGGTCAGCAGCCTGCCGGTAGACAATGCCTATGATGCGGTAAAGAACCTGCCGGGAGTTGTCTCCATGAATGATGCCCTGACGTTGGGAGGGCAACCGGTCACTGTGGTTATCAACGGAAAAGTGACCACCCTCTCTGTAGAGCAATTAAGCACCCTGCTGAAATCAATGCCCGTCAGTCGGATTGAAAAGGCGGAAGTGATGTATTCCGCTCCGGCACGTTATCAGGTGCGCGGACCGATGATCAATTTGATACTGACTTCGGGCATGGGAAAAGAACCTTCTCTTCAGGGAGAACTATATACTGCCTACAGCCAATTACACTACGAATCTCTGGCAGAGCGTGCGAGCCTTCTATACTCCGGACGCAAATTTTCTGCTGATCTTCTCTACTCTTACTCTTACAGCCGCGAACGGAGGGAGACAGACAAGGAAGCGCTTCACACGCTCGCCGACGGTTCGGTGCATCCGATGAATATGTATGATATCACTACTTCCCGCCACAACAATCACCAGATACGCCTTGGGATGGACTATGCCTTTACCGACAAGCATTTGCTGAGCTTGGTTTATACCACTGCTTTCACCGATGTCAAACCTTACGCCACAGTCACCGGTGCGCAGAACTCGGTCACCGATTCGCACTCGGAAGGACAGCTCCATAATGCCAAACTCGACTATCAGACTCCTTTCGGACTGAAAGCCGGAGCGGAATTTACCTATTATCATGCTCCCGGCAGTCAGCTGCTTTACAGCACACTGGGAGAAGAAACACTGAACTTCCTGAGCAAAGATAACCAACGGATCAACCAATGGCGTTTCTATGCCGGACAAGAACATACTTTGGGCGCAGACTGGGGATTGAATTATGGTGTTGCTTATACGACCGCATTGGACAATAGTTATCAAATGTATTTCGATCCCGAAACGGAAACTTTACTGCCGGACAACAACATGCAATCCCGTCGTCGCGAGCAGACGCTGAACTTTTATGCCGGACTCAGCAAGAGTTTCGGTGAGAAACTTTCAACGGATGTCTCTCTGGCTGCCGAGCAATATCATACGGATATGTGGAACGAATGGAGCCTGTATCCGGTTGCCAACCTGACTTATTTGCCTGCTCCGGGACATATCCTGCAATTTTCATTGAGCAGCGACAAAGAATATCCGGAATACTGGAGTATGCAGAACTCCACTTCCTACATGGGTGCTTATTCCGAAATTCAGGGAAATCCCTTCCTTAAACCGGCAACCAATTACGAAGCTAACATTAGCTATATATTAAAAGGTAAATATGTGCTGACCGCCTATTACAGCCGCACGAAAAACAAGGAAATGCAGACGCTTTACCAGTCTCCGGAACGTCTGGTCGAGATATATAAATGCTTTAACTTCGACTTCTCGGAACAGGCGGGCTTGGTAATGGTAGTTCCCTTTAAAGTGAAGAAATGGCTGGACTCCCGCATCACGGCAATCGGCTTTCGTTACCGTCAGAAAGACAGTGATTTCTGGGATATCCCGTTCGACCGCAAACTATATACGTTTGTATTGACAATGAACAATACCTTCACTCTCTCCACCAAACCTGATTTGAAGTTTACCCTAAGCGGATTTTATCAGAACAAAGCGATACAAGGCATTTTCGACCTTCCCCGTTCGGGAAATCTGGATGCGGCCCTGCGCTATACTTTCGCAAAGGGAAAAGCACAACTGACCTTGAAATGCGACGACATATTTAATACTTCCACCATTTCGACTAATGTCCGTTTCGGACAACAGAATGTGAAGAATCACTATATGAAGACTACCCGTGCCTTCGGTATTTCCTTCAACTACAAATTCGGAGGATACAAGGAGAAAAAGCGGGAAGAGGTGGATACTTCCCGCTTTAAATAATAAGTATTACCTATTTTCTGCATACTCATCCAGTACGCGCTTGATACTTTGTCCTATTTTTACGTAATCGGCTTCGTTCAGATTGGCGAGCGAAACACGGACACTCCATTTCGGTCCGGCAAATCCGCCGCCGTTCAGCAGGACGAGCGAAGTCTCGTTGGCAAGGCGGAAAACAACGTCGAGCGGATTGTAGGTCTTTTGCAGATAGTCTGCAAATTCATCACCGTAGAATTTCTTCGCCCATACCAGCATGTCGATTTCCGAATAATATCCGGCACGCAGCGGGTCTTCTATCAACGTGAAGCCGGTGCTGTCCCAGAGTGCATGCAGTCGACGGTGGATGATTTCCTGCATCTTTGCCTTGTACCGGTCTTCCTTGTCGAGAAGGGAGAAAGCGGCGAACAGGCTCATCTGCATTTGCTGGGGCAGCGAGAGTCCTGCGGTATGGTTCAGCGCAATCTGCCGGCTGTCGGCTACCATGCGGTCAATAAACTTCATCTTCTCGGGGTGTAAACTGAGGCTTGCATAACGCTTGTTTAAGATTGCTGTTTGCTCCTCCGACAGGCGGGCAATCATTTTGTCGTAGATGTTGTCTTCGTGTAGGGCTATCACTGCATTTCTCCATCCTGTGGCTCCGAAATACTTGGAGAAGGAATAGACGCAGAGTGTATTATGCGGCAATTCCGCCATCAACGAACGGAAGTGAGGTATGAATGTTCCGTACACATCGTCCGTAATGATCATCAGATTCGGATTGTCATTCTTTACGATGTTGACAATACGTGCGGCAGTCTCCGGACTCAGCGCATAACTGGGCGGATTGCTCGGATTGGTGATGAACAACGCTTTTATCTGCGGATTCTTCAGCTTATCGATATCTTCATCTTTATATTGCCAGGTGTGCAGCCCGTCCGGTGTCATCTGATCGGCAGATATTTCGGTAACATCGAACTGATAGCGGCGTAATTCCGGAATCTCGATGTAGGGCGTGAAGACAGGAATCATCAAGGCGATGGAATCCCCTTGATTCAACAGAAAGTTTTCCTGCAATGAATCGAATACATAGCACATGGCAGCCGTTCCGCCTTCGGTAGCGAAAAGGTCGAATGTGCCTTTAGGGGGACGGCGGTCGCACATTTCCTGTGCCAGATAATCCTGTACGATCAGTTCGGTGAAGTGCAGGATACGGTCGGGGACAGGATACTGGTCGCCGATGACCGATTCCGCCCATTCATGAACCAGTCTGTCCGGATCGGCTGCGTGCTCCATCAGCATATAATTATAGGTTTCTTTCAGTAACCTGGCTCCGGCTTCTTTCTCGTTCTCTTTGAGGAAAGCCTCGAAGCGGGCGGCTATTCCTTCCTGTTGTGGGATGCCTGCAATTCCTTCTTCCAGGGATTGGACACGGCGACATTCGCAAAGTCCGAATTTTCCTAACAGGAAGAATGCTTCACGCGGTTCGGTCGCAATCCAGTTCGGGTTGCCTCGTCCTGCGTTCAGCATGGTATGGGCCATTTTCTTGATACTCTCGTCAGCCATTTCGATGAGCTTGTTTTTAAGTTCGAAAGGGCTGATCGTTTCCATCTTTTTGGCAAAGTTCTTGGTGATAACTGTGCCAGTTGTTTTCTTTTCCATAATGGTTCTTATTGTTTTGATACTTAATTTTGATTTCCTATACATTCATTATACTGACATTTACATGAGCAATACGATGGCTACTCCCCAGATAATCAGTAGTGTATTACCGACTGCATACGTCACGGTGTATCCTAACGCGGGAGTGTCGCTTCCCAATGCATCCTGAATAGCTCCCAGTGCGGCGGTTGTGGTACGTGCTCCGGCTGTACATCCCAGTGTGAGGGCAGGGTGGAACTTGAACAGATATCTTCCCATCAGCAGTCCGCTGAGAAGAGGGATGGCGGTTGCCAGTGCACCGACGATAAACAGGCTGAATCCTACTTCTTTGAAACCGGTCACGAAACTAGGTCCTGCAGCGATGCCGACAACAGCGATAAACATATTCAATCCCACATTATTCAATACCCACAACGAAGGTTCGGGGATACCGCCAAAGGTCGGATGTTTGCTGCGCAGCCAGCCGAATACGAGTCCTGCGATCAAGGCACCTCCACTGGTGGACAGGCTGATCGGGATACCTCCCAGGTGAATGGCAAGTGCGCCGACCAGACCACCGAGCAGGATACCCAGTCCCACGAAGATCATATCTGTCTGGTTGGTGGGGCGATCGATATAGCCCATCTGTTTGGCGGCAGTTTCTACTTCGAGTTTTGTTCCGGTCAGTTCGAGAATATCGCCGGAGTCGATCACTGTCTGAGCGAGTACCGGAACATTGATGCCTGCTCGCTTGATACTGCGGATACTGACTCCGTGCATGAATTTCAGCGCACGGATCGTGGAGACCTTTTCGCCTGCGAATGTGCGGTGGGTGACCATTACCGGAAGCGTCTCTGCCGGAAAGTCGAGCAGTTGGGCGTCGATCACTTCCGGACCGATCCAGTCTTCTTCGCCGATTGCATATTCACGGCGGCCGCTTAATACGACTTCATCGCCCGGTTGTAGAAGCATATCCGGGGTGACTTCTTCTATGACGCCCTTTTGCCGTACGCGTTCTACAAACAGCCGTTTATCGTTTTCCACCAGATAGTTCTCCAGTTCGCTGACCGTTTTTCCTTTGCCGAACCATTCGTTATCTATTTTATAAGCACGGAATACGACGGGGCGGAGGGCGGTGTAAAATCCGGGTTCATCTGCTTCGGAAGTTCCCATTTTGGCTTCCAGCTCTTTGCAGTCCGCTTTCACCTTCTCCAGTCCGCCCAGCATTTTGGGACCGAGTGAAGCCAGAATCCATGCGGAACCTGCCGTACCGAAAATATAAGTCACAGCGTATGCTACGGGGATGGCATTGATAAATGTCGCTTTCTGCGCATCGCTGATGCTTAATTGATTGATCGTGTCGCTTGCCACACCGATTACTGCGGAAATGGTCTGTGAGCCTGCCAGCAATCCGGCAGCCTCGCCTACATGGTAGCCCATGATTTTGGCAAGTATCCATGGGGCGATGAGGCTGACAATGCACATCAGGACGGCAAATCCTACTTGCGGCAATCCGTCTTTCTTCAATCCGCGAAAGAATTGCGGACCTACCTTATAGCCCACAGCGAATAAAAACAGGAGGAAAAAGACAGCTTTCATCGGGCCGTCTACACTAATGTTTAATTGTCCTACCAGTACTCCGACCAGTAGCACGCTGGTTACTGTTCCCAACGAAAATTTTCCTATTTTGAATCTGCCCAGCCAGAAGCCGGCGAATAAAGTGAGGAAAATGGCAAGTTCGGGATGATCCCTGAGTTGATTAATAATCCATTCCATATATGTTGTTCTTGTTTAGGTTATGTTCATAACAACAGTTCTTGTGCAAAAAGAGTTTAGTGGGTTAAGTACGTTATCGTCATAGTTTCTAAAAATATAAATTAATTGTGCGGAAGTCCCGGGTAAACGAGAGAGCGTCTTAAATTTCTCAGTTTCGCTTTTTTGTTATACTTTTGTCACTTCAAATAAAACTAATCATATTCTGTATGAAATCAGACATAGAAATAGCTCGCAGTGTCGAGTTGAAAAAGATCAAGCAAGTTGCCGAAAGCATCGGAATTCCTCGTGAAGAAGTCGAAAATTATGGTCGCTACATCGCGAAGATTCCCGAACAACTGATCGACGAGGAGAAAGTGAAGAAAAGTAACCTTGTCCTGGTAACTGCCATCACAGCGACAAAGGCGGGTATCGGCAAAACTACAGTATCTATCGGTCTCGCCCTGGGACTGAACAAAATCGGAAAGAAGGCGATTGTCGCTTTGCGCGAGCCGTCTCTCGGTCCTTGCTTCGGTATGAAGGGAGGAGCAGCGGGTGGGGGATATGCACAGGTGCTTCCGATGGAGAAGATCAACCTTCATTTTACGGGAGACTTTCATGCGATTACTTCCGCGCATAACATGATTTCTGCTTTGCTCGATAATTATCTTTATCAGAATCAGGCGAAAGGTTTCGGATTGAAAGAAATTCTCTGGCGTCGGGTGCTCGACGTGAACGACCGTTCGTTGCGCAGCATCGTAGTCGGACTCGGACCCAAGTCGAACGGCATCACGCAGGAGTCAGGCTTCGATATTACTCCGGCTTCGGAAATTATGGCCATTCTCTGCCTTTCCAAAGATGTGGAAGACTTGCGCCGCCGCATTGAAAATATTCTGCTTGGTTTTACATATGATGACCAGCCTTTTACGGTGAAAGATCTCGGAGTGGCGGGAGCTATCACGGTATTGCTGAAAGACGCCATCCATCCGAATCTGGTGCAAACGACCGAAGGTACCGCCGCTTTCGTACACGGCGGACCGTTTGCCAATATCGCTCATGGCTGTAACTCTATTCTTGCCACCAAACTGGCAATGTCATTCGGTGACTATGTGATCACGGAAGCCGGATTCGGCGCAGACCTCGGTGCTGAAAAGTTCTATAACATCAAATGCCGCAAAAGCGGACTCCAGCCCAAACTGACTGTGATTGTCGCTACGGCGCAAGGACTGAAGATGCACGGTGGTGTCAGTCTCGACCGCATCAAGGAACCGAACATGGAAGGACTGAAAGAAGGATTGCGCAATCTGGATAAACATATTCGTAATCTTCGCTCCTTCGGACAGACGGTAGTGGTTGCTTTCAATAAGTTTGCCACCGACACGGACGAGGAAATGGAAATGCTGCGCGAGCACTGCGAACAGTTGGGGGTAGGTTACGCCATCAATAATGCGTTCAGCGACGGTGGTGATGGAGCGGTAGATATGGCCCGCCTCGTAGTCGATACGATAGAAAATAATCCGTCCGAACCTTTGCGTTATACGTATAAAGAAGAAGACAGCATACAGCAGAAGATTGAGAAAGTGGCTACCAACCTTTATGGAGCCAGCGTCATTACGTACAGCAGCATCGCCCGCAACCGCATCAAGCTGATTGAGAAAATGGGAATCACTCATTATCCGGTTTGTATTGCCAAGACACAATACTCTTTTTCTGCCGATCCGAAGATTTATGGCGCCGTGAATAATTTCGAGTTCCATATCAAGGATATAGTGATTAATAACGGTGCCGAAATGATTGTAGCGATTGCAGGAGAAATCCTTCGTATGCCGGGATTGCCCAAAGAACCGCAAGCGTTGCATATCGACATTGTAGATGGTGAAATTGAAGGACTGAGCTGATTTTTACTATTTCATTTAGTATATTTCTGTACTGTCAATCATCCAATATAAATCCCCGTCTTTCCACTTCTGATAGTTTGGGAAGACGGGGATGATTGTATATAGAGTCCAGTGTACCGGTATGTTGACCTTGTCTGATACACTGTACGATTGAAGTCGCTGCTTTCCGGAAGAGTATAGTGCGTATTTCAATTTCTCTTTTTGTAGTAAGAAAACATCTTTTCGAGCAGATAGTTTGTCTGATTCTGTTAATAAATAAAAAAGAAAAGCCTGTTTTCTTCACAGAAAGCAGGCTTATAAAATTCAAAAGAAATTCTTTATGAAATGTTGAACACAAATGCTGCTAATTCACATTACCGGCATTTGGTTACTCAAAGAAAGAAATCTTAATCAGCAAAAAGAGGATATTTCTTCATTGTCTCATTGACACGTGCACGTACTTGTGCGATCACCTCTTCATTTTCCACGTTAGACAGAACTGTTTCGATCATTTCGGCAATTTCGATCATCAGGTCTTCTTTCGCACCACGGGTTGTGATGGCAGGAGTACCCAGACGGATACCGGAAGTTTGGAAAGCAGAACGGCTGTCAAACGGAACCATGTTCTTATTCACGGTAATGTCAGCAGAAACTAATGCTTTTTCTGCTACCTTACCTGTCAGATCAGGGTATTTGCTACGCAGGTCAACCAGCATGGAGTGATTGTCCGTACCACCGGAAACGATTGTAAAACCACGGTCTATCAAGGCCTGTGCCAGTATGGCAGCATTCTTCTGAACCTGTTTTGCATATTCCTTGTATTCCGGTTGCAGGATTTCACCGAAAGCTACGGCTTTGGCAGCGATTACGTGTTCCAACGGTCCGCCCTGTACACCTGGGAATACAGCTGAATCCAGTAATTGAGACATCATTTTGATTTCACCCTTCGGAGTTTTCTTTCCCCAAGGATTAGGGAAATCTTTTCCCATCATGATGACCCCACCACGAGGTCCGCGAAGTGTTTTATGTGTAGTCGAAGTGACGATGTGTGCATATTTAACCGGGTTCTCCAACAGTCCGGCAGCGATCAGACCCGCAGGGTGAGCCATGTCGATCATCAGGATAGCGCCTACTTTATCTGCGATTTCACGCATACGTTTGTAGTCCCATTCGCGGGAATAAGCAGAGCCGCCGCCGATAATCATTTTCGGCTTTTCGCGCAAAGCAACTTCTTCCATCTGGTCGTAGTCTACACGGCCGGTTTCCTGATTCAGATTGTATTCGCAAGGAGTGTAGATAATGCCGGAAGTGTTTACTAATGAACCGTGAGAAAGGTGTCCGCCGTGTGCGAGGTTTAATCCCATAAACTTGTCGCCTGGATTCAAAACAGCCAGAAATACGGCTGCATTGGCTTGTGCTCCTGAATGCGGTTGTACGTTTGCCCATTCGGCACCGAAGATTTCTTTCAGGCGGTCGATAGCGATTTGTTCGCTTTGGTCAACTACTTCACAACCTCCGTAGTAACGTTTGCCCGGATAACCTTCTGCGTACTTGTTAGTCAGGCAAGAACCCATTGCCTGCATTACCTGGTCACTTACAAAGTTTTCAGATGCAATCAGCTCGATACCTTTCAGCTGACGTTGGTGCTCTTTTTCGATGATGTCGAAAATTAAGTCGTCTCTTTTCATTCTTTTTATAAGTAATATTAAATTTTTAATTCGAGATACCTATTTTAAGCGCACAAAGTTAGTGAAAATAAATAAAGAACGAAGGAACTATAAGAAAAATGTTAGTAAATGGAGGAAATTAATAGATAATGGATAATTTATCGTACGGAATGAATAGGAGGTGTCTGTTTTTGCCGGTTGCCGACTATCAAAAGTTCATCAGCCGGCTGTCGGATGTTCTTTAAAGAATGAATCCGAACGAGAAACTTAATGCGCTGTCGCGGCGGCGGAAAATGATAGGGCTGACTCCCGTGCTGCCGTCTGAATTGATATTGTCATAAACGATGGATTTGGAGATATTTCCTATCCCCTGTTCGTAGCGGAAGTCGAAAAAGATGCGGGAGATATTGACGCCGACACCGATCACGACGCTGACATTGAGCGGATACAGCTTTTCATGAATCCCTTTCTGGTCGAAGTTTGTGAAAGTGATTTCGTTCTGCTTTCCCCATAGATACCGGAGTTTTGGACCGGCAAAGATAGACATTCCGTATGGTCCTTTTTTCACTACGTTATATCCGTAGAGAATAGGGAAGTCGATACTGTGAAGTACGGACTGTACCGAAGCATAATCGGGTTCGATGGCAGGGTGTTGCGAACCGAGTTTGTCAAAGGTGATCTCGCCTTTGCTGACATTATAGGATGCTTCCGGCTGAATGAAATGCTTCTTTATATTAAAGCGCATGAAGATCGCGCCAAAATAGCCGATCTTATAATTATTTTGTACTTCGTCGATCGTTACGTCTTTGATTTTCAATTCGGATACCATAAACATGGAAGAATTAAATCCGGCTTTGATACCAAAGTTGATTTTCTTTGTGTTGGGACGTTCCACTTTATCTGCGTTACGATCTTGGGCGAAAGCTGTGCAAGCTATCGCCATCCAACCGAAAAGAATTATGTTGCGCAGTATATTCATGGCAGTACTTTTTTCTTTATTTCTTCTTTTCTACACTCCAGCCGAATTTCCCTATTTTTTCTCCCAGGTCGTAATATCCTCCGTGCACATATACCAGCGGGTTCGCTTCCGCCAGTTCGAACTTGCCGGTTTCGGGATTCAGGTTCCGGTCGTCTGCACGGACGTTTACCACATCGGCGATAAACATATCATGCGAACCGAGCGAAACAATTTCCTTCACGCGACATTCGATGCAGAGGGGAGACTCTTCGATCAGCGGTGCGCTGACTACGGTGCAGCGTCCCGGAGTGAGTTTCATCTCTTCGAATTTACGATAATTCCGTCCCGAACGTACTCCGCACCAGTCGGTAGGGAACGCCATGTCTTTAGTTGTCAGATTGATGACGAACTCCATATTCTTCTTGATGATGTCGTAGGAGTGTCGTTCCGGTCGTACGGATATATAGCACATGGGCGGGTTTGTACAAATCGTACCCGTCCATGCTACTGTTATAATATTATATTCACTTTCATCTTTTCCGCAACTCACCAATATGGCAGGCAGCGGATAGATCATCGTTCCCGGTTTCCAGTCTTGTTTCAATTTAATAAAAAATTAAGAATGAGGAATGGAGAAACTAGAGGATGGTGATTTCCTCGCGTTTCTGTTCTTTCTCGCAATAATGGCACTTCACGATGCAATTATCCTTGTCTATCACATGAAATAACGTAGGCATAGGTTCATTGTTCGTGATACATTTCGGATTGGCGCATTTTACGATGCCGTGCAGTTCGTCCGGCATTCTGACTTCTTTCTTTTCAACGACTTCATAGTCGCGGATAATGTTCAGTTTTACGTAAGGTGCTACTACCGATATGCGGTTGATTTCTTCGTCGCAGAAAAACTTGTCGGCGATTTTGATAATGCCTTTTTTCCCTAGCTTTTTGCTGTCGAGGTTGAAGCCGATGGTGATGTTACACTTCATTTGCTCCACGCCCAGTAGCTGTACGACAGTAAAGAGTTTTTCTGATGGGATATGGTCAATCACTGTCCCGTTTTTCAGGGCAGCTACTTGCAATGCTTGTTTATTTTCGCTCATAATAAAATATCGTTTTTAACGTCCTCTAATGTGATACCTAATACGTCGCAAAGGATGGCTTCACGGGCATACAGACCGTTTTGCGCCTGTTGGAAATAATATGCTTTCGGGTTGTTGTCCACGTCGTAAGCAATCTCGTTGACACGGGGCAGCGGGTGCAGAATGCGGAGGTTCGGACGGGTGTTCTCCAGCATCTTGTTGCGCAGGATATATACATTTTTCACTCGTTCGTATTCCATCAGGTCGGTGAAGCGTTCGCGTTGCACACGGGTCATGTACAGGATGTCGGCATCAGCGATAATTTCTTCGGTAAATTCGGTATGTTCAATGTATTTGATCTGATGCTCTTTGCAGTATAGCTTATATTCTTCCGGCATTTTCAGTTCATCGGGGGCGATGAAGTGGAATGTAGGATTGAAGTGACGCATAGCCATCAGTAGTGAGTGGACGGTGCGTCCGTATTTCAAGTCTCCCACCAGAAAGATGTTCAGGTTTTCCAGTGTTCCCTGAGTTTTGTAGATGGAGTAGAGGTCGAGCATCGTTTGTGACGGGTGCTGGTTGGCTCCGTCTCCTGCATTGACGATGGGTACGGGTGCTACTTCGCTGGCATATCGGGCAGCTCCTTCGAGATAGTGTCGCATGACGATAATATCCGCATAGCTGCTAACCATCATGATCGTGTCTTTGAGTGTTTCTCCTTTTGAGGAGCTGGTTGCTTTCGGATCAGTAAATCCGATGACGCGTGCGCCGAGGCGATTGGCTGCTGTTTCGAAACTCAAACGGGTACGGGTGGAAGGTTCGAAGAACAGGGTTGCTACTACCTTACCTTGCAATAACCGGCGGTTGGGGTTCATTTCAAACTGCTTCGCCATTTCGAGCATGTAGAGGATTTTTTCTTTAGAATGTTCGGCAATGGTTACTAAACTTCTGTTTTCCATTTTGTTATCTTTTATGTGGATAGAACTTGTTTTACCGGAGTGTAAAGGTACGAAGAAAATGTAAAATACAAACTTTTTTTCTCTTTTTATTCGTTTTTCGGTTGGTTTTAAAATATCAAATAAATCAAAAACTCGTTTGCTGTATGCTATATTTTATCTACCTTTGCGGCTTAGTTATAAGCATCTTTTTTAAGCTAGAAGAAACATGATTCGAAAAATAATAAACGCTCTTTGGGTATTGTTGGCAGTTGCTTTAATAGCTATCGTAGTTGTTTTTGTGTCTATCTCTAAGGGCTGGATAGGCTATATGCCTCCTGTGGAAGAACTGGAAAATCCCAATTATAAATTTGCAACTGAGGTATTCTCGGAAGACGGGAAAGTACTGGGTACCTTCTCAATGGAAAAAAATAATCGTGTATACAGCAGCTATGCCGATCTTTCTCCCAACATCATTCATGCGCTGATTGCGACGGAGGATGTTCGCTTTGCCGAACATTCCGGTATTGATGCGAAGGCACTTTTCCGTGCCATCGTCAAGCGTGGATTATTGTTGCAGAAAAGTGCGGGTGGAGGTAGTACGATCTCACAACAGCTGGCAAAACAGTTGTTTACGGAAAAGGTGGCAAGCAATACTATGCAGCGTCTGTTGCAGAAACCGATCGAATGGGTGATTGCCGTAAAACTGGAACGTTACTATACGAAAGAAGAGATTCTGACAATGTATCTTAATAAGTTCGACTTCCTGAATAATGCTGTCGGTATAAAGACAGCCGCGTCTACTTATTTCGGCTGTGAACCCAAAGATTTGAAAATAGAGCAGGCAGCGATGTTGGTGGGAATGTGTCAGAATCCGTCCCGTTATAATCCGGTATCCCGAAATCCGAAAATCCGTGAGAATGCATTGGGACGTCGTAACGTCGTACTGCGTCAGATGGAAAAAGCCGGTTACATCTCGGATGCGGAATGTGATTCTTTGCAGGCACTTCCGCTGAAACTTGCATATACCCGTGTAGACCATAAAGAAGGTCTGGCAACCTATTTCCGCGAATATCTTCGTGGTGTGATGACTGCCAAGAAACCGGTTAAGAGCGAGTACCGCGGCTGGCAGATGCAGAAGTATTATGAAGATTCACTTTCATGGGAAACAAATCCGCTGTACGGCTGGTGCGCCAAAAATAAAAAGAAAGACGGCTCGAATTATAATATCTACACGGATGGTCTGAAGATTTATACCACCATCAATTCGCATATGCAGCAATACGCTGAGGATGCTATCAAAGAACATTTAGGCGACTTCTTGCAACCTCTGTTCTTTAAAGAAAAACAAGGAAGTAAGAACGCCCCGTATGCAAGGGCATTGCCGCAGGCGCGGGTGGAAGAATTGCTGACCAGAGCCATGAAACAAACCGAACGTTATAATGTAATGAAGTCAGCGGGTGCTTCTGAACAGGAGATTCGCAAAGCATTCGATACTCCTCAGGAAATGTCTGTTTTCACCTGGGCAGGTGAGAAGGATACGATTATGACTCCGATGGACTCTATTCGCTATTACAAACACTTCCTGCGTACAGGATTCATGTCGATGGACCCGATGACCGGATATGTGAAGGCGTATGTTGGAGGACCGAATTATACATATTTCCAATATGACATGGCAATGGTGGGACGCCGTCAGGTAGGTTCTACTATCAAGCCGTATCTGTATACACTGGCGATGGAGAACGGATTTTCACCTTGTGATCAGGTGCGTCATGTAGAACAAACGCTGATTACCGAAACAGGAGAGGCATGGACTCCCCGAAACGCCAATAATAAACGTTATGGTGAAATGGTGACTCTGAAATGGGGACTGGCCAATTCGGATAACTGGATTTCGGCTTACCTGATGGGTAAACTGAATCCTTATAACCTTGTAAGGCTGATTCATAGTTTTGGTGTACGAAACAAGGCGATCGACCCTGTTGTTTCACTTTGTTTGGGTCCCTGCGAAATTTCTGTCGGTGAAATGGTAAGCGCATATACAGCTTTTGCCAATAAGGGGATTCGGGTAGCTCCGTTATTCGTCACCCGCATTGAAGATAGTGACGGCAATGTGCTTTCTACGTTTGCACCGCAGATGGAAGAAGTTATCAGTGTTTCGAGCGCATACAAGATGTTGGTAATGCTTCGTTCCGTTATCAATGAAGGAACAGGCGGACGTGTTCGCCGTTACGGAATTACGGCCGATATGGGCGGTAAAACAGGTACGACCAATGATAACTCGGATAGCTGGTTTATGGGCTTTACTCCATCATTGGTGTCCGGTTGCTGGGTAGGAGGTGATGAACGTGACATCCACTTTGGTACAATGACTTATGGACAAGGGGCTGCCGCCGCATTGCCTATCTGGGCAACTTATATGAAGAAAGTCTACGATGACCCGACTTTGGGATACAGCCAGACGGAAACGTTTAAACTGCCCGAAGGTTTTGACCCTTGTGCCGGTTCGGAAACACCGGACGGAGAAGTCTTCGAAGAAACGGGACTGGACGATTTGTTTAATTAAACCTCTCATCGTGCATAAATGTATCATTTGTATCGGAAGTAACTACAACCGGAAAGAGAATCTTCTTCTGGCTCGCAGGAGACTGGTGGATTTGTTTCCTACCATCCGCTTTACGTCTGAACAGGAGACACGCCCTTTGTTTTTCAGAAGTCCGGCATTGTTCTCCAATCAGGTGGCGATGTTCTTCTCGGAAGCGGAGGAGGAAAGAGTGCGCAAGGAGCTGAAAGCTATCGAGCAGTCCGCCGGGCGTCGTCCGGAGGATAAGAAGGAAGAAAAAGTCAGTCTGGATATTGATTTGCTCTCTTTCGATGACCGGGTGTTGAAGCCGGAAGACCTGAAAAGAGAGTATGTTGTGAAAGGATTAGAAGAATTAAAATACAATCAGATATGAAATTTCTGGGAATAATACCTGCCCGCTACGCATCCACCCGTTTCCCTGCGAAACCATTGGCTATGCTGGGGGGGAAGACGGTGATACAGCGTGTATACGAACAAGTAGCGGGCATCTTGGATGATGCTTATGTGGCTACCGATGACGAACGTATTGAAGCTGCCGTAAAAGCATTCGGAGGAAAAGTTGTCATGACTTCCATTGATCATAAAAGTGGTACCGACCGCTGCTATGAGGCGTGCACAAAGATCGGGGGCGACTTTGATGTGGTAGTCAATATACAGGGGGACGAACCTTTCATCCAGCCTTCCCAGCTGAATGCTGTAAAGGCTTGTTTCGAAGACCCTACCACGCAGATTGCTACGTTGGTGAAGCCTTTCACAGCCGATGAACCGTTTGCCGTACTGGAGAATGTCAACTCCCCGAAAGTGGTGCTCAACAAGAATTGGAACGCACTTTATTTCAGCCGTTCCATCATACCTTTTCAGCGCAATGCCGATAAGGAAGACTGGCTGAAGGGACATACCTATTACAAACATATCGGTCTGTACGCTTATCGCACGGAAGTATTGAAGGAGATCACCGCTCTACCGCAATCCTCTCTGGAGTTGGCAGAATCACTCGAACAGTTGCGCTGGCTGGAGAATGGATATAAAATAAAGGTAGGCATCAGTGACGTGGAAACGATCGGTATCGACACACCGCAGGATCTGAAACATGCAGAAGAATTTTTGAAGAACAGAAGCTGATTTATGGATCGTACGATACAACCTGAAATACAAGCCCTGAAAAATTTCCATATCCTTTCTCCCGTCCGGACTACTTTGCCGAACGGTGTCCCGTTGACGGTTGTCAATGCCGGTGAACAGGAGGTGGTCCGTATGGATATTCTTTTTGCCGGAGGGCGCTGGCAACAGTCGCAGAAGTTGCAGGCGCTGTTTACAAACCGGATGCTACGCGAAGGCACGCAGAAGTATACGGCGGCAACCATTGCAGAGAAACTGGATTATTATGGTTCATGGCTCGAACTGTCCAGTTCGTCGGAGTATGCTTATATCACTGTCTACTCGTTGAACAAGTATCTGGCAAAAACGCTGGAAGTCGTGGAATCCATGATTAAGGAACCTGTGTTTCCGGAGAAAGAACTGCATACCATCCTGGATACGAATATCCAGCAATATCTGGTCAATACTTCTAAAGTAGACTTCCTTGCACACCGTGGCCTGTTACAGGCGCTTTACGGGACACAGCATCCATGCGGGCAAATTGTAGTGGAGGAGGATTATCATGCCATTACACCGGAAGTACTCCGTGATTTCTACGGACGGCATTATCATTCGGGCAACTGTTCCATTTTCCTGTCGGGTAAGGTGACGGAAGATATCATTCGCCGGGTGACCGGTGCTTTCGGGACTCCTTTCGGACAATATCAGCTGAAAGCATCAAAACCGATATTTTCATTCGTTGCCGTTCCCGAAAAACGAATATTCATAGAGCGTGAAGACGCTTTGCAAAGTGCGGTGAAGATGGGATGTACCACCATTACCCGTCAGAATCCTGACTATCTGAAATTACGCGTACTGATGACGCTGTTCGGAGGATACTTTGGCAGCCGTCTGATGTCTAATATCCGTGAAGAGAAAGGATATACTTATGGGATTTCTGCCGGAATTATGTTCTATCCGGATAGCGGTTTGCTGGGAATCTCGACCGAAACGGATAATGAATACGTGGAACCGCTGATACAGGAAGTATATAATGAGATAGACAAACTACACCGGGAGCCTGTTCCTATGGAAGAACTGACGATGGTGCGCAACTATATGCTGGGCGAAATGTGCCGGAGCTATGAATCGCCTTTCTCGCTGGCGGATGCGTGGATTTTTATTGCTACTTCGGGGCTGGATGACCAGTATTTCTCCCGTTCTTTGCAGGCTGTAAATGAGGTGACACCTCAGGAAATACAGGAATTGGCACAGCGCTATTTGTGCAAAGAGACATTAAAAGAGGTCATTGCTGGTAAAAAGTTGTCATAATTTGCTTTCCGGTATGGCACTTTTTGGGAGAGAAGTTGTATCTTTGTCCAAACTGTAATTTTAATGAGTAACGAGTAAAACTAATGAGGAAATATCTATATACTACACTTTTTTTGACTCTTCTTGCACAGGGAGGAGTGATGGCACAAGATAACAATACCAGCAAAGGTGGGTTCTTCGGAAAGTTGAAAGACACATTCTCTACAGAAATAAAAATCGGAAATTATACTTTCAAAGATGGTAGCGTCTATACAGGAGAGATGAAAGGACGCAAACCGAACGGAAAAGGGAAAACGGTCTTTAAAAATGGGGATGTCTACGAAGGGGAATATATCAAAGGAAAACGTGAAGGCTACGGAATCTATTCTTTTCCGGATGGAGAGAAGTACGAAGGTCAGTGGTTCCAGGATCAGCAACACGGAAAAGGAATCTATTATTTTATGAATAATAACCGTTATGACGGAATGTGGTTCCAGGATTATCAGCATGGTGCCGGAACGATGTATTATCATAATGGCGACTTATACGTGGGCAACTGGGCGAACGACAAGCGTGAAGGCGAAGGTACTTATACGTGGGCGAACGGTGCTAAATACAGCGGTCACTGGAAGAATGACAAGAAGAACGGCAAAGGTACCATGAACTGGGACGATGGCTGCAAGTACGACGGTGACTGGAAAGATGATGTACGTCACGGAAAAGGCGTATTCGAATATACCAACGGAGACAAGTATGACGGTGACTGGGCAGATGATATCCAGCATGGAAAAGGTACTTATTTTTTCCATACGGGAGATCGCTACGAAGGTTCTTATCTTTTGGGAGAACGTACCGGAGAAGGCGTTTACTATCATGCCAATGGAGATAAATATGTAGGAAATTTCAAAGACGGTATGCAGGATGGAAAAGGTACCTTCACGTGGGCAAACGGTGCTGTGTATGAAGGTGACTGGAAAAACAATAAACGCGAAGGCAAAGGTATCTATAAATGGAGTAACGGGGATGTTTACGAAGGAGACTGGAAAAATAATCGTCCTCACGGTCAGGGCTCTCTGAAAACCGTTGCCGGTATGCAATATAAAGGTGGTTTCGTAGACGGACTGGAAGACGGACAAGGCGTTCAGATCGACAAAGACGGTAACCGCTTCGAAGGCTTCTTCAAACAAGGAAAGAAAGATGGCCCTTTTGTGGAAACAGATAAAGACGGAAAGGTGATCAAAAAAGGAACCTATAAAATGGGAAGACTTCTTTAAAAGAAAGAATTATAGATAAATAAGAAAGCCGGCTAAATTCAAGTTTAGCCGGCTTTCTTTATCTTATCCTTTACTCATCATTCTTCATTTAGATGATATATTGTGAACTGATGGACTCGTTATTCATTACCCGCTTGATTGTTTCTGCAAACATATCAGCGATGCTCAGTTGTTTCACTTTCGCGCATTTCTTAGCGTAAGGGATACTGTCTGTAAATACCATTTCAGTCAATCCGGATTCCTGCACACGGAAAGAAGCAGGGTCAGACATTACACAGTGGCTGGCAATAGCGCGTACGGATTTGGCTCCGGCTTCCATCATGATATTGGCAGCTTTGGTGATGGTGCCTGCTGTATCTACGATGTCATCGATCAATACTACGTTTTTGTCTTTCACATCACCGATGATTTGCATGGAAGCTACTTCATTGGCTTTTTCACGTGACTTGTTGCAGAGTACCAAAGGTACACCAAGGTATTTGGAGAAAGTGCTGGCGCGTTTTGAACCACCTACGTCCGGTGTAGCAATCACCAGGTCTTCCAGTTTCAATGACTGGATATAGGGGAGGAATACGGCTGATGCATACAGGTGATCTACGGGGATATTGAAGAATCCCTGAATCTGGTCTGCATGCAAATCCATGGTAATCAGTCGGTCGATACCTGCTACTGAAAGCAGGTCGGCTACCAATTTAGCTCCGATAGATACACGAGGTTTGTCTTTTCTGTCCTGACGTGCCCATCCGAAATAGGGGATAACAGCTACGACGCTCTTTGCAGATGCACGTTTGGCGGCGTCGATCATCAGGAGAAGTTCCATTAAGTTGTCTGAGTTAGGGAAAGTAGACTGCACAAGGAATACATGTGCGCCACGAATTGATTCTTCGTAAGAAACGGCAAACTCACCATCTGCAAAGTGGGTGATGTTCATGTTTCCCAGAGGACAATTGAGACTTGCGCAGATTTTCTCTGCAAGATATCTCGAGTTAGTTCCCGAGAATACCATAAAGGGTGCTTTTTCGCTCATTTTGTAATAGATGTTACCTATTTGTTAATTTGCCTGCAAAGGTAGGAATTTCTCTTATTATTTAGAAAGACTTATTGTAGAAAAAATAATTTTCTCTCCAACTTATCGGAAATATTTGTAGATTTGCAAGTAAGAACGAAGAACTGAGAATGAAGAATGAAGAATTATGGACGAAAAACAGAAAATGAAGAGCGAAGAATGAAAGATAGTTATCGCCTGTCTTTTTATTCTCCATTTTCCATTTTCCATTCTCCATTATATATAATAGGAGTATTGTTGCTTTCCTCCCTTTTTTCGTGTACCGACATGGTGCCCACAAAAGAAGTGAGGCTTATCGACTCGCTGAATGGAAAAGCGTATGCTTATCGTTACCGTAATCTGGACTCTTCCTACAAATACGCCTATAAAGCATATCGGCAAGTAAACCTATATAAGTCGGGGAAAGCGGAAGCTTCCAATAATCTGGGGTTCTGTGCTTTCATGAATATGGATTTCGACCGTGCCGAGGCGTATCATAAAGAGGTATACAAGCTGACTAAAAATGAGCTTGAACTGTTGATAGCAGACATCGGACTGATGAAAATCTGCCAGCGGACAGCGCTCAACAAAGAATTTTATGATTACCGGAACAGTGCCCTCCGACGGATGAAGCGTATCCGTGAAGAGAGCGACCTCTTTGCCGACCGTCACGAAGCGCTTCGGCTGGATTACGCATTTACCGAATTTTTTCTCGTTTCCTCCATTTACTATTACTATCTCCAGCAACGGCAGGAAGCGATAACCTCTATCGATAATATTCAGGAAGACGAAGCGTTGAGCGATACCAATCAGCTTCTTTATTATCATTATCTCAAAGGATCGGCTTCTTTGGTCGCAGCGAATACTCCGGAAGAACGGAAACTCCGCGAGTTTGACGAACTTTATTTCACTTGGCGGACAGCCGTGAAGAGCAAGCATCCGTATTTTGAGGGGAATGGAATGCAGGGACTTGCCAATCTGATGGCATCCCCGTCTAATTTTGAGTTTTTCAAGACAAGGCGTACACATGCGTTGGATCAGTTTGATTTTCCGGTAGATTCTTTGTTCCCTTTGCGTTTGGCCCAACTGGCACTGGAGAAATTTCGCGAATATAATGACTTGTATCAGATTGCCGGAGCTTATGTATCTATCGGCAAATACCTGAATGCGCATGGACGTTATCAGGAAGCTTTGGATACATTATCAAAAGCATTGAACTGCGTAAACCATCATCACATGCTTTATTATCATAATGAAGTGGATACGCTTGATAAATTATATACGTTTGCCGAGGGAGATACTACTTATACCGGAGTTCCATGGATTGGACAGGAGAAGGTGAAGACCGTTCCCGAATGGATCTCACGGATAAGGGAGCAGTTAAGCGTTTCATATGCCGGGCTGGGGATGAAGGATGCTTCTGATTATAACCGGAATATCTATCTGGATATTTTGAACTTTACCCGTCAGGATAAGGAGTTGGAAAGCCGTTATTTGTCTTTGGAAGCAGGTTCGCGACAGATGACGGTCGTTCTTTTTCTGGTTATTGTCGGCTTGGTACTGGTGATTATCCTTTGGTGGTTCTTCAACAAACGTTCCAAAATCAGGAATCAGGTGGATGTGGAGCGTCTGCAACGGATTCTCTCTCTTTGTCGGGATATCACTTCTTCCATACCGATGAACGTACCTCTGATTCAGCAAGGCATTGACCAGTTGTTCGGGAAAGGACGTCTGACGCTGGAAATTCCGGAAGAAGGAAAAGCTGCACTGGTACCTTCTTCCCATCGACTGAACCGGGACGAGAAGGCATTGGTGCATGTAGTGGAACCTTATATCGTATGGGCTGCTGAAAATGAACAAATGGTGGCTACGTTGAGCGACGAGCGAAATCAGCTGGAGAAACAGCGGTATATCTACGAGCAGCATATTGCAGGAAACAAACGTCAGAATCTGATAAAGAAGGCTTGTATGGCCATCGTCAACGGGATTAATCCTTATATCGACCGGATTCTGAACGAAGTACATAAGTTGACGGAAAAAGGATATATTGATGACACCAAGATAAAGAAAGAGAAGTACCAGTACATTGATGAACTGGTGACTACCATCAACGAATACAATGATATTCTGGCACTTTGGATCAAGATGAAGCAAGGTACGCTTAGTCTGAACATTGAGACATTCAGTCTGAATGAATTGTTTGATTTGCTGGGAAAAGGACGGCGTGCTTTTGAAATGAAAAAGCAAAAGCTGGAAATCGAACCGACCACCCTGATGGTAAAGGCCGATCGTGCATTGACCTTGTTTATGATTAATACACTGGCTGAAAATGCCCGTAAGTATACGCCTGAGGGGGGAACGGTTAAAGTATATGCGCATGCTACCGATGCGTATGTGGAAATCTCCGTAGAAGATAATGGGAGAGGACTTTCAGCAGAAGATATCGCGCATATCATTGGTGAAAAGGTATATGATTCGCGTGCTATCGGCATGAAAGACGCGGCAGATCCGGAAGAACTGAAAGAGAATAAGGGAAGCGGTTTTGGCTTGATGAACTGCAAGGGAATCATAGAGAAATATAAGAAAACGAATGAACTGTTCCGGGTATGCGTATTCGATATAGAAAGCGAACCGGGAAAGGGAAGCCGTTTTTATTTCCGCTTGCCTTCAGGAGTACGTAAAGTGATTGGCGTGTTGCTCTGCCTGTTGCTTCCGTTGGGAATGGCTTCTTGTCTGCATGAACCCCTTCCGTCGATATTGCAGGATAGTGACTCCATTGCGATTACTACAGATTCTACTTATGAAGATCTGCTTGATGCAGCCTCTGATTATGCCAATGCCGCTTATTTTGCCAATGTGGATGAGAACTACGAAATAGCATTGCAGTATATAGATTCGGCAATGATGTCGCTGAATGAGCATTATAAGAAATATACGCGTACCCCGAAGCCGCATCGATACATGAAACTGGTGGGAAAAGGAACCCCTGCCGAACTGTTTTGGTGGAATGAACTTTTTGATTCAGACTATCATGTGATTTTGGATATCAGAAATGAAGCGGCGGTAGCATTCCTTGCTTTGAAACAAATTGATGCCTACAGTTATAATAATTCTGCTTTTACAGATTTATATAAGGTACAGGGAGAAGACCAGACTTTGGAAGGGTATTGCAGGCAGTTGGAACGATCCAACACGAATAAGACGGTTGGTATCATCCTCTGTTTCGTCTTGCTGATCGTTTCTCTGATCGGCTATTATCTCTTGTATATGAGGAAGATGTTGCAGAACCGTCTGAACCTGGAACAGGTGCTTGAGATAAATCAGAAAGTTTTTGCCGCCTCTTTGGTCAGACCTCAGACTCAGGAGAACGAGGAAGCGCTTCAGAGAGAGGAAAATACACTTAAAGAGATTCCGCAGCGCATCGTGAATGAGGCTTTTGGCTCAGTAAATGAGTTGTTGACAATCAGCCTGATGGGCATTGCTGTTTATAACGAAACCACGCATCGGCTGGAATATGCTTCCTGTCCCGGGCAGGAAATGCCGGAAATGGTGCAGCAATGTTTTGAAACAGGGGAATATCTCTCAGAACAGAATTTGCAGGCGATTCCGTTGATGGTGGAAGCCGGAGGTGAGCATCAATGTGTAGGTGTGCTTTATCTGGAACGGAGGGAAGGAACGCAACAGGAAACGGATCATCTTCTTTTTGAGCTGGTAGCACGTTATGTATCGATTGTGGTGTTCAATGCAGTGGTAAAGCTTGCCACGCAATACCGGGATATCGAGTCGGCACACGAGGAAACACGCCGTGCTTCGTGGGAAGACAGTATGCTTCATGTGCAGAACATGGTGCTTGATAACTGCCTTTCAACGATTAAACATGAGACAATTTATTATCCGAACAAGATTAAACAGATTATTGGTCGGTTGAATACGCAGAACCTTCCGGAAAAGGATGAACGGGAAGCTGTGGAAACGATTACAGAACTGATAGAATATTATAAAGGGATCTTTACGATTCTGAGTTCATGCGCTGCCCGACAGCTGGAGGAGGTTACTTTCCGCCGGAATACGATTCCGGTACAGGAGCTTTTTGATGCTGCTGGAAAATACTTCAGGAAGGTCACGAAAAATCGGACGGAAAAGGTAGAACTAATCATAGAACCGATGGACGCCAAAGTGATCGGTGACGTGAATCAGTTGCGTTTCCTGTTTGAGAATCTGATTGATGAAGCATTGGCGGTTCGTGAAGAAGGAGTGATACGCTTGCAGGCTCGTAAGGATAACGAATATATCCGTTTCCTTTTTACGGATACCAGACGCGAGAAGAGTGTGACGGAGCTGAACCAGTTGTTCTATCCGAATTTGGCTCGTATGACTTCCGGTGAAAAAGGAGAATTGCGTGGAACGGAATATCTGATATGCAAGCAGATAATCCGTGACCATGATGAATTTGCGGGGCGCAGGGGATGCCGTATCAATGCCGAACCGGCAGAAGGGGGAGGATTTACGGTTTACTTCACCATCCCACGCAGATAAAGAAGAAGACACATAAAAGTTATTAGATAAATAAAATGGAAGAACAGAAGTTTAAAGTTATTATTGTAGAGGACGTAAAACTGGAATTGAAAGGCACAGAAGAAATTTTCCGTCATGAGATACCCAACGCAGAAGTGATCGGCACGGCAATGACAGAAAGCGAGTTCTGGCCGTTGATGGAAGCACAGCTTCCCGATCTGGTTTTGCTGGATTTGGGACTGGGAGGTTCTACGACGATTGGCGTTGATATCTGCCGGAATATTTTCAAACGTTATAAGGGGGTTCGTGTATTGATCTTTACGGGGGAAATACTGAATGAAAAACTGTGGGTGGATGTGCTGAATGCAGGAGCGGATGGCATTATTCTCAAAACAGGAGAATTGCTGACCAAGACAGACGTACAAGCTGTGATGGACGGCAAGAAGCTGGTATTCAACTATCCGATTCTGGAGAAGATCGTAGATCGTTTCAAAAAGTCGGTAGCGAATGATGCCAAGCGTCAGGAAGCGGTAATCAACTATGATATTGATGAATATGACGAGCGTTTTCTTCGCCATCTGGCATTAGGCTACACCAAAGATATGATTGCCAACCTGAAAGGGATGCCATTTGGCGTGAAATCACTGGAGAAACGACAGAATGACCTGATCGGACGTCTCTTCCCGAATGGAGAACGGGTGGGAGTGAACGCGACCCGTCTGGCTGTCCGTGCATTGGAATTGCGCATTATCGATCTGGATAATCTGGAAGCTGATGAAGAGTAAATGGCGTATGCCGCATCCCGCTACGATGTTCCTGCTGCTGACAATGGCGGTGGTCTTTCTTTCGTGGATATGTGATATCTACGGACTGAAAGTAACGCTGCCGCAATCAGGGGAGGATATTCGGGTGCAAAGCCTGCTGAGTCCTGAGGGAATTCGCTGGTGGTTGCGGAATGCTATCAAGAATTTTACCGGTTTTGCTCCGCTTGGCATGGTGATTATCGCCATGTTCGGACTGGGTGTGGCCCAACATTCCGGATTTATCGATGCGTGCATCCGTCTGGGAGTGGGAAACCGGAAAGAGAAAAGAAAAGTTATCCTGTGGGTGATTGTCCTCGGATTGCTGTCGAACGTCATTGGTGACGGCGGTTATATTATTCTGCTTCCCATTGCCGCCATGCTGTTTCAGTGGGTGGGACTTCATCCGATAGCGGGGATTGTGACGGCTTACGTTTCCGTGGCCTGCGGATATAGTGCCAATATCGTACTGAGTACGATGGACCCGCTCTTGGCGCATACCACTCAGGAAGCCGCGCTCACACTGATGGGATATCAGGGAAACACGGAGCCGCTGTGCAACTACTTCTTTATGAGCGCTTCGACAGTGGTAATTACAGGGATCGTTTATTGGGTGACTCAGAAATGGCTTCTCCCGAACTTAGGAAAATATGAGGGAAGTGTGAAAGTCGAAGCCTACCGCCCTTTGTCACGGAAAGAACGTCGTGCGCTGATGGTGGCTGTCGTAGTGGCAGGGATATACGTTGCCCTTATTTTGTGGCTTACTTTCTCTTCCTATGGTATCCTGCGTGGCGTTAACGGAGGTTTGATGCATTCGCCCTTCATTGCCGGTATCCTGTTTCTGCTATCTCTGGGCGCAGGCTTTACGGGGATGGCTTATGGGTTCAGTTCCGGTCGTTATCGCAGCGATAATGATGTGATCGAAGGACTTACCCAGCCGATCAAACTGCTGGGTGTGTATTTCGTTATTGCTTTTTTTGCTGCCCAGATGTTTGCCTGTTTCGAGTATTCTCATTTGGACAAGTGTCTTGCGATTATGGGAGCGGACCTGCTTTCTTCTTTTGAGCCGGCTCCTTTGTCCGCACTCATCTTGTTTATCCTGTTTACGGCATTTATCAATCTGATTATGGTATCCGCCACTTCCAAATGGGCATTTATGTCTTTCATCTTCATCCCGATGTTTGCGCAGATGGGGATTTCGCCGGACGTCACGCAGTGTGCTTTTCGTATCGGAGACAGTTCGACGAATGCCATTACTCCTTTCTTATTCTATATGCCGCTGGTGTTGACGTATATGCGGCAATATGACAAACAGATCACATACGGATCGTTGCTGAAATATACATGGAGGTACTCCTTGTGCATTCTGGCAGCATGGACATTGCTGTTTATCGTATGGTATCTGTTGAAGATACCGATGGGGTTATAATTCACGATTCAAAGTTCCGGTTTTAATAACCGGAATTTTGAGTTTCTGAATTAATCGCTATATTTGCACCCGTCCCTTAAAGAAAAAGAACGAATGAATTTACCAGAAGTCTCTGAAAAACTAATCGAACAACTGAATCACGGTAGCACCAAAGCATTTGATAAAATTTATCATACGTACTATTTATACCTGTGTGCGATAGCTGTTTACTATGTACATGACAAGAGAGTCGCCGGTGAAATAGTCAATGATGTCTTCGTCTCTTTCTGGCAGAATCGCCACCATATCACTTATCCTGCCCTTCCGTATCTTCGTCGGGCTATACAGAATGCAAGTATCAGTTATTTGCGGTCTTCCGCTTTTAATGAGCGCATAATGACCGAACAGATGGAGGAAATATGGGCTTTTCTAGAAAATCATATTCTTTCTTCCGACAATCCATTGCAGGCATTGGAAAGCAGTGAAATGAACGAGATCATTCTGCGGAAAGTAGAGGAACTCCCTGCCAAATGCCGTGCTGTTTTTAAGGCGAGCCTGTATGAAGGCAAATCGTACAGCGAAATTGCGGAAGAGCAGAATATTAATGTCGCCACCGTCAGGGTGCAGATGAAAATTGCGCTGACTAAATTGCGCGAATCCCTTGGTACTCCCTATATGATAGCTATTTTGATGTTTCTTTAAAAAAAACGGTTTTCTTTTAAACGTTTCTTTTTTTATTGCGTATCTAGTTATATACACCATAGAAAAAGAACGGTTTATGATAGAATATTACGATAAAGAAGAACTGGAATTACAGATTAGTAATTATTTGTCGGGCAATAGTACCGATGAAGAAAAAGAAACGTTGCTTGCCTTTCTGGCTTCCAATGAAGCAGCTGCCCGGACTTTCCGGGAAATGTCTGCCGTATGGGCACTTTCTTCCGTACCGTCGTTTGCAGAAATAGAAAACTCCAATTTAGTGCGGATAAAGGAGAGAATGACTGCTCCTGCCTCTTCGAAGCCTGTCCGGAAACTGATACCTGTCTGGCTGAAAGTGGCTGCCGCCGTTATTCTGCTGATCGGCTGCAACTATTTCTGGTATACGTATACGGAAAATCTGACGGAAGTATATACCAACGCCGATTCTCCTTACGAAATCAAGGTTCCTGCCGGATCAAGAACGAATATCGTTCTTCCTGACGGGACGGAGGTTTCTCTGAATGCAGGTTCTGTATTGCGCTATCACCGTGGGTTTGGTATCCGCGAACGTAATGTGACGTTGGATGGCGAAGGATACTTTAAAGTTGCGAAAAATGCAGAGGTTCCCTTCTTCGTGAAGACGAACGATGTGCAGGTGCAGGTAGTCGGCACGGTATTCAATGTCCGTGCTTATGATGACGATAATTATGTGATGGTGTCTCTGCTGGAAGGCAGGGTGAATTTATCGGCGTCTGCTAATTCTGTGATGAAATTATTCCCGAATGAGCAGGCACTGTATAACAAGAACACCGGACGAATGGAAAAGCTGAAGACCAATGCAAGTAAAGCCTGCGATTGGCTGGATGGCGGGTTGACCTTCGAGAATGCTTCATTCGCTGATATTGCCCATCGTCTGGAACGTAAATTCCAGGTGAAGATCAGCATAGAAAGCGAACGTCTGAAGGCCGAACACTTCTCCGGTTCTTTCGACAGCAATCAGAATATTTATGATATATTACACGAAATCAACGTTGAGAAACAATACACGTGGAAAGTCAGTGGTGACACCATCTTTATTACCGATAAAAGAAAGGGGGTAAGATAAAAGGAAGGAGAAAGAAAATGGACACAGCCGATAGATATACCGGCAGTCCGCAGCTACGATAAATAACTATATGTTAACCTTTAATAGTGATAAAAATGAGATTGATAATAAGAAAAACATTATTGATGTTTCTGCTTTTGTCCCTAAGTAATGTCCTGACAGGTTTTCAACTTTCAGCACAGGAACAAAACAAGAAGTTCAGTGTCAAAGCAGATAACGTTACTTTGAAAGAAGCCATTGAAGTAGTCAGGAAGCAGGGAAATTATTCTTTTCTGATTCGCAATAACGACATTGACCTGAATAAGAAAGTCTCTGTGAACGTGGACAAGGGTACAATTAATGACGTGATGGCCCAACTGCTGACTGGTACGGGGATCAGTTATGAAGTGAACGGAAACCGGGTGGTCATATTCCATGCCGCAGTGCCTGAAAAGGAACAGGGAAAAGCGTTTGTCCTGAAAGGCAAAGTGACCGATCCTTCGGGTGAAGGAGTGATTGGTGCCAATGTGAAAGTGCTGAATTCTACGGAAGGTACGATTACGGATATGGATGGAAACTTTTCTCTGTCGGTGACTCCGAATGCACGATTATCCGTGTCTTATATCGGATATGCTACGCAGGAAGTCGTTGTCAAAAATCAGACTCCTTTGCACATTGCTCTGAAAGAAGACAGCCGTCTGATTGACGAAGTGGTGGTAGTAGGCTACGGTGTACAGAAGAAAGCGAATCTGACCGGTGCGGTAAGCAGTGTGAAGATGGATGAAGTATTGGGAGACCGTCCGGTAGTGTCGGTCAGCGATGCCTTGAAAGGTGCGATGCCCGGTTTGCAGATTACGGGTAACTCCGGTAGGCCGGGAGAGGAAATGAGTTTCAATATCCGTGGTGTCAACAGTCTGGATAAGAATGGCAAACCGTTGGTTCTGGTGGATAACGTAGAAATGGATATCAATATGCTCGATCCGAATGATATTGAATCAGTAACGGTCTTGAAAGATGCTGCTTCTTCGGCTATCTACGGGGCACGTGCCGCATTTGGCGTCATTCTGATTACGACAAAGAAAGGATCGGATTCAACCAGGCTTTCTATTAATTATTCTAACAATTTCTCATTTAGCAGACCTGCCAATATGCCTCGTAAGGCAACACCGCTTCAGACGGTGCAGGCTTATAAAGACATGGGAACCATCAACTATCAGAGTGGACAGAATGTGGATACGTGGCTGGATTTATTGAAAGAATACAATGCCAATCCTTCGGCTTATCCCGATGGGTATGCAATGGTGGACGGATTGCGCTATAGTCTGGCAGAAACCAATCTGTTTGATGATATGATGGAGACCGGTTTCCAGCAGACGCACAATCTTTCTGTAGGTGGCGGCACGAAAGATATATCTTATCGTTTCTCTTTCGGTATGGTCGATGAGAATGGAGTGCTGGCCTCGGACAAGGATGCGTATAAACGTTACAATGTGTCTTCTTATATCCGTTCGGACGTATTCTCATGGATTACTCCGGAACTGGATATCAAATACACGAACTCGAAATCAGAATTGCCGGAGACTTCGGGAGGATATGGAATCTGGGGAGCAGCCGTTGCCTTCCCGTCTTATTTCCCTATCGGAACAATGAATATCGACGGAGAAGAACTACCGATCAATACTCCCCGGAATCTGATTAATCTTGCTTATCCGACGACTATCCAGAAAAACAATATCCGTATCTTCGGAAAGGTGACGATTACTCCTTTGAAGAACGTCAAACTGGTGGGTGAATATACATACAACCATCTGAGTAATGAAAAGACCAAGTTTGAAAAGAAGTTCTATTATGCCCACGGAGGTAACTTTGTGAAAGAGACTTCGACGGCAAACTCTAAGTATGAAAACTCCAACGGCATTACCGATTATAATGCCTTGAACTTCTACGGAAACTACAATAACACATGGGGCAAGCATGAAGTCACCGTGATGGGAGGTTTCAATCAGGAGAGCAGTGACTATCGCTATGCGGAAATGTCGCGTATGAACATGATTAACGAAGACCTTCCTTCTATATCGCAGGCTACAGGAGATTATTTCGCTAAAGATAAATTCGAACGCTATACAGTAAGAGGATTATTCTATCGTATCAACTACTCCTTTGCCGGCAAATATCTGATTGAAACGAACGGACGCTATGACGGCTCTTCCAAATTTCCGAAAGACAGTCGCTTCGGTTTCTTTCCTTCTGTCTCTGCCGGATGGCGTGTGAGCGAAGAAGCGTTTATGAAACCGTTGACATCCGTATTGTCTAACTTAAAATTGCGTGCTTCGTGGGGTAATATCGGCAATCAGAGTATCACTCCATACGCTTATATTCCGGGTATGGATGCCGAGCAGGCTTACTGGACCGTTTCGGGTATCAAGGTAACTACCCTTAAACCAGCTGCATTGGTCAGTAACAGTTTTACCTGGGAAAAAGTGACGACTGTCGATGTCGGTTTTGATCTGGGTTTATTGAACAACAGGCTGAATCTTGTATTCGACTGGTATCGTCGTGATACGAAAGGTATGCTCGCTCCGGGAGCGGAATTACCGGCTGTGCTGGGTGCAAGTGCTCCTTTGCAGAATACTGCCGATCTTCGTTCCAAAGGATGGGAGATCACTGTAGACTGGAATGATCAGATCGGAAAAGTGAAATACAATCTGGGCTTCAACCTTTATGATGCTAAAACCAAGATTACCAAGTATAATAACGAGACAGGTCTCTTCGGCAAGGATAAGAACGATAAAGATACTTACCGTGTAGGTATGGAACTGGGTGAAATCTGGGGGTATGTTACCGACCGCCTGTATACTGTTGATGATTTTGATGCCGATGGCAAGCTGAAAGCAGGCATTCCAAAAGTGGAAGGCTACAATCCGAATCCGGGTGATATCCTGTATAAAGATCTGGATGACAACGATATTATCAACGGAGGTACAAGTACGACGAAAGATCCGGGCGACCGTAAGATCATCGGTAATAGTACCCGTCGTTATCAGTATGGCATCCACGGTGGTGCAAACTGGAAGGGGGTCTCTTTATCTTTCCTGTTGCAGGGAGTAGGCAAACGTGATTTGTGGATTATGAATGACTTGTTCTATCCGCACTATGACGCATGGACGACGGTATATGACACACAACTGAATTACTGGACGCCGGAGCGCACAGACAGCTATTTCCCCCGTCTGTATGAGAAAGCTGCCGGAAATACAGCTGCCAATACACGTATTCAGACCCGTTATCTGCAGGATGGTTCCTACCTGAGTATCCGGAACATCACCTTATCTTATAATTTCCCGTCCAAGTGGATGACTAAGATCGGTGTCAATAATCTGGCTGTCTTCTTTAGCGGTGAGAATCTTTATACATTCGATCATTTGCCGAAAGGACTCGATCCGGAACGTTCGGTAACGGATGACTTGGGACAACGCGGTTTTACCTATCCGTATATGCGGCAGTATTCGTTTGGTATCAACCTTTCATTCTGATTGTTTCACTATTTAAAAGAGTAATTGTTATGAAGAAATATATACTGGGTACGGGCATTAGTCTCTGTTTGCTGATGTCGTCTTGTTTGAATGACTCTTTTCTGGAAGTTTATCCGAAAGGACAACAGACGGAAGCGACAGTCTTTACTACCTATGATAACTTCAAAACGTATGCATGGGGATTATATAATGTATTCTTCGGATATACGTATGATACGGGGCAGACGGACGAAATATTCCGCGGAGATTTTGAGTCGGACAATATGATCAAAGGTTTGTCCGGATATGAAGGGCAGTGGGCATACCAGAAGGCGAAGGCAACAGATGAAGTCAAGGAATGGGATTACGACTATATCCGCCGGGTAAATCTGATGCTGGACAATATCGATGGTTCGCAGATGAATGATACGGAGAAGGAGCACTGGCGCAGTGTCGGCTATTTCTTCCGTTCATATAAATACTTTCAGATGCTTTCCCGCTTTGGAGATATCCCTTGGGTGGAGAATGCGTTGAAAGAAGACAGTCCGGAACTGTACGGCAAACGGGATAGTCGCGATCTGGTGGCTTCGAATATCCTGTCCAACCTGAAATATGCGGAGACACATATCGGTGCGGACGATGGCAAAAACACCATTGGTATATCTGTGGTGCAGGCACTTATTTCCCGTTTTGCTTTGTTCGAGGGTACTTGGCGGAAATATCATGGATTGTCTGATGCCGAGACTTACTTGAAAGAATGTGTACGTGCGTCGGAAGAAGTCTTGAAGGTTTATCCGAATGTGCATCCACGGTATGACGAGCTTTTCAATTCGGAATCTTTGGATGGGGTAACGGGCATTATCTTGTATAAAGCCTATGAAACCGGTCAGTTGATGCATGGTCTGACACGTATGGTGCGTACCGGTGAATCTTATATTGAGGCGACAAAGGATGCGGTAGACAGTTATCTGTGTACGGATGGTCGTCCGGTAAGTACTACCACCAGTCGGTATGGCGGTGATAAGGAGATTTATGGACAGTTCCGCGACCGTGATTACCGGTTGTATCTGACGATATGTCCTCCCTATATGGTAAAGAAAGAAAATGGTCCGAGCACGGCCGACTGGAAATATACGGATCATGCGCAGGACAGAGAGTTTATAGATCTTCTTGCTACAATCTCCGGTGAGACTTATCATCGTTTGCCGTCTTCCAACTTCAAAGGATTCACGGTGCAGGGGCAGCCGCACTTCAAGAATCAGAACTGGGGACAGGGCTGGAATGCTTCTCAAATGGGATTCTGGGTATGGAAGTACTATAATACGCATACCGTAGCTACCAATGCCAACGGAGTGAATACGACAGATGCGCCTTTGTTCCGTGTAGGAGAGGTAATGGTGAATTATGCCGAAGCCATGTGCGAATTAGGTAAGTTTGATCAGACGGCTGCCGATAAATCCATTAATAAACTTCGTGCACGCGGACATGTAGCGAAAATGACGGTCGAAGACATTACAGATGATTTTGATACGACCCGTGATCCTTCCGTTCCTGCTCTTCTGTGGGAGGTACGCAGGGAGAGACGTGTGGAACTGATGGGGGAAGGATTCCGTCTGGATGACCTTCGCAGATGGAAAAAAGGAGACTATGTCAATAAACGCCCGTTGGGAGTATATGTGACGGGAGCTTCGGCTAAAAATCTGAAAGTAACCGGCGGACCGAGTAATGACGAAGGGTATGTTTACTTCTTTGACGCTCCGCTCGGATGGCAGGAACATTATTACCTGTATCCGCTGCCTCTGAAGCAACTGGCACTGAATACGAATCTGGAACAGAATCCGGTATGGACTAAATAATTTTTTGAGTAAAAACAGAGGCAAGACCTGTAATATTTTGTATATTGCAGGTCTTGAAAATTTAAACTATAAAATGAAGAACGCTATTTCGGTAAAATATACCCTTCTTTGCGGGACAGCTTGCTGTATGGCCTCTGCTGTGCAGGCGCAGCACAATGTCTCCGATGTTTCCAGAATGAATGTTCTTTTTCTGATGGCTGACGATATGCGTCCCGAACTGGGTTGTTACGGAGTGGAGGCGGTCAAGACTCCGAATATGGATCGTCTGGCATCGAGCGGAGTCTTGTTTCAGAACGCTTATTGCAATGTTCCGGTGAGTGGCGCTTCCCGTGCCAGCCTTCTGACAGGCGTATATCCTCACTATCCCGATCGTTTTGTGAATTTCTCGGCTTATGCCAGCAAGGATTGTCCGGAGGCTATACCTCTTTCCGGATGGTTCACAAAGAATGGTTATCATACAGTTTCGGATGGCAAAGTTTTTCACCACATGAGCGATCATGCCGCATCGTGGAGCGAACCTCCCTACCGGAATCATCCGGATGGATACGATGTCTATTGGGCGGAATATAATAAATGGGAACTTTGGATGAACTCAGAATCGGGCAAGACGATCAATCCCAAGACTATGCGCGGACCGTTTTGCGAGTCAGCGGATGTTCCGGATACGGCATACGATGACGGAAAATTGGCGGAACGTGCCATTCGTGACCTGCGGCGTATGAAAGAAATGAACAAGCCGTTTTTCCTGGCTTGCGGATTTTGGAAACCTCATTTGCCGTTTAATGCTCCGAAGAAATATTGGGATTTGTATAAGCGGGAAGAGATACCTTTGGCTTCCAACCGTTTCAGACCGGAAGGCTTGCCGGAACAAGTCCGTAATTCGAGTGAGATATATGCTTATGCACGGGTGACTGATACGGGGGATGCCGATTTTCAGCGGGAAGTGAAGCATGGATATTATGCTTGCCTGAGCTACGTGGATGCACAAATCGGAAAAGTGCTGGATGCTCTGGATGAGTTAGGTCTGGCGGAGAATACGATTGTGGTACTGCTAGGAGATCATGGCTGGAATCTGGGCGAACATGATTTTGTGGGTAAACATAATCTGATGGACCGTTCTACTCATGTGCCGTTGATTATCCGTGTGCCCGGAATGAAAAAAGGAAAGACCCGGTCGATGGTTGAGTTTGTAGATTTGTATCCTACTTTGTGCGAGTTATGCCAGATACCACAACCAGCAGAACAGTTGGATGGACAGAGCTTTGCAAAAGTTTTCAGCAATCTGAAGGCTAAGACGAAGGATGAAGTCTATATTCAGTGGGAAGGGGGAGACAATGCGGTTGATCAACGTTTTAGTTATGCCGAATGGATGAAAGGTGACGTGAAGAAAGCAAGTATGCTGTTCGATCATCGGATAGATAAAGAAGAAAACAAAAATAGAGTCAATGAGAAAAAATATAAGAGTAAAGTTGAATCACTCTCTTCTTTTATCAAAGTGAAGAAATCATCATTAAAAAAATAATATGAGAACACCAATTATGTCATGCTGCCGTTTGATGGCAGTTGCTTTATTTCTGTTTTGCAGTATGCCGCTATTTGCTCAGCGGCAGGATATTTTATTAAACGACAACTGGAAGTTCCGATTCTCGCATCAGGTGCAGAAAGGGTCGGAAATAAGAGTAGATCTGCCCCATACCTGGAATACACAGGATGCTTTGTCCGGAAAGATCGACTATAAACGGGGAATCGGTAATTATGAAAAGAAACTGTTCATTCGTCCCGAATGGCAAGGCAAGCGTCTTTTCCTTCGTTTCGAAGGGGCGAACAGTATAGCAGATGTATTTATCAATCGCCGTCATATCGGTGAACATCGTGGAGGATACGGAGCTTTTGTCTTTGAAATAACCGGAGAGGTGAATTATGGAAAAGAGAACTCTATATTAGTGCGGGTGAATAATGGAGAACAACTGGACGTGATGCCTTTGGTGGGTGACTTTAATTTTTATGGCGGTATTTACAGGGATGTGCATCTGCTGATCACTGATGAGGCATGTATTTCTCCTTTGAATTATGCTTCTCCGGGAGTTCGTCTGATACAGGATAGTGTCAGTCATCAATATGCGAAAATAAGGGCGGTCGTTGATTTGGCAAATGGCAATAATGCCGGTCAGGAAGTAGAACTGGGTATCCGTTTGCTGGATGGTCAGAAAGTGGTGGCGCAACAGAAACAGACACTTACTCTTGCCGGGAATGCAGCTTTGCAGCAGGAACTTACATTTGAGATAAATAATCCTCATCTGTGGAATGGCCGTCAGGACCCGTTTCTTTATCAGGCGGAGGTTTCTCTGTCGAGAGGAGGGCAGCTGGTAGATTGTGTGACGCAGCCTTTAGGATTTCGTTATTATCGGATTGATCCGGATAAGGGATTCTTTTTGAATGGTAAGCATCTGCCTCTTCACGGTGTTTGCCGGCATCAGGACAGGAGTGAGGTGGGTAATGCTTTACGTCCTCAGCATCATGAAGAAGATGCAGCCCTGATGCTGGAAATGGGAGTGAATGCGGTTCGGCTGGCACATTATCCGCAAGCTACCTATTTCTATGATCTGATGGATAAGAATGGGATTATTGTCTGGGCAGAAATACCTTTTATCGGTCCCGGAGGATATGATGATAAAGGATTTGTTAATCTGCCTTCTTTCCGTGCTAATGGGAAAGAACAGCTGAAGGAGCTGATCCGCCAACATTTTAATCATCCTTCCATCTGTGTATGGGGGCTGTTCAATGAACTGCTTGAATTCGGTGATAATCCGGTGGAATATATCAAGGAATTAAATGAGCTGGCGCATCAGGAAGATACTACCCGCCCTACCACTTCGGCAAGTAATCAAATGGGTGACTTGAATTTCATAACGGATGCCATTGCATGGAATCGGTACGACGGATGGTATGGAGGCACCCCGGCCGATTTAGGACGCTGGCTGGACGGTATGCATAGAGATCATCCGGAAATTCGTATTGCCATTAGTGAGTATGGTGCCGGTGCCAGCATTTATCATCAGCAGGATTCGTTGGTAAAATCCGTGCCAAACAGTTGGTGGCATCCGGAGAACTGGCAGACCTATTATCATATAGAGAACTGGAAAGCGATTTCTGCCCGTCCTTATATATGGGGTAGCTTTGTATGGAATATGTTTGATTTCGGTGCGGCTCACCGTACGGAAGGTGATCGTCCGGGAATTAATGATAAGGGGCTGGTTACCTTTGACCGGAAAGTACGTAAAGACGCGTTCTACTTTTATAAGGCTAACTGGAACAAGGAAGAACCTGTGCTTTATCTGGCCGGAAAACGTAACACCGTACGTTCCCGACGTCTGCAAACGATTACTGCATTCACTAATCAGCCCGGGGCGGAACTGTTTGTCAATGGAAAAAGCTATGGTAAGGCAATGCCGGATCAGTATGCTATTTTGGAATGGAAAAATGTGGAGTTGCAGCCGGGAGAGAATGAAATAAAAGTAGTTTCTATCAATAAAAAAGTAAAATTGATGGATAGTTTTCGCTGCAAACTATAGCATAATGCAATAGAAAGCATTACCTTTGCGGTCTATGTGTAAAGCTAAGAAGGAGTCCGTGAAGTAAATAACCTTTGGCAGTCTGTCAAGGTTATCCCTTAATTCATACTCTGGCATATTCTTGTCAGAGTTATTTTCATATTCTATATAATAAGTATAATCGCATGTCTATAAGGCGGATAATAACTATCTGCAAGATATACATGCTCAAAAAAACAATGAAATGATAAATTCAATTAATATACAAATTAGAGAGACCAATACAGATGATTTCGACAGCATAATGACTGTTGAAAAACAAGCGTTTGGCTATGACAAAGAAGCACAGTTGGTAGCCGACCTGCTGGCTGACAAAACCGCAGAACCAATGGTTTCGTTGCTCGCTTTCTACAAAGGTGAGGCTGTCGGACACATTCTCTTCACCAGAGCCTATTTTGATGGTCAGGGAGCACTACAGATGATGCACATTCTTGCACCTTTAGCTGTCAAGCCGGAATATCAACGGCAGGGTATAGGCGGAATGCTGATACGGGCAGGCATAGAGAGGTTACAGGAAAAAGGTTCGTGCCTTGTGTTTGTATTGGGGCATAAAGAATATTATCCAGAATATGGTTTTATACCGGATGCAGCCAGGCTGGGTTATCCTGCTCCTTACCCGATACTGGAACAGTTCTCGGATTATTGGATGGTTCAGGCAATCAGTCCGAAGGGATTTGATGTGGATAAAGGAAAGATCAGGTGTTCGGATGAGTTGAACAAACCTGAACATTGGAGAGATGATGAATCGGACAGATAGTTCCCTGATAGTCGTTTGTTAAAATAGAGGAAATATATAAAGATTTAGGTAGCTTTATTAGTGCAGCCTAAATATAAGACTTATTTTTGTGTGGGGCTGTCCAAAATCGGACAGCCCCCTTTTTTAGATGTATTAGTATTTTCTATTATCTTTCATCGCCTTCCTCCACCTCTTAAAAGCCCTCATCAGGCTATCTTCCTTCACTGTACCTTCCATATTATAATGTTCCACAAAAAGCTCTATTGAGCGTTTGAACATGATTCCGTTTTTGAATTTATTCTCCAGCAGAAATTCATAGAGTTCCGCTCTCATTTCCACTTCGATTTCCTTTTCTATGGTTAATGCGGCGGATATAGGTGGATGAAGAGATATGCAATAAGCATTGATTGATGAACTATATTAAAATCGAAAGTTATATATGGAGATGAGAAAAAAGATCGTAGTCCGGAGGAACGATTCAGCTATATTATTCGTTGTGCCAATGAGCAGTCTGGTTGCGGAGTAGTGGTATTGGTGGATGAATACGATAAACCTCTGTTGCAGGCTTTGGGTAATTTTATTTATAGAATATCGGGTGGATGCCAACAATCCGCTTCCATTGATTTATCAGAGAGGTTAGCTGATTATCAAGGACTATGACAAAGAATTTCAACTTTATCGTTTGGCTTTCCCTAATGAAGAGGTTCGTTATGGTTTCCTTAATTTTTGGGTTCCTTATTACACACCGGTCAATGAAGATGAGAATTTCTATATAGGCAAATTCGTTCAGGAATAGCGTGTCGGAAAGGTACCTGAGCCCGATAAAAAGAAGTTTGGTTGATTGCGTCAACAATTCTTCTATCGGTCTCAGGTTGTTTTATTTAAAACTGCTTTTCAATATAAATACTTCAAACGTTTTTAATAGTATCAACTGGTGTCTTTCCGAAATACTTCTTATATTTTTCGCGGAAGTTATCCATATCTTTCATTCCGATTTTCTCTGGGACTTCGTTTACGCGATATTTTCCACTCTTTAACATTTCATGCGCTTTTTCCATTCGGATTTTGAGAATGAATTTGTTAAGTGCTTCGCCTGTTAATTGCGTCCACTTGTTGTAAAGACTTGTCCGGCTAATTCCAAGCTCTTTGGCAATGGAGTCTATGGTTAGTTTTTCATTATTCAGATTTTCCAGAATGATTTTAGTAACTTTACTTATCAAAGGGTGTTTACCATCCTGCAATATTTCTGACGCTTTTGTCTCCAAAAACTCTTCTCCAAATAATCGTTGTAAGAATGATTTTCGAAGAAAACGAGTGTTTTTGATAAGGATTGACATTTCAAGCTTTAAATCTGTTACACTAAAGGGCTGTTGCAAGAATGTATCGGCTAAAGAAGTCTTTCTTCTATTGTGCTGGTTAATATCTATATGCGAACTATAAAGTATGATAGGTATGATTGATGTTTCGCAAGATGTTTTCAATCTTGATGAGAGTTCGACACCATCCATGTTTTGAAGTTCTGTATCACAAATCACTAAATCAGGATATTCATTTTTTATGTAAGCCATCGCTTCGATGCCATCTCTAAAACTTTTAATAGTAAACTCTTCCGTTAAACAACTTGTCAGATAGGATCGGAAATCATCATTACTGTCGGCAAGTACGACTGTCGGCTTGTGAGAACTTCTTTTACAGGGAGCCTTTGAAAGCAAACGATCTATCTTTTCAATCTCAGTATGATTGGTGATACTCAATGCCGAATGATTTAATTGGTTTTTACAAGAGCATTTTACTGGAAACTTTAATGTGACAGTATGATATGTACTGTTTACTATGATTTTTCCATTACACAAATTCGTTAGTTTCTTATATAATATGCTTTTTGCAAAATCGCATTCAAATTCTGTTGTCTGTCTCATCAACCGATGTTTATTTTGATTATAAAGCTTTGTCAGTTTACCATCTCCTGAATCGGGTACACTTATTTCCCAATGTTCCTGACTGATAGAAATCAGTAATGTAATGTTTGTTTTTGGTTTGGAACAGTCGATTGCATTAGTTATGAATTTATCGATAATTGGTGAGACTTTGCTTTTGTCAAACCATACACTGGCATAGGTGAAGTTTGTATTGATGATTAGTTTTATGTGTTTATTCGTTGCATAGCCTTGTAGGGATTGAATTCTGCTTCTTACATAGCTTCCTAATTCATGTTCGGTAATGTCCATGGCTTCGGGATGATTATGCAAATATTTCAATCCGGACAATCTGTCCAGATTCTCATTTAAGCATTCTATATTCCGAATAGCTAGTAATAAATCATTCTTCATATTCTCGGGACAGGTGTCACTACAGATCGTTCGTAAAGGAACATGGACTAAGGTAATTGGATTTCGAATACTTTGGAAAGAATCTATAAAATACTGGTTCTCTTCTTTGAGGAAATTTCTTTCTTTTTGTATGGAAAGATAATGAAATAAATGCCAGTAGAGATAGAAACTTATTACAATCAACAATAAAACTAAGTATGATTGATTCTCAAATATTGTTGCTATTAAGAAAGATGCAGCAATAGATATTGTCTTTAAATACATCATGTTGTTATATTTTAAATGACGTCACTCCTAAAGAGTTTGCTTTTTCTTTCTAATTCAAAAGACATAGTAGATTATATGCCAACTATGATTTCATAATTGTGCACATCTATAAACTCAAATAATATGATCTCAAATTTGTTTGTTTTTTGGGAGGTCAATATTGATCATGAGTTATGTTTATTGAAAATTCAATTTCTAAATGTCTTGAACTATCAATAAAAAAGCAAAGTCCCCCAAGTAACAATAATTATTTTCATTTATTTGTATTAGGCATAATAAACTAGCCTCAGGTGAATAATCAGGGGAGGAGGCGATCTTATATTATGTATGCTATCGGACCATGATGTCTCAATAGCTGTTTGTTTGTGCTCAATCATGAATTAATATCAAATAAAATACATTTGTTCCCTTCTGATAAAGCAGGAAATTGTATTTACGAAGTAAATGTAACTTGTAATAACATGAAAACAATCATTTTGTTTGCTTTATTTGGTAGATTGTTGTAAAATTATTTATTTTGTTTATTAATTAACTGAAAGTTGTATAATTGCCTTAGGTTAACACAAAGTATATTGTAAATGAAATTTTGGAATTTATAGATGTAAGATAGAATGATGAATTTGTGTTTTAAAATAAAAATATAAATATGTGATATAATAATGTACTTATATGTATTAAAAGGTGATGAATATACACTAATAGTATGCAAGTTGGTTATTTTAGTTTTCTACTTTTTTTTCTTGTCCCTTTTTTGTTTTAAGCAGATGTCTTTGTTTAAAAAACTTTATTCCAATTCATCTGCGCACGATTTTATCTTATCCTTTCATTCCCTAAGAAGATGGAGTAGTTGTGATCTGTGGCGGATATAGGTGGATGAGAAGATTTAAAGTATAAACCGACCTATGAATTTCATCTTCCATCTTTTTTTTAGTAATTTTGCCCAATCAACTCAATAACAAATAAATAATGGATGAATTAAACAATGGGGAACAAGGGCAATATGTCGAACCCGGGAAAAATGAGAAGAAAAATAATACACGAAAAATTGTAAAAAGAACTTTGATTACGGCAGGACTAGCTTTGGCTGTATACATGGTATACTCCATCGTTTATCTGTTTATTTCGCCCGACCGTAATATTCAGCAGATCTATCTGGTGCCAGAGGATGCAGCGTTTATCATTCAGTCATCTGCTCCGATAGAAGACTGGGAAAAGTTTAGTGGAAGCGAAACCTGGCAATGTCTGAGAAAAGCGAAATCATTTGAAGAAGTTGCGAAGAGCGTGGAAAAGCTTGACTCGGTTGTCAAAAGCAATAAAGTACTGTTATCACTGGTCGGTCAGCGGGATCTGCTTATCTCACTTCATAAGACCCGCGCTACCGATTGGGATTTTCTGCTTATAGTAGATATGCAGAAAGCTTCTAAAATGGATTTATTGAAGGATCAGGTCGAAACAGTGCTGGCAATGTCCGGCTTTACCGTCACTAATCGAATGCATAATGGAATTAACATTCTTGAAATGCGTGATCCGGATACCCGTGATGTCTTTTATACTGCTTTTGTGGATAATCACCTGGTAGGCTCTTATACTTCCGGCCTTGTTGAATCTGCCATCAACTCCCGTAATAAGCCTAAGATCGGACTTGACCAGTCTTTTATTGAAACGGAAAAATTAGTTTCCGGTAAAGGGCTTGTCAGGGTATTTATCAACTATGCCCGTATTCCTCAGTTTATGTCCATTTATCTGGGAGCGAGAAATGAATATGTCGATCTGTTCAGTAATTCTATGAATTTTGCGGGCCTTTACCTGAATATGGATAAGGACCGGATGGAAGTGAAAGGTTATACGTTGAAGAAAGATTCGGTGGATCCTTATATCACTGCCTTGCTGAATTCGGGAAAGCATAAAATGAAAGCTCACGAGATTTTGTCCGGGCGAACGGCTCTTTATACAAATATCGGCTTCGATAGTCCGGTAACTTTCGTGAAGGAACTAGAGAACGCTCTGTCTGTTCATGATAAACTGTTGTATGACTCTTATCAGAGTTCGCGGAAAAAGATAGAAAGCCTGTTTGGTATTTCTCTGGAAGAGAACTTCCTGAGCTGGATGTCCGGAGAGTTTGCCATAACGCAATCCGAACCGGGCTTATTAGGACATGATCCTGAAGTGATTCTGGCTATTCGGGCAAAAAGCATCAAAGACGCCCGTAAGAATATGGAGTTTATTGAAAAGAAGATCAAACGCCGGTCTCCGGTTAAGATAAAGTCTGTTAATTATAAGGACTTTGAAATCAATTATGTTGAAATGAAAGGTTTCTTCCGTCTGTTCTTCGGAAAGCTGTTTGATAAATTTGAGAAGCCATATTATACTTATGTGGATGATTATGTCGTTTTCAGCAATAAACCGGCTTCCTTGCTTTCCTTTGTAGAAGATTACGAACAGAAGAATTTACTGAAGAATAATGCAGGATTTAAGGATGCTTATTCGTATATGAAATCAAGTTCCACAATCTTCTTGTATACAGATATGCACAAGTTCTACTCACAATTGAAACCTATGATGAATCCCGCTACATGGAATGAAATACAATCGAATAAAGATATCTTGTATTCATTTCCTTACTGGACGATGCAGGTAATCGGAGATAACAACCAAGCTTCTCTGCAGTATGTGATGGATTACCGTCCGTACGAGCCGGAAGAGGTGGTGGCCGTTGTCAGCGATGAGGAAGATCAGGATATGGATGAAGAAGCTGTGACCGAAAAGGAGCAGATGAGTGAGTTAAAGCGTTTCTATATTGAGAAGTTTGAAGGAAATGTTCTGCGTGAGTTCTATCCGGAAGGAGCATTGAAAAGCGAAGCGGAAGTGAAAGAGGGAAAACGTCACGGACGTTACCGTGAATATCACGAAAATGGAAAGCTCAAGCTTCGTGGGAAATATTCAAATAATCAGCCTAAAGGCACATGGAAGTATTACACCGAAGAAGGTGAATTTGAACGGAAGGAGAAGTTTTAAATGAACTTCTCCTGATTGGATATATATCTTATTTAATATTTTCTTCTGTGCTGGGACAAGAAGTTATCTATAAAGCGGACGATATAAACGACAGCAACTCCGGCTATGACCAATACGATAATACGACTCAACATAGTTTTTGATTTTATATTTGACAGGCACAAAGATAAATAAGATATATGATATATGGGATATCGGGATAAGAAAAAATAATTCAACCCTAGAACAGGGTTCTGAATAGTACTTTTATAAATTGCTGATTTCTAGCTATAAAGAAAAATATGAATAAAAAAGTGTCGAAAAGTTTTTGAGTTCTCGCAAAAAGCACTACCTTTGCATCCGCAAATAAGGATGGTTCCGTAGCTCAGCTGGATAGAGCAACGCCCTTCTAAGGCGTGGGTCAAGCGTTCGAATCGCTTCGGAATCACTGATGTAAACGTTGATTATTTAATAATAGTCAACGTTTTTCTTTTGTTTGGGGTACATCAATTTTATTGAATTCTGAGTGGTTTCATATTGCGATTATCCCCTATAAAACAGTAAATGTCCCCCTATGTCCCCCTTTGCTGTATACTATATTGATTTGATAAACAGGCAAATATTTGATTTAATTAAGAATATATTTATACCCCCTATTTTATAAAGCAACTCCCATTATTATTCCTACATTTGCATTCAGAGATTCGTCTCTTTAGTTGGGAAACATAAACCTTTTGTTCATGAAGCATTTACGACAAACTGTACTTTTTATATTGTTAGGATTCTTATTGACTGCTTGTCATCATACAGCCGACCGATTGTTATCTATCGAACAATTGATCAAGCTGAAACCGGACAGCGCTCTTTCTTTACTTCGCCAAATTCAGTATCCGGAGAAGCTGTCGGATTCAAATAGGGCTTTGTATGCATTGCTAATGACTCAGGTGATCAATCAGTCATCTGATGAGGAGCATAAAAGTGATTCACTTATATCTGTTGCAATTGATTATTATAAAGGAACCACGGACTCTGTTCATGCGGCACTGGCTTATTATAATGCCGGTCTGGTAGCAATGGATAATGAAGATTCGGAAGCTTCCCTGCATAATTTCCTAAAGACAATCGATTGGTTGGGAGAGAGTGATAACGATGAACTTCAGTTCATGGTCAGGTATAAAATGAGTCGTCTTTTCAACTTGCGACTGATTCCTGATGAGGAACTACGGTTGGGGAAGGCAGCGTTACCTTATGCCGAACGGACAGGCAACCCTTTGTATATCTGTGCACTGTTGCCGTATATCACTCACGGATTTATGCAGACAAATCAACTGGATAGCGCCTATAAATATTCTGTGCAAGCGATACAACTGGCTGAGAAAGAGAACTTGGTCCGGGCATTATCACATATTTATTCACAGCATGCCCATCTTTGCATGGCGATGAAGGACTATAAACAGGCGTTGATGTATCGCGATAAAGATTTGGCTATTCTATTTGAACTTTTCGGAGAGGAAAATGAATATATCTATGATCATTATATAAATAAGGCAAACACACTGACTGAACTGCATCAGTATGATTCTGCTTTCTACTACATTAATAAAGCGGTGGAAGATACAACAGATATACAATATACAACTCGAAAGTCTTTGGCTAAGGCTGAAATTTATGCTGCTACCGGGCAGATGGATTCGGCATATTATTATATGAACCGACATGCTGACTTGCGGGATAGGCTCATAGAGGAGAGAGATAAGGAAGGTTTACTGACTTTGCACCGGAATTATCACAATGATGAATTGAAAAAAGCCAATACCCGTCTTTGGCAACAGGCGGTGGAAAGGAAGCTGCAACTGTACGTTGTGACTATTGTTTGTTGCCTGGCGATTTTGTTAGGGGTATGCATCTACTTCTTTTTATATAAAAGGAAACAACAGGAAGTATTGCGTCAGAAAGGACAGATTGCCCATCAGCAGGAGTTGTTGAAGTACCGTGAAATAGAAAAACTACAGGCAGAAAAAGACTTGTCGGAAGCTAAGGAAAGGGAAGCGCAGATTCGGGAGAAAGAGGCTTTACTAAAGGTTGAGTTTTTTAAGCGCCTGAATGAAACTTGTATTCCTGTGATTGAAAATCCGAAAACCCAGCAGAATATAATGCTCAAGGATGAGGACTGGAAAGTAATATTCAAGAATGCCAACAGTATCTTCCTGAATTTTACAGAACGTCTGAAGAATCAGTATCCTGCACTGAATGAGGAGGATTTGCGGTATTGCTGTATGGTGAAAATGCAGTTTTCGCAGACTGATATTGCTAAGATCATGCATCTGGAGAAAGATTCGGTGAAGAAAAGACTGAAACGAATTCGTACCGAAAAGATGGGGATAGCGCAGGAAACAACATTGGAGGCTGTGCTTCGGGACTTTTAAATGATTAAGAATGAGAATGAAATAATTTGTTAAACCAAACATTAGAATTATGAAACAAACACTGAGTTTTCATAGTCCGATCATTGCTTCTACACAGAGCAAGGTGGATGTAGAAGCTTTTGAGAAGAGTACAGATGCTTTTGAAAAGGGAGAGCACTTACAGTCTTTTTATCTGTTGCTGGATTATATTGATCCGGAGTTACGCAGCAAATTTGGTAATGCAGAAGGGACAGAGTTTGCCGTACCTCATGGTTCCATTATGGTCTATCTGAGGCTGGAGGGTGACCAGCTGAATATTACAGCTCCATTTCTGTTGTTGCCGGAAAAGGGGAGGATTCCTTTGCTGCGCCAGGTGGCAGCTTTGAATCTGACAGAACTGACGTTAGCATGTATCTCTTTGCAGAATGATAAGTTGTTCTTTGACTTTCATTGTCCGGTGGCTTTATGCAATCCTTACAAGATATACTATGTGCTTGAGGAAATCTGCCGGATAGGAGATAAGTATGATGACGAATTTGTGACTAAGTTCAAGGCCGAGCGCATTTATGAGCCCAAAATTACTCCATACGACAATGAAACGGTGGATAAGGTATACGAAGCCCTCCAGCAGAGCTGTAAGGAATGTATGGACGCTGTAAAATACTTCGAGACAGAACGAAAATATGGTTATGCCTGGAATATATTATCCAGTACGCTTCTTAAAATATGCTATTTTGTCTGTCCGCAAGGGCAACTGCTGAATGATCTTGATAAAGCGATTACAGATCATGGGCGGGAGGATATGCCGTTGCCGGAGATCGTATCCCGTACCAAATCTGTTGTCACACGCCTTCAGGAAATGACGAAGGAGCAACTGGCTGCCGATCTTTACTTTGTTGAAACTTTCATTTCGGACAGACGCCGTTCCGTACTGAAAAACATTCAGGATAACTTTGAAGATGCATACGAGAAAGCCGGCTCGGCATTGGAATCAGGTGACTTCATCGTTTGCTGCCTGCTTATTATTAATAAATTCTATGAATTGTACTATTATAATAATGTGCAGAATGATGTGAATGCGGTAGTTGTGAAAGCAATGAAGGCTACCTCTGCCATGTCATGGGAAGAAGCTGCTCCGATATTATATGAAGCGATGGATAATATCATGGAAGGAGAACTGGATGTAGATGATGACGAAGAAGGTGGTGACGAAGACGGAGAAACAATGGGCTTCGATATGTCACAGCTTCAACAGATGCAACAGGAAATGATGCAGCAGGCGATGCAGAATATTGATATGGAGCAAATACAGAAGATGCAGCAACTTGCTATGGAGAATATGCAAAAGATGATGGCCGGTATGTATGGCAACAATAACAATACGGAAGAGGACACTAACAAATAAAGAACAAGACTATGGAACAGAATATATACAATGCCATTTATAAAGTGAATCATGCCGGTGGCTGCGGCAGTTGTTTTTATCTGAAACAATATGATCTGTTTGTTACCAATTATCATGTAGTAGAGGGATTCCGTCAGGTAGCGATCCAGGATAATGATAAGAATTCGTTTCTGGCCAGGGTCGTTATGGTAAATTCCGTATTGGATATTGCTTTGCTGTCGGTGGAAGGGGATTTTTCTGCTCTTCCGGATATCCGGTTATCGGAGTTGAAAGAAGTCGCGATCGGACAGAAGATAAACGTGGCCGGCTATCCGTTTGGTATGCCGTTCACCGTGACTGAAGGTACGGTTTCTTCTCCCAGACAGCTGATTAACAACAGTTATTATATTCAGACAGATGCTGCGGTCAATCCGGGAAATAGCGGAGGTCCCATGTTCAATGAACGTGGTGAATTGATCGCCATTACCGCCAGTAAGATCACCGATGCGGATAATATGGGATTTGGTATCCCTGTGGATACACTGAAAAAGGTGCTGGAGAATATAGAAAGTCTGGATCGCTCTGTTTTCAATGTGCAGTGTAATAGTTGCGATGAATTCATTTCCGAAGAAGATGAATATTGCCCTTGTTGCGGTGACAAGTTGCCGGAAGAAATCTTTAAAGAGAGAGGACTGACCGATCTGGCTGTATTCTGCGAAGAAGCCATTGAAGCGATGGGAATCAATCCGGTATTGGCACGTGTGGGATACGAAGGCTGGAAATTCTATAAGGGAAGTTCGGAGATACGTATGTTTGTGTACGACCGTTCTTATCTGTTTGCCACCTCTCCGCTGAATATTCTGCCAAAAAAGAATCTGGAACCTGTGCTGACCTATTTACTTCAGACAGAGATTGCTCCTTATCGTTTCGGACTGGATGGAAATCAGATTTATCTTTCTTATCGTGTGCATATATCTGATATATTCTCCGATTATTCGGAAAATGTCAAGACGAATCTGACCCATCTGGCTTTCAAGGCAGATGATCTGGATAATTATCTGGTGGATACTTTTGGCTGTGAGTTTTCCGAATATGCTAATAAAAACGCTATCTGACCAATAACTAAACTATTTGAATATCACTCCTTTCGCTGAATTATTGAGGCGGAAGGAGTGTCTTTTTTCCTCCCTGCCGGACACTCGCAAATCTATTTTTACGAAGAATAACGAACGTTATATAGGTTTCAAAAAGCTCAAAAAAGGTAAAATGATGTTGCGATTCTCTGTTATTACTTATACTTTTGGACGATTAACAACTAAAAAACACAATAAAGTTATGAAGAAATTGATTTTTTTATTTGCATTTTGCCTTACTGTGACTAACATTTTCGCTCAAACTGACCCTAGCCAATTGAAAAAAGAAGGAAGCGACGCTTTTAATGCCAAGAACTATCCCGTAGCTTATGCTAAATTCAGTGAGTATCTGAAACAAACGAATAACCAGGATTCTGCAATCGCTTATTACTGTGGTATGGCTGCAGATGAAGTGAAAAAGTATGCAGAAGCTGTGACTTTCTTTGATATTGCTATTCAAAAGAAATTCAATATAGGTAATGCTTATGCCCGTAAAGCGCTGGCACTGGATGCTATGAAGAAGACTGACGAGTATGTTGCTACCTTGGAAGAAGGTCTGAAAGTAGACCCGGACAATAAAACAATGATTAAGAACTATGGTCTCCACTACCTGAAAGCAGGTATCGCTGCGCAGAAAGCCGGAAAAGTGGAAGAAGCAGAAGAATGCTTTAAGAAAGTGATTCCTTTGGATCATAAAACATATAAAACCAATGCTTTGTATAGCCTGGGCGTTTTATGCTATAACGACGGTGCGAATATCCTGAAAAAGGCTGCTCCTCTGGCAAACTCTGATGCAGACAAATATGCTGCAGAAAAGGAAAAGGCAGATGGCAGATTTAAAGAAGCTATAGGTTACTTGGAAGAAGCTACCAAAGTTTCTCCGGAAGATACAAAGTCTAAAACTATGCTTTCTCAAGTGCAGGCAGCTATGAAGTAAACTACCAATTCCAGATAGAAAGGGTTGCCGGGGAACATTTTGGCAACCCTTTTTTATTGCTTCTTTTTTTGAATGATCTACTTTTTGCGTACTTTTGCTTTCCCAAAAAGAAAGACTTTATGCAATTATATACAAGAGAAGAAACGATTCGGAAAATAAACCATTTAGGGCAATCCTGTCGGCCTTTTATTTTTATTATTAATTATTTGCAGGATGCATCTTATATTGAAGAAGTTGCCTCTGTTGACCCTTCTGAAGTAGTATATAACCTGAATGGGTTTACCAACCAATCTTCATCGAAGGATGTGCTTTCTTGTTTTGAAGAACCTGTCCACTGGAATTCTTATCCCGAATCTTTCGATAGTTACCGTCGGTCATTTGATATCGTTCAACGGAATATATTTGCCGGAAACAGCTTTCTGACCAATCTGACATGCCGCACGCCGATAGAGACGAACCTTAGTCTGAAAGATATTTTCTTCCGTTCAAAAGCAATGTATAAATTGTGGGTCAGGGATCAGTTCACAGTTTTCTCTCCCGAGATATTTGTCAGAATCCAACAGGGAAAAATCAGTTCTTATCCGATGAAAGGTACTCTTGATGCATCATTGCCTTCGGCTGTCCGGCAGCTGATGGATGATCCGAAAGAGGCTGCCGAACATGCTACTATCGTAGATTTGATCCGCAATGATTTAAGCATAGTGGCCGATCGGGTATCTGTGTCCCGATACAGGTATATTGATAAGTTGCAGACGAATCGCGGAACTATTCTTCAGACGAGTTCTGAAATACAGGGAACCTTGCCGGATAATTATCGGGAAAATCTGGGACACATTCTTTTCAAACTCTTGCCTGCCGGTTCTATCACCGGTGCTCCCAAGAAAAAGACGATGCAGATTATCAGTGAAGCCGAGACGTATGAGAGAGGATTCTATACGGGTGTGATGGGGTATTTCGACGGAAGTAGCCTTGATAGTGCCGTTATGATACGTTTTGTGGAGCAGGAAGGCGACAGAATGTATTTTAAGAGCGGAGGCGGAATAACCTGCCGTAGTGAAGTGGAAAGTGAATATCATGAAATGAAACAAAAAGTATATGTGCCAATTTATTGAAACGATTCGCATAGAAGACGGACAGGTTTATAATCTGTCGTATCACACAGCGCGCATGAACCGGACTCGTGCCGCCTTTTGGAAAGAAGCGGCTCCCATTGATTTGTCCGGCTTTATATCTCCTCCGTCTCTGTCCGGTATCTGGAAGTGCCGGATTGTGTACGATAAGGAAATCGAAGAGGTCGGATACACTCCTTATCAAATGAGAATGGTTTCTTCCTTGCGTCCGGTTGCTTCGGACACTATTGATTATAGTTACAAGAGTACCAATCGGGAAGAATTGAATGATCTGTTTGCCCGGAGAGGGAAGGCAGACGATATTCTGATAGTGAAAGACGGATATCTGACTGATACCTCCATTGCCAACATAGCGCTGTATGACGGACATACATGGTATACTCCGGCTCATCCCTTGCTTCAGGGGACGAAGCGTGCGGAACTGTTGGATAATCGGTTCATAGTGGAGAAAGATATCCGGCAGGCGCAATTGGGCGATTACTCCCATATCATGTTGTTCAATGCGATGATAGACTGGAAACGGCTCATCATACCTGTCAATGAAAAATATTTTATTCTATAACTAAAATTAACGGAAATATATACAGAACCGTTGAACAAAGCCTCTTTTTAATCTGTTATATTTATGTGTTTTTCATAGTATTAGATAAAGATTAATTAAAAGAGATTGTACTTCACTTGTGAAAGCTTAGAGTACATCAGAAGCAGAAGAGTCTGTTTTTTTGATAAATGTGTTAGAGCATCGGTTTTACCAGGCCGATGCTTTTTTTATGTCCTTTTGTTGCGTTTTGTAGTTTATATGAAATAAAATTTGTACGTTTGTAGGGTAATAATAGAAAATGATGAAGATGAACATACCCGTTATCTTTCAGTTTTTAAAAGATCTTTCTGCGAATAATAATCGTGAGTGGTTTAATGAGCACCGGTCAGAATATGAAGTAGCCCGTGCCGAGTTTGATAACTTTCTGGCAACAGTAATCGCCCGCATTTCTTTGTTCGATGAAACAATCCGGGGAATCCAGCCCAAAGATTGTACCTATCGTATTTATCGGGATACCCGCTTCTCTGCGGATAAGACACCCTATAAGATACATTTTGGCGGTTATATCAATGCCAAAGGCAAGAAGTCCGATCATTGCGGATACTATGTGCATCTGCAGCCTGACGGAAGTATGCTTGCCGGAGGAAGCTTGTGTTTGCCTCCCAATGTACTGAAAGCTGTCCGCCAAGCCATTTATGACAATGTGGAAGAGTATATCTCCATTGTAGAAGACCCCGAATTCAAAAAATATTTTCCTGTAGTGGGAGAGGACTTCATGAAAACAGCTCCCAAGGGATTCCCGAAAGATTTTAAATATATTGATTATCTGAAGTGCAGACAGTTTGTCTGTTCTTATCTTGTTCCCGATGATTTTTTCACTCGGGCAGACATGATGGAGCAGATAGAGAAAGCATTCCGACAGTTCAAGAGATTTGCCGATTTCATCAATTACACAATTGATGATTTTGAATAAAATAATACCTAAAAATATAAACTTAAAAATTAAACTCATATGGTAGTAGATACTTTAGAAAATCTGGAAAAATACGCGTCTTTGAATCCTTTGTTTGCACAAGCTATTGAGTTCTTGAAATCTCATGACCTCCAAGCCATGGAAATAGGCAAGACTGAACTGAAAGGAAAAGATCTGCTAGTGAATATCGCACAGACAAAGCCTAAGACTAAGGAAGAGGCGAAATTGGAAACGCATAATGAATTTATTGATATTCAGATCCCATTGTCGGGAACAGAAGTGATGGGGTATACTGCTGCCAAAGATTGTGTGCCTGCCGACGCTCCTTATAATGTCGAAAAAGATATTACTTTCTTCGAAGGACTGGCAGAGACATATGTAGCTGTGAAACCGGGAATGTTTGCCATCTTCTTCCCGCAAGACGGACATGCTCCCGGCATTACTCCTGATGGAGTGAAGAAAGTGATCGTAAAAGTAAAAGCATAAACCTAATTCAATTCTGATATGAAAGAGACACTCAACATTATCAAAAACGATCCCTGGCTGGAACCTTTCGCAGATGCCATTACCGGTCGTCACCAGTATGCACTGAACAAGGAAGCCGAGTTGACCAATAAAGGAAAACAAACTCTTTCGGACTTTGCATCAGGCTATCTTTATTTTGGTCTGCACCGTACTCCCAAAGGATGGACGTTCCGCGAATGGGCACCGAATGCTACTCATATTTATATGGTAGGTACATTCAACAACTGGGAAGAGAAAGCTGCTTATAAGCTGAAAAAACTGAAAAACGGTAATTGGGAAATCAATCTTCCGGCAGATGCCATTCATCACGGAGACTTATATAAGTTGAATGTGTATTGGGATGGCGGACAAGGTGAACGCATTCCTGCATGGGCTACACGTGTGGTGCAGGACGAGCAGACCAAGATATTCAGCGCACAAGTCTGGGCACCGGAAAAGCCATATAAATTCAAGAAAAAGACATTTAAGCCTACTACGAATCCTTTGTTGATCTATGAATGTCATATTGGAATGGCACAACAGGAGGAAAAAGTAGGCACATACAATGAATTCCGCGAAAAAACACTTCCACGCATAGCACAGGAAGGCTATAACTGTATTCAGATTATGGCCATTCAGGAGCATCCTTATTATGGTAGTTTTGGCTATCATGTATCCAGTTTCTTTGCTGCTTCCTCCCGCTTTGGTACGCCTGACGAACTGAAAGCGCTGATTGATGCTGCTCATGAGATGGGGATTGCCGTTATTATGGATATTGTCCATTCTCATGCGGTGAAAAACGAAGTGGAAGGTTTGGGCAACTTTGCCGGTGATCCGAACCAGTATTTCTATCCGGCTCCTCGTCGTGAGCATCCGGCATGGGATTCACTATGCTTTGATTATGGTAAAAATGAAGTGATCCATTTCTTATTGTCCAACTGTAAATACTGGCTGGAAGAATATAAGTTTGACGGATTCCGTTTTGACGGTGTGACGTCTATGTTGTATTATAGCCACGGGTTGGGAGAAGCATTCTGTAATTATGGAGATTACTTCAATGGTCATCAGGACGGCAATGCCATTTGCTACCTGACATTGGCGAATGAGTTGATTCATCAGGTCAATCCGAAGGCTATCTCTATTGCTGAAGAAGTTTCCGGTATGCCGGGACTTGCCGCCAAAGTAGAAGATGGCGGTTACGGATTTGATTACCGTATGGCTATGAACATCCCTGATTACTGGATCAAGACTATCAAGGAAAAGATTGATGAGGACTGGAAACCTTCCAGTATGTTCTGGGAAGTAACCAACCGTCGTCAGGATGAAAAGACGATCTCTTATGCGGAAAGTCATGATCAGGCATTGGTAGGAGACAAGACTATTATTTTCCGTCTGATTGATGCCGATATGTATTGGCATATGCAGAAAGGCGATGAGAATTATGTAGTCAATCGCGGAATCGCTTTACATAAGATGATCCGCTTGCTGACATCTTCGACGATCAATGGCGGTTATCTGAACTTTATGGGTAATGAGTTCGGGCATCCCGAATGGATCGATTTTCCGCGTGAAGGTAATGGATGGTCTTGTAAGTATGCCCGTCGTCAGTGGGATCTGGTAGATAACAAGAATCTGGCTTATCACTACATGGGGGACTTTGATGCTGAGATGCTGAAAGTGATCAAGAGTGTGAAAGATTTCCAGGCGACTCCGGTCCAGGAGATCTGGCATAATGATGGTGATCAGGTATTGGCTTATGGACGTAAGGATCTGATATTTGTATTTAACTTCAATCCGAAACAGTCTTTTGTAGATTATGGTTTCCTCGTTAGTCCGGGAGCTTATGAAGTAATCTTGAATACGGATAATGTTGCATTTGGCGGAAATGGTCTTGCAGATGATTCAGTAGTTCATTTCACGATTGCCGATCCGTTGTATAAGAAGGAAAAGAAAGAGTGGCTGAAACTCTATATTCCTGCACGTACAGCTGTTGTTTTGAGAAAGAAGAAATAACTCAGGGAATAAAAAATAAGAAAGCCCTTGCCGAGCATTTAATGTTTGGCAAGGGCTTTTTTTATAAGAATGTTCCCGGACCGAGAATGTCGTACATATAACTGACATTGCGGGTTTTTAGCAACATTCCTTGCGGGGAATAAAAGAGCTGGTATTTGATATCTACATTATCTTGTCCTACCTTAATGACGATGATTGCCTGCCATTTAGGAAACTCCACCATGGTTACATCATTTACTACCCAACTGGCATAAGGACCGGATACAAAGGCATTGTATACGGTAGGTGTCACCCGGTCGAGACTGACAAGGTCCGTCTGTGTCATTTGCCATTGAGCCTGCGTATTGAACCAGACGTTTTTAGTGAATCCATTCATAACAAAGTTAGCGCAATAATAGCCATCATCCTGCGACCATGCTATACCGTTGGCTTTGGGGTACATCTTTTTGAAGGCAGCCTGTATATTGCCGGGAGGTAAGATTGCGAAGGCAGATACAGACAATAATAATATGACTGCCAAAAAACTAATTTTCTTCATAAGGTTCTGGTTTAGGAAATTATTTATCTAACTAAACAGCCTTTGAGAATTTTTGTTTTCAGTTGGGGAGAATAAATCAGTAGTATCTCCATTGGGGCTGCCTAAAAAGTCAATAGTATCATCAATTCCCCTCCCTTCGGGAAGGAGGAGAGTTAAGATACTATTGATTTATCATTTGCCTTCAATCGGAGCAGATCAGAATGTAATCTTCAGAATCTTCCCATTATAGGCTCCAACGGAAACCTCAGTGGCTTTATAAGGCAATAAACAGATTTCCTCTTTGGCACCGGTCAATAAGTCTGTAGCCTGATATTTTTCCATTTGTGGTATCTGTAAGAAATCAAACGCGTGAGAAGGTACGTTGATTGCTACATCAACCAGTTGGCTATCGAAATTGACGATGATGAACAGCAATTCATTCTTATACTTTCGCATAAAAGTATATTGCTTATGTTCGTCGAAACGCCATCCGTTTTTATTGGCGTACATCAGGTCGAAGAATACTCCTTTGGCGATGGATGTCTCTTCATTACATAGCGTAAGTACTCTTTGGTAAATGCTGTACAGGCGTTTATGCTCTTCGGTCAGCATTTTGCCGTCAAACTTACCGCCATTGCGCCAGCGACGAATAGTATCCACGCTCCAGTAATCGAATATCGTAGTCCGTCCGTCTCTTCCGCTGAAACCTTCGCTGTCCATTCCCAGTTCTCCAAACTCCTGACCAAAATAAATCATCATAGGATTGGTGTTCATACAAGCAGAAACGATCAGAGCAGGGATTCCTTTACGTGGATCTCCTGCAAAGAAATCGGAAGCGATGCGCTGTTCGTCATGGTTTTCCAGGAAGTTCAGCATTTGCTTTTCTATTCCGTTCAGACTTTGCCAGCAGTGGGTGATGGATGCAGCGGATTCGTAGCCGCAAGCTACATTGCGGAGTGTATCGTATAAACCGACCTTATCATATAGATAGTCAAATTTCCCACGGAAGAGATAATTGCGGTATTCGTTGGGATTATAGACCTCGGCAATGAAAAGGATTTCCGGATGTGCTTCCTTTACTTGTGGAATAGCCCATTCCCAAAATTCTACAGGAACCATTTCCGCCATATCGCAGCGGAAACCGTCGATACCTTTTGAGGCCCAGAATAAAAGAATGTCCAGCATCTTTATCCAGGTATCCGGAGTCGGGGAGAAATGGCAAGTGCCGCCATTCAGATAATCCACTCCATAGTTCAGCTTGATGGTTTCGTACCAGTCGTTGATGTTCGGTGTAGCGTCAAAACGGTTGTTACCTGTCGCTTTGGCCGGATATTCATGGTAAGGCTCTGCTGCGCCTTCTTTCATATCGAACTGGGCACGCAACTCGGACTGCGGTATATAGTAGAAATTATTGTACGGGCTGAAAGCGTAGTTCGGGTCATCGTTTGCTCCCAGTTCGGTAGTGCCGTCCGGTTGTGCATCCGAGTGATACTGGCGTGCTACATGGTTGGGGACAAAATCTATAATAACTTTCAGTCCGGAACGGTGAGTGCGATGTACCAGATTCTCGAACTCCTTCATTCGTTCCGGCACATCGGTTGCCAAGTCCGGATCTACATCATAATAATCCTTGATGGCGTAGGGAGAGCCCGCTTTGCCTTTCACGATGGCGGGGTGGTCGGGACGTATGTTGAAGCGACGGTAATCCGTCTCCGTTGCATGCTCGATAATGCCTGTATACCAGATATGGGTAGCACCCAGTTTCCTGATTTCTCCAAGTGCCTTGAGGGTGAAGTCGGCCATTTTACCACATCCGTTGGCGGTAATGTCTCCATTATAGACACAATGGTTGTTATTGTTTCCGAACAGGCGTGTAAACACCTGATAGATAATCATTTTATTTTCGTTGTTCATATAGAGTAGATTTTATTTCATATTATAAATATTTTCGGGAAAAGTAAGGAGTTACTTCCATATTTTCCCTTTTTCCGCCAGTGTCTGGTCAAGTAAGTCATTGGCTATCTTATAACCTTGCTCGAAGATTTCTTCTGCTTTTTCCAGTTCGGTGTTGCTGTATCCATAGAGGTTGTATGGCTCGATCAGCAAGTCACATTTTTCTCTTTCGGGGAAAGTATTGGCACGGAACATAAAGTGGAAGGAGCGCATGGCAATGCTTACGATATTCATTTTATAGTCTTGCGCCATGATGGGACTTACGTTGACGGCTACCACCTTGTCGCATATTCTGCGAAGGGTGGAGACCGGAAGGTTCATCATTAATCCGCCATCTACGTAATTGGTTCCGTCGATATTGACCGGAGCAAACATGACAGGCATACAGCAGGAAGCAGCCACACGTTCGGCTATGGAGCCACGGTGGAAATGAACCATACGTCCGTGGTCCAGATCGGTAGCCGTGATGATTAAGGGGATTTGCAACTCTTCCAGATTCTTGGCCTTCAGATTGGTATGGAGAAAGTCAATAAATTCGCAGAGATCAAATAGTCCTTTCTTGGGGATGACTAACTTTGTCAGGTCTTGAAACTTATGGCCGGAGAAGTATTCAATCACTTGGTGAGGTTCATTTCCGTCGGCATAAAAAACTCCGGCAAGCGCACCGGCACTTACTCCGGAGATAATGTCCGGTTTGATATCATGCTCCAGCAGAGCCTGCATCACCCCCAAATGCGCAAATCCTTTAATAAATCCTCCGCTTAAAGCATAGCCTATCTGATATTTACGGCTATTCCAGTTATTTGTGAATACCTCCATGAGTTACTTTCTTTTTTTAGTTCGCCACGAATTTAGTGAATTTATTGAAAGTAGGAGGAATATAATGGATAGTTTTTTTGAATTGTATACAATCCTCTGAAAGCTATCCATATTTGGGGCTGATGCTGCTAGAATCCGAAATCGTCTATCTCAACTTTATGTTCTTCTGATTCTTTGAAAGGTTTCGCTTCTTTCTGCACAGGGTTTCCTTCGATATATACGGCACGGAACGGGCGGGCAGGGCAGACGTATTCGCAGCCGCCACATCCGACGCAGATCTCTGTATTGACGTGGGGAAGAGTCAGTCCGTCTTTGTAGGGTACCATAGCAATGGCTTGCGTAGGACAATGCTCTGAACAGGCTCCGCAACTGGTTCCGTCAGTGAGGACAATGCAATTTTCTTCTATAAAGACGACATAGCCCATCTGAGTGAGATGTTTCTGTTCTACCGTCAACGGAGGGATGGCACCGTTGGGACAGACATCGCTGCATACGGTACAGTCGAAATTACAGAATCCTTTTTCGAAACTGACCGTTGGCTGCATCACACCTCCCAGACCGTATTCCATGAAAGCGGGTTTCAGTACATGCGACGGGCATTTGCTGACACAAAGATGGCATGATGTACAATGTTGCTGGAAACGCTTCTGGCTGACAGATCCCGGAGGAGTAATCGGATTTTCTTTTTTGTATGCCTTTTTGCCTTCCATCGTCGCAATGGATTCTTGCGCCTTTGTAAGAAGCGTGGGAGCTGCTCCGGCAGTAGCCAGTCCGGCAAGCAGAAAACGACGTTTGGAAGAATCTGCAGCAACGGAAGATGATTCTGTTGCCACCGGTTGTTTTTCTGTAGCGGAAGAACGTTGTTGTCCCTTTGAAGCAGGGGCGTAAACCAGCGCTTTCTGTTTGCAGGCACCGAGACAGTCGAAACAGTCTACACAGCGGCTATAGTCAATAGCGTGTTCTTTGCTGTGGATGCAGGCAGCTTTGCATTTGGTAGCGCAAAGTCCGCAACCATTACATTTTGCGGTATCGATACGGACTTTGAACAAAGAGTAACGGCTCAAAAATCCTAATACCGTACCTACCGGACAAATGGTATTACACCACGTGCGTCCATGTTTCCATGCTAATATAAGAATGGCGGCAAAGGTCAGTATCGCTATAAGAAGGGAAGAAAGGCTTAATACCGAGGTGTCTACCTGATAAAACGTGTAGTTGTCGAATCTGGAAAATACGGATTCCAGCAGGTTGTTTCCCAGCATATACACCGGTTTGAAGATATGTACTACAATGCGTCCGTATGCGCTATACGGGTCCAGCAATCCCAATACCACTGAGAAGCCGCATACGGAGGCAATTACAGTCACTCCGAGCACGGTCCATCTCAGCATATTCTTTGCAGGACTGTACCGATATCTTTTTTTCTTCTTTCCCACAGACTTTGAAATGCGTGCTATAACATCCTGCCATATTCCCATCGGACAGATGGTAGAGCAATAGATACGTCCGAACAACAGGGTTAACGCAATCAGTACAATCAGTATGCCTATGCTGAGAGATAGCACGGCAGGGACAAACTGTATATGTGCCAATCGATGAAAACTGTTCGGCAGAATATTAGCAAAATCGAGAAAATAAAAAGTAATCAGTGCAAAAAGGACGACTGATATTCCGATACGTATCTTTCTTAACATGGTGGTTTACATCTTAATTCGCTTGACATTCAGTTTGTCGATGTCCATCGTTCCTACTTTCAGTGCTTCTCCTTTGGCAAGGTGACCTACGGTGTCCAGCGGCATTTCGCGTATCTGATTGAAGAATTTGGCTGCGGCTGTATCTACGGCTACAATATCCGGTGAAATAAAGAGACCTTTTGCCAGCACCACGTCCGAAGCGGAACGACCTCGCGGTCCGTTGGTCTTCATGATACGGTAGGCGTCTACGACGTTAAGCACTGCTTTCTTTTCCAGTGTGCAGATGTCCGCAATGCATTGCTGCAAGTCATTCTGGTGGAAAAAGCCGCGGTCCCAGACGATACCCATATGGTTTTTCATGGAGATAGTCAGGTTGGCGCCTCCGTGATTCTTCAGGATAGGGACGTTAATCCATACATCACAATTCAGGATGGCTTCATGTATTTTCGCCTTCTTCATCTTTTGTCCCTTTGGCAGATCAACGGGTTTGTAGTAAGATTCCAGGTGGGCCGGCATAACTTTGGCTCCGGCTTCTTTCGCGGCCGCTTCGATACCGCTGTTTTTGTAGCACTTCTGCCAATCGTCGCAGGTATGGTCGAATACGGTGACCTCTTTGGCTCCGGTGGCAAAACATTGTTTGATGATTTCCGTGATCAGTTTCGGATTCGTGTTTCCTGCCAGTTCGGGTACTTTATCCCATCCGATATTGGGCTTTACCACTACTTTCTGTCCGGGTTTGATGAATTGCTTCATACCGCCCAGCTCGCTGATAGCACGACGGAACATGGCTTCCGGTTCACCGCCCATGACGGCCACCAGGTCCGGTTTGTCACCATTTGCTTTATTGATTGTCTGAGTCAGTATTTCCATCGCCTCTGAACGCTGTATAGTCATGGCGGCACCAGTAATAGCTACTGTCTTAAAAAAATCCCTTCTGTCCATCTTTCTTTTTTAGTTTAGAGTTTTGCAATTGCCTTTAGCAGGGCGTATCCGCCAAACCATTGAATGAGCATACCCGGAATGCCGATACGGAAGTCTTGTACTGCGATATAGAAATCTCCCTCGATCATCCATTCAAAAGCGGTTCCTATGAGTTGATAGGAGAGAATTACTCCAAGGACGGCTAACAAAGAAACGGTTTTCACGGTACGCGCAGCAAGGGCGGAAGCACCGGCAAGCAAGGTTGATTTTATCAGTATAATCGGGAGAACGGCTTCGGATGGCATGGCAAACAAGACATGATTGATGACAGGAGAAAGAACAGCTGTCAGCAATCCTACCCGAAAGCCGTATTTATAAGCGGCAATTAAGGTAAAAAAGTAAATTGGTAATAAAGTCGGTCCACCGTAAGGAACGAGGTGGCACAGTTGTGGAAGTGCGATGTTGCCTGCTACGAATAACAGGGCGAACAGGTAAGTTTTCACATTGCTGTAATTCAGCGAATAGAGTTTGGCGGATGTTTCCATTTTCATTGATGACTTTAATGTTTAGATTGATGATATCTTAAAGATTAGACTATTCTCGTTTGAAAAAGTTTAATCGGTCTCATAATTTCTTGGCCGGTCAAATCATGATTGGGCTTTGATGTTTACAAAAGTAGTACAAATTTTCAATGAAACGTATTATTTTATCGCTTTTTGTTTATTCATTGAAGTGCGTGAACCGGAACAGTGGATTTCTCCTTCCGGTGACAATGAAAAAAATGTATGATTTATGAATCATCGGTGTTTGTGTTTATAATAAACTTTGTGATAGTTTTAGTAAAACGGTATCTGAGTTTATTATAAACGATGTAATCCCGTTTATGGCTTTCTGTGCTGAAATTTGGCAACAAAAAAGGCTGCGATTTCCATTGGAAGTCGCAGCCTTCAGCTTGTATACTGATGACTCATATCTTATTTGTTATAGGGAAATAGATATGTCTTGTTGTAATATTGTACTTTCCTTACGGACTGATCAATCTTGACTGTATGTTACCGTTCATGTGATACATTACAGCAGGTATGTTGAAAGACAGACTTCTTTTCATTGGTTACGGTTTTATAGGTTTATTATTGTTCTGCTTACAAATATACAACATTAAAAGGGCTTTGTCAAGTCCTGACAGAAATAACCCGTTAAACTCTGAGAAAGTATCCTGTTTAGAAATTAATATCGGATACGTTTTTCTTGCATTCTTCAAGTCTTTCCAGCGCCTCCTTGGATAACTGTGGATAATGTAAGTCCAGTTTTTCCATGCGTTCACAGATAATTTGCCCGACGGCATATCGCATGAACCATTTGTTGTCTGCCGGAATCACATACCACGGGGCAATCTCTGTTGAAGTTTCTGTCAGTACATCCGAGTAGGCTTTCATGTAGTCGTCCCAGTATTGCCGTTCCTTGACGTCGGCAGAAGAGAATTTCCAGTTCTTTGATTCATCGTTCAGCCTCTCCATGAATCGTTTCTTTTGTTCGGCTTTTGAAACGTTCAGGAAGAATTTGATGATGACCGTCCCGTTTTCAGTCAGATAACGTTCGAAATCATTAATCTGCCGGTAGCGGCGTTTCCAAAATTCGTTGTCTATATCTTTCGCTTTTAGTATTCCGGGTAGCTTGTTGGATAACAGGATTTCGGGATGCACTTTGGCTATCAGTACATCTTCATATTGGGAACGGTTGAAGATTCCGATTCGTCCCCGTTCGGGGAGCGAACGATTAATTCTCCATAAGTAGTCATGATCCAGTTCTTCGGCAGAAGGTTGCTTAAAGGAGTACACCTGACACCCTTGCGGATTGATGCCGGACATTACATGCTTGATCGTTCCGTCTTTTCCGGCAGCATCCATTGCCTGAAAAATAACCAGAACCGAGTAGCGGTCTTGTGCATAAAGCATACTTTGCAGTTCTGACAGCTTTTCGATATTTTGGGCTAACTGTTCTTTGGCATCCTGTTTGGACATATCAGCAGTAAATGAGGGATTGAAATCGGATACATGATGTTCCTTCCCCGGTTTGGCTGTAAGCTCTTTTAAGACTTCTTTTTTCATTGTTGTATAATTAGGTTGTTATAGGTATATAACAGTTGAATAAAGAAATCAGTTCTTGCCAAATTAAGAGCGTTGAATAGTAATTCCCCAATTATGTATCAACAGATTCTACATAATTCCACACTAATTCCACAATTATATTTATATTGTCTGCTGTTTATATGTTTGATTATCAGTTATATATGGCGGAGTGAAACGTTTGGCATCTGCTTTGCTATATATTAAGTACAAGAAACAATAGTTCTATTATTCACACTTAAAAAATTACGATTATGAAAAAGGTATTAGTAGCAGTAGCATTGGTATTGGGATTAGGTAGTTCTGTAGCATTCGCACAGGAAGTAAGTAACACTCCGGCAGTGGAAACTCAGACACAAGCTCCACAGGATGAGTATACAAAGATTGAAGTGAAAGATTTGCCGGAAGCAGTGACACAGGCAATAACGAAAAGCTATGAAGATGCTACCATCAAGGAAGCGTATGTTGCCGAAAAAGAAACCGGTAAGGTTTATAAAGTAATTATCACTACAAAAGACGCCCAGGAAGTAACCGTACTTCTGAATGAAAAAGGAGAAGAAGTTAAAGAGATAAAGTAAAACTTCGAAAGTAATAACTCATAGAGAGGTTCCGGTTCGTGATGAATTGGGACCTCTCGTTCGATGTATTAGGTTCTGTATAAAGATAGTCGGCAGTAATATATACGGTAACAAAGCAAGGAGGCTTACGACTTATTTTTAAGTAATTCATAATAATGTGCATCAATGAACTGGCCATTTTTGAAGCAAGCCTTACGATGTATTCCTGCTTTCTGAAATCCTGCTTTCTCTAGCACACGCATGGATGCGGCATTGTGTTCATATACCGTAGCATATAGGCGTATTACATCTGTATGCTGAAAATAATGTTCTATAGCTCTTTCTAAAGCAGCTGTTGCAAGGCCCTTGTTCCAGTATGTTTCCGAAATCCAGTAACCGACTTCTGCATTGAAGCGTTCGACATCCGTCCCGCGGACGAATCCGATATTACCGATTGCCTCATGATTCGCCTCGATGCAATATTCATTCTGTTCCACTTGTTCCGAAGCGTATTTAATGAAGGCATCAGCATCTGTTTCTGTATATGGAAAAGGCAGCCCGTCACGACAGTTATCCCATATCTTCTTATTATTCAGATGCCTTGCTAAGGCTTTGGCATCAGATACTTTCCATGGACGAAGTATAAAATCCATATTCTTATTCTTTGTAGCTATTATGGTTTCTTTCCCGAATCTTTCCCCATGCGTGTGTGTCAAACAGGCAACTGCTGCGCATAGTCTCATACATCACCTTAAATCTCGACATCGGAATGGTATAACTCAGTATATCAGCCTCAAAATAAGGGCGTACAGATGGATCAAAGAAGCCGATGAATGTTCTGTATCCGCCTTTACGATTCTCCAGAATCGTCTGTGTGACCACAGAACTGCATCCCGACCCGAAAGTGGAAATCACTGTATCCTCCTTATTATTATCGAAGAAAGCCCAGGTGGTCAGTCCGGATAATATATCGGGATTGGCCAAAAAAAGGATTCCTTCCAAATGATCGAACGTTTCCACTTTATCTATACGGGCAAAATGCAGATATTCCTTTTCTGCCCTTGGTACTCCTAGTTGCTCAATAAAGCTTTTTACCATTTCCGGCGTCTGCTTATATCGTTCCTTTAGAGATACGAACGTCGGCACGTGCTCGGGCATATCGGTGAATCCGGTATAAAACTTACCACCGCCGCAACCAATTGTTTCCGCATTCAGACTGATGGTATTACCTCCCCTGACTTTACTCATGCTTTTAAAGAAGCATCCGTTCACTTTCCCGGTTTCATTTTCAAGAATGTCCGAGTACCAGAATACGATAGGCAATTCAGCATATTCGCCAAAAGCTTCCCGATAGTTTTCGATGAATTTTTTTATTTCCATAATTAGGTATTTTATCTACGTACAAAGTTAAAATAAAAAAGTAAGGAGCAAAGAATAAAGTCCGAAAATATACGTTTGGTATACGGAGCGATGGAGCACTGAGGGACGCTATCAGATCAAAGTTTCTATGATGGAACTATCGGCAGGAATGAATCTGAATAAATATCTGAAGCTAAGTCTGATAGCAGAGATGGGAGGATTATCGTGCAGCCGGATTGCTTATTACACAACACGTACACTGAAGGCCTTTTTCGAAGATATGTCCAGAGATACGGACCCTTATTTCAAACCGGCTGTATATGTTTCGATGGGAATGAAGTATAAGTTCTGAAAAAGTAGTAACTTTATCGCCATGTCAGTGAAACGAACATTATATTCAGCATTAAAAGTCATAGGGGTATTTCTGATCATATCCTTGATATTCAGGTGCCCGGTATCACCGGGATAGAGTTTGCGCAAAGCATTCAATATGGCTTCTGACTTTATTACAGACTCTCACTGGAACACCCATACGTTAAGTTTTGGTCTTATTTCATAAAAAAGGGTATTTTGCAAAAGAAAAAGGAGAGAACATAGTGCATTATTCCCGCGAAATGCCGTTATTTGCACTCACTAAACAATAAAAGGTTTATTTCGATTTGATTATTTCACATGAATCTTCTCATTTATTGAGCATATCCATCTCTGATTAAGAACTTCCAAAGAACTTTGTTATTGAAATTATTAATTTTTTATATTTGTATTTTATGAATTTGTACATTGGAAATCTTAACTATAACGTTAAGGAATCAGACTTGAGAAACGTAATGGAAGAGTATGGAGCAGTTGCTTCAGTTAAATTAATCACAGATCGTGAAACAAGAAGATCAAAAGGCTTTGCTTTTATTGAAATGCCGGATGATACAGAAGCAGCTAACGCTATCAAAGAATTGAATGGTGCTGAATATGTAGGCCGTCCGATGGTAGTTAAAGAGGCTTTGCCGAAGAACTAATTGACTGAATAACAATCAGTATATAAAAAGAAGGTGTGTTGGTGATCCCAACACACCTTCTTTCGTTTCTGCAGAATCCTGGCCGGACTATTTCTTAAAGTCCAAAGAATTTATCTCTCTTTTTATTGTCTGCGGTTATTTTTTTCTTACCTTTGGTTCACTAACAACAAACCGATAGAAGATGAATCAAGAACTTTTAATGAATCCTAACTGTCTGGTGGCTGCTTTGGAAAAGCCTGCCGCCGAGTTTACTAAGGCAGATATTATTTCTTTTATTCAGAAGAATAATATCCGTATGGTCAATTTCATGTATCCTGCTGCTGACGGGCGACTGAAAACATTGAATTTTGTAATTAATAATGCGGCTTATCTGGATGCGATCCTTACTTGTGGAGAGCGGGTGGACGGTTCCAGCCTGTTTCCTTTTATAGAGGCGGGGAGTAGCGACCTGTATGTAGTGCCTCGTTTCCGTACCGCTTTTGTCGATCCGTTTGCAGAAATACCGACACTTTCGATGCTTTGTTCTTTCTTCAATAAAGACGGTGAGCCATTGGAAAGTTCTCCGGAACATACTTTGCATAAAGCGTGTAAAGCATTTACTGATGTCACAGGTATGGAGTTTCAGGCGATGGGTGAGCTGGAATACTATGTTATTTCACCGGATACAGGAATGTTTCAGGCTACAGATCAACGCGGTTATCATGAATCTGCTCCGTATGCTAAGTTTAACGATTTCCGTACGCAGTGTATGTCATATATAGCTCAGACGGGTGGGCAGATAAAATATGGTCATTCCGAGGTTGGGAATTTTACATTGGATGGCATGATTTATGAACAGAACGAAATAGAGTTCCTGCCTGTTCATGCCGAAGATGCGGCAGATCAATTGATGATTGCCAAATGGGTGATTCGTAACTTGGGATACAGATATGGGTATAATGTGACATTCGCGCCTAAGATTACGGCTGGAAAAGCCGGGTCAGGTCTACATGTTCACATGCGTATTGTAAAGGACGGACAAAATCAGATGCTGAAAGACGGTGTATTGTCGGAAACAGCCCGTAAGGCAATCGCCGGAATGATGGAACTTGCTCCTTCTATTACAGCCTTCGGAAATACCAATCCTACTTCTTACTTCCGTTTGGTTCCTCATCAGGAAGCACCGACCAATGTTTGCTGGGGAGATCGCAACCGTTCTGTATTGGTGCGTGTACCGTTGGGCTGGGCTGCCAAGACCGATATGTGTACTTTGGCAAATCCATTGGAAAGCGAAAGTCATTTTGATACCAGCCAGAAACAAACGGTAGAAATGCGTTCTCCGGATGGTTCGGCAGATTTGTATCAGCTGCTTGCGGGACTGGCTGTTGCCTGCCGTCATGGTTTTGAGATAGAACAGGCATTGGACATTGCAAAGAGAACGTATGTAAATGTAAATATCCATCAGAAAGAGAATGAGGACAAGCTGAAAGCATTGGCTCAATTGCCGGATAGTTGTGCGGCATCTGCCGAATGTTTGCAAAAACAACGTGCTGTCTTCGAGCAATATAATGTATTTAGTCCGGCTATGATTGACGGTATTATACGCAAGCTCCGTAGTTATGAGGACAAAACATTACGTGCCGACATGGAAGGCAAACCGGAAGAAATGCTGGAACTGGTACATAAGTATTTCCACTGTGGATAAGCAATAAAAGCATTCTGCTTATAAAAATACTACAACTAAAAGAGGGGTGCACTTCACATGAAGTGCACCCTCTTTTAGTTAATCTTCATTATTATCTTCTTCATCATCTACCAGGTTATTGAGTTCAAGTTCCAAGTCTACCAAGTCTTGTTCCCATAACTTTATGATATCTTTCGGTGTATCTTTGGCTGCCTTCTTAATTCTTTCCTGAGCAACAGATACTTCATGCTCTAATTGACTACGTCTGCTCATACAATTCAATATTTAATTAATAAAATTATAAACAAACAGTAAGGAGAATAGTTCGATGGGATGAATTTAAAAATGGACGGGATGAACTATTTATAAATAAGGGCTGTTGTAGTCTAAAATCTTTTTAAATATACAATTATGCTCAATTTATTAGCCGTGTTTTTAGTCTGTTCAGGTATCGGAATTGCAGTTCACATAGCAATCGATCTGACACATCGTCCACAATCAATGAAGATAATGAATGCAGTATGGATATTGACTGCATTGTGGGGAAGTTACTTAGCTTTATGGGCTTATAATAAGTTCGGACAAGGTGCTCCCATGAAGATGGGAGGTGGTGAAATGAAAATGGATATGTCCGGTATGAAAGACATGAATATGGATATGTCGATGGGAGATATGTCCATGAAACATCCTCATTGGCAGTCTGTGGCTTTATCGGCTTTACATTGTGGAGCAGGCTGCACATTGGCTGATATAATAGGAGAGTGGTTCACTAATTATATCCCGGTAACCGTTGCAGGAAGTCAGCTTATAGGAAACTGGGTACTTGATTTTATATTGGCGTTAATCATCGGAGTTTATTTTCAATTCTATGCTATTCGGGAGATGGAGAGGATATCGGTGGGAAAGGTACTGTCCCGTGCTTTTAAAGCAGATTTCTTTTCTCTGTTGTCTTGGCAAATCGGAATGTATGGCTGGATGGCAATCGTTTATTTTGTTTTATTTGTCAATGAGCCTTTGCCTAAAGACACATGGATATTTTGGTTTATGATGCAGCTGGCTATGCTTTTTGGCTTTTTCTGTGCTTATCCGATGAATGCTTTATTAATAAAGTTAGGCGTGAAAAAGGGAATGTAAATTTCAGATATTACTTTATCATCGCGGGGATATATTGGTACATAAAATAGAACCACACGGAGAAACAAAAGCCCAAAGCTCTATTTCTCCGTGTGGTTCTGTTTATCTTTTCAGTAACTTAGGAATATCCGAAGGCTCTTGTGCAACTCGTATGCCGGCAGCTTCTAAAGCCTCTATTTTGTCTTTTGCCGAGCCGGAACCTCCCGAGATAATGGCTCCTGCGTGGCCCATCTGTTTTCCCGGAGGAGCAGACTGTCCGGCAATAAATGCTACTACAGGCTTATTTACATGACTGCGAATATATTCAGCAGCCTGTTCTTCCGCGTTTCCTCCGATTTCTCCGATTAACACAATTGCTTTCGTTTCAGGATCATTCTGGAACATTTCCAGTAGTTTAAGGAAATGCAGACCTACCACAGGATCTCCTCCGATGCCGATTGCAGTAGACTGTCCCATACCATTAGTCGTTAAGTGATATACTATTTCATAAGTGAGTGTTCCACTACGGCTGATGACACCGACATTTCCTTTCTGAAAGACTTGTCCCGGAAGGATTCCTACCATACTTTCTCCGGGAGAAATAAGTCCCGGACAGTTGGGGCCAACCAACATTGCCCCTCTTTGTTCGGCAAACCGATGTGCTTTGATGACATCCAGGGTCGGAATACCTTCTGCGATACAGACTATTAGCCGGATGCCTGCATCCGCAGCTTCCATAATGGTATCTGCTGCAAAACGGGCCGGCACAAAGATGATGGAAGTATTAGCCTGTGTCTGTTTTACAGCTTCATGCATCGTATTGAATACCGGAATACCGTCTACTTCCGTACCTCCCTTGCCCGGAGAAGTGCCGCCAACGACATTCGTTCCATATTCTTTCATCTTCTTGGCATGAAAAAGCCCGTCTCTACCGGTAATACCTTGTACAATCAAACGGGTGGATTTATCTATTAATATACTCATTGTTCCTTCATTTTTTATGTGATTTCATCTTAAGATTTGATAGCCATTAAAGCGGCTTCCTGCATAGTTGTAGCTATCTGAAAACGGCTATGGTTGCGTAAAAGATCACGTCCGAGATGCTCATTGGTTCCTGTGAGCCGGACAATGACAGGTATATCACTCTTAATCTGATCGAATGCCTGAATAAGACCGATGGCTACATCGTCACAACGGGTGATTCCTCCGAAAATGTTTATCAGGACGACCTTTACTTTCTCGTCCTGTAAGAGAAGTTTCATAGCTTCAACCACCTTGACAGGGTTCGAACTACCGCCAATATCAAGGAAGTTGGCAGGATTTCCCCCATGAAGTTTTATCATATCCATTGTTGCCATAGCAAGTCCGGCGCCATTTACCATACAGCCTATATTTCCATCCATGTGAACGTAGCTGAATCCTTTGTTTTTAGCATCCGCTTCTACTTTTTCTTCTTCTGTAGGATCAAACAAACTCAGTACATCCGGATGGCGGTAAAGAGCATTATCGTCAAAAACAATTTTGGCGTCAATAGCCATCAATATGCCTTTGGCGGTAAGAGCCAATGGATTTACTTCAACCAGCGATGCGTCATTCTCCATGAAAATTTTGTAGAGTGCTTGCAGAATAGCGGCCATTCTGCCGGCTTGTTCTATGTGAGGGAAGAGCGAGAATGCGAAACGGCGTGCCAGATAATCAGGCAGACCGATGAATGGGTCAATAGCATAGCGAATGATTTTTTCCGGTGATTGCCGGGCTACTTCTTCGATATCCATACCACCGGACGCACTCATCATAAGGATGACCGAGCGTGTGTTTCTGTCAATGGTGAAGCTGACATAGTATTCTGCGGCAATATCAACCGCCTCGCTGACCAGTATCTGATTGACAGGAAGCCCTTTAATACTCATACCCAGAATGTTTTTAGCTTCCTGATAGGTATCTTCTGTATTATCTACCAGTTTAACACCTCCGGCTTTTCCCCGTCCGCCGGTCAGCACTTGTGCTTTAATAACCACTCTGTCCGAGCCCATTCTCTTGTATGCGGCAACTGCGCCGGCAGCCGTTCGACATAGGGTATGCCTTTCAACAGGGATCCCATACTTGGAGAAAATTTCTTTTGCTTGATATTCATGTATTTTCATGGTCCGCGAATTTGAATAAATGATTCCTATAATGAAAACAAGTGAAAGATTCGGAATGTTTGCTCGTAGAGAAGACTAATGGTGTGTTTTACAGCATATTAATTGTCTCATGTTTGACTAATAAGCATAAAAAAAGCGTATCGGCAAACTAGTCGACACGCTCTATAGTTGAGAAAAGGTAAAGTATATCTACGAATGCTTATGCAATGCCGTGAGCGCTTACTGTACCATCTATTTTCTTGATCAATCCCTGCAATACTGCACCCGGTCCGCATTCTGTAAAATCAGTAGCACCATCGGCAACCATATTCTTAACAGACTGAGTCCAACGTACGGAAGCAGTCAGCTGGGCAACCAGATTCTTTTTGATTTCTGCGGGATCAGTATGAGGAAGTGCATCCACATTCTGATATACCGGACATTTGGGAGTATGGATTTCTGTTGCGTTGATAGCAGCTTCCAGCTCAACTTTAGCCGGGTCCATCAACGGAGAGTGGAAAGCACCACCTACTTTTAATGGGAGAGCACGTTTTGCACCGGCAGCTTTCATCAGTTCGCAGGCTTTTTCGATGCCTGGTACAGAACCGGAGATTACGATTTGTCCCGGGCAGTTATAGTTGGCAGGTACGCAAACTTCACCTTCTGCATTAACAGATGCACAGATTTCTTCTACCTTTTCATCCGGCAATGCAATGATAGCGGCCATCGTAGAAGGAGTTGCTTCGCAAGCTTTTTGCATAGCCATTGCACGAGCATAAACCAGTTTCAATCCGTCTTCAAAGCTCAGGGCACCGGCAGCCACCAATGCAGAGAACTCACCGAGTGAGTGTCCGGCTGTCATTTCCGGTTTGAAATCATCGCCCATACAAAGAGCAGAGATAACAGAGTGAAGGAATACGGCAGGTTGAGTAACCTTTGTCTGACGAAGGTCTTCGTCTGTACCATTGAACATGATATCTGTAATGCGATATCCGAGGATATCATTTGCTTTTTCAAACAATTCTTTTGCTAAAGCTGAGTTTTCATACAGGTCTTTACCCATTCCTACGAACTGAGCACCTTGACCGGGAAATACAAATGCTTTCATATCTTTATTATTTAATTGATTTTTAAATGCGGGTGCAAAGTTACAGATTTTTATGATACGACCGCACAAAATGTACACATTTGTGCAATGGAGTCGGGAAAATGCCACAGAGGTCCGTTGCCATGGCCTATATTCAAGTCCTTGCCTGCAATGATGGCATGAGTAATGTATTCTTTAGCGTGACGGATGGATTCTTTCATCGAATATCCTTTTGCCAGATAGCTTGCAATAGCGGAGGAGAGGGTACACCCGGTCCCATGCAGGTTTTTACTTTCTATCTTTTTCTCTTCATATATATAATAGGTGTGATCCGGAGAATATAAGAGGTCGCACATTTGATCGCCTTCCAGATGTCCGCCTTTGATCAGGATATGGATCTGATAACTGTCGGAGAGTTGTTTGGCAGCTTCCAGCATATCCTGTGTATTTTGGATGCTCTTGCCTGTCAGCACCTTTGCTTCATCGATATTGGGGGTGACTAATGTGACAAGCGGCAAAAGTTCTTTCTTAATCTCTTCGATGGCTTCATTTGTCATCAGCTTCCGGCCGCTGGTAGATACCATCACCGGGTCATAAATGATGTGCTCCGGTGAATATTTCCGTATACAGTCGGCAATGACATGAACGATCTGAATATCGTTAACCATGCCTATTTTTATAGCGACAGGCTGCAAGTCCTCCATCACCGCTTCGATTTGTCCGCAAACAATTTCGGGTGGTATTGCATGGACGGCGCGTACCCCTAGAGTGTTTTGCACAGTGACGGCGGTGATAGCAGATGCCGCATAGCCTCCTAATGCCGAGATTGTTTTGATATCTGCCTGAATGCCCGCTCCTCCCGAACAATCGGAACCGGCAATGGATAAAATGACGGGATGACGTTCCATTTTAGATTTTTTAATATTTATCCGGCAAAGATAGAATAAAAACGGCAAGATACAAAATGGGATATCGTTTGAAATACAATAAGTCCGTTGCCGGAGAAGACAAAGGGTGAATATGAAAAGTGCTGATAATAAAGAGTCATTCCGCTTTTTGTACTTTATACAATTACTCGTTGCCGGAACGGGTAAAATACATATTGTAATTCAGAAGATAACACTAAGTACTCATATTGTAGATTGTATGATATGTATATCTATGAAAAACAATGTTTTATAGCATGTCATTTGTTATTGTTCGAATCATAAAGCGCCCCTATATTTGCATCGTATTAAAGAAAAGGATATGCAAAGTATACAGAAAAAAGCACCCTTGGCAAACAATCACATATCAGTAGACTGTGTAGTGATTGGTTTTGACGGAGAACAACTCAAAGTGTTACTTGTAAAACGTGCGGGCGAAGATAATGGTGAAGTGTATCACGATATGAAACTTCCCGGTAGCCTTATCTATATGGATGAAGATTTGGATGAAGCAGCACAACGTGTACTGTATGAATTGACGGGGCTCAGAAATGTAAACCTGATGCAATTCAAGGCATTCGGCTCTAAAAACAGAACCAGCAATCCAAAGGATGTACGCTGGCTGGAACGGGCTATGCAGTCAAAAGTTGAACGTATCGTGACAATTGCTTATCTGTCGATGGTGAAAATAGACCGGGCACTGGACAAGAATCTGGATGATCATCAGGCCTGTTGGATTGCTTTGAAAGATGTAATGACATTGGCTTTCGACCATAATCTGATTATTAAAGAGGCAATGACCTATATCCGTCAGTTTGTGGAGTTCAATCCTTCTATGCTGTTTGAGTTGCTTCCACGTAAATTTACCGCTGCCCAGTTGAGGACTCTTTTTGAGTTGGTATATGACAAGCCTGTGGATGTGCGCAACTTCCATAAGAAAATAGCGATGATGGAATATGTAGTTCCTTTGGAAGAAAAACAGCAGGGAGTAGCCCATCGTGCAGCGCGTTATTATAAATTTGATAAGAAGATATATAATAAGGTGAGACGGTAGTAGGTAATAAGTCATAGGTAATAAGTAATAGGTAATAAGTGAACAGGCTGTTTGCTTAAATATATAATTCAAAATTTTAAAAATCATCATGTTTCTATTAGGTTATGATATAGGTAGCTCGTCCGTTAAAGCGAGTCTGGTCAATGCTGAAACAGGTAAATGTGTATCGTCAGCGTTTTTCCCGAAAACAGAAGCGAAGATTATCGCAGTTAATCCCGGATGGGCAGAACAAGATCCTGAGAGTTGGTGGGAAAACCTGAAGTTGTCCACTCAAGCTATTATGGCGGAGTCAGGAGTGAGTGCTGCTGAGATTAAAGCTATCGGTATTTCCTATCAAATGCACGGACTGGTATGTGTAGATAAGAATCAGCAAGTATTGCGTCCTGCCATTATCTGGTGTGATTCTCGTGCGGTGCCTTTTGGGCAGCAAGCATTTGAAACAATCGGAGAGGAGAGATGCCTTTCTCATTTGCTGAATTCGCCCGGTAACTTTACAGCGTCTAAACTGGCTTGGATCAAACAAAATGAACCGGCTGTCTATGAGCAGATATATAAGATCATGCTTCCGGGGGATTATATTGCCATGAAGTTAAGCGGAGATATCTGCACGACTGTTTCCGGTCTTTCGGAAGGAATGTTCTGGGACTTCAAAAATAATCGTGTAGCCGATTTCCTGATGGATTACTATGGCTTCGACTCTTCACTTATTGCGGATATCAAACCGACTTTTGCAGAACAAGGGCGTGTGAATGCAGTTGCTGCGAATGAACTGGGATTGAAGGAAGGAACACCGATTACTTACCGTGCCGGTGACCAGCCGAACAATGCGCTTTCTTTGAATGTGTTCAATCCGGGTGAAATCGCTTCTACGGCAGGAACATCGGGAGTTGTCTATGGGGTGAATGGTGAAGTGAATTATGACCCTCAATCCCGTGTCAACACCTTTGCGCACGTGAATCATACGATGGAACAGACGCGTCTGGGAGTGTTACTTTGCATCAACGGAACAGGGATTCTCAATTCATGGGTAAAAAGAAATATAGCTCCCGAAGGTATCTCGTACAATGAAATGAATGTGTTGGCTTCCAAGGCGCCGATCGGGAGCGCAGGTATCAGCATCCTGCCTTTTGGTAATGGTGCGGAACGTATGCTGAATAATAAGGAGATAGGTTGCAGCATTCGGGGGGTAGACTTCAATGCACATGGCAAACATCATATTATTCGTGCTGCACAGGAAGGAATTGTATTTTCTTTTAAATACGGTATCGACATTATGGAACAAATGGGAATTCCGGTCAAAAAGATTCATGCCGGCCATGCAAATATGTTCCTTAGCTCCATCTTCCGTGATACATTGGCAGGAGTGACCGGAGCCACTATCGAACTTTATGATACGGACGGTTCTGTAGGAGCAGCGAAGGGCGCGGGTATCGGTGCAGGCATTTATAAAGATAACAATGAGGCATTTGCAACTCTTGATAAACTGGATGTTATCGAACCGAATATAGCTAAACGTCAGGAATACGCCGACGCATACGCCAGATGGAAATATAATATAAATAACGATATAATAACTTTTTAAATAACAAGAATTATGGCAACAAAAGAATTTTTTCCGGGAATTGAAAAGATTAAATTTGAAGGTAAAGATAGTAAGAACCCGATGGCATTCCGTTATTACGATGCAGAGAAGGTGATTAATGGTAAAAAGATGAAGGATTGGCTGAGATTCGCTATGGCATGGTGGCACACATTGTGCGCTGAAGGTGGTGATCAGTTCGGTGGCGGAACAAAGCAATTCCCATGGAATGGTAATGCAGATGCTATACAGGCAGCAAAAGATAAGATGGATGCAGGATTTGAATTCATGCAGAAGATGGGTATCGAATACTATTGCTTCCATGACGTAGACTTGGTTTCGGAAGGTGCCAGTGTAGAAGAATACGAAGCTAACCTGAAAGAAATCGTAGCTTATGCAAAACAGAAACAGGCAGAAACCGGTATCAAACTACTGTGGGGTACTGCTAATGTATTCGGTCACGCCCGCTATATGAACGGTGCAGCTACCAATCCTGACTTCGATGTAGTAGCTCGTGCTGCTGTTCAGATCAAAAATGCGATTGATGCAACGATTGAACTTGGCGGAGAGAATTATGTGTTTTGGGGTGGTCGTGAAGGCTATATGTCTCTTCTGAACACAGATCAGAAACGTGAAAAAGAACACCTTGCACAGATGTTGACGATTGCTCGTGACTATGCCCGTGCCCGTGGTTTCAAAGGTACTTTCCTGATCGAACCGAAACCGATGGAACCGACTAAACATCAATATGACGTAGATACGGAAACTGTAATCGGCTTCCTGAAAGCTCATGGTCTGGATAAGGATTTCAAAGTAAATATCGAGGTGAATCACGCAACTTTGGCAGGTCACACTTTCGAGCATGAATTGGCTGTAGCTGTAGACAATGGTATGTTGGGCTCAATTGACGCCAATCGTGGTGACTATCAGAATGGCTGGGATACAGACCAATTCCCGATCGACAATTATGAACTGACTCAGGCTATGATGCAGATTATCCGTAATGGTGGTCTCGGTACCGGTGGTACGAACTTTGATGCTAAAACCCGTCGTAATTCTACTGATCTGGAAGATATCTTTATTGCTCACATCGCAGGTATGGACGCTATGGCCCGTGCACTCGAAAGTGCAGCGGCTCTGCTCGACGAATCTCCCTATAAGAAGATGCTGGCTGACCGTTATGCTTCATTTGATGGGGGCAAAGGTAAAGAATTTGAAGACGGCAAGCTGACTCTGGAGGATGTGGTTGCTTATGCAAAAACAAAAGGCGAACCGAAACAGACTAGCGGCAAGCAAGAACTTTATGAGGCAATTCTGAATATGTATTGCTAATTAATATTTAAAACAGGCGGTAAAGCAGCGGTAGGGCTGCTGCTTTATCGCCTGACTTTTTCTAATCCAACTACTACACTACTTTATCCACTTTTTAAAACTATGAATAATACAACGAACGAAGGAAGTAAACTCTACTTGTATTCGATTACTTCTGTTGCTATTTTGGGCGGTTTGCTCTTCGGTTATGATACGGCGGTTATATCCGGCGCGGAAAAAGGGCTCGAAGCCTTCTTCCTGTCCGCTTCCGATTTTCAGTATAATAAGGTAATGCATGGCATTACTTCTTCCAGCGCATTGATAGGCTGCGTGCTGGGGGGGGCTTTATCCGGTGTCTTTGCTTCCCGTTTGGGACGTCGTAACTCATTGCGGCTTGCTGCTGTATTATTTTTCCTCTCGGCTCTTGGCTCTTATTATCCGGAAGTTCTTTTCTTCGAATACGGAAAACCGAATATGGATTTGTTGATAGCATTCAATCTGTATCGTGTTCTGGGAGGTATCGGAGTAGGACTGGCTTCAGCGGTATGTCCGATGTATATTGCTGAAATTGCTCCTTCCAATATTCGTGGAACCCTTGTTTCGTGCAATCAGTTTGCCATTATCTTTGGTATGTTGGTTGTGTACTTTGTGAACTATCTGATTATGGGTGACCATCAGAATCCGATTATTCTGAAAGATGCTGCCGGTGTGTTGTCAGTAAGTGCTGAGTCGGATATGTGGACAGTTCAGGAAGGATGGCGTTATATGTTTGGTTCGGAAGCCTTCCCGGCCGCTTTCTTCGGCCTGTTGCTGTTCTTTGTTCCAAAGACTCCCCGTTATTTGGTTCTTGTACAGCAGGAAGAAAAGGCTTACACTATTCTGGAGAAAATCAACGGTAAGAAGAAAGCTCAGGAAATTCTTAATGATATTAAGGCTACTGCTCAGGAAAAAACAGAGAAACTCTTTACTTATGGAGTAACAGTGATTGTGATCGGTATTCTACTGTCCGTATTCCAGCAGGCGATCGGTATTAATGCAGTACTTTACTATGCTCCGCGTATTTTCGAAAATGCAGGTGCCGAAGGTGGTGGTATGATGCAGACAGTGATTATGGGTATTGTAAACATTATCTTTACGCTGGTTGCTATCTTTACGGTAGACCGCTTTGGTCGTAAACCATTGCTGATTATCGGATCTATTGGTATGGCTGTAGGAGCATTTGCAGTGGCAATGTGTGATAGTATGGCAATCAAAGGTGTTCTTCCGGTACTTTCTATCATCGTATACGCTGCTTTCTTCATGATGTCATGGGGACCGATTTGCTGGGTATTGATTTCAGAAATCTTCCCGAATACTATTCGTGGTAAAGCAGTTGCTATTGCAGTGGCTTTCCAATGGATATTCAACTACATCGTATCTTCTACTTTCCCGGCATTGTATGACTTCAGTCCGATGTTTGCATATAGCTTATACGGAATCATCTGTGTCGCTGCCGCTATCTTTGTTTGGCGTTGGGTACCCGAGACTAAAGGGAAGACGCTGGAAGATATGAGTAAGCTTTGGAAGAAAAACAAATAAATTAGGTTAGTGTTTTTTTATCATGTCATTGTGACGTGAGATTATTCAGATTATGACATCATGCAAATTGTATGGTGTCATAATCATATATGGATATTATAATCTGTGAATCAGTGGTTTATTTTGCATTATCTATTTCTGGATACTCCGAACCATCCCGGCACAGGAAAATAAAAAGGAGAACGGATATAGCCCGGATGAGTCAGCTTTCCTTCATCCACCCGCTTTTGTAATCTGCGGAGTGCAGTGGCTTTTCGAAGTCCACATAATGAACAAAGCTGCTGTGTGGTAATACAAGAGTTATCTTTGAAAAATTCAGCTAATCTCCCATCTATTTCTATATCGCTCAATTCCTGTGACCTGCGGGTCTCACTGACCTTTTCAAAAGTTGTAGCCTTTAATTCGCGAAGCAAATCTTTTTCCGGAGTAAAAACGATTCCACTGCAATGAATATTTTCGGCACGGATTTCTTTGGGAGAACGTACTTCGGGTGATTCCGCTTTGATACGGAATGAACCGACTCCCGGAATGTGAATACTATTCCCGTTGGATAATTCTTGTTTGAAAACATTGGCAAACTCTATAAAAGACCCTATTACGTCGCTTTGTCTTAAACTACTTCTGGACTCAATCGTTTCGGCTATATCTTCCAGTGTGATGGTGTCCCGTACAACCAGTCGGGCATGATATCTCGTTTTATTGGAATCTTTAGGTTGGGGAGTCAGGAAGAAATCATAAAGTGCATTCATTGCTTTAGTTGTTTTGTGCGTATCAATTAGCAGACTTACGCAGTCATTTTATTTATTTCGTGCCTTTCTATTGATTGGCTCACATTATGTGCAACAGCTAACTCACATATTGTGTAATAACTGTCGCTCATTATGTGCGACAGCTATCGCACGACTGGTGCTACGCCTAATATGATGCGTCAAAATTACTAATAATTCTAATCAAAAACAACACTTCAAAGGCTTATTTCTGTTAGATCATTTTTCAAAAAAGAATGAGTCAGCTTATTTGCAAATCCGGTATTCGGTAGTCTATTTTTGTGTCTCAAACCTCACAATAATTTTAAAAAACAGCAAGTATGAAAACAATAATTAGAGAAATGGTAGAGACAATAAAACAATTGTTTGCGCAGAAACAGCAAATGCAGGAGCCGGTAGTTGCCAATTACGAGGTATCCGAAATCGTGGAACAAAAGACACTGAAGAAGAAGGAAGAGTCTGAGAAGACAGGTGAAAAAACGGGTAAATCTAATAAATGGAGTCAATCGTTGACTTTGCAATTAAAAGAGTATTTGAATGACAATTTTGATTTCCGTTATAACAATTTGACAGGAGCTACGGAATATAGGGAGAAGAGTGGAAAGAACTGTTTCCGACCTATTGATGAACGCGAAATGAATGGAATGATTGTGGATGCCCGCCTGGAAGGAATACCTTGCTGGAGAGGGGATGTACCCACCATGGTTCTTTCAAACAAAGTGGAGTCTTATAATCCTTTCCATCTTTATGTAAAGGAATTGCCGGGTTGGGATGGAGTAGATCGTGTGACCCCTTTATTGCTACGTGTTTCAGATAATGAGATATGGCTAAGAGGAGGACGTTGCTGGTTACGGGCTATGCTTTCACAGTGGAGTGGGGAAGAACGTCTGCACGCCAATGTACTTACTCCTGTATTGATAAGCGGGAAGCAGGGATTGAGTAAAAGTACTTTTTGCCGATTGCTGATGCCCGACTCATTACGGCATTATTTTATTGATAATCTGAATCTGGCAGCAGGCAGTTCGCCGGAGAAGAAGCTCGTGAAAAACGGATTGATTAATTTAGACGAATTTGATAAGATTAAAGAGAGTCAACAGGCTACATTAAAGAATCTTCTTCAAATGGTGAATGTTCCCGTTTTTCGTGGCAAGCGACTGGGATGGGTGAATGAGTCCCGTCTTGCTTCTTTTATAGCCACAACAAATGTCTATCAGGTATTGATTGACTCCACAGGAAGTCGTCGTTTTCTGTGTGTGGAGGTGTTAAAACCTATTTCGGAAGAACCTTTGGAGCATAAGCAAATATATGCGCAGCTGAAAGAAGAGCTGAAATCCGGCGCACCGGATTATTTAAACAAAGAAGAAGAAAAGGCTTTGCAGAAACATAACAAGGCATATTATCGCCAATCCTTACTAGAAGATGTGTTTCATTGTTGTTTCCGTCATCCTTTGGAAACGGAAAAAGGTATCTGGCTGACAACAGCTGAAATATTTCAAGTGATGCGTAAATTCAACTCTGCAGCTTTGAAAGAAGTCTCTGCACGTCAATTGGGTCTGAAACTTTCAGCCATGGGATATATGGCAAAGCATACGTCTTTCGGAAATCGGTATTATGTGTTTAATCTTTCGGCTGAGAAAAAAGATGCGTCATTATAATACGTTATTATACAGGTGGTTATTGTAAAAAGTGATTTGCTGATATATACATTTTATGCTTACTCCTTGAAAAAATACCTAATTAATTTTGCGGATTAAAATATTGTTCGTAGTTTTGCGAACAATAAATAAGGAGGAGATATTGAAGTGAAAGAAAAGCAGTATACAGTAGAGCAGGAGCAGATAGCTCGTTTTGCTAAAGCTATGGGACACCCGGCACGAATGGCTATTCTTAGTTTCTTGGCTAAACAGGAAAGTTGTTTCTTCGGAGATATTCACGAAGAATTGCCTATTGCCAAAGCAACCGTTTCACAGCACTTGAAAGAGCTGAAAGATGCAGGATTAATTCAGGGAGAAATAGAAACGCCCAAGGTGCGATATTGTATTAATAAGGAAAATTGGGAACTTGCCCGCAAATTATTTGCTGCATTTTTGGGAGATTGTAAATGTACAGGAACATCGTGCTGTGGATAACAGCACTTTTTTTTAAGAATATTGTTCGTAGTTCTACGAATTACGATTAAGAGATAAACTTTAATATAGAATAAAAAATGGAAATCAAAGTATTGGGAACCGGGTGTGCAGGCTGTAGAGCATTGTATGAAACAACTAAACAAGCAATTTCTGAATTGGGTTGCGATGTCGTATTAATTAAAGAGGAAGATTTATTAAAAATCATGGAGTATAATGTTTTAAGTCTTCCGGCTTTAGTCATTGACGGAAAAGTCGTATCTGCCGGAAAAAGATTATCACTTGCAGAAGTGAAAGAATTGATAACCCAATAATAAGATAGTTATGAAGAAATTCTTTTATTTACTATTCTCAACCATTATCTTAATATCCTGTGGTAATGGTGCAAAAGCAAAAACAGAGGCACAGAGTACGGAAGAAAAGCTGCCTGACCATATTGAGGTACTTTATTTCCATGGAGCGCAGCGTTGTATCACCTGTCGGGCAATAGAAACTAATACAGTAGCCCTTTTGGATAGCCTTTATTCCAAAGAGCAGGCAGACGATAGGATTATCTATAAGGTTATAGATATTTCAAAAAAGGAAAACGGGCAAATTGCGGACAAGTACGAAGTTACTTGGTCGTCCCTGTTTGTGAATGGTTGGAAAGATGGAAAAGAAAATGTAAACAACATGACAGAGTTCAGTTTTTCCAATGCAAGAAAATCACCGGACAAATTTAAAGAGGGAATTAAAAATAAAGTTGATGAATTGCTAAAACAGTTGTAGGATGGATTTTCTTCAATCACTATTAGACAATAGTTCTGTCCCTGTTATAACAGCCTTTATCTTAGGAATTTTAACGGCAATCAGTCCGTGCCCTTTGGCTACTAATATAACGGCAATAGGTTTTATTGGTAAGGATATAGAAAACCGTCACCGTATATTCATAAATGGGTTACTTTATACATTTGGCAGGATAGTGACTTATACAGTACTTGGGGTTATTCTTATTCCGGTTCTTCGTGAGGGGGCAAGTATGTATATGGTTCAAAAGGTGGTAAGTAAATACGGTGAGATGTTGATTGCTCCGGTATTAATTATCATAGGGATATTCATGCTCGATATTATAAAGCTAAATATACCCAAAATCAATATTGGCGGAGAGGGGCTAAAGAAGAATACAAAAGGTAGTTGGGGCGCTTTGTTATTGGGTATTTTGTTTGCTCTAGCCTTTTGCCCCACCAGTGGAGTTTTCTATTTCGGTATACTTATGCCTTTGGCGGCAGCAGAAACGGGCGGGTATTTTTTACCCGTAATATATGCTATCGCTACAGGGTTGCCTGTAATCCTTGTTGCTTGGATATTGGCGTATAGTGTAGCCGGATTAGGTCGGTTTTATAACAGCGTACAAATTTTTGAAAAATGGTTTCGCAAAATTGTTGCTATACTCTTTATAGTCATAGGAATCTATTATGCGGTCGTTTTTTATCTATGAACAATTTAAATTAATTTAAATAAAGGACAGTATGAAAAAGATAGAAATTTTTGATCCGGCAATGTGTTGCCCTACGGGTTTGTGTGGAACAAATATCAATCCTGAATTGATGAGGGTTGCAGTTGTTGTCGAAACATTGAAAAGACAGGGTGTTATTGTTACCCGTCACAATTTACGGGATGAACCACAGGTGTATGTGAGCAATAAAACAGTAAATGAATATCTTCAAAAGAATGGTGCAGAAGCTTTACCTATTACTTTAGTAGATGGTGAAATTGCAGTTTCTAAAGTTTATCCTACCACTAAACAAATGAGTGAATGGACGGGAGTGAATTTAGATTTAATGCCCGCTAAATAAATGTATAACAGATTTATATTAAAAAAGAAATGAAAGCATTCAATTTATCCGATATAGAACTGACTAAATACCTGTTTTTTACAGGTAAAGGTGGAGTAGGAAAGACTTCTATTGCTTGTGCCACAGCAGTTGGTTTGGCTGATAAGGGAAAGAAAATACTTCTTATCAGTACAGATCCGGCTTCTAACTTACAAGATGTTTTCGATCAATCCTTAAACGGACACGGTACAGCTATTTCAGAAGTGCCGGGACTGACTGTTGTAAACCTTGATCCTGAGCAGGCAGCAGCAGAATACAGAGAAAGTGTTATTGCACCTTTCAGGGGAAAATTACCCGAAAGCGTTATTCAGAATATGGAAGAACAGCTTTCAGGTTCCTGCACAGTAGAAATCGCAGCTTTTAATGAGTTCTCGGACTTTATTACCGATGCTGATAAAGCAAAGGAGTATGACCATATAATTTTTGATACAGCACCTACCGGACATACATTGCGAATGTTGCAGCTTCCATCTGCATGGAGTACATTTATTAGTGAAAGTACACATGGTGCATCCTGTTTAGGGCAGTTATCAGGCTTGGAGGAACGGAAAGGAATTTATAAACAGGCGGTAGAAACCCTATCTAATACAAGCGCAACTCGGTTAGTACTGGTCAGTCGTCCTGAAATTTCTCCATTGAAAGAAGCTGCCCGCTCTTCATCTGAATTACAGCTATTGGGAATTAAAAATCAGTTGTTGGTGATAAATGGTATTTTACAGCAACTGAATGAAGCGGATGATGTGTCACGACAACTGCATAACAGGCAGCAAAAGGCATTACAGGGTATGCCTGCTGAACTATCTGAATATCCTATGTACAGCGTTCCTCTACGTTCTTATAATTTATCTGATATAGCTAATATACGCCGTATGTTATACAGCGACAGCCTTGCGGATGATATTTGTTATCAGCCTGTAAGTGGTGCTAAAAGTATAGACGACTTGGTTAATGACCTCTATACTTCCGGTAAGCGGGTAGTGTTCACAATGGGAAAAGGCGGTGTAGGTAAAACTACCTTAGCAACAGAAATAGCTCTGAAATTAACAAAACTCGGTGCAAAGGTACATCTTACCACCACTGATCCGGCAAACCATCTGAACTATGATCTCGCTATAAAGTCGGGTATTACAGTAAGTCATATTGATGAAGCGGAAGTATTGGAAAACTACAAGAATGAAGTTCGTAGCAAAGCGGCAGAAACCATGACTGCCGAAGATATGGAATATATTGAAGAAGATTTACGTTCGCCATGCACACAAGAAATCGCAGTTTTCAAGGCATTTGCCGAAATTGTAGATAAAGCGGACAATGAAATTGTGGTGATTGATACTGCACCGACAGGTCATACATTGTTGCTTTTGGATGCTACCCAAAGCTACCATAAAGAAGTAGAACGTACCCAAGGAGCAGTTACGGGAGCGGTAGCCAATTTATTGCCCCGTTTGCGTAATCCAAAGGAAACGGAAGTCGTAATTGTTACCTTGCCTGAAGCGACACCTGTATTTGAAGCTGAACGCCTGCAAATGGATTTGCAACGCGCCGGAATTAATAACAAATGGTGGGTAGTAAATGCCTGCCTGTCAATGACAAATACGGAAAATTCATTTTTGCAGGCGAAAGCACAAAATGAAGTAAATTGGATTAAGAAAGTAGAACAATTGTCAAAGGGTAATGCTGCCTTGATTGGATGGAAAAATATATAGGAATTGGATTTTTTGAAAGATACCTGACTGTTTGGGTAACTTTGTGCATTGTTGCTGGTATTGCTATCGGACAATGGTTTCCGGCAATATCGCAAACATTGAGTAAATTAGAATACGCCAATGTGTCTATACCTGTGGCTATCCTGATTTGGTTAATGATTTACCCCATGATGCTGAAAGTAGATTTTCAGAGTATTAAAAACGTTGGTAAGCGTCCGAAAGGAATTATCATCACTTGTATTACAAATTGGCTTATAAAGCCTTTTACAATGTTTGGAATAGCTTATCTATTCTTCTACGTTGTTTTCAAGTCTCTAATATCTGCCGAATTGGCCGAAGAATATTTAGCAGGGGCAGTCTTATTGGGTGCTGCACCTTGTACGGCAATGGTATTTGTATGGAGTTATCTGACCAAAGGGGATGCTGCCTATACATTGGTGCAGGTTGCAGTGAATGATTTAATCATATTGGTTGCTTTCGCTCCTATTGTTGCTTTTTTATTGGGCGTAGGTGGCGTTACGATTCCGTGGGATACATTATTGCTTTCAGTTGTATTGTTTGTTGTCATTCCTCTTTCTGCCGGAATAATAACCCGCATACTGGTTATCCGGCGAAAAGGGATAGAATATTTTAATACTGTATTTATCCGTAAGTTTGATAATTATACGACTGGCGGGTTACTATTAACGCTTATCATTCTGTTTTCATTTCAAGGAGAAACCATATTGAACAATCCGTTGCACATCGTATTGATTGCCGTTCCGCTTGTGTTGCAAACAGTTCTGATATTCTTTGTAGCCTATGGTTGGGCGAAATGGTGGAAATTACCTCACAATATAGCTGCACCTGCCGGAATGATTGGTGCAAGCAATTTTTTTGAATTATCGGTGGCTGTGGCTATATCGCTTTTCGGTTTGCAATCCGGTGCTGCATTGGCTACAGTGGTAGGGGTGTTGGTTGAAGTTCCGGTTATGCTGATGTTAGTGAGAGTTGCAAATAATACATACAGGTGGTTTACAATAAAATCAAGTATGAGTAAATAGAATACTCTAGACGATACGTACAAGAAATCAAGATATTGAAAAGAAAACTTTGAATTAAGAATAATAAATATTCATTGGTTTAAAAACACTATTAAAGTATAAGCTGTACCTTTGCACTGTCTTTTTAAAAACATATATTGTTATGGAACAACATCCAATTAAAATTAATAAAGTACAGATACGTAATCTTCAAATTGAAGACTATGCACAGTTATCCCAATCGTTTACCCGTGTTTACTCTGACGGTAGCGATGTATTTTGGACTCATGCCCAGATAAAGAAATTAATAAGTATTTTTCCGGAAGGACAGATTGTGACAGTCGTCGATGATAAAATCGTAGGTTGTGCTCTTTCCATCATCCTTGATTACGATAAGGTAAAGAACGACCATACGTATGCACAAGTTACCGGTAAGGAAACATTCAATACTCATAATCCGGAAGGAAACATCCTGTATGGTATTGAGGTGTTTATTCATCCGGGATACCGTGGTTTGCGTCTGGCTCGTCGTATGTATGAATATCGCAAGGAACTTTGCGAAACATTGAATTTGAAAGCTATCATGTTCGGTGGCCGTATTCCGAATTATCATAAATATGCCGATAAGATGCGCCCGAAAGAATATATCGCACGGGTACGGCAGCGTGAAATTTATGATCCGGTTCTTACCTTCCAATTATCGAATGATTTCCATGTTCGCAAAGTAATGACCAATTATTTGCCGAATGATGAGGAATCCAAGCATTATGCCTGTTTGTTGCAGTGGGATAATATTTATTATCAGCCGCCTACGCAGGAATATATCAACCCAAAGACGACTGTCCGTGTGGGACTGGTACAGTGGCAGATGCGTAGTTACAAGACATTGGACGACCTCTTCGAACAAGTGGAGTTCTTTGTAGATGCCGTATCAGATTATAAAAGTGATTTTGTTCTTTTTCCGGAATATTTCAACGCTCCTTTGATGTCGAAGTTTAATGATAAAGGAGAATCGCAGGCTATTCGTGGATTGGCAAAGTATACCGATGAGATCAGAGACCGTTTTATAAACCTGGCTATCAGTTACAATATCAATATTATCACAGGAAGTATGCCGTATGTAAAGGAGGATGGTCTGTTATATAATGTAGGCTTCCTTTGCAGGCGTGACGGAACTTATGAGATGTATGAAAAAATGCACGTTACTCCGGATGAAATCAAGAGTTGGGGATTGAGCGGTGGTAAACTGCTGCAAACTTTCGATACAGATTGTGCGAAGGTCGGAGTCCTGATCTGTTATGATGTGGAATTTCCGGAACTTTCCCGTTTGATGGCGGATCAGGGAATGCAAATCTTATTTGTACCTTTCCTGACTGATACACAGAATGCTTACTCCCGTGTTCGTGTCTGTGCTCAGGCGCGTGCGATTGAAAATGAATGCTTTGTAGTCATAGCAGGTTGTGTAGGAAATCTTCCCCGCGTTCATAATATGGATATTCAATATGCACAGTCGGGAGTGTTCACTCCATGTGATTTTGCTTTTCCGACTGATGGAAAACGGGCGGAAGCCACTCCGAATACAGAAATGATTCTGGTTTCGGATGTCGATCTGGATTTATTGAATGCACTCCATACTTACGGTAGTGTGCGCAATCTGAAGGATCGTAGAAATGATGTTTACGAAGTCAGATTCAAGAAATAAGAGTAAAAGCGCCTATTGATTGTAAAAAGTATTTAGGCACGGATTATACGGATTAACACGGTTCTAAAGACATTCATTTATAGCAAAAACTGTGAAATCCGTGTAATCTGTGCCTAAAAGAGAGTAAACATATACCTTTGAGACATGACTTTTCTATTATTTAGAAGATGTGCCGCTTTCCAATATGCTGACGATAGAAAACAGCGTGAAGCAAATAGCTCCCAGTCCTACTAAAACTCGTGCCGGAATAAAATAATCAGCGTTTACGGTAGCAAGCTCGAATACAAAGGCAGCCAGAAACAGGCATGCTAATGCTGTCAGTACCGGAATCATAGGGATTCGGTTAGCCAGTTTGAACTCCCGCCTCCATATCTTGGCGAGTAGAATCACTTTGCTGGAAATACTGTAACATACCAGGCCAAGACCAAGCATGATGTATCCGGTAGTACCGTTTGCACTTCCTGAATCGGCAAGGATGACGAATATGCCCCATACAAAAGAGATCGATCCCATTAATAAAACCAGTTTCGGCCATTTGTTACGTTCTCTTTCCGAATAGTCGTTCCGGACCTGACGGGCTATGGTTGCTACCAATGCAATCAGACTGGTACAAATACATGCGAGCCCTACCATCACATGACCTGCTACAAAATAAGCAGGATGAGAGTGACTGTTGCTTAACAGGATGAACGCCCATATCCATGCGATACAGGAAATGACGATTGCGAGAATGATCATTGCCCGTCTCTGGCCAATAGAAAACGCTCCCTCCGGCACTTCATTTCCGGTAGCTTTGGCATTGGCCGGAATCAAAGAAAATCGGGTGGAAGAGGTAGCGGCGGTAGCTACACAAGCTGTGATAAATCCTACACCGGTTATGACATGCCCTGCGACGAAGGCTGAAGTAGTGGTAGCGGCATTGAAAATGCAGATACCTCCGACAATCGTTATGATAGCTGCCAGATAGCCCACAACAGGTAAAACGTATTTTGTAGCTTCATTATAGGTATGTATGATTTGCCGGATTATAGTGGCTGCCGTACAGAACAGCGCAATGCATATCATACCTAGTGAAAATACAACAGGACCTGCCACCAGACGGTTTCCCGCGTCACCATAACCGTAAATGAATGCTCCGTATCCGAAGCAAAAGACCGCCATCGTCAAAGGGATTGCTCTGAATAAAATACTAATACCGTAATTCATAACTTAAGTGCTTTTTATTTTCCCACTAAAACAAGGAGATATCCGTTTTGTTTAACGCAACATCCATTTATAAACGATAACTTCACATGATTCCAATTAAAAGTCCTTGCTTTTTGCTCAACTAAACAAATGTTTTTGTAAATTTGCACCCTTAAAAATGGGGATACCCCTCAAATTGTAAATTGTAAATAGTAAAATCGTAGATATAGCTATGGGTAAGAGATTTACTGAATATTCGCAGTTTGACCTTTCACAGGTGAACAAAGACGTGTTGAAGAAGTGGGACGAAAACCAGGTTTTCGCCAAGAGTATGACAGAACGTGATGGCTGCCCTTCGTTTGTGTTTTTCGAAGGACCTCCCTCGGCTAATGGTATGCCGGGCATTCACCATGTAATGGCTCGTACCATTAAGGACATTTTCTGTCGTTACAAAACAATGAAAGGTTACCAGGTAAAGCGTAAAGCCGGATGGGATACGCACGGACTGCCTGTGGAACTAAGTGTAGAAAAAGCATTAGGTATCACAAAAGAGGATATTGGTAAAAAAATCTCTGTAGCAGATTATAACGCTGCTTGCCGTAAGGACGTGATGAAGTATACCAAGGAATGGGAAGACCTGACTCATCAGATGGGATATTGGGTGGATATGAAGCACCCTTATATCACGTATGACAATCGTTATATCGAAACATTGTGGTGGCTGCTGAAGCAACTGCATAAGAAAGGCTTGCTGTATAAAGGATACACAATCCAGCCGTATTCTCCGGCTGCCGGAACAGGATTGAGTTCGCATGAGCTGAACCAACCGGGTTGCTATCGTGACGTAAAGGATACGACAGCTGTTGCCCAGTTTAAGATGAAGAACCCGAAACCGGAAATGGCAGAGTGGGGGACTCCTTACTTCCTTGCCTGGACAACAACTCCCTGGACATTGCCTTCAAATACAGCGCTTTGTGTAGGACCAAAAATCGATTATGTTGCAGTACAGACATATAATGCTTATACAGGAGAACCTATCACGGTTGTTCTGGCGAAAGCTTTATTAAATACTCATTTCAATTCAAAAGCTGCTGATCTGAAACTGGAAGATTACAAGGCAGGAGATAAGCTTGTACCGTTCAAGGTAGTTGCCGAATACAAAGGTGCTGACCTTATTGGTATGGAATACGAGCAACTGATCCCTTGGGTGAAACCGGTTGAAGTATCTGAAGACGGAACATGGAAAGTTAGCGGTAAAGGCTTCCGTGTAATCCCTGGTGATTATGTAACGACGGAAGACGGTACGGGTATCGTGCACATCGCACCGACGTTTGGTGCGGATGATGCGAACGTGGCTCGTGCAGCAGGTATACCGTCGCTCTTCATGATTAACAAGAAGGGTGAAACCCGTCCGATGGTAGACCTTACCGGTAAGTTCTATATGCTGGACGAACTGGATGAAAACTTCGTGAAAGAATGTGTGGATGTAGACAAATACAAAGAATATCAGGGTGCATGGGTAAAGAATGCCTATAATCCCGTATTTATGGTAGACGGCAAGTATGACGAGAAAGCAGCTCAGGCTGCCGAATCTCTGGATGTCGCTCTCTGTATGATGATGAAAGCAAACAATCAGGCTTTCAAAATCGAAAAACATATACACAACTATCCTCATTGCTGGCGTACAGACAAACCGGTGCTTTATTATCCGTTGGATAGCTGGTTTATCCGTTCTACAGCCTGCAAGGAGCGTATGATGGAGCTGAACAAGACGATCAACTGGAAACCGGAATCTACCGGAACAGGACGTTTCGGCAAATGGCTGGAAAATCTGAATGACTGGAACTTAAGCCGTTCCCGTTATTGGGGTACTCCACTGCCTATCTGGCGTACGGAAGATGGAACGAGCGAAATATGTATCGAATCTGTAGAAGAACTATATAATGAAATCGAGAAATCGGTAGCTGCCGGATTTATGAAATCCAATCCGTACAAGGATAAAGGTTTTGTACCGGGCGAATACACCGAAGGAAATTATGATAAGATAGACCTTCATCGTCCGTATGTAGACGATATCATTCTGGTATCGGAAGACGGTCAGCCGATGAAGCGTGAATCAGACCTGATTGACGTTTGGTTTGATTCCGGTGCTATGCCTTATGCACAGATTCATTATCCGTTCGAGAACAAAAACATTCTGGATAACCGTGAAGTATATCCGGCAGACTTTATCGCGGAAGGTGTAGACCAGACACGTGGATGGTTCTTTACACTGCATGCTATCGCTACTATGGTATTTGATAGTGTGTCGTACAAAGCCGTGATCTCTAATGGACTGGTGCTCGACAAGAACGGTAATAAGATGTCCAAGCGTCTTAACAATGCTGTCGATCCGTTTACTACGATTGAGAAGTATGGTTCTGACCCGTTGCGTTGGTACATGATCACTAACTCATCTCCATGGGACAACCTGAAATTTGACATTGACGGAATCGAAGAAGTTCGCCGTAAGTTCTTCGGTACTTTATATAATACATATTCGTTCTTTGCGCTGTATGCCAATGTAGACGGATTCGAATATAAGGAAGCAGATGTTCCGATGGCAGAACGTCCGGAAATCGACCGCTGGATTTTGTCAGTATTGAATACTTTAATCAAGGAAGTAGATACTTGCTATAATGAATATGAACCTACTAAGGCAGGACGTTTGATCTCCGACTTTGTCAATGACAATCTGTCCAACTGGTATGTTCGTCTGAACCGTAAACGTTTCTGGGGTGGTGAATTTACTCAGGATAAACTGTCTGCTTATCAGACATTGTATACCTGCCTTGAGACAGTCGCGAAACTGATGGCGCCTATTTCTCCGTTCTATGCGGATCGTCTGTACACAGATTTGACTACTGCTACAGGACGTGATAATGTGGTTTCTATCCATTTGGCTGAATTCCCGAAGTATCAGGAAGAAATGATAGACAAGGAACTGGAAGCTCGTATGCAAATGGCACAGGACGTAACTTCTATGGTATTGGCATTGCGTCGTAAAGTGAACATCAAAGTTCGCCAGCCGCTGCAGTGTATCATGATTCCGGTGGCGGATGAAGAGCAGAAAGCCCACATCGAAGCTGTGAAAGCATTGATCATGAACGAGGTGAATGTAAAAGATATCAAGTTTGTGGATGGTGCTGCCGGCGTATTGGTGAAGAAGGTGAAATGTGACTTTAAGAAGTTAGGCCCGAAATTCGGCAAACAGATGAAGGCTGTGGCTGCTGCTGTAGCGGAAATGTCTCAGGAAGCGATAGCCGAACTCGAAAAGAACGGAAAGTATGCGTTGAATCTGGATGGAGCGGAAGCTGTGATCGAAGCTGCGGATGTCGAAATCTTCAGCGAAGACATTCCGGGATGGCTGGTTGCCAATGAAGGTAAACTGACTGTTGCTCTTGAAGTTACTGTTACCGAAGAACTGCGTCGTGAGGGTATAGCCCGCGAATTGGTGAATCGTATTCAAAATATACGTAAGTCCAGCGGTTTCGAGATTACGGACAAAATAAAGATCACAATCTCCAAAAATACGCAAACAGATGATGCGGTGAACGAATATAATACTTATATTTGTAACCAAGTTTTAGGAACATCTCTTGATTTGGCAGATGAAGTGAAAGACGGCACAGAACTTAATTTTGACGATTTCTCATTGTTTGTCAATGTGATAAAAGACTAATACTAATATTGATTAACCTTTTAAACTAGTAAAGTTATGGCAGAAAAGACTAGATATTCGGATGCGGAACTTGAAGAATTCCGTGCCATTATTATGGAGAAGTTGGAGTTGGCTCAACGTGATTACGATCAGTTGAAGATGAGCTTGATGGGATTGGACGGTAATGATACTGACGATACATCTCCTACTTATAAAGTGTTGGAAGAAGGAGCTAATACGCTTTCAAAGGAAGAAACGACTCGCCTGGCACAGCGCCAGCTGAAGTTTATCCAAGGATTGCAGGCAGCTTTGGTACGTATTGAGAATAAAACGTATGGCATTTGCCGTGAGACTGGAAAGTTGATTCCGGCAGAACGCTTGCGTGCTGTTCCTCATGCTACACTCAGCATCGAGGCTAAGAACAGTGGTAAAAAATAATAGATAGCTACAAGCTACGGATGACGAGCTACAAGTAGCTGCGCAATGTTTACGCACGGCAACTTGTAGCTCGTTATGTTTAATTTATGATGAACAAATGAAGAAACTATTCACGAAGGGTAGAATTGCCCTGCTTGTTATCTTTTCCGTACTGATTATTGACCAGATCATTAAAATCTGGATTAAGACTCATATGTATTGGCACGAAAGTATACGTGTGACAGACTGGTTTTATATCTATTTCACCGAAAACAACGGTATGGCTTTCGGTATGGAAATATTTGGAAAGTTGTTCCTGACCACTTTCCGTATTGTAGCAGTAGGGCTGATAGGCTACTATCTCTATAAGATTATAAAAAAAGGCTTCAAAACCGGATACATCGTCTGTGTGGCCCTTATCCTGACCGGAGCTTTGGGTAATATTATAGACAGCGTATTCTATGGTGTCTTTTTCAATGAAAGTACTCATTCACAGATTGCCAGTTTTATGCCCGAAGGCGGTGGATATTCTACCTGGTTCTATGGCAAAGTAGTGGATATGTTCTATTTCCCGATTATTGACACAAACTGGCCCACATGGATGCCTTTCGTAGGTGGAGAACATTTTATATTCTTCAGCCCGATCTTTAATTTTGCAGATGCTGCTATCAGTTGCGGTATCATTGCTTTGCTACTTTTCTATAGCAAGTATCTGAACGAATCTTACCATTCACTGGATAAAAATAAAAAGGAAAGCGTAGATCATGAAGAGTAGGTTTCGGTTTCATCTGTGTTGTGTTTGTATGTTGGCGCTTGCGGTAGCAGGCTGTAAAGTCAAAAGACCTGACGATGTAATCTCAGAATCGAAGATGGAGAATTTGCTGTATGATTATCATCTGGCAAAGTCTATGGGAGATAATCTGCCTTATAATGAGAATTATAAGAAGACTCTGTATCTCGATGCCGTTTTCAAAAAATACGGTACAACGGAAGCTGTATTCGATTCGTCTTTGGTATGGTACACACGCAATACGGAGGTATTATCGAAAATTTATGAGAAGGTGAGCAAACGCCTGAAAGCCCAGCAGAATGAAATAAATCATCTGATAGCTTTGCGTGACAATAAACCGAAGATGTCGGAACCGGGTGACAGTATTGATGTCTGGCCCTGGAAATGTTTCATACGTCTGACGGGTGAGATGATGAATGATCAGTATGCCTTTGTATTACCTGTCGATACTAATTATAAAGATCGTGATACACTGGTTTGGGAAGTACGTTATCGTTTCCTCGAACCGATGCTTGCCGATTCTTTGAGAGCTGTTACGATGGCAATGCAGGTTATTTATGAGAAGGATACGCTGAATCATTTGGAAACAATCACTGATCCGGGTGTTCATCAGATACGTTTGTATGCAGACACATTGGGTGTGATGAAGGAAATAAAAGGCTTTATCTATTACCCGGGAGTACAGGGAGAGAAAGCCGGTGCATTACTGGCAGACCGCTTTGCTTTAACCCGTTATCATTGTTCGGACTCGCTTTCTGTAGCCGAACGTGATTCGATTAATCAGCTGGAAGCTCTGAAGACAGATTCTTTAAAGAAAGTATCTGATCAAAAAGATACTAAGATTTCGAAAGACTCTTTGCGAAAAGTCGATGATCTGAAGGATAATCAACGTATATCACCGGAAGAAATGAATCGCCGTCGTACGGTGACTCCTGAAAAGAAGCCGGAACAGATTGAAGTAGAGCAACATATCCAGCAGGAGAAGATTGAGCAAAGAAGGGAACGGCAATTGAATCAGCGTAGAAATCAGCAAAGACGTCAGTCACCTTCCCGTTAATATTATGAAACGCTTTGCCGCTCATTATTTGCTTCTGCCTGATGTTGGCTTTATCAGACAACAAGTAGTAGAGATTACTGATGAAGGATATGTACGGGATGTTTTTCCGTTGACGGAAGAAATAGAGTCTGTTGAATGGATGCCCGGGCTGATAGCATTACTTCCCGAGAATAAAATAAAAAACACTGAGATGTTCAGCAAAAACATCTCAGTGTTTCAATTTAATCTTCCAATAGTTTCGGGACAAACTTTCCCATGTTTTAAAGAGGCTCTTACAGCGTCTGCAAAGAGGGGAGAAGTACTGTTTCCTTATTTATTTTATCCTTTTGATTTTACTTCCATGCAGCCTGTCGCCGGAACTCGGCACAGATTACTGCGGTAGCGATAGCTACGTTGAGAGATTCCGAGGTTTCTTTTCCTTGTGGATAATTGGGGATATAAAGTTTCCGATTGATGAGTGCTTCCACTTCTTTTCCTATTCCGTTACCTTCATTTCCCATTACGATCAGTCCGTTGGTGGATAATGGTTGTTCGTACATGTTTTCTCCATCCAAAAATGTTCCGAATACAGGAGCATCACCGAGTGAATGAATAAATTCGGGAAGAGAGGTGTAATGAACCTTAACACGGGCGATTCCTCCCATAGTGGCTTGTATGGTCTTGGGATTGTATACGTCTACCGTGTTCTGAGAGCAGATAATATGTTCGATACCAAACCAGTCCGCCAGCCGGATAATCGTACCCAGGTTCCCCGGGTCCTGAATATCATCCAGTGCCAGGCAAAGAGACTGGCGTGCGAAATCCGGACTTAACGTATATTGCGGTTGCTCGAAAACAGCAAGTACTTGCTGTGGTGTTTTCAGCAGGCTGGCACGTGATAGTTCTTCTTGAGAGACTTCTGCAATTTCATTTGCTTGAATGTCGGGATGCGCTTGTAACCATGAAGAAGTTGCAGCCAGAAAACGGCAAGGGAAATGTCCTAGTAAATCGCCTGTTAATTTAGGACCTTCGGCTAGGAATACCTGTTCCTCTTTACGGGTTTTCTTTAGTTCCAGTGAATGGATATACTTTATTTTATTTTTGCTTAGCATTATTCTTTTACTTCTTTATTTACCGCAAAGCTATAAATATATTTTTAATAAATCGGCTGTTGAACAAGTTTTTTGAAAATAATTCTTTCTCATATTAACAATATTTGCATGAATAAAAATTGATTATCTACTTAATTTTAGTAGATTTGCTTAAAATTAGTAGTTTGATATTCAGTATAAAAGATGACAATATGGAAAGATTGACACAACAAGAGGAAGAAGTGATGATTTACTTTTGGAAAATGGGGCCTAGTTTTATCCGGGAGATTGTGAATGAAATGCCGGAACCAAAACCTCCATATACAAGTGTTGCCTCTGTAGTCCGTAATCTGGAGAAAAAGAAATTCTTGTCTCCTTTCAAGTTAGGGAATTCTATTCAGTATCATGTGCTGGTGAAAGAAAGCGACTATAAGCGTAGCTTTATGAATGGAGTAGTAAGTAACTATTTTACAGGTTCGTACAAAGAAATGGTTTCCTTTTTTGTCCGCGATCGTAAAATCAGCAAGAAAGAACTCGAGGATTTAATCAATATTATTGAGGATGAAGAATCATAAATCAAGATAGGCATGGAATCTTTTGCAATCTATTTGATTAAAGTAAATATAGCTTTGATTGTATTATATGCATTCTATAAGCTCTCTTTCAGCAAGGATACATTTTTCAGGCTGAGACGGATCATGTTGCTGCTGATATGTGTGACTTCGCTGATTTATCCATTGATTGATTTTTCAGGCTGGACGGACGAGTATGCAATAGGAGAAACGTTTACTACCGTTTACAATAAACTGTTACCGGAAGTGCTGGTTACTACGGCTTTACCCGTTGCTACAACAGAAGTTGAAGTGACAACCTGGCAGGCCGGTACTTGGTTATGGATTATTTATGGATTGGGAATAGGTATGTTGTTACTGCGTAATCTTTTAGAAGTTAGTAAAATACATCGCTCTTTAGTCTGCTCTCAGCGCTATTCTCTGAAAGGTGTACCTGTTTATCAGTCAGAAGACGTAGGGGAGCCCTGTTCCTTTTTTCATTGGATATTCATAAATCCGATGCAATATTCGGATAAGGAAATTAATGAGATATTGATACATGAACAAACTCATGTCCGTGAGTTGCATTCATTGGATATAATACTGGTTCAACTGGTTATATTATTATGTTGGTTTAATCCGTTCTCCTGGTTGATACGCAGTGAAATACGTATGAATCATGAGTATCTGGCGGACAAGCAAGTAGTGACGTCCGGCTATGACAAGAAATCGTATCAATATCATTTGTTGGGAATTAAACATACTTCATTGGCTGCAGCAAACTTCTATAACAACTTTAGTGTATTACCCTTAAAAAAACGAATTAAAATGCTAAACAGAAAAAGAACTCATAACATCATGGTAGGTAAGTATCTGATGTTTATACCAGTGGCCGCATTATTGCTGTTATTCAGTAATTGCGCCAATAAGAAAGCGGATAAAGTCCAGTCTGATACCGAAAAAGCAGATACCATAGAGTTGACTGCTGAACCGGAGAAAACAGCAGAACCTCAAGTTGATATAACGATCACGGAGACGAAAGGTGATTCTATTTATTCAGTAGTGGAAACGATGCCGGATTTCCCCGGAGGACAGAAAGAACTACTGAGTTTTTTGAGTCGCAATATCAAGTATCCGACGAAGGCGATAGAAAATAAAATTCAGGGTCGTGTTATTGTACAGTTTGTGGTTAACAAAGATGGTAGTATTTTTGGTGCGAAAGTAGTACGTAGCGTTGATCCGGATTTGGATAAAGAAGCTCTTCGAGTGATTAATTCGATGCCAAAATGGAAGCCGGGAATGCAAAAAGGGGAGCCTGTATCTGTGAAGTTTACAGTTCCTATTGTATTCAGAAATCAACTAAATTAGGAATCTTATTCGCCACGATTTATAGAAGTAATTGCAAGGATACATAGTCAGTAATATATAGGTATTAGCAAAGCATACCTTGCAAATTTCTATAATTCGTGGTGAAAAGAACTTTTGTCGCATTAATTATTGTTTTGATAATTTCCCCGAACGAAAAATATGCTCTATCTTTGTCCCTATATATTTGCTTCCGCTTTTATAGAGATACTGTATGAGGAAAGGATTTCTTTACTTATTTACTTTTGCCGTTATCATTCTGTCGCTCGCTTCGTGCACTGCCACTAAGTATGTGCCGGATGGCTCTTATCTGCTGGATGAAGTCAAGATTCATACAGATCAGAAAAATGTCCGTCCTTCTTCCTTACGAATGTATGTGCGACAGAACCCTAATGCCAAATGGTTCAGTTTAATCAAAACACAGCTTTATGTTTACAACCTTTCAGGACGAGACTCTACTAAATGGGGAAATAAGTTCCTGAGAAGAATCGGGGATGCTCCTGTAATCTATAGTGAGACTGAAGCGCAGCGCTCGCAAGATGAAATTACAAAGGCAATGCGCAATATGGGCTATATGGCGGCCACAGTGAAGCGTTCGACTAAAATAAAGAAGAAAAAGATCAAGCTGTATTATGAGGTGACAGCCGGCGATCCTTATATTGTCAATTCATTAAAATATGATATTCGTGATCCTAAGATTGCTGATTTTCTGAAGCAGGATTCCGCCAAAAGTCTGCTGAAAGAAGGAATGATATTTGATGTGAACGTGCTGGATGCCGAGCGTCAGCGAATTACTGACAAGTTGCTTCGGAATGGTTATTATAAGTTCAATAAGGATTATGTCGGTTATACGGCAGATACGGTTCGGGGTACTTATCAGGTAGACTTGACCTTGCATTTGCACGCCTACAGAGCGCATGTGAGCGATTCGGTGAAAGCACACCAACAATATTGGATAAATAAGATTAACTTTATTACGGATTATGATGTCCTGCAATCTTCTGCGCTGAACAGTATGGATATCAATGATTCTCTTCATTTTAAAGGGTACCCTATTTATTATAAAGATAAACTCTATTTACGCCCGAAGATGCTTACTGATAATCTTCGCTTTGCTCCGGGGGATTTGTTCGATGAACAGGATGTGCAGCAGACTTATTCCAATTTCGGACGTCTGTCCGCCTTGAAATATACCAATATCCGTTTTCTTGAAAATCAGGTAGGGGATACGGCGAAGCTTGACTGCTATGTGATGTTGACCAAGAGTAAACACAAGTCGGTAGCTTTTGAATTGGAAGGAACCAATTCAGCCGGTGATTTGGGAGCAGCAGCTTCCGTCTCTTTTCAAAACAGGAATCTCTTTCGCGGTTCGGAGACTTTTATGATCAAGTTTCGTGGTGCTTATGAAGTGATTTCCGGACTTCAGGCAGGCTATTCTAACAATAATTATACGGAATACGGGGTGGAGACAAGTATCAACTTTCCTAATTTCCTGTTTCCTTTTCTCTCTTCGGACTATAAACGGAAGATTAGGGCCACTACAGAGTTCGGATTACAGTATAATTATCAGATGCGTCCCGAATTTCTACGTACCATGGCATCGGCTTCATGGAGCTATAAGTGGACTCAACGCCAGAAAATACAACATTGTATCGATTTGATTAATATCGGTTTCCTTTATTTGCCGAGAATTTCGGAGAGGTTTAAGGATGATTTTATTAACAAAGGGCAGAGCCATATTCTTCAGTATAATTATCAGGACCGTTTGATTATTAATATGGGATATAGCTATCATTACAATAGTATTGGTGGTGCCATCATTAATAATACAATTGCTTCCAATTCATATTCCATCCGTTTTAATTTCGAATCAGCGGGAAATATCATGTATGCTTTATCCAAAGCAACGAATATCCGTAAGAATAATGATGGGGAATATGCTATTCTGGGCATTCCATATGCACAATATGTGAAAGGAGAATTTGACTTTTCTAAGAATATAAGGATAGATCATCGTAACTCGTTTGCGTTTCATATAGGTATGGGCATTGCTGTTCCTTACGGGAATGCGAAGACTATCCCGTTTGAGAAACAATACTTTTCCGGTGGTGCCAACAGTGTTCGCGGGTGGACGGTACGTGACTTGGGGCCGGGCTCTTTTGTGAGGGATGAAAATACCAATTTACTGGATCAGTCCGGTGATATCAAGCTGGATGCCAGCATTGAATATCGAAGCAAATTATTCTGGAAGTTTCAGGGAGCCATCTTTGTGGACGCCGGTAATATATGGACCATTCGTGATTATGACAATCAGCCGGGAGGAGTCTTTAAATTCGATAAATTCTATAAGCAAATAGCGGTAGCGTACGGATTAGGGCTTCGTCTGGATCTGGATTTCTTCATTCTTCGTTTTGACGGAGGTATGAAGGCGCTTAATCCTGTTTATGAAAAGGGGAAAGATCGTTATCCGATTATCCATCCTAAGTTCAGTCGTGATTTTGCTTTCCATTTTGCGGTAGGATATCCTTTCTGATCAATCATTGCTAATAAAAAAGGAGATGAAACTGGTTGTACGGTTTCATCTCCTTTTTGTTTATGGTATATGCTTTTAACGAGCGGCAAACATCAGGTTGCTCATAGTAGCCTGACGGGCAGCCATCATACCTTGAGCGTCCAATGTAACGTTCATTTTTTCGCCGTTTGGTAAGAACAGATCAGCAGTACCGTCGTTATTCATCTTTAGCAACTCAGAGCTTTCGCCGTTTGCAACTACATTCCAGGTATTAGCTTCTTTGTTGTAGATCAAATCCATAGAAGCTGTTTCGCCTTCCTTCGTAATTGAATAGCCATTTTCAAGTGTTTTAACCATATAGTTACCGTTTTCTCCTTTTACCTTCTTCACGTCGCCCACATTAGCCATCGGGTTGGAACCACTCCAGAATTCGATAGAGTTGATTACTAAGGCATCAGCAAGGTATGCTACGCCATAAACCGGAACAATGTTGAAAGCTAAAAATACAAGCTCATTTACAAATTTGTTTCCGACTCCTTGATTCCAGGAACTTAAACGGTTGAATAAGCCAAATGATCCAACACAGGAGCTGAATAATAAGCTACCACTAAGTACAACCGCTACTAATGTCAGTTTGCTTTTTTTCATGTTTACTTTACTTTTTGATTAATAAAATGTTGATAAATTCTCTTTTTAATAGATGCAAATATAACATTTTTAAATTAATCAAGGTTATTATTTCTTGTTTTTATATCATTTACGTTTGTTGTGTGCCAACTTGTTTCCAATGAAATGATCTATGGAAAATTTACCGGGTCCGGCAATGTACATTAATACAAATACTACTAAGTAGATGAATGCCAATTCTTTTACTGCAAATACGTCATTAGCATGGATGACAAAAAAGGCAACTATCATCGTAAAAATCATCGGGATCATTGCCAAGCGGTACAGAAAGCCGAAGATGAAGCCCATTGAACATACCAACTCACCAAAGATCGCCAAACCGAGGGATATGGAACTGCCCAGCCCGATCGGATCAGGAAAAGCCGTGGATAACTCCTGGAAATTGCTCCATTTCTGTATACCGTGGTTCATTAATAATATTCCGAAAATGATGCGGACTGCCAATAAAAACAAGGATACTTTTGTTGTATTTGGCTTTGTGGGGAATAAGAAATTATAAATCATAAGTCGTTCTTTTTATAAGTTTGCTTTTTATTTATATAAACATAAAAAATATTGAAATTGTTCTCTGAAAACGATAAAACATAGAAACAAAAAAAGATACCGGAAATAAAATGACTGATCAGCCGCTTTGTTTCCGGTATCTTTTGATAAGGACAGGATTTTCTTGTCTATTCTTTGTTTAGAATATAATGTTCGGCAAGTGCTCCCGTTATTTCTTGTTTGTCATCGTTTAACAGACGAACTTTGTTTTCTTCTACTTTATAATAAGATATTTCTCCACCTTCTTCTTTTAAAGTCAGGATATTACCTTCCAGTGTATAAGTTCCTTTTTCATCAAATGAACTGTCCCGGTCGATGTATACAGAGTGAAGAGTAAACGTCTTGTCAGGATTTAATGTCAGAGTTGTTTCAATGCCCGGACAGTCGGCAGCAGGAAAGACACCTTTATAGGTCCCTTCATAATCAAGCGATGTTTCGGCATTATGTATATCAGCCACTTGGGTTGCTGTACTGTCCGCACTTGTACTATTGTTTGTTTTCGCACTGTTTCCGCATGCTGCCAGAAGAAAGCAGGAACATGCCAGAATGATAACTTTTTTCATGATCGTTACTTTTAATAGTTTATCTAATTAAGTTTATAGTTCGTAAAGGTATAAATAATAAGTTGAATCCGGGCAATAAAAAGAACCGAACAACTTAATTTATGAATTTATAAACGGTCAATACTATCAGAGTACTTAGATAAACTTTATAATTGTATGTTAACATATAACTTACCATTTCTTTGAGAAGAGTTCAAGCAACTGACTTTTCTTCAATGGTTTGGCAAGAAATTCATTGCATCCTGCGTCAAGAGCGCTGATTCTGTCAGCATCAAAAGCATTGGCTGTAAGTGCAATAATAGGTATCCTATTATTAAACTCACGGATTTTGCGGGTTGCTTCCAGTCCTCCCATGACAGGCATTTTCATATCCATGAGAACAAGATCGAACTCTTCCTCACGTACTTTATTTACTGCTTCCGCTCCATTTTGAACATGGGTTAGATGGTAGCTTTTGAGAATATGTTGCACTAACGAATAGTTACTTTCATTATCTTCGGCAATTAATATCTTCAGTTCCTTCTTGTCGATTTCGTTCAAAGAAAGCTGGTGTTGCAATGGCAGTGAAATAGTTGGGGTATGTTCCTTCTGAGTGCTGATTTCACAAGGAATCCATGCCCAGAAAGTCGATCCAATACCGGGAGTGGAAGTAAATCCGACTTCTCCTCCGGCTCCTTCAATGATAGCTCTTGAGATAGCCAGTCCGAGTCCGGTGCCCTGGGCAAACTCATTGAGCTTCTGGAAACGTCCAAACACTCGTTCCTGTAATTCTTCCGGGATACCGACTCCGGAATCTTCCACATAGATCCGGATTCCTTCTCTTTCGATGCTGTATCCCATTTTTATATATCCGGATTTGGTGCATTTGACAGCGTTTGTAAGATAGTTCATCCATACTTGCTTGAGCCGGCTTCTATCCAGGAAAATCCAACAGTCCGGACCGGAATTGTCCATTTGAAACTCAACATCCGGATTGGTTATCTTTGGCTGGATCATGGTATAAAGCTCGTTGCATACTTTGGCTAAATTGAATGTTTCTCTTTTGCGTTCAAGAATTCCCGATTCAATCTTGGAAAGGTCGAGGATATCATTAATCAATCGCAATAACAACTCATTATTGGATTGGATGATGCTCATGTATTCTTCTTTTTCTGCCGGATCTTCAGAATATACCATCAGTTCGGAGAAGCCGACGATGGCGTTCAGAGGCGTACGTATTTCGTGACTCATATTGGCAAGGAAAGCCGATTTCAGACGGTCGGAAAGTTCGGCTTTGTCTTTCAGTTCCTTTAGTTGCTGTGCCATTTTCTCCCATTTCGTATTGTTGACTTTAATACCGGTGTAGCGAATTACATTGCCTTTCTTGTCTCTTTCCACTGGTATGCCGGTAACAATGAGAGTCTGCCATTCTTTGTCCCATTTAGTTTTGGATCGGAATTTGAAGTTGAGATCCTTAGTTGTTCCTCCAATCATATAATTAATATGGTTGCGGACCAGCTCGATGTCTTCCGGATGGGTGACATGCAGATAGTCTTCAGGTGTGATTACATTTTCAGAATGGAAGTCATTCACGGGGTCATTAAATGCTTTGAATTGTTTGCTTTTTACTTCAAAATCCCAGTAAGACATGCCTACAGTTTTGAAGGTGAGCTGCATTTTGTAGTTTCTTTCTTCAAGTTCTTCATTCAGCTGATGAAGCTTGGAGATATTTTGCCTGAAACCGGTATATCGTACGTTGTTGCCATATTCGTCTTTCTCGAATGGAACGCCTATGATATTACAATATTGCCAGGATTCATCATACTTCGTTTGCATACGGCAAGTGAAGTTAATGGTGAGTTCCTTGCCTGATAGCATAGACTGTATGGCATCATAGGATGAAGAACGGTCTTCAGGATGAATAACATCCATGTATCGTTGGATGCTCACCAGTTTATCACTGGCATAATCATTGATCGGGTCATTATAGGCTTCGAACTCTTGAGTCCGTACATCGAAATCCCAATGAATGATATTGCTGACTTTCATGGCCAGTTCACGCTTGGCGATTAATTCCTGCGTCTTCTTTACCATTTGCATCCTTTCCGTTATATCCAGTTGGGTTCCTATAATCAGCAATTTCCCAAAATGTTCGAAAGATAACCGCATCATGCTTTCATAATAGCGGTATTGCTTTTCTTCTTCATTATAGAAACGTAAGGTGATGTTTCCTTGCAGAATTTCTTTGTTGGTCAGTTGTGATAAAAGTTGTATTAAAGGTTCATGATCTTGTGGATGCAGTATATTTAGAATCTGATCTAATGTCGTGTTTTTTTTAGCTATAGGATCTCCATGTAATGGATTGAATGTTTTTTTATACACGTCATATACCCAAGACGACATAGAGGCCGCTTCCATTGCCATTTCCAGATTCTTTTTGCTTTCATCCGTACGGAATTCAGCTTCTTTTATGGCAGTCACATCGTTGGAAAGCAATATATGCCCGATGATTTCTCCCTCCTTGCTTCGCAGGGGAACGACCTTTGCTTCATAAATGATCGTGTTCTTATTTTGGGTAGAGAAGTATGCGTTGTCTTTTATCCGGTCAAAGTCGTATTCGAATTCCAGAACAATATCTTCGCCTCTCTGAATGCGATTTTTGAGAGTTTCGTCCACATAAGGACTATTAAAAAGATTGACGATATTAACTACAGTCGTTTTATCAGTGACTCCATACATCTGCAATGCATGTTCATTGATACTGCGCAAGATACCATTTGTATCATAGATCTCAATACTCATTGGCAGACAAGCGTAGATACTTTCTGCAAATAGAAGTTGATCTTTTATTAAAGGGAATGTTTCTGGTGCTGAAGATGACATTACATTTTGGGTAGGTTCTGTTTCACTTGGGTTCATTTGTCCTTTGTTTTTGTCTATGTATGATGCTCTGATTTGTTTGCTATTGATTAATTTATACAACTTCTTGATTGCTGCAAGAAGCTATATGCTCACAAACATACAATAAAAATATGGAATAAAGAAATTAACACTAATAAAAGTGAATGACAACTTTGCTTTTGATTAATGCCAGGAAAGCATGAAAGGCATCTTTTCACTCTCGGGAAATCTATATTATATAAGGTGAAATACTAAAAGTGCTTGTCCGGGTCTGCATATTCTCGTTTTTATCTTTATCTTTGTAGGAAAATATAAAAATATGGCACAACATACTTATGATGAAGAATCGGTCCAGGAGCTGTTGGGCTGGGCGAAAAAGATGCTTGAAACAAAGAATTACCCGACAGAAAAGTATCAGGTTAATGCGTGTACTTCAATCATTGATGGTAAACTTTATCTGGAGTCTTTAATTTCGATGATTTCCAAAAACTGGGAAAATCCGACTTTTCATCCTACCATTGAGCAACTGTGGGAATATAGAGAAAAGTGGGAAGGTCAAAAGGAGTAATGTAAGTTTCAGATCTCCTCAGAAAATGCATAATGCACTCTGAAGCGATGTGCCCGGAGTGCATTATGCATTTTTATTAATGGATGTAAGTCTGATCTTTCGCGTCGGAGATTAAAACGGCAACCATTTTCTTTTTTTCTTCTGACTGGTATTTTCTTCTCTTTGCTGGCTGTATATATCGGCAAATGTCTTTTTCTCTTTTATCATTTCATAGATAATTCCCCAGTCGGGAATACCGCCGACATTCCGGTCGTCTATAAACAGATCGGCTTTCAGTTTTCGGGAAAAGCCCTGATGATCTCTTTCTTCTTCCGGATAGTCTTTATTGGCTGCATAAAACTCCAGTCCTCTGGCTCTGCACCATTCTATGGCTTCGTCCAGAAGTTCTCCCTCGCGTACACTCCACAAGATTAAACGGTGCTTTTCTTGTTGTAACAATTTCAGCGTTTCAACTGCAAATGGAATTTCTTCACCAATACGTGGATAACGATGCTCTACAATCGTTCCGTCAAAATCAACAGCTATAGTCATTATGATATATTTAGAATACGTAATTTAGGACAAAGATACGGACTGTAAGCTAAAAAAACGTATATTTGCGCTGAATTAACATTTTAATAAAAAAACAGAGATTACATGAACAATTCCCCTCAGCGTGCCGCCAAAGGTTTTACAAGAGCCTTTTGGGTGAGTAACACAGTCGAACTGTTTGAACGTATGGCATATTATGCTGTTTTTATCGTTCTCACTATTTATTTATCCAGTATTTTAGGTTTTAATGATTTCGAAGCAAGTATGATTTCCGGCCTTTTCTCCGGAGGATTATATCTGCTTCCTATATTTTCGGGTGCTTATGCAGATAAGATAGGTTTCCGGAAGTCGATGATTATTGCCTTTTCTTTATTATCTATCGGTTATTTGGGGCTGGGCGTATTCCCTACATTGCTCGAAGCGGCAGGGTTGGTGAGTTACGGTGCGACTACCCGGTTTAATGGTTTGCCGGACAGTTCTTCCCGGTGGATTATCGTTCCTATCCTGTTTATCCTTATGATAGGAGGTTCTTTTATCAAGTCTATTATTTCCGCATCTGTGGCTAAGGAGACAACGGAAGCGACCCGCGCCCGTGGTTATTCTATTTTTTATATGATGGTCAATGTCGGTGCTTTTACGGGTAAGACAATTATCGACCCTTTGAGAAATGTGATCGGCGAACAAGCTTATATTTACATTAACTATTTCTCCGGGGCGATGACGGTGATTGCCTTGCTGGCAGTGATCCTGCTATATAAATCGACTCATACGGCAGGTGAAGGAAAAAGTCTGCGTGAGATAGGGCAGGGCTTTATGCGGATTATGACTAACTGGCGTTTATTGATTCTCATTTTAATCGTAACAGGCTTCTGGATGGTACAACAGCAACTTTATGCCACTATGCCTAAGTACGTCATCCGTCTCGCAGGCGAAACGGCCAAACCGGGATGGATCGCGAACGTTAATCCTTTTGTGGTGGTATGTTGTGTCAGCTTTATCACTCGTTTGATGGCAAAGCGCAGTGCGATTACTTCGATGAATGTGGGTATGTTCCTAATTCCTGTTTCTGCATTGCTGATGGCTTGTGGAAACATATTGGGAAATGATATTATCTCAGGAATGAGCAATATTACTCTGATGATGGTGGCTGGTATTGTTGTACAGGCGCTTGCCGAATGTTTCATTTCGCCGCGGTATCTGGAGTATTTCTCTCTGCAGGCTCCTAAGGGAGAGGAAGGTATGTATTTAGGATTCAGTCATCTGCACTCATTCCTTTCTTCTATATTCGGTTTCGGGCTGGCTGGTATTCTGTTGACAAAATATTGTCCGGACCCTGCCTTGTTTGAAACTCGTGCGGCATGGGAGGCCGCCAGTGCGAATGCGCATTATATCTGGTATTATTTCGCTGCTATCGGGCTGATTGCCGCTATAGCTTTGCTATTATTCGCAAAAATCACCGAATCCATCGACAAAAAGAAGAAATCTTCTCGGTAATTATCTTCTTTTTTATGTATATTTGCCGTCACTTTGCTGTAAAAGTTGACGGCATTTTGCATTTTAATAAAGAAAGATAAAACATGAAAGTAAGATTTATAAGCCTGGCGAGTGGCAGCAGTGGGAACTGCTATTATCTGGGTACTGATACCTATGGAATACTGATAGATGCCGGTATCGGCATCCGTACCATCAAGAAAACACTGAAAGATTTCAATATTCTGATGGAAAGTATACGTGCCGTATTTGTAACGCACGATCATGCGGATCACATCAAGGCTGTAGGGCATTTGGGGGAAAAGATGAATATACCTGTTTACACCACGGCTCGTATTCATGAGGGGATTAATCGTAGTTATTGTATGACGGAAAAGCTCAGCACATCGGTTCGTTATCTTGAAAAGCAAGTGCCTATGATGCTCGAAGATTTCCGTATCGAATCTTTTGAAGTTCCTCATGACGGGACGGATAATGTAGGATATTGTATAGAAATAGACGGCAAAGTCTTTTCTTTCTTAACCGACTTAGGGGAAATCACTCCGACGGCGGCAGATTATATCAGCAAGGCAAACTATCTGATTCTGGAAGCGAACTATGACGAAGAAATGCTTAAAATGGGACCTTATCCCCAATATCTGAAGGAACGGATCATGAGCAGGACCGGACACATGAGCAATTCTGCTACTGCTGAATTCCTGGCAGAAAATATCACCGAGCACCTGCGTTATATCTGGTTGTGTCATCTGAGCAAAGACAATAATCATCCGGAGCTGGCATATAAAACGGTAGAATGGAAATTAAAGAACAAAGGTGTAATTGTAGGTAAAGATGTGCAACTACTTGCTTTAAAGCGAAATACGCCTTCTGAGCTTTATGTGTTCGAATAATAACGAAAAAAAGATAGTAAAAAAGCTGCATTATTGTTTGGTCAAATGAAATAAAAGACCTACTTTTGCAACCGCAAACGAGGAAATAAGCACTCTTAGCTCAGTTGGTAGAGCAACTGACTCTTAATCAGTGGGTCCAGGGTTCGAATCCCTGAGGGTGTACAAATCCAAAGTTGCAATATAAAAAAATGTTGCACTCTTAGCTCAGTTGGTAGAGCAACTGACTCTTAATCAGTGGGTCCAGGGTTCGAATCCCTGAGGGTGTACAAAGAATGAAGAAGTAACTTAGTTACTTCTTTTTTTGTTTATATGAACTGCCTTGTAAGGGATCAGTTGTAAATCTTGTGAGGACTACTCTTCAACTCAATTTGAGCCTACTCTTCGGGACTTGTTGCTCCTTAGCCCGAAAGATGCTTGCCGATTTAATCAGACCTGCCTGGTTTAATAGTCTATGCTTCGTTGATTAATCCCTTTTGTATGCTAAGTTAATGTCTTTTGAAAGCAATAAGAACAAGTTTCAGGTACGTGATCCCATCGGTTCATGTACGTGGGCTGATGGGATCACGTGCGTAGTCTGAATGTTTCACGTACGTAAAACGAGAGCATATATCCTGCAAAATGTATTAATCAAGGCTTGTTGATGTATTAGGTATACCGGCTTTAACTATTATACATGCCATCTAAAATCTCTTAGGAGGCCAAAGAAGCATCGTTTAATGCTTTAGCAAATAAAATTTTGTTGTTGACTGGAGGGAGAAATAATGGATTAATAGGAATTATAGAAGGCAAAAAGGGGGTGAAAATACAATTCTCGGGTCGAAAATACAGTTCTCTGTGATAAAGAGAAAAAGATGTTAGTTTCTGTTTAAATGTTGGTAATCAGTGTAGTAGGAAATATGGGTGATAATAGAAGGTGATAAATGAATTCATATAAATTCTATTATCACCTTATTATCACCGCTTATTGTCACCACTATTTTATTGATTACTAACTCTTTAACTATAAAAGGTGACAAGTGACAATAGAATCGTATATGAAACTACAAGGAGAGGAACGTTAGTTTTAAAAAAAAATACCGCTGTGGAGCATCGTGCCCCGACAGCGGTATTACTATTTAGTAATTCTTGTTTTAGAATTTGAAGAAGTTCTTGGCATTGTTGTAGCTGATGTCTTCGATCATCTGATTTACGCGATCCATTTCAGATACCGGAATTTCTCCGTTCTCCACATCACGTCCTACCAAATTACATAATGTACGGCGGAAGTATTCGTGGCGTGGATAGGAAAGGAATGAACGGGAGTCTGTCAGCATACCTACGAAACGGCTCAAAAGTCCAAGTACTGACAACGCGTTCATTTGTTTTTCCATACCATCTTTCTGGTCGAGGAACCACCATCCGGAACCGAACTGAATCTTGCCGGCTATCGAGCCATCCTGGAAGTTGCCCAGCATAGTGGCAATCACTTCATTGGCGCAAGGATTCAGGTTATAAAGGATTGTCTTGGTCAACTTGCCGTTAACGTTCAGGCGGTCGAGGAATTTAGACATTGCCTTGGCTGTTGTAAATTCGCCGATAGAGTCGAAGCCTGTATCGGGTCCTAACAATTTGAACATCTTCGTATTGTTGTTACGGATAGCACCGTAGTGGAACTGCTGAGTCCATCCTTTTTCCCAGTCCATTTCTCCGAAGATTACCAACATAGCAGACTTGAATTTCAGAATTTCTTCTTTAGTCAATTCAGCTCCGCCATATACCTTATTAAATATAGCTTTGATTTCTGCGTCGGTGTAATCTTCTGCATAGAACTCTTCGATACCGTGGTCGGACAAGCGGCAGCCCTGTTCGGCGAAGAAGTCATGACGTTTGCGGAGAGCCGCAATCATATCGTCGAAATTGGAGATTGTCACGCCGCTTACTGCAGACAGTTTTTCTACATAAGCGCGGAAGTCGGCAGGAACTTCTACTGCCATTGCCTTGTCCGGGCGCCAGGTAGGCAACATTTTGATTTCAAAACCGCTTTCGCGTGTCTGGATATGATATTCCAGAGAATCAATCGGATCGTCCGTAGTACATACTACTTCCACGTGGTAACGACGCATCATTCCGCGAGCTGAGTATTCTGGCTGAGCCAACTTCTCGTTACACTCGTCGTAAATCTCGCGTGCAGTCTTGGGGCTTAAAATCTTGTCGATGCCGAAAGCAGTCTTCAATTCCAGGTGTGTCCAATGATACAACGGGTTGCGGAAGGTATAAGGAACGGTTTCAGCCCATTTTTCGAACTTTTCCCAGTCTGTGGTATCTTTTCCTGTACAATAGCGTTCGTCTACGCCATTTGTACGCATTGCACGCCATTTGTAATGGTCGCCACCCAACCAGATTTCAGTCAGTGATTTAAACTTGTAGTCGTCAGCTACCATTTGGGGGATTAGATGACAGTGGTAGTCAATAATCGGCATTTTAGCCGCATGCTCGTGATACAACTTTTGTGCAGTTTCTGTCTGCAGCAAGAAGTTTTCATCCATGAAGTTCTTCATTGTTACTGTGTTTTTAGTATATAAAATTATTACTTTCTGCATTTATACCTATATAGTATTGATTTTAAAGCTAATAGGTGTAAATCTTTGTTTTAGTTTTATTAACCGTTATCGAACACAAAAATAGAAAATTTACTTGGAGTAACAAAATAATTCGTATATTTGCAGCGATTATTTATAATATTTAAGTTTTAGCACTATGGAGGACCAGAACTATACCATCAAAGACATTGCCCGTATGGCGGGTGTTTCCGCCGGAACGGTTGACAGAGTGCTGCACAATCGCGGCGACGTATCTCCTCAAAGCAAGGCTAAAGTACAAAAGGTATTGGATGAAATTCACTACCAGCCTAATGTATTTGCTATCGGACTGGCTGCCAAGAAGAAATATTCTTTCGTTTGTCTGATACCTTATTATATAGAGCACGACTACTGGCATTCGGTAGTGGGAGGCATCGAGCGGGCACGTCAGGAATTGCGTCCTTTCAATGTGAGTGTGGATTATCTTTGCTATCATCAGGGGAACAAGGAAAGTTATCTGGAAGTGTGTCGCAGAGTTGAAGAAAGCAATGTCGACGCTGTACTGATCGCTCCGAACTTCAGAAATGAGACATTGGCTTTGACAGACTATCTGCAAGCTAAAAAAATAGCTTATGCATTCATTGACTTCAATATGGAGGAAGCGAACGCACTGACCTATATCGGACAGGACTCTTATAAAAGCGGATACATTGCCGCCAAAATATTAATGCGCAACTATCAGGCCGGCGAGGGGCAGGAGCTGGTTTTGTTCTTGAGCAATAATAAGAACAGTCCGGCAGAAATACAGATGCAACGGCGTTTGGCAGGATTTATGAGCTTTATCACCGAAGAGTATGAAGAGTTGGTGATTCATGAAGTGGTACTGAACAAGTCTAATCAGGAAAATAATCAAAAGACATTGGATGAATTTTTCCGGCTGCATCCGAAAGCTACGTTGGGTGTCGTATTCAATTCCAGAGTTTATCAGCTGGGCGAATATCTCCGTAGTGCGGGACGTAGCATGAAGGGGCTGATAGGATATGACCTTCTGAAAGCAAACGTGGAATTGCTGAAATCCGGTGATGTGCATTATCTGATCGGACAACGCCCGGGGCTGCAGGGATATTGTGGCGTAAAAGCTCTTTGCGACCACGTCGTTTTCAAGAAATCCGTTGAACCGGTAAAGTACATGCCCATCGACATTATGATAAAGGAAAATATTGATTTTTATTTCGAATTTGTATAATATCAACTTTATAAATTACAACTAACATGAAAGCATTAAACAAAGAAACAGCTCCTAAAGTACAACGTCCGGAGCGCATTATCCAATTTGGCGAAGGTAACTTTTTACGTGCATTTGTAGATTGGATTATTTACAACATGAACCAGAAGACTGACTTCAACAGCAGTGTGGTAGTGGTTCAACCGATTGATAAAGGTATGGTCGATATGCTGAATGCACAAGATGATTTGTACCATGTCAACCTTCAAGGATTGGATAAAGGAGAAGTGGTTAACAGCTTGACAATGATTGATGTAATCAGTCGCGCATTGAATCCTTATACGCAGAATGACGAGTTTATGAAGCTGGCTGAACAACCGGAAATGCGCTTTGTTATCTCGAACACTACAGAAGCCGGAATCGCCTTTGATCCGACTTGCAAACTGGAAGATGCTCCCGCTTCATCTTATCCGGGCAAGCTGACTCAATTGCTGTATCATCGTTTTAAAACATTCAACGGTGACAAGACGAAAGGTCTGATCATTTTCCCTTGCGAACTGATCTTCCTGAATGGCCACAAGCTGAAAGAAACGATTTATCAGTATATCGACCTGTGGAATCTTGGCAATGAATTCAAGACTTGGTTTGAGGAAGCTTGCGGAGTATATGCGACATTGGTAGACCGTATCGTTCCGGGATTTCCTCGCAAGGATATTGCTGCTATCAAGGAAAAGATACAGTACGATGATAACCTTGTTGTGCAGGCTGAAATCTTCCACCTGTGGGTAATTGAAGCTCCGCAGGAAGTGGCAAAAGAATTCCCGGCTGATAAGGCAGGGCTGAATGTATTGTTTGTTCCGTCGGAAGCTCCTTATCACGAACGCAAAGTAACTTTGCTCAATGGTCCTCACACGGTTCTTTCTCCGGTAGCATACTTGTCGGGTGTGAATATCGTGCGTGATGCTTGCCAACATGAGGTAATCGGCAAGTATATTCATAAAGTGATGTTTGATGAATTGATGGAGACATTGAATCTTCCGAAAGAGGAACTGAAGAAGTTTGCAGAGGATGTATTGGAACGTTTCAACAATCCATTCGTCGATCATGCGGTAACAAGCATTATGCTTAACTCATTCCCGAAATATGAAACTCGTGATCTTCCGGGATTGAAGACTTATCTGGAACGTAAAGGGGAACTGCCGAAAGGACTGGTACTCGGATTGGCTGCTATTATCACTTATTATAAAGGTGGTGTACGTGCAGACGGGGCTGAAATTGTACCGAACGATGCTCCTGAAATCATGAACTTGCTGAAAGAGCTTTGGGCTACCGGTTGCACGAAGAAGGTTACCGAAGGTGTACTGGCAGCAGAGTTTATCTGGGGCGAAGATTTGAATAAGATTCCGGGACTGGCAGCAGCTGTAAAGGCTGATCTGGATTCTATTCAGGAGAAAGGTATGCTTGAAACGGTAAAGGGTATCCTTTAAGTAAGTAATATCATATAAAAACAGCGTCACTGTTCGTTGTGAATGGTGACGCTGTTTTTATGTGTATATATGATATCAAAGATAGTTCTGATAGAAAGGAGAAAAACAGTTTTCTTTCTATTCAGCTTCAGCTGTATGAAGAATGAATGTGGTAGCTCCGATAGTTACGATTGCTCCGTCTTCCATGCGGACGCGGTCTTTATCTCCCAGAATCTCATTCATGAGAAAGGTACCTGTGAGGCTGGGGGCGTCCCGTAATGTGTAGACAAGCTTTCCCTGTTTGTTACGCTTCACATTAATGATGCAGTGGCGTCTGTCCATACTCATGTCACCGCTTTCGATCGGAGTATTGATAACGGTACCCACGCAACGACGGCCTATCACATTATCACCTTCTTGCAACGGAAGTACTTGTTTGAAACCAAACACGTTTTCAATAACCGTAATATAACCGAATTCTTCTTTATGAACCTCCGCTTCTTCTTCCAGGTTCTCTTCCTTTCTAAGGGCTTTTACTTTGCTTTTTCCGAGACGGATGCTGAATTGTTTGCCACAATGTTCGCATTCGAATACAAGCGATTGACCTTCGCTGTATTTGGTTTCATCAAAAAAAAGGTAATTCTCACATTTAGGACAAAGAACTCGTTTCATGTTTCAAAAGGGGATTTATTTTGCCAGTAACCAGGCATTCTTATAAGTTTCGTTTTTTCTAAGCTCCAGTAGTTGTTTGGTAGCTTCTTCGCGATTTCCGAATGAACGGATGCTGACACGTACTTTGCCATCGCTGTTCAAGGCTTTCGCTTCGGCAAATCCTTTTGCCTTTAATTGTTCTGCCATTGCTTCAGCATCTTTCAGACCGATTCCTCCTGCTACGATAATGTGAAAGGGATGATTGGCCTGTGGCTGAACTGCGGGTGCAACCGGAGTTGTCACTGCGGTCGTAGTCGGTATTGTTGCTGTCGGTGCGGCCGGTGTTGTTTCCTGCTTGGCAACCTTGACTTCTTTGACAGCGATAGGTCTTGAAGTTCTGGCTTTATCAGCGGTAACTTTCTTCGTCTGACCAGTCGCATTCTTTTGATTATGCTTTGTTTCTACAGAAACAGGAGTGACTGCAACCGATTGTTTTTCTATTTGCTCAAAAAGCTCGGCAGGCAGCAACTGGGCATAATTGTTCTTCTCGACATACGTATTTTCTACAGGAGTAGAGAATGCGAAGAACATAACGATAACGGCAATCATTGCCGCAGCATTACGAAGAAGGGTACGGCTGATGCTGATTTCATACGTTTTCTTTTCTTTCGTCAGACTGGCAGGTACCAGTATTCTTTCTTTTCGCTGCAACGCAGAGAGCTCACGCATCTCAAAAGAATCCAATCCATATAATGAAGGAGTCGTTATCTTATGATCATAAGGAGTGAATTCGTAGTTCCCGTAAATGTTATAACGGATTTCACCCACGTTTTCCAAATCGGCTTTACCTTCTTCATGAAGAATCTCGACGAAGGCGTTCACTTCTTTCTCCACCATACGGGTAGCATCGGCAAAACTGGTGTCATGCGCAGACATATAGGACTGTACCAACACGCCGTCATTCAGTTTAAGCTGAGAATTGAAACCGATGATACGGGTAGGAGGTAAAAAAAGATTTTCTTCTTTTACATAGGTTGCGGGAGCGTAGTGTGCTACGAATCCGCCAAAATTAGGAACGATTACGCAATCGTTCTCTAACAACAGAGCCTCTATGTGTTGTGCTAATTCAATCATAGTGCAAAATTAAGAGATTAATTGAATATATCCCAGAAAACTTCGAAAAAATCACTACTTTTGCATCGTTTTACTTATTACTACTAACGATGAACTATATACAGACAGAAATAGATGGGGTGTGGCTGATAGAACCCAATGTTTATTCTGATGAACGGGGCTACTTTATGGAAGCCTTTAAGAAAGAGGAGTTTGAAGCGAAGATCGGTCCGGTAGACTTTGTGCAGGATAATGAATCGAAATCGTCCTTTGGCGTATTGCGGGGACTGCACTATCAGAAGGGTGAATACAGCCAGGCAAAGTTAGTTCGCGTTCTGAAAGGAAAGGTGCTGGATGTTGCTGTCGATTTGCGCCGGTCGTCACCGACTTTTGGAAAACATGTCAGCGCATTGCTCAGTGAAGAAAATAAAAGGCAGTTTTTTATTCCCCGTGGTTTTGCTCATGGCTTTGTGGTGTTGAGCGAAGAAGCTGTGTTCATGTATAAGGTAGACAATAAATATGCTCCGCAAGCGGAAGCGTCTATAGTATATAATGATGAAACGTTAGGCATCGACTGGATGCTTGGGGAGTCGCAGATGCTTTTGTCGCCCAAGGATAAAGAGGGCATGGCTTTCAGAGATGCTGTATATTTTGAATAAACTCTAACAAACGATAGATATGAAAATAGCGATTGTCGGAACCGGTTATGTTGGTTTGGTAACTGGAACATGTTTTGCTGAAATTGGCGTAAATGTAACTTGTGTAGATACGAATAGCGAGAAAATAGAATCTTTGCAGAAAGGAATGATTCCGATCTATGAGAATGGATTGGAAGAAATGGTACTTCGCAATGTCAAGGCAAAAAGACTGAAATTCACGACTTCGCTTGAGAGTTGCCTGGACGATGTTGAGGTTATATTTAGTGCTGTCGGTACGCCTCCGGACGAAGATGGCAGTGCTGATTTGAGTTATGTGCTGGAAGTTGCCCGCACCATCGGTCGTAATATGAATCAATATAAATTGGTAGTGACGAAGAGCACGGTTCCTGTAGGTACTGCGCGCAGAGTTCGTGCCGCTATACAGGAAGAACTGGATAAAAGAGGAGTGAACATTGAGTTTGATGTGGCTTCCAATCCGGAATTTCTGAAAGAGGGCAATGCTATCAGCGACTTTATGAGTCCGGACCGTGTAGTGGTAGGAGTGGAGTCTGTTCGTGCGGAGAAACTGATGTCGAAACTCTATAAGCCGTTTTTATTGAATAACTTCCGTGTTATTTTCATGGATATCCCATCGGCTGAAATGACGAAATATGCGGCTAACTCTATGTTGGCAACCCGTATCAGCTTTATGAATGACATCGCGAACTTGTGTGAACTGGTAGGTGCCGACGTAAATATGGTACGTAGCGGTATCGGTTCTGATACTCGTATCGGACGCAAGTTCCTATACCCAGGTATCGGATATGGTGGCTCTTGTTTTCCTAAAGATGTGAAAGCATTGATCAAGACTGCCGAGCAAAACGGGTATACTATGCGTGTACTTCGTGCGGTGGAAGATGTGAATGAGGCGCAGAAAGGAGTCTTGTTTGAAAAACTGATGAAGCAGTTTAATGGTGATTTGAGAGGTAAGACCATCGCCTTGTGGGGATTGGCTTTTAAACCGGAAACGGATGATATGCGTGAGGCTCCGGGATTGGTATTGATCGATAAACTTCTGAAAGCAGGTTGTCAGATACGCGCATACGATCCGGCTGCAATGAATGAGTGTAAACGTCGTATCGGTGATGTTATTTATTACGCCCGCGATATGTATGATGCGGTACTTGATGCTGATGTCCTGATGTTAATTACCGAATGGAAAGAATTCCGTCTGCCTTCATGGGCTGTCATCAAAAAGACTATGAATCAGCAAATTGTGCTGGATGGACGCAATATCTATGATAAAAAAGAAATGGAAGAGCTCGGATTTATTTATTCATGCATTGGTAAATAAGATAATTAGAGTATCTTTATACACAAAATTTAGACAAATGACGAAATATGTAGCGATATCGTTAGTAGCGATCTTGCTCGCAGCATGTAACAGCAGTAAGAATCCGCACTCTTCCTCCGGACAAGAGGAGGATTTGAGTGCGAAAGAACTGCTGCAAGGAATCTGGCTGGATGATGAGACTGAGAGCCCGTTGATGCGTATAGAAGGGGATACCATCTATTATGCAGATTCGCAGAGCGCTCCTATTACATTCAAAATTATACGGGATACTCTTTATACTTATGGCAATGATACTACCTATTATAAGATAGATAAGCAGGGGGAGCATATTTTCTGGTTTCATTCGATTGCAGATAATATGATCAGATTGCATAAATCTGAAGATCCTAATGATTCGTTATCTTTTGTCGGTCAGGAAATGATTATTCCCACCTATACGGAAGTAACGAAGCGCGATAGTATTGTGAACTATAATGGTAGCCGCTATCGTGCTTATGTGTATATCAATCCATCCAAAATGAGGGTGATCAAGACTATATATACTGAAGACGGTATTAGTATGGATAATGTGTACTACGATAATGTGATGCACATTTGTGTGTATGAAGGCAAGAAGAGCCTGTTTGCCAGTGATATTACCAAGCAGATGTTTGAAAGTGTGGTTCCTGCGGATTTCCTGGTGCAGGCAATTTTATCTGATACTAAATTTGTAAAGGTAGACCGGAATGGTTTCCATTATCAGGCTGTTTTATCCATTCCGGAAAGTTCTATTTACAGTATAGCAAATTTGACTGTCAGTTTTAGCGGCAAGTTGACTATTACTCCGACGAAATAGCCAAATGTTTTTTAGTTTCTTGCAGGAGAAGAGGGGCGGTTATTGCCTTTTTTTCCATTGTTGTTATTCCTTTTTCCTCCGAAGCTTCTTCTTTTAGAACTGTCACCTCTCTTATTGTTGTAAGAGCGGGGCTTGTATTCCGGTGCTTCTCCTAATTCGGCGGGAACGGGAATTTTATATATTTCTTTTTCAAGAAAGTTCTCGATGGATTTGAAGTTGCTCTGTTCTTTCTCGCTGATAAAGGTGAGTGCTACTCCGTCATTGTTGGCACGTGCTGTACGTCCGATACGGTGCACATAATCCTCGCTGTCATGGGGGACATCAAAGTTGATAACCAATCGGATGTCGTCAATATCGATACCACGGGCAACGATATCCGTAGCAACCAGAATATTGATTCTTCCGGCTTTAAATTCGTGCATGACCACTTCACGTTGTGCCTGTTCAAGATCCGAATGCATTTCTCCTACATTCAGTTTCATCATTTTCAGAGCCTTTGTTACTTCTTTAACCTTGATTTTGGAGGAAGCGAAAATAATCACACGTTCGGGTACTTCGTCAGTAAAAAGGCTGCGTATGATACCTAGCTTCTGATTCTCGTAACATACATAAGCTGCCTGGATGATTTTATCTGCCGGTCTTGAAACGGCAAGTTTGATTTCCGCCGGATTATTCAGAATTGTTTTTGCCAGTTGCTGTATTTTGGCAGGCATAGTTGCCGAGAACATGATTGTCTGTCGTTCTTTCGGCAAATATTTCACGATTTGCATGATATCTTCGTAGAATCCCATATCAAGCATACGGTCTGCTTCGTCCAGTATAAAATAAGAAACCTTGGAAAGGTCTACGTATCCAAGGCTTAAATGGGCTATCAGCCGTCCGGGAGTAGCTATTACTACATCTGCACCTAACGTAAGTCCCTTCTTCTGTTGTTCGAAAAGGATTCCGTCATTTCCACCGTATACGGCAACACTCGATGCGGGCATAAAATAGGAGAAGCCTTCCATTTGCTGGTCGATTTGCTGCGCCAATTCCCGGGTAGGGGACATAATGACACAGTTAATGGCATCTTCGGGATGTCCTCCTTCGGATAACTTATTCAGGATAGGCAGCAGGAATGCTGCTGTTTTACCAGTGCCCGTTTGTGCAACTGCTATCAAATCTTTACCTTCTAGTATGATTGGAATTGCTTGTTCCTGTATAGGCGTGCACTCGTCAAATCGCATGGCGTCAAGCGCATCAAGCACATTTGCATTTAGTTTTAGTTCGGAAAACTTCATTACTTCTTTTTATTTGCCGACAAAGATAAAATAATTTTTGGTCTCAATTACATATTCAAATAAGAATCTTTGAATCCCAGGAAATAGAGCACTCCGTCAAGCCCGATGGTATTGATGGATTGTTTGGCATTTGCCACTACTTTGGGCTTTGCGTGGAAGGCGATTCCCAGTCCGGCGATTCCCAGCATAGGAAGGTCGTTGGCACCGTCTCCAACGGCTATCGTCTGAGCAATATCAACCTTCTCTACCTGAGCGATCAGACGGAGGAGTTCGGCTTTTCGTTTGCCGTCTACTACGTCTCCCAGATAGCGTCCGGTTAATTTGCCGTCTACAATTTCCAATTCGTTCGCATATACGTAATCTATGCCGTATTTCTTTTGCAGATACTGACCGAAATAGGTGAATCCTCCGGAAAGAATAGCAATTTTGTATCCATATTTTTTCAGTACATACATCAGGCGGTCTACTCCTTCCGTAATAGGAAGGCTTTCTGCTATTTCCTGCATGACTGATTCATCCAGTCCTTTTAACAAGGCTACACGACGTGTGAAGCTTTCTGTAAAGTCTATTTCTCCACGCATGGCGCTTTCTGTAATGGCCTTTACTTCATCACCTACACCTGCACGGATAGCCAGCTCGTCGATTACCTCAGTTTCGATCAAGGTAGAATCCATATCGAAACAGATCAGACGACGCATACGGCGGTACATATTATCTTGCTGGAAAGAAAAGTCCATCTCCTGTTCGCTAGCCAGCTGCATCAGTCGCTCCTGCATGGCGATACGGTCTTTCGGGGTACCGCGTACGGAGAACTCGATACAGGCACGGGTACGGGTATCCGTTTTGTCCTCATCCAAAGGGATACGCCCCGTCAGACGTTTGATGGCATCAATGTTTAAGTCTTGTTCTGCTAGTACGCGGGTAGCGGCAGAGATCTGGCGAGCGGACAGTTTGCGGCCCAATACCGTCAGTATATAGCGGTTTTTCCCCTGCATACCTACCCAGTTCTCATACTGATCGGTTCCTATCGGTTCGAAACGAATGGTTACTCCCAATGAAGATGCCTTAAACAGCAGCTCCTTCATAATGAATCCGGAATGCCTTTCTTCGCTTCTGAAAAGGATGCCTAACGACAAAGTATTATGGATGTCCGCCTGTCCGATATCAAGGATAGTAGCGTCATACTTGGCAAGTATTTCAGTTACGGAAGCGGTAAGTCCCGGGCGATCTTCGCCGGTAACTCGAATCAGAATCAATTCAGTATTTGATGGTTGCATAAAAAAATAGACTTTAACGCTGCAAAAGTAGGGAAAAAAGTTCGTTTTTATGCTAAATAACATAAAAAGTTATACCCCAAAAGTAAGAAAATGGCTTGTTTTTTTGGAAGTTAATTTAATAATTACTTACCTTTGCACCCGGTTTCAAAATTAAAGGCACTGATAATCAGCGGATTCCTCTTCGCCTGATGCCTGAAAAGACAACGTTTCGGGAAGAAACCACTGTTTAAGGACAGTCCCGGATAGTATTAACTAAAACCGCATTACATGAATTCTTATGTAAAATGGATTTTTGTTGTATTACTGATTTGTTCCTTGACCGCTTTCGTTGAGAAAGACAAACCTACCGGAGGTTTGAGTGAGGGTGACGTAGCCCCTGATTTTAAAATCGAATCTGCGTCGAATGGGCAACCGGCTTTTAAGTTGGGTAATTTGAAAGGTAAATATGTGTTGCTTAGTTTTTGGGCAAGTTATGACGCGCAATCCCGGATGCAAAACGTAAGTTTGAGCAATGTGCTTCGTTCTTCCCGTAATGTGGAAATGGTTTCTGTTTCGTTTGACGAATACCAGTCAATCTTTAAGGAAACCGTTCGTAAGGACCAAATAGTTACGCCCACTTGTTTCGTGGAAACAGAAGGCGAGGACTCCAGATTATTTAAAAAGTACCGTTTGAATCGGGGGTTCACAAACTATTTATTGGATGGAAATGGTGTGATTATAGCCAAAAACATCTCTGCTGCAGATCTTTCTGCTTATGTAAGTGAGATTGGTTGACAATCTCGAAAAGAGTAAGGAGAAAGAGGGATTTTCCGAATCACCCATTTGGTGATTAAAATGGAGAATAGACAAAAGAGGAAATGGATACAACAAAAAAGTTCCGCCTGTACTTGCTTTCGGCAAGAATAGGCGGAACTTCTATTTTAGATCTCCTTGATCTAAGTTTTATGTTTCCTTATTTAGGTGCTTTCTGATACAGATAGAATGCGATGCCTGCATAGAGGATATTGGGAATCCAGACTGCAATCGCAGGAGGCACGTTACCGTTTATGGCAAAGGTAGAAGTGATTGTCTGGAACAGGATATAAGAGAAGCTAAGCCCTAATCCAATACCCAGATGAAGTCCCATACCACCCTTCGTTTTTCGTGATGAAAGAGAAACCCCGATGATTGTCAGAATAAACGAAGCAAATGACATTGCAATTCGTTTGTGGTACTCAATTTCAAACTCTTTGATATTGGCAAATCCCCGTCGTTTCTGCTTTTCTATATATTCGCTCAGTTCCGGACTGGTCAGCATCTCCTGTTGATTCTTCATGATCAGGAAGTCCGATGGGTCCATATTTATAATAGAGTCGATCCGGTCTCCTTTGGTGATCTTTTCTTTTAGTCCGTCCAGTTCACGTACCATATAGTCGTGAATGGTCCATTTATTGACCGTTGTTGTATCGTAAGTGATACGGCGTGCCGTTAAGTGGGAGACAAGTTTCTTGTCGACAAACTTATCCAATGAAAAGCGGTTGCCGGTTTTCATTCCGTCATTGTAATTATCGATATAGGCTATGACACCACTGTCCACTTCCAACTGCACGTTTCGGACCGAGTTGACTTTCTTGGGTTTGATGTATTTATCTTCAAAGTTCAGACGGGTAACACTACCTTTGGGAATGATGAACGAACTCATCATGAATGTTGCCGCAGCAATGATGGCGGCAGAGATCATATAGGGGCGCATCATTCTTTTGAAACTCATACCGGTGGAGAACATGGCAATGATCTCAGAGTTCTCCGCCAGTTTGGAGGTAAAGAAGATAACGGCGATGAATACGAACAGCGGACTGAACAGATTGGAGAAGTAGGGGATGAAGTTCATGTAGTATTCAAAGATGATCTTGTCCCAAGGGGCTTCATGCTCCATCAGCTTGTCCATCTTCTCGTTGAAGTCGAATACCACCGCAATTGAGATAATCAATGCAATGGCAAATACGTATGTCCCCAAGAATTTCTTGATGATATACCAATCCAGCCGTTTTATTAATCGATTGCTTTTCATTCTTTATAATCTTGTTGACACTCTTTTTACCATCATCGGCTTCCAGGTAGAGAAATCTCCGGCAATGATATGTTTCCGGGCTTCACCTACCAGCCACAGGTAAAATGCCAGATTGTGTATAGAAGCAATTTGCATTGCCAGTAGTTCTTGTGCGTGGAAAAGGTGACGCAAGTACGCTTTGCTGTATAACGTGTCTACAGCAGAAGCACCGTCTGCCTCGATGGGAGAGAAGTCTGTTTCCCATTTCTTGTTTCGCATATTGATGATACCGTCTTTGGTAAACAGCATGCCATTTCGTCCGTTTCGGGTAGGCATAACACAGTCGAACATATCGACTCCGCGTTCAATGCCTTCAAGGATATTTACGGGGGTACCGACTCCCATCAGATAGCGGGGCTTGTCTTTGGGAAGAATCTCGTTGACAACCTCTATCATCTCGTACATCTTATCTACCGGTTCGCCTACGGCCAGTCCACCGATTGCATTTCCATCCGCTCCTTTGGAGGCGACGAATTCAGCGGATTGCTTACGCAAATCCTGATAAACACATCCTTGCACGATGGGGAAGAGAGACTGGTTGTAGCCGTATTTCGGTTCAGTTTCGTTAAAACGCTGAATACAACGATCAAGCCATCTGTGTGTCAGCCCTAATGACTTTTTGGCATATGCATAATCTGAATCTCCCGGAGGACATTCGTCAAAAGCCATCATGATATCAGCGCCAATGGTACGTTCTATATCCATCACCTTTTCCGGGGTAAAGATATGTTTGCTGCCATCAATGTGCGAGCGGAATTCGGCTCCTTCTTCCCGAAGTTTTCGTATTCCTGCTAATGAGAATACCTGAAAACCACCGCTATCGGTCAGCATAGGACGATCAAAACCATTGAAGCGATGCAGTCCGCCTGCCTTTTCAATTACGTCTAGTCCCGGACGCAAGTATAAATGATAGGTGTTGCCCAGAATAATCTGTGCCTGGATATCTTCTTTCAGTTCTGTTACATGTACTCCTTTAACAGTGCCCAGTGTTCCCACAGGCATGAAGATAGGTGTTTGTATCTGCCCGTGGTCTGTTGTTATCAGACCTGCACGGGCATTACTTTTAGTGTCTGTATATTGTAACTCAAATGTCATTCCTGGCTGGGTTTCTTTACAGATAAATCAATGGCATCCGCAACTTTCTCGTTTGTCAAGGCGATTGCGAATACTTCTTTAATGTCGTTTACATAGTGGAATTGCAGTCCTTTTAAATATATGTCCTGAATTTCATCTATGTTCTTTTTATTTTCGGCACTCATGATGATTTCTTTGATTCCGGCACGTTTGGCGGCAAGAATCTTCTCTTTGATACCACCGACAGGAAGCACTTTGCCACGGAGAGTGATTTCTCCCGTCATGGCAAGGTTTGCTTTTACCTTTCTTTGGGTGAGGGCAGAAGCTAAAGAAGTAGCCATAGTAATACCTGCCGACGGTCCATCTTTCGGAATAGCACCTTCGGGGACATGGATATGTATATTCCAGTTGTCAAAGATGTCTTCATTCAGATCGAGGATGGAAGCATGTGCTTTGATGTATTCGAGTGCCAGCATAGCTGATTCTTTCATTACATCTCCCAAATTACCTGTTAGTGTAAGACGCGCACCTTTACCACGGCTCAGACTCGTTTCTACAAAGAGTATTTCACCGCCGACGGCAGTCCATGCCAGTCCGGTGACTACGCCTGCATAGTCATTTCCCTGATATTGTCACGAGTATACTCCGGTGCTCCCAGGAATTCATACAAATCAGTCGGTTTAATTTCTGATTTGGCGAAATAACCGTCTGTTGCATATTGACGGGCAGATTTGCGGAGAATCTTGCCGATTTTCTTTTCCAGTTCACGGACGCCGCTTTCACGGGTATATGATTCGATAATCGCTTCCAAAGTATCTTTCGGAATCTTGATATCCGTCTTTTTAAGTCCGTTTGCTTCCAGTTCTTTCGGCAACAGGTGCTTACGGGCAATTTCAACTTTTTCTTCCGTGATGTATCCGCTGACTTCAATCAGCTCCATACGGTCGAGCAACGGGCCGGGGATCGTATTCAGATTATTGGCGGTTGCAATGAACAGTACTTTGGAAAGGTCATAATCTACATCCAGGAAGTTATCATGGAAAGAGGTATTCTGTTCCGGATCAAGTACTTCCAGCAAAGCTGATGACGGATCGCCTTGACGGTCGGCACTGACTTTGTCGATCTCATCCAGTATAAATACAGGATTAGAGGCTCCTGCCTTAATCAGACTCTTGATGATTCGTCCGGGCATAGCGCCAATATAAGTTTTGCGGTGACCGCGAATTTCTGCTTCATCGTGCACACCACCCAAAGACATACGGACATATTTTCGTTTCAGTGCCGATGCGATGGATTTTCCGAGGGATGTTTTACCAACTCCCGGAGGGCCGTACAAACAGATAATAGGTGATTTCATATCGCCTTTCAGTTTTAATACGGCAAGGTGTTCCAGAATACGTTCTTTTACTTTTTCCAGTCCGTAGTGGTCTTTATTCAACGTCTTTTCTGCATTTTTCAAATTCAGATTGTCTGTTGTATAAACACCCCAAGGCAGGTTGAGCATTGTTTGCAGATAGTTGAGTTGTACGCTGAAGTCCGGTGATTGCGGATGTGTACGTTCCAGTTTCGCCAGTTCCTTCAGGAAAGTATCTCTTACTTCTGCATTCCAGTGCATTTTAACTGCTTTCAGGCGCATTTCTTCAATTTCCTGCTCCTGACCGCTGCCACCCAGTTCATCCTGGATCGTTTTGATCTGTTGTTGGAGGAAGTATTCACGCTGTTGCTGATCGATATCCTCACGGGCACGCATTTGGATGGATGCCTTGATTTCTGCCAGCTGTACTTCGCGATTCAAGATTTCCAATAGATGATAAGTACGCTCTCTTAATGAGTTGATACTTAATAAATCCATCTTCTCATCTTTCTTGAATGGCAGGTTGGCACAAATGAAATTAATGAGGAACATCGGATTACTGATGTTTTTTATAGCAAATGACGAGTCCTGATGCATTTCTGATGATTTGATATAACGCATCGTCAAGTCCTTGCATGTTTCAACCAGGGCTTGAAACTCTTTATCGTCTTTGTTTGGGACATCTTCTTCCAAAAGTTCGACCTCGCCCTTCAGATAAGGGTGTGTATCTACAATATCTTTCAGACGCAGACGTTTCATTCCCTGAAGGATGACTGTTGTTGTCTGGTCAGGCATTTCCAGTACCCGTACAATTCGTCCGACAGTGCCGACATTGTGCAAATCTTCCAGTTTGGGGTCTTCCGTGTGTGCCGATCTCTGGCAAATCACTGCAATATCTTTGTGTTTCTTTTCAGCTTCGCGAACCAGCTTTAATGAAGCCTTTCTGCCTACTGTAATAGGTAAAAATACTCCGGGAAACAACACCATATTACGAAGGGGGAGAACCGGAAGAATATCACCGGATTTTATATTCACATCAAACACATGTTCGTCATTGCCATCATAGTCGGTAATCAGTGAGAAGCCGTTCTCACCAACTTCTTCTTCCAATAAGTATCTTTCTTTCATCTTTTCGTTTTAATTTAGTTTATGTCATACATAATATGCATAAATCGTTTGCAAAGTTAATTGATTCTCTTTAATAATAAAGCACAGTGTGGAATAAAAACACAAAAACAATGCCAAAATATCGGGCGTTAATGGATTTATTCCATAATAATTATTTATTTTTGACGGTTTTCGGCAAAGATCAGTAAAAAACAGGTTTAGATGGCTAATAAGATGGCGAATCCTTTCTTTCAGTTTAAGCAGTTTACAGTATGGCATGACAAATGTGCCATGAAGGTAGGTACGGATGGGGTACTTTTAGGGGCGTGGGCTTCTGTTCAAGGGGCACATCGAATTTTAGATATTGGAACCGGGACGGGGTTGGTTGCTTTGATGCTGGCTCAACGTAGTCTGCCGGATGCAAATATTGTGGCGCTGGAAATTGACGAAGCCGCTGCCGGGCAGGCTAAGGAAAATGTGGCCCGTTCTCCCTGGAAGGATCGGATAGAAGTGGTGAAGCAAGATTTTCTGTTCTATCAGTCTCCGGATAAATTTGATGTGATCGTTTCCAATCCTCCTTACTTTGTGGATTCGCTTAGTTGTCCGGACCAACAGAGAAGCATGGCACGACATAACGATTCTCTGACTTATGAAAAGTTGCTGAAGGGTGTGGCTGATTTATTGAAGAAAGAGGGTACTTTTACAATCGTAATACCGACAGACGTGGCTGACAGGGTGAAGACTGCAGCTTCCGAATATCATTTATATGCAACTCGCCAGCTAAATGTAATAACCAAGCCGGGAGGAACTCCTAAACGGATGTTAATTACTTTTACGTTTAATAATGAGGGATGTATTAAGGAGGAACTGTTGACTGAAGTAGCCCGTCATCAATATAGTGAAGAGTATAAAGAATTGACTCGTGAATACTATTTGCATTTGAAATAATATTTTTGCATAAACAAAAAAAAGAGCTACTTAATGTAACTCTTTTTTTTCGTCGGGGTAGCGGGATTCGAACCCACGACCCCCTGCTCCCAAAGCGGCGTGATAATAAAGGATATTCAGCTACATATCAGTCAATTATAATGATGCGAGCTAACCATTTCAAAGATAGTTCAAAGAACGCTCTTTTGGGGGCTTCATTTTAGCCCTTTCTAACTCATGATTTAAGAGAGCAATTTCTTGCTTTTGAACTCTGTTTTCTCGCAGGACTTTCCGGAGTTGTTGCCGGAGTGATGCGATTATTTTGTCTTTTTCTTCCATATATTATATATTAAGATAAAACACTATGCTATTACAAGAACTTCACATCTATTCAGAGCAGTCTTCATCTAATACAAAAGTTTCCATCAAAAATAAGGATGGAGAAATTCTTTTTGAATATTGCTATTCCAATGACGCAATTCCAACTTTTAACCCTATTGAACTCCTTAGATTATCCTTAGAAGGAGATATTGGTGTTTTATTTCAAATGAAAACTAGTATATCCCAAAAATCAAAAAAAGATGATTTTCGGATCAGTTGCGAGCAATCTCGCAGTGAAACCAGTCGGATGAATCAATAATTGCCAGGTATATGTAGTTCTTTCTTTTGCAACCATAGCGACTCGTTTGGCATTATAACAAGAATATCAATCGGGAATCCTACATTATCCTTTTTATAGGTAAATCTCATGTGCTGAATAGTCGTACTGATAAGAAAATAGACATATTCAATTGTTTCCTGCAATGAAAGTTCGTTATACCTACATCTTTCTATGTTGATATCATAATATAAACCATCTGTTCCCCTATATGCCACATCTTGCGAAAACAGGTCAACAATATCTACTTGCCCATCATAAATACAGCCGTCACGTTCAGAAACATCTTTGATATGGCTTTCTTTATCGTTATTGTCAAATTTAGAAACATATCTTTTCCCGTTTTCATATCCGCATATATGAAATATAACATAATACTCTTTGCCTTTGGCTTGATTGTTGACTATATTTTTTAAATCAATTTCAACTTGAAGTAAAGTTATATTTTCCTCTTTTTTAGACCATATATATTGGTCGATTAAAGAACTTAGAAGAATACCATTAATTATCGCATCACCGCAAGTTGATATTCCAATTTTCTTATTTAACAAGAATAGTTTATTCCCACAATGGCTATGTTTATATAGTTCTTTTCCTTCTTGTGTGAAATTTGTTGTAATACAACTATCGGCACCTATTACAATACCTTCCTGTGTATATGCAGTTACTATTAAAGACATATTTAAACTATTTAATTGTTCAATCAATAATATTTATTCTTTATTATCAGGAGCTTTATTCTTGTTTTGATTATCTAATTTCATTTTTGTTTCCCACTTGGCAATACTTAATTTATTTTGTTCTATTATTCTTTTTCTTTCTTCTTCAATTTCAAGGAATTCATCTATGTATTTTTGAGGGATGCCGGTCTTATTCGACTCTAAAATTCCCGCTTTTAATTTTGCAAATAAATTATCTCTAGAGAATTCTAAATCAGAAAAATTCTTTTGTATATATTGATTGAAAGGATTGTCTCCATGTCTTTGTTTCTGTAAATTGTCGAAATCTGAAATTATACGTTTTAATGCCGATAAACACTTATCTATATTTACTTCAGCGGCGCAACCATATTTACAATAACAATTAAGAGAGTTAACTAAACTTCCATAAGCGAAACTGTAATTGTCAGACGTTGCGTCGTCTTTAAGAATTTTAGCATAAGCTTCTAAGTAAGCTATGCTTCCTTGTATATATAATTCATTCTTTTTGTAGATAATATTTTGAGTTTCATTTATCTTTTGTTGAATCATATTATCTATGTTATCCGTTGTTTCTTTGAGTTCTGCTTTAGTCTTTTCCATCTCCTTTTTAACTTCATCTTTAAATCCTATATAACTAATGATTTGCCATCCAAGCAATATAGTAGTAGACAATGCAAGGATACCGACTAATATGCCTAGCCAATCAGCTTCCATCGGAGTGGTTCTAAAAAATGTAAATCCTGCAGCCAGTAAAGCGAAAAATAAGGCAATTGATGATAGCCAAATGGATATTTTATTTTTCATCTTCTCTCACGCTTAAAATCCGCCATTGTACCATTCCTGATTTAATTGTTTGGTTTACATAGTCTTCAACCCATTGCTCGGCGCATTGTTTTAATACTGTACTACTATTTACATCTGCAGAGAAAGGTAATTCGTAAGTAGTATCATTCAATTCAAATTTTACAATATAATCTTTCATAATGTCGTATGTTTTAGTTACACAATCAATTTTATTTATTTCTCGGATTTGCCAAATGCATATCCCAAAGCCAATGTTATAATAGGAGTAACTATCTCCCATATTACTTTAAGGTCACTTGTTATATCAGGTACTTTATTCTCACAATCTCTAAAAAGCCAATTGTTTATAATTACTAAAGTGCTAATTACTGCTGCTGCTATGAAAGCCCACTTTAGAACTAGGTAAATTATAGAATTCCTAGCATCTTCACCACTGCCAATAATATTGGTTATTGAGGTTTCTGGGCTTTTTAGCTTTATTGGGGTTTCTGAGTTTTTTGTCTTTACTAGATTTTCATCGCTCGTTGAGATTATATCGTCTTGGGAGGTAACTTTTAACTTACTGTCCATTTTATTTCTTTTTTAGCCAAAATGAATAATTCAAAAGACGATTATAGTTTGTAGTATCAATGTTCCAAACTAAAAAGCTTAGATAGAGATTGCAATCATCCATTTCTGCAATCAGCATTGGTTCAATTATTCCACCCCAATTGCCTGGCTCACTTTGAAAATTATTACAAGTGAAAACCAGTTTATCATTCACTATATTTCTATCAACAGAAGCTATACGTCCTCCTTTGTTAGCAAATTCAATATTAATAATAAGGGGAACTTCTTGCTCATTGGGGATTAATTTCAAAGAAACATCATTGTTGTTCTTTATAAAAACTTCTCCATGTTCTAACAAAACAAATCCATTTGTTTCCGCAGTTATATTTATCTTTACCATAAAAGTTTATTTTAGATTTCTGTATTTCGTATTTAGTAGCACAATCAATTAACTAGACTCCTTATTTATTTGTTTTGTATATGCTTAACTTTAAATTCTTTCATGGACTTTTCTATCTTTTGAAAAAGGTCTGTCGTTTTTGTTGAGTATGTAGATAAAGACCCTCTAGGATCATCTGCAAATCTGAATAATTCATCTGCATCCGCATATATTGATACTAACTCATTATAAGCATCCTTGCAATTTGAAGGATAATCATTTAGTAGTGGCATTATAGTCTCGATTGAATCTCTCTTTTGTTTTAACCTTTTATACGTATCTGTTGTGATTATGAACTCATTAAGCTTAGCTAAGGCTTCATTGAAATCGGTGCAATACTCCCCATTGTATTCATGATCATAAATTACTTTTCTCCAAGTATCACAATAGGTAAGAACTATAGCTTCACTTAAATTAGCTTCTTTCTCAATCATGGAAGCAGCATTAGAGAGTTTTTCTTTATACTTCTTTTCTGAATTACATGAAACCAAAACTATGGTTAGTATTGCAGTTAAATAAAAAAACTTTTTCATCATATTGTTTTTTGTGTTATATAATCAATTAATTGGGCTCCTAAATTCTTTTATTTTTGCTTCTTATAGGTTCCAGCTTCACTTCCGGTTTCGACTTTAAGAGTCGTGCCTGATATCTTACAATCTAAATAATATGGAGTCTTTTCATCTGGATATACATCATAAATATAGATTCTACCTTCCTCGATTTTATAATCGAACATTTGAAAGGAAATTGGAGTAGCATTGCTGTAAATTCCAAAAGAGCCAGTACCATCCTCATCGAAACTTAATAATTTGTGAGTACCTTCGATTCCTGTCGACCAATAACCTATAATGTTATTGCTGTTAAGTTCAGTCCAATCTTCTTCATCTTTGCTGCAGCTAGTTAAGATGAGAATAGCAAAAAGTGTGAATAAAATGTTTTTCATAATACTATAGTTTTATAAGTTGTTTTGTTTTAGTTTATTGAGGCGTTCTTGTCATTCTATAATATCCTTTTATATTATAAGGAACTACATATTATTTGTTCATTAATACATTATAATATTAGGAATTACATTTCGGAGACCTATTATTCGTCTAATTCACAATCACTAGGATACTAAACTACGTAAATGGTGTGTGCAACAAGCAACTATTAGTAAAACCTTTGATTCTTACGATCACTATACTGAAACCTATTACGCTTCATCTAACGCAGTAGCAGCTTCAGCCGAGAGAATCTATCTATTCATCAAAGAGTATATTACTTACTTATCAGATGAAGAGAAAGAAGCCATCTTTCCGGAGAAGTACAAGAAAAAGGATGATTCTTAACCTCGTCCTGTCTTACGTGTAGACGGTTTTGTTTCAGATGGCAATTTAAGAAGCTTACGACTTAGTTCTTCATAAGAGTCTTTGACGTAAATACAATCATCTTTGCTGAATCGGATAATAGTGTAATCTTCATCTTTATATAAAGATTGGATAAAATCAATGTTGATAACCTTTTCAATATCATAGGCATCAATCACCTTGATAAAATTTTTCATAACAGTTTCATTTAGTAAAGAAACGGAAGCCCTGCATCCGGCCTGAGAAACTTGATTCAGAGCTCCGTGTCTTTCGATTAAACATTTTAAAACGTAATCTTTAAAACATTACAAATATGAGCAAAAAAAATGGTTCGGACAATAATATTGTCCCAAATCTCAAAAAATTACCCCTCGCAGAGTATTTTGCAGCCTTACCAAAGGCAGAACGTCGTCCAGTTATCATATCAGCTCCTAAAGAAGATGTTATTACAGCTATTGTAGAAGCGACACAACGTAATCGTCATACAGTTCGTTGCTGGATGTATGGATATACCCAACCTAACAGTATGGTTGAAAAAAAGATTGTGGCTGAGATCTTACAATCAGATGTCGCAACCTTATTTCCTGAAAGAAAGGAGGAATGATTATGACTGGAATGGAATTTTATTTCACTCCTAAAGGTGAAGTTATGATTATCGATGAATGTGGTACGCGTCAATTGGAACAGTCAAATCGGGAGTTTATTTCCGAAATCATAACTCGAATGGGAATATTTTGGCCAGAAGCACTGGAGAAAGCATCATTGGAATATACAGACCGACGGTATAATATTCCTTGGTTTGAATTTTCAATAGTACGTCGTTTTCTTAAATGTAATTTTGGTGAGTTCGATTCAACAATGGATATTGATCAGATGGGAAACTTTCACTTTGAGGAGGTCAAATGTCCGTTAAAGGGTGAATGCAAATATGAAGGAATAATCTGTAAACCAAAATTTAATAGTACACTCTCGGAACGTGAGTTAAGCGTTATGCGATCATTTTATGAAGGGATGGAAGAAAATGCAATAGCAGATAAGTATTGCATTTCATTGGAAACTGTACGTACACATAAACGGAATGCCTTTAGGCGTATAAATGTCCATTCCTTGGCAGAGTTCTTTTAGTATGCTAGGAAAAACAATCTATTTCAATAACAAGTAAACTCTAAAATCAATATTAATCAGGCAGCATAGCATAGAGATGCAGATGTGTTTCAGTAAATCAGCTCAACACCATTCAAAAGTTAAACAAAGAAACAGCCTATTAGAGATTATGGAAAATTGCTTCGAAATGATGGTAGCACGATGTATTAAGATCGGAACAGTTCAAACGTTGACGATGTTAGGACTACTCCCCGAAGTAGTAACAATATCACAAGCGGAAGATATATACGGAAAACGCCTGATTACAGAATGGCGCGAAAAAGCCTGGATCAAATTTTATCCGGCAAATAATAAGGAACGAGGGAAATATTATGTGAAGCGTTCAGAACTGGAAACAGCCAGCGCAATGATGGACCTGCATAATAAAGTACCGGACAACATTATCAAACAACTAATGCAACTAACCGTATGACCCACATACTCTATCATTTCGCCGTTTGTTACGTTTGGCAGGATTCGTCCGGAGTCATCCATGTTTCCGGGTTGGATATAGTAGCTGGTGGCTATATACTGAGATTCTCTATTATGATAGATTCTAATTTTTATATTGGATGTTCCATCTTGTTTTATATGTCTTCCTGTTTGGAAAACGATCGCTTTAAATGTTGCCATACTGTTTTAATGTTTTTTAAATGTTTAAAATTGCATTAAACAGCTTGGATCGGGGTAATTTGATAGGAGATTGCTTTAATTTCCCCTAAACGGATGCAAATAGAGAAACATGTTCAAAGATAGTTCAAAGAAATACCCTCTTTATTTACCCCAAAACGGGGTATAATTGTGTCTAATTTACATAAACGAAAAAAGCTGATACAAACTGTATCAGCTCAACACCATTTAATTTTTCTTAACTTGAAATTTTCGTCGGGGTAGCGGGATTCGAACCCACGACCCCCTGCTCCCAAAGCAGGTGCGCTAACCGGACTGCGCTACACCCCGAAAACTTTTAACCGAACTCCCTTTTCCTTTGTAGTCGGGGTAGCGGGATTCGAACCCACGACCCCCTGCTCCCAAAGCAGGTGCGCTAACCGGACTGCGCTACACCCCGCTACTTTTAAAGGGTTGTTCTTTTCAAAAGCGGTGCAAAGATAGGGAGTATTTTTTAATTATCAATAACTAAATGAATGTTTTTTATTGATTAAATTACAATCGACTGAAATTCATCTGTTTGCAAGTCAACTTTTTTTCTTGGCAGAAATAAGAAGCATCATTGGACGCCGAAGTTCGTCTTGCATTTCCGGAATAGTATCCAGCATCATTTCACTCGGTTGGGGCTCTATCAATTCACAAATTTCAAATCCGGTCTGAAGAAGACTATTAATATATGTAGTTAAAGTCTTATGATACTTCACGACTTCTTCTCCTAAAAAAATAGCAGTACGTTTGCCTTCACTGAAGTAGCGGTCTACAGGCCAGTGAGCACGTTTTCCATCTTGGTCGTAATACCAATCCTGATTACCATAGGCTGTGAATATCGGATGCTCTACTGAAAAAACAAAAGAACCTCCTGCTGTGAGGCAGCTGTTGACTTTACGGCATATATTAATAAAAGATTCCAGATAATGAAAGGTCAAGGAACTGATTACGATATCATAAGTATCCGGTTGAAAGTCGAAATCCTCGATTGCCATACATTTATATTCGATGAGTGGTGAAGAATTTCTTTTTTGAGCTTCTTCCAGCATCTTCCCGGAAATATCAATTCCTGTAACACACTTTGCTCCATGTTCGATGGCATAGATACAGTGCCAGCCAAATCCGCAGCCTAAGTCCAGTACTCTCTTGTCTGTAAAGTCCGGTAGCATTTTCTGTAATATATGCCATTCTCCGGCACCTTGTAATCCCTCTACAGAGCGTGACATTTGAGCATATTGGCTGAAGAAGCGGTCGTCGTCATATTTATTTTCTTTCATAACTTCAATGAGGTTCATATTAGATGGGCAAATATATGCATTTATGCGATTATTGGGACGAATTAACTGAAAATAAAATCAGATAGGATGAACCATCTTTTGCTGTTTTCTGTTTTCAAAGTAGAAAACTAAAAATAAAAAAGCCATATGAAAACGGAAAAACAAAAAGAAACGAATGAAAAGGAAGTTCATTTGTTAGAACAAAAAGGATATGAAAGAATGGTCAATGAGATTGTTCCGGTACAACAAGCGGAAACTTACCGTAAACCGACCCAGAAAGCGGTAAAAGATGCTGTAAAGGAGTTGAATCCTGATACAAATAGTTTGGGTAGCAGAGGATGATTGAGTCCTCTGCTATTTTAAGTAGACGATCAGCAGGCTTAATGAATATTCGGGCTATACCGGACTCAGATTAGTCTATTCGTTTAGTGAAAAAACGATCATTCTGAAAAAAAGAATATTTAAACAGGCAGGAAGGGCTATAATTACATCTGTCATAAGCTAAGAATCAATAAACGCCTGCATTTTTAAATAGGGAAGTACATAATTTCATTAATTGTCTGATATACTGATCGACTTGAACTGCTCTTTCCCTTGTTGTTGATCATTAAGCTGGATGAATGGCTTAAGGATAATCATTATGCTACTTCTTACCTTGCTTATAATTCTAATAAATCAGATGAAAATAAGCACCGAATCGCCTTTTTATCTCTTTCCCATTAATGAAAAATAGGTTCCTCGGTGAGCAAGGTAGCGTTGGTTTAAAACCAACGAGGTGTTCCTTTTAAGCCAATAAGTGTTTTGTACATACGAAAAGATGTATATATTATGCCGTTTTATGCAATATTAGGCTGCGTTTTCGTATATTATTGCATTTATTTATGCAGTTTATTTTCTGGTTTGTTGCTTTTGGTACAATAATTTTTCGACGTAATCTTAAGAATAGCACATCAAGATGCAAATATCAAAGGCTCTTATTTAGGAAAAGTAAGGATAAAACTGCTTCCTTTACCCACTTCCGACTTAACATTAATACTTCCTTCATGCAAAGTCATGATTTGCTTGCATAAACTTAATCCGATACCCGAACCGGATGTTTTGGTGGTAAAGAAAGGAACAAATATTTTATCCAGCACATCGGGCAGAATACCTTCTCCATTATCAGATATCGTTAATGTCGTATTTCCGGCAGAAAGTTTTCTTGCTTTTACCTGAATCTTCTTATCTGATTTTCGACTGCATGCTTCACGGGCATTTTTCAGCAGATTAATAAGAATCTGTTCTATTTGTGTTCGGTCCACATTTAATTTCAGTTCGGGTGAGGGAACCTCAAACTGAAACTCTTCTTCCGGAAATAATTTCTTTAAATCCGTGAATAATTCCGCAATAGAAATTTGTGTACGAATAGGAGCAGGGATTCGTGTGAGCCGACGATAGTTCTCTACAAATTCCAGTAATCCTTTGCTTCTTCTGTGAATGGTCTGCATGGCTTGCAGCATAACAGAATATTCTTTTTCTCCCAGTTGACTGGGGATTCCTCTCTCGCTTAATGTTTCCGAAAGAGAAATGATTGGTGTGATAGAGTTCATGATTTCATGAGTCAGCACGCGTATCAGCTTTTGCCAGGCTTCCATTTCATTGCGTTCCAATACAGAATGAATGTTTTTTAAACTGATTAACTGCTGTTCTCTACCTTGAGTGGCAAATGTAGTGCGTGATATGGCCATTTCCAGCACAGTGCTATTTTGTTCGATACGGATGACGGGGGTGTCATGGGCAACAGAAGCTTTCAGCAATGTTTCCGGCAATTGTGATATTTGTCCTAAGTGGGTAACGGCCGCCTGATTCATCCATTCTATATGTCCGGCTTTATCGGCAACAAGCACTGCCGTATCAACTTTGTTCAATAAGTTCTCGTAGTATTGGTGCTTGATCTCTTCTGCCAGCAATCTTCCCCGAAAATCTTTTAAAGTATCCGAAAGTTCTTCCGCCCATTCATTCATTATTTTGTTATTGAAAGGTGGATGGAAAGTTTGCATCATGTCATTATAGCGGAGGCCGTCTGTCAATCGTCGCAACAGAGCAATTTGTTTGAACTGCATACGGTAAAGATGTATTCCAATGGTTATCAGTAATATAAGGCAGATGGTAGTACTGAACCATAACTGCTTTTGAAATAGCAGGTAGCTGCCGATAGAAAACAATACTATCAGTAAAATATGTAAAATTACTCTGAATGCAAATCGTTTCATAAGCCTAGTTTTTCAAGTTTGCGATATAAGGCAAAGCGGGTAATACCTAAATAGTCAGCAGCACGTGAGATATTCCCTTCACTAAGTTTCATTGCTTTTTCAATGGTTTGCCGTTCCAGTTGTTCAAGGTTCAAAACAATTTCTTCTTCCTTTTTTTGCTTGGGGGTGACGTGGAACTGGAAGTTTTCGGGTTTTAATAAAGAACCGTCTCCCAGTATTACGACACGTTCCATTGTATGTTGCAACTCCCGTACATTACCTGGCCACGTATATTTCAGCAACTTATTTTTGGCTTCCCGTGTCAAGCCACGCATTTCTTTTTTATATTTGCGTGCATAACGGTCCAGAAAATATTCAGCAAGCAGAATGATATCATTCCCACGTTCGCGGAGCGGGGGGATATGTATTTCAATTGTATTAATACGATATAGTAAGTCCTGACGGAAACTTCCTTCATCCACCATGTGGCGGATATCCGCATTCGTTGCGCAAATCAGACGAACATCAATAGGCATGGTCTGTGTGCTTCCTAAACGGCTGATCTGCCGTTTTTCGATCGCAGTGAGCAGCTTCGATTGCATGGGAAGCGAAAGATTACCGATTTCATCAAGGAACAAAGTACCATTGGTGGCAACTTCCATCCGTCCGGCTTTTGACTTTTTTGCATCGGTGAATGCTCCCTTTTCAAAGCCGAACAGTTCACTTTCGAAAAGTTGTTCGGGGATACTTCCCAGGTCGATGGTAACAAAAGGTTTGCCGTATCGGGGGGAGTAGCGGTATAGCAGTCGGGCAATCACGTCTTTTCCCGTTCCGTTTTCTCCCAAAATCAGAATGTTGGCATCTGTACTGCTAAGTTTGTTTATGGTTGCAAATACTTCCTGCATGATCGGAGATTCTCCGATAATATCCCCTTCTGGAGAACTTTGTCCGCTGAGTGCTTCTACTTGCTCTTTTAAGATGTTTACCTCCCGTTGAGATTGGCGCAGACGCATACCGGAGGTGAGAGTAGCCAGCAATTTTTCCTTCTCCCAAGGTTTGGGGATAAAATCTGTTGCACCGGCTTTAATGGCCCGTACAGCTTTATCTGTATCCGCATATGCAGTCATGAAGATGACAATAGCTTGCGGATCAATCTGCAAAATCTGCTTCAGACTTTCAAAACCTTCCTGACCGCTAATTGCATCACGGCTGAAGTTCATATCTAATAAGATAAGATCGGGCTGAAAGGTAGTCATAAAATGCTCAATCCGGTCGGGAGTGGTAGCTACCTTTATCTTTTCTGTATAAGGTTCGAGTAGTAGATTGAGGGCAAAGAGCACATCTTCGTTATCATCTACAATGAGTATCTTTCCTAGTTTGTTGACTTCATCCATAGGGTATGGGGTATATGATTCGTTACTTATCCTAAAGTTTTAATGCAAGGGCAAAGATATGGATAATAATCATGTGTTGTATGTGCGATTGCGCACTAAATTTGTGCGTATTTGCACGCTGCTTGTAACAGCGTAGTAAATGTAAATAACTGAATTAGAATGAAATATAAGAATGGCACAGGTTTTGAATAGTAAATAACAAATAAACCTAAGAATGAATCTGAAAATACTCTATATAACACTCGGAATCCTGTCGACTGAACTGCTGGCTGCTCAAAATCAAACAATGGAGATGTCGTTGGAGCAGGTGGTGAAAATAGCCCGTCTGGAATCACCCGATGCACGAACTGCACGACATAGCTTTCGTTCCGCTTACTGGAACTACAAATATTATCGGGCTAACTATTTGCCATCTTTGAGTTTGTCATCCGATCCTAATCTGAATCGTGCCATCAATAAGATTACAATGGGGGACGGTTCCGTTAAGTTTGTCGAGCAAAATCTGTTGAATACCGATCTGACTTTGAACCTGTCGCAGAATATTCCCTGGACCGGAGGTTCTCTTTTTCTCGAAACATCTGCGCAACGCATGGACTTGTTCAGCGAACATAAATACTCATGGCAAACTTCTCCTGTCATGATAGGATATCGCCAGTCGCTTTTTGGTTATAATAGTCTGAAGTGGGATAAACGTATAGAACCGGTACGCTATCAGGAAGCCAAGAAAAGTTATGTGGAAACACTGGAACTTGTTTCCGCCAATGCAATTAATAAATTCTTCGCTTTGGCCACCGCTCAAAGTAATTACGATATTGCTTCTTTCAATTATGCAAATGCCGATACGCTCTATCGTTACGCTCAGGGGCGTTACAATATAGGCACGATCACAGAGAATGAAATGCTGCAGTTAGAATTGAATCGTCTGACCGAAGAAACAAATCGTATGAATGCCCGTATAGAAATGGATAATTGCATGCAGGAACTTCGTTCTTATCTGGGCATTCAGGAAGATCGGGAACTTCGTGTGCGTATCAACTCGCAAGTACCGGATTTCAGTGTCAATCTGGATGAAGCATTGGCATTGGCATACGAAAACAGTCCGGACATACAGGCGATGAAACGAAGAAAACTGGAAAGTGAGAGTGCTGTGGCAAGAGCCCGTGCTAATGCGGGACTGAAAGCGGATATTTATCTCCGTTTCGGACTGACGCAGACTGCCGAAAAGCTGCCGGATGCTTATCGAAATCTGTTAGACCAGCAATATGTAAGTCTGAGTATCGCTCTTCCTATTTTAGATTGGGGAAGAGGGAAAGGACAAGTGCGGGTAGCCCGTTCCAATCGTGATCTGGTATATACGCAAGTGGAGCAAAATCGGACGGATTTTGAATTGAATGTCCGCAAACTGGTGAAACAATTTAATCTGCAAACACAACGGGTACATATCGCTGCCCGTACAGATGAAACGGCTCAACGAAGAAATGAAGTTGCCCGCAAACTTTATATACTGGGAAAATCCACTATCCTTGATCTGAATGCTTCCATTGCCGAGAAAGATAGTGCCCGCCGTAATTACGTATCGGCTTTGTACAATTATTGGAGCTTATATTACACACTTCGAAGTATGACACTTTACGATTTTGAACGGAATATGCTATTGACAGAAGATTACAATCTTCTTATAGAATAGCAACTTACTTAGCTTTAATAAATAAAAATATAAAATACCTGATAAAGTCATGGATATAAAATTAGAAAAGAAACCTTGGTACATTCGATACAGATACTATCTGATAGGCGGACTTTTGTTTGCTGCCTTTCTGATTTATGTAATTGTTCTGTCATTAGGCCCCCGAAAATTACGTATTGATGCCGAAAATATTCAGATAGCGGAAGTGAAAGAGGATAATTTTATGGAATATGTAGATGTGGAGGGACTGATTCAGCCTATACTGACTATCAAAATCAATACCCGCGAAGCGGGAAGCGTTGAAAGCATCGTTGGTGAGGAAGGGAGTCTGCTCTATCAGGGGGATACCATTATCGTCCTTTCCAATCCAGACCTGCTTCGCAGCATTGAAGACCAGCGTGACGAATGGGAAAAGCAAATGATTACCTATCAGGAACAGGAGATTGAGATGGAACAGAAAAGTCTTAATCTGAAGCAGCAGGCTCTGACGAATAATTATGAACTGGAACGACTGAAAAAGAGCATTGCCCTTGATCGGGAAGAGTTTCAGATGGGAGTAAAGAGTAAGGCTCAACTACAAGTAGCCGAAGATGAATATAACTACAAACTAAAAAACGCGGCATTGCAACAAGAAAGCCTGCGACATGATTCGGCTGTTACGATGATTCGTAAAGAACTGATTCGCAATGACCGTGAACGGGAGCGCAAGAAATATGAACGTACTCATGAGCGATTGAATAACCTGGTGGTGACGGCTCCTATAAAAGGGCAACTAAGCTTTGTCAGGGTTACTCCGGGGCAGCAGGTTTCTTCCGGCGAAAGCATTGCCGAAATAAAGGTACTCGATCAGTATAAGATACATACTTCGCTAAGCGAATATTACATTGACAGGATCACTACCGGACTGCCTGCTACCGTCAATTATCAGGGAAAGAAATATCCGCTGAAAATAACGAAAGTCGTCCCTGAAGTAAAAGACCGTATGTTTGATGTCGATCTTGTCTTTACCGGCGATATGCCCGATAATGTCAGAGTCGGCAAAAGCTTCCGTGTACAGATTGAATTAGGTCAGCCGGAACGGGCGCTTATTATTCCACGGGGTAATTTCTATCAGTCTACAGGAGGACAATGGATTTACAAAGTGAATGCTTCGAAGACAAAAGCAATCCGTGTACCATTAAGTATTGGGCGGCAGAATCCGCAGCAGTATGAAATTACGGAAGGTTTGCAGACGGGAGATTGGGTAATTACGACAGGATATGATACCTTTGGCGATGCAGAGGAATTGATATTAAAATAAAAACACGCAATATTATGAAGATTATACAGTTAGCTATCCGGACCTTATGTAGGTTTAAAATATATACGATTATCAATATCATCGGATTGGCATTAAGTATGGCTTGTGTCATTATTATATTCCGTTATGTGGAACAGGAGCTTACTGTAGACAGCTATATTCCGGATAGAGATAGAATAGCTTTTCAGATACAGGAGGATAAAAGTTCTCCCGGAAGTCGTTTTGTTACCGGAGCTGGTTTCTCTGATCCGGATATAGAATGCAGTTCTACTGTCTTATGGTATAATAAGGATGTGATTATCTTGGACAAAGAACGCTTCGATGTAGAAACCATTGTTGCTGATAGCAACTTTGTGAAAGTGATGAAATTTCCGGTACGTTATGGTAATATTGCTTCTTTAAATGATAATCCACAAAACGTCATAATTACGCAAATATTGGCCAATAAGCTTTTTGGTGACAGGAATCCTATCGGAGAGAAAATTACTTATTCAACAGGTGATCCGTTGACTGTGACAGGTGTTATCAGTATGCAAGATAGAAAAAGTTCGATACATTTTGATCTTTTGGTTTCAGATAAACTGCAAGAAGACTGGGTCGCTACTTTTCCAGTCAATGTAGTACTTATCCGCCAGGGGGCAAATCTGAACACAATAAATCAACGTCATGCGGCATACGAAACAGAACCCCGGACTGAAAAAGAAATACGAAATCAGTTGCTATCTATAAATGACAGCTATTTTGATTCTTCTGTCGTTTCATACAATGATATGTTACTACATGGAAGTCCTAAACAGTTACAGCGGTTGTCTTTAGTTGCTATCCTTGTGTTGTTAATCGGCATATTCAACTTCATGAGCCTCTATACTGTGATTTTATTGAAGCGGGGAAAAGAGTTCGGATTGAAGAAAATATTCGGTAGTACTCCGATACATTTGTTCGTACAACTCTACATTGAGAATTTATTTCTCATAGCTATTGCATTATGTCTTTCCTGGTTTTTAATTGAAATCTCTACAGGATTTATTGAAATACAGTTTGGAATGGCACAACAAAAAGAGATAGCCTTCGATGGTCTGTTATCTGTCTTATTTCTTCTCTTGTTACCGGGGATTGCTGTGATTTATCCTTTTTTACGATACCGACATATTACACCCGTCCGTTCATTGCAAAGTATATATATTGGAAATAAACTCACTGTGGTACGATATCTCTATTTAAGTGTCCAGTATGTCATTACCTTTACACTAATTGTTTTGTCTTTGTTTTTTGTCAGGCAGCTATACGAAATGTTGCATACAGAGACAGGCTATACAACGGATAACATAATCAGAGCAGAGTTCCAGATTTACGATCGAAAAACACCTACAACTAAAGAGGAATTCAGAGCTAGTTTGAGTAGAAGAGAGACTTCTTATAGTCAGATAGATCAGCAAATGAATGCTTCTCCATTGTTTACTGCGTGGGGATATAATTATCTTCCATACGAATACCAACTTGAAAATAGCAGCTTTAATTTTAAAAAGCCAATGGACAATGATTATAAAGCAGTTGCTTTGATACCTTCTACAGAATCTACTTCAAGACTTTACGGGTTCAAACTGTTGGAAGGACGTTTATGGAATGATAGTATAGACCAGGAAGGAGATGCTAAATTGATTTTAAACCGGAAAGCTATGTCATTGTTCGGATTTAAAACTCTTAGCAAAGCTGAACTTCAAACAGAAAATCCGATATGGCCGCAGAAAAGTAATTCGCCCTATCAAATCATTGGAGTGATCGAAGATTTCTATTGCGGGCACCTGTCGAAACCTATCGGACCAATAGCGTATATGTATTGCAAAACCTATTCCGATCAAGTGCCTATCGTGGCAGCCATCGTTCCTGGCAAGCAACAGGAAGCTATCGCCTTTTTGGATAAACTTCATCACGAAACTATGGATGGAACATTTGAGTATGCTTTTGTGCAAGATGAGATCAGTAATTTGTATCGGGAAGACCGGCAAATTACGATTATATATTCTTCTTTCGCACTTCTGGGAATTTTGATTTCTTCATTGGGATTGTTCGGACTTTCATTGTTCGATATCCAACAACGTTATCGGGAAGTTGCCCTTAGAAAAGTGAATGGAGCTATGATGAAAGATATTCTGCCTTTACTTTTAAGACAGTACATTTTGATATTGGGTGCTTCGTTTGTAATAGCTATCCCTTTAGCTTATTGGGGAATTAATGTTTATCTGGAAAACTATGCCTACCGGACCGACATTAGTTGGTGGCTATTTGCTTTGGCAGCCATCATCGTCTTACTAATTTCATTAGTAACCTTGATTTATCAGGTAAGAAAGGCTATTGCTATTAATCCGGCTACTATTTTGAAAGGACAATGAAAGATGAAAACATCAAGTACTATTATATAATTTTAAAAATAATACAATTATGATCAAGACAATTAATTTACAGAAGATTTTCAAGACCGAAGAAGTAGAAACCTGGGCGTTGAATAACGTAAGTATCGAAGTGAAACAAGGAGAGTTCGTTGCCATTATGGGACCTTCCGGTTGTGGAAAGTCAACATTGCTCAATATTCTTGGGTTATTGGACAATCCGACAGGAGGGGAATATTACCTCAATGGAACAGAAGTTTCCAAGTACACAGAGTCACAGCGTACCAGCCTTCGTAAAGGAGTGATCGGTTTTGTCTTTCAAAGCTTCAATCTGATAGATGAATTGAATGTTTATGAAAATATTGAATTGCCTTTGCTTTACATGGGTATCTCAGCTTCCGAACGTAAAAAGAGAGTGGAGACTGCTATGGAACGAATGGCTATCACACATCGCAGCAAACACTTCCCGCAACAACTTTCCGGAGGTCAGCAGCAGCGTGTTGCTATTGCCCGTGCAGTAGTTGCCAATCCTAAGTTGATCCTGGCCGATGAGCCTACCGGTAATCTGGACTCAAAGAACGGTAAAGAAGTGATGGGGCTATTGAGTGAACTAAATAAGGAAGGAACCACTATTGTGATGGTAACACATTCACAGCACGATGCCGGTTATGCCGACCGTATCATTAATTTGTTTGACGGACAGGTAGTAACGGAAGTCAGTATGTAATATATTCATAAAGTACCATGATTAAACACTATTTGAAAGTAGCCTTTCGCAATTTGGTAAAGTACAAGACACAGAGCCTTGTCAGTATCATTGGATTAGCTGTTGGTTTCACTTGTTTTGCGCTGTCTGTCTTATGGATTCGTTATGAAATGACTTACGATACTTTCCATAACGGAGCCGACCGTATCTATATGGTACGTGCGCATTATACTGATTCCCCTGGTAGTACATCCAATGTTACTCCTTACCCTTTGGCAAACTATTTACAGGAGAAAATGCCGGAGATAGAAGCTACTGCTTCCACTTCCATATATCGGGATATGAAATTCCGTATGGGAGATAATGAACAGGAGGTAGTAATGGCTACAGCAGATTCTGTTTTCATGAACTTTTTCAATATACGGCTGCTGAAAGGAACAGTCAACTTCCTGAAAGAAAATGATCCGGAAATCGCCATTACGGAAGAGTTTGCCCGAAAGCTTTTTGGCAGTGAAGAGGATGCTTTGGGGAAAGAAGTAGAACTGAGCGGACGTCCCCGTAAGATAGGCGCCATTGTGAGCGGATGGTCCCGTCATTCCAATATACCGTATAGTGTATTGAGTTCGGCAAGGCGCTATCCACGCTGGAGTAGTAAGGGAGAACAACTGTTTATCCGTGTTCGCGCAGGAGTGGATAGGGATACTTTTCAAAAGAAGATGGAAGACATTGATATCTTGGATATTCCCAAAGAGAGCGAACTTGTGAAGCTTCTGATCACGCCCATTTCGGCTTTGCGTTATTCGGATTATGTTTCTAAAGTAGAGGTAGTTATCTCCTTCAGTTATATTTTCTATTTCTCTTTAGCAGGCGGATTGGTCATTATTTGTTCCTTATTCAATTACCTGACGCTTTATATCAGTCGGCTTTGCATGCGTAGTAGTGAAATGGCGCTTCGTAAAGTAAATGGTGCAAGTAATACATCTTTATCGGTGCAGTTTGCCATTGAACTGTTGTTGATTCTATGTATCGCCCTGTTATGCGGACTGTTGATGATAGAGGTGAGTATGTCCAGCTTCCTGAACTTCACACAGATAGAGGCCAGTGTATATTATGGAGAGATCATTGCATATCTTTTGATTGTAATCATTCTGTCTTTCCTGTTTGCACAGATACCTTTATCTTATTTTCGCCGTCGGACATTGCAGGAAGCGATAAAAGGGAATGTGGTAACTACCAGACCTTATCTGTTTCGTAAGATAGGAATTATCATGCAGTTAGTTGTCAGTCTTGCTTTTATCTTCTGTGCGGCTGTTATGATGAAGCAACTCTATTTTCTGAAAAATACGGACTTAGGAATGGAACGCCATAATGTCGGTAATGTAGCCTTATGGAATGGTGATATTAAGCAATGGTCGGCGAAGATAGCTGCTTTGCCCATGGTGACAGAGGCTTTGCCCCCTTCGTATTTCCCGATTATTCCTACAGGACCGATGATGTATGTCGAAATAAACAACTGGGATGATTTGCCGAAAGCAGTGGAAGAACCTTTAACTGTTGGTATGATGCCTGCTAAAGAAGAATTCTTTGAATTTTATAAATTGAATTTATTGGAAGGCGAGTTTATATCGGACAAGAATCAAGAAAATGAAGTCGTGATAGATGAAAATACATGCCGTAAATTTGGATGGAAACGGGCTTTGGGCAAAAGTTTCTATCATGAATATAATGGTCAGCGTAGCCTATATAAGGTTGTCGGAGTAGTCAGGAACTTTAGCTATCGTTCTCCTACGAGTGAACCGGGACTGATTGCTTTTCAGCATCCTAAAGCGCAAGATTATCTGTTGAATCGTGCCAGCATTCTGTTTAAATTTAGAGAGGGCACGTGGAATGAATGCCGTGCGACCATAGAGAAACTGTACAGAGAGGAATTTTCGAATGCGTATATGCGATTGTTTAATGAAGAAGAGGAATATAACAAGTACCTCCGCTCCGAAGATGCACTGATGAAATTATTGAGTTTTGTATCATTGGTTTGCGTCATTATTTCTGTATTCGGAGTTTTCTCATTGGTAACGCTGTCTTGTGAACAGCGTCAGAAAGAGATTGCTATACGTAAGGTGAACGGAGCGCAAATCCATCATATCCTGCAGATGTTCTTCCAGGAATATTTATTGTTATTGATCATAGCTGCCGTTATTGCATTCCCCACAGGATATGTTGTAATGAGGAGATGGATCGACAGCTACGTGAGACAAACATCGATAGATGGCTGGGTATATATAAGTATCTTTGTTGTGATAGCTATTATTCTTTTGCTTAGCATCATTTGGAGAGTATGGAAAGCTGCCCGGCAGAATCCGGCAGAAATTATCAAGAGTGAATAACATAAACACAATGTCATGATATATCATTATTTAAAAATAGCTTTTCGCAATCTGATCAAGTACAAGACGCAGAGTATTGTAAGTATAGTCGGCTTGGCAATTGGTTTCACCTGTTTTGCATTGTCTGCCCTATGGATACGTTATGAAATGACATACGATACGTTTCATGAAGGGGCGGAGCGCATCTACTTGGCAGGTAATAAATTTGATTTGCAGGGAGACGGATTTTCTTATTATTCATCCAGTTTGTTGGCTGATTATATAAAGAAAAACTGTCCGGAGGTGGAGAATGCTTGCCATATATATAATGGAGGTATAACTTCCATTGAACATGAGAAGAATGTATATCATACATACCAGTTGGAAGTTGATTCTAACTTTATTTCAATGTTTAATATCATTGCGATAGATGGCGATAATCGTTTGAGACTGGGGGATAAACAAGTTGCCATTACGGATAAAACCGCCAAAAAAATATTCGGAGAAGAATCCCCGATAGGCAAACAATTGCTATTTCCTGACAGAGGAAATGCTGAAATGACGATTGTCGCAGTAGTAAAATCATGGGAAGGACATTCCATGTATCCTTTTGATATTTTGTTACCATATAAAGACCGAGATCCGGATTGGGGAAGACAGCAATGCCATACTCTTTTCCGTATCTATCCGAATAGTGATGTAGAAGCTGTAGAGAAGAGACTGGCGAAATATAAAATACAACTGGACTCATATAGCCCGGTTATATCTACTCCTATAGCTCCGTTATCAACATTGAGGAGTACTCATCCGAGGGAGGATATCAATGTCAAATTGAATCATGTTCGTCTTTTTGCTTGCATTGGAGCTTTGGTTATTATTTGCGGATTATGTAACTATTTAACAATGCTTGTAACCCGTATCCGAATGCGCAAGCGCGAATTGGCACTACGAAAAGTGAATGGAGCCTCCAATGGCAATCTTCTTTCATTACTCCTTTCAGAATTGATCTTGTTGCTTGTGCTGTCATTAGGCTTGGGAATCATGATGATAGAGTTAATTCTGCCTGTTTTTAAGGAGTTGTCGCAAATCGATGAGAGTACTTCATACTTTTATAGTGAAGTGTTTGTATATATATTATTATTGTTACTGATAACAATGGGTTTTGCAGCTATACTTGTGCGCTATGTCAACAAGCGGACATTGCTCGATAGTATCAATCACAAATCAAATCTTCATCTTTCCGGCTGGTTTTATAAAGGTAGCATTTTATTCCAGCTTTTTATAAGTATTGGTTTTGTGTTCTGCACTTTGGTCATGATGAAGCAACTCAATTTTCTGCAAAATTCCAAAGAATTGGGATTGGAGAAACATAATGTGGGAGCCATTCTTTCTATTTATGGATTTGAAAATACTCCTTTCAAAGAGATACTAAAGCAGATGCCTGATGTAACAGAATGTTTATGTGGTTTTTCCAGTCCTATTCCTAAATCGTCATTTTCTTCTTATGAATTGAGGGAATGGGAAGGACAGACTGATAAAGAACAACGAATCAAATTAGAGAATGAAACAATCAATCAGGATTATGTTGATTTCTTTCAGATAGACGTTATAGAAGGTGATATGTTGGATGAAAAAGACGGACAAGGAGTAGTGGTAATCAATGAAGCTGCCGTAAAAGCTTTCGGATGGTCTCAACCGATAGGTAAAAAGATATATCTGAATGAAGTTTGCACAGTGAAAGGTGTTATCAGAGATATATATTATAATGCTCCGATTTATCCAGTGATTCCGGCTGTATTCTTTTTGCCGAAGGATAATCCGGGCAACGGAAACAGAGGGCCCTTTCTTTTTAAATTTAAAGAAGGTACATGGAAGACAGTATACCAAAAACTGCAGGAAGAGGCGCATAAGGACAATATGGATGCGGTATTGAACTTGATAAATATGGAAGATACCTATAATGAATACATGAAGTCAGAAAACACATTAAGCAAGTTACTGAGTGTTGTTTCTCTTATCTGTATCGTGATTGCCGTATTTGGCATATTCTCCTTAGTGACGTTATCATGTGAACAGCGCCGGAAAGAGATTGCTATCCGGAAAGTAAACGGTGCAAGTGTAAAGGTCATTTTGAACTTATTTTTTAAAGAGTACTTGATTTTACTTGTCATAGCGTCATTCATGGCCTTTCCATTAAGTTATCTCATCATGAAGTACTGGCTCGAAGGATATGTAAAGCAGACGCCGATAAACTTTTGGATATATGGAGGCATATTTGCAGGTATGTTACTTATAATATTCCTTAGCATCATCTGGAGAGTATGGAAAGCTGCCCGACAGAACCCGGCAGAAGTAATCAAAAGTGAATAACGTTATTATTTAATAAAAGCAATATGAAGAACCAATTATCTGCTATCAGGACTTTATCCCGTTTCAGAATATACACGATGATCAATATTATCGGGCTTGCAGTCAGTGTGGCTGCAACGTTGATAATTGTACGCTATATCCATCAGGAGATAACAGTTGACCATTTCTGTAAGGACCTGGACCGATTGTACTTGCTGACTATTCAAAGGAGTAATGGCAGCATTTCAATCACAGATAATACAGACAGGAATAATGATCCTAATTTTATAGACCCTTTAAAGAATCCGGAAGTAGAAGCATATTCTTATAGTGTTTCTTTTGACGATGATTATATTGTAGTCGATAATCACCGTTACCAGGCCAATGTTTTGGTAACTGATAGCTTGCTTTTGCAGTTGATGGACTATCCGATAGTTTCGGGAATTAAAACTATTCAGAAACCGGATGATGCAATTATTACCCGGAAATATGCCTGGCATATTTTTGGTGACGAAGACCCGATAGGGAAACAATTAACTTCATCGTCAGGTTCTGTACTTACCATTCGTGGCATTGTGGATGAACCGAGTACCAAGGCTTCTTTACAATTCGACCTGATAGCTCCGGTGAATCAGGGGAAATATACAGACTGGAGTCGGATGGGATTCTGCATGGTCCGGTTGACAAACGGAACAGACCTGAAAAAGTATAATGAAAAGATTTCCAAGCCGCAGTCATTAATATGTTACAGTCATTCTCCCATACAGTACGGGCTTACTCCCTTGAAAGGATTGTATTTCAATAAGATTGTCGAACCTTCGGCAGCTTCTTTTTTGCGGGGGAATATCAATCATGTGACGATTCTGACTGTAGTGGCTTGTATGCTGCTGTTGGTGGGAGTCTTCAATTTTATCAATATCTACACGGTTATCGTTCTAAAGCGGGCACGTGAGTTTGGTGTTAAAAAAGTATATGGTGCGAGCGGCTTTCAGATATTTATCCAGATTTATGTAGAGAATATATATATGGTGGCAGCCGCCTTGCTTATCATCTGGATGCTGATCGAAACTTCAGCCGGGATATTCGCCTCGGTATATGCAATTCCTGTAAAACCGGATATCGTTTTTGATCTGTCGCTGTCTCTCATTTTATTATTCGTATTGCCGTTGGTGACGTCTGTCTTTCCTTTTTTACGTTACAACTATTCTTCTCCGATCACTTCTTTGCGTTCTGTAAATGCCGGAGGAAATTCAATTGTTTCCCGTGCAGTATTCTTATTTATTCAATATGTCATTACGTTCAGTCTGATAGTAGTCGCATTGTTTTTTGTTCGCCAGTTGTACACAATGCTGAATGCGGATTTAGGATATCAGGCAAAGAATATCATTTCATGCCAGTTCCTGTCATTCGAGACACAAAACAGAAGATATGCAAATGATGAAGAATGGCAGAAAGAACGTGACTTGGAGCGGCATAAGGTACAGGTTATTAAACAGAAGATGGACGCATGCCCTTTATTCATTTCATGGGGATATGGGGAAGCACCTATCAATCTGGAACCATACGTCAATGTGGAGAGTAACGGAGAGAAACATAAAATGGCTATCATGTATGTTAATAATAATTACATGAATATGTTTGGCCTGAAGCTGAAAGAAGGAAGAACGTGGAATGATAAAGACCAGTTTGCCCAATATAAAATGATGATAAATGAAACAGCCAGAAAGCTCTTCCGGATAAAAGATATTAATGAAGCTTCACTGCAAACCGAATCCCGTCTATGGTGGAGTGTGGGGACAGATGAGAGTAAAAATCCTGCTTATCAGGTAGTAGGTGTGATAGAAGACTTCCGGACCGGACACTTATCTATGGGGGATGCATCACTGGCTATTCTGTATGATGAAGGAGAAAACCCTACCGAACCTTTAATGGCTAAAATAGCCGAAGGTAAACGCAAGGAAGCCATTCAATTCTTGAAGGAACTACACAACGAAGTAATGGGTGAGGGGGAGTTCAATTACTCCTTCGTCGAAGATGAAGTTGAAAAACTGTACGATGATGACAAGAGAACAACCCACATCTACGTCACCTTTGCCGGACTGGCTATCTGCGTTTCCTGCCTCGGATTGTTCGGGCTGTCATTGTATGACATTCGCCAGCGCTACAGGGAGATTGCATTGCGTAAAGTGAACGGAGCTACCGGCAAACAGATCGCTTTGTTATTGGTCAGGAAGTATCTTTATATTTTGGGAGCCGCCTTTGCTGTCGCTATTCCTTTGGTCTATTATATTATTAATGACTATACCAAAGACTTTGCGGTGAAAGCTCCGATAGGAGCAGGGATTTTTGTGACAGGCTTCATCCTTACCTTGCTTATCTCACTGGGTACATTACTCTGGCAGGTACGCAAAGCTGTCCGCATCAATCCGGCATTGATCATGAAGAACGAATAAGATTAAAAACGACTAAGATTACAACGAATGGAACGAACTGCTATGGAAAACCTCGTACTATTAAAACTTATATTCAGAAACTGGTGGCGCAATAAACTTTTTGCGGTCATCTCTTTGGTCAGTCTTGTGGTCGGTATTTCCTGTACCAATCTTCTGATCTCGTTTGTCATCCATGAATATACGATAGAAGGGGAAAATCCAAAGAAGGACCGTATCCTGCGCCTGACTCAGCGACTGCCATCCATGCAGAGCACCGGACAAGTATCATTTGTCTACGGAGGATCGGTTGCCGGAATGATAGCTCCGTTTCCGGAGATTGAATCTTATCTCCGGCTGACCGAGAAGGAGGCAACTCATATTGAAATTGAGAACCAGCGCTTTCCTCAACAGGTCATTGTTGAGGCCGACAGTTCTTTCTGCCGTTTTTTCCCGTACCAGATATTGTCCGGCAATATGAAAGAAGCCTTGACTAAGCCGGACTGTATTGCTTTGAGTGAAGAAAAGGCCATGCAATACTTCGGGAAGTTCGATTGTATCGGGCGAGAACTTTCTGTGGTATATGGAGATAAAGTTGAAATGAAAAAGGTATCTGCCATATATAAGTTTTATGCGCAGTCAGCACTCCGTATTGATTTGCTTGGTAATTCTCAGAACCTGCAGGAAGAAGGAACTTCCTGTATGATTCTTCTCAAAGAAAAGACTGACGTGTCAGCCTTTCGCGAGCGTTTTGAGTCAACAGAACTGCCTACAGTGACAGGTCCCGGTTATTATAAACTCCAGACATTACAAGAATCCTACTTTGACACAAAACTGGCTGATTCCGTGAAAACATTCAGTCATCGGCAGATCGCTTTGTTGAGTATCGGTTTATTATCAGCTTTTCTTGTCTTATTCATCGCTTGCTTCAATTACGTAAACCTAAGCTTTTCGCGCCTGCTGAAACAAGTAAACATGATTCATGTAGAGACATTGATGGGAGCTTCTCATTCATATATTTGCCGGCAACTTTTTATTGATACATTCCTTACCGTATTTATCGCTTTCATCCTTTCCATTCTTGTAATGGGGGACATACTTTCTCTTTTCAATTATTTCTTTGATGCCCGTCTGACTTTCGGTTTCATTCTTTCATGGAAAGTCTTTCCATTTATTCTTCTGTTTGTTTCTCTTTTGGCCATTATACCGGCCACCTATATGACGAAGAAACTGAACCGCATTTCTATCAGCGGATATCGGCAATTTTTTCAAGGGAGAAAAAGAAGAAGACTGGTAGCGACCCTTGTAGGCGTGCAAATGGTTATCTCCATCGGATTGATGACTGCCTTTATGATGATACGTACGCAACTTTCAACCATAGAAGGGCAGGGTGAACGCTTTAAAGGAGTTATAATCTTAGGTAATGAGGGGGCTGCCTTGACTATCCCTTTGTATAATGACATTAAAAACCTGCCCGGTATCCAAACTGCCCTGTTATCCAAAGGGCGGATAACGAGTCCTTTTAATATCATCATTCCACTAAACAGGAATGGGCAGGAAGTAATGGTAAATAAAGTTTTATTGACCGAGAACTATGGACTGCTGGACTTATTCAACATAGAACTTCTCGAACCGGAACGAACGGAGGATTTATTTTCCAAGGTAGCCCATCCGGTAGTTGTTAATGAAGCCTTTGTACAGTTCTTTGTACCGGGAGGAGAAGATCCGGTGGGGCAGACCTTAAGCAAATATGAGCAGGACAACGCCGGTGAAGGAACTATTATCGGTGTGTGCAAAGATTTCAGACTGACTTCTTTCAACTCTGCCATTACTCCGATGCAGATTATTCTTCAAGAGATTCCGGTCGATCAGGCAACCTACCTGTCTTGTCGTATAGATGAGGGCAGACGCAATGAGATAGTAAAAAATCTCCGGTTGCTGTGGGAGAAACACGAGCCGGGACATTCTTTTGTTTACATAGACGCCTATCAGCAATATATATCCAACAATACAGATATGGTGAATTTCTCCCGATTATTACTGGCTTATGCTATAATCAGTTTGTTCCTGACCCTTTTTGGTATCTTTGGAATTACATGGTATGCGGTAGAACAACGAAAAAGAGAAATTGCGATTCGTAAAGTACACGGTGCCTCTTCCCGCCAAATTCTATTGTTGTTGAATCGTCCGTTCTTCTATTATATTCTGATAGCCGACATGATCGCTATTCCTATCGTATATGTCTTGATGAAACGGTGGAGGGAACAGTTTGTGTATCCTACGGATTGGGGAATAGAAGTATTTATAGTACCTGTCGTCTTATTGATGCTTGTAACGTTTGTCACAGTTGTCCTTAACGGATATCATACGGCATTAAGTAATCCGGCTGAGACTATTAAAACGGAATGATCACTATGAATATGTAGTTCTTCAGTATCCAGTTTCTAAGAAGATAAAACGTTCTTCTTTTGCCGTTGACTTTGAAGCTAATCAACCGTTGGAAAAACAGGAAAGGTGGCATCGGACAAAATAAAAGCTACTCTCTTTGGGGGAAGAGAGTAGCTTGACTTCAAGATACACTATAGAGTGCACTTGCTATAAAATACCTATCGAATGCTCATGTGTCAGTTAATAATAGTGCCCTTGACATCCAGTTCTCTGATAGCAGCGACAGTACTGTTTCCTCCGTCATCGGGAATCGTGAGTCTGATGTAACGTGCTTTGATCGATTTTACATAATATTCCAGGGCGGCATCCTGATTCGTGAATCCGAATCTGCCGATAGGAGTCCAGTTCACGTTATCTTCACTAGCTGCAAACTCGACCACTTTGATAGGATTGTTTGAACCTCTGCCGCGCGGAAGCAATTCCACCTGTGCTATTTGTATGTTTTGCTTCATATCTATCACAATATCATACGGTAGCGGGTCGCTTCCACCTTGCCATTTGGCATGCCAGAATGTTTCAGTGTCTCCGTCTATCAGACATTTGGCTAATCCATTGCCGGCTCCTTCTCCCGAAGCTTCCTGTGTCGTAAAGGACAGAACTTCCCAGCCGCTCTTTGATATTTTCGTTCCTTCTTTTATGATGCAGAATCCTGTGTAGGTGTCTTTATCCGCACGGATAGTGGCATCGGAAGTAACTTCGCCTATTTGCACAGGAAGCATATAATTTCCCGGAAGAATGTTATCTTTCAGCTTGTAACTGACTGTGGTCTGATCAACTCCCTGAGACAATGACGGGGATTCGGGTTTGGTATAGCACTCTGCCGGCAGAAGACTGAAATAAGTCTGATTGGCACTGTTGTACGTATCTACTACCGACTGGTTGTTGACTAATGTACAGTTGATGTTCCATTTATTGCTAAAAGGTACTCCAATGGTAATCGGCAACTCTTTTACATTGTTGACATTGATTTCCTGTATACCATCGTTTATGATAGTTACAATGGGTTCGGAAACTTTAAATCCCAGTAGGAGGGTGGAACGGCCGGGGTTCAACTTCTCTCCTGTAGTGCTTGCTTTGAGTGGGAGAATGTATTGAACATTGTCATAGCCGCACAACGCATGAATCTTTGTCGGGTCGTATACGATAGTGCCTTTTGCCAGTCTGTCACCGGCAGATACGTTAACCGTTGTGTTAGTCATTTGATAACAATCTTCCGGAAGTATCTGGTAACTGGTTCCGTCGGCAGTATTGAGTGAGTCGAGCAGGCTTTTGTCTACGGTGAAGGTGACGGTACTGTTATTCAGTTCCAGTCCTCCGTGTTGTATCCATAAGTCAGCATTGTATTTTTCTCCTACATTATACGATTGCAGAATAGTCAGTCCGTTTTCAGACAATGACAAAATCCCTTCGGATGTATTGCTCGTATCAAAGGTTTCATCACAACCGATAATAGATAGAGTGATGCAGCCTGATATTAGTATATAACTTATTTTTCTCATAATGCTCATTGATTTATTGTGCTTATACAATTACCAGCCCGGATTCTGGACGAGGTTTTGTGTCTTTCTCATTTCGTGATCCGGTATTGGCTGTAAGTACATCTTTCTGTTGAATACAATTTTTTCAGTTTCCACTACGCGGTTGAACTCTTCGGTATCATTGATAGTTCCCCGAACATTCATACCGTGTGCATATCCGTTCTGGCGTCCTTCACCGTCTTTGTCGGCAATCATCCAGCGGCGTACATCAAAATAACGTTGACCTTCCGTTGCCAGTTCAATCTGACGTTCGCGCTGAATGGCTGCTCTTTGCAATTCTTTATTACCTACGATACCGGGATTCAGTATTTCTACTTTCGGCAAGCCTGCCCGTTCGCGTACGAGGTTCAGATAAGTCAGTACGCGTGAGTCGCTCGGATTTACTTCGTTGGCAACTTCTGCATATATCAGATAGAAATCCGCCAGACGGAAGATTATGGAAGGACGGTTCTGACTAGCTACACCCGGACTGGTTTTGCTGATTGATCGGTTGAAGCGCTTGAAAAGCATATATCCGGTTGTAGTGGCTTGTCCTTCCTGAACGCCTGCATTACCTCCATTGTAGAACTGGACTTGTTTGCAGGTGACAGGCCATTGGCGTCCGTTGAAGAAGACAGTGTTGTAGAAACGTGCTTCACGATTCAGATAGCGGTTACTGACTGTTACGTTGGTGTAGTTCTTAGAGTATTTTCCGTCATTCTTGTCCTTGTAAGTTCCGTAACCATCTTCTTTATAAAGTGTTGATTTCGGCAGATAGTCGGTTTCCTTGATAGGAAGTCCGTCGTTCATATAGAAGGCGTCTACGAGTTCTTGCGTTACTCCGGTCGAACCCAAACCGTTCTTTTCGCAGCGAGGAACGATTCTTCGGTCGAATGCGTCACCGTCAAGTCCTCCCCAGTCGTTGTTGGCGGTGCCCCAGATGATTTCTTTATTGTATTTCTGAAAGAGGTTGTAAACGGAGGCATCTACGTCTAGAATCTGTTCACCGGTGCTGCTTGTTGTATATTCTTTGTATAACTCGTAGCGGTTTCCGGTTTCTGCGTAATCGATGAAATCTTTGCAGGCGTTTAATGCAGTATTCCATTTGTTGTCATCACGATCCGGGAAGAGTCTTGTACCGTCTGGGTTGGTCAGAGACAGCGCTTCTCTGTATCCCCCGTTGAGAAGGGGGCTGGCTGCATATAGCCACAATTTGGCACGTACGGCCAAAGCGACACCTTTGGTTGGCCATGCGCGGTAAGATTCATTTTCGTGCATCGGTTCCTGTGGCAGTTCATTAGCTACTTCACGTAGTTCCTGATCAATATACGTGATAACTTCATCTACCGTATTTCTGGGAACATCCTGAGTCTCTGTCGCCTCGTATACCTTATCTTTTACGAGGATAATAGGACCGTATTGTTCCAATAGCAGATAATTGTAAAATGCACGCATGAAGCGTACGTTGGCACGCATCTCATTCAGTTCGTCTTCTTCCAGTCTGTCGCCTTGCGTACCGCTGGTTGTAATCACATGAGCTTTCTCTAGGAAAATGTTAGCCTGCCGGATGTATTTATAGCAGTCGCCATAGCGGTGAAAACCAGCAGTCGCCGCATTCTTGTCCGAGTTGTTGGCCTTGGCAGCATTTCCATAACCTACTACTAGTTCATCGCAGATTGCAGCCCACGGATTTTTAAAGGCTCCTACATTCAGGCTGTTTATTCCCGAATAATCGGGGATTCCTGCAAAGACATTGGCATACCATCGTTTGGTATAGGCTACGTTTTCAAATATTTGATCTGTATTTTGCAAGCCTCCTGACATCTGGTCCGAAACAGCCAGATAATCACATGAACTGACGGAGAAGAATAATCCCATCAGCAACATATATATGTGACTTTTACTTTTCATATTTTTATCTTTTATGGTTTTTAGAATGTGAAATCAAGACCGATTGTATAGGTTCGCGGCAGCGGATAGTTAAGTCCGGCATTCGCATTTCCGGCTTCCGGATCGAAATATTTGATATGATCCCATACTGCCAGGTTATATCCCATCAGATAGATACGGGCAGCTTCGAAGCCGATCTTGCTTAAGAATTTCTTAGGTATCTGATAGCCGATTTCTATATTCTTCAATCGGAGGAAAGAGCCATCGCGCAGCCACCATGTACTGGCAACGCGGTTATTAGCATTGTTCGCATTGCTCTTGTGCAGACGGGGAATAATTACATCCTGGCTCGGATTGTTCTCTGTCCAACGGTTTAATGCAAAGGTGCGATAGTTGGACTGGTCTACACCCCATGAGAATGGGTACCATCCTTCGGAAGTCTTTCCACCCAATAATACAGAAGTGTTCCCTGCTCCCTGGAAGAAGATGCTGGCGTAGATTCCTTTATATTCGGCATTTAAACCGAATCCGTAGATAATTTCCGGAGTTTCCGGATGACCGATTCCTCTTACACGGTCATAAGAGTCGATGATTCCGTCTCCATTGACGTCGGTATATTTGATGTCACCGGGACCAAGGAGTCCGCCTAAGGTTGGTTGTGGAATTTCCGAACGGAGTTTATAAGTCTTCAGACCGTTAGCGTTGGTGCTTACGGTAAAGTCGTCTTCGGTATAAAGTCGTTCTGCGATGTAATAGAGATTATCTTTATCACTGACACGTTTGCCCGTAATAGCTTGGTAGTCATACTTTGGAGGAAGTTCATCATATTCCAGAATTTTATTGCGGGTGAATGTGAATGTACCTCTTGCGCTAAGTTTTACCTTGCCTATATTTTGATGAGCGTTCACAGACATGTCAACACCTCTGTTGCGAACCTTACCGAAGTTTTGCCACGGATCGTCTCTCAGACCGCCAAGCTGGGGAACAGTCTGACGTTGCAGCAGAATCTGGCTTCTGGTAGAATCGAAGTAATCAAAGATAACTTCAAGACGGTTGTCAAACAAGCCGATATCGAAACCGTAGTTTTGTTTGTCTTCTACTTCCCATCCCAAGTAAGGAGCTGCAAAACGTCCTTCTATGATGCCGTTGCCGATACCGTTCAGACCGCCTCCGGTATCATTGTAACCTTGCGTAAAACCTCCGGCATCCATTTTGTAGGTCGGACGGTACAAGAAACGGGTTCCTCCTGTATTGTCGTTACCGGCACGTCCGACAGAGGCTCTTAATTTGAGTTTGGGGACATACTTTTTGATTACTTCCGGGTAGAAAGACTCATTGGAAATGTAGTAGGCAAGACCTACTGCCGGGAAGAAACCGAAACGGTTGCCCGAAGCAAATGCTTCCGAACCGGTGTATCCGAAGTTGCCTTCAATGAAATAGCGTCCGCCGTAACCGTAAGTTAAACGTCCTACCAGACCTTGCTTACGATAGGGAAGTGCTACATTGTGATATTGGGTTTCCTTTTGCATGTACAATAGCATGGCACCTACTTCGTGCTGGTCGAACGTACGTTTATAGTTGATGGCAGCATCTATGTAAATCTTCTTGGTTGCGCTTGTCGCACTATTCTTAGGGTCCTGCAATTCAGGGTTTCCGGATACGACTGTGGCAAATAATAGATTGCCGTTTTCGTCGTGTCCCGTAGCATGATATCTTGTCGGATTATATTCACGGCGAACGATCATTTCACTATCATAGTCATAACTTGCGTTCAGGCGTACAGACAAACCTTTGGTGATAAAATCCAGTTTCTGGTCTACATAAACTTTGGATTGAATGGCAGTACGGTATTCTTTGGCGTATCCGGAGTTCATCAATAAGTTGTACGGGTTGCGCATGTTAGCGTCACGTTCCTGTGAGTAGGTTGAAACAGTACCATCACTGTATACAGCCGGAAATGTATAAGGAGGAGTAATCAGCATGGAACGGAATATATTGGCAGTTCCTGTTCCCGGATAATTATTAACCAGATACTGAAGTGCGAGGTCAACTCCTACAGTTGTAGTGCTTGATACGTTCATATCAATATTTGAACGAAGATTGATACGGTCGATGCCGATGTTTGTATTATATTGTTTGGTAGGACTTCCTTTGAAAATACCACTTTCGTTGTAATATGCTGCCGAAACAAAGTATTTTGCTTTTTCTGTACCTCCACGTACATTCAAGGTATATCTGTGTGTGAATGTGTTTTTACGTAACATTTTGTCGATCCAGTTGGTATTTGGATATAGGTCCGGATCGTCATTGTTCCGGTAATGTGCAATTAAGTCATCCGAAAACTGCGGTAATTCCCCATCATTATGGAGTGCTTCGTTGAACAGGTCCAGATAGTCGGCCGAACCAACGAATTCGGGAAGACGGGTGGGGGAAGAAATGGTGTGTTCTGTCTTGAATGAAATCTTTGCCTTCTCTACACGTCCGCGTTTGGTAGTGACAAGTACTACACCATTGGCTCCCTCGGCACCATAAATGGCTGTTGCAGCGGCATCCTTCAAAACCGAAAACGTTTCGATTTCGTCGGGTTCAATATCACTCATGCTTCTGGGTACACCGTCCACAAGTACCAGTGGAGATGTACCACCCGCAAAGGTACTTACGCCTCGAATCCAAAACTCTGCGTTATCATATCCGGGTTCACCCGAACGTTGTACTGCAATCAAACCGGCGACTTGTCCGGCAAGACTGTTATTCAGGCTTCGCGAAGGGACAACGATATCCTTTGGTTTGATGGAACTCATAGAAACGACTACGCTTTCCTTTTTCTGCTGTCCGTAGCCGACTACTACAACTTCGTCCAGCGCTTTGGAGTCTTCGTTCAGCATCACATTGATGTTGCGGCGCCCTTTTACTTTTATTTCTTCGGTTACGTATCCAAGATATGATACTTGCAAAATTGCATTGTCGGAAGGAATCATAATCTGATAACGTCCTTCTACATCGGTTATTGCTCCGACGTTTGATTGTCCTTTTACTACAACATTGGCTCCGATGATAGATTCTCCTTTGCTGTCTGTTACTACACCTGTTATTTTAATCTTATTTTGTTGCGTTGTTTCTGAACTCTCTATGCCATTCATCGGCTTTTCCGCATTGCCGGCATTTATGAGTGGAGAAAAACATAAAGAAAAGAACAGAACACCGATTCGCGCGGTTGTGTGCACTTTGTTTGAAGTAAATAAAATGTTTTTCATAATTTTGATTTTAAAATAATAACTAGTTTACCGGTTTTGTTTGTAAACGATAGGGATGGTAAATCATAATACTGTAATATTTCCATAGGCATTGATTGTGTGTTGATTTTTGATTAAAAATTAGGTTGTGAAATATAGAATTTAGTAAACTCTAAGGCGGTATAAGTTCATGGAGAACTTGGTGGGATGAGTATTATGAGTACATATTAATTTCAAATACCTCCTGAAATATTACTTTATCAGAATTATAAAAGGAAAAGATAGGGTAAACGAAGAAATAACTTTTAAAAAAAGCATCAATTTATAGCGTATTTCTGAAAAATATAACTATTTTTGTCGCCAACAAAGCAAAGAAAATCATTCAATATTTGTAAACCTTAAATTTTCAAAAGATGAAAGCTTATTTTTCTAAAATCTGCTACCAAGTTCTCCATGAACTTATCTGAATATATCCTTAATTTATCTATTATTTATCTGATTATTAATATATTGTATGTTTGATCGGAATGAGCTAAAATAGTATTTAACATATTCCTGTTTTGTCTGTCTTATCCTTATTTTACGTTTTGTATAATTATATATGTATCATTATTTTGTAATGAGCGTGTGCCGGTATAGAAAAACTTTTAATGCCTTATTTCAATTAATTTTAAGCAGGTTCATGGGAAAAACAATTTTAAAAATTACCTTTGCAATATTCTAAGTTTTATCTCAAATAAAAAGCATATGAACAAAATGAGAGTTTTTTTATTGTTTGCTGTTTTGGTTGGTGTGATAAGTGCTTGTCAATCAAAGAGCGAACAGACTGCGGGACAAGAGCAGGATACTATGGATGATAGTCTGGCTGTTGCTCCTACAGAAGATGAGAAAACAATCTTCGGGGTAGTAGAAGATGCTTCGATGAATAATTTTATGTTGGTTACTTCGAAAGGAGATACAGTGTTCGTCAGTACGATGGATCAGGAGCCGAGTGAAGTCGGTGGCTTCGAACTGGGAGACACCGTACAGGTGAATTACATAGAAGAAGAGGAAGAGCCGGGATCGAATACGATACCAACTGCAAAGAAAGTGATTGTAGTAGGGAAGAAGGCGGATCGGACTAATGACTAATTAATAATCTAATCAGAACTACAGAATGAAAAAGAAAATGTTGGCAGCAACTCTGTTGATGGGTTTATTGGCTGCATGTGGAGGTAACTCTGCCTCAATTGTTGGCTCATGGGTAGAACCTGTGCCGGGACTGGAAGGACAAGTACAAGGTATTAAGATGGAAGAAGGAGGCGTTGCTTCTTCTGTCAATATGGCTACTTTGGTTTATGAAAGCTGGAAACAGGAAGGAACTAAACTGATTCTGACAGGAAAAAGTATCGGTAATGGCCAGACGATTGAATTTGTGGATACGATGGATATCAAGAGACTGACGGCTGATTCTTTGGTTCTGGATAACCAAGGAATGGAAATTCGTTACGCAAAGCAGAAGTAATTTGTTTGCTGTAGAATTAAAAAAGCTACTTTCCTGATGATTTGTCTTTCGGAAAGTAGCTTTTTTATAGCTTTTCAGAGATGCTGCTTACAAAAGGTCTAAAGCTTTGAAAGCTTTCACTAACTTTTCTACAGCACTGTCTATTTGTTCTTTGGTGTGAGTAGCCATCAATGCCACGCGTACCAATGTGTCTTGCGGAGCACATGCCGGCGGAATAACCGGATTGATGAATACACCTTCGTCGAAAGCTAACTTAGTAACCATGAAAGTCTTCTCCGTATCGCGTACATAAAGAGGAATGATAGGAGACTCAGTAGCACCGATCTCGAAGCCTGCTTCACGGAAACGTCTCAGAGCATAGTTGGTTGCTTCCCACAGAGCGTTCAGTCTTTCCGGTTCATTCTGGATGATATGAAGCGCTTCCAGAGCAGCTGCTGTTGCAGCCGGAGTGTTGGATGCACTGAAAATATAAGTACGTGCATTGTGTCGCAGCCAGTTGATGATAGAAGAATCAGCAGCGATAAAACCGCCGATAGAGGCCAGTGACTTACTGAAAGTACCCATGATCAGGTCTACTTCGTGTGTCAGACCGAAATGGTCGCATACACCACGTCCCTGTTTTCCGAATACACCCAAACCGTGAGCTTCGTCTACCATGATAGTAGCATTGTATTTATGTTTCAGGCGAACGATTTCGGGTAGGTTTGCCAAGTCACCTTCCATAGAGAATACACCGTCTACTATGATCAGTTTCACTGAATCCGGATTGCACTTCTGAAGTTGCTTTTCCAGATCCGCCATATCGTTGTGCTTATATTTTAATTGCTGTGAGAAGGAGAGACGACGGCCATCTACGATAGAGGCATGGTCACGGTCATCACATATTATATAATCATTTCGGTCGGTCAGGCATGAGATAACTCCGGAATTAACCGTAAAACCGGTAGAGAAGCAAAGTGCTTCATCCTTGCCAACAAAGGCTGCCAGTTCTTTTTCAAGTTGAACATGAAGATCGAGCGTACCATTCAGAAAACGTGAACCGGCACAACCGGAACCGTATTTGCGCATGGCTTTGATACCTGCTTCAATCACTCTTTCATCTCCCGTAAGGCCAGTGTATGCATTGGACCCGAACATTAACACATGTTGTCCGCCCATTTCTACTTCTGTACCCTGCTTTCCCTCAATCTCACGGAAATATGGGTAAACGCCCTGTGCCATAAATTTCTGTGGCAGGTCGTACTTAGCTAACTTCTCTTGTAATAATCCCATGAATTATAATTTATTATACTCATACTCAGATCATTCGCTGATGATCTAATTTCCTTTTATCTTAACAAGTGTTTAAAACAGGGGGCAAAGATAACAAAATTTGCTTTTATCTGTTCTTTTTAAAAGAAAAAAGTTGCTCCCATGAGATTAGAAACCTCTAATAGATCAAAATTTAATATATTTGTATTACTTTTGTCGTCTACAATTGACAAAGATTAGCATGAACGAAAGAATGAAAAGAATAATATTCGTCGTCAATCCTATTTCGGGAACACAAAGTAAAGAATTGATTCTTAACTTGCTGGATGAAAAAATTGATAAGGCGAGATACACTTGGGAAGTAGTGTATACGGAAAGAGCCGGTCATGCAGTAGAGATAGCTGCCAAAGCTGCGGAAGAGAAAGCTGACGTCGTTGTGGCTATCGGGGGGGACGGAACAATTAATGAAATAGCTCGTTCGCTGGTACATACTGATACCGCATTGGGAATTATTCCCTGCGGATCGGGGAATGGACTGGCGCGGCATCTGCACATACCTATGGAACCTAAGAAGGCACTGGAAGTGCTCAATGAGGGATGCTTGGATACCATAGATTATGGTAAGATTAATGGTACGGACTTTTTCTGTACCTGTGGAGTAGGGTTTGATGCATTTGTCAGTTTGAAATTTGCTCATGCCGGAAAGCGCGGACTATTGACTTATCTCGAAAAGACGTTGCAGGAAAGTCTTAAATATCAGCCCGAAACATATGAACTGGAAACGGAAAACGGAGTCAGCAAGTATAAAGCTTTCCTTATTGCCTGCGGAAATGCGTCGCAATATGGAAACAATGCATATATAGCTCCACAAGCCACATTGACGGATGGTTTGCTGGATGTGACCATCCTCGAGCCTTTTACCGTTTTGGATGTACCCTCTCTTGCTTTCCAGTTATTTAATAAAACTATTGATCAGAACAGCCGGATCAAGACATTCCGTTGTAAGAAGTTGTGTATTCGACGGGCTGTGCCGGGAGTCGTGCATTTTGATGGTGACCCGATGGAGACGGAGGCGGATGTAAATATCGAACTTATTAAAAGCGGATTACGCGTAGTTGTGCCGAAGACAGAAGAAAAAGATGCGGCCAACGTTCTTCAAAGAGCACAGGAATATGTGAACGGAATAAAACTGATTAATGAGGCGATTGTGGACAATATAACAGATAAAAACAAGAAAATATTGAAAAAGCTGACAAAGAAAGTCTGAAATAAATGCCGATTTCTGATTTATTGTGTACTTTTGCAAGCTACTTAACGAAAAATATCATAAATATTAGAAAATATGTTCAGAACGCACACATGTGGAGAACTGAGAATCTCCGATGTTAATAAACAAATCACGCTGTCTGGATGGGTACAGCGCAGCCGTAAAATGGGAGGTATGACTTTCATTGACCTTCGCGACCGTTACGGTATTACCCAGTTGGTTTTTAATGAAGAAATTAATGCTGAACTTTGCGACCGTGCCAATAAACTGGGTCGTGAATTCGTGATTCAGATCACAGGAACAGTGAATGAGCGTTTCAGCAAGAATGCAAACATCCCTACCGGAGATATTGAAATTATCGTTTCCGAACTGAACGTTCTGAACACCGCCATGACTCCTCCGTTTACAATTGAGGATAATACGGATGGTGGTGATGATATCCGTATGAAATACCGTTATCTGGATTTGCGTCGTAATGCCGTACGCTCTAATTTGGAATTACGTCATAAGATGACAATCGAAGTACGCAAGTATCTTGATAGCCTGGGCTTTATAGAGGTAGAAACTCCTGTACTGATCGGTTCTACTCCGGAAGGTGCACGTGACTTCGTGGTACCTTCACGCATGAATCCGGGACAATTCTATGCACTTCCGCAATCTCCGCAGACACTGAAACAGTTACTGATGGTTTCCGGGTTCGACCGTTATTTCCAGATTGCAAAATGTTTCCGTGACGAAGACTTGCGTGCCGACCGTCAACCGGAATTTACACAGATTGACTGTGAAATGAGTTTCGTAGAACAGGAAGACATCATTTCTACTTTCGAAGGAATGGCCAAACATCTGTTCAAGACTCTTCGGGGTGTTGAACTGACCGAACCGTTCCAGCGTATGCCTTGGGCTGATGCCATGAAATATTATGGCAGCGACAAACCGGATTTGCGTTTCGGCATGAAGTTCGTTGAACTGATGGACATCATGAAAGGTCATGGTTTCTCTGTATTCGATAATGCCGCATACGTTGGCGGTATCTGTGCGGAAGGGGCTGCAACTTATACCCGTAAACAACTCGATGCCTTGACTGAATTCGTCAAGAAACCGCAGATTGGTGCGAAAGGTATGGTGTATGCTCGTGTAGAAGCAGACGGTACGGTGAAATCAAGTGTAGACAAATTCTATACACAGGAAGTGCTGCAACAGATGAAGGAAGCATTTGGCGCTAAACCGGGTGATTTGATTCTGATTCTTTCCGGTGACGACGTGATGAAAACACGTAAGCAACTTTGTGAACTCCGTTTGGAAATGGGTTCCCAATTGGGATTGCGTGATAAGAATAAGTTTGTTTGCCTTTGGGTGATTGACTTCCCAATGTTCGAATGGAGTGAGGAAGAAGGCCGTCTGATGGCTATGCACCATCCGTTTACACATCCGAAAGAAGAAGATATTCCATTGCTGGATACTGACCCGGCTGCTGTGCGTGCCGATGCTTATGATATGGTTGTCAACGGCGTGGAAGTCGGTGGAGGATCTATCCGTATTCACGATGCTCAGTTGCAAGCCAGAATGTTCGAAATCCTTGGTTTCACACCGGAGAAGGCACAGGCTCAGTTTGGCTTCCTGATGAATGCCTTCAAGTATGGTGCACCTCCTCACGGTGGTTTGGCATACGGTCTTGACCGTTGGGTGTCTCTTTTCGCCGGTCTGGATTCTATCCGTGACTGTATCGCATTCCCCAAAAATAACTCAGGGCGCGATGTAATGTTGGATGCACCGTCTGAAATTGATCAGACTCAACTTGACGAACTCAACCTGATCGTTGATATCAAAGAAAATAAGTAAACGATGAACAAATATCGTTCTCTTTATAATACCACCCTGTCACTCATAATTAATTTATTATTAGTGATGGGGTGCTTTATTCTCTGTCGTGTCATCTTTCTGATAGAAAATTTGAAGGCTTTTTCCGATCTTTCAGCCGGACGAATCTGGAGAATGTTCGAGGGAGGATTCCTTTTTGATACTTCTGCCATTCTTTATACGAATCTTCTGTATATTTTCCTAATGCTGATTCCGCTTCATTATAAGGAAAATGTAATATATCAGAAGATTACAAAGGGGATTTTTGTGACAACCAACCTGATTGTCATTATTATGAACCTGATGGATACGGTTTATTTCCAATATACCCATCGAAGAACGACTGCGTCCGTATTCAGCGAATTTAAGAATGAAGGGAATCTGGGAGGTATTATAGGGACAGAATTATTGAATCACTGGTATCTGACGTTGTTTGCCATTGCTTTTGGTTATGCTTTATTTAAGTTGTATCGTAAGCCGAAGCCGGTAAAGGTAGAACGTATGCCAGTTTATTATACGGTTCATTTGCTTACTTTGGGGCTTGGAGTGTACTTGTGTATCGGCGGAATGCGTGGCGGATTTACTGGCATGGTGCGTCCAATCACAATCAGCAACGCCAATAAGTATGTAGACCGGCCGATGGAGACGGGGATCGTACTGAATACCCCTTTTTCTATCTTCCGCACGTTTGGAAAGACCTCATTTGCCATACCTCAGTATTTCGATAAAGAGAAGATGGAAGCTTTGTACACGCCGGTGCATATGCCTGCGGATAGTGTGCAATTCAGGCCGTTGAATGTGGTTGTTTTTATTCTGGAGAGCTTTAGTAAAGAGAGTAGCGGCTTTCTGAATGAAGAATTGGACAATGGAACCTATAAGGGATATATGCCTTTCCTTGATTCGTTGATGGCTGAAGGTCTGACTTTTAAATATTCATTCTCTAATGGTATGAAGAGTATCGACGGAATGCCTTCCGTATTGTCGGGTATCCCGATGTTTATAGAACCGTTCTTTCTGACACCATCTTCTTTGAACACGGTATCCAGTATAGGCGGGGAGTTGGGCAAAAAAGGATATTACACCGCTTTCTTCCACGGGGCGGACAATGGCTCTATGGGATTTGAAGCTTTTGCACGTACGGCAGGGTACACCAATTACTTTGGTCGTACGGAATATAATGAGGCTAATCCGGGTAACAAGGATTTTGATGGGCATTGGGGAATTTGGGATGAGAAATTCTTCCAGTTCTTTGGCAATACTTTATCCGGTTTTCAGCAGCCTTTTGCAGCTGCGTTGTTCAGCCTTTCTTCCCACCATCCGTTTGCAGTTCCAGCAGAATACGAAGGCGTTTTTCCGAAAGGGAATAAAGCTATTCGTCAGTGCATCGGATACACGGATCATGCTTTGAAGTTGTTCTTTGAAAAGGTTTCGAAAGAACCGTGGTATAAAAATACGCTGTTCGTATTTACAGCAGATCATACCAACTCGCCGGAACGTCCGGAGTATGAGACGGAAAGCGGGTTGTTCTCTGTTCCTGTAGTGTTTTATCAGCCGGGAAGTAATTTGAAAGGTTTCCGTAAAGATGTGATAGCACAACAAATTGATATTATGCCTACTGTATTGGGGTATTTAGGGTATGACAAACCATTTGTTTCCTTTGGGTGTGATTTATTGAATACGCCTGCTGAGGATACGTATGCCGTAAATTATATCAATGGAATATATCAATTCTTTAAAGGTGACTATTTATTGCAGTTTGATGGCCGGAACGCCGTAGCCATGTATGCGTTTAAAACGGATAAATTGCTGGAACATAATCTTCTGGGTCAGATTGATGTACAACAGTCGATGGAAGATGAACTGAAAGCAATCATTCAGCAGTACATGATACGAATGAATAACGACGAACTTGTTGTGAAATGAAAGAATCAGTGCGCATATTTCGCTTTATAGTAATCGGAACGATGAATGCTTTGATCATGGCCCTTGTTGTGTGGCTGATGATGAGAGAAATGTCATTCGAAGGTGACTATATGGTGGCTAATGTAACTGCGTATATTATAGCCCAGATTCATAACTTTATCTGGTGCAAGTATTGGATATTCCCCGTAGAAAAAAGAAAGAATAATGTCTGGAAACAGATACTATTCTTCTGTTCTGCTTTCGGGGTTGCTTACACTGCGCAGTTTTTATTCCTTATTTTGTTGGTAGAAGGTCTGGATGTTAATGAATATCTGGCCCAGTTCCTTGGATTGTTTATTTACGGAGCTGCCAACTTTATTGCTAATAAGAAGATTACTTTCCAATAAAAAAGGATATAATACGGAGGTCCACAAGAGTTGCTATTCAGGCTTTTCTCTTGTGGACCTCTTGTATTATTTCTATCGGTGATTAATTGTGATTCTGCTCGCTAATCCAAAAAACGTTTGGTGAGTCCGTCATATTCATCAATTCGACGGTCACGGAGGAAGGGCCACCAGCGGCGGACGTTCTCCGAACGTTCCATGTCTATTTCAACTACCATGTTTTCAGGATGATCGTTGCTTGCCTGTGCCAAAAACTCTCCTTGCGGTCCGGCTACGAAACTATTTCCCCAAAACTGTATGCCGTTCGTTTGACCGGAAGGGTCGGGCTCGTGCCCTACACGGTTGACAGAGATAACCGGAAGACCGTTTGCCACTGCATGAGCACGTTGGGAGATTATCCACGCATTGAGCTGGCGGGCTTTTTCGTCGTCCGTATCGCTGCTTTCCCAGCCGATGGCGGTAGGATAAATTAGAAGTTCAGCCCCTTTCAGAGCCATCAGACGGGCAGCTTCCGGGTACCATTGATCCCAGCATACCAGTACTCCCAGTTTGCCTAAGGATGTCTGAATCGGTTCGAAACCGATATCTCCGGGGGTGAAATAAAACTTTTCGTAATAGGCAGGATCATCGGGAATGTGCATTTTCCGATATTTTCCGGCAATACTTCCGTCGCGGTCGAAAACGACAGCTGTGTTATGATATAGGCCCGGTGCGCGTTTTTCAAAGAGTGAAGCAACAAGCACTACCTTATTAGCCGCTGCCAGTTCGGAGTAGAAACCTGTAGATGGTCCTGGGATAGGCTCGGCAAGGTCAAACAGATTCGTATTTTCTGTCTGGCAGAAATAAAGTGAATTGTGCAACTCCTGCAGCACGATTAGTTGTGCTCCGTGAGCAGCACAGGCTTCAATGCTTTTAGCGAGGTTCATCAGGTTGACCCGAATATCTGCGGTATTGGATTGTTGGATTAATCCTACTTTTATCTTTTTCATGATGAATAATTATTTAATATGCTACTGAAATGTCCGTTATTGGATAACACCTGACGGATACTGCATGGTGACGCAATGCAGAGAACCGTGTTGCTTGATTAATGCCCGGCAATCAATACCGATGACCTGATGTTTAGGAAATGCTTGTTGCAATACTTCTCCCGCTTTCCGGTCATTATCCGGCTGTTGATAGGTGGGGTAAAGAATTGCATCATTCATAATCAGAAAATTGGCATAGGTAGCAGGCAGTCGTTCACCGTCTTCTTCTACCTTGTCTGCCATTGGCAAAGCCAGCAGGCGATAGGGCTCTCCTGCCAATGTGCGGAATGTTTTTAATTGTTCCTCCATGGCATGCAGTGCTTCATAATGTTCGTCTTCGGTATTGTCGCATTTCACGTAGGCAATGGTGTCGGTGGAACAGAAGCGTGCCAAGGTGTCGATATGACTGTCGGTATCATCGCCGGCCAGATAACCGTGATCCAGCCAGAGGACTTTCTGCAGGTGGAAAGTTGATTTGAGATATTCTTCTATTTCTACTTGATTCAGTTTCCCGTTCCGGTGGGGGGAGAGCAGGCATTCGGTGGTGGTAAGCAGTGTCCCCATACCGTCGCTTTCGATGGAACCTCCTTCGAGAACGAAGTCAAGACAGTCTATATACTGGCCTTTCAGCGCTCCGGCTTTTACAGCCTGTCCGGTAATCAGATTATCCAGTTCGGAGGCGAACTTCAATCCCCAGCCGTTGAATGTGAAGTCGAGCAGGGAAGGGTTGCCGGTATCTATCATGGTGATAGCTCCGTGGTCGCGTGCCCATGTATCGTTTGTCTCACATCTCAGAAAGCGGACATTGTCCATGTTTACGGTAGCCACTATCTGTTTCTTTACTTCTTCGGGCTCGGGAGTCACGATTAATAATAACTCACGTTTGGCTATTTCTCTGGCTATATTGACAAAACATTCTTGTACTTCTTTCAGCATATATGCCCAATCTGTACCGGCATGCGGCCATGTCAACTGTATGCCGCTTTGCAGATGCCATTCGGCAGGCAGGTGAGGAGCTCTCATTTCTACCTGTACAGTCATATTCTTTCCAAAGTTCAATTGCAAATCTTTTTCCGAGCCACTGGGGCTGGGAAGTCCAACCATGATTCCCATCAGATTATATTATATTTAGTTATAAAATCAGTTTATAAAATGAGCAGGTACCAGTCTTTTGACACATACCTTATGCTTTGGTTTCCTGTTTCGGCTTCCGGTCAAAGAATGGATTCTTTGAAGAGGCGCTCACCGGAATAGCCATAACCATTTTGCAGTCTTTCAGCCAATTGAGGCGTTGTGCTGCCAATCCGGCAGAGAACATGACACGGGTATCTACACGCATATCGGCTGCTGTGGCACAAGCGGAGCCGATGGCGATGCCAACGTCAATACTGTTCAATGCACAGGGGACGTCTTCCGTGCGTCCGGCACATGTCGCAAATCCGCAATGTCCGCAATTCAAACCTTGTGCCTGTTCGCGTGTTCCTATCAATACAACACATTCGGCACTCAAGATGTTGTCGGCATCCCGAAGGAAAAACTTCATTCCGTGTTCTTCTACCATAGCTATCATTTTGTCCGACAACAGTTTAATATCTTCATCGGTAATCAAGGCCACTTCAATGATATCAATCCCTTTTCCTTTCGGAGCAGTGCGTGCGGCGGTCATCATTTGGCGTGCTACCTGTAATATATGCTCATGACGGGCATCTCTTTCGTTCAGTATCATAACTTTTCTCGAATTAATTAATGAGGCAAAGATAACGTTTTTCAAGAAAATACTACCTTTGCCGGAAGGAAAGAATTGAAAACGCCATGCTACATATCAACAATGCTTGTATCGCTTTTGGGACAGAAGTACTTTTTTCCGGATTAAATCTGAATCTGGAGAGGGGGAAAACCGCCTGTATTGTAGGGCAGTCCGGCTGTGGAAAGACCTCATTGCTAAATGCGGTGATGGGCTTTGTGCCGTTAAAGGAGGGGACCATAAAAGTAGGAGATACCTTGTTGGATAAATCAACTATAGATATAATCCGGCGGCAAATTGCATGGATTCCACAAGAACTGGCCTTGCCTTTTGAATGGGTAAAGGAAATGGTGGCTCTTCCGTTTGATCTGAAAGTAAATCGTTCCGTTCCTTTTTCGGAAGAAAGGCTCTATGAATATTTTGATGATCTGGGGCTGGAACATGATTTGTATACTAAAAGGGTGAATGAAGTCTCAGGCGGACAACGTCAGCGTATCATGCTGGCAGTGGCTGCGATGCTCAACAAACCTTTGATCATTATTGATGAACCGACATCAGCGTTGGATGCCGGGTCAACAGACAAAGTGCTGGCTTTCTTCAGGCGGCAGGCAGAGAAAGGGGCGGCTGTGTTAGCTGTATCACATGATAAAGACTTTGCTTCGGGCTGTCATTATTTAATAGAACTATAAACAATATTTAATACTAGCATAAAGGGAATTTATTTTGGGAACCATCGATATTTCATATTATAATTTATTTATTGGCTTGCTATTGCTTGCCATTCCGTTCTTTTATCTTTGGAAGTTCAAGACGGGTTTGCTGAAACCTGCCGTGATAGGTACGCTTCGAATGATTATCCAGCTATTTTTTATCGGTATATATCTGAAGTATCTTTTCTTGTGGAATAATCCTTGGATTAATTTCCTTTGGGTGATTATCATGATATTTGTTGCCGGACAAACAGCGTTGGTACGTACTCAACTGAAACGGAGCATCTTGCTGATACCGATTTCTATAGGTTTTTTGTGCAGTGTAGTAGTGGTTGGATTGTACTTTATCGGTGTTGTCCTCCAGTTAGATAACATTTTCAGTGCTCAGTATTTTATTCCAATATTCGGCATTTTAATGGGGAATATGCTTTCAAGTAATGTGATTGCATTGAATACTTATTATAGCGGACTGAAGCGGGAACAACAATTATACCGTTATTTATTAGGAAATGGAGCTACACGCCAGGAAGCTCAGGCACCATTTATAAAACAGGCCATCATCAAGTCATTCAGTCCTTTGATTGCGAATATTGCAGTGATGGGATTGGTGGCTCTGCCGGGTACGATGATCGGACAAATTTTGGGAGGAAGCAGTCCGAATGTGGCAATCAAATATCAGATGATGATTATGGTTATTACCTTCACGGCTTCCATGCTGTCACTGATGATTACTATTTCACTGGCTTCCCGAAGATCATTTGATGCATACGGGAAGTTATTGGAAGTAACGAAAGAAACGAAGAAATGACTGTTACCGACCGGATATTCCAAAATGTGGCGGAACTGTCTGTTCCGAATTTTTTCATTACTGTAGAGTTCTCGGTAATGGGAAATGAAATGCCGGAACATATCGAATCTTTCGTTTTGGAAAAATATCAAGCTATTCTTCATGGCGCAAACGGACGCAAATTTGTCTATACAGAAGGAGGGTGGCGTCTTTTTTTCACTTTCTTTCCTACAGACAAAGTGGTAGATGAACGGTATGCACTAAAGAATAAGGTGCAGATGAAGTTTCACAAATAAATATTTCTTCCATTCAGGAAAGAGATCCGGTGAGTTATTGCATAGCTTGCAGTTTCTCCCTCATACAGCGAAGCTGAACGAATTGTTCTCCTGTTTGTATATACCCGCCTTCCAACATTCGTTTTGAAATTTGGAATTTATCAAGATGATGGAGTATGTACTTTTCCACACCTGATGATTGCTTTTTGGTGAAAGACAGGAAGTCAACCTTTCCATTTTCGTGAATAAATACTTTCGCTTTAATCGTACGGAGCCCCGAATCTTTGCAATGTTTGGCTTCTGCTTTATCTATCCAAAAGATAGCTGTAGCTTTTACGGTATCTACCATACAAGTTTCTGTATTATCAACGCTCATGTTTTCATCGATTGACTCATCGGAATTCTGATTCTGTTTCATTTGGCAGGAAACAGCCAGAATAATTACTAAACAGCAGGATAGAATTGTTTTCATCGTGTTCTAATTTTAAGGATATGCGACAAATTTACTAAAAAAACGATAAGATGGGAGCTTATTCCTATTTTATTTGCTATATTTGCAACCAAATTTTCTCTAAATAATGAAAATTAAGGAAATAGTAAGCGCCCTTGAACGATTCGCGCCTCTGCCATTGCAAGACGGTTTTGATAATGCCGGCCTGCAAATCGGATTGACAGATGCGGAAGCAACAGGGGCTTTGTTGTGTCTTGACGTTACTGAAGCTATCTTAGATGAAGCTATCGCGCTGGGGTATAACCTCGTCATATCGCATCATCCTTTGATATTTAAAGGTTATAAATCCATTACTGGCAAAGATTATGTGGAACGCTGTATGCTGAAAGCAATAAAAAATGATATTGTGATCTATTCAGCACACACTAATCTTGATAATGCACAGGGAGGGGTAAATTATAAGATAGCCGAAAAAATCGGATTGAAACATCTGAAAGTGCTTGAACCAAAAGAAAATAGCCTGATGAAGCTGGTGACTTTTGTCCCCATTGCTCAGGCGGATATTGTAAGGAACGCACTTTTTGCTGCCGGTTGCGGTAATATTGGTAACTATGATTCATGTAGTTACAATCTGGAAGGGGAAGGGACATTCCGTGCCAAAGAAGGAACACATCCTTTCTGTGGAGTGATTGGAGAACTCCATCGGGAAGGAGAGGTGAGAATTGAAACAATTCTTCCTGCATTCAAAAAGTCGGAAGTAGTCAGGGCACTATTGTCTGTTCATCCTTATGAGGAACCTGCATTCGACTTGTATCCGCTACAAAATGAGTGGGCACAGGCAGGATCGGGAATCGTTGGCGAACTGGAAGAGCCGGAAACGGAGATGGAATTCTTGAAACGTATAAAGAAAACGTTTGAAGTAGAGTGTCTGCGTCATAACAAACTGACAGGGAGAGAAATACAGACAGTGGCATTGTGCGGAGGTGCCGGAGCATTTTTGCTTCCGCAGGCAATCCGGTCGGGAGCCGATGTTTTTATTACAGGTGAGATTAAGTATCATGATTATTTTGGTCACGAAGGAGATATCCTGATGGCAGAAATCGGTCATTACGAAAGCGAACAATATACAAAAGAAATTTTTTATTCCATAATCCGGGATTTATTTCCTAATTTTACGCTCCAATTGAGTAAAATAAATACGAATCCCATAAAATATTTGTAAGTAAAATGGCTAGAGAAGCAAAAAAAGATCCGAATGAGTTGACGGTGGAACAGAAGTTGAAAACACTGTTCCAGCTGCAAACTATGTTGTCTAAGATTGATGAAATCAAGACATTGAGAGGTGAACTTCCATTGGAAGTGCAGGACCTTGAAGATGAAATCGCTGGTTTGAGTACCCGTATCGACAAGATCAAAGCTGAAGTGGATGAACTGAAATCTGCTATTGCAGGTAAGAGAGTAGAAATTGAAACGGCAAAAGCTTCAGTAGAAAAATATAAGTCACAACAAGACAACGTCCGCAACAACCGTGAATATGATTTCTTGACGAAGGAAATTGAATTCCAGAGCCTGGAAATCGAACTTTGCGAAAAAAGAATCAAAGAATTCAGTGCGGACAGAGAAGAAAAAGAAGCTGAAGTAGTAAAGAATGAACAAATACTCAGCGAAAGACAAAAAGACCTCGAACAGAAGAAGGGCGAACTAGATGAAATTATCTCTGAAACTAAACAGGAAGAAGAGAAGCTAAGAGATAAAGCCAAAGATCTGGAAACTAAGATTGAACCGCGTTTGTTGCAGTCATTCAAACGTATCCGTAAGAACTCCCGCAATGGATTGGGCGTTGTATATGTACAACGTGACGCGTGCGGTGGTTGCTTTAACAAGATTCCGCCTCAGAGACAGTTGGACATCCGTTCCCGTAAGAAAGTGATCGTTTGCGAATATTGCGGACGTATCATGATCGACCCGGAATTGGCTGGTGTACAAATTGAGCATAAAGTAGAGGAAGCTCCGGCTACTACTACCAAAAGAGCAATCAGAAGAAAAACTGCTGAATAAGGTACCATATTTGAATATGTATTCGAAAGCCTCGCATTATTGCGGGGCTTTTTTTATTTCTTCTAACTTTACTACCCCTTTAAACAAACCTAACCTTGAATTGTTATCTTTTCATTTCATAAAAACCTGAACCGAATATGAATGTACGAGCGTGGAGCGTATCGCTCCTTTTGTTTCTTTCAACTGTAACTGCGGTTGGACAGACAGTGAACCGCTATTTGAATACTCCTCTTCCTAAAGAATGGGAAGAGAGTGGAGAAGTGTTTCAACAGACTCTTCCAGTGGACGACCACTGGTGGAAGTCTTTTCAGGACACCAGACTGGACTCTTTGATTGCTTTGGCAGTAGATCGCAATTATTCCGTAGCGATGGCAATTAATCGTATAGCTGCTGCACGTGCCAATCTTTGGGCAGAACGTGGAAATTTCTTTCCATCTATCGGACTGAATGCTGGATGGACCCGACAGGAAACCAGTGGAAATACCAGTACCTTACCTCAGTCTACAGATCATTATTACGATGCTGCACTCAGTATGAGTTGGGAAATCGATGTCTTCGGCAGTATCCGTAAACGGGTAAAGGCGCAGAAAGAAAACTTTGCCGCCAGCAAAGAGGAATATGCGGCGGTTATGGTTTCTCTGGCATCAGAGGTAGCCTCAGCTTATATTAACCTGCGGGAATTGCAGCAGGAACTTGAAGTGGTAAATAAGAATGTAGCTTCTCAGGAAGAAGTTTTGAAAATCACGGAAGTACGGTATAATACCGGACTTGTTGCCAAGCTGGATGTGGCACAGGCCAAATCCGTTTTATACAGTACTAAAGCCTCTATACCACAATTAGAGGCAGGTATCAATCAATATATTACGACACTGGCTGTTTTGCTGGGTATGTATCCGCAAGAAATACGTCCTGTATTGGAAACTACTGGAACATTACCTGATTATATGGAACCGATCGGAGTAGGTATGCCGGTTGATTTATTACTGAGAAGACCGGATGTACGAAGTGCGGAGAGAAGTGTGAATGCCCAAGCTGCATTACTTGGCGCTTCCAAGTCCGATTGGCTGCCGAAGATCTTTCTGAAAGGTTCGTTTGGCTATGCAGCCCGTGATTTGAATGATCTGGTGAAAAGTAAAAGTATGACCTATGAGATTGCTCCGTCATTGAGTTGGACTATTTTTAGTGGAGGACAATTAGTGAATGCAACAAGACTGGCTAAGGCACAGTTGGATGAATCTATCAATCAATTTAATCAGACAGTTCTGACTGCGGTACAGGAAACGGATAACGCCATGAACTCCTACCGGAACTCGATCAAGCAGATTGTAGCTTTGAGGGAAGTGCGTAATCAAGGTGTCGAAACTCTGAAACTTTCACTGGAACTTTATAAACAAGGGCTTTCTCCTTTTCAGAATGTGCTTGATGCACAACGGTCTTTGTTATCTTATGAGAATCAACTGGTACAGGCGCAGGGTAGCTCGTTACTGCAACTGATAAGTCTTTATAAAGCGCTGGGAGGCGGTTGGAGAGAATAAAAGAATCTATAAATAAAATATAACCTAACGGATATGAAAAAACTAATGTATATTTTTCTTGTGTTGTCGGTATTGACTGGTTGCAAGGAGAAAAAAGACACCGGAGCAATGAAGGGAATGCCGACTCTGGCAATTAGCGTAGCGAAACCTATAGTGAAGGACATCACTTTGACGAAAGATTATCCGGGCTATCTGACAACGGAGAAAACTGTAAATCTTGTGGCCAGAGTGAACGGAACATTACAGTCTGTCTCTTACGCACCGGGCGGACGGGTAAAAAAAGGGCAGTTGCTGTTTGTAATAGAACCTACCTTATATAATGATAAGGTGGCACAAGCGGAAGCTGAACTGAAAACTGCTCAGGCACAATTGGAATATGCCCGTAATAATTATAGCCGTATGAAGGAGGCTGTGAAAAGTGATGCTGTGAGTCAGATACAGGTGTTGCAGTCGGAATCGTCTGTGACAGAAGGAGTAGCAGCTGTCAGCAATGCGGAAGCTGCTTTGAGTACAGCGCGTACAAATTTAGGATATTGTTATGTTCGTGCCCCTTTTGACGGGACAATCAGCAAGTCGACAGTGGATATCGGCAGTTATGTCGGTGGTTCTTTGCAGCCGGTTACGCTGGCTACTATTTATAAGGACGATCAGATGTATGCGTATTTTAATGTTGCTGATAATCAATGGCTGGAGATGTCGATGAACAATCAGCAGCCAACGAAGGATCTTCCGAAAAAGATCATGGTTCAGCTGGGGAAAGAAGGTACCGAATCCTATCCGGCAACACTGGATTATCTGTCACCGAACGTAGACCTGAATACAGGAACTCTGATGGTACGTGCCAATTTTGATAATCCGCAGGGAGTACTGAAGAGTGGATTGTACGTCAGCATTACCTTACCTTATGGAGAGGCCGATCATGCAATTCTTGTGAAAGAGGCTTCCATCGGAACCGATCAGCTCGGTAAATTCCTGTATGCCGTCAATGATTCGGACATAGTACACTATCGGCATATTGAAATAGGACAACTGATTAATGATACCTTACGGCAGGTGTTGGGAGGACTCTCACCACAGGAACGATATGTTACAGAAGCTCTGATGAAGGTCAGAGATGGAATGAAGATAAAGCCGATACCCTGATGCGGTCGGCTTGTTGGTTATCTTCAGACGATGCAGGTAACTGTTTGTCCTTATATAAATATTAATCGTAAACTTATATATTATGTTTTCTAAGTTTTTCATTAACCGACCAATTTTTGCTACCGTACTTGCCCTGCTCATTGTGGTAGCCGGTTTGGTCGCACTTAATATATTGCCTGTGGCGCAATTTCCGGAGATTACACCTCCGACGGTTCAGGTATCGGCTGTCTATCCCGGTGCGAATGCTGAAACTGTAGCTCAAACGGTAGGACTCCCCATCGAACAGCAGGTGAATGGGGTGGACGGTATGCTCTATATGTCTTCAAATTCTTCCTCTTCGGGAGCATATTCTCTGACAATTACATTTGCCGTCGGTACAGATATCGATATGGCTACTGTACAAGTCCAGAACAGGGTAAGTGTTGCTCAATCATCCTTGCCGGAACCGGTAGTGGTACAGGGGGTGACTGTGCAGAAACAGTCTTCGAACATTGTCATGTTCCTGACAATGACTTCGAAAGACTCTGTATACAACAGTCTCTATCTGACTAACTATGCCAAATTGAATTTGGTCGATCAGTTATCACGTGTGCCTGGTGTAGGAGCTGTTAATGTCATGGGAGCAGGTGATTATTCCATGCGTATCTGGCTGGATCCTGAAGCTATGCGTATCCGGAACATTTCTCCGGCACAAGTATATCAGTCCATTCAGTCTCAGAATATGGAAGTGTCCGCCGGCTATATCGGTCAACCGATCGGACAGGACAATAAAAATGCCTTTCAATATACACTTAATGTACAGGGGCGACTTATTTCTCCGGAGCAATTCGGGAATATTATCATTCGTCGGGAACAGGATGGGGCAATGCTTCGCCTGAAAGATATTGCGCGAATAGATTTGGGGTCTGCTTCTTATAGTGTAGTATCACGATTGAAGGGGATGCCTACCGCAGCGATTGCTATCTATCAGCAGCCGGGCTCCAATTCGCTGGACGTTTCAAAAGGAGTGAAGGCTAAGATGGAGGAACTGGCGACCAGTTTTCCTACAGGAGTAGCCTATAACGTAACTTTGGATACAACGGATGTAATTCATGCTTCTATTGATGAAGTAATGGTGACATTTTTTGAGACAACGCTGCTGGTAGTACTGGTTATTTTCCTGTTTTTGCAGAACTGGAGAGCGGTTATTATTCCTTGTATCACAATTCCTGTATCGCTGATCGGTACATTGGCAGTTATGGCGGCATTTGGTTTTTCGATCAATACGCTGACTCTGTTCGGATTGATTCTGGCAGTTGCCATTGTAGTGGATGATGCTATTGTGGTGGTTGAGAATGCTTCAAGATTGCTGGAGACCGGACAATATTCAACTCGTGAAGCAGTCACAAAAGCTATGGGGGAAATTACGGGGCCGATTGTCGGAGTGGTGCTTGTTTTGCTTGCCGTGTTTATTCCGACGATGATGATCAGCGGTATTTCGGGGCAGTTGTATAAGCAGTTTGCACTGACAATTGCTGCTTCTACTGTATTAAGCGGTTTTAACTCACTGACACTGACGCCTGCTCTTTGTGCTCTATTCCTCAAAAAGAGCAAACCGTCTAACTTCTTTATATACAAAGGATTTAATAAAGCGTATGATAAGACACAGGGAGTCTACGATAGTACGGTGAAATGGTTGCTTCAACGTCCGCTTATCTCTTTTGTATCTTTTGCTATTCTGACAGTGATTGCCGTAATACTCTTTATGCGTTGGCCGTCGACATTTATTCCGGATGAAGATGATGGTTATTTTATTGCAGTTGTTCAGCTTCCTCCGGCAGCCAGCTTGGAACGTACACAAGCTGTCGGGGATAAAATCAATGCTATTTTGGATTCTTATCCGGAAGTGGAGAATTACATTGGAATCACTGGTTTCTCCGTGATGGGCGGAGGTGAGCAAAGTAACTCCGCAACCTATTTTGTTGTCCTGAAAAACTGGGACGAAAGGAAAGGGAAGGAGCATACGGCTGCTGCCGTTGTCGACCGTTTTAATGGCGAAGCGTATATGGAGATACAGGCAGGACAAGCATTTGCTATGGTTCCTCCGGCTATTCCAGGATTGGGTGCTTCCGGTGGCTTGCAACTTCAATTGGAAGACCGGAGGAATCTGGGACCGACAGAAATGCAGCAGGCTATTGACGCATTGCTTGCTTCTTCTCATTCCAAACCGGCCTTAGCTTCTGTATCCAGTCAGTATCAGGCAAATGTCCCTCAATATTTTCTGAATATCGATCGTGATAAGGTGCAATTTATGGGCATTGCTCTGAATGATGTATTTTCTACATTAAGCTATTATATGGGGGCGGCATACGTTAATGATTTTGTTGAATTCGGTCATATTTATCAGGTAAAGATCGAAGCGCGTGATCAGGCACAACGGGTCATTGATGATGTCTTAAAACTCAGTGTGGCTAATTCGGCAGGAGAGATGGTCCCCCTTTCTTCTTTCACCAAAGTGGAAGAGCAGTTGGGGCAGGATCAGATCAATCGTTACAATATGTATTCAACAGCTGCCCTGACTTGTAATGTAGCGCCCGGAAGCAGTTCCGGACAGGCTATTCAAGAAATGGAAACTTTGTTTAAAGAACAGCTGGGAGATGAATTCGGCTATGAATGGACGTCGGTTGCCTATCAGGAAACGCAGGCGGGAAATACGACCACCATTGTTTTGGTCATGGCCTTGATTGTAGCATTCCTTGTTTTGGCTGCGCAATATGAAAGCTGGACCAGTCCGGTGGCTGCCGTGATAGGTTTGCCGGTGGCCTTGTTGGGAGCAATGATAGGATGTATGATAATGGGAACTCCGGTCAGCGTATATACACAGATTGGTATTATCCTGCTTGTTGCACTTTCGGCAAAGAATGGTATTCTGATTGTAGAGTTTGCCCGTGATTTCCGTGCTGAGGGAAACTCAATTCGTGAGGCTGCATACGAAGCAGGACACGTCCGCTTACGTCCGATTTTGATGACTTCTTTTGCTTTTGTATTGGGGGTAATGCCTTTGCTGTTTGCTACCGGGGCTGGTGCGCAGAGTCGTATAGCGTTGGGTACTGCGGTTGTTTTCGGTATGGCGATGAATACTTTATTAGCGACAGTCTATATTCCTAATTTCTATGAATTGATGCAGAAACTGCAAGAGAAGTTTAGCAGGAAGAAAGATGACGATGTGAAAAAAGATACGAATATGTAAAAATAGAATATCGTTTTCAGAGCCTCCGGAGGCAAGACAAAGATGGTGTCACTATGTGCTTGGGATACTTACACTATGTGTGTGGTATAGTGTAAGTATCCTGACCTTATAGTGACACTATCTTTATAGGGCATTATAATCGGGAATATCCTGAAGAAAGGTATAGCTCTGATGTGCATAATCCATCCGGCAACAATAATGCTGCATTCCATTACTTACTATCAGATAATCAACTTTCAACACCATATTATAGCGGGTTATCTGATCGAATACCGCTTGTGTGATTTCGATGTGCGGAGCTTTGTATTCTACGATCATTCGTGCTGAAAGGTCTCTCCGGTAAAGCACCGTATCACATCTTTTAGTTGTGCCGTTCAGCTTTACCATTACTTCGTTGGCAAGGAGTGCGTTCGGATATCCTTTGTGTGCAATAAGAAAGTGAACAAAGTGTTGCCGTACCCATTCTTCCGGGGTAAGTGCGACATATCGTTTGCGAATCACGTCGAAAATTACATTTTTTCCGTTTCGTACGTTTATTTTAGTGTCGAATACTGGTAGGTTTAACGATAACATTTATTATTTTTGTAAGTTAAATAACGGTTTCCATTATTGGAACCACAAATTTAATAGATAATTATGAAAACGAAAGAAGAAATCGTAGCTAATTGGCTGCCCCGTTACACAAAACGTAACCTGGAAGATTTTGGAGAGTATATTCTGTTGACTAACTTCAACAAGTACGTAGAGATTTTCGCAAATCAATTTGATGTTCCTATTTTGGGTAGAGATGCCAATATGATTTCCGCCACAGCCGAAGGCATTACAATGATCAATTTCGGTATGGGGAGTCCTAATGCCGCTATTATCATGGATTTATTGGGAGCTATTCATCCTAAAGCCTGCTTATTTTTAGGTAAATGTGGTGGTATCGACAAGAAAAATCAAATTGGCGATTTAATTCTTCCTATTGCCGCTATTCGTGGTGAAGGAACATCCAATGATTATTTTCCACCTGAAGTTCCCGCTTTGCCTGCATTTATGTTGCAGCGTGCTGTTTCTTCGTCCATTCGTGACTATGGCCGTGATTATTGGACGGGTACCGTCTACACCACCAATCGCCGTATTTGGGAGCATGACGAAGCATTCAAGGAGTATCTGAAAAAGACACGTGCGATGGCGGTTGATATGGAAACGGCCACTTTGTTCAGCTGTGGCTTTGCCAATCATATTCCGACAGGAGCATTGTTATTGGTATCTGACCAGCCTATGACTCCGGATGGAGTGAAAACTGATAAAAGCGATAATTTGGTTACCAAGAACTATGTAGAAGAGCATGTTGAGATTGGTATCGCTTCTCTGCGTATGATTATTGATGCAAAGAAAACTGTAAAACACTTGAAATTCGACTGGTAACTGCCAGTCTTCCTAAAAAATATATATGGCAAAACAAGAGCTGACCTGTGATGACATCCTCAAAGAACTGAGGGCAAAGCAGTATCGTCCCATCTACTATTTGATGGGAGAAGAATCGTATTATATCGATTTGATTGCCGATTACATTACTGATAATGTCTTGAACGAAACGGAAAAAGAGTTCAACCTGACTGTAGTGTACGGTGCTGATGTGGATGTGGCGACAATCATAAATGCTGCAAAACGCTATCCTATGATGTCCGAACATCAAGTGGTGGTAGTCAAAGAAGCGCAAGCGGTCCGGAACATCGAAGAATTATCGTACTATCTTCAAAAACCGCTTCATTCCACTATTTTGGTGATATGCCATAAACATGGAACATTGGACCGCAGGAAAAAGCTGGCTGCTGAGGTAGAAAAGACCGGTGTTTTGTTCGAATCCAAGAAGATAAAAGATGCCCAGCTTCCGGCCTTTATAGCTTCCTACATGAAAAGAAAAGGAATAGATATGGAGCCTAAGGCAACGGCTATGCTGGCTGATTTTGTCGGCTCGGATTTAAGTCGTTTGACAGGTGAATTAGAAAAGCTGATTATCACTTTGCCTACGGGACAGAAACGTGTTACTCCCGAACAAATTGAGAAGAACATAGGCATAAGCAAAGATTATAATAACTTTGAATTGCGGAGTGCTCTGGTTGAAAAAGACATTCTGAAAGCAAATAAAATAATAAAATATTTTGAGGAAAATCCTAAAACGAATCCAATTCAAATGACATTGTCTTTGTTGTTTAGCTTTTATTCAAACTTGATGTTAGCATATTATGCGCCTGATAAATCGGAGCAGGGTATTGCTAATATGCTAGGGTTAAGAACTACTTGGCAAGCTCGGGACTACGCAATTGCGATGCGCAAATATAGTGGAGTAAAGACAATGCAGATTGTTGGTGAAATACGATATGCCGATGCAAAATCAAAAGGAGTGAAAAATAGTTCAATGTCTGACGGAGATATTCTTCGTGAATTAGTGTTTAAAATTTTGCATTAGTAAAACTGAATACTCTAAATAAACAAAAGGCATATACTTTTACTGTAAAACAGATTAAGTATATGCCTTCTTTATATATAGCAAATTAGTTGTGTCAAACTCATAACCAAATCTTCTTTTATAGACGAATATTTTACAATGGATCTGTTGTTCTCTTTTTCCTGACTTTTATGAATGGAAAGGAGTTTGAAGATCTTTTGCTTCCCTTCTTTAAATTCAATTTTGGTAATTTCTCTCTTTTCTAGTTTTTGAAGTTATATTATATTCATTTTCAAAATTGAAAAAATCTGATTTAATTCAGACTATAAATATAGAATGGTAAATCGTATTAGCATAAATGGTTTTGCATAAATTGGAGGGATCATCTTTCTTTTCCTGAACTGATAAAATGTCATTTTGATAATTTGTGGGATAATTGGGATATTTTTCTGTTATTTTTCTAGTTGATCTTAATTTGGGTATTGATAAAACAGGTATATTTTATTATAAGACAGGAATTTAATTCAATTTTATAGCTTCTAGAATTGAAAAAAAACAATTGATCGACTGAATGTGCGGAAATATAGCAAGGATTTACGATTTGCGAGATACTTCAGAAGAAAATGTAAAAGAAGATTTGAAGAGTTCTCAATATACATAAGTAAATAATGTATTTTATTCCTTGATTTATTGTTTTTGCAACTATTGATATTTACGTTTGTGTAATCATGCCTGTTTGTTTGTAAAGTATATATCTGTGAATAAGATACAAATGTAATCGATCTAACCGAATCACAAAAGTATATTGATTGTTTTACAGTAATAATATACAGTATATAAATGTAATAGGAGAGTGGTTAACAATTTGTTTTTTATATGTTATATTATTGTATATCATATAAATATGCTCTAATATTGAATAATCGCTCTAAAATTACTGTCTGAGTGGAGCGTATTTTTGTGAATATCGTATTTCTTTGTTGTTTGCTTATATATATTCTATTATAAATCAATGTAATATGTTATTTTGTTAAATCTGAAATGTCATCGTGGTTTATGTTTTATTTTGTGTTTTACAAACGTATTAGTCCAATCGTAATGATCGCTACACATCTGTAATATTAATATTTTTATATTTGTAATTTGCATTTGTGATTTGTAATATTTACCTTTGTATATCCGTAGTGGTTATTAGTATTTTTGTGAAACCAACGTTTAATACATACAATTGTAACAAGAAAGAAGCTGTATGGAGATAAAAGACAGAATTAGAATGATAATGGAGAGAGAAAAAGTTCCTCCAAGAGTTTTTGCTGAGACAATTGGAGTTCAGCAATCTACTCTCTCACATATTTTGAATGATCGGAATAAACCAAGCTTGGAGGTTGTAATGAAGGTACATCAGACCTATAGTTATGTAAATCTTGAATGGTTGCTTTATGGTAAAGGCGAAATGATAACATCTGCAGAAGATGCTTCTACGGTTTCTTCCAATGGAGATTATCAGCCTTCTTTGTTTGATGAGAATCCTGTAAATCCGTCCAAAGAGACGATTAATCCGGAAAATCGCAAGGAAATGGCATTAAGAACAGCCGAAAATGCACCTAAAGAGATTGTAAAACAGGAGATTAGGTACATAGAAAAGCCTGCCAGAAAAATCACTGAAATAAGAATATTCTTTGATGATAATACTTATGAAACCTTTCGACCTGAAAAATGAGAGGTAAAATCGGTGGTTTGAGCAAATTCCTGTATCTTTGCACCGGAATACGAATTTATACTTTTATATCCATACATGAAGAAATTTATTTTAGATCTGACAGTTACTGAGAATATCAGATTGAATGCAAACTATGTATTGCTGAAATTGACTTCTCAGTCATTGCTGCCCGAGATGTTGCCGGGGCAGTTTGCCGAACTTCGGGTGGACGGTTCATCTACTACATTTTTACGCCGTCCTATTTCTATTAATTTTGTAGACAAGCGACAAAACGAAGTGTGGTTCCTTATTCAGTTGATTGGAGACGGAACAAGACGTTTAGCAGAAGTAAATTCGGGCGATGTGATCAACGTAGTACTTCCTTTGGGGAATGGCTATACAATGCCTCAAAAGCCTTCTGATAAGCTTTTGCTTGTGGGCGGAGGTGTCGGAACAGCCCCTATGTTATATTTAGGTGAACAATTGGCGAAAAATGGTCATAAACCTACCTTCCTTTTAGGGGCTCGTAGCAATAAAGACTTGTTGCAGCTGGAAGAATTTGCTAAATATGGAGAGGTATATACTACTACAGAAGACGGAAGTCACGGAGAAAAAGGATACGTCACCCAGCATTCTATATTAAATCAGGTACATTTTGAGCAGATTTATACTTGTGGTCCTAAACCGATGATGATGGCTGTGGCAAAATATGCCAAAAGTAATCAGATAGAATGTGAAGTTTCTTTGGAAAATACAATGGCTTGTGGAATTGGAGCATGTCTCTGTTGTGTGGAAAATACGACAGAAGGACATTTGTGTGTATGTAAAGAAGGTCCTGTTTTTAATATAAATAAACTACTATGGCAGATTTAAGTGTAAACATTGGTGAATTGCAGATGAAGAACCCGGTGATGACTGCATCTGGTACATTTGGATATGGTGAAGAGTTCTCGGATTTCATTGATATAGCGCGAATAGGCGGTATTATTGTAAAAGGTACTACTCTTCACAAACGTGAAGGTAACCCATATCCTCGTATGGCAGAGACTCCTTCCGGTATGCTAAATGCTGTAGGACTGCAAAATAAGGGGGTTGACTACTTTGTGGAACAGATATATCCTCGTATAAAAGACATTCAAACGAATATGATTGTAAACGTGTCGGGGTCTGCTATTGAGGATTATGTGAAAACTGCAGAGATCATTAATGAACTTGACAAAATTCCTGCTATAGAACTAAATATCTCGTGCCCCAATGTAAAGCAAGGAGGTATGGCTTTTGGTGTGTCAGCAAAAGGTGCTTCTGAAGTAGTAAAAGCGGTACGTGCAGCTTACAAAAAGACACTTATCGTTAAACTCTCTCCGAACGTTACTGATATCACAGAAATTGCCCGTGCAGCAGAAGAAAGTGGTGCGGATAGTGTATCATTAATCAATACATTGCTAGGAATGGCTATTGATGCGGAACGTAAACGTCCCATTCTGTCAACAGTGACAGGAGGAATGTCCGGTGCTGCTGTGAAACCGATTGCCTTGCGTATGGTTTGGCAAGTTGCAAAGGCGGTAAATATTCCTGTCATAGGATTGGGAGGTATTATGAACTGGAAAGATGCTGTTGAGTTTATGCTTGCCGGTGCTTCTGCGATCCAGATTGGTACGGCAAATTTTATAGATCCGGCTGTTACAATCAAAGTTGAAGATGGTATAAATAATTACTTGGAAAGACACGGATGTAAGTCAGTAAAAGAAATTATTGGTGCGCTTGAGGTATAATTGAAAACATACAATAACTCTTCGCATATAATATGAAAGAAAAATGCTATTTTACTTTTTAAGTATACTGAGTAAAATCAAGGCCGGAATGATAGATGAAAAGAAGATTCCCAGTGCGAAGAGTAAAATAACAGATTTGTCTTTCTTGTAGAATATAAATAAAAACGACGGTGAAAATTCTCATATTTCTCACCGTCGTTTTTATTTACATATATCTTTTAGTCTTCCAGTAAGTCTGGGCGAAGTTTTTTGGTTCGTTCTAAAGATTGCTGTAGCTCCCATTCTTTTATTTTTGCTTCATGGCCGGATAACAAAATATCGGGTACTTTCCAGCCTTTATAGTCAGCAGGACGAGTATATACAGGTGCCGCCAACAGATTATCCTGAAAAGAATCAGAAAGTGCCGACTGTTCGTCTGAAATCACTCCGGGGATGATACGGACAATTGCGTCCGCCATGACTGCTGCTGCCAGTTCGCCTCCTGTCAGCACATAATCTCCGATACTGATTTCTTTGGTGATCAGGTGTTCACGGATACGATAATCAATACCTTTGAAATGTCCGCAAAGGATAATCAGGTTTTGGGCCAAAGAAAGGCTGTTGGCCATTGGCTGATTGAACTGTTCTCCGTCGGGGGTCGTAAAAATCACTTCATCATAGTCGCGTTCAGCCTTCAGAGCGTTAATGCAGCGTTCGATAGGCTCTATCTTCATGACCATGCCGGCGAATCCGCCAAAAGGATAATCATCGACACGACGATATTTGTCTTCGGTATAATCGCGCAGATTGTGGATATGTATTTCTGCAAGTCCCTTATTCTGAGCTCGTTTCATGATGGAGCAATTGAAGAAGCCTTCAATCATTTCGGGTAAAACTGTTATAATATCAATACGCATAATCTTTATAATTTTTCGCAAAAGTACAAATATTCAAAGATAAACCTGTATTTTTGCCTTAAACAATCGAAGAAATATGGATATAAAGGAAAAAATAGAGGAATTGCGTGCTGAACTTCATCGGCACAACTATAATTATTACGTTTTGAATGCTCCCGAAATTTCAGATAAGGAGTTTGATGATAAGATGCGTGAACTCCAGGATCTGGAGCTGGCACATCCGGAATATAAAGATGAAAATTCGCCCACTATGCGTGTCGGCAGTGACATTAACAAGAATTTCACGCAGGTTGCACATAAATACCCCATGTTGTCTTTGGCAAATACGTACTCTGAAGGCGAAGTTACAGATTTTTATGAGCGTGTACGAAAAGCGTTGAATGAGGATTTTGAGATTTGCTGTGAGATGAAATATGATGGTACTTCCATTTCTCTGACCTACGAAGATGGAAAACTGGTTCGTGCCGTTACACGCGGAGATGGAGAAAAGGGCGATGATGTGACAGATAATGTAAAGACAATCCGTTCTATTCCACTTGTGCTCCATGGTGACAATTATCCTTCTTCTTTTGAGATTCGTGGGGAAATCCTTATGCCCTGGGAAGTATTTGAGGAGTTGAACCGCGAAAAAGAAGCACGTGAGGAGCCGCTTTTCGCTAATCCGAGAAATGCAGCCTCAGGAACATTGAAGCTTCAGAATTCTTCTATTGTAGCTTCTCGCAAGCTGGATGCGTATTTATATTATCTTTTGGGAGATAATCTGCCTTGTGATGGACATTATGAAAATCTTCAGGAAGCCGCAAAATGGGGATTTAAAATCTCTGATTTGACGCGTAAATGCCAGACGTTGGAAGAGGTTTTTGAATTTATCAATTATTGGGATGTAGAACGAAAGAATCTGCCTGTAGCTACTGATGGAATCGTCTTGAAGGTAAATAGTCTGAGACAACAAAAGAATCTCGGTTTTACGGCGAAATCTCCTAGATGGGCGATTGCCTATAAATTTCAGGCAGAACGTGCATTGACACGATTGAATATGGTAACTTATCAGGTAGGCAGAACAGGCGCTGTAACTCCTGTTGCCAACTTAGATGCTGTTCAGCTATCCGGAACGGTTGTCAAACGTGCTTCATTGCATAATGCGGATATTATCGAAGGGCTTGATCTGCATATCGGAGATATGGTTTATGTAGAAAAAGGTGGTGAGATCATTCCTAAAATTACAGGAGTGGATAAAGATGCCCGTAGTTTTATGCTTGGTGAGAAGGTCAGGTTTATTACCAATTGCCCCGAATGTGGCAGCAAATTAATTAGATATGAAGGCGAAGCTGCCCATTATTGTCCTAATGAAACTGCATGTCCCCCTCAGATTAAAGGTAAAATAGAGCATTTTATTAGTCGGAAAGCCATGAATATTGATGGATTGGGTCCTGAAACGGTGGATATGTTCTATCGTTTGGGGTTGATTCATAATACGGCGGATCTGTATGAATTGAAAGCCGATGATATCAAAGGGTTGGATCGTATGGGAGAAAAATCTGCAGAGAATATTATTACGGGGATTGAGCAGAGTAAGACAGTTCCTTTTGAACGTGTCATCTTTGCTTTGGGAATTCGGTTTGTTGGCGAGACGGTAGCAAAGAAAATAGCCAAGTCGTTCGGGGACATTGACGAGCTGCGACAGGCTGACCTTGAAAAGCTGATAAGTATCGATGAAATCGGGGAAAAAATAGCGCGAAGCATTCTTCTGTATTTCTCAAATGAGTCTAACCGAGAGTTAGTTGGCAGGTTAAAAGAGGCTGGGTTACAGCTCTATCGTACAGAAGAAGATATGAGTGGATATACGGATAAATTAGCTGGTCAGTCTATTGTGATCAGCGGTGTATTTACGCATCATTCACGGGACGAATATAAAGACCTTATTGAGAAAAATGGCGGTAAGAATGTGGGAAGTATCTCTGCTAAGACCAGTTTTATCCTTGCCGGTGACAATATGGGGCCAGCCAAACTGGAAAAAGCAAAAAAACTTGGAGTAACCATACTAAGCGAGGACGAATTTCTGAAACTTATATCGTAAGATATGAAAAATATTCGTACTTTTGCGCCTAATAAAATTAGAGATTATAATTAAAACTCATGATACAGACTAAATTGAAAGGAATGGGGGTAGCACTGATTACTCCTTTCAAAGAGGATGAAAGCGTTGATTATGATGCGTTGATGCGTTTGGTAGACTATCTATTGCAGAATAATGCGGATTTCTTGTGTGTGCTGGGGACTACAGCCGAAACACCGACTCTTACCGAAGAAGAGAAGAAAACCATCAAAAAGATGGTGATTGACCGCGTTAACGGAAGAATTCCTATTTTGCTGGGTGTAGGCGGTAACAATACACGTGCAATAGTAGAAACATTGAAAAATGACGATTTTACAGGAGTTGACGCTATATTGTCTGTAGTGCCATATTATAATAAGCCATCGCAAGAGGGAATTTATCAGCATTATAAAGCCATATCGGAAGCTACGGAACTTCCTATCGTGTTGTATAATGTGCCGGGGCGTACAGGAGTAAATATGACTGCTGAGACGACCTTGCGCATTGCTCGTAATTTTAGTAATGTAATCGCTATTAAAGAAGCTTCCGGTAATATTACTCAAATGGATGACATTATCAAGAATAAACCAGATAATTTCAATGTTATTTCCGGTGATGACGGTATTACTTTTCCGTTAATAACCTTGGGAGCTGTTGGAGTGATCTCTGTAATCGGCAATGCTTTCCCGCGTGAATTCAGCCGTATGACACGTTTGGCGCTTCAAGGTGATTTTGCTAATGCACTCACTATTCATCATCGATTTACTGAGCTATTTGATCTTTTGTTTGTGGATGGAAATCCGGCAGGAGTAAAATCCATGCTGAATGCAATGGGGATGATTGAAAATAAACTTCGATTGCCGTTGGTTCCGACTCGAATTACGACATTTGAGGCAATACGTAAAGTCTTAAACGAACTGAATATTAAATGTTGATCTGATACTGAGAAGTATCGATTCTCCATACATTTTATAAATAGGTATTCCCCCTTCACCTTTTTGTTATGCCTCCCATGAACAGGCAGATACAAGGTGAAGGGGATTTTTTTTAGTTCTTTCTATTTTTTGCTATTAGCATAATTTGATTAGCTAATAGCAAAATCCGATAAGCTAATAGCATATTTGATAAACTAATGTAGTATAAAAGTGAAATGCTTTCCCTTCATCCTGTATCCGCTTGTTTATAGTGGTTTCGAGCAAAAGGTGAAGATGAAAGTGCATTGTTTGAACATACGTTGCCATGCACTTTTTAAACTTTCCAATGTTTGAAAGTAAACTTCTTGATGTTTGAAAATAACTATTAAAGTGTTTTTGTAAAACATCCTATTGATTGTACATAATCATACGGTCGTTTGATGTGAAATGATCGCTCGATTTAGATAAAATAACCGCTTAATTTTTTTCTCGTGATGCCGAATTTCTTCGATGGAATGGGGTAAAAAACAAAATCCTCCACAAAAAAAATGCAGAGGACTTTGGTGATCGCGACAGGATTCAAACCTGTAACCGGCTGATCCGTAGTCAGCTACTCTATTCAGTTGAGCTACGCGACCTTGTTAAATGTTGGTAGAAGTGACCGCGACAGGATTCAAACCTGTAACCGGCTGATCCGTAGTCAGCTACTCTATTCAGTTGAGCTACGCGGCCATTCTGTTTTTCCGAAAAAGTGATCGCGACAGGATTCAAACCTGTAACCGGCTGATCCGTAGTCAGCTACTCTATTCAGTTGAGCTACGCGACCATTGTTTCGTTTTAACGGGTGCAAAGATACGTACTTTTCCCGAATTAGCAAGCATTCGGCGACTTTTTTTTGTAGAAAATTATTCGATGAAACGGTAATTAAACAGTTGGAAACCGATACTTAACCCGACATTCCACTCCCTTCTCGGTGAGCTATAATGATTTACATAAGCAGAGATGTCTCCGAACGGTAATTGACACACAACAGAAATTTCTCCCAAATATTCGAATTTAGAGAAGGCTTTTCCATAATATGCCTTATTTAATGAGTTTCTTTCAATCGGATATATAGGCATAAAACCATAAAATTCACCTCGCAGATGGAACATTTGATTGAGACGATAGATGGGACGAATGCCGGCTCCCACAAATTGATTGGCGCGGAAAGCTTCATTATAGGTGAGTTTACTATGTAGAGTAGGTGAAAACTCACCTGCTTGCATCATAGTCGCCGTATAATTCTCGGAAAAGTTCTTGGAAGCGTACAAAGCTTTTAAATACCATCCCAAAACCCAGTGTTCGCTCATCGTATGGTATTTTTCTTTCATATATGATAATTGCAGCCAGGAATGGTGTTCTTTATTTATTTGAACTCCTTTGGTCTCTTCACCTGGATAGAATCTTTCCCGTCCCATGAATATCTGTGCAACAAGAGCTTCTTTGTAGCCTTGTGTCGGGTATTGCCGTGAATTAAGTGTGCTTCCATTGAAGCTGATAGAGCCGCCGAATAAATCATAACGGCTTCTGTCGAATCTGTCTTTCTCAAAATCGATGATATTTCTCTGGAAATATTTGTCTTCTATTCTGGCGATTCCTATTCCAAATTCAGCTCGTTTACTTAAAAGGAACGGTAGCCCTACCTGAAGTTTAAGGAAGCGTTCGTCTTTCTGATTAAATGCTGGCTTGTCATTTCTGGAAAATAACTTGTCTTTCTTAAAATAGTCGAAAGTAGTAATAGATGCGATAAAGCGGTAAGAGGTCGGGATCGCAGTAGAAAAGTCGATCTTAGCCATGAATTGTGCATTATTATAGACTTTCCCGAGTTGACCGTCAAAAAGAAATTCTTTCGCATAGTAATTTAAATCCTGATAGCTGAGCCCGAGATAAATTTGATTCGAGTTGGACGTGGAAATATTCCCACCTAATCGTACGGCAAAATTATTTTCCAGTTTGACTTTTAAATGCAGGTCATACGTTTCGTCCTTCGGATTATATACGGCGTGCGGGATGATTTCGGAAATCATGTTGTCTGAAAGCAGCCGGAAATAGCCTTCTTTCAAGTCTTCGTAAGTGAATTCCTTATTGTCAGAGCTATGAAATTCTTTTTTAATATATGCCTGTTGTTGGGGATTGGCTCCGTCAATAATGATGTTTTTGAAGCGTAATTCCGGATAGTTGCTTCGGTATACCATTCTTCTCAAACGTATATTATCCAAATTAACCCTCCTTTGTATACGGCTTTTTATAGAATCCATCATGCTTATGGTTCGGTTATATCCGATATCATGCAATTCATCTATTCGCTGAAAATCCATCAAGCTGACATTGTCATATTTGAATGTCATCAGAATACCCATTGAATCCGGAATAGAATAGTCGGTTTTTTGCATGACCATGTTTTCTATCTGGCTCATGAGGTCATTTTCCTTGGGTTTGGTGGGGTTTGTAGATACCACACTTCCAATTATAATATCCGGATGAAAATCGTCTCTCATAACGTCTGTTGGGAAATTATTGTAGATCCCTCCGTCATATGCCAGCACATTGTCAATCTCTATAGGCTTAAACATAAAGGGAAAGCTCATGGAAGCTCGGACGGCATCTCCCAAATCTCCGTTTCTCATTACGAGTTGCTTTTTATTGTAGACATCAGAAGCTATGCATCGGAAAGGAACGAACAACTTGTCGAAATCGCCTTTACACGAAGCTGTAGCGCGTGCATACAAATCTACAAAAACCAGATTCATCTGTATGGGATTTACTACGCTTGTGGGCAGAAATTGTGGTTTGAAGTTTTTTAATGAGTCTTTGAATGAGAAACGGATATTAAAAAACTCCGGTGTCGGGACATTTTTCTTGAAGTGGTATACGTATTTCTCTTCTATTTGTCCAGAATACCATCTTTTAAAGTCTTCTGACTTCAATAATTCTTCCATATCATCAGGAGAATACCCCATCGCATAAAGAGAGCCGATAATGGCTCCCATGGAAGTTCCTGTAATATAATCGATAGGAATGTTATTTTCTTCTAAGGCGCGAATGATGCCGATGTGTGTCAATCCTTTGGCACCGCCACCACTTAAGACAAGACCTACTTTTTGGGCACAGACAGTCGGCATGAATAACCATATAGCAATTAACACTAAAAGTATTTTTCTCATAACCCAAATCAAACAATTGAAGTATTTATCATTTAGTGTTCAAATATATACAATACTTTCCAATTTATCGATATTTTAGCGTTCGTTTTATGATGAAAAAAGAGCATTGCAACACGTTTTAGTGTTGAATGCTCTTTCATTGATTTATGTTATAAATAAAGGGGCGGTATTAAATCAGCTCAATACTGCGCTTCACGAAGTTGTTCAGAGCTTCACCTTTTAGCATATTGTTTTGCAATAAAGCCAGGTCGATGAGTTGACGGATTACCTTGTTGTTGCTGGCATATCCTGCAAAGATGCCTTCTTTTTTATTTTTCAGTTCATCCCATTTTTTATCCAGCTCATTCAATTCATCTTTCTCTGCAGTAGGAATATCTTCTTCCTTCTTGTCTTTTTGGCTGTCTTTTAGTTCATTGCGACGCTTGCTGACACTATTCATCTCTGTTTGTATAGGAGCTACTTCAGGGTGACAAGCTGCTTCTTCTTCGTCAAGCACTTGCTTGATAAGCTTATGGTCGGAGTTCAGAACCAGATTGAACATATCCGGCATCTCTCCATAGAAGCTCATTCCGGCCTGAATATTTGCCATTTCCTTCATACGACGCATATATTCGCTTTGAGTAATCATCACCGGAGCTGAATTGTCTCCCAATGCCTGTGTCATTACATTGAACTCAACTTTATCCATTTTGGGCAATTGGCTCTTGAAAGCAGTTGTGATAGCTTCTTGCTTTTCTCCTTCCAATGTCTCGTTTTTCTTGTCTTCTTTGATGATAAGGTTGTCGATAACATCGCTGTCTACACGGGTGAAGCGAGATTTCTCAAACTTCTGTTCCAACATACTTACCATAGCTACATCTAATTGACCATCCATAAGCAGAACATTGTACCCCTTGTTGGTGGCAGCCTCGATATAACTGAATTGTTCATCCTTATTATTAGCATACAAATAGATCAGATTTCCATCTTTGTCTGTCTGATTATCTTTAATAAGGGTCTGATACTCTTCAAATGTATAATGTTTGTTATCTGTATCGGTGAAAAGGGCGAATTTTTGCGCTTTCTCATAGAAATCCTCTTGAGTAAGCATGCCGTAATTGATAAATATTTTCAAATCATTCCACTTCTCTTCAAACTGTTTGCGGTCGTTCTTGAAAATCGATTGCAGGCGATCGGAAACTTTCTTTGTGATATAGGTAGAAATCTTCTTCACATTCGAGTCGCTTTGCAAATAAGAACGGGATACATTCAATGGAATATCCGGAGAATCAATAACTCCATGTAATAAAGTCAAGAAGTCCGGTACAATTCCTTCTACAGAATCCGTTACATATACTTGGTTGCAATATAATTGAATCTTATTTTTATTCAGCTCAATATTGCTCTTTACTTTCGGGAAATAGAGGATACCGGTCAGATGGAACGGGTAATCTACATTCAGATGAATCCAAAATAATGGCTCGTCTGACATCGGGTACAACTTGGTATAGAACGACTTATAATCCTCGTCCGACAGTTCGCTCGGCTTACGAGTCCACAATGGAGTGGTATCGTTAATAATATTGTCTTCAGTGGTTTCTATCTGTTTGCCATCTTTCCATTCTTTCTTTTTTCCGAATGCAATGGGGACAGGAAGGAAGCTGCAATATTTCTTCAGAAGCTCAGAAACACGTGCTTCTTCGAGGAATTCTTTGCAATCGTCATCGATATATAAGATGATATCTGAACCACGATCTGCCTTATCTACTTCTTCAATAGTGAATTCAGGGCTACCATCACAAGTCCATTTTATAGCTTGTGCTTCGTCTCTGTAGGATTTGGTGATAATTTCAACCTTTTTTGCAACCATAAAGGCAGAATAGAAGCCTAAACCGAAATGTCCGATGATTGCATTTGCATCATCTTTGTATTTTTCCAGAAAATCATTTGCTCCTGAAAATGCAATCTGATTAATGTACTTTTCTATTTCTTCTGCAGTCAGACCAATACCACGGTCGGAGATAGTAATAGTGTCTTTACCTAATTCAACGTGAATTGTCAGATCGCCCAGTTCACCTTTAAACTCTCCAATGGAAGCAAGGGTATTCAGTTTCTGAGTGGCATCTACTGCGTTAGACACTAATTCGCGAAGAAAAATTTCATGGTCACTGTACAAGAACTTTTTGATGATAGGGAAAATGTTCTCTGTTGTAACCCCAATATTACCTTTTTGCATAATAACGTATATTTTTTTGGTTTATTTATTAGAATGTTTTTAATTGATATTTGTTCAGATAGAGACAAAAAAAATGCCAGACCCTAAGGTCTGACATTCTGGCATATTTTATAACTTATCTTATTTAAGCAATCTTCTTTCAAGATGCAATAACTTTCATCTCCAATTCACCTTTCTCTTTATTCAGAGAGACTTGAATGACATCTTTTTCTTTCAGAGAAGAAGTTATAATGAGTTCTGACAGTCCATCCTCTAGATGAGTTTGAATAGCTCGTTTTAAAGGGCGGGCTCCGAATTGCACGTCGTATCCTTTTTCGGCCACAAATCTTTTTGCTTCATCATCAATAACTAGCTTATATCCAATAGATTCAATACGATCATATAGTCCTTTTAGCTCAATATCAATGATTTTCGTGATAGCTTCCAAAGAGAGTTGGTCAAATGTTATGATTTCATCGACACGATTGATAAATTCTGGCGCGAATGATTTATTTAATGCTTTTTGTATAACACTTCGCGAGAACTCTTTATCATCCAGACGGCTTTGTGTAGCAAATCCTACACCACGTCCAAACTCCTTTAACTGGCGGGTGCCAATATTGGAAGTCATGATAATAACTGTATTTTTAAAATCAACCATTCTGCCATAACTGTCAGTTAGACGGCCTTCGTCCATCACTTGAAGAAGGAGATTGAACACATCCGGATGTGCTTTTTCGATCTCATCAAGCAAGACGATAGAATAAGGTTTGCGACGTACTTTTTCAGTTAATTGTCCGCCTTCTTCATATCCTACATATCCCGGAGGAGCTCCGACCAGACGTGAGACAGTGAATTTTTCCATAAATTCGCTCATGTCTATACGAATCAGTGCATCGGAAGAGCCGAACATATATTTTGCCAATTCTTTGGCTAAATGGGTTTTACCTACACCAGTCGGGCCTAAGAACATAAAGGTTCCAATGGGCTTATTGGGATCCTTCAATCCCACACGGCTTCTTAAAATAGCTTTAACCAGTTTCTCTATAGCCGGATCTTGTGCGATCACTTTCGATTGCAGATCCTCCTTCATGCCGGCTAGCTTAATTCCTTCGGCTTGCGCCATACGCTGTACCGGAATGCCGGACATCATAGAAATAACATTGGCAATTTCCTCTGCATCAACAGTCTGTCTGTTCTCTTTCAGGCTGTTTTCCCATTCCCGTTTCATTTCGTCCAACTGAAGCGTAAGCTCTTTCTCCTTATCTCGGAAACTGGCAGCGAGTTCAAAATTTTGCGATTTCACAGCTTCATTTTTCTTGCTTTTAGCTTCTTCGATGAGTTTTTCCTGCTCTTCGATTTCCTTGGGCACATTGACGTTGGTCAGATGTACACGTGATCCTGCTTCATCCAAAGCGTCAATAGCTTTATCAGGGAAGTTACGGTCCGTAATATAACGGTCTGTCAACTTGACACAAGCTTCCAATGCTTCATCTGTATAGTTCACGTTATGATGATCTTCATATTTATCCTTGATGTTACGCAGAATCTGAAGAGTTTCGGCAGCAGTAGTGGGTTCCACCATAACTTTTTGGAAACGACGTTCCAAAGCACCGTCTTTTTCTATATTCTTACGGTATTCATCAAGGGTAGTAGCACCAATACATTGTATTTCGCCGCGTGCCAATGCAGGTTTCAGCATATTGGCTGCATCCATTGAACCGGCTGCAGAACCTGCACCTACAATTGTATGGATCTCATCAATGAACAGGATCACATTCGGATTCCTTTGTAACTCGTTGAGAATGGAACGAATACGCTCTTCAAACTGACCACGGTATTTTGTTCCTGCCACAACTGCGGTCATGTCAAGAGCTACTACTCGCTTATCAAACAAGATGCGTGAGACTTTCTTTTGAATAATTCTCAAAGCTAGTCCTTCAACGATTGCTGATTTTCCTACACCAGGTTCACCGATCAGAATCGGATTGTTCTTTTTGCGGCGACTCAGAATTTGAGCCAAGCGTTCAATTTCCTTTTCTCTGCCTACCACAGGGTCCAAACGTCCTTCTTCTGCCGCTTTTGTCATATCTGTACCGAAATTGTCAAGTACAGGCGTGTCATTGGCCGGTTTTTTTGAAGCTGTTTGCGCCTGTTGCTGGCGTTCTTCAGAACCGCTTCCACCAGATCGGGGAGAAGACATTTCTTCATCATCATCGTCTTCCGGAAATCCCATACCGGAATTTACATCCGGTTGCAATGTGGCTTGTTCCAACACTTTCACGTAATTAACGTCATTAGCTTCGAGCACGGAAGCAGCCATATTGTTTCTTTCTCTTAGGATCGCTAACAAAACATGCTCTGTATCAGCTATATTACTTTTCATTCCACGTGCTTCTAAAATACACATTTTTAATATTTTTGCCGCGTCATTAGACAACGGTATCTCTGCATCAGGCAATAGCATATCATCAGCTTCTGTCTTCAGCCGAGCTTCAATCTGCTGCTTTACTGCAGCTAAATTGGTGTTGAGTTTTGACAATATCTCGATAGCTTTTCCTTCACCGTCACGAAGCATTCCCAGAAGTAGGTGCTCAGGTCCGATATGCCTACTCCTCAACCGGTTAGCTTCTTCCTTGCTATAGACGATAATGTCGGAAACTCTTTGTGAGAATTGATTATTCATACTTTTTCCTTTTCTTCTAAGGGGTTATTTACTGGCAAATATACGTATTTAATCAAGTTTGTATTGCATATTTGCTTTATTTCTTATATCTACAAATGGCGTGCCATAAAAACAATGCTTTGTATTATATATATAAGGTATAACAAATACCACTCCCTGTTTTTCACAAATATGGTCTCCTTAATGGTAGTATTTATTCTTTTTCTCATTTCTTTTTCTAATATTAATGGTTAGAAGTCAATTCGCTCCTTGAAATTTTTAATTTTAATAACTAAATATAGACAAACAGACTGTCCTTCAAGCAGAAAAAAACTTTCTTCGGAAAAACTTTCGTATATCGTGGAAAAGTAGTACTTTAGCGTGGTTTTTCACAGACCATACAATGTATAATTAATAATCATTTTAAATGCTTGAACAAGACAGAATTATAAAGATTAACATCGAGGAGGAAATGAAGTCATCGTACATTGACTACTCCATGTCGGTCATTGTTTCACGTGCCCTTCCGGATGTTAGAGATGGATTTAAGCCCGTTCACCGTAGAATTTTATACGGAATGATGGAATTGGGTAATACTTCAGACAAACCTTATAAAAAATCTGCAAGAATCGTGGGTGAAGTATTGGGTAAGTACCATCCGCATGGAGACTCTTCAGTTTATTATGCTATGGTGCGTATGGCTCAGGAATGGGCAATGCGTTATCCTTTAGTAGATGGCCAAGGTAACTTTGGTTCTGTAGATGGTGATAGCCCCGCTGCCATGCGTTATACGGAGGCTCGTCTAAACAAGTTGGGTGAAGCGATGATGGATGACCTGTATAAGGAAACTGTAGACTTCGAACCTAACTTTGATAATACGTTGACAGAGCCGAAGGTGATGCCGACCCGTATTCCTAATCTTTTGGTTAATGGTGCTTCCGGTATTGCGGTAGGTATGGCAACTAATATGCCTCCTCATAATCTTTCGGAAGTAATTGATGCTTGTGAAGCATATATTGATAATCAGGAAATCACAGTAGAGGAACTGATGACTTATGTCAAAGCTCCGGATTTCCCTACAGGTGGTTATATATATGGTATCAGCGGAGTACGTGAAGGATATCTGACAGGTCGTGGACGTGTAGTAATGCGTGCAAAAGCGGAAATTGAAACCGGACAGACACATGATAAAATCGTAGTGACTGAGATCCCTTATAATGTTAATAAGGCTGAACTGATCAAATATATTGCTGATCTTGTTAATGATAAGAGAATAGAAGGTATCTCGAATGCAAACGACGAGTCTGACCGTGACGGTATGCGTATCGTTATTGATGTAAAACGTGATGCTAATGCAAGCGTAGTGCTGAATAAGTTGTATAAGATGACAGCCTTGCAGACTTCCTTCGGTGTGAATAATGTTGCATTGGTTCACGGACGTCCTAAGACATTGAATCTGAGAGATATGATTAAATACTTCGTAGAGCACAGGCACGAAGTAGTTATCCGCCGTACTCAGTTTGATCTGCGTAAAGCAAAGGAACGTGCACATATCCTTGAAGGTTTAATCATTGCTTCTGATAATATTGATGAAGTTATTCGTATTATTCGTGCAGCTAAGACTCCAAATGATGCTATTGCAGGTTTGATAGAACGTTTTAATCTGACAGAAATACAGTCACGTGCAATTGTAGAGATGCGTTTGCGTCAGTTGACTGGTCTGATGCAGGATCAGCTTCATGCTGAATACGAAGAAATCATGAAACAGATTGCTTATTTGGAAAGTATTTTGGCTGATGATGAGGTATGTCGTAAGGTGATGAAAGATGAATTATTGGAAGTTAAAGCGAAATATGGTGACGAACGTCGTTCTGAAATCGTTTATTCTTCCGAAGAGTTTAATCCGGAGGACTTCTATGCTGATGATCAGATGATTATCACAATTTCTCATATGGGATATATCAAACGCACGCCATTAACAGAATTCCGTGCGCAGAATCGTGGTGGAGTAGGCTCTAAGGGAACAGAAACTCGTGATGCGGACTTTGTAGAGCATATATATCCGGCTACTATGCACAATACCATGATGTTCTTTACACAAAAAGGTAAATGTTATTGGCTGAAAGTTTATGAGATACCAGAAGGAACGAAGAATTCCAAAGGACGTGCTATACAAAACCTGTTAAATATAGACTCTGATGACAGTGTAACTGCATATTTGCGTGTTAAGAGCCTGGATGACACTGAATATATTAATAGTCATTACGTATTATTCTGTACGAAGAAGGGTGTTATCAAGAAGACATTGCTTGAACAATATTCACGCCCGCGTCAGAATGGTGTAAATGCTATTACAATTCGTGAGGATGACAGTGTAATTGAAGTTCGAATGACGAATGGTAATAATGAAATCATTATTGCTAATCGCAATGGTCGGGCTATTCGTTTCCATGAAGCTGCAGTTCGTGTAATGGGACGTACGGCTACAGGTGTACGTGGTATTACATTGGATAATGATGGTCAAGATGAAGTAATAGGAATGATATGTATCAAAGATTTGGAAACAGAATCCGTAATGGTTGTTTCTGAACAGGGATATGGTAAGCGCTCTGAAATTGAAGATTATCGTAAGACTAATCGCGGTGGCAAGGGTGTAAAGACCATGAATATTACTGAAAAAACAGGTAAGTTGGTAACAATTAAGTCAGTGACCGATGAGAATGACTTAATGATTATCAATAAGTCTGGAATAACTATCCGTCTGAAAGTTGCCGATGTCCGCATTATGGGACGTGCTACTCAAGGTGTTCGTCTGATTAATCTTGAAAAACGTAATGATCAGATTGGTTCTGTATGTAAAGTAATGACAGAAAGTCTTGAGGATGAAGTTCCTGCAGAAGAAGCAGAGGGTACTATTGTTAGTGATCTGACTACTGATCAGGATGTTGACAATGCAGATACTGCTACAGATGTTAATGAAAATAACAACGAAATTGAGGAATAGACATAATATTAATAATTAATCAAACAACAATCATGAAAAGAGTATTATTTTCAATGGTTTTATTGATGGCCGTAAGCTTATCATTCGCTCAAATGAAGAATGTAAAAGAAGCCAAAAGCATTGCCAGTGATGTAAAACCGAATTTTAATCAAGCTGAAAAGCTGATTAATGAAGCCATTAAGAACCCTGAGACCAAGGATCTTCCTGACACATGGGACGTTGCTGGATTTATTCAGAAACGTTTTATCGAAGAAGAACGTGATAAGAAAGGTGTTCTGAAACAGCCGTTTGACACATTGAAGGCATACAACAGCATTTTAAAAATGTTTGAGTATTATACTAAATGTGATGATCTAGCTCAAGTACCTAATGAAAAAGGTAAAATTAAAAACAAATATAGAAAAGCAAATGCTTCAACTATATTGGTTGAACGTCCTAATTTGATCAACGGTGGTATTCAATTCTTTAACCTTGATAAGAATAAGGAAGCTTTGCAATTCTTTGCAACATACGTAGAATCAGCTTCTTATCCTATGTTGGCAGAGCAAAATTTGGCTAAAACAGATACTCTTTTGGCACAAATAGCATATTACGCAACATTGGCTGCTGACAGAGTAGGAGATAAAGATGCAATTATTAAATATGCTCCTGCTGCATTGGATGACAAAGATGGCGGTAAGTTTGCAATGCAATTGATGGCAGATGCATATAAAGCTAAAGGTGATACTGCGGCATGGGTTAAATCATTGGAAGAAGGTATTTTAAAATTCCCTGGAAATGATTATTTCTTTGCGAATTTGGTAGATTACTATACTAGCTCTAACCAAGCTTCTAAAGCTATGGAATTTGCTGATAGAATGTTGTCTACTGATGCCAATAACAAGTTGTATCTTTATGTGAAAGCATATCTTTATCATAATATGAAAGAATATGATAATGCTATTGAGTTCTACAAGAAAGCTATTGCTGCAGATCCTGAATATGCAGAAGCATATTCTAATGTAGGATTAGTGTATTTGATGAAGGCTCAGGATTATGCTGATAAAGCTACAACAGATATCAATGATCCTAAATATGCAGAGGCACAAGCTACAGTGAAGAAATTCTATGAAGAAGCTAAGCCATTCTACGAAAAAGCCAGAGCTTTGAAACCTGATCAAAAAGATTTGTGGTTACAGGGGCTTTACCGTGTTTACTATAATCTGAACATGGGTCCTGAATTTGAAGAAATCGATAAGATGATGAAATAATTATATTAAGTCAGTTATTATAAAAGACTATCCCAAAATTTAAATTGGGATAGTCTTTTTATTTTTACAAATAAAGAAGCTTGAATGATGATTCTGATTTTTATCAAACTATATAATGATGATTCTCTTTTTGTGAGAAAATAAAAAAGAGGCTATACCAATTTTCTATTAAACATAATCATCATTATTCCCTAAACGTAAACAGCTTATTTTCGTTCTTTCTCATCATCCGTTAATAACAAGCAATGGCGTATCAGAATGGAAAATCATTTTACGAGCAATGCTCGGGTTAAATAATCGTGCAAATATATTCCTCTTATAGGAAGTTAATGTTATTATATCTATCTGATTATCTTTGATATACTTGTCAAGTCCTTTTAATAGATTATCATTCATTACCACATCATAATGAATTTCAAGCCCGGGATATTGTTTTTGGAAATAGTCTTTGATACCTGCAAGTTTAATTTCATTCCAAGTATCTTTGGATTCAGCCAGATGTATTAATGAGACTGAAAAATGGAAAGATTTCCATGTGTTGAAAAATGCTTCAAAAGCAATCAAGTCTCTCTGATCAAAATTGGTTAAGAAAGCAATACGTTTTACTTCATTGAATTCTTTGAATGGAGTATTTTCCGGAATAGCCAATACTGCTGTGCGGCTTCGATCAATAATTTCAGCTGTTACACTGCCAATTAAGTCAATGTCTTTCTGGCTTTTTCCACGCGTTCCCATAATGATAACCTTAGGACGTTGCTCCTTGGCATATCTTAAGATTTCTTCCTCCGGAATTCCTTCTCGTAAAATGCAACTATATTTGATATCCGGAAATTCTCCAGATGCAACTTTTTCCTTAATCTTATCAGATAGTGCGTTGAGATCTGAATGGACCTGCTGGATGATTGTTTTAACAGATTCTTCATCTCCGATCTGATAATTGAATACATCGCCATATGGTAATGACGAAGCGTATATCGGTGTAAAGTAAACATGTAATAGAATCACTTCAGAATTCTCAGTTTTGGCCAAATTAAAGCCAAATTCACACGCTTTCATCGAATAATTGGAGAAGTCGACAGGTATTAAAATTTTGTTCGATTTACTATCTACCTTAGGTGTCTTCTCTCCCACTATACTTTCAGATAACCAAGTAGAACTTTCCGTTATTTTTAATGCACGTGGTAGATCACTTTCTTTAATTCGCAGACGTACTCCTGAAGATACAACAGGTTGTATTTGATTTACGTTATGAATGTATGTTTCTATTCCTTCATTTTCGAGGACATTCTTTAGAATCTGAGCTTTTGTATAAGTCAGAATAGCTAAGGTTACTAATTTATCTTCCATAATAATCTGTTTTTGAAGGTAAACAAATAAGAAATCCCAATTGTTTGGGCAATTGGGATTCTTGTTTTATATTTTAAATTTGCATAGGTTCGGTAGCTTGTTCTTTTTGCATACTCATGTTTATTTCATCTAAAATTTTTAGAGCCCGGTCGAGAACAGTTGTGTCATCTAGCATTACAAGCCCGCCATCCGGACCAGGCTCAAGATGTATTCCGACACTTTTTCCTTCCTTGAAATTATGGCCTCCGAAGAAGTTGCGCACTGTATCTACGTGCAAACCAAGTTCGTCTGCTATTCTATGCATGCTACCGCTAGGCAATGAATCTTTAATCTTGCGAAGTTCATTAAATGTTATTGTTCTCATGTCTCATAAATTTAATGGTTAATACTATATTGTATTTAATTTTTTATCACGCTATAAACTTAAGCAAAAAAAAAGATAAAACAAATTATTTGCTTATCTTTTTTCCTAAATTCCTAAATTCTGTTTACGAATTTTATATCACTTCAATAGCGGAAGCCGGTACCCATCCTACTTTGCCGTCTTCCAAGCGAATTTCTTTCCATTCTTTCATTGAGTTATCTTTGATACTGACCTTACGTCCCTCATGAAGGATGAACAAACTTGTTCCACTTTCACTCGGAGTGCTGCGAACTGTTACACTAGGATTCATGACGATCGCTTCGCTTCTATTTACTAAACGTTCTTTTTGCTCTGAAGCAAAAAGATTAGAGCATATCACAACGATTAAGAAAACGATACCTGATATAAATCCTGTTTTTTTTAGTATAATCTGCTTGGAGAAAATAAAGAAGTAAAAAGCGATGATAAATAGAATAAAGGAGACAATTCCCCATGTAGCCCATGCGTCTACACTCATACTGTTTATCAAGGCTTTGGTCCATGATACAAAGAAAACTTCCGGAACAGGTTCTACTTTATCTATTGTTTTAGCGCGTGCCACTTCCAGATTGGCACGGATGTCGCTGTTTCCTGGTTTCATAAGCAAAGCACGTTCGTAGTTGAGTACGGCTTTTGCAATTTCTCCAGCTTTGTAGTAACTGTTTCCTAAATTATAGTACACATCCGCAGATTCCCCATTTTTTAATAAGGATTCATATATTTGGATAGCAGTTGCATAATCATCTTTTATATATGCGGAATCTCCTTCGGCTTTTGTTACATCTTCCAATTTCGTATCAGAAAATGTATGTGAACCCGCATGGATAGAATCAGCTTCAGTTATTTGTATAGAATCAATGCTCTGAGTTCCCTGTCCGAAGCAAGTAACTGACATTGATAATAATATAAAAAACAATATTTTTTTCATGACACAATCTCTTCTGGGTTAATGTTTTATTGAATTTTCCATTCTGCTTATCACTTCTATTGAAGAAGAGTAGACTTTATCCATTGCCTGATTTTCATCACCTGGAGCGAAACGAGCAAATTCACAATCATTCAATGCATTCAGGAATTCTTTAATTAGTTCTTCACTTACTCCATGGTTTCTCAGCTTCTCTTCAATATTGTCTTTCGACAAACGGGAAACCGGAATACTGAGTTTGTCGCTGATATATCCCCACAATGCTTTCAGTACTTCATCATAGAAGGCATCTTTCTTGTTTTCAGAGAGCAACTTACCGGCTAGTTTCATGCGCTTGGTTGCTACCTTATTAGCTTTCTTTGTTTTCATCTTAGCAACATTGGCATTTGTAGCGGCTTGTTTGCGGTAGATGATAAAGAAGATGATGAAGGCTAAAGCAGGAATGATATAGAATAGCCAATAGGTCATTGAGCCATAGAAGAAACTACCCTTAGGTTGGAGAGTAACTTCATTTTGCTTAATGTAACGGATATCTTCACCCAATACTTTCAAGTCTTCTTTATTGGTGAAATTGGCAATCACCTGATCAGCATTTCCTGCACCTTTCTCAACATTGATTACGTAGTCTTCCGTTTTCAACGTTTTGTAAGATTTTGAACGGATATCGAAATAGCTGAAAGATGCCCCCGGGATTTTATAATTGCCTGCATGTCTTGGAATAGCCAGATATTCAATGACTTTGTTTCCTGTAAGACCTTCCTGAGTTAATCTGACTTGGTTGTCCACCTTCGGATCATATACTTCAAAGTCATCCGGGAACTTAATTTCTGGATTAGAAATCAGCTTTAGGTTTCCGGTGCCGGAGATTACCAACTTAATGGTGATAGCATCATTAGTTTTCAGCTCCTTGCTATTAATGGAAGAAGAAATGTTGAACTCTCCCACTCCACCTGAAAAGTTTGCAGGTTTACCAGCAGGAAGCGGATTGACATTAATTGCTATTTTAGGAGTAACGATAGATTTCGGTACTTTAACTACATTGCTTCCACCATTGAAAAATGCATCAAAAGGATCGTCAGATTGTACAGCTTTACCTACCGTCATCTGGAACTGTGCCGGTTCTATAAATAACTTACCTGGTTGCTGGGGAAATAATACGAATTGGCGATAGATTGTCGTATTATAGTTACGTCCTTTATAATGCTCCTGTGTCCATCTTGCATTTGCATTCATTTCAATTTCTTGAGAATGAAATCCTTTAAAGTCAGGCAGTTTGGCATTATTCAATTGCAAGTCATGTTCTCTGGTGTATATTTTATAGGTTAAGACAAATGCTTCCTGCTCGTATACATTCGTTTTACTGGCAGTTGCTGTGATAAACAAATCCTGGTTAGATACACTTGTACCGGATGAAGAGCGTGCAGATGAGCTACCGTCATTTTGTCCTCCATTACTAGCTTGGTCTTGTGGCAAAACCTTCACCTTTACGGAGTTTGAAACCATCTGGTTGCCATCAGCTACAATAGAAGCTCCGGGGATTGTATATTCACCGGCAGTATTTGCCATCAATATATAAGTGAATGTAATACTACTTGTAGAGGTGACATTACCATTCATTATCTGTGTACTACTTTGCTGAGAACGGCTTGGCCCCATCAGGACGTCGAATCCTTTGATAGCCGGTGCCTGAAAGTCTTTAACTTTTTGTGTGGTTACTGTATAAGATAGCCTGAATTGATCCCCTACAACCACTACATCGGGAGCGGAAGCAGTGAATGACACCTTGTCGGCAAGCGCTTGGGTGCTATATGCTATCAATGCCATCAATATAACAATCAGTTTTTTCATTGCTTATGAAATTTATATCATCAACTTTTTATTATTACCAATCTTTTTCCAGACGACCGCCCTGAATAACTTTCTGTTGTTTCTTCACTTTGTCCTGTACGTCTTTCTCATCCTGAATCACAGAGTTAAGTAACTGTTCAGCATTTTCCTTTGACATCTGATTATCTTGTTTTTCAGGCTTCGGCGGTTGTTGCTGATCCTTTTGGTCGTCTTTCTTCTGATCGTTCTGTTTATCTTTGTTTTGATCCTGTTTCTGGTCTTGCTTCTGCTGCTGATCTTTATTCTGGTCTTGATTTTGATCTTGATCCTGCTGATTCTGTTGGTCTTTCAACATCTTTTGAGCGAGTGCCAGGTTATACCGTGTTTCATGATCTGCAGGATTGTTGCGCAGCGACATTTTGTAGGCATCCACTGCTTTTGCATAATCTTTACCAGCTTGAAAAAGCACTCCCATATTATGGTAAATGTGTGCCAATTTCATTTTATCCTTTTCTATTTTGCTGGCAGAATCATATTGCTCCATGGCTTCCTGAAACTTTTGTTGTTGTGAGAGCGTATTTCCCAAATTGTACATGGATACAGCAGATTTAGGATTAACTTCCAAAGCCTTGCGATAATTAACTTCTGCATCTACGAATACACTATCATTGAACAGACGATTTCCTTTGCGGATATAGTCACGCTCTGCTTTCTGTGCCGAAACGCCGGCAGCCGATAACAGAAAAGCAGCAAACAGGATATATTTCATTTTTAACATACGCATAGCTTACTTCTTATTAGAGAACAGATGAACGTTTTTGAATAATGGATTCTTACGATCCAAAATTAACATCTCAGCTAGTAACAATAGTAAAATGATCCATGCAATAGCCTGAAACTGTTCGTTGAAATCCGTATATATTTTCGATTCCACATCAGACTTAGCCATCTTACTTATTTCCTGACTGATAGCCTTTTGAGCAGAATTAGAATTATCTACCCGTACATAGATACCCTTTCCGTCTTTGGCTATTTCTTGACACATGCCCTCATTCAGACGGGTTACAATTACATTACCTTCGCGGTCACGGCGATAATCATTGGTACCTTCTACAGGAATAGGAGCACCTTCGGGCATACCTACTCCCAGCACACTTACCTGAATCCCTTTTTCGGCAGCAGCTTTAGCAGCTTCTACAGCGCCACCTTCATGATTCTCACCATCCGTGATGACAATGATAGCACGTCCCACTCCTTCTTGCGGAGTAAAACTGCGGGTTGCCAGGTTGATTGCCTCTCCGATTGCTGTACCCTGCTTGGAAATCAGCGATGGGCTGATAGATTCCAAAAACATTTTGGCGGAAATATAATCGCTCGTGATCGGTAGCTGGGTAAAAGCATCTCCGGCAAATACGATCATACCGACTTTGTCGTTATCTAATTCATCTACCAATCTGGATATTAATCTCTTGGCTTTTTCCAAACGGCTGGGCTGCACATCCTGCGCCAGCATAGAATTAGATATATCCAGAGCTATAATCACTTCCACCCCTTTACGTTTCACCGTTTCCTGCTTGGAACCAAATTGCGGACGAGCCAGCAATACTGAGAATAAGCCGATAGCGGCAAAGATGAGCCAAAATTTCACATCCGGTCGATATTTAGATACATCCGGCATTAATTGCGCTAACAATTCCGGATCTCCAAAACGTCGGATATTTCTCCGTCTCCTGTAATTGGAATACAAGTAGAAAGCTGCTAAAAACGGTAATAGCAGCAATAAATATAAATATGCAGGTTCTTCAAATCGAAACATCTTCTTCCTATTTTACGTTACAAATCACGATTGACGAAACATTCCTACGGAATTTTCTTGAGTATTGAATTACGCAATAAAACTTCCAGTAGTACACAAAGGAAAGCAGCCAGTGCAAACCAGCGATAGTCTTCTTCCCGTTTGCTATACTCTTTTACGTTCAACTTTGTTTTCTCCAGCTTGTCAATTTCTTCATATACCTCTTTCAGTTTCGAGTTGCTCGTAGCTCTGAAATAGTTACCATCGGTAGTACCGGCAATCTGAGTCAGTGTTTTCTCATCGATTTCCACCGGCATATTGATATACTGTACTGTATTACCGACCGGATAAGGATATGGAGCCATTCCATTCGTACCCACTCCGATGGTATACACACGGATACCGAAACTTTTGGCAATCTCAGCGGCTGTCAATGGCGAAATATCTCCTTTATTATTGGTACCATCCGTCAATAAGATGATAACTTTTGATTTCGCTTTACTGTCTTTCAGGCGGGTTACAGCATTTGCAACTCCCATACCAACAGCTGTACCATCTTCAATAAGGCCACATTTGATATTATGAATCATATCCAGCAATACAGCATGGTCCACAGTCAGCGGGCATTGAGTGAATGTTTCTCCGGCAAACAGAGTGATACCAATATTATCATTCGGGCGTCCGTTAATAAATTCGGCTGCTACATCTTTAGCAGCTTCCAGTCTGTTTGGCTTCAAGTCTTCCGCCAGCATACTGGTAGACACGTCGATAGCCAGCATAATATCAATTCCCTCTATTTCGCTGTTTTGCCACTTATTAGTGCTTTGCGGACGCGCTAATACCACAATAATCAAAGCCAATGCAATGACGCGCAGTATAAATGGAGCATGTAGCAAATAATTCTTATAACTTTTAGGAGTATGCGCATATACCCGTGCATCCGAAATCTGAAGGGTAGCTTCAGTTTTCTTTCGCTTCAAGATATACCATACAATATAAGGTATAAGCAATAATAGCAAAAACAGATATTCAATATTGGCAAAAAACATTTTATTTTCGATTTAACAGTTTACTATTTAGTATTCACACCACATTATGCAAAGAGATCATAAAGCTGCATACCTATATATACAAAAGTACCTATTAATGCTGCTGACAAGAATACAATACCGCAGATTAATAATATTTTAGTACGCAGAGAACGTTTCTCGATAATTGTGATTTCCGTTGGTTGCGGTTTCTGATTCTCCTCTTCCGGTTGCTTTGTTTCGTTGATAAAGTCGATTGCATTAATCAAATTCGCATCATTTTCATTCATTTGCGGATCATGCTTGGCAAATTTTACTAAATCAGCTGTCTGGAAGAGTTCCTTCAAATCTGATATTGCCTCTTTATCATTCATTTCCAATAACTTATCGATGATTTCAGAAGAAGTCATCTCTAGTGCATTGAATCCGAAACGATCTTTAATATAAGTACGAAGAGTATCTGTCAATTCCGTATAATATGCCTTCGGCTGTCCTTTCTGCCATACTTTCTCATTCTTGATACGTTCGATTTCCTTCATAGCAGCCTGATGTGGTGGCAACTTAGGTTCTACTTTTATCTTACGGATAATCGGTTTGTTATCACGTATACGAATGATCAGATAGATCAATAAGCCGAGTAAAGGCAATGCAAGAAATGAGCAACCGATCAGCCCATACCAGTCTTCCCATGCGAAAGGCGCTTTCATCACCGTTTTCTGTCCGAAGAACTGGTCTGGATGCAATGTGTCAACTGGCATAGAATATACTTTCAATGCCAGAGCTTTCGATCTATATTCTTTGCCATCCACAGTGACAGGCATCGGCGGAAGATAATAGAGAGCTGAGTCAAACGAGGTAACAATGTATTCCTGAGTAATCAGCATTCGTTGGCGATCATTCAGAAATTGTGTATCCGGTTTGGCGGTTTCTATAATTTCTACCCCTCGCACCAGTGTATCGGTATAAGCAGGAAAAACAGCACGTTGTTTGGCGTCCATCGCTACTTGTAATTGTACTTTCGCCTGTTCGCCAATTAATATCTGCAACGAATCTATCTTAGCTTCCACTGTAACAGACTGTGCCACAGTTCTACCTATAGAAAGCAGACATAACAATGCTATCAGAATAATATTTCTATTCATCTTTGATTCCATTAATTTCGTTTGGCAAATAAATTCAGCAATGCCTTTACGTAATCCTGGTCGGTTCTCACAGATACGGAGTCAACATTACTTTTGGTAAATGTGTCGTTCAGTTCGGTCTGTTTGTTTATCCACCAGTCACGGTGTGCCCGGCGTACAGCTTTGGAAGAAGTATCGATCCATTGTTCATGGCCGGTTTCCGCATCTTTTATTCGCATCAGTCCCACCGGAGGAAGATCACTCACTCTCCTATCGTAAACCTGCAATGCCACTACGTCATGCTTTCGGTTGGCAATAGTCAGAGCGTTTTTAAAGTTATCCTGATCGATGAAGTCAGATAGAATAAACGCTGTACAACGTCTTTTCATTACATTAGTCAGATACTCCAATGCGAGACGAATATTGGTACGACGGCTTTCCGGTTGGAAGTCAATCAGTTCGCGGATAATATATAGAATGTGTTTACGTCCCTTTTTAGGAGGAATAAACTTTTCTATCCGGTCTGAAAAGAAGATCACACCAATTTTATCGTTGTTTTGTATAGCGGAAAATGCAAGAGTAGCTGCAATTTCCGTTACCATATCCTTCTTCAGTTGTTTAACCGTACCAAATTCCAAACTTCCGGAAACATCGACCATCAACATCACTGTCAGTTCGCGCTCTTCTTCAAACACCTTCACATAAGGTTTGTTGAATCGTGCCGTCACATTCCAGTCGATGTCGCGTATATCGTCGCCGAACTGATACTCACGGACTTCAGAGAACGACATACCTCTACCTTTGAAAGCCGAATGGTATTGGCCTGCAAAGATATTGTTAGACAGTCCTCGTGTCTTGATTTCAATCTGACGAACTTTTTTTAATATTTCACTTGTTTCCATTTATACAGTAGTTAAAGTAGTAAGTAGTCAGGTAGTTAAGTAAAATACACTTGACTACCTTTTACTGCATTGTAATATTACGGCAGATTAGGGCACTTCAACCTTGTTCAGAATCTTGCTGATGATTTCGTCCGAAGTCATGTTGTTGGCTTCCGCCTCGTATGTCAGTCCAATACGGTGACGAAGAACATCATGCGCAACAGCACGTACATCTTCCGGGATTACATAGCCGCGGCGTTTGATGAAAGCGTATGTGCGGGCAGCTAGTGCCAGATTGATAGAAGCACGCGGTGAGCCACCAAATCCGATCATGTCTTTCAGTTCTTTGAGATCGTATTTCTCGGGGAAACGAGTAGCAAATACAATATCTACAATATAACGTTCTATTTTCTCATCCAGATAAACCTGGCGAACCACCTTGCGGGCTTCGATAATTTCTTCTGCTTTCAGGATAGGTTTCACATTGAACTTCTCACCGTTGATATTCTGACGGATAATCAGTTTTTCTTCTTCCAGCTTCGGATAGTCAATCACTACTTTCAGCATGAAACGGTCTACCTGTGCTTCAGGAAGCGGGTAAGTACCTTCTTGTTCAATCGGGTTCTGAGTGGCCAATACTAAGAAAGGTTCCGGCAACATGAATGTTTCCTTACCAATAGTAACCTGACGTTCTTGCATGGCTTCCAGCAAGGCACTCTGTACTTTGGCCGGAGCACGGTTTATTTCATCCGCTAATACGAAGTTGGCAAAGATAGGTCCTCTTTGTACTTTGAAAGATTCATCTTTCTGACTGTAAACCATTGTACCAATAACATCGGCCGGCAATAAGTCGGGAGTGAACTGAATACGGCTATATTTCGCGTCGATCAGGGAAGCGAGTGTTTTGATAGCCAAAGTTTTTGCCAGACCGGGTACACCTTCTAAAAGAACATGTCCGTCGGAAAGCAATCCGATAAGCAGTGATTCAACCAAATGTTTCTGACCAACAATGATTTGGTCCATACCTGTCGTAAGATTGGTAACGAAAGCACTTTGTCTTTCAATCCGCTCATTCAGTTCGCGGATATCAATTGATTCAGCCATAAATACTTAATATTTTATTATTTAATTCTCATTAATTAAGGTGTAAGACTTACCAGTGTGTAAGGCTTCTAAATTCGCTCCCAAAAGTACGCCATATAATTAACGATTGCAACTAATTTTTATTAAAAAACAATGCGAAATCTTTAGATTAAGGTACTTTCATACGCTTTTGTACTTACGTAACATTTCACCCGGCTATACATTGCTGTATGAGCCGGGTGAATAGGTGTTTTTTGTTTTTATTCTTTTGTAAGTTCCGGTATCTCGATTGTCGTACCGTATGGTACGTTATCGGGGTTCTTGATTACTTTCGGGTTATGTTTTACGATATATGGCCACATGGCTTTTGTACCGTAAAAGCGTAATGAAACTTTCGTTAAAGTCTCTCCTTCTTTAATTGTGTATTTTGTTTTGGTACCGGTTATCTTGTAGGATGCGGAATCCGAATATGCCGAAGCTGTTGGTTGTTGTTGGGCAGGTTTACTTTCTGCTTTGACAGGTTCCGCTGTCGGTTCCTTCTTGACAACAGGTTGCGGTTGGACTGCTTCCACCACAGTATCCTTGTGTGCAATTGTATCTGAAAGCTGTGCTTCCGGCTGCACAGGTTGAGTAACTTCCGGTATATCAACCACATTCTTATCAGACGAAGATGAGAACAAATCCGGATAATAAATAAACAGGATAGCTCCTCCGCACAGTAGTAAGACTATAATAATAGTTGCTATTAAATAAGGAATAGCTGATTTTTCCTTTTTATCACTGTCTTTATCAGTATAGGTGGCTTTCGGTTGTTCTATTTCCGGCTGTTCTTGGAGAGTGACAGGCTCCATATTTGCTTTATGAAGCTCTTGGGCTATAATTTGCTCTGCAGTAACTTCCGCTTTTTCTGTAATAACCGTTTTCTCTTCCTCCTCTTCTGTTGTTTCAGTCTCTGGTTTCTGCTCTTCTATAATTGTTTCTTCCGATTGTTCCTTAGCAGGTTCCTCTGTCACCGGACTGAAGTCAGGTTCCAAAACAGTTTCCGAAGATTCCTCTACAGGCTCTTCTCCTGGGGCTTCCTCAGATACAGATTCCGGTTTCGGTTCAATTTTCACTTCCGGCAATTCTTCAGCTTCTGGTTCTTCTGTTGCAATTAGTTCCGGTTCTGTTTCAGGTTGACCGGTTTCATTCGCGTCAGTTTCAGGAACTTCAGCCACAGCTACTGCTTCAGCAGTCGGCTGCTCTTCGATTACAGGTTCTTCCAGTTGTATTTCTTCCTGAATATCTCCACCGGCATTTTCATTTCCTGCTATTTCAGAGTCGATCATTTCAGTCTCTGTATCAGAAACCGCACCTTCCTCCTCATCGGATTCTTCCATAGGGGTATCTTCCAATACCGTACCTTCATTTAATACTACCGTTTCAAAATGTGCAAAAGGCTTATTTATTGTATCTCTCAGATTGGTGTCCGGAGTAAACGATACTTTGGTATGACCTTTTATCTGGAAACGTTCCCCTGTGTTGACATTAACGCTTTCCCGACTATCTACATCCACAAGTTTGAAAGTCCCCAATCCTTTGATTTTCACAGTCTTCTCATTCTCCAGGGCTTGTTCTATCAAGAGAAAAAACTCTTTGACGAATGCTTCGGCATCCTTCTTGGTCATGCTATGTTTAGCCGCCAATAAGTCGATAAGGTCTTGAATTGTCAGTCTTTCATTCATAATGGGAAATATATATTATTTAAACTTGTCTTTCAGTGTATTGCTGGGTCTGTACGTCAATACCAATTTAGGAGGAACCAGCATACGTTGCTTCGTGGACGGATTGATCGAAATGCGCTCCGCTTTTTTCTTCACTTCAAAAGAACCAAAGCCCTGTATTGCAATCGCATTCCCGTCTTCCAGTTCCTGTGTCATGTCAGACAATAAAGAACTTATCAGTTCAGAAGTGTCTTTGATAGTATACCCCAGTCTGTCTGCCAGTTCCGATGTAAATTCCTTATTATTCATACTTGTTTAATATCTTTGCATATAAATCAAAATCGTCCGCATCGGTTACTTCTACCTGATAGAATTGTCCGACTTCAAGTTCTTCTCTGGAAACACTGATCAATACTTCTGGGTCTACCTCCGGTGAATCAAATTCCGTACGTCCGATATAATAATCTCCCTCGATCCGGTCGATGATGACTTTCATCTGCTGACCAATTTTTGCAGCGCTCAATTCTGCTGAAATACCTTGCTGGATATCCATTAGCTCGTCCAGTCGGGCTTGTTTAACCTCCTGTGGTATAGAGTCTTCATATTGCTGGGCAGCATAAGTACCCTCTTCTTCAGAATAAGCGAAAGCCCCCATCCTGTCGAAACGCGCCTTGCGTACAAATTCTTTCAGCTCTTCAAAGTCTTCTTCCGTTTCTCCGGGATGTCCTACCATCAGCGTAGTGCGCAGATGGATACCCGGTACTTCTTTACGGAACTGTTCGATCAGCTTGTACGTATCTTCTTTGCTTACTTGCCGACGCATCAGTTTCAACATGTTGTCACTGATATGCTGCAAGGCTATATCCATATATTTGCAGACATTATCGCGTTCCCGCATCACCCGAAATAAATCCGTTGGAAAATGTGCCGGATACGCATAATGCAGACGAATCCACTCTACACCCGGAATTTCCGAGATACGTTCGATCAATTCGGGCAGCATTTGCTTTTTATACAGATCGACTCCGTAATACGTCAATTCCTGAGCGATCACCTGAAACTCCTTTACCCCTTGCGATACCAGATACCGGACTTCATCCAGTATTTCTTCCATCGACTTGGATATATGGCGTCCTGTAATAATGGGAATAGCACAATAAGAGCACTTGCGGTCACATCCTTCTGAAATCTTCAGATAAGCATAATGCTTGGGAGTGGTCAAAGTACGCTCAATATACAATTCCTCATGGTACGTTTTTCCCAAGTCCTGCAAGAGTTCTTTCCAGTTGAATTTGCCGTAGAACTTGTCTACCTGTGGTATTTCAATGGCCAGTTCTTGTAAATAACGCTCGGAAAGACAGCCCATTACAAACAGTTTCTTCAAGTCGCCTTCTTCTTTTCTTTCTGCAAATTCCAGAATCATATTGATAGACTCTTCTTTCGCGTCACCGATGAAACCGCAGGTGTTGATTACCGCTATCTCCCCTTCCGGATTTTCTGTATCATGAGTTACGCTGTATCCTGCTTCTTCCAGCTGACGCATCAACTGCTCCGAGTCTACTAAATTTTTAGAACAACCTAAAGTAATAATATCTATTCTCTTTCTTTTCATGCATTCTCTCCAAACAGGGAATCAACAAATTCATTTTTGCGGAAGACTTGCAAATCTTCCATGCCTTCACCCAATCCAATGTATTTTACAGGAATCTTGAACTGGTCGGAGATGCCGATCACTACTCCGCCTTTGGCGGTTCCGTCCAACTTGGTGATAGCCATTGCAGTCACCTCCGTAGCCAATGTAAATTGCTTGGCTTGCTCGAAAGCATTCTGTCCGGTAGAACCATCCAATACCAGCAGGACTTCATCCGGTGCATTGGGTACTACCTTCTTCATGACGTTCTTTATCTTGGTAAGCTCATTCATCAAGCCTACTTTATTGTGTAAGCGGCCGGCCGTATCGATAATCACTACATCCGCATTGTTGGCAACAGCAGAACTCAGTGTATCGAAAGCGACAGATGCAGGGTCCGCACCCATTTTCTGTTTTACAACAGGCACACCTACGCGTTCACCCCAGATCATCAACTGCTCTACGGCAGCTGCACGGAATGTATCGGCGGCACCCAAATAAACAGATTTGCCCGCTTTCTTGAATTGATAAGCTAATTTCCCGATTGTTGTTGTTTTACCTACCCCGTTTACTCCCACTACCATCATTACATAAGGCTTTTTCTTGATAGGTACATCAAAGTCTGCTACGTCATCCGAATTATTCTCGGTCAAAAGGGCAGCAATTTCATCACGCAGTATGTGATTCAACTCTTGAGTATTCACATATTTGTCTGCAGCGGCCCGTTTTTCGATACGTTTGATAATATTCAAAGTTGTCTCTACCCCCACGTCAGATGTGATCAAAACTTCTTCCAGATTATCCAATACTTCGTCGTCTACTTTCGACTTACCAGCCACGGCACGAGCGATTTTACTGAATACGCTCTCTTTGGTTTTAGATAATCCTTTATCTAAAGTTTCCTTCTTTTCCTTTGAAAAAAAACTAAAAAATCCCATATCTACAGTTATTTGTATAATACATTATGCTACAAAGATATAACAAAGGATTGGAAAAGTAAAAAAAGAAGCAATAAAAAATCCCCTCACTGTTTGCCAATGAGGGGATTTTGTGTTTATAGCGTTTTATGCTATTCTGATTATTTTTTGAAAAAGTCTTGTACTTTTTCGTTTGCAACCATTTGTTCATCAAAAACGTAAGCTCCAGTTTTCGGAGATTTCACCATTTTGATAACCTTGGTGTAAGCACGACCTTCTTTAGAGCCTTCGTGCAAACTTGCTACTGTTTTCTTTGCCATGGGTTATACTATTATTATTTAATTTCCTTATGTACTGTTACTCTCTTCAGAATCGGGTTGTATTTCTTCAACTCAAGTCTTTCAGTTGTATTCTTTCTGTTTTTAGTTGTGATATAGCGAGATGTTCCCGGCATTCCACTCTCTTTGTGTTCTGTACATTCCAGAATCACCTGTACTCTGTTACCTTTTGCTTTCTTTGCCATTGTAAGTTTTCTCCTCTACGTTTAGCCGATTACTTTAATGCTTTTCCAATCACAGAAACCTTTAGCTACTGCATCGTTCAGTGCAGCGTCCAGTCCTTTTTTGTTGATGATACGCAGACCGTTAGCACAAAGGCTAAGGCTGATCCAACAGTCTTGTTCTACATAATAGAACTTTTTGTTAAACAAGTTCAAATCAAAGGTTCTTTTTGTTCTTCTCTTTGAGTGTGAAACATTGTTGCCAATCATGGCTTTCTTTCCGGTAATTTGACAAATCTTCGACATTTCTATCTTATTTTTATAGTTTTATATCTATACTTATTTCAAACAGGACGCAAAGTAAGCACTTTTATCCGTATAAAACAAGGATTTCTTAAAATAATTCACTTCCAGACACCAATTTTTCCTTATTTGAGCAAATCACGAAGAATTAATAGCGCATTATTGCCCGCTCTTTCAATATTCATGGCTCTTCCGCGGTTCGTTTCCTGCCTGTAAGTACGAATTTCATTTTTATAACCAGCAGCGATCCAGACAGTGCCTACCGGTTTCTCCGGTGTTCCACCTCCGGGACCGGCAATTCCTGAAGTTGCGACAGCGCAGTCGGTTTTCAGCGCTTTCATCGCTCCTTTTACCATTTCGATCACAGTCTGCTCACTGACAGCGCCATACACTTCCAGTGTTTCCGGTGAAACATGGAGCAGATTCATCTTCACTTCGTTAGAATATGCCACTATTCCTCCATTAAAGTATTCCGAACTTCCGGCAATGGACGTCAGACGTGCCGCAATACTTCCTCCGGTGCAACTTTCTGCGGTGGAAACGGTTAAATTCTTCTTTTTCAGCAGTTCGCCTACGATTACCTCCAGTGGGATATCTTCTTCGCTGAAAATATCATCGCCCAGTATCGCTTCCAGCTTAGCCTGCTCGTCGTTCAGTGCGCTTTCCACTTCTATCTTGTTCTGTCCCCGTCCGGTTAGTCGCAGGCGGATGATTCCAAGTTTGGGCAGATATGCCAATTTGATGCTTTCCGGCAAGGCTGTCTCCCACGGTTCCAGCTTTTCAGCGAGTATGGATTCGGGGTAATGTTGTACTAGAAAGGTCCGGTGCATGATTACATCCGTCTGAAACTTCTCACGTAGCTTGGGCAATACGGACTCAGTCATAACGGCAGTCATTTCCTGCGGAACACCCGGCATGGATACGAGTACTTTATTGTCTTTCTCAAACCAGCTGACAGAAGCGCTTCCTACCGGATTGTTGATGACCGTGCAATCTTTGGGAACCATTGCCTGACTCTTATTCAGCGCATTCATCGGTATTTTCCCGGCAAGCACCCGCTTTACGTTCTCAAATACTTCTTCGCTGAATATCAGTTCGGTATGGAAGTATTTACAGAGAGTTTGTTTGGTGATATCGTCTTTTGTGGGACCGAGTCCTCCGGTTACCAGAACGATATTCACCCTTTTCATCGCATTATCTACTGCTTCCATGATCTCTTCTTCCCGATCACGGATCGAAACAATGCGTAGAACTTCGATACCTATCTTATTTAATTCCTGCCCCATCCAGGCAGAATTTGTATCGACTACCTGCCCTATCAGCAGCTCGTCACCAATGGTAATAACTTCAGCAAACATCTTTTTCCTACGTTAGTTAATAGAATATGCTACCTATATTAATAAGGTATATACGCTATGTTAAGTCATTAGGTTTACTTCATTTTTTCGTTCCATATACGTGATCCATTCGGTTCATGTGCGTGAGCCGAATGGATCACGTATGTGAACTGGACGGCTTACGCACGTGGAACGAAGGAATGCTATAAACAAAGATTCTTAATGAATGTACTTCCCTAATAATGGTTGACTTGTTTATCTCTAATAGCTGCTATGTGTTGACTAGAAATATTACTAACCCTGGCAGCTGTTTACTTTATTATTTATTATTCCTGCCTCCGGTTTACTTATTTTTTTCTTATTCCTTTAACCGGTTGACTCTTCTCTTTGAAAGAAGAAAAAAGAAAGGAACTCACCCTTTTTCCTCTTTCTATCCCGCTAGCAGGGCATTCTTGGTCTTTTCATAAGCAAATGTACATATTTATTTTTAAGCAAGTGCTACATTCAGATACTTTTCTCTGTAGCTTATCCATCTTTTCCTGATAGGTCCTTGCATTTCTCCTGCCTGTACCGGGGTAAGCATATCCAAGCTCATATGAGGCCTTTCGTTGTTATAGAAGTGAACGGCTGTTGCTACAGCTTTTCTGACTTCCTGTATTGAACTAAAGCGCATTCCTTGCAGCAATTCATTCTTTATAATGCCATTCACACGCTCAGCTATGGCATTGTCCTTGGGATTGCCATCCTCTGTCATGCTGGGAAGAATCCCGTTATGTCGTAATATGGCAATATAATCCGCACTGGCATATTGTACGCCTCGGTCGGAGTGATGGATCAAACCCTTAATCTCCTTTGCAGCTATGCGTCTGACTGCCATTTCCAGAGCTTCCACTGTGTAACAGCTTCCCAGAGTATCACCTACGCAATACCCAATGATCTCCTTCGTATAGGCGTCTGTCACCAGAGACAGGTAGCAGAACACATAACTGCCGTCAGGCAACCATATGGTAATGTAAGTGATATCACTAACCCACAGCTGATCAGGATGTTCTAATAGCAATGTCCTGGTTAAATCAGGATACTGTGGCAAGTGATGAGAGGAGTCTGTCGTACGTGGAGCCCGAAAACGTTTGCGTATTGTCAGCTTATACTTGGACAATATAGCACAGAAACAGTCACGCCCAACAAAGGCCTGGCTGGTGCCGAACTCATTACGGTACATCAGCCAAAGTTTCATCCCCCCAATACCAGGGTCCTTTGAACGCACACGTTTGACAAACTCAAGAACAAAACGTTCACGGGCCGAACTATCCGTACTATGGTCAACATACTTATAAAAGGCTTGCTTTGTTACACCAAACAATTTGCAAAGAGAGACCACCGTATAGGCATGCCTCCCTTTACAAAGCCTTTTTATTGTTTGGTACCAGCTTTTTTTCGGATAGGAAGATTAAACATCTCCTCGGCAACATCAATCATCGTATCGAAGGCGTGCGCACGCATTTTAGCATCTTTAAGCTCTGCACGTAAACGCTCATTCTCAAGACGTAAGGCAGTAATTGAGGAGGATTCATCCGAGGACTTGGGAGACTTGTTCTTTTTCATATAAGCGGATATTTCAGGATTAGAATCCTCAAAGATACGAACCCAACGCCAAAATGTAATGCGGGCAATCCCTTTTTCTTGGGCAAAACGAGAAACTGAGAAATTCGAACGATAGAAATCGCCAAGAAGTTCAAGCTGATAAGGACTAAAGGTCATGTCACTCTTTTTCATCTTTTATTCATTTTAGTTGATACTTATAGTAGTCAACCAAATCCAGGGTAAGACAGAAGGCTTCTTATATCATTAATCCTCCTTTGTCTCCCTATTATATATAGGTGCATTTTGTTTTCAGCAAGGCTTCTTTATGCCACCGCCTATTGGGTCGGTGACATTTTTTCGGTGTTTGCCGTCACTATTGTTATTGCCGTCACTTTAATCGTCACTACTTAAATTATTCTATGACAATAGTTTATTATATAAAGTGACGATGACGTTAAAAAACTGTTTTATAATGTGACACGGGAATAAGCCGGAAGATCAATGGAGCAGAAGTCTTTATCCAGATACTTGAAGTATCCGGTAATGGCAATCATGGCTGCATTGTCGGTCGTATAGCTGAATTTAGGAATAAAAATATTCCAGCCATACTTTTCAGCGTGTTCTCGGAAAGAGTTACGCAATCCGTTATTGGCAGAGACTCCTCCGGCTACGGCTACTTCTTTTATTTTATATTCTTTGGCAGCTTTCCGCAGTTTGTCCATCAGAATGTCTACAACAGTTGCTTCCAGAGAGGCGGCCAAATCCACTTTATGATGCTCGATGAAATCGGGATCGTCTTTCATCCAGTCACGCAAGGAGTATAGGAAAGAAGTTTTCAGTCCGCTGAAACTGTAGTCCAGCCCCGGAATATGCGGTTTGCTGAAAGTATACGCTTTCGGATTGCCTTGACGTGCCAGTTTGTCAATGATCGGTCCGCCCGGATATCCGAGACCCATCACTTTAGAACATTTATCGATTGCTTCTCCGGCAGCGTCATCAATCGTCTGACCGAGAATTTCCATATCATTATAGGCTTTTACCAATATAATCTGTGAGTTTCCTCCGGATACCAACAGGCAAAGGAACGGGAATTTCGGTTGGATATTTTCTTCTCCTTCTGCTTTAATAAAATGAGCTAAGACATGCCCTGTCAGATGATTAACATCTATCAAAGGAATACCGAGTGAACGTGCGAATCCTTTGGCGAAAGAGACGCCTACAAGTAAAGATCCCATCAATCCCGGTCCACGTGTGAAAGCTACCGCGCTCAGTTCTTCTTTGGTAACCCCTGCCCGTTTCAGTGCTTCGTGTACCACAGGAACGATATTTTGTTGATGTGCCCGTGAAGCTAATTCGGGTACTACTCCGCCGTATGCTTCATGTACGGCTTGACTTGATACCACATTTGACAGCAGATAACCATCCTTGATTACGGCTGCCGACGTATCATCACAGGAGGATTCAATTCCTAATATTATTGCACTCATATGTTTTTAAACTATTAAACGGTGCAAAAGTAATGATAAAACTACGATTCATAACGAACTATTTTATATTTTTGTTCGCTAAATAAAAGTTATCGCTTATCAGAACGCTGAAAAAGACTGTACGCTGGGTAGTTGGTATTGTACTGGGAGTATATATCGGAACTATTGTTTTGCTGAATATTCCAAATGTTCAGCGAGCAATGAGTGTGTTTATCGCCAAGGAATTGTCCGAGGTGCTGAATACACGCCTGACTATCGGCAAAATAAATATCGGTCTATTAAACCGTATTATCATTGATGATGTGCTGCTTGACGACCAGAGCGGCAAGGAAATGCTCAAAGTAACCCGCTTATCGGCTAAGTTTGATATCCTTCCTTTCTTTAAGGGAAAGATTTCCATTAGCAGTGTCCAGTTATTCGGCTTTACCATCAATCTGAATAAAGAGACTCCCGACTCTCCTCCGAATTTTAAGTTCGTATTGGATGCTTTTGCTTCCAAGGACACTGTAAAAAAGGAAAGTTCGCTGGATTTGCGTATCAATTCCGTTTTGATTCGTCGGGGAAGGATGGCTTATCATGTATTGTCAGAGGAAAAGACTCCCGGAAAGTTTAATGCCAAGCATGTCCAGCTTCAGAATATTATAGCCAATATTTCATTGAAGGCGATGAGCAGGGATTCTTTGAATCTTGGTATCAAGCGTCTGAGCTTCGATGAAAAGGCTTCCGGATTCTCTTTAAAGAAGATGAGTCTGAAATTGGTTGCCAATGATAAACGGACTAATATAGAGAATTTTGCCATTGAGCTGCCCGAAACTTCACTGAAGATGGATACTATTCATTTGGTGTATGACAGTCTGAAGGCTTTTGATCAGTTCTCGGAGAAGGTCCACTTTTCTTTCCGTACGTTACCCTCGCAGATTACTCTGAAAGATATTTCCCCTTTTGTACCTATATTGGCGCATTTCAAGGAACCGATAACGCTGGATATGCAGGTAAAAGGAACGGTCGACCAGCTTACCTGCTCTCATCTGGAGATTACGGCCGACGACCGCCAGTTCCGGCTATCGGGGGATGTATCGCTTCAGGAACTATCGAGTCCGCAGGATGCGTATGTGTACGGGAAGCTTTCCGAACTTTCCGCCAACAATCGTGGTGTCGGTTTTTTGGTGCGTAATCTGAGCAGCAATTACAATGGTGTACCTCCCCTTCTGGAACGTTTGGGGGATATTGATTTCCGTGGAGAGATTTCCGGATACTTCACCGATCTAGTTACTTACGGACAGCTTCGTACCGGGCTTGGTAATGTAAAAACCGACTTAAAGTTAAGTTCCGATAAGGCTAAGGGGCTGTTTGCTTATTCCGGTGCTGTCAAAACAGAAGAGTTTGAACTGGGCAAGTTATTGAATAATGAGAAATTTGGGGAAATCACCTTTAATCTTGATGTACATGGACGGCATATCGAAAAACAGCTTCCTGCTGTAGAGTTGAAGGGATTGATCGCATCTGTGGAATATAGCAGATATAAATATGAGAATATTACGCTGGACGGCGAATACAAGCAAGGCGGATTTAACGGAAAGATAGCGCTGGATGATCCGAATGGGTCTATTTATCTGAACGGAGATGTGAATGTGACATCCAAGGTTCCTACTTTCAATTTCCTTGCCGTTGTCGACAAGTTCCGTCCTAATGATTTAAATCTTACACCTGATTACCAGGATGCGGAGTTCTCTCTGAAGGTAAAAGCTAATTTTACCGGAGGTTCCATTGACGAGATGATTGGAGAAATCAATGTGGACAGTCTGGAGTTCAGGGCACCGGACAAGGAATATTTCATGAAGAACATGAATGTACGGGCTACCCGGCAGGATAATGAAAATCAGCTTAAACTGACTTCTGAATTTCTGACGGCAAACATAGCGGGAAAATTCCAGTACCATACTTTACCGGCAAGTATTTTCAATATCATGCGTCGGTATGTGCCGTCTTTGATATTGCCTCCGAAGAAACCGATAGAGACGAACAATAATTTTGCGTTTGATGTACATATATATAATACGGACATTTTATCTACGATATTTGATGTTCCGTTGACTGTATATACACATTCTACGTTGAAAGGGTATTTTAATGATGCCTTGCAGCGGCTACGTGTGGAAGGCTACTTCCCCCGCCTGCAATATAAAAACAACTTTATCGAGTCGGGTATGATCTTGTGCGAGAATCCTTCGGACCATATCAGTGCGAAGGTGCGGCTGACCAGTCTGAAAAAGAATGGAGCCGTGAATCTTTCTCTGGAAGCACAGGCCAAAGAAGATAAAGTCAGCACGACTCTGAACTGGGGAAATAATGCCATAGCAACTTATAGCGGAAAGTTGGCGGCTGTTGCACAATTCCTGCGTACAGCAGGTGAAAAGCCTTTGCTGAAAGCGATGGTGGATGTGAAACAGACAGACGTTATCTTGAATGATACACTTTGGCAGATACATCCTTCGCAGGTAGTGGTGGACTCGGGCAAGGTGGATGTGAATAATTTCTATTTCAGCCATCATGACCGTTATGTGCGTATCAATGGGCGGCTTTCCGACAATCCGGCAGATACCGTAAAAGTGGACCTGAAAGACATTAATATGGGATACGTATTTGATATTGCAAACATATCCGATGACGTAAACTTTGAAGGAGATGCTACGGGAACAGCATATGCCAGCAGCGTGTTCAAGAAACCTGTGATGAATACCCGCCTCTTCGTCAAGAACTTCTCGCTCAATCAGGGCCGTTTAGGTGATTTGAACGTATATGGCGCCTGGGATAATGAGAAAAGAGGAATCTATCTGGATGCTTCCATTCAGGATATATCACCGTCACCATCGCGAGTCATCGGTATGATCTACCCGTTGAAACCGGAAAGCGGACTCGATCTGAATATCGATGCCCATGAACTGAACTTGAAGTTCCTCGAATTTTATATGAAATCAATAGCACAGGATATAAAAGGACGGGGAACGGGAAAAGTACATTTTTACGGAAAGTTCAAGGGATTGAATCTAGATGGGGCTGTTATGACGGATGCTTCCATGAAGTTTGATATTCTGAATACCCACTTTGCCGTTAGAGATACGATTCATTTGGCTCCTACCGGATTGAAATTCAATAATATGCATATTGCCGATATGGAAGGGCATTCGGGAACCTTGAACGGGTATCTGCGTTTCCAGCATTTCAAGAATATAAATTACCGTTTTGAGATACAGGCTAATAATATGCTCTTGATGAATACGAAGGAATCGACGGATATGCCATTCTTTGGAACGGTATATGCTACGGGAAATGCGTTGCTTGCAGGGAATGCGATACAGGGACTGGACGTAAATCTCGCCATGACGACCAACCGGAATACGGTATTCACCTATATCAACGGAAATGTGGCGTCGGCTGCCAGCACCCAGTTTATAAAGTTTGTAGATAAAACGCCCCGTCGAAACATTCAGGATTCCATTCGGGTAAATTCCTATTTTGAGCAGATGCAACAGAAGCGTCAGGCGGACGAAGAAGAGCATCAGACAGATATTCGTTTGAATATTCTAGTAGATGCTACACCCGATGCCACCATGAAAATTATTATGGACCCTATAGCCGGAGACTACATCAGTGCGAAGGGAACAGGAAACATACGCACGGAGTTTTATAATAAAGGGGATGTGAAGATGTTTGGTAATTACCGGATCAGTCAGGGAATATATAAGTTCAGTTTGCAGGAAGTGATTCGCAAGGATTTTATCATCAAAGATGGAAGTACGATTACTTTCAACGGCGCTCCTTTGGATGCGAATATGGATATTCAGGCATCATACACGGTAAACTCCGCTTCACTGAACGACTTGAATCCGGATGTTTCCTCCATTGCCCAGCAGACTAATGTACGGGTAAACTGTATCATGAATCTGAGTGGGATTTTACTGCGGCCGACCATTAAGCTGGGTATCGAGCTTCCGAATGAAAGAGATGAAATTCAGACGTTGGTGCGCAATTATATCAGTACGGAAGAGCAGATGAATATGCAGATTCTTTATCTGCTGGGTATCGGTAAGTTCTATACGGAAGATGCTGCACGGAACAATCAGAACTCGAACGTGATGTCATCGGTACTCTCTTCTACTCTGTCCGGTCAGTTGAATAATGCCTTATCTCAGGTTTTTGAGACTAATAACTGGAATATCGGTACCAATCTGAGCACGGGTGATAAAGGATGGACGGATATGGAAGTAGAAGGTATCCTGTCCGGTCAGTTGCTGAACAACCGCCTGTTGGTTAATGGTAATTTCGGCTATCGGGACAATCCGATGGCGAATACCAACTTTATAGGCGACTTCGAAGCTGAATGGCTGATCAACCGCTCGGGAGATATTCGTCTGAAGGCTTATAATGAAACAAATGACCGTTACTACACAAAGACAAACCTTACTACGCAGGGAGTCGGTATCATGTATAAGAAGGATTTCAATAAATGGAGTGACCTTTTCTTCTGGAATAAATGGAAACTGCGCAGCAAGCGGAAACGTGAAGAAGCCGAAAAGGTGCAACAGCAGCAAACAGACAGCATTGCCGATGATAAAGCTAAGTCGGAGCTAAAGAGAAAGCGAGCACAGGAATAAAAATAAATAGTGACACTATACCATAACCGATAGTGTCACTATTTTATTTTATTTGAGAATCGTACCGTCTGCGGTTACTTTAATATCTATATCCGGAGAATTATTTCCTTCCAGTTCAATCTGATAATAGGATGTTTCTGTTGCCATCTCAAAGTATTCGGCATCATCCATCTGATATCCTGCATACTCGGTGCTGATGGCATTGGTCACTGCTGTGGGCAGTTCGTTTCTCCGTACCTCCCATGAGGTAGAATACCACTCTCTGCCTTTATCAAACAGGACTTCTTTGGAAACGTTGCGGTTCAGGCCACTGTCGAAATGGATGATATCTACTTCCGTAAATCCGAAATCCCAGTCGTTTTTATCATCTTCCACGTCTACTTCCACGATTCTTGCTCCTGCATATTTCCCATCAATGAAAGTCTTCATGACGGCGGGCAGTTGAGTGGTCGGAAGGTGCTCGTTTTCATGATCGTCTGTGTCTGCAATGCTTTTAATCAGCACTCCGTCGGCAGAATAATACAGATCGACTTCCTGATTTTGGTTTTCCACCTCAATGACGTAGACTGTTTCGATGCCTTGCCGCTCGAGTTTATCCACATCGTCTCTTTTCCATGTCTTATAGTCACTTGCTTCGAATGCACTCTTTACCGGATCGGGCAATGCGGTGTACGGGATATCCGTTTCAGTCATATGCCAGTTGCCATCCGTTGTGAACCATGCGGATGCCTCATATCCATCATAGAAGTCCGCTACATAATATCCTGCCTTTGTTTCCCACTTTACGTTCTTGACGTTAGGATACCTGGTCGAGAATGCTTCTTGCAATGGGGTAGGAACAGCAATTGATTCATCGTCATCGTTGTCGCAGCTGTGCAGGCTCCATGCTGCACAGAATGCTATCAGTAGTGTATAAATTCTGAGTTTCATTGTTGTCGTAGATTTTAAGAAAGTTAATTATCAATATCAATCAGATTAAACTTCAGGTCAAATTTCAGTTCTGTACGGTTGGATAGCTTTACTTCGTAATCTTTCTTATCACGTTCTATCTTCAGCACTTTTGCATCCGGATAATTAGTTGTTACATATTTCTGAATGGCGGCAGGAATAATGGCAACAGGTACGGAGGTGTGCTTGCAATCTACTTCCTCCCAGTTTCCCTTCTTGTCAAATTCCACTTTATTACCATTCGTGAAAATCACTTCATAGCTTTTGTAAAGGAAGTCACTTTCCATTTTTGCCAGTGCCACTTTGCTGTCAGAGAAATGCTGTTTGATGAACTGTTGTGCTAATTGTGGCATTTGAGTCACCTGGATAGGTTTATCGTCATCTGCACGTGCTACTGTCTGTAAAGTGAACAAGCATACTAATAAGAATACTAACTTTTTCATAATCATTGTTTTTTTAATTGGTTTTACTGTTATCATTTAATTTATAATGCAAAGATGAGAGGAGAATCTGAAAAGATTTGGGAATTTTGGGCAAAATCTGAAAAAAACAAAGGAAATCTTTCTTATTGTATTCTTTTGTTTCTTTTAACAGCAACTAATAAATTCATCGCTTATTTTTGCAGGCACAAATTTGACAATATTCATATTAAATCAACCATAAGAACTTTCGTATGACTATGAGAACAAATTGTTTTTTATTATTAACTGTTTTGCTGGGAATACTTCCCATGAGTAACACACACGCTAACGATTCTATACCTAAAAGCGTGATCTTGTACACACCTTACACAAAAATCTCCGTTTCACCGGGGGCGTCTATTGACTACAGCATCGACCTGATTAACAACACAGACAAGTTGGTGAATGCCAATCTTTCCGTCAGTGGCCTATCAAGCAGCTGGAAACATGAAATGAAATCCGGTGGTTGGAATCTCAGTCAGTTGGCCGTACTCCCTAAAGAAAAGAAAACTTTTAATCTAAAGGTAGATGTTCCTTTAAAAGTAAGCAGAGGCAGCTATCATTTTGTAGTGTCTGCCGGAGAAGCGCAACTCCCTCTGAATGTCGTTGTGGCACAACAAGGTACTTATCAGACGGAGTTTACCACCGACCAGCCCAATATGCAGGGAAATTCCAAATCAACTTTCACCTTTAATGCCACACTAAAGAATCAGACTGCCGATCAGCAACTGTATGCGTTGATGGCTAAAGCACCCAGAGGCTGGAATGTTATTTTCAAACCTAATTATAAGCAGGCAACTTCCGCACAAGTAGAAGCCAACAGCAGCCAGAATGTAAGTATAGACATCACTCCTCCTGCCAATGTGGAAGCTGGCAGTTATAAAATTCCCGTACGTGCCGCTACAGGCAATACTTCGGCTGAACTGGAACTGGAAGTAGTTGTCACCGGTTCTTATCAGATGGAACTGACCACCCCGAGAGGATTATTAAGTTCTGACGTGACTGCCGGTGATACCAAACGAATCGAACTGGAAATTAAAAATACAGGTTCTTCTTTATTGAAAGATATCCAACTGTCTGCCAACAAGCCGGTTGACTGGGATGTAGCTTTCGAACCGTCAAAGATAGAAATGCTGAAAGCCGGAGAAACGGCTACTGTTGTAGCCATCTTGAAAGCATCTAAGAAAGCGCTTCCGGGTGATTATGTAACTACGATGATGGCCAAAACTCCGGAAGTGAATGCAGATGCGCAATTCAGAATTGCCGTAAAGACTCCGATGATTTGGGGATGGGTAGGTGTTCTGATTATTCTGGCTACTATCGGTGTTGTCTACTATCTGTTCCGTAAATATGGAAGGAGGTAAATTATGGGCGAACAAGTGATCGTACTTACCGAATTAACCAAACAATACGGTAAATTTACTGCTGTAGATCATATTCGCCTGAGTATCCGGAAAGGAGAAATCTTCGGTTTGCTGGGTCCGAACGGTGCCGGAAAGTCAACTACTATTTTGATGATGATGGGATTAACGGAGCCCACATCGGGAATTGTCGAGATTTGTGGAATTAATTCTACCACTCATCCTATTGAAGTGAAAAGGAAAATCGGCTATCTGCCCGAAGATGTGGGATTCTATGATGACATGACAGGTCTGGAAAATCTGATGTATACGGCACGGCTGAACGGTATCCCTGACAAGGAGGCGAAAGTAAAAGCACTGGAGCTGATGAAGCGCGTAGGGCTTGAAGATCAGCTGAAAAAGAAAACCGGAAAGTATTCCCGCGGTATGAGACAACGTCTTGGTCTGGCCGATGTGCTTATTAAGAATCCCGAAATCATTATTCTAGATGAGCCGACTTCGGGAATTGACCCTGCGGGTGTTCAGGAGTTTATTGAACTGATTCGCTGGCTGAGCAAAGAGGAAGGGCTGACGGTTTTGTTTTCTTCCCACCATCTGGACCAGGCACAGAAAGTATGTGACAGAGTAGGATTGTTCAGTAACGGCAAAATACTTGCTCTGATTGATATGGCAGAGCTGAAAGAAAAGAAACAGGAATTGTCTGATATTTATAACCATTATTTTGAGGAAGGAGGCGAAGGGCATGAGTAAAGTCAATCATCCTTTTTGGGTTATCGTACATAAGGAAATATCCGATCATGTCAAAAGCTGGCGTTTTCTTATTCTGATCGGTATCATAGCACTTACTTGTATGGGATCGCTATACACGGCGCTTACTAATATCGGTGCGGCTATCAAACCGGATGATCCGGACAGTTCGTTCCTCTTCTTGAAGTTATTTACAGCTTCGGACGGGACTCTCCCCTCTTTTGTGCTGTTTATTAACTTTTTAGGTCCTTTGTTGGGAATTGCTTTAGGATTCGATGCTGTCAATTCGGAGCAGAATAAGGGGACATTGAGCCGTATGCTGTCTCAGCCCATTCATCGTGATTGTATCATTAATGCGAAGTTTGTGGCTGCTTTGATCGTGATAGGTATTATGCTGTTTGTACTGGGCTTTTTGGTGATGGGATTCGGATTGATTGCCATTGGCATTCCTCCTACGGCTGAAGAATTCTGGAGAATCGTTTTCTTTCTTATAACGAGTATCTTTTATGTAGCCTTTTGGTTGAACCTGGCCATCTTATTCTCACTCCGTTTCCGTCAGGCTGCTACTTCTGCGCTGGCTTCCGTAGCCGTTTGGCTGTTTTTCAGCGTATTCTATACGATGATTGTCAATTTAGTGGCAAAGGGATTAAGTCCGTCGCAGATGGCGTCTCCTTATCAGATTATCAGTTATCAGAAATTTATTCTTGGATTAATGCGTCTGGCACCCAGTGAATTGTTTAATGAAGCTACTACAACGCTGCTGATGCCTTCCGTCAGAAGTATCGGACCGCTTACGATGGAACAGGTACAAGGGGCTATTCCGAGTCCGCTGCCGTTGGGACAGAGTCTGCTTGTTGTTTGGCCACAGCTCACGGGGCTGATTGCAGCGACTGTTATCTGTTTTGCAATCTCATATATTATGTTTATGAGAAGGGAAATCCGATCCCGATAATCATATATGCGGAGTCCAAATCAGGTATTGTCATAAGGTGTAATCTTAGGTAGTACCCTATTAATTCTGCCATCCAGCACATTGTCTTGCTCTGGATGGCAGATGTTTTATTAATTGTTTTACTTCTAGTTCTTGTTGGAGATTTCGAAACAATGTTCTCCTTGTTCGAAGTAATATCGCAAGTTCAACTGTTGCAGACGGCAGATGGAATCGGTTATTGCCAGTCCTAATCCAGTAGATCCTTCTTTTTTGTGTCCTTGATAGAAACGTTCAAAGATGTGAGTCTCATCCAGTGGTTGCTTCTCTCCGGAATTTCGGAAGGTGATGCTATGTTTGGTTATGATAATCCGGATATGTCCTTCGTCTACGTTATGTACAAACGCGTTCTTTAACAGGTTTGTTAGTAAAGCAATAGCCAGAGATTCGTTCATGGTTATATGGAAATTAGCCTGTTCTGTTATACTTACTTCTATGTTCTTGTAGCTGTAGACTTCTTTATAGTCTTCCAGGTATTGCCTGAGGAGTACGTTTAAGTCTACCTCTTTGGTGTCGGTGAACTGGCCGTTATCTATTTTTGATAGCAGCAACAGGGATTTGTTTAGTTTGGTGATATATTTCAGTGTCTGATGGGTTTTCATCAACTCTTCAAGCTGTTTCTCGGACAAAGAATCGTCTTCCATCAGCATTTCCAACCGATTGCGGCAGATGGCAAGCGGTGTCTGAATTTCATGTGAGGCGTTTCCAATGAACTGCTTCTGCTGTTCGAACATTTGTTCTGTCCGCTCTACGTAACGGGTGGCCGCATCATTCAGTTTGCGGAATTCCGTGATCCGTGTATCGTTTTTCAGAGGTTTGTTTTTCTTTCCGGTCTGATAGCTGTCCAACCAATGAAGTAGTATATACAGCGGTCGCATATTACGATAAAATACCCATACGGATATGATGATGATACAAAGTAACAGAGCTACATACAGGAAAATAATCCAGACTTGAATCGCACTTTTCAAATCATCTTTTTCGATGCTGGGAGTGGATACGGTCAATTCGTAATAACGGTCTTCGTCATCTTTAAAGATAGTGGTCAGAATACGTGCCGGTTCTGTTTCCTCTTTTTCTACAATGTATACCATGGAGTCTTTATATTGGATATCTTCCCGGCTCTTTGCATATTCTTTGGTTATTTCTTTCAGATAATATTGATTATTGGAACCATTATTTTTGGAGGGAAGCTCCTCTCCTGCCAATGCGCGGATAATGATTGTTTCCGAATAGTCTTCCAGTGAATCATCCACTTCATCGTTGACTTCGTCAATCATCGTAACATAGAAAAAGACTGCCCAGACAGTCAGGATAAGAGTCAGGGCGAGGGTGATGCGAAAAATGATATAATATATAAGTTTCATGGATGATCCTTTCTGGTTTCGATTATTCTACAATCAGTTTATAGCCGAATCCATAAACGGCCTTGATTTCAATATTTGCTTTTGCATCCTTCAATTTTTTGCGAAGATTTTTGATTTGTGCATAAATGAAGTCAAAGTTATCCACTTGATCGATGTGGTCTCCCCATACCGATTCTGCCAGTGTGTTTTTATTGACCAGACGGCCGGGACGATTTATGAAATAAAGCAGGATATCATATTCTTTTCTGTTCAGTTCCAGCTCCTGTTCGTTGACAAACACCCGGTATTTATCGGGTTCTATCTTTACATTTCCCTGACGGATATAGATTTCTCCATCATGTTGATTCCGACGGATCACACTTTTGATCCGTGCATTTAATTCTGCCAGATGAAATGGTTTCGGCAAATAATCGTCAGCTCCTAATTCCAGTCCCAGTACTTTGTCTTCCAGCGAATCTTTGGCAGAGATAATAATCACATTTTCCCGTTTGTGGAGAGCTTTCAAACGTTCGAGAAGGTCAAGACCGCTCCCGTCCGGCAGCATAATATCCAGTAAGACACAATCATAGTCGTAATCTTCTATTTTGTATAATGCACTGTTGAAGTCTCCGGCCGTTTCTACGACATAACGTTCTTTTTCCAGCGAACGTTGGATCAATTCTCTTAAAGAGGGTTCATCTTCTACAATTAATATCTTCATAAAATCTTCTCCTTTCTTTATTACTGTCTACAAAGAAAAGAGATATTTCTGAAATAAAACTGAAATGGATAAAAAAAGAGTCAGATTCTCAATTTTAAAAATCTGACTCTTTTACTATTGAAATAGATATTTTTAATAAGAACGTGCAAAAACGACGCGGCAGGCAGAAGGTTTGCCCGTTACCATACATTTTCCCGGTTCTTTATCACCTTCAACGTACGAATCGAATGGGATACAACGAATCGTTGCTTTTGTATCCTCTTTAATCTTTTCTTCAGTCTCGGTTGTTCCGTCCCAATGAGCTAGGATAAAGCCGCCTTCTTCGATTTTCTCTTTAAATTCTTCGTAAGTATCTACTGTCGTGATTTTAGAATTGCGGTAATCCAATGCTTTTTTGTAGATATTTGCTTGAATTTCTTCGAGCAGTTTCTGAACATATGTTTCGATGCCATCGCAAGTCACAGTTTCTTTTTCCAGTGTATCGCGGCGCATTACTTCCATTGTATTGTTTTCGAGGTCACGTCCTCCCATCACCAGACGAACAGGGACACCTTTCAATTCATAATCTGCGAATTTGAAGCCCGGACGTTTGTTGTCCGCATTGTCATATTTCACAGAAATGCCCAGTGCTTTCAGTTTGGCAACAATGCCTTCCACTTTCGCGTCGATTTGTTTCAGTTGCTCGTCGTTCTTATAGATAGGAACGATTACTACCTGAATCGGAGCCAGATGTGGAGGTAATACCAGACCGTTATCATCGGAATGAGTCATAATCAGAGCACCCATCAAACGGGTAGAAACACCCCATGAAGTTGCCCATACATATTCCATCTTATTTTCCTTATTCACAAACTGAACATCAAATGCCTTGGCAAAGTTCTGTCCAAGGAAATGAGATGTACCGCTTTGCAATGCTTTTCCATCCTGCATCATAGCTTCGATGGTATAGGTATCAAGTGCACCGGCAAAACGTTCGTTAGCGGATTTTACACCTTTCACTACCGGAACAGCCATGTATTTCTCAGCAAATTCGCCGTATACATTCAGCATTCTGATCGCTTCTTCCTCTGCTTCTTCGCGTGTGGCATGAGCGGTGTGTCCTTCCTGCCACAGGAATTCGGCAGTACGCAGGAAAAGACGGGTACGCATTTCCCAACGGAAAACGTTTGCCCACTGATTACAAAGAATAGGCAGGTCACGATAAGACTGAATCCAGTTTTTATATGTATTCCAGATGATTGTTTCTGATGTAGGGCGAATAATCAGTTCCTCTTCCAATTTGGCAGCAGGGTCTACTACTACGCCGGAGCCGTCTTCTGCATTTTTCAAACGGTAATGAGTCACTACGGCACATTCTTTAGCGAAACCTTCTACGTGTTCTGCTTCGCGGCTCAGGAATGATTTTGGAATTAATAATGGGAAATAAGCATTCACGTGTCCTGTTTCCTTGAACATATCGTCTAGTTGACGTTGCATCTTTTCCCAAATTGCGTATCCGTAAGGCTTAATCACCATACATCCGCGTACGGCAGACTGTTCTGCCAAATCAGCTTTTACCACCAAATCGTTGTACCACTGTGAGTAGTTTTCGCTACGTTTGGTGAGGTCTTTCAGTTCTTTTGCCATTATATTTTTCTATTTAAGTTTTCTTGGATGTTAAAACAGGGTGCAAAAATACGAAAAAGGAACGAACTGCCCTATTCTTCTCGCATTATTTTCTTTATATCGCCTTATGTGACTGATTTATCCATTTATAGTTACTATTATAGTCACTTTACTTGGTGTCATGGAAGAGTATATCTATGGATTTCACTCAGATGAAGAAATTTATTGTTATTGGACTACTATTCCTAATATTCATTTCTGCTTTACTGGGATTTTATGGTATTTATCTGATACATAAAATATCAAGAAAATGAGTTAAAAGAACTCTTGTAAAAATATAAAAACAGATAGTCATTGTCTGACTACCTGTTTTTTCAGTGGAGCGGTAAGCGAGACTCGAACTCGTGACCCTTAGCTTGGGAAGCTAGTGCTCTCTAAAGCCTTCAAAGCCTTCGGCTTCGCAGGCAACCAACTGAGCTATAATCGCTTATAATAGTTATCTTTAATAACAGATTTCCTTATAGAATCTATGGTTGAACTCTTGGTTGAACTTCTAAGTTAAATCCAAGAATGGTTAATAATTTAATTAATAATCTCTTTGCGGACTTCATCCACGTTGCAAAGGTAATGAATTATACTTATAATGCAACTATTCAACCTTTCATAGATAGGGGTATTATATTAATATATTCTGCAATAAAAGGTAGTATTGATAATGCAAAGAAACTAATTCATATTGGCTTAATGTCTGACTCTCTGTTTACAGGCTGATTAGATACATTTTATAATATGTCTGTTATACCTTGCTTTAACACTGATAGATTAATTATAATTGTTTATCAAGATAAGCCTTTAGAGCTGTACCTAACTTCTCTTCATCTTGGACTTGGTCGCTTTTAAGCATTTCGAAGGTTATATAAGTTCTATTCTCTATAATCTTATCGCTAATCTCACTACCTAATGTGACACCATTGGGGCATACACTAAAAATACTGTTCGCATATTTATCATTATTTACCCGATTAAACCGTGAGGTTGCATTGGTCTTAAAGAAGTCAAACATTGTTTGTAATTTAGGTTTGGATATATCCTTTAGTTTCCGTTCTCTATATCTGTCAAATAAGTGGGGTGTGTAAAAGCTGAATTCATCGAAATTATCTCCTGCTATCATTACTGCATATAAACCTTCAGATTTGTAATAATACATATATAAAACAAATATAAGTCCATTTCTCTTATAATCAGCCCAACCTTTACTGACAAACTGTATTACGCAGTTATTTCCTCTAGGGCTAGTAAATTCTATAGGTTTGAAGCGTATCCATTTATCAGTTTTACCCTCTTTAAGTATATAGCGTCTATACTTATTAGCCATTCCAAAACAGTCGGTTATCTTGTGTCTAATACTTCTTTCCCAATCCTTCTTAAATTCATCGGCAATCTCTTGGTACGTCATTGTTTCTACTATCATATCGAAATGTTTATATGTTAATACTTAATTAATAATATCATACGATTATTACAAAGGTAAGAATAATTCATTAATTCTAGTTTATTATACGAAACATAGAACAGTAAACATCTCTTTAATTGCAGTGCCCGATAGCTGAATTATATAAAATTTAATGCCATTTGTATTTCTACTTTTATATCCTCAAATATTATTGGAGTATTATGTTTCTTAGTATCATTACTTTCAGATGATTCTTCAAATGTTGCCTATTCTTGACTTATATCCTACGTTTCTTAGCATATCCTAGATTATAGAACTTCTTAAACATCTCCCAAATGTAGCCAATAAATCCAATTATGATGAATGGTAGGAAAGGCAGAAGAAGGCTACTCCAACCATAGCCCAACACACAACCCTACAATTACGCCTATGACATATAAGGCTGTTATAATTCCGCAACCTATCATTACCCCTCTTCCTCCTGCCGTTGCGTATTTAATTGGAGCATTAGGGGTAAAGAAATCTGGTTCTTTATTCTCTGATTGATTATTATTCATATTAGTTTATTTATAGTTACGAGATATTAGTTTAATTCTTATCTTTGTAGTAGAACTTCATAAAAGCTGCTAGTTATGGGTGTTTTATTGGTTACAGGAATTTTGAAGGAGATAACATGTTTACAAGCTGTTGCTGATGATGAAGCGTGTAAATATGGTTACGAGTCGTGGATAGCCTACTGTTATAAAACCAATATATTTACAAGATTCATTACTATATGCCCTTGCTGTAAGAAGTCATTTACTAATGACAACCCTGCTGTTGGTGGACATGTACTTGCTGAATATGGACGCCTAAATACAGAAGGTAGATTTGGTTATACCAAGTGTGTTACTCCTATCTGTAAGAAGTGTAATGACCGTTTTAAGAACAATCAAGCTTGGAAAGTATTTAAAGTCCGTGGTTATCATTTATGTCAAGTACCTAATAAGCCACCTAAACGGTAAACTTTAACATCAAAGAATATATCTTAATGATTAAATCTAATAGAACAAGAATATAGCTCGATTTCTTGTGAAGTTACTGATTATTAATCTATTAAACCAATGAATCATGTTAAAGTAAGTTACCGTTACATTTCTTGAATATCTCTTCAATCAGCTTCATAGATTCTTCTGACCTCATAGGGTCAGGAATTACTTCTCTAGAGTCTTTGATACGTTGCAATTCCGCCCTGTACTCTAACTTCTGCTTCTTAATATTAAGATAGCTCCATTTTACTCTTTTAATGTTCATAATTTACTATATCCTAATTCATTTAAAGTATAATATATTTAATGGTCCTAACAATATCATTTTAGCTATAGGATAACTTCTACCTTCCCATGTAATCTTGGTAGATTCTTTAACAAAGAAAGTGTAGTCTATTAAAAGTACACTTGATACAGCTATATGTATTATCAAATACCATTTAACAATCTTGATAATTTTATTCTTCATTTGGTTTTAGGTATAAATATCTCCTTACCATTCTCATCGTATTCTACATAACAATCAGTAAGTCCTTCTATGATGTAATCTCTTATAATGCCTAGATGTTTATCTACTTGTTTAGTTATATATTCAGCATTGTGTCCTGCTCCGAACTTCTCTTCTCCTACTACATTAACAATAATCTTATTATCTTCATTCATGTAGATAGGTCTGCACTGGTTACAAATAATGTTGATACCTTCATTTACACAATCATCATTGCCAATAGTTATTACTAACGTTGCCATAATCATTTAAGGTTTATAGTTATACTTTCCATAATGTAAAATTACTCTTTATTAGAGGATTAAACTAGCGTAAGAATGTTAAGTATTGTTGCTGAATTGTTCATCTGCTTGTTCGTCTTCTTTAGTAGATTCTACATCTTCCATAGAATCAAACCAATCTTCCCAGTCTTCCCATGTACAGAACGTATCTGCTATTATTACTTCTCCAGTTTCTAAATTTGTGTCATAACGTCTAGAAGGAGATACACATTCATGTTTCCATTTACCTATTATCTCCACATAAGGACCTTTCTTCTTTGCCATAATTATTTATTGTTATTATTCATAATCATAGGAGCTGTTGTACCAAATCCATACTTATTAAACTTCTCATAAATTCTTCTTATTAATATCAGAAAGCCATTGGACCGTGAGGCATATTTCTAAGCTCCTCTAAGCTATTAACTCCAAACATTCTACATAGTTCCTCTAAAGTGGGTATGTATATATCATCAGTGAAGCTATCTACACAAATACCCAACTCTTCCATGATGTCCATTATCTCACTTGCTGTCATTGTTTCCATACATCCAATACTCTGCTGTTATCATATTCATAGTTATTCATCTGCCTGTTCATCTAGCATATCATCATCTTCCTCTCACTCTATAAATGCCAAAAGCTCACCTGTCTTGGCATCTCTTATATATCTAATTCCAGGAGCTACATATTCAGTAACTACCTCTTTATCACCCCACCATGGTACAAATGTGTTACTCATTATCATAATTCATTCTTATTAATATAGGTTAGAAACTCATATCTGTAACTTCATCTGTACTTCCAAACTCTCCTTTACAATTATACAATTCCTTTATTTCTTCATCAGTACGTATAATACCAGTTTCATTAAGGAGTTGGAAATTACCATAATTCTCGTAAATTGGTTTAGTAAGCTCTATATCTTCATCTCTCATATCACTAAAGTCAGTAACGTACTCTACTAACTTTTTACTTGGGTCACTAAATCTGTTAGCAACTTCTTCGTCTTTATTTATCATATTAATTCATTTAAGGTTTATAGTTATTCATCTTCCTGTTCGTCTAAATCACTTGAACCGTCTGTCAAATTACTCCAATCAGTGATATATGACGTCAATTTAACTAATGGCTCTCCATTACTAATACTAGCTTTGACATTAGCTTCCATTCGTTTCCATATATCTTCTAGTTCCTGCCACTCTTCTTCTGGAAGGTCTTCCGGTTTTATTACTGGATATTTTACTTCATCATTCATTGTCATAATTGTTAATAGTAGCCGCAGTAGGAACTCCAACTGCTGTACCAAATCCATACTTGTTAAATCTTCTCATAAATTCATTCTTATCCTTATTAATTACTATATTTGCAGTATTGTTTAACTTTAAATACTCAATAGATATGGCTAAGTTTATATTAAAACGTAAGCAATTTAAGTCTAGTACACTAATTACAGTTCGGAATGCCATAACTGGTAACAGTACAGTTCCAGATGATACTTGTCTTGATTATTATTTTAAAATTAAAGACTATCATCTTTCAGTTATGTTCTGCCCAAGTTGCCATAAACTTATGTTTCGTAAAAGAGTATTTCCTAATACAAGGGACAACAACATAATGGTAGGTGGACATGTGGAACTCGTATTCTTCCCACAGTTTAAATACATAATACCAATATGTAAAGAGTGTAATGATAAAAAGCAAAATCTACGACCGTTTAAAGTTGAATTAGACAGATTGTGTCGGGCTCCAAGAGAGTAGGTATTAACCTACTCTTTAGCCTCTATATTACTCTCTAAACATTCATCAAATACAGTATTAAGTACCTCATTTGCTTGTTCCTCTGTTATTACGTCATTATTAACCATTTCATATAATAACATCGGTATTAGTTCTTCTGCCATTTCTACATTTAATTTATATCCTTCCATATTAATTCATTTAATATTGCCTTTACTAATTAATCCTTCTATAATGAAGTCTCTTATTGTATCTAGATATTCATCTACTTGCTTCTCCACATACTCACGTGGAAATCCTCCTCCAAAGTTCTCATTACCTGCTATATTAATAGTATAGCTACATTCTCCATTATCTTCGTATGGTGGAAGTAAACGGTCCATTACAATTCTAAGAGACGCATCATATACTTCCAATACTACTTCACCGCTTTTAAATTCACGTTTCATAATTCCAGTTATTAATCCATTGCCTCCATTTCCATTAGTAATAACCACTTTAAATCTTCATCTTCAAGCTTATCTATGAAGCCATAAGGGTCTTCCCAAAACTCCTCTTTGGGAATATTATATTCTTCTAATGTCCTATTCAGTGTCTTTAGTAACATAATCATTGGTTTTATTTAAAATTACCGGAGTGCCAATCATAGTTGACCACTTCGATAACCATTACGTTCCTTATCTATAATGTGATACATCTTCTCAAATGTAATTTCTATCGCAGACATATCATAGCTCTTAATAACTCCTTCATTAGAAATTACTCTCACTTGTAACGTGTCTTTGTCTGATTTATGAGATGTTATGTGGTGAGTACGCTTCTTATCAAATTCTGGAGTAAATATATCTAATTCGTTTCTGAAATGGGAATTATTAATATAATCTACTATGTAGCTATAATCACTAATAGAATGGCATACTCCTATAACTTCTTGATTGCAGTATATAGACTTCTGATATTCAGCAAACATTATTTTAAAGCTATCTACAGTATATTCCTTATTCGCATTATAGAACTTTATACGTGCAATACTTCCGTCTGATAAATCAGACAGTTTAGTCATTCTTCTTTGTGGTCTGCTTATCCACATTTCTTCCATTAAATCCATAAATTGTTCCTCCGATTTAATGTATTATAATCCCATATAGAATGCTAGCATAAGCTTTGCTGCCTGATTGTCCAACTTGTCAATAAATGCTTTAGGGTCTTTCCAAAACTCCTCTCTTGATAATCCGTACTCATCTAGTACAGAATTAATCCCGTTTCTCCACTGTTCTGCTGTTATCATATTTGTTCATTTTAGATATAGTTATTCATCTCATATCTAATCCTCATATATAATACCGTCAATTTCTGGTAAATATCCGTGTATAATACCTTCTGCTTCTTTTATGAGTACCTCTTCATAGCTAAAGTAGATAGACCTACGCATATAACCATGATTGTATCTTTCTACTAAGCTAGTGAGTAGTATTATTTCAGCTTTAGATACTTCTTTAGGATTTACACCTAACTTTATTATTAAAGTCTCTACTGTCATCATATTAACAATTACTACTAGGTGGTATATAATCATCTGGTACATCATGCGGTTCACGTGGGTCTGACTTCCATTCACTAATAGTTATCTCTGCTAATATGTCATTCACTCCTTCTTCTGTTAATTCCCCAGAATCACATTTAGCACAAAGCTCATCTATAAGCTCTATGTATTCATTCATTGTTACCTTTCTCATAATTCATTCCTCCTATTAATGCTGTACCTACTGCGTTCTACACCTTCTCAATACACGCCTTATAAGTAAATAGAATAGTAGTATAGTGATAGTAACTAATAGAACATCTTCTACTTGGCATAGTATATAATGTAATGTACCACCTTTAATTACTAGATTATAATATGCTCCACATTTATATTCATACCACCAATAAGATAATACTGCTTGTATGCAACATTCTGCTACAACTAGTACCAATAATACAATTCTTACATTCCGCATCTTATTAGCTGCTAATAAACATTCTATAGAACCTTTGCATTATATCAATAAATTCTTCAGACAGTCTTTTAAGAACTTCATCTATGATATATTGAGGAATCTCTTTATAATATGCTTCTGCTATTCCACCTGTAATAGCCCCCATTGTATCAGCATCGCCACCTAAAGATATAGTAAGACGGATAGCGCTTTCATAATCCGTACTCTCCAAGAAAGCGATAATAGATTCTGGTATTGTACCTTGACAGCTTTCATTGAAGTGGTATGTAGGTCTTATATCATCACAAGTTCTATTTAGATTATATCCAAATGTAGTTTCAACATACTCTTTAATCTCCTGCTTGGATTTACCAGTACGAGCCAAGTATATACAAGCTGCTGTAGCCTGTGCTCCTTTTATTCCTTCTGGATGATTATGTGTGACTTCTGCACTTTGTTTGGCAGCTTCTAATGTTTCCTCTAAAGTATTAAAAGCCCAATCTATAGGGCTTACTCGCATGGCTGAACCATTTCCCCAACTGTTATATGGTTGAGGATTATCAGCTCTCAACCATTCATAGAACATACTTCCATAACTACTGTGATAGCGATTACCATAGTCCTGCATTATGCCTAATAAGCTATCGCCTGTTAATAGCCAATCAGCATTGGCGATAGTCATTATGGTATCATCAGTAAAGTGTGATGAAGAACCATTGAATAACGGGAAGTCAATAGACTTTATTGGGACAAATTCATAGTAAGAACCTATTATATCTCCTGCTATTGCACCTATCAGTATATCAGTATTCATTGTTACTAAAATTAAGTTGGAATAAAGATATGAATTAATCTGTGGATTTCAATGTACTTCATAAATGCTTTATATACTCTTCGTTACTTATCTAATCCGTTATATTATCTATCATTCTTCATCAGTATAGTTACTTCCCTGATTACATTTAGTTCTGCGATAGAATATGAGTACTTTCTTCTTTAGTAACCAATGAATTAGTAACCTTTAATGGATGTTTCTTATTCCAGATTATTCTTTATAAGATATAATGTTATCAATAATCTTCTTAAATACATCACCTGTCATTAGTCCACCACTTGCAGGTAATCCAGCCTTATTAATAGATACAATGATACTATACTTAGGATTATCAGTAGGGAAGTAACCACAGAACTCTACCGCATACATATCCTTAGTACTATCCTCATTAGTAGATAACGAACTAGTTCCCTGTATACCTGCAACTACTACCTTATCAGACTTGGCAGGTTGACCTAATCCGTCAGTAATATTAAATACTAGAGCTTTCTTCAAACTATCAATACTAGCCCTACTAGCTATTTGGGGATTAATAACTACTACACTATCCTTATATAGTTGAGGCTGTATCATCTTCCCATTATTGGCGATAGCATTATAGAAGGTTAGTATTTGAATTGGCGATACATGTTGATTGTAACCGATACTAGACCATACAAAGGCTGTCTTAGTCCAGTTGTTATCTTTAGGAGTTACAAAGTGTGCAGGCTTTAGATTGGCTATTCCATTGATACTATCCGGTTTACCATAGCTCATATTAGCTAATAAATCAAAGTATGCTTGGGGATTATTAGCAAATGCTTTCTCCATAGTCTTATAAATAGCAATATTGGAACTAGCTGCCAATCCTTCCTGTACTGTAAGCTCACCATATCCCCCTCTATGCCAATTATGGTCTTTAAGCTCTCTGCCATGAATTTGGTAGATACCATTTCCAGTATCAACCTTATCACTCAACTTCACCTTACCAGTTTCTAAAGCTGCCAATAGCGATATTGGGTGCATCAGACCAGTAGACTGCCATACAGAGAAGTTCTCACATGATTGGTAGTTCGTACTGTCTTTCCTAGTAAGTCCAACCAGAGCTTTTATTTGCCCTGATTGAACTTCCATTACTATAACCTGCCCAGATTGGGCATTTATCTCTGACAACTTGCTTTCCAATATGGCAGTAACATTAGTTTGTAATGTACTGTCTATGGTGGAAATAGGTGCTGTTACTTGCTGTCTGGATTGGCAAGAACAAAGTACAACGATTAATATAGTGCACTTTAACAATATCTTTTTCATACGAGCATACCGTATAAATTTATATACAAATCATAGTAATGGATGCAGGCGAATATTGATTATTCAAGGCACTAACAATAACGGGAATGCCACAAAATACATTCGTACTCTGTATCTCCTTTGCAATCATAGAGATGTGAGGTTCAATTCCCAATAGGTGAATTGCTTTTAGATTATCCTCATAATCAATTAATAAGTGCACATCATAGTACCCTAATTTATAATTGCTTAAAACAAATCCCATTTTATAAAAATTATCAAATTCCTTTTTATCTCTTGGCTTATATTCAACGCCATGCTCCAAACATTTCTGCTTGAAATTGATAATAAATGTTTGTAAACGATTCATACTCTCATTCATTTACGATTATAGTTACTTCAAATCAGTTAATTTTACTAATTCGTCACCAGTATTAAGCCATAAGGCATAAGAAAATCTATTAATAGTTTGGGAAGCACAGAATTGATAATATTCTTGCATTTGTTTCTCATTAAAGAAGTGACAAGCATCCATAATGTGCATAGCGGCATCAATATAGGTGTACATATCCGTATCTATAAGCCTATAATATTGCCTTATATGCTTTTGGCATGAATTAAATATTGCATCCAAAATAGTCATGGCAGTTACATCTCCTTGCTTCTCATTTAAGAAAGTAACTTGCTGACTAATATCTGTTATAAATTCTTGGGTATTGGTATGCGGTATGCCAATTAATATATTTTGTTGTGGCAGAAAGTCTGGATGTCTGAAACGTGATGTTATGACACTGTCTATTACATTTCCCTCTTCCAGATTGATTATTATGTCACTTCCTTTTAAAGTTACCATTAATTTGCGATACATAATTCCATTTATTTATGTTTGTCCTATTTATTCTTTATGTAGGCATATAAGAAGAAACCTGCAATAACAAGTATGACTATTATATGTAATGCCACACTACCGTTACTGTTAAAATCTGCATAGTCTGACATCCTACCTCTGCTTAATAAAATTATCAATGAATACATAATCTTAAATTTTAATAGTTCTGTATGTTAGTTGCTATTCAACCTTTCATAGTGAAGGGTATATAATCTAAATAATCCTTGTTAAAAGGTTGAATATAATTCTGTGGATTCATTCTACTATCTGATAATAGAACTGAATAGGTAAGTAAGTAGTATGTCTGCTTCTTATAGATATTGATTTATACTTCCCAATTCTCCCCAAGAAAGTAGTTAATCATAGTATTTAAAGTACTAGAGAACCGATAGCATATAATTGACTGCTATAATACTTTATTTTGTCACAAATATAATAATTACTTAGTTTATTTGCCCAAAGATTTTAATATAAAAATGCCTAATCTCTGGATTTAGTAAAGATTTTAACTGTCTACATACTGTTTGAGAGGTAGGAGCTAGTTGTAAATATGCCTGTTTCATAGTCTATTATTAGTTGTATCTAGTTCCCGATAGATACAATTCTACATACAAATAGGTGCGGGAACTGCCAATGTATATGTCTCCAAGCATCGCCAAACGCTCCAATCACAAATACACAACAGTAACCCGCACCAGACGATATATGAACTATCATTAGATAGGCATATAGCACTAGTGCGGTGTTGTGCACGTTCCTGTGATTGTATAAATTTTGGCGAATTTAGAGACAAGAACTATGCAAAACACCTTTCGTTAATATGTCCTCCTATTTCTAGGATTGGCACAAAGATAATGAAAGGTTTTAATATGTAAATAAGATATGTCGATTAATCTTAGATTTCTTACTCTTCAATATGGCTATTATTATAAATATGATTAACTTTGTCTGCAAATTAAAACGAAGAGAAATGTCTAATAATAATACAATGGATAACACATCGCAGATAGAACTATTTCAGAAGTATTGTTCTTTATTGAAGAAACAAGACTTTGATAATGCTAATACTCTATTCAATAAGATAGATTGGTTTAGATTTTGTAAAGTTGGTTACCATAATGTACTAAAGACTGTTCCTGTAATAACAGAAGACCTTTTATTATCCATTTTCTGTAGTAGGGATAGTCGTGGTTTATGGGATTTCTATATTGATAACTTCATTCTAAAAGTCAGTATTCGTCGTAAAATGTCTCCAAAGGTTGAAGCATTTGGTTGGAAACATGTTTATCAAATGGATTATCCTGCTCGGGATGACCGCTTTATATTAGTTTCTATATTGAGTAAATATTCATTGACTGATAGAATGACTAATGAGGAATTGGATTATTATAACCAATTTTCAGAAGAATTTACAATTTATAGAGGAACTAATGAAGAAGAATTTGAAAGTAAAGAGTTTGGAGTTAGTTGGACTCCCGAACAGAAGGTCGCGGAATTCTTCGCATTTAGGGAAGAAGAGTTGACTTCAGAAAGAAGTAAACGAATAGTGCTTGCGGCTACAGTTCATAAGGCTGATATAGTAACTTGTTTATTGGGAAGAAATGAATATGAGTTTATAGTAGCCCCCGAGCGTTTATTAGATATTCATGTATTATTGAATCAAAGAACTAATTTGTATGATATTTATGTTGATGAAGTGAGACATATTAGGTTATAAGTAGGACATTAAGAGTTTGTATTTAAACCTCTTAATATATCCTACTTATGTTTAGTCAGAAGCTAAGACAGTCATAAGTATTTAATAATTCCTCTTGCCTCAATCCCAAGTATCTTTTAGTAATTGATACACTGGAATGATTGAATAACTCCATGAGCTTAACAAGTGCAAGCTCCGAATTATCACTGTTCATATTATAAACCTGTCTGCCAAAAGTCTTTCTAAGAGAATGACACGAAAAATTGCCTATTTGTAGCTTGTATTTCTTTTTAATCTCTTTCAGCATGACATTGATTCTCTGAACTGTGTACACTGTCCCCTTCTGACTTATCAATACAGGAGCATTTATACCAACTGGATTTATATGCTCATAACAATCTCTGATATGTTGCTGTAGCTGCATATTAATCCTAATTGTCCTTTGCTTTCCTGTCTTAATCTCTATAATGGTAAATTCTTCTGCATCTAGTATCTGATTCCACCTCAAAGCAAGAATATCAGAAATTCTTAGACCTGTGAAGCAACCTAAAGCAATAAGAAGTGACATCTTATAATTACTATCCCTTGCCAACTTTCTTATTAAGTTCATTGCTTCGCTCCATTGCAGATAATCTGCTGTTGTACTTGAATATTTAAGTGACATAACGTTCTGTTTTATAGTGAAACTAATAAAAGTGAATATTAATTTTGAGTTGGAATATCTAACTTACTGATTATTAGCTAAACATTCACTAATAACAGAAGTGAATATTATACTACTGGCTAATAATAGAGAAAGAGTACCTATATATAGTATATAGATACCCTTTCAGTAGTACTATAATCTCTTAGTAAGACAATAGCCAATCAATAGAATATATCCAATTATCATAACTGGATATAATAGCACACTTACAAAGAACGTAGCAATCACAGCAAGTAGATAAAACAAACTCCTCATAGTTTCAGATATTGAGTATTTGACAATCCTATGTATTCTCAAATACCATTAACTAAGAAACCATTGGTATTTGTTATCACCATGTAAAGCGGAACATATACCCGTTGCAAGTTCTGTAGCATTATAGGCTCTATCCAAGAATGAATCTATATAGCTACTCTTATTTGCCCCTGTGAGCAAGTTGTAAAGTTTCCACATAGACAAATCATTTCCCAAGCTACCAAAGTTCTCATCATTGATATAAGCCCTAGCCACATTGTTAACCTGTGTATCAGTAAGCAACATTTTAGGTATATCTTTCTGATAGCCTTGCGGTAATGACTGATAAAGTCTCATTCTTCCAAGTAGTTGGCAGAACTGATGCTCCGTCATACTGGTATTGCCTAAAGACTGCATCAAATGTATGTGTTTGGCTGCATCGTATTTGTGGAACATTTCCAATACCGCTTGATATAAATCCCTTGTATTGGTAACTTCCAAGCAACTAAGATAACCGTCTGTAGATACACATAGATTTGTGCAAACCTTACAAGTAAAGCCAATAAACACTTTAAACCGCTCCGCACCTTTCTTTGAATAAAGGTTGGTATGGTTATAAGCTCTGACACCACCAATAGTAAGGGTTAGCCTGTTACCGTGTACTGTCTCATAGATAGTAGGAACTTCAATAACAAAAGCGCACCTTTCGTAGTAGATAGTCTTGTCACTCTCTAGTAACTGATTTGCAGGTTTGTGTATTGCTTCGGGAATTCTACCTTTGATTACATGAGAAACACGAATATCTGGCGATTCAATTTGTTCACCGCTAAAGAATGTATTGGTTGCATCCTGTACCGCTTCAATGAAAGCCACATGAGATAATGTAGCTTCATTGTCCTTTGCGAATACTGGTATAATGCAATCATTCCTTAGATGTTCCAAACTGGCTTCAATCGTATTGGCTTCAATGAATAGAGGTCGTTTCTGCTTAATAATTGGCTCTTCAATTATTACCGCTTCTTCTGCATATTCACCAAAGTTTCTACTAGTTCTTTGTACTGGCATAATCTGTAATGTTGATTCCATAATCTGTAATTTATTAAGTTAATATTAGAAATTTCTCTGTCTGAAAGCTAAGCAAGCCACAATCAGTATTAATAATCCAATAAAGAACTGTGGCATTAAGACTACTGGCACAATTAGAATTATCCCAAACGTCAATAAAATCTTTAAATTCTCCATACGCATAATAATAGATTAGTAAATAGTGTATTTAAGGACAAAATGAGGGCTTGACATGAAGTTCTTTCTTATCACTTTCCTTTGTGCATCTTTATATGTAGACATATACAAATCATTGATAAGTCCGCACATTTCAGAAGTTCAAAAGGTTTGTGGGCTGAATAGCAATTCATGTTATCCTTTCTTTTTCCTAATGATTTGGTATGGGGGTGTTAGTAGTTTCACAGAAGCTTAGCGCACGATATACATCTGATGCGCTCACTGACAAATTAAATATTTCACTCTATAGCTGCATAAAGTCTAAATAGAAACACTTCCTCAAGAAAAGGGTCGGGGTATGAATTTCAAGTACCTATATTTTTGAATTCGGGGGATAAGATAGCTGTTGCGTGAGGGTGATACCGGAAATGCTTATAAATGCAAATAACTCCATATCCATAAGGCTTGGAGTTACTTATTATTGCATTATGAACACATGAAGACAGTTGATTCCGAGAGACTGGTATTTCTGAAGGAGGGTCTATAAAGTGGACATCTGCCAAATTTCCCCAGTCCTTATTAATTGAGTACACTGACTATTAATAAACCTTCCTTACCTTTAGGAGTGGCTCGGTCACAGTTAAAGTAGTTACGTAAGGTCTGTGCTGTGACCCGTTCTTGTGGGGCGATACCACATTCTTCATAAATCCGCTTGATTGTAGTCTTAATATCGGTCAACAAGTATCTACCGCCAACTTTGAAGTAATCGTGTATTAATTCTGTTACTTGTGGTGATTGACATTTGGCCTTATAAATTTCCAATTTTAAGGCATTTGTAATATATCGAAGTCTACGTACTTCTTCGATACCCAGGATTTCAACAGCTTCCACTATCAGAGGGTCAGATTTATAAATGTCCTTTCTAAACTCGTAATCGGATTCCGTTTCATAAGGTAGAATCTTCTCCAATATATCAACTATCACCTTCCGTTTAGACACAATAGACTTATTAGCATTACGAAGTTGTAACCATTCAATATTACCTGCTTTATATAAATAAGAAGCTCTAAATGCGGAGAAATACTTCATCAGCACTTCATCGGTATAGGTTGTAAATAAGGTATCTTCACTTAAATACATATTTCTTACCATTACCTCATCTACATAGTTATCAACCGCACAATAGGATTTATTATTGTGTCTGTCTAGGAATTGATTGAATGGAGAGGTCTTTAGCAAAGTACGAAATGCACATTGACTTCCATTATCAATGGCGTTACCTAGTTCTCTTCGTATAAAGTTATAATTGATTTCATAAATCTCCACTTCACGCAATACTTCCTCCTTACTTCTATATGTATAATCGGTGAATGTGTTAGTTATATGTGTAATGTAATTGACACCGTTTCTGAATCTGCCAACTATCTGTATCATATCAGAATAAGGGTCTAATACAGTGTGTTCAACTAAATTTACATCGGACAGCATGATTAAATCCGGTTTACATTCCAATTCTATATCCATACCTGCATAAAACCTACTTGTAAAGAAATTAAACTTCCTCATCCGTTTAGGCTCAAACCTTGAATAGGCGTTCTTGAAGTTAAGAGAGTACTTTAGTTTTCGAACACTCTTGTTTGCACAGAATACTGTTGATTCTTCAAGTATGCCTGTCTTCTCCATGAGAGCATAGATAGTATCTGTGGAATTAAGGAATACGCAGATGCAATCGTTCTTTGAATCCCTTACTGTTACCTTGAATCGTTCCAGTGTGTTGTTGGTGTATTGAATGTGTATATCCTTGTCATAGGAGAACTGTGGTTCAATTACTAATCTCTGGAAGTCATTGAATCGTGGGTCTGATAGTTCAAGAGGTGTGGCAGATACCAGTGCTTTACCTTTGAATTGGAAGAAGTCGTCCAGTGGTAGATAAATGCCTTCTCTGTAATCCGCATCCTTCACAAGTTTATGTGATTCGTCTATCAACATGAAGCATTCACTGTACATATACATATCCAGTTCTTCAAATGCCTTCTTTACCTTATGAAATGATTCGGGGGTTACTAGGAATTTGCAGTACTTATCTTTGGAAGCAAGAATGTACTCCTTGACATCATCTACTCCAACCTTATCAATCACTCCTATCAGATTATCGTGAGTATGCTTGGGGTCATTGCATTTGCATTGGATAGTCGATACGTTCGGTTGAATTATTATAGAATGGCGTTTGGCTTTGATTTCACCATAAGTCGCACCCAATCCTGTCAGAGTTTTACATAAAATCGTATCGGTCGGTATCTCTTCAAGAATAGTGGTCAAATAGGGTATCTTGTCGCCTTTAGTTTTATATAGTTTAATAGCTTTAGTTACCATAATGATATATCTTTAAAATTACAGGTTTGAGAAATAGGGGAGAGAGCTACCGGTAAACTCTCTCCTTTGGTTTGATTAAAGCAGTTTCTTATCTGCCAAATAGTCCATTAGTTCATCGGTATGTTCAAGGCGGAAGTACATTCTTCCATTAGGGAAGTTGAACACCGCATTTACATAACCGTAAACGGTTCGGAACAGTGGAGCGATTTGGGGTGTGAATCCTTCATCAATCAGAAGTTTGAACAGGTCAGTTGTGAAGTCCTGGCCCTCTTCATTAGGCTCTACCTCATTTGCTCTTACCGTGTCCTCATTTACTGTACTATTATTAAGGTAGCCAACAAGCAGACTAAGAAGAGACTGATTCACTCTAACCTTGAAACGGGCTACTTTCTTGGTTTCGATGCCGAATGCCGGATAATTGTCTTTGTCCGTGTAGACACTAACCACAATGGATTCACCGTTATTCACTCTTGAGAGTAATTCTCTATACGCACTCTCATTATCGTAGGTTGCACTTTTAGGCGTGCCCAAACCATTTAAATTAAATGTTGCCATAAAGCTTAATTTAATTAAAGTTAATAAATAATGTAATCGAGAGTGGTGCACCGCTTGTCTCTGAATTACGATGCAAATATCGGTAGAAAGCTGAATATAAGGGCGGAGAGATTGGGGTGATTCATTTGGATTATGAATTAATTTCCCCCCAATTTAAAACAGGGTGTATTATCTTATTTGTTGGGTCTTATTAGTTCCTTTATACGGTCTCTCTTAGCCTTGTTGATTCGATATTGATTCTCATAACTGGAATAATCATTGGAGAAATACCCTAAGAACATGAGGGTGTCATAGATAAAGCAGGCAGGTTTTGTCCCTACTTGAGTACGTGAAGGAAGTGGTTTGACGAATCCCCTCTGTATCAATCTTTGATATAAATGATTGACTACGGCAATGGAGTTATCTTCAAGTATCATCATTTCCTTGTCTCTTATCTGTTGAAGATTACTCTTGTTAATGGAGACAGGTTGCGGGTTATTAGCAGCATAGGTATAGATATTCTTATCCTTTTTATAGATAAAGCTATTAGGAGGAGTTGGGGAAGTCCACATAATAAAAGAGGTGTACTCTTCTAACTTACGTTTCTCTTTTAGATACTGAAACAGTTTCTCTTGTATGACGTTCTCAATGAAGCTCTTCTCATCAGCCTTTAAGGTTTGACGGTCATTCGTTTCTAACACAAACTTAACACTTTCCGCTCTCTTGAAGAGTAGCAGTAAATCACATAGTTGAATTAGTTTGTGGTCACAAACGGGAAGGTCATAACAGTTGAGTAGATTCTTAAAGATGTCAGGATTCAATTCCTTTACAATTCGGTATTTTTGAGCACATTCACAAATATTCTCTCTTATTGCTTCAATTGTTTGTGAGACTGTTGAATAATCAACTTGTTCCTGTAATAAGGCAGAACCTTTATTGGTAATCTTGATGAGAGCTAATAAATACTCTATAAGGTCGGTAGATATGTTTAATTGGTCTTCGTATGTTACTTTAATCATGGCTTTATCTCCTTATAGGGCAAATATATAAATAAAATCCCACCTGCAATAATTACAAGTGGGATTAATTGAAGGTACTATAATAAGTTCTTCATTGCATCATCTATCTGTTCGTTATCGAAACTATCAAGGTATATTTGTGTTGTTGCTAAATCAGAATGTCCTAACGCTTCACTTATTAATGCAATATTTACTCCTGATTTCTTCAATACAGTCGCAAACGAGTGACGAGCTACATAAGTAGTTAAGTTAATATCAAGTCCTGATTGTGTAGCTATTAATTTAAGATTACTGTTAACCTTACTTAATATCTTATGGATTCTATTCTGTTTCTGCAATGCTGTCTTATGTACCTCTACATTTAGAATGGGAAATAAATATCCATGACTATCAGGGGCATACCGTTCAATTATTCTTAAAGCTGCGTCAGATAATCCCAACTTAATAAGCTTACCTGTCTTCTGCCGTATATAATGTAACCTTTTGCCGTCAACAATGTTCTTACTTGTTAAATTGGCAATATCAGTAAAATTGATTCCACCACATAAATAACTAAACATGAATATATCCTTACTTAATTGTACGTATTGTCGCTTACCAACAGAAGATATATCGGCTGTCAGCTTCATTATATCAGCTTTGGCTATAGCCCTCTTCTCTGTGCTGACATCAAATTTACCAATCTTGTATTCATTGAATGGATAGTCTGATTTACGTGCATATTTATTCTCAATAGCTTTATTATATGTACTACGTAAAGTACGTAACATCAAACTCATAGTTGTCTCTTTGTTACCTTTAGAACGTAACCATTTCTCATAATTACAAAGCCATGAAGGGTTAATTGCGCTGAATGGAATATCTAAATTACCTTTAGTGAAGGTATAAAGAGAATTATATGAAGATTTATAAATGAGTCTATTGCCACATTTACTCTCATTTGCATATTGTTTTATTAAATCCTGATAGAACTCACCAACTGTCTTATGTTTAACTGTCTTATCTGTATCATTGAGAAGAAGCATATTGGCGGTATACTCCCTGTCATCTGATTTTAATTCTAACATTCGTTGCTGAAGTTCTGCCTGCTTATTGAGGATTATCTTTTGAATGTATTCTCTATTTGGGCAACTAGGTTTAAGCCTATTTCTAGTAAAGTCCCAATACTTAACAGGAATAGAAATTCCCAAACTCTGATACTTCTTCTTACTATCTTTACAGATACGTAACATTAATGGTACTTCTCCATTTGCAAGCGTCTTCCACTTACAACATACGACGTTAATAGTTGCATTCATGACAAATTTTGGTTGAACTCTTGGTTGAACTTTAGTCAGTTCAACCACCGTTTAACGTCTTATTCTATAAACAAAAATCAGGTAGTCATTTTAAGATAACTGCCTGATTTTCAAATGAGCGGTAAACGAGGCTCGAACTCGCGACCCCCAGCTTGGGAAGCTAATGCTCTACCAACTGAGCTACTACCGCATTACTTGTATCTTTCATAAAAGCCTTATGAAATGGTGATGCAAAGGTAAACATAATTTTTATATCTCAAATAAATTTCTTCAAATTTTAGTAGAGGAAAATCTATATTATAATTTCTATTCCAGATGAAAAAAAGAATCGGATATGAAAAATCGTATATTCGATTGCTGTATAATTTAAAATATACAGATAGAAATAAAATGATTCGATAAAATCCTCTGGATTTCTAATCAGATATTTTCAGAACTTAATATTATTGGATTTACTTCTTGTCAATATGTGCGATTTTATCAGTTTATGCTAACGATAAGTTAATTGTATGCTTACTAACTGATTCAATCTGAAAGATTAAAATGATTGAGATATTAGTTGTATCCGGAACAAATAATCTGTTTCACTTGTGTTTTATTCATTCCTTTTAAGGGAGCAGAACGTTCCTCAACGACCAATGTCCCGTTGGTTTAAAACCAAGGAGTCGTTCCTTTAAAAGGAAATAGCTCAAATAACGTTCTTTTTCTGTATAATCCGATAATATATATGCAAAAATATATTGAAATTCTGTATGTTATTACGCGTTTTTATGCATAATTTCTGCTGTTTGATGAAATATGTATGGGGCTATTCTTTGTGTAATCTTAAATATAGAACATTTTTTTAAGATTCTTTCTCTGTTTGTTAAAGTGAACAAACCCGTCCTCTCATCTGTTAGAAAGTCTCAATTTTAGATTTAACCTAACCAGCATGAAAAAAAATAAGATACTTTTTGTACTATGGGCTTTGTGTTTTTTCGTCATTCGGACAAATGCACAGACACCGCTAAGTTTCGAAGAATCGTTGCACCTGCTTAATCAGGGAAATCAGAGTTTGAAGATAGCTGATAAAGGGATAGAGATTGCCAAGGCAGAACGTGACAAGCTCAATGCTTTTTGGTATCCTACCTTGCAGTCTACAGGTGCATTTGTGCATATGTCCGAGAAGATAGAAGTGAAGCAGCCACTGTCTCAGTTTACTGATCCGGCAAAAGACTTTGTACATTCCATTATTCCGGATGACCAGATAATCTCAGCTATTCTGGATAAAATAGGAGCCAATACTCTTGTCTTTCCACTAACTCCGAGAAACTTGACGACTGTTGATCTGTCAGCAGAATGGGTGCTCTTTTCCGGAGGAAAAAGATTTCGTGCAACAAATATTGGTCGGACAATGGTGGATCTGGCGCGAGAGAATCGTGCACAGACTGCTGCAAGCCAGCAAAACCTGTTGGCAGAAAGTTATTATGGTCTGCGACTGGCGCAACAGGTCGTAGCGGTACGTGAAGAAACTTATAAAGGTCTGCAAAAGCATTATGAAAATGCTTTGAAACTGGAAGCTGCCGGAATGATAGACAAAGCAGGACGACTGTTTGCCCAAGTGAATATGGATGAAGCAAAACGGGCATTGGAAGCTGCACGAAAGGAAGAAACAGTGGTGCAAAGTGCCTTGAAAGTTTTGTTGAATAAAAAAGATACGGATGAGAATATCGTTCCTACTTCTCCCCTTTTCATGAATGATTCGTTACCACCCAAAATGCTTTTTGATATGTCGGTCAATAGTGGAAACTATATGCTTAATCAACTGCAGCTGCAAGAACATATCGCCAAGCAGGAAGTACGGATTGCCCAAAGCGGATACTTGCCGAATATAGCCCTTTTTGGAAAACAGACCCTCTATTCGCATGGCATTCAAAGCAATTTACTGCCGCGTACCATGGTGGGAATCGGTTTTACATGGAATCTCTTTGACGGACTGGATCGGGAAAAGAAGATCCGGCAATCAAAGCTAACCCAGCAAACGTTGGCTTTAGGGAAGATGAAAGCACGCGATGATCTTGCTGTCGGAGTGGATAAACTCTATACACAATTGGAGAAAGCTCAGGATAACGTAAAAGCGCTGAATGCGACCATCGAACTGAGTGAAGAACTGGTACGTATCCGAAAGAAATCCTTTACTGAAGGGATGGCAACTTCTACCGAAGTGATTGATGCTGAAACTATGCTTGCCAACGTAAAAGTGGCTCGTCTGGCAGCATATTATGAATATGATGTGGCATTGATGAATCTTCTTTCACTCTGCGGCACACCGGAACAATTTGTAAACTATCAACCTAAACCGTAACAAACAATGAAACCAACTAGTAGAACCCTTTCATGGGCATTCGTCATTATTATGCTGGCAGTCGGTATTTTTACTGCTCTGGGAATAATATTGATGCACAAACAACCGCTCGTCCTGCAAGGGCAGGCAGAAGCGACAGAAATCCGTATTAGCGGGAAACTTCCCGGACGTATCGATACCTTTTTGGTTCAGGAAGGTGACTGGGTACGTCAAGGAGATACTCTTGTTGTGATCAACAGCCCCGAAATACATGCCAAGTATCAGCAGGTGAATGCATTGGAGCAAGTAGCCGTGCAGCAGAACAAGAAAATAGATGCCGGTACCCGCCGACAGATTGTTGCTACCGCGCTGCAACTATGGAACAAAACAAAAAGTGATCTTACACTGGCTAAAACAACTTATAACCGTATTCTTACCTTATATAAAGACAGTGTTGTCACTTCCCAGCGGAAAGATGAAGTGGAAGCTATGTATAAAGCTGCTGTTGCAGCCGAACGGGCAGCCTATGAACAATATCAGATGGCGGTAGACGGTGCACAGAAAGAAGATAAAGAATCTGCCGCCAGTATGGTGAATGCTGCCAGAAGTACGGTGGAAGAAGTTTCGGCACTATTGGTCGATGCCCGGCTGACAGCACCCGAAAACGGTCAGATAGCTACCATCTTTCCTAAACGTGGGGAATTGGTTGCGCCGGGAACTCCTATTATGAACTTGGTTGTCATGGACGATATTCATGTAGTTCTCAATGTGCGTGAGGATTTGATGCCACAATTTAAGATGGAGGGCACCTTTGTTGCGGATGTACCTGCCATCGATAAAAAAGGTATTGAGTTTAAAATCTATTATATCAGTCCGTTAGGAAGTTTTGCTACTTGGAAATCAACGAAGCAGACCGGAAGTTATGACTTACGAACCTTCGAGATTCATGCCCGTCCCACTCAGAAAGTGGATGACCTGCGCCCCGGTATGTCCGTATTACTGACATTAAATGAATGATAGAATGAGTTCATCACAAACATATTCTCCTTTTCGTTCCGTGCTGCTCAGGGAGTGGCGACGGATGACTTCACGACGCCTTTATCTGTGTGTGTGTATCATCCTGCCGCTATTTACCCTTTTCTTCATGGCAACAATCTTCGGCAACGGGCAGATGGAAAACATTCCCATCGGTATTGTCGATCAGGACAATACTGCCTCTTCACGGGCAATCACCCGAAATATATCTGCTGTGCCAACATTTAAAGTGACAAGGCATTTTGTGAATGAGGAAGCTGCCCGAAAGGCCGTACAGAAGAAGGAAATTTATGGTTATCTCTCCATTCCTCCCAAATTTGAGCAAGATGCTATTTCGGGAAAGAATGCGACTCTCTCCTATTATTATCATTATGCGTTGCTTTCGGTAGGTGGCGAATTGATGGCTGCTTTCGAAACGTCGCTGGCTCCTGTGTCGCTCTCTCCCATTGTGATGCAAGCTGTCGCTCTCGGAGTGGAACAAGACAAGATCACTACATTCCTGTTGCCCGTACAAGCCAGCAATCACCCTATATACAATCCGAGTCTGGATTATTCGGTTTATCTGAGCCAACCGTTTTTCTTCGTCTTGTTTCAGGTATTGATTTTACTCATTACTGTATATGCAGTCGGAATTGAGATTAAATTTCGCACTGCCGATGAATGGCTGTTTGTTGCCAAAGGAAATATGGTAACGGCTGTTTTAGGAAAACTACTCCCCTACACCATTATCTTTATTCTGATAGGATGGCTGGCAAATTATGTGATGTTCGGCATTCTGCATATTCCTTTTCAAGGAAGCTGGTTATTGATGAATATGCTGACAGCGCTTTTTGTCGTGGCAACACAGGCATTGGGATTATTCCTGTTTTCACTATTTCCGGCTATCTCTCTGATCATAAGTATTGTTTCCATGGTCGGCTCTTTGGGAGCTACTTTGTCCGGTGTCACTTTTCCGGTGCCCAATATGTATCCTTTGGTACGAGATGCTTCCTATCTTTTCCCTGTCCGGCATTTCACGGAAATGATGCAAAATATGCTCTACGGGGGGAGTGGTTTTATTCACCTTTGGCCATCGGCTGTGATACTATGTATCTTTCCGCTGCTGGCTTTAGTGTTACTTCCTCATCTGAAACGTGCCATAGAAAGTCATAAATATGAAAAAATTAAATAAGTTACAACAGTTATCGTTCATCATCCGACGTGAATATCTGGCTATCAGTACCAGCTATGCTGTATTACTGGTATTGATGGGTGGAATCTTCGTGTACGGATTGCTCTATAATTATATGTATGCCCCCAATATTGTGACGGATGTCCCGGTTGCCGTAGTCGATAATTCACATAGCGAGTTGAGCCGTAACTTCATCCGCTGGCTGGATGCTACGCCTCAAGCGGAAATTTATGATCAGGCTATGGATTATCACGAAGCTAAGGAATGGATGAAAGCTGGAAAAGTACAAGGTATTTTATATCTCCCTCATGATTTTGAGGAACGGGTATTTCGTGGAGATGAAGCCGTGTTTTCTCTGTATGCCACTACCGATGCTTTTCTCTATTTTGAAGCCTTACAAGGAGCTTCTTCACGTGTGATGCTGGCTATCAATGACAAATATCGTCCGGATGGAGCAGTCTTTCTGCCTCCCCAGGGATTATTGGCGGTAGCTATGGCACAGCCTGTAAATATAGCGGGAACCGCACTCTATAACTATACGGAAGGATATGGATCTTATCTGATTCCGGCCGTTATGGTCATTATCATTTTTCAGACATTACTGATGGTCATTGGTATGGTGACCGGAGAAGAGCATATGACAAAAGGCATCCTTGCTTATACTCCCTTCGGAAAAAGCTGGGCAGTCGCTATACGTATTGTATCAGGGAAAACGTTTGTTTACTGTAGTTTGTATGCTGTTTTTTCATTCTTTCTATTAGGGTTGCTTCCTCATTTCTTTAGTATTCCCAATATTGGAAACGGATTGTATATTGTATTGATGATGATCCCCTACTTGCTGGCGACATCTTTTCTGGGGCTGGCAGCCTCCCGATATTTCACTGATTCGGAAGCACCATTGCTTATGATTGCCTTTTTCTCGGTAGGACTGATTTTTCTTTCCGGTGTTTCCTATCCGATGGAGCTGATGCCTTGGTATTGGAAAGCTGCTCATTATATTTTTCCGGCAGCACCTGCTACACTCGCCTTTGTGAAGTTGAACTCAATGGGAGCAAGTATGGCTGATATCCGACCCGAATATATTACTTTATGGATTCAGGCAGTTATCTATTTTATATTAAGTGCATGGGTATATAAAAAGAAACTCAGCTGAAAGTAGTATTTTAGTTGCATATTTTAAACTGATATCGCTCAAAAGTATAATATTTCAACCAACGAATAATTAACTATGGAAATAAAAAAGTTTTGTTGAACATTTTACTTGATTATCTCGTCCTTTTTTATTTATTTTGTTAACTATTATTTGGAGATAGACCATAGTACTACTTTAAATACAACTATTTATATGAGGAATATTATACTATTTTTATTATTACTGCCGTTAATGGCATATGGACAAACATACAAACATATTGGAGTAGAGGATGGTTTGAGCAATCGGAGAATATACAATATTCAGAAGGATCACCAAGGATATATGTGGTTTCTTACTAATGAGGGTATGGACCGATATAACGGTAAGGATATAAAGCACTATAAACTTATCGAAGAAAACAAACAATTGAGTTCCGAAATACATCTCGGATGGCTATATGCTGATAAAGAAGGCGGGATATGGGTCATTGGAAAAAAAGGACGTATTTTCCAGTATGAAGAAAAGTATGATCGTTTTACAATGGTCTATAAGTCACCGAAAGTCACTGATGCCATCAGTTACGGTTATTTGGACCGTAACAACAATTTATGGTTATGCGGCAAAGATTCTATTTTGTTGTATAATACTAAGACTACTCAGGTTATGCGGCTTCCTAATTTGTTGGAAGATAATATTACGGTAGTAGAACAGGCTGATGACACTCATTTCTTTATAGCAACAGAAATGGGGGTCCGGTATACTCAGTTTGAAAACGAAGCTTTGAAAGTCATTCCTTTAGATATGCTTGATCATGTCTATACGCAAATTAACAGTCTCTATTTCCATCCTCAGCTTCACAGACTTTTTGTAGGAACTTTTAGTGATGGTACTTTTGCCTATGATATGTCTGCTCATCAAATTATCAAATCAGATACGAAGTTGGGTGATGTGAGTATTACTCATATCAGACCGTTGAATCAAAAGGAACTACTGGTTGCTACGGAAGGAATGGGAGTACACAAAATTGATGTAAATACTTGTAATACCTCTCCGTTCATTGTGGCAAACTACGAAAGTTATAATGAGATGAATGGAAATAATATTACCGATATTTATATTGATGAAGAAAAAAGAATCTGGCTTGCTAATTACCCGGCAGGAATCACAGTAGTCGATTTCCGTTATAAGAATTATCGTTGGATAAAGCATTCTATCGGTAATAAGCAGTCTATCGTCAATGATCAGGTACATGCGGTTATTGAAGATAGTGAAGGAGATTTATGGTTTGGAACCAGTAATGGGATAAGTTTCCAGGATTCAAAAACCGGTCAATGGCATTCTTTTCTGAGTTCTTATGATAAGCAGCTGAAAGATAAGAACCATATTTTCATTACTTTATGCGAAGTTTCTCCGGGTGTTATCTGGGCAGGAGGATATACGTCGGGTATTTATAAGATTAACAAGAAAACATTGTCTGTAGAGTACTTTTCGCCTTTTCTTCTTAGCTCTGTCAACATACGTCCGGATAAGTATATCAGGGATATGATTAAAGATTCAAAAGGATATATATGGTCGGGAGGGTATTACAATCTAAAATGTATTGATCCTAGAAAAAATACTGTCCGGTTGTATCCCGGAGTCAATACTGTTACGGCGATTGAGGAAAAAGATACTAATTTCATGTGGGTGGGGACAGCTACTGGACTTTTTCTGCTTAACCGGAATTCCGGTGAATATCAGTATATATTAATGCCTGTGGAGTCAACATATATCAATACTCTTTATCAGGCCAATGACGGATTACTGTATATCGGTACAAACGGCTCGGGAGTACTTATATATGATCCTGGAAACATGAGTTTTGAACACTATTACGCTGATAATTCGGCACTTGTATCTAACAGTATTTATACGATTCTTCCGGAAATGAACGGACAGATAATGATGAGTACGGAAAATGGAATTACCAGCTTTTCTATAGAAAAGAGATCATTTCATAACTGGAGTCGCGAACAGGGAATGATGTCTGCTTGTTTTAATGCAACTTCCGGTGCGTTACGTAAGAATAATAATTTTGTTTTTGGCAGTGTTGATGGGGCAGTTGAATTTCCGGCAGGTATAAAGTTGCCGGATTATGAATATTCGAAAATGATATTCAGCGATTTTCATATTTCCTATCAACCGATTTATCCGGGAGAAAAAGATTCTCCTTTAGAGAAAGACATTGATAAGACTGATGTGTTGAGACTTAAATATGGTGAGAATACTTTTTCATTTCGTGTTTCTTCCATCAACTATGATTTTCCTTCTCATTCAGTTTATTATTGGAGGTTGGAAGGCTCTTCTTATAATGAATGGGTACAACTGAGTGGCAATAGTTTAATTCGTTTTACCAATTTAAGTCCCGGCAAATATAAACTTTATGTACGTGCCATATCGAAGGAAGAACCTAGTATCGTTTTCGAAGAACGGCAAGTTGGAATTATCATATCGCAACCTGTATGGCTAAATGGCTGGGCTATATTCATATATATGCTTCTGATCGTCTTTGTTTTCAGCATTGCTTTCCGGATAATGATTCTGAAAAAGCAGAAAAAGATATCGGATGAGAAAACACATTTCTTTATTAATACAGCTCATGACATCCGCACTCCGCTTACGCTGATAAAGGCTCCTTTGGAAGAGTTTGTTGAGGAAGAAACACTGACAGAGATCGGTTCGCAGCGTATTAATACGGCATTGAGAAATGTGAATGCCCTTTTACGGTTGAGCACTAATTTAATCAACTTTGAACGGGCCGATGTTTATTCTTCCGAATTGCGTATCTCAGAATATGAACTGAACACGTATATGAATGAGATATGTAATAGTTTTCGTTCGTATGCCAATATCAAGCATATTGATTTTACTTATAAGAGTGATTTTAATTATCTGAATGTATGGTTTGATAAAGATAAGATGGATTCTATCTTAAAAAATCTGATTTCCAATGCGTTAAAATATACTCCAGAAAATGGGATAGTCAGCGTATCTATTTCTGAGACTAAAGACTCATGGAAGCTGGAAGTCAAAGATACGGGAATAGGCATTCCGGCAAACGAACAGAATAAACTGCTTAAGATGCACTTTCGGGGTACAAATGGCATTAATGCAAAAATAACTGGTAGTGGAATCGGATTAAAGCTGGTTGATAAATTGGTGCACCTTCATAGTGGTAAGATAAATATAGAGAGTGTTGAGCAACAAGGCACTACTATCACTGTTGTTTTCCCGAAGGGTAATAAGCATTTCCGTCACTCGAACCTGATAGATCCGGAAAAAACCGGCAGACAGGAAGCTGTACTGGATGCTCCGGTTATATCCGAAGCGGCGGAAAAGACAAACGATGAGAATCTGCAACGTATTCTTATTGTCGAGGATAATGATGAACTACGTGCTTATCTGGTCAATTCATTATCACCGATGTATAATGTACAGGCTTGCGGTAATGGTAAGGAAGCATTGATCATTGTAAAAGAATTCTGGCCGGAGCTTATTCTATCCGATATTATGATGCCGGAAATGCGGGGTGACGAACTGTGTTCCACTATTAAGAATGATATTGAAACATCACATATTCCTGTCTTGTTACTTACTGCTTTGGGTGAAGAACAGAATATTCTCGATGGTTTGGATATTGGTGCTGATGAATATATTGTAAAACCGTTCAGCATAAGAATCCTGAAAGCCAGTATTGCCAATTTATTGGCGAATCGGGCATTATTGCGCAGCAAATATGCGAATTTGGAAATAGATATAGAGGTTAAGACTCCTTTAGCGAAATGTACTAATAGCCTTGACTGGCAATTTTTATCGGCTGTGAAAAAAACGATAGAAGACAACATCAATAATCCTGCCTTTTCTGTTGAGGTTCTCAACGATTTGCATAATATGAGCCGTACACGTTTCTATTATAAACTGAAAGCAATAACAGGACTATCTCCTCAGGAATTGATAAAAACAACCCGGCTGAAACGTGCTACGCAACTATTAAAAGAAGGTGAGTATAATATTACTGAAATCTCGGAGATGTGTGGATTTTCAGAATCCAAATATTTCCGGGAAGTATTCAAGAAAGAATATAAGATGAGTCCGAGTCAATATGCTAAGAAATATAGTATTTCTTCTTCCGGTATTATAGAAGATGATTCAGATGAATAAAATAATAAGCTGCTTTTTCTTTGCAGAAAAAGCAGCTTATTATTTTTTAATTAGAGACATTACTTGCGTATCAAGTATTTAATAAACAAATAACCTCCTAATACTTGCAGGCACATTCCGGGAATACCGATGCGGAAGTCCTGAACAGCATTGTAGAAATTTCCTATATACATCCACTCTCCCAATGTTCCGATGATCTGATAAAACAAGACTACTCCTGCTAATACAGGGATAGAAATGCGTCCGAAGCGTTGCGCAGCCCATCCGGCGGCGATAGCTAATAATACGGATTTCAATAGGATGGCAGGCAATACTGCGGGCACTGGCATACCAAAGAGCAGAGAGTTTATGACTGGAGACAAGATAGCAGTTAGCAAACCGACCTTCCAGCCATATTTGTAAGCACCGATCAGAGTGAAGAAATAAATAGGCAGCCAGGTTAATCCACCTAGTGGAATGAGATGAAAGAGCCTGGGAAAAAGGATATTGCCAACGATGAATAACGAGGCTGCCAAATAGGTCTTCACATTACTGTAATTCAGTGAATAGAGTTTTACTGTTGTTTCCATATCTTTATTCTTTTAGAAATTCAAATTAATACCACCCATGAATGTTGCCTTGGGCATGGGATACCCTGCATTTATTTCGTAACGTTGTGCCAACAGGTTTTCACCTTTCACAAAGATGTTGGCAAAATTACAAACACGATAACTTCCTCGCAGATTCCATAAAACAAAACTATCCTGTTGCTCGGTGCCTTTATTATTAACGATTACAGAAGTGTAAAGTCCCTTAATATATTGCATTCCTGTCGATACAGTCCAGCGACCTGCGGTATAGTCTGCTCCGACATACAATTTGTGTTCAGGAGCGGCGAGAACCGGATTCTCCATGTGCAACCAGCTATAGTTGGCATTCACATTCCAATGAGAATTAAACCGATAACCGATATTCGCTTCAATTCCCCAGTTTTCTATTTCTCCGGAATTGACGTTCAGCGGAGGCGTCAAACCGTTGCTCATAATTACATTGTCACCATTAATATAATACAGGTTAAGTCCGTAATATAAGGCATCTTCCAATAACCGTTGGGAATAGGAAAGTTCATAACTGACCAGTTTTTCCGGATTCAGTTCCGGATTGGCAGGAGCAAACATATACATTTCCCGGATGGTAGGGTTGCGATATCCTTTGCTCACCATCGCTTTAAGTTCTGCACTTTTGGGAAGATGAAAAGCCAGTCCTCCTTGTGGAATCCATTCAGTACCTACATGAGAGTGATGATCTACACGAACACCCGCATCCAATGACAACCAGCTATTTATATCCTGACGGAAATCGACATATCCTGCAAATTCATCCATTTGCTTGTCTACTCCCGGTTTCCGCTCTCCGGTAGCCAAGACTTTGTTCCATGATTCCCCTCCGAAGTGCTGATAGTCAAATCCTACCGTCAGACGATTGCCTGTGAAGAACGTAGCACTCTGATACCAGGAAATGCCGAGCATCTTGTCTTTAGAATTAAAGTGTGATGTTTGTGGTTGTTCTCCTGTTTTATATCCGTCATTGATTTTATGCCGTCCCCAATTATAGAAAAGGCTCAAAGCTCCTGATGTCTTCTCATAATGGTTTTCCAAGGCAAGCGAGGTCATACCACGTGTAATACGCGAATCATTGTCGATAAGTGGAACTTGTATCGTTCCCGGATTGGAAGCATTGAAATGGGTTACATTTACATCTCCCCAGAGTTTCCAGGAAGAGCTGAAATCATATCCTAACTTCGCGTATCCTCCATATTGTTTGAACTCCATATCGGGACGATGTCCGTCCGTACGATTGTAAGAACCGGTAACGATACTGCTGAAACGTCCTTTCTTTACACGGTTGGAAAATTCCGTCTGCAAAGTGTTGTATGAGCCATACCCTACCTGCATATTCGTTCTTACTCCCTCATCCTGCTGTTTGCGGGTGACTATATTGATTACTCCGCCCATTGCATTCGAGCCATAGAGTACAGAGGCAGGGCCGCGCAAGACTTCCACTTTCTCTGTCAACATAGACTGATATGCATCCGCAATCGGATGTCCCATCAATCCCATATATTGCGGATGTCCATCGATCAAAACCAATAAACCTGCCGTCGGACTGCCTCCGATACCACGCAGACTCATGCCACCTGCCGCACCTGTGGACACACCATATCCCATAATACCACGGCTGGTAGTAAAGAATCCGGGAACCTGTTCCGTCAATAGCGGCAAAAGTGAAGGTTCATATCTTTTCTCTATTTGTTGCCTTCCTACTACTGAAATAGTCATGGGAAGGTGACGAATATCCGTCTCGTTCCGTGTTCCGGTAACTACGACTTCGTCGATAGTATAGTTTCTTTTGACTTGTGTGCTGTCTTTTCCGGGTTGTGCCATTCCTGAAATGGAAAGCAGGCTGCCGAACAAAAACAAACAAACTGTATTTGTTTTCATATTCTGTTTCGCGCTTTTATTTCTCCTGCAACTTTTTACCACTTCTTATTTTTTCGAGGAAATCACGAATCAGCGGCAATATGGCTTCTGCCGATTCTTCTTCGCTACACATCGTTTCTACCGGACACCAGCCTGTGTGATCACGATTCCATATAAAAGGTACTTCTTGTACGAAATGGACTTTTATATCCGAGCTTCGTAATAAATCCAACGCTTTCGAACTGATGATGTCTGTATGAAGTTCCCGGATACCTCCCAAAATCATGAGGGCGGCAGCCCCCTTCCCTACTACTTTGTCGGCTATCGAAGCTCCTTTCAGGAAATCCGGTTCCTGTGTCAGCAAATCATATAAATCCGCTACGCCACGTTGGGTAAAGGTACGTATGTTGTCTCCATTGGCAATCACACAGGAATATCCTCCCGAGTGTAATAAGTTGATTAATTCTTCCATTATAAGGTTCCTTGTTTCAGTTGTTCTACAAATTGGTCAATCCGGTGCAGTTCTTTGGGTATATCTATGTTTTGAGGACAGTGAGGTACGCATTGATTACATCCGATGCAATGACTAGCCTGACGGAGTTTAGGTACACTGCGGTCATATCCTACAAGAAATGCCCGGCGGGCTTTGAGATAATTCTCATCCTGTCCGTTTTTAGGAACATTGCCTTCATTGACACAACGGTTATAATGTAATAAGACAGCCGGAATATCCAGACCATACGGACATGGCATACAATATTTGCAGTCATTGCAAGGGATGGTAGGATACTTCAGCATTAACTGTGCCGTGTCTTCCAGAAAATCCATCTCTTCGTCAGTCAGCGGTTCCAATGGAGAATAAGTACGCAGGTTATCCTGCAAATGTTCCATATATGTCATACCGCTTAATACAGTCAATATATCGGGGAACGTTCCGGCAAAGCGGAAAGCCCATGAAGCTACGCTGCTTTCCGGACGGCGTTGTTTGAGGCGTGCCACCAGATTGTCATTCAGTTTAGACAAGCGACCTCCCAAAAGCGGTTCCATGATAATGGATGGAATCCCCCTTTTATGTAGCTCACCATACAGATATTCGGCATCGGTATTCCGGGCATTTGTCTCTTTCGCATGCTTCCAGTCCACATAGTTAAGCTGTATTTGTACGAAATCCCACTTTATCTCATCGTGTCGGGAAAGCAGATAATCATATACTTCGATGTCGCCATGATAGGAGAATCCGAGATTGCGGATGCGACCTGCTTCACGTTCTTTTATCAAAAAGTCAAGCATTCCATTATCCAGATATCGTCCTTTAAGGGCGTCCATTCCACCCATACCGATGCCATGAAGCAGCATATAATCGATATAGTCCACCTGAAGGTCTGCAAAAGATTTATGATACATTTTGAGGGAAGCTTCGCGTGACCATGTATCCGGAGAGAAGTTGGATAGTTTGGTAGCAATGAAGTATTTATCACGTGGATAACGGCTTAGCGCAATTCCTGTGGATTTCTCAGAAAAACCTTGCACGTAGGCCGGAGATGTATCGAAATAGTTTACTCCATGAGCGATGGCGTAATCGATTAATCCGTTCACTGCATCCTGATCGATCACTTCACCCTTACCGTCGGGAGCCGGTTTGAGAGGCCAGCGCATACAGCCGTATCCTAAAAGTGACACGCGGTCGCCTGTTGTTGGAGACGTGCGGTAAGTCATTTTATCGGTAGGAATTTCCCCTTCTGCCGATGCACTGCTTGATGAAGAAGTGCCTTTTGACGAGCATCCGTATAGTATCGCTGTCGATGTAGCCGCACTGATACCTACGATTTTGATAAAATCTCTTCTGTTTATGTCTTTCTTATTTTTTTCTTCCATAATCTTGTTCTGATTTAAATCATACAATTCTGTGCATCTGATGTCCGGTCACGTAAATGGCACTGAAAGGACGGGATGGACAAAGATTCTCGCAAGCACCACAACCAATACACCGTTCGACATTGATTGCCGGAATCTTCGGTGAGTCCGCTATTTCGGGATCGGAAGCTACCATCTGAATAGCGGCTGCCGGACAATGGCGGGCACAGTTGCCGCATTCCATTCCATCAGTCAGCGGTACGCAGTTCTCCTTGATCCATACAGCATGCCCGATTTGGATAGCGGATTTCTCTGCCAGGCTGGTCAGATGAATGGCATCTGTAGGGCATACTTCCGCACATTTGGCACACTCCGGACGGCAATAACCACGCTCGTAGGACATTTCCGGCTGCATGAGAGTTGCCAGATTACCGGATGGACGTAATACCTGAGTAGGACAAACAGAGACACATAGCTGACAGGCAGTACAATGTTGGGCAAAGTTGCGTGCATTTAATGATCCGGGAGGATAAATCGGATTCTCCCGGTTGGGAATCTTCTTGTCTTCAATGGCTGCCAATCCTCCGTCTACCTTTTTCTCCTGTGCTTTCAGTATGGTAGAAGTAGCGAAAATAGTCGATGCCGAAAGAAAACTACGACGGGCATTGTCAATCTGTTCCGAGGTCACGGATTTTATTTTAACCGCTTCCGTATTAACCCCTTCTTTCTTTTGAATACGTCTGGTATATTTAATAGCTCCTTGCTTACATTTTCCCAGGCAATCCATACAAGCGACACAACGGCTATAATCAATTTCATGGGCTTTGGCATTAATACAGGATGCCTTACAATTACGTGCGCACAATCCGCAGCTATTACATTTGGAAGTATCGATCACAGGCTTGAAGATGGAGTATCGTGATATGAATCCCAATACGGTGCCGACAGGACAAATGGTATTGCAATAAGTACGTCCGTTACGCCATGCCAAAACAAAAAGCACAATAAGGGTAATCACAGCAATGATCAGTGTTGAAAGACTTTTCATCCAGACATCCACTTCATAGAAAGCATAGCTTTCTGCCCGTTCGGCAAAATATGCCAAGAGATTATTTCCCCATTGCCATACCGGAGCCAGCAGACTGGAAACCATCCGGCCGTATGCACTGTAAGGTGCCAGTAGAACGACAAAAGCATTCAGTCCGGCAACCAAGGCAAGGATGAATACAGCCAATACACCATATCTCAGCCATTTTAAAGCCGGAGAATAACGGAAGCGGTTCTTTTTCTGTTTGCCGGAGAACCATGAAACAGCATCCTGAAATACTCCTAACGGGCAAATGACCGAACAATAAATACGCCCGAATAGTAATGTGAGCACAATAAGGAATAGCACGACACCTATGTTCAAGGCTAATACTGCCGGCAGGAACTGAATTTTCGCCAGCCATCCGAACCATGTGTGCAATGTCCCTGTGAAATCAAGGAACAGCAGGGTAATAAGTGTGAAACACACGATTGCGGCTGTAAGTCTGATAGTACGCAACATAAATTTATTAGATTTTCAATTTATAGTAGTTATATCTTAATTATTTTCAATTCCATCAGAATCGAATCTTATGCTTTTTAACCGATGCAAATTTAAGCAGAGTGATTGATTTTTGCAGTATATAAATTACAGAAAGTTATACCAATATTACTGATTAGGATTTTTTTTAATTCTGGATTGTTATATCATAATTACCGAAAGTCATTGTACATAAGAGTTTCTGTCATTCAGAACATTTCCCTTGGTAACGGGAGGTCTGAATGACAGAGCATAATGATTACTTTAAGACATTTAGGATTTTAGTTTGTCTAGAAATAAATCTTATAACTTATATTGGGAATTAACCCTGTTCCTTCTTTTTCTTCAATTTCAAAGGTCTTTTCATTGTATTGGTAAAAGTGCATTCCGGTGCGCATACCTACATTCAGAATCTTCAATGAGAACTCATGAGATACTCTTTTCTTATTTATCCGGAAACTGACAGAAACATCACCGTTTATGGAAGGGAAGGATTGAATCTTTTGCTGTATGCTTTCGTTTCATCAAAAAAGATGTCATGCTCTGTCTGACTTCTTTCTTCGTTTACGGGGGTGTAGCGTTCCCCTCCCTGAAAGAATAAACGTCCGTTGAGACTCAGTACGTTTTGTTTAAGTTTGCCGACCATCCATTCTTTTCCGGCAAGTAAGTTCAGCAGATAGTTCTTATCCAGTCTTGTATTACGCCAAACGTTATCTCCTCCCCTATATTTCGATTTAAACAAAGAACCTGTAATCATATAGTAGAAGCCATTTTTCATATATTGTTCCAGCGTGATGTCTATTCCATAATTTCTGCCTTGACCGGTGTTGGTCAAGATTCTGTCCAAATAAAATTCCTCATGGTTAATGACCGAGAAGGAGGAGTTCTTTTCAACCGGTATACGAAATAAATATTGGAAATAAGGCTCTATCTTTAAATGCAGGTTTTGATTGATATTCCAGTCGTATGTCATCCCGACATGATGTGCCCGGGAAAAATCCAGATATCGATTTGACTGGTTCTTGCCGTTGACGACCTTTTCTACAAAATAATAATCCAGCTTTTCCCTGCGACTATGTAATCCATAGGCCAACGCCAAAGAATGTTTCGGATTTATTTTCCATTTTAGGGCAACCCGCGGTTCGATGGATAAGTTATTGTTCAAAGTAAAATATTGGGCTGTTACTCCTAAGCTAGTGTCCCAGTTATTATTCAGATTGATAACCGAACTGCTATAGGCCGAAAAGACTGTGCTTTCACCATCACCTTTTGAAATCTGTTCCATAGGTCTGTTTAATCCGAAATAACGGCTGACCTGATAATCAAGATCATAGTGAAGGTTTGTAATCGTAACCCCCGTTCTGTTAGTATGTCTCGGACTGAACTTCGTATTCAGATAAGAATTAAAAACGAAGTCCCACCTGCTGTTCCGGATATCTCCTACTCTGATTAGTTTGTCATCTGCTTGTTGATCTACCACTGTATGATCTTTGGAATAAGTAGCAGACAGGGAAGAGCGGATATACGTGTTTTCATTCATCACATACTTGTGTGCAAGTCCTCCCACCATTTTTTCTAGTCTGTTTTCTCCTGCTTGTCGGTCTCCCAGAGTTTCCCATTTGGAACGCTCTTCTATTGGAGCTTTGTTTCTGTCAATCAATCCTAATCCCCAAATAGAAAAGGTGCCGGCTTTGGAGGTCGGAAAGTTTAGCTTGAATGCTAAATCCTGATATTTAAGATTCAGGTCATTGCCGGTAGCCAGTGATGTAGTCGAAAAACGATAGTTAACGAGATAAGAACTTCCTCGCTTTTTACTGATTGGTCCCTCTGATGACAGATCGATACCCATTAGTCCGACTTGAAAAGCGTGTTCGTACTTTTGATTATTTCCATTGCGCAGGTGCATATCGAAAACACCCGATAATACATTGTTATATTCTGCGGGAAAAGCTCCGTTGTAAAAATCCGAATTTCCGATCACCTGTGTACTCAGAGCTGACAGGAAACCTCCGCCCAATCCCGACAAATCGGCAAAATGAGTCGGATTGGGTATCTCAATTCCTTCCAGCCTCCATTGCGTGAATTGCGGGGAGTTTCCGCGAATGGCTACGGCATTGGTGCCGATGTCTCCCGCTACTCCTGCGAAAGCGGCACTTAATCGTGCAGGGTCATCGAAGCCGTTGGCAAATCTGCCGGCTTCTTCCATGCTGATCATACGGCCGCCTGTGATAGCCATAGGATTGATCGTCCGGTTTTTCTTTATTTCCGGCTTCACGAGGACTTCTGCCAGATATTGGATATTCTCGTCCATCGGAATTTCTACATATACTTCTTTGGATGAAGTTACGGATACCTCACTGATTATGCTTATGTGATATCCCGTAAAAGACGCTTGAATATTGTAGCGTCCAATAGGAACATTGCTGATTCTGAAGTTTCCCAGACTATCTGTGGAGCTATTCAAGGAAGGTTCCTCTAAGACATAGACAGAGGCATACTCTATTGGAGCATTAGTTTTGGAATCGACTACAATTCCTCTTATGGTTTGCGTTAGTTTTTGTGTCTTTTCGCCGATTGTTTCTGTTTTTGGTGTCGGCAGAGAGATAATAATATGATATCCCTTTATTTTGTATATGTATCCGGTACCTTTCAATATTTGTGTTAGTGCCTTCTCAATGCTTGCGGACTTTAGCGACAATGCTTGCCTCTTTTTCAGGTTCAGGTTTGACTGTTCGTAAGCTATGCTATAGTCTGTTTGTAGTTCTATTTGCTCAAAGGCTTCTTTTAAAGAGATATTTTTATTTTGAATTGTAATTTTCTTTTCTGCATTTTGGGAAATTGCCGTCAATGACAGAATAGAAAAAAACAAAAGAATGATCATCTTATCTGGTTTTTTATTCGCATTAATTCGATTCATTATTTTATATTTGTACGTTGATACTTCGTTTTTACTTCGCGGTTTAAATGAGGATAGACATTTCAGAACTGGGAAGAGGGTCTCAAGCTGCTTCCCGGTTCTTTTTGTTCATAGGCTATTTTTTTTATTTGGTTATTATTATTTTGTTTCCACTCTGCCGATAGCTAAAGCCGATTATATCTCCTAATATATTCAGCATTTCATCCAGATTCTCATCTTTCAGGAATTTGACAGTGTACCGTCTAGAGGCAGAAAAATCGGTAGAATGATCGATAACAGTATCATAACGTCGTTCCAGCGTTCTGAATATTTCTTCGGCAGTAGCATTGGTGAAGATTATTTTCCCTTTTACCCAACTGTTCGTGTCAACAGTGTCTACTGTCGATATCTCAATATCTGATGTCGATTTATCATAGGTGAGTTGTTCGTTGGGCTTGAGAGTTTGAGGAGGACGGGATTGCGTACTCACTTCCACTTTTCCACTAGTCAACGTTGTGGTAATATTCGCATCATTAGCATATGCCTTTACATTGAACTTCGTTCCAAGTACCTTGACGGATAGTTGCGATGTTTCTACTATGAAAGGTTTTGCATCATCTTTTCTGACTGAGAAATAGGCTTCACCATCAAGGGTTACGACACGATTCTCTTTGGTAAAAGTTTTCGGATAGGTAATTGTACTTCCAGCGTTCAGCCATACTTCGGAACTATCCGGCAGAACCAAGCGCTTTTGTTCGCCATAGGCTGTGGATATTTCTATCTGCTCGTTTTCGGAAGGGATATAATAAAGCAATCCTCCTGCCAATAAGCATATGGGAATAACGACGGCTACAATGCGGACAAACTTATGATATAAAACAATATTTTCAAGATGTTCTTTGTTGTATCCGGTTCTTAAATTGACCCGCTCTAAAGCACTGTATGTTTTTGAATCGGCTTCCGTATCCAGTTCGTTCCAATACTCTAATGAGGCTTTTTCTTTCTCCTCCGCGTTTTCTTCCTTCATAATCCATCGCTGTACCTTTTCCTCCGTTTCAACAGAAAAACGTCCGGAAAGGAACTTTTTGATGATTCTGGTGATAATATTACTCTTTTCCATTTTTGCTGTATTTACTATATATACAGTCTGATGACAAAAAGCTCAATGAAAAAGTGGATGTTTTTATAAAAAAGATAATAAAAAGCACGAGATAGCTTTCCGTATCTCCTTTAATGCGAGGCTTAACTGACTTTCGACATTTCTTTTAGTGGTGTTGAGCTGTATTGCTATCTCAGCATTGCTCAACCCTTCCTGACGGCTTAATGTATAGATCATTTTCCGCTGTTCCGACATTTTTCCGACAATGTCATCTATTAATAAGCCTAACTCTTTAGCAATAAGATCTTCTTCGGAGGTAGAACTATATTCGATCTCCTGACTACTATTTAGATAAGTGTCATGTACATACTTATGTTTCAAGAAATTTATGGCCGAATTACGGGCAATTGTATGCAGATAAGAACTAAAAGACTTGGATGCATCAATTGAATCATGATTGATCCAAAGGTTGACAAAAAGGTCTTCTGTCAATTCTTCGGCATCCGATTCCGATTTTATATATCCGTCGATGAAAGCCTTTGTTTTATTGTAATAGGCTATAAAAACTGTTTCAAAAGCCTTGTGATTTCCATCCTGGAAGGCTTCAAGCGTTTTTATGTCAATGTTATTACTCATGTTGTCCGACTTTCATTTTTATTAGTGAGGACAAAAGAAGTAATTATTTGGCTTAAAAACGCATTCTTTTGAAAATATTTAAGATGTATCCCTGCTAATTATTCTTTTTTGTAATATAAATAATGCCAACCACATTCAGCAAATAACCGAGTAAACAAATAATGGGTGCAAAACATATACGAAGTCTGCTGAAGATATCAGGATTATATGCGGCAGGGGTACTCCCCTCGCCGCTCATTAATACATATCCTGTGATAATCAATATCGAACCAATCGATAGAATAATATAATTTATTTTACTCAATGCATTTCTCATACTTCTGATAGTTTTATTGTTTTCAAGTTTATATTTCCGGATTTTAGTTTCTAAGTCCCACGATTTGAGAGAATAAAGCATATTTCTCCTCAAAGCGCTGATTACTTAGCCTGTATTCCTCTTCATCAATCTCTTTTACAAGTTCATTATACTGATTCCATTGCCAGAACTTATACAGGCAATCTCTCTGAACCATATTGATCCTGTTGTCTCCTAATGAGAATGCCCAGTTGATGTAATCTTCCGATTCGGCTGTCAGGTTCTTTAACAGAGGCATTGCTTTCGTCTTTTCTCCTAGGGCAGCATAGGCTTTGGCTATGTCGAATGACCCGCTTTCATAGATCTCGGGGACATTGTACGCCGGAACAGCTTGTTCTGCATAGGCAAGTACTTTCCTTGCTCGGGTATTGTCGCCCTGCCTGATCAGTTCCTTTGCCAGTTGGGCGAAAAGCCTTCGATGATAATAGCAGGTTCGCAGGGTGGTTTCATCCAGATAGAGTCCGGGAGTGTCCAGTCCGCCATACTTATATCTGTTCATTACATTTTCATACAATCTCTCTACATCTATCGCATAGTTATTATCTCCTTTGACATTTCCCCATTTTTTATAATCAAAAGGCGTGAAACGGAAAGCTAATCCTTCCTGAACGAAATAATGATCAAACTTCAGCTTGCTGACCTCACCGACGGATATTGCCATGTACAATGGGCGTTCCCAATTGCAGTTGGCAAGCATTTCCAGCATCAGCATATCTACCTTGGTTAGAATACGCATATCTTTCAGAGAAATATAGATCTTATCCGGTATCGCATTTTTTAGTTCTTTACCTTTCAGATGACGGATGGAGTCGGGAAGCATTATGCCTGATCGAAGCACTGCATCTTTATCAATGCTGATACTGATCGTATCGGTAGGGATTACGTGGAAGTCCTGTTTCTCCGATAATGCCCAGTACTTCAAGATGTTTTTTACCTCAAACGGATCATTGCCGAAACTATCACGGGCTTCTTCCGGATGTTTCTGATAAAGCTCTTCTATCTGTTTTTTCAGTTCCGGTCGGATGGCTACGTATTCGTTTTTTCCTTCCTGATATTGATCTTTACTCCAGGTAATGGGTAATCCGGGTGCATCATACAACGGGCATTGCTGCTGATAAATATACCAATCTGTTTGCGCATAACTCAAATTGCAGATGCGGGCATCTCTGCGTACTCCTTCCGTGTCCTGATTATACCACAAGGGAAAAGTATCATTATCTCCGTTACTGAAAATGATAGGATTTCCTTTGTCGGGGAGTGTCATCAGATAATTGGCTCCAAAATCACGGCAGGTGAAACGATTGCTCCGGTCATGATCATCCCACGTCTGACTAGCCATCTGAACCGGAATCAGCAGGCAGAGAAACATTAACAGGCCGACTTGAAGTACTGACGACTTCTTTTTTCGAAGTGCGTCACACAATCCGGCAGCTCCCATTCCTATCCAAATAGCAAAAGCATAGAATGAACCTGCGTATGCATAATCCCGTTCACGGGGCTGACCGGGAGTCTGGTTCAAATATAGCACAATAGCCAGACCTGTCATGAAGAAAAGGAAAAACACGACGCTAAACTGTTGCATCCCCTTCTTTCCCCGCATCCATTGCCAGTAAATCCCGATTAATCCCAATAATAGCGGCAAAGCGTAAAATACGTTATGCCCTTTATTCTGACGCAGAGATTCGGGTAAAAGTTCCTGATCACCAAGCCTTAGATTATCTAACAGAGGAATACCCGTGATCCAGTTTCCATGCTCCGGTTCGCCATGTCCCTGGATATCATTTTGACGCCCGACAAAATTCCAGAGAAAATAGCGCCAATACATATAATTGAGCTGATAAGCGAAGAAGTAGGTAAGATTCTCTTTTTGCGTGGGAGCTCCGTCCGTTCCTTCCGACCAGCTTTTGTAGGAGGAAGCCATGCGATCATTCCACATTCGTGAAAACAGCATATTTTGAGTATAGCATACTTCCTCTTTATTTCGAATCACTTTATATTTCCCTTCTTCCCTATTCGGTCTGTAGACAGCACCACCCGTTTTCATTTTTACCTTGTAATAATCTCCTTCGGGCACATACTCCGGTTCGGAGGCATACGTTTTGCCATAAAGTAAAGGGGCGCTTTCGTATTGCTCCCGGTTCAAATAGCTTTTGAGTGCGAAAATATTATCCGGAGCATTTTCATTGAGCGGTGTATTGGCATTGGCACGAATCAATATCACTGCATAGGTGGTATAACCTACGGTAAGCATAAGTATGCACCATAAAGCTGTATTGATTAATCGTTTTTTGAAACGATAGATACCAGCTATGAGCAGGAAAAATGTGATAGCCAGAAAGCCAATCAGTCCTGTTTGGAAAGGAAATCCCAAGGCATTGACAAAGAGTAGTTCGAACCATCCTCCAATATCCGCCATTCCGGGAATGTAGACAAAAAGTATCAATACAATAAGCAGACCGGATAAAGCAATCGCCGCAATTGCTCCTTTAAGCGAAATCGTTCGATATTTCTGATAATAGAAAACCAGTACAATCGCTGGAATGCAAAGCAGATTGAGCAGATGTACTCCGATGGAGAGTCCGATTATATAGGCAATCAGAATAATCCATCGGTCACCATAAACGGTGTCCGACTCATCCTGCCAGCGCAGAATCATCCAAAAAACCAAGGCAGTAAGAAAAGAAGAGAAAGCATATACTTCTCCCTCTACTGCGCTGAACCAGAAAGTATCACTAAAAGTATATGCCAAAGCTCCTACCAACCCGGAACCGAGAATGATAATCACGTCGGTTACTGACAGATTCTCTTTTTCTTCTTTCAGAAGAGATCTGACCAGGCGAGTGATACTCCAAAAAAGAAAGAGGATACATCCTGCACTTAGCAGTGCATTCAGAAAGTTGACTGTACGTGAGACCTGGGAGGGATCGGAGGCAAACTGTGTAAACAGATTACCTACCAGCATATAAAAAGGTGCACCAGGCGGATGTCCGACCTGTAACTTTTCGGCGCATGAAATAAACTCAGGACAATCCCAAAAACTGGCAGTAGGTTCGATTGTCATTCCGTATACGAAAGCTGCTATCAGGAAGACAAGCCAACCACTGAAATCATTCCATCTTTTAAATAATAAGTAGTTCATAGTTCTGTAACTTTTTTGTTTGCAAAGTTATAGAACAGTGATATAAAACAGGCATTTTTAGCCGGACGGATACGGACATCCCATTTCTATAAGGTGTTGAAAAACAAAGCTTTTTGTCAGGTAATTCCGGACAAATGTGGACTACAATGATTTGATGTAGTCTTCCAGTGATTCTTTGGAACTTACAAGCATAAGTTTCTCCGTTTTTATTCTGGATATTCTTCGGGTAAGAGTTTCTACAGTCAGTTTCATTAGATCTGCAAAGCAAGCAGGCTGGATACCTTCGCGCAGGAAAGCACATACTCTCAAATCTTCTTCTGTAAGTTTAGGACTTATCTCTTTCAATTTGGAAACAAGTCCATATACTCCTTCCTGTAGTCTTAATAATTCACTCCAGTCTTTCTCTGAAAAAGAAACAACCTTGGAAGGGGAAACAGACCGTTCTTTTATTTGCCGGACTTTCGATACTACCGGAGAACTTTCATAAATATGCTGTTGAAGCGACTGATATTTTTCTTCCAGATAGTTACATTGCAACATCAGTTTATCCGACTCTGCCTCTTTTCGCAACATTTCATCTTTAAAAGTAGTCAGTTGAGAATATACAAACTTATTCTTCTTCCAGAGCAGCCCGAGTAACAAGGACATCACACCAAAGACTCCCAATGCAGAAGAAAGAATAATCTTCGTATCGCCTGTCTGATCGTTCAGCATTAGCTGGCTGGCATAGGCTTTTCTTTCCATTTCCAATGCTTCGTCGAAATGACCATATTTCTGATAATAAAGGCTGCAACGTCTGCACACCTTGGCTACATAATCGTACTTCTCTGTAAGAGCAGCAAGCTTTATTGCTTCCTTGAAGTGGGTCTCCGCTTCCTTTTTCTGGTCAAGATCACTCTCTACGCATGCCAGATAAAAATAAGCCTTTGATTTCTGAAGTTCATTGCCGTGTTGGTCAAAGTATGAAACTGCCTGACGGATTTGCTTATCAGACGTATGGGCGATATTTTTATCTTCATTCAGCTGGGTACACAACAGATTATATTCTGCCAGCTGTGCTTCGTTCATCTGGTTGATCTGGATATTTTCGAGAATAATAGATGCTGTATCCGGGTCCTGCCCCATTAGCTGTGCGGCTTTGTCTAATCCCTGTTTTACATTAGTCCCTTCCGGATGGCATGCAGCCAGTGAAAGGACAACCACGTATAATAAGATTCGAAGATTATTCATAACTCTGCTTTTATCTTTGTATACAAACGATTGGATTTGCAAATATAAAAAATAATATGATACATACACCTCTATAAACCATACAAAAAATGGTGTCACTATCCTCCTCTCATAGTGACACTATACTGTGATCATAGTTACACCATCACGGCAGGATAGTGTAACTATATTATTTATGCTCCTATTATTATGCATATCGCAGATTGCCCTCATGTTTTTTTTGACAAAGATCAAGCGATGACGGGCTGTTTATTAAGAAGATTAGCCGTATCTTTGTAACAAATAAAAATTGTATATATCATGATTAAAAACATTGTATTTGATTTTGGCGGAGTGATTGTAGACATTGATCGCGATAAAGCTGTTCAGGCGTTTATCAAACTGGGATTGGCGGATGCCGATACTCGTTTGGACAAATACCATCAGACCGGAATCTTCCAAGAACTGGAAGAAGGAAAGTTGAGTGCCGATGAATTTCGGAAGCAATTGGGAGATCTGTGCGGTCGCGAACTGACGATGGAAGAAACCAAACAGGCGTGGTTAGGCTTTTTCAATGAAGTGGACTTGCGAAAGCTCGATTATATATTGGGACTTCGTAAATCATATCATGTGTATCTCTTGAGTAATACCAATCCTTTTGTTATGTCATGGGCATGCAGTCCGGAGTTTTCATCCGAAGGGAAACCGCTGAACGATTATTGCGACAAACTATATTTATCTTACCAGTTGGGACATACCAAACCGGCTCCCGAAATATTCGACTTTATGATAAAAGACAGTCATGTCATACCTTCCGAAACGCTCTTCGTTGACGATGGAAGTTCGAATATCCACATAGGCAAAGAACTTGGCTTCGAAACCTTCCAACCAGAAAACGGTGCTGATTGGCGGCAAGAGTTGACCGTTATACTAAATAGTTGAGAAGAGGTATCTTTATGCTCCTCCCACCTACAGGAGGGGACCCCGGAAGGAAAGGTGCCAGGTAAGCAATTTCTAAAACCTTTTCAGCTCTTTCTTTTCAAATGTCCACTCCGGTGTATACAATCTGCCACTGTCTGTATCTGTCAGTTCATACCAAGGTGACAGATTTCGGTTGGCAGGATTGACGAGGATATGTATTTGCTGGGCGGGCATATAACTTTGCGCCAATAAAAAAACTTTCTTTTTTGTTTTCGGGTGAATTGCCACATCTACTACTATCACGACATGGCCCGGTGAACCTCCTTTGATAAACACATCTCCTGCTTGCAGTGAAGTATAAGGAACCGTACGAAGCTCTTTTGAAAGAGAAGCAGTGCCGGCATACATAAATACCATATTCAAGTATTTACGAAAAGTCTTATATGAATAGTCTTTGCCTCCTGCAGCATACCATTCTACCTTATTTCCAGTTACTTTGATACGGTTTCCTTCCGCCCATTTTTTATATTCTGCCGGAAAGCCATTGGTAAAGTTAAATTTGATTTCTCCGTATCTTTTCTGTGCCCATAGGTATTCTGCCCGCAAGCGCATGACTGCATCCGCACATTGCTGTAAATCGCGATTGCCTATTTCCATATCTACTACGGCGAATGCGGCTGCCTGATTCCTTTTCTCCTGTCCGTTGTAAAGTAAAACCTTACTCCCTTTGGGCAATAATGGGAGTTGACGCAGATAGGCGGCAAATGAATGTTCATCGCATACTTCACGAGTGTAGCCCGTAGGAGGAAGAATGGTGCTTTCCACTGACTGTCCCAGCGACACTATAATTGAAGTCAGACATACTATGCTGAATATAAGTATTCTTTTCATATCGTTATTTTTCCCGAAGATAGGATATCTTTTGCAGAAAACCAAGTTTTGCAGGAGGAAGCTTCTGAAACCGTCTAATCAGAATACTATTCGGCAAAAACAGAATTTTCGGATATTCTCTTTATCTTTGCTGCAAATAAAAGAATATGCAACCACAAATCATACTCATTACCGGAGCTTCTTCCGGATTTGGAAAGATCACTGCGCAAATGTTATCAGAACAAGGTCATATCGTTTACGGTACGAGCCGGAAACCTTCAGAGAATATAGGTAAGGTCCGAATGCTTGTCGTTGATGTAACGAATAGTATTTCTGTTCGTCAGGCTGTAGAACAAATAATATCCGAGCAGGGACGGATGGATGTACTGATTAATAATGCCGGTATGGGAATTGGCGGAGCATTGGAGTTGGCTACCGAAGAAGAAGTGAGCATGCAGATGAATACAAATTTCTTTGGCGTGGTCAATATGTGCAAAGCGGTGCTCCCTTATATGCGCAAGGCACGTCGGGGAAAGATTATCAATATCAGCTCTATTGGTGGAGTGATGGGCATCCCCTATCAGGGATTTTATTCAGCATCCAAGTTTGCAGTAGAAGGATACAGCGAGGCCTTGGCGCTGGAAGTTCATCCGTTTCATATTAAAGTCTGCCTGGTGCAGCCGGGAGATTTTAATACCGGGTTTACCGACAACCGGAATATCTCTGAACTGACCGGACAAAATGAAGATTATGCTGACAGTTTTCTGAGATCATTAAAGATTATTGAAAAAGAAGAGCGTAACGGATGCCATCCCCGCAAGCTGGGTGCTGCAATCTGTAAAATAGTAGCGCGTAAAAATCCTCCTTTCCGGACTAAAGTAGGTCCGTTGGTGCAAGTTCTGTTTGCTAAAAGCAAGAGCTGGCTGCCGGATAATATGATGCAATATGCTCTCCGAATATTTTATGCTATCAGATAAAAAAAAGTTTCATGCCTTGAAACTGTTGGTTTCAACGGTTGAAACTTTTTGTTTCAAGCAATGAAACTAATCGTTTCAAGGCGTGAAACTAATAGCGTGTAATAGTACGGCAATCAGTTCTTCGGAACTAATTCCAAAAACATAGTAGTCGTCAATAATATAGCCAGCCCGATGCAGACTGTTATTAATAACCAGTTGATATATTTAGCTTTGGGCTTGGTATCTGCGTGCAGATTATTCAGGAAGTATTCTCTGAAGAAGAGATAGAGTCCCGGAATAGTCGCACTTGCCAAAAGGAAGTCTTCCGGTATCTGGAAGAAGTAAGTCTTGGATAATCCGATCAATGACCAGTGGCAAAGGAACAATACCAAAAACATATTTACCTTGTGTGCAAACAGCAACAGCAGTCCGATGGTAAATACCACTACAGAGCAAGGCATCACCGGAGAAGTCATTTCCGGGAAAGATAGCCCGCGTGCCAACGATACCATAGGATATATGAAAGGCATGGCCAGCAATACATAAGATAGCAGATCATATTTGTGTGTACGTTCGAAAGTCGTATATCCGGTGATTGTATCCCATATCCAGATAATAGCCATCACTCCCCAGAACATCGCCATTACTCCGTTATAGCTGCGTTCTTCGCAGTAGATAAAGTAATAGACAATGGAAATCCACGAATAAAGACCTATCATATAAATCTTCATTCCCATCTTCACCCACGGACGTGGTTTGCTGATCAGCAATGCGGTCAGCACAATGCCGATCAGAATGACAATAATCTGCAAAAGCCAAGTGGCTGAATTATAATACGCAATTGTTCTCCAAAAAATCTCCATAAAAGTAGTTTAATTAATGTCTTGTTAAAGAAAAGGCTCTGTGCGGGAACAGGAACATCGGGAATGTAGCTCCGACCGCAAGCATGAAAATTACTGTACTTGCCACCAAAGTGTTGGAGAAGAACATCTCCTGCATCTTTATATACTTATCATGCAGTTCCGGTTTATTCGCTGTCTGCAAGCACATAATAAGAGAGAATACCATGTTGTACGCAAATTTTCCCGGAATCATCGGGAGCAATGCGGGAATATACAGCACCGTCATCGGGCAATATACCCGCTTTCCAAGCCATAAGCTGCCGAACCCGATTACTAATCCACCGAATAAAGAAGCCGTAGCAATATCTACACCCAAGTAAGTCATCAGACAGAAACGGCACGCATGTCCCAATGCCGCCAATATTGCAATCATTTTAAACGCACGCAACGGAGGATCGGAAATTGCGCCAAATCCGATACCTGCTATCGCTGCAAAGAAACCATCAGAAAGAATATCAAGTGCTACCATATCAAATTAAACTGTTTTTTACCATTAATAATGTAAAGGAAAGGCCGATGGCAATGCTGACAATCAACAAAGAGGCTTCCGTCAAACGGGCAAATCCTGTCAAAACGTATCCTTCGACAACATCAATCACTCCATTAATCAAAGGAACACCGGGTACAAGATATAGGACGCTGGTTGCCAGTGCGATCTCGGAAGTTGTGTCGAAAATCAAGGCGGTAGAAGCACAGAGGGACGCGACGAAGGCCGAAACAATGAATATAATATAATGATTCATTTTCTTCTTTTGCATCTGCTGTTTCAGGTATAATCCTGTAATAGTGGCGGAGAAAACGATTCCCATTGAGATTAAGTCGCCGCCAAACAGTTTGCAGAATGACGCATTGGCAAAGCCTACCAATATCAAAACGAACAGAGGATGTATCATCGGAGCAGAGACTATCTTTTTGTATTTCTCTTTCAGTTCTTCCAACGATAACTGTTTGTCTACTGCTTCCCAACTCAAAGCGCTTAGTTCGGAGTTATGCTCAAAGCTGATGGGATGTGCAGGAATATCTATAACCTCGTTGCAGGCTTCGCTTGTCTCCTTATCGATGATAGTAAGAATGATATTTTTATGAAATACGCCCAGTTTGACATCTAAGCCAAAAGCTTCTCCGATACGTTTGGAATTGCGTACAACACGGGAGGTATGTACCCCCGCTCCCATTAGATGGGCTGAATATTCGGCTATGAATTTACCTATAGATAATAAAGATTCGCTTGTCTTCATGTATGTGATATTTTTAAATCGGCTGCAAAAGTACAAAAAAGAGTAATAGCAGGAAAGGTAAAACACAAAAAATAAATACCTTTGCCTGCATAAAAAGAATGACTCATGAACAACCAATTTACATATCCAAAAGAGAAAATACGTTTTGCCATCCTGACTTTCTTCTTTGCCCAAGGACTCTGTATGGCAAGCTGGGCAAGCCGTATCCCGGATTTCAAAGATGTATTTGCAGCCAATTACGCATTTTATTGGGGTCTGATTTTATTTATGATACCGGTCGGCAAGTTTGTAGCAATTCCTTTGGCGGGTTATCTTGTATCTAAATTAGGGAGTCGCACAATGGTACAAGTCAGCATTTTGGGATATGCCATGTCCTTACTTTGTGTCGGATTGGCTCATGAAGTCTATTTGCTGGGATTCCTGCTTTTTTGTTTCGGAGTGTTCTGGAACTTGTGCGATATATCGTTCAATACGCAAGGGATCGAAGTGGAGCGCTTGTATGGTAAGACAATCATGGCAACTTTTCATGGAGGATGGAGCTTGGGAGCCTGTACCGGAGCACTTATCGGCTTCGTGATGATTCTGACGGGCACCTCTCCTGTCTGGCATTATATGCTAATAGCCGCTATTATCCTTATCATAGTATTGGCAGGACGAAAATATCTGCAAGAAACAACGCTTCCTATATGCGAACATCCGAAGCCGGGCTTTGAGACAACAGACAAAGCGGCTGATAAAGCTCCGAATGGATTCCGTCTGTTATTTCAAAAGCCGGAAATACTCCTTTTACAATTAGGTTTAGTCGGATTATTCGCGCTCATCGTAGAGAGTGCTATGTTCGACTGGAGTGCTGTTTATTTTGAATCGGTTGTCCATGTGCCTAAATCATTGCAAATCGGCTTCCTTGTATTTATGGTCATGATGGCTACGGGACGATTCCTGACGAATTATGCATACCAGCTTTGGGGAAAGAAAAAAGTACTGCAACTGGCAGGCAGCCTTATTTGTATCGGCTTCTTCATTTCCGCATTGTTGGGCAATGCGTTTGACTCACTGGGAATGAAAGTGATCATCAATTCCTTAGGCTTTATGCTGGTCGGACTAGGTATCTCATGTATCGTACCTACTTTATATAGCTTTGTAGGGGCCAAGTCAAAGACGCCCGTCAGCATTGCGCTCACTATCCTGTCGAGTATCAGTTTTATTGGTTCGCTGGTCGCTCCTTTGCTTATAGGCGCTATTACACAGGCATTAGATATTCGTATTGCTTACATGATTATAGGTATATTGGGAGGTTGTATCGTACTTATCGTCAGTTTCTGCAACGCATTCGATATTCGGGAAGAAAATAAACTGTAAATATATAAAACACAGTCTCTCACAGTACTTGATCACTCAAGCATCTGTGAAAGACTGCGTCAATCTTTTTACTAACCTTAACTAACCTAACTTCTATCTAATCTAACTACAAAATGTTCGAAAAATCTTTTATACTACTAACAATTCTATCCTTTAAATCTTGGTTTTCAACCAGTGAAAAGTCGCAGGCAACATCTGCCGGAGCCAATAATACGGCCTTAGCTTCTTCTGCATCTGCTATCTGTTCCGGGTGTTCCCTGAAATAAGTTTCCCATTGGGAGGCTGCTTCCGGAGTTACACCCAGTGCATAATTGATGAAATCATCATCCGTCAAAAAATCCTTTACCTTAGAGCACATATCGCATCCTTTTTAAGCGTTTACATAGATAGGACGCTGTTACTCTGTGTATGTACTCAACCAAATATCCTTTTTACTAAAATTAACTTGCCAGACTACGCAATTTTGTCAATCCACGGTGCATCAGGTTGCGTACAGACTGATAGTTCATATTCATAATCTCACAAATATCCTCGTATTTCTTTTCTTCTATATAATATAATGTAAGTGCTTCACGCTGCCGGGGAGAAAGCTGGTCCAGTAAACGCTTCACCAGCGAGAACTCATTTTTGCGTTGCTCTTCTTCCATATAGTCATCTTCTACGTCTGTGGGAGCTACTGCATTTACATCTTCTATGGCTGTATCAGACATATACATACGTTTGCGGAGTTCATCGCAGAGTTTGTTCTTTAAGGAGATGAACAAATAAGACTTCAAATTATCAATAGTTCCTAATTCATCCTTTTTAGTGTAGAGCTTAACGAAAATATCGTGGATGCAATCTTTCAGTAACTCTTTATCAATGGTCAACTTCAATCCGTAATTAAAAAGAATGTTGATGTGCAAATCATATAGCTGCGAAAAAGCTGCCATATTTCCCGCTTGAAAAGAAGCGAGTAAAGTGTCGGTTGAATTATTAGTCTGTTCCATCATAGCATTAATTCGATTGATTTGATGTTGCAAAGCTAAGCAGAACTGACCTCAACCACCGGTAAAATCTGGTTTGTAGGTTGAAAAAATAAGTATCATGTTTTATAACACTCTTTTGTTAGAAATTACCTATAAAATGGAAAAATCCCGCTGATCAGTCATCAGCGGGATTTTTTGTTTCAGAGTTTATGGAACCAATAAATACCTTCTTTCTTATCCGGTACCTTTAATTTGTATACTCCATTAATTTTCAATGATTTATCTATAACAATCATCTTCCCTGAACCGGGATGTATGTACTTTAAGATATACTTTCCGGACGATAATTGAACAGGAATTTCTGTTCCGGACTTGGAATAAATGATACTGCCGATATCAGATTTTACCATTTTCTTATAGTTGTCGGTATCGGTTTCTTCCACTTCCATAGCCGCTGCATCCTTCAGGAATGCTTTATCTGTGCACGGGATTACAGGACATGAACCGCCGGCCATGAATACAGCCCATCCCATAGCCGGATAATTCTGTGCGTAGAAGGTTACGGCTTTCTCCGGGAACTTCTGACGATATTCGTGGACAGCCTTGTAGGCTTCGGTGAAAGTGACCTTTCCGACTTTCATCTTACGCATATGTTGGCGGGGAGCCATGTTCTTCCCTCCTTCCGGTGCAAAGACTCCATCCGTTTTATAGTGCCAGTAGCGGATATCAATAATATCCACCACAGCCGCACGCTTCGGATCGGCAAGGATAGCGTCCTGTACATCTTTTGTGGTACTTAATGCTACTTTGGCTTTCTTTCCGGTTTCTGTTTCCCATTCGGCAATCACATCCAGCCAAAACTGTACAAAATGTAGTGGACCTGTAAATTCTGCACTTGTCAACTGAATGACATTCGGGTTATCAGCAAAGTTGTTCAGACACTGGCGGATATATTGTTTGTGTAACTCACGGCGAACCGGATGAGTGATATCATAAAACATATCTGCAACAAAGATTCGTTTGTCTCCGGCAAACGGAGCAGGTTCCGGAAATCCGGTCTGGTTGATATTATTGGTGCTTCTCCACGGACAATCTACCCAGTGTGCACCTGCTTCCAGAATATTGTGCTGGAAATAGTTCTCATGGAATAGCAATAGTCCGTCTTTACTTCCTTTTTCGGCAAACTCTTTCAATCGTGACCAATACCATGCATTAGGGCGGTTCAGATCATATTTGCTCAGTCCTTCCCAGGCAGTACCCTGACCGCTGCGTCCGAAAGGTTGTTCGTAGAAAGGTCCCCATACATCTCCGTCACGACGGCGCACTCGTTCATGATCATCTCGGCGACGGTCATACCAAAGTCCGTAGTTTTGATCAAATACCAATATATTCTTTTGTTTCATATAGCCGATTACGGAATCGATGCGATCTGTCAGTCCCAAGCCTTCACGTCCGGGGACAAAACGGGTGATGGCAGGACTTGCTTTTTTCAGAAAGCTGGTTTTAAGTTTTCCATTCCACCAAGGGGTGGTATGGCTACCTCCTACCAACAAAGTACCGTCCATTTGGATACGTCCGTTTGCAATAGTTACTTCCGGTTGTGCTGATGTCTTGTTCGGAGTTATCTTCTTTTCTTTCATATCATCGATTGATTTTACTCCGGACATAGCTATTGAAGGAGCAAAGGCTCCTTGTTCAATCCAGTGTTCCAATGTCAGGCGGGGATTGTAAGCCTCTTTGGCCAGTTCCATAGCAACTTCAACGGTCGGACTGCTGGTGGCGCTTGTATTCCTTGGCAGGATACGGGCACGTTCTGCACATTTCTTCTGCAAACGATCCTCCAATTGAGCATAGAAAATGCTTCGGGGCTGCACATGATTGTTTGATTGTGCCCATTCGCCGTCACCGGAGAATTGTGCCCAACATCCGTACGCACGGTTCATGGCATCTTTTGCCGGAGCATAACACTCTATTTCGGCAGCGGTACATTGCCAGAACAGACTATTTGCTGTATTCCATCCCGCTCCGTTCTTGTCCTGTCCCAGATTCTTGAAACTCAGATTATGCCCGTCTATATTAACCACGTCAAACAATAAACCGCACGCCCATGCGTCAATAGATCCGCTGAAACCAAAAGACTCATACGAATCACATTGTACGAAAGCATTCGGTCCGGCAGCACAATATCCGGCTGCAAAGTCATGAATACCCTGTTCCGAATAGCAGCGCTGGAAAAGTGTCAGTTGTCCTAAAGTATAGAAAGTACAGCGGCGCATTCCTCCGATTTCAGAAACAGGTTCCCGTGAGATACAGTCCTCAACCGTGATTTGGGAACCGGTACGCTGAACAAGGATTGCACTTCCTGCAAAGTGCTTAAAGTTCACCCTGCGTACCCAGCAATTTTCCGCATCTTCGATCGAAATACCTGTCCAGCAATGATCTTCATCTTTAGGGTACCGTTTGTCATAGTCGGAAATCAGAGTCATGTTTTCTACTCCGCACTCCCGGATGCGCCCGTTCCACTGATAAGTAATCACGGAAGAAGTACCGTATTTAGCATCCAGCGCCACTGTCAGCGGAGCGTCCAGCGTTATCTGATTACCGTTTACTTCTGTCACGGTTCTATCCCAGGTGAGATCCATATCTCCTTCTTTCCAACCCAGTGCACTAATTCCTCCTCCAAAGATATCACATCCTAACGAAGCAATCCATTCTTTGCCGGACGGACGGTCCACCAGTATCCGATCTCCCTTTCTCAATGAAGTACCTGAAGCAACTTCCAATGTCCTCGCATTTACCGGAACATACTTCGAGAGAACCTGCAATGTATCCTGCACCTTCATATCGTCTGTCCCTTCCATGTAGATAAGGGCACCTCTGTCCACTCCTTTTTTTAGAAGTATCGTTTTCTCTTTATCCACTCCGCGCAGTACGATGCCGGAGGCATTTATACGAAGGCTTCCGGATAAAGAAAATTCTCCCTGATCCAATAACACGGCTCCCCTGAAACCGGAAGCATCAGGTACTAATGAAGCGACATAGTCAATGGCGCGTTGAATACGTGATGTATTATCTCCTGCTGTCCAAGGTACAAACACGGCATTGCGGACAGAAGGAATATCTTGTTCGGAGCCCTTGTAGCCACAGTACGAGAAATCAAGAATCCGGTTTCCCTGTTCGTCATTCAAGTAAGTGATCCGGTCATCCTTAACCTGTAAAGCAAAGGTTTGCGCATATCCCTGCGCAAACCCTATGCTCAATAATCCTAAAAGGATAGTTCTTAATTGTATATTCATTACAATAAACGTTGTTTTCTAATTATTCAATCCTGAAAGATCATTTGACCATAAGCAAATCATACGATTAAAACAGACTTTTCCGTTTGGATAAGGTATCGCAGTTGTTCTTCAGATCTGTCCAGTCTACTTTCTTCTTTGTATCCAGCCCATTGATATATTTCTCGATATTGGTATAGCCATCTCCATTACAGTCCTCCTTTGCATCAGTCGGATCGTTTGGATTCAGTCCGTTGGCTATTTCCCATGCGTCCGGCATACCGTCACCATCCGAATCAAGATATGCTTCTCCTTTATATTCAGGAAGTCCGCCCACCTGACGGATATCGGTGATGATGCCTTGTTTGTAAGAGTCTGCCGGCAAGCGTCTTTTCACATAAGGAGAGACAAATTCCGGAGCGTCTTTCGCATAAATCGCTTTTCCTGTCTGTACAGTCTTGATGACGCGCGCGTCTACCGCATCCCGTTTCGGGAGAGTAGCACCTACATTATCCAATACAAAGTTATAAGCTTTTTTGGTATCCATAATCGTTACAGGAGACATTTTGAATGCTTCGTCCACTCTGATTTGCGGTAAGAACTTTCCTTCATCCACTTCACTGGCAAGCTGAACTCCGCCATCCCAGTTATCTTTTGTCACTTTAGCATTTCCGTGAACGATGTTACCGTTTACATAAGCTTTTCCGAAGGACATCGGTTTGCTTTTATCGCGTCCGGCTTCCGGTTTCAATATACGATAAGAGATAGGCTTATCCAGCGGGGTGATAGGACCGGGCTTAAAATAGTTATTGATTATATTATAAAAACTCTTGTTATCTCCTCCGTCGACAGAACGGTTCCACCAGTTGAAGACCACATTGTTTACGAAGTTAAAGTCTCCGTCCATACCCACCGAACTGTTACGACTGATATTGGAAGCGAAAAGATTACGGCAGAACATACTATTATGTCCTCCGATAGTGGCGCCAAACGCATGATTATAAGTATCCAATGCTTCCGAGAACATCGAATTCTGAATGGTAATGTTTACAGTAGGTAACTTCAGTCCGTGCCCGGTTTCATCCCTGTTGTAGACGTGGCGATAGATAGACATATTTTCATCCAGTCCCCAGCTTGCCGAACAGTGGTCTATTATAATATTGCCGACTGCATTTCCTCCTACTGCATCATCACGGAAAGCAACATCCTGTGCCCCCCGACGGAAACGCATATGACGAATCACTACATCATGTGTATCGATCAGGAAAGAATGACCGGTCACGCAGATACCGTCTCCCGGTGCTGTCTGTCCGGCAATCGTTACATAAGGGGCACGTACACTGATCGGGCTTTTCAGGCGAATAATACCTGACACATTAAATACGATAACACGTGCACCACCGGTTTCACAGGCTTCGCGGAATGTGCCGGGACCGGAATCTTCCAGGGAAGTTACCACAATCACTTTGCCTCCACGACCGCCGGGAGTGTACATACCACCACCTTCCGCACCGGGGAAGGCCGGAATATTACTTTTTATCAAATCCTCCGGTTTGGAGGCCCAAGGTTTGTAAGGTCTTCCTAACCTTGCTTCTTCCAAAACTGTTGGCAAGGCTTTTTCCCATGCCGCATTTGATTTCTGTTCGAACTCTGCTTCTTGTTTTGCTCCTCTTTCTTTTACCGAGTCGGGGATCACCGGATATTGGGCTGTCACAGGTAGTACACAGGCAACCAACATCCATGCTGATAATACTTTCTTAATCTTGTTCATTCTTCCGAATCTTAATAGGTTTTTAAAAAAGACGATTAAGAAAGTATTTTGTAATCGGTCTTTCTATCCTTTCCGCCATTCATTCATATATTCACGGGGAGTCTGATTATATTTTTTGCGGAAACACTTGCTATAGTAGCCCGAATCTTTGAATCCGACAGCAAACGCCACTTCCGAAACACTCAAATCCGTATTTTTAATCAGTTCGATCGATTTATTCAGGCGAATCTCCTTTACCAGGTCGACAGGTGCCAGTCCGGTAAGGCTTTTCAGCTTTTTGAAGAATGCCGAACGGCTCAGTCCGATGCCGGAAGCGATCGTATCAATATTGAAATCACTGTCGTCCATGTTTTCCTCGATCACTTGGTGTATCTTTTCAAGGAACTGCACATCTTTCTTCACCAGATATTGTTCGTAGCTGTCTTCTTCCGTTGTCGTCTGGTTCTCCATTTGCTGGCGGATACGTTCGCGGAACAGTTTCCGTTCGCCGAGCAACTGATCGATCCGTGCCAACAGATACTCTTTGCTGAATGGCTTGGTTATATATGCGTTCGCACCCAGAGTGATCGCTTTGGTCTTGGCACCTTCATCGTTCTTGGCTGTCAGAATAATGACAGGGATATGGCTGATCTGAAAATCCTTCCGGATAGATTGCAGCATTTCCAGTCCGTCCATTTCCGGCATCATCTGATCGGTCACTACGATGTCCGGATGATACAGATGCACTTTCTTCAGTCCTTCTACGCCGTTATTGGCTATATGGATATTGAATTTATCTTCCAATTGCAGTTTTATCAGCTGGCACAGGTCTTTATTATCCTCTACCAGCAGAAGAGTCGGTAATGAAGCATCAATTTCCAGTTCCTCCTCCGGTTCCTTTTCTGAATCGATAACCATCTTCTTGTCTGTAGCGGCGGGAGCAGTTTCCGTATCACTGACATAGAAGTCTACTTCCGACGGACGATAATGGTCCTTGTCCAGCAATAGCTCTACAATAAACACGGCCCCCTGCCCTTCCGGACTTTCGGCACGGATGATACCGTGATGCAGGTTTACTATTTCTTTGGAAAGTGCCAGACCGATGCCCGTACCCTGATAATGTGGATTATTCGCATTCTCTCCTTGTGAGAAACGCTCGAAAATTTCACTCAGCTTATTTTGCGGAATGCCGACACCGTTGTCTTCTACCCGTACATAGCAGGATTTTCCATCATCTGTCAATCCGGTAGTTACATAAATACTTCCACCAGAAGGAGTAAATTTGAACGCGTTCGATATGACGTTGCGGATAACAATACTCAGTTTGTCCTTATCTGCCCATACCATAATCGGTTCGTCCGGCAGTTGGAATGTGAAACTGATTTCATTTTCCTCCGAAAGTACACGGAATTCTTTTTGGAAGGAAGCTATCATTTCATTGAAATCAATCAATGATACGTGCAGACGCATCTTGCCATTCTGAATCTTTCGGAAATCAAGAATCTGATTGACCAGTTGTAACATTTGGTTCGTATTCTTTTCCATCAGGTCCACGTATTGCAGTCCTTTCGGAGACAGTTCTTCCCGCTCCTTCAGTTCTTGTATCGGCCCTTTTATCAGTGTCAGAGGAGTACGAAGCTCATGAGAAATATTGGTGAAGAACTTGATTTTCATTTCCGAGACTTTCTGCTCGATATAAATGTCGTTCTTCATCTTAATCATGAAGAAGGCCAGGCGCAGACCGAAATAGAGGGCCGCGATGCCAAGGATTACATAGATAAGAGTTGCCCACCAACTCAGCCACCACGGCGGGAGAATGGTGACAGCCAATGTGCATGTGGATACAAGTTCCGGATTGGCTTCATCCATCGTTTCTACACGGAATACGTAGTCTCCGGGAGGAACATTGGTATAAGAAGCAATACGGTTTTTGCCGTTATAGTGCCATTCTTTCTCATACCCTTCGAGTATGTAACGATAAGATACGCGATTCTGATTGTAGAAATTTAATGCGGCAAATTCGATTGTGAACATAGACTGATTATACTTCAATTGAAGTGCATCGGTGTATGTGATAGACTCCTGAATCGGACAGTCGTTCAAACTTCGCAGATTACGATTGGATACTTTAAAGTCTACGATACGGGTGTCATAGTTGGTATGTTGTGTCTCCAGTTTATCAGGAGAGAATGTCAGAATCCCCTGTCGCGAACCAAGCCATAAGTCTCCGTTCAATGCACGCAACGCACTGCCTTCTTCCAGTTCAACATTCAGGAAACCATCGTATTTGTCGTAGTTACGGAACTGCTCTGTCGCCTTATTAAAGCAGGACAGACCAATTTCGGTAGTAAACCACAAATTTCCGTTTTTATCTTCCACGATGGACTTGACCACATCGTTATTCATTCCTTCACGTATGCCATATGACTTGAATATCGGTTCACGTTTTTCTTTGTCATAGCGGACCAGCTTATTCAGACCTCCGCCGAATACACTCACCCAAATTTGCGAATCACTGTCTTTATATAGTACATAAATGTCATTGTCTGCCACATTGGAACGATCGCTGATCTGTCGGTACGTCTCAAACTGAATCTGTTCGGGAGTCGTAAAATGTCCGTCAAAAGACATCAGACCATCCATCGTACCTACCCAGATACGCCCGTCTTCATCTTCTGTCATTGTACGGACTTCCATATACAGACCATAAGCGGGATATTGTTTCAGTCCGTTGTATTTATGCTTGAATACAAGTGTCCCGTTTTCTTCGGAAATCAAGTTCAGCCCTCCGCCTAGCAGACCGACCCAGATACGCTCCTGACTATCCTGATAAGTGAAATACACATCATTGTTACTGATAGAATTCGGATTCTTGGGATCATTCTTATAGCGGGTAAAACGCAGACCATGTGGTGAGTTCATATCCGGTTCGGCTTTGACAAGTCCGTTTCCCTTAGTGGAAAACCACAAGTTTCCTTCTTTATCTTCCATGATATGATATACGGCGCCTATCAGATAATTCTGATCCGTAAAAACCTGTTTTATCTGCCCGTTGCTATCCAGACGATAAAGTGCCTGCCAACGGGTACCGACCCAGATGTCTCCATTCTTAGCCTGATACAGTGCACGTATCCCCTGATTCCAAGAGGTCGCTCTTTCTGTGTCTACAGGGACAGGAGAAACTTCTGTCAGCAGTTGAAATTGCTTCTTGGGAAAGTTAACCTTGTATACTCCGCTGCCTGTAGATGCCAGCCAAAGAATACCGTCTTTATCCAGCAACAGATGAAAGAAGAGCTGATCGGGAAGGTCGTCGGAAAAAGGTTTCAGTTGATTGATACGGGTCATTTCCAGTTTTTCCCTATCGAAGAGCAGAATTTCTCCACCGGGGGTGAGGAAAAACATACCCTGTTCACCGGCATCCTGCTTTTCAAAGTTACCGATGGCATTTTGTTTGGGGAAAGGAAAGCGATGATTGCTTTTGTTCAGAGGATCATAGTACGTCAATGCCTCATTACCTTCCTGAAACCAAATTTTGTCATACTTGTCATTGAATATCATTCCTACTTTTTTCCCTGCGATGGAGAACGGTAGTTTGGTCAGTTGTTTGTAGCCGATGTTATATTCATACGCACCATCAACGGTGGTGATATACATTAATCCTGATTCAGTGACCAGTATATTGGAAATCGGTTGATCAATCTCCGGTATTTCGTAGCGGTTGACTACTCCATTTTGCGGATCGACGCTATAAATATGTCCGTTCTTATCTCCCAGCCATAAGAATTTGGAACTGTAGGAAGCACAAGTGAACTGGTCCGGATTGGCAGAAACTTTCTTTTGAATAAAGTCGACAGGCTTATCTTTCAGAGCCTCTCCTTTTCTCAATGAAAGAATCTGATAGTCCATACCGATCCAATTGATAAACTCGGCAGTTTCACAAAACACATTATGCTTGAGGCGTAAGTCGTAGACGTTGACATTGGGACGCGAATCGTGCAACTGCTTCATGGTGATTTTACCGTTCTGGTCTGTATTTGCACGCAGCAGGCTTTTATCTTTGGTCAGCAGCAGTACGTCTCCGTCATCTGTCGTCTGTATCTTGATAATCTGAATATTTTCAGAGTACTCTTTTACATCGTCATACACTGCGTGGAAACTTTCATGTTTCTTATCAAACAGATAGAGTTTGCGGTCGATAGTCTTGATCCAAAGGTATCCGTTCCTGTCTTCTACAATACGCTGAATCTTACGGGGAGGAATATCTGCGGAGTAAAATCCATCATGATTATCATAGGAACGGAATTTGGTACCGTCGAAACTGCATAGTCCGTACCAGGTGCCGAACCATACAAATCCGTCCTGCCCTTTAAGTGTACAATTGACGATATTATTGGGTAAGCCTCGTTCGGCCGTATAATGTTCAACAATCATGTTAGGGTAGGCAAAAGCACAGATTCTCGTCATCAAGAGAAACATAAATATAAAAAAGAAGTGTTTCTTCATTGTATATTATATTAGTGGAAATGAATCTTGCATCAAAGATACTATTTTATCTTTAAAAAAGAAACTGAATTTTATAACTTATCTTTTTTATCATCGAAGATATTCATTGAAATTTCGCGAGAATTTCAGTGCTAAAGCTGAACTGGAAACAGCCCCAAAGCAATGATCCGAAGCAAAGATTCAACAAAAGCGAATGTCATATTTAAGTACTTACATTAAATGCTGTATTTCGATCTAAACTACCTCATTTTTCATTCTCAAATTCCAGTAAAGTCTAAAAATCCAGTATTAGGCTTTTCAAAAAGAACAAAAGGGGTAAATAAACCTATAAAAACACATCTATAAGCTTTGTAACGCCTATTTGCTTTTTTAGAAACACGATTCTTGCTACCGGTTCCCACTATGTTCGGGAAATATTTCATGATAGGATATAAAAACAGAGCCTGTTTAAGGTTTATGTATATATATATCACCATTATTCCCTTTCCGTGAGAACTTATTTTCTTCATTTATGCATTTTTGAAAAACCTAATATGGACTTTTAGACTTTACTGGATTTTGAAGTCCCGAAATTAAGGTGTCAGCAAGCCAAAAATTAGCTATTAGCAAAACTGAATTTGCTATTAGCAAAACCAGATTAGCTATTAGCTTATTCATTTTTGCTAATAGCCTATGTTCGATATAACTCAGGTCTGAAAGAATGAAGCATATTGATCTGTCATTCAGTTTCGACCAAGCTCACTTTTCTATTCCAAATTCAGTTTGTTGCCGTTCCACTTCATCCAACACCCGTTGTCGTTCTTCTTCTGTCAGTTGCACTTTGCCGTCGGTTGCATTCTCGGATAAAGTAGCTTTTACAGTTAATGAGGGTGTGTCCTGACTAATACAGTACTTCTCATCATAACAGAAAGGAAGCTCCGCAGGAACACTTTCAAATTCCATTTCAGCGGCAGTCGGAGCCTGAGTCCCTTCAAATTGTACATGAGCTTTCACTTTAATCTTCCCGGCTTTTCGTGTGGAACGGATCAGCAGAGGAGCCGAACCGAATTCTACGGCACGAGGGTTGGCACCGATCCTTGCGTCACCAATGATTTCTCCTTCCCCTTCTACCGTGAATACGATATTTTCCTTTGCCAGACGACGAACGTTTCCGCTATCGTCCGTCACTTCGGCAACTACTACTATAAAATCCGAACCGTCCGCTACCAAGTTTACTTTTTGAGTATCTGCATACAAGCGAAGTTTGGTAGACCGGCGGGAAGGCATTTTCTTTTGGGTACATACTACTTTCCCGTCGATAATACCTTCGGCAACCATATTTACTTTCTGCCAGTTCTTTTGAGTATAACTGTATCCGCGCGCTTCCCAGAAATCCCATACATTTTCGAAGATGACAGGTGCGTTCGGCATATGCCCTTTGGCATGTACCACAGGTTTGGTCCATGTTTTTGTTCCATCGTAGATAGAAAGGCGGATGGAGTCACAGTTACTGAATACTACTACATCCTTATCGGAGAATTGTGACATTTCATGAGCAAGGAATATCATCGGTCCGCATTCTGCCAACGGATGTTGGAGGCTTGCCGGAGATTGGCTGCGGAACATTTCATACGCATACTTTTTCTGACGGAAAGCGTCATAAATGCCTCCCCAGTATGGATCGGGGTGATAACCACGCTGGTGATCGAATGGATGCCACTGTGTGCCACCGATAAACTGACCGGTAGTGCGGTACATCTCATCATAACTTTTAGCCAGAGAAAGTGCCTGTATCAGCAGCGGACGTTCACCCCAACTGCGGCTTGCACGGTTATTGTTGTTGTGGGCATACCAGTCATCTACGTTTTCTCCGAATTCACGGGTGAAGATGCATTGTTCCGGTTTGTCCTCCTTTTCGTCATCACCCGGCCAGCCGTAGACTACATCGTAATGTTCCTTTACACCGGCAGAATGCACATCGGCAGCGGCTATCGGACGTCCCGGATACGGATATTCTTCCTTCGTAATTTCAAGTGCCTTCAGTGCAAAGTCGAGCGGATAGCGAGTCTCATTCAGAATGGGCTCCCACATCAGCACAGAAGGATGATTGCGGTCACGACGAATCATCTCACGGGTATTCTGATGAACCAGTTCTCCGAATTTCGGGTCTTTGTTCCAGTATTGCCAGCCAGGAGTAGCGACGATGACAAACAAGCCGAGTTCGTCACAGGCATCCATAAAGGATGGGTCCTGCGGGTAATGCGCTACACGGATGATGGTACATCCTGCATCACGCAGACGCTTTGCATCACGCCATTGCTGTGAATTGGGAAGAGCATTGCCTACGTATGCGAAGTCCTGATGACGATTGGCTCCGACTAATTGTCCGAAAGGTTTTCCATTCAGCCAGAAACCCTCCTTGCCACGAAATTCCGCTAGGCGGATACCGATACGGGTCGTTCCTCCGTCAATGGAACGGTTTCCTTTCTTTATGCGGGATTGTACTCTATATAGATAAGGAGCATCCGGTGACCAGAGTTTCGGATTCCTCACTTCCATCTGCTGACGGATTGATTTCTTTTCTCCGGAGTTCAGAGAAAGTTTGCCGGACGTACGTTTGATAACGTTGCCTTCGGCATCTGTAAGGGTCGTTTCTATAGTGACGGATTCCGAACGGGTATTATCGTTCTGAATCTCCGTTTCTACATATACTTGTGCGCTCTTTTCGCTGATCTTGTCAAAGTGAACGAATACGCCGCCACCGCCAACTGTGCGGGAGTCGATGGCATCGGTAATGGCAACCGGAGATTTGGCAATCATCCATACATCACGATAGATACCTCCATGATAAGCAAAATCCAGTGTGTATTGGGGCTTTCCGGGAGGGTATGATTTATCGTTGCTGTTGTCGGTATAGACGGCAAGGAGGCAGGAGTCTCCGGCTTGTACGCCGTTTGCCGTCAAGTCCAGTGTGAAAGGCAGATAACCTCCAAGATGTTCCTGGACACGTTTGCCGTTCAGGTAAAGTACTTGCTTTCCCATTGCCGCTTCAAAATGAAGGAGTACACGCTGTCCTTTCGTTGCAGTGGGAACTACAAAATGCTTGCGATACCACGCAGGACCCTGATAATTGCGGCAACCACTGCCTTCGGCGGGCATCAGTTCCACTGTGTGAGGAGTAGAAACGACCTCCCAAGAACGATCGTCAAAATTTACAGCTTCCGCCCCCCGGATATCGCCTTTGAAGAATCGCCATCCCGGATTGAAGTTATATACTTGTCGCCCGCAATCGGGAAGCGGAATAAATCCGGCAACCGATATTTCGGGACGATAAGTATCTGCTGCCTGCCCATCGAAGGAGAATAGCAGTAGAAATAGGGATAAGATTAAAAACGGTCTTTTATTCATAGTGCTTTTTATTTATGTATTCTTTTTTTTATTTTTCTATCATTATAACAATGTCTTTCTTTCTGCTTTCCGGTGACACCTTTAGGATTGTTACTTTTCCATCTTTTAAAGTTGCTTCTACCGTCGTATTGCCCGGAGCATGGAGTTTGAAATGGACGTTCCATTCTTTGGGCCAGGCGGGGAACAGAAGTATTTGTGTTCCATTCGTTTGTAAGAGCATCTCCTGAAGTCCTATCATGCCGCTACCTCCCCAGTTGTGGTCGGGTGTCCAGTCATATCCCGGTCCCCAGAAGGCAGGAAAACGGTGGGGACCATCTGATAGCTTTGCCAGAGAAAGGCTTTTGGCTTCTTCGGTCAGCCCCAGACAGGCTGCCCAGATGTTGTCTTGCTTCCATCCGGTATGGGAGCGGAATTTGAGTGCGTCGGGATCATAGAAATACGTATCACGAGCTATTTCCAGATTTTCCTTGCCTACTCCGTAGATGCGCCAGGGAAAAACCGGGTAGAGTTGTGGTGTCTCTATATTGTTGATTCGTTCCCAGCTTTTGGCGGGAGAAATCGTTTGTTTCCATGCCGGAGTCATGGTAGAAGCCTGAAGATTAAGAGAATCCTTGACTTCGATATAGCGTAATGGAACCGGAGGAATTGTTTCCAGCATCTTTTGCCACTTTTCATTGTTGCAAACTTTGATGTAAGTCTCCAATACAGTTCGCAGTGCGGCGATGGTGCTGCTGGCGTTGTTGGTCATCTTGTAAGTTTCGCAGGCAGAGCCGGGGAACAGTATCAGGTGTCCGTCACCATCCAGTGCTTTGCGTCCCCGACGGGAAGCGAGTAGTCGATAATGTTCGTCGAAAAAGGTCAGCGAACTTTCAATCAAAGGCAAATACGGAGTTATGTCGGCACCGGCATAATTCTTCGTTTCCAGAATCATCTGGCAAAATTCAAGAATAGTATCCCATTCATATTCCAGCCACGCATTGTATTCCAGTCCTTTGTCAAACCAAGCCGGACGTTTGAAACCATATTCTGCGGGATTGGGTAAGCCGAAGTTTTCTATCTGCTCACAGAAGCAGGCTCCCTCGTGTTGCCAATATACATGGCTGCGGAGTTCCGCATTCTTCAACATCCGGTTATAGAAATTGAATTGGGAAGGCATCATGTCGAAGTCACCGCTTTTCAGCATCGGCCAGTAGACAAGACGCTGATTCTGTGCAGTCATCGTTCCTCCTCCCCACTTTCGGTAGTCAGGAGTGAATGCCTGCTTCTCGTCTATGTGGCAGGGATCGAAGGTGAATAAACCACCGTTGAATTTGGTGGGGACACTGCCGTAAGCATTGCAGCCCAGCATATAGCGGAAAAGAGTGTAGTTTCGGGTGATTTCTTTCAATGCATCTTTCGCGTCGCTCTTTTCTTTATTTCCGGTTTCTTTTTCTACTTTGCTGTTCTCCTTGTTTTCGGTTTCACCAATCGTTTCGATAAAACTCCGTTGCCAGAAAGCATTCCACCATAGGCGGGTTTGTTTTTTATCCTGTGATACCACTTTAGACGATATCTTTCCTTGTGGGGCAATTCGTTGCCAGGCTGTTTTCAGACCTTGCTCCCATTGGGTGACGGTTTCCGTCTGTTCTGTGTGTAACACAACTGAGAAATGATGCTTTTTAGAAGCTTTCAGAGAACGAAATCCCCAGGCGCGGTAATCAGTTCCGGCATATACACTGTCTGAAGTGCCTATATATTCCAGATTCTCTCCTGACAGATACCCTCCGAAAGTCAGATTTTTAAGAGGATTCATCATCTGCGACTTCACTTCATTCATCCCTTGCTGGGCAACTGCCACGTCAAACACTGTCTCTTCCGCATTACGATGATAAAACAAAAGGCGTTTACTATCCTTTTCGGATGAATTCTCCAATGAAATGAAGTCGGCATGCGTCATCGTTCCTTTTGGAGGAGCCCACTTATAGGAACATTGCTGCCCCTCTCCTTTTCTGATCAGCCGATCCTGGTATCTCCAGTTTTCATAAAAGATTTCCGCCTGCAAAGGCCGGTCATTAATCACTTCTATGTGTACAACCGGATGAAAAACATCTGCCCAGAGTTGTACTTGTGTCCCTTCGGCAGAGATTTCAACATAACCGTCGATCAGCTTTAATTCCTGCCGGAAATCCTTTGCGTCTTCAAAAGGATTGGGAGATAACCGGAGGCGAAAACGTCCCTGCTTCAACTGGCAGTTGTTTTCATCGAACGTACCGCTCCTGCTCAGATAAAATAGTATATCCCCCTCCTCTACCCATATGTTCATGCCGATATCTCCCCCGCCGCATGGCATCGATTCGGAGGAATTCCGGCTGGGAGTATCCCAAACGACATTGGCATGCTGGCTCCAAAGAACCGACACGCCAACGAATATCATTGCTATAGCCAGATAAAATCTCTTCATATTTTCAAATTACCAATCGTCCGAACGGAAAGACCCCAACGGCAGCCCATCACAATATACATCTCCTTCCACATAATTCTCAAATCCATAGCGGACAGCTACCGGATGCGGAACTTTATCACTTTTTACTAGCATTTTGCTGCGTTCGATCCATGCTTTCGCCGGGTAGAATACTTTGTCTTCACCTGCCACCTGAAAGTTTTTCGATTCAAAACAGTTTTTACCGCTGATCCACATATTCGCACGTTCAAAGCTGACGACAATAGTGTCATTCTTGATTTCAATACTTTTGTAATAAGGGCTTTCTCCGTTTACTCCCTCTATTCCGTACGTCTTTGTCAGTGCAAGGAGTGCCAGACGTTCTCCCGCAGCCTGTTTCTTTGCGGGATGAATTCCCTTTTCCATTCCAGCATCCAGCAGTACAGCCATGCCGCTGTTAGACACACGATGTTCAACCTTTGCCTGTGCTTCCCGTAGATAAGCAGAATTAATCACCTCTTTACCTTTTTCAGTGATAATACCATAGTCATAAGGGGCTATCTGACAATAGTAGAAAGGAAAATCACCTTGTTTCCATTCGGCACGCCAACCGTTAATCAATGTGGTAAACATATCCGCATAGGTATGGGCACGATTCCAGTTATCTTCTCCCTGATACCAGATCACTCCTTTCATGGTCATGCCGATCAATGGATGCAACATACCATTATAGAGTACGGTCGGGGTACGGTTTTTCGATTTGATATCAGCTTCCGATTGAGGTATCTTTGCATCCGGAAATGCTTTCAGCCAATCGGCAGTCATCCATGCCTCACAAGCAGAACCGCCCCATGCCGCTACTACGAGTCCTACCGGAACTTCTAATATTTCATTGACCAGTCTTCCGAAATAATAGGCCGTCGCACTGAAATCACGGACACTGACCGGAGCCGCTTCTTTCCATGAGCCGACAACGTCGTTCTGAGGGGTAATGGTAGAAGTTCGTTTTACCGTAAACAAGCGGATATGAAGATTTTTGCTGCGAAGAATATCCATATTGGCATTCTCTACAGGTTGGTTCTTGAATCCTTTCATAGGCATTTCCATGTTGCTCTGACCGGAGCACAGCCATAATTCGCCTATCAGAATATTATTCAGTGTCTTTTGGGTTCCATCGTCGAAAGTGATGGTATACGGTCCGCCGGCTTCCGGAGTGGAGACTGAAAGTTTCCATGAACCGTTCTTGTCTGCTGTTACTGCATATTGTTTTCCGTTCCAGCCGGTAGTGACTGTTACTTTCTTGTTCGGAGTTGCCGTTCCCCAAAGGTTGGCATTGGTTTGTTGCTGCATCACCATGCCGTCAGAGAAAATAGCGGGCAGTTTCACTTCCGCACGCATTGACAGGCAGGCAGCGAGCAGAAAGCTTGCTAATACTGTGCTTGTTTTAATTCCTGAACTTTTCATTCTTATTTGTTTTTATTCGCTACATCAAAATTCAAAGGTCCGAGCAATCCTGCAGGAAGCAGGGTGTTTTCTGCTCTTCGGTATTTGGCATTCGTCCATATTCCATCGAAAGGAGCTTTTCCTTCATCGGCTCCTTTGAGTGCATTCGCCCAAGTATTGGTCACTTCGATTTCCAGTTCATTCACACCTTTCTTTAAGGCTGCCGTAATATCAGCCCGATAAGGAGCTGTCCATATCGTTCCGCAATCTATGCCGTTCACACGGACAGTAGCCAGATCACATACTTTTCCCAGATTCAGATATACTTGTTGGTCTTCTTTCACTTTACTTTTCCAGCGGAATGTTGTTTTATACACTGCTGTTCCGGAGTAATAGCGTATTTGCTCATCTTCTTCTTTGCTCCAGTCAAAGAGTTCCTGTCTTTGGATAGTCTTACCGTTTGCTGTAAAAGTCACGGTATATTCTGTTGCTTCCAAGCCTGTCTCCGAAGCTTCTTTTACCGAATCCTTCTTTTCCTTGCGCTCTTTTTCCGAAGTTTCCTTATCATCTTCTTCTGCAGGGTATACGATGAAGACAGACTCATTCGGAGCTAATGTTAAAGTGATTTCCGTACGATGGCTTTTTTGTTCGTAAGGAATGTCAGCGTTAATCTCACCCGTCACCGGATTCCAGCATTCCGGCTTTCTGCCGTCGATGCGCATACTGGCGGTAAATGTACGTGTTTCTTCCAGTTGGTTGGCGATAAAATAAATATCCCCCTGTTCTCCTTGCCGATGTGTCCAGGCAATGTTTTCCGGTACGATCAGATCACGTTCCAGACCGTATGAGGAGAAATCATCTTCTTTATATGGAAGAGAAGGAATCAGTATGCCTGCTTCTTTCAGTTCATTTATCTTTTGTTTTACTTCCGGAGACAGTGCTGCGGGGTCCGGATTCATCGGACGTGGAAGTGGTAATACTAACACTTTGTAACTGGCTCCACCCGGTAACGTCATCCTGCCGTTTTCCGCTTTCGCCAAACGGAGTAACGCGTCTTTGTTAAAGCTGTCATAAGCATATCCTCGAAGTGGATTTACCCACTTTTCAGGATCGGACATATTTGCGGAATGTGTTACGCCTACAGGACGCACACGTAAGGGTTGTCCTTCGTTTGCCAAACGGATTCGTTCGCTTTCCACCCGCTCTGCACCGAAGATGCCCGGTAAAGAAGGAACTAAACGTTCCGGCAATATCGAACGTCTTGGCATCTCTTCTCCTGTAAATACTGCAATATCCGCCACCGGATGCCCGTATTGCAGCAATGACTGGCAACGGGTGATGTATTCACAGAAAGCCTTTGCACCCTTATTCCACCACGTCTGGTCACGCTGGAAGAAAAGGCCGATACCATCCAAAGTCATTCCCGGTTTGCGGTCCAGCCAAGGATTATGGACATATACATGGAAGAAAAGGCGGTTGATGCCTAAAGCATAGTTGCGGTCCAGTAAGGCTTTCAATATTCCCGGATGTTCGTTCCATGTTCCGCGTACTTCCGTGAAACCTTCTGCCTGGATGATATTCTTGCCGTAGATATGCGCTCCGCTGATGGCATCCAGCATATCATTCGGTTTGTCGTGGGTTGGGCTGTTCAGCCAGAATTCTCCCATGGGAAGGTCTACTTTCTGATAATGCAGTAATCCGTCACTTACCATGGTAGGCGCTACGCATTCGGCTGAGAACTGGCAATCATATTCTTTCGCACAGTCGGCCAAGACTTGATAGAAAACATCGACGACCAGTTCACCTATCGTTGTGCGGACATCACGCAGAATCTTTTCGCTTCGTTCGGCACTCTCCATCGGAATACCTGCCAACAATGGTAAATAAGGCATCAGGTCGTATCCACGGCGTTTCCGGAATTCTGCGGCAAAAGTATCGCTCCAGTTCTGGCTTCCGCATTCCCAACTATCCACGTGCATGTATTTTAATACGCGGCGGGCAACGTCCGGATTTGTCTTTACAAATGCTTGCGCAAACCAGTTGTCGAACTGCTTGCGAACAGCTTTTGGATTAAATTTATCACATTCCAGTCCTTTTCCTCCTCCGGCAGTTGCGTTCGTATGTCCGGTGGCGGTATGTCCCATGCGGAGTAGTTTCCACTTTCCTTTGGGGAGAGTAGCTGTCAGTGTTCTCTCTTTAAAATTGTCGCTCGGACTATTTTTAAAGGGATCTGTCAGGTTGATAATCTGTGAAAGGGCATAGCAATCTTGCTCCCCTATTTCCTCCTTCTTCGTGGAGGAAGCTACACGCCATACCAGTCCGGCTTTGCCTTCCCACTGATCCAGTCGGGCTTCCCGGTGCAGACGCAGTTCCTTGATTTTCAGATTTGGTTTCCATTTTGCGGCATCCATGTCTTCACTTCCCGGTTCACTGCCTTCGGGTGTCCAGTAGAAGCGGAAATAACGGGCAGTTGTAGCAGGAATTGCATGAGTGGAATTTTCATCTGTATTCTGCCATCCCTGACGTGCAGGGACGAGCTGTTTCACCAAACGGTAGTTAACCCCATCATCACTTGCCATCACTTTCAAGCGGTGCGCCTGATAATTATTGCCACTCAGAATGATTTCAATATTGCGGCAGGTGAAAGGCTGTTCGTATTCATATTGGATATAGCAGGGATATGATGAACGGATTACTCCGGCATCATCCATGTTCACAGTCTTCTTGATGTCAATATGATTTCCTGTGGCTATATTGGCACAGGTTATTTGGGCCGGCATAACGTCTGCCGCTTCCTCTTTTACAGGCAGGGCAAATAAAGAAATATCTTCATAAAAACCTTCGTATGCCTCCGGTTGCGGTAAGTGTAGTCCTTTGATTTTGCCACCATCAACGATTGTATCACTCCAGACTATCTTTTGCATCGATTCTTTCGGAGTCATCCACGGACCACCAGCCAATGCAAAACCATCACAAATATGCATTCCTAACTTTAATCCCAAGCGGTCGGCTTCTTCCATGCTGAAACGAACCATTTCCCACCATTCGGGTGTTAGTTGTTGCGCCTTTCCATTGTATTGTGGTCCTTCTTTGATACCTTTGATAGGCATCAGATAAGTACCTCCCAGCCCAGCACGTTTCATTGCTTCCAAGTCAGCCGTAATCCCTTCTTTGGATACGGCTCCAAACATCCAGTACCAAAAAGTCCAAGGCTTTGCTTCGTCAGACGGATTTTGGAATTGTTCGCGAAGTAAATGTGTTTGCAGAGCATTGGCAGGAGATATAGCAGTGCATGCCAATAATGAGATTGCAAATATTTGTTGTTTCAGTCGGCTTTTCATTCTAATCTATATTTTTACTTATAGATAAGACGAAAAACGGACTGTTTTGTACTCACAGTATTCTCCTTGCTCAAATTAAACTATTTAATTTCTTAGGCAGTATTGCTTTCTACAAAATAAGTCTCATTTCACCGCTTCTTCTATTCGGGATACTAACTGCGGATTACTGGGACGTGCCGCAGTTCCGAAATCAATAATCTGCCCCTTTCTATTTATTAATACATAGTAAGGCATCCTGTCTATTTTCCATTGCTTACAAATTTTCTGATAGTTATCTATTCCCAAATAATCAGTCACATGAACACATTCAATTCCCCGGTTTTTCAATGAATACTCATTCAGGCATTCCTCCCATTGTTCTTTGGGTTCACTCACACAAATGGAATATATAATCAAATCATCCGTAGAGAATTTGCTGCGCAATTGTTTTAAAGGTTCCATTTCAGCCAGACAAGGAGGACACCATCTAGCCCAAAAATCGAAATAAATCACTTTCCCACGATTCTTTTCGAGCACATCATAGACAGGTTTCATGTATGGCATACGTGTTGTATGCTTTGAGTTCTCATGGAATTCGCCATATAATAAATTGTCGGAAACAGGCTGTGGATTTTTTAGATACGATTTGGTCTGATTATAGATCTGCATCACCTGTGCACGTAGATGTGACATTTTAACGATTGAGTCAAACTGTGTACGTTTTTCGTGAAAAGCAAGTGTGTCATTAGTACATAAAGAACCGGCTATCAACTTAGTATATAAATACTGATTCATCTCACTCTCCCCCATTGTAGCCATGATTTCTTCTATCGAAGGATTCTTTTTATCTCTGAAAGCGATCCCATAAGCAATATATCTTTCTGCTTCATCAGCAACATCGTATAAGCGTGCCGAGAGTATGCCTTTAGTATATAGTTTATTGATTTCAGGTAAAAGTGTATGATAACGGTCCATCTCTTTTCTCGTTTTAAACAAGTATGACATACCATTGAATAACAGCGCATAATAATAATCTTGCTTCAGCAATTCTTCAGTAAACAGTACTACATCTTCCATTGGCTTGTACTTCACCAGATACTCATTCCTACGTTCCAAACGAAAATTATAATCCTTTTTTAATTCAGCCTCAAAATCCTTAACGTCTGATTCCGGTTTCATATTGTAATTCTGTATATAGTAATATGCACTTTCAGTGAACGCTAATATCTCCTGATTTAGCTTTTCGGCATCACCTGTCACTTTAGGATGAAAAAGATCTTTGAAGTCTATTTCTACATGTATGCTGTCTCCCGGGTGGATATAAAGATGTTCTGCATAGTTGCGGATAGAAACCTCCCTTAATTTGGCATAAACCGGAAAACGGAAAGAGAATGAACCATCTTTTTGTATGGGCGAACGATACTGATTTCCCATATCTCTGAAAAATGGGATAATGAGAGTCAGTTCCTTTTCCTGAGGATAGAAATCCCGATTTAGTACTTTGCCTGTGATGACTGCTTCTTCAGCATACTCTTCCAATGAGGGATTACTTTCCTCTGTTTGTGCAGAAGATTCGGACAGGAAATTACTCTGGGCTTTTTGACGGCATCCGGCAAACAACAAGGTAATTATTATCAGAAAGTATAAGCTGTGTTTCATTGTGTTTGAATATTAGTATGTTCGTAAATCTAACATTTAAGAGTTCTTGCCTCTAAATGTATGAAATTATTTTTAGAGGCAAGAACTTTTGACAGGTTATCTGTCTCAATTTTAGATATTTCACATTATATATACATATTTTGTGGGATAAACAGGCCGAATGCTATAGCCAACGTACAAACTTCCTGATATACCAGTTCTTTACCAATTGCGTCAGGATACAATAGGAAAGCAAAATACCAATCAGCCAGGGAAAATAACCCAAAGGAAGAGCCGTCAGGCCGATGGAACGTCCGAAAGCTGTGAAAGGAATAAGAATGCCTACTGCCATAATTAAGAATGTCAGCCCCATAACAGGCCACGTAGCCCGGCTTTGTATAAATGGTATTTTACGGGTACGTATCATGTGGACAATCAATGTCTGAGATAACAAACCTTCTACAAACCATCCGGTCTGAAACAAAGTCTGATGTTCGGGACTGTTACAACTGAACACATACCACATGACCAGATAGGTAGCAATATCAAAGATAGAACTGATAGGTCCTATATAAATCATAAAACGACTTAGGTCGGATGCATCCCATTTGCGCGGTTTCTTCAGAAATTCCGGGTCCATACGGTCGAATGGAATGGTTGTCTGTGATATATCATATAATAGGTTCTGAATCAGCAAATGTATCGGCATCATGGGCAGGAACGGCAGAAAGGCGCTTGCAAACATCACGCTGAACATATTGCCAAAATTGGAACTGGCAGTCATCTTTATATACTTATTGATATTACCAAATGTCTTTCTACCTTCAAGTACGCCGTCTTCCAATACCATCAAATCCTTCTCCAGCAAGATGATATCCGCACTTTCTTTTGCTATATCTACCGCCGAATCGACAGATATGCCAATATCTGACTGCCGCAAGGCGCCTGCATCATTGATGCCATCTCCCAGAAACCCAACTGTATTACCTTGCTCCTGCAACAGAGAGATTATTTGCGTCTTCTGCAATGGAGTGAGTTTGGAGAATAAAGTGGTGTCTTTTACTGTTTCTTTCAATGTTGTTTCATCCATTTCCTCCATTTCTATTCCGGTAAGGGAGTGCCCGGTATCAATCCCCACCTGACGGGCAATAGCTTTCACTACGGTATCATTGTCTCCCGACAATATTTTGACTGCTACTCCATGCATATATAATTGTTCGATGGCTTCGGCGGCAGAAGGTTTGGGAGGATCAAGAAAAGCAAGATATCCGATCAACACCATTTCCTTCTCATCTTCGATGGCAAAATTACAGTCCTTCTCGATGAAACTTTTCTGGGAAACCGCCAATACTCTCATACCTTGCCGGTTCATTTCCTCACTGATCTTTTGCGCTTTTATTTTCAAGGAGTCAGTCAAAGGATGTATCTCCCTGTCGAACTCGGCATACGAACAGACATCGAGAATCTCTTCTACTGCTCCTTTGGTAATAATTTGGCGCTTCCCTTGCCTGTCTTCTATAACGACAGACATCCTTCTGCGTGTAAAATCGAAAGGAATTTCATCAACCTTGGTATAGGCATCCTTCAAATGTTCCAGATTCAACTCTCTTACATGAGAGAGGATTGCCTTATCCATCAGGTTTCTTAGACCAGTCTGAAAATAACTGTTGAAGTATGCGTGACGAAGAATACGTTTACTGTTGTCATCGCTGCCGTCTGCATTGATATACTTCTCCAACACAATTTTATCACAAGTCAATGTGCCGGTTTTATCGGTACAAAGTATATCCATTGCTCCAAAATTCTGAATGGCATTGAGGTTCTTTACGATTGTTTTCTTTTTGGACATGGCGATTGCTCCTTTAGACAGGTTGGCAGTCACAATCATAGGTAACATTTCGGGAGTAAGACCGACCGCCACAGATACGGCAAAAATGAAGGCTTCGAACCAGTCACCTTTCGTAAAACCATTCACGAAAAACACGAACGGAACCATAACCAGCATAAAACGAATCAATAAAAAGCTGACCTTGCTAATACCTTTATCAAAGGCTGTAGTGGCACGATGTCCGACCAGACTTTTGGCTATTGTACCCAGATAGGTTTTATTCCCCGTTTCAAAAACAATTCCTTTTGCCGCACCGCTAATCACATTGGAACCCATATAACAGATATTATCCAACTCTATGACACTTCCCTTACGAAACTGTTGTCCCTGTACTTCCGGAAACTTTTCTATCGGTTCGGACTCACCCGTCAATGAAGCCTGACTGATAAACAAGTCTTTTGAATCGATGATATGTATATCGGCAGGAACCATATCACCGGCTGCCAAGTACACAATATCTCCCGGAACGAGTTCTGTTATATCGATCTCTTCTTCCTGTTCTCCGGCACGTTTCGCCAGACAAGTGTTTTTTACCATCCTCATTAAAGAATCCGTAGCTTCACTTGCTCTCCATTCCTGCCAGAAACGAAGAACAGCACTGAATAATACCATGGACGAAATAATGATTACCCCTGTCCATTCTTGCTCTCCGGGTTCAGCCATCAACACATCCAGAAATAAGGATATGATAGCAAGTCCTGTCAGAACGCCTATGAAAGGATTGATAAACGTTCTGATAAACAGTATAAACGGATTCTTTTTTTGTTCATGGATGACTTCGTTTCTTCCATAAATGGATTGTCGCTCCTGTACTTCTCCCAGCGTTAATCCAAGCTTTGTAGTCTGTAAACAGGAATAAATTGACTTACCGGGTTGCGTGGCAACCAAAAATACTCTCTCTGAATTGAATGTGTACTGTGATGAACGCAGTTTTTTCTTCCATACCATACTCTCTATTTTTTTTAAGTTACTAACTGCATTTATTAATTCGATGCAAAAGTAAGGAGGACTTCGGGAGGAAGCCGTTAGAGAATGATTAGAGTGGTATTAGAAAACTATTAGAGTTTCTTAGATATGCGGGAGTTTTACCACAAAAGTAGTTCCCTCGTCCTTATGAGAAGATACGGTAAGTTCGCCTTTGTGAAGGTGAATGATTTTCTGTGTCAAAACCATGCCTATACCATTTCCGGGAGCTATATTCTTGTTTTCTCCCCGATAAAACAGTTTAAACAGGTTTTCTTTGTCTGCATCGGACATTCCTACGCCATTATCAGACAAGCGGATAATAGCCCATTGTTCCCAATAAGCTATCAGGACGGATGAAGTCCGGTTGGAAGAGTACTTGCAGTTGTTCTCTACCAGATTCACAAAGGCAGTAGTCAACAGATAGCTGTTTCCGATTACGGTCAGCACATTATCTTCCTCAGCTTCCTGCTCAAATACTAATTCGATATGATAATCCGGATGGGCTTTTAGGACTAATTCTCTGGCATCCAACAGCAGTTCATCCAACCGGACCTCTTCCATTGTAATCTGTTCCGACTGATAGTCGGCTTTTGCAAGATTCAGCAATCCGTCGATCAGGTTTATGATCCGTCGCGAATCTTGTAGTGCATTGCCGATAGCTGCCTGATATTGTCCGGAGGTTCGTTCTTTCAACAGGGCCAGATCCAGTTCGGCTGTAAGGGCTGCCATAGGTGTACGTAATTCATGAGATACATTGCTGACAAACATCTTTTGTGAGTTGAAGGACTTCTCCAAACGTTCCAGCAGTGCATTGAATGTAATACTCAGTTCTCCCAGTTCGTCCTGTTCGTTTTTTACAGGCAGTCTTTTGTCGATATGTGAGGCGGTGATTTTCTCCGCTTCTCTCACGATATTGCGTATGGGCTTTAAGGTGCTTCGGGAGAGGATATAACCGACAATCGCCAACACGCTCAATCCTCCTATAAATAACAGAATGAGCATATTTCTCAGTGCATCCCGGTTAGCGTATCCATAGCCATCATAGGCAGCGGCAGTGACAATGTAGTATTGTCCTTCAAACGGATACACAAGTCCTATTGCCTGATATTCGTCCACATAGAAACTGATATTCTTTCGTTTCAGAATACGTTTTACCATTTCGGGTGTTTCCTTGACTATGTCGTTTTGAAGGGCATCATGATATAGTATTTTAAAATCTGTGGTATAGACGGCTACCTCTACTTCATTAATAAACTTCTGATTGTTCAGGTAAATAGACTGCATCGTTTTTGCATCTACCTGATTATTAAGAAATAAGTGGGCTTTGGTTATAGCTTCACTTTGCAGGTTGCGAAAGAAAGCATTGCTGCGCGAATGCTCGCTTACGTAATAGACAGCTATGACAAATGCGAAGAATACCGCAGCTGTAATGCCCGCATATTGCAGAGTCAGCGTTGTCCGGATTTTCATAATTTGTCAGTCAGTATGAAACCCATCCCTGCTTTGGTATGAATAAGTTTCGGTTCAAAGTTACGGTCTATCTTTTTGCGAAGGTAGTTGATATATACATCAATGAAGTTGGTTCCCGTATCAAAATGTGTGTTCCATACTTTCTCCGCTATCTCTACCCGGCTCAATACTCTTTCGGCATTTTCGACCATATATAACAGCAGGTTATATTCTTTCGGAGAAAGTTTAATGGAAACGTTATTTCGTTCTACGTCCTTCCGCTGAAGATCAATGCGCAGATCCGCATAAACAAGTTCCTGTGGCAATTCCGGTACATTTCCCGAGACACGTTTCAATAGAACTTTGATTCTGGCATTCAACTCTCTGAAATCAAAGGGCTTCACCATATAGTCGTCTGCACCGGCATCGAAACCATCCAGCTTATCGTTCGTTGATCCTAATGCCGTCAACATTAATATAGGAATACGGGGATTGGACTTACGGATTTCTTTCGTCAGCTCAAATCCGTCCATCTTAGGCAGAACAATATCAGATATAACCAGATCGAACGTATGTGCCTGAAAAAGCCGCAGCCCCATTAATCCGTCATAAGCTACCATGGTCTGATAACCATTTTCTTCCAGCCCGTTCATCAGCAAACTTGCCACTCTGGGTTCGTCTTCTATAATTAGTATTGTGTACATAGGAAAGAACTCGTTAATCTGAATCTATAAAACGAAACAAAAATAATGATTATTCCTCACTTATGACTCTTTTAAACCATTTTATATTTGCTATATTTGCGCAATTATCATCAGTTGAACTTATGTCAGGTATTAAAGAGTTAGAACTATTATTATCCAATATGGAGCCTGTGTTGGATGAGCGGGATTTTGTTTTTTGTTCTTTCCCAACGCTCGATTGGGATCAAATGCGGGAGCTGAACCCCATCGGGATTTTCCATGAGAAAGAGGGTGTAACCTTCATTCTTGACACGAAAAATGCTGTAGACAAAAAGATAGATTACCTGTCCGTTTACAGACTTATCACTCTCAATGTACATTCAAGTCTGGATGCGGTGGGGCTGACTGCTGCCTTTTCTGCCAAGCTGGCAGAAAAAAATATTAGTGCTAATGTGGTGGCGGCCTATTATCATGACCATATCTTTGTGCCTGAAGAGAAAGCGGAACAGGCTTTGGAGGCTATTCTTGAATTACAAAAAAAGGTACCCAACGCAATGTGAGTACCTCTTTATTTCATTTATTTATTCCATAAACCGGAAAATGATTCGTCCGCTCTGCGGACCATTCACCCATTTTGGCTGCGATGACGGGCCACATAGATCAGTCGAATTTACTTTATTGCGTACAGGAGGAATCACATTCAAGACAGAAATTCCACTTTCAGGAAGCGTATAAAGTAAACGGTCACGACCGTCACGCGGCTGATATACTCCAATGTAAGCATCCGGAGTTTCATTGGTTAGGCTGATAGTACCCTCTTTCGTACGGATGTTCATCCAGGAAACACTGCCGAAATATCCTTTGAATTCGGGATATGTGAAGGTTTCACCCGGAATAGGATCGTTATAGTCGTTTTCCCAGACATCGTATTGCGTGCCATGAATACGGTTCTGCCATACACGGTAGGGCCCCGCTCCCAGCCAGCGTTTACTGATCACCTGATCTTCGGGATAGTCGAAGCAGATTCCCATTAAATCTACCACGCCGGAGAAATTGTAGGTATAATCCAGCACCGCTTCTCCACTTGGATTGATTGTCCATTGCGCTTTATCCAGATTACCCAGTTTATAATTGGCAGTAACAATCAGATTGCCTCCGTCTTCTTTTACATCCAGTTTCGTGAATACAGCAGCATCAGGGAATTCGCTGTAGGTACGATCCTTTTCTTTCGCTTTTTCGTCATCGTGATTATAAAACTGATCCAATGAGCGGTCGGCACGACGGGCACCGATGAAACGAGGGCCGTTGGCAAAGCTGATCTTGCGATTGTTTACGGATACACCTTTCAGCTGACCGTCTTTCTTTGAGAAAATGAAAGTATGATTCTTCGCTTTTACGGTAAGTTCATTTTCTGTTTCTGTAGAGGTTACCTTATTAGATAAGGGAGAAAGCACTTCATTAGCCTGATTCAGTTTGTTCACAGGGAAAGTCCAGCGCCAAAGTTCATGACCGTATCGGTCGATGGCTGTGAGGAAAAGGGCATCGGCATCCGGAAGGATCGTTGTTTTAATATCCAGCACACCTGCCGAATGGGCTGCGACATCACTTCCTTGCACTTCCCCTTGTTTCAGAACTTGGGCAGTTGTATTAGAAGCATCTGTTGCGGTAGGGAACTTCACCTGTTTCCAAAGGAAACGGCAAGTATTCAGATTCAGATAATCATAACGGTTTTCTACGGAGAACTTACCGTCAAACTGCTTGTCGACAGAAGTATTCATGATTTGTACCGGACTCCATAACTGCTTGATTGTGTAGAAACTGCCTTCCTTTTCATGATGTGGCCCTACAATACCGTCAGCGCCGAAATTCCCTTGATTATCAATGAATCCGTCCATATCGACACGCTTCACTCCTTCGTCTGCCAGTACCCAAAGGAACCCACCGATACAGCGGGGATGTTTGCGCATCATTTCCCAATAGTCATATAATCCGGCACCATGACCGCCATCATACAAACCGTGGAGAAATTCTGTCGGCATAAAGATTTCCGGCAAACGCATATAGTTCTGACTTTCTCCGTAAGAACGGTAATGCATGGTTTCAAAACCAGAGAAATTGCCTTGCGGGTGAATCACCGGACGTTTCTGCGGATCGTACTTGTGAAATTCTCCATCGAGTTCGGTATTCCATCCTTTTTCATTACCGTTACTCCACCAGATAATAGACGGGTGGTTAACGTCACGTTCTATCATTCCTTTGATCAGGCGTACTCCGGTCGGAGTATCGTATTTGCCATGCCAGCCTCCTAATTCATCCATCACGTAAAGTCCCAAAGAATCACAAGCTTCCAGAAACTCCGGATCAGCCGGATAGTGACTCAGACGGACGGAGTTCATATTCATGTCTTTCATCAAAAGAACATCTTCGATATTTTTCGCTTTACTTAATGTACGGCCACTTTCCGGACGGAAGCTATGGCGATTGACACCACGTACCATAATGCGTACACCGTTTACGTATAATCCGTCACTTTCGCGTACTTCGATGGTACGAAAACCGAATGTTTCTGTCTCGTTGTGCAGCACTTTTCCGTCTTTGTCCAGCAAAGAAAACTGAGCTTTATAAAGATTCGGCGTTTCGGCTGTCCACAGAGCCGGATCAGAGACCTTGAGCTGTAAAGAAGTCCAGTCTCCTCCCGCTTTTACAGGGACGGTCGTTTCAGTTAGTTTTTTGCCTTTATTGTCCAAAATCTGTGCCCGGATACTCATTCCGTCATTAGACAGATTGGTATAGCAATTGGCACGGAAGGAACCATCCATCTGCGCATCGATGGCGATATGACGTAAATTAATCGCAGGTTTTACTTCCAGAAATACCGGACGGAAAATACCTCCGAAGTTCCAATAATCGGCACGTCGCTCGGCAAGATTCACACTGGCATTTTCGCTTTCCTTTGAAACGGTTACTTCCAGCAGGTTCTTTTTTCCATACTTAAGGAAATCTGTGACATTGTATGAAAAACGATAGAAAGCTCCCTGATGTTTCGAGCCGACTTTACGCCCGTTTACTTTAACTTCGGTATCTGTCATCGAAGCTTCGAATACCAGATTTACCTGCTGTCCGCGGAACTTCTCGGGGACCTCAAACTCGTACTTATACATTCCTTTTTCATCGGCGATACCTTCAGGGAATGCTTTGCCATAAAAGGTGATTCCATACTGATAGGTGCCAAAGCCCTGCAACTCCCAGCATGACGGTACACCGATCTTCGTCCATTTGCCGGAATTGCGTCCGTCAGTACAGAAGAAGTCCCATTCTACCATATCATCACATCCGTGACCGGAAAGGTATTGCCGTTCCGTTTGCGGAAGGGTTTGAGCAGCCAGAGTAGTTGCCAACGCCAAGGTTGATAATAAAGTGGTTACTTTTCTCATTGTTACTTTTATTATTGTGTTAGTTACTATTTATTTGTATCAATTCTTATTTTACTGCTTGCTGATGCGTATATGCAGCGTATGTTCTTTTTTCTCAATAGCATACTTCTTCAGTACGCCCGGTCCGCAGCTGCTATTCCCTAATCCGAGCACGGCCGCGTCCATACTGAGAATAATTTCGGGACGTGGCTTCAGATTGCAGTCATGAGTTTCTTTATATAAATCCTGTGCAGTATAATGCAAAGCAGAGGCAGAAAATACATCTTCTACCGCGTCTACACGGATACCTTTATTCTGTTTGTCTGTCAGCGTAAAAAATTGTACTTCTTCCTTATTTCCACTATCCTGCGGACGAGGATAATGTATATACTGTTCTGCTACCGTTCCTTTCCAGAGTCCTGTTGCAGCAGATGTCTTGCGATCGGGATAATTATCCTGCGGTCCTCTGCCATACCATGTAAAGGTATTATAGGCAGGAGCCAGACAGAATGCAAGCCCCAAACGAGGCAATTCCGGAAGTACTCCTTGCGGTAAGAAAGTTGTTTTCAGATCAATGACTCCATCGGAAGAAATGGTATAGACGGATGTCGTTGTCACGTTACCTTCTTTATATAAATTAGTCGTCCGGATACGTACTATGACTGCCCCATCTGCACGTACTTCATGATCGAAAGACTCCAGACTAATCAGAGGATGGTCCATGCCATGCAGTTGCCAGTCTTTTGCCAGCCAGTTTCCGAAACTCTTGTCATTGTCTGTCGGTGCACGGAATGCTTGCGTGACAGGCTGAACCGGAAAATGATTCTGAGTCAATATTTCTTTGCCATTGTACATAAGGGAAGTTATACTTCCGACTGCTTTCTTTTCCCACTGAACCGAGAAACCGCGTCCGCTAACTGATAAAGATTTATCATCCTCTTTTACTTGCAGCGCTCCTTTATTGATCAGATCGGCAGACAACAATTCTCCTTGCTGTAAGCAGAATTGTTCCCAAGTAACTTCATGACCGGCTTTCGCCCAAAGAGCATCAGATTTCAATACGATGCTTACTTTTAGCAGACAATCAGAAAGCGTATTCGTTGAGTTGCTGTTGTTGCCTTTTCTGTTTAAAGCCTTCTTGTCCGATAAGGAACGGAAAGCTGGTAAAGTAATTGTTTCACTCTCACCCGGAGCGACTTTCGGTAATGTGATTTCTCCCTGTTCTTTCTGTTTACCATCTATTGTCAATGTCCATAAGCAGCGATACTGAGATAAGTCTATATGATGATTCCTGTTTGTAACGATCAATTGTCCATTGTTGACGGCCAACTGAACCGGTGCATATACTTTCTTTACTTCCCAATACTTCGGAGTCGTCTCACGATCACTCATCAATAGACCATTAAAGCAGAAAGCTTTCAGATTCGGCTTATCACCGAAGTCTCCGCCATACGCCACCATAATGCGGCCATCAGGCAATTCTTTATAAATTCCCTGATCTACCCAGTCCCATATGAAACCGCCCAGCATACGGGGATTGCTATATATTTCATCCCAATATTCTTTAAAGTTGCCCAACGCATTTCCCATCGAATGGGCATATTCGCTTGTCATTACCGGACGGTCATCATTGGTACGTTCCGCTATTTCCAACAGTCGTTCCCAACGTGCATTTTCCGCACGTTCTTTGTCTTCTCCTTCTGCAATGCCCGGATTCAGATATTCTTGTTTCACACGGGTATAGAAACGGCTGATCACATCGACCGTCTTCGGATCAGGATTGCCATCTACTCCCTGCGCACCTTCATAATGAACGGGGCGTGTAGGATCAAAATCGTGTAACCATGCAGAAATAGCTGCAAAGTTCGGTCCGTAGCCGCTTTCATTTCCCATACTCCACATCACGATACTTGGATAGTTCTTATCACGTTCTGCCATGCGGACCGCACGATCCATGAATGCAGCATACCAATCGGGAGTACTTGCCAGTGTCCCGCGCAGACCATGCTCTTCGATATCCGCTTCATCCATCACATAAAGCCCTAAACTATCACAGAGTTCATACCAGCGGCTCACATTGGGATAATGGCTGGTACGAACGGCATTGATATTTGCCTGTTTCATCAGCAGTATATCCTGAAGCATTCTTTCTTCACTCATTACGCGTGCCGTCCGTGGATCGTGTTCATGACGATTCACACCTCTGAAGCGAACCGGATTACCGTTAATCAGTAATTGTCCTTTATTGATTTCTACAGTACGGAAACCGACCGACTGCTCCGCCTGTTCTATCACTTTTCCTTCCGCATTCTGCAAAGTAAGGTGTAATTTATAAAGATAGGGTGTCTCCGCTGTCCATCTTTCCGGTGATTTTATCATGGCTGACAGACGTCCTGTCTTACGTGGTCCACGCTGCGGATACCACTCATTCATCCGGCTTGCTTTATGCTCCAGATCCAGTATTTCTTCCACCTCTCCCTGTAACTTTATTATCTCCTTTCCACTTGCGTCTTTCAACACAGCTTGCAGGGTATATCCTTTTCCGGTCATACCTCTGTATACACTAAATTGCGGATCGATCTGCAAAATAAAGTCCTTATAATTGCCGGCAGATGCAGGAAGAGTGCGTATTGTATAATCACGCATACGAACATCAGGTGTATGTATCAGATGAATACTACGATGAATGCCGCCAAAACGCCAGAAGTCCTGATCTTCGAGATAAGACCCGTCACTATAACGGTACACTTCCAATGCTATCTGATTCTCACCAGTCTTCAGATAGTCGGTGATGTTAAATTCACTTGGCTCCATACTACCTTGGCTATACCCTACCCGTTCGCCATTTATCCAAACATAGAAAGCACTCATCACTCCTTCAAAGCGCAAAAAAGTCTGTCCGTCCGCTTCCCATCCCACAGGCAAAACGAATGTGCGCCGATACTGCCCGACCGGGTTTCGTTCTTTATAGGTCGTATAGTCAGCTTTCGGCTCTCCCATTACTCGCGGAGGATCTATCTTAAACGGATAACCTGCAGATACATAAATAGGCGTGCCATATCCATTGACTTCCCAATTGGCAGGAACAGGAAAGTCCTTCCAGTCTTTATCATTAAAATCAGTCTGATAGAAATCTATGATTCTTTCGCCCGGAACAGGAGTCCATCGGAACTTCCATGTTCCGTCCAAAGACATCGAGCAGTCTCCTTTCTGTACGGAGAAAGGAGTAAAAGCAGCCCGTGCCGGTTTACGATTAATCTGGAGAACATGATGATTCTCCCAGTCATGCATTGTTTGTGCCTGCATCGGGCAAGCGACCAATGCGCCAAGCAGTAATGTATATATTTTCATTCGTTCTTTTTTCTTCATACCAAGAAGACGGACGAAGGGGCATTTTGTACCCCTTTCTTTTACATTAATATTAAAGAATAATAAAAGGAGAAACACTCTATGAAGGGTTGTCTCGCTTCACACGCACAGTATAAGCATACGATTGAAGATCCGGAACTAAAACTGTAATTAAAATAAGAATATCAATTATTAAAATGCAAACATCGTTTTAACAATTAAGGTCTTGCGAATTAAAATACTCCTTCAGACAGAAGTAAAAACAGAAATGAATATCGTATTATCTTCCGGGAAATGGTTTTCTTTGTTATGTATTCATATCACTAATCTCATATTCTGCATTAAAAAATAAAAAGAAATGGAAGAGAATAAACAAACACTTTACAATGATGAGTTGCTAGATATCTTACCTGACGGAGTTATTATATTTAATATTAGTGGAGAAGTAATACAGCTTAACCGGCAAGCTCTGACCGAACTTCATGTGCATTCATCAGTCAATGCAATGATGCCTCTTCCAACCAATATCCTTTTCAAATTATTAAATAATAAAGAAGACATTCTTTCTGTCATCTTAGAAAAGATTCGTCAGGGTGAACAAACTTATTCGCTTTCTGAACATACTTTCATGCAAGAACAGGTGGATTATACACAATTCCCGATCAGAGGTGATTTTGCAACGATCAAGGAAGATGGCAATCTGAAAAAGATATTATTCTTTTTTCGTAATATCACTGTAGAATTGACACAGGAGTATATTCTGAACACAGCCTTACAAAGAACCAGGATATATCCGTGGTATTATGATATAAACCGAAGTGAGTTTACCCTTGACAACCGTTATTTCGAACATTTGGGTATTTCGGCCGGAGAAAATAACACTCTGACTATGGAGGAATACGTAAATATGATTCATCCGGACGACCGGCAAGCTATGGCTGACGCCTTTATTGTGCAACTTAGCGGCATGGAAACGTTCGATAAATCTGTCCCCTTCCGCCTGCATCGTGGAGACGGAACTTGGGAATGGTTTGAAGGCCAGTCTACTTATATTGCCAATATCTCGGGGCATCCCTATCGGTTGGTCGGTATCTGTATGAGTATCCAGGAATATAAGGATATAGAGAACACCTTAATCGAAGCACGTAAGAAAGCTGAAGAAAGCGACCGACTTAAAATGGCTTTTCTGGCAAATATGAGCCATGAGATCCGTACGCCACTGAATGCAATAGTCGGTTTCTCCGATGTAATCGGTTCTACGTATGATGAATTAAGCGAGGAAGAACGTGCCGATTTTGTGAGATTAATCAGTATCAACAGCGAACACTTAGTAAGACTGATTGATGATGTACTTGATTTATCCAAGATTGAATCAAATACGATTAAATTTACTTTCACTGACTGTTCTCTCCGATCTCTCATGATAGATGTAGAGAAAGAACAGACTATGAAACCTATATCCGAAATCGAAATAAGAGCGTTATTACCGAATGAAGATGTCTATATCAATACGGATGCTACACGCCTGAAACAGGTAATAAGCAATTTCATTAATAACGCCCGGAAGTTTACAGAAAAAGGATATATCCATTTTGGTTATGCAGTGGATTCCGTCGATGCAAGCTCGGTTCATGTCTTTGTGGAAGATACAGGCTCAGGGATTCCAAAAGAATGCCAAAAGGAAATATTCGACCGCTTCTATAAAGTAGATACATTTAAGCAAGGGACCGGATTGGGACTTTCTATCTGCAAAACAATCGTAGAACATCTGCAAGGAGACATCTCTGTAGAGTCTGAAATGGGAAAAGGCAGCCGGTTTATCGTTACTCTTCCATTTGAAAGGCAGACAGAAGATTAATGTCCTCTGTATTCCTGCGGAGTGACACCGGTATGCTGCTTAAAGAATTTATTGAAGAAAGAGATATTATTGAATCCCAAAGACAAAGCGATATTCTTCACAGGTTCATTACTTGACTTTAAACGAGACTTAGCATCCATCAGAATGACGGAAGCAATGACTTCCAGCGGGGTATTCCCCGCTGCCTTTTTAATTGTTGAACAAAAATGAGGCAGACTAAGTCCCAAATGATCAGCATAAAAAGAGGCACCATGATGAACTGTATAATTCTTCATGACCAGTTGCAGGAACTCCTGATATATCTCATACTTTCTTGATTGAGTAGATAAATACCGATTGCTCTGTAGCTTATAAATCTCTGTTGCCCCCTGAATAAACATAGTGAGTACAGCCTTTACGATTTCTTTATTGGCCAATGTCTTGGCAGAAGCATACGCAAGAATCAATGACTCATAAAACATCTTATAGCTACAGGCTTGCAATGGAGACAAATTGATAACCGGATTTTCTACTATTATCGGAAGCAGATGCTGGGTGGACTTCATCAGATTTATATTTTCTATGAACTGAGATGAAAAGCCTGCATAATAAATATGAATATCAGATGAAAACTCATGAATTTCCATGAAATAATTAGGTGGCAGAGTGATTAAATCATTTTCGACAATATTATATCGTTCTCCATTAATTGTTGCCTGTATTGTCCCTTTCACACAAAGTATGAAGAATCCTGCCTCTATTTTACAATGAAAATTCTTATACCCATTCAGTAAGTTTATCCCAAATCCTTCTCCCACTATATAATCAACTGTTAAATCGTACCTCGGTATATCGCTTTCCATCGTTATTTTGTTTTTTACTTCAAATATAGAGATTATTTAAAATCTACGCTCGAAATAATTAAAATCTGACTATCGAATCATAAAAAAATAACATATATATTCTATTTATAGGAAAAAGGTTTCAAAATAAGAAACGGGATGCAGAAAGCTATACAAGCTTCTTTGCGTCCCGCTTTTTTACTACTATTGCAAAAGTTCAGTCTGCTAACAGATTTATTGAATATCCAAGGCATCAAAAGCCAGACCGTCCATATTTTCCGCTGAAAGTAATACTTTATAATGTCCGGCGTTGATAAAAGTTCCGGTGGTGGTACTCATCATCTTCCATTTGTCCGGTGTTTCCGGGAAGGTCAGAATGTCTTCTTTGAGCACTACTCCCTTTGAATCGATGAACTTCATTAAAACAGGCATTGGTTTTCCGGTAGTATTCATATACTTAAAGCGAAGGGCATAAACCTGTGCCAGTCCGGTAGAGATATTCCATTCAATACTGTTACCTTTTCCTTTATCAAAGAATACTCCCGTTTGCTTGCGATGTTCTTTCTTCCGGAACTTGCCTTTCAGGGTTGCCGTTTCAGCTTCATACGCTACACTGACACGGGCATTCTTGTCTTCGGGAAGCAACTCTTTCGGAGTTTTTTCCATGACTTCTTTGCCGGCCTTTTCCCAACTCCAGTCGGATGCGGGGAATACAGTAGGTTGCAGATTCGAATCAACAGAAGCAATGGCAATACCTGAAATCAGCCCCTGTCCTGCTTTCACTTCCGGGAAATGAATCTTCAGTACTCCACCTTTTACTGTAGCGTACACTACTTTCTTGCATACTCCGTCGTGACCACTCTCTGCCCAAATATCAAGATCATCCAATACTACCGAATCATTCACTGCCACATCGAAGATGCGCAACCCCTCGCAGTCGGTGGAAGCACTGCCTCCCGTCCCATGCCAAGGCTCTGTGAAATAGAGTTCAATCCGATATGTTCCGTCAGCTACCGGGAAATTGTACTCCAGTTGATGACGTCCGAAACGGAAGTGCTGGAACAACTTCCAGTCACGGCTTCCCCGAATCGGATCATTCGTCGTGCGCTGACTGGCAAGGTATGGATTCAATTCTTTAAAGTTCGCTGCCCATGAACGGGAATAATGGGTATTATCCTGCATCCATAACTGACCGAAACTATCTGTATAGTCGTCTCCTCCACAGTTAATACGGTACAGGTAATTATATCCGTCTTCCCCTTTCAATACAGGTTTCGCATTCTGATACAGTACGTCAAAGTGGGGAGCTTGCTCCAGTCCGTTGAGTACAATTATGTCTTCGGCAACCGGCTTCCCTTTGTAATATCCTACAGCACGAAGTACATTATAACGAATATCCCGATTCTCCCACATGAAGTGGGTGCCTGTTCCATTATTCTTTTTGCGTCCCAGATAAGTCACTTTGTCATTGATCATGTCGTTATAAAGCAATACGGAATCACAATTGCTGTAAGCCTCGATAGTAGCCCGACGACGTCCTTTCTCGAAACGATCTGCCCAGGTATGTGATACCAGGTATACCATCGGGTCCTTTGCCGCCGGCACATAGTTGGCACGATACATATAATATACATCCAGTGGTTCTTCCCACGGAGTCACCAGTCCTTTATAGTTGAACGGACCTACTTTATCTATTTTCCGGAATGCTTCATCCGGCTGGCGACGTCCGGGATTGTCGTGGCTGCTGAAAATCCATTGGAACTGTCCGCAAACACTGTCTTTGGCCTGTTCTGCCAGACGAATCTTTGTTTCCATCAACTGGCACATACGACTTTCGCTCCATACTCCATTCACTTCAAATTCGCCGGGTTCCGTATGCAGATCAATACTTCTCCATGCACCGTATTCTCCATTCAGCAACTGGTTCTTCTGCGAAAGTTCCTTTCCGTATTTCGTAACGTCTCCTCCATACGTGCCGCTCCAATTCTGAATTACATTCCAGTCGGTTCCTTCACCGCCGTTACAGGTGGTGATGATACGCATCGTACGTGCTGTCGGGTCCATTTCGCGAATGATTTCACTGCATTCCTGTGCAAATTCACGAGGCAATGTACTTTCATTCTGCAATCCCCATATCACTACTGACGGAGAATTACGTCGCTCCTTCACCCATTGACGAAGCAGCTTTTTAAAGTTCTCACGAAACTCCGGTGTGTCATACCATACATGGGCAGAAAGCTGTGTCCAGAACAAGACGCCTTCTTCATCCCAATATTTCTGATAATCGAGATGATGGGGCTGATGGGCATCACGGAAAGCGTTGAAGCCTGCCGCACGTATTTGTTTCACTCTCGCAGCTACCTGCTCCCGACTGAAGGCATGACTTTGCCCGAATTGATGTTCATACTCGCATACACCATTGATAAAGACAGGCTTTCCATTCAGATAGAAACGCCCATCTTCGTCATTTCTCTTTACCGGCCAACTGATTGTACGGATACCGAAAGGCGTAGATATCTCATCCGTTGTTTTGGTATCACGCTTAATCATACTTGCCAATTTATAAAGATAAGGATTCTCCGTATCCCATAAAACAGGATTCTCTACAGGAGACTGTTGACGAATCACCTTCATCTCTCCCGGTGCCAATGTTACTTTCTCTACTAGACGGAACACTTGTTTACCGTCCGCATTGCTCAACTTATTGACTACTTCTATTGTCTCCGTGGTCTTGCCATAGTTCTTTACTTCTGTTTCGACAAAGACATTAGCCGCCTTTTCGTCATTCCAGATGTGTACTCCGAAGGGTTCAATACGGATCTCGTCTGTTGCCTCCAGCACCACCGGACGGAATATACCTAACGGCTGAGATCCTTCGCTGAATCCCCACTCTGACGAACAGCCACCACATACCCACGGCATATCGGCTATCATTTCCGGATGCTCCGCTTTTACTTCCAGACGATTCGTTCCTTGTTTCAATGCATTGGTCACATCCAGTGTCAACGTGGTACGTCCTACCGGATAGCGTCCGAAATCATGTCCGTTCACTTTAATAGTAGCATACGTACCTACCCCCTCAAAACGTAGGAAATAACGTTTTTTTAATTGAGAATTGACAGTTGACAATGGACAATTATCGAGGGAGAAGTCTTTCACATACATGGTTGTTCCGTGCAGGTTGCCATGAGTCAGTTGGCGATAACCGTAATAGTCATCCCAATTATGAGGTATTTGACAATTAATAATCGGGGATTGGTGATTGCCTTTTGAATTGTCAATTGTCAATTGTGAATTGTCAATTAACCAGGTTTTCCAGCCTTCATTCAGTTCAGTGATCATCCGGCGATTCTTCGTTTCCGGCTTCGGGAAGCGAACGGCAGAGCGTCCCATCGGCTTACTTGTAGCAATAGCAATACCACGCTGTTCGGCATTGTTCACCGCGCAATAAAAATGATAAACTACTCCGTCGTGTTTGATCACATAGCTTTTATGCGCAAATAATTCGTCGTAATTCTTGGAAGGAATAATTAAATCAGCTCCATGCCAGTCTGTCCAGTTGACGAGATCATAACTTGCAGCAAACGTATTAAAGGCTTTATACTTGCGTGACGGCTCAAAGGCAGAGAAATAAAACATCACATATACGTCACCCATCTTCTGAATATGAGCATCACCGGTGATCGTTCCGTCCGCTTCGTGTGCAAAGACCGGATTGCCGGGATAACGTTTCCAGGTTTTCATATCCTTGGAAAGTGCGATTCCTACCCGTTCACCCTTTAAATCAGTTTCCGGATGACGTCCTCCCGCATTGTAAAACATCACAAACGGGGCACCCAGTGTTTTGTCTTTATCCCAGTAAACGGTACTTTTATATTGAGTCAACTTTTCCCACCACTGGGCATCTTTATCATGGATGCTCAGAATTGGCTTGTCCAGAGATTCCCATTCATGAGCGGTGGAAATATCTCCTTTGGTAGATGCCAGTCCGACAAAGAGTGGTGCTTTTACAGCTTCATAACCTGTACCTTCTCCACCGATATAAGTCATCCAGTGGCGGCCTTTGTAGGTCTGAAGTTCGTAGCTTCCACCCCACTCCATATCCGGCAGTGCAGGGAATCCTCCACGCTGATTACAATCCCATTTACCGTCCCGATAAGAAAGTACACGTCCTAAGGTACGCCAATCAAGCAGATTATCACTTTCTGCAATCCAGGTTTCGTATCCACGACCATCCGTGCCGGTTTTGCCATTATAAACGACATAAGTCATCAGCCACTTGTCTCCCTGACGAAAGACAGTAGGACAATCAATCTTATGATAATTGTCGGTCGGGGCAACAGCAAGTCCGTACTTATAGGGCGTCTTTACCTCTTCATAAATCTGCTCCATCCGTTCCTGCGTGACTTTACGTTGGGCATACAGTGAGCATACGGCAGCTATACTTAAAAATGTCAGTAATAACTTCTTCATTATACTTTTGTCTATCATCTTTTTGTTGAGTTGCCGCTATTTGTTTCAAGCTTTGGAACAAATGGTTTCAAGGCATGAAACTAATAGTTTCAAGCCTTGAAACTAAATAGCGGCTTACAGCAATCGTTCATTAGTAAAACAACCAGTCCATCGTTTCTTCGTCTCCGGCAAGTCCGGCATTACGAGTTTTCATATCCGCAGCCGTAAATCCAAGAACCTGAAGGTAGCCTTTGGGCAACATCAACGTATGTTTTCCTGCCGGAAAGCTATATGCGTGTACATTCGCTAATGGCATTCCATTGATATGGATTGCATTGGTCAGTACAGGTTCCGCCTGACCGTAATCGTTGGCAGATGCATCAATCTCCAGTTTCGGAGCTTTGGCATACTTCTTCTGATCGTCTTTAAAGTAGGCTACTAATAGTTTGACTGGAGCATTTGTTTCAAAAGTAATGCTTGTTCCTTTTTCCCGTTGTTCATTTCCATTAAAGCGGAATGCCTTCATTCCCTTCAGTTCAGGAGCTATTGCTTCTATTTTGCCCGGAAGATCCGTGAACAAGGAAGTTCCTTCATTCAGTTTCACTGTCGGATAATTCGATATTAAGTTCACATACGCAGGAGCCCAGGCAGCGATCTCTACCGTTTCAGTCACCGCATTGCCATTTTGCTTTTCTTTCAGCATGGCAAGGTTCGCCTTGAAGTTCTCCAATTCTTTTTCGTAGTGTACCAGCAGTTCTTTCCATGTCTTATTATGGCCATCGTCCCCGCCGATAGGAATACGGCGCTGGGCAGTCTGCATACTGTTGGCATATAAATAATGCTCGTCTGTCAGTTCCACTAGTTTGCGGTAATGTTCCAGACTTTGTTCCATCAGAGGGATAGCTTCTTCCAGATTCTTCATGTCTTTTCCCCACTGATAGTCCAATACCAGTTTCGCAGCTTTCACTTTCAGATTAAACGCATAGGCAAACTCACGGTAACAATGCATATCATTCTGCAGACGTGCGAATTCTTCTTTGTTAGAGGAGATGGAACCGGCTGCCTTGTCAATCGCTGCTATTGCCTTATCACCGTGTTCAATCACCTGAGCGACAATGTCCAGCGGCATCTCACCTACATGAGGCTGATTCTTCCATTCTTTCTCTACAAATTCGATCAGCTTTTCGCCTTCCGGTCCGCAGCTTTCATAGAATCCCGGATAGATGGTATATTTGTACGGATTGACAAGCTGGCTCATAAACATACCCAACAATAACGTCTGACGGTTTCCTTCTGTGATACCAAAACGACGTAATAACTTCGGGGCAATTTCTCCGCTTTCTTCATAAGCAATGCGAATATTGCCTGCATTCTCGTCGGATGTTCCGTAGAACTGTCCCAGTTGATGATTCCAGTAACCGATCTCGTCAGCACGATCCCGATGGCTGTTCCACGCATAACGTCCCCAGGTCTGATACCAGATCCAGTCGCGGTCCAGTTGGAATTCCCGTTCGTCATTTGGCAGTTTATCGGCTGTATATGGCCAATCCCAGTACGAAGCCTGCGGATAAAGGTGCAATGCATTGGCACCGTGCACGTTGTGCATCGCTTGTACCGCCTTCTGTACGAAGTCTGGAGAGCCCCAACGGAATGGTTCCAGATTTGCCAGGATATGTACATTACTGATATGAATAGATCCTAAAGAGCTCAAATCCGTATGAATCTTCGACCAGGGGCCACGAGGCTCGTAAGTTGTCAGTGATTCACCATTATACTTATGCATCGTATAAAGATTCTTATATATCGGCAATGCCGCATCCATTACCAGTTTGCAGTCCGTATCGTGTGCGCGCAGCAAAAGAGGCGGTTCGTCGGTACGTCCCAATGCCTGTAATCCGTCTTTTACACCCGGAATGATGGTCTTTGTGAACCATTCCACATCATCTTCTACCGTACACATGGCTTCACCCAAACAAACCAGCAGTCCCACATTCGGATATTTCTCTATAAATGCGGCAATGCTTTTACGGGTATAGTCTGCAATCAGAGGAGTGATGGGACGGTTACGGTCCTGCGTTTTCAGTCCATAATGCTCTGCAAATGGTTTGGAAAGGATGATATTGTAGAACATCTGTATCACGAAGATACCACGTTTGTCCGCTTCTTCCGTAAGGAAAGAAAACATCTCTTCATTCTTCTTGAACGTCTCTTCGTCTACTTCCAGCGCAAACGGATAATCTTCCAGTTTGACCAACGATGCAAACGGATGACCATTCCAGAGATACAGGGAATTCATGCGATTGGCTACCAGCATATCGAGGTATTTAATCCATTGTTCCTTATCATAAAACCAAGGGAAACTTTCCGGAGTATACGGATACTCATACACACCGTGTCCCGGCAGGTAAGTCATTTTCTGCAGACCGACACAAGCACCGCGGAGCACCATTTCCGGACCATCTTTCAACTCTTCCGGAAAGTCAAGCTTGCCATCAGAGTCGTTCACACGGTCTATCAGTTCGCGACTTCCGTAGATCACTCCGCTTCCGTCTCTGCCGCATACTCTTGTCAGATTACCGGCAGTCGTAATATGAAAGCCTTCTTTCTTAAGCGTCGTATCATTCACTTCCGTCAGCAGAATCGTCTTTATTTCAGGATCGGAGAATGTGGTATCCCCTTGTTGCATCATTACCTGATAACCGGCTTTATCCAGGGTAGACTGTAACTGTTCCGCACTGAACAGAACGCGGTTTGACGCATCCGGCGGAGTCATTATTTTCACGGTTTGCTTACCACACGCAGCTAAGAAAAGGGTGCATGCCGCAAACATGAACAATTTGGTATTTTTCATTCTTCTGATGTATATTATAAAATGTATAGTTTCATTCTTTTATAAAAGAAAGACGAAGTAAGTCCTTGTTTGTACTCATTTATCCACTCTTCCACTTTTTGATACCATATTACCACATTATTCATCCAAAACATCTGTAATCCCCTTTATTCTTTAAAATAATATCTATATTTGCCGGACAGTATTCTATAATAAAAAAAGAAAACAAGAGCAAACAATATGGAAGGGCAATTGAATTTGGACTGTGAACGATTTCAACAAATTACTCAAATGGCGAAAATGGGATGGTGGGAGTCTGATGTAAAAAATCAACAGTATATTTGCTCTGATTTTATCGTTGATCTGTTAGGACTTGAAAGCCATCGGATCAGCTTTCAAGAGTTTCATCACAGGATACGCGAAGATCACCGCACGCGTCTCAGAAACGAATTTATCTCTCATTCAAATCTTGAAACTTATGAGCAAATGTTCCCTATCCAAGCTAAAAACGGAGAAATATGGGTATATTCCAAGATCAGTTTCAGAAAACCTGATAAAGAAGGATACAGAGACATATTCGGTTATTTGCAATACGTGGACAAACCTGCGGAAAACAGATGCGGAAACATCGACTTCTTTCATGTAAACAGTCTGCTTTATCAGCAAAACAGCATCTCCTATTCATTGCTCGCTTTTCTGCAATCCGATAATATCGCGGAGATAATCAATCAAATATTAGGTGACCTGCTTAAACAGTTCGGAGGAGACCGTACCTATATCGTCGAAATAGACAGAAAGAAAAGGGTTCAGAATTGCATGTATGAAGCTACGGCGGAAGGGGTATCCGAAGAGCGGGATAATCTGCAGGATATACTTTGGGATGAATCTTTTTGGTGGAACAGGCAGATTTCAAACAGGAAGTCCATTATTCTGAATACTTTGGACGATATGCCCCAAGAGGCTCAGGAATACCGCAAGCTGCTCGAATCACAGAATATTAAGTCACTAATGGCAGTTCCGCTCATATCCAAAGACAAAATATGGGGATATATGGGCATTGATATGGTGAAGGCTTATCGCAGTTGGAGTAATGTAGATCTTCAGTGGTTTTCTTCATTGGCAAACATTATCAGTATATACATAGAACTGCGCAAGTCCGAACTTCAAGCGAAGGAAGACCGACTGGCACTGGATCATAGAGAAAAGATTCTCCGTAATATCTATAAGAATCTGCCGGCTGGTATCGAACTTTACGATAAAGACGGTTATCTGATTGATATCAATGATAAAGAACTGGAAATATTCGGCTTAACTGATAAAAATGAGGTCTTGGGGATCAATCTGTTTGACAATCCCAATATTCCGCAAGAAATAAAAGAGAAGCTAAGGGCGCGGAATGATGTAGACTTTTCAATCAATTATGATTTCTCCAAAGTAAATAAATATATAGAAACTCAACGGAAAGGAGTCATTAACCTCACTACGAAAGTAACTACGCTTTATGACTCTCAGAATCAGTTCATCAACTATCTGTTTATCAATATAGATACAACAGAAACCACCAATGCATACACCAAGATACAAGAATTTGAGAATCTGTTTCTCCTGATTGGTGATTATGCCAATGTGGGGTTTGCACACTTCAATATACTGACCAGAGATGGCTATGCCCAAGATACATGGTATCGGAATTTAGGTGAAAAAGATGGGACTCCTATGACTGAAGTAATTGGAGTATACTCACATGTACATCCTGAAGATCAGGCGGTTCTGAAGAGTTTTGTCCGAGGAGTCAAAGAAGGGAAAGCTACCAGTTTGCGGAAAGAAGTCCGTGTTAGCAGAGAGAACGGGAAATATACATGGACCAGTATCAATGTTATGGTCAGAGATTATCGTCCGGAGGAAGGCATTATCGAAATGCTGTGTATCAATTATGATATTACCACTCTGAAAGAGACTGAACAGAAACTGATTATCGCCCGTGATAAAGCGGAAGAACTGGACCGTCTGAAATCAGCTTTTCTGGCTAATATGAGTCACGAAATCCGTACTCCGCTGAATGCGATTGTCGGCTTTTCCAGCCTGTTGGCAGAAACCGAAAGCAAGGAAGAATGTCAGGACTATATCAAGATTGTACAGGATAATAATGACCTTCTCTTGCGACTGATATCTGACATTCTCGATCTTGCGAAGATAGAGGCAGGAACATTCAACTTTGTATATGCCGACTTGGATGTAAATGAGGTCTGCTCTGAAATTATCAAGTCCACTGGTATGAAAGTGAAAGGAAATATCAAGCTCCTTTTTGAAAAGCAAATCCCCGAATGCCATATCTATACAGATAAGAACCGGTTTATGCAGGTGATCACTAACTTTATAAATAATGCACTAAAGTTCACCCATGAGGGGACTATCGCTTTGGGATACGAACAGATATCTTCTCAGAAAATAAGGTTCTATGTGCGCGATACAGGCGTTGGAATCCCTGCCAGCAAGATAAACAGCGTATTCGAACGTTTTGTAAAACTGAACAATTTTGTCCAGGGAACGGGACTGGGACTTTCTATCTGTAAAAGCATCATTACACAGATGGAAGGAGAAATCGGGGTAGATTCAACTGAAGGAGCAGGCTCCTGTTTTTGGTTTACACTTCCTTACCACACAAATGAGTGAAAAAAGGTATATCTTTGCACTTCATTTATTACCATTATTATGCAGACTTACATAGAAACATCCCGTTTAATTCTCCGCGATTGGAAGGAAGAAGATATTCCGGCTTTTGCCCGCATGAACGCCGACCCTCATGTTATGGAATTTTTTCTCCATCCGCTGACTCCGGAAGAATCACTTGCTTTTTATCACCGTATCCAAAATGAGTTTCAGACCTGTGGCTTTGGCTTGTATGCTGTAGAACGTAAAGAAGATCATGCTTTTATGGGATATACCGGACTGCATCAGATCACATTTGACGTTGATTTTGCTCCGGGTATAGAAATCGGCTGGCGATTGGCGCACGAATATTGGGGACGTGGTTATGCTCCGGAAGCAGCAACCGCTTGTTTGGAGTATGCTCGTAAGAGTTTAGATATCAAAGAATTGTTCTCGTTTACTTCTCTTCCCAACCAACGTTCGGAAAGGGTGATGCAGAAAATAGGGATGGAACGGGTTAGAGAATTTGGTCATCCGCTTGTTCCGGCTGAGCATCCGTTACATAGACACGTGTTGTATTACATAGATTTAAGAAAGCATTCATCGTAAGGTATTCAGTGCAATGACATAAAAAGAGAAAGGGAGTAATGTATCAATAATTTATCGATTCACTTAGAAGATACAGAACTTTTCAAAATCAGCACCAACATCTATACGAAAGACATTGACTAATGATACAGTAACTTCCAGTCATTTATTAATAAATTCTTTCATCGTTTATTATAAACGTCCTTCCAGTTTATTATAAACTCGAATTTCGATCTTACTGCAAGGAATATCAATTTTAAGCAACAAAAAGGGCTGCAATTCCCATAAAGAATCGCAGCCCTTAGCTTGTGTCAGACTATCTAACAAGCATTATCCGGAGTGGGAATGCCTGCAAACTGTTATTATATTATACTTATTATTGCTCATTTTTTCGTCTATATTATCAATGTTATCGAATTTACTTCCGGTTTTCACTTACAAAGATACAACATTAAAAGTGGTTTGTCAACTCCTCCATGCTTCTTTCATACATCCATTCAGATTTATTCCGTCTTTATAATCTCCGCAGGATTAATTCGTGCCGCCTTATTCACTTGCCAGAACAATGTACCTGCGGAAATAGCTACGACAACCAACAAAGCTATCACAAAAATAGAAATGCTTACCGGAGTTTTGACCACAAAATCTGATGTATATATGTATATCAGATAGTATGATAATGGCATCGTGAGTAATGTTGCACCGCCTATAATCCATATATATTTGCGGAACAGGATGGAATAAAGATTCCTGAGCCGGGCACCATTCACTTTCCGGATGGCTACTTCCCGATATCGCTGGCGGATATCAAATAACGAAAGACCAAATAATCCCAAAGCGGAAACAAATATAGAGATAGTGGCAAAAAGGGTGAAGACGGTTGCAATGCGGCGGTCGTCCTGATACAACGCTTTTATATCATCTTTCAGCCAATGATAATCGAATTCATTAGAGTTATATATGTCTTCCCTGCATTTCTTAAGATAATCAACTAATTGTTTTTCTTTTCCCGGCACACAGGATATTTGACACTGGGCATTAATTCCTGCGCTGGATATCATATATATAATCGGCTTTTTACCAGCAGTCAAATGTCCAGAGTAATAATCTGCAATAATAGCCTGTACAGGCATCAATGACAATCCACCTTCTACTATTTTACCATTAGATATAGAACTCCAAAGTGAACTTTCACCTTTGACGAATGCATCTTCCCGACGGGTATAACCAAAAGCTTTTAATGCCGCTTTGTTCATAGCTACCAGATAATCGGCATGTCCATTTACTTCATCGGGCAATGAACCATCAACTATATGTAATCCATATAACTTAAAGAAATCCACTGTTACCCACATCATTGCCATATTTAACTTTCCTCCCTTATCATTTATCATACTTGACATGCTACCAGCCGATAAAATGCCTTCGCGACCAGTATCTCCGGCAAACCAGTGTTCGATATATGGGCATTCATTCAGCTTCTGTTCCATAACTTCTCTGTCATGCCACCGCTTATTTTGTATTTCCTGACTATCCTCCCACCATTGGTTAGGAAGCTTTGGCATCAGATCAGCATATAAAATTCCTTCGGTTCTGAAACCCGGAGGTGTATTCAGCAGGAAATGAAGATGATTACTAAAATACAACGATAAGATGATCAGTAAAAGAGTGATACTATATTGCACAAATAAGAAAAGGGTGCGTGTTTTCACTGACTGACGTGAAGTACCAATCGTACTTATAGACACGACCGGAGGCAAATAATTGTATTTAAGATAAGGATAAATCGTTGTCAACAGTGGCAACAATATAAATATTGCCAAAGAGAGCTGCCAATCGAAAGCTGTATACATAACGTTGCTTTCCAGCAAACGATTGGCATATCCTGAAAACATCTCTATAAAGAACCATGCGAAAAATAAAGCGATGAGTACCATCAAGACATTCTCTGTCCATAACTGAAGAAAAAGTGTACGACCTCTCATGCCAAATACTTTCCTGATGCCATACTCCTTGGAACGCTTTAGCATAAAAACCAAATAGATATTGACGAAATTGAGAATGCCGGCCAAAAGAAGCAACAGGCATACACAGGACAGTACCCATAAATGAAATCGACTGCTGTAATGCCACATTTCCGGAGCATCGGCTTTTGCTGCTAATATCTTATTCCAATAAAGCTCACTGACAGGAATAAAATCATAACGTATACGGTAACCGCCATCAGCTTGACGGTAGATATTACTAATAGCGTTAATAGCATCTACATCCACTCCCGGCATAAAACGGATAAGTTCAACCAGCATCTTTCCCCATCCTCTTTCTCCATTCTTGAGTTCGAGGTTTAAAACGATGTCAAATGTTAACGAGGATTTACATGCCGGTTCATCCAATACACCACAGACAGTGAGAAGATGACCACCGGAATAACTTAGTTTTTCTCCAATTGGATTTTCCTTTCCAAATACACGCTCGGCAAACTGGCGGGTAACAAGTACATCATTGGGAGCTTTCATTGGTGTACCACTGAGGGGATACGTGAAGAAATGAAAGAAAGCGGTATCTGCCGCTAATAATTGTACGGTATACGGCTTTCCATTTATGGCAACATTATCATTGCTGAAAGTTACAAAACGGGCCTTTTCCTTCACAGCTTCCGGAGAATAGAAAACTGTATCTGCTCCACTATATCCATCTGATACACTACCTGCATATACATTCCCATCAATATCCCGAAGCGGTATATATACATTTTCAGCATCTATGCAATGAGTATTTACTCGTGTCTCCTGATGAATATAACGTACCAGTATGATTGTACACGCCAGACTTAATGACAAGCCGACAATATTAATGACTGTATATGATTTGGAGCGCACAAGGAAACGCCATGCATACTTTAGTGTTTTCATTATATTCTGTTGTTTGCAGAAGAATACTTCAAATCCTGTGCCAAAACATAAAGCGTTATATACTAGTGATTTGGATTTATCAGCATATATTCTTTTTGTGCATATACGCACAAAAAGAGTGCGATAATGCACAGATAGAAAGACCTCCGGCCTATTGCCGCTATAGCAATACAACCGGAGGCCTTATTTCAATCTGAATCTCTGACTACAAACGATAGGTAACAATCCTTTCTTCCGGAGAATCAATCCAAAGGCGCCATACACCTTCCGAAACCTTCTCCACAGTTCCCATATTGGCTTTTGGCTGACGGCGACTCTGGATGGTCAGATAACCTTTTCCTTCCGTGGCCTTCACTTTAATGGTTTTATTATCCATGTAGACATGAATGTCTCCGTTCGGAGTAGGTACGGTACCTTCCATCCATTTCAAACCTCCCAATACCGGACTGACAGCAAACTCTTTATAACCCTCTTTCGTTGGTTTGACTCCCAAATAGTATTTACCCAGCAGATAAATAGGACTTGCTCCCCAAGCGTGGCACAAGCTCTTTCCGTATGGGCGGCCATACATGGCAAGATGCTGTGTTCCGCTTTCCTCCGGATTATATTTCTCCCAAAAAGAGGTTGCTCCTGCTTTCAACATTCCACCCCAGTAAGCTTTCATTTCTTTCATTACAGTCTCCTGCTCACCAAGAGCACAAAGGGCTTCCAGTTCGTAAAAACGCATATAAGGCGTTGTTATTTTCAGAATCTCATCATTCAGGAGAACGGACTGTTTAATGGCCTGCTGCTTATCCGCATTCAGATAATCAAAGAAAACAGAGAACATATTAGCGTATCGGGTTACGGCATCACTCTGACGTCCATCCACACAATTGTGCACAAATGCCTGTTTCTGATTATTCCAGAAAGTCGGCTCTAATTTTGCTTTTAACGCAGAAGCTAACTTCTCATATTTTTGTTGTCCGTCCTTATCTCCGACTAAATCTGCACAAAGTGCCATCGTCTCCAGACTCCGGCAAAACAAAACCTGTTCGAAAGAAAGTTCTCCCTTTTTGTCTAAATAGCCATCCGCCCAGTCCACAAATACCCAGTCGCCGGACATTCCTTCCACCATACCATTCTTATTCGTACGTCCCAATACATAATCCATCATTGTTTGCATACGTGGATATAGCTGGTTGACGAAATGCCGGTCACCGCTATACATATAATAATCATATACGCTTAAGAACCAGTAGAAAGTGTAATCCATAATGGTGTTACTATGGCTGGTCACCGGATCTTTTCCACGAAGTAACCAGATGGTACGCTTCACGGACTCACTGTCAAAGAACAGATAATAATTCATCAGATAACTTTGGATGGCATCGCCACTCCATACCCAACGGTCGCGCTTGATACCGTCTATAAAAAACTCGCGTGTAGTAAGATGCATCGTGTATGCTCCCACCTCCCAGATACAGTTCAGTTCCTCGTCGTTACAACGGAAGTTACCACGATATTCTTCGGGAAGATATTCATATTGCATAGATACTTCACCAATCTGTACTTCCGGTTCGTGAGTGATGTATACATAGCGGAATGCTTTGCTGTTCTCCAGCGTATATTCATTATCAGAATGATGCAAAGGAGATGTGCTGCGGATAGCGAGATCAGTGATCTGTCCCGGCTCCAGCAGGAGTTTATCCAATGTTTCGCAATATGCTTTGTCTTTCGCTTCTTCCGGACTTTCACCATAATAGAGGTCAATCTTTCCCTTGCCCGAAAGGTTCTTTAATGTGATAAATCCGAAAGTTTCTTTTCCAAAATCATACAGTATGCCTCCTTCCGGTTGTTCTGTTTTAGCGACAGGTTGCTGAGGTTCACGCATCAGGCTGAATTGGGAAGGACGTTGAGTGGCACCGTCAAAGTTCCAGCATCCGGCATCCATATAGATGGTGGCAGATGTGTCACTAGCCTTACCGCTTTCATCGATCCATTCCTTATCTTCATAAGTTACCCGCCAGGACGAATCAGAGTTTACCGTCTTTCCTTTCACATAGATAGTGGGAGGCGTTGCCTGATTCCATACTTTAATATTTAGGCTATGTTTTCCTGCCGGAAGCAGCAAGGTTTCAGGCATTCCGAACTGAAGTTTCCCGTCCAGCTTCACATTATATGTTCCCTCGGCAGCAATAAACACTTCTTCTGGTTCGGAAAGATTCAATACTTTGCTGAACTCTACGACTACATAATGACTGTCTGTTTTCCAAAAAGGAGGAAAAAAAGCACCACGTTCCGTACGTCGGTTGTTCATCTGGTTGCCCAACCAGATTTCATAGTCCCCCGGATACCATATCCAAGTTTGGGCAAAGGTGCTGCTTGCCAATGACAAGGCACCCAAAAGTATCATGCATTTCTTTTTCATTTTTCTTATTTCTTCAAGTCCCTATATTCGGCTTCCAACCCTGCACGTTCACGAATGACTGTATCTACCTGCGGACCATTGTTCTCCCATACATTTCCGGGACCGTTCGCATTTTGCAGATACTTCTCCCCTTCCGTCCAGTTATCGCGTACAGTGATAAAAGAAGAGCCTTCGTCCGTATAGAGATAAAACCAATGATTGGGATCGTGTACATAACCTGGCTTATAAATGCTATGTACGCAATTCTCAGTTACATAACTTTTCGGCTGCGAGCCCAGTGTATAAACTCCGGCTACGTCATACATATGCTTTGCATAGTGATGAATCAGATTCGCGTGCACTCTGTTGTTACGCATACAGTTCACTGTCTGCGTCCAGCCCCAGCCAAGGCTGATGCCGCTATAAGGAACTTCGCAGATTTCATTGTGTTCTATATTAATATCTTTCACATAGCCCGCAAGGATTGCAAGACATCCCCAATCTTCATTACCCACTTCGGTAAAGTAGCAATTACTGATTTGTTGATGCGCGCATACTTCCCGAAGGTCGGTAGGGTCATAAGGTAAATGTGTTTCATGGGCAGCCGGAGAGAAACTGCCGACCACCAGTCCGTTCCCCGCAATATCACGGAAAAGACAGCCACGAACGACACCGCCCTGCACGGCTTCTTCATAATCCAGCCCGGTTGAGCCTAAATGATCGAACCGACAGCGCTCAAAGTCGATCTGATTGGCAGCAGCCACGCTTACAGCCGCGGCAGGACGTCCCAGCCATCCTTGATTATCCAAGGGATGATTCAGATAGTCCCGTTCCATTTTCGGGTCAATACGATAACCGTCTGTCAGATACATTCCCGCCTGAAGAGGAACATGGCCTTTCTCAGACGGACGCATCCAAGTCGTATGAGAGAACGTGATTTTCTCAAAACGGATATGTGAAACAGGACGGTCGAACGTCCCTTTTACTTGTATCAATGTCTCTATGGCAGGCACTATCACTTCCGTGCCGGCATCCTGCAACTTCTCTCCTTCCCGAGGATAATAATAGACTTTACGGGCATCTATGTCGTGATACCATTCTCCCGCTACATCCAGTAGTTCACGGGCATTCGTCAGATAAAAAGCAGAATTATGCCCATCTGTCGTTACCATCGGACGTGGCCAGGGATGCTCAAACTGAATCCGGCTCTCCGGCTGATGAAAACGTATTGCGGCACTGTCTCCAGCCAGTTCGACAGAACGAATACGAAGATTGGCCACACACCACATCTGATGCAATACCATCTCTGCATATTTGGCCTTCAAAGCCCCTTTTCCGTCTACCAGTCTGCGTATGGCAACCGCAGGAACATAAAGAATCTCATTCTTCTCGTCCACACTGCAAATGCGGTTCATCTTCTCAAAATCCTCTACGTCACGGGCACGGACAGCTTTCTTACCATTCACCCATAACTGACGGAAATCCAGTGGCCGCCCGTTGAACATGGGCACATCCGCTACCCAGAGTTTTCCCTGCTTCTTCCATCCACCGATCCGGATGCCGCCACTCAATACCACTTTTTCATCAGCTACCGGGCGGATCACCGTGGGAGAATCCTCCGTCCCGCTGTCTTCCGGACGAATAAACACCGGTTCATAGAGTGCATACGTACCGCCTTCCATACAGATCGTAATTCCTCCCCGCACCCGTTCATCATCTGTCCGGCGCCATTCGCGTGCCTGACGCAAAGCAGAAGTCAACGTCGCTTTCGGAGATGGACGTGTACCGTCATTGAGATCATTCCCCTGCGGCGAAATCCAGATTTCACCTGCTGACAGCAGATGTGCACCCAGCAGGCATATAGTTGTTACCAATAACTTTTTCATTTTTCTTTTTTACAATGGGTTATCTTGCTAGCGGCATCCAGACTGTCATCTCTCCTTTACCTCTGTTTCCCCATGCATAATAAGGAATCAGACGAATATCCACAGTTTTCTCTGCTTGGACAACCGGACGATAAAGCACGCCTTCCCAAGACTCAGACGATGCCAGACGCGCTTTCCCTTCCAGGGCTACTATCGAACTGCCTTCAATCGTCGTTTTCTTCGGAATCAGCTTTATGTCGGCAGGAATCAAGATGTTATCGATCTTTTCTCCATTTGCAATGTCCATACTCTCCAAGCAGTAAACCAACGGACCACGTTTCACTACCACCTGATTACGGATTTCTTCTGCCAACGGATGAGCTTCGAGCAGACAAACAGGCATATCCATGACCAGTTCTACCACATCTCCTTTCTTCCATGTACGGTTCACTTCCGCATAGGTATTTGCCTTGGCATTCATGGATACCGGTTGACCGTTCACTGTCAACGCAGCTTTCCCGCACCATTCCGGAATACGGAAGAAGAGGGAGAAAGCACCTGCTTTACGGGGCACTTTGTTCAACGTTACACGTACATTGCCTTCCCAAGGATAGTCCGTTTCCTGCACCAAAGCAAGTTCCCCCTTGTCCTTCCAGTTTGTAGTCAATGTATTTGCACCGTACAGGTTGCAATAAATCCCTTCCGGACTCAATGTATAAGCATAATTCTGCGCCTGACAAAGCGTACGCAATGTATTGGGCGGACAACAGAAACAACTGATATATTCCGTCCGTTCTTTCGGCCAACGGAGTGTATAAGGCAGATCGGCACTGATACGAAGAGGATTCGTATAGAAATACTTCTTTCCATCCAGACTTATGCCACTCAATACACTATTATAAAGGCAAGTCTCCACAAGCTCCGCATACTTGGCATCTCCCGTCACTTCCAGCATACGCCAGTTGAACAGCATATTACCTATGTTGGCACAGGTTTCATTATGTGCCGTACTGTTCGGTAACTGATACGGACGACCATAGCTCTGATGCACTTTCTGAATGCTATCCGGTTCATAGCACGTTCCATCCGGTGAGGTGCCGTCATACAAAGCACCGCAAGCTCCGGTCACGTACATCTTTCGGGTGACAATATCGTTCCAGATACTAGTCAGGTTCTTCATCAGTTGTTGTTCACCCGTCTCCGCATACACATCTGCCACACCTGCATACAGGTAATTGGCACGTACGGCATGTCCCATTGCACGATATTGGTCACGGAAAGGGATACGGTCCTGATTATCATCCGTACCACTTTCTACCATACCGCGAATGTCAATCAGGTTTTTTGAAAGTTCCAGATAACGGGGATTTCCTGTAGCACGATACATCTCCACCACTCCCATATAGTGTGAAGGGCAAATAGCATTGCGTGCCAACTCGGCAGAAGCCGTCTCATAGAAGTGACAAAGGAAATCTGTAGCTTTCACGGCAGCATCAAAAAGAGTCGTTTTTCCGGTAGCACGGTGGTGAACGATACCTGCCATCATCAGGTGTCCCAAGTTATACGTTTCAAAATTCAACCGATTGGCAAATGCACCTTTTTCGTCCTCGGAGCCTACTTTCGTACCAATCACTGTCTGTTGTTGGGAATCAGCCAGCGTATGGCTGTCTATTCCCTTATTCAGTTCTTCTATAACAACCGGCGTATGTATATAACCATCTGCACGTTGGGCTTTTACGACACAAGCAATAAAGTTGTCCATTAACTTGTCCAATTCCGGATCTTTATTGACAGCATACACAGAAGCGACTCCTTCCATCCACTTGTACATATCTCCATCATGGAACGGAGGCCCCCAATGTTCTCCCTTGCATACACCGGCAGCAATCTCAAAATTACGGAAACCATGAGAAACTTCCGGCGTGTTCCATGTATTCCACATACTCTGCAAGGAAGTTCCGCTAAATACATTAAAACGCTCTCCCCAGAATCCATTCGTCCAGTGTACGGCATCAATTCCGGTATTTGCCATCTTTGCATAACGGCTCTGACTCATATCCGTCAGCCCATTGCTCTGCGCAAATGCTCCCGTGACGGAGGCGGAAGCTAAAAGAAATAACAGCTTTATCTGTTTCATTTAATATGGATAATTTTAAAATTTACACACTATCTCTTTAAGGAGAGACGTGATTATCCATATTTTGTACTCAATAAAGGGATGTGAAAGCTGTCCGACAGCCTTTGCATTCCCTTATTCCTGTTTGTTCTTTCGTTATTTTTCGGGAGTATAATTCAGTTCCGCTTTCCTCGCCTGTGAGTGCTGGAACTGTCGGGCGACTTTATACTCATGTCCGTCTTTCAACAGATAACTTCCTGTCTGCTTGAACCAGAAACCGACATGAGCTTCCACACATTGACGGCGAATGTCCAACACCCAGTCATAATTGCAAACGCGGGCTTCCTTACCGGACTCTCCTCCTGCCACTACCTGCTCTACCCATCCTTCCAATTCTCCTCTGAAATCAATCTGACTAAGAAGGGGTTCACAGATAATAATTTTATGTTTAATAGGACTTTCTTTATAAATAGGTAAGCGATAATCGACTCTGTCCTGATTCTCCATTGTACAACAAATTGTCACATTGTCGTATCCATCTCCCCAATCCGGTGGCAGGCACTGTTGCAGTCTGTCTATCCGCTTCGTAATAAACATAAAATGAAGGTCCTGCCGTATCCGCATCATTTCCCATGCTTCGGCACGCCATTCATCCACATCTTCAATCAGAAAATCAGAGGTAAAACAGGTATATACCAGATTTCCCGAGGGTATCTTATATTCTCCATTCTTTTTCTTCTGCAAAGGCAAACCGAACTTTTCCGTCTTTGTCACCACCGAACTGTCTTTTCCGTATTTGCCATCCGTACGATATACATAGCAGTGGCGGCAGCCTTCACTCCATTTGTGACAGCCGTGCCATAAGTTCCACATTGATGCTTTCCCGCCCATTTTCTTTTTTTCTTCAAATGTATGCTTTATCTGTTTCATAGGCAAATTTTCATTCAATATCCGATAGTCAGGGTAGATAGATATAAATAGTGCATCTTCTTTCTCGCTTGAAAAAAGATGCACCAAACACAAACAAAACAAACAATAGAGCTACCTTCACAGGCGGCCGGTCCGAAAGGACCAATACTTTTGATAGTGAAATCTCACTTCACAAATATCCGCATATTTGGGGACTAGCCAAACTCCATCCATGTCGGATACAAACAATAAATGTTTCGAAGGTGACTAATACTATGACACAAAGGATGAAATGTTGCGGAATATAAAAAACAAGACCAGACAAGAAGATTCTTTTGTACTATTTGTATAATCAGGAAAAAATAAATTTCATTTATTAAAAAACGATTAAATCACGTCGGTAAGCATCATTCATCCCTTTACTCCGGCGGATTATGTCAATTAAAACGGAGATATGCCAAGCATATCTCCGCACATCTGATTATCTAATAGGATTCACTTTAATATTAATTGTTATCTGGTTAAAGCAACCATCGTCCAATATTCCTTTTCTCCGCACTGAACTCCACTCCTACTTTCACGACTTCACGTCCGGCTGTCTGATAAGGAATCAGATAGCCTTTTTCATCAATCTGCTGCAAATCCTGCTCGGCAGTCCCATTCAGTTTGAATTCGAATACATATATATTTAGGCGTTTTTACTACTGCGTCCGTGCCATCAAATCTTACGATAAACTTCCTCAAACGGTACCCTGCACCGTTCTCCCCAAATTCCTTTATTTCCATTCCGGATTCCACAAGAAACTACCATATTTATTTCAGCACCATGAGGCAACTTAAGCAACCTTTTGAGCCGTCGGCTATCCAAGCCTTCCAAGGGACAGGTATCATATCCTTCGTTCGCCATAGCAATCATAAATGTTTGAGCAGCAAGCGCACAGGATTTATGTACTACCACACGCACATCACCTTCAGATACTTCGAGCATCATAGGGCGGAAAATGCTGATAACATTAGCAAGTAGTACTCTGAAAAGTCCTAAGATACCGCAGAAACGGGCATAAACAAACGGCATCAATATCCCATAGTACAGTTTTCTGTCTTTAATACGTTTCTCCTGCCTGTCTATAGGACTATTCCGCCGTATATTTCCTGTCTCGAAATCAAGAACGAATTTCGCCCGCTTCCGATACAAGTCACGACGTGTGACGAAAACAACAATCTGCGAAGCTGTGGAAGTTGCTTTTTGATCAAGACAAGCTCTTGATACCTTTGCCATCAATTCAGGCTGTGTGATGTGATAAAACTCCCATAGTTGCATATCAGAACTATTGGGAGCCAAAGTTGCCAATTCCAGGCAATGCTTTACTTTTTCTATATCTATTTCCTTTTCTTTATCATATACCCGTACAGAGCGACGATAATTTAAAACTTCATCTAAATTCATATACTACTTGACTTAATTGAATAATATTTCATAATGTGCAATATCAGAAAATACAGATAAGCCCATATAAATAAAACAGATCTGCAAGTTAATTGTATCTTGGCTAACTATATTTTTAACATATTGTCATTGCATATACTTCGATAGAGATCTATGAATGTCTAAATAAAAGCGGGCAAATATGTGATAAATAACATATTTGCCCGCTTTCTATAAAAAATAAGATTCGTATCTTACTTACCGGTAATCGAATTTTTCTTCCCCTGCTTATTTACAACTGAAGGGCTTCCTTTATATTCAATATCACCACTACCACTAACTCTCGCATCCAACTGTCTGGAAGCGTAGCATACTATATCACCCGAACCTGCAACTGTAGCAACGACATTAGTTGCAGCCAGTTTTTCAGCACTAATATCTCCGGAACCATTTACTGTCAGTGTCGCCTTCTGTGCAGAACCTTTAATATTGATATCACCGGAACCATTAACTTCTGACATCACAGTAGTCGCTTTCACATTTTTCAAATCAATGTCCCCGCTTCCTTTCACCAAAGCAAATATATTAGTATATTGCAGATTCTCCGCTTCGATATCTCCGGAACCGGCTATATTCAAATTCAGGTCATTCCCTTTGATTGCACCTTTCAGATATACATCTGCCGAACCTTTAATATTTACCTGATTCAATGAAGGGGAAGAGGCTATCACTTTCAAACGACGCTCTCCACTAAGAATCTTGACACCCTTTTTGATATTCACCTGCAATACTCCATTTACTGTAGAAACTTCCAGCAAGTCTACCAAATTATCCGAACCGTATATAGAAACTGTCGTTTTAGAACCATTACTCTGACGATACTCAACATCAGGACTGCCTAATACGCTGATTGAGCTGAAGTTGCTTACGTTATTCAGTTCTTTTGTGATATATTTCTTACTGGGAGTAACGGTCTGCGCCTGTATTCCTGTGACCAACAGAAACATTAGCACTACCAACATAGATGTAACCTTTGAATTTCTCATAATTTCTTTTCATTAAATATTTTAATGACAAATATAGGAAGTATATTTCGAATTACAAGAAAAGAATTACAATTTTGCCAACCATTCTCCAAGTTCCTGAAGCCACTCCTGCTTATACACAAAACTATCATTATAACCGAATCCATGTCCTCCCGCAGGATAGATGTGCAGAGAAATGGGGATATCTGCTTTCTGTAGTCTGGCAGCATACATAATACCATTCAGAGGGCTTACCACAGCATCATCTGCAGCTGCTACAATGAAAGCGGCAGGTGTGCCGGAAGTAATATGCTCAATCGGTGAATACTGCTCCATCTTATCCGGTGAATAGGAATGACCAAACATTCGTTCACGACAAGGAAAATGTGTCAAACGATCATCGACACTGACTACCGGATACATCAATATCTGAAAATCCGGCTTCTCATCATCAGGCAAAAGCGTAGCTGAAAAAGTTGCCAGATATCCTCCGATAGAAGCCCCCATCACTCCCAGTTTATCACAAAACTCCGGAAACTTTTCTCGCACAACCTTCAATGCCAACCGGGTATCTTGTTCGGGAACATCAGGATTACCATGAGGCATTCTATATTTAAAGACGATATATGTAATTCCCAGCTTCGTAAACCATTCGGCAAAATCAATACCTTCATTCTCCAGATTAGTCTTCAGAAATCCACCTCCGGGACACATAATAACACTGCTTCCATTGGGCCTGTCACAAGTAAAAACAAATAAAGTTCCTTCGGAAGCATTTTCTACGATTCCAATCAGTTCGGCATTGTCCACTTTCGACAAATCATAGGTCGTCATGGATAAGTCCTCATACAAGCTAATACAAATTAATTTCTTCATATCGATTAATGTTTAAGTTTCTTCCCTATTTTATGAACAACAGAAGGACCGGAATAAATAAATGCCGAATAAATCTGTACCATATCGGCCCCTTGGGAAATCATATCGGCTGCATCCTCTGCTGTCATTATTCCTCCTGCCCCGATAATCAGAAAGTGGCGGTCGGTGTGCTCGGACAGATAATGCACTACCTTCTGCGATTTCTTTCCGATACCCCGACCACTGACGCCACCGTTACCGATCTTTTCCAACTGTTTTGTTTTTGTCTGATGCAATTCTGAGCGGTCCATCGTCGGACCCGTGGCTATAAAGCCTTCTATGGAATATTTATATGCAAGGGAAATGACCAGATCCAATTCCTTCTCATCAATATCCGCCGGGAGCTTAATGAAAATACTGCACCGTTTGTTCACTGCCTCACGGAATGTTGTGAAGTTTTCTAAAACTTTAGCAAATGATTCTTTATCTATACTACCCCAGTTCAACGTAAAATAATCTACACTTTCATATAAACGAGTGAAAACCAGCTCAAAATCTTTGATGATCTGCTCACCGACAGAAAGCGGATTCTTATTGATATTTACTCCGAGTATGTAAGAATGTTTTCTGTGTCTTCTGATATGCGCCAGAGCTACATCGACACCGCAATTATTGAACCCTGTACGTGAGATCAGTGATTCGTCTTCTACCAGCCTGAAGATACGGGAAGAAGGATTTCCCGGTTGATAATCAGGAGTTACAGTCCCCACTTCCAGAAATCCGAAACCAAAATCTGCCAACTCATCAAATGTTTCCGCATTTTTATCGAATCCGGCAGACAAGCCTATCCGGTTTTTGAATCGCAGACTTCCGTATGAAAAAGGTTCGTCCACTTGATAGTGTCCTCTTACGCATGCACGAACCGGAAGCAGATAGCGATAGATTCTTAACCAGTTCAAGAGCATCCGATGTACTTTTTCAGGATCAATGAGAAATAATAACGGTCTAACGATTAAATTATACATTTTCAATTATCTGTTTTTTAGATTAAAGATATGAATCCACACTCAGGAAATAACTTCTTCCTAGTGCTCTTACGTATGCAAAGTAAGACCTTTTTGAGCAGATATTGAAGTTCATTTTTTTTATACCCGATAACTTTTGATTATCCCTGCTTCTTATTGCCTGTATATTGGGTACAAAATTCCTTTTTAATCGTCCTCCTATAAAAGTATAAAAGCGATTAGATGAAAATGAATAAAAAGAGATTAATCGGATATCTGTTTGTAATGGTCTCTGCAGGATGTATTCATGCGCAGGAGAAAAAAGTATCTGCACAGGAATATAAGCTATGGTATGACCGTCCCGCACAGGTATGGACCGAAGCTTTACCCTTGGGAAACGGGCGTCTGGGGGCAATGGTATATGGAACGCCGGGAACAGAACAAATACAACTAAACGAAGAAACCATTTGGGCAGGACGCCCCAACAACAACGCAAACCCGAACGCACTGGAGTATATTCCGAAGGTACGTGAACTTGTTTTTGCCGGAAAATATCTGGAAGCACAAACGCTCGCTACGGAGAAAGTGATGGCAAAAACAAATTCGGGAATGCCTTATCAGAGTTTCGGCGACCTGAGAATTGCTTTCCCCGGACATACCCGCTATTCCGATTATTATCGGGACCTGAGTCTGGACTCGGCACGTGCCATCGTCCGTTATGAAGTAGACGGAGTGCAATATCAACGTGAAACGATCACCTCATTTACCGATCAGGTAGTTATGGTACGACTGACCGCCAACCGTCCGGGACAAATTACCTTCAACGCACAGCTCACCTCCCCTCATCAGGATGTAATGATTCACTCTGAAGAAGGGAACTGTGTGACCCTTTCAGGGGTGTCTTCCTTGCATGAAGGACTGAAGGGAAAAGTAGAATTTCAGGGAAGGCTGACCGCCCGCAACCAAGGAGGAAAAATAGCTTGTACCGATGGCGTCCTCTCTGTAGAAGGAGCTGACGAAGCCACAATCTATGTGTCTATAGCCACTAACTTCAATAATTATCTGGACATCACAGGCAATCAGACAGAACGTGCAAAGAGCTATTTGTCCGAAGCGCTGGTTCGTCCATTCGCAGAAGCCAAAAAGAATCACGTAGAATTTTATCGTCGATATCTGACCAGAGTATCTCTGGATTTAGGGGAAGACCAATATAAAAATGTGACAACCGACAAACGTGTAGAGAATTTTAAGGACACACATGATGCGCATCTGGTTGCCACTTACTTCCAGTTCGGCCGTTATCTGTTAATCTGCTCGTCACAACCGGGCGGGCAACCCGCTAACTTGCAGGGTATCTGGAATGATAAACTTTTCCCTTCCTGGGATAGCAAATATACCTGTAATATCAATCTGGAAATGAATTACTGGCCATCGGAAGTGACTAATTTAAGTGACTTGAACGAACCACTTTTCCGGCTGATAAAAGAAGTGAGCGAAAGCGGAAAGGAAACGGCAAAAATCATGTATGGAGCCAACGGATGGGTATTGCATCATAACACGGATATATGGCGTATCACAGGAGCACTGGACAAAGCCCCTTCGGGTATGTGGCCGAGCGGCGGTGCATGGTTATGCCGTCATCTATGGGAACGATATCTGTACACCGGAGACACAGAGTTCCTGCGTTCCGTTTATCCGATATTGAAAGAATCCGGACTGTTCTTTGACGAGATTATGGTGAAAGAACCTGTACACAACTGGTTGGTAGTCTGCCCAAGCAACTCACCCGAAAATGTACATTCCGGCAGCGACGGCAAGGCAACTACAGCCGCCGGATGCACGATGGACAATCAGTTGATATTCGACCTTTGGACAGCTATTATTTCAGCTTCCCGAATTTTGGATACGGACAAAGAATTTGCCGCTCATCTGGAACAACGCCTCAAAGAAATGGCTCCTATGCAAGTAGGACATTGGGGACAATTGCAGGAATGGATGTTCGACTGGGATGATCCGAACGATGTACACCGCCATGTATCCCATCTATATGGATTATTCCCCAGCAACCAGATTTCTCCTTACCGCACTCCGGAACTATTTGACGCTGCACGCACTTCTCTGATTCACCGTGGAGATCCGTCCACCGGATGGAGCATGGGATGGAAGGTTTGCCTGTGGGCACGCCTCCTTGATGGTGACCATGCCTACAAACTGATAACCGACCAATTGACTCTGGTACGTAACGAAAAGAAAAAAGGAGGTACCTACCCTAACCTGTTCGATGCTCACCCGCCTTTCCAGATCGACGGAAACTTCGGTTGTGCTGCAGGTATAGTCGAAATGCTGATGCAAAGTTACGATGGCTTTATTTACCTGCTTCCGGCACTTCCGACTCTCTGGAAGGACGGTTCTGTCACAGGTATCATCGCCCGTGGAGGTTTCGAACTTGATTTAAACTGGAAGAATGGAAAAGTAAATCGCCTGGTCGTGAAATCTCATAAAGGTGGTAACTGCCGTCTGCGTTCACTCAACCCGCTGAACGGAAAGGGCTTGAAACGTGCCAAAGGAGAGAACCCGAACCCTCTCTATGCAGTCCCCACGATTCCCCAGCCATTGGTGAATGAAAAAGCCAGCCTAAATAAAGTGGAAATTGCAAAGACTTACTTGTATGACCTGCCTACCAAAGCAGGGCAAGAATATATATTGATTGGAAAATAATAACTCTACCTATATGAACAGAAACTTGTTAAAACTGATTGTTGCTTGCGGAGCTGCTTGCTTCATCGCCTGCACAGCACCTCAAAAAGCAGAAACAGAAAAATGGAGCGAACGTATGGCACGCTCTGAGATGAAACGTTTTCCCGAACCCTGGATGATTGAAAAAGCAAAAGTACCCCGTTGGGGATATACCCACGGACTTGTTGTAAAGTCTATGCTGGAAGAATGGAAACATACCGGAGACAGCACTTACTATGAATATGCCAAAATCTACGCAGACAGTCTGATCGATACGGACGGCCATATCAAAACGATGAAATATCTTTCATTCAACATTGATAACGTCAATGGCGGCAAGATTCTTTTTGATCTTTATGCACAATCAGGAGATGAACGCTATAAAATAGCTATGGATACCCTACGTAAACAGATGGCAGAACAACCCCGCACAAGTGAAGGAGGATTCTGGCATAAGCTAAGATATCCCCATCAGATGTGGCTGGATGGCATCTTCATGGCTTCTCCTTACTTGGTACAGTACGGCAGTACTTTCCAGGAACCGGCACTATACGATGAAGCTGTGAAACAGATTCTTCTGATAGCACGCAAAACTTACGACCCCACCACAGGACTTTACTATCACGGATGGGATGAAAGCCGCGAACAGAAATGGGCAAATCCCGAAACCGGTTGTTCTCCTAATTTCTGGAGCCGCAGTATCGGATGGTATGGAGCAGCCTTGGTAGACGTACTGGATTATCTCCCTCAGGAAACGACCGGACGAGACAGCGTAATGCAGATTCTTCAGGGATTGGCAAAAACTTTAATGAAATATCAGGACCCTCAGTCCGGCACCTGGTATCAGGTAACAGATCAGGGAGCGCGTGAAGGAAATTACCTGGAATCTTCGGCAACCGCCTTATTTATCTATACACTTGCCAAAGCTGTCAATAAGGGATATATCAGCAAGGATTACATCGAACCTACCCGCAAAGCTTTTGATGGAATGGTCAAGACATTTACCCGTCTTGAAGAAGACGGTAGCTATACCATTACGAATTGTTGTGCGGTAGCCGGACTGGGCGGAGACTCCAAAAGATACCGTGACGGTTCATTCGAATATTATATCAGCGAACCGGTTATAGAGAATGACCCGAAATCAGTAGGATCGTTTATTCTGGCGGCCATCGAATATGAGAAAATGACAGACAAATAAATGTAAAGATATGAACTCCAAAAACGATAAAGTACAATGAGAAAATTTAAGATTCTTCCTCTCTTATTGCTGCTGTTGACATTGGCAACTTCTGCCGCAGCACAAAAGAAAACACAAAAGACGTATATCCCATGGAGCAACGGCAAACTCGTCGTTTCTGAAGAAGGACGTTATCTGAAACACGAAAACGGCACTCCTTTCTTCTGGCTGGGAGAAACCGGCTGGCTGCTGCCTGAGCGTCTGAATCGTGACGAAGCCGAATATTATTTGGAACAATGCAAACGCCGCGGATATAACGTGATTCAGGTTCAGACATTGAATAATGTCCCGTCTATGAATATCTACGGACAGTATTCCATGACTGACGGCTACAACTTCAAGAATATCAATCAGAAAGGCGTATATGGTTATTGGGATCACATGGATTACATTATCCGTACCGCAGCAAAGAAAGGTCTTTATATCGGCATGGTCTGCATCTGGGGAAGTCCGGTAAGTCATGGCGAAATGAATGTAGATCAGGCAAAAGCATACGGCAAGTTCCTGGCAGAACGCTATAAAGACGAACCTAACATTATCTGGTTTATCGGTGGGGATATCCGTGGTGATGTGAAGACTGCCGAATGGGAAGCATTGGCAACCTCCATCAAAGCAATCGACAAGAACCATCTGATGACATTCCACCCGCGTGGCAGAACGACTTCTGCTACTTGGTTCAACAATGCACCGTGGCTGGATTTCAATATGTTCCAGAGCGGACACCGCCGTTATGGACAACGTTTCGGTGACGGAGATTATCCCATCGAAGAAAATACGGAAGAAGATAACTGGCGTTTTGTAGAACGCAGTATGGCTATGAAACCGATGAAGCCCGTTATAGACGGTGAACCCATCTACGAAGAAATACCGCACGGTCTGCATGATGAGAACGAATTACTTTGGAAAGATTATGATGTACGCCGGTACGCTTACTGGTCTGTATTTGCCGGTTCTTTCGGACATACGTATGGTCATAACTCCATCATGCAGTTTATCAAACCGGGTGTAGGCGGTGCTTATGGTGCTAAAAAGCCTTGGTATGATGCTCTGAATGATCCCGGATACAATCAAATGAAATATCTGAAGAATCTGATGCTGACCTTCCCATTCTTCGAACGAGTACCGGATCAGTCTGTCATCGCCGGACAGAATGGCGAACGTTATGACCGTGCCATCGCAACACGCGGCAATGACTATCTGATGGTATATAACTACACCGGACGCCCGATGGAAGTTGATTTCAGCAAAATCAGCGGTGCCAAGAAGAACGCATGGTGGTACACAACCAAGGATGGTAAACTGGAATATATCGGTGAATTTGACAACGGTGTGCACAAATTCCAGCACGACAGCGGCTACAGCAGCGGAAACGATCATGTCTTGATTGTAGTAGACAGTAGTAAGGATTATGTGAAGAAAGACTGCTATCAAATTGACACTCATGAATAAAAAGATACTTATATTATCATTCTTATCTGTTCTGTTTCTTGCAGCAGGTCCGATACGTGCAGCCATAGACGTAACCAACCTGCGGACAGAGCAGCTAAAGAATCCGTCGGGTATCGATACGCGCCAACCCCGTCTGGGTTGGCGTATCGAATCGGACGAACAGAATGTGATGCAAACCGCGTATCACATTCTTGTTGCATCTTCCCCCGAGCTATTGGCACAAGGGAAAGGAGATATGTGGGATTCCGGAAAAGTAGAAACAGATGCTTCCCAATGGATAACCTACCAGGGAGAAACTTTGAAACGCAATGCTCCCTACTTCTGGAAGGTGAAGGTTTACACCAATAAAGGTGAAAGTGATTGGAGTAGTCCGGCTTTCTGGAGCATGGGACTATTCAATGAAGCAGACTGGCAAGGTCAGTGGATCGGTCTGGACCGTGCAGCTCCGGGGGACAGTGAAACTCAATGGAGCCGCCTGGCAGCCCGTTATCTTCGCAAGGAATTTGCCTTGAAGAAAGAAATAAAGCGTGCCACAGTGCACATTGCCGGAATGGGATTGTATGAACTGTTCATCAACGGACAACGCATAGGTGATCAGGTACTGGCCCCCGCTCCTACCGATTACCGGAAGACAATCTTGTATAACACATATGATGTCACTTCCCAACTTCAGCAAGAGAACGCCATCGGTGTTACTTTAGGTAATGGTCGTTTTTATACCATGCGTCAGAATTACAAGCCATACAAGATTCCGACCTTCGGATATCCCAAACTGCGCCTGAATCTGATCGTTGAATATGCTGATGGCAGTAAGGAGACAATCGCGACGAATACTTCATGGAAACTGACAACCGAAGGTCCTGTCCGCAGCAATAACGAATATGACGGCGAAGAATATGACGCCCGCAAAGAACTGGGAAACTGGACGCAGACAGATTATGACGATACAAAATGGATGCCGGCAGAACGCGTCAGTATTCCTTCGGGTACACTTCGTGCCCAAATGATGCCGGGGATGAAAGTAACGGAAACGCTGAAACCTGTTTCTATCCAAAAAATGGGTGACAAATACATTATGGATACCGGTCAGAATCTGGCAGGATGGGTACGTTTCCGCATCAAAGGTCAGGCAGGCGACAGCATTCGTCTTCATTTTGCAGAACGTCTGGAATCAGATGGAGAAATCTTCACGAAAAATCTGCGCGACGCACATTGTACGGATATATATGTAGTTAGCGGACGTGAACCGCAAGGTGCCACCTGGGCTCCCCGTTTTGTGTATCATGGTTTCCGTTATGTGGAAATCAGCGGATATCCGGATGCCAAAACCGAGGATTTCGTAGTGGAAGTCGTAGAAGATGAGATGGATCATACAGGCTCTTTTTCCTGTTCGGACAAAACATTGAACCAAGTTGTACGTAATGCATTCTGGGGGATTCGGAGTAACTATAAAGGTATGCCGGTAGACTGTCCCCAGCGTAACGAACGTCAGCCCTGGCTGGGAGATCATGCAATGGGCTCTTGGGGAGAAAGTATGTTCTTCGACAATCATGCCATGTACAACAAATGGGCACGTGATATCCGCGAAGCACAGCGCGAAGACGGCTGTATTCCTGATGTAGCTCCGGCTTACTGGAACTATTATTCGGATAATGTCACATGGCCTGCTACCCTGCCCTTAGTCTGCGATATGCTCTTCACTAATTATGGAGACATACGTCCGATAGAAGATAATTATCCGGCTATCAAGAAATGGATATCGCACATCCGTGAGTATTATATGACAAAGGACTACATCATCACCAAAGATAAATATGGAGACTGGTGTGTTCCACCCGAATCGTTGGAAATGATTCACAGTCAAGATCCTGCCCGCAAAACGGATGGTGCCTTGATCGCTACCGCCTATTACCTGAAAGTGTTGCAACTGATGCATCGCTTCGCCAGTCTTCAGGGATTGACTGCGGATGCAAAAGAGTGGGAAGACCTGGAACATAAAATGAAGGATGCATTCAATGCACATTTCCTGCATATAAAGGAAGGTACTTCACTTGTACCCGGTCATACTCTGTATCCGGATAGTGTTTTCTACGGGAATAATACTGTAACAGCTAATATTCTGCCACTTGCCTTCGGTCTCGTGCCCAAAGCACATATCAAAGAAGTAGCAAAGAATGCAGTAACCACCATTATTACAACGAACAAAGGGCATATCAGTACCGGAGTAATCGGTACGCAATGGCTGATGCGTGAATTGAGTCGTCGGGGGCATACAGATGTAGCTTATCTGTTGGCTACCAATGATACATATCCTTCATGGGGATATATGGCAGCACAAGGTGCCACCACTATTTGGGAACTTTGGAACGGTGACACGGCAAATCCCGGAATGAACAGCGGAAATCATGTTATGTTATTAGGAGACTTACTCCCCTGGTGTTTCAACAATCTGGCAGGTATCCGTGCCGACCGTTGGAAATCCGGTTACAAACATATTGTTTTCCAGCCTGCTTTCGAAATTCAGGAATTGAGTAACGTGGATGCTTCTTATATGAGTATCTACGGAAAGATTACCAGCCGATGGAAAAAGACTCCTATGCATCTGGAATGGGATATCGAACTTCCTGCCAATACTACAGGAGAAGTACATCTGCCGGATGGACGAAAAGAAAAAATAGGTTCCGGAAAATATCATTTCAGCGTAGATATACCGACACGGAATGCTGCCATCATCAGCGATGAATTTCTATATGAGAAAGCTTCTTTCCCGGAATGCCACGGGGCGACCATTGTAGAACTGAAAAACGGTGACCTCGTTGCTTCTTTCTTCGGTGGAACCAAAGAACGTAATCCGGATTGCTGCATCTGGGTTTGCCGCAAGCCCAAAGGTGCCAAAGAATGGACGGCTCCCAAGCTGGCTGCCGACGGAGTTTTTTCACTCAAAGATTCGCAGGCTGCTTTAGCCGGCATAGATTCGACCTGCACTCCTGTAGTGGATGCCAAAGGAAAACTGACTGCCCGCCGGAAAGCTTGCTGGAATCCTGTACTTTTCCAGATACCGGGAGGAGATTTGATTCTGTTCTACAAAATAGGACTAAATGTAGGCGACTGGACCGGCTGGCTGGTTCGTTCAAAAGACGGTGGGAAAACTTGGGGCAAACGCGAAGCCTTGCCGGAAGGATTTCTAGGTCCTATCAAGAACAAACCGGAATACATCAACGGTCGCATCATCTGCCCGTCAAGCAGAGAGGGCAAAGGGGGATGGCGCATTCATTTTGAATATTCGGATGATAAAGGCAAAACCTGGAAAACGACAGAGTCGGTACCTGCCGAACTGTCTGTCCCGACTCAGAACCGTAAAAAAGGTGGTATTAACGTAGATGATCAGGAAGCGGGAGAAGCTATTCAGGGAGAAGGGGCACAACCGATTCTTGCCATCCAACCCAGTATCCTAAAGCATAAGGATGGAAGATTGCAGGTACTTTGCCGTACACGCAATGCAAAGATTGCAACATCATGGAGCAGTGACAATGGTGAAACATGGAGTAAAGTGACATTAAGCAATGTTCCGAACAACAATTCCGGAACAGATGCCGTGACAATGAGTGACGGACGTCACATTCTCATTTACAATCATTTCTCCACATTGCCAGGCACACCGAAAGGTCCCCGTACTCCTCTCTGCATAGCCATATCAGAAGATGGAATCAACTGGAAACCTATTCTCACATTAGAAGACAGCCCTATCAGCCAATATTCTTATCCAAGCATTATTCAGGGAAAAGATGGAAAGTTACATGCAATCTATACCTGGCGTCGCCAACGGATCAAGTATACGGAGATAGATCTCTCAAAGTTTAAGTAGTAGCTGAATAAAAGAAAAACAGATTCTCTGTTATCATTATACCGCACTGACAATTATCGTATCAGTGCGGTATTTCAATCAAAAAGCAAGACACGCACGGACGCAATGTTTACTGTTCTTATAATCCCAATCCATGGCGCCGACGTAGGTGTCGGCATAGTATGCGTTGAGAAACGGATCGTAGTCGTCCTCCGAACTCGACCAATACCCCAATTTCCACCCATAGTCATTATCCCCGGTAGCTTTATTGACAGCGGATAAAAGATAAGCTTTATTGTACATCCAATACCAGCATTGACCTAGCGAGGGTAAAAACCAACCACTGCTGTTTGCAGGAGCGGGATGGCTATACTCATAATCCGTTACCCAATAGACAGGGGGAAATCCATTCTTTAAAGTTCGATTCTCGTTTTCCGCAAACGAGATGATCCCCTGTGTATTCTTATAGCCATAGAAACCGGTGCTCGGCTCACCTCTGTTTATATCAGTTAGGCTCCAAAGCCCCCATGTACAAGCATTTCCTCCATTGGCATCATAAAGCGCAAGAACGTAACCATGTACGGTATGCATCTCTGTTATACCATATTTCTGTTTATATTTACAGTAGTCTACCCATTCGCCTTCACTGTCTTTACCTGACTTCAAAACGATACCCAAGCAGTTCATATCTGCGGAAAGAGCAGTAACATCACCGGGAATCAAATAGCCGTTATTACTTTCATCCTTGCAATAAAAATCGCCCATTTGAGCTTTATCCAATGTATAATCACCTATATCTTTTAAAACCGGAGTGAATGTATAACAGGTATTAGCAGATAAATCTGTATCAGGCATCGCACCACTATACATCTCTTTGTTATATTCATAAAGCCAACGAACCTTTGCCCTTTTCGGAGAAATAATTATTTGGTAACTGCCATCATTCATTTGGTAAGGGAAAAGAGGCTCTGTTCCGACATTGAAACTCACATCACTAATCGAAGAAGGAACATAAGTAAAGTCTCTCCTTCCATTAATTTTGCATTTTATGGAAGGAGACAACGAAAGTAAGGAATAAGCATGTTCAAATACTATATCCAATTTCTTTAACGGTCTACCACTCGTGTCACTCCATACCAACAAATCGGAAGCACGGTAGGCATCTTTGCTGCGTTGGTCACCCTGCGGTAAGAATTTACCTTTTAGATCATCTATGTTAATCACGTTATCCACTTCCTTACTATACGGAAAGTAGGCAAGGTAAACGGTGGCTTTATTGTCGTAGTAAATGGTTGTTTTTCCTTCATCGTTATTGCTGTCGAAGCTCCAAATGTTACCATCATATCGATAAGGTATGTTGTCGGATAGTACATTATTATCTGCATCCAGCACAATGATGCCGATACGATCACCATTTTCGAAAGTACCCGTACTTCCGCTATCCGTAGCACGAATACTGGAAACATCGTTGATAGCAAAGTCACCAACACGAACGTTCAGTTGCAATACTTCACCGTCTTGCTGCACCATACCCGAATCTATTTTTTCATCACCATTGCAAGCCATGAAGGATAATAACGAGAGCAACAACAAATACTTCAAATTCTTTTTCATACTCATTTTTCTATATATTATTAAAAAGTCAAGATGACACGGATAGAATTCTTATCCGATACGCTCTTTGCATGGTCATTATAAAGAGCATTTCCTACTAATATGAAATTCCTCTCGATACTAAAAAGCTAGAACTGTTTTTAAGACGTTTACCATTATTCATAGCCACTAATGGTTTAACATTTTTCAACACTATATACAAGTAAAAGCCCAAAGACTTATATTTTAATTACTTGTCAATAGAAATCTTTGGATAATATTTATAAAAGGAACAGATTATTATAAGGTGTATTTCCTCAGAAATCCGGCGTTATAAAATCATCAAACTCATGACCAATGATAATGATGATATTAATCTTATAGATTATTTGGAGATTACTTATTCAAAATATACCCCCTAAGCAAGGATATTATTATAGTTAGTTTTTAGGGTTAAAACTGCTGGGGTTTCAAACAAAATACTGATTTTCAATAGTCATCATAATGGCTTCTGACTAATTTTGCCTTTTCGAATAAATATAGTATTTTTGTTCCTCAGATTTAAAAATGAAGAATTCATGGCAGATAATTATATAGAAAGACAACAAGAGCAATACGAGGCCAGAAAAGCAGCTTGGAAACAGGCACAGAAATATGGGAAAAAGAAAACGACTACCAGCAGTCAAGTCAAAACGGAGGTAGCAGGTGAAATTGTTTCAAAGTCGGACAGCCTGAAAAAAAGAATATTCGTGACAGGCGGAGCGGAAGGCATAGGGAGAGCAATAGTAGAAGCATTCTGTAAAGACGGACATCAAGTAGCCTTCTGTGACATTAATGCTGTGTCCGGTCAACAAACGGCAAGAGATACCGGAGCCATATTTCATCCTGTTGACGTTAGTGATAAAGAAGCACTTGAAAGCTGTATGCAACAGATATTGGATGAATGGAAGGACATTGACATCGTCATCAACAATGTCGGTATCAGCAAATTTTCTTCCATTACAGAAACAAGTGTCGAAGATTTCGACAAGATTCTTTCCGTCAATCTTCGTCCTGTATTTATTACTTCACGGTTACTTGCCATTCATCGTAAGGCACAGTCTGATTCTAATCCTTATGGAAGAATCATTAATATCTGCTCAACACGTTATTTGATGAGTGAACCGGGAAGTGAAGGTTATGCAGCTTCCAAAGGTGGTATCTATTCTCTGACTCATGCATTAGCTTTATCATTATCCGAATGGAATATCACAGTAAACTCCATTGCTCCGGGATGGATACAAACACAAAATTATGATCAACTCCGACCGGAAGACCATTCTCAGCATCCTTCCCGACGAGTGGGCAAACCGGAAGATATTGCCCGTATGTGTTTATTTCTCTGCCGGGATGAGAATGATTTTATCAACGGTGAGAATATAACCATTGACGGAGGTATGACGAAAAAAATGATTTATACGGAATAAAGTTCTGTATTCAACGCATCCCGGGTAATCTCTATTCCCGTCTCCACAATAGAAGCTGCATGATGGAACTCCAGCATATCATAAGCATTGCCGGACATCTGAATTAAGATATCCGGCTGACAACGTTCTACCTGATAACGGGTAATTTGCTGCATCATCATTCTTGAAGATTCTGTCAACAAGTTATAAGGACTCATTTTCTTTTTCTTACCGCAATCAATCGGAGCATTGACATCGACTGCTATCAGAATATCCCCTTCCGTACGATGCACCTGATTCAGCGGAAGGGGATTCAGTATTCCTCCGTCAATCAGAACCATACCATCTTTCCGTAAAGGCCGGAAGAGCATCGGTATAGAAATAGTAGCACGAATAGCATCATACAAATTACCACTATCGAACCTCACTTCCTGATCGCAAACAATATCAGTAGCCATTGCCACGTATGGTATAGGCAAATCTTCAATATTCATAACGGGAATAATCTGCTTCAGTTCTTTGATAAAACGATCCCCCTTCACCAAGCCGTCCCGACTTAATGTCAGATCCGCCAGTTCCCACATCTTACGTTTATCCCAGCTATAGAGCCATTCTTTACATTCCTCCAGTTTTCCCGAAGCATACATTGCGCCTACCATCGCTCCCATCGAGCTTCCGGCAATAGAAGTTATCTCGAAATTATGACGTAACAATTCTTCAATGACTCCAATATGCGCAATACCACGTGCGCCACCCATAGAAAGGACTAATGCTACTTTTTGCTTATCCATATAATATACGTTTTTATTAGCTGTCCACAATATAACACATTTTCTGCAATAAAAGATGTCCGACCAGCTCTATTATTCTAGAAGTAAATGAAGCAAAAAGCAGCAATCCTCTCTATGTCAGAGGTATTGCTGCTTATAGTACGCATTAATAAAAAAGGATCTTTGATTCTCTATTTCCCTTCTTTTGCTTTTTCCGCCTTTCGCTTTTCTGCATAGTCTTTATACATTTGGCGCCAGTTACGGCCATGTTCATAGAAATACAGTTCGATCTTCGTTTTATAAGCTTTAAAGATAGCAGATATCTGTTTCATGCTTTTGTAATCAACAGCTTGTTCGCGAGCCAGTTTCAGCTGTTCAAGTATAAAGGCTGTTTCTTCCTCCGTCATATCAGGAACAATCTCCTGATACCCTTTCATGGTAAAAGCGACTTTGCCAACTGTATATTTATCTAAAATCTGCTCAACTTGTTCTTCCGTCAGTACTCTGCGCAGCCCTTTCATCAGTCTTTCATGAACCTCCTTGGGCATAGCTGAGTCTGCTATTATCTCACGTTCGAGCTGAGTTAACGGTTTGCCCGTTGTAGGATTGATACCCGCAGGTATTGTCGTGTATGGATGATCATTATGCCAGTCTCGAACCTGGCGAAGATGATTATAAATAGTCGTCACCGCAAAACCTGATTTCTTTTCATCATCCAGATTGAGTGAAGCTACCCATTCCATTGCTTTCTTTTCAAGAGAAGCATCCGATTTCAATTTGGCAAAAGCCTTCTTATCAAAATAAGCAGCCACCTTGTCGAACGAACGAATTGCATTTTCCGGTAGTAGCTCCCCTTTCTCTCCAAAGCTGTACATGGCAGACTCCGGTTCGATAGTTACTTTACTCTCATCCAACATCTTTTTATCTAAATCGAAGACTTCGGCAAAGAAATCATAGACTGCATTTCTTTTATTCGGACCGAAATCATGTTTTTCTTTGGGAAGATGAACGTTCGTCACGTTGTCTTTCGCATCATAGAATCCATAGATACGCTGCAAATACGGAAATTCAAGTGCAGGAACACTTGCTGTCCAGTCCCCGCCATCAGAAACCACTAATTGCGGACGGGGAGCGAATGTTGCAGCCAGTTCAGCATTACAAGTACCTCCTGCCGATAACTGAATAGGCATACCGCTTTCACAAGGACAACCGCCATCGAAATGAGAAGCCAGACTAACCACCGGGGCAGAAGCAGTAAAACGGTCATCCAACGTTGTCAGTAGTACAGTATGCGTTCCACCACCGGAACCACCGTTGGCACCAATACGCTTGGTATCGATATCTTTACGGGAAGCGAGCATATAATCGAGAATCAACAATCCATTCATTGCCTGAATAGTATGTGCCGCACTACTGCGATGCGCCGTACTTCCCACCTGGAGAATTGATTCTCCCCAGCCAAACAAATCATAATCGACACAAACAGCTCCCATACGAGCTAATGTACCCATACGCTGCTGCTGATCTTCCCGATAACGACCGCCACCAAAATGTCCGTTCGGACAAATAATCAGAGCGTGTTTCCCTTTCGATTGAGGCGTATAAACAGACCCGCAAACATACAGTCCCGGAAGTGTTTCAAGTGCGAAATTCTGCACAGTATAGCCATCAAACTTCCGTATTTTCGATAGAATGGGGGTTGAGTTTACACATTGAGCCAATAAAGTATCGATCCCCAAACGTTGACGGACCTCTTTTCTCAGTGAATCGGCACGAAGTTCAAAAGCCTGCTTATCCGCATAAAGCGTATTGAGATAAGCCAGCATTTTTTCTCCGTCAGCATCTGTACGACGAGGATATTCATAAGCCTTCAACTTATATAGATTACCGCTCTGTCTGACAAATTTATAATCGAATGGTGACAATACATTCGTCAAAGATTCTTCTACAGAATAAGGGCGAATACGGAAATCAGCATAAGGCAAAATCTTCCCTACCGTATCGATATCATATTTCAGACGGATTCCGAAACGATTTTGAATATCTGTCAATACTTCATTCAAGGGACGGGCAAATTCCGTCTCGTATGTCTGCGTCTGTGCTTCTGCCGAAAGAGATGCAGCGAGAAGCAATGAGAAAAGGATTCGTTTCATTTTCTTATATTTATAAAGATGTAACCTCCCAAGAGGTTTATTTCAGTTTCATTTCTTCACCGTTAATAATTACGTCATCCATAGTGATACGTTCACAATCTTCAAAGATACACTTCTGTCTGGCTCCCTGAATATGGATGTCACGCAATACAATGTCAGAAATCGGAGCTTCTTCCAGTCCTACTATTTTAATCGGAGTCTTTACATCCGTCACAGTCATACCGCTGATATGAACATTACGAAATATCGGAGTACGCTCACTCTTTGCTTCTGCAGGCATTTGGCTGTATTTCAGATTCAAGACGACAGCCTCCTGCTTGATGTTACTCATTACGATATTACTGACACGGATATCCTCTACGACTCCTCCCCTTCCACGGGTTGACTTGATGCGGATACCACGATCGGTTCCGTCAAATACACAGTTAGAGATCGTGACCTTACGCACACTACCACTCATTTCACTGCCGATCACTACACCACCATGACCGGAAAGCATCGTACAATTGGTAATAGTAATATTCTCACACGGTACTCCCAAGCGGCGGGCTTGTGCGTCTCTTCCGGATTTAATCGTAATGCAGTCATCGCCTACAGAAATATGGCAATCACTGATATGTACATTCCGGCAGGATTCAGGATTGATTCCATCCGTGTTGGGAGAAGGGACATTATTTATTGTGATCCCTTTGATGGTCACATTATCACAAAACTCCGGATTAACAGTCCAGAAAGGAGAATTGACAATTTTCACTCCTTCAATCTTCACCTTCTTGCAACGAACAGGCTGAATGAACGGAGGGCGGAAAAAACGACGCTGCAAAGTGCTGACATAATCTTTATTCGTCTCTGCATAGATGGCAGTCGTATCATTCTGAGCATCCCACATCGGCTGATATTTATTAATATCACGCATACCATTATCTTTTAGGTCAATCATTACACGAAAGAACTCCATCCACCACTTCTTACCTTGACCATCCAGTGTACCTTCTCCCTTAATAGTAATATTTTCCGCATCAACCGCATAGATTAACGGCTGGAAACTTTTCATCATGACTCCTTCGTGACGTACTTCTACAAAAGGAAGATAATCATCAAAGTTGTCTGAAAAAAGCAGGGTAGCTCCGGCTTCCAGTTCCAGTGTAATGTTACTTTTCAGATGGATACTTCCCGTCAGATACGTTCCGGCAGGAAAAAAGAGCGTACCTCCGCCTCCACGATTCAAACGGTCAATCGTTGAATTTATCAGCTTTGTATTGAGAGCTTTCCCATTTGCTTTTGCACCCGCTTTCAACATATCAACGCGTTCGGCACGAAGGATCGCTGTTGCGCAAAGGCAAAGAAAAGCCAAAAGAGTGATTCGTAAATTCATATTCTATATTATTAAATAGTTCTTCTTTTTTATATCTTATTCGGCAGCAACAAACTTATATGTCCCGCTTTGTACTTCTTTCGGTTCTTTTTCACCCGGAAGATAAACGATAGCAGTGGTATTCACCGGTACAGATACATTCAGAGTAAAAGTACCGCTCTGACGAGTCCAGTCTACCAGAATCGTACCGTAAAGAGTCTCATAAGTTGATTTAACGTATTTCAAGTCTCCTACCGGCTTCGGAGCAATGACAAATTTCTGATAACCTTGCATTGGCTCATCCTTTTCATTTACAGAAGCTGATAATGTTGTAGACGGACGAATACCAATCAATGAATTAAAGAACCATTCATCAATCTGTCCCATCATGAAATGATTCCATGAAGAACCCTGACGCGGGTCCCACTGCTCCGTCAATGTAGTTGCACCAAACTTCAACTGGAAGCCATATCCGGGAGCTTCTTCATGATTGAACATCTTATAAATAAGCTCATGCTGTCCATTACGTGCCAATGTCTGAATCAGATAGCGGTTTCCCACATCTCCCGTGGTCAAACGATTGCCGTGCGATTCCACATCTTTAATCAGATTCGTCAACACTTTGGCAGCCAGACTTGCATCCGGCGTGTAATCTCCTTTATCTCCTGTACTTTGAATCATCTGAAGGAAGATGGGAAGTGCATTACTAGCTTGACTCCCTGTACCATATTGTGCTGTATTACTATCCAGGAACCGTTTGTTAAACGCTACCATTATATCGTATGCCAATGAACTGTAATAACGAACGTCAAATTCATTGCCTACCATTCGGGCAGCCTTTATCAGATACATGACAGTCATATAATAATGTGCCGTAGCCACCAACGGAACAGGTGTATTACGGGAGAATCCGGCGCGGAAATCTCCATAATCATACCAGTCACCCAATCCGAAAGAAAGAATACCGTTATCTGCCCGAGTCTTAAGATAGTCAGTGTAACGACGCATATGCTGATAATACTTCTTAATCAAAGAATCATCCCCGTAAGTTTCATAGTACATAAACGGGAAAATAACCAGTGAACCTCCCCACTCCGGGGATTCGGCAAAAGCATCCATTCCGGGACCTTCAAAGACTACATACTCCGGAGCCGTTGTGGGCATTGCCCCATTCGGATGCTGGGCGTCTGCCATATTCTGCATAATCTGTGGAGCATAGGCTGTCAGATCATAATTATAGAGCAGTCCCGGTCCATTAAGGTGCACCTGTTCCAGCCATCCGAGTTTCTCCCGATGCGGACAATCAGTAAATACGGATTGCATATTACTGCGAACCGCCTTCTCAATCAATCGATGAGCTGCATTGAATATTCGGTTGGAAGATTCGAATGTAGAGACTTTCTTTGCCGAATTATAGATAAAACAGGATTGAATGTTTTTAAGGACAGGCAGTTTCTGAGGATTTTTCTGCCCTTTCAATACAGCACCTTCTACCTGAATGTACCGAAAACCATAATATGAAAAACGAGGATGCCAGATTTCGTCACCTTCACCTTTCAGTGTATATTCATAATAATGCTGACGCCCTGTCTGACGCTGATTACAAGCTCCTTCATCCATCAATGCTTCCGCTACTATCAAGGTGACTTTCTGTCCTCGTTTACCACGTACGGTTATCTCCGGAAAACCGGCCAGATTCTGTCCCATATCCAACACAACTGCAGAAGGGTCTACTGTTCGTTTGGTAGATTTGGAAGCAGCCATCACCTGTTCTGAATTCAACTTGGTTACTTTCTGAATATCATACCGTTCCATAATCTTCACCGGAGGTGCCATCTGCGAACGGAGCACTCCTTTCGGCGCTTCCTGAACCACTACCGGACGCCAATGACTATCATTGAAACCAACTTGATTCCATCCTTTCTGTTCGCGACGGGCATCATAATCTTCCCCTCCATAAATACAATTAAAGGTTATCGGACTCAGATCATATTTCCACTCATGATCCGAACGGATCGTCTCGCGTGTTCCATCCTCATAATTGATTACTAATTCAAATAAAAGTGTGGGAGGACCAAAACTAATCTGCAATTTGCGATAGCGCCCTCCCTGTACATTGTAGAATCCATTCCCCAATAAGATTCCTACAACATTCTCACCATCCTGTAACTGCTCCGTTACATCGTATGTATTATAATAAACACTCTTATCATAATCGCTCCAAAGCGGAGCAAATTCACTATCTCCTATTTTTTTGCCATTCAGAGAAAACTCATAGAATCCCAGGCCACAAACATACGCAGTAGCTTCCACGATTTTCTTTCCGGATTTCCGATTCGCATTCTTCCCTTTTGCCTCTCCTGTCTGAAACGTTCTTCGCAAGCAAATACTTTTCTTTGCCAAAGTATCTACCGCTTCCCAAGCAGCTTTCACCTCCGGTTTCTTCAATTCGCCACCATGAAACTTTCGCCCTTCGGGAAGGTGAGAATCCTTACGAGTGATGGCGCCGATCCATTTCCCTGAAGAAAGGTCATCGGATGCCAAACGGAATTTTGCTTCCTGACTCCATTCGGAAGGAGTATCCGTCTCATCCCAGACACGCACACGCCAACTATAATTAAATGGATTATTCAGACATATATCCGCTCCTTCAGTCGGAACCAGCTGACTCTGTGAAGAAGTAACCTTTCCACTATTCCAGACGGAACGTCCGGTAAAAGCCTCCCTAATCTCTATTTCATAAGCAGTCTGTCTCGTGCCATTCTCCGGTGATTCCATTGCCCATCCCAAACGGGGACAGCTTTCAACGACCACCAGCCCTTCCTGCATTTCGCAGGTAAGGCGGCTGATCGTTATATTCTTTGCCTGTACGAAGCATGGCAGACAAAGTAGAAGAAGAAGATATTTCTTAAAAGTCATTATTGCTCTGTCTCTTATCTGTTATAAATATATCACTTTAATGCATTCTCGCAAACAAGTCTTGTCAACGTATCTGCATGTCCTGCTTCTTTTCCATTCACAAAGATACGCAATCCCTTTCCACAATGATAACGATCGCCATTCTTATCCCAAAGAATCGTCAGATTATGACCATGATATAAAACATTATCCAGACAGAACCAATCCCATTTATCTGCCGGAATCAGCGGATTAATCTCTATCGTATCATCCAGACGCGGACGAAGTCCAATCAATCCGGTAATCATCAAATCATTGAAAGTAGAATGATTGTAATAGCGACTACGCTCCTGATCGCCTTTCAGCCAATATCCGGTTACTTCGTCCAGATACTCGCCAATATATGGACGTCCACGATGATACTGCGACTCTACATACAATTCCATCTGACGGAAATATACGCTGTCAGACAAAACGGTCTGAGGATAATTATTCATGAAATTAGCCATTGCAGTTAACGTCTGTGCAGAAGCAAACGGCCAGATAGCCCCGTCCCATTCACATTTACCGACTCCGCGTGTGCGGAATTCCGGATGACGGCGTTCTGCCGTAGTCAATCCATAAGGAGCAGAAAATCCTTTCTCATCCATAATTTCTTTCCAGGCAACTTCATATTTCTTTGTTGTATCCGGTAAATTGAAATACCACGGAATATATCCGATTGCCTCGCGCACATTGGCGGAAGAGTCAGTACGCATCGTTTCAAAGAACTGATGGCGTGTATTCCATAAATCGTTTTCTACGAGACTCTTTAATGTATCCGCTCTCATACCATACCTCATAGCCATTCCTTCATCACCGGAAAGGATTCCCATTATCGAAAGGGCTTTTGCATTACCATACATATAGCTGTTAATCGTCGGACGGGCATATTTCTTATTTCGGCCGCCACTGATGGATTCCTCCATGCCATCCTGTACATCACCCTGCCAATACAGTCCGTTCTTCAAACGGTTGGTACGTTCCCAACGCTGATATTCCGTTTCCAGATCCTTCGTCATATCCAGCATGAAATCTTTATCGCCATCCACCATATAGCGTGCCAGTACAGCATCTGCATTCCATGAACTGAACTTATCCATCTTCTTCATCGGTCCTCCATCATTGCCACGATACCATGTATGGATAATCTGATCCAGATATTTCGGATCACGCAGCCAACGACTTTCATAAATATGATGTCCGATAGCACAGGCAATCAGGTTATACTTATCCGAATAAGAACGCTGAACCAGAAACTCGGTCATACCATATCCGACGGGAGTCTCCTTGATATGCTTACGCAATGACCACCAACGATAATAATACATTTCTTCAAAATTACGCTGCGGGCATTCAAACAAAGGGATATTTTCTTCCATCCATTCCGAAGCCTTGGCATTGGGAATAGCCTGAACAATATTTTCATCTTCCATGCCATTGAAAGATTCTGCATAATGACTAAAGTCTGCATATTTCAAAAAAGCGGAAGAAGCGTCCTTATCGGTGGACGAAGTCTTCACATTGGCTATACGATATTCTGCCAATGGTTCCTGTCCGCCTGCATCGGGCAAATCATAGGTTTGGTCAGCAGGAGTATCCACAGTCGGGAATGTACGCATTTCTCCGGTACGGAAAACAATCCGTTCAATCGTTGCTACCGGAGCATAGAACATACGCAGCCCTACCCTCTTACCATCCACATACACTTGAATATTACGATCGGCAGTCGAAAGAACAGCTTCTACATGATAAGTCTTTCCTGCTTCATAGTTCATCATATTTGCAAAACGTGAACCACCTTTCATACGGAAAATACCGTCCGGAGTGAGTTCCAATCGTGAACAGGCAATGCTGTTCTCATCCAGGAAATCAATCTGAAGTATACCTTTATCATTCTGTCCTGCCGACAAATCAAATGAGACTTTCAATTCTTTCGAAGCCGGAATCTTACGTTCTACCTTCGCATAGTCGAAGGGATCTTTATCTTGTAGCTTCAACCATTCTCCTTCTAAAGAAACGGGTGCCCAAACCGGAGAATAAATATTCCAATTGGTCAACTCAGCTATTGATCCCGACTTTGAAAAATCATCATCCGCGTGTGCAGAAGCATTAATCTGTACCGGAACAGGAATGCGGGAAATCCACATATCTTCTTTATTCACGCTATATGAAACCCATAAATCACCATCTGCAGGCACTCCGTTTCCTTCCTGAATGCCACGGGGATATTGAGGACCATATGATTTGTAATTTCCTCCATAGCGCATCGGAGTAATTTCACCATGTACCAAGTTTAATGTAGTATACTCCAATCCGTCCTTACTCAACGAAATAGCCAACGGCCAGCGGAATTCCGACGGATTATAAACCGTAGCATAGGTTCCATCGCTCAGACGTTGTCCCCAGATTTTTGCATTACTGTTGACAAATCCTTTTGCACGAAGCACAGGTTCTGCCCAGGTATGTCCCCCATCTTCACTGATCGAAGTCAAAGCGTGTTTCCAAAGACTCGCAATGCGTCCATCGGGCAATGTATAGCAGTTGAACGCTTTATATCCTTTTTTCAGTGGAATGATCGGATCTTCACGGTCAGCTTCTTCTACCCATTGCATCATATAAAGCGGATTATCCAGTATTTCCTGGCAAGCCTTTACGAATTCCCGGTCTTTGCTCTTTTTAAAATAGGGATAATCGGTATTCTTTTCGTTAAATCCATGATTGTAATAAATGAAATAAATCGGTCCGAACGAACCGTCCTTCTTTATCTCACGTACTACCCGACCGATACCGTTTCCGTCGTTCGGATCATCTTTCTTATCCAAAGCTACTCCGTAATTTCCCATCGTAATCAATCTGCCCGACTTAGATACATAAAAGCCTACACGCTGGTGCATGATAGCAATCAAGTCTTTTGCCTGCATACCCGGACGGGATTCTTTGGTATATCCGTCCGGCACTTTGTAAGGAGGAAACACTATTTCCGGATTTGTCCATTGATAACCGTCTTTCGAGGTCATGAGGAACGTTTGGGAAGGTGGTACATGTTCATCTGACGGATCTGCCAGATACTGATAATAAAACTGACCGTTCCAGTAAGCCAGCATAGGCTGATGGTTGTAAGTCCATCCATTGCCGTTCGACGCTTCCGGATGCTCGCGGTTGGCACGCACCAGTTGAATATTATGCACTCCCACTACCGGAGACAATTGTCCGTCGTGATAGGTGGGATTCGATAATTCTTTTCCTGTGTAATGGATTCTGTCCTGCGGAGTCTGCGCCTGAATGGTAGTCGCCATCCATCCGGCAGCCAATACAAGAAGAATCTTCGTTGAGTTGTTCATGATTTATTTCAGGTTTTAGTTTATTCCGGATTCAACTTATCTAGTTTAAGTTTATTTCTTCTTGCTTTCTTCCAGCAATGTTTTAACATCTGATTCTGAAGCTCTAAAGATGGTTCCGTGTTTATGCCCGACAGGCACACTCACACTTTCTGTGATATCCGTGAAGTTCTTAAAATCACGGGTACGCATGGCACCGTATATTTTCTTTTTATAAACATCAAAATAGATCAGATAATCATCACCTAATTTCTCGACAGTCGGTCCCTCTACAAACGATTCGGTAAATGGTTGTGATGACGGCGAATAAGGTCCTGTCAGAGAGTCAGAAAAAGCAATTTTCAGATTACGTTCGGGACGTGTATTATCTTTGAGCACCATTACATAATCATTTTTTGCCCGCTTCACAATGACAGCGTCAATCGAGCTGAAACCGGGATCATATAATACTTTCGCCTTGGATACTGTCTTAAAATCCTTTGTAGTGATGTAGTATAAACGATGATTATTCTCTTCTTCTTCGATTCCCTTTTCAAAACGACCTGGTACACATGAAGCCCATACTACCATAAACTGTTCGCTCTCGTCATCATAAAAAATCTCCGGAGCCCATACATTGACAGTGGTCGGTTCGTCTGCCATTACAGGAATCATTTGTTGCTCCGACCAGTGAATCAAGTCTTTGGAATTTGCATAACCAAAGCCTAAATCCCCTTTCCAGCTGGTGGTCCATACCAAATGATAAGTACCATCCGGCGTACGCACCATGGAAGGGTCGCGCATCAGGCGATGTTGTCCCAATTCCGGCTTCAGCCAAACACCGGGAATACTGTCCCAGTGCATTCCGTCTTCACTATACAGATATCTCAAACCTTCATCAGCCGGCTCATGAAATGAAGTGAACATATAATAATCTTTATTCCCTCCACAAGAAGCTAAAAGCAGGATGCTTATTGCAGCTAATGTATTTCTTAACTTTCCCATTTCTATGATTCTTTTACACTATACTAATATCCTTTATACAGAGACGATGAAAAGCCGGATTTGTACTCAAATAGATTGGAAGATTCGTCAGAATCAAAATTTAGAGACGATAAAAAGGGCGACTCTCCGAGCCACCCTTTTCCTCCATCAAACAAACTAACCATTTAATAATGGGAAAGAATTCCACTTCTTTTTATAGTATCTCATTGGTTACCAATCCTTTTTTTACCGGATTCTATACTTTTACAGCGTTCCTCCCCGTGCTTTCACACGTTTGGCCCACTCTTCACGTTCTTTCGTCAAATTATATCCCCTCTTGGCCAGATAATTGTTGATACGTCCTTTGTACTTGCCGAAAGCCGCATGTTTCTTATTTGAATTTTCCGCATCCATGGCAAACTCACGCGCTTCCACCAACCAGGCATAGATTTGTACCTTTTCTTCTTCTTTCAAAGAAGGAATCATATCAAGCGTAGCTTCATAAGTCACTTTCACCACACCATAAGTCATTCCATCTTTCACCGCTTCTATCTGTTCTTCATTCAAGAAGAGAGACAAGCTGGCCGGAAAGGCAAAATGAGAACGGTACAAAGCCGCATCTTTTTCGTTTTCAGCAGCCTTCAATGCTTCATTTTTCGCATCACCGGTCAACCCCGATTCTTTGACTGCCTTCACCTTTGCATCCCGTATTTCATAAATATCATTCAATTCGAAATAGCGATTGGCAATCACATTACAAACATCTTCAGCCACTTTTGCATCCGTCAGTCCGAGTTTATCTACAATCTTTTGCGAACGGTTGACGATAGACTCCACATATTTCGGATCACGATTCTCTTTGTTCAAATCGACTGCTCCAGCAGATATCCAACCGCAAAGAAACAACAGAGACATTAAAACTATCTTTTTCATTTCATCTTATTTTTTATACCATATGCCAAAAGGAAACCCAGTCCCGGTATCTTATACCGATACCGGTTGCAGATTACATTAATTTTCCTTTCTCAGCCAATGTATCGTAGTTATTTTTTAAATCTCTCCAGTCTACTTTGTGTTTTGTACTGATTCCATTGATATACTTTTCAATATTCGTATATCCATCACCTGTACAATCTTTATTAGCATCACTTGGATCATTCGGATTCAATCCATTAGCAATTTCCCATTCATCCGGCATACCGTCACCATCAGTATCTACATACGGAGTCCCTTTGTATTCGGGGAAACCACCCATCTGACGAATATCAGTAATGATACCTATCTTATAAGAATCTTTGGGTAAACGACGATATTTAAACTGACCGTCCTCTCCCATTGACTTAGGAGACAGGCCTGTAAGATCACCATTAGCATCCTTCGCAAGTTTCTTATCATAATAAGGAATACCTGTTTTTACTTCTTCTATGATGCGTTCGTCCACGATATCACGGCAGGGTATATTGGCACCGACATGTTTTGTCACATAATCATAAGCATCATTAGCTGATGTAATTTTGATATAAGGCATTGCAAACGGCTCATAGCTCCGCATATTCTCAGTATATCCGGCTGTATTTGGCTGACTCTCGATTTGGATACCACCATTCCAGTTATCTTTCGTGATTTCCGGATAGCCTTCCATAACGTTACCATCAGCATACACGCGACCGTATACCTTATAATTCAGTTTACTGCGTCCGGCTTCCGGTTTCAGAATACGGCAGCCTACCGTATTATTCTTTGGAGTAGCAGGACCGGGTTTATAATAGTTATTGATCATATTGAACATGGCGGTATAATCGCCACCATCAGAAGAACGATGCACCCAATTAAATACTACATTATTAACGAAGTTGAATACTCCATTCCAGCCTACAGACGGATTGCGACCAGAGTTGCTGGCCCAAAGGTTACGCATAAATGCACAGTTCTCACCTCCCAGTGTGCTACCGAATGCATGATTATAGGTATCCAGAGCTTTTGCAGAAATTGTATTCTGAATAGTCACATTGACTGTCGGAAGTTTCAAGTCCTTGCTTTCATATTGGCCTTCACTCGGATCGTACATATGACGATAGAAAGAAATATTTTCGTCCAGTCCCCATGTACATGAACAGTGGTCTATCATGATATTACCAATCGGATTACCACCGAAAGAGTCGTCACGATGCCATACTTTTGTTTCTCCACGACGGAATCTCATATGACGTACAACTACGTCGTGTGTATCCACCCAAAATGATTCTCCGGCAATGCAGACACCATCACCCGGTGCTGTCTGTCCGGCAATAGTAACGTAAGGTGCTCGAACAATAATCGGAGATTCCAGACGAATGATACCAGCCACATTGAATACAATAATACGTGCACCACCTGTCTCACAAGCTTCGCGGAATGAACCCGGACCACGATCATTCAGATTAGTAACCGTAATTACTTTACCTCCACGACCACCAAAACTATACATTCCACCTCCTTCAGCACCCGGAAACGAGGGAATTCTAGCTTGTGGCAAATCATAGGGACGACCAGCCCATGAGATATAAGGACGTCCTTCTTTTGCTTCTTTCAGTACTATAGGTAACGCTTTCTCCCATGCTTCATCAGAACGTTTCCGTTCCTCGGTCATCATCTTTGTATAATTCGCTTTGGCTTCGTCAGTTATCTGCGGGTATTGTGCCCATACAACGGTCGGAGTCAACATTGCAGCTGCAAAAGCTACTAAAAGTACATGTTTCTTCTTCATTTTTATTAGGTTTTGTGAGATTGATCATTCTAAAATACAATAATAAGACGCAAAACAAGGAAATATGTAATCAGAAAATATAATATATTTTTCTATTCTAACTTTAAATACAAAAGGACCACTTATTCCTTAATATTCTTTTCAAAAGATCAAAGTGATAAATGGTCCTTAGGTTTATTTCAGAATGAACATTCTTCAGATCAAGTAATTATTTTGATAAACGAATTCACTCTGCCAAAGGATCAAAGGTACCATCAGCTCCACCTCTCCAATAGTCGCCCCATCCTATATTTTGTTCTAATGACACATTGTTTTGCATCGCATTCTTCTTAAAACCTAAGATATAATAATAAGGTTTAAATGTTGGAAGAATAGTTTCATCATTACCGTCAGTACTAAGATTTTTACGTTTAAAATGTTCTTGATAAAACTGAGCCAATGCCTTTACCTTTGCATCTGCATATGTTATTTCATCATCGGCTGATTCTGTACAAGTTATATCTTCAGTCAAACTTAATGCTGTCGGACGTTTATTCCATAATTCATCATAGGTTTCTTTTATTGTTTTATCTTCATTGTAGACATTATTACTTTTAGCAGCAATAAAATTTTTTGCATAAACCTCAATCCGATGTCTTCTCTGACCATTCAATGGTTCAACTCCTAAATAGTTACATGTATTGCCATTAAAACCTGTAAGTTTCCAAGTCGATTTCAGTGCTTCTTGGCCCACTCCACCATCAAATAACATCCAACGTCGCACATCGTGGAAACGTTTACCTTCATAAGCAAGTTCTATTTGACGTTCATAAAGTATAGCCTCAAATAGTTTGGCACGATCATTAAAAATAGCTGGATCTAATCCACAATTATCTGTATATCCTACACGCTTACGAATTCGTTTAAGAGCATTCACTGCCTCGTCAAAATGATTTGCCCCACAAGCAGCCTCCGCATAATTCAATAATACTTCGGCAAAACGTATTTCCATATATGGAGCAGCAGACTGTCTGAATCCATTACCTGAAGTCTTTTCAAAGATATATAAAGGATTAGAATTGAGTGCTAAATCATCTGTACGCTTACGCAAATAAATCCCCGTATTTTTGGTACCTAGACAATCAGCTGCATAGCCTGACTTAGAGTTACTATTACGATCATCTACATTATCATACCAACAATAATTCCACAACTTGTAATTATTCCCTGTAGTATACCCATTAATGCCATAAGGTAATTGACCTTTTTCACCAAAAGATTTCAAGTCATCACTATCAAACTTCCATTCTACACCAGGGAACGCAAAAGTGCGATAAAATCTTGGATCGCGGTTTAAAAAGAAAAGTTCTTGATTATAATCATAAGATCCATTCATGTCATTTGGTTTCTTCCCATCCGCCATTGGAAAAAGATCAACCATTTCTGCAGTGGGAGTCATACCACCCCCACCTCCAGCATTAGCTGGGCGAAGAGAATGTTCCCATCCATTCCATTTTTCAAGCTGTAAGTGCTCGGCTGGTGATACATTATTATATAAAGTTACTAATACTGCCTCAGAAACAGTTCCTCCACCACCTTCTGAGCCAATATAATCGGAGAATATCTTTCCCCAACCTGCTGCATTCTTTCCTGAATTGTTTTCATAAGCCAATCCAAAATTACCTTCTTCCAGTTTTTTTACAGCAGCTAAGTTTGTTTGATATGCAGTTTCCCATCGTGTAACATCATCCGCCCTATTAAAAAGCGGACTGGCATATAACAATTCCACACGACCTTTTAAAGCCAATGCTGCCCCCGATGTTATGCGTCCAAAATTCTTATTTTCTGACTCCCAACGTGCTGGCAGATAATCAGCAGCTGTTTGCAAATCTTTGCAAATAAAATCAATACATTCTTTTGTAGACGAGCGTGGAACTACCAAATGAATACCTTCACTATCTCCAATTATAGGATTTTGTACATTATCAATAATAGGTACACCACCATACATCATTACCATTAAATAATAACGCCATGCACGGAAGAAAAATGCTTGTCCCAACAATAACTGCTTTTGGCGTTCAGTTAAACTTTCACTGCCAATCACTCCTTCGATCATATCATTACACTCACGAATACGCACCCAAGGAGAATAATTGTTATCTAGATTAAAATAATCAGTAACAGTTTCATAATCTAGAGGAGAATTAGGATTCATCAAACCTGATATCCCTCCATATTCTTCTGTACATTTCGAATATTGATCACTTGTTCCTGTGCTTGGCATATCACCCATAGAACCAGTCAGATCAGATCCACCCGTCGCACTCGGCAGCATGATATAATACAAGTAAGCTATACGGTTATCAGCTGACTCATAGTTTTCATAAATAGTCGTACCGTTAAAACTTCCATATAATTTTTTGTCTTCCAAAAATTGATCACTACAACCTGTAAAGATGGCAGCTGTTATGGTCAGTAATGCAATTGAACCATACTTATTTATTTTCTTCATCATTGTATTCAAATTATTAAAATGAAACATTAACACCTAACGTGAATTTACGTAAGTTCGGATAATATCCATAGCTTCCCGCCCAAGAAGCCCATGCTCCTTCTGGATAAGGGTTTAGGAAGTTAAATACATTTTGGCAAGTAAGATTGAAACGGCAACTACTAATGCCAATTATTTTTAGCCATTCTTTAGGCAATGCATAAGCTACTGTCATATTACGAAGTTGCACTGTTGCTGCACTTACTTTCCAAAAAGTAGAGGGTGCACCATTTACGCTACTATAGCGAATATTCGGGTATTTTGCATTTCTGTTTTGTGCTACTGTAACTATATTATTAGCGTCATAAATATCCTCATATACAAACATATCTTTCCACATTGCCGACACATTACTATATTCAGAGTAACTTTCTTTACGCATAGTTGTAGGAACTAAGGAATATGCTCCCCAACTTGCACCAAACTGCGCACTAATAGAAAAATCTTTATAAGAGAAACCGAAATTTAAAGTTCCACCGTAAGGATTACTAGCACGGTGAGAAATTTTTATATAATCTTGTTCATCAACAATACCATCTGCCGGACCAAAAGTTCCAGTTGATTCATCATATTGTCCACGTACATCCTTATAAATCAGCATACCAGGATGTACATTTTCTTTTGTATTTCCTAAATATTTAGTAATACTATATTTATCAAAGTACTCATTAATTTCCTGATAACTACGGAACATACCTATACATTCATAACCCCATAGTCCTCTATCAGAACGTTCATTTCTCACTAATTTATCAAAATCATATGCAGCCTTCCAACCTGTCTCTCTGATTTTATTATCATTGTATCCTGTTGTAAGTTTTACCCAATATGACATGTCTTTTCCAATTTTATCCTTCCATCCTAATGACAATTCAACACCATATGTATCTACCTCACCAAAGTTTTCTGGAGCAGGTTGTATTCCTACCGTATTCGGATAATAAGAAGTTCCTTGATGTGAAGCAAACATTTCACGGCCCATATCATAATAGAAGTCCAAATTAGCGCTCATTCGATTCTTCAAAAAGGCCATATCAATACCAAAATTAGTTTTATAAGTCTTATCCCAATGTACATCAGGATTTACTCCTTGTTTCGGCATACGAATCGTAGCACTTGTATTTGTACTAGAATTAGTTCCAAAGATCGGTCCTTTGTCTGGATTACGGGTGTAAAGCTGAGTCCAAAGCCAAGCATTCACATTATCTTTACCAAGAATACCAAACGAACCACGTATCTTCAAAAAGTCGATTTTTGTCTTGTCTTTATCAAACCATTTTTCATCTGAAATAACCCAGCCGGCAGACCATGAAGGGAACATTCCCCAATAATTCTGAGGAGCAAATTTGGCAGAGGCATCAGAACGGAGCATAAACTCAAACAAATATTTATCATCATATGAATAATTCACACGACCAACATAAGAAAGCATACCAGACTCACTGCGGTTAAACGTCACAGTTTGAGCAAAACCTTCTGCATTGGAATCCACAGAACTAGATTGGCCATCTGTAAAAGGTAATGGGTCTGTAAGACTACCATTCAAATCTTCCCATTCTGATTCTGCTTTTTCAATAGAGAACAAACCACTGACATAATGCTTACCAAACTGACGTGCATAGCTTACTGTTAAGTTCATTTGATAACTATCTGAGCGATTCATACTACGCCCCAAAGAGTTGCCATTATTCAACTCATACAATCCCAATGTATTAGCATTGTATTCAATCTCGTCACCAACATAAAGGTGACCACCACTGCCACCACGGGATATAAGGCGATATACATCGATTTTTGTACCGATAGTATTTGTTTTCCCTGTACTTATATTTTTTGAATAAGAAGCTTTTACCTTCAAACCACGTAAGTATTTACTCCAACCAAAATCATACTCTAATGAACCGTTAAGAGAAAAATTCTGATTCTGATTCTCAACATTATCTGACGCATTCTGTACTGCTGCAAAATTATACTTCTGCTGATCACTTGGATTAGTTATATTTTCCATACCTGAATGAAAAATATAATATCCATTTACTTGATCAGGCACATAAGGTACATGTAACATTAAAGATTCAAAATCACCATCAGAGCCACCACCTTTTACATTTTTAGGTTTATTTGTCTCTCCATAATTACCAGATACCTGCAAAGAAGCTTTCATCCATTTTGAAATATTAGCATTTACACCAGCACGATAGTTCCAACGATTATAGTCCAAGCGCCCTATATTACCTTCTTGCTGATAATACGAAACACCACCGAAATAAGTTGCTTTTTCTGTTCCCCCGCTAATGTTGACACTATGACGCTGCGTCAAAGCCGCACTCCATTCTTTATCTAATAAATTATAATTCATACCCTTCATTGCCTCCAATTCATCAGATTGAAAAAGTTGTACCCTCAAGTCATCGGATTCTTGATCCTTAGTAGCAGTATTAGCAGCACGAGCAGCATTGTATATACGACCGTAATCATAGGCATTTAGCATCTTAGGTAACATCAATGCATCTGTATAACCAAACTGTCCTGAATAAGAAATTTTGGGAGCACCGACTTTTCCTTGTTTAGTCTTAACCAGCACAACACCATACGCAGCACGTGCTCCATATACAGCCGCTGCAGCATCCTTTAAAACAGTCACATTTTCTACTTCATTTATATCTAAATTATTGAAAGCACCTTCATCTGCAATAAAGCCATCAATAACATATAGTGGAGTAGGGCTTGCATTACCTCCTAAATCAGAACTTGGAGTAATGGTAGTATTCACTGAACTTTGACGAATCTGTAAGCTTGGTGTACTACCTGGGCGCCCACCACTAAGTGATACATGTAAACCATTTATTTTACCAGCTAACGCGTCACCCAAACTACCCACTGACAAATCTTTCAATTCTTCGGTGGAAATCGTTTCAATGGCACCTGTTGCATTACGTAATTTCTGAGAACCATAATCACCAAGTACTACAACTTCATCTAATTTCAGTTGATCTTCTAAAAGTACAATCCTAGGATTTTTTAAATCAGATATAATTTGTGAAGTATATCCAACAAAGGAAACTTTCAATTTGCTTTTTGGAGCAACCTTAATATTAAATTTCCCATCAATATCTGTCACTGTACCTACTGTCCCATTTACCACCATGACAGTAGCACCTATTATCGGTTCACCACTTACATCTACAACAAGTCCAGTTACTGTCTGATTCTGGGCACACAATGGCATAACAAAAGTCAACAGTGTACCGATGAATAAACTGAGAATAATATTTTTCTTATTCATTGCATTTAATTTTTATTATCATACTACTTTACTTACTCTTCAACAAGTGGAAGCCACCGTGGATCACCAGTTCTCTTTTCAAGCTGGCTTGCTCCAGTTACAGTAAAATCACCATTCGCAGCATTAATGAAGCCAGGATCTGTATCAAGAGTATTTGTATCATATTTATCATTACTTTGACTACCATTATACCAATAAGTATTATATTCAAAATTTCTAGACATATTTGCATTACCCATTATTTTATTCGTCATATCTCCTTTACCACAATCTACAAAAATAGTTCTGGAGAAATTTAGTGTTAAGCATGCTTGTCCTCTATAGCTATTCCAATTAGTAAAGTCTTTGCTATAAGCAAGATTGTATACTGTACAATTATAAAAATTAAAAGTTCCATTTGAATATCCAGTAATCTTGTTAGGTCTGTTACCATTTACCTGTGCAAAATAACTTCCATTCTGTACAGTACTGCAAAGAGTACTCTCTTTAAATGTTATATTAATAAAACTACCTTTATTAAAATACACAATCGTATTAGACTGATTACATCTAATAAAAGAAGCTTTTACTGTAAAGTTTTCCACACAATATTTTTTCCCTGAATCATATAATAAATGCCTATTAAGGTCATATACATTACAAAACTGAATAACGATGGGATCTTTAATAACGTATTCTCCAGAAGATACTTTTAATTGTTCATTTGGAGTCTTACTTAATCCAATTAATGAAGCATCAGAAGAACCTTTCTCCATTGCATTACAATAGAAATCCATAAACTTTATCTTCAAACCATTCTGTGTTAATATTCTACCACTTTGACCAAATGTAATTTTCGAATGATTAATTTTATTTCCACGAATTGTAACTTTACGTGCTCCAAAATCTATTGGACCTGATATAGTATATTCACCGTTAGCCTCTAATTCATATGCCAACTCTTTTAAAGTGCCATCTTCATTAGGTTCCATATCAGTCTCTGGAAGCGGATTATCAATAAACCATTGAGTCAAATCTACTCCACTAGGAATGGATGCATATGTTTCAAGTAAAGTTGAAAAACTTATTTCACAGGCTTTTTCTGCATCTTTGTTATTAAACTGTTTATTTCCAATGGTTTTAATTAAGAATTTATATTTTGTATCTTCTTCTACTTCCAATTCAACGCTACAACCATCGATAAACTCTCCTTCAACTACAGCTATCGGATTTTCAGGATCATCAACTACATACCAAGAAAACTCATAACCTTCTGCTCCATGCACTACAGGCCATTCAATAGTTGCATTTTCTCCTGTGGCATCAAGTTCCACTTTTACATTCTCCAATTGGGGAGATTCCAGTGTAGCATTTTTCACATCCGACTCAAAAGATTCGTCTTCGTGATACCCTATGGTACAGCTACTTAAAAGAAATAATAACGTAGCGAATAACAGTCCACGTGTTCTTCTTCGTAAAAATAAACGATTACTTTTCATACATTAAATTTAAATTAAACAATACGTTCTTATGTTATCAATATTTAAGTTGAATATTATATACAATAGTCCGTTAAACATTTCATTCACATTTATGCAGTAATGGCTGCAAAACTAATGGCTTCTTTCCACAGTTTTCGATTTATTTCTTTGTTCGGTTTGATTCCTAACACTAAAATAAATCGTTTAATGAGAAATATATTATGGCACAGCACTTTAACTGATACCATTAATGATGCCTTTCCTTTTTCTAATACTTTCACTTTAGCTATATTCACACTCTGATGAGTGAGGCATTAAAGTGAAAATGCAATTTATTCAGCTCCCTACTTTGACAGTCAGTTAATCTTGTGAATTGCTTTCCATCTTGATAACAATTATAAGAAGCTTCCCATAAGCTCTTGAATGAAGACATGTTAGTAAACTACTTAAATAATCATAAAATACATATACCACTCTTCTTTTTCTTCATACATAAAAAGGACGTATGATTTAAAGATATGTAATCACATAAAAAGAACAAAAATGAAGTTAATTGGGAATTATATGCAAAAAAAGGCCTCAAGACACTTTTCCTATTAAAAGGAAAGTGCCTTGAGGCCACCTTTTTATATTAAATTACTTTTTTCCGGGAATCAGAAAAATCTTTTATTCTGCCAATGGGTCGAAAGTACCCATACCACCGTGAGCATAATCTTCCCAACCAATGGTCTGATACAATGTCGCATTAGTTTGCTGTGCACTTTGACGCAATCCAAAGAAATAATATCTGGGTTGGAAATAAGGATTAATGTCCAGCACATTACCATCAAGACTGATATCTTTACGTGAGAAATAGGTATCATAGAATGTACATATACTTGACACAGCCGGATCAAGAATCGTTTCTCCGTCTGCTTCCGTAGCAATCTTCTCATTCAATGTCAGTGCTGCTGGTCGCTCTACGTTTTTAATCGGATCACTGTCATTATTTGCAGACCCGGTACCTTCAACATTGATTTCTATGCGATATCTCTTACCACGTTCATTCATCGGAGTCACACCCAAATAAGTACAAGTATTACCTCCAAAGCCACTCAATGCCCAACTTGCATTCAAAGCACCTTGTCCTACACCTCCGTCAAATAGCATCCAACGACGCATATCATACGCACGTTTACCTTCAAAAGCCAACTCTACCTGACGTTCATACAATATAGCTTCAAACAATTTAGCACGGTCAGTTTCAATCGCCGCATCCAGGCCATAATTATTTGCACTCGTATAGCCTACTCTGCCACGTACGGCTTTCAGCGCCTTGACCCCTTCCGCATGATAAGTGCCGCCCGCACCACAAGCTGATTCTGCCAGATTCAGCAATACTTCCGCATACCGTATCTCCATGTAAGGAGCTGCCGATCGTCTGAATCCCTGCTGATCACCACTGCTGTTATCAGTAAACACATAAAGACTAGTGCCCAAATCAAAATCATCCGAACGTTTACGAACATAGACTCCTCTATTCTTAGTGCCCAGCATATCGGCTGCAAAACCGCTTCTACTCGGATTATTACGCTCATCAGCCGTAGTATACCAACAATAATTCCAAAGTTCATAGTTCGCACCACTGGTATAACGGGTTGGGCATAAACCAGACATCGTTGCTCCTGAAAAATCGACATTGCCACTGTTGAATTTCCACTCTACCCCCGGAAATGCAAATGTACGGTAGAAACGCGGGTCACGATTTAGAAAGAACTTTTTAGGGTCATAATGAACTCCTGATTCCATCGGTTTCTTACCGTCAATCATCGGGAAGATGTCTATTATTTCCGCTGTAGGAGTCTTTCCTCCGCCTCCGTTTATATTTCCTGGTCGGATTCCCTGCTCCCACAAGTTGTATCGGTTGATGTTTTGTGAAGCAATAGGAGACACATTATTATATAAAGTAACAAATACGGCTTCGCTTCCACCTGTATAAGTGGCGAACATTCTGGCCCAATTCTTGGCATTGTCTTCTCCGCCATTGCCTTCATAAGCAAGTCCGAAGTTACCTTCATTCAGTTTAGTGATGGCAGCAAAATTGGCGTCGTAAGCATCTTTCCAACGAGATGCGTCATCGGCACGGTTAAAAAGTGGACTAGCATAAAGCAACAATGTACGACCTTTTAGAGCAAGTGCTGCACCGGCGGTTATGCGTCCGTAATCCTGCCCTTCATTCTGCCAACGTGCAGGAAGATAGCTGGCTGCCAGTTCCAAGTCATCGCATATAAAGTCTATACAAGCCTTAGTCGAGGAACGAGGAATGACCAGATTCTCACCATTACCATCACCTATCACCGGATTCTGGACGTGGTCTACAATGGGAACACCACCATACATTTTCACCAACAGATAATAACGCCATGCACGAAAAAAGTAAGCTTGTCCGAGTAATTGTTCTTTCTCTGTCTGCGAAAGAGTCGCACTTCCCGTCACACCTTCAATCACATTATTACATTCGCGGATACGTCCCCAAGGACTTCTTTCACTGTTGATTACATAAAAATAATCGGGAACAGTCTGAATAGTAAGAGATGCCGTAGGATCATTGAAAATAGAGTAGTCTCCATATTCCTCCGTACATTTGGAAAAATCGTCATCAATACCCGCACTGGTTATATCGGTCAAAGCATTGGAACCTCCGGTAGAACTAGGCAATAAAGACTGATATAAAAAGTCCACACGACTTTTGGCTGTTTCATAATTTTCGTACACAACCGAAGCGTCATAGCTTCCATATACTTTCTTGTCTTTCAGAAAATCATCGCTGCATCCAGTAAAACAGATTAGTCCTGTCACCATCGATGCTGTCAAACATATTTTATTTATCTTTTCTTTCATAATCTTCTTTGATATTAGAATGAGACATTAACACCTAAAGTTACTTTACGCAAATTAGGATATCTTCCATAAGTGCCTCCCCATGTACTCCAAACACCATCAGGATAAGGATTGTAAAAGTTTAAAAGGTTCTGAGCAGTCAAATTCAGACGGCAACTGCTGATGCCGATCCGATTTGTCCATTCCTTCGGAAGGCTATAAGCAACTGTCAAATTACGTAATCGAACGCTGGCTGCGCTAACTTTCCAAAATGTAGAAGCCTGACCGTTTATGGCACTATATCTTAAGTTTGGATATTTAGCACTCCGGTTCATTGGCGCCACTACATTACCACCGGCATCCAATACATCTTCATACACATACATATCTTTCCACATGGCAGATACATTTTTATATTCCAGATCATCGTATTTTTCCTGACGTAAGTCTGTCTGTACAAGAGCATAAGTACCCCAGCTTGCACCAAATTGAGCACTGAATGAGAAGTTCTTATACGAAGCACCAAAATTAAAAGTCAATCCATAAGGATTATTGGCACGATTGGAAATCTTCACATAGTCATTCTGATCAATCACGCCATCTGCTTCACCATAAGTACCATCGGCATTACGCTGACCACGTACATCACGATAGATCAACATACCCGGATGAATGTTATCTTTCGTATTCCCAAGATAAGAAGTGATCTTATTCACTGCGAAATACTCTTCGATATCCTGATAGGTGCGGAACATGCCAATACATTCGTATCCCCACACACCACGGTCGGAACGTTCACCCCGAACAATGTCATCAAAACCGGGAGTAGCCTGGAATCCGGCTTCTTTAATCTTGTTATCACTGTAACCGGTAGTCATTTTTACCCAATAAGAAAAATCTTTACCGATTTTATCTTTCCAATTCAAAGTAAGTTCTAAACCATACGTATCAACTTCTCCAAAGTTCTCAGGAGTAGCCTGCGTACCTACAGTAGTCGGATAGAAAGAAGTACCCGTGAAAGTTGTGAACAACTCACGTCCCATATCATAGTAAGCATCTAATGTAATACCCAGTCTACTATCCAGCATCCTGACATCGATACCTAAATTGGTCTTGTAGGTTTTATCCCAATGTACATCTGCGTTGACCCCTCTTTGCGGCATTTGGAATGTTGCACCACTATAGGTATTGGTGGCTGTACCAAATATAGGACCTCCATCTGCATTTCGGCTATAAAGTTGTGTCCACAACCAAGGTTGTATATTATCTCTTCCCAAAATACCGAATGAACCACGAATTTTCAAGAAATCAATACCTAGTTTTTCTTTATTAAACCAGCTTTCTTCCGAGATAACCCAACCTGCTGACCATGAAGGGAACATTCCCCAGTAGTTACTAGGAGCAAATTTGGTAGATGCATCCGAACGAAGCAGGAACTCAAACAAATACTTGTCTGCATACGAGTAGTTCAGACGACCGATATAAGAGAGCATACCCGATTCCGTACGACCGAACGTAGTCGTTTGATCCGCACCGGTAGCTGTCGAATTAGATTGTCCATCGGTAAAGCTGAAAGGATCAGTTACAGTACCGGTCAGATATTCATATTCCGATTCTGCCTTTTCAATAGAAAACAATCCATTCACATTATGCAAACCAAACTGACGTGCGTAGCTGACTGTCAAGTTCATCTGGTAGTTATCCGTTTTATTCATCGCACGGCTCAATAAATTACCATTATCCAAAGTAAAAGTACCAAAATTGCTATCATCTATATTTATATCATCGCCAGTATAAAGGTGATTTCCACTGCCACCACGTTCCAGCAGCCTGTAGACATTCATTTTAGTACCGATATTATTACTCTTATTATTGATAATGCTCCTCGAATAAGAACCTTTCACTTTTAGCCCCTTCAACCATTTGCTCCAACCAAAATCATATTCCAATGAACCGTTTATGGACATATTATTTGTCTGATTTTGAGTATTGTCAGGAGAATCCTGAACTGCTCCAAAATGGAATAGTCGTACAGCACTTAAGCCCGAAGACACATTTTCCATACCTGTATATATAACAGGACGTCCACCTACATATCCGGGCACAAAAGGCAAATGTGTCATTAGAGAATTAAAATCAGCATCTGTCCCACCACTGGTTATACCATTACGTGAGTTATTCTGTTCACCCATGTCACCTGAGAACTGTAAGGAGGCTTTAATCCACTTACCGATATTAGCATTAACACCCGCACGGAAGTTCCAACGATCATAATCTAAACGTCCCATATTACCTTCTTGATTATAGTAAGATGCACCCGCAAAATAAGTAGCCTTCTCTGTACCGCCATTAATACTGAAACTGTGGCGTTGCGTCCAAGCCGCACTCCACTCATCATCCAGCAAATCGTAGTTCAGTCCTCTCATTGCTTCCAATTCGTCAGCCTGGAAATATTGCGTTCTTCTATTATCCGATTCCGATTCACCGGTAGAAGTTCCAGCTACACGTGCGGCATTATAAATACGTCCATAATCATAAGCACTTAGCATCTTAGGTTTTTTCAAAGCATCAGTAAAACCGAATTGCCCTGTATAAGATATGGAAGGTGTACCTACCTTACCGCGCTTGGTTTTCACCAATATGACACCGTAAGCCGCACGTGCCCCATATACAGCTGCCGAAGCATCTTTCAAAACCGTAATACTTTCTACTTCACTCACATCCAAATTATTAAATGCATCCTCTGTAGAAATAAAATCGTCAATTACATATAATGGGCTAGGATCTGCATCACCTCCACGCGTTGAATTGGGAGTAATGCTGGTATTGATATTACTTTGGCGTATTTGTAGACTTGGGGTACTACCCGGACGACCACCACCCGAATTTACATGCAAACCACTCATCATTCCGCTCAATGCATCACCTAAGTTACCCACCGAAAGATCTTTAATCTCATCCGGAGTAATGGTTTCAATCGCCCCCGTTATGTTTTTCATTTTTTGTGTACCATAACCTACAATAACCACCTCATCCAGATTAGCTACATCTTCTTTCAATACAATCTTTGGATTATTCAAATTCGTTATTGTTTGAGAAACGTATCCTACAAATGAAACAGCCAATCTTCCCCCTTCCGGGACGGGAAGGCTAAATTTACCATCAATATCACTTATCGTGCCTACCGTAGAATCTACAATCTTAATTGCAGCCCCAATAATTGGGTCACCAAATTCGTCCACAACAACCCCGGTCACCGTACGTGCATTTTGGGCATAGACGATTTGCGCAAAGGCTTGTATAAAAAGCATACATAAGCCTAAAATGAAATATCTTTTACTCATAGTATTCTGTTATTGTTTATACATTGTATTCATTCTGTTGTCGGAAGCCAACGTGGATCTCCACAACGATTCGCAATATGCTCCGAGCTACTCAAAGTAAAATCACCGTTAGCAGCATTCACAAACTTTGGCTCTACCTTAATAGCTGTTCCCGAATGGTCTCGTCCATTCTCATCACTAGTATCATAATCAAGGAATCCTCCCGGAACAGCACTATAATAATAAGTATTATATCCAAGTGTATAATTTACATTACCATAATTTCCCGCATTACAGATCCGTCTGAAAACACCTTCAGTTCCTGTGGCCGAACTTACGACACAGTCTGCAAAAATAGTATTCTGCATTTCCAAAAAGAACACAGCACTATTACTGTTTATTACATTATTAAAGAAACGATTGTTAGTGCCAATTTGATAGAACGTACAATTACTCATTTTCCGAAGCGATGTACTCCAGCCAGATCCGCTAAAGTTTGACGGAGTACGTCCTCTCATCTGAACAAAATAGGCAGATCCGGGAACCGTATAATAAATAGTACTGTTTGAAAAGCTCAAATCTTTGATCCAACCTTGACCGTTGAATGCTATAAATATAGTACTTGCTGTATTAATGCTAACCAAGCAATCAGTAATAGACAATGACGACAAAGCATAACCATTATTACAGTAATATAATGGTACGGGAAGATCTTTTATAGTACAAGATTGGAAAACATAAGGCTGCTGCACTATACCGGCTTCTGTGCTATTGAACATAACGACACCTCTACTATTAGAAGCACTGTAAGTATCAGCATCAAAATCAAAATCTATAAACTTAATTTTTAGACCAGCTCCGCGATTTATAAAAGAAGCATTTCTTTTCATTGTCAGTTTGGCATGATTTACTTTGTCGCCACGAATAGTCAATGTAGTCGTTCCTAAATCAATATTACCATCCATTTCATATACACCACCTGCCACTAATTCATAAGCTATTTCTTCTTCTCCTTCTGCAAGAGGCTCAATCGGATTTGCCGTAAAATATTCGGTCAGATTAGTTCCTGTTGGTATTGTTTCACGTACTCGAACCAATGTATTATAAGTCATTTCCGTAGCTGCAACAGCATCAGCGTTATTATACTTCTGATTTCCTAATGCTCTGACTGCAACCTTATATTTTGTATCTTCAGTAATATCACGCGTAATCGTACATTTATCTACGACTTCATTCTCTTCGCCTATAACAACTGGATTGTCAGGATCATCAATATTATAAAATGTCACTTGGTACCCACCGGCTCCTAGCACTACCGGCCATTTAATTTCCAGAGACGTAATATCTACGTTTCTGGTAAAAGTCCAACCTTCAGTCGACGGTGATTCCAAGGTTACCCCCTGAACTTCCGATGAGAAGGTCCAATCATCCTTGTATCCATCGACACAAGAACTAAAAAGAAGTATAGCTGCCGCAAATGCCAAACTATCCCTTTTTACTCGCAAGAATAAATGTTTACTCTTCATAGATTAAATTTTAATTTATATAAAATGATATATTACATCATCAGACATCTATTCACATAAATAAAAAGATACAACTAAAAGAATCGTAATCTCTTAAAAAGAATAAAAAATAGAATCTGAAGTTTTTTCTCTTAGTTTTATTAAACTATATCATAATTCCCCTCCCCATTATTGTTGAAAATTTTCTTTTAAATATTTTATATTCCAATCATCGTTCTTCTCCACATCTTCACATCGTTTTAACTTCCACTTTAACCGATTCATATAAAGGACGAATGGATAAGATCATTGTAATCCACCAAAATTCTGCTGATTGATACCATAACGGAAACAGTGAATTAAATAAAAAACAAAATGGTTACAAGCATCCGAAATAAAGGATGAGAAAGCATCAATATCTCTATAGGATTAGGATTTGATTCGCATAGTGAAAAAAAAGTCCGAACTTTTTTAAGTTCGGACTTTTAATATAGTAAGAGGACATATAATGTTTGAAGTCCCTCCTACCTATTATCTCAATTATTATATTACTCTTGAAATACCTTTTTCAGATATTCAATATTCGTTCCATAATTCTTCTTCACGTTCCTCACATCATCCTTGTCTCGTGAGCGTTCTACAACCAGCCAGCCCCTCCAGCCCATTTTGTCAAGCGTCTTTTTTACCTTATTCATATCCAGCCGCTCATTGAAAGGAAGAGTCACTCCATCCGTATCTGTACAGTGAATCTGGCAAATTCTATTTTTTCCAAGAATCTTGAGTTCCTTACATAGATCTCTTCCATTTTCTAATGCATTCTGAAATTTAAAATAGATCTTGATACCGGGAGAATTAATCTCTTTCAATAGTTTCACTTCTTCTCTTGCATCCAATTGAGTTTCAATGCCAATTACAACTCTTTCCGAAGCAGCCATATCCCCTACTTCCTTCAGCCGTTTTATTAAAGCTGTCCGAAGTTCCGGAGTTTCCTGCCAGCCTGCTTCCACTCCACCCAAAGGGAGAAAAGCGACCTTGGCACCCATTACTTTCATTGCATCCAGACAATCCCGAACTAATTCTTTATAATTAGCACGATCTAAAAAAGACTGTCCATAAAAACCGGACATAGCAATAGAAGGAACCTCTAAATTATAGTTCTGAGCTGTTTCACGAAATAGCTGCTGGAAATGGGGCTCACGCAATTTGTTATCGAACATTTCTCTTTTACCGAGACTACCCATATCCAACTCGACTCCATCTCCTTTCAACTCATGCACCAATTGGAACGAACCAATCTTCTGACGTTTCAATATCATCCAGTCACATACGGCGATCTTGTAACGTTGTTTTTTTTGTTTCGATGCAGCAACAGCCAGCATTGGAAAACATTCTGCTACGATTAATATCCAAAGGATATGTTGAAATAATTTCTTTCTATTCATCATCTTAATTATACGCTGATCGTATAAAAGACGGATGAAAGGAAACTTTGTAATCGGCTACATTCCAAATATTTAATACTAAAACGGAAAAGGGGATATTTATAAAAATAAGATAATGACACTATCCTAGGTAAATGGTGTCACTATACCACTGATATAGTGTCATTATCGCAGACATATAGTGACACTATCTTTTTGAAAGGATTATTCAGGTAAGATGTAAAAAAAATAGGCTGCCGAACCCTGAAAAGTCCGACAGCCTTGTCAACCCAAAAACGATACCTATGAAACACTGTGTGTTATTTCAAATCAAATATCAAGCGTTTACCATGAACAAGTTCATCGTGGGTAATGCGGTATTTATTGAACTTCTTACCATCCAATAACACCTTATTTATATAAAGAGTTTCCGATCCGGTACGATTACTCTCAATTACCAGCTCATTTTCCTTATACCATTTAGGATCCAAGCGGATCGTTACTTTATTAAATACCGGAGTAGTCAATGCATATTCCGGCAATCCCGGACAGTCGGGATAAAAACCTATCATATTGAAAATAGCCCATGCAGACATCGTACCTGTGTCATCATTTCCAGGGATACCGTCCGGTTTGGTCGTAAAGTACTTATCCAGCAGTCGCTGTGTCTCTTTCTGTGTACGCCATTCTTCACCTTTAAAGTAAGAGAACAGATGAGCGTAAGCAATATCCGGTTCGTTAGCCGGATCATATAGTCCTTCATCAAACACCATTTGCAGCTTATTGACAAAAGGTTTCTTTCCACCCATCAGTTTAGCCAATCCATATACATCATGTGGTACATAGAAAGTATAATTCCAAGAATTACCTTCGTGGAAACCGGGATTCGGTTCAAAGTTCTCTCCCTGCCTCGGATTGAACGGACTGTAGAAAGTTCCGTCCGGAAGAATAGGTCGGAATGTACCGAACTCCTTACTATAATAATGCTTATATCCCAAAGAGCGTTTATAGAACATTTCCGCATCTTTCTTCTTTCCTAAAGCATCCGCAAAACGGGAAAGGGCAAAGTCTGCGATATAATATTCCAGTGCATGAGATACGGAGTTATCATATTGTTCACGAAGCGGCACGTATCCTTTTGACATATAGTCATCATTGTCCGGACGCATCAGATTTTCCGCCCCGGGTAATGTAGCCGACTTGTACATAGCTTCATAAGCCAGATCTACGTCAAAGTCACGCAATCCTTTCATCCATGTATCCACAATCACTGGGATACTTGGATCACCTTCCATCGTAAGAGTCTCTCTTCCATACAATTCCCATTTAGGGAACCAACCATGTTCACGATACATATCGAGCATGGTACGTACCATTTCCATCTGACGTTCGGGATAAACCAAAGTCAAAAGCTGATGTACGTTACGATATGTATCCCACAAAGAGAATACAGTATATCGGGTACCTTTCGTTGTCAGAATCTGATCGCTCTCCATAGCCGGATATTCACCATTTACATCCTGCAGAACGTTCGGATGAATCAACAAATGATAAAGTGCCGTATAAAAAACTGTTTTCTGTGCATCCGTTCCTCCTTCTACAGTGATACGTGACAAGTCATCGTTCCACTGTGCACGGGCATCGGAAAGCACCTGTTCAAAGTTTTTTCCCGACTGTTCTTTATCCAGATTCAAACGGGCATTCTCTATGCTTACAAAGGAAACTCCCATCTGTACTTCGACCTGTTCTCCTTCTTCTGTTTCAAAAGTGAAGTAAGCGCCCACATCGTCACCTGCTATTTCTTTTCCATAGCGGGTATACAATTTATATTTGCCTTGGTCGCGATCCCATTCTGCTTCCACACCTGTCATCGGACGTTGCTTTTTCCAATATCCGGTTGTGGCGGGAACTTTGTTCACTCTCATCACAAAATAGATGGGAAATACAGCTTGGGGATTATAACAGAAAGTACCCAATAGTTTCATTCCCTCTATTTCGCTGTCACTTACACGACGAAGCATGGCTCCACTCTCATTGGTCAGGCCTTCGCCCAAATTCAGAAGTATATGACTCTCTCCTTTAGGAAAAGTGAAACGGGCAATACCTGTACGCGGAGTAGCAGAGACTTCTGTCTTTATATTATACTTCGTCAAATAATTGGAATAATAGCCGGGAGAAGCCTGTTCATCCTTATATTTGCTCCCATATTCCTTATAGTCTACATTCAGTTCTCCGGTAGTAGGCATCAGCAATAAAGAACCCAGTTCAGGACAACCGACACCACTCAGATTCACATGAGAATATCCTGTAAAGAAACAATTGGTATGTTCATAAGGCGTCGACCACCAACGTGCATCTTTATCGTATGTATTATCGGCAGAACCCATCACATTAAAAGGTACTACGGACATCATTCCATTCGGGCAAACAGCTCCGGGATTGGTGGTGCCGAAGTTTGTCGTTCCAATAAAAGGATCTACATAGTCTATCAACAGACTCTTTTCCTTATCCATAGGGGGGGCCTTACCCTCTCCCCCAAATACGGGGAGAAGGGTGAAAGCCAGTGTGCAAGTTAATAATATACGTCTCATATCCTTCTTAGATAATGCTCGTTCGTTTTGTAAAATCAATTATTTCCTGGATATAGCCGAAAGCCATTCCTACAACGGTATCTGCAGCTCCATAATAAACAGCTACACGCTCACCATCCTGCAATGCCGCACATGGGAATACCACATTGGGCACATCCCCTTGAAGTTCATAAGGTGCAGCCGGACCTATCAGATATTCACGGGTACGATAAAGTACCTTTTCGGGATGATCCTTATCGAGTATCGCCGAACCCATTGCATAACGGAAACCGTTGCAAGTAGTGATAACACCATGATAGAAAAGCAACCAGCCTTCATCAGTAAGGAAAGGTACCGAACCTGCACCAATCTTGGTACACTGCCAGGCACTTTCAGGGAAAGGAGTTACTTTCATGACACAACGGTGTTCACCCCAGTATTTCATATCCGGACTGTAGCTGATATAAATATCACCGAACGGTGTATGTCCATTGTCGCTGGGGCGACTTAACATAGCATATTTGCCATCTATCTTTTGCGGGAAAAGTACTCCATTACGATTGAAAGGCAGGAAAGCATTCTCGCATTGGAAGAAATCTACAAAATCAAATGTATAGGCAATACCGATAGTAGGTCCATGATAGCCGTTGCACCAAGTTACCCAATAACGGTCTTCAATCCACGTAACACGCGGGTCATATTTATATTCGGATTCAATCATTTCCGTGTTACCGGCTTTGAACTGAATCGGTTCATGACTAATATCCCAATGAATACCATCTTTACTGAATCCTGTGAAGATGTTCATCTGTACAGCTTTGTTGTCACAACGGAATACGCCGGCGAATCCATCTTTGAAAGGTACGACAGCACTGTTGAAAATACTATTGGATGAAGGAATATGATAGCGTCCGATGACCGGATTTTGCGAGTAACGCCACATTACATCTGTACATCCGACAGGACGTTCTTCCCAGGGAATTTGAATCTTATTCATAATAATTATTTATTTAGTAATTGGTTATCTATTATCACTCAAAAATAGCAATTTATTTTTTCTTTTTTGAATCATCATACGTAAAAGGTATAAAATAGGTCATCAAAAAAGCAGGAATTGTTGCGATCAGTACATAGATAAAGAAACTACGGTATCCCAGTAAATCACTAAAATAGCCGCTGATCATTCCCGGAAGCATAACTCCCAGATTCATGATTCCCGAAGCAAATGCATAATGTGACATCTGATGTTTGCCAGGAGCAATCTGCTGCATCATGAACAAGGTCAGTCCGACAAATCCGAAACCATAGCCGAAATACTCCATTGTGATACATGTTCCGATCAGATAAAGACTGGTCGGCTGGACTACAGCAAGGAAAGTATAAGCAAGGAAAGGAAGGTTGAACACGCAACAAAGCATGAATAAAGTTTTCTTCAATCCATATCTGGCAACAAATATTCCACCCAGCAATGAACCGATAACAAAGGCGGCAGAACCAAAGACGCCATTCAATGTTCCGATTTCTGTCAATGACAGCCCCAGACCTCCGACCTCTCTGGAGGCACGCAGAAACAAAGGAGCAACCTTCATTATAAATCCTTCCGCCAATCGGTAGAGAATAATGAAGAAGATATAATATACTATATGTTTTTTAGTAAAAAAGTTCCCAATCACATTTACCAAATCCTGCATGATTTCTGAGGTAGACTTCTTGCCGGTAGCGGGAACTTGTGTAGAAGGCAACATCTTTATATGATAAAGACCGAGCAATACCATTACTGCAGCAATTACGGCAAAAATAATCATCCATGCAGATGAATACGCACCCTTATTGGCATCTATCGAAGCTCCTTCTATCGCTCCGAAATATTCGGCCAGCATACCTGCCAAAGCAACTAATCCACCGTTGGCAACCAATTTTGCCACATTATAGAAAGCTCCCTGTACTCCAATATATTTAGCCTGATCCTCTTTATTCAGTTCTGCCATATATACACCATCGCAAGCGATATCATGTGTGGCTCCACTGAACGCAATCACCGCCATAGTGGAAATACTGATAGCAAAGAAATAATCAAAGAATAACGAAAAAGCTACTACTCCAAACAATATACCACTCAACAGTTCGGTTACCAGTACAAAAAACTTTTTGGTCCGATACATTTCAAGAAAAGGGCTCCATAAGAATTTGAGTGTCCAGGGCATCATGATAAGAGAAGTCCAAAACGTTATCTGAGTATCAGAAATACCCAAATCCTTAAACATGAATACGGAAACCAAATTGATGGCAATAAAGGGAAGTCCCATTGCAAAATAAGCGGTAGGTACCCAATAAATCGGGTTGATAGTTTTTCCTTGAGAAGCAGTTTTATTCTGTTGCATAGTTCAATAGTATATAGATGAAAGGGTCATTTTTCTGACCCATCTATATATAATACAACTAAGAAGGGCAAACTACTAACGCTTGCCCCTACTTTTTTTTATTTTATTGTTACTTCGTCGATAAAGAACCACGAAGGATGCCCTACACCATAATGCCATTCGGGACATTCTTTCGTACCGGTGACCTCAACTTTCACATAACGGGCATGCACTGGCATTTCCGATTCAGTCTTCACTCCGCGGAACTCCACTTTCCCCGAACGGTTTTCCGGCATATCATGTGCTCCCCAATGTGTATAATTCTCTCCATCTTCAGAATAGGAATAAACCACCTTCAGAGGGAAAAGAATCCAGGCTCCGATCTGATGCAGGAAATCCGTATCTATACTATGTATTTCTTTCTCTTTACCCAAATCTATAACAAAAGCACCGTCTGTTCCTTCCCAGCCAATCCAGCTTTCAACGAAAGTAGATCCTCCGAATAGTCCGTCCACTAATGCCGTTTTTCCGATTTCTGCATATTTACCGGTAGGAGGAATAAGATAAGTAACCTTCGCTCCTATCGCAACACTTTTTTCTGCACGGGGCATATATCTCTCCCGATACAACTGGCAATATTCCACAGGAGAATTGGAACGTTCATTCAATGTCGGTACATTAAATTCTTTCACCCGTTCTTCAAAAAGTGCCAATTTCGGACTGATCTCATTCATATCCGTACCAGTCTCAGTACGGGCAATTTCCAATTCCGAATACTGAATGGGCAAGCGGGCACGCTGCACACGCTTCAGGAATTTATTATCTTCAGCCACCGCTTTCTCTGCATCATCAAACAGTTGATTATAACGTCGCATCAGTTGTGGTTTCAGCATTCCGTATTTATGGGAAACAGGAGAATCATAAATCCACAATCTTTGTCCGCTGCCTATCAACGCTCCCTCCATCACCTTGATATACTGATAAAGGTATGGCGCAGCCTCTCCATAGTATCCATGCAGGAAATGCTGCATCAAAGAATCAACATTCGCTTCGGGGTTCCACATTAACTTAGATACCAGATAGGCACGTAACTCAGCGAAGTCTCCTCCCCTGCTTCCTGCAATCTGTGAGAAATGCATAGTGGCATGATTCTTTTTGAACAGACGGATATTATCCTGCAAGATATGAAAATTAGGGAACGGAGCCAGATAATTATCAAAATTAATACCATAATCCCACACGAAAATATTATTAGTGATGGCAGCCCAGCCTTCCATTGCTTTCACAAACTCTTTACCTGAGGCATTTTCCGTCAAAGTCACTTCACGGTCACAATCTATATCACAAAGCATGATATTCACATTCGGCAATGGCTTCACATGTTTCGGAGGATTCATCGTATACAGATAGGCAAGCGTGGAAAATTCCTTATCGGGAAAACGGGCAGCCAGCTTATTCAAAAAAGTAATGATACTTCCTGAGAGTGCTCCTTCATAATCATCTATCGCTTTGCAGGCATCACATGTACAATTGGTATAATTACCATCATTCTGACTCACAGACATAATATGCTTATCCGGATTTGCCTTAAAAATAGAATCAATCCGCTGAGCCACGATTTCAAAAACTTCCGGGTTACTCAGACACCATTGGCTTGCTTTCCCGGGATGGCGTTTGCCTTTAAAATAAGAATAATATTCCGGATGGTCTTTTCCATATACGGAAGCAGGAAGCAACTTATCAAAAGTATGCACCCAATAACCGGCAGCAAACACTTCGTTTGGCTCTTCCAGCCTGTTCCACCATTTATATATGGAGTCTGTACGAATAGCATAACATTGTGTCTGGCGGTAACGGAAAGCCGGATTATCTATTTTATCGATAAGCGGCAGTTCGATTGTCTTCGCAGGGTTAAAAGAGTATTCGTTTTCTCCCCAGTAATCCACTCCAAGATATTGTTCGAGTAAAGTTACAACTCCGTAGACTGTCCCATTCCCACTGCCTGAAATACGTAAGATTCCATCTTTCGTAGATAGGCTGAAACCGTCTTCTGTCACTCCAGCTGGGGTTTTGCTACTGATTATAATATCTCCTTTTTTTGCATTCTGCCCTTTTACAATGGGAAATGTACAACCTGAAATTCTCTGAAGGAACAATTGAAATAAATTTGCTGATATTTGATTAATCTGGTCATTTTCTGATAGAATAATCCTGGATTTAGTTTTTCCATTATCAACTAAAACGACTTGTGCTGTTGCAGGAATATAACAACATGCTCCCAACAAACAAAGCAGCTGAAAAATAATACGGCGAATGATTCTCATAGCATTTCCTTTAATTAGTTTTTAGATAATACAATCCAAAAATATAAGATACTCAAGAAAAAAATCAGTTCTAAGTTTTATTAACAAAGAAAACTTAGAACTGATCACAACATGATATAAACAGCAAATAGCCCAAGCTCATTCAGTAATAAACTTGGGCCATTTTTTATTCAGTTTCAGTATAAATACCTACAGTATTAATATAAGGAGAATAATAAAGAGCTCCATGGAAAGTTACTCTTATATATTGCGCTTGTTTAGCCACAAGAAGAAGAATGTAACTTGTCTTATTTGCAAATCCTGAAGCTACACCAAGATCCTCATATTTCTCTCCATCATTACTTATCGCTATACTTGCACTTTCCGAAGAATAAAACCATTCATAGAAATGTAAAGCAATAGTTTTTATATTCTCTTGTTTTCCCAAATCGATATCAAGTATGCTGCCATCCGGAACATAATCATACAAGTCGCTAGATTGTCCATTCAAAGTAAAACTCCAACCCGAATGGTCATTTATTACAGAACCTACCGGTTTGTCTACACAAGATAAAAATCCGACAAGTGCTGTTTTATAAACAATATATATAACTTTATTCTCGCCTATATCTGCTCCTACTCCATCAACATTCGTGATTGTCACTGGAATAACATAGTTAGTACCCAGCTGCACAGAAGCCATATCATCCGAAAAACTCAAGGCAACACTCTCTTCCGGAGTTGTTTTTCCTTGTTTAATCATTATTGTCGATTGCTTCAAACTTGCACTAGTCAGTAAAGAATAATCTGTGCCATGCAATGCATTATACGTTCCAACTAATGCCGGATTAATAGCAAGAGTAACTTTGGTGTCACCATCTGCGGCCCATGCCGATTTTAAGATACCGTCAAGCTTCCATTCACTGCTTAAATTTGTAAATCCTTGACTATACTGATACTCTAACAGATATTCTTTACTTGAAGTCAGTGTGACATGATTTGGTTTGTAAGTCGATTCAAATGTCAAGAATATCTTACTATTACTTTCACTCGCTGATACTCCTGTTCCATTAATAGAAGTTATAGCAATCGGGAGAATATAATTTTCCGATCCGTTCTTAAATTCTTCCATATTAGTATAATGCACTTTTAAAGTATCTACAGAGATATATTCCCCTTGTTTTATATACAAAGTTGCATTTTCCAGTTCTGCATTTTGTAAAGCTACATAGCTCGTTCCATATTCACTGTTGTATGCATCTACCAATGACCTGTCAATAGCTAATTGGATGGTCAAATCTTGTGGTGCAGGTTTAGTACACCTGACAGGAGACAAAATATGTTCGGTGGCGATTTCTTTCAAAAAAGTTCCGTCTCCTTTATACTCTAAAGTAGCATTTGTTTCACTTGGTTTATAAATATAGACATAATTGATATCATACGGATCTGTTGCTTCGTCATCGTCACATGCTGTGACTAATGGCAATGACATAGCAAAAAATGTACTGTATAATATATATTTAAATAATGCTTTCATATCATACTGTTTTAAATTATTGAGCAAATGAATATGTTTCCCATGTCACCTTTTGACGGTTTTCGTTACCTAGGTTAGAATTGCCAATTTCCACATCATGACCATTACCGGTTACATCGTGTAGTATTGTAGCTCCTTCACCTTCATTCATTGGCAGATACAACAACAAATTCTTGTCTGTATAATCAACTTCGGTATACATAGATTTCTTTATCTGATTAACTGTGCGTGTAACTTTCCAAAAACGAACCTGACACATTTCACAGAAATCCGGAAAATATTCTTCTCCTGAAGAAATCATCTGAAATTGATCAATATTCATCGGTTGTCCTATTGAAGAAGATAATGAGGCAACTACAGTACCATTTTGGTACAATAAAGTAGTACCGGATGCTGCATCATAACTCACTGCAAAATGATACCATTTTTGTGCTTCTAAACCTTTTCCCTTAGTTGGATCACCTGTATCAAATTGAGACCCCATCGTTTTTACTTGTAGGAAATTATTTTTATAGCTACCATTCTCGGAATAGATTAAGTCACCAAACCGTATATATAGTTCTGTCCCTAAACCTCCTGAGTTTATTATAGCCTGATTATTCTTAGTATATCCACCGTTCCCTGATTTAGAGGTGACTTTACTCCACCATTCCAATGTATAATTTGGCAAAGCTAACCCCCAAGCTCCTTCCGGGGCTGCATGCATACCATTATACCATGTTAATTTAGGAACAGCTTGTTTCAAAGGCTTCACAAGAACCAATAAAAAACTGGAAGAGGATTCCGACTTCTCAATACCTCCTTCCACATTCTTAATACTGATGGGAATTGCATATTGAGCACCGCCTTCAGCTTCAAAACTTTTAATATCAACATTCACAGGATCTGCACTTACAGAACCTGCTTCAATTGTCACTGATTCAGGAAATGATATATATTCTTTAGGAGGCATTTTATAATTAGTTTCATTCTTCTTATTATAAGCATCTAATACAGATTCGTCAATAAATAAATTAGCTTTTATTGTTTGATTAATAATATTCACCAAACGTACAGTTAACGAAGTACGCGTCGTACCCTCTGTCAATGTCAATTCTTTAGTTTTGGATGTAGACGCTTCATTTATATAGACTAAATTATCTATAACATCATACTTAGCATTTTCACATGCAGTATGGACCAGTGCCAGTACCCCAAATGCCATTATTTTAAGTAAAGATATTCTCTTCATTGTTTAACCCTTTCTTTTAGTTATTAATAGGAGGATTCTGTGCAGCAATAGCTGCACGCACTGTGGGATAATCAGGATTTCCAGGATAATCATACTCAATATGATAAGCCCCCATACCTGCATGTTCTATTCCACAAGCCGGATGATAGCTCTGTTGCTCGGTAAAGTAATGCTTATCCACTGCTCTTTCAAAAGTTGCAGTCACAATAGATTTCCCCATAGCTTCTTTAAAGACATTAGGGTGACTTCTACGTACAGCTTCAAAGAAAGAATCCAATCCAGAATGTCCTAGTTCATAGGTCTGCCAAGCTATATAATCAAGACTTAGAACTGTTTCCTCTGAAAGCACTTCATAAAAGCTCAACCAACCTGCACCACCAGGGATATCAGCAACCAACATTTTCCCCGTCTTATCAAACTCCTCACGTAAAGTCTTCATAAACGCATTGGGTACTGATGGCATACTGGAGTTCATTAAAGTCCCCCAATCCTCAATATCATAATCAAATCCATCGATATTATATTTGTTACATGTATCTACAATAGCAAGTGCATATTTCTTAGCAGCCTCAATGCAAGATTGCTCATCTTTAGGATCAAAGCCCCAAAACGCTTCCTTCACTGCATCATCGTTACCCCCCGGTGTGAGATTATCACCAATATCTCCTGCGCGCCAACAAAGCACTGCTCTGGAACCCTTAGCCTGAAAGTCTTTTAAATCAGCCTGTTGCTCAACCGTCAGATTTCCCCAACAGAGCCAAAGGCTCACAAAATCCGTACTGTCCGGTAATCCACATAAAGCATATTGCATGGAAGAACCTCCCTTACCTGCCCAGTTACCAAACCAGCCAAACATAATCTTATGTGGAGAGTTAAAATAATCCTTCAAATTATTTTCATAACCTTGCGTAGGAGGTTCATAATAATCTTTCGCCTCTATGTCGGTCCAATCACTACATGCGATATTTAAGAATCCCTGCGAAAAAAAGAGAGAAATTCCTATTCCGTATATTATTTTTTTCAATTTGCTCGTTTTCATAATAAAAATTATTTTAACGTTCTGATTTAATTTTTCTTAGCCCACCAAAGATCTGTGGCAGAGTTATCTGCACCACCTAACATTGATACAGCTGCTTTCACATTTGCATTATTCGTATTATATTCTGACTGAGGGAAAGGCAAACGACGCATACCACGCTGCACTGTCACCCCATCTGTATTCAGATTATTCACGATAGGGAATAGTTTAGGATAACCTGTACGACGAATGTCAGCCCACGTTTCCCAACCATTCGGAAAATTGGCAATCCACTTCTGAATCAAAATACGCTCCAAATTCTCTGTAACACTTGCTGATTCATTATATTTCGGAGTTACAGTTGACACTGCTGCTATATCCTTACCTGAATCCGAAGGATCACTGTAAGCAGCAGGAACCTTTTCACTTTTCAAATAATCGCCAATAGTAGCTTTACGTTCTTCCATAGACACTGTCACTCCTGCGTCATAAAGTTCTTTGGGAGTTCCTCCCATATTCCATTTATACATCAATGCAGCTTCTGCACGTAAAAAATAAGCTTCAGATGCAGACATAATGAGCAATTCATCATCTATACCAATATTCAGGCGGGAGAATTTTGTATAATTTGCCTGAGTTGTAGCACTTTGGTAAATACCATTTCGCACTCCTATTTGTCCTCCACCGATAGAAGCATCTGCTTCTGATGCATATTTAGCCAAACGAGGATCATTATAACCGCTTAAATATGAAGTGATATTAGCACTGATACGAATTTCATTCCATGAAGAAGTAACACGATAATATGGATTCATACCGTCATTATATTTACTATATGCAGCATCTGATGCAGATGTCATCACACCAATTACATCAGAAACAGCTTCTTCTGCTTTCTCCTTGGCAAGTGCTGGAGAAACACTAGAAATGCGCATTGCCATACGAAGCTTTAAAGAATTGGCAAATTTCACCCATTTGTTAAAATCTCCATTAAATACAAGATCGTATTCTGATAAAGAACTCATATCTTCATTACCTAACACTGCTACTTTAAAAGCGGAAATCGCTTCATCCAAATCATCAAACATGTGTTTATAAAGATCCTCCATATTGTCATATTCTACAGTAAAAGCAGTTCCTGTAATTTGAGAATAAGGAATCGGTCCATAACAATCACTAATTTTAAGTGAAGCTGCCACACGAAGAATCTGTGCCCATTGATAAGCCAATCCTTTGCCATCAGAAAGATCACGTATCTGGAAATATCCGGTATAAATCTGTGGCATAGTAGTATCAAACATATTTCCATACCACCCAACTCTTGGATTGTAAGTATAATAATTACCTCCATTACCCCATTGGGCGATACAAGTAATTTCTCCACCATATTCAGATCCAATCATCTGATCCAACATCTGTGAATTGTTCTGTTGTCCTTGTACTAATGCAGGAATCATGCTTTTAATCAATGATCCGGTGATTGCATTATCACCCAGCATTTGGTCAGGTTTAGGTCCAAAGGGATTTGTATTATACTCTTCAAATTTATCGGTACAACCTGTTCCTAGTGCTACTAACAAAGTATACACAGACAGTTTTGCAAACTTCTTTATTATCTTATTCTTTTTCATAATCTAAACTAGAATGTTAGTTTGACATTAAATCCGAGACTTCTCAAACTAGGTTGTTGAAAATAGTCAACCCCCTGATAGAAATTACTAGTGACAGAAGATGTACTTTCCGGATCATAAGGTGCTTTACAATAAATCATCCATAAATTCTTTCCTGTAAGCCCCAGTGTCATATTTACATGATTTTTGAACCATGTTTTAGGAAGTTGGTAGCTCAAGCTCAGTTCAGAAAGGCGAATATTCGTTGCACTATATGTATAATAAGTACCAACAGCAGTAGTTACTTTACTATAATATTCCTCAGCATCCACTTTACTGTCTCCAACCCATACACCGCCTGCCTGACGAGCAACTGCAGAACTTTCAGATACACCATATTTATCAATCATGGCTTGTGTATCCGATACAACTAATCCTCCAAAACGCCCGGTGAATGCAAATCCAAGATTCCATCCCTTCCAAGCAACACTACCATTCCATCCCAAATAATATTTAGGAAGAATAGAGCCAACCTTGCGGTATTCCGTATTTTCAATAGCCAAACTTCCATTAGAGGGGTCTTTCCAAATATATCCATTAGGAGACTGACGCAAACGCTGATTGATATAAATATCTCCCATTGATCCGTTTTCATAGAGTCTTAAAGTCGGACCACCACTAGTTCCCAATGTTCCTTTTGAGTAATACTCCATTTCGATAGCTTCGCCGGTTTCCGGATTGATGGCACCATTCGCTAAACTAACGATCTTGTTTTGATTAAGAGTGTAAGTGAAATTTGTAGATACCTTCACTTTATCAAATGTATCAGAATATCCTAAAGCCAGCTCAATACCCTGATTCTGAATATTACCAGTCTGCACAATATTATTCTTATATCCAGATGAAGCCGATGCATCAACATAGAATGTCTGATTGAAGGTATTAGAACGATAGAAGGTCATATCTAAATTAATACGGTTGCCAAGGAATTTAGCATTGACGCCTAGTTCCCATGATTTTGTATTTTCTGGTTTCAGATTAGTATTATAATGACTTGCAGGATATTCATATGTATTTGTTTGCTCATTATAAGTATATTGCATTTGGGTAAGGTATCGATTAGGGGAAGAAGCGACCTCCGCCCACGAACCACGAACTTTCAAATAAGAAATAGCTTTTGGTAGCTTTACAGATTCACTAACAAGCCATGACAGACCAACAGACGGATAAAAGTAGGAACCTTTGCTGGTAAAAGCTAATTGAGATGCCCAGTCATTACGCCCAGTGACAGTCAAATACAATTGATGATTCCATCCTAATTCTGCACTTGCAAAAACACTTTGTACTTGATCATGCCATTTTGATTCATTACGCTTGGAAGTATTGACATTAATATTGCCATAATGGAAGAAATTAGGAATTTGCTCCAATCCTCCCTTTAGATACATAGCATCTTCCTGAATATCATTAATAGAAGCACCAACAGTTGCATTCAATGAAAGTTTGTCATCAAAGAAATTCTTATTTATGCTAGCCATTACATCAGCATAAACAGACCGATCATTTTGTTTAGTATGTCCATAATAACCTTTAGAACTACTTTCTGTAAAAGTACCTCGTGTACTAGCATAATACTTTTCATAACTATCGCTATCTGAATTATCCACACGTACTCGCCCTGTTACATTCACCCAATCTGTTATATCCCATTTCAGACTAGCATTAAACATATAACGACGTTTAGAAAGCTCATTCTGCATTCGATTCATAATCCAATATGGGTTTTGCATATCCAAATCAGTACCAAATATAGATTCCGGCCAATATTGTACCATAAGGTTTCGAGCCTCACTATAGCGTTCATACATCTGTACTTCCTGAAAGTTTTCACCTCGTGGAAAAAGATAAAGAGATACCAAGGGATTAAAATATTGTCCACTACCTACCATATTCTTATTATTTTGAATAATATATTGAGCTCCCAAATCAAGACTCAACTTATTATCACAGAATTTAGCGGTATTACGAATAGAGAAATTATAGCGGTTATAAGCATTATTAGGTAAGATACCTGTAGAGTTTGTAGTAGAGACAGATGCGTAAGTTTGATTTTGTTCAGTACCAGTGGTCAACGTGAAACCATTCATCTCCGTCATTCCCGTATTGAAGAAGTCAGATGGATCAAAGTTGCTAGGAGTATCCATCAAGCTCCCCCAACTGCCTAACTCTCCTTCACGATTACCATAAATATTCTGAAACTTCGGCATCATCATCGGAGATGAAAAACTTGTACTATTACTATAAGAAATTTGCACTTTTCCTACAGTACCTTTTTTAGTAGTGATAAGAATAACTCCATTAGAAGCATCCGAACCATACAAGGCTGCAGCGGAAGGTCCTGTTAAAATTGTCATGCTCTCAATATCTTCAGGATTAATATCAGCTACGCTATTAGATCCTGGCTGTTTGTTCATCGTACCTCCAGCATTATCTCCTGAATTTACATTAAACATTGGAATACCATCAATAACATAAAGTGCATTATCATTTTTCTCCAAAGACTTTGTACCACGCATAACTACACGAGCCGCAGCCCCAGCACCGGCTGAAGAAGCATTTATTGTTACGCCAGCTACTTTTCCTGATAAAGCATTAATAAAGTTAGCATCCTTTATATTAGTCAATTCATCTCCCTTTACTTGCTGTACATTATAACTCAACGCTTTTTGTTCACGTTTGATACCCAACGCAGTAACTACTACTTCGTCCAAGGTTTGCGTGTCTTCACCCATTGTGACTTTTAGGGGTTGGGCGTTGGCAAGCGTGATTGATTGGGAGTAATGAATTTATAGCTGTTTTCATACTTCTTTATGTTCTATTTTTAAGAATAGCCAGGTAGTCAAAGTCTATGAAATCTAATAAATAGCAAAAAAATGTATAATTTATTGCAAGATTATGCGATGTGTTTGCATAAAACAATTGCTTAGTGCATAAAAATGCCATCTTCAATTCTATGAAAGAGCTTTAAAATATACGAACGGAGCAGTCGTTGGTTTAAAAGGAACGGCATTTTGGTTTTAAAGGAAACACCAGTTCCTTTAAAACCAAGATAAATATGGGCACTTTGAAAGAACTTTTTCTCTATTTGATTTAATTTTTCGCTTGATTCTGAAATGACAATATGATTCTATATATTGTTATTTATATTAAAACGCCTGTATTTTAAACGATTTAATAACCATATAATTATTAATAACGTTTATTTAAATCAAGCCGTTGAATACAAATCAAGAATAAAGGTTTTATTTCTAATTCTTATATAGTTTAGTGTAATATATTACATTCTAGACACATTAAATATGCATTTTTTTAAGAATGTGCTGATTTTACTGATTTCATGTTTTCTATTATTTATAAAATGCGACATTACAAGATATGATTAACCATATGGTTAATCATATCTTGTAATGATATTAGACACAATGAGATTTTTCTATAATTCATCATATTATCGTATACTCATTTATTTTATGCCTATGCAATAAACACAAAAAGTAGCGTTGTGCATACAATTTGCATGCACCATTCAAATTTACATTTTATTATCGAAATTAGTCAGTAGTCGAGCATTTCTAATCCTCTCTTCCTTTTCAAAACATGCTAAATAATTCTCAGTAACAGTTAAATTAGAGTGACCAAGACTTTCTGAAATATAAGACGTTTTGGCTCCACCACGTTTTAGTACTGTCGCAAATGAATGTCTTGCCGTATAAGTAGTCAGTTGAGCAATACCTGTACCTTGGGCTATTTTTTTTAATTTTCTATTACATTTAGTAACGATACGACGCACTAATTTGATCTTTTCAAAAGCATCTTCATTCCCTTTGGCATATTTAAAAATATAGGTTTGTGGGCTTATATTAGGGTTTCCCCACTTATGAATGATATCCCACATCTCAGGAGTTATAGTAGCACGTATTTCTTTACTATGTTTAGTAGTCCTGGATGTTTTGGAACGTATAAAACAGATTTCTCCATCTACAATATTTGAGTACTGGAGAAATAACAGATCCATAAAATTAATTCCATTACATAAATAAGAGAAGAACCATAAATCACGAAATTCCTCTAATTCATTGGTAGAATCCTGGAAAGACATGACTCTTTTTATCTCAGGAAGAGTGAGAGCCAGCTTTCGACCATGTCCTTCTGGTATTTCATATTTATTCTTTCCAAAAGGAAATGATGATTCTTTCAGTATTCCATCTCGTACTGCACGGTTTAATATGCACTTTAAGGTTCGAAAATAAATACTCACACTTGAATAGCTCTTACCGTTAGAAATCCAAAACCGCTCACAGTGCTTCAGCCACTCCACAGTAATTCTGTCTAATGGAATATTGGTACCACCAAAACATTCTAAACTCTTCAAAGCACTTCGATAATTTAAATATGTACTTGCCTGCTCATTATCCTCTAATTCCTTCATCTTTAATTCGAAAGCTGTACGCAGATTGATTTCTTTCGTATGCCTTCCAAGTCTGATACTCAATATTTCAAAACTAAATTCTCCTTTTTGGATAAGTTCGCTAACTTGTTGTTTTATAATAGAAAAACTACTTTCGATATCAGTCCTTACCTCCATTAATAACTGACTTTTTGCCTTTAACAATCTATCCCAGTCTTCTTTTGACAATTCTTTCCCCGTAGAATAATATTTCTGCTTTCTCCTAAATACGACTTGAACTTTAACTGGAAATAATCCATTAATTTTAGCCCTTCTGGTGTCTAATATGGTCAATACAGAAACTCCATCTTTTGAATATTTGAACATAAAATGATTCTTTATATCTATCTGTTATTTGAATATATGCAAATTGCATGCAAATGTAATAAATTGAATAGTTTTTCAGAACTACTTAATGCTCTATTTATCAAATGATTATGTATTTATTTTTCAAAAAAATGCTTAGTCTAACCATTTTTTACGAAAAAAAATCTTATTTTCGTTTAGTATGGTTGCAGTATCAAATGTATTACTGATGAATAAGCGCTTATGAAAAATCATTTTTAGTGTAACCTTTAAATTTATAAATATGAGAAACAGAGATACATAGATCCTTTGTATGAGTGGCGGTTATATTTATTACCCGCACATGTTTGTTAACTACCTAAAAACTATTTCTAATTAAAAAGAATAAGATGAAAGAAATTATAAAACACAAGTTTCCATACTTGTTATTTTTCCTTTTATTGTTTTCGAGTTTTGCCTCAGCTTATGGGCAGGAACGAATGATTACCCTTAATCTATCGAAGGTACCTCTAAATACTGCATTGAAAGAGATAGAGAAACAAACTTCAATGTCAGTAGTATACAACACAAATGACGTCGATATTAATCGTGTCATATCTATTAAAGTTTCTAAAGAGTCGCTGACTAACGTTATGGGTCAGCTGTTTAAAGGAACAAATATCAGTTATTCAATAGTCGATAAGCATATTGTACTTTCTACTAAGAAAGAAGTAGAACAACAGAAAAAAACACCAATCGTTGCAACGGGAACAGTAACAGATGCACAAGGTGAACCTTTAATTGGAGTTAGCATTCTGGTGAAAGGAACAGCTACTGGTGCGATTACTGATATGGATGGAAATTTCAAAATACAAGCTGCCAAAGGTGATGTGTTAGAAATCTCCTATATCGGTTATGCCTCCCAATCAATCACGCTTGCCAACGCCCAACCCCTAAAAGTCACAATGGGTGAAGACACGCAAACCTTGGACGAAGTAGTAGTTACTGCTTTGGGTATCAAACGTGAACAAAAAGCGTTGAGTTATAATGTGCAGAAAGTTAACAATGATGCTTTAACTTCCGTAAAGGATGCTAACTTCGTCAATAGTCTAAACGGAAAAGTGGCTGGTGTGAATATACAACGCAGTGCTTCCGGTGTAGGAGGTAGTACTCGTGTTACAATGCGTGGTAACAAATCTATTAGCGGAGATAACAATGTTCTATATGTAGTTGATGGTGTACCAATTGGTAATCAAGCTGACAGAACTGGCGACGGAACAGGATTCGGAAGCGGCAGAACTTCAGGTGAAGGTATCGCCAATTTCAATCCGGATGATATTGAAAGTGTGTCAGTATTGACTGGACCGTCTGCTGCAGCATTGTATGGAGCAAGTGCAGCAAATGGAGTAATCTTAATCAATACGAAGAAAGGCGAAGCTGGAAAAATGCGTATAGATGTATCTTCTTCAGTAGAGTTTATGACACCGCTCACAATGCCTAAATTCCAAAATAGATATGGAATATCAGGAAACTATTATTCGTGGGGAGATAAACTGGAAAATCAATCATCGTATGATCCTAAAGACTTCTTTGAATTAGGGGCAACCTTTAATAATTCATTTAATCTTTCAACCGGAAACGATAAGAATCAGACTTATTTTTCGATTGCTGCTGTAAATTCTGATGGTATTGTCCCCAATAACAAGTACCACCGTTACAATGTGACATTGAGAAATACTGCTAAATTCTTGAATGATAAGTTGACATTAGATGCATCTGCAAGTTATATACGTGAGTATTATAACAATATGATTTCTTATGGAACTTATTTTAATCCAATTGTTGGCGCATACTTATATCCGCGCGGTGAAGATTTTGAGAAAGAGAAGTATTTTGAACGCTATAATAGTGAACTCGGATATTCTCAACAGCAATGGAGTCCCGGAGATTTTGGCATGGATATACAAAATCCATATTGGATTGCCTATCGTAACATTCGTCCGGAAGTAAAAGACCGTTATATGTTATATGCCTCTTTAAAGTACGATATTACCAACTATTTGAATGTGGCAGGTCGTGTACGTTTAGATAATACCTATACTGAAAAGGAAGATAAACGTTATGCATCTACCATAAACACATATGCTAGTACAAACGGACGCTATACATACTCTAACGAGACGTTTCGACAGAAATATGCAGATATAATGGTAAACTTCGATAAACAGTTTGCTGAAATCTATCATGCTACGATCAATGCAGGAACTTCTTTCGAAGAATATGATACAAAAGGACGTGGATATGGAGGGCAGTTGCTATTAGTACCGAATAAATTTGTATATAGTAATATAGACCCGACGCAGAGCACCGCAAGTCAAACTGGTGGAGACAGCCGCAGGAGAAATTTTGCTGTATTTGCTTCTGCTGAGTTATCATGGAATTCGGCCTTATACCTAACCTTGACAGGGAGAGCCGATAAGCCTTCTCAATTGGTAAACAGTGATGATCCGTGGATTTTCTATCCTTCGGTTGGTTTGTCTGCCATCGTTACTGAACTGTTACCCAATAATATTAAAGAGAAATTAGAGCCAACTTTAGGTTTCCTGAAAGTCAGAGCTTCCTATACAGAGGTAGGTTCGCCGATCCCCTATACAGGGTTAACTCCTGGAACTCTCACTCACGAACTTGAAGGAGGAACCTTTAAACCTTTTAAATATTATCCGATTTCCAATCTGAAAGCTGAAAGAACTCGTTCTTATGAAGTAGGTCTTGATTCCAAATGGTTTAATAATACAATAACTTTCGGAGTTACGTATTATCATTCAAATACATATAATCAGTTACTGAAAGCTACATTGGGTAGTAATTTTGAATATATGTTTGTACAAGCCGGTAATGTTCAGAATAGAGGACTTGAATTAAGTTTAGGATTTGACAAGAAATTTGGTGATTTTAATTATAATACAACGTTCACTGCGACGACAAATAAAAATAAAATAATCCAATTGGCACGTGATGTCTTGAATCCGGTAACAAATACCTTGATAGATTTAACGGATATTCAGGTTGGGCGTTTCCGTTTGAGAGAAGGAGGAGAAATTGGTACTGTATATGCAAATGAATGGCTAAAAAGAGATGGTGATAATTATATAGACTATCAGCCAGGTCAGGCATTAACTACAGAAACCACCTCACCCTACAAGCTAGGTAGCGTGAACCCTAAATGGAATTTGGGATGGCAGCATGGATTTAGTTACAAAGGATTTAATCTTAACTTGTTGTTCACAGCTCGTATTGGAGGAATCGCAATATCTAAAACACAAGCTATGTTAGACAGATATGGAGTATCTGAAGCATCAGCAGATGCACGTGATGCAGGTGGTGTATCATTAGGATATTTCAAAGTTGATCCAAAAACTTATTATGATGCAGTTTCTAATTTGGATGCCTACTATACATACTCAGCAACTAATGTGAGATTGCAGGAAGCCAGACTGACTTATACTTTCCCCAATAAATGGTTTAAAGGAACTGTTAATAATTTGAGCTTGTCAGTATACGGTACTAATTTATGGATGATATACAATAAGGCCCCTTATGATCCTGAACTAACAGCTTCCACTGGTACTTTTGGTCAAGGATACGATTACTTTATGTTACCCAGCCAGTCTACTTATGGATTGAGTTTGAAATTTGGATTCTAAAATAAATAAAGGAATTGAATATGAAAAAATATATAATTCTGCTTTTGGCACTTTGTTCTATGTCAGCTTGTGATTATGAAGCTGTCAATACCAATCCTTACGGTGTCTCCGATGGGGAATTAGGTCCTCTTAAATATGGTGCCCGTTTCATGAATATGCAGCAAAGAGTGATCCCTATAGGTTCACCTAGTTTGACAACTGGACCTGGAAATGATTTACAAAATACTGATTTGATATCTTCCGGTAACTATATTGGTTATTTTGGCAATAATAATAATTGGGGATTTAATAATGAGGCTAATTGGAATTTTACAGATAGTAGAATGAATTATGCATATCAGAACTTTTACTCGCAAATCTTTTTGCCCTGGAATGAAATATATGAAATCGCTAAAGATTCGGATTCCCCATCAGAACAAGCTATATTGGAGATTGCTAATATTGTCAGAAATATAGCATGGTTGCGAGCTACAGACGTTTTCGGTCCTATTGCTTATAACTCAGCAGGTGATGGAAGTATTGCGCCAAAATTCGACAGCCAGGAAGTTGTTTACAGAAGCATGCTGGCTGATCTGTCAAAATCAGTAGAATTGCTGAATACAATATCTTATAGTGTGATGGCTCAGTACGATTTGATATACAATGGCAATGTTCAAAACTGGGTAAAACTGGCTAACTCATTAATGTTGAGAATAGCTGTCAGAGTACATTTTATAGATGAGACTTTGGCTAAAGAATATATTACGAAAGCATTAGATCCTAAAAATGGCGGTGTTATTGAAGATATTTCAAGTGAAGCAAAGATCAAAAGTTCTGATAAAATGCCATTGCTGAATTCAATGTTAGCATCTGTCAATGAATATAACGAAACAAGAATGGGCGCCACTATTTGGGGATATTTGGATGGATATAAAGACCCTAGGTTAAGTGCATATTTTACTGAAGGAACATATGGTTCTGGCAGTTGGGCGCAAACAGGTTATTTTCCGGTTGCACCGACGAATAGTAAATCTAAATCGGAAACCTCATATTCTGCAAAATTTGCATCGCGTCCGAAAGTAGATTCCAATTCTCCTTTATATTGGTTCAGAGCATCCGAAACTTATTTTCTGAAAGCAGAAGCTGCTCTATACAATTTGATAGGTGGTGACCCCAAAACGTTCTATGAACAAGGAATAAATATTTCATTTCAAGAGCAAGGAGTCAGTGGAGTTGCCACATACCTGTCAGGAACAGGTAAACCAACCGGACTCACTGGTAGTAATTACAAATATGGCACTTATAACCATGATTTAAGCATTGGAAATACTTCACCCAAATGGGATGATTACACAGGAAATTTGAGTAAGCAAGAAGAACAGTTACAGAAAATTATTACGCAAAAATATCTGGCACTATATCCGAACGCTGTGGAAGCCTGGACCGAATATCGCAGAACCGGTTTCCCATATTTAATGAAACCTATGGATGAAGCTGCTCCTGGAAGAATTGGCGCCTCAATAGAAGATTGCAGAGTTCCTGAACGCTTTAGATTTGCTCCTACAGCCTATAATTCCAATCCTAATATGGCTGAAATTCCAACATTGCTGGGAGGTGGAGATATAGGAGCTACTAAATTATGGTGGGTACGTTCAAACAGGCCCAAACAACCTAATCAGTAATAATGATATTCATTTTTAAGAAAAGAAAATTATGAAATTATTAAAGTATTTGTGTATAGGTATATCTGCCTTAAGTATACTAAGCTGTTCTGACTGGACATCTGAAGAAAGAGAGGTTTTTGAGAATCAAGAAGGAATGCACCGTCTGATTCCCCTAATAGAAGCCCAAACCGAAGAAGATCTTACACCGACCATGCGTGAATATTTCGCTCAAATAAGAGAATATAGAAAAACTCCTCATGTGAAAGGCTTTGGTTGGTTTGGTAACTGGACTGGAAAAGGAAACAACGCTCAAAATTATTTGAAGATGTTACCCGATAGTGTAGATTTTGTATCTCTCTGGGGAACAAGAGGTTACCTTTCTGATGAACAGAAAGCAGATTTGAAATTCTTCCAGGAAGTGAAAGGAGGAAAGGCATTATTATGTTGGATTATTCAAGATTTGGGAGATCAGCTGACTCCTAAAGGATTGAATGCAACGCAATATTGGGTAGAAGAAAAGGGACAAGGAAACTTCATTGAAGGAGTAAAAGCATATGCAAATGCTATTTGTGATAGTATTGAAAAGTACAATCTTGATGGTTTTGATATTGACTACGAACCTGGATATGGACATTCCGGAACTTTAGCAAACTACCAGACAATCAGTCCTAGCGGTAATAATAAGATGCAGGTTTTCATTGAAACTTTAAGTGCCCGCCTACGTCCTGCTGGAAGAATGTTAGTTATGGATGGTCAGCCGGATCTCTTATCTACAGAAACTTCAAAATTGGTTGATCATTACATCTATCAGGCATACTGGGAATCAAGTACTAGTTCTGTAATTTATAAAATAAATAAACCGAATCTGGACGACTGGGAGCGTAAAACAATTATTACCGTTGAATTTGAACAAGGGTGGAAAACTGGTGGCATAACTTATTATACAAGTGTGCGTCCTGAATTGAACAGTATGGAAGGGAATCAGATTCTTGACTATGCAACACTCGATTTGCCCAGTGGTAAGAGAATAGGTGGTATAGGTACTTATCATATGGAGTATGACTACCCGAATGACCCTCCTTACAAATGGTTGAGAAAAGCCTTGTATTTTGGTAATCAGGTATATCCTGGTAAGTTCGATTAATATTAAAGAATGACTATTATGAAAAAGAATATTTATTTAGCTGTTCTGTTATTCTTAACAGGTTGTCAAAATGAGTTATATAAAAATCCTTTGGATGATTTTCAAAGTGAGCAAGGAGTATATATAGCTAATAACGGCGTATTACAAAGCTTTGTGGAAGAAGGCAAAGATGTGGAAATTAAAGGGCTGCAAGTAGCTTTAGCTGTTCAAGATACTAAAGAAATAAAAGTTACATTGGAGGCTGGTAATCAAGCTCAGTTAGATGCTTATAATGCTAAAAATGGAACTAACTATATAGTACTTCCTAAAGAGATGTATGAGATCTCACAGAAAATAACATTTATGCCTCTTTATGCAATGATGGATGTTCCTATTTCTTTGAAGAATGTAAAATTCTCACTAGAAGGTAACTATGCTTTGCCTATACGTATTACAGGAGGTGACGTGAATATTATCAGAGGGCAAGAAGAGACTTTACTTGTACTTGAGCAAAGAGTGAATACAAAAGCGCTCCGGATAAGTACAAGTGGAAGTGGTTCGGGGAGCGAGGATGATAAAATGTTCCCTAACGATTTCAAAGTTGATCAATGGACAATGGAAGTTATGGTCAATAGGGCTAGTTACAAAAGTAACAATCGTTCTATTTGTGGAACTAAATTGGTTGCCAATGCTGGTCCTATGGATGAGATTTATACTCGTTTCGGTGATGTAACTATTAACCCTAATCAATTACAAATTAAGACGGGAAGCTCTCAGATTGATGTTCCCGCTGACAAATTCTCTGCACAGCCTGACACTTGGTATATGTTAGCTTTCGTATATGATGGTCAAAAGAATTATGTATACGTGAACGGAGTGCTGGTTGCTGACCGGGAAATCAGAACAGGTCCTTATGGATTGATTGGCTTTTGGATTGGTGGTTCAAACGAGCTGATTCGTGAGGTTCGTTTTTGGAAAACGGCCAGAACTTCGCAAGAGATAGCTTCGAATATATGGAAGATGGTAAATCCTGACGATGACAATTTACTGCTTTATTATCCATTGAATGGGAAGAAGAGGGATAGTGCTACCGGAGAAATTACAGAGGATGAGACTCTGCTTTGGGACTGGAGTAAGAATGGTAAGAATTTACCCAAGCCATCAAGTTATTCTTTTGATGATAACAAAGGGAACGGGTTTATATTCCCACCGCAAGAATAGCAACAAACTACAATAAATTGTACATATAGAAAAGGCTGCCTTTGGAATGAGGCAGCCTTTGTTTTTACTATACATTGTAAATAATAACAACATAAATAAAGAGACAGAACTATCCACTCAACAATTCATATATTTACACAAATATACAAATTATCAAATACAAATATCAATGGTTATATTTAGTATGAGATGTTCTTCTCTCATACTACTCCGCATATCTCCCAATCAATCACGCTTGCCAACGCCCAACCCCTAAAAGTCACAATGGGTGAAGACACGCAAACCTTGGACGAAGTAGTAGTTACTGCGTTGGGTATCAAACGTGAACAAAAAGCGTTGAGTTATAATGTACAGCAAGTAAAGGGAGAAGCTTTAACAGCGGTGAAAGATGCCAACTTTATCAATTCGCTTGCAGGTAAAGTAGCCGGTGTGCAGATAAGCAGCGGTGCTACAGGTGCCGGTGGTGCTACACGTGTTGTAATGCGTGGTATGAAGTCATTGACCAAGAATAACAATGCTTTATATGTGATTGACGGTGTACCTATGTTTAACACCGGTTCAAGTGGTGGTGATGGTCAGTACGGATCAATGGGTGGTTCTGATGCAGTAGCAGACTTAAACCCGGACGATATAGAAAGTATAAGTATGATGACCGGACCGTCAGCTGCTGCCCTTTATGGCTCTGCCGCAGCCAATGGAGTAGTCCTGGTTAACACAAAGAAAGGGAAAAAAGAAAAGATATCACTTACTGTTTCCAATAGTACGACCTTCTCCAAGGCATATATTATGCCTGAGATGCAGAACAGATACGGAACAAGTTCAGGCTTGTTCAGCTGGGGAGATCTGACAGATAAAAGATATGATCCGAAAGACTTCTTCAATACCGGTAGTAATATCATAAACTCCATTACATTATCGACAGGAAGCGATAAAAATCAGACTTACTTCTCAGCTTCCACGACAAATTCAGATGGTATTTTACCAAATAACAGCTACAACCGCTATAACTTTACCGCACGCAATACAACTAACTTCCTGAATGATAAGCTGACACTGGATATCGGTGCGCAATATATCATACAGAATAATACCAATATGGTATCTCAGGGACAATATTACAATCCCCTACCCGCTTTGTATCTGTTTCCACGCGGAGATAATTTTGATGAAATCCGCCTGTACGAACGTTACGATACAAATTACGGATTTATGAAACAATACTGGCCTTATGGCGACGGCGGACTGTCTTTGCAGAATCCTTACTGGACTCAAAACCGCATCAGACGTACCTCTGACAAAAAACGCTATATGCTGAATGCCTCTCTGAAATGGAAAGTTACAGACTGGTTAAATATCACCGGACGTGTCAATTTGGACAACTCGGATTATCGTAACAAAACAGAAAAATACGCTTCAACACTTGCCACTTTCTGCTCTGTCAATGGTGGTTTTGAAGATGCTATGCGTCAGGAACGTTCTTTATATACCGATTTAATGGCTACTGTTGATAAAACATTCGGAGATTTCCGTCTGAATACCAATATAGGTATGTCACTTTATCACACTTCCATGCAGACAATCGGCTTTGCTGGTGACCTAATTATACCTAACTTCTTTGCACTGAATAATATTAATTACGCTGCAAACTATAAACCACTACCGGACGGATACGATGACGAAGTACAAAGTATATTCGCTAATGTCGAATTAGGATGGAGAAGTCAACTTTACCTCACGTTGACCGGACGTAATGACTGGGATTCCAAACTGGCTTTCTCCAATCAGTCTTCATATTTCTACCCTTCTGTCGGCTTATCGGCTGTACTGACGGAAATGTTCACTCTGCCTAAAATCATATCTTATGCAAAAGTACGTGGTTCTTACACAGTTGTAGCCTCTTCTTTCGACCGTTACCTGACTAACCCGGGATATGAATATAACAGCCAGACTCACAACTGGGCAAACCCGACAGTTTACCCGATGGACAATCTGAAACCGGAGAAAACCAAATCATGGGAAATCGGTCTGAACTTGAAGTTCTGGGAAAACCGCTTCAATCTGGACGCAACCTATTATCGTTCCAATACTTTAAACCAGACATTTAAAGTAGATATTCCCTCTTCCTCCGGATATAATAAGGCAATCGTTCAGACTGGTAATGTACAAAACCAGGGAATCGAACTGGCGCTCGGCTTCACCGACGAATGGGCAGGATTCAGATGGGCATCAAATGCTACTTTCACTCTGAACCGCAACAAGGTAAAACGTCTGGCAGGCGGTAGCACCAACCCTGTAACGGGCGAACTGATCGATATGCCAAACATGCCTGTAGGATGGCTTGGTAAAGAGAATGTAGCTCCCCGAGTAATCTTGACAGAAGGAGGTACAATGACCGACATATACGTGTACAATGAATTAACCAAAGATAATAACGGAAATATAAAAGTGGATGCTCAAACCGGAGGACTTAGTATGCATACGGCAGAGACTCCTACCAAAGTCGGAAATTTGAACGCTAACTATAATTTAGGCTGGACCAACAATTTCACTTACAAAGGAATCAATCTGGGAGTCGTACTTTCCGCACGTGTAGGTGGTCTGGCATACTCAGCCACGCAAGGTGTTCTGGACTACTATGGCGTATCAAGTATCACGGCAAATGCACGTGACAATAAAGGTGTACCAATGAATAACGGAAAAGTAGATACACAGAAATACTATCAGACCATCGGTACCGGTGAAGGCGGTTACGGAAGATACTATTTATACAGTGCCACCAATGTCCGTCTTCAGGAACTCAGTCTTAGCTATACACTTCCCAAGAAATGGCTGAACAATGTAGCCAATGTAACCTTCGGGCTTGTAGGACGCAACCTGTGGATGATCTATTGCAAAGCACCGTTTGACCCTGAATTGTCTGCTTCTACATCCAGTAACTACTATATGAATGTGGACTACTTCATGCAACCGAGCATGCGCAATATAGGATTTAATGTAAAAGTACAATTCTAAATTAATGAGAAAATTATTATGAAGAAATATCTAAGAAATATAACAGTCGGTACTGCTTTGGTATTAGTTGCCGGGAGTTGTACCGGTAATTTTGAAGAATACAACACCAATCAATTCCAGATTCATGAAGCTGACCCTTCTACTTTGATGAAGTCAATGATTGAGACGATTGTAAACATTCAACAGAATGACTCGCAGATGATGGATCAGATGGTCGGTCAGTTAGGAGGCTATCTGACATGTGCGAATGTATGGAGCGGCACTAACTTCGGCACATTCAATCAAAGTGATGCCTGGAATGCAGGTCCCTGGAATACTAATTTCGAGAAAATATACGGTAATTTCTTCCAGATACAGGAAGCAACTAATGAAAGCGGGCACTATTATGCTTTTGCACGTATGATACGGGCCATAACCATGCTGCGTGTTGCCGATTGTTACGGTCCGATGCCCTACAGTCAAGTGAAAAAAGGTAACTTCTATGTAGCTTATGACACAGAAGAACAAGTCTATAAGAATATAATGGAAGATTTTGCAAGCGCTGCCAACGTACTCTATAACTATTACAAAGATACCAATGGTAACGCACCGCTCGCCAGCAACGACCCTGTATTCAGCGGCAATTATGCCAACTGGGCAAGACTCGCAAATTCCATGCGACTGAGGGTGGCTATCCGCATCAGTACAGCATATCCGGAGATGGCAAAAGAAAATGCGGAAGCTGCCGCATCTCATGAAGCCGGACTGATCGAAGCAAATAATGACAATGCCATGATGGATTGCGGCTCGCAGACAAACCCTTACCAATTGGCAGCTGTAAGCTGGGGTGATTTGCGTGTCAATGCCAATATCGTTGATTACATGAACGGATACGGTGATCCGCGTATGTCTAAATACTTCAACCATTCAACATTCACTGGTCACACTCAGGAATATGTAGGCATGCGCTCCGGAGAAGATGGTTTTGCCAAAAGTGACGTTGCAGGTTATTCCATACCGGCCATCACAGGAACTTCAAAGCTATTGGTATTCTGCGCTGCTGAAACAGCATTCCTCCGTGCGGAAGGCAAACTGAAGAACTGGTCTGTCGGCAATAAATCGGCTAAAGAGTACTATGAAGAAGGAATCAAACTCTCCATGGAACAGTACGGCACAACAATGCCTGACAATTATCTGACAAATACCGAAAAACCGACAGTATCACATAATAATGATCCCAGAGGCCATGCATATACCATCTCCAACACCGTTGCCGTTGCATGGAATGACAACAATGAAGAAGAAAATCTTCAGCGTATCATTACTCAGAAATGGATAGCCAACTATCCGTTGGGACTGGAAGCATGGGCTGAATATCGCCGTACCGGTTATCCGGAACTCTATCCTTGCATCGACAATCTGTCTCCATCAGGAGTAGACAGCAAGCGTGGTATGCGTCGTCTGAGATTCCCTTACACGGAAGTACAGAACAACCATTCCAATTATCAGCAAGGTGTTTCGTATCTGAAAAATGGTGGTCCGGATAATGAAGCCACAGATTTGTCGTGGGGAAAAACTAATTAATATAACCTCCTAACTAGAATTAATATGAAAAAGAATTATTTACTATATTTTTTATTGTTAGCGTTGAGCACCCCAATATGGGTGAGCTGTAATGACTGGACAGAATCAGAAGCAAAAGATTACTTCGAAGGTCCTTCAGAAGAATACTATGCAGCCCTGCGCGCATATAAAAAGTCTGATCATCCCAAAGCTTTCGGATGGTTCGGCAACTGGACAGGCGAAGGCGCTTCATTAGTAAACAGCATGGCAGGAATCCCGGATAGCGTGGATGTCGTTTCCATCTGGGGGAATTGGTCGAATATTACAGAAGCGCAAAAGAAGGATCTCAAGTTCTGTCAAGAAGTAAAAGGAACTCGCTTCACCATGTGCTTTATCATCACTTCGGTAGGTACACAGATCACTCCACAACATATATATGACAATTGGGAGTCAATGGGATTCGCAAGCCAACAGGAAGCTGTTAATGATTTCTGGGGCTGGCCTTCGGACGAGTCTGATAAAGAAGCCGTCGAAGCATCTATCCGCAAATATGCAAATGCTATCGCTGATACGATCAACAAATACGGCTATGACGGATTCGATATCGACTACGAACCAAACTATGGTAATAAAGGTAACATTGTGGACGACGATGACAGAATGTTCATATTCGTAGACGAACTTGGCAAACACTTCGGTCCTAAATCGGGAACCGGCAAGTTATTGATCATTGACGGCGAACCGCAAAGTATAAAGAACAGACCCGATGTAGGCCCTTACTTTGATTACTTTATCATTCAGGCCTATAAACCCGGTAATGACAACAATCTGGACAAACGTCTGATAGACGGTGGTGTAGCAGGTCCGGGACTCGTTCAGACTTACGGTAGCGTAATGTCCGAAGAGCAAATCACAAAGATGACCATCATGACCGAAAACTTTGAGGCTGTAGATGCTGCTATGGATGGCGGATATCCTTATACCGACCGTTATGGCAACAGCATGAAATCTTTGGAAGGAATGGCACGCTGGCAACCGAAAAATGGTTTCCGTAAAGGCGGAGTAGGAAGCTATCATATGGAAGCAGAGTATCCGACAAATCCGGAATACAAGAATCTACGCAAAGCTATCCAGATTATGAATCCTTCTACCAAACCGTTAATTAAATATTAATTCACTATGAAACAGATTAAAAACATAAGAAACTTCTTGTTGATATCGCTTATCGCAGGCGGTACATGGATCGGCTGTGACGATGCGAATTATAGTACATTGGACACGCACGTCTTCTTCGAAGAAGCTTTAACTGCAACAAGCACCAAAGTGACTGTTATGGGCAGCGGTGAAACCAATGTCACACTGAACGCGCATATCAGCAATACACAACAGAAAGACAACAGCTATAGTCTGGCAATAGATCAGGCTGCTCTTGACGCATACAACAAGGCTAATGGTACAAACTACATCGCATTGCCGGAAACCCATTACACCCTTCCGGACAATATTACGATTAAGGCAGGTGCTTATAATGCAGATCCTATTTCCATACATATCAAAGCATTCTCCGAGGAAATGAATGCATCCGGTGAATCATATGCTTTACCCGTACGCCTGGTAGCCAAACAAGGTAGTATTGATGTAATGCCTGTTACCGGCAGCTTGGTGATTCTTGCCAATAGTATCATGGAATTTTCCGCCCCGCAATTTGTCGGAAGTACAGAACTCGTAGCCAAGAAATTCTCTGAAGCTCCTGAAACCTACAACGAGTTTACTGTCGAAGTTCGTTTCCAGGTAAGCAATACTGCCAATCGTAACCGTGCAGTATTCAGCACATCCGGCAGCGACGGCAAGAGCTTGTTATTGCGTTTCGAAGATCCGCAAAGCGACAATAGTGACCACAAAGCTCACTCATTAGTTCAGATTCAGACTCATGAAACCTATCTGAATCCGACCTACTCTTTCGAACCTAATAAGTGGCAACATCTTGCTGTGACATACAACGGTTCTAAATATCGTATCTATATTAACGGTAAAGACGGAGGTTCAAAAGACGTTGCCGGCGGACCTTGTATATTTGGTAATATGAGTTGGTTCAGTGGCGGTAGCTGGTGGAGCGGATGTAAAATCTTGGTAAGTGAAGCCCGTATCTGGTCTGTATGCCGGTCGGAAATTCAGATTCAGAACAACATGACTATCACAAGTCCAAAATCTCCGGGATTAGAAGCTTATTGGAGATTCAATGAAGGTAAAGGTAATGTATTTGAAGATGCTACCGGTAAAGGGCATACTATTACCACAACAGTCACTCCTGTGTGGATAGATAAGATTCTGTCTACAGATGAAGCTACTCCATGGAAATAAATGATGGTACAATTTTAATATAGTTACTATGAATAAAGTATTTCAATCAATAATCATTACACTCATGAGTGCAATGATCCCTTTCTTCTCATCTTGCAGCGATGATGATTCGGTCAACGAATGGGATATGAGCTATGTTTCTTTATTGCCGGCAGATTATTTGAGACCGACTCCTTCGTTTACACTAAAGCATGTGGAAGAAGAAGGTATTGAAGGCAGTGTTGAGTTTCAGTTTATGGCTACAACACAAAAAGCTGTTACCCAGGATATAAATGTACACTATAGTGTCACCTGTGATGGTATAGATGCAAACAAAATCAATCTGTCTGCCAAAAATCTGTTGATAAAAGCTGGTTCTACAGCTTCAGAACCGATTACTTTGAGCATCACAGACTGGAAGTATCTAGAAAATACCAAAGAAGCGCTTGAGTATACTCTGAAAATAAAAATCGCAGATATCGAATCAACATCGGCGGAAGTTACTAATGCAGCATACTATCAGGAAATAGTTCTGAAAATCTCTAAAACCGCAGAAAAGAAAAAGGAAAGTGTGCTACTGACCAACGTCAAAGACTGGATATTCACCTTTATGACCGGAGTAGAAAATTCGGCATCAAACTCTGTCGCAGGAACAGGAACGAATGACGTTGCTACAAATGGAGTACCTTTCTGGTTGACAGTTGACTTCAAAGAAGTTAAAAACGTCACAGGCGTTCAAACAACCCATTGGGGAGCCGGATATGCTCCTTCAAAAGTGGAAATATTCTCTTCGGAGAATGGAGATGACTGGGTATCCATCGGACAATGGGATACTAAAGGAAGAACTCAGACTATCACATTCGACGAGCGGGTTAAGACACGTTACCTGAAGTATCAGATGATTACTGTTCCCAGCCGCGTAGATATCACAAGGTTCTATATTTATGCATGGTAATAAGCGTATGGAATAAGTTTTCCATCAATTAAATATCGGACAAGAGCAGACTTACAAGAAAAATGTATAAGTTTGCTCTTGTTTTTATATAGAGCTACAATCCACCTTTAGCAAACATAAATTAGATAAAATGAAAAAACATCATCTATTAGGAGTCATTCTTTTATGCAGTGGACTATTTTCCTGTTCTTCAGGAGTTATTCAGCAGGCAAACTACGAAGTTATTCCTCTGCCTCAGGAAATCAAAATTACGACCGGAAGCTTTGTACTAAATGACCGTACTTCCATCGTCTATCCGAAAGATAACAAAGAAATGCAGCAAAATGCAAATCTGTTGGCGAAATACATTCATCAGATGTCCGGCAAAAAGCTGAAAGTCATTGACGAGCCAGTCACTTCAAACGCAATAATCTTAGCAACAGGTCTGAATGCAGACAATGCCGAAGCATATCAACTAAAAGTAACCCAAGACAACGTAACCATCACAGGTACTTCAGAAGCAGGAACTTTTTATGGCATACAGACTTTACGGAAGTCACTCCCAATTACAAACAAAGGAGACATAAGCCTTCCTGCTGCCGAAATTAACGACTATCCACGTTTCTCCTATCGCGGAGTACATTTAGATGTTTCACGCCATTTCTTCCCGGCCGACTCTGTCAAACGCTTTATTGATATGATGGCTTTACACAATATCAACCGTCTTCACTGGCATCTGACCGATGATCAGGGATGGAGAATTGAAATCAAAAAACGTCCGGAGTTGACCACTATCGGTTCCAAACGCTCGGAGACAGTCATCGGACATAATTCTGGAGAATATGACGGCATTCCCTATAGCGGTTTTTACACACAGGATGAAGCTAGGGAGATTGTAAAATATGCACAGGAACGCCATATCACAGTAATACCGGAAATTGACCTTCCGGGACATATGCAGGCTGCGCTTGCTGCTTACCCCGAATTGGGTTGCACGGGCGGCCCCTATGAAGTATGGAAAATGTGGGGAGTATCAGAAGATGTGCTCTGTGCAGGAAATGACAAGACACTGACATTTATAGAAGATGTCCTGAATGAAATTATAGATATTTTCCCATCCGAATATATTCATGTCGGCGGTGATGAATGCCCGAAGGTACGTTGGGAGAAATGCCCGAAATGTCAGGCACGTATCAAGGAACTGGGACTAAAAGCCGATAAAGGTCACACAGCCGAACAAAGGCTTCAGAGTTATATCATTAATTATGCTGAACAGTTTCTTAACGGCAAGGGACGTCAGATCATTGGTTGGGAAGAAATACTGGAAGGAGGACTGGCACCTAATGCCACTGTGATGTCATGGAGAGGTATAGAAGGAGGAATTGAAGCAGTGAAGCATAAACATGACGCAATCATGACACCCAGTTCATTCCTGTACTTCGATTACTATCAGACCATGGATACAGACAATGAACCGCCTGCTATCGGAGGGTATGTACCTTTAGAAAAGGTATATAGCTACGAACCGGTTCCTCAGATACTCACTCCTGAAGAAGCTAAGCATATCGTGGGCGTACAAGCCAACTTATGGACGGAATATACCCCTACTTATAGTCAGGTAGAATATATGGAACTACCCCGTATGGCCGCATTATCAGAAATACAGTGGACTATGCCGAAGAAAAAAGAATATGCGGATTTCCTGAAACGATTGCCCGGACTGATCGCTGTCTATGACATCAATCAATATAACTATGCCAAACATATCTTCCAGGTAAAGTCCCAATATATACCTGATACCGAAGCCAACGTATTGAATGTTGTTTTATCTACTATTGATAATACTCCGGTCTACTATACACTTGATGGCAGTGAACCTACAGCCAGTTCCAATATATACACGGACACACTGAAAATCGGCCAAAGCTGCACACTGAAAGCAATCACTATCCGTCCCAACGGCAGTAGTGCAGTGTTGAAAGAGGATATCAAATTCAACAAAGCCACCATGCAGCCGATCACCATGCAGCAGCCCATTAATGAAAAGTATAAATTCGAAGGAAAGAATACACTCATTGACGGACTGGCAGGAAGCAGAAATTACCGTACCGGACGATGGATTGCCTTCTATCAGAACGACCTTGAAGCAGTGATTGACCTGCAACAGGAGACTCCGATAAGCAAAGCATGGGTACGCACCTACGTAGAAATAGGAGAAGAAATTCTTGATTTACGCGAACTTTCCGTAGCCGTATCAAACGATGGGAAAGAGTATAAAGAAGTAAAATCCGAAGTTTACCCCGCCGTCAGTAAGGAAGATAAGAATGGCATCTATACCCATGAACTTTCTTTCGATACAGTGCAGGCACGTTATGTAAAAATAGCAGCCCGTCCGGAATATAACATACCGGCATGGCATTGGGGTAAAGGAAGACCGGCATTTATATTCGTAGATGAAATAGGGCTGGAATAAAACTTAAAAAGGTATGTCGCTGGGCGACATACCTTTTTTTAACATTCTCTTTATCCTCTTTATTTTTTAGACAATCGAATAATCCGTCCTTCCTTCTTATAGCTGAAGTGATTTGTATGCATCAATACATTCAATATTTCGTCCGGAAGATTATCAGTAGAGAATTCACCGGTGAACCGTTCGGTCTTCAGACTTTCGTCATCATACACAAACTTCAAGTCATACAGTTTCTCCATAATATTTGTAATCTCCAGCAATGAATGTTGCTTAAATTTCAATTTTCCGTTAATCCACAGAAGAACTTCGGTCGGCTCGGCATATTCTATTAATTCAGCCTGATAGGTCGTTGTATTAATGTTCAACGTTTGTCCCGGTTTCAGCAGATAGCCATTATTGACGGTTCGTGGAGATTCCATTCGTACAGAACCTTGCAACAGAGTGGTCACTACCCTGTCCTCTTCTTCACGTGCCCGTACATTAAACTTTGTACCCAATACACAAGTCTTAATATGCTTCGTATTTACAATGAATGGAGCATGCTTGTCACGAGCCACTTCAAAGTAAGCCTCGCCCGACAAATCAATCTGTCGATCCGTACTCCAGAAAGAGTTACGGTAAATAAGCTTCGTAGATGCATTCAGCCAAACCTTACTACCGTCCGGAAGCACTGTTTGCGCTCTCTGTCCACCGGTAGTCATCACTGTATAATCAGAAAGTTTATTGGAAAGCAATCCCCACGCAATTCCGCCTGCGAAAACAAGACCTGCCAGAAAAGCGGCTGTCGCGGACGCATAACGTCCCCATCGAACCGATATACTTCTTCGCTTGGCTTTTTTCTCCTTTTCACGTACGAGCGACTTAAACTTCGTCAGTGACGCTTCTGTGTCTACAGCATCCATCACTGCCATACGGTCGCCTACAAAAAGGGTATAATATAGCTGCTCTAGTATTTGTCGGTTTTCCGGTGCTTCTTCACACCATAGTTCTACCTGCTGACATTCTTCGTCATTGCATCCTCCCCTCAGGTAGTTCATCAAGATAGATTCATCCATGTTCAATCATCCTTTTACTATAAAAAAATATAATACCTCTGTTATTAATACAGTTGGCAGCGCAAATATACTAAACTAAAAAAGAAAAAAATATTTTCTCCCGTTTTATTTCGTTTCTTTCATTGCTTTCATTATTTTTGCTCTGCATAAAAAATAATGAAGAATGCAACAACCTCCTATATACCTAGATATTAACAATAATAAATCTATCATCAATGCCTTGAAAGCAGGCGAAGAATATGTATTCGACGCTGTCTACAGGTATTATTTCCGTAGATTGTGCGCCTTTTGTTCGCAATATGTCAGCGAGCAGGAGGAGATTGAGGAGATTGTACAGGACACGATGATGTGGTTATGGGAAAACCGCTGTAGTCTTATGGAAGAGCTTACATTGAAAACGCTTCTCTTTACTATTGTCAAAAACAAAGCTCTGAACCGTATTTCCCATTTCGAGATCAGACGAAAAGTACATCAGGAGATTACAGAAAAATTCGAGAAAGAATTCGACAATCCTGACTTTTATCTGGAAAATGAGTTGTTCCGCCTTTATGAGAATGCTCTGAAACAGCTTCCCAAAGATTATCGGGAAGCATACGAAATGAATCGTAATCACCGGATGACCCATAAAGAAATTGCAGAAAAGCTGAACGTCTCTCCCCAAACCGTTAACTATCGTATCGGACAGGCTTTAAAGCTATTACGCATTGCCCTAAAAGACTATTTGCCTTTATTTATTCTTTATTTCGGGCTTGACATATTCAAACAATCATGAAACAATTCATATCAAAAGCATGAGTGAACTCCTAGTCTATAAAGCCTCGGCAGGTTCAGGCAAAACCTTTACCCTTGCAGTGGAATACATAAAGTTGCTGATACTGAATCCACGTGCCTACCGGCAGATTCTCGCTGTTACCTTTACCAATAAGGCAACAGCAGAAATGAAAGAACGTATTCTCAGTCAGCTATACGGCATTCAGATCGGCGACAAAGATTCCGAGGCCTACCTGAACCGCATCAAAGAAGAAACAAAGAAGACAGAACAGGAAATACGGGAAGCCGCAGGAATCGCCCTCGGATATATGTTGCACGACTACAGTCGTTTCCGTGTAGAGACCATCGATTCTTTTTTCCAGTCCGTCATGCGCAATCTGGCACGTGAGCTGGAACTCAGTCCGAATCTGAATATCGAACTGAACAATGCGGAAGTACTCAGTGATGCGGTGGACAGCATGATTGAGAAACTGGGTCCCACCTCTCCTGTCCTCGCATGGCTGTTAGACTACATCAACGAACGAATAGCTGATGACAAACGCTGGAATGTATCGGATGAAGTCAAAAATTTCGGGCGCAACATCTTCGACGAAGGATATATAGAAAAAGGTGAAGGTCTCCGCCAGCGCCTCCGCAATCCGGATACCATCAAAGAATACCGCAAGCAGCTGAAAGCATTGGAAACAGAAATCCTGGAGCAAATGAAAGGATTCTATGACCAGTTTGAAGGAGAACTGGAAGGACACGCCCTTACCGCAGATGAACTAAAAAACGGTTCACGAGGAATCGGCAGCTATTTCCGTAAGCTGAACAATGGCATTCTAAGTAATGACATCCGCAATGCCACTGTAGAGAAATGCCTGGAAGATGCCAAACACTGGGCTACCAAAACATCTCCACGGTTTGCCGATATTATTGATCTTGCGAAATCCAGCCTGATGCAGATACTGGAGGATGCGGAGAAGCTGCGTTCTAAAAACAATCTCCTGCTAAATAGTTGCCGGCTTTCCCTGCAGCATCTCAACAAGGTACAGCTTCTCGCCAATATCGACGAAGAAGTGCGACAGCTGAACCATGACAACAACCGGTTCCTTTTATCAGATACCAATGCCCTGCTCCATCAACTGGTTAAGGACGGAGATTCCTCTTTCGTGTTCGAAAAGATAGGAACCAACATCCGCAATGTCATGATCGACGAGTTTCAAGACACCAGCCGGATGCAATGGGGAAATTTCAAACTGCTCCTGCTCGAAGGGCTTTCACAAGGAGCAGACAGCCTGATAGTAGGAGACGTCAAACAGTCCATCTACCGCTGGCGAAACGGTGACTGGGGAATCCTTAACGGTCTGAACGACCGCATCGAGCATTTCCCCATCAAGGTAAAGACCTTAGCCACCAACCGGAGAAGTGAGACCAATGTCATCCGGTTCAACAACCAAATATTCACTGCTGCCGTAAATTACCTGAACGAAGTATACAAAAAACAGTTGGGTAAAGATTGCGATGATCTTCAGAAAGCCTATGCCGATGTGGTACAGGAATCTCCGCGAAGTGTACAGAAAGGATATGTCAAAGCCACTTTCCTGGAACCGGACGAAGCGCATGACTATACAGACCAGACGCTGATAAGTCTCGGTGAAGAAGTAGAGCATCTGCTTTCTTCCGGTGTACGGCTGAATGACATAGCTATCCTTGTACGCAAGAACAAAAGTATTCCCCGCATCGCGGACTACTTCGACAAAGAGTTACATTATAAAATTGTATCAGACGAAGCCTTCCGCCTCGATGCCTCTCTTGCCATCTGCATGATGATAGACGCACTGCGATTTCTATCCGACGAGAGCAATAAAATTGCACGGGCCCAACTGGCAATAGCCTATCAGAACGAAGTTCTGCAAAAGAATCTGGACTGGAACACCCTTCTGCTCCTTCCGATAGAAAACTATCTGCCGCCCGCATTTCTTGAAAAGCAGAAAGAACTCCGTCTCATGCCTCTCTACGAATTGCTGGAAGAACTATTCAGCATCTTCAAAATGAGTCACATTGAAGAACAGGATGCCTATCTGTTTGCCTTCTTCGATGCCGTAACGGATTATTTGCAAAGTAACTCCTCGGAGCTCGACGGTTTTATCCGCTACTGGGATGAGACGCTGTGCAGCAAAACCATTCCCAGCGGTGAAGTGGAAGGTATCCGAATCTTCTCCATCCACAAATCCAAAGGATTGGAATTTCATACAGTACTCCTTCCCTTCTGCGACTGGAAACTGGAGAATGAAACGAATAACCAACTGGTATGGTGTGCCCCTCAGGAAGCTCCGTTCAATGCCATGGATATCCTTCCCATCAATTACTCGACACAAATGGCCGAATCTATCTATGGGAACGATTATCTGCTGGAACGTCTTCAACTGTGGGTAGACAATCTCAACCTGCTTTATGTAGCCTTCACCCGTGCCGGAAAGAATCTGATCATCTGGAGCAAGAAAGGACAAAAAGGAACCATGTCCGAACTGTTGGCCAATACACTGCCTGTAGTTGCCCTCAAAGAAGGCCTCGACTGGGAGGAAGATTGCTATGAACAAGGAGAACTCTGTCCTTCGGAAGAAGAAAAAGCAAAAACTTCGACCAATAAACTGACTCAGAAGCCGGATAAGTTGCCTGTCCACATGGAGTCCATGCGTCATGAGATTGAATTCCGTCAATCCAACCGCTCCGCCGATTTCATTCAGGGGATCGAGGAAGAAGAATCGGATGACCGTTTCATTCATCGCGGACGTATGTTGCACACGCTATTTTCTGCCATAGAAACAGCAGAAGATATTGATCCGGCTATTGAGCGCCTCATTTTCGAAGGGGTCATCGCCAGCAGCGAAAAGGCCGAAGAAATACGGGAAGTAGCCCGAAAAGCATTCTCCTCCCCGGAGATTCAGAACTGGTATTCGGGTGAATGGACTCTGTTTAACGAATGTGCCATCATTTACAAAGAAAAAGGGGTGTTGCAAACCCGACGTCCCGACCGTGTAATGATGAAAGACGGTCAAGTAGTTGTAGTTGACTTCAAATTCGGTAAAGAGAACCTCCAATATAACAAACAGGTAAAAGGATATATGCAACTGCTTACTAAGATGGGATATAAAAATATCACCGGCTACCTGTGGTACGTAGATGAAGAGCTAATTGTAAAAGTGAAATAATGAAAGCCGCACCGCTCATAGGAATTAGCCGCCATCGGCTCAGTACTGATGGAGAGGGAGTCACTACTCTGGTGGCTTTCCATGGTTGCCCGCTGCGCTGCAAATATTGCCTCAATCCGCAATCTCTGCACTCAGAAGGTATATGGAAGAACTATGACTGCGAGCAGCTTTATGAGGAAGTCCGACAGGATGAATTATACTTTCTAGCCACTAACGGAGGCATTACATTCGGAGGCGGAGAACCTTGTTTACAGAGCGATTTCATTTATGAATTCCGTCAACTCTGTGGACAGGAATGGCAGCTTTCCGTAGAAACGTCACTCAATGTAACGCAAGAGAATATAGAGAAACTAGTACCTGTTGTCGATTCTTATATCATCGATATCAAAGACATTAATAATACCATATACCAGAAGTACACCGGAAAAAATAATGAAAAAGTCCTGCATAATCTTCAATATTTGATTGAGCACGGAAAAAACGAACAAATCATTGTCCGTACCCCCGTCATTCCCGCATACAATACAGAGAACGACGTCGATAATAGCATCCGTTTACTGAAAGAAATGGGAATCATCCAATTCGATCGGTTTACTTATAAAACACCTAACAATTGTCAGCCATGAAACGAGGAAAACAAACCTGCAAGATATTAAAGGATATCCGCAGACAAATAGCAGAAGCTAATGATATTGAGTTCATTACTTCCGAGTGTCAATATCAGGGTGATTGTCTGGGCACTTGTCCCAAGTGCGAAGCCGAAGTACGTTATCTGGAACAACAGTTGGAACGTAAACGGATGGCTGGAAAAGCCATAACTATATTGGGGATATCTGCCGGACTGGTAGCAATGGCACCGATGACTTCATGTAGTAGTTCTCCTAATAAAGGAACTAACCAGGAAACTATCAGTGACTCTACCAATGCTAGTGTAATGTTTGGAGAAATATGCCCGACTCCTGTAGAAGATACTATACCTATGGTAGAGAAAGATACAGTAAACAAACAAGAATTACCTGAACTACCCCAAGAGATGGGATTAATTGAGATTACTCCTATATCAGGTGATATAATAACGGTAAAAGACTCGCTTTCTGAAAAAGATTCGCTTACCGATGTATTAGAAGTGGCTGCTGTCATGCCTGAATTTCCGGGAGGAGCACGAGAACTAATGAAATTCATTAGTGCAAACATAAGATACCCCTCAATGTCCCAGGGAGGTGTATGTCAAGGCCGCGCCATTGTACAATTTATCGTAGATAAAGAAGGAAATATAGTTCAACCCAAAGTTGTACGTGGTGTAGATCCTTATCTGGATAAAGAAGCATTACGTGTCGTCGGTCTTATGCCTAAATGGAAACCGGGAGAACTGGATGACGGAACGAAAGTAGCCGTCCGCTTTACGATTCCTGTAATGTTCAGGCTGCAATAAACAAATATCTAAGATAGAAAAAACTTATAATTGATATGCAATCATTTCTCCAACTAGTCGCTCACGATTTATATGCCAAGATAGGAAACGATCTGTCTCGTACAGTACTCGTCTTCCCTAACAAGCGTGCCAACTTATTCTTCAACGAACATCTGGCAGGAGAATCCGACCAACCGATCTGGTCTCCTGCCGCAATGAGTATCAGCGACCTGTTCAGGAAGTTATCTGTACAGAAAGCGGGTGACCCTATCCGGTTGGTCTGCGAACTATATAAAGTATTCCGTGAAGAAACAGAAAGCCAGGAAACACTGGACGACTTCTATTTTTGGGGCGAGCTGCTGATCAGCGATTTCGACGATGTAGATAAAAACCTGGTAGATGCGAATAAGCTCTTCAGTAACTTGCAGGACCTGAAGAATCTGATGGACGATTATGAATTCCTTGATAAAGAGCAGGAAGAAGCGATTCAACAGTTCTTCCAAAACTTCTCTATCGAGCGTCGTACCGTACTCAAAGAGAAGTTTATCTCCCTTTGGGACAAACTGGGTACTATCTACCACCGCTACCGTGAGAACTTAGCAGAACTCGGAATAGCCTATGAAGGAATGCTATATCGCAATGTAATCGAGCAACTCGATACCACCCGACTGAAATACGACAAATATATTTTTGTCGGCTTCAACGTGCTCAACAAAGTAGAGACCAAGTTCTTTCAGCTATTACAAGATGCGGATAAAGCCATGTTCTACTGGGATTACGATCTCTTTTATACCAAGCAAATAGTCAAACACGAAGCCGGAGAATTCATCAACCGTAATCTGAAACTATTCCCGAATGAATTGCCCGAAAGTTGTTTCGACACTCTGCGGAAGCCGAAGAACATACGCTATATCTCCGCTTCTACCGAGAACGCGCAAGCCCGCTTTCTTCCGGAATGGGTACAAAGTACTCTTTCCACTGCCAACGAAGAAAAAGAGAACGCCGTAGTCCTCTGCAACGAAGCCCTGCTGCTTCCCGTACTCCACTCCATCCCGCAAGAAGTGGAGAACGTCAACATCACGATGGGTTTCCCGCTTGCACAAACTCCGGTATACAGCTTTATTAATGCCGCTATGGAATTACAAACGAACGGCTACCGTACCGCTACCGGACGTTTCACCTACGAAACCGTATCCGCTATACTGAAGCACCCATATACCCGTCAGCTATCCATCAACGCTGAACCTCTGGAACGGGAACTGACCAAGACTAACCGCTTCTACCCGCTCCCTTCGGAACTGAAAATGGATGATTTCCTGATCAAACTTTTCACTCCCCGAAGCGGCATCAAGGAGCTATGCGACTACCTGACAGAATTAATCAAAGACATCTCCCTTCTCTATCGGGAAGAAAGCGAGTACAACGATATCTTCAATCAGCTATACCGGGAATCCCTCTTCAAGAGCTATACCACCATCAACCGTCTCTATAGCCTGATAGAAACCGGAGAGCTGAATGTACGCACCGACACACTAAGACGCCTGGTCAGCAAAGTGCTGACCGCCTCCAACATTCCTTTCCACGGTGAACCTGCCATTGGTATGCAAGTCATGGGAGTACTGGAAACCCGTAACCTTGACTTTCGCAATATCATCCTTCTCTCTCTCAACGAAGGACAATTGCCTAAATCAGGAGGTGATTCTTCCTTTATTCCCTATAACCTCCGGAAAGCTTTCGGTATGACCACCATCGAACACAAAAATGCGGTCTATGCCTATTATTTCTACCGACTGATACAACGGGCGGAAAACATCACCTTGCTTTACAACACTTCTTCCAATGGGCTGAACCGTGGAGAAGAATCCCGTTTCATGTTACAATTGCTTGTAGAAGGGCCTCACAAGATTACCCGCGAATATCTTGAAGCCGGACAATCTCCTCAAGGTACAACAGATATCAGCATAGAGAAAACTCCGGAAGTATTCGAACGACTTCGCTGCTCTTATGATTGTTCGAATCCCCAATCGTATATACTTTCTCCTTCAGCCCTCAACGCCTATCTCGATTGCCGGCTGAAATTCTATTACCGTTATGTAGCCAGACTAAAAGCACCGGACGAAGTCAGTGCGGAAATCGACTCCGCATTGTTCGGAACCATCTTCCACCTCTCCGCCCAATTAGCTTATACAGACCTGACCGCTAACAGGAAAATAATACAAAAAGAAGATTTGGAACGCTTGCTGCGCAACGAAGTCAAACTACAAAACTATGTTGACCTCGCTTTCAAGCAAGAGCTTTTCAAGGTTCCGGCAGACGAAAAGCCCGAATATAATGGCGTACAACTCATCAACTCCAAAGTAATCGTCTCCTATCTGAAACAACTGCTGAGGAATGACCTGCAATACGCCCCCTTCGAAATGGTCGCCATGGAAAAACCTGTTGCCGAAAAGATAACGATTCAGACCGGTCAAGGTCCGATCACCCTCCGATTGGGAGGAACCATCGATCGTATGGATGCCAAAGACACCACCCTGCGTATTGTAGACTATAAAACCGGAGGAAGCCCCAAGACGCCTGCCAACATCGAGCAACTGTTTACTCCGTCGGAAACGCGTCCCAACTATATCTTCCAGACTTTCCTGTATGCTGCCATTATGAGCCGGCAGCAGTCTCTGAAAGTAGCTCCTTCCCTTCTCTACATCCATCGGGCAGCCTCTGAAAGCTATTCGCCCGTCATTGAAATGGGAGAGCCACGCCAACCGAAGATTCCGGTCAACAACTTTGCCTTTTTTGAAGATGAATTCCGAGAACGTCTGCAAAGACTATTAAAAGAAATATTCGATGAGAATGAGCCTTTCACACAGACAGAAGATACAAAGAAATGTGCTTATTGTGATTTTAAAGCCATTTGTAAACGATAAAATGCTGAAAGAATAATTTATAACTATCAAACAAAACCTGTCCTGTTATTCTGAGCTGTCACTACTTCTCTAAAGTAATGTGCTTAGAAAACAGGACAGGTTTTTATCTTATATCGAACTTATATTAGCTTTCCAACAACGGAATCGAGAAACTGAACGTAGAACCTTCTCCTTTCTTCGAAGTGAACCAGAGCTCACCTCCGTTCTTAGTAACAAAGTCCTTACAGAGCAGCAGTCCGAGTCCTGAACCTTCTTCATTATTTGTACCGAAAGTACTGAAATGCGTATCGGTATGCAACAATTTCTTCTGATTTTCTTCATCAATACCACACCCGCTATCCTTCACGCTAACTATCGCCATGCTATCTTCTTCTCTCAGTGATACCAAGACTTCCGATCCCTCGTTACTGAACTTGATTGCATTACTTATCAAGTTACGGATAACTGTCTTAATCATATCAATATCCGCACGTACTTCCATACGATCTTCAGGTATTTCCACAGCAATGTGGATATTCTTCAGCCCGGCTACCATTGTAAAGATCTCGCTCACTCCTTCCACTACTTCTACCATATCGATATTCTGGTAAACAACTTTCAGCTTACCAATCTGACTCTTCGTCCACTTCAATAAGTTGTCGAGTAAGGAAAATACATCCTCTGTTGTCTGATTGGCCATTGTCAGCAGTTCATACATTTCAGAGCCGATAGTTTCACTCGGTAAGTTCAGAATCAGCATATTGAGCACCATCTTAATAGAGCCCATAGGCGAACGCAGGTCGTGTGCAATCACAGAGTAGAGTTTATCACGTCCTATGATAGTCTTGCGCAACTCTTCTGTTTGTGCTATGATAATTCGTTTGGCTGCCACCAACGAGATCTGATGCGTTACACGAATAATCAGTTCCTCTTTATTAAACGGTTTGGAAATAAAATCGTTACCGCCCACCTGAAATCCTTTCACGATATCCGCCGTACTATTCAAAGCAGTAAGAAAGATCACTGGAATTTCGCTCATTTCTTCATCGGCCTTCATTTGCTGGGCTACTTCGAAACCGCTGATATCCGGCATCATCACATCCAGCAACACAAGATCAGGTTTTTCTTTCTTCACCTGCTCCAAAGCCTGAGTTCCATTGCCTGCTGTTACAATATTGAACTTCTCATTGGTCAGAAGCACCTTCAGCAGAAGGACATTTGAAATTACGTCGTCCACAATAAGGACCTTATATTCGGAAGGATTAATTTCCACATTCATATCATTCTATTTTTTATGTTACATCAGACATTTTTAAAATACTCAATCATACGCTTCAGCCCATCTTCCAGCTCGACGGTAGGCTGCCATCCCAGTTTCTCTTTTGCCAGTTTTATATCCGGCTGACGCTGTTTCGGATCATCGGTCGGCAGAGGTTTAAAAACTATCTTCGAAGTAGAGCCAGTCATCCGGATCACTCTTTCCGCCAATTCAAGAACCGGAAACTCATTCGGATTTCCAATATTTATCGGACCCGTAAAGTCATCCTCCGTATCCATCATCCGCACCATTCCTTCTATCAGGTCATCGATATACTGAAAACTGCGTGTCTGTTTCCCATCACCATATATCGTGATATCTTCATTATTCAGCGCCTGTATGATAAAGTTTGAGACCACACGACCATCATTAGGAAGCATTCTCGGACCATAAGTATTAAAGATACGAATGATCTTGATGCGAGTCTGATTCTGGCGGTAGTAATCCATAAACAAGGTTTCAGCACATCTCTTTCCTTCATCATAACATGAGCGATAACCTACCGGATTCACATTTCCCCAATAGCTTTCCGGCTGAGGATGAATAATTGGATCACCATACACTTCGCTAGTGGAGGCTTGCAGTATTTTGGCATCCAGTCTCATCGCCAGTCCGAGCATATTGATAGCCCCCATCACAGATGTTTTGGCAGTTTGAATCGGATCATGTTGGTAATGAATGGGTGACGCCGGACAAGCCAGATTGTAAATTTCATCCACTTCGGCAGAATAAGGATAAGTAACGTCGTGTCTTACAACTTCAAAATGATGGTTTCCCATCAAATGCTTTATATTGTCCTTAGAACCTGTAAAGAAGTTATCCAAACATATAACGTCGTGTCCCTCATTTACAAGTCGAGTACAAAGATGCGAGCCTATAAATCCAGCCCCGCCACTTACCAATATTCTTTTCATCTTCTAATTTTAACTATTGTTTTTCAGAGAAGAGAACTTCCCCGTCTTGTTTATAGAGGCAAATGTAAACGATTTGCTCATAATATACAATTTTAAAGGTGGATATTTTTTAAGAAAAGCAAAAATAAAATAGTTTCAGTTTCCGAAACAACTTTCCTGTGTCAAGTGTTATTAATAGAAACAAACCACTAATTCAATAGGATTATGATAATGAATGAACTTAATACAAACCTGATAGAAGCGGCCAAAGAAAAGTTCCCTGCAAAAGGACAATTGGCAAATATATTAATGGATACCCTTTATATGGGTAAGGAAGCTATCTACCGGAGGCTGCGTGGCGAAGTCCCCTTTACATTTCAGGAAGCAGCCATTATTTCAAAAGAACTGGGGATATCCCTGGACAGAATTGCCGGAGTTAGCTTCAGCAACAATGCAATGTTCGATATCAATGTAGTAGATCATGGCAACCCCTTCGAAACTTACTATGATTTCCTCAACAAGCACGTCAAGTTATTCCATACGCTGCGGGAAGATCCGAATGCCTCATTAGGTACAGCCTCCAATGTAATTCCGCAGACACTATATCTGAAGCACGAACTTCTGGCCAAGTTCCGTTTCTTCAAGTGGATGTATCAGAATGAACATATTAAGTGCAAACATTTCGAAGAACTGGAGATTCCTCAAAAGATAATCAATGTCCAGCAAGATTTTGCGAAACTTTCGCATCATATTCATTCTACCGATTACATTTGGGACAGCATGGTTTTTCTTCATCTTATCAATGATATACAGTATTTTTCCGACATACATCTCATTTCAGACGAAATGAAGCAAAATCTGAAAGAAGAATTGCTGATACTTACAGATGAGTTGGAAAGGCTTGCTATAAAAGGAAAGACAGACTTTGGTAATGATGTGCATATTTATGTGTCACAAATCAACTTCGAGGCGACTTACAGTTATCTCGAGACAAGTACACTACAACTTAGTCTGATACGTGTTTATTCCATTAATTCACTCACTACACAGGACGTTCAGATGTTTCAAAGTCTGAAAGAATGGATTCAGTCATTAAAGAAATTCTCTACACTCATCTCAGAAAGTGGTGAGATGCAACGCATCCAATTCTTTAATCAACAGCGCGAAATCATTGATGCTCTATAGAGTTCTTCCTAATTTCGATAATCGAAACTAACTGAATTTTATAATTCCAAATCATGAAAGTAGACAAGCTTATTGCCTACTTTTTTCCATTATACGTTCTTTTTCTATCTCTATTCTATCAAATGAGAAAAAGCTCTTACTCTTCAGAACTGTTTTCCCACACAAAACTCTCGTTTACATGCCGTAATTTTGCATAGAATGTATCACATAAAGTATTAACGTATATAAAAGAGAACAAACAATGAAAAATGGTATTGTAAACGAGTTGATTACTGCAATGAAAGAACGGATCCCCAAAGGACAAAATCTTGCCAATTCTCTGGCAGACATTTTGTATATGGGTAAAGAAGCCGTCTATCGCAGACTACGGGGTGAAGTAGCTTTTACTATCGACGAAGTAGCCCTTCTGTCTAAAAAACTGGGGATTTCTATTGATCAGATTATAGGTAACCACCTTTCCAATAGAGTTACTTTTGATATGAACCTGCTGCATTCGCCCAACACTTTAGAAAGTTATTATGAGATTATCAGCCGTTATCAGCAGATATTCGATTATGTGAAAGGAGACGATACGACGGAAGTATATACAGCTTCCAACCTTCTTCCCTTCACTCTTTATTCATCTTACGAATACATGTCTAAGTTCCGCCTTTGCCGATGGATTTATCAGAACGGGCAAATGAAAACACCGAACTCACTGGCAGAGATGCAGGTAGAAGACAGAATCGTGAAAGCGCATAATAAGCTGAGTGAAAGTGTAAAGCAATGTCGGAAGACCTATTTTATCTGGGATAGCAACATCTTTCTTTCCTTTGTCAAAGAGATCAAGTATTTCGCAAGTCTGAATCTGATTACGGAAGACGACGTGGCACACCTGAAAGATGAACTCTACCAATTGCTTTCAGTCATGGAGACACTATCTGTTAAGGGAGAATTCAGTGAGGGGCGAAAAGTCTCTTTCTATCTCTCAAACATTGATTTCGAAGCGACTTACACCTACATAGAGAAACAAGACTACCAAGTCAGTTTGCTCCGGGTGTATTCCATCAATTCGATGGATTCGCAAAGTCCGCAAATCTGTCAGATACAGCGGAACTGGATTCAATCATTGAAACGACATTCCACACTAATTTCAGAAAGTGGAGAAGCCCAGCGTATCGAGTTCCTGCAAAAGCAACGTACAGTGATCGATACTCTCTAAAGTACAAACAGCCCGGATCATTATCGACCCGGGCTGTTCTCCCTTCAGGATATTACTATTTATCCTGTCCCACTAATAATAGTTCCCCACTATTCTTAGATCATTCTATTGATTCTCTTCCTGAATGCGATGCACCCATCCATTGACAACAATCTGTACAGCAAGCCATGATTCAGACAAGAAAAAGATTATATGATAGTTGCTCTGTCGATCCAGATATTCTTGTGTGCTCAGATTTTTACCCTCCGCATTGGTCATAGCAAGATAATCAATCAGATTTATATCGAACACTCTCTTTCCGGATGCTTTTTCAGTAAGCACCAAACGAGTTTTCCGGTCTTCCATCAGCCTCATTGTATTCATGTCTACATAGGCAGTCGCAGGATCCTTCTGTTCCATATAGTAAGGTCGGAAACTCAACACATCATCATCCAGTAATGAATTATCATGTCCCAGATGTCCATTGGATTCTATAATCTCATAGTCATAGTCATTCATATCCAGTGTCCAGCTGCCTGTATAAGACTGGAAGCCAAATCGTACGATTTTTGTATCTCTGATCAGATTTATCGTCTCAGTCTGGTGGACGGTCCCATCGAAGTTGACATTGATGACTTCACCATACCAGAGCGTTTCCATCCTTTTATTGATGATGAGAGAGGCTTCACGTTTTAGTTTCAATTTTAAATCCGTAAGAGTAGAGACACCAGGTGTCAATGAAGTGATATCATATGAATCACGTGCACCGGCCCATGCCATAAACTGATATTGTCCGACAGGAAGTTCAACTTCCATCAGATAATTGCCGGTAGACAATGCACTTCCCTCTTCAGCTTGTTTAAACAGATATTTCCCATTCTTATCAAATACATAAAGTTCTACTTTATCTACCTGAGCATGAAACGCATCCGCAAACTCCATGTTATAGTCATACTTGAACTTCACTGACAAGCGGCATTCCGGCAGGTCTTCATTAAAGCTGTCGCATGAAGCTACTATCCCGGAACTCATCAACAGAATACCTAAGGCAACGTAACATATAAGGCTTTTTAGATTCATATTTTCCTTTTTTTCAATTATATATAGAGGAAAAGAAATAATCTCTTTTCTCGTTATTTCCTAATTCAGAGGATAGAATACTTTATTGATTCCATCAAAAGTAATATCCCGAAATTTTAAAAAGTTTTCGGCAACTTTGAAAATATTGGGAGTAAAGTTGTGGGAGAGTTTCTCCCACAACTTTTATTTGAAAAATCTATTTCTATTACTAATTCCGAATTACATAATTTCCTCTTGAGTATACCAAGTCCAAGGATTAGGTATAATTTCAATAGACAACCAGCCTTCGTCACTCTCATCCGGCGTTCCTTCGTCCGGATCCGGAATAGCCGGATATCCTGGATTGTTAAACTTCTTAACATTGATATCGTAAACAGAGTTACGAACAACTCCAAATTCACCTAATTCATTTGTTACAGCACTGGTATCATCATGTTTGATCATAATTTTGTAGTAACTTACAGCACCTACATAATAAGTAAGACCTGTTACAGTTATAGCTCTGTCTTTAGCTGCAACATTTCCTACATTAGCTTTTGTTGCTTTAAAATCGTCAACAAGACTGGTAATAGCTGTAGCATCAGCTGTAGCAGGAAGGCTAATTTCACCTACACCAACAGCAGCTAAATATCTATTATACGCAGTAGTACGAGCAGTCGGGAAGGTAGTAGGCTCTTTATCAGCATATTTAGCTTTCAATTCTGCCTCAATCCACTCCATTAATGTAGCAAAAGTATAGAAGCCACCATTGATTAACATCCAGTCACCGACAAGTTTCGGATCTGTTTCCTGAGCTGTAGATGGAGTACCATCATTTGGCGCAGGTCTGCCATATTCAGACGGAATGAATTTAGCCTTCAACAGTACATGTGTAGTATAAGCATGTACATTATGAGTTGCAGTCTGCGTATTTTCAAGACAATATTCAGCAACTTTATTCACCGTAGTTGTAGGATCATTCCAAATTGAAGGAGCTGAAGTACTGGTATAAGCATTATAGTTAGCCAAAGCTTGAGTACTATAGTTAGGGTCAACTCTGTATGAACCGATCTTATACTGGTCAAACGGAGTAATACATGTACCACGAGCACCTAAAGGTTTATTAGCAGGAGTCTCATTCCAAGTCAACGTTCTCTTAGATACAGGGAAGAATGTCTTGTTAGTAGCATTCAACACCCATCCCGCATCCGAAATAGTTGCCTTTGCATCAGAATCAGCAGTAACATATACACGAACTTTTGATACAACACGGTCAATTCTGATAGATATTGGATTATTAGTAGCTGCTGTCTCAGTTGCATAAAGAGCCAAATCGACAGGAGCACCAAATGTCCCTGAAGCTTCATTTTCATCTGAAGGTTCCAACGAACCCTTAGCGTTAGACATCATAAATTTACCAGCAGTTGTCATAGAAGCCGAAGTATCGTCAAGAGCTGCATTTACTGTTGCATAAGTCGTTCCAACAGGCCATTTTTGATCTGTCTCACTAGCAGTCTTTGCTTCAAATTTAGGAGATGGATTCGCAATAATCAATATTCGTTTAGAAGTTGCAGGGACTTTAAAAGCCTTACCTGCAGCCCCACTAGGAATACCATTGGCATCAAGACCAGCTTCGTCATTATCCAATGTCAAGTCAGCAGTTACAGTTGCAGCATCCTCATTCGCATTTGCCGTAAAGAATATGGCACGCACTGTAGTGATTTTTGATTCGTCCTCTGTTGCAGCTTCCTGATTCGGGTTATGCAATCCACGAGTTTGTACCGGAGTCTTTACAGCTAATGCCACCCATGCGTCTCCTGTCGGGTCTGTCACCAATTGATTATCATCACCTGGATTCCCAGTCGGCACTAAATCTTCGTTACTACAAGCAGCAAAAGCCACAGCAGCAAGCGCTAACATAAAAAAATTCTTTTTCTTCATTGTTTTTACAAATTAATAAAAGCGTTTGTAACTAGTTTATTTATCCCTATTTTCTATTTTTTCTATTTCAGCTGCATTCGTTTTTTTCTTAGCCAGTTCCTCCAAATTCTGTCCGGCAGCTTGCAGACCCGATTTGGCTGCGGCTTTCAAATATTCTTCCGCATGTTCATACTCTCCTTTTAATAACATTAATACACCCATAGCATTGCTATACTCAGGCAGCTGCTTATTGACATTTACCATATTCAGATAGCGTTCCGCAGATACCAAGTCATTACGCGAAAGAGCAGCAGCGGCAGCATTAATACTGGCGATCTCATCCTTCGGATACATTCGGACCGCAGTCTCGAACACATCGATGAATTCCTGAGAACCCTTCGGATAGCTGTTGGCAACCATAAACATTTCATTCAGGCTCAGATTCTGAGGACGTGTCTTTATGATCTCTTTCGCTTCGTCCAGATTAAAGTTCTTAATCTCATAATTCACCTTACAAATAGCCACACGAAGACTTGGGAATATATATTTCAACATATATCGATAAGGTACTCCGCCACGAAGCTGCATCAACTTAGCTTCCCTACCTTTTTCAACAGGGATATCATTGATAATATTCAGCGCTTCATCTTTATATTCAAAATCAATCGTATCCAGCGCCTTCACCAGTCCATCCCAGTTTTCACCACCAAAGATGATATAATACTGATTTCTCGAGAAATCGTATCTGGATGCCAGATAATCACGTAGCGCCATCGCACGTCCTTCGGACAGACGTTTGTTATTTGCCAATGATCCTTCAGGTGAAGCATAGCCTACAATATCCAATTTGTTTACCTTGATACTAGGATCAGACTTCAATTCATCAATCATCGCACGGATCTTAGCCAGCTCCTTCGGGTTATTCATATATTCCGGACGAATATTAATCTTGTTCACCTCGAAGTCAAGGAAACATTCCGCCTGTATATCACGGCTCTTCACTTCTTCCGCTTTAGGCTGCAAATAGGCAAAGAAAGGTGTTACCACGTAAGGTACTAATATACGTTCCAGTTCAATATCCCCAAGTGGTTCCACATCCATCAGCTGAATTTCGCCGCAGCCGCATTCGTCGCGCTGTACGTCCACCCGGGCATCGTCCATCCACGATTCGTAAGGCAATATATATCTGTATCGAATCGTATCATTTCTTTTCTTGCTACCCTGTTTCCACCACATAAGGTTTTTCGTAGCTATCCTTCTCCTTCGCACTCATCAATGAAAGCCAGCGTTCATACGCCAGGTATTCATTATGTCCCTTGATGGATACTTTCGGAAGATTGTAAGTATATGCAGGAGCAACCAGTTGCGGAATAAAATCCACTCCGTGTGCCGATTTGACCTTTACATCCTCCAGAACGAAGTCAATATTTATATAAACCGATTTACCGCGCTGTTCCAACTGTACCGGTACTACAGAGATAACCCCGTCATAAGAGCGTGTCTGGGCAACTGCCGAATTTATATTCTGACATAAGATAGCCAATACACACACGATGAATTGTATACTTCTGTTCATCATTCTATTCTACTTTATTTAATTACGTAAATAAGTGACACACTCGCTTTGGTGGGACCGAAATAGTTTTTACTACTGTCTTTCAGTTTGGTACCACACGCCCTGCACGGATATTTGTCATATACAATATGTGCATACCCCACTCCTACCGATGCTTCGATGCTCCAGCGTTTCTTCAGAATCCATGAATGACCGACGGAAACACCCCCGCCATACAGATATCCCTGATAGCGGCTGTTCTGCATATTCTCACTAATAAACGACCAGTCCGGGAACCCACCGACATTGAAGTCCGCATAATGTCCATGCACTCCGATGAACGTACGTCTGAACTTCTCACAAAACCAGTAGCGGACTTCCGGCTGTATTCCCCAATGGCGCAGACGTCTTCCGTTGTCCGGCTTCCAGGGATTATAGTTCACCGGAACGTCCAGCGTCCACTTACGTGCCAGTCCGAATTCCAGCCCGAGATTCATGGTAGTCGTAGCGTCATATAGAAGGTTGCTTTTAAGCGCAACTTTCTGAGCTTTACTCTCGATAAAACATCCGAGCACCAATACTATGAGTATACTAACTTTCTTCATTTATCTTACGTTTATTAATTACCCTTTTGAGTGATATCAATTTTGATACGCTTCACCGTACTTTCACCTGTATATAAACTACCGGGCATAATTGTTGTCAGATACACGATACCGTTTCTCGTTGTTGAAGCCGTATTAGGCATTATTTTAATATAGATATGCCCGTCTTCCACTATGATTTTATCCGTATCATTTCTGTCCACCATCGAAGATGGCAGTAATTTTATCCATTCCTTAGGATTGTCAGTACCATCTTCCACCTCCCCGGTAAGGCAATGATAATCCACCTCACCAGTCGTCGGAAACGGATAACTATTGGCAGGCATGTATTTAAGTATGGTACCGCCGGCATCAATAGCCGCTCTTCGTCTGATATGAACCTGTTTTTCCAAATTTCCAAGTTTTAATGTTATATATGCATTCACTTTATCTCTTCCCTCAAAACTCTGCCCCACTTCACTATACATCAGCCAGCTTTGTATCAATACACTGACCGGAGTGACACGTGGAGAAGTGCTTGCTACTATAGGCAATTTTCCGTCAGCGGGACTGCTTAGCGCAAACGAATTATCAGCTTCGGCCATATTGTCGGTTATTGTACGCGCATCCGGAAAAGCCTTTTCACAATCCGTTATCACTTTAAAAGCCTCATAAGTACTCGCATCATCCGGAGAATAAGCTATAAAGACAGAATTACTCACACCCAGATAATAATCATTGTTAGCTATAATCTCATAAGAATTACTGTCGTCCACTGTAATTTCAAAATCCAGATCCGTATTCGACGGTTTAGAAAGCTTTGCATCCGCTACGGTATCATACCCCCGTCCATGCACTTTCTTTATTGTAAAAGTATACGCATGATTCCGATATATATTCATATAGTTCAGATCCTTATCTACTATCGCCATTTTGTAATAATAGCTTTTGGTTTCATAAATTCCCTGAATGATCAGATATGTACTATAAGTCTGGGTATTGGTTTCATAGATATAAATAGGACTGTTTTCGGTACTTTGTTTATTGGTTATCGTTTCTGCTGACACCAAAGGCAACGAGCATGAAGCATCGTATTGATAATTCGTCAAATTACCAGCATTGCCCATAATAGAAGCAGGGATAAGGTTATGCAACTGCCCCTGTCGCGGAACGTTTGCCACAGCAGACACTCCTTCCAGTTCAAAGTTCGATGCTTCATTAACAACCACGATTTTGGCAACCGCCCGAAGAAGCATCAACGAACTCCCGTCACTCTTTTCTATCTTCGTTGTATTATCCACCTTATCTACTTCCAGCAAATAACTCATCGGTATCGTCTCACCCACACCGCTGAACGGGATGCGGGCAGGAGAAGTACTTGCCGGCTCCGTCAGCAAGTTCGTACATGCAGTAGCCAGGGTAGTTGTTCCCTCAATCAACTTCTCAGTAAGTTGTGACTCATTGAAAACATATCCCGTAGAAGCATTTCCGTAATAAAACTGAGCCATCGGATTAGCTAATATCAGCAACTGGTACTTACTTCCATCAGTCCGCTTAGTTAAAAGGACATATCGCTTTCCTGCAAACTCGAAGGCCTGCACAGCTTCTACAAAAATAGCCCCTGTGCCACTCCCTCTGAACACGAGTACCCAGGGAGTCATTTCGACCGTATTTTCATCCCCTAGTGCCCTGGTCGAAGGCAGGCGGTATGAATTCGCCCGTGCAAAAATCTCAAGCCGCACCTTGTCTTCCGAAATATCTCCCGGATCATCCGGCTCTCCCGTCAACAATGTTTCATGCTCACAGGCGGATATCAGTAAGATGATCACCAGACCAAATATCTTCATTATATATTTCATCATTTTCTTCATCTTTTCACGCAACGTATTGATAATTAACCTCCTGTATCATCGGAATTAATTGTTCGGACAAGGAATAGCGTTCTGAATACACAATATCATTCAGATTATCATAAGCAGTAATATAATTCAATTGGTTTATTACGGGAATATTATACGGTTCATTGGCAAAAAATACAAAATCATACGTTTCCGGATTGACTAGATGTGTACTGCTCTGAACACCTATTCCTCTGATCGAAATAAATGTCCCTTTGGCAGTAGTATTATTAGTGAAAGTATCATCCATACAAGATAATATAGCTACTAATAATAAAAGGTTGAACAACCCAATATTCACTTTAAATCCCTCTAATCTCATTAAACATTCGTATTTACCTGACATTGGTACTCAGTCAAGCCTTAATCTGTAATCAGTCAAAATCTCATAATGCAAATGTCGGGATATTGCATGACTCTGCGAATTTCATTCATTTCTCATACAGACAATGAAAGTTATCTTATATGGCTAATAAAGAGGTCGTCCGAATGGAATATTGCGAAATCTAAAAATAAGGAGTAGTAAAACAGGCATTTTGCACTATTAGAATAAAAAAAAGACAAAAGTTTCAGCATTCGAAACTTTTAGTGTGAATTAATATAAATAAATTCCATAATAAAACAAGCCCCCGGATAATCTCATCCGAGGGCTATGTTATATACTATGATACAGGTGAAAAATCAGAGTGTTTTACGTTCTGTCTCCGTAGGTGCCACCTCATCCGGGATACTGAACTCCCGGTTGGCAAACAAATCCGCCAGTCCCGAAATCTGCTTCAAACGCAGCAGTTCATCCCGATCCATTCCGATATTTTTCATAATCCACTGGTCGGACATGCCGGCTCTGTCCAATTCTGCTACAATGTTACACATCAGCTCAATATTATGCATCCCACGGGCACGGTTGTGCCGGATGGTAGAGCTCATACGATTGGACAAATCCTTATCGATCACCACAATCGGAAGCAATCCGTTCTCACGCTTATAAATCCGTTTCGATGTCTTCAATACCGTATATCGGTGATAACCATCTACGAGGATATAATTATCTTCCTCTTTATTGTAATAACATACACAAGGCATTGTAAAACCGTCTTCCCAGATCGAAAGCTCCAGTAACTTCATTTCGGGAGGAGCTACGACATTCGGGTTATAATCGTTCGCTAATACTTTTTCTACGGGCACTGCTTTCACCTCGTAGACCGGACTTTTATCTACACTCATGATACTATGATTCTATATTGTTCCATAACTTGACTTCTCTTACTCATCTCCTCTTTGGTCGGCGAGAATCCCATGTATTTGCAGGCATGGTCATTCTTGAGGATACAGATACACATACGCTTGTAAGTCGGTATTTCCCTAAATTCCGGAATATCGATATCATCCTGATATTCCATGCGCACCGGCTTCTTGTATGTCTTATAGTTGCTATTGTCCATCACGATAATCGGCACTTTGGCATCAATCAGTTTCTGAATGGTGGAATCACTCAGACAGCCTCCTTTGGTTCGCCAAAAATGTACACTGACAGACAGTTTACGCAGATACCCCTTTCGGGCCCGTTCCGGCAAGGTAGAGAGCAGGAAGTACATAAACTCCCTCCAGGTGTACCCTTCCGGAAGTTTCACCATCTGCCATCCCATAGCGTGCGTGCCTCCATACATACCGGTGAAGTTCACGCCATTCACCCGTCCTATCATCTTCCCCCAGGTGTTAGGGTCAAGCACCCGGTAGAGCGCCAGACTCTCCTGCGCTTCATTGATGAACGGGCTTGCTACCCGTTGACGTTCCAGATTGACTCCGGCACGATAATACAGGTCATACAGTACATTATAGTCCCACTGGAATTTTCCGTTTGCCGTCCACACATCCGTCGTCTTCCAGTCGAAGATGGGATAGGCATTATAGATGTCATTTCCGACCTTTGAAGTCCATCTATACTTATGATACATCTGGAATTTGCGGCTCATATAGATACATCGCCAGCGGTTAAAACTTTCCTGCGTACGGATACCGATCAGACAGCAGGTGCGTACCGCATCCTTTTTCTGATGGAGCCACTGCGCAAAACGCATCTGAAATTCATAATCCCACATGGTCGTATTGTAAAAAGGAAAATCCTCCTTCTTCATGGCCTTCTTAGGCATGGAGCGTACCCAGATATCTTTCTTGTTATCCTCCCAGGGCCGCCAGAAGGACTGGTACATAGATGTACACGTAGATACCCGGAAAGGCACGCACACACGGTATACATCCAGGATGTCCTTGTTCGCCTCCAGTATCCTGTCCACATAGTCGATGGTCATCTTGTATTGAATCTCATAGTCCATGTGAAACACTCCCAAACGTATTTTCAGATTATTCCGCCTGATGTAGTCGATACACATATTCAGCAGAACCCCACTATCCTTTCCTCCCGAGAAAGATACATAAATATTATCAAACTCGTTAAATATTACTTTCAGTCGCTCTTGTGCTAATTCATATACATTTTTTGTTCCTGTGATTGTTTTTTTTCCCATAATTCATCTGTTCATTTTTACATAGCGTGTCCACTTCTTGTCCATAGATGCAAACTCGAATTTCTCAAAAGTTTCCTGATCTTGTATCAGCGTGACAGAGTTAAGCGTCCAACCCGCAGGTATAAATGCCGTGACTACAGAAGATAGCAGAAGCGACAAGATCTCTTTTCGTTTCTCGTCCACCGCAGCTACATAATAATTATTAATGACAGCCTTTTTCCCGCTTTTCTGTTCAACCGGAATAAAGCCTATCACATCTCTGTTATCAATCGCAATGTACCAAACAAAATCTTCGCTTGTCTTGAACGGATAGTTATTATTTGCACGTATTACATCCGGATCCATTACTAGAGGCGCCAAAAGCTGATATAAATGTTTGTCTTTTCCTTTTAATTGTATTACCTGTATCATAGCATTCAAAAATAGACAGACAAAAATAGGTAAAATTTCCTCGTTTCAGCACAAAGCATGCGTAAAAAATTTATTTTTTAGCAATTCCCCCTCTTGTTTCATAATTATTTCCAATTCTCCCACCATCTGATGAGTGCATTAATCCAATCGTATTTTTATGTTCCGACAGCCGATTACTTTATACAAAGCAATATGGTTTCTTCCTTGTCCCTGCAATATTTTCTCAATCCTTCTTTCCCTTTCCAGTAAAGTCTCTTCATTATTTTCCACATGAAACTTTTTATTATACCTATTTCCATTATACTTATAAAAAACAATCCCTTTTTGCTTCCGGAAACGGAAACAAAGACTATTTTTTTCAATTGGGTATAGCCGTAACAGATCGGTAATTCTCTTCACGATTCTATCAAGAAAATTTCGTTACATCACTTGTACCGACCTCAATACAGATCTCAACGATATAGCAGTACGTATGTATCCAACTAACGAAACGGCAAACCTGAATAGCATCAATTATCTGCTGAATGGTATCCAGAAACAGACTTTTCACGACTCAGCACACCATATCTACAGTTGGGAAATTGCCGTTTACGATTCAGTAAAAAAAACCGGAAGAAAATAAAATCGGCGCACTATCTTTGAACCAAAGAAAAGAAAAAGTATAACTCAAAAAGTACAATTATGAAAAAGTTATCAATCTTATCAATGTTGCTATTATTCATTAGCATGGGAAACATTCAGGCACAAACTGTCAAAGAAGAATCCCGCAAACAAAAAAAAGCTGAACAAGAATTACTCGACCAAATGTTTTTCGATGAAGCTAAACAAGCTATAGAAATGAAAAACTTCATTTTGGAAGCAGATCATGTTATGTTTAAATATGGTACCACAGCTTTCGTTTCTCCCAACACAAATTTTGTAGCGGTAAAAGGTAATAAAGCTGTGGTTCAGGTAGCCTTCAATATTCCGATCAGCGGTCCCAACGGTCTAGGCGGCATTACTGTCAACGGGAATATATCCAGATATAAGCAGACTACCGACAAAAAAGGTAATATATCCGTTTCGATGAACGTAATGGGAGTCGGAATATCAGCACAGGTGAACATCCGCTTGAATAAAGGAAGTAATAACGCATCGGTAGACATAAGTCCGAACTTCAATTCAAACAACTTTTCATTAACAGGAAGTTTACTCCCAATGGCTAAGGCCAATGTATTCAAAGGCAATTCACTCTAAGGTAGAAAATGTGTGTTTAGTAAATAAACAAGTTAAAATATTTTAGCTGACTATAGGCATTAAATTAAAAACAACTATGGTTTAACACTTAAAAGAAAGAATATGAAAAAGTATCTGTTTATAGGATTAATGGCAGTACTTGCCACTTCGTGTGAAAAAGATCCGGATTTAAGTAAGCTTGACAATAATTTCACAGTTTACACCAATTATGACAGCAAAACTAATTTCAATGATTTCAAAACTTATTGTTTGCCCGATAGTATTCTACTGATAGGACAGGGAATGAAGGCGGAGTTTTGGAAGGATGAGAATGCACAAGAAATTATTAAGCAGGTTGCTGATGAGATGGATACCCGTGGTTATACAAGGGTTAAAGTGATTAAGAATGCTAACATTGGGTTACAGCTCTCTTTCACGCGCCAAACAACCCAAATAATAGGAACCGGCGGATGGTATGGAGGCGGATGGTATAACGGCTGGTGGGGACCCGGTTATTGGGGACCATATTGGAACGACTGGTATTATCCGTATCCTGTAACTTATAGTTATAATACAGGAACATTGATAATGGAAATGGTAAATTTGACAGACCATCCCGAGGATACAAGTCAGAAAGTAAAGTTACCGGTAATCTGGCATTCATACGCAACCGGACTATTATTTGAGAATTCCAAATATAACATGCAACTAACGTTGGATGCGGTCAATCAAGCGTTTGACCAATCTCCTTATATCAAGAAATCCTAAAAAGCAAAATTATGAAAACAATAAAATTTATTCCGAAGAAAAAGTATATTCTGGCATTCATGATATCGGGCCTGTTTTATTTCAGTAGTTATGCACAGGATATCAGCGATAGATTGCATTTTAATGTAGACTGGCAGATGAATGCTCCTCTCAATACGAATTTTGCCGATAAAATCAGTGGTTGGGGTATGAATCTGGAAGGAGGTTATTTCCTTACTCCACACTGGAGTCTGGGGGCTTTCCTTGATTTCCATACAAATCATAAATATGTTCCGCGTCAAACCATAACTGAAGGTACTGCTTCGTTGACTACTGACCGACAAGAGTCGGCTTTCCAGCTACCATTCGGGCTTGCCGCTTCATACCGATTTATCAGCAATGGATGCCTGAAACCTTATGTTGGCACCAAGATAGGAACCATGTATGCCCAAAATACAACATATCTGAATACTATAAGTCTGACAGATAAACCCTGGGGGTTCTATGTCTCTCCAGAAATTGGAGTGAACATTTATCCGTTTTCCCAAAGCCGATTTGGTTTCCATCTGGCTGCATATTATAGTTATGCCACCAACAAAAGCGAGTTGCTGACCGGTTGTCAGGATGGAAATAATAATATTGGATTCCGCTTAGGTGTTTGTTTCTGACATGATCTAGATTCTCTCAAAAAGACAAGAGGAAGTACAAAATGTTATAGTTACTTTTGGCGACCTCTTGTTTTTTTGTTAAATTTGTAATATATAAAGTCTACGTTCAATATGCGGCAAAAGTTCAATTATCTGTTTATTGGTTTGCTATTCTCAGGATTGGCATTTTTCTCATATCTGTTTCTCTTGCTTTATTCCGACTTCACCCCGCAACATCTGGAAGTACTGATTTCTTTCAAGTCATTTATCCTGATACTTGCCGCCTTTAATTTAGTCGGTTTCGGAGTATTAATGATCCACAACTGGCAAAAGCGAAGCTTTCAGTTTCTGGTCAAACGAAAAGAGCGATTGATTATCGATTGCATTCTGACGGCAATTATTCTGTTTTTAATGAATTATCTGGTCTTGTCAATAGTCAAAGCCATATTTGAGGTTCCTGCACCATTTACTCTGAAAGGGTCCGGGCTGAGAATGATAGCCTTAGTCTGGCTGGTAGAAATGGTAATAACCAACCTTACTTTGACTATCAATTTTTACAGGCAGCTAGTTCTTCTGCACGAAAGAACGGAACAAGTCGAAGAGAATTCCATTAAGGCACAGTATGCAGCTTTGCAAAATCAGCTGAATCCTCATTTTCTCTTCAACAGTCTCAATACACTTATATCCGAAATAGAGTATGCTCCCAAAAACGCAATTCTATTTACCCAACGTTTGTCTGATGTATACCGATATATATTACAAAGCCAGCAACAGCGTCTGGTTACTATAGAATCCGAACTCTCTTTCATCGACTCTTATATTTTTCTTCATAAAGTCCGTTTAGGAGACTGCATCCGGATAGAGAATAGAATAGAAGCTGATAATTATGATTTGAAACTCCCCTCATTAACCCTGCAGCTATTGGTAGAAAATGTCATTAAGCATAATATAATTAATATGGATATGCCAATGAATATTTTGATCGATTATGATTCTGAGAATGGAAGAATATTGGTAACCAACAAAATCAGGATAAAGCCCAATGTGGTCAGCACCGGCATGGGATTAAAGAATCTTTCAGCCCGTTACCTCCTGATATGCAATCAGGATATTACCATAGAAAACAATACGAATTATTTTACCGTTAAAATCCCAGTACTGAATGAATAAAATTACAGCAGTCATTATTGAAGACGAAATTCCGGCCGCCCGTCGGTTAAACAATACATTAAATGAGTTACGCCCCGAATGGCAAATTACAGTATTACCCGGTAGTGTAAAGAAGAGTGTAGAATGGTTTGCGGAAAATCCCCATCCGGATCTTGTTTTTCTCGACATACAATTGACAGACGGCATTTCATTCACATTCATCGAACAGGCACAACCAGAAAGTACTATCATTTTCACCACTGCGTATGATGAATATGCCATTCGGGCATTTACAGTCAACAGTATCGATTATTTACTTAAGCCGATTGATAACATCCGACTGGAAGAAGCAATTGTAAAGTTCGAACATCTGACTACCAAATACCTGAATCAGGGGCAAAAGCCAATTGACTTAATGGAAATTTTACAAAACATCACCCAACCGGGAAAGAAATACCGTACCCGTTTCCTAATCTCAGGCGATGACAAACTTTTTACCTTACAAGTGGAAGACATTGCTTATTTTTATTCAGAAAATAAAATAACCTTTGCCGTAACCAAGCAAAATAGAGAATTTATCATTGACCTTTCTTTGGACAAGCTTATGGAACAACTCGATCCGGATGTTTTTTTCCGAAGCAATCGGCAAACAGTAGTTAGCATCAATGCCATCGTAAAGGTTGAGTCATATTTTCTGGGAAAAGCAATCTTACATGTAAAGCCGCCTTTTAAAGATAAGATAATTGTCAGCCGTGACAAAATAGCTCCTTTAAAACTTTGGCTAAATTATTAAATTTCAGCAGAGTTAATTCTGCATGTCTCAATATTCATATTCCCAATCAATTGCTTTTTCACTCAGTAAGATTAATAAGAAAAGCTCCGATCCCGTTAAGAACCAGAGCTTTTCCTAATTATAAAAATCAAAAGAAGCGGTGCGTACGGGACTCGAACCCGTGACCCCATGCGTGACAGGCATGTATTCTAACCAACTGAACTAACGCACCAAAATTTCCTTTTTAATTCGCATCTCTCTCGATTGCGGATGCAAAGGTAGACATTTTTTTGAAACCTACAATAGCAAGAGTATCTTTTTTCTGAAAAAGTGTGTTTATTAAGAATTATCATGTACATTTGCAAGCATTACTATAAATAGAAAATAGAATGAAAAATACACCAATCGAACGAAATGTGATTGACGAAACGATTAATGAGTTTCAAATTGTCGACTTTTCGAAGGCTACTATCCGTGAAGTGAAAGCGATAGCTTCAAAGGCGGAAGCAGTATCAGGCGTTGAATTTATCAAGATGGAAATGGGTGTTCCGGGACTTCCGGCCTCTGCCGTAGGAGTAAAAGCGGAAATCGAAGCGCTGCAAAACGGAATTGCCAGCCTGTATCCCGATATCAACGGATTGCCGGAACTCAAAAAAGAAGCGTCCGACTTTATCAAAGCATTCATCAATGTAGATTTAAGCCCGGAGGGATGCGTACCCGTTACCGGCTCTATGCAGGGAACATTCGCTTCGTTCCTTACTTGCAGCCAGTGCGATGAAAAGAAAGACACGATCCTGTTTATCGATCCGGGATTTCCCGTACAGAAACAGCAGTTGGTAGTGATGGGACAAAAGTATGAGACATTTGATGTCTACGACTACCGCGGTGACAAGCTGAAAGAAAAGCTGGAAAGCTATCTGAGAAAAGGAAATATATCGGCTATTATCTACTCAAACCCCAATAACCCGAGCTGGATTTGCCTGAAAGACGAAGAGTTGCGCATCATCGGCGAACTTGCCACCCAATATGACGTAATCGTACTGGAAGACCTGGCATACTTTGCAATGGATTTCCGTCAGGATCTGAGCACTCCTTATCAAGCTCCGTTCCAGCCTTCGGTAGCTCACTACACAGATAATTATGTGTTGCTGATTTCCGGTTCCAAAGCCTTCAGCTATGCCGGACAACGTATCGGCGTGAGCTGCATTTCCGATAAGTTGTATCACCGCAGCTATCCCGGACTGACGAAGCGTTATGGCGGGGGAACATTCGGCACGGTCTTCATCCACCGCGTACTCTATGCACTGTCTTCCGGCACAAGCCACTCCGCACAGTATGCGATGGCTGCCATGCTGAAAGCTGCCAATGAAGGTCAATACAACTTCCTCAGCGAAGTGAAGGTATATGGTGACAGAGCGCAGAAGTTAAAAGAGATTTTCCTCCGTCACGGATTCTATCTGGTATATGACAATGACTTGGGCGATCCGATTGCCGACGGATTTTACTTCACCATCGGCTATCCGGGAATGACAAGCGGCGAACTTGCCAAAGAACTGATGTACTATGGAGTGAGCGCCATTTCACTGGTCACCACCGGAAGCCACCAGGAAGGATTACGCGCGTGTACCTCTTTTATTAAAGACCACCAGTACGCACAGCTCGACGAAAGAATGAAGCTGTTTGCCGAACATCACCCGATTGCCTGACAGCCAAATAGCGTATTTATGCCGGAACTGATGTTCATGTCAGATGCGAATATTCATAAAAGCTGCTCTTAAAACAAAAAAAAATGGGAAAGTATGGCTATTATTCCATTTCTTTTCTTATATTAGTGGCACGAATATCAATCTGATGGCATGAATATAGACTCTGACATATTTAAAATTCAATCGAATAATGTATTGCCATCACGAGGAAAGATTCTCATCTCCGAACCTTTCCTTCGTGATGCCACATTCGGCAGATCTGTAGTTCTGTTGATCGACCATACCGAAGAAGGCAGCATGGGGCTGATTATCAACAAACAACTGCCGATATTTGTCAACGACATTATCAAAGAATTCAAGTATATCGAAAATATACCTTTATACAAAGGCGGACCTATCGCTACAGATACCCTGTTCTACCTTCATACACTGGCAGACATTCCGGGTGCCATACCTATCAGCAAAGGACTGTATCTGAACGGTGACTTTGATGAGATAAAGAAATACATACTGCAAGGAAACAAAGTAGACCGCTACATCCGCTTCTTCCTGGGATACTCCGGCTGGGAAAGCGAACAACTGAGCACCGAACTCAAAGAGAACACATGGCTCGTCTCCAAAGAAGAGAATGCCTATCTGATGAACGGAGACACCAAGGATATGTGGAAACAAGCCTTGGAGAAACTAGGCAGCAAGTATGAAACCTGGTCACGCTTTCCGCAAGTGCCGACTTTCAATTAATGTCTCTTCGGATTCAGATACTGGAAGATAGCAGCATCTTTGTAACATCCACCGACCTGTAACCAATCCTTCAACAGTCCGCATTGGACGAAACCGCAGGAAGTAAACAGTTTCATACAGACTTCATTGTCCGTAGCCACATGGGCATAAAGTTGAGTCAGCGACAAGAAATCGAAAGCATACTCGCACAGCAACTGCAAAGCGTCCGATGCGTAACCTTGCCGGCGATAGTCTTTATGAACGGCTATGCCGACCTCACCACGAGAGTGGAGAGGAACAAAATCCGTGATATCAATCGTCCCCAATATCCGATGATCGGACTTACTCATTATCATCAGGCGCAACTGCTTGTCGGCAAACACATCACACTGGGAACCCTCTATATATTGCCGGAGCACGTAGCGTGAATAAGGAACGGTAAAATTACTGATATCCCACATGGAAGGGTCATTCTCCATCTCATACATCACATCCATATCTTCCGGCTCTACCGCACGAAGATAGATGCGGTCATTACTTAAAAAAGACTGTTTCATACCGGCTTATTCTTTATTAATATGGAGTTCGTTACGAAGTCTTTTCTCACTGGGCAGACAAAAAAGGGAAGCGGTCAGCCCGATCAGCATACAGAGATTTCCGGTGTTGCTAAGAGTCAGATAATAGCATAATACGTTGAGGACGATAGCCACTTCGAGCAATCCGAGGCGTACCATGCTCCACTGCACATAACGCTTCAATGCAAGAGGAATCGTCAGGAGGTCTATCTTCTTTTTCAGTACCAGACTGAACAGTTTCAAGGCAAGCGGCACACACAAGGCGGTCAGCAGGATGCCTGCCGTCTCCAGATAATAGGTAGCCTGTGCATTATCGACCAAAGCTCCCACAGGAAGAAGGTCGAACTCCCCTGCCCCAAGCAAAAAGGCGGGAAGCACCCAAAAGAAAACATAACTGATATTCAAATTTCTCACTGCGCGTTTTATCTGTTCTTCCATGTTAGTTACGATATGCGTTCAAATAATTAAGTTAGATTATACGGTTCCGGTAAAAAGAGTCCGGTTGACAATACTGCGTCCCAAAGTGATCTCATCGGCATACTCCAGTTCGTCGCCAACGGAGATGCCCCGTGCTATTACGCTGAGTTTGACACCCATCTTCTCCAGTTTACGGTAGATGTAGAAGTTGGTGGTATCTCCTTCCATCGTCGTGCTCAAAGCGAGGATGACTTCCTTGATTCCTCCTTCGGACACCCGCTGCACGAGACTTTCTATTTGCAGGTCGCTCGGTCCTACCCCGTCCATCGGAGAGATCACTCCGCCCAGTACGTGATAAAGCCCCCGATACTGCTGGGTGGCTTCTACCGCCATCACGTCACGGATATTCTCTACCACACAGACAGTAGAGGCGTCACGCTGCGGATTGGCACAAATCTGACAAGTCTCGGTATCAGATATATTATGACATACTTTACAGTACTTTACTTCACGTTTCAGCGTAATGATGGAGTTGCCGAATGCCTCCACAGTAGCCGTGTCCTGCCGGAGCAGATGTAATACAAGCCGCATTGCCGTCTTGCGCCCGATGCCCGGAAGTTTGGAAAATTCGCCTACTGCCTTTTCGAGCAGTACGGAAGGATATTGTTGGTTCATAGATTACGAATGAAATTCTATCTGTTTCGGGCGCAAAGATACGGATTATTGTTTTTAATACAAAGAAAGTATTACCTTTGCAGCCGATATGATGATATTAGTCATTATTATATGCTATTTTGCGGGCTTGTTGTTAATAGCCCACATTACCGGACATAAAGGCGGATCAAATGCAGCGTTCTTTAAAGGAGAAAACAAATCACCCTGGTATATAGTCTCCTTCGGCATGATTGGCGCTACAATTTCCGGCGTGACTTTCGTATCCGTACCGGGCATGGTTCGCGGAATGGACATGACGTATATGCAGACCGTATTCGGATTCTTCTTCGGCTATATGATCGTAGCACACATATTGCTGCCTCTTTACTACAGGCTGAATCTGACAAGTATCTACGGATACCTCGGTACACGCATCGGCGTGAATGCCTACCGCACCGGCTCTTTCTTCTTCCTGCTCTCCCGTATGCTGGGAACGGCAGCCAAACTGTATCTCGTCTGTCTGATCCTGCATACGCACGTATTTCAGGATATGCACATCCCTTTCTGGGTGATTGCCGTCGGCTCCGTGGCCCTCGTGTGGATATACACCCACAAAAGCGGCATCAAGACAATCGTATGGACGGACACCCTGCAAACATTCTGCCTGATCGCAGCCCTGCTATTCATCATCTACTTCACCATACAGAAGCTGGATGTAGGCTTCGACGGCATCGTACAGACCATCCGCCACAGCGAACACAGCCGCATCTTCGTATTCGATGACTGGATGTCCCGTCAGAACTTCTTCAAACAGTTCTTCAGCGGCATCTTTATCGTCATCGTCATGACCGGACTCGATCAGGACATGATGCAAAAGAACCTCTCCTGCCGCAATCTGCACGAAGCCAAAAAGAATATGTACTGCTACGGATTCTCATTCATCCCGCTGAATTTCCTGTTTCTGTGCCTAGGCATTCTGCTGATCGCATTAGCGGGACAAATGCAACTGGAACTACCGGCCATGAATGATGATATCCTTCCCATGTTTGCCACACAAGGATATCTGGGACAGTCGGTACTGATTCTTTTTACCATCGGCATCATCGCCGCAGCTTTCAGCAACTCAGACTCCGCGCTGACCGCCATGACCACCAGCGTATGTATAGACCTGCTGAACACGGACAAGGACACGGAAGAAACAGCCCGCCGCAAAAGAAAGAAAGTACACCTGTCCCTCTCCATCCTGCTGGCTTTCTTTATCTGCCTGGTGGAGATGCTGAACAACAAAAGCGTGATTGACGCGATCTACATCATCGCCTCCTACACATACGGGCCCTTGCTGGGTATGTTCGCCTTCGGACTGTTCACCCGGCGCCGGACTAAGGACCGGCTGGTCCCGCTCATCGCCATCGCCTCTCCGGTGCTCTGCTACGCTCTGGACTGGTGGATAAACAAAGAAACCGGATATAAATTTGGCTATGAATTGCTAATGTTGAACGGAAGCCTTACCTTTGCGGGGCTCATGCTGCTGTCCGGAAAAGAGAAAACGGTGGAAACGCCTTGAAAACAGGCGTCCGGAGTTTATAATAAAAAGTAGTGGAGTTTATTATAAACGTGACCATAGTTTATTATAAACGATAAGAGAGTTTATTAGAAGTAGAAAAACAAAGAAATAAATGACAATAAAATGGAAATAACGAGTGCAGAATTTGTGATTAGCAACACGGACGTGAAGAAATGTCCGACTGGAGTATTTCCCGAATACGCCTTCATCGGGCGGTCGAATGTAGGAAAGTCGAGCCTTATCAATATGCTGACTGCCCGCAAAGGACTGGCGATGACCTCTGCCACACCGGGAAAGACAATGCTTATCAACCACTTCCTGATCAACCAAAGCTGGTACCTGGTCGATCTTCCCGGATACGGCTACGCCAGACGCGGACAAAAAGGAAAAGACCAGATACGTACCATCATCGAAGACTACATCCTCGAACGGGAACAGATGACCAACCTGTTTGTACTGATAGACAGTCGCCTGGAACCGCAGAAAATAGACTTGGAATTTATGGAATGGCTGGGCGAAAACGGCATCCCTTTCTCCATCATCTTCACCAAAGCAGACAAACTGAAAGGCGGACGTCTGAAAATGAATATCAACAACTACCTGCGTGAACTGAGCAAGGAATGGGAAGAACTTCCCCCGTATTTCATATCTTCTTCGGAAAACCGCACAGGACGCACGGAAATCCTCGACTACATAGAAAACATCAGTAAAGAAGTCTATAAAAATAAGTAAACGAAAATGAAAAAGAACATTTTATTTATTGCATGGGTTGCATTATTCTCACTCTTTGCAAGCAACAGTCAGGCACAATCATTAAAGGATCTGCTCAACAAAGACAACATCTCCAAAGTAGTAAATGCCATCACCGGGACACCCGAAACGATAGACATGACAGGTACATGGACTTACAGCGGTTCGGCAGTAGAATTTGAATCGGACAATCTGCTGATGAAAGCAGGAGGAGCCGCAGCCGCCACGATGGCAGAAAACAAATTGAACGAGCAATTGAGTAAAGTGGGCATCAAAGAAGGACAAATGAGCTTCACGTTCAACGCCGACAGTACTTTCACCAGCACCGTCGGAAAAAAGAAACTGAGCGGCACTTATTCGTACAATGCTTCCACCAAGCAGGTAGACTTAAAGTACTTGAAACTGCTGAATCTGCATGCGAAAGTGAACTGCACTTCCAACTCTATGGATTTATTGTTCAACTCCGACAAGCTGCTTAAATTAATGACATTCCTCGGCAGCAAGACAAACAGCACAGCACTGAAAACTGTCAGCTCACTGGCTGAAAACTACGACGGGATGATGCTGGGATTCGGGTTGAAGAAATAGTGTTTTATTTGCAAAACCAAAAGCTCTGAAACGCCTTCTGGCAGGGCTCGAAAACCGAATCCTAACCGAAAGGGAAACCGAACCTTAACCAGTAGAGAAGAGTAGAGTATATAATTCTATTCTAAAGAAATAGAATTACTAAGAAAGAGAAGAAAGAATTTCGCCGCCGCCGATTCACTTTCGGTGTAGAAATGAATCAGACCAGTTCATCTTTGATTCGATGTTCTCTCTGTTCTCTACGTTGTTGAATGCGTTTGTACAACTTAACAATAAATGCTATAAAGTAATTCAACTCATAAAAGGGAGTCATATGATAGAAATCAAGTTTTGTTTTCATAATAGCTGGATTTTATGGGTTTGTTCCAAATATAGTAATTTTTTATGCGATAAACAAAAAATATGAGTATTCATTAGCGTGTTGAAATGAATTAATTTAGCGAACAGAGATCGGCAGTATTCACCTCGGTGCTCACTTCTGCTCGTCTCGGTGCTCAGCGTTTTTCGCCTCGCTGCTTACTCTCATTCAGCTCGGCGCTCAGTGTTCCCCACCTCGGTGGTCAGGATTGCCAAGCCCAAGGACGATGATAAACAGAAGTTATTTTATTCCCTTTTTCGATAAAATTAACTCTGCCGACGGGATAATTTCAGGGAAAAGCGTTACCTTTGGCGTTTGTAATCAATAAAAAGAAGGAAAAATGAAAAAGATACTTTTTTTAATGACCTTGTTAGTGGTAGGAGTAAGTTTCGCTTTTGCCCAGACTAACGCTGATATCAAGTTTGACAAAACAACACACGACTTTGGAAAATTCTCAGAAAACAGTCCGGTAGTAAGCTGCGTATTCACTTTCACTAATATCGGTGATGCTCCTTTAGTAATTCATCAGGCGGTAGCGTCTTGCGGATGCACAGTGCCCGAATATACCAAAGAACCGATCCAGCCGGGAAAGAAAGGTACAATCAAAGTAACTTACAACGGAACAGGTAAATATCCGGGACACTTCAAAAAGTCGATTACCCTGCGTACCAACGCAAAAACCGAAATGGTACGCCTCTATATCGAAGGCGATATGACCCCGAAAGACGAGAAGTAAGAAAAAATAGACATAACGTAAAGGAGAATCTTTCGATTCTCCTTTTTTTTTGTTTACTTTGAAGTCCATTAAGCATAAACTACTAAAAATATAATATGAAACAAGAAGAAGACAAATTCACCGGACTACCCGAGAACGCGTTCAGAGAGTTAAAAGCAGGAGAAGTGTACAATCCCCTGATGAGTCCTTCCAAAAATTATCCGGAAGTAAACTTCTGGTCAGTAACATGGGGTATCGCCATGGCCATCCTTTTCTCGGCAGCCGCCGCCTATCTGGGGCTGAAAGTGGGACAAGTATTCGAAGCCGCTATTCCGATAGCCATCATTGCCGTAGGAGTCTCCGGTGCAGCCAAAAGAAAAAATGCGTTAGGAGAAAATGTAATTATCCAGTCTATCGGAGCGTGTTCCGGTGTAATCGTTGCCGGAGCCATCTTTACCCTCCCCGCCCTTTATATCCTTCAAGTCAAATATCCTGAGATGACAGTCAGCTTTATGCAGGTATTTATCAGCTCGCTGCTGGGTGGTGTACTGGGTATCCTGTTTCTGATTCCTTTCCGCAAATATTTCGTCAGCGATATGCACGGCAAATATCCTTTCCCCGAAGCAACCGCTACTACACAGGTGCTGGTGTCCGGAGAAAAGAGCGGCAGCCAGGCCAAACCGCTGTTGATGGCGGGAATGATCGGTGGATTGTATGACTTCATCGTGGCCACTTTCGGCTGGTGGAACGAGAACTTCACCACCCGCGTATGCGGAGCCGGAGAAATGCTGGCTGAGAAAGCGAAACTGGTATTCAAAGTAAATACGGGAGCTGCCGTACTCGGTCTGGGCTATATCGTCGGACTGAAATATGCTTCCATCATCTGTGCCGGATCACTGGCAGTATGGTGGATCATCATTCCGGGAATGTCCGCCATCTGGGGAGACAGCGTGCTGAACGCATGGAACCCCGAAATCACTTCTACGGTAGGCATGATGAGCCCCGAAGAAATCTTCAAGTATTACGCCAAGAGCATCGGTATCGGCGGTATTGCCATGGCGGGTGTCATCGGTATCATCCGTTCGTGGGGAATCATCAAGAGTGCCGTCGGACTGGCTGCCAAAGAAATGGGCGGTAAAGGCAATGTAGAAAAGAATATCGTGCGTACACAGCGTGACCTTTCGATGAAAATCATCGCTATCGGCTCTATCCTTACGCTGATTCTGATCGTGCTGTTCTTCTACTTCGATATCATGCAGGGAAATATCGTCCATACGCTGGTAGCGATTGCGCTGGTAGCAGGCATTTCCTTCCTGTTCACGACGGTAGCTGCCAATGCGATTGCCATTGTAGGCACCAATCCGGTATCGGGAATGACATTGATGACACTGATTCTGGCTTCCGTAGTGATGGTAGCTGTCGGACTGAAAGGTCCTTCGGGCATGGTGGCCGCACTTGTGATGGGTGGTGTAGTATGTACGGCACTGTCTATGGCGGGCGGTTTCATCACCGACTTGAAAATCGGTTACTGGCTGGGTAGTACGCCCGCCAAACAGGAAACATGGAAATTCTTGGGAACCATCGTTTCTGCTGCCACGGTAGGCGGTGTAATGATTATACTGAACAAGACATACGGCTTCACCAGCGGCGCACTGGCTGCACCACAAGCCAATGCGATGGCGGCCGTTATCGAACCGCTGATGAGCGGCGTAGGCGCCCCCTGGTTGCTGTATGGCATCGGTGCAATCCTTGCTATCGTGCTGACATTCTTCAAGATTCCCGCACTGGCCTTTGCGCTGGGTATGTTTATTCCGTTGGAGCTGAATGTGCCGCTGGTAGTAGGCGGTGCCGTCAACTGGTATGTGACAAGCCGCAGCAAGGATACGGCACTCAATACGGAAAGAGGTGAAAAAGGAACATTGCTGGCATCCGGTTTCATTGCCGGAGGCGCATTGATGGGAGTAGTGAGCGCGGCAATGCGTTTCGGCGGTATCAATCTGGTCAACGAAGCCTGGCTGAACAATACCTGGTCGGAAGTGTTAGCATTAGGAGCTTACGCTTTATTGATCCTCTACTTTATCAAGGCTTCCATGAAAGTAAAATAAGATGAGGAAACTGTTATCTGTTATAGTATCACTTATGACTGCAATGGCATTTGCACAACAGCCCGTCGAGCTACCTTTGTGGCCCGACGGTGCTCCCAACTCCAACGGACTGACCGGCGGGGAAAAGGAAGTGTCGCCCCACAGACTCAGCAATGTCACCGCCCCCACCATAACCGTTTATCGTGCACCACAACCAAACGGAATGGCTGTCATCATGTGTCCCGGAGGTGGCTACAGCCGCCTCGCCATGGATCATGAAGGGCACGATATGGCATCCTGGTTCTGCGGACAGGGCATCACTTACGTTGTATTAAAGTACCGGATGCCGAACGGTCATTGCGAAGTCCCTTTGTCGGATGCGGAAAGAGCAATTCGCATCGTACGCGAGCATGCTGGAGAATGGAATATCCATCCCCGCAAAATAGGAATCATGGGAGCATCCGCCGGAGGACATCTCGCCTCTACCCTTGCCACCCATTACAGTGCGGCATCGCGTCCCGACTTTCAGATTCTGCTTTATCCGGTGGTCACCATGACGCAAAGTACTCATGGCGGTTCGAGAAAAGAGCTTCTGGGCGGAAATCCGACCGCAGAACAAGAGGTACTCTTCTCCAACGAACTGCAAGTGACATCCGATACTCCGCAAGCCTTTATCGTCCTGTCTTCTGATGACGGTGCCGTGCCTCCTTCCAACGGAGTGAACTATTATCTCGCTTTACAGAAAAACAATGTTCCCGCATCGCTTCATGTCTACCCTACCGGCGGACATGGCTGGGGATTCCGGGACAACTTCAAGTATAAGCAACAATGGACACAGGAACTCGAAAAGTGGTTGCGTGAGGGTGTCGTATTTCCGAAGGAGACAGCACCGATGTTGAGAATCGGAAAGACGTACCTTGGAACAAAGTATGTAGCCAACACACTGGATCAGGGAACGGAAGAAAAGTTAGTCATCCTGCCCCAAACGGTAGATTGCCTTACTTTCGTCGAATATACGCTGGCTCAGGCGATGGGGTCTTCTTTTGCCGATAATCTGCAAAAGATACGTTATCGGGACGGTGTGATCGACGGATACACTTCGCGGTTGCACTATACCTCCGACTGGATTGAGAACGGTGTCCGCCAAGGATTTCTGGAAGACGTTACTGCACAAAACAGTACGCAGACCACCAAACTGTCTCTCTCTTATATGTCCACCCATCCCCAAAAGTACAGGCAACTGGCGGATTCGCCGGAGAACGTGAAACGGATGGCCGAGCATGAAAAGGCATTGTCCGGGAAAAAGGTACACTGGCTACCTAAAGGAAAACTCCCCGACGCAGGACTTCCGTGGATCATGGACGGTGATATCATCGCCATCACCACGAATCTTCCGGGACTGGATGTAGCTCATGTAGGGATGGCCGAATATATAAACGGAAAGTTGCATTTGCTTCACGCCTCTTCTACGCTTGGCAAGGTTGTTGTCAGCGAAGAGCCTCTCAGCCAAATGCTTCGCAATAATAAATCATGGAGCGGCATACGTGTCGTCCGGATGTCTCACCCTTAAAACAAATGATTATGAAACGAGTAAAACATTTACTTCTCGCGTCGTGTCTGTTGCCTACTTTTTTGGGGGCACAGGGAGTGGCAAGCGCCTCTTTTCTGGAGATTACTCCGGATGCCCAATCGGCAGGTATGGCCGGCACAGGACTGGCTATCACTGACAATGGAAGCACGGCTATCTTTCATAACGCTTCCACCATCGCTTTCTCGCAGGATGTAATGGGTGCCAGCTACTCATACGCTGACATAAATAAAGACTTTGGAATGCATAGCGCATCCCTTTTCTACCGCATCGGACGGGAAGGGAAGCACGGATTTAGCGTAGGATTCCGTCACTACAAGGATGCCGATTTTCATTGGCAGGACGGTGCGGAAGATCATGCCCGCGCATGGAACGTAGAAGCCGCATACTTCAGAAATGTAGCCAAAAACCTGTCCCTTTCATTAACACTCAGATATCTGCAGGCAAAAGCCTATAAGGATGCGGACAGCAAAGGGTCAGTCTCCGTGGACCTCGGTGCCAGCTATCATCGCAGCATGGGTATTCTGGACGAAATGGCTTCATGGACTATCGGATTTCAAGCCGCCAACCTGGGCAGCAAGCTGGACGGACAGAAACTGCCTGCCCGACTGGGACTGGGTGGTGCCATCGACCTGCCGTTCAGTATGGACAACCGCTTGCAGGTGGCTCTTGACTTCAATTACCTGCTCCCGTCCGAGTACCGCCATCTTCAAGCCGGCATCGGAGCGGAATATAATTTCCTGAAATATGGAATTATCCGCGGAGGATACCACTTCGGGGATAACGACAAAGGAACAGGCAATTACGGTACACTGGGCTGCGGAATCAACTTCTGGCCGATTCGCGCGGATTTCTCTTATGCACTGGCTGATAAAGACTGTTTCATGCATAAGACATGGCAGCTCGGCATTGGAATCGTTTTCTAGGCTTTTCCTTCGGGCAGTCCGCTAAGTTTTATCATTGAGCAGAGTCTGCCGGGTTCTTTCATTGAGCAATCTGCTGTTTTTTTTCGTTCAGCAGTCTGCCAAGCTCGCATTCAAGGCGTTGCTTCACTTCGTCCATAGGCACTTCGTGCTTCAGTTCCTGACGAAGAGAAGTGACGCCTTTATCTATAAAGCCACAAGGATGAATATAGCTGAAATAGCGTAAATCCGTATTCACATTCAAGGCCAGTCCGTGCATGGTGACGTAGTGGCTGCTCCTCACCCCGATCGCACAAATCTTACGGGCACGGGGCGTACTCCCCTCCAGCCAGACACCTGTTGCCTTTTCAAGCCGTCCCGCTTCAATGCCATAGGAGGCACAGACACGTATCACAGCCTCTTCGAGCAGGTGCACATATTCCTTCAACCCCAAATGAAACTCTTCCAGATTCAAGATCGGATAACAGACTAGCTGTCCGGGACCGTGATACGTGATATCCCCTCCCCGATCTATATGGAAAAGGGTAGCCTGAATGGCTTTCAGCTGATCGTCATTCAACAGCATATTATTTTCTTTTCCGCTACGTCCCAAAGTATAGACGTGCGGATGTTCGCACATAATAATACGGTTTTCATACGCTTCTCCCTGCGCTTTTGCGCGGACAAGAGTATCAAACCATTCCGTCTGCCGCTGCCATGCCTCGGCGTACGGAATCAAATTCCAGTCTACTAACACAGTTTTCATGAGGACAAAAGTAAGAAATAAAAAGAAAAATCGTACATTTGTAGATCGAATATAACAAGCACTCTAAACCAAAGATAACAAACACTCTTATGAAAATGGAAGTTCCACAAGTAGATTTGCCACTGGAGGTGTTGGCATGGACTAAAGTAACTGAAGATATTCTGAACATCTACAAGCAATCGTGCCGGCTGCAGGCGTGTATTTTCGCCATCTGTACGGAAGGAACCATGAAAGTCTCCATCAATCTGTTGGAATACGAGGTTCACCCGAATGATCTGATTACATTACTTCCCGGAACAATCATACAGTTCCGTGAGAAAGCGGAAAAGGTAAGTCTTTGTTTTGCCGGATTCTCCGCGAAATGTATCGGACATATCAACTTGCTGACCACCATCGGGAACGCTTATCCCAAGCTGATAGAACAGCCGATCATCCCTCTTTCCGAGAATATCGCCGACTATCTGAAGGAATATTTTGCCTTGTTGTCTCATGCCAGTTGTGACGAGTCTTTCAAGATGGACTCCAAATTGGCGGACTTGTCACTCCAGACTATTCTGACAAGTATCCAACTGATGTACCGGAATTATTCGGGAAACAATCATTCGAACCGTAAGAAGGAGATTTGCCGGAAGTTGATTCAACTGATCACTGAACACTACAAAGATCAGCGTTGTGCACAGTTCTATGCCGATCAACTGGGAATCTCTCTGCAACATCTGAGCACCACCGTAAAACAAGTGACGGGGAAAAGTGTATTGGATACTATTGCTTATATTGTCATTATCGACGCCAAAGCGCAGCTAAAGGGGACGGATATGACTATTCAGGAGATAGCTTATTCGCTGAATTTCCCGAATCCCTCTTTCTTCTGCAAGTTCTTCAGACGGCATGTAGGGATGTCGCCGCTGGAATTTAGAAATAGTTGAGTCCGTTACTTCTAAAATCAATGGATCAGTCGGAAATACCGTTTTTGATTCCAGATATACAGATTTGAGCCAACTATCCGCATGGATTCCCCTCTTTCTCGAAGGAGGGGTGACCGTAGGGCGGGGTGGTAGGTAAAACAAGGTTATCTCTAATTTATTGTGAATGAAAGAATTGCGTATTCACCTACCACCTCCCCCTACGGGTACTCCTCCTTTCCGAAGGAGGAGAATGAAGATACTACCGACTTTTTAGCCAGCCCCATAAATCCATAAAAGAACATTAAGCAGGCTCTCTTCTTAAATCTTCCTTCTTCCCAAACTCAACGAATTGAGCACTACACTCACACTGGAGAATGCCATGGCGGCACTTGCCAGCATCGGATTCAGCAACAATCCGTTTATAGGGAACAATACTCCGGCAGCGATAGGAATACCGATCAGATTGTAGATGAATGCCCAGAAAAGGTTCTGATGAATCAGTCGTACAGTCTGCCTGGATAGTTCGAAGGCTTTGGGAAGTAACAGCAAGTCGGATGTCATCAGCGTTACCATAGCGACATCCATAGCAATATCCGTACCCTTTCCCATAGCAATGCTGACGTCAGCCAATGCAAGTGCCTGCGAGTCATTGATACCATCGCCCACCATTGCCACTTTCTTTCCCTGCATTTGCAGTTCACGCACAAATTCGGCTTTGTCGTCCGGCAAGGCATCTGCCACAAACCGCTCGATACCCAGACGGGAAGAGACTGCCAGAGCCGTCCGCTGACCGTCACCGGTAAGCATACAGATATCGATGCCCTGACGTTTCAGTTCTTTCACTGCTTCGGCAGAAGTAGCCTTGATCGGGTCGGAAACGGCAATGATAGCCAAAAGTTCATTCTCACGTCCGAAGTATATGATTCCGTTTCCGTCTGATTCGTAGTGTACCAGCATATCCGCCATGACATCGCTCACTGTAGCGCTGAAATCTTTCAGAAGTTTATGGCTGCCCACCCAGTAAGTCTTGCCTTGATAAGACACCTTTATACCTTTGCCTGTGATGCTCTCAAAACTGCTCAAAGGAGCGGGAGTTATCTTTTCCTCGTCTTGAAGTACGGCGACAATCGCGCCTGCCAACGGGTGTTCCGATTTCAGTTCGGCAGCCAGAAGTACATCTTTGAAGTGTTCTTCCTGCGGCTGTGCCCACAACCATCCGGTAGCGGTAGGATGTCCTTCGGTCAAAGTACCGGTTTTATCCAGTACCACCACATCTACTTTACGCATCTGCTCCAGAGCGACGGCGTCTTTTATCAGAATATGCTGTCCGGCAGCTTTACCGATTCCTACCATCAGCGCAGTAGGTGTAGCAAGTCCCAAAGCACAGGGACAGGCTATGACCAGAACGGATACGGCAGAAAGAATACCATAAGAAATATACTCACTGCCACCGATAGCCACCCACAGCACAAACGTCAGAATGGCAATTCCCAACACGACAGGAACGAAGATGCCTGTAATACGGTCGACGATGCGCTGCACAGGAGCTTTGCTGCCTTGTGCTTCCTGCACCATGTGAATGATGCGTGCCAGCACAGTATCGCTTCCCACCTGAGAAGCACGAATGATGAAGGAACCGCGCTGATTGATTGTTCCGGCAAGGACCTTATCGCCCTTTTTCTTCTCTACCGGAATCGGCTCACCGCTAATCATACTTTCATCCACATACGAATCGCCCTCCGAAAGCTGGCCATCCACGGGAATCTGTTCGCCGGGACGGACTACCACCATATCGCCTACCTGCAACAGGTCTATTTGTATCTCTTCCTCTACCCCACCACGCAATACACGTGCCACTTTGGGCTGCATTCCCATCAGTTTGCGAATGGCATCCGAGGTATTTCCTTTGGCGCGTTCCTCCATCATCTTTCCGGTCAGAACGAAGGCAATGATCACTGCGGAAGCTTCGTAATAGACGTGCGGTTCCAGTCCGCGATCTGTCCAGAACTGCGGAAAGAAGGTGTTGAACAAACTGAAAAGGAAGGCTATCGAGGTACTCAACGCAACCAGCGTATCCATATTGCTACGACCGATCTTCGCCTGTTTCCATGCCCCCGTGAAGAAACTTCCTCCGAAGAGCACCATTACCGGAATAGCAAGCAACATTTGTATCTCGTTAGAGTATGGCATATGCATTAATAACATTGAAAAGATAAGCAACGGCACTACAAATATCCACGCACCGATCACTTTCCGTTTCAGACGAAGGTAGCGCTTATGCTGTTCTTCTTCCCGACGTTCTTCTTTATTCGCTTCTTCTACTATCAGATCATAACCGGCAGCAAGTACCGCTGCACGGATTTCTCCGGGGGTGAGCTTGTCGTCCTCATAAGAAATCGTCAATGTATTTGAAGCAAAGTTGACGGAAGCATCAACGACTCCCGGCAACTTTTTCACTGTCTTTTCTACATTGTTAGCGCATCCCGCACAATGCATATTAAGCACGGGAAACGCTTTTTTTGCTATATTACCCATATAATCCTTTACTCTTTAATTAATTAGTATTTATAAAACAAGCAAATACGGGTATTTGTTCGATTACTTCTTATCGGCCTTCTTATCCTCTTTCTTAGATTCTTGTTTGCCATCTTTCTTGCCGTCCTGCTTGGTTTCCTTCACAAACTCGGCCTCATAATTGAACTTTTTGAATCCTGCCTGCAACTTCTTCACATCTGTCTTTTCGGCATCGTAGGTGATGGACACGGTTTTGTTCTTCAGTTCGGTGGAAAGTTCCTTCACGCCTTTCTCGAAGCGCATGTTATTTTTCACTTTCTTCTCGCAGTTCTCGCAGTGCATCTGAGAGACTTTGAATATGACTACACGGATATCCTTTGCCAACACGGCTGCTACGCTCAAAAGAGCCACCACGCAAGTGGCCATCCATCTTTTTGTTCTCATTTTTCTTATTCGTTTAATGGTTATTATTCATTTCTTGCCAGATTGAAACGTATTCCGATATAGGCTTTTGCCCCGTGCACAGGTCCCCATATCATCGTTGAGTCGAAGTTTCCTCCCCACGGGTTTGCTGCGTCAATGATCGGATTCTTCTGTTTGAAGTTTGTCAGGTTCTCCCCTCCTATGTAGACAGACCAGCGGCGGAAATAGCGGGTAATCTGGGCACTCAGTTGCTCGAAGCTGCCATAGCGGCGCTCCCAAGATAGCTGACCGTCTGCCAACTCGTAAGGGGAAGGCATTCTTCCTCCGCCATTGAGCTGGAGCGTAGCATCAAACTGCCATATTCCGAGTGGAGTCTGGTACGAAGCGGTCAGCAGTCCTTTGTATTTGCTGGTCAACGGTTTCTCCATCCGCTGACCTTTGTAGGTGGTCTGAGCATCCGTCAGACGGTAAGCTCCCGTCAAGGTAAATCCTTTAAAAAAAGGATAGCTTGCCTCTACTTGGAATACATGCGAATAGGAACGCCCGTCCAAATTGTAAAAGGCTACTTCGTGAGGATTACTGTCCATATCCACCACGACTTGCTTCAGGAAGTCTGTGTAATAATATTCGGCATTGATATTCAGCGTTTTGCCAAATACAGGTACGTAGGTGGATACACTGGCACCATAGTTCCATGCTTCTTCCATGTCCAGTCCTTTCGCTATTTCGACCTTTCGGCTACTGGAAAGCAGGTAGTTATTTTCTGCCAGTACATGATTCGTACGGTAACCTTTTCCGGCAGAGAGGCGGAAGTGTACGTACTCATTCGGATTGTATTTAAGATGTGCACGGGGAGTCACAAAGAAACCGTGCTCATTGCTATAGTCACCACGCAGACCTGCCATCAGCATCCACTGATCATTCAGATTCAGCGTGTATTGCGCATAGGCTCCGGGAACCGCTTCTTTGGCAAAAGCCTTGATGAGCGGCAATTCCGTTTGATTCTCCAACCGATAATGCTGGTCATAAGCGTCATAGTTGAAACTCAGCCCCGCCGAGAAACTGTTCTGCTTATTAAACTCTGTTTCAAACATCAAAGAGGCATACACATTTGTCTGGTCTACATTGTATAGTTTTCGTCCGTACATGGCATCCTGATTGTGCCAACTGGCAGAAAGAATCAGTGCCAGATTCGTATTCTTCTCCTTATTAAATATATAAGCATTCTTGGTGAAAAATTCGTAACGTTCGGTATCGATTCCTACTTTAAATTCTTATCAATTTGATGGATTAATTTGAAAGACAAACGCTTATGGAAGTTCTGAAAAGTCTAAGGTAACGATTTGGAGATTGTGCTAATTTCAGTACTTTACAGTCTCATACTTATGAACAACTTTTATAGGACAAAGATACTATTTTTTTTGAATAAGAGAATAATTTCACAGGAAAAATAGAAATTTTATGGGGAAGTGTTCTGATAGCATGTCGTTGTAGATTGTAGGGAGGGGATGTAAAACGGCAGGCACATAGAATTTCCGATATTCAGAAAGCCGTATTCCCAAAATAGAGATTATTTTTGAAAGAATCACATAATCCGCTAAGAATAAAAGTTTATGCGGATCATCAAAAAACGAGGTAACGAGTTGGCAACCGTTCTGGTTTCTACATACTTGCATCAATTGCGTTGATGTGCAACTCACTTTATGTAAAGGTACGATTTTTTACGGAACATGCAAAACACCTTTGATTTTTCTTTTTTAGCAACCGTCAAAAACAATCTTTCGGTTTCATATCCCGGTCACAAAGGCGGTACAGTCTCTTTATGGAAAGTAAACAAAGGTCAGGCAGGATTGAAACAGACTGTTACGAGAACAGTCAGAAAAGGATTGCATACAGGAATTACAGTCTGATACCGGGCAGGGGACGACTTTGTGCCAAAGTCCAAAAAGAGGTTCTTTTTCCAGACGGCAAACTCCCTCACCTCTAAAAAACAGTCTGTGGCTGGCGCACGCAAACGTCCAGCCTTTATGCGGACAGTCTTAATGCCCGCAGCCTGTACAAGTGCGTAAAAAACAGGTAAATGGAATCTTCATCCGCTTCCCCGCGCCTTGCCGACACTCCTATATTCCCGTTCCAACACCTGCTCGATCTCGCTCCTCTTGTACAAGACCTTGCCACCAAGTACATAGTAAGGCAGCGTGCCGTTGCTCCGATACTCGCCCAATGTCCTGCGGCTGACTTTCAGCATACACGCCACCTCACTGTCGCACAGGTACACGTCTTCTTTTGGCGGAACCGCGCCATCTCCGAAAATGCCGTCAATCATCGCCGACAGCCGGTCGATACGCTCGTGGATGGACTGCATCCACGCATCGTCTTTCGTTTTCAATTCATTAAACATTATATAGATTAATTTGTTATATGACTCATTTTGTGACTGATTCTGAAGTTGTGTAATCCACAAGCAATAAGAATCACCATATCTTCGAAACCGAATTTATGGCATCTGAATCGTTCTTTGACAATACGGCATTTTTTCATACCACCTATGGCATGCTCCACTTTAATCCTAACTCCGGAAATCCGCTTGTTCTCTTGTTTTTCAACACAAGTAAGCTCTTTCCCTTTAGGTTTCTTTTTGGGCATGCATATTTCAACTCCATCCGGTTTGTGTCCGATGAAACCTGTATCCTGCCAGAGCCTAATACCTTTGGGAAGTAGAAGAGGTTCTTCATCACAAATCTTTTTGTCATGGACATGACCTTTGTATGTGGAGCTCAACCATACAATCCGAAGATTGTTAGTACATAACAGGTTATTCTTTATGCTATGAGTTTTTTTTACCACTATAGCATGCAGACTGCCAGTCTTCATCCAAAGGACGCTGAATAGGTCGCTCGGTTCCGTCCAACAAGACTTCTTCGCACCCTTGAAGAATGTGTATCAGACGTTTGGAGTTACGGTCAGGCAATTCACCAAGCGTTTTCAATGTACGCCGGAGAATCTCAGAAAGAAGGTGAATCCATCTATTGGCCTGGGGCTGGGTCATCTCAAACTGAATAGCATGGAGTTCCTGAAGGGGATTGGTCTTCAGATATACCAATATGAAGAACATTTTGTCCTGAATCAGAGACAACACTGTTGTAAGATATACGTTGGCGCACTTTACCTTCCAAGGTAAAATGGCTGTAATATTCATCCCAATGGTACTTGAAAGTTATTAGCAAAGCGTCAAACTCAGCAGGAGTTAATCCTGTCGCAGCAAGCACTTGGCTATGACGGTGGCGAATCTTGTCGTAATACATCAATTGAACTTTTTAGATCACAAAGATAAATCAAAGAACGCTTTAATCAATTATTCGATATAAACTCTATTATACATACTGCTCATTTGTCTTTTGTTGATACTTCAGTTCAATTCCTTCAAATGGTGTGCCCCCTGTAGCGTGCATCCTTGCGTCTGTCCTCCACTTTCGTGACGATACGCTCCACGTCTTCCGGCAGGTAATAGGTACGGTTGCCTATCTTGGTATAGGCGAGCGTGCCGTTATCCCGCAAGGTCTGCAAGGTGCGCTTGCTGATTTTCAGCTTCAGGCAGACATCCTGGTGGTCGAGCCAGCCAGCCGTCCTCTTCACGCCTTTCAAATCCAGATGGGGATTCCCTCCACCCTATGTATGAACCGTTCGATTTTCATGGCAAATTCCTCGAACGCCTTCCTTTCAAAACATACGGTTTCCATAACAATCCGATTTTATGTTGATACTTCAAATTCATACCATCCGGAGAAACGGTCACTCGTGGTGCCGGTATAACAGCGCATGGAAGAATTTAATCTGAAAACTGACCGTGCAGATGTTATTGTTCCCGCCGCTGAGATATTTCTGATAATTGCAGGTATTGTCAAAGCTGAGTATATCCATGTTCCGGTCATTGGCTTAGCAGATGGTATTATTGACAATTTGTATGCCATATACCTGAAAACGGAATAAAAGGAATTGTGCATAGCTGTTTTAACTAGGGGATATTCAGTAAATCCTATAAAATTAGCCAACTAATTCATACTAAAAGTATTGCGAATTAGTTGGCTTTTTGTATCTTTAGGTATTTCCCCTAAAATTTTGAAGAACGATTGACAAATGCTTCAGCGGAGTCGTTCAATGCTAAAATCAAAGCTCTTCGAAGCCAGTTTAGAGGGGTGGCTGATCTGAAATTCTTCATGTTCAGACTGGCTAGGCTATACGCTTAAAGGAAAGCTTGCCAACCGGAAAAATCCGCTGCCCCTGGAAAAAGCAGCATAGCCAAAAGAAAATATAGCAGAACTGTAAAATATAAAAGAGTTTGTGCCAACGTTTTGACACAAACTTAGCAGATTACTATTCAGCTGATACCTATTCTGAAAGATGTAAACAACTTGTTTCTTAGATAGCCTTATAAATATTCTACTACTTATTACAGTTCATTTAGAAATGTTATTCTCACTTTTATTCCTCCGCTTTTTCACTTGCTCCACTGCTTCAGATATGATTCCCTTGTTTTCAAAACGCTGCGTGTAATTGGTGTAATCCGGGTGAATACGTTCGTAAGTTGGGTCAGTGAATAAGGGACTCGTAATAATGTGGTCCGCAGTCGAACGGTTACAGCAGAAAACAATATTTTCAACTCCAGCCAGTCTGGTCAATGCTTTCACATCCGTATCATGCGGCTGTAGTGTCATCGGATCTGTAAAAAAGAACAGATAGTCTATTTCTCCTTCTACGATCCGCGAACCAATTTGCTGGTCACCTCCTAAAGGACCAGATTTCAGGATTGTGATATCCCATTTGATTTCAGGATGTTTTTCTTCAAGGGCTTTTTTAATTAGTGTACCGGTTGTACCCGTACAATAGAATTTATGTCCTATCAGACGTTCCGAGTTCCAGAGAACCCACTCTATCATGTCTTTTTTCATTGCATCGTGTGCAACAAGTCCAATTCTACGAACAATTGTTTCCATAAAGCTAAATTATTTTATTTTTATATGATAATTATAATAACAAAAAAACTAATTCTATTGAAGGCCGGAGGATGACCGGATAAATCTGAGCAATTCTTTGTTTGCCTGGCTATCCATGACGGTTTCCCGTTTTTCTTCAAAAAGATTGAGTGTTGTGGAGCATTCCCCACAGATGTCAATGCCTACTACCTGTTCTTTCTGAAGAATAACAGCCAGCAGTTTCTCCAATTCCCATAAGCTGAGAGAACCTTGATCCCAGTTTGTTGCTGCCGAAGCCGGATTCAAGACATCCTTGTCTATGGAAATGTAAACCGGTCCGTTGATATGTCCGGAAGAAAAGTTCTGCCAACCCTCTTCGTGCATGAGCGTAGTTTCACTGTAAAACCGAACTTGTCTTTCATATCCTTTCGGCACAGCCTGTATCAGTTTGTCTGAAGAACCTACGATAATTACTTTCTTGCAGTTGTTGTTATGGTCCAATATATCCTTTACCCAACTTCCGCAAGAAAGTATGTTGTCAAACAACGGTGGCTGCATATCGGGATGGTGGTCGAACACAATCAGCGAAAACGGAGTTTCAAGTTTGTCTGTCCAGAATTTAGTCAAATAATGATAATTGCCTGAATCGATGAAATGGACTCCCTCCGCCGGATAATCAGCAATCATCCCCTTCAAAGCCAAAGCCCCCTCCCTGTCACAGTAGCCATCTGTACCATAAAGATGACGACAATCCAGCCATATAAATTTATTGTTCCGGGCAAACGCCTCGTAGTCATACACTCCCGTGAAGTTCATGATGATGATCGGCCATGCTATCCGTTTATCTGTTTTTTGATTTTGCCCGCTCATACGTTGTTTTTGCATATCCTTTTACTGTTCATTAAAACCATCGTACATAACAGAAATCTTGTCGGTGAGGTAACAAAGCATTCTTGGGATACATACGGAAGGCCTGCTTGAAGCTTCCAGCGTTGAAAATGCCGGATGTCGCCTTAAAGGTATATAAATTCCCATTCTTGGAAACCGGCAAAAGGGGAATAACCTCATATATGTGATCCTGACCGTCTTCACGCCTGATAATGACCGATTCTATTCCGATTGCGTCATCCAGGCCTTTCTCATCAACGACAACCGTCACCTCATATTCCTTTCCGGCTTCAACCGTGGCATTCAGCCCATTCCCTGCCTCTATGGATTTGATTTCTATGGCATCCCATCTGCTTCGGACGTTTGCTTTCCAGTCAGCCATCATTTTCGCCTTCGCAAAGTTGTCGGCTGCCAGAATGTGGAAATGCTCTGACAGTTTGTTATAGAACCTGTCATAGTAGTCGTCCAACTGTCTTTTCATGGTAAAATGGGGAGCGATTTGTGCGATTGAGTTCTTGATATACTTGACCCAGTCTTCCGAATAGTTCTTCCCCCCATGCTCGTAATACAGTGGCAGGATGTCATGCTCCAACAAATAATAGATGGCTTCGGCATCCAGCTGGTTTTGGTACTGTTCATTCTGATAAGTCCTTTTATCAGTCAGTGCCCATCCAGCATCCTTACGGTATCCTTCATACCACCAACCGTCCAGCACGGAGAAATTAAGCACACCGTTCATCAATGCCTTCTCGCCCGACGTACCCGAAGCTTCTGCCAACCGCGTAGGGGTGTTCATCCAAATATCCACCCCCGAGATAAGATGGCGTGCCAGGTCCATGTCGTAATTCTCCAAGAATATGATTTTACCTAAAAATTCCGGACGCCGGGATATTTCCACGATTTGCTTGATCAGCCCCTGCCCGGCACCGTCATTGGGATGGGCTTTGCCTGCAAAGATGAACTGTACCGGATATTTCGGATTATTCACAATCCTGGCAAGTCGGTCTATATCCGTGAACAGAAGATGAGCCCTCTTATATGTAGCAAAACGGCGTCCGAAGCCTATTAGAAGAGCATCGGGATTGAATCTCTCAAAAATGGAAACGCTCAATGCCGGATCAATCTGAGTCCTGAGCCAGTCCTTGCTGCATTTGCTTTTGATATAGTCCAGCAATTTTGCTTTCTGTTTTAACCGGGTATTCCATATCTCTTCATCCGGGATGCCATAGACGGCCTCCCAGATTTTCTGATTGGACTGGTCGCAGAAAAAATTCTCATCAAAATTGTCCTTGAAAAGCTTTTTCCATTCTGCCGCACACCAGGTAGGCAGATGTACCCCGTTGGTTACATAACCCACATGGTTCTCTTCCGGGAAGTATCCCTTCCAGATCGGCGCAAACATTTGCTGGGATACCGATTTATGCAACTTGCTGACACCGTTTACCTCCTGGCAGGTCTTGCAGGCGAAGACAGACATGCAGAAACGTTCCTCCTTGTCTCCCGGATTGTGACGCCCGAGATCCATCAGGTTATCCCAGGTTATACCCAACTTGCCAGGATATCCCTTCATATATTTATTGAAAAGCCCTTCGTCAAAATAATCATGACCAGCGGGTACGGGAGTATGTACGGTATAAAGTGAGGAAGCACGTACCAGCTCCATGGCCTGCCCGAAATTCAAGCCGCCATTTATGTAATCACAAAGCCGCTGGATATTGATCAGTGCGGCATGCCCCTCATTACAGTGATATACATCTTTCGTTATACCTAAAGCTCTCAGCGTTATCATCCCGCCTATGCCAAGCAGTATTTCCTGTTTTAGCCGATTCTCCCAGTCGCCTCCATACAGATGGTGAGTGATAGGGCGGTCAAACTCACTGTTGAGTTCATTGTCCGTATCCAGCAGATAAAGGGGAATACGCCCCACACTGGCTTTCCAGACATTGGCATGTACCACAAAACTGTCGGCATAGGGGACGTGGATTACCAGTTGTTTCCCATCCGGTTGCATTACCTTTTCAATCGGGAGCTGCCCGAAATTCTGCGCTTTATAATTGACTGTCTGCTGGCCGTCCATGGAAAGCGACTGGTCAAAATAACCGTAACGGTACAAAAGTCCTATGGCACAAAGGTCCACATTGCTGTCCGACGCCTCTTTCAGGTAATCCCCCGCCAACATTCCCAAACCGCCGGAATATATCTTAAGGACTTCATCCAAGCCGTATTCCATGCTGAAATAAGCTATTGACGGGCGCTGGTGATCCGGTTCCACATCTACGTATTTTTTGAAGGCGGAATAGACGGCATCCATTTTATAGACAAAGTTCTCATCATGTGCCAGCGCTACAAGCTTCTCATAATTTATCCGCTCCAGAAACAATACCGGATTCTGTTCCACCTCTTTCCAAAGTTCCGAATCCAAATCACAATACAGTTTCTTTGCGTCATCATTCCATGTCCACCAGAGATTATGTGCGATTTCTGCAAGTTTTCGCAGTTCTGCAGGAAGATGTGAACCTACTGTAATCTCCCTCCACTGAGGGGTATTTACATTATAACTTGAATATTCCATGACATTTTAATTAAATAAGTCCTAATCTTTATTCAGTCCTTTTATTATTTTTCGTTTACCGACAATCCATACCGTATCATTCTCCTTGAAAATTGTATCAGGGTCTGGATTCATAATATTCACGGTACTCCTCTCTATTCCGATAATGATGCTATCCGATATGTCTGCCTCCCGGATCGTCTTTCCGATCAATGGTGAACCTCCTTCGACAGGAAATTGCCCTATTTCCATCTCATCCTGCGAGGATGTTCCGTTCCCGTTCCTTTCTACCTTCTTTTGCTCCATGGATGTCCGGAAGCTTTCCAACTGTCGGTCCGTACCTACGACCGTAACCTTGTCATATGGATAGAGATGTTCTTCCCCTTGTGGTATATCTAGGCGTTTTTCTCCACGGGTGATTGAAATCACATTTATCTGAAACAAGGTGCGCAAGCTGCTTTCTTTTAATGTTCTGCCCACATATATGGAATCAGGGGATACTGTGAAATCCGCCAAATGTAATTCCTTGAACGGGATATTGCTGCCAAAGGTGGAGCCTGTATCACTTTCTGTAGAAAGTCCATTCCCGTCCGTCCCCTGAAAGTTTGCCATAAATTGTCTCTCTATAGTCAGCGACCGTTTCTTGATCCGCTTGGAAAAATAAATGACGGCAATGATAATGGAAGAGACTACCAACCCGGCTCCCAAGGCAACATTGAAAAGATGGGTAATGATACTCATCATGATAATCGTGCAGATCAGTATTTTGACAAGTACTATTGATACCAAAGGCCCTCTGTTGAACTTGTTGTCCGTCCAGAGTTTACGGAACTCGGTTGAATTGTTCCTTTTCATGATGATGGCCCATAGAAACGGGGATATGACAAGAAAGATGATGATGAAGCCCAACAAGTTCCCTTCCATTCCCGGCAGACTTTTCCTAATCAAAGGATGCACATAGGAAAAATATAAAGTGATGAAAAAAACGCATACGACCAGATAGAGTGTGACAGACACCAGCATAGACCGGATCAGTTTATGCCAAGTACCCTGGTGTTTTACAGTCATTGCCCCGGACGTATAGTGTACGAGATAATCTTTCAGGGATTCAGGCATGTGGATGTCTATAAACCGGTATGCTGGTTCCGAAAGCCATATCATATAGGGGGTAAGAAAAGTCGTTATGACAGATACTGCCACTATGACCGGATAGAGATACTTGTCCGTAACATTCAGACTGACGCCTAAAGATGCGATGATGAATGCGAATTCACCGACCTGTGTCAGTGAAAAGCCGGACTGTATGGCAATTTTCAACGGCTGGCCGGAAAGCAAGACACCAAAGCTCCCGAACAGTACCTGACCGGACAGTACTAGCAATGTCAGGATGAGAATAGGGACGGCATATTCCCACATCATGGCAGGATCGATCATCATTCCTACCGACACGAAAAATATGGAAGCGAACAGGTCTTTTACCGGCTGTACGATATGTACGATTTTTTCCGCTTCAACGGTCTCTGCCAGCAGGGACCCCATGACAAAGGCTCCCAATGCGGCAGAAAATCCCGCTTTTGTCGCAATCATCACCATTCCCAGGCAAAGTCCCAGAGAGGTTATCAATAAAATCTCGTTGCTGGTGAAACGGCGTATCTTCTTCAGCAGGGTAGGTATCAGATAGATACCCAATGCCGACCAGAAAATCAGGAAAGCGGCCAGCTTCAATATACTTTCCAGCATCTCCTTCCCTTCAAAATGTTTGCCTACCGCCAACGTGGAAAGAACAACCATCATCACTACAGCCATCAGATCTTCGATAACAAGAATCCCCAAGACAATGCCAGTGAATTTCTGTTGGAGAAGTCCCATGTCATTGAAGGCCTTGAATACGATGGCCGTGGACGACATGGACAACATTCCACCCAGAAAAATACTGCTCATGTGGGAGAACCCCATTGCATTCCCCGCTGTATAACCTATGAACATCATGCCACATACAATAGTGACAGTGGCAACGATAGCCGTAATGCCCACATTTATCAATTTCTTGAACGAAAAGTCCAGTCCCATCGCGAACAGCAGAAAAATGACACCGATGTCCGCCCATATTTTGATATTGGCAGGATCGGAAACAGTCGGGACCAGAGAAACGGAAGGACCCGCCATAATACCGGCTACAATGTAGCCCAATATGACCGGTTGCTTCAGCCACTTGAAAATGACGGTTACAATACCGGCAATAATCAGAATTATGGCAAGATCCGATATTAAAGGAGCAACTTCTGACATATTAACGGTTATTTTAGATCGATAATTCGTTAAGGACCCGGATCAGGCTTTTGTCAATAGGCTTGTCCTTTTTGATTGCCTGGACAAAAGGAACATAAACAATCTCGTTGTTCCGTATGCCTATCATAACATTTCGCTGGCCTTCCATTAAGGCCTGGATTGCGGCTTCACCCAGCCGGCTTGCCAGTATACGGTCATTGGCACTCGGAGCACCACCCCGTTGCAGATGGCCCAGGATAGAAACCCTGACATCATACCCGGGATATTCCTTCTTTACCCGGTCGGCGTAATATATGGCACCTCCATTCTTGTTTTCAGGACTTTCGGTCACAATTACGATGCTGCTGTTTTTCGTCTTTCTGAATCCGCGCCCGATGAATGTTTCCAACTGGTCCACGTCCGTCCTGTCCTCCGGGATGATGGCCGCTTCAGCACCGGAAGCTATTGCGCTGTTTTGTGCCAGGAAGCCCGCATCACGCCCCATCACTTCGACAAAGAAGATACGGTCATGGGAGGTTGCCGTGTCCCTGATTTTATCCACGCATTCCACAATGGTGTTCAATGCCGTATCATATCCTATGGTAAAATCGGTACCATATAGGTCATTGTCAATGGTGCCGGGCAATCCTATGCACGTCACATCATACTCCTCCGCAAAGATACGGGCTCCCGTCAGGGAACCGTCTCCACCGATAATTATCAAAGCATTGATGTTCTCTTTCTGTATGACCTTATAAGCTTTCTTGCGTCCTTCGGGAGTGGTGAAAGTCTCGGAGCGAGCTGTTTTCAGTATGGTGCCTCCCCTCTGGATAATGCTACTTACATCTTCCGTCGTGAGTTCTTTCACTTCACCGGCAATCAGCCCCTCGTAACCTCTATAAATTCCTTTCACTTTAAATCCGTTAAAAATGGCGGCGCGGGTCACGGCACGGATAGCCGCGTTCATTCCTGAAGCATCCCCTCCGGAAGTCAGAATTCCAATATACTTGTTATCCATAATTTGTTTTTTATATTTTAATTAATCAGGCAAAATTAGAAAGCAACTGTTTTAGCCTTTTTCTGCTATAAAAGATACGGCTTTTTATCGTACTCAGTGACACTCCTATCTTTGCGGCTATTTCCCGATATTTGACTCCGGTACAACATAAAAACGACATAATGCGCTTTAGGCAATGTTTTAAGGGCTTCCCTTATCTCTTTTGCATCATGCCCGTTATCCACGAAAATGAAAGAGTCGTCCCTTAACAGGAAATGATATTCAGGTTCTGATAATACATATAAATTCCCTCGTATTTTCTTTGTCCGGCAATTATTGATAAATGCATTGCGCATGATGGTATACATCCAGCCTTTAAAATTCGTACCGGAATCAAACTTATCCTTATTATCCAACGTCCTCAACATTGTTTCCTGCAACAAGTTTTCTGCTTCATCCTTGTCAGCAGTCAGTTTATATGCAAAACAATGCAGTTCATTCTGAAGGGCTACCAGCGCTTTATCGAAATCAAATCCTCTCATTATATTTATTTTGGAATTCAAATATCCGGGTGAAGGCATTCCCTGATAATAAGAAATGCCTTCTGTAGAGTCTCATCAAGATATCTTATTTGACATCAATAGTTTTGGTGGTTTCCTGAACCTTCTTATCTACGACTTTGGGAATATCGATAAACAGGACCCCGTGTTCCACTTTGGCCGAAATTTTATCTTTTTCCACATTATCCGGCAGCAGGATACTCTGCTGGAATCGGGAATAGGAGAATTCACGGCGCAAGTATTTTCCGTCTTTCTTCTCCTCCTTTTTCTCGTCCTTTTTTTCCATGCAGATTACCAGATTGTTGCTTTCATCCACACTTACCTTAAAATCATTCTTGGTCATTCCTGGAGCTGCCAGTTCTACCTTGTAGTCCTTTTCATTCTCAATCACATTGATGGCTGGAGCCGTAGCGTTTGCTCTTGCCATCCATTCATTGTCAAAGAAATCGTTAAAAATACTCGGTAACCAATTCTGGTTTGTTTTTACAGGTACCATTTTTACCTCCTCTTTAAAAGTTAATAATTAAAACTTAAAAAAAAGCATCTGCTTGATAGACAGATTTTTATTTTTTAGCCATCCCTTGTTTGGCCACAGCTTCTGCCCGTTTCCGTATCTCTTCCGGGTTTCCAAGGTAGTAGTCCTTGACAAGAACCAGCCTGTCGTCAAATTCAAAGACATAAGGAACTGCCGTAGGCAGGTTCAGGTTGGAAATATCCGTATCGGAAATTCCTTTGAGATGCTTGATGATTCCGCGCAGGCTGTTACCATGGGCGACTACCAGCAGGCTGTCCTTATACATCAATGCGGGAAAGATGATGCATTTCCAGTAAGGCATGACACGCCCAATAGTATCTTTCAGGGATTCCGTACGGGGAAGTTCGCTATCTGGTACACCGGCATAGCGGATATCCATGCCCGGATTACGGGGATCATCTTTGCCTACCGGAGCGGGAGCCACGTCATAGCTTCTTCGCCAGATGTGTACTTGTTCTTCACCATATTGGACCGCTGTTTCACTCTTATTCAGTCCCTGAAGCATACCGTAATGCTTCTCGTTCAGCCGCCAGGTCTTTTCAACCGGAATCCAGTCTTTATCCAGCCGGTCCAAGACACAGTTCAACGTTTTTACGGCACGTTTCAAGTAAGAAGTGTAAGCTGCCTCAAAAGAAAATCCAGCCTCCCGTAATGCATCGCCTGCCTTGCAGGCTTCTTCAACTCCTTTCTCGCTTAAATCCACGTCCGTCCATCCAGTAAAACGGTTTTCTTTGTTCCATAGACTTTCGCCATGACGTAATAACACTATTCTTTTCATGGATACTTCTTCTTTATGCAATGGTTATTGAAGAATCCAGATATACGTCCTGAATGGTGTTCAGAAGTTGAATTCCGTCTTTCATCGGTTTCTGGAAAGCCTTACGACCGCTGATCAGCCCCATACCACCTGCACGCTTATTTACTACTGCCGTTACGACAGCATCATGCAGGTCGGATTCCCCATGGGATTCACCGCCCGAGTTAATCAATCCGACACGTCCCATATAGCCATTCGCCACCTGATAACGGCAAAGGTCTATCGGATGGTCAGTGGTCAGTTCCGAATACATACACTCGTTTGTCTTTCCGAATCCGATAGCCTTGAAACCGCCGTTATTGGATGGGAGCTTCTGCTTCACGATATCGGCTTTAATGGTAACCCCGATATGGTTGGCTTGTCCTGTCAAGTCGGCAGCGGCATGATAGTCGGTACCATCCTTTTTGAAGCTGCTGTTTCTCAAATAGCACCACAGAATAGTAGCCATTCCCAGTTCGTGGGCATATTCAAAAGCCTGTGACACTTCCACTATCTGGCGGCGGCTTTGTTCCGAACCGAAATAAATGGTAGCACCGACAGCTACGGCTCCCATGTTCCATGCCTCTTTCACCGTACCGAACATTACCTGGTCGTAGCTGTTCGGATAAGTCAGCAACTCATTATGGTTCAGCTTGACGATAAAAGGTATCTTGTGTGCATATTTGCGTGCCACGGCGCCCAACACACCGAATGTGGATGCCACGGCATTACACCCTCCTTCAATGGCCAGCTTTATGATGTTTTCGGGATCGAAATAAAGCGGATTGGGGGCGAAAGACGCTCCTGCAGAATGTTCTATGCCCTGGTCTACAGGCAGAATGGATACATAGCCCGTATTGGCCAGACGTCCATGTCCGTATAAAGCCTGCAAACTTTCCAATGTACGGATATTCCTGTCGGAATTCATCCATACCTTATCTATCATATCCGGTCCCGGAATATGGATAAGTTGTTTGTCTATCGTCTTACATGTATGGTTCAGGTAGTACTCAGCCTTTCCTCCCAATAAATCTACTATTTTCATTTTATTTATTTTTATTGATTATTCTGGTTTATGACTCCCGTTCACCCAGTTTTGCATCCATAAAAAGGATAGCACAGTCTCCGGCTTTCCTCAGATGACTAACAATATTGAGTACATTCGCTTCATCTTCTACTTGCTCACGAACAAATTGCCACAAGAAGTCCTGAGTGGCATTGTCTTTCTCTTCGGATGCTACCTGTACCAACTCATCAATCAGTTTGGAAACATGTTTTTCATGCTCCAAAGCATGCTCGAATACTTCAACAGGGTTACCCCAACCTTGTGGAACCACATCGACCTTGTCTACTTTCGGGGTTGCCTCACGCTTAATCATGTACCCGGCAATGGCATATGCATGCCCGGTCTCTTCTGCAGACTGTTTCTGCATCCAGCGAGCCATTCCGGAAAAGCCCTCTCTTTCCAGATAAAAAGACATTGATAAATACAGGTTGGCAGACCATAATTCTGCTGTGATTTGCTCATTCAGAGCATTTTGCAATTTTTCAGTCATGATGAATCAAACTTTTAATGTTAATAATAAATCCAAATTATCTCTCTTCTTTAAGAACAAGCATGGGCTTGTTTCAAGATTTCAATTAATACCGGACGTATCCCGCTGATAAAACATTCCACGGCGATCACCATTAGAATAAGTCCCATCAGTCTCATCATCACATTGTTTCCCGTCTCTCCCAAGATTTTTAAAAGCTGGGTGGACGCGCACAGAATAAAGAAGGAAAGAATGCAGACCAAAGCGATTACGCCAAGCAATACTATTTTGAAAGTATATTCCGAAGCATCTTCCATCAATGTTATTCCACTGGAAATCGCTCCCGGACCGCATAACATCGGAATGGCAAGAGGTGTGATGGTTATATCTTTGGAATATTCTTTTCGTTCAGTTTCATTCAGTTTCACATGGGTAAAATGTGCCTGCAACATATCATATCCGATTTTAAAGATGATGATACCTCCCACAATCCGGAATCCGTTTGTTGAGATGCCGAAAAAATGAAACAGAAACCTGCCCGATAATGTAAAAAGGACTAATATGATAAATGCAATGGTACATGCTTTCAAGGCGATATATCTGCGTTCTTTCGTATCCATTCCATCAGTCATTTGCAGGAATACCGGCATCACTCCAAGAGGGTCCATCAAGGTGAATAGCGAAGTGAAACACAATGTTAAATATACAAATATATCCATGATGACATATAGTTTATTATCGATTATTATATCGCAAAAAACATACCAGATAGCATTCTGCAATATTAAATTTTGCATAACATCAATCTTAAATCCATACCGTCAAAAATAAGGTAGTTTCCGTTCGTTTTCCTTGGCGAGGATACGTAACAATTCCATAAATGCCGTACTTACATATATACGGTCTGCATACAGCCCGCTGATGAAAGAATGGAAGGACATGCTTACATTCCAGCATAATATGAGAAATGTGTTTACCTGACGTGATATGTACTGCTCATGTTCAAGCAATTCATTCAAGGCATTCAATGGCGTTGTCCATTCATGTGTATCCCGTTTCATTTCATTGATTACAACACATCCTCCATCATGGCATATCCGATTCATCATCTGATAAACCTTGTTCATATTGTCCTGTGCTTGGGAGTTCAGCCAGGAGCTAAGTATTGGAAGCCGTTCATCTTCAAAATAAACCTGCAATGACAGGTATAAACCGGTTGACCATATTTCTGTATTGATCAACTCATTCATGGCGTTTTCTATTCGTTTATCCATTATCACTCTGAATATTGAAAATCCATTACTAATATCATGTGTTATTCTCAGTATATAAAAATTCCATTCGATTGTGGGTAACCCATAAAACGGAATTCTTAAACGAGGCTTAAATAATAGGATAACTTATCGGTGTAGACAAATTGTCATAAAAAATAGCACTATGATGTCTTTTTGTCTTGCCTCCCTTGCAGAATATCCAATAAGACATCCAGTTCTCTTTCTATTCCTTCAATCTTATCGGAAATACAGTCCAAAGTATTATGGTGCAGACTAGCTTTACACTCCTGCAACTCTCTTGACAGAGAAAGTATCTGTAACCAAAGTTCTTCCTCTATGTGATAGGGGGAGTTACTATTATCTAGTACCATAGCAGGAGAAGGCAGAAAAGTGCTTTGGCATGTAATTTGTATGATAATGAACGGTATGTTCCGAAAGAGACAGGAATGGAAATGAAAGGATAGAATATTCCACAAAAGACAGTAACAAACAAAGGGGGAAAGTCGTTGGAGACAGTTGTCTCGCTTTTAAAACAAGTTGCTTTCATAATGTTTATTATAAGCCAACCCTGTTCCCTGGAGTTGTGTTTATATAAAGTTAAGCGTGGGAACTTTGGTATTACCGTTCAGAAGTATCCCCATACTCAACAACATATAATACACAAAGCCCCACGTCTATATATAACAAAAATCTATATAGATAGAACGTGGAGCGTCCAATGTATTATCCAATTGTTGTTTCGAAATTGGGGATTTCCTGAACTTGGATAATGCCTTAACGCTTTACTATAAATCTTCTATTTTCAAAAGACTAATACAAATGTAATAAAAGAAATGAATTCTTTGAAAGGAAATATCTCTTTTTTTTAAGGGGTGGCTTAATTTTTCTTTATTTAAAGTCTTAGAATTACTGCCCACCAAAGCCCGTCACGAATGTTTTGAAATCCTCAAGCTGTACATTAAGCTCTATATAGTATAGCAGAATAGCAGAAAAACAGACCATGATACCGCAGGTATATAGGTCATAACCCACTCTTCCGTAAGTATCTTATCTATTTGACAATAATAAAAATGTAAAGGAGGATAATGACATGGACAATATTCGTATCCCAATACATATAGGTTAACATATAAGGGAGAATGGTCACGGAGTCCACAAACCATAGAATGAAAAAATATATTTCCATCGTGTACGGTTTATGTCTCTATCCGGATATTTGACCGGTGCCGCAAATGCGCAATGCATACTCCACAAAAAAACACCAGGGAGGAAAAATAAGTCATACTGAATAACGCCTGTCTGTAATGGGCCATGGATACAAATGAACTACAGATAATAGCTGCAATAGATATAACGATACAAGCACAAAATAATGTACGAACGTGTCCATCAGTTGCATTTGGATGAAACAGTACCACTTTATGCAATGTTTGGTTAGATTGAGTCTGAACATAGGACCTTAAAAATTAGACGGATATAAATTTACTAAAAATCTGTGGAAAAGAGGAATAGAAAGGCGGAAATGTTTTTAAAACGGCTATGAATAAAGCGTTTGTGAGGACAAATGAGGACAAAGGCATAAAACGAGGTAACGCAAAAAAAAGTAAATTTATGAAGTAGAAAGGTTGCTAAATCATTACCCCGTGAAAGGTGGTTTTTGATACTCCGTGCTGAATTTTTCTCCGTATGGCTTCGGTTGGTTTACAAGGCATAACTCATTGATACTTAATTTTAAACTTAAAAAACGAGTATGGCAAGAAGTACATTCAAAGTGCTGTTCTACGTGAACGGCAACAAGGAGAAAAACGATATTGTCCGCATCATAGGACGGGTAACGATTAACGGGATTGTGACGCAGTTCAGCTATAAGTAGAGTATCCCGAAAACGCTTTGGGACGTGAAAGGGAACAGGGCGAAAGGCAAGAGTGCGGAAGTACGTGATATCAACCTTGCCCTTGACAACATCAAGGCTCAAATCATCAAGCACTACCTGCGTATATTCGACCGTGAAGCGTTCGTGACGGCTGAAATGGTGAGCAATGCTTATCAGGGTATCGGCAGTGAGTATGAGACACTGCTCAAAGCGTCCGGACGTGAGAACGAAGTATTCAAGAAGCGTGTCGGAAAAGACAGGGTAATGGCAACCACCGTTCACGGGTGGTGGCAAGAAACCATGTGGCAGCGTTCATCAAGTCTTTTTACAGACGGACGGATATGTTCATGCTGGAGATTAAGCCCGACTTCATCAAGGGGTTTGCAGCCTACCTATCAACGAAAGCGGGACTTCACAACGGGACGATATGGGAAAAATGCATGTGGCTGAAAGGCGTTGTCATGTGTGTGCACTTTAACGGACTAATACCGAAAAAAACGTTTGCCCAATTCCACATCAGCCCTAATGTGACGGAACGTGAGTTCCTGACGGAAGATGAACTGAAAACGTTGATGACGCACGAGTTGGGGATGTCCAACTGTTCTATATTCGTGACATTTTTGTTTTCGCCAGCTTCACTGCCCTCTCTTTCGTGGACATCAAGGAACTAACCAATAGCAACATCGTAGAAGTGAATGGTGAGAAGTGGATATTGTCCAAACGGTACAAGACAAAAGTGCCGTTCCAAGTGAAACTGTTGGATACTCCTTTGCAGATTATCGAGCGTTACCGACCCTGTCAGGAAGACAATCTCATATTCCCTAATCTCAACTACTGGTCTATCTGCAAATCTCTGAAAAAGGGGATGAAAGAGTGCGGATAACAAAGGATATTTCATTTCAGTATTAAAACTATTAAACGGGCGTAATTTAATTCGACAGAAAATCCGGCTTCTGACAGCCATTTTTTCACTTCATTCCGAGAGTTTGCAGTTTGACTGCCATAAACAGCAATATTTCAGCATGGGGACATAGTTTGCGGATATTATCCACACTTTGTGCTGTTCCGCTTCCTCCATGTGTACAGAATGGGAGTATCTTTTTCCCGGACAAATCATAACCGGACAGGAAACTTTTTACAGGAGAAGACAGAAGACCACCCCAAATAGGACTACCGATAATCAATGTATCATAATCATCCATATTCTCTACTTTTGTACGCAGAGCTGGAAGAATATGATTGTCTCTTTCATTTTTGAAACGGTCAACCACTTCATTATATTCATCAGAATAGGGTTCTTCCGGTTCAATCTCCACCATGTCGCATCCAATAAGTTCATGGATAATGTTGGCTACAGTTTGCGTATGTCCGCTCCATGAGAAATAGACTATCAATGTTTTCCCCGGCTCTGAGTGAGGCAACGAATCTATCTTATCTTCAACAGCCGGAGTGTTGCTGCACGAAAGGGAAGGTTAAGAGCAGCATTGCCAATAAGCACTTCAGTTTCATAACTATTTTTATTTAGGTTTTGGGGTTATCCTCTGTTAATTTCTATCTGTCCAGCTGTTTCTCATACAGCCACTTCGACAGCAGGTCAGCTACTTCCACATTGTTCAAATCCGACATCGGGAAGTGCGTATTCCCATGCAGACCGACATCGGGCAGATGAATGACCGTCACGTCACCGCCCAGCTTATTGAGCATTTCGGCCCACTTGCGCATGAGATGCAGACGGCGTGTCCATTCGTAAAGTTCCGGATGTTCGTCTGTTTCGGGCAGGTTATCCCCATAGTAAATGATGATGGGAATTTCCATGTATCTCTTGAAAACTGCCATAGGGACTTCTATTCCTTCTGTTTTTTTAGACCGTGTCAAGACTTTGCCTTCTTCGGGAACTTGACCGGTTGGGAAGGGTACACTTCCACCGGGTTCGTATGCTACAATGGCTTTGATGTTCTTCGTTTTGAGCAAAGTAAACCAACCCACCGGACCGCCTTGTGAATGAGTGACAAATATGGCCGGACCGATTTTGTCAAAAAGAGCAGCATAGGCATCGGAATAGACATCGAAGTCCAAAGGTCCGATGGTCGGCGTCATCTGCCGGAAGTACTGGTTTAAGACTTCCCGGTCGCGACTGAACTGTACACCCTCGAAATAATCAGGATAGATTTCCACACGGAAACGGTTGAACCATTCTTCTTCATCGAATACCGGTTCCAGTGTGACAGCTTCCGTACTCCGTCCGGCATTTCCCCGGCGAGGCTGGTCGACAAGATAGGTGGAGAAACCTTTGCGAAGAAATATATTCTGAAACCCTTCGCGTCCGTCAGGAGTGGTCTCCCATGTTTTGGAAAACTGGCCGACACCATGTGCAAAAACAAGCGGATATTTCCGTGCATCAACCGGTTTCTGATAAAATACATAAGCATGGTCGCCGTGGTATTTGTGTCCCAATGAATCGGTCAGTACGGTGCCACCTACGGCAAAACTGCCTTGTTCCTCTATTTGCAGAATATTCCCTTTGTAACAATTACAGCCCGACAGTAAAGCGATGAACGTCATGTAAAATATCTGTTTCTTCATACACGGATTATTTTGGGATTTTAGACTCCTGCAAGGCATCGTAGCGGCTACCCACCACAGGAATGGCAGCTACGGCTGTTTCCAGTTCTTCTATCTCTTCTGCCGTGAAACGGATGTCGCAGGCACGAAGGTTCTCTTCTAGATGAGAGAGTTTGGTGGTGCCCGGAATAGGCACGATAAAAGGCTTCTTGTTCATCAGCCAGGCCAAAGCTATCTGTGCCGGGGTAATGCCTCTTGTACGGCCGAAAGCGTTAAGAACTTCCACAATACGATAGTTGGCGCGTATGGCTTCGGGCTGGAAGCGTGGCAAGGTCTGCCGGTTGTCGTTGGTAACATCAAACTTGGTATATTCATTGATCATACCGCCCAAAAAACCACGGTTCAGCGGACTGTATGGAACGAAACCGATGCCCAAATCCTCGCACAGCTCCAACACTCCGTTCGTCTCTACCATGCGGTGCATCAAGTGATATTCGCTTTGGATTGCCGTAACCGGACATATCTTGTGCGCACGGCGGATGGTATCAACGTTTACTTCACACATGCCCCAATGCAGGATTTTACCTTCCTTGATGAGTTTGCTGCATGTTTCAGCCACCGCTTCAATCGGTGTGTTCGGGTCTATGCGGTGCTGGTAGAACATGCCCAATGTTTCAACTCCGAGATTGCGCAACGAGTTTTCACAAACCCGGCGGATGTTGGCCGGAGTGCTGTCCTCTTCGGTTTTAATCTGCACACCGTTTACAAACTTATGTCCGAACTTCGATGACACAAATACCCGGTCGGTATATCCTTTCAAGGCTTCGCCGACCAATTTTTCATTGATGTGGTAGCCGTAGCTTTCGGCTGTATCGAAAAGGGTCACCCCACGTTCAACAGCTTCATGCACCAGGGCGATTTCTTTTTCCCTGCTCGGGTACTGGCTGCGGTTATGGTTCAAGCCCATACAGCCATATCCCATTGCAGAAACAGTGAATGCCGTATTTCCGTGTCCCAATGTTCGCCGAGTGCGCACCGCCGCCATGCCTGCAGGGATGTTGTTTGCAACTTGTTGTTTCCCCATCCATACCCGTTCTGCTGCCGTTACCTTGTTCAAGGTAGGCCCGACACACATGGCAGCTCCTGTCAATGCCGCCATTTTAAGGAATCTCCGGCGGCTCATATCCTTGTCTTTATCCATATTTGATAGTCTTTAAATTATTTCTGTTGCAAAGTTAACGTGACAGAATTGATAAACTTTTTTTGATATATATCATCTAAGCTGAATGATGTATTATCCTGTATTCCAAGCGATATTTATAGGCAACTATCTTTCAAAATCGTATATATTCAGGCCTAAATCTGGATTATATGTGCGACTTATCCGCTCGCTATAATCTTCCACCACGAACTCCCCTGCACCATTCTGTATTGCGGAAAGTAGATGTCCGGCTAAAGCGGAATAGTCGCTCCTGCCGACGGTTATATGCAAATGAAGATATACCTGCTCATTCATAGATGATATATTCCCTGTAAGGTTGGATATTTCCATTTGCTCCCGGAATGTCTTATCATCATATGCTTTTGTCTTGGGATTGAAGAAACGGAGGGTCAGCTCTCCGATAGCACCAATCCCGTTGATAGAACCCGACAGAATTCCTTTCTCCTTGCAGAAAGCATTCAGGGCTTTCACAATTTCAGTATGATTGTTAATGCTGACAATATACTTGTTGCCAATTTTCTTGTACGAATACATATTCTTTTCGTTTTGTGCGTTTGCCGGAGCAATCAGTACCCCGACAAACAGCAAGATAAACAATAATTTCTTTATAAAATGCCCCATCAGTACACTTATGACTGTCTCTGTTTTGATTAATCTTACCATAATAGATAAAATTATCCCACATCAGTGCTTTCCACTTTTGTTTTTAATCTGCACACCGTTTACGAACGTTACCTTGTTCAAAGTTGGCTCTTCCTTCTTATTTTCCATATTCTTCCATTATATCACGCGGAATTTCCCATAAAACACTGTTTTCTACAGCATCCATCATAAGATGTGTTGGCTCTCGGTTAAAATAGCTGTCAATACACCAGACAACATTTTTTTCACATGCTAAATGTTCTATCACATCCTTATCATGCTTTAGGTAGTGCTGTCTAATAAATCCCTTTTCTATATAAAATAGGCAATTACAGATATCACCTTCATTTAGAATTATATCACCTTTTTGATATTTCTTAGGCTGAATAATATCTGCAAAAAGGCGAATATTCTCCAACTTAAGTTTGCGATTAGGGCATGTTTCAGCTATAATCTGTTTTGCAATGTCAAATTGAATACTCATAGGCTAAAGTTATTTATATCCAACATTTTGTTTCAATTTTGGGTTCAAGTCTATACTTTTTTGTGGAATAGGAAAAACTGTGGTATACCCATTTTTCTCATCAGCCAGTTGGACTCGCTGATCGTATGATTTGTGATAAACTCCAAAACGCACCATATCTTGTCGTCGCCAGCCTTCCCATACTAACTCCAACAAACGCTCTTTCAATATGTTCTCAAGCGTAGCTTCTCGATATGGCATACCAACACGACCTCGGACTTCGTTCAACTCCAACGAGCCATCCTCACCATTACGTACCTTTGCCTCGGACTTCATCAGGAGAGCATCGGCATAGCGGAATAGCACGATGTCGTTATCCGGTTGTCTACCGTCGGAATGTGAGGTCCTATCAACCTCATATTTTGCCATACGAGCACCAGCTGTCTTGACATAGGAGCTTCCCGTAAGATTCAACTTTAGCTCCAATGGGAAATACTCCAACTGCTGTCCATTGTCCATCATTACAGGCTTTCCATCAACCTCTACGATGCCGGCATAGAAGTTCTTTTCAAAGCGAGCATCTACATCATCTGTGCCGTATCCGTTGGCTAAGACTGTTGAGATATTGGCACTGGTACCATTTTCCGATGAGCCACCCAACGCACCGCCATGGTTGTAGTGTCGTGATCGGAAGAGATACCAGAACTGCGCAGCATAGAGGTTCTTATCCAACGGAATGGTGAATATGTTTTCGTTGGAGTTCTCGTTATGCACAGAGAAATTATAGCTATAATCGTCCTCCAACCGATAACCTACCTCGGCAAGTTTATTGCAATATTTGATACAGGTCTGCCAAGCGTTGAGTTTCTCACCATCGACGGTGAAAAATATCTCTTTACCGTTCCGTGGAACGCCATCAGTCCAATTATCATCACAATATATCTCGGCATTAAGAGCCAACTTAGCCAAAAGGAAATTAGCTACAGGTGTTGTTATACGACCATAGTAGTTACCCATCTTATTACTACGCTCATTTGGCAACAACTCGGCAACCTCCTGCAACTCATTCACGATAAAACGGAAAACCTCGCTACGCTCGCTCTGCACAACTTCATCCTGCGGTTGTTCATAGGATGTTACGATGGGCACTCTGCCATACATATCCATAATGTAGTAGTAGAAAAGTGCTCTCAGAGCTCGCACCTCAGCTTCGTAGGCCACTCTCTGCTCCTCAGATAGGTTATGGCTATACTTATCGATGATATGCAGAGATTTGTTCGATAACACAACAACCTTGTAGAGGTATTTCCAAGTATTGTAGAGTGGTAAATCATTAGGACTCCACTTATGCTGATACATATTCGTCCACAAACCTCCATCGTACCAGTCGCCACCACGAATAGGTATCATGGCTTCGTCTGTAGTAAGTGTGTTATAGTCATAAATCCCACGACAGGTCCCCTGTAAACCCTCACTGTCTGCACTGCCACCAATGTAATTGTAGAGCACAGCCACTGCATTAATATATATGTTGTTGGCATTGTTGTAAATGTCTTCTTCATAAAGTTGATCTCTAGGGTCTTCAGTAAGACAAGAGGTCATCATCGTTGCCAAAGCAACCATCAATATGTTTATATATCTTTTCATAACTGTAAGCGGTTAGAATTGAATACTAAGACCTAACGAATAGGTACGATATAAAGGATAGGTGCGTTTGTCGTCAATGCCCAAAGTGTTGCTTACTACATAACTGTTTATCATTGGAGTAAGACCGCTATAGCCTGTGATTGTTGCAAGGTTGCTAATGCCTGCCGAAAGACGCAATGACTTCACAGCCTTGGATTTCATTGGAATATTGTAGCCTATGGTAATATGTTCAATATTTACATAGTCACCTTTTTCCAACCAATAGTCTGAAACATTCTGATCAATAATATTTTTTTCAGGAGCACCCTTCAATACATTGTAGTCAGGGAATATAGACATATTGGTATAAGCCAAGCCCGTGCCATTGAATATCTTATGACCGAAAGCACCATTTATCTGCATGGCAATATCAAAGGACTTGTAACGGAAACTGATGTTTGATCCAATAGTTACCTTGGGGGTTGCCTGACCTGCTATATACCTGTCTCCGCCATCGCTAAAATCAATCTCGCCATCATCATTCAAATCTTCAATATCGTAACTGTAGCCACCAAGTTCATTTTCTTTAAGCCCTTTGCAGTGAGGTAGATAGAATACCCCCAATGGCTGACCTACAATCTGATATACTACATTATTGTCTCCACCGTTCTGACCTGCACCATAAAGCGAGCCAATCGGAGTAATATCTGAAGCTGTCATATGCATACCATTATACTCTCCACTAAGCGAAAGTAACTTATTCTTCTGGTAGGACATATTGAAGTTGATATTCATCTCCATATCCTTTCGTTGAATGGGAACTACCGAGATTCCTAGTTCGACACCCTGGTTAGACATCGAGCCGATATTTGCCATCAGTTTATCGAACGCAAAGGTCGGAACGGGAACATCATACTCATAGAGCATATCCGTTGTCTTTGAGTAATATAATTCCGAGGTAAGCATCAACCGATTATCCCATATACCTAAGTCAAAACCGATATTAAATGTTGAACGAGTCTCCCACTTAAGGTCCGGATTCGTGTTGCGTATACTTCCCATTGTTACGGTAGGTGCACCGTTGATGGATACGATACCATTCTCCTTTACGGTATTAAGTGTTGTATAGGATGTTATACCTCCAAGATTTCCTGACCGACCATATCCGGTTCTTAGTTTCAACATTGTTATAAAGTCAGTATCAGAGAGGAAGCCTTCTTTTTTTACATCCCAACCCAGTGATACTGATGGGAAGAATCCGAAAGTATTGTTATCGCTTACCATTGAAGAGCCATCTCCACGGAGTGCTGCCGCAATAGAATATCTATCCTTGTAACTATATGTGACACTACCCATTATTGAAGCAAGTGACTGGTCTTCATAGCTACTGCTCGTACCACCGAAAGGACGCGATGATGTTGCTCCGATGTTATTATAGGAGAAATCATTTGTTGTTATTCCTTTTGCCTGCACCCATAAACCAGTCCTTACCTGTTTAAGATATTCTGCGCCAACAACAGCATCAAGGTGTGAGTCTCCCCAAGCATTGTTATATGAGAGGGACACATTTGTAAAGTAGTCTTCACCCTTGAACTCTCCACGATAAACATTGCCTTGCGCCCACACCCATGTAGGACAAAATTGAGCATTTCCCGTAGATGAATATGAATAAGAGCCGAAAGCCGACAATATCAAATTGTCAAGGATATTAAATTTCAGCCCCAAATGTGTATTGAAATTCCGTTCTTCGGAGTCATTTTTCTCATAGAGGAGTGCTCCGGGGTGGTTGATGTGTGATGCAGCCGAGTTCTTCACCCAGTTGCCATTAACATCAGTTCCTGCTGGATATGTAGGATTCTGTGCAGCTGCCGAGTAAAACAGCATTCGTGTATCGAAAATGTCGTGTATCTTTGACGAGTAGCCATATACACCAAAATCGCCAACTAAGCGACCATCGAAAGCCTTTTGTGTAGCATCAAGTTTTACCACTAAATTTCGGTAATCGTTAACTTTGACAATTGTATTATGATCCATAAAACCGAACGATGCTCGATAGTTTGAGTTTTCCGAACCACCGCTAAAAGCCAAGTGATGCTGATGTATCAAGCCCGTACGAGTAATTACATCGTGAAAATTGGTGTTGTAGCCACCATTATTGTAATCTAATCCAAGTGCCTCTGCTGTAGCTATATACTCCGGGCCGTTGAGCATTTGCAGATGTTTATACATTGACTCGAATCCGTAGTTGCCATCATATGATATTTCGAAACCTCGCCCCGTTCCTTTCTTGGTCTTAATCTCAATTACACCTGAAGCACCACGGGAACCGTACATTGCCGTTTCGGTAGCATTCTTCAAAATAGTGAAACTCTCGATGTCTGCGGGATATATGGTAGATAGCGTAGCGATGTCAGATGTCACTCCGTCAATAATTACTAACGGGTCATTGCCACCCATAATGGATGTGGTACCACGCACACGGATACTATTCAGCATAGCGAGCCTGTCAGTCCCATTAGTGGTGACGTTCACACCGGCAGACTGACCACTCAATACATCCAAAGCATTATTCAATGGTCCCTTCTTGATATTCTCGGGCCTGATATGCTCTAATGATTTAGTCGCCGAAATGGTATCTTGTTTCTCTCTGATATTCTGTACTTGTGCATCAATTTTTTGAGCACTACAGATGAAGAACATTATGACAAGACAAAGACTGACTCTTCCCATCTTGATTCGTTAAATCTCTGTAGATTCCCCAGACCAGACAGTTAATAAATCTTATACGCAATGTATTATAAAGAGGGGGATTGGGAATCTGTACTATTTCCCTGCCTGTCCGTCCGCTTAGCCATTGTATATTTTTTTTGTTATTTCATATCAGTGATGCTGATAATCCAAACAAGAACAGAGTAAACATCTACCTCTTTTATACATAAATCCTTTCCAAGGACTTTATAAGCGCAACCATTAACTACATTACATTACAAAGGTAACAATAATTTGTCATTTGAAGAAATTTAGAAAAAAGAAAAAGTCATTATGCGTGATATTTTTTATTTAATTACGACATTTATCAAACACAAAAAATCATAGAAGGACAAAAATCTTTAAATGATTTGATTATAAACAAACTTTAAATAGTTAAATTGCAATAATACTATACCATGGTTGTTCTTTACCTTAATGTAATACTACTGTTATATATCTGGTCATTTATCTCCTTTTGTCGGATGCAAAGGTTGCCAAACCTCTTTTAGAAAACGAAAAGTTCAAGCGGTAAACCATTTGGAGCAGTTTCGTCCTCCGTTGGAGAGTAAACAGCTCCAAAACCTTTTCTTATTCATCGGCTTGGCTGAAAACTGCATCCGGCAACGGAGATAAACGACTGACGAAATAATAGCATAAAACAGCATAGCCCCCCCTTAATAAGGCAATTTTATCAATGCTGTTTTCATTCTTTTCAGAGGACTATTATTTTCGACAGAGAGAAATTTGGCAAGCGGCAGATTTCACTCCCTCAAAAATAATAGATTTGAATTGCTGTCCTCTTGCCTTTATTGGAAATTGTAGTACCTTTGTAGTGGCTTGTGCGAACGAGCCAAGCAATGTGGAAAGATGGGAACATCGAACCATCAATAAAGTACCGAAAAGAGGGAAAATACCCTCTACCACCGCTCTTTGAGTGTTAAGAAATAATAAAAAGGTTAAATCTTCACCTTTTAGAATGTACCCCTAAAGGTTATGCCCATATTTCTGACTTATAACTCACAAAATATTGAGTAATAACTGGTTGCAAATACTATAATCTTTAAATTGTTTCTGTTGCAAAGTTACCCTCCTGCGTATTCGCTTTGCTGTATCATAATCACGGATAGCATTACCATTTTCATCTGAATTACCGCAAAGCATACCAGAAGAATTCCGAAATTTTTTCGAACGGTATCTTATCCATCCGGTCATACAAGTCTACATGATTGGCTCCGGGAACGATATACAGTTCTTTCGGTTCGCTGGCTTCTTGATAGGCATCCTCACTGAAATAGCGCGAATGTGCATGCTCGCCTGCAATGAATAGCACGGGGCGTGGTGAAATCTCTTTAATCATGGCAAACGGATAGAAGTTCATCAATGCCGCCTGACTGGTAAAGCGTATACCTTGATAGCGCGGATGATAGCCACGCAAGGGGTTGCGATAGTAATCGAAAAACTCCTTCTGCACGGCATTGGCATTTCCCAGCAGTTTCTCCGGTGTGCCAAAGCGGATACGTGCTTCTCCCGTTTCTGCTTCCTTCCAACGTTGTTCGGCAACTTCATCCAACAGTTTGCGTCTTTGTTCATCCGTCATCGAATCCCCCAAACCGTTACGGGTGGCACGCCCCATATCATACATGCTCACGGTTGCCAATGCCTTGATGCGGGGGTCGAGAGAAGCCGCACAGACAGAGAACCCGCCGCTTCCGCAGATGCCAATCACACCGATACGGTTGCGGTCAATAAACGGTTGTAGTCCGAGCCAGTCTACAGAAGCACTGAAGTCTTCCACCAATGCGTCGGGCGATACCGTGTGACGCGGTTCTCCTCCACTTTCGCCTTGATAGGAAGCATCAAAAGCCAGAGTCACGTAGCCTCGCCGTGCCATTTCCTGTGCATAGAGTCCGCTACACTGTTCTTTCACAGCCCCGAACGGGTGTCCGATGATGAGGGCTGCATAGTGTTGCGCTTCATTGAAATCCTTCGGGAGGTACATTTCGGCGCAAAGCATGATATCATACCTGTTTTTATAAAAGACCTTACGGACAGTAATTGTCGGATCTGTTTGAAAAGTCTTTGCCGGTTCATCGGATTCAGAAAGCACCATTCCGTTCCGACAGCGTGCCGCCATGATAAGTACTTCGTCTATCTGAGCCTGTGTCACGCCGTTGTGCTTGGCATGGGCAATGTGAGTATTCAACTCATTCTTCACGCCGTCCAACACCGACAAGGCAGCCACAGTAGACAGTTCACGGGTACGCCAGTCGAGATTGTCACGGCTGAATATGTCACCGAACAGATGAGCTTTCAGAAATTGGTCCAATGCCGGAGCAAATGTCAGCACTTCTCCTAGTGCCGGACGACCGAACAGTTTCAGCTGGTTTTGTCCACCGACAACAAACATATCCGAACTCTTTACCGGAGAAGGCTCCCGTCCGGCTTCATCCTTTATGCCTTGTGCTGCACGCTCTTTGGTGAGATTCATCAGCGTAACCAATGCACCCATGCTGCGTGGAAAGCCGCAATAGGCATAGAGCTGGGTAAGTACTTCTTTTTCTTCGCTCACGGTCAGCCCACAGTCAAGTCCTCTGGCAAGGATCACTTTGAGGCTGTCCTGATTGCCACGTGCGGCATACATACTGATGGCGGCAATACTTTGTTCTTTCTTGCTTAACATATTGTTCTTGTTTTGTGCCTGCGTATAAACGATACAGCATATCAGGCAGGCGATGGTTGTAATTAACTTGTTCATATTGCTTTCTGTTTAGTGATGAATTTATAAGAACTTGACAAACGCCGGTCTTTCCAGTCGGATATTTTTTCCCGTATTCTTCAGTAACCCCGTATTTCGGTTTCTTTCGAATATCTGTATGCAGTTGGCATCCCTGCAAACCACTGCCAAATAGCAACCATCCGGAGAGATGGCAAAACTTCGCGGATAAAGACCTGTTGGCTGAAATCCTATTTGAACCAATGTTCCTTTTTGGGAATCAATGGAATAAACAATTATGCCATCTTCTTTCAAGTGCTTGGAAGCATAGAGGAATTTGCCATCGGATGAAACATGGATATCTGCATTTCCCTCTGCAACGAAAGGGTCGCAGACAATTGTTTGTAAACGTTCCAACTTGCCTTCATTATAGGAGAATACAGTTATTTTACCCGAGAGTTCACTGATGAGATAAGCAAATCTGCCATTCGGGTGAAAACATATATGTCGAGGTCCTGAGCCGGAATCCATCTGTATGCGGACTACTCTTGATTCATCCAACAGAGAATGAGCCTTACCTGCTTCCGGTCGTTTGCCTATCGGAAACAGATAGATACAATCTGTTCCCAAATCGGTAGCAAGAAGGAATTTGCCATCAGGTGTAAAGGTCACGCAATGCAGATGCGATTGTTCCTGCCTTTTTTTATTCGGCCCATTTCCAGCAAAACGAATTATTTTTGTATCACGTTGCAACTTTCCTTTCTTATCCTGTGAGAATACCGTGATGCTGCCACCCTTATAATTTGCTGTCAGAACAAAGTATTCCTTTGGACTGAGAGTAATATAAATAGGAAGTTCACCGTCTGTAGATTGCGAGTTAAGCAGAGACAGCAGACCACTTTCCTTATCAAAAAGCAAAGCATTGGCAGTCGAACTTTTCCCTTCATCATCGCCTATGGCATAAATTCGATTACCAGTGCTATCAGATGTAAGGAAAGCAGGATTTGAAATCCCTCTCAGCCCACACGGATAGTCGACATCGGCAGTTTGTCCGTCAAACCGGTACATTCTGACACCTTCTTCGTCTGGCTTCATATAACATCCTACCAACAGAAATTTTGCATAAGTTCCCTTATCCGGGACATCTTCGGTTGACCGCGCTTGAATCGTAGTGAAGCTAAGCCATAAGATTAACATGACAAATAAAGCTTTTGGTTTCATCTTATTTACCTTTTTGGTTTCACTTGCAAAATTACAGCATTCACATACTGAAGATTAGACCTCAATCACTGATAAAATTACCACTTTCATCGGGCTTGGACCGGGTTAAATGTTATCTGTGAAAATGGTAAGACAGTCTGTGATTAGGGTTATATGTTCGTTGATTGAATGAACTAACTTTGTCGTCATGGAATAAAATAAATAAGGGATAGAAAAGAAACAGCTGTTCCTCAGACAGCAATGTCAATATAAATACTTATTTTTGTAAAAAACAAAAGGATGGTTATGGGAGATATAACAAGAATAGATACAGTTCAGCAGTACTGCGACCTTTTCGAAGTCGAAGCTCTGCACCCGTTGGTCAGCGTTGTGAATTGTTACGAGGTGCAGCCCATCAGACACTCAAAGAAACTGTACAACATTTATGCTGTGTTGCTGAAAGATACTGACTGCGGTACGATGAATTATGGACGGAGCCTCTATGACTATGAAAAAGGCTCCATGCTGTTTATCGCTCCGGGGCAGGTAATGGGTTCTGACGATGATGGCAGTCTGCACCAGCCGGCCGGATGGGCCCTGATGTTCCATCCCGAACTATTGCGCGGTACTTCCCTTGCACATATAATAAAAGAGTATTCTTATTTCTCATATAATGCCAACGAAGCACTGCACCTGTCAGAACAGGAGCGCAAAGTAGTCATTGAATGTATAAACAATGTAGCAGAAGAATTGAGGCATCCTATTGACAAGCACAGCCGTTCTTTGATTATTGATACCATGAAGCTTCTCCTTGACCGCTGCATCCGCTTTTATGACCGCCAGTTCATTACAAGGGAAAATGCCAACAACGATTTGTTGGCGCGTTTTGAATTGTTGCTCAATAATTACTATCATTCTGCCTTGCCAACGAGTAAAGGTATTCCGACGGTACAGTATTGCGCTGACCAACTGTGTCTTTCCACCAATTATTTCAGTGACCTGGTAAAAAAGGAAACCGGTATGTCAGCAATCAAGCATATCCAGCAAAAAATTATGGATATAGCCAAAGAGCGCATCATGAACACGCAAAAAAGTATCAGTCAAATCTCAGATGAAATGGGTTTCCAATACCCGCAACATTTCACACGTTGGTTCAAGAAGATGGAAGGTTGCACACCGAACGAATATCGCAATGAAATTATAAAACAAGCGATAAACTAACTGGTCTTATCATCATTTATTCGTAGAGTCTCTTACAAATAATACTCTGGATATAACCAACAAAGCAATTAATGAACAACTTTGAAATCTTGAACCGATAAACAAAAAAGTTTGATGATCTCCTGCATACACTTTTCCCATCGGATGAACAGCTGTTGTCCGGTCTTTTTCCTGCGGTAAGTCAGGATTCCGTTCGCAATGTCTCCCTTTTTCAGATAAGCCATGTCCACAAAGGACATCCCCCGTGTGTAAAAGCAGAACAGGAACATGTCACGTGCGAAATCAAGGTGGGGTTTCAGGGACAAGTCCAGTCTTTTGATACGCCTGATATCATTTAAATGAATGGCCCGTTTCAAGGTCTTTTCCACACCTGTATAAACAGACTTGAACAGGTTCCGCTGTCCGGTCAGTCCGTTCTCCACCGCACGGTTGTAGACCGCTTTCAGAATGCGCATGTAGAACGAGATTGTATTGGGTGAGTTCCCCCTGTTTTTCAGATAAGCCTCGTATTCCATGAGCAAGTCAGAGCTAAGTTCGCCAAACAGTATATCGCTACCTTTCATAAAACTGCTGAAACTTTTGAGCGCGGCTGTATAGGTTTCAGAGGTCCGTATCTTTCCCAAACGTTTCAGCCTTACTATCTGTTGCCGGATATAGTCGTTAAACGAAGGTTCTTGTCCGCTGTCATGGAAACGTATGACGATATCATCCGCTGTAAACGGACCGGATTGGCTTAATGTCCTGATAGCCTTTTCCAGTCGGATTTTGTCCCGTCTTATCCGTTCCCCTACCGATAGAAGATAATTGTCCCGTTCCATCCCTGCAGGGTGTTGACAGGGAATGACCGCTTCGGAACGTTGGTCCCATTCCGAAGCGAAAAGTTTGTATCCGGTACTGATCTGCCTGACCACACGGTTATGAATCACCTGATAATACAGTGCGCCCTCCCTGCCTTCCGCGGACGAGGACCTGAATTTGGTTCTGATTGTTGCCATAGTGCAGTCATTTTGAATTGGGATTGTCCAGTTGCTTCCTGATTTCCTGTGCCTCCCTGAACAGCCGGTGCGCCAGACTGTCCTTGTAGGCTGCCATTTCATGGTTACGGATGCGGTTCCTGACCGAGTCCTCAAAAGCGGTCACCAGCCTTTCCACACGCCGGATCTTTTCCTCGTCCCGCTTGATGGTGAAATGCTTCTCAAGGAAGGCGATGTCGGGATCATCCCCCGGCAGGCAGATCCTGATGGCTCGGTATTTCAAATCGGCATCTTTCAAAAGCCGGTTCGTGCGGTACTGGTTGCAGTTGGTCCAGACGGAAATGATCAGTGCCAGGATCAGTGCTGAAGCTGTCGTTACCACTGCCTTGGATGCGCTTTCCAGACGGTAGGTCACCAGTCTGCGCTCCGGTTCCTTTTTCAGCAGGACCATTCTCTCATCCAGCCGTCTCACTGTCTCCTTTACAGCTTGGCAGTCTTGACTCAGGCAGTATCTAATCTTTTCCATCTCCCCGGCAAACGTTTCGGCAGACAACGGCCAGCCTTCCGACAACCGGACGGTATGGTTACGTACCGCTGCTATTTCCAAGCCGTTTTTCTCCACCGCGGATTGCAGGCGTTCCAGACGGATTTTCAGTTCCGCAATCCCTTCCGGGGAACTGGTCCGGTTTCCAACTGCGGGGCTTGTGCCTTCCACGGGCAGCGTCTCCACTTTCTTCTCGATCCTTTCAAGGCATCCGTAGATGCCTTCCAGATAATTTTCCTCTTTCATCTTTCAAAGTTTTTTGTTATACATATGGTTCACAAACTCCTTCCTTTCCTGCGCTTCTTCTTTCTCCGCAGGCGTTCCGCCTCTTTCTCGTCCTCCGTCGGTGCCACCGACGGCATGAACACGCCACCCGTACCGGTGACTTCGACCAGGTTATCAATAACAGAACCATGACTTTGTTCATGGTACGGTTGCTTTTGGGAAACGTCATTTTCCAGGGACGTGACATGGTTATGGTCCAATGCCGCATCCAGCCTTGACCAGCTGAAACTGCGGTCAATCCCACTTCCCTTGAATGACAGACCGTTCTTTATAAAGCGGATGCCCTGCACTTCATTAGTGTTTTCCTTGTACTTGAATTCCATTTCCACGCCCATTTTTAAGAGCTTATTTTGAAATTCTTTCCATGTATCTGCACTCCTCAAAGCTTCCTTGACCGCACGGTATATTTCGTATTTCACCTTTTCGGAAGCATGCAGCTTTTCCGTTTTAACGGACTGTTTGCCTTCGGAATAGGTGAGCGAATACTTGTCCTTAAGCATTTTTGTCACTTTCTCGTTGCGCTTGAAATCGTTGCTGTCGGAAATCACCTTCCCGTCGAAGTTCACCCGGTTGAAGACGATGTGGCAGTGCGGGTTGTCCGTCCCGTGATGCCTCACCACGATGAACTGCGTGTTCCGTATCCCCATCAGCTCCAGGTATTCCTCCGCCAGCCTTGCCATGAACGCGTCGGTCAGCCTCGGTGCGTCCTCCGGCTTGAAGCTGAGCGCAATGTGCCCCACCGGTTTCGCCACGTCCGGATTCAGCAGGCATTGCCACCGGAAACTGCGTGCCGTCTCCTCCACCGTTCCCAGCAGCACGCCTTCCGAGGCGATGATTTTTGCGTCGTCCTTCTGCGTCACGTAGCGTATGCAGCCGCTGAACGAGCGGCCTTTCCTGATCTTCCCTATCATGAGGCTATCCTCCTTTCGGCCTGTAATCATCCATGATCCGCTTCAGCTTTCCCAGCAGCCCCTCTATCAGCAGCCTTGTCCTGTAAAAGCCGGTCTGGTGCGAGAGCTTTGTCAGCTGGTTCAGGTTGTTCGCCATTCCCGCCAGGCTGCGCAACAGTGCGTTCTCCTCCGGTGTATGCCTTGCCGTAACGGTGGCCGCCAGTGCTGCCTCCCTGATATAGACCGCCAGACTCCGGCCGGACTTCCCTGCCCTGAACCTGAGAGCCTCGTAGCTGACGGGGGAGAACTTCACCGTCACGCCTCTGGTCAATTTACGCGTCCTGCCCAGTGCCGGACGGCCACATTTTTTCTTCATCCCATTCACATCGTTTGTCATATGTTTTTTCTTTTTCGTCCGTACTTCTTTCATTCCAAAATCTGCGACCGGCGGGAGCGGATTTGCCCTCCCAGCAACCGCCGGGCGCGGGGAGCAAGGGTTTTCGGGAATCCGGAAACATACCCTTGCTCCCCCCACAGAAAAATCCCCCCCCGCATTTTCCACATTGAAGCGGGTATACAGGGAACAGTGCATACATCGGGTATACTCCACGCCCGGTAACAGGCTGTCAGATTTTTCTCCACTGCTCGATGTCCCCACGGTAGGCGGCAAGATGCTCCCTGGCAAGGTTCTCCAGCAGTCCGGAAACGCTCATGCCACGCCCGCCGAGCCTGCGGACGACGGCGTCCAGTTCGTCCCTCACATCCTCACTGACGAACACCGTCTTGCGGTTCCTGATCTTCGGGACGGTGAGGTACGTTTCCCGGTACTCCTCCAGCGAGGCCCTGCGTTGCCTGCCGCTCGTTCTTCTTCTCACGGGGTCTTCCGGTTCCGGCGGGGTGTCCTTTCTTCTCGCCTCCCCGGATACCTCCTCCGCAACGAGCCCGGATGGAATCATCGATTCCGTCACGGAAGCATCCGTACCGGCGGATTCCCCCGGACCGGGTTCCATCATGAGTCTTTCCCACCACTCGTCGTGGCCGGCTCCGGGACTACGGCCGTTCTTTCTGTCTGCGGTTTCGGATACCGCCATTTTCTTCCCTTTCGTTTTTTCAGTCGGTTCACTTTTCATTGTACATGGATTTTAGATGGTTGATACTGTGGGCACGGTCTACCCGTTTGCCCGATTGTCGGAAGCAAATAAAACGATAATAACAAGTGCTGTGAAACGGACGGGTCCGATTGGCGGGGTTTGCCGTGTTATTCATATTGTTGGATCAGTCTGACGGTGATGACTTCACAAATATACGCACCGGAAATTTCCCACTCTTCGGGAACGGATCTGAACGTCTGTTTACTAAAAGCAAATGAATATTAAAATCCGATTTCCATGACATCTGATGACATATAATGACATCTGATGAAGGGGCGGAACCATATCCGGGAACAATCATTTACTTTGCAGATGAAACAAGTACGCATATGGTGTCAAAGGTAGTCATCCTGTCTTGAAATTCAGGACGTTCCGCCGGGATTCACTAAATTGCGGAACGGAATCCGGATCCGAAAAGAGAATGAAACAGATGTCAAACCTGAAATTACAGTGATTATGGAAATAGTGAACATTGAGGCAAGGACCTTCGAGGCGATGCTCTCGGCCTTCCGGACGTTTGCGGACCGGCTGGACACCCTCTGCCGGCTGTACGGCGACATGGAGGAGAAGAAATGGCTGGACAACCAGGAGGTGTGCCTGCTGCTGAAGGTCAGCCCGAGAACCCTGCAGACCCTCCGTGACAACGGCACGCTGGCATACACACAGATCTGCCACAAGACATATTACAAGCCCGGGGACGTGGAAAGTATCATCCGGATAGTGGAGGAGCGCCGCAAGCGGGCTGAAAGTATGGGAAGGTCGATCTGAAAGGCCATGAAAAACGAATGTCGAACAAAAAAAAGATCAAGTCATGATGAATACCGATAACCGTCTGCTCACCCGTGAGAGCAGCGAGCATATAAGAGAGTTCTTCTCCACCGTCGAACGTCTCTCCGTTTCCATGGAGCGTCTCTTTGCCGGCAGGTCACCGGCGATGGCGGGCGAGAACTTCTATACGGACCGCGAACTGGCTGAAAAGCTGAAAGTGAGCCGCCGCAGCCTGCAACAGTACCGTGACAGCGGTCTGCTTGCCTTCACCCGGCTGGGCGGCAAGATACTGTACCGTTCTTCCGACATCGAGAAGCTGCTTGACGGCTGCTACCGGGAGGCGAGAACCAGGCCGGAGGAACTTTAAAAAAGTTCCGTACGGGATCGTGAATGAAGGGGCGGTCGGTTGTCATACCGGTCGCTCCTTCATTTTCTTTCCACCGGATGAACGACTTTAATTTGCTCGTAAAATACCTATACACAGAGTGTTTTTTTCTTTATGAATTATGATCCGGTGACAACATTGGCATAACATGGCGGGACATGGAAACATTTTTCCGATATGGCAATAAGATACGGGGATTCCATTATAAAAAAAGACTCTTATTTTATTATGTCATTATGTTATTCTGAAATTGGGGCGGGCCGTTCGTGTACCGGTGGGACGATCCGTTTCCGTAATGGCGGCACATTCCGTACTGGTATCATTATCCTCCGGCAATGCCGTTTCCCGGTCTTTTCGGAGTGACCTTATGCCGGCCGGTGACAACCGCATGTCCGTGTGTAAACATGGCGGCGCATAAAAACAGGCACATCCTCCGGGCTCCTGTCCCGTCGGATGCACCTGTCTCCGTCATGTCATATACAGCCGGACTCCTCCGGCCCATGCCTCTATCTGAGTATCGGATTCGAGAGCAGTATCTTGTAATAGGCCACTCCGCCAATCTCTACCGGCATCCTCGCCATCATGAACTGCACGCTCTTCCTCTCCACCTTCGCCTGCCGCATGAGTCTCTGCACGATAACCCCCGCCGAGAACCTTGCGCATCTTTTATCCTTCCAGACAATGAACCCCTCGCTGTCATCGGCCCGGCAGATGTACCAGTCATCCGTCTCGTCGTCGTGGGCGAAGTTCACCCGTCCGCCACCGAGGATTCCCAATTCGATTGACATCGTCTTTGACAGATAGACGGTCCCCCTGCTGTCAAGGTTGATGGTCCGCTTTCCCTTGTATGTGACTTCCTGCGGACGGGAGTTTTCCCTGTTGTATACTATCAGTGCCATAACTTTCTTACTTTTCCGTTAAACAATTTTTTCAATACATGAAGCTTTCCACCGCCAGCATCTGACTTCTCCATGCGAAACCGCTGTGGGTACGTACCGCGTCCACTATCCTGCATACTTTCTGCGATATGGCCGATGCCGAGATACCCATGCATTCCGCCAGTGCCTTGAACGAGAACTGCGCCTCATAGAACCTGAGCATGAACATCCGGTACTCCTCGTAGGAGAACTTCTGCCTTACGAAACGCAGTATGTCTCTTACCAGCCGCTCGCACCCGTTCAGGTCGTCCTCGGAAAGGAATTTTGCCTCTTCGCCACATCGGAGGAAGAAATCATCTTCAGGGTGTGCATACCGATTCTCCCTTTTAATCTTTACCAGGGCCGCCTTTTTGTAGCATCCGATGAAATACGCGTCATAGTCCGTTATGTCCTTTCCGGGAACCAGCACCTGCCTTCTTACAAAAAGGTAGGTGTCATGGAAATTGTCCTCGTCCAGCATTCCGTACCGGCGTAACGTCCCTCTCAACCTGTCATAGGATGCAGTGAACCACTCGTTGAACAGTCTTTCCTTTTCTGCGCTCTTGTCTGCCATAGCTTTATATTTTTTTGAGTTATACATGGCCTACACGGGTAGGCATTCTTATTTCTTGTGCTTCCTCCAGTTTGTTTTTCGGCGGTCTCCGGCAAGGCTTGCCGTGAAAAAATACGCTAACGCGAAGCGTGAGGAAGATTTTTTCACGTGCAACCAGCCCGAAGGGCCGCCTTGCGGGACCGGCCTGAAAAACAACTATTTTTGCCGCAAGAAATGAGGATGATGGATTCCTTCCTTCTATCTATTGTCTGTCCGGTGAGAATTTAGATTCCATGCAGCTTTTCTGTCTTTGGTATGTTTGGAGAAATATTCAAGGATACGAAATGAGAACGGCAATACGTGATGTTGCGGAAGGAGCAGATATGGGATTGGAAACAGGAAGCGTGCCCGGGCTTTCATGCAGTTTATACGGCGGTGTTGATTTTGGGGAGGATTACAGGGAAGTGACAGGAAAGTCGGCCGTTCCGGAGAAATTGTATGTGTACGTTGTTCCTTCCGAAATACGGAGTCTTTTAAAATCATGGAAGACCTCATTCGGGAGTGTGTCTCGATATTTGCCTGAGACAAAATTATAAGTCGCCTATTCATGGATAAGTATTTGGAATATATCAACGACATGCTACGATGCAATAAAGAGAATCGGAACGGCAGACTGAAACTCGCAATCTGCTGATAATGCGGACTATTCTAAAACAAGTGTGGAAAACTTGAAGACATCCGACGGAAAACCTTGGAAAAAGAAGAACCGGACAAAGTCTCCGCCTTCAAAATAATGCTCTATTATGCCACAGGTGCGGCATTACTTGTCATTCCGGATTGGCTTCCCATGAAATCCACCGCCCGCCATCAAGAAAACGGCCGGTGCCATATGGCAGGTAATCGTAGCGACAGCCTGTCTTTGGAACCCGTTGTCACCCTAAAGGATTTTACTGATATATTATTATGTCAGTCCTTTTTCAAATCAAAATACAGCAAACGGGTTTTCAAAGGTTCATCTTGCGGAATATCATAATATTGCTTTTCTATCACGTCTGTTTTATAGAGTGGAACGAAACCGTTTCTTTCATAATACCTGAGAATCTTTTCCTCATTGTATGCATCCACCACGATAAAACGGCATCCTGTCTTGTTGTCCTCATGACGGAACCAGTCTTTTATGAAAGCCATCAGTTGCCGTCCTACGTGGCTTGATGTACCCTGATATTCCAGATTGACCCCCAGTCTTCCTATCAGCACGGCCGGATAGCTGCGTCCACGTTTAGGATTTACAATATTGCGTTGCAGCCTGTTTTTATCATTGGGGGATATTAATCTGGTCTTGATACTGTCATTGGACAAGGTAAACAAGGCCACAATACGATGCGGGATTTCAGTCGTCACCCAACAATATGTTTTCCCAAGGAGTTCATCCGCATACAGATCGGCATCATTGAGAAAAAAATCATCAAGGTCATTCTCGCCACAAGTGAAAGGAAGGCAATTCCTCCGTACTTCCTTGTTATAGGCAAGCATGACACAATCATCATATAAAGAAATACCGTCCATTGCTGTTAATTGAACCGGAATGAACGGGATTTCTCCAATACTTTTCGCAACCGTTTCTTTGCCTCCACTGATAACCGGGGTGTTACCTTTGCGGCGTTCTTGTCTGCACTGCGTACGAAATCTTCCGCCGTAACGCCCTCCAAAACCGGAATGTTCTTGATAGTTATAGCCATAATATTATTTTTTGCAAAAATACAACTTTGTTGTTATACAGCCAAATAATAGCCCGTCTTCCACTCTTTTTTCCGGAATGTTCCTCCATATCCGGAAAAGTCTGTGTCACGCCACCCGTTGCGGTAAGCCGTTTTTCTCAAGGAAAGGGCAGGCAATACCGGCGGACGTGGATATGGGCAAAACAACCCGCATATGCAATGCAGAGGGAGCAGGAGAGCCTTCACCACAGCCGGAGAGAAAAGTGGTTTCATGCCGGGGTACGGCATGAAAAGGGGGCTCCCGGACAGTTCTTTTCCTTGTCGCACATGCACTACGTCGGTCGCAGTTTTCGCCTTCTGAATCCCTCTTACGTCCGTCCCTGCGCTTTCGGAGCGTTTTTCCGGCAGAAAATTTCGCCGTACGGAAATTTTCTGCCGGAAACCGAAGGGAAAACGCGGAGTCCCGCAGGGACGGACGAACTTTGATGAGGAAGGGGAAAATCATCCGTTTCATAAATACCATTTCCTCAGATGGCATCGCATATTTCCTTCTCCATCTTTTCCAGCTTATGGGACAGGATTTCCATGTCGCTGCTGATCTTCTGGTTGGTTATCCGGGCATATATCTGGGTGGTTTTCAAATCCGTATGCCCCAAAAGACGGCTTACGGTCTCGATGGGTACACCGTGCGAGAGCAGCACGGTGGTGGCGTTCGTATGCCGGGCCACATGATAGGTCAGCCGTATCTTGAAACCGCACTGCCTGCCAAGTTCCTTCAATATGGTGTTGCATCTGCCGTTGCTCGGTACCGGAAATACATGACCGTCCTTGGACAGTTCCTTATACTTCTCTATGATGCGCTTGGGCACGTCCAGCAGGCGGATGTTGGACTCGGTGTTTGTCTTGCGACGGCGGGTGATGATCCAGAGGTTGCCGTCGAAGAAGGTCTGGAGCCGGTCGGTCGTCAGTGCCTTCACGTCCGCGTATGCCAGTCCGGTGAACACAGAGAAGATGAAGAGGTCGCGTACCAGTTCGCAGGTCCCGCTTTTCACCGGGGTCTCCATCAACGTCTGTATCTCACGCTCCGTCAGGTAGCCTCGGTCAACGCTCTCGGGGGAATTGATGTACCCGGCGAAGGGGTTGAAGGGAAGCGCACCGCTGTTGCGGGCGATGGAGATGACGTGCTTGAGCCCGATCATGTAACCCCATACGGTATTGGTGCGGCATTTCTTCTCCGTACGCAGGAAATACTCGAAGTTGTTGATGAAGGTCAGGTTGAGTTCCTTCAGGGGGATGTCGTCACGGCGGTATACTTTCGGGACGAACTCGCAAAGGTGCCTGTATATGGTACGGTAGCGGTTGTATGTTCCCTGCACGCGGCTGTGTCCCACTTTCTTGATGAACTCCTCGTTGTGCTGCTCGAAGAGCTTCAGCAGCGTCTCGCGTTTCACGCCCAGCCCGAGGCAGGCGTCCCTCAGCCTGGCGGCGGTGACATAGCCGTCGGACTGCATCAGTTCCTGGTAACGGCGGTTCACGTCCACGCGTATCCGGTCAACCGCCGCATTGATTTTCTGCGCCTCGGCGCTCTTGCCCGTGGCACGTGCCGTTTTCACGTCCCAAAGTTTCGGGGGCACGTCCAGCTTGCAGCTGAACTGCTTGATTTCGCCGTCTACCGTAAGACGGCACATCAGGGGGAGATAGCCGTTGGCTCTCTCGCTGCCCTTCTTCACGTAGAAGAGGATTTTGAAGGTCGATCTGCTCATACTCGTTTTCATACTTTTTTGATCGTTACAAAGTTAATATCAAGCGAGTTGTCCTCAGGTATGAAAAACTGTGCAAATTACTGAAATAGAATCTGTTGTGCCGTTTCTTGTTCCTGTTATATCAGTAACGATATGGGAACTGAAGTCTTTCGCAGCTTTTATCGGACCTCCTTTTTCAGCTTATGCAGTATTATGAGTTAAACACCTAACCACTTAATAGACTGCATTTTTGCTGTATTATCATCAACCTTGCTTTTTCTTTCTGCGTTTACTTTATAAAGATCACCCGTCTGCATATCCGTATGATGTGCCTGCCCGCTAGTGCGACTTTCGGAAAGAGCCTTGAAGCCTGCCTGAAAGACATAATGATCTCCCATATAGGCCCATCGGTTCCACACGTTATACTGCTCTACTTGGGGGATATCCACGAAGCCGTCATCATTGCCGTCGTGCGCTTTGGTTTCGTTTTCATAATGCGCCAGTAAAGAGGTACTCCAACGTTTTGACAACTTTAAGGTGGCGTCCGCATTCGCCTCATACCGGTTGGTACTGCTTGCGAAAAGATTGGCAGATACCCAATCGGCCTCCGGCAACTGCGGCTTTTTGAACTCTACATTAATCTGTCCCGTGATGGCTTCGTAACCATTCTTCACTGATGAGATTCCTTTGGAAACCTGTATGCTTTGCATCCACGGACCGGGGACATATCCCAGACCATAAGGAGATGCCGCACCGCGATAGTTCGGGATATTCTCCGTGAGCATCTGTACATAAGTTCCGGACAATCCGAGCAGTTTGATCTGCTTGGCTCCCGTTGCCGCATCCGAATAGCTCACGTCCACCGAAGGGTTGGTCACGAAACTTTCTCCCAGATTACAGCAGGCAGCCCTGCTCAATTCGGCACTGCTTATCATCTCTTCGTTCATCACGCTGCTGCGCAACTTCATCGTTCCCATTCTGCGGCTGACTACATTCACTTCGTTCAGTTCTACACCTTCCCGAAGGGTAATATCCAGTTCCTGATTCTTCTTGCTGACATGAACCGTGTCATTCTGAAAGCCGATAAAACTGATTACCAGCATGTGACTCTTCGAAGGTTTGGAGATAGAAAAGCTGCCATCTTCCTTGGTAGTTACACCCTGACCCGTATTCACCCAGAATACATTAGCACCCGGAACAGGCTCTCCGGTATTATCTTTGACTATTCCCCGCACCTGCGCTTGTGTCGTAACTGCAAGTAATGAGAACAGTCCCATTATTATATATTTCATTCTTTCTTGGACTTAGTTTTGCGATACAAAATTAATTCATTTCTCTTGCAACTGAGTTGCATTCATTCTCCTTGTTTTCATACCCTGCAAAGGCTGAAAACAAAGTACAATCGGACAAAAAAGATGAAATAACAGCTAAATCAGAAAAACGGAATGTAACGCCAGCTTCTGCCTCGGACAGGGAGATGGCGGAGAAGGAAGACTGGAAAAGTCCACCGTCCGGTCTATAGAAGTGAAAGCAAATAGCTGACAATACTGTTCACAGAAAAGTGTTATCACCGGAACGGAAACTGTCAGTTCGGAAATATGCTTCATCAAATCGGGCTTATAGATAGTTGCCGTACAGCCCTTTTCTCTACAATCTTTCTTTGAATCGCAAGTATGAGACTTCTTACATTTGGGACAGCCATCGGCACAACAGCCCTGCACAGTCTCACAACGGGAACAGCAATAATGAACAATAGATACTCCCGCCCCTGAATAGATAATCAGGAGAGAAAGGATCACTGCTGTTATGTAGGCTAGTCTCTTCATTTCGGGAGACAAAGATAAGGTATTCCGGCAACAATATCAAATTAAATAATTCTCCATTTTTATTCGTACTACTGATATTATCCGTATATTTGACCACATATTAGTTCTTTTAAATACATCATGTCATGGAATATCATCGTATATCTTTCATCCACAACGATACAGAGTATTCGTTCATTAAAGCTATAAACGGGAACTTAACAGGATACGCTTTAATGTCAGCTTGCCGGATAGAAGTAGTCAATTATATGAAAGAAAATAACTTGAAAGGCAGCTATATACTAACCGGAATGTCAAAGGCTTAATCACATGAAAGCTAAAAGAGAGCAGATATTAATCAGAACTTCCTGGATTAGTACTATTGGTAATGCCATACTTTCCACATCAAAAATCATCGTAGGTTTATGGGCCGGCAGTCTTGCCGTGCTAGGCGACGGTATTGATTCGGCAACGGATGTGATCATCTCCATTGTCATGATTTTCACAGCACGCATTATCAGCCAGCCGCCTTCCAAGAAGTACGTATTCGGCTATGAGAAAGCCGAAGGGATTGCGACTAAAATTCTTTCGCTTGTGATATTCTATGCAGGGGTGCAAATGTTGATATCATCTATCGGAAGTATCTTTTCCGAAGAAGCAAAAGAAATTCCGTCAGCCATTGCCATATACGTCACGATCTTTTCGATTATCGGCAAACTTCTATTGGCTTTATATCAGTACAAACAAGGGAAAAAGATAGATAGCTCCATGCTGACGGCCAATGCCATCAATATGCGCAATGATGTTATCATTTCCTCCGGTGTGCTGCTGGGACTGATATTCACGTTCATATTCAAACTGCCTATACTCGACTCCATCACAGGACTAATCATCAGCCTCTTTATCATAAAATCTTCGATTGGCATTTTCATCGATTCGAATGTGGAATTGATGGATGGCGTCAAAGATGTCAATGTGTACAATAAGATATTCGAAGCGGTAGAAACAGTTCCCGGTGCGAGCAATCCACACCGGGTAAGATCAAGAATGATCGGAAATCTTTATATGATTACCCTCGATATCGAGGTAAATCCGCAGATAACCATCACACAGGCCCATCAGATAGCCGACGCTGTGGAGAAAAGCATAAAAAGCTCTATAGACAATGTCTATGATATCTTAGTACACGTGGAACCTGCCGGCGAATGTCAGACAGACGAGAAATTTGGTATTGACAAGGGTATGGTGAATTGACGGAAGGCGTTAAGGAGCAAGTATATGCTCCCCCGAAGCTGTTATGATTACTCCACCACAATCACTGACCACCGTCTCGTGCTTTCCATCCGGAGTGACTATGATGGAACCGGTCTGTATGATATGCTTTCCGTCCGTCGTCACACGTATGCGGGCGCTTGTTTCTTCTTTTTCTTTCTTTTCCTTCTTTGCAGATTCCTCCTCTTCCTTATCCTCTATGGCTCTGTTCCGGTCCATACAGCCATTGGTATAATAACTTTTCATCTTAGTCACCCGGTCATCAACGAACCAGATATTAACGACTCCTGCAATACTTGACTCGGAAGTACGAAATTCCAGCATCTCACTCTCTTCGTCAAAACTTCGATAGCTCGGTTTACCCATAATGGCTATTACTTCTTTAGAAGACATCCCACGTTGGATAATACTCAAATTCTCATAAGTAATTCTGCTTGCATAACAACTGCTGAGCAATATCACCAGCAGCAAAGACATAAGGATTTGACTCTTTTTCATAATAGGTATAGTTTAGTAGTTTTTTGAATACCCCAAATGTAGTATGAGAAAATTCCCTTCGCAAAGACTTCTTCCTACTTGCAAATAGGGATTTCCCTATCTATGAAAAACGACAGGTATAATCTACAACTACTAACATTTCTTCTCTCAACTATCCTATTGGCTTATCTATCATACCGTCCGCCACAGAGAATCAATGACTGCATACCTTACTGATATCGACCGTAAATTCCTCACCGGCAGGCATGAACTTCCCTTTTCGTTTAAGAAATCCGATCAGTTCGTCTACTTCCATATTATCTGCCGAACAAGTATAAAAACGCTGATGTTCGCCAAACTTCTCTACGATTGCAGCCCTCAGAGATGCCTCAGTATAACTATTTCCCTCCATCATGTGAAGGACTTCGTGTGCATGTAACTGTTCCATAATCTATTTTTTTCTGCAAAGATAAGTACGGCGTACAGATTAAAACTGTAACATATGATACAGAAGCAAGAAAAAAAGAATCATTAACAATGGCATCCCCTATATACATTGCCGAAGAAAGTAGCTGAATATTTTTCCTTTTTTATTCGCAGTATTCGGTAATTTCATTTATATTTGTCGATAGTGATAGATATGATCAATGTTGAATTTATAGAAAAAACGAGTATGAAAAAACAATATGTCAGTCTGCTTGCGGTTATACTTTCGGTAAGCGGCTTTTTGTTTTCTTGTCATGACAAGATGAACAAAAACACGGGAGCATTACAATTCGATAGTATACAGGTTAACGAGACGGCACACCTCTTTAATGACACCGCCAAACCCGCGTGCAATATTATCATCAACTTCGCCTATCCCGTCAAGTCATCGGATGATATGCTGAAAGACAGTCTGAACGCTTACTTCATCTCCGTCTGCTTCGGAGACAAATATATCGGCGAAAAACCGGAGGCGGTAGTGAAGCAATACGCCAAGAATTACATTGACGAGTATCGCCACGATCAGGAGCCGATGTACGCCGAAGACGAAAAGAATAAAGAAAGCGATGCAGTGGTAGGCGCATGGTACTCCTATTACAAGAGCATCGAAAGCCACGTGCAACTATATGAGAAAGACCTGCTAGTATACCGCGTTGACTACAACGAATATACCGGAGGCGCACACGGTATGTATATGTCGACTTTCCTGAACATGGATCTCACTCTGATGCGTCCGCTCCGCCTCGATGATATTTTTGTAGGCGACTTCCAGGAAGCCCTGACAGATCTGATCTGGAACCAGCTGATGGCCGACAACAAAGTGACTACGCACGAAGCGCTGGAAGACATGGGGTATGCTTCGACCGGAGACATCGCCCCGACAGAGAACTTTTATCTGAGTAAAGAAGGTATCACCTTCTACTATAATATATACGACATCACGCCGTATTCGATGGGCCCTGTCAAAGTCACCATTCCATACTCTATGATGGAACATCTGCTGGGCAGCAACCCAATTCTCGGAGATCTGAAAGATTAAACAGCTATTAAAAGATTGAACACCAATGAATATCCTGTTGTTATTGCCCCGTGTGATGCAGAAGGATATTCATTTCACTTATAAATCAAAATTCACCATTCAAAATACTTAAAGTGGAAATCATACTGAAATATTTTCCGGATCTGACGGAAGAGCAGCGTAAACAGTTTGCCGCTCTATACGACCTCTACATCGACTGGAATGCGAAAATCAACGTTATCTCCCGCAAAGACATCGAAAATCTGTACGAGCATCATGTTCTCCATTCATTAGGCATCGCCAAAGTGATTCAATTCCGTCCCGGAACCAAGGTCATGGATTTGGGTACAGGAGGAGGATTTCCCGGCATTCCGCTCGCCATCCTGTTCCCCGAAACCAAGTTTCATCTGGTAGACAGCATCGGCAAGAAAGTACGTGTGGCGACAGAAGTGGCCAATGCCATCGGACTGAAAAACGTCACTTTCCGTCATGCCCGTGCCGAAGAGGAAAAACAACTGTTCGACTTCGTCGTGAGCCGTGCCGTAATGCCTTTGGCGGATCTGATCAAGATCATCAAAAAGAACATTTCCCCCAAGCAGCAGAATGCTATGCCCAACGGACTGATCTGTCTCAAAGGAGGCGAACTGGAGCATGAAACGATGCCGTTCAAGCATAAAACAGTCATCCACAGCCTGAGCGAAAACTTCGAGGAAGAGTTCTTTGAAACAAAGAAGGTAGTATATTCACAAATATAGGAATCAGGAGTTATCAAAACCATGAAAATAAAGAGATTTGAGTTTAATATGTTTCCCGTAAATTGCTACGTTTTATGGGATGACACAAAAGAGGCGGTTGTCATCGATCCGGGCTGCTTCTACGAAGAGGAAAAACAAGCACTAAAGAAGTTCATCCTCACCAATGAGTTAACAGTGAAACATCTGCTGAATACTCACTTACATCTGGATCACATCTTCGGCAATCCGTTTATGCTGAAAGAGTTCGGTCTGTCGGCAGAAGCCAATAAGGCGGATGAGTTCTGGATCGATGAAGCTCCGAAACAGAGCCGTATGTTCGGCTTCCAATTGCAGGAAGAACCGGTTCCGTTGGGGAAATATCTGCATGACGGAGATATCATCACTTTCGGACACACCAAACTGGAAGCAATCCATGTCCCCGGACATTCGCCCGGTAGCCTGGTGTATTATTGCAAGGAAGAAAACTGCATGTTCTCCGGCGACGTATTGTTTCAAGGCAGCATCGGTCGTGCCGATCTGTCGGGTGGCAACTTCGACGAACTGATCGATCATATTTGCAGCCGTTTATTCGTACTTCCCAACGAGACAGTCGTATACCCCGGACATGGTGCGCCAACGACCATCGGAATGGAGAAGGCAGAGAATCCATTTTTCAGATAAAAAAAAGAATACAAGTAATAGGTAATAAGTAACAGGTAATAATCGTAGCTGCCAGTATATTTATCCGCATGGATATTACTTATTACTTATTATCTATTACTTAAAAACATCCCCCATAAATTATGAAAACAGATTTGTTAGCTAGCCGTCACATCGGCATCAATGAAGAAGACACAGCTGTGATGCTCCGCAAAATAGGCGTAGACTCACTGGATGAACTGATCAACAAAACCATCCCTGCCAACATCCGACTGAAGGAACCGCTGGCACTGGCCAAGCCGTTGACGGAATACGAATTTGGAAAACACATTGCCGACCTGGCAAGTAAAAACAAACTGTATACGACATACATCGGATTGGGGTGGTATAATACGATTACTCCTGCCGTTATCCAACGGAATGTATTCGAAAATCCCGTATGGTATACTTCTTACACGCCTTATCAGACAGAAGTGTCGCAAGGAAGACTGGAAGCGTTGATGAATTTCCAGACTGCCGTCTGTGACCTCACCGCTATGCCGCTCGCCAACTGCTCACTGCTGGATGAAGCGACTGCCGCCGCCGAAGCCGTAACCATGATGTATGCTCTGCGTTCGCGTACCCAGCAAAAAGCAGGTGCCAACGTAGTCTTTGTGGACGAAAACATCTTCCCGCAGACCTTGGCAGTAATGACCACACGTGCCATTCCACAAGGCATCGAATTGCGGGTAGGCAAATACAAAGAGTTTGAACCCTCACCGGAAATCTTCGCCTGCATCCTGCAATATCCTAACTCCAGCGGTAATGTGGAAGACTATGCCGACTTCACAAAGAAGGCACATGAAGCAGACTGCAAAGTTGCCGTTGCCGCCGATATTCTGAGTCTTGCCCTGCTGACTCCTCCGGGAGAATGGGGAGCGGATATCGTATTCGGTACAACACAGCGACTGGGTACACCGATGTTTTACGGCGGGCCTTCGGCAGGCTACTTCGCCACACGTGACGAGTACAAGCGGAATATGCCGGGACGCATCATCGGATGGTCCAAAGACAAATACGGCAAGCTCTGCTACCGAATGGCTTTGCAGACACGCGAACAGCATATCAAACGCGAAAAAGCCACTTCCAATATTTGTACGGCTCAGGCATTACTCGCTACGATGGCAGGTTTCTACGCTGTATATCACGGACAGGAAGGAATCAAAACGATTGCTTCGCGTATTCATAGCATCACTGTCTTCCTCGACAAGCAATTAAAGAAATTCGGATATACGCAAGTCAATGCACAATATTTCGATACGCTGCGTTTCGAGTTGCCGGAACACGTTTCGGCGCAGCAGATTCGCACGATCGCACTGAGCAAGGAAGTGAACCTGCGCTATTATGAAAACGGTGACGTAGGCTTTAGCATCGATGAGACAACGGACATAGCAGCTACGAACGTGCTGCTTTCCATCTTCGCCATTGCCGCCGGCAAGGATTATCAGAAGGTAGAGGACGTGCCGGAAAAGAGCAATATTGACAAAGCACTGAAACGTACCACGCCTTTCCTCACGCACGAGGTGTTCTCCAACTATCATACGGAAACGGAAATGATGCGCTACATCAAGCGTCTGGACCGGAAGGATATTTCATTGGCCCAGTCCATGATTTCCCTCGGATCGTGCACGATGAAGCTCAACGCAGCCGCTGAAATGCTTCCTTTAAGCCGTCCGGAATTTATGAGCATGCATCCGTTGGTGCCGGAAGATCAGGCGGAAGGATATCGTGAATTGATCAGCAATTTGAGTGAGGACTTGAAGGTTATTACCGGATTTGCTGGTGTCAGCCTGCAACCGAACTCGGGTGCTGCGGGAGAATATGCCGGTCTGCGAGTTATCCGTGCCTATCTTGAAAGCATCGGTCAGGGACATCGCAACAAAATATTGATTCCGGCTTCGGCACACGGTACGAATCCGGCATCTGCCATACAGGCCGGATTTGAAACCGTCACCTGCGCTTGCGACGAGCAAGGAAACGTGGATATGGGCGACCTACGTGCCAAAGCCGAAGAGAACAAGGAAGCACTGGCTGCACTGATGATCACCTATCCGTCAACGCATGGTATCTTCGAGACGGAAATAAAGGAAATCTGTGAAATCATCCACGCTTGTGGCGCACAAGTATATATGGACGGTGCCAACATGAATGCACAGGTAGGATTGACCAATCCGGGATTTATAGGTGCAGACGTTTGTCACTTGAATTTGCACAAGACATTTGCTTCACCGCACGGTGGCGGCGGTCCGGGTGTAGGTCCTATCTGTGTAGCTGAGCATCTGGTTCCATTCTTACCGGGACATTCGATCTTCGGCAGTACGCAAAATCAGGTTTCCGCAGCTCCGTTCGGCAGTGCGGGTATCTTGCCTATCACATACGGCTACATCCGGATGATGGGTACCGAAGGCTTGACCCAAGCTACTAAAATAGCCATTCTCAATGCCAACTATCTGGCTGCTTGTCTGAAAGATACTTATGGCATTGTTTATCGGGGAGCTACCGGTTTCGTAGGACACGAAATGATTTTGGAATGCCGCAAAGTACATGAAGAAACGGGTATCTCAGAAAATGACATTGCGAAGCGTCTGATGGACTATGGTTATCATGCACCGACTCTCTCTTTCCCTGTTCACGGCACATTAATGATTGAACCTACCGAAAGCGAAAGCCTGGCGGAGTTGGACAACTTTGTAGACGTCATGCTGAATATATGGAAAGAAATTCAGGAAGTGAAGAACGAAGAAGCGGATAAGAATGATAATGTGTTAATCAATGCCCCGCATCCGGAATATGAAATTGTGAATGACAACTGGGAACATTCCTACACACGTGAGAAAGCAGCGTATCCGATAGAAAGTGTGCGTGAGAATAAGTTCTGGGTGAATGTGGCTCGCGTAGACAATACGTTGGGAGACCGGAAATTATTGCCGACCCGCTACGGAACGTTCGAATAAGAAGAAGCTTTCAAAGGAAATCCGTACATGAAAAAATAAGCCCGGAGCTCAGCAAATGTGAGCTCCGGGCTTACCTTTGTTAAGCACCGAGCGTATTCCAATAAGCACCGAGCTAAATGAACATAAGAAGCGACTCCGAAACCTTACGGTTATCATGCTGCTCTTCATTCCATTCCATGTTTGTCGAAAACATAGTCTGGTTCTATCTGACAACAGTCACTGTTCCGGCTTTTACCATTTTCTCCCTTAGTGAGATTTTAGGATCAGCATATCCTAAAGCTACACAGCCATATACTTTATGATTCTCCGGTACACCCAAAGAACTTATAAATTCACGAACTTCGGGATCATCGCAAGTCGTACCCAACTGATTGATCCAGCAAGATCCGATTCCCAGAGAATGGGCAGCCAAAAACATATTCTCAATCGCGCAGGCACAATCCATGCCGGCCCACCATTGAGTGGGTTCGTTGGACACGATCACCAAAGTCGGGGCATGATAATAACAGCAATACGCCTTGCTATGACCACGTTCCTGTAATTTCGGTTCATCGCTTTTAGCAAAAGCGCCTTTAATCCGTTCATTCAATTCTGCCAGTTTATCTGCATTCTGAATAGCGGTAAAATGCCATGTCTCCAAATGCATCCCACTGGGTGCAAAAGTGGCAGCTTCCAGAATAGCCTGTAAGTCTTCTTCCGAAACTTGCCGGTCAGTATAAGCCCGTACACTACGACGTGCTTTGATATTTTCTAAAACTTCATTCGTTTTCATATACTATATTTACTATACTTACAACTCGTTCACCACTTGCATTTATCGTTTTACCAATCCGATCTTTGCATTCAGTTTGAAGTAATACGTACCGTTCTCTCTTTCCAAAAAGCCGTATTTGTCCTTATCCAGAGAACCTTTCTCCAAACGGGTATTCAAGAACAGGAAGTCCTCCATAACCGGTTTCTCTGACTTGTGATAGCAAAGAACTTCCCCACTCCCATCCATCAACAGGATACCTTCAACAGCCGAATCCTGTCCAGTATATATCTTTGCCGGACGCATACCCAAGGCTAATGCCATCAGGAATTGCTTCACTTTAAACTCATAGAAACCATGTTTGTTTACCAATTCATCTTTTATTTTCAACGGGTTCATCTGTTTGATTACTTCCGTCAGTTCACTGATACGGGTGATGTCGTCCAAGTGCATGATGCGCACCATTTCTGTCAGCACACGAGGAAAGTGTAAGTCAATCATTAAAAGATTGCTACGGAATACCCGATCTGCCACGTCCGAGTATTTGAGTACACCACCCAAGCGCTCAATCAGCAACATTCGTTCTGCTACTTCATTAGGGGCTTCCGGCAACGCATTAATCTTATTCACCGTAGGTGTTGCAAATTTGACTCCGCTCTGTTCCAGTTTCAAGTTAGCCGCACGGCCTCCGTCCAACAGCGGATTCATAGCACCCAATCGCGAACGAACGCTGAACCCGCTCAACGGTGCCTCCGGATGCCAGAAGGCAATATAAAAATCGGTACGATCTTCCGTCTTCGCTTCCAGATCGAAAATTGCGACTTCATCCAAAAACTCTTCCACTCCATCCGGAGAAGTGACTTCATCCTCCGAAGAGGACTTGACAGCCTGCAAAATCAAATCTGCCACAATCCCAAAATCTTCCCGGGGAACGAATTTCTCACTATTTTCTCCTTTGATGCGGACCATCTCTTTTTCTATATAGTAGCAGCGTGTTCCGTCATGTTCCTCCCGTTGAATCATTGCAATAGGCCAGTCGATTTCTCCTTTCTTTGCCTTAGCCGTACCCAACGTTACTTTTCCTTCTGTCAGCAGACGGAAGAAAGTATACAGTTCACACCATTCTCTTTTTGTTGCTTCAAATGCCATATATTCTTATTTTTCTTTATTTTACTCTTCATCAAGAATCCTTGCGGTCTCCACTTTCTCCAATCGTGCACGCAGTTTGGGCATCATGGAACGACGAATACACAACGTCATGCTGCAATCCATATCGTACGATTGACTGAGAATTTCCGGTTCTTCCTCCTTTACAATACGCATGATATCGTTCATAAAAGGATATTCAAACATTACGGTCACTTCTTCATCTACCGTTTTTTCTATAATGGTAGCGGCAGATATTGCTTCGGCAGCAGCTGCTTTATAAGCTACAATCAGTCCGCTCGTTCCTAACTTGATTCCACCGAAATAACGGACTACAATAATCAGAATATCAGTCAGTTCATTAGAGTTAATTTGCCCGAGAATGGGCTTTCCCGCCGTTCCCGAAGGTTCACCGTTATCATTGGCTCGAAAATCCTTTCGCGCTGCACCTAACATATAAGCATAGCACACGTGCCGTGCATCATAATACTTCTTCTGATACGTTTCAAGATGCGCTTTTATCTCATCAAGGGTACGCACAGGCAAGGCGATGGCAATAAACTTGCTTCGCTTTTCTGTATAAATACCTTCGGAAGGTTCGACGATAGTTTTATAAGTATCTTCAGCAGTCATGCCGCAAAGATACGGCTTTCTTGACGAAATTCCATCTGCTGTTCGAAAATATTAAAGCTTCTCATTGAAACGAGCGCTTCATTTCATGCAGTCAAACGGTCGATGGGGTGCAATCAAGCAGTCAATTGGAGGTAGTCGGGTGGTCGTTTTAACGGAATCGGGCGGTCATTTATACAAAAACAAGCGGTCAATCTCTCACAAATGTCCTGTTGATTGTGAGAGATTGACCGCTCTATTTTCTATATAGAATATGTCTTAATCCAACTTATGGATAACCAATCCTGAACGAAGTTTCGGTTCAAACCAAGTCGTTTTGGGAGGCATAATGTTGCCAGTATCGGCAATATCCATCAATTGCTTCATGGATACGGGATAAAGAGCCAGAGCTACTTTCATTTCTCCACTGTCAACACGCTTCTTCAATTCTCCCAAACCGCGGATACCGCCTACAAAGTCAATACGCTTATCCGAACGGAGGTCTTTGATTCCTAAAATCTCATCTAAAATCAGATTGGAAGAAATAGTAACGTCAAGCACGCCGATAGGATCATTGTCATTGTATGTACCTGCCTTTGCCGTCAGACTATACCACTTGTCGCCAAGATAGAGGGAGAAATTGTGCAAACCGGACGGTTTATAGATATCTGTACCCTTTTCTTCTACAACAAAATTCTTATCCAATGCAGCAAGAAATTGTTCGGGAGTCAGCCCGTTGAGGTCTTTTACTACACGGTTATAGTCGATGATAGTCAATTGATTGGCAGGGAAACATACAGCCATGAAATAGTTATACTCTTCATCGCCACGATGGTTCGCGTTTTGCTTTGCTTTCTCGGCACCTACCAGAGCAGCAGCAGCGGAACGATGATGCCCGTCGGCAATATATAATGCCGGCATTTTAGCAAATTCTGCAGTAATTGCAGCGATATCTTCGTCCTGGTCAACAATCCAGAAAGTATGTCCGAAGCCATCACCCGGAGCGATAAAGTCGTAAACAGGCTTTTCGGCAGTGTATTTCCGAATGATTGTATCCAATTTCGCATTATCGGGATAGGCAAAGAATACAGGTTCGATATTCGCATTGTTCACACGAACGTGCTTCATACGGTCTTCTTCCTTATCACGACGGGTAAGCTCATGCTTCTTGATGATACCGTTCATATAGTCAGGAACATAAGCGCCTACTACCAGTCCATACTGAGTTTTCCCGTTCATGGTCTGGGCATAGATGTAATAGTTTTCCTTTGCATCCTGCACTAACCAGCCTTTATCCTGAAACAGCCGGAAGTTTTCGGCAGCTTTCTCATAAACACGTTCATCGTGTTCATCCGTACCAACAGGAAAGTCAATCTCGGGCTTAATGATATGATAAAGGGATTTTTCATTTCCAGCTGCTTCTGTACGCGCTTCTTCTGAGTTTAATACATCGTAAGGACGGGAAGCAACCTGTTCAACCAGGTCTTGTGGAGGGCGAACGCCTTTAAAAGGTTTGATAATAGCCATAAGTCATGGTATGTTTTAAGATTAGTAGAACAGATACGCCCTCGCAAAAGCCGAGGGCGAAATCTGATAACATATTTCTAAATATACTGCTTAATGACCAGCACCTATCATCAAATAAGTGACTGAGCAACGATAAGCAGTCTTACGATTCATCTCATTATTTGTTTACTCTGAACTTCTCACAGCCGTCTTTCAGGAAACCGACAATCTGTTGAGCAGCAGCAATACCGGCATTGATATTCGCTTCGGCAGTCTGTGCACCCATCTTCTTCGGAGTAGAGAAATAACGTCCTGCGAACTTCTCAGCAAATTCCGCATTAGCAGCAGGCATGATATCTGTCATATACTTGAAGTCAGCACGGTCTTCCATCAATTTGATCAGCTCGGCTTCGTTGATCACTTCCTTACGGGCAGTGTTCACCAGCATAGCGCCTTTCGGCATATCTTTCAGCAGAGCGTAGTTGATAGAGTTCTTCGTTTCAGCAGTTGCCGGGATATGAAGAGACACTACCTGACAAGTCTTGTACAGTTCTTCTGCAGAGTCAAGTGCCTTCACGCCATCTTTTTCGATCACTTCTTTCGGGCAGAAAGCGTCGTAAGCGTACACTTCCATTCCGAAGCCTTTAGCTACACGGGCAACGTTACGACCAACGTTTCCGTATGCATGGATACCCAGTTTCTTGCCCATCAATTCTGTACCGGAAGTACCGTTATAGAAGTTACGAACGGCGTATACCATCATGCCCAAAGCCAGTTCGGCAACAGCATTGGAGTTCTGTCCCGGAGTATTCATCACGCAAACATTGTGAGCGGTAGCGGCAGCCAGGTCTACATTATCGTATCCGGCACCAGCACGAACTACAATCTTCAGTTCTTTAGCAGCATCCAGCACCTCTGCATCAATAATATCACTACGGATAATGATAGCATTAGCATCTTTCACTGCATCCAGCAACTGTGCTTTATCGGTATATTTCTCCAGCAAAGCAAGCTCATATCCGGCTGCTTCGATTTCTTTACGGATACCGTCTACAGCAACTTTGGCAAACGGTTTTTCAGTAGCTACAAGTACTTTCATAATTTATCTGTATCTTTTAAAAAAGATTCACCACAGACTTCACCGGCCTACACACTATATTCAATAAGATTTCAGTGTAAATCCGTGCAATCTGTGGTGACTCTATTTATATTATTAATGAAGTTTTTCAAATTCCTGCATGCAGTCGATCAAAGCTTGTACACTTTCTTTCGGCAGAGCATTGTAGCAAGATGCACGGAAACCACCCACTGAACGATGTCCTTTGATACCTACCATACCTTTTTCTGTAGCGAACTTCATGAAGTCAGCTTCCAGATCCTTGTATTCGGGAGCCATCACGAAACAGATGTTCATGCGTGAACGGTCTTCTTTGGCAGCAGTACCTACGAACAGTTTGTTACGGTCGATTTCAGCGTACAGCATATCAGCCTTTTCGATAGCACGACGTTCCATTTCTTTCACACCACCCTGTGCCTTAATCCAACGCAGGTTCAACAGTGCAGCATAGATAGGCACTACCGGAGGAGTGTTGAACATAGAACCGTTATCGATATGAGTCTGATAGTTCAGCATTGACGGGATGTAACGAGAAACTTTACCTACCGCATCATTCTTCACGATAACAAATGTAACACCGGCAGGAGCCAGATTTTTCTGCGCACCACCATAGATACAGATATATTTGGATACGTCGATCGGACGAGAGAAAATATCAGAAGACATATCGGCAACCATCGGAACCGGAGAATTGAGATCTTCTTTTAATTCTGTACCGTAAATCGTGTTATTGGTAGTTATGTGGAAATAATCTGCGTCAGCAGGAATTGTGTAATCTTTCGGGATGTAAGTATATGTAGCTTCAGCGGAAGAAGCAACTTCTACGACTTCACCAAACCCCTTAGCTTCTTTCATTGCTTTCTTTGCCCACACACCTGTATTCAGATAAGCAGCCTTTTTTTCAAGGAAGTTGAAAGGTACCATGCAGAACTCCATACTAGCACCACCACCAAGGAACAGTACCGAATAACCTTCGGGGATATTGAGTAATTCCTTGAATAATGCCTCTGCTTCGTCAACCACAGGTTGGAAGTCTTTGGCACGGTGACTGATTTCCATCAGGGAGAGACCAGAGCCGTTGAAATCTAAAATAGCCTTCGCTGTATCCTCTATCACCTCACGCGGAAGAATGGAAGGTCCTGCATTGAAATTATGCTTTTTCATTTGAAGTTTGTTTTTGGTTTAACATTTCGTTAGTTTATGTCTTTTGACCTTGCGAATTTACGAATTTATTTCCGGTGCACAAATCTTTCCTTATAAAAATACTGTTTTAAAGCAGATTTCTCTTTCTTTTTATTGGTTTATACAAGATATATACACCATATTGTTATCTATACATATCAAGCAAGGGATAAAAGGCGAAAATATAACCTGTGGAAAATAATCGGTTACAGAGTGAAAGGAAAACGGTTACAAAATGAATATTTATTAAGAAAGACAGAGAAAAACAAGGGTTTCTCACCCTAACAAGCAACGAGACTACAATTATAAAAATTAGTCAGAAAGAAAGGAGTCTCCAATATCTTCCTAAAAGAAAATAAATGGAGACTGTCACAGAATTGTTTTTTTACTATCATTTTAGTCTGTCATCCATGAGAGACGTCTCTCACTTCAAAAGAATGATATTATTTGTAATGACAAAGCCGATCATCTCGTCATTGTCAGCATCCCAATCACCTATTTGGTTCTTGAAATTCACCTTTCAGCTTTGAGAACACCTGTTGTTTTTCGGCTCCCTTTATTTGGCTTCCTCAATGATAGTCTTCATTCCTTTGATTTTTTCCCCTTGAATAAGATTCAGGAGTTGCTTCACTTTTGCCCGACGAACGGCAACAAAAGCATAATGTTCTTTCACATCAATCGCACCTACATCTTCACGGGTCAGATTACCTTTTTTATAAAGGAATCCGGCAATGTCCATCCGGCTCAGTTTCTCCTTCTTTCCTTTACCTATATATATAGTAGTCCAGACAGATTTGGGAGGACGTGAAGGATTTTCCAGCAGTTCCATCGTTTCTATATCTTCGGGAATATATTCCGGTAGTTTTTCTTCTGCGTGAAGAATCAGATAAGAAGTACCTGTTGCATCCCAACGTGCCGTACGTCCGTTACGATGTGTAAACGCTTCTTCGTTTACAGGCAGATGATAGTGAATGATATGCTCTATCTCTGGAATATCAAGTCCACGGGCAGCGAGGTCGGTAGAGATCAGTACATGACAGCTTCCGTTACGGAACTTATACAATGCCCGTTCCCGATCCGGCTGTTCCATACCGCCATGAAAACGTTCGGCTAATAGTTTCTTATCTTCGAGTAGCTTGTGCACACGATCTACCGCATCCCGATGATTACAGAAGACAATGCTGGAGCTGCTTCCCAATGAACAAAGCAAGTTGTAAAGCGTATCAATCTTATCTTTGGAAGGAGAAAGCACCTTCATCAGCTTCAACCGGTTTTCCTGTTCTTCGGTTGCCTCCGGAAGAAAATCCAGTTTGACTGTCCGGTTCAGTCCCGTAAACTGAGGAATTTCTTCGGCATCAGTAGCCGACAGCAGCATACGTTTCTTTAATCCCGGAAGCTGGGTGATGATCTCTGCCATCTCATCATGAAAGCCGAACTCCAGCGACTTATCAAACTCATCGATAATCAAAGTCTCGATTGTTTCGGGATCAAAGTTTCCTTTGGACAGATGGTCGGTGATACGTCCCGGAGTACCAAGGATAATGGCAGGATGATTTCCTGCAATGCTTTTCTTTTCTTCGGCAATGGGATGCCCACCGTAGCAGCAACACGTTTTCCAGGAAGTTCCCATGCTCCGGAACACGGTATCTATCTGTAAAGCCAACTCACGGGAAGGCACCAGAATCAGCACCTGCACGCTGTCATCATTCGGTTTTAGGGTAAGCAACAGAGGCAAAAGATAAGCCAATGTCTTGCCCGATCCTGTCGGTGACAACAGGATAACATCTTTCCTGCCCGTGCCCTGTTCGAGCGCAGCTTCCTGCATCGAGTTCAAAGATTCAATCTTCAAATTCTGAAGAGCGGACTGTATTATTTCATTTTTCTCTAACATGGGGACAAAGATACAAAAAGGACGAAAAGATTCGGTAAGATAGTGCATAAAGAAAGCGGGAAATCTGAAAAGCACCATTGTCTTTTACAGATTTCCCGCCAGTTTCTTTATGTTACTCTTCCGGTCCTCTCCGACCGGAAATCAACTTCCGAAGATTATCCTCCAAAGTTATCGAACATCAGGTTCTGAGCCGGAACGCCCAGATCGTCGAGCATCTTCTCTACAGCTTTCGACATCGGACCAGGACCACACATATAGTATTCAATATCTTCAGGAGCTTCGTGGTTCTTCAAGTAAGTTTCATAAATTACGTTGTGTACGAAGCCCGGAGTATATTTCACACCGGCAGCATCAGCAGCAGGATCCGGACGGTCGAGTGCCAGATGGAATGTGAAGTTCGGGAAATCCTTTTCAATTTGCAGGAAGTCTTCCAGATAGAATACTTCGTTCAGCGCACGGGCACCATAGAAGTATGACATCTTGCGGTCGGTCGTATGCAATGTTTTCGTCAAGTGCATGATCTGTGCACGCAACGGAGCCATACCGGCACCACCACCGATCCACATCATTTCCTTGTTAGAGTCGAAAATCGGATGGAAGTCTCCATAAGGCCCACTCATTATTACCTTGTCACCCGGTTTCAGCGTAAAGATATAAGAAGAAGCGATACCCGGCATTACATCCATAAATCCGGGACCTTGTTCTTTCGGCTTGAACGGAGGGGTAGCGATACGTACAGTCAGCATGATACGGTCACCTTCTGCAGGATAGTTGGCCATAGAGTAAGCACGGATTGTTTCCTCTTCATTCTTACATTTCAAGCCCAGCAAACCGAATTTCTCCCATGCAGGCAGATATTCTTCACCGATCAGGCTCTTATCAATGTCCTTATCATAATCCATTGAGAATTTAGGTATCTTGATCTGTGCGTAAGAACCCGGGATAAAGTCCATGTGTTCGCCTTTAGGCAATGCCACGATAAACTCTTTGATAAATGTAGCCACATTCTTGTTGGAGATCACTTCGCACTCCCACTCTTTCACGCCGAGTACAGACTCGTCAATCTTGATAGCCATGTCACTCTTCACTTTCACCTGACAGCCCAGACGCCAGTGGTCTTGTTGCTGTTTACGGCTGAAGTGAGGAACTTCAGAAGGCAGGATTTCGCCACCACCTTCGAGTACCTGACATTTGCACTGTCCGCAAGAACCCTTGCCACCACAAGCGGATGACAGGAATACACCGTTTACGGCCAGCGTATTAAGCAATGTGGAACCGGACTCTACTTCCAGTCCTGTTTCGCCATTGATCGTTAGTTTCACGTTACCTGACGGTACCAGAAATTTCTTGGCAACCAGCAAGATAACAACAAGCAACAGAATAACCACAAGGAATACCCCAATGCTTGATAATATTAAATTCATATCCATTGTCTTATTCCTTTCTTTTTAGATGTTCAAACCAGAGAAACACATAAATGCGATTGCCATCAGACCTACAGTGATAAATGTGATACCCAGACCTTTTAGCGGAGCAGGTACATCAGAGTAAGCCATTTTCTCACGGATAGCAGCCAGACCGACGATAGCCAGCAGCCAGCCGATACCCGAACCGAGTGCGTAAGACAGCGCATCCCATACATCACCGATGTATTTCGGATCGCTTGCACCCAGATTGATGCGTTGTTGCATAAACAAAGAAGCACCCATGATAGCACAGTTAACGGCGATCAACGGCAGAAAGATACCCAGTGAAGCATACAGCGACGGGCTGAAACGTTCTACCACCATCTCCACCAATTGCACGATACCGGCAATAACGGCAATGAAAAGAATAAAACTCAGGAAGCTGAGGTCAACACCTTCAATGATAGCGTTGGCAGCCAGCACCTTGGTTTGCAATAAATAGTTCACCGGAAGCGTAACCAGCAACACGAATGTTACGGCTATACCCAGTCCTACGGCAGTCTTCACATTCTTCGATACAGCCAGATATGAGCACATACCCAAGAAGAACGCGAATATCATGTTGTCCACAAAGATGGAGCGGACGAATAAACTTAATAAATGTTCCATATATTTTAATTAAAAATTAAGAATGAAGAATTTCGAGTTTATGAGTGTTACCTTCATTCATCCTTCTTCACCCTTCATTTATATTAATTACTTTCTTCTTGCAGTTCTTTGTGACGTGCACGCTGATACCAGATGATGCAAGCTACGATAATCAATGCCATCGGCGGCATCAACATCAGACCGTTGTTTACATAACCGATATTCTGGATAGGCTCATAATTCAGGATATTGAAACCAAGCAAAGTTCCCGAACCGAGCAGTTCGCGGAAGAAAGCTACGATTACCAGAATCTTGGCATAACCCAAACCGTTACCAACTCCGTCAAGGAATGATTCCCAAGGACCGTTCTGCATGGCAAATGCTTCCAGACGTCCCATCAGGATACAGTTGGTAATGATCAAACCTACATAAACAGAGAGCTGTACACTTACATCGTATGCAAACGCTTTCAGAATTTCACTAACGATGGTAACCAAAGCAGCAACCACTACCAACTGAACGATGATACGGATACGATTTGGAATCGTCTTACGCAACAGTGAAATAACGACATTGGCAAACGCTGTAATCACAGTAACTGAAAGTCCCATCACAATGGCGGGTTCCAGCTTGGCAGTAACAGCAAGTGCAGAACAGATACCAAGCACCTGTACGGTTACCGGATTATCGATTCCCAACGGAGCAGAGAATACTTCTTTATTCTTCTTTGAAAACAGTTGTCCCATATTCTTTATCCTCCTCCTTATTATTTAGTTAAAAAACTTATGTAATTATTCAGACAAGCCTTCAGCATAGCATCCACACCTACCGAAGTGATCGTACCACCAGAGATACCGTCCACTTGGTAATCAGCTTTTTCTACCTTGCCATTCTTAACAACACCCAGAGCAACGGCACCGTTTTCCAGTGTCTTCTTGCCTGCGAATTCGTGTTGGAACCAGTCAGTAGCGATTTCAGCACCCAGACCCGGAGTTTCACTTGCGTGTGAGAAGTATACACCGTAAACTGTGTCTTTGTCCTCGTTCAGAGCAACGTATCCCCAGATACCGCCCCAAAGACCGGCACCGTATACAGGAACCACATATTTAGTCTGACCATCTACATCACATACAAATACGTGCAGACGTTGGTGTTCTTTCACTTCTTTCTCGTAGTTAGTGGCAAACTCACCTGTGTTTTCAGTCAGCGTGCCGTCTACGTTCATCAGCATATCACCTTTTACATATTTCTGATATTCGGCATCAGCATCTTCTACATTTTTAATGTTCAATGCAGCAAGAATCTGCTTTTTAGTGTCCAACTGCACATTCTTGTCTTGTGTAGCTTTCAGTGAAGAACTAACGAATGCCAGCAGGAATGCAACGATAACAACCATTACCGAAGCATAAATGATAGTATAACTATTACTATTTGTATTCATTTTCATTCGGTATTATTGGTTAGACTTAACAGCGCGTTTCTCGCGACGGCTGATATTACTCTGTACTACACAGTAGTCGATCAGCGGAGCGAAGATGTTCATCAGCAGGATGGCGAGCATCATACCTTCGGGATAACCCGGATTCAGTACGCGGATAACGATAGCCATCACACCGATCAGGAATCCGAAGATGTATTTACCTCTTTCCGTACGTGCGGATGTCACAGGGTCGGTAGCCATGAATACGGCACCGAAGCAGAAACCACCCAATACAAGGTGTTCGTACCAAGGCATCTGAGCCATTGTGTTGTTTTCCATGCCGATAGCATTGAATACCCAGGCCATGAATGCACCACCAACGAATACGGAAAGCATCGTCTTCCAGCTTGCAACGCCTGTCCACAGCAGGATAACGGCACCGATCAGAATGGCGATCACACTTGTTTCACCGATAGAACCGGGAATAAGACCTGTTATCATATCCATGTTGAATGCAGGAACCGTGCCCGATGTAGCAGCTTGTCCCAGCGGGGTAGCCACAGTCAGACCGTCTACAGCCTGTCCCATACCAAAAATGGTATCGCCGGATACCCAAACGGCGTCACCGGACATCTTGGTCGGATAAGCGAAGAACAGGAATGCACGGGTGATCAACGCTACGTTGAACACATTCATACCCGTACCACCGAATACTTCTTTTGCAAAGATAACAGAGAATGCAGTTGCTACGGCAAGAATCCAAAGCGGACAGTCTACCGGAACGATCATCGGGATCAGAATACCGGAAACAAGGAATCCTTCCTGAATTTCCTCCTTCTTCCATTGAGCTACGACGAACTCAATACCCAGACCGACAACGTATGATACGATAATTTTAGGCAATACAGCCAGGAATCCGTAGATAAACATTTCGATGAAGCTGCCAGTAGCACCTGTGTGGGTGAAATGCTGGTAACCTACGTTGTACATACCGAACAGCAGCGCCGGTACTAACGAAATAACCACAATCGACATAATACGCTTGCTGTCGATCGCGTCGTGTATGTGCGTTCCCGTTTTCGCAGTCTTGCTGGGCACGAACAGGAATGTTTCGAAGCCGTCGAACACCGACTGGAATGCGTGGAATTTACCGCCCTCTTCAAAGTTCGGCTTTATCTTATCGAGATAATTTCTTAACGCTTTCATTAATATATTACTATTTTACGATTTACAATTTACAATTTGCCATGCGGATTATGCCATTTCAGCACGGAGCATGTCGAGTCCGACACGGACGATGCGTTGGAGTTCCATCTTCGAAGAGCAGACGAATTCGCAGAGTGCGAAGTCTTCGGGAGCCACTTCGTAGATACCCAGCGCTTCCATGCGGTCGATATCACCGGCGATGATCGCTTTAATCAGATATTCGGGCATGATATCCATGGGGAATACCTTATCATATTCGCCGGACATGATCATGTGGCGTTCGCCGCCTTTGATACGTGCATCCAGCGTATATTCCTTTTTGCCCATCAACCAGCTGAAATATGAGTGGTTGGCACTGAACTGGTTGAAGCGCGGCATGATCCATCCGAACATTTCGTGAACGTCATCACCTTCGGGGATTACAGTCAGTTGGCTGTGGAAAGCACCCAGGAATCCGTTAGGAGAAACTTGTTTGCCACTCAGCACGTTACCACTGATGTAGCGCAAATCTTTGTCAGTTGTTACGTTTCCGGCAAATACGTTAGTCAGCAATGCACCTACCTGAAGTTTGCAGTAAGCAGGTTTCAACACTTCGGAACCTGTCACGGCTACTGTGCGGGTGAAATTCACACGGCCTGTATTGAAGAGACGACCGATGAAGATAACGGCTTGCGGATCAATTGTCCACACAGTTTCGCCCTTTGAAACGGGGTCGAGGTGGTTGATCTGAACACCTACGTTACCGGCAGGGTTCGGTCCGTCGAAAGCGGTGATTGTAACGTTCTTAGCCTGTGTCAGTGCAGCGGCTTTCTGTTTCACGCTGATGCTCAGGTAAGTTTTTGCCATTTTGGCGAGGGCATCAAGACCAGTCTGGAAGTTTGCTTCTTCGCCTTTCAGAGCAAATTCGAAGTCGGGAGCCAGCGGATTGGTATCGAATGCGGAAACGAAGATGCCCTTCGGTGTTACCGTCGGGTCTGCAATGATGTCATACGGACGTTGCTTGATAAACGCAAACAGACCTGCTTCAAGAAGCGCGGACTTCACAGCATCTGCATCCATCGAGGATACGTTCTTCTTACCAAATTCTTCGTAGTCCTGCTCTGCGGCAGCTTCCACTACGATGTTCAATACCTTACGGCGAGCACCACGTTCAACGCTCGTCACTACGCCACTCACGGGCGAAACAAATTTCACTTCAGGATGATACTTGTCGATAAACAAGGGTCCACCGGCCATCACATATTCCTGCTCTTTCACAACCACTTTCGGTGTCACTCCAGGAAAATCATCGGGTACGAGTGCGTAAAATCCCGGCTCTTTCACTGTTGTGTACGTCTCAGCAGCTTTACCTTTCAGGTTTATGTCAAGGCCTTTACGTAACTTTATTACATTTGCCATGCTATATAAAATAATGGTTTCATAAAATTTGCCGCAAAAGTAATAAATAATAATGTGATTCGGGAGGAAAAAAGAAAGGAATTACGGAAAAATATCCGTAATTCCTTTTGTGTTCGCACACGTTCTTTAATAAAGTAGGCCGGAAGACCTTGCAGCGTACAAGTCTATGCAGCGTGTTTGTCGGTTGGTTATTCTTCGCCGGCAAACATTGGATCCCATGCCGGCAGGCGGATCGGTTTTTGTTTCAAGACTTCGAGTGCTTTCGGGGTCACGTATTTCGTTTCCACAACGAGACGGAAGGTATATTCGTTGAACCATTCATCTGTCATGATGAGGTGACCTTGATAACCGGCTCCGGCACCCCAACTATTTTCAACCATCCATTTGGTCGGTTTTCCGTTTTTGTCCAGATCGACTGCCATGAGGGTCATGGCGTGACTGGAGCTGCTGGCAAAGCTTTGGATACGCTGCTTCTTGTCCATGCTGAAGGTGGTGCCCATCAATGAGTCGTAATCATAGTTTTTGACGTCGAGCAGACCACGGTCAGAGTTCAGGAACTTGCCGACGTCGCAGGAGTAATACATCATGGTGCTGTCTTTCAGAGAGGCGATGGCCATCTCCTTGATGTCCTCGATCGGGAGGTTGACGTATGTCCAGTTCTTGCCGTCGTAGCGGTGGCGGTCGTAGTCTATTTCATAACATTTGTAGTATTCGCGACTGGGGTCGTTCATGAGCATGACGTAGTTGTCAATCAGCTTTTCGTCACCGTATTTCTTCAGAAAAGAAAGCGGGGTGTAGGTGGCGGTTTCTACAGGCTCGCCTTTGACATTATATTGCGTCCAGGTAAATTCTGTAGGAGGTACGCCCAAGTTCAGGACAAGCATACGGTAAATGGTGCTCAACATTTCCACTTTAGCGTTCTCTATAGCGGCAGGTTTAGCTTTTTTCGAAGCCATGTCACGGAGTTGTAACCCCTGTTCGCGAAGTTTCAGAGCGATCAGATTCGCCATGCGGGCGGTGTTTTCGCTGCTGTTCGTTTCGGGCATCACGTCTTTGGGGACGAGGCCGTATTTGCTTACGATGTCCGCTACTCCGGTGAATGTACCGCCGTCGCTCAACGGATTGCGGAACAGCCATTCCACCATTTTATCGTTCATAGGCTTGTCGCTGGTGTCGATGACGCCTTGAAGGAAAAGGTTGGCCTTTTCCAGTTGGTCGAAAAAGAAAGGATAGGTTTGCGAGAATTCGAAAGAACCCAGATGGTATTTATCGATGGCTTTGGCACGCATTACGTTCAGGCCGGTGAAGAGCCAGCAGCGTCCGGACGATTTCTGGTCGGTGATCCCCTTGGAGTTCACTTTGACAGAAAAATGTGTATCCATCCCCTTCATGTTGTCCTGGTTCAGGGCAAGCTTACGGATGTCGTTGTTGCTGATGGCGTTCCGGATAGCCTTGTCGGTAGAAGTGCCCTGATAACTCTGTTTGATTTGCTGCATCATGTCAGTGCTGATGCCGCCTTTCGCGTCCTGTGCCTGTGCAGAATAGTAAAGGGCACAGCAAACAAAAACTGATAAAATTCGTTTATTCATTATAGATCGTTTATAAATTAACTTTGCCTGTATGCTAATAGTAATCCGTTGGCAATTTCGTTTTACATATTATTAATTGGCAAAAATACGATTCTTTTTTAGATTTATTATCTATGAGAATGAAAACTAATCGAAATAAAATAGTTTCCTTTGCAGCGGATTTCAAGAAAGAATATGAAAAGATATACAATAGGTATATTGATGATGTTTCTATTCATCAATATTTCGTTAGCTCAAACGGCTGACACGGCAGTAAAAAGCGATGAACTGCAAACGACTACAACTTCTGTTGACGAAGTCGGGGTAGCCCCGGCAGATCCCACCCCCACCCTTTCCAAAAAAGAATTGCGACGCCAGCGTGTAGCCAAACGTAATCTACATTATAATATATTAGGTGGCCCCAGCTATACTCCTGACTTCGGATTACTGATCGGCGGTAGTGCATTGATGACGTTTCGGATGAATCCGAGTGATACTACCCAACAACGTTCGGTGGTGCCGATGGCCATCGCCCTGATGTTCGAAGGAGGACTGAACCTGTTCACCAAACCGCAGCTTTTCTTCAAAGGCGACCGATTCCGCATCTTCGGAGTCTTTGCATATAAGAATACACTGGAAAATTTCTACGGCATCGGATACAGCACCAACAAGGACTATCCGCGTGGCGAAGACACCAGCGAATACCGTTATAGCGGTGTGCAGGTGAATCCGTGGTTTTTATTCCGTCTGGGGAAAAGCAACTTCTTTGCCGGTCCGCAGATCGACTTCAATTATGACAAGATCACTAAACCTGCCGCAGGAATGATAGAGCAACCATCGTATATTGCCGCCGGCGGTACGGATCACGGCTACTCTAACCTCAGTTCCGGACTCGGTTTCCTGCTGACGTACGACACCCGTGACGTTCCCGCCAATGCTTATCGGGGAACGTATCTGGACTTTCGTGGGATGATGTACAACAAAGCCTTCGGAAGCGATAATAATTTCTACCGTTTGGAAATAGACTACCGCCAATACAAGACCCTAGGCAAACGTAAAGTATTGGCTTGGACAGTGCAGACAAAGAATGTATTCGGCAATGTTCCATTGACTAAATACGCACTCAGCGGCACTCCTTTCGACCTTCGTGGTTATTATATGGGACAGTTTCGCGACAAGTCATCCCACGTGATGATGGCAGAATACCGTCAGATGATAAATACGGACAAAAGCAATTGGGTGAAGAAGATGCTGAATCATGTAGGCTACGTAGCATGGGGAGGATGCGGCTTCATGGGCCCTACTCCGGGCAAAATCGAAGGTGTACTTCCTAATCTGGGACTCGGTTTACGCATTGAAGTTCAGCCCCGTATGAACGTCCGTCTTGACTTCGGCAGAGACATGGTGAACAAGCAGAATTTATTCTATTTCAACATGACGGAGGCATTCTAAATAAGTATTTGCTCATAATTAACAAGAAAGATGATAAAATGCTTCCATAAGAACATCATTAAATAAAATTAATCCTTATATTTGCGTTGCTATAACACAGCAAAAGCAGATAATAGGGTTAATTTATGAAACAAATCAGATACCTCTTCGGAGGATTACTATTTTTGTTTGCCTCCATCGGAAGCGTAACTGCGCAAGAGGTAAGCGATTACTCAAAACTACAACCAAGTGATTATTCCAGCATTACACTTCCACCGCTGGATCTTCTTTTCGAGAACGCAAAAAGCGCTCCGACCTATGAATTAGCTACAGTAAAAGAACAAATTGAACGGAAGCTTCTGGCAAAAGAGAAGCGTGCCTTCTTAGGCTTTTTCAGTTTACGGGGCAGCTACCAGTATGGTATGTTCGGTAACGAGTCTACTTATACAGATGTAGCAATTGCACCTTACCTGACCTATGCAACACAGGCACAGAACGGATATACAGTAGGTGCAGGAGTCAACATTCCTTTGGACGGTCTCTTTGACTTGACAGCGCGGGTAAAACGCCAAAAACTGAATGTACGTACCGCCCAACTTGAAAGAGAAGTTAAGTTTGAGGAAATGAAAAAGGAAATTATCCTTCTATACGCAACTGCGACCTCCCAATTAAACATTCTTAAACTTAATGCCGAAGCCCTCATGCTTGCTAATGTACAATATAGTATAGCTGAAAAGGATTTCTCGAATGGAGCTATTGATTCGGGAACTTTATCATCTGAAAAATCTCGCCAATCTGACGCACAAGAGAAATTCGAAAACAGCAAATTCGAGCTAAGCAAGAGTTTAATGATACTTGAGTTAGTCACCCACACTCCCATTTTAAGAAACAAATAAACATACATTTATGGAATACATCCTTTATATCAGCAGATTCCTATATCGTATCCGTTGGTGGTTACTTATTGGAACAGCCATTATAACATTTGCTGTTTACTATTTTGGGAAACGCATGATAGGCAAAACATATAACGTAGAGGCAACCCTCTACACTGGTGCTGCTTCCGGCTACAATCTAGAAGGTGGAAATAACAAAGTGGATTGGGCGACAACTCAGAACGCTATGGATAACCTAATGAACATTATCAAGGCTGAAAGTACACTCAAACGGGTATCTATCCGATTATATGCCCGAAGTCTGATCAAAGGTAATCCAAAAGAAGACAATGAATTCATCAAAGCCAGCAATTACAACAGAATATATGAACACCTAAAGAATAGTCCGAACGGGAAAGAAATACTGTCATTAATAGATAAAAACAGCGAAGATAAAACGGTAGCCAACTTTTTCAATTACTTGAGACCGACCCAAGCAAACTATCTCTATGGAGTATTCTATTATAATTTGCCCTATTACTCTTATAATGATCTCAGAGCAATCAGAGTAGCGCGTAAAGGTGCCAGCGATCTGATTGAAATAAGTTATACGGCAAGTGATCCGGGTATCGCTTATAATACCATTGACATCCTGACCAAAGAATTTGTAAACGAATACAGTGCAATCCGTTATGGTGAAACAGATAAAGTTATCGAATATTTTAAAAGCGAACTTCAACGCATCGGAAAGGAACTTCGACTTAAAGAAGACTCACTAACGCAATATAACGTAGAAAAACGTGTTATTAATTATTACGATGAGACCAAAGAAATCGCTGCCATCAACAAAGAGTTTGAGTTACGTGAACAAAACGTACTGATTGCATACAATAGCGCCAAAGCAATGTTAAACGAACTGGAAAAGCAAATGGGCAGCAATGCCAAACATGTAATCAACAATCTTCAGTTCTTGGATAAACTAAATGAAGCCGCTTCGCTTACAGGAAAAATCTCAGAAATGGAAACAATTTCAAGTGATCATCAGAATCAAGAAGCCTCATTACAGGAATATAAGAATCGCTTAAATCAAACGCGCAAGGAGCTTTCCGAGCTTTCAAATAAATATGTAGAGAACAAATATACCAAAGAAGGAATAGCTAAAGAGAACATCATAGAACAGTGGCTTGAAGTAACCATGCAATACGAAAAAGCCAAATCAGACTTACAAATTATACAGCAAAGCCGTATAGACCTCAACGAGAAATACAGACAGTTTGCACCAGTAGGTTCCACTATCAAACGTCAAGAGCGTAACATAACTTTTATAGAGCAAAATTACTTGTCTGTATTGAAAAGCTACAATGATGCCCTCATGCGTAGAAAAAATTTGGAAATGACCTCCGCTGCATTAAAAGTGTTGAATGCTCCGGCATATCCGATCAGTGCCATGCCCACTCCTTTGAAAAAAATGGTAATGGCAGCGTGTGCCGGTACCTTCTTATTTATTTTGGGATTCTTCTTAATTCTTGAATTATTAGACCGTACTCTACGCGATTCTATTCGTACACGTCGTTTGATTGGACTTCCGATGTTAGGCGCCTTTCCCAAAGACTCTATTTTAGAGTATCACAATCATGTTGAAGAATCAAAAAGTATAGCTACAAAACAGTTAAGCAATAGTATCCTTCGTTTCTGTCAGCAAAAGAAAGAAGGATTGCCCTACATTATCAATTTTATTAGCACAGAAGGCGGGGAAGGCAAAAGTTATGTGATCGAAGCCCTAAAAAAATATTGGAACAGTATCGGACTTAAAACAAAAGTAATAACATGGAAGTCAGACTTCAGAATTGATTCACGAGAATACAACCTGGCCAAAAGCATTACCGATCTATACACATCAGAGGAAGAAGATATTCTCATCGTTGAATATCCCAATCTGCGGGAAGCTAGCATATCGCTGGAATTACTACAAGAAGCTAATCTAAATATACTCGTAGCCCGTGCTGACCGTGGTTGGAAAGAGACCGATAAGCTCTTGTCAGAAAAGCTAAGTCAACAAGTAGGTAAAACTCCACTTTATGTTTACTTGACACACGCATCCCGCAATGTGGTTGAAGACTACACTGGTATGCTTCCACCATATACACTTTGGAGGAAAATAGTATACCGACTGTCACAATTAGCATTGACAGAAAGTATATTTACGTTCACAAAAAGAAAGAAGCAGCCGGCAACATCAGGAGATGAAGATGACGAATGATAAAGGAAAATACAGTCAATACTTAACAGTAGCCGGTAACTATTTTGCCAATAAAGGATGGGTACATTTACTATTGGCAGGAGGATTGTATATATTATACAAAATGTTCTTTCGTACTTCCCTTCCTTTCTTTCTGACGATTAGTTCATTACCTTTAATGACAGTTATTTTCTTATTAATTATCAAATATTCAAAGCAAAGTTTCTATACACTTTTCATTCTCCAATTCCTGCTGGCAGCAGCTTATGCAGTGACAGACATACCATTGGGAGTAGCAACATTAATGTGTACATTGTTTGCCGTTGTTTTGCTCTTTGCGTACGGAATGCATGAAAAAATTGACTGGTCGGAAAGTCGTAATGGTATGCTTATGCTTTTTCTGATATGGGGAGTTTATTGCATATTAGAGATAGCTAATCCGAACAATGTTCAGGCAGCATGGAATATCTCCATCACCCATTATCTCATATATCCTATTGTATGTGCTGTCATCGTACCGTTAGCAATCCGTAACATCAAGGGGATTCAGTGGCTTCTAATTATATGGTCTCTTTTCATCCTCTTGGCAGCAGCCAAAGGATATTGGCAAAAAAACTGTGGTTTTAATGAACGTGAGCAGTATTTTTTATACGTTTTGGGAGGAGCAAGAACTCATATTATTTGGTCCGGTATTCGTTATTTCTCATTCTTCAGTGATGCAGCGAACTTCGGCGTACACATGGCTATGGGTGTTTCACTTTTTGGAATTTCACTTTTTTATATAAAAGGTGTATGGCTGAAAATCTATTTTATAATTGTCATTATTGCCGCCATTTACGGAATGGGAATTTCTGGAACACGGGCTGCGATAGCTCTGCCTATCGGTGCTTTAGGGAGTTTCATTATTCTTTCACGCAATCGCAAAGCATGTATTACAGGTATTTCAGTTCTTGCCTTGTTATTCTTGTTTTTTGTATGTACCAATATAGGAGATGACAATCAATATATCCGCAAGATGCGTTCTGCATTTCGTCCTAGCCAAGACGCTTCCTATCAATTACGTGTAGACAATCGAAAGAAAATGAGAGAATTGATGATTCACAAGCCTTTTGGATATGGGATAGGGTTATCCAAAGGCGACCGTTTCTATCCCAAAGAACGTATGCTCTATCCACCGGATTCCTGGTTAGTCTCAGTATGGGTAGAAACCGGAATCATCGGTCTAGTTCTCTACCTGGCTGTTCACGGAGTCCTTTTTGCATGGTGCGGATGGATACTGATGTTCAAGATCATGAACAAACGCCTGCGAGGCTTACTTACTGCCTGGCTCTGTACCGCTGCCGGATTCTATCTGGCAGCCTATGCCAACGACGTGATGCAATATCCCAACTCCATCCCCATATACACAGCCTTTGCCCTCTGCTTCGCAGGACCGTACATTGACAAGCGGATGCAGCAAAGTAAAGAAACAGAACTGAAAAACGAACAATAGATTATGATGAACGAACCTCAAGTCTCCTTTATCACAGTTTGCTACAACGGCTTTAAAGACACTTGCGAATTAATAGAATCGCTGCAAACACATGTACATTCCGTGAGCTATGAAATCATCGTCGTAGACAATGCTTCGCGCGAAGACGAAGCGACTAAAATCAAGGAGCTATATTCCGATATAGTCACCCTGCGGAGCGAGTCTAACCTAGGCTTCTCTGGCGGAAATAATCTGGGGATCAGAGTAGCCAAAGGAGCCTATATCTTTCTGATAAACAATGACACTTATGTTGAATCAGACGGATTCCACTACCTGACAGAGCGACTGGAAAGTCAGAAAAACATCGGAGCCGTCTCTCCGAAGATACGCTTTGCCTTTCCTCCGCAAAACATACAGTTTGCCGGATTCACCTCCCTGTCGGCAATCACTATACGCAACGAAATGACAGGTTTCGGCTGTCCGGACGACGGCACGTTCGACACCCCGCACACGACCCCCTACCTGCATGGGGCGGCACTCATGGTAAAACGTGAAGTCATTGAGAAAGTAGGAGAAATGCCGGAAATATTCTTCCTGTATTATGAAGAAATGGACTGGTGTACACAGATGACAAATGCCGGTTACGAACTATGGTATGAGCCTCGTTGCACCGTCTTCCACAAAGAAAGCCAGAGCACCGGACAGTTCAGCAAGCTACGTACCTTCTACATGACGCGCAACCGTTTGCTCTACACCCGCCGCAACCGGAAAGGTGCTCAACGGCTGCTCTCCATTCTTTATCAATCTACCATAGCTGCCGGAAAAAATAGCCTTCAGTTTGCCGTGAAAGGTCGTTTCGATTTATTTGCCGCAGTATGGAAAGGCGTTGTCAGAAGCTTTTCTGTCACCTCTCCTATCCGATAACCCTTAAAAATGAAAGACCATGTACACCTTTATTGACTGGATTCTCTTTATTCTTCTGGCACTTTGTGTCGGTTATCTGCTGTTCTACGCCATTGCCTCCAAATTCTATCGTCCGCGAAAACTTTCCGAAGCACGTATCCTGCGTCGTTTTCTTGTACTCTTCCCTGCATACAAGGAAGACAGGGTGATCGTCTCCACTATCCGTAATTTCCTCGAACAGGAATACCCCAAAGAAATGTACGACGTTCTTGTCATCTCCGATCAGATGCAGCCGGACACGAATGCTGCCCTACAAACACTCCCCATCTGTTTGCAAGTAGCCGACTATACCAATAGTTCCAAAGCCAAAGCCCTTACGCTGGCAATGAACGTCACTGCCAACGAATCTTATGACGTAGTAGTGATCATGGATGCCGACAATGTAACGACTCCCAATTTCCTCGCAGAAATCAACCGTGCTTTTGAGTCCGGCCTGCATGCCGTACAAGCCCACCGCACAGGAAAAAACATGAATACAGACATCGCTGTTCTGGATGCGATCAGCGAAGAAATAAACAACGGATTCTTCCGTAGCGGGCACAACGCGATAGGATTGTCAGCCGGATTAGCCGGTTCCGGAATGGCATTCGACGTTCATTGGTTCCGCCGAAATGTAGGACATCTGCAAACATCGGGCGAAGACAAGGAGCTGGAAGCCCTGTTGCTAAAACAACGCATTCATATCGAATATCTGGAACAACTGCCTGTATACGATGAAAAAACACAGAAAAAAGAAGGTATCAAAAATCAGCGTAAACGATGGATTGCAGCACAATACGGTGCATTGCGGGCTTCCTTGCCCGATTTCCCGAAAGCACTGATTCAGGGAAATATCGACTACTGCGACAAGATTCTTCAATGGATGCTGCCTCCCCGTCTGATACAACTGGCGGGAGTTTTCGGTTTCACTTTACTCTTTACCGCAATCGGCTTACTAATGAGTCTGCAAAGCGGAGGATATGAATGGTATACAGCCATCAAATGGTGGATACTGTCAGCCGCTCAAGTTGCCGCCATGATCATACCTGTGCCGGGAAAGTTGCTAAACCGGAAATTAGGAAAAGCAATCCTGCAGATTCCGACACTGGCACTGGCAATGATAGCCAATATGTTCCGACTGAAAGGAACGAACAAAAAGTTTATTCATACCGAGCACGGAGAAGAATAAAGCCTCACCGTGAAAGAAAAGAAAAGGCACAGATGACACGAATTAACACGGATTTGGCTGCGCAGCCTCTCAAATCCGTGTTGGCGTCCGTATCATCCGTGCCTAAAATTTCCCTATGAAAACCGTGCCTGAATCATATTCATTAGCAAGTTTCGTCAAGCCCACTCCTCCTCCGCATCAAAGCACGGACAAGCCTTCACCCATTCCTCCGGCTCGATCTCCCCGTTCCCGTTCAGATCAGGGCTCAGGTCACGATGTCCGCACACCCGGCAACCGGGATAATCACGTAACAACGTAAGCACAAGCACATGCATCGAGTGTATCTGCCATTCGGTACGGGTATCGGCAGGCCGCCCGTGACAGTCAAGTCCGCCCTCATAGCAAATACCGATACTTGTCTGATTAAAGCCTTTCGCATGAGCTCCTATCCGTTCAATGGGGCGGGTAGTCTTGATGTCGCCATTTTTCCGGATATAAAAGTGATAGCCGATCCCGTTAAATCCCCGCCGGCGGTGGCACACTTCAAGGTCTGTTTCCGTGAAATCCCTGTCCGCCCTAGAGGCGGAACAGTGGATCACAATCAGGTCAATCTTCCTCATCGACCTGCCCTTTCGTTCGTTTTCCTTTTCTCTTCCTGCGGAAGAAAAACAGGATCTCCAATGCAATCTCCAAAATCTTGTCAATCATAACTTTTCATTTTTACAGGTTATTCATTTACAGGTATCACACATTAATGATGCTGATGTACTTACCGGATTAAACGGTAGGATCGGGAGCTTCCTCCTCCCCTCCATCGCCACCGGAACCGGAACCGCCACCGGAACCGCCGCCACTACCGGAGCCTCCGCCATCACCGCTTCCTCCCGAAGCCGGCGCATTCTTGGAGATGAGTTCGAAGACCATGTTATTGTCCCCGCCACGTGTGGTAGCCGTGCTGTCGTTGGCAAGCCGCAGAGAATTATCGACCTTGAAACGAAGGTTGACACGAGTAATATTCCTCACCGTACAGTCCTTTTCCTGTTCCACACCGGGACAAGTAAGCGTGGTATAGAAAATCCCCAAGCCGTCAACCTTCACCTTATTCCCTGCTACGAGCACCTTCTTCATCGAGCGGACAAAGGATTGCATCACATGCTCCACATCTTCCACCGAAAGCGAACCGATCGACTCGATCTCACGCGCCAGCGACTCGATAGAATAAAGTTTCGATTCCCCCGGCTTGGGTTTGAGCACATACACCATCGGCGATTTGTCATCACCAATCTTTTTTTTGCGCTGATAGCGCACCACAGACACTGTTGCCATACTGAATTTGTATTAAAGAAAAGAAGGACATTCTCCCTTTCTGTTGGTGAAACAAAGATACGGCAGTGCACCGGCAATTTCCCGGATTACGACGGACTGTGCCGGACTATGACGGGATAAAACGGATTAAGACGGATTAAGACAGCATAAAGCAGAATAAAGTGAATTAGAAACAGATTGAAAGCATACTAAAAAGCGAATACAAAGTAACCATAAAGCAGATAAAAGCTGAAAAAACTCCCAACCAACCCCGAATACCCCCCCAAAAAAAGACAAGCAGACAACGTGAATAACAACTAAATAATACAAGCATAAAAGCAACACTTTCATGAGCAACAAATTTGCTAAATCCAGTAAAAAACAGTAACTTTAGACCCATTACAACACCCTACAATTAAATCAAAAATGAAAGCAAATACAGATACCCTGCAAAAACAGGAAGAAGAAAAATCCTTCCAATACCGCAGCTACGGAAAAGGAGAACTCGCCATGCTATATATCCCCAACGTCCAGCAACAAAGCGCAGTAGACCGCTTCAACGAATGGATCGAAGCCGCACCCGGACTAAAAGAACGCCTGCTATCCACCGGCATGAATCCCCGAAGCAGACACTACACACCCGCACAAGTACGGCTGATCGTAGAAGTGCTGCAGGAGCCTTGAAGATAAGTATTAAGTATTGGTGCCAATCAGCAGTTAAAACAAAATAAGAATAGTTCCGGACAAGATACCAAATTAACGTATAAAGCTGTCCGAAAAGTAGATAAATACTATCAATCTATCATTCAGCACACGGAGAAGAATCTCTTCTTTGACTAATATAAAGAGCTGATTCTTCGGCAGACTTAGGGTGACAGAGCAAAACGATAGCAGACGTTCTCTTTTCGGACAGCCCCATTCAATATCATTTTCCGGCTCACTCGGATGAGCGCGTTGCTTTTCAGCCGTGTCTCTTAATGAAATTTCTGATCTTCTTCGATAAGTTCCTGGCTAAATTTCTCCGGTGCCAAAGGGGTAAAGAGTTCTATAAGATTTTCTTCGGGATCGCGCAGGTACAGGGTACGCATCCCCCAATCGGGCATATCCGTAGGCTCACTGATAAATGTCACGCCTTTTGCTTTCAGTGCGACAAAGGTTTCGTCCACGTTATCCACACTGAATGAGATCATTAATTTTTCACGCATCCCAACAGGCTGCTGCTTATCTGCATTACCTGCCGAAGGCGCCATCCAGTCGGATACAAAAAGGGCGAGACCTTCTATTCCGTCGGCTACTTTAAAACTGGCGTATCCGCTATTCTCATCTCCCCAGGCTGGCTCTAATCCGAGTTGTTCGGTATAGAATTTGAAGCATCCGGCGAAGTCCTTTACTAATAATCTTACGTTACTAAATCTCATTGTTTACAGATTAATGGTTTATTATTTGTTTCTTAGAATCGAAATGCAAATATAATCATTCTATCGGATGACGTTTCATGAATCCGTATTTACCTCAAAACTGTGCGAAAATAAAGTAAACCGGTATCAAAATGAATCACCATTCAACCAGTGATCCGCACCGTTACTCATCCCCCGTGACCTGTTACCCACCACCCTCACCAACTACGATTATTACCTATTACTTATTACCTAATACTTAATACTTAATACCTAATACTTATTACCTATTACCTATTCAAACAGCTCCTTCTCCGGCAACCAGCACGAGCTATCATTGACAGTGTTTCTGACCCGTTGTTCCGGTGGGACGGACGGGTCTTGGGACTCTTCGCAGGGGAGGTAACGTCCGCTGACGGGATCGTAGACAAAAGTAGCCACACCACCCGTTCCGAGATGTTTGAACTTCACTTTTTCGACATAGACACGTGTCACTCCGACCTCCTTGTCACGCTCCACTACCAAGCCGTAATCCGCCTTGTTGAAGAAATCGGCAGACCCGTTTACGTCGTACATATCCGGACGCGGAGTATGGTTTGTCACCGGATTGCGGTTCATCTTTCGGGGGTGCGCCACAAGAATCACCAGACAGTTATATTGCGTGGCAAACTCCGTAAACAGATTCAGAAAATTGGAAAGATACTGCGTTTCCGATTGCCCCGGTGCTGGGGTATGCTCAAAACGGTTGACCGGGTCGAAGACGAAGATGCGGCATCCCCGACGCAGGACAAGTTCACGGGCTTTGGCAAGCACCCGTTCCGGAGTGGCGCTGCCTTTGAGGGCGATGTGACAGACGTTTTCGGCAAGAAACTCTTCCGAACGGAGCAGAAGTCCTTCCGTCATGCCGCAACCGTTTTGAAAACGGCGTCCGGTCAGTTTCTCGATCAACTTGCGGAGATGGTAGACGATAGGATTATTCTCCGGACTGAAAAACGCTATCTTCCACTGATGGCGCATACAGAGGCGCAACACCAGTTCGTCCAGCCATTCCGATTTTCCGGCCCCCGGTATGCCCGTAACGATGACCAGCCGCCTACGTTCGTACGTACAAATCTTATCCATCTCCTCCCAGCCCGTCTCCGCTCCGGGACCGAAGCCGTTGTCGAACAATGCCCGCAGGTCTTCGTGCAGATCGGCGGCGGTGAAGATGCCTTCAAGAGGGATTTCTTCCGCCTGCTCGATGGCGATGCGAAGGCTGTCGATCCCATATTTGACAAGATGTTCATTGGCATCCTTACACCCCGGTCCGTAGACGGCCACACGGCAGCGTTCGGCACCCAGACGGTTGACCAGTTCGTCACGCAGTTTAAGCCCGGCAGAGTCGGTGTCAACGGCTATGATGATGTCTTTCAGATTCTCGAAGTGCGACTCCATGAAGCGGTCGAGCCACGAAAGGTTCGCGTTAGCTCCGGCAGGTACGGAGATCACGCTTTTGAATCCGGTGGCAAGGGAGGACGCGGCATCCAGTTCGCCTTCGTGGATGATGCAGGTGTCCTGTCCCAGCACGGAATCGATATTGTAGGGAATCAGTTCGGCTCCCTGCACCATTTTGAAATTTTTGGCACCGCTGCGGAACTTGGTGTTGACGAGTTTCCCGTCCTCAAAATAGTTGAAACAGACGCACCGCTCTTTCGTGCCGGATTGCGACATGAACTCTTCCTGCTCCGTGATGCGCAGACCGGCGATGACGGACTGCGGAATGCAACGCGTCTCTACCAGCCAACGCTCCGTAGCTTCGGAAAGCGTCGTCTTCGAAGCGTCGAACACCGGACGGTGGAAATGCTGGGGAACGGCAGATGCCGCACGACGTTTACGGGCAGCCTGTCGCTCGGCTTTCGCACGCTCTTCGGCATCGTCGGGGACGTAGAAGTCGGCTCCGCAATGGTAGCAATGGCAATGTCCTGTGTCGATATTGACCCGCAGCGAACGGTCACGCTTGTTGTGCCTCGTCGGGAGGCATTGCTCGCAAATGGTTTTAACGACACCGCTGGTATGCCTGCGGACATCGACATGATAATTAGCAAAATTTCTCATATTTCTTGTTTCTATTCCTCCCTTCCGAAAAGGAGATTTTAAGTTTGTATTAATAATTTTTCTATCAGTTCCCAATGCAGACAGAAAGCTAAGCATCAATGGGCACCGGGCTAAACACCAATAAGCAGCGAGCTGAACATGAATGAGCAGCGAGGCGAGCATGAACGAGCACCGAGCTGAGCATGAATGAGCACCGAGCCGAGAATGAACGAACATTGAGCTGAAAGGCAACGCTCACGTAGCCGGATGTCAGAGAAATCCGGAGCTAATTTCCCCACTTCCAATGCACTTCATCCCACACGGCAGACCTGTCCGGTCTTGGAGGCGCATCCTTCGGAATCGGATGCCCAAGATACGTCCGTTGCCCGCCAATGAGTTGTTCAAAGCGATACAGTTCTTCCTCAGCCGATTGCCGGCAACTGCCGAGCAGCCTTTTCTTCAGCTCCTGAGCCGGACGTCCGCCCGGAGAGAGGTAATTGCCGAAATACAATTTCACATCCCTCAAAAACAGCAAGCCATCTTCCCTGCCAAAGCGTCGGATATGCTCTTTAAAAGCAGCGATCACCTCCTCCTGCCGCTCCACGAAAAGTTTGCCCATACAGGAGTGCATAGCCATCGACTCCATGTAACTTTCCGATTCGGCCATCTGATCCACCAGCATCTCCCACGGAAGAACCGGCTGTAGGGGCAACTGTCCCCTATCCTCCGGTGGAGAAACGATCTGAAGTCTGTCAGAAGCGGCGGCAGAATTTTCTTTCTCTGTCTTTTCTTCGTTACTACTGTTGTTGTCTTTGACAACAGTAGTAACTCTTCTCTCCTCTTCTCTACTCTTCTGGTTTTGATTCGGTTTTTCGCCTTTATCCATCGGTGTTTCCGGCGTGCTCTCCATGCGTTTCGGACGACCTCCTTTTTTGCCGTTCGCCACATTAATCATCCGTCTTTCTTCGAGCCTCGCCATCACCCTGTCCAGATAAGGCGACCGGAACATTTGCCGTTCTTCGTCGAGCACAAAAAGGTCGAACTCACGGAGAACCCTTTGCAACACACCGGCATCCAAATCATACATTCGTGCGAAAGCCCCCATACAAAGCGGACAACAGGACGCTTCATAATTGTCCGCTTTGCGCAGATGCGTAAGAAGCATCATATAGATTCCGAGCGATTGCGCAGCGTCAAGTTCCATCATCATCCTGACAATATTGTCATTACTCAAAAAATTTACCTCTAAATTGAAATACTGATCTTTCTTCATATCTTACAATTAAATGACTGTGATTCAGAACATCCCGAATTCGCTCTGCAAAGGTCTAAATACTTTTTCGAAAAACTACTTGCAGAACTGCAAACGATGTTTGACATTTTTCTATGAACTTTGCGGCATTATTTGTAAAAAGATAGAAATTATGAAAGGATACGAAAGAGCAACTAAAGAAGAAATTAACGACCGGCTGCGTATTGAAGAAAACTGTCATGCACAAGTTGAACGAATCATCTACATACGTCACCTATGTAATCTGAACCTTGAAGAGGCGGCAGATGTAACCAATCTCAGCATATCTACCCTGAGCCGGTACGAAAACGAAGTGACCAAATGCAGCGTACAGAGCCTCATAACGATATACTACCACTATCAGAAATACCTCTACGAGCAGCATATCCCCTTCGACAAGAACCTGTTTCTCATAGATATGAACTCGTTTCACAACTAAAGAGTGACAGAGAGATAAAACGGACGCACAAGGAATAAAGGCACAACACCGAAAAAAAGCAAAAAAGATGAAAAGTATCATATCTTTTATTACCTTTGTATGTGGCAAAAGCCCACCAAAAACAAAGAATCAAGCATGAACGACAATGAAATAGGCAATCCACCGATAAAAGCATTAATCGTTTTCAGAGAGAATGGAGATACGGACAATCTTTTTGTCCCCATTTTATGCGATGCTATCAGGACGACGGGGATTGACGTACGATGTTCCACGAATGAGTTCTGGAACTCGGATACACCTTACGACATCATCCACTTCCAATGGCCCGAAGAGGTGATGGAAGGGAATTGTGACGATCCGGACAGGATTTGCCGCCTGAAGGAGTGTATCGCTTTTTTCCGGTCCCGTGGGGCCCGGTTCGTGTATACGCGCCACAATGTCCGTCCGCATGATGCGAACGAGGTGATCGGCCGTGCTTATGACATTATCGAAGAACAAAGCGATGTGGTGGTGCACATGGGACGTTACAGTCTCGACGAATTTGCAGCCAAACACGCGGACAGCCGGAATGTCATCATTCCTCATCCTATTTATCAGTACACATACAAGGAGGACATCAGCGTGGAACGTGCGCGCCAGTATCTTAATCTGCCGCAGGAGGCGTTTATCGTCACGTCGTTCGGAAAGTTCCGGAATCGTGAAGAGAGGCGGATGGTGACCGGAGCGTTCCGAAAATGGGATGAAGCAAAGAAGTTCCTGCTTGCTCCACGGCTGTACCCGTTTTCGAGATTCAACAGGTATGGCAGCAACTTCTTCAAGCGCTGGACATCCCGGGCAGGATATTACCTGCTTATACCCTTGCTCAACCGCCTGCGCAGAATGCACGCCGGAGCCAGCGACGAACCTATAGACAACTGCGACCTGCCTTACTACATGGCCGCTTCGGATGTAATATTCATCCAACGAAAAGATATTCTGAACTCTGCCAGTATACCTCTCGCCTTCCTTTTTCACAAAGTGGTCATAGGTCCCAATATCGGGAATATAGGAGAAATCCTCCAAGATACGGGCAACCCCGTCTTCCACCCCGACAACCAATTTGATATCATACGAGCACTGGAGGCAGCCCGCCAACTGTCCGCCCGAAGGAAGGGAGAAGACAACTATGCGTATGCCATTGAAAACATGAACAGCGGAAAAATAGGAAAAGAATATGCGGAGCTTTACAGAAACCTAGCCAATCTCTCTCTTTAAACGATCTCAAAAACAAACAACAATAGAGTAGCCATACACAGTATTTATGGAAAATGAAGAAATAAAAGTCAGTGTCGTCATACCTGTCTATAACACCGAAAAATATGTTCGGGAGGCAGTAGAAAGCATTATGAATCAGACACTGCGGGAATTGGAAATCATCATCATCAATGACGGCTCCACAGATAACAGTCTGCAAGTTGTAGAAGAACTGGCTGCGGCAGACAGTCGGATACAGGTGTATTCGCAAAGCAATCAGGGATTGTCAATGGCACGCAATGCCGGCATCACGCATGCCCACGGAAGATACATCTATTTCATGGATAGTGATGATCTGTTGGAAAAGGATGCAATGGAACTGTGCTACAGCAAATGCGAAGAAAAAGAACTGGATTTCGTTTTCTTTGATGCTCAGAGCTTTTTTGAAGAGGATATTCGCAATGCTCCCGTACTAAATTATCAACGTACCGATAAGTTAGAAAACAAGGTTTATACAGGTCCCGAAGCAATCAACATACAATTGCAGCACAAAACGTACACCCCATCCGCCTGCCTGAACGTTATCCGCACAGCTTTTTTGGAAGAACGACAGCTCCTCTTTTATCCGGATATTGTACACGAAGATCAGCTATTCACGACCTTACTTTATCTGCAAGCCCGAAGAACAAGCTGTATCCAACGATCGTTCTTTCACCGGCGCATACGTAAAAATTCAATTATGACATGCGATTTTTCACTCAAAAATTTAAAAGGATATCTCACTGTTACTCAAGAGATAGTCAAATTCAAGCAACAAACCTCTGAAAACAAAATCAAAGATACTATTGATTTATATCTGTCGCAAATGCTGAATGCTGTCATTTGGCAAGCCCATGTGCTTCCTTACCCATATCGGCTTCGGCTGGCGTGGCGGTGTCTGTTTAGATACAAAAAACTTATATCTATAAGAAGCATCGGAGTCTTGTTATTCAAATCCATCATTCACAAGTAGATCAGAAAAGAATCATTCAGGCAATGGCAAACAATATTAAACATCAGTTATTTTCCGGAGTTTTCTACACGGCACTAGCCAAATACAGCGGAATCATTATATCACTCGTCGTGGCAGGGATTCTTGCGCGGTTGCTCTCTCCGGATGACTTCGGAGTAGTGGCAATCGCTACGGTCATTATTGCATTTTTCAATCTCTTTACGGATATGGGAATATCGCCTGCTATCGTACAACATAAATCATTGACTAAAGAAGAACTATCGGACATCTTCTCATTCACCGTATGGACAGGCATCGGAATCAGTATACTCTTTTTTGCCGCTTCCTGGCTGATCGCCGATTACTACGAAAGTGGGATCTTACGGACGTTGTGCCAGCTCCTGTCCGTCAACCTGTTCTTCGCCTCTGCCAACATCGTGCCGGGAGCCTTGTTCTACCGCAACAAAGAGTTCAAGTTTATTGCTGTCCGAAGCTTTATCATCCAGATAGCCGGAGGTGCCGGAGCAATAACTGCCGCGCTTTGCGGAGCCGGCTTATATGCGCTGATCATCAATCCTATACTTTCCAGCATACTGATATTCGTTATTTCCTATCAACGCTATCCGCAACGGCTGCGTTTCACGTTAGGACTGAAAGTACTCCGAAAGATATTCTCCTATTCGGCCTATCAATTCTTGTTTAACGTGATTAACTATTTCAGCCGCAATCTGGATAAACTGCTGATTGGTAAATATATGAGTATGTCTGATTTAGGATACTATGAAAAGTCCTACCGCTTGATGATGCTCCCTCTGCAGAATATTACGCAAGTCATCACACCGGTCATGCACCCCATCTTCAGCGATTTCCAGAATGACAAGGAAAAGCTGGCAACATCCTACGAACGCATTGTCCGTTTTCTGTCATTCATCGGTCTGCCACTCAGCGTACTGTTTTTCTTTACGGCGGAAGAGGTAACACTGATTATTTTTGGTGATCAATGGCTGCCTTCGGTTCCAGTATTCCGGATACTTTCACTTTCAGTCGGTATTCAGATCATACTCTCCTCTTCAGGCTCTATTTTTCAGGCAGCAGGTGATACAAGGAGCCTTTTTGTCTGCGGACTCTTTTCGTCCATACTTAATGTGACCGGAATGCTGACAGGGATATTTTATTTCGGTACACTGACAGCTGTAGCCATATGTATCGTGATAACTTTTACTATCAATTTCGTACAATGCTATTGGATGATGTATCGAGTTACATTCCAAAGAAACGCATGGATATTTATCAGACAACTTCTTTCTCCACTCCTTGTCAGCCTACTAATAACAGCATTCCTCACGCCTATATATTATATGATGGAAAATATGAATATTTTCGTAACACTTATTGCAAAAAGTTTCGTAAGTTTTATTATCTTTGGGACATATATGCAAGTAACACACACCTATGATATCACAGGCAAAGTGAAGACTCTTGTAAGAAATAGAAAGTTAGTACAAAAGAACAAACAATGAAAGGATTATTCCTCATATTCCATGGTTTCGAAGCATTCAACGGAATCAGTAAAAAGATACGTTATCAAGTAAAAGCCCTCAAAGAATGCGGACTAGAAATGCATACGTGTTGGCTAGACGATACGGACAACCATAAACGCCGTATGGTAGATGAATCGATAATCGCCGACTATGGTTTCGGGATCAAAGGAAAAATCCTAAAAAGAATCGAATTTGACAGTATCGTACATTATGTACAGAAAGAAAACATAGACTTTATCTATGTACGCTATGTCCATAATGCCAGCCCTTTCAGCATACGGCTGATGAAACTACTAAAAAAGACCGGAGCACGTATAGTGATGGAAATCCCGACATATCCATACGACCAAGAATATAAGGGACTCCCATTCGTATACCAACGAATCCTATTTATAGACAAATGTTTCCGACAGCATCTGGCACGCTATGTTGACAAGATCGTCACTTTTTCGGACTATGACATTATTTGGAATCGCCCCACCATCCGCATCTCAAATGGAATTGATTTCAGCGAAATCCCTTTAAGAGGTCCAAAGAATGATACCGCACATTCTCTACAACTGATTGCCGTAGCGACAATGCACCCATGGCATGGTTTCGACAGAGTTATAGCCGGCATGGCAAATTACTATCGTACACATACCGACACTCATGATTATAAAGTATATCTCAATATCGTAGGCTTCGGGGTTCCCGAACTGGTGGACAGCTATAAAAAAGATGTAGCCAAACATCAGTTAGAGAAATATATCATCTTTCATAGTGCCTTATACGGCAAAGAACTGGATGCCGTGTTCGAGCAGTCGGACATGGGAATAGGCAGTCTGGCTCGCCATCGTAGCGGTATTGACAAAATCAAGACCTTAAAAAACCGTGAATATGCAGCAAGAGGCATTCCTTTTGTTTATTCAGAAACGGATGATGACTTTGAGCATCAACCATACATACTTAAGGCAGCACCGGACGATTCGCCCCTTGACATCGAAAAAGTAATTCGCTTTTATCAATCATTGAAAACAACGCCGCTCCAAATACGGATGTCTATAGAGCAATCACTTTCATGGAAAGCCCAGATGCAAATTGTTATTAATGAAACCTTTGAATAAAACTATATCACTATGAATATACAGCCACTGATCAATGCTATCCGCTATAAATTGCGTTATGGCATTACTGTAGAATGGTACAATTTCTGGTACATGGCTCTCAGATGCCATCAGAAAATAACTCCGCAGGTAGCTTCCATTGATGAGACCATTCGGATAATCATAGAAGACCAATGTTCCGTGAGCCGTTTCGGCGATGGTGAGATGCTGCTTACCAACCCGGACAAGGAAATAGGATTCCAAAAAGGAAATGTACTCTTGGCTCAGCGTCTCAAGGAAGTATTGACAAGCCATGAAGAAGGACATTTGGTTTGTATCTCCGATACTTTCGAAAACATTTATCGCTATAACCGCAAAGCACGCCGATTCTGGAGAACTCACTTCTTTCTGTATGGCAGTTGGTGGGACCGCTTGCTGTTGCCCGACAGGCTATACTACAATACATTCATCACCCGTCCCTACATGGACTTCGCTTCCAAAGAAGACTGCCCACGGTGGTTTCACCAGATGAAAGCTATCTGGAAAGACAGGGATGTCGTATTCATTGAAGGCGAAAAAAGCCGTTTGGGGGTAGGCAACGACCTCTTTGACAATGTAAAAAGCATCAGACGTATTCTTTGTCCGCCCCGTGACGCATTTGACCGCTACGAAGAAATACTGAATGAAGCGCAAAAACTCGAGAAAACCGCTCTCTTCCTGATTGCTTTAGGACCTACGGCTACTGTACTGGCTTACGATTTATTCAAGTCCGGTTATCAGGCAATTGACGCAGGGCACGTGGACGTAGAATATGAATGGTGGCGAATGGGAGCCAAACGGAAAGTAAAGCTGGAACGAAAATATGTAAACGAAGCCGCCAACGGAAAACAAGTGTCCGACGCCGGAGAATTTTATCGGAAACAAATCATTGCTAAAATCTATTAAATCATGAAGATAGCCTATTACCTGCCCTCACTACAGGCACCTGGCGGAATAGAACGGATAGTTACATTCAAAGCCAATTATTTTGCAGAACATTTTGAAGGATACGACATCACCATCATTACATCCGAACAAATGGGTAAAGCACCACACTTTCCATTATCCCCCAAAGTAAAGCATATCGACTTAGGAGTATCTTTCGACCTGCCCTACTCTCAATCCATAGTAAGTAAAGTGCTGAAGTATCCGTTCCGCTACTATCGGTTTAAACAACGACTATCGAATCTATTGAACGAACTGAAACCGGACATTACTATCTCAACCATGCGCCGGGAACTGAACTTTATCACTAAATTGAAAGACGGTAGCCTGAAAATCGGAGAGTTTCACGTCAGCCGCTACGCCTATGGCGCAGAAGCACTGAAACGTAAAAGCCCGATTGTCAACATGATAAAGAAAAGATGGGCAAACAGATTTGTCAAAAACCTGTCTAAACTGTCCAGAGTGATTATACTTACAAGTGAAGGAGCTAAAGACTGGCCGGAACTGACTAATATCAGCATCATCCCTAATCCTATTTCTACTCCTGTAGAAGGAAAACAAACAGATATTCTGTCACATAATGCTATTGCTGTAGGGCGATATGCGCCCCAAAAAGGATTTGATATGCTAATCCCCGCCTGGAGCATTGTCGCCCAAAGACATCCGGACTGGAAACTACATATTTATGGAGAAGGCGACCTGAAAGAGAAGTTCACCAAACTAATAGATGAACTACAACTAAATAATAATTGTCTGCTTCATCACACTGTATCGAATATAGCCGAAAAATACTGTATGAGTTCGATATTTGTCTTATCAAGCCGATACGAAGGTTTTGGACTCGTTTTGGCAGAAGCAATGTCATGTGGTATACCCTGTGTCTCATTTGACTGTCCGCATGGTCCTTCGAATATTATAAAAGACCATGAAGACGGTCTACTAGTGGAGAAAGAAAATATCAAGGAACTTGCAGACAAAATCTGCTATCTGATTGAGAATGAAAATGTACGCATCAAGATGGGACACAAAGCCAGGGAAAACGTAAAACGCTTTCTGCCGGAAAATGTGATGCCACAATGGAAAAACTTATTCGAATCATTAACTTATTCTTCTAAATAACAGAACAACATATGGTAAAGTGGTATAAAACTTATCTGGAAGTATACGGGAAATCTTTTGATGAGATTTCTGACGATAGTATCCGCAAAGTCAAAAGACAACTCAAAGAACGTCAAAACGATTCTCCACTGGTATCGGTTGTACTCATTGCACACAATGAGGAACGTCATCTGATAAGTTGTATCTGGTCACTCTCCGAGAATCATTGCCATTTCCCCATTGAAATAATAGCCGTTAACAACAATTCAACGGATAAAACGGAAGAAATATTAAAATCATTGGGAGTTACCTATTATAACGAAACGAAGAAAGGTCCGGGATATGCCCGCCAATGCGGATTGGACCATGCAAAAGGAAAATATCATATTTGTATTGATGCAGATACTTTATATCCACCGCATTACATTGAAACGCATGTAAAATATCTAATGAATCCGAAGGTTGCATGTACATTCAGTTTATGGAGTTTTATGGTTGACGAAAGACATTCCCGATTCGGACTATGGTGCTACGAAGGCCTGCGCGATATATACCTCCGCTTACAAGCCATCCAGCGTCCTGAACTCTGTGTGCGAGGTATGGCTTTCAGTTTTAATACGGAAATAGGACGTCGGTTTGGATTTCGTACAGATATTATCCGCGGAGAAGACGGTTCGTTAGCATTAGCTATGAAACCGTATGGAAAAATCGTATTTATTACAAGTCGCAAAGCACGAGTGCTTACAAGTAATGGAACCCTAAATTCTGAAGGATCACTGATTGATAATATATGGATACGGGTAATCAAAGCACTGAAAGAAATCACCGGACTCTTTATCAAAAAGACGGCATACAAAGATAAAGACTCTAATCTCATCAAATAAGGTCTCATCAAAATCATTATGGATATGGCAAAATATATAGTAAATATCATCTTAGTAACAGCTTGTCTTTTCACCTATACTTCCTGTATAAGAAAAATGAATCTATACGATGAGAATAGAAATACAGGACAAGACAATAACGAAAAAGATACAGATTCTACTCCCGTCTATATGTATCCTTTCGACAAAGAAACAGCAAACGTTACAGCAGAAATCATTATCCACACAAAAAAAGAAATACAGACCAAAGATATTAATGTCGAAATCCCTCATTTAAAATACAATAAGACATGGATGTTGATGCTAACACAAGACGACTGCATGCAGGCTGCTTTTTGCCGTACGTGGGCTGCAATAAACGGTAAACCGATCTCAAGTTCAATACCTTATCCTACTCCAACTCCCACTGATCAGAATATGAAACATCAATTATATTTTGACATCAAACATTTGCAAAAAGGGGATCTTCCCCCTACTATTATTTCCGCCAACCAATCTTTGGGATGTACAGACGGAGCAGGAAATGAAGTTCGGTTTGCTATTACTACCACTCTTGCCCCTGAAGAAAAATGGATGGATGCTGAAACAAACGTACTGCCGGGGTTTACTGCAAACTATTATCGTTTTTATATGAAATCCGGACTTATATGGGATAACATACGAGAGATGTTGAACTATGGAACAGGCATTGCCCTCCATGATGTAATGACAAAAGATGCTAATGATCCAATACAAATATTGGAACATTTTGATATTGCCCAAAACATTATTGTAGAGAAACTCACAGGAAGGGGATGTAAATTTCTTGCTGAACCCAATGGAAATAAAACATACGTAACTGCTGCTCTTCAATGTCCGGAAATTCAAACGATGACCGCACAAGCAGGAGCAATTACCCTATATCCGTATCAAGTGTCTGAAACTTTACAAAAATCTCTGATAGAACGGGAGTTTAACGATTCACCAGCATATTTTAAACAACAGATTACTGACCTGCTAAAATTACCCAAAGAAGAACGTAAAGCAATCTGCATAGGTGTTCATGGTACGGACAACAATTGGATCGACTTTTTATTATGGTTAAATAGTAATTATGGTAAAGATGGGGATGATTCGTTATGGTTTCCAAGCCAGGAAGAATATTATGAATATAACTATTATCGTTTAAACAGCCATATTAGTATAGCACAAATAGACGCAAGTTCTTTCAAATTAACAGTAAATTTACCGGGAGAAAAGTTCTTCTACTATCCTTCTACCACTATCAATTTGCCGGGAATTAGCATGTATGACATTGTTTCTATCGAAGGAAATGATGCATTGACCGGACTATCTTATGCTGACTACAAAGACGGTATCATGCTCAATATCGACTGTCGGAAATACCTGTTTGAACACGCCGAGAATTTCGTAAAACGATATGAGGCCAATCCTTCCGATGCTTCCAACAAAGCAGACGCCCTCTACTTTGTAAACATACTGAAAGAATCGGCTAAAAAAGAGGCACTAAAAAAACGACTTCAATAAGTAAATCAACAAACATCTATTAAACGAGAATATAGCTATGAACGAAACCCTCATCCTCGAAATCATCTTCTGGTCCGCCCTGTTCATGGTGTTCTACACCTATCTGGGCTACGGTATCGTCCTCTACGCCCTCGTCAAGCTGAAAGAGCTTTTCGTGAAACCCGTGAAACGGGTGCTGCCACCGGACAGTGACCTGCCGGAAGTAACCCTCTTCATCACCGCCTTCAACGAAGAAGACGTGGTGGACGAAAAGATGGAGAACAGCCTCGCCCTGGACTACCCTGCGGACAAACTCCGCATCGTCTGGGTGACGGACGGAAGCGATGACGGCACAAACGACCGTCTCCAAACTCGCTGGAACGGAAAAGCAACCGTCTACTTCCAGCCGAAACGGCAGGGAAAGACAGCCGCCATGACACGAGGAATGACACTCGTCCGGACCCCGCTTGTCGTCTTTACGGACGCCAACACGATGGTCAACAGCGAGGCAATCCATGAAATCGTACTGGCTTTTCAAAACCCGAAAGTAGGCTGCGTGGCAGGAGAAAAACGCATAGCCGTACAGACGAAAGACGGAGCAGCCGCCGGAGGCGAAGGCATCTACTGGAAATACGAATCGACACTGAAAGCGCTCGACTCCCGCCTCTACTCGGCTGTAGGCGCTGCCGGAGAACTGTTTGCCGTCCGCCGCGAACTCTTCGAACCGATGGAACCGGATACGTTGCTCGACGACTTCATCCTCTCTCTCCGCATCGCCATGAAAGGATACACCATCGCCTACTGCACCAATGCCTACGCCATCGAAAGCGGATCGGCAGATATGGGTGAAGAGGAAAAACGAAAAGTGCGCATCGCTGCCGGAGGGTTACAGTCGATCTGGCGTCTGCGCCCGTTGCTGAATCCTTTCCATTACGGAATCCTGAGTTTTCAGTACACGTCGCACCGGGTATTGCGCTGGTCTGTCACTCCATTCCTGCTGTTTGCGCTGTTGCCACTGAATATAGTCGTTTTGCTATTGGGCGAATCTCCCCTGTTTTATGGCACCCTGCTGGGGTTACAGATTCTTTTCTACGGAATGGGATACTGGGGATATTACCTCTCTACCAGACAAATAAAGAATAAAGTACTGTTTATTCCCTATTATTTCTTATTCATGAACGTGAATGTGCTCAAAGGAATCGGCTATCTGAAAAGAAAAAAGGAAGCGGCGCCTGGGAAAAAGCAAAACGTGCCGAAAAATAAGAACAGAGAATCAAATATTTTGCTATCTTTGCATGAAACAGAATCTTATAAATCTAATCGGACAAGCATGAACAGAACATTACATGAGGCAGATAATGCGCAAAGAATACTGAAGTTGACCGCCGACACCATGCTATTAGTCGATAGAAATGGCATTTGCATTGATATTGATATTCATAGCAATTTATGGTTTTTACAAGAAGAGAGGCTTTTAGGAAAAAATATATTCGAACGTATGCCCGAGCATACCCGTGAGAAGGTTTACAGCACCTTCCAGACCGTGCTTCGGGAACAGCGAAGCATCAGCAAGAACTACAAGCTGGAACTGGAGGATAATACCTATTATTTCAAGTGTATCATGTATCCTTACGATGACATGGTGCTCTGCCAATATCGGGACATCACCCAGCGAAGCAACGTGAAACGCCAGCTGGAACAGGTAAACCGAAATCTGAGGGAGATACAGAAAGTGGCTCAGATCGGACAGTGGATGTACAACACCCGCGACAATGTCTTCCATTACATGGGCTACACCGGAGTATTGTGCGAGGAATCTTCCAGAAGTATCTCTCTGGAGAAATATCAGGAATTTATCGTCGAAGAAGACCGCCTGAGCTTCACCAGCTGGTGCCGGAAGAATGAGGAAGGACTCAACGAAGAAAGTATCAGCTATCGGGTCCGTGTCGCCGGAGAGATTTACTATATGCGCCTTCAGGCTTATCTGCGAGACGAACTACCGAACGGCAGCTGCAACATCGAAGGTTACATCCAGAACATCACCGACATACAGCGTCGCAGAAACGACATCAACACGCTGACGCACGCCATCAACAACGCAAAGGAGAGCATCTTCGCCGCCAAAGAGGACGGTACGCTGATCTTCGCCAACCGCCAGTTCCTCCACAACCACGGCATCCCGGAAAGTGAGGAGATCGGCAAACTGAAAATCTATGAAATCGCCGGCGATATGAACACGCAGGAAGACTGGCATGAACGCTGCAAGGATATCCTGCACGGAGGAAGCAGAAGTTTCGTCGCCCATCATCCTTCGAAGGTCAGCAAGAATATATTGGCTTACGAGGGAATCATGTACAACGTCACCAATGACTCCGGTGAAGAAAGTTACTGGTCATTCTCCCACGACATATCCGAGCGACTGCACTACGAAGCGCAAATCAAACGACTCAACCTGATCATGGATACTACCATCGACAACCTCCCCGCCGGAATTGTCGTCAAGGAGATCAACAACGATTTCCGATATATCTACCGCAACCGGGAATCGTACAACCGGAATCTGTGCATCGGCGAATCTATCGGCAAGAATGACTTCGACTACTATCCCCCCGAAGTGGCAGAAAAGAAAAGGGAGGAAGATACACTAGTTGCCACCACCGGACGGGGACTGCACTGGACAACCGAAGGGAAAGACAAAAACGGAAACGAGATCATCCTCGACAAACGGAAAATACGGGTGGACGGAGACGAACTTTCCTCCCCCATCATCGTCAGCATCGAATGGGACATCACGGAGCTGGAAAAAATCAAACGGGAACTTCAGACATCCAAAGAGAAAGCCGAAATGTCGGACAAACTGAAGTCTGCTTTCCTCGCCAACATGAGTCATGAAATACGCACACCTCTGAATGCCATCGTCGGCTTCTCACATCTGATAGCCGAAAGTGAAAATAAGGAAGAACGTAAAACATTTTATGAGATCGTCGAAGCCAACAACGAACGTCTGCTGCAACTGATCAACGAAATTCTTGATCTTTCGAAGATCGAATCGGGCATTATCGAGTTCACCAGCGCACCGATAAATATCAACAGTCTGTGTAAAGAAGTACATGACGCTCACGTATTTCGCACGCCGCAAGGGGTACAACTGATCTACGAGCCATCCGAAAACGGACTGGTGATAGAGACTGACAAGAACCGGGTGTTCCAGGTGTTCTCGAATCTGATAGGTAACGCATTCAAATTCACGAAAGCAGGCAGCATTAGTTACGGATATAAACTGGTAGGTAATCAGATCGTTTTCCACGTGACTGATACCGGTACGGGCATCGAACCGGAGAAGATAGGACGTGTGTTCGAACGTTTCGCCAAGTTGAACAACTATGCGCAGGGGACGGGGCTCGGACTGTCTATCTGTAAAACAATTGTCGAACGGCTGGGAGGTGAAATCTCCGTTTCTTCGGTGGTAGGTCAAGGGACGACTTTCACGTTCACCCTGCCTTACGAGTCGGAACAATCGACCGAAAATACGAAGGAGGAAAAACGGCAGGAAGGGAATGCAAATGAAAATCCGACCGGCACGGGTTCGATGAAGATTGACCCGGCTTCTACGGAGACGCCAGCAGAAACGTCTGTCAAGGAGGATTCCGAAAAGACTTCCGGAAGTACGGACGATGATAGTTCCGGTAGTATTTCCGCCAATGCCTCTCCAAGCCAGCGGACTATTCTGATAGCGGAAGATGAGGACAGTAACTTCGACTTGCTGAAGGCTATTCTTGGAAGAAAGTACAGGCTTATACGTGCACGGGACGGTATGGAGGCCGTTACCTCATACGATGAAGCGAAGCCTGACCTTATTCTGATGGATATCAAAATGCCTAATCTCGACGGTCTGGAGGCTACGAAGATCATTCGTGAGCTTTCTCATACTGTGCCCATTATCGCACAAAGTGCTTATGCTTATCAACAGGATCAGATAGCTGCAATGGATGCCGGATGCAGCGACTTCATCGCCAAGCCGATCTCTCAAGCGAAGCTCAAGGATATGATTAATAAATGGTTACCATAAAATGAAAGCCTTATATAGATTACTTTACTACCTGTCTATCCTGCTGACGAGCATTCTGGCAGGTTTCACATTAGCCGGAGCCTTCGCCGGAGATGCTTCGCCGGGCGGCTTTAAGCTGATGCCCTTTATCGGATTGGTTCTGCCGATGCTTTTGCTGGCTAATGTCGTCTCTGCCATCTATTGGACGGTTCGCTGGCGATGCTGGGTTTTCATTCCTTTAATCGCCATACTGGGAAATTTGGGGTATCTGACCCGTGTCCTCCAGTCCCCGCTTTTCGATTCGGCTTCCCAACCGAATACTGAATCTCTGAAGAAAAACGAAAGGGCCACCGAATCAGCACTGACTATTGCCACCTATAACGTTAACAGCTTTAATCACGAGCACACAGGTTTCTCATGCAAGGAAATCGCTGCTTACATGAAGGAGCTCGGTGTAGATATCTTCTGTTTTCAAGAGTTTGGGATCAATCATGAATTTGGTACTGACAGTCTTCGCACCGTTCTTTCCGAATGGCCGTATTACTATGTACCTTCTTCTCCTGCCGGAGAGAGTCTTTTGCAACTGGCTGTGTTCAGCCGTTATCCTATCAAGGAGAAGCAGCTCGTCACCTACCCAAATTCCAACAACTGCAGCCTGTGGTGTGATATCGACATTAACGGCCAAACAATCCGTCTGTTCAACAATCATCTGCAGACTACGGAAGTCAGCCGCAACAAGCGCAAACTGGAAAAAGAACTTCGTGCAGACGATACCGACCGTGCGGAACGTGCCGCTCTCACCCTTGCCGATGGTCTGCATGAGAACTTCAAGAAACGTGCCGCACAAGCTGAACATATCAATCAATTGATTTCCGATTCTCCCTATCCCACCCTGGTATGCGGTGACTTCAACTCTCTCCCTTCTTCATATGTATATCAAACTGTAAAAGGAGAAAAGATGAATGATGGCTTTCAGACCTGCGGACATGGGTATATGTACACTTTCCGATATTTCAAGCATCTGCTGAGAATCGACTATATCCTCCATTCGTCTGAGTTTCAAGGGGTAGATTACTTCTCTCCGGATTTGGAGTATAGTGATCATAATCCGGTGGTGATGAGAATGAGGTTATAAACCTTACGCTGTATATCACTATATAGAAAGGCTACAAAAAAGCCAGTTAACTCATTATGAATTAACTGGCTTCCCATTAAAATAAAATCCTTCTTTTTAATTTTAAAACTTGTATTAGAAAGTAACTTTTACTCCTAATTGCATAGACCATGCACTACCAATGGTATTGGTATATTGCCATGATGATCTTTCTTTAAAAGCTTCACGTGAATTAGCATTTATCTGGTAAGTCAAGGGTTCACCAACTTTGCTAGCAGTTTTTAATAACTGTACATTGTCATAACTCTTGAGACCACAAGATTGATATGCTCCCCATTTTGAATTAATCATATTTCCTACATTCAGCATATCAAGGCTAACCTGTATTCCATATTTACGCCCACCTAAAGTTGCATAAAAATCCTGAGCAATTTTAAAATCAAAGCGATTAATCCAAGGTGTTAAAGATCCATTACGTTCCACATATTTTCCCTTACGATCTTTAAGATAAGAATCATTGTTCACAAAATCCCAAAAATCTTTAGCTTGATCTACAGCAGAATAAGTAATAGCACCACTTTTATCTGTAATATCAACAAAGGTCATTTCATCCTGAGAGTTAGGCACGTATATTAAATCCGAATAATTGCCATCACCATTCATATCATTATAATATGTATAGGAATAACGTCCTGTATGATATCCTGAATAAAATAACGAGAATGTTGTCTTTAAGCATTTAGCATAATTAATTTCATAAGAAGCATTAGCAATAATACGATGGGGCGTAGAAAATAAAGAATAAGATACTCCAGGATCATTCAATGAATTTACTGCCACATTATTTTGCCATGCTGAATTAGGTGCTGACCCAGGATTTGCAGTCAGATCTTTAGCCATTGTATAAGTATAGCCGATAGACCCTGTAAAACCAAAATCGTATTTCTTTGTCAAAATAGCATTAAAAGAATATTGATATCCTTTATCTTCTCCATTAGAAAGTTTTACTACTACATTCTTACCATTAGTATAATCATTATACTCGTATTTTTTTGAAGCCCAATAAATACGATCCGGTTGTTCATTATACACACCCGTAGGCTCAGCCTCATTCATATTGATCTGCGCAACATTATAAATATCTCTTGTATACATTGCTCCAACAGATAACATAAAATCATACGGCAGTTGAATATCCACATTCAAATTACTACGCCAAACTTGCGGCATCTTAAACTTAGGATCTACATATGCTATAACATCAGGTGCTTGCTCTGAAGGTGTAGAAGGAAATAAACTGGGATATTTCTGCAGAGTTTCTCTATAATTAGGATTAAAACCAAAGTCAGCAGGTAAAGAGCCCGGATTTTTTTGTGTATTATACTCTACCATATTTTGGTATAAGCCCGAATTACTTGGTTGATTAGTGAACCATACAAAAGGTAACAATCCAGTAAAGATTCCTGTACCTCCTGATACAATTACGGAGCGATCACCTTTTACATCCCAATTAAAACCGACTCTTGGCGAAAACAAGACTTGCGTCTTCGGCCACTTAGAAATATCGACATGAGTATTATTTACAAAAGCTAATTCCTCTATTGACTTGTTAGAATCCAATGAATTCATATATATTGGCATATCCAGACGTAAGCCATAAGTCAAACGAAAATTAGGAGTAAGAGACCATACGTCTTGGGCATACACACCAGCCATTCCGAATGTCAACTCAGAACCTGGAGCATCATTACCATTATACCCATATGTAATACCATAAATGGTAGGTACTTTTCCCTGCATAAAATCATCCATTGAATCATAACGATAATATCCGTAAGGGCCTCTCAAATAAGAGTTTTTAAAATATTGGCGTTCAAAAGAAACGCCAGCAAGCAATTCATGTTTTCCTAATGATATACTCACATTATCAACAAGACTAAATACATTATTGATAACCTGATTATTAGGAGTAAACACTTCTGTACCTAAAGTTATATATTGCTTTCCGTCCTTATATATATCGACAAAAGGAAAATCAGAGCCTTTCTGCTCGCGTGTATCACTAATATGAGTATATGTGGCTAACAGTTTATTCTGAACATTATTCGAGAAACGACTATTTAACTCGCCTGTTATCGATGTTACTACGTTTTTCATCTTATAGTTTGAATTACCAAAAGAAAAGGCATCCAAACCATAACGATTAGAATTAGTACTAGTTATAATAGTGGACTTAGCGCTTACTTCTCTGTCATCTTCTGAGGAAACAGAATTAAAACGCACTGTCAACTTATGGTTCTGATGTATATTCCAATCAATACGAGCCATTAACTTCCAATTATCACTTTGGAAATTATTGAAGTTCTCATACTGTCCGGGGTCATAATCATATTTAGTTTTAACAAAGTCACTGATAGTACGCATATCACCCACCCAAGTACGTGAGATACGTTTTCCGCTATCCCCTGTTCCATTTTGATCTTGATTAGGAAGCCAAGTTACCCCCGGAGTTTCCTTATTTTCAATTTCAGCATTCAAGAAGAAGAAAAGCTTATTCTTAATGATTGGACCTCCAAAAGTTACACCATATGAATGAGAGTTGTATTCTTTTGCTTTAAGAATATCCTCACCGTCAATAGAGCTCCCTGCAAATCCTCTTGGTTTATGATAGGTATATGCAGTACCCGAAAATGAGTTTGTTCCACTTTTTGTTACAGCATTAATAGAAGCACCTGTGAAGTTGGAATATTTAACATCGTAAGGAGAGACATTTACAGTAATCTCATCGATTGCATCTAAAGATATGGGTTGAGAATCTCCTCCAGGTAAATTATTAGAACTTAATCCGAAACTATTATTAAACGAAGCACCATCAATCGTTATATTGTTATAACGTCCATCACGCCCCGCAAAAGAACTGCTTCCACCTGCATAAGGAGAGAGCTTTGTGAAATCTGTTATACTTCTGTTAATAGTAGGTAAAGTGTTCATCTGACGTTCACTTACATTAGTAACAGTACCTATTTTTTCGATAGTTTTTGGTGCTGTTACTACTACTTCATCCAACAACTCTGAACTTTCTTTCAAAGAAACATTCAATACGTAGTTTTCTCCTAATGACAACTGGATGCCCTTGTAAATGGCTGACTGATAGCCGACATAGGTGATTTCGACTTTGTAAGGACCGCCTGTACGCATACCTTGCAGATTGAATTGCCCACTGACATTGGTCACTGTACCATAGCGGGTACCGGAGGGCTCGTGAATAGCAACGATCGTTGCTCCAATAATAGGTTCATCTTGTGCTGTTACTTTACCACTCATACTTGCTGTGGTAACTTGCGCACTCATCGTAGCAGTAATCAGTAACATTACGACCACTAAAAAAGACCGCATTCTCTTCAACATAATGTAATTTATTAGTTAATACTAATTGTTTGTTTCATTGAAACTGTGCACAAAGATAATTAATATTATTTAGACTTAGATGACAATTATGCTACATTCTTTTAAGAGAGATAAACATTTTATTGCTTTCGAAAACAATAAAGGCCCTGCAATGTTTGCAGAGCCTTTCACTTTCGTATATTAAGTGAGATTTAACTTGTAATCTGTCAGCAAATACTAGTCAGTCATTAGGTTTCTATAACGAACACGCTTCGGCTCTTCATTGCCTAGACGCTTCAATTTGTTTTCCTCATATTCTGAATAGGAACCTTCAAAGTAGAATACATTAGAGTCTCCTTCAAAAGCGAGGATATGCGTACAGATACGATCAAGGAACCAACGGTCGTGAGAGATGACTACCGCACACCCTGCAAAGTCTTCCAAACCTTCCTCCAAAGCACGAAGGGTGTTCACGTCAATGTCATTGGTCGGCTCATCGAGCAGCAGAACGTTACCTTCTTCTTTCAGAGCGATCGCCAGATGCAGACGGTTTCTTTCACCACCGGAAAGAACACCACAAAGTTTTTCCTGATCGGCACCGGCAAAGTTGAAACGGGACAGGTACGCACGTGCATTGATATCACGTCCACCCATACGGATCAAATCATTACCACCGGAGATTACCTGATAGACGCTCTTGTTCGGGTCAATGTCTTTATGCTGCTGGTCTACATAGGATACCTTTACGGTCTCTCCTACTTCAAACTCACCTTTATCTACCGTTTCCAATCCCATAATCAGACGGAAAAGAGTTGTTTTTCCTGCACCGTTAGGACCGATGACACCGACAATACCGTTAGGAGGAAGCATAAAGTTCAGATCATCGAACAGCAGTTTGTCGCCGTATGCCTTCGCTACGTGTTTTGCCTCGATTACCTTATTACCCAGACGGGGACCATTCGGGATAAAGATTTCCAGCTTCTCTTCTTTCTCCTTCAAGTCTTCATTCAGCAACTTGTCGTATGAATTAAGACGGGCTTTTCCTTTCGCCTGACGAGCTTTCGGAGCCATGCGCACCCATTCCAACTCACGTTCCAGTGTTTTACGACGCTTGCTGGCGGTCTTTTCTTCCATTTCCATCCGTTTGGTCTTCTGTTCCAGCCAGGATGAGTAGTTTCCCTTCCAAGGGATACCTTCGCCACGGTCGAGTTCGAGAATCCATCCGGCAACGTGATCAAGGAAGTAACGGTCGTGAGTTACGGCGATAACTGTACCTTCGTATTGCTGCAAATGTTGTTCCAGCCAGTCGATAGATTCAGCATCCAAGTGGTTGGTAGGCTCATCGAGCAACAGGATGTCCGGTTTCTGCAACAACAAACGGCAAAGAGCGACACGACGGCGTTCACCTCCGGAGAGATTCACCACCGGCTGATCTTCGGGCGGACAACGGAGCGCATCCATCGCACGTTCCAGTTTACTGTCCAGATTCCATGCATCAGTTGCGTCGATGATATCTTGCAATTCTCCCTGACGGGCGAAAAGTATATCCATCTTGTCCTGATCTTCATAATACTCGGGCAAACCGAATTTCTGATTGATTTCTTCGTATTCTGCCAGTGCGTCAACGATCGGTTGCACACCTTCCATTACTACTTCTTTTACTGTCTTTGTGTCGTCCAGATAAGGTTCTTGTGCCAAATAGCCCACAGAATATCCCGGAGAGAAGACCACTTCTCCCTGATAGGATTTCTCCAGCCCCGCGATAATCTTCAATAAGGTAGATTTACCGGAACCGTTCAGACCGATAATACCAATCTTCGCTCCATAGAAGAACGACAGGTAAATGTCTTTCAGTACATTTTTATTTGGTTGGAAAGCTTTGCTCACTCCCACCATTGAGAAGATGATTTTTTTATCGTCAGCCATATATTAATGATTGTATATTGTTGATAATGGCACAAAGATAAGAAAAATGTTTGAAATGCTTTGGAGTTCTAAAAAAATGTTCTACCTTTGCACCCGCAATTCGAAAGAAAGCATAAAGGATTGATTCAGTAGCTCAGCAGGTAGAGCACAACACTTTTAATGTTGGGGTCCTGGGTTCGAGCCCCAGCTGGATCACGGAGTAAAAAACCTCTGATAATCATTGATTATCAGAGGTTTTTTTATTAATATACACAGAACATAGATATAAGACTCTACATAAAGCCCAAAACATATCCAATATCGAATCGATGACAAACAGACCTACACCAAACAATCGGCTCATAGAATGATAAACTTCTTTTTCCAGTTATTGTTTCCATCTTTACCTTATATATTATAAAAGCGCGGCAAAGATACAACTTTAAGAAATAGCGGAAATGAACATTTGTTAATAAAAAGATGGCTATTCCGGACAACTGTTTACTGAAAAAATAGCTTATTTTTGCAAAGAATGCAAGATTAGTCAAATGGTTGAATCAGAAATAAATAAAAGATATTGCCAAAGCTGCGGAATGCCGCTCCGCTTCGACGTGGAGGAATATTTAGGCACCAACTCTGACGGTTCGAGGAGTGATGAGTTTTGTTATTACTGCCTGAAGGATGGGAAATACATTGTTGATATATCCATGTGGGAAATGATCGACATCTGGATAAAATATACAGATAAATATAATGAATACGCAGACACGGACTATTCTCCGAAAGAGCTGAGGGAGATACTGGACAAACGCCTTCCCACACTGAACAGATGGCGGCAAAAGCAAGAGACAAGCAGCCTTCATCATAAGATGATTCAGAACATAATAGTGTACATCAACGGTCATCTGACGGAGGTACTGAATACCGACACGCTGAGTTCGATGAGCGGACTGTCCAAATTTCATTTCAGAAGAGTGTTCCGCACCGCTACCGGAGAGAATATCGGCAGTTACATACAGCGTTTGCGCATGGAACACGTTGCACATCTGCTGATCTCTACGGACTATACGCTAAAGCAAATCATAGAAAACGAGTTATCAGACTAAATACAGTATCGCCAAAGCTTTTAAGAAACATTTTGGTATATCAACTTCTCAATACAGAGAGAAGCACAGACCGAACGGTGAAAATCCGGCAACAAACATAAAACCGGAGATAAAAGTGATCAGCCCGATAAAGATATTCTGCATCGAAGTGGGTGAAGCGTATAAAAACAAACTAAAATACAGATTACTTTGGAATAAACTACTGCATCATGCCGAACAGTATGAAGCAGACCCACGATATGACAAGTTTATCAGCCTTAGCATGGACGATCCGTCGATTACGCCTACGGAGAAGTGCCGGTTCTATCTAGGCATCACCCTTCGCGATGATACTAAAGCGAGACCGGTACCGGGAATCATGCAAATTCCCGGAGGGCGATATGCCGTGTTCAGACATACGGGGAGCTATTCTTCTTTACACAAAGTGTACAGGAGCATTTATGAGGAATGGTTTCCGAAAAGTAAATACCATCCCCAAAGCACATTCAGCTTTGAGATGTATATGAATCATCCGTCCACCACGGAAACGTCGGAATTACTAACAGAAATATATATACCGGTCATACGGAAATAATCACCATTAAAACAGAATCTATGGCAAAGATATCAGAAATCATGCTTTTACAGCAGCCGGAACAGCCCGCTTTGGCTATTGAAGTACAAACCTACATGAAAGGTATGTCACAGGCTATCGGAGAGAATTTTGTAAGAATAGACTCTTTATTCAAGAAACAGGGAGAAGTAACCACGGATATCCCCTTCGTAGAGTACCCCGACTTCGAAAGCCTGACCGAAGATCGTATAAAAATGATTATCGGACTGAAATCTTCGAAACCTTTACAAGGTGACGAAAAAATACAATCTGTCATCCTCCCCGCCAGAAGAATAGTCGTATGTCTGCACAGAGGAAATTACAATGAACTGGCACAGCTGTACAATGAGATGACCGAATGGATAAAAACAAATGGCTACAAGGCCTCGGGAACATCAATAGAGTATTATTACAGCAATCCGGATGTACCCGAAGAGGAACATGTCACAAGAGTTGAAATGCCTTTACTCTAAAAGCAAGAGAATAGTTGCCGTAAACTCTTACCAAACAATAAGAAGCAGAGAAGCCGTCATACAGTATCACCTTGTCTGATAAAGTACCGGCATTCCCTGCTTCAATAGTTCTTTAGAAATTAGCCTTGCGTTTCTTCACTTCTTCTACGAGTTTCGTAAAGGATTTCTCCTTTTTACGTTTTTCATGTTCGGAAGCGGAGAAGTGCCATGCTTCTCGTCTGAGTTTCAGATAACTCTCATATACCTTATGATCTAACGTACCATTATGTACCGCCTCTAAAACAGCACAACCCGGCTCGTCGATATGTTTACAATCGCTGAAACGGCATGATTCCGCATAGTCGGATATTTCAAACATTTCGGTGAGCGAATCGGGATTGTCAATCGCCAAACCAAATTCCCGAACACCCGGAGTGTCGATTAAAACACCTGAGCCATCCATCAATACCATTTCCCGACGAGTCGAAGTATGCCGCCCCTTCCCTGTAGACAGGCTTATATCAGAAGTATTCAATACCGATTTCCCGCAAAGGGCATTCACCAAAGAACTCTTGCCGACACCCGAAGAGCCGACAAACACAACTGTTTCGCCTTTTGTTATGGATTCCCGCAACCGAAGAATCGTTTGAGGTTGACGAATACTTGTGATAAATACAGGAAACTGACGGGCAATGTGTTTGATCGCTTCATCTATTTTCTGTCTGTCACAACCTAAATCGGCTTTATTGAGCACTAATACCGGTTTGATTTTTTCTTCCATTACCTGGGCAATGAAACGTTCCGCCCTGCGAACATTGAAATTATCATCAAGGCTTTGCACAATAAATGCCTTATCGACGTAAGAAGCAATGGCCTGCCGGTCGGCTACCCTTCCGTTCTTCTTTCGATACAACGCCCGTTCACGGGGCAATATATCAACTATAATCCCTTTGTTTGCATCGAATGGCTGAAAAATCACCCAATCGCCCGTACAAGGATATTCATCAGGCACTCTGCCATAAATCATATTTCCTGTTAACTCGCACAAATATACACCATCCTCTGCAACTACTTCATAACAGGTTTTATGTGTCACGATGATTCGTCCATGAGACATATCTTTATATTGTGAGATTTGTTTTTGCCGGAATAGATTATCACTCCAACCATATAATGACAGATTATTATTTTCGTTACTCATTATTTTAATGTATATAGCATACACGTAAAAGCACAACAATGCTTTCGCTATTGTATGCGGGTATAAAAACTAAAGTTATATAATATAGGAAAATCACTTCCGGAAAGATTATCCGAAAGTATGGAAGTTCGAATCTGTTAAAGTGAACAGATTCTTATCAGACCAAATCCGATGTAATAAATGATGAGTTAAACATCCACTAGTTTTAATGAAACATTATAATTTTAATGCGTCAAAGATATGAGAAATAAATAACAGAGCCAAATGAATGATGAAATATGTGTCAAAAGCCAATGGATACGCGGCCTGACGTTTCCATTTTCCATTCTCTTGATTTTTTGTCGTACTGGTATTCCGCACCGACACTTACTTCCGTATTCTTTTTCACATCGACCGAGATAGAGGCTCCTACCCCTGTATGTGGAAATAACGGATTATAAGCCGGAGGAGGTGTATTTCCCCCCATAAAATATTGTCCCCAGACATTTAACCGGACATTTCTGACTAAAGAATAACGCATTCTCGTATATATTCCCGCTATATCTTGCCTCGCTATAGGCAAAGCCAAATAGAATTGCCGACTCAAGTCCCCTCCCGCTTCAACGAAAAATCTTTGAGAAGGAATCCAGCGTATTCCGGCATTTACCGCTACATATTGCCCCAATCCCAGATAAGTCTTTTGTTCTGCACTCCCAATAAAGGAAAGTTGTCCATTCATAGAATGCTGACGAAAATTATAAAAATCCGTCAATGTCGGATTACTTTCCAGCAATGCCGGAAAATCGTAAGAATAGGGAGATAAGCCCGATGCAGGACTTGAAGGTGTCAGACCGTATGTCTGCATGGACTTATCATCTGTTGCGAGCTTTTTAGCCTCTATATCCGGTAACTTCGGTTCTATGTTTTTTGCTTCGGGCAACTGCCGTCCGCTCACTTCCGCGGAGCTATTTTTCTTTTGCACATCTATTTTATTCTCCTTTTCTATAGTTTGAGAAAAGGCAGTAGCAACACAAGCAAAAGACACAAAAACAAAGACAGCAACTGTTCTAATCATAATATTCTCCTTTCTTTTATCAGGGGCTATATTATTAATACAATTATCCGGTTAAAAGCTCAATGATCGGTAACATATTTTTTATTTTAAAGTAGAGATAGATTGATAGACAGCTTTTGCCATTACCTGCGCTCCCTTTTCGTTCGGATGAATACGGTCCGGAAAGAGTTCGGGCATTCCGTCCATAGCAGTATGGAGGTCTATAACAGACAGGTCGTTTTTCTTGGCGAGCTTCTTGATCATCGGAATGATTTCTTTAGAGATAATATCATCGTTGATGCCGTCACCTGTCAGATAAGCTTTGGAAGGATAGCAGAGATAAATCTTCGGCTGTGAAGGAAGACCTTTGAAAGCGTCGATCATGGTCTGCGCATCTTTCATGAAGTCTGCTTTGTATTTCCAGTTGAATGATTTGCTGTCGTTTGTACCAAGTTTGATAACGACGATATTAGGATTAAAAGCTAACGCATTCTTATAAGCAGGTTCGTTCATATAAGGATGATCTCCTTTGTTCAGCATGGTACGGGCGCTCACTCCGAAGTTTTTCACCCAGTAGCTGTCGCCCAGCATACGGGCCAGTACGGAAGGATAGCTGTCGCGGCTGCGATTTCTTATTCCTGCTCCGAACGTAATACTGTTGCCGATGCAAGCCACACGGACGGCATCTTTGCGAGGAGCCTTGAAACTACGCAACCAAGAAGTCAGTTCGTTCTGCATTTCACTCTTGTAGAGGAAATCTTCACGGATTCCCCAACCGTGTCCGCCTGTAGGATAAATATGGAGAACGGAAGGAACACCTTTCTTATTTAAAGCCAGATAATAGTTGACTCCGTTGGCAGGAGGAACTACCTTGTCATCATCGCTATAAACAATGAAAGCACGGGGAGTCTCTTTGGTCACTTGCTTCTCGTTGGAGAATTCTTTTTCCAGATCGGCAGAAGCGTCCTTGCCCAACAGATTGTCATGAGAGCCCATGTGAGTGAAAGATTTGTCCATCGTGATCACCGGATAGAAGAGAATCTGGAAGTTGGGACGAAGTGCTTCAGGCGCATGTGTAGCGATGGTCGAAGCTAGATGGCCTCCGGCAGAAGACCCCATGATACCAATATCATTCGGATTCAGATTCCATACGTCAGCGCTGTCACGTACCATTTTCATGGCTGCTTCGGCGTCGGAGATCGGGAGGGTGCGGTCGCCTTTCGGCATCCGGTATTTGAGAACAATCAATGCAATTCCTTGTTTGTTGAAATACGGCGCCCAGTCATACCCTTCGTGATTGACCGCCAAGCCGGAGTATCCCCCACCCGGACAGGCTACCACAGCACGACCTGTCGCCAGTTCCGGTGCCGGCAGGAAAACACGAAGAGAAGGCTGTTCAATATCAAATGGTTTTGGCGTACTTTGTGCCGAGACTTGCAGTCCTGTCAATAGCAGGACCAGCAATACAAAAAGAGAAGAGAATTTCTGTTTCATAGTATCTGTATACTTTGATTAATGAATATTTGATGTGCGAAGATAGTAATTTTATGTATCTTTGCGCCTCCTTTTAAATAGAAAAAATGATATGCAAGGAATTAAGAATCTGACACACGGCCCTATCAACCGCCAACTTTTCAATCTGGCGATGCCTATCATGGCAACGTCGTTTATACAGATGGCATACAGCCTTACAGATATGGCATGGGTGGGACGACTGGGCAGTGAGGCAGTCGCCGCCATCGGTTCGGTAGGAATCCTGACGTGGATGTCCGGTTCTATCTCCTTATTAAATAAGGTAGGGTCCGAAGTCAGCGTAGGTCAATCCATCGGCGCGCAGAATCAGGAAGATGCACGCCAGTTCGCTTCACACAATATCACGATTGCTCTGATCATTTCGATCTGCTGGGGCGGACTGCTGTTCATGTTCGCAAGCCCCATTATCCGCATCTATGAACTAGAAGAGCACATCACAGCCAATGCCATCGAATACCTGCGGATTATTTCCACCGCATTGCCGTTCATATTCCTGTCCGCTGCCTTCACAGGTATCTATAATGCAGCGGGACGAAGCAAAATTCCATTCTATATCAGTGGGACGGGACTGATTATGAATATCATTCTCGACCCTCTGTTTATCTTCGGCTTCGGTCTGGGAACAAACGGTGCCGCCTACGCTACATGGCTCTCGCAGGCAACGGTTTTCGCCATCTTCATCTACCAGCTGCGTTTCCGCAAAGACGCCCTGCTCGGTGGTTTCCCCTTCTTCTCCCGACTGAAGAAAAAGTACACGCGGCGTATTCTGAAACTAGGCCTGCCCGTAGCTACCCTAAACACACTGTTCGCCTTCGTCAATATGTTCCTCTGCCGTACCGCATCCGAACAGGGCGGACACATCGGACTGATGACTTTCACCACCGGCGGACAGATAGAAGCCATCACCTGGAATACCTCCCAAGGTTTCTCCACCGCACTCAGCGCCTTTATTGCCCAGAACTTCGCCGCCGGACGAATAGAACGGGTACTGAAAGCCTGGCACACCACCCTATGGATGACGGGAATCTTCGGGACTTTCTGCACGCTGCTGTTTGTCTTTTACGGCAATGAGGTCTTTTCGATCTTTGTCCCCGAACAGGCGGCTTACGAAGCCGGAGGTGTATTTCTGCGTATCGACGGATATTCGCAGCTGTTTATGATGCTCGAAATCACAATGCAGGGAGTGTTCTACGGCATCGGGCGTACCGTGCCTCCTGCCATTGTCAGCATCGTATGCAACTATATGCGTATTCCGCTTGCCATCCTGTTTGTACGGATGGGCATGGGAGTAGAAGGTATCTGGTGGGCAGTATGCGTCACAACGATTGCCAAAGGGCTGATTCTCCTGGGATGGTTCACCATGATCAGGAAAAAATGCTTAAATCTGCCTTCCGTGTCAACAAGGTAGCCGTGTCGTTTGTTATTTTACATATACAAAGATCATCCGGAGTTATTTTAACCTAAAAAGTATGACCTTGGCAAATAATATGTATCTTTGCGTTGTTAATTTATTAAAGTATTATTTTATAAACCTATTTAAAAAACATTGCATTATGAACAAGATGAAATGGATGGTTCTCTTCATGAGTATAACCATGATATTCAGTGGCTGCGCAAGCATGAACAATACGGGCAAAGGTGCCGCAATCGGCGGTGGTTCGGGTGCTGCATTGGGTGCTATCCTCGGCGGTGTTATCGGTAAAGGCAAGGGTGCTGCCATCGGTGCGGCTATCGGTACTGCAGTAGGTGCAGGAACAGGTGCCCTTATCGGAAAGAAGATGGATAAAGCGGCAGCAGAAGCAAAACAAATTGAAGGCGCACAAGTAGAGCAGATAACTGACAACAACGGATTGCAGGCAGTAAAAGTTACATTCGATTCAGGTATTCTTTTCACTACCGGTAATGCGACTCTGAGTGCTGCTGCCAAGTCTGCATTGAGCAAGTTCGCCAACAACGTACTCAACCAGAACAGAGACATGGACGTATCCATCTACGGATATACCGACAATCAGGGCTGGAGAAACAGTACCGCCGAACAAAGCCGTCAGAAGAATCTGAACTTGTCACAGGAACGTGCACAGAGTGTAGCCAGCTACCTGTTAAACTGCGGCGTTTCTTCCAATCAGATTAAAGGTGTGCAGGGAATGGGCGAAAGCGATCCTATCGCCAGCAACGACACAGCTGCCGGAAGAGAACAGAATCGTCGTGTAGAAGTTTACATGTACGCAAGTGAGCAGATGATTAAAGATGCACAGGCCGCTTCCAATTAAAAAAATATTGCGTTATGCGCGCAACCTGCTGATTTTCTTCTTTGCATCTACCATTCTGGCTGTGATCGTCTACCGCTTTATGCCGGTGTATGTCACTCCGCTGATGGTCATCCGAAGTGTACAGCAGCTTGCGTCAGGAGATAAACCCACGTGGAAACACACGTGGGTTTCTTTTGATAAGATATCTCCTCACCTGCCGATGGCGGTCATCGCCTCCGAAGACAACCGCTTTGCCGAACACAACGGATTCGATTTCATCGAGATAGAGAAAGCGATGAAGGAGAACGAGAAACGGAAACGGAAGCGCGGAGCAAGTACCATCAGCCAGCAGACAGCCAAGAATGTGTTCCTGTGGCCGCAATCGTCTTGGGTACGCAAAGGTTTCGAAGTTTATTTCACCTTTCTGATAGAGTTATTCTGGTCGAAAGAACGGATTATGGAGGTATATCTCAACTCTATCGAAATGGGAAAAGGGATTTATGGCGCACAGGCTACCGCAAAGTATAAATTCAACACAACAGCTGCCAAGTTGAGCTCAGGACAGTGCGCACTGATTGCCGCTACGCTCCCTAACCCGATACGGTTTAACTCTGCGAAGCCTTCGGCTTACCTATTGAAACGACAAAAACAGATATTGCGATTAATGAATCTGGTTCCTAAGTTTCCGCCTGTAGAGAAGAAGGCGGTCGATAAGAAAGACACCAGGAAGAAGAAAAAGAAATAAAGCAATCCCTTTATCACAGTCTATTTCATCAAGAAACAAGACAAGGATAAAGGGATTTCTTTTTTCCGTTATTTAAGATACAGACTATGCCGGTTCCTCACACCTCTCGATATACGCCAATGGTTCGCCTTTATCTACCAATGCTCCCTGCTTGGCACATACTTCGATCACACGACCGCTAAAATTCGCCAACACCTTATCATATGTATGCCAAGGAGTAGCAATGTAGCAGAACACATCGTCCGGGTCATATTTATGTCCCACTTCGGGCGGCATAGAAGGCGATTCCACATCAATCTCCCAAATGATCTGACCTTTCTCCATTGCCGTCACCGGTTCGGCCTTGGCACGTTTCATCCGTTTCACTTCTTCTTCGGAGAATCCCTGTTTTGCCAATGCGGCATCTTTGGCACGCTGCAAATCATCTTCGAAACGTTTCTTGGCAATACCCGATTTATAATCCCGATATTGGCGGTCGTGCATTGCCAGTTCGAAGAGTTCTTCATCATCCTGTCCGAAGTCCCAGCCGTTTTCTGTCATTTCCTTACGATACTCGTCCAGCTGATCCGGATAGTTCTTCTGCGGGTCTTCGTCCGTAAATTCGTATCCTTTTTCTTTTGCCAGTGCGATAATCTCCGGAGCAAGTGCACCGGGCAAACGACCACTCTTACCCAGAATCATATCCCAGGTATGGTTGTCGATCATCGTCCAACGCTCCTCTCCCTTGATCAGAGACATCACATTCATCAATGCCACATTCTTCACATATTGGCTGAACGGAGTCACCAATGGAGGATAGCCGAGTTTCGGCCACACATATTCCACCTCGTCAAACAGCATCACGAGCAAATCGTCGATACTCAGTTCCGGTTCGTTCTTACCTCTCAATATCAGATTGATGCCGGAATGTACTCCTTTCAGATCGGCCATCATAGAACCCATCATACCTCCGGGAAGTCCGCATTTCAAGAGCAAAGAAGACATATGCTTGTTGGTAGGGTCCATAAAATAACCCAGAAAATCGTCAATGAACTCCTGTGTCATGGCACGGGCTTTCATGTAGGCTTTCATATTAATCTCCGGTACCTGAAATCCCGCGTCTTTCAGCATAGCCTGCACAGAGATAACGTCCGGATGAACTTTCCCCCACGAAATCGGCTCCATTGCGACATCAATAATATCCGCGCCATTCTCACAAACTTCGAGGATAGAAGCCATCGAAAGCCCCGGTCCGCTATGTCCGTGATATTGGATGATGATTTCGGGATGCCGTTCCTTGATTGCTTTCGTCAGACGTCCCAGCATTTCGGGGCGACCGACACCTGCCATATCTTTCAGACAGATTTCCGGTGCGCCAGCTTCTATCAGACGCTCGGCGATGGCGGTATAATATTCTACGGTATGCACGGGCGAGAACGTAATACATAACGTTGCCTGCGGAATCATCCCCGCTTCGAGGGCATAATGAATGGAAGGAATAATATTTCTGACTTCATTCAAGCCGCAAAAGATACGGGTGATATCCACTCCCTGCGCATGTTTCACTTTATACATTAACCGACGCACATCTGCCGGAACGGGATACATTCGAAGACCATTCAGACCACGGTCGAGCATATGAGTTTGTATGCTGGCTTCGTGGAAAGGTTTCGTGAAAGCCCGGACGGCTTTGTTCGGGTTCTCGCCATACAGTAGGTTGACTTGTTCGAACGCGCCTCCGTTGGTTTCTACACGGGAGAAACAACCCATTTCGATAATTAACGGAGCAATTCTTACTAACTGATCGGCACGCGGTTGATACTTGCCGGACGACTGCCACATATCCCGATAAACGAGACTGAATTTGATTTCCTTTTTCATTGCCGTAAATAGATGAGATTTATATTACTTAGGTTAACTAGTTGATACAAATATATTGAGTTTTCTGACATAATAACAAATATAGAGAGAATAAGTTGGGGTATAAAGATATGTTTAATATCATATTGTCACAAAATCAAAGGAGCAAGCGAGTTTTTACTCGTTGCTCCTTACCAGAATTAATTGTTTGACTAATGTGTTATCCCTATTTATACAAAATCTTTCAACTCTTGTTGCAAACGTTGGCGTGTGAAGAAAATGCGGCTCTTCACCGTTCCGAGGGGTAGGTCCAGTTTCTCAGCGATCTCACGGTATTTAAAACCGGATACGTGCATTGAAAATGGTACTTTATATTCCTTCGGCAGCGCGTTGACGATGCGGTGCATCTCTTTCAAGTCATAAGCGCCTTCCGTACTTTCAAATCCTGAGTCTTGGGGGAGATTCAAATGATACAGATTGTCGGTCTGATCTACGAATGTCTGGTCACGTACTATTTTACGGTAGTTATTAATAAAGATGTTACGCATGATCGTGTACATCCATCCTTTGAAATTTGTATCGGGAACATATTTCTCCTCGTTATCCAAGGCCTTTAATGATGTTTCTTGCAATAAATCATTTGCTTCTTCACGATTGGCAGTTAATTTATAAGCAAAACGAAGCAACTCTTCCTGAACTCCAATTAAATCTTTTCTGAAACTTAAACTTTTCATACTTTAAGGGTTTTACGGTTAATATTTCGTTTCTTTCTTGACGTTTGCAAGTTTAAAGGTATTTTATGAGTCGAACAGGGGGAAATTCGTCATTTCTTAGGGGGTGAAACTGTCAAATGATAGATTTTAGGTGCTTTTTGATAGTTTTTAGGTGGTTTAGGACGTTTTTTATTCTCTTCTTCTTGTTTGGCAATACAAAATAACTTACTTTTGGGTAGTATTATTAACTTAAAGTAAAAGACATGACTATACTTATTATCGTAGGAATAATCGTACTGTTGGGAATCATTTTTGCTTCCATGTACAACTCATTGGTGAGACTGAGAAATAACCGTGAAAATGCTTTTGCAGACATCGACGTGCAGCTGAAACAGCGCCACGACCTTATCCCGCAACTGGTGGATACCGTGAAAGGATATGCCGCACACGAAAAAGATACCCTCGAACGGGTGATTCAGGCACGTAACGGTGCAGTCAGCGCCAAGACAATCGACGAAAAGATAGCAGCAGAGAATCAATTATCTTCCGCTTTATCGGGATTGAAAATCACGTTGGAGGCTTATCCCGACCTGAAAGCAAACCAGAATTTCCTGCAACTGCAAGAAGAAGTATCCGATGTAGAGAATAAATTGGCTGCTGTACGCCGTTACTTTAACTCGGCTACGAAGGAATATAATAATGCGGTTCAGACATTCCCGTCCAATATCATAGCAGGTATGGCAGGTTTCCGCAGAGAAATCATGTTCGACCTGGGTACCAACGAACGTGCGAATCTGGAACAGGCACCGAAGATCAGTTTCTAAAAACGAGCACGTATGCAGTACGTCGGAATCCAAACACAGCAGAGCCGGAACAACCGGCGCTCTGTTCTTCTGTTATTTCTATTTCCCTGCCTGGTAGCAGCATTGCTTTATCTGGCCTGTTATCTATTGGTCGCCTTTGGGCACGGTGAGAGCATGGAAGTAAGTATCCTGGAATTGGCTAATCCTCTTTTCATCAATGCCCTCCCCTATACGATGGGTGTCGTATTGATTTGGTTCCTGATAGCTTTCTGGGCGAATACGAGTATCATCAAAGCCGCCACAGGCGCCAAACCTCTCGACCGCAGAGAAAACAAACGTGTCTATAATCTGGTCGAGAACCTCTGCATGGCAAACGGAATGAAGGCTCCGAAAATCAATATCATCGACGACGATTCATTGAACGCTTTTGCCAGCGGTATCAACGACCGCACCTATACGGTCACTCTCTCGAAAGGGATTATTCAGAAGTTGAACGACGAAGAACTGGAAGCAGTCATCGCCCACGAACTGACTCACATCCGCAACAGGGATGTGCGCCTGCTGATCGTCTCGATTGTATTTGTCGGAATCTTCTCGATGCTGACGCAAATCACTTTCTATACTATTACGCACACGCGCATACGTAGCAACGGAAAAAACGGTGGAGGAGCTATCCTCATCATACTGATTGCTTTAGTAATAGCGGCTGTCGGTTACTTCTTTGCCAGTCTGATGCGCTTCGCCATTTCACGGAAGCGCGAATATATGGCGGATGCCGGTTCGGCGGAGATGACAAAGAATCCGTTGGCATTGGCAAGTGCCCTGCGCAAAATTTCCGATGATCCGGATATAGAAGCGGTAAAACGTAGCGATGTAGCGCAATTATTCATTCAGAATCCGGGCGACCAGTCGAAAAGTGCCCTCAGCGGGCTTAGCGGACTCTTTGCCACGCATCCTCCTATCGAGAAACGCATCTCCATTCTGGAACAGTTCTAGGGATTTCTGTTTAATTTTCATTAAAGAAAGCAGGAGGACTCCTTATTTTTAGTATATTTGAGTGTTATACATATATACACTAAACTGTAACTGATATGAAAACAAGAAAACAAATCCTTATGCTACTGCTGGTTATGCTAGCAGGAATCCCGACTCTTTCGGCACAGACCAAGAAGGAGAAGAAGGAACAGAAGAAAGAAGCTGTCAGACAGCTGATCGTATCAGAAGACTACAAGATAGACGTCAACACTGCTATGCCCATGCGCGGACGTTCTATACCTCTGACTTCACAATACTCACTGCAAATCAGAAATGATTCGGTATTCTCTTACCTCCCTTATTACGGACGTGCTTACAGCGTTCCTTATGGCGGAGGAAGCGGGCTGATATTCAACGCTCCCCTCAAAGAATACACGATGGATATGGATAAGAAGGGAAACGCCGTTATCAAATTCTCCGCACGAAGTCCGGAAGACTTCTTTGAGTTCAGGGCGAAAGTGTTCCCCGACGGCACCACCAGCATTGACGTCACGATGCAGAACCGTCAGGCAATCAGCTACCGGGGAGAAGTGGATCTGGACAAGAAATAAAATCTTCAAGAATCGCCGTCAGTCTCTTCACTACCTTTTAATATAGGAAGGCAAATGTGGTATTTCACGGCAAGGATGCGTGTAACAAATACCGCCGATCCGCCAACGAGCTGACAGACATAAGATTCCATCCCTGCGGCATCGCACAGCCAGTAAGCGATGCCGCCTACTACACACGCCATCGCATAGATTTCTTTTCGGAAAATCAAGGGGATCTCATTGATAAAGACATCACGAATCACACCTCCTGCGGCACCTGTGATACTACCCATGATGATGGCTACCCAAAAAGGATAGCCCAAAGCGATACTTTTCCCCACACCGACCACCGTAAACAAAGCCAGTCCGATGGTATCGAATATAAAAAAGGTATTATTCAGACGGATCAGCCAGCGACCGAAACAGATCACCCAGATCAAGGCAAGTCCCGTACAGATCAAATAGATAGGGTTCGTCATCCATCCGGGCGTCACATCCAGCAGTACATCACGGATGGTACCGCCACCGATAGCGGTAGCAAGACCTACGACATAGGCTCCGAACCAGTCGAAACGCTTTGCCGAAGCCAGCCGGATACCACTAATAGCAAAGGCAAATGTGCCTATAAAATCAAGAATTTGAACGAATGTCGGCATATATTTGTTATTTTGTATGCAAAGTAACGAATAAATTCCGTAAGAAAATGTACTTTTGCTACACGAATTAGATAGAAACAATATGAAAATAACAATTGTTGCCGGGGCACGCCCCAATTTCATGAAAATAGCCCCTATCACACGCGCCATCGAAGCCGCAAGAGGGCTGGGTAAAAGCATCTCCTACCGTTTGGTGTACACAGGCAGACGGGACGATACAAGTCTGGATGCTTCCCTGTTTTCGGATCTCGACATGAAAGCTCCCGATGTCTACCTTGGAGTGGAAAGCAGTAACCCCACCAGTCTGGCAGCCGGAATCATGATCGCCTTCGAACAGGAGCTGACGGAAAATCCGGCACACGTCGTCCTGGTAGTGGATGATCTGACAGCAACCATGAGTTGCGCCATCGTAGCCAAGAAACAAGGAATCAAGGTAGCCCATCTGGTAGCCGGCACACGTTCCTTCGACATGAAGATGCCGAAGGAAGTAAACCGGATGATTACCGACGGAGTATCGATTATCTGTTTACCGGCCGCATGGTGGCCAACCGAAATCTGAATCAGACAGGCACGGAAAGCGAAAACGTATATTACGTCGGCAACATTTTGGTAGATACCGTTCGTTTCAACCGGAACCGGCTGCTCAAACCGGTATGGTTCTCCGTACTGGGACTTCAGGAAGGTAATTATCTCCTGCTCACCCTCAACCGACGTGTACTGCTCAACAACAAAGAGAACCTGCGGAAGTTGATGCAAACGATGATCGAAAAAGCTGCCGGTATGCCTATCGTAGCGCCCATGCACACTTATGTGCGCAATGCGATCAAAGACCTCGGCATAGAAGCCCCGAACCTTCATATCATGCCTCCGCAGAATTATCTTTTCTTCGGATATCTGATCAATAAAGCCAAAGGAATCATCACGGACTCCGGCAATGTAGCCGAAGAAGCTACGTTCCTCGGCATCCCCTGTATCACGCTCAACACGTATGCCGAACATCCGGAAACGTGGCGCGTGGGAACGAATGAACTGGTCGGCGAAGATCCGGCAGCACTCGCTCAGGCTATGGATACGCTGATGAAAGGTGAATGGAAGAAAGGCGAACTCCCCGAACGCTGGGACGGACGAACAGCCGAACGAATCGTACAAATTTTAACAAGTAAATAACCGGAGTGGTTGAGCCGGATTCGATGATCAACGAGCCGGCTTAATAGCCAGACAGAAGTAGCCGACCACTATCAGGTTCGACAAGTGTTTCAGAAAGTTTCACGCCGAGGAAACCAAAGTTTCAAGGCGTAGAAACCAGAGTTTCAAGCAGTGGGAACTAGAGTTTCAAGGCATGAAACTTTTTGTTTCAACCGTTGAAACAGATTTTGGAACTACGGAAAAGAATCGGAGCATGCCGGTTCGCAAGATGTGGCATACGTTGAAAAGGGAAGTATAAAAAGACAAAAACAATCTGCCTCCTTCCATTGTTGAATGATATAAGCTTGTAAATAACAAAAAACGATGGGTAAAAAAAGTTATATACTCTATTTTACTCAGACTTATTTGTTAACTTTGCAGCCCTACTACGAACGTTATGATACAACGATATAACAAAATACTGATACTGCTCTTAGTCGTATTTGCAGTTTCAAATGCTTTTGCGCAGCAAATAAAGGGGGTTGTAACTGATTCAGTCACTCATGAACCACTAATGTATATCTCTGTCTACTACCAAGACAAGAGAGATATGGGTACTGTCACCAATATTGACGGAGAATATAAGCTCGACGCGCGGAGAAACGGAGGAACGCTCGTTTTCTCTTCCATCGGATATGTCACCAAAACCGTCAAAGTAGGCTCCGGAAATCAGACCGTCAATGTTAAACTCTCTCCGGACGATGTAATGCTCACCGAAGTAGTCGTAAAGCCACAGAAAGAAAAATACTCCCGCAAGAATAATCCGGCAGTCGAATTCATGAAGAAAGTGATCGAACACAAAAAAGCACAAGTGCTCGAAGTGAACGATTACTACCAGTACGACAAGTACGAGAAAATGAAAATGTCTATCAACGACCTGACTCCGGAGAAACTGGAAAAGGGTATCTACAAGAAATACTCATTCCTCAAAGATCAGGTGGAAGTGTCGGAGACGACCAACAAACTGATTCTCCCTATCTCCGTACAGGAAACGGCCTCACAAACCATTTTCCGGAAAGATCCCGAAAGCAAAAAGACCATTATCAAAGGAAAGAACTCCAATGGTATCGAAGAGTTTTTCTCCACAGGAGACATGCTGGGGACTGTTCTGAAGGATGTTTTTGCCGATATCAACATCTATGATGATGACATCCGGCTGCTCCAACAGCGATTCGTAAGCCCTATCGGCAACAATGCCATCTCATTCTATAAATACTACCTGATGGATACGCTGATGGTGGACAAGCGCGAATGCGTACATCTGACGTTCGTACCGCAGAACTCACAGGATTTCGGATTTACAGGCCATCTTTATGTGCTGAAAGATTCGACCTATGCCGTTCAGAAGTGTACGATGAACCTGCCTAAAAAGAGTGGTGTCAACTTTGTCAACCGCATGGACATCGTGCAGCAGTACGAGCAGCTTCCCAACGGGAACTGGGTATTGGCGGATGACGACATGACGGTAGACCTTTCATGGAGTTCCAACAAAACCTCGGGAGGGTTACAGGTAGAACGAACGACTAAATACAGCAATTATAAATTTGATCCGATAGAACAGCGATTGTTCCGTTTGAAAGGTCCTGTGATCAAGGAGGCCGACATGCTTTCGAAAAGTGACGAATACTGGGCGAGTGTGCGCCAGGTGCCGTTGACCAGAAAGGAAAGCAATATGGATGTATTCGTCAACCGTCTGGAACAGATTCCGGGATTCAAATATATCATCTTCGGTGCGAAAGCATTGATCGAGAACTTTGTGGAAACAGGCAGCAAAGGCCATAAGAGCAAAGTGGATATCGGTCCTATCAACACCATGATTTCAAGCAACTACATCGACGGAACCCGTTTCCGCCTGAGTGGTATGACTACTGCCCATTTTGACAAGCATTGGTTCCTGAGCGGATACGGAGCTTATGGTCTGAAAGACGAAAAGTGGAAATATAGCGGAACGCTGACTTATTCTTTCAACAAACGAGATTATGTAGTATGGGAGTTTCCCAAACATTTTATATCTGCAACGTACAGTTATGATGTAATGTCACCGATGGACAAGTTCCTGTTTACGGACAAAGACAACATCTTCCTTTCGATGAAAACGACAACGGTAGACCAGATGTCATATATGCGTGATGCTACCATCAACTACGAACTCGAAACGCTGACGGGATTCGGAGTGAAAGCCATGCTCCGCCATCGAAATGACGAGCCTACCGGAAAACTGGAATATCTGCGGAATGACGCCGCACAAACCCGTGTGCATGACATCACGACTTCCGAAGCGAGTGTGACACTGCGTTATGCTCCGGGAGAATCTTTCGTCAACTCCAAGCAGCGCCGTGTTCCGGTGTCGCTGGACGCTCCTATCTTCACGCTGACTCATGCCATGGGCTTCAAAGGCGTGCTGGGCGGAGAATACAACTTCAACCGCACGGAAGCAAGCATCTGGAAACGTTTCTGGCTTCCCGCTTCGTGGGGAAAGATAGACTGTAGCGTAAAAGCAGGGGCAGAATGGAATGTCGTACCTTTCCCGCTATTGATTCTGCCGGAAGCCAACTTGTCATATATCACTCAACGTGAGACATTTTCCCTGATCAACAATATGGAATTCCTGAACGACCGTTATGCGTCCATGTCACTTTCTTATGACATGAACGGAAAGTTGTTCAACCGCATCCCGCTGATCAAGAATCTGAAATGGAGAGAAATGTTTCGTATCCGCGCATTGTGGGGGACATTGACCGACAAAAACAATCCATTCAAGAGCAGCAACCCCGACCTCTTCCGTTTCCCGACACGCGACGGTAAATTCACCAGTTTCGTGATGGACCCGAAGGTGCCGTATATCGAAGGAAGTATAGGTATCTACAACATTTTCAAGTTGCTGCACGTTGAATATGTACATCGTTTCACCTACCGTGACAATCCGGGTATCAACAAGAACGGTATTCGTTTCATGGTATTAATGGTATTCTAAGACTATGCAACCTTTAGCAGAACGGTTACGACCAAAGACATTGGATGATTATATCGGTCAGAAACATTTAGTTGGACCGGGGGCTATCCTGCGCAAGATGATTGATGCAGGACGTATTTCTTCGTTTATCCTCTGGGGACCTCCCGGAGTGGGAAAAACCACATTGGCACAGATTATCGCCAATAAACTGGAAACTCCGTTTTATACGCTGAGTGCCGTGACTTCAGGCGTCAAAGATGTGCGCGAAGTGATAGAGCGTGCCAAGAGCAACCGCTTTTTCTCGCAATCCAGTCCGATCTTGTTTATCGATGAAATCCATCGTTTCAGCAAGTCGCAACAGGATTCTTTGTTGGGAGCTGTGGAAAACGGTACGGTGACGCTGATAGGCGCAACGACCGAGAATCCATCATTCGAAGTGATCCGCCCTCTCCTCTCCCGTTGCCAGCTTTATGTGCTCAAATCTTTGGAAAAGGAAGATTTGCTCGAACTTCTGCAACGTGCCATCACCACCGACACCATACTGAAAGAACGGAAAATCGAACTCAAAGAAACGACAGCCATGCTGCGCTTCTCCGGCGGAGACGCCCGTAAACTGCTCAATATACTTGAACTTGTAGTGGAATCGGACACAGAGGAAACGGTTGTCATCACCGATGACATGGTGACCGAACGTCTGCAACAGAATCCGTTGGCTTACGACAAGGACGGGGAAATGCATTATGACATCATTTCCGCTTTTATCAAGTCTATCCGTGGCAGTGATCCGGACGGGGCTATTTACTGGCTCGCCCGCATGGTAGAAGGTGGTGAAGACCCTGCTTTCATCGCACGGAGACTCGTTATCTCTGCTGCCGAAGATATAGGTCTGGCCAATCCGAATGCATTGCTGCTGGCGAATGCCTGCTTTGAAACTCTGATGAAAATCGGTTGGCCCGAAGGGCGTATCCCTTTGGCGGAAACAACTATCTATCTGGCAACGAGTCCTAAAAGCAATTCGGCATACAGTGCCATTAACGATGCATTAGAACTGGTACGTTCCACTGGAAACTTGCCTGTGCCTCTGCACTTGCGCAATGCTCCCACCAAGCTGATGAAACAACTGGGATATGGACAGGAATACAAGTACGCCCACAGCTACGAAGGCAACTTCGTGAAGCAACAATTCTTGCCGGACGAGCTGAAAGAAAAACGAATATGGCAACCTCAGAACAATGCCGCCGAACAGAAGCATGCAGAACGGATGCAACAGTTATGGGGAGAAAGGTTCAAATAAGTATTAGGTATTAAGTATTAGGTATTAGCCGTAGCCGTGAAAGAAAATTTATTAAAAGAGAAGTCTACCAAATTTGCAATTCGAATAATTAATCTATATAAGTATTTAAGAGATTGCAAGAAAGAAACAATTCTATCAAAACAGATATTACGTAGTGGAACTTCTATCGGTGCTAATATTAGAGAAGCTATTTATGCAGAATCACATCTTGACTTTATACACAAATACTCTATTTCTCAAAAGGAATGTTCTGAAACAGAATATTGGCTATATTTACTTCAGCAAACAGAATATATAAGCGATGAACAATATGAATCTATTAATACTGACTGTCTGGAAATACTTAAATTACTGACAGCAACAATTGTAAAACTAAAGAACAATGGGAACATCCCATAATACTTAATACTTATAACTTAATACTTAAATATAATGAAAACAGTAGTTTTAGACGGCTTTGCCGCCAACCCCGGTGATTTATCATGGGAAGGTTTGAAAGCTCTCGGAGAATGTACCATTTATGACCGTACTGCCCCCGAAGAAGTATTGGAACGCGCAGCCGGAGCTGAAGTGATTCTGACGAATAAAGTAATCATCAACGCCGATCACATGACTGCCTTGCCCGAACTGAAGTATATCGGTGTGCTTGCTACGGGATACAACGTAGTGGATACGGCAGTAGCCAAAGAACGTGGTATTATTGTAACTAATATCCCTGCATATAGCACAGCTTCCGTTGCACAAATGGTATTTGCGCACATTCTTAATATCTGTCAGCAGGTACAGCATCATTCGGAAGAAGTCCACAAAGGTCGTTGGACCAATAACAAGGATTTCTGTTTTTGGGATACTCCGTTGATAGAATTGCGGGATAAGAAAATCGGTCTTGTCGGATTGGGAAATACAGGATATACTACTGCTCGCGTTGCCATCGGTTTCGGTATGCAGGTATATGCTTTGACTTCAAAGTCTCACTTCCAGTTGCCACCGGAAATCAAGAAGATGGATTTGGATCAGTTGTTCAGCGAATGTGATATTATCAGTCTGCACTGCCCGCTCACTCCGGAAACTCACGAATTGGTGAACGCACGCCGTCTTGCTCTGATGAAGCCGAATGCTATTTTAATTAATACAGGTCGTGGCCCATTGGTTAACGAACAAGATCTTGCAGATGCACTGAACAGTGGCAAGATTTATGCTGCCGGAGTAGATGTACTTTCTTCGGAACCTCCTCGTGCCGACAATCCGTTGCTGACTGCAAAGAACTGCTACATTACTCCGCATATCGCGTGGGCAAGCACAGAAGCTCGTGAGCGTCTGATGAATATTGCCATTAGCAATCTACAGGCTTATATCTCCGGAACACCGGAAAATGTAGTGAATAAGTAAAAGACTATATATTTGAATAATACGGAAAAGGCTGTTTCTTTTTTATTTTGAAACAGCCTTTATACTCTACCCCATCTTACCATTCCTTAAAAGGAAATTAAATCTTATACTAATAAACCTCACGAATATGTTCGAATTAAAGTTTAACCTGAAAGGCACAATTAATAGAAAAGAGTTTCTGCTATCCATGATTCTGTCAATTATAAATTTCATTGTATGTCTAGCAATATCCATGATTGATCTATTTATACACTTTGGAGGCGATTACAAAACGGGAACAACACCTTCATTAAGTTTTTGGGGAGGAATCATTCTGTTTATAACTACAGTTATGATTCTCATAACATTATGGTATTTTCTTGCACAATGTATGAAAAGATTGCGTGATATTTCGTTATCCGGTCTGTGGTTATTGGTATTAATCGTTCCAATAGCGAATATCTTCCTGTTAGTATATTTATTATTTGCCAAGAGTACTGACAATACCCAAAAAGATATCTCTGCTTGAAACACGATAGATGAGTTACATAAAAGAAAAGCTATTACAGAGGATGTTATAATTAAAAGAACTCCCCTTATGTAAGTCAACTCCATATCATAGAAATTGCCTTATATAAGGGGAATTTCCGGTAAATCCCAATAAAATATTCAATCGGTTATTCCATTTAGGAAAAGTTATATTTAATAGGAATGTCCTCCTTCATCCATCTCCTTCTCTGTAATCTTATGGCGGTCGATACTACGCCATGCATAGAATATATAAGCTATCACAAACGGAACAAGAATAGAGACATAAGCCATAGTCTTCAGCGTAAATTCACTCGAACAGCTGTTAGCCAATGTCAGCGAACTTTGCAAGTCCGTATATGAAGGATAATAAGCAGTGTTATTATATCCGGCTACGAGTAACAAAGCCAAGACTGTCAGCACTGTACCTATCCCTGCAAACCAGATTCCTTTGTCGAAAGTCTTTTTCAGAACTGTCTTACCGATTCCAAAAAGTACCAATACTACACCTATCAGGAAGATGATCAGAACTACCGGCATTTCTATAAAGTTGATAAAGTACTTATAAGGCTGCATATAAACCTCCAATGTATCCGGATTGACAGCAAAACCGTCAGAAACCAATGTACGGATTACAAATACCAAAAAGAATACAAGGAAGAAAATAGTATTATTCAATACTGCACGACGACATTTATCGGTCAGTTCCTTATCCGCTATACTATTAATGAAATAGAGCGAACCCAACACACGCGCCAAAAAGAATACAGCCAGTCCGAGAATAACATTCCAGATATTAGTCAACGCGTCCAGTCCGTGCCATCCATTTCCCCAATGACTGATAACCGGCATAATCGTATCCGTCATATTCGCCTTATTGATATAGAAATCAGAACCGGTGAAGAAAGTAGCAACTGCTCCACCCAGCAACAGAGGTCCTACAACCCCATTAATTACCAAGAAAGTCTGATAGGTCTTTTTACCCAGCAAATTCCCTGCCTTGCTCTGGAACTCGTAACTCACAGCCTGCAACACAAAACTGAAAAGAATAATCATCCAAAGCCAGTAAGCCCCACCGAAACTGGTACTGTAAAACAACGGGAACGAAGCAAAGAAAGCACCTCCGAACGTTACCAGCGTAGTAAACGTAAACTCCCACTTACGTCCAGTAGAGTTCACCATCATCTTACGATGTTCCTCCGTCTTACCCAAACAGAACAATAAAGAATTTCCTCCCTGCACAAATAATAAAAATACAAGTATGGCCCCCAGCAAGGAAACGACCAGCCACCAATATTGTTGTAGAAATATATACATAATATGTAAGTATTAAGTTTTAAGTAATAAGTAACAGGTAATAAGTAATAGGTAATAAGTAATAACCATGCTGATAAATCAGTCAGCAGCTACGATTATTACTTAATACCTATTACCTATTACTTATCTCTTCTTCCGGTCCTTTCTTAATCGCCTTCACCATAATCCCTATCTCCGCAATCAGCATTACGGTAAACAAGATCAGGAAGATAAAGAAAGTAGCCTGAACGGAGCCTACATCCAATTTAGAGATAGCCGCCGATGTAGGAAGCATATCGCGGATAGCCCAAGGCTGACGACCGCATTCGGCAACCACCCATCCTGCCTGTCCGGCAATGTAAGCCAAAGGAATGGTCAGCAGAGCGATCCAATGCATCCAGCGCATCTTACTCAAATCTTTCTTATATATAAAGAAGAGCACAACTATGAAGAAAAGGATAAAATATCCGCCCAGGATAACCATTATACGGAAAGCGTAGAAGTTCAGAGGAACATTCGGAACCAGCTGATTCACATCTTTAATATATCCGTATCCGAAGTATGGCATATTCTCCTGCAAAACCTGATAGGCAACAGCGGCATCTTCCTCGTGCCCGGCGCTCTTCGCTGCACGATAAGCAGCCAGCGCTCCGATAGCGGTCTTACCCCGCTCTATCTTTTCGGCTGCCGACAAAGCAGTCGTACCGTCTTTCAGCTGATAGCCGCCTTCGATAATATTGGTAATTCCGGGGACATACCCGTCCACATCCCGCTCGGCAAGGAACGAAAGCATACTGGGTATCTCAATCCGGAACAGGAAAGGGTCTTTCCCATCATTGTAAGTCTTCTTTTCGGGGTTCAGCATTCCTATTCCCACCAGACCTACATTGGTTCCTCCTTCATAAAGTCCCTCTACAGCCGCCAGTTTCATCGGTTGGGTCTGTGCAATCTGATAGCCGGAACCATCGCCCGTCCATACAGCCAGCAGTGAAGAGACAAGCCCGAAGATAGCACCGATCTTTATGCTTGCAAGCGCAAACTCGCGATTACGTTTCTTCAGCAGAAACCAACAACTGATTCCTACAACGAACACGCCACCAAGTACCCATCCGGACAATACCGTATGAAAGAACTTGTTGACCGCTACAGGCGAAGTTGCCACCGCCCAGAAATCAACCATCTCATTACGCACTGTATCGGGATTGAACTCCATACCTACCGGATGCTGCATCCATGCGTTTGCTACGAGAATCCACCAAGCGGAGATCGTAGCCCCCAGACCAGTCAGCCAGGTAGAAGCAAGGTGGAAGCGTTTGCTCACCTTATCCCATCCGAAGAACATGACAGCGATAAACGTGGCTTCCATAAAGAACGCCAGAATACCTTCAATAGCAAGCGGTGCACCGAAAATATCACCTACAAACCAAGAATAATTACTCCAGTTCGTACCAAACTCAAACTCCAGGATCAATCCTGTCGCTACACCAATGGCGAAGTTGATACCGAAAAGTTTCATCCAGAACTTGGCTGTCCGCTTCCAAAATTCATTGCCTGTTTTATAATACAACGTCTCCATTATTCCCATCACCACAGCCAGTCCGAGGGTGAGCGGAACGAAAATCCAGTGGTACATGGCTGTCATCGCAAATTGGGCTCTCGACCAATCGATCAGCGAGGTGTCAATACTTTCAATCATAATCTTATGTAGTTTAAGAGTTAAAAATCAGTGGTTTTCTCCGGAAGTGCACGCTGTATCAGCTCATTTCCCACATACGTACCCTTGTCGGCATCTGTAGGATGATCGCCGAGAAAGTCGGGAAAGAAGAAAATTTTGAGGATGAAGAACATAATGAATAATTTCACTAAGATAATAAGCCACAAAGTACGACCTAACGTCATACTACGGAAACCCTCCAAATAAAAGTTCCATATTGCAAGCAGTGTATTCTTCATAAGCTGACCTTAGAATTTGTAATGAGTACAAATATACAATTTTTATAATTAAAACAAACAAGTAAGGCAAAATGTTGCATGATTTGTATGGTTTTTCTCAAAAAACCTGCCTATCGACAGAAAAAAAACATTTAACGGCGAAAAAGCGCCATCTGTCTATCGCTTTTGCAGCTAATATAATATGTACGTACCTTCGTTCCAGTAAATCAATAGACATATAAAAATATGATAAATGTAAGAAGATTGACAGTGATAGCATTTCTTGGAGCGGGTCTGCTGCCCGGTATATCCGCCCAGGAATCTTCTGTGCAGACAGCCGCCCAGAGCGAGATGAATCTCCCCGCCCAATGGGATTTACAGTCGTGCATCGACTATGCGTTGCAACAGAACATTACGATTCGCAAAAACCGGGTGAATGCGGAAAGTACACAGATCGATGTGAAGACAGCCAAAGCTGCCCTGTTCCCCAGTCTGTCGTTCTCAACGAGCCAGAACATGGTGAACCGTCCGTATCAGGAATCAAGCAGAACGATCAGCGGAAGCGAGGTGATCGAGACAACCAGCAAGACCAGTTACAATGGCAATTATGGTCTGAATGCTTCGTGGACCATTTATAATGGTAGCAAGCGACTGAACACCATCAAACAGGAGAAGCTGAACAATCAGGCAGCCAATCTGGATGTAGAAACGTCCGAGAATAGTATTCAGGAATCTATTGCTCAGATTTACATTCAGATTCTCTATGCAGCGGAGTCCGTCAAGGTTAATGAAAACACGCTGCAAGTTTCCATTGCGCAACGCGACCGCGGACAGGAACTTCTGAATGCCGGAAGCATTGCCAAAAGTGATCTGGCACAACTGGAAGCTCAAGTCAGCACCGACCGTTATCAATTAGTAACAGCGCAAGCCACTCTGCAGGACTACAAATTACAACTGAAACAACTGCTCGAATTGGATGGGGAGAATGAAATGAATGTCTATCTCCCCGCCCTGTCCGACGAAAACGTACTGTTGCCATTGCCCACCAAGAAAGATGTGTATATGAGCGCGCTCACCCTCCGTCCGGAAATCGAGGCGAGCAAACTGAGCGTAGAGGCTTCGGAACTGGGTATCGATATCGCCAAAGCGGGATATCTCCCCACCATCAGTCTGAGTGCAGGTATCGGAACGAACCACACCAGCGGCAGTGACTTCACCTTCGGAGAACAGGTAAAGAACGGATGGAACAACTCCATCGGAGTTTCTGTCAGCGTTCCTATCTTCAATAACCGTCAGACCAAGAGTGCCGTGCAGAAAGCGAAGTTACAGCGCGAAACAAGTCTGCTGTCGCTGCTCGACGAACAGAAAACACTGTATAAGACCATCGAAGGACTTTGGCTGGATGCAAACAGTGCGCAGCAACGTTATGCGGCAGCGAACGAAAAGCTGAGAAGTACACAGATCAGCTACGACCTGATCAGCGAACAGTTCAATCTGGGCATGAAGAATACAGTAGAGTTGCTGACGGAAAAGAACAACTTGCTACAAGCACAGCAGGAGCAGCTTCAAGCCAAATACATGGCGATACTGAACACTCAGTTGCTGAAGTTCTACCAAGGAGACAAACTGGCATTATAAGCCTTCTTCCTTACTAAAAGCGGAATATAAATAAGTAAAACAGAATATAGAATGAAAACGAAAAAGATTATCCTGATCGCTGTGGCAGTTGCCGTAGTAGTGGGCGGAGGAATCTGGTTCTTTACAGGTTCTCCGGCAAAGCACAAGGTGATGTATGCCAGTGCGACTGTCAGTAAAGGCGATATCTCCAATTCGGTGACTGCCACCGGAACAATCGAACCGGTGATAGAAGTAGAAGTCGGTACGCAGGTATCCGGTATCATCGACAAAATTTATGTAGATTACAACTCGGTAGTAACCAAAGGACAGCTGATTGCCGAGATGGACCGTGTCACTTTACAGAGTGAACTGGCATCCCAGCAGGCAACTTACGATGGTGCCAAAGCCGAATTTGAATATCAGAAGAAGAACTACGAACGTAGCAAGGGATTGCACGATAAGTCATTGATCAGCGATACCGACTACGAGCAGGCTCTCTATAATTATCAGAAGGCCAAGAGCGCTTTCGACAGCAGCAAGGCATCTCTGGCAAAAGCAGAACGTAACCTGTCATATGCTACGATTACTTCTCCGATAGACGGAGTTGTCATCAGCCGCGATGTAGAAGCCGGACAGACCGTAGCTTCCGGATTCGAAACTCCTACCCTCTTCACCATTGCGGCCGACCTGACACAGATGCAGGTAGTAGCAGACGTGGATGAAGCAGATATAGGCGGTATTGAAGAAGGACAGCGCGCCAGCTTTACTGTCGATGCTTATCCGAATGATGTGTTTGACGGAGTCGTGACACAGATTCGTCTGGGAGATGCAAGCAGTAGCAGCAGCGCCAGTTCAAGTACCAGCACGGTAGTCACTTATGAAGTAGTGATCTCTGCTCCGAATCCGGACTTGAAGCTGAAACCGCGTCTGACAGCCAATGTGACTATCTTTATCCTTGATAAGAAAGATGTATTGTCTGTCCCCAACAGAGCTTTGCGTTTCACCCCCGAAGCACCGTTGATCGGTAAGAATGATATCGTGAAAGATTGCGAAGGCGAACATAAGGTATGGACGCGCGAAGGAACCACCTTTACGGCTCATCCGGTAGAAATCGGAATCAGTAACGGTATTTCCACAGAGATCATCAGTGGTGTTGCCGAAGGAACCAAGGTCATCACGGAAGCCACTATCGGTGCTATGCCGGGCGAGAGTATGGATGGAGAACCGGGTCAGGGAAACGGAGAAAGAAGCCCGTTCATGCCAGGACCTCCGGGAAACAACAAAAAGAAAAGCAACAAGTAGCCAAGTATGAAAAAAGTAATTGAACTTCAAAATATCAAACGAGACTTTCAGGTGGGAGAAGAAACCGTCCATGCGTTACGGGGCGTTTCGTTCACCATCAACGAAGGTGAGTTTGTGACCATTATGGGTACTTCCGGTTCGGGAAAGTCCACACTGCTCAACACGTTGGGCTGTCTGGACACTCCTACCAGCGGGGAGTATCTGCTCGATGACATCTCCGTGCGTACCATGAGCAAGCCTCAGCGTGCCGTACTGAGAAACCGGAAAATCGGCTTCGTCTTCCAAAGCTACAACTTGCTGCCCAAGACGACGGCTGTGGAAAACGTAGAGTTACCGCTGATGTACAATTCGTCAGTGAGTGCTTCTGAACGTCGCCGGCGTGCCATCGAAGCGTTGCAGGCAGTAGGCCTGGGCGACCGGTTGGAGCATAAGTCCAACCAGATGTCCGGAGGACAGATGCAGCGCGTAGCCATCGCCCGTGCACTGGTAAACAACCCTGCGGTCATCCTTGCCGACGAAGCAACCGGAAATCTCGACACACGTACGTCTTTTGATATACTTGTCCTGTTCCAAAAGCTTCATGCGGAAGGACGTACCATTATATTCGTAACGCACAATCCCGAAATCGCGCAATACAGCAGCCGGAATATCCGCCTGCGCGACGGTCATGTCATTGAAGATACAGTCAACACGCATGTCCTGTCCGCCGCCGAAGCACTAGCCGCATTGCCCAAAAGCGATGAGGATTGAAGATAAGTAATAGGTAATAAGTATTAGGTATCAGGTATTAAGTATTAGGTATCAAATATTAAGTATTAAGTAATAAGTAATAGTAGTTTATGAATGGAACTAACTTATTTAAAATAGCTCTCCGGGCATTGGCGAACAACAAGCTGCGTGCTTTCCTCACCATGCTTGGTATCATCATCGGTGTCGCTTCCGTCATCACGATGCTCGCTATCGGTCAGGGATCGAAGCGAAGCATCCAGCAACAGATATCGGAGATGGGATCGAACATGATCATGATCCATCCGGGAGCCGACAGACGGGGGGGGGTCCGGCAAGACCCATCGGCTATGCAGACGTTGAAGCTGACCGACTATGAGGCCTTGCGCGATGAGACCAATTTCCTGTCCGCCATCAGTCCTAATGTGTCTTCGTCGGGACAGCTTATCGCGGGTAACAACAACTACCCGTCATCCGTCAGCGGTGTTGGGCTGGAGTATCTCGACATCCGTCAGCTGAGTGTAGAAAGTGGAGATATGTTTACGGAAGCCGACATACAAAGTTCGGCTAAGGTCTGCGTGATCGGTAAAACGATTGTAGACAACCTCTTTCCGGACGGAAGCGATCCGATAGGGAAAATCATCCGCTTCAACAAGATACCGTTCCGGGTGGTCGGTGTGCTCAAAGCCAAAGGGTACAACTCTATGGGACAGGATCAGGACAATATCGTACTGGCTCCTTACACCACCGTCATGAAACGATTGCTTGCCGTCACCTATCTTCAGGGTGTCTTTGCTTCTGCCCTATCGGAAGACATGACCGAGTATGCTACCGATGAAATCACGGAAATCCTGCGGCGCAACCATAAGTTGAAAGCTTCGGACGAAGACGATTTCACCATCCGTACCCAACAGGAGTTGAGTACGATGCTAAACTCTACCACCGATCTGATGACCACCCTGCTCGCCTGTATTGCCGGAATATCTCTGGTAGTGGGCGGTATCGGTATCATGAATATTATGTACGTATCCGTCACCGAACGTACCCGTGAAATCGGTCTGCGTATGTCCGTCGGCGCACGTGGCGTTGATATTCTGAGCCAGTTCCTCATCGAGGCTATCATGATCAGTATTACGGGAGGTCTTATCGGAGTCATCATAGGCTGCGGAGCCAGCTGGATCGTGAAGAGCGTGGCACACTGGCCTATCTTCATCCAACCTTGGAGTGTCTTCCTTTCTTTCGCAGTCTGCACCGTCACCGGAGTCTTCTTCGGATGGTATCCTGCAAAGAAAGCAGCAGATTTAGACCCGATAGAGGCAATCAGATACGAATAAAAAACTATCTTTGTCTTTATGAAACAAAGCCTAACATCCGCACGTCGTCCCCTGGAAGCACTGATACACATTATCGGCTGGGGGATTATGTTCGGTTTTCCGTTCTTCTTTGTAGAGCGCGAAAACGGAAACATCAACTGGATGGCATACTTACGCCATTCTGCCGTACCGTTGTCTTTCATGATCGCGTTCTACGTCAACTACTTCCTGCTGGTTCCCCGATATCTTTTTCAGAGCCAGACCAAGAGATATATTACTTACAATATTCTCCTGTTGTGTGTCATCGGTCTGATGCTGCACCTTTGGCGGAGTCTGACATTCGATCCTTCCTTTGTTCCCAAGCCTCACCGGTCGGGTGGTCCTCCGGGATGGCTGTTCTTTGTCAGAGATATGCTGAGTCTCGTCTTCACCATTGGACTGAGTGCCGCCATACGTATGAGTGCCCGATGGACACAAGCGGAAGCTGCCCGTAAGGAAGCGGAACGGAACCGTTCGGAAGCGGAACTGAAGAATCTGCGCAATCAACTGAACCCACATTTTCTGCTCAATACGCTGAACAATATCTATGCCTTAATTGCTTTTGATACAGACAAGGCGCAACAAGCTGTGCAGGAACTAAGCAAGCTCCTACGCTATGTGTTGTATGATAATCAGCAGACCTACGTCCCGCTAGGCAAAGAGACTGACTTTATCCGCAACTATATCGAACTGATGCGCATCCGCCTGTCCTCCAATGTACAGATGACTACGCAGATTGATATACTGCCGGACAGTCGGACTCTTATCGCACCGCTTATCTTTATCTCGCTAATTGAGAATGCCTTCAAGCACGGTATATCGCCTACGGAACGGAGTTTTATCCATATCCATCTTGCGGAAAATGAGACGGAAGTGATCTGCGAGATAAGCAACAGCAACCACCCGAAGAACATAATGGACAAGAGTGGTTCGGGGATAGGACTGGAACAGGTGAACCGACGACTGGAGATTCTTTATCCAGGCCAGTATACCTGGCAGAAAGGTATTTCAGAAGACGGCAAGGAGTATAGATCAAGGCTGAGCATCCGTGTGAGGGAGAGTATTAATAAGTAATAAGTATTAAGTAATAGGTAATAATTGAGAGTATATTCGGTTTAGGTAATTAAATAAAATATAGAGAATTATGATATTACGTTGTGCCATTGTAGATGATGAGCCATTGGCTCTGGGCCTACTGGAAAGTTATGTGAATAAGACTCCGTTTCTGCAACTTACAGGAAAATATTCCAGTGCAGTTCAGGCAATGAAGGAGTTGCCGGGCGAAGAAGTCGATCTTCTTTTCCTTGACATTCAGATGCCGGAACTTAACGGACTGGAGTTCTCACAAATGGTAGATTCCCGTACGCGTATCGTTTTTACCACCGCATTCGGTCAATACGCTATCGACGGTTATCGTGTCAATGCACTCGATTATCTGCTGAAACCGATCTCGTATGTCGATTTCCTGCAAGCAGCCAATAAAGCCCTGCAATGGTTCGAGCTGGTGCAGAAGCCGGAAGAGATAGACAGCATCTTTGTAAAAAGCGACTATAAGCTGGTACAGGTAGAACTGAAAAAGATCATGTACATCGAAGGACTGAAAGATTACATCAAAATATATACGGAAGATGATGCCAAACCCATCTTGTCACTCATGAGCATGAAAGCCATGGAAGAGCTTTTGCCTTCCAGCCGGTTCATACGTGTACACCGTTCATTCATCGTCCAAAAGGACAAAATACGGGTGATCGACCGTGGACGTATCGTCTTTGACAAAACGTATATCCCCATTAGTGATAGTTACAAGCAGGTTTTTCAGGCATTTTTGGATGAAAGAAGCTGATGATTGTCTAATTTATCGGCAAAAAAGTGAATTTTGTCGATTATAGTTTGTCAGAAATCGGTTTTATATGTAACTTTGCAACGAACAGAAAGGGATTGTGAAATTCCAAGAATAGAATAGTTTAGTTAAGTCTAGTTTAGTTTTTGTGTTGAGTGCTTCCTCGTCGGCGGACGATCTAGGAAGCACTTTTTATTTATCTATTTATAGAACAAGCTGGACGATAGCACTAAATCAAAGAAAAATAACATAAAGTTTGATTATACCTAAAGCTCTTTTATATTCTATTAAATCTTAATACATTTCTTTTTGCGAGCAAAGACTTGACTCCGTTTGTTTATAGGGGGGATGCTCAAACAAGAACAGCTCTCCGGACGTTATACTACTGATATCAACCAAATTATAAACATTAATTGCAGATAATATGTGTTTCCACAACTCCATGTCAGCCAAAGCCATCAAAGTTGCCGCCCGTTACGGACGCCAATCGGATGTAGTCGAGATTTACCAAAGCATTCTTGACGAACAGTATCATGTGAATGCGTTCACTTTCCCCAGATATCCTATCATTACTTCTTCGGACGAAGTACAGGTTTTCAACTGGGGACTCATCCCTTTCTGGGTAAGAAGCGAAGAGGATGCGACAGAAATAAGAAAGATGACACTCAATGCCCGTGCGGATACCATTTTCGAGAAACCGTCTTTCCGCGAACCGATCATGAAGAAACGGTGCATAGTGCCCAGTACCGGCTATTTTGAATGGAGGCATGAAGGAGCAAACAAAATACCTTATTATATATATGTGAAAGATGAACCTATCTTCTCGATGGCCGGCATCTACGACCGTTGGCTGGACAAGGATACGGGAGAGGAACACGAAACTTTCTCCATCATCACCACTGACACCAATTCGCTGACCGATTACATCGATAACACCAAGCACCGGATGCCCGCCATACTCACCCAAGAGGAGGAAGAGAAATGGCTCAATCCCTCATTGAGCAAGGCCGAAATAGCTTCTTTACTGAAACCCTTCGATACAGAGAAGATGGATGCATACGTTATCAGAAACGATTTCTTAAAGAAATCTCCCAATGATCCGACAATAGTACAAAGGGCATAGGAAAAAGAAGTTTATCCTAAAAAAGTGAGAGGTGTGAGGGAGGAATTGCAACTTTTATATTTTTATTTCACTGTTTCTACTCTCTAATTTTCAACTAAAAAAAATACGAATGTTAGAAATCCTCTCTCACTCCTCTCACTTTTTCCCCTTTATTTCATGAAATTCGGAAGAAAGTACAAAAAGAAACAGAGTTCAAAGAGTAAAACGTGGTGGGAAATCCGGAAAACATAACCATCTTTTCCGAACTTCCCACCACGTTTTATCTAGTTCGCACCGTCCGGTGATTTACTCACCCAACTCGCCCAGCAAATCATACGACGGCACAAAGAAAAGCGTCCCCGTTATTGCCGTACTGAAATCGAGCAAGCGGTCGGTATTGCCCGCCGGACTGCCGATAAACATATTCTCCAACATCCGGCGAGTCGTGCTGAATGTACTAGCATACCCAATAAAATACGTACCATACTCCCCCTTCGAAGTATTGGCAAACGGCATATTGGCACGTACAATCTTCAGATCATCACCGATATTGGTCACAGCATTATGCGCATTCCCCGGCTTCTCTTCGTCCGACAGCTCCACATCATTGAACTTATGACGTCCGATCACCTTTTCCTGTTGTTCCACCGGAAGCGCATTCCACGCAACCATATCATGAATGTATTTCTGCACAAACACATAACTGCCTCCTGCAAAATCCGCATCCTCCTCGCCTATCACCGCAAAATGATAGGGATTCTCATCGACAGCAGGATTCTCCGTACCGTCCACAAAGCCGATAATCGCCTTACCATCCATATAGCGAAATCCATGCGTCTCATCAACAGACACCACAGCCCCTTTAAGCTTCTCATCAAGGATAGAAGCAAACTCGAAACACAGCCCCATCTGCTTCGCCCGAATATGGAACAACAAATCACCGGGAGTAGAAACAGCTGTATACTTCTCCCCTTTTATCTCGGAGAAAGTACTCAGCTCTTTCGGTTTACCCTTATCGGGGAAAAGCCGCGTCCACGCATCAGCCCCGAATCCCATCGTGCAACTGAATTGCATATCAGGAAAACGATTGCGCATACTACGGATCATTGCCGAGAAATTGGCACATACATCCTTTACTTTATCAACCGTATCGGGGGAATCTGTCAGGTTATAGACTATAAATATTACATTCTCTCCCTGTTTTCCGGCCACATCCTGTGGGATATGACCGCCGAACGAATTTTGAAATGGATTCATATTCTTTTAATTTTAGTTTTTTAGTTTCGCCCATAAGATATATCCGGTGATAAAACCGAATCAAAACCGAATGGCTACATAGGCAAGAAGCTCCCGGCTTCGACCCCGTGAGCTTCTCTCTTCTCCAATGTTACTCTCTCTTCTTATATATAATATACTTTGTCTTTATATTGTCTCTCTCTTTTCAGTCATTCCGCACATACATCGCGGCTCCGGCATCCATAAAGAGTTCGACATTCTCCGCATGATGCGCTATATAAGCCGCCGGCCCCGTATCTCCCGAGTGGCAAATTTCTTCCACCACTTCCGCCTTCGCCTTTCCGGTAATCAGAAAAATAACAAGGCGAGCGGTCAAGATCGGAAATCCGGTCATTGCAATACGTTTCTGTCCGTTGCGGGGATGAGTGCTGGTCACATAAATCTGGTCGGAAGAGAGCAAAGCCTCCTGTCCGGGGAAGATAGAGGAAGTATGTCCGTCATCTCCCGCTCCCAACAGCACAATGTCAAATTCGGGCCAGCCATTTTTCTTGGGTACCTGCTGGCTGACAAGTTCGGAATAGCGGACCGCTTCTTTTGCCGGTTTCACTTCTCCGCGGATGCGGAATACATTTTCGTAAGGAATGGGCACTATCCCCAAAAGCAGGGAACGCATCATTCCATAATTACTATCAGAATCTTCGGGAGGAACGCAACGTTCGTCTACCCAATAAAGTTTCATACGCTTCCAAGGAGTAATATCAGCGTATTCATTTGCCCATAAATCAAACATCAAGGCGGGAGTGCTGCCACCACTCACTGCTATGTTGAACGTTTTGTCCGGTTCAGCATTCATGATATCCACCAGGTGGAATATCAACGAACGGGCTGTCTCCATAGACGACGGGAAAACAGATAGTTTCATAGTTCGCAATATTGGTCTGTATTTGTTAAATTCTTACACGGATTGGTCCAGTCTGCCCCATGCTCGTGCATCATAGCTTCACTTTCGAGAGGTCCCCACGTACCTGCCGGATAGCCGTACAAAGGTGCGTCCGGATTATCTTTCCAATAACGTAAGACCGGATCAAAGAAGTTCCAGGAAGCCTCTACAGCATCACTTCGAGTAAATAAGGTCGGATCTCCCTGAATGCAGTCGTCAATCAGACGGGCATAAGCGTCACCGCTCGGCACGCCGCCCAACTGTGCGTAACTGAAATCCATCGTCACCTGACGGACTTCGAAACCTGCACCCGGAACCTTCATTCCGATCTTCAACACAATACCCTCGTTTGGTTGCAAACGAAGGATCAACTTATTAGCCCTCGGACAGTTACCGCCGGAACAGCGGAACATCTGATGGGGCGTCTCGCGGAAGTGAACGACAATTTCCGTCACCTTCGTCGGCATCTGCTTACCGGTGCGGATGTAGAACGGTACCCCGCTCCAACGCCAGTTACTGATGCCCAGCTTCATCGCAATATAAGTCTCCGTACGCGAGTCGGGAGCCACTCCCTTTTCCTCACGATACCCCTTCTTATTGCCCGAAGCCGTATATTGTCCGCGAACGATATGTTCATTCAAGTCCGTCTCCGTAAGCGGAGTCAGCGACTCATAAACCTTCACTACCTCATTCCGGAAATTATCCGCATTGAATACCGCCGGCGGCTCCATAGCCGTAAGAGCTACGAGCTGAATCAGGTGATTCTGCACCATATCCCGCAAAGCCCCCGCCGTCTCGTAAAAACCTCCGCGCTGCTCAATACCCAGATTCTCTACAGCAGTAATCTCCACATAATCAATATAATTACGATTCCATAACGGCTCAAAAATACCATTGGCGAAACGGAAAGCAAGCACATTCTGCGCCGTCTCCTTGCCCAGAAAATGATCGATACGATAAATCTGATGCTCATCAAACACAGAAGAGTAAATCTTATTCAACTCAAGCGCCGACTCCAGATCATACCCGAACGGCTTCTCAACAATAATACGAGAATGAGGAGTATTCAGCCCGGCCGCCTTCAAATGCAAAGGCACCACCCCATACAGCGAAGGCGGAGTAGCCAGATAGAACAACAAATTATCCGGATCGACCTCCTTCGTAAGCTCTACCAAACGCTCCCGCAACTGCGAATATCCCTCCACTTTCGCAGGATCCATCGGCAAATAATACAAATGAGACACAAAAGAAGACATCAGCTCCAAATTCTGCTCTTCAGCCTTTACAAACTGCTGCAACTCCCCAAGTATATATGAACGGTAATCTTCATCAGAATAGACAGTACGCCCAATTCCCAGAACAGTAAAACTCCCCGTCAGCCGTTTATCCCGATACAGAGAGTACAATGCGGGCATCAACTTGCGTTTAGTCAAGTCGCCCGAAGCACCAAAAATAATCATTGCAAATTTATCCATCGTCGTATTTTTAACTTTTTACCTTTTATCCATCCATCACCGCACCTAAACCGACCAGCCTCAACCAACCGACAAACCGACCAATCTCAACCAACCGCCCTAACGCATAATCACCCACACACCCACTACTACCCCCACCTACAACTTACCATCCGAACGGTCTCCCGGCCTCACCGAAGGAGCGTCAAGCGGAGGCTGTATCTCCGGCGTGAAGAAGGGCAGGCTGTTTGAGCGGAGCGAGTTCCTGCCCTTTAGCCGGAGATGCGGCCGGAGTAGCTCCGTAGGTGCAGCCTTGATTTTTTCTTTTGGTACCTTTCTTTTGCATCAAGGCAAAAGAAAAGTACTCATACATTATAAGTCCCCGACTTCGTCTCCCCTCCGTGCCCCGTCCAATTCTCATGAAAGAACTGTCCGCGCAGCTCATCCTTCCTCTCAAACGTATGCGCACCGAAATAATCTCGTTGCGCCTGCACCAGATTGGCAGGTAAATTGTCAGAAGTCAGCGAATAAAAATAATTCAAAGCCGAAGAGAAAGCCGGAACAGGCAATTCCTCCTTCATCGCCTCCGCCACCAGATTCTTCCATCCGGGGAGCAAAGACTTGATCTCCTCACGGAAGTAAGGAGCCAGCAACAAATGCTTCGGCTTATCCGCCGCCTCAAAAGCAGCAGCTATATCATTCAGGAAAATACTGCGGATGATACATCCCCCACGCCACATACGGGCAATGGAAGCCAAATCCAGATTCCATCCGAAAGAATCAGAAGCCCGCTGCAACACAGCAAAACCCTGCGCATACGACACCAGCTTGGAAGCGTAAAGCGCAGAAAATATCTCCTTCACCAATTCCGCCTTATTATATATAGGTAATGTATGCTTGCACAAGAACTGCTTGGAAGCCAGATGACGCAACTCCTTCTGAGCCGACAGACTGCGTTCGAACACCGCCGTGGCAATCAAGCCCAACGGCATCCCCAACTCCATCGCATTGATGACAGACCACTTTCCCGTCCCCTTCTGTCCGGCAGCATCGAGAATCTTATCGATCAGATACCCACCGGATTTATCCTTGTGACGCAAAATATTAGAAGTAATCTCAATCAGATAACTGCGCAACTTCCCTTCATTCCAACGGGCAAAAACGTCCGCCATCTCCTCATTCGTCAGATCAATGAGATTCTTCATCACCCAGTAAGCCTCGGCGATCAACTGCATATCACCGTATTCGATACCATTGTGAATCATCTTCACAAAATGTCCCGATCCGGCAGGGCCTACCCACTGGCAACAGGGAGTTCCGTCCGGCGCTTTCGCCGCGATGCTCTGCAAGACAGGCTTCACTTCCGGCCACGCTTTCTCCGATCCTCCGGGCATGATGGAAGCACCGTTCAACGCACCTTCCTCACCGCCCGACACTCCGCTTCCTACAAACAAGAAGCCTTTCGATTCTGCTAATTTTACACGGCGATTGGTATCTTCGTAATTAGAATTACCACCGTCAATCAGAATATCTCCGGGAGAAAGCAAAGGGAAAAGCTGATCCATCAGTTCGTCTACCGGACTGCCGGCACGTACCATCATCATAATCTTGCGAGGGGTGGCGATTGATTCCACAAAAGCCTTTATATCTGTAAAACCTTCAATGTTTTTACCTTTTGCACGACCATTCATGAAGCGGTCTACTACTCCTTCTTCCACTCCGGGGACGGTACGATTGTAAACAGAGACGTGCCAGCCCTTGCTTTCCATATTCAAAGCAAGGTTCTCACCCATCACTGCCAGACCGATCAACCCGATATCTGTTTTATTCTGATTTGCCATATCTTATATATTTTAAAATATTGTTTATGTAAGAAACACTTGAAAAGCACATTTGTTCGCTAGTTTTAGATTAAAATACTATTTTTGTAGTCAACAAATAACTATCAGAATGAAGAAGATTAAGATCGGCCTGCTGCCACGCATCATTATTGCTATCATCTTAGGTATTGCCATTGGCACTATTTTTCCGGCTCCGCTGGTGCGAATATTCGTTACGTTCAACGGAATTTTCAGTGAATTTCTTAACTTCTCCATCCCGCTCATTATCGTCGGACTGGTCACCGTAGCCATTGCCGACATCGGCAAAGGTGCAGGAAAGATGCTGCTTGTCACCGCCCTCATCGCTTACGGTGCGACGCTCTTCTCCGGCTTCCTGTCCTACTTCACCGGTGTCACCGTGTTCCCCTCGCTCATCGAAGTGGGCGTACCGCTCGAAGAAGTCAGCGAAGCGCACGGCATTCTCCCCTACTTCTCCGTATCCATCCCTCCGCTGATGAATGTCATGACGGCATTGATCCTTGCCTTCACACTGGGATTGGGACTGGCGGCACTGCACAGCGATGCTCTGAAGAGTGTAGCACGGGATTTTCAGAAAATCGTCGTACGCATGATCAGTGCGGTCATCCTGCCTTTGCTGCCGCTTTACATCTTCGGCATTTTCCTGAATATGACTCATTCCGGACAAGTATATGCCATTCTGATGGTCTTTATCAAAATCATCGGAGTTATCTTTCTGTTGCATATCTTCCTGCTCGTCTTTCAGTATTCCATTGCGGCACTCTTTGTCCGTAAGAATCCGTTCCGGTTGCTGGGCAGGATGATGCCGGCCTATTTCACCGCATTGGGCACGCAATCGTCCGCAGCCACCATTCCGGTGACGCTGGAGCAGACGAAGAAGAACGGAGTATCCGCCGACATTGCAGGATTCGTGATTCCGCTCTGCGCCACCATTCACCTGTCCGGCAGCACGCTGAAAATCGTGGCCTGCGCACTGGCACTGATGATGATGCAGGGAATGCCGTTCGACTTCCCGCTGTTTGCCGGATTCATCTTTATGCTGGGCATCACGATGGTAGCCGCACCGGGCGTTCCGGGAGGAGCCATCATGGCGGCACTCGGTATCCTGCAATCGATGCTCGGCTTCGACGAGTCGGCACAGGCACTGATGATCGCGCTCTACATCGCCATGGACAGTTTCGGTACTGCCTGCAACGTGACGGGCGACGGAGCCATCGCGTTGATCATAGACAAAGTGATGGGAAAAGGAACGGGAAAATAAAACTGACTTGGTTTGCATATACAGCATAAAATAACGAAATTTGTCCCCCGTATTTTCAAATAAAAAATAAAGGAATATGAAAACAGCCCTTATATCAGGCATCACCGGACAGGATGGTTCTTATCTTGCCGAATTTCTCTTGCAAAAAGGTTACGAAGTACACGGTATCCTCCGTCGTTCTTCCTCATTCAATACCGGACGTATCGAGCATTTGTACTTTGACGAATGGGTACGCGACATGAAACAGAAACGTACCATCAACCTGCACTACGGCGATATGACGGACTCCAGCTCACTGATCCGCATCATACAGCAGGTGCAACCGGATGAAATCTACAATCTGGCAGCGCAGAGTCATGTGAAGGTATCATTCGACGTGCCCGAATATACTGCCGAAGCAGACGCTATCGGCACACTGCGTATGCTCGAAGCCGTACGCATCCTGGGACTGGAAACGAAAACAAGGATATATCAGGCTTCCACCTCCGAGCTTTTCGGCAAGGTGCAGGAAGTTCCGCAGAAGGAGACGACTCCGTTCTATCCCCGCTCTCCCTACGGAGTGGCAAAGCAGTACGGCTTCTGGATCACCAAGAACTACCGTGAAAGCTATGGCATGTTTGCCGTTAACGGCATCTTGTTCAATCACGAAAGCGAACGTCGTGGCGAAACATTCGTTACCCGCAAGATTTCTCTCGCTGCCGCACGTATCGCGCAAGGCGAGCAGGACAAGCTGTATTTAGGTAATCTGGATGCCCGCCGTGACTGGGGGTATGCGAAAGATTACGTGGAATGTATGTGGCTGATTCTTCAGCATGACGTTCCGGAAGATTTCGTAATCGCCACCGGAGAGATGCACACCGTACGCGAATTTGCCACACTGGCATTCAAGGAGGCAGGCATCGAACTTCGTTGGGAAGGCGAAGGCGTGGACGAAAAGGGTATCGACGTGGCTACCGGAAAAGTATTGGTAGAGGTTGATCCCAAATATTTCCGTCCGGCAGAAGTGGAACAACTGTTAGGAGATCCTACCAAAGCCCGGACATTGCTGGGATGGAACCCAAGGAAGACATCGTTCGGAGAACTGGTAAGCATCATGGTGCGCCATGACATGGAAAAAGTAAGAAGAATGATCGCTACCAAGCACTAACAGACCTCAAACCGAACACGGATTACGCCGATTCAACGATCTTCATTTTTTACATGAGATGCGCATAACCGGAGTAATCCGTGTTCATATATGATACTTAATCATGGAAAAGAATGCAAAAATCTATGTAGCAGGGCATCACGGTTTGGTGGGTTCTGCTATCTGGAAGAATTTACAGGATAAGGGATATACCAATCTGATCGGGCGTACGCATCAAGAACTGGATTTGCTCGACGGTGTAGCTGTCCGCCGTTTTTTCGACGAAGAGCAACCGGAGTATGTGTTTCTGGCTGCTGCATTCGTAGGCGGCATCATGGCAAACAGTATTTATCGTGCCGACTTCATTTATAAGAACCTGCAAATACAGCAGAACGTCATCGGTGAAAGTTTCCGTCATAACGTCCGGAAACTGCTGTTTCTGGGCAGCACCTGCATCTATCCGCGTGACGCCGAACAGCCGATGAAAGAAGAAGTCCTGCTGACTTCACCACTGGAATACACAAATGAGCCATACGCCATCGCCAAGATCGCCGGACTGAAAATGTGCGAGAGCTTCAACCTGCAATACGGCACGAATTACATCGCCGTGATGCCGACCAACTTATACGGTCCGAATGATAATTTTGACTTGGAACGCAGCCATGTCCTGCCTGCCATGATCCGTAAGATTCATCTTGCGCACTGTCTGAAGGAAGGAGACTGGGAAGCTGTCCGCAAGGATATGAACCAACGTCCTGTAGAAGGCGTCAATGGCGACAGCCCCAAGGCGGACATTCTGAATATCCTCCGCAAATACGGTATCAGCGAAACGGAAGTGACTCTGTGGGGCACGGGAACTCCCCTGCGCGAGTTTCTCTGGAGCGAAGAAATGGCCGACGCCAGTGTATTCGTAATGGAACACGTGGACTTCAAAGATACCTACAAAGAAGGTGACAAGGATATCCGCAACTGCCATATCAACATCGGAACGGGAAAGGAAATCACCATCCGCCAACTCGCCGAACGAATTGTAGAAACGGTAGGCTATCAAGGCAAACTAACCTTCGACAGCAGCAAACCGGACGGCACTATGCGCAAACTGACCGATCCGTCCAAACTACACTCTTTGGGATGGCATCACAAAATAGAAATAGAGGAAGGAGTACGGAGAATGTACGAATGGTACTTGAAATAAATTCAAAAAGAACTATCCGCATTGGGGCTGACTAAAAAGTCGGTAGTATCTACATTCTCCTCCTTCGGGAAGGAGGAGTGGTCGAAGACCGAGGTGGTAGGTGAACACATAAACTAATAATAATAAATTAAGTTATATGCTTACCTACCACCTCCCCCTACGGGTACTCCTCCTTCCCGAAGGAGGAGAAGTAAGACACTACCGACTTCTAATTCAGCTCATTAGGAACAGACTGAAAACAACCGGTTTTTCGGATTAATCCATGTTAATGACTGCGACATGCATTGTGGACTGTCTTAACAAGCATTGTTAATGACATTACCATGCATTCTTATCGACCCTAACAAGCATTGATAACTTCCTTTTCTTATAGAGAGAACAGTAATGTCATCTGTAAGGAACAATCGTGCCACAGGCCGGAAACACTTGTGCCAAAGGCGTGGCACAACTCCTTCCCCTATACTTCCCAACACTTTTCCCATACTTCCACATCTTAGTCCCTTATTACCCCAAGACTCCCCATTTCCAAAAATTCTTCATTCTTAATTCTTCATTCTTAATTTAATTACTATATTTGCACAATTTAATACCAAATGTGCAAAAACAATGGAAAAGAGTTTTATAGCTTACATTGAAAATAGTATCAAGAACAATTGGGACTTAGACGCCCTGACAGATTATAAGGGAGCCACCCTTCAGTATAAAGACGTTGCTCGAAAAATCGAAAAACTCCATATCATCTTTGAAGAAAGCGGAATCCGCAAGGGAGACAAAATCGCCGTTTGCGGCCGAAACAGTTCCCATTGGGGAGTCACTTTCCTCGCCACACTGACGTATGGAGCAGTCATCGTCCCCATCCTTCACGAGTTCAAGGCGGACAATGTGCACAACATCGTCAACCACTCCGAAGCCAAATTACTATTTGTAGGAGACATGGTGTGGGAAAACCTCAACGAATCGGCAATGCCCCTGCTGGAAGGTATTCTGATGATGAACGACTTCACCTTACTGGTATCACGCAGCGAACGCTTGACGCACGCACGTGAACATCTGAACGAAATGTTCGGCAAGAAATATCCGAAGAACTTCCGCAAAGAACACATCGAATACCATAAGGATGAACCCGAAGAACTGGCAGTAATCAACTACACGTCCGGCACAACGAGCTACTCAAAAGGAGTCATGCTCCCCTACCGCAGCCTCTGGTCGAACACCAAGTTCGCGTATGAAGTGCTCGAACTGAAAGCCGGAGACAAGATCGTCTCCATGCTTCCTATGGCACATATGTACGGACTGGCCTTCGAGTTCCTCTATGAGTTCTCCGTCGGCTGCCATATCTACTTCCTCACCCGTATGCCGAGTCCGAAGATTATCTTCCAGGCATTCGAAGAAGTAAAACCGAATCTCATCGTCGCCGTTCCACTCATCATCGAAAAGATTATCAAGAAGAGCGTACTCCCGAAACTGGAAACGCCGACCATGAAAATCTTACTCAAAGTACCCATCATCAACGACAAGATAAAAGCAACCATACGCGAAGAAATGATCAAAGCGTTCGGTGGAAACTTCAGAGAAATCATCGTAGGTGGAGCAGCTTTCAACCAGGAGGTGGAACAATTCCTTAAAATGATAGACTTCCCTTATACAGTAGGCTACGGCATGACAGAATGCGGTCCGATCATCTGCTACGAAGACTGGACAAGATTCAAGCCGGGTTCGTGCGGAAAAGCCGCGCCGCGTATGGACGTACGGGTGCTGTCTTCCGATCCGGAAAATATCGTTGGCGAAATCGTCTGCAAAGGGCCTAACGTAATGCTGGGATATTACAAGAACAGCGAAGCGACAGAAGCAGTGATCGACAAAGACGGCTGGCTGCACACAGGCGACCTCGCCTTGATGGACGCCGAAGGCAATATCACCATCAAGGGACGCAGCAAGAACCTGTTGCTCAGCGCCAGCGGACAGAACATCTACCCCGAAGAAATCGAAGATAAACTGAACAATCTGCCATACGTATCGGAAAGCATCATCGTACAGCAGAACGAGAAACTCGTCGGACTGGTTTATCCGGACTTTGACGAAGCATTCGCCCATGGTCTGAAGAATGAGGACATCGAACGGGTAATGGAAGAAAACCGCGTAGCACTGAACGCCATGTTACCGGCATACAGCCAAATACTAAAAATGAAGATATATCCCGAAGAATTTGAAAAGACCCCGAAGAAGAGCATCAAACGCTATCTGTATCAGGAAGCGAAAGGATAAAGGAAGTGAAGGATTAAGGGAATACTCTGTGAACCTAAACTGAAAAAAAGAGTTATAATAAAGATGAAGATAATAAAGACAATATTCACGGCAGCTGTTCTGATGGCTGCCGTTTGTTTGCCGGCACAGAACAAGAGTGCGGGCATCAACCTTTCCTTATGGAAAGACATCTGCACACAGCCGTATGACAGCACTCAGACGACTTATGTAAACCTCGGTCTGCTGTCTACGCTGAACCGTCTCAACGGCGTTGGCATCAACGCGCTGGGAAGCGTCATTCATGGAGATATGAACGGAGTACAGATCACAGGATTAGCCAATCTTGCCGGTGGTACGATGCGGGGTGTTCAGATAGCGGGTGTCAGCAATATCAGCGGAAACAACACCGTAGGGCTTTCCGCCGCCGGACTAGTGAATATCACAGGCGACGGCTCAAAGGGGGTCATTATTTCGGGACTTACCGGCATCGGTGGAGACAACAACTCGGGAGTAATGATAAGCGGTCTGATGAATGTGACGGGAAACATGGCTTCGGGATTTCAGTTTTCCGGCGTGTCAAATATCACGGGACAGAGTTTCAACGGTATGATGACTTCCGGACTCTTGAATGTGGTAGGCGAAAACATGAACGGTCTGCAGATTGCCGGTATCGCCAATATCACCGCAAAAGACCTGAATGGCGCACAGATCGGGTTATGCAACTATGCGACGAAGGCTCATGGCTTTCAGATCGGTCTGGTCAATTACTACAGGGAAGATATGAAAGGATTACAACTCGGCCTCGTGAACGCGAATCCCGATACAAGAATACAAATGATGGTATATGGCGGTAACGTCACGCCCGCCAACATAGGAGTGCGTTTCAAGAACCAACTGTTTTATACGATCTTGGGAGTGGGTGCATTCGATCAGAATCTGAACGATAAATTTTCTATCAGCACGTCTTACCGTGCCGGATTGGCGGTACCTGTTTACAAAGGTTTGTCCATTAGCGGTGACCTCGGATTCCAGCATATAGAAACGTGCTCCAACAAGGGTGAAGTGATTCCCCGACGCCTTTATGGATTGCAGGCACGAGCGAATCTGGAATATCAGATCAGCAAGAAATTCGGCATCTTTGCCACCGGTGGTTACGGACTGACACGGTATTACAACAAATCCGGTAATTTCGATAAAGGAGCGATCATAGAAGCAGGTATTGTCCTCTTCTAAGGCTGATTAATAAGTAATAGGTAATAAGTATTAAGTATTAGGTAATAAGTATTAGGTAATAAGTATTAGGTATTAACCGTAGCTATCATTTAGAGGTATATCTATCTGTCATTCAAAGTTTTCATCACTTTATCAAAGTGAAACAATTCGATAATGACGAGCATAAGTATCTGTCATCCTGAGCTTGTCGAAGGATCTCCTCTTTTGTAGTCACAAAGAAGAGATTCTTCCTCCTTACAGTCGTCTGAATGACAGACAGATGCGTCTCTAAATGGCAGCTACGGTTAATACCTAATACTTAATACTTATTACCTATTACTTATTTATACTTTCTCTTTAATCAACCCGATGCGATAAGCCACAAGCAACTTCTTCAAATCCTGAATCTGCGTCACAAGTTCCTTCCCTTTATCGGTGTCTTTCACCATCATCCGTTGCGAATTGAACTCCAGTACAAAGTTGGTTGACTTGATATCCAACCCTTCTTCAATGGCTTTCTGCCTGGACTGGAACGGCTCGTGCTGCACCAACTGCATCCCGTGAGAATGGTAAACAAGCGTATAGCCCGCAATTCCCGTCTCCGGCTGATAGGCTTTGGAAAATCCTCCGTCAATAACGAACAATTTGCCATTTGCCTTCATCGGCTGTTCTCCTTGAATAGTCTTTACAGGCACATGACCATTGATGATATGAGAATGAGGTCCCAATGCCCCGAACTCATCTAATATCTGATCGCAGATATCTTCACGATTGCGAAGCGTGTAGTAATATCCCTTCTTTTCCTTTTGTATCTCCTTGTCTTCCAGAAAATAGCGTTCGAAAGTCGCCATCTTATCCTTATCAAACAGAGGAGCTTCCGGACCACACCACATATACCAGATATAGTCCATCGCAAATTCTTTATCATCCTCTCCTTCTTCATCAAAGTATGCAGTACGAATCAGCTGATCGGCCTTATCGAGCAACTTGCGTCCCCAATACTCCTTGCCACGTATCTTGACATGCTTGAAACTGCCATCCTCATTCAAAGGTACCGAAGCATGATAAAGAAGATTGGAATTGGAAACCAGATACATTCCGCCATACGTAAACAGGCAACGCATGTGCTTCTTCAACTTCTCGCTATTCATAAACGAATAGTGAATCTTTTCCACAAGTTCCCGTTCTTCGTCGGTCAGTCGATAAGGATCGGCAGGGTCTACGGTCGGAAAGTTTGTGTCACGCAGGGCATATTCTTTGCCTTCATACACAAAAACTCCACGCTCAAAATCGATCTTCTCCAACAGCTTCCGGTTACTCATCCCGAACTCCGGACGACGGTCTATTATTTCAGCTTCCAGCTTAAACTGGATGATCGTAATCGCCTTGTGCATCTGGGTGATCAGACGCAAAGTCTTCTCATTGTAATTGGTGTCGGCAAAATTCATCTTCGGCATAAAGATGGTACACGGATCATCGGCATAAGTATCCATGGCAAAAGTTGCCAGAGGAAGCAGATTGATTCCATAACCGTCTTCAAGAGTACCCAGATTGCCGTAGCGCATGGACATACGGATCACGTTGGCTATGCAACTGTCATTGCCGGAAGCGGCTCCCATCCACAGGATATCGTGGTTGCCCCATTGAATGTCGAAGTTGTGGTAATTGCACAAAGTATCCATGATGATGTGCGCTCCGGGACCACGGTCGTATATATCACCCACAATATGAAGAGAATCAATAGTCAGACGCTGAATCAGATTACACATGGCTATAATAAAGTCATCCGCCCGCTTGGTAGAGATTATGGTGCTGATGATGACATTGATATATGCGTGCTTATTCGGCTCGACAGACGTTTCGTGCAGTAATTCCTGAATGATGTAAGAGAACTCTGCGGGCAAGGATTTTCGAACTTTGGAACGGGTATATTTGGAAGATACATTCTGACAAACCTTCACCAACTGGTTCAGAGTGATCAGATACCAGTCGTCCAGATCCTTCTCGCGGGCTTTTACCAGCTGAATTTTCTCTTCCGGATAATAGATCAACGTGCAGAGTTCTTTCTTCTCCGCTTCGCGCAGGGTATTGCCGAAAATCTCGTTCACTTTGCGTTTTACCGCACCCGAAGCATTCTTTAACACATGTTGGAAGGCTTCGTATTCACCGTGTATGTCTGTCAAGAAATGCTCCGTTCCTTTAGGCAGATTCAGGATAGCCTCCAGATTAATAATTTCCGTACTTGCATCGGCAATAGTAGGAAAACTCCGGGAAAGCAACTGCAAGTAGCGGAGATCGCCAACTATGCTTTCAGGAGTTATATTACTTTGAGCAGTCATTATATGTACTATTTTACTATTTACAATATGCTATTTATCGACTTATCGTTTATCGCTATAAATATAACGATTTATCATCTACTTATTACAAATTCCAGCCTTTAATGTTCATCGTCAGCCCAATAAAAACATCAACAGCACCTGCGCAATGATCACACGCAGAAACATACACAACGGATATACTGTAGCATAAGCGACGGAAGGATTGTCACCCGGTATCGTATCGTTGGCATAATTCAGCGCCATCGGATTCGCCATACTGCCGCACAACATACCGGATACACTGCCGAAGTCTATCTTCATAATCTTGAAAGCGACAAAGCCGACCAGGACCGTCGGGATAATTGTCAGACCGGCTCCCAAAGCTATCCAAAGCAATCCTTCCGGACGGAAGACAGTATCGAAGAAATGAGCACCGGCATCCAGACCAAGACAGGCTAGATACATGGAAAGCCCCAACGCGCGCAGCATCAGATTGGCGCTGCGGGTAGTGTAAGTGATCATGTGTATCCGTGGGCCGAAAGTTCCCAGCAGGATACCCACGATAATCGGTCCGCCTGCCAGCCCCAGCTTCACGGGAGTACTGATTCCCGGTATGGAGAACGGGATCGCTCCCAATGCCAATCCCAATACGATGCCTATAAATATGACAACAAGATTAGGTTCTTTCAGACTTTTCACTGCATTTCCCAATACTTTTTCTACATTCTGAATGGCTGCTGCTTCACCTACTACTGTCAGGCGGTCGCCCAGCTGGAGAATCAGTTCCGGAGTGGCAAGTAGTTGCACACCCGAACGGTACACACGGCTGATATTGATTCCATAATGGTTTCTTAGTCTCAATGAGCCAAGTTTCTTTCCATTCAGTTCGGGGCGGGTTACGACGATACGCTGCGAGATCAATTCGCTGTCAATTGCATTCCAGTCTATATCTTCCTTGTTCCAGTCCGTATTTTCTTCCTGTTCACCGAAAAGTACTGTCAGAGCCAGGACATTCTTTTCCGCTGTGATCACCAACAGGCGGTCGCCTTCCTTCAATACCTTGTCGGAGGTAGGAATACTGACATGACCGTCACGCCACAAACGGGAAATCACAAATTTCGGATAACTCATCTGAGCTATATCCTTGATACTTTTATTAAAAATAGCGGGGTTATGTACTTGAAACGCTGCGATAAAGGTTTTGTTGGCATCATCCTTTTCTTTAATCTCCAAGTCTTCTTTATGAACCAAGAATTTACGAATCAGCAGTACGGCAAGAATCACACCGATCACTCCCATCGGATAGGCTACCGCACACCCCAAAGCCGGAGTACTGCTCTCTATGCCCATCTGTTTAAGTGTCTGCTGCGCAGCTCCCAAGGCAGGAGTATTAGTCGTGGCTCCGCAAAGGATACCCACCATATCAGGAAGAGACACACCTGTCGCATAACTGGCAACAACAGTCAGCAAAGTACCCAACAGAACTACGGCCAACGCCAACATATTCAGCGTCACCCCTCCTTTCCGGAAAGAACTGAAGAAACCGGGCCCTACCTGAAGCCCCAGTGAATATACGAAAATAACCAGTCCGAAACTTTCTGCATAATTCAGCATCTGTGGATCAACCGAAAGCCCGAAGTGTCCGGCAAGGATACCTGCAAAAAAAACAAAAGTGACTCCCAGAGATACTCCCCAGAAATGCACTCTTCCCAGCCCCAGCCCAATCGCAGAAATCAGTGAAAGCACCACAACTGCCTGTAAGGCAGAATGTTCGAGAAACAGATTATATAACCACTCCATGAATTAAACATACTAATAGGGCGCAAAGATAAAAACTATTTAGTCCCATTCAAAACTTTTAAGCTTTCATTTCGCGCCCTATCTCTTCTCTAAATTCTTAATATCCTGAAATCTTATATGTTATCCTTTAAATTATCTGTTTGTTATCCGCAATCTTTTTACCTGTCACCTCCACCTATCGCTTTTTACCTTTTCAACCTATTCCATGTGGTATCTTTCTACCTGTCGTTATCCGAAATCTCTCTACCTGTCATCTTTTGTGTAATCATCATTTTCTTTTCATTTGCCGGCACTTTCCATCTGCCGGCTGTTATCTCACCTACCTGTATATTCTACGAAATTATTCCGACCATCCAGATAACCGCTCAATCGATTTCCTCCGATGTATACATCATCCAGGTAAGATACATCATTGCGACCGTAATCCATACGAATGGAAGTCTGTGCATAATTCTCCCAGTTCCAACGGAAATAATATTCGAATGTCTCCACATGTCCATTAGGATATTCCACCCGAATAAAATCAACGCCTGTCCGGTCCAAATAAAAGTCGAGTTCCTGACGGCAACGGTTACCGTCCACATCCCGATAAAAACTCACCCATGTACGGCTACATAAATCAGAAGAACGATTATAGTAACCACCACCGATATTATCATCATCATAAAAACTATCGATTTCTACTTCACAAGAAGTCAGACTCAACGTTAACACAGCCATTAAAGCCAGTCCTAAGTATCTAAATGCGTTCGTTTTCATATTCCTTTATTTTTAATGGTTCCTTTATTAATCCTATCATTTATCTTTCGATATTACAAAAGTAGGGAATGAATTCTCCTTATGAAATTGAAAATTCCTACTTGTTTAGGGGAATTCACCTAATGGAAGAGGTAAATTCCCCCAACGTACTGGATACCTTACAGATTCCTAAATAGCTAAGAAGACACGCTTCCGCCCTCCAAAACCTTAATAAACATTGAATCAAACATTCAATTATTTAATCAATGTTATAAATCAAGCCATTTAGCCCGATTTATTTGCAGATATCACAAAACTCCGTATATTTGCAATGTGTTTTTCATAGTATTAGATTTAAGGTTAACAAAAAGATTGGCTGTCTGGGATAGATAGCCTTTTTTTATGCTCTTTTTTTAATAAACTTCTCAAGAAGCCATGGAGACAAACGTAAAATGGCAAATACTGATGTAAAAAATCTGATGACACCACAGGCTTCTATAATAATTAATAAGGTAATCGTTTTCTCCCATGAATAGTGAGAAAAAATATTCTCAAAAAAAATAATCCGTTTAACATTTGAAACATAGCAAGTTATCTCTTTCATCAAAAAACAAGTAAAAAAAATCTTGCTAAAAGATTTGCGTAGTCCAAAAGTTCCCCCTATATTTGCACCGCATTTGAGAGAGAATGCGGGTTCAAGGAAGTTTGGGTGAGTGGCTGAAACCACCAGTTTGCTAAACTGACGTACGGGTAACCGTACCGGGGGTTCGAATCCCCCAGCTTCCGCAAGATTCTCTAGATAAAAAGAGCTAAGTTTTATAGACTTGGCTCTTTTTAAATCTATCAAAAGCCGGTGGGTTCGTCTAACGGTTAGGACACATGCCTCTCACGCATGTAATACGAGTTCGATTCTCGTACCCACTACTCTTATTTTAGTTAGCCTCTTACATTGAAGTAAGAGGCTTTTTTTATTGGGTTCATATCTCAAGAAATGGAATATAACGTAAAAGAATTAAAAAAGGTATTGATTGAACAATGCAAAGAAGAAGGTATTTATTACGCATTGATAGCAATCAACAAACAAACGAAAGAGATCGTTTTGCCACAAAGCCTTGATAACGCTTTAAATAATCCGGATTACTGCGTCTTTAAATGCAGGAAAGTGAAGGATGAATATAAAGTAGAAGAGGTAAAATAAGCATAATTAAAAAAGAAGGATATGCTTATTGATATTGTATTAAGATGTTAAAAGATTTAATAATTATTTGAGCATTCAAAGTTTTTTCTGTAAAAGAATGTTATATCCATGTAAAACGATTGTCTTTCACATGGATACCCGTCAATAAATGAAGAAAAACGCTGCTTACTTACATTTCTTCACTCTGCTCGTACAATTCAAAGTAAGACTCTTTATCAATCCGCAGTCGGACTCTGTTTTCCCGCTTCTGACCGGCCAGATTGATAAATAAATTGAAGTATAATTGACTAAAAGAGAGGTCGGAACGATCATAAGTGATATCGAAAGTACAGGTTCTTCGGAACGAATCGAAAGTCCCCAGCTTCATACCTCCCTTGCACATAAAGACTTCGGGGAAATTCGCAGGCGGATAAGGCTGAAACAAGCTGGCCAGCTGCGCATACACATAATCGATCATCCATTCGTCACCGGATACAAGCAATTCTCCTTTCAGACGAAGTTTGACTGCATATTTAGCTGTAACGTCCTGAGAAGTATAAATAGGGACCTGACTCTCCGACGGGTAATTGCCATCCTTATAGCCTAGACTCATGGTCAGTTTTGATTTACCCACTCCGTTGAAATCTGCGACGTTCTGATCTTTCTGTTGATTTTTCAAGTCAATCATAAACGTCAGTTTACCCAAAGTCGGGTCATTCGGATATTGAGCTATCGTATCCAGCACATAATCTTCTTCATTGAAACTTCGCGCTACCAATACATCCTCCTCTCCGACTTCCAACGCCGGACCTCCTCTTTCAATATCCACATCGCCTACAGGGTAATATATTGCATCATTATCTCTGACACAACCTGTCAGACAAAGCAGTAAAGCTGCCATTCCTACTATCTTATTCATTATCATATACATCCTTATTTTGGAGACAAAGATACATCTTTTTTGAATCAACTTGATTTATATCAACCGTTTTTAGTACTTTTGCACATAACAAGACTATAATGACATGGATACACTACTAAGAGAAACTGTAAATACCGTCGTAAATTCCCGCTTTCCCGAAATGAGTATAGAGGGACGCCGGCAGATAGAAAGCATCCTGATACGTGAAGAATATCCTAAAGGAGTGATCGCACTTAATGAAGGAGAAGTAGCCCATGAATTAGTTTTTGTCGGGAAAGGGATGCTCCGGCAATATTATTATAAAAACGGAAAAGACGTTACCGAACACTTCTCATACGAAGGCTGTATCCTGATGTGTATCGAAAGTCTGCTGAAACAAGTCCCTACCCGATTGATCATAGAGACACTGGAGCCTGCTGTCATATACCTGTTCCCTTATGACAAAATGATGCAGCTGACAAAGCAAAACTGGGAAATCAATATGTTCTATCGGAAGATACTTGAATATTCCCTGATTGTATCGCAAACCAAAGCCGATTCCTGGCGTTTCGAATCCGCCCGCGAGCGTTATAATCTATTGCTCGAAACTCATCCGGAAATCATCAAACGGGCACCTTTGGCACACATCGCTTCTTACCTGCTGATGACACCGGAAACATTGAGCCGAGTACGTTCAGGCGTTCTGTAGTTTTGTAATTTTGGAAGCTATCTGCTTTTCCGGTATTCTTTGGGAGACATACCGGTATAATGCTTAAAGTACTTACCGAAGAACGACTGGTTGGCAAAGTTTAAACGGTCGGCTATCTCCTGTATGTTCATGCTCGAAGAATTCAAGAGTGCCTTCGCTTCCAAGATCACTAATTCGTCAATCCACTCCCCTACCGTCTTCCCGCTGACTTCCTTGACAACTCCGGACAGATGTTTCGGCGTCAGACACAACTGATCCGCATAAAACTTCACGCTGCGTTCCGACTGATAAGACTGAACCAAAGATTCATAGAAGCGCTCAAATATATATTCTTTACGACTTTTACTTTTGACAACGGCAGAAGCATCCGGAGCATAACTGTTGAAAATATTGCAAAGCTCAAAGAAGAAGCCCTGCATCAATCCCATTACTACCTCCCTACGGTACCTATCGTCTTTATTTTTCAATCTCTTTCTGATGAAAGCATGATACTCCTTAATCATCTCCTGCTCGTGCAGATTGAGATCAAAACAAGGGTAATCTTTCAGAAAGAAAAAGAATGAAAGCACATTACCAACTTTGGGCAATGATTCCAACAGACTTTTTGATACAGCAAAGAAAATCCCTCTGAAATTGGAACTGAACTGACGATGTTCGATTATCTGATTGGGCAACGCAATAACCATTCTGCCCGGAATCAGTTCAAACTCACGCAGACTGATATTAAAACGAGTAGAGCCTTCCAGACAAAGTCCGATGCTCACCACTTCCAGTTTACTGGGGCCATTATAAAGGGAAATAACGCTCTCCGTGTCGAAGAGCGCTATATCATTGCCGACCACATCAATACTACCCGGATCTATATGTTTAGAATGAACTACCGAAGAAATACCTATCTTAGGAACAACTTGCATATCCATACACTCTCTCTTTTGGTTGCGACAAAGATACCAGTAATAATGAGATGTTCAACCTAAGGCGAGAGATTATCTGTCAAAAAGAACACTTTTGCCTACTTATTGACTATCTCCGAATAAAAACTTATAATCACGTTCGGCAGCCGGAACAGTCCACTTTTCAGGAACGAATTTCCATTGGTTCAATGCCTTCGGGTCCATAGTACCTTTCTTTTCTATATAATTCATCAGATAGAAACGAAGATCCTTATCCGTAGAGAAGATGATACGCTCTTTCAATTTCTCCTGCGGGATGCCTGATCCTTTCGTCAGCAGTTCTCCACCGCCATTCCCCCGGTAAGAGTTCAAAGCCACCTTATAAATCTTATCCATGAGGAAAGGACTGCCGTCTGCCATGCTGATAATCGTAATCTTTTCCCCTTGCGGCTTGGTGACGTCTACGGTATAAATAATTCCCGATGCTGAATCAAAATTGAAGCTGAAATTTTGGAAAGAAGCTCTGTCCTCCGCACCTTCGCGACGTTTCTCCTTAAACCAGAGCAGATGATCGTCCGGAGACTTCATCCGGTTGGTCCACATGAAATAAGACATTTCCAGATAATCCTTGATTTCTTTTCCGGATAAAGTCATCATATATAGCATATTCTCATACTTATACAGATTGAACATATCACTGACAAACACATCCCCTTTATTTATTTTCGCATCAAATGAAAGCGGTGCCGCAAAGGATATCTCCGCACCGGTGATTTCAAGCTGCAAGGTATGGATCAAGTCGATAAAAGCAGACGATCCGAAGAAAGAAGGACGGGTCGAGATACTTTCAGTGAATGTACCGATCTTTTTAGAGACAAAGTTACGGACAGTGTCATATTGAGGAGCAAAATTCTTCATAAAGTCCTCACTGATTCCATAATCTTTCGTTTCGGTCAATACTCCTTTTATATCTTTGCTGCGCACTTTCCCATCTTTCAGTTTCAAGGTCACATCGATGTTGGACAGAACAATTCCGTTGCTTGCCGGATCAATGACCAGTACCGAATCACCTGCCACATTCATCACTTTCTTACATTCGCGCGCATGATCGTGTCCCATCAGTACAATGTCAAATCCGGGGACATTCTTCGCCACACTCAGAGAAGCGTTTTCATTATACTTGCCGGACATTTTGAAAGCCTCCTGCCCCGCATGGAACAAGCCGATCATCAAGTCCGGATTCTCTTTTTCACGGATGATCTTCATCCATTTGCGTGCAGTCTCCTCCATGTCGTCGAAACGCAGTCCCTTCCACAGGTTCTCCGAGAGCCATGCAGGGATAGCAGGGGTGATCATTCCAAGGATTACGATTTTCACTCCGTCACGTTCCATGACCTTATAAGGAGGAAGATGAGGTTCTCCGGTCGATATATCGATGATATTAGCTCCTAATACGGGAAAGTCACAGGTATTTATCCAGCGGTCGAACACGGCTCGGCCTGTCTCCACATCATGATTACCCATATTTCCGGCATCATATTTCATGTAATTCATCATTTCCGCGCATAGGTGGGGTGATACTGTATCTATATAATTATAGTAATAGGCAGTCGGTTGCCCCTGCAATATATCGCCGTTGTCGAGTAAAATAAGATTCTCCTTATATTGTTCGCGTTCTTTCTCCACAAAAGCGTATATTCGTGCCAGACTGCCCTGCCAATCCTTACGGGTAATAAAATTATAAGGATAATAATTACCATGTACATCACTTGTCTGTACAATTTTCAGCTTCACTACTTTTTCCTGTGCCGCAATTGAGAGCACGAGGCAAAGAAGCCATACGTAAACACATGCAAATCGTTTCATTCTTTTTCTATTTTAAGCGGATGTGAGAACATGAACCGTGCACCTCCCGTATATTCGGAGTCGATCCATATATCCCCTTTCCATTTATGCACAATCAATTTACAGATAGATAATCCCAAACCTGTTCCCTGGGCATATTCGTTCAGCTTCTCGAAGCGCTCGAATACCAGTTTCTGTTTCTCTTTCGGGATGCCGCACCCTGTATCCGTCACAGAGAATACAGCCATCTCCGTCTCTTCATTCACCGAAAATTCCAGTGTTATCTGCCCTTTCCTGGTGAACTTATCCGCATTAGACATCAGATTGATAATCACCTGCTGCATACGCTGTATGTCTGTCGTCATCCGAAACGACTCATAATCGCTGACAAACAGGAACTGATTGCCGGACTGCCGTGAAACGCTGACAGATGCCACCACCTGCCTGCATAGCTGCACCACGTCACACTCTTCCCAAGTCAACGTGACCCTGTTCGCTTCCAGGCGTGAGAGATCAAGAATATCATTGATCAGGCGAAGCAACAAATCCGAATTTGTCTTGATAATCTGATAATAGGTCTGCTGTTCTTCTTCCGTATTGCCACCCACAGCGAGCACATCCGAGAAACCTACAATGGAGTTTAAAGGCGTACGTATCTCATGGCTCATATTGGCGAGGAAAGCACTTTTCAGGCGGTTTGATTCTTCTGCACGGTCTTTTGCCACCCGCAGGTCTTTTTCCGACTTCAGCAGATCGTCCTTCAGACGTTTGGTGCGGAAATAGTAGAAGAGCGAGATGCACAACCCCAGCACAAGGATGACAACCAGCGCACATGCCGACCAAATCTGATAAGTATATTGCTGATAGAATGATACGGTCTGATTAATAATCTGCACATCAAAAGGAAGGATGTCCGGGTCCAGTCCCCACTCCTTCACCTTCCGGCTGTCCAGTACGGCCTTGCTGCCAATCACGGAAAGGTGCTGCTGCTCATCCGCCGGATATCGATCAATCTGTACGGATGCCAATGCCATGTCCATCCCCAGTTTCCGGTAATCGGGCAGCACTCCGCCGATCGCCCAATACCCCAGACTCACCGATGAGGGAGTAAAAGTCGGAATGGTCGGAGTAACCTCCATCATGGCATAGGTAGCATTCCGCATGAAATAACCTTCGTTCATATCCACACGCCACGTGCCTACCATGATCACCGTATTCTCCGGTAAATGACGCAACTCTTCCACAATTGTATAGATAGTATGCCGCCGGCCGTCCATCAGGATCAGGTCGATTTCGGGAAACTTCTTCATTTCTTTCCGCACCAGTGCCTGCATGGTGACGCCGCCGTAAGTATTGTCCGAAATAAAAGCGATGTGTTCCGTCTTCGGATAAAACGCCTTGATCATCCGGACATTATCTTCTATATTGTACTGATTGATAAATCCCGACTTCAATTCCGGTATATTCATGTGGTCGGTAAAGAGATCGACCGATTCCGGCATCCATGCGTCCAGTCCGGCAACCGTATCCTCAGGCAGTATGACGATGTTGCTGCTGACGAGACTACACATCACCGGCACCTTCACCTGTATCGAATCCCGTTGCGACAGATACGCCGCCCACGCTTCCTGTCCCAACAGAATAATTTGCGCCGGATGCTTCTCCCCTTGATATTTAGAAAGAATCTGCGTCATCATACCGCTCCAAAGCGGGGCTTCGGAGAAACTTTTGCAGTTCATGTTTTCAATGATAATATCGCGTTTCCCTCCCAGTTTGTTATATTCTTCCATATAGTCGGAGATAGTGACCGAAGTTTGATGAGCGGCGGGATTGTAGGAGCAGATAATCAGGATGGGTTTCTGATCGTTAGAGACAGCAAATAACTCTGTGGCCCGGAAAAGCCATAGCAAACAGATAAACAGGCACCCTATATATCTCATCATACTCGTAAGTTTTGAAGTGTTACTATCTCATTTTAGCTTGCAAATATACTAAAACTTGTCGGCTATAACAGATTTATGTGTATTTTTGTCGCTCATTCATTCGCAAAAAAATTGTTTATGGAACTATTTCACCAAATGATTTCCGGATTACTGGGGATACCGGAAAGACAAATCAGCAGTACCCTCCACTTGTTGGACGAAGGTGCCACCATCCCTTTCATCAGCCGTTACCGTAAGGAAGCTACCGGCGGACTGGACGAAGTACAGATAGAGAACATCAAGGAGCAACATGACAAGTTGTGCGACATAGCCAAACGGAAGGAAACCATCCTCAGTACCATCAACGAGCAAGGGAAACTCACTCCGGAGCTCGAAAAGCGCATCAACGCCACCTGGAATCCTACGGAACTGGAGGACATCTACCTCCCCTACAAACCCAAACGGAAGACCCGTGCCGAAGCGGCCCGCCAGAAAGGATTGGAACCGCTGGCCATGATCATGATGCTGCAAAGGGAGCCCAACCTCACCGCCAAAGCCGCCACCTTCGTCAAAGGCGACGTCAAGGATGCGGAAGACGCACTGAAAGGCGCCCGTGACATCATCGCAGAGCAAGTGAACGAGGACGAGTGTGCCCGCAACGCCATACGTAACCAGTTCACCCGTCAGGCGGAAATCACCGCCAAGGTAGTGAAAGGAAAAGAGGAAGAGGCCGCCAAGTACCGGGATTATTTCGACTTCTCCGAATCGCTGAAACGCTGCACTTCCCATCGCCTGCTCGCCATCCGCCGGGCAGAATCCGAAGGGTTGCTGAAAGTATCCATCAGTCCGGATGACGAAGCCTGTCTGGAACGCCTCGACCGCCAGTTCGTACATGGCAATAATGAATGCAGCCATCAGGTAAAGGAAGCCACTGCCGACGCATATAAACGTCTGCTCAAACCTTCCATCGAAACAGAATTTGCCGCCCAGTCCAAAGAAAAAGCCGACGACGAAGCTATCCGCGTATTTACGGAGAATCTCCGCCAGTTGCTTCTCTCTCCTCCTCTCGGACAGAAACGGGTGCTCGCCATCGACCCCGGATTCCGTACCGGCTGCAAAGTCGTCTGCCTCGATGCGCAAGGCAACTTGCTGCACAATGAGAATATCTACCCGCATCCTCCGGTCAATAAAACCGGTGAAGCGGCCTCCAAACTCCGCAAGATGATAGAAGCCTATGAAATTGAAGCCATCTCCATCGGCAACGGAACAGCCAGCCGCGAAACGGAAGACTTTATTAATCATCAGACCTTCGACCGGCAGATTCCTGTATTCGTGGTCAGCGAGCAGGGCGCTTCCATTTATTCGGCATCCAAGATCGCCCGTGACGAGTTTCCCGATTATGACGTAACGGTACGTGGAGCAGTCTCCATCGGTCGCCGACTGATGGACCCTCTGGCGGAACTGGTAAAGATCGACCCCAAATCTATCGGTGTGGGACAATACCAGCACGATGTAGACCAGACGAAACTGAAGAAAGCCCTTGACCAGACAGTGGAAAACTGCGTGAACCTGGTAGGCGTGAATCTGAATACCGCCAGCAGTCATCTGCTGACATACATATCCGGTCTGGGGCCGCAACTGGCACAAAACATTGTCAACTTCCGTGCCGAGAACGGAGCTTTCAGTTCACGCAAGGAGCTGATGAAAGTCCCCCGCATGGGTGCCAAAGCCTTCGAACAGTGTGCCGGCTTCCTCCGCATTCCCGAAGCAAAGAACCCATTGGACAACACTGCCGTGCATCCGGAAAGCTACCACATCGTAGAGCAAATGGCAAAAGATTTGAAATGTAGCGTAGACGAACTGATCGCGAATAAGGAACTCCGCCAAAAAATCAAGATATCGGACTACATCACGCCGACTGTGGGCCTGCCTACCCTGCAAGACATCATGCAGGAACTCGACAAGCCGGGTCGCGACCCGCGTAAAGCGATCAAGGTATTTGAATTCGACAAGAACGTGCGCACCATCGCAGACTTGCGCGAAGGCATGATTCTGCCGGGCATCGTAGGCAATATTACAAATTTCGGAGCTTTCGTCGATATAGGCATCAAGGAGAACGGGCTTGTACACCTCTCCCAACTGGCCGAACGATACATCTCCGATCCTACAGAAATCGTGTCCATCCACCAGCATGTCATGGTCAGAGTGATGAACGTGGATACCGACCGGAAACGGATTCAGCTTAGCATGATCGGGGTACAGCAAGACTGATTGCCTCCCGTTTTTCTCCCCACCAAACAATTAAAATCGTAAAGATAATCATCAGTACTGTACAAATGAGCGAGCCTTCAAACCCGAAGGCTCCGCCATTCAGTACGTTCTCTTCGGGCAGATGCAGCGTCAGCAGGGATGTCCCAAAGTCATTTCCACTTACCTGATAGCCCAGTATCGGGCCCTGAATCCAGTTCCAGAAAAGATGAAGGGAAATAGGGAAACAAAGATTGCGCGTATATAAATAGGAAGCGCCGATAAACATACCTGCAAGTAACAGATTCAGCATAGGCAGGAAGGCAAGGTTCGGATTGAAGAGGTGCAGCAATGCGAACAGCAGTGCGGAGACAAAAAGAGACAGGAATTTATTCATCCGGGTATGCAGCAGACGGCCGAGTATATAGCCACGCATCATGATTTCTTCGGCCAGAGCCACCAGCAGGCAGAACACAAAGGTAGCAAGCAGATTCAGAGGATCGAATCGAAAACCGGTTACTTCCACCTCACCCAAAGCCAAAGACAGTCCGAAGCCGATCAAGTAGAGAAGGATGGCTGCCAGCAGTCCGTACCACAATCCCCGTGCATGACCTTTCAGTGTCAGTCCCAAGTCAGAGAAAGGGCGACGCTCAAAATAGAGCAGAATCACTGCCGAAGTCAGCACAGCCAGCAGCATGCCGGCTTCCGCCACCATATGCCCCAACAATCCGGGGTGCCTTGCCTCATCACCAAGAATCAGAGATAAAACTCCGAAGCCTATCGTACTATACAATCCAAAGGTGACGAAAAGCCCCAGTGCAAACAACAGGATGCACGCCCATACGGGAAGTCTCTTCGGTTCTTTCTTTTCTCTGATTTCTTCTGTCTCCATTTTTACTTTTTGTTAATCACGCTACAAAATTAGATATAAAACATAAAAAAACATCGTGTCTTACCTATTTTTCCTATATTTGTCTGAACAAATCTGCATAATTATGAAAATAAGACAACTACTGATAAGTTTTTTATTGGCTGCCAGTACTTTGGGAGCAACCGCACAAGTAAGCAAAACGTATTATGTCAGCAAGCCCGGCACATTGATCTCGATGATGACGGAAGAAGAAGCCAACAGCATCACCCACCTGACACTGACAGGAAAACTGAACGCAGAAGACTTCAGACATCTCCGCGACGAGTTTCCCAGCCTGAAAGTGCTTGATATCTCCAATGCCGAAATCAAGATGTACAGCGGAAAAGCCGGCACATATCCTAACGGAAAGTTCTACATCTATATGGCCAATTTCGTCCCTGCCTACGCTTTCTCGAATGTGGTGAACGGAGTGACCAAAGGTAAACAGACGCTGGAGAAAGTGATCCTTTCCGAAAAGATAAAGAATATCGAAGATGCAGCCTTCAAAGGATGTGACAACCTGAAAATCTGTCAGATACGCAAGAAGACAGCTCCTAATCTGCTGCCGGAAGCTCTGGCGGACAGTGTGACCGCCATCTTCATCCCGCTGGGCAGCAGTGATGCCTACCGTTTTAAGAACAGATGGGAGCACTTTGCATTTATAGAAGGTGAACCGCTGGAAACCACCATACAGGTAGGCGCAATGGGCAAACTGGAAGACGAGATTATGAAAGCTGGTCTGCAACCCAGGGACATCAACTTCCTGACCATCGAAGGGAAACTGGATAACGCCGACTTCAAACTAATCCGCGACTATATGCCGAATCTCGTATCTCTGGATATTTCTAAAACAAATGCGACGACTATCCCCGACTTCACTTTCGCACAAAAGAAGTATCTCCTGAAGATCAAACTGCCACATAACCTCAAGACCATCGGTCAACGGGTATTCAGCAACTGCGGACGGCTTGCCGGAACACTTGAGCTGCCTGCGAGCGTGACGGCTATCGAGTTCGGAGCGTTCATGGGATGCGATAATCTGCGCTATGTGCTTGCTACAGGTGATAAGATTACAACGCTGGGCGATGAACTCTTCGGAAACGGGGTGCCGAGCAAGTTGATTTATAAGAAATAAAAAAAGTATAATCCACATTGGACATTGATTTATGCTATGTAGAAGATACGAGGATAGATCGAAAATAAATTAGCTATTAGCATATTTCGATTAGCTATTAGCTAATTTGTTTTTGCTAATAGCTAATTTCGATTTGCTCATAGCGTATTTGAAAGAAAAGAATGACAAAACCGATCAATTATTTCACTTCGTCATTGGCATAGAGAGAAAAAGCTTCTCGTTTGTCACAACTTTCTTTTATTTCATAATTTCTCCCGATTTTCACAACTCTTTTTTCTTATGACAATCAAGGAAAAGTCACGAATTTCCTTCCTTTCAAAGTCCAATAAAGTCCAGAAAGTCCATATTAGATTTTTAGAATACACAATCTGCGATATAACTTACTATATTTCAAGCATTAACACCTTAATTTATTAAATAATAAACAGCGCTTCTAGAGAAGTTTAATTCCTCTCCCGCAACACATGAATCTTTAGCCCCAAAAACTGTCTAAGCTTCTCCGAAAGATGCGAGATATGTCAGACGATTGCACGTTTTCGTGTCTTCGACAAAGCTTCTCACGCAGGTGTTGACCATTTTATTATGTTCAACGTAATATAGTAAAATGGCGAACGCTACTTCGATATACGTGCGACTGATATTGTCAAGAATAAATAAGAAGACTGTTCAACATCTTCCGGTTCGTCCGGCAACACACGTAACAATAAATAACAACAACTATTCATCCTATTCACGTTATTTTCTTATGATGGAGACACATTTTGAAGATGGTGGGAATCAGATTGCAGGTTTAGTCCGGGAAAATTTAAATATGCCCGCCAAGTCCTTCTCTGCTCATTTCTTCCTCGTTTTTAATCCAATTTCCGTTTTCTGAAAATCCTATAGTGGACTTTTGAACTTTACTGGACTTTGCTGGAGGAATTTTGGAACTTTCGATCTCTCCCTCAGCAACACATCTAAATAAACTTTATTTTACAAACAGTACAATACAAGTTTATATACTTCAATATACAAAAGGAAAGGGAAAAGCAATGTGACGACAGTCAACAAGCATTTCCCTTTATTTAACAGTAAGGTACTATTTATACTACCTTCTATACATTATTCAGTGTATCCGGCTGATACAACACGCTATTTATCACCGTACATCTTCGCCCTCAACTCCTTGATATGGTCCGAAGTGATATATTCGTCATATTCCATCATCTTGTCGATGATACCGTTCGGAGTCAGTTCGATAATGCGGTTGGCAACCGTCTGAATAAATTCGTGGTCATGCGAAGAGAAGAGGATATTTCCTTTGTATGTCTTCAGGTTGTTGTTGAAAGCCTGAATAGATTCCAGGTCCAAGTGATTGGTCGGAGTATCCAGAATCAGACAGTTCGCATTGCGGAGCTGCATACGTGCAATCATACAACGCATCTTTTCACCTCCGGAAAGTACGCTGACTTTCTTCAGTACCTCTTCGCCGGAGAACAGCATACGTCCGAGGAAGCCCTTCATGTACACTTCGTTACCTTCGCCGAACTGGCTCAGCCAGTCCACCAGGTTAAGGTCAGTGTTGAAGAAGTCCGTATTGTCCAGAGGCAGGTAAGCCGTTGTGATGGTTACTCCCCAGTTGAACTGTCCGGCATCCGGCTTCATGTTTCCGTTGATGATTTCGAAGAAAGCGGTCATCGCACGCGGGTTACGTGAAAGGAATACCACTTTGTCGCCCTTTTCGATGTTGAAGTTCACGTCGCTGAACAGCACTACGCCTTCTTCCGTCTTCTTGCTCAGTCCGGAAACTTCGAGGATCTGGTTGCCCGGCTCGCGTTCGGGAGTGAAGATGATGCCCGGATACTTGCGTGAAGAAGGTTTGATTTCTTCTACATTCAGTTTTTCCAGCATCTTCTTGCGGCTTGTGGTCTGCTTGCTCTTCGCTACGTTGGCACTGAAACGGCGGATAAATTCTTCCAGTTCTTTCTTCTTCTCCTCAGCCTTCGCCTTCTGGTTCTGCTGCTGACGGAGCGCCAGCTGACTAGATTCGTACCAGAAACTGTAGTTTCCGGCAAACATATTGATCTTTCCGTAGTCGATGTCTACGGTGTGCGTACATACGGAGTCGAGGAAGTGACGGTCGTGGCTTACCACCAGCACGGTGTGCTCGAAGTTGGAAAGGTATTCTTCCAGCCAGGTCACTGTTTCCATATCGAGGTCATTGGTAGGTTCGTCCAGAAGGAGGTTGTCGGGGTTGCCGTACAATGCTTGCGCAAGCATCACACGCACCTTTTCCTTACCGCTCAGCTCACCCATCAATGTATAATGCTTGTCTTCCTTGATGCCCAGACCGCTCAACAGCATGGCTGCGTCACTCTCAGCATTCCATCCGTCCAGCTCGGCAAATTTCTCTTCCAGTTCGGATACTTTCAGTCCGTCTTCGTCCGTGAAGTCTTCCTTGGCGTACAATACTTCACGCTGCTTCATAATGTCCCACAACACGGTGTGGCCCATCATTACGGTGTCCATTACCGTATAAGCATCCCATTTAAAGTGGTCCTGGCTCAACACCGACAGGCGTTCGCCCGGTCCCAGGGCAATCGTACCGGTCGTCGGGTCCAGATCTCCGTAGATTGTACGAAGGAAGGTGGATTTTCCCGCACCGTTCGCACCGATAATACCATAGCAGTTGCCACTTGTAAATTTCAGGTTCACGTCATTAAACAAGACTCTTTTACCAAACTGCACCGAAACGTTTGAAACTGTAATCATTTTCTATTATTTACTATTTTACCAGTTACTATATTATTATTTGAGCGTGCAAAGGTAGACATTTAAAATGAATTATGAGCTATCCGGAATGTGTCAATCTGGCATAAATGTATTACCTTTGCCACGTTTTTTGGCAAAACGGTCAGATTGGCAAAGTTTTTGCTTGGGAAATTGATATTATGAATAAAAAATAAAAATAAGATATGGATCCAAAAGAAAAAGAAAAGATGGCTGAAGAGCTGAATGTGGAAGAAACAAAGGATACGGCGGAAGAACAACCGCAAGACGATCAGGCAGAAGAGGCCGCTCCCCTGACTCATGAGGAGCAACTCGAAAAGGAGCTGGAAGATGCTCAGGCTGTCATCGAGGAGCAAAAGGACAAATATCTGCGCCTGTCCGCTGAGTTTGACAATTACCGCAAACGTACCATGAAGGAGAAGGCGGAACTGATTCTGAATGGTGGCGAAAAGAGCATCAGCAGCATTCTGCCGGTGATCGACGACTTTGAACGTGCCATCAAAACGATGGAAACTGCCAAAGACGTAAAAGCCGTGAAGGAAGGTGTCGAATTGATTTATAATAAGTTCATGGCTGTCATGGCACAGAATGGTGTGAAGGTCATCGAAACGAAAGACCAGCCGCTGGATACCGATTATCACGAAGCCATTGCCGTCATCCCTGCCCCGTCGGAAGAGCAGAAAGGTAAGATTCTGGACTGCGTACAGACGGGATATACGCTGAATGACAAGGTGATTCGTCACGCGAAAGTAGTAGTTGGGGAGTAAATACAAAAGTTAGTTTAGTTAAGAAGCATGGCAGAAAAAAGAGACTATTATGAAGTGCTGGAGGTGACAAAAACCGCCACAGTAGAAGAGATTAAAAAAGCCTACCGCAAAAAAGCGATCCAATATCACCCCGACAAAAATCCGGGTGACAAGGAAGCGGAAGAGAAATTCAAGGAGGCTGCCGAAGCGTATGACGTGTTGAGCAATCCGGACAAGCGTTCGCGTTACGACCAGTTCGGTCATGCGGGAGTAAGCGGTGCGGCGGGCAACGGAGGTCCGTTCGGTGGTTTCGGTGGCGAAGGAATGTCTATGGATGATATCTTCTCCATGTTCGGTGACATCTTCGGAGGTCGCGGCGGTGGTTTCAGCGGCGGCTTCGGAGGGTTCAGCGGTTTCGGTGGCGGTGGCGGTGGTTCACAGCAACGTCGCTATCGGGGCAGTGATCTACGTGTCAAGGTAAAGATGACTTTGAAAGAAATCTCGACAGGAGTAGAAAAGAAATTCAAACTGAAAAAATATGTGCCGTGTAATCACTGTCATGGCACGGGGGCCGAAGGCGACGGCGGTTCGGAGACTTGTCCGACCTGTAAAGGTAGCGGTTCGGTGATCCGTAACCAGCAGACGATTTTGGGTACGATGCAGACCCGCACCACTTGTCCTACTTGTAACGGTGAAGGTAAGATCATCAAGAACAAGTGTAAAGAGTGTGGCGGCGACGGTATCGTATATGGCGAAGAGGTAGTGACGGTGAAGATTCCTGCCGGAGTGGCAGAAGGTATGCAGCTCTCAATGGGCGGCAAGGGTAATGCCGGAAAGCATAATGGTGTGCCGGGCGACTTGCTGATTCTCGTAGAGGAAGAACCGCATCCGGACTTAATCCGCGACGAGAATGATCTGATCTATAACTTGCTGCTGAGTTTCCCGACTGCTGCACTGGGCGGTGCCGTGGAGATTCCGACAATCGACGGAAAAGTGAAAGTGAAGATCGACTCGGGTACTCAACCGGGAAAAGTGCTGCGTCTGCGCGGCAAAGGTCTGCCGAATGTCAATGGTTACGGTACGGGAGATTTGCTGGTTAATATCAGCATTTATGTGCCGGAAGCATTGAACAAGGAGGAAAAGAGCACGCTGGAAAAGATGGAGGCTTCGGACAACTTCAAGCCGAGTACGTCGGTGAAGGAGAAGATCTTCAAGAAGTTCAAGAGCTTCTTTGACTAGCTTTCTTTGGCTGGGTCTGTTTTTAAGATCATAGTCATTCACACAGAGATATAATAAAGAGTGTGAATTCTAAGTCCTCTCCAAACAATATCTATAAAATCTTACCCAAGTTTACGAACATTAACGTATCCTTGGGTAAGTTTGTATATAGACATACCTACTCTTCAGAAGTGTATAGCTACTTCCTAAACCTAAGATATTTTCGAAGTTAAGGACCTTTTTATTATACGGCTAATGTTACAAATGGAGTCTGCCTTCGTATCACAGCAAAAGACCTTGCTATGATTTTGGCTCTTACAGCATTGATTACAGATGCTTTATGTTTCCCCTCTGCTATTTTCCTTTTATAGTATGCTTTCATCTGCGGATCCCAAGAGATGGCAGTAATAGCTGCCCGGGTAAGGTATACTTTTACTTCTTTGTTAGCCAATGAAGAAGTCTGCGTTTTTCCCCGTATGGAAATACCTGAAGTATGTTCAAATGGGGCGACCCCACAATAGCAGGCAAATTTCCTCGGGTTGTCAAATCTTTGAAAATTGTCAGTAACACACAGTAATACAATGGCATTGATAATTCCTATTCCTTTTATACTTCTTAATAGCAAGTAGTTTGTGTAAAGCGATGTACTGGCGGCTATTAGTTGCTCCATATCTCTTTCCACTCCAGGGGATTCTTTCTTTTATCGACTTGAGCTGCTCTTCCAAAAAAGAAATGGATTCTGTCACATCAGCCAACTTAGCCATCCAGGAGAATGTTTCCAATAACTTTATGCTTGATACTTTTTGCTTGACCAAATTGTCACGTATAATAATCCATCCCCGCAGTCTCACCAAGTCTTTGTCAGGCAATTTGTATAACTCCAGTTTTCGATAGTGTAATACCGCATAGTTCGCTATTCTTTTGGCGTCAATGCGGTCATTTTTGCCTCGTTGCAAGCCTATGGACTTCTTGATGGTCAACGGGCAAACCAAAGCCAGGGAAAATCCCATGGAGACACTGGAAACAGATAACTCTGTGACATAACTTCCCATGTTTTCAGCACAGAACAAGAGTTTGGATAAAGAGAGATGATAACCAGCTATCCAATCCAATAAAGATTGGATCCCAGTTGGAGTGTTATCAAAAGACTTGTGAGACAACTCTTTTTCGTCTGCGGACATTAATGATGCATCGAAAGTTTTTTTTCCTACATCAAGACCTACAAAATGAGAATAATTCATAACTTTGTATTTACAGTATTAAACATGAAGGAGAAACAGCTAATACATTTATTAGGTCGTGAGCCTACAATTCTAACTGGCTAGGTTCTCCTATTAAGAGAGTTGCAGTCTGATTCAGCCTATAGTCATTTAAGACTAGTGTCAAAGTTAGTTCACTGCAACTCTACTTTTCAAATATACACTTATATTTTGTTGTGATATTTAATACTGCAAATGTAAATGTATCAAAACACCCTCTTTTTTTATATCACTCGTTAAACATGCCAATAGCCCCATCCGCAGAAATCATTTCAGCCGTTATTTTTAACCTGCGGCAACGACTGTTGTTATAGAACCTCACCTGAGCATTCCCTGCTTCATCCGGCATCACTTCCGGGTTCCAGTATAATGTGCGGCGATAGTCCTCTTCTTTGGGAAGAACAGAATAATCGGGATGATAAAACTCTACAGGTTCGCTATAGCCATCCAACCAAGTTTTTCTGACTCCCCTGCCTCCTTTTACGGGAATCTCTCCTTCCGGATAGGTTTCAATAAAAACAGCACAACCATATATTTCATCTACATCCATCGGAGACATACGGATGTCAGCATAACGACATCTTGCCGATAACTCCTCGTTGATATAAATAGACTTGATAGCCACCAGGCGAAGTGTCCGGTATCGGGTCTGATCTATTTCAGTAGCCTCCGTTCGTTTATAGTTTATCACATACAAGGGAGAGCGACCTTTGTACTGCAACCATTCCTCACCACCACTATACCTGCGTATGAAATTGGGATTCATACGGACAAGTAGCTCGTGGATATCTTCACCGATATAACCTCCCTTATCCAAAATATCATCCATCTCCGAAGGTACATCGTAGTAAGCAACCGACTTCGAACGATTTTCATAAATATCCTTCTCACGACTCCATTTCTTAGCCTTCACCACCACTTCACCCAAACGGTGATTTTTCTCTCTCATACCCCGTTTTGACAGAGAATCTTCATAAGCATCCATAAAACGATTATAATCGATATCATCACCAATCACAGTATCTGTCTGTAGTTCCTGTTCTGCTCCCGGTTTATCTCTGCCGGACAGGCTTATCTGCATTTCTCCCAGCGGATATTGTGTAGGTTGAGGGCTGAAGACTCTGTCTAATACAATCCGGTGGTCTTTCCGCTTACCTTTCTCCATCACAGAAAGAATCAGATTCCACTTGCCAATAATATCGGTAATAAAAGCAAAACGTCCCACACTGTCTGTTTCAAACAGGTTAAGAGAAAGCGCTCCCGGCGAAGTTTCCTCATCTCCCCGCTTCGCCAGAAAAGAAGAGACTTGTATATTTGGTTTAGGCTTACCTCTAACAAATGAAACAACTTGTCCATGCACTTCAATCCCTTGTTCGGGCATGTACTTCAATTCAAACGGTTCCACCCCCGACTCGTATTTCCATGCATAACGCCGCCATCCCTGCACCAACAACAAGTGATCCAAAGCTGTTCTGTGCTCTTTATCATCCGCTTCGAAATAATAGAGCGGACGATGAACGTAGCCTTTAATCTCAGACATTAACAATAAGTCCGCTAACATAGAATGCCGGCTTTCCACTTCTTCCCATCCGTCACGCACAGATACTGATATCGGAGCGGACACAGGCTTACCCGCCGTGTCACGTACTGAAAAGTCCAATAAGACACGATCAAACGGCTGATAATCCTCTTTGTTTTTCCGGACACTGATTGTCAATGGCTCCGGTTTTCTCATAAAGATAAGGCGGTCGGCAATAATCTGTCCTGCTGTATCAAACAATACGATCTGTGCCACCCCTGCCTTCCATTCCGTCTTGTCAAGTTTGAAAGAGACAGGTGTATTTTTCCGGATGTTCAACAGACAATAATTAAGCAGTTTCCCATGACCAAGCACAGCTAAGCCTAAGACAGACTCCGGTGTATGCGGATTCTTTTGTACACTGACTGCTATACTGTCTTCCGAAGAAAGATTATCAACTTGCAAGACATATCCCTGCAACCGGGCTTCCGGCAAATCAAAACGGTACTTTTTGCCATTCAACTCCACCTCAGCCTTATGATTCTCTCCGTTCGTAGGAGTATACACAAAGGTGCCACGTCCTTCGTGTACAGTGGCAAAGGAGGCGATTTCTTTCTTTTCCCGGTTGATAACCGTTCCGGACAGTGCGATCGGATTTCCATAGGCATCCGTTGCCTCAAAAGCAACGCGGGAAGGAATGCCTTCGACCAAATTTCCTCCTTCAGGAAAAAACTTCAGATTGACTTTTTTCTCCTTAGCCGTTTTTTTCCGTACCTGCGGATATTTATAAACAGCATATCTCTGTATGTTCTTTTCTTTAAAATCACCAGCTGCCCGTGGCTTATCAAATACCGGAAGAACCCGGGAGAAAATAACCTCCTCTCCAAAGTTCAACATATATTTCGTGTAAGCACGAACCTCATAAAAACCGGAATAAAAAGGTAATTGTGTTAATTCGAAACTACCGTGGCAACGGCCGTTCCTAACAGGCAATACACGTTTCGCTATGACTTCCCCACCCGGATTCAACAATTCGACATAAAGGGTTTTACTCAAATCCGACGGGCGGTTCAGTTCAGATGTCACAACATAACACTGAAACCAAACAGGGTCTCCCTGATAATAACTGGTATTGTCGAAATGTAAATAGACTTTTTCCTGTGGCAGCATTTCTCCAAAATTCTGCACTGCTTCAATATAGCCCGATAATTTACGAACGATACTGTCCGGCATCTGGGCTTGCAAAGAAAATGGCAGTGCCGACAAGAGGAATAGTAAGACGAGGATAGCCCTGTTCATCATAATTCATCTATTTCAAATTCGTGTTTAAGATTAGATCTGTCCTACTCCGGAGAGAATCTGTTCTCCAGTGATTACCAGCCAAATATAGGAAAAAGAATTGAAAAATTGGGATGATTTACTCATTTTTATATGCTATACCATATCATCTCCCGTCTTGGCAAATGTAACACGAATCGTCTTATGAAACGGAATGAAACGCGAGATAACAGCTATTATGACCGATATCACCAACAGATAACCTAATATTTCTTTCAGTGCAAGCAACAGACTCTGCTCCTGCAAAGTTCCATAAAGAGAATGGGTAGCTATCTGTACCGCTTCATCATATCTATGTCCTTGTGCAAGCGCATTATTCAGAGATTGAGTATAACGGGACGCAGCCAGCGGGTCGGCAGTCGTGATAGTCTCCGACAAAGAATATATATATTTCTGTTGCAGACGATACAGCATATTGCTGTAAAAAGAAGTAGCCATGATAGGTGCCAGTACCGAACGGAAGATTATCAGAAAGAAAGCATTCGACAACAAAAACTTCGGGTTCAAATCTTCTACGGCAAACAAGGCAAAGGCTATAATCAAAGTCAACATACCCAATCCGCGAAAAAAGATGGGCAGATATAACATTTCATACGTACTGTTCGGCGCAATGCCAAAATAAAGAACACCAAAGAAAATAACAAAACAACTCATTCCGCCCGCTATCAGAAACCGGAAACGCCAACGCTGCCAACGAAACCACCAGAAACAGATAAAAGCTCCGATTACATACCCCGGGAGCAAAAAGATATAAAGAGAATAGGTATGCGTGCTGTCTACTTTCAGGATGATGCTCAGGTAATTGGTCAATAATGTGGTGGATGTACTGAAAAACATAACAAGCATCATATAGAAATATCCGATGATTGCTTTAGGCTGAAACAGAGGGGCAAGACTTACATAGGGATTCTTCGAATGGTGCTGAATCCAGATAAATAATGCGATCAGTATAGGAGAAATTACAATATAAGCACAAAGTTTGGCAGAAGCCATCCAATCCAGAACTTTCCCATAATTGATGACGTAAATCAGCATCAGCAGCCCTACCGAAATGATAAACATCTCCCGAATATGCAAATCGGATAACGGCACCGATTTAATCGGGCGGTTATGCCGGAAACAGATGATAACAAACAGAACAGAAACCAGAATCAAAAGCATCATGAAGTAATACATATACTTCCAGTTATAGTGATATGCCAATTGCGCAGTGACCAACATGGAAGCCTGTCCGCCCCCGTACACTAATGGATAAAAATAAGAATAGAACTCGCTGCGGATATTCTTCGCACTGAAAATCTTCTGTGCATAACGAATAAACCATAACATCAGAAAACCTTTCAGAAAGCCGATAGCAAAACTGCAGGCAATCAGAATATCGGCATTCTGCGAACGGGCGCAAATCCAACTCAAAAAGAACTGCAGGAGCAAGTCTATCAGCAAGAGAAACTTGACCGAAACGGCTGCCAGCACTTTAGGAATAATAGGATAAGCAATGGCCATGCCTGCCGAAGCCGCATAATATCCCATCGTTATATCTTCCGAATTGGTTCCAAGCGTATTCGATACTTCGAGCATGCTTCCGGTATACGAACCATTCAGCATGGTAACCGGAAGAATAACAATGAAAATGCAACAGAACCCCAACCAATCGGGCACCCAGGAACGAACGGGTACTCCCAACTCTTTCATTGTTATCATTTGCGCAAAGCTTCTGTTTCAACCATCATACCCGCTCTTAATTGTGCCATTTCTTCTGAAGAGATATTCTCCAGTTCTATCCGTACCGGGATACGCTGTTGTACTTTTACAAAGTTTCCCGCGGAATTGTCTGTGGGAACCAGAGAATATTTCGACCCGGTTGCCTCCGAGATAGCAGTGACTTCCCCGTTAAAAATCTTCCCGGGCAACGCATCTACTTTAACACGTACCTGCTGACCAATATAGATATTGGCAATCTGTGTTTCCTTATAATTAGCAGTAATCCATTTATCCTTGTTGCGTACCAGATAAGAGATGGTTTGCCCCGTCTGGACATACTGTCCGGGTTCTAAGGTGCGCCTGCCCATATATCCATCGTATGGAGCAGTGAGTACCGTATAAGACAAGTTCAATTTAGCCAAATCCAAATCCGCTTCTTTACGCAAGATACCGGCTTGAACTCCGGTTGTCTTTTTACTCGTTTCCGCATATTGCGACAAAGCAGCCTGTTTTTGTGCGACTAATGCCTGATAGCGTGCCTCAGCTGCTTCATACGCGGCTTTGGTCTGCTCGTACTGTTGTTCCGGCACCGATTCTTCTTTCAGCAAACGTTCAAAGCGATGATAGTCCTGTTCCAATTGCCAGAGCTTCGCCTTCGCTTCGGCTATATTGGCATCCTGCACGGCTATATTAGTATGGGAAGTTTCGATACCTGAGTGAAGAACATCCTGCAAACCGTGCGCATCCAGCAGAGCTGCTTCGGCTTCCTTCACTTTAATTTGATATTCACGGTTATCGAGCACTAACAAGGTATCTCCCTGACGCACATATTGATGTTCCTTGAAACGGATATCCTTGATATATCCCGAAGCACGTATATTTAACGGAGCAACGTATTGGTCTACAAAAGCATCATTGGTCACTTCGTAGTTAATGTAACGCCAAAAATAAGTAATAGTCCACCAGAGCCCGGAGACAGCCAAACATACACACACCATATTTAATATGATGTTGCGAGCTCTCATTTTTTTAAGTTTCCGTTTTTTTTCCTTTAATGTTGCCATAACCCTAATATATTATAGACGACCACAAGCCTTCTGAAGTTGATAATAAGTATAAATCACACGAGTGCGGGCAGTGACCAGCTGCAACTCTACATTCAAACGGACAGAGTTGGCATCCAGCAAGTCAGTCAGAATAGCCAACTGATTCAGATAACGGTTCTGCATAATACGATAGTTCTCCTGCGCCTGCCGGACAGACAACTGTAAGGCTTCTACCCGTTGCAAAGCTTCCTGATGCCGCAGAAAAGCAGTGCGCACATCCATACGGATTCTCTGCATCTTCTGCTCTTCATCATTCTTACGCAAAGACACCATCAGTTTGCTTTCCTTTATTTTATGACTGTTTTTGTAGATTGAGGATAAAGGATAAGAAACCGACAGTCCTACATTCCAGTTATTGTTGTACATATCCGTCAATGTACGCGAAACAGGGCGTGCCAGTGTATTTGAGGCATACAGCGATATGCTGGGAAGAGACAACGACTGAGCCAACCGGATCTCGTTCCGGGCAAGTTCCGTTTGTTTTCTGAGCAATTTCATTGCCGGATCATTTGTGTAAGCAAGGGTGATATAGTCGTCATACGCTTCCAGAGCAACTGCCTGATGCAGTAGGGTCGTATCCGGTTTCAGTAACAGGTTCTCATCCTGTCCCAATAAAATATCCAGCTGCTGCGACACGAGTACGATGCTATTTTCCGTTTCCTGCAAAGACAAACGGTCGTTCGTCAACTGCATCTCGCTGCGCAATACATCATTATTCGTTATCACCCCCTCCTTTTTCATCCGGCGAATATCCCGCAGGCGTAATTCGGATTCCTCAATGTTCCGCATCAATATCTCATGCTGCTTGAAAAGGCTGAACAGATTCATGTATTGGTTCAGCAAACCAAGTTTGATTTCCGCCTGGTCTGTTAATGTCTGCAACTCGGCAACTTGTTTTTCCATCTCTGCCTTATGGATAGTCCTCCGAATCTTGCCACCTTGATACAGTGGTTGGGAAAAGTCGATGGCGTAATTCTGTGACCAGTCCGGAATATCCGGATATGTCGGGCCGGACAATCCCCGTTCCCAAACGACCGGCTGTCCCACAAAACCTCCTTTCAATCCCACTTGCAGATCGGGCAGTGATGATGTGCGTGCCGTCCGTGTCCGTTCTTGCGCCATGGCTTCTTTGAGCGCATCCGCCTGAAGCTGCAAACTATGCTGCACCCCCCGTTCGAAAAGCTGGTCTACGGAAAGAAATAAAGAATCCGTCTGCGCCTTTGCCGGCTGACCGGCGAACATCAGGCAGAGCGGCCCCATCAGATATACCCTATACGTTTTCAAGAACATCGTATACTCCCTTTAATTCCGATAACATGAGTTCAATGCTTTCTATGCCAATCACCTGTTCTGCGTATACATAAACCTGATCCAGTATGGGACGAATCTGTTCCTTAAACTCCTCTCCTTCCGGAGTCAGATAAACCTGTTTGTTGCGGCGGTCTGCCGGATCTTCCTTCCGGTGGACATACCCTTTCTTCTCCAGATTGTTCATCAGATTGGTCAGACATGCTTTGTCTTTTGCGATACGTTCAGCCAATATTTGCTGGCTAATGCCTTGTTCATGCCATAAACAGCTCAGTACCTGAAGCATTTCGAATGTGATACCTGCGTTGTTCTTTCTCAGTGTCCGCTGCATCGACCTACGAAAAGCCATGCGGGTACGGAAAACCTGTAGCATGAGTTCTCTAAACTCTGCTCCTTCTCTTATCATAAAAGTACTTTTTACCTTTTCCGGGCGCAAAGGTATGTATTTCTACCGAATTAGTCAAACGTTTGACTAATTTCATGTAAAACGACTCTATAAATTGTTCCATTCACCCACACTAATCTCTTATTTTCAAAATAAATGAGCAGAATCTTTGTTCATCTGAAATCTTTTATTTTACTTTGCATCACAAAGTACTTTTTTATATGAATAAAGATAAAGCATTAGAATCAGTAAATGAGATAAAAGAGTTGATGGAAAAGTCCTCCAAGTTTATCTCGATCAGTGGATTAGCGGCTATCATGGCCGGAGTTTACGCACTAGCGGGTACATACATCGCCACTTGCCTTGTTACCCCGGACACAACATTAATCACAGCCTTGAAGCTGATGATTATAGTGGCCATCCTTGTATTGGCAGCTGCCACCGTCACTGCCGGCATACTGTCTTACAACAAGTCCAAAAAGCTGCGACAAAAGTTTTTCAGCAAGCTGACCTATCGGGCATTATGGAATTTTTCACTTCCGATGCTGACCGGAGGCGCTTTATGTATTTCTCTGCTGCTGCATGGATATTATGACATTTTATCCTCGGTCATGCTTTTATTCTATGGACTGACTTTGGTCAATGTTTCTAAATTTACCTATGCCAATATAGCTTGGTTGGGATACGCTTTTATCTGTCTGGGAGTCATAGATAGTTTTTGGGAAGGCCACGCCTTACTGTTCTGGACGATAGGTTTCGGTGGATTTCATATCCTCTATGGAATACTGTTCTATTTACATTACGAAAGAAAGCAGTCATAAATGATAGAAGCATTTCAAAATATAAATAAGGCATTCGAGAGTAAGGTCCGGCTAGGAATTATGGCTGTTCTGATGGTCAATGAGGAAGCTGATTTCAATTTTCTGAAAGAACAACTCTCACTGACAGACGGCAATCTGGCCAGCCACACCCGTGCGCTGGAAGAACTCGGCTACATCGAATGCAGCAAAGGCTTTGTAGGACGAAAACCGCGAACTGTTTTCCGGGCCACAAAGCAAGGCAGAGAAGCCTTCAAATCTCATATTGAAGCCCTGGAGAATTTTCTAAAGTCAACATAATAATTCACTAAACACTATTATCTTATGGACGGTTTCAATGAAAAATCAACTGAGCAAGTGCAGGAACAACAACCGCTGGGATGCCTCCGCCGCTTCTCTAAAACAATCAAGGTCATCATTATCGGAGGATTAATCATTCTTCTGATGATACCGATGTTCATGATCGAAGATCTTATTTCCGAGCGGGGACGCACGCAGGAAGAAGCAATTAATGAAGTAAGCGAAAAATGGAGCCTTGCCCAAACCATTACCGGCCCCTATCTGAATATCCAGTATCCGGTAACGACAGAGAACAACGGGGAAAAGAAGGTATCAATCAAGGCCCTTTTCTTGTTTCCGGACGAACTTCTGGTCAATGGACAATTGAAAACCGAAATACTCAAAAGAAGTATTTATGAAGTGAACGTGTATCAGTCGGAACTGACTTTGAAAGGTTTATTCAGTCCCGAAGAGCTGATAAAAAGCAGGGTGGATATGGAACAACTGCAATTTGACAGAGCTGCCATCTGCCTGAACCTGACAGATATGCGGGGCATCAGTGAGCAGATCAGTATCACGCTGGGAGATTCAGTTTACGTCTTTGAACCGGGAATGGATAACAGAGGGATAGGCGCTACGGGAGTACACGCCATTACCGACTTATCCGATCTGAAGAAGAACAAGAAACTGCCTTATGAGATTAAAATCAAGCTGAAAGGTTCGCAGTCCATCAACTTTATCCCATTGGGTAAAACGACCCGTGTTGATTTGAAAGCCAACTGGAATACTCCAAGTTTTACAGGAAACTACTTGCCCAACAACCGCGAGATTACAGAAAAAGAATTCTCGGCACAATGGCAGGTACTGAATCTGAACCGCAACTATTCGCAGGTCCTGATGAATTACAACAATACCAATATCAAGGATATTGAGAACTCCAGTTTCGGCGTCAACTTCAAAATACCGGTAGAGCAGTATCAGCAGTCCATGCGTTCAGCCAAATATGCTATTCTGATTATTCTGCTGACGTTCGGTGTCATTTTCTTCACTGAAATCATGAATAAAACCCGTATTCATGCGTTACAGTATTTGCTGGTAGGTTTAGCACTCTGCCTGTTCTATAGTCTGCTGCTCTCCTTCTCCGAACATATCGGCTTTAATCCTGCTTATTTGTTATCTGCGGCACTGACTATTATATTAGTTGGCGGATATATGTTGGGAATCACCAAAAAGAAGAAACCGTCATTGATCATGTCCGGACTATTAAGTGTACTCTACCTTTATATCTTCGTTTTGATTCAACTGGAAACCTTTGCATTATTAGCAGGCAGTTTGGGACTATTTATCATTTTGGCAATGGTAATGTATTTCTCCAAGAAGATAGACTGGTTCAATGAGTAAAATTAATTATGGTGTAGTAATTACCATGATTGAAAATAGTGTCACTATCCGCTCGTTATAGTGACACTATCACAGAGACATAGTGACACTATCGTGACGGGATAGTGTCACTATATTTAAGCCGTTAATACAACCATCCTATCAGGAACCGGCACAAGACATCACCACCAATAATTCCTATAAGTGCGACTGTCCATAACTTCCATTGTTTCAAGTTACAAGACACTTTCAAGGCATTAAACATCCAAATCAAAGTAAGTATCAGAAACGGCAATCCCAACAGTGTAAGAATCATTGCCAGGATAAAATAAGGCTGTGCCAGCATTTCTTCGGGAGACATATTCATGTTCATTTGTGACATCATCCGCATGGCCGGCAACAGGCTGATCAGATTCATTCCAAGCAACGGCAGCTGAGCAAACAAAACAGTACCCAGTACATCTATCACACGAATGCGGGAATGAGACAGAAAAAGACCTCCCAGATAAAAGAGCAGTGCAGGAATCAGCCACACAATCAGATGTTCCGCCAGATAACACCACCAAGCCGGATTGGGGGCCGGTCCAAAATGAAGCAAACCATGATAATGATAACCCGATATCCAACACAATAAGGTAGATACTATTAAGCCCAGAAAGCCCCATATCAACGCTTGACCACCTGCAATCCGAATAAACGGATTCACTATTAATTTTACTTTGTTTTTCATCACATATCCATTTTAGTTAGTTTATCTATTATATCGTCCAACATATTTCGAACTGTAGGGTAGCTGACTCCTATGTTCTTCGCCATATCTTTCAAACTGCCGCTTGACTTTACAAAATCAAGAACAAATTGCTGCTCTTTCTCCGACAGGCGCGCCAGTAAAGGCAATTCAAAATTGCCACAAACTTCCGTATTGCATTCTTCACAAAACAACCGTCCTACTTTCAATGGAGCATCACAGGATGGACATTGCAATGGTAACCGTTTCTTTACTTCATTCATATCATCTTCATTTATGATGCAAAAGTAGAGATAAATTCGAATAAAAACAAACGATCACATCAATAATATTAATATAGAATTTAATTTTATTCATTATTGATTTAATTATAATCATTTTTATATTCATTCAAAGAAGAACTTTCCATTATTATTCACCATATCTCTGTTTTTTTCTATCTTTGCTTTGATTAAAAAGATAAAACGATGGAAATACTATATATAAAAGGAGATGCCACAGCACCGATTGGTTCAGGTGTCAAAGTGATTACTCATATTTGCAACGATATCGGAGGATGGGGAAAAGGGTTTGTACTGGCACTTTCTAAAAAATGGAAAATGCCGGAAGAAGCCTATCGCCAGTGGTACAAATCACAGGAAGAATTTACTTTGGGAGCTGTACAGTTTGTAAATGTTGAAAATAAGTTATATGTCGCCAATATGATAGGACAACATGGCATTTATAAAGACAGTAAAGGACTCCCTCCCATCCGTTATGACGCCGTCCGGCAATGTTTGAAGGAGGTAGCCCTGTTTACAATTGCCCACAAGGCAAGTGTACATATGCCCCGTATTGGCTGTGGACTGGCAGGTGGCAAGTGGGAACTTATGGAGCAAATCATAAAAGAAGAGCTTATCACCAAAGAAATAGCTGTAACCGTATATGATTTATAAATAAAATCAGAGCTATTTGGTGAATAACCCGCTTTTCTTATGAAACACTTGACAAACGGCTTTTAATGTTGTATCTTTGAGGAAAGAAAACTAAAAAAGAATGAGTTTTATTAAAAAAATAGATACATAACACACACATAAACTGATATCTCTTTATATCAGAGCAACCATGATATGGGGCAATAGTCGGATGATTATTGCCCCATTTTGTTTATATTTTCGCTTAATTCATTTTATATTTTCTTCCAAAACTCAAAAAATAGTTTTTAATAAACTCGAATACCGTTTCTAATAAACGTGCAAAAAGTTTATTAGAAACTGAAACTGCGTTTATTAACAACGGAAATAATAAATGTAAGAATAATAGACCTCTCTTTTCAGATGAAGAAACTATCAATATTACGGGCTCTTCTATTGATAATATAAACATACAGTTCTATTATTTCATCCACACAATCGGATAACCTAAATCTCTTTTGATAGCTTCCATACTCTTTCACCAACCGGTTTATATCCATCTCCATCACAAAGCAAATACTAAAATGTCTTTTTCAGATATACCATATCCACCAGTTGCTTGCCGTCTTCGTACATAGGATGGTCGTAATTGTCGGTAAAGAAATTCTTTAGCCGATGGGAAATGGTGAAGCCACAATGTTCGTAGAAAGAAAGCGTAGAAGGTACATCGCCTGTACCGACCAGCAATTCTGAGCATTTCCCCCGATAATGATCAAATAAAAATTGAATCAAGCGTTTTCCATATCCCTGCCGCTGGAAAAAAGAGATCGTAGCTATGTTCTTGATTTCATAAATTCCTTCCCCTTCACGGGTTACGACACAGCACGCTTTCAATCCGTTATCATACAAGACAAACATATCGCCACGTTCCAGATAGCGGTCGATCATACTCTCCTGTTCATCAGCCAAAAGCAACAGTTCCAAGAACTCTTTTTTATCCGAAATTACTTTTTTTATCTCCATATTTTAAAACTTTGAACCTTTCATCAGTATCTTGCAAAGGTATAAAAATTCACCTGATAAACAATTTCCCGAAAGTATATCTTGAAAAACCGGCTCAGCAATCTCGCACTATCAATACAAACGCTGAACTTTAAGGGCATATTCTTGTTAACTTGTCACTATCGTGACTGATAGTTCTGTGACAGAATTCCGAACAGGTTGCATCTCACAGATGAATAACCAATAATAAACCTATAACTAAAAATCGAAATTATGTGTACGAGAGTCGTTTATTCAGGAAGCAATGGTATGGTAGCAACCGGTCGTTCTATGGACTGGAAAACAGATATGCACAGCAACCTTTGGGTGTTTCCCAGAGGGATGAAACGGAACGGAGAAACCGGAGAGAACTCGCTGGAATGGACTTCCAGATACGGTAGCGTAGTGACTTCCGCTTTCGAGATCGCCAGTACGGACGGTATGAATGAGAAAGGATTGGTCGCCAATCTGCTTTGGTTGCCCGAAACCGAATACCCCGTAAGAGATAAGAATAAACCGGGACTTGCCATTACAGCCTGGGTGCAATATATGCTGGACAATTTTGCCACCGTAGAAGAAGCCGTAGCATACATTGACGAAGATACCTTTCAGGTCGTTTCGGATATGATGCCAGACGGTTCCCGGTTGGCTACTTTACATTTATCTATTTCGGATGCTACAGGTGACTGTGCCATTTTTGAATATATCGGTGGGAAACTCACGGTATATCATAGTAAGGAATACAAGGTTATGACCAACTCTCCTACTTACAACAAGCAACTGGCACTTAGCGAATACTGGAAATCGATAGGAGGACTGAGCTTTCTGCCCGGTACGAATCGCGCTGCCGACCGCTTTGCCAGAGCCAGCTTCTACATCAACGCATTGCCCGAGACCGATGATGAAAGAATAGCTGTTGCCAGTGTATTCAGTGTTGTACGCAATGCTTCTGTTCCTTACGGGATATCCACTCCCGAAAGTCCCGAGATTTCCACTACGCAATGGAGAACCGTTTCGGAGAGCAAGAACCTGAGATACTTTTTCGAATCAAGTCTGACTCCGAATACCTTTTGGGTAAATCTGAAAGATTTCGATTTATCGGAAGGGGCTCCGGTGTTCAAACTGTCTATTGCCAATGGAGAAATGTATCATGGAAATACAGCCAAGAATTTTAAAACAGCGTTGCCTTTCAAATTTATGGGCGTAAAGGGATAAATTGATAGCAGCTTGCTGCATCACATATATCAGAGAAGTATTTTCTCCACGTCTTCGGGAACATATACTGTTCCCGAAAACTCCTGAGCAGCTTCTTCCGTATAATACAACAAAATATTTCCGAATACTATTCACGCACCACACCACTGACTTCCATTTCAAGGAAGTAGTCATTCTCCAATTTAAAGGTGTACTAAAGAATCAAACAATCATCCAAATCAATAGAAAAATAATACAATGCACTTGTTTTCTCTTATTATTATCGTTTACTTTGTTGGCAAAAATTAATTAACGAGCCATGAAAAACCTACTATTAGCAGCCATGCTTTTCTGCACAAACATAGCCATCGCACAAGGTACTATAGAAGATTACCGTCGTGCTTACTCAGCAGGAGAAAAATTCAGTGCAAACAAAGTATCCTATTCCAATGTCAATCCGGAGTGGATTGGTAAAACGCATTATTTCTGGTATGTACGAAATACTCCCGACGGACGTATCTATGTATTAGTGGATGCCGACACTCAAAACAGAAAAGACTTGTTTGACCACAAACTCGTGGCAGCAGCTTTAAGTGAGGCATCGGGACGCAAAATAGAAGCCACTTCTCTTTATCTGGATCGTCTGTCTGTCAACAACGGACTGGATACGCTACATTTCGTTTTCAACAATCATCGCTGGATGTATGTCATCGACAAAAATCAGCTGACAGATGAAGGTGCTCTGCCCACTCCACGCAAACAACGCCACTGGATGGAAACAGATGATGAAAAGACGGCTGCTCCCGTCACCTCTCCTGACAAGAAATATACAGCATTCATTAAGAATCATAATATATATGTAAAAGAAACAGCTACCGGAAAAGAAAAACAGCTAAGTCTGGACGGTACTTTGGGAAATTATTACTCAGCCTATATCCGCTGGTCTCCCGACAGCAAAAAGTCGCTTCCTGCAAGATTCGTCCGGTAGAAAAACGCTATGTATATTATGTGGAATCCTCCCCAAGCGATCAGCTTCAACCCAAACTCCACAAACAAGAGTATGCCAAACCGGGCGATGAACTTCCGTTTAAGATACCCTGCATATACGATGTGGAAACAGGACACAGTGTGATTCCATCGACAGATTTATTCTCTCAACAATATTACATTACGGCCCCCGAATGGAACAGCGACAGTCAAGCCATCACTTTCGAATACAATCAGCGCGGACATCAGGTCTACCGGGTATTGGAATTTTCTGCCGCAACAGGAAAGGTACGCCCGTTAATAGAAGAGACAAGCGACAAATACGTTAATTATTCCCGTCGTTTCCGACATGATTTACAAAATGGAAAACGAATGATATGGATGAGTGAACGTGACAACTGGAATCACCTGTATATGTATGACCGTACTACAGCCCAGCCTATTCGTCAGATAACCAAAGGCGAATGGTACGTACGTGATATCCTCCGGGTAGATGAAACCAACCAACTTATTTATTTCTCGGCAAATGGCGTACAAGCTAAAGAAGATCCCTACCTGATCCGTTATTATCGTATCGGCTTCGACGGTAAGAATCTCACTTGTCTCACTCCGGCAGAAGGAATGCATAATGCATGGTTCTCAAAAGATATGCAATATTTAGTTGATGTATATTCTATGGTAGACAAAGCTCCTGTAGCCGTACTCCGGGATGCCAAAAACGGAAAAGTCATCATGCCACTTGAAACGGCTGATATCAGTCGTCTGGAAGCTGAAGGCTGGAAAGCTCCCGAAGTATTCACCGCCAAAGGTCGTGACGGAAAAACGGATATGTGGGGAATCATCATTCGTCCCAGCAATTTTGATCCTGACAAAAAATACCCCGTTTTGGAGTATATCTATCAAGGACCGGGTAATCAATACGTACCCAAAACCTTTATTCCTTATAACTACTTTATGAGTGGTATTGCCGAACTCGGTTTTATTGTTGTCATGGTAGATGGGATGGGAACTTCTTTCCGTTCACGCACTTTCGAAAACGTATGTTACAAGAATCTGAAAGATGCCGGATTGCCCGATCATATTGCCTGGATAAAATCCGCTGCCCAAAAGTACCCTTATATGGACATAGATCGTGTCGGAATTTATGGTTGTTCCGCAGGTGGACAGGAATCAATGACAGCAGTACTGTTTCATCCCGAATTTTATAAAGCAGCATATTCTGCCTGTGGCTGCCATGACAATCGTATGGATAAGATATGGTGGAATGAACAATGGCTGGGTTATCCGGTTGGTGAACAATATAAAGAAGGATCGAATGTTGAGAATGCTCACTTACTCAGTCGCCCGTTAATGCTGGTAGTAGGTGAAATGGATGATAACGTAGATCCGGCTTCTACCATGCAGGTAGCAAATGCGTTGATCAAAGCCAATAAAGATTTTGAGTTAGTGGTTATTCCCGGTGCTCACCACACTATGGGAGAAAGTTTCGGTGAACATAAACGCTACGACTTCTTCGTGCGCAATCTATTAAATACAACTCCGCCGAAATGGAATGAAATAAAATAGTGAATACTTTGTAGAACAGTATCCACTACTTTATTCATAATCCGGTCAGTTACTTTTTCTATGCTCCAGAATCGTATCCATATTTTCCAAAGCCCAGCCCACTAATCCTTCAATATGCGGAATCAAAGTTCCTCCTGTATCTGTCAGATAATACTCTACACGGGGAGGTACTTCCGCATATATTTTCCGTTCAATCAAACCGTCAGATTCGAGCGTACGAAGAGTAACAGTCAGCATCCGCTGTGAAATATCCTCTATCGTTTTATGAATATCGCTAAAACGCATCGTACCATTCGCATTCAAAGTTATCAGTACCAGCATCGACCATTTGTCTCCCAAGCGGCTTATGACATCTCTTACAGGGCAATTCCCTGTCGGGTGAAAGTTTTTCATCTTTTTAACGTTTTGTATTATACTGAGTTTCAACAATAGTTACTTCCATGTAACTACCTTATTCTGAGGTTCGTTCTTGTATTTTTCAATTAAGGTAGATACATTTGCATCACAAAAGTAATAAACTTACTAAAAATAACTATTGTTTCATTTAAATAATTATGATTATGGCAAAGAAAGTAGCAGTTTTAGCAGTGAATCCGGTAAATGGTTGTGGTTTATTCCAATACTTGGAAGCCTTTTTCGAAAATGGCATTTCCTATAAAGTATTTGCCGTATCGGATACGAAAGAGATCAAAACCAATTCAGGAATGGTCCTAATAGTAGATGATGTGATTGCTAATCTAAAAGGGCATGAAGACGAATTTGATGCACTTGTATTCTCCTGTGGAGATGCAGTACCTGTATTCCAGCAGTATGCAAACCAGCCATACAATGTGGACTTGATGGAAGTCATCAAGACTTTCGGAGAAAAAGGAAAGATGATGATCGGACACTGTGCCGGTGCAATGATGTTTGACTTTACAGGTATAACAAAAGGTAAAAAAGTCGCTGTCCATCCGCTGGCCAAACCTGCCATTCAAAACGGAATTGCCACGGATGAAAAATCTGAGATAGATGGCAACTTCTTTACTGCACAAGATGAGAATACGATCTGGACAATGTTGCCGAAAGTCATAGAAGCATTGAAATAATGCCGGAAGTATAGAAAGGAATAAATCCACACACAAAAAGAATTATTCATACAATTGAATAATAAACTCATTCTTTCCTTTAAAACCAACGGCCCGTTCCTCGGTGTGCAACGGGTCCTTCCTTTAAAACCAACGAGCCGTTGGTTTTAAAGGAAAAACAGTCACCCATACAACATTCATAATCAACAATTTACGCATTCTGCTTTTAACAAGCAAATATTGCAGCTTCATTCATCAATAAAAACAGACAACAATAGGCTAATTATTGATAAAAACAAGTGCATCCTTTTTCGTACACCTACATATTTTTGGTTTACACATCCGCATAAGGTCGGATTCGAAATTCCTTGAACAATACATCTACTTTATTATTTTTTAATTGGATGCCATCGTTTTTCAGATTGTTTTTAGTACTTTTGCCCGTATCAAATCAATAAATAATATATCGAACACAAACATCATACTCTCATGAATATGAAAAAATATGTGCTAGCATTTTTTCTATGTTTCATATCTATTACTCCTATTTTAGCACAAAGAGACCACATAGATATTTCAAACTATATTTTATGCATCAATTCCTATGCAGAATCTTCTCCTTGGAGTAACAGGATGATTTCAACCGTATCGGAGTACGTTCAAAAGAACCCAAAACTGGCATTATATGCGGAACATATGAATACTTTAATGATCGATAACGATACGATTTTAGGAGAATTCAAGAATATGATCTCTCAGAAATACGAGCATCATCGCCCACGGCTGCTAATATTATTGGGAAACCCTTCTCTATTACTACGTGATGAATATAGAGAGCTTTGGGGAGACATTCCTATTGTACTCTGTTCGGAAGAAAAGTTTATAGGTCCTAAAGACACCTACATCTACAAACAGCCAGTTACACAAGCGGAGCGTGTTCCGATCTCCCAACTTGCCGATCCCTACAATCTGGTACTTTTATATTCAAACCTTTATTTACGGGAAAATATCCAACTGATTTCTCACATAATCCCTGATATGAAGAAATTCATATTTATCGGTGACGAGCGAGAAGTCAATCAGACCAATAATCAGGAAATACAGACAAAGTTAAAAACCATAAATCCTAATATTGAATACCAGTACATCACGCCACAAAAAATGACAACGAACCAATTATTGGATTCATTGTATCATGTTGATCCGAATACAACCGGAATTTTATTTGCTTCCTGGTTCTACAAAACGACATTTGCAGGTAATACTTCATTGGTTACCAATGCTCACAAACTTATCGTAACAACTACAGCTCCAATTTTCACCCTTAATATGGCTGATATAACAGAAGAAAACGGTGGCATGATAGGTGGTTATACTTATGACCAAAAACACTATAACCAGCAATTAATTCATACCATTTCAGAAATACTTACAGGAAAGCCGGCTAGAGAAATTCCCTTTTATATGCCATCAGATGGCGCACCTATTATCAACTATACGATATTACTCCGTAAAGGATTCTCTCCTTCCATGTGTCCTCCAAACACACATTTTCTGAATAAACCGCTTGGATTCTGGAAACAGAACAAATATTTCATTATGGGTACCTTGTCTTTTATGATATTACTGGCAATCGTATTCTTTTATCGTATCCATAGCCTGAATAGCATCAAAAAAGCACAGCAAAAAGAAATTGACGCAATGACAAATTATAAGAATCTGGTTAATAACATGCCCATTCTCTATATGCAGGAAGAAGTGCTTGCTGATAAAAATGGCATTCCCGTAGAACTGATTTACCGCAATGTGAATGCGCATTTTGAGAAAAACTTTTTCCGCAAAGAAGAAGTTGTCGGGAAAAAAGCGAGTGAAATATTTCCAGAATCAATGCCGGACTTCCTGCACTTCACTCAAATAGCCTTATCAGAAAATAAAGTAATAACATTCCCCTACTATTTCAAAAAAATAGATACCTTCTACGATATAGTACTTAAAGCAAACCGGCAAAATAATATGATTGATGTATTTTGCCTGAACAGCACAGAGCTCCATAAGGCACAACAAAAGCTAAGTACTATCAACAACAAACTCGCCATGTCACTTGACGTAGCTAATATCGTGCCATGGAAATGGGATTTGCGAAGTAAAACAATTTTATGCGACATCAACAAACCGATAGAACTTAGCACACAAGGAAAAGACGTTGCCGAAGAACAACTGGCAGTACCCGACTATCACTATTTTTCCAAGATATTTAAGGAAGACCGGAAACGGGTAGAACAGGCTTATCAGAACTTAATAGACGGTCATTCGGAAAAAGTAAAAGAAGAATATCGCGTAGTCAGCACACAAAAAGGATTTCATAGGATAGAATGGGTGGAAGCCCAAGCAGCCGTTGAAACGCGGGATGAGAATGGCAAACCATTGACTCTTGTTGGCTCCTCACTCGTTATCACTGAACGAAAAAAAATGGAGATGGAACTGATTAATGCCAAAAACCGTGCCGAAGAGTCCAATCGGCTGAAGTCTGCTTTCCTTGCCAACATGAGTCATGAAATTCGTACTCCTCTAAATGCTATCGTCGGTTTCTCCGGTATATTGGCATCCACCGAAGAAGAAGAGGAAAAACAAGAATATGTCAGTATCATTGAAAACAATAATACGTTATTATTGCAGCTCATCAGTGATATCCTTGATTTATCAAAAATAGAAGCAGGAACATTGGACCTGCACTATTCCAATGTTGAAATCAATGATTTAATGAAAGACCTGGAAAACATGTGTCAACTGAAACTTAAGTCGGATGCTGTCAAACTGGAATTCGTAGCTCCTGAAGAACCATGTTTCGCACATATAGAAAAGAACAGGTTATCTCAGTTAATTATTAACCTGGTGACGAATGCCATAAAATTCACCATTCAAGGTAGTATCCGATTTGGATACAAACGTCAGAACAATGAATTATATTTCTATGTGGCTGATACAGGTTGCGGCATTCCTCAAGATAAGCAAAAAAGTATTTTTGGACGTTTCGTCAAATTAAATTCATTTGCACAAGGTACGGGTTTAGGACTCTCAATCTGCCAGACACTTGTCGAACACATGGGAGGTAAAATCGGGGTAGAATCAGAAGAAGGAAACGGCTCTACATTCTGGTTCACTTTGCCTTACAAGCAAGCAGAGACTGTTAAGAAGAGCCTTCCAAAGGACATACAACCTATTGCCATAGAAAAGGATAAGCTGGTAATTTTGATTGCTGAAGATAATGAAAGCAATTATAAGTTGTTCGAATCTATTCTAAAATATGATTATCATCTGCTTCATGCCTGGGATGGTCAGGAAGCTGTAAACATGTTCAAGGAGCATAATCCACAAATTATATTAATGGATATCAATATGCCTGTCCTGGATGGATATGAAGCAACCAAAGAAATCCGCAAGTACTCTGCCAAAGTACCGATTATCGCCATTACGGCTTTTGCATATGCTTCAGACGAGCAACGGGTGATGGAAAGTGGTTTTGACGGGTATATGCCGAAACCTATCAATGCCCGTCAGTTGAAGGCGCAACTGACAGATATCATGCAAAAACGTATTGTATTGCTATAGGGGAAATCAATTCCCTTTTGGAAGATAACAAAACAGCTAATAATTCAGCCACATTCTGAATGAAGCCATCTTGTCTTTACTTATCATTATCTTATCTTTGAAAGGTGGTTGTACATGAACGATTGCCTTTCCTAAGAAATAGGATTCAATACGCTGAATGGCATCAATACAGACTAATGTCTGACGATTCGTCCGGAAAAAGTGATCCGGATCGAGTTGTTCACTCAATCGGTCTAGTGCCAGATCAATGAGATACTCACGATTCTTATGGGTTACGGCAAAGGTGAGCTTATTTTCCGAATAAAAGTAAGCGATATCACTCACCTGTAAGGTGAATAGTTTCTCGCCACTAGAAATAAGGAAACGAGTACGATACTTTTTCTGCACAGAGACAGAGGTCTCATGCGCAGCAGAAAGTTGCTGCAATATTTCCAGCATCCGGCTTTCCTGATTGAAATCATGGATGTAGTTCTTTGTCAATCCTTCAAAACGTTGAATGGTCTGCATCAGGCGGTCTTCATGAATCGGCTTCAAAAGATAGTCAATGCTATTCACTGAGAAAGCACGCACAGCATATTCGTCATAAGCAGTAGTAAATACAATCATACTCTCCGGATGCGCCTGTTCTATAAAAAGAAAAGAATTGCCATCCGTTAGCTGAATATCCAGAAACAGGATATCCGGATGAGGATGCTGCCCGAACCACTCTACTGCCTCTTCAATATTACCGGGCAATAACTGTACCTCCCAATCGGGACGAAGAGACAATAACGTATCCCTCAGCAGACGGGCTGCCGGAATTTCATCTTCTATGATGGCTGCTTTTATCTTATTCATAGAGCAAAGGTATTTTTACGGTAAACTCTTTCCGGTCATTTTCTACCACAATGTCACGGTTGCACAACAACATATATCGGGCAGAAAGGTTCTTAAGTCCCATTCCGGAAGTTACCACTGTTTTTTTAGTTTGTATCCGGTTTCTGACGATCAGTTCCCGTTCCTTTTCCATATAAAGAAGTTCGATAGTCATCGGTTTTCCCGTATGAATGACATTATGTTTGATTACATTCTCCGCTAACAATTGAATAGTAAGCGGAGGCAACTGAGCCTCCATACAAGTCTTCGGAATACGGTTGTCAATATGAATGCAATCGCCCAAACGAACCCTATGCAGAAAAATATAAGAGTTCAGAAAATCCATTTCCTCTCGCAGTGTTGTCAGCCTTTGATTCTGACACTGAAGAATATAGCGATACACATCCGAAAGATGCTGGGTGAACAATTCCGCATTAGCCGGATTGTAGCGAATCTCAGAAATCAAGGTATTCAGACTGTTAAACAAGAAATGAGGATTCAACTGATTCTGTAGAGCTGTATAGCGTGCCGTATTATTCTCTTTTTGCAAGGCAGCCGCTTTCTGTTGTAATCTTAACGTATTACGCATGGAACGATTGGCCAGCAACAATCCAAGGATGACGAGCTCTACCAGCCATACAGTTATAAGAATCCGCCAGCCTCCGTTGGGAAACGTAAACGGATAAGAAGCTCCTGCCAACAACTTGGCAGTTACCATTAAACCGTAGTTCAGCAAAAGAAACATCCCCATTACGATAATATAGACTGAAACCAGCTTCCAACGCCGATGCAGATTCAACGCATACTGATTATCAATCCATGAACTCAGCCTGATGGTAGTATATCCCAGCACATTAAAAGCCAGTATGAAGAACCCCAGTGTACTGACTGAATGTAGCATATCGGCAACCCGATCAGAGAAGGTTGCATAATTTATCAGTAACAGGAAAGAGAATATACCCAATCCTGAAAACAGCGCTATATACAATAAGGTGTTCAACTTTACATTCATACAGTTGGCTCTTTTCATACAAAGTTAGTGCTTTTTATCGACAATCATATCCGTGGAGCGCTTTTATTAACTCCGAATAGTGTCCTTGTGCCGCAGCTTTGGCTTGTACATAATTCACCTGCGATGTCTGCCGATAGGTTTGCGCGTCAATCACTTCCACCACTGACACTTTTCCTTCATTATAACGTTCTATTGCTTTCGCTTCATTCTCTTCTGCCTTCGCCAGTGAATTTTCGCTCAAACGAACCCGTTCCATTGCTTGTGACAGCGCTTTACGTGCCACTCCTATTTCCAGTTCAACCTGATCCATCACTTTATTCAGATTATCCTCTGCCATACCTACCCGAAAGGAGGAAGCACGCTTCTCACTTTTACGCTTCCCCCACTCAAAAATAGGTACTGAGACTTTTGCATAAACAGCATAATTGGGATCCAGATCTTTCTTGAAATTATATCCGGGAGAAGAGTAACTCCCGTCTATTCCCACATAAAACTGAGGTTTGAACTGCGAATCATTCAACTTTTTCGTACTCTCGGCCATACGAATCCGGTCATAAGCCATCTGAATTTCAGGACGTGCCATACCGGTAGACAACCATGTAGAATCATCGACAACCACCACCGGTATCTGTGAATCCAGTTCCGTATGATGTTCCAGCCGGACACCAATCATAGAATTCAATGCCATCCGCCCTGTTTCAAAATTACTTTGTGCCTGGAGCAACTGGTACTCCGCTTCGTTCAGTTTTACTTCCGCCATCAGTAAATCCTGCGGATCAACCAGCCCCACCTCTACCCTTTCTTTAATTGTTTTAACCAAAGCGGCTATTGAGTTACGAAAATCTTCGGCAACAGTCACAATCTCCTGCCGGGCTACGGCACTCCAGTATTGAATATCCGTTTGATAGCAAACAGCATCATTCAATGCCTTTGCCTGATTGGCAGCAAATGATTGCTGATGTTGTGCCATACGGATGGATTCCAGTACTCGTCCGCCTGTATAGACCGGTTGCAGAATGGAAAGAGAACCACCATAGTTCAGTTGTTTCCCTTCCACTGTTCTTGATAATCCTAAAGAAGGGACATCCAGAGTCAATTCCAACGGATTCTCCGTATACTGAAAGTTGGCTGTTCCGGAAAGTTTCGGTTTCAAATCTGCCCGTGCCGATTTTTCCACTTCCATACTGGCAGCTATATTCTTCTCAGCCGCTTTCAAGTCGTGATTGTAATCCAATGCCATAGTCCGGTACTTTTCAAGAAGAGGACTTTGCTGGGCTAAAGCAGACAAAGACCCTAAAGCAAAACCACATAACAACAAGCTATATATCCTTATTTTCATCTTTATTTTCCTTTTACTTTATAAAACATTGAATATAATGCAGGCGTGACAAACAAGGTCAATCCCGTGGCAAACGTCAGTCCGAAAATAATAGTCGCAGCCATTCCGCCGAAAGCGACATCAAACAATAGCGGGACCATACCGAAGATGGTAGTGGTTGCCGCCATCAATACCGGACGGGTTCGGGAAACCGTAGCCTCAACAATAGAGGTATACAGATCAATTCCACTACGATGCTGCACATTGATTTCATCAATCAGTACAATCACATTCTTGATGATCATTCCAAGCAACCCCAGCCAACCGGCTATCGGAAAGAAACCGAAGTCAAAGCCGGTCAAGAGCATCCCCACCGCAATACCTATCAAAGACAAAGGCAGGACACAAAGAATGATGACCGGTTCACGGAAATTACCGAACAGCCCTACCAGGATAACCACTAATGCAAGGAATGCCAACGGGAAATATTTAGCAATGGCCTGCATCGCCTCACCCTGATCTTTATACTGGGCATCCCAAAAGAAAGTATATCCTTCGGGAAGCTGGATGTTCTCTATTTCTTTCCGGATTTCTCCATGTACTTCCGCCATCGTATGCCCCGGTTTCACGCCACACATTGCAGCCATTGACAACTGACGGTTATAAGTTCTCACCTGTGGAAACTCCCAGGTTGTCTCTATCCGTTCCGTTACCTGTGAAAGCGGAGCCGACCTTTCTCCATTCCATATCGAAAAGTCTCCCAAAGAATGGGCGTCCGTTATATCCACATTACCCGATTTCAAAAGAACGGGAACTTTTTTCTCATTATCCCGATAGACACCGACAGGCAAACCATCATTAATCGATTTCACCGATTCCATCATCGAAGCTTTTGTAATCCCTAATGCTCCGGCCTTCACCGGATCATATACCGGACGGATAACCATCGACATATTCCCCCATTCGTTCCGGGCATCCGAAACTTTAGGATTTTGTCGCATAATCTCAATGGCCTGCCCTACCAAAGAATCAAGTACAGCAGGGTCCGGTCCGAGGAAACGAGCCTCGATCACCGCTTCCGTCAACGGGCTCAACTCGAATTTATTTACTTTAATCAACGGTTCGGGAAACCTCAACGAAACAGAATCCTGCAAACGGGCATGCAGCTGACGGGAAAGTTTCGAAGTTTTGCATTTCATCAAAATTTGTGCATAGTTGGATTGAGGTCCAAAGGAAACGTTTGACAAGTAATAACGCGGCGGAGTCCGTCCTATATAAGTAGATACCATTTCCGTTTCTTCCTGTCCGCGGATATACTCCGCCATATCCATCACCATCTTATCTGTTTCTTCAATCCGTGTCCCTTCGGGCAACCACATATCCAATGTAAAATACTGCTTATCCAATGCGGGAACAAAGACCTTAGGAATGAACTTGAAACTCCATGCCGACAATACCAGCATAATGACCATACACCCAATCGTTGCATATCGGTGACGAATCACCCACCTCAATGCAGAACGAAATTTATCGTAATACTTGCCTGCAAAAAGAGCCGCCTTAAGTTCGTTGGGTCTTGGCCGACGGACAAACTCCTGAATAAAGAAAGGAGTCTGCGTCAGCGCAAAGACCCAACTGAACATCAGCGAAACGCCGATAACTACAACTAAGGATGACAGTAACTCGCCGGTAATATGCGGCGAATAATATATAGGTAAAAAAGTTAGAATCGCAATGACTGTCGCCGCCAATAAGGGCAACGAAGTTGAAGAACAGGCCCGCAATATGGCTACCCGTTTCCGCATTCCCCGCTGCATATTGACCAATGCCGAATCGGAGACCACAATGGCATTATCTACCAACATTCCCATAGCAATGATAATGGCAGCAAGTGACATACGTTGCAAGGCAATTCCTTGTGAAAGCATCACAATCAAGGTCGCAAAGATGGAAAACACCAATCCGCTGCCAATCAGAATACCATTCTTAAATCCAATAAAAAACAACAGAATAGCCACTACCGTTACCACAGATATGATCAGGTTCAGAATAAATCCTTGATTGGCCACTGCCGATTCATAACCCTGATCATAAATCGTCTGCAACTCAAAACCTTCGGGCATGGTCTCTGCAAAATGGTCAATCTCCTGTTTTACTGCCTCTGCCATATCGACAACATTTCCTGTGGGTATCGTAGAAATAGCAATACCTACCGCAGGTTTCCCGTCAATCCGCATTTTATTACTTGGAGGCGTCTGATAACTCTCCTCAATCTCTGCAATATCAGCCAGCCGGAAATGCTCTCCTGTACGTGATACAATAGTCATATTCCGGATGTCATCCAGAGAATAAAAATTACCGGTAGATTCAATTCGTATCCTGTTCACGCAGGCATCAATTCCTCCGGCATCCACTACCCTGTTCTGTGCATCGAAGGCACGTGAAATATCCGTAGTCGTAATTCCACTCCGTGCCATAACGGAAGGATTAAGAATGACGTCAATCGTTGGGGACTGTACACCATAAATCTCCACTTTTGCCACATCCTTCACCCTGAGCAGTACATTCTTGATAAGCTTCGCCTGATTTTCCAGTTCCCGATATGAATATCCTTCACCTGTCAGACCATAGAAGACACCCAGCACATCACCGAAATCATCATTCACCACTGAAGGACCGGCTCCTGCAGGAAGTTTCGACTGTACATCATTGACCTTCCGACGAAGTTTATCCCACAACTGCTGCATCTCATCCGCCCGGATTTCTTTCTTTACATACACCGTGATCTTGGATAAGCCTGCCCGATTTTCAGTTTTCAGATAATATAATTCGCCTAATGACTGTATCGATTCCTCCAATACATCCGTCACCTGAGATTGTACTTCGGAAGGGGAAGCACCCGGATATGGAGTCATCACCAATGCCTGTTTGATAGTAAACGGAGCATCTTCCAGTTTCCCCATCTTGATATAAGAAAACAATCCTCCTCCCAGCACTAATATCAACAGCAGAATAGTCACCGACTTCTTCTGCAAGAAATATTTTACCAACTTCATATTCTTCTACTTACTTTTGAGCGGTAACCGCCCTTTTTTCTTTCTGAGAAATAATATCTACAGGCATTCCGTCCGAAAGAAAACGTAATTTACTCACCGCTACTTTATCTCCTGCCTGCAATCCGTCTTTCACTTCTACTTTTCCATTGGGAAGCAATTCGCCTAAAATGACTTTTCTCTTTACGACTTGTCCTGTCGTTTGATCCACCATCCATACATAGTCTCCTTCAGTGGGACGATGATTAAGAGCCGTTTGCGGAACGGTCACCATAGGAACAGATGATGTAGCAGGAAGGTCCAACAACATTTTTCCTGAGATACCGGCCGGCCATTCTCCTTGTTTATTGGGCAGCAATGCCGTCATCAGGAAAGAAAGATTATTGCGCGTCGTACTCTTTGAAACCTCTACCACTTTAGCCGGATATACTGCTTCGGGACGAACATCAAAACGAATCCCCACTTCCTTGATTTCCTTCGCTTGAAATGCGATCTCCTGAGTAACATACGCTTCTATCTTCAACTGAGTGATATCGATAAAAGAAACGACAGACTGAGTCGCTTTCACATCCTGATATTTTTCAATGTAGACTTCCCCTATATATCCGTCAAAAGGAGCAATAAGTTTCGTATCTTCAAGTTCATTTACGGCTGTTTCATAAGCAGTTTTGGCAGAAGTATAGTCTGCACGTGCTTTTTCATAGGCACTGGCAGACAGGTTGTTTTTCTCATACAACACTTTGATTCGCTCAAACTCAGCTTTTGCCTGATGATAAATAGCTTCCGCCCGTTCCTTACGAATACGAAAATCACGGGAATCAATTTCAGCTATGATATCTCCCCGATGATAGTAATTCCCCGCATACACTTCGAAATGGTCAATCGGTCCGCCCACCCGAAAAGAGAGTTCGGTCTCCTTGAATGGTTTGGCAATAAACGAAAATTCACGCTCGGCAGAAGGAACCAGCATTTCCGCTTCCGCCACTTTTACCCGTACAGGCTCGTTTGTTTTCTTCTCACCCTTACCACACGATGTGAGTAGGCAAAGACAAAAAATACACAATGAAAAATTAGTCGTTGTCATTCTATTCTACATTAGTTACGTTGTCAACGGCACGAAAGTAACGGAAAGAAGAAAAAAGAACCGGAATTTAATTTCCGAAGCGGAAAAAGAAAGAGCTAAAACGGAAAAAGAAAAGATGAAAATTTGAGCCTTTTATCGTACTTATGTGTTTCCTTACTATCTTTGCAGTTCGAATATATACCACAATATCAATTTATGACTGAAGAAAAAATACATATAGAACGTCATGGCAGCTGGTGGGCACTGAGTCCGTTACTCGTCTTTCTCTGCCTTTATCTGGTAACTTCCATTCTTGTTAATGACTTTTATAAAGTACCCATCACTGTGGCTTTCCTCGTGTCTTCCTGTTACGCAATTGCCATTACGCGGGGGTTGAAGCTCGACCAGCGAATCTACCAGTTCTCCGTAGGAGCCGCCAACAAGAATATTCTTCTGATGATATGGATATTCATCCTTGCCGGAGCTTTCGCACAAAGCGCCAAGCAGATGGGAGCTATTGATGCAACCGTCAATCTGACACTGCATATCCTCCCTGATAATCTGCTATTGGCCGGGATATTCATTGCCGCCTGTTTTATCTCATTATCCATCGGAACCAGTGTAGGGACGATTGTAGCCCTTACTCCGGTTGCTGTCGGTCTGGCCGAAAAGACAGAGATCGCCCTTCCGTTTATGGTAGCAGTCGTTGTCGGAGGTTCTTTCTTTGGAGATAACCTGTCGTTTATATCCGATACCACCATTGCCTCAACCAAAACTCAGGAATGCGTGATGCGTGATAAGTTTCGGGTAAATTCCATGATTGTAGTTCCGGCAGCGATTATCGTACTGGGAATCTATATTTTTCAAGGACTATCCATCACTGCACCCGCGCAAGTACAGACTATCGAATGGATAAAAGTCATACCTTATATAATAGTACTGGGAACAGCCATTGCCGGAATGAACGTGATGCTGGTATTAATAATAGGTATCCTGACCAGCGGTATCATCGGCATAGCTACCGGGAGTTTTGACGTATTCGATTGGTTTGGAGCAATGGGTACGGGTATCACAGGCATGGGTGAATTGATTATTATCACATTACTGGCAGGCGGTATGCTCGAAACAATCCGTTATAACGGAGGTATCGATTTCATCATCAAAAAACTGACCCGTCACGTCAACAGCAAGCGTGGTGCGGAACTGAGTATCGCTGCTCTGGTAAGTATCGCCAACCTATGCACTGCCAACAATACGATTGCCATCATCACCACAGGGCCGATTGCAAAGGATATTGCAAAGAGATTCCATCTCGACCGGAGAAAAACAGCCAGTATCCTGGATACATTCTCCTGTCTGATACAAGGCATCATACCCTATGGGGCACAAATGCTGATCGCTGCCGGATTGGCCAACATCTCTCCTATCAGTATTATCGGCAATCTCTATTATCCGTTTACGATGGGAGTCTGTGCCCTGCTCGCTATCCTGTTCCGATATCCGAGGAGGTATTCATAAGAAAAAGAAAGGAAATATTTGTCAATCAAAAGAAAAGCTGTATCTTTGCGCCCGCTATTACGAGTTAGTAGCATAATTCAAATCATTAATTAAAAACAATTATTAAAAATGGCAACTAGAATCAGATTGCAAAGACACGGACGTAAAAGTTACGCGTTTTATTCAATTGTAATTGCAGACAGCAGAGCACCACGTGATGGTAAATTTATTGAGAAGATTGGTACTTACAACCCGAACACCAATCCTGCTACAGTAGATTTGAATTTCGACGCTGCATTGGCATGGGTACTGAAAGGTGCACAACCAAGTGACACTGTACGTAATATCCTTTCTCGTGAAGGTGTTTACATGAAGAAACATCTTCTTGGCGGTGTTGCAAAAGGCGCATTCGGAGAAGCAGAAGCAGAAGCTAAATTCGAAGCTTGGAAGAACAACAAACAGTCAGGTCTGGCTGCTTTGAAAGCTAAGCAAGACGAAGAAAAGAAAGCTGAAGCTAAAGCACGTCTGGAAGCAGAAAAGAAGATCAACGAAGTGAAAGCAAAAGCACTCGCTGAAAAGAAAGCTGCTGAAGCTGCTGAAAAAGCTGCTGCTGAAGCACCTGCAGAAGAAGCAACTGAAGCTCCGGCTGAAGAAGCTGCTGCAACAGAAGCTGCTGCTGAATAAATTTCGGCAGGTTCCTAACAAGACATTTGGAAAAAGCTATAAATCCTCTTCGGTTCGCCGAAGGGGATTTTTTTTATTTCCTGCTATAGAACATATTAAAACAGTTCTCTACTTCTGAATAAATTTCTTTTCTTTGCAACAGCATAGCTCAGCACAGTCATTTATCTTATAACAGTATGAGACGAACTGATAAAAAGAAAACATTCGGTCAACAGTCCAGCAAAGTTACGCAATTAGCGGATACATTAAGCCAGGCGATTTCCATGAAAAAATTTCGTGAAGGAGATTCTTTGCCTTCCATCAATCAGTTAAGTGCAGAATATGGAGTATCACGCGATACCGTTTTCAAGGCCTTTCTTGATTTGCGCGAACGGGGACTGATCGATTCCACTCCGGGAAAAGGATATTATGTAACCAGTCAGGTGACCAATGTCCTGCTCCTGCTCGACCAGTACACTCCTTTTAAAGAAGCCCTTTACAATAGTTTCGTCAAACATCTGCCTATTAATTACAAAGTAGACTTGCTGTTTCATCAATATAATGAACGGCTTTTCAATACCATTATCCGCGAATCTGTCGGAAAATATAATAAATACATAGTGATGAATTTCGATAATGAGAAATTCAGTATGGTTCTCAATAAGATTCATCCAACAAAATTATTGCTTCTTGACTTCGGTAAATTCGAGAAAGAAAAGTATTCTTATATCTGTCAGGATTTTGATGAAGCTTTCTATCAGGCATTACTCATGCTGAAGGAGAAACTACGGCACTACCCACAACTTGTTCTGTTATTCTCTAAAAATCTGAAGCATCCCCAAAGCAGTAAAGAGTATTTTACCCGTTTTTGTGAGGAACAAGGATTTTTATGCGAAATTCAGGAAGATATCGAGAATCTGACCGTACGCAAAGGAGTAGTCTACATAGCCATCAAGCAACAAGATGTAGTGAAGGTTGTGAAACAAGGAAGACTGGAAGGACTGAAATGCGGAAAAGATTTCGGTCTGTTGGCATACAATGATATTCCTTCCTACGAAGTGATCGACGAAGGAATTACTTCATTGAGTATTGATTGGGAGATGATGGGAAATGAAGCGGCAAACTTTGTCCTGAACAATGTCCCGATACAAAAGTACCTGCCTACCGAAGTAAGACTCCGAAAGTCCCTGTGATTTTTTTTGCTGTATTTACAGCACAGTTCAGCACAGATATTAACCACTAAATAACAAAAAAATTAAGAAACCATGAAAAAGTATCCGAAAATCGGGATTCGTCCCACTATCGACGGTCGCCAGGGCGGTGTTCGTGAAAGCCTTGAAGAAAAGACAATGAACCTTGCCAAAGCAGTAGCTGAGTTAATCAGCAATAATCTGAAGAACGGTGACGGAAGTCCTGTAGAATGTATTATTGCAGACAATACTATCGGACGTGTAGCCGAAAGCGCTGCTTGCGCAGAGAAATTCGAAAGAGAAGGCGTTGGGTCTACTATCACTGTTACCTCCTGCTGGTGCTATGGTGCGGAGACAATGGATATGAATCCTCATTACCCGAAAGCTGTCTGGGGCTTCAACGGAACCGAGCGTCCGGGAGCAGTATACCTTGCAGCCGTATTGGCAGGACACGCACAAAAAGGACTCCCTGCATTCGGTATTTACGGACGCGATGTGCAAGACCTCGACGATAATACAATTCCTGAAGACGTAGCGGAAAAAATTCTTCGTTTTGCACGTGCCGCACAGGCAGTAGCAACGATGAGAGGCAAATCTTATCTGTCAATGGGTAGTGTATCAATGGGTATCGCCGGCTCTATTGTCAACCCCGACTTCTTCCAGGAATATCTGGGAATGCGCAATGAGTCAATTGACCTGACGGAAATCATCCGCCGCATGGAAGAAGGTATCTATGACCACGAAGAATATGCCAAAGCAATGGCATGGACTGAAAAATACTGCAAAGTAAATGAAGGAGAAGACTTCAAGAACCGCCCGGAGAAACGCAAAAAGCGCGAACAAAAAGATGCTGACTGGGAATTTGTCGTGAAGATGATGATCATCATGCGTGACCTGATGACCGGAAACCCGAAACTGAAAGAAATGGGATTCAAGGAAGAAGCTTTGGGACACAATGCTATCGCTGCCGGCTTCCAGGGACAACGCCAATGGACAGACTTTTATCCTAACGGTGACTATCCGGAAGCATTGCTCAACACTTCTTTCGACTGGAACGGTATTCGTGAAGCATTCGTAGTGGCTACCGAAAACGATGCTTGTAACGGTGTAGCAATGCTGTTCGGACACTTGCTGACCAATCGTGCACAAATATTCTCTGATGTACGTACGTACTGGAGCCCTGAAGCCGTGAAACGTGTAACCGGTAAAGAACTGACCGGCTTGGCAGCCAACGGTATCATCCACCTGATCAACTCTGGTGCAACAACACTCGACGGTTCCGGCCAGTCATTAGACGCAGAAGGAAATCCTGTCATGAAAGAACCATGGAATCTGACTGATGCAGACGTGGAAAACTGCCTCAAAGCAACGACCTGGTATCCGGCAGACCGCGATTACTTCCGTGGCGGCGGCTTCTCGTCCAACTTTCTTTCAAAAGGTGGAATGCCTGTTACTATGATGCGTCTGAACCTGATCAAAGGCTTGGGCCCTGTCCTGCAAATCGCAGAAGGATGGACCGTTGAGATTGATCCGGAAATCCATCAGAAACTGAATATGCGTACCGACCCGACATGGCCGACTACGTGGTTCGTTCCTCGTCTGTGTGATAAATCCGCTTTCAAAGATGTATATTCTGTAATGAACAACTGGGGCGCTAACCACGGAGCCATCAGCTACGGTCACATCGGACAAGACCTGATTACGCTTGCCTCTATGCTTCGCATCCCTGTTTGCATGCACAATGTAGATGAAAACGAAATTTTCCGTCCGACTGCATGGAACGCATTCGGTATGGACAAAGAAGGAGCAGATTACAGAGCTTGTACAACTTACGGTCCTATCTATAAATAAACAAGAATCTTTCGTCCTATTTGATTTAATAATTTAACTTTGCCGTATCATAGTGGAAGCTGTCTTCAAACACAAGCTTCCACTATATGACGGCTTAAATAAAAACACTATGATAACTGACGAACACATCGAACTGTTTCTGGCACAGGCACACCGCTATGGAGACGCAAAATTAATGCTTTGCAGCAGCGGTAATCTTTCCTGGAGAATCGGAGAAGAAGCACTGATTTCGGGTACAGGTTCATGGGTCCCTACCCTTGCCAAAGAAAAAGTTTCTATCTGTAATATAGCCAGCGGTACACCGACGAATGGCGTAAAACCATCTATGGAAAGTACATTCCATCTTGGCGTTCTCCGCGAACGGCCGGATGTAAATGTAGTACTCCATTTCCAGTCGGAATATGCCACTGCCATCTCTTGCATGAAAAACAAACCGACAAATTTCAACGTAACGGCAGAAATACCTTGTCATGTCGGGTCGGAAATTCCCGTAATTCCTTACTATCGGCCGGGATCTCCCGAATTGGCCAAAGCGGTAGTAGAAGCAATGCTGAAGCATAATTCCGTCTTACTGACCAATCACGGACAAGTAGTATGCGGAAAAGACTTCGACCAAGTTTACGAACGGGCTACCTTCTTCGAAATGGCTTGCCGCATCATAGTTCAGTCCGGCGGCGATTACTCCGTACTGACACCGGAAGAAATAGAAGACCTGGAAATATACGTATTAGGAAAGAAAACCAAATAAGTATCCGGGAATACCATGAAAGATACCACAAGAAACACATATTTGGCAGTAGACTTTGGAGGAGGAAGCGGTCGGGTCATCGCCGGCTCCCTTCTCCAGGGAAAGCTGGAATTAGAAGAAATACACCGCTTTACCAACCGGCAGGTTAAACTCGGGAATCATGTTTACTGGGACTTTCCCGCCCTGTTCGAAGATATGAAAACCGGACTGAAACTTGCTGCACAAAAAGGATATCATGTCAAAGGAATCGGCATAGATACCTGGGGAGTAGACTTCGGCCTGATTGACAAAAAAGGAAATTTACTGGGCAACCCCGTCTGCTATCGGGATGCTCGAACAGACGGAATGCCGGACAAGGTATTTCAAATACTGGATGCACAAAAGCATTACGCCTGCACAGGCATACAAGTAATGCCTATCAATACACTGTTTCAGCTTTACAGCATGCAACAGAATCAGGACGTACTGCTAGAAGTTGCACAGCGGCTTCTCTTTATGCCCGACCTCTTCAGCTATTACCTGACGGGAGTAGCCAATAATGAATATTGCATAGCTTCCACCTCCGAACTGCTCGATGCACGCCAACGAAACTGGTCGATGGATACCATCCGTGCTTTGGGACTCCCCGAACACTTATTCGGAGAAATTATTCTGCCGGGAACTGTCAGAGGAACACTTAAAGAAGAGATAGGCCGTGAAACAGGATTAGGTCCTGTCGACATTATCGCTGTCGGCTCGCATGACACAGCCAGTGCCGTTGCTGCCGTTCCGGCAACCGAAGGTCAAGTAGCCTTTCTCAGTTCCGGCACCTGGTCATTGTTGGGAGTCGAAGTGGATGAACCCATATTGACGGAAGAAGCGAGATTGGCTCAATTTACCAATGAAGGAGGCGTAGGTGGTCACATCCGATTCCTGCAAAACATTACCGGACTGTGGATTCTGCAACGCTTGATGAGCGAATGGAAGCTACGTGGCGAAGAACAAAGTTATGATACGATTCTTCCGCAAGCTGCGGACGCAGAAATTGACACGATTATTCCTGTGGACGATGCAGAGTTCATGAACCCCGAAAATATGGAAACAGCCCTTCTGAACTACTGCCGGAATCATTCACTTAAAGTTCCCGGAAACAAGGCAGAAATGGTGAAATGCGTACTACAGTCACTGGCCTTCAAATATCGCGAGGCGGTAGCACAGCTCAATCGTTGCCTCCCCTCTCCGATTCACCGGCTAAACATTATCGGAGGAGGCTCACAAAATAAACTGCTCAACCAACTTACTGCCAACGCACTCGGCATCCCTGTTTATGCCGGACCGGTAGAAGCCACAGCAATGGGGAATATCCTGACTCAGGCAATGGCGAAAGGAGAAATATCCAGCCTCCGGGAAATCAGAGAAGTAGTAAGCCACAGTGTTACACCACAAGTATATTACCCTGAAAAATAAGAAAGATATGGAAACACCTCAAACTGGCTATCAAGTAAAAACCTACAACGTCCCTGTCAAGCGATATTGCCAGACTCTTGATCTACGGGATTCACCGGAGTTAATAGCTGAGTATCGGAAAAGACACAGTCAGGCAGAAGTATGGCCCGAAATCCTTGCAGGAATCCGTGAAGTAGGTATCCTTGAGATGGAAATCTACATTCTCGGTACCCGTCTGTTCATGATCGTCGAAACACCCGTCGACTTTGACTGGGACACAGCCATGGCACGTCTGAACACTCTCCCCCGGCAACAAGAATGGGAAGAATACATGTCCATCCTCCAGCAGGCCGCTCCGGGAATGAGTTCCGCTGAGAAATGGATCCCCATGGAGAGAATGTTCCATTTATATAATACCTAAAATAACAAGAAATTACCATGAAACACACTAAGCAGTCTATTATCTCAAAGGATGGCGTCAGCTATCTTATTCCATTCATACTTATTACCTCCTGCTTTGCACTGTGGGGATTTGCGAACGATATTACCAACCCGATGGTAAAGGCATTCTCCAAAATTTTCCGGATGAGTGCTACCGACGGGGCACTGGTTCAGGTAGCCTTCTACGGTGGATATTTTGCCATGGCTTTCCCTGCCGCCATGTTCATCCGCAAATTCTCCTATAAAGCCGGAGTATTGTTAGGACTCGGCCTGTATGCTTTCGGAGCCTTCTTATTCTTTCCCGCCAAGATGACAGGAGAGTATTACCCGTTTCTGATCGCTTACTTTATTCTGACCTGCGGACTCTCCTTCCTGGAAACCAGTTGCAACCCCTATATACTTTCTATGGGAACGGAAGAGACAGCTACAAGACGTCTGAACCTTGCCCAGTCTTTCAATCCGATGGGATCGCTGCTCGGAATGTACGTAGCGATGCAATTTATTCAGGCTAAACTGCACCCGATGGGCACTGATGAACGCGCTTTACTGAACGACAGTGAGTTTCAGGCCATCAAGGAAAGCGATCTTGCCGTGCTGATAGCTCCTTATCTCATTATCGGACTCGTTATTCTGGCGATGCTGCTTCTGATACGATTTGTAAAAATGCCCAAGAATGGAGATCAGAATCACAAAATAGATTTCTTTCCCACGCTAAAACGTATTTTCACCCAGACACGCTATCGGGAAGGTGTAATAGCACAATTCTTCTATGTGGGTGTTCAGATTATGTGCTGGACCTTTATCATTCAGTATGGTACACGCCTGTTTATGTCGCCGGAATATGGCATGGATGAAAAAAGTGCGGAAGTACTGTCCCAGCAATACAATATCGTAGCGATGGTTATTTTCTGTATCAGCCGCTTTATCTGTACTTTCATTCTGCGCTATCTCAATGCAGGAAAGTTGCTCATGATCCTTGCCATCTTCGGAGGCATTTTCACATTAGGAACGATCTTCCTTCAGAATATCTTCGGACTATATTGTCTGGTAGCAGTTTCTGCCTGTATGTCTTTGATGTTCCCTACCATTTACGGAATTGCACTGAAAGGTATGGGAGACGATGCCAAGTTCGGAGCAGCCGGTCTGATTATGGCTATTTTGGGAGGTTCCGTGCTCCCTCCGTTGCAAGCAAGTATTATTGACATGAAAGAAATAGCTTCCATGCCGGCTGTCAATGTATCATTCATTTTGCCGCTCACTTGCTTCCTGGTAATCATCGGTTATGGCTACCGTACAGTGAAAAGAAACTGGTAAAAACTAACTTTAAGATAGTGACACTATCCTGTTGCGATAGTGTCAGCATCCCACTCATATAGTGACACTATCCGGACCGGATGGTGTCACTATCTTTTTTCTTTTTTATAAACTATTCCTTTTTTCTTCGTATCTTAATTTAATTTGTTTACATTTGTCTTTCGATTTCAATAATCTGTTAACCCGATGACCCCAAACCAAGACGAAAGACTTTTAGCGCAACAATTCGAAACAATATTCACGAAATATTATTCGGTAGTGAAATATTTCGCCCTAATGCTGCTTAAATCCGAAGAAGACGCAAAGGATATTACCCAAGATGTTTTCACTAAACTATGGACTAAGCCTGAATTATGGACGGAAGTTCCTAATCCGACTCCTTATATCTATACCCTTACTAAAAGTACAACTCTCAATTTTATCAAACACAAAAAAGTAGAATTGGCTTATCAGGAGAAAATTATAGAAAAGTCTCTCATCGACGAACTTTTCCAATCAGAAGATACACTCAATCCCATCTATTATAAAGAGGCTCAACTAATCATCAAATTAGTTCTCGAACGCCTTCCGGAGCAACGCAGAATGATTTTCGAAATGAGTCGTTTCAAGCATATGAGCAATCTTGAGATAGCCGAGAAACTAAATATTTCGAAACGAACAGTGGAACATCACATCTACTTAACTCTGCTTGAAATGAAAAAAATCATCTTTTTTGCATTTTTTTTGCTGTTCCCTTAAGTAAGCTGCCTTAGTTAATTGAAGTATTAATATAACAGTTATAATATTAATACCTCAATATGAAGAATTACTTTCAGAAAATAATAACATTATTCACCGGAAACGACTATCCGGAATCGACCCAGCAAGATTTCTACAAGTGGCTGGTAGATGAAGAGCATACTTCCGAAAAAGACGAAGCATTACAAAAATTATGGGATGAGGCTCATAAACAGAGAACTGCAACCGACATGCAGGAGGCTTATGAACTTTTGAAAAAGAATGCCGGAATACCTCCCATACAACGAAAAAGAACAATCCGACCGATTCATATATGGCAGACTGTCGCTGCAGTTTTATTTATAGTAGCGGCTTCTTCCGTTTACCTTTCTACAATCGGTAAAGATGCAGAAGAAAACCTTATTCAACAATATATTCCTACTGCTGAAATTAGGACTCTCACTCTACCCGATGGAACTCAGGTACAACTGAACTCACAAAGTACACTTTTATATCCGCAAAACTTTACCGGTAAAGATCGTAGTGTATTTTTGATTGGTGAAGCCAACTTTAAAGTTAAACCGGATAAAAAACATCCGTTCATCGTCAAGTCCAATGATTTTCAGGTGACGGCGTTGGGTACGGAGTTCAACGTTTCGGCTTATCCGGAAAATCCGGTGTTGGCAGCCACATTGATTTCAGGAAGCGTATTGGTAGAATACAATGATTTAAAATCGCAGGTGATTCTAAAACCGAATGAGCAGCTGGCTTATAACAAAAATACTCATTACCATAGCCTGGACCATCCGGATATGAAAGAAGTTACCGCCTGGCAACGTGGAGAACTTGTGTTCAGAGAAATGTCCGTCAAAGATATCATCACAATCCTTGAACGTAAATATCCTTATACATTCGAGTATCAGCTCAAAACGCTGAAAGACGACAGATACAGTTTCCGGTTTAAAGACCAGGCACCACTATCTGAGGTAATGGATGTGATAGTAAATGTAGTAGGTCAAATGAACTATAAGATAAAAGGAGACCGCTGCTACTTAATCCCAAAGTAATGGGTATCATCCCAAAAGAAAAACAGTAAAAAAACAACAATATAATAACCTTTTTAACCACTAAAGATTCATGCAAAAAAGTATCCGGAACGGAGCCCTAACTCTATCCCGGATATGAAATCAAGATTCTCAATATTAGAGTTTTACTCTATTCAATTACCGTGAAATAATTTAGTTAATAACCTAATACTAAGAAAATGCTACAAATTTATGAATTTATAGTAGATCAAACCGCAAAGGGAAGAAGTTTTTTACTTTTTTTCTGTTTGTTGATGATGCAAACACCCTCCTTTGCACAAAATAGTGCCAAGATCACGATTCAGAAGAAAAATATATCTGTTATCGAGGCACTTAAGGAAATAGAAAAACAATCCGATTATTCTGTCGGATACAATGATTCGCAACTGAAAAACAAGCCTGTTTTAAATCTTGACCTAAAAGCAGCGACACTTGAATATGCCCTTTCGCAAATCCTTCGGGGAAGTGGATTTACTTATCAGTTCAAAGATAAGTATATCATGATTATTCCCGACAAGAAACTTAAAGAAACTCCTACAAAAAAAGTAAGTGGAATAGTAATCGATGAAAATAATGAGCCACTGATCGGAGTGAATATTAAAGTAGAAGGAAGCTCTGAAGGTGCAATCACCGACATTGATGGTAATTTCAATATAATGGCTCCTCAAGGCAGCACATTAAGCTTCACTTACGTGGGATATACACCTCAAACTGTAAAAATAACAGATAAGAATATCTACGAAATAAGATTGGCAAGTGATACTAAACAACTGAACGAAGTGGTAGTCACCGCTTTAGGTATCAAACGCGAACAAAAAGCGTTAAGTTACAATGTACAACAAGTCAAGAGCGATCAATTGACTACAATCAAAGACGCCAACTTCGTCAACAGCTTGAGTGGCAAGGTAGCAGGTGTCATTATCAATAGCAGTTCTTCCGGTGTCGGCGGTGCCAGCAAAGTAGTGATGCGCGGTACAAAATCCATCGAAAAGAGTAATAATGCACTTTATGTAATCGACGGTATACCTATGTATAACTTCGGAGGTGGTGGCAGCACAGAATTTGGTTCAAAAGGAGAGACGGAAAGTATTGCCGACCTCAATCCGGATGACATCGAAAGTCTGTCCGTTCTTACGGGAGCAGCCGCAGCCGCCCTTTATGGTAGCAATGCTGCAAATGGAGCTATTATTGTCACTACAAAAAAAGGGAAAATAGGGAAATTACAGGCCAGTGTTTCTACCGGCATCGACTGGTTGAAACCATTCGTAATGCCTAAGTTTCAAAACCGTTACGGGACAGGAAGTAACGGTAAATCTGACGGTTCCACCGTATGGAGCTGGGGACCGAAGATGGGAAACAGTCCTGGCTACGACCCCAACGACTTTCTAAAAACAGGAGCTGTTTACAACAATTCAGTCACTTTATCCACCGGTACGGAAAAGAACCAGACTTTCTTCTCTGCCGCTGCGCTGAACTCCGACGGAATGATTCCCAACAATAGGTATAACAGATATAATTTTACTTTCCGCAACACTACAAGTTTCCTCAATGACAAGATGAAACTAGACGTAGGAGCCAGCTACATCCTGCAAAACGACCGTAATATGACTAATCAGGGACAGTATTCCAATCCTTTAGTTCCTGCTTACCTTTATCCGCGTGGTGATAATTTCTCTACAGTCAAGGTCTTTGAACGCTACAACGAAGCTCGCAAAATCAACGAACAGTTCTGGCCATCGGGCGAAGGTGACCTCCGCATGCAGAATCCTTATTGGATAGCCTATCGTAATCTACGTGAAAACAGTAAAAAACGTTATATGCTCTCTGCAGGATTAACTTACGACGTACTCGACTGGCTAAGTTTATCAGGACGCATCCGCATAGATAATTCAAACAACACGTATGAGCAAAAATACTATGCAAGTACCATCACTACACTTACCGAAGGTAGCGAACAAGGATACTACGGCATAGAAAAGAGTGGAAACAGCCAGACGTACGCTGACTTTCTTGTAAATATTAACAAGAGAGTGGGCGACTTCACTATCGTAGCCAATATTGGTACATCATTAAGCGACAACAGCTATGATATGCTAGGCTACAACGGTCCGATACAGGAAAAAGGAATACCTAATGTATTCAACGTATTCGACCTTGATAACACAAAGAAACGCGCCACACAAGAAGGATGGGAAGAAATGACCCAATCCATATTTGCAAGTGCGGAAGTGGGATGGAAGAGTATGCTCTATCTTACTTTAACAGGACGTAACGACTGGGCTTCACAATTACTGGGTTCGTCACAAACCTCTTTCTTCTATCCCTCCGTCGGACTTTCCGGCGTGATCAGCGAAATGGTCAAGCTCCCCGAATGGATTGATTATTTGAAAGTACGCGGATCATTCAGTTCCGTAGGTATGCCCTACCCTCGATTCCTGACTATCCCAACTTATAAATATGATACCACGATATTAGGATGGCTACCCAAAACACATTATCCTATCGGTAAGCTTTATCCGGAACGTACGGATTCATGGGAAGCCGGCTTAGACGCCACTTTCTTCAAAGACCTTCGCCTAAGTGCTTCATTCTACTATGCCAATACTTATAACCAAACCTTCGACCCCAAAATATCCGCTTCCTTCGGATACTCCAAATTCTACGTTCAAACAGGTTACGTTCGCAATATGGGTATGGAAGGAATGTTGAGCTACGGACACCGCTGGAATGAATTTGGCTGGAATAGCAATTTTACTTTCTCATGGAATAAAAACAAGATTATTGAATTAGTAAAAGACTTCCATCACCCCGAGACAGGCAAGATACTCAATATACCCGAACTTGAAATGAATGGCTTGGGCTATTCACGTTTCATCTTGAAAGAAGGCGGAACTTTGGGCGACCTCTACTCTAAAGCCGACCTTGTACGTAATGACAAAGGTTATATTGAGATGGACGCCAATGGTGCTTTGGCCAAAGATGCCAACGTAGAACCGATCAAATTGGGAAGCGTGTTACCTAAAGCCAACTTTGCTTTCAGTAACGAGTTCACATACAAAGGTGTTTCTGCCGGCTTCCTGCTTTCCTGCCGGTTGGGAGGTATCGTTTATTCTGCCACGCAAGCAGCTCTCGACCAATACGGAGTATCTGAAGCCAGTGCAAAAGCCCGCGACGCAGGTGGTGTAGTTATCAACGGACGCACTATGATCAATGCCCAGCAATGGTACGAGACAATTGGTAGTTCCAGCGGACTCCCGCAATACTATACTTACAGCGCGACTAATATTCGCCTGCAAGAAGCACATATCGGATATACTATTCCCCGCCGTTGGTTGAAAAACATATGTGATATCAACGTGTCTTTGGTAGGACGTAATCTCTGGATGATTTATTGCAAAGCACCTTTCGATCCCGAATCAGTCGCTACTACCAGCAACTATTATCAAGGGATAGATTACTTCATGATGCCGAGCACCCGCAACATCGGGTTTAATGTTAAGTTTAACTTCTAAAACCATGAAATTTATGAAAAACCTGCGATATATGCTGATAGCAGCATGTTCAGCCTGCCTGCTTCTACCTTTGGGAAGTTGCATGGATACGGACATGAACCGTAATAAATACGAAGTGGACAGCGAAGAAATCGGCCGTGAAAACTACGACCTCGGCTCCACTATCAGAGGCCTGCAAGGCTTAGTAATACCTGCACAAGAGCATCTTTACCAATTCATGGAAGCCATGTGTGGTGGTTCTTATGCAGGATATTTCGGTGAAACACGTACCGGATGGCTGGAGAAATACTCTACCTATAATCCTAAAACCGACTGGTTGAAGGCACCATTTACAGATGTTATATCAGAAACATATCCTAAATATTATGCAGTTTTACAACATGAAGATGCCCCTGTAGCCCTTGCATTAGCCAAACTGCTACGAGTAACTATCATGCAACGCGTGACGGACATTTACGGCCCTATCCCCTATAGCAAAGTGTTAGTATCCGGAGAAGGTTCTGAAAGCGATGGACTGAATGCGGCTTACGATTCACAGAAAGATGTCTACATGCGTATGTTTCAAGAACTTGAAGAAGCCGATCAGGCACTTGAAGACAACATGACAGAAGGCAATAGCGGATTTGAAAAGCTGGATGATGTCTACTACGGAAAACTACAACAATGGCGCCTTTTTCTCCATTCACTACAACTACGCATGGCTATGCGCCTATGCTACACCGATATGGCTGCCGAAGCCCAAAGCATTGCCGAGAAAGCCGTAACGGCAGGAGTGATCGAAAAGAACGACGACAATGCCTTATTCCATGTAGCAGAAAATCGCTCAGCACTCTGCTTCAACGATTGGAAAGACTATCGTGTAGGAGCCGATATCATCTGTTACATGAATGGTTATGCAGACCCACGTCGGGATAAATATTTTACCAAGGTGAAGAATAACGACCAGGAAGGTTATTACGGCATGCGTATCGGCATAAATTCACCATTTTCTGATGACGACATGATAACATCGTACTCCAATCGTTTGATGACCGCCAGCGATCCTTATGTATGGATGACTGCCTCCGAAGTAGCATTCCTGCGAGCCGAAGGAGCATTACGCAAATGGAATATGGGCGGTGAAGCCAAAGATTTCTACGAAACAGGGGTTAAGCTTTCTTTTGAAGAACATGGAGCCAGCGGAGCGGAAGACTACCTGAATTCAATAGCCTCTCCAAGTGGCTATACTGACCCGCTAGGTTCGTATAGCACAGGTAGCCCCGCCAACATTACAGTAAAATGGAATGAAATGGGAGAACAGGCATTCGAAGAGAATTTGGAACGTATCATTACCCAAAAGTGGATTGCACTTTTCCCCAACGGCATTGAATCATGGAGTGAACACAGGCGTACCGGATATCCCAAATTATTGCCTGTTGTCGTGAACAAAGGCCGCAATGTTAGTACCGAAGCCGGCATGCGCCGACTCATGTATCCCAACGAAGAATACACCCAGAATTCTTTCCACCTTAACAATGCCATTAATGTATTGATAAAGGAAAGTAGTAATAATCAGGGGGGAGATACCGGTGGTACCCATGTATGGTGGGATCGTAAAGCAAACAAGTAAGAATCTTTAAAAACTAAGATAATATGAAAAATAAAAACCTTATATTCAGTTTCCTAACTGTCGTTACTCTCACGATTGGTGCAGGCTGTCTGTGGACATCGTGTGACGATTGGACCGAAACGGAACAGGTGGATTACGGAGTAACTACCCCCGATGGTCAGAACCCTGAACTATATGCCCGCTACACACAAGCTGTTCGCAACTATAAAAGTCGCAAACACTATGCCGTATGTGTACGCTTCGACAATGGACATAGCGGAGACGGAGAAAAAGACTTTCTTCGTTCGATGCCGGATAGCATTGATGCCGTCATTCTGGAAAATGCGGCAACACTTAATTCAGCCGATCTGGAAGACATTCCTGTATTGCAGACTAATTTTGCAACAAAGGTTCTTTTTAGTTTCAATCTGACCAGTATCAAAGAGAACGCAGAAAGTTCGGGACAAGAAATCAAAACACTTCTGGCTCCCGCTTTAGAGCAAATGGTATCCGCCATTACCGACAATGGGCTTGACGGAGCTTCAATCTCCTACACCGGTGACATCGGACTTGGTAATAACGCAGCAGTCAATGCAAGTATAACTGAGATGCGTCAGTTACTGCTTGACAAGATTACACCGTTAGCAAAAAATGGGAAAATCTTTTTTCTGGAAAGTAATCCACTTTTTATTCCCGAAGCGAACCGGGATGTATTCACCCGCTACGTACTCAATACTACGTCCTCTAAAAATGCCAGCCAGTTACGTCTTCTGATTAATGAAGCTATCTATTATGCAGGTATTCCCTCAGACAAGCTGCTCATTACCGGCGATCCGGAGCTAATGACTACGGACAATAATGACGGGCTTGTCTCACAAGTGCCTTTCTTCGCCATACAGGTAATAGATTGCGGGCCTATCGGCGGCTTAATGATACAGAATGTCGCTGCAGACTATTCGCACGCTAACATCACTTATAAGGAGACACGTGGTGCCATACAGACTTTAAACCCTTCACCTTTAAAATAAACACAGGAGGAATCTAAGATGAAAAAGCAAAAAATACGATTCGCAATTTTCATGTTGTTACTTGCTGTCACTGCTTGCGACAATGCCGATTATAGTAAAAGTGCTCCTTTCGACAACGGTGTCTATTTAAGTGTAGCCGAAAGCAAAACATCGGAGACTATGACATTCAACAAAACGATTATTCAGCGCGAAAAGAGCTTCACAGCCCGGCTGGCATATCCTGCTGGTACTGATGTTACGGTCAACGTAACAGTTGACCCTTCACAAGTAGAAGCCTACAACTCACGCAATAATACCAGCTATGATATATTGCCGGCCAAACATTACCGATTGGAGAGCAACGAAATGACAATACGCGCAGGCAAAATCAATTCAGCTCCGTTACATATTTATTTTGAAAACCTGACAGAATTGGAGATTGATAAAGCATATCTCTGCCCAGTGTCTCTTAATTCCGCACAAGGTGTAGGCCTATTGGATGGCTCAACCACCTACTGGTATATAGTGAAACGCTCCAGCGCCATCACTACCGCTGTTGACTTACGCTATTGCTACGTCGAAGTTCCCGGATTCTATGTACCCAAATGGGGAACAGAGCCTGCCGGCAATGCTGCTCATCTGAACAATTTGAAGGCTGTCACCTTTGAAATAATCACCCGTATATCCAATTTCGACGAAGCCAATACAGACATTTCCAGTCTGATGGGCATCGAGCAATATTTCTGTTTCCGGGCAGGCGATGCAGGCTTCCCACGTCAACAGTTGCAGATACAGACTCCGGCAGGAAAGTTCCCCGAAGCCAACAAAGCCAAATTACTGAAAGAAAATGAATGGTACCATCTCGCACTAACGTACGACATTGCCACCAAAACAATTATTTTCTACGTCAATGGAAAAGAACAAAGCCGAAGCACTAACTATGGCAACAGCGAATTCTCCGAAATAAAACTTGCCAACCGCAAACAGGAAAGTTTTCCCGGTGCAAGCGATGGTGACTGGCTTTTCTACATAGGACGTTCTTATAATGACCGCTGGCTTATCGACCGTCAACTTAACGGTAATGTCTGTGAGGCACGTATCTGGGATGTAGCACGTACACAACAGGAAATCTGGAAAAACATGTACGACATTGAAGATCCGGAAAATGAAGCACACCTCGCTGCTTACTGGAAATTCAATGAAGGAAGCAGCAATGATATCAAGGATTACTCCAAATATCATAACGATGCACACATTGTTCGTTATTGGAAAGATTTCAATAGCAAAGAAGAATATGACGTAAAAAATGAGGAACTATGGCCAAGCGGCATAGAAGTTCCGCAAGTGAATAGGGAAGATTAGAAATGAGAAACTTATAAAAATCAAAATATGAAACAAATATTGAAACATATACTGATTCTGGCATTTGCGGCAGGTTTTATTGGGACTGCCTGCGAAAATAACGATCTTAATATCGATGCCGGTACATTCCCCGAAACCGGAGGTATAGGTCTTTCTATGGGTATATTACAAAGCGATAATTATGCGATGGAAAACCCACAGATAAACATGGACCATGCCAGTTTGAGCGATCAATTTCACATCAGCTTAACAGAACCGGCTTCACAAACAGGAAATTATACCGTAAAAGTAGACGAATCCAAAGTACTGGACTTCAATTCGAAGCACGGAACGAGTTACCCTCTGTATCCTACAGAATACATAGATTTAGGTAACAGTGGAAAAATGACAATAGAGAAAGGAGAACAGCAGTCAAACTCTGTCTCTATTGCCTTCAAATATGATGAAGCCATAGAAGATTCTGTTATTTATGTACTCCCTCTGACAGTGGAAGAGAACAATAGTTCCCCGGCCATGTCTAGTGAACGCAAAACATTATATTATATAATTAATGTATGGGGAATGGCTCCTGCCGAATATAACGCTATAAAGAAAAACTTCATTCAGATAGCAGGGGTAGATCCCGAATTCACCAATCCTCTACTGCTCAACAAACTCTATTTTGAGTCTATGTCTCTTTCATCACCAGAAGTAGATTACTACAATCCATTCGACATAATCAACCTACAGTTCGCTACCGTCAAGGCAGACGATAATCTGTTGCCATCTTTATATCTAAAAGATGATCTGGCATACGTACTAAAGAAACGTGAAAAGTACATCGTTCCATTGCAACAGTTAGACCACAAAGTTTGCCTTGCCATTAAGGGAGCGGGAGAAGGAATTGGTTTTTCCAATCTGGGAGAAAAAGAAATGATGATATTTGTAGAAAGAATAAAACAAATGATTGATATATATCATTTAGATGGAGTCAATCTATATGATGCTAATTTTTCCTATGAAGAAAGTAATGAAAACATTAATTACTCAAACAATCTATGCAAATTCGTAGCATCTTTACGAGATAAGCTAGGAAACAAGATCATAACCTATACACAAACTTCTGAATCTCCGGAAGGGATCACTAATGACGCTAATTTGAAATTAGGAGAACTTTTAGATTATGCTTGGTGTGATCAATTGAACACAATTATTGATCCTTGGAGTACTCCTGAAAAATGGACACGTCCTATTGCAGGATTAAACAAAGAAAAATGGGGAGCTTTAAATACTGATATACATATGTCAAGTGAGCAAGCAAATATTTTAGATCAAGTGATAGAAATGTTTACTCAACCCTCACTAATGATAACCGCTGGAATAAATCATGTATTTGTAGTAAATAGAGTAGACTATGTTAGTGCAGGAACGGAATCTTATGCACCGACTTATATGGCTTATGGTGCTATCTGTAACTTATGTGATATGGAAAAAGAATATTTTGTAACAGGTATTAACTCTCCAAATAATCAATACCTCAACATTCATGATCTTCTCATGCCTAAAGATTATTAAGATATAACATTCATATTTATAAAGCATCTGTGAATATGGACAAACTGAGAAAGGAGATGCAGAATATTTACGCATAAAAATCAGACTATGAAGGAGGAACTTTTACCAAACACGTATCCTATCAATGCCAAAGACATGTCTTCCGCATTGATTATAAGAAAAGAAAAATCATTAAATCAATTTTAAAATTTACATTATGAAAAACTTGTATAAAATTTTAGCGTCATCTATCGCTATATTTGCATTTTGCGCATGCTCACAAGAAGAAATGCCAGTAAACCAATCAGATAATAATCAATCTGAAGTAGTCACCCGTTCGGCCACAGGTATTAAAAACATCGTTTATATTGAAGTAAATGATATCAATCCTCTTAATGCAGGGTCATATATTATGGATGATGCTCCATTTTTCGATTATGTAATTCTGTTCGCTGCCAACATAAGAGGTGTAGGCTCAGACGCTACTTTATATAACAATCCAAATGTACAGTACATTTTGGACCACAAAGACACTCTGATTAAGCCTCTTCAAGACAAAGGTATCAAAGTTTTACTCGGTCTATTAGGTGACCATACAGGACTCGGATTCGCAAACATGAATTCAGCTCAGACTGAACAGTTTGCTACCGCCGTTGCCAATGCTGTTAGTCAATATGGATTAGATGGTGTAGACTTTGACGACGAATGGGCTGAATACGGTAGAAATGGTTATCCATCTGGAAGTACAGGTTCTTTCTCTAATTTGATTACTGCGCTCCATAACAAAATGCCAGGTAAGACGATTACTGTATTCAATTATGGCTACACAAGTGAGCTTACAGGAGTTAATAGCTATATTGATTATGGCATTTACGCATTCTTCAACTCCCCATCGTGGAGTACAGGTTTTGGTATGCCGAATAGTAAATTTGCACCTTATACCATTAATCTGAATAGTGCTCCGTCTGCTGCTAGTGCTCAACTTTATTCAGGACAAGTTGCAAGTAAAGGTTATGGTGCTATCGGTTACTATGACCTTAGAGCCAACAATATCGTAAGCGTATTGAATGGTGTTGCAAAAGGAGCTTTCAAGTCTACTTGTACTTATGACGGTAATTCTTATCCAAAGAATTATTAACCAAAAGTTTTAAAGCATCACACTTGATGAAGTATTAAAATAACTTCTCCCTCTTTCAACAAAAGAGGGGGAAGTAGTTTAAAGTGAGAGAGTAATGTATTTTTTCACATGTTCCTTTTTAGTAAAGGAAACATGTGAAGAATTACTCATACAACATTTATTAGATAATATATCCTTCGGAAGCTACTCACTCTTCCAACGCTCATATAATTAACTGGCGGGAAAGTTACGGGCAAAAAAAGAAGAGAAGTAGCAACCGAGGATAATCAGATGAATGCTGTGACATTTTTGTATCTAATCTAATTATTATAAGGGGAAAAGCAAAAATGTCACAGCATTACTAATCAACACTTTAAGCCCACAAAACAGTTCTTTTTCCTACAAGTTTACAAAAATCATCTATATACTTTTCACTTTTTCATAGAAGAAAACTGCACTTTTTTCACTCCCCCCTATCCAATCATAAAGAAACAATAAAGTTACAGTCGAGTAATCAGACAGGCAGACTTGTGCAACAAGTCTGCTACAGTTATGCATCCCTGTAGCTACGCAAGTGCAACAGAATAAAACATAAGCAACAAGCGGCTAATAGCTGGCAAGAATTCATTAATTCATATGGTAGAATGCTTTAAACCAACCTGATAAATATAAGAAAAGATATATAGCATTATACCAATTTATTAAGCATACTTCATAGAACCATACTATAAATCTACGTATCAATCTCCCAAACCAGGAATAAAAACAAAGAATTCCATGACTGTTTTGATCTAATTATGATTTTATTAAACATAAATTAATAATAAGCAGAACCTTAAATAAGCAAGCATTATTATTTTCTACGAACAATAAATATAACATTGTATTAAAAATATACAAGTTTTCAATACATTTTATCGCAAACATCATACAAAAAGTAACAAGTCTCTATTTTTAATCAGATATTATATCAATTTTTTATAACTATGGCGTATATTTACCTCATAAGAACAAGCAATATTATATTATAAAAAAATACGTATATATTATCCAAAAACCCAAAAATGAGAGAATCTGAATTGGTACTAAATGGAAGTTATTCCAAAAGTACCCAACCAAAAGCACGGGCACCTCCTGAGCAGCCCGCATTACTTACAATATATTTAACATTTATGTTTAATAAAAAATAATCAAATTAATTATTGTTACTTGGAGGAGATTTGCCCTATTCCTTTCAAAAGGGTTCAAACATTAGAATTAAAACTCTACATATATACTACGCATTCCCGATATCAGCCTTCAAAGAACAAATAATTTTGAGATCATGTTATTTGAACTTATTGATATACAATCATGAGACCATAATACTGTGCATTTTTCCTTGCTTCAAACCCGAACAAGAGGAATAGATCAATTTCACCAAGTGACGTTACTAAAAAAACAGATTAATATGAAATATTTAATTATAACGTCATTATACACTTCTATTATCGCAGTTACAACCACCCAAAGTGAATTATTTCCAATTTTATTTTCAACAGCAGGAATACTTTTATTGTATTGGTTCTTGTCTCATTCTTTTGCCATGCGGAAAGAAATTGCTTTCTTAAAAGAAGAAAATCAGTACTTCATGGATTCCTTCCGAAACATTCGCACCCCAATCACATTGCTTCATACGCCTTTGAAGTCAACCTATAACAAGAATTGCCCAGACAATATCAAAAAGGAGCTGTCACTGGCGATTCGCAATATAGATTGCCTTAATGATCATTTAACCAGATTAATGGACCTGAAGCAAATAGCCGCTCATTCCCTAAAAATGAATATTACGGAACATGAATTAGGAAATTTCCTTAAAAATAAAATATCTTCTCTGAAAGATCATGCAGCAAACAGACATATTAAATTAGAAATCCAAACAGAATTCAAATATGCAAGCGTGTGGATAGATCAAAGTAAAATATCTCCCGTAATAGAGAAATTCATAAAGAATATAATAGATCATACAGAATATTCAAAAAAAGTTATTATACACGCATCTTTATGCAACAAATATTGGATAATAAAAGCGAGTTATACGGGAAATGAAAACCTAATGAAATGCTATAAATGCTCCGGTAAACATCTTATTAAACAAAAAACAGAACCTAAATATTACTTTGCAAAAAGTGCTTTATGCAAAAAACTGACAGAAATATGCAATGGAGAAATATTAATCAATAATTCATGTCATACGATCACATTGCGTTTTCCTGTAAAACCCTCTTATGAAAATGTATCCGAACGCAGTTTGGTTCATATAGAGAAGAATATAGAAGAAGAAAAGATCGATGCCTTATTCCATAAAAGTTCACAGAAAAGAAATTCATCCAGACCTGTCGTGATTATGGTCGACAGTAACGAAGAGTTCAGATCCTATCTGGAAACCTGTTTGTCAGAGGAATACATAGTCAGAGGCTTTGAAAACGGAGCGGACGCATTGGGATATATCAAAAATGAACATCCGGATCTGGTAATATGCGATACAGTGCTCAACGGAATGGGCGGTGATGAACTTTCTTCAAGGCTGAAGACGTCTAAAGAAACATCTATTATACCGGTCATCCTTTACGGATCGCATATAGATGCCGACCAACGCAGTAAAAGGGAAGCGTCATTAGCAGACACATTCATGCATACTCCTTTTCATGTGGAGGATTTAAAGATAGAGATTGCTGTTCTTATCAGGAACAGCCGCCTTCTTAGAAAAGCATTCCTGCACAAAGTATTCGGAGAACATTTTCTGCAAGTACAACCAACCGAAATGATCAAGGAAGCTACTGAAGGAAGCAAAAGCCTATTGATCAATGAAGTAAAAGAGTATATTCTTGAACGCATAGAGAAAGAGGATTTGACTATCGATGCGATTGCCTCACATTTGAAAATGAGCAGAACGAAATTCTACAATAAGTGGAAGTCAGTGACCGGCGAGGCCCCGACCGTCTTTATTGAAGCGGTTCGAATGGAAAAGGCACACGAGTTGTTAGAAAGCGGGAAATACCCTGTCGGAACCATACCGGAAATGATCGGATTGAAGGATGTAAAAAACTTCCGCAACAGGTATAAAGAATACTTCGGAATTACACCTAAAGAATCGATCAAGAAAAAATAGTCGGAATAGAACGGACAACTAAAAGCATGTCCGAATGTACTCCAGCACGGTCTTCACGGAGAAAGTGACTGGAGTACTTTTTTATTTCCATGATGCAGTATTTCGTCATTTCCGGTATTTACTCTATGTACGTACACCTTAATTTTGAGAATTAATAACCTAATTTGTTTAACAAGTATGAAAACTTTAACTAAAATGAAAAAAGTATGTTGCTTAAGTCGTTTTGTTTTATTGGTAATGGCATTGGGGATGACCAGTATCTTTACCTCTTGTAGTAGTGATGATGATGAAAATATTCCGGTATATTCTCTCAAAGATGTAGAAGGCACCTATTCCGGCAAAATGCAGACAACCTCTATCGCTCCTTTGGAAAATGCAGAGAATGAAGCTGAAGACGGAGTCACCGTAAATGCCGAATTAAAAGATAATCATATATTAATCAGCAAATTCCCGGTAGAGGATCTGATCAAAAGCATTATCGAAGATCCGGACGCAGCCGAAGCCATCATCAAAGCGGTAGGAGATGTAGAATACAAAATCCCTTATCAGGCAGCTTTCAATGATAATAAAGACAACATCTTACTTCAAATGTCACCTGAACCCTTGGTATTGGAAATCGCAATGGAACCACAACCCATAAGAAAAACTGAAGGGGAAGAAGAAACTCCTAAACTCACCGTAAAAGTGACAATCAAAGCTGACGAGAAAGGCAGTTATGCTTATGAAGGTCAGAAACTGAAGTTTGCTATTCAGGCAACAGAAGTTACAGTAAATGAAGAACGGTTTGATAAATTTCCGGCAACGACCTTTTCTTTTGATATGACTAAGAAATAAGGTGACTGTTTAATTATTTACAGAATAAAATGTAAAAGAGAGTGTGTCTGCGAAAGAAGACGCACTCTTTTTTTTATAGACGAAAGGCATCATCCGTTCTATGAAAAGAGTAGGATAAAAAACGGTGGATGACAAACGATGCCCGGTTTTAACCGTATCATTCGTTTATCATCCACCGCTTATTACCGAGTGTTTTTAACTTACCGCTTCACATTCTTTTTTCTCTTTCTTCTGCTTCTGCGATTTTGTTGTTTCCGACGGCTGTAGCGTTGCCATCTCTTATAAATCATCCATCCGCTCATCAAAGCTACGACAACAAAAATCAGAATAGTAATACCTACCCCCAGGTTGTCACCTTTGATGCGTGACCAGATATCCAGTACCTCTTTGGTTTTATCTCCGAAGTCACGAATCATAGCGCAGCGTTCCACCACCTTACGGTCGGGATATTGAATCTTATCAATCTGTATGCTGTCGGCATCCGGATCGAAGAAATAACTTAAATCCGCATAATAATCCAGAGTCGTATCCACTTTCTCTTCCAGAATCTCCGGTGTAGCGATAGAACTCACATATCCACAGAAATCCATATTACGCAACGCAATGTCCGGACGGCACATAAAGTTGATAAAGTAGCTGGCAGCCACCGGATTCTTCGCATATTTAGGAATCACCCAGCCATCATACCAGATATTACTTCCTTCTTTCGGAACCACGTAGTCAAGGTCCACTCCTACCGCATTCGCCTCTTCAATCGCCCATATCGCATCGCCACTCCAGGTCATATTCAGCCATGCTTTATTCTTCGTCATCATCTCCTTACCGAAGTCCGCTTCCCAACCGGCAATATTCGGTTTCATAGCTTTCAGATACTTTTCGGCTACCTCCATAGCACGTGGCGAGTAATCATTCATCAGGTCTTCCACCGTCACCGTCCCTTCTTCCAGCTCTTTGGCATGGGCATAGATAACAGCTGTTCCATAAGCGTCACGGTAACTGTCTTTCATCAGAATCTTTCCTGCATATTTCTTATCCCAAAGACATTCCCAGGAGAAAGCGTCGGAATCGGGAACGTATGCCCGGTTATAAAGAATACCTGCGGTCCCCCACATATAGCAGACAGCGTAACGGCTTGCTTCTTCACCCGGCTGACTCAGTTTATTAATCTGTTCGCGAATAAATGGTGACACATTATTCATGTAATTAGGGGAATGGGCGAAAGTGGTGTCAATAGGCAACAACAGATGCTTTTTCAGCATTCTCTCAATGATATATTCCGAAGGACAAACCACATCAAAATCCTCATGTCCTTTTTCTATTTTCGTCAACATGATCTCGTTGATGTCGAATGTCTGATAGACGATGCGGATATCTTCACCTGTCTGTTCTTTATAGTACGCCTGGAAATCTTCGAGTACACCTTCTCCTATATAATCTGCCCAGTTATAGATCTTAAGAACTCTCTCGCGTGGCTCGCCGGAATTGTAGCAACCGCTCAGAAAACCAGCCAGCACCAGCAAAAACAAGTTAACAGCAACTATTCTTTTCATTTTATTTACGTAGCAGTACATGTTCATGATTCTTTCTTCTTCGTTTTTCCGGCACGGTAATTAATTACTATCAGTAAAGCCAGTACCACCACAAAAATAATGGCGGACAACGGGCGGAGCTCGGGAGTCAGACCTCCCTTGCGGGCATCGGCATAGATATAGGTGGAAAGCGTTTCCAGCCCTTGATTACCGATGGTAAATACAGTTACGGCAAAATCATCGATTGAAAGCGTCAGTGCAAGCATAAAGCCGCTGATCATTCCCGGACGAATCTCCGGAATGATTACCTTCCGCAAAGCCTGCATAGGTGTAGCTCCCAAATCGAGGGCAGCTTCATAAATGTTCGGATTCATTTGTTTCAGGCGCGGCAGAACGCTTAATACGACGTAAGGAGTACAAAAAGTGATGTGCGCCAGTACCACTGTGGTATATCCCTGCGTGATTCCGAGAGATACGAATAAAAGGAAAAGCGATATACCGGTTATGATATCACCGTTCAGAATAGGAATACTATTCACAAAACCAATCGCCTTGCGCGAGCGTGCTTTTAAGTTGAAGATGCCGATGGCAGCGATGCTGCCCAACAAGGTAGATGCCGTGGCAGCCAGCAGCGCAATGGTAATGGTATTGATCAGGGCATTCATCAGAGAATGATGGGCACCTGTATTAAATAGCGATGAATAAAGTTTGGTCGAAAACCCGGTCCAGTTACCCAATACCTTCGCCTCGGTAAAAGAGTAAATCACAATGATCACAATAGGGGAATATAGCAACAGCAGTAATACCCACAGGTAAGTCTGAGCGAATATCTTCTTTACCATAGCCCACCTCCTTCGTTCGTATTATCCTTATCATCGGTACTGAACAGTGAAGTCGCGGCTATCAGCAGCAGCATGATCAGCGAAAGTGCTGCCCCATAGTTCCACATACTGTTATTGATATTCTCCTGAATGGTAGTACCAAAGAGTTTGATATTGTTCATCGTCAGCAGTTCGGCAATGGCGAATGTCGAAATAGTCGGCATAAACACCATCATGATACCGCTCATGACTCCCGGCATGGAAAGCGGGAGAACTGCTTTGAAAAAGACCTGTACAGGATTAGCCCCCAAGTCCTGCGCCGCCTCAATGTAGCTATGGTCCATCTTCTGCAATGTGTTATAGATGGGATAGATCATGAAGGGGATAAAGTTGTAAACCATACCGAAGATCAGTGCTCCCTCTCCCAGCGGAACGCTGAAAAAGTCGAATAAAGCGACAGTGGCAAGGGTACGTACCAGAATATTCACCCACATGGGCAGGATAAACAACACCACCATTGTTTTGGAACGGTTCAGCTTGCTGTTGCTTAATATCCAGGCTGCGGGATATCCCAGCAGGATACAGATAAGAGTCGTAATAATGGCAATACCTATGGAATAGACGAAGGTATTGATCGCTTCGGGATGTTCGAAGAATTTCTGAAAATTGGCGAGTGTCAGATGACCGTTATCATCGGTAAACGCATACACGACAATTAGAACCAACGGTATGACCACAAAGATCGCCGAGAAAATAATGTAAGGAAGAGTCCAGCTCTTACGTGATGACAAAAATACTATAAACTTCTTATTCACTTCCTTTCCTGTTAATCGGTTATTTTAATTACACGAATCGCATCCGGAGGGATAGTAATACCCACACGGTCTCCGTCATCCCAGACATCGTTCGTATCCACAAACACATTCTCGTCCCAGTCAGACCATACAGTCAGATGGTAATGATCACCTTTATAAAGGATGAACTTCACTTCTCCCGTCAGCGTACCGTCTTCTTCGTTATCCTGCAAGATCACTTTATCAAAGTCTACTTCGACCTTGACATCCGTACCGGATTCCAGCCCTTCCACAGAAGCACATTCGAACGTACAGCCCAGGAACTCTACATGAGTAGCATCCTGCAACTTTCCTTCAAATGTATTGCATACACGTTCTTTCTTCATAATATGAATATCAAACGGCTTCACCAGCAGCCCCACTTCCGCACCGACTTCAAAATGATGATAATCCTGAACAAGGAACTCATATCCGCCACAAAGCACAGTCATTTCATAGTGTACCCCTTTGAAGATCGAAGTCTGTACCACACCGGTCAGTTGCGCCATCTCCGAAACCGGGAAAATATAAAGGTCTTCCGGACGAATGACTACGTCCACCGGAGTATTTTCACCGAAACCTTCGTCCACGCATTCAAACTCCGTACCACAAAAGCGTACCAGTTTATCATGAATCATCGTTCCGTTGAGAATATTACTTTCTCCGATAAAATCCGCAACAAATGAATTGATCGGCTCATTATAGATATCAATCGGCGTACCGATCTGCTGGATTTTTCCTTCGCTCATCACGACAATCGTATCACTCAATGTCAAGGCTTCTTCCTGATCATGAGTTACGTATACAAATGTAATGCCCAGAGATTTATGCATTTCTTTCAGTTCCATCTGCATATCCTTGCGCATTTTGAGGTCGAGCGCAGCCAACGGTTCGTCGAGCAGCAAAACTTCCGGCTCATTGACAATGGCACGGGCAATAGCTACACGCTGTTGCTGGCCACCGGAAAGAGAATCTACATCCCGATACTCGTAATCCGTCATACCAACCATCTTCAATGCGGCTTTCACCTTCTTGCCGATTGTCTGTTTCGGCGTCTTTTTCAGCTTCAGGCCGAAAGCAATATTGTCGTATACATTCAAATGCGGGAACAGGGCATATTTCTGAAATACCGTGTTCACCGGACGTTTATGGGGTGGAGTCTGTGTGATTTCCTTACCCGATATTCGGATTTCGCCTTCCGAAGCTGTCTGAAAACCGGCAATGAGACGCAACAATGTCGTTTTTCCGCAGCCGGAAGGTCCGAGAATCGTAACAAACTCGCCCTTTTTCACGTTCAGAGTTACATCATCCAAAGCTGTTTTGTCGCCAAAAAACTTCGATACATGGCTAACCTCAATGATGGATTTGTCTTCTTGCATATTCATACTAAAAGTTTGGGCTGCAAAGGTACACATTTCTACGATTTCCACCTACGTGTTAATCTAATATAACAGTGTTTTTCGATGCCAGACAGAAAAAAAATCTATCTTTGCATAAATATTTATTCACTAATTTTACAAAAGCATGAAAAAGTTAACTTATTTAGTTATTGCGACGGCAGCGTTGGGTATGGTAGCTTGTACCGGAAACAAAGCCGGATACGTTATCACAGGTACAGTAGAAGGCGCTGCTGACGGCGACACTGTTTACCTTCAGGAAGCAACAGGCAGAAATCTTACAAAACTAGATACCGCAGTCATCTCTAAAGGTACTTTCACCTTCGAAGGCACACAGGATTCTGCAGTAAACCGTTATGTCACTTGCGAAGTGAACGGAGAACCTCTGATGATTGATTTCTTCCTTGAAAACGGTAAAATAAACATTGCACTGACAAAGGACAATGATTCTGCAACCGGTACTTCCAACAATGACGCTTACCAAGCTATCAGAACTCAAATCAATGATATCAGCCAAAAGATGAACGCTATCTACGAAGCGATGGGAGATTCTTCTTTGAGTGACGAGCAGAAAGAAGCCAAGCAAAAAGAAGGTGCCCGGCTGGAAGAAGAATATGATAAAGTAATCAAAGAAGGTGTACAGAAAAACATCACCAACCCGGTAGGTGTATTCTTGTTCAAACAGACTTTCTACAATAACTCTACTGAAGAGAATGCAGCTTTGCTGGAACAAATCCCGGCTAATTTCCAAAATGACGAAACAATCGTAAAAGTTAAGGAACAGACTGAAAAACAAAAGAAGACTGCCGTAGGTACTAAGTTCATTGACTTCGAAATGCAGACTCCGGAAGGAAAAACTGTGAAACTGTCTGATTACGCAGGTAAAGGTAAAGTGGTACTGGTAGACTTCTGGGCTAGCTGGTGTGGTCCTTGCCGTCGTGAAATGCCTAACCTGGTAGAAGCTTACGCTCAGTACAAAGGCAAAAACTTCGAAATCGTCGGTGTATCTCTTGATCAGGATGCTGCTGCATGGAAAGAGTCTATTAAAAAACTGAATATGACCTGGCCGCAAATGTCTGACCTGAAGTTCTGGCAGAGTGAAGGCGCACAGCTTTATGCAGTGAACAGCATTCCTCACACTGTTCTGATTGATGGCGACGGTACTATCATTGCCCGTGGTCTTCATGGAGAAGGTCTTCAGGCTAAATTGGCAGAAGTAGTCAAATAAATGAAGCTGATAAGAGACTTCACCTAATGAAGTAACACTTGTGCCATACCGTTGTCACACTTGTGCCACCATATTGGCACAGTTATGCCACGCCGTTGGCACAGTTGTGCCAATAGGATGGCACAACATCCGACAAGGTATCTTATTCCTGTTAACGCAGTAGGTAAATCTGATCCAAGTACAGGCACTTTTGCCGAAAATACTGATCTTATCCACACCGTTACATTGAGATATAAAAAGATAGCCCCTGCAATTTCGATCGCTCGAATTGCAGGGGCTTCTTTTATATAGGGACGTCAAGCAGGGAAGCGTCACTTCCCTACTTCGTCAAGCTATCAGATAAACCAACGCACGTAGCAGAAGTCCTGACGGTGCGGAAGTTCCGGATTCTTCGGGAACATACGGTAAGACACCTTGAAGCTACCGGCATTTGACAGGCTATGTTTAACCTGGAATGTGTAAAGGTCGCCTTCTTTCTTGATAACGCTGAACGGTTCTACAGAGTAAACGTGTTGTTTACCATCCGCAGTTGTATAAGTAGTTACCAGTTCAAGCCCTATAGCATCATTCAAGCCTTTTTCATCGATTACGTAAGTAATAGTATATTCTTTTCCGCTTTCGATATCACCGGCTTTCAAATCTTCCAGCTTGTCGCAAGATACGATTTCGATAGAATCCCACTTGGCAACGACTTCTTCTTTCCATGCAGCAATTTCTTTTGCTTTTGCATTGTCATTAGCAGACAGCATATGGAAACGTTTTGCCAACTTATTGTAGAACTTATTGTAGTAGTCGTCCAACTGGCGTTTCATCGTATAGTGAGGAGCGATCTGAGCGATAGAATTCTTCACTACCTTGATCCAGCCTTCTGAGTAGCCTTTCTTGTTACGAGCATAGTACAACGGCAGGATTTCTGTTTCAAGAATACTGTAGATAGTAGCAGCATCCAACTGATCCTGATGTTCCTGATTCTGATAAGTACGTTTTTCAGTCAACGCCCATCCTGCACCTTCACGGTAGCCTTCCAGCCACCATCCGTCCAATACAGAGAAGTTGACAACACCGTTCATCAAAGCCTTTTCACCTGATGTACCGGATGCTTCCAACGGACGTGTCGGAGTGTTCAACCAGATATCAACGCCTGAAACCAGACGACGCGCCAACTGCATATCGTAGTTTTCGAGGAAGATAATCTTACCCAGGAATTCCGGACGACGGGAGATTTCGATAATACGTTTGATCAGACCCTGTCCTGCTCCATCGTGCGGATGAGCCTTACCTGTAAACAGGAACTGTACCGGATAATCGGGGTTGTTCACAATCTTAGAAAGACGTTCCAAGTCAGTAAACAACAAGTGCGCACGTTTGTAAGTAGCGAAACGACGACCGAAACCAATCAGCAACGCATTCGGGTTAATCTTGTCCATCAATGAAACGATGCGCGAAGGATCTCCCTGATTTTTCAACCATGTATCACGGAATGATTTGCGGATATAATCCACCAACTTATTCTTCATCGTCATACGAGTCTTCCAGATCTCTTCATCGGGTACATTATAGATGGCTTCCCAAATCTTAGGATTCGACTGGTCGTACCAGAAGTTCTCGTTGAAATATTTAAAGTACAGTTCTTTCCATTCGGTAGCACTCCATGTGGGGAAGTGAACACCATTAGTCACATAACCTACATGTATTTCTTCGGGGAAGTAACCTTTCCAGATAGTAGAGAACATCTCCTGAGAAACTTTTCCGTGCAGCCAGCTTACACCGTTTACTTCCTGAGAAGTGTTGCAGGCAAATACCGACATACAGAAACGTTCGCCCTTGTCACCCGGATTGTTACGTCCAAGATCCATCAGGTCGTCCCAGCTGATACCCATTCTAGCAGGATAACCACCCATGTACTTACCGAACAAACCTTCGTCGAAGTAGTCGTGACCGGCAGGAACCGGAGTATGAACTGTATAAAGAGAAGAAGCGCGAACCAGCTCGATAGACTGATCGAATGTCAGTCCGGTAGCTACATAGTCGCAGATACGCTGCACATTGATCAATGCAGCATGTCCTTCGTTACAATGATAAACATCTTTTTTGATACCCAATGCTTTCAGGGTCAGGATACCACCGATACCCAACAGGATTTCCTGTTTCAGACGGTTTTCCCAGTCGCCACCATAAAGCTGATGAGTAATAGGACGGTCGAACTCGCTGTTCATTTCATTATCTGTATCCAGCAGATACAAAGAAATACGTCCTACATTTACACGCCATACGTTAGCATGTACATAATAATCCAGATAAGGAACATCCACCACCATCGGCTGACCATTCGCATCCATCACACGGTCGATAGGAAGCTGGCCGAAGTTCTGCGCTTCGTAGTTGGCAATCTGCTGTCCATCCATAGACAACGTCTGAGTAAAGTAACCGTAACGATACAGGAAACCTACCGCACAAAGATCTACATTGCTGTCAGAAGCTTCTTTCAAGTAGTCACCGGCCAATACACCCAGACCACCGGAATATATTTTCAGGACGCTGCTCAAACCATATTCCATGCTGAAATAAGCTACAGACGGACGGGTTTCATCCGGCTTCACATCCATGTAATCTCTGAATTTTGTATAAACATCATTCATTCTCCTCAGAATCACCTTGTCTTTTGCCAACGCTTCCAGCTTCTCATAGCTCATACGTTCCAGCAACAACACAGGGTTCTGGCCACATTCTTTCCAAAGTTCCGGATCTAGATCTCTAAATAGTTCTGTCGCTTCAAAATTCCATGCCCACCAAATGTTGCGTGAAATCTCGGACAATTTCTCCAACTCAGCCGGGATACGTGACTTCACTGTAACCTCTTTCCAGTTCGGAGTATTCACATTACTAACTTTAATTTTCATAATGTTTTTGTTTACTTATTGATAATAAAATATTTCTTTAGCCTAACTGACGCTTCATGGCATTGCGCAAGGCAATATCATAAGCCTCGTAATAATATTGAATGAAGTGTTTCCACAATGCCTGCTCTGCAACATCTGCCGCATGCTTACGGATCTCCTTCACTTCTTTTTCCGACTTATCTGCAAACAGCGTAATCGTATCTTTGATGCCATCCGCCACTTCCGAATCATTATAGTCCGAACGATGCAGCACTTCCACTCCATCATTGATGCCATGCTGATTCTTCAGGCTGTTCACCCAAAGGCCAAAACCTGCCAGATCAGTAGTAATGGTAGGCACACGGAACGCTACACTTTCCAGCGGAGTATATCCCCACGGTTCGTAATAGGAAGCATATACACTCAAATCCTGTCCCAGCAATATATCATAATACTCTTTATTCAGGATACCATCACGCCCGTCCAGATAGCAAGGCACAAAAATCACCTTTACTTTATCATCGGGACGGTTGCCCATCCCCAGATATTTCAGCATATCCAGCACTTGGTCATGCGTCATATTGTGCAGCCAATGAGTGATGAAAGGAACTTCAAGCGGTGTATCAAATTTTTCTTTGCTTTTCAGACGTTCCTGCAAGTCTTCACGGGGATCTCCTACCCAACCGGGGACATTGATAAACGCCAATACGTTCTTATGGAGCTTTTTATCCCTGTTCAGACGGTTCAATGACTCCAGGAATACGTCAATACCCTTGTTCTTGAATTCATATCGACCACTGGTACCGATAATTAACGTATCGTCATCCAGATTTGTTCCCAACAATTTATTGGCTACGTTCAACATCAATGAGCGGGCACGTTTACGTTTTCCGGTAAATGTACTGCCTTTAGGTACGAAATCGTCTTCGAAACCGTTCATCAGTACTACGTCTGCCGGTTTGTCGAGCAATTCCTTGCACTCGTTATTCGTGATTTCACTTACTGTCGTAAAACAGTCTACATAATGCGCCGTCTGCTTCTCAATAGAGTGCTTTGACTGCATATTCAGTTCCTGCGCCATCTGGTCACCGTTATAAGCAAACAGATAGTCATACAGCGGCTTATGATTGCCGGCTATCGAACGTCCGATGGAAGTAGCGTGGGTTGTAAAAATAGTAGCCACTTCGGGGACAGCTTCCTGTACATAAAGTGCTCCCATTCCGGTCATCCATTCATGTGCCTGATATACCACCTTATCCGTTTCTGTCAGGTTGTAGCGGTAGAAACTCTCTACTACTTTTCCGGCAGCATACGAAAACATCGAAGCCTCGTCGTAATCGCCATAAGCGTGCAACGAGTCTACTTGAAAACGATTCCACATTTCTGTGTAAATTTCGTTCTTCTGTTCAAAAAAAGGTTGGAAATCAACAAGGATGACAATGGGTTCACCGGGTATATTCCATCGTCCTACACGGACGGAAAGATGATCGTTTTTGAATGCGTGCTTTTTCCAGTCAGCGCACAGATTATCCGACTCGATGAATAGAGGGTTCTCTTTTCCTTGCCACACATCAGGACCTATGAAAAAAATTCTGTCGCGGAATTTTTCCTGCAATGTATTCGCCCGTGTCGACAATACGGTGTATATCCCTCCCACTTTATTACATACTTCCCAGCTGGACTCGAAGATATAATCGGGGGTTAATAAATCTTTTACCATATAATATATTAAAACTCTTTTTAGTATGCGAGTGCAAAAGTACGCATTATTCTTTGAAAAATAATACTTTATGCGAAAAATATGAGTTAATAAGAGGAAAGAAAGGTTAGCCCGCCATGAAAAAAGAATATCCCCTTGCGAACGCAAAGCTGCATTCACAAGGGGATTGAAAGATCTTTATTAAAAATTTTTTTCCTTGAAAAATTTACGCAAGTGCACTACCGATCAAGAAGGTAGCAGCCAAAGCAACGATAGCGTAAAGTTCCGGGAATACGGCAAGAATCAATGTATTACTAAACACGTTGTGTCCCTGACCGATAGCTGCGATACCGTTTGCACAAACTTGTCCCTGACGGATAGCCGAGAACAATGCAACCAATCCCAAAGCAATACCTGCACCCAGAACTGCTGATGCCTGGATCGCAGTGATTTCCGGAGTCAGAATACCGAAGATAGTCTGAAACATAAAGTAACCGGCAAAACCGTACAGACCCTGCGTACCCGGAAGTGCAGTCAATACAAGGAAGTTACCGAATGCACTATCATTCTTTTTCAATGCGCCGATAGCAGCGTTACCTGCAATAGTTACTCCGTAAGCACTACCAATGCCTGACAAACCAACCATAACCGCGATGCCAATGTAGGCAATAAACAAATTCATTTCCATAATCTTATTCTATTTTTATTGTTTAATTCTTAACTTGTTATTTCTCAATATTCTATTCTAAATTTCTAAAAGGCTTGTATTCCTTGCCGCCTCCTTCATAACCGGAGTTCTTGAAGAACTCCACGAATGTCAGACGCATCGGGTGAACCATTGCACCAAGCACATTCATAAACATATTGATGGCATGACCGATCACAAAGATCAGCACCATTACAATAGGACCTGCTATCACGTTATCCGGACTCATACCTACTGCCAGACTGTTGAACACTCCCGCCAGAATACCTCCGGAAAGTCCGAGGGCAAACAGACGAACATAGGACAGGACATCCCCCAGCAGACCTGTAGCCATGTTATATGAATCCCATAACCCAAGCCCGATATTCATAAAGATGTTCTTTCCCGGACTATTATAGAGGAATATCATCGCACCGGAGATACCCAGAATAACCAGATGCACCGTACCTCCCATCGGCAGCACGTTCGGCAACAAAGCCGAAACAGCCAATGAAACCAACAGGATAATCCATCCGATTGTCGCTACTGCATACTTGAAACCAAATTGAATTGTCTGATTCACCGCTTTGAGTACCATACCGAACAGAATCTGAATAGCACCCAAGATCAGTGACAACTGGAACATATCGTTGTTGTCCATCAGAACCGCATGTTTCAGACGTTGCACGATAGGCCAGTCCAGATCATAAATGTTCGCTCCGAAGAATGTACCTGTCAGCAAACCGCAGAAGAAGGTTGAAACAGCCAGCACTTGTATCAGCGACAGGATGGACTTCATGGATGGAGTCACCTTCTTTGCCATCAACCGGTATGCCGTAGCTCCGAGGAACAGGAAAAGTCCATATCCGGAATCTCCCAGACAGAGCCCGAAGAAAACCATAAAGAACGGGGCAAAGAACGGTGTCAAGTCCAGTTCGTTATACTTCGGAAGCATATACAGTTTACAGATCGGTTCAAACCAGGCAAAGAATCCCTTGTTATTCAGCCGAATAGGAACATTATCACCCGGCATCGGATCGGTAATCTCATAATATACATGTGCATCGTTCAGATAAGCCTCTATCTCTACTTTACTGTAGGCAGGAGCCCATCCTTCAACCAGCATCAGTTTATCACCGGCTGCCTGTTCTGAACTCAATACTACTTTAGAGAATTCAATCTGTCCCTGCAATTCCTTCAGAGCTGCTTTCAGGGAAGGTACATCTGTTTCAGAAAGTGCAACCAGTTTCTTTTCGTTCTCTTCAATAGCTTGTTCCGTTGTATCATACAACGTTTCAAGATGTGCCAGCGAATAAGCGGGAAGTTTGGCCTGTTCTACATCCAGATCTACTTCCTGACCAGCTTTGGTGACGGTCACAAAGAACACTTTGGAAGAAATACGGTTAATGATCATCGCATTGTATTCCGTCTCCCATTCTTCTTTATAGTTTCCTTCCGAACAGCTATAGAAACCGATCACATAGCCGGCATCTTTCAACTTCCGGACACCTGCCGGATCAAAGTTGCCCCATGCCTGCAATGCCTCCTTTTCCTTGGCATAACCTTGCAGTTGCTGAGACAATTTGCCATGCTCTGTCTGCAAAGCATCCACTTCGTCCAATACCTGCAAACCACGAGCGGCAGTTCCTCCTTCCGCTGCAATTACAGCATTCTTCTCATGCTTCTGATTTTGAAGCAGTTTCAGAGTAGCTGTCAAGCGGTTTGAAAGGCGGATATTTTCTTGCAGTTCGGTATTGTCGGCGGCACCTTGTTGTTTTTCCACAATGTGGACCACGCCAAGTTCGCGCAGGCTATTCAGGAATTCTTCGTATTCCTTATGATAAACCAGGAATGTAAGTTTCTTCATTTTTGTAATCATGCCTCTACCTCCTTCCTTTTTTCCTGATGGGACTTCATGATCTTTTGCGATGATTTCGACAGGTTCTCTTCATCTTCCATAAACCGCTTGATCTTTCGCAATGCATCCTGATAGCCCGGTATCTGTACCTTCTCAAAAAGATTCACCTTCTGAGTGGTCTTTTTCCTCGCATGTTCTAGCAGGTTCAGCTTGGCGAGCATAAACTCACGTTCAATTGCCGTATGAGCAAGTTCCTCCAGCAAATGGATACCGTCGGCATACCATTTGGGAGCATTAAACATACTGTACGGACGTATCTCGAAATCGATATTTTCGAGTAGCGGTACACGTACACCCGCAATCTTTTTCACGCCAAGATGAACATCATTCACCTTTATCAATGAAGCGTCAAACTCATTCCAAAGGGCGAACATGGCTTCATAGGCTTGAATTTGTTGTTCGAGCCTATCCTCCAGATCGGCAGCTTCCGTTTTACAGCGTTTCACTTCCATGCGGAGGGCGCTTTCCTTATTCTTAATGATAGGAAGCGTACGCACCCGCACTTTCAGTTGCTTTTCGAGCTGCTGAAGAGAGGTCTTGTTATATTGAAACTTTATAGCCACGTTGTTTTTGCTAATTATTAGTTATAAATTACTAGTTGCTAATTATTCACCTTTCGGCCAGTATTGGTCAACAAGTTCCTTCTTGATATTCACTTCTTCCGGACGGAAATATTCACCGAACAAGCCCCAGGCCACATCCAGCATTTCAGTAGTATCAAGGTTGACATCAATGGCCAGCAACTGGTTAGAATAGTCCTTCGCAAAAGCCAACGTACGTTCGTCGTAATTGGTCAGGTCAAAACCGTTTTCCATCTTAGTCTTTGCATTTGCAGCATCGGCATACAGACGTACAGCGGCATTCATCACCTGCGGATGGTCTTTACGTGTCTTTTTACCGGTTACCAGCTGTTTCAGACGAGACAATGAACGGAACGGGTCAACAATAACCTTACCGATATCACTGTCACGACGCAAGAACAACTGTCCTTCCGTAATATAACCCGTATTATCAGGCACAGCGTGCGTGATATCGCCACCGGACAATGTTGTCACCGCAATAATCGTAATAGAACCACCGGAAGGGAACTGTACCGCCTTTTCGTAAATCTTCGCCAAGTCCGAATAGAGCGAACCCGGCATAGAGTCTTTAGACGGAATCTGGTCCATACGGTTAGATACGATTGCCAACGCATCAGCGTAGCTGGTCATATCAGTTAGCAGTACCAGTACTTTCTCATTATTGTTTACAGCGAAATATTCAGCCGCGGTCAATGCCATATCCGGAATCAACAAACGTTCTACCGGAGGATTTTCCGTTGTATTCATGAAACTCACAATACGGTCGAGAGCACCGGCATTAGAGAATACGTTCTTAAAGTACAGGTAGTCATCGTTAGTCATCCCCATACCGCCCAGAATAATCTTATCTGTTTCAGCACGCAATGCCACGTTTGCCATCACCTGATTAAAAGGCTGGTCAGGGTCGGCAAAGAACGGAATCTTCTGGCCGGATACCAGTGTATTATTCAAGTCGATGCCGGCAATACCCGTTGCAATCAGCTCCGACGGTTGTTTACGACGCACCGGATTCACTGACGGACCACCGATTTCCACTTCCTGTCCTTCAATTTCCGGACCTCCGTCAATCGGATCACCGAAAGCATTGAAGAAACGTCCTGCCAACTGCTCACTCACCTTCAACGTAGGCGATTTGCCGAGGAACACTACTTCAGCGTTGGTAGGAATACCTTCCGTACCTTCAAATACCTGCAGAGTGACATCGTCACCGGCAATCTTAACCACCTGTGCCAGTTTACCGTTCACAGTGGCAAGCTCGTCATACCCTACTCCTGTCGCTTTCAGCGAACAAGTAGCCTTGGTAATCTGAGTAATCTTGGTATATATCTTTTGAAAAGCTTTTGTTGCCATCTATATATTTACGATTTAGCTATTTACAATTTACTATTTAACGCTTCTTTCGGCAATCAGTTCTTTTAATTGCTGCTGGAACCCTTCGTACTGCTCTGATTTGAACTTCGAGTAGTTCATCTGCTTACAGACATTGATCATTTTCTTGAAGTAATCCATTACTTCATTGAAGTTTTCAAATTCAAATTCTGTATGACAGATATCTATGATCATATTCAGGATAGCTTCCTGACGTTCCATCGGAGTTACCGAGTCCACCTCATCAAAGGCATCCTGCTGCAGGATTACGAAGTCGATCAGTTCAGATTTCCAGAAGATAACATGGTATTCTACAGGTACACCGTCATCACCCAGAATGTTGATTTGTTCGGCAATTTCTTTACCACGCTGCAAACGGGTTTTAAGCTCATTCACTTTACCGATCCATTCATCATTGATATGATCTTTGATATATTCTTCAAATTCCGGATATTCGATATATTTGGAATATGAGTCAATCGGATTCACAGCCGGATAACGTTTCTTGTCGGCACGGTCCTGTTCCAGTGCGTAGAAACAACGGGCTACCTTCTTTGTGTTTTCCGTTACAGGCTCCTTCAAGTTACCTCCGGCAGGTGACACCGTACCGATAAAAGTAATTGAGCCGGTCTCGTCGTTATTCAGTTTTACATAACCTGCACGGCCATAGAAGTTAGAAATAATAGCAGAAATATCCATTGGGAACGCATCCGGTCCGGGCAATTCTTCCATACGGTTGGACATTTCACGCAATGCCTGTGCCCAACGGGAAGTAGAGTCGGCCATCAGCAATACCTTCAGTCCCATCGAACGGTAATACTCAGCCAAAGACATTGCTGTATATACAGATGCTTCACGGGCGGCTACCGGCATGTTTGAAGTATTTGCAATAATAATGGTACGCTCCATCAATTTGCGTCCTGTATGCGGGTCCACCAATTCCGGGAATTCTGTAAAGATTTCCACTACCTCGTTGGCACGTTCACCACAAGCCGCGATAATTACGATATCCGCTTCTGCCTGTTTGGAAATAGCATGCTGAAGCACTGTCTTGCCTGTACCGAACGGACCGGGGATAAATCCTGTACCACCTTCTACAATCGGGTTCAGCGTATCAATAACACGTACACCGGTCTCCAACAATTTGAAAGGACGCGGTTTTTCTTTATAATTCGTCATAGCCCGTTTCACCGGCCATTTCTGAATCATAGTCACCGGAATGTCATTTCCTTCCTCGTCTGTCAGAATAGCAATTGTATCTTCTATTTTATAATCCCCTTCGGGCATAATCGTTTTTACGGTAGCCGTTCCATTCATAGTAAACGGAGCCATAATTTTCAGCGGCTGGAAGTTTTCATCCACTTGTCCCAGCCATGCGGAAGCCACCACTTTATCACCGGCGCTCACCATCGGAACAAAATGCCATATACGTTCTTTATCCAACGGATATGTATATTGTCCTCTTTTCAGGAAAACACCGTCCATCTTGTCAAGGTCGTTTTGCAGACCGTCATAGTTTTTCGATAACATACCCGGACCCAAGGTCACTTCAAGCATGTGTCCTGTAAATTCGGCTTCGGCGCCCACCTTCAGTCCACGTGTGCTTTCGAACACCTGAACATACACATGCGAACCTACAACCTTAATCACCTCCGCCATCAATCTATCGCCACCGGTAGAGATATAACAAATCTCATTCTGAGCTACCGGGCCGTCAACGACGAGGGTCACCATGTTGGCAATAACGCCACTAACAGTTCCTTTTGTTGCCATATATTTTTTTTAATTTATTATCTGAATTCTGCGGGAATCTGTACCTCATTCTTCAGCGATTCAATAATGCTTCGGAACAATTGATTTCCTCTTTCCTTATCCAATGAAATCCAACGCTCAATCATTTCCAGCTTCAGTAAGAAAGCGAAAATACGTTCTACAGTGAAATAATCGAAGAAGATAGCATCTTCCATCCAGTTCCACCGCAGAGCATCCAATTTCTTTTCACGTTCCACCAGTTCCGTAATCTCACTGGTCTTCACCAACGATTCAAAAACATCCACTTCACCGGACAAACCAAAATCGCGGGCACTGGATGTACGCAAAGCTTCGCACACTTCCGTATTTCCTACAATATGGGAAGCAATATCCCATTTGAATTTACGGGCTGTAAATGCAACAAGAATATTATTAATGTTCAGATTGAATTCAAACCAGGAAGAGACGAACTTATTTCCGCATTTCATAGCATGTTCATAATACAGAGCAGCCAGATGGTCTTCCTGCAACACTATGCTTTCAGCCGGAGTATTCAGATAGTCGGAAATAAAAGTAGATAAATAGGAAGGGAATTCTTTAGGACTGATCTCACCGCCTTCTTTCAGAATAGAAATATACTCGGTGAGTTCCGCAGCAGAATAGTTTCCCCGTCTGTCTATTTCCGCCTCTTTGTCTTTGAGGAGTTTCAACACGTTGGCATTATCAAACTTCAGATAGAACAGGTCAATCAACTTCTGGTCTGAAGCAGACAATCCACTGTAGATTTCGGTTTTAAAATCGGCTACTGTATAGCTCAGTTTACTGTCCTCCAGAGTGAGTTCCGGCAAACCGGCTACCAAGTAATAGTATTTACTACTCATAGTCGCTTCTTTTAAAATAGCATTTCTACCAATTGAGGACGCAAGAACGCTTTGAAGTAATTCATGAATTCTTCTTCTCCGAAGTTCACCTTATATGAACCGTCCGCCGGAGAAACCGTGAATAAAGTTTTGATACCGTTCACTTGTTCGATCGTCACACCTTTATCCAGCAGAGCTTTTGCATGAGCTGCGAAATACTTTTTCAGTGATTCAGCGTCAGCCGTTGAGATGACAATAGGTTCATCTACACTCCATTTGGATGCCAGCGCAACGATAAACGCATTCAGATAATCCTTATCCTGAGCGAAATCCTTCACAGAAGCGGTTATCAACTTGTCAGTGACCATCGTTGCAATCTCGGATTTGAGTGCATTGACAGCCTGACCGGAAAATAGTTTTAACTCTGATTTTGTATTATCTGCCAGTTCATCAGCAGATTTACGAGAGGCAGCAACAATTGAGTCAGCTTCTTTACGAGCATCTTCAATAATCTTCTTTGCTTCTTCCTGAGCATTCGCGATAAGTCTCTGCGCTTCCTCGTTTCCCTTTTCCACGCCTTCACGATAAATCTTATCGGTCAACTCTTGAATTTTGTTTTCCATATTAACAGGAGTATTTAGTATTATTACTATATTAACTGTGTGTCTCTGTAAGATTCTCGCCAAATTTACAAAAATCAATTTGATAAAAAAGAGAAAGACGCAAAGAAAACGCCTCTCTTCTTATAAAATCACACTTTTACACCAATTTTATTCCGGTTATATCCTAGTAATATTACTAAATGACACCTGCTTTAAAATATTATAATGAATAAAATACTCAAAAACTACTTTTGTCTCGATTTGATATATTTTTCTTCTTCTCCTGTTATCATATCAAGCCCGATACCTTTAATTACTGTTTTTCTTCGTTGATAAATACCTAAATACTTAGATTCAACTTCATAAGTAATCTGGGGATAAAAAACAAAGTCCCACAGTCTCTCCCTATATATCGGCTTTATCGTATCGGGCATACTCAGAGCCTCCTTCCATTCTTTCAACTGAGCCGGAGAACTTTCTGACGAGCTACCGGCTGTACTCAATACCAGACACCCCAATAAATAAGTTTTCTCTATCGTTTCTTTATAATTGCTCAATCTGCCTTCCGGCATCGTATCCAGCATATTATTACTAATATCTACCTTCCGAAATCCGTCTAAATCAGGTTTGGAAGTACAAGCAAACAAACAAGCTGACAGACTTAAAACTGCAATAGACTTTATGACTTTCATTTCCTTTTCATTTATGTTCAACGATTCAATATAATCTCACTCTTCTGATTCAAGGTCAGCTCAAGTTCTGCATCTCTGACCTGAGGACTCCAGAAGATACGATTACAATTTATACCTGGCCGATACTTATGCGAATCTTTTCCTGATAAATACAGATTCTCAACCATAAACTGAGTAGTCTCACGACTTCTAAAAGTCCCTAACTCTTCATAATAGTTTGTAGCCTCTACCCACTCAGCTTTCAATTGCAACTTCTCTCCTTTTATATCCAACGAACGAAAGCGACAAGAAGTCAATGAGATATTCTGCCATTCGTCATTAAAGAGATATAAAGAGTCCAAACACAATTTCCTTACATTAATATCCAGCCTAGCCGCACGATTCTCAATAGATAACAATGTTGAATCCGTTTTCAATTCCAGATTCAAACCATCTAAAACCAATCTGCATCCATTTTCTACCTGTCTAATTACCTGATAGATATCTTCATTATCCAGATTAATTTCAATCAATAAGCAATCCCCTTCTTGTGTCACATGCAAATATTGACTTTTCGGATACACAAATATACTCTTACCTGAAGAGTGAGAAGCCTCCACATCCAACTGACCTAACACGCCTATATGATCTTTATCTATCTTCCCTAGCTTTTCAACAACCTTCACATGACGGATTCCCGTCATTTCTATTTCAGTCCGCTCACCTTCCATTGATAAACGATTATCGGTTTTCTCACCGCCAGGTGTATGCAGAAGGATAGGTATAAAGAATAAGCCCAATACAAAAAGTCCTATTATTATATATGTTGTGCGTTTCATATCTTATCTGTTTATTATTGATTTTGTCTTTGTATAAACTCATAATACATCTTCTCTATTTCTTTGATAGAAATACCAAGTGTATAAAGTTGCCTGAAAAAGCTACCGACTTCTTCTTTTAAGAATTGCTCTTTTCGCAATGAATGAATCAGCATCTTTGCCCCGGACGCTACAAAAAAGCCAATCCCTCTTTTATTGTAAATCACCTCCTGAGACTGAAGATACTCATACGAACGCATTACTGTATTTGCATTCACTTCTACAATAGACGCATATTCCCTGACAGAAGGGATACGTCCTTCTTCCTCGTATTGTCCCAACAAGATGTCATCACAAATACGGTCGGCTATCTGTAAATATATTGCTCTGCTTTCTTTAAAATTCATACATACCCTCCTTTTCTATATTCGATGGATTACTTCCGACTCTTTCAAGCGGAAATAAGTCAATGTCCAATTTATAATAGTCAATATTGGGAATAAGATGTGTCCCCATTTAAAGATAAATGAATTCAAATTTACAATATCATTATCTGCAAACACATGAATAGCAACTACTCCGCTCCAATAATAGACAAAGCCTATTACAACCAAACTTATAAGCGTTTTAAGAAAAGTATTCTTAGACCAGAAAATGCTCCCTAGCAAAAATAAAGATTGAACATATAGATTAAGTGAAATCAATAAAATTCCTTGAGACCAATTATGACATAATGAATACCCACCATCTCCCTGGTCAACAAAATACTTAAATTGTGTCGGTTCTATAGAAGGTATTTCCGAATATACCATTGAGCAAATCAAAACGCGGGTATAATCTGCCAATATCATAAAAAAGTAGATAAGTAACGGAAGAATAAGTACATAGATCAGCCAGTGAAGAAAAAACTTCTCAAACGTACTAGCAGGTAACATCAAATTTGTAATACGCCTTGGTTTAGACTTCATTGATTCGAATGCCAACGAAGTACCAAGGCACACAAATCCCCACCAAGCCCACATCCAAATGACCAGAGTAGTTACATGCACATTCAATTCATCAAACGAATAGAGAGGATTATAGCTTTTATATTCAGAACAGCCTACCCATATCAATGCAATTGCCAAAACTCCATACATCATCAATGTGCGAAGAGTGTACAACTTCCAATTCTCTAAAATCTCTTTATGGCATAATTTTCCAAAGCGAGAAAAACTAAAAAATGTATCCTTTATCATAATCTATTCTTCTTGAGCGTGAAACAAATTAGCAATCTTTTGTGGTTGTGCCAGTATTGCATTAAATAGCAGTTCTATGTTGATATCTGAATCTTCGTTGTGTTCATTCAGTAAAAGCAAACTATTCCCATGCAAAGAAGGAACGGCAAAAAGCGCTTTATCAATCAGACTACGGTCATCACTTTCCTTAAAGCACAATTTCTCGCATATATGCACTGTCGATTCATTCAATAATACCCGGCTTTCATCCATGATCATAACAGAATCCAGCATTTTGTCTATATCACGTATCTGATGAGTTGAAATCACAATTGTTTTATTATCTGTCATCCCCGATGCCATAAATTTGCGAAACTGGCTCTTTCCCGGAATATCCAATCCATTTGTCGGTTCATCCATCAATAAAAGAGAAGTATTGGTAGCTAAAGCAAAACTCATAAATACTTTCTTTTTTTGCCCCATAGAAAGTGCCCCTAAATTCACATCCATATCCATTTCAAAACAATGAAGATACTTATACATATCCTCTTTGCTAAAGTTTGGATAAAAAGGAGCATTCAAGTCAATATACTTTTTCAACGATATAGAAGGTAATTCAAATTCTTCCGGAACCAAGAACATATCCTGCAATGTCATTGGCAGACGAGAACGGACATTTATATCATGGTACATTATTTTCCCTTTTTTCGGAGTCAATAATCCAGTTATCAAATAAAGGAGGGTTGATTTCCCTGCCCCATTACGTCCCAACAGTCCATAAACCCGACCTGCCTCTAAAGAAAAAGAAAAGTCGTGTAATACCATGTGCTTTGATTTGGGATAAGTAAAAGATAAATTCTCAACTTTAATCATAATATTATTTTTTAGTTGTTAGAGCTAATATATGGTGCTAAGTGTGTTAGTTTAATAGTACACTACAAAAGTATACATTTGTTCTGAAAAAACAAAAGAAAAGGAAAATAAATTAGATCAAACTACAGGAAATCAACAGGAGAATATGATTTCGATAGAATAAGAAGTTTTAAAAGTAGGAATCATTCGAATCCGATTGAACTAAAATGAAGCTAATATATGGCTTTATAAAGATAAAAGATAGAATATAGCAAAGATGATGGATGGGTATAAACACAGAAATCCCCGCCAGTCAATAAAGACTGGCGGGGACTCTTAAAAACGGCGGCTACCTACTCTCCCACTGTTACGCAGTACCATCGGCGTGACGAGGCTTAACTTCTCTGTTCGGAATGGGAAGAGGTGGAACCCTCGTGCTATAACCACCTGAATAAATTCAATAAGGTTATGACATGATGAAAAGTAAAATTTAAGTAAGATATCAGATCCAATTTAATGAACTTACTGATACGCTCGCTAAACGTATATATCCAACCCGTACAAAGTCGAAAGGAAGTGAACGGGCAATTAGTAATGCTCGGCTTTGATGTTACCACCTTTACACCTGCATCCTATCAACGTCATCGTCTTTAACGACCCTAAGAAATCTAATCTTGTGGCTGGCTTCGTACTTAGATGCTTTCAGCACTTATCCAATCCCGACTTAGATACCCAGCAATGCACCTGGCGGCACAACTGGTAAACCAGCGGTCAGTCCAACACGGTCCTCTCGTACTAGTGTCAGAGCCACGCAAATTTCATACGCCCACGATAGATAGAGACCGAACTGTCTCACGACGTTCTGAACCCAGCTCGCGTGCCACTTTAATGGGCGAACAGCCCAACCCTTGGGACCTTCTCCAGCCCCAGGATGTGACGAGCCGACATCGAGGTGCCAAACCCCTCCGTCGATATGAGCTCTTGGGAGGGATCAGCCTGTTATCCCCGGAGTACCTTTTATCCTTTGAGCGATGTCCCTTCCATACGGAAACACCGGATCACTATGCTCTAGTTTCCTACCTGATCGACTTGTAAGTCTCCCAGTCAAGCGCCCTTATGCCATTACACTCTCCCGACGGTTACCAATCGTCGTGAGGGCACCTTTAGAAGCCTCCGTTACTATTTTGGAGGCGACCACCCCAGTCAAACTACCCACCAAACAGTGTCCTCGTACTACGAGTTAGAACTCAAATAATCAAAGGGCCGTATTTCAACAGCGACTCCACACAAACTGGCGTCTGCGCTTCAAAGTCTCCGGCCTATCCTACACATCAATTACCCAAATTCAATGTTAAGCTATAGTAAAGGTTCACGGGGTCTTTTCGTCCCATCGCGGGTAATCGGCATCTTCACCGATACTACAATTTCACTGAGCTCACGGTTGAGACAGTGTCCAGATCATTACACCATTCGTGCAGGTCGGAACTTACCCGACAAGGAATTTCGCTACCTTAGGACCGTTATAGTTACGGCCGCCGTTTACTGGGGCTTCAATTCAATGCTTCTCTTGCGATGACATCTCCTCTTAACCTTCCAGCACCGGGCAGGTGTCAGGCTGTATACATTATCTTTCAATTTCGCACAGCCCTGTGTTTTTGTTAAACAGTTGCCTGGACCTATTCTCTGCGCCCAACTCTCGTTGGGACCCTTTATCCCGAAGTTACAGGGTCAATTTGCCTAGTTCCTTAACCGTGAATCACTCAAGCGCCTTAGTATATTCAACCCGACTACGTGTGTCCGTTTGCGGTACGGGTACCTTAAAGATTAAGTTTAGCGGATTTTCTTGGGAGTATGTTTACACGCACTATTGGATTGTTCCGAAGAACGTTCCATACTATCAGGTTCGACTCTCATCCCGGATTTGCCTGGGATGATCAGCATCTACACCCTTCAACGGACTATTCCGTCAGTCCGCGGCGCTGTCACGCCTCCGTCTCCACGTCACTCTTTAAGGTAGTACAGGAATATTAACCTGTTCTGCCATCGGCCTCACCGTTCGGCTGAGCCTTAGGACCCGACTAACCCTGATCCGATTAGCGTTGATCAGGAAACCTTAGTCTTTCGGCGAGGGGGTTTCTCACCCCCTTTATCGTTACTTATACCTACATTTGCTTTTCCACACGCTCCAGCAAAGCTCACGCTTCACCTTCGACGCTGAGTGGAATGCTCCCCTACCGATCATTACTGATCCCATAGCTTCGGTAAAACACTTGATGCCCGATTATTATCCACGCCAAACTCCTCGACTAGTGAGCTGTTACGCACTCTTTAAATGAATGGCTGCTTCCAAGCCAACATCCTAGCTGTCTTAGCAATCTGACTTCGTTAGTTCAACTTAGTGTTTATTTGGGGACCTTAGCTGATGGTCTGGATTCTTCTCCTTTAGGACATGGACCTTAGCACCCATGCCCTCACTCCTGTGATAGAACTAATGCGCATTCGGAGTTTATCAAGACTTGATAGGCGGTGAAGCCCTCGCATCTTATCAGTCGCTCTACCTCACATTAGTAACTCACAAGGCTGCACCTAAATGCATTTCGGGGAGTACGAGCTATCTCCAAGTTTGATTAGCCTTTCACCCCCACCCTCAGTTCATCCGGAAGCTTTTCAACGCTTATCGGTTCGGTCCTCCAGTTAGTGTTACCTAACCTTCAACCTGACCAAGGGTAGATCACTTGGTTTCGCGTCTACTCCTTCCGACTCGACGCCCTGTTCAGACTCGCTTTCGCTTCGGCTGCACATCTCAAGATGCTTAACCTTGCCGGAAAAAGTAACTCGTAGGTTCATTATGCAAAAGGCACGCCGTCACTGCTTAAGCAGCTCCGACCGCTTGTAGGCGCACGGTTTCAGGGACTATTTCACTCTTCTATTCGAAGTGCTTTTCACCTTTCCTTCACAGTACTGGTTCGCTATCGGTCTCTCGGGAGTATTTAGCCTTACCGGATGGTCCCGGCAGATTCACGCAAGATTTCTCGTGTCCCGCGCTACTCAGGATACCACTACGCTTAATTTGACTTCGTATACCGGACTATCACCGTCTATGGTTCAACTTTCCAGAGGATTCTACTCATCAAATGTCTTGCGACATCGTGGTCCTACAACCCCACACATGCCGTAACATGGGTGGTTTGGGCTATTCCCCGTTCGCTCGCCACTACTAGGGGAATCATTATTATTTTCTTTTCCTACAGGTACTAAGATGTTTCAGTTCCCTGCGTTAGCTTCCATCAAAGATGGATGACATTCCTTCAGAATGCCGGGTTGTCCCATTCGGAAATCTCTGGATCAAAGGTTATTTGCACCTACCCAGAGCTTATCGCAGCTTATCACGTCCTTCATCGCCTCCGAGAGCCAAGGCATCCGCCATGCGCCCTTGCTTACTTTCTTTCAAACTTACTTTTAAGTATCAGGTATTAAGTATCAGGTATTAACCCAAAGTACTTAATAGTGTTGTACTTAAAACGTACGGTTCGATATATACTTTTAGCTCTTTACTAAATTTTACTTTTTGTACATCATGTCAAAGATCGTTTCTCTTTTCAGAGACTGTGGAGAATAACGGATTCGAACCGTTGACCCTCTGCGTGCAAGGCAGATGCTCTAGCCAGCTGAGCTAATCCCCCAAGAGTAATTGAACATTGCAATAATGAATTGACAACGACAATTTTTGTTCGGAGTAGTCCCAGGCAGAGTTGAACTGCCGACCTCTACATTATCAGTGTAGCGCTCTAACCAACTGAGCTATAGGACTAGTTCAACCTTGTCTACCTGATGTTAGACTCGGCTTCTTTCTTTTCTCTTGTTTATCTCTATCTATACTTCTATAGATGGTTGATCTATATGTTATAAATAAACAAGTACCAGTAGTACAATAATAGAACCTATGAAATCGTTGTTACGACATCGCTCCAGAAAGGAGGTGTTCCAGCCGCACCTTCCGGTACGGCTACCTTGTTACGACTTAGCCCCAATTACCAGTTTTACCCTAGGACGCTCCTTGCGGTTACGTACTTCAGGTACCCCCGGCTTTCATGGCTTGACGGGCGGTGTGTACAAGGCCCGGGAACGTATTCACCGCGCCATGGCTGATGCGCGATTACTAGCGAATCCAGCTTCACGAAGTCGGGTTGCAGACTTCGATCCGAACTGAGAGAGGCTTTTGGGATTAGCATCCTGTCACCAGGTAGCTGCCTTCTGTACCCCCCATTGTAACACGTGTGTAGCCCCGGACGTAAGGGCCGTGCTGATTTGACGTCATCCCCACCTTCCTCACATCTTACGACGGCAGTCTCTCTAGAGTCCTCAGCATGACCTGTTAGTAACTAAAGATAAGGGTTGCGCTCGTTATGGCACTTAAGCCGACACCTCACGGCACGAGCTGACGACAACCATGCAGCACCTTCACATTTGCCTTGCGGCTAACCTGTTTCCAATATATTCAAATGCAATTTAAGCCCGGGTAAGGTTCCTCGCGTATCATCGAATTAAACCACATGTTCCTCCGCTTGTGCGGGCCCCCGTCAATTCCTTTGAGTTTCACCGTTGCCGGCGTACTCCCCAGGTGGAATACTTAATGCTTTCGCTTGGCCGCTTACTGTATATCGCAAACAGCGAGTATTCATCGTTTACTGTGTGGACTACCAGGGTATCTAATCCTGTTTGATACCCACACTTTCGAGCATCAGTGTCAGTTGCAGTCCAGTGAGCTGCCTTCGCAATCGGAGTTCTTCGTGATATCTAAGCATTTCACCGCTACACCACGAATTCCGCCCACCTCTACTGTACTCAAGACAGCCAGTATCAACTGCAATTTTACGGTTGAGCCGCAAACTTTCACAACTGACTTAACTGTCCACCTACGCTCCCTTTAAACCCAATAAATCCGGATAACGCTCGGATCCTCCGTATTACCGCGGCTGCTGGCACGGAGTTAGCCGATCCTTATTCATATGGTACATACAAAATTCCACACGTGGATCACTTTATTCCCATATAAAAGAAGTTTACAACCCATAGGGCAGTCATCCTTCACGCTACTTGGCTGGTTCAGACTCCCGTCCATTGACCAATATTCCTCACTGCTGCCTCCCGTAGGAGTTTGGACCGTGTCTCAGTTCCAATGTGGGGGACCTTCCTCTCAGAACCCCTATCCATCGAAGGTTTGGTGAGCCGTTACCTCACCAACTGCCTAATGGAACGCATCCCCATCGATAACCGAAATTCTTTAATAATTAAACCATGCGGTTTTATTATACCATCGGGTATTAATCTTTCTTTCGAAAGGCTATCCCCGAGTTATCGGCAGGTTGGATACGTGTTACTCACCCGTGCGCCGGTCGCCATCACTTATATTGCTATAAGCATGATGCCCCTCGACTTGCATGTGTTAAGCCTGTAGCTAGCGTTCATCCTGAGCCAGGATCAAACTCTTCATTGTAAAAGTATTGTTTATCATTCTTATGAAAGAATGGTATTTGCTCTGTTCAGGATGCCGTACAATTTATTGACTTCATTAATACCTGTCATTCAGATACATATTGCTATATATCGAACAAGTATTGACGGTTCTATTTTTTCTTGTACTACTTGTATTGTTTATCAATATTTCAAAGAACTAACGTGACTTCTGTCACGCAGCTTTCTTAGCGAAAGCGGATGCAAAGATAAGGACTTTTTCAGATAACATCCAAACTTTTTCGAAGTTTTTTTTGTTTTTATTCTCTGAAGCCTTATTCTCTAACAGAATGTCAATTGTTAGGCTCTGTCTCTCTAGCAAAGCGGGTGCAAAAGTAGAGAACTTAATGACAATATCCAAATATATACTACTCTTTTTTCAAAGTTTTTTTGATTAAAAATATAACTTACTGATTGACAAGGATGTCGAAAAGAGATTTTCTCTTTATAGCTTTAAAAGTAGGAAGAATCTATATACATTATTATATAGCTATATCATTAAAAAAAGATAGTGACACTATCCTGTTACGATAGTGACACCATCCAACAAAGATACTGTCACTATAATAACAGCATAGTGTCACCAAGTATTCGATAAATTAGAAGCTATAAATCAATGCTAAACAAAAGAAATATGATAAACCGAAAACAATTTCTCATTAAAAGAATTTTCATTTCAGCTGAACAATAAATATAAGTTATTAATCAAATATCACCAACCTTAGAACTACCAATCAACAGAATCCCAATCGGCAGCAGAATACCATTCCACAAATTGACGATAATATTTCTCCTGGCTAGAATTATTTTCACGCAATATATAAGTAGAGACTCCTTCAAATCCATCCATAGAAACCATCTTACCATAGCCCGATGAATATGTACAATAATTATTATCTGTAGTATTTTTCCATATAACAGCATTCTTATACATTTCTTTGTAATGATTAAAAGCTTGTGAGTTTCCTTGTATTGACTGCATCAGCCCCATCAAATCATGATAATTATTTTCACGTAAAGGATCATAGCACAATATACTAGAAATATCGATATTATGCGACTGCTGCATAGAGACCGCTGTTTGCAAAACATCTCTCGTAGCAGCAGCTAATGCCGATAACTCACTACTTTTTATAACAGAAATCGAAACTCCTCCTGTCCAATTTTCATTTGAAATGCCGGCACCGGTACTATTATATTTTTTAGCATAAACAGAATAATAATTTTCTGCAATACTAACAGCCGGACTATTCACAGCAAACAATGCAGGAACCACTACCTCATAAGGGGCTCCGGGACCTGGTATTTCTGTCGGAGAACCAATAAAATAATCAGCTCGATTACGTAATTGATAAACGACCTCAACAGATTGCATATAACAAGCATCAAATAATATAAAATCAAAATGAGGAGCTACAGATAATGCTTCATTTAAATCAGGGATATTCATTCTGTTATCTCCATTACCAGTATCCTGTCCCCACCAACGAGTAGAAGGATTATTATAAGGAAGCCAACCATCACCATGCGACCAAAAGACAACACCATAGCTGTCCGCCGGATAATGAGAAAAAGCTGTTGTAAAAACATTCTTCATAACATCAACATCGACAGAATTCTGTGCATCATAAGTGGCAATAACATCTTGCACTACTACGTCTTTATCTTTTCTCAAACGAATCAGCTTGGGATTCGAACCTTTATCCATATAAACCAGCAGATTGTTGTGATTATCATCCACACTCTGCATACCTTCTATCATTTCATTTAAATCTTCACTGGCAAAACGAGAAAGAGAGTTGTCACCCGCAATATAAACTAACACAGTACGCGAACCATAATTAGTTTTATCCTCTTCATCATGACAAGCCGTAAATAGAGCAATCAAACACACCAAAAGGGATAATATTTTAATCTTTTTCATCATATTCTTCATTTGTTATGACCGCAAAGATAAAAAAATAAGAGATGCAAACTTGCATCTCTTATCATATTAACAATAAATCTCTTACTCTTCCGGTTTTATAAAATGGAACTTATCAGTATCAATCCGTGTCACTGTTGTATTCCTGTTCCTTTTATATTTACTCAGAATTTTCGTTGCTTCTTTCTCCAGCTTCTTTCTGTTTTCTGAGAAATAGATCATACATGTACTATTCTGCTGCAGTCCGTTATCTTCCACATAGTTCTTCAACTGATAGCTATACAAATCACGATGAGTGAGGAAACCTTCCTTGCTAACCTTCGCACTATCCAATATCTGAATATCCGTAAAATACACAACCGTATCCGTAAAGGAGGCAGCAATTCCGAAGGCATAAACTGTTTTAGAGTGGCCTTTCTTTAAAGAGAAAGCCGAGCACATTGTCAACACAAGTGCCATTGCAAATAGTATTTTTACGTATTTCATATCATAAATTTTTAATTGTGGCAAAGGTAACAAAAAAGAAGAAATATCATCTATTTATCATTAAGATTTAGTATTTCTATTCATATATCCATAATAACACGGACTTCTTTTCGACTTTTAGCAGAGCATCCACTTTACGCATCACCTCGTCACAAATCACAGGACACCCCTGGCTAATGCCTAATGGAAGATACATGGGGGATATCTCCGAAGCCGGCACCGGAGTATAAGAATGCAGTACGATATATCGTTTGAAAGCATTGCTATTTGTCGGTTCCAGCCCATGCAATTTATAATGCACATTAATTCCCCATTTGCTATATGAGCGAATTCCGACCTTATACTTTCCCAAAGAAGAACAATAACTCCCTTCCACATTACTATATACCGGCTTTTTCAACGTGCTCTCCTTGCCATATCCATGAGCACACAGACTTGAATATTTGATGGAGTCACCTTTGAAGTCCCAGACAAAGAAACGTTTTTTACCGGAAGGAATACTGAAATCTATCAGAAAACAATAATTCGTATTAAATCCATTCTCTATACAGTAGGCTTTCGCTGCAAGAGCTTTCTCTTGCAGACGCTGTTCTTTGCTGGAGGGCGAAGGAACGGCATGAGATGCAACAGTCCCAACTGCAAGCTCACCAGCGGTCCCAGTACATCGCCCGTAAGCGACAAAGCCAATACCAATCCCCACAAGAGTGAATAATATCAGAACAGACTTCTTCATAAATTTGCATAGTATAAGATAAACAACAGCTAAGTAAAAAGTCGCATAAGTACCTTCTTCAGATGATTACTCCAAGAAGTGTAACTTATGCGACTCTAATTCTTTTTTTCTTTCAGAAACTGATATTCCTCACTTATCCCAAGTAGGATTTGAGCAATTTACTACGATTACTTTGTCTTAGTCTTCTAATTGCTTTTTCTTTAATCTGACGAACGCGCTCACGTGTGAGACCAAACTTATCGCCGATTTCTTCCAATGTCATTTCTTGTTGTCCGATACCGAAAAACATCTGAATGATTTCTTTTTCTCTATCGGTTAACGTAGAAAGAGCTCTATCAATTTCCCTCGCAAGAGACTCATTAACCAGAGAGCGGTCCGCCATAGGCGAATCGTCATTAACCAACACATCCAGCAGGCTGTTGTCTTCTCCTTCCACAAAAGGTGCATCCACCGAAATATGACGGCCGGATACCTTCAGCGTATCAGAGATCTTGTCAACCGGAATTTCCAGCTCATCTGCCAACTCTTCGGGAGACGGACGCCGTTCGTTTTCCTGTTCGAACTTTGAGAAGGCTTTGCTGATCTTATTCAGCGAACCTACCTGATTCAACGGGAGACGAACAATACGCGACTGCTCTGCCAATGCTTGCAGAATAGACTGACGAATCCACCATACAGCGTAGCTGATAAACTTGAATCCACGTGTTTCATCAAACTTTTCGGCGGCTTTGATCAGTCCTAAATTGCCTTCATTAATCAAGTCAGGCAAACTCAAACCCTGGTTCTGGTACTGCTTAGCCACAGATACGACGAAACGAAGATTGGCACGTGTCAATTTTTCCAATGCTACACGGTCACCCTTACGAATGCGCTGAGCGAGTTCCACTTCTTCCTCGACTGTAATCAGGTCCTCACGACCGATTTCCTGCAAATACTTGTCAAGAGAAGCGCTCTCTCTGTTAGTGATACTTTTGGTAATCTTTAGTTGTCTCATTCTTTAAAAACAGATTTGGAGTGCAAAGTTACGACAAATAATTTGTTAACATACATATTTAGGCAACTTTTTCACTATATTTTCAACTAATAAAACAAAAAAGAATGCCGACAAGTTGTGTGACGGCATCCTTTTTCTATTTCATTAGCTTATCCTACAATCTTCTTACCTTAATTTATAATTTATTCCTGAGTCAGATCAACTGCAAAGTATCCGCGTTTACCGGATGGGAATACACCTGTCAGGAACAATACCTGATTCGGAGACTTAACAGCAGCTTTCATTGCTTCTTCCAGATCACTGACTTTGCGCATCGGCTGGTCATTAGCTTTCAGGATGATGAAGCCTTTGCGGACTCCTGCATCTGACATCTTACCGGAAGAAACACCTGTCACTTGCAGACCATAACCGAGGTTCAACTGTTTCTTCAAGTCATCCGGCAATTCTTTGAATGCAGCACCCAGGATGTCCATACCTGCGTCTTTTACAATCTTCGTTGTGCCTTGTTCGTTCTTCAACGTTACTTCAACAGTCTTTTCCTTCTTATCACGCATCAGTTTTACTTTCACCTTATCACCAGGACGATGTTTAGCAAGAGCTTCCTGCAAGTCGGCCATATTTGAAACCTTCTTATTATCCAGACCGATAATTACGTCATCGACTTTGATATCAGCACCTGCAGCCGAGCCACCTTCAACAATTTCAGAAACCCAGACTCCTTCTACTACACCCAGTGCCTTAGCTTTATCTGCCAAAGTAGTACCGGACTTATCAATCGGTTGTCTGTCATCCATCAAGCTGCTGCCAATAGATCCTCCACGGATACCAAGCAAAGCACGCTGCACAGTTCCATATTGTTTCAGGTCAGCAATAACCTTCGTCATAATGCTGGTCGGAATAGCAAATCCATATCCGGCATAAGCTCCGGTCGGAGAAGAAAGTACAGAGTTGATACCTACCAGTTCTCCCTTAGCATTGACCAGTGCACCACCACTATTTCCCTGGTTAATGGCAGCGTCTGTCTGGATAAAAGATTCTATACCACCATTATATACACCCAATGAACGGGCCTTTGCGCTGACGATACCGGCAGTTACAGTAGAGTTAAGATTGAACGGGTTACCTACTGCCAATACCCACTCGCCTACTTTCAGTGCATCAGAGTCACCTACCGGAATAGTCGGCAGATCATCTCCTTCTATTTTCACTAATGCAAGGTCAGTGCTCGGGTCAGTACCGATTACACGTCCTTTAAACTCACGATTATCATTCAGCTTCACACTGATTTCATCTGCACCTTCAATCACGTGGTTGTTGGTTACGATATAACCGTCTTTAGAGATAATCACTCCCGAGCCAAAACCTACGCGAGGCTGGGTTTGTACCTGACGCTGTTGTCCACGTCCGTCACCGAAGAAGAAATCGAAAATATCCGGTGCCTGCTGAATCGTTTTAGTTTTGGATTCTTGCGTAGATCTTATATGTACAACAGCATGAAGGGAGTTCTCAGCAGCCTGTGTCAAATCAACCGGCTGAGCGTTTACCGCATCAAAAGCAGCCAATTTGACATTGGGATTCTGCTTGAACATCTCATTAAAAGATGTTTCCTTGGCAGCTTCGTTAGATTGCAACAATTTGTAAGTTGTCAATCCTGCAACTCCTGAGCTCAGAAGAATAATTGCTCCTACTCCCAGAATGTTCTTTGTTGTCTGTTTCATGATTTATAATTCTTTAAAATGTTAATATTCGACATTGTTTTAACTTTTACGACGTTAAAATAATAACAAATATCGTTCACTTATTCTACTTGTCACTCTTTTTTGTCCTCTTTTAACAGAGAATATTTAGGGCTTAACAGCGCTTAACGACAGCAACTGACAAATTTACATTCGTTGTATGTCAGATGGCTTTAACAGTCTGACATTCATTCAGTAAGATCAGATTTTCATGACACCAATTCCGGGTAAGTCATTCAATGTGATTTTTCCATTCACTACTTCCACTCCTTTGAAGCGGTCGTTGGAGATAAGCAGGTTTCCATCAAGGTCGGCAAAATCGACTGCCGGAGAAAATTGCGAGGCAGCAGATATCGCACACGAAGTCTCCGTCATACACCCCACCATCACGCGCATTCCCAAAGCATGTGCCAGCGTGACCATCTTCCATGCTTCACGCATTCCGGTACATTTCATCAATTTAATATTGATTCCCGTAAATGCACCTTTCAAAGCGGCTACATCCCCTAAACGCTGCAACGACTCGTCGGCAAATACAGGCAAAGGACTTTGTTGCGTCACCCAAGCAATGTCGTCCAACTGCTCTTTCGGCATAGGCTGCTCTATCATCACAATCCCTTTCTCTTTCAGCCAATGAATCATATCGAGTGCATATTGGCGGTCTTTCCAGCCCTGGTTGGCATCAACGGCTATCGGCAGGTCCGTTACCGAACGGATTGTCTCTATCATTTCCTTATCATTGTCTCTTCCCAGCTTCACCTTTAATATATTAAACAGACCGGCACATTCTTTTGTTTTCGCACGGACCACATCGGGCGTATCAATACCAATCGTAAAGGTGGTAGAAGGCGTCTTCTCTTTGTTCAATCCCCATATCTTATACCAAGGCGCTCCCAGCAGCTTTCCCACCAAGTCATGAAGGGCAATATCCACCGCAGCTTTTGCTGCCGTGTCTTTAGGCGACAGACTGTCAACGTATGACAAAATGTCCTCTAATTGAAAAGGATCGCTGAATTGCTCCAGATTTACTTTTTTAAGGAAGTTCATTACCGACTCCACTGTTTCTCCGAGATAAGGGGGCATAGACGCTTCTCCATACCCGGTCACCCCTTCATATTCGATCTCTACCTGCACATCGGGCGTAGTAGTACGCGAATAAGTGGCTACCGTAAAGACATGCCTCAACTTTAACTCATAAGGGAAAAAAGTCATTTTCATCTTTCCCCCTATACCATATTTATTAATATGAATAGCAGAAGGCATACATTCTCCCGCCAATACCTGACTGACAGCTATTCCGGAACCTAAAGTCGCAAAGGCAGCCGTTTTCAGAAAATCTCTTCTATTTGGCATTTGTTTAATGGATAATGGTTAGTGATGTAGATAATAGAGGTTATGGTCGGTGGTATTCATACCTTTCTCCTTATTTATATAGGGCAGGAAGCGAGTGGCAAAAAGCAGACGACCGGTGTTGAACTCATCGTAGCACTCGTCTTCGGGATCAAAGCTGCTGATATGTACGTCTCCCAAGGCATGGATGAAGCGTTTATTACCCAGGTAGATGCCGACGTGTGAGATGCCTTCTTTACGGTCGGCTGTAGCTTTACGACCGAAGAAGACGAGGTCTCCGCGTTGCACGTTGGAGAAATCAGGGGCTATCTCAATACGTTCGCCTACATAAGCCTGTTGTGACGCATCTCTTGGGATGATAATATCATGCATAAAGAGTACGGTCCGGACCAGCCCGCTGCAATCAACTCCTTTCGAAGAAGTCCCTGCCCACAGATAGGGAATTCCGATCATTGTATAAGCAGTTTTAATAATACTTTCAGCATCTTGTTTCAACGAAGCTCTCCATTTACTCTCTGGTTGTGAAATATGTCTGGAGATATAAGCCTGGCGGCCATCCGGATAAGACACCTTGTAAAAATGCCCTTTACTTCCCTCCCACTTCAGGCGATTGCCAGCAACAACATCCGATACGGTCTGCGAGTCGTCATCCGGTTTTTCATACGTAAATCCGTAGTGGGAAGTCACCACAATCTTCTCTGCACGGTTCCATTCATCATATTTCTCTTTCGACATCGGCGTAATCACCATCCGATGCACCCATCCCGTATAGTCATCCGGAGTCTGAATCTCGTACCAGCCGGTGTATTGCAATACCTTGACCGGCATCCCAAGCAGTGCCTGCGTGCTCATTCCGGAAGTAAACTTACCTTCATCACGCATATTACAAACAGAAATGTGTACTACCCCATAAGCTGAATCAGCAGGCATGGGGCGTATTTCCTGAGCTTTCAGACTAACTACTGCTACTACCAGCAAGCAATAGAAAAAAAGGATATTTTTCTTCATTGAATCATGATTTAATGATAGCAAAGGTAGAAATTATTTCTATTTGTGACACTTTCTTTGGCTAAAACAAAATAAATGACGTACTTTTGCAGTCTAAAGCAGTTGGCCGGTCTGTCGCGTGCGCGTTTCGTGCAGGAGGAAAGTCCGGGCAACACAGAGCATCCTACTTCCTAACAGAAAGCTGTCCGCGAGGGTAGAGTAACGTAGAAGAAAATAACCGCCGCTCCTTTCGGGGAGAGGTAAGGGTGAGAAGGTGGGGTAAGAGCCTACCAGCAGCATGGTGACATGTGGGCTGTACGTCTTAGGAGTTGTAAGGTCATGTAAACCGGCGTTATGAGAGTTGCTCGCTCCATGTCGGAGGGTAGACCGCTAAAGTGTCGTGGTGACACGCCACTCAGATAAATGACAGGCACCTTATTATATAAGGTACAGAACTCGGCTTATAGGCTGACTGCTTTTTTTCTTTTTTAAACTGCTTTTTTAAATTCTGGGCCATGAAGAAGAAAATCACCGATATATGGAAATTCATCACGTATGACATCTGGCGCATCACGGAAGATGAAGTGACTAGAACGAAGTTCTCGCTCTACAATATTATTAAAACCGTCTATCTCTGCATCAATCGATTTACCAAAGACCGGATGGCTAATAAGGCCTCAGCACTGACATATAGCACACTGCTTGCTATTGTACCTATACTTGCTATCCTTTTTGCCGTAGCCCGCGGATTCGGATTTGATAATCTGATGGAGCATCAGTTCCGCAGCGGCTTCGGAGGAAACACCGAAACGACAGAAGCTATTCTTTCGTTTGTCAACTCCTACCTGTCTCAAACCAAAGGCGGCATTTTCATTGGAGTAGGTCTGGTGATGTTGTTATGGACCGTTATTAATCTGGTGAGTAACATTGAAATCACCTTCAACCGTATTTGGGAAGTCAAGAAAGCACGCTCCATGTACCGCAAGATAACAGACTACTTCTCGATGTTTCTGCTCATGCCGATTCTGATTGTCGTTTCGGGAGGACTTTCTTTATTTGTAAGTACTGTACTCAAGCAGATGGACGATTTCGTTTTACTGGCTCCTGTCATGAAATTCTCAATACGCCTGATCCCATTTGTCTTAACCTGGCTAATGTTCACCGGACTCTACATTTTCATGCCCAACACGAAAGTGAAATTCAAACATGCACTGATTGCAGGCATTTTGGCAGGCTCCGCTTATCAGGCTTTCCAGTTCTTGTATATCAACAGCCAGTTATGGGTATCGAAATACAATGCTATTTACGGTAGCTTTGCCGCCCTCCCCTTGTTTCTGCTATGGCTGCAAATCTCGTGGACAATCTGTTTGTTTGGGGCCGAATTGACCTATGCCGGACAAAATATCCGCAGTTTTAGCTTCGATCAGGACACCCGTAACATCAGCAGACGTTACCGTGATTTCATTTCTATCCTTATCATGTCACTGATCGCCAAACGGTTTGAAAAAAACGAGCCGCCTTATACAGCCATGGAGATATCGGAAGAACACCAAATCCCGATCCGACTGACTAATCAAGTACTTTATCAGTTGCAAGAGATAGACCTGATTCACGAAGTAGTGACCGACCAGAAAAGTGAAGATATTGGCTATCAGCCTTCAATGGATATCAACCAACTGAATGTAGCCATTCTGCTTGACCGCCTGGATACGTATGGCTCCGAAAACTTTAAGATAGACAAGGATGAAGAGTTCAATGACGAGTGGAAAGTACTGACTGAGTCCAGAGAAGAGTACTATAAGAAAGCAAGTAAAGTACTACTGAAAGATCTGTAAAAACAGGCTTTGTTGTATCTGTTTTTTACCAAAAAAAATACTCACAAGCACTCATATTCGTAAACAACTAATAGTCAACACCTTACAATGAATGATTTTTAGTTTAAAAGAAACAGTGCGTTGGTTTTAAAGGAAAGCCTCGTTGGTTTTAAAGGAACGGCTTCTTCCTTTTAAACCAACGAGGCCTTCTCTTATATATCTACTTCTCAAAAGTATGGAATATACATTTTTTTCAATTAATACCGATTATAAGAAATGACCTTTTCTTTCGTCTTCCTCATCTTCTTTCGTTTTTCTTTCACCGGATACCCGATAGCGATATCCAACAGCAAGCGTTTAGAAGCAGGAATCCCAGTCAATTGCTTTATCTCTTTTTCATCAAACCACCCCAAAATACAAGACCCCAGTCCTTCACTTTCGGCAGCTAATGTAATATGAGCGGCAGCAATACCAATATCAATCAACGGGAAATGCTTATCCTTTACTTTACCCCCAAGCAGGGATGTAATATTGGCAGACTCTTCCACTATCAGAATATGCACAGGGGCATCTTTAGCAAACTTATTCATCCCTAGTCCAGCTGCTGCCCTACCTACTTTTAAAGCCAGCTCATGATCTGTCACTACCACAAACTTCCACGGCTGCGCATTGCAGGCAGAAGGAGACAGACGGGCAGCTTCCAGAATCCGTTCCAGCTTCTCCGCTTCTACCGGACGACCTTTATCATATGCCCGGTCACTTTGGCGAGACAACACTAATTGCAGAAAATCCATCCAATTTAGGGTTTTACGATTTATAAATTACGATTGAAGCTAACAATTCCCAATTGACTATTTATATTGAATCATCCGGCTGATATACTTGCCGATGATATCAAACTCAATGTTCACTACGCTACCGATCTCGAACGTATGAAAGTTAGTATGCTCATAAGTATAAGGAATAATAGCTACCTGGAAAGTATCATCCGTCGGATTACATACCGTCAAGCTGACACCATTTACAGTGACTGACCCCTTATCCACTGTGATATAGCCACGTTTCGCCATTTCCTTATCAAATGCGTATTTGAATGTAAAATACCAGCTTCCGTCCGCATCCTTTATTTCCACACAAGTAGCGGTCTGGTCCACATGCCCCTGTACGATATGTCCGTCCAGACGGCCATTCATCATCATGCTGCGCTCTACATTCACCTTATCGCCCACTTTCAGCAAACCAAGATTCGAACGGTCCAACGTTTCTTTCATGGCAGTTACCGTATACGTATCATCGGTCAAGTTCACTACCGTCAGGCATACTCCATTGTGAGAAATACTCTGATCAATCTTCAGCTCATTTACAAACGAACACTTAAATGTAAAGTGTATATTCTCCTGGTCTTTCACCAGTGCTACCAAGGTAGCATACTCTTCTACGATTCCAGAAAACATAATGTTAATTATTAATGTTCTACAATAAAAGACTGACTAAAAAGGGAAATAAGAGAGCTTCTAAACCTTTTAGCCAACTATACTAATATATTAGCTTTTTCATCAACAGCTGCGCTAATATAATAGCACAAAGATACGAATAAGGAAGGAAGTTGGAAAACTTTCTGTTTTTTTTCATATATTGCAAAGGTTAACTTGTGAATAAATTCCGCCCGTTCGTTCATTTTATTTTTTAAAGAGAAAAAATAAACGGAGTTTTGTGATAGGTTTTACTAAACAAGAAGAATATATGAAAATCAAAACATCACAAATCAGCATCCGGAAAATAGGACTTATTGTTCCTGTTCTTGCTTATTTCCTTATTTATGGAATATTCTCTACGGTATCGGCATTAACCATGAGAGTTTATTCTCATCAGTCATTTGCTTCTATAGCATACACCATTCCTTACATCAACATGATTTCATTAATATGTGCATATCTTTGCTGCCATTTATACACAAAGAAGAAAAGGTGGGGATATTTAGGTTTCACATTCTCTTTCGTTCTGGTCAATGTCTTTTATTATCTGAGAAGTGACAAAGATTATGGATCGATGTTATGGGCGGACAGTTACTTCCTGTACTCCTCCGTAACAGGTATTCTATTGTATATACTATACGATTGGTATCAAAAGAAGCAGAAACAAAAAGAACTGAAAAGACAAAACCTTCAAAGTGAACTGAAACTGCTAAAAAACCAATTGAATCCGCACTTTCTATTCAATACTCTGAATAATATTGATAGCCTGATTTGTTCCTACCCGGAGAAAGCTTCGAAATCACTGGTACAAATGTCGGAAATGATGCGATATATGATCTATGAGACCAATACTCCCGAAGTTGATCTGTCACAAGAACTAAAATACATCCACAATTACCTTGACCTGCAACAATTACAATATGACAATCCGAATTTAGTATCATATACGCTGGAAGGATCACCGGATAATGTTCGTGTCGCCCCTATGCTGTTCATCGCGTTCATTGAAAATGCCTTCAAACATTGTACGGATAAGAAAGCTCCTGAGGCTATCCGCCTGTTTTTCCGGATTCAGAAATCCGAGATATATTTTGAAATATTCAATATGTTCGATCCGGCAAAGCAGATCAACAAAGATTCCTCCAGCGGTATCGGGTTGAATATAATAAAGCGACGACTGGATATCCTGTACCGACGCAGATATGATTTGCAAACCAACCAGAAAAATGGTTACTTTGATGTTTCATTAACGATTAAACTCACATGATCAATTGTATTATAGTAGAAGATGCTCCGTTAGCCGTAGACAAACTAAAGAACTTTATCAGCAAAGTGCCTTTACTGGATTTGGCAGGCACTTTTGACAATGGTCTGGATGCTTTCGACTTCCTTCAGTCCAATACGATAGACTTACTATTCCTTGATATACAGATGGAACAGTTCACCGGACTTCAATTACTGCAAGCTCTCCATACCCGTCCACATATTATAATAGTATCTGCCTATGGAGAATATGCAGTACAAGGATTCGAATATGACGTCACCGACTATCTACTGAAGCCTTATTCCTTTGAACGCTTTCTAAAAGCGGTGAACAAGGTGCAGACAGAAATGGCATCCAATCCCCCAGCCCAGCCGCTTCCCAAAGATTATATTTTTCTCAAAACAGAATACCGGATGGTACGCATCAACTTATGTGACATCTTATATATAGAAGGAAAAGGAGCTTATCTTCATGTGATCACAGATACTACAAGAATCATGACTTTACTCAGTTTCAAAGAAATTGAGTCGCTATTACCTGCCAAGCAATTTATACGTATTCACAAGTCATATCTGATAGCCATTAATAAAATAGATAACATAGAACGTAATGTCGTAAAAATCGCGAATATGCGCATACCTATAGGGAAAAGTTATTTGAAAGACTTTTATCTACGATTACAATAATTGGTTCTCAAACTCGTTCTTCAAATTGATTCTTTCAAGGCGGAAAAGCAATAGATGCAAAGAAGAATCCCCCCTCTCAAACACCGTATAACGCAACTTCCTGACCTTCAGTATAGAGCAAAAAAAATGGGGCTTTTCACAAAGCTCCATTTTTCAGTTTTCAATAGGTATTAGTTTTTTTTTAAGGTAAAAAGATTGTTTTCAGGATAACGGTGCAAATATAGTCGCTTTTACTGTTATTCTCCAAATTATAAAACATGTCATATAACATCTTTTTGAAATATCTTTGGATTTATTATCATTTGCAGTAAAAACGCCCGTAACTTGTCCGTTACAGGTGACAAATATAGGATTATTTTCTAAGTAGCCCTAATTTTTGTTTAAAAACATGCAAAAAACTACGATTTTGGATAGTTTTCGTCTACTTTTCCGCTATGTTTTAAGACTTTTGCATCAATAAAGAATACTATTTCCTCTGCAATGTTGGTAATATGGTCACCTGAACGTTCCAATTTCCGGAACACGCCAACCAAGTCTACACAAGTATGAGCCGTTTCCGGATGTTCACGGATATAATCTGCCAGAATACCCGTTGCTTCCGCATTAATGTCATCCAACAGGTTGTCTTTGCCAAATACCGCAGTCGCCATCTCAATATTTTCTTCGTTCAAGGCACGTTTCGCCAGTTCCAGCATCGATAAAACCTCTGCCTGCATCTCTCCCAGGCGCAGACGGGCCAGCAAATCGGCATCCAGCACCGGTTCCTTGCAGCGGATAACAAAACGGGCTATACCTTCTGCAAAGTCTCCCAGACGTTCCAGATTCGTATTGATTTTCAGCATTGCCAGCACAAAACGGAGGTCAATCGCTACCGGATTGTACAATGCGATGATATCCTCTATATCACTGTCTATCTTCAGTTCAAAGGCATTCACCCGACGTTCGCGCACCATCACTTGCTGTGCCAGTTCTTTATCAAGCGTCATCACGGCCTCTCCCGCACGGTCAAGCTGATTGTACACCAATGTCCACATTTCATCCACTTCTTTCTTCAATAGAATAAGCTCCGATTCTATAAACTTTACCATAGTCTCTTTATATATAAATGATTAATATTCTGTTTTCTGCAAACACTCCGGCAATACTTAACCGAAACGACCGGTTATATAATTCTGAGTAGCCTCTTTTTCCGGATTGGTGAATATCTTCTTCGTATCATCATATTCCACCATCTCTCCCAGATAAAAGAAAGCCGTTTTGTCGCTGACACGGGCGGCCTGCTGCATATTATGCGTCACGATTACAATGGTATAATCCTTCTTCAGTTCATGAATCAATTCCTCTACTTTAGCCGTAGAAATAGGATCGAGTGCAGAAGCTGGTTCGTCCATCAGCAATACCGAAGGAGATACCGCCATTGCACGGGCAATGCAAAGACGCTGCTGCTGTCCACCGGACAAAGCATAAGCAGATTCCTTCAACTTATCTTTGACCTCATCCCAAAGCGCAGCCCCTTTCAGTGTCTCCTCTACCCGCTGACGAATGAAAGCATTATCTTTCACCCCATTGACACGGAGCCCATAAGCTACATTCTCGAATATACTTTTCGGGAAAGGATTAGGACGCTGAAAAACCATTCCCACATTCTTTCGAAGTTCATCCACTTCCACTCCTTTGGCATAAATATTATGTCCGTCAATCCGGATCTCCCCTTCCAAGCGAGTAGCAGGAATCAAGTCGTTCATCCGGTTGAAAAGACGGAGGAAAGTCGATTTACCACATCCCGACGGTCCGATAAAGGCAACTACAGACTTTTCTTCAATCTGCATGCTGATCCCCTTCAAGGCATGAAAGTCACCATACCAGAAGTTTACATCGCGCGTATCTATTTTTACTGTATCCATATACTAATCAATTCGTTTTTACTCTTTTTTCAAAATATTTTCTCAATGCATTTGCCAGCAGATTAACCAGAAGGATAATCACTATCAGCACCAAAGCGGTACCATAAGCCAACGGTAACTGTGCTTCCATATCCGTTCCGCTGGTAGAAATCACATACAGGTGATACGGCAATGCCATACACTGATCCAGAATGCTTGCAGGTAATTGCGGCAGGAAGTAAGCGGCACAAGTAAACAGAATCGGTGCCGTCTCACCCGAAACACGTCCCAAAGCCAGAATTAATCCTGTAATGATGTTCGGCATCCCCATCGGAAGAATCACATGCCAGATCGTCTGTAACCTGGTAGCTCCCAATGCCCGGCTTCCTTCACGCATGCTGTCGGGAATTGCTTTCAACGCCTCCTCCGTAGTACGGATAACCAAAGGTACGCAAAGTAAACCTAATGTCAAAGAACCAGCCAGAATACTGTCACCGAATCCCATGTAATTGACAAACAGAGCCATACCGAACAGACCGAAAACGATAGAAGGAATTCCGCTCAGGTTATTCGTCATCACCCGGATAAAGCGTACCAGCTTCCCTTTCGGTGCATACTCATTCATGTAGATGCCACTCATCACTCCCACCGGGAAAGCGAAAAGCGCACTGCCTGCCATCAGATAAAAGGTACCGACGATAGCCGGCCAGATGCCTCCGCCGGTCATCCCATCCGTAGGAGCGGACGTGATAAACTCCCAACTGACAGCCCCCGCACCTTTATATATAATGAAACCGAGGATCGCAAACAAAATCAGCACAATACAGAGACTCAACAACCGGAAAATTCCGAATGCCAGTTTCTGCGAACGGTGTTTCGCTTTATTATTACTTCGTATTTCCATGTTACTTGCTACGTTTTATTCCTTTAGAAGAGATATACTCCACGCTAAAGTTGATGATTAATGTAATAAAGAACAGTACGACGCCCAACAGGAACAACGCTTCGTAATGTGGTCCGCCTGCCGGAGCTTCTCCCAGTTCCGCTGCAATCGTTGCCGGAATGGTCCGGAGCGGTTCGAGAATCGTTGTCGGTATCACTGCGGCATTACCCGTCACCATCAGCACTGCCATCGTCTCTCCGATAGCCCGCCCGATGCCCAGCACTACGCCGGAAGTAATTCCGGAGATCGAATAGGGAATCACTACCTTATATATAGTCTGCCACTGCGAAGCTCCCAAAGCCAGACTCGCTTCCCGCATCGAACGCGGACAGTTCCGCATAGCATCTTCGGTAACTGTTATAATAGTAGGCAGCGCCATGATAGCCAGAATGATACTTCCTGCCAAACCGCTCTCCCCTACCGGCAGATCAAAGAATTTCTGAATCAGGGGGACAACGACAATCAAACCGAAAAAGCCGTAAACCACCGAAGGAATACCACTCAACAGTTCAATGATCGGTTTCAGCCAGTTGCGCACCTTCGGATTGGCGACCTCAGACATATAGATAGATACCGAAAGTCCGAACGGAAGCGCAAAGAGGATAGCGAACAGACTTACCCATAAGGTACCCGCAATCAACGGCAGAAATCCGAATAATGGAGCAGGAGTAGCTGTCGGGAACCACTCGGCACCTGCAAAGACATCTTTTACCGAAATAGTATTGTCCTTGATAAAATGCACCGTATCAGGCTGCACTATAAATTTCTGCGGGACAAAAGCTACAATGCCGGGCGTCTTCTCCACCAGTTGCATGATTCTTTCACCGGCATACTCATAAGCGGGTCCGAGTTCTTCCTCTGTATAATACTCCGTGATGTCTTCCAAACGAAAAACCCGGATGGGGAGATCCTCCCCACCGAGTTCTTTCCAGTTTGTTATCTCCTCGTCGAAAACATCCTTTATCTGAGCAGGACTCAGCGTATTTACCCGATTACTTTTGTTCAAAGCCAACACATACCCTTCTTCAATCACTTTACTATTGAACAGCCCGAAAGCCTCTGTAAACAGGAAAAGTACGATCAGCAGGATAGTAATACTTGTTACGAAACCGCTACAAGTCAAAATTCCTTCTATTATCTTCTCAAAAATCTTCTTCATACCTATTGGTTTTCTGATGCAAAGAAAGCGACTCCTTATTAAGGAGGTGTGACTAACGTTTGAAGGAAGTATTTCAATGATGTTACATTTGTGTTACAAACATTATTTCCCGCTTATCTGAAACAAAAATGTAATATGTGATTGTTTTATTTGCACCAACAATAAAAAGAATAATTATGAAAGTGAGAAGAAATTTATTAATCGCCCTTTCCCTTCTGTCTCTCAGCGCCAACGCACAGCGCATCAAAGGCAGCGACACTGTATTGCCTGTTGCCCAACAAACAGCAGAGCGATTTATGAATCTGCAGCCGGATGCACGGGTCACAGTCACCGGCGGAGGAACCGGTGTCGGTATCTCTGCACTGATGGACAATACGACGGATATCGCCATGGCTTCCCGTCCAATCAAATTCAGCGAAAAGATGAAAACCAAGGAAGCCGGACAAGAGGTGGACGAAGTCATCGTAGCCTACGATGCCCTTGCCGTAGTGGTGCATCCTTCCAATCCGGTGAAACAGCTCACCCGCCAGCAACTGGAAGACATCTTCCGGGGAAAAATCACCAACTGGAAACAGGTAGGCGGCGACGACCGCAAAATAGTTGTCTACTCCCGCGAAACCTCTTCGGGTACTTATGAGTTCTTCAAGGAAAACGTGCTGAAAAATAAAAATTATATGGCAGGCAGCCTTTCCATGCCCGCCACAGGTGCCATCATCCAATCCGTCAGCCAGACGAAAGGAGCTATCGGATATGTCGGCCTGGCATACGTATCTCCGCGCACCAAGACGCTTTCCGTATCATATGACGGAAGCCACTATGCCGCCCCGACGGTGGAGAACGCAACGAACAAAACTTATCCCATCGTCCGCCCCCTTTATTACTACTATAATGTGAAGAATAAAGAACAGGTAGCTCCTCTGATTGACTTCATTCTTTCACCCGAAGGGCAGGAGATTATAAAAAAGAGCGGTTATATTCCAGTAAAATAAAAAAAATGTCCTACTTTTGTAGCCTATAAATAGAGTTAACATTTTAACGTTATGACAGATATTAAAAACGAAGACACAGGCGATAAGAAAAGCCTGAACTTTATTGAACAGGCAGTAGAGAAGGATTTGAAGGAAGGTAAAAATGGTGGAAAAGTGCAGACCCGCTTCCCGCCCGAACCGAACGGATACCTTCACATCGGTCATGCCAAAGCTATTTGCCTTGACTTCGGCATCGCTGCCAAGCATGGCGGCGTATGTAACCTTCGTTTCGACGACACAAATCCGACCAAAGAGGATGTGGAATATGTAGAAGCCATCAAAGAAGATATTCAATGGCTGGGCTACCAATGGGGAAACGAATACTACGCTTCCGACTATTTCCAGCAATTATGGGACTTCGCCATCCGCCTCATCGAGGAAGGAAAAGCATATATTGACGAGCAAACTGCCGAACAGATTGCCCAACAAAAAGGTACTCCCACCCAGGCAGGTGTGAACAGCCCTTACCGCGACCGCCCTATCGAAGAAAGTCTGGAACTTTTCAAGAAGATGAACAGCGGTGAAATAGAAGAAGGTGCTATGGTACTCCGTGCCAAAATCGACATGTCCAATCCTAACATGCACTTCCGCGACCCGATCATCTATCGTGTCGTAAAACATCCGCACCACCGTACAGGCACTACCTGGAAGGCTTATCCGATGTATGACTTCGCCCACGGACAGAGTGACTTCTTCGAAGGAGTAACTCACTCTCTGTGTACACTTGAATTTGTGGTGCACCGTCCGCTCTACGACCTCTTCATCGACTGGCTGAAAGAAGGTAAGGACCTGAACGACAACCGTCCCCGTCAGACTGAGTTCAACAAACTGAACCTGAGCTACACGCTGATGAGCAAACGTAACCTGCTGACACTGGTAAAAGAAGGACTGGTGAACGGATGGGACGATCCCCGTATGCCGACTATCTGCGGTTTCCGCCGTCGTGGTTACTCTCCGGAATCTATCCATAAATTTATCGATAAGATCGGTTACACCACTTACGACGCACTGAACGATATCGCATTGCTGGAAAGCTCTGTCCGCGACGATCTGAACAGCCGTGCTACCCGTATATCCGCTGTCATCAACCCGGTGAAACTCATCATCACCAACTATCCGGAAGGACAAGTAGAACAACTGGAAGCCATCAACAATCCGGAAGATCCGGAAGCCGGAAGCCATATGATTGAGTTCAGCCGCGAATTATGGATGGAACGCGAAGACTTCATGGAAGACGCGCCCAAGAAATATTTCCGCATGACTCCGGGACAGGAAGTACGCCTCAAAAACGCTTACATCGTGAAATGTACCGGATGCAAGAAGGATGAAAACGGTGTGATCACAGAAGTATATTGCGAATATGATGCAAATACCCGCAGCGGCATGCCGGATGCCAACCGTAAAGTGAAAGGTACACTCCACTGGGTAAGCTGCAACCACTGTCTGCAAGCAGAAGTGCGCCTCTACGACCGTCTGTGGAAAGTAGAAAACCCACGCGACGAACTGGCTGCTATCCGCGAAGCAAAGAAATGCGAAGCTCTGGAAGCAATGAAGGAAATCATCAATCCGGATTCTCTGAAAGTTCTTCCGAATTGCTATATCGAGAAGTTTGCGGCAACCTTGCCTGTACTCTCATACCTGCAATTCCAACGCATCGGCTATTTTAATATAGACAAAGACTCGACTCCGGAGAAACTTGTATTCAACCGTACGGTAGGATTAAAAGATACCTGGGGTAAAATCAATAAATAATTCAGCCTTCACAGGCTTGGTAACAACAAAAAGACACAGTGCCAAAAGCCGAAAAATAGCTTACTGATATTTTCAGGCACGGATTACACGGATTAACACGGTTCTAAGTTACATCAACTTTCAGTTCCGTGAAATCTGTGTAATCCGTGCCTAAAACCTCTTTTAGCACTGTCTTATTCAAATCAAAATAAATCAGAATGGGGAGAAAAAATTCACCGTCCGCAAATAAAGAACTGAACGAGTTAATCGCTCAATATGAAACGGCCAGAGCGGAAAACCGGCAACTCTACCTGGACGGAGACCAATTAGCCGACATTGCTGACCAATATGCCGCCGAACGTAAATTCAACGAAGCGCAAGAAGTCATAACTTACGGCCTCCACCTGCATCCCGACAGTACAGATCTACTGGTAGAACAAGCTTATCTTTATCTGGATACCGGCAAAATTCCTCTGGCAAAAAAAGTGGTGGAAAGTATTACAGACGAATATGACACAGATGTGAAAATGCTGAAAGCGGAACTTATGCTGAACGAAGGGCAACTGGAAAACGCCCGAAATGTACTGGATACTATAGAAGATGCTGATGAACTGGAAACGATCATCAACATCGTCTATCTTTATATGGATATGGGATACCCCGAAGCCGCCAAAGAATGGCTGGACAAGGGTGCTCCCCGTCATGGCAAAAAAGAAGATTTCATGGCGGTTATGGCGGACTACCTCACAGGTACCAACCAGCTCGAAGCCGCATCAACTTTCTACAATCAACTGATTGACATCGACCCCTACAACGCCAGCTACTGGGTAGGACTTGCCAAATGCCGCTTTGCAGCCGAAGACTGTGAAAAAGCAATCGAAGCCTGCGACTTTGCACTGGCTGCCGACGACAAATGTGGAGAAGCTTACGCCTATCGCGGACATAGCTATTTCTACCTGAACAACTCAGATGCCGCCATTGAAGATTATAAAAAGGCAATAAAGTACAAAGCTCTTCCTCCCGAAATGGGTTATATGTTTCTGGGGCTTACATATTCCAACAAAGAAGCATGGAAAGAAGCCGACGATTACTACCAACGTGTCATCGACCGCTTTATAGAAGAGGGTCTCGGCAATTCTCCCTTATTGATAGATACTTATACCAATAAAGCCGTAGCCGCCTCCCGACTGGGCAAGTACGAGGAAGCGCATCAGCTGTGCAAAAAAGCCATAGCCATCCAACCGGATGATCCTGCCATCTATCTGGCAGAAGGCAAACTCTACATACAGGAAAATCAAAAGAAAAAAGCGGTCAAATCTTTTGATAAAGCACTGACAATGGAACCAAGTGCGGAAATGTGGTATATGGTAGCCTCGGCCTATTCGGACGCAGAGTACTTATATCAGGCCAAGCTCTGTTTTCAGGAGGCATACCGGATTGATCCCAACTATGCGGACATCGCAGAGAAACTGAGTGTCCTCAGCCTGATGCATAATGAAATAGACGACTTCTTCAAGTACAACAATGAAAGTGAGCATCCCATCAGCGAAGATATCATTCTGGAGCTGTTATCCCGCCCCAACCAAACGGAAGAAGGAGAACAGATGCTGAGAGAAGTATGGGAACGCATGAAGAAAGAGAAAGGAAACAACTAATCATATTAATAAACTTTAGCCCAAAAACACATGGAATCAGTAGCTTTTATCCAGTGGTGTCTGGAACACCTGAATTATTGGACAATCACTTTATTAATGACTATAGAAAGCTCCTTCATCCCCTTCCCGTCGGAAGTGATCATCCCGCCGGCTGCTTACAAGGCGGCTGTCAATGACGAGCTTAATATTTATCTGGTAGTCTTGTTTGCCACCATCGGTGCAGATATCGGAGCATTAATCAACTATTATCTGGCAAAATGGCTGGGACGCCCCATCATTTATAAGTTTGCCAACAGCCGTATCGGCCATATGTGTCTGATTGACGAAGCAAAAGTACAGCATGCCGAATCGTATTTCGACAAGCATGGCGCACTCTCCACATTCATCGGTCGATTGATTCCGGCAGTACGTCAGCTGATTTCCATACCGGCAGGACTTGCCCGCATGAAAATGCACACCTTCCTGCTCTACACTACTATAGGAGCCGGATTATGGAATACCATCCTGGCTGTTATCGGTTATTACCTGTCAACAGTGCCCGGTATCGAAAGCGAAGAACAACTGATCGCCAAAGTTACAGAATACAGCCACGAAATCGGCTATTGCTTCATCGCCATCGGAATATTCATCGTAGGCTTCCTGGTCTATAAAGGAATGAAGAAAAAATAAGTATTAAGTATTAGGTATTAAGTATTAACCGAAGTTGCTGTTTATGAGCTTATCCGCATGGCTTAATACCTAATACTTAATACCTAATACTTAATACTTAATACTTAATACCTAAATTAGAAATTAAATTGCACTCCCACGCCTAACACCTCTTTGAATTGCAGGCGAGATCCCTTACTGCCGTCTTTTTGAACGATCTTGATATCATCGTCATATACCATATTAGTGGTCAGCGTGGTGGAGAACCATTTATTAATTGCCATATTTATCTGTATTTCCCAGTTGACATCGATATTCTGAGGTTTATGCAAATAATCAGAATACAGGTCCAGACGGGAGTATACAGTCATATTCTTCAAGAATTCATATTTCACCTCCCCTTTCAGATTAGCACCGAAGCTCGACAACAGATGCTTGCCGGGATCTACTCCAAAGGCACCTTCATCAGACAAACGGTCATTCAGAACAAAGGTTCCGCGCCAGGAAGCAGGAGACAATACAACCGTGAAAATCTTTCCCGGATCATACGTAAATCCCAGACCGGTGGTCAAATAGCCCGGTGACATAAATTCGGAGATAGCGACATCCTTATTGACAGAATAGTCATATCCGGGTGAGAATTGTGTCTGAAAAGTGGCAAATGCACTCGCATACCAGTTTTTCGCGATAGAATAACCATAGTTGGTATTCAAATATATTTTATCATTGGCTTTTCTCATGCCGTCTTCCCCTGTCTTATTCAATCCATAAGCCAGTTCAAGGCGGTTATTCCATATATGCTTCCCTTTTTTATAATTAGCTTGATAAGTACCTTGCAAGTCAAAAGCGACGGAGTTATCACCTCCGGCAGACCAGTTGGTCAGGCTTACTTGCGTCAGTTTGAGTCCGGCAAAACCTTCCGTTGTCCAGGAAGAAGTTTTTGTACTATCGGCGGTTTGAGCCGACAAGTGGGCAGCGCCCATGCCTAACAGGGCGATGAAGAAAAATCGAATTTTGTCCATGTGGTTGAGGTTTAGGAAAAAAGTAATTAGGTATTAAGTAATAAGTATTAAGTATTAATCGAAGCCGCTTATTGTACTATTGGTACCAACCGCATGGAATAATACTTAATACTTATTACTTAATACTTATTCTTTAACTGCCGCTAATGCTTTGTCATAGTCCGGTTCCTGAGTAATCTCCGGAACAAGCTCCGTATAAGCTACTTTGCCGTCTTTACCGATCACGACTACTGCACGTGCCAGTAATCCTGCCAGCGGTCCGTCTGCCATACGCAGTCCGTAGCTCTCGTCGAAGTCAGAGAAGCGGAAGTCAGACAATGGAATTACGTTCTCAATGCCTTCAGTCGTGCAAAAGCGTGCATGAGCAAAAGGAAGGTCTTTGGAAATAGCCAGTACGACCGTATCTTTGAGACCTGCTCCCATTTTATTAAATTTGCGTACCGATGTTGCACAAACGCTCGTATCCAGACTTGGAAAAATATTTAGAATTACATTTTTGCCGTTCAGGTCTTTCAGAGAGAAAGAAGACAAATCAGTTTTTACTAACTCAAAGTCAGGAGCGACTTTACCTACTTGTATAAATTCACCGATCAGTTTCACCGGTTGTCCTTTGAAATTTGTTGTTGCCATATTGCATTTACATTTTAAAATTACTTTATAATAAAAACAACTTATCCCCGGAATATGTTCACACGAAAACCTTTTCTAAAATCAATTTGTTATTCCTCCACAAATTCACAGAGTATTCATTTAAAATTTAAAACGTATGGAAACTGTATTCAACGAGATCCAGCACTCAGTAAAAAACTGGTGGACTTCTCTTTTATTAGGAATTGTGTATATCATTGTCGCCCTTTGGCTTATGTTCTCACCCCTCAGCAGCTATGTCGCATTGAGCATCGTTTTCAGCATATCGATGCTGATAAGCGGTATTCTCGAAATCATATTCTCTCTCAGTAACCGCAAGGGAGTACCCAGTTGGGGCTGGTATCTGGTGGGAGGAATCATCGACCTTATTTTAGGAATTTACCTGATCGCCTATCCGATGGTCAGCATGGAAGTCATTCCGTTTATCATCGCCTTCTGGCTTATGTTCCGGGGCTTCTCCTCCACCGGCTACTCCATCGACCTCAAACGTTACGGCACTCGCGACTGGGGCTGGTACATGGCTTTCGGCATCCTTGCCATTATCTGCGCCCTGATCATATTGTGGCAACCGGCAGTAGGCGCATTATACGTAGTCTACATGATCTCCTTTACTTTCTTCATCATCGGACTTTTCCGCGTCATGCTTTCGTTCGAATTGAGAAATCTGCATAAAAGAAAATAAAAATCTTTCGGCAGTTACTTCGTATTTTGTTTATCTTTGTAGGCAATTTACACGAATCAATAAACTAAAAAAGAAGAAAAATTATGGCAATGCATACTTGGTTTGAGTGCAAAATCCGTTACGAGAAAACAATGGAAAACGGAATGCAGAAGAAAGTGACGGAACCTTATCTGGTAGATGCACTCAGCTTTACAGAAGCAGAAGCACGTATTATCGAGGAGATGACTCCATTTATCACAGGAGAATTTACAGTATCGGACATCAAACGTGCCAACTATAGCGAACTTTTCCCCAGCGATGAAGAAAGCGCTGACCGCTGGTTTAAGTGCAAACTGATCTTTATCACCCTTGACGAGAAAAGCGGTGCCGAGAAAAAGACTTCTACCCAAGTGCTGGTTCAGGCTGCCGACTTGCGCGACGCAGTGAAGAAACTGGACGAGGGCATGAAAGGAACAATGGCTGACTATCAAATCGGTATGGTATCAGAAACTCCGCTGATGGATGTATATCCTTATAGCGCCGGACCGAATGACAAACCGGAATTTGATCCGTCAAAAGCATAAGTAACCATGAGTATTGCTGACAATCTAAAGCAAGTGCTGGCCGAACTCCCACAAGGAGTCCGGCTGGTTGCTGTCTCAAAATTCCACCCCAATGAAGCGATAGAAGAGGCTTATCAGGCGGGACAGCGTATTTTCGGAGAAAGCAAAGTGCAGGAAATGACAGCTAAATACGAAACTTTGCCGAAAGACATCGAATGGCATTTTATCGGGCACTTGCAGACAAATAAGATTAAGTACATGATTCCCTACGTAGAAATGATACACGGAATCGACACTTATAAGCTACTGGCGGAAGTCAACAAGCAAGCAGCCAAGGCGGGACGTATCGTGAACTGCCTGATACAGATTCACGTTGCCCAAGAAGAAACCAAATTCGGTTTCAGCCCCGAAGAATGCAAAGACATGCTGCATGCCGGCGAATGGAAAGAACTGTCTCACATACGCATCTGCGGATTGATGGGAATGGCAAGCAACACCGACGATGTTGAACAAATTAACCGGGAATTTTGTTTACTGAATAGGCTCTTTCAGGAAATAAAAGCAAACTGGTTTGCCGATTCGGATACTTTCCGCGAATTGTCGATGGGTATGTCACACGACTATCACGAAGCAATCGCAGCAGGAAGTACTTTAGTGCGGGTCGGAAGCAAGATATTCGGAGAAAGAAACTATAATACTTAATCAATCATTATTACCATGACCGATTTAAAAACTACTTTCGCAGGGCTTTCTCTCAGAAACCCAATCATTATCAGTAGCTCGGGACTGACCAACAGTGCCGGCAAGAATAAGAGACTGGCAGAAGCAGGAGCAGGTGCCATTGTACTGAAATCTCTGTTTGAAGAGCAAATTATGCTGGAAGCGGATCAACTGAAAGACCCCGCTTTTTATCCGGAAGCAAGTGATTATCTGGAAGAATATATCCGTGAACATAAATTAGCTGAATATCTCACTTTAATCAAGGAAAGTAAGAAAGAGTGTTCTATTCCTATCATAGCCAGCATCAACTGCTATTCAGACTCGGAATGGGTAGACTTTGCCAAACAGATACAAGAGGCCGGCGCCGATGCACTGGAAATCAATATTCTGGCATTGCAATCGGATGTACAATATACGTATGGCTCATTTGAGCAGCGTCACATTGACATTCTGCGTCATATCAAACAAACGGTAACCATTCCGGTTATTATGAAACTGGGTGACAACCTGACCAACCCCGTAGCCCTGATCGACCAGCTATATGCTAACGGAGCAGCTGCAGTGGTTCTTTTCAACCGTTTCTACCAGCCGGACATCAACATTGAGAATATGGAACAAGTATCCGGTGAAGTGTTCAGCACCTCCGCCGACCTTGCCACTCCTCTCCGCTGGATTGGAATCGCTTCTTCAGTGGTAAACAAAATCGATTATGCAGCCTCCGGTGGTGTCGCCAATCCGGAAGCGGTAGTAAAAGCAATCCTTGCCGGTGCTTCAGCCGTAGAAGTTTGCAGTGCTATCTATCAGAATACGAATGCATTTATCGGAGAATCCACCCGTTTCCTCTCCGCATGGATGGAACGCAAAGGTTTCAAAAATATCGCTCAATTCAAAGGAAAGCTGAATATTAAAGACGTTCAAGGTATCAATACATTCGAACGTACCCAATTCCTGAAGTACTTCGGAAAGAAAGAAGCCTAAAAAAATGAAGAACTTTGGGGAAATGAAGAATTAAGAATGAAGAATGAAGAATTACTTGCAGCATAAATGCGCTAGCGGATTCTTCATTCTTCATTCTTAATTCTTCATTTTTATAACAAGTTGCTAGCCAACTCACTCAACTGACTACGTTCCCCTTTCACCAGATTGACATGTGCAAAGATATTCTGGTCTTTCATACGGTCGATCATATACACAAGACCATTGGACTGGCTATCCAGATAAGGCTGGTCAATCTGCTGGATATCTCCTGTGAATACCATCTTCGTACCTTCACCTGCACGGGTAATAATCGTTTTTATTTCATTCGGGGTAAGGTTCTGCGCTTCGTCAATGATACAGTACATTTCGCTCAAACTACGTCCGCGGATAAAAGCCAATGCTTCAATCACCAGTTGCTCGCTTTTCTGCATATCTTCGATACGCTTCACTTCGGTCGAGTTGGCGGCAAACTGACGCTTGATCACATTCAGGTTATCGAATAGCGGCTGCATGTAAGGAGCCACTTTTTCCTGGGCATCTCCCGGAAGGAAACCGATATCCTTGTTGGACAATGCCACTACCGGGCGTGCCAGCAATACCTGTTTATAGTCAGTCAACTTGCCTAAAGCAGCTGCCAAAGCCAGCAATGTCTTACCTGTTCCCGCTTTTCCGGTCAATGCCACTAATTTGACGTTCGGATCATTCAGTATCTCGAAAGCGAAACTCTGTTCGGCATTACGGGGCTCAATACCATAATTACGTCCTTTCGTTACCCGGCAAATGGAATGAGTAAAAGGATTGTAGCGTGCCAGTACACTGTTACGATCACTCTTTAAAACGAAGCATTCGTTAGGGTGAATGACATCCTTAAAGTCAAATTCGCTCAGATCAATGCCCTCTTTAGATGAATAGATGCGATCGATCAATGCCGGATCTACATTTTCAAAGATCTCATTGGATTTCTCGAATATATCGACATTGGATACCTTATCTGTGATATAGTCCTCACTGGTAATACCGATAGAACGGGCTTTCATACGCAGGTTTACATCCTTGGTCACCAATATAGCCGGAGTTTTCGGATATTTGGCTGCCAGGTATTCAACAGCTGCCAATATCAGATGGTCGGGTTTCTTCACCGGAAAAGACTCATGCACTTTGGGAGCATCCACGTTTCCGGGAACTACAAACAGGCGGCCCATTCCTTCTCCCAAACTCACCCCTTGGGAGAACAGCTCGTCACTCGTCAGCAAATCCAGTTCCCGGACAAACTCACGGGCATTGAAATTTATCTGCTCGTTTCCTTTCTTGAACTTGTCCAGTTCTTCCAGTACGACAAGGGGGAGATGAATATCATTTTCCTGAAAATTCTTCAAGCAATTGTAGTCGTGAAGAATAACATTTGTGTCAATTACAAAATTTTTCTTAGTTCCCATGATTTCTTAGATTTTAATGTTGATATTTGCAGTCTGATTCATCAATCCCCCGCTATCGGTTGAATTGATGGTTCTAAAGATAAACAATTTTGCGAGCAATAAAGATTGCCCGGAGTTAAATATTATAAAACATGGATTATCAGAACACTTTAAAGTACTTATATGAAAGTACACCTATGTTTCAGCAAATTGGTGGAAAAGCATATAAGCCGGGTTTAGAGACAACACACAAATTGGACGAACATTTAGGTCATCCGCATCAACAATTCAGAACGATTCACATCGCCGGAACAAATGGAAAAGGCTCCTGTTCACACACGATCGCAGCCGTACTGCAAGCAGCAGGATACAAAGTCGGGCTATTTACTTCCCCGCATCTGATTGACTTCCGCGAGCGTATCCGTATCAACGGTGAAATGATTCCCGAAGATTATGTAGTCAGCTTTGTAGAAGAACACCGTTCTTTCTTCGAGCCTCTGCACCCTTCTTTCTTCGAACTCACCACAGCAATGGCATTCCGCTACTTTGCCGACCAGCAGGTAGATGTAGCTGTAATCGAAGTGGGTATGGGCGGACGTCTGGACTGTACCAATATCATCACCCCCGATCTGTGTGTCATTACCAATATCGGTTTCGACCATATGCAATATCTGGGCCACACACTGACTAAAATAGCCAAAGAAAAGGCAGGAATTATCAAAGAAGATGTTCCGGTAGTAGTGGGAAAAGTATCCGGAACAGTGAAAAGAGTATTTACGATGAAAGCCAAGGCAATGAATACCTTCATCACCTTCTCGGAAGAATTAAAGAGTTTCACCCATGTGCAATATTTGTCATATGATAACCTGAAGGAGTCCAGAGCCGATTTGCAGGAATTATTGGAGGAAGAAATAAAACTTCAGCAGATACAGACGCTTCCAATGAAAATGATGCAATTTGTCTCTCTTATCAACCCGGCTGACGCCATACGTGCGATAGACAGAATCATGGATAAAAGAAAAGACGCAATATCCATTCATAATTCCAGTTTTATGACGGGATTATACTACGAACTGAGCGGTCTCTATCAAACAGAAAATTGTCTCACAATCCTGGCAGCTCTGGATATTTTAAAGAACCTGGGATATGAAATCTGTAATAAAGATTACCATACCGGATTCTCTAATGTATGCGAGATGACCGGTCTGATGGGACGCTGGCAGAAACTCCAAAGCTATCCTGACCTCATCTGCGACACAGGTCACAACGCTGATGGCTTTAAAAGTATTCGCAAGCAATTGAAGTATATACACGAAAAGTTGCATCAGGAATTGCATATTGTATTCGGCATGGTCAGCGACAAGGATATCAGCAGTGTTCTGGAACTGTTGCCGAAAGACGCCACCTACTATTTCACCAAAGCGAGCGTGAAACGTGCAATGCCGGAAGATGAGCTGATGAAAATGGCTTCGGAAGCGGGACTGAAAGGCACCTCCTACCCTACCGTAGTGGATGCCGTACGGGCAGCAAAAGAAAACTGCCCCCCTAAAGACTTCATCTTCGTGGGAGGCAGCAGTTTTATTGTCGCCGATTTGTTAGCGAACCGCGATACACTCAATCTCCACTAACGCATCCTTCGGCAAAGCCTTTACGGCCACAGCCGAACGTGCCGGAAAAGCTCCGTCAAAATACGTAGCATATACGCCGTTCATTCCGGCAAAGAAAGACATATCCTGAAGGAATACAGTCGTTTTTACAATGTTTCCCATTGTCAGCCCTGTTTCTTCCAGGATGTGTTTTATATTCTCCAACGACTGGCGTGCCTGTTCTTCAATTCCTTCCGCCATCTTTCCGGTAGCCGCATCGATAGGCAACTGACCCGATACGAATACCATTCCATTGGCTTCTATCGCCTGACTATAAGGACCGATAGCTCCCGGTGCTTTTTCACTGCAAATTACTTTTTTCATATTTATCTTCTTTTTTTCTGTTTACCAATCCTCAAAGGTAGTAAAAAAATGCCTCTCGCAAAACGAATTTTGCAAGAGGCAACCATATTTCTGCTTATTAAAGACTATTCGGCTTTTTCTGTTTTTTCTTCTTCGGCAGGTGCTTCAGCAGGAGTTTCTCTCGACACATTCACTGTTACATTTACAGAAGTTGGCTGCGGCTGATATGGCATACGGTTCTTCGGATCTTCACCATACTGATTAGGACCTACCGTACCATCGGCAAACAACATGTAGAGACTGAATACCCACCCGATGATAGGAACACAGCAAATGAGTATCAACCAACCGGACTTGTTCAAGTCATGCAACCGCTTCACGCCCTGCGCCAAAGAGAACCATATAGAGGCTATTCCCGCTACGATACCAATCAAGATACCAAACAGGGAACCACCCGCGGAACCGGCAGCCGCACCAAGAAACAAAGTAGCTAAACCGAGAGAATAGGCAACACCAAAAACGATACCACCGATAATACCAGACAGGAAATATTCGATCCTACGAATACGACCGTCAAAAGAAAAAGGAGCTTTGAACATAATTTTATTAAGTTTATGTGAATAAATAGTTGATTGTAATCTTGATATGCTAGCAAAGATATAAAATAAATTAAATAAAGAAAGCTTTTATGTCAAAAAATCACCTCTTCTATCAAGAATAGAAAACAAAAAAGAAACCAGCTAGCTTTTTTGTAGCACATTTTCTTAAACCAATTAACTGTTGATCAATGAAATCTCCTCGCTTGCGAAACCTGCCACAAAAATATTCCCCCAAAAGCATATTACGCGATATTACAACCTATTTTGAGGATTCCGTTTTCCCTATCCGAGAAATAAATAGCATGTTATAATCTGGTTTACAAAAAGTTGCATGCACTCATCCGCATTCGACACTTCGCTTTATCCTTCTCTCTCAAAAAGACAAAAGGACAAAAAGGCACATGATAGTTTTGAAGATAGCAATGAGGAAAAAGAAGCGGACCAGCAAGGTAAAAAACAGAAAGCAAAGGCCATGTTCTCCTAAAATCGTGTACAAATATCTGCCTGATTTCCTGTTGTTATGAGCATAACCAGTTATTATTGTCCTTGATACTATCTTCCACACTTCATCCTTTAAATAATTCGCATAATATCCAACACTTTATTGGTAAACTACCGGAAGCGTTCATCAACAAAGCAACAATCTAGCTCGCGTAAAATACAATTTCGGCAATCACATAAAAACAGTCCATAAAAGGCACTCAATAAATTAAAAATCAGCAAAGTAGTTTAAAGAACGCATCATAAGAATTTATAAAAGAGGCCATATGTCCTTTTTGTCATTATGTCACTTTGAAAGCTTACAAAAATCATTGGGAAGTTTGAAAAAATCTTCTTAATGATTGGATTCAAACATTGAGAAGATTCAATACAATCTTCTCAATGTTTTTTTCTTTTTATCGGTGCATTCGTTCAAGAATACGCTCCCAATCGTCGTTTATTTCAATTCTAAGAACTGAATTGCAGGTAATTGGAGTAATATCCTAAAACATATTCTGCCAATCTTTTAACCTTGGATGCTTACTGTCTTTCTCTGAGAGAACCACTTTTTCAGCAGGAATACGCCAATCAATATTCAAATCCGGATCATTCCATGCTATTGCCCCTTCACTTTGAGGAGAATAGAAGTTATCACATTTATATTGGAAAATCACTTCTTCACTTAAAACACTAAATCCATGAGCAAATCCACGAGGTATAAAAAACTGACGATGATTTTCACCTGTTAATTCTACAGATACATATTGCCCAAATGTAGGAGAGCCTTTTCTTATATCAACAGCAACATCTAACACAGCTCCTTTTATAACTCGCACTAATTTACTTTGAGCAAAAGGAGGTTTCTGGAAATGTAAGCCTCTCAATACTCCATAGCTAGACTTACTTTCATTATCTTGAACAAAAGTCGTTTTACAAACCTTTTCCTCAAATTCTCTTTGAGAAAAAGATTCAAAGAAATAACCACGATCGTCTTTAAAAATACGAGGTTCAATAATAACGACTCCCTCTATATTAGTCTTTATAACTTCCATCACTTAAAACAACTCTCAATTTTCTATTTACCAACTCCATGGCATCGCTTTTTTCTCACTCCACTCCACCACAAATTAAGCCCAACCCATACAACAATATCTACCATAAGCATCATTGTATTATTTACATAAGGCATCAACAAAATATTCATTCCGCTAAACACACATGAAATAAATAAAATCAGAACCATTGCTTTTCTAACAGTAAATCCCATTGCTAAAAATTGATGATGAATATGATTTTTATCAGGTTCAAATGGACTCTTACCATTACAAATACGTACAATAACAACCCGAATTACATCAAAAGAGGGAACAATCAGTGTACTAAAAGCAATCACAATAGCCCCTTGTGTTTCAGGAATTAAATTTGTACTCTGACTATATTTTATAGCAAGAAAACTCAAAATATACCCTAAAGTTAAACTCCCTGTATCACCCATAAAAATCTTCCGAGCATGTTCTGCACTACCAAAAACATTATAATAAAAAAATGGAACTAAAACTCCAAATGTACTAAAAGCAAGCATACTATAAATCCATAATCCTTTATCTATAAATAAAAAACCCAGAACCAAAAGTGCAGCACTGCTTAAACCTGACGCAAGACCATCAATCCCATCAATAAGATTTATTGCATTTGTTATAAAAATAACAGTTAATATAGTAAAAGGAATTCCAAACCAAGCAGATAACTGATAGATACCAAACAAACCATAAAAATCATTTATCCAAAGCCCCGATATAGGAAATAAACATGCGCAAATAAGCTGAATCATAAACTTTTGACGATATCGAACTCCAACAAGATCATCCGCAATACCTGTTAGATATAAAAGAACCATTCCACAAATCAAGACTAAAAATTCAGGTAAAATATATGTAGCAAATAATATAGAAATACCATATCCCGTCAAAGCACGAAGTGCAAGAACCACACTACAAGAGAGCAAAATTGTTGGGAAAAACGAAACTCCTCCTAACCGTGGAATTGCACGTTTATGCACTTTTCTCTCATCTGGAATATCAAATAGTTTTTTCCGAAAGGAAATTAACAGAATGCGTGGAATTATCAGTCTAGCTACACAAACGGAAATTACAAAAGCTATTATAATAAATAAAATATTCATATCAGTGTAAATTGCCTTTATACATTTTTCAAATTATCAAGAATCCTTTTATTTATTATCTTCCGATCTAAATCCCAAACCCATCCCCACTTATTAAAATATTTAACAACAGAACTAAGATGATATCTTAATAGCCTTCGATTTTTATATGAACCTTTAGCATATTCATGATAAACGACCACATTTGGGTAATACATAGTTCGTGATACCTTCCCAATACGACGACATAAATCTAAATCTTCTGCATACATAAAATAACGTTCATCAAACCCTCCGACCTTCTTTAACACAGCAATTCTCACAAACATAAAGCAACCTGATAACGATGGAACTTCCATTTCTCGACTATAATTTGTAAAGCGAAGTTCATATTTTTCATTTTTCTTTTCTACATATCTTCTCCATGGAAGAAAACGACGAAATAATAAATCAAAGGGAGTTGGTAATAATTTACATAAATATTGTAGTTCTCCATTTGGATAAAGTACCCTAGGCATTACTAAACCTACTTCTGAATATTTATTCATGTAAATAATTAATTTTTCAATAACTCCTTCCTCAAAATAAATATCAGGATTCACCACTATATGATAAGTGGCCCCTATATCTATTGATTCTCGAATAGCAATATTATGCCCTGCACCATACCCTAAATTTACACTATGAATATACTTTATTTTTGCTGATATTTTTGCCAATTCACGCAGTCTATCATTAGATGAATTATCAATGATGTATAATATTGATACAGGACTTGACAATATACATTCAATTACCTTACGAATATCCTTAAAGTGATGATGGTATGTTACAATTGATGCAGTAATCATTTATATATTAGTTTTTATAAAAATACTATCTTCCAATACATACATAGTCAAAACCAAGATTTACCATATCTTGTGCCTCATAAATATTACGACCATCAATAATCAATGGACACTTCATTATTTTCTTTATCACCTCCCAACTTGGTAGTCGAAATTGCTTCCATTCTGTTAATAATAATAAAGCATCAGTATTTAAAGTCGCATCATACATATCTGTAGCGTATATTACAGCATCACCAAGTTGACGATAACACTCGTCCATAGCAATAGGATCATACACTCGAACTCTGCATCCAGCTTCTAACAACTTTCGGATTACAACCAATGAAGGTGCTTCACGCATATCATCAGTTTCAGGTTTGAAAGCTAATCCCCAAATTCCAACATTTTTTCCAATCAATTTTGTTTCATAATATTCTGAAAGTTTCTTGAATATAATTTGTTTTTGCTGTTCATTTACCTCTTCCACAGCTTTAAGCACTCTCATCTCATAGCCGTTCATTTCAGCCGTTTTTATTAACGCTTTCACGTCTTTAGGAAAACATGATCCACCATAACCACAGCCTGGATAAAGAAATTTACTGCCGATTCGACTATCCGCCCCAATACCTTTACGGACCATATTCACATCAGCCCCTACTAATGCACAAAGATTAGCGATGTCATTCATAAAACTGATACGAGTTGCAAGCATAGAATTTGCAGCATACTTTATCATTTCAGCACTTGGTATATCAGTAAAAAGAATACGGCAATTATTAAGCATCAATGGTCGATATAAGAGTGTCATCAATCTCTTAGCTTCCTCTGATTCTATACCTACGACAACACGATCTGGACTCATAAAATCTTTAATAGCTGCACCCTCTTTCAAAAATTCAGGATTACTTGCAACATCAAAAGAAATATCTAGGTCCCGTTTCTTTAATTCGTCTTGAATAGCTGCCTTTACTTTCTTCGCTGTTCCTACTGGCACCGTAGATTTTGTTACGAAAAGCAATTTTTTATTCATGTTACTCCCAACAGTACGAGCGACCTCTAACACATACTTAAGATCTGCGCTACCATCCTCATCTGGAGGAGTTCCTACTGCACAGAAAACAATTTCTACTTCATTTAAGCATGTTGTAATATCTGTATCAAAATGTAATCGTCCTTCATGATAATTACGACGGACTATTTCATCCAAGCCTGGCTCATAAATAGGAATTTTACCATCTTTTAAAGCCTGTATTTTCTTCTCATTAACATCTATGCATGTAACATTTACTCCTATTTCCGAGAAACATGCTCCTGAGACTAAACCAACATATCCGGTTCCTACTACTGCAATATTCATAATACAACTATTTACTATCTAATTTATAAAAATCACAATACCAATCTATTGTTTTCCTCACTCCCTCAAGCAAAGATGTATCTGGCTTAAATCCTGTATCATGCTCAAGACTAGTTATATCGGCATACGTTTGATATACATCTCCAGGCTGCATCGGAAGATATATTTTTTCCGCCTCTCTACCTATCGCATTTTCAATAGCTTGGATAAAATCCATTAGTTTCACAGGACGAGAGTTTCCAATATTATATATTTTATAAGGTGCTGAAGAAGAATCAGGGGAAGGGTTTTCAGGCTTCCAATTCTTATTACCTATTGGAACATGTTGCATAACCCTGATTATTCCTTCGATTATATCATCAATATACGTAAAGTCACGAAACATATTTCCGTTATTAAAAACTTTAATAGCCCGATGATGAAGAATTGCATCAGCAAATAAGAATGGAGACATATCTGGCCGTCCCCATGGACCATAAACGGTAAAGAAGCGCAATCCAGTAGTCGGAATATTATATAAATGGCTATATGCATGAGCCATTAATTCATCAGCTTTCTTTGAAGCAGCGTACAAACTAACAGGATGAGCAATACTATCTTTCTCTGAAAAAGGTACATTACCATTTAAACCATAAACACTACTTGAGCTGGCATAAATAAGATGGCTAACCTTTGAATTTCGGCACCCTTCCAATATATTCAAAAAGCCATCTATGTTACTTTCAATATATGCATAAGGATTCTCAATAGAATAGCGCACCCCTGCTTGAGCAGCCAAATTACATACACAATCAAAATCGCCATTTGCAAACAACATTTGTACTGCTTGCCTATCTTCAAGATTCATACGAATAAAGTTGAAGGCTGTATAATAAGAACTTCGAGTATATTTATACCAACCTATTTCATCTTTATTAATCCCTAAATTCGCCAAACGTCCATATTTCAAACTAGTATCATAATAATCATTCAGATTATCCAAACCCACAACTTCATGTCCTTGCTCTAACAGCTTTTTTGAAGTAAAACTACCAATAAATCCAGCAGCCCCTGTAACTAATACTTTCATTATAAAATTTATCTATAAAAACTCTATCTCAAAACAAAGAAGTTAATGGATATAATTTGAACTCACCAAGATTCTTTGTATGAAGATTTACATCCATAATAATACATGAAATAATTATAAAGAATAATGTAACTAAAATCCGACTCTGTTTATTGAATAAGCATAAAAATCCGGCAAAAAAAATGGGTTCTCCTACAGAAAGAAAAGTTGCCATACGTGCCCCTATTATCACAAAATCATTAAACAGCATCAACCAACAAGTAGATAACACATAAGCCAGATAAAGAACTGAAAAGCACGAAATTACCTCCTTTAACCTAGTCCAATAGATATAACACAACACACACAAAATAATCTGTTTCAGTGTTGTAAAATTAGTCAAGATCCCTATCTCATTATTAAATTGGTCCCAATTAGCATAAGTTGCAATTCTACTTGTTTCATCAAGAAAAGGGACATATGCCTTTATAACCTGCCCAAATGGATATAATGTTCCAATAATAAAAGACAATAGAAGAAAATACATCAAACAACTATTACTTTTGTTTTTCATAAAATAATATACCCAAAACATTGGAAAGAAGATAATAGAGGACATATGTATAGACATAGCAATTACCATACACGCTATATATTTCCACAGACTTTTATATTCGATGTATCGTATGGCATATAAGCATATAGCACACGATAGCCCAGCACGAATTTGAACATATTCTTTCAGAAGAAAAGAATGTACAAAATAAAACAATACAGAAACAAATAGATATGGAGAATATTTACGATAGGAAGATATATTTAAACTTACGGCAATTATAGCTACCGGTAAAAACATATAAATTGGAGATGTTGTAAACCACCTTACAATCAAAACAAATGCCGAAAAACCCTTATCAGGAGAAACTTCCCACGGGTTTTTAAATATCTCTAAATAATTTTCATAATCTGCATTATCATATCTCAGTCCAGCCAATAATGATAACAATACGATCACAAATAAATATAAAATAAGATATTGTTGTTTTTTTATACGAAAACTCACCGTTAAACAAGCTAATAACGCCAATATAATAAAGGAATAATAAAAAATAGTCATTCCGAAATCAAAGATATATATTGGTCTTCATAAGCTCTAGCCGTGACATATTTGCTAAAATTTGTCTCCACCATATCGCGTACAACTCTTTTTTTTTCTTCTAAATCCCATTTAAATGTTTTCTGTACGGCTTCGACCAAATACTCGACCTTATCATTAGAAAACAATTCTCCTATAGCAGTATCACGATAATATATCTCTTGATGTGGAGTTATATCTGAAAATAATATAGGCAATCCGCATGCAAGTCCTTCCAACACTGAATTAGGAAGTCCTTCTGCTAATGATGCAGATATCATTATATCAGACATTTGAATATAGGGAAGCGGAATAGCTACATTCCCTGTAAAAGTAATATTTAATCCAGCGGCTTTTTCTTCCAGCTCTTTTTGAAGTGGTCCCCCTCCGACAATCAATAGATGAACGTCATCATTATGAATCAAATGAAATGATTTAATAATATGTAAAACATTTTTTCTATGAATTAACGAACCTAACACAACATAAATACGCTTCTCATCCGGTATATTATATTTACTTCTCAATGCAATCTTCTCATCACGTGATAAAGGATAATAGATAGTCGTGTCTACACCATTACGAACAAAGGTAGTTTTTAAATTATACTTTTCATGCAAAATACGCGACAGAGCTTCTGAACAAGCAATGATGCGGTGAAAACGACGTACCACCAATACATAAATAAAGCTTACGATAGTACTTGAGTAGAAATTAAGTATATCTTTGGGATCGCATCGCTGTGTTGTACATTTTTTAACATTTTGGTTCCATAATAAAATATTTAATATGTCTGGTCTCAACCCTGAAGAATGCACTAACTGAATATTTCTTTCCTTAACTAATTTAACTACATCAAACAATGCAAAAAACAGATTCCATTTTTTTCTTTTTAGTTGGACCACTTCTATACCTTTTTCTATGAATTCCTTATGCATAGACGAAAATGAGTCCTCTTCTGATAATGTAACAATAACAGCATTTACTCTCTTTTTATCAAAACCTGAAAGTAAGTTCAAAGCTTGATTCGTTGGTCCCGATTTTATCAATCGAGAAACTAAATAAACAGAATTAATCTTCATTATGATAACTTAATTAAGGCCCCTAATTCTTCATCAAAAGATTTTGGAGAAAATGTTTCAAATCCTGACCCATGGTAAAAAGTTAATTCTCCAAAATAAACTTTATTTCCTATACAATAAAAATCAGCCCGTACATAAGGAATATTAAAAGCTAGTTTCATTGCTAACTCTAACATCTCATCTAAAACAATTGGTTTATCGATCTCACGCTCATAAACTGCCGGATATTTTATAGCTTTCCCAAGTGGTTTCCAATCTATTGTATACAAATTTCTATGATGACTAGTAAAACGATCAAAATCTACCTGAATAAAATTGGGTATCCCATGAAACAAATGAATCTTATAATCTTTCAATTCTATATGAGATTCATCGACCATGTATTTCTCAGCAATTATACGAGGCTTAATATCTTTATAAGGATACTCACGTCCAACATAATAATAGTTTTTTTTCATAGATTTCAACAATTTACTTCTAGCCTTCTCAACGTCAAACAAATTTTTGTTTTCACAAATTACAACTCCACCAGAATCATGTGTGCATTTCAAGACAAAACTACTAGGTATATTCTCGAAATCTATATCATCAAAATTTTCCCAAACTCCCAAGGTAGGTATTATATATTTTTCGCCAATAATAGAAGCTACGTATTCTTTTACAGTTGCCTTATCAACCATTTGCGTATATTCAGGATGGCGATCATATAACTTAAGCCACTGTAACTTTTCATTAAAAGTACGAGGTGAGTTAAGATGTAACAATTTGCCAAAATAGATAAAATACATAATACATAAGTATGTTTTATCATCTATCCAATGACAATATCGGGATAATATAAAAATTAAAATAAGCCTTGGATTCTTTAATATCCGTTTCAAATTATTCATCATTATATCTAGTTTATCATTCAACCAATTTTCTCAAATATTTTAGAAAAAACCAATTTGGGATTAGAAAAATTCCTTTTCAAGAAAGTAGATAGTCTTTTTAAGAGTAATATGAATTCATACCCTTTATAACAGAAATTATAAAATAGCATGTTGGAAGGTAAATAGGAAAGACTTACATTTTTAGTCCAACTCAACTCACCAGAATCTTCCATTTTCACTTTCCAAGTTATTATTCTATCAATAACACCATGATTTATTTCAATTATAGGAACAAGTCCTATTTTTTGATGCTTTAAAGGATTTTTGTAGAATACTCTCCCATCAATTTTATATTCAATTGTAGGAAAATAAAAATTTCCAATAGAATAATAAATCATTTTTTCTTTATAGTATTCACAATGTTGAATTATATGAGGGTGATGTCCTATAATCAAATCTACTCCTGCATCAATTAGCTTATGCGCTAATTCTCTTTTATCCGGTTCAGGATATGATATATCTTCTTTTCCCCAATGAATATTAACAATAATACTAAAATCCCAGTATTTTTTACGTATCTGTTCTACTTGGTTCAAATTAGGTGAAAATCCCCCTTTTAGATCGATATCAGCAAACAATCGTGAACCTGTAAAGTCGCTTGTGCGAGTTACATAAGCAATATTTATTATCTTATTAACCGAATCAACCCAAACATTATTATCCAATTCATTTTTATATCCTACTCCCCAATAATGAAAATGGTGTTTATCTAATAGTTCTTGTGTGAAAAGTACAGACTCATTTCCATAATCATTTATATGGTTATTTGCTAGATTTATCAAATATGGCATCAAATAATCGAGAAAACAAATAGAATCAGGGAGTGCCGAAAGAGTTATTTTATTCTTAATAGGAGATTCATCTCCTTTGATAAATGGAGATTCTAGATTTATAATTAATCGACAATTATTATTCGATAATTCATTTCCAAAATTTACAAACGACGTTCTAGCGATGTTTTGAATGTCTTGTAAAACACAATCACCTGTATACGCAAATTTCATTTCCCTTATTATTGTTTCTTATTACCAACAACACCTTTGCATCCTTCTCTATAATATTTCCAAAATAAAAGAACTTTTCTTATTTTTAGTCGAAATAAATAATACAAAGAATAAGATGTAATCATGAATAATGACCTTTTAAAACCCAAATAGGTATAATTTATATATGCTTTATTCCTTATATAAAACAAGGTATCTATCGGATAATCAATTATAGAACAATATTTAATATAAGGGATTAAATGACATATTGAAACCTTAGGAGAAGGATGATAATGTATAGCACTAGTCACCGTTGCCACTTGAAACCCATTTTTAATGGCCCGCAACTGGTATTCTGTTTCACACCCATACATATACATTTCCCTCATTATATTACCATTTTTTTCAATAACTCTCCTATGAATAAATGTCCCATTAAATGGATTGATATTTCCTTTTATTAATTCTTCGCGTTGAGTGTCAATTGTTTTTTTTGCCCCAAATGCAATTTTTTCAGGATTATCTATGTTACAAACTAATGCATTTGTAAAATACAAATTATTTTTTACTGTCTTATTCAATAATTCTTCTAACTGTCCTTTATCAGCAACTCCATCATCATCCATCATCCAGATCCAATCATAGCCATCATCATAAGGAACTTGTAGGCAAGTATAAAATCCATTGGCAGGTCCTTTATTTTCATGAATAGAAATCACCGTTAAATCATTTTGCAAAGAAAGCCAATGAGCAGTACCATCTGTAGATGCATTGTCAATAACATATATATCAAACTCTTGATATGTTTGATTACGAATACTATCAATACATCTTTTTAAAAGAGATAATCTATTATAAGTTAATACTACACAAGCTATTTTCATTCTGAGTTCTAAGCCAATTCTATAATTATTCGTATCGTAACATTTTTATGCCTTCTTCAAGACTTATTTTTGTTTTCCATTTTAATAAATCAAGATTCCTAGATATAGGTGCCACTGCATACATAATATCGTATGGTCTATATGACAATCCACCCCAATTTGCATTAACCTTTTGTTTATACACAGTCTCTATAATGTATGACAATTCCCTGATAGAAGTACCCTTCCCCGTTCCTAGATATAGCTGAGTATACATAGTATCTTCTAACAAATTCAAATTAGACAGTAACACATAAAAGAAATCAGAGACATCATTTATATGTATAAAATCATTAATCTGTTCTCCTTTTGTAAAATTCAATGGTATAGGTGAATTTAGCGCATCGATCAAATAATCAATTATTTTCTTACTATCATTTTTTTTGCCATAAATTGTATAACCAATCAAATTTATCCATTTAAAATCACCTTTCAGTTGATAATATTGAATAATGGAACGAAAAGCTGTTTTAGTAGCAGCATAAAATGTATTAGGTAAAAAATTCCCATCATTATAATAATACTCTGCAAATGTACCCAAATTGATAAAGAATTTACATGGAGTATAACTAACAGCTTCCAATAAGAGAGAACCAAATAATATATTAGCATCAACTATATCTCTTACTGATTTTTCATCTGAATGAAAATTGAAATTAGTAGCTAAATGTATTACTACCTCAGGAGCAAAATCAATAATCTGTTGGCGAAATGTCCTTTCACAAGAAATATAAGTTAAAGGAATACTTTCAAACATAGAAATAGCTTTCTGAGGATCTCTCACGGCAATTGCCAATTCTACAAATCCATGACTAAACAAATAAGGAACAAGATTTCTTCCAACAAATCCGGTAGCTCCAGTAATCAGAATTTTCATATCTTAAAAATATAGGGTATTTCAGACAACTCTTTTCTATCAGATTCTGTCGGATCATGCGGTTCTGGTATCACATTCATAAGCATAGATTTACCTTTTGCAATTCCACAAAAAGCCAACCATAAACCCGGAGCAATAGTCAAGCGATAATATCTACTATCCGGAGAAAGAGTAACTTCTTCGAATTTACCATAAGTCATACTTCCTTCTCTATCATCATAAATTATAAACTTAACCATTCCGACTGGCACCACCAAATTCAAGGTCATTCTATTATGTCTTTTCCATCCCTTCACTTCTCCATACTCGATCCAAGAGAAGTAGGTCTCACCAAACCCTACATATCCTAAATCTGTAGATTTTAGTGCATGATACACATCCCCCTTTGAAACACGAATCTGTTTTAAAGGATATATACTAACTCCCAACATCATTTTGTCCATTGAAGTCGCTGTTTCTGAGCCTCCCCTAGATATTCCTTAATCTGTGCAACAGTAAGTTGGTACATATCTATATTCTGTTGAAGATAAAAAGTTTTATACCAATCTGCAATGAAACGCACACATTGTTCATAATGAAGAGTAGAATGCCAATTTAAATAAGCTAATGCCTTATCGCAATTGAGCTTCAATAAACTAGCTTCTTTAAAAGGAATATTATCTGTCAATTTTGCTACATGATCTTTATCTAATCCCCAAAGTTCTGATAAATCCTGCACCAACTCAAATACAGTTTTAGTTTGCTCTGCACGTGGACCAAAATTAAAAGGCTCTCCATTCTTTACTTTATCTTCAAATAGATACTGTCCTAAAACCAAATATCCACTCAACGGCTCGAGTACATGCTGCCATGGGCGAGTAGCTTTAGGACAACGCACCTCAACAATCCTATTCTGAGAAAAAGCATTAATACAATCTACTATAATTCTATCTTTAGCCCAATCTCCCCCACCTATAACATTCCCTGCACGTGCTACTCCCAACTTTATATTCGGCATAACCTGAATAAAAGATTTCCAGTAACATTTTATAACTAGTTCTGCCGCACCTTTAGAACCCGAATATACATCTTTTCCTCCCATAGCATCTGTTTCTCGATATCCCCATATCCATTCCACATTATCATACGCTTTATCACTTGTTATCAATACACACGTACAATGCCATGTTATATTACAAATAGCTTCCAATACGGATGCCGTCCCAACAACATTTGTAGTTATTGTATCAAAAGGAAATTTATAAGAAGTAGAAACAATAGCTTGCGCAGCTAAATGGAAAATAAAGTCGGGCTTTACTTTTTGCACAAACTCATTCAGTTTTGCTTTATCACGAATATCACCAAAACAGTGATGAAGTTTGTCTTTGAGTTTAAGTGTTTCAAACATTGAGGGATCAGTAGGAATATCACTTGAATATCCATATACATCAGCCCCCATCATCAACAACCAAGTCGATAACCATGAACCTTTAAAACCTGTATTTCCAGTTACTAATACTTTCTTGCCTTGATATACGTTATTAAATGCCATATATATATATTTTATTTCCAAATTTGCCAAGGAGCATTTCTCTTATCCCACATTGCATTTAGTTCTGCATTATCACGAAGTGTATCCATCGGCTTCCAAAAGCCTGTGTGTTTATACACATGTACTTGTTTCTGTGCTACTAAACGTTGCATTGGTTCTTTTTCAAACATTTCCATGTCTCCCTTCAACATATTAAAAATGAAAGGCTCACAAATGAAAAAACCTGCATTAATCCAAGTACCACTTTCTTGAGGCTTCTCGACAAAAGAATCTAAAGTTCCATCATCCAGTATATCCAACACTCCCAATCGTCCACCAGGTTGATAAGCTGTCATAGAAAGAGCTTTACCTGATTTTTTATGTTGATCAATCGTATCTGCAATATTAATATCTGCAACTCCATCACCATAAGTAAGGCAAAAAGCCTCATTACCAATGTATTTCTGTACACGTTTAATGCGACCACCTGTCATTGTATTCAAACCAGTATCCACCATCGTTACTTTCCAATGTTCAGAATGATTATCATGAATTTGTATACTATTTGTTGACAAATCCACAGTTAGATCCGAGTTATGTCGAAAATAATTTGAGAAATACTCTTTTATAACATATTGTTTATAACCACAGCAAATAATAAAATCATTTATTCCATAATAGCTATATATCTTCATTATATGCCATAGAATGGGTTTTCCTCCAATTTCCACCATTGGCTTAGGAATCAGATTAGTTGCCTCACTTAACCGAGTACCATACCCGCCTGCTAATATCACAGCTTTCATTTTATTTATTTAAAGTTAGTTCTTGAAATAATTCTACCCATTGAGCAACAATATTCTCCACTGCAAAACGCTTACTATTTTTAATAGCCGCCTTTGCCATTTCTTCACGTTTTACATCATTTTTCATTAGGGTGAGCAATTGTATAGCAAACTCATCAACATTATTATTTTGAATAATAATCCCATCCTCATGATTTGTTATTATCTGGTACACAGCTTTATAAGAATCCATAACCAAGGGAACAGTTCCCATCTGTTGCGCCTCCGTCAATGTAATCATCCATCCATCAATTGCTGAGTTACTGATAAAAAGAGAAGCCTTCTCATATTCCTCTTTAGGTTCTGTATTTCCAACAAAAACAACTCTTTTCAGATTATATCGACAAACGAGTCTTCTCAGATATTCCTCTTCTGGACCATCTCCTATTATACGAAGTTCCCAATCTCCAACTTGTTCTTCTATCAATTTCCAAATTTCAAGTGACATATCAATTCTCTTATAATTCCATAGGCGTGAAACGATAAGAACTCTCTTCTGCTTGTTTTGAAGTCTACTAATAGGAAGAAATTCTTTATATGACAATGGATTATTAATAGCTAACAATTTCGAAGCATCTATTATATTAAATTCATTTACAAAATCATCAATATAATTATTTGATAAAAGAATATACTTATCTGCATTTATATAATTTCTTTTCCACAACTTCGACACTCTCAAATATGATAAATGATACCACAACGGAAATAATAATAATTTTATTGAGTATCTGAAAGGCTCTTGCTTGATATCATATCGTAACAAACGCTTAAAAGCAAACTTTTTATCTTTTCTAGCATAAAAAGGTGTACTATGATACTCTATTATATATTTACATTTTAAATCTGCTTTAGCCTTATTTATAATACCAACGCAATAAGTGGGTCGCATGTTTACAATAATATCAATATCTTTATTAATCAAAAATTGACGTAATATTGGAATATATGACTGATCATCTTTCAATATTATATCCAATTCAGTTTGCTTATGCTTGTCAAATTTCTCAGCTGCATGAGAAACCACAAATCCATAATTTTCTTTTAAAGAAGAAGCAAGACATGAAATAACACGACTAATTCCACCTAACAACGGATTAGGTTCTAAATTATCTATAAAAAGAATATTCATAATAATATAAAAATCAGGGTTTTATTCTCAACATTCTTCTTACAAAAAAGTGTAAGAAATTATATAATATATACATAACAATTCCCAATTTTGTATTAACTGTAATACAATTGACTATAATTTTCTTAGCACTAAAGCCTCTTGATTTATAATATTTATTATTTCTAAAATCTGGGATATTTTTTATTATATCTATTTTAGCCATTTCTAGACGCTTCTTTTCAATCGGACGAAAATCATTTAAACATCCCCATATAATAGCATCATAGGTTAAATTAATATATTGATAATCTATCTCTTCTTTATATTTTTTATAAAAGCCAAACGCTTTCAAATTTTGAAAAAATAGATTTGCTCCAATAAGACGTTCAAAAAAACGATAATTATTTTTTCTACGTGATGTTGAATCATTATTCAATCTATAATAGTATAAAGGCTCATTAACCTTAACTATTTTATCCGCTAATAAAAAAATTAAAGACATTATAGCAGCGTCTTCCCAAAATATCTGCTCTGGAAACCGAATCTCATTATCACTAAATATAGCTTTTCGATATAAGTTATGACATGGGGAAGGAAGTCTTAAAATGAATTCTTTATTAGCTATTTCTTTTAGCATATTAAAAGTTAACTCTTTGTATTTTATATATTTCTTTATATTATCTTCCCCCCTATATTCATAATAGTCACAATTTACGATATCCGCATCATTCATCAATGCACATGCAAAAAGCTTCTCATATATATCTACGGATACCCAATCATCACTATCCACAAAAGCAATATAATTCGCCCGAGCATATTCAATTCCTCGATTACGAGCGCCACCCTGTCTCATATTCTCGTATAAATCGACAACAACTATTCGTTTGTCCTTAGCTTCATATTCTTTCAATATAGCTAATGAATTATCTGGTGAAGCATCATTAACACAAATAATCTCAATATTCTGAAGCGTTTGAGAGATCAATGAATCTAAACATTGTCTCAGATATTTTTCTACATTATAAACAGGAACAATTACACTCACTAAAGGCAATTCTCTATCCATTATCTTTTGTATATCAAGGTAACAATACGATTAATAAATTTAAAAAAAGTAGAATCAAAAGTTCTAAATAATACTACACTTACAATAAAATAAACACCTACACATAAACATGCTTTCATCATCCATTGCATTATATTATCAACCTCAATGTACATAAAAACATTAATTATCTGATAGGTGATAAATGAAGCTAAAAATATTAATAATAGATATTTCAAACACACAAATATATATCCCTTTATAGAATCCCTAAAACCATATCTAAAAAGAAAATAAGGCTTCCAACAAAATATAATCAACAATAAACTTAAAATTACTCCGCCTATAATCCCATTTAATCCCCAATAATAACCCAATAAAATAGAACAACCTATATTAATACCAGCCTCCAAAGCTGGTGCCCATATATCCTGATACATTCCAAAAGCAGCAATAAAAAGATCATGCACCCTTGTACAAACAATAAAAACATAAATAAGTAGCAATATAAAAGTACTTTGAGGCAGTATATACTTCTCCCCCACCCATAGAGAAACAAAAGAATTAGTTAACATAAATAAACTAAAACAAAGTATAGATGCAAACCAATAACGCACAGCAACCATTTCCCAATAAAAAGACTTTATTTTCGCTTTATTTCCCTCTGCTACCAAATTACCTATTCCCGCAGACATTCCATTAAAACATGAATTAACAAATAATGTAATCCCACCAATTATCAACATATAGTTACCATATATAGCCACCAACGTTAATGAAGCATATGCATATATAATTAAAGGACTTGTTTGACTCAATACAAATGCTGCAATTCGATGAAAAAATAATTGTTTAGTTTTAGTAATGATTTCTGGATACTTCTTTCTCAAAAGTTTCCCTTTTGATGGGTAAGTATTCAACCAAAAATATTCTTTTTTTATAATTACATTGAGAGCACACGCTATAATGAATGAAACCAAAAGCTCTATAACTAACCAATAAACATAACCATGCATAAGCCACATGATTGCGATAATTTGCAATATATATTTCAAAGTTTTACCACCTTGTACACAATATGTTACTTTATATTCTTTTTGATCAGCAATAAGCACAATTTGGCGATAATTGATAAAATAGCCAAATAAAGAACTTACTAATAGTACAATAAAAGAAGCATATGCATACCACATAGGTAACTCCATCTTTTTAAAAATTAAAGGAAAAAAAAAGATTAAAATACAAGCACCCAATATCATAACATAAGCAACTTTACGATAAAGCCATCCCTGCACAGAAACAATTTCATTCACCATTTGTCTGTCTTTTTCAAATAAAGGATGATAAAGAGTATAAGATATTGCAGAACCTATACCTAATTCAGCTATATTTAAAAAACCCAAAATATTAGTAGCTGTTGTATTAAGTCCTAATACCTCAATACCTAAATGGTCGATAAAAACTTTTCTAGAAATGAAAGCTAATACTAAATTAATAATATAAAACAGCAATGCTGTTTGCATATTTTTTAAACTTCTCTTCGTTCGAGTATTTCCGTTCATCAATATCAAAAGATTATTGTTGATTCTCCTTACTACCCTTCAAAATATACCTAATTTTTTTGCCTAATAAATTCCAGCTAATAGTATAACATACAGACAAAAATATAAATAACAAAACATAAATTCTTAATCCGATACTAGAAGCATGTTGAGGTACAACCGCAGGTTCTATCACTGCAAAAACAGGCTTCTCCTCCTGAACTTTTGCTCTGGCTACTTGTAACTGATTGGCAACCTGACTATAAACCTGATAAGCTAAATTCATGTCATTTTGCAATCGCTCCTGTTCCGCACGAACGCTTTGAAGTATGAGGTTGTCATGTGTATCCACATAATCTGCATATTTCTTTTGAGCAACATAATACTCTTGTTGGCGCTCTTTATATAGTTTTTCCAAATAAATACAATCTTCTTCCGCTTTAGAAATGCGATAACCAACGATACATTCTTGCAATTTATGAACTACAGAATCTGCAACAACCGCAGTTACTTTAGGATCTTGCAAAGTAACAGAGACACTTGTTATAGCCGTTTTTTTATCAACAGAAGCAGATATATTCTTTTTCAAAACATTGACTTTTATACCTTCTTCTTTTGTTAGTTCAATAGTACCCGATTTCACTTTATTAAGTGAATTATCATTATCATCACTATTGAACAAAGACTTCACACCACCAATTACCATTCCAGGCAAACCTATAACATAATTCCACCAAGGAGAAGATTGCCTATCCAAATAATCCATTAAAGTTATATCTGTTCTTTCATCCGATAAAGCAACTTTCATATCTAATAATTCCAAAAGAAAAGGAGTGGACGAAACAATGTCAGAGGAAAGGGAAGCATTCAAAGCATCAGAGACCTCACCCGTAGTAGCTGAACTTCCCAAAAAAGATGCTGCAAGTCCCGCTAAACCATTACCACCCTTGGAACTCCCCATTTCTGGAGAAAGGGTAACCTTTACTGTATACTGTTTAGGAATACTTACTGCTACAATCATTCCAATAATAAAACCAACTCCAATGGCTTTGTATAATTTTCTACGAATAGCAATAATCTTGCGAAAGATATCAACCAAATCAATTTCTATCTCATCACTTTCTGTCTTGTGTGGTTCAGAGAGCAAGTTTTTATCCTGTCGTTGTTCTGACATAAAAGTAAATTCTATTATTTCTTTATAAGATTAGCAATAGAAGCAATCATCATTCCCAAAGAACTGAAGGAAGTAGCATAACCTAAAATATTAGCTATGTTCCCTTTCTTCTTAGCCTTACTAGGCACAATAATCTCACACCCCGGCTCAATCTGTTTCTTACCACTTCCCTTAACCTTCGTCACCTGACCATTCATGTAAACAATGAACTTCTTACTCTTCCTTGCATTATCAGAATAACCACCGGCCTGATTCAGGTAATAATCCACATTCTTTCCCTTCATATAAGAAACCGTATTCGGAACCATGACAGCACCATTGATAGTTACAGTATTAGTATTCTTAGGTATAAAGACCACATCACCTTCACGTAGGACAAGGTCGGCACTACCCTTAGGATTAGTCAAAGCCTTCTCCAGATCAATGCCTACCGTAAAGGTATCCTCAACACCAATACCCAAAGAGTCAATCATGGCTTCACCCAATTGCCTGCTCATCAGGCGAATCACATCACCCATACGTTTCTTCTCACCCGCACTTGCCACACGGGTCAATTTCGCACCACGAAGATAGGCAAGACTCGTAGGACCACCCGCTTTATTCACCAGATCGGAAAGACGTTCCTCACGGTTGGTCATGGCATAATTTCCTCCGAAAAGGATTTCACCATCAATGACTACATTCTGTTGCGCCTGATAACCCGGACTGCGACGAACATAAACTTCGTCATAAGGCTGAAGGATAAAACCGGGCTGACCGTCGATGACAAAACCATCCTTTAAAGAGAAGGTATACATCTGACCGATCGTATCATTATCCGCGGTACTACGGGGATTCTTGATTCGTCTCGACACATCAATGCGGACAGTGGAGGCGGCTTCTTTCAAGCCACCGGCCTGGATGATCAGATCCTCAAGTGTCATGTTATCAGCATAGGGATAGGAATCGGGATGCGCGACTTCACCGTGAACTGTGACATTGCCACGATCTTCCAGATCGTGAATGCTCGGAATGTAAAGGATGTCATTCTTCATCAGGGCGAGGTTCGGGGAAGTACCGTTCATGATAGACTTGATGTCTATCTGAACAACTTCACTGGTCAAATCCTCACGCTGGCGATAAAGGACGGCACGATTCAGAAAAGCGTCACCGGTCAGGCCCTGGGCTTCATGGACAAGTTCGCGGATCGTATTCAGTTTACCGCTGAGCTGGTAGATACCGGGACGATAGACAGCGCCACGGATTTCCAGTTTGTTTGTGAAGCGGTTAAGGATGGCTTCGGCTGTTACAACGTCACCGTTACGCATTGTGTAGATGCTGTAGTCCATATCCTTGACCGTGTTGACCTCATATTCCTCACCATTCTGACGGACAACACGCAATGAACGGGTGTAGGCATCGGCTTCAAAGCCGCCGGCATATTTGATTAAAGTGGCAAGGTTCTCGTCTTTCTTCATTTCGAAACGCATAGGGCGTTTTACCTTGCCGCTGATCTTTACCAAGACATCGTAGGCGGGGACGATAACCACGTCACCTTCCTGAAGGCGGATGTCATCCTGTGTGTTGCCTTTCATGATAAATTCATAAACGTCGATGGTGGCGATATTCTTTCCGTTGCGTACCAACTGAACGTTTCGGAGGCTGCCGATATCACTCACACCGCCTGCACGGTAAAGCGCATGGAAGACGGTAGAGAAGGAAGAAAGGGCGTAGGTACCCGGCTGTACGACCTCTCCCATCACATTGATCTGGATAGTACGGATATTACCCAAAGTCAGACGGATGTCGGAAGTAGGGTCGGTAGTATTGTTCAGACCGTTATAGATCTTATTCAGGGCATTCTTCAGATAGTCGTTGGCGGCGGAGACTGTCATACCGCTAAGGTTGACAGGACCGATCTTCTGAATATTGATGGTGCCTTCAGGAGAGATCTGCTGGCGGATCGTGTTCTGGCTGGCACCCCAGATATCGATGATGACTTCATCACCGGGGCCCAGACGGTAATTGGCAGGAGTGGCAAGGTTGACACTAGGCTCGAACGTCAGGTTGCGGGTATTGAAGATGTTGCGCCCGAAAACCTGGTCCTCACGGGCCAAATCTTCCGTAGTCGGATGATCTTCCAGCATGTCGGAAGTATTTTCCTTAGTCTCTTCACGAAGGCGGGACTCGTTGATATCCGTACCCGTGGATTGGGAAGTGTTTACATTGTTCTGCTGCTCATAGAGCTGCTTCACACGCATAGCCTGTTCCTTGGTCACACCTTTACGCGCAAGCTCGGAAGCAAGCTGCTTCTGTTCCTTGCCTTGCCGGATGCCGTCCTTTACATATTCCAGTACCTGTGAGTCACTCATGGACTGGGCCATAAGCGAGCCACTTCCCAGCATAGAACAAAAAAGTAGAATGCTAAAAAGTCGTTGTATTTTCATTGACAAATAAAAAAGTTAGTTGGTTTCACACAGTTCCTGCATACCATGACAGACCGCAGACAACTGTTGTTTAAGAAGAGAAGGGGGAAGAACATCAAGAAGGGTCAGAGAACGCTGCAAGACAGACCGTTTTCTATCCTCGTCTTCCGGATTGGCGTACATCGACACATTATATCCCTGAAGGATGGCCAAACACAGGGTAGCATCCTGCTCCGGTGTCTCCCCCCGTTGTGAATATAAATCGTTTATCTTTTCGTGGATTGATTGTTGTAATGCAGAAAGGTCATCGGCGTATACATACCCATTTTTATCACCGATGTGAAGTAAATGATCTGCCAGATGTTGCAGTTCATCAATATTTTCTTGTAGTAAAAAACTCACCATACCCCTTTTATTCACTTAATGCTTGTTTCACTTATATTTAAACCCTTATTTCTCCAGAGGCTCTACACACCCTACTGGTATATCTACAAAAGCACATCCCAACATAGTTAGCCGGACTGCTACTTTCGATTTTCCATTTACTGTAACCAATTCTCCCTGAAGTCCGGATAATGGCCCTTTGATAACCTTAATCTTGGTTCCTGGTGACAAGGGAGTCGTACTCATATTAATCGCCTCGTCCGAATAGTCTAGCATAAATTTAAAGCGGTGCATCTGTTCATCCGGAATGACAGCAGGAGTACTTTCTCCACGCAATACCATATATCGGCTGATAGAGCCCAATGTCAAAACTTCTTTCTGTTCATACATATCGACATGCACAAATATCATCATCGGAAGAAGAACACGCTCGACTACCTTTCGACGATCACTCCATTGATGCACTTCTTGCTGAACAGGAAGGAAGTTTTCAATACCCATTTTAGATAGTCGCTCACTCGTTTTCTTCTCATGAGAAATACGTACTAAAGCCACCAACCAACGTTTAGGGTGCGCTACGCTCCTGCCAGTCACATCTGCCGGCAGAACTTCTTGAATGTCTTTTTTACTAAAAATCATCTATTTACCCCACACTTATTCGTTATTCTTTAACAAACAGAAACGAATAACGGTGCAAAGATGACCATATTTACCAATATACGCAAATAAAAAACAATAATATTTTCGTTAAACGACCATAATTAGAGGGAAAAATCTGTTTGTTTCATTTTCAACACCTATTTATTATACCATTTACGAACAATGAAATATTCAATATTTTCATTGCCCAGCCCTTAAAAAAGAATTAAAAGCTCCACCTCAATCAGAAGATTTTACCATAAAAAGAAAAAAAATAACTATTCTGAGAAAAAAAATAAAGAAAGGATGCAGTATTCTATAAACTGCTGCATTTAACTTATAAACGGGAGAAAAAAAGAATCAAACCTATATATCATATTAAGACCTGAAACCTGAACTTGACAAGTGGGGAGAAATTAGAGAGAGAGAGTATTTTACAAACGTCCCCAAAAACGAGAACCCCTGCCGACTGTAGAAGCCGGCAGGGGTTTATTTTTACTACTAAGGAGTCCGAAAAGAAAGTAAGACGTTATTCTTTCCAAGCACCTCCGCTTATTTACAATATTTTTTTATAAGTTCATCCACATTCGGATCACCCAGTTCCTTCGCTTTATTGAAGTTTCCGCAAGCTTCGTCCGTCTTCTTCAACTGTATCTGACAAAGGCCCAACAACCGGTATGCTTCCCCATATTTCGGCTCGTCTTTCAGAATTTCATTCAGTATCTTCATGGATTCTTCGTAACGTCCTACACGCAGATTAACCACTGCATGTTCTGCCCGATAAGTCAAATCTTTGGGGCTCAATTCAACCGCTTTCACGATATCATCCAATGCACGCTGATATTGACGGGCTTTCAGCGCAGCCTGCTCACGATAATAATAGAAAAGGTCATTGACCTGTCCGTTCACAGCCTTATAATAAGCATCATAATCGAGCATTGCATTTCTTGCCTGATCGTTGTTCATATATATCTGTGCACGTTCCAGCAGATAAGGAGCAAAATTTGCCGTGACAGGCTGCGGACAACGAGCAATGCAACTGTCCATCAATGCCAACACTTCTTTGGCATCTGCCTTCAGCAATTCTTTCGTCTTGGCGGCACTAAAGAATGAGGCTGCTGAAGCCAGATTGCTGGCATTCACCTTCTCATAAGCGGCCAAAGCGCCTGCATAGTCCTGCTGTGCAAAAAGTATATCTCCTTCCAACTGCGTATAAACGGGCAAAGGATCGATAGCCATCGCCTGACGGAGATTTTTCAAAGCCGTATCATACGTCCAGTCTTTATAAGTCGTTTCCGGTTTTGAAAGCTGATAACCGTATATCAGCTTGGCGATATTATAATACACATCATCCTTTTTAGCCGCCACCTTCAAGGCTTGATTAAAGTCGGCTACAGCCTTGTCAAAATAAGACTGGTCATCCTTACCTTTTGCTACGTAATAGTTGGCACGGCGGATATATCCATCGGTACTGCTGGGGAACTGGCGAATGAAATCGTCCAGCAATTTCTCATATTCATCAGCCGACATCTGCGTGGAAGCCATAAACAGATACACCAATGCCTGATCCTCCGCTTCGGGCAATCCTTTCCGGATACCGATATTCTTCAGAGCAACGTCTCCCAAAGACAGAGCACTAATCTTCTGCGACATTGCAAAAGCTGCCCCTGCCGCATAACAAGTCGTTACCGTATCCACACCGGAGGACTTCTGTGAAATACCGAACACCTGGCCTTCCGCATTCATCACCGGACAACTCACCATCTTGTCTTTCATCTGCATACTCAAGGTATAGTAATGGTATTCTCCGGCAATCTTCGATACATCCTTCACTTTACCCGAAACGCAGGCAATGCTCTTCTGCGTAGAATAAGGAAGCATCCATGCGTCAGCGCCTGCAGCCGGAGCAGTAGTCGCCACTACCAGTGACGGCACTTTCTTCTCGGTGATGGCCACACGAAACTTGATCACATCGTACATATCATCTGCTCCCAAAATCAGGCTGACCGGCATTTGCTTGCCTTCGGCTGTGACAATCACCGCACGCTCAGCCCCTTTGAAAAGACTGTAGTCAGAAAGAGCCAGTCCGTCTTCGGATACGAAAAATCCGTTTCCGGTATTCAGCATCTTGTCATTCTTATCATAAGTTATTACTGAGAAAACAGCACGTTTCGCCTTCTCCACCCATTTCGGGGTTTGCGCCAGACCGCTCTGCACCAAGAGGAAAAGCGCTAAAGGTAAGATTAAAAGTTTCTTCATATCAGTCGTTGTTTCTTTGTTTCACAGCTTCATAAATCAAAATACCGGCAGCTACGGAAACATTCAGAGATTCGATGGTTCCCAGCATCGGTATCTTCACCCATTCGTCACAGAGAGCCAGATGATCATATGATACACCGGTGTCCTCCGCTCCCATGATGATACACATCGGTCCCGTATAATCGGCTTTCGTATAGTCATAATCTCCTTTCTCGGTAGCGGCAACGATACGGAAACCGCTGTCCTTGAGATACTGCAAAGTCGCACGCAGATTCTGTTCGCGGCAGACAGGCAATGTATGCAACGCACCTGCGGAAGTCTTCATGGCATCGGCATTCACCGATACGCTGCCACGCGCAGGAATAATCACCGCATCCACCGCGGCACATTCGCAGGTACGGGCTATCGCACCAAAGTTACGCACATCCGTTATGCCATCCAGCATCACAAAAAACGGATTCTTGCCTTGCTCGAATAAGAAAGGAACGAGGTCTTCCGTCTTCTGATAGGTCACAGAGGAAATGAAGGCAACCACACCCTGATGATTCTTCCGTGTGATGCGGTTGATACGTTCCACCGGCACACGCTGAACAGGAATCAGCAATCCTTTCAATGCTGCGAAAAGCTCTTTGGAAAGATCACTTTGAATGTCTTTCTTAACGAGAATCTTATCAATCTCTTTTCCAGCCTGAATGGCCTCTATGACGGCACGGACGCCGAAAATCATTTCACTTTTATCGGTCATTGTAATTTTGAATTATAAATTTTGAATTATGGATTATGAAGTACGGGCCAACAGGGCCTTCGCATTGCTGAGGGCAGCCTCGGTCAATGTGGCTCCGCTCAGCATGTGAGCGATCTCCTCTACCCGTTCTTCATCGGTGAGACGGCGGATATGGCTGTTCGTTTCCGTATCGCTGTCCTTCTTATATACTTTATAATGAGCGCGCCCGCGAGCTGCGATCTGAGGCAGATGTGTGATACTGATCACCTGACGGTTGCAGTCACCCATTTCCTGCATCATATCCGCCATACGGTCGGCTATTTCACCGGAAACTCCGGTATCGATCTCATCAAATACAATCGTAGGCAGTTTCACCGCACCGGCGATCATCGCTTTGATAGAAAGCATCACACGCGCAATTTCACCTCCAGAAGCAACGGAAGATATGCTTTGCAACGTTCCGTTCTTGTTGGCGGAGAACAGGAAGTTGACAGTATCCTCCCCCTGTATGCCCGGTTCTTTCTTCAATCCCATTTCCACTTGGAAGCGGACGTTGGGCATACCCAGCGGGACCAGCCGTTCAGCCAGTTGTTTCTCCACTTCACGGGCGGCTGCCGCACGGGCTTTTGTCAGCACGGTGGCTTGCTTCTTCACCCGTTCATACTGGGCTTCCTTGCGGGCAGTCAGTTCGGCTATGCGATCATCATAAGAGGTGATCTCGGACAACTTACTGCGATATTGGTCTGCCAAGGCCATCAATTCTTCAAGTGTCTGTACCCGATGCTTCTGTTGCAGGGAGTAAATCAGATTCAGACGATCGTTCACTTCGTCCAGACGGGTAGGATTAAACTCGATGGATTCTCCCTGCGCTGAGACTTCCTGCGAAATATCTTTCAGTTCGATGTAGGCACTTTCCATGCGGTCGCTCAGTTCTCCGGCAGGCTGATACACCTTTCTCAGATTATTCAGCGTATTCAGATTATCTTTCAGGAAAGAAAGCAGTCCGCCTTCGTCCGAGAAAAAAGACTGTTCGATGCGGTAAAGCCCCGCTTTGATCTCCTCGGCATGACTCAGAGTTTCCGCCTCCTGCTCCAGTTCGCTCTGCTCCCCTTCCACCAGATGAGCTTCCTCCAGTTGTTCCAGCTGGAAACGAAGATAGTCCTCATCCGTCCGGCTTTGCTCGGCAAGTGCCGTCAGCTCGGACAATTCACGGTCGAGCAGCTTCCATTCATTATACAGTAAATGATACTTCTCCAGCGCATCATCGTTATGAGCCAGAATATCGAGTACATTCAGTTGGAAACCTTCTTTATTGAGCAAAAGATTCTGATGCTGCGAATGTACATCGATCAGTTGTTCGCCCAATTCCTTCACCTGTGCCAGCGAAGCAGGCGTATCATTAATGAATGCGCGGCTTTTGCCGGACGCCTGCACTTCGCGCCGCAGGATACATTCCTCGTCGTCGTATTCCAGTTCGTTCTCTTCAAAAAACGGGCGCATACCGTAAGCCGAGATATCAAAACGTGCTTCGATAATACATTTAGAAGCTCCACGACGAATCGCTTTCACATCGGCACGCTGTCCGAGCAGCAGACCGATGGCTCCCAGAATAATCGATTTTCCGGCCCCCGTCTCGCCTGTGATGACCGAGAAGCCTGTTTCAAAACCGATATCCAGTTTTTCTATCAATGCGTAATTCTGAATATAAAGTGAACGTAACACCTTCTGTAAATTAAAAATTAAACCTAAAAAATAAAGATCAGTGAGTCAAAACGGCAACCAGATGGTTGATGATGTCTTGCGCTACTTCCTGTTTGGGCTTCAGAGGATAATCCTCGCGACCTTTGCGATCAATAATGCTAATCTTGTTTGTATCGTGACGGAAGCCGGCTCCCGCATCATTCAGAGAGTTGAGGACGATAAAGTCAAAGTTTTTACGTTCGAGCTTTCCTTCGGCATTCTGCTGTTCGTTATTTGTTTCGAGGGCAAACCCCACTAACAGTTGATTGTCTTCTTTGATCTTTCCCAGACTTGCAGCAATGTCCTGCGTAGCCTGAAGATGCAAGGTCAGTTCTTCTTCCTTCTCCCGTTTGATCTTTTTGCCGGCCACCGTTTCCGGGCGGAAATCGGCGACTGCCGCACAAAGAATCCCCACGTCGGAAGTCGGGAAACAGGTTTGCGCTGCCTCATACATTTCCTGAGCAGATTCCACATCTATCCGGTGGATACGCGAATGCTGCGTTTTCAGTTGCACCGGTCCGGTGATCAATGTCACCTCTGCCCCACGACGGGCACATTCTTCCGCCAAAGCAAATCCCATCTTACCGGAAGAATAATTGCCGATAAAACGGACCGGATCGATCTTTTCGTAAGTCGGTCCGGCAGTTATCATAATTTTCCTTCCCTGAAGTTCGGCACTCGCAGAGAAAAACTCGTCCAGCACTCGGATAATGTTTTCCGGTTCTTCCATACGCCCTTTACCGACCAGATGGCTGGCAAGTTCACCCGTTGCGGGCTCAATGATGCGGTTGCCATAGGAACGCAATATATCCAGATTCTTCTGTGTAGAAGGATGTGCATACATATCGAGGTCCATAGCCGGTGCAATGAATACCGGAGCTTTGGCCGAAAGATAAGTGGTTATCAGCATATTGTCTGCTATCCCGTTCGCCATCTTTCCGATGGTGGAGGCGGTAGCGGGTGCGATCAGCATGGCATCCGCCCACAGACCCAAGTCCACATGGCTGTTCCACGTACCGTCCCGTTGGGCAAAAAACTCGCTGATGACCGGCTTACTGGTCAAAGCCGAAAGAGTGATGGGAGTAATAAATTCTTTTCCCGCCGGAGTAATGACCACCTGCACTTCCGCTCCCTGCTTTATCAGTCCGCGGATAATGTAACAAGCCTTATAAGCAGCGATGCTACCGGTTATTCCAAGAATTATCTTTTTTCCTTTTAGCATTATTTTGTAATCAAATTACTCATTTCACGCAGACGGATTTTAGTCAGCACCGCCTTGGTATTCAACGTGAAATCACTGTTTAAAATCCAGCTGTAGTATCCGGGGTCTTTCTTCAGTACCTCGGCTACAGACATTCCTTTATATTTTCCGAAATTAAATACTTCCACACCATTGTCGTCATACACCATCCGGCCGGCAAAGTCCACATTCTTAGTGAAACTTGAATATTCTGCCAGGAAGGCGATGTCGTTCTGAAGATCCGGATAGCGGTCGAGCTGTGCTTTCAGCACCTCATAAGTGGCACGTGTATCGGCCTCGGCCGTATGGGCGTCTTCCAGACTCTTTTCGCAATAGAACTTATAGGCAGCCGAAAGGGTACGTTGCTCCATCTTGTGGAAAATCACCTGTACATCGACAAACTTGCGCTTCGTCATATCGATATCTACACCGGCACGAAGAAATTCCTCTGCCAATACCGGAATATCGAAGCGATTAGAGTTGAATCCTGCCAAATCGCAGCCTTCAATGTCACGGGCCACATTCTTTGCCACCTCCTTGAAAGTCGGACAGTCCGCTACATCGGCATCATAAATGCCATGTACGGCAGAAGAAGCTTCAGGAATATGCATTTCGGGATTGATACGCATTGTTTTCGTTTCCTCATTCCCGTTAGGATATACTTTCAGATAGCAAATTTCAACGATCCGGTCTGTGTTGATATTGGTTCCCGTTGTCTCCAGATCGAAGAACACAATCGGGTTTTTCAAATTTAATTTCATTTCTTTCTTTAATGGATAATGGATAATGGAGAATTGATAATGGATAGGAAACATAAAAAATGGATAACTCCTGACCACTGACAGCGCAGCTCATTATCCATTATCCATTCTCAATTATCCATTAAATAATTAATTAATCGTTCAGCATCATCGGCATCAGCAGCATCAGCAAGTCTTCATTTTCTTCCTGTTCTACCGGCACAATGACTCCGGCACGCGACGGGTCGGCAAGCTCGATTACCACTTCATCGGCCGAAATATTGTTCAGGATATCGATGAGGAAAGTAGACTTGAATCCGATGCTCATAGCGGCACCCGAATATTGGCAAACTTGTGTTTCTTCGGCAGAAGTGGAGAAATCGATGTCCTGTGCGGAAATCACAATCTGATTCTCCTGCATACGCAGTTTGATCAAACTGCTTGCCTGCGAAGAGAAGATAGACACGCGGCGCAAAGCTCCGATCAGTTGCTGACGGTCTACAGTCACTTTATGAGGGTTGTTCTGCGGAATTACCGAGTTGTAGTTCGGATAGCGTCCTTCGATCAGACGGCAGACCATGCGGTAGCTTTCCAGCATAAACACAGCGTTGCGTTCGTCAAATTCGATGGTTACTGTTCCCTGTTCTTTCGGAAGCAGGTTTTTCAGCAATGTAGCGGGCTTCTTCGGAAGGATGAACGCGGCACGTTCGTTTCCTTTGGCAGCCAGCGTTTTGCAACGTACCAGCTTATGACCGTCCGATGCCACCATCGTGATGTCTTCTGTTGTAATATCGAAATATATACCGTTCATTACCGGACGGAGTTCGTCGTCGGCAGTTGCGAATACCGAACGGTTGATGCCACCCAGCAGTACACCTGCTTCCATCTCCACGCGGACTGCATTTTCGCCCAGCACAGCCGACTGCGGAAATTCGTCAGCATTCTGTCCCATCAGACTATATTTTCCGTTCTGATACTGCACGGTGATTTCATAATTGTCCGTGTTGACGTAAAATGTCAACGGTTGTTCCGGAATTTCTTTCAGTGCATCAAGCAATGTTTTCGCTACTACGGCAAAACGCCCGTTTGTATCGCTTTCATTTACCTCAACGGTTGTCACCATGGTCGTTTCACTGTCAGAAACAGTCACAGACAATGTTCCGTCTTCCAATTCGAAGAGAAAACAATCGAGAATAGGCAGCGCATTCTTTGAGTTAATTACACGACTGATAGCCTGTAAATGGCTGGAAAGAGCAGTACTTGAAACGATAAATTTCATATATTTTCGAGTATTTAAGTTTTGAATTATATATCGCACAAAGTTACGAAAAAAGATTCGTGCTGCCCAAGAAAACGAAAGAAAAAACAAGCATTGTGTGAGGGATATTCCTAAAAAATTGTAACTTCGCCGCAGAATTTAAAATTATCGCAATGGAATTTACAGGAAAAATCATCGCTATCCTCCCTCCGAGAGGTGGAGTCTCAAAGACTAGCGGCAACGAGTGGAAATCACAAGAGTTCGTAATCGAAAACCATGACCAATATCCGCGCAAAATGTGTTTCGACGTATTTGGCGCCGACAAAATCGAACAGTTCAACATTCAGATGGGCGAAGAACTGACCGTATCATTCGACGTTGACGCCCGTCAATGGAACGACCGTTGGTTCAACAGTATCCGTGCATGGAAAGTTGAACGTGTAGGCGCAGGTGCTCCTATGACTCCGGGTGCCCCCGTTCCTCCCCCGGCTCCGTCTGCTACTCCGGATTTCACTATGGGTGACGCAAAAGACGACCTGCCGTTCTAAGAATTAAAAACAATCTGCATAAAAAACTCCCGATGGAACTATTTCTGTCGGGAGTTTTTTATGACTGTCCCCTGCAGTAACCAGACACCGGGCTGAAGTGAATTCACCTCGGGGCCAATGCGGATTCAGCAGCGAGGCGAAAAGGACTGAGCAGCGAGGCGAAAGGAATTGAGCAGCGAGACGAAGGAGATTGGACAGCGAGACGGAAAAGCCCCCATGAAGGTATGCCAAAAGTCAATAGTAACTAAACTCTCCTCCTTCAGGAAGGAGGAGTACCCGTAGGGGGAGGTGGTAGGTGAATACATAATCCTGTCATTTACAAAGAAATAGGAACAAACATTATTTCTCCTACCACCTCGGTCTTCGACCACTCCTCCTTCCCGAAGGAGGAGAATAGAGATAGAATCGACTTTTTAGTCACCCCCATTCGAGATGGAATCGATTTTTTAGCCCCCACTTTAGTTCTTTTGACACCCCTTCATGAATTCTCTCAAAGGCATCTTACGGAATGGAATAAAAAGTGAATCAGCGGCGGCAAAATTCTCTATTTTTTTTCTTATTAATTCTATTTCTTTAGAATAGAATTATATACTCTTCTCTACTCTACTGGTTTCCATTCGGTTTTCGCGCCCTGCCAGAAGGCGTTTCAGAGCTTTTAGTTTCACAAATTAAGAGTTGTTTTTCCCCTCTATTTTTCGCCTGTTTTTTTCATCGAATTCTATTCGGATTTATACTTCAAAACAATGTTGGGATAAACCACCCCGTCCGCACAAGTAAACTGCGCAAAAAGAATGAAATTACGGAAAAATTCGGAGTTGCGGAGAAAGAATTCCGGCACATAATGAACCTGATGTCCGGACTGTTCGAGTACGTGTCCAAAGTCCGCCATCAACATGAAATGATACGAATCGGACAATCCGTCCGTCCCCGCCCGATAAGCCAAAGCGCCGTCAAGCACTTCGTCATTATCCAGCTGGCGGATATATCGTGACAAACTATCTTCATCGGGGGCAAGCAGTAAACGTCCGCCATAAAATGTAGCGAAAACATGCAAGGACGGCTCTACAAAACTGGTTAGTTGCGTAAACAACGTTGTTTGAGGCAACCTGTACACAGGGTATGCTTTAGAGGGAGTATAACAAAAAGTTATACGTGAATTCCGGCCTGTTCCTTCCTCTGCCGGAGCCGTATTTACCAAAGAGCGCAACATCCTTTCCGCCTCAGCCACATCCATCACCGAGAGACTTAAAACAGCCGCAGGCCCCATCAGAGAGTCTTCCCGCTGGAAAAGACAAGCCACCAAATCCTGCCCCGTATTCTCTGCCAGATAACGTGACAATTCCCGATCCCGATTCAGCACTTCACTCGTTCTGCCTGCCGTCGCATATTCCTGCGTACCGCCATAGGAAAGCAGGGATGCCCAGTCCGTAATGCCCTGTTTACTGAAATAAAAAGCAGTGGAAGGCAGTGTCTCGCCCGGAAATCCTTTGACAGATTCCTGCTGGCGGATTACATTTATAAAGTTAAAACAAGTATCTACATAATGGCTGACTCCGGAGAAATAAATGAAATCATCCTTCAGCTTCATATCAAACTCCGTCCATCCCATCATTCCTGCCAGACGAGTGTAGACGGTAGCAACAGTCGGACTTTTCTTCGGCGCCCGCACTTCTTTAAAAGCAGAGTCGGCAGCCAGCGACTTGCCGGTTTTGCGGATATCTATCACCTCCTCTATCAGCTTTTTCTGACAACTGAGCACCAGAAAGTCTTCCGTCAGATAGCAGGCGAGAAAATCACCGTCCGCCATCGGATAGATAATGATATCTTCACCCTTATAATCGAATGTTTTCGGAGGATAGCCCGACGAAACATATTTCTGCACAAAACGGTCGATCAGCGCACGGTCTCCATTCCCCAACCGGCAGTAAAGCACCTGATTACGATCATTGTCCGGCTCATGGAAACTGATCAGCATCTGATTCATTTGCCTGCTCAGACCGTGAGGAGCATCTTCGAGAAGAGAATAAAGATATTGTTTCAGATAAGAAAAGAGTTTGGAAACATAAAGATACTGGTGATCCCGACTACAGGTCAGCTCATCCACTTCCATTACAAATTCGGCTACATCTTCCGTCGCAAACACTGCTGAAACAGAGGACGGAACCAAGGTATAGAGATCAAAATCTTTCTGATCTTCGGCAGCCGACAACCTAAAAAAAGAGTACAACGCAAAACCTGAGCACAAAAGTACAACAGAAGAAGTGATCGCTATTTTCACTATCGTACGAAGTTTCATAATATTTGCTGTTTATCGGCTAGGGGCAAAAATAATAATTTCTACAAAGAAAACAAAACTTTTGCTAAAAAAATCACCAATAATCAGAAAATGATTTCCATTCCGTCATATGTAAGGTGAATATTTTCAGGAAGCTCCTTCTCTACCTTCTTGTGCAGCCCCATATCATGACTCATGTGGATGAAGTATGTCTCCTTTGCCCGAATACGTTCTGCCACCTTCAATGCCTCCTCCAGATTCTGGTGAGTAGGATGAGGAGCGATACGAAGCGCATTCATAATCAGAACATCTATCCCTTCCAATTGTTCATACGATTCTTCGGGCATGGTCAGCATATCCGTGATATACCCCAGCCTGCCGATACGGTAGCCCAGAATCGGCAGCCGACCATGCATCACCCGCAAAGGCACCACTTCCGTATGGTGGATGGAAAAGGCGTGCCCGACCTCAATTTCCTGCAAGGGAATATCAGGAACACCGGGATAACGGTGATCGACAAAACAATAAGGCATCCGCAAACGCAATGCGCGTGCCACATATTCTTCGGCATAGATAGGAACCGCCCCGAAGCGGCAAAACGGACGCAAATCATCCAGCCCGCCCACGTGGTCATAATGTTCGTGCGTAATGAGCACACCGTCTATCTTCTCAAAAGGAAGGTGTAACACCTGCGCCCGAAAATCGGGCCCGCAGTCTATAAGTATCCGCGCATCTTCCGTCTCAACGATCGCAGACGCACGCAGACGATTATCTTTCGGATCGGCAGAAGTGCAGACCGGACAGGTACATCCAATCTGAGGAACTCCCGTCGATGTTCCGCTTCCAAGTATTCTTACTTTCATTTTCCAACCAAATTTACTTCCGGATGAATGTCTATGCCGAATTTCGCACGAACAGAAGCCCGCACTGCATCCGAAAGCGCAAGGACGTCGCTGCCTTTCGCTCCGCCCCGATTGACGAGCACCAAGGCCTGTTTGTCATGCACTGCCGCCGGACCTAATGCTTTTCCTTTCCAGCCGCACTGATCAATCATCCATCCTGCCGGAATCTTCACTCGTCCGTCATTCAGTTCGTAGAAGGGGATTCGGGGAAATTCCTGCTGCAAGGCTTCCAGTTTTTCGCGCGGAACGATGGGATTCATAAAGAAACTGCCGGCATTTCCCATCACTTTCGGGTCGGGCAATTTGCTTTCACGGATATCGATAATCACTTTCCGGAGGATCGGCAAGGTCAGTTCGGGATATTTTTCGAGCTCCTGACGGATGGTGCCGTAATCTAATGTATACCGTTCTTCCTTACTGAGCCGGAAGCAGACATAGGTCACAAATACGGATTTATTCTCCGGGCGTTTGAAAATGCTGTCGCGATAGGCATAGCCACATTCATCTACAGCATAAACACGCTCCTCACCGTGAATGTTCACTGTTTCGACAGAGGTGATCAGGTCTTTCACTTCCACGCCATAGGCACCGATATTCTGCACGGCACTCGCTCCCACTTCACCGGGAATAAGGGAGAGATTTTCCGTTCCATACCAGCCATGCTCTACGCAATAGCCTACAAAGTCATCCCAGACCACGCCTGCTCCTACCCGTACGGCTACACTCCGTTCGTCCTCTTCCGTCACCTCGATCCCTTCGATGCGGGAATGTAAGACCAGCCCTTCATAGTCTTTGACAAAAAGCAGGTTGCTTCCGCCGCCTATATGCAAAAAAGGTGTCGTAAGGGCACCTTGAGCTATCAATGTCTTCAGTTCTTCTACCGAAGCATATTCCTGAAACCGTTCGGCATAGACATCAATGCCGAACGTATTGTGTGATAAAAGAGAATACATATCTTCCGTTTTTTCGTTGCTAAATACTGGTATCTTCAAACTTATACAGTTGCCATTCGCCTGCTTTCCGCCTAAAATATAGAATATTAGAGAAGCCGTTTCCGATTCCCTTCAAGGCGAGAATCTTTGTCGGCGAGTTATCATCATTCCGCTGTCCGTAATTGATATTCGAAAGGCGGTCTGTAGGCAATGCCGGCTTGAAGGCAAACCACTGGTTCAAATCAAGAGAGGTCTCCAGAATAGAGAAGTCATCGTCCGGATCTGAGGTGACAAAAGCCAGAGGCTCCTGCACACGCCGGCTTTGAAAAAGGCTGTCAGCAGCAAAATGACTGAAAAACTCCACAAAGTCTTCATTTTCATTCCGCTCAACAGGGCGCAGATTGATAGCCTCCAGTATCCATGCCCCTTTGATACGCTCAAAATAATACTTTTTCACCATTCGGGTTTTCACGAATATCCATTCCACCTGAACGGAGGTCAGTGAGGTGTCCCCCACCAAATCCATGTCTTCTTCTTTATCAAACAGGAGCGTATAATAATGCTGTTTGGTAAATAAGTCATCATGCTTCCAGTTGCGTTCTTCGATATTGGTTTTCTCATCTCCCTTGTAATAGGGCAACGGAAACTTGACACGCTGACGCTGCAAGGCATCATCGGAAGCAAAATTATAGATAAAATCGTCGAAAGATTCGTCCGCTTCTGTCGGTTTGGGCTCTTCCGGCAATTCCTCCTGATGGATCGAATCGGCTTTGTGCCGGATAGAATCCACCTCTTGAGTGATAGATGCAAAGGGGTCGATGTTCGTTTTCTTGTTTCCACAGGAACCAAGGATAGTAAGCACCAGAACCCCCGCAATTAGTTTTTTCATTTTTTCAGTTTCTCTCTTAGCTTTTCAAGCATATCCACCGTCATGCTTTCCAGATCGTAAGCCGGCTTCCACCCCCACTCCTCGCGGGCGCAAGTGTCATCCAGACTATCGGGCCAGCTGTCGGCTATGCGCTGCTTCAAAGGATCTACATCATAGATCATCTCGAACGCGGGCACATGCTTCTTGATGGCATGGAAAATCGTCTCAGGGTCGAAACTCATAGAGGCGATATTGAAAGCGTTGCGGTGTATCAGCTTGGTCGGATCTGCTTCCATCAGCATGATTGCTGCGTTCAGCGCGTCCGGCATATACATCATATCCATTAAAGTGCCTTCTTTAATAGGGCACACAAATTTTTCTCCTCTTACTGCCGAATAATAAATATCGACAGCATAATCGGTGGTTCCTCCTCCCGGAGGGGTCACGTTCGAAATGATGCCCGGGAAACGGACAGCACGTGTGTCAACACCGTATTTGTTAAAATAGTAGTCACTCAGCAACTCTGTCGTTACCTTGGTGACTCCATACATAGTACGGGGACGCTGGATAGTATCCTGTGGTGTCTGTGTATGAGGCGTGCTTGCACCGAACGATCCGATAGAACTGGGGGTAAATACCGCACATCCCTGCTCACGCGCCACTTCCAAAACATTCCACAGTCCGTCAATACCAATTTTCCAGGCTAGCTTCGGCTTGGACTCAGCCACCACCGATAGCAGTGCAGCCAAATTATATATGGTATCAATGTGGTATTCCTTCACCACCGATTCAATCATTTCACCATTCGTTACATCGACAACTGCCGACGGTCCCGACTCTTTTAACTCTCCTTTGGGCTCTGCACCCTGGATGTAACCTGCTACTACGTTTGTGTTTCCATAACGCCTGCGTAACTCCATCGTCAACTCGGATCCTATTTGTCCGGTGGCTCCAATAATCAAAATGTGTTTCATTTTTCCTTTTAAATAAAAGTGTTAAGCTAAATAGTGCGCAAAGTAAGCACTTTTTTTTCAGATTTAAATCAAAAAGATATTGTTTATTCCAAGAAAAATCGTGTCCTTTGCACCATTAACTTAATCACTCAAACATTATGTACGGTAAAATGAAAGAACACCTCAGCCAGACACTGGCTGAAATTAAGGAAGCCGGACTTTACAAAGAAGAACGACTGATCGAAAGTGCGCAGCAAGCTGCCATCACTGTAAAAGGAAAAGAAGTGCTGAATTTCTGCGCCAACAACTATCTGGGACTGTCCAATCACCCCCGTCTGATTAAAGCTTCTCAAGAAATGATGGAGCGCCGTGGATTTGGTATGTCATCTGTCCGCTTCATCTGCGGAACGCAAGATATACATAAGGAACTGGAAGCTGCTATCTCGGATTATTTCCAGACAGAAGACACCATTCTGTATGCAGCCTGTTTCGATGCCAACGGAGGTGTGTTCGAACCGCTTTTCAGCGAAGAAGACGCCATCATCTCGGACTCTCTGAACCATGCTTCTATCATCGACGGCGTACGTCTTTGCAAAGCGAAACGCTATCGCTATGCCAACGCGGATATGAAGGATCTGGAAAGATGCTTGCAAGAAGCTCAGGCACAACGTTTCCGTATCGTTGTTACCGACGGCGTATTCTCTATGGACGGAAATGTAGCACCTATGGATCAAATCTGTGACCTGGCCGAGAAATATGATGCACTCGTAATGGTGGATGAATCGCACTCTGCAGGTGTGGTTGGCGCTACGGGCCACGGCGTCAGCGAACTGTACAAGACTTACGGACGCGTAGACATCTATACGGGAACACTGGGCAAGGCTTTCGGAGGCGCATTGGGAGGATTTACCACCGGCCGCAAGGAGATCATCGACTTACTGCGTCAGCGCAGCCGTCCTTATCTGTTCTCCAACTCATTGGCTCCGGGTATCATCGGTGCAAGTCTCGAAGTATTCAAGATGCTGAAAGAAAGCAATGCGCTGCATGACAAGCTGGTAGAGAATGTAAACTATTTCCGTGACCAAATGACAGCTGCCGGATTTGACATCAAACCGACACAAAGTGCCATCTGCGCCGTTATGTTGCATGATGCCAAACTCTCTCAGATTTATGCCGCACGCATGCAGGAAGAAGGCATTTATGTGACGGGATTCTATTATCCGGTCGTTCCGAAAGAACAGGCACGTATCCGTGTACAAATCTCTGCCGGACACGAGAAAGCACACCTCGACAAATGTATCGCTGCTTTTATTAAGGTTGGCAAAGAACTAGGAACCTTGAAATAAGTAATAAGTAATAGGTAATAGGTAATAATCGTAGCTGCCGGTAGCTTTACCCGCATGACTTATTACTTATTACCTATTACTTATTACCTATTATTTATTACCTATTACCTATTTTTCAAGATGGAAGAACTTACGCTCACTACTCCTGCTTTGCTTTTTTCGGCTGTTTCGCTGATTTTGCTGGCTTATACCAATCGTTTTTTATCGTATGCGCAGCTGGTGCGACAGTTGCGGGACCGCTATATGGAAAATCCTACGGATATCACGGTAGCACAAATCGAGAATTTGAGGAAACGGTTGAATCTGACACGCACGATGCAGGGACTGGGGATAGCAAGCCTCTTTTTCTGTGTAGTCAGTATGTTTCTTATTTACATCGGACTGCAGTTGTTATCGGTTTATGTATTCGGACTGGCATTGATACTGTTAATCGCTTCTTTGGGTGTATCCTTCCGCGAAATACAGATTTCTACCCGCTCGCTGGAGATTTATCTGGGAGCTATGGAAAAAGGAAAGATAAAGAAATAGCCCGGCAGGGAAGTTGATAAGTAAGATAAAAAAAGAAGCTGTCTGAATATAAACCCAAACAGCTTCTCTTATATAATTTTCTATTTTTCAGATCATTATCAGCGTTGTCCCAGTTGTGAATCAACAAAGAAAATACCGGTATCACCAGCTTTCTTGATTTTATCCACAATTCCCTGTGCAGTAGCTTCTTCTTCTACCTGTTCGCGGACAAATCCCCACAAGAAATCCTGAGTAGCTTTATCTTTTTCAGCAGCAGCCACATCTACCAGCTTGTCTACCAATGCAGATACATGGCATTCGTGTTTGTAAACGTGTTCAAACACTTCCAGCGGAGTACCCCAGCCATTGGGAACCACATCAATCTTGTCAACTATAGCAGTTCCGCCACGTTTGATGATGTAATCGGCCATTGCATAAGCATGTCCCATTTCTTCCTGAGATTGTTTCTTCATCCAATGTGCAAAGCCACTGAAACCTTCTTTCTCAAAGTAGAAAGACATTGCCAGATACAGGTTAGAAGACCACATTTCAGCAGTGATCTGCTCATTGATTGCTTTCTGTAATTTTTCTGAAATCATAATCGTATATTTTTATTAAGTTGTTAATGTAGTTTTCTTTTGAACTCATTACAAAAATAACAAGATTTCAGTTAAAATTGTTCCAAGCTCCCTGCATTTTTAAACTACATTCACATTTTATTTACACCAGCTCGTCCGAAGTGTATCCTTTCGGCAGTTCACGACAGTTGTATCCGGATGCCATAATCTCACCATAGGCACCTGCGGAACGAAGTGCAATCAGGTCTCCCCGCTTCACTTTGTTCAGGTCAATCGCTTTACCGAAAACGTCTGATGATTCACAGATCGGACCTACTACGTCATAAGCCTCTACAGGTTCTTCTGAAGTGATGTTTTCCATCTTGTGGTAAGCCTGATACAAAGCCGGACGAATCAAGTCTGTCATACCTGCATCGAGGATGGCAAATTTCTTCTTCGTTCCCTGCTTTACATACAGCACTTTCGATATCAGAGAGCCGCACTGTCCTACCACCGCACGTCCCAATTCAAAGTGCAATGTCTGATAAGGACGCAGTTTCAGCTGTCCGGCATAGGTAGCAAAATAGCTTTTGAAGTCCGGAACGGACTGGCGGTTAGGATGACCGTAGTCAATGCCCAGACCACCACCGACATTGATATGCTCTACCAGAATACGGCGGGCTTCGAGCTTGTCCTGCAATTCATTCACCCGGTTACAAAGAGCGATGAAATCGCCCATATCCAATATCTGCGAACCGATATGGAAGTGCAGACCGATGAATTTTACATTCTTCATTTCCAAAGCCACATCGATCACCCTGTCCATGTCCTGCATACTGATACCGAATTTGTTTTCAGCCAGACCGGTGGTGATATTGGCGTGCGTATGCGCCCCGACATCCGGATTGATACGGAAAGCGACATTAGCGATCTTATTTTGAGCGGCAGCCAGTTCGTTGATGACTTCCAGTTCGGGGATAGACTCTACATTGAAACAGAAGATGCCATATTCCAGTCCGAGGTTGATCTCCCAATCCGCTTTCCCGACTCCGGCAAAAACGATTTTATTGGCAGGGAATCCGGCACGGACAGCGGCACGGATTTCTCCGCCACTCACGCAGTCTGCTCCCATTCCGCTTTCACGGATAATGGTAAGTACTTTCGGATTGGCATTCGCCTTCACGGCATAATGTACGGAATAGCTAGGATATTTGGCAACCTCTTGGTTAATAGCCGACAATGTATCACGCAGCACTTTCGTATCATAATAATAGAAAGGTGTCTGCAAAGTACGGAATTTATCGATTGGAAATATTCCTTTCATAATTCAAGAAACTTGTTTAGTTAGTTAAAAAGAGCGCTTTTATCAGTATCAATAAAAGCGCTCGTATTATTTGTGGAATTATTTGTTGTTGAAAAGCATATCGCTCAGCGACTGCAACGCCGTCTTCTTATCGCAATCCCGGATAAGGAAGGAAATATTGTAGTTACTTCCTCCGAAGGAAATCATTCGCACAGGTATGTCCCGCATCGCATCAAGCGCTTTAGCTTCGAAACCGACATTCTCCCATTCCAGGTCACCTACTACACAGATAATACACATATCCTTGTCAACAGTGACAGTACCGTATTTTTTCAGGTCGTCCAGAATCTCGTTCAGATGCTTGGTGTTGTCTATTGTAACAGATACACCGACCTCTGAGGTACAGATCATGTCAATAGAAGTCTGATAGCTTTCAAAGATCTCGAATACTTTACGCAGGAAACCATGAGCAAGCAACATACGGCTTGATTTGATCTTGATAGCTGTAATATTGTTTTTGGCAGCTACGGCTTTAATCTTACCTTTCTCCGTGTCATTAGAAATTAGTGTTCCGGGAGCATCCGGGTCCATTGTATTCAGCAGACGTACAGGTATATTGGCATATTTAGCAGGCTGGATGCAAGTCGGGTGCAGGATTTTTGCACCGAAGTAAGCCAGCTCGGCTGCTTCTTCGAAATGCAGCTGACGAACCGGAGCTGTCTTGTCCACAATGCGCGGGTCGTTATTGTGCATACCGTCGATGTCCGTCCATATCTGGATTTCGGAAGCCTTTACGGCAGCACCGATCAAGGATGCGGTGTAATCGCTGCCACCACGCTGCAGGTTGTCTATCTCACCGTAAGCATTGCGGCAGATGAAACCTTGTGTGATGTAAATCTCCATATCCGGATACAGTTCCAGTTGTGTCTGCAGTTTCTCCTTAATATATACAGGGTCCGGTTCCGCGTTCTTGTCAGTACGCATGAATTCCAAAGCCGGAAGCAATACGGACTTCACACCGCATTCCTGCAGGTAGAAGTTGACCATAGCCGTAGAAATAAGCTCTCCCTGTGCCAAAACCACTTTCTCTTCGAACAAAGTGAAAAGGTCTTTAGTATAGGAGCGGATGTAGTCGAAGTGAGACTTGATGACTTCCAGACCTTTCTGTTTATATTCCTGAGTTGCAAAAAGCTCATCAACGTGCTGTTTATATTTTGATTCCAGCTTATTGATAATCTCGTTGGCACCCTCCGGATTCTTCTTATACAGATAGTCCGAAATTTCCACCAATGTATTTGTTGTTCCTGACATTGCAGAAAGGACAACAATCTTCTGTTCACCATCGGTAATCAATTTGGCTACTTCCTTCATCCGCTGAGCAGAACCCACGGAAGTTCCTCCAAACTTTAAAACTTTCATTTTCGTTACTGTTTTAGTTATCTATATTTAAATCTATTTCTATTGTTCTCTGTCTGGGCATGTATTCGTCTGTCACATCCGTTATACGATGTTCGGAACAGCGGTATACACTGCCGGGATATTCTTTCAGCAATTGCAGATTGTGCGTTGTCATCACTACCGACGAACCGGATTCGCAGATGTTGTGCAACAATTCAACGATGGACTTGCCTGTTTCCACATCCAGATTTCCGGTCGGCTCGTCTGCCAGGATAATAGCCGGAGAATTGAGCACGGCACGTGCGATAACGATGCGTTGCTGTTCGCCGCCGGAAAGTTCGTTGGGGAGTTTATAGCCCTTGTTGGACATTCCCACGAGGTCGAGCACTTCCTCTATTCTTTCCTGAATTTCCCGTTTGTTCTTCCAGCCAGTGGCACGAAGCACAAATTCCAGATTGTTGTAAACGGTACGGTCCGTCAGCAGCTGAAAGTCCTGAAACACAATTCCCAGCTTTCTTCTCAACTGAGGGATATGCTTGCGTTTGATTGAACGCATATTATAGCCCAGCACTTCCGCTTCGCCGTCGATTACGTCCAGTTCGCCGTAAAAGGTTTTGAGCAGGCTCGTTTTCCCCGAACCTACCTTCCCGATCAGATAGACGAACTCTCCTTTGTGCAATTCCAGATTGACATCGCTCAGTACACAGAGTTCCTGTTGATGGATTTCTACGTTTTTATATTGAATTAATGCTTCTTCCATGTACTGCTATGTCTTTCCTGCAATTCGCGTGCAAGGTCTTCGATCCGATAGCCTTTTGAAGTTAATAATACAATCATGTGATAAATCAGGTCGGCTCCTTCATAGATCAGACGTTCGTTTGTTCCATTCGTAGCTTCGATCACTGTTTCGACAGCTTCCTCACCTACTTTCTGAGCGATCTTGTTGATTCCGGATTCGAACAGGCTGGTGGTGTAAGAACCTTGGGGCATTTCTTCGTGACGTTTGTCAATGAAATCCTGCAATGCTTTCAGGAACATAACCGGTTCTTCGTTTTTCTCACCCCAGCAAGTATCTGTGCCTGTATGACAAACAGGACCTGCCGGATCTGCCTGGATCAACAGGGTATCGTTGTCACAATCCGCTTTGATAGATACCACATGAAGGAAGTTGCCGCTTTCTTCTCCTTTCGTCCAAAGACGATTTTTGGTACGGCTGAAGAAAGTTACTTTTCCGGTTTCCACCGTTTTATCATAGGCTTCCTTATTCATAAAGCCCAGCATCAAGACTTTGCGTGTCTCGTTGTCCTGTATGATAGCCGGAACAAGTCCGTTCATCTTATCGAAATCCAATTCCATCTTATATTAAGTTCTAATTACTATTTCAATTTACTATACCGTTTGTGTGAGCCCATGCCGCCTCACCCTCTGATGGTTATTCCTTCGCCGCAAAGATACGATTTTAATTCGGGAATTTTAATTTCTCCGAAATGAAAAACGCTGGCAGCCAACGCCGCATCTGCTTTTCCTACTAAAAAAGCATCACGGAAGTGTTCTTTCAGCCCTGCCCCGCCCGAAGCGATCACGGGAATAGAGAGTTGATCGGCCAAGGAAGCAAGCGCCTCGTTCGCATAACCGGTCTTCACCCCATCATGGTTCATGCTCGTAAACAGGATTTCGCCTGCTCCACGCTCCTGAGCCTCTTTAGTCCATGCCAGCAATTCTTTATCGGTTTCGATACGCCCGCCGTTCAGATAACACTTCCAGCCGTTTTCTGTTTGCTTGGCATCTACCGCCAGAACGCAAACCTGAGAGCCGAAGTTCTTGGCTATATCATCAATCAGCTGAGGGTTGCGAATGGCGGAAGAATTGATTGAGATCTTATCCGCTCCGGCATTCAGCAAGCGATCTACATCGCTCAATTCATTGATGCCACCGCCCACGGTAAACGGGATATTGATATTGGCAGCAATCCGCTTTACCAGTTCCGTGAAAGTCTTACGTCCTTCGTGACTTGCAGTAATATCCAAAAAAACAAGTTCATCTGCTCCTTGTTCGCTGTAAGCCCGCCCCAGTTCTACCGGATCACCGGCCTGGCGCAAATTGACAAAGTTCGTTCCTTTTACGGTCTGTCCGTCTTTTATATCCAGACAGGGTATGATTCTTTTTGCTAACACAATTCTATCTTATTTACTATTTGACAATTTAGATTCTACTAATCCGAGAACCTGCTTCTTTATTTTTTCATTATAACAGGGCGCTCCATTTCATTTTAGCACTCCTAATTATAAAAATATACGCAAATCTTTCAATGTTATATGCCCTTCGTACAATGCTTTACCGAAGATGACTCCGGGAACTCCGGCTTCATTCAAGGCGATAATGTCATCCACGTTGCTCACTCCGCCACTAGCCATCAGATAGAGATTCGGAAACTTCTCCAGCATTTCTTTATACAAATCGATAGAAGGACCTTTCAGCATTCCATCACAACTAATATCAGTGCAAATGACTTTCTGAATACCTTTATTTATATAGTCTTCGAGAAATGGGAAAAGCTCGCAGGCGCTTTCGTCTTTCCAGCCGTTTACGGCAATCTTATGTTCCTTGACGTCTGCTCCGAGGATTATTTTCTCACTGCCATATACTTCCAGCCAATGACAGAACAGCTCCGGATCTTTCACGGCAACGCTTCCGCCTGTCACCATCTGAGCACCGCTTTCGAAAGCTATTTTCAAATCTTCGTCACTCTTTACTCCACCGCCGAAATCCACTATTAAAGAGGTACGCGTAGCAATCTGCTCCAATACCCGATGGTTGACTACGTGGTGAGAAGCGGCTCCGTCCAGATCTACCACATGAAGCCTGCGAACCCCGTTCGCTTCGAACTCCTTGGCTACTTCCACCGGATTTTCGTTATAGACCTTCTTACTATCGTAATCTCCCTGAGAAAGGCGTACACATTTCCCGTCAATAATATCAATGGCTGGAATAATTTCTATCATCTGTTTATATACAATTTGATCATTTACGATTTACTATTTTAGCTGTTCACTCCATCTTCTTATACCTGTCCTTTTCTTCTTCTCCGAAAAGCCGGAAATAGTTTATAATAAACGATGACCGAGTTTATTATAAACTATAGCGGAGTTTATTATAAACTGTTGCAACGTTTATTAGAGATCCAGAAAGTTCCTCAGAACCCTTTCACCTGTCTTCCCGCTTTTCTCCGGATGGAACTGGGTGGCATAAAAGTTATCTTTATGCAATGCCGCGCTGAACGGATGGATATAATCGGTTTCAGCAGCAGTAAAGTCACAAACCGGCACATAGAAACTGTGTACAAAGTAGACAAACTCTTCTTCGGTGAATCCTTCGAACAGTTTGCTGTTTGTCTTACCAATCGTATTCCAGCCCATATGCGGCACTTTATCTTCATGCTTCTGCGGAACAAAACGTTTCACGTCTACATCAAAGATATTCAGGCAGTCCACCTCACCTTCTTCAGAATGTCGGCACATCAGCTGCATACCGAGGCAAATTCCGAACACAGGCTGACGCAGATTCTTGATCAGCTCGTCGAGCCCTGTTGCTTTCAGGTGATTCATGGTAGTTCCCGCCTCTCCTACTCCGGGGAAAATCACTTTATCGGCAGATTGAAGTATTTCTTTATCGGCAGTAATCACTGCTTCTACTCCCAACCGCTTCAGAGCATAGTCCACAGAACGGATATTCCCGGCATTGTATTTTACAACTGCTACTTTCATCAGCTAAATATTACTGTTTTATTTTTATAAGCCAAAATCTTACGTTCGATATGCTTTTGTACCGCACGCGAAAGAACAATTTTTTCCAGGTCCTTTCCTTTATTTACAAGATCTTCTATAGAGTCCTTATGTGTAATGCGTACTACATCCTGCTCGATGATCGGACCTGCATCCAGCTCAGTCGTCACATAATGGCTGGTCGCACCGATAATTTTCACTCCACGCTGGAATGCGGCATGATAAGGTTTTGCCCCCACAAATGCCGGTAGGAAGGAATGATGGATATTGATAATCTTATTTGGATACGCATTGATCATCTGTTCGGAAATCACTTGCATATAACGTGCCAACACGATGAATGTAATTTTATGTTTGGCAAGCAATTCCATTTCTTTGCGTTCCTGTTCTTCTTTGGTCTCCTTGGTGATGGGGAACAAATAGAAAGGAATACCGAAACGCTCTGCCACGTGCTGCAAGTCCGGATGGTTGCTTATAATAAGAGGTATCTCCACGTTCCACTCTCCTGCCGTGTAGCGAGCCAACATATCGAACAGGCAATGAGACATTTTAGAAACGAATATAGCCATACGCGGTTTCACATCCGAGAAATAAAGACGGAAATCCATTTCATACTTCTGCCCATATAGCGTTCTGAAATAATCTTCAATCTTTTCCTGCGGAACCAGAAAATCTTTCAATTCCCATTCTATACGCATGAAGAAGATGTTCTCCACATGGTCTACATACTGATCCAGATAGATAATATTTCCTTTGTTTACCGTAATAAAGTCTGTCACTTCCGCGAGGATTCCCGGTTTGTCGGGACAGTGCAATAACAGTTTGGCTGTAGTCATCATTCTTTTTACTAATTTACTATTCCGGGCGGAAATTCTTCCACCTATCTAATTTTAGTGCGCAAAAATAACGATTTATTGCAAAACTACGAATTATTCAAGCAGAAAGTTGATATAAAAACGGTGATTTCTTACAGATAGAAAGATATCCAAGACTATTTCCAAAGAAGAAGATGACAAACTTCAGGATAGTGACACTATCGCCTCCGGATAATGACACTATCCCATCGTGATAGTGTCACTATGACGACCGGATAGTGTCACCATCCTGACTGAAGAAAAAACTAATATTTTTTTTCATTATAAAAGTACTCAAAATGAGACACTAAGCTTTTTTCTTGCTTTTTATTGGAAAAAAGTTTCATCAAAACATTTGCAGATTTACAAAAAACAACTACCTTTGCACCCGCAATCGAGAGAGATGCAGATTAACAAAATGAAATTCTGGTTCGGTAGTTCAGTTGGTTAGAATACATGCCTGTCACGCATGGGGTCGCGGGTTCGAGTCCCGTCCGGACCGCTTCTTTTAAGTAAGAAGCAAAGAGAAATAAAATGAATTAGTCTTTAATATTTGGTGCGTTAGTTCAGTTGGTTAGAATACATGCCTGTCACGCATGGGGTCACGGGTTCGAGTCCCGTACGCACCGCTTCTTAAGAAAGTAAAAAAGTCTTTGATTACATTGATAATCAAAGACTTTTTTTTATGCATTACACGAAACCCAGATCGCTAACAGCTACAGTCTACGACTAAGACTGGCGGATATCTTAAACATGCTGTTACCCGCCATCGGACATCAGACCTATAAAGTCATATATAAAAAAGATAATAATTCACTGCATCATCTGGGTTATTCAATTTTAAATAGCACCTTTGCATACATAAAGAAAATAGAATGATATATGAAAGAAGTAATTTTTGTATTATTAAATGAGTTCGCCGACTGGGAAGGCGCATTTATAGCTGCCTGCCTGAATCAGGGTGTTATGCCCGGAAGTCCTGTTCCTTATAAAGTGAAAACCTTGTCTATAACCAAAGAGCCTGTCTCTTCAATAGGGGGATTCAGAGTATTGCCTGATTATGATTTGAAAGATATGCCGGAAGATTATGCAGGTCTGATATTAATTGGCGGCATGAGCTGGTTTTCACCAGAAGCTGAATTAATAGCCCCGCTGATAGAAAAAGCTATCAAAGATAAGAAAGTGGTTGGCGGAATATGCAATGCTTCCGTTTTCCTTGCTATGCATGGATTTCTCAATAACGTAAAGCATACGAGTAATACAATCGATTATCTGAAACAACATGTCGGAGAGAGATATACAGGTGATTCGAACTACGTTGATCAGCAAGCTGTAAGAGATGGAAAGATCATAACCGCTAACGGAACCGGACAACTGGAATTTTGCAGGGAAATACTATATGCATTAGAAGCTGATACAGCCGAAGCAATAGAAAAAAGTTATCTGTTTTATAAAAACGGATTCTGTCCGGAGTAATAAAAGCAAGGTTAAGTTTAACAATTACCGGATAACTAACATTAGATATAAAAATAGCCTCATACCCAAATAGACAAAACATACGGAGAACATCGGGATAATAAAGTTCCATTTTTCGCTACGTTCCAATATTCCGAATCGTCAGAAGAGATTAATCTTTCCTGACGATTCTTTTCTAAACATCTTCCGCCTACATATTCCCTCTATTATAAATTAATCAGAAAGTTAACCATTTCAGGGTCATAATGGGAGAAGAACAGACTTTCTTTTTTATCGAGTCCGGCAATCTCTTCCATATCCTTTACGGACAAGGTGAAGTCAAATACATCGAAGTTTTCTATCATGCGTTCCTTGCGAGTCGATTTCGGGATAACGATGATATCACGCTGAATAAGAAAGCGCAGAGCTACCTGTGCAACCGATTTTCCATACTGTTCTCCGATTGCTTTCAATACTTCATTAGAGAAGAAATTATTGCGTCCTTCTGCAAATGGCCCCCATGACATGACCTTCGTATCGTATTTCTTCATAATCTCCTGCGGTTTCACTTGCTGGTTGAAGACGTGTGTTTCAACTTGATTCACCGCCGGTTTAATCTCACAAAATTCTGCCAGATCAATGAAACGGTCCGGATAGAAATTGCTGACACCAATGGCACGAGCTTTTCCGGCCTTGTAAGCCTCTTCCATGGCACGGTATGTACCATAGTAATCATTGAAAGGCTGATGAATAAGCAACAAATCAACATAATCACTTTGGAGCTTACGCAAGGATTCGTCAATAGAAGCTTTTGCTTTTTCGTATCCACCGTTCGAAATCCATACTTTCGTTGTGATAAACAGTTCTTCACGTGGTACACCGCATTTCCTGACTGCATTACCCACTCCTTCTTCATTATAATATGCCTGTGCAGTATCAATAGAACGATAACCGACACTAATAGCATCCAGCACACAGCGCTCACACTCTTCAGGAGTTACCTGATATACACCATAGCCTAAAATCGGCATTTCAACACCGTTGTTCAATCTTACTGTTTCCATAAATGCACTATTTTAATTATTAAACTCAATACCTCCATACTTATCAATAACAAGATCAATAGTTGAATTGATTTTATTACAGTACAAAATTAAGGAAGAAACATACATCTGACAGTAGATAAATTACGGGTTGTTCAACCATTATTACTGATTCTATTCAACAGCGAAACTTTCCGACTTAAAGTTACTGTAAAACCTTCCGGAAATCGCTGTAAATTTTAAAACACAATAATCGGGGTCCGTCACTCCTTCGGGATAGTACATCGTATCCCCTTCCTGCCATATCATCTCTTTACTGGCAGGATCGGTCAGCACTTCCATAGTACCGCGCAGCATCACCCCTCTAAAGAACCGCGTATCACAAAAGTAAATACAGGCATGATTGTTCTCACGATATTGGGCCACACGCATTGACGAAGTATTTGTAGTCAGATAAATCGTCTTTATCCCTTCCCTCTTTCGGGGTTGTAACATAGCTTTCATATTAGGAAATCCTTCACTGTCTATGGAACCGATAAAGGCCGTTTTCAGCTTATCAATCATGTTCCCTACTGTTTTTTCCGCATCTCTCATCGTTCAATAATTTTAATTGGTTATTATCTGATGCGAAAGTAGGGATATAGAAGACAATCAGTGCAACAGAAAGAAAGGGAGAAATATCACTTTTTACGGTTTATGCGTTCTTCGATAAAGTAATGGCGTTGTTCCAGTATATTGCCGGAAGCTACGGATAAAATAAGAGACAGTTGAGAAATGAAGTTCAAACGCAATATCCGATATAGGGAAATCTGTATAAGTAAGCAGTCTCTTAGCCTCATCCATTACTTTATTCCGGATATATTGCTTCGCACTAATCCCTTTTGTAGAGGTTACAATCTCATTCAGATAATTCGGGGTAATACAAAGTTTATCCGCATAATATTGAACAGAATGCTGCTCTTTCAGATGGCTCTCAACCAACTTCATAAATTTGTCAATATGGATATTACCAACCTCTTTGGATGTAGTTTCTTCTTCCATATTCACTTTCTTATATTCCCGGTCCAACAACATCAGGACTTCATAAAGTAATGCCCTTAATACATACACATCATTCTGTCTGTACGAATCAATCTCCGTTTTAATATTGTGCAATATCTGAAGGATACGCATATAAAGTTCATCCGGCAACTGTAATTTGGATGATGTCTTTCCCGACTGGAAGAATGAAAGATGCTGCACAAAGAGAGAATCCTTAAAAAGAGAAGATAAAAACTCATCTTCAAAGATCAAAGCATAACCATTGACTATGTGGCGGGTATCCCAGTTCCGAATCTCTCCCGGTTTAGAGAAAAACACATCACGGGAAGCCGCCTCGTTAGTCTGATTATCTATCGAAAACTTGCCCTCCCCTTCTGTGACAAACGTGATATCATAGTAAGTCAGCGTGTGGACAGAACTCTGAGAGAGGAACTTCTTTACGTATTTCAGTTCGACGACATCTATCAAAAGTTCACTTCCATACTTATTCTTATAGAAAGTATATCGGGGAATCAGATTTTTCATTTCAATTACAAAAATAATATTCCTTATCAAATGATCCAAAGACTTTCCGGTTTTGAGAAGCACCGGGGTAAGAATAGACTATTCAACAAGGAATATCTTCAAATATAGAGAATGAGACATTTCTTATTTACAGCTTCCGGCCAGATATCCCAGACTTGTCACATCGGCCCCTAAATAATAAGTAATGTACTTCAAAGGGACTCTGTACAGAATATCGGGAATTTCTGATAATAAAGAAAGGTATCTTTCCCTGATCGTCAGTTTACGTGCATTCACACTCATTTCCTCTTTAAGGTAAAACTGATATTCCATCATCTGACGAATCAGATTGGAAAACGTGATGGACGTTGCACACAATTCCTCGATCTCATCTTCGCTGATGTAATAGGCCACACACCTTGTCAGTGTTTTGACAGAATGCTTACTTGTATTGTAGCACAATATAGCGTCACCTTCGGACAGGAATCTGACGGTTTTGTCCTCTCCCTGCTGGGTAGTAAATGTATGCAGGATACCGGAAACGATAATGTACAAGCTCTGCTCGGGCATTGTAGCAGAAGCAATCGTTTCTCCTTTATCCAGATACACTCTTTCCATGCGAGCCAACAGCTCTTTCACTTCCTTTTCTTCAACCTGATACTCAAAACAGAGTTTCTTCAAATAAGCTTCCATACAAATTGATTTTAGTTAATATATCCACTTAAAACACCTAATTCGACATAGCAGGCATCATGGTGCCTTTCAAATAAACTTTCTTCCGGGTATATCTTAAATACCAGATACAGATCAACAATGAAACCACTGTTGAAAGAGGTGGTGCAAAGCCCATGATAAACAAGGAAGAACTGTCTATCTGACTAAACCAGTACGACAACGGAATCCGGAACAGGAAAGTCGCTATCAGACTGTGAATCATCGGGAACAATGAATTTCCCTGTCCGCTGAAGTAAGAGTTTATACAGAACACAAAACTTACAACGATACAGTCGATACTATATCCCCGCAGATACTCCGCCGCCATTGATACCACCGCCGCATCTTTGGTAAAGAACGCGGTAAGCGTTTCCGGCAGGAATTGTGAATACACACAAACCGATACACCGAAAACAAATGCAATTCCTATCCCCGAAGCCAGACAGCGGTTCATCCGTTGTATAAGTCCGGCTCCGTAGTTCTGTGCCGTCATCGTCGCTACTGCCGATGAGATTGCCATCGGAGGCAGCATGGCAAACACTATAATTTTCTCTACGACACCCAAAGAAGCCGATGCGATCACTCCCATCTGATTGACTATAACGGTGATGATCAGAAACGAGATATTGATCAGCGCATCCTGCAACGCAATAGGCGCTCCCAATGTCATGACTTTCTTGGCCAGGTTCCGGTTCAGCCGGATATCTTTCCGGGTAAACTCAAAATGAAATCCGTGCCGATATAAGAACCAAAGAGAGATCATGAAGCTGACTCCCTGCGCCGTTATGGTGGCAACTGCCGCTCCTGTGGCTCCCAAATGGAAATATCCTACCAGTATAAAATCGAGTACAATATTAATCACACACGCCAGCGCTACAAAATAAAGCGGCGTCTTGGAGTCTCCCAACCCGCGCAAAATACCGCATACGACGTTATATCCTACTATAAACAATATCCCGGCCGAACATACAAGGATGTAACTTTTCGTATCCGCCATCGCCTCTATCGGCGTATGCATTAACTCTGCTATCCGACCATGAAAAACCACCATGACCAAAGTAAGCAGCACCCCGATTATTGAAAACAACCATACAGACGAACCGATGGTGAAAGCTACTTTCTTGTCATCCTTTGCTCCGGTAGCGATGGCAATCAAAACGGTTGTTCCTGTCGTAATGCCAAGAATAATCCCCGTAATTGTCTGCATCACCTGACTGCCGATGGCTACAGCCGCCACACTTGCAGAATCATCGTATTGTCCCACCACAAAAAGGTCGGCCCCGCCATAAAGTGCCTGAAGCACATTGGCAATCAGAAAAGGAACCGCATATTGCAGTAATACTTTCGGAACACTCCCTTGTGTCAAATTTAACTCCTTCATAGTTTTTCAATACTTACTCCTCTTATCTTACTTGTTACAAAATAAAAAAGTGCCGGACAAGCTGAATGATTCACACCATTCATCTTATCCAGCACTATAATTATCTATTATAGCACCCTCCGATGAGGATTTTCTATGCCTGTCCCTATTTTTGGGGTGCAAATATGGGCTTTGTTTTCATAACTACCAAATTATAATCGATAATTATTTTTTTATGATACCATAAGGTATCAATGTGATACCAATTTCAGACCTACAATGGAGCAAATCAATGTGAAGATGAAGAAAATTCTGCCCCAGCTTGCCGGCTCTTTAAAGAAAAAAATACCGATCAGCACCGTACCGGCGGCACCGATACCGGTCCATATAGCATAAGCCGTACCAACGGGCAATGCTTTGGTAACCCTTATCAGAAGGAGCATACTGACACACAGGGATATCAGCAGTCCGAATGACCACATATATTTCTCTGCTCCTACTACTCTGTTTATTTTTCCCAGACAGAAAGTAAAGACCAATTCAAGGCATCCTGCCAAAATCAAAAGAATCCAATTCATAACACTTCTTTTTTTTGATTGCAAAGGTCATGAATTTCCGGCGCCCTTCATTTTACATTTGTAAAAAAGGGATTTTACAAAGTTTAAAAAATCATCTTATCTTCGCACGGATTCTGCTTAGATTGACCTGTGAGATGCCTAAATAGGAAGCTATAATACCCAATGGCACACGTTGAAGTATATCGGGATATTCGGATATCAGTTCCTGATACCTCTCCAATGAAGTTTTGAATTGCCTTGATATAAACAACTTTTCCGATTTGATGCATTCTCTCTCGGAAAACTTCCGTCCCCAGTTGGCTATATGTATATCTTCCAGATAGAGATTGTGCAATTTATCGACACTGAGTTCATACAGGACACTGTCTTCCAAAAGTTCAATATTCTCATATCCTGCCCGATTATCATGAAGAGTTTGCAGAGGGAAGATTGCATCCCCTTCTTTCCCGAACCAGAAGGTAACCTTCTTATCCGACTGATAGGTATAGGCATGCAGCATCCCTTTCTTCATCAGATAGAACTTAGAGTTTTTATGATTTGCCCGGAACAGATGGAAGCCTTTAGGATAGGCTACTTCGGGAGCATCACTCAGTAAAGCCTCCTTTGAGGCATCCGGCAACTTGTAAATAGAGTCTATGATATCATTTATATCCATAAGCTGTTTTATTTCAATCGTTTTGCTACCCTTTTCAGCATAGAACGGATGATGACTTTATGAAAAGGACGAATAAAGAAGAAGTACAACCGGCCCAGTCGGTTATTGAACTTTACAACGGTCGTGATTGTAAACGTCTGCCCGCCGGGCTCCTTCTCTCCACACCATAATGAAGCATGAAACGTCAGGTGTTTATCGGGCATACCGAAAACAACTTCCTGTGCATTCTGCTCACATATCGTATCGGCAAAGCGCATACCAACTTCCAGACCTAACGGTTTGACTATCGCATTCCTTAACTTCATCAACCCATTCACCCAGCCCGGAGAGTGATTAAAAGCCATATCAAAGAACTCGTCGGAAGTGATTGCTTTTTCACTGACTACGTTCCTTGAAAAAGAATCGCAATAATCTGCCGGAAGATAGCCGGCTATCAAACTGTCTTGGGGTATATTCTGCTCTTTCATCATCTTCGGCCATACCTTAATAGTATGGTTTGCCAAAAGTAGTCACTTTAGACAGACAAACAATGACTTTGCCCGATTTTCTGCTATCACCTCCTGTCTGGACGACAGATATTACTATTACTTATTCACAAACAGAAGGGCATAAATGAATATATACAGCAAGGGCTGCCCTTTTACGGAGCAGCCCTCACCATTCTATTTACATCTCTTGTTTTTAGTCTTCAATCGTACATATACTTACACGATTCCAATCCGGTTCGGTAAACATGTCACCTACGCCCTGACCTTCGGCAGTGATACGAGAAGCATTGATCTTGTATTTATTGACCAGAATAGTCTTTACGGCTTCCGCACGTGCAGCGGCAATTCTTGCATTGACTTCAGCACTACCTTCCGGAGAAGCATACCCCTTGATGACTACTTTTGCATCAGCATATTTCTTCAGATAAGAAGCTACGCGTTCCACATTCGGCAACTGTGAAGCATCAACCGATGATTTACCCTGTCTGAAAGTAATGATAGATTCAGGAACACGGGCAGTTTTCACTACAGTCTCCACCGGAACGACCTTGGTACGGCATTCTTCCAGTTCTTGCTGCAATCCGCTGATTTTTTGGTTGGCGCTGTTGAGTTCGCCGTCCTTATTGTTCACTTGTCCGCGGAGAGCATTGATAGAAGCATTCAAATCGTCGATTTCACCCTGATTGTAAACTCTTACTTCGGTGAAGTAACGGTTTCCTGTACTGCTCTTGAAGTGATAAGTCAGTCCGGCAGTCAGTTCAAATGCTGCATTATTGGCATTGAAACGGCTCTTTGCCTGATTAAAGTCCCCTTGCATATCATATACGATGGCAGGTTTCAGTCCCAATGTCCAGGCCTTGCTTTCGCCTAGATTAAAGTTCAGATTCAATCCGAAACGGGTTGACCATGAGTTCTGGTCGCCATCACCATTCACATAATAATGTAACCATCCCGCACCGGCTACTGCCTCCACTTCAAACAAACGAGGAGTGCCGTTGTAACCAGCAAACAGGTTCATCAGATTCACTTTACCCAACAGGCTGACATCTGAGGCATCAAAAGCTGTTTTACTTGGAGTGGTATTGATATACCCCATACCCTGAAATCCTAAACCGAAGACAGGAGTCAACTGTTTGGAAAGACCAACTCCGAAAGCCGGACGTGCATTCTTAAAGAAAGCGCTGTGAGTGAGAGGAGTGATTGCACCTGCATTTACTTCTACAGACCAATTATCTGCAAACTTTGTACCTTCTACAACAGATTGGGCTTTTGCTGTAAATGCGCCCAATACCATAGCTAATAGAATAATAGATTTCTTCATAATCATACGTTTTAAATTGTAATGTTTCATTTGCTAAATCATTAGAAATGTTTTATTTGCTCATGCCTAACTTTTTAGTTCATCATTTATTTCGTTATTCACTTTAAACAACATACAATATGAATTATTAGTTCACGGAGCAAGAGGCGAATTAACATCTATTTTGTTTCTTAGGAATATTAAAAATAGACCTATAGATGAGATAATGAACATCATACAAGCTAATAACACAGAATATGCAGTGAAAGCAGAGGTACAAAAATAAAATCGGCTGCAATTTCCATCAGCAATTATCGAAAGAAAAACAATAAGGGTCATGATGCAGCAATAAGATGCAGTCCGGTCATAATTTCATTCACGAAGAACAGTAGATACGAAAAATGGATTTCATATTAACAGTTTAAACTTATCCATAAAAAAGAGGTTTCCAGCACAAAGTAGCACTCAAAAAGAGGTTTTACTCCATTCTTTTAAAGAAATGAACGCTCCCTCACCGACCAACGGTCCGTTGGTTTAAAACCAAGGCAGGGTTTCATTTAAAGGAAAGACGCTTACCATTGCTTGTTATAATGCATATAATGATTATTTAGATGCAGAAATATGTCCGAAAGCTGCATATTATTTCATTATTCTATGCACTTTTTTCTCTATTTGATGGAATTTATACTCATCGAGGCCAATGCAATTATTAAAAATGGAACATACATCATATTTATCCTTCCTCCACCAGCCAGCGACTCACGTTGCGTTCTTCCTTGCTGAACTCCGCGCCTATTTTCACCATGCGGCATCCATCAGCCCTCCCAACTACATAGTTACAATTCAAGTCCATTTTTCAGTCCTTCAATATCAGAGTAATCCTCAGCATTAAAATTGAAATTAAGATGCAGTACAGCATGCTCGTTCCATTCAGTTTCATACTGCTCGATGGCTAGTCCTTCAAAAAGTTCTTTCTTTCCACAAAAATACGCTTCCAGTGTGGAAAGCAACAAACTTTTGCCAAAACGACGCGGGCGACTCAGGAAATACGGATTGCCCGTGGAGGCTAGTTCGTAGACAAATGCTGTTTTATCAACATATAAATAACCGTCACGACGAAGTCTTTCAAAACTCTGTATTCCGATAGGAAGATTGCGGCGAAGGCCTTTCAAACGGTCAATGATATCCATAATTTCTTCTCTTTAATAAGTGAGTCCTTTGTAAGGATAACAAATCTTACAGTGAATCGGTTATCCGACAACGGTTTTATTATCCTGCTCTACGAAGTTCCCGACAAACGGGAGATATGCATAGAAAAATTACTTAAGCATAACATCAGCTATTATTACCATAAGTACGTGGATTTCTGTTCTTCAAGGAAAGAAGATACGAAAAAAGGGAACAAGTTACTACATAAACATAGATCACGTTTATTATAAATTCTGTGACCGTTTATTATAAACGTCCCCTTCGTTTATTATAAACTCAAAAATAAAAAATCATGGGAAATGAATTAAAATTATGCAACAAAAAAGGTTGCAAACTCCATAAAGTTTGCAACCTTTGCTCTATATTTATCCTTCTGATCTCTAGAACGAGCTAAAGAAATATGTTATATTAGTCCTAATATTATACCATTTATCATTCGTTTTACACTCATATTTTATCTATTTTTTCATTCATTATTCATTGGTTTCATACTTTCCCGAACTACAAATATACAACATAAAAAAGCATTTGTCAAGTCCCAAACAGATTTTAACCGCCTGCTTTCCGGGAATATGAACGTCTTTGTTATTTTTCCGGAATCACTTCATTCAGGCAGGCTATAGCGTTGAGAGTACGTGGATAGCCGATGTAAGGCAAAAGCTGCGTCACGACAGCCAGCAAAGTATCTTTATTATTACCTACATTGACATTTCCCTGTATGTGCCCTTTCACCTGTGATTCACAGCCTCCCAAGGAAACAAGGATGGAGAACGTCAGTAGTTCCCGTGTCTTCACGTCCAGTCCACCGCGTGTCTGGTAGTCTCCGAAGCAGTTGGCGGAGAGATAACGCTGGATATGCTTTTGGTTTTCGGGAGCATTTTTATGCATTTGGTCGATCCGTTCGCCGAAAATGGATTTCTGCAACGCCAGTCCTTTGTCGAAACGGGTTTCGGCAGAAACGACCGCTTGTCCCTCTAAAGGAAGACGTACACCGTGGGCAAGCAGCGCCTCATTAGTGATGCCGACAAAGTCCATCACTTTAGCCATGCCTGCATAGGCTACTGCCTGGTAAAGGATTTCCTTTATTTCTATCGGAGTAATACCTGCATTGAGAGCGCTTTCAAGCATCATCCGGTATTCGGTCTGTGCCTGTGAGGCAATATTGGATGCCAATGTTACCATGAGCCGGGTTTTAGTATCCAGGTTGCCGTATTGCTGCACCTCCTTTGTGAAATTGCCGAATATTGCATCCAGTTCGGGGTCGGTGGCGCTTAATCCGGTTCCTCCGTTATCTTTCGTAGCTTCGGCATACTGCTGGTCGTCTACCTGTTCCAGCCAAATATTCTTGTTGGTCTGCGGATTGCAGCCGATAGCCAGATGCGAAAACCAACTATCGGGGGCGGCACCGTGCCAATGTTCTATGTCCGGTGCTATTTCAACCACATCACCGGGGAGCAGGCGGCGTGCCGCTTTGCCACGTTCCTGATAATACCCCACACCCCCGACAGCAATGAGGATTTGTCCGCCCGTATGGCTGTGCCAGTTATTTCGGCAGCCGGGTTCAAAAGTAACGTTGGACATGGGTACATTCAAGTCTTTATTACCGGTCAGCGGTGCCAGCCAGGATTCTCCTGTAAAATATTGCTTGAATCCCGTATTTTCCTTTCCCAACGGAAATGCGCTGATGTTCTGAGGTACTTCTTCTTTCTTCATACTCTGTGCATTTATAGATTGCATCGGAATTTGCAGAAATCCGATGACTGTTACAAAAATAAAAAATAATTTTCTCATACTGTGACGTCCATGGTTTATTATTTAAGAACTCTCTGATAATGCAAAGTTAGCTGTTCTGATCCAACTCTTTATAATACAAATTACGGATATAAAAACCAAAATTACAGATTTATAGTACTGCCTATCATTTACTTCATCTTCAGTCCGGGAATGAGTGGCGTAGCATCAATCAGTTCGAGCATCTGCACCATATCAAGTGTACCTTCTTTGTACTTCTTAAAATGAGGTGTGGCAATATGACTCTTATAGGCCGCTTCATCGGCATAGATTTCAAGAATAGTCACGTGGTTGGGGCGTTCTTTCTCCGCTACGGCATACAGTACCAATACGCCCGGTTCCAACCGCATCGAGACTTCGATCTCCTCTTTCAGATAAGCATTGTACTCTTCCAGCCGTTCCGGATCGATTATGATGCGTGACAACCGCACCATATTGTTCTCGGCGGCGGATGGTTCGACCGGTCTGATTACGTTTGCCGAAGCGGTTGCTGCAAACAATAGAAAAATAATCAGTAACTTCTTCATTTTGCTAATTTATTGTCGTTCGAATTTCACTGCCACATTGCCCGGAACGTTCAATGCATCTATTCCGTTACCGTCAATGCGCCCAATCTTTATCAAGTCATTGCTTTGCGACCCGCTTTTACAGAAGATCGCCACATTATTCCACGGCACATAGATTGTAATATCACCGGGCACAGGTGCACAGCCACGGGGCACTCCTGCCGTAGTCAGTGCAGGCGACGGATAGAAAATTTTCTCTGTGATATTATTATAATCATTCAGCGTCACTTCAAGCGGCAGACGTGAAAGAAAGTCCTGCGCCGCGGCATTGTCTTCCATCGTAGCAGTAATGGTACGGTTACCGACTGTAATCTTCACATTCGTAGAAGTAGACGGATAATTGTTTTCCCGACTCGCACCGAGTGTTTCGAGCCATGTCCGTATCCGGTTTCCCATCTGCGAAAGTGTCGAAGAAGTCAGAAGCAATGTTTCGGTGAAAGTGGCACCGGAGCAAAGTGTCCGCGCCTCGTCAACTGATGCAGAGATGCCGCTGCTGCCACTGCTGGCAAAAAGAGCGATACGCTTACCTGCAAGTTTCGAAGCATGATTATGCAGGAATGTCTGCATCGGTGTGGCCATGCTACCGTACCAAATCGGATAGCCGACAAACACGATATCATAGTTGCCGAAATCTTCAACCGAAGTTTTAATCGCCGGATAATTCCCCTGACGGATAGCAGCCAGTTCTTCCTGTGCACGGTTGAGCATCCCATTATAATCGCTTTCATAAGGTGTTTGCGGTTCCACTTCCAGGATATCGCAATCGAGTGTTTGCTGAATCTGTTGCGCCATACGCTCCGTGCTGCCGGTGCGCGAACAGTAAAGTACCAGATATCGCCCGTTACCGCCCGGAATGGGGTTTGTCGGGTTTGTAGAATCGTCCTCGTCTCCACCGTCGGAATTTCCCGGTTGTCCCGGCTGTTCCGGAAGAATCGGATCAGCGTTTGAGCCGTCGCAAGCCGCCATCGGCATCATCGTCAGCATCATCAATGGAATTAATAGAATCTTTTTCATATTACTATCTCTTTTCAATGTTAAATTACCGGTTACAAAGTTACGGGGAATGGTCCAGCCCGGATGTAGACGATTTACGGATATTTATACCCCAATCATGGATTTTGATGGGAGAGTAAAAATTTTAAAGAGAAAAGAATTATATTTGTAACGCATTAAAAAAACAGATTGTGATATGGAAGAGAATACTAAAGAAATGATTGTAATAGACAGCGTTGACCGTTACAACGAAATCTTCGGGCTTGAAACCAGACATCCGTTAGTCAGCATCATCGATCTGGCCAAATCCACTACGTGGCCCACACGTGCGTGGTTTCGTTACGAAGTATATGCACTATACTTGAAAAATGTAAAATGTGGTGATATTAAATATGGGCGCCAATATTACGACTATCAAGACGGAACCATTGTCTGTTTCGCTCCCGGACAAATCACCGACCTGGAAATGCTGCCAAATATTCAACCCAACGCGCATGGTATTCTTTTTCATCCCGACCTTATACGTGGCACTGCGCTCGGACAAGAAATAAAGAAATACTCCTTCTTCTCCTACGAAACCAACGAAGCACTCCACATTTCCGAAGAAGAGCGGCAAACAGTGATGGACTGCCTGCAAAAAATCACCATCGAACTGGAACATTCCATCGACAAACACAGCCGCCGACTAATCTGCGCCAACATAGGATTGCTGCTCGACTACTGTATGCGCTTTTACGAACGCCAGTTCGACACACGAAACGGAGTAAACAAAGACATCATTGTCCGCTTCGAACATCTGCTCAACGAATATTTCGAAGGAGATGCCCCGCAAAACCAAGGGTTGCCATCGGTCAAGTACTTCGCTGATAAAGTATTCCTTTCCGCTAACTATTTTGGCGATATGGTGCGCAAACAAACCGGTAAAACCGTCTCCGAATATATCCAGGATAAAATGATTGAACTGGCAAAAGAACAACTCATGTCTTCGAACAAGACTATGAGCCAAATTGCTTACGAAATCGGATTCCAGTATCCGCAGCACCTTAGCCGGATGTTCAAACGGATTGTGGGGATGACGCCGAATCAATTCCGCTTAACGGGATATTGCCGTTGATTTCATTTTGTTACGTTTCCGGCTAATCAACATCACCCCCAGCAGAATCACCAGCAAACCGGAAAGCTGAACGAAGGTAACTTGCTCATTTCCAAAAGATACTCCTAAAAGGACTGCTATAAAAGGATTGACATAAGCATGTGTACCCACTTCTGCCGCCGGGCGTACTTTCAAGAGCCAGACATACGCCGAATATGCCAGTAAAGAACCAAAAGAAATCAAATAAAGCAAGGAGAACCAGCTTGTGACCGAAACTGTACTCAAATCGGCTTCCCGAACATCTCCGTTCACAACAGCACAAATCCAGAACATCACACTGGCAAAAAGCATTTGCCACGCAGAACCTGCAAAAGCATTCACTTCTTCCTCACGGGAAGAACGGTACTTGGCATACAGTGTTCCCAAAGCCCAGGATATACATCCGAAAACAAGGAGCAAGATACCACGCTCACTTTGCGGATGCAACCATTCTGCATTGAGCTGCTCCGCATAAAGCATTACTACTCCGCCGAAGCCAATCCCTCCGCCTGCTATCGTAAGGGGATTGCGGAAATTAGTACGCCACATGGGGACATCCAAAAGTAAAATCCAAAGTGCCGTAGAAGAAGCTATAATAGCAACGAGGCTACTTGTCAGATAGCGCTGTGCCAGCATAACGACAGCCATATCTACAAACAACAGAACAATACCGCTAACGGCAGAACGCTTTACCAGGCTTTTCTTAAAGATTTGTTCTCCCCGTAAATAACAGATTCCAAGAAGTATCAGCCCTGCAGTCGTAAACCGCAGTGCTCCGAGCAGAAAAGGTGAAAAATCTTTCAAAGCCACCCCTATAAAAAAATAGGTGGAGCCCCAGACTACATAAATGAGGAAATAAGCGATGATAACACCCGGCAAATTCCTCTTTGAGGGATTCTGACTTTTCATATCACTTCTTTTTATTTGTATTTACGGGGAGTGAGAAGGGGAACCTATTAATAAACTGACAATTATTTTATTATTTCAATGCCCGCCTCAATCTGTTTAATCCTTCTATCAACCGCTGTCGCGGACACGCGATGTTAATACGGATAAACCTTTCGCCAGCCTCTCCATACAGATTGCCTTCGTTTACCCAAAGCTTTTCCTTCTCCAACAGAGTTTTCACTATATCCTCCGACGATTGTTTCAAAGCCGAGCAATCTACCCATACTAAGTAGGTACCTTCCAATGGCAGCACCGGAAATTCGGGAAGATATTCATCAAAGTAAGCCCTTAAATAATGGTAGTTGGCAAACAGGTATTGGTTAAGTTCTTCCAGCCATTCTTCCCCGTCATTGTAAGCAGCTATCAAGGCTTCAACGCCAAACGGATTTACATCACAGACTTCATTGATATTGATTGCCTTGTCTATTTGCATTCGTATATCCGTATCAGCAGAAACAATATTGGCAATCTGAAGCCCCGCCAAATTAAAGGCTTTACTAGGCGAGGTGCAAGTAACGGAATGCATCAAAAACTCTTCTGAGACAGATGCAAAAGGGATATAGGTGTGTCCCGGAAAGACAAGTTCGCAATGAATCTCGTCCGCTACTACCCATATATTATTCCGAAGACAGATTTCTCCCAAGCGAGTCAGTTCCTGCTTTGTCCAGACTCTTCCGGCAGGATTGTGCGGATTGCATAATAGCAGGACTTTTACACTCGGGTCAGCCGCCTTCCGTTCCAAATCGATAAAGTCTATCTGATACGTTCCGTTCATGTAAATCAATGGATTTGCAACAACCTCGCATCCGTTATTGCGGATGGAGGAGAAAAAGCAGTTATAGACAGGTGTCTGCACGATTACTTTATCACCGGGAGTTGTCAGCGCCTTGATGACAGCTGACAGGGCCGGTACTACTCCGGTCGTATAAATAATCCATTCTTTTTCAATCTGCCAGCCATGACGTCCGGCAAACCATCTTGTTATCGCCTCATAGTAAGCATCGGGCACACGCACATATCCGAAGATACCATGTTCCACCCGCCTTTTCAGTGCTTCCACCACAGAGGGAGCTGTACGGAAATCCATATCAGCTACCCACATTGGTAATACATCCGCATCTCCGGCAGAATCCCATTTATAGGAATTTGTACCTCTGCGTGGAACAATTTCATCGAAGTTGTACTTCATATATTTCAATCAAAACAAGTCAGTCCGTCCCAAAGTTTCAATTCGCAGTTTCCCGGAGCTTTGAGGTTCTCGTCCAGGATGATTGTCCCGAAACTTTCGGCAACAATGTTTCCCGTACGGGGATTCTTCACGCTGTGAACCGGGCCTTTAATCGTTGCCTTCACACTACTGTGTTCGAAAGCAAGATCGGCATCATCCGCCATTGTGCAGTTTTCCATTATCAGGTCGTGTGCATAACAAAGTGGCTGCGTGCCCGAGATCTTACAATTCACTAAACGTAAGTTTTTAGAATGCCAGCCCAAATATTCACCGTCCAATACAGAATCATATACAGTCACATTCTCCGTATTCCAAAATGCATCCTTCGAATGGATTTCAGCATGGCGGATTTCTACGTTCTTGCAATATTGGAAGGAGTAATTGCCATTCAATACAAAATTCTTGATGCGGATGTCTTCCCCATGTATAAAGAGATAGTCTCCTTTATCTATCTTCACATTGTTCAGTTCTACATTCCGGCAATACCAGAGTGTTTCCAAAGCATTGGGCAACTGTACATTTTCGAGTTCGACTCCGTCCATTTCGCGAAACATCTTCGGTGCTTCCACTAATGTATCCTTCATCTTCAGATTTCTGGAATACCAGAGTGCGGCACGTGCTCCTTCGGTAAAAAGGCAATTTTTAACTACAAAACCGTCATTATGCCAAAACGGATATTTTCCCTCGAAACGACAGTTTACCGCTTCTATATCACTGCACTCTTTCAGTGCCGATTCACCGGCATGAATGGTTACTTCTTCCAAATAAAGCCCGTGGGATGCGAACAAAGGACGTTCGCCTTCGTAATGTGTATTTTTAATTTGTTTCATGATTCGATTGTCTTTTATTTAAATAGTTATCTGTTTTTCCTGTTCATACTTATTTCTTCAGATATTCCTTAAAAAAGGATTCCAATTTATCAAATGGTATAAGCCCCACACGGTCGTAAAGGTCTACATGACCTGCACCGGGTACAATGTACAGTTCTTTGGGGTCGGCAGCCAGTCGGTAGGCATCTTCACTAAATTCGCGTGAGTGGGCATTTTCTCCGGTTATAAAAAGCATAGGACGGGGCGAAATAGTCTCAATATCTTCGAAAGGATAGAAATTCATGAATTTCACGTTGCTTGAAAGTGTAGGGTGTGTGGTAGTTGTCAGGGTTGCTCCTTCGGGAGTAAACTCTCCCCTCTGAGTGCGGTAGAACTCATAAAATTCGCGTTCTATCGGACCAGAGTTTTCTGTTATTTCATGTACAGTGCCGCCAGTATATTTAGTTTCTCCGCCCAGAAATTCCGCATAGCGCTGTTCTGCTGCCTCAGCCATGATTTGTTTCCGTTGTTCCAGAGTCAGCGCATGTTTCAGTCCGTTGCGGCTGGCTGTACCCATGTTGTACATGCTGATGGTTGCAATCGCTTTCAGACGAGGGTCTATCTTGGCCGCACTGATAGCGAAACTTCCGCTGCCACAAATTCCGATTACACCTATATTATTTCGGTCGATGAACGGACGTGTACCCAAAAAATCTACTGCGGCACTGAAATCCTCCGCATATACCTCCGGCAAAACAGCATTGCGCGGCTCACCTTCACTTCCACCCCAGAAGGATAAATCAATGGACAGCGTAACGAAACCACGTTCCGCCATTTTAGTAGCATACAGATTCGCACTCTGTTCCTTGACCGCTCCCATCGGGTGTCCGACAATGATGGCAGGATATTTCTCTCCCTCTTTCATGGTCTTCGGCAAAAACAGGTTGCCGGCTACTTTCATTTTATACTGGTTAGAAAAAGAAACCTTTTCTACCTTTACCCAATCACTTTTATAAAAGTTATCCGCATCAGCCTGTGCGAAAGAAAAACTGGTTCCAAGCATCATAATAAATACAACGGTTAATAATAATATTCGTTTCATATCTCTTACATTTAATTATTAATGAATTGATTGTCTACTTTCTACATTACAAAAATACGGTGAAATAAAGAGAGTGTTTGTAGATGAATTACTGACATTATTACCCCAATTACGGATTATATATTTTTCATCATTCCGTTGCCATATTCATTTTAACTTGTTTCTGTGAATGAGCTACACGAACTCTCAAATAAACAAACACAATACTGGCAATCAGGAAAAACAATGCACCGAATACAGAATAGCGTGTGCCCATTTCCGTGATGAAAGCTCCGCATACGGCTGTACCGATCGTTGTCCCCAAATTGGCAGAAGTCAGAAACATTCCGTTGGCAAAGTCGGGAGCTTCGGGAGCAGCTTCCGCGATCATATATTGCATATTATTACTTGCTATACCTGCCAATACACCTAAAATTAAAATAATGATTACCATAGCTGTAATCCACTCTCCTGTTATAAAGAGACATATATAGGAAACCAGCAATGCAAAAGGCATGATAATAATTGAACGCCGCGCATTTATCGATAATAGTTTTCCGGCAAGTACGTTACCTACAATATTAGCCAGACCATAGACCAATAATACAACACTAATCACACTGTATGATACTTCCGTCACTGTTTTCAGATAGTCCGACATATAACTAAAGAAGCCGAACATAGCTCCATTAATCAAGGTGACGGCAATGATAGAGTTCCACATCACCGTTCTCTTCAATACGCTGAGTTGTGCACCATAAGATACTTTCTCCTTTACCGGCATGGAGGGGATAAACAAAATCGTAGCTATAAGAACCAAGGCATTTACAACTGTGAAAAACAGCATTGACATAGAGAATGAGACCTCACTAGCTATAAAGCTGGTCACCGGAACACCCAGCACCATACCGGCAGACACACCGACAAAAACCCTTGAAACAGCCTTTGGAGCCTTTTCCTTGCTGACTGATGCCGCCGCTACTGTAAAAGCCATCGAAACATATACCGGATGAAGAAAGGCGGGAAGTATCCGCGCAACCAATAGTACTGTAAAATTGGTAGTGAGCATGGATATAATATTACTCAGTGTAAACAATCCCAATGCCAGCAACATGACTTTCTTCCGGTTTACTCCCAAAAACAATAACGGAGTGACAGGAGCCGATGCAGCTACCACCAGTGCAAAGATACTCACCGTCCAACCTGCCTGCGGCACCGAGACATCAAAAGTTTCGGCTATTAGAGGCAGGATACCCACTACCCCCATTTCGGTATTTATAATACCAAACACACCGACCGTGAGGATAAATACGAGCAAACCGCCCGAATGAAGTTTTGATTGATTCTTTTGTTCCATATTAAATCTGCTATTTACAATTCCAATCCCATTTTATAGACATTTTCAAGATGTACCTTATCTATTTGCCGTGCCAGCTTTTCGCATCCGGTACAACCGCCGGCACAATATATTCCGACTTCATTCCAACCCAATGCCTGGCTCAGAAGCCGGAAATACTGCTTGGGTTGGTCAAAGGTGTTCTCATTATCGTCACCGGCTGTCATCAGTAATACCGTATCTTTCTGCGGATACTTGTCGTCGGCAGAGATGGCGTAAAGCCTGTCTATAAAAGCTTTTAACTGTGACGTGATTGTCCAGAAATACAAAGGTGAAGCCATGACCACTGTGTCACATTCTGCAAACAAAGGATATATATCCTGCATACCATCCCGAACTGCACATTGATGAGCGAGCCGCTGGCATACGCCGCAACCTCTGCAGCCTTCTATCCGCATACTGCCCAGATATACTTTGGTTACCGAATGTCCCCGTTCCACGAGTCCTTTAATATAAGCGTCGGTCAACCGGTCTGTATTACCGAGTTTTGTCCCCGCGCTCATTATAACAAGTACCTTTTTCATATTTCCACAATGTATTTTTTCTATTGTCCGGGGAAACGGACCATCTGCGGGTTCTTTATCATTCAGAAACCGACAAATCCCCGCCCCGCCTAACAGTAAACTTCCGGTTGCTATCATCGTACTTTTCAAGAAGCCTTTTCTATCCATATTCTTTATATAATTAGTTCCATATACTCAAGGTGATTCGACAGTACAAAGGTCGGAAGAATTAAGTGAAGGGATTGTAGACAGATTACGGGTATAATTACCCCAATTACAGATTATAGGTTTCCATCTTTCTATCACACAAGAACAGATATTATTATAGCATCCTATTTTGCTATTATATAATGATTACGCGTGCGCGATACCTATTACAACAGTATATTCAGGTAAAAAGAATCAAGCTTGCAAAAGAGCATATGGTTGATATAGAGGAAGTCATATTTTATGTTTTATCAAGCCCATTTTTAGCGGAACTGTAATATAGGTAAAAGAATCCGTAATTCATATACAAACAGATTTCAAATCCGGCAGTATCTTTGCAGTGAAATAAAAATATAGGTATAAACATAAAAAAACAATTTGATATGTATTTAGAAAATATTTACTCTCCCGCAGACGTAAAGAAGTTATCGTTTCAGGAACTGAATGATTTAAGTCACGAAATCCGTGCATCCCTCTTACAAAAACTGAGTGAACATGGCGGGCACTTCGGCCCTAACTTCGGAATGGTAGAAGCGACCATTGCCCTGCACTATGTTTTCAATTCACCGAAAGATAAAATTGTATATGATGTATCACATCAGAGTTACGTACATAAGATGCTGACCGGACGTAAAGATGCTTTTCTCCATCCTGCTGAATATGACCATGTATCCGGCTACTCAGAACCACAGGAAAGTGAACATGATTTCTTTGTGATCGGTCATACTTCTACTTCGATCAGCTTGGCAAGCGGACTGGCAAAAGGACGTGACCTGACAGGTGGCAACGAAAATATCATCGCTGTAATAGGCGACGGTTCACTAAGCGGAGGCGAAGCCTTCGAGGGACTGGACTACGTAGCAGAACTCGGAACTAACATGATTATTATTGTCAATGACAATCAGATGTCCATTGCCGAAAATCACGGAGGTTTATACAAGAATCTGAAAGATTTGCGCGACAGTAACGGTCAATGTGAATGCAACTTCTTCAAAGCGATGGGGCTGGACTATATGTACGTGAATGACGGCAACCATGTGGAAGCACTGATCGAGGCTTTCTCCAAAGTTAAAGATATACAGCATCCGATAGTAGTCCACATCAATACATTAAAAGGCAAAGGTTACGAGCCTGCAGAACAGGACAAGGAGACCTATCACTGGCGCACTCCGTTTGATCTAGAAACCGGAGAATCAAAAGTGAACGACGACGCAGAAGATTATAGTGAAGTAACCGCTCAATATCTGCTAAAAAAGATGAAAGAAGACAAGCGTGTAGTTACCATTACTTCGGGCACCCCCGCTGTTCTAGGCTTCACTCCCGACCGTCGTCAGGAAGCAGGCAAGCAGTTTGTAGATGTCGGTATTGCCGAAGAGCATGCAGTGGCACTTGCTTCCGGTATCGCAGCCAATGGCGGAAAACCGGTTTACGGAGTGTACAGCACCTTTATACAACGCTCTTACGACCAGCTATCGCAAGATCTCTGTATCAATAATAATCCGGCTGTTCTGTTGGTATTCTGGGGGACGTTATCCGGTATGAATGATGTAACCCACCTCTGTTTCTTCGATATTCCACTTATCAGCAATATCCCCAATATGGTCTATCTGGCACCTACCTGTAAAGAGGAATATCTAGCCATGCTGGAATGGAGCATCTGCCAAAATGAGCATCCGGTGGCTATCCGTGTACCTGCCACAGATGTAATCAGTTGCGGTGAACCGGTGGAATCCGACTATAGCAATCTCAATCGTTATAAAGTCGCCCACCGCGGCTCCAAAGTAGCAATTCTTGCATTAGGCTCCTTCTTCGGATTAGGGCAATCGGTTCTGTCATTGCTGAAAGATAAAGCCAACATTGATGCCACCCTTATCAATCCCCGCTACATCACAGGTGTGGACAGCGAACTGATGGACGAACTGAAAGCCGACCACGAATTAGTGATTACCCTGGAAGACGGAGTTCTGGATGGTGGTTTCGGTGAAAAGATTGCCCGTTACTATGGCGCTACAGATATGAAAGTACTCAACTACGGAGCTAAAAAAGAATTTGTAGACCGTTATGATATACAGGAACTGCTTCGTGCCAACCATCTGACAGATGAACAGATCGTAGAAGATATCCTATCACTCATTGGCTGATAAGTCAAAACCAGTTCATTATATATTTCATGTAGGTTGATGTATCCGTTCGTTATGGGATCACATCAACCTACATTCATTTTCACTTAAATCCATAATCCCTTCCGATAATTGAGAGGAGTCTGCCCCATATTCCTCTTGAAAAACTTACAGAAACCGGCAGCATCACTAAAGCCAAGCCGGGAAGCAATATCCCCTACCGTAGATTTAGTGGAACTCAGCAAGGTACGGGCTTCCATGATCAGTAACTCATTAATAATCGTATTCACACTTTTTCCCGTTCCGGCACGAACGATACGTGCAAGGTACTGCTCACTGATGGCCAGCTTATCCGCATAGAAACTAACGAAATGCTCTTCTCTGAAATTTCGGGTAACAAGCGCATGAAATTCCTGTAAAACATGGTCTTTACGACTGACCTCCTTTTTTATGATAGTCTTTCGGGAAAGAAAATCGGCTATATCCAAAAATAAGGCATTGCAAGCCGCCTGTATTCGCCGGAAAAGAAACTGATGTTTTATATTCAGCAAACGCATCAACACTTCCAGTTCATTACGAATGATTTGAGATTCGTATGCGGTCAGCTGTATGGTATATTGCTTATTCTGCCTCATCGTTGCCAACAGAATAGCCGTTATCTGGGTAAGATAAGAGTCATCCGTCCGCATGGACTCGGAAATGGAGAGGGTGATAAACTTAATATCCGGACTCGAATAAAGATGGTCGGTGAGATAATTCGCTCCATGAACAAGCAACATATCAGGCTCTATCACAATAAATTCCCCATTCAGCAAAATCTCGGAACGACCTTCAAGAACGAGTATCATATAAAGTTCACGATTAAAGTAACGTTCGTTTTCCGGATAGCTCCTGTCCTTATATTCACTCATAAAGCAGACTACTTCCTCTTTATAATGAGGAATTTCCGGATGTTCCTTTAACAACTGCCTATTATCAAAAATACGAGATTTTACCATTTATACCTCCTTCTTTTCGACGTAAAAGTACAATTTGTTTCGGATATGACAAAAACTGTGTGGAATCGGATAACTTATATCAGACGAAAAAACGGGACCTTTGCATATTCTTCTTTATAGAATGAAGAAAAATACGATTATATAAGATAGTAAGATATGGGAATGAAAGACGTTTTTAAAAGGTATTTGGTATTTGTTATCGGATTGTATTTTCTGGCTGCCGGAATAGTGTTGATTGTGCGTTCTGCATTAGGAACCACACCTATATCCAGCGTCAATTATGTGCTAAGCCTGAACAGCCCTTTATCATTAGGAACTTGTACGTTTCTGATCAATATGCTGCTTATTCTGGGACAGTTCTGGGTCATCAGAAAAAATAAGACCCGACAGGACACTATTGAAATACTTCTTCAATTGCCGTTCTCTTTTATCTTTTCGGCATTCATTGATTTTAATATGGCACTCACCAGTAATCTGCATCCCGACAATTACGGAATGTCAATAGCCTTATTACTCACAGGATGCATGATACAATCCATAGGAGTCGTACTCGAACTCAAACCCAAAGTAGCAATGATGAGTGCAGAGGCTTTTGTAAAATACGCCTCCCGCCGTTATAACAAAGAGTTCGGAAAGTTCAAAGTCTGTTTTGATGTTACGCTGGTCACTCTGGCAGTCATACTCTCTCTCCTGCTTTCGCAATGCATCGAAGGTGTTCGCGAGGGGTCTCTTATCGCCGCCTGCATCACCGGATATATCGTCAGCTTCCTGAATCAGAAAATAATGACAAGGAAAACTCTCTACAAATTATTACCTGTATTGAAATAAGTTTTCTCTAGCTCGCTACCAGCAACGTTTCCATCTGTCTGACGATATAAGGTTTCCACTGAACCAGAATATCCTCAAAAGAATCATCCTTCTCCAAAAAGAAAGAAGCACTGAGATTCTTTGTCAGGAAAGGAACTGTCAATGCACTATAAAAAGTATAGAATACGAATGGCAAAGGAACTGTTTTCAGTCTCCCGTCATTCATTTCTTCCTGTAAAACATCCATGATTTTATGGAGATATTGTTCCAGGCGCAACTCCTTGATAGTAGTGCTTAAATGGTTCATATCACGATGCATCTCCCTCACCATGAACAATGGCAAACATGGATTTTCCGTGAATACTTTATAATAAGCATCTACAATTTCACCGATACTCTCGGAGACAGGTTTGTCCTGCTGAATGATTATATCATGTATTTTGGGAATAAAAGAAAGTATGATATTACCAAAAACGGCCTGAAACATCTTATCCTTCGTTCGGAAATAATAGTGAAGTGCCGGTCTGTTGATACCTACTTTAGCAGCGATATCACTCATACTGGTTTCTGCGAACCCATTCTCTATAAATAGTTCTTTGGCAGCCTCAATTATCTTTTTCTCCAAATCTTCATTATTATTAGTTGTTGTCATAATTCATTGTCGCATTTTTCAGATTATCAATAAACAAAAGCATACGGTTTGTTATGTTTACGTCGCTCACACCACTATCAAAGTCTAAAGATAGCAAATTTATATCCGGATAGAAACTTTTTATACGTTTTTCGACTCCTCTGGATACGATATGATTCGCTATGCAGCCAAAAGGTTGCAAACTCACTACATTGTTCACCCCTTGCCGGGCGTAAGACACGATTTCAGCCGGCAACAACCAGCCTTCACCGAATTGGGCATTCAGCGAAATAACGCTTTTAGCTCCTTCCGCTTCTTCAAAGATATCATTGAAGGGGGCAAAGTAACGGAACTTACTTGCTGTCTCATTTATTTTATCAATCTGTTTCTTTACAAACTTGTAGATCCAGTCGTAAATAAACTCAGGCAACTGTCTGTTTTTTATGTAAGAATCCGTATTGACTTTCCTGTTCACAAACCCCTGCATGAAAAAGTCAGCCAGAATCGGCGGAACCACTTCTATCTTGCGGCCTATCAGCCAATCAATGATCTCTTTTTGTGCGAAAGGATTGAATTTCAAGAAGATTTCTCCTACAATTCCGACTTTAGGAGTATCTACAGCCCTACATACCTCATTAAATTCAGTGATTGCCGATTGCAACAAAGAGTTCAACCCCTTTATGTCTCTTCTCAGTATCACTTCAGGTGCCAGTTGCAGGTATTTATCACGCAGCTTTGCCGATGCACCTGCTTCTTTCTCACGTACCACAGACGCATAATAAAACTTAGCAATGCAATCACTATACAAAACGGCATGAAAAGTTATCGGTACTACTTTCATCCAGTTGACCTTGAACGCGGGCTGGTCATTATCTATGTCACTGCCCACAGAGATAGAGATTACCGGAATATCCGTATATCCGGCATCCACCAACGCCTTTTTTATCAAGGAAATATAGTTGCTGGCACGGCATTGTCCTCCCGTTTGGGTGATGGCTACGGCTATTTTTGAAATATCATATTTCCCGCTTTTAAGTGCTTTTATAATATCGCCGACTATCAGAGTAGCCGGATAACAGACCTCATTATTCGCATACTTCAACCCCCATTCACTTGAATCATTATCACTGAGAGGAAGGTTTTCCGCATCATAACCGGCTACTTTCATAATAGCAGGAATCAAAGGTGAAATAAACGGAGTAAAGTAAGGAACGAGTATCTTACGGTCACGGTAAGACTTGTCATAAACAGGAACGGTCGTAAAGTCCTTTACACCGTCTTCCGTTCCATCCGCATTCGCAAGTTTGAGGCTTTCAATCATGGAACGTACTCTCAACTTCATTGAACCGATATTATTGATATCATCCAGTTTCAATAAGGTCAGCGATTTGTTATGACGCATCAGCAAATCCCTTACTTCATCCACCAGAAAAGCATCCGGTCCACATCCGAACGAAGTCATCTCTACAAACTGAATATTCTTTCCTTGTGTCGCACACCATTTCGCAGCCTTCAGGATACGGTTCGTATACGCCCATTGAGCAACAAAATGCGCATCATCCGTCGGTATATCCATCTGACGCACCAAATCATCCGCTATCACATTCACTCCCATATCCGCAAGCATATCCGAGACTTTGTGCTGTATCAGAGAATCGGTATGATAAGGACGTCCGGCAAGCATGACAGTCAAAGTCTCTCCCTTTCCAGTCTGCTGCAATATGTTTTTGTTATAATCGACCAATGTATTAATAAAAGAGTGCTGTTCGCTTTCCGCTTTTTGGAATGCTTGCTGAATCGTCCGATCGTCCACGCTCAAACCGCTCAGATATTCACGGCATTGTTTAAACAACAGATTCCGGTCTTTGAAAGTTATTGCAGGGGAATCAACCGGTATACCTTCGGACTGCACACTTTTGATAACCTCCGAATAACCTGTCACAATCGGACAATTATAACTGTTTTGTTCCATCCCTTTTCTTTCGAAAATAACAAAAGGCATAAAAATCCGGTCGACCTTCTTTTCTATCAAGTCCTGAACATGACTATGTACCAGCTTAGCCGGAAAGCAGATATTGTCCGACATCACCATACGCGCATTGTGCTCATACTTTCTGAAATTGGACGGATCAGACAAACAGACTTGTATGCCACAGGAAGTGAAAAGAGTGTGCCAGAATGGATATTCCTCGTACATATTCAGACATCGGGGGATTCCGATAATCTGCTCGGGTGCTGCAATCTCTGCGCTGCGATGAAACAAAAGCTCTTCTTTTTGCCGATAGACATTCAGACCTTTCCGGTTACTGCTCTCTCCATTCGTGAAAACTTTCTCGCACCTGTTTCCCGAATAATAACTTTTGCCGCTTTCGAACTCGTAACGAATGACCAGACAACGATTATCGCAACTCTTGCAATATAAAGAACGTGCCGAATATTGAGCTTTATTGATAATCTCATCCAATGATACGGACTCCCCCTGATGTTTCATCGCATATAATGCACATCCGAATGCTCCCATCAATTCGGGTGTATCACACCTTGCCACTTCCGCTCCCGAGAGAAGTTCAATGGCACGGACCACCGCATCATTGCGCATGGTGCCTCCCTGCACAACAATATCTTTTCCCAAAACAGATATATCTTTCAGTTTCAACACCTTATACAGGCAATTCTTGACAACGGAATATGCCAGTCCGGCGGCAATATCATTGATCGTTGCCCCCTCCCTGAGTACCTGTTTCACTTTTGAGTTCATAAAAACGGTGCACCTTGTTCCCAAATCACACGGTGCTTCCGAATGGCAGGCTGCCAGAGAAAACTCTTGTGCCGAATACCCCAGAGATTTAGCAAACGTTTCAAGAAAAGAACCACATCCGGAAGAGCATGCTTCATTAATCTCCATCCGGTCAATCACGCCATTATTCACAAAAATAACCTTCATATCCTGTCCGCCGATATCGAGGATAAAAGACACATCCTTGTTCAGATAATGCGCTGCCATATAATGGGCGATCGTTTCGATAATCCCCGAATGAAGCTGAAAGGCAGACCTGATAAGGTCTTCCCCATATCCGGTAGAACAGCTTCCTTTTATATTGAGTACGGCATTCTGCTTCAAACATTCATCGTTCAACTGATTCAGCCCCTCTTCCACAGCTTTTATCGGATTGCCGCCATTAATATTATAATAAGAATACAGAAGCCTTGAATCTTCATCCAGTACAACAATCTTTGTCGTAGTAGAACCTGAATCGATGCCGATAAAGACATCCTGTGTTCCGGCTTTCAAGCCGGAAGATATCATCTTATGACGGGATATTCTTTCTTTCCATGCTTCATATTCTTCATTACTTGCAAAAACAGGTTCCAATCCTGTTGAGGCAAGGTTACCGTTACCGTTTAAAGTAGTGTCAATCTTATCGATCAAATGGGACAGTTTACAGTAATCCTCTTTATCAAGATGAAATAGAGCAGCACCTAGTGCAGGGAGCAAAGTGCCGTTGGCCGGCAGTATGATCTCTTTTTCATCGAGGGACAAATAATCAATGAAGGCTTTCCGCAGTGCCGGAATGAAGGTTAACGGACCACCACAAAACAATACGGGAGTTGTAATATCGCAACCGTGCGCCAGCGTCACTACCGTTTGAACTGCTACCGCACGAAAGATGGAAGCCGCAATATTCTCACGACTTACATTTTTAGCTATCAGATTCTGAATATCCGTTTTACAGAAAACGCCACAACGGGAGGCAATAGGATATACCTGTGTCGCATTCATGGCTAGTTGATTCAATTCATCAATATTCACTCCCAGTATAATCGCCATCTGGTCAATAAAAGCACCCGTCCCTCCTGCGCAATTGCCGTTCATACGCAAATCGGTCGCTTCGGCATCATTAAAGAAGACGACTTTCGCATCTTCTCCTCCGATGTCTATCATGGAAGTCACATGAGAATAATCCTTTTGTATCGCTTTCGCTGCCGCAACAACCTCCTGTACAAACGGCAACGAACATTTCTCTGAAATTCCCATTCCGATAGAGCCTGTTATCCTCACGGAAATATCTTTATCTCCGATTTCAGATAACAGCTCTTTCAAGAATGATAGAATTGTCTCTTTTGCTTTCGCATTGTGTCTCTCGTACTTTGAAAATAATAGATTATCATTTTCATCGACGGCAACTAACTTCGCCGTCGTTGAACCTACATCAATTCCTATTTTAATCATGTTCTACACTATGTTCCCCTAGTTTGACACTATTGTCAAACACAAAAGTAAGAATAAGTTGGACACATCATTTCAATAAGCTTTTTTTTCGGTTCTTTTAACACAAACGAACGATGTCTATTTCTTCCGACTATCTATTTCTTTAAGCAATTCATCCACAGCCATTTTAAGTTGCGTATCCTCTCCTTTCACTATAGTCTCCGGGCTGTTGGCAACCTTGATGTCAGGTTCCAACTGAGTATTTTCCAGATAACTGCCATCCGGTAGACGATAACCGATGATAGGAATCCCAAATACCAATGAAGGGTCCTGCAAAGTTTCCCAAGATACACTTGTCATAGTTCCCGGAACAGGCATACCTACCAGTTTTCCAATGTTCTGATGCTTGTACACCCACGGGGTGCCATGCGCATTCGAATAATTGGCTTCACACTGCAACATAATAGAAGGCTTGTTCCAGCGACGGCTTGGCATATCACAGGCTTCACGTCCGCGTACCACCTGAGTGAAATATTTCTGACCGCTGAAAAGAATTTCAATATCTTCATGCAGACGACCGCCTCCGTTAAAACGGGTATCGATCACAATTCCGTCACAGTTATTGTATTTTCCCAGAATATCCGAGTAAACAGTACGGAAACTGCCATCTCCCATAGATTGAATATGAACGTATCCCAAACGACCGCCGGACCATTTCTCCACATCCTCAGCACGTTGCTTTACCCAACGTTTATATAATAAGCCATTAAGCTGTCCGCTTGTGACAGGTTTTACCACTTCTTCCCAACGTTCCTTATTCTGCGGGTTGTACAGCGAAACCAGTGTTTTCTTTCCTGCCTTATTATTCAAGAGATCAGTGATGTCCTTATCCGGAGTTATTTCCTCCCCGTTGATCTTTTCTATAATACACCCTGCCTTTACTTTGGTACGGGAATGATCGAACGGCCCTTTCTCTACGATTTCAGCAATCTGCATACCCTTTCCCTGATAATTCCAGTCAAACAATAAGCCCAGATTAGAGGTTACATCCCCATTGCCCCTCGGAGAATAGCGCCCTCCGGTATGCGAAACATTCAGTTCACCTAACCATTCGCTCAGTAATTCTGCAAAGTCATAGTTATTATCAATATGTGGCAGGAATTTACGATAGGCAGCTGTCATGGCATTCCAGTCCACTCCGTGCATATTAAGATTGTAGAAACGTTTTTGATGTTGTTTATATACATGATCGAACATTGCCTCACGTTCGGCTGCCAAATCCATTTTCATTTCAGCCTGATAACTGATAGATTTCAGAGCATCCGACTTCGCGTCCATTTTCTGCATATTTCTGCTTCCCAGCAAGAAGATATCTCCTTTTTTATCCAGCATCAGTGATGACCAGCCGGAATTAAGTTTATGGAGACGCTTCGTCCCTTTTTCACGAAGATTCATTTTCCAAAGGTCATATCCCTCTTCGAAAGCAGAGAAATAATACAGATTTTCTCCATCTTTGGAAAGAATAGCACTACCTAAATCAGAAGAGTTAGGAGTCAGGCGTACAATACGGTCCTCAATACCGCTGAGTTCCACAACAATATCTTTCTTGTCTGCCTTGTCCTTTTCGGTATCCTCCTTATCTCCTTCTTTGTCTACCTTATCTTTTTCTTTGTCTGCCTTTTCCTTTTTAGACTGACTTCCGTCCTTTTTCTTATCACCGTCTTTCTCCTTTGCTTTCTTCTGCTCCTTTTCAAATTCTTTGAGCAGTTCGAAATCCTCTTTACTCAAACGGTAACGGTCGTAAGCATCCTGATTCAAGAATACCAGCATCACATCCTGTTGTGATCCCCAGGAAGCATGGGCACGCATACCATAACGTTCGGTCTGGAACAGAATGGCATTTCCATCCAGTACCCAACGTGGAGAGCCGCTAATATAACCACTGTTAGTCAGATTAGTGATAGTACCTCCCTGCGCACTGACAATGCCGATATCCGAATAGGGATCATGACGATTGCCGATAAACTCAAGCGTAAACCACTTGCCATCGGGCGACCATTCGTAGTCGAATCCGCCTCCTGTATTGTACCATGTAGAACCGTCTGTCACCTGACGTACTTTTTTAGTTTTCAGGTTGAGTACCATCAACCGGCTACGGTCTTCGATAAAAGCCAATTCCTTACCATCCGGAGAGTATTGCGGGTAAGCACGTTCTACGGTTTTAGAGGGGAGCAATACTTCCTCTTCAATAAGAGTGGCGTTAGGGAAATTCGCCTCTTCTTTACGAGCTATCTTAGCGGTATAAAGTTGCCAGTTGCCGGTCCGCTCGCTGGCATAAACCAGTGTACGGTTGTCGGGAGCAAAAGATACACCGGATTCCTTTGCCGGAGTATTTGTTATTTGCTTGGTCGTAGCATAATCGGTTGAAGTCACAAAAACATCACCTCGCACAATAAAAGCCACCTGCTTGCCATCCGGAGACACAGAAGCAGAAGTCGCACCCTGAGAAAATCTGAGAGTAGCAATCTCTTTTTCATCATCACGCACAAGATCAACATTTACTTTCTTCGGGCGGGCATTGGGCTCTTGTGTATAAAGTTCTCCGTCATACGTATAGCATAAAGTTCCTTTATCGCTGATTGACAAGAAACGTACCGGATGCGTGCGGAAAGTGGTGATGGCTTTCACTTCCTGCGGAGTGTTCAGGGCAAAGTTATATACATTAAATGAACCGCCATTGCGCTCACTTAGAAAATAGACCGAATTACCATCCGGTGCATATACCGGATTACGGTCTTCTCCTTCCCGATTGGTCAGATTGGTATGTTTTCCGGTCGAAGCATCGTATAGCCAAACGTCTCTTGTTATAGATGAGGTATGGTGTTTTCTCCATTCATCTTCAAAACCTTTACGGTCCTGATAAAGGAAGTTTTTTCCCGATTTATCAAAGCATACCCATTCGGCAGGAGTAGCCAACACTTGTTCGGTACGTCCTCCGGTAACCGGAACTTTATATAATTCCGTCATGGCTCCGGTAGGAAAAAGGGCACTTTGCGCAGGGTCCTGAATGGAGGCGGAGAAAAGTACAAATTTACCATCCGGAGTGAAAGCCGAAGGAATCTCCGAGGCAGAATGATAAGTCAACCGACGTGCAGTTCCTCCATCGGCAGACATGATAAAGAGATCGAAGTTCCCATTCCGGTCGCTGGCAAACGCGATTTGTTTACCATCTGGCGACCAGACGGGATTAGCCTCATAAGAAGCTTGTGTTGTTAATTGGGTAGCGGTTCCCCCTTGAACGGGGACTTTGTAAATGTCGCCTTTATAACAAAAGACGATTTCCTTTCCGTCCGGTGAGATACGTGCATCACGCATCCACAAAGGGGTAATAGCATAGCTGGATAATGCAGTCAGTACCAGCGCTAAAGAGATGATTATTTTCTTCATATTATTGTATGTTTATATATTTATTCTATATTCCTTGTTTCATGAGAAGACCGTATTTCTAGTTAGTTTAAGTCACTTCCGATATTTTAGCGATTTTTTCCATGTGACTGCTGTCTGTTCCACAACACCCACCAAATATTTTAAGATGACAATCAGATTTCAACTTTAAAATAGCTTCACTCAGATCGGCTGCCGAAGAAGTATGTAAATGATTTGCTCCATCCAATTCTTTATATGACAATTGGGAAGTATTTGCTTGTATACCCCAAAAGCGAGATTTTACCGTTTGTGTTTGATTGAACTTATGAGAAAGTGCTTCGTAAACAATATCAGGATGAACACAATTTGTCATATAGCACACAGGTTTGTTAGACACATGATTATCAATGCAATGTATGGCATCATCAATGGTATGCCCATCTATCAGTTTTCCGTCTCTTTGAATCGTAAAGCTGATAATATAAGGAATATCCGTATCAGACATAGCGACTGCCATCCCGATAGCTTCCGTCAATACAGGCATAATACCTGCATATAAAAAATCAACTTTGGCAGATTTAAACAAACCGGCCTGCCAACTATGGAAGTCTATTGCCTCTTCCAGATTTAGAGCCTCTTCGCCAGTGTATGCATCTCCCTTACATCCCATCAAACCACCGATATACATATCTACATTTGCTGCTTCTTTTATGGAACGAAGAAAATCCACATTATCTGCAATAATGGATTCATTGTATCCAGCCATATAAATCCGTTCTTTATTGGCCCTTCTTGTTGGAGTTGTTGCAAGAAATGGTAGTTGATACCTATATGCAATATCAATATATTCATTCCATAGCGTTTCTAATGCCAGTCTACCTTTCTGCTGATAGACTAAGTCAGCCATTGCAACAGTACCACTGATATCCAAATCAAACTCCCTTTTTAGTCGCTCGCCTAAAGCACCTTCCATTAATATAAAGGGATAAGAATCTATGCAGTCTTTAAAATTCATCCAGTTTGTTTTTATATATTCTTGTTTAGTCGTCGCAGATTATTATAACAGAGAATCCGTCTGAATCAATTTCCCTGTATGGTTATAAAATATTCTGTCTCCAAAATCCTTATAGAAGAAAGCATATTTATCTACTCCCGTACAATGACAGACACCTATCTTTTGAGGTAAATATTCGTGCAAATAATCAGCAATAACCTGATATTTGGATTCTTCTGCATTATGAATATGAAATCCACCTAAAAGCAAATTACAGGGGAGTTCCGGAAATGCCGTTCTTACAGTCCGCAATATATTTGTAATACCCCGGTGGGAACAGGCACTTAAAATGGAAAGTCCTTCAGGCTCAACCAGTACCATAGCTAACTCGTCCGGAAAGGTATCGGGGACTCTAGAACCATCTTCCTTTTGAATCCAAAATCGTTCAAAATGTGTATCCTTCGGGTCTATAATATCCACAGAGGGAAAAAGAAATACTCCGGGAACCAGTTCAGTCAACTCATCAATAAAACGAAAACGAGAAAGATCAAGCGAGCGTGTATATTTCATTCCATTCTCACGTTCATCCTTGAATTTAGAAAAAAACACTTCGCGTTTGCAGACAACCGTTGCTTCGGCATTTAGTTCAAGAAAATGGCGTAGTCCACCCGTATGGTCACTGTGACCATGAGATAATACTAAATAATCTACTTTTTGCAAGTCAATATTCAATAACCGGGCGTTACGGATAAATAAATCGGAAGCTCCCGTATCAAAAAGTAATCTGTTTTCCGGTGTCTCAATATAGAGGGAAAGACCATGTTCTGCCTGCAATTTACGTCCATAGACACAATTTTCGACAAGAGTCGTTATTTTATAGTTCATGTGGTTTGGTTCTTTATCAAATACTACGAAATAAAAAGTTCTGCTACAAAATTATAATAATTCTACGGCAGAACAAGTAATCAATCAATTTAAATCGACTGTAAGGGTAAAAGATTTTGTTTCAGGCTTCTATTGCCGAATTATTCATTTTGTAGTTTGAATACAAATAATTACTTTTACATCCATATCAAACCCTTTAAATAAAGAATCAAAATGGAGAAAGAAGCAAAAGGTAAAGTAAATACAGTTCAGATACAGTACTATCAATCTCCATGCGGGAAATTGATACTCGGTTCTTTCGAGAACAAGCTCTGTATGTGCGACTGGGTGGTGAGTGAAGAACGCAGAGCAGCAATCGATAAACGAATACAAAAAGCGCTAAATGCTCAGTACGCAATAGAAAACTCTGAAGTGATAACGCAAACGATCAGCCAGCTAGATGAGTATTTTTCCCGTCAAAGGACTACGTTTGATATTCCTCTGCTTCTTGTCGGGACAGAGTTTCAAAAGAGTGTATGGAATGAATTATTAAACATTCCCTACGGAACAACGATATCTTATGCTCAATTATCACAGAGACTGGATAATCCTAAAGCTATCCGTGCGGTAGCCTCTTCGAATGGAGCAAATTCGATTTCAATACTTATTCCTTGTCACAGGGTGATCGGCAGTGATCATAAACTGACCGGATATGCCGGTGGTCTTGTAGCTAAAAAGACTTTATTGGAGCTGGAATCGAACGAAAGAAGATTATTGTAACAGAATCGTTAAACTAAACTTCTCTCATTAAATCCAGACAAAAATATGGTGTCACTATCCCATTACTATAGTGTCACTATCATACTGCTTTAGTGTCACTATCCTACAGGTATAGCGTCACTATATACTCAGCATAGTGACACCATCCTGAAAGGTTGTTATATAAGACGGGAAATGTTTACCTAAAGCGAACGTTTACACCATTTTTCCCATCTCATAGGCTTCCTGCATGTAGGGAGTATCTTTTATTTCTCCTACCTTCCAGGCACCTATTCCATAAATCACTCCTTTTTCCTGCGGATTTTCCAGACAATCAAGGAAGCCACGGAAACCATCAATCGTACGTTCCATCATCCCCTTATCATTCTCCGCCGCTGCAATAATGAAATAAAATTCCTTATTCGTTATTTCCGTATAACGCGCACAACAACGGTCAATCATAATCTTCATCTGTCCGCACATCGTATAGAAATAAACAGGTGTTGCCATTACGATGACATCAGCAGCAATCATTTTCTCTACAATTCCTGCGGCATCATCTTTCTGGGGGCAGGGTTTGCCATACATGCTGCAAACACTACATCCCGTACAAGGATGAATTACTTTCTCTTTCAGAAAAATCTTTTCTACTTCATTGCCTGTTTCGAGAACACCTTTCATAAATTCGTCACAAAGCATATCAGAATTACCGCCCTTTCGGGGGCTGGACGAAATAATCAGAACTTTTTTAGCCATAACTTTATTACTTTTATTTTTTGAATTTCATTAATCAGCTTTTTCACTCTGCAAAAATAGACAATTTATCATATAGCAAATGTAGATAAATTACAGAGATGTGTACCCTAATTACTGATTCAAACATTTTCTGCCATTTTTACTTTTTATCAATATCCTTTTCATCTCATCCATAATCGGTCTTTCGGCGGCACAAACATAAAAAAAGATTTTCTCTGCCCATATATAATTCATATCTTTGCCCATGATACGAACAACATAATGCAATGAAAAAAATACAACTGACCAACGCACATAAAGAAAAATTATTTCAAATCCCTTTATTTCGGGATTTACCTCTGAACATTAAGGAATCTCTGCTGGATAAACTGGATTTCGTTATCTATGCAGCGGATAAAAAAGAAATAGTTGTTACGCAAGGTACACCTTGCAACAAACTATATGTGTTATTGGAAGGAAAACTACGCACGGATATCATTGACGGATTGGGGAACGAAGTGATGATTGAGTATATCATCGCACCACGTACCTTTGCCACCCCTCACCTTTTCAATTCAAACAATACGTTGCCAGCTACTTTTACTGCTTTGGAAGACAGCGTGGTACTCATGGCAACCAAAGATTCCACTTTTAAAGTCATCAGTCAGGACCCGCAGGTGTTGCACAATTTTCTTTGCATCGCCGGAAATTGCAATATATGTACCGTATCACGTTTGAAACCTCTGTCGCGCAAGACTGTACGCGAAAGGTTTATTGTTTACTTATTCGAACATAAGAAAAAAGATTCTCTGACTGTAGAGATCATGCATACCCAGTCACAGCTTGCCGAGTACCTGAATGTATCACGTCCTGCTTTATCCAAAGAAATCAATAAGATAATCAAGGAAGGGCTGATCACAATGGAAGGAAAAAAGATCGAGATTCTGAATAAAATGGCGCTGGAGAAATACTTATAATAAAAAGAAAGTGGCACAGCCTAAATTTAATGCTGTGCCACTTTTTATATTCTATCAACGGTTTAATCTGAATCCTAGCTAGGTTTCAATTACCATTTTGTAAAAAACACTTTCGGGTTGATATTGACAGATACCCATCCCCAGTCTTGCCAGCTCTTATGATTTCCGCCTTTCACAGCATCCATCGTCTTCGTTCCAAGCATAAAAGAATAACCGGCAGAGAGTTTCACATCTTTCATTACGGACCAATTGATCTGATAGTCAACTTCCGAACCGAGTGACTTCTTCAAATCTTCTTTAAAATCTACTTCAGTAGCAGTAGCAAAATAATGATAATTGAGTTCCATATCTACCTTGGCAGATGCACGAAAACGAGCCCCAAGACGACCATCTATTAATCCGGGAGCAAATCCTTTGTTGAATGCAGAAGCGTAGAAATAATCCATGCTGCCATAGAATTTATGATGCGTCCCATAAAGAGGGTCAAAAGCCTTAAATTTACTACTACCTTCTTCATTTCCGCTCAAATAATCAAAGCTTACAACCATTCCCCATGTCTTATTGAACGCATAAGCTGCCGTAGCACTTGCCATGAAAGCAGAAACACTCTCGGCATCCTTGTTCTTACCTGTTTGGTAGTAGAAAGCGCCATCCAAGTTCCATCCGCTATTTTTATATGTAAGATAAGTTCCCATCGTTTGCAAGTAGCGGGTATGAGAATCTTGAGTGAGCTGATTCCCTGTCTCTAACCCTAAATTCATAAACAGTAAAGAAGCCCCGAACGGAATCTTATCTGCTTTATAGTGATACCACACAGTCTGCATATTCTTGTAAGGCTGACCAATAGAAGAATTGTAATAAGTACCACCTGCCGTTTTTTCATCATTCTGGTTGAAAGCCAGAATAGCATGTATTTCATTATTCTTATTGGCATATCCCAGTTTCAACGCATCATGATAACGGCCTGCCACATTCCAGTCCAGTCCGCCCAAAATACGTTCATCATCATAAACTAACGTCTGACGACCTAACTGTGCAAAGAAGCCTTTTCCAAAATCCAGCTTTGCCCATGCCTCATTCAAGATAAAGCGACCATTCTTGTCAATCTGCGGATCTTGCCCCCATACTCCGACATGCTGTGCCGACATCTTGATTTCAAGGTCCGAACGCTTGTAGTCCAGTGACAAACGGGCACGGTTATTAATGAATGATGCAGCCTTCTGCCCTTCATTGCGAGGGACTAAAGCACCGTTTCGATACTCCGCACGAGGTCTGATTTGCATAGACATCGAAAATTCATTTTCCTTCTCCGTAGTTTGTGTGTATGCCATGCTTGGCAATAGCATAAGAACGAATGACCAATAAAATGTTTTCATTGATATTTCAATTTAAGTTATAAGTATGTACACTAACTCCTTGTGCCGATGGAAGGTAATTGATTCCATACCAACACATTTGTAATAAGACAAATGATACTAACAGAATGACTAATGCCGGACGACTCTTCAACGGTCTGCCCAGCCTGAAATGGATATATACCAGATAGGAGAACCAAGTAGCTGCCGCCCATGTCTCTTTCGGGTCCCAAGCCCAGTAGTGCCCCCACGCTTCTTTCGCCCAGATAGCTCCCGTCAGCATTCCCAATGTCATAAATGCCAAGCCCACATAAGTCAGGTTATCGCATAAGTCCATCTCTTTCCGTTCAATATCCTTCTTTTTGAACCAAAGCAGATAGACAGCCATGACCACCGCAGCTCCCAACATCGCATAAGCAAACATATACACTATGACATGAGGGGCAAACCACGGACTTTGCAAAGCAGGCATCAGCGTTTTATTGTGAATCTCCGGTTTAAAGATATTGATACAGATAAATACCAGTGAGAGAATGCAACTGAAACTAAGAATCCATTTATATTTCCAACGCACGTACGTTATCAAACCAGCCAATGGAAGGAAGAAAGAATACCACAGACGTGTCTCTCCCATCGTCCGCATCGGAGGACGTTCCAGAGAAATCCACATACCGAGGATAAAACTGAAAAAGATAGCCAGCCCCAACAAGGTAAACCCATAAGCCCATACCGGCTTCTTTCCTTCCCAGGCAGCAAACGCGCCCAAGCCCCAGCAAATCAATGCGGCTATCGCAAACCATATAAAATGTTCCCAACTCATTCCGTATCCTCCTCTTTCCTCTTTTGTGCATTGACAAACAGACAAATTGCTCCGAGCATCATCATGATGATCCCTGCATATACTACAGGCAACCACGGGTCGCGAACCAGCTCAAAGACACTGATATCGCTCCAGCGACCTTTCGACTCATCATAACTAAGCTGATAAATTTTCCATCCTGCTATCTCCATCGGACGATTTACTTCAATCGTACTTTCCATTATCGTTCCTTCCTGTGTGTAGACTTTTACTTCCGAAGCAAAACGTTGCGGTTCCCGTTCCGGCATCACCAGACTCGTCAGAGAGTCGAGACGCAATGCCTTATAAGGAAAAAGAAAACTACCACAGCTCACCCACCCTTCTTTCGTCTGTTGGTTCTTTCGGTTGACGGCCTTCAGATACACTGCATATGTCGCTCCCATCGAATGGAAATCTGTAAATTTCAGTGTGTCCTCTGTAGCTACGGAGGCAGCCATCGGAATAGACTGTTCGACAAACAAGTCCCAATCCAGCAGACTGCCCTCGGAAACTCCGTTTTCAAGCAGTAAATGCACAGGAGACTTTTCGGGGAGTACTCCCCCCGTTTCATTGTCAATCAGCATCAGTTTCGGAGGATATTCATCAATCGTAAAATCCTTCAGTTCGATAGCCAACGGAAGTTCTATCAATTTTCCTTTATCATCGGTAGCCCTCCATTCTGCGTTTCCCATTCGGGTAGTCATCTTCAAGCGTTGCATATCGGCATTTCCCAAAGTAGCCGTAATCAATGCCACGAGCAATCCTACGTGATTGAGAAGAAAGGATAGTCTGCCAATCCTGAATGGAAAGCTGGCACGGAATATGGTCAGTCCCAATACAGTGACCATCCAAAAGTAAAGCAGGACGAAAGGCCAGGACGAAATCATCTGCGAAAATCCCAGTATATCATTGGAAGCATGACCGGAAGGAGCCTGCCGGATAAGTCCCATGATCACCGTCATGCCGGCTACCCATACCAGGGAAGAAACGGCAGCGGAATAATGGCTCAACCATCCAAACAGATACACACGTTTACGAAGAAGGTGCATGGCTACCAGCGCTATGATATAAACCACTAACACAATCGCATTGACCGGACAGGCAAACAGGCCCCAGTTGATGGCTCCCACTGCCATTTGCAGCAAAATACCTATCACCAGTAATCCCGCACCAATCACCAGCCCTTCTTTATAACTCCACGGTTTGCTCCACATATATCCCTATTTTACTTTTGTGCCAGACGCCCGTTTGCCTTTGCCTTCTCCAGCCATGCCGGAACGGTCGTTTTCAGGAATTTCTCCTTAGCAGCTCTTTCAGCATCCATATCAAGACCGATATATTCCTGTGCTTTGGCCTTCGTTGAAATGTCCGGCATCGGAACGTCTTCCGTATACCCATGCTTCGCTAAAACTTTGGATACAGCCAGACGAGCCTGCATAGCACGGTCCAGACCATGAGAAAGAATTCTCTGAATCTCCTGCGGTGCATGGAAAGAACCTCCATGTGATGCCACACCGAAGTCCCAACGCCATTGTGCCTGACGAATCAATGCAAGCACATCTTTCATCTGATCTTCTGTAGCACCCTTATCCCAGGCAAATTTTGCTTCGATATGCGCCTTTGCCAGTTCCTGTTCCAGACGGTTACGGATTTCATTTGCCTTGCGCTGACGCTCGTACACATTGTTACGTAATGTTTCTTCACTCTCACGATGACAAGTCTGACAGGTGCGGTCAATCATTGCCAATGGGCTCTGAATATGATGGTCACTGAATTTCACGCCCCCTTCACTCTTATAAGGCATATGACAATCGGCACAAGAAACGCCCCTTTGCCCGTGAATACCCATCTGAGCTATTTCATAGTCGGGATGCTGGGCTTTCAAGATCGGAGTACGGCTTAACTTATGAATGTAATCATAGAAACCTGCCTCATCATAATATGCTTCCATGTCTTCTACAGTGAAACCTTTATCCCACGGGAAAGTCAAATATTTACCGTCACCCTTAAAGTAATATTCTACGTGGCACTGCGCACAGACCAATGAACGCATTTCCTGTGGAGTAGCTTTTGTGATATCTTTTCCCTGACGCTGGAAAGCTTCAATCAATGCCGGACGGCTGATATGAAGATTCATTGTTTCCGGATCGTGGCAGTCGGAACAGCCGATCGGATTCACGATTTCATCACCAAAGGCAGCCCATTTGTTATTATAGAAAGAATCGACTCCCAATGCTTCCATCATGCGGGGAACATCCGGACTCTTACAAGTCCAGCAAGTAGAAGGCTGAGGGCCATCGTGCGGACCTGCAGGAGAACCGGTACGAAGTGACGCCGTAATATCCTCGATAGCATGCATATGTCCGCGCGGAGTGGAATAGTCTTTTGAAAATGCATATCCTGCCCACAGAATAACCATTTCCGGACGTTTTTCCAAAGCATCAACAGCGACATTGCCATTAAACTCGCTTTCAAAATCAGTCTTTGCCGTTTCCGTCCAAGTCTGATATTCGCGGGGAAAATCATCTTTAAACAGTTCGTTGCGTGCTTCAATACCTTTAATGACAGTTTTGCGGTTATTAAAGATACTGGCGACTTCCGCCCTCCTCTCCATCAACGCAGAAACACATAATCCTAAAACAAAAACAACGACCATTGAACCTCCGGACAACAGCCATCCTTGCCATGATTTTAATTTCTTTTCCATTGTATATCGGTTTTATTATTTTATTACGTAGTTATGTATATGCTTATTCCTTATTATTAACCATCTTCCGGAGCCATTCCGGTACAGGCGATTCGGGAAGAGGGACGATAGCTGCCGGAGTAGCGGACAACGAATTCTTACCACCATGAGGTACATCCCGATGACAGTCCCAGCAAGCCTTTCCTTCTCCTACCATAGACATCATATAATCTATCTTTCCTGTTTTTACAAACTCCGTATTCAGTTGTGTATGGCAACGAATACAATTGTTCATAATCACCTGCGAACTGGCCTCGTGGGCCTGTATCACTTGTGGCTCACTTTTGGTAAGGAAAGCTGCGACGTGCTTCATACCATCCATTCCTTTGAATGTCCATTTCTTTACAATGTTCTCGTGAGGAACATGACAATCGTTACAGGTGGCATCCCGTGCATGTGAACTGTGAAACCATGTGGCATAATAAGGAGACATGATGTGACAATTCACACACGCTGCCGGATCATCGCCCAGATACGTATGTGCCCGAAGCATGTACATAAATAAAGCTCCTCCGCCTACAATAATACCGCCAATGATAATGGCTATTATCTTCGATCTGTACGAAGGAAAAATTCGGTTTATAAATGGTAACTTCATCATAGTGAAAAAGTATTTTTCACAAAAGTAAAGCTTTGGAAACACAAAAGGTGTAATAACTATTACACCTTTTAAAGAAAATTATACGAACACTGATTAATAAGAGAAAAAAGATACTCCATCCCGCCCCCGTTTTGCATGGCAGGCTGGCTATTTTATTTATTCATCGTGATGATGATCGTCCCTTTCGGCGGTAGTGCTCAGTACAATATTGCGCGCAATGTAGGTTTCGTTTCCTGCGGCATCCGTGCAATAAACCATCAGATGATAATCGCCCGGAGTAGCATTGGCCGGAATTACAATATCGTGGTGATGGATATGCGCCGTTTTCTTTCCGGAGATATCATAAGACCTGTTGAAACTGAAATCGACAGTGGCTTCGCCCGTAGCAGCAGCCCTGCTCTTTCCATGCGAATGGTGGTCGAAATTACTATGTATTTCAATCATATATGACTTTAACATGACGTCGTCCGACAGATCCATTTCAAAATGTACTCCGTGCTCGTCGCCAATTTTCAGTTCTTGCCCTTCTTCCGGTTCACTTAGTTCAATCACCGGTTTGGTGGTATCGCTATCCGAATCGTCACAAGAAATAAATGCAAATACAGACATTGCCAGAAGGCTGATGATCGGGAGGTAAAGTTTTGTTTTCATTACAGTAATTTTTTAAATGGAATTTTGATTAATAATTGGAAGTTTCGTCCCGGTTCCGGAATTTCTACTTTCCTGTAAAAACTAAGATGATTGTAATATCTGGTATTGAAGATATTACGGGCGGTCAGGGTTATTTCTATCTCGTTAGTCCTGCCAACCGGAATATTCAGCGAGCCACCCAAATGAAACAGGTTAGCCCCCGGTGTACGGTCCTCATTACGGTCTACACGGTTCTGACGGGCAATAAGTTGCCACTCCGCATAAAGCATATAGTGTTTTCTTTGCCATGTCAACGTATTCCGCATACCGAACGGCGGAGAAAAACTTAACGGAATATGCTCGTCACAGTTGTAGGTGTAGACGTATTCTCCGGAGATACGGTAATTGAAGTGACGCAGAAAGTTAATGTCTATCGTAGCCTCCGTTCCGGCAAACAGTGCTTCGGCTCCCGTGTAGCGGTAAATCTGTCCGGCATGCGGCAGAACTGACCATTCGCCTGTGGGACGCAGAAAGATGTAGTTACTGAACCAACTGACAAAAGGAGACACGGAAACGGAAAGTCCGTGATATCGCAGGTTGTAGGAAGCATCCATCTGCCATCCTTGCTCGGATTTCAGAGAAGCATCTCCCTGCTCGTGACGGAAAGTGCCGTGATGTACACCGTTAGCAGCCAGTTCATTGGCTCCGGGGAGGCGGAAGCTACGTCCGATGTTCACTTTCACCATGTGCTGAACGGAGGGTGTCCATACCAGTCCCAAAGAAAAGGAATAGTCACCGAAATGCTTTCGGACGGCATGACTGTTCCATTTATAGGACTCTACTTGTTCATCATCATATCCTTGCCTCCGAAGGTAATCCGCCAGATAAACATCCTCGTGCGGAGAGATGCCAATATAACCATAATCATATCGCACGCCTCCACTGACAGAGAGAATGTTATTAGGCTTATACGTCGTAAGCCAGAGCAATCCGGTACTAGAACGATGGTACTCCGGCAACAAAAATGAATAGCCGGAAATGTCGTTCTGCTGATGTTGCCTATCCCACCCCAACGTATGCTCCCATGAAGAAGAGCCAATAAAGCGGGCTTTTACCGAAGCACTGTATGTGTTCAGATCGAAAGCCAGTTCTTTGTCCGGGTCCTTCTCCGGCGCAGGCTGGGAGCCGTAATGAGTATGAAAAGCACTCCATTCCTCCCGATGGTTATTCTGAAATCCCAAATCACCGGACAGGATCAGTTTCTCCCAAGCATATTGCTGATGTGTGGTTACTTTCAGATGATTTACCTTGCTGTAAGGCAGTTCGATATTCCGGCTGTCTCCGTCATCTTCTACGCGCGATGCGTCGGGGACACCGTGTGCGCCCGGAAAGAACCCCGTCTTCTGATAGACATTACTGATGGAATAGTCTGCTCTATAGCCTTTTCGCTGATATTGGGTGAAAAGGCCGATATTGCGTTCCACTCCTGCCGTATTTTTCAGTTTACGCCCATAGACGGGCATTTTCTGAGTCAGGTAGACAATGGTATCCGTAGGGATGCGGTAATCACCGAAGTGCTGTTCGGAATAACGGATTTGCGCATACCAGGCATTCTTTTTAAGTCCCAGCATCAGCGAACCTGCCAGTGTTCCGTTGACGGATTTGCCCAATAGGGTGACATCGCCGAAGAGCATATTCGCAGAAGGTATGGGAGGAGAGGCTATATCAATCACTCCACCCATGGCATCACTGCCGTAAAGCAGTGAGGAAGGACCTTTCAAGACATTGACTGCTTCGATATTGAAGGCATCCAGTTCCAGTCCGTGGTCGGCTCCCCATTGCTGGCCTTCCTGCTTGATTCCGTTTTCCAATACGGCTATCCGGTTGAATCCCATCCCCCGAATCATCGGTTTGGAGAAGCCGGAGCCTATGTCCATAGCTTGTACTCCGGGAATGTTCTCCACTGCCTGCATGAAGTTTCCCGTAAAATGTTTGCGCAGAAAATCCTGTTCTATCACTTCAACCGTAAGTGCAGACTTCTTGGCTTGACGCTGTTGGTACGACTCGGTCACAACAACATCAGGCAAAAGCATACTCTTGATTGAATCGGACTTCTGTGCGTGGACGGGTAAGGTTACAAACAACCCTATTACGCCCGAAATAATTCCGATACGCATCAATTACAATCTTTTATATAATGTGTAAAATGAATGTGAGGACAAGTTACAATGAACCTGTCTTCCTAGAAAATATGAATATGTAATTATGCGGCAGGAGGCGCGCGTAGGTGATGCGAATAAGTTCGTTTGCAGACAACCTTATCCTGGTAAGTAATCGTCTCGTAAGGAACGAGCGTCAATATACAATGAAATTCTACCGGCTGAGGTTCTGTAAAGAGAGAAAGGGAGTATTTACATATCGCACAATCCTCGGCATGACTCCGGGAATGGTCGGCATGAGAGCATGACGTTTCATCTTCACTTCCATGATAGTGAAAGGTTTTCACTACAAAGAAGGGAATGAATGTCATGAATAACATCCATGCTATGTATGCTCTTATTTTTCTCTTGTGATACATTCTCCCCTATCGTTTTAACAGAACAGTAAGGCAAAGATACTCGTATGAAACAAAAGGTGCAAATTATCTGACTTAATATGTGTTATTAAAAGAATAGTAATAAACGACATTCAATTTTTATTCATTACTTTTGTTTCATAGCATAGTGACACAATATGTCTATAGAAAATAAAGAATCATCAAAAGATAACAGATTATGAGCGCAAATGACAAATTAACCATTCTTTGGACGACTGACAACAAAGATACCGTTTTTAATATGTTGGCAATGTATGCCTTAAACTCTAAAAACAGAGGTTGGTGGAAACATATAAATATTATTCTTTGGGGAGCATCTGTGAAATTAGTAGCCAACGATACGCAAGTACAGACTGAAATATTAGAGATGTTACAATCAGGAATTACGATTGAGGCATGCCAAGATTGCTGTGAGAATTTCGGGGTAGCCTCTATCATCACAAATCTAGGTATAACTGTTAGATATATGGGAATCCCGCTAACCGAATATCTGAAAAACGGGGAAAAGATATTATCTATCTAAGCATGATGGAAATAAAACATAGAATACAGTTCGGATGCGATACAGACGAATTGGCAGACAAGGTCTTATCAGGAGAAAAAACAGCAACTTCTTCTTTATATGATTATTCTCTTATGAATCAAGAAGAAATTAAAGTCAATGAATGCGCTTCTATACTAGACTCACAGGGCAAAGAAAAATGTATTGTGAAAATTGAAAGAATAGAGATTGTAGATTTTCAAGATATAACAGAAGAATTTGCTGTCAACGAAGGAGACGGCTGTTTGGATAACTGGATAAAAATACATACAGAATATTATTCTTCATTATTGGAAAAGATAGATAAGAAACTGACAGGTAGAACAAAATTAGTGTGCGAGTGGTTTTCTGTAGTATCCTCTAATAATTAATCCATATATATTTTAATTCATTGTTTCATTCCTTCTGTTTCCACACATAAAAGACAGTTCGTCCTGCTCCCCTCTTGCGAAGAGTTCCCTCCTTGATGAAAGTATTCAAATCATCAATTGCTTTCAATCGGGGGAGTCCGGTCAGTCTGCTATATTCTATACGCGTGATTCCTCCGTTTTTCTTCAGAAATTCCTGCAACATTTGGAGACGGTCTTCAATGGATATTTTAGCATTGTGAGTTTTTTCATTGGAGTTCTCAACTCGTTCAAGTTCTATCTCCCGCTTTATTTTCTTTTTAAATTCTTTGGAAGTACGTAAATGAACATTGTCAAAACGGATAGACTCGGCGCGAATTTCTTTCTTAGTCATCACTTTATGGGTACACTTCAACGAAATGCTGAAATGTCCAAGTTCGCCCAATTCCACGATGTATCCATCCGCCAAGGCTTCGGCCAGTTCATCAACTACAGCGCCAAGTACTCCTTCAATTATATTGTGCGGAAAAGGTTGGTGACGGGATACGCGTTCTATAAAATCTTTTTTCGAATAAGTTCCACTCGGAACAATGCGGGCATGAAGGGGTTGTTTCTCCCCTGTATCATTAGGGTCCGGAGTCTCATACAAATCATAAAATGCACTCATTAGTATATTTTTTATTAGTTGTTTATGTGTCTATCAGTTTATTCGCTAACATTTCAGTCCTCTTATACTAAACCTTAACTTTAGTTTAGCATAAAAATAATCGTCTGACAACTGTTTCTTTTTCGTCTGACAGTTGTTAGACGAAAAGATAACAGTTGTCAGACGAAAGTTCAACAGCTGTCAGACGAATAGCTCATCGCATACAAAGGTACAGTTTTATGTAATGCGAACTGTAATTCTTAGCAAGAAAAAAATTATTCAATAGCAAAACGCGCCGTCATCTCATACCGCAATGTAATAACGCGATATTGCTCAGTGGCAGCTGTCCCCATACTGACATTACTCTGTGCCTGATAAAGAGAATAAGGACTTACATAGCTCGAAGCCGGTTCGACAATACGAATGACCTCACCCAGTTTTTGTCCCATAGCTTCCACAAGATAAGATGCCTTTTCACGTGCTGCTTTCAATGCTTCTATCTTACCTTGTTTACGATAGTTCGGCAAATCCTTGTGCTTCAGCTCCCCGATACGCATGGACTCGATGCCTTTCGTATCAATCTTCTTAATAACGGCATTTATCTTTTCGAAGTCAGTAAACCGGATGTCCAGTTGCTTACCTATCAGAAATTCTTTTCCTTTCTGACGCCAATAGTCTCCGATTTCCTGCACACGAATAGCCTCATCCGAAATTCCCGCTCTACTTAGTACCCGACGCAAATCTTTTTCAATCCATTCCAACGGAACTTTCGTTTTATAATCTTCCGGCTTGGACTTCGGCACAAATTCCTCTTTCCAATATTCCTTTATCTGAATCAAAAGATGAATCTCATCCGGCACAACTTCTATTTCAGAAGAACCGGTTACCTCAATATATCTTCTCTCACTCTCCTGAGCATCGGCAACAACACTCCATACACATAAAACAATAGCTAATAAAAACAACTTTCTCATATCTCTGAATTTATAATAGTACTTAGTTTCTGAATTCCCTGTCCCATATCAGACAAATGTAGTAATAAAAAATCAATCAATGCCTGTTTTTACCATAAAGCTATCCACAAAGTCCATCATAACAAGCAAATGTTCTTTATCCATCAACAGGATATCTCCGTCCTTTACTTTATATTTCTGCGGCTCTTTACCGGAAAGAAGCGAAATCACTCCCTGTTCAAACAGACGCCTTAGCTGAGTGCTGGAAAGAAGAAAATTCCTTTTTAATAAAGACGACAATTTCAGATTAAATTCAAACTCATATTTGATTTGAATCTTTATGGTTGCATCGGGCACACGGATTATATCTTCTTTCGAGAAGTTATCCGTAACCTCATATTCTACACTATCATAATCCGTTTTCAAATGATTCCTGCCGGCAAGTTCGGCAGAAAAAACATATTTCCAGGCTGCTTTCCGATCGTTCATGGAAAAGCTATGAAACAGGACTTTATCTATCAAATCCGGTTTGGTACGTGACAGCAAAGTAATGTTGCATGTATTATCGCATTTCACACACCGATATATCAGCCAGACATCGATGTTCTTTTTCTGCGCATTCATTCTAAACTTATCACTACAGTAAAACCGGTCACTATCGCAATGACTGCATTTCTTAATTAATAAAGGAGAATTCTTTGCCTTTATCTCCCATGTAAATGTTGTATCCATAAAGCAAAGTTGGATATAATCCATTTATAAAATTCACAAGATGTCACAAGATGGCGTGAAATTTATCTGTCGAGCTCCTCCATCATCTTCTGTATTTTATCCTTCAACTTATCAAGAAATTGTGTCCTGCTCTTCTTCCGATTCCTAATTTCCAAGAAGATACGATAAAAGTCCCCAATCTCGATATTGAAAAGTATCTCGCAACAAAAAGCGATGTCTTTCAGACTGGTATTTCCATTATTAAAGCATTTGCCCGCATAGATCGCATAGATGAATTCAACCAAGGCGACTTTACTATCCGTCCATTGCAGCAACTTACTGTCTACTATGGAGGTGAATTTAAGATGCAGTTTGTCTGACAGCGAATCGATCTCGTCTGACACATATTCTATCAAATGACTATTCGCCAGAATCATTGCAACGCTTGAATCGTGTAAGGTGGTAAAAGAAGAATCCCTGTCCAGCAAATGACAATGAACATCGGAAAGAATATCATAATTCTCACGGATAAAATATTGGTTATCAAGTTCGGTCTGACCGGCACGATAATAATCATAGAAGCTATTATTCAAAAATGACTTCTGTATATTTTCCAGCTCCATCTTTAAATATTTGCATTGAGCCGACAGGGATTTGCCGACACGGTTCTTTTCAATCTGATATAAACGGATATAAAACATCAGCAAGCCGGAAATCTGCGGTTTCCAGACTTTAAAGAACTGAATTTCTTCTTCAGGATTCTGAAATTGATATTCGGCAACTGCCCTTTTCAGCAAAGTAAGTGATGTCTGTATGACATCTATTATCTGCTTTATCCGCTCGAGAAGGGCAATCGGCTGTTGCTCAATCCTTTTAATTTCTTTTTCTATGTTCAGCTTACTATTTCTTACGAAATTTTCCATTCATTCTCAATGTACCCACAGCTTTCGAACCGTCAAAAGGAGTCTGACTAAAAGCCTGAATACCAAATTGCACTCGTCTTAAAAAAACGATGCTGTGAATAATAAAATTGATAAAATGAAAAACCGGTTCAAGTAGAAATACTCAAACGAAAGAAATTAGCCTGTGGTTTATGAGGCTAATATTAAGCTATAACAAATTTAAGAATGGTGCTCAAAATAGTTGCTTTTAGAATTCAGATGCAAATATAACCGATTTTTTATGATTATGTGAAGTTTATATGAAAATTTGAAAACAGCCTGCGGGAAGCTACAGAAAAATACTATCTTTGCCTTCGGTTCTTCACAAACACAGTGATGAAACCATTCTTTTTAATCACATAAATAATAAAAGAACTATGATCAGATTAAATGTTTTTGTTCGTGTAAACGAAACAAACCGCGAAAAAGCGATTGAGGCAGCAAAAGAACTGACTGCCTGCTCTTTGAAAGAAGAAGGATGCATTGCTTACGATACTTTTGAAAGCAGTACCCGCCGTGATGTTTTCATGATTTGCGAAACATGGCAGAATGCTGAAGTATTGGCAGCACACGAAAAAACCGCTCATTTTGCACAATACGTAGGTATCATTCAGGAATTAGCTGAAATGAAACTGGAAAAGTTTGAATTCTAAATGAATGCCAGATAGACGAAAAACACGTCTTCCAGCCTAAACATAAAAGAGAAAAACAGTCCTTACTTTGGGAATGTCTTTCTCTTTTTTCGTACACAAATGTACCGTTACCTGTCAATTTTATAATCGCTCCAGATCAAGATTAGTCAAGCTTTTTATGAATAAAGGTACCTTCAATCCAGTAGGTTGCGTGATTGGCGGTGAACTTTAGCAATACATAGCCCGGATCTGTAGGACCACCGGGAAAGTGTTCGATAAACCAGTCCTGCCAAAGTTCCTGCTTCAGTTTCTCGTCTGTCACGACTTCCACTTCTCCCATCAATGCCACACTGTCCCCCTTCTCCTGAAAACATAATCCTGCTTTCGGATTCGATAAAAAATCAATAGTCTTTAATGAATCCGCTCCGGTGGACATCCAGATAGTGGAAATTCCTTCTGCTGCAATTTTACTCATTGGCACAGGACGGGGATAGCCTTCCTTGTTCACAGAAGCAAGGGTGACAACTTCGCATTTCTGCAATAACTCCACCGCTTTCTCTTTCATAGTTTTTGTTGACATAATCTTATTGTATTTATTTTATTTCGCCACAAAGATAACGGCACAGATGTCCGTTCTATTGTAAAAAATCGACTTTTACTAATCCGGTGCTAAGGTTCGATATAAGTCAGCGTTATATCCTCCGGAACTGTAAGCGAAAGGAATGATGAAGGTGTATTGCCCGACAATGTTTTGATTTCTTTTGAGAAATGTGCCAGGTCATAATATCCTGCGTCGATGGCGGTAGTCAGCAGGTTGACAGAAGTCGTGTTTCTCAGTAATTCTACTGCATTCTTGAATTTAACAATGCGGCTATATTCTTTAGGAGTGAATCCGGTGTTATGTTTAAACTTCCGTTCAAAATGACGCTGGCACAGGCATACCTCATCCATCAGACTACGAACAGAACGCTTCCCTGCGGACTGATTGATTATATTCACCGCTGCGGCAACTTGGGTATCAACAGGCTGATAGTTATGTGCAAGATACGCCAGGAGATATTCTTCAACGACCTGAATCCGTCCCCGGACATCATTCTGCTCACATAACCTCTCGATAAAGGTACTGTCAAAAACCGCCTGCATTTCATTCGTACTGATTCTGTAATTCGCAAACTCATGCAAAGGCAGCTTTGTAAATCCGGATAACCCACAAGGCAGAAAACGAACGCCAAACTGATGAACGAATTCGGCATAAGTGACAAGCTCCGAATATTTCGTCATCGGACCCACAAAGTAAGAACGATAAGGCTGCATGACCAGCGTTTCTTCTTTTACCTTACTCACTGCTTCTCCCAACGTAAAAATGAAATCGGTACAACCATCCGGCAAAATATGGATACGCATACCATATTCCGGAGTTCCCTTAAATTCCCAATAATTATCAATATAGGGAGCGAGTAGACGAGAGGGCTGATATTCTGTGTACATCGGTCTATTTTATACGCAAATATAAAGAGAATAAATGCCAATTCATGTATTTTGCAAAAAATATCATGTACATTTGTGTTTCAAAAAACAGCAAAACGCATGAAGGACTTTGCAGCTATCGACTTTGAAACAGCCAACGGAAAGCGCACCAGCGTATGCAGCGTAGGGGTTGTCATCGTGAGGAACGGAAAAATCGTTAAGAAAATCTATCGTCTGATCCGTCCTTGTCCCAACTATTATACGCAATGGACAACAGCTGTTCACGGACTGACTTACGCGGATACGGAAGAAGCGGAAGATTTTCCTGATGTATGGGCAGAAATAAAACCGCTTATAGACGGTCTTCCGCTTGTTGCTCACAACAGTCCTTTTGATGAGGGCTGTCTGAAAGCTGTTCACGAGCTATACGAAATGACTTATCCCAATTATAAGTTTTATTGTACTTGCCGCACTTCACGGAAAGTGTTTGGAAAAGAGTTGCCCAATCATCAGCTACATACGGTGGCAGCCCGATGCGGATATGATTTAACCAATCATCACCATGCTCTCGCCGATGCTGAGGCTTGTGCACAAATAGCCTTGCTCATCATCCCCGAGCCTAAAAAGCCAAAAGTTGATTTGCACACCGGAAGCTTATTTTAATACGAAAGCTCCGTAAATGAGCAATATAAAAGACACTACCACTATTATTACTGTCAATAATAGCCGTAGTGTCTTTAAAATAGATTGCTAATTATGAATTCTGCTTATAGAATAGACTTTGCAATACCCATTTCCAAACCGCGAAGTTCTGCCAATCCACGCAGGCGGCCTAAGCAGGAATATCCCGGATTTGTCTTCTTCTTCAGATCATCAATCATCTGATGACCGTGGTCCGGACGCATAGCGATAGAACATTTACGACGTTGTTGCAGAAGAATCAGGCTCTTCATTACGTTGTACATATCTACATTTCCTTCCAGGTGGTTAGCTTCATAGAAGTTTCCTTCTTCGTCACGCTGCGTACTACGCAAGTGTACAAAGTTGACACGATCGCCAAAACGCTCCATCATACCTGCAAGGTCATTGTCAGCACGTACACCGAAAGAACCTGTACACAAGCAAAGACCGTTAGATTCGTTAGGAACGGCTTCAATCAGTTTTTTAAAGTCCTCTTCCGTACTTAGAATACGCGGTAAACCTAAAATTGTATAAGGAGGATCGTCCGGATGGATCACCAGCTTCACTCCTACCTCATCAGCCACAGGTGCAATTTCTTTCAGGAAGAAGATCAAGTTAGAACGAAGTTTCTCAGCATCGATATCATTATAACGATCCAATGCTTCCTGGAACTGTTCTACAGTGAAACTTTCTTCCGATCCCGGAAGTCCAGCAATCATATTACGAACCAACAATTTCTTATCGTCTTCACTCATTTGTTCGAAACGGGCTTTTGCTTTGGCTATTTCTTCCGGAGTATAGTCTTTCTCCGCATTCGGACGTTTCAGAATAAAGAGGTCGAAAGCAAGGAAAGCCGCTTTCTCAAAGCGAAGAGCTTTAGAACCGTCAGGCATTGTATAGGCAAGGTCCGTACGTGTCCAGTCTAATACAGGCATGAAGTTATAAGTAACTACCATTACACCACATTTAGCCAGATTACGGATGCTTTCCTTATAGTTTTCAATATATTTCAGATATTCACCGGTCTGCGTTTTGATATGTTCGTGCACAGGTACACTTTCTACAACGGACCAGGTCAGACCCACTTCTTCAATCATTTGCTTACGCTTCATGATTTCTTCTACTGTCCACACTTCACCATTCGGAATGTGATGAAGTGCGTTTACTATACCGGTAGCGCCTGCCTGTTTGATATCCCACAAGCTTACTGGGTCATTCGGACCATACCAGCGCCAAGTTTGTTCACATAGATACATAATTATGATAAGTATTAAGTAATAAGTAATAGGTAATAAGTAATAGGTATTAAATGGAGAATGCGTCGAAACCTCCGTCGATAACAGCTACTGTACCTGTTACGAAGTTAGAAGCATCACTGATCAGATAATGAATAGTTCCGTAAAGATCTTCCGGTTCACCGAAACGATTGAACGGAGTATGAGCAAGAATTGTCTTGGAACGGTCAGTCAGAGAACCATCAGGATTTGTCAACAGCGCACGGTTCTGGTCAGTCAGGAAGAATCCCGGGGCGATAGCATTTACACGAAGACCGTTACCGAATTTCAAAGCCAGTTCGCCAGCCATATATTTAGTGAAGTTAGCAATAGCAGCTTTTGCAGCTCCGTAACCAACCACACGTGTCAACGGACGAAGAGCTGATTCGGAACAGAAGTTTACGATAGAACCTTTCTTCTGTTCTACCATGATTTCAGCAAATACCATTGTAGGCAATACCGTACCAAACAGATTCAGATCCACCACTTTCTTAAAGGCATCAATCTGCAAGTCAAAGAAAGTTTTGTCCGGAGCAATTGTTGCGCCTGCCATATTACCTCCGGCAGCGTTCAGCAATACGTCAATACGTCCATAGGCTTTCATGATCTCCACTTTGTTACCTTCCAGCACTTCTTTGTCCATTACGTCCGTATACAGGAACATAGCTTCATTTCCTTCAGCTTTGATACTTTCTACCAATGCCTTACCTGCTTCTTCGCTTCTATCGAGTACAACAACTTTAGCTCCTTCTTTAGCTAAGTATGCAGCGATACCCTTACCTAAGATTCCGGCTCCACCGGTGATAACAACAACTTTGTCCTTTACGTTAAATAATTCGTTCATGGTTCTTTTATTTATATGGTTTATAACTTATTGTTCAGATAATATTTCAGATTTTCTTTTAGAAGAATATCAATCGGCATCAGGTTCACCTTTTCGGGGTTCTGCTTGAACAGCAAATGATTGCACAATGACTTAATGCCATCGTACCCCTGTCGTTCGGGGCGCTGTGCAACTAATGCAGTGATAACACCATCGGAGAGCAGTTGAGTATTCCTTTCAATAAGATCGTAGCCAACCAATTTTACTTTTTGCATTCCTCTTGCTTTCAGGTAGTTTCCTAAGATATAGCAAGTTGAATTAAAGATGATTCCTCCTTCTATAGTTGCATTCGCTTCAAAGATTTCATCCAGTTTGATAAAATTGTAAACCGAATCATTGATTTTCAATTCTACTTCATGCAAATTTCCGGTAAATCCTGTTTCTTTCAGATAATGACAAAAGCCTTCTCTCCGGTTTTTTCCTTGATTTGAGTCGTTTTTTCCACTATGAATAATTCGTGCCATCAGAATATCCGAAGTCGAAGAAATCTTGTCTGTCAATAATCGCGCAGCAATCACTCCGGCATCATAAGACTCCGTTCCGAAATATGCCAACTGATGTTGCCCTTCAATATTGGAGTCAACATAAACATAGGGAATTTCATTCCTGTCAAGCTCTTGCGAAAGCCGTATAACAGAGTCGGTAAACAGTGTTGCAATCAATACCCCATCTACTTTTTCATCCAACAGGTTGCGGACAATATCATCAAATGTCTTGTTATTGTATTGATCGAAAAAGAGTTTAGTGATCGTTATATTATAAGATTCCATCTCTGAAGCCGCCTTATCGATACCATCGGAAATAGCTTCCCAATATTCTCCGTGCGTAAAAGAAGGAGTAATTGCCACAAAATGATATTGTTTTTTAGATGCCAACGAACGCGCCATCAGATTCGGCTGATAATGAACCATTTCCAGAATAGTCTGAACTTTCTTCCTGTTCTCTTCAGATACCCGTCCACGATTGTGAATCACCCGGTCTACCGTACCGACAGAGACTCCCGCCATCTTGGCGATGTCTACAATACGAATATTTGAGAATTCTTTGTCCATTTACTGATAAGTATCTTGTTTTTCGACGACAAATGTAAAATGAATTATTGAATTAAGCAAAAGTGTGTGCGCACACACGTTCTACTATAAAAATGCTATAAATATGATATTCAGATATTTAATAAAGGAAGGCAAGTAATACGTATGTTGTTAAACATAAGAAAAATAATGGAAAAAGCCATCAAATATATGTTTGGGAGGTAATAAACACCATGACAGAAAAGCTTTTTATCTGTGAAAAGAAACAAAAAGAGGGATATAAAAGGTAAAATGTGTACGGGCACACACTGATTTGTTTATGCATAAACAGATATGAGGGATAGTGACAGTATTTGGTTAAGGTAAATTTTCAAGAAGAAAGCTATTAGTATAAAAGAAAAGTGATAACCGGTTATTTTAAACCTGATTACCACTTTCAAGGATGATTATTTCTCCCATTTTTCTTTTGCTTTTCCAACTGCTTTATCAGCCTCTTCAGCTACTTTATCTGCGACTTTAGCTCCTGTTTCAACAGCTTTTAAGCCAAGATTCATCGCTTTTCTTTCAGCTTCGGCTGCTGCTATTTCAGCATCACGACCGATACGGTGAATAGCGTTATAAATATCACTTTCCAACTGTCTGGCTTTTGCTGTACGTGAAAGACGATAAGCTACTGCACCAAGGATTGAACCAATTCCAAGTCCAATCCAGAAATTCCCATGTCTACATTCCATAATTAAGTTCTGTTTTTAGATTAAAAATAAATTATATAAAATCTTTATTTAGATTTCGAGAATAAAGAAGCAATCCATAATACCAGAATAGCTCCTACGGTAGAAGTTATCAAACTTCCAATCAATCCCGAAGCCGCAAGTCCGAAAAGGGCAAATACCCAACCGCCCAGCACTCCTCCGAGAATACCAAGTAACAAATTTATAATAAGGCCAAAACCTCCGCCACGCATTATCTTACCTGCAAGAAAGCCGGCTATAATACCAATAATAATATACCAAATAAAGCCCATTTTATCCTCCTTTTTTATTTAACAACATCAGGTACCACGAATAGTTCAGTAAGTCAAAAATGAATTAACGACAATTTACACTCCAAACGCCACTATAAATTCACTAAAGAGATAATTTGAGCAACAGTCCGGCAAATATTTTTCTTAGCGACTTCCGGCTTCATGGCTGTTTCTAAAGACATGGGCGAAGGAATGATAGAAAAGAGACCTTGAAAACCTGCCTGATTCAGAATTTCCGTATCCTCTATGCTGCCTGCCACAACAATGACCGGTATCCCTTGTCGTTTCGCCTCTTCTAATATTCCGGAAGGTACTTTTCCCATTAAAGATTGACGGTCTGTTCTCCCCTCACCGGTTATGATCAGATCAGCACCTTTTATTTTCTCACTAAATTTCAATGTTTGGAGCAGTAAATCAATGCCGGGCTTTAGTTCAGCATTCAGAAAAGCAAGAAAAGCACCTCCCAAGCCTCCGGCAGCTCCTGCTCCGGGAACGTGAGTGATTTCTCTTCCGGTAGTTGAATGGATCAATCGGGAAAAAGACTGCATACCCGCATCTAATTTCTCTATCATTGCATCATCCGCCCCCTTCTGCCGGGCAAAAACATGCGCAGCGCCTTCCGGACCACAAAAGGGATTTCGTACATCACAGGCTATCGTGAAACGAGTATCTTCAAGTGCAGGGTGAACGGAAGAAAAATCAATAGCGGCAATTCGATGCAGGATTTCGCCTCCTTCTCCCAAGACTGCTCCATCCTTATTGAGAAATCGGGCTCCTAATGCTTGTAACATACCTACTCCGGCATCATTCGTAGCACTTCCTCCGATACCAATGACAAATTCCCGATATCCCTGTTCAATAGCGTGCAATATCAATTCACCGGTTCCATAAGTAGTGGTCAGCATCGGATTTCGTTCAGTTTCTGATAATAGCGGCAGACCATTCACGGTGGCCATCTCAATAAAAGCAACGCGTTTATCACCCGAAACTCCATAAGTGGTTTCTATCGGGCGCATCAAAGGATCATTCGCTATGATCTTCTGATAAGTGCCTCGTGTTGCTTCTACCAAGACAGTCAATATTCCCTCACCTCCGTCGGCTATCGGAAAACGAATGACTTCACAATCCGGACAAACCAGCTTTATGCCTTCTTCCACCGCCTTTTCCACCTCTGATGAGGAAAGACACCCTTTGAAAAAATCCATCGCTACTACTACTTTCTTCATTACTTATAGATTTAATAGTGACAAATATATTGAGAAACGGGAAGTTTACGTACCTTTGCAGTCATTTTTTCAGGAACATTTCAAAAGAATAGGTATTATGGTACAGAATCAGGAACAACCCGTAGGAAGAATTACGTTTTCTATCCTCATCGCATTAAGCCTTTCGCATTGTCTCAATGATCTTTTGCAGTCCGTTATATCGGCAGCCTATCCATTATTCAAAGACGATTTGGGACTCAACTTTGCACAGATCGGCCTTATCACACTGGTTTATCAACTCTCGGCTTCGGTATTCCAGCCAATCACCGGAATCATCTTCGATAAACATCCCGTTGCCTGGTCACTACCTATCGGAATGAGCTTTACAATGATAGGAATGATCAATCTGGCATTCTCCAACAATCTTTATTGGATGCTGATCTCTGTTTTTCTGATCGGAATCGGTTCTTCCGTCTTGCATCCGGAGGCATCGCGTATTACTTTTCTTGCTTCGGGTGGGAAACGGGGACTGGCACAATCGTTATTTCAGGTAGGAGGCAATTTAGGAGGTTCACTAGGTCCTTTATTGGTAGCTTTGCTGGTGGCTCCTTATGGCAGAGAGCATCTGGCCGTTTTTGCGCTTTTTGCTTTGGCTGCTATCGGTGTCATGTACCCGATCTGCAAATGGTACAAATCTTATCTCAACCGAATGAAAGAGCAAAAGGCTACAGTGAAAAAGGCTGTACATTTGCCTTTACCGATGGATAAGACTGCTTTATCTATCGGCATCCTACTGATATTAATCTTCTCAAAGTATATTTATATGGCAAGCCTTACCAGTTATTATACATTCTACTTGATTCATAAATTCAATGTAACTGTACAGGAATCTCAATTATACTTATTTATTTTTCTGGTAGCTACTGCTATCGGAACATTGCTCGGCGGTCCTATCGGCGACCGTGTAGGACGTAAATATGTGATTTGGGCTTCTATCTTAGGAGCTGCACCTTTTAGCTTACTGATGCCGCATGCCACTTTAGCATGGACCATCATTTTAAGTTTTTGTGTAGGGCTGATGCTTTCGTCTGCTTTTCCGGCTATCCTGCTTTATGCGCAAGAGCTGCTCCCTACCAAGTTAGGGTTGATTTCCGGTCTTTTCTTTGGTTTTGCCTTTGGAGTAGCAGGTATCGCTTCGGCTGTACTTGGCAATATGGCTGATAAATTTGGAATTGAGTCGGTTTATAACGTTTGCGCTTATATGCCGTTATTGGGATTAGTCACGTTCTTTTTGCCCAATTTAAAGAAACAGAAGATACAGGTATAAAAAAACGACCGGTATGCATCGTCACGACGTATACCGGTCTACAAGTTAAGGTCAAAGTCAAAAAATTAAGAGAGCTATTTATAAGTTAGGGTTTGCATTAATCTCTTTTTCAGGGATAGCATACAGATAATAAGAACTGTTCGCTGAGAACGCTTTACCATCCGGAAAATTAAGGAACCAATGTCCTAACGGATTTCTTTTCGCAAAACTGCCGCCTTCCTGCCAGCAATCCACTTCCGTTTTCTGCATATCCTCAGATAAAGCCATGCGTTCTACCGCCTTCTGATTACGGAGTACATCCGTTATACCGAATCCTTCTCCCCAAAGTTCGCGTCGGCGCTCCATCAGAATTTCGTCAATCACCTGCTCTTTTGTTTTCCCTGTCACATCATAATTACCTACGCCACGGGCAGTACGTAATGTATTCAATGGGGCAACAGCCTGATCCAGTGCTACTCCATCTCTGACCTTGGCTTCCGCTTCTATCAGATACATTTCTGCCGAACGCATCAGTACCAGATCTGCAGTATCATCCGAACGCATATGGAATTTCTTATAACCCAGATATCCTTCACGCATCCATTGGAAAAGAGGCAGACGGATGTCACCTTTAACAAAAGTATCCATCAAGTGCGGGTCGGCCATAAAGCTACTGTAAGCTCCGACATACGTTGCATCCAGATAGTAGAAATTATAACTTGCATCCGATTGCGAAAGTGTTTGAGGAGATCCCCAAATCCATTCCTTATTGGAAATATTATTAAAACCTTCGTACTCGGCAGTGGTAGTCATTAATGAATATCCTTTGCGTGCAGCTTCGGCAGCTTTGGCGGCCTCTCCCCATTGTCCTGTCAATAAGTAAGCACGTGCCATAAGACCGTTGACAACATCCGTATTCGGTTTGAATTTCTGCCCGTCTCCCTTGCGGACGTAGTTTGTCAGATAATCCTGTGCAAGATTCAAATCATCAAAGATCTGCTGATAAACTTGCGCCACTGTCGATTTGCCTTTCGGCTTGGTACCGCTTGTAGTCGGTTCCGTATATATAGGCACACAGGGAGCATCTTTATCTTTCAAATATGTAAACTGATAATGCTGTACCAAATGCAGATAACAAAAGGCACGCAAAGCCAATGCCTGTCCCTGTGCCTGCCGAAGTTCCTCGGAGTCACCCTTAATCGAAATGGCAGTGTTGCAGTTATCAATTGTCTTATAGATCAGATACCAGGCAAACGAAGTTCTTCCATCGGAAGGAATCGCCACATCATTAAACTGATAGGAAGAATTGAACCCATATTTCGGACGGGAGACAACATCGCTTGCCATCATATCATCCTGACATTGAAGTGCCCGATAACCAATATTGGCATACGTCGTGCCGTATTCAAACAGGTTATACCAAGCTCCGTTGAAGAGACGTTCTGCATTTCCGGCTACTGCTACCTGATCGGAGCTTACCGCATCCGTAGGTTCCGTATCCAGAAAGCTACTGCTACAACTTGTCGCCAGAAACAGTCCGGCAACAGCAGTAAGTATAGATTGAATTTTTATCTTTTTCATATATCGTGTAATTTTAGAAAGATAGATTGATACCTCCGGAAATAGTTCGCATAGCCGGATAACGGTAATAAGTGATACCCGTGATTCCCTGTTCAGGGTCAAGTCCCTGATTCCGGTGAATAGTGAACAGGTTATCGCCCTGCACAAACACCTGAACACTGCTCAATGCCAGTTTGCTGATCCACTGTTTCGGCAGATCGTAAGATAGCGTCAGGTTTTTCAGTCTCATATATGAATTGTTCTGCAAGAAACGGGTGGAAGCTGAGTTCCAGTTATTGGAAGTAGTGCTCAAAGCAGGCACGTCTGTATAACGGTTTTCCGGTGTCCATCTCTTCAATATCTCCGTAGACCAGTCACGGCCTTCCAAACTTCCGTTGTGCAGAATCATAGTAATATCACGGTTGTAGATATATCCGCCGATGCTATAAGCAAAGATGGCGGACAGATCGAACCCTTTCCATGAAAGCGATGTATTGAAACCACCATAAACTTTCGGGAGGGAAGATTTATTGACGTAATAATAATTTGCCGAAGCATAGTCGCTTGTTGTGACACGTTTTCCGGTCAAATTATCATTGGCATCTTTCTCATCCATATACCACAGCGGATTACCGTTGTCAGGGTCTACTCCCGCCCATTCTTTCATATAGAAGTCATAGACTGACCGTCCTACCTGCAATTTATTTACGCCACTTTGCGGCATATCCTTCAGCGGAAGTTCCGTCACCTTATTCTTATAATGCGTCAGGTTCATTCCGAGTTTCCATACCCATCCATTCTGATTGATAATGGTTCCGTTCAGCACCATCTCAATACCTGTATTCTTCAATGCGCCTACATTCTCATCAATAGAGCCATATCCTAAGGAAGGAGCGATCGGACGGGAATAAAGTAAGTCTTTGGAACGACGCGTAAAGAAGTCGAACGAACCGGAAAAACGGTTGTTAAACAGTGAGAAATCAACGCCGACGTTAAAGTTCAGGTTCGTCTCCCATTTCAGGTTCGGAGTAGCCATACGGTCGGAAACCAAGGCATTCTCTCCGAGATTGGAAACGATGGTATAAAGTCCCTTGCTTGCATAATAAGTACCCAGATTATCATTTCCCTGTGCACCGTAGCTCATCTTTAATGTCAGAGCAGAAAGCCAGTTGGCAGTGGAAGCCATAAAACTTTCACGGTCGATACGCCATGAAGTTCCCAAAGACCAGAAGTTCCCCCAGCGAGTCTCCGGTGCAAAACGGGAAGAACCGTCACGACGAAAGGAAGCGGAGAAAAAGTATTTATTCTGATAGTCATAAAGCGCCTGGGTGAGATATCCCACCAAAGCATAATCGATACGATAACCGGAACCGCCTGTCAACTGTGAGCCGACTACCAGTTCGGGCATATCGGGCTGTGCCATCTTCGTACGTGAAGCAGTCAGTTCATCATAACGGTACGAATAGGCTTCCATTCCGGCAAGCACATTAAAGTGATGATCACCGATGGTTTTATCATACGACGCGATGTTGTTCCATGTCCATGAAAAAGTACGTGAGTTCAAGCGGCTGGAACCACCTCCGTTTTCCAGAGCCGGACCGATTTTCGGATTCGTATAATCCAGCGTATTATAGTTGATCAGGTCGAAGTTGAAACTTGTCTTGAATTTCAGCCCTTCGATGATCGTAGCTTCGAGATAAGTACGACCGGAAAATTCATCTTTCATCCGTTCCGATTTATCCAAAGGCAAGGTAGCCGGCAAGTTCCAGTTAGCCATAGAACCGGAAGGACGGTATGAACCGAAATCGTAGATACGATCCCCATTGTCATCCAGCTTGTAGCTGCCGTCCGTATTCATTTCACAAATAGGATAAAATCCGGGCATAGTACGTCCTGCCGTAATCACGTTGCTTGTTTTGGAATCCGAAGAAACCGGATAATTCTGCATGGAATGGGCAAAACTCAGGTTGATGCTTCCTTTCAGCCAGGAAGTCATTTCACTGGTCACGTTCGAACGAAGGTTGAAACGTTGGTAGCCGGATTCGAGTGCAATACCTTTATCGTTCAGGTAGCCGGCAGAAAAGAAGTATTGATTAGCCTTTCCACCACCGGAAACACTCAGATTCAGTTCGGTACGAAGCGCTTGCTGCTCCATCGCGTCACTCCAGTCGGAGTTCCATAACGGACGAGCACCTGCTGCCAGCTTTCCGTCTGTCCCCACAGGTTGCGGATATTGTGTGCCGTAAGGATTCGGACCGCCTCCCATCAATTTTGTAACCAAGTCTTTAGAAGCCTGCGTAGCTGCGGTGGCAGGGGTATAATCAGAGCTCTTGGCATACTGGTTGCGAAGCGCTTCCCAGTAAAGTTCGAAATACTGATTGGTATTGACACGGTCATAATCGCGTACCGCACGACTGGAACCACCCAGTGTAGCTTTCACCTTGACAGTAGCTTTCGAGTCCTGCTGTCCTTGTTTCGTAGTAATGATAATCACACCGTTTGCACCACGCGAACCGTACAGAGCAGCAGATGCAGCATCTTTCAGTACAGTCATGGAAGCGATGTCATCAGGATTGATCGAGTTGACGCTGCCATCAAAAGGTACGCCATCAACCACATACAACGGGGCACTGGAGGCATTGATCGAACCGATACCACGAATACGGATTTCGGCATCCGTACCGGGCTGACCGCTGGAAGCACTGGCTTGCACACCGGATACCGTACCTTCAAGTACACGAGATACGCTGGAAGTCTGTAACTTCTCGATCTCTCCCGCCTTCATAGTCGAGGCAGCTCCGGTAAAACTATATTTCTTGGCAGTAGCATAAGCTACAACCATCACTTCTTCCAGTTCTTTGCTCTCCGATTCCATTGTGACATTGATCACATTCCGGTTGTTCACCGCTTGTTCCACTGTCCGCAATCCTACAAAGCGGAACACGATAGTCCCATTGGCAGGGGCTTCAATTGAATAGTTTCCATCGATATCGGTAATGGTGCCGGAAGAGGCCCCTTTCACTTGTACGGAAACACCGGGTAAAGGCTCTCCTTCAGAAGTCACAGTACCCGTTACGCGTTTCTCTTGTTGTGCTTCTGCATACACTACATTGCCGGCAGAAAGCAATAGAAACGCCACTAATAAACGTAAATAGATTCTCATAATTTTGTGGCTTAGGATTTATTTGCTTGTTCTAACTAACAGAATACATATCTCATTTGTTTAGGAAACGAAACATTTTTTTAGACGATTATTAGTATAAATCAACGAAAGGTAGTACATTCGTGAAACGAACAGCATCAATCATAACAACGAAAAATCACAGGATGAAGCAAATTGTTCTATCTCTTTTTCTGTTTCTGTCACTCTCCTTACAGGCCCAGGCTGAAAGGAGAGATACCCTTATGAGCGATAGTCTGCAAACTGATTCTGTGATACCGGCCAAACCAAGCGCTTTTAAGAGAGCGATCAGGAAGTTCATGAATTTCAGTGACTTCGACACCCTTTACATCAGTCCCAACCGGTATAATTACGCATTGATGACTACCCATTTCAGCAACTTTGAATATTATTCCGTTACCAGCAATCTGCCCCAACCGCAGAAGCTGAGTTTCTCTCCCAATCCGCATAACAAGATAGGATTGTACTTCGGCTGGCGATGGATCTTCCTGGGATGGTCTGTAGACGTGGACGACATTTACCGGAAGACCAACCGAAGGAACAAGGGAACAGAGTTCGATTTAAGTCTATACAGTTCCAAGCTGGGAGTGGACATCTTCTACCGTCGCACAGGTAACAACTATAAGATTCATAAGATCAACGGTTTCCCGGAAGATGTCCCCGCCAATTACTCCGAAAAGTTCAATGGAATAAAAGTAGATATCAAGGGATTGAACCTATACTATATCTTCAACAACCGCAAATTCTCCTACCCTGCCGCTTTCAGCCAGTCAACCAATCAGCGCAGGAATGCAGGTTCGTTTATCGCAGGCTTTTCCATTTCAAAACATAATCTTGAGTTCGACTATGCAGAACTTCCGGCTTTCATACTGGAAGCGATGAATCCTGCCATGAAAGTCAACAATATAAAATACACCAATGCCAATATCAGTTTCGGTTATGCCTATAACTGGGTATTTGCCCGCAACTGTCTGGCATGCCTGTCTCTCACTCCCGCCATAGCCTACAAAGCCTCCGATGTAGATGCAGAAACCCACGAAGGGAAGACATGGTACGGCAATTTTAACCTGGATTTTTTGATCCGTGCGGGAGTTGTCTATAATAACGGAAAATATTTCGTCGGCACTTCATTTGTCGGAAAGAACTACAATTACCACCGGAATAATTTTTCACTGGACAACGGGTTCGGAACGCTTCAGATATACGTCGGATTCAATTTCAATTTACGCAAGGAGTATAGAAGAAAAAATACAAGATAAAGGATGTGTATAAACGATACAAGGTAAGGGTGTATATTTGCAGTATATTATTGTATCGCTTGCTTATCCAAAGAATCTTTGTACATTTGCCCCGTTCTTAACTTCAAAAAACAAGAACCTGATGAAGAAACAACGCCACATACAGACCACACGTTCCCTTCTTTCCCGCTTCCGCTACTGGGGCAGGAAGAACTATGCCGCATTTGCGAGTATGGGACGTGAATTTCAGATCGGTCATCTGCATACCAATGTGGTAGATGTGGCTCTTCGCAAGCAGAATGCAAAAGTTACTATCCCTTATCATACATTTATGACACTTCAAGAAATCAAAGACCAAGTACTGGCAGGCTTCGACATATCGTCCGCCCAAGCCACTTGGCTGGCCAACATGGCCGACAGCGAGGCGCTTTATGCCGCCGCGCATGAGATTACCATCACCTGTGCTTCGCACGAGTTCGATATGTGTTCCATCATCAACGCCAAGTCCGGCCGGTGTCCGGAGAACTGCAAATGGTGCGCACAATCCTCTCACTACAAGACTCAAGCCGAGATTTACGATCTCCTGCCCGCTGAAGAATGTCTCCGACAGGCAAAATACAACGAAAGTCAAGACGTCAACCGTTTCTCCCTTGTCACCAGCGGACGAAAACCTTCTCCCAAACAGATCAGTCAACTTTGCGATGCGGCCCGCCTTATGCGGAAACATTCGTCCATCCAACTTTGTGCATCCCTTGGATTACTCAACGAAGAAGAACTCCGCGCCTTGCACACAGCCGGAATCACCCGCTATCACTGCAACCTCGAAACAGCTCCTTCCTATTTCCCCACACTCTGCTCCACACATACACAAGAGCAGAAGCTGGCCACTCTCGACGCCGCCCGCCGGGTAGGGATGGATATCTGCTGCGGTGGCATCATCGGCATGGGAGAAACAATGGAACAACGTATTGAATTTGCTTTCACTTTGGCGGAATTGAATGTACAGTCCATCCCCATCAACCTGCTAAGTCCGATCCCCGGAACTCCACTGGAAAATGAAAAGGCATTGAGCGAAGAAGAAATCCTGCGAACCATCGCCCTGTTCCGCTTCATCAATCCTACCGCTTTCCTGCGTTTCGCAGGAGGACGTTCGCAGCTCACTCCCGAAGCCATGCGCAAAGCCTTGTTTGTCGGCATCAATTCCGCCATCGTGGGTGATTTGCTGACCACACTCGGTTCCAAGGTTTCCGACGACAAGAAGATGATTCTGGAAGAAGGTTACCACTTCGCCGACTCCCAGTTTGACCGCGAGCATTTGTGGCATCCTTATACTTCTACTACCGATCCATTGCCTGTCTACAAAGTAAAGCGGGCGGACGGAGCAACGATCACACTCGAAGACGGGCGGACACTCATCGAGGGAATGTCGTCCTGGTGGTGTGCTGTGCACGGATACAATCATCCAGTATTGAATCAGGCGGCAAAAGACCAGTTAGACAAGATGTCCCATGTCATGTTCGGAGGACTGACTCATGATCCGGCCATCGAGTTAGGCAAACTGCTGTTGCCCTTGGTTCCCCCATCCATGCAAAAGATATTTTATGCGGATTCCGGTTCGGTGGCGGTAGAAGTTGCCTTGAAGATGGCCGTGCAATATTGGTATGCAGCCGGAAAGCCCGACAAAAACAATTTCGTAACCATCCGTTCCGGTTATCACGGTGACACTTGGAATGCCATGTCCGTATGCGATCCCGTTACCGGGATGCACAGTCTTTTCGGTTCATCGCTTCCTGTCCGATATTTCGTTCCGGCCCCCTCTTCGCGATTTGACGGAGAATGGAATCCGGACGAGATCATCCCCCTGCGGGAAACGATAGAGAAACACTCCAAAGAACTGGCGGCGCTCATCCTCGAACCCATTGTTCAGGGAGCAGGCGGTATGTGGTTTTATCACCCGCAGTATCTGCGTGAAGCGGAAAAACTCTGCAAAGAACACGATATCCTCCTGATCTTCGACGAAATAGCCACAGGATTCGGACGCACCGGCAAACTCTTTGCCTGGGAACATGCCGGAGTGGAACCGGACATCATGTGCATCGGAAAGGCACTGACCGGAGGATACATGACACTGTCTGCAGTATTGGCAAGCAATCAGATAGCAGATACTATCTCCAATCATGCCCCAAAGGCTTTTATGCACGGTCCTACCTTTATGGGGAATCCGCTCGCGTGTGCGGTGGCGTGTGCTTCTGTCCGGTTGCTGCTCGACTCCGGCTGGGCAGAGAATGTGAAACGAATCGAAGCTCAGTTAAAAGAAGAACTGGCTCCCGCCCGCAAGTTTCCGCAAGTAGCGGATGTACGGATATTAGGAGCCATAGGAGTCATCCAGACAGAACGTTCGGTGAGCATGGCATATATGCAACGCCGCTTCGTAGAAGAAGGTATCTGGGTACGTCCGTTCGGAAAACTGGTCTACCTGATGCCCCCGTTCATCATCTCTCCGGAGCAATTAAGTAAACTGACTTCCGGAGTACTTAAAATAGTCAGAGAGATGTAACTTAACTATCTTCTCAAAAAATGAATAGATTATGATTTTAGACTCTATCAATCAAGAACTTCTGACTTTAAAAGAGAAGAAGAATTACCGTTCTCTCCCACAGTTGATTCATAATGGAAGAGACGTGACAGTAGACGGACGACGGATGCTGAACTTATCATCCAATGATTATCTGGGGTTAGCCAATGAGGTGTCTTTAAGAGAAGCGTTCTTAAAGACCATCACTCCGGAAACCTTTCTGCCCACTTCCTCTTCCTCCCGCCTGCTGACAGGCAACTTCACTGCCTATCAGGAACTGGAACAGCAACTGGCCACTATGTTCGGAGCAGAAAGCGCCCTTCTGTTCAATAGCGGATACCACGCCAACACAGGGATACTTCCTGCCGTCAGTGATGCCCGTACATTGATCCTTGCGGACAAACTCGTACATGCCAGCCTGATAGACGGAATCAGATTATCATCTGCCAAATGTATCCGGTACCGGCACAATGACTTAGCCCAGCTCCGGCGTCTTCTTGAAGAAAACCACGGTATGTATGAGAAGATAATCATCGTTACCGAGAGTATCTTCAGCATGGACGGAGACGAAGCCGACCTGCAAGCGCTGGTACGATTGAAACACGATTACGCTAACCTTCTTCTCTATGTAGACGAAGCCCACGCTTTCGGAGCACGGGGCGAGAAAGGCTTAGGATGTGCCGAAGAACAAAACTGCATCAACGACATCGACTTTCTGGTAGGAACTTTCGGGAAGGCGGCAGCATCCGCTGGCGCATATATCATCTGCCGACAGACCATCCGGGAATATCTGATCAATAAGATGCGTACCTTTATCTTCACAACGGCCCTTCCTCCTGTCAATATCCAGTGGACCGCATGGGTACTGAAACACTTCGCTGATTTCCGGAGCAAAAGGGAGCATCTGCTGCAAATCAGCAGGAAACTGAAAGAAGCACTGACCGAGAAAGGATATAACTGTCCTTCCGTCAGCCACATCGTGCCGATGGTGGTCGGAGCAAGCGAAGATACCATCAGGAAGGCAGAAGAATTGCAACGCAAGGGATTCTATGCCCTGCCGGTACGCCCGCCTACAGTACCCGAAGGGACTTCCCGTATCCGCTTCTCATTGACAGCGGACATCACAGAAAAAGAAATCGATACACTTATAGAAATCATTAACGGATGAAGCAGACTTTTATTATCAGGAACAATGGAAAGCACCTTCTACTATTCTTCGCAGGATGGGGAATGGACGAAACGCCTTTCCGACATATCCATCCGGCGGAATGTGACTGGATGATTTGTTACGATTATCGTTCGCTGGAATTCGATACGACTTTAATACAGGCATATTCCAAGATTTCGCTGATCGCATGGTCAATGGGAGTCTGGGCGGCTTCGCAGGTAATGAAGCAATATCCCTCCCTGCCTGTTTCCCAAAGTACCGCCATCAACGGAACACTTTATCCGATACACGAAACGAAAGGAATTACGCCATCCGTTTTTGAAGGCACCCTGCAAGGACTGAACGCACAAACCCTACTGAAATTTCAGCGAAGAATGTGTGGTTCTGCTGCTGATTACAAGGCTTTTCAGACAATAGCTCCCAAACGTCCGGTTGAAGAACTGAAAGAAGAGCTTGCCGCCATCCGGCAGCAATACTTGTCATCCCTCCCTTCGGAGTTTGTCTGGCAAACAGCCATCATCGGAGATAACGATCGGATTTTCCTTCCGGACCATCAAGAGCAGGCATGGAGAAACAAGGCAGTCTCCCTCCTGCACGTCGAAGCTGCCCATTATCAGCAGGAGCTTTTTAATGAGGTAATCATGAACATTAAATAATCATTGATCAATGAATAAGACAATTATTGCAGAACGTTTCTCAAAAGCCATCTCCACCTATCCCCGTGAAGCAAATGTACAACGGCAGATAGCAAATAAAATGATCCGCCTGCTCCAGAAACATATTCCCTCTCCCTGTCCGAAAGTGATTGAGTTCGGATGCGGAACGGGCATTTACTCCCGAATGTTGCTCCGCACCCTTCGTCCGGAAGAGTTGCTTCTGAATGACTTATGTCCGGAGATGAGGTATTGCTGCGAAGATTTATTAAGAGAGAAACAAGTCTCTTTTCTTTCCGGAGATGCGGAGACGATTTCTTTTCCGGATAAAAGTACGTTGATTACTTCCTGTTCCGCTTTGCAATGGTTCGACTCGCCGGAGGAGTTCTTCAAAAGGTGTAATACATTGCTTCACAGTCAGGGATACTTTGCTTTCAGTACTTTTGGGAAAAAGAATATGAAAGAGATACGTGAGCTTACCGGAAAGGGACTACCCTATCGTTCAAGGGAAGAGCTTGAAGCAGCCCTGTCTCTTCACTTTGATATACTGTACTCAGAAGAAGAGCTGATCCCCCTTTCTTTCGAAGATCCGATGAAAGTGCTGTATCATCTGAAGCAGACGGGGGTGAATGGTTTGTCAGCGCAATCATCCCTCTATCCGAAGCATGAGAAACAGACTTGGACCCGTCGTGATTTGCAGCATTTTTGCGAACGTTACACACAAGAATTTACACAGGGCACTTCAGTGTCCCTGACATATCACCCTATTTATATCATAGCAAAAAAGAAAAAAGTATGAAACAGAATGTATATTTTGTAAGCGGTATCGATACCGATGCCGGCAAAAGTTACGCGACCGGCTACCTGGCACGCGAATGGAATAAAAACGGCAAAAGAACCATTACGCAGAAGTTTATCCAAACAGGAAATGTGGGGCATTCCGAAGATATAGACCTGCATCGGCGCATTATGGAAATCCCTTTCACCCGGGAAGATCAGGAAGGGCTGACCATGCCGGAGATCTTTTCTTATCCCGCCTCCCCCCATCTGGCTTCCCGACTGGATCATCGTCCCATTGATTTCGACAAGATCAAGCATGCTACCGAAGTATTAAGCGAACGGTATGACTGTGTTCTGCTTGAAGGCGCGGGCGGTCTGATGGTTCCTCTGACTACGGAGCTCCTGACAATTGAATATATCGCACAGGAGAAATATCCGCTTATCTTCGTGACTTCCGGAAAGCTAGGCAGCATCAATCATACTCTTCTGAGTCTTGAAGCCATACAGAAACGGGACATTGTGCTGGATACAGTACTTTATAATCTCTATCCGACGGTAGAGGATAAAACAATTCAAGATGATACGATGGAGTTTATACGAGCTTGGCTCGAAAAGTACTTTCCGGAAACAAAGTTCTTATTAGTTCCCGAAATAGGAAAGTGAGTATAATATAATCACTTGTAGTTACTACCCGCAACACTTCCCCAACGCCTCTTCCAATGCTGCTTTTGAAACCGGCTTCGTGACAAAGTCATTGCAGCCGGCTTCCAAAGCCTGCTCCTTGTCCGCTTCGAAAGCATAGGCAGTCAGCGCAATGACAGGAATCTCCTTCGAATAGGAACGAATGATGCGGGTAGCCTCCAGTCCACCCATACGAGGCATCTTGATATCCATCAGAATCAAATCCGGCTGGAACTGTTTATACATTTCCACCGCCTCAAAGCCATCTTTCGCCCATAGCAGAGTGTAATCTTTGCCAATCATATTCTTGATCAGTACAAAGTTGCTGTCCACATCTTCAGCTACCAGAATCTTCTTGATCTTCTGCATCCTCTTGATGGTGTGGCTGATGTATTTCGTTTCCGAAGCCTCGGAAAATGCAATACGGTCATCTGAGCTTTCTTTATAAGGTATCGTAAAGTAGAAAGTCGATCCTTTGCCTATTTCCGAAGTGACTCCGATCTCCCCTCCTATCTTTTCTATGATCATCCGGCAGATGGCAAGTCCGAGACCTGTCCCCTGCGCAAATGAGTTCAATTTGACAAAACGGTCGAAAATATGTCCCACCTTATCGGGAGCTATTCCGATACCTGTATCCTTCACATAAAAACGGATACATTGATTATTGACTTTAAAGCCAAAGCGGATTTCACCGGAAAGCGTGAATTTACCGGCATTGGTGAGGAAGTTAGTGATAACCTGCGCAATGCGGTTCCGGTCTTCTTCAATAATCAGGTCTTCGTCTTGATTATCCAGAATAAGGGTAACCCCTTCCTGCACACGATCCTTATGAATCTGATAGATATTCCGACATATTTCACCCAGGTTCATCGGCTGTCTGACGTATTCCAATGTACCGGCTTCTATCTTAGACAAATCCAAGATGTCATTAATCAGCTGCAACAGGATCTCTGAGTTCTGATTGATAATGCTCGAATAGAGTTTTTCTTCTTCAAGGGTTTCGGCAGAAGGCAACAAATTGGAGAAACCGACAATCGCATTCAGCGGTGTCCGGATTTCATGGCTCATATTTGCAAGAAAGGCGGTTTTTAATCTGTCGGATTGCTCTGCCTTGATGCGTGCCTTAATCAGTTCCTGCTCGATATTCTGAAAGTTAGTGATATCCCAGGAGATACCGATCAGAAGCGGTTCGCGCCCTTCCATCGGGACAAGCGCTTTCAGTGTCTGCACAATACGGGTCTCGCCGGTGGCCGCCACGTAGGTCTCCTGCATATCGATCCGTTCATGCGTCCGGATCAATTCCAAATCATCCCTGCGGAACCTTTCGGCATCTGCACGCTCCGGAAAGATCTCAAAGTCTGTTCGGCCGATTGCCCGAGAGGCAGGAATCTTGGAATGTTCGGCAAATGCCTTGTTCCAATACAGATATCTGAAATCGTCCTCGGGATCTTTCACATACAGATAGACAGGGATATTATTCAGAATACCGTCCAGCAGGAGATTCAATTCACGAAGTTCATCCCGCTTCTTTATTACATCGGTAATGTCCTGCGTAAAAAACCAGATAAGCTCCGTATCATCCTCCTGTGTAAGGTAGGTAGAGACTTGGTGTACTCTGTTTTTCTCCTCACCTTTGCGCACATACGCTGCACGGTATGAAAAGCTGCCGCCATTATCGCGTATATCTTTCAGTTTGGCTTCCCATAACTCCGGCGTGCGCATAGAGACGGGCAGGTCGTATATTTTCTGGGTACCCATCTGCTGGGTGACACCATACTCTTCCATAAATTGCTTGTTGGCATATACCAGCGTTCCGTCACTGGAAACGGCAAGAATGCTGTCACTGACTTTGTCGAGTACGCTTTTAAATATCTCCAGCTGTTGCTGGGTGGCCACTCTCTCCGTGATGTCACGACACATAATCAGAACGTATTCTTCATCCAACGGAAAAATCCGGTTCTCGTAGTAATGGTGAGAGCCATTGAAATCCATGTCGTGATGCGCTGCCGAAACAGTCCGCGTGGCGATCACTTTCTGCATATTGGCATGGATGTTCTGATAGGCTTCGGGAGGCACCATCTGGCGCATGTGCATTCCTTCAAAATCTTTGTTGGATATCCCGACATGATTGGTTTCTTCATTGGATACGACTTCAATTCCCACTTCGTCGTGGTTGAACACAGTCAGCATATCCGGTAAGGAATTTAATATTTTAACGGCATACCTTTCCTGAAAGCTGGTGGAGCTTTCTTCGGGTTGTTTATTCTGTTCCAGAGATCGAAGTTGTCGCTTCAGTTGCTCATTTTCTTTTCTAAGCAACTCCAATTCCTCTTTCAGTGCTTCTTTTGTTTGTTCGTTGTTCATAAGACATCCGGATATAAATACGTACTTATCTGCCAAAAGTAAAGAAAACTTTTGAGATAAGTACGTAAAACACCTTTATTTTTTTTGAGAATCATTCAATCACCATAATCCGGTCGTTCAAACCGACCTTCATACCGGCTTCGACAAAGACTTCTTTCACTACTCCATCGGTGACAGAACGAATCTCGTTTTCCATTTTCATGGCCACCAATACGCAAAGCGGGTCTCCACGCTTGACTTCGTCTCCCTTCTTCACATATATTTTCAGGATCACCCCCGGCATCGGAGCCTGTACCACCTGACGCCCTACGGCTTCCGTACCGGCACGGGCATTATGTATCTTTTCCATCTCTCCCTGTAGCTCTATCTGATAAAGCTCACCCTTATTCATAATGGTATAAGAATTATTGGAAGAAGGGGAAATCTGCACTCCATGCGAGTGATGATCAATGATGATCGAATGAATGGAGTCGCCTCCCATATTGTAATCGACCTCATATATTTTACCGTTGACCGCTATTTTCTTGATCGGTCCGTCTTCCAGAATCTCCACCTTATATTCACTGTCCGGCATATCCAGAAGCTTGGCATAATAAGTCGCTAACGATGTACCCATATCTTTCTAATTTTAATGAATGACCAACTTAACTTTCAATTTTCAACTCTCAACTCTCCACTTATTCAATAATTATTGGCAGTCATCTGCAACTTGCCATAATACTTCCAGAGAGATTCGCCCACTACAGGGAGCGTGGTGGCACGGGATGCAGCTTCTTTCTCCCTCTCGTAATGCCTTACGGCGGCAGCGATCACGGCAACAGTCGGATCAGTATTCTGACGACGCTTCAAGTCCTCCTTGTCAAAACGGGTATCGATAAAAGTCGTATCATATTTTCCTTCGAGGAAAGCGGCATTCTTCAACACACGCTGATGGAAAGGAATCGTCGTCTTGATGCCCAGAATCTTATACTCACGCAAGGCACGTGCCATGTTGGAGATGGCGGATTCACGGGTACGCCCCCAGCAGCAGAGCTTGGCAATCATCGGATCATAATGCAGTGAAACTTCGAATCCGGCATAGGCGGCACTGTCCAGACGGAGGTTACGGCCTTCGGGAGCTTCACGAACAGTTATCACTCCGGGAGAAGGCATAAAGTTATTCTCCGGATCTTCGGCGTAGATACGGCATTCGATGGCAGCTCCGCTGAATTTTATATCTTCCTGCTTATACGGCAACGGATTGCCCGCAGCCACCGTGATCATGTCACGCACCAGATCGACGCCGGTACATTCCTCCGTCACCGGATGTTCTACCTGCAAACGGGTATTCATTTCAAGGAAATAGAAGTTCTGGTCTTTATCCATCATGAACTCCAGCGTGCCGGCACTGTAATAACCGATCCGCTTGCAAGCCTCTACGGCTACTTTCAGCATCTTCTTACGGGTTTCGTCTTTCACAAACGGTGACGGAGACTCCTCGATTACCTTCTGATTACGTCGCTGAATGGAACATTCACGCTCGCCCAGATGAACCACATTGCCATATTTATCTCCCATAATCTGCACCTCGATATGGTGCGGATTCTCGATATATTTCTCTATATAGACCGCATCATTACCAAAAGAAGTACCCGCCTCGGACTGAGACAAACGAAGAGCCGTTTCCGCTTCTTCTTCGGAACGGACCAGACGCATCCCCTTTCCGCCTCCTCCGGCAAGCGCTTTCAACATAATAGGATAACCTACTTCCTTAGCAACCTTCTTCACTTCTTCGATCCCCTGTACGGGAGTTTCCGTTCCGGGAACGATGGGCAGCCCCGCTTCACGCATGATTTTGCGTGCCTCAGTCTTGATCCCCATCTTAGCAATAATATCGGCACCGGGCCCGATAAAGATCACTCCTTCTTCTTCGCAACGACGGGCAAAGTCAGCGTTCTCCGACAAGAACCCATATCCCGGATGAATGGCGGCTCCGGTCTTTTTGGCAATGGCCAGTATCAACTCCGGCTTCAAATAAGAAGTATCCTCCGGCGAATTGGAGATGCAATAAGCCTCCTCCGCATAGCGAACATGCAAAGCCCCCCTGTCTACATGCGTGTAAACAGCCACCGTCGAAATATCCATCACCCGACAAGTACGGAAGATGCGCATAGCTATCTCTCCACGATTAGCAACTAATATTTTCTTTATCATAATCTGTTTCTTTTAATTTATCACTCTCCATTTTCAACTTTCCATTTTCCATTTATTAAAGTGGAATGTTCGAGTGTTTCTTAGGCGGATTGGACTGACGTTTATTGGCCAGCATTTCGAAACTGCGTATCAGGCGCAAACGGGTAACGGCCGGATCGATCACTTCATCCACATAGCCCAGTTCCGCTGCGCGGTAAGGATTGGCAAACTTTTCACGATAATCGCTCTGAAGTTCCTTTCGCCTTTCTTCGGGAGTCTGTGACTTTTCGATCTCTTTCTTGAATAGGATATTTACGGCCCCGTCCGGTCCCATCACAGCGATTTCGGCAGTGGGGAAAGCCAGATTGACATCGCCACGGATATGCTTGGAACTCATCACATCATAAGCGCCTCCGTAAGCCTTACGGGTGATAACGGTCACTTTCGGCACGGTAGCTTCGCAGTAAGCGTAAAGCAGTTTCGCACCATTACGGATGATTCCGCCATATTCCTGATCTACTCCCGGAAGGAATCCCGGAACATCGACCAGAGTCAGCAAAGGTATATTGAAAGCATCGCAGAAGCGAACGAAACGGGCAGCCTTTATAGAGGCATTGATGTCCAGTGTTCCTGCCAGCACCAGCGGCTGATTGGCTACCACCCCTATCGTCTTTCCGTTCAGACGGATATATCCGGTAACGATGTTCGCGGCAAATTCTGCCTGAAGTTCAAAGAAGTTATTATCGTCGGCCACCGCTTCTATCATCTCCTTTATATTATAGGGCTGATTCGGATTGGTAGGCACCAAGTCGGACAGTTCGGGTGTCAGGCGGGTCGGCGAGTCGTTGGTGACAACGAAAGGAGGCTCTTCCATATTGTTGCCCGGCAGATAAGAAATAAGTTCGCGGATATAATTGATACATTCAATATCATTTTCGGCCGATAGATGCGCCACGCCGGACTTTGTCATGTGGATGCCCACTCCACCCAGATCTTCCTTGCTTACTTCTTCCTGTGTCACACTCTTGACTACGTCCGGTCCGGTGATAAACATATAGCCGGAGTTCTTGACCATCAGAATAAAATCGGTCAGTGCAGGAGAATAAACGGCACCACCGGCACACGGACCCATGATAGCACTGATCTGCGGAATGACTCCCGAAGCCATGGAATTGCGAAGGAAAATCTCCGCATATCCTGCCAAAGAACGGACACCTTCCTGAATGCGCGCACCACCGGAATCATTGAGTCCGATAATAGGCGCTCCCATCTGCATCGCCATGTCCATCACTTTGCAAATCTTCTTGGCGTGTGTCTCCGAAAGAGCCCCTCCGAATACGGTGAAGTCCTGTGCAAAAACATAGACCAGCCGTTTGCCAATCATTCCGTAACCAGTCACTACCCCGTCACCGGAGAATTTCTGTTTTTCCATACCAAAGTCAGTACACCGGTGGGTTACCAGTTTATCAAGTTCGATAAACGACCCTTTTTCCAGAAGTAAGTCAATGCGTTCACGGGCGGTCAGCTTGCCCACAGAGTGCTGTTTCTCAATACGGGCATCCCCGCCACCTTTTTCTGCTTTCCTGTTCAGTTCTTCCAGATTCTTGATAAGCTCTTTCATAGGCTGTTTGTATTAATGTTATGTGTAAAAATAGTCAGTAATAAATTAATTAGTTGTCATATTGATTACACAAAGGTATTTTTATATAGTAAACGTATCATTTGCCGAATTTGTTAGCATTTATGCCCTTAAACATCTTTATGGCGGATACGGGCAAGGAATCTTTTCTACGGGTTTACACAACAAAGTCACACAATCATGTGTTTATCGCATATCATTTTAATAAAACCTAGACCCTAACAAAAATGAGAACAATTAAACTTTTATTAGCAGCCGGTTTCCTGCTCGTATTGGGTACAAGTGCGTATGCGCAAGTACAACGGAATGAAACTTATTTACCCAAATTCGCCATCAAGACCAATGCCCTCTACTGGGCTACGAGCACTCCCAACCTGGGATTCGAAGTCGGACTGGCAAAGAAAATCACCCTCGATGTATCCGGCAACTACAATCCGTGGAAGTTTGGCAACGACCGCCAGATCAAGCACTGGCTCGTACAACCGGAATTGCGCTACTGGCTCTGCGAACGTTTCAACGGAAGTTTCTTCGGCCTGCACGGACACTACGGAGAAATGAATGTCAGCAACCTGAATATATTCGGAATGGGGCACGACCGCTATGACGGCAGTCTGTACGGAGCCGGCATCTCTTACGGATACCAGTGGATTATCAGCAAACGCTGGAGCATGGAAGCAACCGTCGGAGTCGGTTACGCCCGTCTGAAATATGATAAATATGCCCGCGGTGACGGAGGTGAAAAACTCGGGCACAACACTCGCAACTATTTCGGTCCGACCAAAATCGGCCTCAGCTTCATTTATGTCATCAAATAATCGAACTTTCTAAAACTTACAATGATGAAAAGAAAACTTATCTATCTATTTATAGCTCTTGCAGCCACCATACTTCCGGCTCATGCACAGAAATTTCTGAATGATGCGCTCACGCTTTCGAATGTATCCTTATGGCAACAAGGAAACTCGCTTTATGTCGGCATGACGGTCGACATGGCAAACCTAACCATCGGCTCGGCACGTAGTCTCAGCCTGATCCCCCTGCTGACGGACGGACAACATAATGTCCCGCTACAGGAGATTATCGTCAACGGCAAAAGACGCGAGAAAGCCTATCTACGTGGACTGGCGATCAGCAAACAGGAATCCACGGCTATCATCGTACCTTATAATAAAAGAGAAACGTTTAATTATACGCAGGTCATTCCTTATCAGCCATGGATGGCAAACGCATCCCTGCAACTGGTAGAGAACCTATGCGGATGCGGCAACTATCAGGAAATGAACGCGCAGGAACTGATAACGAACGATGTATCTACCGAAGCCAAACGACTGAGTGCCATGTCTCCTATCGTAGCCTACATCCAGCCTACAGTGGAAGTGGTGAAAAACCGCAGTGAGCAATACGAAGCTCATCTGGACTTCCCCGTCAACAAGTCTGTCATCCTTACCGACTTCATGAACAATCACTCCGAACTGGTGAATATTCATTCTATGTTTGATAAAATTCAGAATGACAAGAATCTGACCGTACAAAGCATCAGCATCGAAGGATTCGCTTCTCCCGAAGGGCCGCTGGCTTTCAACGAGCAACTCTCTAAAAAACGTGCGGAAGCTCTGAAAGATTATCTGGTCAAGAACGAAAAGGCATCTGCCAAACTGTATAAAGTGACTTTCGGTGGAGAGAACTGGGACGGACTGGTGAAAGCTCTCGAATCCTCTTCGATGAAGGATAAGGAAACCTTCCTGAATATCATCAAAAATACAACGAATGACGTGAAACGTAAACAGGAAATCATGAAAGTCGGCGGCGGCGCTCCTTATCGCACTATGCTGAAAGAGATTTATCCGGGACTGCGTAAAGTGAACTGCAAAATCGACTACACAGTGGTCAACTTCGATGTGGAACAAGGACGTATCATCATCCGTGAGAATCCGAAATATCTGAGTCTGAACGAGATGTATCAGGTAGCCAATAGTTATCCGAAAGGCAGCAAGGACTTTGTAGATGTATTTGATATTGCCGTACGTATGTATCCGACGGATGCTGTAGCCAATCTGAATGCAGCGGCTGTCGCCTTGTCACAGAAGGATATCAATACCGCATTGAAATATATGGAAAAAGCGGATCATACCACTGCCGAATTTCTGAATAATACAGGCGTGTATAACTTCTTAAACGGAGATATTCAACGTGCTACAGCAGCCTTTGAACAAGCTGCCAAATTAGGAAATGAAGCTGCTCAGGCAAACTTGAAACAGTTGCAACAGATCATGAATATGAAAATGAGCAAGTAATAGCAGAAGGGACGGAAGTCACTTAAAACGATTTTTCAGGCACGGATTACACGGATTTCACGGTTTGGGGTTACCTAACTCTTAAAACCGTGTTAATCTGTGAAATCCGTGCCTGAATATATTTTTGACACATTCACAAAAAGAAGTTGGATAAAATTAGAGTCACATATCCATCAAAACGACCTTTTGTTTTGTTATATTAAGTATTCACCAAAAGTTGACTATTTAAAATTTAGAATTATGACACTAATCCTTGCTATTATTCCGGTATTGCTATTAATTGTATTGATGGCGTTTTTCAAGATGTCCGGCGACAAGAGCAGTATTATCTCGTTGATTGTAACCATGCTGATCGCTCTTTTCGGTTTTGCCTTTTCTGTAGACAATCTGTTTTATTCCTTTTTATATGGAGCACTGAAAGCGGTCTCTCCTATTTTAATCATCATTCTGATGGCTATTTTCAGTTATAACGTATTACTGAAAACGGAAAAGATGGAGATTATCAAACAACAGTTCGCTTCCATCTCTACGGATAAAAGTATTCAGGTATTGCTGCTGACTTGGGGATTCGGAGGATTACTGGAAGCGATGGCAGGATTCGGAACGGCGGTTGCTATTCCGGCGGCGATTCTTATCAGTCTAGGATTCAAGCCGATATTTTCGGCGACTGTCAGTCTGATAGCCAACAGTGTCGCTACGGCTTTCGGTGCTATCGGAACTCCGGTATTGGTGTTGGCAAAGGAAACGAATCTGGATGTGCTACAACTCAGTACGAACGTTGTATTGCAATTATCGGTACTCATGTTTCTGATTCCGCTGGTCTTGCTTTTCCTCACCAATCCTAAACTGAAAGCACTCCCGAAGAATATATTTCTGGCCCTGCTGGTCGGAGGTGTTTCTTTGGTCGGACAATATCTGGCTGCCAGATATATGGGGGCAGAATCGCCTGCCATTATCGGAAGTATTCTTTCTATCATTGTCATCGTTCTCTATGGAAAACTGACCGCATCGAAAGAAGAAAAGGCTCGGAAAAGTACGCTGAAAACCAAAGATATACTGAATGCATGGAGCATCTATTTACTGATTTTGTTCCTGATCATCCTCACCAGTCCGCTTTTCCCGAGTTTGAGAAGTACATTGGAGAATAACTGGGTTACAAGAATCAGTCTGCCTGTCAATGCTACTACCGTAAACTATACAATCTCGTGGTTGACCCATGCAGGTGTACTACTCTTCCTCGGTACTTTTATCGGTGGGTTGATACAGGGTGCCAAAGTCAAAGAGCTGTTTATCGTTCTTTGGAATACGGTGAAGCAATTAAAGAAAACCTTTATTACCGTGATCTGTCTCGTGGGATTATCCACCATTATGGATACTTCGGGAATGATTGCTGTCATCGCTACGGCACTGGCTACTGCTACCGGAAGCTTGTATCCGCTGTTTGCTCCGGTCATCGGCTGCCTGGGGACATTTATTACAGGAAGTGATACCTCCTCCAACATCCTTTTCGGAAAGTTACAGGCAAGTGTGGCAGGACAGATTCATGTCAGTCCGGACTGGCTGTCAGCTGCAAATACGGTAGGTGCGACAGGCGGTAAGATTATTTCTCCGCAAAGTATCGCCATTGCGACTTCTGCTGGAAACCAGCAGGGAAAGGAAGGGGAAATACTGAAAGCTGCTATCCCGTATGCACTGGCATATGTGGTGATTACAGGAATTATCGTTTATATTTTCAGTTAACCACCCGAAAGAATAATAACAGGATAATGACACTATCGCCTTGATATAGTGACATTATCCTGCATACATAAAGGCGAACTAAAAAGTCGGTAGTAACCTCAAACTCTCCTCCTTCGGGAAGGAGGAGTCCCCGCAGGGGGAGGTGGTAGGTAAGCATATAACTTTGATTATCATCAATCTATGCATCCACCTACCACCCCGACTTTCAGCCACCCTTCCTTCCCGAAGGGAGGGGAATGGGAGATAGAACCGACTTTTTAGTCACTTTATATATTTTTTATTACTCACAGCTAAATCAGCGGTTCCCGAATCACCTTCACGGGATTCCCCCGTTGAAGATGATTATGATTACTCCAGTTTTCCTGCGCCTGAATCATCGCCTGTTCCATCGTCCATGACGAAAGTTTCACCAACAGGCGTTCCGTTGCCAGCTTCTTGTTCTGCCATTGTGAACGTTGGTCGGAAGCTACCACACTCATCCCGGACGGGATGTGAACGGCACGGACCGCGGACTCTGTCTTGTTGACATGCTGCCCGCCCGGACCGGAAGCCCGTAAGGTTTCATAGCGGAAATCTCTTTCTGTAGCCTCCTGACTCTCCGACAACACAAACGAATGCACACCGACAAACCAGTTTTTCCGCTTGTGATAAATGCGATACGGGCTTTGGGCAATCCATTGCACCGTTCCCTCCCATTCATCCGCCAGTTCTCCGCTCGCTGCGCCTTGAAGAGCAATGGTAGCCGAAAGCAGTGTCCGGTTGACCGGTCCCACTTCACGTTCTATCATTTCCATTTTCAGTCCGCTTGCCTGCGCCTGTCTTACTATTCTTTCGAGTACCAATGCCACCACCCGGCAACATTCCGCAGGTCCCCTGCCGGAAGTTATCTGTAAATAGACTTTCTCCTTCATCGCCTTATTCTTTATTCATTCGTACGATGCGAGGCATAAATCTACCCTGCACTTCCACCAAAGTCTCCTGTGTGTACATCACGCGGTCGATGTCTTTATATGCCAGAGGTATTTCCTCGATACTTCCGCCTATCAATGTCACGTCTGCCTGCGACAGCATCTTTTTCAAAGCCGACTGAGTGAAACTCTCCTTTGCTTTTTGCCGGGACATCGCTCTTCCGGCTCCATGAGAAGCAGAGCACAAGGATTCTTCCACCCCTTTGCCACAAACCAGATAACCTGCCGTAGCCATACTTCCGGGAATCAGACCCGCCTGTCCCTTTTGTGCAGGAGTTGCCCCTTTGCGATGCACAATCGCCATACGTCCCGGAGCTATCTCCTCTTTCCACGCAAAGTTGTGATGGTTGTTGACATTCGCAACAGGTTTCAGTCCCAATGCTTTAGATAGATTCAAGTGAATACGCTCGTGACAGGCACGGGCATAGTCTCCTGCCAGATTCATACTCATCCAATACTCCTGCCCTTCTTCGGAGTCCAGACTCAGCCACGCAAAATGCTGCGCCTCCCGAGGAAGTTTGCAGACTTCACGGGCCAACAGACTGTAATGTTTGGCAATAGCAGCACCCAAGCCACGTGAACCGGAATGAGACAGCAAAGCAACATAACTCCCCTCCGGAAGATTCAGCACATTATCCGCCTGCAAAGCAATTTCGCCGAACTCCACAAAGTGATTCCCACCTCCGGAGCTTCCGAGTTGCCGCACGGCCTTTCCCTGCAAATCCTTTAATAAAGGAGTCAACCGAAATTCTTCCCGATCCAGCACTTCATGCTCCTGTTCAAAGCCCAGGCCGCCATCCATTCCGAAATGTGTAAAGTCTTTCAAAGCCTCCTTTATCTGATAAGAATATCGTTTCAGGAAGTCTGCTTTCGCATCAAATACCGTCAGACTCATCCGGCAACCGATATCAACCCCGACAGCATACGGTATCACGGCATTATCAGTAGCCAGTACCCCACCGATAGGCAATCCATAACCGGCGTGCGCATCGGGCATCAACGCTCCGCCGACCGTTACAGGCAGGCGCATAGCCAAATTCATCTGTTGTTTGGCAAGAGTCTCGATAAACTTACCTCCATAGGTTTTATACATCAACGGATCTTCCCGTAAGTCGTAAGCTACGAACTCTTTCGCAAGAACAGTAGGCGACAGGCGTTCCGCCAGCTTACTCCATATTTCATTGTTTTTATAAGATTCGGGATGTTCGAGTATATTGCTCAAAGTCATTGCAATCTGTTCCTTCGTGTCATGTTTGCAATATTTGCCTACAATGTCTACTACCAGACTACGGGCTACATTATCCCGATATCCCAGTTTACTTAAATCTTTTAATCGTATTCCCATACTTTTTTTCTGTTCGCATACCACACCCCGTCCGCCTCAACAGCGGAAAGTAAGGTTATACACGGTATGCCAATGCTTCGGATACGGATACAAAACATCCATCCACAACATTGAAGTGAATAATTCGAAAAATAAAAATGTGATTGCAGGACTAATCAACTATTACCGCCAGCAGCAGAGTTGCGGTAAACGTAAAAAACAAAATGTCGCAAAGCCCCGTCTTCCCGACGAGACAACTTAGTCCTAATTTGAAAATATTATAGCTCCAACATAATTAATACCCTTTCCATCATTTTAAAGGGTGAATACTCATTTTATCGCGACAAAAGTAGTGCATATTTTTATTACTTCCAAAGATAAAAAGACATTTTTTAGCGTTAAAGGAGCAGTGATGGGAAATTTTGCCAAGTGTTCCAGTCAAATCGCTATTTCACGGGAAGCTATTTCGCCTTACCTTTGCAACATAGAAAACAAATAAACCGAAAAGATTTATGAAACTGATTAAAAGCATTATGAGCGCTTTCGCTATCGTACTGGCCACCACAGCTTGTGCGGGAAATGGCGGAGAAAATAAAAAGAGTAATGAACCAACAAAGGAGGACAATAAAATGGAAGTAGTATCATTAAATAAAGCAGAGTTTTTAAAGAAAGTATATGATTTTGAAGCCAATCCGAATGATTGGAAATTTGAAGGCAAACGTCCGGCAATCGTCGATTTCTATGCAACATGGTGCGGACCGTGTAAAGCGCTGCATCCTGTTCTGGAAGAACTGAGCAAAGAATACAGCGGTAAAGTGGACATCTATCAGATTGATGTGGACCAGGAAAAGGAACTGGCTGCCGCATTCGGTATCCGCAGTATCCCCACCCTGTTACTGATTCCGATGAAAGAAGAACCGAGAATCACGCAAGGGGCTTTGCCCAAAGACCAGTTGAAGAAAGCAATCGACGAATTTCTTTTGAAACAGAATAACGAAGCTAAATAAACTAATTTCGATTTTTTCTTGATATGCAACTACCCTCTATCAGCATTCTAATGACTGACAGAGGGCAGATTCTTTTATAAACTTTCCTTTATCTACCAATATTGCATCAGATTAAAGACTAACGGATATATATGACATAAAAAACATCGCAAGACCTGTCACCATCTTTGTTGTTTCATCACGAATCCTTCAAAGAAGTCATCCCGATAACTATTCCCGATAGCAATCTCATACGACTTGATAAATATATCATTATTGTCGAACGAATCGATATGGGCTGTATTGACTATATACGATTTATTGACCCGTAAAAAAGAGTCCTTCGGCAACAAGTCAAAGACCGCTTTCAGACTCATACGGGTGATGATGCGTTGTTCGCCCAACTGTAGAATTACATAATCTTTCAAGCCTTCTACAAAAAGGATATCAGAGAAGTTGACCTTGAAGTATCTGCGTTCCGCCTTTACAAAGAAATACTCGGCAGCCACAATCGTCTCAATGGCTTCCTTTTCTTCCTGTAATAATAAAGAATGATAAGACTGCGCCTTCTCAACCGCCTTCTGAAAGCGCTCCGCCTCCACCGGCTTTATCAGATAATCAATTGCGTCCACCTCGTAGCTATCCAGTGCATACTCCGTATAGGCAGTGGTAAAGATTACCAATGTCCGTTTGGAAATGGTACGGGCAAACTCAATTCCCGTAATGCCGGGCATTTGAATATCCAGAAAGACAAGGTCTACTACGTGCTGCTCCATAAAGTCGGAAGCCGTGGCGGCACTGTTAAAACTTCCCACTAGCTGAAGACATTCCGCCTCCTCTATCAGCAATTTCATAGCCTCCCGTGCCAATGGTTCATCGTCTACAATAATACAATTCATAACGTTATACATAAAGTTACCATATACCGATTTTCATTCTCTATCTGCTCCAATTCATAACGGTCGGGATATAACAATCCTAATCTACGCTGAATATTCGCAAGTCCGATTCCTCCTACCTTGTTGCTGACAGCAACCGCCGGCATCGTATTTTCACAACGGAACTCCAACCGGTTCTCTTCTACCTTAAAAGAAAGATGTACATACGAAGGATGCTCGCTATCAAAACTATGCTTCACCGCGTTCTCCACAAACGGGATAAACAATAACGGCTGAATCCAGATGGAGCCAATGTCCCCTTCCTGCTCCATTGTAAACTGAAAATGATCCCGGCGTATCTTTTCCAGATTCAGATAGTCGTTCAGAAAACGGATATCCGAGGCTAAAGCAACCCTTTCGCGCGAACTGTCATTAATCTGATACCGCAGCAAATCTTCCAGTTTGAAAAGAACTTTGGAAGCCTCTTCCGGATTCCGCTTTATCAGTACATTGGCGTTATTCAGCATATTGAACAGAAAGTGCGGGTTAATCTGGCTCTTAAGGAACTTCAACTCCGATTGCAAAGTGGTAGATTCCAGCTGATCAATGCGCAGATTATGACGCAGCCAATGAGTGAACAATGAAATAGCTGCCGAACCTGCGGTGACAAAACCCATAGTGAGTATCCCCGAAAAGGTGTTGATGAAAGTGGCAAATCCATCGGGATTCCTGACAGGCAAAATAACTTCAAAAAGCATTCCCTGCGTAACTGAAAGGAAAAGGATGACCACTAAGTTGGTAACTATCGCAGCCAGAACATAACCACCCAAACGGTTCTTTAGCAGAAAAGAAGGAACCAGGACGTACAGATTGGTATATATCACCGCATTCATAGACAAGAAATAGACCAGACAGCCTCCAAAGCGTTTCAAGAGAGAGACCACCTGCAAAGGCTCGTACCAAAAAACATTGATTGTAATCAGCAGAACAGCCACCTGCAAGAGGATATGTCTGTATATCCTGCAATGAGGACTCAGCAGAAAAGCGGTGACACTTTTGCCGTTCATGGTTCCGTCACCGGGATTCCTGTCGAGTGTATTTTTATCGTTTGTACTTATTCTCATTGTTCCCCTCCATTCAGTTCCAGTCTTATACATTCCGTAGTCAAAGATAGTCCGTAACGGTCGCCATACAATAAGTCCAGCCTTTGTCTGATCCGTTCCAGCCCCCTGTTTACGGAGAGATTAAGTTGCGGACACATACAAGTGAATACAATCGTAGCCTTCTCCGCTTTCAGATGAATGTCCAGAGAGACAGGAAGCAAGATTTGCTGTTCGTGCGTCAACTCCATGATATGCTGCACAAAAGGAATGAAGAGCAGAGGAGGAACCAGCATCCTGTTTACCTCCCCTTCCGAAGTAAACTGATAGCGGAATTGCGGAAGGGAGCTTTGCTCCAATGTCAGATAGTTGGTCAGGAAAGCGATTTCACTACTGAGCAATACTTTTTGCCGGCTGCAATCATATAACTGATAGCGCAGTAACTGACTCAGCTTCATCAACATCTTCGAGGCCTTTTCCGGCTCGGTCAATGTTAGTTCACCCGAATGATGCAACGTTTTGAAAAGAAGTTCGGGGCTGACCTGTTCTTTGAGTTGTTCCACTTCGGACAGTACGTGCGCCTTTTCCATCTGTGAAACACGCTGATTCTCAATCATCCATTCTTTCAGAAGCAAAGTCATCGTTCCTCCTATCATGCAAAGCGTTGACAGCATAAAAGAAGAAATGTAGTCCATCAGCATGGGAACCGAAAAATACGATCCCCGCGCATGAAGCTGCGGCCAATGGGAGTAAGCAAGGTATTCTATGACCATCTGTATCAGCAGCGCAATGACCATCGCCACAGACAGCACTGACAGATAAGTCATATAATGCCTTTTCAACAAATATTTCGGGAATAACCAGAAAAGGTTCAGGCAGGTAACGCCAATGTATGTGAGCATATATATAAATGTGAACACATAAATCCATCCGCCCAATATATCCCGATAGTCCATAAAAATGATGAATACCTGATTGAAGGAGATAGTGCCCAACACCATGACAAGTATCAGATACCGCATCCATCGGAATGCCGGACTTACGAGCAATCTATATAAAAAGGCCGATTCGTTGCCTGCTGCAGTTGTTTCAGTTGCCATATGCTTCATCGGGTACGAAGATAAAACATTTTCCGTTAAGGTCTCTATACCGGATATCTAAAATTCAAGCTTATAACTCACATTAGTCAGAACGGTAGAGCCGTCGGTTGCGTCTATCTTTCCGGTTTTCACGTTATACTCATGTCCGTAGTGCTCTTTCGTGCCCATAAAGTTCAAGCCCTTCACAGCAAATTCGTGAGATACTTTTTTCTTGTTGATGCGATAGCTGACGGTATAATTGCCGATAAACATGGGCGAATACTGTTTGGAGAATGCCTTCCTTTCGTCGTACTGCACTTCCTTGTCCGGATGCTTCATGGTTGCTTCCATATCAATCGGGGAATAGCGGTCGCCGCCCTGCAAGGTCAGTTTCAGGTTGATGCTAAGAATATTCTGTTTGTTGCGTCCCAGCATCCATTCTTTGCCGATCAGTCCGTTGATGACATAGTTGCGGTTGAACTTCGTGTTGTACCATACACCGTCTCCGCCACGGTAACGGGAGTCGAACAACGAACCGGAGATCATGTAATAAAGTCCTTTTTCCAGGAAGCGTTCGAGGGTTATGTCAATCCCGATATTCCGGCCTCTTCCTTTGTTGACAAGCGCATCTTCTACATAAAAGTCGGAGCGGTTGAGTACGGAATAGGAACTATCCGCCATTACCGGTACATCGTGCAGGAACTGTACATATGGTTCTATTTTCAGATTCATGCGGTCCGAAATCTTATAGCCGAAAGACAGCATGATGTGCTGCGCCTTGGTGAAGTCGAGGTTCTTGTTGACGGATTGATTTCCCGTACTCTTCGTTTTCACAAAGTAGACGTCCATTTTCTCCATCCGGCTGTATATGCCGTAAGCTAAAGCAAAGGTCGCTTTCGGGGTAGCCTGCCATTTCAGTCCGGCACGGGGTTCGACAGACCATTTATTATTCAGCGTCAGGTATTGTCCGTAGATACCGGCGTTGAGAGTCCAACGGTCACTCAGTCCGACAGAAGAGCTATTGTAAGCAGAAATCAGACTCGTATTGCCATCTCCCTTCGATACCGTTTCCAGCAGCTGAGCTTCGTATGGAGCTATGGCAAGGTTCATGTCATAAAACATGGCAGTATAAGTGAATCCTGTCTTATTGGTAAAGCGGTTGCTGAATTTACGGTTGAAGGTGCTGGTCAGTATCAGGTTGGTATGCCTTGATTCAAGGTCCATATAAGGAGTCGATTCCAACGCATGATTGAACATGGAAGCGCCTCCGTCCAACTGCGAGTAGGTAGCGGCAACGGTTGTTTTCAGCGATGCGTCACTATTGAAAAAGTAACGGTGACTGATACCTCCGGCGGCCATATACTGCTTGTCACGTGATTCGCTGCGGTCGCCCAGATATTCCCATTTCTCAGGGTTCCTCTCCATGTCACTCTTAAATTTGTCTATCAGACTGGTTCCCCATACCGAGAAAGTCCCGGCCATCTTTGTGGGAAAGTTTAGTTTGAAGTTCAGGTCCTGATAGTCCATCGTTCCGCCGTCAAGATTCAGTAGTCCTGTGGTAGAGTAACGATAATTGAAGATATACGAGGCTTTATGCTTCTTGCTCAAAGGACCTTCGGAAGCAACGTCAATTCCCATGATTCCCACTTGAATCGTGTTTTCGTTCTTTTGATTGTTACCGTTGCGCAGCTTCATGTCGAACACGCCGGACACTGCATTTCCATATTCAGCCGGAAAAGCTCCGGTGAAGAAATCGGAATTTCCGAGTACCTGTGAGCTAAGGGAAGAAAGGATTCCTCCACCCAATGTGGCAATATCCGCAAAGTGATTCGGATTCGGGATTTCTACATCCTCCAGCCTCCATTGCAACAGATGGGGTGCATTGCCATGAATCGAAATTCCATTCGAAGAGACGCTGGGCGCCACTCCGGCAAAAGCGGATACCAGACGTGCAGGGTCGTCGAATCCGCCTGCATAACGGCTCGCTTCCTCCACGCTCAGCATACGTGCTCCGGTAGTTGCCATCTTATTCATCGCTTCTTCTTTGTTCGTCCGCGCACGGACCACTACTTCACTCAGTTCGTTGACGCTTTCTTTCAAAGGTATTTCCAAATAGACTTCTTTGGCGGAAGTCACCAGTATTTCTCTGAAAATGCCGGGTTCATATCCCATGAACGCTGCCTCTACCGTATGTCTCCCGACGGGAACCTGCGGAATGGTGAAACGTCCCAAACTGTCGGTTGTCGTCCCCATCCCCTCTTTATCTGACAATCTAATTGTCGCATACGGTATAGGATATTTGGAATCTCCGTCAACAACCATCCCACGAATGGTCTGGACCGGACGCCCTTTCCGCTCCGATGTTTGCCCGAAAGCAAAAGCTGATACAAACAAACCGATCAACAGCAATATCCATCCTCCATAACGATACAGTTTCCGTGTGAGTTCTTCGCAAAGGACTCTTTCAAAAGTTTTAAGTACTACTCCGCATTCATCTGCCGGAATCCCCGAACGGTTTGCTACTTCCCCTAACAACATAGTTTTATTCATCTTCATGACTTATTCTGTTTTTTATTTCGACACGAAGATAAGGGATACTGCATTGCCGGTTTTTCAAATGAGACGAACACGCCTCATTTGTAGACAAGATGTGGAATTGGTAAGATAAATGTCCTTTCAGTCTAAATATTCCAAATTTAATATTATATCAATAGGAATTTGCTCAAAAAGTCATGAACGACAGCATATCCTGCATAAATTAGTGCAATAATATGCAAGAATACGGGTTCATCCTGCATAATACTGCGTGAAATATGCATCTTTTTTTAGTCATTCAGTACTCTTTGGTTTTAAAGGAACGGGGTGTTCCTTTAAAACCAACGCTCCGTTCCTTACTGATGAACTTGTTTTTCATCAGTGAGGAAGTTATAAAAAGGCTGGTTTTGCTCGTTTTTTCTCTAGTTCATCATAAATACCGATAAAATAGAAAATGACAGAACGGAGTACCTTCCTTAATTAATCCATCTAAATGATAAGTATTAACAGGAAATGGTTACCATTTTACTCTAAGAACACTTCCAATTACATAAAGATAGAATTTCGTATTTACAAATGACGGAGATATTCTATTCTCCTTGATAAGTGATATGTAATTACGGTCTTTAGTGCCTGTGTAAATATCCTCTTTTTAAGAAAAGGTCATTTTTTCAGTGAATGGCTAATATATACATATTATCACAATGTCTGTCATGTAAATAAAATAAAATGGACGCTAGATTGTTTTTCATTAATAGTTTCATAACTTTGTCAGTAGCATATATCGAATTAGAAAATAGAATTCAGTAACCTCGCCTTATAGTATCGGTTACTGAAATAACCTCTACTCGTCGAGTGTGATTATTTATTCATTAGTAACAACATTGTTATGAGAAAAGAAGTTGAACAATTAGCTTTAATGGGTGCAATGCCCGATGAAGCAGATGAACGAATAACGGCTGCATTAGTTGATGAATATGCAGACTTATTAGGCAAGATAGTTAAACCTGTCACTTTGGATGAAGCACATATTTTAATCAAGCTCTTTCCGCCGACTGCTTTATATGGGATAGAATGGACATTACTACATTTAATAGAGTCTGTGTATTCAGAAATAAAATCTCTTGAATATAGAGAACTTATAAATGAATGTAATAGTACAGAGTTCAAGAAGATGTTAGTTCAACGTCTTAATAATTCACAACAGAAAAAAATTACTAACGAAGCAGGATAACGCTTACAGCGTTCCCCGCTTAGCCATTATCAGTGATCCAAAACAAACAAATGTATGGAAAAGTATGATATAAATAAGGTATACACCCCATAATAATAAATGTTCATCAATCGGGAATGATGAGTACCTCCAATAAGGTATATATCCTGACTCTTGGAAAACCTGCATTAAAAAAAGATATCGCAACGATATTTGATTATGCAGAGATTCAAGAATTTCCGAATACTCGTGAGCAAGAAAAATTCTCTCAAAAATGGCTCAATTCTTTTTTAAACAGAGAGACTTACTAAATACGTCAAGTAAGTTGTAATATGTAATTCCTATTAATCAATTAAATGAAAAAAGGTACGAATAAAACAGATAATTATTTCGAACGCGTAAAACAAAGATTACATCCTCCCAAATACAGATATTATTTCTTCGATTATCTGTATTTTAAGGGTGAACAATGGAGCAAGAAAGCCTTCAGATGCTCCGGTGCATTCATTTTACTGGAGTATTGGATAATGATCGTAGCTTTTCCGGCATTTGGATTCACGAGTGTAACCCATCACTTTGGAGACAATGCGGTCATATTTTATCAAGTACTGATTCTTTTATTGCCTTACATTTTCATATTTTTTCGTTACCGTAAAGACAGAAAAAAAGCTATTATCAATCATTACCGACACTCGAAAAGTAGTGGAGTGACTATGACCTTCATCATTATCCTCCCATTTATCTTGTTCTTTTTTGAATTATGGCTATTCGACAAACTGGAATGGATAGATTGCAAATTATGGTAATCAGCAATAAACAAAAGGAATATAGTTAGGACAAAATCAAGGAAACTTATGGACGACTTTGCTAAACTCTAGTATTGAAATTACATAAAAGTATTCGTCTGACAACTGTTGAACTTTCGTCTGACAGCTGTTTCTTTTTCGTCTAACAACTGTCAGACGAAAGTTCAACAGTTGTCAGACGAATAATCTTTCGCATATTGCGGGACAAAGGATTGTGAAACGATCCTTAAATTTCAGTAAGTAGCGAGCTAGTTCATCCGTAAAACACTAAGGCAGAAAACCGGTCTTGTCTTCATCGGTTATTTCCCGAATAACTTTACAGGGAACACCTGCGGCAATTACATTCTCCGGAATGCTCTTTGTCACCACACTGCCCGCACCGATTACTGAATTTCTCCCGACAGTGACACCACCCATTATATGAACGCCGGCACCTACCCATACATTATCTTCAATGACAATCGGATGGGCATAGCACCCGCCCATAAGACGTTCCTGCGGATCGAGCGCATGATTGGCCGTATATAAACCGACACGGGGCCCTAATAATACATTGTCGCCTATCGTAATGAGATTTCCGTCCAACATGATGCAATCAAAATTGGCGAAGAAATTATTGCCAATACTGATATTGAATCCAAACTCACACCGGAAATTCGGTTCAAAATGAACACTACTGCCAATACACCTCAATAGTTTACGTAACAATGCCTCCCGAACTTCTTTAGGCTTTCCATAAGTGGAATTATAATCATTGGTCAGGAAAACAGCCTGTTCTCTTCTTTGAACCAGTTCTACAGACAAGTCATTATACATTTTTCCCGAAAGCATTCTTTCACGCAATTCTTTATTCTCCATATATATATTATGATGTTATTTAATAAGCAGGACATACTTGCAAATATACAGAATTAGTCAGATAAAACAGGCAACCTATTGGTTTTCAAAAATACTTTTATAACTTTGGCAATATTAAATATAAACAATACAATAAACGTATGAATCTAGTTTCACTCAGAGACTCACCTCAGTATCTGGAAAGAGCTATCGCCTATTTCCAAAGCAAGTGGGGTAACGAGAACACGAAAATGGTGTATGACAATTGTTTCAGACATTCTCTGAATGCCGAAAATCCCATTCCTCAATGGTACCTTTTAATGAATGGTGATGAAATAATAGGATGTGCGGGACTTACCAGCAACGATTTTAACTCTCGCGCGGATTTATATCCTTGGCTGGTTGCCTTATTCATTGAAGAAAAGTATAGGGGAAATCATTACGCCAATCTTTTAATAGAACAAGCCAAGAAGGATACACTGAAATTCGGATTCTCGAAATTATATTTAAGCACCAGTCATACTTCGTATTACGAACGCTTGGGCTTCACATATATCGGAGATTGCTGGCATCCTTGGGGAGAAAGCTCCCGTGTATATGAGATTATTTTAAAATTCTGACTTGTACATTCCCGATAAGTATTTGTCTGGGCAAATGACGATATTGCCGCAACAGAAAGTAACAGAATTAATAAGATTGTTCTCTAATATTCATTCTGGTTTTATGTCCCTCAAATATACGAAAAAAAGGGCATAAAAAAAGGCTATCTATCCCAGACAGCCAATCTTTTTGTTAACCTTAAATCTAATACTATGAAAAACACACTACAAAGATACGGACTTTCTGCATATCTCCAAATTTCCGGAGCAAAGCGGAGCATCTTATAACATGGTTTAATAGAAGTAGCAGACTCGTTAACATTTAACATAATTCCTCCGGATATTAACGAATACCCGAAGGAGTGATCTAAAAACTATTCATATCTTAACGAACGAGCAGGTTTGCTCATTATTATTTTCATTGTCTGAAAGGCCACCGTCACGAATGAAATGAACAACATCAACAATACGGGCACAATAAAGAACCAGGCTTCTAAATCCGTCCGGAAAGCATAATGACTCAACCAGGCGTTCATACTGAACCAGGCTACCGGAAGAGCAATCACAACCGCTATCAGAATCAGCAGGAAAAATCCTTTGACCAACTGATAGAAAAGATTCCAGCGGGAAGCTCCCAAGACTTTACGTATACCCATCTCTTTCGTACGGGTGGAACAGGAAAACATCACCAATACCCAAAGTCCCAGACAGGATATGAATATCGCTAATCCGGTGAAAGAACCTATCATCACCCCGAATACTTCATCCTGACGATACTGATGGTCGAAGAACTGATCGAGGAAAAAATAATCGAAACTGGAATCAGCAAAGTACCGATTCCATATTTCCTGTACCTGCGATACCAGTTCGCGGGGATTGCCGGAAGTCATTACGATAGAAATATAGCGTTGTGGCAACCAGTCTATCTTATCTTTATGAATCAGCATAATAGGAGTATAATTCTTACTCAACGCCTGCTGATGATAATCTTTGACCACTCCGATAATCTGCATCGGAGCATCGGTACATTCTACTGTTACCAACTCTCCTATCGCCTCATCATTGGAAGCAAAGCCCAGATTGCGTACGGCCGTCTCATTAATCACCAGTTTATCTACATCGTCTCCGTACTCTTCTGAAAAGCCCCGTCCGGCTATCACTTGCAAACCATATGCCTCTATATAATCCGGATCGCAGGCCAGCATCTCATAAAGCCGATTCTGCTTCAAAGCGTCATTGGTACGGCGATTGGAAAGGAAAGTAGCCACCTCCTCGCCCGGCACAGCACCGGAAGCTGCGACACTATGCACCAGTGGCAACCGCATTATCGCTTTCTTCATCGCTTCCAGCTTCACATTCAGCCCGTCTGTACGTCCGGGAAATTTAATGACTAATGTCTGGTCGGTTTTCACCCCTAATGATTGGCTGCGCATAAAATTCAGCTGTGCAAACACGATCAATGTTCCACAAAGCAGTATCATAGAGGCCGTATATTGAATGATAACCAACACCTGACGAGTCCGTTCTCCGGACTTGCTATGCAAAAACTTTCCTTTCAACAGGGTAATCGGTTTACGGTTCAGCAAAGCCAATGCCGGATAATATCCGGAAAGGAATATCCCTGCGATAAAAACAAGAACCAGCAGCATCCACCAATAATCCATCAGCCAAACGGAGAAAGTGACCGTACGTCCCACCAGTTGATTAAAGTACGGAAGAATCAGCTCTATCAGTCCTACCGCCAATATAAAAGCAATCAGATTCATAACCAGCGCTTCGAACAGGAACTGATGAATCAACTGCTTGCGGAAAGCACCCACTACCCGACGCACTCCGACTTCCCTGGCACGCTCCATCGAACGGGCTACTGTCAGATTGATATAGTTTATCCAGGCAATAGCCAGAATGGCAATGGCTGCAAAGACAAGTGCAATCATGGCAGAACGATTTCCTTTTGTCTCCATTTCATAACCCAATTGCGGAGTGAGATGTATATCTGCCAGAGGAACCAAATCGACTCCCCATGTTTTGTTTTTCAACGCTTCCTCCGTCTTGTACTTTTCCGCCATGACGGGAAACTCTCTTTCTATTTCCGCTTCCCTCTCCGGCGAATCGAGCAGAACATACGTATATGCTTCATGCTTATACCAGTATTCATGTATAAACTTGGGCAGAGATGTATACGAAATCAGGAAGTTATAATGTATATGGGAATTGGAAGGCATTTCCTCCATGACTCCGGTCACTTCACACGATATCTTATAATAGGGACCGGTAAAGATAAGAATCTTTCCGATAGGGTCTTCCTCTTTGAAATATTTGCGGGCAATGCGCTCGGTGATTACGACTTGTCCCGGCATCGAAAGGCTGGTCTTTTTATCACCTTTCAAAAGCTCGAAATCGAAAAGACGGAAAAAGCCCGGATCGGCATAAGCTATCTGGTTTTCCCGCAGTGTCAACTCACCATACTTCACAATCTGTTCAGGTTGGAGCAGAGAGCCGATTCGGGTATAATCTTCAATTCCCGCAAGATTCTCTTTCATTGCCGAGCCGTATCCGAAAGAGCTGCTTGCCCAGTTATCGGTCAGCACCTCCCCTTCGCGGAATGTACTTTGCACACGGTAAATATGGGGATATTTCGTGTGCATCTTGTCAAAACTGAACTCAAAAGTTACATACGTCAGAATCAGTAACGCCGATGCCATGCCGATCGCCAGTCCAAACACATTAATGAAGCTGAACTTCTTCCGCTTCATCAGATTCCGATAGGCACTATTCCAATAATTTCCTATCATACAGCTTCGTTTTTAGAGGACGTACTTTTTTCTAACGGACGGTTGATGTTTTCGGATACAATCTGTCCGTCCAACAACCGGATAATCCGATGCGCATACGTCGCATCCCTTTGAGAGTGGGTGACAATGATAATCGTAGTCCCCTGGCGGTTCAGTTCGCTCAACAGCTCCATCACTTCCACGCCATTCACCGAATCCAGATTTCCGGTCGGTTCGTCAGCCAGCAACAACTTACAGTCCGTCACTACCGCACGGGCAATGGCCACACGTTGCTGTTGTCCGCCCGACAACTGTTGAGGATAATGGTTGGCACGATGTAGCAGATTTACTTTCTCCAGCACTTTGTTCACTTTCTCTTTGCGTTGGGCAGTCTTAATCCCCATATAGACAAGCGGGAGTTCCACATTTTCGTATACCGTCAGTTCGTCAATCAGGTTGAAACTCTGGAAGATAAAGCCCAGATTATTCTTCCGAAGGGCAGTCAGCTGGTTCTCGTTCATTTTATCCACCTGTTTCCCTTCAAAGAAATAAGAGCCGGAAGTGGGAGAATCCAACGTGCCCAGAATATTCAGCAACGTTGACTTGCCGCATCCGGAAGGTCCCATTATAGCAACAAATTCTCCTTGTTCTACGTGTAAGGTGACTTCGTTCAATGCTTTCGTCTGCACCTCTTCCGTAGTGAAAAGCATAGACAGTTTTTCTGTTTTAATCATGGTGATTCTTTTTATTTATTTTAGTATTAGTTTCTCATTGTCTCCGAACAACTCATAACCGGATATGATTACTTTCTCACCCGAAGACAAACCTTCCGTCACCTCATAATACTGTGGATTCTGGCGCCCGATCTTCACAGGACGCCGCGTGGCAAATTTACCACTTTCATCGACAATATACATCCACCGCCCTCCGGTAATTTGAAAGAATCCGCCACGGGGAACAAGGATCGCTTGTGCCGGGTCTCCTAACTGAAGGTTGATATGATAAGTTTGTCCGGCACGTATATTCTCCGGCCGCTCCGAAATGAAAGCCAGGTCAGTACGGAACTGCCCTTCTTTCACTTCCGGATAAGGTTTGGTTACTTCCAGTTTATAGGTTCCTCCGTCACGGGTAAAGTCGGCAGGAAGTCCGGGAAGTACACGCTCCACATAATGCTCGTCTATCTGTGCCTGTACTTTGAGGTCCGGAGTAATAATCTGGCCGATATGTTCTCCTGCGGAAATGGACTGTCCGACCTGCGCATTCAAGTTTCCTACCTGTCCGTCAATCGGAGCTTTAATCTTCAGGTTTTCCAAGCGCTCACGGACCAACGTAAGACTGCGTTTCATGTTGCGTATGTTCTCGTCCAGACTGCTGATCTGGCTTTCACGGAAAATATTATCCTGACGGATACGTTCGTCAATGACCGCCAGTTGTTCTTTGGCAGCTTCATACTCCTCCTCTGCCTGACGAAAATCCTCGCGGGCAATCAGTTGCTCCTCCACCAAACGTCTGTATTGTTCATAACGGCGTTTTTTCAATGTAAGTTCTTTATTCAAGCCTATGCGTTCCTGTTTCAGTTGCAGACGCTCCTGCTCCATACTGATGCGGGTATTGCGCAATTCATTTTCCTGATAGGCAAGGTCTGCCTCACTCTGCATGATTCCGATATTCAGCAACGGGTTGCTGAGACGCAGAATCACATCGCCCGCTTTCACCATAGCTCCTTCTTCTTTCAAACGTTCTTCCACACGACCGCCTTCTATGGCATCCATATAGATAATCCGGCTGGGCATCACTTGCCCGATCACACGGATATAATCATTGAACTCCGCTTGCTTGACGGTAGCAATCGTGAGACGGTCTTTCTCAACTGTCATGGAGGAAGCCGTATCTCTAAAAATAAAATATAAAATGACAGCGATTCCCAGCGCCACACCACCGATCGTATAAAGGTGTTTGCGATTTATGCCGGGTTTGCGTTCAACAGGTGTATCCATAAAGGTATATTCAAAATAGGGTTGTTATTAAATGATTGTTCCGATGGCACAGACTCCGTTTTACAGGAAAGTCCCCTCCCGATAGTATTTCTCCAGTTTCCTCATCATTTCCACTTGCAGGCGTACACGAACCAGTTCTGCCTTGGCGGAGATAAAACGGTTACGGGCTTCCATCAGCTGAAAGACGGAAATGAGCCCTTCCTCCCATTTACGTTCAGACTCTTTCAGTACGAGAGCTTCTGCTTCAAGCTGTTGCAATGCCTGTTGATGTTCACTAAATCCGGCATGTAGGGAAAGAAGTGTTTGCTCTATATCGGTATATAGCTGTTGCTTTTCCAGTTCTTCTTCATTCTTCAAGCGATACAGGTTTAGTTTCTGCTTCCGTTGATGAGTCAGACGTTCCAATCCGCTCAGCAAAGGAAACGAAATACCGATGCCGACATATTTTCCTATATTGTCCCGCAACTGTCTGGCAGAAAAAACTGTATTGTAAAAATTGGAACCAACCGTAAAGCGGGCATAGACAGAAGGAGAAAAAGTTCCGCCAGCCATCGCATACTCTTTACGGGCAGCCTTTCGTTTCAAATCAATCATACGCATGACGGGAAGTATTTCCAGTGATTGGGCATAAAGTGTTTCCGTAGACGGAACAGAAAGCAAGGGCAACTGATTCGCTTCCACAATAGTATCCTGAATAACGAGTGTATCACCGGGTTGGAAATTCATTAGCTGTTCCAGATGCAATAAGGCCAACCGGCAAGTATTCTCACGAGATTTATAACGATAGATATCCCCTTCTCTGCGGGCCTTGACTTCCTGCAAATCGGAAGCGGATTTCAATCCCAACTCAACAAAGGCTTCGGTTTGTTTCAGATACCGCTCACTCAACCGGCTTTGTTCTAAAGCAAGATTCAGCAGTTTTCTCTCCAGAATCAGTTTATAATAAGCATCCGTCACTTGATATGCCAGTTCATTCTGCCTATTTTTCAATGCCCATTCGCTACGTTCCTTATTCATCTTCCGGAAGCGTACCTGATGAATGCGTGAAAAGCCTTCAAAAAGAGAAAGAGTCATATCAAGCCCCACAGTCCCTTCTTCAAAAGTTTCGTTGGTATATCCGTTCGTATCCGGATCGATAGAACGCCCGAAGCGTTTCCCTGTTTCTGCATTAACCGCTGCACGGGGAAGAAAAGCACCGACAGCAGCCATATAATCTGCCCGTGCCTCCTTTATATCTATCACACTGTTCCGCACAGAAGGATTCTGCTTCCATGCCAGACGAATGCACTCATCCAAAGTCATGCCGGACTGGGCCTGCACAAAATGCGGCAATAAGAATAAGGACAAAAAGAAAAAGTTTTTCATTCTTTATAATATATGCGATTGTGTGTTACGATGATTAGAAGGCAAATAGGAAGCCACAATTTTTAAGTAATTGATTATTAACCAAATGACCAATACGATTGCATTGCATCCGTCCAATTATTACACACCGCAACGTCCAACTTTTGGACGTTATCCATTATTTCATATTCTTCGGGAGCAATTTTCGGGAATTTAAGTAAGCCTTGCAGTAAATATGCCCGAAAACGTCTAATTATTGGACACTCGCTTGCAGAGGAAAGCAAAAACGAATATCTTTACCCCCAAACTTAAAGCATGGTTCAACCTGATAGCTACCCCCAATCTTAGATATGGAAAACGGAACTATTTTAATAGTAGATGATAATAAAAGCGTGCTAGCTTCACTGGAGTTATTGCTCGAGAATGAGTTCGGTACAGTTCGCACCGCCGCCAATCCCAATCAAATCACCACGTTACTGACTACCACCTCTATCGACGTCGTTATCCTTGACATGAATTTCTCTGCCGGCATAAACAATGGCAATGAAGGGCTGTACTGGTTAAAACAAATCCACGAAATCCGCCCATCTTTGCCGGTGGTTATGCTGACTGCTTACGGAGACGTTGAATTGGCGGTAAAAGCACTAAAAAACGGGGCTACTGATTTTTTACTCAAACCTTGGGATAATCAGATTCTGATTCGGAAGATAAAGGAGGCTTATAAAAGTAACAACAGCAAAGCCAAAAGCGCTTCAAAGGCAACCGGCAAACAGGGGGATACCGAGAAACCGAGCAAACCGGAAATGTTGATCGGCCACTCTCCCGCAATGCTCCAGTTGATTAAAGTGGTCACGAAAGTAGCCAAAACCGACGCCAACATCCTGATCACAGGAGAGAACGGAACAGGAAAAGAGATGTTAGCCAAAGAGATACATCGTTTATCTCCCCGAAATTCCCGTCAAATGCTTGGCATTGATATGGGCGCTATCAGTGAATCACTCTTCGAAAGTGAACTGTTCGGACACGAACGCGGAGCGTTTACCGACGCATACGAAAGTCGCCCGGGAAAATTCGAAGCGGCCAACGGCAGTTCCCTCTTTATGGACGAAATCGGAAACCTTTCCATTGCACTGCAAGCCAAACTATTGACTGTACTACAGAACCGGAATGTCACCCGAATCGGAAGTAACAAAGTGATTCCCGTTGATATCCGGCTGATCTCTGCTACCAATAAAGATATTCCGGAAATGGTAAAGCAAGGACTGTTTCGGGAAGATTTGTTCTACCGTATCAACACCATTCATCTGGAAATCCCTCCTTTAAGGGAACGGGGAGACGATATCCTATTATTCATAGATACTTTCCTCCGTCGTTTTACTTCCAAATATCAACGGCCGGACATACGGATGCACGAGCAAACGATTGAGAAACTACGCTCCTATCACTGGCCGGGCAATATCCGCGAACTGCAACACGCCATCGAAAAAGCGGTGATCTTATGCGAAGGCAACGTGATACGCCCCAAAGATATTCTGGTAAAGCAAAGCTGGAAACCTCAGACGGCAAGTGTCGTCCCCAATCTGGAGGAAGTAGAACGGCAAGCCATCGAAACAGCAATCCTCCAAAACAATGGAAATCTGACAGCCGCCGCCGAACAATTAGGCATCAGCCGACAAACTCTCTATAATAAACTGAAACGATTCAAACCCTGAACAAGATGATATTCAGTCGACATATCTATTGGACCATATTGCTTCGTATCCTGCTCATCCTCGCAACTTCGGGAACAGGGCTGTGGCTCATCATCTCCCAACGTGGCATCATCATCGGTATGTTACTAATCATCTGCTCCTTGTTTCAAATCGGCGGAATAGTCACTTATCTCAATAACATCAACCGGAAACTCCGGCTTTTCTTTGATGCCATCGAGGACAGAGATAATACATTCAGCTACCCCGAGCAAGGAATAAACGAAGAGCAACAACAGCTGAACCGTTCACTGAACCGGATCAACGCCCTATTGGCACAAACCAAAATGGACTACCAGAAACAGGAACATTTCTACCGGTCTCTGCTGGAGAAAGTACCCAACGGAATCATAGCCTGGAACAACTCCAAGAAAATAATCTTCGTCAACAACACAGCGTTGACCTTACTAAACATCGAATCACTGACTCTATATTCCCAACTGGAAAATATCCTGCAGAATGAGAAGAACAGAAAAAGACTCAGCCTCTCCCAAAGTCAGATGAAACTACAAGACGAAACAATCACCTTGCTTTCCATACAAGACATTGACGACCGGCTCAACGAAAACGAAAGTGAATCATGGAGCAAACTCAGTCATGTCCTGACTCATGAGATCATGAACACGATCGCTCCCATTATCTCACTGTCTCAGACACTGGCTTCCTATCCGGAAATCAGCGAGAAAGGAATCCGCGGGCTTCACATTATTCAGGCGCAAAGCGAACGGCTGATGGAATTTACCGAATCTTTCCGGCATCTGTCCTATCTTCCGCAGCCCGAAAAGCGTCTCTTTTCCCTATCCGACTTATTACACAATCTGGAGGAACTGCTTCAAACCAATTTTCAAGAAAACAATATCTCCTTTACACTCCGGTGCTCCCCCGAACCGATGATGACCGAAGGAGACGAAAAGCAACTGTCACAAGTGTTTCTCAATCTGTTGAAAAACGCCATGCAGGCATTGGAGGGGCATCCGCATGGAGAGCTTTCCCTGCAAGCAGAACAAGACGAATATATAGTCATAGACATCACCGACAATGGTCCCGGTATTCCTCCCGAAATTATGGACAAAGTATTCATCCCCTTTTTTACGACTAAATCAGAAGGTACAGGCATCGGACTGAGCCTGTGCAAAGAAATTATCCGCCGCCACGAAGGGCATTTGGCTATCAAAGAAAGCAGAGCCGGAAAAACGGTTTTTCATATTGAGCTCCCTTAAAAACAACATACGTAAACCTCATACCGGACATTCAAACTTTTTCCACTGTTCTTTTGTTTATAAAGCAGAATATCTAAATACATAATATGAGCATCAAAGAACAATACTGGAAATATTCCCTCATCGTCATCATACTATTTATGGGAATCATCATCTTCCGTCAGATCACTCCTTTTTTGGGAGGATTGCTGGGAGCACTCACTATTTATATTTTGGTACGCACACAAATGACGCACCTGACAGAAAAGTGGAAACTGAAACGCAGTGTTGCCGCATTGCTGATTACGGCAGAGACGGTTATGGTATTTTTGGTTCCGCTTGGACTGACAATCTGGCTACTGGTAAACCAACTTCAGGACATCAATCTGGACCCGCAAACATTCATTGCCCCGATGCAGCAGGTGGCAGAGTTTATCAAAGAAAAAACGGGTTATGATGTGCTGGGAAAAGATACCTTGTCATTCATTGTCTCCATCCTACCCCGCATCGGACAAATAATAATGGAAAGCATCAGCAGCCTTGCCATCAATCTGTTTGTCATGGTATTCGTACTATACTTTATGCTGATAGGAGGAAAAAAGATGGAAGCTTATGTGAATGACATTCTCCCGTTCAATGAAGCGAATACACAGGAAGTAATTCACGAAATCAATATGATTGTACGTTCCAATGCCATCGGCATACCTCTGTTAGCCATTATTCAAGGAGGGGTCGCCATGATAGGGTATCTTATCTTCGGAGCACCCAATGTCCTGGTATTGGGATTCCTGACCTGCTTCGCCACCATCATTCCAATGGTAGGAACTGCCTTGATATGGTTTCCCGTAGCTGCCTATCTTGCCGTAACCGGAGACTGGTTCAACGCTATCGGACTCGCCGCATACGGTGGAATAGTCATATCTCAGTCGGATAACCTGATCCGATTCATCCTGCAGAAGAAAATGGCGGATACCCATCCGCTGATTACGATATTCGGAGTCGTTATCGGTTTGCCGTTGTTCGGATTTATGGGAGTCATCTTCGGTCCGTTGCTGCTTTCATTATTCTTTCTATTCGTCGACATGTTCAAGAAAGAATATCTGGATTTACGAAATAACCTTCCTGCGAGATGACGGAGCTACCAAAAAAATACGTACTTTTGCAGTCGTAAAAACGACACTTATATCCAATGGAAGCATTTACATTCAATACTGTCGAACTGATTCTTTTATCGGCGGCAGGTATTCTTTTTATCATTCAGCTCATTTATTATTTCGGCTTGTACAATCGGATACATGCCCACAATAAGGCTGTACGCAAAGAAGCAGTGCACTTCACACAAGAGATGCCTCCGCTTTCCGTGATTCTTTGTGCACGCAACGAAGCTGATAACCTACGTAAAATCTTACCTGCCATTCTCGAACAAGACTATCCGCAGTTCGAAGTGATTGTTATCAACGATGCTTCTACGGATGAGACAGAGGATGTACTGGGATTTATGGAAGAGAAATATCCTCACCTCTACCACAGCTTCACTCCCGACAGCGCACGCTACATCAGTCATAAGAAACTTGCCCTGACATTGGGCATCAAGGCCAGCAAACACGACTGGCTGGTATTTACAGAAACAAACTGTATGCCTGCAAGCAAAGACTGGCTCAGACTAATGGCACGTAACTTCACTTCACAGACTCAGATAGTACTGGGATACAGCGGTTACGACCGGACCAAAGGATGGCTGCACAAACGGGTAGCCTTTGACACGTTATTCCAGTCTCTGCGTTATTTATGCTTTGCACTGGCAGGAAAGCCATACATGGGCATCGGCCGCAATATGGCTTACCGGAAAGAATTATTCTTCCAGAGAAAAGGCTATTCCACTTATCTGAACCTGCAACGCGGGGAAGATGATTTATTCATCAACCAGATAGCCACCCCATCCAACACACGTGTAGAAACGGATATCAATGCAACTATGCGGATACAACCGGTATACAGCTACAAAGAATGGAAAGAAGAAAAGATAAGCTATATGGCAACCGCACGCTTTTATCACGGTGTACAGCGCTATTTGTTAGGATTCGAGACTTTCTCCCATCTGCTGTTTTACGCTGCCTGCATCGCGGGTCTTGTATTCGGCATCCTCAACAACCATTGGCTGGCTGCCGGAATTGCATTACTGATCTGGCTGTTCCGCTATACCGTACAGGCAATCATCATTAATCGGACAGCCAAAGAAATGGGCGGAGACAGGAAATATTATTTCTCCCTGCCGGTTTTCGATATCCTCCAGCCCATCCAGTCGCTCAAATTCAAACTTTACCGCTCCTTACGCAGGAAAGGAGACTTTATGAGAAGATAGGCAACTGCTGATTACATGTGCCGCTGCATATAAATCGCATCCGAACCATCATGATAATAGTTTGGCTTTACTCCCACGGGAATAAAGCCATTTTTCATATATAGCTTGATGGCAGGCGTATTCGACTCTTTTACTTCGAGCGTAATCTTTACCGCCCTACAGTCAAGAGCTGTCTCAATCGTCCGCTCCATGAGCAACTGTCCCAGCTTCCTTCCTCTGCAGTCCGGATGGACGGCTATCGAATATATTCGCAGATAACGAGTTCCCGCATGAAACAATAATGAGACATAGGCGATTATCCGCTCCTGTTCCACCACCACATAAAAGGTGCCCTTTGAACGGCAGATCAGATAAACAAACTGTTCTCTCGAAAAACTATCTTCCTGAAAACATTCCTGCTCTATCTCCAGAATGGCAGGAATGTCTCCCGCTTTTGCCTGACGGAGGTGTATCGTTGGTTCCATCATTAATAATGTTTCATTTCCAGCGCCTGCTCAAAGTGATTCAACAGACGGTAATACATTTCGTCACCGATAATCGCATCTTCCAGTTCATGGTCGATACTCGGATTATCGTTGATTTCAATCACGTAAGCCTTATCATCGACCATCTTCAAATCCACTCCATACAAGCCTTTTCCAATGAGATTGGCAGCCTTTATCGCCGTATCCAGTACCACACGCGGCACCTGATAGATAGGAATCGTATCCACCAGTCCGCAGCGGCTCCTGCCCGAATCATAATGGCAGTAAATCTGCCAATGACCTTTTGCCATATAATACTTGCAGGCATACAAAGGTACTCCGTTCAGCAGACCGACACGCCAGTCAAACTCCGTAGGCGTAAATGCCTGCGCCAACAAGATAGCCGACTTCTCGAAAAGAAGTTCAAGACTTGTTTTCAGTTCTTCTTCATTGGACACCTTTTTCATGCCAATGGAATAGGAACCGTCCGGTATCTTCAAGATAAAAGGAGCACCAACCTGCTCACTGATCTGTTCGAACGAGTTCTCATTGGACTGAAAAATCAACGTAGACTTCGGTGCCGGAATCCTTTCTTTCTCAAAAAGTTCTTTCAGATAAACCTTATTGGTACACCGAATGATAGACAACGGATCATCAATGACGACCATCCCATTCTGGGCGGCCAACTGTGACAAATGGAATGTATAATGATTCAGCGATGTCGTTGTCCGGATAAACAGCGCATCAAATTCCAACAGACGCATGGCATCATCCTCTGTAATCATTTCGACGTGGATATTCATCTTCTTGGCCACCTCGGAGAGTTTATGCAAAGCGCCTTTGTTGCTGGGCGGAAATTTCTCTTTCGGATCGATCAGTACCGCCAAGCTATATCTCGGAGCTTTTGCCGACTTAGGCGCACGCCATATTTTCTTATTAAAGTTATCCAGCGTATTGGCAAAGAAGTCCTGTTCCTCATCATCCAACCGGTTCAAAGGCAAGAACTGAATACTTTCAATCTGATTCTTCGGATGAGTGTTCAGAGCGACTCTCAACAAAGGGCAGGGATAGTTCTCGAAAATGAAGCGGGCCACTCTTTCCAGCCCTTTCTCACGGCATTTCCCGAAATAGATATTCAGATACCAGATATCACTTTTGATCCCGTTCTTCTGAATCCATTGATAACACAACGCCTGCAGACTTCGGTCCATGCGGATTCCTGTCCCCGTCTCCAGTTTGTTGATGATGTCAACATCGGGAATCACCCGTTGTCCTCTCGTCTGGGCAAGCAACGAACAGTAATACCCTTCGGAGTTATAGCTGTAATCATTGCTAAGATTAATAACTAACTTCCGGTCTTTTTCAACCGGCTTGTTCTTCAGATAGTCGGAAACAGTCAGGATACTTTTCGTCTCACAATACGGCTTCCAGTCATCCGGATTATCCAACAGAATTAACACATTATTCATAATGGTTAAAAATTAAACCTACAAGAGGATATTAAGTAAATCGGGCGCAAATATAGACATATTATTCACTCTACATCACGCTACGGTCTAAATTATTTTTGCAGCAAAAAAAGAAAAGAAAAAGAGAAGATTACTCGTACCGCATGGAGCTTGCAGGATTGATCTTCGTTATCAAGTAAGAAGGTCCGATCAGCATCAGAACCGATGCCAGCAACGTACCTGCATTGATCAAAAGGAAGAACCAGACATTGAAAGAAACCGATACCGTATCAACATAATAATTCTCCGGATCGAGCTTAAATATTCCGAATTGGGACTGGATAAAACAGAATGCCAGTCCAATCGCATTGCCCCAAAGCATCCCCTTGCCGATGAGAAAGACGGCAAACCAAAGGAAAGTCTTGCGAATCGTAAAATTATCGGCTCCCAGCGCTTTCAGTATTCCGATCATATTGGTGCGTTCTATGATAATAATCAGCAAACCGGAAATCATGGTAAAGCCGGCAACTCCTATCATCAGGAAAAGGATTACCCATACATTCAGATCAAGCAGATTGAGCCATTCAAATATCTGGGGATTCAGTTGCTCTATATTGCGTACATAATACACGCCTCCAAACTTATCACGCTGGCTATCCGTATCAACGGCTATCTCGTAAGTGATATCTTCCAGTTTATCATAGTCGCGCACCTGCAGCTCCACTCCGCTCACCTGCTCCGGTTCCCAGCCATTCAGACGGTTCACCAAATAAAGGTCAGTCAGCAGAAACAGATTATCATACTCCGAGAAATTGGTCTGATAAATGCCTGCAATCGTCAAGCGCCGGGCACGGATATTATCCTGAATATAATAGGTATATATCTTATCTCCCAGCTTCAGCTTCATTTTGGTAGCCAGCGCCTTGGAGATAAGTACCTGATTACTCGAAGCCGAATCGCTGAACGCAGGAATCTCCCCTTCCACCAGATACTCCTGCATAAAACTCGGATCAAACTCCGGTCCGACACCTTTCAGTACCATTCCCTGAAAAGCATCATCCGTTTTTATCATCCCCGGCTTGGTAGAATAACGTTGCACATGGCTTACTTGGGGATAACCGGAAAGAGCAGTCATCATACTGTCCCCCACCGCTATCGGATGAGTCTCATAAGAATTGACCGCATCCAGATTCGCTATCTGAATGTGCGACCCGAACCCGATGACTTTATTCCTTACCTCACTTTTAAACCCTATGACTACCGCCACCGCAATAATCATAACAGCCAACCCTATGGCAATACCAGCCATAGCAATGAGGACCGCAGGACGTGAAACCTGTTTTCCACCATCGCTCTCGCGATAAATACGACGGGCTATAAAAAGAGATAACGACAATTCTTTTAAGTATTAAGTAATAGGTATTAAGTATTAGCCGTAGCTTATTTAGAGATTAAGTATTAAGTGTTATATTAAGTATTAAGTCATTACCTTATGATATATTATCAATCTTATAATATCTCATACGCCAACCAGCGTCTACGGTTAATACTTAATACCTATTACTTAATACTTATTTCCTATTCCGTTCTTCCCGGATACACCTCCAACGCCTTTTGCAGGATGAAAAGCGCACGGGTCAAATCTTCTTTCTTCAATACGTAGGCGATACGCACTTCATTGATGCCGGAGCCCGGAGTAGTATAGAAACCGGAAGCCGGTGCCATAAATACGGTCTGGCCTTCGTATTCAAAGTCAGAAAGACACCATGCACAGAACTTGTCCGAGTCGTCTACGGGGAGTTTGGCTACGGTATAGAAAGCCCCCATCGGAATCGGAGAATAAACGCCCGGAATACGGTTCAATCCATCAATTAAGCATTTACGCCGTTCTACGTATTCATCATACGTCTCACGCGAATATTCCTCCGGAGCATCCAAAGAAGCCTCGGCGGCAATCTGTCCGATCAAAGGAGGACTCAGACGAGCCTGACAGAATTTCATAACAGCGTCACGTATCTCTTTGTTCTTGGTAATCAATGCACCGATACGGATTCCGCACTCCGAATAACGCTTGGAAACTGAATCGATCAGCACTACATTATTCTCGATACCTTCCAGATGACAGGCAGAGATATAAGGAGAGCCGGTATAAATAAATTCACGATATACTTCGTCAGAGAAGAGGAAGAGGTCGTACTTCTTCACCAGGTCACGGATCTGATTCATTTCCCGACGTGTATACAGATAACCGGTCGGGTTGTTCGGATTACAAATCAGGATAGCCTTGGTACGTTCATTGATCAGTTCTTCGAATTTCTCTACTTTCGGCAGGGAGAAACCTTCTTCAATGGTCGTTGCAATCGTACGGATCTTTGCTCCGGCAGAGATGGCAAATGCCATGTAGTTGGCGTATGCAGGTTCCGGAACAATGATTTCATCTCCCGGATTCAGGCAGGAAAGGAAGGAAAAAAGTACCGCTTCCGACCCCCCCGATGTAATGATTATATCGTCAGCCGTCAGGTTGATGTTGAACTTTGCATAATATCCCACAAGTTTCTCGCGATAGCTTCTGTTTCCGGCACTGGGGCTATATTCCAGCACTTTACGGTCGATGTTGCGTATCGCGTCAATCGCGGCCTGAGGAGTGGGCAGGTCAGGCTGTCCGATATTCAGGTGAAACACATGGACTCCCCGTTGCTTGGCAGCGTCTGCCAAAGGAGCCAGTTTTCTGATAGGAGATGCAGGCATCTCGTTTCCGCGAATGGATATGGTTGGCATAATTTTAACTACAAATTACTAATTACTATTTACTTTTTTAATTTGGAACTGCAAATGTACGCAATAATTTGAATACAGAGACATAAAAACTTTAAAATCCTTATCAAGGGTAAAAACGTAGTGGAAAAATGAAAAGAAAGCTATACATTTGTAATACGGAAAACTTAAAACAATATCATAATGACCATACACCTTATCTCATTTGCTTCAATACTTCACAAACAAGCCTCGCTGCGCAATTCGCACGAAGCAATTCTGAGTGAACTTGAAAAATATTACACTGTCAAACTCATCGATTATCAAGATATGGATAAGTTGGGCAGTGATGATTTCAAAATCATTTTTATCGCTACCGGAGGTGTGGAAAGACTGGTCATCCAGCACTTCGAACGTCTTCCCCGCCCCGCCATTTTATTGGCCGATGGCATGCAGAACTCACTTGCTGCGGCATTGGAAATATCTACATGGCTCCGTGGAAGGGGAATGAAGAGTGAAATTCTTCATGGAGAATTACCGTCTATTATTCAACGTGTACATATACTATATAATAATTTCCGCGCGCAGCGTTCTTTGTTCGGCAAGCGTATCGGAGTCATCGGTACTCCTTCTTCGTGGCTGGTTGCCAGCAATGTGGATTATCTTCTGGCAAAACGCCGTTGGGGAATCGAATATATAGATATTCCGCTGGAAAGGGTTTATGAACATTTTAAACAAATCACAGATGATCAGGTAGGCGCGTCCTGCGCCGCCGTTGCTTCGCAGGCGCTTGCCTGCCGCGAGGGAACTCCCGAGGATTTAATCAAAGCGATGCGATTATACAGGGCCATCAAGAGAATTTGCGAAGAAGAGAAGCTGGAAGCGCTGACATTAAGCTGCTTCAAACTGATCGATCAAATTGATACGACCGGCTGTCTGGCATTGTCATTGCTGAATGATGACGGTATCATGGCAGGCTGTGAGGGAGATCTCCAGTCTATCTTCACTCTTCTGGCAGTTAAGGCGCTGACAGGAAAAGAAGGATTCATGGCAAATCCATCCACCATCAATACGCGAACCAATGAATTAATACTGGCACATTGCACTATAGGACTCAAACAGACGGAAAGATATATTATCCGCAATCATTTTGAGACAGAGAAAGGTATCGCCATTCAAGGACTGCTGCCGACAGGTGACGTGACTATCGTAAAATGCGGAGGCGAATGTCTGGATGAGTATTACCTGTCTACCGGAACTCTAACCGAGAATACGAATTATATCAATATGTGCCGCACGCAGGTGCGTATCCGCATGAATACTCCGGCGGATTATTTCCTGAAAAACCCGCTAGGCAATCATCATATTATGATTCATGGGAATTATGAAGAAGCTTTGAATGAGTTCCTGTTATCGAATGCCTGCAAAAGGACGGAATAGGGGATCGAAACAGAGGCTCTGTTATAGATAAATGCAGGCTCTGTCAGCAGTTGACGGAGCCTGCATTTATTATAAACAGAAGCTCTGTTTTATTGTAACAGAGGCATATCTTTCCACTGTCCGCCGTGCCACTCCACTACTGTGTCAAAGCCGACTTTCTTCAAGGCTGCCAATGCTTCGGCACGACTGTTATTAATCCGTTCCGGATAATGGGCATCACTATTCACCTGTACCCGAATACCCAATTCTTTCAATAAAGGGAAATAGCGTTCGTTCGGATAGAAAGTTCCCAAATCATGATAAGACTTAGTATTAATTTCAACGATATATCCATGACGGGCTATTTCTGCAAAATAATCGCGAACCAACGCATCATACCACGGTTCGTCCAATAATCCCGGACGATAGCAAGAGGCATTATAGTGCATCTTATCTGCATGACCAAGGATATCAAAACCTCCCAGCTCGACCATACGGAGCAGATTCTTATAATAAAGGTGGACAACGTAATCGAGATCACCTTCAAAATGCGCATCTATCAATTGACGGAATATATCGGCAGGGGTATCGATATCCACGACTTTGCCCTGCGGAGAATAGAGCATGTGCACAGAACCAATCCGATAATCGAGCGGCAATTCCTGAAAACGAGGGATAGCGGGATGGCTCTCTTCATTCAGATAGTCTATTTCGAGTCCGATGGCAAGCTCTATTTTATCGGCATATTTCTCCTTCAGACGAGCAAATTCGGAAAGGTAATCATCCATCCGGTCCCACTCCATCGTCCATGCTGTAGAAAATGGCAGAGGAGCGTGAGAAGAAATGCCATAAGAAGAAAAGCCTTCACTAATGGCAAAACGGATAAAATCTTCCATATTAGCTCGTCCGTCACAATATAAGCAGTGACTATGGTAATTGGTCAGGTTTGTCATATCGGTCTATGTTATTTCGGTTATTATCAGGTTGTTTCAGTTATTACAGTTTCTTTCCGTTCAGATTCATGTCAGCCTTCTATCTCGCTCAGTTCCAGCCAGCGCATGGTCTTTTCGTCAATCAGATCATTCACTTCGGGCAGACGTTTCGACTTTTCAGTCAGTTCGTCTACAGAAAGCATTCCGCTGCAAAGCAGTTCTTCAATCTGTGCCTTCTCCGCTTCCAGTTCCGCTATTTCTTTTTCCAGTTGTTCGAACTCACGCTTTTCCTTGAAGCTCATTTTCCGCTTATCGTTCAGACGGACACGGGCGGTCTTCTCTTCCTGCGGCTTTTCCGCTTCCTTTTCTTTCTGTGCCTTGGCTTCTTTCCAGTCACGGTAATCGCTATAGTTTCCGGGGAAGTCACGGATATCTCCCTGTCCGTTGAATACCATCAGATGGTCTACTACCTTATCCATAAAGTAGCGGTCGTGGGAAACGACTATGACACAGCCCTTGAAGTTCTGCAGATACTCTTCGAGCACATTCAGAGTGATGATGTCCAGGTCGTTGGTAGGCTCATCGAGCACGAGGAAGTTGGGATTGCGCATCAGCACCGTGCACAGGTAAAGGCGGCGGCGCTCTCCCCCACTCAGTTTATAGACATAGCTATGCTGCGTTTCGGGAGTAAACAGGAAATGCTGCAGGAATTGCGAAGCCGTCAGTCTCTTTCCATTCCCCAGTTCGATCACTTCGGCTATATCCTGCACGACATCAATCACCTTCATTTGTTCGTCGAACTGGAGACCGTCCTGCGAGTAATAGCCGAAACGGACAGTTTCGCCCACATCCACCGTTCCGCTGTCGGGTTTGACCTGTCCCATCAATATTTTGATAAAAGTAGATTTACCCGTTCCGTTGTTTCCTACAATTCCCATCTTCTCGTAACGGGCAAAGATATAGGAAAAATCATCCAGAATCTTCAGGTCTCCGTAGCTCTTGAACAGATGATCGGCTTCGAATATCTTGCTTCCGATATAAGAGGCCTTTACTTCCAGTTTTACGTTGTCATTGTTGAAACGTTGCTTGGCAACCTTCTCCAGTTCATAGAAGGCATCTTCACGGTATCGGGCTTTGTGTCCGCGTGCCTGCGGCATCCGGCGCATCCAGTCGAGTTCCGTACGATAGAGATTGTTGGCACGTTCTATTTCCACGCTTTTAGCCTCGATGCGTTCCTGACGTTTCTCCAGATAATAGCTGTAGTTACCTTTATATTGATAAATCTGCTGATTGTCAATTTCGATAATCTCCGAGCAGACACGGTCGAGGAAATAACGGTCGTGCGTCACCATCAGCAGGCTCAGGTTGGTGCGACGCAGGTAGTCTTCCAACCATTCGGTCATGTCCAGGTCCAGATGGTTGGTAGGCTCATCGAGGATCAGCAAATCCGGTTCGGTGATCAAGGCGTTGGCTAAGGCAACACGTTTCAGCTGTCCGCCGGAAAGCTGCTTCACCCGCTGGTCAAAGTTACGGATTTTCAGTTGGGACAGAATTTGCTTGGCTTTCTGCTCATATTCCCATGCTTTCTCCTGGTCCATGCGTGCCAAGAGGTCTTCCAGTCCCGGATGCCCTTCGGTTTCCATACATCGTTCGTACTCTTTAATCAGTTCGACGGTGCTGTTGCCGTGATGGAAACAGGCTTCGAGAACGGTCAGTTCTTCGGGATACTGCGGGTCTTGTTCCAGATAATCCACACGAAGGTCACGGCGGAAGACGATGTTTCCGCTGTCATACCCTTCTTTTCCGGCGATGATATTCAGTAAGGTTGTTTTTCCGCTGCCGTTCTTGGCGATTAATCCGACGCGTTGCCCCTCGGCAATGCCAAAAGATATATTTTCAAAAAGAACCAAGTCGCCGAAGGACTTGGTCAGGTTGTCTACTTGTAAATAAGGTACTGCCACGTAATTTAGTGATTAGCTGGTTCGTGATTTAGTGATGATCGATTGCCGATTGATATGCTTCGGCAATGTTGCAGGGTTGGCCGGCCTTAACTTTGCTCCATGCGATTTTCATCGGGTCGATGGTCCGGCCTTGGTATTCGAGTACGGGGACTTCCCGATTGCCGTCAATCAAGGTTTTCCACTCCATGCCTTCCACTTCGTTAGTCAGAATCGCGCATACCGTTATACCGATGGCGAGCCATTCATCTTTCTTCTTGGGGCTGATCTTACCGCTGTCTATCACTTGCTGAATCTTCTCCAAGTCCTCTTCCACTCCCTGAAAGTCTTTTTTGAGTTCCTGTTTGACGGTAGATACTACCCACTCGTAGCCTTCATTGATCTGATAGATTTCCGATAGGCGGACGGGAATCAGTTCTGCGGGATATTTCTCGCCTTCCTTGCGGGCTTCCAGTGTAGCGATAACCTCTTCCGCTTCCTTGGCGCTTCCGCCTTTGGGTACGGTGAAAGAACATTCAAAAGCGATATTGCCGGTTCCTGTTATCCACAGGTGAGAAGTATAATAAGTGCCCTCTTCCTGAAACATTTCTTTACTGTAGGCACAGTCCCATGTACCGATTTTCACCAATGAAGCCGAATCGTTTTCTTTCAGTTCCTGACGGATGGCATCTTTACCGTATGAGGCGTTGCCTTTAAAAGCTGATATACGAAAGTTGCCCGTCCATACATCGGGGTTATAGAAAAGAAAAGAGCCTTCGCCATCTTCAAACTCGTTCCAGTCCGACGGATAATTCATCGAAAACCATGCTCCGGGGGAGATAAATTTCTTGCCTTGCATCCTTTTTCATTAAATGATTACTTGGGCAAAAATACGAATTAAAAATGAATTTCACTTTCCTATCGGCTGTATTTTCCTCCGTACTTCTTTGGAAATCTCCAGAAACATATAGTTCAGCTTTCCGGAATGGATGCCTGCTTCATTGTCTTTGTACTTTTTGTTGGCGTACTGTTTGGATTTCTCGAAAGTGAGCAGTGACATTTCGTTCTGCGATTTGCCGACCATGGTAGAGTCCAGTTGTTCATCCGGGAAGAAGTCGTCGAGGTCTACATCACCGATCATCGTCGTTTCGAGGAAGTTCATGTCCTTATGAGAGTTGTCGGTGTAGTATCCTACGAACATATGCCCCGGTGTACGTACCAGTATCGGTTCGATATTAATAGCCCGAAGGAGCGAAGCGAACAGTACGCTGCCGTCCACACAGTTGATCTGCGACGATTCCAGCGCATCGTCAAAGGTGCGGACGCGTTGCGAGAAAACGACATTGCTCGAAAGGCTCGTATTGGATACGGAACTGTAGCGGAACTTACGTTTCTGTAAGATGTTCCAAAGTGCGTACACCTGCTTGTCTACCGCACCTTTGGCCGTGCTCTGGTAGCCCAGGAAACGATTCACGATGCGGGTATTCAGCGCTTCACGAAGCAGCTGGTCGATCATCGGATTCTCTTCGTTGACGTATGCGGCAAAAAAGATACTGGTATCGTAAAACTTCGTCCCGTTCGCCACATAACCCAACAGGCATTCATTGACGCTACGCACCGAAAACGTACGTACCCGTTGTCCCAAGTCTTTCCCGTTCATCTCCACTTTTACGGCTACGCTCACCGGTTCCGCCTGTGCGTTATTCTTCAGTGCCTCGTAATTCCAGATGATATCGGGATAAATAGTATATTCCGTCCTCGGCTTGTTCAGCACAAATTCCGACACGGAACGGGAAAAGAAAGGGGTCTCGGCAACCTCTATCCGCACTCGGCTGTAAGCAGTCCTCGACTTCACCCGAATGGCGATGCACGATTTCGGATTTCCGAGACAGGTAGAATCCGAAGGAGTAATCACCTGCGCGTCCGTAGTGGCTACCGACAGGATGGCCGACGGAAAGATATTTCCTCCCAGATCGTCTACGATCTCAAAGCCGGAATTAAAAGAAGTATATTTAAAGACGGAGATTCCCCCGATGAGAAGAAGCAGTACAATCACCCCTCCTACCACTTCGCGTCTATATCGTTTCAAGTCTATTTTTATCATGATCTGCAAACTGTGTATTTATTATCCTATCGCTACACAAAGATAACAAATAACAGACGGTTTTTCCTCGCATATCCCATAAAAACTTTCAAATATCATCCCGATGCCCGCATTCAGCGGAATGTAATACGATTGTAATATTTGTTTCATCCGCCCGTAACAAAGTCTTCTCATCTTTGTCCCGAAATAAAAAAAAGCTTAACTTTGTCATATCACATTAATACATATATCATATGAACGATTACCGTATTTTAGTTGTCGACGATGAAGAAGACCTCTGTGAGATTCTGAAATTCAATCTTGAAAACGAAGGTTATGAAGTGGATACCGCCAACTCCGCCGAAGAGGCTCTGAAGATGGATATCAGCAGTTACCACCTGATTCTTCTGGACGTGATGATGGGGGAAATCTCCGGTTTCAAGATGGCAAACATGCTGAAGAAAGACAAGAAAACAGCCAGAGTGCCCATCATCTTCATCACAGCCAAAGATACCGAAAACGATACCGTAACAGGCTTCAATCTGGGAGCGGACGATTATATCTCCAAGCCTTTCTCCCTGCGCGAAGTGATCGCCCGTGTGAAAGCCGTACTGAGGCGTACCGCCACGATGGAGACGGAAAAGGCGCCCGAACGCCTGACTTACCAGTCACTCGTGATCGACATCACCAAGAAGAAGGTAAGCATAGACGACGAAGAAGTGCAGCTGACGAAGAAAGAATTTGAGATACTGCTTCTGCTGGTGCAGAACAAAGGACGCGTCTTCTCCCGTGAAGACATTCTGGCACGCATCTGGAGCGACGAAGTATACGTACTCGATCGTACCATTGATGTGAATATCACCCGTTTACGGAAGAAAATTGGCGAATATGGCAAGTGCATCGTTACCCGCCTGGGATACGGATACTGCTTTGAAGCCGAATAATCAAGAAGTATGAATCTACCTGTCAAGCAAAAACATTTCCTCTCTTTCAGCCGGAAGTTATTCCTTTCGGTGATCTCGCTGTTTCTGGTATTTGCCTTTTGTTTCATCGCCTACCAGTATCAACGCGAAAGAGAATATAAAGTCGAGTTACTCAACACGCAGCTCCAGAACTACAACAGCCGCTTGTACGAACGGCTGAACAGTAATCCCGCCATCGAAGAAACGACTGAAAAGTATATCCGTGACCACGCGTTGGAGGACTTGCGCGTCACACTGATCGACTTGCAGGGAAATGTGATCTATGACAGTTATCAGACTACCGACCAGCAACTGGAGAACCATCTCAACCGCCCCGAAGTGCAGAAAGCCTTGAAAGACGGAACCGGTTTTGACGTACGCCGCACCTCGGAGACCACCGGGCTACCGTATTTCTATTCGGCAACCCGCTACGGAGATTATATCATCCGCTCGGCACTGCCATATAATGTAAGCCTCATCAATAATCTGCAGGCAGACCCGCATTACTTATGGTTTACGGTCATTGTGTCGCTGTTGCTCATGGTGATCTTCTACAAATTCACCAACAAACTGGGAACCTCTATCAGCCAGCTCCGCGAGTTTGCCATGCGTGCAGACCGTAACGAACCGATAGAGATGGCGATGCAGTCCGCTTTTCCGCATAATGAGCTGGGAGAGATTTCGCAGCACATCATCCAGATATACAAGCGTCTGCACGAAACGAAAGAGGCACTCTACATCGAACGCGAGAAACTGATTACCCATCTTCAGATTTCGCATGAAGGGCTGGGCATATTCACCAAAGACAAAAAAGAGATTCTGGTCAACAACCTCTTTACTCAATACAGTAACCTGATTTCGGACTCTAACCTGGAAACGACAGAGGAAGTATTCGCCATCAGCGAACTGAAAGACATCATTCATTTCATCAACAAGAACCAGCAGCAACGCTCGCGGGGAAAAGACGAAAAGCGTATGTCCGTCACAATCAACAAAAACGGACGCACCTTTATCGTGGAATGTATCATCTTTCAGGATGCCAGCTTCGAGATTTCGATCAATGACGTCACGCAGGAAGAAGAGCAGGTACGTCTGAAGCGCCAATTAACCCAGAACATTGCCCATGAACTGAAAACTCCCGTAAGCAGTATCCAAGGTTATCTGGAAACGATTGTCAATAACGAGAATATCTCACGTGACAAGATAAATACGTTCCTCGAACGGTGCTACGCACAAAGCAATCGCCTCAGCCGGCTGCTACGCGACATATCCGTACTGACCCGCATGGACGAAGCCGCCAACATGATAGACATGGAGCGGGTAGACATCAGCGTACTGGTAGGGAACATCATCAATGAAGTTTCTCTGGAACTGGAAGAAAAGCACATTAGCATCGTGGATTCACTAAAGAAGGGTATCCAGATCAAAGGCAATTACTCTCTGCTCTACTCCATCTTCCGTAACCTGATGGACAATGCCATCGCATACGCCGGAACCAATATTCAGATAAACATCAACTGTTTCCGTGAAGATGAGAATTACTATTATTTCAGCTTCGCAGATACGGGCATCGGTGTCTCTCCGGAACATCTAAACCGCCTTTTCGAACGTTTCTATCGGGTGGACAAAGGGCGTTCACGCAAACTCGGCGGAACCGGTTTAGGGCTTGCCATCGTAAAGAATGCCGTCATCATCCACGGAGGAAACATTTCTGCCAAGAATAATCAAGGCGGCGGACTGGAATTTGTCTTCACGCTGGCGAAAGAGAAATAAACAGCTTGGTTTTTCTTTATTCACAGTGCAGTCAAACAATCAGCCAATCTCCCAGATTCCGTTTCCCGGCATCAAAGGACACACCGACTTTCACCAGTCGTCTGCCATCCACAGTGTAGGGCAAAAGGTAACCTTTTTCATCAATCTGCTTCAGAGCTTCTTCGGCGGTGCCGGTGAGTTTAAATTCGAACACATAGATGTAGTCCGCAGTCTTTACTACTGCGTCGGCACGACCGATAGCGGTACGGACTTCCGCTTGCGTGAATTGCCCCATGAGTTTGAAGACGAGATAGAATACAACTTGATAATGACGTTCCGTTTTCTCGTTCAGTTCGTAAGGAAAATCGGCGAAGAAACAGGACAGACGAGTGAGGAAAGCTTCCGTTTCGCCCGTTTCCAGTTCATGCACAAATTTCCCGATATAAAAGGTGGTATCGGTGGATGCGACAGGAGTATAGAAAGGGGCGACAAAATTGAGGAAACCATATTTCACCTCTTCGTTAGGAAACCCTAGTGTATATGTACGAAAGCGTTGGTCGAACGACTTTATAGTCAGGTATCCGCTTTGATAAATCATCGGAACGGGATTGGAGATATTCGCCCTGTCGTCACTCAAGGAGGCGGAAGAGACTTCAATACCGTCCAATTCGCGAAGGTCGAAATTTGTCTTCTTTAGGATCTCTACCAAAAAAGTAGGCGTTCCGCTGGCAAACCAATAGTCACCGAAACGCGACTTGGCAAGGGCATTGAGCACACTGAAAGGATTGAACATGGGAGTAAATCCTTTCTCAGGAGTGAAGCGGTAACCGTCATACTGGCGGGTGAGTTGCTCTACGGCTTCGCCATAATTGGTTTCAGTCTGGAGAGCCAGTTCTTGCAATTCAGGCACAAAAACGGTTTCGATTTCCGCACGTGTCATGCCGCAAAGGGTGTTGTACTCAAGGTCAAAGCTGATATCATTCAACTGGTTAAGCGTGCTGAAAATGCCCATCTGCGCAAACTTCGTTACTCCGGTGATAAAGACAAACTGAAGATAAGGGTCAGCATCTTTGAGTACAGTATAGAAAGCGGTCAGCGTTTTACGGAAGTCTTCTTGCAAATCAGGTTTATCGAATGTCTGAAGCATGGGTTTGTCATATTCGTCTACGAGTACGACCACACGGCGTCCGGTCTGTTCGTATGCACGTCGGATAATGGTAATGAAGCGTCCGGAGTAGGTCATTGTGCCTTTATCTACTCCATACATCTCTTCCCAACTTTCCAGTTGCAGTTCAAGCATTCTTTCCAATCGTTCCCTACTGTCATATTTCTCAGCATTCAAGCTTAGGTGCAACACCGGGTATTCGAACCAGTTCTGCTCCAATTTCTCGATAGCGAGTCCTTCGAAAAGTTCTTTCTTCCCCTTGAAATAAGCTTCAAGCGTGGAAAGCAACAGGCTCTTCCCGAAACGCCGGGGACGACTGAGGAAATAAGGCTTCCCTTTCGTTACGAGACGATAGACCAGTTCTGTTTTATCGACATAAAGATATCCTTCCGAGCGAAGAAATTCGAAACTTTGTATCCCTATCGGGAGCTTACGGAGCGTTTTAACAGGTGCGTTCATATCAGCTTTTATTAAAAAATAACCAATGCTACGGGCAAAGATAACAAATTCGATGCAGATTCCACCCGAAGGGAAGAGATTATTTAGCCCTATTCACACAAAGTCGGCTGTATCGATAAAAAATACGAAGCCGCATATCCAGTTTTCAAAACTTACCGGAATATCGGTATGTTTTTTCACATAGTTTTCATACCTTTGCTTTCGAAAGTAAGTTTAAACCAACCAATTGTCATGAAAACAAACATAAGCCTTATACTCATTCTGTGCCTTCTTCTTGGCGCCTGTAAAAACGGGAATGCTTCAAGTCAAAACAAAAGCGAAACATCGCAAGATACCATTAAGGCTATTAAGATGCCCGCCATCCCGCAAATGATGACAGCACCGGAACAACGGGCCGACTTTCTGGCCAAGCATTATTGGGACAATGTAAACTTTGCCGACACCAACTATATCCACCATCCGGAAGTAACGGAGCAAGCGTGGGCAGATTATTGCGACTTGCTGAACCACGTACCGCTTGAAACAGCCCAACAAGCCATGCGCAATGTAATCGACCGGACCAATGTGGACAAGAAGGTGTTTACATATATCACCGACCTGGCGGACAAGTATCTGTATGATCCCAACTCCCCCATGCGCAACGAAGAATTTTATATACCGGTATTGGAAGCAATGATAGCCTCTCCTGTATTGAACGAAACAGAGAAGATACGTCCCCAGGCCCGTCTTAAGCTGGCTCAGAAAAATCGTATCGGAACCAAAGCGCTCAACTTCACTTATACCCTGGCCTCCGGAGCACAAGGTTCATTATATCAGTTGAAAGCGGAATATCTTCTGTTATTTATCAATAACCCCGGCTGTCAGGCATGCACAGAAACCATAGAAGGTCTGAAAAACGCTCCCATCATCAACCAGCTTTTACAGGAAAAGAAGTTGGTACTTCTCTCCATCTACCCCGATGAGGAACTGGACGAGTGGAAAAAGCATCTGAGCGAATTTCCCAATGAATGGATTAACGGATATGACAAGAAGTTCACTATCAAAGAAGAACAGGTCTATGACTTAAAGGCTATCCCGACTCTATATCTGTTGGATAAAGACAAGACTGTATTGCTTAAAGATGCCACTGCACCAGCCATTGAAGCATATCTAATGCAGCATCAATAGTTAACATGTAGTTCCAATATCAGTTCCAACCGTTGAAACAAAATGTTTCTGCCGCTCGGAACTAAAGTTTCATCGGCTTGAAACCAAAGTTTCTTCAGTTTGAAACTAAAGTTTCCTCTGCTTGAAACTAGAGTTTCATCCGCTTGAAACCGTTGGTTTCAACGCTTTGGAACTTTCTAAAGCAACTATCAATTAGAGTAACTTGACTGCATGACCGGAGTAACCCAATCGTATCAGTTATTCCAATTCACCCGTTCTTTCAAGAAGCATTAACTCATTTATTGGCTACTAATAGATGAGTTATCAGCCTTTAACACCTGATTTCTCAATTATTAATAGTTGATATGTCAATCTTTAATAGTTGACGTATCAGACGTTAACATCCTACAAATCAACCTACAACACTACAAAACGTCACGTCATTCGATGCACCGGAGTGAGAGCAACCATTTGCTCTCATACCTGCCACCACACTTGCTACCACGCTTGAAACAGCGATGAATAAAGGGATACGCAGGAATTGTTAGAGCATGAGAGCAAAACTGCTGTTATTTTCTTTTTGGTAGAAACAAATAAACTATATATCTTTGTCCCCGCATTGGTTTGCGACTCTCATCACGAGGGAAGCGATTAAAAGGGAATCAGGTGTAAATCCTGAACAGTCCCGCTGCTGTAAGTTCCATAGATATGTTGCGAGCAATCTACTCAAAGCCACTGGAAAGAAAATTCCGGGAAGGCGCCCGCAACAGGAATAAGTCAGAAGACCTGCCATGTAAAATCCGTTTCACTGCTTTCGAGGAAAAAGCGTTGAATCTAATGACCCGGACATCCGTCTATCATTTCATTCATCACTCTGATTCAGAGAAAGTATGTACAAACTAATAGACTCTGCCAAGTTTATTATGTGTGTCCGGTCGAAGCGATTTCGCCCGGACACTTTGATGGACATATTTTATTTACTTAATATACAAAACATGAATTGTAAAAAGCTATTCAAAACGTTATTATTTATAATAACAACGCTTGTTATTGTGTCTTGCTCGAAAGACGATTGTGACCTGGACCACATTGACAAACTACAAGGATTGCCAGCTCTGAAAGCCGGCACTTTCCCCGAAGAGGATTTGACACTCAATGTCGGAGAACAATATGTATATGCCCCTAAGGCAAGTAGTCCGCTGGATATATACTATCAATGGTATCAGAATGGAGAAGATATGTCGACCGCCCCTTCATTCACATTCAACGCCGAACATCCCGGCCGTTCCAAAGTTATTTTAGAACTCAGCAATGACTTGGGAAAAGTGACATTAGAAAATAAAGTGATGGTTCCGGGAGCGGATTACTCCAAAGGATGTCTGATTATCAATGAGGGATGGTTCGGACACGGATCCGGAAGTATTTCATTCTATAATTATGAGAAGAACAGCATTGAACACTGGTGCTATAAGAATCAGAATTTCGGAGATGTGCTGGGAGTTACCTCACAATCGGCTACTTTGTGGAATGGGAAGTTGTATGTCTGTTCAAAAGAAGATAATCAGTTAGTGGTGATGGACCCTAAAACTCTGTATGCTGAAAACAGCTGTGGCAAACTAGCTAATTATCAAGCTTATGAGTTTATCGGTTTGAATGACGATTATGGAATAATTACTCATGGAGGATATTTCAGCCGTATCAATTTAAAAACGTTTGAAACAATTACACTGGTATCGGTAGGAAATACGTATACCGGAACAGGTAGCGGAATCGCTTATAACGGAAAACTCATATTAAATGTGAACTCCTCCGGGTGGGGAAGTCCTAAAGTGTATACCATAGACATTGCAGAATTATGTTCCCCCGATCTCAAGCCTACAGACAAAGTCGCATTCCAGGAATTAGATATTGCAACCTATGGTGGTACTCGCTTTGTACAATGTAAAGATGGAAATATCTATACTGTAGAAACGACCAAAGACGGTAAAAACAATCTGGTAAGAATCAATGCTGATTTTTCTCTGAAAAAGGTTGCAATGCGTGACGATTATTCTCCCTCCTCGTTCGGTGCTTACAGAGAAGCCAGTTTCTGCGGCACTCCTGAAGGAATATTCTACTACATCGCAGGAGGAAAGATATACAAAGCCACTTTTGACAATCCCGCCCCTGAGGAGACACTGACCGAATACACCAAAGAAGGTTACGGATTCTATGGCGCAGGCATCCGCGTCAATCCAAAGACCAACGAATTACTGGCCATGTACCTGACCGGAGACTATCAGAAAAATCTTCTGGTAAGATTCAACGCCGCCACAGGAGAAAAGATATCAGAAATAGCATACGATGGCTATTATTTCCCGGCTACATTCATTTTTAACTAATAACAAGACTCTGAAACAAGATGAATAAACTATATACCACTTTATTAATAGCCTGCCTTGCAGCAGGTTTTACCGCCTGTAACGACGACGATTGCGAAGATTTGCACCTCGGCAATCTGGCACATTATCCGAACGTACTGAAAGGAACTTTCCCGACAGAAAGCCAAGTGTTGGAATTAGGAGAAACGTTGGAGATTACTCCGGAACTGCTTAATCCGGAAGGAGCCACCTATTCATGGCTGGTCAATGGAAAAGAGTATTCTACCGAACCGACCTTTAGTTACAAAATAGACAATCCATGTCGCGCGGACCTGTCATGTATCATCAAGAATAAATACGGAAAAGTAGAAATGAGCACAAGTTTCAGCTCTAACCACAACTTTTCCAAAGGATTCTTCTACGTAGCAGACGGAACATTCAATTTCTATGATACCGAAAAGAAAACTGCTTATCAAGATTGTTATGCTTCTTTAAATGCAGGAAAAACTTTGGGAATTGGTAACTACGACTCTGCAAATATCATTCACAGCAACGGAAAGTTCTATCTGCTTGTGGGCACCAGCACATCGAACCGAGATCATTTCTACATTGTCGACGCCAAGACTCTTTATTACGAAAACTCCGCTGTAGTAGGCGCAAACCTAAGCGGTCTGACCATTCTGAACGAACAATATGGATTAGTGACAGGAGATGGCATACGTCGTATTGACCTAAAATCACTTAACAATGTCAGGATCAAGAATGAGCGTCTGCTTTGTTTCTATAATAGCATAATCTACAATGGCAAAGTGCTGAGCAATGACACTTATAAAGATGAGTCCAAAGTGAAGTATTACGATGTAAACGAACTAATCGCAGCTAAAGAAGGAGAAGCTCCTGCCGTTACAGAGCTAGATATCATTCAAAAACAGAAAATCAATTTTGTACTGGCTAAAGACGGTAATGTTTATACTCTTGAATCGGCTGATAACGGATGTAATATCGTAAAAATAAAGAATGACTTTACTTTAGAAAAAGTCTTTGCAAACTTCCAGCCGGCCAAGGGACCGTATCATTCAAGTCCGACCATAGGCATGGTAGCATCCGAAACAGAGAATATTATTTATCTGGTATCGACCGACGGAGCTATATATAAATATATATTAGGCGATTCAGACTCTCTCAAAGCACCTTTCATTGCCGCAGAATCAGGAGTTTCAATTACTGCTCCATTGCAGCTGAACCAACAAAGCGGAGAACTCTATGTAACTTATACCGAAGAACGGAAAGACGAATCTAAAATTGTCGTTTACAGCAAAGACGGAAAAGTTCTCCACACAGTAGACTGTGGTGAGAGCGTTCCTTCACAAATATTATTCAATAACTAAACTAACATAGAAAAATGAAAAGATATTGGTATCTGATGGCTATAGCAGCCACTCTTTTGGCTTCCTGCAACAAAGATGAGGAAGAAACGGAAATTCAAGGATTCAAAGTGCTGGAATATCGTCCGGCACCAGGGCAGTTTATCAATGAAGGCTTCGACTGCCAGACAATGGAAGAAGCAAACGCTTATGCAGAAGAGCGCTTCAACAAGAAACTCTACGTCTCACTGGGATCTTTCGGCGGATACATCACCGTTAAAATGCCGAAAGAAATAAAGAACCGCAAAGGATACGACTTCGGTATTATCGGCAATCCCTTCTCCGGAAGTTCCGAACCGGGCATCGTATGGGTATCCGAAGACGCTAATGGCAACGGAAAAGCAGACGACGTATGGTACGAGCTGAAAGGAAGTGACGAACCGGAACGCGACTATTCCGTCACTTACCACAGACCGGATGCAGCCGGAGATATCCCCTGGGAAGACAACAAAGGAGAAAGCGGAATCATCAAGTATCTCCCTCAATATCACGATCAGATGTATTATCCGAACTGGATTAAAGAGGACTCCTATACATTGAAAGGAAGTATGCTCGAAGCACGGACAGAGCAAGAAGGCGGAATATGGAAAAACAAGGATTTCGGAAAAGGATATGCCGACAACTGGGGAAGCGACATGGCAAAGGATGACAACGGCAACTACCGGTATAATCAGTTTGACCTGGATGACGCCGTTGACCAGAATGGCAATCCTGTAACGCTGGAACGTATTCATTTTGTGAAAGTACAGAGTGCCATTTTGAAGAATGTCGAGTCGATAGGTGAAGTGTCAACCGAGGTGGTTGGATTCAAAGCTTTTTAAAAAGCTGTTCAAAGTCATGGATTTACCTTCGCTCCTCTCTTGCAAAAGACAAATAAACTATCTATCTTTGTCGCGCATTGGTTTGCAACTCTCATGCACGAGGGAAGCAATTAAAAGGGAATCAGGTGAAAGTCCTGAACAGTCCCGCTGCTGTAAGTTCATTTTTTGGTTGCGAGCAATCGACTTTATAGCCACTGGAAAGCAAATTCCGGGAAGGCGTTCGCAACAGGAACAAGTCAGAAGACCTACCATGCAAACTCGTTTCACTGCTTTCGAGGAAAAAGCGATGAGTCTAATGAACCGGACAATCCGTCCATCATTTCATTCACCATTCTGATTCAGAGAAAGTGTGTACTAATTAATAAACTCTGCCAAGTTTATTATGATGTCCGGTCGAAGTGAGTTCGCCCGGACATCTTTTTACATTATGAACAGACTGAAAGAAAACAATGAGAAGGAATACTTTTATTAAAAAGATGAGCGTACTACTCTGCTGTCAGGCTTTGTCCTTATCCCTTTTTGCCCAACAACAAAAAGTGGATACAGCACATATCTACTCCATCCCCGAAATCATGGTATCCGACCCTTATCAGACGCGTGAAGTCCGTTCAGCCTCTCCTCTGCAGGTTTTCAATAAGGAAGAATTAAAGAATCTGCAGGCACTGCAGGTATCGGATGCGGTAAAACATTTCGCAGGAGTTACCGTGAAGGACTATGGAGGTATCGGAGGATTAAAAACCGTCTCCATCCGAAGTCTCGGGGCACAACACACCGCTGTTTCCTACGACGGCATCACCGTCAGCGACTGCCAGACCGGACAAGTAGACATAGGACGTTTCTCCTTAAACAACGTAGACCGCCTTTCGCTCAACAACGGACAAAGCGACAACATCTTCCAGCCTGCCCGTTTTTTTGCTTCTGCCGGTATACTGAACATACAGACACTGACTCCGCATTTCAAAGAAGACAAGCCGACTAATATAGCCGCCGAATTTAAGACCGGTTCATGGGGATTAGTAAACCCTTCCCTTTTTCTGGAACAACAACTCAACAAAAAATGGAGCATGACCGCCAACGGCGAATGGATGTCTTCGGACGGGCATTATCCATTTACCCTGCGTTACGGGAATGATGCCGATGTTCAGGTCAGTAAAGAGAAGCGCCGGAATACGGATGTAGAAAACCTTCGGGCTGAGATAAGCGCTTTCGCCAATCTCTCCGACAAAGAGCAATGGAGACTGAAAGCCTATTATTACCAGTCCTCACGGGGGCTGCCCAATGCCACTACCTTATATTATGACTTCTCCCGACAAAATCTGCGGGATAAGAACACCTTTATCCAAAGCCAGTACAAGAAAGAGTTTAGCAGAAAATGGGTATTCCAGACCTCTGCCAAGTGGAACTGGAGTTATCAGAACTATCAGGACCCGGATGCTCTTACCTCCGTCGGAGGAACTGACAACAGCTATTACCAGCAAGAATATTACCTGTCCGCTTCCGCTCTATACCGGATATGGAACAACCTTTCTTTCTCCTTGTCCACCGACGGAAGCATCAATACGATGAATGCCAATTTGCAGAACTTCGTCTCCCCCACCCGCTATTCATGGCTGACAGCCTTTGCCGGGAAATACGTCAATGAATGGGTGACGCTGTCCGCTTCTGCTCTGGCAACTGTCATCAACGAGAAAGCTAAAAACGGAGGTAATGCCGGCAACCACCGGAAGCTGTCTCCCAATGTCAGCATCTCGCTAAAGCCGTTTCATAATGAAGAACTGCGGTTCCGTTTCTTCTACAAAGATATCTTCCGTCTGCCCAGCTTCAATGATTTATATTACGACAAGGCCGGAAACATCAATCTGAAGCCGGAAAGTGCTACTCAATATAATATAGGTATTACTTATAGTAAAGCCATCAACAACTTTATACCTTATCTTTCGGCCACCGTAGACGCCTACCATAATAAAGTGACCGACAAGATTGTAGCCACTCCTACCAAGAACTTATTCATCTGGAGTATGGTCAATCTGGGCAAAGTGGATATCAAGGGGATAGATGCAACTGCCAGCCTCAGCCTCCAGCCTCTGGATAAACTACGGATCAACCTTTCCGGAAACTATACTTACCAACGGGCACTGGACGTTACCAACTCCAATCCCAACTCACCGGAAGGTAAAGTGTACAAGCATCAGATAGCCTATACCCCGCGCGTCTCCGCTTCCGGACAAGCCGGAATAGAAACTCCATGGCTCAATCTTTCCTATTCATTCCTTTTCTCCGGAAAACGGTATATGTTAGGACAAAACATCAGCGACAACCGCCTGGACAGCTACAGTGATCACAGCATCTCTGCCTACAGAGATTTCAAAATACAGAAAGTTACAGCATCACTCAACCTGGAAGTGCTGAATCTGATGAACAGGAATTATGAGATCGTTAAGAATTTCCCCATGCCGGGAAGATCGGTAAGAGTGACGATAGGAGTCAGGTATTAGGTAATAGGTATTAAGTAATAAGTATTAGGTATGCAGAAAGGTCTTTTATATAATATGTTGCTACGGCTGGGGAAGTATTTTTTTCTTTTCCCACTCTTCTTTATCGCTTGCGATGATCTGGAAGATAAGCCAAGTATTGTACCCGAAAGCAATGGGGATGTATTCGAAACCGGAACAGCGGAGATGTACATATTAAGCGAAGGACTGTTCAATCAGAATAATAGTTCGCTCGCTCGTTATTCTTTCAATCGGCAAAGATGTACGAACAACTACTTTAGTGCAAACAATCAGCGGGGACTGGGAGATACAGCCAATGACATAGCGATCTATGGAAATAAGATTTATGTAGTAGTCAATGTGTCGAGCACCGTAGAGGTGATTGACTTCCCTACGGGCAAATCCATCCGGCAGATCAGTATGTTGCGCGACAATGGCAGTTCACGTCAGCCCCGCGCGATAGCGTTTGATAAGGATAAGGCATATATATGTTCCTATGACGGCACAGTCGCAAGGATTGACACCACTTCTCTGGAGATCGAAGAGATTGTCACAGTCGGAAGAAATGCGGAAGATATCTGCGTACAAAACGGGAAATTGTATGTATCCAATTCCGGCGGACTGGATTATTCGGGACCGGGCGTAGACACTACAGTATCAGTGATTGACATAACGACTTTCAAGGAGACCAAGAAAATAGAAGTCGGACCGAATCCGGGAAAAATACTTCCGGGGCTGGAAGAAGCCGTGTATGTAGTCACACGGGGAACTGACATTGAAGCCGGAGACTATCATCTGGTCAAAATCGACAGCCGGACGGATGCGGTCGCCATTACGTATGATGAAAAAGTACTGAGCTTTGCCATCGACGGCCCCATCGCTTATCTATATACTTACGACTATCAGACTAAAGATTCCGCCATCAAAGTATTTGACCTGAATGCAGGAACCGTCATACGGGATAACTTTATCACAGACGGAACGGCTATTCAAACGCCTTTCAGCATTCAACTGAATCCATTCAGCGGGAATATATATATCACGGAAGCTTACAATTATACAGTCAAAGGAGATGTCCTTTGCTTCAATCAACAAGGGCAGCTTCAATATCGGCTGAATGATATCGGCTTAAATCCTAATACAGTAGTATTTAGCGACAAGGCTTCACAGAACGAGGCAGGCGATACACCGGAAGATCCGAATGCGCCTTCCGCCTTTGCCAACAAAGTATTCGAATACATCCCTGCCCCCGGACAGTTCATTAATACAACAACCTCCGCCTACGAAGACGGCTTCTCTGCCGGACAGGTTTTGGAACATGCAACGGAGAAATTAAAGAAGAAGTCTGTTATTTCTTTAGGTGGATTCGGAGGAACGATTACAGTCGGATTCCATCAGTCAATCCGTAATAGTAAAGGCGAATATGACTTCAGAATTTTAGGCAATGCCTCATACAATCAGAATACCGGTACGGGAGCTTTGGGAGGAAGTGCCGAACCGGGCATTGTCTTAGTCTCAAAAGATGAAAATGGCAATGGATTGCCGGACGATGAATGGTATGAACTGGCAGGAAGCGAATATGGGAAAGATACGGAAACCCGTAATTACGAAATAACCTATTATCGTCCTCAACCTGCCAATGGTGATGTCCGCTGGACCGACAATCAAGGAGGAGAAGGGTTCGTCTATCGCAACAGTTACCATCAACAGGATTCCTACTATCCCAATTGGATAGAAGAAGATGAAATTACTTTTCGCGGAACACGCTTGAAAGACAATGCAATAAATGAAGGAGGTACTTGGGTAGGGTACTGTTATCCTTGGGGATATGCGGATAATCATCCCAACAGATCGGAGTTCAGCCAATTCAAAATAGACTGGGCTGTTGATCAAAACGGGAATCACGTAGAATTAGACAAAATTGATTTTGTGAAAATATATACAGCTGTCAATCAAAACGTAGGTTGGATGGGAGAAATTTCCACGGAAGTAATGACAGTAGAGGATTTACATTTCGAGAACTAATCAATAAAACAATTAATAATTTAAATGAAAGCAAAAATGAAAAAGTTATCTTTATTCTTACTGGTATCAGTATTCGCTTTTTGTGGATGTAGTGATGATGATGAGAAAATGGAAGTAGTTATCAGTTTCGAAAACCAATTAACTGAAGCAGAGAGTGAATTTAAAACAGATTTAGGAGAGAAAGGAGAAGTTTATTTCAAATATGAAATCAGCGATCCGCAAAAGATGATACAGCTATCTCATTATTATGGAGACTGGGGATTTGGTGGAGGTTTCACCTACACCAACAAGACTGATGTAAAGACTCCCGGCTATAGCAACCTCAGTGCTATCACAGGAAAAGGTAAAAATGGGAAAGTATATCTGACATCAAATACCAATAGTTTCACCCCTGCTCAAATCACGAATCTTAATACTAGCAAATACAACTTCAAAGGTGCATGGGTAACAAATACGACTTATGATTACTTAGCCATCAAGGATGGTAATGATGGAGCAGGTGATTACTCAATAATCAAAGGCCCATTCAGCAATAAAGACAATGACTGGTTAAAACTAACAGCAACAGGATATAAAGCTGATGGTAGTAAAATCGGCAGTATCGATTTCTATCTGGCAGATTTCCGAAATAACAAGCAAGAAATAGTTAATACATGGCAATGGTTTGATTGGAGCGGTATTAAAGAAGCAGATTATATCACATTCGAAATGAGTTCTACTGATAACAATGACAATGGTCAAATGAATACTCCTTCTTATTTCTGTCTTGACGGTATCACCCTCATCGAAAAATAAATAGCACCGTTCACCTGAATAAAATTGACCATATATTTGTGCTTAATCAACCTGTCAATTGTAACAGATTGACCATATAATCTTATCCAATTGACCGTATGATTACAAATAAATGACCACATAATTATTATCAAGTAACTAAAGAGCCAGATTTCATTTCCTGAGATCTGACTCTTTTTATATTAATACAATAAGGATATTCATACATATACAAGCGTCACTTTTCATTCTTATTAAAATTTATTGTCCTATCTCCGTCTTTACAAAAAGTCATCAAAAACTTGTCTATATCATCTATATTCAGTATTTTAGTCGGATAAAAATCTAAAATCGAAGACAATGGAATTACCTTTTGCTGAATCATGGAAAATCAAGATGGTAGAACCCATCAGAAAAAGTACCCGCGAAGAACGCGAGCAATGGATTAAAGAAGCACATTATAACGTCTTTCAACTCAAATCAGAGCAAGTTTATATTGATCTTATCACCGACTCCGGAACGGGAGCCATGAGCGACCGCCAATGGGCAGGCATGATGCTGGGTGATGAAAGTTATGCCGGTGCCACCTCCTTCTTCAAACTAAAAGATACCATTACAAGAATAACAGGATTCGAATACATCATTCCTACCCATCAAGGACGGGCAGCAGAAAATGTTCTTTTCTCTTATCTGGTACATGAAGGCAATATAGTACCCGGCAACTCACATTTCGATACCACCAAAGGACATATCGAAGGACGGCACGCCATCGCACTGGACTGTACGATTGACGAAGCAAAGAATACTCAACTGGAAATTCCCTTCAAAGGAAATGTAGACCCTGCCAAATTAGAGAAAGCACTAAGCGAATATGCCGACCGCATTCCTTTTATCATTGTTACCATTACCAACAATACCGCAGGAGGTCAACCTGTATCCATGCAAAACCTGCGTGAAGTACGTGCTATCGCCAATAAATACAACAAACCTGTACTTTTCGACTCCGCCCGCTTTGCTGAGAATGCCTACTTCATCAAGATGCGTGAAAAAGGTTATCAAGACAAATCAATCAAAGAAATCACCCGTGAAATGTTCGATCTTGCCGACGGTATGACAATGAGTGCCAAGAAAGACGGCATAGTCAACATGGGCGGTTTCATTGCCACCCGACGCAAAGAATGGTATGAAGGTGCCAAAGGTTTCTGCGTGCAATACGAAGGGTACTTAACCTACGGCGGCATGAACGGACGGGACATGAACGCCCTCGCTATCGGTCTTGACGAAAATACAGAATTTGATAACCTGGAAACACGTATCAAACAGGTAGAATACCTCGCCCAGAAACTGGACGAATACGAAATCCCCTATCAACGACCTGCCGGCGGCCATGCTATTTTCGTCGATGCTTCCAAAGTGCTGACACATGTCCCGAAAGAAGAATTTCCCGCACAGACATTAACCGTCGAACTTTATCTGGAGGCAGGCATACGCGGCTGCGAGATTGGTTACATCCTTGCCGACCGTGACCCTATTACTCACGAAAATCGCTTTAACGGCCTTGATTTACTTCGCCTTGCCATCCCTCGCAGGGTATATACGGACAATCACATGAACGTAATAGCTGCCGCCCTCAGAAACGTATTCGAACGGAGAGAAACGATCACCCGTGGTGTGCGCATCGCTTGGGAAGCCCCCTTGATGCGGCATTTTACCGTTCAGTTAGAACGATTGTCTGTATAGCAGGTAGACAAGACAAATGGCAATGACCTTGTAAGCAAGCTGAAAATTCTTTATAAACAAAATCAATCCTCAAGTGTTTATATTATAATCAAACTTAATACGTAAAGTTATGGCAGAAGATTATAAATTAATCGATAATGAGGAGAAACATCGGTATGAATTTCAGATCGATGACAAGATAGCCAAGATAGACTATATCAAATCAAATAATGGAGAAATCTATCTTGTACATACCGAAGTCCCCGCTTCCCTTGGAGGAAGAGGAGTCGGTTCACAGCTTGCAGAAAAGACATTGGCGGATATCGAACGACAAGGTTTACGCTTAGTTCCACTTTGTCCGTTTGTAGCCGGATACATTCATAAACATCCGGAATGGAAGAGAATTGTAATGCGTGGCATTCATATTAAATAAGTATAGATATGGGAAAAAAAGTTGAATATACCAATGGCGAACTAACCATTGCATGGCAGCCGGAAATGTGCCAGCATGCAGGAATCTGCGTAAAAATGTTACCCAATGTTTACCACCCGAAAGAGAGGCCGTGGGTACAAATCGAGAATGCTACAACGGAAGAGCTAATTGCACAAATCAGTAAATGTCCGTCGGGAGCATTAAGTTACAGACTGAACAAGAAAGATAAGTAACCAAAGATAAGCGGTGAATAATGGTGGACCATTCCACTCATTATTCACCGTTTATCAATATGCAAAGATGCTTCATGAAATAGTGACAGTCCACGTCAAAACAAAGTCCGGACAAATACGATAACCGACGGTGAACAATTGCTGCCGTTCCGTTGCATACTCCCGCACCTGGAATACCCCTTCGCTCTGAGGAATGAAATGTGATAAACAAAGTTTCCGAAGATCAGCGTCAGCATTTTCCATTGATTTGAAGATTGTCTCCTTTGCCGACCAATGCAACAGCATACTCCAAGTCTCATCTCCCTGATAAGGTTCTACTCGCTCGTCGGAACGGATAAAACGATCGTATACTCTTTTCACACGCTGTCCATATTGCTCAATATCAATGCCTACAGGAGCTACGGAACTAAGTATCACAGCTACATACCCCTTTGTATGCGAAATACTGATAAAAGAAGAATTGTCTGTCAAATGCGGCTTTCCTTCCGATGAATATCCTATCTCTTTATCTTCCTGCAACATGGAATATAGCAGCACACGGACAGACAACCATTCCAGTTTCCTTCGGTCCGAAGTAAAACGCTGCATTTCCTGCTCACAAGAAACTCTTCGGACATCGGGCAGAAGACTAAACAGTGTATCCAAAGATTCCTCCATCTTCCAGACAGACCACTGCATATCAACCGTTTTATGTTGCAGAAATAATCCCATCGTTTTTGGTTTATAATTTCTTCTCCGATTATAGTTTCTCCGCCCGAACAGGTCTTATCTACTCATCACTCCTTACTCTCCGACTCATCCATCTCCTTCGGAAGAATCGTGAACTTAACCTTCAGAATACGGCGGCTATCCATCTCCAGCACCTCAAACTCATAATTGTGATAAGTCACCTTCTCATGCAATGCCGGAAACTCACCTTTTATTTCGAGCAGCATGCCCGCCAGCGTATCAGCGTCACCTACTACCTTTTCAAATTCATCTTCATCGACTTTCGCAATCTTATAGAAGTCAGTCAACTGTGTCTTTGCTTCAAATATCCATGTATGATCGTTCAGCACTACATACGTGCGCTCTTCATCGTCATATTCATCATGAATCTCGCCTACGATTTCTTCGATAATATCCTCCATTGTCACCAGTCCGGAAGTACCTCCAAACTCATCCACCACAATGGCAATATGTATCTTATTCGCTTGAAAATCACGAAGCAGATCATCAATCATCTTCGTCTCCGGCACAAAATAAGCAGGGCGAATCAATGATTGCCAACGGAAATTATCTCCCTTATTGACATGTGGCAGAAGGTCCTTGATATATAGCACACCCTTGATATTATCCCGCGAACCGGAATAAATAGGGATACGTGAATAAGCATTTTCAATGATACACTGCATCACTTCTTTGAAAGGGGTACGGACATCCAGATCGACCATATCAAGACGAGATGTCATCACCTCTTTCACAGTCTCACCACCGAAGCGGATAATTCCTTCCAAAATATTATTTTCCTCAGAAATTTCAGCTTTGTCCGTCAATTCCAATGCATGAGAAAGTTCATCCACAGAAATATTATGATTCTTCTTGGCAAAGTGCTTATTCAGAAAAGTGGTAGAACGCACCAGCATAGAAGCAACCGGATGAAACAGTTTCTCCAGAAAATAGATTCCCGGAGCGGAGAAACGGCAAAATGCCAATGTCTTTTGTGCTGAATAAATCTTCGGCATGATCTCTCCAAACAACAATAACAGGAAAGTCAGGATTACAGTCAGTATAATGAACTCCGCCAAGGGAGAATGAAACACGAATACATTCATGAAGAAGAAGTTGCAGAGCATGATAATGGTCACATTCACAAAATTGTTAGTGATCAGTATCGTAGCCAGAAGCCGTTCGGAATCTCCAAGGAGTGCGCTGATCTTTTCGTCAGCAGGATGATTGTGTTCGTCAATATCATTCAAGTCCGAAGGAGAGAGTGAGAAAAAAGCTATTTCAGAAGCCGAAGCAAAGCCGGAAGCAAGCAGGAGCACACCTGCCAGTACTATGGCGATAATAGCAGAGATTGAAGGAGTGTTTACGGTAATACCGTTGAAAATTTCAGCCAATTGGCTTAAATAACCATCTGAGTCCAAAGAGTATGTATTTTAGTTAAACAAAAGATAATGTGCCAATCAGCCATCAGCCTATTGACACATTATCACAGTATCTAAAACGGCAAGTCATCTGCCGGATTATCTTGTATCGGCTGTGCCTGTGACGGCTGCGCCTGTTGTTGCGGCTGTTGCGGCTGTTGCATCTGCTGCGGCTGCTGAGCCTGTGTTGCAGATGGTTGAGGAGCTCCCGCACCTGTATTAGCCCCTTTCGGAGACAACATTTCCATATTGTCCACAAAAATCTCAGTGATATAACGCATAGCGCCCGACTGATCACTATATGAACGGGTTCTTATTTTCCCCTCCAGATACAGTTTGTCACCTTTGTGCACATATTTGTCCACAATCTCAGCCAAACGGTTGGATGCAACAATATTATGCCATTCCGTTCTTTCGGGAATCTGGGTTCCATTGGCCAATGTATAGCCACGATCAGTAGTAGCCAAAGGGAAAGTTGCCACTGCCGAACCTGTATCGAAATATTTCACCCTAGGATCTTGTCCTACGTTTCCTATCAATATCACTTTATTTACTGACATACATGTATCAAGTTTATGATTCTATTATTTAAATCTGCTGCCAAAATTAAACAGAATAACAATAGTATGCAAGTATTTTAAGTAATAAGTAAAAAGTAGGTAATAAGTAATAAGTAATAGGTATTAAGTATTAACCATTCGGTTTATAGCGCAGCTTATTACCTATTACCCATTACCTATTACTTATTACCTACTTTTTACTTATTACTTATTACCTGAATTAAGGTCTGCACCAACTTGGAAATCGCATACTTGTCCAATTCCTCCAATCGTATTCTCTGAAAGTTAGCGAAGGACTTCGTGTCTTCGGGCAAAGCCACTTCATACAGGTTGGCATAGATGACCCGATGTGACAACACGTGCTTCACACCCCGGCAGACTAAGCGTATCACCGGATTCTCACCCGATGCTATTAATGACCTAAATTCCGGCAATGCAAGAAACTCCTCTTCGGACAAAGCAACCGGAGTTTCTATCAGTGGCAGTTCAAACAAGTTCTTCCATATATCGTTTGCCGTCCGCTTATTTATATAGGTATGCGCGCCCGCACGTACATAGATATAATTAAAGTAACGGTTCGTCGTCTTTGTCTTGTGTTGTTTCACCGGAAGCTGAGTCACCCTTCCTGTTGAAAGTGCCGAACAACTATCCGCCAACGGGCAAAACAAACAATCGGGTGACTGTGGAGTACACTGTATCGCTCCGAAGTCCATAATACCCTGATTATAAAGAGCCGGCTGTTTCTTATCCAGCATTTCATCCGCCAGAGCAGCAAACAGTTTCTTTCCTTCCGTCGAGTCAATCGGAGTATCAATGCCGAAATAACGGGAAAGTACCCGATACACATTTCCGTCTACCACCGCATAAGGCATACCGTAGGCAAAAGAACAGATAGCTGCCGCCGTATACTCCCCTACTCCTTTCAGCGCCAGCACTTCGGGGTATGTTTCCGGAAAAACTCCATTCATACTTTTGGCCGCAGCATGCAGGTTGCGGGCACGAGAATAATATCCCAGTCCCTGCCAGTATTTCATCACCTCATCCTCGTCAGCGTCTGCCAATGCCTTCACATCAGGAAAACGTTTGATAAACCGGAGAAAGTAATCATATCCCTGCGCCACCCGTGTCTGCTGGAGAATAATCTCCGATATCCAGATCCGATACGGGTCCGACGATTCTCTCCAAGGCAAATCACGCTTGTATTCTTTATACCATTCAACTATAGCCTCACTAAAAATATTCATTCCTGATTTCGATCTATCATCTAACATTTATCTCGTATATACTATCCAAAAGCAGTACAAAAGTAACTCTTTTGTCTCTAAGAAAACTTAATGCCTCCACTTTTTTAGAAAAATGTGCAGAATATATTTTTTTAGGAGACCAAAAAGCTATATATTTGCAGTCCAAAAAATTAGCAAGAACCTAGTAATAATATTTTTTTTAAGGAAAAATGACTAAAGCAGATATTGTAAACGAGATTACAAAGAAAACCGGTATTGATAAGACAACAGTTCTTACAACAGTTGAAGCATTTATGGAAGCTGTTAAAGACTCATTGTCTAACGATGAGAATGTATACCTTCGCGGGTTTGGTAGCTTCGTAGTTAAGAAAAGAGCTCAAAAGACAGCTCGTAATATTTCTAAGAATACTACTATCATCATTCCAGAGCACAACATTCCGGCCTTCAAACCGGCTAAGACATTTACAATTTCAGTAAAGAAATAATAAACAAGAGTATTAACCCATAAAATGTGAAGCTATGCCAAGCGGAAAAAAGAAAAAAAGACATAAAATGTCTACGCACAAGCGTAAAAAAAGACTAAGAAAGAACAGACATAAAAGCAAAAAATAATTTTTAAGTCTGATCAAACAGAATAAAGAACAAACTTGCGAAGCTACATGTCTTTCAAGTTTGTTCTTTGTTTAAGTAGCTAACCCTAAATGAACATTTTGTCAAAAAAGTTGTTCATATAAATGAGATTCAATCAATAATAAGAAAGCAAAACAGTGACAAGTGAAATTGTAATAGACGTACAGCCCAAAGAGGTCTCCATCGCCCTTCTCGAAGACAAGAGTCTGGTGGAACTTCAAAGCGAAGGAAGAAACATTTCTTTCTCAGTGGGCAATATGTATTTGGGACGTATCAAGAAATTGATGCCCGGACTGAATGCATGCTTTGTAGACGTCGGTTACGAGAAAGACGCTTTTCTTCATTATCTTGACCTGGGTCCTCAATTTAACTCACTCGAAAAGTTTGTAAAGCAGACTTTAAGCGACAAAAAGAAGCTGAACTCCATCAGTAAAGCAACCCTACTTCCTGACCTGGACAAGGATGGCACAGTGGCCAATACATTAAAGGTCGGACAAGAAGTGGTGGTGCAAATCGTTAAGGAGCCTATCTCTACCAAGGGACCGCGACTGACGTCCGAAATTTCGTTTGCCGGACGCTATCTGGTACTGATCCCTTTTAATGATAAGGTTTCCGTTTCGCAAAAGATTAAATCGAGCGAAGAACGTGCCCGCCTGAAACAACTGTTGATGAGCATCAAACCGAAAAACTTCGGTGTGATTGTCCGCACAGTGGCCGAAGGCAAACGCGTGGCCGAACTCGACGGAGAGCTTAAAGTCCTGATCAAGCATTGGGAAGATGCAATGGCGAAAGTACAGAAAGCCACCAAGTATCCGACGTTGATTTATGAAGAGACCAGCCGCGCCGTAGGTTTGTTGCGCGACCTCTTCAACCCTTCTTTTGAGAATATTCACGTCAACGACGAGGCTGTGTACAATGAAATCAAAGACTACGTGACACTGATCGCACCCGACCGGGCAAACATCGTGAAACTGTACAAAGGCCAGCTTCCCATTTACGACAATTTCGGTATCACCAAGCAGATTAAATCATCGTTTGGTAAAACAGTCTCTTACAAGAGTGGTGCCTATCTGATTATTGAGCACACTGAGGCGCTTCACGTAGTAGACGTGAACAGCGGTAACCGCACCAAGAATGCCAACGGGCAGGAAGGTAACGCACTCGAAGTAAATCTGGGAGCCGCCGACGAACTGGCTCGCCAACTGCGATTAAGAGATATGGGTGGTATCATCGTCGTGGACTTCATCGATATGAATGAAGCCGAAAACCGTCAGAAGCTTTATGAACGAATGTGTGCCAACATGCAGAAAGACAGGGCACGGCATAATATTCTGCCGCTCAGCAAATTCGGGCTGATGCAGATTACACGCCAACGCGTGCGTCCGGCAATGGACGTCAACACGACCGAAATCTGCCCTACCTGCTTCGGAAAAGGTACTATCAAATCGTCCATTCTCTTTACGGACACTTTAGAGAGTAAAATTGATTATCTGGTCAACAAACTGAAGGTAAAGAAATTCTCGTTACACGTCCATCCGTATGTCGCCGCCTTCATCAATCAGGGACTCGTTTCCCTCAGACGGAAGTGGCAGATGAAATACGGATTCGGTATCAAGATCATTCCAAGTCAGAAACTCGCTTTCCTGCAATATGTGTTCTACGATACACATGGAGAGGAAATCGATATGAAGGAGGAAATCGAGATTAAATAACAGAAAAGGCGGCCCATTCAGTATGAGTCGCCTTTTTGTATAAAAGAGGATGTCCGTGGGAAAAAGGGAGACATCCTCCAACAGGAAATAGGTAAGAGAAAGGAGTACTTTCGCAAGCACCACCTTTCCAACTATTCCCCAATGTAATCTTCACATTTAAGTGAAGAAAGGGTTATTATTGCAGAAGTACGGACTTTCACAAGTACGGACCTCTTAAGATTCTCAGAGAGAACACCTTATATAAATGATATATATAAAGAAGTGGGGAAAACTCTCTCATGAGAAATAGGGAAATTTTAAATTCTTAATAGCCTTTGTGTGCCATATTTACTCAGCAATACAGATACTTACCCGATTTTCTTCAGGAGTATTATATGGCTGAACAGTATCACCTTTATAAGCAACTGTAATTCTATCGGCAGCAATACCTTTTGCTTTCAAAGCTTCCACTACATTATTCGCACGTTTTTCCGATAATTTGCTGTTGATTCTGGCATTACCAGTTCCTTTGTCTGCATATCCTGTCACGCTCACTTTAGCAGTAGCATTCTTCTCTAAATATTCTACTAGAGAAGCAATCTTGGCTTGCTGATCGTCCTGAATCTTTGCAGAGTTTATGGCAAAGAAAATATTCTGCTTCAACGGTTCAATCACCACTTCCTTTTTGGGTTGCGGTTGTTCTACTACAGGAGCCGGTTTGGGTTGTTCCGTCACTACCGGTTCCGGTTCGTAATAGACCGGAGCGGTTTTAGTGTAGCTTTTACCCAGTCTGATACTTACACCGACAAGGGCATTCAGTTGCCAGTCACAGTTACCGGCCTTCTTGGAGTTGAACTTATCAGACAAGGCGTTGGCATTCGCTTCGATGTTAATAGACAAGCGGTCATTCAAACGAAGGTCGCAACCAAGACCGAAACGTCCGGCAACGAGAAACTTACCTTCCTGCCAGAGATATTCCATCTCATAAGTACGGGTATCGAGCGCATTTGCTTCATCGTTGTCAAAACCACGGTTCAGCCCTGCTCCGGCAAAAAGATAGCCATTGAACACACGCTTCGGATTGAAACCACAGAACAAAGTACTGAGATCCGCCATGATGTCTACATTTCCTTGCAGATATTTATATTGGTAGGTCTGTTGCGGATTCACCCATCCCCCCTTTGCCTGCCAGCCACTTACACCAACACGTGCGCCGAATGCGGGAGCAAACTTATAACCGACATTAAGAGCTGCTGCCGGAGAAATAAGATCAGTGAATTTTGCTTCACCTACGGTATGGGCTGCTCCTATTTGTGCTTGAATGAACCAATGAGGTTTGAAAGAAATCTTTTCAGGTTCCTTGATACGCTGTTCCTGGGCGGAAATTGGCAATACACTGATAGCCATTATACCTATCAACAGTTTTCTTCTAATGCTCATAATTGATTAATTTACATTAAACATAAAGCGCCTCTCATTAGAGAGAAGCGCTTCATTATATTTAAGTTCAAAAAGAATTAGTTACCTAATGTCTTTTCAACCGGGATAATCACATAAGACTTAACTGTACCCCACTTGTAAGTGACAGTAACAGGTAATCTCAAGTTGAATGCACCGACAGCGTTACCATTGTTTGTATATGTAACGGTACCATAAGTATCCTTAGCAGGAGCTGCAGGAATAGGATTAACCGTAGTACCAGTTTGAGTAATTACCAGTTGTGAAGTAACCTCAGACAACTTCTTAGAATTGATATCGTTACCATTCAAGTCAGTAGTAATATTAGGTATATCAACTGTAATTAGCTCGATTCCATAATAACCGAAGTAGTTAGCTTTTACTGTTGTGCTGAATGCTTGGTTTCTCCAATCAGAGAAGCTCAACAGGTCGAGCATATTAACTGTAGAACCATTATCAACAGCATCTTGGAACTTACCTTCACCGGCAATTACATCAATCGGACGCAAGAAGTAAGCCATATATTCACCGTTAGTGATAGGCAACTCTAATGCACATTCACCGGTAGTTGCTTTAATGTTAATCCAAGCATAGAATCCGGCAGATGGAACTGAGTTGTGACTTGCAATATTCAACAGGTCTTTTGCAAAGTCTGTATTTTGATAAGTGACTACACCATCAGCATCAATCACTGCTACATTTTGAGTCGCAGCACCGGCAGTAGCTTTCAATGTCAAGCCATCATCACTAACTGATAATGTATATTCAGTACCGCTCAAACCTTTCTCTTTACGATTTACGTTCTTAGATGCAAAAATATACTTGTAAGCAGTAGCACCTGTGATAATAGGTTTGTTTCCTTCAAATGTGTTATCCAAGTCAACTGCAAATGCACAGTCATCAGTCAGAGTACCCGGAACAACTACATTCAGACGAACGTAAGTCTTATTAGCATCCCAGTATTCAGCGATCTTGTTAGAAGCAGGAATTGTAACAGCGGCAATTGCATTAACCTTAGTAGACAATGTGATAGTTACATCGCTGTAAGAATCTTCATAACCAGCTTTCGGTTTGTAAGTTACAACAGCCTTCAATGAGCCAACATCAGAAGTCTTCGCCAAAGCTAACTTCATATCGGCCTGAGAAATAGTCCACTTCAACAAGTCAGTTTGTGTAACTTCTCCAGCATCGGCAACCTCAGTAACCACACCATCGCCGGTATACAACGGATTGGCAGCTTCATAGATAGTCTTGAACATCTTATAGTCCATACCCAACTTGTTATAAACCTTCACATTCATTTGTTCAACTGTCAATGCGAATACTTTATCATCACATTGGTTAGTGAATGGATCAAATGTGAACGGAGCGTCAATAGCAGGAGCCTTATCTTTAGTGATCATCACTTTAATCCAACCTGTGCTGACCACTTTATTATTAGCTTTCGTATCCAACAGCTGAACACGTACCAATGGCTGACGACCTACGGCAGCATACGGAGTAGCTGTTTCATTAAACAATTTCGGATACAAAACCGAACCTGTCAATCTAGCGAAATCACTTTGGTTAGTCTGATTAGTACCATCAATATAAGCACACAAATGGAAATCATACTTCAAGCCTAATTTTGCCAGTTCCGCAGCAGACATAGTCAAATCTGTTTTATTAGCAGCCACGTCATCATAACAAGTGATAACTTTGTCAGCAAGATCGATACCGGTAGTTGAGTTATAAGCAACTTCATAGTCTGCGTCAGCCTTGATAGCATCATCTGCCTTACCAGAGGTTGTTCCATACAAGTGATGTTGTGCAGCAGCTGCAGCTTTTTTAGCCTTGTCACCCAAAATCACGTTTTCATAATCTGTTGCGTAGATAGCTCTATACTCATCAGTAATTGTATTACCAGCTTCTGTTTCTACACGGATAGCCAAAACAGTAATCTTAGAACTTGAGATAGCTTCAATCAACTCAGTAGTAGCCTTGAAGTAAACAGTCAAAACACCGTCTTTTACTTCATAGCTTTCAACTTCCGGATTAGAAGCAGCTGCTCTAGTTTTATTAATATACTCTTTATCTGCAGAAAGTACAGTGATCTTCTTAATCTGTTCTTTAGTTGCACTTGACGGATTCAGATAATAAGTACCCGCAATAACCGGACGAACATAAGAATTTGTAGTAGCTTTTTCCCATACTTCACCAGTAGCAGTAGCCGGATTACAGCTAGTGGTTTCACCCCAAGCTTTGTAAACGACTTTCAAAGCCTTCATTGAAGGAACGCCTCCCAGATAAGCATCCGGTTCGAAGCCAAAGCTTGTAATAGGCAACACATCACAGATCATCAAATTAACAGGTTCTGCATTACCATATTTAATAGCCCAGCCATAAGTTACGCCATCTGTAGTCATTTCTGTGATAGTCAGCGTACCTTGCTTAGGTATTGTAACCCCGGTAGCAACACCGTCATATTTTACAACGCCATCTTCACCAACAGTCAATTTGGTAGCATCAAACTTGGTATCAGTGTCAGTATCTGTAAAAGTAATAGTCTTAGTCTGTTTATTACCTTTGTCATCGGTCAAAGTAATAGTAGCTTTATTACCATCCTGAGATACATCCAAAGTGTACGTAGTATTCGTATCGTTATCAGGGATCGTATAAGTAGTAGGAGTCCCCGATTGATCTGTTACTGTCAATACACCATTAGCAAAGGATACCGATTTCACATAAGCCAATGCTCCGAACTTGGTATTCAAGTCAGCTAATGTTTTTTCGACTGCATCCACACGTTCGCTCAGACCATTGATGTCGTCATCGTAGTCTTTACAAGATGTAAATGTGCCCGTCGAAGACGCTAATAACGCTCCAAACAGGACTGCATTTAAAAACTTTTTGTTCATAATAAAAAAACTTTTAATTTATAAATTAAATAATAAAAATATAATCTCTCGATGTCGATTCAATAATCCCATGTGTTGTCCCCATTCATTTTTAGTGTAACCTCCTTTTCTTTTTTTGTTTTACCTGTGTCCATGCTCCATAGAGGATGAACAAGAAACTTACTCCCAATACTTTTTGCCCGTTACTTCATAGGTAACGGGCAAACCTTTGTCCTGGCTCTCATGAAGCCTTCTTTATGAAAAACTGTATGATTTAGTAATGAAACTTATTTACCCCTGCTTCAAAGAGGAGGCAGAGGGGAGGGAAATCTTTGAATATAATTAGAAGGTTATAAAGGTCTAATAAAAAGAAATCCGCCGTTTTATCGTGTTATTTCTCTTTTTTTAGTAGTTTATCAGAAAAAATATCTTTTTTGTTTGCATGTTTTCCAAAATATCTCCATCTTTGCAACGCTGTTTAGCTCCGTTACCTATGAAGTAACAGGCTTAAATTCAACACATTGCTATTGGAATTGAGCGCTTTATAAAATCCACCACCTTTTTATTGGCTTCATCTATTTTCTTATTCCGAAAAGGTTTGAGATACGTCTCGGTCACTGTGATCGAAGAGTGTCCCATAGCTTCAGAAATAACGCCCGGGTGAATTTCACAATAGTAAGCTGTCGTTGCCCATGTATGGCGGGCAGTATACGAACTAAGTTTATCCCCCAGTCCTAACATTTCACCTAGCAACATCAGTTGTCTATTGAAATTGCGGAGTGCCAACTGGTATTCATGATAAGCCTCCTTCGTCCCTTCCCGACTATTTAATAACGGAAATAAATAAGGAGATGACGTATCACGATTCATATACCTCTTTAATATAGCCATCGCTTCCGGAGTCAAAGTCACTGACAAAGGGCGCCCGGTCTTCCGCCTGCGGTAAGTAATCACATTGTCGTGCAAATCACTTTTACGCAAATAAGCAAGATCGACAAAAGGCAGACCACGAAGCAGAAACATCAAAACGAACAATTCCTGCGTACGACGCATGTCAGATGTCACAGCGGACGACTGCGGCAATTTGGTGAATACTTTCTGTATGTCTTCGGTATCCAATGCACGCTTACGGTCCGCACGGGTGCCGGTATATACAGAACGAAACAAATGCGGTACATAAACAGCCCCACGACAATCTACCGCACGATTATAGACCGCACGAAATGTGCGTAAATAGGTGGAAACAGTGTTCCAGCTACATCCCCGGCCACGAAGGTGAATCTCGAAGCCTTTTATCCACTCTGGGGTTACTTCATTGAACGTAAAATCCCCTTTCCCACGATAAGCAATGATGGCATTGAGACTGCTACGATAAACGTGCGCAGTACCAAAGTTTCCCCCCATCTGTAGTCCCTTGGCTACTTGCTTCATAAATGCTACTACTTTTAACATTTTAATCACTATTAAATAAATTACGCGATAAATATAAGAGTATTTTCGTAACCGAAGCCACCCAATACACATATATTCATTGATTTTAGAGCTGTATGGACAGTATGTTAATCAATGTTCGATCTGTATAATAACAAAAAGAAGGTGTGTCAAAAGTAACTAAATTTCCCTCCTTCAGGAAGGAGGGGTGGCTGAAAGCCGGGGTGGTAGGTGTACTTCACAGCTGAAGATCAATAGCTTATATATTCACCTACCACCTCCCCCTACGGGTACTCCTCCTTCCTGAAGGAGGAGAGTTTAGTTACTTTTAACTTTTGATACACGTACCTTCAGATACAAAAAAACAAAAGAGGATGCCTCCAGGGAAAAAAGGGCAGGCATCCTCCTTGGGGCAGAATAAGGTACACTTTCACAAGTATAATCTTATACTGTTACCCCCTGATACAATTTCTTCACATTCAAGTGAAGAAAGGGGTCTATTGTGGAAACACAGACTTTCACAAGCCCGCACTTCCTATTCATCTCATGTGAGGATTCTCGTACGAATACGAAAAATGTGGGAAAAAACACCTCACATGAGAATAGGGAATATCTTTTTTAAGAAAAGAGAGTTATAATCACAAATATTATTCCGCTATACAGATACATACACGGTTTTCTTCAGGTTTCTGATAAGGCTGCACCGTATCTCCCTTATAACCAATAACAATTCTATCAGCTACCACTCCTTTAGCTTTCAACATCTCAATCACATTCTTTGCACGTTTTTCCGACAAAGTCATATTGATATTCGGGTTACCGGTTTCCTTATCAGCATATCCTGTCACACTTACCTTGGCGGCAGAATGTTTCTCCAGATATTCTACTAAAGAACTAATCTTGGCTTGCTGATCGTCCTGAATCTTTGCAGAGTTTAAGGCAAAGAAGATATTCTGCTTCAACGGTTCAATCACCACTTCCTTTTTGGGTTGCGGTTGTTCTACTACAGGAGCCGGTTTGGGTTGTTCCGTCACTACCGGTTCCGGTTCGTAATAGACCGGGGCGGTTTTAGTGTAGCTTTTACCCAGTCTGATACTTACACCGACAAGGGCATTCAGTTGCCAGTCACAGTTACCGGCCTTCTTGGAGTTGAACTTATCAGACAAGGCGTTGGCATTCGCTTCGATATTGATAGACAGGCGGTCGTTTAGGCGAAAGTCGCAACCAAGGCCGAAACGTCCGGCAACGAGGAACTTACCTTCCTGCCAGAGATATTCCATCTCATAAGTACGGGTATCGAGCGCATTTGCTTCGTCATTGTCAAAACCACGGTTCAGTCCTACTCCACCAAAAAGATAGCCGTTGAACACACGCTTCGGATGGAAGCCACAGAACAAAGTACTGAGATCCGCCATGATGTCTACATTCCCTTGCAGGTATTTATACTGATAGTTCTGACGTGGATTGACCCATCCCCCCTTTGCCTGCCAGCCACTTACACCGACACGTGCGCCGAATGCGGGAGCAAACTTGTAACCGACATTAAGAGCAGCTGCCGGAGAAATAAGATCAGTAAATTCTCCTTCACCTACAGTATGTGCAGCTCCTATTTGTGCTTGAATAAACCAATGAGGTTTAAATATCGTTTTACTTTCTTCTTTGATACGTTGCTCCTGCGCAAATGCTATTGTAGTACTCAACGCATATACAGCAACTAATATTTTTTTTATATTCATAATCAAAACCTGTTTAAAAGTCTAAAAACCAATGACAACAGTACTCGTCACCATTCATCTACTACTTATCAGTAGCTTCCTTGGTAGCCTCTTTAACGGCAAGATACCAAACTCCGTCTATTTTCACCGGATTAAACATAAATCCAATTGTATTTGGCGTATGATCATCCGAACTAGTGTGCTTGAAAAACTCTATCTGAAACTTCACATCGTTATTATCCGTACTTGAAAAAGAATAATAATCCAATTTATAATCTACAACAGGAAAATACTTGAATTTTTTCCTCAGTTGTTGTTCCTTCTCAGCGGGAAGAGGTATCGCTTTTCCATCGCGCAAGATAAAAAGCATCTTCAGCGCTTCATCTATATTTCCGGCTTTCAATGTATCCATGCAACTGCGTGATATGGTAAGTACTTGCACCGTATCTTCAGCTGTCAACCCCATTAAGAATTCTTCTTTGGGAGTGAGCTGCTTCTTTTTTTCTCCGCATGAGAACAAGAAACAAGAAACGGCAACCAACACACATATATATAACAGATCTTTCTTTTTCATTCCGCCTTCAATTCTTATTGTGAAGGAGGGTGCACCAATGATCGGCGCACCCTCCTTATCAGTGTTTAGTAATGAAACCTTTACTATTAGTTACCCATTGTACTCTTAACTGTACAATCTACTGTAGTCTTCACAGTACCCCAAGTATAGGTGAACTCAACCGGGATGCGCAGTTCAAATGTCTGAACGTTGTTACCGTTGTTTACATACTTGATCTTACCCATAGCTGCAACAATTGCATCATATGTAGCTTGAGTACCACTTGCTTCAGTATTATAAGAAGAAAGATTTAAAGTAGCAGAAGTAACTTTATTACCATCTTTATCTGTCTGAGTCAATACGATTTTCTCTGTTTTGCTTGACAATAAAGTCTCTCCTAGCTTACCACCACTTAAGGTAGTTGTAGCATCTGCTATTTTCACTTCTACCTTATTCAATCCGTAGAATGCATACAACCAGCTGTTTGAATAGTCAGTTCCATCTACGAACTTAACATTACGCCAATCCTGGAAGTTGAACAACTTAGCGATATCCAGAGTAGAACCATTAGCATGAGCATCAACGAATTCTCCACCATCTGTACCTACTGCGTCGATAGGACGGAGGAAGTATGCATTGTATGTATTGTTCGTCAAAGACATTGCAATGTTGCAAGGACTGTATGCACAAATACCGATCTTAGCAAAATGCTTAGCAGCACTATGGCTATATGCATTCAACAACTTCTTAGAAGTATCATTGTTTTCATAAGTAATCTTACCGGTGTTCTGATCGATTGTTGCAATAACAGTTCCATTAGCATACAACTTCGTATTAGTGAATACACCTGCATCTACTTTCAAAGCATGATCGATCATGTTCTGAGCTGTAGCTTTATATGAACCGCCTGTAATACAAGGTGCTGTAGCATTATCTACTGACAATGTATACTTAGTTCCATCAACAGTCAATACATTCTGATCAGCGTCGAAGTAATACTTATAACCTCCGGCAGCGCCGTTTTGATTTGCAAATATTACATCAGTATAAGAAGCAAAGTTTGCAGGAGGAGTAAATGTAGGCATACCCTTTTCCCATACCTGGTTCAAGTCAACTACATAATTCAATGTATTGCCGTTATCTTGCGGATAAGGAACATTCAGACGAGTATTCTGACCATCCTTAGCAACGTCACCGTCACTGTACCAGTAGTTAGTCAACTTAGTAACAACAGTTCCCTGAGGTTTAGCGACAGCTATCTGCAAAGGCATGTAGATAGGAGCATGAGATGTAGTATTCAGCTTGCTGACATATCTTACATAAATAGTAGCTGTATGACCTGCCATTTCATAAATACCAGACTGTTCTGCAGTAGTCAAAGTCCAGTGAAGAACTGTATTTGTTGTACCAGTTTCATCCACCTTTTCTTTCACTGTTCCAATAACCTGTGCAATCGCAGCCGGAACGAATGACTTACCATCGGCTGATTTAGCAAACTGTTTGGCTACACCACTATCATCTACATCGAATTCATATAAAGCATCGAATTCATCCTTAGACTGAACAGCTGCTTTTTCAAGCAATTGATAAGAAATCTCAGACCATGTCAAGATAGCATCAGCCTCATCACATCCAAAGTTGTGAGTGCCTTTGTCGAATACACTTGTAACGATATCATCAACCTGTTTTGCAATTTCAATTTTAATGAATCCAGCCAAGACAACGCGGCCATCCGCATCTGTCACACGTACTCTAACCAACGGGCGTTTTCCTACAGAAGATACACCTTGCTCGTTAAGAGTCTCACCGGCAGAGTTTACAATACGCGGAGTAAGTACACCTTCTTTAATAGTGTTTGCATCTGCATATTTACTGTCAGAAGTTACATTTTGACCTGATGTATATTGAATGAACGCGAAGTCATACTTCAAACCATACTTAGCTTCATCTCCATAAGCCCAAACTTTATGAGTACCATCATTTTTTGTTGCTTCAGGCTGACCTTCACGATTATAGTGAATTGTCAACAGATTCTTCAAATCAATAAAGCTATTATAAGCAACTGTCAAAGTAGGAGCATGTGTGATAGCACCTTCTACAGTCTTGAACAACTCGTCCGGATTAGCAGATTCCCGGCAATCTTCAGCAGCTAAAGTAGCATCATTAAATGCAATAGCCTGAGGAGTAACCTTAGAAGCATAAAGCAATGCGTAATCAGATGTTACAGTTGTATCTGCCTGAGCATCACTTTTTGCTTTAACAATTGCCTGCAAAGCCAAGATAGAACCTTCGCCTCCTTGTTTGATGTCTTTTCCTATTGCTCTGAGTCCTACCGGAAGGATACCTTCATCAGCAGGTTTCATGTCAGCGACTTCAGGAAGAGCCACTGAAGCACGAGAAGAAATCACTTCAACATCTCTGGATACAAAAGACAAATCTTCCTTACTTACTTTTGCACTAGACGGATTCAAGTGATAATTAATATATTCAATCGGATTATATTGAGCTCCGGTACCACCTGTATAGTTCCATTCTTTCGAATCAGTAATTACTTTACACAGAACTTTCTCTGCTTGCTCATCTTCCCATTGAGTAGTAGCTGCAGTGCTTCCTGCCTTATATGTATAATCCAAATAAGGATATTCGATAGCTTCGATACCGTCTACAAACAAATCAGATTTGAAAACAAGACCTTTCAGAGTCAATACGTCATTCAAAGCAAATGTAACAGCCTGATCTTTGTACTTAATCGTATAGCCGATAACAACGCCCTCAGCGTTTTTCTTATCTTCAATACTAAGAACTCCGTCACCAGGTATAGTTACACCAGTTTCCTTACCATCATACATTACTTTGCCTGTCGTAGGATCCACTGTCAATTTAGAAGGATCAAAAGCATCAGGAATGGTTGGAGTTGTAGGAGCATCCGGGAATGTAATAGTACCGGACGAAACAACTTCACCGTCTTTCAACAGCGAAATTTTACCTTCCTTATCCACACTAATTGAATAAGTCGGCAAATTCTGTCCGATAGTATAAGACACACTGTTGTTCTCTCCATCTACCACAGTCAATTTTCCCGTAGCCGGATCATAAGTAACAGACTTTACAAAAGACCCAACTTTGGCCTGCAAATCTGAAAGACTTTTTGCGAGTTCATCGATTCTGCCGTTTACTGCATCGATGTCGTCGTCATAGTCTTTACAAGACGTAAATGTACCTGCAGAAGACGCCAACAGCGCCCCAAACACGACTACACTTAAAAACTTTTTGTTCATAATAAAAAAACTTTTAATTTATAAATTAAATAATAAAAATATAGTCTCGCATTGTTGATTTAAAACTCTCATGTGTTGTCCCCATTCATTTTCAGTATAACCTCCTTTTCTTTTTTGTTTTACTTGTGTTCATACTCCACAGGGGGATGAACAAGAAACTTACTCCCAATACTTTTTACCCGTTACTTTGTAGGTAACGGGAAAACCTTTGTACCTGCCCTGAGAGGGTAGATAATACTGAAAAATCATTTGTTGAATGCTGAAACATCTTTACCCCTGCTTCTAAGAGGCGGCAGAGGGGAGGGAAATCTATTATCTAAAATTAAAAGCTACAAAAGTTTAATGCTAAGAAATCCGCTGTTTTATCGTGTTATTTGTCTTTTTTTAGTTGTTTATCAGAAAAAATATCATTTTTGTTTGCATGTTTTCCAAAATATATCCATCTTTGCAACGCTATTCAGCTCCGTTACCTACAAAGTAACAGCACTAATAATCAAGCTATTAATCCAGTAACTATCCGTTTCACAAAATCCGTTACCAGTTGATTGGCTTCATCAATTTTCTTATTTCTAAAAGGTTTCAAATACGTCTCCGTTACCGTAATGGACGAATGCCCCATTGCTTCGGAAATAATACCCGGATGAATTTCGCAATAATAAGCTGTTGTTGCCCACGTATGGCGTGCCGTGTATGAGCTCAGCCTGTCGCCCAGCCCTAATAATTGCCCCAGCAACAACAGTTGCTGATTGAAGCTGCGCAATGCCAACTGGTATTCACGATACGCCTCCTTCGTCCCTTCACGGCTCTCCAAAAGAGAGAACAGATAAGGAGAAGAACTGTCACGGTTCATATACCTCTTTAATAAGACCATCGCTTCCCGAGTCAACGTTACTGACAGGGGACGACCGGTCTTCCGCCTGCGATAAGTGATCACATTGTCGTGCAAATCACTTTTACGCAAATAAGCAAGATCGACAAAAGGCAGACCACGGAGAAGAAACATCAGGACAAACAGTTCCTGTGTACGACGCATAGCAGGAGTCACGGCAGGAGACGAAGGTAATTTGGCAAAAACCTTCTGCATATCCTCATCACACAACGCCCGCTTACGGTCCGCACGCGTGCCGGTATATACAGAACGAAACAGATGCGGTACATAAACAGCCCCACGACAATCTACCGCACGATTATAGACCGCACGAAATGTGCGTAAATAAGTAGATACAGTATTCCAACTGCATCCCCGGCCACGAAGGTGAATCTCGAAGCCCTTTAACCACTCAGGGGTTACCTCATGAAATGTAAAATCCCCTTTCCCACGATAAGCAATGATGGCATTGAGACTGCTACGGTAGACGTGCGCAGTACCAAAGTTTCCCTCCATCTGTAGTCCCTTGGCTACTTGCTTCATAAATGCTACTACTTTTAACATTTTAATCACTATTAAATAAATTACGCGATAAATATAAGGGTATTTTCGTAACCAAAGCTATCCGATACACATATATTCATTCATTTTAGAGTTGTCCGGACGGTATGTGAATCAATGACCGGCATATGAAACTAACAAAAAAGAAAGCTGGTATGTTTCAGTAGGATTCCCCACAAAATATAATTGCAGACAGATAAAATCATCATTATCGTAACAAGCAGACAGAAGATTCATTATCTTTGTGGAGTCGCAAACAACTAATAAACAGAAATAATGACGAAATTTATTAATCCATTTACCGATGTAGGATTTAAAAAAATCTTCGGGCAGGAAATGACCAAAGACTTGTTAATTGATTTCCTGAACGACCTGCTGGTAGATGAAAAACATATAATAGACATAACCTTTCTCGATAAGGAAATACTGCCCGAGTATATGGGCGACCGAGGGGTGATCTATGATATATATTGCACTGCCGAAAATGGAGAGCAATTCATTGTAGAGATGCAAAACAAGCAGCATGTACACTTTCGTGAACGTGCCTTGTATTACCTTTCAAAGACTGTTGCCCGGCAGGGTGAGAAAGGAGCCGAATGGAAGTTTGACCTGAAAGCCGTATATGGTGTGTTCTTTATGAACTTCCGGTTGGACAATTTGCCGCATAAGCTTCGTACGGATATTGTGCTTACAGATCGTGACACGCACGAACAATTTTCCGACAAGCTTCGTTTTATTTTTATCGAGTTGCCTGCTTTTTCGAAGGAGGAGCAAGAGTGTGAAACTGACTTTGAACGATGGATTTATGTACTGAAGAATATGGAAACGTTGAAAAGATTGCCATTCAAAGCCCGTAAATCGGTTTTTGAGAAATTAGAGAAGATCGTAGATATCGCTTCGCTTTCAAAAGAGGAGCGGATGAAGTATGATGAAAGCATCAAAGTGTACCGGGATAATCTCGTGACGCTGGAATTTGCAGAACAGAAGGGACGTGCAGAAGGCAAAGAAGAAACTGCCCGAAACCTGAAAAAGATGGGAGTTTCACTGGAAATCATCTCCAAAGCTACCGGATTGAGCATAGAGAAAATAGAAGCATTATAGTTGTTACCGTCTACCTGTAGAGGAGTGCTCGGTAAATATCCCATATTGTAAGATGAAGATCAAAGGTTAACTTTAAGTTTGCTTTGATCTTCATCTTTCTTATTTAATGTAAGTTTGATATCCCCCCTCTTCCTTTATCGGAAACAAAATTGTATAGTAAAAACAAAAAAAGAGGATGCCACTAGGGAAAAAGGGCGGGCATCCTCTTAAGGGGACAGAATAAGATGCACTTTCACAAGTACGGTCTTACGCTGCTACTCTCCCCGATACAATTTCTTCACATTTAAGTGAAGAAAGGGGTCTATTGCGGAAATACAGACTTTCGCAAGCATATATTTCCTAATGCTCTCACACGGAGGTTCTCGTACAAGTACGAAAAAAAATGTGGGGAACAAACACTCCGCATGAGAATAGGGAATATCTTTTTTAAGAAAAGGATCTTCTTAATGTAGACATCATTCTGCTATACAGATACAAACACGATTTTCTTCCGGTTTCTGATAAGGCTGTACCGTATCTCCTTTATAACTAGTAATAATTCTATCTGCTGCTATTCCTTTAGCTTTCAAGGCTTCTACAACATTTTTGGCACGTTTTTCCGACAAAGTCATATTAATTTTCGGGTTACCGGTTTCTTTGTCGGCATATCCGGTTACAGCAACTTTACTGGTTGGGTTTTTCTCCATATATTTAATCATAGCATCAATCTTTGCCAACTGATCATTTTGCAGAAGTGCAGAGTTTAACGCAAAGAATATATTCTGTTTCATCGGCTCAACAACTACTACAGGTTTCGGTTCTGGCTCTTTTGCAACAACAGGTTCCGGTTTAGGCTGTTCTACGACTGCAGGTTCCGGTTCGTAATATACGGGAGCTGTTTTGGTATAGCTTTTTCCCAGTTTAATGGTCAAGCCAACGAGTGCGTTCAGCTGCCAGTCACAGTTACCGGCTTTCTTTGAGTTGAACTTGTCGGATAAAGCGTTGGCGTTAGCTTCGATATTGATGGCCAAGCGGTCATTCAGGCGAAGGTCACAACCCAAGCCAAAACGTCCGGCGACAAGAAACTTGCCTTCTTGCCAGAGATATTCCAGTTCATAGGTGCGGGTGTCGAGTGCATTCGCTTCATCGTTATCGAAACCACGATTGAGCCCTACACCACCAAAAAGGTAGCCATTGAAAACACGTTTCGGGTTGAAGCCACAGAACAAAGTGCTGAGATCAGCCATAATATCAATGTTTCCCTGAAGATATTTGTACTGGTAGGTTTGTTCCGGAGTTACCCATCCACCCTTTGCCTGCCATCCACTACCACCGATACGTGCTCCGAATGCAGGGGCAAACTTATATCCTATATTGATGGCGGCGGCAGGAGACATCAGATCGGTAAACTTGGCTTCGCCTACGGTATGTGCGGCTCCTACTTGTGCCTGGATAAACCAATGAGGTTTGAATACGGTTTTACCTTCTTCCTTGATTTGTCGTTGCTCCTGAGCAAATACTACTGTACCACTCATTGCAAGTATGGCTACTAATAAATTTCTTATTTTCATAATGTTATGTATTTAATGTCTTGTTACAGAAATCTCATACGATATGTCACAACTATATATCAGGCAAATCTTATCACCCAATATATGCTTTGTTATATGAAAAGGGTGCTCTGACTAGAGCAGAGCACCCTTCCTGAAATAATATGTGTCTAAAAATTGATAGACAACATTTTGATCTTTTAGTTCTTCGGATTAACTGTAATAGTCAATGTGGAAGAAAGTGTTCCCCAACCGTAGTTTACAGTAGCAGGAATAAAGATCTTGTAAGCGTATTCAATCGGTGAATCCACATTTACATACTTAACGGTATTACCAACTTGTTCTAAAGTAGTCTTAGCAGGCAGCTTACCACCATTGTATTTCAAGTCTGTAGTAACTTTAGTAATATCAAGTTTCACATCGCTGAATTCTCCATAATAGAACCAGTATTGTCCGAGATTAATAACTGAGCTACCGAATGTAGTCTTAGTCCATTCCCAACATCCTGATTTCTGACCATAAGATTCTCCATCAAATGTAGGCATAGGTGTATGTTCATGCTTTTTAGCAACGTAGTCACCAGGAACAACGACTATTTCAGCCGGAACATAATCAATATTTGCTACATAGGTATATTCTACATGAGAACCCTTTATCACAGGAATTTCCGTAAAATTATAAGTTGAACCGAAGTTTACATATCCTTCAGGAGTTCCCTCACGTTCTTGTACTTCCAGCATAGCCATCGCTTCAGCCTGAGTCAACATTGCACCTACAGAATAGGTTTTTTCTATCACATCCTCGGTAGAAGTTCCCGGTTTCCAATAATTAACCTTAGATGTTCCACTATACATAGTAAGATCTGATGCAGTAACGAAGTCAACTTTTCCATAAGTAACATTCAGACTAGCCGGAGTTTTCACATAGCTATGTTCTGGAACCCATTCATATTCTGTTGTACAAACTTGTTTCCAGTATGAAGAAATATCTTCAGTTTCTACTACACTCGGAGATACAATAGCATTACCGCTCCAATCCATCAACAAGCCATTCCACTGGAAGTTAGCAACATCACCACCTGTTATAGCGTCTGTCAGAGTAACTCCACTAGGCATATTCAAGCTTACAGGACGGATGAAATTAACCATAAATTCATTGACAGTAATCTGATCACCGCTTTCCAATGTATAGATATGTGCAACAGAAGCTTGCAGACCGCCTGCGCTATTCAAAGCAAGCTTAACATCAGCATCATTCTTATCCAATGAGATCGTTTTTCCACTGATCTTAACACCTGCTAAGACTTTGCTTGTAGCAACTCCGTTAGAATAAGTCTTAGTTACAACATAACGGTCTGTTACACAATTTGGAAGTCCTTTTACGTTATATTTATCGTAAGCAAGATTCAGTTCTTGATGGATCTGGCATCCGTCTGCAGGATCTTCCGGAGTATTAGGTACTACAGCATTCACCTTAAAGAACTTCATATCACCATCAATAGTCTGCCAATACAGTTCGTTCTTCACTGCATCTAAGCTAGCTTTCGGCAATTTCACATTTACAGCAAACTTGAATGTGATTGCATCAGGATATTTAGAAGATTGCAGTTTATTCTGAACAGTGATAGTAGCAACAAATTCAGAACCAGTAGCACTAATAGCACCAAGCTGACCGTGTTTGAATGACCAGACAACCTTCTTAGTTGCTGTACCTACTGAAGTAGCACCAGCTACAATTTTCGGGAAATCAACACCAGTTACCAGTTTGCCATTCTTCTTAACAGATGCAACAGCAGTAGAAACATCGTATGTATTCCAGAATGTCTCATGACTCATACCAATATTAGTACCATCAGTTATCTTACGATAAACATTCTCACGGATATATTCTTCTGTAATAGTATATGTTGCTTCTGTATCAGCACATTTGAATACCAATTCTTCAGCCGGATTACCTACCGTGAAATCAGGTTGTTTTTCTGCAGTGAATTTAATTTTCACAAATCCGCGACGTACCACGTTGCCATTTTCGTCTACCAATTCAACTTTCAAGATCGGAGTACGACCAAATGCTTCCGGATTGAAACCTTCTGCCTGGAACAAACCTTTCTCAACATCATTACACTTAACCCATTTCTGCTGATTAGTTTCAGTTTTACCTTCTTCAAGATTAAAATCCGTAGTAGCTACAGCAAATCTGTATGACAGTTTATAGGCTTCAATCGGGAATTCATCATGACCAGTAGATACATTTTCATTATTGAGACAAGTTGCAACCAGTTTTTTCAAGTCGAATACTTGATCATAAGGAGTCTCGTAGCGAGGTTCTTCTTTCGTACAAGCATCGAATGTAGTTGCATAATGAGCAGCATTACCACCTTCAAACAAAGTTTCCTTATCAGCGATACGAACATCTTCAGCAGCCAAAATATTATCATATACAGCTACATACGGAGAAGTAATGACGGCATTTTTCTCATCTTGATCAATTGCATCACCTTTCAGAGTAGCTTGCAAAGCGATCAGATTCGTTCTGTCAAGTTCCGGCTGAGTAGTGTGAGAATTAAGACGAAGAAGTTGGAAGTCAACAGTTCCTGTTGCGGGGTTAGCAACCGGTTCGCCAACAATCTCAACCAACTTACTTGCAGCAATTGCACGAGTTGTTTCAACAACTTCTGCAGTGCGGTCGATATAGCTATAGTCAGCATTTGCCAACTTAAAGCTTGCCGGATTGAAATGATAGCTAGCAGTCGCCAAAGCAGCTGTAGAGAATTGATAGCTCTTTGCTGGGATGCTGGCATTTTCATCTTTCACATCCATTGGAGAATATTGCAAGGAAGTGAATCTTACAGCTTCAATACCGTCAACGAACAAGTCGGGAGCAAGCGAGATGCTTGACAGACGGCAAGTTACCAATGTATGCAGACCAGTCAGGTTCGTATTGATATTTCCAATCTTAGTATTGATTTCTTTAATAGAAGCCTGAATGTCTTTTACATTCTTCTTAATAGCATCCAATTCATCTGTTATCTTTGTTTCCAGATCACTGATAGCGGTTTTATTTGCACCGATCAAATCTTTCAGACCGCCTTTACCATCAATTTCCTTCCACAAAGCAGCCAAATCATCCTGTGCAGCTTTGATATCATCCTGTGCTGCTTTAATATCCTCTGCATTAGCATCAATTTTAGCCTCCAGCGTTATCTTAACATACTCATCGAGTTCTTTCAATGTTGTAGCAAAGTTTGCGTCTGCTGTCTGCAATGTTTCGATAAGGTCCATAGCAGTTTTGATAGCCTCTGTATTTTCTTTCACAGCACCATTTTCCAATGTACTCAGACCAGCTTCGATACCATCGATACGAGCACCAAGAAGTTTTGACGCTTCTTCGAATGCAGTAACATCAAGTTTCTTGTCGATAGCTTCCTGCATTGAGTTTCTCAAAGCTTCCACTAATTTTGTAGCCTCTGCGATAGCTTCAGTTTTTGCTGTAGCAGCAGCAGCTTCGGCAGCTTTCGCTTTAGCCAAGGCATCAGCAGCATCAGCTTTGGCCTGATCACCGGCAGCTTTTGCAGCATCAGCAGCTGTTTTAGCTTCTACAGCAGCAGCTTTAGCAGCATCAGCAGTAGCCTGAGCAGCTTCAGCAGCAGCTTTCAAAGTAGTCAGCTGAGTCTGAAGATCAGTAATAGTGCTTCCGCTTTTGTCAATTTGTTCTTGCAACCCCTTGATGTCATCATCGTAGTCTTTACAAGAAGTAAATGTACCCGCTGAAGCCGCTAATAGCGCTCCAAACAGGACGACACTTAAATACTTTTTGTTCATGATAAAAAAACTTTTAATTTATAAATTAAAAAAATAATAAAAATATTGTTTCTCGTTTTGGATTATGAATTCCCTTACTACATCTCATGTTTTATTCCTTTCATTTCTTGTGCAAACCTCCTTTTCTTAATTTGTTTTCCACTTTCAATTACCTTACACAATATACTTTGAAGCATACAGACTATATTAGGTTTTCCCGTTACTCTGTAGGTAACGGGAAAACCTTTGTACCTGCCCCAGGAGGGTAGTTAATACTGAAAAATCATTTATTGAATGCTGAAACATCTTTACCCCTGCTTCTGAGAGGCGGCAGAGGGGAGGGAAATCTATTATCTAAAATTAAAGGCTACAAAGTCTAATGCTAAGAAATCCGCTGTTTTATTGTGTTATTTGTCTTTTTTTAGTTGTTTATCAGAAAAAATATCATTTTTGTTTGCATGTTTTCCAAAATATCTCCATCTTTGCAACGCTATTTAGCTCCGTTACCTACAGAGTAACAGGTTAAAAATCAATAAATTGCAAAAGACATTGAGCGCTTTATAAAATCCACCACCTTTTTATTGGCTTCATCTATTTTCTTATTCCGAAAGGGCTTGAGATATGTCTCGGTCACTGTGATCGAAGAGTGTCCCATAGCTTCAGAAATAACGCCCGGATGAATTTCGCAATAGTAAGCTGTCGTTGCCCAAGTGTGACGCGCTGTATATGAACTAAGTTTATCCCCCAGTCCTAACATTTCACCTAGCAACATCAGCTGTCTATTAAAGTTGCGGAGAGCCAACTGGTATTCGTGATAAGCCTCCTTTGTCCCTTCCCGGCTATTTAATAACGGAAATAGATAAGGAGAAGAACTGTCACGGTTCATATACCTCTTTAATATGGCCATCGCTTCCGGAGTTAAAGTCACTGACAAAGGACGCCCGGTCTTCCGCCTGCGGTAAGTGATCACATTGTCGTGCAAATCACTTTTACGTAAATAGGCAAGATCGACAAAAGGCAGACCACGGAGCAGAAACATCAAAACGAACAGTTCCTGCGTACGACGCATGTCAGATGTCACGACGGACGACTGCGGCAATTTGGTGAATACTTTCTGCATGTCTTCAGTATCCAATGCACGCTTACGGTCCGCACGCGTGCCAGTATATACAGAACGAAACAGATGCGGTACATAAACAGCCCCACGACAATCTACCGCACGATTATAGACCGCACGAAATGTGCGTAAATAAGTAGATACAGTATTCCAACTGCATCCCCGGCCACGAAGGTGAATCTCGAAGCCCTTTAACCACTCAGGGGTTACCTCATGAAATGTAAAATCCCCTTTCCCACGATAAGCAATGATGGCATTGAGACTGCTACGGTAGACGTGCGCAGTACCAAAGTTTCCCTCCATCTGTAGTCCCTTGGCTACTTGCTTCATAAATGCTACTACTTTTAACATTTTAATCACTATTAAATAAATTATGCGATAAATATAAGGGTATTTTAGCATCTCTCCAAAATACCCTTCAGACATATACTCATTCATCGGCAGAATGATCCGACCAACAAATTTCCCCATGCGTCTGAGAGTAAAACAACAAAAAAAGAAACCGCTATGTTTTTTTCATAAAGTTTTCGCCACAAATAAATGGTTATTATAATTAACAAATATACCTAATTACAAATTTAAGGAAGTAGGTACATACATATAAATTTACAGATGTAAAAACGAAAAATAAAACTAAATAATTTTATACTATTCAATCAATTTATTTTTCATAACTTTGCGGAAAATAAACCACAAACAGTGGCTTATAAAAACTAAATACAAGAATATGATAAAAGTTGAAAAAGAAGTATCCAATGATTACATCATTAAGGGATTTAAACATTTTACCCAATTAGCTACGGAATACTTCCAAGGACATCCGGACTGCAATGCAGCCCGAAAAAGAATGCGCGACACAATAGATGCCAACTTGCAGCTCAAAGCAGAGCTCACCGCAGCAAGTTACACCGAACACACGACTTTGCTAAGTCCGAAGATGCAGCAAATCATCTGGGCGCACTGGGGACCACCCATCATTTCACTGTCGGAAAACCACGCAAACGAATCGGACAACAAACGAGTTTGAACGCCCAAAAAGCGAAAATCGAACTATATATTTTTAAATATATAATTTATTAGTTATCCCTTATTATGGTTCCGCCCTGCGTTTCAAAAGATTTTTCTCAACAGACATAATTCACTAGATGTCAGAAGATTACCTCACTCTCCAGAGTGTTCCGCTGTGCGTTCCACAAAAATGCCCTTTTTCCACCCTCAAACAGAGGCTCCAAAATGACCGAACAGAGGCTTCGTTTACTATAAACAGAGGCTCTGTTCGCATCAAACGAAGCCTCTGTTTCACAATCTTCCCCCAACGTGTAGCGCACAAAAAACAACACATGCCAAAAGCAGCTATTTACGTCCCCGCAAGGAATATTACATCCCAACACGTCCAAACACGCACATCCGTTTAGGATTCCGGCAACGATCAACCTACTTTTGGACAAAATTTAAAAAACAGAATATCATATGCAAAAAATGGATTGTCAAGCCATCGGATATGGCTACATCATTATCCCCAAAGCTCTGCTGAAAGAGCAACTTATAGACTGCAGCCCACATGAAGGAGAAATAGAGGCTTTCCTGAAACTTCTTGTAAAAGTCAACTACTCGGAAACAAAGCTCACCGACCACCAAAGACGCACCATCGTGTGCAAAAGAGGTGAAAGCCTGCACAGCTACCGCAGCTGGAGCGCCATTTTCCACTGGCCAACGAGCAGAACCTACCGCTTCATACAACAACTGAAAACAAACGGGATCATCGAAATCATCCCTCACAACGACACCACCGCCCTGCATATCCGAGTGGTCAACTACGAAAACTGGACAAACATCTCGGCACTCCTCAACGAGAAAAAAGAAAACACACAAAAAGCCAGCAACGAAAAGTTCCGCCTCTTCTGGGACGACTACCACAACATCCTGCAGCTCCCCAAAGAGAACATCGCCAAGGCGCAGCGTATCTGGAAAAAGCTGAGCGAAAAAGAACAGCAGCTCGCCATCGACCATATCGAAGAATATTATTATCATCAGACAAACATGAAATTCACGTTACATGCCTGCAGTTATTTATCCAATAAAGCCTTTCTGAATGAATATGAATACTGACAACAGAGTTTCTCCGCAGGCTCCGGAGATAGAAGAAGCCATACTGGGCGCCTGCCTGATAGAACAGGAAGCCATGCCGCTCGTAGCCGACACGCTGCGTCCGGAAATGTTCTACAGCATGCGTCACCAAGTGATCTACGCCGCCCTGCTGGCCATGTACCAGGCAGGAATGAAGATCGACATCCTCACCGTAAAAGAAGAGCTTGCCCACCGGGGCAAGCTCGAAGAAGCCGGCGGAGCATTCGGTATCACGCGACTGAGCAGCATAGTAGCCACCTCGGCACACATCGAATATCACATGCAGATCGTACACGAGAAATACCTGCGGCGGGAAATGATACTAGGACTCAACAAACTCCTCGCCTGCTCCCTGGACGAAACAATGGACATAGCCGATACGCTGATAGATGCGCACAACCTGCTCGACCGCCTGGAAGGTGAATTCGGCCACAACGACCACATGCGCGACATGGACGCACTGATGACCGACACAATGGAAGAAGCCGAACAGCGTATCGCCAAAAGCGTAAACGGAATTACCGGCATCCCCACCGGCCTGACGGACCTGAACCGCATGACGTCCGGACTGCAAAACGGAGAACTCATTGCCATCGCCGCACGCCCCTCGGTCGGAAAGACCGCCTTCGCCCTCCATCTGGCGCGGCAGGCTGCCATGCAGAAACATGCCGTCGCCGTCTACAGCCTTGAGATGCAAGGAGAACGACTTGCCGACCGCTGGCTGTTGTCCGCCAGCGACATCAACCCTTACCGCTGGCGCACAGGCATCCCTAACCCGCACGAAGTAGCGGAAGCGCACACCACCGCCGCAGAACTGGCACGGCTACCGATACACGTAGACGACAGCACATCGATCAGTATGGACCATGTACGTTCCAGCGCACGGCTCCTTAAAAGCAAGAGTGCATGCGATCTGATCATCATCGACTACCTGCAACTTTGCGACATGAACACCGGACAGAAGAACCGCAACCGTGAACAGGAAGTGGCACAAGCCACCCGCAAGGCTAAATTGCTCGCCAAGGAACTGAACGTTCCCGTCGTATTGCTTTGCCAGCTAAACCGCGAATCGGAAGGCCGTCCCGGTGGTCGGCCGGAACTGTTCCATCTACGCGAAAGCGGCGCCATTGAGCAAGACGCGGATGTAGTAATGCTGCTCTACCGCCCTGCACTGGCACGGCTCACTACCGACCGGGAAAGCGGTTATCCGACCGAAGGACTGGGGGTAGTCATCGTAGCCAAACAACGCAATGGAGAGACAGGGAACGCATACTTCAGCCACAATCCTTCTCTAACGAAAATTACGGACTATACACCACCATTGGAAGTATTACTGAAACAAGCAAAATAAAAACAGAATCAAAACAATATTATATTACATAATATTATTTCTAATATTTTCCGATTTTATTTCATATTTACAATGAAATAAATGGCATAATGCTTGACTTCGCCTCTTATATTTCGTATATTTGTAATGTCATAGAGAAACAAAATAATTATTACTTAAACCTTAACTTTTTAAATTTATGAATGTTTCAGTAGAACGCTATCAGCGAAGAAAGTACGTAAGTCAGGAGAATTCCCCGATGCTGTATTACGTACGTCAGAAATCGGGTACAGTAAGAGTGATGGACGTCGAAAAACTGGCAGATGCCATCGAAGCCAACTCTTCACTCACAGCAGGAGATGTAAAACATGCCATCGAAGCTTTTGTAGAGCAACTCCGCCTGTCACTCACCCAAGGTGACAAAGTGAAGATCGACGGTCTGGGTACGTTTCACATCACACTGTGCAGCGAGGGGACAGAGAAGGAAAAAGATTGCACGGTCCGAAGCATCCGCAAGGTGAATGTCCGGTTTGTAGCGGATAAAGCACTGCATCTGGTGAACGCAAGTCACACCAGCACACGAAGCGAAAACAACGTGGAATTCGTACTAGCAAGCAAAGGTGACACGGAAGGCGGAAATGCCGGCGGAGGAAACACCGGAGGCGGAGGAAATAGCGGAGGCGGAGGAAACAGCGGAGGCGATGAAGAAGCTCCGGACCCGACAGTTTAACAGGACTTTTTTGGGAAAGAGCAGTACAAAACACTGGAGCAGCCCTCCCAATTGAAACTGACTAAGAAGTCAATAGTATCTCAATTCCCCTCCCTTTGGGAAGGAGGGGTGGCTGAAAGCCGGGGTGGTAGGTAAAACAAGGTTTATTCCTATTCTATTGTAAATAACAGAGTTATGCATTCACCTACCACCTCCCCCTACGGGGACTCCTCCTTCCCGAAGGAGGAGAAGTAAGATACTACCGACTTTTAGTCAGTCTCAGGTTCGTCGCTTCGCTCAGAATGAGAGATACTATATCGAACTAACCTTAATGTACAACTCCCCCCATTATCAATTATCAATTATCCATTAAAAAAAATGCTAGATAAAATTATCGAGATTATTATGACTATCCTCCCTTTCCTGGGTAATCGTAAAAAGCGTAAAGCGATGGCGCAAGACGTCAAAGAATTCAGCGAACTGGTGAAAGACCAGTATACCTTCCTGATGGAACAGCTGGAAAAGGTACTGAAAGATTATTTCGACCTGAGCGCGAGAGTGAAAGAAATGCACACCGAAATCTTTTCGTTGAGAGAACAACTGGCACAAGCTGCCACATTACAGTGCGTAAACAAAGAGTGCCTACAGCGTACACAAAGCGAGGCATCCATCTCTGAAGCTTAATGCCGGACAGATTATGAGAACGATCAACTTAATCGTAATTCACTGCTCCGCCACACGCGAAGACAAGGATTTCACGGAATATGACCTGGACGTCTGCCATCGCCGACGCGGATTCAACGGAGCGGGTTATCATTTTTATATCCGCAAAAACGGGGATATAAAGTCTACCCGACCGATAGAAAAGGTCGGTGCCCACGCCAAAGGTTTCAACAGAGAAAGTATCGGTATCTGCTATGAAGGCGGGCTCGACAGCAAAGGTCGCCCCAAAGATACCCGGACCGAATGGCAGAAACATTCACTGCGGGTACTGGTTCTTACTTTACTGAAAGATTATCCGGAATGCCGCGTATGCGGTCACCGTGACCTTAGTCCCGACCGGAATGAGAACGGAGAGATAGAACCGGAAGAATGGGTGAAAGCGTGCCCTTGCTTCGATGCGGAAAATAACTGGAAAGCATGAGGCAGAAATCAAGAAAAGTTTTAATTGAATAGCCTATAAACAAGAAAACTCCAATTGCCCGACCAAACTAAGTCGAAGCAGTTGGAGTTTCTACCTTTATAAAATAGATCATCAGGATATCTCCTCTGAAGGAAATCAATCAACAAGCCTATTATAATGCAATAAACCGAAGTACTGATGCTGTAAATAGTGGTATCTTCATTGACTTCATGCTACAAGAAATATACGAAACACTAAAGAAACGGCAAGGCGATCCTATAGTAACAATGAAAGCGACAAAGGATGTCGGTATAAATGTCGGTATAAACGAACAAAAAGTTCTGGAACTTTTGAGAAAAAACAATCAAATTACCGCCAAAGAAATCGCCGGACTTCTAGGTATCAGCCTAAGGCATAGCGAACGTCTGATCACATCATTAAAGCAAAAAGGTATGATTCAGCGAGTTGGATCAAATAAAAACGGATACTGGGAAATTATAGTAAAATAAGGCTACTTTTTATTTCCAACCTTCATCAAAGCAAGCCCTATCACAATCCAGACCATCTCACGCACGCGAGTGATCAATGCCGCATAGACTCCATAAGCTCCGGAAAGGGAAAGCCCGCCTACCGCAAGGGCAAATCCTCCCTCACGGCCACCCAACTGCATAGGCAAGAAGAACAAAAGATTGGCTAGTAAAGAAGAGAAGGCAGCAATCAGGCAGCAATCTGCAAAACTGACACTCCTTGTCAGCACATTGAGGATCAGCCAGATTTCCAGACAACTGACCACACGTGCCGTATATTCCAAGAATAAAGCCGCATAAAAAGCTCCCTTCTTCTGTTGATGAAGCAAGGCTATCTGTTTATCTATGTTCTCCAACTGTTCCCGATGGGAGTCGGCAAAACGGATTACTTTCTTTTTCAGAAAAGGAAGATGACTGCCCAGACGAACGAAAGCAACTGCCATCCCATGCTGATAGCCTTTTACAAACAACATAGCTACCAGCAGGCAGAAGACGGTGATCGTACCCAAAATGGTTCCCATCACCCACCCTACCGGATAAAGGCAAAGGTATAGCAAGACAGAACTCAGCCAAAAGCAGAAATGAGAAAAGATGTGCATCATCACGTAGAGAATCACCGAAGAAGTGGCTCTCTCCACTCCTATATACGGTTTCAGTTCCATGATGCGATACGGCTCACCGCCCATCAGTCCGACGGGAGTTACGTAATTCAGGGCAAAACCCGTAACGGTAAACTTATAAAGCCGGGCAAATGAAAACCCCGGCTTCCCTCCGCTACGTATAATGATGTACCACGATGTAGTATTAATCAGATAAACGAACAGCCACAGCAATAATACCAAAGGCAAATATACTCCTGCCCTTTTCAAATTTGCCCAAAGTTCCTGATAATCCATATCGAAAGTGAATATCATGATCAGGACGGCGACAATGCCAAAAGCCAGGAATATATTGCGGTATTTGTTCTTCACTATTTAATATACTGATAATATCGGTCAAAGAAGTTTCTGAATCCGCGAATCTTCATCAGTCCGTACTCAAAGAACAGCCAGCCGAGCAGTGCACAGGAGATTCCAAGGAGTACATCTATAATATAGTGATGACAAGAGTAGATCGCTGTTCCCCAGATGCCTGCCATGATAACAGAGAAAAGGGCAATCACATACCATCTGCATTTGCCGATAATGGCATACACCAATGCCACAACCATATATGCCGCATGAAGGGAAGGAACGGCAGCAAAGACATTTGCGTTTCTTCCATAAATGGAGTCGAAGATAGTCACGCCAAAAATCTCGTCGAAGCGACCGAGACCCGCCACGTTACCCGGAGTATTCAGTATCGGTTCGAAACCGTAGTTGATAGCATACCAGGGGGGAGCAGCCGGATGGATATAATAGCCGGCAAAGCCGATTAAGTTGACAAACAAAAAGACTAATGCAAAGCGAAGATAAGTTTTTCTCTCTTTCTTAAAGTACAGACAGAGTCCGAACAGGATAGGCACAGGGACCCAGCAAAGATAGAAGATGCCGGCGAAGACATCTGCCACCGCCCAATGATGCACGGCAAAGTACTCACAAGGAGTAACCAGCACACCATTATCCATCACTCCGAACAACGACTTTTCGAGATTATAAAGTCCGGCCACATCAATCGGATTTACTTCGTAATTGGGGCAGATACGCATCCAGTCATACGAGATCCCGAAAATGGCGAAAGGCAGTAAGGCCACTGCCAGCTTCCGGGTAGGTAGTCCGGCAAAAAATAAAACCAGATAGAGTGCCGCCATCAGCAGATGTTCGGAACGGAGTCCGATACAAGCAGCTGTCAGCAGAAGAAAAAGAGCCATGATGACAATAACGGTCAGGGTTTCTTTCTTCGACGGCATTTGAATTGTTTTTATCATTAAGGATGTTATTTTAATTAGTCATTCTTCTTTTCGTTCGCTGTCATCACCTTATAGCAATGTCTCACGCGTGCGAAAGCTGTGATATTGGCGAACACAGCGACGATTGTCAAAGGCACCATCAATATCAGCATCGGATCAAAAGCGGTAATATCCTTGAATACACCGCAGAACAAGGCTCCGAGACTTGTCAGAACCACACGCTCCGGGCGTTGCATAAATCCAACCTTGCACTCAATGCCCAGACCTTCGGCGCGGGCACGCACATAGCTCACCATCAGCGAACCGATCAGGGCAACAAACGCAATGATAGCGTAAATGAAATAGTCTTTGACTGACAAATAGTAACAGATACCGAAGAAAGTCATCAACTCACTGTAACGATCAAGCACAGAATCGTAGAGGGCACCGAATTTGGAACTCATGTTTCCCAGACGTGCCACACGCCCGTCCATCATATCGAACAATCCGGCAAAAAGGATCACACCTCCTGCCCATCCAAGAATGGACAAATCATTCTGTCCGCCACAGATACCGGCATAGACAAACATACCTGCCGCTACCACATTCAGAATAAATCCGGTAGTAGTGATAAAATTAGGGGTGATGCCTATTTTAATCATTCCATGTATCAAAGGATTGATAATCTTATAAATCAGTTGCTGTAAGTAATCTCTGTAATTCATATACCTAAATCTGTTTTTATCTAAATCTTCTGTTTTCTTTCAATTTCTTTTAAACAAGCTTCTTATATCTATATTCCGGTAAACAAAGAAACGCTGCATATTATAATTCCAGAACAACGCTACAATGACTGCCACCACCACTTTAGGGATGATGAAGAAGTCACCGAAATATTGGCTGAGTGTATCACGTACCCACGGAATTTTCGCTAACGATTCCGTCAGAGTGTACGTCCCCCACGTATTCAGCCAAATACTGCAAACCCACACTATTATGAATTTTACAGCAACATGCGTTTTTTTCCCTTTCGATTTAAAAGTCCATTTATAATTGATAATGCAATTGATAATTCCTCCATAGATAGCGCCCGCCAAGGTAGCATATACATAGTAGACATCAAATAGCCTTACCAGAAGGATAGTCACCAGAAAGTCTGCAATAGTCGCCATTTGAGCCGAAAGCTGCGCCCTTAAAAACATAAAGACTCCACCCTTCTGCGAGATCATCCGTGCAACTCTTTTCAGCCAATCACCCATCGTGCCACCGCTATCAAGATAAAACTATATACACCCGCCAGTACATCATCCATCATTACCCCTACTCCACCTTTAAAGTTCTCCATCTTGCGTACTCCCAATGGCTTTACGATATCAAAAATACGGAACAGAGCAAAAGCCGCTATCACGTACCAATACCACCGGTCATTATCGGGAACTGCCAGTAACGGAATCCACACACCTACCATTTCATCGACCACCACACGTGACGGGTCTTCACCCCAACAAGACTCCAACTTATTGGCAGCCCAAATACCTGCAAAGGTAAAAAGAACCACCAAAGCAGCAGTCGTCCATAATAAAGCAGTGAAAGGAAGCAGGAAGTAAAGTGCAATCCAGATGATAGAAGCCAGCAATGCCCCGGCCGTACCGGGAGCAAAAGGAGAAAAACCAGAGCCAAAGCCCGTGCCTATTAAAACAGGTAGAAAGGAAGGTCTCTTCATTAATAGTTGAGAGTTGAGAGTTGAAAATTGAGAGTGGAGGATGATTGGATGTGCTCCAAAAATAAAAGTTGAAAGTTAAAAGTTGTCTAATGCTGCAATTACATTGCAACAACTTTCAACTCTCAACTTTCAACTCTCCACTTATTTAATTAAGCTAAATAATCAGGTTCTTTTTCACCAATCATGTTACGCAATGTCTGTTTTACCATTCTCCATTGTGTGAACAGGTCGTGTTCCGGCTGATGTTCGAAATCGTGCATCGGGCTCTTGCAGAAGAATGACAACCAAGTCTGGATGCCACACATACCTGCACGCATAGCCAAGTCACTGAACAATACCAGGTCAAGTGCAATAGGAGCAGCCAGGATAGAGTCACGGCAAAGGAAGTTTACCTTGATTTCCATCGGATAGCCCATCCATCCGAAGATGTCGATGTTATCCCATGCTTCTTTGTTGTCCTTACGGGGAGGATAGTAGTTGATGCGTACTTTGTGGTAAACGTCTCCATAGAGATCCGGATATTTTTCCGGTTCGAAGATGGTGTCGATTACAGACAGCTTACTAACTTCTTTTGTCTTAAAGTTGTCCGGATCATCCAGCACTTCACCGTCACGGTTACCGAGGATGTTGGTAGAGAACCAACCGTTCACACCCAGCATACGAGTCTTGAACATCGGAGCCAATACGGTTTTCATCAGTGTCTGACCGCTCTTGAAGTCTTTACCGGAGATAGGAACATTCTTCTGTTTAGAGAATTCCCACATGGCCGGAGTATCTACACACAAGTTAGGAGCACCCATCACAAACGGAGCATCTTCTGCGATAGCAGCGTATGCATAACACATACTCGGAGAGATAACTTCTGTGTTGTTATCTTTCATTGCTTTCTCCAAAGCAGCGAGTGACATGTGTTCGTCTGATAACGGAATGTAGATTTCGGTACTTGCAGCCCACAGTACAACAACGCGTTCGCAGTTATTGGCAGCCTTAAAGTCGCGGATGTCCTGACGGAGTTGTTCTACCATTTCCCAACGGGTAGCAGCCTTCTTGATATGTGTACCATTCAGACGTTTTGCCCAGTTGTGATCGAAAGCTGCAGGCATCGGCTTGATAGCTTCCAGTTCATCTTTCACACCGTTCAGGTCTTTTTCTTTCAAAACCTCGGCATACATAGCAGCTTCATATGCGTTGTCCGGGAAGATATCCCATCCACCGAAAACAATGTCGTTCAAATCAGTCAAGGGCACAACGTCCTTGATGAGTTTTTCTTCGTTGTTTTCCATGCGCATTGTGGCTAACTGTGTAATAGATCCTATCGGTTTTGCCAGTCCCTTGCGAGAGGCTAGTGTACCTACAATCATTGTGGTGGCAACCGCACCACCTACTCCAACTACCAACACGCCAAGACGTCCAGTAGCGGGTTTAATTTCTTGTTTCATTTCTATTCTATTAAAATTAAACTAAAATTGATGCAAAAATAAGATTAATTAATTACTAAAGCGACCTTTGTTTGCTATATAAACATTGCAATTAGCAGGATTTAACTTTTAGAAGGTCATGTGAAGACTTATCCTCAGGCCGGACTTGTCAATATCGGGCGAATCCCTATATGTGAGCCGCCAGACGTAGTCTAAACGTAATACCTTGAAAATGTTTTCAATACCCACACCCGCCTCCACGTAAGGTGTTTTTCCCATTGTACGGGTACTTGCTATCGGAAAAGCGAACAAACCGTCTGTCATATCCGGATTATTCTTATCACTCAAATGCCCATAAAGTCCACGACAGGAAACTATTTCCCTCCATTTCAGTTTTTTCAACAATGGGATACGATTGAACAACCACCCGTTGAGGAAATAGGTGACGTCCCACGAAAAGTATTCATCATTCATAAACTCCATAGCATTCATTAACGAATAGGATTCCGGCTGAATGGTGTAGGAAAGGTTCGCATTCGGCATAATGAGCAACGGAAAGGGAACTTTATCCCATACCTTCCCTGCTTTCAGAATAATATCCGTATAGCCGAAAGCGGAAAACCAGAAACGTTTCTGTATACCCGCTTCGGTATGATTATAGGTGTAATCACTTCCCAGTACTCCTTTTCCGGCAATGGTGTGCGACAGTGTAAACACCGGAGCATCCAGCGATACAGGGAAGCGGTTCCATTGTGTCTGAAAGAATTTCTCGTTCGGGGCATAGCGCAGCTTCAACTCCGCCGCACTGGTAGAGAAGTCTTTAACCGGAGAGTAAACCTCACCGTCTTTCCGCAGAAAAGGAATCAGGTAGCTCGATTCATCCGTCCGCCTGCGTGCCGTTAGCTGGAAGGAGAAACCGGAATAAAACTCATTGGTATAGCTCATTTCCGCTTGCCGGTAATAGCCGATACGATCATCTTTCTCACGCTTCAAGGCAAGGAAGACATTGTCTTTGCTTGTGTACAGATAGTTTTGTCCGTATTGGTTAACGTCCGATTCATAACGTACTTTCAGTGAATGGATGGGAAATTCATTGGCATATTCCTTTTTCTTTTTAAAGGAGTATTCTACTTCCGCCAGTCCTTTCAGCCTTTCGTCTTTGAAGCCATAAGCGATATAGCCTTTGCCGAACAGATGAGGGTTGAGCCATGCGGTCGTCATTCCACCAGCACGGATACGCGGTCCTTCCAGCGTATTCCCGCTGATGGTGGCATTCATGGGACCGATATAGAAAAGAGGGGCTTCTTTAGAGGTCGGGATGTATCCGGTGAAGAGAATGGATAGCACCTTTTCCGTCCAATAATAGACCGGATAGCCACGCAGTTGCGCCATCAGGCGGTCTACGGAGTTCTCCTGTTGCGAGATGGCTGCTTGCGGACGGTTCTCCGCCCAGAAGGTTTCGGGTCGGGACAGCGCTTCGGTTTCTTCGATGATACGTTCCGGTTTGGTGAAGGCTTTATCGGCTTCCTCGGTCGGAAGGAAAGAATAATGACTGTAATCCGCCACTCGACGGGCAAAGATACCATCCTGTCCTTCGGTCAGTTTGAATTCTACGGTGATACTTTCATGGTCGAGCAGACGAGTACCGTCTTCTGCCCGCTTAAATTCCTGTTCAAGCAGCATATAATCGACAAAGTTCAGATTGATCTTCTTCGGGAAGTTAAGTACGGCACGTTTGACAAAGTAGGTAGAGTCGAGCGTGACATACAAGTGCCCGTTAAAACCGAAAGATTCGGAATTAAAGGGGGTGAAAGCAAGGTCTGCACAGGTTTCACCGCCGATCTGCAAGGTATCCATCAGATAATATTTGTAGAATCCTGTCCCGATGCGGGATAAGGGGCTGACGAACTTATTGGTGAACAGGGAGATGTTGTTCTCGTAAATGTCCACGTCTTTAAAGACTTCATTAATAGCAGCCTGCATACCTTGTTTGGAAAGGAATTCATCGACTCCTGCCTGCTTGCGTCCTTTCACCCACTGCTTTTCGGAATGAGGAGATTTGCGGTAGTAGTCCGTAGCAAGAAGTTCACGGGCAGATACGGTCAGTATCGGTTTTCCGGTGACGGCAGAGGTGTCTACATATTCTGTCAGGAAATCAAATTTGCGGTATAGCCATTTCTTCTGTTTCTCTTCGTCGAAGTTGTTCAGCGCAAAGGTAGTCTTCTCATAACGGTCGCGCTGCCAGAAGTCTTTCTCATTAGGAGAATGGTCGTCACGATGTTCTATCATCCGACGGACAAACTCCACAGCGGGATTGTCTTTCTTACGGTAATGCTCGCGTTTAGGCTTCACCAATACTTCGTTGAGCGCATATGTAGCGGGAGAAAGTGCTACTTTATACGAAAGATTACGTGCCGGATGGATCAGCCGGCTATATTCATTATAGCCTACGGTTGAGATCACAAGCACTCCTTCGGAGCGATGGGTTTTGAAATAAAAGCGTCCGTCACTTCCGGTAGTCGTTCCTTCGGTCGTGTTTTTCAGACGTACAGATACATAAGATAAGGGTTCTCTGGTCAGAGAATCAGTCACCACACCCTGCACTATGTATTGGGCACTTAGCGGAATACTGATAGCCAATAAAAGAAAGAGCGCTACTGCACCTTTAATTATTAATCTCATATCTTATACCTTAACATCCTATTGAATTGAGCGGGGCAAAGGTAGGAGGGATTTCAGAACAAAAAAAGGTCTATATAGCGGAAGAACTGTTCTCGTTTGACATTTGATCAAGGAAAAAGAATACGGAATCTGGTCAATCCGTCGGCATAAGTCCGCAGAGAGAAGGTACAGCCGTGACGCATCAGAACCTCCCGGATAAAGATCAGTCCGATTCCCTGACCATTGGGCTTGGTGGAGAAGAACGGGCTGAACAGCTTCGCTTCCACCTCTTTGCTGATTCCCTTACCGTTGTCCACCACTTCGATAGTGGCAGGAGAAAGGGTGCGGACGATAATCTCGCCATCCTTTTCGATGCTTTCCGCAGCATTCTTGATGATGTTTACCAGTACCTGTTCGAAGAGGGAGGCATCCATTTTTACCTCTTTCAGTGTTTCGTCTATCTCCAGACGAAGTTTTATGTTCCGGTCGGCACACATACCTTCCATAAAACGCTTGCAGGTAAATGCGAGGTCATTCAGGTCGACAGGCGTGAGCGTCGGTTCGGGAATCTTCACTACATCGGCAAAACGGGTGATGAAACGGCTCATAGAGAAACAGCGTTCGATACATACACGCATGACATCGCAAATATCATCCATGCCTTCTTCGGCAGAAAGCGCCTGCTCTACTGTATCCAGTGTGGAGGTTATTCCGGCAGTAGTGTTGTTCACTTCGTGGGCAATCATGCGGATCACCTTCTCGTAGGCTTTCTTCTCTGCCTTCATCACTTCGTCCGTCAGACTTTCTATCAGGAAGAAGGGGTGCTGAAATCCACGGTCAATAAAAGAGGAATGCGTACATCTATAAATATTCGAATCATTCAGACGGACGGTAGCCGTTTCTCCTTTCGGCACATTTGCCAACTCGGCGGCAAGCGGAGAATCTATCTCGTTCATCTTTTTGCCCAAGACATCTTCCTGACGGACACCCAGCATTTTCTGCGCCATCGGGTTCAGCTCGGAAAGGTCCTCGTCCAATGTGGTGAGGATGACTCCCATCGGAGAGGCTTTAATCAGCAGGTCAAGGAAGTTATTCTGTTCGCGAAGACGGAGACGTTCATTCTTTAGTTGCTCCATCATCCGGTTGAAGACGTTCACAATACGGTCGGCTTCATATTGCCCCACGGGACTTAACCGGCTGCTGAAATCCTGTTCGCGCAACAGTTCCATACCGCTTCCGATAGAGTTCAGCGGTTTCACAATTTTACGATAGAAAAACGGGAGATAACACAGGATAAAAAGGACCAACCCCTCTCCTATATAGAAATAGATCAGGTTCAACCGGCTTGAAAGGAAAAGCAATCCACCCCCCAAGACCAGAAGCAGGAAAACGAGTATACCAAAAAATCCTTTTATACGCATAATAATAGTAAGGTCTATCTGCTAAACACTGATTCCAAACTTCTCCAAACGACGGTAAAGGGCGGCACGACTGATGCCAAGCGCTGTAGCTACCTGACTCAAATTTCCCTTATGACGCTCCAAAGCCTGCAAAATCGTCTGCCGTTCTATTTCATCCAGAGTCATACCAGCAAAGGATGCGCCTTCGGCGACTTTCTGATCTTCGTGACGGATATACTGAGCATCAAAGTCGGCGGCATCAAGCGTCGGCTTTCCATTGACCAGAATCGTACGTTCTACCAGATTCTTCAATTCACGGATATTTCCCGGATAAGGTAAGCGACTCAGAAACTGCAAGGCATCCGCCGAAAATTCGGTGCGAGGAAAACCGTTGGCCTCTGCCTGACGATCGGCAAAGTGACGTGCCAGCAAGGGAATATCCTCCCGACGCTCACGCAAAGCCGGCAGTCTGACGGTAATCAGATTAATACGGTAAAACAAATCTTCGCGGAAAGTACGTTCGCCCACCATCTTGCGTAAATCGGCATTGGTAGCGGAGACGACACGAATATCCGTCTTACGGGGACGGCTGTCTCCCAATACTTCAAACGTCTGATCTTGTAACACCCGCAAGAGCTTCACTTGACAAGAAGGGTCGAGATCACCGATCTCGTCCAGAAAGATGGTTCCTTTGTTCGCCATCTCAAAGCGTCCGATACGGTCGGAGGAAGCATCCGTAAAAGCTCCTTTCTTATGGCCGAACATTTCACTTTCGAACAGACTTTGGGAGATTCCTCCCAAGTTCACTTTGACAAAAGGCTGTTTGGCACGCTGGCTGTTGATGTGTATCGCCTCGGCTATCAGTTCCTTGCCCGTCCCACTTTCTCCGGTGATCAGTACGGAAGCATTCGTCTTTGCTATACGGGCAATGGTGTTCAGTACTTCCGTCAGTCCCTGACTACGGCCGATGATATGACGACGGTCGAAAGCGTCATTCTGTTCCTGCGTTGTCTCTTTGGGAGAGCCTGCCAGTTCCAAAGCCGTCTCGATACGTTGCAACAATGCCGCATTATTCCAAGGTTTGGTGATAAAATCGAAGGCTCCTGCCTGCATACCTTGCACGGCAAGCTGTATGCTTCCCCAGGCGGTCATCAGTATCACCGGAGTTTCCGGACGGAATATTTTCACTTGCCTGAGCAAAGTCAGCCCTTCTTCACCTGTAGTAGAAAGGGTGAAGTTCATATCCATTAAGATTAAATCCGGTGCTACGGAACGCACCACCTCCATAGCTTCTCGGGGACCGGAAACCGTTTGTGCTTCATATCCAGCCCGCTTCAACATAAAACTGAGTGAAGAGCGTACCGCACTGTCGTCGTCTATTATTAAAATCATAGTTTAAATTACTTGTGACAAAGATATTGTAAATACTCAATACAAGCAACAAATAGCCCGATTAATCCCTATTGCCGCACTATTTCATCAAAATCTGCTTCCAACTCCGTGTTAGCCTGGAAATCCCAGAGAGTCAGACTACGGATCTGATAAAAGTAATACCAGTAATAATAAAGTTCGGAGATGTGCTTCCGGCGCGCCTCGTCTTTGGCGTTCTGGGCGTCATTTAAATCCAGCGTGTTGATTTTACCTATCAGGAAGGTTTCAATACTGGTTTTGTAACGTTGCTGAGCTATGCCATCCGCCTCTTTGGCTATCTCCAATTGCTGTGCCTGATTATTGAAATGCTCTACCAGCAAGAATATGTCCTGATTGAAGTTGATCTGTTCCTGCCGGATCTTCGAAAGCACTACATCGCGGTTGCTTTTCGCTACCCGTACCTTTCCGCGTCTCTTTCCCCAGTCCAGAATCGGAATCTGAACGCCTACCTGCACAATCTGATTATCCTGCAAGTTCCTGTAGACACTGGAAAGTTCACGACTCTCTCCCGTATATCCTACACTAGCAAACAAATTAATGCTACGCAGATTACCACGTGCCGTAGCTACCGCATAATCGGCCTCCAACTGACGGCGACGAATATTCTGGGCAAAAGAATTACGTTCCAGCGCTTTATTCAAAACCATATTATATTCCATTTTACCACAATCTACCGACTCGGGAACGACAGGACGGAGGATTTCATCCTCTCCCACTCCCAGAAAGGCACGAAGCTGGAACATCTTGGCATTCAGATCACTTTCGGCTTCGGTCAACGCAGCCTTTGCATTCAATGCCGAAAGTTTTAACTGGAGAAGTTCATTTTCCGAAATCTGTCCCATCTTGCGTTTAGCTATAGCCACTTCGTAAAGCTGATTGGCATTCGTCAAGTTCTGACGGGCGGTTCCAAGAGTCTCCTTCGCCAACAGCAGATCAAAATAATAGGTAATAGCCCGCATCGTCACTTCTTCGGTAGCTGTGATAAATTCCGCTTTCGCTTCGGCATATCGCACAGGTTCTATACGCCTGTTCCACTTCACATTATTCACACCAAGAATAGGTTGGGTCAGTTTTAAAGTAACAGGAACGGACATCAGATGGCGATCACCGCTATTACCCAGTTGCTTTAGGTAGTCGAGGGAAGAGGTTAGTGAAAGTTGTCCACCGGTAAGCCAGATATTCTGGTCGATGGAAAGTTCACCGGAAAGACCTAAGGCGCTGTTGCGGACAAAGCTGTAAGAACCGTCCGGATTCTGATAGGAGCCGTAAGATTTATTGTAATTAGGCAGTGTTCCTTTCAGATTGATTTCCGGAAGAAGATCGGCACGGAATGTGCGATATTCCCAATAAGATGTTTTCAACTCATTCAAGGCAACGGCAGCGTCAACAGACTGCATACGCGCCATAGCGATAGCTTCGTTCAAGGTGATTTCCCTCTCTTTCTGTGCCGACACTGCCAAAGGCAGACAGATTGCAGCCAGAACAAACAATATACTTTTCTTTTTCATTGTACACGGTATTTTCCAGTCAGATAGAATCAAACCATGTGCCAAAAGAATAATACATTTACTATCAATCGGTTAGAGAAATGTATCAGTGTTCATTTTCGGACACTATGCACAGAAATGAACGTTCAGTCTTATTCGCAGAAATTCGGGATACGTACAGTAAAGCGAGTTCCCCTGCCTACTTCGGAAGTCACAAAGATCGTTCCTCTCAGACGTTCGACAATCGTCTGGCAGATACTCAATCCAAGACCGGCTCCCTGTGTAAAGTTGTCCACCTTATAGAATCGTTCGAAGATATGACGGATACCTTCTTCGGAAATGCCGACTCCCGTATCTTCCACAAAGATTCGGGTATATTCGGGATCTTCATCTTCCTCATATCCGAAAGTAATGGAACCGTAAGTCGTAAACTTGGCAGCATTATTGATCAGATTATTGACGACTTGTTGGAGACGGACATTATCTGTCACCAGGTATTTTTTCTCATTATCGGGCATACGAAGCAACAGTTCCACTCTCGGAGGCATATTCAGTTGTTGAGAATCATGCACTGTCTTCAGCAGCAGAGGCAAATTATGATTGGCAAACATAAATTCCATTGTTCCTGACTCGATACGCGACAGATCGAGAATATCATTAATCAATGCAAGTAACAATCCGCAATTCTTATTGATCGTTGCTATAAATTGCCCTATTTCCTCTTCTGTAAAGCCGCTTGTATCGCTCAACAAGTCGGAGAAACCGACAATAGCATTCAGTGGTGTACGGATTTCATGACTCATATTGGCAAGGAAAGCAGATTTCAGTTTGTCAGCCTGAAGTGCCTTATCACGCGCCTCCCTCATTTCCTGTTCTGCTGTCTTATAACGTTGGATACTTTGGCATACACCTAATATATTATATAGCGAATCTCTCGTCAGACCGGAAATAACAGAGGAACGGTATTCCCACCATTCATATTCTCCATTGGCATTGCGCTGACGGAAATTCAAACGGGTATTGGTTTCTTTTCCCGCCAATGTTTTATCAAAGAGAATACGCATTTCCTTCAAATCCTCCGGATAAACCATACGATCCATTTCGTCGCGGGTGATGGAAGTAATCGACTCATCATAACCAAAACGAACAAGAAAACCTTGCGGAAAGATGAAACTATTACTCTCCACATCAAACTGCCAAGGGTAAATAGAACTTTCCTCCACGGCCATGTCAAAGAAACGTTTCTGCATTTCTTCATCCGATACGTTGCGTGCCGAAAGTGCCATACCGGTAATCTGCCCGCCTGAATGAATCGGAACAACTTCCCCGGAAACCGGGAAATAATGTTCGCTATGTACTTCTTTCATAAAAGCCCCATCGGGAATAATGACACTCTGCCCAGTCTCTCCCACCTTCTTCAATATCTTGTAAAGGATATCCTGACCGTTATAGTATATTTTGAAAATACTGCCCGCCATCATTCCTTCATAATTCCGTCCGCCCGATTCTGAGGGTAAATGAAGGATCTTCAGCAGAGAACGGTTGGTAAAGTGAATATGAAGATCAGTATCATATGTGATCACACCGTCGCGTATGGAATGGAAGATATTATCAAACTCATTCCGCTGTTCCACCAGTTTATTCTGCACCAACAAGCGGGTCTGGGCATGTATCCGTCGCTTAGCTTCACGACGGTTGACACGAATGAGCCACACGATAGAGACGATCAACAATGCCAGGATAGATGGATAAAGAAGAATAAACAATAATTTATATCTTTCCCAATACGGCTGATTAACAACACTGCCACTGGAGGAAACCTTATCCGGGTCTATATGAAAGAAGTCCAGCTGTTTATAATCGTAAATAAATCCCTGTTCCGTCTCCGTCACACCCAGTTTCAAGGGAGATTCCCCCTTCAACACTCGCGATGCCTTCTTTGCAGCAGACATCGCAGAGGTATAGGCGTCTGCGTCATATGCCGCAAATACACCGTTCATCAGCCCCACATTCTGACTGGAGAAGACCGGTGCTTTGGAGTTCTTGCCTACAAACGAAAGGAACGGTGACCATTTGGGAGCAACCACAACCCGAGCATAACTATTGCGGGGATAACAGATAGCCGCAATAATATGATTGGTTGATTCATGCTGGGTATTGTAGAGTTTCATCTTGTAATCCGGATTCTCTTCCTGAAAAAGCTGCCATTCTTGTTTGAAGTCCTCACGTCCCTTATTACTCAGAAAACTGTTGTCAATCACACATATCACTTCTTTCCGTTGGGGAAATACCTTTTGTGCCTGCTTTAAGATCACATAAAAATCGGGATTAGCGGTGAATCCGCATACATTGGGAAGACTCGCTATAAGTTCTTTATCGGGATATTTGATTCCGAAAAACACAACCGGAACTTGGTAAGGCAACGAATCGCCGGAAGAGAAAAGAGTGTAAAAAGCCTCATCGCTGGCTGTGATAATCATATCCGTCTTTCTGTCACGGGCACGCTGACAAAAACGCTGCATAATCACTTTCTCCGAACTGAATGACCAAAAATCGGCATCCAAATATTCAGTAGTAATATTTACTTTCAGTCCATTCTCTTTGAATCCCTTGGTCAGCCCCTCATTCAGGTCGTTGTGCCAAGGGGTTTGCGAGGTATAAGATTGAATAAAAAGTATGTTGTATGTATGTTCTGCTGCCGCCGCCCGGGCAAAAACAACGAAGAACAAAACAACAAACAAACAGTAATATTGTCGGTTCATAAGCAAAAAACAGCATTGTTTTCAACATTTTGCCTACAAAGATAAGTTATTATATTGAAAACAATGCAAATAGCTTCAGTTTTTTATTCCTCGCGTAAGGCTTCTGCCGGCTGTATACGGATCGCCTGCCGGGCGGGGAACCAAATGCCTATGAGTATCATCAAAGCCATCAAAAGACTTGTCACACAAAAAGTGATAAGAAAACGAATGATACTCCACTCTATACCACCTTCCGTCAGTTCCAGATAACCTATATTATAACAAATAATTGCAGCAGGCAAAGCAGCCAGTGCCAGTAGCAACAAGCCTTCTTTATTAAGACGATGCCAGAGTCCCATGCGGGTGGAACCGACTGCGACACGAAGTCCGAGTTCTCCACGACGATGCTGGGTACGAAACCAGAATGTACCGACTATTCCCAACAGGATATTCACCAACAAAAAGCCCATCATCCAAAACCGCGTCTGCATCTGATTGACATTGGTACGATTATAATCCTCACGTATCATCTCGTAATCGTGTACCTTCAGTATAAAAAGATTTCCCACACTGAACTGGGTATCCGACTGTTCCATCAGACGCTCCGGAAAGCCGGGAGCCGTATTCGGCTTTACACGCAGGCAAACTTCCGTATTGAGCGGATACAGGTCATCATTAATCTCGGCCAATTGTGCTTCCGTAAGAGGAATAGCCATATAGCGATCGCTGTAATTTGGCCAAAAATCATTGTAACGTACCTTAGTCGATACGGCAGCTATTTTATAAACGTCTGTAGAATCATCCACATTCACGACTTCTTTTCCCAACAACGTACGGTCACCCTTATAACCGTCAGGCCATATATTCTCGCTGAGAACCGCATTTCCGTTTTTTATAGCCTGCATTAAAGGCTGATATCCCTGTCCATCCGCACTTTGATAACGGAACACCTGAAAAAACTCCGGTGTTACCGGACGTCTCAACGGACTGCGCACCAGCGTATCAAGGCGAAAACGGATGCCGGAATTACTTCCTATATACGGACGTGCATTCACTGATATCGAGACAGCCTCTACTTCCGGCAAGCGACGGAGTCGGTTAGTCAGTTCAACAATGTCCTGTCCCGTCGTCGTTTCCTTCTGCCCTCTCGGAATATAAGAATCACTCTTATTGTTTTTCAGACTGAGTTCCAGATAGTAAGTATTGGTGATGTCATATCCCAGCGGTTCGTAATAAGTACGCGCTGTTGCATACGTCCAATCGACAATATACCACAACACCACGAAAACAATCAGCAATTCTGCCCACAGCCACCCGTTCGAGCGACGTTCGTTCCATATTTGTTTTAACAGTTGCATCTTCTTAAAAATTAGTTTGTTGAATGTTTCGGTTATCTCTCATTGATGGCATCCACAATATTTGTCCGTGTCACTCTCCATGCCGGAATAGCAGCACTCAATAAATTAAGTGCAAAGCAGGCAAAAAATGCGAGCAAGAACACAACCGGGTCAAACAGCAGATCCATACACATGGTCCGCAAATCCGTCACACCATTACCCATAAAGTCAATGGAAAACAGCATACTTCCCAAAAAGAAAGTTGCGCCATAACTCAGAATTAATCCGAGCACTCCACCCAACAGTGAATAAAGCATATTCTCAGAAAGTACCTGTATCATCAGTTCGCGTCTGGGCGCACCGAAAGCTTTTCGAACACCGATTTCAGAAAGGCGTTTGCGCATACGCGACAATGTCAGTCCGGAAAGGTTGACAGCAGGTACGATCAACAGAATGATTAACGTTATTATATACTGACGGACAGCCTGCTTCACAGCCGGAGGATTATTGGCTGAATATCGTTGCGCCGCCACAAAATAAGTATCCGGCTGGTCACGATAGAGCAATTCATAATCCGGATAACCTTCCATATATCTGTCCCTGAGACGTTCAGCTTCCATACGGATTGCCGGAAAGTCATCCTGAGATTTAGCCAGAATGTAGACACTCACCATTCCCATAATTCCATATTCACCCCAACTGGCGGTAAACGCATCTGTTGAACTTAAAGGAATCCAAATCTGGGCATAAGCATACCGTGCCAGTTTGGATACGGGACGCACAACTCCACAAATCATATAAGCGGAGTGATTTAAAAGGAATGTTTTTCCGACTACATCCGATGTTCCGAACAATTGCCGGGCTATATCCTCAGATATTACTGCTTTGGTTGCACCGGCATCAAAAGTAGCCTTATCAAACGGATATCCCGAAAGGAAATCGAACTTAAATACTTTCCAGAAATCATCATCCACCTGCAATACACTGCAACTAACCTTCTCTCCCGCTGGCTTGGCAGCCAGCATCGTTTCCGAGAAACTGCTGGTTATAGTAACTGCTTCAGGGGCAGCCATTTCTTTAAAACAGGCTTTCGCTGTCTTATAAGAAACAGGTCCGTTACTCTGCCAGTTCTCGTTTGTTTTATACTGAAATCCCGCATACCTGAAAATCAACATACGGTCACGATAGCTTTCCGGAGCAAAGGGTGCAATAGTAGCACGCAATGTGATCACAATCACCATAATCATAGCAATAGCCAATGCCGTACCTATGATAGAGATAGAAGAAAGTAACTTATTCTCCTTCAACAGGTGAAATGCTTGTTTGAAATAGAGTTTTATCATTGTAATCTCATTATCTTCTCATTCATTTTCATACTTATCAGAATCCCCAGCCTTTCGTGCTCACATCCGGGCATTTCAGGCCTTTATGATTGATTCTGCCTACTCCGTCACGCTTCAGAGAAGCTCTGTCTGCCTTGCCGGACAATTTGATATTTCCGACTCCATCCACTTTGGCTTTCACAGTATTGCAGTTTACATTGACATTCATATTCCCTACCCCGTCTACCATTAATTCCAACTCATCACAATGGAGCTTTTTCACCTCACAGTTTCCCACTCCATCGAGTTTGAAAGTTACATTTTTCAGTTTCAGGGTTTCTTTAGCATTGAAGTTGCCGACACCATCGATCTTTACACTCTTCAAATCAGGGGCTGTGATATAGAACGTCAGGTTCTTAACGTTTTTTACATTCTTCTGCTTATATTCGATAACCAATGTTTCTCCTTTTACCGTTACTTTTGTTTTATCGACATATTCAAAAGGACCTTCCATCCGACAGGAATAAGTATCGGACTGAGTGAAAATAATGTTACCTACCGACCGCAGATTGATAGCGGAAAATTCGCCTACTTTACAATCTTCACTCACATTTTGTGCCCAAAGCGGGCAAAGGGCTACACTTAATAATACCGCAACAGCAGTTATAAAAATATTCTTTGTCATGATTAGCTTTTTTAGAGTTTAAAAGGGGATTACTGTACCTGACGGCCATCGAAGAAACGGATAGTTCTTGAAGTCTGTTTCGCCTGTTCTTCATTATGCGTCACCATAACGATAGTTCGGCCGTCTTCCTTATTCAGCCGATGGAGAAGTTCCATGACTTCGGCACCCATCTTAGAATCCAGATTACCGGTAGGTTCATCGGCCAGAATTATCTCCGGATGACCGATAATTGCACGCGCTATGGTCACACGCTGACACTGACCACCGGAAAGCTGTGTCGGAAAGTGATTCATACGATGACTCAATCCGACTTTTTCCAGTACCTCCTTCGCCAAACGCTTGCGTTCACCGCTGCCGATACGACGATAGAGTAACGGTAACTCAACGTTATCCATCACATTGAGTGAATTAATCAGATGGAAAGACTGGAATACAAAGCCCAGTGTTTTGTTACGGAAAGCCGCCAGTTGCTTATCTTTCATTCCCTCAGTGTGCGTACCGTTAATTTCAACAGTTCCTGTTGTGGGTGCATCAAGCAGTCCCATAATATTCAACAAAGTAGATTTGCCACATCCGGACGGCCCCATAATGCTTAGAAATTCTCCGCGGTCTACGGTCAGATTCACGTTTTCCAGTGCTACCGTTTCAATCTCGTCCGTACGGTAAATCTTAGAGAGAGAAGTCAATGTTATCATAACTATAAGTATTTAATTTAGATCGTTTTTATCTCATTTTCAGCTTATTCTTGTTCTTATAAGAGCTCATATCACTGACTACCACTACATCTCCCGGTTGTAAGCCACTCACCACTTCCACATATTCAAAGTTGGAATCGCCCAGCTGTACTTTACGTTTCACCAGTTCGTCATCAGATGTCCGGACAAAAAGATCATACTCACCACGTCCCACATAGAAAGAAGCGTTTGCCATCCGCATCACATCTTCCTTTACGGCATTCATCACATAAACGTCCGTTTTCAGTCCCGAACGTAAACGGTGGTTATTATCGTCTTTCAACTGCACTGTAAAAGAAATGACTCCGTTTTTAGACAGGGGTGTCACACTGCTGACCGTTCCTTCCAGTTTGTCATTGCCTATCTTCACAACCGCTTTCCCTCCGGCAGCTACCCGGTCACCGTAGGTATCGGCTATTTCACCTTCTACTTTAAAATGGCTTAAGTCTGAGATGATGGCCACCTGTCCGCCTTGCGAAATCTGAGCACCGATCTGATTATTAATGTAGGTAAGAATCGCTTTACGCGGAGACCGAATCTGGGCATCGTCCAGTGTACGCTTCATTTCGGCAAGACTTTTACGGAAGATATTGAAATCCAGTTCCTGCACTTTCAGTTCGGCAGCCGCTACTTCTTTTTCGTTCTTATATTGTTGTTGGAGCTGTTCGTATTCCAGTTGTGCTACGTTATAGCTCAATTCTGCCTGACGCACTTTATCTGTTGTTCCCGCTCCCAGACTGTCCAGATAGTGTTCGTTCCGAAGTTCCACTTTCATGCGGCTCAATTTCATGGCAGAGACCTTAATCTGCATCGCCATATCGGAAAGTTTCGTCTGATTATTGACGCGAAGCTGATCCAGCTTATAGCAGCGCATCTGTTCTTCGTCAAGCAGTTTTTTATATTCCGTTTCCGTGCTCTGAAGGTCGAGTTTCAGAATCGGAGTGCCGATTTCCACACTATCCCCTCCTTTTCTGTATACCTCAACGATACGACTGTTAATGGGAGAATTGATGATTTCTTCAAATGCAGGGACTACCTTACCGGAGGCGCTGACACTAACTTCAATCATTCCCTTATCAACTGTAGAAAGTACCAGATCCTTCTTTTCCACTCCTGTCCGCATGACAGATATAAGTACACCGATAACAACTATACCGGCCACTCCTATCGATGAATAACGGATGATCTTTTTATTGCGTTCTTTGTTACGCACTTCTTTGGGTATTTCTCTGTCCATATCTAAGTATTTACAATTTCACTTTCAGTTGTTTTACCTTTTATTATACCAAATCTATGCCAAAAGCATAATCAACTGATTAACAGAGAATAATAAAAAAGAGAAGGTGTCCGATATCGGACACCTTGTACGAATTTACCGTTCAAAAAAACATGGTGTCACTATACTGTTGTTATAGTGTCACTATCTCCTTGTAATAGTGTCACTATACCGACCGGATAGTGACACCATCGCAAAACGGTGCTATACTATTTCTTTTGAGTTTGGTTGCGGTTCTTGTTTGGCCGGTTGCGGCTCCTGCATGAGGTCTTTCCCCCAATGGGTAGTTGCCTCAATTGCTTCCCGGTCACGGATCTCTTTCGCCTTGCGGGCATAGACAATCATTCTCATGGACTGATCATAGGTGAAGTAATTCCATACCCAGTTCAACAACACCACTACTTTATTGCGTACTCCCAGAATAGAGCGCAGATGTACTACCAGCCACATTACCCAGGCAAACCATCCCTGCATCTTCACCTTGCTGAATTCCGCCACGGCACGATTACGCCCGACAGTCGCCATCGACCCCAAGTTACGATAATGAAAAGGCTTCATCTCTTTTCCTTTTTCCAGGCGGATCAGATTCTTTGCCAGCAATTCCCCTTGTTGGATGGCAACTTGTGCCAGTTGAGGATGTCCGTTCGGATAATCTTCGTCACCGGAAAGAATACATAAGTCACCAATGGCAAATACATTATTCGTTCCTTCTACCCGATTGAAGGCATCTACTTTGATACGGCCTCCACGACCGATTACGGACGTATTCATATTCCCAAAAGAAACTCCGGTCACTCCACTTACCCAAATAAAAGTACGGGTAGCAATCTCACTGCCGTCTTCAAGTGTCACCTTATGGTCACGGTAATCCGTGACACGCTTATTTAAAAGAATGTTGACTCCCATTTCACGGAGGAACTGTTCTGCATGACTAGATGAGTCTTCGGACATTCCGGCAAGTAGCCGCGAACCCGCTTCTATCAGATAAATATGCATCAGACTACTGGGCATATCGGGATAATCATTCGGCAATACAAATTTCTTCATTTCCGAAAGTACTCCCGCCACTTCCACTCCCGTGGCACCACCACCTACGACAACGATATTCAGCAACTCCTGCTGTTCTTGTTTGTTGGAGCAGGTCACAGCACGCTCCAAGTTGGCGAGAAGCGCATTTCTGAGCCCCATAGCTTCGGACACGTTTTTCATTGGCATGGCCTCCTCTTCGATATGTTTATTACCGAAGAAATTGGTCGTCGTACCTGCGGCAAGAACCAGATAGTCGTATTCCGCCTTCCCTATGGAAGTCTGTATCATGTTCTTTTCGGGGAAAACAGCACGTACTTCCGCCATACGGAAATAAAAATCTTTCCGATGCTGGAATATCTTGCGGAAAGGGAAGGAAATGGAAGTCGGTTCCATACCTGCCGAGGCCACCTGATAAATTAACGGAGGGAACTGATGATAGTTGTTCTTATCTATCAACACAACTTGAAAGCCTGATTTTTTCAGCTTATTAGCCAACTTCAAGCCACCGAAACCACCGCCTACAATGACGACCCGTTTCTTACTGTCCTTTGCAATATTTAGACTCATATATTAATCATGTTTTATCATACATAATAACACATGAGTATGGCATAAAGTTTTCTAACGCAGACGCAAACGATCTCCTACCTCCGGAATATATTCTCCGTCCTTACGATTCATCTTGTACAGATTCTTGAGACGGATACCATATTTCTGCGAGATGGCATGCATAGAATCGCCGTCTTTCACAATATATACAGTATGAGGCTTGGATGCTTTCTTCTTTTTACTCTTCAGATAGATAATATCTCCGTTCACCAAAGTATAATCACGCTGCAAGTCGTTATACTTCACCAACTTCTTCCAGCTGATATCAAATTCCTTACCTAAATCCTTGAAAGTATCCCCACTACGGGCTACGATATAGGCGATATCATTGGCGATATACACCGGATGCGGACTCAGCAGCCACGGGTTCTTTCGCAACTTGCGTTCCGAGTAGACACCTTTGCTGTCATATTTATACAGGTCGTAATCTTCGATAATCGTAATCAGTCGATTGGCATAGGAAGGGTCTGTGGCGTATCCTGCCTTTTTCAATCCGCGTGCCCATCCTTTGTAATCGGTGATATCGAGTTTGAAAAGGAAGGCATAACGGGCACCTCTTTTCAGAAAGTCGGAATGGTCTTCGTACGATTCGCGGGGATGCTTGTAGGCACGGAAGCATTCATTGCGGGCATCGTCGTCATGACGTACCGAACGTCCGCGCCAACTGCCGCCACACTTAATACCGAAGTGATTATTACTCTTGCGTGCCAACTGGCTGTTTCCGGCTCCGCTTTCAAGCAATCCCTGTGCCAGAGTGATGCTTGCGGGAATTTTGTGAAGCTTCATCTGCTCCACAGCCAAGTCACTATACTTATTTATATATTCTACATAACGTGCATTCCGTCTTTGTGCCTGTACTCCTACGGCAAAGAAGATAATGGCAGTTAGAAAGACTAGTCTATACAATTTGTTCTCCATTTTAACTTATATGTGGATTATCGGACACAAAAATCTGAAAAATAATTGGGATTATCAATCTCTTTTCTAACTTTGTAACATTAATAATGTAGAACTAACCTATTTACCGATATGAAGGACCTCACAATTACCGCTATAATCAAAGTATATCAATACGATGAACTGAACGAAGCTGACCGGTCATTAATGAAAACAGCCATGGAAGCAACCGCCCGCAGTTATGCTCCTTATTCGCATTTCTCGGTAGGCGCCGCCGCACTGCTGAACAACGGAACCATTGTGACGGGAACCAATCAGGAGAACGCAGCTTACCCGTCGGGACTTTGTGCGGAACGTACTACCCTGTTCTATGCCAACTCGCAGTATCCCGACCAACCGGTAAATACTCTCGCTATCGCAGCAAGAACCGAAAAGGACTTTATAGAAACTCCTATTCCTCCTTGTGGCGCCTGCCGCCAAGTGATTCTGGAAACGGAAAAACGATACGGCCAGCCTATCCGCATTCTGCTATACGGCAGAGAATGTATCTACGAAGTAAAAAGTATCGGCGATTTACTACCGCTGTCATTTGACGCATCAGCCATGGAGGAATAAATTATGTTACAACAGTATCACACCAAACTAAAAGGAACACTCGCTCTCACAGATTCTTATCTGACAGAGAAAGCTTTGCAAAAAGAAAAAGGACTCTATAAGTTTATATGGGTCCGCCAAGGAAGCATTACAGTAGAAATCGACCATCAGGAGATGGTACTTTCAAAAGATGACGTTATCTCACTGACTCATCTGCAGCATCTTGAATTTAAGTCCATAGATGGTGAATATATGACTTTGCTGTTCAACAGCAACTTCTATTGTATCTATGGAAACGACCACGAAGTGTCGTGCAGCGGCTTCCTTTTCAACGGCTCGTCCCACCTTGTCCGCTTTACACTGAACGAAGAAGAACGCCGGCAACTGGACCAGATTACCGAAGCCATGGAAAACGAGTTCACCGTTTCCGACAGCCTGCAGGAAGAAATGCTGCGTATCCTGCTGAAGCGTTTCATCATCCAATGCACCCGAATCGCCCGTCAGCGACTGGATATCACGCGCGAAAAGGAATCCGGCTTCGAGATTGTCCGCCAATACTACAACCTAGTAGACGAGCATTACCGGACCAAAAAGCAGGTACAGGACTATGCCGATATGCTTCACAAGTCACCGAAGACACTTTCGAACATATTCTCAACATGTAAACTGCCTTCTCCGCTAAGGGTCATCCACGAACGGGTGGAAGCGGAAGCCAAACGCCTCCTGCTCTACAGCAATAAGAGCGCGAAAGAAATTGCCGATATCCTGGGATTTGAAGACCAGGCTTCTTTCAGCCGTTTTTTCAAAAACATGACAGGACAGAGTGCCGTACAGTTCAGAAATACGGAAGTTGGGAAGAATTGATAAGTGAAGCGGAAGTATTGCCATTTCGGGGGTATGCAGAAAGCACGACCTTTGCGGTATAAAGTTAAACCCATAAAAAGACCGCAAAATGAAAGAGAAATTTATTGCTTTGCTTACCTTCACTTCCAGCTTGAAGAATTTCGGAATTAAGTTTATCCGTGTAGCTATCTTAGTCGTATTCGTATGGATCGGTGGACTGAAATATTTCCACTACGAAGCCGACGGAATTGTTCCTTTTGTAGCCAACAGTCCCTTCATGAGCTTCTTCTATGCGAAAGATGCTCCTGAATACAAAGACCACAAAAATCCGGAAGGAGCCTTCGTTCCGGAAAACCGCGCCTGGCACGAAGCCAATCGCACTTATACTTTCTCCTATGGATTAGGAGCGCTCATCATGAGTATCGGTATTCTGGTATTCCTGGGCATTTTCTTCCCGAAAGTAGCGCTGGTAGGTGATACGCTCGCCATCATTATGACGTTGGGTACACTATCCTTCCTTGTCACCACGCCCGAAGTCTGGGTTCCGAATCTGGGTGGAGATGAATTTGGCTTCCCGCTATTGTCCGGTGCCGGAAGACTGGTTATCAAAGATATCGTTATTCTCGCAGGAGCCGTAGTGCTTCTTTCAGACTCGTCACAACGCGTACTCAAAACACTGAAAAAAAGCTGATTCTGTCCGCTACGGACACCTTTGCTTCCCGGATATGACGCAAAACAAATATACTCTTCATGTGTTATAATAGCTGAGTATAAATCGTTAATGAAAGGAAGTTATGAAACAATATGATGCAATTATTATAGGGTTCGGCAAGGCAGGAAAAACACTGGCTGCCGAACTTTCCAACAGAGGATGGCAGGTCGCTGTCGTCGAACAGTCCGATGAAATGTACGGAGGGGCTTGCCCTAACGTAGCCTGTATACCAACCAAAACTTTGATTCACGAATCAGAGATTTCCACCCTGCTTTATCACAATGATTTTGATAAGCAGAGTAACATGTATAGGCAGGCGATTGCCAGAAAAAACAAACTTACCTCTTTTTTAAGAGAAAATAACTACGAGAAATTAAGCAAACGCCCTAATGTGACTATTTACACAGGTAAAGGGTCTCTCGTTTCAGCCAATACGGTGAAGGTTGCTCTTCCCGAAGAAGAAATCGAACTGCAGGGAAAAGAGATTTTTATCAATACCGGCTCTACACCTATTATTCCCAGTATAGAGGGTATTCAGCAAAGTCGAAATGTGTACACCAGTACCACTCTTCTGGAATTGGATATTCTGCCAAAGCACCTGATTATTGTAGGCGGAGGCTATATCGGACTGGAGTTTGCTTCGATGTACGCCGGCTTCGGAAGTAAAGTGACTCTTCTCGAAGCAGGAAACAGATTCATGCCCCGCAATGATTCGGATATTGCGAAAAGCGTTCGGGAAGTGATGGAGAAGAAAGGAGTCGAGATTCGTCTGAATGTCCGTACTCAATCGATCCATGATACGCACGACGGGGTAACTCTGACTTATTCGGATACTTCGGACGGCACTCCTTACTTTGTAGACGGTGATGCGATCCTTATTGCCACAGGCCGCAAACCAATGATTGAAGGACTGAACCTGCAAGCAGCCGGTGTAGAAGTCGATGCGCACGGGGCAATTGTAGTCAATGACCAATTACATACCAATGCCCCTCATATATGGGCAATGGGAGATGTAAAAGGAGGAGCGCAATTTACCTATGTCTCACTGGATGATTTTCGTATTATCCGGGATCAGCTTTTCGGGGACAAGAAACGTGACATCAACGACAGGGATCCTCTGCCTTATGCTGTATTTATCGATCCGCCATTGGCACATATCGGAATTACGGAAGAGGAGGCACTGAGAAAAGGGTATTCTTTTAAAGTCTCCCGACTGCCGGCAACCTCCGTTGTCCGTTCGCGTACCTTGCAACAGACTGATGGGATGCTAAAGGCTATTATCAATAGCCATAGCGGTAAGATTATGGGATGTACCATGTTCTGTACCGATGCTCCGGAACTGATCAATATGGTTGCAATGGCTATGAAGACGGGACAGACTTCTACGTTCCTGCGTGACTTCATCTTCACACATCCGAGTATGAGCGAGGGGTTGAATCAATTATTTGACGTATAATGTAAAGGGAGGGACTAAAACGTGCAGGAATACGTTAATAACCTTATTATGTCTTTCCACTAATCTGAGCCTATTTTTATGGCAATAACAGTTATCCCCAGTCGCACATTTGAGTAATACTTAGATGTACGACTGGGGAAAATGATTTATGCAAGAAAAACAAGAAAGACCGGCATTAAACACTCAAATGAATCAAATACTCATATCTATCATTTAAAACAGACTCAAAACAGAGCCTCTGAATCGAGTAAACAGAGCCTCTGAATGGACTAAACAAAGCCTCTGATTCAACCGAACAGAACCTCTGAAATACATCTTTTTTAGCTAAAAAACGGTGATATATAAAAGAAAGTACTATCTTTGCACCCAAGTTAAACTATATACTTACCACAATGAGAATTTCTAAGTAAGACAACACTTCTAGTAAACATCACTTTTCATCCATGCTTTTTCTTTATCGTTAAGCATCACGAAATTCGTGTTGTTTAGCCAGTATTGTGTTTGTCGTTCCCTTGTCCCGTGATTATCCTCACCCAGTTTTCAACCTCAAACCCAATAGACCATCATGCCTATTAGTATTCAACAAATCAGCTATATCCATCCGGATAAAGAAGTATTATTCAGTGACCTTAACTTTGCCATCAGTAAAGGGCAGAAGTTAGGATTAGTCGGCAACAACGGCTGTGGCAAATCTACCCTGCTGCAAATTATTGCCGGACAATTAGCACCCTCTTCCGGCGTCATCGTCCGACCGGACGACCTCTATTATATTCCCCAACATTTCGGGCAATATGATTCGTTGACCATCGCGCAAGCCTTACAGATAGACCATAAGCAGAAAGCACTACATGCTATCCTTGCGGGAGATGCCTCAATCGAAAATTTCAGCATATTGAACGACGACTGGAATATAGAAGAACGTTCCGTCGCCGCCCTCGATTCGTGGGGATTGGGCCAATTCCCACTATCCTACCCAATGAATCTGCTCAGCGGAGGAGAAAAGACACGCGTATTCCTCGCAGGTATGGACATTCATAATCCATCCGTCATACTGATGGATGAACCGACCAATCATCTCGATTCGTCAGGCAGACAACGTCTGTATGACTGGGTGGAAAAATGGCGTTCCACGCTGTTGGTAGTAAGCCATGACCGTACACTGCTGAATCTTCTTCCCGAAATATGTGAACTGGAAAAGCATCAGATCAGCTATTACGGTGGAAACTATGAATTTTACAAAGAACAAAAAACACTGATGCAAGAAGCCCTGCAACAACGCATCGAAGAAAAAGAAAAAGCGCTCCGCACCGCCCGCAAGGTAGCCCGCGAAACAGCTGAACGGAGGGATAAACAGAATGTACGTGGTGAAAAAAGAAACCTGAAAAAAGGTGTTCCGCGTATTGTACTGAACGGTTTGCAAAGCAAATCGGAAAAGAGCACTGCCAAACTAACCGGTGCCCATCAGGAGAAAGCCGAGAAGTTAACTGACGAGCGTAACCAACTCCGAAGTTCACTCTCGCCGACAGCTGCACTAAAGACTGACTTTAACAATTCCGGACTTCATACCGGTAAAATACTGGTTACGGCAGAGGAGATTAACTTCGGTTATCATCCCGATCAGCCACAACTTTGGCAAGCTCCTCTCAGCTTCCAGCTGAAAAGCGGGGACCGCCTTCGTATAGAAGGAGGCAACGGCAGCGGAAAAACAACTCTGCTGAAAATCATAACCGGACAACTTCAACCACTGAAAGGCACGCTCATACAGGCAAATTTCACCTATGTATATCTGAATCAGGAATATTCGATCATCAATGATCGAAACAGTATTTTGGAACAAGCCTATGCCTTCAATGGCCGCAACCTGCCGGAGCACGAAATAAAGATTATTCTGAACCGATATTTATTTCCGGCTTCCGAATGGGATAAATCTTGCCGGAAGCTAAGCGGCGGAGAGAAAATGAGACTTGCCTTTTGTTGCCTGATGATCAGTAATAATATGCCCGATATGTTTATACTGGACGAACCGACCAATAACCTGGATATACAAAGCATCGAAATTATTACCGCTACCATCAAAAACTATGCAGGTACTGTGATAGCCATCTCACACGATAATTATTTCATTCAGGAGATTGGAGTGGAACAAAGTATATTTTTAAGTTAATCTATTCATATTTTATCCGGTAAACCCTACATATATCGATACAGTTTTTATAACTTCGCAGCGCGAAGAAAATAGAAAAATATAAAATGAATCAAACAGCTGAATCCCTGTGGTTTGTCTTTTACAAAGACGAACTACTACTTGAAAAGGAGGGGAACGGTACATTTGCCATTCCCTGCGGAGAAATTCCTCCTATCCTGATCAAAGACAAGACTACAGTACACAATATCACCACACTGGAAGGAAGAAACTGCAAAGCTTATTCCGTATCCCAACCTATTGAAGAGACAGAGCAATATGCAATGATAGGGCTTCGCGCTTCTTACGAATACCTTCCGCTGGGACATTATCAGGCAGCAGGCAAAGCCCACGAAATACTGCATTGGGACAGAAACAGTCTGTTCTGCTCGGCTTGCGGCACTCCGATGGAACAAAAGGAATCTATCATGAAACGCTGTCCGAACTGTGGCCGTGAAGTGTATCCGGCTATCTCGACAGCCATCCTTGTTTTAGTGCGCAAAGGCGACTCCATACTTCTCGTTCATGCCCGCAACTTTAAAGGCAGATTCAACAGCCTTGTAGCCGGATTCCTCGAAACAGGCGAAACACTGGAAGAATGTGTAGCCCGCGAAGTGAAAGAGGAAACCGGACTGGACGTGAAGAATATCACTTATTTCGGCAACCAGCCCTGGCCCTACCCCAGCGGATTAATGGTAGGATTCATTGCCGATTATGCCGGAGGAGAAATCAAATTGCAAGAAGAGGAATTAAGCTCCGGTGATTTCTATACAAGAGATAATTTGCCGGAACTTCCACGAAAGTTGAGCCTGGCACGGAAAATGATCGACTGGTGGCTGGAATGCTCCCATAAATAAACAGACATGGAGAACATCATCAAAGGAATCCGCCGATATTATCCGGTATCTGACAGCTCACTGGAAATGCTTTTCAGCCACATGAAAAAGCTGGAATTGCCAAAGAAACACTTACTGATACACGGCGGAGTATCAGATCGTCACGTCTACTTTATTGAGAAAGGATTTTGCCGCTCCTATTGCCTGCGTGACGGTGAAGAAATCACGATCTGGTTCTCACGCGAAGGCGATATCACTTTTGCGATGAAAGACTTATACCACAACCAACCGGGATACGAATATGTAGAGTTACTGGAAGATTGCGAACTATATGCCATACGCATTGATGAATTAAATCAGATTTATGAAACAAATATCGAAATTGCCAACTGGGGACGCATTATCCATCAGGAATGTCTGCTCTACATGGACATACACCACATAAACCGACTATACCTACCGGCCAAAGAACGCTACGAACAACTTCTACGCGAACAGCCGGATGTAATTCACCGTGCCCAACTGGGATATATAGCTTCCTTTCTTGGGATGACTCCACAACATTTAAGCCGCCTGCGCTCCGAATCCTGAGTTCTTTTTAATCTATGTGAATTTTTATATCACAGAAAAACTGTACTTTTACAGCCGAATACAAAAAAGAAACAGATAAACATCGTGATCAACACATTAACATCTTTACGAATATTCTTTGCCTTGATGGTATTCGGAGCACATTGCTATGTTCTGGATACAAGTTTCGATGCCCACTTCTTTAAAGAAGGATTTGTCGGAGTCAGTTTCTTTTTTGTCCTCAGCGGGTTTATTATTGCCTACAATTATCAGGAAAAACTACTGACAAAAACGACTACTAAACGCACGTTCTGGGTAGCACGTATTGCCCGCATTTATCCCCTGCATCTACTTACACTATTAATTGCCGCATGTATAGGAGGATATGTTCAATATAGCGATACGACGGACTGGATCAAACACTTTGTCGCCTCTACCTTTCTGTTACAGCCCTTCTTCCCCTCTGCCGATTATTTTTTCTCTTTCAACAGTCCTTCATGGAGCTTGGGGTGCGAACAGTTATTTTATTTCTGCTTTCCTTTCGTGATTCCTTTCTTAAGCAGCAGGCGAAAACTATTGGTTGTACTCTCAATCTGTCTTCCGGTCATGCTGGCAGGTATGTATCTGACTGCCGACGAACAAATCAAAGCATATTGGTATGTCAATCCCATCACCCGCCTGCCGGATTTTTTTGTGGGAGTATTACTTTATCAGATCTATCAGTCATTACACAATAAAAAAATTTCTTCCTCCACGGGAACATTGTTGGAAGTAGCATCCGTCGCTTTATTTCTTCTTTTTTATCTTTGTGCCGCAGATATACCTAAAGTATACCGTTATTCTTGCTATTACTGGTTACCTGTTTCTCTGATGATACTCATCTTTGCCTTCCAGAAGGGAGGTATATCCCGGCTATTATCCAATCGGTTTCTGATAATAGGTGGAGAAATCAGCTATAGTTTCTACCTGATACATTTGTTTATTATACTCACATATACGAAAATGGCAGCGCTCTATCAATGGCAGGTGTCATGGATGATCAGTGTTCCCCTCATTTTCGGTATCACCATTATACTTAGTTTACTTTCTTACTATTATTTCGAAAAGCCCGCCAATAAATGGGTAAAACGAATACTAACTAAAAAACAATCATAAATCAACCCCATGGAATTATTAAAAAAGACACCACGAATTGAAGTAGTAGATGCCCTCAGAGGATTTGCAGTTATGGCCATCCTCTTGGTACATAATCTGGAACATTTCATTTTCCCCGTTTATCCGGAAAGTTCTCCCGAATGGCTTAGCATTTTAGATGCCGGAGTGTTTAATGCAGTATTTTCACTGTTCGCCGGAAAATCTTATGCCATATTCGCACTGCTTTTCGGATTTACTTTCTATATCCAATCGCATAATCAGCAGTTGAAAGGCAAAGATTTCGGCTACCGTTTTTTATGGAGACTGGTTTTACTTGCCGGTTTTGCCACTCTTAACGCGGCTTTCTTTCCGGCTGGAGATGTTTTGCTTCTGTTTGTTGTTGTCGGTATCATATTATTTATTGTACGCAAATGGAGCGATAAGGCTATTTTAATCACCGCTATCTTATTTTCATTACAGCCTATTGAATGGTTCCATTATATAATGAGTCTGTTCAATCCTGCCTACACCCTGCCCGATCTGAATGTCGGAGCCATGTATAGCGAAGTGGCAGATTACACCAAAAACGGAACTTTTTGGGAATTCCTCATTGGCAACGTCACATTAGGACAGAAAGCGAGCTTATTCTGGGCCATTGGTGCCGGACGCTTCTTACAGACTGCCGGACTTTTCCTGTTCGGTCTGTACATCGGACGCAAAGAACTGTTCGTCACTTCCGAGTCTCATCTAAAATTCTGGACCAAAGCACTGATCATTGCAGCTATCAGTTTCGCTCCGCTTTACTCTTTGAAAGAGCAGATCATGCAAAGTGACAGCAGCCTGATTCAACAGACCGTAGGGACAGCTTTCGATATGTGGCAGAAATTCGCATTTACCATCGTACTGATTGCTTCCTTCATCTTACTTTATCAGAAGGCTAAGTTCCAGAAAACCGTTTCCAACCTGCGCTTTTACGGAAAAATGAGTCTGACTAACTACATCACACAATCTATTATGGGAGCTATCATCTACTTCCCATTCGGATTTTATCTAGCTCCCTATTGCGGATATACGCTCAGTCTGATTATCGGAATCATTCTGTTCCTATTGCAGGTACAGTTCTGTAAATGGTGGCTGTCGAAGCACAAACAAGGACCATTGGAAACCATCTGGCACAAATGGACTTGGTTGGGAGCTAAGAAATAATGAAGAAAGCAGGCCACGAAGTACACACAAACTACAAACGAACAACTTATGAAAATGAAACGTTACGTATCACTCTAAAGCATCAACAAAACCGTGTATCCCCGTAGCCTGCATGTTTAAATTGAGATGATTTAGATAGAACAAGATTTCCATAAGAAGGATTAGCAAGGGAACTTAAAGAATGCAAAGGAAATGAAAGACCGATGAAAAGGCGGTTACATAAAAGAAACGCCTCCATAATCTTCGAGACTATGGAGGCGTTATTTATTATTTCTCTATTCTGAAATATCAGAAGAAGAACGGAATCAAATACCTAATGACTTCTTCACTGCTTCAATCTTTTCCATTGCAGCAGCATCAGCAGAAGCGAAACAGTTGCGACAACCCATTTCTCCTTGTACTTCCATATAGAATTTGATCTTCGGTTCTGTTCCCGACGGGCGAACTGAAACTTTGCTTCCATCTTCAGTGAAGTATTGGAGCACATTAGATGTTTCCGGCATATCAAGGTCAGTCACCTTGCCTTCTGCATCTGTCTGTTTCAGCGTCTTATAGTCTTTGCTCAAAATCACCTTGGAGCCACCCAGTTCTTTCGGAGGATTAGCACGGAAGTTTTCCATCATAGCTTTGATTTCTTCAGCACCGCTCTTGCCCGGTTTCACTACGTTCACTGTGAATTCTTTGGAGAATCCATATTCTACGTAGATATCCAGCAACAACTGGTACAATGACTTACCGTTATCTTTTGCCCATGCAGCTACTTCTGCAATCAGACAGCAAGCTGATACGGCATCTTTATCACGTACGAAGTCTTCGGCAAGGAAGCCGTAACTCTCTTCACCACCACCGATATATTTCTTTTTGCCTTCACGCAGACGGATTTCACGTGCGATCCACTTGAATCCGGTGTAGCAGTCGAGCATTTCGATGTTATTCTTATCAGCAATCTTCTTGATAAGTTCGGTAGTAACGATAGTCTTCACACAGAACTCATTACCCTTGATCTTACCCAATTGTTTGTACTGAGTCAGAATATAGTAAAGATACATCATACAAGTCTGGTTACCGTTGATCAGTACCCATTCTCCCTTGTCGTCCTTGCAGGCGATACCTACACGGTCGGCATCCGGATCGGAAGCCATCACAAGATCGGCATCAATTTCTTTAGCCAGATTGACAGCCATAGAAAGCGCTTCGGCATTTTCCGGATTCGGAGATATTACTGTCGGGAAGTTACCGTCTTTGATCATCTGTTCGGGAACAGTAAATACATTTTCGAATCCCCACATCTTCAAAGCGCGCGGAATCAACATCATACCTGTACCGTGAATCGGAGTATAAACGATCTTCATATCCTTATGACGGGCGATAGCTTCCGGATCAATAGAAACTGTCTTCACCATATCGAGGTAAATCTTGTCAATATCTTCACCGATGATCTGAATCAGATCCGGGTTCCCCTTGAACTTGATATCAGCAGCGGAAGCGATATTATTCACTTCATCAATGATACCAGCATCGTGCGGAGCCAGTACTTGCGCACCATCATCCCAGTATGCTTTGTAACCGTTGTATTCTTTCGGATTGTGAGAAGCAGTCAGGATAATACCGCTCTGGCAACCGAGGTGACGGATTGCGAAAGACATCTCCGGAGTCGGACGCATATCATCAAACAGATATACTTTGATGCCATTAGCTGAGAAAATGTTGGCTGAAGTTTCAGCGAACAGACGGCTGTTGTTACGACAGTCGTGACCAACCACTACAGAAATCTGAGGCAGATCTTTGAAGTTCTTCTTCAGATAGTTGGAAAGGCCCTGTGTAGCAGCACCTACCGTATAGATATTCATGCGGTTGCTACCTACTCCCATGATACCACGCAAACCACCCGTTCCAAATTCAAGATCTTTGTAGAATGCTTCGATCAATTCGGTTTTATCTTCGTTCTCCAACATGCGTTTCACTTCAGCCTGAGTTTCGGCATCATAAGCCGGGGTCAGCCATTTTTCGGCTTTCTCAGTGACCTGCTTGATAAGTTCCTGATTTTCCATTTCGATTATTGTTTATTGGTTAATGATTATTTCTCTATTCTCTGTCAATCCTTGAATATATGCCAAGTCTTGAGCACACAAATGTAAAAGAATAAGTTTATAAATCCTAGTTATTTAATGAATAATTGACAACTATTTCACCAAATATCTCTCTCCTGTCTGCTTCACATATTCCTCCAGAAACTCCTTCGGATATCCCGGACGAATGACACCGGCAGGCTGTCCGATAGAATTCCGTTCAAATTGTCCGTCCTTCACGCGCTTCACTACTCCGTCGTTGTACTTCACAATCAGGAAAGTGCCCAGTTGCTTCCAAGTATCAAAAGTACTCTGGGCGGTCATATTAGTATAGTTAGTCAGGAAAGCGATTGCGGCATTCTTATCTTTTGCCAGCAATTTGGCAGCCATTTCTTCAATACCTTCCTGCGCATTATTAAAGGTCGTTTCCATCTCTTTCTGAGTTGCACGCACGTCACCGATCATCAGATCATAACGTGGATAGACCATATTAGACACCCAGTTGAAAATCCAGAAAGCGGAATTCCAGGAGAAAGTGATGTAATCTGCGCCATCTACACGTGTATAGCATAACGGAGCTTTCGTCGTACAGCAATAAACAGGAGTAAATACGGCCATATTCGCATCGTCCACTCCAAACCAAAGAACTCCGCCTATGGGGTCCGGCTTGTTGGCACGCATTTGTGCAACAAATACGAAGCCACTTTGTTGAGTCGAAATCGGACGTTCGTTAAAATACTCCTTATCACCTACCTTGAAATTCAGTGGAGAAAGGCGGTACGGGGTTTTATAAGGACCGGCACCGAAATCATTGGAAATATCAAGCGGTGTTCCTTCGTAGTGGTCACGCATCATATCTTTCACGTCCTGTACGGAAAGTTTACGGTTCGGCTTTACGAAAAGAGGCATCGGAGTATCTGTCTTTCCTTCGATATAAGGAAGATAGTCATTTCCATGGTCAGTATATTTATTGAAATAGCTCCACACACGGGCTTCGCAGAAGCGACGGGCACCGAAATCAAGGGGCGCATAAGCCTCAGCAAAGCTGAAATCCTTGTTCACTCCATTGAAGTAACCTTTCTCGCGAGCGAAGGAAATCACATCCGGAGAAGTGATACAGTTTTCTTTGTCGTTCATGTCAAACTGATGAATACGGGATTGATTGGCATGAGCCGAAATACAGTCATCCGGTACACGTACAGCCACCCAGACGGCACCACGTACCCCCGGCCCCTTACCGATCATTTCCATAATCCAGATTTCATTCGGATCGGCAATCGTAAACGATTCCCCTCCACTATAATAGCCATATTGCTGTACCAAATCAGTCATGATACGGATCGCCTCGCGAGCAGAACGTGAACGTTGCAATCCGATATAAATCAGACTTCCGTAGTCGATGATTCCGGTAGAATCTGCCAGTTCCGGACGTCCGCCGAAGGTGGTTTCACCGATAGTCACTTGAAATTCATTCATATTGCCAGTCACATTATAAGTCTGGCGTGCCTGTTCGATTTCGCCCAAATACTTACCCGTATCCCATTCATAGACTTTCAACATCGTCCCTTTGGGATATGTAGCAGCCGGATAATGATAAAGCTCACCAAACAGGCCATACGAGTCGGCCGAATAGGAAACAATAGTCGAACCGTCAGTCGAAGCATTTTTGCCGACAATCAGGTTCGTACAAGCGAAAGAATTCGCCAAAGCCGCCAAAAACAGGACAGCAGATAGAATGATTCTTTTCTTCATATATAATACATTTTAATAGTTTACCAAACAAAGGTTTCCTTCGAAACGGTCTGATTTCCACAAGCATCCGTGACAGTCATTTCTACGGTATGCTTGCCGCCTTTCTTCACATGTTTCGGGTCAAGCACACATTCCCAGTAAGACTTTACAATATTGGGACGACCGAAAAGTGCATATTCACCGTCAATCGTTCCCCGATAGGAAGCGATACCTGCTCCTTCATCTTTCAGCCGATAGACAATCTTTCCGTTTCGTCCCCACAAGTTCTTGTTAACAGGTATAATTTCCGGAGGAACAGTGTCCAAAGCAACCGTATATGTGCCCAGTTCACGAATAGATGCTTTCATAAATCCATCTTCGTACTTCCCTCCTACGCTGTATTTAGTCCCTTTAGGGGTCACTCGCGCCACGTAATATTTCGTAGTGTCCGCCACTGGTTTGCGCCGCAATCCGATTCGCAATTCACAGCTTGCATGTAGCGGGACCGGCTTATCATTCAACTGATAGGTAAATGCGACCGCTCCGCTATCCGCTTTTATCTGATATTGAAGAGGTACATTATCATATAGCATTCCCTTCGGAACAACCAGACTCAACCCCGGTTCCTGCAGATAATTCGTCTTATCCCAGGCAAAGAAGTATTTTTCCCGATGATTCAATGGTTCAATCGGCTGTTTCTTGCCACGTACCGTAAAGTGATAGCGGGAAGTATTGCCAAAAGCATCTTTCAATGTATATTGAAACTGATAATCCCGTTCTTCGTCAATCGTTACCAAACCACGGTTATCGTTCGAGGCTTTCAACAACCGTAATGTATTTCCGGGATCAATAAAGGATTTCATGTACTGCCCATACGTCCAGGAGTTTATCATTCGGTTTTCTTCCTGCGAAAAGCGGTCTACGGTGCTACGGAACACTTCTGTACCATCTACTGTAAGTACTACGGAATACACTCCATAATGATTATTTACCCCGTCCATGTAGTCATACGCTTTGATACCTGTGCCGATTACCCCCCATGCTTCCACCGGATGTTCACTGTTCGGCAGAATCGTTTTATTTTCCTGACTTCCACTGACCACTCCTTTGCCAAGCTGCGGAAAAAGCATGATTCCATCCGCTTTCGGGGCACGTGTATCTTTCAGATTCTTTTTAAAGAAAGGCATAGGATCGATATAGTCTCCCGTCTCCGTCTCGAACACATCCAGATGAAGATGCGGTCCGAATGAGTATCCGGTATTCCCACTCAACGCAATCCGCTGTCCGGCTTTCACCGGATATTCATCGGGTTCGGGGATGATTTCTACTTCCCAGTTCTCATTTTCATATTGAAGTTTCTTTACCCTTTCGGCAATAGGAGACAGAAAAGCGCTCAAATGGCGGTTGATAGTGGAATAGCCGTTGTGATAGCAGACGTCAAGCACATACCCCGAACCATTGGTAACACGTATACGTGAGATATACCCGTCAGCAAGTGCCCGAACCGGTTTGCCGATTGTTCCTCCCGTCTTAAAATCTAATCCGCCATGAAAGTGATTGGAACGAATTTCTCCGAAGTTTCCACTCAATGTAAGGGGAAAGTCGAAAGGTGGCACAAAGGCAGCCTGCTTTTTTTCCTGTGCATACCCCTCCACGCAACAGGCCAATAATAAAGCAGCAATATATCTTTTCATTATCTTCTTCACTTTTTTACTCCTGCAAATGTACATTATTCCAACTAGATTACGAAATATCCGGGAAGAATGATAGCAGATGAACCTAGTTAATAATTCCTTTTATTATTATATTCGCAACTAAACTGTAATCATTATATTATTAATATTATTACTTTTGCGGCTGTTTTTAATAATAATTAAAAGTAAAAGGACTTAATGAGAATGTATGTAAAGGTAATGGCAGCGGTCATTGCATGTATATTGCTGAGTGGAGAAGCGTACTCAGCACTTGCAACTACCCCTGCTACAGAAAATCTGAGTTGGTTCAAAAAGAAAAAGAAAAAAAATTCAGAAGAAGAGAGAGTAAAAAGCGACTACGAGAAATTAGTGGAAGGCAGCAGTGTTAAAAAAGGGATGTTTGCCGTTTATCAAAAAAAGAACGATTATTATTTTGAGGTTCCCACATCATTGCTAGGGCGCGATTTACTTGTTGTCAACAAGTTACAACGAGTACCGGCTGAATTGAACGATGCTGGAGTAAACCGGGGTGTAAATTATGAAAATCAAATGATTTGCATGGAATGGGACAAAGCAACCGGGAAACTGATGTTCCGCCAACAACGCCCGTTACCTCTGGCTCCTCAGACGGATGCTATTTTCCGTTCGGTTAAGGACAATTTTATATCACCGCTTATTGCCGCATTCAAGATAGAGGCTGTCAATCAGGACTCTACAGCATTGGTGATCAAGATCAACGACATCTATGACGGTACGGAAACCAGCATTAATAATGTATTTACCAATATCAATCTGGGAACATCGGCTATTAAAAATCTATCACGTATCTTATCCGTGAAATCCTTTCCGAACAATGTAGTTGCCACTTCCGAGCTAACTACTAAAGTGACGGAAGGAACAACAAGCGTATATGTAACGGTAGAAGTCAGTTCTTCTATCCTTCTGCTACCTGAAACTCCAATGATGGGACGTTTTGATAATCAGAAAATAGGTTATTTCACCAATCCGCTATTGAGTTTCAGCGATGCACAGCAAAGAACGGATAAAAAGCAGTTTATCACCCGTTGGCGTATGGAACCCAAACCGGAAGACCGGGAGGCTTACCTGAAAGGAAAGGTGGTAGAACCCGCCAAACCAATCGTATTCTATATTGACAATTCCACACCTTATCAATGGCGCAAATATATAAAAAGAGGTATTGAAGACTGGCAGATCGCTTTTGAAAAAGCCGGATTCAAGAATGCAATCATCGCCATTGAAGTTACCGATAGTATGGAAATAGATATGGATGACGTGAACTATTCCGTACTGACCTACGCAGCTTCAGAAAAGAAGAATGCGATGGGACCTTCTTTGTTAGACCCCCGTTCCGGAGAGATTCTGGAAGCAGACATCATGTGGTGGCACAATGTGCTCTCTATGGTAAGCGAATGGATTACAGTACAGACCGGAACTGTTTGCCCGGAAGCACGCAGCGTGCAGTTGCCGGATTCACTATTGGGTGATGCTATCCGCTTTGTTGCCTGCCACGAGGTAGGGCACTCTTTGGGATTGCGTCACAACATGATGGGATCGGCAGCGTTCCCAACTGATTCCTTACGTTCCGCAACGTTCACTTCCCGATTAAATTCCACCGCTTCTTCTATTATGGACTATGCCCGCTTCAACTACATAGCCCAACCGGGAGATGGCGTGAAGGTTCTTTCCCCGCATATCGGTCCTTACGATATCTTTGCCATCGAATATGGATATCGCTGGTACGGAAAAAATAGTCCGGAAGAAGAAAAAGATATCTTATTTGATTTCCTGAGCAAGCATACCGACCGTCTTTATAAATATAGTGAAGCACAGGATGTACGTGATGCCGTTGATCCACGTGCACAGAATGAAGATTTAGGCGATGATCCCGTACGTTCTTCCTTACTTGGCATTGACAACCTGAAACGCATCGTTCCGCAAATCCTTCAATGGACTACTACCGGAGAAAAAGGGCAGACTTACGAAGAAGCCTCACGCCTCTATTACGCAATTATCAATCAATGGAACAACTATCTGTATCACGTACTGGCCAACATTGGTGGCATCTATATCGAAAATACAGTCATAGGAGATGGTGTACAGACCTACACATTCGTTGAGAAAGAGAAGCAACAGGCTTCCTTGAAGTTTCTGACAGATGAAGTACTGACTTATCCTAAATGGTTGTTCGATACGGAAGTAGGAAAATATACCTATTTGCTCCGTAACACCCCGGTTGGACAACAAGAAAACGCCCCGACGCAGATACTGAAGAATGCACAAGCCTACATCCTTTGGGACTTGCTTGGCAACACCCGTCTGATGCGTATGATTGAAAATGAATCAGTCAATGGAAAAAAAGCGTTTACCGTAGTGGAACTAATGGACGGACTCCACAAGAATATTTTCGGCATTACCGAACGAGGAGGTATTCCCAATGTGATGGAACGCTCTTTGCAAAAAAACTTTCTGGATGCATTACTCACAGCTGCCGCAGAGCCCGAAGCTGTGAAAATCAATAAAAAGATTGCAGACGATCATTTCTTGCTCGATCATGCCACTCCTTTCTGCAGCTGCTATGCGGCCGAACAACGTTCGCTCCGACAGGAAGATAAAATGGGAGCTCACCGAGTTCTCAACTTCTACGGCAGCCAACTGAATCGTATCTCGGATGCAATATCCGTGAAACGCGGAGAGTTACTGCGGATTAAGAAATTATTGCAGAGCCGCCTCGGAACGTCTGATACAGCAACACGTTATCATTACGAAGATATGATTTTACGTATCAATACAGCTTTAGGTATTAAATAATTCGATTCAATCACTTACGTTTATTTACAATTAATGAATAAAAAACATCTTTGCATTATTATATGCTTCCTTGTTAACGCACTGGCAATGGCCAGTGCGGCTAATCGCACTATCACCGGGGTAGTAATCTCCGGTGAAGATAACGAACCGTTGATTGGTGCTTCGGTCTACGTTCATACGGATGAACTGAAAAAGGCAGGAGCATCCCAGACATCGCTAGGTACTATTACAGATATCGATGGTAAATTCTCTCTTTCCGTTCCGGATAAAGTAACCCGTATTCATTGTAGCTACATCGGATTTGAAGAACAAGTTATAGTTCTTCAGGGCGACAAAAAAAGCTACCGAATCGTACTTCAAACTTCAGCACATACATTGGGAGATGTAGTTGTAACAGGATATCAAACCCTAGAACGTAGAAAATTAACAGCTGCGATCTCTAAAGTTGAAGTTTCGGATGCTATGGTAGGTGCTGCAAAAAGTATTGACCAGGCGCTGACAGGTCAAATAGCCGGTGTATCCGTAACAAACACTTCCGGTGCACCAGGATCACCTGCCAAAATTCGTATTCGTGGTACTGCATCAATGAACGGAACACAAGACCCATTGTGGGTACTGGATGGAATTCCTCTGGAAGGAACAGATATTCCCAAAATGGACAATAAATCTTCTGATAATGATATTGTCAACATCGGTCAATCATCAATCGCCGGATTAAGTCCAAACGATATCGAAAGCATTACCATACTGAAAGATGCAGCAGCAACCGCCATTTATGGTGCTCGCGCTGCTAATGGTGTAATTGTAGTTACTACAAAAAGAGGTAAAACAGGAAAGCCTGTTGTCAATTTTAATACAAAATTAACCTATACTCCTAATTTGGAGACCTCCCGCCTTAATCTCCTAAATTCTGAGGAAAAAGTAAACTTGGAACTTCAAATGATGAAAGAAGCACCTTTCAATAAATGGGGATTTTATCCGATACCTGTATATTCAGAAAAAGGAGGAGTAGCGGCTATATTAAAACAATACAATCTAATGGATATTTATCGGGAGAAAGGCTGGGAAGGGCTTACTCCTGAAGCTCAAAACGCAATCAACCGTTTAAAAAGTATTAATACTGATTGGAATGATATACTATTCAGAGATGCCATTACTCAAGAATATAATATCAGCATTTCCGGAGGTAGCGAAAAGGTGACTTATTATAACTCCCTTGGCTACACTCTCGAAAACGGGAATATTCCGGGAGTAAGCTTAAGTCGTTTTAATCTGACGAGCAAAACTTCTTATCAAATCAATAAATTACTGAAAGTAGGTGTTTCTATTTTTGCAAATAGACGTAAAAACACCACTTTTCTGACAGATACCTATGGGCTTACTAACCCTGTCTATTATTCCCGTATTGCCAATCCTTATTTCGAACCATTCGACAATAATAACAATTACCTGTATGATTACGATGTCGTAACAGGTAGCATACCCGATCTTTTACAAGGATATAATATTCTGGAAGAACGTGAAAATACCAGTAATAAATCAGTTACTACCGCTATTAATAGTATTTTCGATATAGAACTTCGCTTTAACGACCAGTGGAAAGTTACTTCACAAGTCGGTGTACAATGGGATCAACTATCCCGGGAAGAATATGCCGGTACTAACAGTTTCAATCTGCGTAACCAACGTGAAAACTCTGCATATTACAAAGGAAACGACCGTATATATCTCATACCGGAAGGCGGGATGCTCAAATCGACCAATTCTACGACTTCCCAAATTACATGGAAAGTTCAGGGTGAATACAAGAACACATTCAATGACATCCACAATATACAAATAATGGCGGGATCAGAAATCCGTAAAAATTGGTACGAAAATCAAGCATCTACCGGATATGGATATGACCCAAAAACATTAACGTTCAAAAACCTAGAATTCAGAGATTCCAAACAAGCCAATGAATGGAAATTAAAGACCAAAAGTTTTAAGGAAAATGCTTTTGCGTCTTTCTACGCCAATGGTTCTTACACACTGATGGATTGCTACACTCTGGGAGGTAGCGTCCGCATGGATGGCTCCGATCTCTTCGGTGTAGATAAAAAATATCGTTATTTACCTATTTACTCAGTCAGTGGACTGTGGCGTATCTCAAACGAACCGTTAATTAATCAGTTCAAATGGATTGATAACCTTGCTCTCCGTTTGTCTTATGGTTTACAAGGGAACATTGACAAAAACACTTCACCCTTTATCGTTGGTACTTATGGAAATATAAGTATCTTGCCCGGTTCAAATGAAGAGAGCATCACTATCAATAGTGCTCCGAACAGTAAATTACGCTGGGAAAAAACAGCCTCTTATAATACCGGAATAGATTTCTCTGTATTTAATCAGGCTATCAACCTAAGTGTAGACTATTATTACAGAAAAGGCACCGATCTCATTGGTAACAAAATGCTACCATTGGAAAATGGATTTACCAGTATGGCTGTCAACTGGGCAAGTATGAAGAATCAAGGTATCGAAATAAACTTGCAAACACGTAACATTGCAACTAAAGATTTCTCATGGTATACTTCATTTAACTTTGCATACAACAAAAATAAGGTTTTGAAAGTGATGACTGAAAAGGATCAAGTAACTCCAAGTCTGGAAGGGTATCCGGTTGGCGCTATTTTCACCCTAAAAACCAAAGGGATAAAATCAGAGACAGGACAGATATACATTGAAAATAAAGATGGAGAAGCTGTCACTATTGAGGAGCTATTCCAAATGGCAGACAAAGGAAATTTAGACGGAGAATACAGCATTGGCGTAGATAAAGAAACAGAGAGAGGTTTTTATAGTTATGCCGGAACGTCCGATGCTCCCTACACCGGAGGATTCATGAATACATTTAATTACCGTAACTGGGAACTGAACTTAAATTTCTCCTATAACTTAGGTGCACATGTAAAAACAGATCCTACTTATTACATAGCAGATCCCGATCCGGGACGCAATATGAATAGAGATATATTGGATAGATGGACGCCAGAAAATAAAAACGGAAAGTTTCCTGCATTAACTAGCCTAAATACTAATCCGGCTGACTATTATTTATTCAGCACTCGGAGAGATCTCTACAAATCGCTGGATATATGGGTCAAAAAGTTAAGTTACATACGTTTACAGAACATACGCCTGGCCTATCATTTTCCTTCCGAGTGGCTGCATAAACTAAACATCGGTGGAGCAACTGTAGGTTTGGAAGCACGAAATCTCTTTGTTTTTGGTTCCAGTTACAAAAACTACATGGATCCGGAGTCAATGAGCAATCTTTATTCAACGCCGGTTCCTAAATCAGTTACTTTCAATCTAAGTCTTAACTTTTAAACAAGAAAAATATATATGATCAAAAAAATATATTTCATAATGGTTGTCATAGGAAGCATCCTGCTATCTTCATGTGACAGCTACCTGGATATTCAACCTGTAGGACAAGTAATCCCTACTACACTAACAGAATATCGTGCTTTACTGACTACCGCTTACGGACTAAAACTCATCGACAAATCCGTCACTGAATTTCGCACAGACATAGCTATGGTAACAGATAACAGTAATTCTCAAAATTTCTACTCAGAGATTGAAAAGTGGAATGATATGAGTCCCAAAGATGGAACCCGGGAATTTGGCTGGGCAGTATATTATAGTGTGATTTATTATGCAAATGCTATAATAGCAAATAAAGATAATATAAAAGAAGGCAGTCAGGAAGACATTGATCAACTCGTTGGAGAAGCTTATTTATTAAGAGGTTACATGCACTTTATTCTTGCTAACCTATATGGACAACCTTATACTAAAGAGGGAGCACCAGAGACCAAATCCATTCCCATAAAATGGGACCTTGATCTAGAAGTGGTACTGCCACGAAACACCGTAAAAGAGGTCTATACTGCTATTCTATCCGACATAGAATCGGCCCGCGGCTTAATGCATCAAAAAGAATGGGAAGCCGTATATGCTTACCGCTTCTCCACCCTATCTGTGGATGCAATGGAATCACGTGTACGCCTGTACATGGGAAACTGGAAAGAAGCCTATGATGCGGCAGAACGCATATTAGTTCAAAAATCCACATTAGAAGACCTCAATGATCCGGAAGCCAAACTTCCCAATAATTATACATCAGCAGAAATGATTACTGCTTATGAGTTTTTCAATGATGACGTTACTTCAGCATCCATATTGATACCTGCGTTCATGGAAAAATATGATGCTAATAAGGATCTCCGCCGGAACAAATACTATAGTTTAAGTGGAGATAAGTACATCTCGAAAAAAAGCGGAAAAGCAGAGCATAACTGTACTTTCCGTACAGGAGAAATTTATTTGAACGCTGCCGAAGCAGCTGCACAAATGAATAAATTGCCCGAAGCTCGTACCCGCCTGCTACAATTGATGGAAAAGCGATACACTCCGGAAGGTTATGCAGAAAAGAAAAAAGCTGTGGACGCTATGAATCAAGCAGATTTAATTAAAGAAATTCTGGAAGAACGGGCTCTTGAACTTGCTTTCGAAGGTCATCGTTGGTTCGATCTACGTCGTACCACCCGTCCACGAATTGAAAAAGTGTTGAACGGACAAGCTTATCTATTAGAACAAGATGATTCACGTTATACACTACGCATTCCACAAAGTGCTATTGCTGCAAATCCGGGTTTATTAAATTGACCGAATTATATATAAGCATTCTGCTCTTAAACATCCCCTTGCGAATAACAACGTAAGGGGATTTTTCGTACATTGGTCCATGTTAAACCTTTAATATATAACAATATGATCATCGGAGTACCCAAAGAAATCAAGAACAACGAGAACCGGGTAGGCATGACACCTTCCGGAGTTGCCGAAGTTGTGAAGCAAGGTCACCAAGTATATATCCAGCATACGGCAGGTATCAATAGTGGTTTTCCGGATGAAGCATATCTGTCTGTCGGTGCACAGGTGCTTCCGACAATAGAAGATGTCTATGCCACAGCAGATATGATTGTAAAGGTTAAAGAGCCTATCGCGCCCGAATACCATCTGATCAGAAAAGGACAGTTATTGTTCACTTACTTCCATTTTGCTTCCGATAAGGAACTGACTCTTGCCATGATTGACAATAAGTCGATCTGTCTGGCATACGAAACTGTAGAAAAGGAAGACCATTCATTACCCCTGCTTATCCCTATGAGTGAGGTAGCCGGACGCATGTCCATTCAGGAAGGAGCACGCTTTTTGGAAAAGCCGCAAGGAGGAAAAGGTATCCTTCTGGGAGGAGTCCCCGGTGTAAAGCCTGCCAAAGTATTGATTCTCGGAGGCGGTATTGTCGGAAGTAATGCAGCGCAGATGGCTGCGGGAATGGGTGCGGATGTTACAGTTGCAGATATTAATCTGTCACGCCTGCGCTATCTCAGCGAGACATTACCGAAAAATGTCAAGACGCTGTACGCATCCGAATTAAGGATAAAAAAGGAATTGCCGGATGTTGATCTGGTCATCGGTTCCGTGCTGATTCCGGGGGATAAAGCGCCTCATCTGATTACCCGAAATATACTTGCAATGATGCAGCCCGGTACGGTACTTGTGGATGTAGCGATAGATCAGGGAGGATGTTTCGAAACGTCACACCCCACGACCCACAGTGCACCTACCTATGTGATAGACGGTATCGTTCATTATGCCGTAGCCAATATTCCGGGAGCTGTACCTTATACTTCTACGCTGGCTTTGACCAATGCTACTCTCCCTTATGTCATTGCTTTAGCAAATAAAGGATGGAAAAAAGCTTGTAAAGACGACCCGGCACTAGCACTCGGCTTGAATGTAGTGGAAGGAAAAGTGGTATATAAAGCAGTAGCGGATGTATTCGATCTAAAATATGAAAATATAAACCTATAAATTGATTAAGCAGCCAACTTTCTGAAGTAGTAAAGTTCTGAAGTAGTCAGGTTTTCCAAACCCACTACTTCGGAACTTGTTTTTTTACCAATATTTCTTCTCCGCTGCCCGCTGCATAGCCTCCACCAATTCATTCATGACTTCCGCTACTGACTGCTGACGGGAAACAATAGCCGACACCTGCCCTATCTCCAGTTCGCCTTCTTCCAGATCCCCTTCAAAGATACCTTTCTTCGCACGACCTCTCCCAAGAAGAGTCCGCAATTCTTCGGCAGAAGCACCGCCATCCTCAGCCCTCTCCACAGCATCCCGGAAATTATTCCGCACTAAACGTGTCGGAGCCAGTTTCTTCAATAATAATTTAGTATCTCCTTCTCCCAAACCCAGACAATATTCTTTGAAGACCGGGCTGGCTGAACTTTCATCCGTCAACGCAAAGCGAGTACCGATTTGTACCCCTTCTGCTCCCAGCACCATGGCAGCAAAGATACCTTCTCCCGTACCGATACCTCCTGCAGCGATCAAAGGCAAAGTGGTCGCACTACGTACCGCAGGAATCAAGCAGAAAGTGGTAGTTTCTTCACGCCCGTTATGTCCGCCGGCTTCGAAACCTTCAGCGACTACCGCATCTACTCCCGCCTCTTCACATTTCATCGCGAAACGGGAAGAGGAAACGACATGAGCTACGATAATACCACGTTCGTGCAGCCATCCGGTCCATGCTTTAGGATTTCCGGCAGAAGTGAAAACGATCTTGACGCCCTCTTCGGCAACAATCGCCATGATTTCTTCAATCTGAGGATACATCAAGGGAATATTGACTCCAAAGGGACGGTCTGTAGCCGCACGGCATTTCCGGATATGTTCACGAAGAGTCTCCGGATGCATAGAGCCTGCGCCAAGCAGTCCCAATCCTCCCGCATTACTTACTGCGGAAGCGAGACGCCAACCGCTACACCACACCATGCCACCTTGAATAATAGGATACTGAATACCGAAAAGAGAAGTAATTCTGTTCATAAATTAATCGTTTTTCAATGTGCTAATCTGATAACATGGAACATGAGACATGTCCATATTTAATAAAACAGTTTCAGCGGGCAATCTGTTCAATGGGGCGATTGATCAGTACAGTCGTCGAATCGCCATAGGTTCTCAACACTTCCAACGTACGCTCCCGACGTTCTTTTCCTTTTTTATCCCAGAAGTTTTTGGTAAAAACCGCCATCAGATCAAGTCCTCCGATAGTTCCTCCATTGATGTACACGCCGCTGCCTCCAAACAAAGGAATCGGACTATCCATCACTACCGAATTAACCATCATTCCATTCGCCCGCTCGCTCAACTGACGGAAACGTACCCCGCTCGCCCGTATCTCCTCCAATGATTTGCGGACTCCTCCCGCCATCGGATTATGCGCCCAGTTGCTGTACGACCTTTGATGACGCATTTCGTAATGCGGATCTCCACGCCAGGTATTCTTATCCATTCTTATTTTCTTCTGAAAAACGGGGTCCCAATTATAAGGAGTATTTGCCTTATAGGGCATCAGACTCAATACCACTTTCGGTTTAGGCAATGCTTCGGGAAGCGACTCATCGGGCAGCATCCACTTCTTTTCCACCGACATGCGGGGAGTACCGACAGCGCTGCCGAAATCAATCTGCCTGACTGCATCCTGATTCAAATTCAGCTCCTGATCACTGTCCAGCAACTTTCTCAGACGCAAGGAATCCTCCTTCGTCCATTCCTGCGCATGTACAAGCAAAGCTGTCAGGCACAGTGTCATAGCTGTTATCAAACGTTTTATCAATTCACTCATCTTTCTACCTCTGTTTTCTATATTCCTCAAGTACCCCCATCATGCATGAGCGCATTCGTTTCCTTTTGGGCATAGCACGCCCCTGTCGGCAGTACAAAGACTGCTGATACAAATAAACGTTGCCTCATGTTTTTTAGTTTTTATACACCGAAGGATTTTTCTTTTTTTACCACCATCGGTATCCTGAGCCACAAAGCGGCTCGTCGTAGCACGGATCAATCGTCCAGGTCGTCTTCGGATATTTCCGCCCTTCCCACCATCGACGATAGCAGGCTGCCGCGTCGAGCACTTCGTCGTCGGTCAGGAAATAGATGGCTTCGTAATTTTCGGCATTCGCCAGTACCATCCTGCAACCTAACGACGGGGCTGTTCCCTGACGGATCGATTCTATCACCCAAAGCATACATTCACCTAAACGGATTTTACCGTTATTCGTATTGTAGACTGACGGGAAAGAAGGAATAATAGTCAGATCTTCCGCATATTTCAATAGTTCGGGAATGTCCTCTTCAGTGAAATGAGGAACTTCCACGACCCCTTTTTCATTCTTCATATTATAGGTACCCGCTTTCAGCTGTTTCACAAAAACGGTTACATCGGGATTCTCATAGTCCATTTCTTCGCTGCTGCATCCCACCAGGGATACCATCAGGCTAACAGCCATCCACAGCATCATAAGTGTTTTTTTCATTTTTATAAGGATTAATACGTCATGCGAAGTCCGCAAAGTAAATTAAAATTAGTCGGCCGTTTCGTGCGTACCGTAGCCAGTTTCGAATCCGTCTTGAAATGATGGGAAACACCCGGCTCGGCAAAAACCGCCAATCGGTCATTAATTTTGTAAGTGATTCCGATACCGGCAGTAACTGCCAGTTGGATAGGTTCTTCTTTAAAACTGTTGTCCGGCGCACCGGCTATACATTTGTCCGCCACTCCGCCTACCGTAGCGTAGAGGTCGATTTTCTTTGTATCCATCAAGGTAATATTCGCTTTCAGCGGGATGCCCAGATAATGCAGGTGCTGTCCTTCCGAGCGCAGATTCGAATAAAGCAGTCCGGTCTCTATTCCGAGATAGTCATTCAGTTTCCGCTCTACAGTGACTCCTGCGGAGATCGGCATCTTGTAGGCACCGTCCTCTGCCGGAAGTGCCGTCCCCATCTGCGCTTTCAAAGCCCAGCGATGTTTTTTTACGTTTTCCACCGGAGCAGGTGTACCGGTAGTATATTTTTCTTCTTGTGCGGCGGATGGTTCTGTGTTACCATTATTCGCCTGCCAATAACCGTTGCGACCTTGGTTGCCGTATCGGTTGCCATTTCCCGTGGTGGTAGTTGCCGAGAAAGAGAAAGACATGGAGAAGGAAATGGAAACCGAGTCTCCCTCTTCCGGATACTGCGATAATAATCCGAATGATTTAGGTGCCGGTTTCGGCAATACAGGTTCCATTGCCGTCGGCAACTGATTAGCGCGTACACCATCTCCATCCATTCTTCCGCTGTTCGCCACCACGATTTTGGTAAACGCCTCCTCCATCTCTTCTTTCGGAGAGAGATACCAGAAAGTAGCTGAGGATGCAGCCAATACCAGCAACACAGATGCTGCCGCTGCCACACGGAAGAATATCAACCGACGGCGATGCTGACAAGCCACAGGGATATCCTGCGAAAGCTCTTCCCAAAAGCCATCCCGAACAGTCATCCCGGCATCAGCGAGACGAGTGCGAAACAGATCGGTTATTTCATCATTTTCTTTCTTCATGATTTCTATATTCTTTTATTCTTTTTGCTAACAAATACTTGGCTCTGTGTAACTGCGAAGTAGACGAATGTTCTTTAATGTGAAGCATCCCGGCTATCTCCTTGTGCGATTTCTCTTCAAACACATAAAGGTTGAAAACGGTTCGGCAACCATCCGGCAATTCGGCGACAAACGCCATTAATTGTTCTTCGGAGATCCCTGCTCCTCCTCCCGACGACGAAATATCCGGTATGTCGGGAAGCTGCTCTTCATGCACTACCAACTGATTGACTCGTTTCTCCCGTCTCAGATAGTCCAGTGACTGTGTCACCATCACCCGTGTGATCCACGTACAAAGCGAGGATTCACCCCGGAACGAGAAGTTGGTAAAAATCTTGATGAAACCGTCATGCAGTACATCGTGCGCCGCATCCATATCGCCCGTATAGCGGTAGCATACCGCCAACATTTGTTTGGCATAGAGGGTGTAAAGTTCCTTTCGGGCTGAATCCTGTCCTGCCCGACAGCCCTTTATCAGTTCTATCTCGTTTTCCAATGCCAATTGTCTTTTTTAAATCGAACGTATGTCTGCGCCGTTTTTATCCTTTAGACGCAAGTATTTGAGGAATGCTGCAAAGAGTTTTGCTAAAAGAAGTTAAAGAAATGTGATTCGTAAATAATAAACGGTGAACAGCTGCAGCACGATAGCAACAGCACTGTTCACCGTTTATTTATTATCAGTTCATCACTTATAGATTCAGCATGCTTTGAAACTCATGTCAAGTCCTTTCACCGAATGAGTCAGAGCTCCAACAGAGATAAAGTCTACGCCACATTCGGCATAGTCGCGAAGGGTATCGAAAGTGATACCGCCGGAAGATTCTGTTTCGTATTTGCCGGCTACCATATCGACTGCCTTCTTAGTCATTTCGGGTGTAAAGTTGTCGAACATGATGCGGTCTACGCCACCCAAGTCAAGCACTTGCTGCAATTCGTCGAAGTTGCGTACTTCGATTTCAATCTTCAGGTCCTTGCCCTTTTCCTTGCAGTAATCCTTGGCACGGTTGATCGCTTTGTCGATGCCTCCGGCAAAATCCACGTGATTGTCTTTCAGCAGAATCATGTCGAACAGACCGATACGATGGTTTACACCTCCACCGATTTTGACTGCCATCTTTTCGAGGATACGCATACCCGGAGTTGTCTTGCGGGTATCCAACACGCGGGTGTGAGTGCCTTCCAGTTGTCTGGCATACTTGCGGGTCATGGTTGCGATACCGCTCATACGCTGCATGACGTTCAGCATCAGGCGTTCGGTCTGGAGCAAGGATTGTACTTTTCCTTCTACGATCATGGCTACGTCGCCCGGTTTCACTTCGGTGCCGTCATTGATAAACACTTCCACTTTCATGGACGGGTCGAAACGGTTGAAGATTTCTTTGGCAACTTCGATTCCGGCCAGTACACCGGCTTCTTTGATCAGTAGTTTTGATTTTCCCATTGCAGTAGCGGGAATACACGAAAGGGTGGTATGGTCACCATCACCTATATCTTCTGCAAAAGCAAGATCGATCAGTTTGTCGATCAGTTCTTTTTCCTTATTCATTGATCTTGTCAATTCTTATTTGGTGTATTAAATATTGAGTCTGCACTTTTTTCAGGAAGCAGTTCACACGGAATTTCCCTTTTGTAGTCGTCAGCGTACCTATGACAAAACTGGATTCATCCCGTTTTCCCTGATGATTCACGTCAAATGCGTTGACCTTGTTTTCCGTGAAAAACTCTTGCATCATTGCTGTCGCTTTCTTCTTGTCAACGTTTGCCGAGCTGCCTTGGAGAACGAGGTTTACCTTGTCTCCCATATACTTACTCAGTTCCTGCGAGCTTCCCCGCTTAAATGCCGTAATCACTCCTGCCGGTATCTCCTGCGCCATCAGCAATGAGACAGAAAGAAGCAAAGAGGCCATTCCTAAAAGCACTCGTTTCTTCATAAATCCAAGCTTTTGGGTTGAAGTTTAAAGGCTTAAACTTTCAACTAATGATAGGCAAAGGTAAGCATTAATTGCAGAATAACATAAAAAATGCCTATTTTTGTGCTCGAATCAGAATATCAGACGCATGAAAACAACTTTGCTCGTCGTTGGACGAACCGTAGAACAACACTATATTACAGCTATTAATGACTATATTCAGCGTACCAAACGCTTCATCACTTTTGATATGGAAGTGATCCCCGAACTGAAGAATACCAAGAGCCTTTCGATGGATCAGCAGAAGGAGAAAGAAGGGGAACTGATATTGAAAGCGTTGCAACCGGGGGATGTGATCGTACTGCTCGATGAGCACGGGAAGGAAATGCGTTCACTCGAATTTGCCGATTACATGAAGCGGAAGATGAATACGGTGAATAAGCGGTTGGTATTTGTCATCGGTGGTCCTTACGGATTTTCGGAGAAGGTGTATCAGGTAGCTAATGAAAAGATTTCAATGTCGAAGATGACGTTTTCACATCAGATGATACGGCTGATCTTCGTGGAACAGATTTATCGGGCGATGACGATATTGAATGGAGGGCCGTATCATCATGAATAACATGCCTCCATTCAACAGCAAACTCTCCTTATCCTGCTGAGTTTTCCGCTAAATATAATTTATCAAATACCGTTCGCAGTTCTTCCTCATTCTCCATCAACTGACGCAACTCCGCCAACCGTCCGGCATTATCAGACTGGGGTATCCATAACTTCAGATACCCTCCTTCTGCATATTTATCGGCAAGATGTTTCCGGAAGCGTTCATACTGCTGCTCTTTATCCATCTCCGGATAATGAGACAAACCATACTGTACGGTGCGGCGCAGTGTTACTTCCGGATCAATAATCCGGTCTGCCTCAGCCACTATTTTCCCGTAGATACTTCGCGGAGCATCTCGGTTGGAGGCACGATGATCCTCTATCGCTTCCTTCATCTGCAGCATTTGTTCATCGGTAAACCACTGACGCAAAGTTTCATCCGCCAACAATATTTTGCCCGAAACGATATGATGAAATTCACGTCCCTCGCATAAACCCAAGTCGTGATAAGCGGCAACCGTATAAACCATTGCAGAATCGACTTCATAATGAAGAGCCAGCTTCAGACTTTCTTCGATCACTTTTTCTGCATGGTCTATCTGGTGCGCCTTATCAAAGCCGGCATATTGCGGGATAATCCTTTCCTGCACGTATCTCTGCAATTCAGTAGGTATATTATGAGTCATATTCTGCTCGTATTATTATTTTTATATCTGGTTATTCCCGATTCATCAACCGGTGCTCTGCCATCTGTTCGAACTTCGTTCCCGGACGGCCATAATTGGCATACGGATAAATCGAAATACCGCCACGTGGAGTAAAGATACCCGTAACCTCGATATATTTGGGATTCATCAGTTTTATCAAATCTTTCATGATGATGTTCACACAGTCTTCATGAAATGCACCATGATTACGGAAGCTGAACAGATAAAGTTTCAAACTCTTGCTTTCCACCATCTTAATGTCGGGGATGTAGCTGATACGTATTTCTGCAAAGTCAGGTTGTCCGGTTATGGGGCACAGGCTTGTAAATTCGGGACAGTTGAAACGTACCCAGTAGTCATTTTCCGGATGCTTATTATCGAAAGCCTCCAATACTTCAGGAGCATAGTCTTGTTTATACTCCGTTTTTCTTCCTAATAAGGAAAGTTGGTCTTTTAATTCAGCCATTGTTTAATATAGTTTTAAACTCTCTTCATATAGAAAAAAACGCAAAACATCTTTCACCTGTCACCATATTCTCTGAAACGGCTTATCCATCGATGGTTCAGCGGTGAAAGATTGATTATTGCAATCTTTCACCGATCTTTCATCTTTCACCATCCGGTATTCCTATTATCATCCGGTACTCCTATTATCAAAACGACCGTTGCTTTTAGTCGTTTCCTATAAAGGAATGAAGTGTTTCACTATGATGGAACTCTAGTTTCAAAGCCTTGAAACTAAAAGTTTCGAGCGTATGAAACTATGGTTTCAAGTAATAGAAACTAAAGTTTCAAGCCTATGGAACTAAGGTTTCAAACCTATGGAACCAAAGTTTCAACCGCTTGAAACTTCTTGAAACAACCGGCAATGACTTCTTTACCCTTGCACATCCCGAAATGAAACGAACACCAATAATAGAATGGCAAGCAGCTGTCAGCAACAATAAAGGTGACAATAAAAAAGCATTTATCGGTTATTATCACCCTATTATCACCATCTATTATCACCCTTTATTCATTCGTAATCAAGGAGTTAATCTTCAAAAGTGACAAGTGACAATAAAAAACACGTTTTTAGTCTCTATGTAGAGATATTATTGATTCTTCTTTTTTAAATACTTCTCCAGCCCCTCACGACGCAGCGTACAGGCGGGACAATGCCCGCAACCATCCCCCTGAATGCCATTATAGCATGTCAAAGTCTCGTTACGGATCAAATCCAGTACTCCCAATTCATCTGCCAAAGCCCAAGTTTCTGCTTTATCAATCCACATCAGAGGGGTATGAATCACGAATTGTTCATCCATTGCCAGGTTTAATGTCACATTCAAAGACTTAATAAACGCGTCCCGGCAATCGGGATAGCCGCTAAAGTCAGTCTGAGAAACTCCCGTCACCAAATGGTTGATGCCACGTTCGCGGGCATATACCGCAGCAATACTCAGGAAAAACAGATTACGTCCCGGAACAAAAGTATTGGGGACGCTGCCTGCGGGCTTTTCCTGATCCATTACCATCGTGGTGTCAGTCAACGAATTATGTCCCAATGTTCCTATGAAAGACACATCCATCACATCAAATTCCACTTCTGCCTTTCGGGCTATTTCTCTGGCGAGTTCCACTTCTTTCTGGTGCTTCTGACCATAAAGGAAACTCAAAGCGTATACTTTTTTAAAGTTGCGTTTCGCCCAAAAGAGGCAAGTGGTAGAATCCTGTCCGCCACTGAACACAACCAATGCAGTCTCTCTGTTCATCATAAAATTCTCTTTATATTCTCAGCCCTCGAAGCAGGCCGGAAGAAGTCGTTTCATTAAATATCTTTGACTTTCAGTACGTTATAAGAAATATTAGTATCGTACACGTCACTGCCGTCTACCTTCTTAATCACTTTCACTACGCGGATAGTCACCGGAAGGATGATAACTTCGTACATAGATTTCAGTACGATCTGAAGTCCCATCATGATAAGCAGCTCTTTCCAGGCAATGATGCCTCCGAAAGCTATCGGGAAGAAAATCAACGAATCGGCAGTCTCGCCGACAATCGTTGAGAGAATAGCCCGGGCAGAGAAGTTCCGCCCCTGACTGGCAATCTTCATCTTACTCATCACATACGCATTCAGGAATGAACCGACAAGGAAAGCCATCAAACTGGCTGCTACGATGCGGGGAGCCATACCGAATACAAAATCGAAATGCTCTTCGCCTTCCCAGAACGGAGCAGCAGGTATCGCAACAGCTATCAAGCCAAGCCCTACCACAAAGAAGTTCATAGCAAAACCACTCCAGATAATAAGACGTGCTTTCTTGAATCCCCAAACTTCGGCGATACAATCATTAATGATATAAGAAATAGGAAAAACCAATAATCCGGCTGTGACAGTCAGGCTGCCGACCTGAATTACTTTCGTTTCAAGAAGATTGGCTGCAATGAGGCATACATTGAAGAGAATGCCCAGCAACATAAAAGGTACTGATACTTTTTCTTTCATAACTCCTGTTTTTTACGTGGTGTTCTAGAATACACGACCGCTATTCACGGCATCATACATCTTTTTACTTGTTTCGGGGTGCAAAGGTAGAAGAAAAAAGCGAGAAGGCAAAGTTATCCGATAACTTTATTCGGGGCATGAACTACAACCCCGAAAGATACTCCTTCAGCGTCTCCACATATTCCTCCATCGCTTTCCTGCCTCCGGCAGTGATCCGGCAGGCAGTACGCGGCCTTTTGCCTACAAAGCTTTTTTCCACCTCGATATATCCGGCTTCACTCAGCTTATCCAACTGCACACTGAGGTTTCCCGCTGTCGACTGGGTCTTCTCTTTCAAGTAGACGAACTCAGCCTCCTCCACCGTCAGCAGAATCGACATTATAGCCAAGCGAAGCTGTGAATGCAAGATAGGATTCAGTTCTTTAAACATTGCTTCTTCATCTGTTTATTCATAATATGTCCGGGGACAATCATCATCACTATAAAGATGGCGGCAAACACCAGATATACCCCGCTTCCATGAATAAAAAGCATGGAAAAAGAAAGGGCGATACCAGTCATCCCTGCTATACTAAGCGGCTTGTACTTACATACCAACCCCGTAAGAGTAGCCCCCATCCCCATCAATAAGGAAATTACAAACAGAATATCAATACGGACAACAAATGCCATGCAAGACAGACAAAAACCTACTACTCCAAACACAGCCCATATCTGACCAGTCACCCGGTCTATGTAATTTTTTGCTCCCTTATTCTTGTCTTTCCTATTAAAAAAGATAGTCAGCGGTCCGGCAATGACAGGCAAAGCAAACCAGAGAAAATTGATCTGCCACACTCCCGTCTGCAAATAAAAGTACCATACCACAAGTGATATAGCCACAGTAGTATATCCCCATATCAATAATGGGTAGGCTGCATAACGGGCTGTATTGTCCTGCGTCTCCCGAATCATGCAGGCAATCAGTTCCAAACTCTCTTTCTCTGAAATTCTCTTGTCTTCCATATTCTATCAATTTTGTTTCAAAAATAATATTGTTTACGTAATAAACCAAAAATCCTTGTCTATTTTCCTTCGATACGGCTTCTTTCACTTGCCGATTTCTTTTCTACAGTCACCGCACCCGATTTCTTTCCATGATTGAAATTCCAGGTAAATGTGAGTTTCATCAGTCTTCCGCTCGAAGCCAGTTCAAAACGATTTTGAGATGAATAACTCGGTACATTGCTGAAATAAGAATTATATCGGTTGAAGATATTGTCTACCCCCAAAGTAGCTACACAACGCCCGTCTTTCCATTTTTTGCGCAGGTGCAGGTTGAATGTATGACGAGGATCGATCCCGCTATTACCGGAATACAACCGGCTAACTCCATTATATTGTGCTTCCAACGAATAGTCTGACGGTAAAAGGACCGTAGCATTAGCATTGGCGAAATAAAGGAAGTGCCCAAAGTAATCGTCCTCCCGATACATGCGGATATCTTGCCTCACTCCGATAAAGCTGGCATTCAGATTCAGCCAATTGAGCGGCTGCCAGGGAGCAGTGATGGCTACGAACCAATGGTTCTCACGATTGTGATTCTCATTGATGACATATGATATATCCGAATTCTCCGCATCTTCTTTACCAAACTGACGGATCAGATCATGGTGCAAATTGCCGCCAACAGTCAATGTATACCGGAAGTTATAGACCAGCGTAATACTGAATTTATTAATATAAGTAGGACGCAACATCGGGTTGCCTATCAGATAACTATATTCGGAAGTCTGAATCCGGTTCGGGTTGAGAGCCGAAAAAGTCGGACGTTCTATATAGCGTCCATACTGACCGATAAGCATCCACTTGTGAATTTCATCAAAATAGAAATTTCCGTCGATATGTGGAAACCAATCCCAGTATTTTCTCGTCCGACGTTCTGTTTCATTGGAGGTTTGCGTATATTCTCCCCGAAGTCCAATATGAACAGATCCTCTTTTCATATCCAGAGAATAAGTTCCGTATAAAGCACCGATATTCTCGTGATAATCGAGTTCATATCCATAAGCAACATTGGGCTTCCAACTTTCGTCAGGTTCCAGCCCTTCGTAACAGGCATCATCTTTCATTCCCGTATAGGTATATTTCATTCCTATCTGGAAAAACGATTTCTTATGTAACTGTTGTTTCCACGACAGATCGGCAGTTGCGATCTGATAAGTGGCATTAGAGCGGGAACGGTAAACGGTATCTTTATTTAGAGCACCTATCTCCTGAAAAATTTGATACTGATTTCTGCCATGCAGATCTTTAGAGATATAGTCGGTGACAAGCTTCAGCACCGAACCGTCCTTATCCAGTTTATGTATATAGTTGGCAGTAGCTGTATACATATTGTAAGTCTCTTTCTGACGATACACACCCTGACTTTCCATATCCAGCGGTCCTACCGACAGAGTAGAGTAACTCTGAGACGGCCAGATGTATCCGCGACGAACATACTCCAGCTCTACTCCCAGACTATTGGAAGAGTCCATCGTATAAACTGTTCCCATCCGAATCGTCCCGTAACGCGAAGGCTGCTTCATACGGGCCAGACTGGAAAAACCTTTATCTCCCGCTACATAATCACGGGTAACGTACAAATCTCCTTTATTCTGAGGAACCAAAGTACCGGAAGCAAATCCATAGGTATCCCACTTCCCACTATGATAATTCAAGCTACCACTAGGCTGATAAGATTGCAAGGAAGAGGCAAAAGAAGCATTCATAGAAAGATTTCCCTGAAATCCTTTGTCCGTATGACGTCTCATTATAATATGTATAGCACCTCCCTGAGCATCGGCATCCTTATCGGCTCCCGCCATTGGAAGCACTTCAACGCGGGCAATATCGTCCGATTTCAAAGAACGGAGATAGCCTATCAGCATCTCTCCGGTAAGTTTTATCTCCCTATTATCTACAAACACCTTCGTGCCGGAAGAACCATTGATGGAAATCCGCTCGTCGGACAACCATACTCCGGGCGCTTGTTGAAGGAGTTCGACTCCGTCTTTGTTCTGTGCAGGAGGGACGGACAGGATAAAACGGTCTGCCTTCCGTTTCACAGGACTTGTCCGTACCACCACTTCCTGCAACGCATAAGTGGAATCTTCTGTCAGAGTATCATTCACAGCCATCGGCCGAGCAGTCGTCGAAGTCTGCCCCCAAGCAGTAACTCCGGTAAAGCCGGCCAATATCAGAAATATCAGGTATCGCATACTGTTAGTCATTTACCGGATAATACATCTTCATTTTAACGGTAGCCGAAGCATCCGCCTCTTTCTTGCATTTTTCCCGGGCATACCCTTCTACCGGTATTCCCTGTTCATTCATGTCCAATTCCCAGTTTCCGTTCTCATCATGGAAAAGAGAGATTAAAAACTTTTCCCATGGAACATCTTTTAGAACAACAGTCACTGTATCTTTAACAGCAGTAGCCATCGCATATACCGGCTTCGATTCCGAATCCTGTTGTGCCATGACCATAATAGCGCCTTTTGCACTACGAATACCCCGCACTTCTACTTTTACTTCTTGTGCAAAAGTAACAACGTGGTAACAAATAATCCCTAAAGCAATGAATAACAAGCGTTTCATCTTTTACTTTCCTCCAATCAATTAGTTGATACGATTTAATTAGTTTATTTTATAAACCTTATATGGATTAAAAAAAGTAAGGAGCTGCGCATCTCTCTTACTCGATGCAAATATAAATAGGTTTATTTTATAAACCAAGTATTTCGGAAGAATATTTCAAATTAAATAAGCCTTCCTGTCATTCGTCGTATTTTGACAGGAAGGCTTCACTTTGACCTTAAAACACATCACTCAATTAGAAAGTTGCATCAGGAGAAGTCTTTCAATTCTTCTTTCAGACGCTTACGGATAAAGAAAAGTCGGCTCTTTACCGTCCCCATCGGCAATCCTAATTTTTCGGCAATTTCCCTGTATTTAAATCCAGCTACAAACATCTGGAAAGGAACTTTCATATCTTCGGGGATGGAATGGATCACTCTATACAGCTGCTTCATGTCATAAGCAAACTCGAAACGGTCGCCTTCTTCATCTTCTATCAAACTTTGCTGATTGATGGAATAGGTATCATCGATCAAATTCATTTCGCGGACCGTGCGCCGGTAGTTGTTGACAAAGATATTACGCATGATGGTAAACATCCATCCTTTCAGATTCTTGGCATGCGTAAATTTCTCATGATTATCCAATGCCTGCAATACACAATCCTGAACTAAGTCGTTGGCAGAATCACGGTCTGAAGTCAACTTATATGCGAAACGATGCAGGTCTGACTCCATCGCCAATATTCCTTGAGTAAAATCTACTTTTTCCATTCTCGTATTTTATTTATCTAATTAGTACGATACAAAGATCCGCTTTTTTAGAACGATTATAAATAGCAATTCTTCCGATAAGTTTGGCAATTTTTCCTTAGCCCCTCTCAACCATTTCTTTTTTTAGTTGTTCATTGGGCATTCACCTAAAACTTAACTGATAATGAAAACAAGCTTTAAAATGGTAGCTATGCTACTGGGGATCGGAATTTTCCCCGTCTGTGCTCATGCGCAAAAGAAAGTAGTCATCGAGGATGAGGAACCGAATTCCATCATGTTCGTCTCCAGGGACAAGGCCGGAGATGAAATCATCCGAATCATGAACGACCGCTCTCAGATGCGTTTTCACGACCCGAATGCTCCCCGCTTCCTTCTGACGGATCAGAAAGGAAAATTCGCCCTTGGTATCGGTGGCTACGTACGTGCGACGGCAGAGTATGATTTCAACGGCATCGTTGACGATGTGGATTTCTATCCGGCATTGATCGGACAGCCCGGAAAGGGAAATTTTGCCAAGAATCAATTTCAGATGGACATCACCACTTCTACCCTATTCCTGAAATTGGTAGGACGAACCAAGCATCTGGGCGACTTCGTGGTGTATACCGCCGGAAACTTCCGTGGAGATGGGAAGACGTTTGAACTTCAAAATGCGTATGCGCAGTTCTTAGGATTTACCATCGGATACAGCTACGGTTCATTCATGGACCTTTCGGCTCTGCCTGCAACAATTGACTTCGCCGGTCCGAACGGTTCCGCTTTCTATCGTACCACTCAACTGAGTTATATGTGCGATAAACTGAAAAACTGGAGATTCGGCGTTGCCATGGAAATGCCTTCGGTAGACGGTACAACGAATAGCGATGTATCTATCAACACGCAACGAATGCCGGATTTTGCAGCTTCTGCACAGTATAACTGGAATAGTAACAGTCATATTAAGTTGGGTGCAATCGTACGCAGCATGACTTATTCAAGTAATGTGCACGACAAGGCTTTTTCGACTACCGGATTTGGCCTGCAAGCATCTACCACCTTTAATGTAACCAAGAAGTGGCAAGTGTTCGGACAGTTTAATTATGGAAAAGGAATTGGTTCTTATCTGAACGACTTAAGTAATCTGAATGTGGACATCGTTCCCGATCCGGATAATGAAGGCAAGATGCAGGTTCTTCCGATGCTGGGCTGGTATGCGGGGTTGCAATATAATATTTGCCCGAATATCTTTGTATCCGGTACATACAGCTTATCCAGACTTTACTCTGAAAACAACTATCCGAGTGATAATCCGGAAGCATACCGAAAAGGACAGTATTTCGTAGCAAATGCTTTCTGGAATGTGACTAGCAATATGCAAGTAGGTGTTGAATATCTGAGAGGATGGCGCACTGATTTCAACTCTTCTACCCGCCATGCCAATCGGCTGAATATGCTGGTACAATATTCTTTCTAATCTATTACATATATAATATTAGGTATATATAATATGAGAAGCCGCCTCTGAACAATGTTCGAGACGGCTTCTTTAATATAAAATCGTAGCGGATTAATATTAGAACTTATAGTTTACACTTACACCAAACACTTTGTTTGTACGACTATAAACATCTTTATCCATTGAAGCCATAGCCCCATCCAAGCCACGTGGATTTTCTTTGGTATAATCGCTGTAGGTAGTCCAGAAATAAGCAACATCTAAACTTAACGCCTTACTAAGATTAATACGACCGCCCAAACCGACTGAATAAGAATCACAAGAGAAACTTGTGTCTGTCTGGAAAGCATCGCTCAATCCATAATCAGTTTTCTGATAACCACCACTGACTGTGAATATTTTGTTTATATCCCATTCTACACCAGCCAGGTATTCGTGTGTTCCATGTTTCAATGTCTTCTGCTTGTTATCAGCCATACCTGCATTCTTGTCATCAAAGAAATGATACTCTACTGAAGCACGAAGAGAAGGCAAGAATTCATAACTTGCTGCTACAGATAACATAGAAGGGAGGTCACTTGGAGTATTCACACCATGCTGATAAGGTGCCATATAGGCAGCAGCAGCATCCGGAAATTCCAATTTATGTGTATTGTTCTCAATATTCATATTAGCTTTGAACTCATACTTCGCAGCCAAATTCAACTTACCGAACTTAGCGTCTACACCGATAATCGGCGTCAATCCCCAACCTGTCTGGTCACAATCCAGTTCAAGCTTCGTATCATTCAGTTTCTGAAGCATAGGTGCAGATTGTTCTTGTGCAATCTGCTGTGCCTGTTCTAAACTCAAATTAGGATTAGCCCCCATAATTTGTTGTACTATAGCAGCACCGATCTGTCCTGCTACTCCTTCTTTCAAGGCAATATTCAGAAAACCTTTATATCCACCTGTAAAGTAATTCATACGGGCTCCGGCAAAAACTGAAAAGTGTTCATTAATCTTATAGCTTGCCCCTAACTGCAAACCATAAATATATTGACGACCTTCCATGGCTGAATTGATATTGTACATATTAGGTTTCAACATATCACTTGTAGAATTTACCAAGCCGATAGCAGCTGCATCAAACATAGGCAAACCTGTATTGAAAGAAGCTTTTCCACCACCACCAACGATAGCGAAACTACCGGAAAATGCCCAGTCACCATTCTTATATACAGCATGTACAGAAGGGATAACGGGAGCCGAAGCTTTTCCTTCATAATTGCGCACGGAAGTCTGTCCATCCATAGTCCACAAAGGACTTGTAGCAGCAATATCACGAGTCTGATATGCACTCTGAATAGTCAGTGCTACCTGTAAACCGTTTTGGGGAAGGAATGCCAGTCCGGCAGGATTACTATAAACTCCATCAATATCAATGGAAGCGCCGCGGGCTATCATGCGCAAGAAAGCAGCATTCTGATTCGTATTAGTTAGATAATCTCCGGCAAAAGTTGGAATTGAAACGATTAACATTACAAATCCAATCAAGAAATTTTTTCTCATCTAAATCTTTTTTAAATTAATTCGGGCGCAAAGATACAATATTCCTGCACACGAGACGTATGTTTGTGCACTTATTTTCGTTTACCAGCTCATTTTGATTGAAAATAAAAACTGTTTCTAATGAAACAATTCACATTCAGAGCGGAGGTAAAGATAAACAAACCACCCTGTTTTTACGTTTATTAATAAGAATAAAAACAGAAAATATTATGGCCTATACAATTGCATTTTTCGGAACAAAGCCTTATGACGAAGCTTCTTTCAACGATAAAAACAAAGAGTTCAGATTTGAATTCCGTTATTATAAAGGACATCTGAATAAGAATAACGTGCTATTGACGCAAGGAGTAGATGCGGTCTGTATCTTTGTCAACGATACGGCCGATGCAGAAGTCATTCATGCTATGGCAGCCAACGGAGTAAAACTGCTGGCACTCCGATGTGCAGGATTCAATAATGTAGACCTGAACGCTGCCGCCACTGCCGGAATCACCGTTGTACGGGTTCCTGCATATTCGCCTTATGCCGTTGCCGAATATACCGTAGCACTCATGCTCTCTCTCAACCGAAAGATTCCACGCGCTTCGTGGCGTACAAAAGACGGAAACTTTTCCCTTCACGGTCTGATGGGATTCGACATGCACGGTAAGACGGCAGGTATCATCGGTACAGGAAAAATCGCCAAAATTCTGATTCATATCTTAAAGGGATTCGGAATGAATATACTGGCTTATGACCTTTATCCCGACTACAACTTTGCCAGGGAAGAACAAATCGTTTATACTTCTCTGGACGAATTGTACCATAGTTCCGACATTATTTCCCTACATTGCCCACTTACCGAAGCCACCAAATATCTGATCAATGACTACTCCATCAGCAAAATGAAAGACGGAGTCATGATCATCAATACCGGTCGTGGACAATTGATTCACACCAATGCCCTGATCGAAGGCTTAAAAAACAAGAAAATCGGTTCTGCCGGATTGGATGTGTACGAGGAAGAAAGCGAATATTTCTACGAAGACCAGTCCGACCGCATCATCGACGACGACGTGCTTGCCCGTCTGCTCTCATTTAACAATGTGATTGTCACTTCGCATCAAGCCTTTTTCACACGTGAAGCAATGGGAAATATCGCCATGACCACACTTCAGAATATCAAGGATTTCATCAACCACAAGCCTTTGCTAAATGAAGTGAAGAGATAGAACCTTTACCTGACTTCCCTTGTTACAGAAGTATATAAACAATTAGAAAAGGAGAAAATTATGAAGAAAGTAATACATAAAGCAGATACAAGAGGACATTCCCAATATGACTGGCTGGATAGTTACCATACCTTCAGTTTCGACGAATACTTCGATTCTGACCGTATAAACTTCGGTGCCCTCCGCGTATTGAATGACGACAAAGTCGCCCCCGGAGAAGGGTTCCAAACCCATCCGCATAAAAATATGGAGATTATCTCCATTCCATTGAAAGGACATCTGCAACATGGTGACAGCAAGAAAAACAGCCGTATCATCACTGTCGGAGAGATTCAGACGATGAGTGCCGGAACGGGTATTTTCCACAGTGAAGTGAATGCCAGCCCTGTAGAGCCGGTAGAATTCCTGCAAATATGGATTATGCCGAGAGAGCGGAATACACATCCTGTCTACAAGGATTTCAGCATCAAAGAGCTGGAACGACCGAACGAACTGGCAGTGATTGTATCGCCCGACGGCAGTACTCCCGCTTCACTTCTACAAGACACCTGGTTTTCTATCGGAAAGGTGGAAGCCGGAAAGAAACTCGGTTATCACTTGCACCAAAGTCATGGCGGCGTATACATTTTCCTGATCGAAGGAGAAATCGTAGTAGACGGAGAAGTACTGAAACGTCGCGACGGAATGGGCGTCTATGATACGAAAAGTTTCGAACTCGAAACATTGAAGGACTCACATATCTTATTGATAGAAGTACCGATGTAGAAATTTGGAATTAGAAATCATGAATCTTGAATGAATGAAGAATATAGCTGATATCCGGCAAGAATATACCAAAAGCGGGTTAAGGGAAAGCGAACTTCCCTGCGACCCGCTTTCACTTTTCAGCCGCTGGCTACAGGAAGCCATCGACGCAAACGTAGAAGAACCGACCGCCATCATTGTAGGTACCGTATCTCCCGAAGGCAGACCCTCGACCCGTACCGTACTGCTGAAAGGACTGCATGACGGAAAGTTTATCTTCTATACCAACTACGAAAGCCGCAAAGGAAGGCAACTGGCACAAAATCCGTACATTTCACTTTCCTTTGTCTGGCATGAACTTGAAAGGCAAGTACACATCGAAGGTACTGCCGCGAAAGTTTCTCCGGAGGAATCGGACGAATATTTCCGGAAGCGCCCTTATAAAAGCCGCATCGGTGCACGTATTTCTCCACAAAGCCAGCCTATCGCAAGCCGGATGCAACTGATACGCGCTTTCGTCAAAGAAGCTGCCCGATGGCTGGGAAAAGAAGTGGAACGGCCCGACAACTGGGGCGGATATGCCGTCACTCCTACCCGAATGGAGTTTTGGCAAGGACGCCCCAACCGGTTACACGATCGCTTCCTGTATACCCTAAAGACGGATGGAAAATGGGAAATCAATCGACTTTCTCCCTGATTTCACTGATTTTTCTTGCCAACTCCAACTAGAATACGTAATATTGCAACTGTAAAAATAATCAGCTCATGACACTGGATTATATTTATCATAGCGGTTTTGCCATCGAAGCAGAAGGTGTGACCGTCATCATCGATTATTACAAAGATTCTTCGGAAACTGAACATAACCGGGGAATCGTACATGACTACCTCCTGCAAAGACCGGGTAAACTCTATGTATTGGCCACTCACTTTCACCCCGACCACTTCAACCGTGAAATACTGACGTGGAAAGAAGCACGTCCCGACATCCGGTACATTTTCTCCAAAGATATTCTGAAAAGCCATCGTGCAAAGCCCGAAGACGCTACCTATATTAAAAAAGGAGAAACCTACGAAGACGAGACGATCCGCATCGAAGCATTCGGCTCGACCGATGTCGGCAGTTCGTTCCTGATCCATCTGCAAGACTGGAACATCTTCCATGCAGGCGATCTGAACAACTGGCACTGGAGTGAAGAATCTACCGAAGCGGAGATACGAAAAGCCAACGGAGACTTCCTTGCAGAAGTTAAATATTTAAAAGAAAAAGCACCGAAGATCGATTTAGCGCTGTTCCCAGTGGACCGCAGGATGGGAAAAGATTATATGAAAGGTGCAAAACAGTTCATCGAACAAATAAAAACTACTATATTTGTACCCATGCACTTCAGTGAAGACTACGAAGGCGGAAATGCCCTCCGTGATTTTGCCGAAAATGCAGGATGCCGGTTTGTCAGCATCACCCATCGGGGCGAAAGTTTTGAAATAACCAAATAAACACAATAATAATTATGAATAAGTTAACAATCCTGTTTCTTACCATGCTTCTCACATGCCTGCCAATGGCAATGAGAGCCGAATCGCACAAAGAAAAAAGAGATGATACCAGATACCTTGCGGGAGCTGTTCCTGTAGTAGATGGTAAAGTAGTATTTTCCAAGGAATTCCAGATTCCCGGAATGAGTCAGAAGCAAATCTACGACACTGTCATGAAGTGGATGAACGAACGTCTGAAAGAAAACAATAATCCGGACAGCCGCGTCGTTTTCAGCGATGAAGCACAAGGAACCATCGCCGGTGTAGGTGAAGAATGGATCACATTTTACTCCAGCGCCCTGTCATTGGACCGCACTTGGGTCAATTATCAGATCACTGTTACCTGCAAACTGGGCAGTTGCTTGGTAGAACTGGAAAAAATCCGTTTCACCTACCGCGAAACAGAAAAATACAAAGCAGAAGAATGGATTACAGATGAATATGCACTGAACAAAGCTAAAACCAAACTGGTACGCGGCTTGGCTAAATGGCGCAGAAAAACGGTAGACTTTGCCGATGACATCTTTATGGATGTAGCTGTAGCCTTCGGTGCTCCCGATACTCGTCCGAAGTCTGAGAAAAAGAAAAAAGAAGAAGAAGCACAGAAACCGTCTATCGTTGCCGCTGCAGGTCCGCTGGTGATTGGTCAAGGCGGTAAAGTTACCACTGCAGAAGCAGATCAGTCAACTACTCCTGCTGCTACTTTAACGCCTGCAACTCCTGTCGGCAAGGCTTCAGCAGATATGCCGGGATATACAGAAATCGATCTGAAGCAGATTCCGGGTGATGTATATGCATTGATGGGCAATGGAAAACTGGTGATCTCTATCGGCAAAGATGAATTCAACATGACCAATATGACAGCCAACGCAGGCGGCGCACTGGGTTATCAAAACGGTAAAGCCGTAGCTTATTGCACACTTTCTGCCGATCAGCCCTACGAAGCGATAGAAAAAGCAGAAACTTATACACTGAAACTATACGCTCCGAACCAAACGACCCCTTCGGCTGTTATCGAATGTAAGAAACTACCTTCACAAACGACTCCGCAAGCCGGACAACCCCGTACGTATGTCGGAGAAATCGTGAAGCTATTGATGAAAAAATAACAAGATAGCAATCATGGAAATTAAAAGTAGATTTGATCACTTTAATATCAATGTAACGAATCTGGAGCGAAGCATTGCTTTTTATGAAAAAGCGCTTGGCTTAAAAGAACATAGTCGGAAGGAAGCTTCCGACGGTTCTTTCATCCTGGTCTACCTGACGGACAACGAAACCGGCTTCCTACTGGAACTGACCTGGCTGAAAGATCATACCTCCCCCTATGAACTGGGAGAAAACGAAAGTCATTTATGCTTTCGTGTAGCCGGCGACTATGACGCCATACGGCAATACCACAAAGAAATGAATTGTGTCTGTTTTGAGAATACAGCCATGGGGCTTTATTTTATCAACGACCCGGATGACTACTGGATAGAGATACTTCCACAAAAGAAGTAACCTTATAAAAAGAAGCGGGGCAGGATGATCATCCTGCCCCGCTTCTTTTTATAAGGTTGTTAGCTATTCATGACATAACACATCCCCAAAATGCTTGAAATAATGAAAAAACATCCGGGAATAAATAAACGAACAAACAATCTTGTCAATTGCATTTTTTGCTCGACAAACATTGCATCATTATCCAAATTATACCAAACCGTAACTTTATCACCTATATGAAAATCTTTCGGGTAATATGAAAATTGTGTGATATCCTCCACAATAATATTGGGATTGATAGACCGACAGCATTTTTCACCCTCTCCTTCTAATGTAAATTCAACAGACGGGCGCATAAGAAGCTTTCCATCCTTCACATAAGTATCAACATCCACTACTATTCCATCTATCTTCTTAATGTATTTCGTTTCGACTCTCTTGATTAAAAGACAAAACATCCTCATCTTAATGATCAAACCAAGTCCATGGCCAGCCAGCAAAAGTGCTAGTATACAAACAATTGTTCCCATTTATTTTTTATGTCGGTTAGCTCTCTTTTTCCGAATATCCGCTTTCATCTTCGCGGCTCCGGAACCATGTTGTCCACGAATATAAGTCGCTTTCTTCGCTTTCGTCTTCACTTTCTCCTCCTCCTGGGGCTTATCTTTCTTACCTTTAAAGACGATTCCACCCATGATTGCATCTTCTATACTCATATATATTATATTGTTAGCATTCACATTTCTGATGCAAAGATAAGCCTTTTCTACGGAATTGTTTATCTTTGGCGGATAAAACAATACATAATCACCAAAATGGCAACAATAACCCTTTCCGCAGAAAAGGACCCGATGGGAGCTGCAATCTCCGATTATTTCAATCATCACAGAGCTGACCGCTTGCGAGTATTCTCTTCTCAATTCGAAGAAGATGAAATCCCCGTTAAGGAATTATTCCGAAGTATACAGTCCATGCCAGTTCTCGAACGCACTGCTCTGCAAATGGCTACGGGAAGAATATTAGATGTAGGAGCCGGAAGCGGCTGCCACGCATTGGCACTTCAAGAAATGGGAAAAGAAGTTTGCGCCATTGACATCTCTCCGCTTTCCAACGAAGTAATGAAACAACGCGGCGTAAAAGATTCCCGCCTCATCAATCTCTTTGACGAAACATTCACCGAAACATTCGATACGGTTCTGATGCTGATGAATGGTTCGGGCATCATAGGAACACTAAATAATATGCCTGCCTTCTTCCAACGGATGAAACGTATCCTACGCCCTGGCGGATGTATTCTGATGGATTCAAGTGATCTGCGCTATCTTTTCGAAGAAGAAGACGGTAGCATGCTTATCGATCTGGCAGGCGATTATTATGGAGAAGTAGATTTCCAGATGCAATACAAGGATGTAAAAGGAGATACATTCGACTGGCTATATATCGATTTTCAGACTCTTAGCCTATACGCCTCCGAATGTGGATTCAAAGCGGAATTAATCAAAGAAGGAAAACATTATGACTATCTGGCAAAGCTGAGCCTTGCCTGACAGCGTATTATTTTAATCAGAAAAAGCCCTATTCAGGATAGTGACACTATCACATCAGAATAGTGTAACCATACTAACGATATAGTGTCACCATCCCAGTATGATAGTGACACTATATTTATTGTGCCCGCATCCGGTTCAGAGACCGGCAATAAGCACTTATTTCAGCATTTCATTGATCTGCTGAACCAGTGAAGCGAACTCTTCTTCATTATACAGACGAGTCAGTTTTACAATCTTTCCTTCCCGGTCTATCAGCACATTCCGTGTGATTCCGGCATCACGCAATGCATATTTTGCAAAAATATCAGCTCCCGGATCCAGTCCCAGCGGGTAAGTCACTCCGGTAGACTTTGCGAAGGCAAGCACTTTTTCAAGCGGTTCGTCACGGTCTATTCCAATCAGTGCAAAGTCTGCATTATCCTTATGCTTCAGCCAAATGTCTTTTTCTATAAAAGGCATTTCCTTACGGCATACTCCGCACCAACTTGCTGTAAACTGCAACATGACAACCTTCCCACGAAGAGATGACAAAGTCACTTGTTTGCCATCCGTCAATGTAATCGTAAAATCAGGGGCCATCTCCCCTATTCTGACAATATATCCTGTACTATCAGCCTGTGCCGACGTCGCTTCAGCAGTCACTTTCACTGCGTCGGAAGCACTTTCAGTAGCTTCTGCTCCTTTCTTCTGGCCTGAACAAGCCAGTAAACTAACGGCTAATAAAGCCACACCACATACATTCATAATTTTCTTTTTCATCTTCTTGCAATCATTAGTGAGACTGCAAATATAAAAAAAGTACACGATGTATTTGCATTTTTAAAATAAATTCGTACCTTTGCATCCGCAAAACAGAAAACGCCTCTTTAGCTCAGTTGGCCAGAGCACGTGATTTGTAATCTCGGGGTCGTTGGTTCGAATCCGACAAGAGGCTCTCCTCAAAATTCAAATGCCGCTATATGCGGCATTTTTTATATCCTTTTCATTCGATGTTCACGAAACACAACCATGCTTACCCCCTCAACAGGCTCAAAGCAAACACAACTGCCAAATCCTTTCTTTTCAACCGAAAGTCACAGCCGGAAAATAATCCGAATATGATTAACACTACCGAAGCTATCCCCCAACGATAAGAAAGTATTTCGAAAGCTGAAAAACCGATCAGCAATAAAGTGATGAAAAAAACGGAGCCAGCCCAAAAGTGGAAGAGGAAACCGACGCATATAGTATGCCTTTGATACGATTCATGAATATATTCGACTAAAATCCGATATTTATGACTGCAAAGATATAAATATAAATCCAAGAAGATATCAAACAAGAAGAATAATAGATTTGCAGATAAAAAACCTTCCATTTATTATTTGTTTTTAAATAAAAGAATGTATTTTTGAATCCAAATATATAGCTAATATTATTATATATATCATTAATATACTATGCATCAATATTTTAATATTAAATTTTATATATAAATTTATATCTTATAAAACAAACACTATTTTCAAGAAGCAATAAATAACCAATTAAAAAACAAAGATTATGGCATTATTTGTAAATCCCGGCAAAGATTGGGAAAAGAACATGAGTGAAGAAGACATCGCACAAATGGAATCACAAGGTTATGATGTAACAGAACTACGCGCCAAACGCGCAAAATCTGCAGAGGAAGAAGAAAAAGAGCGCCTCCGCGAAAAAGAAGAGCGGGAAAACTTCAAGAATCCAACTAACCTGAACAAACTCGCCCCTTACCTGCAGACACCACGTGACATGAGCACTTCTTTTTTCAAAGCTATGGCAGGCAGCGCCCCCTGGCTATTCAAAGATCGTTGGAAAAGAAAATATACCGAGGCTCCTATTGTTTATGCCGCGGTAGTGCAAGCTAATACCGCCCTATGGATGCCCGGTAATAACGATTATTATCCTGCCGTATTTGTTTTTGCACTTGATCAAAAACACATTCACGACACCGAATGGCTAAAACAAATAGCAGAAGAAATAAATGTATTGCAAGATGCCGACCAAATCCCCGGTGATTGCCGCAAACTAATACAGACATTACGCGATGATACCAGCGAATTCTGTTTTCGTATCGGCAAAAGTGTATGTGGTGACGCCAACGCATGGTGTGCCACCTATAAATTCGACAAACAGACAGCACTGCCACGCAAGGCTTTACCATCCGATGGCATCGTCCCTTTTCTATTAAAGTCCGCCCCGGTAGAAAATCAATTTGTTGATTTCAAACTAATCCCGACTGAATTTTATATCGGCTAAAAATAGATAAGCAGAAATAGGCAAACCGAAAGTAAACAATATTTTTTTCATCATTTATAATTATATCTCACATAAGGAATATGCATGCATACATTATCCAACAACTAATAAGAATTATATTGTTTATCACTATCAGTTTGCCTATAGGACTAAAAAGTTTTGCCCAAGAAACAAAACGTTTCTATATGGAACTGGACACTCCCCGCAATGGAGCCAAAGCAGGACAAGAGCTTGAATTAAAATACATCAGCACAGCCGATTTCGATTCTGTATCTCCACCCGACTTCGGAACGCTTATAGAAACAGTTGAAGGAGCAACACCACACAAAGCCGGTCATACAGTAAAAAACGGCATATTGACAAATATCTACGAGCAGGGATTCAGCTACCGCATACGTTTCAAGAAGCCAGGAAACACCAAACTACCTCTGGCATCCATCAAGGCAAACGGAAAGGAATACGAAACACCTCTGACCAGTGTATGGGTACATCCGGTCGATACCAATATCGACAGTGTAAAATGCAGCATTCAGCTGGAGGATTCTTATCGCAAAGGAGTTTTCACTGCCATCGTGATCTGTCTCTTAATCGCCTGGTTATTGATCCGCTTATCGTTTCAGAAACAAAAAAAAATAAAGAGACAGGATAAATAAAACAGAGAATAACCCTATCTCATTAATCCATCATTATCTGCATCTGCTTATTTATTTTTTAAGTATTCTCTTTAAATGTTCGACATCTAAAAGTAAGTTCACTGTTTCAAAATTTCCTTTATAAAAAACGCCCCAGTTATTGAAAACACAAGGCAGGTCTTTCGCTTTTTGGAGTGTATCCACTTGAATTAAAGATACAGGAACGTTATTTGTATCACAATACTGTTTTACCATTTCAATCTTTTGATAAATATAAGGGCATTGCATATCATAATAAATAGTCAGATCTTCGCTTTCAATTTTCATTTTTTTCGCGTTTTGCGCAAATTTCGGCATTGTCCCGTCAAAAGAAAGTGCAAGCAGTTCATATCCATTATCAGTCGCATCAACAACTTCAAAACCGAATTTCTTCGCAAACGATTGGTCAGAAAGCCAGTTCTTCCGCTTCTTTGAGCCAAGCATACAAACACCGGATTTGCCTTTTTCTTTGGCGTCTGTCAGGCAATATTCCATCAAAGCTCTTCCATACCCATTCCCCTTAGGACTTCCTAAGACCCATAAGCAATACAGATAATAATAGTTATCACCAATGATGGGAACCCAAGCTGTCTCAAGAGGTGCATACTCAATAAAAACCGTAGCTTTTGCATTTAGCTTTCTAAAAACATGACCTTCATTTAGTCTGTCGGAAAGCCATTGCCGCTTCGCGTCAATACCTGCATGAGGCTTTTTACTGCGAATAATGCAGCATAGATGCTCATCACTGAGGTTTTCCTTTGTTAAGTTTACAAAATCTGTATTCATATACGCATTCGTTTTAAATTAGATATCATCAATCAACCGATCTTAACGGTGCACTCTGCCATTTTGGCTGAATATAATAGTTATAGTTTCATAAGAGATAGTGATTTAGTATTAAAATCCTCTTTAAATCTTTCTCTCTGCCAAAAAGAGATAAGATTCTTTTTTGCTCTTCTATAGTTGGTATCTTGATAATTAAATTCCCAATGAATATTTCCTCATATTCTTTTACACAAACAGACTGCCAAATATCGTTTTTCTTAATTTGAAGATCCCCCATGACCTCAATATCCATTAAAGGAAGTTTGAATCTGGCAAAATTAGAACGAAACAAATCATCCTCTTTTGTTTCCGGAGATATTTCCATATATGTTTTTAGCAAGTGTTGCAATTTGCATGAATTCATTTCGGTAGTCAAAATATCGATATCAGCAGTTTCTCCGACCTCTATACCTGATAAAATCATAGCAGATGCACCTATAACATAAAAATCAGGACTTATTTCCTGTAATTCAACAGTTATACTTGCAAGACTCTGAGTTATCTTATCTTTAATTTTCATATCTCCAATAATATATAACAAAAATACAAAATATATTTCAGAAAGGTAAAAGAACAGGCTTTAATAATACCATTAATGAATGTAATGAGAGCAACTATCGACAAAATTCCTCTTTTTCTATGTAGCTCCTCCTGCAAATTTCATCAATCGCCTTATTATAACAACTACAAGGTTCAGTACTACGATATTCCAATGTCAGGGCTTGATAAAAAATATTAAGAGATTGGTCGCTTCCTATCCTTGGTTGCATAATCTTTACGCATTTTAATTCTAAATATTGCCTCCATATTAGCAAATCCTTATTTTTCCCTAGCAAACTTTTGACACCTCAACAGCATAAACAGTATTTATGGGATAATTTTAGAAAAGCTGAAACGAGTAAGCAAAGAATTATTCTATTTCCTTAATTCGTTCAATCTGTCTATCCAGAAAATAATCAGTATATAGGCTGTAGTCTTCCATTTCATAAAACGCTATCAGTCCTTTTCTGTAATTCAGTATATCCGAATCTTTGACAGGATATACGGGAATGATGCCAACATTCATCAAAGAAATACTTTCTATCATTCTTGCAGTCCGTTTGTCCCCGTTTGAAAATCTCATCAAACGACAACTGAAAGGCCATGACATACATCAAACATCATCCCGGCCGGATTGCACTCATTTTGCTAAATACAGGAAGCGATCTATAGCTTATTGTCGAAGATATGTTACAAGAGAATGTATATATCCTGTGATCTGGTGAAGCGGAAGCTCAGGAACCGGGTTATAGTAGACAGATTGGAACTAAAGCTATGTACACACTGCGAGAAAACTCTTCCGTTACACCGGTTTTACGCTGGCAGGATATATATGGTCAATTTTAAACATTATAGTAATGCCATGAGGAATAGATATGGATACAATAAGAGCAATTGAAGGAGAGTTATCGATACAAAACTTCAAGAAGATATTAAACATATATAAATAAGACAGGATTATTTTTTTTACGTCATTTTTTTATCTATATTAAAGGTCAGAGAATAAACCAACAATTTTAAATACTTTAAAGAGATCCAAGCAAATAACAAAAACATATTTTACACAACGCCTTAAAGTCCGAAAAATAGTAACATTATTTAAAATCCAGTAGTTATGAAAACAATTAATTATTTTTCCGGCTCATTGCTTGCATTATTATTTTATGCACTATTTGCTGCATGTAATAATGATTTGCAAACTATTGCTGTCACTGAAATAAAAGGAATAGAACAAACTCTCTTAAACGAAAGCAATACTTTAATAAGTTCAGATGTAGCAACAGATAGTACTATGCTTGGTAAAGACAACACAATATCCAACTCAACGTCTGCTACTAATGCATTCTTCACTAAACAAGAATATGAAGAGGGGATGGATTGGTGGAAAGATAGAGAAGGTGCGCTACCTGCTCTATATGAATATCAGGTATCCTGTCGTGATTTTCCTTCTGGACATGGTCCTGATACTTGCATATATTATATGACCATTATTTGGACTTGTTATCCTCCTATTACAGAAGCTAATTGGATGGATTATCAATATATGCAAGTACAACATAGGCTAATAAGTGGTACTACTGCATTTCCTTGGCGTTATTTAGGTGAAGGGGGCCCGGGGAATTATAATTATGGAATAGTGAAAGTCAATGGATTTCAAGATCCTATGGATTTAAATGCTACACATTTGCCTACTAGAGTTCAGTTTAGATATAGATTGTTGCATAAAGATTTCCCAGGGAAAGCAGATAAAAGTATTAATGATAAAGAAAAATGGTACAATAAAAACCTTGCAACTGGATGGCATTATAAAGATTACAATCAGCCAACTTATAATAACCCTTATGGTTATAATTCACAGGATTTCAACAATATGGAATCACTAAAATTCATAATTAATGATCCTAAGTGTGGCTCATCTTTTTCTGTAAGAGTGCTTGTTGATGGATATTTAGTTTTTCCCCAATTAGTAGGCGGAAGATATGAAGTTACTGTTCCAAAATTTAGGAAGACTGGAGAATATCTCATAACAGCTGAATACGCAGGCAATGTTTCGGAAGAATTTAAAACTGCAGTGCGACACGGTATCTATCAAAAATATACAAGCAAAGAAATTTATATCATGTTTAGTTGCAATGAGTTTAGCTATGATTAACAACCTTACATGTCACAATAATGAAACGAATACTTTTAATTCTATTTTGCAGTCTACATAGCATTTTGTTTCTCCGTTCACAAAACGCTAGCAGCGACATCATCTTCAAACAGTTCTTCGATAATGCCGTTGCTTTTGCTGACACATACCCACGTGAGAAGGTATACTTGCATTTTGATAATAGTAGTTATTATGTAGGAGATACTATATGGTTTAAAGCCTACACGGTATATGCTGAGAACAATATGCCAAGCACCATCAGCAAACCCCTTTATGTAGAAATGCTCGACCAGACAGGGCATATTACCCAACGCCAAATCATTGAATTGAATAGCGGTGAAGGACATGGACAGATAATCCTGAATGAAAGTACCATGTCCGGCTATTATGAAATCAGAGCTTACACCCGTTGGATGCTCGCATTCAGCGAACCTTCTTACTTCTCACGTACATTCCCGATCTATCAGTCTGCACAAGAAGAAAGACCAGAACGGAGGATTTCGACCTATAATCTGAATCCTTCCATGAAACAGCGACCGAAAAATGTGACAGATAAACTTGCTATCCAATTCTTTCCCGAAGGAGGAACACTCGTGAAAGGCATCTCTTCTCGTGTGGCATTTAAAGCTGAAAGTAGAGAAGATGGTAATGTTATCCTTGAAGGTGCCATTTATACGAAAGACGGGGAAAAGCTGACAGAAATAAAAACCCTACATGACGGAATGGGAATATTCACTTATACACCCGAAGAAAAACCAGCAGTAGCTAAAGTAACTTATAAAGAAAAAGAATATAAATTCAATCTACCGGACGCCCTTTCCGCCGGATATGTATTGAACGTGAATAATTCAAGCGGAGCTATTGTAGGTAACGTATTGAGCAATGAGAATACCCCGGATGCAGACATTGTAGCATTCATAAGTCATGAAGGTCGCCCCTATTCGTATTGGATACTACGAATGAGATCAGGTGGAAATCAAACTTTCTTACTTAAAACGCGCGATCTTCCCGGAGGCATATACCAAGTCAGTCTACTAGACAAAACCGGGAATATGCTGTGCGAACGATTTACATTTGTGCAACCCAATAAATTGAATTCAATACAATTAAATGGAATTAAAGACATTTACCGGCCTTTCGAACCAATTCGCTGCGAAATACAAGTAACAGATCAAAAAGGAAATCCTTTACAAGGTTCTTTATCCATATCAGTAAGAGATGCTATACGTTCGGATTATGCAGAATATGATAATAATATATTTACAGATATGTTATTAACATCCGGTTTAAAAGGATATATTGATAAACCGGGGTATTATTTTGCAGATATTACACTTCGCAAATTGCAAGAACTTGATGTTTTGCTCATGGTTCACGGTTGGCGTCAATATGACTTATCACAACTTATTTCCGGTAAAAATGAAAAGCTACTTCAACAGTCAGCTGAAAAAGAGTTGTTACTACAAGGACAGATTCGTTCTTCTCTATTAAAAAAAGAAATGAAAGATATGGAGGTAAGCGTCATGGCTAAAGTGGACAATACATTTGTAGCAGGAAATACGTTTACAGATGAAAACGGCAAATTTCAACTTCCGGTTACTAGTTTTGAAGGAGAAGTAGAAGCGGTATTCCAGATACGCCGTAGGGGATCTAAACATAAGAAAGATGCTTCTGTTATGCTCGACCGTAACTTCGCCCCTACCCCACGTGCCTTCAGCTATGAAGAAGAACATCCACAGTGGATGGACAAAAACTCATGGATCACCCTTTCCAACCGTATAGACTCGCTATATGTAGATTCTATTAGCAAAACTAACAACACCTATTTATTGAGCGAAGTGGAAATAGCAAAAAAAAGAAAAAATAAGAACATCACTACTCAAGTATTCGAGAAAAGCGTAGACGCATACTATGATGTAACGCGATTGGTTGATGAATTACGCGATCAGGGAATAGTAATTAATACTATACCCGACTTGCTTAGTAAAGTGAATCCTAACTTTTCATACGATGTGCAAGACGGAAGCTCACGATATAAAGAGAAAACAATCTGTCTCATTGTTGGCAAACAAGTACTTGATACTTTAACTGCTTGGACATTGTGGAATGAGATAGATGGTATAAAACAGATTATGATATGCGAAGGAAGCAATTCGTATACTAATGAAGTGCTTAATTCAATACACGGTTCAAATATGACAAAAGGACAAAATGTAAAAGACATGATGACAGCAATGAATCCCCCACGTACCTTTGATGACAGTTTCTATCTTTATGGAGATGCTGCAAAGAAAAAAATATCGTTAGACGATACTGAAAAGGCCAAATCAGACCCCCTTTTTAGAAAGAAATCATCAGGAATCAACAATAATGTAAACGTCAATATCGATTTTTCAAGATTCGGACAATATGCTTTATTCTACATAACTCCGCATTTTGACTCCAATTATAGCAGATTAACGCAAAAGTCAATGAAGGCTGCCCATGGAACACGTCGTACAATAATCCAAGGATATTCTCGCCCATTAGCTTTCTATTCTCCTGTCTACAAAGACAAAATACCGACTGCAAATGTCAACCATCGTCGCCGTACACTTTATTGGAATCCTACTATACAAACTGACAAAAATGGTAAAATTAGCATAGAATGTCAGAACGGTATGTATGCCAATCCGGTCATTATCCACGCAGAAATGCTGAAAGGTGGAATCCCATGCAGTATTACGATTATTGGAGAGAAGAAAAAAAAATAAACCAGTAAATATCTCCAAAGTCCCTTTTAGGATTTCAATTTAGATGAAATACCGCCATTTCCGACAAATTCCCCTAATGATGTCAAGGGTCGGTCAAGGATAAAAACAATAGTGAGACAATTGGAATACATGAAACAGATATTTAATGAAGAACAAATAAATAAAGCTGCATTCATCATCGAAAGCCCTTTATCAAAGCTTTCTGAGCTTTATCATAGCGAAGTTAAGAATCTTGCTATTTTAATGTCTTGAACTACAAGAAAGGATTAATATCTTTTTGCGAAACTGGAGAATATTCTCTTTACACTGATTACTTCTTGAATAAACAAATCGAAAGAATAAAAGAAATAGAAGAATAAAAAACAGCCTTCCTCTCAAAACACCATCCTTATATCATGATATTAACCAAAAGCTGGGAACAAAGTGGGAACATTTTGGATTAAGAGAAAAGAAAAACCCTCTCAGAGATCATCTGAAAGGGTTTTATGAGGTTCCTGGCGGATTCGAACCGCCGTACACGGTTTTGCAGACCGCTGACTAAGCCACTCATCCAAGGAACCATTTTTTCTCGTTTGCGGTTGCAAAGGTAGTACAAATTTTGAAACTACCAACTATCCGCAGCAATTTTTCTTTGTACTTTTTTTCTTTACACCGCACTCTTGACGTTTCTTCTCCATCATATCCTTTAAATCACAGCCACTTACGCAGCTATCACAAGGATTCTCACTTTCTCGCGTACGACGAAAAAAAAGATAAATTCCATATATTACACGGGCAATGCAGAGTACAATCAGTACTCCGACTACCCATTCCTGCCAATTATTCATACAAACATTCCTCCAATCTGATAAACTGAAAATGCCACCAGCCAGGCCAGCCCTGTGGTATAGCAAGCTGCAAAGAGCGCCCACTTCCAACTGCCGGACTCTTGCTTAATAGCCGCCAATGCCGCAATACAAGGGAAGTAAATCAGCACAAACAGCATATAACAGAACGCCACTAAAGGAGTTATCGGAATCCGTTCCGCCAGGCTAGCCTCATCGGCCTCCGGATCATCCACATACAAAACACCCAGCGTACTAACGACCAGCTCTTTTGCCCCTACTCCGGAAATCAAACCGATACCCAACTTCCAGTCAAAGCCCATCGGCTTTATCACCGGCTCTATAGCCCGTCCTAACTGACCGATATAAGAATTTTCCTGTTGTTCAGCTACTGTCTCATACGCCTCATGGTTCGGATAATATCCGAGGAACCAGATGATAATAGAAGCAATCATAATAATCCCTCCCATTTTTTTCAGATACTGCGCTCCCTTCTCCCATGTATGACGGAATATGGATTTTGCCGTCGGCATTCGATAAGGAGGAAGCTCCATCACAAAAGGAGTATCATCACCCTTTACCAAAAACTTGCTGAACAGACGCGCCAACAGCACAGCCAGAAAAATTCCGATCGCATAAATACTTAACAACACCAAACTCGCATTGTTCGGGAAGAAAGCTCCTACCAACAAAAGATAAATGGGCAGACGCGCGCTACAAGACATCAACGGGTTAATCAACATCGTAATCAAACGGCTTTTCCGGTTCTCAATAGTACGGGAAGCCATGATAGCAGGCACATTACAACCGAATCCCATAATCAACGGAATAAACGATTTTCCATGCAAGCCCATCTTATGCATAATTTTATCCATTATAAACGCTGCACGGGCCATATAACCGGAGTCTTCCATCAGCGAAATACAGAAATACAGAATCAGAATATTGGGCAGAAAGACGATAACACCACCTACACCGCCTACGATACCGTCAACCAGCATATCCTTCAACGGCCCCTCCGACATGTTATTGCGAATCAAGTCACCGATTTGCCCCACCAGCCATTCAATTCCCATCATCGGATATTCTCCGAGAACAAATGTTCCCTCAAACATCAGGTACATGAAAAGGAAAAAGATAGGATACCCCCAGATACGATGAGTAACGATAGCATCCAGCACCTTCGTCGTCTGCGCCTGCTCCAGATGATTGTCAGTAAATGTCTCTTTCAGCGCACCACTGATAAAACCGTATTTGGCATCCGTTATGGCGGATTCGCAATCCTCGTTCATCGTTTCCTGAACGCGCTTGGCCATCTTGTCGCGAATACGGAAAATCTCTCCCGCATTGGGCAGCGTCCGTACAAAGCTCTCTATATCGGGATCGTTTTCCAGCAACTTGATAGACAGAAAGCGGGTAGAATATTTATGGCGGATAAATTCATTCTTGGATACTTCCTCTTTTACAGCGTCAATCGCTTTTTCCAGATCGGGACCATGATTGATATGGATATGACGGAATACACGCCCTTTCCTTTTATGTTCGCGCACGTAATCCTCCAGATGTTCTTCCTCATGATTCTTCCGGTCTTCCAGAGAATCATGCCATTCGGTCAGGTCTTTCAGAACTTCCGGATTCATATTTCCCTGCTTGTCAAAAAAATCAACCCCTTCATAAAGGTTGATTACTACATGAAACAAGGTATCCAGTCCACGATTCTTCTTGCTGACAGTAGGCACCATCGGCACTCCGAACAATTTACTCAACAAATGATAATCCAATGTATTACCGCTGGATTCAAGTTCATCGTAAATATTCAAAGCTACCACCATACGGACATTCATATCAATCAGTTGGGTAGTCAGATACAGATTTCGCTCCAGATTTGAAGAATCGACTACATTGATGATTACGTCCGGCGTTTCATCAACAATGTGACGGCGGACATAAATTTCTTCCGGTGTATAAGCTGACAGTGAATACGTTCCCGGCAAATCGACAATACGGAAATGATAACCTTCGAAATCGAAATATCCTTCTTTGGCATCTACCGTCACACCGCTATAGTTTCCTACATGCTCATGAGCGCCGGAAGCCAGATTGAAAAGAGAAGTTTTGCCTGAGTTCGGATTCCCGACCAGAGCAACGTTGATAGTACGGCGCTTACCTAACGCCAACCGTTTCATATCTTCTTCTTTTACAGAAACATCTTCGGGCAGACCTTCGTGATATACAGCTTTTTCGGCTTGTTTTTTTGCTTCTTCCTCGCTGACTACCTCAATCATTTCCGCTTCCTGACGACGAAGAGATATTTCATAACCTAAGACTTTATATTTAATCGGGTCTTTCAGTGGAGCATTCAACAATACTTCAACAGTTTTACCTTTGATAAAACCCATCTCCACAATACGTTTACGAAAGCCTCCGTGTCCCAAGACCTTAACGATGACACCTTTTTCACCTGTTCCTAATTCGGATAAACGCATAACTATCTAAATTTTCGGCAAAGATAATTCATAACTTCCGAGCACGCAAATTATTTAGAATGTTTTTAAATAGCAGGATTTTCGTATGCTGACGGTATCTAAATAAACCCATCAAAAGTTCAAGTCACAACAGGTAACTAATTCCCTGCCTACATCTATTGAGTTTACATGCAACAATTAGTTCGTACCACTATAGTGGTACGCAAGAAGTACTATAGTTCCCCTTACGCCCTACTATAGTGGCACGCAAGAGGAACTATAGTAGAACGAATTAGAAATCGCTAAAGAAAAAATTAATTTATGGGAGTTTTTTCCTTAGCCAGTCCGATAAAAACAATTAGCATTCACTTGAGATACCTCAATAAACTATTATCTTTGCAGATATGATACAACAACGGGTTATACGATATATAGAGAAAGAGCATTTATTCTTGCCGGATGATAAACTTTTGGTTGCCCTGAGTGGTGGAGCCGACTCAGTTGCCTTGCTGCGTGTACTCCACACAGCAGGTTATCAATGTGAAGCTGCCCACTGCAATTTCCATTTACGTGGTGAAGAATCAAACCGTGACGAACGGTTTGTCCGGCAACTTTGCCAAAAATACGGCATCCGCCTGCATATCACCGACTTCAACACGACTCAGTACGCAACAGAAAAACGGATCTCGATAGAAATGGCAGCCAGAGAACTCCGTTACAACTGGTTCGAAAAGATAAAAGAAGAGTGCGGAGCCCATGTAATCGCCGTAGCTCACCACCAGGACGACAGTGTAGAAACGATGCTGTTCAACCTCATTCGGGGTACAGGCATTACCGGTTTATTAGGAATCCGCCCCCGAAACGGAGCAATCGTACGTCCGCTGCTCTGCATCAACCGGGAAGAAATCATCCGCTACCTGCAACAGATCGGACAAGACTTCGTAACAGACAGCACCAATCTGGAAGACGAATATACCCGTAATAAAATCCGCCTCAACCTGCTTCCACTAATGCAGGAAATAAATCCGTCGGTCAAAAACAGTCTGATAGAAACAAGCAATCACCTGAATGATGTAGCTACTATATATAATAAGGTAATAGACGAAGCCAAAACACGGATTATCACTCCGGAAGGTATCCGAATCGATGCTCTACTGGACGAACCCGCTCCCGAAGCTTTCTTGTTTGAAACATTGCATCCACTGGGATTCAATTCGGCACAAATCAAAGATATAGCCAATTCGCTTCACGGGCAGCCGGGGAAACAATTCGTCAGCAAAGAATGGAGAGTCATTAAAGACCGGAATTTGCTGCTACTGGAAACCATCCGGCCGGAAGACGAATCTACCCTTCCCTATCAATTAATAAAAGAGGAAAGAGAATTCACACCCGATTTCCGGATTCCACGGGAAAAAGAAACCGCCTGTTTCGATGCAGACAAATTAAATGAGGAAATTCACTGCCGCAAATGGCAAGCGGGAGATACATTCATCCCCTTTGGCATGACGGGCAAGAAAAAAATAAGCGATTATCTGACCGACCGCAAATTCTCCATCAGCCAAAAAGAACGCCAATGGGTTCTCTGCTGCGGTGAACGCATTGCATGGCTGATAGGCGAACGGACAGATAACCGCTTCCGGATAGACGAAACGACTAAACGAGTGATTATCTACAAGATAGTCTGAGGCAATTTCTGTTTCTTGAAACACTCGGACAGCAAAGAAGCGAAAGGAGTATCATATTTCCTTGCCTTGTTTGCACATGCTTTCACACAGGCGCAGCATTTGATGCATTTTTCAGCATTCGTGTTCAGTTCGTCCCCTTTGGTAATCGCTCCTGCCGGACAACGAGCCGCACAGATGCCACAATGAGTACACAAGCTCTCATCTTCTATCCAAGGGGTACGGGGAAGCGGAGTTCCGCTTTTACGCAGTTTGACCACCTTCCTCAAAAAGCGGAACAAGGGGAAGAACGGCTGACTGGGACGTTTGATGGCACGCACATCCACCTGATAAAGGGTATCGGATCCGGCAGCTGCCTGAATTTTCTCCATTATTTTTTTTCCGAAATCTTCTGCATAATCCAAATCCGATTCATTCGGGCGACCGTCCGCAATGGGACATTTGTCAGTGCTATATGAATGTTCACCTATGAAGGTTGCTCCGGCAATCACCTTCAATCCGTGAGGGATGGCAAAAGCGTCCAGTTCCATCAACGCCTTCTCGTAGGCACGGTTTCCGTAAACCACGACCAATACGGCAGGAGTATCCAGACCACGAATACTTTCCAGACGTTCCATAGCCAAAGGAGCCACATGGCCTCCATATACAGGCACTACGATAACAGCTAATGCAGACGTAGGAATAACGGTTTCCTCGACAGTCTGCAATGTGAGATTTATCGAAATGACATTTTTTATACCGGTTCCGTGAACAATTGCTTCGGCTACTTGTTTTGATGTGTGTGTAGGCGAAAAATAAATTAAACGAGCTTCATTTACTGTCATACTATTTTCTTTTATACAGCAAAGATACGTTTTTACGCTGAAAAAAGTGTTTGATTGTTCATGAAACCAAAAATATTTATTATCTTTGCCCCGTTGAAACATTCTACGATTCAACACATACATCCCTAATTCATAATTAAAAACAAAACATATGCTCGCATATCTGCGGTTATTACGCTGTAGTAATGCTGTCCATATTTCATCAAGACAGAAATTTTAATAACTTACCATACTATATGTATAACATTATCCAATTGAACGACAAAAATCTGTCGGAACTTCAAGTTATTGCCAAAGAGCTAGGCATCAAAAAAGCAGACTCATTTAAGAAAGAAGAACTTGTATACAAGATTCTTGATGAGCAAGCCATAGCCGGAGCCACTAAGAAAGTTGCCGCAGAGAAATTAAAAGAAGAACGCAAAGGAGATAAAAACAAGCGTTCGCGCACAGCCGCACCTAAAAAAGAAGAGAAAGTAGCACCTGCAGCCAAAAATGCGGAAGTTACTAAAAATAAAGAAAATGCTCCTGCAGCCAAACCTCAGCAACAGCCTAAAGAAGAGGCTGCCAACAAAGCCAAAGAAGCTCCCGTTGCTGAACCGAAGGCAGAGAAAGCTGCTCCTAAGCGCAAAGTAGGCCGTCCCCGCAAAGACGCCAATATCGCTGAAAAAGCAGAAAACAAGGAGGTGGAAAACGCAAAACCGATAGTGAAACCAACAGAAGAAAAAGCTGTTGCGGAAAAAACGGTAGTTGCACCGGCGGCTGAAAAAGCAACTCCGACACAGGAGACAGAAAAGAAAGTAAAAGAAAACAAACCTGCCGTTGCAGAAAAACCGGTAATAGCCAAACCGCAAAAGAAATCGGCACCGGTGATCGACGAAGAAAGTACCATCTTATCCAGCGAAGACGATGATGACTTTATCCCAATCGAAGACCTGCCTTCTGAAAAAATAGAGCTTCCGACCGAACTCTTCGGCAAATTCGAAGCGACCAAGGCAGAAACAGCACAAGCCGCCCCCGAGCAAGCTCCACAACCACAGCAACAACAGCATTCACAACCGCAACAACGCCAGCGCATTGTCCGCCCACGCGACAACAATAACAACGCCGGCAATAACAATGTAAATGCTAACAACAATAATAATTTCCAGCGTAATAATAACAACAACCAGCGTCCTCCGATGCAACAACGTCCTGCACAACAGCAGAACAACGTTGCCGAGAACCTTCCGGCTGTACAACAACAGCCGGAACGCAAAGTGATCGAGCGTGAAAAGCCTTATGAATTCGATGATATCCTCAGCGGAGTAGGCGTACTGGAAATCATGCAGGACGGATACGGATTCCTCCGTTCTTCCGATTACAATTATCTTTCTTCTCCGGACGATATTTATGTATCACAGTCACAAATTAAGTTATTTGGTCTTAAGACCGGTGACGTGGTAGAAGGCATCATCCGTCCGCCAAAGGAAGGAGAAAAATATTTCCCGTTAGTAAAGGTGTCAAAGATCAACGGACGTGACGCAGCTTTCGTTCGCGACCGTGTTCCTTTCGAACACTTGACTCCGCTCTTCCCGGACGAGAAATTCAGACTCTGCAAAGGCGGTTATTCAGACTCCATGTCTGCCCGGGTTGTAGACCTTTTCGCTCCTATCGGTAAGGGACAGCGTGCACTGATCGTAGCACAGCCGAAGACAGGTAAGACCATCTTGATGAAAGATATCGCCAACGCCATCGCAGCCAATCATCCGGAAGTATATATGATTATGCTGCTGATCGACGAACGTCCGGAGGAAGTAACCGACATGGCACGCAGCGTCAACGCAGAAGTAATCGCTTCTACTTTTGACGAACCGGCAGAACGCCACGTAAAAATCGCAGGTATCGTACTCGAGAAAGCAAAAAGACTGGTAGAATGCGGACACGACGTAGTGATCTTCCTTGACTCTATCACTCGTCTGGCACGTGCTTACAATACTGTATCTCCCGCATCCGGTAAAGTACTTTCCGGTGGTGTGGACGCCAATGCACTTCACAAGCCCAAACGCTTCTTCGGTGCTGCCCGTAACATCGAAAACGGCGGTTCGCTGACTATCATCGCTACCGCACTGATCGACACCGGTTCCAAAATGGACGAAGTTATCTTCGAAGAATTCAAAGGTACAGGTAACATGGAGTTGCAGCTTGACCGCAACCTGTCCAACAAGCGTATCTTCCCTGCTGTCAACATCACCGCATCCAGTACTCGTCGCGACGATCTGCTGCTTGACAAGACAACACTCGACCGCATGTGGATATTACGCAAATACCTTGCAGATATGAATCCTATCGAAGCAATGGATTTCGTAAAAGACCGTCTGGAAAAAACAAGAGACAACGACGAATTCCTGATGAGCATGAATAGCTGATCAAGAATAAACGATCATAAATAAGGAACGGTGAATATACTGGACGATGAATAATCGCAGTTTATTCACCGTTCTTTTTATGATTTCCATTAATTCTTTTCATTTATTATTCATCGCGGTCTTCGCTGTTCCTCATGAATCGTTCATCGCATATTTCATTTTTGTACAAATTACTTTCATTTACGTCCAAAACCACTCCCCCGCCCTTTTTTGCTTTTTGTTTTTTCCTACTTTTGCTACCCAATCAATTACTTAATTCTAGCCAAGAATGAAAACAATTTATCCATTCATGGGATTAGCCCTTTGTGGCGCAGCAGCCCAGGCACAAGAAAAGCCGAACTTCCTGATTATCCAGTGCGACCATCTCACACAACGTGTCGTAGGCGCTTACGGACAGACACAAGGCTGCACACTTCCCATTGACGAAGTAGCATCAAGAGGAGTTATCTTCTCTAACGCTTATGTAGGCTGCCCCCTCAGCCAACCTTCACGCGCAGCATTATGGAGCGGCATGATGCCTCACCAGACCAATGTACGTTCAAACTCCAGCGAACCCGTCAACACCCGCCTGCCGGAAAACGTGCCGACACTGGGTAGTCTCTTCTCCGAAAGCGGTTATGAGGCCGTACACTTCGGCAAGACTCACGACATGGGCTCACTGAGAGGCTTCAAACATAAAGAACCGGTAGCCAAGCCATTCACCGATCCCGAATTTCCGGTCAACAATGACAGTTTCCTGGATGTAGGAACCTGCGAGGATGCCGTTGCCTACCTCAGCAATCCTCCGAAAGAACCTTTTATTTGCATTGCAGATTTTCAGAACCCGCATAATATCTGCGGATTCATCGGCGAAAACGCAGGAGTACACACCGACCGGCCGATCAGCGGACCACTGCCCGAATTGCCGGACAACTTTGACGTGGAAGACTGGAGCAATATTCCGACTCCCGTACAATATATCTGTTGCAGTCACCGCCGCATGACACAGGCTGCCCATTGGAACGAAGAAAACTATCGTCACTACATCGCCGCCTTCCAGCATTACACCAAGATGGTGTCCAAGCAAGTAGACAGCGTACTGAAAGCCCTCTACTCCACCCCTGCCGGAAGAAACACGATTGTCGTAATTATGGCGGACCACGGCGACGGCATGGCATCCCACCGCATGGTGACCAAGCATATCAGCTTCTATGATGAAATGACCAACGTTCCGTTTATCTTTGCCGGTCCCGGCATCAAGCAGCAGAAGAAACCCGTAGACCACCTGCTGACACAGCCGACCTTAGACCTCCTGCCCACCCTTTGCGACCTGGCAGGCATCGCCGTTCCGGCAGAAAAAGCCGGCATCAGCCTTGCACCGACTCTAAGGGGAGAGAAACAAAAGAAAAGCCACCCTTACGTTGTCTCCGAATGGCACAGCGAATATGAGTACGTTACCACTCCCGGACGCATGGTGCGCGGACCGAGATATAAATACACCCATTATCTGGAAGGCAACGGAGAAGAACTGTACGATATGAAAAAAGATCCGGGTGAAAGAAAAAATCTTGCCAAAGACCCTAAATACTCCAAAATACTCGCCGAGCATCGTGCTTTGCTGGACGATTACATCACACGTTCCAAAGATGATTACCGCAGTTTGAAGGTAGATGCCGATCCCCGGTGCAGAAATCATACTCCCGGCTACCCCAGCCACGAAGGTCCTGGGGCACGGGAGATCCTCAAAAGAAAATAATTCTATAAAAAAGAGTGAAGATTGCTTGCCAGTCTTCGCTCTTTTTATTTCTTTTGCACATCACCATACGAGCAAACAAAATAGTGAATAGTAATTTACAGCATATAATAGCACTCATTGCAGCCATATTCATATCGGCGGCTCTCCATGCAACAAACCTGAACAAAGAACGACTTACCTTACTCCAGCCACTTGTCGAGCATGATCTTTCTTTCAATACAAATATCGATATTACAACGGACAGCATCATCTTATGGGAAAAGCTCTTAAGCCCCGAACTTGAAAAGCAGCAAGAATATCATATTCTGTTTCCATTGAAAATGATGGCAGTTCAGGCATTAATTACAGAAGGAAATATCAGTCTGGCAGTCAACAACGCCAACTCAATGTATCAGCAAGCCAAAGCTATAGATTATCCTTTCGGAACGGCACTGGCATTGCGTGCCCTTGCAGACACCTACCAAAGTTCGGGAAATCCCCAGTCTGCTATAGAGTCTTATGAGGAATCCTTGAAAATAATGCAAAAAATTCCGGCAAGTATTCCATATCTTAAGACAAGCATGTTTCATTTGATCCTGAGCAAACTCAAATACAGGCAAATGACAGATATCGAAAAAGATTTTGCCTATCTGGAGTCTCTTTACCATAAAGAATCAGGTTTGCCCGATGACTTCTATCTGCCTTGCAGCTATGCCTATTATTATATACAGACAAACAACCTTCCAAAAGCACTGGAGTATCTGAAACAGCTGGACTCCATCTACGAAAAATATCCGTATCCCTACTATTCTTCAATCAGCAACTATATGTATGCCGGCTATCATATTGAGTCAAAAGAATATGATAAAGCGCTGAAAGAATATGAAGAATTACTCACCATAACAAAGAAAACGGCTTTATTCAGACATGTTCAGTTATTACAGGAACGCGCCAAAGTCCTGGTACTTATGAATCAGAAACAAGAGGCGTGCAAGATTTATGAGGAGATTAATCATCTCAAAGATTCATTGGACGCCCAAAGTTATCTCAGCCAGATAAACGAACTGCATACCCTGTATCAGATAGATAAAAGCGAACTTAATTATATCAACATACAAAAAAATCTCTATTATTGGAGTCTGTCTGTGATCTTAGTGATCGTAGTACTGATCATCATTGCCATTTTCCGCATCAAGCGCACCAACAATCGTCTTCTGCAATCACAACAGGAACAGGAAAAAGCCAAGAAACAAGCAGAAAAGTCTATCCACACCAAAAGCCTTTTTCTCTCCAATATGAGCCATGAGATTCGTACTCCGCTCAATGCTTTATCTGGTTTTTCAGCTATTCTGACAGAAGAATCCATCGACAACGAAACGAAACAACAGTGCAACGATATCATCCAGCAGAACTCAGAACTGCTGCTCAAACTGATTAATGATGTAATTGACTTATCCAGCCTTGAAATTGGAAAAATGCAATTCAAATTCAACGAGTGTGATATTGTAGCGCTATGCAGAAATGTCATCGACATGGTAGAGAAAATAAAGCAGACTCAAGCGGAAGTACGGTTTTCCACCTCTCTCAGTTCACTGAAGCTGACCACGGACAGTGCCCGCCTGCAACAAGTACTGATCAATCTGCTTATCAACGCCACAAAGTTTACTGCACAAGGCACTATCACCCTGGAACTGGTGAAACAAACGGAAGATACGGCCCTTTTCTCCGTTAGTGATACCGGTTGCGGAATCTCCAAGGAGAACCAGAACAAGATATTCAACCGCTTCGAAAAGCTCGATGAAAACGCACAAGGCACAGGACTCGGATTATCTATCTGCCAGCTTATCATTGAGCAACTGGGAGGCAAAATATGGATCGACCCGGACTATGACAAAGGAGCACGTTTTCTGTTCACACACCCGATTCGCCATGCGCAGATAAAAATCCATCAAGCACGATGAAACGACTGATATTACTGATCATCACCTGCTATGGCCTGCTGTTGGGCTATGCAAACACCGATACTGCCTCAGACAGTCTGCTGCAAATGTTGCAGACACTGCCGCATGATACCACACGCCTCTCTACACTGAATGCAATCATAAAAATAGAGCAAAACAACTACAAATGTATCCAATATTCGGACACGTTGATGCTAGAGGCATTAAAACTAAAGAATGATAAGTACGCCAGTCTGGCCGCCTACTATCATCTTTTGTATTATTACAACCGTTGCGAACAGGACAGTGTAGCCAAATGGATAGTCAAGATGGAACCGCTTGTACAAAAATCCGGTTTATGGGACTATTTCTTCGACGCCCGACGCTTTCAGATTGACCTATACACCTTTACCGAACAATATGAGCTTGCCATCAGCGAAGCAAACAAGATGAAACAGAAAGCCCTTGATATCGACAACAACCGTGGAATGGTAGCCGCTTATCAATGCCTGTCCAACGCATACATCGGCAGCCAGCGCTGGGACGAAGGACTCAAAGCGCTGGAAGAAGCCTACAGGTTGCTTCCAAAGAATGGCAATGCGGTAGTCCGTATCTCCGTCTTGTCACAGCTCATATCCGTTACCAAAGAAATGAAAGACAATAACAGGCAACTGAAATACCTGCAAGAACTGGAAAATGTACTCTGCAAATTCATCATTGACAACCCATCTTTAAAAGACGGATTTGCCGACGTATTCATTTTCAATGAGATTTTCTACGCGCATTATTATCTGAATACCGATCAGCCCCAACTCGCTTATTCACATATAGAAAAGTCTAAAAAGTATCTGACTGAAAACACCTATTTCATGTATAAGGTGCTCTACTACGACATCTATGCGAAATACTATCAGAGTATCAAACAATATCAGCAGGCATCAGCCTACATCGACACGACATTAACTATGCTCAAGAAAGATTTCACCAGCGACTATGCCGAACAATTGCTGAAACAGGCTAAAATATGGGTGGAAGCCGGAGATAATAACAGAGCGACAACTCTCTACCAACAGGCACTGGCCATCAAGGACTCGGCTGCCATGGCACTCTCCAACACCCAAATGGAGCAAATCAAAAAAAGCTATAATCTGGACAAGATAGAACTGGAACAACAAAAGCAGACCAACCAAATACGTCTGATCAGCCTGATCGTAATCAGTGCCATTCTGATCGTATTATTTATTTCCCTATTCCGGCTCTCCAAAATACGCAAAGCCCTGAAATATTCCGAGAGCGAAATACGCAAAGCAGCGGAAACGGTACGGGTAACCAACGAAATAAAAAATCGCTTCCTGTCAAACATGAGTTATAACATCCGGACCCCGCTCAACAACGTGGTAGGTTTCTCGCAACTCATAGCCAGCGAACCGAATATAGATGAAAAAACAAGAGAAGAATACTCGGCGATCATCCACCAAAGCTCAGAAAGATTAATGAGACTGGTCAATGATGTACTCGACCTGTCTCGTCTAGAAGCCAAAATGATGAAGTTCCAGATACAAGACTATGATGCTGTCTCACTTTGCAACGAAGTATGCTACATGGCACGCATGAATAATGAAAAGACAGGCATTCAAGTCCGCTTCACTCCGGAAGTCGAGTCACTGTCCCTTCGCACAGATACCACCCGATTGGGATACGCTCTGCTCAGTACCCTGACCTATCCGCATGAACATGAAACAGAGGGACAACAGGAGGAACGGATTATCCGCTTTACATTAAGCCGGAAAGGCGAAATGCTTTATTTCCGCATTCTCAACTCTCCATTGGCGGACGAGGCTTTCACCTCACAGGAGACCGGCATCAGGCATGAGATCAACCAGTTATTGCTGGCTTACTTCGGAGGAAGCTATCAGGTAAACGCCCGGGGAACGGAAGGCCCGGAAATTGTTTTCACCTATCCCATTGCTTCAGAATCGGAATAAAGCGCTATCTTTGCAAACTGTAAACTTAAACGCTTAATTATGTATACCAACAAACAGATTTGGAGTGTCAGTTACCCGATACTACTCAGCTTGCTGGCGCAAAATGTCATCAATGTCACCGATACCGCATTCTTAGGGCACGTTAGTGAAGTGGCCCTGGGAGCTTCGGCTATGGGTGGACTATTTTATATATGTATATTCACCATCGCTTTCGGATTCAGCACAGGATCACAAATTGTCATTGCACGACGCAATGGAGAAGGACGCTACAGTGATGTAGGTCCCGTAATGATTCAGGGGATTATGTTCCTCCTGTTGATAGCTATATTGATGTTCGGCTTCACCAAAGCGTTCGGAGGAAATATCATGCGGTTGCTGGTTTCTTCCGAATCCATCTACGAAGGCACTATGGAGTTTCTGGACTGGCGTATTTACGGGTTCTTCTTCTCGTTTGTCAATGTCATGTTCCGTGCCCTGTACATCGGCATCACACGTACCAAGGTCTTGACCATCAATGCTGTTGTCATGGCATTAACCAACGTCATATGGACTATGCACTGATTTTCGGTAAATTCGGTCTGCCGGAAATGGGAATCAAGGGAGCTGCCATCGCTTCTGTACTGGCGGAAGCCTCTTCCATTCTCTTCTTCCTGATCTATACATATATCAGTGTTGATTTGAAAAAGTATGGTCTGAATCGTCTGCGCTCGTTCGATCCGGCATTGCTGATGCGTATTCTCAGCATTTCTTGCTTCACGATGCTTCAATATTTCTTATCGATGGCGACCTGGTTCGTGTTCTTTGTTGCCGTAGAACGGTTGGGACAACGGGAACTGGCCATTGCCAACATTGTCCGTAGTATCTACGTCGTACTGCTGATTCCGGTGAATGCACTGGCAACAACGACCAACAGCCTTGTCAGCAATGCCATCGGCGCAGGAGGTATCCAATACGTCATGCCGCTTATCAATAAAATAGCCCGATTCTCGTTCTTCATCATGCTGGGACTGGTGGGATTGTCGGTTTTGTTTCCTCAGTTCCTCCTCTCCGTATATACCAGCGAAGCAGCGTTAATCACCGAGTCCGTGCCTTCGGTATACGTTATCTGCTGCGCCATGCTCATTGCATCAGTAGCCAATGTCGTATTCAACGGCATCTCCGGAACAGGAAATACGCAGGCAGCCCTGTTGCTCGAAACCATCACGATTGCCATTTACGGTTCCTACATCGTTTTCGTCGGAATGTGGCTCAAAGCACCGATTGAAATCTGCTTTACGATTGAGATTCTGTACTATACCTTGCTGTTGATAACAAGCTATATTTACCTCAAAAAAGCAAAATGGCAGAATAAAAAGATATAAATACAAGAGATTTTTGTACATTTGCAGGCTCAAATAATTAATTCGTAATTAAACAACTATGTTCGATAATTTAAGTGAAAGACTAGAACGGTCATTCAAGATTCTGAAAGGTGAAGGCAAAATCACCGAAATTAACGTGGCGGAGACGCTGAAAGATGTACGTAAGGCATTGCTTGATGCCGACGTTAACTACAAGGTTGCAAAAACTTTCACTGACACGGTGAAGGAAAAAGCCATCGGTCAGAATGTACTTACGGCTGTGAAGCCAAGCCAGTTGATGGTGAAGATTGTGCACGACGAACTAACCCAGTTGATGGGTGGCGAGACGGTAGAAATCAACCTCGAATCCCGTCCGGCAGTAATCTTGATGTCAGGTCTGCAAGGTTCGGGTAAGACTACTTTCTCCGGTAAGTTGGCACGCATGCTGAAAACGAAGAAGAATCGCAAACCATTATTGGTAGCCTGTGACGTTTACCGTCCGGCAGCTATCGAACAGTTGCGTGTACTGGCAGAACAAATTGAAGTGCCGATGTACTCAGAACTGGACAGCAAAAATCCGGTAGAGATTGCACAACACGCCATTCAGGAAGCCAAAGCCAAAGGATATGACCTCGTAATCGTCGATACAGCCGGACGTCTGGCCGTAGACGAACAGATGATGAACGAGATCACCGCTATCAAAGAAGCGATCAATCCGGACGAAATTCTGTTCGTGGTAGACTCCATGACAGGACAGGATGCCGTCAATACAGCCAAAGAATTTAACGAACGTCTGGACTTCAACGGTGTGGTACTGACCAAATTGGATGGTGACACCCGTGGTGGTGCGGCTCTTTCTATCCGTTCGGTAGTCAACAAACCGATTAAGTTTGTGGGTACAGGTGAAAAGCTGGATGCTATCGACCAGTTCCACCCGGCACGTATGGCAGACCGTATCCTCGGCATGGGTGACATCGTTTCGCTGGTAGAACGTGCTCAGGAACAGTATGACGAAGAAGAAGCCAAACGTCTGCAAAAGAAGATTGCCAAGAATCAGTTCGACTTCAACGACTTCCTCAGCCAGATTGCCCAGATCAAGAAGATGGGTAATCTGAAAGAACTTGCATCCATGATCCCGGGCGTAGGCAAAGCTATCAAAGATATCGATATCGATGACAATGCTTTCAAAAGCATCGAAGCTATCATCTATTCCATGACTCCGGCAGAACGTTCCAATCCGGAAATATTGAACGGCTCACGCCGTACACGTATCGCTAAAGGTAGCGGAACAACGATTCAGGAAGTAAACCGTTTGCTGAAACAGTTCGACCAGACCCGCAAAATGATGAAGATGGTAACCAGCAGCAAAATGGGCAAGATGATGCCGAAAATGAAAAAATAAAAAGAATTTTATTCTGTTTCAGATAGAAGGAGGTGTGTCAAAAGTCAAAAGTAACTAAACTCCCCTCCTTCAGGAAGCTACCCTTTATACACAAGTCTTAGCTGATTAACTCATACAGTTCAAACTGTGTATTAAATCTATCCAGTCCATTCTTAAAGGTTATATATCCTGGAATGGACTGGCTCTTGTATGCACTCCATGCTCCTAACCTTGCAATAATCCATGCTGCCCATGCCATTGATTCTTTTTTATATGGATTTTGCTGTATTTTTGTATTTCCCTCACTCTTTTTTCCTACTATATGTAATAATGCTATTTCTTTGCTTGTAAAGTAGATTTCTGAAGAGAGTTTTTCATCTTCTTTATCAAAAGAAAGTTTGAGTACCATCACCTGCAGGGCTGCCTGCAAGGAAATTAAGATTAGTTTTTGTAATGCCGAAACTGTTTCCAACTGTGCGTCCTCAATCATGAATCCCTTTCTTTTGAGCACTCTGAACAACTCTTCAATCAGCCATCTACAACGATACCAACCGATACATTCAATTGCTTGTTCTACAGTCTCCACCACATGTGTAGTTAGCAGTCTCCATTCAATAGGGCTCTCATTTACCGGTGTACTGGAAGATTTTTCTTTAACATGTATGCAATAAAGACTAACAGGGGGACTGCCCTTTGCCGGACCGTTAACAGGAGCGCACAAGGTGACTCTTTCAAAGCGAAGTTCCATGCACGCTACCCGTTTCTTACGTCCGCTTCCCGGGAGCACTTCAAAGCTATACTCTGCCCGTAGAACAGCCTGCTCCATTAATGTATTCAGATGGACAGAACAGTCTGGATCATCCAACCGGCAATTCCTTTCATGAACAGAACGTATCAGCAAGTGAACATTATCAGTAGGGATACGGCTGAAAAGCTCGAAAATGTCCGCTTCACGGTCACCGATGATCGTTTTAACTGCATCCCGGGGCATTTGCTCACTGGCAGCCATTCCACTTTCTATCCAACGATATGACTCTTTTTCTTCTATAGGCTGATATCTGTAATTACGTTCTTCACGACTTAAAGCAGCCGGTGAGCGATTCCACTGCTTAACCGAAGAAAAGCCTATAGGAATATGACTGGAGGCATCCACTACCAAGACAGGATGCAAAAAAGTACCACATTGCTTTTGACCGACAATGCCGGGACTGGCTGTTTTTTTCTTCATTCGCTCAACATGAGCCTCATAGTTTATCTCCGAGGTATCTTGAATACACAGTAAATGCTGACGACCGGAAGCATTCTTACAGCAAGTGTGTATCAGACCTGATAAGATAGCATCAGAGCTGACTGAGGAATTGTTCAAAAATCTATAAGCACCCATCTTTTCTTTATGTTCCTTACTAAATTGATTCACTATAGCACTTTGATGGACAACCATCTGAGAGCAAATTAAGTTTAAACGCCGCAAAAGCCGAGGATCACGAATTTGATCTGTCTCTAATAACATCAAGCAAAGATAAAAAAAATAATATATACTTGTGTATAAAGGGTAGCTTCAGGAAGGAGGGGTGGCTGAAAGCCGGGGTGGTAGGTATATTTCATAGCTGAATATCAACAGCTTACGTATTTACCTACCACCTCCCCCTACGGGTACTCCTCCTTCCTGAAGGAGGAGAGTTTAGTTGCTTTTGACACATTTACATTTGCAGTATTAAATATCACAACAAAATATAAGTGTATATTTGAAAAGTAGAGTTGCAGTGAACTAACTTTGACACTAGTCTTAAATGACTATAGGCTGAATCAGACTGCAACTCTCTTAATAGGAGAACCTAGCCAGTTAGAATTGTAGGCTCACGACCTAATAAATGTATTAGCTGTTTCTCCTTCATGTTTAATACTGTAAATACAAAGTTATGAATTATTCTCATTTTGTAGGTCTTGATGTAGGAAAAAAAACTTTCGATGCATCATTAATGTCCGCAGACGAAAAAGAGTTGTCTCACAAGTCTTTTGATAACACTCCAACTGGGATCCAATCTTTATTGGATTGGATAGCTGGTTATCATCTCTCTTTATCCAAACTCTTGTTCTGTGCTGAAAACATGGGAAGTTATGTCACAGAGTTATCTGTTTCCAGTGTCTCCATGGGATTTTCCCTGGCTTTGGTTTGCCCGTTGACCATCAAGAAGTCCATAGGCTTGCAACGAGGCAAAAATGACCGCATTGACGCCAAAAGAATAGCGAACTATGCGGTATTACACTATCGAAAACTGGAGTTATACAAATTGCCTGACAAAGACTTGGTGAGACTGCGGGGATGGATTATTATACGTGACAATTTGGTCAAGCAAAAAGTATCAAGCATAAAGTTATTGGAAACATTCTCCTGGATGGCTAAGTTGGCTGATGTGACAGAATCCATTTCTTTTTTGGAAGAGCAGCTCAAGTCGATAAAAGAAAGAATCCTGGAGGTGGAAGAGGATATGGAGCAACTAATAGCCGCCAGTACATCGCTTTACACAAACTACTTGCTATTAAGAAGTATAAAAGGAATAGGAATTATCAATGCCATTGTATTACTGTGTGTTACTGACAATTTTCAAAGATTTGACAACCCGAGGAAATTTGCCTGCTATTGTGGGGTCGCCCCATTTGAACATACTTCAGGTATTTCCATACGGGGAAAAACGCAGACTTCTTCATTGGCTAACAAAGAAGTAAAAGTATACCTTACCCGGGCAGCTATTACTGCCATCTCTTGGGATCCGCAGATGAAAGCATACTATAAAAGGAAAATAGCAGAGGGGAAACATAAAGCATCTGTAATCAATGCTGTAAGAGCCAAAATCATAGCAAGGTCTTTTGCTGTGATACGAAGGCAGACTCCATTTGTAACATTAGCCGTATAATAAAAAGGTCCTTAACTTCGAAAATATCTTAGGTTTAGGAAGTAGCTATACACTTCTGAAGAGTAGGTATGTCTATATACAAACTTACCCAAGGATACGTTAATGTTCGTAAACTTGGGTAAGATTTTATAGATATTGTTTGGAGAGGACTTAGAATTCACCTTCTTTATTTTTGGTATTACAGATTTCACTTTCCTATATCAATCAGCTTTTTATCAGACAGCTTCAATTTTATAAATCTCCACTTTCCACTACCTCTTGTATCGACTACTCCCGCTATGGTAAGTCCAATATAAAACACTGCGTTTTACAAGACATAAGGCTATGCTTTAGGGAGTGAAAAGCATAGCTTTATACCTTGTAAAGCGTAGCTTTAGCTTCCATATCCTCTCTCCTTTCACCAACAACTACACTGAAGGATTACCCTAAACTCATATTAATATCATTATCTACTTGTAACGATTACAATTTTATAAAGATTTTATGTGAATATTCATTTTTATTTCTTTACTTTGCAAAAGATAACAAAACAGAAGCACGAATATGTACTATGTATATGTAGCAGGTTACATTTTATTAGCAGCAGCCATGCAGCTGTTCACAGGAAACTTTCCTGTTTCTTTTCTCGCCTTTCCGCTGAATATCATCTTTGCGGCGATCTGGCTTTTCCTGTTATGGATACTATATAAAGAATATAATAATCTAAGAATCACCCGTTTTCTCGGTTCATCCAAAGCCAGCGTTTTATCTATCAGCCTGTTTATCGGTGGTTGCCTGATCATAGGACTTTTCCCCCAGCTATCTGAACCGGAAGCCGAAATGCGCAAAGGAATATCAGCCTCATTGGGATGTTACAATTTCATGACTTCATGGATATTCATTTCTATACTCTTATTATTATTAAGCAATCTGGCGATGATCACCATCCACGCCTGTCGGCATCGCAAACAAGCACGCTGGCGCTTTATTCTGAACCATACAGGTTTATGGCTGGCTCTGTTTGCCGGATTTCTGGGTAGCAGTGACACGCAGACATTACGCATACCTTTATATAAAGGTGAACCAAAGCATGAGGCATTCGACATGAATGGCGCATCTTATTATTTAGATTATGATATGGAACTCAATTCGTTCGCTGTAGAATATTACCCGAACGGACGTCCTTCCCGCTTTTCCGCCAATGTACGTTTGGGGAATGAGAACGTTCTGCTGGAAGTAAACCACCCCTATTCCTACCGACTGGGGGAAGACGTCTACCTCACCGGATACGACGTAACGAAAGGCAACGAAAGCAATTACTGCATTCTACAGGTCGTAAAACAACCCTGGAAATATGTGATGGTAGCGGGTATTCTGATGATGCTTGCAGGAGCAGTTCTTTTATTTATAAACGGAGCTAAAGCGTATGATAAACTGGGATAATTTTTATGTATTTGCAGCAGTATCCATCTGCCTATGGCTGGCAGGAGCTGTATTTGCCCTTCGTTCGTCATCGAAGAGTAAGGTGGCAATCGGATTTACTTCCGGCGGCATTATTATATTGGGAGTATTTATTGCCGGATTATGGATATTCCTCCAGCGCCCTCCATTACGCACTATGGGAGAAACCCGCTTGTGGTATTCATTCTTCATGGGAATAGCAGGATTACTAACCTATATCAGATGGAAGTATCGCTGGATTCTCTCTTTCTCGACGTTACTTTCCACAGTTTTTGTGATCATTAATTTGATGAAGCCCGAGATACACGATCAGTCATTGATGCCTGCGCTGCAAAGTGTATGGTTTATCCCGCATGTGACCGTATATATGTTCTCTTACTCCGTTCTGGGATGTGCTTTCATCATCGCCCTGACCGGACTGTTCCGTCATAAAGAAGAATACCTGCATACAGCAGACAATCTGGTCTACGCAGGTGTCGCCTTTCTTTCCATCGGTATGCTACTCGGTTCTCTCTGGGCAAAGGAGGCTTGGGGAAACTACTGGAGCTGGGACCCTAAAGAAACTTGGGCAGCCATCACCTGGATGGGATATTTGCTCTACATTCACCTCCGCCTGTTCAGAAGAACCGGACGGAAAACACTCTACGTCCTGCTCATAGTCTCCTTCCTTGCTTTACAAATGTGCTGGTATGGAGTCAACTACCTGCCGGCGGCCCAACAAAGCGTACATTTATATAATCGTAATAACTAACCTCAAAAAACAAATGTGAAATGAAGAGAAGTACAAAACTAATCGTAGCATTTTTGGTAGTCGTGGCGGCATTGGCAGTCACTTACCGACTGATGCACCGGGTGCCTTCTGCCGATTTGGAAGCAAACGTACAGATGCAACAGATTATTACGGATGCAGGATGCCTGAGATGCCATACCTCAACACCGGAACTACCGTTCTATGCAAATATGCCTGTCGCCGGAAAAATTGTAATGGAAGACGTGAGCAAAGCCTATCGCGCTTTCGACATGACTCAGATGGAGAAAGACATGAAGGAAGGGCGCCCTCTCAATCCGGTTGACCTGGCTAAAGTAGAAAAAGTAATCCTCGACGGAAAGATGCCGCAGGCAAAGTATTACCTTGTACATTGGGGAGCTTCTTTCAACGATGCAAAGAAAGAGGTAGCACTGAGCTGGGTAAAAAATCACCGCATGGGACTGTATACCGATGTAGCGGTAGCACCTGATTTCATTAACGAACCGATTCGTCCTATTGCCGACTCGATCTCAGTCGATGTACGCAAAGTGGTCTTAGGAAATCTGTTGTATCACGACACCCGCTTATCGGCAGACAACACCGTTTCATGTGCCAGCTGTCATGGCCTGGATACCGGTGGCGTTGACAACAAGCAGTATTCTGAAGGAGTAGGCGGTCAGTTGGGCGGTGTCAATGCCCCGACCGTATACAATGCTGCCTATAACTTTGTTCAATTCTGGGACGGACGTGCCGGAACTCTGGCAGAACAAGCTGCCGGCCCTCCATTGAATCCGGTAGAAATGGCTTGCGAGTCATTCGATCAGATCATCAGCAAACTGGCAGAAGACAAGAATTTCGTAGTAGCATTCAACGAAGTATATCCCGACGGATTGAGCGAAAAGAATATCACAAATGCTATTCAGGAGTTCGAAAAGACATTGCTGACTCCTAATTCACGCTTCGACCGTTATCTGAAAGGACAGAAAGATGCCATCACCGCAGATGAAATCGCCGGATACGACCTTTTCAAGAAATATGATTGTGCGACTTGTCATGTGGGAGAAATCCTCGGCGGACAATCTTATGAACTGATCGGTGTACAGCATGATTATTTCGCAGACCGTCAGGCAGAAATGACTGAAGAAGACAACGGACGATTCAAGCAGACAAAAGCAGAGCGTGACCGCCACCGCTTCAAAGTGCCGGGATTGAGAAATATCGAACTGACCGCTCCTTATTTCCACGACGGCAGCATGGCTACTATGGATGATGCGGTTCGCGCCATGGCCAAATATCAGTTAGGCATCGACCTGCCACAACCGGAAGTAGATAAGATTGTCGCCTTCCTCCGTACACTGACCGGAGAGTATAAAGGCAAATTACTGACGAATAAGAACATGATCTGACAAGACCAAACAGAGGCTCCATTTCACCCGAACAGAGCCTCTGATTGATGTAAACAGAGCCTCCGTTTCACCTAAACAGAGGCTCTGTTTTTCTTGCCTGAAAATCAGAGCTTTCCCTTGTACTTTTTACCTTCTTTCCTACTCGTATTCCAATATGTTCCGCTGTCCCCTCTCCACAAAAAGTCCATTCCTTTTGGAGAGTTCAGTTATTTATTTTACTTTTGTCCATCACCAATAAATACTCTGAAAATATGACTTTGATAGACGGAAAAGCCATTTCCGAACAAGTGAAACAAGAGATTGCAGCCGAAGTAGCCGAAATTGTTGCTCGTGGCGGTAAACGCCCGCATCTGGCAGCAATCCTTGTAGGACATGATGGTGGCAGCGAAACGTATGTAGCCGCCAAAGTAAAAGCCTGCGAAGTATGTGGATTCAAATCTTCCCTCATCCGTTACGAAAGTGACGTGACCGAAGAAGAACTACTCGCCAAAGTACGCGAACTGAATAATGACGACGACGTAGACGGATTTATCGTACAGCTCCCGTTACCCAAACATATCTCCGAACAGAAAGTTATCGAAACGATCGACTATCGTAAAGATGTAGACGGATTCCACCCTATCAACGTGGGACGCATGTCTATCGGACTTCCCTGCTATGTATCCGCCACCCCGAACGGTATTCTTGAACTGCTGAAACGCTATGAGATAGAGACGTCGGGAAAGAAATGTGTTGTACTCGGCCGCAGCAATATTGTAGGCAAACCGATGGCTTCACTGATGATGCAGAAAGCGTACCCGGGAGATGCAACTGTTACTGTATGCCACAGCCGCAGCAAAGACCTGGTAAAAGAATGTCAGGAAGCAGATATTATTATCGCTGCTTTGGGCCAACCCAACTTCGTGAAAGAAGAAATGGTAAAAGAAGGTGCAGTAGTAATCGACGTAGGTACCACCCGTGTTCCGGATGCCAGCAAAAAATCCGGTTTCAAACTGACAGGCGATGTGAAGTTTGATGAGGTAGCGCCGAAGTGCTCATTCATCACTCCCGTACCGGGCGGCGTGGGTCCAATGACGATTGTATCACTGATGAAAAATACACTTTTAGCCGGTAAAAAAGCTATTTATAAGTAGAATATTGAAGGACAGTGAAATGTATTTCACTGTCCTTTTCCTTCCCTTAATCTGACAGTTATGAAAACAATTACGATTCTTCCTCTCTTATTATGTCCGTTTCCTGCCTAAGTAACAATCATTCTCGAAAAGACATTATAATCCTCTTGAACGTATGAAAGAACTATTAGTATCCCTTCTCCTGGTTACACAATTCTCTTGTATCAGCAAAGCGCAAGAAAATGATACTACCACACAGATACTGACAACTGACAGTCTGCAAACAGACACCCTTTCGCTTCTTTTTGCAGGTGACCTCATGCAGCATCAAGGACAAATTAACGCTGCACGTACTGCGACAGGAGGCTACGATTATTCCAGCTATTTTGAATATGTCAAAGACGAAATCCAAAGTGCTGACTTTGCCATAGCTAATCTGGAAGTTACTCTCGGAGGAAAACCGTACAAAGGCTATCCCGCTTTCAGCGCTCCCGATGAATATCTGACCGCTATTCATAATGCCGGATTCAATGTACTGATAACCGCCAATAACCATAGTCTCGACCGTGGCAGAAAAGGCTTGGAACGCACCATACAATTAATAGACTCCTTAAAAATTCCACACGCCGGAACGTACCTCAACGCTGAAGAGCGTGAAAATAAATACCCTCTTTTATTAGAAAAAAAAGGCTTCCGCATTGCCATACTCAACTATACATACGGAACAAACGGAATCCCTGTCACTCCGCCCAATATCGTCAATTATATTGATACGACCATTATATCCAAAGATATCGAAGCAAGTAAAACACTGAATCCCGATGCGATTATTGCTTGTATGCATTGGGGGATCGAATACCAGTCACTCCCCGACAAAGAACAGAAGTTTCTGACCTATTGGCTGCTTCAAAAAGGAGTAAATCACATAATCGGTTGTCATCCGCATGTTGTGCAACCTATCGAAGTTCGCGAAGACAGTCTGACAAACGAGAAGCATCTGGTAGTATATTCATTGGGAAATTATATTTCCAATATGTCCGCCCGTCGCACGGATGGCGGCTTGATGGTCAAAATGGAATTAGTAAAAGATAGTACCACCCGACTCAACCATTGCGAATATAGCTTGGTATGGACAGCCCGTCCCGTTCAATCGAAAAAAAAGAATCATCAATTACTACCGATTAATTTCCCTACTGACTCCATTTCCGTAAATGCACGTAACTCTCTGAGAATCTTCGCAAATGATGCGCGAGCCCTCTTCAACAAGCATAATCGGGGAATAAAAGAATATCTTTTTTATAAAAAAAAGTAGCAGAATCTTTTGGAGATTTAAAGATAATATCTATCTTTGCACCGCGTTAGAGAAACGCAGACATGGTGGATGTAGTTCAGTTGGTTAGAGCGTCAGATTGTGGTTCTGAATGTCGCCGGTTCGAGTCCGGTCTTCCACCCCCAAAAGAAAGACTAAAAGACAAGTCCTGTAAAGCGAAAGATTTACAGGACTTATTTTTTATTAATACAATAGCTTTATGGAAAACAACAAAAAACTGACTCGTTCCAGAAAAGAACGAATGATAGCCGGAGTATGCGGAGGTTTAGCCGAATACTTGGGATGGGACCCTACTCTAGTAAGAATAGTCTATGCGCTGGCTACCATCTTCACTGCTTTTGCAGGAATCATTATTTACCTTATTCTATGGATCATTATGCCGGAAGAAAGGTATAGCGACGGATACAGTGGCAGAATGAATCAACGTTTACATTAGTATTGCTTTCATATCCATCCGGAGCATTTACTTTAAAGATCCGGATGGAAATCTTATAGAGGTCCGTACATTAATATAATTCAAGTCCGAACTCATCTTTCAGTTGCATGAGCGCCTGATTCTTCTGAGCCATCATCTGGAACTTCTCAACACGACCAACCGCCCGAACAGTTTCCGTAGGTTCACTGACCCGTACTGTCATCGCCACTTTGCTGTTCTTCAATCTTCCACGAAGGTAAGTCTGTAATTCCGGAATCAAAGCTGTAAAATCTTTAGCAGCAATCTCATTATCGACCACTACTTCAAAAGTAGTCGAATTATTCAATAATACCGGACGTATCACTTGCATACGCTTTGCTATAGCTACCTGTTCTTTGGGTAACTGTCCCGCATATTCCTGCCAGTAATAATTCAAATCTCTGTCGTTGAAGATAAAGTCTTCTTCCGGCTGTATTTGAACCTGAGCAACATTGTTTTTGGCTGTATTCTGAGCAGCCTGATCACGTTGCGGATTTTTGATAGATACTCCCAGACTAGACATCTTCATCACAGGAATCTTCCGTTCCTCTTTGGAAATCGAAGAAATTCCAGCACTCTGTGACGGAGCGGAAGCAGTATTTACCGGAGCAGCAGCCCCCGAAGCAACAGATACCTGCGGTTGACGCACAGCAGTATTAGCGGCAGACGGAGCAGTAGCCGGAGACGGAGCAGTATGAACAGTAGTCTGTTGAGCAGACGTTGCAGAAGCGACCTGCGGCTGCTGAGCTGCGGCAGGTTGGGTGAATACGGGTTTTATGGTCTGCTTAGGGCCACGCCCACCACTTACGTCATCCCCCTCGGTGGTAAGCTGGGCAACCTGTATCAAGGTCAGTTCCACCAGTAAGCGCTTGTTCTTGCTGGCACGGTAATTCAAATCACAATCATTGCAAAGTTTCATCGCACGGTAAAGAAACTGCAACGGGCATTTCTGCGCCTGTTCCTGATAACGCTGACGTATGCTCGCCCCTACTTCCAGTAATGGCAAGGTAGCGGCATCCTTACTGACCAGCAAATCCCGGCAATGCGAAGATAATCCGGTGATGAAGTGACTACCGTCAAATCCTTTATTCAGTACATCATTGAAAAGCAACAACGCATCACTCACCCTGTTTTCAAGAAAACAATCCGTCAGACGGAAATAATATTCGTAATCGAGAACGTTCAAGTTCTCAATAACACTCTTATAAGTAATATTCCCTCCCGTAAAACTCACTACCTGATCGAAGATAGACAATGCGTCACGCATACCTCCATCCGCTTTCATCGCAATGACATTCAGCGCTTCGGGTTCTGCCGTAATATTTTCTTTTGCAGCAACGTACGACAAATGATTCACCGTATCTTCGACACTGATCCGGTTAAAATCATAAATCTGGCAACGGGAAAGGATAGTCGGAAGAATCTTATGCTTCTCCGTCGTAGCCAGAATAAAGATAGCGTGACGGGGAGGTTCCTCCAATGTTTTCAAGAATGCGTTGAAAGCGGAAGCCGAGAGCATATGCACCTCATCGATAATATATACCTTATATTTACCGATCTGTGGCGGGATGCGCACCTGTTCCACCAATTGACGGATATCATCCACCGAATTGTTGGAAGCGGCATCAAGTTCATGGATATTATACGACCGCTGTTCGTTGAAAGCCACACACGATTCGCATTCGTTGCAGGCTTCACCATCGGTAGTAGGCGTCATACAGTTGATGGTTTTGGCGAAGATACGCGCACAAGTAGTCTTTCCCACCCCGCGCGGTCCGCAAAACAAATAAGCATGAGCCAATTTCTGGGTAGCGATTGCATTCTTTAATGTAGTAGTCAACGCTCGTTGTCCCACCACCGATTCGAATGTGGACGGACGGTACTTACGAGCTGATACAATATAGTTCTCCATATCCGGGATTCTCTCTGTTTTTTTTGATTTTTCGCTTTCAGTGCAAATGTACACAAAAAAGTGATAAGTAATAAAGGATAGAGAAAGAAGTTTTGAACCTAAAGCGGTAAGTTTTTAAGTTATTAGTTTTATCTTTGCGGATATAAAAAAGAGAAATTATGGATAAACTGATCACTATCTGGAGTTTCATATGCCGGCGCAAGTATCTTATCACCGTCGTTGCATTTGCTGTTATCATTGGTTTTCTGGACGAGAACAGCCTGTTCCGCCGTCTGGGATACGAACGCGAAATCAGCCAGCTGAAAGAAGAGATAGAAAAATACCGGGCGGACTACGAAGAGAACACCAAACGTCTCAACGAGCTGAACAGCAATCCGGATGCTATCGAACAGGTGGCACGTGAAAAGTATCTGATGAAGAAGCCCAACGAAGATATTTACGTTTTTGAAGATAATAAATGAAACAATTAGTACCCGCACTTTTCGCCGTAGGCGCAATCATGGCTCTCACAGGGGCTGCCGTATACATCACCGGATGGAACTATGCTCCTTATATCTATACCATCGGAGCCGGATTCATTGCTCTGGCACAAGTAAACACACCGGTTAAAGGAAAAAGCAAAATATTAAAACGTCTGCGTATCCAGCAGATATTCGGAGCACTTGCGCTGATACTTACGGGGGCTTTCATGTTTACCACTCGCGGAAATGAATGGATTGCCTGCCTGACTATCGCTGCCGTACTTGAACTTTACACCGCTTTCCGCATTCCACAGGAAGAAGCAAAAGAAGAGAAATAAAAAAAACCTGTTCAAAGCTTCTCAGTCTTGAACAGGCATCAATTTATTAAAATCATGAATGCCCTTAGGAAACCCAAGGGCCTAAAAAAACATTTTTATTTCTTAGCAGATGAATATCTGGCATTCAATCCATCTACAATTTCTTTTGTGATATTATATGCACTATCAGCATAAAGCAGATTATCGAAACCTGTGTTGCTGAAGATCAGGCTATATCCACGAGTTTTATTATATTCTTTCAGGAAAGCGTTGATAGAATCACGGAAAAGCAGACTGTTAGCATTATTGTCTTCCATCAGGCCATTTTGAAGTTTATTGCTCAATTCCTGCAAATCCTGTTCCATTTTAGCCAAACGATTGTATTCCTGCTGAGCTCTTTCGGGTGAAAGGAAAGCATTGCTTTCATATTTCTTTTGGAATTCCTGTTTTTCTTTGTTCAAAGCTGTCATCTTCTGGTTCAGCGTCATGCGAACATTTTCGCTCTTCTTTACCATAGCCTCATTCAAGTCAATACAGAAATTGTATTTAGCCAACAAGGTATCTATTTCAACATAAGCTATTTTCATTCCAGACAATTCTGCATTAGCCGAAGCCGGAGTAGTTGCAACTTGATTATCAGCTTTGCCGGCGCATTGTGAGAATAAAACGATAAACGCAAGTGCAGCTAAACCGTTCATGAGGTAGTTTATTCTATTCATAACTCTAAAATATTGTTTTTAATTAATTAGTTCATACTATCGTTCAAGGCTTTTTCCAACTCATCAATAGAAAAACGTGATTTCTTTTGTGCTTCACGATCCTGCGACTGCGCACAACCAATTCCTTTCTTACGCAACTCTTTATTACCGCTCACATGACCATTAGGGAACTTCCCCCCCTTCGTAAAGAATACTTTCACCCCCAATAATAGCAGGGAAATAGCAACTATTAACAAAGTTATCAGTATAGTCTCAACCATTTCTATTAATTTTGTGAGTGCAAAGATAGGCTTTAATGAGAAATGAGTTCAGATAAGTCAAGCAAATTAACCATATTTAGCAATAAGAGGAAGCAAAATGAACCTCCTATTCCTATTATAAAAGAAAAAAGCATGGAAAAAAAAGACCTTAAGCCGGCTGGCGTATTCAAGTATTTTGAGGAAATCTGCCAAGTGCCGCGTCCTTCCAAGAAGGAAGAGAAAATAATTGCCTACCTAAAGGCATTCGGAGCAAAACATAACCTGGAGACCAATGTAGATGAAGCAGGAAACGTACTGATCAAAAAGCCTGCCACTCCGGGCAAAGAAAACTTTCAGACTGTCATATTGCAATCGCACATCGACATGGTGTGTGAAAAGAACAATGATGTACAGCACGACTTCCTCACCGATCCCATCGAAACAGAAATAGACGGAGAATGGCTGAAAGCCAAAGGAACTACCCTCGGAGCTGATAACGGTATCGGTGTAGCTACCGAACTGGCTATCCTGGCGGATGACAGCATCGAGCACGGCCCGCTGGAATGCCTGTTCACCGTAGATGAAGAAACCGGTCTGACCGGAGCTTTCGAGCTGAAAGAAGGTTTCATGAGCGGTGATATTCTGCTGAACCTCGACTCCGAAGATGAAGGAGAAATCTTTATCGGATGCGCCGGAGGTATCGACTCCGTTGCAGAGTTTAGTTATAAAGAAGTAGAAGTCCCCGCAGGATATTTCTTCTTCAAAGTAGAAGTAAAAGGACTGAAAGGCGGACACTCCGGTGGTGATATTCACTTGGGACGGGGCAATGCAAACAAGATACTGAACCGATTCCTGTCCCGAATGGCTAACCGTCAGGATCTGTATCTCTGCGAAATAAACGGAGGTAACCTGCGCAATGCCATCCCCCGCGAAGCATACGCTATCTGTGCAGTTCCCGAAGATGCCAAACATGACGTCCGCACGGAACTGAATATCTTCACCAGTGAAGTAGAAAACGAACTGGCCGTTACCGAACCGGACCTGAAACTGGTTCTTGAATCGGAAACTCCCCGTAAGATGGCTATCGATCAGGATACTACTACCCGCTTGCTGAAAGCATTGTATGCTGCTCCTCACGGTGTATATGCCATGAGTCAGGATATCCCCGGACTGGTAGAGACTTCAACCAACCTTGCTTCTGTCAAAATGAAACCGAACCATATTATCCGCATCGAAACCAGCCAACGCAGCTCTATCTTATCTGCACGCAATGACATGGCGAATACGGTTCGTGCCGTCTTCCAGCTGGCAGGCGCCGATGTGACCTTCGGTGAAGGTTATCCGGGATGGAAGCCGAATCCTCATTCGGCTATCCTCGAAGTGGCAGCAGAATCTTACAAACGACTTTTCGGTGTAGAGGCGAAAGTGAAAGCAATTCACGCAGGACTGGAATGCGGTCTGTTCCTCGACAAGTATCCGACATTAGACATGATTTCTTTCGGACCTACCCTCACCGGAGTACACTCTCCAGACGAACGGATGCACATCCCTTCCGTTGAGAAGTTCTGGAAGCACCTGTTGGATATTCTGGCACATGTTCCTGCCAAGAAATAACAGTCAGGTAAGACATCATAGAAAAGATGATGGTGATAGCAGAAAAATATTTGTTATGACCGTCATCTTTTTTATAATGCTCTTTTTTGTGCCCTCTTATATCATAGGGCAAACATCCTTTACAAGGCAAACTTCCCTTATCGAAAAAGAATCGTTCAGCAATAAACAATCTGTTTCCCAAAAGAAGTCTTCCGCTGAAGAACGAATCCCCTTTCGTGTCATGAGCTGGAATGTTGAAAACCTCTTTGATACTCACCACGACACACTAAAGAACGATAACGAATTTCTCCCCGACGCTATCCGTCACTGGAACTACACCAAGTACAAGAAGAAACTGGCTGATATGGCCCGTGTCATCACTGCCGTCGGTGAATGGAATCCACCCGCCCTTGTAGGTCTTTGTGAAGTAGAAAACGACAGCGTACTACGTGACCTCACACAACGTTCTCCTTTAAAGGAACTGGGGTATCGGTATGTTATGACAAGTTCTCCCGATCTGAGAGGGATTGATGTCGCTTTATTATATCAACGTGACCTATTCAAATTATTATCTTTCCGGTCTATCCCCATTCCCTCATTCAAGCATCATCGCCCCACAAGAGATTTACTGCACGTCAGCGGACTATTATTAACCGGAGATACACTTGATGTAATCGTCTGCCATCTGCCTTCCCGGTCCGGTGGAGCCAAGGAATCAGAACCTTACCGGCTACACGCCGCCCGAATACTACGCACAGAAGCCGACAGTCTGCTGAACATCCGCCTTCATCCGCAACTGGTCATCATGGGAGATTTCAATGACTACCCAACCAATAAATCCATCAAAGAGATATTAGAAGCTACTGCCCCCAAACACTCAGTCACCTTCCCCAATCCCCGAAAACTCTACCATCTGCTTGCCCGAAAAGCAACATCCCGCCATTTTGGCTCCTATAAATATCACGGAGAATGGGGATTGCTCGACCATTTGATTGTATCCGGCAATTTACTCGATGCTTCCTCTAAATTCTTCACCGGTGAAGACAAGGCAAATGTTGCCCGTCTCCCCTTTCTATTAACTGAAGACAAGAAATACGGTGACGACGAACCTTTCCGTACCTATAAAGGAATGAAATATCAGGGAGGAATCAGTGATCATCTTCCTATTTACGCAGATTTTGAACTAATTATATACTAGCCGAAAGAGTTTTTTATGTTAATAAACGGGGTTCGATACAAAATTTACTTATTTTTGCAGGGTTTACAGCATTTACAAAAAAATACCCCCAATGGAAACCTTTGACGAAAAACAACTTCTGAAGGCTATTAGCGAAGGAGATGAGAAAGCCTTTAAAACTTTCTTCCTATACTACTATCCCCGCATCAAAGGGTTTATCAACGGACTACTGCAATCGCAGGAAGAGGCCGAAGATTTATCGCAGGACATCTTTCTTACGTTATGGAACAACCGCTCATCTCTCCATACCATCAATAACCTTAAACCTTATCTTTTCCGCATTTCCAAAAATGCGGTATACCGGCACATCGAACGCGCACTACTGTTCAGGAACTATCAGCAGAAAGAAACTGAAAAGTATAGCCCGCCACAGGAAAGCAACGAAACAGATGACACCATCCATCTCAAAGAACTCGAACTATTGGTGACAATGGTTGTAGAAAAAATGCCTCCGCAACGACAGAAAATATATAAGATGAGCCGGGAATCAGGAATGAACAACGAAGAAATAGCCCGCGAACTAGGCATCAACAAACGAACAGTAGAGAACCACCTTTCACAAGCACTTACCGACATCCGAAAAATATTATTCATAACCTTTATTCTATTTTTCTAAAAAAAAGTAGCATAGAGACTGTGCGTAATTAATCAGTTACGTATCTTATATATGTAACCACACCTAAAATGCGCTAATATGTCGAACGCTCATAAAATAATTAAAAACTTTACTTCCGATAAGTTCAGTCCTGAACTTAAAGAGAAGTTATGGAAATGGCTTGTCGACTCCAGTGAACAGGCAGAGAAAGAAGAAGCATTGATGGAATTATGGGAAGACCAGAATTTCAAGGCCGATGCAGGTACCGAACGTTCTTATCAGAATTTCCGCAGGAAGATTGCCCCCCGACAGCGGAAGGCAACCGCAAGGTATACCTTACGCAGATGGGCGCAAGTGGCGGCTGTATTATTGATTCCCCTACTCTCTATAGTGGCATCCTACCTATATATACAATCGAATGAAGAGCATACAGAACTTGTCGAGTACTATGTGCCCAGAGGCGAACAAAAGCAGATTACCTTGCCCGACGGCACCACAGCATACCTCAACTCAGGAACCTTACTGGTCTATCCGCAAAAGTTCACAGGAGATATCCGTTCGGTATATCTGATAGGAGAAGCCAATTTTGACGTAAAGAAAGACAAGCAACATCCATTCATCGTCAAGACCAACCATCTGAAAGTGAAAGTATTGGGAACTAAATTCAACGTACACGCTTATGCGGAAGATGAGAAGACAACCACTACTCTGGAATCGGGCTCTGTAGTCGTTCAGAAAGCAAACAATGAGGATATCATCACCCTCACACCCAACGAACAACTGGAATATGACAACCCGTCCGGAGAATTTAATAAAAAGATTATCGACGCCTCTGTCTACTCCGGCTGGACCAGAGGCGAGCTGAACTTTGCGGCAATGACTCTCAGCGATATTTTCATTACGATAGAGAGAATATACGACATACACATCATCGTCCCTCCGCATCTGGCTACCACCGATGTATATACCATCAAGTTCAAACAAAAAGCCCCTATCAAGGAGATCATGAATATCGTGACCAAAACCATAGGAAACATAGACTATAAAGTCGAAGACGAGAACATTCTCTTAATTTATTCACCCCTAAATAAGAAAGGAGGCCGATAGACAGAAAAAAGGGAGTCGATATTTCGCGGATACCAACTCCCCCAAATCAAAATTACTTCATTTAAATTAGTTGTGTACACTTAAATTAGTATTAATGATTAACTCACAAAAGTATGAAATTTTATAAATTGTCGGGCATAGGTTATCCCGTAAAAATTCATAAATTTTATATATTGTTATTCGCTTTATGTTTTTATAACATAGCCTATGGGCAAAATCAGCCAATAACGGTATCTATGAAAAACCAACCTCTATTAAAAGTATTCGAAATCATTGAAGATCAGACCGAATTTAGTATCGCTTATAATCAGACGAAACTGGACGTGAAACAAAAGGTCAGCGCCAATTTTGTTAGGGAAGCAGTCTCTTCCGTTCTGAACTCCGTACTCAAAGGAACAGGATTCACTTACAGGCAAGAAGGTAAGCATATTATTATCATTCCTGTCCCGGCAAAGGCAGAAGCAGCCCCCAACAATACTACTTCTACCCAGCAGTCCATAAAAATACGGGGAACCGTAACAGATGCGCAAGGTGAACCTCTAATTGGAGCAAACGTTCTGGTCGACGGCAGCAAACAGGCGACCATTACCGACATGAACGGGGAATTCTCACTGGAAGTGCCTGCCAACAGCAAGTTACGGGTTACTTATATCGGTTACGTCACACAAGAAGTAACAGTCAAAAACAAGACACTTTTCAACATACAGCTACAGGAAGATACCCAGACTATGGATGAAGTGGTAGTCATCGGATTCGGTACACAGAAAAAAGTGAATATGACCGGCGCTGTAGCCTCTGTAAATATCAAAGAGTCGTTGGGCGACCGCCCGATTACCAACGTTTCGGCTGCCCTACAAGGAGTCGTGCCGGGACTAAAAATTGAATCGACAACGGGAACTCCGGGAGACGACATGACGTACAATATCCGTGGAACAACCTCCATCAATGGTGGTGAGCCTCTCGTATTGGTCAACAACGTACCGATGGATATCAACATGATTGATCCGCAGGATATTGAATCTGTCTCTATTTTGAAGGATGCCGCTTCCGCAGCTATCTACGGTGCCCGCGCAGCTTTCGGTGTGATTCTGATTACTACGAAGCAGGGTAAAAAGGACATGGCTCCCAGATTCAATTACAACAACAACTTCTCTTTCTCGAAAGCATCGGAGCTTCCGCAGAAAGCAAGTCCGTTGGAATCGGTACTGGCGTACAAGGAAATGGGATGGGCAAACGATACCTATGTAGACGGAAAAAACATCACCCAATGGGAAGGCTACATACGAGACTATCAGGCGAATCCTTCCAATTATCCGAACGGATATATTTTCGACGATCAGGGCAACCTGTTCCTGATGCGGGAGAATGATATGTTTGCCGATATGATGGATAACTTCGGATTCATGCAGAACCACAGCTTCTCCGTATCGGGAGGCAGCCAGCGTACCAGCTACCGACTAAGCCTGGGATATACCGGTGAGGACGGCATTCTGGTAACGGACAAAGACAAATTCGACCGTATCAATATGTCCAGCTTCCTGAGTGTCGACGTAAACAAGTGGCTGACCACCCAACTGGATATCAGATACGCGAACTCCACCCAGAACAAAGTGGAGCAAGGCGGACGAAACGGTGTCTGGGGAAGTGCCATGTACTTGCCGTCCTACCACAACATCCTGCCATACGAACAAGACGGCATCGAATATCCTGCCGAAACGTCCGCTACTTTCGTACGCTACGGAGAACCGAGGGTGATCAAGAAGACCAACCTGCGTACTTTGGGACGTGTCATCATCTCTCCGCTGAAAGGACTGAAAATAACAGGTGAATATACCTACAACCGGATCACCGAGTACAACCGGATGTACGTCAACAAATACAAGTATATAGGATTCAACTTTACAGGGCTGCTGAACAATGTAGAGAACTCACGTTATGCCCTGACGCAAGGTTTCACCAATTACAACGCTATTAACGCATTCGCCAATTACGACTTTTCAATAGGTAAACATGATATCTCTATTATGGGTGGTTACAATCAGGAAGAGAGTCATAAGGAATCGCAATGGTCGCAGCGCACGGACGTATTACTGGAAAATCTGCCGTCGCTCTCCGGTTCTACCGGAACGGCATCCGTCACCGACAGTTTCGATGAATATGCTATCAGAGGTTTGTTCTACCGTGTCAATTACACTTACGACGGTAAATACATGTTCGAAGCCAACGGACGCTACGACGGTACATCCCGTTTCCCGAAAGACAGCCGTTTCGGTTTCTTCCCTTCCTTCTCCGCCGGATGGCGCATTTCGGAAGAAGCATTCATGAAGAATACCAAAAGCTTCCTGTCTAACTTGAAACTACGTGCCTCATGGGGCTCTATCGGCAACCAGATCATACTGAAGCCGGACAACACTCCGGAAAACTATCCCTACATCCCTTCCATGTCACCTTACTTGACAGAATGGCTGGTGGACGGACAAAAGACGACTACACTGAATGCACCGGCAATGGTCAGCAGCAGTTTCTCGTGGGAAAAGGTATATACACTGGACTTCGGAGTCGATTTCGGATTCTTCGACAACCGCTTTAACGGTACTTTCGACTGGTATCGCCGCGACACCAAAGGGATGCTGGCACCCGGTATGGACCTACCGTGGGTAGTGGGAGCCACCGCCGCCAAACAGAACGCCGCTGACCTGAAGACGTACGGCTGGGAACTGGAACTGAACTGGAGAGACCGCATCAACAAGGACTGGAGCTACCGGATCGGATTCAACCTGTACGACTCACAAAGTGAAATCACGAAATACAATAATGAGACCAACCTGCTAGGCGACAAGATTTACCGCAAAGGCATGAAAATGGGAGAAATCTGGGGATATGTCACCGACCGCTTCTACACGGAAGACGACTTCAACGCAGACGGTACACTAAAACCGGGAATCCCCATTCCGAAAGGAGCAGGAAAAGTTTTTCCGGGAGACGTGCTGTATAAGAACTTCGATGACGATACCGAAACCATCTGGAGCGGCGAAGGAACCGCCGACAATCCCGGCGACCAGCGTATCATCGGTAACTCGACTCCGCGTTTCCACTACGGCATCACCGCAGGAATCAGCTGGAAAGGACTCGACCTCTCTATCTTCCTCCGAGGCGTAGGCAAACGGGATTATTGGCGCACCGACCAGATCGCATGGCCTACCGGAGGCTGGGGAAGCCTGTTCAAAGAAACTCTCAACTTCTGGACTCCGACTAACACCAATGCCTATTATCCGCGTGTGTATTCCAACGACGGGGTAAACACAAGCTACAACCACTGGAAACAGTCGAAGTATCTCGCCAACGCCTCTTACCTGAAACTGCAAAACATCACGCTTTCCTATACCTTGCCCAAAGTATGGTCCCAGCGTCTCTACTTCGACGATGTGAAAGTATTCTTCAGCGGAGAGAACCTCTACACGTGGGATCACCTGCCGGAAGGACTGGAAACCGATATGCTGTCAAAAGGTGCCTGGGAATATCCGTTCATGAGAAAATTCTCTTTCGGTATCAATGTTACATTCTAATAACCAATGTATTATGAGAAAATATTTAATCTTTATATGTACAGTTTTGTTAGCAAGCTGTCTCAATAACGATTTCCTGGAAAGGTATCCTTTGGGAGACCCGACTGCCGAAACGGCTTTTGAAACATACGACAATTTCAAGGCATACGCCTGGGGATTGTATGAAACCCTGCCTTCATTGGGCTATGGCTCGGAAAATTCTACGGACGACATCTCGTACAACCAGACAAGAGGAACCAGCGAAAGCAACTGGATCAGAAAACTGGTGACCATCCCCGACAAGAAAGACAATACTTCCTGGAACTATTACAGCTATATCCGGAGGGTCAACCTGATGCTCGACCGCATTGACGGTTCGAAAATGACGGATGTAGAAAAGGCGAACTGGCGTTCCGTCGGTTACTTTTTCCGTAGTTACCGCTACCTGTCTCTCCTGTCGGCTTACGGTGGCGTACCCTGGATTGATCATGTGCTGAGCGACGACGAAACAGAACTGATCAAAGGCCCTCGTGCCTCCAGAGATGAAATAGCCGGTCACATTCTGGAAGACCTGCAATTTGCCGAAAAGAATATCAACGTGAACGGAGAAGGCAGAAACACCATCAACAAGGCTTGTGTACAGGCTTTACTCTCCCGTTTCTGCCTTTTCGAAGGTACCTGGCGTAAATATCACGGACTCAACAACGCCGAAACTTATCTGCGGGAATGCAAACGGGTATCCGCCGAACTGATGCAGACTTATCCGAACGTGGCGGACTGCTACGACGATCTGTTCTGTTCACTGGAACTGAAAGATGTTACCGGCGTCATTCTGTACAGAGAATATTCGGATGCTGTCGGTGTAGTGCACGCTGTCAGCATCGGGGGAACGACCGCTACCTCCTTTTACAATCCGACCCGCGACTTAGTGGACAGTTACCTGTGCACGGACGGAAAGCCACGCTGGACGAGTGACGCCTATCTGGGTGACAAGGATATATACGACGAGTTCAGCAACCGTGACCATCGTTTGTGGCTGCACGTCACTCCTCCTTACCGGGTAGACCGTTCGGCTTCCAGCACAGCCTGGGACAATAAATGGAAATTTACGGATAACTCCAAAGACCGCAGTTTTATCGACAGCCTCACCGTCCGCATGGGAATCGGGTACGGCACCAGCAAGGAACGACAGAAGTTATTGCCATTCCGTCAAGGATATGACGGTGGTATTCTGGGTGCATCGCCTCACTTTGACTTCTATCTGGAGAACCAGCCGTGGTACAAGTCTGCCTTCGGATATAACAACTGGAAATACTATTGCTGCTACCTGAGCATGGGCAGCCAACGAAATGAAGAGACGGATATGCCTATTTTCCGCATCGAAGAAGTCATGCTGAACTACGCGGAAGCCATGTGCGAACTCGGCGAGTTTGACCAGACAGTTGCCGACGTCACAATCAACAAACTGCGCCCGCGTGCCAATGTAAAACTCATGAAAGTCTCGGAAATAAACTCAGCCTTCGACCCGAAACGTGATCTCGGAAATCCGGATTATCCCAACGACTACGAAGTGAGTCCGCTATTATGGGAAATACGACGGGAACGACGCATCGAACTATTCTCCGAAGGATTCCGTTTCGACGACCTGAGAAGATGGAAGAAATGCCATTATGCACTGAAGAAGAAACTCGGACAATACGTACGTGCATCCGACTTCACGGCAGGAACCAATGTGACTATCGACGGTGGCGGCTCCGAAGGATATCTCGAATTCCATCCGAAACAGAATCATCTATGGCCGGATTACTATTACCTCAATCCTATTCCACGCAACGAACGGGTACTGAATCCCCAACTCGAACAGAATCCGGGATGGGAGGAAGGAAATTAACCGGTAATCCATCACCAACCGGATAATCCGGAACTAACCGGAAGAGGCTGTGGCAAATATTGGCTCTTCTTGACAGTCATCCCAATGACAGGACAAGCATTTCGTCATTAGCGTGGCTGAAAGACCTTGATATTTGACACTGCCTCTTCCCTTTTTAACTGTATTGATTTCGTAAGTTTACTCAAAAGAATAATTGAGTACTTGAAATTTATTCGTATTTTTGAGACATCAGACTAATACGGGTAATCCTTTTGCCGACTCTTACAAAATCTAAATAAACACACTGTACCCCATGAAGCACCTAATTTTTACAGCTCTCTTTCTTCTATCGTACACAGTCGCCGTCCGCGCCCAAATCGTATTTCCTACCCCCAATCAAGTAGAAATGCAGACAGGCAACCTGATTTTAGGGAAAAAGGTTTCTATGTACGCCGAAGACACTACCGCTTTTTATCTAAACCTTTTTCGAGAAGAAGTACTCTCCCACACTCCCATCAAATGGCAAAAAAAAGAATCCAAAGCCGATATCTGCTGGATAACCGACTCATCCCTGCCCCCCGAAGGTTACCGGATCAAGATTCATCCGCAACAGATGGTAATCAGCGCCTCCGACAAAGGAGGATTCACCTATGCCGTACAAACGCTACGCCAATGGGTAGCCGGTTCAGCAGGATCTATCACCTTTGCCTGCGCAAGCGTGACGGACTATCCCCGCACACAGTGGCGCTGCTTCTTACTGGACTCCGGACGTCAGTTCCAGAAGATTACCACCATCAGAAAGTATATCGACATGGCTTCACTGCTCAAAATGAACTACTTCCACTGGCATCTGACCGAAGGACTGGGATGGCGCATCGAAATCAAGCAATATCCGCACCTCACCCGGACTGGCGGTTCGGTAGGCAAAGGAGAAGAACAGCAGGGATTCTATACACAGGAAGAAATACGGGATATCATCGAATATGCCCGTCAACGGAATATCACCATCGTCCCCGAAATAGATATGCCGGGCCATGCCGAAGCTGCTCTCTCTGCCTATCCGGAGCTCGGTTGTTTCGGATTGCCGGTAGAGATACCGCAAAGCGGATTTACCCAGAACATATTTTGTGCAGGAAAAGACGGAACTCTCCGTTTCCTGAAAAACGTACTGGATGAAGTATGCGCCCTCTTTCCTTCTCCCTACATACATCTGGGCGGAGACGAAGCCCCGAAAGGCAACTGGGATCAATGCCCGGATTGCCGGAAAAGGATTACCACAGAAGGACTGAAAGACAGTCACGACCTCCAGCTATGGTTCTCTGCGCAAATGGCAAACTATCTGAAGTCGAAAGGACGGAAAGCCATCTTCTGGGGCGACGTAGTCTATCATGACGGCTACCCGTTGCCGGACAATACTGTTATCCAGTGGTGGAACTATCGGGGACACAAAGACCTCGCACTCAGAAACGCCGTCAAACACCATTATCCGGTCATTTGCAGTTCCAACTACTATACGTATCTGAACTTCCCCGTCACCCCGTGGAAAGGATATACGGAAGCACGTACGTTCGACTTGAAAGATGTCTATCTGAACAACCCTTCCGACAAAGCCATCAGCGAGAAAAATCCGCTGATACTTGGCATGAGCTGCGCATTATGGACCGACGACGGAGTCACGGAACGAATGATAGACCGACGACTTTTCCCCCGCATCCTCGCTCTGTCCGAACAGATGTGGCACGAGGGGGAAGCGCTTGACTTCGACCGGTTCTACCGGAACATCCTTCACCGCAAAGCATGGTTCGAAGAAGCTGGATTCGAATTCGGACCGGCTCTGAAAGAAGATGTAACGAAAGATTATAAATGGGATTAAAAAAAAGAACATCATGAACAAAAGAAATTTATTGATCGCAATACCCGCCCTGTGCAGCGGTTACCTGCACGGACAAACCCAACCCGCATCTCCCAACGTTATCTATATTTTAATGGACGATCTGGGATATGGAGATATCGGTTGCTTCGGACAAGACAAAATAGAAACACCCCATATCGACCGTTTATGCAGCGAAGGCATCAAACTGACACAACATTATTCCGGTTCCCCCGTATCAGCTCCGGCACGCTGCGTACTGATGACAGGTATGCACTCCGGTCATGCGCAAATCCGCTTCAACAATGAGTTAGCCGAACGCGGAGCAGTAAACAACTACGACTCGGTGTACGTTCATAAAGAGCTGGAAGGGCAATTCCCCCTACAGGCGAACACGATGACTATCGGGCGAATGATGCAACAAGCGGGATATACCACCGGATGTTTCGGCAAGTGGGGACTGGGGTATCCGGGTTCCGAAGGAACTCCCAACAAACAGGGGTTCGACCGATTCTACGGATACAATTGCCAGCGCCAGTCGCACACATACTATCCTCCTTTTCTGTATAATGACGAAGAACGTGTCTACCTGTCCAACAAAGTGACAGACCCTCACCGAAGCCCTCTGGATAAAGGTGCCGATCCGAACGATCCAGCCAGCTACGCTAAATATACGCAAAAGGAATATGCCAACGATCTGATCTTTGATGAACTGATGGGATTTGTCGATGCCAATAAACGCAAACCGTTTTTCCTGATGTGGACCACTCCCCTGCCGCACGTCTCGCTTCAGGCACCCGAACGCTGGGTACAGCATTATGTAAAGAAATTCGGGGACGAAAAGCCTTACACCGGACAAGCGGGATATCTGCCCTGCCGGTATCCGCATGCTACCTATGCGGCTATGATCAGTTATTTCGACGAGCAGATCGGCCAACTGATCGAAAAACTGAAAGCGGAACATCTGTACGAAAATACCTTGATTGTGTTTACTTCAGATAATGGTCCTACGTTCAACGGAGGCAGCGATTCTCCCTGGTTCAACAGCGGGGGACTTTTCAATTCAGCATACGGATGGGGCAAATGTTTCTTGCATGAAGGAGGTATCCGTGTCCCCGCCATTATCACATGGCCCGGCAAAATAAAACCCGGTACGCAAAGTGACCACATCTGCGCTTTTCAGGACGTTATGCCTACGCTGGCAGAACTGGCAGGCATCACTTGTCCGCCAACGGACGGAATCAGCTTTCTGCCCACATTGCTCGGCAAAAAAGGGAAACAAAAAGAACACACTTATTTATATTGGGAATATCCTGACCCAAGGATTGGCAACAAAGCAATCCGCATGGGAAAATGGAAAGGAATCATCACGGACATCCGGAAAGGCAATACGCAAATGCAGCTTTATAATCTGGAAACGGACATCAGAGAAGAACACGATGTGGCTGCGCAACATCCCGATATCGTAAAACGCTTCGAACGACTGATGAAAGAAGCTAGAAACGGTCCGGACTTTTAACGACCTTCCTTGCTAACTAACGGGACATACCGGAGCATCATCCGTAACATCCCTGCGAAAGACTTGTGCCAACGCTTTGGCACAACTATGCCAACAGCTTGGCACGGCCGTGCCACAGGCGTGGCACAGTTGTGCTAAGCCTGTGGCAAAGATGTCCCCTATAGAGTTAGTCAGAATACTGGTATACCTTCAAGTCGAACTTCGGCACCATCGCCAGCAAATGGTCGAAGATATCCGACTGAATCCGCTCGTACTCTTTCCACACCTTATTGCGGGAAAAGAAATAAACCTGAATAGGAACTCCGTACATGGTAGCCTCTTTCTGACTGATAATCAAATCCAAATCCTGATTCACCACCGGCAGACTGCAAAGATACCGCTCGATATACACCCGGTAAACCTGTGAATTGGTGGGCACCACTCCTTCCTCCGGCTGATAATCCGCCATGAGTGGAATCTCTTTCCGATAACGGTCGAGCATCTCCGGCGTACAAAACTGGAGTGTCGTCAGGTCCAGTGTAATATTCTTCATCACCCGCCGCCCACCGGAATCCTTCATGCCACGCCAGTTCTGAAAAGGACTGCTAACCAGCGTATAAGGCGGAACCGTAGAAATCGTATTATCAAAGTTCTGAATCTTGACCGTGTTAAGCGTAATCTCCTGCACCGTACCATTCGCGGCACCGGAAGGAAGCGTGATCCAGTCTCCCGGACGCACCATATCATTGGCAGAAAGCTGAATACCTGCCACAAATCCCAAAATGGAATCCTTGAATACCAGCATCAGGATGGCTGCCGAAGCACCCAGTCCCGCAAACAGACTGGCAGGCGATTTATTTACAAGGATAGAGATAATCACAATCCCCCCGATAAAAAACAAAAGTACCTGAAGTACTTGAATGAATCCTTTCATCGGCCGGTTCTTCATTGTCTCCTTTCCATCGTAAATATCCATGATCATCAGCAGAATCCCATTGATAGCCAGCAGCAAAGAAAAGATGATATAAATGGCACAAGCCTTCTGCGAAATAACCAGCAGTTCCTTGCCACGCATGAAAGCCATCGGCAACAGGGCATAGACAAGGATGGCGGGAATCGTATGAATCAGATTATGAAACACTTTACGTTTCATCAGCAATGTATTCCAAAGATGCGGTTTCCTGCGGGTATACTGCCTCATTCCTCCCACTAGAATTGCCTGACAAAGATAGTCCACCCCTACAGCAATGGCTATCATCAGTATAGCAATAATTGTTTCATCAAAACGATCGGCAACCTTCGCATCTATCCCCCAATCTATCAGGATTTTGTTCATCCATTTTCCTAAATCGACTACTAACATAAGTTCTTTCTTTATATATCATTTATATAGAATGATAACAGTGAAAACCTACGTTTGGTTTAAAAAAAAGACTGGCGTCCGATTTACTAGAAATCAAGACCGCCAGTCCCACTGCTACTCTCTAAGCATTTCTTTTATAGTGGCAGACCGTAGCGTCCATCTACAATTTTCTCCAACTGTGCTGCCATCTTCTTTACCAGTTCCGGATTCTGACCCGCCACATTATTCTTTTCTTTCGGATCTTTCTTCAGATCGTAAAGCTGCGGTTCCTTACTGTTTCCCAACTCGATATTCACTGCTTTCAGATATGCCGGTCCATTTCCCGGACGAAGATATTTCCATCTTCCGTCTGTCACCGACAGGTTATTCTGTGCATTCTGAAGTACCAGCCATTCGCGTCCCTTCTTTTGCTTGCCTGTCCACGCTTTCAGCATCGGTTCACTATCCGGTGCCGCACCTTCCGGCAAGCGGACATTCAGCATTTCGGCAAAAGTAGCAAACCAGTCTATCTGACAGAGCAATGCATCCGAAACTGTTCCCGGACGGATCACACCCTGCCAGCTCCAGATACAAGGAATACGTGTACCCGCTTCGAACGAACTGTACTTTCCTCCGCGATAAATGCCGCCCGGAGTATGATCGCCTAGCAATTCCACTGCCTGATCCTTATATCCGTCGTCCACTACCGGACCGTTATCACTGGAAAGAATCACCAGTGTATTCTTATCCAATCCCAGTCGTTCGAGTGCATTCAGAATCTCGCCTACCGACCAGTCAAATTCGAGCAGACAATCGCCGCGAGGTCCCATGCCGCTCTTTCCTGCGAACTGTGGAGACGGAACACGGGGAACATGCGCATCCTGCGTGGCAAAATACAGGAAGAAAGGAGCAGACTTGTGTCCTTCAATAAAGGAAACAGCTTTTCCTGTCAGCGTCTCCGCAATCTTCTCATCCTGCCAGAGAGCCGACTTTCCGCCCTTCATATATCCGATACGGGAAATACCGTTCACGATACTCTGGTCGTGTCCGTGAGAAGGATGCATTTTCAGCAACTCCGGATTGTCCTTCCCGGTAGGTTCTCCCGGAAAGTTCGCTTTGTAACTTACCTGAATCGGATCATTCGGATCAAGGTTGATCACCTGATCATTCTCTACAAATACACAAGGAACACGGTCGCCCGTAGCTGCCATGATAAAGGAATATTCGAAGCCGATATCATTCGTTCCCGGCTGCAAAGGCTTGTTCCAGTCTTGTTCTCCGCCCTTGTCGCCCAGTCCCAGATGCCATTTGCCTACGACTCCGGTGTTGTATCCGGCATCCTTGAACAGGTTCGCCATTGTATAGCGTTCCGGACGGATAATAGCCGCAGCGTCTCCGGCAGCAATACCTGTTCCGGCTTTGCGCCATGCATATTCACCGGTCAGCATCGCATAGCGGGAAGGCGTACTGGTAGCAGCTGCACTGTGCGCATTGGTAAAACGTACTCCCATTTTGGCAAGACGTTCCACATTAGGAGTATGAATAGTCTTGGCTCCGTTACAACTCAAATCGCCGTAACCGATATCATCCGCATAGATAAAAACAACATTCGGACGCTGGGTTTGTTTCTCCTGAGCAGTGGTCTGAGAAGCCAGACAGGAAGTTAACGCTAAAGGTAATATACCATAAAATTCTTTTCTCATTTTGTCTTTTGATAATTATTAGGTTAGAATGAATAAGTATCTATTCTCAAAGTGATGTACTTATTAAGTTAAAATTCAAAGCTTCGTCAAGGAGCTACGGTCACTCCGATTTCATTCATTTCTACTTGCGCCGTTGTAGCCGTAGGGGTGGTAGCTTCCAGCTTGATAAAGCGTGCCTTTTCCTTCTGACCGAAAGTGACAGTCTGCGGCAACGGATTATGCATGATATTGCTGAACTCACCGTTGGCAGGCACTTCCTTCCAGTTCTTGCCATCTGCGCTCACGTAGAATTTGTAACGGAAAGCCATCGTCGGTTTCGCTTCCGCTTTCAGAGGTGCATAAGTAAATGCGGAGAGTTCGACTTCTTTGCCCAAATCAATGGTCAACGGAGAAGCAGCCACCTGTTTCCATGAAGCACGAGGCAGATTGTTCCAGTTTTCCGTCCGGTTCTCTTCTTCCAAAGGGTCTGCATAGTAGGCTGCCACCTGACTGATGTGAGCCGTCAGACGACATTCGTTGATCTTCACCCGAAGCTGGGTAGCCTTTACTGCCGGAAAACGAACCATACGCTTATAGCCTACAGTCGTTCCTTTCGCCACTTCCTGCCAGCCTTGTTCCGTCAATGCCTCTACGGTAAAAGACTCCACCCGTTGCCCTTTCGTGATATCTTCCTGCAACATCACAACGTTGATTTCCGACTCCGGTTTCAAGGAATAAACAGTTTCACTGCCGGAAACAGCCTCCCAGTCTTTTCTTCCTTTCTCTACCCGGTTGTTCGTAAATATCTTCTCCCGATAAGCAGCAAATTCGTTCAACCGCTGCACATCCGCTTCATTAATCAATCCTCTGCGGTCGGGAGGAATATTCAGCAAGAGCACCGAGTTATAGCCTACCGATTGGAAATAGATATCAGCCAGATGTTTTAAGGATTTCACTTTGCTGTCTTCTTCCGCATGATAAAACCATCCCGGACGGATAGACACGTCTACTTCCGAAGGATACCAGAATAACTCCGTTGCCTTTTCCAGCATCGCACGGCTTCCTAAATCTTCGGCTTTGCTAAAGACGCCCAGTCGTTTGTTGTTTTCTTCGGAACGAGCATAAATGCCCGGAGTCAGCACCGTTGCACTCCATTCCGTTTCGCGTCCCAATCCTTTTTCATTACCTACCCAACGGACATCATCGCCCATAATTGCCATCACCGCTTTCGGCTGCAACTGTTGGATAGTCTTGTAGAACGCATCCCAGTCATAGATTTGTTTCTTTCCGTTCGGTCCTTCTCCGTTTGCGCCGTCAAACCACACTTCGTGCACTTCGCCGTAATTAGTAAGTAATTCCGTTAATTGCCGAATAAAGAATTCGTTGTATTTAGGAGAATCTCCGTAGCATTCCGCATTCCGGTCCCACGGAGAGAGGTAGACTCCGAATTTCATATCATATTTATCGCAAGCGTTACGCAGTTCTTTCACTACGTCGCCCTGACCGTTTTTCCAAGGGGAAGAGGCTACCGAATGTTTCGTGGTAGCTGTAGGCCACAGACAAAAGCCGTCATGATGCTTTGCCGTGAGAAGTACCATTTTAAATCCGGCGTCTTTCAAGGTGCGCACCCATTGTTCTGCATCCAGCTCTGTAGGGTTAAAGATAGCAGGGTCTTCCTGACCATCGCCCCATTCGCGTCCGGTGAATGTGTTGATACCGAAATGCAGGAAAGCAGTCAGCTCCATTTGTTGCCACGCAGCCTGCTGGGGGGTAGGAACCAGCCTTGCTGCCATATCGATTTTTTGTTCGAGGGTTGCATCCTGTGGAAATTCAACATGCTTCACATAGTAGTTTTCTTTCGTCAGTCCACATCCGCCCAACGTTATCACAGAAGATAAAAAGAGAGAAGTAAGTAGTTTGTTCATCATAATAAATATTGATTTAATGCTAATGAGACAAAGATAAATATAAAGGAGCAAATTTCATGGCTTTCCCGAAGCGCTTTTCATTAAACTTCGCTAAATCCATGCCATTCGCTCCCCTATATTCTATCTCAATGCAATATTTCTATCCAAATGCAATCAGTTTCAGGCTATTTTACCGGATAAAGCGTAAATTCAAAACTCTGCTTTTTCACCGGTACCAGATATTGCGGCAATACACCCGGTCCGCAGGTAGCCGTACCTACTCCTGCCTGTTCGGCATCCAGATGTATAGTTATCATTCCGTCACGCTCCAGTTCATTAATGTGGTGCGCCTTCTCTAATAATACATCCGAGAAAGGAATGATACTAAACTGGAAAGGACGATTCGATTCCATAAAGACACCTTCGCCTGCCTGATCCGTCAGTTTCGCCCAGCGTACATCTGTCCGGTTAGCTGTAGATTGTGGGGTAGCGTAATAGTGGAACATCCGTTCTACCGTCGTATCATACAGTCCTATCCTACCGGACTGGTTGCGGTCGATATACGTTTCATGATCGCCACGTCCCAGATAAGATACTTGATTATAAGCATCTGCCATGCGGAAGGTCAGCCCCAGACGAGCCATCGACTTCACAATCGCCGTATCCGGCTGGAAGGTGGTGCGAACCTTCAATGCCCCGTTCTTGTCGAGTGCATAAACAAAATCCGCCATTCCTACTTTCTGTCCTTTCCCATTAAGAATCTCAGCACGGACCGTTGCCGATGTCTTTTCTTCTTTCAGTGACACCACTTTCTGTGTCAGATTGTTCAAACCTGCCTTGCGCCACAGACGGGCTCCGTTCCTATCCCGGTTATCATTATCCGTAGCCGGACGGAACAGGCTCAAAGTGATTGGTGCAGCCAGCAATTCCTTTCCATCCAAAGTCAGGGAAGAAAGTGCCCCGGTATTCTTGTCCACAACAAAAGCTGTTTCTCCCGCCTTCTGCGGACGATAAGCCGTCGTATTCTTATTACCGGCAAGTACAAACTGGTCGTATGCCACTTCCCAGTCGGTATCCACTAGCGGAGTGGCCTCTTTACGGCTCCAGCTTAGGTTCAGATAGGCTTCCCGAACGGTATTCGGAAGTTTGACGGCACCCAAAGTGACATCTACCGTAGCGTGCGGCTCGCAGTCTACTTCCTTCGTGCCTTCGGCAAGTACGGTTCCATCCTCCCCTTTCACATTCCAACGCAGGATATATTCATTCAGATTAGAAAAGTCATACCAGTTCTTTATGCAGACTTTCAGATTCTTCCGGTCTGACAAAGTCGCTTTGATGTTCTGATATATTTTCTTCACTTCGAGTAGATGCGGATGCGGTTCACGAACAGCATTCACCAGACCGTTGCCACAGAAATTACCGAAGCTGGGGATTCCTTCCGGTCCGTAATCGCCTCCATAAGTCCAGTACCATTTTCCGTCTTTGTCTATTTCACGGAAGTTCTGATCCACCCAGTCCCAAATGCAGCCCCCTTGTGCCATCGGCTCATTTTCAAAGACTTCCCAGTATTCTTTCATTCCACCGCAACTGTTACCCATAGCGTGCAGATATTCGCAAAGAATGAAAGGACGGTAAATATCCTTCTTACCCACGTATGCCTTAATTTCGTCCACACTGCGGTACATACGGCAATAGATGTCCGTGTTGTAATTCAGTTCAGCACGTTCATATTGCACGGGACGGCCTTTCTCTACCGATTTCAGCCAGTCGTAAGTACGTTCGAAGTTGATGCCGTTGCCGGCTTCATTGCCCTGTGACCAGATCACGATAGCCGGATGATTCTTGGAACGTTCGTACATACGGTGTGTACGGTCCATGTGAGCGGTCAGCCAAGTACTGTCTTTGGCAAGGGAGGCAGGCCCGTATCCCATGCCATGCGATTCGATATTCGCCTCATCAATCATATACAGCCCGTAGCGGTCGCAAAGCTGATACCAGTACGGATGAGTCGGATAATGTGAGTTACGCACCATGTTGATATTATGCTGTTTCATCAGGCGGATATCCTGTTCCATCAGTTCTTTGCTTACGGTACGTCCCAGTTGCGAATGTTCGTGACGGTTCGTCCCTTTCACCAGCACCGGAACACCGTTAATACAGAAACGTCCGTCCTTGATTTCCGAAGTACGGAAACCGACTTCACAACCGGTCAGTTCGGTTACTTTTCCTTGCGCATCTTTTAATTCGAGTACCAAGGTATAAAGGTTAGGATGCTCCGCATTCCATGCTTTTACTTCTGCAATCTTCTTCTCATCGAAAGCGATAAAGTTACTCAGTCCACGGGACTTGATGTTAATGGCATCCTGCAATACTGCCTTTCCGGAAGCATCCTTCAGTGTATAAGCGATAGAGCTGGCAGTAGCAGAAGGGCCTTCCACCGTCACTTCCAGATTGAAGATACCTTCTTTGTATTTCTCTTTATCAAGGGAAGCACTTACTTTATAGTCAGCAATATACTGTTTGGGAGTGCTATACAGATAAACATCCCGTTCGATGCCACTCAGACGCCACATATCCTGACATTCCAGATAAGCACCCGAACTCCAGCGATATACTTCCAGAGCTACCACATTCTCTCCTTCACTCAGTACATCGGTAATGTCCCATTCGGCAGCCGTCTTCGATCCCTGATTATAGCCAAGCAACTTTCCGTTCACCCATACATAATAGAAAGAGATCACTCCTTCGCAGCAGAGCACTACCCGACGTCCTTTCCAGTCGGCAGGCACCTTAAACGTGCGACGATAAGAACCTACTTCATTCTCAGCAAATGGAACCAATGGCGGATTCTTCTTGAAGTTGAACATCTTGTCGTCAAACTCATAAGTTTCGTTGACATAGATAGCTGTTCCGTAGCCTTGCCGTTCCCAGTTGCCGGGAACATTAATATCCGCCCACCCTCCGGTATAATAAGAGGGCTGGTAAAAGTCCTTCGGACGGTTGTCCGGGTTCTTCACCCAGTTAAATTTCCACTTCCCGTTCAGACTCATATAATAAGGAGACTGTTCATATCCTCCCGGCTTTCCAATATCGGAAGCGTCGGCGTAAGGCCATACATAGGTATGAGGAGCGAGTTTATTCAGTCCTACCGCATACTGGCTCTGCCACTCCGGCAAAGGCTGTTTCTGAGCCGAAGCGAAGGTAGCAGTCAGTGCTGCCATCAAGATTAAAAACGTTCGTTTCTTTAATTTCATCATTATTATATTGTTTTTTGGTGACTGGTTATTCAATGATCAGTTCATCGAAACATACTCTTGATTCTTGTCCGGGACGTACATGATTTGCCGGACATTCTCCCGCTCCTTCCGTTGTAACCCGCACATAACGGGCAACGGTTCCTCTCATATCTATCGACAGGTCTTCGATGAAAGTTCCTTCACGGAATATCTCCTCGGGAGTATATTCCAATTCGTTGATATCCCGATAAGTCGCATTATCGTCCGACACGGCTACCCGGATTGATTTCGGTTTGTGCACTCCCATTCCATAGTTAGTGATACAACCGATTGTCAGCGTATTCATTTTCTCCTTTTGCAACAGATCGACGGTGAAGGAAATACGGTCGCTACTTCCCCAACTGCACCATTCAAAGTCCGTTTGCTTCAGACTTCCTCTGACTCCGTTGTTCAGGACGGCTTCATTCACTTTATTACCCAGCAACGGTTTTGCCGTAGCCTTGTTCCAGTGTACCGGAAGCGTCAGTGTTTTCCCCATCTGCTGTCCATCGGCAAACGTTGCGGCATTGACTGTTTGAGCTTCTTTTACCAACAATGGTTGTTCATAGAGCGGTGAAGCGGCGGTCGGCTCGCTTCCATCCATTGTATAACGGATTTCCACATCCGGACGGACACATTCCAGTTTTACTTTCAGTGCTCCGTCTTCCGGTCTCACGGTATGCTGTATATTGTACATCGAACGGGCATACACTATCCCTTTGGCTGCGAGATGTTCATTAAACGAATCCATGCCTTCCAGGAACGAAGTCCAGTCTTTCTTTTCCGGTTGTGTCCATGCCACTTCCGCCAATGCCGCCAGGCGTGGGAATACCAAATAATCCACATCCTCCGGCTTATTACAGAACTCTGTCCACATACAAGCCTGTACGCCCATCAGCAAATCCGCATATTCCGGTTTCCAGTCTTTCTGAACCGGCTCATAGTCATACACATCTTTCAGCGTATTATTGCCGAAATACGTCAGCGGCTCAAACCACTGCGGTCCTTGATAACGAATCAGGTACATGATGCGTGCGGGAGTCATGATGAAGCGATGTCCCTTCTCGGCAGCCTTCAGTGCAGCCTGTCCGTATCCCTGCCAACCCAGAATAATGGCATCGTCCGGCAAAAAGCTACTGTTCGTCAGCTCATCCCAGCCTATCACCTCGCGCCCTTTGCTACGTACATATTCGCTCATCCGATTCATGAAATAACCTTGCAAATCCTCTTCATTGGCAATCTTCTCCTTTTTCATCCGTGCCTGACACAGCGGGCATTTCTCCCAATAAGTTTTACGGGCTTCATCGCCACCGATATGGATATATCGGGAAGGGAACAATTCCAGAATCTCATCCATCACATCCTGAAGAAAGGCATAGACACTGTCATTTCCGGCACAATAGATGATCTCGGAATTTCGTCCTCCCAAACCGGGGAGCACTCCGATATATTCCTTCACTACCGGACAAGCTAAATGAGGATAAGCTGCCAATGCCGAATTACTGTGTGCCGGCATATCGATTTCCGGTACCACTTCAATCTGACGTTCAGCCGCATAAGCCACCATTTCCTTTATTTCTTCCTGTGTGTAGAAACCTCCTACCGGAGTGGGTTCTCCGGGTTCCGGATTCCGCCGGGCAGGAAAAGGCAGGTCCGTACGATCCACTCTCCATGCACCTACTTCCGTTAAACGGGGATATTTCTTGATTTCCACACGCCAGCCGTTATCATCTGTCAGATGAAAGTGAAGCGTGTTTATTTTGAGCATTGCCATACAATCGATAATGCGCAATACATTCTCTTTGGGAATAAAGAAGCGTGACGCATCCAGCAATAACGCACGGTAACCAAAACGCGGTTCGTCCTGAATACTCACTGCCGGAATACTCCATTTTACTTTTTTATCCGACACTTCCTCTTTTTCGATGGATGCCGGAAGCAACTGGCGAATGGTCTGCAAAGCATAAAAGAATCCTTTTGCATCCGATGCTTCGATAATAATTTCTTTCGGAGACACTTGCAGCGTATATGCCTCACTTTTCAAGGTTGCATCCGTCTGGAAACGAACATTTCCCTTTTCCGCATCGCCTACCGTCAACTTCGGAGTAAAGCCTGCCGCACGGGTAAACAAAGCTATAAAGCTGCGTGCCACTTCCGCCTGCTCCTCATTCTCTACGGCAAATACCGTTTTACCGGAGAAAAGGTAGTTCCCGCTGCCCGGCACTATTTGCGCCGGGCGTGGAACCAAGGGTATGTCATGTGTCAAGTTAGTATCGCTACATCCGGCTACTATCGAAGATAGAAAGCCTATCAGTAATATTAAAATCGCTCTTGTCATTGTATTATTCGGGGGTTATTCCTTGTCCCTTTCCGGAGAAAAGCGGACGGGATCATTATATTGTTCCTGTAGTTTCAGCAATTCGTCTTTCAGTTCCTTTACTACCGGTTCATACTCAGCCTCACCGTAGAGGTTGTGCATTTCCGACGGGTCTGCCTGCATATCATACAGTTCCCACCAGTTGATATCATTATAGAAATGAATCAGTTTATAGCGTTCCGTACGTACGCCATAGTGACGTTTCACCATGTGTTCGGCAGGATATTCATAGAAGTGGTAATACAGAGACTTTCTCCAGTCCTTCGGATGCTCACCTTTCAACAGAGGCAGCAGTGATACTCCGTGGATATCTGCGGGAATTTCCGCTCCTGCCAGTTCAAGGAAAGTAGGTGCATAGTCGATGTTCTGTACCATTTCGGTGATATCTCCCCTGCGGTCGAAACCTTTCGGCAGACGCATGATAAGTGGTGTGCGCATAGATTCTTCATACATGAAACGCTTGTCGAACCAACCGTGTTCGCCCATGTAGAAACCCTGATCGGAAGTATAAACTACCAGTGTATTGTCCAGCAACCCTTTTTCCTTCAGATAGTCGAGCACACGTCCTACGTTATCATCAAGAGACTTCACGGTTTTCATGTAGTCGCGCATATAACGCTGGAACTTCCAGTTGGCCAGTTCTTTTCCTGTCAGATTCTGTTTGTAGAAATCATCGATAATCGGAGCATAGAACTTGTCCCATGCGGCACGCTGTCCTTCGTCCATGCGTCCGAGGAATCTTTCATAAAGTGATCTCAGGCGTGATTTCTCATTCGGACGAAGCATCTTCAGGTCGTAAATCATATCCATGTCCTTCACGATACTCATTTCCTGAGCAGCCGCAGCAGGGCGACCTTCATAGTCGTCAAAGAAATTATCCGGCAACGGGAATGTCTTGTCCTCGTAGAGAGCAAGGTTACATGTATCCGCCATCCAGTTACGGTGAATCGCCTTGTGATGAATCAGCAGGCAGAACGGTTTCTCCGGATCTCGCTTGTTTTCCATCCAGTCGATAGCATCATCGGTAATTAGATTCGTGATATATCCGTGTTTCTGGATGGTATCATTATCTTGTGTAATAAAGGCAGGATTATAGTAATCCCCCTGTCCGGGTACTATCTGCCAGTAATTAAATCCGGATGGCAAACTTTCCAGATGCCATTTGCCGACCAGCGCAGTCTGATAACCTACCTTTTGCAGCAGCTTCGGGAATGTCTGTTGAGAACTGTCGAATACGCAAGTCGTATTATCGTAGAATTTATTGGCACAGCTATGCTTACCCGTAATCATACAGGCACGGCTGGGACCGCTTAATGAATTGGCAACAAAGCTTTGAGTAAAACGTACACCATCCGCCGCAATGCGGTCAAGATTCGGAGTTTCCATGTAGCGGGTGTCATAGCAGCTCATCATCTGGGCTGTATGGTCGTCTGTCATAATATAGACGATGTTCAGCGGCTTTTGTTCTGTCGTTTTCTGCTTGTTTGTACAAGATGCAAGGGAGGCAACGGCGGCTACTCCTGCCAAAGAATAGAACAAGTTTGATTGCAGGTTTTCCATAATGATTAATTTATTTAGATTACATGGCAAAGATAGGGAAGATATGTAAAAAGTATGTCTACAAATAGCTAATGTATTTACAATATTCTCTATTTCCACCCGAATTAGCAGTAAATGCCGGAAGTAAATCGCTGTTGCACGATGGCCTTCCGGCATTGAACTTATTTCATACTATTGAAAACGGTTCGTCAATATGACAGATTAATAGAACTGGTAGAACTTACCAGGAATTGAGACTTTATAGTCTCTATTCACAAGTTCATTCGCTTCCCGTTTATAGTTATCATTTACATAGAAACGAATCCAGTCTATTATCATTCTTGGTCCTTCTGTTGCATAATTTGCAGGATTAATTGACTTCAGTTCAGTATCCCAACCTGCCGGAAGTTCAGAAGAAACACTATTACCTTCTCCGAACAAGTCCATTCGCATTACTAAATAAAGACCTTTCGCTCCAACTGATGTTCCTGTAGAAGCTTTGGTAAAAGGCCATGAATCCAACATATCCCTTGTGACTTCCAAGGTTGTAGAACCATTAATACCTAACTTTATTGTATTTTCATCGACTAGTTCGACCCAATAAATATTATAATCTTCTACTTTAGGAATAGCAGATACTACGCTCTTCGCATCACTGACAACCTCTCCCCTCACCGATTGGGTGATTGCAGAGCCGGAAACATTCTTAAGTATACAGATTGATTGCTTAGCTTCTTTACATGTAGTAGCAGTTGCTGGATTCTTCACCTCTATCATCGGTACAAATCCTGTTCTATTACCTCCTAAACGAACTTTCATTTCAATACGCATACCCGGATATATACGTGTAACATTTTGTGCCCACATCTGCCCTAAAGACTTACAGCAATGTATTCCTGCTGTTCCATAATTAGTACCTTCTACACCTACACAAATATTCAATTCACCTTCATCAGTAACTTTTGCGTATTTGATCCAATCAATCTTTAAAACATTTCCTCTATTGGCATCCGTTGCATTACCTAATTTTTGATAATCTCCCGATGTTGAATTTTTATGGAACTCAATAGCATAATCAAACTTCCACTGACTGCCCAATTCGGCATTCGGATGTGCTGTTCCTTCGTCCATCTTAGCTGTTTCTTTACCCGTAAACCAGTCATCATCATAAGAAACAAACATGATGTTCGGATTCTCATATACAGTAGTCATATCATACAAATCAGGATCAGCCATTGATTCCAGGTCTGTCATGGTAATAGTCAATGCAGGAGCAGTCATCGGATTGGAAGAAGAATTACTTTTCAGATTCAATACCAACTGCAAGTCGCCTGTCATTTCATAGTCCTGTTTGATAGTCACAGCAGCACTTTTGACCGAAGTTCTTCCTGCAGGAATAGTTAAAGTAGAAGGTAGATTGTCATACCTGCCCTCTTCCCCTTCCTTCGGAGTAATAGTGACTTCGAGTGGCACAGAACTCGGTTTGTCTACTTTGGCAACCAATACAAACTTACCGCCTTCTGTCACCACATTTTCTGTATTATTTTCCAGAGACATGGATATCCGATAATAATCAGATACCTTGATTCCCTGACTGGAATTAGCCATCTTATAACCACGTGCGAAAGCAACAAACTCCATCGTAGTAGTACCAACTAATCCGGAAGTCTTAACCGGAAAATCCACCTGAATCTGCTTCTCTCCTTTCGGGAAAGTAACAATACTACTAAATGGTTCGAACACATTCGCTACATCTTCCGTTCCGGCTTTTGCCGTAAAGTAAATATCGAAATCTTCGTTAGCTACCACCTCATTACCATCAGCATCTGGTTCCACTTTAATATCTACTTTCAAGTGTTCTCCCATCACAAACGCCTTTTCATTGATGCTCATTGTCAAAGGTACAGCTTCCGGCAGAGGACGATACTTGGTCTCATCCTCACATCCTGTCAAACCGATGGTCAACAAACATACCGGAAGTATTTTATATAATATGTTCTTCATATCTTTATCTATCTAATTATCATAAATGAATCTTGTTCCATTCTCCTATTTCCGTTGCCAGCCCGGATTCTGTTTCAACTCATGATTCAACGATATCTCACTCGGAGGTACCGGCAACAGGTAATCGCGGTTAGCATCAAACTGATAGCCTCTCGGAAGAAGTTCCTTCTGTGGGTCGAGCCAGCCGTCTGTAGTCAGAATCGTTTTCAAGTCCGCTGCGTTTTTAGGATCGAATGCTTTGTACAATACACCGTCTGTACCAAAATAAGCACCGGTTCCACGTTTTCCCTGAATCAGTTTATGAGCTCTCCAACGCATCAAATCATCAAGACGAAAACCTTGCAAAGCTAGTTCTGCACGTCTTTCCCTACGGATTTCCTGCAAATTGGCAGAAATGGTATAACCAAAATCGGTGAAATTAGGATCGATTTCAGACGGGTCTTTGTACGTCACCCCAGCGCGCTCTCGCAATGGTTTTAAAGTTTTTTCCAAAACAGCAGGAGTACATTTTCCCAATTCTTCCGCAGCTTCCGCATAAGCCAGCAGAGCTTCCGCATAACGGATCACCGGAAGAGACGTCTCGCCCTGACCGCTTACATATGTAGTATCGATACTCATACGGATGTGATAACCGGTAGCATTACGCGCAGGACCGCCTTCAGTCAGATAAGGGGGACGAACTATCTGTTTGTTCTCTTCCGAATATTCCTCTACCAGCATCGCTTTCGATTTTGATTCCGGTGAGGTTGACTTAAACTTACAATTTGAATGCATAACCGTCGCCAGCAAACGTCCGTCACGGCCTTTAAAAGTCAAATTGAAATCTTTAAAAATGCCGTCAGCAGGATTGATAGGTGTTCCGTCAGCATTCAAGTAATTATCAACCAACGACTGAGATAAACCTGCCGGTCCGCTGTTATCTACATAACCCGCTCCCAGATTACTGCTCAGATTATGAATCACACCATCTGCTATCGAATATTTCTTCCAAAATACAACCTCTGTCATATCCGACAGGTCTTTCGAGTTGAATATATGCGCATAAGCATCTTCTATATTCACTGCATTCTTATCGGTAGCTTTTGTGTTCAAAGCAAGTCCCATACCAAACAGTTCATCGCCCAGTGTCAGCACCTGTCCCAGTAAGTCTGCCGATTTATCTTCAGCAGCGGCAAAGTCTGTTCCTTTGTGATATTTCTCCCAGGTACCTTCATAAAGGGCCACTCTCATAGCCATAATAATAGCGGCCTCCTTACACACTCTCAAACCTTTATACTGGCTACGCGAGTGAAGTAATCCCTTAGCTGTATTCAGATCGTCAAGAATAAACTGCGCCACTGCGGAACGGTCACGCGGAGGAATCTGCAAACCGCCGACAGTTGCATTGCCGTCCCAGAATCTATCCATCACAGGAATACTTCCAAATCTGGTCAGCAAATAAAAATGCCAGTATGCACGGAAAAAATAAGCCTCACCTTTCATTGAAAGTACATCTTTCGTCTCTTCTGTTTCCGGCACTTTATAGTATTCAAAGAAATAATTCACATTACGCAGGTTCTGATATCCTTTCTGCCATTCCGTAGTACCTCCTCCGTTTTCCTGCAATTCTCCGTTCAGACGTTTGTCATAAACCTCCGCAACGATATTATCACTGTTCTTCTCTTCTCCACGAACTCCCATATCGTAAGTCCCGAAAGAAGGAAGTGCTATATACAAACCGTTGATATAGTTGTTCACGGCACTTGCATTGGAAAGGAATGTCTCACTATTGGGTGTTGTCAAAGGCTCTCTGTCCAGGAAGTCCGAACATGCCGACATCATGAAACTTGCCCCAACCACTAATAATACATATATTTTTTTCATCGTCATTCTCTAATTAAAAGGTGAAATCAAGTCCGAATACGAAGTTACGGTTCATCGGGTATACCATACCGTTACCATTCTGCTTCATAGGAGAAGTCAGACCCGGAGCCGTATTTTGAGCATCACCGCCAGCCGACATATTCACCTGATTCAGTGTTTCCGGATCAAATTGTTTCGGCAGTTTCGTTACGGTGAATAAGTTATCGCAAGTCACATATACTTTCAGATTGCTGATACCAATATGTTTCAGTTGTTTTTTGTTGAAGGTATAAGCAACCGTCAGATTCTTCATACGCATGTAAGCAGCGTTCAACAGATAACGTGTGGTGTTATATCCGGTATTCACCAAAAAGTCTTTGTCATCCTTCCAGCCGGTCAGACGCGGCAAGTATCCATTCGGATTCTCTGTGCTGAAATAATCGAGATGTTCTTTGAAATTGTAGTTGTTTCCACCAAACATATAGTTACTTCCGGAAATCGGAAAATCTCTCTTAGCCACACCTTGCAACAATGTAGATACTTCAAAACCTTTATATCCCAGATTCAAGTTGATACCGAACGAATATTTGGGAGTCGTATTACCAATAATCTGCAAATCTCCGTGATCAGCCAAAGTACCTTTACCACCGTCTACTCTACCATCCCCATTGGAATCGATATATTTTAAGTCACCGCGACGCCAAAGGTCATTCGACTTGAACGCTGTCAGATTTACATTTCTCAGGTAATCATCAATTTCACGGTTCGACAGGAAAAGATCGTCTGCGCGATATCCCCATATTTCACCAATATCCATACCTTCATAATAACCTTTATTGGCAGCCAGACCTGTATGATTATTGTAAATGATACCTTCAGGATTATTATACTTGGTCACGACAGCCTTGTAGTTAAATACATTGAAACCGACTCCATAGCTAAAACCACATTTCAGTTTATCATTCCAACTTACAGAAAGTTCCCAACCACGGTTACGCAAAGTGGCATTGTTCACTTTAGCACGGTCATCCGAAGCAATGCCACTGATACTTGGGATAGACTCTGCCGGACCAATCATGTCACGTGTCGTACGTTGGTAGAAGTCGGCAGTTATTGACAAGCGGTTTTTTAATAACATTAAGTCAAAACCTAAGTTGGCATTATCCACTTTCTCCCAGGTGATGTATGGGCTGATCATTTTCGGAGTCTTGGCAATTGTTCCTTTGGACGCCGTGGAAGACGAAATTCCGGGCAGCAGCCAAGCGTTGGTCCCTTGTGCATCCAACGGCATTTGAGCAATGTAATCATATAGGCCTGCACCATTCTGATTTCCCAGACGACCATAAGATACACGTACTTTCAACTGAGACACAGGAAGTGCCAATTGCTGGAAATAAGGAGTGCGTGCAATATCATAACCGGCAGAGAATGACGGGAAGAATCCCCAACGGTGGCCTGGAGCAAAACGGGAAGAACCATCATAACGTCCGCTGAACTCCAGAAAATAAATATTATTGTAGTTCCAGTTCAGACGAGTATAGAATCCCATCGTAGCCCAGTGTGAACGGGCTTCACCTGCTATCACATTTCCGCTGGCATTATCAAATGAATAAATATCGTTACTCAACATACCGTCTTTATACATATATTCTTCCGAATACTCCTGCAATTCCATCTGGTAACCCGCCATTGCCTTAAAGAAATGATCTCCCCACTGGTGAGTATAAGAACTTGACAGATTAGGCGACAGATAATAATTAAACATGCTACCACGTGTGTAAGAGCCGAAATACATGTTTTTCCAGCTAATGCCCGGATAAGCAAATCCTTGTCGCTGATTAGTAGCATCGCCCGGTTTGAAAGTGCCTGCAGGAGTTTCGTACTTCTGGTCATCTTTCATTTTCAGGTTATTATTTTCAACATCAAAACGTATTTTCATTTCTCCGGTGATATCCCAACCTTCCAAAGGAGTTACGGTAGCCGAAAACGACAAGGCATCCGAAATACGGTTTCTCTGATAATTGGAATTTTTCAGATACAACATTTCATTCCAGCTAGGTATATTATATTCTGATTCAACTGGTAGTTCAGTCACCTGAGTCGGACGGTGGCTACCGATCTTATTATACAGAATCATCTGATTAGCCATTGGGCGTTTGATCATCTGCAAAGTAATATTGTTATTCAGGTTGAAGCGCAGCCAGTCACTTGTCTTAAACTGTAACTTGGTATTCAGGTTATATTTACTCAGATCATCCTGTACCTTATCCAGCAAACCTTCCTGATAGGTATATCCCATACCAATATAATAGTTTACTTTATCAGAACCTCCCTGCACGCTCAAATTGTGAGAATGGCGGACAGATTTGTCTTTGAAATAATATTCAAACCAGTCTGTATTACCGTATTGATTATAATAAGCACCTGCCCAGTCATCACCGGTGGTATTCGCTTCAATCCCCGGGAACTCAGCCGAATAAGGATTCTGCATAAATCCCTTAATCTTCTCAATTGTCTTATCCGAAATCTTTTGCAAACCGGATGAAGCTCCTCCATTATCATACTGTTGGTTATTATACGCAGCGTATTCCAACGCATTCATCATTTTAGGCATATTGATAGGTGCACTGAAACCTACCGTGCCACGATAAGTAACACTGGCTCTTTCTTTTTTACCGCTCTTCGTTGTTACTAGAACCACACCATAAGCAGCACGCGCACCATATACAGCAGAAGCAGAAGCATCTTTCAGTACACTGATACTGGCAATATCGGCCGGGTTCACATTCTGCATGCTCTGCTCCACTCCATCCACCAATACATAAGGCTCGCCACCGTTAATAGAACCGATACCGCGAATACTGAATTTAATATCGGCACCGATTTCACCACCGACACCACCGCCTACTGCATCCGAAGCAAAGTTCAAACCGGCTATATTACCTTGCAAAGCACTGGTAACATCCGTCACAGGACGATTCACAATCGCGTCATCTTTCAATGTAGCGACAGCTGCCGTAATGGTATTTCTTTTTTGTGTATCCATACCTACCACCACAACTTCATCCAGCACCTTAGCATCTTCCTTCATCACCAGTCTGTTACCTTCCTGTTTAGTGACTTTTACCTGCAATGGGGCATATCCCACATATGTAACAGAAAGAGTGCTTCCTACTTTTCCTTGAATAGAGAAATTACCGTCAATATCTGTAATCGTTCCTCCGGTTACACCTTTTACCATGACTGTAGCACCGATAATAGGTTCTCCCATTTCGTCTACCACCTGTCCCTTTATCAATTTTTGTTGTGCCAACGCACCCAGAGGAAATAATAACAGGAGCATCAGAAACAGAACAAAGCGTTCTTGTTTTCTCACGAACTTCTTTTTTTCCATAATATTATATTTACTAATTAAGATTCTATTTTATTCTACAGTAGGATTGGCATAGTAATCAAGCTCTTCTTTCACTGCTTTCAACAAAGACATCTCATGCGTCACGTCTACGTCTGTAGCCAAGTCCCAGCTCATGATTCCTCCAAAACCATTCTCGCACACATATTGTGTCTTCTGGCGAATCGTATTCTGGCTGTTGAGCGTATAGTTCTTTCCTTCATAACTCCATGTGTCTGCAGAAGTATTAGTCAGGTTACCCTTACCGACAAGATCAAAATAAGCAGCCTGCTCGCCGGCAGTACCCGTAGTCCCGTAGAAAGGTACTCCCATGACCAGTTTATCCTGAGGTATTCCATAATCGACTGCAGCTTTACCATCCGATTTGAAACGTTCCATAGAGAAAAGTTCTACTGAAGGTCCATAGCATTGCAACGAGATAAAATCGACTGCTGCAATAGCTTCCGCACTTATTTTGTAAGAAACAGGATGTAGGGATACGGTCAAAAATACATCTTTCCCCAATACTTCACGCAATTGTACGATGGCTTTACTGTAATTGGATAAATCAGTACCTGAATAAGCCCATTCAAAGTCGAGGTCCGCACCATCCAGATTATATTGCTCGATCACCTTCTTTACGTTATTGGCAAAGTTAGTACGGGCAGTTGCGTTGCCGACCATTTTCAACCATTCGCCGCCAGCAATACCCAAACGTATCTTCCGGTCACCTGCCTGTCCATTCAAGGCAGTACGAATCTGCTCCAGACGAATAGCCCATGTATGCGAGTCCTTACCAGGTTTTGCAGCGTCATCATATTTCCAGTAAGCAAGTGTTTTCGTGTTATTCCAATTATCAAAAGAGATGGGATTTCTTCCTAATGTACCCATCAGCAGACTGTTCACAAATGTTTCATCCAGATAACCTTTTAGGTTCTCTCCCATCACAAAGTCAGCACGGGTATTAGGAACCGAAGCAGGCAGAGAGCCTGTAAAGTCAGTGGCAGTATTGTTCGTATCTATATATAACTTGGCAGCGCCACCATCATAAGTCACCGCTACATAATGCCATGCTCCTGATTTCAATGCGCTATTCGTCACTGTGGCCGTAGCACTTCCGACAGTCAGTTTCAGATTACCTTCCGTTGCTCCCAACTGGAAAGCGATGACAACAGAACCGCCGTCTACCTTTTTAAACAAGCAAGCTCCGTCCACCCACTCGCTGACATATATATAAGTACCGAATGTGAATTTCTTGAATGCTCCGTCCGGTGAATGCAACAGACCGTCGCCGGCGTTCATCTTGCCGGTACCATCCAATTTGAGTACTCCGTTGCGTCCATTATAAGAAGCAGCATACGTTGCTGCCCCTGTAAGTGTTGCATCATTCACGGGTAAGTCAAAAGTCAAATCACCGTCAGCATAAGGACGTGCCGTCAGATAAATCAAATCGTTGCAAGCACCCATACTTGCTCCCGAAATTCGATTCGTTTCAAAAAAATCACCACGGATATAAGAACAGTTGATAAATGTTTTATCTGTAGGATCAGGATCATCGGGTTCTTCAGTTTCGCCCGGTTTTCCCGTAACTGAACCTTCGGGAGGAGTACCGGTAGGAACATCTACCCATTTTGTGTCTTTGCAAGCTGTCAACATTCCAAAAAGGAAGAGACAAAGAAATAGGAATTTGCTTCTCATAAGTTTATTAATTAAGATTACCTTTTATATAAGTAGCGAAGTCTTTCCTGACATTCACTGCCACAAATTTAGGTTATATCTAAGATTTAAGATGTTCGATTTTGGCTATGATTCTTCCAAAAATGTCTAAAATAGTCCATTTTATCGCATTTTTCGAGGTCAACAGACATTATCAGACAACTTTCGAGACAAAAAAAGAAAGGCGGCAATATCCGTTTCCGAATATCTCCGCCTTTCATTAACTCTAATTACCCGAATATACTCATGATACTATATTCTCTCTTAAAAACTCTTCCGCCCGTGCCAACGTCTCCGGCTTGCCGATATCAATCAGTTCCAGCTTTTCCGTAAGATAACCGCAATAATCCGTTTGCCCGCAGGTAGCCAGATAAAAGTCCATAATAGAGAACTTGCCTTCCCAGCACGGCACTTCCATCAACTGGAAGACAGCAGGCGAAAAAACATGGATACCGCTAAAGGCATACTCTCTATACAGCGACTCATCATATAGGAAACCTTCGGGCCTCACCTGTCCCGTATCTTTGTTGATCCATCCGCACAATCTTTGTTCCGCATCAAAAAGCAGATAACGGGAAGTTTTACGCCGGCTGGCGAGCAAGGTGGCTACACTTCCGTTCCGCAAATGAAAGTCATACAGTTCTTTCAGATTCATATCCGAAAGAATATCCACATTATGCACAAGGAAGGGTTCATCGGAATTTTCAAAGAATCGACGGGCTTTTCTGATTCCTCCCCCCGTATCGAGCAGCAGGTCCCGTTCGTCGGAAATATGCAACGTCAGTCCGAAATCATTGTTAGCTTTCAGAAAATCAATAATCTGCTCACCGAAATGATGGATATTAATCACTATTTCGGTAAAACCGGAAGCTTTCAGTTTCAAAATCACATGCTCCAGCATTGGACGTCCGGCCACGGGAACAAGGGCTTTGGGCATCGTATCGGTCAGTGGTTTCAGCCGGCTACCCAACCCGGCTGCAAATATCATTGCTTTCATTACACAGTTGCCTCAAAAGTACGTTCTATATTCTGTTCGCGGTGCACCAGCTCCACTTTCACGCCAAATTTGCGGTTCAGGTGCTCTGCCAGATGCTGCGCCGAATAAACCGAACGATGCTGTCCTCCGGTACAGCCGAAGCAAACGGACAAATTACTGAAGCCACGTTCCATATATCGCTTCACCGAAGCATCTACCAACGCATAGACAGAGTCGAGGAAACGGAGAATTTCACCATCTTCTTCGAGAAAACTGATCACCGGTTCGTCCAGTCCCGTGAAAGGTTTGTAGCGTTCGTACTTACCGGGATTATTCACGGCACGGCAGTCAAAGACATAACCGCCGCCATTACCGGTAGGATCATCGGGAATCCCTTTCTTATAAGCAAAACTCATCACTTTGACGGTAAGCTGCCGTTTCTTGAGATCGTCGGTGAATTGCTTGAGTTCGGTAAGTTCGCGTAGCACATTGCAAAGATACGGGTATTCAGGGTACGCCTCTTTGAGCAAGTCACGCAGGTTCTGGATAGCAAAAGGAACACTCTGGATAAAATGAGGTTTCTTCTCAAAATACCCCCTGAAACCGTAAGCTCCGAGCACTTGCAACGTGCGGAAAAGAACAAAATGACGAAGCTGACTATAGAAATAGGGCTCGTCGATAGGCTGATATTTGCGCAGGGCATCGATATACTCCTTCAGCAATTCCTGACGGAGACTATCGGGATACTTCGCCTTTGCCTGCCACAGGAAAGAAGCGACATCATAATAGAACGGCCCTTTTCGTCCGCCCTGAAAGTCGATAAACCACGGCTCACCGTCTTTGATCATCACATTGCGGCTCTGAAAATCGCGGTACATAAAAGTAGCGGAAGAACTGCGCAGCAGCACATCACTCATCTTCTGAAAGTCGTCCTCCAGTTTATCTTCCTGAAATTCCATGCCGGTAGCCTTAAGGAAACAATATTTGAAGTAATTCAAATCCCAAAGGATAGAACGCTGATTGAACTCCGGCTGCGGATAACAACGGGAAAAGTCGAAGCCGTCGGCTCCGGCAAACTGTATGGCAGGAAGCAAACGGACCGTCTTGCGGAGCAACTCTTTTTCCTCTTCGGAAAATACGCTGGTAGCACGTCCTTTCTCGATTGCATGAAACAAAAGGGTATCTCCCAAATCCTCCTGAAGATAGTAACTCTTATTTTCGGAAACGATATGAACTTCGGGTACAGGCAGGCCGGACTTGCGGAAATGGGCTGCCATATAAAGGAAAGCATCATTCTCCTCGACAGACGTGCCACATACGCCGATCAGGGTTTTCGCACCTGTCAGCCGGAAGTAGCGGCGGTTGGAACCGGAAGATGGTAATTCTGTTATATTCTCTACGGGAACTCCCGTATATTCCTGATATAGTTTCTGTAGTTCTTCGGTAATCATAGTCGTACATTTTCGAGCAAAGATAAAGATTATAGATAAATTAATATCATCTTTGCTCAAAACTCTATATCATTTTATTCAATATTCATCCGAATGTATTATCTTTGCTTCTGTTTACTCGACCTAATTCAATGAAAGCAAGACTCTATATCGTCCTATGCATCGCATTTATCACACAAATGGCCGGTGTCCTTCCTTTACAGGCGGGGCATTACTATTACAAGCAGATTTCTCTGAAAGAAGGACTACCTTCCACCGTCCGGTGTATCCTTACGGATGAACAGGGATTCGTGTGGATAGGCACCCGCTCCGGTCTGGGACGGTTTGACGGCCACGAACTGAAGAAATACATCCATCATGCAGACGATCCGCATTCGTTGCCTCACGACCTCGTCCTTCAGATTGCAGAAGACGAACAATACAATATCTGGATCTTGACTGATAAAGGGGTGGCACGCTACCAACGGCAAAGTGACGACTTCTACCTGCCAACCGACGAAAAAGGAAAGAACATCACCGCATATTCCACCTGCCCTACCCCAGAGGGGTTATTATTCGGAGCCAAAAACAAAATTTACTTTTACAGCTACCGGGACGGTTCTTTCCGCCTGCTGCAGGAATTCGACCAGACACCGGATTTCAGAAACTTCAATATCACGATACTCAGCCTTTGGGATGAAGAAACTGTACTCTGTTGCAGCCGCTGGCAAGGGCTACTCCTGCTCAACCTGAAAACCGGAGCATACAGCCGCCCGCCTTTCGACTGCGGAAAGGAGATTATGAGCATGATCATCGACTCGAAGAACCGGATATGGATTGCCCCCTACAATAACGGGCTCTACTGTTTCGACCGGAACGGAAAACAACTGGCATCATACACCACCCGCAACTCCTCGCTGAGCAACAATGTCATACTCAGCCTTGCCGAACGGGAGAACAAACTATGGATCGGAACGGACGGAGGCGGTATCAACATCCTCGAACCGGAAACCGGACAGCTTTCCCTGCTGGAACACATCCCCGGCAGAGACAACTATTCGCTCCCCGCCAACTCCATCCTCAGCCTCTACAACGACCGTAACAACAATATATGGGCAGGAAGTATCCGGAACGGACTGATCAGCATCCGCGAAGTGTCAATGGTGACCTACACGGACGTAGTGCCCGGCAACGACCGTGGACTGAGCAACAACACCATCCTCAGCCTCTATCAGCAGTCCGACGATAAAATATGGATCGGAACAGACGGAGGCGGAGTCAACCTTTTCAATCCTCTCACGGAGAAGTTCACCCATTATCTCTCTACGTGGGAAGACAAAGTGGCATCTATCTGTCAGTTCACTCCCGACAAACTACTGATCTCGCTCTTCTCACAGGGAGTGTTCGTCTTCAATCCGTCTACCGGAGAGAAACAACCGTTCACAATCATTGACGACGAAACGACCACCCGCCTCTGCAATCGGGGAAAAGCGGTCAACCTATATCAAAACAGCCCCGACAACGTGCTGCTGCTCGGCGACCACGTCTATCAATACGACCTGAACAAACGCACTTTCCGGATTGCCACCGAACAGGAGGGACAGGACATCATCGGCGCTCTTCTGCCCATCACCAATCACGAAAACTATACCTATCTCAACGATACGAAACGTATCTACCAACTGGACAAACGGAACAACCGCCTGACGTCTCTGTTCCGTTGCTTCAACGATACGGTCATCAATTCCGTTGCGCGTGACGAATACGGAGACTTCTGGATAGGGAGCAACTACGGACTGATCCACTATAATCCCGCTACCAAAGTACGTACTCCCTTTACCACCACGCTATTCACGGAAGTAACGCTCATCGTGTGCGACCAGCAGGGAAAAGTATGGTTCGGAACGAATGACATGCTTTTCGCATGGCTCATCAAAGAAAAGAAATTCGTACTGTTCGGCGAATCGGATGGTGCCATTCAAAACGAATATCTTTCCAAACCCCGTCTGCTGAGCAGCCACGGAGATGTCTACATGGGCGGCGTCAAAGGACTGCTGCATATCAACAGCAATCTGCCGCCGGCTACTTCCGAGCTGCCCAAACTGCAATTATCGGATGTCATCGTCAACGGAGAATCCGTCAACAATGAACTGTGCGGTGACCCGACCGGAATTTCCGTTCCCTGGAACAGTAATATAAGTATCCGTATCATGTCCAAAGAAGAGGATATCTTCCGGCAGAAAGTGTATCGGTATCAGATAGAAGGGCTGAACGACCAGCAGATCGAATCGTACAACCCGGAACTGGTCATCCGCTCGCTTCCGCCCGGCGATTATCAGATTATGGCTTCCTGCACAGCAAAGGACGGCAGCTGGATTCCCAGTCAGCAGATACTGGAACTGACCGTACTCCCTCCCTGGTACCGCACATGGTGGTTCACGCTGGGCTGTGCCTTGTTAGTAACCGGAATGATTGTCGAAACTTTCCGGAGAACACTGAAACGAAAAGAAGATAAGTTGAAATGGGCCATGAAGGAGCACGAGCAACAGGTGTACGAAGAAAAAGTACGTTTCCTGATCAATATCAGCCACGAACTGCGTACTCCACTGACACTGATCCACGCTCCGCTCAGCCGCATATTGAAGTCCTTATCCCCGGCAGATACCCAATACCTGCCGCTGAAAGCGATTTACCGGCAGTCTCAACGAATGAAGAATCTGATCAACATGGTGCTCGATGTGCGCAAGATGGAAGTGGGAGAAAGCAAACTGCTCATACAGCCTCACCCGCTCAACGAATGGATCGAACATGTATCGCAAGATTTCGTCAGCGAAGGGGAAGCAAAGAATATACAGATTCATTACCGGCTCGATCCACGCATCAAAATAGTGAGTTTCGATAAGGACAAATGTGAAATCATTCTGAGTAATCTGCTGATCAATGCACTGAAACACAGCCCGCAAGACACGGAAATCACCATCACTTCAGAACTGCTGCCCGAAGAAAAAAGAGTACGCATCTCCATTACCGACCAAGGTTGCGGATTGCAGCAGGTAGATACACAGAAGCTCTTCACCCGTTTTTATCAGGGCATGGGCGAACAGAGCGGAACGGGCATCGGCTTGTCTTACTCCAAGATTCTGGTGGAACTGCACGGCGGCTCCATCGGCGCACGGGACAATTCGGAATCGGGAGCCACCTTCTTCTTCGAACTACCGCTGAAACTGGAATCGGAAGAGATCATCTGCCAGCCCAAAGCGTATCTGAATGAATTGATGAGCGACGACAGCAGCAAGCAGTCACAAGAGGAAGACAGCTTCGCCACCGCTCCCTACAGCATTCTGGTGGTAGACGACAATCCCGACCTGACGGACTTCTTAAAGAAAGCACTGGGAGAATACTTCAAACGTATATTGACTGCCTCTGATGGTGTAGAGGCACTTCAGCTTATCAAAAGCCATACTCCCGACATCATCGTAAGTGACGTCATGATGCCCCGCATGAACGGATATGAGCTTTGCAAAAACATAAAGGAAGACATTGCGATCAGTCACATCCCCGTTATCCTGCTGACGGCAAGAGACGACAAACAAAGTCAGATGAGCGGCTACAAAAACGGTGCGGACGCCTATCTGACCAAACCGTTCGAAGTGGAAATGCTGATGGAACTGATCCGTAACCGACTAAAAAACCGTGAACATACCAAGAAGAGATATCTGAACGCAGGACTGATCCCCGCTCCGGAAGAAAGCACCTTCAGCCAGGCAGATGAAACGTTCCTGCTCAAACTGAACAAGATCATTCAAGAGAATCTGGACAGTAGCCGATTGGATATTCCTTTTATATGCAAAGAAATCGGCATGAGCCGGGCCTCTCTTTACAACAAACTGAAGGCACTGACGGACATGGGAGCCAATGACTATATCAATAAGTTCCGGATGGAGCAGGCAATTCTACTGATCACCGGCACGGAAATGTCATTTACGGAAATTGCGGAGAAAGTGGGATTCACTACTTCCCGTTATTTCAGCACGACTTTCAAGCAGTACACGGGCGAAACACCGACTCAATATAAAGAGAAACATAAGAGAGAGACATCAAAAACAATTAATCAATAAAACCCCTAATATATAAATTTCTTAACACATTATTTTTATGAACTACAAATTATTTTCTTTAGTAAGCGGTACGCTTATTCTTTCCAGTCTGTCTGCCAGCGGACAGAAAAACAACACAAAGCCGAATATCCTCTTCATCCTCTGCGATGACATGGGATATGGCGATCTGGGATGCTACGGTCAGCCATTCATCCGCACCCCCCATCTGGATGCGATGGCAAGCGAGGGTATGCGCTTCACACAGGCATACGCAGGAAGTCCCGTCAGTGCTCCTTCCCGAGCTTCATTTATGACAGGGCAGCATACAGGACATTGCGAAGTACGGGGCAACAAGGAATATTGGACGAACGCCCCCACAGTAATGTATGGCAACAACAAGGAGTATGCAGTAGTCGGTCAGCATCCTTATGACCCCGATCACGTTATCCTGCCCGAGATAATGAAAGAGAACGGATATACCACCGGTATGTTCGGCAAATGGGCGGGAGGTTATGAAGGTTCCTGCTCCACTCCGGACAAACGCGGGATAGACGAATATTTCGGCTACATCTGTCAGTTCCAGGCCCACCTTTACTACCCTAATTTCCTCAATCGCTACAGCAAAGCATTAGGCGACACAGGCGTAGTACGTGTCATTATGGACGAGAACATCAAGTATCCGATGTACGGTGCCGATTATCAAAAACGCCCGCAATATTCGGCGGATATGATTCACCAGAAAGCAATGGAATGGCTGGATGAGCAGGACGGCAAACAACCGTTCTTCGGAGTGCTGACTTATACCCTGCCCCATGCGGAACTGGTTCAGCCGGAAGACTCTATCTTAAATGAATATAAAGAGAAATTCAATCCTGACAAGAGCTACAAAGGCAGCGAAGGATCGCGATACAACGCGATCACGCATGTACACGCACAATTTGCAGGAATGATTACCCGACTGGACTACTACGTCGGAGAAGTACTGAAAAAGCTGAAAGAGAAAGGACTGGACGAGAATACACTGGTCATTTTCTCCAGCGACAACGGCCCTCACGAAGAAGGCGGAGCTGATCCTACATTCTTCGGCAGAGACGGTAAACTGCGTGGCTTGAAACGCCAATGCTATGAAGGAGGTATCCGTATCCCATTTATCGCCCGCTGGCCGGGACGTGTACCTGCAGGTACAGTAAACGACCACATCTGCGCTTTCTACGACCTGATGCCTACTTTCTGCGAGATCATCGGCGAAAAGAATTACGTAAAGAAATATGCGAACAAAGACAAAGAAGTAGATTACTTCGACGGCATTTCCTTCGCCCCGACATTGCTGGGAAAGAAAAAGCAGAAGGAACATGACTTCCTTTACTGGGAATTTAATGAAACAAATCAGATTGGCGTACGCATGGGAGACTGGAAGATGGTGGTAAAGAAAGGGATACCTTTCCTTTATAATCTGGCAACGGACATTCATGAAGACAACAATGTGGCCGACCAGCATCCGGAGATTGTAGAAAAGATGAAGGCCGTTATCTTTGCACAGCACACGCCTAACCCTCACTTCTCCGTTACACTACCGGAGAAGAAATAAGGTAATAAAAGTTTATCATTTAGGCACGAATTTCGCGGATTACACGGTTTTAAGAGTTGAGTAATTAAAAACCGTGTAGTTCCGCAAAATCCGTGCCTGACTGTTATCAATAGCCGAATAATCCGCTATTGATCCGAGAGTTTCCGTGCGGATTCTTTTTCTTCCTCCCGTCTCTTCCTATACCGGATATACCGCAGTGACCACTCATGCATTTTCTCCAGAAACTCCTCTTCTGTGAGCGTATCATAGTAAAAATTAAATATACGCTCGTAATAGTTCAAACACTTATCATCCCTTTTTTTAGCATTTCGTAAGTTTCCTTACTCATGCCTATAGCTTGACACATGGCTGAAACAACCACTTTCTCACATTTAAGTACCTCTTCGATAAAAAGGCCGAATGCAAAATGATGATACTCTTTTTTCATTTTTTCTTGTTTTAAACGTTAATAATAATTTAGTTGTTATAAAAATATTCACATTAGTTCGGATATGTCCGAACTGCCGTTATATCACTTTGTCCTAATTTTGCGCTGCGTTTCAAAAACAGAACCGCATTATTAAAAGAATTAACGATAAATGTTATGACAAACAATTTCAGAATGTCTTATTTCATGCCCCCGATTGCTCCCATCAGGAACGAACAAGGACAAACCGTTACACCCGCCACACTCACTCCCTTCTGCGAAGTTTCGGTCGAACAGGTATATCAGATGATCACCTGCAACGAAAACCTCAAAGCACTGACCGAACAAGTACGCGGTGCCGGAGACCTGCGAATGGCAAAAGCCTCTTTACTCCCCTACGTAACCCCATGCGGCACATTCATCCGCCGGAGTAGTAAATTCTTCGCATCGCCTTCCGGGCTCATAGTGGTAGATATAGATAACCTCGATTCCTATCAGAAAGCCGTGGAAATGCGTCGTACACTGTTCGACGACCTTTTCCTCTGCCCCATACTTACATTCATCAGTCCCAGCGGCCGGGGCGTGAAAGCATTCGTACCTTATAGCAAACTCTACGCAGACGATCAGACACGGAACGTAAAAGAAAGCATAAACTGGGCAATGCAATACATAGAAATAACCTACGGATCAGAAATGGACGACTCCACAGAAACTCCGCCAAAAGCCGTAGACACCTCCGGCAAAGACATCGTAAGAGCCTGTTTCCTCAGCCACGACCCACAAGCACTATTCAGAGAGTATTAAATTATAATCACGAATGATCAACTTCAATTGTCAATTATCATTTGTCAATTGTCAATTCTAAAAAAATGACCAATATTGAATCTTTACGCCTCATCACTGAGGCAGTCGAAACGGCAGGTGCCGACATTGCACCCTCTTACGCCGAGTACGTACAATTAGCATTCGCCATCGCAACAGACTGTGGCGAAGCAGGACGTGAGTTTTTTCACCGCCTGTGCCGGATATCCGCCAAATATCAGCGCGAGCATGCCGAACGAATGTTCTCCAACGCCCTCATGAAGCAGCATGGAGAAATACATCTGGGAACGGCTTTTCATCTCGCAGAATCGACAGGAGTGAAAATCTGCCGGGAGGAAGTTATGAACAGCCGAAAAAATGCAGAAAATGCACTAAATGCACCCTACAATTTCTCCACACACAGGCGCGCGTATAATAAGGAGGAAGAGGAAGAAAACGACAACGACGAAAACGCCAACGCTTCCGAAGAACTCTCGACAGACAGTGATCCTCTACAACCGCTGCCTACTTTCCCCGAAGCAGACTGGCCTAAAATCCTGATGCTCATTCTGAGCTATGCCACCTCTCCTACACAACGGGACATACTCTTGCTCGGAGCACTGACCGCACTAGGAGCTACGATGGAACGCTATGTGAGATGTTCCTATTCCGGAAAATACCAGTCTCCTTGTCTGCAAACCTTCTTTGTAGCCCCTCCTGCTTCGGGTAAAAGCGGACTTTCACTTATCCGCCTGCTCGTAGAACCTATTCATGACAAAATTCGCCAACAAGTGGACGAAGAAATGAAAGCCTACCGGAAAGAAAAGAAAAACTATGAGTTGCTGGGCAAAGAGCATGTCAATACAGAAGCACCTCAGATGCCTCCCAACAAAATGTTTCTTATCTCGGGCAATAACAGCGGCACCGGTATTCTGCAAAATATCATGGACGCCAACGGAACAGGACTCATCTGCGAAACCGAAGCGGACACCATCGCCTCCGCCATCAGTTCCGAATACGGGCATTGGAGCGACACGCTTCGCAAAGCCTTCGACCATGACAGACTGTCCTACAACCGACGTACCGATCAGGAATACCGGGAAGTAAAGAGAATCTTTCTTGCCGTCCTGCTTTCGGGGACACCCGCACAGGTGAGAGCCCTCATCCCGTCGGCAGAGAACGGACTTTTCTCCCGCCAACTGTTCTACTACATGCACGGCATCTATACATGGGCTGACCAGTTTGCGTGCGGAGAGATAGATCTGGACGAAATCTTCAGGTCCATAGGCAGGGATTGGCAACTAAAGCTGGATATACTGAAAGAACACGGCATCCATACGCTTCGCCTCACCGACGAGCAGAAAAAGGAATTCAACGCTCTCTTCTCCGATTTGTTTTTCCGTTCGGACATTGCCAATGGCAACGAAATGAGAAGTTTCATAGCCCGTCTGGCTGTCAATATCTGCCGCATCATGTCAACGATAGCCATGTTGCGGGTGTTGGAAATCCCCCAACCCTATCAGCTTAAGAGTTCTGACAGATACGCTCCCGTTCCGGACAAGGAAATTCCCACAGATAACGTCAAGGACGGCATTATTACCCGTTGGGATATAACTATCACTCCTGAAGACTTTAAAGCTGTTCTTGGGCTTGTAAAGCCTCTCTATCGGCATGCCACGCATATATTATCTTTCCTTCCATCTTCGGAAATCCCACACAGGGCCAATGCCGACCGTGACGCCTTCTTCGATGCGCTGGGTGACGAGTTCACCCGTACACAGTTGACGGAACAGGCTACAGCTATGGGAATCAAACCCAACACTGCACTCTCCTGGCTGAGACGTCTCGTAAAAAAGGGACTCTTTGCCATGAAAGAAAAGGGGACTTACGTACGCGCACGTGTGTGCGTGTGTTAGGGATGCCCCGTAAAAGTGCATTTTTGCATCGGTTGATAACTTTGTGTCATAGGGATATAACGTTTTGTAGAAGCTAAAGCACCGCTTTAGATACCATAAAGCTATGCTTTAGAAGTCGTAAAGCATAGCTTTAGCCAATACAAAACGCCCTCGCAGTCTACAACACTTATTACCTGTTACCTAATACTTATTACCTGCTCATGGTTCGCCCAACGCATCCACGATTGCCCTTACCTCCAACGGAGTGTAAGAACGGTGCTGCGGCTGATAGCCTAAATCGGACAGGCGTTCCTGAAGACCGGGACAGCGGACAATCCATTTATTCATTTTGCGGTAAGCGGCAATGCCCGTAAGTTCGGGAGAATAAAGCTGTGCCAGTTCCATACGACCGTAAGCACGTATTTTGAATTCTATCATGACAAATAAGTTTCTGTTTTACAGTCACAAAAGTAACAAAATATATTCACATTACCTACGTTTTACCAGGGAATAACAGACTATAACTGACAACAATTGCACATTACCGACTGTCACTGTACACAACCGATTTTTCCGAGTTACAGTATGCTATCTTTGTGTCATCGAAAGGGAGAAATCCTCACGAAAGTATGTTTAACTCTTTAAAATTATTATTTTATGATTCGTTACAAAATCTATCAGAACCAGCAAAAGAAAGGCTTGAATGCGGGCAAGTGGTTCGCCCGGGCGGTAAGCGACGAGACTTTCGATCTTTCCAAACTTGCCGAACATATGTCAAAGCACAATTCACCGTATTCTAGTGGGGTGATCAAAGGCGTGCTTACTGATATGGTGGACTGCATCAAGGAACTGCTGCTCGACGGCAAAAGTGTGAAAATTGATGATCTAGCCATCTTCGGTGTAGGAATCCGAAGCAAGGCTGCCGAAACACTGGAAGAGTTCTCATTGGAGAAGAACATCACAGGTATGCGACTCAAAGCACGTGCCACAGGAAACTTATCGACAACCAACCTGAAACTCGACAGCCAGCTGAAACAACAGGCAGAGTATCAGAAACCGACAACGCCCGGAGGAGGAGGCTCCGGTTCAGGCAATACCCCTGATCCGAAACCTAATCCGGACGAAGGAGACGAAGAGGCACCGGACCCGACTGTTTAATTCGTAATCTGAACCCTGCCAAAGTCTTTAGCTTATCCCAGCTAAAGACTCATTAAAAATCAATATTTTTTTCATTTAAAACCAAAAGCTATGAGTAATTCATCATCACGATCCGTATGGAGTTTCATTATCAAAGTAATCATCACTGTCGCTACTGCCGTAGGTGGTTTAATAGGAGTACAAAGCTGTATGTAAACTTATGCGGACCATCACACTGATTATCATTCATTGCAGTGCCACGCCGGAGGGAAAATCCCTCTCGGCGGAGGCTTGCCGGCAGGATCATATCCGACATCGGGGATTCCGTGACATCGATTACCATTTCTACATCACACGTGATGGGGAAATACATCCGGGACGACCGTTAGAGAAGATCGGAGCACATTGCCGGAATCATAACGCACATTCCATAGGAATCTGTTACGAAGGAGGACTGGATGCGGAAGGACAAGCGAAAGACACACGTACGCTGGCGCAACGAGGGGCGCTGTTAGCTCTACTCCGTGAGCTAAAGAAAAAATTTCCAGAAGCGTTGATTGTAGGACATCATGATTTAAATCCGATGAAGGAATGTCCGTGTTACCCTTGCGTAGAAGAATACAGGGAATTGTAGGTTAGTAAAATCAATCACAACTATCAAGCTCTTCAATGATTTGTCCCGACCACAAACTGCCGGGACAAATCTTTTATTATTTTACCATCTGCGTTTTTTTGCATTCTACATTTTTATACTTTTTCAATCTTCCAATCTCCCAATGTACAACTCTCACTATCAAAGTTGACCGCTACCTTCACTATCGGCAATCCGCACAGAGCAAAACGTTCGGGATAATTCTTCAGGTTAATCTGCTCCATGGCGACAGTCGCATTCTTATCCAGTTTCAGTTCAAAGGTATACAACGTAGTTTTAGTACGAAGCACCATATCCACCCGTCCACGCGGAGTACGTACTTCAACATCTACATAGAAACCCAACAGGCTGAATATGATATAGAATATCTGCTGATAATGACCTTCGTATTTCGTATTATCACACTGGGGAATGGTGGATAAGAATTCCTGTAAGCGACGTAATGCCGCATCCATATCACCATTCCGAATATCACGGGAAAGATAAGCCACCATGGTATTCGTTTTTTCTGTAGGCGAAGATACATAATGAGGCAACAAGCTTTTCATTAATCCTATTCTTACTTCCTTATTGGGAATATCAAGCGTATAAAGATTCAGTTCCTCATCATACCCTTTAATAGTGATATATCCGCTCTGATACAGTAATGGAGTGATATTTGTCATCGTTTCTGTCGGTGCATCAAAATCTTCTGCTGTAGCCGTTTTCGCCCCAATTTCAGAAGGTGCTACATCAAATTTATCCAGCATCTTTATCAAATAGGTAGGAGTGCCGCTACCAAACCAATAAGAATTAAATTTTCCATCCGCAAAAGCATTGAGTAAACTGAACGGATTGTAAATATCAGGTGACGGATAAGTGAAATGATAGCCGTCATAATTCTCTTTCAACTTAAACAATACTTCCTCCGCAGTAATATTCAATTTGACAGCCAGCCTATCCACATCCTTTTTCATCTGAGTAAGTATCTCATTCCCCGTTATACCACAAATAGCAGCATAAGGCTCATCCATGCTGATATTTTTGATGTTATTGAGTTCACTAAAAATACTGAGTTGTGAGAATTTAGTGATACCTGTAAGAAATATATAGCGCAAATAAGGATCACAAGCTTTCAACGGACTGTAAAAGTTACGCATAACGTCACGCAATACACCCAAGTTCTCCCGTTCGTGTACCACATCCAGCAAAGGAGCGTCATATTCATCAATAAGGACCACGACCTTTCTGCCAGTCTGCTCATAAGAACGTTTTATCAAATTAGTTAAACGCAAATTAGGGTCCGTACCTGCTGCGTCAATTCCCAATGTACGTTCGTATTCTGCAAGCATGAAGCCTAAAAGGTTCACCAAGCTATCCTTATCCACATGCTTTGCCATACTCATGTCGAAGTGTAGAACCGGATACTGTATCCATTCTTTCTCCAGTTTCTCCATCGCCAACCCACGGAACAAATCTTCACGACCGGAAAAATAGCTATGTAACGTAGAAGTAAGCAGTGATTTCCCGAAACGACGCGGACGACTCAAAAACATATATTTAGAGGAGGAATGCGTCATCCGGTAAACGTATTCTGTCTTATCTATATAGAGGTAATTTCTCTCCCGAATTTCCGAAAATGTCTGTATTCCGATGGGATATAACCTTTGCAAATCTTCCATATCAATTATCTTTTTCACAAAACTACGAAAAAATATCAGATTGACCTATTACTTAACAATTCTTCATCTATCATAATAATGCAATCTCTTCTTTCATAACATTTTCATAAAAAGGAGTGACAACTTTCCCCTATATTTTTTAGGTAGAATAAAAGGGTTTATTAAAATACCTGTTTCTAATTCTATTTTATAAGGAGGATCAGTAATATTCAACTCATCTTCTGTTGAAACAACTTTTTTATCTACTAAAATCAAAGAGATAAAAGTCTCAAATTTCACTACTCAAAACTTCTTGCCAAAACAAATATTTATAAATGTCTTCACCAAAATCTTAAAATCAAACCACCATGAGCGATGTTGCAAATAAAACAAATCATATCGGAGACGACGTAACATTTTATCCATCGTATCTGTGTACCCATTGTATAGCGTAGCATACGAAGTTACGCCCGGTCGTATCTGATACAAAAATACGTAACGAGCATCGTGTTCCATTATCTGATCTATGAAATATTTCCGTTCGGGACGAGGACCAATAAAAGCCATATGTCCACAAAAGACATTCCAAAGTTGCGGCAATTCATCTAAATGATGTTCACGCAAAAACTTACCGACTTTAGTCAATCGTTCATCTTTCCCACCCTTATATAGCGCAGGACCCATTTTTTCCGCATCCAAACGCATACTACGGAACTTATAAATATAAAACGGACGTCCGAAACGTCCGATACGTTCCTGCCTGAAGATAGCCGGACCACCATCTTCCCGTTTCACAGCTATATAGCAGGCTAAAAATAATGGAGAAAAAATAATCATTAATATTCCCGCAATCATGCAATCCCCCACCCGTTTTACATTGCGCTCAAAAGCATTCATTCCGTCAGGAATGAAAGTTGTTTGTTGTTCCATAAATTATTAATTATAGTTTGGTTAAAGATTATTTTCTCAAAGCTTTTTTATACAAGATAGCCCGTAAAGAATTGGGCATCATCCTGGTAATCACCCGTATAAAGACATTATAGAGATATTCAGAGAAAGTTATGAATTCTAAATTTCTCAGCAGATTCTGAAAACGTAGTTCCGTAGTCACATATTTTAAGCCACCTCTTCGTTTAAACATAGCTGATGAAAAACGAAAATATAATAAGCTCTCTTGGATATTATAAAATTTCGCACCATTCTGTAGCATACGTATCCATAGATAATAATCTTCAAAAAGAGGGAAATGCTGATATCCACCAGCTGCTAATACAGCTTGCTTACGAAACATGATTACCGGATGATTTTCTGGATTACGCTTCTTTGCAAATTGACAAATATCATCATGAACTTCAGGTAATTTTCTTGTAGAAATAATATTTGAAGTAGTTTCTTCAAACTCATCAATCCATGCTCCTACTACATCCAATTCCGGATGCTCCTGAAAAACCCTTATTTGTTTCTCAAAACGATTAGGCTTGGCTATATCGTCTGTATCCATTCGGGCAACTAAATCGTAGGAGCAATGCTTTAAGCCTTCATTTAGAGCTTTACCAAGTCCTTGATTCTGCTTTAAAGGAACAACTCTAATCTGAAGATATTTAGCAGTATATTCAGTTATTACATTTTCCAACTCAGGCGTAAGCTCTCCATCTTTCACCAATACAACTTCTGCTAATTGTAAACTTTGATTAAAAAGGCTATCTATTGATTGTCGGAAATAATATGGAGATTCGTTATAATAAACGGATAATAAAACGGAAAACATTAATTTGAATTCAGATTTATGATAAAGTTTTTCTTAACAATAAAGAAAGTGATATATATATACTCTTGAATAAAGGAAGTATTTTTAATGCCCTTAATGAATAATGTTCTTGATAAACTTGATATATCAAAGGATGGTTTAATCTCAAAAATGCCTTACGAGTAGAATTTGAATAGAACAATAAATACATAGCATCTATTTCATCTCGTATTTCCTGATAAAAAGATTCTTTTTTCAATAAATGATCAATATAAAAAGCTGCTTGAAGAGTTTCTTCCGCCAAAGTAACAGACCTCTGATGTGAAGCAGAAGAAGGGTATTGAATATAATTATATAAAGCTTCATTGATTATTTTCACTTTACAAGAGCGTGCTACTAATTGCATATATACTGTTGCATCTTCACCAATCCTGAGATGACAAGGAATATACATAGGTTCATCAAACAACTCTCTCCTATATACTTTTGCCCATAGCTCCCAACCATATTTTCCCCTCAAAACTTTTTTCAAATAATCAATCTTTTCTAATGTTACATTTGCTTCTTGCTTTAACACTTTTTTATTTTTTCGAACCACATGATAACCAGCAATCACTATATCAACATTCTTTTCAAAATGACAAATAAATCTCTCTAAGAAATCTGAGACTAACGTATCATCTATATCTAGAAAACTAATATATTCTCCTTGTGCCTCTTTTATTCCTCTATTTCGTGCAATAGCAACTCCTTGATTATTCTGGCTATACACAACAAACCTAGAATCACTTTTCGCAAAAGACTGAAGTACAGAAAGTGAATTGTCCGTACTACCATCATTGATCAAAATTGCCTGCCAATCAGTATATGTTTGCTTTAACAAGGAATATAAACAAGCAGAGATATAACGTTCTCCGTTATACACAGGAATAATAAAAGAAATAGTCATCTTAACTCAGCTATATATTTTTTAGAATGAATCTCATCGAAATAGAAATAAGCAATAAGAAATATCACTGAAAAAGTCATTTTATTAAGTCCAATAGTTACTGCTTTACATTCCAATAAAAATAAATATACGATTATTAAGAGCTTATAGAAAAACATATTAAAATGTGAAACACGTTGAATTTTATTATATTTAATCGGAGCAATAAGTATTAATTGATAAATAATAAGTAGTATATATCCCCCAATTCCCCAGTAAAACAAATTCCGCAAAATTCCAATATCTATATGCTTGTAATATGCACCTGTTATAGTATCTATAAAACTTCCACTACCATACAATATTTCTTCTACAGATGTAGACACTCGCCACATTTCTTCCAGCCTATCGGTAGATGAAGTGGAAAATTCATCATTATAGTACATTTTATAAAAAGGTTCAAAAGCAAAAGGAAAAACATTATCAACTAAATGTTCAGTCATCGAAGGAAAAAGGAAATAAATACATAAAAAAAACAAAATAACTCCCAGTAGTATTTTTAAAACGAACATTAATTTAGTCCTGTAACTTAGTTGATTAGAAATTATAAAAAAGATACCTCCTAAACAAGCCCCAACAAATCCAGTTCGTCCAGCAAAAATAGTCCCCATCAATAATAGTATACCAATTAATGTACTTTTCATATTGACTCCACTGAGCAAATAACGTTTCACAAAAACAATATATATAAGTCCATAAGCAAGCCCCAGACTCCATCCTACTCCTGAAGAAAGAGCTAATCCACGTACACCTCCTCCATAAGCATCTTGTAAATCATGAGCACGACTAAAATAAAGAATAAAATGTGCAAATGATGGTATAGACATAGCTATCAATTGAATAATAGATTGTACTAGAAAAGCCCATATAATAGTTTGCTCTATTTTTAACGTGGTATATTGTTTCTGATATTTTAAATAGATAATAATGAAAATGCCACAAATGAAATGAAACATTTGAGCAATCAGTACTTTAATATACTCTAATTCCATAGTCAAATGCAAGCAACTATAAAAAACAGCGATACCTATAAGAAGCCATTGTGATATAAATATTCTTACAATAAAACTGTTTTTCAATTCTAAAAGCAAACAATATCCCCATTTTTTTTTATATAAACAACAAAACATTAATGGAAGAGCTATAATTACAGAACTTGTCAATGGTCCTATCACATAAAACGAAAAAACATAACAGAACACAAGAACAATATCAACTAAAGGAATCGTAGATGATATATTATTATTTATTTCCATTTTTTAATTATTCTCTCTATACACGACATGACATTAAAACAAAACAACATTTTTTTTGAAGCCACCCAAAGAGCTATTTTCCAATACCATGACATACCGGAATAAGAAAAGATATAACGATTAGCTGAAGAATATAACATATTCCTTTTTTTTTGCAATTCACCTTTGCTGCCCAACAATAGGTTTAATTTAACAGTAAGCTTCATAAAGCACAAGTCTTCCCCAAATGTTTTGAAACATTGATTAGTAAGAAAAAAAGATTCAAGTAATTGAATAGAAGCAACTAAATTTTCTAAAGATTTCTCAGTAACACTATATGTATATGAACTCACATTATGATGAATATAATGATAAAGTGCTTCAGGAATATAATCTATTTTAGTAGCATGAAAGCATAAAGGAATGATAGTAGATACATCCTCCCACATATTGATACCTTCGGGAAAGTCTATCTTCGTCCGTTCATAAAGACTTTTAATTACTAATTTATTCCAAGTACCACAATGTAATTCTCCTCTTAGCATTTTCTTCACACACTTTTCTGATTGTTGCGGAAATAATTGTTTTCGTATTGTAGAGTGAGCAACATAGTCATCAAAGAAGTCACACCCTACAATATCCGCACTTGTTTCAAGCGCCTTTACCAATAATTTTTCATACATATTCTTCTCTACCCAATCATCACTATCACAATATATAATATATTGTCCTGTCGCATTCTTTAAACCAGTATTTCTCACTGCTGATATACCCCTATTCGTCTCATGTTCTATTATTTTAATCTGTTCGCGACGTTTTGGATACTCCTCCAATACATAATGTAAAATATCCATACTATCATCTGGAGTACAATCATTCACAAAAATAAACTCTATATTTTCCAATGTCTGCTCCATCAAAGAACGTACACAACGCTCAATATATAACTTTACATTATAAATCGGAACAATTACACTTATTCTAACAACATCTACTTCCAGCATTGTGAGTTACGCTTTTTCAAACCGCTTTATGATATATAAAAACTTCAAGAGTAATGAGTGAAAACAAATTTCTATCTTTCTTTTCCACAACCCTGGACATCGTTTTTTTTCTTCTTGGTTGATGGATGTAGGGTACTCCCCACTCCAGTCCTGATCTAACAAGTGAGGAAGCACGGCATACAGTTTGACCCCCTTCTTGCGAATATAAAACCAATCATCAGCAGTAATAAAAGGTCGCTGTTCTATCAACAAAGAAGCTGCTTCTCGATTTATAATGTAAGCATGGGTCAAAAAGGCATCATATACACGAGCTAGACAATAATGTTGTTTAATTGTCTTTGTACCCAAGTACCAATACCAACCAGACAGAAGTATGACACGGGGCTCATCGGTATTCAATAGTTTCTCAATCTCAGGAACAAGAGTATCAATATTATGACGAATCACGATATCATCTTCCAAAATCAGTGCATATTTATCTCTTGACTCCACTAATTTTCTATAACATTTCTGATGACTAAGCGTACAGCCAATTTCTCCCGGACGAACCTCTTTTACATATCTTTTACAAAAAAGCTCAGTATCAAAAAAAACATTTTTCTCTCTTTCAGTCATCCCTCTAGCATCCACAGCTTCTACAAACTCAGCAGATAAAAAGAACATTTTTTCAAGCTGCTCCTGCATATACTTTTTACGGTCAACAGATTTTTTTAGATTTATAATATACGCCTTCATTACTATTTTATAATATAATGAATAATTTCATCGTTTCCCATTATTCTATAGATTGATGATTCGGTCTATAATAGATTCGTTGCGCCCTTTCCAAAAGAGCTTTTTTATTACCTTTATTTCTTTTATATTTAAGTTCTTTTTCGATTCAACAATTTCTAATAAAGCTTCGAAGCTATATATACGTATTCCTGGAGTATATATTTTATAATCAAAAGCCAAATCCCTGTTAAAAGTACAATACTCTTCTTCGTCAAAAGGAAATAGCAAAATTTGTTTATTTGGTATCAGCATATAATCATAATAAATTGAAGAATAGTCTGTTATTAAGACGTCAGTAAAAGGCAAAATTGGATATATATCACAAGAAGAATCAATTATCCTTAAATTTGAATAACTCACTAACATATCTAAGTTTATTTCCGTATTTGGATGTAGCCTAAACAAAAATAGATTATTGTTTTTAATACAGAGTTGATTCAATCTGTCGAAATCAATAATCTCTAGTATGTTACGTTTATCCTCTCTCCAAGTTGGCATATAAATATATACATAAGAATAACTTGCACAATCCTCTATTACATCCAGTTCCTGCTCTTTATTATATCGTTTAAGAAATTCTTCTATCTGATCATGTGCCCATAATAAAATTTCATTTCTTGGATACATAGCCTCTATACATCTATCTTCCGAAATTCTGAAACACTCTGTAAAATGTTTAGTCATTAAAGGAGAGGTTGATAAAAACAAATGAGGTCTGAAAAATAAATATGGGTAAAGGAAGCGAGATTTAAGACTATTCGGATTATACTTTTTTGCCAATGGACCAAGCTTACATTTAAATTCAACATTCTTAATACCCACGCCATGCCATAAGTTTACTCTTTTTGTCCAACCAATAGTCCAAGGATTTATATCTGAAACAGAAAACGTATAAATATAACGTCCAGCTATTAATGAATAAAACAGCCCCTTCAAACTCCAAAGATAAAAAGCCTTATATTTTAAAGAACACACTTGTGCAACCTCTTCTTTAGACTTTGAAATCCAAATACAATTAATATCTGCCGCCTTTTCATTTAGCTTATAATATAAATATTTTGCATTATTCTCTCCTCCAAAGACCCAAATGGTTGAAATACGGGGAAAAACATAAGATACAAGTAAAATAAAGTATCCTAATAAGTGTTTGATAACCAACATCATACAATTTTATCTTTTTACATCAACAACCTCACCTGTCATTTCCGATAGCAAAGTATTTACTGATACGATTGCTACCACTTTCGGTTCTAATAAAGTATCTTCCGGTTCATTTCCAAAATTCTGAATACGCATAGGGGTCTTAGTACGTTCTGGGTTGATGCAATTCACACGAATACCATATTCAAACCACTCTTCACTCAAAGCTTGTACAAAGTTTACAATAGCAGCTTTAGACGATGAATATAAACTATACAACGCCCTTCCGCGTGTATAAGAGCTAGAAGTAAAAAACAACAACGATCCTTTACTTTCTTTCAAATAAAAAAAAGATTCTTTTGCAACAATAATATTACCTAAATAATTTACATCAATGCTTTGATGTACCGCTTCATAACTCATATTCGCCAAAGGCTGTTTGTCCAATATACCAGCGGTATTAACGATCCAGTCAATCCGTCCTTCCTTATCAAATATTTCAGATAAAACTCTCCTTACACTTTGACTATTCGACACATCCACTCCTGTAGAACGACTGTATACATACAACGACGTTTTATATTCCCGACAAATTTCACAAATATCTTGTCCGATACCATACGTACCCCCAAAAACTACAACTACCTTTCCTTGTAGTTCCTCCATTTCCGATTTTTCCAATAAAGTGGGCTGGTTCCTAATGCTACGCAATTGAAAAAGTTTATCTAAAAGAAAAATATCTTCTTTATATGTCAACTTCATATTAAATTGCTCTCCATTGACTACATAAATAGATTCATCAGGCAAATATTTTAAAACTACACCACAGTCATCAGTTGTTTTAAACAAGGGATCAAGCAAAGCTTTTTCATAAGCGGCTTTTATAACAGAACGTTTAAATGCCTGAGGTGTTTGTCCATTACGCAATAATATGCGTGAGGGTATTTTGACAATCTCATTATTATCATCTACTTGAATAATAGTATCCGTTGTAGGAATTGCTACATCAACGGCATTGTAAGTCAACAATGCACGGATGCAATCGTTTATAATCCGCTCATTGACAAGAGGACGAACTGAATCGTGAAATAATAAGTTCACTTCTTCATCATAAGCATTGATAGCTGCCAAACTAGAGTGGTATCTTTCCTTTCCCCCTAATAATATTTTTTTTAGTTTATTGAAAGAATTCCTCAACGAAATATCTTCTACATCCCTTATATAGTCTGGATGGACTACAACTACAATTTCATCTATCAAAGAATGATTTTGAAAAACAGTAATAGTATGTTCAATGACTTTTTTACCTGCTATTTTTAAAAACTGTTTAGGTATATTCTCACCCAATCGTTGTCCGGAACCACCGGCTAGAATTACTGCTATATTTCTCATTATAAAATATTACTTATTTTTCAATCTCACAATCATATTTTGCAAAAAACACATCTCCTCAAACTTGAATATCTTGGAAACTACCAAATAATAGACCACACCAATAAGAACGCCTGAGAGAAGTTTTAACACAGAAGAAATAACGAAATAGGTTGATAACCATACACACGCTCCCATACTTAAAGCTAACAATAATACTGGAAATAATTTCTTTATCTCACTGGTCAATGTTACATTAGAAATTATACAAGTATATCTTGTAATTACAAATATATCTATAAATGAATAAATAACGACTCCCCAAGCTATAACATACAGCCCAAAAGGAATAGTCAACAGAAGAATCGAAAAAGCAATTATCTTTTTAAAGACTTCTGCCTTCAGCGTATAGTCCGTTCTACCTTTAGCATATAAAAAGTGATTATTAATGCGCATTACAGGATCCCACATATATGCAAAAGACAAAATTTGTAGTATTGGAACTATCCCTGACCATCTGTCTGTCAAAACAACTTTAACAAAAGGATCAGCTAACACAGCCAAACCAATCATCAAAGGGAAAACGACATAACATGCTGAACGAATATACCTCAGAAAATAGACCTCCAACTCTTCATCACTATCTTGTATAGTGCAAAGAACAGGGAACATAGCTTTATACATCACATCTGTAATATTTCCTGCCGGAAAAGCCGCCAAAGTAGATGCCCTATTATACAAACCAAGATCCCCAGAAGTCATTTTCTTCCCAATTGCCAAAGAATAAAGATTCGTATACAAAGTATGTAGAAGACCCGACACTAATAACTTACTTCCAAATGAAAAAAGAGATTTGAAACTATTCCATGAGAAACACCATAGAGGATACCATTTAGATAATAACCAAAGCAACAATACATTAAAAAAATTATTCAACAAACTTTGCATCACCAAGGACCAAGCGCCATACCCATAATATGCTAAACTGACCCCTAAGACTCCACTTAAAATTACTGCCGTTAATGAAGCAACAGCTTGCAACCTAAAATTTAAGGCGATTGAGAACTTTGCCCTTTGCACTACCCCAAAAGAATTTATCACTACATTCAACCCTACTATTTTTGTAATCAAACATAACTGAGGCTCTGAATAAAAAAGAGCAATATAAGGAGAAGAAATGTAAAATACAAGGTAGAAGAAAAGACCGATGCCTATATTAAAATAGAATACAGTAGAATAATCAATCTCTGTACGGTTCTGCTTCTGTATCAACGCATTTGAAAAACCACTATCAATAAAACTCTGCGCTACAGCAAGAAATATACTCAACATAGCTATGAGTCCGTAATCTGATGGTAATAGCAAGCGAGCAATAATAATACTTAGTACAAACTGAATACCTTGAACTGAGAAACGTTCAATTGCACTCCAAAAAACGCCCTTTGTGGCTTTATTTATAAGAGAAGACGACATTTTTATTCTATTGTATATTAAAATAACTTCATGAGAAAACTCAAATTTTATTTTTCCTCAAACAGTTAAATATATTCCTCCCCATCAATATCCAGCTTATAGTACCAAAAACAAATAAAAATACAAATAGTAAAACATAAACTTTCAAACCTAATCCTGAAGCTTTCAATGGAACAACAGCCGGTTCCACCACTGCAAACACAGGTTTTTCCTCTTGTACTTTAGCCCTGGCAACCTGCAGCTGATTGGCTACCTGACTATATACTTGATATGCCAAACTCATGTCATTCTGCAAACGTTCCTGCTCAGCACGTACACTCTGAAGAATTAAATTATCATGTGTATCCACATATTCGGCATAATCTTTTTGAGTAGCATAATATTCCTGCTTCCTCTCTTCAAACAACTTCTCCAGATAAACACAATCTTCTTTTGCTTTTGAAGTACGATAGCCTATGATATGTTCTTGTAAACGATGAACGACAGAGTCTGCTATAACCGCAGCTATTTTAGGATTCTGCAAAGTAACGCTAACATTGGTGATAGCCGTTTTCTTATCAATAATAGCCGTTATATTCTTTTTTAGCGCATCAATCTGATCTTTCTCTTTCTCAGTTAAGATAACCACCCCACCCTGTTGTCTTTCACCAAATAGTTCTTCTTCATCAGTAAATAAAGATTTCACTCCACTAATAAACATACTGGGTAAACCTATGATATAACTCCACCAAGGGGAAGATTCTGTCATTAAATAACCAGATAGTGTTTTTGTTTCTCCTTTATCTACCATAACCTGCATATTCAATAACTCCAACAAAAAAGGAGTAGAAGATACAATATCTGATGACAGGGAAGCATTTAATGCATCAACACCCCCTCCCATACTAGCACTCCCACCTAAAAAAGAGGCAGCTAAGCCAGTCAACCCACTGTTTCCTTTATCATTCCCCATTTCCGGAGAAAGAGTTACAGTGACCGTATATCTTTTAGGGATACTCACCCCTACAATAATACCAATTAACAAACCAATGGTAGCTGCTTTATAAATTTTCTTACGAATTGCTACAATTTTACGAAATATATCCAATAAATCAATCTCCATATCTTCCAGTTTCCTTTCTACTGATTGTTCTGACATAAATCTTATTTTTTTATCAAATTGGCAATAGAAGCAACCATCATTCCCAATGTACTAAACGTAGTAGCATAACCCAAAATATTACCAATATTAGCCTTCTTCTTAGCTTTACTAGGCACAATAATCTCACAGCCCGGTTCAATCTGTTTCTTGCCGCTACCCTTAACCTTCGTTACCTGACCATTCATATATACTATGAACTTCTTACTCTTCTTCGCATTATCAGAATAACCACCGGCTTGATTCAAATAGTAGTCTACATCCTTGCCCTGCATATAAGAAACCGTATTCGGAACCATGACAGCACCATTGATAGTTACGGTATTATTATTATTAGGTATGGAGATCACATCTCCTTCACGTAAGACAAGATCGGCATTACTTTTAGGATTGCTCAAGGCTTTTTCCAAATCAATTCCAACCGTAAAGGTATCTTCGACACGAATACCCAAAGAGTCAATCATGGCCTCGCCCAATTGCCTGCTCATAAGGCGAATTACATCACCCATACGTTTCTTCTCACTAGCGTTAGCCACACGGGTCAGTTTTGCACCACGCAGATAGGCATAATTGGTCGGACCACCGGCTTTATTCACCAAATCGGAAAGACGTTCCTCACGGCTGGTCATGGCGTAATTTCCTCCGAAAAGGATTTCACCTTCAATGGCTACATTCTGTTGTGCCTGATAGCCAGGACTACGACGGACATAAACTTCATCATAAGGCTGAAGGATAAAACCGGGCTGACCGTCAATGACAAAACCATCCTTTAAAGAGAAGGTATACATCTGACCGATCGTATCATTATCCGCAGTACTACGAGGATTCTTGATTCGTCTTGATACATCAATGCGAACAGTAGAGGCGGCTTCTTTCAAGCCACCGGCCTGGATGATCAGATCCTCAAGTGTCATGTTATCAGCATAAGGATAGGAATCCGGTTGGGCAACCTCACCGTGAACTGTGACATTGCCACGATCTTCCAGGTCGTGGATACTTGGGATGTAGAGGATGTCATTCTTCATTAGGGCAAGGTTCGGCGAAGTGCCGTCCATGATAGACCTGATGTCTATTTGAACAACTTCACTGGTCAGGTCCTCACGCTGGCGATAGAGGACAGCACGATTCAGAAAAGCGTCACCGGTCAGCCCCTGAGCTTCATTGACCAGTTCGCGGATCGTATTCAATTTACCGCTGAGCTGGTAGATGCCGGGGCGGTAAACTGCACCACGGATTTCCAGTTTGTTTGTGAAGCGGTTAAGGATGGCTTCGGCTGTTACAACATCGCCGTTACGCATTTTATAAATGCTGTAATCTATATCTTTGACTGTGTTGACTTCGTATTCCTCACCATTCTGACGGACGACACGTAATGAACGGGTGTAGGCATCGGCTTCAAAGCCGCCGGCATATTTGATTAAAGTGGCAAGGTTCTCTTCTTTCTTCATTTCAAAACGCATAGGACGTTTTACCTTGCCGCTGATCTTTACCAATACATCATAAGCGGGAACAATCACGACGTCACCTTCCTGAAGGCGGATGTCATCCTGTGTGTTGCCTTTCATGATAAATTCGTAGACGTCGATGGTGGCGATATTCTTTCCGTTGCGTACTAATTGAACGTTTCGGAGGCTGCCGATATCACTCACACCGCCTGCACGGTAAAGCGCATGGAAGACGGTAGAGAAGGAAGAAAGGGCGTAGGTACCCGGCTGCACGACTTCTCCCATCACATTGATCTGGATAGTACGGATATTACCTAAAGTCAGACGGATGTCGGAAGTTGGATCGGTCGTGTTGTTCAGACCGTTATATATTTTATTCAGGGCGTTCTTCAGATAGTCATTGGCGGCAGAGACTGTCATACCGCTAAGGTTGACAGGGCCGATCTTCTGAATGTTGATAGTACCTTCAGGAGAGATTTGCTGGCGGATCGTGTTCTGGCTCGCACCCCAGATATCAATGATGACTTCATCACCGGGACCAAGACGGTAATTGGTAGGAGTGGCCAGATTAACACTGGGTTCAAATGTCAGGTTACGGGTATTGAAGATGTTGCGCCCGAAGACCTGATCGCCACGGGCAAGGTCCTGAGTAGTCGGATGATCCTCCAGCATATCAGAAGTATTCTCCTTAGTCTCTTCACGAAGGCGGGATTCGTTGATGTCCGTGCCCGTTGATTTCGAGGTGTTTACATTGTTCTGCTGCTCGTATAGCTGCTTCACACGCATTGCCTGTTCTTTGGTTACCCCCTTACGGGCTAGTTCGGAAGCAAGCTGCTTCTGTTCCTTGCCTTGGCGGATACCGTCCTTTACATATTCCAGTACTTGTGAATCACTCATGGACTGAGCCATAAGCGAGCCACTTCCCAGCATCAAACAGAAGAGTAGAATGCTAAAAAGTCTTTGTATTTTCATTGACAAATAAAAAAGTTTCAGTTGATTTCACACAGTTCCTGCATCCCGTAACAGACGGCAGATAACTGTTGCTTAAGAAGAGAAGGGGGAAGAACATCGAGAAGAGACAGAGAACGGGTCAAAACAGCCTGTTTTCTTTCTTCGTCTTCCGGATTGGCGTACATCGACACATTATATCCCTGAAGGATGGCCAAACACAGGGTAGCATCCTGTTCCGGTGTCTCCCCCCGTTGAGAATATAAATCGTTTATCTTTTCGTGGATGGATCGTTGTAATGCTGAAAGATCATCCAAATACACGCAGCCTGCACTCCCCCCATCAGGAAGCAGCATACGTACCAAACTTAATAAACCCTCTATGTTTTCTTGTAAAATAATAGCATCCATATCCCTTGGCCTAAACAGCCGCCATAATCGGCTCTACATAACCGACAGGCATATCAACACAGGCGCATCCCAGCATATTCAAGCGAACAGCAATCTTACTTCTGCCATCCACATTAACCAGTTCGCCAACAAGACCCGTCAACGGACCTTTAATCACGCGAACCTTTTCGCCACGGGCCAAAGGAGAACTGTTCATGCTTATCGATTCTTCCGAATAATCAAGCATGAAACGGAAACGAGCCATCTGCTCGTCAGGAATTACAGCAGGACTACTCTCACCGCGCATCACCATGTAACGGCTGACAGTAGAAAAACTCAGGACTTCCATGCGTTCCTTAGGATCGGCGTGTACAAACACCATCATAGGAAGCAAGACGGAGGTGACCAGCTTACGACGATCGCTCCATTGGTGAAGTTCCTGTTGAACGGGAACGAAATTCTCGATTCCCATCTTGTCCAAATGCTCGGAAACCTTCTTTTCATGGTGCATCCGAACCAAAGCAACATACCAGCGTTTTGAGTGTGCTACGCCTTCCCCTGTCCCATTAATAGGCCCAGCATTTAGTGATTTCTTTTTTCTTAAAATCATATTTTTTTACCCCATGTTTATCCGTTACTTCTTAGGTAACGAACAAACATAGGGAAAGCTAAACAGGGAACTTTTTTCAACGAAACGATGAAAAGATGACTATAAACTTGGAAATAGAGCAGATGTGAAGGTGTTTTTCAAAAATTAGAATAAAAAAAAGACATAACACGAATATTGCAATATTCATCAGCTATGCCTGCATTTGATTCATTTTCCGAAAATAATTTCATTTTTGTTTGCGTATTTTCATAAATATGTCCATCTTTGCGCCATGAATCATTCCGTTACCTAAGAAGTAACGCACACCGATAAACACTGTATATCAAGCTTCTAAATCAGATGCACTGACCTACTCCGCACCGCTTTACGTAAGACAAATTCATCCGGTTTACCTCCGTACGCTCTTTCAGTTCAAAGCCTTTCAGATAAATCTGCGTAGTCTTGATGGACTTATGACCAAGCGACTCGCTGATCATCTCAATAGGGACACCACGGTACTTGGCAGTAGTAGCCCATGAATGACGAAGCGTGTAGGAAGTGACGGGGAAGTTGAGACGCAGCCGCTTTGCCAGAGACTTCAGGCAGTAGTTGAATCTTCGGAGAGCGGACTGGTATTCACGGTAGGCTCTCTCATCCTTCCTTTTCTTATCACCTTGAAGAATGCTGAAAAGGTAGTCGGGACAACCGGGACGGGGAGACTGTCGGTTCCGGAGCTGGTCGAGCATCTCCTTTGCGCTGTCCAGAACCTCAACGCTCATGGGAGTCTTCGTCTTGACACGATTGTAGCGCAGCACATTGCTGTCAAGAGCGGATTTCTCCAGATGCGTCAGATCGGCGAAAGACATCCCGCAGAACTGGAACATCAGAGCGGCAATAGCCTGGGTACGGCGGAGACGATCAGACTGGGGATCTTCATAAAGAAGCCTGCGAAGAGCGACGACAGGAAGCGCCCTTTTCTGACGCACGTCCACCCCCGTATAGACCTCATGGAACAGGCGGTGGACATAAGGAGCACTACCCGCCTCCACACCCCGATTATAGATACTCCGAAGCATACGCATATACGTGGAAATCGTATTGGGCTTCAGACCACATTCATAAAGGTGCTGTTCGTAACGGCGAAGACGATCACGGGTGACTTGACGGAAAGACACACTATGGACACCACAAAACTTGCTAAAAGAAAGAAGGGCGTTCTGATAGACGTGCGCTGTAGAATAGCGGCCCTCCTCTCGCAAACGGCCGATATAGATATCGGCACATCGACTAAATCCATTTTTATTCATTATTTACATCACTAGTTAGATTACACGATACAAATTAAGATGAATAAACGAGAAGTCTTAGTTTTATGTTGTTTGACATTATTAAAATAACTAAAAAAGGCTTCTAACATACATTTATGTCAGAAGCCTCTATCAATATAACTTTGAAGAAAACTTAGTTTCTCAAATCCGATTATCCATTTACCTTTTTATAATCTTCCAAAAATTTCTTCAATCCCGAATCAGTCAGCGGATGATTCAACAACCCTTTGATAGCACTCAACGGACAGGTAGCCACATCTGCTCCCACCTCCACACACTCGATGATGTGCTTCGTATTGCGGATAGAAGCCGCCAATACCTGAGTCTTGTAATCATAGGTGCGATACATACGTACAATATCACCAACAAGTCCTACCCCGTCTTCGCAAATATCATCCAGACGTCCGACAAAAGGCGAAACGTAAGTCGCTCCGGCTTTTGCAGCCAGCAATGCCTGTCCGACGGAAAATACCAATGTACAATTGGTCCGGATTCCTTTTTCTGTAAAGTACTTGATAGCTTTGATACCATCGGCAATGCAAGGCACCTTGACAACGATATGCGGATTGAGTGCGGCAAGCTCTTCCCCTTCGCGGATCATCCCTTCATAATCCGTTGCTATTACTTCCGCACTTACGTCAGCATTGACAATCTTACATATTTTAATGTAATGTTCACGTTGATTCTCCGTACCTTTAATGCCTTCTTTCGCCATCAGCGAAGGATTGGTAGTCACTCCGTCAAGTACTCCGAGGTCATACGCCTCCTGAATCTGCTCCAAATTGGCTGTGTCAATAAAAAACTTCATAATTCTATTTTTTAATGGTTAACTATCTGGTAGTCAAAGATAAGAATTATTTCTCATCTTTCCTAGATCAGGCAATGGTTATTGCCGGATCGAGGTAGACATCCTGAATAGCGTTTAATAATTCGACACCCTTATTCATCGGCTTCTGGAAGGCTTTACGTCCACTGATCAATCCCATGCCACCGGCACGCTTATTGACAACTGCTGTAATGACCGCATCACGCAAATCGGAAGCCCCATGAGATTCTCCACCGGAATTGATCAATCCGACACGTCCCATATAACCATTTGCCACCTGATAACGACAGAGATCAATCGGGTGTTCCGATGTGAGTTCCGTGTACATGCGTTCATCTGTCTTTCCGAAACCAATCGCTTTGAAACCACCATTATTGGTAGGAAGTTTCTGCTTCACAATGTCCGCTTTGATGGTAACTCCCAAACGGTCAGCCTGTCCGGTAAGGTCGGCAGCAGCATGATAATCAATAGCTCCTTTCTTGAAATCGCTATTGCGCAAATAACACCACAGAATGGTAGCCATACCGAGTTCATGGGCATATTCGAAAGCCTCAGCAATCTCTACCAATTGGCGGCGACTCTGTTCCGAACCGAAATAAATGGTTGCGCCTACTGCTACGGCTCCCATATTCCAAGCCTCTTTCACCGTACCAAATAATACCTGATCGTATGTATTCGGATAGGTCAGCAGCTCATTGTGATTCAACTTTACCACGAAAGGTATTTTGTGCGCATATTTACGTGCGACTGATCCCAAAATACCAAATGTAGAAGCTACTGCATTACAGCCTCCTTCGATAGCCAGCTTCACAATATTCTCCGGATCGAAATAAATGGGATTCGGTGCAAAGGATGCGCCGGCTGTATGCTCGATATCCTGATCGACAGGAAGAATGGACACATAACCCGTATTTGCCAGACGTCCATGCCCTAAAAGGGTTTGCAGGCTGTTCAATACTTTAATGTTTCGGTCCGAATCAATCCAGACTTTATCAATGGTATCCGGTGAGGGTATATAAATCAACGACTTATCAATGGTCTTACAGGTATGATCCAGATAATAACTGGTCTTATCTCCTAATAAATCAACTACTTTACTCATAACTTTATTTTTTTAATGTATAACAATTTATATACAGGCGATGAAGCCTGCTATTTTTTCTTCCCCTGATTGGCTACCGCTTCCATCAGCTTACGAATTTCTTCCGGATTGCCCAGGAAGTAATCATTGGCAACATTCAGGTTCTCGTCGAACTCGAATACATAAGGAACGGCAGTAGGAAGATTCAGTTTGATGATATCTTCATCAGAAATATGTTTCAAATGCTTAATGATACCTCGCAGACTATTGCCATGCGCGACAACCAGCAAGGTATGCGCATCTTTTAAAGCCGGGAATATATCCGACTCCCAGTACGGCATAATACGGTCGATGGTATCTTTTAATGATTCGGTACGCGGCAGTTCCGCATCGGATACTTCGTGATAGCGATAATCGAAACGCGGATTTCTCAAATCGCTTTCGGAAAGCGGATTGGGAGCTATATCATAACTGCGACGCCAGATCAGCACTTGTTCTTCTCCGTATTTCTCGGCTGTTTCCGCCTTATTGAGTCCTTGCAAATCGCCGTAATGCTTCTCATTCAGACGCCAGCTCTTCTCGACGGGAATCCAGTCCAGATTCATTTTATCAAGCACGCAGTTCAAGGTTTTGACTGCCCTTTTCAGATAAGAAGTATAGGCTTTATCAAAGTTGAAGCCATATTCCCTCAACGTGACGCCTGCCTTTTCCGCTTCGGCAACTCCCTTTTCCGTCAGGTCTACATCCGTCCAACCTGTGAAACGGTTTTCTTTGTTCCAAGCACTCTCTCCATGACGAAGTAATACTATCTTTTTCATTCTTAATGGTCTCCTTTCTTCTTTTTATATATACAACATTTTGTTTCTCTACAAAGTTCACGAAAGAATCAGCAGGTATCAATACCTAAAAGTGATGGTTTATTGAAAAGAATTCAATAGAAATGACTATTTTTACGGACTAAATGAATATTCAACCGCCAACTTAAAACAAGTCAGACATTGGAAACAAGCAAACAGAAAGAATACACATTCCTGCAAAAACTGCTGAATAAAGCGAATATGGGATGGTGGGAAGCGGACTTAAAAACAGAAAGTTATGTATGTTCCGAGTTTATCTCCCGATTACTCGGGATAGACGAAGACGGAGTGATCAGTTTTGAAGATTTCAATAAACGTATCCTAAGGGAGGATCAGCACCATACTACCAGCTACTCTTTCGATAAATTGCAACAGAGCATTGAGGAGGTGTACCTGCTCGATACTCCCCACGGGGAAGTATGGATTCGCAGTAAAATATGCTTTCAGGAAACTGATGGGGAAGGAAACACCAAAATATACGGAATAGCAGAAACTCAAGATGGTCCACGCATGGCTTCCGCCTATCAGGCACTGCAAAACAGTGAACGTATCCTGCACAATATCTATAAAAACCTTCCCGTCGGCATTGAACTGTATAATAAAGACGGTTATCTGCTTGACTTGAATAAAAAGGAACTGGAAATGTTCCATATCACCCATAAAGAAAAAGTTATTGGTATCAATATCTTTGAGAATCCGGCACTACCCGAAGAAATAAAGCTAAAGATCAGAGATAATGAAGAGGTTGAATTCACCTTCCAATATGATTTTTCAAAAATCAAAGGATATTATGAATCGGAAAAAACATCCGGTTTCATTAATCTGACAACAAGAATAACAACACTTTATGATCATGACCGGCAGCCCATCAATTATCTGTTGATAAACGTAGATAAGACGGAAAACACCATCGCCTACAACAAAATTCAGGAATTTAAAAATTTCTTTGAACTGGTAGGAGATTATGCCAAGGTTGGATACGCTCATTTTGATGCGTTAAGCCGCAATGGTTATGCCTTAAGCAGCTGGTATAAAAATGTAGGAGAAGAGGAAGGCACGCCCCTACCGGAAATTATCGGTATCCATTCTCACTTTCATCCGGAGGACCGGGCTGTTATGCTCGACTTTCTGGCGAAAGTGGTCAAAGGCGAAAGTACGAAATTATGCAGGGATGTACGTATCCGCAGAGCCGACGGAAGTTATACGTGGACACGGGTGAATGTGTTGGTCCGCAACTACCGACCGCAGGATAATGTCATCGAAATGCTGTGTATCAACTTTGATATTACCCAACTAAAAGAAACCGAACAAATGCTTATCAAAGCCAAAGAGAAAGCCGAAGAAGCGGATCGTTTAAAATCGGCCTTCCTTGCCAACATGAGTCACGAGATACGTACTCCGCTCAATGCGATCGTCGGTTTCTCAAGTATGCTGGAAGAGGCGGAGGATCAGGAAGAAAAGCATCAGTATATCACGATCATAGAAGATAATAACAAGTTGTTGCTTCAGCTCATTTCCGATATCCTCGACTTATCGAAAATCGAAGCGGGAACTTTCGACATTATTCCTGAAAGAGTAAATGCGAAACAGCTTTGTAACGATCTGTTTCAGGCTATGCAAATGAAAACTAGTCCACAAGTAGAACTCCGCCTGAAAGATAATTTACCCGAACTGACGTTCACCAGTGACAAGAACAGACTTTATCAGGTATTACTGAACTTTGTGACTAACGCACTAAAATTCACTTCCGAAGGAAATATCACCATCGACTACCAAATAGACGGAAACGAAGTGAAATTCTCCGTTCAGGACACGGGAATGGGGATAGAGCCGGAAAAACAGGAAGCTATCTTCACCCGATTTGTAAAACTCAACAGTTTTATTCCCGGTACGGGACTCGGACTGCCTATCTGCCAAAGTATCGTCACGCAACTGGGAGGGAAAATCGGTGTGGAATCGGAACCGGGAAGAGGGGCTTGCTTTTGGTTCACCCATCCAATTAATTAAAGAAAAATCTCTTTTAAATTGCTCTGTCATCCCTCACTAAGTTCGGAATGGCAGAGCTAAACATTATTTTTCAGACAACAGTCCATTTTCATCGGTTTCTCTTCAGGAAAATACGGTCTGTAATAGTGCCCGGCAACTCTGATTCGTAGTGAGTCACCATAATCATCGTCTTGTCTTTGCGATGGCAGAAAGCCTCAATAATCTTCTTTACCCGACGACGGTTGTAAGTATCCAGACCGTGAAGCGGTTCATCCAGAATCAGCAGCTCCGGGTCCTTCACAAAAGCACGTGCCAGCAATGCCAGCCGTTGTTCTCCACTGGAAAGTTGCAAAAAAGGGTTGTCTTTCAATTCCGCAATACCAAATATATCCATCCACCATTCGCAGATGGCCATTTGTTCCGGCTGGGGACGTTTGTAAAGCCCGATGCTGTCATGAAGCCCACTGGCCACGATTTCAATAGCCGGCAGATTTTTGAGATAAGCACGATGCATCTCCGGACTTACATAGCCAATATGCTTTTTAATTTCCCAAATACTCTCCCCTGTACCCCGCTTCCGCCCGAAAAGGCTGATGTCACAAGCATATGATTGCGGATTATCCGCACAGACAAGGCTTAACAAAGTAGATTTTCCGGCCCCGTTTTCACCGCTCAATGCCCATTTCTCACCACGCCGCACCGTCCAGTCGAGATCTTTCAGAATAGTGCGGTCATCATAGCGAATGCTGACTTTATTCAGTTTGACCACTTCATCAGAATCGTAATTATTGCCATCATAGGGCAAATTGACGATACGCTGCTGTAACTCATCAAAAGAAACGGCTGCATCTCTGGAACGAAAAGCTTCCAGATAGGCCTCACGTTCCATTTTGGGGTACACCGTCATTTTATCCACAGGAATTACATGGGTAATAAATGAAGGAATATCATCCAGCATTGACAATACCAGAATAATCTGTACGGACGACATTTTTGTCAAGCGATCGAGTAAAGAAAACAGCAACTCGCGGGTAGGTGCATCCAGACCAATAAACGGATTGTCCATAATCAATACACGGGGAGCTGTCAGCAGAGTTTTGACCAGCTGGAATTTACGCAGTTCGCCACTGGAGAGAAGAATTATTTTCTTATCGAGCATCGGCTCAATGCGAAAAAGCTCAAACAGTTCTTGTTTCAGTTGTTCGTCCTTAATTTCTCCCAGCATTTCACGAACATCGGGTGCTTCGTCCTGATCGTGGGCGTTCCAGCGTTGCTGATAGTAATAATTAGCATCGGCAGCCCCGTAAGTGTCACGGAAAGCGATGTACTTCACATTATCATAGACGGTCTGGGTGGCAGCAGGAGAAAAGTCATATTGCAGCGTCCCTTCACGCAATGGGTATTTACCGATCAGCGTATCGACAAAAAGACTTTTTCCTCCTCCGTTGGGACCTACAATCGCAATGTGTTCTCCGGCTGAAATCGTTGCCGTGATGGGAGCAGCTAAACGCACAAGCGGGTTGCGTGCTACGCCCCCCGCTATGTTGAATGTATTTTGAATCATATTCTTCTATTCTGTTTGATTATCAAAAGACTGAATTTACTTATATAAAATCAAAGCCGACTGACTGGGAATAATAACTTCCGGCCCGTTTTGTATGCCTAATCCACGTACATCTATCACTCCGTCTTTACATACCACTGTATATTTACCAACCGGAATAGTAAGCCTGGCAGGAGTAGGACGAGAATTAAATGCGACGATGATATCTTCCCAATGATCTCCATTTGCATGGTCTTTCAGACGGAAAGCAATCAGGTTGCTTCCTTCCACAGGAAGAAATTCCAGATGTTTTCGAACCTGTCCTGCATCTCCCATGCGGAAGGCCGGATGAGATTTACGCAGATCGATCAATCGTTTATAATACATGAAAACATCTGCGCTGGTGGTTTTGCGCCGCCAGTCGATGGCATTCACTGCATCCGGGCTCTTATAACTATTGTCCACGCCTTGCTTATCACGCATGATTTCTTCTCCGGCGTAAATAAACGGAATACCTTGTGAAGTAAAGACCACAGTCTGTGCCAGTTTATCGAGACGTATAAGTTGTTCGGGAGTGATGTCCGGCATGCTTGCCTTCAGTCGGTCTACCAAACACAGCCCGTCGTGACAGGAAACATAACTGATCATTTGCACAGGCTGTTTCGCCCACGGCTTTTGAGTATAATTAACCGAATCGCACTGTACTTGCGGATGCTCGATAGCGCCTGCTATGCCGAACTTTACGCTCATCTCCCCTCCCGGAATTCCGGCAAGAAAAGCTCCTTTGCGCTTATCGCCTACAGGTCCGCAAAGCCCGTCACGCAGCTCGTCAGAAAAGACAGCAACTCCGGGTATCTGTGCTATATTTCCCTTCATTGCCAAGGAGTCAGCCGGATACTGAGGCGCCTCGGCAGCCCACCCCTCTCCGTAAATGCAAATGGTAGGATCGACCGCATTTACAGCCTTCCGTATCTCGTTCATCGTTTCTATGTCATGAATTCCCATCAAGTCGAACCGGAAGCCGTCAACATGATATTCTTTTATCCAATAAAGGACGGATTCTACCATAAACTTACGCATCATAAGGCGTTCGCTGGCAGTCTCGTTACCACAGCCTGAGCCATTTGCCAAGGTTTTATCTTCTTTCTGGCGATAGAAATAACCGGGAACGGTGCGCTCGAAGTTACTCTCATCGGTATTGAATGTATGATTGTACACCACATCCATTATCACACGGATACCAGCTTTGTGCAGTGCCTGTACCATCTGCTTGAATTCTTTCACACGAGTGGCGGGCTGATAGGGATCAGTGGCATAGGAACCATCGGGTACATTATAGTTTTGCGGATCATATCCCCAGTTGTACGAATTTTCATTCAGTCTGGTTTCATCTACCGAAGCGTAATCAAAAGAAGGAAGCAGATGCACGTGTGTCACGCCCAGTTCGATCAGATGGTCGATACCTGTCAGTAACTTGTCGGAGTTCATCGTTCCATGTTCGGTCAGTGCCAGATATTTTCCTTTATTCTTCACTCCTGAAGTAGAATCGACCGAAAAGTCACGGTGGTGCATCTCATAAATAATCATATCGGCGGGAGACTTCAAAGGAGGTCGGGTGTCACTCTCCCAACCGTCCGGATTGGTGGATTGCCAGTCGATAATAGCGGCCCGCTTCCCGTTTACTCCGACAGCACGGGCGTTTATTCCGGGAGTATCTCCCTGCCACTTGTCATCGATCTTCACATTGAAAGTATAGAACTTGCCAATAAGGTCCTTACTTACCACAGCTGTCCAGGTTCCTTCTTCCCCCGACTGCATCTTTACCGTTTCATAGGCATGTCCGCCCTCGCCTGCCTCATAAAGCATCAGACGTACTTCATCTGCCGTAGGCGACCAAAGAGTAAACTTCGTTGCCTCCGGTGTATACTCCATTTCAATCAGACTTCCTGTACGGACCGGATATAATTCATAAGACATATATTCCTTTTTCGCAGTAGTACAACTCATTACTGTCGTCACCGTAGTCACCCCTAATATCGCTAAATAATTGGTTCCCATTTTCATACTAAACCTCCCCTGCGGTACTCACACTACCTTCGCACTTACTTGTTTATTACTTTTCTCACTCCCAGCCTCTTTCATTGCGGGTTTATTTTACTTTATCGGGATTTTTCGCAATAAAATCTTTCCAACTGCTATATCCTTTTTCCATTGCCGGACGTCCCATTTGCAGAAAATGACAATAGGCTGCCGCCAAACCGTCCGTCGCATCCATAAAGGTAGGCATCTCTTCTTTGGGAAAATGCAGCATACGCTGCAGCATATCCGCTACTTGTTCCTTTGATGCCTGTCCGTTTCCGGTTATAGCCATCTTGATCTTCAAAGGAGCATATTCTGTGATCGGAATATCACGGCTCAATGCCACTGCCATCGCCACTCCCTGAGCACGTCCCAACTTCAACATGGACTGTACGTTCTTGCCGAAAAAAGGAGCTTCGATAGCCAGTTCGTCAGGCAGATAGCTTTCGATGATACTTAATACCCGTTCGTGAATATGCCGCAGCTTCAGATAATGATTGGCAAATTTACGTAAATCGATAATTCCCATCGCGATCATCTCAGGCTTAGTCCCTTTCACGCGCAAGACTCCATATCCCATGATGGTCGTACCGGGGTCTATACCCAAAATAATCTTTTCTTTTACCGGTTGAATCACTCTACTATCTCCATCAATGTCGGAAAACCGACTACTTTATCCTTGAATATTTTCGTAAGTTCGTCATTCAGCCGCACTCCCTGTTCCATGTGCCAGCGATGCAGCAATCCACTACTCTCTACTTCCCATTGCAGAGAATAAGAACTTCCGTCGTCCCGATGGCTCAGTATCCGACAGATACGCGGTGCTTTCAACGTCCCGTGTTTCTGTACTTCAGGTATATAGCTTTCCTTTATCCAAATCAAAAAATTATCGTGAACAGCATCGTCCACCTGAAAAGTTGTATTATAAATCAGCATATCATCTGTCCTTTCAATAAATTATTTTCCGCAAACATAGCAATTATTTCAGAATATTCCATTATATTTGCGCCAACAAAAGCAAAACGTTGACAAACGTTATATCAGTGGCATAAAAATGGGGCGTTAGCTCATCTGGCTAGAGCGCGACACTGGCAGTGTCGAGGTGATCGGTTCGAGTCCGATACGCTCCACAAAATGAAAAGAGTAACTTATGATAAGTTACTCTTTTTTTTATTTTAAACCTGTGATTGGCTTTGTAGCCAAGCTTCATTAAGACATTTATATTACCCCGAAATGTTTCAAAGCCTTGTAAAGTCCACTATTGTCCACCGTATCAGTGACAAAGTCGGCAACTGACTGAACTTTTTCGGACGCATTTCCCATCGCCACTCCTATTCCGGCGGCCTTCAGCATGGGGATATCATTACCGCCATCACCGCACGCCATTATTTCAGAAACTTTAACCCTGTAGTAATCGGCAAATAACGAGAGGCCGGTTGCCTTACTTGTCCCTGCAACATTAACATCAGCAAATAAAGGATGCCAGCGTGTTGCGGAAAGACCAGACAGAAGCGGCATTACTTTTTGTTCTGCTTCCTCATCAAAATAAAAACAAAGTTGACAGCATTCTTTTCTTTCAAACATCTCTTCGATGTCGACAACCGGCGGAACCGGATGCTCAACAATTCCGGCAATCTGTTCGACAGTCGGGGTAAGGCGATTGACAAATACACCTTCATTTAATTCGAGAGCGACTGCAAAATCAAATTCCCGTGCAAGCTCCATTGATTTTCTAAAATCCTGTGCAGGTATTGCTACTTTTCTTATCACACTTCCGTCACGCAATACACACTCTGCTCCATTAAGTGCAATAACTCCATCATACGGCACAGCATCAATCTCATGAAGATCACTTGCCGCTCTACCGGTAGCAATCACAATCTTAATTCCACTATCATGTACTTTTTTAAGAGCATCTATAGAGGATTGCGACACCTTATGAGTTTCAAAACTCAACAAAGTTCCATCTACATCAAGCAATAATACCTTTATCATACTATCTATATTTTTGGGCTACAAAGTTACTGAAAAGTTTCTCATGGCCTACAACGATAAGCACGAGATCGTGTTAAAAAAGATATCATATATACAATAAAAAAGGACCTTTATTCAAGGTCCTTTTTTATCACTTCATCCATTTCTTTTATTCGTTTCTCACGATCCTTGATGGGACCGTCTTTCGTATCACCTTTGAATACATTATCTGCACGATCGGTAACTTCAGTGCTCCATTCTTCAAACTCATTCTTAGCCGGACGGCCATTCGGTTCGATATTTTCCTCAGCAATCGAATCGTGTCTGTTAATCATATCATCCATATCTTCTCTTTTTTTATTGGTTACAATGATAATACAATATAAAAAGAGAAAAGTTCCGGGCGTTAATGTTTTTTGGACAACTCGCGTTCGCGTATCTGCAACTGTTCTTTATACAACTGGGGACGGAAAGGGACATAAAGGGTATAATCACTTTCAACCGCCTTGCCTCCCACCAGTGCCGGTGTCCAATTTGGCATTTCCTTCACAATGCGAAGAGCTTCTTCTGCAAACTCCGGATGAGTCGATTTTAATATATGAGGACGAAGAATCACTCCCTCCTTATCTATAGTAAACTCACACAAAGCATATCCCGAGACATTGTCTTTAAGCAATTCCGCAGGATAAATCATTTGTCCGGCTACATATTCCCGTACACAAACATCAGCCAAGCAGGGTAATTCTTCAATTTGCTTTCCCGAATGCGTTTTGAGCTTCGGACCAACAGAATAAATCCCCACATACATCGGCTTTTTGTGAGCGTCCGGCTGTTCTTTGGTACGGTGCTCCAGCTCTTTCAATAAAGCGGTTGCTTCCTCCGCCAATGCTTGTTCCGAAATATTTTCTCCCTGAGAAAACATGTAAGTCGACTGACAAACCAACACAAGCCGCTCCATCAAAGTACCTTTCATGGGTGACCACTTCCGTCCCATCATCTCTTTTCCTTTCGCATCTGTCGATGAGAAGTAATAAACAACTCCATCCAGTCCGGCTGTCGAACCGTCCAAATCCTGTATCTGGCTGGTTACCAGACGGGCGATAGCTCCCAAAGACTGGTATAAGGACTGACTGATCTCCACTGATTTAGTTTCCACTTTCACCGTTCCTTTCTCTGCCTGCCAATAGGTACGCGACAAAGTATTCGCAATCAACAGACAACGTCCGTTCTTCTTCTCTACCGACATTGCATATTCCGGTGAAAAAGAAGGAATGGCTACAAAACGCGCGTAAGGACGCTGTTGAAAACCTGTATTAAGCAAAGAAAAGACATTTCGATAATACTCACCCAACTCACCCGTATAGGTAGTAAAAGGCTTCACCGGCTCCAGATAGTCGATCTGAGCTGACAGGCGAAACGATAAAGTCAATAGCAGAAGAGAAATAACAATCTTTTTCATAAGTGTTCCCCGATTTTCGGTACATTCGGCAACAAAGATACAAATTATTTCGATGGTTCGTGATAAAATTATATCTTTGCACGGTTTTTACTAAGAAACTGAATAACAATACATCAAAAATATGATAGCTAAGATTGAACAACTTCTGAAAGAGGTGGAAGCTTTGCACGCCTCCAATGCCGAAGAACTCGAAGCTCTCCGCATCAAATACCTGAGTAAGAAGGGAGCCATTAACGATTTGATGGCGGATTTCCGTAACGTAGCTGCCGAACAGAAAAAAGAAGTCGGCATGAGACTGAATGAACTGAAAACTAAAGCGCAGGACAAAATCAATGCGTTGAAGGAACAGTTCGAGAGCCAGGATAATAGTTGCGACGGTCTTGACCTGACCCGCTCGGCTTATCCGATTGAACTCGGTACACGTCATCCGATTACAATTGTAAAGAACGAAGTCATTGATATCTTCGCACGTCTGGGATTCAGCATCGCCGAAGGTCCGGAAATCGAAGACGACTGGCATGTATTCTCGGCACTGAACTTTGCCGAAGATCATCCGGCACGCGATATGCAGGACACATTTTTCATCGAAGCTCATCCGGATGTAGTACTCCGTACTCATACTTCTTCCGTACAGACCCGTGTGATGGAAACTTCCAAACCTCCTATCCGCATCATCTGTCCGGGACGTGTATACCGTAACGAAGCTATCAGCTACCGTGCACACTGTTTCTTCCATCAGGTAGAAGCGTTGTATGTAGACAAAAACGTATCATTCACCGACTTGAAACAGGTATTGCTGCTCTTCGCCAAAGAAATGTTCGGCACAGACACCAAAATCCGTCTGCGTCCGTCTTATTTCCCATTTACAGAACCAAGTGCTGAAATGGATATCAGCTGTAACATTTGCGGTGGTAAAGGTTGTCCGTTCTGCAAGCATACCGGTTGGGTGGAAATCCTCGGTTGCGGTATGGTAGACCCGAACGTACTCGAATCAAACGGCATCGACAGCAAAGTATACAGCGGTTATGCTCTCGGAATGGGTATCGAACGCATCACGAACCTGAAATATCAGGTGAAAGACCTCCGTATGTTCTCCGAAAATGATACACGCTTCTTAAAAGAATTCGAAGCGGCATATTAAATAGAGCACAGAATTTACCAGTATGCCAATGTGCCAATAAAACCATCTGATGGTAATTGGGACATTGGCATTTAATCAATATACCGATTACACTGAAACGGGATGGCTTATCACCGTTCCGATCAGCAAATTGAACGTTCACTTATTATGGCAAAGGATAGACTCATTACTCCCGGTTATTGTTTCATCTTGGCAGCCAACTTCCTGCTCTACTTCGGTTTCTGGTTGCTGATTCCTGTTTTGCCGTTCTATTTATCCGAGTTCTTTCAGGCAGGAAATTCCACTATCGGCATCGTGCTTTCCTGTTATACGGTAGCTGCACTCTGCATCCGTCCGTTTTCCGGCTATCTGCTGGATACGTTTGCCCGTAAGCCGCTTTATCTTTTCGCTTATTTCATCTTTATGCTGATGTTTGCGGGATATCTTATCGCCGGCTCGCTTACCCTATTTATTATATTCCGAATTATTCATGGAGTCTCTTTCGGCATGGTCACAGTAGGTGGAAATACAGTAGTCATTGACATTATGCCCTCTTCCCGCAGAGGTGAAGGGCTGGGCTATTATGGACTGACCAATAATATCGCCATGTCCATCGGACCGATGTTCGGACTGTTTTTACATGACGGAGGGGTTTCTTTCGCTACAATATTCTGCTATGCGCTCGGTTCCTGTATGCTGGGATTCCTGTCCGCAAGCCTGGTGAAAACACCTTATAAACCACCGGTAAAGCGTGAACCGATTTCACTCGACCGTTTCATTTTATTAAAAGGAATGCCTGCGGGACTCAGCCTGTTGCTACTCTCCATCCCCTACGGAATGACCACCAATTATGTAGCCATGTATGCCCGCGAAATAGGAATCCATACACAAACAGGTTTCTTTTTTACCTTTATGGCGATCGGTATGGCCATTTCCCGTATATTCTCAGGAAAGCTGGTGGACCGGGGAAAGATAACCCAAGTAATTGCCGCCGGACTCAATCTGGTTATAATAAGTTTCTTCCTGCTCGCATCCTGTGTATATCTGATTCAATGGAATGATGCTGCCTGCACCATTCTCTTTTTCGGAATTGCCCTGCTGATGGGAATCGGATTCGGAATTATGTTTCCGGCATTCAATACTCTGTTCGTAAACCTTGCCCCCAACAACCAACGGGGAACAGCTACTTCCACCTACCTGACCTCATGGGATGTAGGAATTGGTATCGGTATGCTGACCGGAGGATATATAGCCGAAATCTGTTCGTTTGACAAAGCATATCTTTTCGGTGCCTGCCTGACAGTAGTTTCCGCTGTCTATTTCAAATTAAAAGTAACGCCTCACTACCATAAAAACAAGTTAAGATGAGAAAGAAAGAACGTTATGAAAAAGTAATCGCATGGTTTCAGGCAAATGTTCCTGTAGCCGAAACAGAATTACATTACAATAATCCGTATGAATTACTGATCGCTGTAATCCTTTCTGCACAATGTACGGATAAACGAGTAAATATGATCACTCCGCCTCTCTACAAGGACTTCCCGACTCCGGAAGCTCTTGCTGCCAGTACGCCTGAAGTTATTTTCGAATACATCCGGAGCGTATCTTATCCGAATAACAAAGCCAAACATCTGGTAGGAATGGCTAAAATGCTGGTTAATGACTTCAACAGCAAAGTGCCCGACAACATGGATGACCTGATCAAACTTCCCGGTGTAGGAAGAAAGACCGCCAATGTGATTCAGTCCGTCGTTTTCAACAAAGCAGCGATGGCGGTTGATACCCACGTTTTCCGTGTCAGTCACCGCATCGGACTGGTGCCGGACAGTTGTACGACTCCATTCAGCGTAGAGAAAGAACTGGTGAAGAACATTCCGGAAAAATTAATACCCATAGCCCATCACTGGCTTATTCTGCATGGTCGTTATGTTTGTCAGGCACGTACGCCGAAATGTGACACCTGCGGTTTGCAAATGATGTGCAAATATTTCTGTAACACTTATAAAGTTACAAAAGAGGCACCAAAAGCCAAGAATAAATAACGATTTAATAGCAAGGAACCGAAATAAATAGTAACTTTGCGGTCGATCAAAAAAGAGAATATTAAAAACACTTTTAAATAAAAATAGAGTATTATGCAGACAATTGACAAATTCAATTTTGCCGGTAAAAAGGCATTTGTTCGCGTGGACTTCAATGTACCCCTGGACGAAAACTTCAACATTACAGATGACACTCGTATGCGTGCAGCTCTTCCTACTTTGAAGAAGATTTTGGCTGACGGCGGTAGCATCATCATCGGTTCTCACCTGGGCCGTCCGAAAGGCGTTGCCGACAAATTCTCTTTGAAACATATCATCAAACATCTGTCTGAACTGCTGGGCGTTGAAGTTCAGTTTGCTAACGACTGCATGGGCGAAGAAGCCGCTGTAAAAGCTGCTGCTCTGCAACCGGGAGAAGTTCTGTTGCTCGAAAACCTTCGCTTCTATGCTGAGGAAGAAGGCAAACCAAGAGGTTTGGCTGAAGATGCCACAGACGAAGAAAAGGCTGCTGCAAAGAAGGCTGTCAAAGAAAGCCAGAAAGAATTCACCAAGAAATTGGCTTCTTACGCTGACTGCTACGTAAACGACGCATTCGGTACAGCTCACCGTGCACACGCTTCTACAGCTCTGATCGCTAAATACTTCGACACTGACAACAAGATGTTCGGTTACCTGATGGAGAAAGAAGTAAAAGCTGTTGATAAAGTATTGAACGACATCCAACGTCCGTTCACTGCTATCATGGGTGGTTCTAAAGTTTCTTCTAAAATCGAAATCATCGAAAACCTGTTGAATAAGGTAGACAACCTGATCATCGCAGGTGGTATGACTTATACATTCACCAAAGCAATGGGTGGTAAAATCGGTATCTCTATCTGTGAGGACGACAAACTTGACCTGGCTTTGGATCTGATCAAGAAAGCAAAAGAAAAGGGTGTAAACCTTGTACTGGCTGTTGACGCTAAGATCGCTGACGCTTTCTCTAACGACGCTAACACTCAGTTCTGCGCTGTTGATGAAATTCCTGACGGATGGGAAGGTCTTGACATCGGTCCTAAGACTGAAGAAATCTTCGCTAACGTAATCAAAGAATCCAAAACTATTCTTTGGAACGGTCCTACAGGTGTATTCGAATTTGAAAACTTCACTCACGGTTCACGTACAGTAGGTGAAGCTATCGTTGAAGCAACTAAGAACGGTGCATTCTCACTTGTGGGGGGTGGTGACTCTGTAGCTTGTGTTAACAAGTTCGGTCTGGCTAGCGGCGTATCTTATGTTTCTACAGGTGGTGGCGCATTGCTCGAAGCAATCGAAGGAAAAGTTCTTCCGGGTATCGCTGCCATTAATGAATAATGAATTTATAACAATGTAATTTTAGATACGAGGGCAGTTCTTTGTGAAAAGAGTTGCCCTTATTTATATCTGACCCATCAACTAAGGCATGAAGAGAGCAGCACTCATATTCTGTATCCTCCTTTTCTTCCTTTATTCTTGCCAAAGAAAAAAAGGAGAAAGCGTCTTTATACCTTCAACAGAATTACAACCACTCACACTGGGAATGCTCCCGACTCTGGACGGACTGCCTTTTCACATAGCTAAAGCACAAGGAATCTACGATTCGCTGGGATTGGATTTGACCATCCTTTCTTTCAATTCCGCCTATGACCGCGACGCAGCGTTCCAGTTCAAATCAATGGATGGCATGATCACCGACTATCCCAGTGCAGTAACTCTACAGGCTATCCACCATACCGACTTAGGAATCATTTTGAAACATGACGGTTATTTCTGTTTTATAGTCTCCAAAGAAAGCGGTATCAACCAACTTCAGGAACTCAAAGAAAAAAATATAGCTGTTTCACATAATACGATTATCGAGTATGCAACCGGACAGCTACTGAACAAAGCGGGAATCAGTCAGGCAGAAGTGAACAAACCGGAAATCGCCCAGCTCCCTCTTCGCCTGCAAATGCTGCAATACGATCAGATTGACGCATCCTTCCTCCCCGACCCTGCCGCATCCATCGCAATGAATGCCCGTCACCGGTCTCTGATCAGCACACAGGAATTGGGAATTGATTTCACTGTCACCGCTTTCTCCCGAGAAGCCATCAACGAAAAAAGAAGAGAAATCGAACTATTAATCACCGGATATAATCTGGGAATAGACTATATAAAAATGCACCCGCAAAAAGAATGGAAACAGGTATTGATAGAGATCGGCGTTCCGGAAAACCTGACCGGCCTCATTGCACTCCCTGTTTACAGAAAAGCGGAGCGCCCCTCAGCCGATGCCCTGGATAAAGCTGTAACATGGCTGAAAACAAACAACCGGATACCTCAGACATATTCCGGATACAAAAGTCTGATAGATACAACTTTTATAAAAACAAATTCAACTACTATCAAATAACAACTAATCATATGCGAAAAACACTCTTTCGACTCTCAATGATCGCGTTCGCCCTGCTTGGTATGCAGAGTACGCTCACCGCACAGGAGAAAACACCGTTGAATCAAGTAGTCAATACACTGAAAGAAAGAATCAGTCTGGCCGGTTATGCACAACTGGGCTATACATACGACGATGCCGCCGATCCCGACAATACATTCGACATCAAACGGATCATCTTTATGGCACATGGTAAAATCACCGACAGATGGACATGCGATTTCATGTATGATTTCTACAACGGTGGTATGCTGCTCGAAGTATATACAGACTACCGGATCCTTTCCGGACTTACAGCACGTATCGGAGAATTCAAAGTTCCTTATACCATTGAAAACGAACTGTCTCCCACTACGGTGGAGCTGATCAACTGCTATTCTCAGTCAGTCTGTTATCTGGCGGGAGTCAGCGGCAGTGACAAATGTTATGGAATGACTTCCGGACGAGACATCGGTATGATGATTCACGGAAAATTATTTCATGATTTCCTCCAATACAAATTTGCTGTCATGAACGGACAGGGCTTAAACACCAAAGACAAAAACAGTCAGAAAGATGTAGTCGGCAATCTGATGGTGTATCCTAACAAATGGCTGTCCGTAGGGGGATCTTTCATTCGGGGAACCGGACACGCCATAGGTGACTCCCAATATTCGGGAATCAAAGCAGGAGAAAATTACGCCAAGAAACGCTTGAGCCTGGGAGGGGTTGTTACTACTTCCGCATTCAACTTCCGTACGGAATATCTTGCAGGAAAAGACAGAAACGTAAAAAGCGAAGGATTCTATGCGACAGGCAGCGTACGTTTATTACAAAATTTCGACTTTATCGCCTCTTTCGATTATTTCAATCCGAACAAAGCGGCAGATTTCAAACAAAATAATTACATTGCCGGACTGCAATACTGGTTTTATCCCAGATGCCGTGTGCAGGCACAATACACTTTTTGTGATAAAAAAGGAGACGGACAAAAGGATTCTAATCTGATACAAGCACAGGTGCAAGTCAGATTCTAACTTTTTGGCATCCTTTTTGTTCTATTACCTATAAATAATTGAACCATTATGAACGAAAAAACGATTAATGAACAATACGCCTATATACGCACTCTGCTTGAAGAAAAAAGACTTAAAGAAGCTCTGATGCAGTTGGAATCCCTGCTCTGGCAATGTCCGGACTGGGATTTACGTACCCGCTTGGAGCAACTGCAAACCTCCTACAAGTATATGCTGGAGTATATGCGCCAAGGTGCAAACGACCCAGAACGCTGGAATGTATACAGAAAACTCATAGCTGATACCTGGGAAATAGCCGACCGTTCGCGCCTGCTTATGCTGGACAATGCTTCATCAAGATATTATCATGAGGTACGCCGCACTCCCCGACCGGAAAGTCTGTCAGCATATACACTCAAAAAATTACTGCACATGCTGGAGTCATTCAATGACGACTTGGCAGTCAGCGGACTGTTGTCTGACGAAAAGATGGACGAGGTACTGAAACGGCATGAAGAAACACTTAAATATATGTTTCTGCAAACATGGACCAACAGTGCATGGACTCCCGAAGAGGAAGAGGATGCACAATCCATGCTTACCTCCGAACTTCTTCCGGTGAACGACCTGTGCCTGTTTATCAGTGCCGTCACATTAAGTCTGATGGAATGCTTTGACCTGCGTAAAATCATGTGGCTGCTGGACGCTTACCGCCATCCGGATGTCAATGCCGGTCAACGTGCACTGGTAGGTGTCATTTTCATTTTCCATATCTACAAGAACCGTCTTTCACTCTACAATGATCTGGTCAAGAGAGTCGACCTCATGGATGAGATTTCTCCATTCAAAGAGGATGTGGCACGTATCTATCACCAAATGTTACTATGCCAGGAAACGGAAAAGATAGACAAGAAAATGAGAGAGGAAATCATTCCCGAAATGTTGAAGAATGTTTCGTCCATGCGGAACATGAGATTCGGCTTTGAGGAGAATGAGGATGAGAACGATGACAAGAATCCGGATTGGGCGGACGCTTTCGAACAATCAGGACTGGGAGACAAGTTGCGCGAAATGAATGAACTGCAACTGGAAGGAGCCGACGTATACATGAGTACATTTGCGGCACTGAAAAGTTATCCGTTCTTCCGGGAAGTACAGAATTGGTTTTACCCGTTCAGCAAGCAGCAATCCGATGTCATCAAGCAACTGAAACAGGAAGGTAACGAGAAAAACACATTGCTGGATTTAATTCTTCAATCGGGATTTTTCAGTAACAGTGACAAGTACTCACTCTTCTTTACGATCCGGCAGTTGCCAAAGGCGCAGCAAGACATGATGCTAAGCCAGCTCGGTGAACAACAAGTGGCAGAACTGACCGAGAAGTCGAGTGCGGAAACAATGAAGAAATTCAATGAGCGACCGGGAACCGTCAGCAATCAATATCTGCATGACCTGTACCGTTTCTTCAAGCTCAGTGTACGCCGCCATGAGTTTAGGGACATCTTTAAGGAAAAACTCGATTTACACCACATTCCTGCACTTAGTAACGTATTATATAGTGAAGATATCCTATTCCCGATCGCAGATTTCTATTTAAAGAAAGAACGCTGGAATGAGGCAATAGAAGTGTACGAGGAAATGGAAACGATCGGAGCACTTCAGGAAAGAGGTGCGGAATATTATCAGAAACTGGGATATGCCCTGCAAAAAAGCAAGAAGTATGCAGAAGCGATCGGTGCTTATCTGAAAGCGGATACACTGAAACCGGATAACATCTGGAACAACCGCCATCTGGCTATCTGTTACCGGTTAAACCGAAATTATCAGGCTGCATTGAGCTATTATAAAAAGGTGGAAGAAGCTACACCGGAAGATACCAATGTTATTTTCCATATCGGCAGTTGCCTGGCCGAACTCGGACAATACGAAGAAGCTGCCAACTACTTTTTCAAACTGGATTTCATCGAAAGTAATTGCATAAAAGCATGGCGTGGCATCGGGTGGTGTTCATTCATCAGCCGGAAATACGAACAAGCCATGAAATATTACGAAAAGATCATCGAACAGAAGCCACTGGCTATCGACTATATGAATGCCGGACACGTCGCATGGACAATGGGAGACATTCAGAAAGCGGCCGCCCTGTACGGCAAGTCAATCACAGCCAACGGAAACCGCGAACGCTTTCTGGAGATGTTCCGGAAAGACGAGGAAGCTCTTCTCAAACAAGGTATTCAAGAAGAGGACATCCCGTTAATGCTGGATTTATTATAACTTCTTCAGCTCCCCGTACAGTTTCTGTATGGGGAGTCCCATTATATTATAAAAGCTGCCCGAAATAGACTTTACCCCTATATATCCGATCCATTCCTGCACTCCATACGCTCCCGCTTTATCCATAGGCTGATATTTGTCCACATAATACCGGATTTCCTCTTCGGACAAAACATCAAATTCCACATCGGATGCAGCAGTAAAGCTCTTTTGCCATTCAGTGGTCGTAAGACAAACACCGGTGAACACCTGATGTGACTTACCGGACAAAGAACGGAGCATTTCGACCGCTCCTTCGCGACCTTCCGGCTTTCCAAGCACTTTACCATCGAGCCAGACAATCGTATCTGCCGTAATCAACAGTTCCCCCGGTTGCATAATACTCCGGTAAGCATCCGCCTTTTCGCGGGAGATATATTCCGGAATCTCAGCACCAGCCAGATCGGCTGGATATGATTCATCCACATCCGGCAATGTCCTGACCACATAATCCACTCCCAAACCTGACATCAGTTCTTTCCGGCGGGGAGAATTGGAGGCTAATATAATCTGATATTTATCTAAATTTCCAAGCATAATTTTATTTATTATTAAGTGATTTACAACTCACCAGCCGAAAGCATCTTCCGCCATCCACTTGCCATGAGCTTTCAATACTTGTTCCACCACATCACGTCCACAGCCACGACCGCCATCGGCATAAGATATATACTTCGCGACCGACTTAACTTCCGGAACAGCATCTTTGGGACAACAAGGCAACCCGCACTCACGCATCACTTCTATATCAGGCACATCATCGCCCATATACAGAATTTCGTCATCAGACAGACCGTATTTATCGCGGAAATTACGGTAATCATGAATTTTCACTGCAGACCCCATATACAGATCCTTCACACCCAATGCTGCAAACCGGATACGTACCGCTTCTGTCCGTCCACCGGTAATGATAGCAATATGGAGTCCTTTCTTTACTGCCAACTGAATGGCATAACCGTCTTTAATATTCACCGTACGCATCGGTTCTCCGGAAGGATGCAACGGGACTGTTGTCGAACTCAATACTCCGTCAACATCAAAAGCCAGTGCTTTGATGCGGGATAGATCATAATTGATGGTGCTCATGGATACTTTTACTCATTAATTTATAAATTTCCTGCAATGCCTGACTGTCTGCCAGCATAGAAAGATGCTTATTCATCACATTCTCGTCATAGCGTACAGCCGGTCCGGTCTGCGCATCACGAGGAGCAAGTTCATGCACTTTGCGTGCCGTTTCGTCAATCAGGGGAAGCATAACATCAAATGGCAAATGATATTTTTCCAGCAATTCGGCGGCAAGAGCATACATATGGTTGGTAAAGTTACAGGTAAAGACAGCTGCCAGATGAAGACTCCTGCGTTGCTCCGAATCGGCTTCGTACACCTTATCAGAGAGTGTACCGGCAACCGCTTTCAGCAGCTCGGTATCTTCCGGTCTTTTTGCTTCAATAAAGAAAGGTACTTCCCGAAAATCAACTTCACGTTGTTTGCTGAACGTCTGCATCGGATAAAATACTCCGTAGCGTTCCGCATGACCTTCCCAAATATTCATCGGGATGCTGCCTGCCGTATGCACCAACAGCGCATGCTGCTTCCCATCAGTGATCTGAGGCAACAGTTCGACGAAAGCGGCATCTTTCAATGAAATAATATATAATCTCGCTTCATTCGATACGTCTTTTAAATCAGTGATATATTCCGCTTCCACTTCATTGGCTAACGTACGAGCCGATTCTTCCGTTCGGCTGTACACCTGCATGATACGGAATCCTTTCCGGTAAAGCGCTTTCGCCAGATTAGTTGCCAGATTTCCGGCACCGAGAAACACAACGGGCGTATCTTCAATACTTCTTTTCATTGTTTCTTTAACGTTTTGAAACCCAAAATAAAATAATTCCGATGATCAACAGTGCCAATGGCAACAGATAACCGGACAAGGAACCGAGCAATGACATTACCAGACCGATATTCATTACCAGCCACAGTCCCAACAGCACAAAGCCGACCGACTTGTCACGCTTGAAAATAAGAAAACTGATAGAGGCATACAACAACAAATTGTCCTTATTCATCACCCAAGGCAAACCTATAGAAGCAAAGGGGAGCAGTTTATTTATCAGGAAAAGAGTTCCGATAACAATAAAAGCGACGGCAGTAGCCTTATAAGTATCTTTATTATTATTTGCTTTGACAGCTCCCATCGTTATTTTCCTCCGAACTTATTAATATGAATTTTCTCCCACTGGAGGTGTTCTTCGTTGAAAGGCTTACGTTCCATTCCCTTATGTCCGATGGCAATCACGGAAAGAATCTGCAGTTGCAAAGGAATATCCAAAATTCCATGAACAAACTCGTCAGACGGCATTCCGGTTGCAGTGAAACGTTCGCGAACCTGTACCCAACAGCTTCCCAGCCCCAAATCTTCCGCCTGCAACTGTATCATGATGGAAGCAATAGAAGCATCTTCAATCCACACATCGCTTGCCAACGGATCAGCCATCACAACAATCGCCAAAGCAGCATCCGCAATGAACGAGGAAGCCTGCTCTTTGCAGTGAGACAGTTCTTTCAACTTTTCTTTATCATCGACTACCACAAACTGCCAGCTATTACTACGTTTGGAACTGGGAGACATCAAGGCAGCTTTCATCAGTGCCACAACCTCATCCTGTGTTAACTCCTCATCCGTAAATTTGCGCATACTGCGGCGATTCTTTATCAGTTCACTGAAATTTTCCATATTATTTCCGTTTTCATTTGATTTATGTATGCAAAGATAGCGCAAACCGATCGTAATAAGAAATGAAATTGTATCTTTGCACTGAGAAATATATTCATTATGAAAAAACGAATTACACAAGACGATTACATCAAAGCGAATCGTAAAGCCAGCCGTGAGGCAGAAATCAAAGAGCACGGACACCCCGTTTGTTACAAACGAGTGCATGAGTCAAAGAAAGTATATAACCGCAGAAAGATAAAGGCAGCCGATAAAAAGCTGCCTTATTTTTTTCATTTGGGATAGTGTCGGTATCCCAATGACATAGTGACACCATGAGACAGTGATAGTGACACTATCCTGTTGCGATAGTGACACCATGTTTTATGCAGTTCCTGATAGGCAGAAAGGGCGATTTCCTATACAATTCGCGTCAGTTCTCCAGTAGTGGAGTCTATGATAAACCCGTGCACTTTCACGTCCGACGGAATCAAAGGATGATGAACTATAAAATCGACCGTTCCCCTTACCGACTTCTCCGTATCTTCAAAGCCATCTAGCCAAGAATGAAAATCGACTCCACAAAAACTCATCATATGAATATAATCGGCATTAATACCCCGTGCCTTCATCTTCTCAAGCATTTCTTCACTGTGCATATGGCAGGCTCCACAATCAGAATGGGCAATCACCATTATTTCCTCCACACCTAACTCGAAGATAGCGACAAGCAGACTGCGAATCACACTACCGAAAGGATGGGAAATGACGCCTCCTGCATTCTTGATCATTTTAACGTCTCCGTTCTTAATGCCTAGTGCGGCCGGGAGTAAAGCTGTCAGACGTGTATCCATACAGGATAAGATAGCAATCTTTTTATCGGGATACTTATTCGTTATATATTCTTTATATCCCTCGTTCTTAACGAACTCTCTGTTATAAGCAAGCATTTCTTCTATCATAGCGCTATTTTGTTTGGACACACAAAAATAAAGAAAATAATAAAAAGCTGTATCAGGAAACAATGAAAATATACCGGAAATCCTTTTTAAACTTTTACGCAGGATACAGGTATGGAAACAAAGAGCCGGACAAGAGAAATCTCCTGCCCGGCTCCTATTAATTATGCTTGATTATTAATTAACTGATTAATAACCGGCGTTTTGTCCGAATTCTGCCGGATTATTGATCGCATCCAGATATTTCGTAGGAATAGGACGCAAATAGAATTCTTTCTTAAAGTGCTCAGCAGCACGCTTATTATAAGCAGCCAAACGAGTCTCAAAAGCAGCATTACGTTTCAGCAAATACCAGCGGGCACATTCGCCACAAAGTTCACGGGCATATTCATCGAAAATATAATTCAGATCCACTTGCGACTCACTGACCGTACCGGCACCGGCACGCGTACGGAGTACATTAATATATTTGGCAGCATCTCCCTTGTTCAAGCGTACCGATGCTTCAGCAGCAATCAGGTAAACTTCCGCCATACGCATGATCATCACATCCACAGTTTTTCTCTGAACGTCTCTGCCGACAAACTTATTACCCGGCATATTGAATTTAGAAAGAGCCGGATAAATAGATAACCACAAAGCACTGGCAGCACTAGGCTTGTCATAGGTAGCCCTGGCTGTTCCATTCTCATCGTAAAGATCGAAAACATTAAGAACCAACCCCGGATATTGAGCTTTTTCCTCTTCTGTCAGCGTCTTCAAAGAACAATAAACGGCATATTGATGAGCTTCTGCCGGATCTAAAGGCATAGCAGGATGAAGAATATTACCATCTGTTTTATCCTGAGTAGTCTTCGCTGTTCCATCTGCATTCCAGATAGCCAGCTGGCAGTAATTAGCATCGGCTGTACTATTGGATTCCAAGTTAAAATGAGGATAAACTTTCTTACCTATATTAGATGCGGGAATACCAAATTTAGTAGCAAGTGTGCTTGTGATTTCTTTGGCACACGCTGAACCTCCATATTCATAAGTCGCCCCCCATGCCGGTATAGAATAAGACGAGTAAGCTGAAATAAATGAATAACGAAAACGAGAGTCGTTCATATCAGCAGCAAAACAGTCCATCAGATATTTGGATGGCAGGAAGATATTACTGTTCGGACGACCGTAAACGAAGTTTGAAGTCTTGTCTACCAAACCCAGATCCGTATATGTTCCCAACGAAGGTAAGAAGTGACGGAACATTTCACTTTGTGAGTAGTTACCATTGGTGTAAGCGTCCGAATTTCTTTCGGCACCCGCAGCAATGAACAGAGCTTCTTCATTGTTACGATTATTATTTTCGTTGAATACATCGGCAAAAGCAGGATGCATATACCACTCATAAATCGCTTTATTATTAATCATGGTTGTCGCCGTATCATAGGCTTTTTCCAGAAAGCTGACACCATCGGTATCTTTCAGATCATAACCGGCACCATTAATATATGCACGTGCCAATAATCCCATCGCCGATTTCTTTGTAACGCGGCTATAGTAATCACTGAAACTTACAGGCAGATTCTCTACGGCAAACTTCAGGTCTTCGATAATGGCAGCATAAATTTCGGGAACGGTAGAACGGTGAGCATCAAAAGAAATATTCTCGCTATCGGCAGCCTTCAACTGCAAATCGACATTTCCAAACTGCTCCACCAGATTCATATAATAGTAAGCACGCAGACATCTGGCCTGTGCCACACATTCATTAATTTCAGTCTCATCCCCTGTCACATTCTCAGCTCCGTCAATCACAATATTACAGCTGTTGATACACAGATAAGAATATTGCCACACTTTATAATAATAGCTATCATCGGTTTTCATACCGTTATAACTATGATAACGCTGATAGCTGGAGCCCGATTTAGGTTCTTCCCAAATATCAGTACCCGCTTCCGTACAAACCAGATAGTCACTACTCTGATAGATGTTGTTGATCAAGGCTGTATAGCACGAGTTGGTGAATGCCTTATAAGTTTCCAATGTATAAGAACCATCGGAGAACTGACCCGAGTTGTTGGGGTTCACTTCATCAAGACTGCAAGAGCCCCAAGAAAAAACACCGGCAACAAGTAGAACTAAACTATATATCTTTTTCATATTGCTATTTTTTAGAAAGTTAAATTAAGACCAAATATGCAATCACGAGACAATGGGAAGTTGATGCTTCCGTTCATTTCCGGATCGTAATTCTTCACATATTTGTTTGGCGAATAAGTAAACAGGTTGGTCATTGTCGCATAAACTCTCAGATTACTGATACCAAAACGTTTTGTAAGTTTACCGGGTAACGTATAACCCAATGTTACGTTTTTAAGTTTAAAGAATGATCCATCCACATAATACATCGAATCATATCCTTCATAAGCACTTCTATCCTTGGATTTATCGATAGCATAGAACAAGACATCCTGATCTGCTTCGATCGTCTTGTCATAGTAAGTAAAATAAGTAGGAATATTGTAATCCGGATTAGGCGAATATTTACCTATCACACTACCATAGTTCATCATTTGCCCCCAACGTGCATAAAGGAAGACAGACAAATCAAAATCTTTGTATCTGAAATTATTCTTAAAGCCCAATGTCCAGTCCGGAGTATTACGACCTATTACCTGACGATCATAATCCGCACGTACACCATAAGGATTTTCTGCCGTAATATCAACGCGCTCTCCTTCAGGATTCATATAATAATAACCATTTCCGTCCTTCTTCACACTAGGTAAATCCAGCTTAATATCGCCCGGTTCGCATCCGAACAAAGCAGCAGTTTCCTTTTCGCTATATTGCCAGATACCCAACACTTTATATCTATAGAAAGAACCGACTCCTTCGCCGACTTTGAACACCATATCACCCTTTTTTGCATTGAACATCATATCCTGCCCTTCGATCAAAGATTTAATTTTTTCTTTGTTGGCGGTAAATGTCACTGTTGAGCTCCAAGTAAAATCTTTCTTCACAATATTACGAGTATTAAGAGCAAGTTCAATACCGCGATTTTCTGTTTCAGCAGCATTCTTGTTCATTTTATAAGTAGTGCTACCTGTGTAATTACCCATAATAGATGTCGGCAATGCCTGAGAAAGAATTACATCCGTTGTTTTTGTCCGATACAAATCCACCGTCAGATCAATACGATTATTGAGGAAGCTGGCGTCAATACCAATATTCAAGTCATGAGTCTTTTCCCATGTCAGATTACGGTTAGTGATATACTCCGTAAACTTGGCTGACGGAACAGTCATTCCTCCCAAAGAGGTTGTCACATTTTCCAAAGATGCCATAGAACTGTATTCAGCAATACCGGCAGTAGTTCCGGCAACACCATAGCCTACACGCAGTTTCAAGTTATCCAACCAGCTTTTTGTACCAGCCATAAATGCTTCATCCGAGATTCTCCAGCCTACAGAAACTGCCGGGAATAAATTCCATCTATTGTCTTTCGACAAACGGGAATCCGCTTCATAACGACTGGAAGCAGAAAACAGGTATTTACCTTTGTATGAGTAGTTGACACGACCGATAAAGCCCATCCCTTTCGACATCAGATATTTGCTGTTCAGTTTCTTATTATCAGCATTCTGCAATGCATACCACAACATATCATTGGTCGCCGGGTTTTCACCATAGACATAATATTCTTCACTCTGATTGTAATTCCAGGAAGTAACCCCTGTAACCGTCAGGTCATGATCCTTATTAAATGTATTGTGATAAGTTACTATGTTTTCCCATTTGTAATTATATCCCGTCTTATTGGTAGCTTCGCCATATGCCACCGTACTGCCTTTCAACACATTATAGGAGCCTTCTCCCATAAATTTACCGGCACGAGATTGAGAATAACTGCCTCCAAGCTGTGACTTGACAGACAATCCTTTTACCGGTTTCCATTCAAGATAAGCGTCAACATAAGCCCTTCCTGCTTTAGTATTATTCTTATATACTCCATCCTGTTCGTCTGCTAACGGATTCGGGTCTGATGATGAACCTGGAATCGGGAATTCCGTGATAGAGCCGTCTTCATTATAAGGAGTACCTAACGGGGTGGCAAACAATGCTCTTTCCAAAACGGCATTACGTGAATTCTTGTTGGAGAAAGATGCCTGAACATTAATACCGGCATTCATCCATTTATTGATTTCCTGATCTATACGGACACGGGTAGAGTACACTTTATAGTCATCATTCTCATACATACTCTTCTCATCAGTATAGTTCAACGAGAAATAGGCTTTCGTCTTCTCAGTACCTCCGGCAACGGAAATACTATAATTCTGCTTCAAACCTGAGTGTAATACTTCATCTCCCCAGTTTACCCATTGGTTGTTTTTGATGGCATCGTATCTTTCACCGAAAATTTCCTCCTCATTAGTAGTACCGACAGGCTTATAAGAATCTTTTATATAATTAATGTATGAGTCACCCGTACGCATCTTAGGAACTCGGGCACCCATAGTCGTTCCGGCATAAGCATTAAAATTGATGACCGGTTTTCCACTCTTGGATCCTTTCGTAGTCACGATAATAACACCATTCGCACCACTTGAACCGTAGATAGCTGTAGAAGATGCATCTTTCAGTACTTCGATAGATTCAATATCATTGGGATTCAAGGTAGCAATATCACCCGGCATACCATCGATAATATAAGTCGGCTTAAATGCATCTGAAGAGATATTACCATCCTCATCCAACTGTAAAGAGCGGGTACCACGCAACTGAACTGTCGGTGACGAACCTGCCTGACCTGAAGAATTAGTGATATCCAGACCTGCAATTTTACCTTGCAGCGCATCCATCGGATTCACGCCCGGATTCATGGTGATATCCTCTGATTTCACAGAAGCAACCGCACCTGTCAAATCACGTTTCTTTACCGTACCGTAACCGATGACCACTACCTCATCCAAAGCCTGTGTATCCGGAACCATCTTTATATTCAGCGGGGCATTTCCGCTCACAATGATAGCCTGTTCTTTATATCCGATATAAGAAACAACCAGTTCTTTACTTCCGGCCGGAAGATTAATGGAGAACTTACCGTCAAAATCAGTTATCGTACCTGTACTTGTACCTTTCACCACAATAGAAACACCGATCAACGGTTCTCCATTTTCATCTAAAACAGTTCCTTTCACTGTCTTTGTCTGCATGACGGCTTGCACAGTAATATCATTCACACCATTTTCTGCATAAACAGATATGGCAGAAGGGGCACACAATAAAGTCAGCCCTAAAATCATGGAAACGCGTCTATGCTGTGTCTTCCACGCTTCAACAAATGCATTCTCTCTCATTCGTTTTAATTTAAAGTTAATATTAATTTTCCTTTGTTTAGTAAAATACAATTAGCATAATCTTTTATATAGACGTTTCCATTTTACTTCTGTACTCACAAAGGACGACAATAATACAAAAATTCGCTTTTCCAAGCCTTTTTTTCCTCAAATATATGCAAAGGATAAAAAGACAAATTTTAGGCTAAGCCAACAAATTCTCTTTTTTATTGTTGAATGAAGAATAAAAAGTGTAAATTTGTATTTGGATGCCACTTAAACTAACAACATATTATCGCGGAAAAGACATTCCTGATTTACCGGGAACCAATACTTTTCATTCCAAGGAGTTGTTTCAGATCTATGAATCGACTCCGGGATATACCCCGCTACTGATAGTGGCAACAGAAGAAGGCAGACCTGTAGCACGCCTGCTTGCCGCCATACGCAAGACCAAAAAGTGGCTTCCCTCCTCTCTTGTCAAACAATGTGTGGTATATGGTGCAGGTGAATTTCTGGACACTTCTCTACCGGCAAGTAAAGAGAAGGAGGAAGAAATTTTCGGTGAAATGCTGGAGCATCTCACACAAGAAGCATCACGCACCTGCATTCTTATTGAATTCCGCAATCTGGATAATTCCATGTTCGGTTACCGTTTCTTCCGAAAGAACGACTTTTTTCCGGTCAACTGGCTGCGTGTCCGTAACTCTCTGCATAGTACGCAGAAAGCGGAAGACCGTTTCAGCCCATCACGTATCCGTCAGATCCGGAAAGGGCTCAAAAACGGAGCCAAAGTAGTAGAAGCCCATACGGTGGAAGAGATTAAGGAATTCTCGCGGATGCTGCACAAAGTTTATTCTTCACGAATACGGAGATATTTCCCTGCCAATGACTTTTTCCGCCACATGAACAGCATGCTTATCAGAGGAAAACAGGCAAAAATATTCATCGTAAAATACAAGGAAAAGATTATCGGCGGCTCCGTCTGCATCTATTCCGGCGAAAATGCTTTTATCTGGTTTTCAGGAGGAATGCGAAAGACCTATGCACTGCAGTCACCCGGCATACTGGCAGTATGGAAAGCACTTGAAGATGCCCATGAACGGGGATTCCGTCACATGGAGTTCATGGATGTAGGACTTCCCTTCCGCAAGCATGGTTATCGTGATTTCGTACTCCGTTTCGGAGGCAAACAAAGCAGTACCCGCCGCTGGTTCCGTATCAGCTGGTCATGGCTGAATAATCTTCTGGTCAAGTTTTATGTCTAAATGTAATCTCAAGATTACAAAACCCGTCTTTGTCACCCATCCGGAGCATTTTTTATGCTTTATTCCCCAATAATTAAATGCAGAAATATTTCTTTATTAGACAAGAAATGTCTTTCTTTGTGCTGTTTTATGCCATATAAGCACATAATTAAACCATATAAAAAAATATAGTTATGAAGATTTCACACATTGAGCATCTGGGCATTGCTGTAAAAAGCATCGAAGAAGCCCTTCCTTACTACGAAAACGTATTGGGTCTGAAATGTTACAACATCGAAACAGTAGAAGATCAAAAAGTAAGAACCGCTTTTTTAAAGGTAGGTGAAACAAAAATCGAATTGTTGGAGCCGACTTGCCCCGAAAGCACCATTGCTAAATTTATTGAAAACAAAGGTGCAGGTGTTCATCACGTAGCATTTGCCGTAGAAGATGGCGTAGCTAATGCTTTGGCAGAAGCAGAAAGCAAAGAAATCCGTCTGATTGACAAGGCTCCCCGCAAAGGTGCCGAAGGTCTGAACATCGCTTTCCTTCACCCGAAATCAACACTGGGTGTGCTGACAGAACTCTGCGAACACTAATCATAAACTCTAAAAAAACAACAAGAACTCATGAGTAATCAACTTGAAAAAATTAAAGAGCTTATTGAACGCCGTGCCGTTGCACGCATCGGAGGCGGCGAAAAAGCAATTGCGAAGCAACATGAAAAAGGGAAATACACAGCGCGTGAGCGTATAGCCATGCTGTTGGATGAAGGTAGCTTCGAAGAAATGGACATGTTCGTTGAGCACAGATGCACGAACTTCGGCATGGAGAAAAAGCACTATCCGGGTGATGGTGTAGTAACCGGTTGCGGTACTATCGAAGGTCGTCTCGTATATCTTTTTGCACAGGACTTTACCGTTACTGCAGGTTCACTGTCGGAAACAATGTCACTGAAGATCTGTAAGATTATGGATCAGGCAATGAAGATGGGTGCTCCTTGTATCGGTATCAATGACTCGGGCGGTGCACGTATCCAGGAAGGTATTAACGCTTTGGCAGGTTACGCAGAAATCTTCCAGCGCAATATCCTCGCTTCGGGTGTCATTCCGCAGATTTCCGGTATCTTCGGTCCTTGTGCCGGCGGTGCTGTTTATTCTCCGGCACTGACAGACTTCACACTGATGATGGAAGGTACTTCTTATATGTTCCTTACAGGTCCGAAAGTTGTGAAAACTGTAACCGGTGAAGACGTAAGCCAGGAAAACCTCGGCGGAGCAAGCGTTCACTCTACCAAATCGGGTGTTACTCATTTCACTGCCAAAACAGAAGAAGAAGGTCTGGCATTGATCCGCACACTTCTGAGCTATATTCCTCAAAACAACCTCGAAGAAGCTCCATATGTGGATTGCACAGATCCGATCGACCGTCTGGAAGATTCACTGAACGATATTATCCCCGACAGCCCCAACAAACCGTATGATATGTACGAGGTTATCAGCGCTATCGTAGACAACGGCGAATTCCTGGAAATCCAGAAAGACTATGCCAAGAATATCATTATCGGTTTTGCCCGTTTCAACGGTCAGTCTGTAGGTATTGTAGCCAATCAGCCTAAATTCCTTGCCGGTGTACTCGACAGCAACGCATCTCGCAAAGGCGCACGTTTCGTTCGTTTCTGCGATGCTTTCAATATCCCTATCGTGTCGTTGGTAGACGTACCGGGATTCCTTCCGGGAACAGGCCAGGAATACAATGGCGTTATCCTTCATGGTGCCAAACTGCTGTATGCTTACGGTGAAGCTACTGTACCTAAAGTAACAATCACATTGCGTAAATCTTACGGTGGTTCTCACATCGTGATGAGTTGTAAACAACTTCGTGGTGACATGAACTATGCTTGGCCAACAGCTGAAATCGCTGTAATGGGTGGTGCAGGTGCAGTAGAAGTATTGTACGCGCGTGAAGCCAAAGACCAGGAAAATCCGGCTCAGTTCCTTGCCGAAAAAGAAGCAGAATATACAAAACTGTTTGCCAACCCTTATAATGCAGCTAAGTATGGTTACATCGATGATGTCATCGAACCCCGTAACACACGTTTCCGCGTGATCCGTGCTTTGCAGCAGTTGCAGACTAAGAAACTGTCTAATCCGGCGAAGAAACATGGTAATATTCCGTTGTAATCCAACTTTTCACATTAAAACAAGAACGATTATGAACAAAACCAAAATCGGAATATTCCTTTCTCTGCTGTTGCTGATTGGATTGACTTCCTGCGGAGAGCAAAAGTCGAACAATAAGCTATTGCTGAATGAAGTCCTGATAGACAATCAAAACAACTTTCAGGATGACTACGGCTTGCACAGTGCATGGATTGAAATATTCAACAAATCATACGGTAGCGCAGACTTAGCAGCTTGTTTATTGAAAGTAAGCAGCCAGCCGGGCGATACAGTAACCTATTTTATCCCGAAAGGTGACATACTTACATTAGTAAAGCCACGCCAACATGCGTTATTTTGGGCAGACGGCGAACCTAATCGTGGTACCTTCCATACCAGCTTCAAACTGAACCCTGAAACAGCCAATTGGGTCGGTCTTTTTGATTCAGGCAGAAAGCTACTTGATCAAGTTGTCATACCAGCAGGAACTTTAGGTCCCAACCAGTCTTATGCACGCATAAGCGACGGAGCAGCAGACTGGGAAGTAAAAGGCGGAAGCAAAGACAAATACGTAACCCCGAGCACGAACAACAAAACCCTTGACAGTAATGCCAAGATGGAAAAGTTCGAAGAACATGACTCAGTCGGTATCGGTATGTCTATTTCAGCCATGAGCGTAGTATTCTGCGGATTGATTCTTCTCTTCATTGCCTTCAAGGTGGTAGGTAAAGTTGCTGTCAACCTGAGCAAACGCAATGCGATGAAGGCTAAAGGCATCGATAAAGTCGAAGCGAAAGAGCTTTCACAGGCTCCGGGTGAAGTTTATGCTGCTATTTCAATGGCATTACACGAAATGCAGGATGAGGTACATGACGTAGAAGAAACGGTGCTGACCATCACTCGTGTGAAACGCAGCTATTCACCGTGGAGTTCGAAGATTTACACCTTGCGTGAAAATCCTAACAGAAAGTAAATCATTCCCTAAAAAGATAAAACGATGAAAGAATATAAATATAAAATCAACGGTAACTCATACAAAGTAACCATCGGAGATATTGAAGATAATATCGCTCATGTAGAAGTGAACGGTACGCACTACAAAGTAGAAATGGAGAAACAACCGAAAACTGCTCCCAAACCGGTAGTAGTACGTCCTATGCCTAACTCACCGGCTGCTCCTACCACACCGGTAGTAAAACCGGCTGCTCCTTCTACAGGCAAATCAGGCGTTAAGTCCCCGCTACCAGGCGTTATCCTTGACATCAAAGTAAATGTAGGTGATACAGTGAAAAGAGGACAGACTATCATTATATTGGAAGCCATGAAGATGGAAAACAATATCAATGCAGACAAAGACGGTAAAGTGACTGCCATCAATGTCAACAAGGGAGATTCTGTTCTTGAAGGTAATGACCTCGTAATTATTGAATAATATGGGAGATTTTATTAACTTTTTAGGAAATAACCTTGCCGATTTCTGGACCTACACGGGATTTGCCAACGCGACAGGTGGACATATTGCTATGATCATTATCGGTTTAGGCTTTATTTACTTAGCTGTAGCCAAAGAGTTCGAGCCGATGTTGTTAATTCCTATCGGATTCGGTATTCTGATCGGTAATATACCTTTCAATATGGACGCCGGACTAAAAGTCGGTATATATGAAGAAGGTTCTGTATTGAACATATTGTATCAGGGAGTAACGTCCGGCTGGTATCCACCGCTCATCTTCTTAGGTATCGGTGCCATGACAGACTTCTCGGCGCTAATCTCCAATCCGAAGCTGATGCTGATCGGTGCGGCTGCCCAGTTTGGTATCTTCGGTGCATACATGATCGCATTGGAAATGGGATTTGACCCGATGCAGGCCGGTGCTATCGGTATCATCGGTGGAGCAGATGGTCCGACGGCTATCTTCCTTTCGTCCAAGCTGGCACCTAACTTAATGGGAGCCATTGCGGTATCCGCCTACTCCTATATGGCGTTAGTTCCGGTGATACAGCCGCCTATCATGCGTCTGCTCACCACCAAACACGAACGCGTTATCCGTATGAAACCGCCACGTGCCGTTTCTCATACAGAGAAAGTGATTTTCCCGATTATCGGTCTGTTGCTGACCTGCTTCCTAGTTCCTTCCGGTCTGCCTCTGTTGGGTATGCTGTTCTTCGGTAACCTGTTGAAAGAAAGTGGTGTAACCCGCCGTCTGGCTAACACAGCCAGCGGTCCGCTGATTGACGTTATCACTATCCTGTTAGGTTTGACAGTAGGTGCTTCTACTCAGGCTTCTGAGTTCCTGACACTCGACTCCATCAAGATCTTCGCCCTCGGTGCTTTGTCATTTATTATTGCTACTGCATCAGGTGTGATCTTCGTTAAGATCTTCAACCTCTTCCTCAAGAAGGGCAATAAGATCAATCCGTTGATCGGTAATGCAGGTGTATCTGCCGTTCCCGACTCTGCACGTATCTCACAAGTTGTCGGTCTGGAATATGATCCTACCAACTACTTGCTGATGCACGCTATGGGTCCGAACGTAGCAGGTGTAATCGGTTCGGCTGTTGCTGCCGGTATCCTGTTAGGATTCTTAATGTAGGGACAAAATATTAGGTGCGGATATTGCTGTTTTAGATGCAATATCCGCACTTATCATTATGTTATCTTCTCTTATCATTCCGTTAATCTATTCCAAAAAGGCTACGAATAATTCGTAAATACGATATTTTTTAGCATCTTGCGTCTTTGTTACGACACACTAAAATAAATATTTATGAAACGGATTATTCTCCTCGCCTTCCTTTGTACCACCACCCTGGTGATGGCGCAGCGCATCAATCATGTTCAGGAAGCAATAGCAAACTACGATTACGAGGCAGCTCTCACTCTCATTGCCAAAGAAAAGCCGACAATTCCCCTACTCTTGCAAAAAGGTAAAGCACAACGGGGACTTGGGATGAATACAGAAGCACTTTCCACTTATCAGGAAATCATAGCCAATGATACTGCCAATACCCGTGCATATATCGAAGCAGCCGAATGCTGCCGTTCATTGGCCAAATACCAACAGGCACTGAAATATTATGAACAGGCACTTGATCTGAATCCGGAAAACAAATATGTGCGTATTCAATACATCGGACTACTGCTCTCTTTACAGAAGTTTCAGGATGCTTTAGGAGAAAGTAGTCTGATGACAGAGAAAGACAGTTCCGCCATCGCCTTGCATCTGCAGGCCCAAAGTTTCGAAGGTATGGGAGAGCTTCTCCCCGCCACGGGGTGCTACTATAATATACAGGAGAAATACCCCGACGACTATCTTGCCGCCGCCAAGCTCGCCGCACTGAACATAGCCGGTTCTTATTTCAACGAAGCAATTGAAGCCACGGAGAAATATCGGCAGACTGATACCACCAATATCGCTGTCAACCGTCAGAATGCACTGGCATATTGTCTGAATAAGGATTATCCTACCGCTATCCAGCGTTATGAATACCTGGTGAGCCAGGGCGACAGTTCTTTTCATACCTGTTATTATCTGGGTATCAGCTATTATGCGGAAGAGAAATATTACGAAGCACATGACTTTCTGGAAGCCGCCCGAAAACATGATCCTGAAAACGTAAACCTGCTTTATTATCTCGGCCGTGCCTGCGCCAAGACTTCATGGAAGAAGTTAGGCGTAGAGTATCTCGAAAAAGCGCTTGATCTGACTATTCCCAAAGACAGTAATATGGTACGGCTCTATATTGGCATGACCGACTGCTACAAAATGGCACAGATGCCTAAAGAGCAGATTGAATCGATCAGAGAACGCTACCGGAAATACGATAAACAAAATCATAAGCTGCTCTATGATATGGCTTTCATTTATTTCTATTCGCTGAAAGACAAGAAAAATACCGAACGCTGTCTGGAAGCATTCTTAAAAACACGCCCGAAAGAAGATAAGGAAGAAGAAGCGAAACTAAACGAACGAGGCGAACTCGTTTTAGGCACTAAGAATTATTATAATGCTGCAGCCAACTGGCTGAAAGACATTCAAAGTAAGCAAAAGATAGAAGATTTCTTCTTGGGAGGAAATGTGCCCGCTCAGAAACCGGAATAAGCAGATAAAGGATATTACGTAAAAAAGGCTGCAACCGTCAAACGATTGCAGCCTTTCTATATAATAGGATAATCTGTGATTATTCAGCCAATTTGTTGTCTGAACCCAGCACATTAAGGATTTTGTGCTTGTACAGTTTTTCCATGTTGTCACGAGCCGGACCAAGATACTTACGTGGGTCGAATTCAGCAGGTTTTTCAGCGAAAGTCTTACGGATAGCAGCAGTCATAGCCAGACGAGAGTCTGAGTCGATGTTGATTTTGCAAACAGCAGACTTGGCAGCTTTACGCAATTCTTCTTCAGGAATACCGATAGCAGCTTTCAGAGCACCACCAAACTTGTTGATTGTTTCAACTTCTTCTTCAGGAACTGAAGATGATCCGTGAAGTACGATAGGGAATCCCGGAAGTTTTTCCATTACAGCATCCAATACTTCGAAAGCCAATGGAGGAGGAACCATACGACCGGTAGCCGGATCGATGTGGCACTGTTCCGGAGTAAACTTGTAAGCACCGTGAGAAGTACCGATAGAGATAGCCAATGAGTCACAACCTGTACGAGTAGCGAAATCGATTACTTCTTCAGGGTCAGTGTATGTGTGGTGGTCAGAAGAAACTTCATCTTCTACACCTGCCAATACACCAAGTTCACCTTCAACTGTTACGTCGAACTGATGAGCGTATTCAACCACCTTCTTAGTCAAAGCAACGTTTTCTTCGTAAGGAAGATGAGAACCATCGATCATAACTGAAGAGAAACCTGAATCGATGCAAGATTTGCAAGTTTCAAAAGTATCTCCGTGGTCAAGGTGAAGAACGATTTCAGGATGTGCGCAACCTAATTCTTTTGCGTACTCTACAGCACCCTGAGCCATGTAACGCAACAAAGTAGCGTTAGCATACTGACGAGCACCTTTAGAAACCTGAAGAATCACCGGAGATTTTGTTTCTACTGCAGCCTTGATGATAGCCTGCATCTGTTCCATATTGTTGAAGTTGAATGCTGGGATAGCGTATCCACCCTTAATAGCCTTAGCAAACATGTCTCTTGTGTTTACCAATCCTAAGTCTTTGTAATTAACCATTTTGTTTAAAGTTTATTGTTAGTGAATTAAAATTCTACGCAAAAGTAAGCATTATCCACCGAATAACGAGCATCGGAAAGAAAAATATAATAGAAAAAGGTTTAAATCGATCAGCAAATATTCATCCGTAAGCGGGTCTGACATTAGATTGTAATGTCCACCTAGCAAATAAACGGCTGAAAGGTTCTATCCCAAAACAGGTATTATACCATAAAAAGCACAAGACATTCTTTTCGTGCCAATCATATAATTCATAGAAATAGCATAATTCACAGAAGTTTTTTCAGCAAAGTTTTTTCTATTCCGGAGAAATGTGCTATCTTTGCGCTCTGAAAATGACCATTACACTATTTCTTACCAAAATAGTAACAGAATATAAATTAAAAAAACAGATACTGAAATGAAAAAAGGCCTTCATCCAGAATCATACCGTCCGGTAGTATTCAAAGATATGTCAAATGGTGATATGTTTTTGTCTAAATCAACTGTAGCAACTAAAGAAACCATCGAATTCGAAGGTGAAACTTATCCGTTGCTGAAGATTGAAATCTCTAACACTTCTCACCCGTTCTATACAGGTAAATCTACATTGGTAGATACTGCAGGTCGCGTTGATAAGTTCATGAGCCGTTACGGTGACCGTAAGAAGAAATAATTCAATCTTTCGTTAAGATGAAAAAAGAGGAGATTTCCGGTTGGAAATTTCCTCTTTTTCGTTTCATAGATAAACTAAAGGACCGCACCATTCTTCACAGAGTAGTGCGGTCCGTATATTAACTGGCTAAGGGGAACTATTACCAGGTAATATAAAAATGGTATAGTTAAGGGAATATACCATACCATTATATTGTCTGATCTCCTGAAAAATGATGGTTTATTAAATAGTACTATTCAGGAGAAATACTTCCTATTATATATAATAATATTCAGCAGGCAAAAAAGACGGTCCTGCTGACCCGTTGCACTACATATTACAGTCCACGAGGGATGAGATACAGTGGGCGCATTAACGCTCCACACGGGGGACAGAACCGTATATCTAAGGAAGCCACGAGCATATTCCCACATGCTCGTAGCTTAAATTCGAGAATTAAATTCTCATATCGCATTCCGCGACTGTAATACTAGTGCGGTGCAAAAGTGGGAATAATCTCTGATAAAATCAACAGAAAAGGCATTTTTTATCTATAAACAATCATTTTCCTTTAATGTTGATACTAATTTCACATTTCTAATATACCCGTCTCTACTGAACATAGTCAAGTATTAAATTGTTTACTTCCCAAACAATGAACGACTTATGAAAAATATCTATGTGATTGCACTCGCAGCCATCCTATTTCAAGGCTGCGGGCAAAAAAAAGAGATGACGGTACCCGCCACCCGACCTGTTAAGACAACTATTGTCGAATCAAGGTCAGTAATCAGAAAAGACTTCTCCGGCATTGTAGAAGCAGTGGAGTATGTCAAACTGGCATTCCGCGTCAGCGGACAGATCATCAGCCTGCCTGTTATCGAAGGAGAGAAAGTGAAAAAAGGGCAACTGATTGCAGCTATCGATCCCAGAGATATCGCATTGCAGTATGCTGCCACCAAGTCTGCCTACGAAACAGCTTCCGCACAAGTGGAACGCAACAAGCGCCTGCTCTCCCGGCAAGCGATCTCCGTGCAGGAGTATGAAATCAGCCTTTCCAATTATCAGAAAGCAAAATCGGAGTACGAACTGTCCAGCAACAACATGCGTGACACCAAACTGACGGCCCCTTTCGACGGTTCTATCGAGAAGCGGTTGGTGGAGAACTACCAGCGTGTCAATTCAGGAGAAGGGATCGTACAACTGGTCAACACACAGAACCTGCGTATCAAGTTCACCATACCGGATGCATATCTTTATCTCCTCCGTGCCAAAGATCCCCGTTTCCTTGTAGAGTTTGATACCTTCAAGGGCCATGTGTTCAAGGCGAGACTGGAGGAATATCTGGACATATCCACCGAAGGAACGGGTATTCCGGTCAGCATCACTATCGACGACCCTTCATTCGACCGGGACTTATATGCCGTGAAGCCCGGCTTCACTTGCAGCATCCGTTTCACAGCCGATGTAGGCCCATTGGTGCAGGATAGCTGGACAATCATCCCGCTCAGTGCTGTTTTCGGCGAAAGTGACGGAAACAACATGTATGTCTGGGTAGTAGAGGACAACAAAGTGCACAAACGCAAAATCGTCGTCAATGCCCCCACAGGAGAGGCGCAAGTACTCGTGTCCGAAGGACTGAAACCCGGAGAACAAATCGTCATAGCAGGAGTATACCAGTTGGTAGAAGGAGAAAGTATTAAATCAATAGACAAATGAATTTAGCAAAATATTCACTGGATAACACGAAGATCATCTATTTCTTCCTTGCCGTACTGCTGATTGGAGGTATTACCTCCTTCGGAAAGCTGGGTAAGAAAGAAGATGCCCCCTTCGTTATCAAATCAGCGGTCATCATGACACGCTATCCGGGAGCCGAACCGGCAGAAGTAGAACGGCTGATCACAGAGCCTATCTCCCGTGAGATACAAAGTATGAGCGGCGTGTACAAGATAAAATCAGAGTCCATGTACGGGCTCTCCAAAATCACGTTCGAACTGCAACCTTCACTTTCCGCCAGTTCCATCCCTCAGAAATGGGACGAACTGCGACGCAAAGTGCTCAATATTCAACCGCAGCTGCCCAGCGGTGCTTCCACCCCGACCGTCTCCGATGATTTCGGCGACGTATTCGGCATTTATTATGGACTGACGGCAGATGACGGCTTCACCTATGAGGAAATGCGCAACTGGGCGGAACGGATCAAGACGCAGGTTGTCACAGCAGACGGCGTGATGAAAGTAGCGCTGTTTGGCGTACAGACGGAAGTAGTCAACATCTTCGTTTCTACCAACAAACTGGTGGGAATGGGGATCGATCCCAAACAGCTGGCCAACCTGCTGCAATCGCAGAACCAGATTATCAACACCGGAGAAATCCGTGCAGGCGTACAGCAGTTACGGGTGACAGCCAACGGAATGTATGCCAACATAGACGATATCCGCAACCAGGTAATCACCACCAAAGCCGGACAGGTGAAACTGGGCGACATAGCCGTGATCGAGAAAGGTTATCTCGACCCTCCATCCAACATCATGCATGTGAACGGGAAACGGGCTATCGGCATCGGTGTTTCCACCGACCCGCAAAGAGATGTAGTGCAGACGGGTGAGAACGTAAAAGTAAAACTGAACGAGCTCCTCCCCCTCATGCCTGTGGGACTGGAACTGCAAAGCCTCTACCTCGAAAACGAGATCGCCAACGAAGCCAACAACGGATTTATCATCAACCTGATCGAATCCATCCTGATCGTGATTGTCATTATCATGCTGGTGATGGGGCTCCGTGCCGGTCTGCTCATCGGCTCTTCGCTGATTTTCTCTATCGGAGGTACACTGCTCATCATGTCTTTCTTCGGCGTCGGACTCAACAGAACGTCTCTGGCAGGATTTATCATCGCCATGGGTATGCTGGTGGACAACGCCATCGTAGTGACGGACAACGCCCAAATAGCCATTGCCCGAGGTGTAAACCGACGGAAAGCCCTGATAGACGGAGCAACCGGACCACAATGGGGCTTGCTCGGAGCAACTTTCATTGCCATCTGCTCCTTCCTGCCGCTTTACCTTGCTCCCTCTGCTGTAGCGGAAATCGTAAAACCGCTGTTTGTGGTACTTGCCATTTCACTAGGACTGAGCTGGGTACTTGCCCTGACGCAGACTACCGTATTCGGAAATTTCATTCTGAAAGCCAAAACAGGCGACAGCACGAAAGATCCATACGACAAGCCGTTCTATCATAAGTTCGCTTCCGTTCTCGGAGTATTGATCCGCAAGAAAGCAGTGACACTGGTATCCATGGTGATCCTCTTCATCATCTCGCTCATTATTATGGGAACGATGCCGCAGAACTTCTTCCCGTCGCTCGATAAGCCTTATTTCCGGGCGGATGTATTCTATCCGGACGGATACAGCATCAATGACGTAGTGAAAGAGATGAAATCGGTAGAAGAGCACCTGGCGAAGCAGCCGGAAGTAAAAAAGGTATCCATCACATTCGGCAGCACCCCGCTAAGGTATTACCTTGCCTCCACTTCCGTAGGTCCGAAACCGAATTTTGCCAATGTACTCGTCGAACTGACAGACAGTAAATATACGAAAGAATACGAAGAAGATTTTGACGGATATATGAAAGCCAATTATCCGAGTGCAATCACACGGACCAGCTTGTTCAAACTGTCCCCCGCAGTGGATGCGGCTATCGAAATCGGCTTTATCGGTCCGAATGTGGATACGCTTGTATCACTTACCAATCAGGCAATAGCCATTATGCACCAGAATCCGGATTTAATTAATATCCGCAATTCGTGGGGAAACAAGATACCCGTCTGGAAACCGGTTTACAGCCCGGAACGGGCACAACCGCTGGGTGTATCCCGACAGGGAATGGCACAGAGCATTCAGATCGGTACCACAGGAATGACTTTGGGAGAATACCGGCAGGGAGATCAGGTACTTCCTATCCTATTGAAAAATAACCAGCTGGATTCATTCCGGATCAATGATCTGCGCACACTGCCCGTATTCGGGACAGGCAACGAGACGACCAGCCTGGAACAGGTAGTATCTGAATTTGACTTCCAGTACCGGTTCTCGAACGTGAAAGACTATAACCGGCAGATGGTGATGATGGCACAATGCGACCCGCGTCGCGGAACCAATGCGATTTCCGCTTTCAACCAGGTATGGTCGCAAGTACAGCAAGAGATAAAAATACCGGAAGGATATACCATGAAGTATTTCGGCGAACAGGAAAGTCAGGTGGAATCGAATGAAGCGCTGGCCAAAAACTTACCGCTGACATTCTTCCTGATGTTTGTGACGCTGCTCTTCTTGTTCAAGACGTATCGCAAGCCGACCGTCATCCTGTTAATGCTGCCGCTGATCTTCATCGGTATCGTGTTGGGACTGCTCGTACTCGGCAAGTCGTTCGACTTCTTCTCCATATTGGGTCTGCTAGGTCTGATTGGTATGAACATCAAGAACGCTATCGTACTGGTAGACCAAATCGATTTGGAAACAGCAGCAGGCAAAAAACCGCTGGACGCAGTCATCAGTGCCACAACCAGTCGCATCATTCCGGTAGCGATGGCCTCCGGAACAACGATTCTGGGTATGTTGCCGCTACTGTTCGACGCCATGTTCGGCGGAATGGCCGCCACCATCATGGGCGGACTGTTAGTAGCCTCGGCATTGACACTATTCGTCCTTCCTGTAGCCTATTGCGCCATCCACCGGATCAAAGGAGAGCAATAATTATCCATTATCAACTATCCATTATCCATTAAAAGATTATCCATGAAAGAAATGAAAACCCAACTCATACTATTTTCACTGTTGCTCCTTGGCTCCACAGCCTGGGCGCAACAGCCCTGCCTGAGTCAGGACGCCTACCGCGAAAAAGTGGAGGCTTACAGCCAGATATTGAAACAACAAAAACTAAAGACATTGGCCAGTTCGGAGGCGCGAAAGATAGCCCATACAGGTTTCCTGCCGAAAATCGACGTAAATGCAGACGGTACCCTGAACATGAGCGACCTTAGCGCATGGAACGAACCGGTGGGCGAATACCGCAACCATACCTACCAGGGAGTATTTGTCGTATCACAGCCACTCTACACAGGCGGTGCGCTCAATGCCCAACATCAGATAGCGAAGGCAGACGAAAAGCTGAACCAGCTGAACGAGGAACTCACGTTAGACCAGATTCACTATCAAAGTGATGCTGTCTACTGGAATGCCTCCGCTTCAAAAGCCATGCTACAAGCAGCCGACAAATACCAGAGCATTGTCAAACAGCAATATGACATTATTCAGGACCGTTTCGATGACGGAATGATCAGCCGTACAGATCTTCTGATGATTTCCACCCGGCTGAAAGAAGCGGAACTGCAGTATATCAAAGCCCGCCAGAATTATACATTAGCGCTGCAACAGCTGAATATTCTGATGGGAGAAGCACCGAATACTCCTGTAGACAGCCTGTACAACATCGGAATGATCTCCGCTCCTGTCCGGATACTGCCTCTGGAAGATGTTTTGCAACGACGTGCCGATTATGCCAGTACGGAAGTAAACATCATGAAGAGCCAGGCACAACGTAAAGCGGCTCTCAGCCAGTTCAATCCCCAATTAAACATGTATTTCAGCGGTGGCTGGGCAACGGCCACACCCAACTTGGGATACGACGTATCTTTTAATCCCATCGTAGGAGTCAATCTGAATATTCCCATTTTCCGCTGGGGAGCCCGTTTCAAGACGAACCGACAGCAGAAGGCATATATCGGAATACAAAAGTTGCAACAGAGTTATATGACGGACAATATCAACGAAGAACTGTCGGCAGCTCTCACCAAACTGACGGAAACAGAATCTCAGGTGAAAACAGCGAAAGAAAACATGAGTCTGGCAAATGAGAATCTGGATCTGGCCACTTTCTCCTACAATGAAGGAAAAGCGAGCATGGTAGATGTACTTTCCGCCCAGTTGTCATGGACGCAAGCACACACCAATCTGATCAATGCTTATCTGGCAGAGAAGATGGCTGTGGCTGAATACAAGAAGGTGACCAGCGAATAGATAAAAACAAAATTAGGCACGGATGACACGGATTTCACGGTTTTAAGAGTTGAGTAACTAAAAACCGTGTTTATCCGCGTAATCCGTGCCTAATTTTTATTGGTTGTTCTTTTTATTATGCAAGGAAGGAGATCAGTACACCCGCAGCTACTGCCGAGCCGATTACCCCTGAGATGTTACTTGCCATACAATACTGCAATACATGATTCTTCGGATCGTATTTCAACGCAATCTCATTCGCCACACGGCTTGCCATCGGAACAGCGCTCAGTCCGGTCGCTCCGATCAGCGGATTAATCTTCTTCTTGGAGAATAGATTCACTAACTTCACAAAGAAGATACCACCGGTAATAGAAAGAGCAAATGCAAGGAAACCACCGATGACAATACCGATTGTCGTCCAGTTCAAGAAGGCTTCAGCCGTCATGGTTGCACCTACCGAAAGTCCGAGGAAGATAGTAGCAGCATTCATGATACTGTTGGAAGCAGCGTCGAACAGACGGAAAGTATTGCTTCCGATTTCTTTCACCAGATTACCGAACATCAGCATACCGATCAAAGGTACTGCACTTGGGACGAAGAGAGCTACAATCGTAGTCACTACAATCGGGAAAATAATCTTCAGTACACGCAGATTCTTGATTTCCGTCTTCGAAGGATATTTCTTTTCCTGTTCCTTCATGTTGATGCTCAGTTCTTTCTTAGTACAGAACAGCTTCACTACCAACGGAATGATCACAGGCACCAGTGCCATATAAGAATAAGCGGCAATAGCGATCGGACCCAGCAAATGCGGAGCCAGCTTGATCGTTGTAAAGATGGCTGTCGGTCCGTCCGCACCACCGATAATACCCAGTGAAGCAGCTTCTTGCGGAGTGAATCCCATCAGGATGGCTACCAGCAGAACAGTAAAGATACCTAACTGTGCAGCAGCTCCAAAGATGGAAAGATGCAGATTACGCAACATCGGTCCGAAGTCCGTCAACGCACCGACCCCCATAAAGATGATCGGAGGCAGGAAACCGGTCTTGATCAGCATATAATAGATGAAGTTCATAATTCCCAGTTCATGCGCAATGTCATGCAAAGGCATTTCCCAGATATTCTTCATCACACCGTTTATCATCACCATACCATTCTCGTCTGCCTGTATCACTCCCATATCTCCTCCGGGGAAGTTGGCAAGCAACACACCGAAAGCAATCGGAACAAGCAGCAGCGGTTCGTACTGTTTCTTAATCCCCAGATAAAGCAGGACGAACGCGATGGCATACATTATCAGAAACTGCGGTTCGGCAATGATATTGCTGAACGCAGTCATGTCATATAAGTTCTCAAATATCTCGTTCATTATCCTATCTTCATTAATACATCATCTTCTGAAACAGTGTCTCCCGGATTAGCGCAGATAGCAGTTATCGTACCGCTAAATTCGGCACGGATAGCGTTGTAAGTCTTCATTGCTTCCACATAACAAAGCACATCGCCCTCTTTCACCGCATCGCCAACTTTCAAGGCAGATTCCTGCGCATTCTTCACCAGGAAGAATTTACCTTCCAGCGGAGAAAGAACATCTTTGCCCTCTCCTGCCGGAGCTGCAGCTACAGGTGCAGCAGGCAGTTCGGCATCTCCGTATGCTACCGTCACACGATAAGCCTGTCCGTCCACCTGTACAGTCAGTGTTTTTGGTTTTGCATCTTCTTCCGGCGATTTATCTTTCTCGGCACGACGTTTTGCCACGTCTGCCAGGAAGTCTTCCTTCGCTTTTCCACTCTTGTAAGCCTCATACTGAGCCGGATGCATGGCATATTCGAAGAGTTCTTCGTCGTCCTCTCCCACTTCCCATTTGTTTTCCTTCATCAGCTTGCGATACTTGTCGAGTGAGTCAGGGTAATTGTCCTGCGGATTACCTTCGAAGAATTTACGTCCTTCACGTTCGGCTTTCTCGATGATTTCGGGAGCCAGTGTACCCGGCAGGCGTCCTGCTTTACCCAGCAGCATATCCCAGATATCGTCGGCAATCATTCCCCAGCGTTCCTTGCCTTTTTCCATTGCCATCACATTCATCATGGCAAGGTTCTTCACGTACTGGCTGAACGGAGTTACCAATGGAGGATAACCGACGCGGGGCCATACATACGCCACTTCGTTGAATAGCTTGATCAGCAGCTGATCCTGTGTCATAAACGGCAGGTTATGTTTGGCTTTATACTTGTTGATAGATTCCAGATTCGATTCGAGGTCAGCCATCAGACTACCCATCATACCGCCAGGAAGTCCCGGACCGATCAGCAGCGAGTTCATCAGACGGTTCTTCGGACTGATATACAAGCCGAGGAAGTCATCCATAAATTCTTGAATCAGCGCACGCACTTTCATGTAGGCTTCCATATTGATTTCCGGTACCTGATATCCGGCATCTTTCAGCATAGCCTGTACACTGAGAAGATCGGCGTGTCCCGTACCCCATGAAAGCGGTTCCATACCTACGTCAATGTAGTCGCAACCGGCTTCGCATACTTCGAGGATGCTTGCCATGTTGAAACCGGGACCGGCATGACTATGATACTGAATAGGAATTTCAGGATGTGCCGCTTTGATATTGGCCACGATCTTGCCCAATGAAACGGGGCGACCGATACCTGCCATGTCTTTGATGCAAATCTCGTCCGCCCCCAGCTTGATAAGTTCTAACGCCATATTGGTGTAGTACTCTACCGTGTGGATCGGCGAATGGGTGATGCAGAGTGAACACTGTGAGATCATGCCTGCCTCTTTGGCATACGTGATGGAAGGAGCGATATTGCGTACGTCGTTCAATCCGCAGAATGTACGGGTGATATCTGTGCCTTGTGCTTTCTTAACTTTGTAGAACAACTTGCGGACGTCTGCCGGAACGGGGCTCATACGGAGTCCGTTCAATGCACGGTCGAGCATGTGTGTCTGTATGCCGGCTTCGTGGAACGGCTTCGTCCATTCGCGCACGGCTCTATTCGGGTTTTCACCAAACAATAAATTCACTTGTTCAAAACCTCCGCCATTTGTTTCTACACGGGCGAAACAGCCCATTTCAATGATGGCAGGAGCTACCTTTACGAGTTGGTCTACACGAGGTACATATTTTCCGGCAGATTGCCACATATCTCGGAAAACCAGACTAAACTTAACTTCTCTTTTCATGTTTTTCTATGATATACTTTTGATAGGTTTATAACTTTTCTACTTTTGTAATCTTTCCTTTTCCTAATGTCACCACATTCACAGCTGCTGTGATAGCCGCCATTATATTACCCGGAATAGGCGCAGGACCTTGTGGCGCTTCCTTCTTCGCAGGAACCACTTCTTCGGGAGCATACTTGTTGACAAGAGTAATCAGTAACTTACCTAAATAAATCACAATCAGCAGAATAACAAATACGGTAGCCATGCCGACCACCATCAGCAGGATCGCTGTTTCGATATTTTCCATATAATAAACTATTAGTAATTCAAGTCGTTTGTCCAAAAAGCGTCCGAAAATACCAAATATTTGTGATAAAATTAATTAAGAGAGGAATAAAAAAGTATAAATCGTAAGGTTACAATAAGAAAAAACACATTATTCTTTGCATGTCTATTAAAAAGACAAAGGAAAAGCCCCTTGAGGGGCTCTTTTTATTTTAGGGAGTTATTAAAATGTTATTAATCTGATAATTAAAGAAAATGGCCTTCGTCCTTACACTTTTTATATTCACTTATCAATCTCTATTTTTCAATCATCCAATCCCCCAGTGTGCCACTTTCACTATCAAAATTAACAGCCACCTTCACCACTGGCAGTCCACATAGAGCAAAGCGTTCCGGATAATTCTTTAAATTTATCTGTTCCATAGCAACTGTCGCATTCTTATCCAGTTTCAATTCCATCACATATAATGTGGCCTCAGTACGCAACACTACATCCACACGACCACGGGAAGTACGTACTTCGACATCCACATAGTATCCCAGCAAGCTGAATATGATATAGAATACCTGCTGGTAATGACCTTCGTACTTTGTATGATCGCATTGAGGTATAGTAGACAGAAAGGTTTGCAAACGCCGTAATGCCGCGTCCATATCACCTTTACCGGATATCACGGGAAATAAAAGCCACCATGTTCGTCGCCTCACGTGTGTCATTGGTTACATAATAAGGCAACAAGCTTCGCATCAATCCCACCCTCACCTCTTTATTAGGAATATCCAACGTATATAGTTCCAATTCCTTATCGTAATCCTTGATAGTGACATAGCCGCTTTGATACAGCAATGGAGTAATGCTACTCATCGTTTCAGTGGGAGCATCAAATTCTTCGACCGCCGCCAATTTATTTCCTATTTCAGAAGGCTCTACTCCAAACTTATCCAGCATCTTTATCAGATAGGTAGGAGTGCCGCTACCAAACCAATAAGAATTAAATTTCCCATCTGCAAAAGCATTGAGCAGACTGAATGGATTATAGATGTCGGGCGATGGATAAGTGAAATGATAGCCGTCATAATTCTCTTTCAACTTAGCCAGTACTTCCTCCGCAGTAATATTCAATTTGACAGCCATCCTATCCACATCTTCTTTCATTTGGGTAAGTATCTCATTCTCCGTTATGCCACAAATGGCAGCATAAGGTTCATCCATGCTGATATTTTTGATGTTATTGAGTTCACTGAAAATGCTGAGCTGTGAGAATTTAGTGATACCTGTAAGAAACACATAGCGCAAATAAGGATCACAGGCTTTCAACGGACTATAGAAGTTACGCATAACGTCACGCAATACCCCCAAGTTCTCCCGTTCGTGTACCACATCCAGCAAAGGAGCGTCATATTCATCAATAAGGACCACGACCTTCCTGCCAGTCTGTTCATAAGCACGTTTTATCAGATTAGTCAGGCGCAAATTAGGGTCTGTACCTGCTGCATCAATCCCTAGTGTACGTTCGTGTTCTGTTAGCATGAAGTCTAAAAGATTCATCAGTTTATCTTTGTCCACGTGCTTGGCCATACTCATATCGAAGTGCAGAACCGGATACTGTATCCATTCTTTCTCCAGCTTCTCCATCGCCAATCCACGAAACAGTTCTTCACGACCGGAGAAATAGCTATGCAACGTAGAGGTTAACAATGATTTACCAAAACGACGCGGACGGCTCAGGAACATATAACTGGAAGCAGAATGCGTCATCCGGTAAACGTATTCTGTCTTATCTACATAGAGGAAATTTCCCTCACGAATCTTAGAAAATGTCTGTATCCCTATAGGATATAATCTCTGCAAATCTTCCATAACAACTTTCTTTTTCACAAAGCTACTAAAAAATTCCAATATTCAAATGTCATTCTTCTCCTTCTTATATCGAATATAAAGTTTTGCCCACTCATTCACTTTCTCCAAAAACTCTTCTTCGGTGCGAGTCCTATAATAATATTCAAGAATACGCTCATAATGAATCAGAGCTTTTTCTTCCCCTTTTTTACCTTTTGGTAAGTAGCAGGTCCCATATGTATCTCTTGACACATTTTTGAAAGATTCACATGTGCTACTTTAAGCACCTTTTCAATAAACTCACCGAGTTTAGGATGCACGATTTTATTTTCCATTTTTCTTATTATTAGTTAAAAACACGTCTTATATATTAAACATTTTCACACTACTTCAGACATATCTGAACTCGACTTATTTTATTTGTCTTACTTTCGCACCATGCTTTGAAAGTCAAAGTCATTTATTAAACGTCCTAATAGAAGTATTCTATGCAAAACTTTTTCAGAATGTCTTATTTCATGCCCCCGATTGCTCCCATCAGGAACGAACAAGGACAAACCGTTACACCCGCCACTCTCACTCCCTTCTGCGAAGTCTCAGTAGAGCAAGTATATCAGATGATCACCTGCAATGAAAATCTCAAAGCACTGACCGAACAGGTGCGCAGCGCCGAAGATATACGAATGGCGAAAACATCCTTGCTGCCATACGTGACTCCGTGCGGCACATTCATCCGCCGGAACAGTAAATTCTTCGCATCTCCTTCCGGACTCGTAGTGGTAGATATAGATAACCTCGACTCCTATCAGAAAGCCGTAGAAATGCGTCGTACACTGTTCGACGATCCTTTTCTCCACCCTGTACTCGCATTTATCAGTCCCAGCAACCGGGGTGTGAAAACATTCGTACCTTACAGCAACCTGTACACAGACGATCAGAGCCGTAATGTAAGAGAGAGTATGAGCTGGGCAATGGAATACGTAGAAATGACCTACGGATCAGAAATGAACAACTCCATCGAAACAGTTCAAAAAGCCGTAGACACCTCCGGCAAAGACATCGTAAGAGCCTGCTTCCTCAGCCATGACCCACAAGCACTATTCAGAGAATATTAAATTATAATCACGAATGATCAAACTTCAATTGTCAATTATCATTTGTCAATTGTCAATTATCAAAAAATGACCGATATTGAATCTTTACGCCTCCTCACCGAAGCAGTCGAAACAGCAGGTGCCGACATTGCACCCACTTACGCCGAGTACGTACAATTAGCATTCGCCATCGCAACGGACTGTGGTGAAGCAGGACGGGAGTTTTTTCATCGCCTGTGCCGGATTTCCGCCAAGTATCAATCCGCCCATGCCGAACGAATGTTTTCCAATGCACTCACGAAACAGCAGGGAGCAATACATCTCGGAACGGCATTTCACCTCGCTGAATCGACAGGAGTAAAAATCTGCAGGGAAGACCGGAAGGAAGTTATGAACAACCGGACGGGTACAGTAGGTACAGAAAGTTCACCGCACAATTTTTCCACACACGCGCACGTATATAATAAAGTAGAAGAAGAAAAGAGTGAATCAGAAGAACTGCTGGAAGGCAGCGACCCGCATCACCCATTACCTACTTTCACCTTAGAAGACTGGCCGAAGCTACTGCTACGTATCATAAGTTATGGCACTACCGCCACTCAAAAAGACGTACTCTTGCTCGGAGCATTGACTGCCCTGGGTGCCACCATGGAACGATACGTGAGATGTCATTATGCCGGCAAATACCAATCGCCCTGCATGCAATCCTTCATTGTAGCTCCGGCAGCCTCGGGCAAGGGAGTACTATCACTCATCCGCCTGCTCGTTATGCCTATCCACGATGATATCCGCCAACAAGTTGAAAAAGAGATGAATGTCTACAAAAAGGCAAAAGTCGCCTACGAAATGATGGGCAAAGAGCGTGCCAAAGCGGAAATCCCCGAAATACCTTTAAACAGAATGTTCCTCATCTCCGGCAACAATACCGGTACCGGTATCCTTCAAAATATTATGGATAACAACGGAACAGGCCTCATCTGCGAAACCGAGGCGGATACGATCTCTACCGCCATCGGTTCGGAATACGGTCACTGGAGTGAGACGCTTCGCAGAGCATTCGACCATGACTGGTTAGCATACAACCGACGTACCAATCAGGAGTACCGGGAAAACAAGAAAAGTTACCTCTCTCTCTTGCTTTCGGGGACACCCGCACAGGTGAAACCACTCATTCCTTCAGTAGAGAACGGACTTTTTTCACGCCAGCTGTTCTATTATATGCACGGTATCTATCAATGGATCAATCAGTTTGACGAGAACGAAACGGACCTGGAAGCCATCTTCACCTCCATTGGTCTGGAATGGAAAAAGCTCTTGAACTTACTCAAGGAACATGGTCTCCACACACTCCGGCTCACGGATGAACAGAAACAGGAGTTCAATGATCTCTTTTCCGAACTGTTCACCCGGTCAACGATTGCCAATGGCAGAGAAATGAACAGTTCCATCGCCCGAATGGCTGTCAACATCTGCCGTATCATGTCAGTAGTGGCCATGCTTCGTGCTCTTGAAAATCCTCAGCCGTATCAATACCAGGCATCTTCTCATCCCCTGCTTACACCGGACAAGGAAATCGCCACTGATAATATCAAAGACGGTATCATTACCCGGTGGGATATGACGATCACTCCCAAAGATTTTAAGGCTGTGTTGAACCTTGTGAAACCACTCTATCAGCATGCCACGCATATCTTGTCTTTCCTTCCTCCTTCAGAAGTCAGCCATAGGGCCAATGCCGACCGTGACGCATTCTTTGAGGCACTGGGTATCCAATTTACCCGTGCACAGTTGTTGGAGCAGGCTACGACTATGGGAATCAAGCCCAACACTGCCCTCACCTGGCTGAAACGACTGGTAAAACAGGGACTGATTGTCAATCTTGACGGTAAAGGTACTTACGCGCACGCACGCGTGTGCGTGTGTTAGGGAAGGGCCGGAAAAGTGTACCTACTGTACCTGTTGATAACATCGTCTTTTATCGTTTCTTTATGAAAATCAGAGTATAGCGTTTTGTATTGGCTAAAGCTATGCTTTACGACTTCTAAAGCGGTGCTTTATGGCCTCTAAAGCTTAGCTTTAGCTAATACAAAACGCCCCTCGCAGTCTACAACACTTATTACCTGTTACCTAATACTTATTACCTGCTCATGGTTCTCCCAATGCATCCACAATCACCCTTACCTCCAGCGGAGTGTAAGAACGGTGCTGCGGCTGATAACCTAAATCGGACAGGCGTTCCTGAAGACCGGGACAGCGGACAATCCATTTATTCATTTTGCGGTAAGCGGCAATGCCAGTAAGTTCGGGAGAATAAAGCTGTGCCAGTTCCATACGACCATAAGCACGTATTTTGAATTCTATCATGACAAATAAGTTTCTGTTTTACTGTCACAAAAGTAACAAAATATATTCACATTACCTACGTTTTATCAGGGAATAACAGACTATAACTGACAACAATTGCACATTACCGACTCTCACTGTACACAACCGATTCTTCCGAGTTACAGCATACTATCTTTGTGTCATCGAAAGGGAGAAATCCTCACGAAAGTATGTTTAACTCTTTAAAATTATTATTTTATGATTCGTTACAAAATTTATCAGAACCAACAGAAAAAAGGCTTGAATGCCGGCAAATGGTTCGCCCGGGCGGTAAGCGACGAGACATTCGACCTTGCCAAACTTGCCGAACACATGTCGAAACACAATTCACCGTATTCCAGTGGGGTGATCAAAGGCGTGCTCACTGATATGGTGGACTGCATCAAGGAACTGCTGCTCGACGGCAAAAGTGTGAAAATTGATGATCTAGCCATCTTCGGTGTAGGAATCCGCAGCAAGGCTGCCGAAACGCTGGAAGAGTTCTCGCTGGAGAAGAACATCACAGGTATGCGGCTCAAAGCACGTGCCACTGGAAACTTATCAACGACCAATCTGAAGCTCGACAGCCAATTGAAGCAGCAGGCGGAGTATCAGAAACCGACAACGCCCGGAGGAGGAGGTTCCGGTTCAGGCAACACTCCCGATCCAAAACCTAATCCGGACGAAGGAGACGAAGAAGCACCGGACCCGACTGTTTAAGTCATAACCTGAACCCCGCAAAGTCTTTAGCTTATCACGGCTAAAGACTCATTAAAAATCAATATTTTTTTCATTTAAAATCAAAACCTATGAGTAATTCATCATCACGATCCGTATGGAGTTTCATTATCAAAGTAATCATCACTGTCGCTACTGCTGTAGGTGGTTTGATAGGAGTACAAAGCTGTATGTAAACTTATGCGGACCATCACACTGATTATCATTCATTGCAGTGCCACGCCAGAGGGAAAATCCCTCTCGGCGGAGGCTTGCCGACAGGATCATATCCGACATCGGGGATTCCGTGACATCGGTTACCATTTCTACATCACACGTGATGGGGAAATACATCCGGGACGACCGTTAGAAAAGGTCGGAGCACATTGCCGGAATCATAACGCACATTCTATAGGAATCTGTTACGAAGGAGGACTGGATGCTGACGGACGGACTAAGGATACACGTACGCTAGAGCAACGGGGATCGTTGTTAGCCTTAATTCGTGAGTTACGAAAGAGGTTTCCAAAAGCGTTGATAGTAGGGCATCATGATTTGAATCCGATGAAAGAATGTCCGTGTTTTCGGTGTGTAGAGGAATATAAGGAGTTGTAAAAGAGGAGGTCAATCACACTTATCAAACTCATCAATGATTTGTTCCAGTATTTCTTTCAATTGGGGCAAATCATTTTTGATTTGTTTTCTACACATAGATCCCGTCTTTATTTATACAGTTTCTCAACAATTCATCCATGTTATTCCGCAATCTAACTACATCTACAGGACATTTAAACAGTTTTTCCAATTCTTCCTTAATATGAACTAAAGTAAATATAGAAGGCCTATCTATCTCCACGCATATATCAACATCACTACCGTCATGTTGCTCACCACGAGCTACTGAGCCAAATATTCCCATACGAGATATACCATATTTAACAGCATTCTCCCGCATGTATTTACGAAGAAGGGATAGATATTCTATAGTACTTAACATAATAGATACTTTTAGTCTATTACAAAGAAAGAAATTTTCCTTCAATAATCAAAGAGATATTGCTTTTTTCTGCCCATTACCAACTTCTTCGTATTCAACAACGGTGTTTCACTATAAATACAACAATTTTCTCTGCTAAAACTTCTTGCCAAAACAAATATTTATAAATGTCTTCACCAAGATCTTAAAATCAAACCACCATGAGCGATGCTGCAAATAAAACAAATCATAGCGAAGACGACGCAACATTTTATCCATCGTATCCGTGTACCCATTGTATAACGTAGCATACGAAGTAACACCCGGTCGTATCTGATACAAAAATACGTAACGAGCATCGTGTTCCATTATTTGATCAATGAAATACTTACGCTCCGGACGTGGACCAATAAAAGCCATCTGCCCGCAGAAGACATTCCAAAGTTGCGGCAATTCATCCAAATGATGTTCACGCAAAAACTTACCCACTTTAGTCAATCGTTTATCTTTCCCACCCCTATATAGCGCAGGACCCATTTTTTCCGCATCCAAACGCATACTGCGGAACTTATAAATATAAAACGGACGGCCGAAACGACCGATACGTTCCTGTTTGAAAATAGCCGGACCACCATCTTCACGTTTCACAGCTATATAACAGATTAAAAATAAAGGAGAAAAAATAATCAGTAATATGCCCGCAATAATGCAATCCCCAATTCGCTTTACATTGCGCTCAAAAGCATTCATTCCGTCGGGAATAAAAGTTGTTTGTTGTTCCATAAATTATTAATTATAGTTTGGTTAAAGACTATTTTCTCAGAGCTTTTTTATACAAGATAGCTCGTAAAGTGTTGGGCATCATCCTAGTAATCACCCGTATAAAGACATTATAGAGATATTCAGAGGAAGTTATGAATCCTAAATTTCTTAGTTGATTTTGAAAACGTAGTTCCGTTGTCACATATTTTAAACCGCCTCTCCGTTTAAACATAGCCGGTGAAAAGCGAAAATATAATAAGCTCTCTTGGATATTGTAAAATTTAGCACCGTTCTGTAGCATACGTATCCACAGATAGTAATCCTCAAAAAGAGGGAAATGCTGATATCCACCTGCTGCTAATACAGCTTGCTTACGAAACATAATTACCGGATGATTTTCCGGATTACGCTTCTTTGCAAATTGACAAATATCATCATGAACCTCAGGTAACTTTCTTGTAGAAATAATATTTGAAGTAGTTTCTTCAAACTCATCGATCCATGCTCCTACTACATCTAATTCCGGATGCTCTTGAAAAACCCTTATTTGTTTCTCAAAACGATCAGGTTTGGCAATATCATCTGTATCCATTCGGGCAACTAGATCGTAGGAGCAATGCTTTAAGCCTTCATTCAGTGCTTTACCAAGTCCTTGATTAACAGGCAAAGAAATCACTTTCAAAATAGGATATTTTTGAGAATACTCTTTGACAATACAATTTAAATCATCTGTCAAAATCCCATCTTTGACTAAAACAACCTCTGCAGGTAAAAGAGTCTGATATAAAATACTATCTAAGCTCTTTTTAAAATAAGAAATACTTTCATTATAATATACAGAAATAAGTACTGAAAATATTAATTTTGACATTTTGATAAATTTACATATGGATACAATATCCAAAGAAACAGATATTGATAAAATTAGGATATATTACTCTCAGAACATCCAATTAGATCACAGAAAAGACAAATTGAATTACACTCATCTACCAAACGTTATAATCCCTTAAATAACAAATGAATACTGGTAAGGAATAAACTGATATTCATACTTTCCACCTAACGGAACTGGTGTATAAAGCGTCTTAGTAAACATCAACATCGCATATACAACAATGCAAGCAAATGCTATTGTTTTATTAACTTTTCCAATAAAGATTTTATGCAAAACGTAAGGTAATATAAATAGTAAAGTCATATTAGTAACGCTCACTAACCGTTCTACAAAAACCGCATATGCATTAAAAAAACAACTCAATATAAAACTATAAAGTAATAAGTTTACAAAAATCTTCAAATGATTAGATATATCATTATAGACGGAACGCATTCCAAAATAAAGAAACAAAAAAAGGAACAAATTAACAATCATCCCTACAGAAAAACCATAAGAAGCATCAACATTCCGTCCATAAAAATCTAGAATATAATAGTTTACAAATTCCCCAAAAACAGGTATTTTAGTACCCAATAACAGTATTTTTTGTGATACTCCCAACATTACAAAAATCAATGATATAAAAATAAGAGTAACAACACTCTTCTGCATATAACATCTATTCAACAAGAAATAAAATGGGAAAAAGGCCAACGCAGCAAGTTGAAAGCCTGCAGCTATCAAAAGAAAAAAAACAAACTTCTTCAAAGAACATTCCTTTATATATGAAAAAGCTAGCCACACAAATGAAGCCATAATCCCGTGGCGAACTATATTTAGCTGGAACTGACAGAAAAACAAACAAAAATATAAAAGAATTGGCAAATAAATATATCCACATCCAATTCGTCTAATAACTATAAATAATACGACAAACGATATCAATGACAATATTATAAAAAAACACGCATAACTTAAACCTAGAGTTTTACATAAACTCCCTAAAATCCAAAAAAGAGGTTCCATGAGAATTCTATATTCTGGATCTAGAAGCGACGGAATCTGCCTGTTGTAAATAATTACATATGTCTCCCAATCAGCCCCTATATTATAACGAAATCCCACCATACATGCTATAAATAGAATCACGCATCTTAATAATACCAAGGACTGTCTAGCGGAAATAAGTTCTACATAACTAAAAAGAAAAAGAATAAAGAAAACAACCCAATAAATCAACATCTTTAAATTTGAATATAACTATTTACAACTAAGGACTCACTATTTTGAGCATATTTTCTAAAAATAATATCATTAAAAGCCAAATTATTACGATTGGAAATAATCTTATTGTTATTACCAAGCAGTGTCGCATAAAACATCAAACTAGACTCTGTCCCAAACACACAAAGATTCTCAACAGATAAAAGGATCTGTTCAAAAGGTTCATCATTTGGAATAAGAGTCCAAGTTTTTCCATGTTGTTCTAACAGACCAACCAAAGTATTCACAACACTAGAAGCCTGATAAGGATGTGCTTTAATAAACACATGCGAATCCGAAATATAATTAAACAACAGATTCATGCTTGCATAGAATTTCTCAGGAGTTGCCAAACGATATTCTACAATTGGACTTAAAACCAAAACAGAAGCACCTGAAGGAATAGATGTGAAAAAAGTCTCTTCCTTAATCCAAGAAACCAAAGAAACATTCTCCCTTAATACATTATATTTATTATTAAGTAAATAATATTTAGGTTGAAACCGACTCTTTTTATAAGGTTTCAAAAACGGATAATTTAATTGTACACGACGACAAAAAATATTATATACCTTAAATAATAATTCTACTAGTAACGGAAATTTATTAGGAGATGCCTTGTAAAGTTGGTCTTTATAATAAGCAAGGCCCTCCTCCATAAAATGATATCCTACACATGAATGATGTGTGATGAGTAATTGAAATATAGGAGTAGTTAATTGGGGAATATATACAGTAAAACTATCAGCAATCAAGCAGGATATATAGCAATCAAAACTTTTAATAATCCTCCTCAAATTTAATATAGTTTTAATTTTCATCGGATAAAACTTATTCATCCAAAATGAAATATCTTCAATTTCTATATCAATATTATTATGATATTTATTAGCATAGTTCCGATCAATCAAATAAACAACATTATGGCAATCTAAATTTTCTTTTGCTATAATAGCTTTTGCCATATAATACGAAGTACTACTATGTATCCAAAAGACATATTTCATATAGCGTTCAAAATATTAGCATAAGATTCAATCATTGAATCAAGCGTAAATTTCTGTTGATATAGTTCATAAGAGAGTTTACCCATTGCACTCCAATTATAAGATTCAATATGACACAAGATATCATATATATCTTCAAGACATGGCGAAATTACAATTCCATTGATCCCGGAAAAAACCATTTCCGGAATACCTGCAATATTAGTAGATATAATAGGAAGTCCTGCTCGCATAGCCTCCAAAATAGAAATAGGGAATCCTTCATCTCTACTAGGTAACATAAAAATATCACTCCTCAACAAATAATTTTCTACTTGATTCGAAACACCTATAAAATCTATATATTTAGAGATTCCTTTCTCAAAACACAACTTTTCTAATTCCCCCCTTAATGTACCATCACCTACAATGGTAAAATGCACTTTCTCTCTTTGAACAGGAGACATCTTCACAAGAGCTTCAACAATCATATCTTGCCCTTTACGTTTTGAAACAGATCCCACACAGCAGATTTCAAGTGGCCCTAGATGTTTTTCCGGACATATATGCATTTCTTTGCTCAAAATGCCATTATAAACAAATCCTACTTTTTCAATAGGAATATCTGGATGTAATTGTACAAAAGTATCTTTAGGATTCTCAGCAACAAACAACACCTTATCCACTTCAGATAAAACCTTCCTTTCAATGTATAATAATATACTATAAAGCCTTGATTTATTAAGCACAGGATAATATTGTCTAAGCATATTAAAAGTATCACCATTATTGTGTAATACCAACACGGTTTTTTGTCTTCTAGATCGATACTTCAAATAGTAATAACATGTAAAAATATCATGTATAAACAAGATTCTCGATTCCTCAAGCCCTTGATCAAAATAATATTTAACAATCTTACGAGCATGCCGCAAATATATTGCATAAATAGAAATGAATGCTAGTATAGAATTTGCATTAGCATTCTTTTTAATAAAGTACCGTAATCCTTTCCGTTGATTTATAGCTGCTATATTTTCAAATGACTTTAACACAATCAAATCCATTGAATAAACCGAAAGCTGAATACCGTATTCTTCAAATTTTGAAGTAGATTCAGCTAAAGTCCTAAGAACAGAACTAGCCCCATTAGGAGCCTTAAGCCATCCACCATGAATTATATCTACCTTTTTCATCTTTTACAACAACTATTGAATCACAGCAATAAAATCTTCCAAATTTATACCAAGAACTTTTTCAACAAATTCTCTAAAAACACCTTCACCACCTCTTTTTTCTAAGAATATAGTAGACAATCTACGAATATAAAATGGAGCACTTGCAGGTACTCCAGCTATACCTACACGCTTAAGTAATTTAGCATCGTTCAAATCATCCCCTATATAGGCCACCTGCTCCAAATTAATCCCTAATTCATTGCATAATTCTTCTGCAGCAGACAATTTATCCACTACTCCTTGAAATAAATAATCAACTTTTAACTTCTCTGCTCTTCGTCGCACTATCTCAGTTTTTTCACCTGTTAAAATACCCACAGGAATACCTTTATTATGTGCCCAAAAAATACCAGCACTATCAGATGTATTGAATTTTTTCCATTCATTACCTGTTTGATCATAAAACATTCCGCCATCAGTCCAAACGCCATCAATATCTGTAAGTATAAGCTTTATCTCTTTCATTTTTTTAGTATTTTACCCTTATTTATTAATCACTACTTAGCTTATAGCAGGCAGTACTCTATACCGTAATACAAGTTGCAGTAGGAATATATCTATTCAATAAAATCAGGATATATTATTTCATTCGCTGATATATCTTGTTTAGCAAAATGACCAATTACATTTTTTTTATCTATCCATTTATAACCATCACCAGGACTCAGTAAATGAATGTCCGACTCTTGAATAATACTACCTGCTGGAATATATTTTCGAGTGGCAATAGAACGTTCAAGTTTTATCTTAGACTTCTCCACCCCTTTTTCTATATAAAGATCTTCAGTACCAAGCCAACACTCTGCTATGCGAATATCTCGAATCATACGATTAACCCCATCTGGACCTAAAGAGCCAAGCTGGTCTGTTCCTTTCATATGCCGATCAATTGTTACATGCTTTTCTATAATTTCCGCTCCCATCGCTACAGCAGCTGTAGCAGCAGAAATACCTATTGTATGATCAGAAAAACCTATCTCAAACTTATTGTAATGCTTCTTCAAATATGTTATTGTACGTAGATTCAAATTATTTGGATGAGTTGGATACTGAGATACACAATGTAGAATAGCTATATTACTATGATATCTCGTTATCACATCTAATGCATTGTCAAGTTCTCTTTGACCAGCCATTCCTGTCGATAATATAATAGGAATATGAGTTTCTGCTAATGCTTCAAGCAATGGTAAGTTAGTCAAATCACGACTAGCAACTTTTAGCCTATCCGGTGTGAACAGTTTAAGCAAAGACAGACATCCTTTGGCACATAACGTCTCGATAAAATCTAATCCTAATGACTTAGCATATTTATAAATCTCAAAATGCGCTTGATCATCAAGCTCAAGAAAAGCACGATGTTCACCATAAGTACGCCCAAAAGAATTAGGATTGTCATATATTTGATTCATTTGAGAAACAGCCAATTCTTCTGATAAATCTCTTTTAGTCATTTTAACAGCATTCATTGGCATGAAATCCATACCAAAAACATCCTCATGTACAGGTCGTGAGATTAATTCAATAATCAACTTAGCCAAGTCAACAGAACCATTATGATTCTGCCCTATTTCACCAATAATATAAGTATTCTTCATTATTTAGAATTTTTTTTTATTTGTTGTTTCATCAGTTGAATGTATTCTGCATGTCTTCGAACATAGTCTACAATCACTTCTATCGATATTTCCACTCTTTTTTCTTGTAAATCCCTATATATTCTCTGTGCTACAGAAAAATCTTCTAACGTATCAATCGTGAGTCGAATATTATGATGTTTTGACACGACTGGAGATCCTGAAATCCATTGAATATTAAAAAGTTCAGGATGACTATATATATAATTAGTAACATGTTCACGATACAATAAATCATCAGTAAATCCTATAACTCGCTTCAGCGCATCAAGCGTTACAAATTCTCCCCAAAAACCGAAATGAGTTTTAATTGATGGAGTACCATCAATATCAAAACTTATATAATCGTTACAAGATTTCATTGCTATTTCGACCAATTGCCTTGCCGCATGTACATCTAAAAATGGATTATCAGAACATATTCGGAATATACCCTGTATATCAAAATATTCAGCAACATCAATGAATCGTTTTAAAACATCATTCTCCTCACCTCTGAAGCACTTTACCCCTAATGCAAGTGCCTTCTTTTCAATAGGTTCATTGATAACAGAATTTGTTGTAGCAATAATTACTGGAATATTCGATATAGCAGAAAGCTTATGAACCATTAAGTCAAGAATCGATTGATTACCATAGAAAGGTTTCAATATTTTTCCAGGCAAACGTGTAGAACCTAAACGTGCCTGCACCACAAATGCATAATTCATTTTATTTATTATATTTCATTTAAAAATATGTCACATATTCTCTTTGTTGAATTATCATCTTGAAATTGATTCATCAATAAAGAAATATGACGTCGATGTTCAGCATGAATATCTTTCCCAGCCAGAAGTCCCATCACAGCATCTATCAATTCATTATAATTGTAAACAATATCACCTGCACAAAAAAATTCTATTGGCTCAAATGAGAAACCTCTTACTCTACGATATTCTTCAATATCGTAGAAATTAAATATGACTGGCTTATTTACCAATAAAAAATCAAAATAGGTAGAAGTATAATCAGTAATCATTCCATCTGAAAATGACAAAAGATCATACAATCCATATTTATATGTTTGTTCAAAAACAAGTATACCTTTGGGTAAATCTTTTTTTAAGACTGTTTTATTCTGCAAAGGATGTAATTTAAGAATTAAAGCCGCATTAAACTTCAATAGTATTTTCGATAACTTCAACAAATCACAATCAACATATCCGAGTATTGAACGCAAATTACCTTCAGTAACAGTCTCATAATCACGAAAAGTTGGAGTATAAACTATATATTTAGTTACATCATATCCCGCAAATTTCGAAATTTCTCTTTTAATAACATTGCAATTATTTTTCGATATCAACAAATCATTTCTGGGAAATCCTAAGACTTTGAATTTATCATATGAGATTCCACAATCTATTGAAATTATTCTAGCACTTAAACAAGAAGTAGCAATAGAGTAATCAAATGAGTTACATGTTGTATTACGAAATTTATCATAAGAATGATCTCCCATATGATAATCATCTTTGAATGGAGTATAATACCCCAAACAAATAATCTGTTGAGAGCGTTTTTTAAATGAAAAATCATAATAAAAAGTAGCTGTAAAACATTTACTTGCTCTACAAAAACAAAAAAAGGCATACAACATATCCTTAAAAGATACTTTATTAAAGAAAAAACGTCCAACACATGCACATAAAAAAGTACACCTAATATTAGGATTTATGCCATAAATATATTCTTGATATTCTGAAATACGAGAAGAATCATAAATTTCAACATATATTTTATAATATTCAGCACTATCTTTTTTTAGCAAATAATTTAACAGAACGAGAACATTATCTGACGAATAATTTATAATATCATATTTATCTGTTCTACAATTAGGATGAGGAATAAAATACAATGATCTACTATCAACTGGCACACAATGGTTAATTATCTTTACTATTACTTGAAAAATCTTTTTTAATATTTTCATCTATGTTTTTAGTTTTAATGATCAATGTTAAAATACAAAAAAAAGAATCTAGCTTAAAAAGAAAAGAAAGTAAAATATAGAAGGACATCCCAGTAATACATCCAATCACAATTTTTACTATATCAGTTTCAAAGAAAGAAATACATATAAAAACGATCCCCCCCATTATGAAAGAGAGTATTAAACTTGGAAATACATCTTTAACTTGCAACTTTAAGGTCAAATCAATAAGAGAATTAGTATAATATGTATTCAAATATGTCGCTATCAGAGAGTAAATAACTCTACCCCAACACATCACCTCAAGCCCAAATGGAATTGACACAAAAAGAATGAATATAGCAATCGTCTTTTTTATTATTTCAAGACGTAACGACAGATCAGATCTTCCTTTAACCCATAATAAATTCAAATTAATTTGGCTCAAATGATCAAACATCCAATCCAAACATAATATCTGTAAAAGAATAACAACCCCAGACCATTTATCTGTTAACAATAGACTAATAATAGGATTAGCCAAAACAAGTAAACCTACCATTAAAGGAAAAATTATATATGAGGATAATCTGATATAATTTCGATATGCGTTTGTTAAACATTTATCATCATCTTGAATGGAACTTAAAATAGGATACGCTACTCTAGAAACTAAAGCATTTAAATTATTGGAAGGAAAAATAGCAAATTGTTCTGCTCTTGTATAGTAACCAAGCTCTACAACAGAAAACTTTTTTCCTATTACAATGGTATACAGATTACGATATACTGTATTGATAAGACTTGAGATCAATAATTTAGATCCGAAATTGAATAATCTTTCAAAAGAACTTTTGGAGAAAGTATGTAAAGGTTTCCAATGAACTAAACAGTAAAACAAAATTGTCAAAATTATACTATTTAAGAGAGTTTGCCAAACTAAAGCCCAAACCCCGCAACCGACATAAGCCATCCATATTCCAATCACGCCTGATATAAAAGCTGCACCTAATGAAATTTTAGATTGAGTTTTAAAGTTTACAGAAATAATTAATTTCGTTCTGTGAATAGCCGATAAAGCATTTATTATCAACGACAATGCTATAAAACGAATTACAAGAACTAAAGTCGGCATATTATAAAAGTCTGCAATCAAAGAAGCCGAAAAAAACAATATACCATAGAATAATACTGCGACAAGAATATTAAAATAAAAGACAGTGGCAAAATCCTCTTCAGTTCTATCTTTTTTCTGGATTAAAGCATTTGTAAAACCGCTATCTATAAATACTTGAGCGACTTGAAGAAAAATAGCTAACATCCCGATCATACCATAATCCGATGGTAGTAACAAACGAGCTAATATTATTTGAATTATAAACTGTACTCCTTGTAAAGAGAAACGTTCTATAGCGCTCCACATTATTCCTGATACAGTTTTCTGCTTTAGATTTTCCATTACTTAAATACAGTATAAAAACAACTACATTTACCGATATCAATTATATTTTTCCAATATTCTCACTAATTGGTTATTATCTTCTTCGCCCCTTACCGCAATTCTAATATGGTCTCTCCCACTAAAAGCAAATTACCCTACACAAACATTATCTCCTATAACTACCGATGCCTTTTTATAAGAATAAAGAACTCCTAATGCATCACCTCAAATTAATATTGCCATATTTGCCTACTAAGCGAAAGCTACGAATAGGCACTCCAGAAATAACACTTTCCGGATGGAAGTGTATACCACGAAGGGAAAAATAAAAATGACGAATCTTCAATAATATTTCTGCAATCATGACATCGGTAATGTGACGTTATAATGATTTAATGCAGCTTTTAGTACTTTAAAGAAGTTCTCAATATCATCTACTTCTATCTCTCCTAAAGCACAGATTCTAAAAGTATCCTCAGTTGATATCTTACCTGGATAAATCGTAAATCCACGCTCATAACAATAATCATGTATTTTCTCAAAATCCCAGTTGGGATCTTCTGGGTATTGAACTGAGACAACCAGTCCTGACTGCCATTCACGCTTTATTACACTTTTAAGACCAATTTCATTTATACCTGAATGAATAGCCTCAAAAACTCTTTTGTGACGGGCAAACTTAGCTTCTTCACCCACTTCAAAATATTCATTTAATGCCTGACGAGTGGCGTAAATAGTTTGTACCGGTGGAGTAAAATGCATTTCACCTGTTCTCTCAAAATTCTCATACTGCAAATAAAGATTACAATAGTAAGAACGCTTGGGATATTTTTTTGAAAACTTAATCTGTTCCTCATTGCCTATAATAAAAGAAAGACCTGTCATCGCTTGAAGTCCTTTTTGAGCAGATGCCATACAAAAATCCACATTATCTTTCTCTATATCAAAAGGAATCATGCCCAAAGAAGAAGTAGTATCGACGACAAATTTAGCCTGATATTTATGAGCTATAGCGCCCATCTCGCGAATAGGGTTCAGAATTCCTGTACCCGTCTCGTGATGAGTAGTATAAACCATAGCTATATCAGGATTTTCTTGCAACACATTTTCCACCACCGATAAATCAGGACGTTCGTAAACGGAAAATTCCAAATTAATATGAGGCAAACCATAATATTGACACACTTCTACAGCACGGGTACTATATGCCCCATTATTCACTATAAGCACCCTTTTGTCTTCAGGAAGAAGAGAATTTAGACATATATCAATATTGATGGTTCCTGAGCCACAAAATAATACAGCGGTATGTTTTTCCAAATTCCCATGAGCAACTCTGACCAAATCGTCCCGAAGTTGTTTCATCATACCTGCGAATTCTTTCTCGCGAGGACAAATATCCGGAACAACTTGTGCCATTTTTACACTGTCAGTAGTAGTGGCAGGCCCAGGATTTAATAATATTTTTCTTTCTATTTTCATCGAATATATTTATTTTAAAAAATCCATAAAATGCTCCTTATTCTCTATAGGAGTAGTCGTGGGACGTCCCAAATTCTCCCGAGAATCTATTTTAACCTTTATTTCCAACAAAACAGGACCACATAACTTTGGAAGCTGCTTCATTGCTTCTTCAATTTCAACTTTTGTACAAACAGTATAAGTATGCTTATATCCGCTCCCCCGGACAATAGCCGGAATATCTAAACTAAATCCTAAAGTAGGCTGTCCTCCTACAGACTCGTGAGCACCATTGTTAAACAAAATATGATAATAGTTTTTAGGAGATAAATCGCCAATGTTACTAATTGCCCCTAAATGCATAATAAATGCTCCATCACCATCCAAGCAATAAACAGGTCTATCTTGCTTTGCTATAGCAATACCCAAAGAGATTGATGAACTATGTCCCATAGAGCCTACCGTGAGAAAATCATGTTCATGACCTTGCTCTTTCATTTCTCGATATTCAAATAACTCACGAGAAAGCTTGCCAGTAGTAGAAACGACCACTGAATTTTCAGGCAGATAATCCACAACTATTTGCAAAGCATCCTCACGAGATAAAGGATAATTACATCCGAACTCTTTTTGAAGTTTATATTTGCCAAAAACATCTTTCCGAATAATTATTGCATGAGGAATATTCTTAGTTTTTGCTGATTGTATGATATCATGGAGCTGAATAAATGCATCATTCTCATTTGAATCAAGAATTATATAAGGAATCCGCATTGCTTTCAACAAATCTAAAGTTACCTCACCCTGTTTTTTATGCTGAGGTTCATCTTTTGTTCCCGGTTCACCACGCCAGCCAATCATCAAAAGCATTGGAAAACTGTATACTTGTTCATCTGCAAGAGACAGCAGAGGATTAACAGTATTACCCAAGCCGGAATTTTGCATATAAACCACAGGAACCTTACCTGATGCCATATAATAACCTGAAGCAATTCCTACAGCCGCACCTTCATTAGCAGCTATGATATGTTTCTCACGTGAAGTATGGTCTGTGATATAGGCACAAATATTTTTTAGTAATGAGTCTGGAACTCCTGTAAAAAAATCAACGTCATGACTCAGAAACGTTTCATAAACTTTTTCTACGCTTAACATAATGATATTCCTCTTTTTATTTAGTACCTGGAATCAGTTCCAATATTTCTTTTATGGGCATACACAGTTCGCGCACCTCTAAAGCACGTTCATTCTCTAATATTATCTTTGCGACATTCATCATAGCAGGATAAGCGGCACGAAGCATATGATTAGCATAAATAATTATATTCACACCCCAATCACACAATTCAGACTCATAAATATGATCATATGTAGTAGGCACAACCACGATAGGTACATGAGCATACTGTTTTCGAAACGCCAAACAAAATTCTTTTATATCTTCACCCGACTTATTTTTGCTATGTATCATAATACCGTCCGCTCCCGCTTGGACATATGCAAAAGCTCTCTCTAAAGCATCACTTACCGGCTTTCCCGCTATAAGGCTCTCAATACGAGCGATAATCATAAAATCATCAGTAATCTGAGATGCCTTTCCTGCTTTGATCTTATTACAGAAACCTTCGATTGTATCTTGAGTTTGAATAACATCTGTACCAAACAATGAATTCTTTTTTAATCCAACTTTATCTTCAATTATTATAGCTGAAATTCCATGACGTTCTAAAGTGCGTACTGTAAATACGAAATGTTCAATTTTACCACCTGTATCTCCATCAAAAATAATAGGTTTAGTAGTACACTCCAGAATATTATTCAAATCTTGCAATCGGGTAGTTAAATCAACCGCCTCAATATCAGGTTTACCTTTACTGGTTGAATCCGTAAGGCTACTAGACCACATTCCGTCAAATACTTCCCTCTTATCCCCTTTTAATATTTCCTGATTTTCAATTATCAAGCCACATAGTCCATCATGAGCTTCCAAAATACGAACTACGGGTTTGGCATTTATCAAACGACGAAGTGATTTTAAACGTACATCAGGGGTTGTACCTATAGCCTTAATATCTTTATCCAAAGAAGATGAATTAATTCCCAAAGTATATGGAATTTCGATAACCTTTCCTCCCTGTTCATTCATCACTTCAAATACGCGCACACGTTCTTCACGTAAAGGCCCGGTTTTCCAGTCGTCACCATGAATTATATAGTCAGGTTTAATGCGTTTGAGATTCTCAACATAGCTCCATTCTTCTTGAGGAACAACTTTACATACGCCTTTAATATTCTGAACTACCTCTTTTCGTTGTTCATAGGTCAGATAAGGAAGGCGTTTATGCTCCGCAATAGCTTTATCTGTAAGAAGACCAATTATAACATCACCGTATTTAGTAGCCTCATTAATAATGCGGATAAGTCCTGGATGCATAATATCCGCAGTCATCCCAATATAAACTGTCTTACTCATAATTTGATATATTATTTTAATTAACAATACGGAACAATATATTTCTCTGCATATTCCAAATCTGATATGTCATCGATTTCATACCATTTCAGCCCTTCTACTTTATGCACATAAACAGGAGATTGAGAACAAGATATTCGTAGTAATTCATACTCATATCCCAAATTGGGTTGTTCATCAACAATACTCGCATAATCAGCACACATTATTTTGTAAAAGGAACCGGATAGTTTATGGATGCCGACCAATTCGCCTTTAGCGTTTAGTTTATTCTTATTGACAGAACATGAAGAAAGGCGAAAATTATCATCATGTTCCACATAATACTGATCTTGAAACTTTGTCACTGGAGTTATTAGCATTGCATCTGCCGCAGGACACTCCAATAAGCTCATTATTGCTTGTTTCTCAAAAATCAAATCTGACTCTAACAATAAAAAATCATCATTGCCCAGAATCTCCCGCGTATTATATAAAGTATACATACTATTTGTTTCAGCATAACGAGGACTAAAACAGGTTTCAAGCATAGGATAGTCTGTCTTCAATTCTTCATAAACTTCTTGTTTATATCCTGTACCGATTACAATTCGCTCAATGTCACATGATAACAAAGTATCAATAGAACGAACTATCATTGGAATACCTCCCACTTTGACGAACCCTTTAGGTATCAATTCTGTATATTGGCCAAAACGGGTTCCCATGCCCGCAGCCATTATCATAGCTGTACGTATCATTCGTTTAATAATATAGTAAGTGAATTTAATTGATGTAAGAATGTTGTAAACGACGTTTTAGCATCATTTATCCTGTTCTATCTCCTTATTTTTCAGTTCTTTTCTCAAGCTAGCCAGCAGACTTTTGCCAAAAAACACCCACACGAGAGTACCAGATACGGACAGGAACACAAATAATAAAATATAAATTTTGAGTCCCATACCTGAAGGTTTCAAAGGTACAACGGCAGGCTCAACTACTGCAAAGACTGGCTTTTCCTCCTGTACTTTGGCTCTGGATACCTGCAACTGATTAGCAACCTGACTATATATCTGATAAGCCAAACTCATGTCGTTCTGTAAACGCTCCTGCTCAGCACGTACACTTTGAAGAACCACATTATCATGGGCGTCTACATAATCCGCATATTTTCTTTGAGCAGCATAATATTCCTGCTGACGTTCTTTAAACAACCGTTCCAAATACGCACAGTCTTCTTTTACTTTTGAAGTTCGATACCCAATAATATATTCCTGTAATTTATGAACGACAGAATCTGCTATAACCGCAGTGATCTGCGGATTTTGTAAGGTGACCGTAATGCTCGTTATGGCGGTTTTCTTATCAATGGATGCACTAATCTTCTTTTTAAGAAAATTAATCTTCTCATTTACTTCTTTCGTCAATTCGATAGTTCCTTGCCGCCCTCCACTGGCAGGAACCGTATCTTCTCCGAATAATGATTTAACTCCTCCTATTACTATGCCCGGAAAACCTATAAGATAATCCCACCAAGGAGATGACTCTTCATCGAGATAAGACCCCAAAGTCATTTTATCATCCTTTTTAGAAACGGAGACTTCCATTTCTAAAAGTTCCAATAAAAAAGGAGTTGAAGAAACAATATCTGCTGAAAGAGAAGCGTTCAAGGCATCTGTGCTTTCCCCTATTAGAGCCCCATCTCCCAAAAACGAGGCAGCAAGTCCGGCTAAACCATTACTTCCCTTCGCATTACCCATTTCAGGAGAAAGGGTAACCTTTACTGTATATTGCTTGGGAATGCTCAATGCCACCACTATAGCAATTATTACTCCCACTCCAGCAGCTTTGCATAGTACTCCACGAACAGTAATAATCTTATAAAAAATAGCCATCAAGTCTATTTCCATTTCATCATCTTTCCTTTTATCCACTTCAGAAAACGGTTCTTGATAAGATTGCTTTTCAATCATAATAGGTCATTTATTTCTTTATCAAATTAGCAATAGAAGCAATCATCATTCCCAAAGAACTGAAGGAAGTAGCATAACCTAAAATATTAGCTATGTTCCCTTTCTTCTTAGCCTTACCAGGCACAATAATCTCACACCCCGGCTCAATCTGTTTCTTACCACTACCCTTAACCTTCGTCACCTGACCATTCATGTAAACAATGAACTTCTTACTCTTCCTTGCATTATCAGAACAGCCACCGGCCTGATTCAGGTAATAATCCACATTCTTTCCCTTCATATAAGAAACCGTATTCGGAACCATGACAGCACCATTGATAGTTACAGTATTAGTATTCTTAGGTATGGAGATCACATCACCTTCACGTAAGACAAGATCGGCATTACTTTTAGGATTGCTCAAGGCTTTTTCCAAATCTATTCCAACCGTAAAAGTATCTTCAACACGAATACCCAAAGAGTCAATCATGGCTTCGCCCAATTGCCTGCTCATAAGGCGAATTACATCACCCATACGTTTCTTTTCACTAGCGTTAGCCACACGGGTCAGTTTCGCACCACGCAGATAGGCATAATTGGTCGGACCACCGGCTTTATTCACTAAATCGGAAAGACGTTCCTCACGGCTGGTCATGGCGTAATTTCCTCCGAAAAGGATTTCACCTTCAATGGCTACATTCTGTTGTGCCTGATAGCCCGGACTGCGACGGACATAAACCTGATCATAAGGCTCAAGGATAAAACCGGGCTGACCATCTATTACAAAACCATCCTTTAAAGAGAAGGTATACATCTGACCAATCGTATCATTATCCGCAGTACTACGAGGATTCTTGATTCGTCTCGATATATCAATACGGACAGTAGAGGCGGCTTCTTTCAAGCCACCGGCCTGAATGATCAGATCCTCAAGTGTCATGTTATCCGCATAAGGATAGGAATCAGGGTGGGCAACCTCACCGTGAACTGTGACATTACCCCGGTCTTCCAGGTCATGGATACTTGGAATGTAGAGGATGTCATTCTTCATTAGGGCAAGGTTTGGGGAAGTGCCGTCCATGATAGACTTAATGTCTATCTGAACAACTTCACTGGTCAGGTCTTCACGCTGGCGATAGAGGACGGCACGATTCAGGAAAGCGTCACCGGTCAGACCCTGAGCTTCATGGACAAGTTCGCGGATCGTGTTCAGTTTACCGCTGAGCTGGTAGATACCGGGACGATAGACAGCGCCACGGATTTCCAGTTTGTTTGTGAAGCGGTTAAGGATGGCTTCGGCGGTTACTACGTCACCGTTACGCATTTTATAAATGTTGTAATCTATATCTTTGACTGTGTTGACTTCGTATTCCTCACCATTCTGACGGACAACACGTAATGAACGGGTGTAGGCATCGGCTTCAAAGCCGCCGGCATATTTGATTAAAGTGGCAAGGTTCTCTTCTTTCTTCATTTCAAAACGCATAGGACGTTTTACCTTGCCGCTGATCTTTACCAATACATCATAAGCGGGAACAATCACGACGTCACCTTCCTGAAGGCGGATGTCATCCTGTGTGTTGCCTTTCATGATAAATTCGTAGACGTCGATGGTGGCAATATTCTTTCCGTTGCGTACCAACTGAACGTTTCGGAGGCTACCGATATCACTCACACCGCCTGCACGATAAAGCGCATGGAAGACGGTAGAGAAGGAAGAAAGGGCGTAGGTACCGGGCTGTACGACTTCTCCCATCACATTAATCTGAATAGTACGGATATTACCTAACGTCAGACGGATGTCGGAAGTTGGATCGGTCGTGTTGTTCAGACCGTTATATATTTTATTCAGGGCGTTCTTCAGATAGTCATTGGCGGCAGAGACTGTCATACCGCTAAGGTTGACAGGGCCGATCTTCTGAATGTTGATAGTACCTTCAGGAGAGATTTGCTGGCGGATCGTGTTCTGGCTCGCACCCCAGATATCAATGATGACTTCATCACCGGGACCAAGACGGTAATTGGCAGGAGTGGCAAGGTTGACACTAGGCTCGAACGTCAGGTTGCGGGTATTGAAGATGTTACGTCCGAAGACCTGATCACCACGGGCAAGGTCCTGAGTAGTCGGATGATCCTCCAGCATATCGGAAGTATTCTTCTTAGTCTCTTCACGCAGGCGGGATTCGTTGATGTCCGTGCCCGTTGATTTCGAGGTATTTACATTGTTCTGCTGCTCGTATAGCTGCTTCACACGCATTGCCTGTTCTTTGGTTACACCCTTACGGGCTAGTTCGGAAGCAAGCTGCTTCTGTTCCTTGCCTTGGCGGATGCCGTCTTTTACATATTCCAGTACCTGTGAGTCACTCATGGACTGAGCCATAAGCGAGCCACTTCCCAGCATCAAACAGAAGAGTAGAATGCTAAAAAGTCGTTGTATTTTCATTGACAAATAAAAAAGTTTCAGTTGATTTCACACAGTTCCTGCATCCCATGACAGACGGCAGATAACTGTTGCTTAAGAAGAGAAGGGGGAAGAACATCGAGAAGAGACAGAGAACGGGTCAAAACAGCCTGTTTTCTTTCTTCGTCTTCCGGATTGGCGTACATCGACACATTATATCCCTGAAGGATGGCCAAACACAGGGTAGCATCCTGCTCCGGTGTCTCCCCCCGTTGAGAATATAAATCGTTAATCTTTTCGTGGATGGATCGTTGTAATGCTGAAAGATCATCCAAATACACGCAGCCTGCACTCCCCCCACCAGGAAGCAGCATACGTACCAAACTTAATAAACCCTCTATATTTTCTTGTAAAATAATAGCATCCATATCCCTTGCCTTAAACAGCCGCCATAATCGGCTCTACATAACCGACAGGCATATCAACACAGGCGCATCCCAGCATATTCAAGCGAACAGCAATCTTACTTTTACCATCCACATTGACCAGTTCGCCAACAAGACCCGTCAACGGACCTTTGATCACGCGAACCTTTTCGCCACGAGCCAAAGGAGAACTGTTCATGCTTATCGATTCTTCCGAATAATCAAGCATGAAACGGAAACGAGCCATCTGCTCGTCAGGAATTACAGCAGGACTACTCTCGCCGCGCATCACCATGTAACGGCTGACAGTAGAAAAACTCAGGACTTCCATGCGTTCCTTAGGGTCAACGTGTACGAAGACCATCATAGGAAGCAAGACGGAGGTGACCAGCTTGCGACGGTCGCTCCATTGGTGGAATTCCTGTTGAACGGGAACGAAATTCTCGATACCCATCTTGTCCAGATGCTCGGAAACCTTCTTTTCATGGTGCATCCGAACCAAAGCAACATACCAGCGTTTTGAGTGTGCTACGCCTTCCCCTGTCCCATTAATAGGCCCAGCATTTAGTGATTTCTTTTTTCTTAAAATCATATTTTTTTACCCCATGTTTATCCGTTACTTCTTAGGTAACGAACAAGCATAGGGCAAGCAGAAAAGGGAACTTTTTTCAACGAAAACATCAGAAGAGGACTGGTATTCAGGAAATAAAGCAGAAGTGAAGGTGTTTTTCATGAATTGGAATAAAAAAAAGACATAACACGGATATTGTCATTTTCCGCCTGTTATGCCTGCATTTGATTCATTTTCCGAAATTAATTTCATTTTTGTTTGCGTATTTTCATAAATATGTCCATCTTTGCGCCATGAATCATTCCGTTACCTAAGAAGTAACGCACACCGATAAACACTGTATATCAAGCTTCTAAATCAGATGCACTGACCTACTCCGCACCGCTTTACGTAAGACAAATTCATCCGGTTCACCTCCGTACGCTCTTTCAGTTCAAAGCCTTTCAGATAAATCTGCGTAGTCTTGATGGACTTATGACCAAGCGACTCGCTGATCATCTCGATAGGGACACCACGGTACTTGGCAGTAGTAGCCCACGAATGACGAAGCGTGTAGGAAGTGACGGGGAAGTTGAGACGCAGCCGCTTTGCCAGAGACTTCAGACAGTAGTTGAATCTTCGGAGAGCGGACTGGTATTCACGGTAGGCTCTCTCATCCTTCCTCTTCTTATCACCGTGAAGAATGCCGAAAAGGTAGTCGGGACAGCCGGGACGGGGAGACTGCCGGTTCCGGAGTTGGTCGAGCATCTCCTGTGCACTGTCCAGAACCTCAACGCTCATGGGAGTCTTCGTCTTGACACGATTGTAGCGCAGCACGTTGCTATCAAGAGCGGATTTCTCCAAATGGCTCAGATCGGCGAAAGACATCCCGCAGAACTGGAACATCAGAGCAGCGATAGCCTGGGTACGGCGGAGACGGTCAGACTGGGGATCTTCATAAAGAAGCCTGCGAAGAGCGACGACGGGAAGCGCCCTTTTCTGACGCACGTCCACCCCCGTATAGACCTCATGAAACAGGCGGTGGACATAAGGAGCACTGCCGGCTTCCACACCCCGATTATAGATACTCCGAAGCATACGCATATACGTGGAAATCGTATTGGGCTTCAGACCACATTCGTAAAGGTGCTGTTCGTAACAGCGAAGACGCTCACGGGTGACTTGACGGAAAGACACACTATGGACACCACAAAACTTGCTAAAAGAAAGAAGGGCGTTCTGATAGACGTGCGCTGTAGAATAGCGGCCCTCCTCTCGCAAACGGCCGATATAGATATCGGCACATCGACTAAATCCATTTTTATTCATTATTTACATCACTAGTTTTATTACAACCTACAAAGTAAGATGAATAAACACGATATCTTAGTTTTATCTTGTTTGACTATATTAAAATTACTAAAAAGCTGATGCTCACGAATCCGTAACCCCATAAAAAATGTGAGAGAAAACCTTTCAATTTTCTCTCACATTTGGAAAACAATAAAATTAAACTCACTTACTAATTGCCAATTCGTTCGCTATTGCTTTCTTTTAAAACAGCAATTGGCATCATTCTTCGTTCTTTTCAAGAGACTTCTTCTCTTAAGCAATCTAATTCTCTACCTAATTATTAATTTACTCCCCTTAAAATTCTGTCTAGCCATGGACAGTTCATCCACCTGTTATCTATTGTCTGTTTATAAATAGTTCCTTATATTTATAAGAGGAGCTTTCTTTCCTTTTTTACCAAGAAAAATAGAAGAAAAAATAGATTTAATTAAAAAACGCCTTCCAGAGCACTCTGAGAGGCGTTTTTTAATTGCAGAAATATTTCACTTCCTGCTTTATATCAAGGATAATTTCTCTTTTTTACGGTGTGGACTTCTGTTCCCGTCTATTCTAATATGACTTTCTGCCCGCTCAACTGATAATTGATTCCCAAAGAACCAAATACTTTTTTCAATGTTTCGTGCAGATCTCTCGTCAGGATGGTTCCGTTATAGTACAGTTCATTATATTTTTCACACCCTACCACTTCCACATCAAAGATATGCTGAATATCTGCTACTACATTGACCAGCGGATCATCTTCATAACCGAGTACTTCGGGCAGTTCTTCCTTTTCCTGAACAGGACCAATCTTATTCTCATCACAGCGTACACTTTCACCGGCATTCAATGTCTGTTCGCCGATTGGTGTCTCTACCTTCACTGTTCCCTCTTCACAATTGACAGTGATCGTTTTTCCTTCCTGCTCGACCAAGAATTTTGTACCTAACACCGTAACATCTCCGGCTTCCGTTCGTACAGTAAATGTTTTACCCGGAGTCACGTCAAAAAAGGCCGATCCGAGCAGATTCAGTTTACGCCCCCAAAGCCAACTCACTTTATTATAAGACAAAGTTGAGTTTTGCATCAGCTTCACAGAACTGCCATCCGGTAGCTTGTAATCGACAGCTACTGCTTCAGACGTAATCTTCTCTTCCGACAGATAGTAATAACCGCCTATTCCGAAAAGCAGGATAAACAGGGCCGCTACTCTCCAGTAGATACAACTGCTCCTAAGAACAATCAGTTTCTGTCTTCCTGCAGCGTTCGGTCTGCTTGTTAATGCATCCGCACGTTTTTCTTCACGAAATTCTTCTAACTTCCCACCAACTACAGACTTCCGTGCAAACAACTCACCTTTCAGAGGAAGTTTGCCGTCTTCCATATATTGTTCCAGAAGTTCTTTCCTATTCTCCATATCCTCACCTCAATTAAAAATCCATAAATTAGCAGCTACAGTCAACAGGAATGATTTGCTCAATCGCTCTCTCAGTCTGGATATTGCCATGTGGGTAGTATTATAAACAGTACGGGAAGTCAGCCCCATCACTTCGGCTATTTCATCCGAATCCAGTTTTTTATAATACTTCAGGTATAATACCTCTCTCTGCTGCTTTGTCAAGCCATTTATTTCTTTCTGCAGAACTTCTAACTGCTCTCTTTCAAGTTCGGAACGGACAATCGCTGTTTCTATGTCTATCTCCAAATCGAATCTATATTCGCTTGAATTAACTTCGTCCAATGATGTGAATACGCCATTAGCAGTTTTCTTCAACTCATTCAGCAGCATGCGTTTCAGCGCCACACACAGGTAAGCGGATATGGACTGAGGCTCGGAACAACTCTGCCTCTTCTCATACAGATAAACGAACAATGACTGAATGGATTCAGTTACCAGATTATCATCACCGGCAATCTTCATCCCATATCCGTAAAGTAAATCCGAATATTCATTGTAGAGTTGCCGGAATGCTTCTTCATCCCCCTGCTGGATTTTCTCCCAAAATGTTGTATTCATTTCTCCTTCCCTTATTTACAGGTAACATAATTCTTCCCCTTTTACCAATTATTTTTGTTAAATTCCACCAAGCAGACTAAAATTCACTTGTGAAGTGGAATTTAATGTGCTTGAAGTCCATTTGTGCCATCTGAAGCACATAGCCTGAATCGGCAAGGAATACGTCACGTCCTTCCCTGTCCTTCGCCATATATTGGTATTTACGTTTCTTGAAAGCTTCCAGCTCAGCAGGATCATCGCTTTCTACCCAACAAGCCTTGTACAAACTTACCGGTTCCCAACGGCAAGAAGCATTGTACTCGTTCAGCAGACGATACTGGATAACCTCAAACTGCAACTGTCCGACCGTACCGATAATCTTACGGCCGTTGAACTGATTGACAAACAACTGTGCCACACCTTCGTCCATCAACTGGTCGATACCCTTTGCCAGCTGTTTCTGCTTCATCGGATCGGCATTTTCGATATACTTGAACATCTCCGGCGAGAAGCTGGGCAAGCCGCGGAAATGGAGCAGTTCTCCTTCCGTCAGCGTATCACCGATCTTGAAAGTTCCGTTGTCCGGCAAACCGATGATATCTCCTGCATAGGCTTCGTCAATGGTCGTTTTCCGCTGCGCCATAAACTGGGTGGGCGATGAGAAACGCATGGTCTTGCCATGACGGACGTGCTGATAGGGTGCATTACGTACAAATTTGCCCGAACATATCTTGCAGAATGCTACACACGAACGATGATTCGGGTCGATATTGGCGGTAATCTTAAAGATGAATCCGGTGAATTTCGGTTCGTCCGGTTTCACTTCACGCTCTTCTGCCTGTACAGGACGAGGACTGGGAGCAATCTCCACAAAGCAGTTCAACAATTCCTGTACACCAAAATTATTCAAGGCAGAGCCAAAGAATACAGGCGCGCAATCTCCTGCCAGATAAGATTCCACATCCAGTTCCGGATAAACTCCTTCGATCAGTTCCAGATCGCCACGCAGTTTGTCTGCCAGCGGCTTACCGATCTGCTTATCCAGTTCTTCCGTATGTATGTCGACTTCTACCTTCTCCGTCACCACTTGTTTGGAAGGTTGGTACAAGTCCAGTTTCTTCTCATAAATATTATATACTCCTTTGAAGCGGGCTCCCTGTTCGATAGGCCATGACAGCGGGCGGACCTGAATCATCAGTTCTTCTTCCAGCTCGTCCAGCAAGTCAAACGGGTCCTTACCTTCACGGTCCATTTTATTAACGAAAATGATGACCGGAGTTTTTCTCATACGGCACACTTCCATCAGTTTACGGGTTTGTGTTTCCACACCTTTCGCTCCGTCTACTACAATGATAACGCTGTCTACAGCAGTCAGCGTACGGTATGTGTCTTCGGCAAAGTCCTGGTGACCCGGAGTATCAAGAATATTGATCTTGTAGTCCCGATAGTCAAATTCCATTACGGAAGTTGTCACCGAGATACCACGCTGTTTCTCAATCTCCATCCAGTCGGAAGTAGCCGTTTTCTTGATTTTATTGCTCTTGACCGCACCTGCCACCTGAATCTGACCACCGAAAAGCAATAACTTCTCCGTCAATGATGTCTTACCGGCATCCGGATGCGCAATAATGGCGAATGTTCGCCGTCTCTGTATTTCTGTATTATCTGCCATATTTATTATAAAGTATCGATGCATCTTTTCAGGCTTTCCTCCCAATGAGGTATTTCGATGCCGAACGTTGTTTTTATTTTTGTTTTATCGAGTACGGAATATGCAGGGCGGTTCGCTCTTGTAGGATATTCCGCCGTATGCAGCGGTTTCACTTTGCATGAAGTGATTCCTGCCAAACGATGAATAGCTACCGTAAAGTCATACCAGGAGCAGACTCCTTCGTTGCTGAAATGATAGACTCCACGAACGATGCCTTTATTAATAATAGCAAAGATGGCCTGTGCCAGGTCATTGGCGTAAGTAGGAGTTCCTACCTGATCGAAAATGACTCCCAGACTATCACGCTCTTTGCCCAGACGGATCATCGTCTTCACGAAGTTGTTGCCAAAAGTGGAATAAAGCCATGCGGTACGGATAACGACTGACTTTTCGCAATGATTCAGTACCTCATATTCTCCTTCAAGTTTCGTTGTTCCATATACCGAATTCGGACATGGATCGCATTCTTCTGTATAAGGAATATGAGCGGTGCCGTCAAAAACATAGTCGGTAGACACCTGAATCATCGCCGCACCATTAAACTGCGCTGCACATGCCAGCGTTTTAGGAGCTTCACTGTTCAGCTTGTAAGCCAGTTCCGAATCATCTTCCGCTTTATCTACTGCTGTATATGCCGCACAATTAACAATAAGCTCAATCCGCTTTTCAGCAATATATGCCCAAACAGCGTCCTTATTACAGATGTCCAGCTCCTGCACATCTGTGAAATAATACGTATGTTGCGGATTCTCTTTTGCAAGAACTTGCATTTCATTGCCAAGCTGACCATTGGCACCCGTCACTAAAATTCTCATTTATTCATCAAGTTTTAATTCCCCTTTCAGGTCTTTATCGTAATAGTTTGCCAACATGGAAAGAAAGCTGCTGATAGCTTCTACCGCCTTCATAGTCCCCTCGCTGACAGGCTTTTTCTGCAGACGAAGCAAAAGTAGTCCATAGAGTGCTTCGAAGCAAGTCTCCAGTTCCGGCTCTTCTTTTTTGCCATTCTTATTCCGCAGTTCTACAATAAACGGCAATGCTTTGAAATAAGCGGCACTGTAGAAAGGAAATTTGGGAGAAGAAGTCAACGCATTATGAAGCTCTGTCAGATTGATGATGATGTTCTTGTTAATCTGCAAATGACCTTTTTCACGTACCCCTTCCTCATTCATCATGGTGATCAGGTTGCCGTACCACTCTCGCAGGGCAGGACGCTGATCTTCCGGATAACGGGCGATCACATTCGCCTCGATCTCCTCCAGCTCACCATGATTGGCGCGGATCAGGTCTTCTTCTTGCCACATATATATAAGGTACTCGGCAATGTTTTTCTCTTTAAGCTGTCTGGCTATCTGATTCATAAGTTTTCTTCTTAATAAAGTGACTCTCCCAGCAACGTATAGATTAATCCCGCCACCGACACCAGCATCACAATGCTGCCAATCACACGATTCAGTATCCAGATGCCCCGTAAGTTAAACTTAGTGCGCACTTTATTCACAAAATAAGTGATTCCGAGCCACCACACCAGCGCCCCCGAAGCAATGGCAAGATACCCCGTAATTTCTTCGAACACCACGACACCGGGCTGCACAAAGGCAAAACGGGCAAATAGTCCGATAAACAGGAATATAATCAGAGGATTGGAGAGCGTGACAAAGAATGCGGTAATGAAATTGTGAAAGTAAGAACCTTTATTGGACGATGCCGGACGGATGGATTGTACCGGATTGCTGCGAAAGGTATAGATTCCGAAAAGTAGCAGCATGATGCTGCCCAACAACTGCAGATAAAAAATATTCTTATTAATATAATCGAACACAAAGCTCATACCATAACCTGTCAACAGAGCATAAGCTATGTCGCTTAATGAGGCTCCAAGCCCTGTCACAAATCCATACCAGCGCCCTTTATTCAGCGTCCTCTGAATGCAGAGAACCCCCACCGGTCCGAGAGGTGCGGACACAACAACGCCTATAATAAAGCCTTTCACTATTATATCGAATATTGTTTCAATCTGAATCATGCCGCAAATATCGCACTTTTTTATGAGAAGAGGATAGGATATTAACGTTTTTTCCACACAAGAGTCACTATATACACCAAAATTGCTTATCTTTGCGCCACAGAAAAATCGTAAAATCAAAAAATAAACATGATTCTTTTTTTCAGAACCCCTTCCAAGAGCGTGATTGCCGTAGAGAGCAACCATCAGCTCACCCCGGACGAAAGTAATAAACTCTGCTGGCTTTTTGGAGAAGCCGTGACGGAAAGTGAAGAAAACCTGAAAGGCTGTTTCGTCGGCCCACGCCGCGAAATGATTACCCCTTGGAGTACAAACGCAGTAGAAATCACCCAAAACATGGGACTTGAAGACATTCTCCGCATTGAGGAATATTTTCCGGTAAAAGATGAAAATGCCGACTACGACCCGATGCTGCAACGCATGTACAAAGGACTCGACCAAAACGTATTCACCACCAACCGCCAACCGGAACCTATCGTATCCATCGAAGACCTCGAAGCCTACAACGAAAAAGAAGGCCTCGCACTCTCGAAAGAAGAAATGGACTATCTGAAAAAGGTAGAAAACGATCTGGGACGCAAGTTGACTGACTCCGAAGTTTTCGGTTTCGCACAGATCAACTCTGAACACTGTCGCCACAAAATATTCGGTGGAACATTCATCATCGACGGTGTAGAACAGGAATCATCTCTGTTCCAGATGATTAAAAAGACCACACAGGAGAATCCGAATAAAATCATCTCTGCTTATAAAGACAACGTAGCCTTCGCCGAAGGTCCGGTAGTTGAACAGTTTGCTCCGGCAGATCACTCAAAACCTGACTTCTTCCAGGTGAAAGACATCAAAAGCGTCATCTCACTGAAAGCAGAAACTCATAACTTCCCGACGACTGTAGAACCGTTCAACGGCGCATCTACCGGTACAGGCGGTGAAATCCGCGACCGTATGGGTGGTGGCAAAGGTTCATGGCCGATCGCAGGTACTGCTGTCTACATGACTTCTTATCCCCGCACGGACGAAGGCCGCGAATGGGAAGATATTCTTCCGGTACGCAAATGGCTGTACCAGACTCCGGAACAGATTCTGATCAAGGCATCCAACGGTGCTTCCGACTTCGGTAACAAGTTCGGCCAACCGCTGATCTGCGGCTCAGTATTGACTTTCGAACACACGGAAAACAACGAAGTTTATGGCTACGACAAAGTAATCATGCTTGCGGGCGGTGTAGGCTACGGCACACAACGTGACTGCCTCAAAGGTACTCCGGAAGCAGGAAACAAAGTAGTCGTCATCGGTGGAGACAATTATCGTATCGGACTGGGTGGCGGTTCCGTATCTTCTGTAGATACCGGTCGTTACAGCAGCGGTATCGAACTGAATGCCGTACAACGTGCCAACGCCGAAATGCAGAAACGTGCCAACAACGTAGTACGCGCTCTCTGCGAGGAAGATGTGAATCCGGTAGTTTCTATCCACGACCACGGTTCGGCAGGTCACGTAAACTGTCTGTCGGAATTGGTGGAAGAATGTGGCGGTCTGATCGACATGAGCAAACTTCCGATCGGCGACAAGACATTGTCCGCTAAAGAAATCATCGCCAACGAAAGTCAGGAACGTATGGGACTTCTGATCAAAGAAGAAGCCATCGAACATGTACGTAAGATCGCCGAACGCGAACGCGCTCCGATGTACGTAGTAGGTGAAACAACCGGCGATCACCGCTTCTCTTTCCAGCAGGCAGACGGCGTACGTCCGTTCGACCTGGCCGTTGAGCAGATGTTCGGTTCATCTCCGAAGACTTATATGATCGACAAGACCGTAGAACGTCATTATGAAATGCCGGAATACGAATTGCCGAAATTACATGAATACCTGACCAATGTGCTGCAACTCGAAGCCGTAGCTTGTAAGGACTGGCTGACAAATAAGGTAGACCGTTCCGTTACGGGCAAAGTAGCCCGCCAGCAATGCCAGGGCGAACTTCAATTGCCGTTGAGCGACTGTGGTGTCGTAGCACTCGACTATCGTGGTGAAAAAGGTATCGCCACTTCTATCGGTCACGCTCCGCAAGCCGCACTGGCTGATCCGGCTGCCGGCTCTATCCTTTCGGTATCCGAAGCACTGACAAACCTTGTATGGGCTCCGATGGCAGAAGGCATGGACAGCATTTCCCTGTCTGCCAACTGGATGTGGCCGTGCCGCTCACAGGAAGGTGAAGACGCCCGTCTTTACACTGCCGTGAAAGCATTGAGCGACTTCTGCTGCGCTCTGCAAATCAATGTTCCTACCGGAAAGGACTCTTTGTCCATGACACAGAAATATCCGAACGGCGAGAAAGTGATTTCTCCGGGAACAGTGATCGTTTCTGCCGGCGGTGAAGTATCCGACGTGAAGAAAGTCGTATCTCCGGTATTGGTGAACAACGAAAAGACAACACTCTACCATATCGATTTCAGCTTTGACGAACTGAAGCTAGGAGGTTCCGCTTTTGCACAGTCTCTGGGTAAAGTTGGCGACGACGTACCCTGCGTACAGGATGCCGAATACTTCCGCGATGCTTTCCTTGCCGTACAGGAACTGGTGAACAAGGGACTGATCCTGGCAGGACACGATATTTCAGCAGGTGGTCTGATCACTACATTACTGGAAATGTGCTTCGCCAACGTTGAAGGCGGTATGGAAATCAGCCTCGACAAGATGAAGGAACAAGATATCATCAAGATTCTGTTTGCAGAAAATCCGGGTATCGTGATCCAGATCAGCGACAAGCATAAAGAAGAAGTGAAAAAGATTCTGGAAGATGCAGGCGTAGGATTCGTGAAACTGGGTAAACCGACCGACGAACGTCATATCCTGGTATCGAAGGGCGACGCTACTTATCAGTTCGGCGTTGACTATATGCGTGATGTATGGTATTCTTCTTCTTACCTGCTCGACCGCAAACAGTCTATGAACGGCTGCGCAAAGAAACGTTTCGAAAACTACAAGATGCAACCGGTTGAATTCGCTTTCATGCCCGGATTCAAAGGTAAACTCTCTCAGTATGGTATCACTCCGGACCGTCGTACTCCGAGCGGTGTCCGCGCTGCCATCATCCGCGAGAAAGGAACGAACGGCGAACGCGAAATGGCTTACTCACTCTATCTTGCCGGCTTCGACGTGAAAGACGTGACGATGACCGACCTGATCAGCGGACGCGAAACACTGGAAGATGTAAACATGATTGTTTACTGCGGTGGATTCTCCAACTCCGACGTACTCGGTTCGGCCAAAGGATGGGCAGGAGGTTTCTTGTTCAACCCTAAAGCCAAAGAGGCACTTGACAAGTTCTACGCACGTGAAGATACGCTTTCACTGGGTATCTGCAACGGTTGCCAGCTGATGATGGAACTGGGACTTATCAATCCGGAACACGAAAAGAAAGGCAAGATGCTGCACAACGACTCACATAAATTCGAATCGACTTATGTAGGCTTGACAATCCCGACCAACCGCAGTGTAATGTTCGGCTCATTGAGCGGCAGCAAACTGGGTATCTGGGTGGCTCACGGAGAAGGTAAATTCTCTCTGCCTTACGATGAAGACCAATACAACGTAGTGGCAAAATACAGCTACGATGAATACCCCGGCAACCCGAACGGTTCCGATTATTCTATCGCAGGTCTTGCCAGCGCCGACGGCCGCCATCTGGCAATGATGCCTCACCTCGAACGTGCTATCTTCCCGTGGCAGAATGGCTGCTATCCTGCTGACCGTAAGAACAGCGATCAGATTACTCCATGGATAGAAGCATTTGTCAACGCCCGCAAATGGGTAGAAGAGAAGACTAAATAAGATATCTTTCTATCATTGAAACGGAGGCTGTTATTTGTTATAAAGTAACAGCCTCTTGTTTTAACTCCTTTTCCATACCCAAAGTCTGCATATTACAACTTAATTTCCCTAAATAAACAGGATATACAAATAGCTGCGAAAGCTCCTGTATACTTCACTTTGAGAGCACCGTTATCTTAACCTAAAATTTTGTAGTGTCGAAAAATCTTCTTAATTTTGTCAAACTTTCCCCCTCACTAAAGATTCAATAACCCATAAAAGTCCTATTTGTATGAAAAAATGGCTTTTTTTATTATTATTGTTTCCTCTGACCTGTGTCGCCCAGACCTATCAGTATCTAGGAGTGGAAGACGGGTTAAGCAACCGGAGAGTGTACTACATTCAAAAAGACAATGTTGGATATATGTGGTTCCTTACGCACGAGGGAATCGACCGGTACAACGGCAAAGAGTTTAAACGGTATAAATTAATGGACGGCGACAAAGAACTCAACTCGCTGTTAAATCTGAATTGGTTATATATCGATCCGGAAGGAACGCTATGGGAAATCGGTAAGAAAGGCAAGATTTTCCGGTATGACCGTATTCATGACACTTTCGAACTCGTCTACAAGTTGCCGATAGAAGACTTTAAGGATTTACCGGCTCCCATTACTTTCAGCTGGATCGATCATAACAATCATATCTGGCTGTGCAACGAAGAAACGATCTTCCTTTACAACACCCGGACGGAAGAGGTTACTCATGTTAAAAACTGCCTCAGCGAAGCTATAAACGACATCGAACAAATCGACGAATCCCACTATTTTATCGGGACGGAGATGGGTATTCATCATGCCCAACTGAAAAACAACACACTGCAACTTCTCCCCTGCGACAAGCTAGACAACGTCAATATTCAAGTTAACGATTTACACTTCGACCCCAAAATCCGCAAACTGTTCATCGGTGCCTTCGAACGGGGCGTCATGGTTTACGACATGAACACAAAAACCATCACACAACCGGAAGTCAGCCTGAAAGACGTAAGTATATCACGCATCAAACCACTGAATGCCAAAGAACTGCTGATTGCTACCGATGGCGGAGGTATCTATAAGATGAATGTCGATACGTACCAGACCGTACCTTTTATCGTAGCAGACTACAACAGCTACAATGGCATGAACGGCAACAGCATTAACGACATCTACATAGACGACGAAGAACGGATATGGATGGCAAACTATCCGATAGGAATTACCATTCAGAACAATCGTTATCCGAGTTATAAATGGATCAAACATTCTGTCGGTAATAAGCAGTCGCTGATTAACGACCAGGTGAACTCTATCATAGAAGACAGCGAGGGAGACTTATGGTATGGCACCAACAACGGAATTAGCCTGCAAGACTCAAAAACCGGAAAATGGCGCTCGTTTCTGAGCACCTTTGAGAATGTACAGAACAGCAAAAATCATATATTTACAACCTTATGTGAAGTATCTCCCGGCATTATTTGGGCAGGCGGATATTTCTCGGGACTTTATCAGATAGATAAACGCACGTCGAAAACAACTTATTTTACACCCGCTTCGTATGCTCATGAAAGTATACGTCCGGATAAATACATACGTGACATACGCAAAGACTCACGCGGTTATGTATGGAGCGGAGGATATTATAACCTGAAGCGAATCAACGTACAAACCAAAGACATACGGCTCTACCACGGACTGCATTCCGTTACCGCCATCATCGAAAAGGATGACAAAAGTATGTGGATAGGTACGGCAACAGGCCTGTTTCTTCTGGATATAGAATCCGGGAAATATGAACGCATCCAACTGCCGGTAGAATCTACCTATGTCTACTCCCTGTATCAGACCAAACAAGGCTCACTGTATATAGGTACCAGCGGATCGGGAGTACTGATTTATGATCCCCAGACAAAGTTGTTTACCCATTATTATACAGGAAACTGTGCCATGATATCCAACAATATCTACACGATATTATCGGATGAAGACAATGAAATTCTATTAAGTACGGAGAACGGACTCACCAGCTTCTATCCCAAACAAAAAACCTTCTACAACTGGACAAAGGAAATGGGACTGATGACTACGCACTTCAATGCGTTGTCCGGTACCCTGCGCAGAAATAACAATTTTATCTTCGGTAGCTCGGACGGTGCCATAGAGTTCAATAAAGACATGAAGCTCCCCAGGACGTACTCTTCCAAGATGATCTTCAGTGATTTCAAGCTGTTTTATCAGACGGTATATCCGGGAGACAAGAATTCACCACTGGAAAAAGATATCAACGAAACCAAAGAATTAAGACTAAAATATAATCAGAATATCTTTTCACTGATGGTTTCTTCCATCAACTATGATTATCCTTCCAATGTTCTTTATTCATGGAAGCTGGAAGAATTTTACGAAGAGTGGAGCAAACCCGGCAATGAAAGTACAATCCGTTATACCAACCTCGCTCCGGGAAAATATGTATTGCGTGTGCGTGCCATCTCCAACGAAGACCAACGGGTGATGCTTGAAGAAAGAAGCATTGATATTATCATTGCCCAGCCTTTCTGGCTCACTCCCTGGGCAATGATATTGTATGCAATCCTGATTTCCCTCATTGCTGTTATCATCCTGCGGGTTCTTATTCTGAAAAAACAGCGGAAGGTTTCCGATGAAAAAATACACTTCTTCATCAATACGGCACACGATATACGCACCCCGTTGACATTGATTAAAGCTCCTCTGGAAGATTTGCGCGAAAAAGAAGCTCTGAGCAAGGAAGGCATAGCCAACATGAACACTGCCATACGCAATGTAAATGCCTTGTTGCGTCTGACAACGAATCTTATCAACTTTGAGAGAGCAGATGTTTATTCTTCGGAATTATACATTTCGGAGCATGAGCTAAACACGTTCATGACAGAAATATTCAATGCATTTCAGCCTTATGCCAATATCAAGCATATCAACTTTACGTACGAAAGCAATTTCCGGTATATGAATGTATGGTTTGACAAGGAAAAGATGGAATCTATTCTGAAGAATATAATATCGAACGCATTAAAATACACGCCGGAAAATGGTAATGTGCAGATTTTCGTATCAGAGAACAATGATTCGTGGAGCGTGGAAGTGAAGGATACCGGAATCGGTATTCCAGCCAGCGAGCAAAAGAAACTGTTCAAGCTTCATTTCCGCGGCAGCAATGCCATCAATTCGAAAGTGACGGGAAGCGGTATCGGTTTGATGCTGGTATGGAAACTTGTCCGGTTACACAAGGGCAAAATCAACCTGTCGAGCGTGGAGAATCAGGGATCGGTGATTAAGATATCTTTCCCAAAAGACAGCAAACGCTTCCATAAAGCACACCTTGCCACACCAAGCAAACGCCGGCAAGAGATAACAAGTACAACCAATGTGCCTGCCAGCATCTATGAGAATGTGCATAAGGAACAGAATCCGAATCATCAGCGAATCCTAATCGTAGAAGATAATGATGAACTGCGCAACTATCTGTCACAGACACTGGCAGAAGAATATACGGTACAGAACTGCTGCAACGGCAAAGAAGCACTGACCATCATTCCGGAATACAAACCGGAACTGGTTATCTCGGACATTATGATGCCGGAAATGAGAGGGGATGAATTGTGTGACGCCATCAAAAATAATATCGAGACGTCGCATATTCCTGTTATCCTGCTAACAGCTCTTAATAATGAAAAAGACATATTGTCCGGCCTTCAGATTGGTGCTGACGAGTATATTGTCAAGCCATTTAATATTGGAATATTAAAAGCTACCGTCTCCAATCTGTTGATCAACCGCGCCCTTTTGCGAAGCAAATACGGGAGTCTGGATATGGACGATGAGGATGATCATGAAGACGAATGCATCAACTGCTCGCAGGATATCGACTGGAAGTTTATCGCCAATGTACGGAAGAATATAGAAGATAATATAGACAATCCGGCTCTTACAGTAGATGTGCTTTGCAATCTGATGGGAATGAGCCGTACCAGCTTCTACAACAAACTCAGGGCATTGACCGATCAGGCTCCGGGCGATTACATCCGCCTGATCCGCCTGAAACGTTCGGTGAAGTTGCTGAAAGAAGGTACACACAGTATAACAGAAATAGCAGAAATGACAGGATTTAGTGATGCGAAGTACTTCCGTGAAGTATTCAAGAAGCACTTCAACGTAAGCCCCAGCCAATATGGAAAAGAAGGCAAGCCCCACAAGGAGGGCAAGGCTGGAAAAGAAAACAAGTCCGATAAGGAAGGAGGAGAAAAAGAAGAATGAACATTTACCTCGAATCATTTGGAATCTTTTTTAAAATAGGCGCTTTCACCATTGGCGGAGGCTATGCAATGGTTCCACTTATTGAGAATGAAATCGTAACCAAACGAAAATGGATCGCACAGGAAGACTTTATCGACCTGCTGGCTATCTCTCAGTCCGCTCCGGGTATTCTGGCAGTGAATATCTCTATCTTTATAGGATATAAGCTGCGTGGCATTCGGGGAAGTATTGTCACAGCACTGGGGACTATACTCCCCTCATTTATTATCATTCTGGCCATCGCGCTCTTTTTCCATTCTTTCAAGGACAATCCGATTGTGGAACGCATATTTAAAGGAATACGACCCGCCGTGGTGGCATTGATCGCCGCACCGACTTTCACCATGGGACGGTCGGCCAAAATCAACCGGTACAACTTATGGATCCCCGTCGTATCGGCATTATTGATCTGGCTATTGGGCTTCTCCCCGATATGGATTATCATTGCTGCCGGTGTAGGAGGTTTCCTATGGGGAAAATTTAAAAAAGTGGAGAGTGAACACCCAAGGCTATGATTCAAGATTCATAATTCTAAATTAAAAAGAGATGATTTATCTTCAGTTATTTTATACGTTCTTTAAAATCGGACTTTTCGGTTTTGGCGGAGGTTACGCCATGCTTTCGATGATACAAGGTGAAGTAGTAACCCGTTATGGGTGGGTGACTTCGCAAGAATTCACAGACATTGTTGCCATCAGTCAGATGACTCCGGGGCCTATCGGTATCAATGCGGCTACTTATGTCGGTTTTACGTCCACAGGAAGTGTATGGGGATCGATTGTTGCCACATTCGCTGTTGTTTTCCCCTCTTTCATACTGATGCTGACAATCAGCAAATTCTTTCTGAAATATCAGAAACATCCGGTAGTGGAATCTATTTTTGCAGGATTGCGTCCGGCAGTTGTCGGATTATTAGCTTCCGCCGCACTGGTATTGATGAATGTGGAAAACTTCGGCTCACCTACAGAAGACACCTACACATTTGTCATCAGCATCATTATCTTCCTGATAGCCTTTATCGGCACCAGAAAATACAAGGCAAATCCGATATTAATGATTATCGCCTGCGGGATTGCAGGACTACTGCTTTATTAAAATAAAGTAATAAGAGGCTAACTAAAAAGTCAGTAGTATCTTAAAATCTCCTCCTTCGAGAAGGAGGAGTACCCGCAGGGGGAGGTGGTAGGTGAACATGCAGTCCTTACAGCTTGACCTTCTTACTTACCGATTTTGACTCATTATGAATACGGTCTAAAGCCGTCACCACATAGCGGTATTTGGTCTTACCCGTTTCATACGGCAGTTTGTAGAAAGGATTTCGGGTGATAGCTACGATATGTGACGGATCATCAAGATTCACCTTTTCTTTGGGACCGAAACGGTATACTACGTACTGAATAGCTTTGTCCATTTCAGTCTCCGCTTTCGGAGCAGTCCAGAAAAGTATATAGCCATCTTCTGTCCATACCTTTTTCATCTTACGTACTTTGCCCGGAGCTTTATCATCCATAAAGTCGAATACCGGAATTAAAGCCGGATATTTATGATACTCCTGTACCAAGGCATCCCGATATTTTCCAGCGTTCTCGACTACGGCTGCCGCATACCACTGGCAACTTCCGCCGATAGTCTGATAAGAACGCTGCAAAGCCATCTTTCGTGGAAGCTGGTTGATAGAAGGGTTCTTCGGATCGGCATGCTGAATGGTATTCATGACTGCCTGACCGATAAACAACGGACGGTTTTCCGTATGCTTCGCCCACCAGTCAACCAGTGTTTCGTAATCGGCTGCCTTGTGTCCTATCTCCCAATAAATCTGAGGAATGTTATAATCAATCCATCCTTCACGTGCCCAAAGCAATACGTCGGCATAAAGATCATCATAGTTCTGCAAACCATTTGTGTTGCTGCCCAACGGATCTGTTTTCTGATTGCGGTAAATACCGAACGGGCTGATACCGAACTTCACCCACGGTTTGATGCCCCGTATCGTTTCATGAAGTTTCTTGATCAGGATATTTACGTTGCCACGACGCCAGTCCGCCTTATTGCTGAAACCGCCTCCGTAACGGGCAAAGCTCGCATTGTCCGGGAAATCGACTCCCTTGATCGGATAAGGATAGAAATAATCGTCCATGTGAATAGCATCTACATCGTAACGGGATACAATATCGGAAACAATCTTGCAGATATGCTCACGGCTTTCGGGAAGTGCCGGATCAAAATAGATCTGATCACCATAAGTGACAAACCATTCCGGATGTTCATGATAAATATGTGTCGGTGCCAATTGATTCTTCAATGAAGTCTTCACACGGTAGGGATTGATCCATGCATGGAATTCCATATTCCGTTTATGGCATTCTTCGATCATGAATTGCATCGGGTCCCACATCGGGGAAGGCATTTGCCCTTGTGTTCCTGTCAGGAAACGACTCCACGGTTCGTGTTGTGAAGCATACAATGCATCCGCTTCGGGACGCACTTGAAAGATGATCGCATTAATACCCGCTCCCTGAAGAGAGTTCAACTGACCGACCAGTGTCTGTTTCAGCTTCTCTGTCGGTATGCCACGGAACTGTCCGTTGACAGCCTGTATCCATGCAGCACGAAACTCACGTTTAGGATATGCATTGCCCGATGGCGCCTGCGCTCTTACTCCTGCCGCCAGAAGCAGAACTAATAAGAAAAGATAGTTTTTCAGATTCATAATGTTCTTGAGTCATAAAATAATGTGGTGCAAAGATAATAGATGCAGATACTATCTCCAACTATTATTGAGGCCATTCGACAACAAATCTTGCACCACCCGCGTAGCTGGTGTCCAGATAGACATTTCCATCCACTAATTCCATGATCTGACGGATAATAGACAATCCCAGCCCGGTGCCCTGAGTGAAGGTATCCGCCTTTGCAAAGCGTTCGAAAATCGCATCCCGAAAGTGCTCTTCAATTCCGGGACCGGAATCTTCGATAATGAAACGTACCAGACGATTCGGTTTGTCTTCTTCATAACTCAGACGTATAAATCCGGTTTCCGTGAATTTATTGGCATTGTTCAGCAAACCGAGTAGCACACGCTTCATCCAGATTTCAACCGTACACACTTCGACCGGAGTGGAAGAAGGCATATATTGCAACTTGATTCCTTCTTTCAGATTCTGACGAATCAATCCTAAACATTCCTGACAACACGCATCTACACTCACTGGCTTCTTCGGTATATCATCCGTCTGAGAGTCCATGTCGGCTATATCAATCACATTATTTACCAAATCAAGCAGATATGCGTTGCTGCTCTCCATCTGACGGGCATATTCTTCCATCTCTTCCTGTGTCAGCCCACCGGCAGCCATCAAGGATGAAAAACCGATAATCGAATTGAGCGGAGTACGGATTTCATGTGTGATATGCTGGATAAAAGAGCTTTTCATATGGCTGGCCTTGATAACGGCCTTATTTGCCGCATCCAGTTTCCGGTTCAACGACAAGGAGCGCATATAGTAGAACGTGATAACAATCAACAATATCAACACCAGGCATCCGACAATCACGGAAGTTATAAAGAGATTGCGGTTGACCTCCGCCCGCAATTCCAGCTTATCGTGCTCCAGCTTGTCCACTTCGAATTGCACAGTATATTTGCTTAATTGCTCGTCCAGCTCTGCCGAACGAATGGAATCATTAATATGCGCATAAGATTTATAAACCTCGCAGGCATCTTCAAAGCGTCCCATCTGCTCCATAAACTGGGCTTTCAACAGGTGATTGGCAGGATAACAGCTCCCCACCGAATGATGATAATCCATCAATGAGTCCAGATAGTTGAGTGCCATCTGATTGTCATTCAACGTCCGCGCACAAAGAATTTTATATCCCAACCATCCTTCACGGGGAAAAGCATTCATATTTTCGTGATAAAACTTATCCGCTTCTGCAATAAACGGTTGCGCCTCCTTCTTCCCTTTCAATGCCAGCGTAGCAATCACTTGAAACTGATAATAACGCATGGTAAGCTCCGGTCGGACAGGGATATCCTTACGCTTCATTTTCTCAATCAGTCCCGGCATACGGTTCAAGTATTCCATCGCATTGGCATACTCCCCTCTAGCCAGATAAGTCTGGATGATATTCAGTGACACCACATAGGCATCTTCATAAAAACCCGCATCACTAAATTTTTTCAGTGCGGAAGAATAGTATTCAAGACAGAGCTTGACGTTGTTGCTGAACACCCGATGATTATATCCGATACACATCTCGCTGCAAGCCATTCCGAAAGCACTTTTGGCCGCATCCGCATCCTTCTGAAGAAGTCCAGTCTCACGCATGGCCTCATCCTGCAAACCTTTCTCGGTAAGCAACTGAATATACTGGCGCCACTGCGTATAGCGATTATTGATATTACCACGCTTCAGGCACCAGTCCATATATTCATATGCAACCACTTTCAGGCTATCCGTATTTCTCAACCGGTAATAATGGGAAGCAATCTGAGAATAAGCATCGTCGATTTTAGCAGTATCATTCTGCTGCCTTGCCAATCGCATATATTCCTGATAGAAAGGTATAAAATCTTTCTGACCTATTTTATTTGAGACACTGTCGGAAAGGGCTTCCAACTGTTTTTCTTTGTTTGTGCTACTAAAGGCTAAAGTAGATGCAAAACACAGAATGAATAAGCTAATAACCATCCGGATGTTTTTCACGATTCAAGTCAATTTGTTATTATTTTGAAATGTTTGTTGTAAATTCCGGACCAAGATACGCCAATTATCCCGAAGCAATTTCTTTTTATTACCAATTATAACATATCTTAACCCGACCAAAAACCTTTCTTCTATCAATAAAATCGCTAACTTTGCCGACTATCATAAAAAAGGAGTATTTTATGTCAGAAAACAAACATATTTCGATCAAAGGAGCGCGGGTTAACAACCTGAAAAACATCGATGTAGATATTCCACGCAACAAACTTGTCGTGATCACCGGACTATCCGGTTCGGGGAAATCGTCGCTCGCTTTTGATACTCTCTATGCAGAAGGACAACGTCGTTATGTCGAGAGCCTTAGCAGCTACGCACGCCAGTTTCTGGGACGAATGAGCAAACCCGAATGTGATTTTATTAAAGGAATCCCACCGGCAATCGCCATCGAACAGAAAGTGAACAGCCGCAATCCGAGATCTACCGTAGGAACTTCCACCGAGATTTATGAATATCTGCGCTTGCTTTATGCGCGGGTGGGACGGACATATAGCCCCGTCAGCGGAGAAGAAGTCAAGAAGCATTCGACGGAGGACATCGTCAACTGTATGCTTTCGCATCCGGAGGGGACCAGATATACCGTATTGACCCCTATCCGCCTGCGCGAAGACCGTACCCTGCAGCAACAACTGGAGATAGACCTGAAACAAGGCTTCAACCGGGTAGAAGTGAACGGTGAAATGAAACGTATCGATGAATACAAGCCGGTGGCAGGCGACGAAGTTTATCTGCTGGTAGACCGTATGGCAGTGGCAAACACGAAAGATGCCATCAGCCGACTGACGGACTCTGCCGAAACTGCCATGTATGAAGGGGACGGTACGTGTATGCTACGTTTTTATCTGCCGGACGGCACCACCAGGCTATATAATTTCAGTACGAAATTCGAAGCGGACGGCATCACTTTTGAGGAGCCGAACGATCAGATGTTCTCGTTCAACTCTCCTATCGGTGCCTGCCCCGTATGCGAGGGCTTCGGCAAGGTGATCGGCATTGACGAGCATCTGGTAGTGCCCAACCGCTCGCTATCCGTGTATGAAGGGGCCATCGTCTGCTGGCGTGGCGAGAAGATGGGAGAATGGAAAGATGAACTGATTCATAATGCGGATAAGTTCGATTTCCCGATTTTCACTCCTTACTATGAGCTGACAGACGAGCAACGTCGCACACTCTGGGAAGGAAACCAATACTTCCATGGCATCAACGATTTCTTCAAGATGCTGGAAGAGAATCAATATAAGATACAGTACAGGGTAATGCTGGCACGCTACCGGGGAAAAACAATCTGTCCGAAATGTCACGGTACACGTTTGAAACCGGAGGCAGGATATGTGCGGGTAGACGGAAAGAGCATTTCCGAACTGGTAGATTTACCCATCACTGAACTAAAAGAGTTCTTCGACCATCTGAACCTCAACGAACACGACAGCAATGTAGCCCGCAGAATTCTGATTGAAATCAACAGCCGCATCCGCTTTCTGATAGATGTAGGGTTGGGATATCTGACTTTAAACCGGCTCAGCAACTCACTGTCGGGTGGAGAAAGCCAGCGTATCAATCTGGCAACGTCATTAGGAAGCAGCCTCGTCGGCAGTCTCTATATTCTGGATGAGCCGAGTATTGGTTTGCACAGCCGTGACACCGACCGTCTGATCCGCGTATTGCGTCAATTGCAGGAACTCGGAAACACAGTGGTAGTGGTAGAGCACGATGAAGAAATAATCCGTGCCGCCGATTACATCATCGATATCGGTCCGAATGCCGGCCGCCTGGGAGGAGAAGTCGTTTATCAGGGCGATATGAAAGACCTGAAAAAAGGCAGCAATAGTCATACGGTACGTTATCTGTTGGGAGAAGAGGAGATTCCCGTTCCCGAACATCGTCGGCCGTGGAACAATTATATCGAACTGACAGGTGCCCGCGAAAACAATCTGAAAGGAGTGAATGTAAAGTTCCCTCTCAATGTGATGACAGTAGTCACGGGTGTTTCCGGTTCCGGTAAGAGTACGTTAGTGCGGGATATCTTCTATCGGGCACTAAAACGCGAACTGGATGAATGCAGCGACCGCCCGGGAGAGTTCTCTTCTATCAGTGGAAGCCTGCGTGACTTGAGGAATATCGAATTTGTCGATCAAAACCCGATTGGCAAATCGTCCCGTTCCAATCCGGTGACTTACATCAAGGCTTATGACGAAATCCGGAAGCTATGGGCGGAACAGCCTCTGGCAAAACAAATGGGATACACAGCCGGACATTTCAGTTTCAACAGCGAAGGCGGACGATGCGAGGAATGTAAAGGCGAAGGAACCATCACCGTAGAAATGCAGTTTATGGCAGACTTGGTGCTGGAATGCGAATCCTGTCACGGTAAACGTTTTAAAGCAGATACACTGGAGGTGAAATTCCAGGATAAGAACATCTATGATGTACTGGAAATGACAGTAAACCAAGCCGTCGAATTCTTCACCGAACACGGTCAGAAGAAGATTGTAAAAAGACTGCTTCCGCTACAGGATGTCGGACTGGGATATATCAAATTAGGCCAGTCCTCTTCTACCCTATCCGGTGGTGAAAACCAGCGTGTGAAACTGGCATTCTATCTGAGTCAGGAGAAAGCCGACCCGACCCTGTTTATCTTTGACGAACCAACCACCGGACTGCACTTCCACGACATCCGCAAGCTGCTGGATGCCTTCGACGCACTCATCCGACGGGGACACAGCATTGTCATCATCGAACATAATATGGACGTTATCAAATGTGCCGATTATGTAATCGACCTCGGACCGGAAGGCGGAGACAAAGGCGGAAATATCGTAGCGGTAGGTACCCCGGAAGAAGTAGCCGCTTGCGGAGCAAGCTATACGGGGCAGTTTCTGAAAGAAAAGCTTGCTTAATGAATAATGGATAATGGCTATGCAGTAAACAGCGCAGCTCATTATCCATTTTCAATTATCCATTATCCATTGTTAAAAGTAGAATCCGAATCCGACCTTAACGCCGAAACGTGACATGTCGCTATCGTTGAAGCGCCATTTGTAATATACGGCGGGTTCGATGGTTACGGTGCGGGAAAGGAAGTAAGCGTATCCGGCTTCGATGCCTAGCCCCCAGTCAGTCTGGTGATGTCCTCCGCTCCAACGGAAGCGGTTCCAGTCGAGACCTCCGCCCAGATAAACACCGGTGGAATTAAAGTAGAAACGCATTCCTGTTCCTAATGTGTATTCGTCTACGGGTTTTGACCAATCAGCACCGACATTAACCATCAATGCGATACCGTCGGCAAGGAATGTACCGGCTTGCGCACCAATACCAAACTTCGCCTTATCGTTTTTACTATACGAAAAATCCAATCCCGTTACAGAAGGATTAAGAATCATTTTTCCTTTCTCAAATTGTGCCTGGGCAGCTATTGATACCACCAGCAGACAAATAGCTAAAGCTAATTTCTTCATAAATTTACTTTTTTAAGTGAATAGATTGTTCGTCTTTTTTACGGCGTTCACGCATTTGTTCCTTCTTCCGGAGCACGAGCCAAAGCAAGAGTACGATGACGTAAGAACCTACCACCGTAAGAATCTTCTCCGTCTGGCCGACTTCCGTGTTGCGAGGTAACAAATAGGCTGCCGTTACTGATACATAAATAAGGAATGCGATAGCAACTCCTGTCGATTTTTTTATTTTCTTCATTCTGATAGTTTTCTAGTTTTTTGTTTTCCCAGCCAGATAAAGAACCAGGCAATAGCTACCACTACGCATCCTATACCGATGCAGTAGGAAACTATATGCGAGAGTCCCAGCCCTTCGGGAGCAATACATATATAAGTAGAACAAACACTCGTCATAAATAAGGCGGGGATCAGCGTAATCCAATAAGGCTTTTTGGCTACCACAAGGTAGACTGTGATAGCCCAGAGGGTGAACACCGCCAATGTCTGGTTGGCCCAGGCAAAGTAACGCCAGATCATGTTAAATCCGTCCGCGTCACGCAAGCTATAAAGAAGCAGACCGATAGCTACTGCGAACATCGGAATACAAATGTATAAACGACGGCGCATACTTTTTTGTTCCAGTCCCAGAAAGTCCGCCACAATCAGACGGGCGGAACGGAAAGCGGTATCTCCCGAAGTAATGGGAGCCGCAATTACTCCAAGAATGGCGAGCACTCCACCGATAGCTCCCAGCCAGTCTTTAGTGATAGCGTCTACTATCACGGAAGCATTACTTTCTTCCATTCCATTTTCATGGAAGAAATAAGTAGCGGCTGCCGCCCATATCAAAGCAACGATGCCTTCGGTAATCATTGCACCATAGAAAACCGGACGTCCATGACGTTCCGAAGTCATGCAGCGGGCCATTAAAGGACTCTGCGTGGCATGGAAACCGGATATGGCACCACAGGCGATACTCACAAACATAATCGGGAAGATCGGCAGTTCACTGGCATCCGGATTGGTATTCTGCAAGCCGTCCCATAGTTCGGGCAAAACAGGGTGATTGACATAAAGCATTACCAGGATACCGACTGCCATAAACAGCAAGGCTACTGCAAACAACGGATATATTTTACCGATGATCTTATCGACCGGAAGCAGGGTAGCCAGAATATAATATAGGAAGACCACGACAATCCAAAAAGTAGCGTCCAGACTTTCCGGAGTCAGTTTGGCCAATAGTCCGGCAGGTCCGGCTACAAAGACGGAACCGACGAGAATCATCAGAAGAACAGTAAATCCACGCATTATCTGTTTGGTAGTCAGTCCCAGATAACGGCCTATGATTTCGGGAAGACTCTCTCCCCCATGACGTAAAGAAAGCATTCCGGCAAAGTAATCATGAACAGCGCCTGCAAAAATACTTCCCAATACAATCCATAAATAAGAAGAAGTACCGAACTTCGCTCCCATAATCGCACCGAATATCGGACCCAGTCCGGCGATATTAAGGAATTGAATCATGAATATTTTCCAAGTAGGCAACGGAATATAGTCTACTCCGTCGGCTTTGGTAAGAGCCGGTGTTTTACGGTCGTCCGGACCAAAGACGCGCTCCATCAGGCGTCCATACGTGAAATAGCCTGCTATCAACGCCAGCAGGCACAGGGTAAATGTAATCATGGCGTGTTGTTTTTTAACTGTCGCAAATGTAACATAATCTCACGAAACAGCCCAACAATACCGACACTTTTGCTAACTTTGCAGGGATTTAAAACAAAAAATAAAGAATATGCACCGAACTATTTTCATTCTTTCACTTTTGTTTCTTGTTCTTCCGGCAAAGGTTCAGATACAACCTCCTTTCTTTTCAATGCTAATATAGATAATCCAATATATACACCAAGGTCTGAATTACTGCTTCTTCATTTCATCAGCTGTCACGATTTTCCATTTATCCAAGTCTTCAATTTGGCCGCTTCTATTGCCTACCACCTCTGTGCTGTTGGCAGAAGACAAACCAATTCTTGCTTCAGGAGACAGCCCCAATGAATAATAGCCTTCATCATCCGTAGGTGTCAGGAACAATGCATATTTAGGATCATGCACTCGCCAGTCATCACCCGGCTTACCCACAATCACTTTATCTCCATTATTCATTACATGAAGGTTGGTCGCTATATTTCTGACACGGAGGATATGATACGTCAAATTCTCGATACAAAACAACTGGGACTTCTTTTCCGAATCATATTTTGCGGCAGAAATCACTTTCGAATCCGGATTACAATCCAGTACCATACCGGTTGCCTTGTTTACCAAATAGACCTGAGATACATTATCGGTTACATAAGGCATATATTTTTCCTTGATAGTTACTGATTTCAGTTTGGCATCCTGTCCTCTCCATTGTACAGTCACTTTATGTTTGCCTTTTATCCGACGGTCGAAAAGAGCAGATTGTGTAGTGAAATTCTTAGAGTCGGCACCCGAAACATCAACCGAGGCAAAAGGAATTGTTTCAGTATCCAGATAGAAATCCAAGTATCCCGATTTCTTTTTATTCAATTGCACGTCAACCTCTACTTTCTCATACGTAGGCAATGAGCCAAAATGTACATCGAATGACAATCTCGTACCGTTCTTCGCTTTTTCAATAGCACCATTCTTCATCTTCGCCTTCGAACCCGAAAGAGAAATATCCGAAGCAGCCACTGTTATCCCACCGGGGTTCATAACGAATTCACCCGTTATCGCCTTATACACTTCCTTCGCTATAATATAATGCCCTCTATGGTCGGGATGCACCCAATCGTTGCCACCCGGCATAAATTCCGGATGTCCCTTCAAGGGATTATACAGATCTACACAGACCAGATTAAGTTCCTCCGCAATCTCTCTTACGGCAGGCTGAATATAATTCTTTGCTACATTGTCATCAAATGAACCAAGAAATCCCCCATCGCCATAATACATCGGCGGAGGCGTACAAATATAAATATCCGGTTTAGTCGAAAGAGCCTGGAATTTAGCGATCAACTTCTTATAGTCTGCTTTAAAAGTCTCTTTACCATATTTTTCGAAATTCTTCTTGTTGGCATCATTTGCACCAAACTTAATAATGACAATATTAGGTTTATACTCAAGTGCCGCTGCGCATTGCTCAGAATTAATGTAAGCGAATTGATATTCATTAGGATTTTCGGGAGTAGTCGCATCTTCTCTTAATTTTATAAATACCCCGGAAGAGCCTTTACCAAATTTGGTAACTTCATAATCATCACCGAGCATTTCAGCCAGAGGCATCGCGTAATAACCATAATCATTCGTTCCCCCGGTGATACTGTTTCCAACAGTAGCAACTCTAATCTTTCCCGTCTGGGCAGTCAGACTCGCCGCAAACAAAAGACAGAGCGACACAGATAGTAGCTTTTTCATTGTTTATTATCTTGTTATATTAATATTTTATATTTCGTACCTTATTAAAAGACGGCTAAGAATGCAGATACCACTAAAAGAGAATCAGTAATTTTCTGTCAAATAGCATTAAATAAAAAAGGAATAATCAATTTACGGACATTTTTGCTAGCTTTGCAGAGATTTAGCATCTAAAAGGGAATAATATGCACCGAACTATTTTCATTCTTTCACTTTTGTTTCTTATCCTTCCGGCTAAGGCGCAACCCAAGCACGAAGTTCGTGCAGCATGGATTACGGCTGTATATGGTCTGGACTGGCCCCGTACACGGGCCACGACTCCTCAGGGCATCCGCAAGCAAAAGGAAGAATTGGTGGATATCCTTGATAAACTGAAAGCTGCCAACTTCAATACTGTCCTGTTTCAGACCCGTACACGCGGAGATGTGCTGTATCCTTCTTCCATCGAACCGTTCAATTCTATCCTGACCGGAAAAGTCGGAGGAAATCCGGGATATGATCCGTTGGCTTTTGCGATTGGGGAATGCCACAAGCGGGGGATGGAATGTCATGCGTGGATGGTGACTATTCCGCTAGGCAACAAAAAGCACGTCGCTTCTCTCGGCAAACAATCTGTCACCAAGCGAGTGAAAGATATATGCGTGCCTTATAAAAATGAATATTTCCTTAATCCGGGGCATCCTGCTACGAAAGAGTATCTCATGAGACTCGTTCGTGAAGTGGTGGAGCGCTATGATATAGACGGAGTGCATTTCGACTACCTGCGCTATCCGGAGAATGCTCCTCTATTCCCCGACAAATACGATTTCCGCCGTTACAGCAAAGGACGTACTTTGGATCAATGGCGACGGGATAACATTTCCGAAATCGTCCGGTACATATATAAAGGTGTGAAAGCAATGAAGCCGTGGGTAAAGGTAAGTACTTGCCCTGTAGGAAAATACAGAGATACTTCCCGCTATTCTTCCCGTGGTTGGAATGCGTTCTATACCGTTTATCAAGACCCGCAAGGATGGCTCGGAGAAGGTATTCAGGATCAGATATATCCCATGATGTATTTTCAGGGAAACAGTTTCTATCCTTTCGCGCTCGACTGGCAGGAACAGAGCAACGGACGACAGGTTATTCCGGGGCTGGGCATCTATTTCCTCCATCCCGACGAAGGGAAGTGGACACGCGACGAAGTGGATCGTCAGATTAATTTCATCCGTAATCAGAAAATGGCAGGAGAAGGGCATTACCGTGTCAAGTATCTGATGGACAATACTCAGGGAATTTATGACGAACTGATTGAGAACTTCTATGCCTATCCGGCATTACAGCCCCCGATGACATGGTTGGATAACGTTCCGCCGTCTGCCCCCTCAGCACTCAAAGTTACGTCCATCGACAACGGATATACCGAATTGAACTGGCAACCAGCGACGGATAATGACCAACGGAATAAACCGATGTACGTGATTTATGCTTCCAATGAATATCCGGTAGATACAAAGAAAGCGGAAAATATTGTCGCACAAAGTATTCGTGAAACAAGTTACATTTATGCACCCATCCAGCCTTGGAATGCCAAGAAGTATTTTGCAGTAACGGCTATCGACCGTTGCGGGAATGAGAGTGCACCCATAAATGGAGATAAGTAGGCATTTCAGACAGTATTACCACAATATGACTTTTCCGATGTTCACCAATTCCAATTTAGCAGTATCTTCAAAGAGTTTCCATTGCTTGAAACCAGAGTTTCATCGGTGTGAAACTGTAGTTTCATCGGTGAGAAACTAGAGTTTCATACGCTTGAAACTTTAGTTCCAAACGCTCGAAACTATCTGAAACTACTGTTGATTTGATTGACTTAACCGCATGTTCCAATCACATTGAACGCATCAGCTACTTCAATAGTACTGCTCTCTCTGAAAACATTAAATCATATATCAGTCAATAATACATAAATTATCAGTCCTTAATACTTGATTTCTCAATTATTAATATCTGAGAAATCAAACGTTAACAGTTGAGATATCAGATATTAACATCCTGTAAATCAAAGAATAACACAGTAAAAACGGTATTTATCAGGACGATGCAGAGTGAGAGCAAGTCCTTGCTCTCACTCTGCTACCACTGGATCTCTAACAGCTAAAACATCGATGAATAAAGGGATACAGACGAACTGTTAGAGCATGAGAGCAAAAGCACTATCTTTTTCACTGGGGGAGAGTAAGCAAAAGAAACGCACGATACCGGCTTTGAGGCGTCACCGGTACTAACGGCAAATATCCGGCACACACCCGATTATTCTCTACGGACAAAGGGAACGAAGCCGACATCTGCCGATGTTCCTCCAAAGCCTGACCGGCTAAAGGATAATAATCAATCCGAAAAACTCCTTCCGCATCCGCAGCCAAATAACGATCCGTCAAGAGCCATGCCACCACCCCCATATTCATTCGCAGATTAATTTCGACACAAGGATGAATCCGGTAAACAGGCGCTTCATCCGGAAAATGACAAATCATCATATCCACTCCCAAGTATCCATGATAAAAGCCACCGAACAAAGCTGACAATTCTTCTTCCAAACGAGTCCGCAGCCTGATAAATTCTTCTTGTGGCACATAAGCCGATAGTTTCTGCAGAATCTTCTCGTCAGACAGCAAGTCATTCCCTGCATACATCCCACTCCCACCCGTGTGGAAGACCGAATATCCGGCAAAAACAACCCTTCCTCTCCCGTCAGCATAAAACTCCATAGCGAAATCTTCCACCTTATTATATATAGGTTCGCCTACCACCCCACCCTGAGAAGCAGCGACACGGGCACACCAACCGGAAATAAAAGTAGTAAATATGCCTTTACACCAATTCAATCCTTTCCCGCTTCCGGAAAGCGGAGCTTTTAACAAGCACGCTTCCCGCCCTTCGACGAACGCACTGCACTCCGCCAAAGTACTCAAATAAAAAGATTCTCCACAGAAGTATTCATTCAACCGCAACCCAGGCAACAACTTTACCGCCTGCAGACGATGCGAATGCTCTCTCAGAATATTCATATAATCCGCAGAAGGCAGCTCCGTCTGATCTGCCCCCAATGTCATCAAACGCTTCCGCAAAGCAGGGTCCCACCCCCACGGAGAGAACTTCCGGTCTTTACCGTCAGCCACTTCCGGTTCCGTCAACAAGGCCACATCCATGCCCAAAAGTTCACTCTTTGTTTTCAGGAAGTCCGCATTATAAGCAGACGGTGCAAGCACCGCACTTCCCGCTTCGGCATACCACATAGGAAGCAACGCCAGGTCACTCGCCATCTGTCGGGCGGAAGCCGGCGCCATATAGTTCGTCTCACCGCTTGCCAACGCCATATCATGCTCCGGATTGAATATATAAACAGGTCTTTTCGTCATGTCAAAGATGGATTCAACACATTATTCTGCAAATATATACAGGAAATAATCAGGAACTTACACAATAAAGAGAAACTTATAAATTAAAGCACATTTTTGCTATCTCTACTTTGCAAATCCTAAAAAAAGCACTATATTTGCCAGCCGAAAAACAAAGAAACGAAATGGAATCATTCTATCGCACACACGCCTACCTCGTTGAGCACACCAATGCCCCCGTTCGCCGCGATCTTATGGACGAGATCGACTGGAGTGACCGTCTGATTGGTATCAAAGGGACACGTGGCGTAGGAAAAACCACTTTCCTCCTGCAGTACGCCAAAGAGAAATTCGGCACCGACCGTTCCTGTCTGTTCATCAATATGAACAACTTTTATTTCTCCGGTCACAGCCTTGTTGACTTCGCCAACGAGTTTCAGAAACGTGGCGGAAAAGTACTGCTGATCGACCAGGTGTTCAAACATCCCGAATGGAGCAAAGAGCTACGAATGTGCTATGACCGTTTCCCCAGCCTGAAGATTGTCTTCACCGGTTCTTCCGTCATGCGACTCAAAGAGGAAAACCTCGAATTGCGTGACATTGCGAAAAGTTATAACCTGCGCGGATTCTCTTTCCGTGAATTTCTGAACCTGCAGACAGGAATGAAATTCCGGGCATACAGCCTCGAAGAAATCCTCAGTACACATGAACAGATAGCCAAAGGAGTACTTTCCAAAGTACGACCGCTGGATTATTTTCAGGATTACCTGCATCATGGTTTCTACCCTTTCTTCCTTGAAAAACGTAATTTCTCGGAGAATCTGCTGAAAACAATGAACATGATGGTAGAAGTGGATATCTTGCTGATCAAACAAATTGAGCTGAAATATCTTTCAAAGATAAAAAAATTACTATATTTGTTGGCTGTGGACGGACCGAAAGCTCCGAACGTGAGCCAACTGGCAAGTGACGTACAGACATCCCGCGCTACGGTAATGAACTATATCAAGTATCTGGCAGACGCGCGTCTGATTAATCTGGTTTACCCGAAAGGAGAAGAATTCCCAAAGAAACCGTCAAAGATTATGATGCACAACTCTAACCTGATGTACTCCATTTATCCGGTGAAAGTGGAAGAACAGGATGTACTCGACACGTTCTTCGTTAACACTTTATGGAAAGACCATAAGGTACATAAAGGAGATAAAAACGTCTCTTTCATGGTAGACGAAGTGATGCCGTTCAAAATTTGTGCGGAAGGTACAAAAATAAAGAATAACCCGGACGTGACGTATGCGTTGCAAAAGGCTGAGATAGGCCGCGGCAACCAAATACCTCTTTGGATGTTCGGATTCTTATACTAAAAAGATTTATTTACTTAAATATTTAATTTAGTTATGACTAAACAGAAGAAATTCATCACATGTGATGGTAACCAAGCTGCAGCACATATCTCGTATATGTTCTCTGAAGTAGCAGCTATCTACCCCATCACTCCTTCTTCGACTATGGCTGAGTACGTAGACGAATGGGCTGCCGCAGGACGTAAGAACATCTTCGGCGAAACAGTATTGGTACAGGAAATGCAATCTGAAGGTGGTGCTGCCGGTGCAGTTCACGGTTCTCTTCAGGCTGGTGCATTGACTACTACTTACACTGCTTCTCAGGGTCTTCTTTTGATGATCCCTAACATGTACAAGATTGCCGGTGAATTCTTGCCTTGTGTATTCCACGTTTCTGCTCGTACACTGGCTTCTCACGCATTGTGTATCTTCGGTGACCATCAGGACGTAATGTCAGCTCGTCAAACCGGCTTCGCTATGTTGGCAGAAGGTTCTGTACAGGAAGTTATGGATTTGGCAGGTGTTGCTCATCTGGCTACTATCAAATCACGCGTTCCGTTCATGAACTTCTTCGATGGTTTCCGTACTTCTCACGAAATCCAGAAGATCGAAATGTTGGAAAACGACGACCTCGCTCCGCTGATCGACCAGGAAGCTTTGGCTGAATTCCGTGCCCGTGCACTGAATCCGATGAAGCCGGTTGCCCGTGGTATGGCTGAAAACCCCGACCACTTCTTCCAACATCGTGAATCATGCAATAACTACTATGAAGCAGTTCCTGCTATCGTAGAAGAATACATGAACGAAATTTCCAAGATCACAGGCCGCAAATACGGTTTGTTCGATTACTACGGTGCAGAAGATGCAGAACGCGTAATTATCGCAATGGGTTCTGTAACTGAAGCTGCCCGCGAAGCTATCGACCACTTGGTAGCAAACGGCGAAAAAGTAGGTATGGTTGCCGTACACTTGTATCGTCCGTTCTCTGCTAAACACTTCCTGGCTGCTGTACCCAAGACTGCAAAGAGCATCGCAGTGCTTGACCGTACAAAAGAACCGGGTGCTAACGGCGAACCTCTTTACCTTGACGTTAAAGACTGCTTCTATGGCGCAGAAAATGCTCCTGTTATCGTTGGCGGTCGCTACGGTCTGGGTTCAAAAGATACAACTCCGGCACAGATCATCTCTGTATTCGAAAACTTGGCTATGCCAATGCCGAAGAACCACTTCACTATCGGTATCGTAGACGACGTTACGTTCACTTCTCTTCCTCAGAAAGAAGAAATCGCTCTGGGCGGTGAAGGTATGTTCGAAGCTAAATTCTACGGTCTGGGTGCTGACGGTACTGTAGGTGCCAACAAGAACTCTGTTAAGATTATCGGTGACAACACCGACAAACACTGTCAGGCTTACTTCTCTTACGACTCCAAGAAGTCGGGTGGTTTCACTTGTTCTCACTTGCGTTTCGGTGATACTCCGATCCGTTCTACTTACTTGGTAAATACTCCGAACTTCGTTGCTTGTCACGTTCAGGCTTACCTGCACATGTACGACGTAACACGTGGTTTGCGTAAGAACGGTTCTTTCTTGCTGAATACCATCTGGGAAGGCGAAGAACTGGCTAAGAACCTGCCTAACAAGGTGAAGAAATACTTTGCACAGAACAACATCTCTGTATACTATATCAACGCAACTCAGATTGCAATGGAAATTGGTTTGGGCAACCGTACCAATACAATCCTTCAGTCTGCATTCTTCCGTATCACAGGCGTAATCCCTGTAGATCAAGCTGTTGAACAGATGAAGAAATTCATCGTTAAGTCTTACGGCAAGAAGGGTGAAGACGTTGTTAACAAGAACTACGCTGCTGTAGACCGCGGTGGTGAATACAAGACTCTGACTGTCGATCCTGCTTGGGCTAACCTGCCGGATGATGCAAAAGCAGAAAACAATGATCCTGCTTTCATCAACGAAGTAGTTCGTCCGATCAATGCACAGGACGGTGACTTGCTGCCGGTATCTGCATTCAAGGGTATCGAAGACGGTACTTGGTATCAAGGTACTTCCAAATACGAAAAACGTGGTGTAGCTGCATTCGTTCCCGAATGGAATGCTGAAAACTGTATTCAGTGTAACAAGTGTGCTTACGTTTGTCCTCACGCTTCTATCCGTCCGTTCGTACTCGATGCTGAAGAGCAGAAGGGTGCTAAGTTCGAGCAACTGAAAGCTGTAGGTAAAGCATTCGATGGTATGACATTCCGTATTCAGGTAGACGTTCTCGATTGTCTGGGTTGCGGTAACTGTGCCGACATCTGTCCGGGTAATCCGAAGAAGGGTGGCAAGGCATTGACCATGAAACACCTTGAAAGCCAGTTGGCCGAAGCTGATAACTGGACTTACTGCGCTGAAAACGTGAAGAGCAAACAACACCTGGTAGACATCAAGGCTAACGTGAAGAACTCTCAGTTCGCAACTCCGTTGTTTGAGTTCTCAGGCGCTTGCTCCGGTTGTGGTGAAACTCCGTACGTGAAACTGATTTCTCAGTTGTTCGGTGACCGTGAAATGGTTGCTAACGCTACAGGATGTTCTTCTATCTACTCCGGTTCAGTTCCTTCTACTCCGTACACTATGAACGAAAAGGGTCACGGTCCTGCATGGGCTAACTCCTTGTTCGAAGACTTCTGTGAATTTGGTCTGGGTATGGAACTGGCTAACGAAAAGATGCGTGCCCGTCTGGTGAAAGTAATGAACGAAGCTATCGCTTCTGATTGCTGCCCGGCTGAATACAAAGAAGTATTTGCTGAATGGATCAACAATATGCTGGATGCAGAAAAGACTAAGGAACTGGCCGAAAAGATCATTCCGATGGTAGAAGCTGCTAAAGATAAATGCAACCACTGCAAGCAAATCGCTGATCTGCAACAATATCTTGTTAAACGCAGCCAATGGATCATCGGTGGTGACGGTGCTTCTTATGATATCGGTTACGGTGGTCTTGACCATGTAATCGCTTCCGGTAAGGACGTTAACATCCTTGTATTGGATACTGAGGTTTACTCTAACACAGGTGGTCAGTCTTCTAAAGCTACTCCGGTAGGCGCTATCGCTAAGTTTGCTGCTGCAGGTAAGCGTGTACGTAAGAAAGACCTCGGTCTGATGGCTACTACTTACGGTTATGTATATGTTGCTCAGATTGCTATGGGTGCTGACCAGGCTCAGACTCTGAAAGCTATCCGTGAAGCTGAAGCATATCCGGGACCATCACTGATCATCGCTTACGCTCCATGTATCAACCACGGTCTGAAAGCCGGTATGGGTAAGAGCCAGGAAGAAGAAGAAAAGGCTGTTAAGTGCGGTTACTGGCACTTGTGGCGTTACAACCCTGCTTTGGAAGAAGAAGGCAAGAATCCGTTCCAACTGGATAGCAAAGAACCTAACTGGGAAGACTTCCAAGGTTTCTTGAAGGGTGAAGTTCGTTACGCTTCTGTAATGAAACAATATCCTGCTGAAGCTGAAGAACTGTTTAAAGCTGCTGAAGAAAACGCTAAATGGCGTTACAACAGCTACAAACGTCTTGCCAGAGAAAACTGGGGAGCTGATACAGCTGAATAATAAGTAGAAATACTTTGTACATAATAAAAGGCAGGAATCCTGGAAACAGATTCCTGCCTTTTTTGTTTATATCTTAGAAGTAACGATTACTTCTCACGAAGATATTCATTAAAACTCTAAAGATATGATCGGATTTGTTATTTGGATTATCGGTTTGATACTGACTTTCAGAGCTGCCATAGAGATTTGGAATGTAAATGCGGCTGTAGAGAAAAGACTTATAGCGATTGTATTAATCGTTCTTACCAGCTGGCTGGGACTACTTTTCTACTACTTCTATGGTAAAGAAAGAATGGCGGGATGGTTGAAGTAGTGTTTGCATATCAATCTTTCTCAGGAATCCAACTGTTCACCAGTTCCTGATGTTCTTCCATCCATTGACGGGCAGCCTGTCTTTCCGTTGTCTGCGCCTCTTCCAGAGCAGTCATTAAGGAGCTGATTTCCGCATCTGTCAGACGAATGTTGCCCAAAAGTTCGGCAGCAAAAGGGTCTTTCTCGCTAAAACCTTTCCATGCTATGGTATGAATGGATTCCGTATTTCCATATATCAGCTTCGGGTCCTGAAGAACTTTCAGCTTGAAACGGTCGAACATCCAGTGAGGCGTCCATCCCGTCACGACAATCCAGTCTTTCTTATCAATCGCTTTCTTTAGGGAAGCAGTCATGGCAGGTCCGCTCGAAGTCATCAGTTTATAATCCAATCCATAGTCTTTGATGGCCTGATCGGTAGCTTTCATAATACCGGCTCCGGCATCAATACCGACAATCTGACCGGAGAAACGTTCCTTTTCCGCGTTCAGTTCTTCGATTGAGTTGATCGTAACGTAATCCGGAACCACCAGCCCGATACGGGCACCATCATAAATATCCCCGATAACTTCGAGTTTATCCCCGTATTGTTTCATATAATCTTCCATAGTGACAGGCATCCAGACATCCATAAATACGTCTGCTTTCTTACGGGAGATAGAGGTAAATATAGGTGCAAGGTCGGCATTCAGCAACTTTACATCGTACCCCTGATCTTCAAAAATCGCTTTGGCAAGGTTTGTCATTGCAATACCTTCCGACCAGTTGGCATAAGCGATACTTATCTTCTTACTCTTTCCGTTGTCTCCGCAGGAAACGAAGGTTAAGAGTATGCCGGCAATAAACATTGCCGCAATCATTTTTATCTTATTCATTGATTATTCCTTTCTTTGGTGTGATTCTTATTTCTTTTTACTTTTTCTGTTATCTGCCATACCCTGAGTGATGCGGTCCAGCACGATCGCCAATATCACGACTGCGATACCGCCTTCAAATCCGAGTCCGATTTTCATTTGGGTGATACCTTTCAGCACGATTTCTCCCAATCCTCCGGCAGAAATCATGGCAGCAATCACTACCATCGAAAGTGACATCATGATCGTCTGGTTGATTCCCGTCAGAATAGTAGGCAACGCCAAAGGCAATTGCACCTTATAAAGAAGCTGCCAGGGAGTAGCTCCAAAAGAGCGGGAGGCTTCTACTACGTTTTTAGGAACCTGACGAATGCCCAGACCGGTCAGACGAACCACAGGAGGCATTGCAAAGATGATGGTGGCAAAAGCTCCCGGCACAGTTCCCAATCCGAAGAATAGAACGGCAGGAATCAGATAGACAAAGGCAGGCATTGTCTGCATAAAGTCGAGGACAGGGCGCATTATCTTGTTACAACGATCACTGTTGGCAGTCCAGATTCCCAACGGAACGCCTAAAAGCAATGCCAGACAAGTGGAAGAAAGTACCAATGCCAATGTCTGCATCGTTTCTTCCCAAAAGCCCATGCCGTAAATAAGCAATAAACCCAAGAGGGTAAATACGGCTGTCCCCTTACCCGACTTAAACCAGGCGAGCGCAGCCAGCACTGCAATTGTGATATAAAAAGGTATTCCAAACAGTACGTGCTGAAAACCGTCTATGAATCCTCCGATCCCCATGCTGAGAGCATCAAAAAAGGAAGCAAAATGTTCTGTGAGCCAATTAATGGCAGTCTCTATATATTGTCCGATATTTATCATAATTCTATTGCGTTTTGAATGATTTCATTAATTTCTTCTTTATCTTTTCCCGTTACTTCGATGATCAATGAGGAAAGTGGCACTACGCCTTCAAACTCCCGATTCTCATTTACGACCCAGATTGGCGAGTTCGTTTTTGTCATCAACGGAAGAATATCTTCCAGCACCGTATCACCCAGCACTGAATGAACTTCATGCCTTACTACGGACTCGATGGAGCGGATTTGCTCTTTTCGTAGTTTCAGCAAGTCATTCAACCGCACCTCTCCTACTAACAGATTATTGGAATCGACTACCGGAAGAACGGTCAGATTCCGTTCGCGCATCTTACGGATCAGCACCTCCGGGCCTTCTTTCTTCAAACGTGCCACTATGGGTTTATCTACCATAACAGAGGAAGCTGTTATAATCTTGCTTCGATCTACATTCTCCACAAATCGTTCTACATAAGCGTTGGCAGGTTCGGTCAGGATTTCTTCCGATGTACCGATTTGTACAATTTCTCCATCCTTCATGATAGCAATCCGGTCACCCAATTTAATCGCTTCACTCAGGTCGTGAGTAATAAAGACAATCGTTTTTTTCATCTTCGACTGCAAAGTCAGCAGTTCATCCTGCATCTGCACACGGATCAAAGGATCGAGTGCCGAGAAGGCCTCATCCATCAACAGGACTTCGGGATTATTGGCCAAAGCCCGCGCCAGCCCGACACGCTGCTGCATCCCACCCGACAGTTCACTTACCATCTGATTCTCGTAGCCTTTCAGCCCCACCAGTTGCATACTTTCCATCGCTTTCTGCTCCCGTTCTCCCTTTTTTACTCCCTGTAGTTCGAGCCCGAAAGCTATATTATGCAAGACAGAACGGTGAGGAAGCAGACCGAAGTTCTGAAAGACCATAGCCAGTTCTTTCCGGCGAATCTGCAACAGTTCCTTATCCGACACTTTGGCTATGTCTGTTCCATTGATAATCACTTCTCCGGAAGTAGGGCGTATCAAACGGTTGATGCAGCGGAGTAAAGTGGACTTTCCACTACCGGACAGCCCCATAATGACGAATATTTCGCCTTCATTAATGGAAAGATTCGCATCTTTCACCGCAACTGTACATCCGGTCGCTTTCAATATTTCACTTTTTGTTTTACCTTCTTTCAACATCTTCAAAGCCTTCTGCTTCTCATTGCCAAAAACCAGATAGAGATCTTTAATTTCTATTTTACTCATACAATAAAATGGTTTAGGTTATTAAAATAATATACACAGCAAGACAAGAACAAACGATAACAGGAATCTTTCTTTATATCGTATAAAGTTCTGATTTAAATAAGGGACAAATAACAATGAATCCCGAAATAATTAATAAAATGATTATTGACAGACTGAGTAATTAAAAAAGGAATAGAATTTGATAAGATAATCCTTTCAACGAATAGCAAAAAATAGCATTTTTATGTATAAAAACAGCCTGTTCCAGTATCTTGCTGGCACAAAGATACAAAAAACGGATTAAACATACAAATTATATTCAAAATCCGGGGCATACAGAGGGCTTTATTTGTAATGATATGGAAAGTTTCCGGGTAATATTCCCCTATCACTCAGCAAAATAGAACAAACCGGCAGATAAATATAAAATAAGTTTGAATATTTCACTTAAACACCGTATATTTGGCGTCAATAACTAAACTAGATTTATATGTTCAACAGGGCTATTACAATTTTCCTGGGGAAGGATAATTGTCATTACACAACAAAAGAAAAACAAACAGGTACTGCCACACTAGACGACAAAAGCCAAGTACAGTTCCTTAGTAAAAAGAACCCCAAAATGCCGTTTTTCTATAGCCGGCGGAATCTCTACATGATAGGTTTCCTGCTCGCTTTTATAGTGACTCTGCTCGAATTTATACGAGGACGGCATCAAAACTTTATGGTCTTCTCGGACGCTACTCAATTCTTCTGGCAAGGCATCAGCCCATACACAACTGAATTTGTAGAAGCTCACGGACGCTACTTCCTTTATTCTCCAGTTTTCACGGTATTGTTCGCTCCGTTTGCGTATCTGCCTGCATGGCTGGGACCTTTCGCGTGGAATCTATTCAATTATTCGCTGTTCTTTATGGCGATCTTCACGCTGCCCCAACAATTCACCCAGCAGCAGAAATGCCGTATGTTCCTTTTTCTGTTACTGATTTTAGGACAAAGTTTACTTTCATTTCAGTATAACATAACGGTAGCCTATTTATTCTTATTCGCCTATACGTTATTGGAAAAAGACCGTGGATTTCTGGCTGTTCTGTTAATCATGATTTCGGGATGTACCAAAGTATATGGAATTTTCGAACTGGCATTGTTGCTGTGCTATCCTCACGTATGGCGTAACTTTGGCTATGCCGTTACAATGGGCATTGTATTGCTTGCATTACCGTTAATAAAAATAGCTCCTGCAGATTTGCTCCCCTATTATGAAGAATGGTGCCATAGTCTTGCTGTTCATCAGTCCGCCGGAGCTTATGATTCATTTTTCTATGCCCGCCCCATTGCAGCATGGACATTGCCACACTTCCGTGCACTTCAGATAGGAATGCTCGGCTTGCTGACTCTGCTCTTTTTGGGGAATTTCCGCAAATGGTCGTCTTTTGCCTTCCGTGCCCAGGCTTTGGGCATTCTCATGGGCTGGGTAGTATTACTGAGTGACTCCGCCGAGAAGCATACCTATATTATCGCATTGGCAGGTTTCATGCTCTGGTATTGGAGCAGACCAACACGTACCGCAACAGACAAGATTCTATTTTGGTGCTGTTTTGTGCTGTTATGTATCGTTCCTATCGACATATTCGTCCCTGTACCCATCAGAGATTTCATTACCAGGACCTTATGGCTTCATGTATGGGTTTTCTTTATTGTATGGATACGGATGATATGGCTTACCTTCCTTGCATCCTTCATTCATCCACGTGCCACAAATGTTCTTTCAGATTAACGCATCCGTTAGCTTTGAAAGAAACTTCTTCTGCCAGCAAGAGTTGTTTTTGTTCCACCCAACCGGGCACCAGCCTTCCGGTGGAATTTACAACTCTATGGCAGGGAATGGATAATTCATCCGGCACTTCTTTCAATGCACGTCCCACCATCCGCGAGCATTGGGGTGCCCCCAACAGCAAAGCAATACCTCCATAAGTAGATACTTTTCCCACAGGTATCTGGGATACGACTTCGTACACTTCCTTCCGAAAGGATTCGGAAAAGCTCTCTTTATCTACTTTATAATCTTTCATATATCCCTCTTTACGATATCAATGAAATCATCCTTTCCTTTTCAGGAAATCTGTCGGGCTCTCTCCAAACTGCTCTTTATAGCACTTGGCGAAATAAGAAGGTGAACTGAAACCGACTTCATAACCAATCTCCGCTACGGTCATGTCCGAAGAAGCAAGCAAAGAAGCTGCCTTCTTCAAACGGGCGATACGGAGCAATTCATTCGGAGAGTAGTTAGTCAATGATTTAATCTTGCGATAAAGCTGCACACGGCTTAGTCCCATGTCTTTGCCCAAGTCCTCCACATTCAAACCGGAGTCTCCCATTTTCTCTTCAATCAATGACTTGAATCTTTCTACAAAATCCTTGTCCATATCGCAGACATCTTCTTTTGCCAATGTCTGCCCGTCACCAAAGAACTGTTTCAGACGACGGTGAGAATCGATCAGATTGCGGACACGTGCCAGCAACAGCTGTGAACTGAACGGCTTTGAAATATAAGAATCCGCACCACCGTCATATCCCTGAATACGCTGTTCGTCCAGTGAACACGCTGTCAGCAGAATAACCGGAATATGACAGGTCTGTAACTCACTTTTCAGCCGGCGGCAACATTCAATGCCATCAATGCCCGGCATCATCACATCAGAAATGATCAGGTCCGGAACATACTTCATAGCCTTACGGATTCCTTCGGAGCCGTCTGCCGCTTCAATCACCGTATAGTCTGTATGCAACAGCGTATGGACATACGAACGGATATCCTCATTATCATCAATAATCAGTACGGACGGTTTGGAAGAGTCATATCCTTTTTCCAGTTCTTCCTCTTCTGCCAATAGAACATCTGTTGTACGGGAATCCGCAGAAACAAGGGTGGTATCCGGTTCGGCAGCAACAGCCTCACAAGACTGTACAGGCAGTTCAACGGTAAAGACCGTGCCCTGTTTCTCATCGCTCTCTACGGAGATCATACCACCGTGCATTTCTACGAAGGCTTTTACCAATGCCAGTCCGATTCCCGAACCGGTATGGTGCATATCAATCTTATAGAAACGGTCGAATACATTGCGGATATGTTCGGCAGAAATCATGGAACCGGTATTTGCCACCGTGAAACGTATCCATCGCTTGTCCTCTTTACTAAGGGAAGACAGACGGATGGCTATTTTCCCGTTTTCCGGTGTAAACTTAAAGGCATTGGACAGGAGATTGAAATAAATACGTTCCAGCTTCTCCATGTCTGCCAGTGTATGATAATCCGTATCCGGCATACTATCAAAAGAAAAATGGATATGCTTCTTACGGGCTGCCGCCTGAAAAGACTCATTCCATCCTTCGAAAGAAGAAAGGACATCCACCGTAACCGGAGTATATTCCATCTTGCCGTTTTCATATTTACGGAAATCCAAAATCTGATTGACCAGGCGCAAAAGGATATTCACATTTCGCTGAATCAGCATGAGCATCCGGTGCTGATCTCCACTCAATGTCTTGTCCGCCAATAAATGTTCTACCGGGTCGGCAACCAATGTCAACGGAGTACGGAAGTCGTGAGAAATATTGGTGAAAAAGACCAGCTTGGCATGGGTAGCTTCTTCCAGTTGATGAGAGAGCTGTATCAATTGGTCACGCTGTTCTTCCAGTTTGTCACGCTGCTCTTCCAATTGCTGCTTCTGCTTAAAAAGCTCTTTATTCAAGCGATTCTTAGAGCGGAGTGATTTATAAACGACCAATAATAAGCCGGCTACCAATAAAAGGATAATCAGACTGCCGTATAAAACGACCTGTTGTGTAGCTACCTGAGAGAGGTATCCACCGATACGTCCGTTGAGCGTTTCAATCTTTTTATCGAGTTCGGAGATGTGTGTAGTCTGCAACTGCATGACGTGTGCGTTGGTACGGTCCACAACAGCGGTATTCATCACCGTTTCTTTGGGATAGGGTTTCTTCTCCAGAATGTCCATAGCCAGTTGCAGTACCTTATCGCCATTGGTCGGATAGATAAAGGTGGCATCCAGCACACTGTCCAAAACCAGTTCCAGTCCGTTTCCCTTACCCGGCAAGGCATCTATGCCGACAAAAATCATTTCCTTCTCCCGCCCTGCCATCTTTGCTGCCTGATAGGCACCCGGAGCGATACGGTCATTATGGGCATACACAGCATCAATCTTAGGATGCCTCCGAAGCATACTATCCATTTCTATCTCTGCCGGACCACGTTCCCACGCAGCATCCGCTTTATCAATCAGCTTTATATCCGGGAATTTACTGATGGCAGCCATAAATCCCTGATGCCGTTCCATTGCAGGAGTCGAACCGCTCAATCCTGTCAGTTCTACTATATTTCCCTTCCCTTTCAGACTGGAGGCAATATAGTTTCCTACCGAACGACCGATTTCATAATTATCGGCTCCGATATAGGCAGTATATTTATCCGAAAGAATCTTCCGGTCTACAAGAATAACGGGGATGCCTTTCTGATAAGCTTCTTCTACAATCGGAGTCATAGGAGCAGCTTCGTTAGCGGAAATAATCAGCAGATCGACTCCTTCGTCCATAAAATAATGGACATCTTCCGCCTGCTTACTGTTATCATCTCCTGCCGAACGGATTTCCACCGAAACGCCATTATAAAACATTGCTTCCCGAAGAATCTCATCATTCATCTTATGTCGCCATGAATCATCGCTGCATTGAGCCACCCCAATACGAAAATGGGGTGTATCCTGCCGGCAAGCCGTCATCCCGATTAAACCAAACAGCACCAGCATCCACTTCAGATATCTCATCGTCTTCATCCATCTCATCATTTCATAGTTCTTTCTGTAATCCAATTAAGAACAAAAATAAGAAATAATACTGTAAAGTTCTCTAACTTCAGCTATTTATTATTCTAAAAAGAAGGAAAGCAGTCCTCTTTCAGACCATCGGAAAGTATTAACAAAAGTATAAAGCGTAAAACAAACACTTAATCAATGTTATAAAACATAGCGTTTTACTTGGATAATTTGCAGATTTCACAGAAGTCCGTATCTTTGCACTGTGTTTTTCATAGTATTAGATTTAAGGTTAACAAAGGTTGGAGCAAGGCGTTGCTCCTTTTTTTATGCCCTGACCTTTCATCTACCGGTTAGTTTTCATCCCATTCCTTTTCCAGTTTACCATCAATAGTGTAGCGTTTCCATCGTCCTACACGGCGACCATTCTTATATTCCCCACATTCACGAAGCTGGTCATTCTTTACATAACGAGCTTCGAACGGTCCGTTCTGCCTTCCGTTCACATAGGTAGAAGTTTCCCAATAATCAAAGCGGTTGCTCACTATCAGCCGTCGTTCCTTGCCATGCAATCTGCCGGCCTGATAGGTAGCTTCATATCTCAATTCACCATTTTCCAGATTATATTCACGGTATAAACCGTCTTTACGATCGTTCTTCATATAATATTCTTTCTGCCTTACCCCACTTCCGTTGGCAAATGAGACATGGAGTCCATCTTCTTTTCCATCCAGATAGGTTTCAATCATCAGCGTATCTCCGCTTTCAGCAAAAGTAGTCCACCGACCATTCTTCTTTCCATTCTTATAACTACCCAGTATACGTGGCGAGCCAAACGTAAACACGGACGAATATTCACCGTCCTGCAAACCTTCTTCATTGAAATAAACGGTCTCATACAAATCATATGTACCTTTCAGAAAAGTATACTGTTTGCCTACCTGCTTCCCGTCCTTGTAATTATGCTCTTTCCGCAAAGTACCGTCAGATTCGTACGACAGTTGCTTCCCGTGCTCTTTCCCCATCCGGAAGTTTCTTTCACTTTCCACTTTTCCGGTAGTAAAGTAACTTTTGCTCGTACCGTCCAGCTTACCTTCCTTATAGGACTTTTCTTCTTTCAGCTTACCGTCAAACTTGGAGTTAATCTTGAAGAGGCCATCCTTCCGCCCTTCTTTATAACTTCCTTCCGTTATTAATATATTGTCCACATATTCTTTGTATCCGCCATCATAAAAACCATCTTTAAAAGATGCCAGCACATAGGCGGAATGATAACCATCTATGATGCGATGTTCGCCATTCAATGCTTTTTCCGTTTTCAGTTCCTGAAACAACAGTCTGCCATCGCCTACATTAACAACAGATACCTGATCGATCTTATATTCCTTTTGCGCAAACAAAGGAAGAGCAAGATATAAAAACAAAAATACGTTCCAGCTTTTTGATCTGAGGAAGTTCGAAATGTGTTTCATAAAGTAGTTTTCTCTTTTTGATTTATTATTTAAAAACCTGCCGCAAAGATAGGCAATCGGCTTATAAAACAAGGCAAGAAAGAGGGGGACAATTAGAAAAAAGAACATCTGTTATTATCATTCTAATAATTAACAGATTAAGTAGTAAATCAAAACACAGGGAAGGGGGACATTTACTGAAATAAGAAACAGAAAAGAAGATGTGTCAAAAGCAACTAAATTCCCCTCCTTCAGGAAGGAGGAGAGTTTAGTTGCTTTTGACACATTTACATTTGCAGTATTAAATATCACAACAAAATATAAGTGTATATTTGAAAAGTAGAGTTGCAGTGAACTAACTTTGACACTAGTCTTAAATGACTATAGGCTGAATCAGACTGCAACTCTCTTAATAGGAGAACCTAGCCAGTTAGAATTGTAGGCTCACGACCTAATAAATGTATTAGCTGTTTCTCCTTCATGTTTAATACTGTAAATACAAAGTTATGAATTATTCTCATTTTGTAGGTCTTGATGTAGGAAAAAAAACTTTCGATGCATCATTAATGTCCGCAGACGAAAAAGAGTTGTCTCACAAGTCTTTTGATAACACTCCAACTGGGATCCAATCTTTATTGGATTGGATAGCTGGTTATCATCTCTCTTTATCCAAACTCTTGTTCTGTGCTGAAAACATGGGAAGTTATGTCACAGAGTTATCTGTTTCCAGTGTCTCCATGGGATTTTCCCTGGCTTTGGTTTGCCCGTTGACCATCAAGAAGTCCATAGGCTTGCAACGAGGCAAAAATGACCGCATTGACGCCAAAAGAATAGCGAACTATGCGGTATTACACTATCGAAAACTGGAGTTATACAAATTGCCTGACAAAGACTTGGTGAGACTGCGGGGATGGATTATTATACGTGACAATTTGGTCAAGCAAAAAGTATCAAGCATAAAGTTATTGGAAACATTCTCCTGGATGGCTAAGTTGGCTGATGTGACAGAATCCATTTCTTTTTTGGAAGAGCAGCTCAAGTCGATAAAAGAAAGAATCCTGGAGGTGGAAGAGGATATGGAGCAACTAATAGCCGCCAGTACATCGCTTTACACAAACTACTTGCTATTAAGAAGTATAAAAGGAATAGGAATTATCAATGCCATTGTATTACTGTGTGTTACTGACAATTTTCAAAGATTTGACAACCCGAGGAAATTTGCCTGCTATTGTGGGGTCGCCCCATTTGAACATACTTCAGGTATTTCCATACGGGGAAAAACGCAGACTTCTTCATTGGCTAACAAAGAAGTAAAAGTATACCTTACCCGGGCAGCTATTACTGCCATCTCTTGGGATCCGCAGATGAAAGCATACTATAAAAGGAAAATAGCAGAGGGGAAACATAAAGCATCTGTAATCAATGCTGTAAGAGCCAAAATCATAGCAAGGTCTTTTGCTGTGATACGAAGGCAGACTCCATTTGTAACATTAGCCGTATAATAAAAAGGTCCTTAACTTCGAAAATATCTTAGGTTTAGGAAGTAGCTATACACTTCTGAAGAGTAGGTATGTCTATATACAAACTTACCCAAGGATACGTTAATGTTCGTAAACTTGGGTAAGATTTTATAGATATTGTTTGGAGAGGACTTAGAATTCACCTTCTTTTTGAATTTAAAGAGATTCTACAACAATCTGTCTTTCAGAATAACCGGAAGTTCGGGCATTGCACCGCTCTGCGTACAAACATAAGCGGAAACTTCGACAGCCAGCTTATGAGCTTCGGGAACAGACTTGCCATTCAGAATGGAAGCACAGAAAGCGGCAGTAAAGGAATCCCCCGCTCCTACCGTATCGGCTACCGGAACCTTCGGCGTTTCCTGAAAAGAAACGACTCCCGGAGTAAACACATAACTACCATTGATACCGCAAGTAAGAATCAACATTTTCAGATTGTACTTGGCCAACAGAATCCAGCACTTATCCTGTAAGTCGATGCCCGGATAACCGAACATACGGCTGATTGTCACCAGTTCTTCATCGTTTATCTTCAGAATGTTGCAGCGTTTGAAAGACTCGCGCAATACTTCTTTCGTGTAGAAGTCCTGACGGAGGTTGATGTCGAATATCTTCAGCTGTCCGTCTATATCGGGCATTGTATCGAGGAATCGGTTAATTGTAGCACGGCTCACTTCATTGCGTTGAGCCAACGAACCGAAACAAACGGCGCGCGTATTCAAAGCCAGCCGCTTCAGTTCGTCCGTGAAAGGAATGTTATCCCATGCCACTCCTTCTTTGATTTCGTAGCAAGGCACCCCTTCGTCATCCAGTGTCACCTGCACCGTACCGGTAGGATAATCCACCCGCTCAATCTGATTTTTGAGTTGCTTTTCTTTGAATACTTCCATGATTTCATCTCCCAGTTCGTCATTGCCCACCGCACTTACTACACGGCTGTCGAAACCAAACTGTGAAACATGATAAGCGAAATTAGCCGGAGCACCGCCTATCTTCTTTCCTTCGGGCAATACATCCCATAATGCTTCGCCCATTCCTACAATTATATTATTCATGATCTACAGATTTAATTGTTTTCCAAATATAAAATTATTTTTTGATACGGAAGGTATAGAACAGCAAGTAAAGTACACCGACTGTCATCACAGCAATCGCACCATTCTGCCCCATAGAAGTATCCGAAGCAACTCCCATAGCCAACGGGAAAACGGTTCCTCCGAAGAGTCCCATAATCATCAGACCGGAAACTTCGTTTTTCTTTCCCGGCAGATAAAGCAATGCCTGCGAGAAAATAACAGAGAACACATTCGAGTTACCAAAACCGATCAGAGCGATACAAGCGTAAATCACCGCTTTATCATGGAAGATGAACAACCCTACCATAGCAGCCAGCATCATAACAACACTGATACCGAAGAAAGATTTCGGAGACATCTGACGCAGGATGAATGATCCCAGAAAACAGCCTGCCGTACGGAAGATAAAATAGAGGCTGGTTGCAAAAGCAGCATCATCCAGTGTCATGCCGATACGTTCCATCAGAATCTTAGGTGCAGTAGTGTTTGTACCGACGTCGATACCAACGTGACACATGATTCCGATAAAACAAAGCAAGATAAACGGTTTGCCGAGCAATGCCAGGCACTGTCCGAAAGTGGAAGGTTTGCCTTCTTCCTTCTCTTCTTCAATCTGTGTCGCGTTGAGCAGCAGAATGGCAAGGATGGCTATTACCATATAAATAGGGAATAATACACGCCACCCCAGATCGAAAGAAGGAATCGCCTGCGTTGCTCCCCACATGGCAATGTACGGTGCAAGGAAAGAAGCGATCGCTTTCACAAATTGTCCGAAGGTGAGGCTGCTTGCCAGACGGTCACCACGAACGATGTTGGAAAGAAGCGGGTTCAGTGAAGTCTGCATCAGTGCGTTTCCAATACCTAACAGGGAAAAAGAAATCAGCATCAGTGCGTAACTGTCCCCGAAGACAGGCAACAGTAAAGAAGCAAAAGTCACGATCAAACTGAGTAACACGGTTTTCTTCTGACCGATACGGCTCATCAGCATACCTGTCGGTACGGAGAAAATCAGAAACCAAAAAAACACCAATGAAGGGAAGATGTTTGCTTGTGAGTCTGTCAGACCCAGGTCTGCTTTTACATAATTGGAGGCAATGCCCACCAGATCAACGAATCCCATGGCGAAGAAACAAAGCATCACCGGGACTAGTTTGGAGAGAGAAGCGTTTTTAGTATTTTCCATTGTTTTATCTATTATAATTTCGTATATTAGCACAGTAATTATTTTCCTTTCCTATTGATCCTTTTTCTTTTAGCCTCCTATTTTCTTTGCTTATCACGGCTGTGAACAGACCGTATCACAAGGGTGATAAGACCTTATCACAGTAATGAACAAATCGTATCACGTAGGTGAAACGCTATCTATCTCCCATACATAAGGAGAACATAAAGGCATGTTAACGCAAGGATAAAGGTATGTTAGCATGAATTAAAAAGAGCGCAGGGAGAAGAAAGTCGTTTTTTATTTCTTCAGTTTGTAAACCACGAATGAATCTACTTTATAGGCACCGCCTTTGCTGTAGAAGCTGATATGATTATAAGGTTCCGAAGGGAATACCTGATTGGTCATAGCGAAGCGTCCACCGTCACCGAAAGCCTCTACACTCGATCTGTCTACAAACAGGCGGAGTTTCATTTCATCCTTATCCTCTTCAATCGCAGTCCAAGTCAGCATCGGGAAGTTTTCGTTGAAATTTACCTCGCCACTCTTGCGACGGTCCATCGAGAATTTCTTCTCTTTCATATCGTACTGCATGTCTACTTCTTCGCCCTTGTCATTGTAGAGACGGAAACCGATGATTTCTGCCTGCTGATTCTTAAGGGACAGTTCTATTTCGTAAGCACCTTCATTGTTCGGAATCAAATCTTTCACGATACGTGTTCCGTTAACCTTGAATGAGCGCTTTTTGGAAACACCACGCAGTTTCAGTAATTCGGGAGAAGGAGCGGATTGAAGATAAATCCCACCGTCGATGGCAAAGAGACTCAAATCACGAGGGATGGAGTTCGGACTACGGTATTGAGAAGTTGGCACGTCATTTGCATATTGCCAGTTGCTCATCCATGCAATGGCGATACGGCGGTTGTCGGGGGCATCGCTCCAAGTAACTGTAGCATAATGGTCTTTTCCCCAGTCCATCCATTTCGTGACATTCGGCTGATTGTCACAACTAAATTTCTTGCCGTCGAAGCTACCGATAAAGTATTGAGTAGCGGAGTCACCGAAAGGACCGTCACCGAGGCTGCAAAGCAATACCCATTTCTTTTCGTTGGTGCCCTCTACCGGAAGTTCGAATAAATCGGGGCATTCCCATACGTTGCCGTGAGCACCGTATCCTTCGCCGAAGCTGCTTTCAAATGCCCAGTCTTTCAAATTGGGAGAAGAGAAAATCTGCATTTCCTGTCCCACTGCGAGCACCATGATCCAGCGTTTTGTTGCTTCGTACCAAAAAACTTTCGGGTCGCGGAAATCACGAGCTTCGGATACAAGTACGGGGTTGTTTTCGTATTTGGTGAAAGTGCGTCCGTTGTCAGTGCTATAAGCGATGCTTTGTACCTGACGGTCGCTGTTTTGTGTATAGATGGCGATGATTGCGCCTGCTCCGAAGCCGGCTGTATTGTTATGATCTACCACGGCAGAGCCGCTGAAGATAGTACCAAGCGCATCCGGTGCTATCGCAACGGGGCGGTGTTCCCAGTTTACGAGGTCTTTGCTGATAGCGTGTCCCCAGTTCATGTTTCCCCATTTGGAGCCATAAGGGTTGTACTGGTAAAAAAGATGGTATTCACCGTCTTTATAGACCATTCCGTTCGGGTCGTTCATCCATCCGTAAAGGGGAGAGAAGTGATAGGTCGGACGAAACTTTTCACGGTTGGTCGTATCGAAGGTGTCGGAGAGTTTCATTTCCTTGCAGCAAGCGGTATTATCCGGCGAAAGATTGACACGGATCGGATCGTTGGAGTTCATCTTGAACTTGAAAGAGACCGTTTTGCCGGAAAAGTCGGAAAGGTCTACCGGAACAAAGTAATCTACTTTATGTATGGCGAGACGCACGTCGAAGTTTTTCACCTCTTTATTATTAACGATCATGCTGATACGTACATCGGGAGACGCATCCTCTACGGGCAGAAGCAGGTAGTTCTGGGAAGTATTGACACGTACAAGGCAATGACCTTCTCCCAGATTCTTAATCAGCAAAGGAGAATCCGCCGCTCGGGTTGAAACAGAAATAGTCATGAGAATAAAACAAATCAGAAAGGTCTGAAGTTGTTTGACAGGCAAAAATACATTCATGTTCTATGGTATTAAGGTTGTTATACTTTTGATAGTTGTTACAGTGCAAAGATAGGCGCTTCCAAGGTTAGCGCCTATCACTTTTGTTTCAAACGCTGTAAAAGATGTTACTTGCCGGTGTAGTTTTCATCAATAAGTGCTTACCTGAACGTCTGATACAGTTATTTCACCTTTATAACAGCAGAGTGACCACGGGTTCTTCTGCATTTGGTAGATACGGTTGGTGAAAGATAACTGGTCGTTGATATAAGTCACGCAGACGGACTGGTCACTGTAAATCGTCACACGATATTCATTATCTGCCGGAATATTGAATTTATTATCGAATAAGTATTTGGCATCGTCACCGTCTTTCTCAAAATTCGCTTTGCCTTCATCGGCATTGACATGGATACTATACCAGGAAGCGGAATCCGTTCCACGTACAAAAGAGATTCCGAAACGGTCCGTATTCGAAGCGGTCTTTACGGTGAAAGAAATCTTGTTATGTACTTTCAGACGGTTGAAGATGACGGAGGCACCTTCGCCCAAAGTATAGGTTTTACCGCTTTCGATCATGTTACCATCTTTTGCCATTACTTTCACTTCTTGTGCGGAAGTGTATTTACGGTCGATTGCATCGGGTACTCCGAGGGTTAAAGTACCGTCTTCGTGTTGAATCAGACGTTGTGCTACCAGATTGCCTGCCCATTCGGGTTCTACATCACCAACATTTCCATTATCATTTCCGGCACGTGTGGGACACCAACCCCAAATGTAGCGGTTTGTTCCGTCGGAAGCGGTCTTTCCGGCATAGAATGCGCGGCTGTCCAGCATTCCTTCACGATTGTCCGGCCATATTCCGGCATCATTGGCGGTAGTTGCTTTCAAATCTTCCAGCGTTCTGCCTTTGAAATATTGTACTTTACGCATGAAGGAAGCCTGTTCCGAATAAATCAGATACCACCAGTCCCCCATCTTGAATACATCCGGACATTCGTAGAAACGATCCCACATCATGGTCATAAAGGTTCCGGCAGATTCCCACTCTTTCAGGTCGGCAGAGGTAAATTCGGCGATATGCCCTTTTCCGTTCTTGCGGGTAGCGATCAGCATGTGATACACACCGTCTTCGGTCTGGAACAGGAACGGGTCACGGAAGTCATTCTTGTCATAACCATACGTATCTCCTTTCAGGTAGAAGGTACGGTTCTTGGTCCATGTCTTGAAATCGGGAGAAGTAGCTACCATCACTACCTGAGCATTCTGGTCGGAAGAAGGCTTGAACTTATTACCGGTGTAGAAGGTATAATACAGTTTGTCGGCAGGGTTATAGATCGTTCCTCCTGTGCCGATGGCAGCATCCTGTTCGTCACGCCCTCCGCAGGAAATCAGTTCGCCGAGAGATTCGTAAGTAGCACCGTCTTTGGTAGCCACCCCGAAAATGGGATGGTACGTAGCTTCGGGGTTCGGACGGTAATCTTGCAGGTACATCACTTTAAAGTCCTTGGCAACCGGATCATAGAATGGCATCGGGTCACCTACAAAGCCGACCTGTGGCTTATAGTACATCGAGAAGCCATGCTCATCACTCGATTGGAAGTATGTGGCTGTACCGTCCCAGTTTTTCTGAGTCAAGATGGGGTCAGTCTCGTCACTGCAAGCAGTCATCGAAGCTATCAGTGCGGTAAATGCTATAGGTAAGATCATATTTTTCATCATTGTTGCTTATTCTTTTTATTTACACAAGTAGTTGATTGCATTGAGAGTCATTTGCTCTACGTTGTAGTGATAGTAGTCGGCAGAAGCGTCTACTCCCTTGCCGTACCAATCATAGCAGCCGGAACCGATACAGAGCGTACGTCCGCTATTGGAACGCGGTTCAAATTCGGCAATGACTACCGCCCCGTCGCCTCCATGTGCCAAATCGATTCCTCCTGTCAGGTTACGCCATGCGTTCAGGTCGTCATAACCTCCCCAGTCTGTCCCGATATGCCACTGCGCTGTGCTATTGGTAATCGCATAGCCGGCATCACAGGTATAGACTGTCGACTTGTCGCCATCTTTCCATCTTAAATCCTGGAATAACGGATGTGATTCACTGCCGGTAATCAGGAAGCTCCATGGGGCAGAGGTGATTTCGGGCGAGTCTTCGTTTCCTCCCCAGCTATTGTTCGGTACACGCTCGTCTTTAGCGATGCCGAGATTGGCGATATAGAAAGTAGCGTAACGGGTCAGCAGCAGATTACCACCATTCTGATAGTAGACTTTAAACTTCTCCGCTGCCGCTTTCGCGTCATCCGGCAAAGGAGGATTGTCACCATTGTCTGCGTGGAAATGCCACCAGATAGCGGTATATTTACCTAAATCCACTTTTCCGTCCACTACATCCTTGAATGAGATATATTCGGACATCGATACATTATCCATCATCCATTGGGCAGCGGCTTTCTCTTCGGGACTCGTCAGAAGACTGACGGAAGAAGCCGTACCGACAAAGGCAGTCGGAATCACATTTCCCTGAGTAACCGTTACCACATAAGGAGTTACTGCCGAACGGTAAGTTGCCGTGTAAGTGACGGGGTTCGTAAAGTCCTGAATACTTCCGGATGCCGGAGTCACGGTAGCTCCGTCCGTTACGGTAAACGTACCTTTCAACTGAGTGATATCCACTGTCAGCGGAACGACTACAGAAATGGTTTTCGATAACTGGTCTACCTTTCCTACATAAGTATCATTCAATTTGAAGGTCAGTATCTTCGCCTCATCTCTCTTCACGGTAATCGTGTAGCTCATTTGTACATCGCCATTCTTCACCGTCAAAGATACGGGAAGAGAAAAGTCGATTGTCTCACCGATAGCGATGCTAGCCTTGGCTCCTTCGGAAAGATTCATTTCTGTGACCACCATGCGGGTAATATCGTAATCGTAGGGCACTCCTACTACGATTGCCTTATTCTGATAGTCGACAGTTCCTGCGTATTCATCCAGCCGGATAGAGTTCACCCAAACATCTCCGTCCAGACGAAGGCCGGATTTGAAGTCATCACTACATCCTGTGACTGTAAGGCATGCCACAGTCACCAACAGGATAGTATAAAGTTGTTTTATGATTGATTTCATTGTATTCTTTGTTTTAAGATGGTTAGTTACCAACCGAAATTCTGTGTATAATTTCCATTACTTGCGCTGATCTGTTCGAATGGAACAGGAAGATATTCGTTCTTATTTTCCGTAAAGCCCGCATTCTTGTAGATAGAGCAACGGGATGCTTCCGTCACGTAATAAGCATTGATGACATCTTTGGCTTCTCCCCATCTTACAAGGTCAAAGAAACGTGAGCTTTCCATACCGAACTCTACGCGGCGTTCCCATTTCAGCATTTTCATGGCTTCGTCCTGAGCGTAAGCTTTCAGGTCGTAAGGAGTCACTTTGAAGTTCACTCCGTAGTCTTCTTTATAATTGAAGATCAGCATGGTGCTTCCGGCAGCACGGCTGCGTACCTCATTGATTAATGAGATGGCATCGGTGATACGTCCGTCGTTCAACTGAATCAGTGCTTCGGCACGCATCAGCAATACATCTGCATAACGGATCACAATGTGATTCAGAGAACTGGCCCAATAAGAACCTTTCTTCAGACAGTCACAATCGGGATCTACATTCTCTTTGAGAGAAACATAATATCCATAAAGTCCCTTGCTGCGGCTCCAGTCATCATTCTTCTGGATGATGTAACCTTCGTTGTACTTATAAGGAAAGCCCGGCATACCCACCGTATGGAACAGACGGGGATCGACATTGTCTGTAGCCACTTCGTAATTCTCATTGTCGTAGGTACTGAACAAAGGCTTTCCCTGCGAATCGGTTTTGAAAGCATTCACCAGATTCTGGCTCGGCTTGTGGAAGTCGCAGCAGCCCAGTATCTGCGGAGTGGTCAGTCCCATTCCCCAATTCAGGTTACCGTTGTAAGTACCGTCGTTGATAGAATACTGAATGGCCCATACAGACTCTGCACCGTTTTCATATTGCGGCAGGAAGTTCATGCTATAGTCCGTTTCCAGTCCGTAACCACCTTTAGCCATGATCAGGGGATCGGTGTATTTCACGACCTGTTTCAGGTCTTCTTCGTTGATTCCGGTAAGGGCATTATCGGCTCCGTCCTGGCGGTAAGCTTTATACAGGTAAGTTTTTGCAAGGTAAGCAGCAGCGGCTGCCTGTGCAGGGCGTCCTTTTTCTATTTGTACTTCCGGCAGGTTGTCGTAGGCAAACTGGAAGTCGTCTGCTATCTTTTGCCATTGCTCGTCATTGGTATAAGTGGTATTCGACAGTTCATTGTAAGCATCCGGTTCCATGTTTTCATCGTTTACAATAACGATCTTCTTGAACAGCTGTTTCAACATGAAGTGAGCGTGTCCGCGCAGGAATCTCATTTCGGCAATGCGCTGGTTCTTCAACGGATAGGTCTTTTCATCCATTTGGTCGAGTGATTGCAGAGCTGTATTGGCACGGGTGATGCATTGATACAGTCTTTTCCATATATCATTGATATTCCAGTCGGTGGTATTGATACCTTTGGATATTTCCAGTGCGTTGAACACACCGCCGTCTTCTGTTCCCGAACCGCCTTTATAGCAATCGTCGGAACGTACATCATAATTCCAGAGAGAGAAGGAAGAGTTGATATCATCACCTGTCGCCCAGATGGCGTAGGCAGAAATCACCAGATTATCTACATATTCGGGAGAAGCGATCTGATCGCCGGTCACAATACCCTGAGGAACCTGACGGTCCAAAAAATCGTCACAACTGGTTGTCAGCAAGGTAATTCCGATTGTTGCTATATATATTATCTTTTTCATGATCATTCGTTTTATTGATGAAGTAAGTTAAAATCCGATGTTAAGTCCGAACGTGATATTCACAGGGATCGGATAAGAAAAGTTCGGGTTCTCCGGATCTTCTCCGGTAAAATTCTTGCTCTTGATGGTCAGCAGGTTCTGTGCACTGCAATAGAAACGCAAGCGGTCCATTCTCATTTTTTTGGAGATAACAGCGGGAACGGTGTATCCTAACTGGATATTGCGCAGTTTCAGGAAAGAACCGTTTTCTACGAAGTAAGTAGAGACACGCTGTTCATTGTTCGTATCACTGCGGGTCAATGCCGGAATATCAGAGTTTGGGTTCGTAGGTGACCAGGCATTAAGCAAACGGGTTCCCTTATTCAGGAAGCCGACATTGGAAGCACTCCAAAAATCGCTTTTCTTCTTCACGTCACTGATTATATCCACTCCCTGAACGCCTTGCCAGAACATTGTCAGATCGAAGTTCTTATATTCCAGATAAATATTCAATCCGTAGCTGAAAGAGGGAGTAGGATCATAAATCCAGTTCTGATCTCTTTCGTCAATCACACCGTTATGGTCAATATCACGGTAACGGATACGGCCGACAGCAGCGCCTTCTTGAGTAGCATGGTTGTCTACTTCATCCTGCGACTTAAAAATGCCATCAGCAATGTAACCGACTTGTGCGCCGTAAGTATGTCCGACTACACTCTTCACACCATTACCACCAAACTTGCCGTTGGCAGCTACCGTTTCCGGCAATTCAAGAATTTCATTCCGATAAGTGGATATGTTTCCGTTCAGGTCGTAAGTCAGTCCAAAGGCAGTCTTGTTACGATAACCCAGATTAAATTCAAAACCCTGGTTTTTCATTGCACCCGAATTTATCCAACGGCTGCCGCCTTCTCCCAGCACTCCTACTCCTGCCATTTCAGTCAGGATATCTGTTGCTTTCTTGTAGTAGTATTCCAGTGAACCGTACAGTGATTGCTTGAACAGGCTGAAGTCGATACCGACATTGGTCTGTGTCGTTGTTTCCCATTTGATATTGTCGTTACCGATCTGGTTGCGTTTGAAACCGGAAGGAAGTACACCGCCACCGTTAGAACCTGTGATATCGTATGCCGTACCGTAGCTCTGTCCGCCGAAAGAATCGGTTGTACCATAGTTAGGTGCATAGATAGTATAACGGGCAAGGTTGGAGATTTCCTGATTACCGGTCTGTCCCCACGAAGCACGCAATTTCAGATCATCAAGCCAGGTCAGTTCTTTCATGAAGTTCTCCTGTGTGATGCGCCATCCCAAAGATACGGAAGGGAAAGTGGCATAACGGTGGTTTTTACCGAACCGGGAAGAACCGTCCCGACGGAGAGTTAACGAAAGCAGATATCTATCGGCATAAGAATAGTTCATTTTGCCAAAGAAAGAGACGAGTGAATACCCCTCACCGGCACCGTATGCTTGTGCCGTGCCACTACCTGCATCGGGCCACATATAGTCGGGGGTAAGGATAGAGAAGTCTTCTTTGTATCCGGAGAAATGGCTGTCGTCTTCACGGTTCAACTCCATACCTATCATTACATCTCCACGATGTTTGCCTACTTCCAGTTGGTAGGTAGCAATGGCGTTCCACATCCATTTCGTCCAGTGTTCCTGCTTGGCTTCCACTGCGCTCTTGCCATTATTTGTCTGCGTTCCTTCCTGATAAGGATAAGTGAAGTAACGTGCCTGCTTGTTGGCATAGTCCAGACCGAAAGTGGAACGTAGATTGAATCCCTTGAAAGGAGTCAGATTGACATAGGCATCACCGAACATACGCCAGTAAGTGTATCGGTTGTCTTTATTGTATTCAAGTACGGCACGAGGGTTACGACGGTCGGGCCATCCGCCTACCGGTCCGCCCCATGAACCATCCGAAGCATATACGGGAATAGCGGAAGGAATGTCCAGTGCGGTTTCAATAATTCCACCCGGAGCCTGCACTTCCGACGTGCGATTTAATGTAAAATGCTGACCGATGGTCAGGATATCATCAATCAACTTATAATCGCTGTTCATACGAGCCGAGAAACGGTCGAAGTCCGTGTCTTTGATAACACCCAGATTCTTGTAATATCCCAGAGAAAAGAAAGAAGAACCTTTCTCCGAACCGTTGCTGACGGAAAGATTGTATTGCTGAATAACACCAGTACGAGTGATCTCGTCAAACCAGTCTGTGTCCGCCACAGGCATTGTATTCTTTGAATCCAGGTATTTGGAAAGAGTCATTCCGTATAATACCGGATTGCCGTCGGCATTATATCCCCAATTGTAAGCATATCCCAAAGCATTACCGTTCGGATTTTCACCGTCGTTCACGTAGGCTTGCCACATAGCTCGTCCGTATTGCTCAGTGTTCAGTACGTTCATTTTACTCTGATACATGGAGGCGGAAACAGAAGCGTCGAAATTGATTTTGATCTGTCCTTTCTTTCCTTGTTTGGTAGTAATGATGATCACGCCGTTCGCTGCACGCGAACCGTAGATAGAAGCGGATGCGGCATCTTTCAAAACCTGAATGGATTCAATATCATTACCATTCAGTTCGTGCATACCGGCTTTGGTAGGAACACCGTCGATTATATAAAGCGGGTCGTTATTGTTCAGCGTACCGATACCGCGGATACGTACGGTAGCCGATCCACTCGGATTACCATCGGCGGTGATGTTCATTCCGGGGACACGTCCCTGAAGGGCTTTCACCGGATTGTTTTCACCTTGCTTCTGGATTTCGTCTACTTTTACTACAGAAACAGCACCTGTCAGGTCGGCTTTACGCTGTGTAGTATAACCTGTTACGACAACTTCATCTACCATCTGGGTATCTTCTTCCAGTAGTACATTAACGATAGCAGCCGCTTTTACGGTCACCGGTTTATAACCAATATACGTAATCTTTAAAGTAGAGTTGACCGGAACTGAAAGAGTGAAATTACCATCGAAGTCTGTAATTGTTCCGTTGGTTGTAGCTGTAGTTTCAACGACAGAAGCACCGATAATCGGTTGCCCATCCGTTTTAGAAGTAACGTTTCCCTTTACCGTAATGTTTTGCCCCCACAGGGCCGACATGAAAGCAAACAGGAAACAAACGCTGCAAAGAAGTTTTTTGTTCTTCATGATACCAGGCATTAGTTTAATGTTATTAATTTAAAAGTACGAATTTTCTCTTTTCGATGATGCAAATTACGGTTGATTTAAGTCAACCGACTGAAAAAAATGTTTCAAATGCTGTAAGATATGTTGCATAGAACGCTATTTTATAGGGTTTTATAAGAATAATTCTCCATCATAAGAAAGTCGGGATTATATTCTCTCTCAATCATAGAAAATACTACCTTTGTATAGTAATTTAAGTCCTTGTAAAAAGGGATATTATTCATATAACAAGCATATAATCACTCAAAGTAACCAACAGAAAACTGAATGATATGAAAACAATCTCCAACGAACAACTTACTATTCAGGTATCTCCGCATGGAGCCGAACTTTGCAGTATCTTCGCCAATGGGAAAGAGTATCTGTGGCAAGCCGACCCTGCTTTTTGGAAACGCCACTCTCCTGTACTTTTCCCGATTGTAGGAAGTGTGTGGGAAAACCAGTATCGTAATGAAGGTATCGCTTATACATTGAGTCAACATGGCTTTGCCCGCGATATGGAATTTACTCTTGTTTCAGAAAAAGAAGACGAAGTACGATACCACCTTGTCAGTAATGAAGAGACATTACGGAAATTTCCTTTCCCGTTTTGTCTGGAAATAGGTTATCGTATTCAGGGTAAGCAGATCGAGGTTATATGGGAAGTTAAGAATACCGGAGAAAAAGAAATGTATTTTCAAATCGGTGCGCATCCTGCATTCTATTGGCCGGATTTTAATGCAGATACACAGAATCGTGGTTTCTTCGGTTTTGACAAGGAAGAAGGATTGAAGTATATCCTCATTTCAGAAAAAGGATGTGCAGATCCTTCCACTGAATATTCTCTGGAACTTACAGACGGGTTATTGCCATTGGATACACATACTTTCGATAAAGATGCTTTGATAATAGAGAATGAGCAAATCCATAAAGTAACCCTTTATACCAAGGAAAAGAAAGCTTATTTAAGCCTGCACTTTCATGCTCCCGTAGTCGGTCTATGGTCTCCGCCTGCAAAGAATGCCCCTTTTGTCTGCATTGAACCGTGGTACGGCCGCTGCGACCGCGCACATTACACAGGCGAATACAAAGACAAAGACTGGATGCAACACCTGCAACCGGAAGAAACTTTCAGAGGAGGGTATACGATTGAGATCGATGAATAAGTAATGACAGCCTATTCTGCGAATAGACTGAAGAAACACAGAACAGCTGCCGGACCTCACGGACGGCAGCTGCCAAACACCTAATCTACAAAACCTAACTTAAAAACTAACTCATAAATCCAATCTATGAAATACTGATTATACAAGTGATAAACAATTGATTATATCCTTGATAAATACCTATTGAAAAATAAATCCATCCTTTTATAAACCTAATCTATACACACTAAATGAATCGACTGCGAATGTACCGCCCTTACTGTAAAAACACATACGATTGTATGGCTCTGTAGGGAAAATCAGATTAGTCATCGCTATCTTCCCGCCATCCAGAAATATTTCTACCGAACACTTATCAACAAAGACATCCAGTTTGTATTCATTTTCCTTCTGGATAGGTGCCCATGTAGCCAATGCGAAATCATCTATATAATTGATAGAAGTCGTCTTCCGGCGGTCGTGCGCCTCGATCTCGTGCGGAGAGCTGTTTTTCCCGAAATCTACGATGCCGCTTTTCGTACGGTCCATCACCAGTTTCTTTTCCGGAAGATTAAAATAAATATCCACCTTCTCTCCCTTGTCATTGAAAAGACTGAATCCCATAATTTCCGCCTTTCCAGCTTCGATGTTCAGAGAAAGCTCATAAGCTCCTTCATTATCAGTCAATAAAGATTCGATGTGATAATCCTTGTCTACCGTGAAGGACGGAACATCCTTGCTTTCTTTTCGTAAGTTCTTAGTTTCCGCTACCGGTGCGGCGGAAAGATAAATATCATTGTCCTGTGTATAGAGTCCCAATTCACGGGGCAGTGCATTGGCACTACGGAACTGCCGGGTCGGAACGATATTGCAATACTGCCAGTTGCTCATCCAAGGCACTGCCACCACACGGTCTCCCGTATTTGAGAAACAGACAGTAGCATAGTGATCTTTCCCCCAGTCCAGCCATTTTGTGACATTCGGCTGATTATCACAAATAAATTTTGTGCCGTCAAAGTCACCGATAAAATATTGAGTAGCACTCCCTCCGAAGTAACATCCCGGATTTACATTGACAATCAATGCCCATTTCTTATAGTTGATATCGCCGTCTACAGGAAGTTCCACCATATCCGGACATTCAAACTGACAGGGTTGCACACCGTATCCTTCGCCAAAGCTACTCAGGTAGTTCCAGTCTTTCAGATTATGGGAGTCATAGAAACGCATTTCCTTATCGGCAGAGACAATCATCACCCATTTACTCTCCGGTGCATACCAGAAGACTTTCGGGTCACGGAAATCTTTCAGACCATCGGAAGGACGCAGAACAGGATTCTTTTCGTATTTAGTAAATGTCCGTCCGTTGTCTTTGCTATAAGCCAGACACTGAATCTGTCCGTTCTTATCGCTGGCAGAAGTATAGTAAGCGAGGATGGAACCTGCTCCGTAGCCCGCCACATTCTCCTGATCGACAATAGAACTACCGGAAAAGATATGCCCTAATGTATCACGGGCAATGGCAGGAGCCAAATGTTCCCAATGCATCAGGTCTTTGCTGACCGAATGTCCCCAGTGCATATTTCCCCATTTGGAGCCATAAGGGTTATACTGATAATACAAATGATACTCTCCATCTTTATATACCAATCCGTTTGCATCATTCATCCAGCCATAAAGGGGAGTATGATGGTAGACAGGACGGAATTTATCCGTATTGGTAGTATCAAACGTATCGGATAATTTGATTTCTTCCCAGCAGAGGGCGTCTTTCGATTTCTTTTGAATGCGTAAAGTGGCTACCTTTGTATCAGCCGGCAAAGCAAAAGGAACGAAATAATCGACCTTAGTCTGTGCCAGGCGGATATCCATATCGGTATCCGCTGCATTCCCCGTATCAAGACGCACCTGACTTTCGTCGGCTTCTTCTTCTTCGATGGGGAGTAATATATAATTAGTAGGATGAGTAATATGGACAATAGTAAGGCTATCACCTTTCTGTTCAAGAGTGAACGTGCTTTTGGTCGACTGGCAATAGGTCAGTCCAAAGGAGACAGTCAGTGCGAGTACGGCACCTTTACACAGTTTTATCCAAGGAGTTGTTTTCATGGTAACAGGATATTCAGAGTTATACTAGTGTTAATCAAAAATTGACGGAGGCAAAGATAGGGGGTATCTTCACCTTCGTCTATAAACTTTGTTTCAAAGAGTAACATTTTTGATACATCATTGAAAAAAGGGAGCTACAGGCGTACAGAGTTTGTTTTAAACTACATGACCAACTGTGTGACCAGCCGCCAAGACAGGATTTGAACCTGTACCTCAAGTCTGTAAAGACAAGCGTTCAACCGAATCGTTAACAGCGAAGTATCTCTATACTACGGCATCCCTTTCTGTTTTTTAAAAGCAGAAGTAACAGGCGAAAAGAGAAACGGGGCACGTCAATGCCGGAGTCGAACCGGATAGTCTTGCTGATTTTACAACTTCACTATTCCTCCCCTAAAATGAGACGAAGTAACTCTTCTCTACGACATTCTGCTTATGTCAAAGTAAAAAACAAGGTAACAAACGAAAAGAGACTATACCCTGCTCTATCCAACTGAGCTATGCTTTTCCTTAAAGAATAAGGAGAGCAGCGGGAGTCGAACCCGCGACCTATGGTCGTCCCAAACGAAGTAACTCTTCTCTACGACACTTGTTCTGTTTTTTTCCGTAAACCGGAATCCTGAGAACTCCGGTTATACCACTATCTTTTTTATCTCCTGCAACGCATCATTTCCTTTGTCGATTGCAGACAAAATATCAAATATCTTATCCGACCATCCCGCTATCAGAAATACATCGTCACGAGTGATATCCAGCGGAGTGTTGCCATATCCGCTTAAGTCAAACAGATACAACTTGGCTGCCGGACAAATTTTCTTGTACTTCCTCCACAAATCCGTTATCTGCAAATCACTATGGCTATTCCACAACTGACAGTCGGTGAACATCATTATCTTATCCATCTGCGCCTTCCGATCTATCAGGTCTTTGATAACCAAATATCCGTTTGTAGAGTATCCCACTTCACCTTCCCTTTTATAGAAAGCATCGACATTGGACAAGATACCCGTATCGGGCAGATTAATAATCTTCCATCTATCGCCAAAGATACCCGTCATCACCTGCTTGCAACGTGACTTCAACAACATTCCCAGCAGCAAACCGATGTCATAGTACAATACTTTACTCTTTGCCGAAACCGGACACTGCATGGAACCGGATACGTCACAGGCTATCAGCACACGGGTAGATTCATCAAATCCGGTAATATTGCGGGCAGATACCTGCACGGCACGTTCCAAAGCCGTCATCAACATCGTAGCATAGAGCGAAGGAGTCTTCGACAACTCACGGTAAGCAGCCAAAAAGCGGAAAGGCAACTGCCTGGAGTTTTCAACCGCCTTTTCGGAAGACAGCCTCTTCCCTACTGTCAGAATATGGTCTGCAGAAACTTCCGCTTCCAGTATATTCCTCAGATTGCGCAGCAAAGCCATGTATCCTAGTTTACCACTGTCTATCAATTCTTCCCATTTGGCACGGAAAGCTTTTCGCCGTTCTTCTTCCGTAGCAAAGGTACGCTGACCTAAAGCAGACAATTCTGTCTCCCAAGTATAGGGAACCGGAAGATTATCGTTAACTATTCCATTGAAAATTTCCTGTTGCCGTTCATCTTTCGCTTTCGGGTGCACAAGAAACAAGGCATCTTTCAGACAAACTTCTGCCGAACGGTTATACTTGGCAAACTGGTACGCATCGAATGTATTGAATGCATCCTGTAGCCCTGCCTGCAACTGTTTGGAAAGACGGTTCAGTTTCTTTGTCCCCGTCCGCCGGTTTGCCTGCTGATAACAGGCCAGCAGTTCGGTGATTTCATCGGCACGCCGAACGGTACGGGCAGTTACCCGCTTCACCAGATTGTCGCCCTGGTGGATACGCGCCAGTTCTACCGCCATCACCAAAGGGATGGAACGCAGGTTCATCGTTTCCCTTGCGTACGCCGCCAGTTGCGCCACAAACAAAGGGTTACATTTTCCGATGAGCGTACGGACCCTTTCTATTCTCTCTTCCTCCTGCTCATAGAAACTGTTGTTCAATGAAGTAGTTACCACGGATGTGTACAATTCCCATTCGGGTGTCAGCCGGTAAGCCGGTGCCGATTCTTTGTTCAGCACTTTATTCATTCCTTTATTTATCCAGTTAAACTTCATCATTTATACTCTTTATTTGTTTTCTTTTGCAAAGATACGGGGGTGGGTACGCAGCCTTTTTGCGTACCTCAAATTATTTTTCTACTTTTGGAGAAAATCTTTATACTTCCGCCTATGCCGGTCAATAGAAATGCCTTGATTCGTTATAAAACGATTGATAACTGTCTGCGTAATCCTTATCGTCGCTGGACACTGGAAGACTTGGTAGATGCCTGCTCGGATGCCCTTTACGAATATGAAGGAATCGACAAGGGAATCAGCAAACGTGCCGTACAAATGGATATACAGATGATGCGCAGCGAGAAGCTGGGTTATAACGCACCGATTGTGGTATACGAAAACAAGTATTACAAGTACGAAGACCCGGAATACAGCATCACACAAACCCTGCTGAACGAACAGGACCTGAAAACGATGTCGGAAGCCGTGGAAGTTCTGCGGCAGTTCAAGGGTTTCTCCTACTTCACGGAGATGAGTGAGATTGTGAACCGGCTGGAAGATCACGTAGCCTCCGCCCGAATGAAGACGACTCCGGTCATCGACTTCGAAAAGAACGAATCTCTGAAAGGGCTGGATTATCTGGATACCATTTACCATGCCATCGTCAACGAACATCCCCTGCAACTTAAATACCGTTCGTTCAAGGCCCGTTCGGCAAACAGCTTCATCTTCTATCCTTATCTATTAAAGGAATATCGCAACCGTTGGTTCGTATTTGGAGTCAGAAAAAGCGGACGGATATTGCAGAATCTGGCTCTGGACAGAATCCATTCGTTAGAGGTGTTATCGCGGGAACCCTTTATAAAGAATACATTCTTCGACCCGAACACATTCTTTGACGACTTGGTAGGGGTGACCAAAAACTCCGGAAGCAAAGCCGAGAAGGTCGGTTTTAAAGTAGCCGCCAACGAAGCCCCCTACATCCTGACCAAACCGATACACCACAGCCAACGAACCATAGAAACATTGGAAGACGGAAGTGTGATTCTTGAAATAGAAGTAGTCATCAACCATGAACTGGAACGGGTATTCTTCGGATATGCCAACGGAATACAAGTTCTTTACCCGCAGACACTGGTGGAGCTAATAGAAAAGAAATTAAGGAGGGCGGTAGAACAATACGAAAAGCCCAAGTGAGTTACATTCGGATAAAAAGCAAGTAACCGGACCATTTTCATCCTTTCCGGAGAGAAAAAGACATTTTATGATACAATTAATTCCATTTTAATGAAGAATTAATTTGCTTTATCCTCTCTTTTTAATGGTTCGACCTTTACTTTGCCCTTGATAATACCGAAAAACTCATTAAATTATGAATATGAAGAGAAGTTTAATTTTACTATGCGGTCTGCTGACCGGCTTTACCTTGCAATCTACAAAGGTAAACGCGCAGACACAAACAGTGGCTAATGACCAGAAACTGGTCTATCCCTACACCTTTGCCCCCAGCGAAGGTCTGGTGAACCAAACAGAAAAGGAACATCGACAAGAGATTTGCATCAACGGTTATTGGGATTTCCAGCCTGTCCGCTTGCCGAAAGAATACGTTCAGGGAAAAGGTATCGCTCCCGAACTACCCCTGCCGGAAAACGACAGCGAATGGAGCAAAACACGTATCAAAATCCCTTCACCGTGGAATATCAATGCTTTTGCTTACCGCGACCTGGAAGGTCCCGACCACCGCAACTACCCTTCATACCCCAAAGAATGGGAACAAGTGAAAATGGCATGGATGAAGAAGAATGTCACCATCCCTGCCGACTGGTCGGGGCAACAAATCAAACTTCACTTTGAGGCCGTAGCCGGATATTCTGAAGTCTACGTAAATAAAGAAAAGGTAGGCGAGAACTTCGATTTGTTCTTACCGTTCAGCTTTGACATCACCGATAAAGTGACTGCCGGCGAAAACATAGAGATACTGGTAGGCGTACGAAGCCAGTCGTTATTCGAAAACAATGCGACCATCGGACGCCGCATTGTTCCGGGCGGATCGATGTGGGGGTATCAGATCAACGGTATCTGGCAGGATGTATATCTGTTGGCTTTGCCGAAAATCCATCTGGAAGACGTATACGTAAAACCGCTGGTATCAAAGAATACACTGGAAATAGAAGTAACTCTTCAGAACCGGACAGAGAAGAAGACTGATGTACAACTACAAGGTAATATCTGCGAATGGGTGAACTGCGCAGGAACAGACGTCAACTCCGCTCCCGTTCCGAACTGGACGCTTGGTAATGAAGCATTGAAAGTCGCTCCTACGAAACTGTCCCTGCCAGCCAAGGCTTCACAGAAAGTGACCTTGCAAGTACCTGTCGACAAGGACATATTAAAATACTGGACTCCGGAGCATCCCAACCTGTATGCCCTGTTACTTTCCGTCAATAACCAGAAACAGACTGTCGATACCAAATACGAACGTTTCGGCTGGCGTGAATGGACATTGCAAGGTACTACACAATACCTGAACGGCGAACCTTACGCATTGCATGGTGACTCCTGGCATTTTATGGGTATCCCGCAGATGACCCGCCGTTATGCGTGGGCCTGGTTCACCGCCATTAAAGGGATGAATGCCAACGCAGTCCGTCCGCACGCGCAAGTCTATCCCCGCTTCTACCTTGATATGGCTGATGAAATGGGGATCTGCGTACTGAATGAAACAGCCAACTGGGCCAGCGACGGTGGTCCGAAACTGGACTCCGACCTCTTCTGGGAAGCATCCAAAGAACATCTGAAACGTTTTGTCCTGCGCGACAGAAATCACGCGTCCGTTTTCGGCTGGAGTATCAGCAACGAAAACAAACCCGTTATCCTGCACGTTTACAATCGCCCCGAACTGATGCCGGTACAAAAGAAGGCATGGGAAGAATGGCGTGACATTGTACATCAGTACGACCCTACCCGCCCGTGGATTTCAGCAGACGGGGAAGATGACGGTGACGGTATATTGCCCGTGACCGTAGGCCACTACGGAGACATCAACTCCATGAAACGCTGGATCGAAATCGGAAAACCTTGGGGAATCGGTGAACACAGTATGGCTTATTACGGCACCCCGGAACAGGTTGCCAAATATAATGGAGAACGCGCTTACGAATCACAGGAAGGCCGTATGGAAGGGCTGGCTAACGAATGTTACAACCTCATCGTCAACCAAAGACAGATGGGAGCCTCTTACAGCACAGTCTTCAATATGGCATGGTATGCCTTGAAACCGCTTCCACTCGGCAAGAAAGACAAAAGCAAAGCTCCCACCGTTGAAGCTGACGGAGTCTTCTTCGGTGATTACAAAGAGGGAGTTCCGGGCGTGCAGCCCGAACGGGTAGGCCCTTATTGTACGACGTTCAACCCCGGTTACGACCCGACCTTGCCGCTCTATCAGGAATGGCCGATGTACAGTGCTCTACGCGCAGCCAATGCTCCGGGGCAACCGGCCTGGTCTCCTTATGCTGTAATCGACAAACAACAGTACGATCATCGCAAAACAACAACTCCTTCCAAAAAGTATAAGGAAGTCATCTTTATCGGTAGTCAGAACAGTAAATTAAAGCAGCTGATGGATGCGCAAGGAGTCATATTCGCCAAGAAGGCAAACACTCCTTCCCTGTTGCTCTATATTGTAGACGGTAGCCAAAAGTTGGATGCTTCTACCAAAGATGAGATGCAAAAGCAAATCGCCAAAGGTGCGGATGTATGGATATGGGGACTCACACCGGAAACGGTAGCCGCATACAATGAAATTCTTCCGCTTCCGGTGTCCTTGGATAATCTGCAGCGTTCTTCTTTCCTGCCCGTACAAAAGTCATGGATGCACGGACTCAATAATTCCGACTTCTACTTCTGCGAACTTCAGAAGACCAACGCTTCCAGCTACTCGCTGAAAGGAGCTTTCGTAGAAGAAGGCGAGGTCTTGCTGAACGCCTGTAAGACCGACTGGAGAAAGTGGAACAAACGCCCGGAAGAGATCAAGACTGCCGGAACGATCCGCAGTGAATACGAATGTACAGCCGCCACTCCTGTATTTGTAAAATGCCAGCAGAACGCTTCCACTTTCTATCTGAACACATTAACCGAATTTGCCAACTCGGAGAAGGGGTTCAACACTTTGAGCGCTATCCTGAAGAATGCCGGAATAGCCTTCCAAAAGCCGGAAGTCAATATCGACGAGGTCTTCTTCCTGCGCGACGAACAGATCAACTTCCCCGTAGCCACCAAAGAGAAACTGGTGAAGGACAGCGACGGTGAATGGACACTGGAACTTTATGTATTCAGTCCACGCCCTCTGGACGACCTGTTGATAGAGCCGAACATGCCGAAACTATCCCTCTTTGTGAAAGCAAAGAAACGTGCGCTGCTCATCAACGACAAACCTTATACGGCTGTATCCCACGACGGACGCAACGAAATCATCTACAAAGAATTGCCCTTGCTGCAAGGATGGAATAAACTGGTGATCAAACTAGGAGCCGGAGACCGGAACGACTTCACCGGCTATTTCAAATGCGATAACAAGAAAGATTTCCTTCCGTTGTTGAAAGCAGCTTTCGTGAATCCGGAAACCAAATAATAGTAAATAAATATATGATGAAACTTACACACATTTTAGCCTCGGCGGCTATCATTTCAACGCTGAGCGCATGTAACGGTAGCCTGCAAACAGCGGATCGGACACCGGTCGATTACGTCAACCCGTATATCGGCAACATCAGCCATCTGCTGGTTCCCACGTTCCCCACCATCCAGTTACCCAACAGTATGCTTCGTGTTTACCCGGAACGCGCCGACTACACCTCCGAACTGCTGAAGGGGCTTCCATTGATTGTCACCAATCACCGGGAACGTTCCGCATTCAATTTCAGTCCCTATCAGGGAGAAAAGCTGCGTCCGGTCATAACGTACAACTATGACAACGAGCACATTACTCCTTATTCTTTCGATGTGGAACTGGATGACAACCGTATGAAAGCGGAATATGCGCTTTCCCACCAGTCGGCTATCTACCGGATAACGTACGAGGCAGACAAACCGGCTTACCTCATCGTAAACTCCCGCAATGGCTCTATCCACGCCAACGAGAACTTCATCAGCGGCCGCCAGCAACTAAATGACAACACCAATGTCTATGTATATATAGAAGCACAGGAGAAGCCGATAAGCGCCGGCATCCTCGAAAACGGCACTATTGAAACAAGTAAGGATAATGCCGAAGGCGCAAACGCCTGCGCGGCATGGCGCTTTGCCGATGGAACCACAACGGTCAACCTCCGCTACGGTATTTCTTTTATCAGCGAGGAACAGGCCGAAAAGAACCTGCACCGCGAATTAAAAGACTATAACATCAAAGCACTGGCAGAAGCAGGACGCCAAATCTGGAACGAAACGTTGGGACGTATCCAAGTAGAAGGAGGAACGGAAGATGACAAAACCGTATTCTACTCTTCTTTCTACCGTACCTTCGAACGCCCTATCTGCATGAGCGAAGGCGGCCGTTACTTCAGCGCCTTCGACGGAAAAGTACACGAAGACAACGGTACTCCTTTCTACACCGACGACTGGATTTGGGACACTTACCGTGCCGCACATCCTCTCCGCACACTGATCGACCAACAAAAGGAAGAAGACATCATCGCATCCTACCTGCGCATGGCGGAACAAATGGGCAATATGTGGATGCCTACTTTCCCCGAAGTAACAGGTGACACACGCCGTATGAACTCCAATCATGCCGTTGCCACGGTAGCCGACGCACTGGCAAAAGGGTTGAAAGTAGACACGGCAAAAGCCTACGAAGCTTGCCGGAAAGGGATTGAAGAAAAGACGCTCGCCCCGTGGTCGGGAGCACCGGCCGGCTGGCTGGACAATTTCTACCGTGAAAACGGTTATATCCCCGCCCTCCGTGTGGATGAACCGGAAAACGACCCGAACGTACATCCTTTCGAGAAGCGCCAGCCTGTCGCTGTCACTCTGGGAACCAGCTACGACCAGTGGTGTCTCTCCCGTATCGCCCAAGCTCTGAACAAGAAGGAAGAGGCCGAATACTATCTGAAATGTTCGTATAACTACCGGAATCTCTACAATAAAGAGACCGCTTTCTTCCATCCGAAAGATAAGGAAGGACAATGGATTGAACCATTCGACTACCGTTTTCCCGGAGGCATGGGAGCCCGTGAGTATTATGGAGAAAACAACGGCTGGGTTTACCGCTGGGACGTGCCACACAATGTAGCCGACCTCATCAGCCTTATGGGAGGAAACGAGCAGTTCATCGCCAACCTTGACCGTACTTTCACCGAACCGCTGGGACGGAGCAAATATGCATTCTACGCGAAACTGCCCGACCACACGGGTAATGTAGGCCAATTCTCGATGGCGAACGAACCGTCTTTGCACGTTCCTTATCTTTATAACTACGCCGGACAGCCGTGGAAAACACAGAAGCGCATCCGTCAAATGCTGAAAACATGGTTCCGCAATGACCTGATGGGTATTCCGGGAGATGAGGACGGCGGAGGTATGACTTCATTTGTGGTCTTCTCCTCCCTGGGCTTCTACCCTGTCACTCCGGGATTGCCGGCCTACACTATCGGAAGTCCGCTTTTCACAGATGCAAAGATTAGACTCAGCAACGGAGCTGTCTTCGAAATCGAAGCTAAGAACGCTTCCACTGATAACAAATACATCCAGTCCGCCACGCTGAATGGCAAAGAATGGAACAAATCATGGTTCAGCCATGATGACCTGATGAGCGGTGGCAAGCTAGTATTGGTGATGGGCAACAAACCCAACAAGACATGGGCCAGCGGAGCAGAGGATGTTCCTCCATCATTAGAAATCAAGTAGCTATATTCTAGCGATTAAGCGCAAGAGGTTTGTCGAAGAATCATCGAAATAACATCTGATTCTTCGACAATACCTCTTGTCATATTCTTCGGACGACAGCTATCATATACGAGTATTCCAACACTTTGGTTATATAAAATAAGTCCCCGATTCTTATGAATATCATATTGTTTTTCGTACTTTTGCCACATAGGAACAGATTCAAGTAGAAGTACTATGAAATATCAACTGCAATTATTGATTTTTATCCTGCTTTGCCTAGCGGGCAGACTGGATGCGTCTCCTTTATATGATTACGGACTTTATCTTAAGTCTCATGCCGTACCGGCACCGGAAAGGTCTACTTTATATTTGGATGACAACCAACCTTTCTCCGTAAAAAACGACTTAACCATTTCTTTTCATATATATATACGTGCCAATGAAGCCGACTATGGCTCCATTCTTCATCTGAAGACAGACAAAGGCCAGATAATACGCTTTTCGTTTGTTGCAGGCGAGCAAAACCATGCTCCCGCTTTAATGCTCAATGATGAGATTATCATCATTGACAAACCCATAGAACTGGAAAAATGGATCAATGTCTCGCTGAATCTACGCCAAAAAGACAATGTGATCGAAATAGAATACGACAAAAAAAAGATGTCGTCCACCTTCCCCCTGCAAGAAACAAACAGTGTAACGATTACATTCGGACAGATGTTAGGCTATCAGGCGGAAGTAGCCCCTGTCAACTTAAGGGATATCAACATCATACAGGACGGCAAACTGACAAGAGAATGGAAATTATGGAAACATAACGACAATCTCTGTTATGACGAAAAAGAGGGAGCCGTTGCACGTGCTGTCCAGCCTCTCTGGCTGATAGACAACCATATCGAATGGAAAACAATCAATAAGATCACGACTTCCAGCAGAGTAGGCATAGCATTCGACGCCCGTTGCGCCTTATTCTATGTAGTCAGTCCCGAATCGGTGAAAGTGCTGGACGAAGACGGAAGACTCAAACAAGAGACTGCCGTACGCGGAGGATATCCTGCCGTAGAATATCCCAACCACCTACTGTATGATACGCTGAGCAATGCACTGGTATCTTACTCGCTGACAGAAAACATCATCTCCCGCTTTTCGTTCGCCGACGGCATGTGGAGCAACGAAGTGCGGAATACCAAAGAGCCCAACAACTATAACCATGCCAAAGCATTTAATCCCGCCGACTCCTCATTCTACTTTTTCGGCGGATATGGCTTCTATAAATACCGTAATGACCTGTTCCGCATGAAGTCCGGCAGCGAAATTATGGAGCAAATTAAATATGATCATCCGCTTTATCCCCGCTATTCGGCTGCTATGGCAGTAGTGGGCGACGAACTATATATCTTTGGAGGCAAAGGAAACAAATATGGTAAACAGGAATTGAGTACCCACTACTACCTCGGCCTGTATGCCATCAATTTAAAAAGTAAACAGTCCCGCACCATCTGGGAGAAAAAAGACGATAACAAGGAAACTATCATGGCTTCCTCCATGTACTTCGAGCCGGCAGACAGTTCTTTCTATGCCGTATCTACGGACAACGGGGGAACACTGTGGAAAATTTCCATGAAAAGCCCTGTTTATACAGAAGTTTCAAAACCGATCAATAACCGACTGGATTATCAGGACTGCGATTTTAACCTTTACTATTCACCGACTCACAGGAAACTGTTCCTTGTATTGGACAAGATACTGAACAATCGTACGCACGATATTAAGATCTATTCCATCAATATGCCTTTAGTCAACGAGATAGATATCCGGCAGTCAGTGGATGAAATGGGCTCCGGCAAATGGTGGAATCTGCTGTATGTCATCGGTGTCCTGGCAATACTAGGTTGCGGTGCCTGGTTGTTCTATCGTTCAAGAAGCAAACGTCAGCCAATCCAATCGTCCGCAATCTCAAAAGAAACACCTCAATCGGTTACGGCTCCAAAAGCTATCTCTGAGAATCAAGAGAAAGTTACTCCGACAATGCCGGAACAAGAAAACGAGCCCGCACCGAAAGAGATAGTCCACTACTACGATCGTAGCCGTTCTTCCATCTCATTGCTGGGGTGCTTCAACGTACGCGATAAAGAGGGAAATGATATCACCGCCAATTTCACTCCCCGTCTGAAGCACTTGCTTATTTTGCTGATATTATATACGGAAAAGAATCCGAACGGTATCCTGACCTCCAAAACAACGGGAATCCTATGGCCGGATAAGGAAGAGACGGCTGCCCGCAACAACCGTAACGTAAATTTACGCAAACTGCGGGTATTACTGGAGAGTATCGGTGATGTAGAAGTCGTGACGGAAAACAACTTCATGCACATAAAATGGGGCGAGAACGTATTCTGCGACTATCGCGAAGTACTTGCACGCATCCAGCAATTCAAGGAGAAAGAAAACAGCGAGTTACTCAACCGGATCCTGGAACTTCTGCTGTATGGACCATTATTGCCCAACACTATTCTCGATTGGTTGGATGACTTCAAAGAAACATACTCCAGCCACTCCATCGACTTGTTGAAGGATCTGTTTGAAATCGAAAAGCAACGCAACCATCCAGACATGATTCTCCGCCTGGCAGACATCATGTTCCTGCATGACCCGCTGAATGAAGAAGCATTGGCCGCCAAATGCGCTGTATTCTCCGCACAGGGAAAGAAAGGGATTGCACGAAATCTGTATGACCGTTTCTGCAAGGAGTATCGGGACTCGATGGGAGAAGATTATAAAACACCATTCGCCGATTTATAACTGTATAGCTTTACTTCTTTCTTCACAGAAAGGAACAAAACAGCAGTAACTTCATTCTCCTCCTTCGGGAAGGAGGAGTACCCGTAGGGGGAGGTGGTAGGTGAATACACATGGCTGATTATTAAGTTGATGCGCTCACCTACCACCCCGGCTTTCAGCCACCCCTCCTTCCCGAAGGGAGGGGAATTGAGATACTATCGATTTATTCAAATCTGAATCGGGAATGAGCTAAACTAAACCGTATGGATAGGTAATCAGATGTACGAAAGAAGCATGGAGGACTTGACAAACCGCTTTTTATGTTGTATATTTGTAAGTAGAAACCGGAAGAAAATTCGATAACATTGATAATATAGACGAAAAATGAGCGATAATAAGTATAATATAATAACAGATTACAGGCATTTCCACTTCGGATAATGTTTTTCGGATAGTCTGATACAAGCTAAGGGCTGCGATTCTTTATGGGAATTGCAGCCCTTTTTGTTGCTTTAAATTAATATTTATCACTAAAATAACGATGTCCAAGTTTATAATAAACTTGGGGGACGTTTATAATAAACGATGAAGGAATTTATTAATAAACGATTGGAAGTTACTGCATAATCGGTCAATATCTTTCGTATAGATATGGATGCTGACCTTGAAAAGTTCTTTATCCTTTAAATAAGTAAATGAATTATTGCGACAATGATTCTTTTCTTTTTTTATGTCATAGGACTAAAAACCTCACTGTACCATTACGAATGAATCGACAAGGAAACAATGCATGACTTTACTACTGACTCAAAAGAAAAGCGGACTATCAATGGCGGGAATCTTCCCGCCGACTGATAGTCCGCTCTTTTTATAGTATATACCTACTTGACTCTATATCAATTGGATTCTCCCATGATAGTAGTGGCAGATGATCCCCAAGTAAAGTTGCTCTTCAATGCCGAATTGGACTTCAAGTACGGTTGCTGAACCTTCGGTCCCTTCGTCCATTCTTCCGATTCGGATGTCAATGTATTCAACAGGTCTTGGAAGTGCATGGAAACTACGTGTTTCGGGTCCGGATTCTTGTAATATTCCAGATATTCCATCGGTACATATACCGTGCTCGGCCATGTCTTAAAGACAGTACACCAGGTTGTCGGTTGGGTAGCACCTTCGTCGGCATCACTACGGGCAACTTCCTTACACTGGAACGGTAATGACTTCAAGTGCAAAGTCTTGAGTGCCGTCACATTATCAAAGATGTATCCGTAAACATAAGTCATGGTACTCGGGAACCAAGCTTCATTTACTACTGAGTTACCGAACGCGTGACGACCGATATAAGTCGGACCTTCGTTCACCACTACCGTTCTCAGCTTGGTACAGTTACGACAAGCTTCTCTCGGTACGTATTGCAATCCTGTCGGGAATGAAATATTCTCCAGAAGGTTACATCCGTTGAATACACCATTCTTCAGCGTTTCATTCTCCACTTCCGTCATATCCAGAGTTTTCAGGTTGTAGCCCTTACCCGCTGTCATCATGTTCTTCAGTAAGTTCAAATCGGTATCGTTGAGTCTGCCCTTCAATTCCAGGCTAGTGATGGATTCCCAATCTTTATAGATTTCGTCATCAATAAGACTCTGCAATACATTTGTCAAACCTCCCGGAGCCGGAATTTCAATCTGAGTGGCCGCAGCCTGACGGATAACCATATAGTCTTTCTTGTTTTCATAACCCTTGCGATAGATGTAAACGGTAGCCTGACGTTCTCTCAGTACCTTATTCACATCGTACGTGAAGATGACACGTTCGGGCATCGAGTTGTTTGCCATGTGCAGCCAACCATTCTCTGCCGTATAGCCACTTTCTTCCGGATATACGATATCCACCAAAATCTCGTTCTTCGGATCGGTCAACGTAGACTGTACGCTATACTTCACGGTAGCGGCACTGCCCAGCTTATCCAAACTTGTTCTGAAATCGTTCTTGTTGGTAATAACCAATTCCACATCGCTTGCCTGAGCTTGAGTCACGATAAACTCTTCTCTCACCTTCTTGTCGGCAGCGGCACAAAGCGCGATCGTTGCCGTACGTTCGCCACCGGTATTTTCTTTCACGGAAACGAGGAAGGTAGAGTCGCCCTTGGCATCTATAGCAGGCTTGAACGAAATCCAATCCTGATCGTTCTTATCAATATCAATCGTCAAATCCCTTGGTCCGTTGGTATTGGTTGCTTTATATTTCAACAGAATCGAATCTTCTTTCGATGCCAGGTTAGTGAACATTTCCTTGTTATCGACCGTAATGACAGGTTTGGGCAGACCGGTCTGGAAGATATTCATCGTAGCCTTTACATTATCATTATCTTTCGAAGAGATTTCAATGGTACCTCTACGAATATCAAACTTCTGATTCGGCAACACCTTAAAGTACAGTGTATGGTTTTCCATCGCACGTGTCTCCGGTTCGCCTGCGGGGCGTTCGTCCGTCGGCATGATCCAGCCCGTGTCACCGGAATAGAGGAAACTGGTTTTATACTCTCCTGTGTTAATTCCAAACTCTACGGAAATGATATGCTCACCGGCATCCAGGTTTTCGTAGGCCTTCGGGTCGGTGATTACCACCGCATCCTTCTGTGCCTGATAGATAACGAAATCATACTTAAAGCCACCGGACACGAGAGAAAAATTAGCACGGCGTGCATCCGGTTCCACATTTTCGGCTGCAGCTACCCATACTTTGTTGCCTTCGCCGGCCGTTCCTTCGCGTTCAAACAGCACTACCCAGCTATTATCCACACCTTCCGAATCATCCAATACGATATGCCAATCCTGATTGGCGTTGAATGTCAGTACTTGAGCGGAATTTCCCGCAGAAGAGAAACTGAAGGTGGACGCTTCGTTCACGATCTCCAATTTAGGCTCTAGCGGCGTCACCACTTCCGGACCAGTTTCATCGTCACCACATGCAGTCAGTAACGATGCCACCAAACATCCGGTCAAGCCGATATATTTCCAATTGATAAAATTTATCGCTTTCATGCTTATTTCACTTTAAATTCTTCTTTTACAATATTAAGGTATTTCATACCGTATCCATTCCCGTAATTCGGGTCAGTCGGTTCGATAGCCTGATCCACATTCCAACGGTTAAAAGAATCGATGATGACCATCGGACGCTTTCCCAAGTTCATCTTGGCAACATTACACATCTTACGGAACATATCTTCATCCTTAAATACCACCGGGAAGTTATAGAACTGAGTTCCATCACCATCTATCCACTGATTGAACGAAGGTGAAACGCTAGGTACGAAGTCTACTCCGTAATTAGCCCACTCATATTCGCGGTTGTACTTAAAGTTCTGGTCGATGCACTGCGGATAGCAGGTAGGGCGGAACCAGTCGGTCTGATTGTACATATTATCCATGTACACAGCATCCACTTTTCCGCTCAGGAAGAAGTTATGCCAGCGTGCAGGAGGTGTCCAACGTTCCTGACGTGCTAAAATATAGATCTCCAGTCCATTGCCATTGCCGTCCTTTACATTTTCACGCACTCTTTCACGGATCGTATTATAGAGTTTCTCTGAATCGCGTGCATACAACTTGTCAGCATTCCAGACAACAATCATCGGTTTGCCGTCTACAGTATAGTAAAGATCGTTGTTCGTACAGAAACGGCTTGTCAGGTTGACAAAAAAGCTGTAAAGTTGCTCACAACGTGCAGAGACACCATTTTCATCGGCATCGTCTTCTATCATGGCGGTGTTGTTAAGTCCGTTTGCGAAGTTATTCATATCCATAGAAACCGCATAACGCAAGCCACCCCATTCGATACCTTCCGAGTTGGGATTCAGTCCCGCCATATAGTTCACGAAATTCACGTTACCTTCGTTCAGCAAATCTCCCTTACTGGTATCCAGACCGATGTTCGGCAAGATAAGGAAATTGATACCGGCATTATTTGCCCAGGTAAGGTGCTGCTGAATCAAATCGGCTGTTTCGGCTTTATTGATATCCATCGAATAACGTCCCAGCACCGGACGCACATTCGGACAAAGCTGTGGATACTGTCCGCTCTGATTATATTCACCAATCAACCGCGCATACTTCTTTTCATCCACACCCGTACTACCCAAGTTCCAATAAATGGCTCCTACCGGAATATCGCTGCTCGGTCTGATTTGCGGAATCTCATAGTTCAAGAAATGATCATCGATGGAAGGACCGTCATCTGTCGGTGAACAGGCCGATCCGGCCACCAGTCCCAACGTCAGGCATATTGCAAGACCTGTCTTATTAAAAATCTTATACTTTTTCATTTTTCAGTCATTACTTAATTACTACTTTTCTACCTTATAAACTAAAAGTGTAGCTTCTATCAAGAAGTTGTAAGCCTTGTCCAAAGCCTCTTCAGCCTCCTTGATACCGGTCAGCTCACGGGCATTCTTCAAGAACTCTTCATAAGTCTGTCCATACTTCTTGGCTTGGAAATCCATGTTGAACTGTACATAATCGCTGTTTTCCCATCCGGCTATCATCTCTTCCTGGTTAGGTACAGGTTTTGCGAACTGAAGCATCGTGAAGATATTGTCTCCCCAACGGGCGGCATTAGGTTTCGGACTATTCTTCTGTAACAAATCAATAGCTCTGTAATAAGCCTCTGCATTTGTCTGACGTTCCGCATCCGGGAAGTAAAGGCGTTCGGGCCAGCCGTAGTACATATTTCCGCCTTCTTCATAAGCCTGAGATCCGTTCAGGAACAGAGGCGGAAGGTTCAATGCACGTGTGCGGCGTTCCATACGCCAGGCAGACATTCCATCCAGGAAGTCGGCAAACCAGCGTTGTTTGTAGATTTGTTCCAATTGTCCGTCCTTACCGTCTGCTCCGTTGATGTCGGCAGTCATCAGTTTACGGGTATCATAGAATCCTTTATGACTGGTTCCCCAGGCGATTCCTTCCTGAGCCATATAGGCAGCAGCAGAAGCAGACAAGCCGTTCTCTTCGAACGAAGCACGGATGCCTTCTTCATAATAGGTCTGTGCATCCTTGGATCCCAAGTCGAACTTCACTTTCGCTTCAGCGCAGAGGAAACAAGCATCTGCCCAGCGCAGCAAAGGCATCGTAGCGTCCATTGCATAATATCTCGGGTTGATGTAGCATCTGTTGTCTTCGTTCATTGACAACGGATCAGGGATTTCTCTTGTACCATTCGGGTCGGTCGGGTCGATCGGTCTTCTCCAGCCGAACGGTGTACGGGCGCCCGGATTGTCCGGTGTAGGAACGTATGGAATAGAGTAACGTACACGCAATGAATCACGCACTTCATATCCATCTATCATCCATTGCAGGTGTTCCTGCTGATCGCTGGCGGAACAACCGCTCACATCACAGTCGTGTGAACGAGTCAGCACATCCGTCATACGATAAGGCTGGCGTTCCGGCCAATAAACGTTGGAGCCGTCAAAGTAAGTCTCCATACGCGGATCGTTGTATGAGAACAGGTAAATGGCGAAATATTCGTTCATGGAAGGGATCAGCCCCCAGTTTGCTTTCGTCTGAATTTCTTCTTTATACAAACGAGTGTAATACCAGGAACAGTCTTTGTCGATCACCGTTCCATATTTGGGAGCAAACGCATCGTCCAGAGAGCTGAACAGCCATTCTTCATGTCCCATAGATTTCGCAGCATATTCGCGTGCTTTCTCTTCGCTGATATTCTGGATATTCATGGCTATCTCCAGGCGTAATGTATTAGCCAGTTTGCGCCATTTCTGTACATCTCCGTTATAAACAGGGTCTTTCAGAATCTTATCAGTAGATGATTCGTCGAACTCATCGACTGCCTGGTCCAGCCAACCCAAAATGGAATAGTAAGCATCGGCTTCCGAATCATAGTCAAAGATACGCTTGTCCGTTCCTCCGTCCATACCGGCATGGCTCAGTCCGACCGGACCATAGAGTGACAGCAACTGGTAGTAAGTGAATGCTTTCCATGTCTTTACAACAGCCAGACTGTTAGGCAAAGAGCCATCATCGTATGCTTTTGCCAACTCTTCCAGGTCGCGCAGAATCTCTACATAAAACTTACGGTAGAATCCGTCTCCCCTTTCGTTCCACGGTGTCTGGAAAGCGACGTTAGTAATGTAACGTGAATAACTCCACATACGGTTATTATTCAATTCACTGATTGCATTCATTGTCTTGTAAACCGTACCGGGGAAAATACTCTGCAGATTTACCTCATACAATTTGTTCGGGTCCGAGTTGATGGTTTCGAAACCGTCCGTACACCCCACGGCAGTCGATGCCAGCAGGAGTAACGGTAATATTTTGTTTTTCAATTTCATGCTTTACGAATTTAAAAAGAAACTTTAATATCAAATCCATAGGTTGCGGAAGGCAGGTTGAAACCACGTTCGAAACCTTGTGCATTTCCTGTTGTACTCGTTGCCTGCGGATCAAGCCCGTGCGGTGTATTGGCAAACAAGGTAGCAATGTTTCGTCCGACAGCCGCCACACGGAATGTCTGGAACGGAGTCTTTCTCAGCCATTTTTTCGGTAAATCGTAGCTGACAGTGATTTCACGCAACTTCACATAAGAAGCATCGTAGATGAAACGGGAAATATCACGAGAGGTATAGTGCATCCAATAGCGTTCGGGGGTACAATAACCCAATACTTGTTGTCCTGCCAGCCCTTCTACGTCTTCGTCATAACGGCAATTAGGAAGAACTACCCCTTTAGGACGTCCCCAGTCAGGATAAATCTGCCCGTTTGCGGTCGGTGTGTTGGCGTTCTGAGGACGCATGAAGCCATATCGTTCTTCGTCCGACTCACCCAAAATCTTTCTGGAGAAGAAATCCGCGTCACGACCTTCCAATGACTTGACGGATTGTCCGTCTACAGAACTCTGGATGGATGTCTGTGAGAAGAACTTACCACCCTTCTGGAAGTCGAACATAACAGAGAAGGAGAAATTACCCAAACGGAACACGTTGTTCCAGCCACCTCGCCAGTCAGCCTGTACACAACCTAAATATTCATAGTCCTGTCCTTCTTTCGGCGACCCGTCGAGCTGACAAAGGATGTATCCTTCGGCATCGCGTTTAAATGTCTTCGCATAGATAGCACCGTAGGGCTTGCCTACTTCCGCATAAGACTTCACGTTGTACACACCGCTACCAATCTGTATCTTGTCGATACCTTCGGGCAATGATTCTACCATGGAATTGTTCTTTGACCAGTTGAAAATGGTTTTCCACTCGAAGTTCTTCACCTTCACCGGCACACCGCTCACGGAGATTTCCCAACCCTTGTTGGAGATTTTACCGGAGTTGATGATTACACGCTGGTAATTGGATAAATAAGAAAGTTCCGACTCGACAATCTGATCACGAGTGTATTTGTCATAGTAAGTAACATCTGCTGTCAGGCGTCCGTCCAGCAAACGAACTTCCGCACCGATTTCTTTTGAGATGGTTGTTTCCGGTTTCAAGTTCGGATTCTTGCGTACGGCGTCACCCTGGAACCACGCCATGTCATTACGGAACAATCCTCCGTAACTGTAACTGTTAATCAAACGGTCGAAACCAGCATCGTTACCCACGCGGGCAATAGATCCGCGCAACTTGGCGAATGAGAATGTCTTGCTCTTCAGCTTGGGGAAGATTTCCGTCAACACGGCACTGGCACTACCGGAGGCATAGAAGTAAGAATTGTTAGCTTTCGGCAAAGAACTTGACCAGTCGTTACGGAAAGTTCCGTCTACAAACAAACCATGATATCCCAAAGACAACATACCGAATACGGACTGTTTCTCTTTCGCATTCACACTTTCCGTTCCACTCAATATAGAGGCATTGTTGGACAATGACTTCACATCCGGAGCTGCCAGTTGAGAAACCTGATTCCAGAGTTTATACCAGTCATTCTTTTGCATAGAAGTACCCAAGTTAGCACTGAGGCTGACCTTCTTGATATTGCGGTTATAAGAAATAACTCCTTCATAATTGTAGTTGTTGGAGGCTTCACGGAAAGTTTCGTACTGTCCGTCGATATCCCACATGGTATAATAATTGTCAAACTTCCAACCGTTCTTGTTTGCCTTTTCTACACTGGCACGCAAACGGATATTCATTCCCTGAATCGGTTTGATATTAAGAGTCAGGTTACCACGGAAGTTATTACGGCCGTCACCATTGCTGATTTCGTTCAGCAGCCAGTAAGGATTGTAGAATCCGTTACCACGCGTGAAGGCTTCACCTGTCTCGCGCTTCCACGGCAGTAATTCCTCCATAACGACGTCACGCGGCATATTCATGATGGCACGCATCGGGTTACGGTTACTGTCACCTTTATAATCACGGTTATCGGCTGTTTCCAGCTGATAGTTAACGGAGATTTCACTGGACAGCCATTTAGCCAGATCCATATTCACACGCAGGTCAAATGTGTGACGCTTCATGTTATCAAAGTTCTTCAGCATTCCGTCGTAGTCGATACCCGTATAGTTGAAACGGATACCTGCTCCATTGAACACCTTATTGACCGAAACACTATGAGTCATGGCTACACCCATTTCGTACATATCCGTGATACCATCCTTATTAGGTACATAAGAACGTATCTGATTATTACGTCCCACCAGATCAAAGCCTAACATCGGCAGCCCCCATGAGCGTTGGTTCGGATTCGCCCAGTTAAATACAAAAATACCATAAGGCAGGCTGGGGTCATAAGCATAACCGTTCTTTGAGTTGGAACCATAATAGTTGAATCCGTCACCCACACCGACAGCCGGAAGGCTGGCCGAACCATAAACATTCTGATAGGCAGGAAATTCACGCAAGAAAGTAAACTGCATATTGTAGCCATAAGAAACACCGAGTCCGGATTTCTTGGTAGCTTTACGGGTAGTGATCAGAATAACGCCATTGGCAGCATCAGATCCATACAAGGCAGCCGCATTGGCACCTTTCAAAACTTCGATTGATTCAATATCGTCCGGGCTGATAGCAGAAGCAGGATTACCATAGTCCAAGTCTCCATCTTCTCCCATCGGGTTCATGATGGGCACACCGTCAATTACGTACAACGGCTGGTTATTTCCGGTCAGGGAGTTGTTACCACGAATCTCCACACGGGTAGAAGACAACGGACCGCCATTCGAAATAAAATTAACGCCCGAAACTTTACCGCTCAGACTATTCAATAAGTTCGGGTCACGTGTATCCAGCAGAGATTCCGTGTCAATGGACTGACGGGCATATCCCAACGATTTGGATTCACGACTGATGCCCAATGCCGTAACCACGACATCGTTCAGTTCTTTGACATCCTCACTTAGAACGATGCGCAGCAGATCATTGTTTTTCAAGGTAGCCAGTCTGATAGTCTTTACAGCATAGCCTATGAATCTTACATTCAGAATAGCATCTTTCGGCACATTGTTCAAGGTAAATTGTCCCTCCATATTTGTCGCAGTAGCTAAGTTTTGGTTTCCAACCACCGTAATATTAGCACCTGGAAGCGGATCACCAAACTCGTCAACAACGACTCCAGTGACCTTTCGGTTTTGCGCCGAAAGTGAAAGTGCGAAGAACGTGAGCAATACCATCAGGCACGTCCCTATCCTCCAGCTTCTTTTCAGATAAAGTTTCTCCATATTAGCTTAAGTTTATAATTAATAAATTTGTTCTTTTCATTTTTCTACAGTGATGGTGAAGTAGTTCAAATCAGGTTTGCCCGCCACAATGTTCAGCACTGTACGGCGCCAGCCATTCACATCGCTCTTCATGGTGAAAGCGTCGACAGTAACCCATTCGCCTCCGGTTGCATGAAGTTCTACGACAGGCCCTTGTCTTCTTTTCGTGCCTTCGCCAAAGTCAAAACGGATTTTAGCATCTTCTTTGGCAGCATAACATACCTTGACTGTGATATCTCCGGCAGCATAAGGCAGTTCTTTCCATTCCATCCACTCACCCGCCTCTGTGCTGGTGACATACCATTCGGTGTTCTTATCCGGAGCCACACCGGCTATTTTGGCAACATCCAGACTTCCGGTACGGTATTGATTACCGCTATTCTTAGCAGATACATCGAAGAAGTAATCGCAGGCCTCCATTTCTACACGGAATGATTCGGCCCATGCCCGGCTGCTACTGTATTTACGGAGAATGTTCAGACGCTGGTTGGGGAAGTCATAGTAAATGTTGTCGGTACTTCTCCAATAAGCGGCATTCTCGGCCATATCGGTAAAACCTTCCAGGAAGACCAGATCAGCATTCTTCGCAACCATATCGTCCAAAGCATCCGTCAAACGTTTGCCGTGATCTGCATCAAAAAACATACGGGTACCCGATTTATCATTGGTATAGAAAGCCGGAACAGCCACACCTACAGTTTTTCCATTGAAGGTACGTACCGTCCAGGAACTACGGGTGGGAGCCTGCTCAGAGGCAATAAACCAATCGTTCAGTGATTCTACGACTGATTCGTCCACCTCTTTATCACGGTCCTGAAAGGCTCTGTCGGCACAAATAAAGAGATCTTCGCCATAAGCAGACTTGAAGTCAGCATGAATCTTGTTCAGAATGGCCTTTAATTTGCCTTTACAGTCAATTTTCTTGTTGCCCAATGCAGCATAGTCTACATTAAGGAAACCGTTGATGCTCCACAAAAACAGGACAGGTTTGCCGTCTATGCGAAGAAGATACTTGTTATTGGCTTTATTCTCGCCATAAAAGTTATCGAAGGCCAGTTTTATATTGTAATCCCATATATACTTATATATATCGTCCAAATTGTCCAGCGGATACATCACCTCTTCATCGGTCAGTCCCTTGTTTTGCTGAGTTTCCGCACTAATGAATGTAGCATAGGTCTGATACAAGTCAAAATTGCGGGCAGCCGCCCAGGAAGCCGGACAGTCATCGAAGATGGCGATCTTCAGATTTTCTTCATTCCGACGCTGTAAAGCAGCAACGAAGTCTTTGATACGGGTAGGATCGCCATGATCTCTGTCATAAGCAGGATCAGTGTCCGCCTTCGGCAAGCGTCCGCGGCAATTGGGAGCTACATAATCCAAACCACTATACACCATCTCTTCTACCAAGTTATCCCACCACTCTGTTTCCGTAGCACCAAAAGACTTCACTTCGAAAAGCGGCTTATTATAAAAGGTAGTAGAACTAGTCCCGCCACTGGCAGCATCTTCTCCATTGCGGAGATTCTTCTGATAGCTGAACAGCGCCCCCATCAAAAAACTATGTTCGGGAATATTACTCTCTACCGCAGGAGCAGGAAGTATGAACGTCCCTTCTGTCGGTATAACCGGGTCCGGATTAGTATCAGGAACAATAGTATTGTCCTCATCAGAACAGCTAACAATCATGGAAGCTAATACAAGCCCCATCGTGATTTTCAAATAATTTTTCACGGTCTCTTTTTTATATTATACATTTGCTATTTGTTACACCTCGAAAACACCCTTTTTATCTATTATTTAAGAAAGCGTCGACTGAACAAACTTAATATTTAAGGTTATTTTTGAGTTCTGATGCAAAGTAACAAGAGCCTGCTTAAGATTTTTTATAAAATACGATTAAACTCTGATTAATTTCTAATTAATTTTAAAACTAATACTATCTTCTTATAATTTTTCGCAATCTTAGGTATTAATTTCAGGAAAAGGGGGAAGTTTTATATCCTGTAGTATGCTGTCCACACCCTATTTCTTTATCTAAATGAGTATTCACTTCCTGCAAAAAGAAGAATATTTCAAGTAGAAAGGCTAAAAAGGTAAATAAGGCAAATACTATACAAACATAACACAAATTAGGAGATATCCAATTAGTGACTTATCCGATTATATAAGATGTGGATTTTTAGTATTACAATGGCGTTATTCCTGATAGATTTTCAAAGCGCTCCCCATGATATAAGCTTTAAGTTGTACTATTCCCTATTTCTCATATAATATAAGTTTCCTATATAATAAGGAATAACAGGAATATTTATAACTACAGCTAACTTTTATCCCCTCTTCAGCATACTTATTTGCATAAATTCTACATTTAAGGGATATTTAATAATCAATTAAGCGAAAATTAAGCTCTCACTTAACTATCTGTCTCTATATTTGCCACATCATTTTTCGTGATCAACCCGTGAATTACAGTCTTTGCCAAATCATAAACTTAAATACAATGAACTTTAAAACTACAAAATCATATCATGAAACAAATTAGCAAAGTATTTTTAGCTTGCGCCTGTAGCCTGTCCGGTCTGACAACGCAAGCCCAAGATCAAACCGTATGGAGCAATGATTTCTCCAATGCCTCCCAACCACTGAATATGGTGGGACGTGGTGTCTGTCGGGTGAACGACGGAGTATTTCATTCGCGCAGCGCTTATGCCCTTTTCGGCAATCCTGAGTGGAAAGATTATACCCTGTCCTTCAAGGCACGTGCCCCGAAAGACGCCGAACAGGTACAGATATGGGCAGGCTTCCGTACACATAACCGTTTTGACCGTTATGTGGTAGGTATCAAAGGCGGGTTGCAAGACGATCTCTACTTGATGCGTACCGGATATATGGGTACAGACGAATTCATGGGAGTCCGTCCGCTGGGCTTTCACCCCGTGCCGGGAGAGTGGTACAAAGTGAAAGTGGAAGTATGCGGTAACCGTATCCGGGTTTTTGTAAACGACGAAAAGCTTCCTCACATTGATTTGGAGGACAAAAACAGCAACCTGGCTCCTACCGGTGAAGTAGCACTGGGAGGCGGATGGATAGATACGGAATTTGATGACCTCACTGTCACCCCATTGGCAGAAGACGCTCTCAAAGATGTCAAGGTTCAGGAGTATCGTATGGCACTCACCACACAGGAAAAGGAAAAGATACGCCGCGAAGAGCGGGCGCAATACACCTCGGTCAAACTGGATAAACTAACTGCCGACCGCACCGAACTATCGCTGGACGGAAACTGGCTGTTCATGCCCGACTACCAACTGAACGATAAGACGAAGGCCATCTCCATGCAGACTAACGACAACGACTGGCATATAATGCCTGTTCCCGCTTTCTGGAACCCTATCCGTATCTGGCTGCATGGAGAAACCATGCCATCGCCCACCGGTCCGCAACATAAAGGGGTATCGGACACTTACTACCAACAAGAAACCGACCGATGCGAGAACTATACGTTCAACTACCGGAAAACCGGTGCTGCCTGGTATCGCCAATGGCTGGAACTGCCCGCCGACGTGAAGGGAAAACAGCTGACTCTTTCATTCGACGCCGTATCCAAAATGGCGGAAGTATATATTAATGGCGAATCGGCAGGTTCCAACATCGGTATGTTCGGTGATTTCCAAGTAGACGCCACCCGATTCCTGCGTCCGGGACGCAACCTGATCGCAGTAAAAGTGACACGTGACATCAACGGAAAAGCCGCACAAACCAGTGACGCCATGGAAAACTACTATTCGTCAGTACGCAAGGAAGTGGAGGATAACCAAAACGACCAACAGGCCAACAAAGCCGTATTGACAGACATCCCTCATGGATTCTATGGTGATAACCCTGCCGGTATATGGCAGCCCGTGAAACTCATTGTCAGCAACCCGCTGAAAGTAGAAGATATCTTTATCAAGCCGGCTCTGGACGGTGCATCAATAGATGTCACCATCAAAAATCATGCGCCCAAAAAGAAAAACTTCGATATCCGTGTAGATATTATAGACAAACAGACGGGGGAAACACTGTACGGTGCACCTGTACGTAGCAAACTCTCATTAGCGACAAGCGCACAAGAAACATTTACCTGTGATATCAAAGGACTGAAACCCAAACTTTGGGAACCTGCCACTCCTAATCTTTATGATTTTCGCGTGAGCCTGACGGAAGGAAAAAACAAAGTGACGGACTGCATCACCGTAACTTCGGGTTTCCGCACGTTTGAAAGCAAAGATGGATTCCTTTATCTGAACGGCCGCAAATATTGGCTGCGTGGAGGTAACCATATTCCTTTTGCGCTCTGTCCCAATGATTCGCTCCTTGCAGACAAGTTCATGAAGCTAATGAAAGAAGGGAATGTACAGTCTACCCGGACACATACCACCCCCTGGAACGAACTTTGGGTGTCGGCAGCAGACCGCAACGGTATCGCTATCAGCTTTGAGGGCACTTGGTCGTGGCTCATGATACACTCCACCCCGATACCGGACAAAGGCGTGCTCGATCTTTGGAGCAGTGAATGGCTGCGCGTGATGAAAAAGTACAGAAATCATCCTTCCATATTCTTCTGGACTGTGAACAATGAAATGAAGTTCTACGATCTGGATGCCGACACGGAACGTGCCAAGCAAAAATTCCGCATCGTATCCGATGTGGTGAAAGATATGAGAAAGACTGACCCTACACGTCCTGTATGTTTCGACTCCAACTATCTCCACAACAAAGCTAGCAAACGCTTTGGTGATGACTTTCTGAAAACAGTTGATGACGGAGATATTGATGACAACCATGCCTACTATAATTGGTATGACTATTCGGTATTCCGCTTCTTCAACGGAGAATTCCAGAAACAATTCAAGACTCCCGGACGCCCGTTGATCAGCCAGGAAATGAGTACGGGTTATCCGAATGCTGAAACCGGTCATCCGACCCGCTCTTATCAGCTGATTCATCAGAATCCCTATTCATTAATCGGATATGAAGCATATGACTGGGGGAATCCCGCCAGTTTCCTGAATACACAATCGTTCATCACAGGAGAGTTGGCCGAAACCCTCCGCCGTACCAACGAACAGGCTTCGGGTATCATGCACTTTGCCTATATGACTTGGTTCCGCCAATGCTATGATCACCGGAATATACAACCGTATCCCACTTATTACGCTATGCAACGTGCTATGCAGCCCGTACTTGTCAGTGCGGAACTGTGGGGACGCAATCTTTATGCAGGTGAGAAGTTACATACACGTATCTACGTAGTGAATGACAATGAAGAAGGACGTGACTTGAAGCCTATGTCACTGGCATGGAGCATTGTAGACGAAACCAATAAGGTACTGGCTTCCGGCACGGAACAATTTCCGGCAGTGGAATATTATGGTCGTAAATACATCGAACCGAACATCCATATGCCTTCCAATTTACCGGCAGACAAGGTTAATGTAAAACTGAAACTCACTCTCACCGAAAGCGGAGTCACTTTATCGCAGAATGAATACGGATTATTACTGGCACGCAAGGAATGGAATATCGGTCAAGTAACAGCCAGCAAGAAGATTCTTTTACTGGATAAGGATCATATGAAAGCTACCCTTGACTTCCTGAACATCGCCTGCCAGACAGTACCGTCTATCAAGGAACTACTGAATGCCAAGCAAAAAGCTAATCTCTGCATTATATCGGGCTTGAAAGAATGTACCGATGAAGAAGCAAGATTACTGCGTGAATATCAGTCAAAAGGCGGTCGGATTCTCTTCCTGAACAGCAAAGAGGCAGCACAAAAAGTCTATCCCGAATATATCACCGGATGGATTATTCCCACCGAGGGAGACATTGTGGTGATGGAACGGGATGATGCCCCTGTATTCGACGGAATCGGTGCATTGGAATTACGCTATTTCAATAACAACAAGCGTGAAATTCCACTAGCCTGCACCGCTACATTGAAAGCTGTCCGCCATGAGAATGTGAAGGAACTCGCCGCCCAAATGAAGATCCATGCTTATATCGACGGTGGTAAGCCGGAGGAACGTATCGCACGTATCGAATCTATGCGCGGACTGACGCTGCTACAGATAGCCGACAATAAAGGAAAGTCTCTCGTTTCAACCTTATGTACAGAGAAGGCAACCACTGATCCGATAGCAGGTAAACTGCTGGTAAACATGGTGAATGAATTATTGAAATAGGTATGTAATTGATATCATTGAGTGGAGTTTTTCCATTCTTCCTGCCCGTCTTCCCATTAGAGGAGACGGGCAGTTTTGTTTTTAATTATAATCGAAGTTATTAGCAAAGATGTTCTTACAACTGCAATCTCTGAGTTAATTCACAAAAGATAAGAAATAATAAAAACTTCCCAATTCAGTAGAATTCTTAGTGTCTTCATTGAGAACTGACTAAAAAGTCGGTAGTATCCACATTCTCCTCCTTCGGGAAGGAGGAGTGGTCGAAGACCGAGGTGGTAGGTAAAATGATGTGTATTCCTAATTTTATTGTAAATGAAATAGGAGTGCATTCACCTACCACCTCCCCCTACGGGTACTCCTCCTTCCCGAAGAGAGTTAAGATACTACCGACTTTTAGTCACCTCCATTGTAGATACTACCGCTTTTTCAGTCAACCTCAATGAAGATAGTTTCGACTTTTAATCAAACCAAAGAACAAGCCTTATCCAAACTATTCACATCTTTATTCTATTGAACATAGATTCAAACCAAAAGGCAACTGATTCATTGCGAATCAATTGCCTTTTGGTTTCAGTCGTTAATAGTTGTCCCTGGACAGACTACATTACCTCCTTATACACTTAGTTTTCTCTTTATAAAGAAGATACGTTTTTAATAATATACGTTTTACCCTTCACAGTAGCAAAAGAGATTTGATCATCAGCAAGTACCTTTACCTTTGCTCCAGAAACGTTCAGCTCCTTTGCATTCGGATATTTAATCACACATTCCGCACCGGAATTAGAAAGAATCTCTATAGCTGTTATCTTCCCGTCAGTCCATGCCGCATCTACTTCAAAGTTTCCTCTCGCTTTCATTCCTTTGAATGAGCCATTTTTCCATGCATCGGGCAAAGCGGGAAGCAATTCGATATATCCGCCCTGACTTTGCATCAGCATTTCTGCGATACCGGCCGTACAACCAAAGTTACCATCGATTTGGAAAGGCGGATGCGCATCAAACAAATTAGTATATACACCGCCTACATGGCTTCCGGGAACAGTCAGTTTCATGGCACTTCTCAACAGTTTATGAGAGCGGTTGCCGTCATGCAGACGTGCCCAGAAGTTCAGTTTCCATGCTTTGCTCCACCCGGTTCCTTCATCGCCGCGTGTATTCAGCGTCACTTTCATGGCATCTGCATATTTATCGTCCTGTTCGCTTCTTCCGATTACAATCTGCGAACCCGGATGCAACCAGAAAAGATGATTCGTATGCCTGTGTCCGCCATCTCCGGTAACATCCTTCGTCACTTCATCTTTCCATTCCATAAACTGCCCGCCCAAACCGATTTTCGGTCCGGAGAGTTTGCTCATAGCTGTTGCTATCTCTATGATTTCAGGGTCTTTGTCCCTTCCCAGTTCTTTGCTGGCTTTGATCATCATGTCGAACATTTCACAAATCATAGCCTGCGAAGTTGAACAGCCCAGTGAGAACTCACCATGTTCGGGAGAGTGGGACGGGTTTGCTACCAGTGTACCGTCGCGTTCGTCTGTCCAAAGATTGTCTACCCAGAAAAGAGCAGCATCGAGCATCGTATCATAATACTTTTTCAAGAAGTCTTTATCAAGGTTGAACTGATAATACTCCCAGATATCCTGACACATCCATATTGCCCCTGCCGGAAAATGATGGGGCGTGCTTTTCTTGGCAGGAGCCGTATTGTCCCAAATATTATTCTCATGATGCGTCACCCAGCCGCGAACATTGCCACCATCGGGTTTGCAATAATATTGTTGCGCTGTATACTTTCCACGAGGCACCAGACTTCGGACATACTCTACCATAGGCAGATGACACGGACTCAGATTGGTAGGCTGTGTCGGCCAATAATTCATCTGTATATTGATATTCGTATGGTAATCGGCATTCCACGGATTGGAAAGCCTTTCACCCCATACTCCCTGCAAGTTGGCGGGCAAAGAACCTTCTCGTGAAGAAGATATCAAAAGATAACGGCCAAACTGGAAATACAGCATTTCAAGATACTGGTTTTCCTGTTCCGAGTTGGTATTCTCGTCCATACCTTTCAGCAAACTGTCCGTAGGGGCAACAGGTGCCTCCGGCAAGTTACCGAGATTCAGTCGCATTCTGTCGTATAACGAATGATAGTCTTTCTGGTGGGTAGCCAACAGAGCCGTGTACTTCTTATCAGCTACTTTATGCAGCGTAGCCTGCACTTTTTCCAACGGATCTTCTTGAGAGAAATAATTGTAGGAGTCGTCCATGCACTGTACATAGTTTGTGGCGGCAGACATCAGAACGATTATTTCATCGGCATCCTCTACTTTCAGCTTCGTTCCGTCCACTACCGAAATCTTTCCTCCTTTATTCTTCACGACCAGTTGCTGCGCATATTTCAGTCCATTCTTCCAGGCATCCCCTACCCGCTTGTCTCCGCTGACCGGAGTCGGATACCCCGTCATGGTAATGGTATGACCGTCTGCCGTAATGGTTTTATCGGTATGCAGCGATTCAAGAGAAATGATGCGTGAAAGTTTTCCCTTCTTCGAATCTGAGGTGAGACGCATCACCATTACATTATCCGGATAACTCATAAAATATTCGCGCTTAAAGGTGATTCCATTCTCCTTATACATTACCGTATGAATCGCATTATCTATATCGAGCGTACGGGTATAGTCGGAATAAGGCAGTTCGGTAGAGGCATCTATCGAGAGTTCCGCCAATTGCGGTTTCTGTTTGTTATCGATTAATTCTGTGATTTCGAGTTTGAAGAAGGTGTATTTGTCCGTCTTCAAAGGAAAAGACAGGGTCTTATTGCGGCTCCCCTTTCCGTCCTTATCATCCCCCCAAAAAGTACCGGACTGCTGATCCAGCAAGTCGTATGATTTTCCGTCTGCCGAACCGTAGAGTTTCCATGATTTCGGATCTCTGCCCGGCATATCATTGGCGGAGGTCAGGCTATAGGAAACAGCCTTGGGAGCATGGGTATATGCCCACTTGATAACGCATGGCAGGCTTCCAAAGCTAGGGAACCGGTCGTTATCGGCAAACCATTTGCTGGTAGTGCTCTGATCGAAAAGGCTGCCTATCGACTGACTTTGATTCTTTGTATTGTCATAATTGGTCTGCACTGCTTCTTTTATCAAGACAGGGATACCCGGATTGACAGCCTCTACAATGATATTGCTCAATGTCTGGAAAGAACCGAAATGCTCCTTCGTTCCAGCCAGATTATCAATCAGATTCCGCAATTCTGTGCCGTCACCGTCTCCATCGTAGTTATGGGTAATCAGTTTTCCATTTTCATCTATATATGCAGAACGGTCTGCGGTAAAGTCGTTCATCTTCTGTTGCAACATCACCCGCGCTTTGTGGAGATAATCCTTGTTCACTTCCGGAGCTCTCAGATGTCCTCCATTGTAAGACGGATCTTCACCGGGGCCTCCCGACCACAAGGTATGTTCGTTTGTCTGGATGACATCTACGTAGACGTCACCAAAAATCATGGCTCCCATATAACCGTTACCGATAGGCAGAGCTTCACTTTCCCAGTTTTTGGCAGGCTTATTATAAGTTGCCTTCAAGGTCGGTTGATGAGGCTGTTCGGAGCAAGCCATCATCGTAGTTCCTGCCACAAAGCTAAGTAGAAATAATACATCTGCAAAACGCAAATACTTGTTTCTCATAATACTAAATTTTAAGAAGTAATGTCTTAAGATTGCCCCATACTGTGTCACGCTTGTGCCACCCTATTGGCACAACTGTGCCAAAGGCTTGGCATAACAGTGCCAGTGCGGTGGCACAACTGTGCCAATAGGGTGACACAGACTGTGCAATCAGAAGGCATTACCTCAGTGAATGTAATCTTAATCTTCTTTCTGGTTCAAATTTAAATAAAGTCTATAAATCAATGACTGTTTGCAGACGAATATCTTTGGAAGAAGCACCAACCATAACGTCAAATGCCCCTTTCGGTACTACAAACTGTCCTTTTTCTACATCCCAATAGCGAAGTTGCTCTTTGTCCAACTTAATCTCTACCCGACGGCTTTCTCCCGATTTCAAAGGAACACGACGGAATCCCTTCAATTCTTTCAAAGGAACAATTCCTCCGGTCTCCGGTATCCGCACATAAACCTGAGCAACCTCATCGCCATTTCTCTTACCGGTATTTTTTAACCGGAATGAAACGGTGACTTCACCGCCCCCGTCTTTTACTTGCAGATCGCTGTATGTAAAAGAAGAGTAACTCAGACCATAGCCGAACGGATAAAGGACATCTCCTTTGAAATATTTATAAGTACGCCCTTTGGTTATATCATAATCATCAAACGGAGGCAGTTCATCCAAAGACTTGTAGTAGGTGAGCGGCAGACGTCCGGCAGGATTATAATCACCGAACAATACTTCGGCAACGGCGGTTCCTCCCTGTTCACCCGGATACCAGGCATTCACAATGGCAGGAATATGCTCGTCCATCCAGTTAATAGCCAATGAACTGCCTGCTACCAAAACAACAATTATGTTGGGATTCACTTTATAGATTTCCTGCAGAAACTCTCTCTGATCCGCCGGAAGCTGAATATCATACCGGTCCTGTCCTTCACGCTCTATCGATTTATTGATACCCATCACAGCAACTACCGTTTCACATTCGCGAACCGCTTTCCCGGCTTCTCCGTACAAATCGAGACGAGTTGCCTTGCCTATCTGCGGAACTTTCCATTGCAACTTTGCAATGGCATAATCCCGGTTGTCATAATATTCCGCTTTCAACTGGTATTCTTTTCCCGCTTCGAGATAAATGGAAGCGGAATCCGTAGATACGGCATGTGCCTGCCATGCATCAATCAGCATCTGATTATTAATGCTCAGGCGGCAACCGTCATCGGATGTAAAGCTGAAAGTATAGCGACCGGAAACGGTCGGTTTCAACTTTCCCGTCCAACGGACAGACAACGGAGATTTAGGCAGGAACGGATCGGGAGCCTGATTGGCAGGTTCAAAGTTGATCCAACTCTCCTTACGCACTCTCGGGGTGCCTTCGAGGCGGGTATTGTCAAAATATTCAGCTTGCAGTCCTTCCGGGAAGTTCTCTCCCTGAATAAGTTCCAGCCCATCGGCAGCAGATTTCCAGGGAGCATAGACGACTTTCACCCGATCGCCTACCCTGTTTCTGATACCTTGTAGTATGGAAACCGGTTCTACTACCGGAGCGCCGCTGTAATCGCCAAACTCACATTTGCCGGCATTGATGCCGACTACTGCGATTGATTTCAGTTTGTCAGCATTCAGCGGAAGCCTATTTTTCTGATTCTTCAGTAAAACGACACATTGGCGGGCAGCGTCCAGAGCTATCTGCTGATGTTCTTTCGAACCGATCACTGACGGAGAGATTTTAGTATACGGATTTCGTTCCCCGCTATCAAAAAGTCCCAGTTTCATGCGGGCCGTCAGCACATGATAGGCGGCGGAGTCAATATCGGCATCCGATACCATATATTGTTTGTAAGCATTCAATAAGGGGCCGTCATACACATCGTCACCGCATTCAAGGTCGAGTCCCGCCTTGATGGATAAAGTGGCAGCCGCCTCCTTCGTCTTTACATATTTATGGGCATTGACCAGCAAGGCAGGTCCGCCACAATCGGAAACGACATATCCCTGAAATCCCCAGTCCTGACGCAACACCTTTTGCAGCAGCCACGGATTCAGCGTGCAGGGCACATCATTCAGCGCATTATAGGCGGACATGATGGAAGCGGCTTTTCCTTCCTTCACACACATTTCGAAAGCAGGAAAATAATATTCACGCAGTTGTTTCTCCGATATCTGCGGGTTGCAGACAAAGCGATTATGCTCTTCGTTGTTGGCGGCAAAATGCTTGGGAGTAGAAACGATTTTCAGGTAATGCGGATCATCTCCTTGCAGTCCGTTCACAAAGGCTGTTCCCATTATTCCACTCAGGAAAGGGTCTTCTCCATACGTTTCCGGTGTTCGTCCCCAACGCGGGTCGCGTGCCATGTTCACGGTAGGCGACCAGAAAGTCAGCACATCGCTGAATTGTTCTTTCTGTTCTCTTCCCTGATCCAGCTCGTTCCAACGGGCACGCGCCTCATCCGAGATCACTGTGGCTACCCTTTTCTGCAACTCCGGATTCCAGGTTGCTGCCAGTCCAATGGCTTGTGGAAATACGGTGAAACGTCCGGGACGTACTACTCCATGCAATGCTTCATTGCCATGATAGTATTTATCGATACCCAAACGGGGAATGCCGGGAGAAGTGGCACGAAGCAAACTGATCTTCTCTTCCACCGTCAAACGGGAAATCAAATCCATTACCCGTTCATGCACAGGCGCATTTTCATTCTTGTATAGCTCCTGTGCGTGAACGAATGAACAAGACAAGGCTGACAACACACCTGTCAACAAAATCTTTTTATACCTTTTCATCATGATCATTTTTCTACCTTATTTAATAACAAACATGGTAAGCCCCGTACTCTCCCCCATCATTTATCCCAGCTGTCCGTGCGGAAAGGAGATGCCGGCAAGCCTTTCTCGTTATACAGGTTACAACGGGGGCTATTGGAAAATCCGTAACGTACGGCAAGAGGTACAGCCACTTCACTGCTGGACACAATCACCTTATTTCCTTCAATCACCGCATCCGCCCATACAAACTTACGGTCCGCTCCTGCAATGCCGAAGCCTGTCAGCTTCGTCGGTTTCGGATGAGGCGGTTTTCCTGCCGGGATGTACGGAGAAGTTCCCATCACCAACTTTTTACCCTGATTAGTAAACTCCAGAATGATCTTATTTCCTTTCACAGACATCTTTTTATAAAGAGGTCCCATGCCGACAATTTTCTCTCCGTATGCCAGCTTTCGGGCAGCAAGAGCCAGCCGGTGTCCGACATCGTATTTATCTACCGGATGCAAATCGAAAGGATCTCCTACATCGATTGTCACAGCCATTGCCGTGTTGGGCAGATTCAAGGCCTTCAACTGTCCTTCCCGTACCCAGCGCCAGCCGTTTCCTTCGACAGACGGCTCGGGATCTACCGGTTCGAAATTGGGAAGCTGCACATATACGAAAGGAAAATCACCGATTCCCCATTTCTCTCTCCAATCCGTAATCATCCGGGAGAACAGGGTAGCATATTCTTTTCCAGAGCCGCCGGAGTTAAATTCTCCCTGATACCAGATGACTCCCTTTATACTCAAAGGGATTAAAGGAGAAATCATTGCGTTAAACAGATTGGACGGACCATTATTTCCCCCATTCGGTTTACGCGGATTGGGCGGACGGGGAACGCTGGGCTGTGGTTTGGGAGGAGCCGGCTTTCCAGCTGCTTGTGCTGCCTGCACAGCTATCGCCCATTCTTTTTGTGCCTGATTCCATTCTTTTCCTACCGTTTTATCCCATTCCCTTACCGCTTCATCAAATTCTTTCTGCTTCTGTGGATAAGTGGCGAGTATTTCCGGATTATCTTTCACATTCTTCTCATACGCAGCTACATAGTGAGCCAAAGCCGGTTCTTGTTTCAATCCGGAAAGACTGGTCCAGGCTTCTGCACGCGTACCTCCCCATGCAGACTGGATAACTCCCAACGGGCGTCCGTTTGCAGCACGCATATCACGTGCAAAGTAATAAGCTGTCGCCGAAAAGCCCTGTCCATTGATCTTAGCCAACATCTCCGGTGTACAAAGCACCCATCTGGCAGCCCGTTCGGGGTTAGATGTTCCCTGAGGAACTTCAATATCGGTCAATGGCTCTAACGACGTGTTCTTGGGAACAAAGAACAAACGCAGCAAAGGATCTTCCGAAGCGGATATATCGTCAGCATATTCTTTTCTTACCTTTATTCCCCATTCCATATTCGATTGTCCGGAAGCAACCCATACATCGCCTACCAACACATCCGAGTAGACAAGTTTGTTCTTACCGGCAATCGTCAGAGTCTGCCCTTCTTTCTTCGTTTTTATCGGTTTCAGGTTCACTCTCCATGTTCCGTCAGTGTCAGCAGTAGTTTTCACTTTCTGTCCGGCAAAGACTACCTCTACAGTTTCTCCGGCATCAGCCCATCCAAAGATGGCAATCTTTGTGTCTTGCTGCAACACCATGTGATCACCGAAGATCAGCGGCATCCGTACATCGGCTTTCATCTTTGTCAGCCCAAAGCTTACGGACAACAAGAATATCCATAATATGAAAAGAAGTCGTTTCATTGTATTAAAAGTTAGGGGAATAAATTAGTACTACATAGACACCATCTTGTATTTGGTCGTAAACGCTACAGGCTGCTTATTCTCTTTTGCCAGCTTGAACGGAATCAGTTTTTCTTCACCTGCTCCCAGTTCATAATGAACGGCATCTCCCACTTTCTTACCATCCACAAACATTTCCACCTTACCGATATCCATCAACGTACCTGTATTTTTCACACTCACCCACACTGTCTTCTGATTCTTGACAAGGTTCTCTTCTACCTTGGACACAGCAAGATCGAAATTGGCACCAAACTCATGTGTATAATTAAGCATTCCCGTGACGCCTTTCTTGTTATCACTATAGCCTACACTATGTTTGATCTCATTTTTAGCTACGTAATCGGGACTCATTCCGCCTACCATGATTTTGAACTCTCCTTTTTCCACGACTCTGTCCATCCGGTCATTGAGCAATGAAATATCATATGGAGTCATTTCAAACGAAACAGTCTTCGATTCTCCCGGCTGCAAATGAATACGGGCAAAGTCTTTCAATTCCATAACACGGGTTTTCACACTGGCATACATATCCGTCACATATAGCTGAGCGACTTCATCACCCGCACGGCTTCCTACGTTCTTCACTGTAGCCTGAACTTCCACATTGCCATTCGCCTTTTCCTGTATTTTCAGATTAGAATATTCGAACGAAGTGTAGCTGAGTCCGAATCCGAAGCGGTAGAGAGGATAATATTCCATGTCTACATATTCGTAACGGCGTCCTGAAGTCTTGAAGTTATAATACAAAGGAAGTTGTCCTACGTGACGCGGGAATGTCATCGGCAGGCGACCGGCAGGATTGTAATCACCAAACAGTACATCTGCCATAGCCGGACCACCTTCTTGTCCCGGCAACCAGTTTACCAAGATAGCCTTGCACATTTCGGATGCTTTCAGAATATCATAAGGACGGCCTGCCTGAAGAATCAGTATCACCGGTTTTCCGGTTGCACAGACTGCTTCCAGCAACTCCTGCTGTTTGCCCGGAAGGATTAAAGTCGCCCAGTCGTTATTTTCTCCACATGTCTTACGGACATCATTGGTCGCTTCACTGGTAGAGCAGTCACCCAGTACCATAATCACGACATCTGATTGGGAAGCTGCCTTCACAGCTTTCGGAATATTGGTTTCGTCCGGATTGGTAAAGTCACATCCTTGTTCATAAAGAACTTTGGTCTGCTTGCCCACTGCGCCTTTGATACCTGTCAATACCGATTTCAGTTGTCCCGGAAGCAATTTCGGAGTGTAATCGCCCGGCTGCAGGTCATCTGCACCGGGACCCAGTACCGCAATCGTACGCAGTGTCTTTGACAAAGGAAGAAGATTGTCTTTGTTTTCCAGCATTACAATTGATTCACGTGCCGCCTGACGTGCCATTTCCTTATGGCTGTCCGAGTTCCATCCCGGGTATATTTTCTTCCAGTCCAGTGGTTTGCAAGGATTCTTTTCAAAGAGTTCGTTGCGGAACATCGTACCCAGCATCGTACGGCATACATTGTCCAGATCTTCCATATTGATACGACCGTCTTTTGCCGCCTGAATCACTTCTTTATTATTGTAAGTATCACCGCAATTGGTCGCAATGCCGGCAGCCAATGCCTGATTGGCTGCTTCAATCTTATCTTTTGCCGTGTAATGTTTACGGGCTGTCAGATTTCCGATAGCGCCACAGTCACTGACGATGAATCCATTGAATCCCCATTCCTGACGCAATATCTGTTGCAGCAGTTCTTTGCTCTTGGCAACCGGAACTCCCATATAATCGGAATAGGCCATCATCAAAGACTGGCAGTCATAATTACGGATCGCATGACGGAACGGAACCAGATGAATCTCGCGCATTTCACGTTCGGACAGTCCTATATCATGTGAGTCACGTCCACCCAACGGGGCACCATGTCCACCGAAATGCTTGGGAGTAGTAAACAATCCTCTGGACTGGTATCCTTTGATCCATGCACCTCCTATTTGTGACACCAATACAGGGTCTTCTCCAAAGGTTTCTTCACAGCGCCCCCAACGTGCATCCTGTGCAACGTCCAACACCGGCGACCATGCCTGTTTTGTATTGGCAGCCACTGTCTCGTCTCCGATCACCATAGCCACTTCTTCCGTCAGCTTCCTGTTCCAGGTAGCTCCCATCGCCAAAGCCTGAGGGAAGATAGTAGCACCGCTACCATAAGAGAAACCATGCACCGCTTCTACCTTTGTGATAGGAGGCACGTACAAATGAGGAATACCGGGAATGCCCCATCCTTCACGGATCAGTTCCATTTTATCCTCCGGCGTCATCACTGCCAACAAACTTTCCACCCGTTCTTCTACTGGCAGTGACGCATCCATATACCGACGGTCAGTTACTTTTCCCTGACTGTCCGTCAATACCTTTTCTGCCACAAGAACCGAAATTTCTTTCAGAGAGAAAGGTTTATCCAACTTTCCCGACTTAAAATTCAGCTTGACGTGTGCACCGTATTTAGGAGTGAATTTGACTTTCATCTGTTTGTCGCTCCCTTCGATCCGGTAGTTCACGGGAGTTCCCAGATTCATGGGGTCATAAGTGACAAAGATATCCAGTACTTCTTTCAGTTCATTCTTATTGATACCCTGCATCTGAAGGTCCAGTTCACAAACATCTCCGGGCTGCTGAATGGTAAACATCAGCCATTGTTCAGCCTTTAGTGCCTGAGAAGGGATTGTCCACATCGTTTTTACATTCCTGTCAAAGGCTAAAGCAGCATTTTCCGCATTTGCAGAAGCAGATACCGATAATATATCACTCTGTTGCTGTGCCATTGCTACCGAACATGACAATAACCCTACTGCCAATATCCATTTCATTTTGTTTTTCATGCTATGTTCGTTTTTCAACTATTATAAGGATTCTATTTATCAATTGCCTGTGTATGGATCTATCTGTTATTTAGTTTGCTTCACCATTTTTATAGTGCCGTCCGGATTGTAGTACAGTTTGTCCACACAGATAGAGCGCAGCCAATCATGACCGGACAATGCACTGTTGTGATAGAAAGAATACCATTGTCCCTTGAACTCGACAATAGAGCCGTGGTTGGTATAACTATCGGTGGGTTCCATGTAAATTCCCTTGTATTCCCAAGGCCCCAAAGGCGAATCACTGATGGCATAACACATTCGGTTATGCTTTTCTCCGTCGTCGTGATTATCAGAATAAGACAAGTAATATTTTCCGTTATACTTATGTATCCAGGTCGCTTCGTGGAAGTCTGAAAGTCCCTCCATAGTCCGCATGGGCCCATCCAGTTCTATCATATTATCTTTCAGTTTGCCACCTTTGCAGGTACCACCGCCACCATTGTAGATATAGGCCTGTCCGTCATCGTCCACAAATACACAAGGATCGATCATCGGATCCATTCCCTCAATATATCCCTGTACTTTGAATCCCTCCGCAGGCTTGTCACTGGTAGCTACACCGATCTCCCAGCTATCATTCCAGTCTGTTTCGCTGGGATGAGGGAAGTAGAAATAGTAGGTGCCGTTTCTGTAAGCACAATCCGGAGCCCACATAAAACCTCCTTCTTTCCGTCCCCACGGCACTTGGTCGGAACTCAGGATTTCTCCATGATCCGTCCAGTTAATCATATCATCAGTCGAGAATACATGATAGCGGTCCATCAAGTCACATCCACGCGGAGGAGCAATGTCATGAGAAGCGTACACATACAATCTGCCATCTTCCCATACATGCGCTGACGGGTCAGCGGTATACATATGCCGAATAAAAGGATTCGGACTTTTCGTATCCAGCTTTGCACTAAATGCCACAGCTTTTTCCTTTCTTAAAATCTTAGCGGCTTCTCCCACCAATTTCAAATAATGATCGCTTTCCACGCCTTCTTCAAGGGGCACAAATGTACTTTTACCTACGGGAACCTTCTTAGCACATTTAAAGATGGCCGTCCCTTCATCTATTTCATCAAACATAGCCACGTAGATCATTTCAGCACCCGCCCGAATGGCTCCCATCAATTGCGTCCAAAGGAAAGAACCTTTATTGCGGGGAATAAACGAATTATGATCTTTCCCCTTCAGATTTCCCCATGAGAAACCGGGGAAGACCAGCGGAGCATAATCTACCTGATTCTTCTTTGCCCACTGAATATCTTCTTCCACCAGTTTCTGATACTTGGGATAAGTCGTTTCATTATAACGCCCTACAAACCAAGGCATCATGATATCACATTTTCGGATAAGCTCATGCAGGCGGGGATCTGATTCTGTGTCCCCATTCAGTGTACGCCACTGCGTAGGTACTCCAAGCATCACACTGAATCCCTGTGACTTCAAGCCGTCAATAATATGAGCGGCTTCTTTCAGCCCATAGCGACGATTATCATTAAATCCGACTCCCCAAACCGTAACCAGCGGTTTACCATTGTGATACAGATAAGAGGGGTTCTTTGCATGGTCTTTTAAAGAATAGCGTTCTGCTATTTCTGCTATGTCTTTCAGCAACAACTGCTCTTCTCCCGGTTGCATGCCGCTCAGGTCGTACATCACACAGATAGCCCGTTCGTATTTATTGGCAAATTTCATCGCTGAATTCAGTACTTTATTAAAGTGTTTCAATCCGCTTTCGTTCCGTATCTCCGTAATAAAACGCTGCATAAATACTCCGTCCAGTCCATACTCCTGCATCCATTTAAAATGTACATCAACCGTAGATTCATCATGAGAAGAAAAAACATAAGCCGGTTTACCGTCAGCAAAGGAAAACTCAGTCTTATAGAGTTTCTTATACTCCGACACTTCAGGCCAAAGGTCTACCGAGCATGACCCCGGACGAAAACCATTACGTCCATTATAATGATGCCAACCACGGCCCGAGCCGTCACCAGGGGTGTTGAACCACCCCTGATAACCTGCCATGACCAATCCTTTGTAAGAATTATACTGTTTCCCACCGGATTGTGCCATCACCCCTATTGAAAACAATAAACACACCAACAACCAATCAAACCTTTTTACCATGTTATTCTTTTATTTTTCATGTTATGTTATTACGTCTGCCAAAAAATATTTTTCAGCAAAGTAAAGGGGCATCCCTTAATAAATACCACAAAAACGAATTAATAATGACTTAAAATCGAATTAATTGAAGAAAAAGAAGAGTATTCGTAGAAATATTATACAGAAATATATAAATATCACAGATATAGTCCGCATTCTTCGTGCAGACTATCAGCCAAACAGGGCATTTATTATTTATGCGAATCAGTAGTTGGATTTTGTTCGTTTTCGATTCAGATTTGAATCAACCGCCGATTCGCATTAATAGCTAATAAAGCGAAACTAAGAATTAAGTCCGAAGATTATTCTTCTCCTGACCTCGTAAGGAACTCAGTTCAATGACACAAAAAGAGAAAGGAAGTAGTGTAGCGATAATTCATCGATTTACTTAGAAGATACAGAACTTTTCAACATCAGCACCAACATCTGTACGAAAGACATTGACTGATTATGCAGTAACTCCCGATCATTTATTAATAAATTCTTTCACCGTTTATTATAAACGTCCCCCAAGTTTATTATAAACTCGAATTTCGAACTTGCTGCAAGAAATATCAATTTTAGGCAACAAAAAGGGCCGCAATTCCCATAAAGAATCGCAGCCCTTAGCTTGTACCAGATTATCTGACAAGCATTACCCGAAGTGGGAATGCCTGCAATCTGTTATTATATAATACTTATTATCGCTCATTTTTCGTCTATATTATCAATGTTATTGAATTTTCTTCCGGTTTCTATTTACAAATATACAACATAAAAAGCGGTTTGTCAAGTCCTCCATGCTTCTTTCATACATCTGATTACAAATCGTACGGTTTTGGTTCAACTGCTGATTCACATTATTTACTTAAAATTCAAACAGATTTCTTGCGCAGTCGTATCCTTCCTCATAAAATTCCGTCAGTTTCTGTACATCCCGTTCAATCCGGTCCACCATCACCGGTTTCTGCGGACGGATAACGATGATCTTTCCTTCATCTTCCATCTGTTCCACCATTTCCAGCTGTTCATTGTAAACTGCACACCGACGACTCAATGCTTCACGCAACTTCGGATATTTCCGGTACACAAACGATGGAATACGGATATCTTTCGTGTCTTTCCGGTAACCACGATTACGGGTAAGTATAACCACATTACGGGTGTAACCGTCCGCAATAGCTCTCTGCAAGGGAATAGAGTCTACAATGCCCCCATCAAGCATCGGAACACCATCCACATAAGTGACAGGACAAACAAAAGGCAGGCTACTGGATGCCCGGACAATATCAATCACACGGCTTTTATCCCGTTTCTCTTCAAAATAGTTGGCTTCTCCTGTCATACAATTCGTGGTTACCATCACGAAACGTTCGGGAGAAGCAAAGTATGTATCATAATCATAAGGAAGAATATGTTCGGGAAATTCGTTGAAAAGTAAATCAAAGTCGAGAATGTTACGCTTCCTGAGCAGATGTTTCAGGCCGATATAATTGTATTTCTCCAGCAGGTCAATATTACTGAACTTGGCACGACCACGCTGACGGGATGCATACGACAAGCCGTTACAGGCTCCTGCCGATACCCCGATCGCATAAGGAAAACGAATATCATGATCCATTAAATAGTCAAGTACCCCACAAGTGAATACTCCCCGCATTCCGCCTCCTTCAAGTACTAACCCCGTATGTTCATCCAATTTCAAGTCTTTCATTTTTTTCTCCCTTATTCTTATTCCGACGAATAACCAGCAATGATGACAATTCCCGCATCACAAGCTCATCCTCGGATAATTTTGTATAGGAAAGATGGCTCATTACCAGCAATCCATCTCTCTCTTTGGTTACTAATTCTTCTACTCCTGCAAACCATACCACTACTATCTGATCAGCATAATGAGCCAACAAGTCATCTATGCACTGATGAAACTCTTCATCGTCCGTTTCAAAAAGGAAAAGGCGCACCGAATGACCGTTTTGCAACATTATATTCAGATACGAAAGTAGGAATACATCAATCATTCCTCCCAGAACAAAGCTAACCAGTGCTCCTTCCCGATAATTACGATTCACAAATACGGCAACAGGACATTTCACCTGTTCCATTATGTCATCAATCTTATCACGGAAGAGCGTCAGCCATAAAATAGCTCCCGGAGTTCCCGGCATTTCGGGACGGTAATGGCTACCGGCTCCTAAAAGCAACATATCAGGATGCTCTTTGCGAATAAAATGAATCATCTCCTGTACCAGCTTATCCGTCACCCGATAGTGATTGTCCACCTGAATATTCAGTTCGACAGCTCTTTGGTTGAGTAAAGCAAAGCTTTCGCTTTCATAATGCTGGGCATCCAACGGATTCAAATCCGTACCCACTGTATAATGCGCTGCAATCACATGTTCTTTCTTCAACTGCTTCCCGAATAACAAATCATAAATGGAAAGCAGACTGCGCCCGGACTCCGGGCGACCAAAACAAAATATAAGTTTGCGCTTCAAAGATAACTTTTCTTCCCGATGTACAAAGAAACGTTCGACTAAATGTAGCAGCGGAGTGGTCATAAAGGTTGTAACTAGCGCCATAATGACCAAAATTACGAAAATAGACGGGGGAAGAACTCCCATTTCGTAACCAATATTCAATGCCACCAACTCCATCAATCCGCGCGTATTCATTAAGGTACCCACTGTCAGACTATCCTTCCATGACTCACCCACCAGACGGGCAGCTATGGCACAGCCACCGAGCTTACCGACTATGGCCACTGTCACCAGCAGCAAACACACCATCCACAACTCCGGACTATTGATCAGACCTATCTCCGTACGCAAACCTGTGAAAGCAAAGAATAACGGTAGGAAGAAAACCAAAGAAATGTCTTCTACCTTTTCCATCATCACCTTTCGGAAACCCAGATTCGACGGCATCACCACTCCTGCCATAAACGCTCCGAACAAAGCATGAATACCGATAATCTCTGTCAGACAGGAAGAAATGATCAGAATCAACAGGATAAATGCCACAAACGTTTTATTGATCGCCTCCTTATTGGCATACACCTCTCCCACCTTTTTCAGAAACGGACGCACAACCAAAAACATGACTGCAATATACGCTACAGCCAATCCCACAGAATAGAGAGCACTGGCAAAGCTACCTGCCTTTGAAATAGCAATAACAACAGCCAGCAAACACCAGGCAGTCACATCATCATTGGCAGCAGAAGCAATCGCAAGAGTCCCCAAAGGAGTTTTGGTCATATTTCGTTCCTGAATGATACGCGCCAGCACGGGGAAAGCGGTAATACTCATGGAGATGCCTATAAACAAGGCAAAAGGCAGAAAGGGAGTATGATCGGCGGCATACGTTTCGTAAATCCAGTAAGAAGACAGGATACCCAGAAAGAAAGGTACTAAAATACCGGCATGACTGATCACCAGCGTTTCATTTATCTTATTTTTCAGCACACTGAAGTCCAGTTCCATACCGATAACAAACATGAAAAGGATCAGTCCGACCTGACTCAGCAATTCAAGATTGGTCAGTGAATGGACAGGGAACAGGAAATGAAAAGCTTCCGGGAAAAAAAGCCCCAAAACAGAAGGCCCCAAGACAATACCGGCTACGATTTCTCCAATCACCCCCGGCTGCCCGATAAGACTAAACAAATAACCGAAAAGACGCACCATCAACAACACGGCAATAATCTGAATAAGTAACGTCGTCAGCGGATGATGCAGATTATCTTGCATAAATTGTAGAAACATGGCAAAAGGCCCGTCTTGTACCGTGTTTAACGTGTTCGCAGCATGATGTGAAAACCTGTCGCCCTCTTCAATAGCAACATAAATCAACCCTCCAAACAGAAGGAGCATAAGTACATAAATAATATAATTCTTCCGGGCTTTATTCTGCATAAACTTGTTTTTTTGCTATTTGTTGCATAATTATAATAAAAACAAACGAAAAAGGCAGATAGTTTGGCAAAAATAGTAAATATTCAAACAAAATCTTGTTTTTTTGCTTCAATCTATGTAACTTTAGGCTAGCTTAATTGTTTTAAGTAGGAAATTCAAAAAAAGTCCTGCCCGCAGGCAAGCACCATGAGAATACAGTTTGAAATTAAAGAAAAGTTGCCGGAACTCATTGAGGAAATCCTGCATTCTGACAAATGGCAAACTTCCGTGAAGGAAGAAATCAGCGGTCGGACGACCGTCGTGATCCGTGACCAAGCGTATGGTTCAGAAGCAACGATTGAGATTTACGCTCAATCCATCGAAATCAAAACCGCATGGTCAAAGTACTTCTATCGTATATTCGTTGCCAACGATCTTGTCTGGTGTGAATATAACGGTGCCTATCGTGGACTATTGGAACAAGTGCTCCTGCCCACCATCACTCCTAAAGAAAGCCTGCTTGATTCTGATGTTACTGAAAGTTCACTTTATGGACGTGAACATAAGAAGTTAAGAGAATATGCCGAAGACAACCTGAAGCTGAAACAATTCCGCCGGGAAAACTTCAACGAACAGAGGAATGGAACCGCAGCATTCGATCATCCTAAACGGGTTTATGATGAGTTTATAAAAGAAGACTATGTAGTGACACCGAAAGGCAATAAATAATAGAAAAGGGTACCGCTGAGGGTACCCTTTTCTATATTATAAATGCTCTCCCTATCCGCCAGATAAAGAAAACACCCCGCCAGTTACTTCAATTTTGCCTTATAAGTCTTTTCCGAGAAAGTCAGATTCAGAAAAAAAGAAAGTTTCTGCTCTTTAAATCTCCCCGAATTCACCTTCAGTTGATCTGTATATTTCACTCCTAAAGAAAGCGTACTGCGGCTACGAAACTCAAAATTAAGTCCGGTACTCAGATAATAATTCGTTGTCGTCTTATCATGCACTGAAATATATGAGTTGCCCATACCTGCTCCAAGCAATAAGCGTACCGGTTTACTATAAGGGTTCCCCAATGTATAGCTGCCTCCCAACATCAAACGATGTTGATTACGAAAACTTATACTGGAATGCGAAGACTCCAGCCGGCTCCAGTCAACAAATTTATAGTCGATGGAAGCCATCCAGCGCAACGTAGTATAAGACGCTCCGAATCCGATAAACTGCGGCAAACAAGTACGATACTTTTTTCCTTTTTCTTCAATGCTTCCGCTGGAACTGCTACTGCTCACCACATGATCATTATCCTGCATCAAGTCTTGAGAATATCCATATACGACTCCTGCTACCGCCGAACGGTAATGATCCAACTTATAGGTATACTGTAATCCGAAATCGGCATAAATCGTATGTTTATGCGAACTATTACTTTCTGTTGCACTCCCTTGAGTTTCTGTTTGTGAAATACTTCCTCCCACATAAGAAAAGTTTGCACCCAGTGAAAGCCCTTTCCACAGTTCGTGCGCAACGCTGATACCCATTTTGGATAACCCTCCCTCACCTTGGAAAAGTGAAGTCACCGTACTTCCGTCCGTACCCGCCACATCCTGATCGAGCGAGATGGCATACCCTACACTACTGACAGGAGCCATAAAAATAGCTCCATACCAACGGGGGGCTATACGGAATCCAACAGCCAAATTATTAAGATTACCATTCAGAGAATGATTGCTCGCTCCTGACTGTGAATATTTCAGATAAGACCCGCTGACACCCAAATCGAAAAAGAAATACTGCGGCAATAATCCCGTTAAAGAAGCCGGATTGGCACTATTAATCACATTTTCTCCACGCAATGCAATGCCGACTCCACCCAAACCGGAATAAATTCCGCCTTCTCCGGTGGACAATTCACCGAGTCCGAACATGGAAACCGGAGAACTCGTCATATTTTGGGCAGCTACATTCAATAAGTTCGCACCTAGTATAAGGATAGATAAAACTCTTCTTTTCATTTCGTATATGTCTTATAATAAATAGTGAGTGATACATTATTATCATGGTCATTCACAGGGTGTTTGCTATCTCCCAGCACCACTCCCTGAACGGTATTATAAAAAGCATTGTCAGAGAGGAATATTTGCAGTTTCTCACGGCTCTCCCCCGCTGTCCCCAGATTATTCTGAATAAACGAGGTGATATCAAACGAATAGTGAGTATCTTCATAATAGACATTATCTTCCACCAGGCTTCCCGTTTGTACGGTATTTCCCGAGATGTCAGTAATGACACTCTGAGTGGCGTTATTCTGGTCTGCCGTATAAAGAGACAACGATTTCGGTAATGGATACTTTCCGTTATACGTACCTTTGATAGGATATAGCTTGAGTACTGCACTTTCAATGGAAACAAGCCTTCCGGTCTGATTCAGATTATTCAGATAGGGAAATTCGACATTGATATACATACCGGTCAGCCCTTGCAGATACACCTGATGTTCGCTCTCGGAAGAAGGCAGTTCATAATCTGTTCCTGCCTTGAGATTCTCCAAAGGAGTATTAGTACGGTCATGTTCCACCTTGGTGTAGTTCAGTGAAGTGCTGGCATTGAACACTAAGGTCTGTTCCGTAGGCTTCTCTTTCAGTTCATGATAATAAAGGGTAATACAAAAACTCGAATCGTTCACCTGAAAGCCGTTAATGCACGTCCCGTTTTCATCGGGAATAAAAGCTATTCCTTTGAAGAAAGCCCGGAAACGATCCTGAGACTCCATACATTCATCATCTTCCAGCATTAAATTAAACCACTTCTTTCCCCATTCGTCAGGCAGGCGCGTTTCATGTAACTCGTTCCGATAGCCGGGTGTAGGACGTATAGAAACAGAACCAAGATGATTATTCTGATTATAGCTAACGTTGGTCTTATTAAACAGGTAACCGTTATCTTCCAGAGAGAGTCCTTGCGATAAACTATATAAGTCAATACGATGATAGACCAGTGTATCCCCCAGATAATCCCCGGAAGTATACCATTTGAACGTGATAGAGTCAAACTGATAGTCAGTAGTCTCATTAAGTGAATGAGAAGGTACTTGATATTCTGCATAAAACGAAGTTTTTATTTCTCCGTAAAGATCATCCTTAAATCGCCCGATCTGACAGATCGTATCTCCCGAAGTTGCCAGAGAATCGGCTAATAATGTGCTCAGAGTCACCATACATGTATCTGTCACTACATTTATAAAAGAACTCTCTACCCATTTACTTCCAATGGAAGAAGATTCATCCCTACAGGAGAATATTGTACAAAATAAGAGTAATGAATAAAAAAGTGTAATGAATAGTCTCATAATGAATATTATTTTTGAGTTGCAAAGGAACCCCTTTAGGAAAGCATCCCCAAAATTAATCGACTATTTCCCGCTATTTATAGACTCGGTTTTGTTCGATAGAGAAAATAGGGCTATTTGTCGATATCTTTTTTCTTCAACCGCATTGATAACTACATTTGCCCCAAGTTTAAAACGTAATAAAACGAATGGAAATAATGAAAAAACTACAACTGTTATTAGTGTCAATAGCTATGCTATCCATGTTCTCATGTTCAGATGATGATGACGACACATTAGGTGTGTGGTATCGCCGTTCTGATTTCGATGGAAGGGCAAGAGAGGACGCAGCCGGATTTGTGATAGATAACCGGGGATATTTGTGCGGTGGATATCGGGGAAAAGACCAACGGGAAAGAGACTGTTGGGAATATAATATTGATAACGACTGGTGGACGCAATGTGCCGACCTTCCCGAAGAGGCGGCGGCCCGGAACGGGGCTGTCGGATTTGCGATCAACTCCAAAGGATATGTGACTACGGGATATACCGTATACAGAGACGACGATCCATTACATACCGGAGGATATGCATATTTAAAAGATACGTGGGAATATGAACCGGCAACGGACACCTGGAAACAGATGGATGACTACCCCGGAGATGCCCGGATCAACGCCATAGCCTTCGCTATCGGTAATTACGGTTATGTAGGCACCGGTCAGTCTAAAGATGATAAACAGACCAAGGACTTTTACCGCTTTGATCCGACAGCCGCTTCCGGCAACCAATGGACTATCGTCAACGGATTCGGCGGTCAGAAAAGAACCGGCGGACTCTCCTTTATTATCGATAATGTCGCCTACATTGTCGGAGGAACAAATAATGGTAAGGATGTCGATGACTTCTGGAAGTTCGATCCCAGCAAAAGTGAAGAGAACAAATGGGTACGTCTCCGGGACATTACAGACCAGAGCAGTGACGATTACGATGACGATTACAAATCAATCACCCGTACCTACGGCTGTGCTTTTGTCATAGACGATCAGGCATACATCACTTTAGGGCAAACAGCCTCCGGTAGTTTCCGAAGTAATTACTGGATATACGATCCTGCTAAAGACTTATGGCGCAGCAGTGAAACGGAAGATGATTTTGACTACACTCCTTTCGAAGGAAGTTCACGCATCAAAGCGGTTTGTTTCGCTACCGGCAGACGAGGTATTATCACTACCGGAGGCAGCAGCAGCTATTATTATGACGATACATGGGAGTTACATCCATATGAATGGGAAGAGAATGACTAAGAGAAAGATACTCGGATGCTCTGTTGCAGGAATATTGATAGTAATCGCTTGTCTGTCTTTTTCCAAAACATCTTTTTCTAAAACAGATTCTTCTGCCTCTTCTTTTTCAATGGAAGTGATTGAGGTAAACGGAGGATACGGCTATCAAATATCTCACAATAATCATATAACGATTTTTCAGCCTTTCATACCCAGTATTTCCGGTAAAAAACCTTTCATGGAGAAAAGGGATGCCGAACAAGTCGGACAGTTAGTAATGAAACGGATGAAAAGCGGAGAGAATTATACTGTTACTCTAGATGATTTAGAAAGTCTCGGGATCAAAATAAAATAAATGTAGAAAGAGGAAAAGGTGATCACATACGATTGCCTTTTCCTCTTTTTGTATAGTAAAGAAGGTGGGATACAGCATTTTCTACTCTTTTTTTATGCAAAATCTATGCAAGAATATGGAATTCCTCCAAGGAATCCATATCTTTGTAACCAAAACAATTTAATATTAATTTCATCAGAATGAAAAAGAGTATCCTTATCGCTGCCTTAGGCTTGTTCAGCCTGAGCGCAATGGCACAAGACGCAAAACCCGAAGAGGGCTTCGTTTTCACAACAGTGAAAGAAAATCCGATTACTTCTATCAAGAACCAGAATCGTTCGAGCACTTGCTGGAGTTTCTCCGCTTTGGGATTCCTGGAATCAGAACTACTACGTTTGGGTAAAGGCGAATACGACCTTTCGGAAATGTTCGTTGTACACAAAACAATGGAAGACCGCGGAACAAACTATGTACGCTATCATGGCGACAGTTCTTTCTCTCCCGGCGGAAGTTTCTATGACATCATCTATTGTATGAAGAATTATGGACTGGTTCCGCAAGAAGCAATGCCGGGTATCATGTATGGTGATACACTGCCGGTACACAATGAACTGGACGCTGTTGCAGAAGGATACATCAATGCGATCGCCAAAGGTAAACTCACTAAACTGACTCCGGTATGGAAGAAAGGCCTTAGCGCCATCTACGATACTTATTTGGGAGCGTGCCCGGAGAACTTCACTTACAAAGGCAAGGAATATACTCCGAAGACTTTCGCTGAATCACTCGGACTGAAAGCTGAAGATTATGTATCACTGACTTCATATACACACCATCCTTTCTATTCTCAATTCGCTATCGAGATTCAGGACAACTGGCGTAATGGTCTGTCCTACAATCTTCCGCTTGACGAGTTCATGGCTGTAATGGACAACGCTGTAAAGCAAGGATATACATTTGCATGGGGTAGTGACGTCAGCGAACAAGGTTTCACCCGTGACGGTGTTGCCGTAATGCCGGATGCTGCTAAAGGTGCAGAACTTACCGGCTCGGATATGGCTCGCTGGACAGGTCTGACTGCTGCCGATAAACGCAAAGAACTGACTTCCAAACCGCTTCCGGAAATGGAAATCACTCAGGAAATGCGCCAGACTGCTTTCGACAACTGGGAAACTACAGATGACCACGGAATGGTAATCTACGGTATCGCCAAAGACCAGAACGGAAAAGAATACTTCATGGTAAAGAACTCTTGGGGTACAAGTGGTAAGTACAAAGGTATCTGGTATGCATCCAAAGCATTCGTTGCTTACAAAACAATGAATATTCTGGTACACAAAGATGCACTTCCTAAAGATATAGCTAAAAAGTTGGGAATTAAATAAAAGAAATTCCTCCTTTATATAAAAAAGCCTCAGAAGTCAATAATTACTTCTGAGGCTTCTTTTATGGCTGAACACTTACACCTGTATTCACATCCGTGTAATTGGAAAATAACAAAAAGGAAAACAGATAAAAAAGGACGTTCCTGGGGAAAAAGGGGAAATGTGGGAACAGGAACGTCCTTAGAAACATAATAATACAAAAATCCGGACTTTCGCAAGGGCGCATCTTTGTTTCTCGTCTTATGGATATCCCCTTCATAAAGAAGTAGTGCATTAATCCGGAAGATATCAGGAGAAGGATTATTATGATTGAGCTCTTGTTTATTTAATTATCTCTGTATTCGTATATCTTATTTGTTATAGAAATGAAAAAGAATATTTTTCGTATTATAGTGATGACCGGTAAACTGTCTGAATATAAGTACCAATTACATTGTCATTATTCATCTCGATATATCTCTTTAGTAATTCCGAGAATCCGGATTTTATCTGTTCCACTGGCTTATCCGTACAAGCAGCAGAATATGCATCTATAGCCAGAAGAAAATCCTGCATCCTCCGAAAAGGAAGATTATCACTCCCATGGAATGCAAGCCAGGCATTCAAGCTACTCCTGTAAATATGGGCGGTCCCATAATTCCCACTTTCCCGTAGCCCATCGGCTACTCCCTTCATAAATGAAATTAAATTCCCCATCGTCTATTGATTTAAATAATACTTTAAAAGGTGGTTCCCAAGAAGTTATTCCCTTTTCCCAAAATTCCTCTTGAAACAGAGCCTTTCGCTTTCCATTGCCCGAAATAATGACATACAAATATAACGATATTATTGTTCTGTATATCATAAAGAATGTTCGTAACATCTCCCGCATGGCCACTTAAAGCTATGCTTTAGCAATCATAAAGATAGCTTTTGAAGATCCAAAGGAATGAATAAAAAAGAGGATGCCTGTGGGGAATAAAGGAGGCATCCTCTTGGTGGCAAATATTAAAAGGTATACTTTCACAAGCACAGGACTTTCATTTGCCACACTTTCAACTATTTATTCACATTCAAGTGAAAAAGGGAATATAGAAGTCCACACTTTCACAAGCATCAGCTTCCATATATTCTTACTGTGAGATTTCCTCTTATGAAGAGGCTAACAGGGAAAAACTGCATCTCACATAAGAACGGGGAAATATTATTCTGCAATACAGATACTGACACGATTTTCCTTTGGAGTGGAATAAGGTTGTACTGTATCGCCTTTAAAATCAATTGCAATCCGATCAGATGAAATACCTTTTGCCTTCAATGCTTCGGCAACATTCTTTGCACGAGCTTCGGACAGTTTCAGATTAATTACCGGATTACCGGTTTCCTTGTCTGCATAACCTGTCACATTCACTTTGGCAGCGGGATTCTTCTCCATATATTCGACTAGAGCAGCAATCTTAGATTGTTGATCTGTCTGAATACGTGCCGAGTTCAACGCAAAGAAGACGTTTTGTTTCAAAGGTTCTTTAGCGATCTTTTCTTCTTTAGGCTGCGGCTGTTCCACTATGGGCGCTGAAGCAGGTTGCTCCACTACGGTTGTTACAGTCGGTTGTTCCTGCTCATAATAAACCGGAGCTGTCTTTTTAGAGCTCTTTCCAAATGTAAAGGCAAGACCAGCCAAAGCATTGAACTGCCAGTCAGCATTACGACCTTGTTTGGAGTTGAACTTATCAGATAGCATATTGGCATTTACTTCCAGGTTAATGGCTATATGATTATTCAGCCGGAAGTCTGCGCCTAGACCTCCACGGCCCGCAACAAAAAGTTTCTTACCTGTCCACAGGTGATGCAGTTTATAGCCATTTGCATCCAAGTCTACAGCTTCGTCATTATCAAAAGCACCATTCAAGCCTACTCCAAGAAAAAGATAAGCATTGAAAAATCGTTTGGGATGAAAGCCACAACACAAATTACTCAGATCGAGCATGGCATCTATACTACCTTGCAAATACTTATATGAGTAAGTGGTGGTCGGATTTACCCAGCTTCCTTTAGCCTGCCAGCCACTCGCTGCAGCACGGAGACCAAACAAAGGAGTAAACTTATAACCAAGAGCTACTGCAACTGATGGTGAGAGCAAGTCTCCAAAATCAGCCTCACCCAAGGTATAAGCAGCCCCACCCTGCACTGACAAAAACCAATGCGGGTTGAATACAGTTTTTCCTTCCTCTTTCACACGAGATCGTTCATTCGTACTACCAGTTTGTTGAGCAAAGAGAGTGGAAGAACTTATAAAGAGGAATACCAATAGAATTATATTTTTATTCATCATATTCGCTATTATTTCAAAAATTAAAAAGGACGTTCCATGGGAATACAATGGAACGTCCTTCATTATTATAAGAAGCTATACTTTCACAAGTCCAGACTTCTGTATTCTTAACCATCTCCTTAATTAGTGGGGAATGTTACATAAAAGTAGTAACTAAGGGAAATATAAGGGATCTGTTAAGATTATAAAGGAATGGCCTACTTTCACAAATACCACCATTCAACTGTTTTCTCTTATTTTTCTTTAATAGTGAAATACGGATATTCTTCTGCATTTTCATGTCCAAAGCTATCTACCATAGTAAACTTCAGAGTTGCAGTTACATCACTAGTCGGCGGGTTAGCGCTCTGTTTTGATGTGAATACAAATTCCTGATTTACAGCATCAAATGTTACTGTGAAGTATTCATCGTCTACACTGTTAGAAGCTAAGTGGCATTCTTTGATGTTGTCAGCAGAGAATGTGGATGTATAATCTACACCACCTTTCTTAAACTTCAAGATGTCAGCAAGCTTAACTTTCGTTTCTCGATCCGTATATTTCAATACCTGTTTAATTGGATTCTTCTTATCATCGAAGTTTTTCCATTCAGAAGTAAATCCTTCACCACATACTAATCTCAATTTGAAATTCTTAGCTGCCGGAGCTTTTACAGTATAAGAATTGTCAACTGACTCGGAAGATACATTATTATAAATATAAGATACGTTGATGTCGTAGATCTTTCCTGCAGACTTATCAGCAAAGAGATCTGCTGCTGCATCCTTATCATTTACATCAAGTTTGAATCCATATCTGTTATCATTCAGAGTTGAGTTGAATACAATCTTCTTTTCCGAACAAGTAAATGTGTAGTTGTGGTCAATGATACTATTGTCAGGATCAGAGATGCCATTGAATGCTGTACCTAAATTGTGAACTGGGTTAGAGTTCCAAGTAGCATCTGTTACTTCAACAACTTTTGCACCTTCAGCATCAAATTGGTTAGCTTTAGCAGAGAATGCAGCTGGGAATTCAGGCAGCTTCTTGGTGATTTCGATGGCAACTTTCTTGACAACTACCTTCTTCTTGTTGAGGATGTTAAAGTACATCTTGTAAGTACCATTATCCTTGTATTGAGATAAAGAATTACTTAATGTTATATTCATCACCTTGTCATTGTCAAAATTGAAACGACGAATGAATGCGGTAGTTGCAGTCGGGTTATTATCTTTATCAACCACCAAGCTAGAGTAACTATAACCCTCATTATATTTATCTACAAGCATTTGCTGAATTTCCTCATCCAAAGCGAACTCAACGACGCGTTTGTAGTCGCCAGCCGTAGCATCCCATACAGGAATATAATCAGCCTTCAACGTAGTAGTCATTGCATCAATGTCACCTACTGCTACATAGAATGCTTTACCATCCGGGTCAACCAATGAACCGTCATGATTTACAGCATACACACGGAAACCGATGATGTCACCATCTGCTTTTTCTGTATCGATAGACATCTCAATCTTACTGTTAGTAGTAATAGTATTCAAGCCCTTGATATCTGATTCATAAGAGTTCCATGCTCTGATTTCAGATGGAGCACTTTCTACAGCACGCTGCTCATCAAGTACTACATAGAAACCGTAGATACCACTGATCTGGTCGTCATCATACCCATCCAATTCTACTGTAAATTTTTCACCTACTTTTGTAGAGAAGAAAGACTTAGTGTTACGATTGTCACCGTTCCACCAAAGATCTTGATCTCTCCACGTACCAGAACTGTAGGTAGCATCAATAATAGACTCATAAGAACCATCCTTTTCTACACGCTCACCATTGTCAACGTTCCATTTGTAGTCGTAAAGCAATTTTTTGTTGGCGTCAGCAACATATGTTTGATCTTCTGCTTGTTGGAAACGGTTACGGAGAGCACTGACATTCTTATCATTAACCTTGAAGGTCAATTGATATTGAGGTTCGTAATCAGAGCCTAAGAACAAATCATATCCACTGGTTACATTACGTTCTACATCACCCGGTTTGTCAGTAACGGCTACTGCATATCTGATGTTCTTCAATTCCTTTACAAGTCTGTCTTCAGCAGTACCGTTCTTATAGTCAAACTTAGCTGCTTTCAGGTAGTTTTCTTCGGTATAGTTTTCCTTGTTCAGTTTGAAGACAACTTTCCACAATCCATTAGCAGAGATACCACGTGTAACTGTCCCTTTGAATTGTTCTACTTTCTCTACAGTAACAAGTTTGTCCAAATTGCCAAGAGCCGAATTTACGAATGAAATCTGTCCTTCGGTTAAGGTTGCATTGGTCGGAGATACACGGATCAATACAGAATCAGTCAAGAATGCTCTTTCGCCTTTCTTAAACTCCTTTTGGTTAGCAATGGTGTAAGCTTTAGCTTCTACTTCATCAGTGCTACCCTTACCGAACACGCGGTCTTCTACAGCCAGAGTAGTACGCAAATCCATTCTTGAAGATGCACCTGCTATAATATGGTCCTCGTTTCCACCACCAAAGGTGTAGTCGCACAACTCTACATGAGTGACTGCTTTACTGAATGCAGCAGAAATCAATTCCAATTTAGCACCTACGACTTCAGTTACTTGTGCTGCAATTTTTGCAACCATTGCTTCTGTCAGTTCACCAGCCTGCAACTTTTCCAAGTCAGCCTTCAAACCTGCAATGGCATCATCATTTGTTCCCTTGTATGCTTCCAAAGCTGCGATTTGAGCTTCGATGGCAGCTTTATTCCTACCAATTTGTTCTGCATTTGCAAGAACATCAGCTTGCAGAGTAGTGATGCTTTTTTGCAAGTTAGTATCTGCTGCGCTTAAAGCTGCCAAAGTTGTTTCAGTGGTAGTTTTGAATTGTTCCAGTGTTTGGATACGACCGGATATTTCAGCCAGCTTCCCGTCTACTGTTGCCATATCAGCCTTATCGGCCGCTTGCAATTCTGCTTTTACCTTTTCCAATTCAGCTTTTGCTGTTGCAATTGCAGCTTCTTGTGCGGCAAGTGCAGCTTTTGAAGCCTCATCCTTAGCAGCAGCAATCTCGCTCTGCAAGCTACTCTGAGCAGTCTGCAAACTGCTGATTGAGCTTTCTACAGCAGTAATTTTGCTGTTCAGATCATTCTTCTGACCATCAATTTGCTCCTGTAGATTATTAATGTCATCATCATAATCCTTACAAGAGACAAAAGTGCCCGTAGAAACCGTCATCAAGGCTCCAAACAGGATCACACTTAAAAACTTTTTGTTCATAATTGAAAAACTTTAAATTTATAAATTTAAAAAAATAAAAAAGTAAATAATCTCGCATTTTGAATCCCTTTCTAATACTGTTCTTATTATTTAGTATTCCGTTACTTTGTAGGTAACGGGAAAGCATACTTTTCCACCCCGACAGAGGCGTCTGCGAGCTACATTCATTAAATAAGTAAAGAATATTTTTAACCCCTGCTCTTAGACGATGGCAGAGGGGAGGGAAATCTTTTGCAAAAATTAAAGACCAGGCCGTGTTCTTCTCAAAAAATCCGCAGTTTTGTTCAGTGTGTTTCCTTTTTTTAGTAGTTTATCAGAAAAAATATCATTTTTGTTTGCATGTTTTCCAAAATATGCCCATATTTGCAGCGTCTTTTCTTCCCGTTACCTACAAAGTAACAGCTCTCTAATTCAATAGCTTACCTGCACGATAGACCTTCTTCAAGGAAGAAATAACCGCTACATTCGCTTCATCAATTTTCTTATTCTTGAAAGGTTTCAGATACGTTTCCGTCACGGTGATGGAAGAATGCCCCATCGCTTCCGAAATAACACCGGGATGTACCTCACAATAGTATGCCATCGTAGCCCAGGTATGACGGGCAGTGTACGAGCTTACTTCAGATGTCAGTCCCAAAACTTGTTTCAAAATCATTAATTGATAATTAAAGTTGCGCAATGCCAGCTGATATTCCTTGTAAGCAGCTTCCGTTCCCTCTCCACTGGTGATCAGCGAAAAAAGATAGGGAGAAGCAGGATCTGTATTCATATACCGCTTGATCAGCTTCATGGCTTCCGGCACAAGAGTCACTGTTAATAACCTGCCGGTTTTTCGACGGCGGTAAGTCATTACATTCCCATCGATATCATGCTTTTTCAGATAGGCAAGATCCACAAAAGGAATCCCACGAAGTAAAAACATTAAAAAGAAAAGACCACGAGTACGCTGTAGTTCCTTGTTGTCCTGACACAGCTGTTTCGGAAGTTCCTTCATCAGACGCTCCATGTCTTCCTTATCCAGCGCACGTTTCCTGTCCGCGCGCGTTCCTGTATAGACATACCGGAAGTGATGAGGCACATAAGGCGCAAGATGGCGGTCGACCGCACGGTTATACACTGCACGCAACGTACGCATATAAGTGGAAACTGTATTCCAGCTACAGTTCCTGCCACGCAGATACGATTCGAAACTTTTAAGAAACTCCTGACTTACTTTCCGGAAAGGAAGCTTATCACTTCCATGAAAGGCAAGGATTGCACTCAGGCTACTCCTGTAAATATGGGCGGTCCCATAATTCCCACTTTCCCGCAGCCCATCGGCTACTTCCTTCATAAACGAAATTAAATTCCCCATTTTCTACTGATTTAAATAATACTCAAAGATACGTTCAGGGAGAAAGTCGTTCCCTTACCCACTACTTTCTCCAGTATTCTTTGTTTTTCTATTCTCTAAATATTAAGAAGACAAAGATAGGGATAAATTTGTTCAATGCTGTACAGAACTAGACATCTTAATCAAAATATAAACATATTTCATACACATAAAAATCGTTTAGATCATGAAGTCTGCATTATCTGTCAATAAAAATCACAGATATTTATAAAATAGACGCTTACTTTTATAAGAAATTGAATATCAAATGGTTATAAATACCTATTTTGGGTTTAAAACCAACGGGCCGTTCCTTTAAAACCAAGAGGGTGTTCCTCGGTGAGAAATGGGAAATCAGATAAAAACCAATGTGTAAAGAGAATGTGAATATTCATTTTTTTCAAAACAAGCATAATATCATTCAATTATAAGACGTAACAAAATGTAATTATAAAAAACATTCTAAGAGAAACTCAGCTTACTGATATGCTCCGCAAATCTCTCCTTATAATTATCACCAACAGGAATATATGTATTTCTATCAAAGATAATACGAAGCCGGGAAACTTCGGTTATCTTACGCAGATTGACAATGTAAGAACGATGTACCCGCATAAAATACGTTGGAAGCCGTTCCTCCATTTTTTGAAGGCTGGCAAGGGTTATGACCGGTTTATCCTCTCCTTCTATAAAGATACGCACGTATTCGCTCATCCCTTCAATATACCGGATATTTTTCACATCAATGCGCACCACTTTGTAGTCACTCTTTACAAACAAGGAATCTCCTTTAATCTGCGAACTATTTCCCAGTTCTCCCTGCTGTTCCAACATTCGGTATTCGTACTGTTTTCGTGCCTTATCCGCCGCTTTCAGCAAATCCTGAAATTCAAACGGCTTCAATAAATAATCGACAGCATCCAGTTTGAAACCGTCTACCGCATATTCAGAATAAGCTGTAGTAAAGACCACCATCGGACGGCTGATTAAAGAGCGGATAAAATCCAGTCCATTCAAATCGGGCATATTGATATCCACAAATATCAGGTCAATCTCTTCGTCTGCCAATACCTTCATCGCCTCAAAAGCATCCTGACAGGACTTGACTAAAGATAGAAAAGGAACACGGGATATATAATCCGTCAATTGCTTCAATGCCAAAGGTTCATCATCAATCGCTATACATTTCATTATAATAAAGGTATAATAAGTAAGACATCAAATTTATCATCTTCCTCAGTAATGGAGAGAGTGTAATCATTACCAAACAACAACCGCAACCGTTTGCGTATATTCTCCAGACCGATGCCGTGATGTTGCTCGTCAGACGAAGTCCCCGTGCTATTGGTACATCTGAAAGCAAGGCGGTTTCCTTCTTCCAGTTGCATCACAACATGAACAAATGACTCTTTCCTGTAGCTCACTCCATGTTTAAAAGCATTCTCCACAAAAGAAATAAAAAGTAAAGGAGGAATTTGAACTTCGGGCACTTCGAGAGGGAAATTCTTTTCAATAGAAACTTTCTCAGGATAGCGCAAACTCATCAAAGTAACATAATTCTCCAAAAACTGAACCTCGCGCGAAAGCAGAATGGTTTTATTACTGGCCTCATAAAGCACATAGCGCATGAGCTTAGAAAGTTCCACAATCGTACTCTTTGCCTTCCCCGTATCGATATCGACCAAAGCGTGAATATTATTCAGCGTATTCATAAAGAAATGCGGGTTTATCTGATACTTCAGATACTGCAATTCCGACTGTAAACGCTGATGCTCCAGTTCTTTCAGCATTTCTTCATCACGAAAGGATTTAAAAAACAGTTTGACGGCAATATTAAATCCTACCATCAAAAAGGCAATTACACAATGAATAAGGTAACGGATGGTGAAGGGAGGAATGGGATAAGGAGTCGGTTTAGGGAAGCCGCCCGGTCGTTGCGGTTTTTCCAAAACCGGATCGTTTGCCTGAGGCGCTTCCCAATGAACAGACTCTTCCTGTCGAGCCTTCTCTCTCATCTTAATAATCAGGTCTCTCTGACTTTTTCCTTTACCCTTGCGTAGATCGCCATATCTGAATTCCTTTGGAAAACGCTGCATAGAGGGACCGGGAATAACCCAACAAGCAGTAGAGATTAGAAAAGCCAAAGAAATAATATATTGCCAGTACTTTTTCTTAAACAGGAAATATGGAACTAATCCATAATTATTCAACAAAAACAAGACGAAAAAAGGAAGGATGCTCAACCATGAATCATGAACAATTACACGGATTTCTTCTTTTTCGAGTCCACCACTGACGGCAAAGTATCCGCCTATCAGTGGGAGAAGAAAAATAACTGTCCAGATAGCCCCATAAATGCTCTGCTCCAGCAATTGTTGTTTACGCAGTCTTTCCATGCTTCATTGTTCCAAATTACTGATACAAAGATAGAACCGTTACTTCTTCTCCACAAAAATAATCGACCAAAGGACTTATTTCAACGGTAAACTGCTATTTTACCATCCTCCGGGGCGTCCTCCTCCACCGGGCTGACCACCACCCGGATTGGAGTTCACATTTCCTACCTGCGTCACCATTGAACCGGCTGTAAAGGTAGCCGCCTGCGTGCCACCGGAATAAGAACTTCCCGTATAAAGTCCGAAGAACTCACTGCCTCCCGAAACAGAACCGCCTTTGGAGATCGTATAGCTGCCTCCCGAAGCCAGGTTCGGGCTACTGAACAACAACGTCATCTGGGAATAATTGCGGGGAATCTGATATGTCAGAACATTGGTACCATCCGCAGACTGGATATTCAGAATTTCTCCGTTCGATCCCGAACCGCCATAAATAACGCTGCGCTGTGTACACACACTTGAAGTAGGAGTACTCGTCCCCCCGCCTATGCCGAGTACAATTCCTCCGGTAATTTTAAACGTATTCTGATCACAATCGAAACCGTCTTCGGGCGAAGTAGTTCCTGAAGCGATCACAACTCCGCCGGTAATGGTCAGCGTACCATTGGAATCGATGCCGTCATTGCCGGAACTGTAGCAATAAATACTTCCGCCATTGATCACAATACTGTTACTCGCATTCATACAATCGTCGTAACAGAGAGCGGCAATCATACCATCATTAACGGTCAGCACACTTTTACTCTCAATACCTTCGCTGCCCTCTCCTCCCGTGGCTCTTACCAGCACCGTTCCTCCGTTGATGGTCAATGCGCCTTCCGCTTTCATTGCTTTAGCTGATGAATCGAGCTTGCCGTATACATACTGTGTACCGGTAGTGATCACTTTTACCGTACCGTCATGGATAGTAATAGAACCGTCGCAATTCATACCTTTGCCCGCAGCTCCCGTACTTTGAAGAGCTATTTCGCCTCCTTCAATTACTATATCTCCATCACACTTGATTCCTGCACACGAACTCAGATCATCATCTTCATAAAGAGGTTTCTGAGAAGTGAATGCGGTTATCTTTCCTCCGGAAACCGTCAGGTTTCCATTGCACGAAATTCCTTTGGAACCGGCTCCCGTAACTTCCGCCTGAAGAGCGCCTCCGCTGATTATCACATCTAACTCCGATTTAAAACCATGCGCTTTATCAGCCGTAGTGGCAACTTTGACAAAACCACCTGTCATCGTGATTCCTCCGTCTTCACATTGGATGGCGTCTTCCGTAGAAGAGATATTCAACACTCCGCCGCCGATGATAACGGCATCATTGGTATGGATTCCATCTTTCACTGCCGAAGGTACCGAGATATTGCATCCGCTACGCAGACGTATGTATTCGTCACTGACTATCGCATGTTTATAATTTCCGGTTACCGACAGCGAACCGCTTCCACTGAATATCAGCTGTCCTTCACTAAAGAAACAGGACTTCATATCTTCTCCGTCAGTCAGTGTATAAGATGTTCCGTCGGTCAGTGTATTGGTCGTACCCTCCGCGCAGACAACAAATACCCGTTTCGATGACTGAATATTAATGGCAGCACCCACAGGATTATGAATAGACGTTCCACTCAATGACAGTTTGAACTTCTTTTCACTATATACCTTAAACGAACCGTCTGTCGTAGCACCTTTCAAGACATACTCTATTCCCTTGACCGTAGAGTTCACTACTATATGCGCTCCGTTCTGCGAAACACTTACCCCATCAACTTCATTGCTGACAGTAGCCGTGGCCCCGTCATAACTGACAGTAACTACAGAAGTGAATGATGAGTTTTCTATAAAATCATCATAATTCGCATCATTTTCATCCGTCACCACAGTCTCTGACATACTGCCGTAAGTTGTCCGATCACTTTCATCGAAAGCAATCGTAAAATTCAGCAAATCATCCGATTCTTCAGGAACAGTAGGATTGGGCTGGCTGCCTCCTTCTTCATCCGAACCGCCTCCCCATTTCCCCTCGTCAAACTCAGTCGAATCCGTCGTACAGCTTACCGACAACAACAGCAAGGAGGACAACATTAAAAATAGTACATTCTTTTTCATAATTTCCCTTTATTATCATATTATAATTGCGCAATTACAAATATATGCCGGAAAGAGAAGAATAAGAAAAAAAATCAATGAATCGGGTATTCTTATCGGTAAACTGCCTTTATTTTCCACAGAAAGAAAACTGCGTATGAACGAAAAATGTATCCGATCGTTAACATTCAGCATTCCCTGTATTCCTGTGGAGTCATTTTCACATGTTTACGGAAATATTTATTAAAAAAGGAAAGATTATTAAATCCTAATGAAAAAGCAATTTCCTTCACCGGCAATCGGGTTGACTTCAATTGTGCCTTGGCATTCATGATAATAATTCCCGTGATAATCGCCAGTGGACTATGCCCGCTGGCTTTACGGATGGCACCGGAAAAATGAGCCGGAGTTACTCCGCACTTCTTCGCATAAAAAGAAACTTCGTGTTCCTGTGTATAGTGAGTCATCAGCAACTGGATAAACTGGCGATAAAGTTCATGTTCCCGCTTGATAGGTTCGTTAGTAGTCGGCTTACAGCGTTTATACAACTCACCCACCCCCTGAAAGAATATAGTAAAAATAGACATTAATATTTCTTTGTTATCCAGTGTGTTCGGTAAAGAATAGGCACGGATAAGCAGGCTGAAAGCGTTTCGGTATAATTGCGCTACCTCTTCCTGTAATGCCATAATAGGATTGTCCAAAATCATAGGGAGAAAATCCAGATAGGTCTCTACATAACTTACACGGGAGATAAATTCCGAAGAAAAGCCCGCAAAGCAGACACGGGTATCCGAAGATACTTCGTGAATCTGTATGAATGATCCGGGGAGGACAGTCACAAAGTCATTATGGGTAATGGTATACTCGGACAGGTTGATAGTGGCACGTACAGTTCCCCGCGTGCAAAGAACAAAGACTCCCGCCTTTATATGGCAGGGAAAACGACCGTATTGATTCAGAATATCACCGGTTATGCTGTCATCTGTAACAAAATCGACCGGAAGGTCAAACTTGGGAAGAGCATCATCTATGATCATAATTAAGAAATTTAGTTCCACAAAGATATCTTTTTCCATTCGAATTTCCTCCAAGTTCTTTATTAAAATATGAAAAACAGAACATCTATTATTTAAAAGAGAACATTACAGTTATCTATTCAAATACACGTGCATATAAAATAGTTAAAATAGAACATCGAATACCAAGAATAGAGCTTGATGTAGAAACAATATTAACCGACATTTGCAATGTTTTAATAAATACGTTGAAATAAAAACAAAAAAGAGAATGAAAACATTACGAAAACTATTTTATGTAGCTTGTACAACATTCTTCCTTACATCTTGCGAAGAAACCTACAATGACAAGCTGTTCTGGCCAGGCGAACTCAGTCAGGAATATGGCTCGTATATCAAACCATCCACTCTGGATCTGACCTACAGCGGAGAAAAGTTAATCGGAAAAACCGTCAGCTTTCAGACAGAAGACAGTAAAAAAGGAACATTGACATTAAACGATATCATTCCGGGAGAAAAAGAGACATCATTCCGGATAAACTTATCAGAGCAGGAAGACAACTATACGTTCAGCGGAGAAACAGTTTCGGGCGCAGGAGCAACCGTGAAATACGCCGGCTCCATTACTCCGAAGACGATGAAACTGGACTTGAATGTAACGATGCCGCAAAATCAATGGATAAAAACTTATCAGATGAGCGAACTGACACGCGGCAGAGGAAAAGATGTCATACGCAATCAGACGACCGGCGAATATGAATGGGGAGAGTCGGACAATCAGATACTGACAGCAGCCCTTTATACCGACATGGATTTAGAGATGGTAAAGGAGGCGGGAAGTTTGTACGCAACCGTATCCGTTATTATAAAAGGCATGGGAGGATACCTCCTGCCGCAATTACTCAAAAGTGTCACTCTGGAATCCGACGGAAACATTACGGCCGAATATACATCGGACGAACTGCAATTGGGGGAACAGAAGTTCAGCGAAATCGACATGGATAATCCCGCATCCCAGCAACAAGTCATTAATTTCATTATGATGAAGTTAATGTTCAATACATTGTCTGCCGATGATATTACTGCCGCAACCCAAGGACGCAATTATGCAGATTCTCCCCGGGGACTGGCTTTCTGGTATCTGAAAAATGACCTTCTCTATGTCAAACTGAACCTTCCAAGCATTATCAGCTTGGCCATGCAAGGGCAGGGACAGACGGTCGATGCTCATCTGATAGCAGGCATTGCAGATGCTATCCTGAAATCCAATCCTTTCTTACTGAAGACTCTACTGGGAGTTGTGAGCGAATCATTGGACAACTCTTTATTATCTATGATCGCCAATATGGATCACCAAAGTTTTCAGATGTTCTTCTCATGGATAAAGGAAGGTATCCCCATGCAGATAGAAAAGGAGAACGGACATACGCATATCTATCTGAACAGGGAAGCGCTGAGTCCTCTCATAGCCTTCATCCCCCATCTTCAGCCAGTGATGGAAGGTATTCCTAACTTCGGTCCGATGTTGTACAATTCCTATTTAGGTCCACTGTATGACAACTGGTCTATCATCACCCAACTGGACTTGGGACTCGACCTGACCGACAAAAATGAATGAGACTTTCCACCAGAAGAAAAAACATAAATTACAGAAACAATGAAGAAACTATATATTCTGACATTATTCATCTGCCTTGCCGGATTCGGGAATAGTTTTGCCCAGACATTGAAAGGGCATATATATGACGCCAATACCAATGAACCTTTGGTTGGCGCCGCAGTAACGTATAAATTGCACGGCAATCAGGGAACCGTGTCCGATATAAACGGAGCGTATGAAATCAAACTTCCGGAGGGAGGTGTCGACCTTGTGTTCAGCTATATCGGTTACGAAGACGTTCTGATGCCCATTGTTATCGGCAAACGTGAAGTGATCACTAAAGACGTGTACATGAAAGAAAGTACCAAGCTGCTGGAAGAGGTAGTGGTAAGCGCCGGACGCTTTGAGCAAAAGCTCAGTAATGTCACCGTATCCATGGACTTGGTGAAAGCAGGCGATATCGCCCGTCAGGCACCGACGGATATCACTTCTACTCTCCGCACGCTGCCCGGCGTGGACATTGTGGACAAACAGCCTTCCATGCGTGGCGGCAGCGGATGGACCTACGGAGTAGGTGCCCGCAGCCAGATTCTGGTAGACGGAATGAGCACCCTAAATCCAAAAACCGGAGAAATCAACTGGAACACCGTACCTCTAGAAAACATCGAACAGATAGAAGTAATCAAAGGAGCCTCATCCGTTTTGTACGGTTCGTCTGCTCTCAACGGTATTATCAATATCCGTACCGCCCGTCCGGGATTAACACCGAAAACCCGCTTCAGCGCCTATATCGGTATATATGGTGATGCCGAAAACGATGAATACCAATGGAGCGACAAGAGTTTCTGGAAAGACGACAAGTATTCCGTCAAACCCATCCTGCGCGGAAACCTTCTCAGCGGCATACGAAACCCTATTTATGAAGGCTTCGATCTCTCCCACTCCCGCCGTATCGGCAACTTTGACGTCAGCGGAAGCATTAACCTCTTTACCGATGAGGGATACCGTCAACAAGGATATAACAAACGTTTCCGCATGGGCGGCAACCTGACTTATCATCAACCGGACATGGGTATGAAGATATTGAACTATGGTCTGAATGTTGATTTTCTTTCCAATCAGTACGGAGATTTCTTCATCTGGAGATCACCAACAGAAGTTTACAAACCTTCTCCTTTCACCAACATGGGACGCGAAGAAAACAACTTCCACATCGACCCGTTCATCAACTACGTGAATCCGGAAAACGGAACGTCACACAAGATCAAAGGACGTTTCTATCATAGTGCCGACAACATAGTCAAACCCAGTCAGGGAAACTCCATCACCGACATCCTTGGAAATATGGGAACGAATGCCCAGACTATACAGAATATAGCAGGCGGCGATTACAGTTCGCTCTACCCGGCATTGGTCGGCATCGGCTCCGGTCTGATCAACAATAATCTGGAAGATGCCATGAACGGGGTATTCACTTCCTTGGGCAACATCTTCCCCAACGCCACTACCGCCGATTATTGTGACCTCATCTCGTGGGTGATGGACAACGGACTGCCAAGTGACCTGATGAACGGCATACAAAATGGACAAGTCCCCAGTGATCTCATCCCCTGGCTGTCCAACGTAATGAATCCGACCCGAAACAACGTTCAGACGAAAACGGACAAGAACTATAATTATTATCTTGACTACCAGTTCAACAAGAAATGGGACGGCGGCGCACAGATCACTACCGGAATGACTTACGAGCACGTCCGCTACAATTCTTCCATCATGGATCAGGTGTACAAAAGCGATAATGTAGCCGCCTTCTTCCAGTACGACCAGCGCTTCTGGGACCGCCTGAGCGTATCGGCAGGGGTACGAGCCGAATACTACCGTGTGAACAACCATCACCGTGAAGCAGAAACGAAAATATTCGGAGCCAAAGTTCCGTTCCGCCCCGTGTTCCGTGCCGGACTGAACTATCAGTTAGCCGATTACAGCTTTATCCGTGCCAGCGCCGGACAAGGTTACCGCAACCCGTCCATCAACGAGAAATATCTCCGCAAGGACATCGGAGGAGTAGGTATCTATCCGAACCTCGACATCAAACCGGAGAAAGGTTACAATGCCGAACTGGGATTCAAGCAAGGATACAAGATCGGCAACTTCCAAGGATTTGTAGACGTAGCCGGATTCTATACCGAGTACAGAGACATGGTTGAATTTCAGTTCGGACTGTTCAATAACGCAGACTACAGCATGATCAACAGCATCAGCGATGCCATCCAGATGGTGACGGACGGCAAAGGTTTCGGTATCGGAGCACAGTTCCACAACGTATCGAAAGCGCAAATCTACGGTATGGAGATTTCGACAAACGGCGTTTATGACTTCAACAAGAATACGAAACTATTCTATAATCTGGGATATGTATATACCGAGCCTCGCGACGCTGACTATAAGGAACGCAATGAAATAGAAGATTTATACACCGACGCCCTTCAGATGAAGGAGAAGTCGAATACAGGCAAATATCTGAAATACCGCCCGAAGCACAGCTTTAAAGCAACAGTCGATTTCCAATGGAAGCGTATCAATCTGGGTGCCAACTTTGCATGGAAGAGCAAGATACTGGCAGTGGACTACCTCATGATGGACGAACGTGAAAAGCAACAACAAGACTTAATGGACTATGTACGCACGATCCTCTTCGGAAAATCGAGAGGAGAAACACTGGCTACTTACTGGAAAAAACATAATACAGACTATGCCACCGTTGACTTGCGCTTCGGGGTAAAAGCGACCAAAGAAGTCGCCTTCCAATTCATGGTCAACAACCTGTTGAATAAAGAATACAGTTACCGCCCGATGGCAGTAGCCGCTCCCCGTACTTTTGTAGTGAAAATGGACATCACATTCTGAAAAACTCACTTAGATTACTGGTTAAATCTGTCGGGGAGACTTCCCCGACAGATTTTTTTATATACATCCACACAGAATAAAGCCTCAGCTCCCGGATGGCCGGCAACAGAACCAATGAAACGAACAAGCAGCAACGTATATTAACACAAAGAGAAAAATATTCACCGCCAACCTACCGCTTCTTTGTGATTTTTGCTTATTTTTGGCAACTAGTATAACACATACAACAAAACACCACTTTTAATGAAGAGGAATATCTATATATTATTTACTATAGGTCTGTTTATCCGGATTCTCCCCTCACATTCAGTAAACCTGAATACCGAACGACTGTCCAATTTGAAACGCCTGATAGAAAACAACATTGCGTACGATTCCATCGCGCCGATAGACAGCGTTATCGCCTGGGGACAGCAACTGAGCCCTATACTGGAAAAGGAAAACAAGATGGAACTGTCTTTCAGCATCCGGCAACTGGTGGTTTACATCTACTCCCTGCGCGGAGACATCGGGAAAGCAATCGACGAAGCGCGACAAATGTACGAAAAAGCAGAAACGATGAGATATGATTTAGGAATAGCCCTTTCGAGCGCAGCTATCGGAGATGCCTATTTCTGCTCCAATATGCCCGAAGAAGCCACTGATTCTTATAAGGAAGCCATCCGTTATCCCGCCTCGCCTTCGGAGAACAACCATTATAAAGAAATGACTATCCTGAAACTTATACAGGTGCTTATTCTGACTCAAAGGACAGAGGAAGCAGAGAAATACAGAAAGATACTTTCCGAATCAAAATCCATACAGACCCATCAGACGCTGCAATTTCTGACACTTGCTACAGATGTTTCTTACTATATCCAGAAGAACGATCTGCGCAATGCGAACAACTGCCTGCTGCAAGCAGAGCAAATCTACCTTTCGGACAGGCAACCTTATTATCGCACCACCTACAATTATATGCAAGGACGATATAACGAAGCAACAGGGAACTACAATCTTGCATTACAGTATTACAATGAGATTCTGACCGGCATCCGGCAAAAGACGCGCTCCATCATCTACCTGCAAGTAGCTTATGCCAAAGCGAACTTACTGATAGAAATGGGCAGTAAAGTAGAAGCGGCGCATCTGTATGAAGAAATCAGTATCGTCACCGATTCGGTAGTCGCTCCCAGCTATGCACACCGCATCAACAGCCTTCGGGCATCTTATGAGGAAAACCGGATGAAAGTAGAGAATAAAGCCGAGTTCAACCGTATTTTCATGGGCGGCATTTTAATAGGAGTCATAGTGCTGGGCATCATGATTTACCTCGTGATACACATATTAAAACAAAACAAGAAGATAGCGGAATCCAAAATCCGCATGGAGCAATCACGACTCAACGCCGAGAATGCCATGCAGACCAAAAGTCTTTTCCTCTCCAACATGAGCCATGAGATACGGACTCCGCTGAGTGCCCTCTCCGGCTTCTCCAGTCTGCTGACCGAGCAGGCACTCGACGCCGAAACACGCCGCCAATGCGGCGACATCATCCAGCAAAACTCCGACTTGTTGCTAAAACTAATAAATGACGTAATCGACCTTTCCAATCTGGAGATCGGAAACATGAAGTTCAACTTCACCTATTGTGACGCTATCGCCATCTGCAATAACGTAATCGATACCGTCAACAAAGTAAAGCAGACACAAGCCGAGCTCCGTTTCAACACATCGCTGGCTTCCCTAAAGTTATACACTGACGATTCACGCCTGCAACAGTTACTGATCAACCTATTGATCAACGCCACGAAGTTCACCCCGCAGGGAAGTATCACGCTGGAAGTCCGTCAGGAATCGGAAGAATTTGCGCTCTTCTCCGTCACCGACACCGGTTGCGGAATCCCACTGGAAAAGCAAAGTTCCATTTTCAACCGCTTTGAAAAACTGAACGAAGGAGCACAGGGAACCGGACTCGGCCTCTCTATCTGCCAACTGATCATTGAACGGATCGGCGGCAGCATATGGATAGACCCTGCCTACACCACCGGATGCAGATTTTATTTCACCCATCCCATCAACCCCACAAAAGAAGGAAAGGAGGCACAGTCATGAAACGGTTATGGATATTCTTCATACTGATCGTACTGGCAGGAGGAACCGGCAAGGCTCTCTCCAGCAATAACGAAGCTGCCAAAGACAGTCTGCTTCAGATACTGGACACTTTGCCGGCCGATTCTTCCCGGCTGGAGATGCTTTATTCACTCGCTTATCTGGACCCGATGTCACCTTCCTGCGTCTACTATCTGGGAAAATTATTGGAGGAAGCTACCACACAGGACAACAAGTATTATCAGTGTCTTGCTCTGTATGCCCATGTCGTTTATTACTTCAACCACCAAGACGAAGAAAACACAGTCATCTGGATGGACAAGCTCTCTCCGGTTGCTTTAAAAAACAACTCCTACAGCTTATACTTCGAAGGAAAAAGAGCAGAAATAACCATACATATCATAAAGCATAAAATAGAATATAGCATCACCCAAGCCGAAGAGATGTTTAAACTGGCACAAAAGTTAAACAATCCCCAAGGAATGTCATCGGCCAAACTATGCCTGATGACTGCTTATATGATGACCGCCCGCTTTAAAGAAGGCGAAGAGGCCGGATTCGAAGCCTACCGCCTTCTGCCACCCGCCGCCTCCCTGGAATCGCGCAAAAGCGTGCTCCAAGAAATAGCCTTATCTTGTTCCGCCACTAGAAACAAAAACTTCCTGAAGTACCTGCAGGAATACAAGAAAGTGCTGGACACACTATCAGAAGCAAAGCAGACACCCAAAGCATACAGCTACCTGTTATTGGAGTCTCTCTATGCCGACTATTATCTGAATGAAGGCACACTGGACGAAGCCCGCCCCCATCTGAAAAAGATGGATGAATACTTCTCTCCTACCACTTACATTCCTTGCCGGGGATTATATTATAATGTGTATTCCCATTATTACCGGATTACCAAAGAATACGAAAAGGCCCTGTCATACTCTCAAAATGCTATCGAACTCCTGTCCGAAGTATCGGACAATGAAGGGCTGAACTACAAAATAGAACATGCAAGCATTCTTACAGAGGCGGGACAAGCGGATGAAGCAATCCCGTTATTCCAAAGTTTGCTGGCGAAAAAAGACTCATTCTATCGGGCACTATCCATCTCGCAGACGAATGAAATCTATCAGATGCGCAACATGGACAACCTGCTTCTTGAAAAAGAACAGTACAAAGCAATGGTTCATTATGCCGGACTGACTCTGATAGCCATCGCACTGCTTATCCTGATTCCGTCTACCATACGTATCTATTATGTACGCAAGAAATTGAGGAAAGAAGAAGAGGAAATCCGCAAGATGAGCCAGATTGCGGAAGAAGCGAACGAAGTAAAAAGCCGCTTCCTTGTTAACATGAGCTATAACATACGCATCCCGTTGAATAACGTCTTAGGGTTTTCTCAACTCATGACTACTGATCCGGAAAGCATGGATGCCGACCAATGGAAAGAATATTCGGAGATTATCCAGACCAACTCCGCCGAACTGATACAACTGGTGAACGACGTGCTCGACCTCTCCAGACTGGAGGCCGGAAGAACGAAATGGCAGATACAGGAGCACGAAATCATCTCCTTGTGCTCGGACGTTCTCGGTATGGTACGCATGAGATGCGGAGATAAGATACAGGCAGACTTTCATACGGAAATAGAAAGCCAGCCGTTTCAGGTAGACACCGCCCGATTCACACAATTGATTCTCAGTACACTGATCTACACAGACCCGTGTGAAGAGAAAAGGAAAGTGTCTCTCTATCTGGAACGTGACACGCAACGGGAACTATTTGTCTTTCGGGTAGTCAACAGTCCGTTAGCCGATCCGGCCTTGCAAACACAAAAAGCAGAAGTACGCCATAGCATCAACCGTCTGACAATCGAATATTTCAAAGGTACATATACGATTGAACCGAATACTCCGGAAGGTCCCGTACTGACTTTCACATATCCTTATTCCAAAACAAATAATATCTAATCATATGACCAAGAATCTGATCACACGAAAAATACAATTCTTATTTCTCATCGGAGCTATCCTGCTAGCGCCCTCTATCGCACGTGCTTCCGCCGTTACGGCTTCCGTCGACAGTCTGCAGAATCTCTTGCAAAACGACACGGATGCCGGGCAACGGGCCATTATCTATATTCATCTGGCGGATATCCACGTAGACAGCCTCAACATTTCCTCCCAATATTGGGACAAAGCCCTCACCGAGGCCGCAAAAGCCAAAGACGAATATATGATGAAGCTCGCACTCGATAATCTGATACAACGATATGCTTCCAAAAACAAAGAGAAGGTAGAAAAGTATATAACCTTCGCCCGACAATATCTGCCGGAAGAACACAACACCCTTTTCCGGTATTACTTGTATTGTTACAACATCTGGGCGGAAATGCGAAAGAACAATTCGCTGGAAACAATCGAACAGGAACTGGACAAGCTGAAAAAGGAAAATCACGGACAAATGACACCTGAAGAACAAATTCAATGGGAATATCTGACCGGAGTATCACTCGATTATTCAGCGGTACTGACACATTCATACAATGAAGTTTCCAAAGCCATTCCTTACGTAGAGCGCGCACTGGAGATACTAGCCCCTTATCCTTTGCAAGACAGGGTGCACTTCGAAATATTGTGCCACTACGAACTGGCAGACTTATATACAACTGTTGAAAACAAAAAGGCAGTAGACGAAGTGAACAAAATGATCGAGCTACACAAGCAATGGAATCATCTGAATACGACTTTCGACCGGAGATTTCTGGACGAATCACATTACTACATGGCTAAATATTCGCAGATTATTTTCATGGCAGATCTTATTTCGAAAGAAGAGATAAAGGACTATTATCAGAAATATATCCAGATAGCAAATAAAAAGAAGGTTGTAAAAAGCACTTACGAGACGACAGCAAGATATTATCAGACAATAGGCGAATACAAAAAGGCGATAGCTTACATTGATTCCGCCACTCAAACAGACCATTTCCAACCAGTCAACCTCGTTCCCATACTCAATGCGAAAGCCGGTCTGTACTATAAACTGAATGATTATAAAAACGCATATCTGACTTTAAAAGAAAGCAATAAGAACCGGATGTCGGATAAATCACAAAAAAGAGAGCAACAAATGATCGAAATGCAAACCCGCTTCGACGTCAACAAACTGGAACTGGAAAAGAGCAAACTCGCCAACAAAAACAAACAAATCGCACTGACCGGTACTTTTATCTTATTACTGGCAGCAATCGGATGGAGCATCTATCAGCGAACGATGGTAAAACGGCTGAAGAAAATGCACTGCGCACTAATGACTGCGCACGAAGAAGTCAGAAAACAAAGCATGAAAGCCACCGAAAGCGAGAAGATGAAAACGGCTTTCCTCAACTCTATCTGTCATGAAATACGTACTCCGCTCAATTCAATCGCCGGATTCTCCGAACTGATCTTCGATGAATCTTTAGACACGGCCACCAGACAAGAATTCCGGCAGTTGATACAAAGCAATTCTACCGCGTTAGCTTCTTTGATGGACAATATGCTGGAGCTGTCTCAGCTTGTCAGCTCCGAACTGCCTCTTCCTGTGGAGTCTACCGACGTATACGGACTATGTGTTGAAGAAATGGCCAAACTTAAGGAAACTCTGTCCAAGCCGAACATCGAATGTATCATCACAGGCGATAAAGACGGAATGACGGCACAGACAAACGCCTTTTATCTCTCCCGTGTGATTGGCAATTTACTAAGTAACTCCGCCAAGTTTACAGAAAGCGGAACAATCACACTGACCTGCAACATCGACAAAGAAAAAGGACAACTGGTGATCTCCGTCACCGATACGGGCATCGGCATCCCTGCCGACAAGCAGGAATGGGTGTTCGAACGTTTCACCAAAGTAGATGACTTCAAACCGGGCACCGGACTTGGCCTGTACATCTGCCGCATCATCATACAACGGCTCGGAGGGCAAATCAGAATAGATACCGGCTATACTTCCGGCTGCAAAATGGTGGTTACTCTTCCCGTTTAACCACCTGTCCGAATGCTTTTTCTGTTTCCGGGTCCTTTCAGATTCGTCAACAATTCGTATCTTTGCCGCCCGAATACAACAAAGTCATCAAAATGAAAAAACGAATTTTACTGATTGCACTCTTATTTTGTTCCGTTTTAGCACAGGCACAGGATGTTTTTGTAACAGCGGATTTTGTCAGCAGCTACATTTGGAGAGGTATGGACAGCGGTAACGCCAGCGTACAACCGTCATTGGGCGTCAACTGGAAAGGACTGACTGCCTACGTCTGGGGTTCGACCGAATTTCGCCATAAGAATAATGAAATAGATTTGTCATTGGAATACGAATACAGGAATCTGACCTTATACGCCAACAACTACTTCACGCAAACGGAAGAAGAACCTTTCAAGTACTTCAATTACAGTTCACACTCCACCGGACATACTTTTGAAGTCGGTGCCGGATATATGATTAGTGAAAAGTTCCCGCTTTCAGTCAGCTGGTACACCACATTTGCGGGGAATGATTACCGCGAAAACGGGAAACGTGCGTGGTCCAGTTACTGCGAACTCAGTTATCCGTTCAGTATAAAGAAGGTGGACCTTGCCCTTGAAGCAGGCTTTACCCCTTGGGACGGCATGTATTCCGATAAATTCAACGTTGTCAACATCGGACTTTCGGCCACCAAAGAACTAAAGATTACCTCTACTTTCTCTTTGCCGATCTTCGGAAAAGTGATCGCCAATCCTTATGAAGAGCAAGTATACTTTGTAGTCGGCCTTACCTTATAACCCAAGCATATATAGCTTTCAGTAGTTTCCACCGCTTGAAACTACAGTTTCATCACCTTGAAACCAGAGTTTCTGCAGCTTGAAACTTTAGTTTCTGCGGCTTGGAACTAAAGTTTCTGCAGCTTGGAACCATTAGTTTCAAGGCGTTGGAACCATTGGTTTCAAGGCTTTGGAACTATAGTTTCATCGCATGGAAACCAACTAGACTAAGGCATTCCTGAAATCGCCTGTATATAGAATAAAAACAAGAGCCGCCATCCCTTGTTACTTTACCTGCTTTTTATCCGTTGTCCCTCCTATCACGTTGTGACGGCAACTTCTTCCGTCACACTGCTGTCACCACTTGCTGTCACCAGATGAATCATTTATAGTCAGACAGTTACCCTTCGAACGGTGACGGTGACAGATGTTTTTATAAAAAACAATTCCTATGGTAGTGTCTCTTTTCCCCATTCCCATCCCCCTTCTCCCCCAAACTGCCATAGGACTATGGCTAACCTCATAAACTTGCCCTTATTTGCTCAAAAAACTTAATAATGTGCATTTTTTACTCGGTTTTCTTGTCAGAACCAAGTGTTTGAGTAAATTTGCACGCTGATAGTTAACCGGATAGTTTGGATAGCAAGATTATTACTACTTGACTACTGGCTGCTAATGTGTAGAAATACTAATACTAAAATTAATAGCATGAGTTTGAAAATTGTTGTATTGGCAAAACAAGTTCCCGACACACGTAACGTTGGGAAAGATGCCATGAAAGCCGACGGAACTATTAACCGTGCGGCACTCCCTGCCATCTTCAACCCCGAAGACCTGAATGCCCTTGAGCAAGCTCTTCGTCTGAAAGATGCTCACCCAGGCTCTACCGTAACCATTCTGACAATGGGACCGGGACGCGCTGCTGATATTATTCGTGAAGGACTTTTCCGTGGTGCCGATAATGGTTATTTGCTAACTGACCGCGCTTTTGCCGGTGCAGATACGCTGGCTACAAGCTACGCTCTGGCAACTGCTATCCGCAAAATCGGTGAGTGCGACATTATAATCGGCGGTCGTCAGGCTATCGACGGTGATACGGCACAGGTAGGTCCGCAGGTGGCAGAAAAACTTGGTTTGACGCAAATCACATACGCTGAAGAGATTCTGGAAGTAGGTGACGGCAAAATCAAAGTGAAACGTCACATCGACGGTGGCGTTGAAACGGTAGAAGGCCCGCTGCCCATCGTTATCACAGTCAACGGTTCGGCTGCTCCCTGCCGCCCGCGTAACGCCAAGCTGGTACAGAAGTACAAACACGCCAAAACCGTTACGGAAAAACAACAAGGTAACCTCGACTATACCGACCTGTATGACAAGCGCGATTACCTCAACCTGCCCGAATGGAGCGTAGCCGACGTTAACGGAGACCTCGCCCAATGCGGTCTGTCCGGTTCGCCTACGAAAGTAAAAGCCATCCAGAACATCGTGTTCCAGGCCAAAGAGAGCAAAACCATCAGCGGCAGCGACCGTGATGTGGAAGAACTGATTGTTGAACTGTTAGCTAACCATACCATCGGATAATCATGAATAACTTATTTGTATATTGCGAAATAGAAGAAGGCATCGTCGCAGACGTCAGCCTGGAACTTCTGACAAAAGGTCGTTCGTTGGCTAACGAACTCAACTGCCAACTCGAAGCAGTAGTTGCCGGCACCGGCCTCAAAGAAATTGAAAAGCAAATCCTTCCTTATGGAGTAGACAAACTCCACGTTTTCGACGCTGAAGGACTCTATCCTTATACTTCACTTCCTCACACCTCCATCCTCGTAAACCTCTTCAAAGAAGAACAGCCGCAAATCTGTCTGATGGGCGCTACCGTTATCGGTCGTGACCTCGGCCCACGTGTTTCTTCGGCTTTGACCAGCGGTTTGACTGCCGACTGTACATCCCTTGAAATCGGTGACCACGAAGATAAGAAAGAAGGAAAAGTTTATAAGAACCTGTTGTACCAAATCCGTCCGGCATTCGGCGGTAACATCGTTGCAACCATCGTCAACCCCGAACACCGCCCACAGATGGCAACCGTTCGCGAAGGTGTAATGAAGAAAGAAATCGTTTCTCCGGCTTATCAGGGAGAAGTGATCCGCCACGACGTGAAGAAGTACGTAGCCGACACAGACTATGTGGTCAAAGTAATCGAACGCCACGTAGAAAAAGCGAAGAACAACCTGAAAGGCTCTCCGATCATCATTGCCGGTGGTTACGGAGTAGGTTCGAAAGAAAACTTCGACCTGCTGTTCAGCCTGGCAAAGGAACTTCACGCCGAAGTAGGTGCAAGCCGTGCCGCTGTTGACGCAGGTTTTGCAGAACACGACCGCCAGATTGGTCAGACAGGTGTAACGGTTCGTCCGAAACTCTACATTGCTTGTGGTATCTCAGGACAAATCCAGCATATCGCCGGTATGCAGGAAAGTGGTATTATCATCTCTATCAACAACGATCCGGATGCTCCGATCAACACGATTGCAGACTATGTAATCAACGGAACCATCGAAGAAGTTGTGCCGAAGATGATTAAGTATTATAAACAGAATAGCAAGTAAAGAAAGATGGCTAATTTTTACACAGAAATACCGGAACTCAAGTATCACTTGAACAATCCGATGATGAAACGTATTTGCGAACTTAAAGAACGCAACTACAGAGATAAAGATGAATTCGACTACGCTCCTCTGGATTTTGAGGACGCACTGGACTCTTACGATAAAGTATTGGAGATCACCGGAGAAATAACAGGCGAAATTATCAATGCAAACGCTGAAGGTGTTGACGAAGAAGGTCCACACTGCGCCAACGGACGGGTGGAATACGCTTCCGGCACTAAAGAAAATCTGGATGCGATGGTCAAAGCCGGTCTGAACGGAATGACAATGCCACGCCGTTTCGGCGGACTGAACTTCCCGATCACTCCGTACACCATGTGTGCCGAGATCGTTGCTGCCGCCGATGCAGGTTTCGGAAATATCTGGTCTTTGCAGGACTGTATCGAAACACTGTATGAATTCGGTAATGCCGACCAGCACAGCCGCTTCATCCCCCGTGTATGTCAGGGTGAAACCATGTCTATGGACCTGACCGAACCGGATGCAGGTTCCGACCTTCAGGCAGTGATGCTGAAAGCTACTTACAGCGAAAAAGACGGTTGTTGGCTGCTGAACGGTGTGAAACGTTTCATCACCAACGGCGATGCAGATATCCATCTAGTACTTGCCCGTTCGGAAGAAGGAACGAGAGACGGTCGCGGTCTGTCCATGTTCATCTATGACAAGCGTCAGGGTGGTGTGGATGTACGCCGTATCGAACACAAGCTGGGTATCCACGGTTCTCCTACCTGCGAATTGGTTTACAAGAATGCCAAAGCCGAACTTTGCGGTGACCGCAAACTCGGTCTGATCAAATATGTAATGGCATTGATGAACGGTGCCCGTCTGGGTATCGCCGCACAATCTGTAGGATTGAGCCAGGCTGCTTACAATGAAGGACTGGCCTATGCCAAAGACCGCAAGCAGTTCGGAAAAGCAATCATCGACTTCCCTGCCGTGTATGACATGCTCGCCATTATGAAAGGTAAGCTGGATGCCGGCCGTGCGCTGCTTTATCAGACAGCCCGCTACGTAGACATCTACAAAGCACTGGACGACATCTCACGCGAACGCAAGCTGACTCCGGAAGAACGTCTGGAACAGAAGAAATACGCAAAGTTAGCCGACAGTTTCACTCCGCTTGCCAAAGGTATGAACTCCGAATATGCGAATCAGAACGCTTACGACTGTATACAGATTCACGGAGGCTCGGGCTTCATGATGGAATATGCCTGCCAGCGCATCTACCGCGACGCACGTATCACCAGCATCTACGAAGGTACCACCCAGTTGCAGACTGTAGCCGCTATCCGCTATGTAACCAACGGTTCTTACCTTGCTACGATCCGCGAATTCGAAACAGTACCTTGTTCACCGGAAATGGAACCGCTGATGTCACGTCTGAAGAAGATGGCAGACCTGTTCGAAGCCAGCACCAACGCCGTTAAAGAAGCACAGGATCAGGAACTGCTCGACTTCACAGCCCGCAGACTGATGGAAATGGCTGCCGATATCATCATGTGCCACCTGCTGATTCAGGACGCAAGCAAGGCTGCCGACCTGTTCTCCAAATCTGCACATGTATATCTGAACTTTGCTGAAGCGGAAGTTACGAAGCATACCAACTTTATCAAAAATATGGATAAAGAAGACCTTGCTTTCTACAAAAAGTAACCCTAAAAGGGTGACTAACGATAAAAGCATCCCTTCCAACGAAGCGGATGCTTTTTTTGTCCTCTTCTTTCCAAAAGGAACTTACTAAATCTCAAAGTATTAGTATTCTCGTTGTCCGCATAAATATCCCCCTCCCATTTACCCTCTATTTCATTATTATTCTGTACTTTTGTACAAAAAGAGAGTAATATCAATCTACGACTTAATAAAAGAGAGAAATATGGCGTTTAGACTCAGACCTTTACACGAGGATAAGCTACATTTTGCAGATTTATCAAATACACAAATTCTGATACTGGCACTCGAAGCGTCTCAGAAACTTGAATGGAATATCGAAGGAATCGCTCTTCGTGAAGTCATATTTTATGTTCCAATGGGTATGCGTTCCCAAGGAGAAGAAGTGACTTTCACCATCGAAGAAGGAAACAGCGGTGAAATATCCGTCCGCAGTCAATGCGCCTCCGTACAACTGGTAGATTATGGCAAAAATCGCAAGAATATCCAAAAACTACAGGAAACGATGGAAGAGATTAAATCTGCTCTGACACCGGAGGAACTGGCACAAAAAGCCAACGAACTGGAAGAAGAACTCACCCGCCCGCTGACGGAAGAAGAACGGAGGCTTCAGGCAGAAAGCGAAAAAGAGTCGTCTTTCATCCATTTCTTTATCCCCCGGAAAGGATTCATCGCGACACCGGTTCTGATAGACATCAATATCCTTGTCTTCATACTGATGGCAGCTACCGGAGCGGGAATTCTGGAACCTTCCACACTGGCCTTGCTGAACTGGGGCGCCGACTTCGGTCCGCTCACCCTGACCGGTGACTGGTGGCGTGCCGTGACCTGCAACTTTGTGCATATCGGCGCTTTCCATCTGCTGATGAATATGTACGCCTTTATATATATAGGTATCTGGCTGGAACATCTGATAGGTACGCGTCGTATGTTCGTCTCTTATCTGCTGACAGGACTCTGTTCGGCTGTCTTCAGCCTCTATATGCATGCGGAAACGATCAGTACCGGAGCTTCCGGATCGATCTTCGGACTCTACGGTATCTTTCTGGCTTTCCTGCTGTTCCACCGCATCGAGAGGTCGCAGCGGAAGGCTTTGCTGACCAGTATTCTTATCTTCGTAGGCTACAATCTCATCTACGGCATACGGGCCGGAGTAGACAATGCCGCACACATCGGCGGTTTACTCAGCGGATTCCTTTTGGGATTCATCTATGTATTCGGCGAACGGATGAAGAAGCCCGAAGCCGGAAGAACGGTTTCCATCATCGGAGAACTGATCATCTTCAGTGTCTTCCTGTTCAGCTTCCTTGCACTCTGCCGCAATATCCCCTCGACGTATCAGGAAATACGTAACGAATGGAAAAGCGGACTTGTAGAAGCCTATTATAAGGAACAGGAAGAAGAACAGAAAAAAAGCGCCAGCCGCCCGGTGACCGGCAGTCCCCGGAAATCTTCCACTTCCGAACAGTTCCCGTATACTCCCATGTCGGATGAGGATACGTGGCTTTCATGCTATGATGCTGTATCAAAGTTCAGTTGCCAGTATCCTACCAACTGGTACAAGATAACCGGCACGAAAGCGCCGACTCCCGATTCGGAGCCTCCCCTGCTGAAACTCGTCAATGGCGGCAGTCAGCTGACCGTGACCAGCAACAGCTATGATACGCAGGATGAGTTCGAACGTATGAAGAAGCTGCTCCTCACCCTCCCCCGAAATGAGGAAGGAAAGCCCTCGGAGGATTACAAGCAGAGCAAAGTCAACATCAACGGTCTGCCTATGACGAAGACGACCAATCCTTTGCGGATCGGCCACCCCGACGAAAAAGGAGAAGAAATGCAACAAACCGTATTATTGTACTTTCAGGAGAATAAGAGAAGAGTCTTTGCCATCGTCATGCTGGTTGCGGACGAAAAGGCTCAGGCTGATCTGGACGCAATCACGTCCAGTATTCAAATCGAAAAATAAAAGTAAGTATGAAAGCATATATCCAAGTCAAGCAAGTAGGAAAAAGGAAATGCAGCATCGAAAAGATGCCGATCGATTTCCCCACTCCTCCTGCCAGTGTGCAGGAACTGATTGAAGCGGTCGTCTGCTGGCAAGTAAAGGAGTACAACGAACGGCTGCAACAAAGTGAAATGCTGAAATACCTCACCTGTGAAGAGATGGAGGACAAGGCCGCCGCCGGCAAAGTAGGCTTCGAAGCAAACTATAACGGCAGACCGGCTGTGGAAACCGAAGCCATCATCAATGCTTTGCAATCGTATGAAGACGGAATCTTCCGCATCTTTCTGGACGATGCGGAACTCGGAGAATTATCCTCCTCCGTCCAACTGAAAGAAGAATCTACACTTACCTTTATCCGGCTGGCAATGCTGTCAGGAAGACTTTGGTAACTGCAATATAAACTCTAAAAGCTTAAAGTCATGAGAATTACTTACAACGACAAATTGAACAAGCTGCTAAACCCCTATTTGGAGAGTTTACTAAAGGAAAAATCAAGCCTGGAGCCGGAAACGCTTACCCTGTTCGACCTATTCATGGAGGATTTGGACATGGGAGGACGGTATGGTATATTCAGTGAGATACTGGAACCTCGTCTGGAGGAGATCATCCGGGAAGAAAACATCGAAAGCATTGCCAATCTGATGGATGGCAGACTTAACACGCTGTTCCGCTATATGTTGGGCGACGAATTCGCCGGACTGTTCCATACTTATCTGCAACTCGAAGCACGCTGTCCGCATACCATCGGATACGACCGGCGCGCCCAGCGTTCCGCCCATCCGTCCAATCATCTGGACCATGCCAGAGACGCATGGCTACAGTTTTTAAAGTTACGCGCTACCGGATTTTCAGTGGAAGCGATCTTAAAAGGAGGAAATACACCCGAAGATACAGAAGAATTCAGCGGCTATATGAACTCTTCCTACTGGCTGGCCGCACAAATAGCGCAAGGTAACGAAAAAGTAATCGAATACCTGAATCAGGTACTGACCAGCGAAAACAATGTCCACCGCCTGCAACGCTGGTATCTCCACGCCATCGCCATCAGCGGACACCGCCCGCTGTTGGAACTGGAAGGCAAACTGCTGCTGGCAGCCAAGCTACAAGAAGGACTGCGCCAAGCCATCGTGGAAACGATGGACGAAGGATGTCCCGAAAGTTACCTCTACCTGTTCTCCATCATCTACAACAACGGACTGCAACGTTTTGCCTCCGTCAAGCGAAGCATCGCCGTATGCACCGGAATCGGCGAACAGGACAGCAGCGAACGGATTACCAACAAGTATGTCGAACTGATCTGGAATTTCCTGAATCATCCCGAAACAGCCCGCAATACCCTGCAAAGCAAGGATACAGTCGAACTTTATCTGGCTTTGTGGAGCATCGGATTCTATGATACGGACGAGATCAGAGCCATCGTACCGGACATCATCCGAAAGGGAGCCAAGCATCAGATACAGACGTTACTGTACTTCCTGCGCTGCACGCAATCGTCTCAGATGAATCATCTGATCAGCAAAGACGCATTCGAAGTGTGGCACGACGATCCGAAAGTGGTGGCGGCTATCCTTCCTCTTTATATGGACGGGCTTTATCTAAGCCGATACAGCGATAACAAGGAAGCTCCCACACTCAGCGATTATTTTGAAACGCCGGAAGAGGCGGTCCGTCACTACGGATATCTGAAACAAGTCTACCAGTCTATTTCCGCCAAGGAAGTCTATTCGTCTTATGTATTCCCGTGGGATTGTGTGGTGCTCACCCGTTCGGATGTAGTCCTCAAAATGGCGTACATCGCATGGATGACCAACGATATCCGGCTGAGAGAGGAACTTTGCACGTATCTTCCCGCGCTCGAATCTTACAACCGTGCCAGCTATATCGGAATCGTCCTGGCCCGTACCGAAAGCAAGGTGGAGCAGGAATATGTGCTGCAATCACTCGGAGACCGTTCGGCAGACATACGGGATGAAGCATACAAAGTATTGTCCGAAATGTCCCTGTCCCCCGAACAGTATCAGCATATAGAAGAACTGCTCCGTTTCAAATATAGCGAGATGCGTATCAATGCCATCAATCTGCTGATGAAACAGCCGGAAGCACAGCTGGCAGCCAGTATCCGCCGATTGCTGAGCGACAAGAATGCCGAGCGCCGCCTTGCCGGACTGGATATGATGAAGAGCATCCGCAACGTCGATTTCCTGAAAGACAGTTATCAGAAACTCCTGTCCACCGTCAGAGAGATTCAGAAGCCGAACGCCAAAGAAAAGATTCTGATCGAATCGCTGATCGGAGACGGTACGGAACAGAGCCCGACAAGTAACTATACCCGAGAGAATGGCTTCGGGCTATACGATCCGGCGCTTGAAGTCAGCCTGCCTCCGATTACTCCCGATGCCGGATTCAATGTGAAGAAAGCATTTGAGTTTATTCGTTTAGGAAAAGCCAAAGCGATCTTCGACAAGCTGAACAAATACATCGAAAAGCATAAAGAAGACGAGTTCACGGATAAATACGGTGAAGTACGTCTGGTGGGCAACAGTGTCTTACTGAACTGGTACAAGCACTACGACGGACTGAGCGAACTCGGACTTCCGGAACTCTGGCTGAATTTCTATCAACAGGAAATCGGCAGTTACGACAAATTGCTGATGATGAAGTTCATGCTGGCCTCTACCGGAGCACCCAACGAAATAGAAGAGGACGAAGACGATGAATTTGACGAAGAAGAACAGGAAGACAAGGAAGCCGCCATCCAATCGCTCAACACGTTCGAACCGCTTATCAATAAGATGTATGCAGGCTTCACTTACCGCGGGCTGCAAAAGTCGCTCCGCAAGCTGACCTATTACAGGCAGATAGAAGATATTATCGACGGACTGGCACATGAATACAGAAACGAGGCAACTTATCAGCAGTTCTCCGTCAATATGCTTTTGCAGTTGCTTCCTCTGCTCAATACGAAGAATATCTTCCGTCAATACACCAATAAGCATACATGGCTCAGAGACAAGCAGGAATATGGAGCAAGGGAGATCGTTTACCCGATACACAACAACAAGTTCGTACGATTCTGGCTCGATGCGCCTCAGCATCCCATCAATGACGCTCTCTTCACCCGTTATTTCACCGTACGGTACCAGCTCTACAAGCTCACCAACTATATGGAGCATACGCCCGAACTGGAAGAAACGGATGTCTACCTGCAAAGCATGGACTTTGCCCACGCATGGATGCTGGGACTGATTCCTACCGAAGAAATATACCGGGAACTGATGGGACGTGTCAACTCGCCCACACGCATCAAAGATATCACTTCGGCACTGGACGAGCGCAACCACTCCCTCTTCCATTCACTGACCCAGAAAGTAGTGAACCGAATTCTGGAAATAGAATTGCAGCGGGGAGATTCCGAGACTCAGGTCACCCGTCTGGCGGAAGAGCTTCACCGCGTCTACGGAGCAGAAACACTGATCCGTATCCTGCAAGCGTTCGGCAAAGACACCTTCATACGTGACAGTTACAACTGGCGCAACACCAAACGGGGAGTATTGAGCAGCCTGCTCCATGCCTGCTACCCGTCTCCGGACGACGACAGCGATACACTCAAAAGCCTCGCCAGTCAGGCCGACATCAGCCATATACGACTGGTGGAAGCTGCCATGTTCGCCCCGCAATGGCTGGAACTCACCGAAAAAGCGACCGGATGGAAAGGACTGGAAAGCGCCGCTTACTACTTCCATGCCCATACCAGCGAGTGTTTCGACGACAAGAAGAAAGCGATCATCGCCCGATATACCCCGATTGCCATAGAAGACCTTCAGGAAGGTGCTTTTGACATCGACTGGTTCAAGGAAGCCTACAAAGCCATCGGCAAGGAACGCTTTGAAGTAGTGTACAATGCAGCCAAATATATTTCATTAAGCAACACCCATACCCGCGCCCGTAAATTTGCCGATGCCGTCAACGGCAAGACCAAAGCGGCAGACGCGAAGAAAGAAATCATAGCGAAGCGAAATAAAGACTTACTGATGAGCTACGGCCTTATCCCGCTGGGCCGGAAGGCCGACAAGGAATTACTCGAACGCTATCAGTTCTTGCAAAAGTTCCTGAAAGAAAGCAAGGAATTTGGTGCACAGAGACAGGAAAGTGAAAAGAAAGCCGTCGCCATCGCCCTGCAAAACCTGGCACGCAACTCCGGTTACGGAGACGTCACCCGTCTGACATGGAGCATGGAAACGGAACTGATCAAGGAGATCACTCCTTACCTGACCCCCAAAGAAATAGAAGGCGTGGAAGTCTATGTGCAAGTCAACAATGAGGGCAAACCGGAAATCAAACAAGTAAGAGCCGGAAAAGAGCTGAACAGCCTGCCTCCCAAACTGAAAAAGCACCCATACGTGGAAGAGCTGAAAGCGGTACACAAAATACTGAAAGACCAGCACGCCCGTTCCCGCGTCATGCTCGAACAGGCAATGGAGGACTGTACCCGTTTTAAGGAAAACGAACTGCGCAAGCTGATGAAGAATCCGGTTATCTGGCCGCTACTGAGAAACCTGGTCTTTACCAGCAACGGCAGAACAGGCTTCTACACCGACGGACTATTGATAACGGCAGACGGCATCTGTCTTCCGCTCACTTCGAAAGATGAACTACGTATCGCCCATCCTACAGACCTGTATGCGAGCGGCAACTGGCATGCTTATCAGAAGTTCCTGTTTGACAAAGCCATCCGCCAGCCTTTCAAGCAGGTATTCCGAGAATTGTACATCCCGACAACGGAAGAGGAAAGCGCTACGCAATCCCGCCGTTATGCCGGAAATCAGATTCAACCGCAGAAAACGGTTGCCGTACTGAAAGGACGCCGCTGGGTAGCCGATTACGAAGACGGACTTCAGAAGATATACTATAAAGAGAATATTATTGCCACGATTTATGCGATGGCGGACTGGTTCTCTCCTGCCGACATCGAAGCTCCCACGCTGGAATTTGTCTGCTTCCATAATCGCAAGGATTATAAGCCGATGAAGATTTCAGAGATTCCACCTGTTGTCTTCTCCGAAGTGATGAGGGATGTAGACCTCGCCGTCAGTGTGGCTCACGCCGGAAGTGTCGATCCGGAAACCAGCCATTCCACCATCGAGATGCGCCGTGCATTGGTAGAACTCACCCTGCCCCTGTTCCACTTCAGCAACGTCAGGGTGAAAGGGAACTTTGCATACATCGAAGGTAAGCTGGGCAAATACAACATTCATTTGGGCAGCGGTGTTATCCATAAAGAAGGCGGTGCACAAATAGCCGTTCTTCCGGTACACTCGCAAAGTCGCGGACGACTGTTCCTGCCTTTTGTGGATGAAGACCCGAAAACAGCGGAGATACTGACGAAAATCATCTTCTTCGCAGAGGATGATAAAATAAAAGACCCGAGTATTCTAAACCAAATCAAATAGAAACAGAGATGGCAGAAAATTTACTGATCCACACTGGTAATAAAGAAGAGAAATATCGTGAACTGCTTCCACAGCTACAAGCATTGGTAAGCTCGGAAACGAATCGTATCGCCAATCTGGCAAATATTGCCGCCGCACTGAAGCAGACTTTCCACTTTTTCTGGGTCGGCTTTTATCTGGTGGAAGGCAACGAACTCGTATTGGCACCGTTTCAAGGTCCCATCGCCTGTACACGCATTCGTTTCGGCAGAGGAGTCTGCGGCACGGCATGGAAGGAAGCGCAGACGCTGATTGTTCCTGATGTAGAGCAGTTTCCCGGTCACATAGCCTGCAGTTCCGATTCCAAATCGGAGATAGTAGTACCTATTATAAAAGAAGGAAACGTCATCGGAGTGCTGGATATAGACAGCGATACACCGGACAGCTTTGATGAAACGGACGCACGCTATCTGGAAGAAATCTGCACGTACATCGGATAGTTTTCTTTGTACTGTACCGCCCGAATAAAACAGAGGCTCTGTTCACGTAGATCAGAGCCTCTGTTTGCTATAAATAGAGCCTTCGTTTGCACCAAACAGAGGCTTCGTTTTTTCACCAGTCCGCTTCTTCTATTTCCCTTTCCCGAAACAACAGAAGTTGCTTGCGGAGGGAAGTAATTTCACGCCTCATATCGTCCATTCTTTCCAGCATATGATGAATGGCGTCAATGCCTTCCATATTGATGGATAAGTCATAGTACATCCGGCTATAACGTTCCACGTTCGGAAGTTCGGAGACAAGCAGATAATGCTTTCCGGCTTCGGTACGTACATTAATCAAACCACCTTCTTCCAGCATCTCAATGAATGAAGGTTCAATATGACACTTCTGACAGTATTCACTGACAATAATTAATTCGGTCTGCATAGTGCTCATTCATTTTAGTTCATACTCTGTAATTGACGGAACAACTCCTTCTGCGCTTCTGTCAGATTCGTCGGAATCTTGACGGAATAGGTAACAATCAAGTCACCGAATTGTCCTTCTTTCTTATAGACCGGGAATCCCTTGCCTTTCAGACGTACTTTCGTACCGTTCTGAGTCTCCGGTTTGATCTTCAGTTTCACTTTACCGTCCAGCGTGTCAACGACTTTATCACCACCCAATACAGCAGTATAAAGGTCTACTTCCACGTCTACGTACAAGTCATCGCCCAAGCGCTTGAATACAGGGTCTTCGGCAATGACGAAAGTGATATACAAGTCACCGGCCGGACCTCCGTTCACACCTTCAGCTCCGTAACCTTTCAGTTTAATCACCTGCCCGTCGGCCACGCCTGCGGGAATCGTAATACGTACTTGTTTACCATTGACAGTCAATATCTGTTTATGCGTCTGAGCAGCATCACGCAGTGAAAGATGAAGCTCCGCATTAAAGTCCTGTCCACGGAATCCGGCAGAGCTTTGTCCTCTGCCCCGATGCCCGAACATCGATTCGAAGAAATCGGAGAAACCACCGGCATTACCTCCGGAGAATCCTTTGCCACCGTCGGACGAATACCAATACGTTCCGTCACCATCAGAGAATCCCTGACCGCCACCACCGAATCCGCCGAAGCCTCCGGCACCGCCAAAGCCACCGGCTTGCTGCCGCGCTTTTTTCTGAGCTTCAAACTCATCGGCATGTTTCCAATGCTCCCCATACTCGTCATACTTCTTACGCTTCTCAGGGTCACTCAGTACTTCATTGGCTTCATTGATTTCCTGAAACTTGTCCTTCGCACTTGGGTCATTAGGGTTCAGGTCAGGATGATACTTCCGGGCCAACTTACGAAAAGCCTTCTTTATATCATCCTGAGAAGCACTTTTGTCAACTCCAAGAATCTTATAATAATCTATATAAGCCATGTTTTATGAATTTAATCGTTCATACTTTTATATCGCAAATAACACGCCAATCATGCTTTTGGATATAAGAATTAACAAGGATTAATGAATAAGTAATAGGTAATAAGTAATAGGTAATAATCGTAGCTTCGTATAGCCTTGCCTGTACGGCTACGGTGTATTACTTATTACCTATTACTTATTACCTATTACCTAATACTTAATACCTAATACTTGACATTTCTGGAAGTCAGGCTGTTTCATTCCCAGATCATCCAAGGGGCGTGGTTCGTTATGATCATTCAGATATACTCTCGGCTTCATGGTGTAAAGAGGGCTGACTACAGATGAGGAATCGTTGCGGTAAGAAGTTTGCACTCCCCCCAGTTCCAGCATGGTAGGAAAGAATGAACGGCTGGAAGATAGGTCCTTATCCTTATTCTTGGTCACGGTTTGCCAATGTTCGGGATAAGCTTCCCGATAGGTGTCGGACATCCATATCAGAAACGGAACATGAAGCTGATAGTAAGAAGGAACCGGAGAAGCATGAAGGAACAGATGACGGGAATCGTCAAAAATATCCTCTCCATGATCGGAGGTGTAGAGCATTGCAGCATCCACATGCTGTTCTTCGAGCATATGAATCAGACGTGACAGAAAGCTATCTGTATAGCGGATGGTGTTATCGTAAGCATTCACCAGGTTATCACGGTACTTCACTTCCGCTTCTACCGGATAATCGGGCAGAAAGAAAGCGTCTTCCGACGGATAACGTTCACGATAATTGAAATGTGAGCCGTATGTGTGAAGTACGATAAACTGTTTCTGATTTCCCTTGGATAATTCTTTCGCTACTAATGCCAGCAGTTCATCATCAGAAGGATTGTAGGCGGAATCCAGCGAATCTTCTTTTATAAAATCGAATGTATCGGCTTCCTTTCCGAAGAAATCGATAAAGGAATGATTATAGCGCTGGTTGGAGAAAAAGGCTGTCTGATAACCTGCCTCCTTAAAGGCCGTGATGATTCCTTTTTGATGGTAAATGGAGTCGAAGTTACAGGCTGTAATATCGGACATCAGCATGGGTACGCTTTTATGGGTGGTATTCGACTCCGTCAGGACTTTGGAGAAAGCAACAATTCCCGGTTGACGGGACAGAAGCGGATTCGTCTCCCGCTCATATCCGTAGAGTTGCCAGTTCAATGCGCGGGAAGTCTCTCCCACTACCATTACATACACTTCACGCTTGTCCACCGGATGAGTGGCTTGGGCATGGAAAGTAAAATCTTTCGAGGTATGATGGTAATTTTGCGTCAATGCCGTCCGTTGAAAAGCAAGTCCCACATTATAGCATACATTGAGAGGATAAAGATCGGATTTCAGTTCATAGCGGGAGTCTTCCCAGTAAGCTCCGCCCAGGGCGAGAAGAGAGATTCCAAGCAGGATGAACGCTCTCTTCCGTTCTCTGCGAATAAATGCCACAGAAAGCCGGCGCTTGCGGATAATTGAAATCATGCCCAATATCAGGGCAGGAATGTAAAGTATGACTACGGTGACTATGGCCGGCAATAAGTTGTCCAGCAACTCCATCGCTTCACTCGAATTGGTGGTTACCAGATTTAGAAACATATCTACAGCGATGATGGACTGTCCGAACAGATAAAGCAGCACAATCTGAAAGGCGCCGAAAAACAGGAAGATGAACAAAATCCATAGCATCTTGCCACAGTTGCGGGACAAAGTCATCAGCAGATAGTAACAGGCTAAAGGCAACAAGACATTGCTTACCTTCGCCATCAACGGTAAGGGTTCTGTGAAACCCAGAACGATGTTGGGCATTATCAGGATGATCAGGAACAGGTAAAACAAGTGTTCCTGATTTTCAAACCATTTCTTTATGTTCTTAAAAAGCTTCATTGATATTAAATATAAATCCGGTCTGGTGCTTGCCAAACCCTAAATCCAAACGTACATTTACTCTCTTCTTAAATTCCCAGCGATAGCCGAAACCATAATTGGGAAGGATATGCTTCGGCGTAAAGTCGGAGAAGCGCGGAAATACAGTTCCCGCTCCTGCCCATACAGCCACTCCGTTTCGTTTCCATATATGCTGACGGAGTTCTATCTGTGCATCCATCGCACACTTATCACGATAACGCCCTTCATAATAACCACGCATTGAGTAAGAACTTCCGAGGGTTGCCATCAATCCCCACGGAGGATTGCCATAGTTCAGTAAAGTGTGAAACTGTCCTGCAAGGACTCCGCCTTTCCATACCGGATGGTAATAGCTGGTTGTCAGTTCCGTACTGCTAAACGCATATTTATTACCGAGAAAAGCCGGACTAAACCGTTGGTCTATCCGCAAGTAATATCCCTGATAGGCATTGGTCAGAAAATCACGGGAGTCATAAAGAAGGGAAAGGCCGAGACTCGTATTTGTAGTGCGTGCCGACATTCCTTCCCAGAGTTCCGGTTTCTCAAAGTCGCGCCCGTCTATATAATCGAATACAGCCATCGGTCCGATATAGAAACTTTTCGCTACACGAAACATGAAGTCGACTTTCACTTGTGCCTGAAAGCGTTTGTAGTCGCTTTCATTATCAGAGTTCGCCCCATTATCATATCCCCTTCCCCAATAAAGACTGGGGAAAGAATAAAAATAAAGATTATAATTCAACCGGTATTTCTCTTGCGGAAACAGGTGATTGCCTCTTACTCCCAACAGATAAAAACCAACAGTAGAGACATCTCCATAAAGAGAAACATTCGAAGGGGGAAGGATCGAATCATTGCGATCTGTACGATACAGCCCCGCCGCCACCAATCCAAGACCGAATTTAGTATCACTGGAATAATGAGGACCGCCAATCACACTGAAATCGAACTTTTTATTTTTCTTTTCCTTATTGGCGTCATTAAAATAATCAAGAAACTTCTTGAAAAAACCGCGCTTTGTCTGAAGCGAGTCTGAGGTTGCCACAGAGACAGAATCTATCGGCACATCTTTGCCCATAGAATCAGTCTGCGCACTTATAGTGGTTTGTGTCAACAACAATAGCGCCAATAATACAAGTCCGTTTCGTCTAGCATCCATCATAACAAGAAGCAATATTACGGGGACAAAGTTAGCCCCAAACTTCCTATTACAACAGTATTATAGACGCTTTTGTTGTTCCATTCTTCTCCTTTAACGTCTCAAAAGTCGAATAAATTGATTTACATCCTCTTCCGTTGTGTCAAAAGAAGTCACCAGGCGGATTTCGTGATTCGCCTCATTCCAGAAATAAAAGAAATAAGATTCCAGCATCCGGTCGATAGTCGGACGGGGCATGGTCAGAAATAACTGGTTGCTCTCCGGCTTTTGGGTAAAGGTGACTTCGGGCAGTTCCTTAAGTGCCCGATAGAGCTTGCCTGCCATCGCATTGGCATGAGCGGCATTCTTCAGCCACAGGTCATCCGTCAAGTAGGTAGTAAACTGACAGGAAAGGTAACGCATCTTGGAAGCCAGTTGGGCAGATTGTTTCCGGACAAAACGGGCTTCCCGTTGCAGGTCCTTATTAAATATAATCACACATTCCCCCATCATCAGTCCGTTTTTTGTTCCGCCGAAACTAAGGATGTCAATTCCACAGTCTACAGTCAGTTCTTTGAGCGAAAGATGAAGAGCGGCACAGGCATTGGCAATCCTTGCTCCGTCCATGTGGACATACATACCGTTCAGATGGGCAAAGTCAGTCAGACGTTTCAGTTCTTCGGGTGTATAAATCGTTCCGAGTTCGGTGCATTGAGAGATGTAAAGCGCACGGGGTTGCGAATGATGCTGGTCGCCGAAACCGTGCAGATAAGGCTGCATCAGTTCGGGAGTCAACTTACCATCGGTTGTGGCAATCGGCCGAATCTGACAACCTGTCATTTTCACGGGAGAGCCGCACTCGTCTACATAAATATGGGCAGTTTCTGCACAGAAGATTGAATGATACGGACGCGTCATTACTTGCAAAGCCACCACATTGCTGCCCGTGCCATTGAATACAAACAAAGGGACACAGTCCTGTGTAAAGGTTTCTTTTATCTTGGCTACGGCTTCTTCCGTCCATCGATCATCACCATAACCCAACGCATGATCTGCGTTTGCCCGGCTCAATGCTTCCATCACCAACGGATGCACACCGGAATTATTATCAGAGGCAAAACTTCTCATTGTTTCTTCTTGTTTCTTCGCATTGTTTTAATTGTCATGCAAAGTAACAGAATTATTTCCAGATATACTTCTTGCGCAGCCAATAATCTAATCCGAGCAAGACCAATGCAAGAAGTGCGATATAGACATAAAATGCAAACAAAGAAGAATCCTGCCGGACATTCATTTGCGGCATCACATCGGCAAAGTTAAATTCCAGATAGAAAGTCAGCACATAGACACCCAGCCCTACCAACGCCAAAGCCGATATCAGCAAAGCTGCCCAACCGATTCTCGTTTTCCGCTTCGTCTGCTTCTCAGCCTCCTGATGAACACGCTCCATCATCCGATACGAAAAATTGGAAGACAGTCGTTCCGTTTGCCTCCGTTCCAATGCTTGTTTCAGCATATTGCCCGTATTCTCGTTTATCTTTCTTTCCTCTTCCATATCCTCTCTTCTATTTATTATTCATCAATACACAAATCTTTTTCCGGGTACGATGAAGCCGTACTTTCACATTACTGATCGAAAGTTTCAGCACCTCACCGATCTCTTCCATTGACTTTTCTTCATAATAAAACAAAGTAATCAATGCTTTCTCTTCTCCGCTCAACTGATCTATCGCCATCTCCAAACGCTCCAGTTGTTCTTCGGTTTCTGCCGGAGCAAGCACATTGTCCGCCATCTCATCGGGTACATTATTAATCGTATTCTCTTCTATATAAAGAAACTCCTGTTTCTTTTTCCGGGTAGCCGAGATAGCGGCATTGTAAGCGATGCGATAAATCCATGTAGAAAAACGGCACTCGCCTTTATAACGATTCAAGTTGCGGAAAGCTTTCAGAAAAATATCCTGAAGTAGTTCCTCCGCATCTTCGGGACAACCGACGATCTGCACTACCAACGTATACAACGGACGACTGTAGCGGTCAAGAAATACGGAAAAGTATTCCGTCTCTCCATCCAGTATGCGTTCGATATAGTATGATTCGTCTTTCTGTTCCATCTTGACTCTTTAGACGCTGCCCGATACAAAAGGTTACAATCCGGGAAAGAAAAAATACAGGATTATAAATTATCCGCTTTTCAGTGTAACCTTTTTCCGTCCACTGCGTCAAACGATACAAAGAACGAAAATATTCACTTAAAAACAGTATAATTATGATGGATTTTATCACCATTCCCTTGGTCGTAGGTACTATTACATTAGGAATCTACAAATTATTTGAACTTTTTGTATGCAAGAAAGAGCGGATAGCCATGATTGAAAAGCTGGCTGACAGAGTCAACACAGGAGAAATCAACAGTAACTTATCCCTCAACCTTAATTACTCCCGCTCCCGATTTACCTTCGGTTCTTTAAAAAGCGGTCTGCTGATGCTTGGAATAGGATTAGGTCTACTGGTCGCCTTCTTTATCTGCATCAACTCATTTCCGGGATACACCGCTTCCAGAAACTGGGACGTGGAACGTCAGGCAAGTGTCGTGTATGGCGCATGCGTACTTCTTTTCGGTGGTGCAGGGCTGCTGACAGCTTTCCTCATCGAGATGAAAATACAGAAGAAAGAGAAAGAATAAAAAACCAAAATCCCCGAAGCCTCATCTACAAAGATGTAACTTCGGGGATTTAATCTGTTCTCATTAAAACATCAGACATTCTTTCATCCAATATAAACATTTACGCAGAGATATACATAAAGTTCCTCATCACACTGATCGAACTCTATCTTATTCTCTTTCGATAACCAGCCCAGAGCGGCACCCAATTCTTTATCCTTCAACCCGGACTTTCTCTTTAAGGTACCATAGCCCCATTTCTCATTGTTGCTCAGCAGTTGCCAGACTTTACCAGCATACACACCGATTTGCTTTCTATCCATTTTCTACAGCTATTAAGAGGTTAAAAACATTAGGTTAAGATTTCGCCTATAAAGATAACAAATGGATATCACAATTGTTCCCTCCCCGATGCTAAAAAGTTGTTACAAAATTATTTTTAACATAAAACCTGCGATGTGTACCGACACAACGGACTTATTAGCATATGTTAAAACAGAACTTTTCTTGGCATACATCTGTTATTACATTAAGAATCAATCCTAAACCTATTAGAAATATGGCAAAAAAAATAGCAGAACAACTGATCGATACATTAGTTGAATCGGGCGTAGAGCGCATCTATGCCGTGACGGGCGATAGTTTAAATGAAGTAAACGAAGCTGTCAGAAAGAACAATAAGATACAATGGATACATGTACGGCATGAAGAAACCGGAGCCTATGCCGCAGCAGCCGAAGCGCAACTGACCGGACGGATAGGATGCTGCGCAGGCAGTAGCGGCCCGGGGCATGTTCACCTCATCAATGGACTATATGATGCACAACGCTCAGGCGCACCGGTCATCGCCATCGCTTCCACCATCCCCAGCGGAGAATTCGGGACTGAATATTTTCAGGAGACCAATACTATAAAACTCTTTAACGATTGCAGCTACTATAATGAAGTGGCAACTACTCCGGGACAATTCCCGCGTATGCTTCAATCAGCCATTCAGACAGCCATCACCCGAAAAGGAGTAGCCGTTGTAGGCTTACCGGGAGACCTGGCCAAAGCATCTTCCGTTTCCGTCGATTCTTCGGTAAAGAATTATCCGGCTCCGCCAGAAGTCTGTCCGGCGGAAGAAGACTTGATACAATTGGCAGAGTTGCTGAACAACCATAAACGCATTACTCTTTTCTGCGGCATCGGCTGTCGGGGAGCACACGAGGAAGTGATCGCGCTTTCGGAGAAGCTGAATGCTCCTGTGGTATATACTTTCAAAGGAAAAATGGAAGTACAATATGAAAATCCTTATGAAGTCGGAATGACCGGACTGTTGGGAATGCCTTCCGGCTATTACAGCATGCACGAAGCCGAAGTACTTCTTATGCTCGGCACAGACTTTCCTTATTCCGCTTTCCTGCCCGATGACATCAAGATAGCACAGATAGATATCAAACCCGAACGGCTCGGACGCCGTGCCAAAGTGGATATCGGACTTTGCGGAGATGTAAGAATGACTATTCAGGCATTATTGCGTATGCTGGACCCCAAGACTGATGATACTTTCCTGCTGAAACAACTGAAAAGATATGAAGGAGTAAAGAAAGACCTGGCAGCCTATACGGAAAATAAAGGAGATCATTGCTGTCCCATTAAAATCTAAAAGAGTTCTTTGAAATATTTGAAATTTAGTTAGTTACAGCGATTTTCCGAGCGAACGGACTTGAATTTGTAGCTTTGCATCAGATTAATCCGATGGCATATGTTCCAAGACAAATACGTTTTCGCTCAATTGGCTTCATTTCTGAATCGAAGTAAGTTTAACCGCATAGTCACCAAGTATGATGGTGATAAATATGTGAAGCACTTCACCTGCTGGAATCAACTACTTGCTTTGATGTTTGGTCAACTTTCTAATCGTGAAAGTCTGCGAGATTTGATAGTTGCTCTTGAAGCTCATCATTCCAAATGTTATCATTTAGGAATGGGTAAAAATGTATCAAAGTCATCGCTGGCAAGAGCAAATCAAGATAGAGACTATCACATCTTTGAAGAATATGCTTACTACCTGGTTAGCGAAGCACGACAAAAGTGTGCTAATCATATTTTCAAACTTGGCGGTAACGTTTATGCTTTCGATTCGACAACTATTGACCTGTGCCTTTCAGTCTTTTGGTGGGCAAAATTCCGCAAAAAGAAAGGTGGTATCAAAGTGCATACATTATATGATGTGGAAACACAGATTCCTGCATTCTTTCATATCACGGAAGCATCCGTACACGATTCTAAAGTTATGATTGAAATTCCTTATGAACCAAGCTCTTATTACATCTTTGACCGCGGTTATAACAACTTCAAAATGCTGTATAAAATTCATCAAATTGAAGCCTACTTTGTTGTCAGAGCAAAAAAGAATCTTCAATACAAATCCATCCAATGGAAACGTAGACTGCCTAAGAATGTGCTTTCAGACGCAAGTGTACTTCTGACAGGATTCTATCCTAAACAATATTACCCAAAGCCACTTAGACTGGTTAAATATTGGGATGAAGAACAAGAACGAGAATTTACATTCATAACCAATGCGATGCATATATCTGCGCTTCAAGTTGCTGAACTTTATAAAAATCGCTGGCAGGTAGAGCTGTTTTTCAAATGGCTCAAGCAGCACCTTAAAATCAAAAGATTTTGGGGAACTACAGAGAATGCTGTTCGAATACAGATATATGCTGCTATATGCGCTTACTGTTTGGTGGCAATCATTCAACACGATATGCAACTGGACAGAAGTACATATGAAGTGTTACAAATACTGAGCATCTCATTGACTGATAAGACTCATCTGAGAGACCTCTTTGATAAAACTAAATTTCAAAATGACAAAGAACGATTCGGACCAAATGGGCCAAGTTTATTTAATTTTTAATTCGTCCCAATTTTAATGGGACACTAATGAAAGGAGATATAAAAAAAATCCATCCGGAATATGTGATGTCCGAGATTGATAAACTGGCGTCGGACGATGCAATATTCACCGTAGATACCGGAATGACTTGTGTATGGGGTGCACGTTATCTGCAAGCTACGGGAAAACGGCATATGCTGGGTTCTTTCAATCATGGTTCTATGGCGAATGCTTTGCCACAGGCCATCGGGGCAGCGCTTGCCTACCCCGACCGTCAGGTAGTGGCGCTCTGTGGTGACGGAGGTCTGTCGATGACTTTAGGAGATCTGGAAACCGTTGTCCAATACAAGTTACCGATTAAGATCATTGTCTTCAATAACCGCTCCCTGGGAATGGTAAAACTGGAAATGGAAGTAGACGGCCTGCCGGACTGGCAGACAAATATGCTGAATCCGGACTTCGCGCAAGTAGCCGAAGCAATGGGAATGACAGGCTTCAATGTCAGCAATCCGGAAGAAGTACTGACTACTTTATTAAATGCATTCGAACTGGATGGTCCGGTACTGGTAAATATCATGACCGATCCGAACGCTCTTGCCATGCCTCCTAAGATAGAGTTGGGGCAGATGGTAGGCTTCGCCCAGTCCATGTATAAACTGTTGATTAACGGACGCTCACAGGAAGTGATCGATACTATTAATTCGAATTATAAACATATACGGGAAGTCTTCTGACAGTTCCTTCTTCAACGATATTTATCCTTGCACACAGACAAGATGATTATCTTCAGAAAGGTATAATCTGATCTCATTACAGACTAACAATGAATCAGATTCTGCCTTTTTTATATATCCAACCGAAAGATAATCATTTTATTTTCTTATGTTTGTAATCATCAAAAAAGAAAAGTACATGGAAAAACCGGACTCTTCACTCCTATTCAGGCAACCGATGTATGCCGATAAAAAACAATGGAAACAATTTCTTTCTATTTTTCTGTTAGCAGCAGGCGTTGGTTTTACGGTAGCAGGAATTATCTTTTTCTTCGCCTATAACTGGGAAGATCTTCCCAAATTCGCCAAACTGGGAATCGTACAAACATTGCTTGTTGCATCTGTTCTGCTAACAGTATTTACCCGATGGAATATACTTATCAAACAGATAATCCTCACCGGAGCCACATTCCTTGTGGGTACACTCTTTGCCGTATTCGGACAAATCTATCAGACAGGCGCTGATGCGTATGACTTATTTCTGGGCTGGACACTGTTCACCATCCTTTGGGCATTCGCCATCCGTTTCACTCCGCTCTGGCTGACGTTTATCGGACTGCTCTGTACTACCATATGGCTATACGCTATGCAAATAGTGCCGGATAACCAATGGGCAGTCACTTTACTGACCAATGCAGTAACCTGGATTTGCGCTTCGGCAACGGTCGTCACAGAATGGATGAGTATCAAAGGTACCCTCAGCCGACAAAACCGTTGGTTTGTCAGCCTGCTTTCTCTGGCGACCATTGTGCATGTGACTTATCTTATGATGGCAGTAATCTGCGAAAAGGATACAATCGTATCCATTCCGCTCGCAAGTACCGTTCTGCTGTTCTCGGCAGGGTTATGGTTCGGATGGAGACAAAGGAATTTATTCTATCTTTCCGCCATTCCTTTTGCCATACTGATGATTTTACTATCCCTGTTTATCTGTCACAGTAACCTTAGGGACGTCAACATATTCCTCCTCTCAGGAATTATTGTTATCACCGGTACCACTTTATTGATTTATGCAATCCTTCACCTAAAAAAACAATGGTATGGCACAGAAGAGTAACCTGACAATCGAAGTCCTTTCAATTATCGGAGGAGTGCTGACCGCTATCTTCTTTCTGGGATTTCTTGTACTTTCCTCCATTCTCCGATCCGAAACATCCTGCCTGATTACAGGAAGTATCCTGATCATTACTACTTTATTTGTCAATCGCCTCCTGACCAAACCTTTTCTGGATGCGATGAATATTACATGCTACATAGCCGGATGTATATTAGCCGGTTATGGAATGAATAGAAACATGGATGTCCTCTTTATTGTACTGATAGGGATCAGTGTAGTAACGATGCTGTTATCCAAAGGGTTCATCCTGACCTTCCTTTCGGTAATCTCATTCTATATGGCACTGTTCGGAGAGATAACGAATTTATTCTCTTCACTGAATCCGCTGAATGTGGCTGCCGTGCCTATTATAGCAATTTTCTTATTCGTCAATCTATCTGAGACAAAAATACTCAGCTATACGAACGGGGATTTGTCTAAATATAAACCTATTCATTCCGGTCTGTTCGTATCTTGTGTCCTTTCATTGGCCGGGTTGTCTGTCAATTACTTGACAAAAAGCACAAATGACTGGATCATATCTGTTTTCATGTTGGTGGGTATCCTTCTGATGGTTTATAAAATCGTGCAGGTGATGCAGGTTAAGAGTCCGGTACATCAGGTGTGCATCTATCTTCTTTGTATCCTGATCTGCTTTCCCAGTCTGCATGCCCCTTATCTATCGGGCAGTATCCTGCTGATACTGATATGTTTTCAGTACGGTTATAAAGCTGAGTCCGCAGTTGCGCTCCTCCTCTTCATCTATTCCATATCCAAATATTACTATGATCTGGATATCACCTTGCTGACGAAATCGATCACCTTGTTCTTTACGGGAATCGCATTGCTCATAGCCTGGTATATTTTCACTCAAAAAAAGACAAGACATGAAAAAATATAGCCGAATACTGATTATCGCTAATTTAATTCTTCTTCTGGGATATTTTAACTGGTCTGTTTATCAGAAAGAACAGACGCTGAAAGAGGGACAACTCGTATTATTGCAACTGGCTCCTGTCGATCCCCGTTCGCTGATGCAAGGAGATTATATGAGACTTAACTATAAAGAAGCAAATTCCGAGTTGATAAACAGACAGAAAGCTAAACGCGGTTATGCTGTGCTCAAGCTTGACAAGAATCACGTCGGAGAAATAATACGTCTTCAGGAATCCCTTGAACCAGTAAATGAAAATGAGATCGTCCTGAAATATAAAACAATAAATGGCAGGTTATTCCTCGGTGCCGAATCCTTCTTTTTTGAAGAAGGACAGGATTCTGTCTATAATCGTGCCGCTTATGGTGGATTGAGAGTAGATAATAAAGGACAGAGTTTACTGGTAGGGCTGTATGACAAGGATTTCCGGCAGATTAAGCCGTACAGAGGCAAACAGTAATATACGAAAGCCCAGACTTTCGCAAGCCCGGGCTTTTGCATTCTTAAGCATCTTCTTATTAGTGGGGAATAAGGGGATTACATTAAAAGTAGTAATCTCGGGAAAATAAGACAGATACGCTAAGACTATAAAGAAAATACCTGTGGGAAATAAGGGAGGTATCTTCTTATCATAGAGAGATACATATACCAAAAAATACTTTCGCAAGCATAATCTTATTATCTGCTATCTCTCATGCAATCTTCACCATGTAGTGAAGAAAGAAAAGGAAGGGTATCTCCTGGCGTTATGGAATCAGAGATACCCTTTGATTATTATTGGAGAAATAAAATGTTAGCTAACCATCATTTAAACGTAAATAAAATAATTAGTATCCATTTTAATTCTGCTAGTTTACAATTAAATATCCGCAGCGTCTTGAGACAAATCGATCTTAACTGTAACTTCATTATTACTTGCAAAGTCAGTGATTGTACCCCAGTTAGAGACAGCAGCTACATTCACTTTCAGAGTAATTGCAGATGCCAGATTCTTACCTGCATCGGTCAGGGAAATCTTACCATCAGTTGTGATATTTACATATTTAGCTTTATCTGCATCAGCTGTAGCTATACTAAATACAGGTGCGGTGAAACCATATACACTAAGTGGTTTAGCTCCCCATTCAGTAGTACCCTGAGCTTTTTCAGCACCATCTGCCCACATCACTTTACCTCTATAGTCTGTCCAAGAAGCTGTTTTTGCAATATTCAATGTGCTGTTTAGATTATCTTTACCAAATGCTGCTGATTTAATTGTGAATGCCCATGTTCCACTGATCTCAGTCAGATTAATTTTAGTTTCTACTGTACTATTGTCTAATGTAGCTTCGCCATATACAGTCTTGGCAACAATTACAATCGGGTTAATATCATCTGCATGTGCATTGTAAGTCTTGTCTACTGTCAATGTAGTACCATTGATAGAAGCGCCCTTCACAGCATCTTTCAGAGTAAGAGTAATATCTCCGCCTACTTTCTTAACAGCAGCCAACTGCGTAGCATAGTTAGTGTAAAGAGTGGCCAAATCTAAAGTGAAGCCAACACTTGTCGGTTTTTCATATGATCCCTGATAAGTCGGTTTCAATGTCATTGCACCTGCACTAACGATATTTCCATCAATTACAACTTTAATATCCTGATAGCTTACCTTCACGCTAGCTGAAACATTGATAACCTTCACTGCATCTACCTGAATTTTCAATGTTGGAGAATATGTACCGGCTGCAGTTCCTTTAGGAACATTGATAGTCAAAGCATTCTTTTCACCAATAACAAATGTAACTCCCTTATCAGCAGTCGGAGTAAATTTGTCAACAGGAATAGCCTCATAGATATCTTTCGAACCAGCTGAAGTATACAATTCAGTCAGCGCATAAGCACTAGTTGAAGTTACTTTTGTTCCATCATACAAAACGTCAGTAGGAGCTACAGGTGTCAGATTCACTGTACCATCAGTATAATTAGCTGCCGTCACTTTTGCATAAGCTGTAGATTTGAATTCCTTCAAAGTATTGTCACCATCTTTTACAGCAACATAAGCCACAACTGTAGCTTCCTTACCTGCAGATTCAGCTGCATAATTTTTTAAAGACAATACACCATCTTCCAGTTTGTAACTTCCATCGCCATCCAAGATAACCGGAGCATCAGGATTAGTCATGTCTTTATCAAACTCATAACTTGTAACAAGATTAGACAGATCTACATTTTCCGGATCTAAAGTAGCATTTCCACCATCTACAAATCTTGCTTTCAAAGCAACGCCTGCTTTATAATCAATCTTAGATGCCTCTTTGTTGTAATAGATAGAACTAACTGTGCTATTAGTTGATTCTACTTGAATACCACTAATTGTTTTTGTTGTAACGATTACCGGGAAATAATTAGAGTTGATATTCGTAAAGTAGTCCGTACCTTTTATAGCAGTTTCCGCATTCTCCGGAACAGAATTTTTAGCTATGATATTTAAACAAACAGCATGACTCTGTTCGGTAGTAGTAGATATAACAAACGAAATAATACCTTCATCCGCATTTTCCACCTTACCTTCACCTTCAAAAATATTAGCAGCACGTGTAGTAATCTCCTGTGCATCGAATGATGCAGTATAATTATCGAAGAAGTTTTTAGCAGCAGAAACCGGAGAAACACGGAATTTCACAGTCACTGTATTATTAGAAGCTATCAAAGTCTTTTCCGTTTCACCTTCCGACACTACATAATAAGAAGAGAAATACACTTTACCTTCTGAATCTGATGGAACGAATGTTACACTTTGAACCATTGATTTTAGTCCGTCAACATCAATTTCAAGTGCTAACAGACGTTTCTTTATATCTGCAATTTCACCATCATAACCTGCAAATTTGTCTTGTAAATGTGTATCGATCAGTCCACCTAATTCTGTACCTTTTACGTAAGCATCCAAATCTGTGGTCTTCGCACATTTTGCAATTTCAGTTTGCAATGTTGTAATATCTTCCAAAGCACCAACAATTTTGTTTGCATTTTCAATTGTATTGTTCTCAGCAAGAGATGCAACGAGTACCTCAATTGTTTGTTGTTGATAGGTCTGAAGGGCTGTAATATCAGTAAAAATTTTCTTGTATGCAGCATCTTCCTTGCCTACATATGTATCAATCTTTTCCATTAAAGCTTCCATATCTGCGTTATACTTTTCAAGACTCAAGTATTCAGCTTTAATCTCAGCCATAATAGCAGCCTTGAATGTGCCGTCAACATATGTCTTTACAGCATTTACCTGTTCAGTAACTTCGGCAGATGTCAGATAGTCTACAAGAGCTTCATCCACATACGCTTTCACAGCCTCTGAATTCATATAATCATTCAACTGAGAAATGGTAACGAAATTCTTGTCAGCTTCTTCCAAAGCTTCAATTTTAGTTTTGATAGCATCCAAACCTTTGATCTTTTCATACAGATCAGCAATTTTCTCACCGTTTGCATTGATCAGTCCCTGCAATTCAGTTTTAACAGCAGCCAATTCCGTTGCAATCTTTTCTGCAGCATCAGCATCAGCTTTTTCTAAATCGGCTTGCAGTTTGTCAATTTTAGCTTGCAATTCTGTTTTTGCAGCTCCTACACTACTCTCAATAGATGCGTTTACTTTAGCAATAGCCTCATCCAGTTTGGTCTGCAGTTCTGTAAGTTTTATCGCATCTGCTTTGTTATTTAAAGCAGCTTGCAGGTCAGTAACTGTTTTCTTGAGCTCATCAAGTGCTGTTTTGTCTGCTTTACTTGCGATAGCATCCAATTGTGTCTGCAATCCGGCTACTGCGCTATTAATAGCAGCAGTCATTGCTTCAGTTGTAACATCAGCACCTTTCTTGTTGATGGCATCAATCTGTTCCTGCACGTTTTTGATGTCATCATCGTAGTCCTTACAGCCTACGTAGGTGACGGTAGAAAGTGCTAACGCCCCGAAGAACATCACTTTTACAAATTTTCTTTTCATAACTACTTAAAAATTACATTAATAATATATTATTAAACACTAAGTTTCAATAATGCCTGTCCCGTTACTTGGTAGGTAACGGGGAAACCTTTGTGGTAACCTTTATAAAGTAGTTTTTGTAGAAAACTGATTCAAAAAGAATCTAAATCTTTTACCCCTGCTTAGAAGCTGTAGCAGAGGGGAGAAAAATCTTTTGCCAAAATTTAAGGTTAATATAGTCTTAATACAAAGAATCCGCAGTATTTGTTGTTTATGTGTTCTTTTTTTAGTGGTTTATCAGAGATTTTTTCAATTTTGTTTGCATGTTTTCCAAAATATGTCCATATTTGCAGTGCTATTCAGTCCCGTTACCTACCAAGTAACAGGTTAGTAATCAAACTATTATTCCGCCAGCAGAGCGTTTTACAAAATCAACGATCCTATTATTTGCTTCATCAATTTTCCTATTACGGAATGGCTTCAGATAAGTCTCTGTCACCGTAATGGAAGAATGCCCCATCGCCTCAGAAATGATACCCGGATGAATTTCACAATAATAAGCTGTCGTAGCCCAGGTATGGCGGGCTGTATACGAACTAAGTTTGCTTTCCAGTCCCAGCCACTGACCTAACAATTCCAAATGCTGATTGAAACTCCGCAGGGCTAACTGATATTCCCGATATGCTTCCTGACTTCCTTCAATGCTATGAAGAATTGGAAACAAATAAGGAGAACTAAGATCCCGGCTTATGTGCTTTTCCAATAAAAGCATAGATTCCGGCGTCAAAGTCACTGATAAGGAACGACCGGTCTTACGCCGACGATACGTTATCACGTTTCCTCTTAAATCGCTTTTACGCAAATAAGCCAAATCAACAAAAGGTAAACCACGAAGCAGAAACATCAGAATAAACAGTTCCTTCGTACGACGTAAATCTGAAGGAATTGTGGATGATTTCGACAAACGACTAAAAACTTTTCGCATATCTTCATCTTCCAGCGCACGCTTCCTGTCTGCACGTGTTCCTGTGTAAACAGAACGGAATAAATGCGGGATATATTCCGCTTTACGAAGATCAACTGCACGATTATAAACCGCACGCAACACACGAAGATAAGTGGAAACAGTATTCCAACTGGAACCACGACTGCGAAGATAGACTTCAAAATCTTTCAACCATTCGGGATTTACCTGATGAAAATCAAGATATCTGCTCCCATGAAAGGTTGTCACAATGTTCAAAGTACTTCGATACACATGGGCAGTCCCAAAGTTTCCCTCTGCCCGTAGCCCATCGGCTACTTTCTTAAAAAATGAAATTAAATTCCCCATTGCATAAACTATTAGATATACACTATAATATAAATACACTTCCTATTATTATAATAGGAGCGAACGGTCAAAAAAACAAAGACCTCTTGATAAAAGTTTGGAGGCAAAGAAACGAATTTTAATTGGATCAGCATCAAAAACACGTATTTTGTTGATTTCTGTTGCTTTTACGCATTATACCACAAGTTTTCAAACAAAGGTTTCACCCTTCACCTTTTCTTTGAAAACCTTTATTCATCAGTGATAGTGGGTGAAGGGAGGTACCTTCACCTCTTTCTTCAAACAAGTCAGATACAATCAATAAGATGTTTAAAACAAACATTGAGAAGAAAAAAATAATCTATTAGCATCTTTCCATTAGGTTATAGCTAATGCAAATATCATTATAGCAAAAATAAATTAGCTTATAGCAAAAGGAATGATACTTTCATGAACGAATGTCATTCTCAGTTCAAAGGGTGAATAACTAGTCCTTCACCCGATATCGCCGATAAATAAAGGATTTCGAAGGTAAAGTGAAGGTGAAGATAATATTTATAACATCTCCCGTATGGCAACTTAAAGCTATGCTTTAGCAACCATAAAGCATAGCTTTTGGATATCCAAAGCATTGCTTTATGAAAGCGAAGAATATTATAAACGAAGCTAAATGGCAGAAAGACTTTACCAACTAATTTTAAATACTTAGTTTCCTCCTTTTTCTACAACCCATTTCTCTATATTTCGTGTCTTGGCACTGAAATTCACTCCAATTTTGAACAACTCCCAATCATTGGATTCGAAAGGCTGAGCGTAATGTTTCTCATTTATCTGTAGCAATGCTTCCTCCGCTGTACCATCCAATTTAAACTCCATGATATAAACGAATTTATCTGTCTGGAGAACAAGATCAATACGTCCTTCACTAGTATGATATTCTGCTTTAACATAGAATCCGATTAACTTGAAAACAATAAAAAGAACATTTTGATAATGTAATTCCAAATCACGAATCAACTCATAAGGTGTATCAGCAAAGAAACTTTGTAAACGTCGAAAGAAAGAATCATAATCTCCGGCTTCTATCTCACGAACAAATTTCTGAATTTCAAAAGAAGATTCCACTGCATTAGTATTAGCATAGAAAGGAAGCAAGAATTTAACAAACCCTTCTTCTACTTCACGGTTAGGAAATCCAAGACGATAAATACCAAAACGCTCATCATATCCTTTTATAGTGAGATAACCACTCTGATAAATGACAGGTATCGGATTGTCGGAAGTAGAATCAACACTATTCAAGACTTCAGCACTCGTTTCTTCGTGCGCCATTCTCTGAAGATCATAATGATGTTTTTTTAATAATTCTACTAGATAGGTAGGTGTACCGGTTTCGAACCAATAGCTGCCAAATTCATTACGTAAGAATGCATTGAGAAGACTAAACGGATTATACATGCCAATGGAATTATGAGTAAAATGGTAACCATCATAGTATTCACGCAATGCAACACATATTTCATTATATGCCATTCCACGAGCATCTGCAAATTCAGAAAGTTCAACCTCCAGATTATCATGCAATTCTTGATCACTGACTCCACATATATCTATATATTGATTCCACATGGAGATATCGTTGAGATTATTCAAATCGCTGAATACACTAACCTTACCAAACTTCGTTACACCTGTCAGCATGGCAAATTTAATATAGCCATCCATCGACTTCATCACACCGTAGAAGGCTTTCAATGTATTCCGGTATTCTTCCTGCAACTCATCTCTACCAATGGCTTGCAACATCGGTTTGTCATACTCGTCGACAAGAATCACCACCCGCTGCCCTGTTTTTTCTGCGGCCAGTCTAATTAAAGTAACCAAACGGTCATCGATCGTTTCATCACTGGAACATGAACCGTATTGAGCTTCGTAAACAAGAAGTTGTCGATCTATCAGACGGATAAGGTCATTTTCAGTATCAAACTTTTTAGCATTCAGATCCAAATGAATAACCGGATATTCAATCCAGTCCTTCTCCAGACTCTCCATCGCCAATCCTTCGAAAAGTTCTTTTCTTCCTTTAAAATAAGCTTCAAGAGTAGATAACAGCAAACTTTTTCCAAAACGACGGGGACGACTTAGAAAATAATAACTGCCAGTCTTTACCAATTTATAAATCAACGCAGTTTTATCAATGTAAAAGTAACCATCTTTTCGAATCTTTTCAAAGTTCTGTATACCGATAGGATAAATTTTACTACTCATATTCTCAGGGATTTTTGATTTGCAATACACAAAGATACTTCTTTCCAAACAAATAACGCCAAGTTACACACAAAAGTTTCTATCACAAAGCTGCGCAAAAAAAGAACCGCCTCCCCCACAGGGAAAGCGGTTCCATACCTTATTTTTATGTCCGGAAAGGAAGAATTACATCATTCCGCCCATGCCGCCCATTCCCGGAGCGCCCATCGGCATTTCTGGTTTATCTTCTTTCTTTTCCACGATCACACATTCTGTAGTCAGGAACATACCTGCGATAGAAGCTGCATTTTCAAGAGCCACACGAGCTACTTTAGCAGGATCTACTACACCGGCAGCATGCAGATTTTCGTAAACATCCGTACGAGCATTGTAACCGAAGTCACCTTTACCTTCACGTACTTTCTGAACAACTACCGCACCTTCCTTGCCTGCATTGGCAACAATTTCGCGAAGCGGTTCTTCGATAGCACGTTTGATGATACCGATACCTGTTGTTTCATCCGCATTGTCCCCCTTCATGCCTTCAAGAGAATCGATAGCACGGATGTAAGCAACGCCACCACCCGGGATGATACCTTCTTCGATAGCAGCGCGAGTTGCACGCAATGCATCGTCTACACGGTCTTTCTTTTCTTTCATTTCTACTTCAGAAGCAGCACCTACATAGAGAACTGCTACACCACCTGACAATTTAGCCAGACGTTCCTGCAATTTCTCACGGTCGTAATCTGATTTAGTAGCAACGATCTGAGCCTTGATCTGATCGCAACGTTCCTTGATGTTTTCTTTCACACCAGCACCGTTTACGATTGTTGTATAATCTTTAGATACTGTTACCTTGTCAGCAGTACCGAGCATTTCGATTGTAGCCTGTTCCAGTTTCAGACCTTTTTCCTCGCTGATTACCACACCACCTGTCAGGATAGCGATATCTTCCAGCATTTCTTTACGACGGTCGCCGAAGCCCGGAGCCTTCACTGCACAAATCTTCAGCTGAGAACGCAGACGGTTTACTACCAATGTAGTCAACGCTTCGCTATCCACATCTTCTGCGATAACCAACAGAGGACGACCTGTCTGAACAGCCGGTTCGAGGATAGGCAAGAAATCTTTCAGATTAGAAATCTTCTTGTCGTAGATCAGAATGTAAGGTTTCTCCATCTCACATTCCATCTTTTCCGTATTAGTAACGAAATAAGCAGACAGATAACCGCGGTCGAACTGCATACCTTCTACTACACCGATAGTAGTGTCAGTACCTTTAGCTTCTTCGATAGTGATTACACCGTCCTTAGAAACTTTGCGCATAGCGTCAGCAATCAATTTACCGATTACCGGATCATTGTTAGCAGATACAGTAGCAACCTGTTCGATCTTGTCGTAGTTGTCACCTACAGTTTCAGCTTGTGCCTTGATTGATTCTACCACTTTGGCAACAGCCTTGTCAATACCACGTTTGATATCCATCGGGCTTGCACCGGCAGTCACATTCTTCAAACCTTCAGCTACGATAGCCTGAGCCAAAACAGTTGCAGTAGTTGTACCGTCACCTGCATCGTCACCAGTCTTAGAAGCGACTTCTTTCACCAGTTGTGCACCGGTATTTTGGTAAGCGTCTGCCAATTCGATCTCCTTTGCTACTGTCACCCCGTCTTTTGTGATGTGCGGAGCACCGAATTTCTTTTCGATGATAACGTTACGTCCTTTCGGGCCAAGAGTTACTTTTACTGCATTTGCCAATGCATCGACACCTTTTTTCAATTGGTCGCGGGCATCGATATTGAATAATATTTCTTTTGCCATAATGATATCTTATTTATTTAATATGATAAATTTAGAATTTTGAATTAACCCAAGATAGCGAGAACATCGCTCTGACGCATGATAAGGTATTTAGTGCCTTCTACTTCAAGTTCTGTTCCGGCATACTTGCCATAAAGAACTGTATCGCCTACTTTCAATACCATTTCTTCGTCTTTCGTTCCGTGACCAACTGCCACAACTTCACCCTTCAAAGGTTTTTCTTTTGCTGTATCAGGAATAATGATACCACCAATTGTTTTTTCTTCTGCAGGTGCAGGGAGGATAAGCACTCTGTCTGCTAATGGTTTAATGTTCATAGTTCTTTTTTTTGATTTTATTTGTTATACATTATATTCATGATTTGTCCTCTTCTTGAAGAAGACGCTAAATCAGTTGCGAAAAGTATGCCAAAGCAAAATAATGATTGTTTGGCAGAAATTGACTGACAAAATGACTGACAACAGGTTATTAATGGCAAAAAAGCATATTTGTTCCACACTTTTTAAACAATAGAAGCGGATTATTCCTTATAATAACGTATATTCGTAAACGAACCCCAAGATGAACTGTATAGATTATATGAATAAAATAAGTTTTGGCATATCCATCGCTTTTTGCGTACTCTGTTCCTGCACTTCACGTACAGGACAAAAATCTTCTGATGAAACTTTGCAGGTCGATTCGCTGGCACAGGATACAATTGCGGAAACTGTGGCAGAACCTGTCGTCAAAAAGATTACTCCGGAAGAAATTCAAATCACCAAAGAGCTGCTGTATGATAAGTACACGCTGGAAGATACATATCCTTATAAAGATACGACCCGCAGTTTCCAATGGGAGAAAATAAAGGAACAGCTTGCTTTGCTCGAAAATATACAAATACAGCCGTCTCAATGGGCTATCCTCCAGAATTACAAGAACAGAAACGGTGAAGCTCCATTGGTGAAAAACTTCAAAAGAAATGCCTACGGACGGGTAGCGGACACGCTTGGGGTAGAACGATACCAGTCTGTCCCGCTTTATCTGCTGACGGATACGGTAACACCCGAACGCTACGGGCAGGATGGTGAACTGACGCGTTTCATCGAAGACGGAGAAAACTTTGTCAAAGCAGAACCGATATTTACAGAAGGCGAATGGATGATTCCTAAAAAGTATGTTAAAGTGATCGGAGATACGGTGGTTTTCAATAAAGCCATCTTTGTGGACCGCCATAATCAGAATATTACCGCACTGGAACGCACGGAAAAAGGGAAATGGGTAGTACGCAGTATGAACCCTTCTACTACCGGACTTCACCGACCGCCGTATGCGCAGGAAACTCCTTTAGGAATGTTCGTACTGCAGGAAAAGAAGGTGAAAATGATATTTCTGAAAGACGGCTCGAAAGAGACAGGAGGCTATGCGCCTTACGCCAGCCGCTTCACGGACGGGGCCTACATTCACGGAGTACCTGTCAATGAGCCCCGAAAGACACAGATAGAATATAGCTGGTCACTGGGAACCACTCCCCGATCACATATGTGTGTACGGAACGCAACTTCCCATGCCAAATTTATTTTCGACTGGGCACCTGTTAATGAGACGATTATTTTTGTTTTGGAATAAAAATCCCTATCTTTACCGCGATTTTATTTCAAGCTTAAACCCTATGCTTCAGAAAGTTATATTATTTTTATCATTCCTTTTCATTCCATTCAGCCATGTTTCAGTCGACACAATGGCCGTTCCTGCATCTGACTTTCCGACTCCTGTGTCCGAATTAGCTGCCGGCGAACAGCTCTTTGAAGAAATGGAGTTGGGTGGAATTGTCAATTTCATTGCATTCCGTCAGGCTGTCGCCGGTTACAACCGCATCAAGGAGAAGAGTAAACCGATTCTGACGCTGATTGACTTCTCAAAGCCGTCTACCGAAAAACGTTTTTTTGTCTTCGATATGGAGAAGAAACAACTGCTGTATTCATCAGTAGTCTCACACGGACGAAACAGCGGAGAGAATTATGCCACTTCTTTCTCCAACCAAAACGGCTCTTATAAAAGCTCATTGGGATTTTATCTCACTGAAAACACTTACCAAGGCGGAAACGGCTATTCACTCATCCTAAACGGACTCGAAAAAGGAATCAATGACAAAGCTAAAGAACGTTCCATCGTCGTGCACGGGGCTTCATACGCCAATCCGACAGTAGCCGCCTCGGGACGTTTGGGGAGAAGTCTGGGATGTCCTGCCCTCCCGACAAAACTAGCCAAGCCCATCATTAATACAATTAAAGATGGCAGTGTTATGTTTATCTATGCCAATAATAGCAGCTATCTTGCTCAAAGCGACATCTTAAAAAATGTCAGTGCCCCCATGCCGGCACTCTAAACAGTCTTTATCAGAAAGAGCTGCACGGACTAACCGCACAAAGGAAGAACAACTTTACTTTATCGGCAGGGTAAACCAGAAACAAGAACCTTTCTCTGGTTCACTATCTACGCCAATCTCGCCACCCAGTTGTTCCACAATACTGCGGCAAATGGAAAGCCCGAGTCCTGTGCCATGTACAAAGGAATTCAGTTTGACGAAACGCTCAAAAATCTCGTTCTGCATTTCCGGCTCAATACCTATGCCTGTATCGGCAATGTAGAAACGCAGATGAGCCTCATCAAGCTGATCATAGCCTACCCGTATATTTCCTTCTTCCGTGAATTTAAGCGCATTGTTTACAAAGTTGGAAATAACCTGATGTAAACGATTGCGGTCACTCATGATGCGACATTCCGGCAGATGGCGGTCAAAAAGGATTTCCACGTTCGGTCTGGCCTTCATTCTCATAGCGAGAACAATATCTTCACAAAGCAGATTTACGTCCACTTCACGTTCGGTGAAATCGAACGTTCCCGCCTCAATCTTCGATAAGTCAAGAATATCTGAAATCAATTGTAATAACAGGTCATTGTTTTCTTCCACAATATCCATGTACTGCCGTCTTTCCTCCATGTCCTCCGTATCCACCATCAGACTGGAAAAACCAACTATGGCATTCAGCGGAGTGCGTATCTCATGACTCATATTGGCAAGGAAAGCAGACTTCAACCGGTCGGATTCTTCGGCTTTCTCTTTTGCCTCTATCAGTTTGGCTTCCGTTTCTTTCAAGGCAGTGATATCGTAGTTGACTCCAATCAATTCCACTTGGCCTTTTTCCGGCTCATAGAGATTCAACACTACATTGGTACGCACCCAGTTCCATTCATTCTTCGTACCGGGACGCAAAATACGCATCTCACCTTTGAAGGCTTTTGCTTTCCCTTTCTTTGCTTCTTCAAAAAAAGCAAGCATACGGGAACGGTCATCCGGATGCATTTTGGAGTAAACACCGACTACATCGGAAAGAGGTGTATTCTCATCCTCTCCCATATTCTTGAACCATTGCTTGATGGCATAGCCCTGACGATTCAGCAGATTGAGTTTGGCATATCCCACCTTGGCATAATCAGATATAAGAAGAAACAGATTCTCAAAATCAGAAATAGGCTTCAAGGCATCAATACGCTCCGTATTATCCATATTAATAAGGATATATCCGGTAAGGTTACCATGATTATCATATAATTTGCGGACTTTTGTATAAAGTTCGATGACACCGGCTTTCAATGGACGATAATACCCCGTGTGGCGGGCACATTCGAACGAATAACGGGCACGAAAATCCGTAATACTGCTCTTGCGTATACTCTCAAGTATCTGGGCATCCACATTCGGGTTTTCAAAGAAATTGAGTCCGATCACCTCCGACTTATCTGAAATTCCCAGAATATCCATATCCCTCTCGTTCAAATCCACCAGATTCCCCTCTTTATCGTAAATCTCCACCCCGGCAGGAATATTGGCAAAGATGTTTTTGAAGAGTCTTTCACTGCGTGCCAAAGCTGCTTGTTCGAAGATTACTTTCTCTTTCGCCCTGCGTAGTTCAAGGCAAATACTGATTACATTGGCCAAAGAAGACAGCCAGCGATAATCTTCGTCCGACCATGAAGCGGAACCATCCACCAAATCTACTCCCATAAATCCGTAGACATGATCATTGACTACCAATGGAGTCGCCATCAAAGCCTTAATTCCCTGACGGGACAACACCTCATATTCACCCTGCCCCATTCCAGGCATCGGCTTTAATGTTTCAAATAAAATAGGCTTCTTGCCCAATATCTGTGATGTCCACCACGGCATGAAGTCTACCGGAATTTCCTGCAATTTATTTATTTCCGCTTTTACTCCTTCCGCTACAACTTCATAGGTACAGTTATAAAAATGATTTTCTTCGTCCGTCTCGAAAATATAGGCACGTCCCGCCCGATAAAAAGCCAGAATATCTTTTAATATCTCATAAATTCCTGTCTCGACTTCTTCATCTTTCAGAAAACGGGACAAAGACCGTGAAATTGAGTTCTGATAATAAAGCAAATCGTTGATACGGTGTGAGATGGTTTCCGTTTTTTCATGTTCCACCTTCTCGACAGATTCCTGTTCAAAGTCTGCCGCATGTTCAGCCACGTATTTCCATAAGGGGGCGGCGTTGAGTGACTGCATGATCTCATTGTTTTCCAGCAGTTGTTTCACTTCTTCAAAAGTCAGCAGATGTACAGACAAATCTTCGGTATCTTCCAGATGTTGATGATCTATCGGTTCGACATCCGTAGCTAGGAAGCAATGAGTCAGGTTGGTATGCGTACTCGGATTGGCAGATATCACCATGTATTCCTGCCAGTTTCCTTTTCCATATCCGGTCTCTTCCCACAGTTCGCGCTGAGCGGAAACTAATGGGGAAGCATCCTCTTTATCACAAACTCCGGCACAGAGCTCATAAGAGGTACGTCCCAATCCAGGACGATACTGACGGACAAATACAAATTTGCCGTCTTTGGTTATTGCTATCGTGTTTACCCAATCGGGATATTCAAGAATATAATATTCAGGGATGTGGTTTCCATTAGGCAATAGCATATCTTCGCAGCGTACTGTCAACCACGGGCGGCGAAACAGATATTTGCTACTTACTGTTTTCCAGGCCTTCTCTTTCTCTTCCATCATTATTTGGTTTGCTTGCGGCAAAAGTAATGATTTTAGCCGGATAACTATCGCTCTATACAAACAAATATCTGTTTTTTACTCGCAAGTGATCTCTATTGTCTGTACCTGTTCGAGGTACTTCTTTGTAGCACTAACCAGCGAACTCCCCATATAATACCAAAACATCAGGCTGATGATGATCATTAATGCACCGATCATCGCAAAACGACTTCTTTGTTCCAACATACTGCTACTCATATCTCTTCTCCTCTCTTATTTTATGTTTCACAAAGATAACACCGAAATGCTACAAAAAATTGACAAGAATGTTTCAAAAACCTTAAATATTGAATTTATTTAACCAACCGGAGGGAAATAGTCTCCTGCATACAGGCTGTTTTATCCTTCCGGAAATATTAATGTAACAATCTGCTACATTCAATTTAACGATTATTAGTTTATCCGCAAACTAGTTACTATCTTTGCAGCCACTAACAACCCTTTTAATTACTATATGGCTTTTACTAATAATATTATGATTGTCCGGCATAAATTGCTGGCTGATCTCGTCAGACTCTGGAAAAACGACCAGTTAGTAGAAAAAATTGACCGTCTCCCTATTGAGCTGAGTCCGCGCAAATCAAAACCGCTGGGGCGTTGCTGCGTACATAAAGAACGTGCTGTATGGAGATACAAGACCTTCCCGCTGATGGGACTGGATATGACGGACGAACACGACGAAGTAACTCCTCTCTCCGAATATGCACGGATGGCATTGAACCGCCCGGAACCAAGTAAGGAAAATATCATGTGTGTCATTGACGAAGCCTGTTCTTCCTGCGTACAGATTAATTATGAAATCACCAATCTTTGCCGGGGATGTGTGGCACGCAGCTGCTATATGAATTGCCCTAAGGATGCAATACGTTTCAAGAAAAACGGTCAGGCAATGATTGATCATGATACTTGCGTCAGTTGCGGTATCTGCCATAAGAGTTGTCCTTATCACGCGATTGTATATATCCCCGTTCCTTGCGAAGAATCCTGTCCGGTGAAAGCTATCAGCAAAGATGAGCATGGCGTGGAACATATTGACGAAAGCAAGTGCATCTACTGTGGAAAATGTATGAATGCCTGCCCGTTCGGTGCTATCTTTGAGATTTCACAAACCTTTGATGTACTGCAACACATCAAGAAAGGAGAAAAGTTGGTAGCTATCATCGCTCCGTCTATCCTCGGACAGTTCAAGACTTCTATCGAACAGGTATACGGCGCCTTTAAAGAAATAGGATTCACCGACATTATCGAAGTAGCCGAAGGAGCCATGATGACCACCAGCAATGAGGCACACGAACTGCTGGAAAAACTGGAAGAAGGCCAGAAATTCATGACTACTTCCTGCTGTCCTTCTTACATTGAACTAGTAGAAAAGCACATGACGGAAATGAAACCGTACGTTTCTACCACAGGATCACCGATGTATTATGCGGCACGAATCGCCAAAGAGAAACATCCGGATGCGAAGATTGTATTTGTCGGTCCATGCGTAGCCAAACGAAAAGAGGTACGCCGTGACGATGCTGTAGACTATATCCTGACATTCGAGGAAGTAGGTTCTATCTTGGATGGAATGGACATTCAGCTGGAACAGGTGAATTCTTTCTCTATACTGCATACTTCCGTCCGCGAAGCACATGGTTTTGCACAAGCCGGTGGTGTGATGGGAGCCGTAAAAGCATATCTGAAAGAAGAAGCGGACAAGATCAATGCTATCCAAGTGTCGGATATCAACAAAAAAAATATAGCCTTGCTGCGTGCCTGTGCCAAAACAGGAAAAGCAGCGGGACAGTTTATCGAAGTGATGGCTTGCGAAGGTGGCTGTATCACCGGACCGAGTACGCACAACGACATTGTTTCAGGACGTCGTCAATTAGCACAAGAGCTGCTCAAGCGGAAAGAAAGCTATGAGACAATGGATAGATAAACTGCGAGAAGAAAGGACACTCCGACCGGAAGAATTCCGGCAACTGCTGACCGAATGTGACGGAGAATCATTGCGCTATATCAATAAACAGGCGCAAGAAGTCAGTCTCCGTCATTTCGGAAACCGGATTTTTATTCGCGGACTGATTGAAGTCAGTAACTGTTGTCGAAATAACTGCTATTACTGCGGTATCCGGAAAGGGAATCCGAATCTGGAACGTTATCGGTTATCCACAGAAAATATACTGAATTGCTGCAAGCAAGGGTATGGACTCGGCTTCCGTACCTTTGTGCTGCAAGGAGGAGAAGACCCCGCACTGACAGAGGAACGGATAGAGGATATAGTCTCAACGATTCGCCGGAGTTATCCCGATTGCGCCATAACACTGTCACTCGGTGAAAAGTCACGGGAAGCATACGAACGTTTCTTTCAGGCAGGCGCCAACCGCTATCTGCTGCGTCACGAGACTTATGACAAAGAACATTATCAACAACTGCACCCTGCCGGTATGTCATGCGAGCATCGTCTGCAATGCTTACGGGATTTAAAGGACATCGGCTATCAGACAGGCACCGGAATAATGGTCGGCAGTCCGGGACAGACGATAGAACACCTGATTCAGGATATTCTGTTTATCGAACAGCTTCGCCCCGAAATGATTGGTATCGGCCCCTTCCTGTCTCATCGCGACACACCTTTTGCCCAGTCCCCCAGCGGAACCGTGGAACGGACGCTCCTTTTATTATCCATCTTCCGTCTGATGCATCCGTCGGCGCTGATTCCGGCAACTACGGCACTGGCTACCCTCACTCCCGACGGCCGGGAACAGGGAATACTGGCAGGCGCCAATGTTGTCATGCCCAATTTGTCGCCACAGGAAGAACGCAAAAAGTACAATCTGTATAATAACAAAGCCTCCCTCGGAGCGGAATCTGCGGAAGGACTCAACATATTGCAACAGCAGCTGGAAAAGATCGGTTATCAAATCTCCTTCTCCAGAGGCGATTACAAACAATAAAGAAATGTATAAAGTAGATTCACCCCAAGCAGAAGAATTCATTCATCATGAAGAGATTCTGGAAACTCTTGAATATGCATGGAGTCACAAAGACAACCGCGCATTCATAGAACAGCTGATCGAAAAAGCCGCTCTTTGCAAGGGACTGACGCACCGTGAAGCAGCTACCCTGCTGGAATGCGACCAACCTGACCTGATAGAACGAATCTTCCATCTCGCCAAAGAAATCAAACAGAAGTTTTACGGCAACCGTATCGTTATGTTCGCACCGCTTTACCTGTCGAACTATTGCGTAAACGGATGCGTATATTGCCCTTATCATGCCAAAAACAAAACAATCGCCCGCAAGAAACTGACGCAGGAAGAAATACGCAAGGAAGTAATCGCTTTGCAGGATATGGGGCATAAACGTCTGGCACTTGAAGCCGGCGAACATCCGACTCTCAACTCACTGGAGTATATACTGGAATCCATCCGGACCATTTATAGTATCAGACACAAGAATGGGGCTATCCGCCGTGTAAACGTAAATATCGCCGCCACTACCGTCGAGAACTATCGCCGGTTGAAAGATGCCGGCATCGGCACGTATATCCTATTTCAGGAAACTTATCACAAAAAGAACTACGAAGCTCTCCACCCCACCGGACCGAAAAGTAACTATGCTTATCATACCGAAGCAATGGACCGCGCCATGGAAGGCGGCATAGACGATGTAGGAATGGGAGTACTCTTCGGACTGAATACCTATCGCTATGACTTCGTAGGATTACTGATGCACGCAGAACATCTGGAAGCCCGTTTCGGTGTGGGTCCGCACACTATCAGCGTACCGCGCATCTGTTCGGCGGACGACATCGATGCGGGGGATTTTCCCAATGCGATTTCCGATGATATATTCAGCAAGATTGTTGCTGTCATCCGGATAGCGGTTCCTTACACCGGCATGATTATATCCACACGTGAATCACAGGAGTCCCGCGAAAAAGTACTTGAACTCGGTATCTCACAAATCAGCGGCGGCTCCCGCACCAGCGTAGGCGGCTATGCGGAAACGGAACTTCCGGAAGATAACTCCGCACAATTTGATGTAAGCGACACCCGGACTCTGGACGAAGTGGTCAATTGGCTGCTCGAATCAGGATATATCCCCAGCTTCTGCACCGCCTGCTATCGGGAAGGACGCACCGGGGACCGATTTATGTCCTTAGTCAAATCGGGACAGATAGCCAACTGCTGCGGCCCCAATGCATTAATGACTCTGAAAGAATACCTCGAAGATTATGCGTCGGAAGACACCCGAATCAAAGGTATGAAGCTGATAGCCAAAGAGACCGACCGGATTCCGAATCCCAAAATCAGAGAAATAGCCATCCGGAACTTAAAAGATATTGCGGAAGGAAAAAGAGATTTCAGATTTTAAGGGGCAAGGTGCCCCTGCCAAGTTTCCATGCGGATAATTAACGTTACAACAATTGCTTGATTTATGAATTTAGTCCACACCCCCAATGCCAACCGGCTCCACATCGCCCTCTTCGGAAAGCGTAACAGCGGAAAATCCTCCCTGATCAATGCACTGACCGGACAGGATACCGCTCTTGTTTCCGATACTCCCGGAACAACGACCGACTCCGTGCAGAAAGCAATGGAAATTCACGGTATCGGTCCTTGCCTGTTCATTGATACTCCGGGATTTGACGATGAAGGTGAACTAGGAAACAGGCGTATCGAACGCACATGGAAAGCCGTAGAGAAAACCGATATCGCCCTTCTGCTTTGTGCAGGTGGTGGCTCTGCCGAGGAAACCGGAGAACCGGACTTTACCGAAGAACTTCATTGGCTGGAACAACTCAAGGCAAAAAACATCCCGACCATTCTGCTCATCAACAAGGCAGATATACGGAAGAACACCGCATCCCTTGCCATCCGGATAAAGGAGACTTTTGGAAGCCAGCCGATTCCTGTCAGTGCCAAAGAGAAGACAGGCGTCGAACTGATACGACAAGCCATTCTGGAAAAGTTGCCGGAAGATTTCGATCAGCAAAGTATCACAGGCAGCCTGGTAACGGAAGGAGATCTTGTCTTGCTGGTCATGCCACAAGATATTCAAGCCCCCAAAGGGAGGCTTATTTTGCCACAAGTACAGACAATGCGGGAATTGCTCGACAAGAAATGTCTGATCATGAGCTGCACCACAGATAAGTTACAGGAAACGTTGCAAGCCCTCTCCCGCCCTCCTAAACTGATTATTACAGACTCACAAGTCTTTAAAACAGTCTACGAGCAAAAGCCTGAAGAAAGCAGACTGACCTCTTTTTCTGTTCTTTTTGCAGGTTATAAAGGAGATATCCGGTACTATGTGAAAAGTGCCTCAGCCATCGGAAGTCTGACAGAATCTTCCCGTGTACTGATAGCCGAAGCCTGCACACACGCCCCTCTATCCGAAGACATCGGGAGAGTAAAACTCCCGCATCTGTTAAGAAAGCGGATTGGAGAAAAGTTATCGATAGATATCGTGGCGGGAACTGATTTCCCGCAGGATCTTACTCCTTATTCTTTGGTTATCCATTGCGGCGCTTGTATGTTCAACCGCAAATATGTGCTGAGCCGCATCGAAAGAGCAAGGTTACAAAATGTGCCGATGACAAATTACGGAGTAGCTATCGCTTTCCTCAACGGGATACTTAATCAAATAGAATATTAAAATAAAAAGAACAGAATCTTGCAGACTTCAAGCATTTGTCTTATATTAGTCACGCAATCAAATATTTATTAACTTTAGACATAAACAAATGAAAAAGAGAACTATGGCTTTGGCCATCTTTCTGGCAACCGGTGTTACTATGCAAGCACAAGACCGACTGACACAGTACAAAGTCCGGAATGCCATCAGCGTTCGTACCCCCATTATGAACGACAGCATCAATCCTAAAGGAGAAAAACACACCAAAAAGATGTTACTCCAAACCCCGGTCGTACTACATTTGCCGGATGCGCCGATGCAGTCGCTCACTGCGGACACAGCCGGGTATCTCAGCTTCGAGAAAGCGGATAAAGACAATAAACTTTATCTGGTTAAGACTCAGATTCGTGCAGAACGTTTCCTGAAAGGGAAGTTGAAAATCACCTCCCCCGTCCGCTGGGAAGTCTTCATTGACGGAGCCTCCAAGCAAGTAAAGGATGCGGCAGAAGACAGCATCACCTCCGGCTCATCACGTGACATCGCTCTCAGCCTTGAACCGGAGCGGGATTACGAGATAATCATCAAACTGCTTTCTGCTTCCGATGACAAAGCGGCACCAACGCTGAAATGCGAACTGATCAAAGACGAGAAATTCAAAGACATTGCCTGCAATCTAGATCCGGAAGCAAAGAAGCGTTTTTCTCTAGACAATACAGTTTATGGCAACCGTGCCATCGCTGTTTCCATCTCTCCCAGCGGAAAGTATCTGTTGACCCGTTATTGGGATAACCACGCCGCCAAACGCTCACGCACTTATTGCGAACTGACGGAACTAAAGAGCGGAAAAGTACTCCTGACCAATCTCAGAGACGGCATGAGTTGGATGCCCAAAAGTGATAAACTATACTACACAGTAACCGCCCTGACAGGAAATGACGTAATCACCCTCGACCCTGCCACACTCCGCGAAGAAACAATTTTGCAAAGTATTCCCGAACAGAGTTTCAGATGGTCGCCCAACGAAGATTTTCTGATTTACTATCCCCGCGAAGAAGGAGTCAAAGAAGATGGTCCTCTCCGCCGCATCGTAAGTCCTGCAGACCGTATTCCCAATTCTCGCGGACGGAGTTTCCTTGCGAAATACAACCTGGCCGACGGTATCTCCGAGCGCCTGACTTATGGCAACCACAGCACATATCTGCAAGATATTTCTCCGGACGGAAAATACATGTTATACAGTACATCCAAAGAAAACATCACTCAACGTCCGTTCTCTCTGTCCTCACTTTATCAGGTAGATTTGGAAACGTTGAAAGTGGATACCCTTTTCTATGAAGATCGCTTTGTTGGAGGCGCGGGCTACTCTCCTGACGGCAAGCAGCTATTGCTGACCGGCAGCCCCGAAGCGTTCGGCGGCATCGGAAAGAATTGTGGCAACCACCCTATTGCCAATGATTTCGATACTCAAGCCTTTATTATGGATTTGAGTACCCGCAAGATACAGCCGATTACCAAAGACTTTAATCCGACAGTCAGCCCTCTGCAATGGAATCATGGCGATGGGTGCATCTATTTCAATACGGACGATGGCGATTGCAAAAACATCTATCGTTATTCTCCGAAGGACGGAAAATTTGAGAAGCTGAACCTTGAAACGGATGTTACCAGCGCTTTCGCTCTGTCCGAATACAATCCGGGCATCGCAGCTTACATCGGTCAATCGGACTACAATGCCGGAGTAGCCTATCTCTATGACATGAAGAAAAAAACTTCCAGCCTGCTTGCCGATCCGATGAAACCGATTCTGGAGAAAATAGAATTAGGCAAAACAGAGCCGTGGAACTTTACCGCTTCCGACGGAACTGTCATCACTGGCAAGATGTGCCTGCCTCCGAATTTCGATCCGAACAAGAAATATCCGATGATCGTATATTACTATGGCGGTACGACTCCGACTACCCGCGGAATCAGTAATCCGTATTGCGCACAATTATTCGCTTCACGTGACTATGTGGTCTACGTCATCCAGCCTAGCGGAACGATTGGCTTCGGACAGGAATTCTCCGCCCGCCACGTCAATGCGTGGGGCAAACGTACAGCAGATGACATCATCGAAGGCACGAAGCAATTCTGCAAAGAGCATCCGTTTGTGGATGAAAAGAAAATCGGATGTCTCGGTGCTTCTTATGGCGGATTCATGACGCAGTATTTACAGACGCAGACGGATATTTTCGCCGCTGCCGTGTCGCACGCCGGAATCAGTGACGTGACCAGCTACTGGGGGGAAGGTTACTGGGGGTATTCCTACAATGCCATCGCCGCAGCCGACAGTTACCCGTGGAAGGACCCGGACTTGTTCACCAAACAAGGCTCCCTGTTCAACGCCGACAAGATAAACACTCCGTTACTGCTGCTACACGGTACGGTAGATACCAATGTACCTATCGGTGAAAGTATCCAGCTTTTCAACGCTTTGAAGATACTTGGCAAGACTGTAGAATTCGTGACCGTAGACGGAGAAAACCATTTCATCTCCGATTATGACAAGCGAATCAAATGGCATAATTCCATCATGGCATGGTTTGCCCGTTGGCTACAGGATCAGCCGGAATGGTGGAAGGAAATGTATCCGGAACGCCATTTATAATTTATGATAAATACGTATCCCCGGTCGTACACAAGAGTAATTCTTGGATATACGACCGGGGATACTTTTTTTTGAGCAATCTCATCTATTTTAATTCTACCTCGATAGCTGCCGGATAAAGTCGTTGCGGATCGAAGAACACCGCACAGCTATTAACCATATTCTTCAAATCAGCCTTTACTTTTCCCTCGAAAACCTTTTTGCCATTCACCGTCAGAGTCACCTTTTCAGTTAAATCGACCAGCTCGTCGCAGAGATAAATGACCACTTTCCCTTTATGCGCCTGCGCATATTTCTTCGCAAACTTCATCTCTATTCCCCATCGTTGATCCTTCTCCGTGGCTTCATAAACAACATCATCGACTTTCAATGAAATATGATTTCCCGAAATACTCATTTCATAATAAGTACGCGACTTCCCCTCTTCATCGGATCTTTCCTTCACATACAGATTATAAAATCCTTTCCGGTAGAGTCCGTCCATTTCAAAATTCTCCCAGCTTACATATTTGGGATAAGGATTACGGACATATTGCTTCAGCCAGGGAGTCGTCGGACGATAATCAATACTATGCCCCATTCCGGGAATCAGTTCTATCTTGTGAGTGAAATAGCCGGGATGCTGATGCGCCAAACTATCGAATGCTTCCCGTACATATCCGGTCAGTGTATTCCGGTAGAATCCAGTATCCTTATCTCCTGTCCGCAAAGAAAAAGCAATATTACTACAATTCTCCGCAGGAGCATTCTTTAAAGGTTCCCCTCCTGCCATCGGTCCCGCAGCAGCCCAATAATCAGCATAAAATGAGGCCAGACGCTGACTGCCATATCCGCCTTCCGAGATTCCAAAAACATACACTCTGTTGGGATCAATCTTTCCCAAGAGTAAGGATTGTCGCAGCAATTTCTCCCAGGCAAACTGTTTAGCTTTCTGCCACCAACGATAGTACTCGCCTTCGTTCGGAATCTGTGGTATAAAGTAAACGGAAGGAGCATCATCAAAATTCCGGCAAATATTCAATCCGGTACTCCATTCCCGCTCTTTGGGTCCCGAACCATGCAGATAGAGGAATAATGGAAGTTCATTTCCTATTTCATCTGTCCCTTTCATTCCCCAGTAATAGGGCATCACTGCATTGGGTTCCAAACTATCAGGAAGTTTCCAGTAGCCGGTAGAAGCGGATGAGAGTGTATCCAAAGCTATTAATTTTTCTTCTTTAAAACCATCATTTGCCTCTTTCCACAACTGCCATACGACATCACGATAGTGTTCTACTTCTGACAGTTTCAACGGTTTTCCTGCGTCAAAAGTGGTTGTCTTACCGGAAAGAGATTCAGAAAAGAACGTAACAATCTCTTTTCTTGTCTGTGCCTTCACCGACTTCCCGGGGTATTTCTCATTTGCTTCGAGTTCATGAGCTACTGAAGAAACAACACTGGCGGCACAGACTATGCTTAGAAAAAACGTGTTTTTTATTGTTTTCATACTACTTTGGAGTTTGTCGTTTTTCATATATTTGCTAACGATTTAATGTATGCACAAAGATAGAAATTACTGTCCGGTTCTCCTTACCTTTTCAGTCTAATCTAAAAACTAATATCCAAAGTTTTTAATTAAGAAGTAGAATTAAGCCTTCCGAGAATATGATCCCCAAAAGTAATTGTTACATATAATTACCATTCCATTCTATATAGTTTCCGATAGTCAGTTTTCATTCGAAACCACATCCTTATATCTTTACAAAAACAAAAACGGCCTTTAATAAACACGGATTCTGTTTATAATAAACTTATCGCACGTTTATTATAAACGGTACCCAAGTTTATTAAAAACGATATTCGTCCCTTTTTAAGTAAGAGACGAAATGTAGCAGGCATAATTAACGACAAAATGGGGCAATAATCATCTGATCATTGCCCCATTCCAAGTTCTTCTGATACTTATAAGTAACAGTATAAAGGTGATATTTATGTATCTATTTTTCTTATTACATTCATCTTATTTATGCCTTTTCTTTTCTCAAAGATACAACATAAAAAGTCATTTGTCAAGTACTTCACCGGAAAAGCGGATATTCTTACTCTATACCCTGCTTTTAGTTGCGCAAAGCAGCTATCAGTTCTTCCACCGAAACAAGATTCTGTTCGCCGGTTTCCATATTCTTCAGCATTGCTTTGCCTTCATTCATTTCGTTCTCTCCTACGATAGCTACGAACGGAACACTCTTGGCATTGGCATAGCTCATCTGCTTCTTCATCTTTGCCGCATCCGGGAAGATTTCCGCACGGATACCTGCCGCACGAACTTTTGCCAGCATACTCATGGAGAAAGCAGCTTCTTTATCACCAAAGTTTACGAACATCAATTCCGTACCGTTCACTGCTTCCTTCGGATAAAGTTCCAGTTGATTCAATACATCGAAAATACGGTCTGCACCAAAAGAAATGCCGACTCCCGACACACCGGCCATACCGAATACTCCTGTCAGGTTGTCATAGCGACCGCCACCGGTGATACTGCCGATCTGCACATCCAGCGCTTTCACTTCGAAGATAGCACCGGTATAATAATTCAATCCGCGAGCCAGCGTCAAGTCAAGTTCGATTTCATTTTTCAAGCCCATTGTTTCCAATGTGCCCAGAATAAATTCGCTTTCTTCGACTCCTTTCATGCCTGTCTCACTGGCTGCCAGCACGCTCTTTAGTGTAGCCAGCTTTTCAGTATTGGTTCCGCTCAGCAGAATGATCGGCTGCAATTTGGCAATCGCCTCATCACTGATCCCTTTCTCTTTCAGTTCCGCATTGACGTTCTCCAGACCAATCTTATCCAGCTTGTCAATAGCCACTGTGATATCTACAATCTTATCCGCTTCACCGATAATCTCAGCGATACCGGAAAGAATCTTGCGGTTATTGATCTTAATACACACACGGATGTTGAAACGGCTGAATACTGTATCGACAATCTGCATCAGTTCTACTTCATTCAGCAGTGAATCGCTGCCGACAACATCAGCGTCGCATTGATAGAACTCACGGTAACGTCCTTTCTGCGGACGGTCTGCACGCCATACCGGCTGTATCTGATAACGCTTGAACGGGAAAGTTATTTCATCGCGGTGCATCACCACGTAACGGGCAAAAGGCACTGTCAAGTCATAGCGCAAACCTTTCTCACAGAATTTGCTTGCCAGCTTAACAGCATTACGACTCAATAACTCTTCATCCGTGATGCCGGAAAAATAATCTCCGGAGTTCTGAATCTTAAATAGAAGTTTGTCACCCTCATCGCCATATTTCCCCATCAGTGTAGAAAGCATCTCCATCGACGGAGTTTCTATCTGCTGGAAACCATACAGATGATATACGTCACGAATCGTATTGAATATATAATTACGCTTCGCCATTTCTACCGGCGAAAAGTCACGAGTTCCTTTAGGAATACTTGGTTTTGCTGCCATGATATAATTACTGTTTAGTATTTTAATTGCGCAAATTTACTGCAAATTTCCGAGCAACGCTTGCATATATCTAAAAAAAACATCAATAAAAAAAGAACGCCTCCATAGTCTTTGAAAACGATGGAGGCGTCAAAACGATTAATCTTATCTCTTAGTCTCTTCTGCCCATAGCAATCATAATGTAATAGATCAGCGTAGCCAATGAACCCAGTGCAGCAACTACATAGGTGTATGCAGCAGAGCGAAGAGCGTCTTCGGCTTGCGTATGATTGTATGAATTAGTAATGCCGGATGAACTCAGCCACACAAGCGCGCGCTTACTTGCATTGATTTCCACCGGCAAGGTGATAAAGCTGAACAAAGTAGTGGTAGCAAACAGAATGATACCGATCCACAATAATTGCGGGAAGGAGTTGAACAGCAGAATACCGCCCAGCAATACCCAAGTCATGATAGAGGACGAAAAATTCACTACCGGCACCAAGGCGCTGCGCATTTTCAACGGAGCATACATACGTGCATGCTGAACAGCGTGTCCACATTCGTGTGCCGCTACGGCAGCCGCCATGATACTATTACTTTCGTATACACCTTCACTCAGATTCACTGTTTTGTTAGCAGGATTGTAGTGGTCGGTCAGCTGACCGGGTGTATGAGTTACTTGTACATCGTAAATTCCATTGTCGTGCAGCATCTTCAGAGCTACGTCGCGTCCTGTCATACCGTTTCCTGTCGGAATTTTGGAATACTTCTTGAATTTGTTCTGCAAATTCATCTGTACCAACCAACTTGCTACGGCAATACCAATAAATAATACCCAATAAGACATCATATACTTTTCATTTTAATTATTACTCTATATCTATATAAACAAATTGTTTGCCAAAAATAAAGGGAAACTACGTATGTAACGATAGTTTCCCTATGCTTTTATGAAGAATTAGCTAAAAATTAGTCAATTGTAAGTTCTACAACGTAATCAATATCTTTTGGTATCTCTGTAAACTCCAGCAACACGCCTTCTTTATTTTTAGTGAATCGGACAGGTGTGCCGTTCTTAAACAGTACTGCCTTCTTCACCTTCTTATCTGCCAAAGGCAGGAACAGGGCTTTATCCTGCAAATTCAGAATATGCACATACAGCTTGTTTCCTTTCTGCGTCGTCACTCCCCAATCATGCGGAGCAACCGCACCGCCACGGGTTCCATAAATCGTTTCACCATATTGATTCATCCACTCTCCCATTTCTTTCAACCGCTGTACGGCTACTTCCGGAAGCTCTCCGTCGGGCTGAGGGCCGATATTCATCAACAGGTTCGCATTCTTTCCGGCTGCCTTTACCAGATAATGAATCAGTGTCTTCGTTGATTTATAATTCTGATCCGTAATCTTATATCCCCACATACCATTCATCGTTTCGCAGGTTTCCAAGGGCAGGTGACTTACACTTTGTCCGGAAAGTCCTGCGGTATTTTCTCCGGGCAGGTCACGTTCGAATATCTGAATGTCTTCACCGGCAAAAGGAGTCTGATGATGGTTATTTCCTATCAGGCAGCCCGGCTGTAGTTTATGGATCATGGCATATTGTTCCGGCAATTCCCAGTTAAAGCCGGGGTTTCCATCCTGATCCCACCATCCGTCAAACCAAATGGCTCCTACCGGACCATAATTAGTCAGCAGTTCCGTCAACTGATTGTTCATGAACTGATAATAGCTTTTCCAGTCTCCTTGCGGATTCGAACGTCCTGTACCCCGTCCTGTACGTCCCCAAGGATAATCTTCCCGCGTCCAGTCAAGATGAGAATAATAGAAATGAAGTTTGATTCCCTGTTTGCTACAGGCTGCTGCCAGCTCCTTGATGATATCCCGCTTAAAGGGAGTTGCCTTCACGATATTGAAGTCCGAATATTGGGTATCGAACATGGAGAAGCCGTCATGATGGCGGGAAGTCAGACAGATATATTTAGCTCCCGATGCTTTGATGGCAGCCACCCACTTATCCGCATCAAACTTGGAGGGATAGAAACCGCCTGCCAGTTTGGCATACTCTTTATAATTCAGATTATTATTTGTCATAGTCCACTCACCGGTGGCAAGCATGGCATACAGTCCCCAATGAAGGAAAATACCGAATTTATTATCCTGAAATTCTTCACGGGCTTTGAGGTTTTCTTCACCAGGCTGGTAAGAAGACTGTGCGTGGAGCCGGGAGGAGATTCCCAGACTCATACCTACTAATAATAGGAAAGTGATGAAATGTGTTTTCATAATGCGTTATAGTTAATATTGGGGGTAAAGAGAAAACAAAAAGGCGGAGTCATTTCCATTTCTCCGCCTCTCATTAAGTTATAGAACAAAGTTATTCTAGGAATAGAATAACATTTCTTATTCTTCAGTATAACGTTCGATTGTCTGGGCTCTGTCCGGTCCGACAGATACAATCTTGATTTCCACACCAAGTTGTTCTTCCAGGAAAGTCAGATAAGCATTGAATTCTTCCGGGAATTCATCTTCGCTCTGCATCTTTGTCATATCTGTCTTCCAGCCCGGCAGTTCTGCATATACAGGCTCCACACCTTCAGTGATATCATATGGGAAATAATCAATTTCCTCGCCATCTACCTTATAAGCAACACAAGCCTTGATGGTATCGAATGTATCGAGCACGTCGCTCTTCATCATGATCAGTTTGGTAACACCGTTTATCATAACGGAATATTTCAGAGCTACCAGGTCAATCCATCCGCAACGGCGTTTACGTCCTGTTACAGAGCCGAATTCATGTCCCAATGTACACATCTTGTCACCAGTCTCGTCGAACAGTTCTGTCGGGAACGGACCGGCACCTACACGAGTACAGTATGCCTTGAAGATACCGAACACTTCGCCAATACGGTTCGGAGCTACTCCCAGACCGGTGCAGGCACCTGCACAAACCGTATTGGAAGAAGTAACAAACGGATACGAACCGAAATCGATATCAAGCATCGTTCCCTGAGCACCTTCGCAAAGAACGCTCTTGCCGTCTTTCAGATAATTGTTAACCTCATGCTCACTGTCTACAAAATGGAACTGTTTCAGATATTCGATACCTTCCATCCATGCTTTTTCCAGTTCTGTGAGGTCATATTCGTAGTTCAGACTCTTCAGTATTTGTTCGTGACGAGCTTTCGCCGCACCGTATTTCTGTTCGAAATTATGAAGGATATCACCTACACGAACACCGTTACGGCTAACTTTATCCGTATAAGTAGGGCCAATGCCTTTACCGGTTGTTCCTACTTTCGCATCTCCCTTGGCTGCTTCGTAAGCAGCGTCCAGTATGCGGTGTGTCGGAAGGATGAGATGAGCTTTCTTAGAAATGTGCAAACGCTCTTTCAATGGGTGTCCCGATGCTTCGAGTGCCTCAGCTTCCGCTTTGAACAATGCCGGATCGAGCACTACACCGTTACCGATAATATTTACCTTATCTCCCTGAAAAATACCGGAAGGAATAGAACGAAGTACATACTTCTGTCCTTCGAACTCAAGTGTATGACCGGCATTCGGACCGCCCTGAAAACGAGCGACCACATCGTACTTAGGTGTTAATACGTCGACTACTTTGCCTTTACCTTCGTCGCCCCATTGTAATCCTAATAGAACATCTACTTTCATTTTTCTTTTTTATTGTTGTTACTGACTTTTTTCCGTTTATTAGCTCTGTCGCACTTGCTGCACAATCCATATATATATAAGGAGTAATGCGAAAGTTGAAAGCGGCTTAATTTTGTATTTTCGATGGCATGCTGCAATTCCTCGTTCTGAAACTCAGTCACTTTACCACATTGAGTACATATCTGATGATGATGCGTCTCGCGATTGTATGATTTTTCGTATTGGGAGGAAGTGCCGAACTGATGCTTGATGATCAGCCGTGCATTGATCAGCAGAATGATAGTATTATAAAGAGTCGCCCGGCTCACCCGGAAATTCTCCTGATCCATCATCCGTGAATAGAGCATATCGATATCGAAGTGTCCGTCGATGGAATAGATAGTTTCGAGTATGGCGTAACGTTCGGGAGTCTTCCGATGCCCGTTCGCCGTGAGATATTCTGTGAATATCTGCCTTACTGTATCTTTCACATTTTGAGTTTCCATCATCAGCACAAAATTAGCGCGAACAAAGTTAAGCCTTTTTTGTGGAAAGCAAAAGAATTTCTGAGAAATAAGTAATAAGTAATAGGTAATAGGTAATAACCGTAGTTACTTAAAATTCCATCCGGCGAATGCCCGCATGGTATTACCTATTACTTATTACCTATTACTTATTCTCCACTTCTTCTTTTACCATATTATAGAGCATCTGCTCCGCTTCCACTGTGGAATCTGCCATTCCTTCAACCATCCGGCAAACACGGAAAGCGTGTTCTTCGTTATGCTGCATATACTTACGGATAGCCAGAAGAGCTGCATTCCGCACATGATAGCTTTCTGAATGAACAGCGCAAAGTGCCTGATCGAGCAATTCGCCGGAGGCTCTTTCTGTCATATCTCCCTTTTTCATCAAAAGACGGGCAGCCGTCAGGAAACCGCAAGTCTGCACATATTCCTGTTCATCAGCCATCCAATGAAAAGATTTAGCAGGGGCATACGGCAAATGCTGGAAAAGATTCATACAGGTCAGTTCCGCAATCTCTATGTTACGGATACTTTCTACCCAGATATCAGCTATTTCGGGATAAAAGGTATCCACAGGCTGCAACATGGCTGCCATGATTTTGCATTCGCGAATGTCTTCTTTCCACAATGCCTGCGCCAGGTCATGGTTCTTTTCATACCCTTCGGCAATCATCTTTATGCGGGGGATTTCGACTCCGAAATTGAGTTTGTATACCAATCCCTTCTCACGCATACTTTGGGACACAGCCCCGTTCATAGAGAGACGGAGCTGTGTTTTGATATCCTTCAGTTGTTCTTTTATATCCATTTTCAATATTAATTATTTACGGAAGGCAACGGAGAATAATCTTTGCTGTAGCGCAACATTTGTTCTACATAGTCTTCATTATAAGACACGGTAACGTCCGTGATATTTCCATCCTTGTCAGTCACCAGTTCATAAACCGGATTTATAAAACCTTTGTAAGGAGCCAGATTCAGTTTCTTATAGCGTGCCAACACTTCGGCGTGCAAAGCAGGATCAACCTTCACGGCATAATTTTCGACCAATGTACGGGCACCCTCAAAATCACCGGTCGATTTGATTCGCTGGATTTCAGCCAGCAGTTCACCAAACAACTGACGGACTTTCTCATAATCATTGACTACAACATAGGTCTTTCCATCCTTCTTCACCATTTCGACCACTTTGTCAGGAGCACCTTTCTCAAATACCCAGCGGGCAATCAGCTGGCGGTTGCGCATATGAGCTTCTTCGATATTATTTCCCGGTTCGATACGTACAAGCTGAGTCATCAGACCGTTCATCAGGAAAGTATAATATTCAGCTTTATAAGCCTCCGCATCCGGAACAAGTTTCAGTTCCACCAGTTTCGGGTCGGCCACATAATACAATCCGAACAGGTCGGCACGTGCTTCTTCTATAGTGGAACCATACGCTTTCAAAGCGTCAGGGTCTACTCCCGGAAGCAATTTGCCCGAACCATGTCCCAGACATTCATGTAAGTCTGTATGAAGTTCACCTGTCAGGTCGCCATATTGGTCGATCCGCTGTCTCTCTTCGTCATTGCAGACAAACTCTTCATTGAATCCGTTACCGTGGGCAGCTTTATTATAAGCATCTGTGATATTGCCGATAGTAACTGACTTAGAGCCGTGATGGGCACGAATCCAGTTAGCGTTCGGAAGATTGATACCGATGGCAGTTGCAGGATATAAGTCGCCGGCAAGAATAGCGGCAGTGATCACCTTGGCAGATACCCCTTTTACCTTTTCCTTTTTGAAAGATTTATCAACCGGCGAATGATCTTCGAACCATTGCGCATTGCTGCTGATAATCTCTGTGCGGTGCGTAGCATCCAAGTCTTTGAAGTTGACCAGTGATTCCCAGCTGGCTTTCACTCCCAGCGGATCGCCGTAACTTTCTGTAAAGCCATTAACGAAGTCAATTCTTGAATCAAGGTCTTTCACCCAAAGGATAGCATATTCATCGAAGTCTTTCAGGCTGCCTGTTTCGTAAAATTGAATCAGTTTGCTGATCACAGCTTTCTGTGCATCATTTTCGGCAACAGTTTCCGCTTTCTTCAACCAGTACACAATCTTTTCAATCGCTTGAGTATAAAGTCCGCCTACCTTCCAGACTTTTTCCTGTATTTTCCCATCTTCTTTCACTAATCGGCTGTTGAGTCCGTAAGAAACCGGAGTTTCATCTTTTGGGTCTTTCATTGCTCCGTAGAAGCTTTCCGCTTCCTGCTGAGTGACTCCGTCGTAATAATTGCAGGCAGAAGTCAGCACCAAGTCTTCACCGTCCGCCTGATTTACACGCTTTGCCAGGATAGCCGGATCAAACATAACCGGGAAGAGCTCATCACAGAGTTGTTCGGCAGTCTGTCCTTCTGATAACGGAAGTAATTGGGCGTCCGTTCCGAGCACTGCCTGTTTCAAGAAGTCCTGCGAGAAACCGGGCACAAACTTTTCCATGCCGTAATGATGATGAATACCATTGGAGAACCATACCCGTTTGAGGTACACTTCCATATTTTTGAAGTCGGGAGCCGACTTGTCTCCTTTATAATTGGTGTAAACGGCTTCGAGCATCCGACGGATTCTCAGGTTATACTTTCCGTTCTGATCAAACAGGATGTCGCGTCCTTCCAGCGCAGCCTGAGTCAGGTAATAAACCAGTTCTTTCTGTTTCAGCGTCAAGGTTTCGAATTCGGGAACCTTGTACCGCAATATTTGTAAGTCTGCAAATTGTTCCACTGTATAATCAAATTTATCTGCCTCGGCAGTTGTTGTTTTGGCCCCACCGCAGGATGCAAGGATCGTAGCGGTAACTGCCATCGAAATAAAATGTTTTTTCATAATTACTGATATTGATTAATTAAATAAGAAAAGGAATTATCCCCGAACTTTTCATTCAGAGGTAATTCCTTTTGGTCAGTATCGGAAAACGCAATTACTTCTTACTTTCAGCGTGTTTCTTGCGATATCCGTTAGGAGTTTCACCTACGTTCTTGTAAAATGCAGCGTAAAAAGATTGACGATTTGCAAAGCCAACCATTGCACTGATTTCTTCCACATTCTTGTCGGCATAACGCTTGTCTGTCAACAAATGCAGAGCGTCTTTCACTCTGTACTCATTCAACAAACAAGAGTAGTTCATACCAAAACGAGAATTCACTACTGCAGAAAGGTAGCGAGTATTGGTCTTCAACTCTTTAGCCAAATCTTTAGCTGAATAGTCAGGATCTTTATACTTCTTCTGAACTACTACAATGTTCAGAATCTTGTCATACAACTCGTCTGCCAGTTCCGGTCTGATTAATGACCGATATGCAGCCTTCTTTTCTTTCTTTTCCCTCAAATTGTAGGGACGTTTCTTTGGAGCTTCCTCCGCTTTTTTGTTCTCTAAATCACTCATTGAATTAACTGGTTAGGGTTTGTTTATTTGTTATTAATTGCTCATTCGCAACGTTACATGTTACAAATGTCTTACTTTTTTTTTAAACACACAATTATTTTGTGCATTTTTTTCTAATAAAACAATCAAAAACCTTGAAAAAGAGGAATTAAGGGTGAATAATAAGAAACTTTAACTCTTGGGGCATTAAAATCAAAACAGAAATCGAGACATGATAAAGATTGCTAAAGAAAAGCGTACCTTTGCCACAAAGTTTAAACAAATGTTGATGAAAGAAACTCTAAAATCATATTTCGGTTATGACAGCTTCCGACCCTTACAGGAAGAAATCATCCGCCACCTGTTGAACAAGCAGGATTCACTGGTACTGATGCCCACCGGAGGAGGTAAATCGATCTGTTATCAACTACCTGCATTGCTTTCTGAAGGAACGGCTGTAGTGGTCTCCCCGCTTATCTCACTGATGAAAGACCAGGTAGAAACATTGCAAGCCAACGGCATCGCAGCAGGAGCACTCAATAGCAGCAATGACGAAACGGAAAATGCCAATCTCCGCCGTGCCTGTATCGAAGGACGCCTGAAACTGCTTTATATTTCACCGGAGAAGCTGATAGCGGAAAAGGACTATCTGTTGCGGGATATGAGTATTTCGCTCTTCGCAATTGACGAAGCCCACTGTATTTCCCAATGGGGGCATGACTTCCGTCCTGAATATACACAAATGGGAATGCTCCATCAGCAGTTTCCGCAGGTACCGATTATTGCATTAACGGCAACAGCCGACAAAATAACCCGTGAGGATATAATCCGACAGTTGCATCTGATACAGCCCCGGACGTTTATTTCTTCTTTCGACCGTCCCAACATCAGCCTGGACGTAAAACGCGGTTTTCAGGCAAAAGAGAAGAATAAAGCGATTCTGGAGTTTATCCATCGCCACAGAGAAGAAAGTGGAATCATTTATTGTATGAGCCGTAATAAAACGGAAACTGTAGCACAAATGCTGCAAAAGCAGGGAATCCGATGCGGTGTCTACCATGCCGGATTGTCTCCGCAGCATCGGGACGAGACTCAGAATGACTTCATTAATGACCGTATTCAGGTAGTATGCGCCACCATTGCTTTTGGTATGGGAATTGACAAATCGAATGTCCGATGGGTTATTCATTATAATCTTCCTAAAAGTATTGAAAGTTTTTATCAGGAAATCGGGCGTGCCGGACGAGATGGCTTACCAAGCGATACTGTATTGTTCTATTCACTGGGCGATCTGATCCTGTTAACTAAATTCGCCACAGAAAGCAACCAACAGACAATCAATCTGGAAAAGTTGCAACGTATGCAGCAATACGCAGAAGCGGACATCTGCCGCAGAAGAATCCTGCTGAGCTATTTCGGAGAAACCTCAACAGAAGATTGTGGCAACTGTGATGTCTGTAAAAACCCTCCACAACGCTTTGACGGTACAGTCATCGTACAAAAAGCGTTGAGCGCCATAGCTCGTGCAGAACAACAAATAAGTACAGGGATATTAATTGATATTCTTCGTGGAAGTTATTCGGCAGAAGTTACGGCAAAAGGATATCAGGAATTAAAGACGTTTGGCGCAGGAAGAGACATACCACCTCGTGACTGGCAGGATTATTTACTTCAAATGCTACAACTAGGCTATTTCGAAATAGCCTACAATGAAAATAACCATCTCAAAATCACTCCAAGCGGAAGTAACATTCTTTTTGGAAAAGCGAAAGCAATGCTTGCCGTGATTCATCGGGAAGAAATCGTCACAGGAAAAGGGAAAAAGAAGAAGGTGGTCATCGCAAAAGAACTTCCTTTCGGTATCCCCGGTGGAGAAAACGAAGATTTATTCGAAGCACTACGGGGATTGCGGAAACAGATTGCCGATCAGGATGGTCTTCCGGCATATATCATTCTATCGGATAAGGTGTTGCATCTGCTCAGTATTTCACGGCCGACTACCATCGAAGCATTCGGAGAAATCAGTGGTATCGGAGAGTTTAAGAAGAAGAAATATGGAAAAGAGTTTGTGAATCTGATTAAGCAGTTTGTATAATAATGTATTGAGCCGTCCCATCGATTTACCTTTAATAAAGAGTAACTTATTCAAGCGTAACCAGGAAGGACCATATAATAAGATGAGTAAACAAAAAAGGGAAGCAATCGCTTCCCTTTTTTGTTTAATTCAAGAACATCCGATCTATTTAGCCTATAATCCATTTACTGCCCGGTATGAATGAGATAATCTTTGTCGTTATATAACAGCAGACAAATGTAGTCACTGCAATACATGGGATGGCGGAAACAGTAGGCAGTTCCAGCGTATTTTTGAATACTGTCGCCCATAACCCGAGCCAGAATATATGCATAAGGTACATACCATAGCTAAGTTTCGACATATCTGTTACGAAACGCGGAGCTTCCGGCCGATTTATACAAGTGAAGAGAAGGAATGTACCCGCTGTAAGAAGTACACAGTTAATCGTACAGAAAGCCCATCCTATTTCTATGACAGGGGTAGAATGAGTAATTCCGGGAATAGCCTGTATATAGAATGAGTAAATAGTCAGCGCAGCCCCGGCAACCATTGAAATGAGTCCTACAATGAAACGTTTGGAACGATCCCATTTTAAGTGTACACGTATGTAGTGTGCCAACACAAGATATCCAAGATAGCCTGAGAAATACCACAACATATGGTATTCGTTCCAAAAACACTGCCCCCACACTTCACCAAACCAGCGATTGAAGTACGGCATACACGTTGATAACAGGAACAGTCCTATGAAGAAACGTTCTTCTTTTGCAGTGGCTTTACTCAACCAAGGAGATATAATAGGTATAAACAGGTAAAGACTTATCAGGGGATACATGAACCAAAGGTGTCCGGCAAGCGTCGGGAAGTTCAGGAATATTCGAGACATATCCTTTATTGATGTCTCGCTGTCTATCTGTCCCCACAACATCGGCAGGATACTATAGAGTATCATAAATATAAAAAACGGTGGCAGGATATGAGTGAAGCGTCGGCGGTAGAACTGCCATGAAGTCTGTCCCTCCTTCATCGGTACCAGCAGATAAGCAGAGACAATCATAAACAATGGTACTGCCATGCGTGAAAAACCATCGTACACGGCCACCCACAATCGGTCTGCTTCACTGGCTAAAAAAGATTGCGGTCCCGCCATGTCCGTAGATCCGGCAGCACCATAAAAGTTTTCACTGGCGTGTACCACCATAACGAGGAAACATGCGAACACGCGCACGTAATCTAAAAAAACAATACGTTTCATTTTCTGTTTGGGTATTAATTAGTAGTAATATGTTTTTAGTTTTGTCTTTTATTTACATTGTTTCAGCTGCTCGTGCAAATCAGCAGGAGGTATGCCCAGCGAAATAGCTTTTTCAAAGTCCATCTTTGCCAATGCTTTCTTTTTCTGTGTCAGATAAATATTGCCACGCAACAAATAGGCATCCGCCGAAGAAGGATTCAGGCGAATAGCTTCCTCCAAATCGACCAAAGCCAGATCTTCATGCTTCATCTCCCGTTCCACATCTGCACGGGCAATGTAAAGAGTCGCGTCTTCGGGAGTTGCCGTAATCATCTTATTAAGAATTTCGAGCGCTTCCTTGAATTTTCCTTCTTTCTGTTCCAAGGTAGCCAGCCCAAGCCGACCGCTATAACTTTGCGGGTCAATCTCCAACAAGCGATTATAATCGATTCGTGCCGCGGGGTAATCCCTCCGGAGCACATAGATATATGCCCGCATCAACAGCGCTTCTTTATTCTGTTTATCTTCGTCAAGTACCTGACAATAATCGGTATAAGCACGGTCTGTATTCCCCATTTCCAGATTAATCGCAGCTCGGTCCAGCAGAATAGGTACTGCCAATGGAGCAAAGTTCAGCGCAAAAGAATAAGATTCGAGTGCCTTGTCATATTCACCCAACCGACGCTGCACCAATCCCAGATTGGAAAAAAGCATAGCATTCTTTGCATTCTTCGGCTCCAGTTTCAAAGCCTGAAGCAGTAGTTCTTCGGCTTTGGAAAGACTGTCCATTTCGATATATTCAATTGCCTTTTCTGATAATTGCTGATAGGTCTGCGCACACAGGGCAACCGGAAAGCTAAGAAATAAAATTAAAATAATTCTTATCATGATTCAAATATTAATCCAAAGGATAGGCATCAAAAGCGAACAACTCGGTCGACAGATAGCGTTCTCCCGTATCAGGTAACAACGCAACGATTTTTTTGTTCCTGAACTCCGGACGCTGTGCCAACTGTCGGGCTGCATATACGGCCGCTCCCGAAGAGATTCCGGCCAGCAAACCTTCTGTCGCAGCCAGCTCTCGCCCCGCACGAATGGCTTCGTCATCGGGCACACCTATCACTTCATCCACTACAGAAGCATCATAAAGTTTCGGAATAAAATTCGCCCCGATTCCCTGTATGCGGTGTGATGCTGCCTGACCTCCTGCCAATATGGGAGACGACGCAGGTTCAACCGCAACGATATGAACATCCGGATTATGTTTTTTTAAGGCGCGTGCCACGCCGCAAATCGTACCTCCGGTTCCTACTCCGGCAACGAACACTGCCACTTCACCATCCGTATCCCGCCAGATTTCCTCTCCTGTTGTCCGCTCATGGACAGCAGCATTCGAAGGATTTTCAAACTGTTGCAGGATCACAGATCCGGGGATACTATCGCGCAACTCCTGCGCCTTGGCAATAGAAGCAGCCATCCCGCCCAAGCCATCTGTTAGCACAATCTGCGCCCCCAGTGCTTTCAACAGGTTTCGCCGTTCCAAGCTCATCGTTTCGGGCATAGTCAATATCAAGTGATACCCTTTAATGGTAGCTACCATCGCCAGTCCGACTCCCGTATTTCCGCTGGTCGGTTCGATAATGGTGGCACCGGGTTTCAGTGCCCCGCGGGCCTCCGCATCTTCAATCATAGAAAGAGCGACTCTGTCTTTTACGCTTCCCGCCGGATTAAAAGCCTCCAGTTTAGCGATAATATTCTGATTAAGACCATACTTTCCACTATATCCGGAAAGTTCCATTAGAGGTGTATTACCCACTAAATCTGTTAATTTATTCGCAATTTTTGCCATCATTCACCTCGTTTTATCAGGTTGATGCGCAAAGATACAGAAAAGAATTGTACCTTTGTCTCCGTTCAATATTTTTAAGTTTATAGATATGAAAAAGAGAATCCTGCAATTTCTCACGACTTATTTTTTGTTCGTTCTTCTGTTTGTCCTTCAAAAACCTATTTTCATGGCTTACTACCATGAACTCTATACAGACGCCTCAATCGGCGATTATTTCAGCGTGATGTGGCACGGCTTGCCGCTGGATTTCTCACTGGCAGGATATCTGACTGCCATCCCGGGCTTCCTGCTTATCGCTTCCGCCTGGACGAAATCTTCCATACTACGCCGCATCCGGCAAGGTTACTTTGGAATCATCGCTTTTGTGATGTCCTGCATCTTCATCATCGATCTGGGCTTATACGGTTTCTGGGGATTCCGGCTGGATGCCACCCCGATCTTCTACTTCTTCTCATCTCCGAAAGATGCCATGGCAAGCGTCAGCTTCTGGTTCATATTACTCGGAATCCTAGCTATGCTGATCTATGCAGCCATCCTCTACGGTATTTTCTACGCCGTACTTATCCGGGAGAAAGCACCGTTGAAGATACCTTATCAGCGGCAGTATGTATCTCTCGTCCTTTTATTACTGACAGCTGCGCTCTTCATTCCTATCCGTGGCGGTTTTTCCGTATCGACAATGAACCTGAGCAAAGTATACTATAGCCAAAACCAACGGATGAATCATGCAGCCATCAATCCGGCATTCAGTTTTATGTATTCTGCTACCCATCAAAACAATTTCGATAAGCAATATCGGTTTATGGACCCGAAAGTTGCAGATGACCTGTTGGCCGAAATGCTGGATAAACCTGTGGCAGCAACAGACAGTATCCCGCAAATTCTAAATACTCAACGCCCGAATATCATCTTTATTATCCTCGAAAGTTTTTCTACACACTTAATGGAAACAATGGGGGGACAGCCGAATGTAGCAGTGAATATGGATAAATTCGGTAAAGAAGGAGTGTTATTCACTAATTTCTACGCAAACAGTTTCCGGACGGATCGAGGACTGGCATCTATTATCAGTGGTTATCCCGGTCAGCCGAGTACCAGCATAATGAAGTATCCTGAGAAAACGGACGGACTTCCTTCCATTCCTCGCAGTCTGAAAAATGCCGGATACAGTTTGGAATACTATTACGGAGGGGATGCAGACTTCACCAATATGCGCTCTTATTTGGTTTCATCGGGTATTGAGAAGATTATCTCCGAGACGGATTTTCCTTTGTCCGAACGTCAGGGTAAATGGGGAGCACCGGATCATACACTTTTCCAACGTTTCCTGAAAGACCTCAAAGAAGAGAAGCAGCAGGAACCTTTCTTTAAAATCGTGCAAACATCAAGCAGTCACGAGCCGTTTGAAGTTCCGTTCTACCGATTAGACGATAAAGTGCTGAATGCTTTCGCCTATGCTGATAGTTGCGTAGGAGATTTTGTGAGACAGTATAAGGAGACCCCGATGTGGAAGAATACACTGATCGTACTTGTACCGGATCATTTGGGAGCTTATCCGCGTCCGGTAGAAAATCCGCTGGAAGGGCATACAATTCCGCTAATACTGATCGGAGGAGCCGTGAAAGAACCACGAGTAGTAGACACATACGCTTCGCAGATCGATATTGCCGCTACGCTGCTTTCTCAGCTCGGATTGCCGCATGATGACTTTACTTTCAGCAAGAATATCTTTAATCCGTCTTCTCCCCACTTCGGGTATTTCACGGAACCGACACTGTTTGGCATGGTGACTGCGGAAAATCAATTAGTGTACAATCTGGATGCCAACACCGTCCAGATAGATGAGGGGACAGAGAAAGGAGCCAATCTGGAAAAAGGCAAAGCCTTCCTTCAGAAACTATATGATGACCTGGCTAAGCGATAAGATCAGACAAATCCACCTTTTAATAATACGATTTATTTTATGATAGAATTTCTTTCGGATATAGACACCCAACTGCTTTTGTTCTTCAATGGAATACATTCGCCTTTCTGGGATTACTTCATGAGTGCATTCACAGGTAAAGTTATATGGGTCCCGATGTATGCCAGTATCTTATATATACTGCTCAAGAATTTTCATTGGAAAGTGGCTTTGTGCTATGTGGTAGCGATCGCCCTCACTATCACGTTTGCCGATCAGATGTGCAATAGTTTTCTTCGTCCGCTGGTAGGTCGCCTGCGTCCCTCCAATCCGGAAAATCCGATAGCGGATTTGGTCTATATTGTGAATGGAAGACGAGGAGGAGGATTCGGTTTCCCTTCCTGTCATGCTGCCAATTCTTTCGGACTTGCCATATTTCTGATTTGCCTGTTCCGTAAACGCTGGTTAAGCATATTTATCGTACTTTGGGCATTTACCAACTCTTATACACGCCTGTACCTGGGATTGCATTATCCCGGTGATTTAGTAGCAGGAGCCATTATCGGTGGATTCGGAGGTTGGCTGTTCTACTTTATCGCCCACAAGTTAACGGCACGACTTCAGTCAGACACTCCTGTTCCTGGAAAGGGTGCCGGAATGAAACAAACAGAAGTTATGATCTATACCGGATTGCTGACTTTAGCAGGCATTATCATCTATTCCATCGTGCAAAGTTAGTTTATAACATGGGCAAAAGAAATATCATCCATAAGTTATTCCACAATCTCAAAAAGCCTGAAGGCTTTTGGGGAAGAGTCATTCTCCGGGAAATGAACAAACGACACACTTTGCTTTCCGAATGGGGAATGTCACATATAGTATGGAATAAGGAATGGAATGTGCTCGACATTGGTTGCGGTGGCGGAGCCAATCTTACACAGCTGATGCATCGCTGTCCGCAAGGAAAAGCATACGGCATTGACATTTCTCCGGAAAGTGTCCTTTTCGCACAGAAGAAAAACAAGAAATATCTTTCCACCCGCTGTTTTATAGAACAAGGCACGGTAGACACACTGCCTTATACCGATGAAATGTTCGACGTGGTCACTGCCTTCGAGACGGTTTACTTTTGGAACGATCTTCCGAAAGCATTCACCGAAGTAACACGGGTATTAAAGCGAAACGGACATTTCCTGATTTGCTGCGAACTGAATAACCTGTCAGTCAAAACTTGGACAAATCTGATTGACGGGATGATTATTCGTTCTTGTGATGAATTGAAATCCATACTCTTGCAGTCCGGCTTTGTCTCCATTGCTTCATATAAGCATGAAAAAGGGCCTTTGTGCATAGTAGCCCGGAGAAGAGCTGAGTAATAACCTTATCGGGCTAATACGATTTCTGAATAAGGAAATCCGCCCCCTGGATATAATGACTCCCAGCTACCTTTTAGTAAATCATATACATAAATCAGCCTTCCATTCCGACTACCATCAAACAATACATAAAGCTCCTGTTTCTTAAAATCATCCGAAACAAGTGTGGCTACTAAACACGCAGCATTAGGGAATGTGGTGAAAGGTTCATCCAGCATCTTTGTAGTCGGGTTCCATAGCCTAAATTCTGTTCCATCTCCCTCTGTTATTGTAGCACCATTTCTCTTCGATACGATATATCCGCCAACACGTGTATATTTAGCCGTTCCCATACCTTCTACAGGCTTAACTATCCAAAAAGGGATCAATGCCACAGCCTCTATCGGTTCGCCAACATATATACTTTTCTCTTCTATATTTTGCCCGTTCAAGACTACTGGTGAAAAAGTTCCATCGCCGTTATCAGCCGAACAGAGTATATTTCCATCACTCATTTGTATACAGGGATAACGTGACAATGCTTCAGCCTTCATCCCTTCGGGCAGCAGAAAACCATAATCAGGTTTCTCCGGCACATACATTCTGGTATAGGGCATCACATTAACTGTTTTAACAAATAAACGGTCTCCGCCTTGATATACCCCAAATACAGAGTTAGCGGTCGCTATCCCCATTGTTACAAGCTGATCAGCTCCCGGCTTTTCCCAATAGTTCATAGAAAGATCATAAAGTCCGGTCGTACGGCGATCATCCTTCGTCCATACTCCACTAAGGCTCCAGCTTCCGGGAAGGTTGACTACACAAGAGAAGTCTTGATTGTCTGCAAGTCGTACTATCTCTGCCGTCTGAGGCTTTTCAAGATTGATGTATTCGATAGCATGAGGACGGTGGGTATTGGAACGGGAATTAATGATACCATAAAGCTGAAAATCTTTGGGTGCCTGTCCATCCGCCACCGAAATCTTTCCTAAAGACATCATTTGACCGGAGCGGCGTAACAAGATTTCCGTTGTAGAAGCAGGCCAGTGTCCGGGAGCCAGAAAAGTAATGCTCGTAGCCGTCTTTTCCGTTATAACACCCCGTCCTCCTTTAGCATATCCTTCATGCAGCACTTCGTCTTGAAGCGGCCAGCGAATATCGAACATGATTTCATCATTGTCTTGAAATCCTTTCGCCATTATCGTTACCTTCTCACCGGGCTTGAATACTGTTCCCGAAGCAGGCATTACAACATTGGTTACTAAAATCGGTTGTTCGTCCTTGTCATCAGAACTACACGCTGCAAGCAGCAAACCCAACAGTAAGAATAGATAATTTTTTGTCATAGCACTTGTGTATTAATCTGTGCAAATGTACTGTTTTTCATTAGCAAATATCTTACTCTTTTACTTTTTAACAGTCCGACTAGTTTTTTCTCCCAACGGACTCATTTTCTTCAGTAAAAAAACAAAGAAACGGAATGAACAAAAAGAGGCTGAACTCCATTTAAAGAATCCAGCCTCCATATATCTTATTCAGAATATCTGTTTAAGCCTTCTTGATATAGTCAACAATCCACTGTCCTACTTCCTTTGTACCGTATTTGGCACCATCGGCCACTTGAATTTCAGGTGTACGTACGTTTTCATCCAGTGATGCATCAACCGCCTTACGAATCAGCGCACCTTCTTCCTTGCAGTCGAAGTATTCAAATAACATAGCTACAGACAGAATCTGTGCCAACGGGTTCGCAATATTCAAGCCCTTCGCCTGTGGCCATGAACCATGAATCGGTTCGAATACTGGAGTACTTTCACCGGTAGAAGCTGAAGGAAGCAATCCCATAGAGCCGCTGATAACAGAACCTTCGTCAGTCAGAATATCCCCGAATGTATTTTCAGTCACCATCACGTCAAAGAAAGCTGGTTCTTGGATCATCTTCATGGCAGCATTATCCACAAACATATAGTCAGTTGTCACCTCCGGATAATTGGGAGCCATTTCCTGTGCAATCTGACGCCACAGACGGGAAGAAGCCAGAACATTTGCCTTGTCTACCACAGTCAGGTGCTTTCTGCGTTTCATTGCATATTCAAAAGCAACTTTCAGGATACGTTCAATTTCCGGACGAGTGTAGTAGTTTGTATCGTATGCTTTATCATTATCCTGATATTTCTCACCGAAGTACATACCGCCGGTCAGCTCACGGATGCAGATGAAATCCGCATTCTCAACCAGTTCCGCACGCAACGGAGATTTATGGATCAGGCATTTGAATGTCTGTACCGGACGAATATTAGCAAACAATCCCAATTTCTTACGCATTGCCAGCAATCCCTGCTCCGGACGAACTTTCGCAGTAGGGTCATTATCAAACTTCGGATCACCTACGGCCGAAAACAAAACAGCATCTGCATTCTTGCAAACCTCATATGTTTCTTCCGGGAACGGATCACCTACTTTATCAATCGCATCTGCACCGCAGATTGCATATTCGTAACTTACTTTGTGGCCAAACTTCTCGCAAACGGCACTCATTACATCTACACCTTGTACCGAAATCTCCGGTCCGATACCGTCGCCTGCTAATACAGCAATTTTAAAATCCATGTTACTTTTCTTTTTATCTTTTATACTACTCAAAGTTAATTAATCTCTGTCATATCGGAAGCATCAAATGCATGTTAATATAAAATCAACTTATTCTTCAAGTAGATTCAACATCTTCATTGTTGCTTTGATGGCAGCCTCCGTCTGGTCGGCATCAAGTCCACGGGTACGGAACACCTGTTCGTCATAGTTCCAGGTAATTACTGTCTGCACAAATGCATCCGTACGCCCACCCGGTGGGATAGATACCGCATAATTCGTCAACATGGGGAATTTACGTCCTAACGTCACTTTATAAATTTTGCGCAACGCACGTACGAAAGCATCATACTGACCATCGCCACTTGAACTTTCTTCGTATTCCTTTCCGTTTATTTCGATCTTTAAAGTCGCCATCGGTTTCAGACCGTGAGCCAGATTTACAAAATAACTCTTCAGCTTGACCTTCTCGCCTATCGCCCCGTGTTTCAATACATCCGATACAATATACGGCAAATCCTCCTGAGTCACCAATTCTTTCTTGTCCCCCAGTTCAATGATTCGCTCCGTTACCTTGCGCATGGCATCTTCATCGAGTTCCAGTCCCAGATCTTCGAGATTCTTACGGATATTTGCCTTTCCACTTGTTTTTCCTAAAGCATACTCACGCTTACGTCCGAAACGTTCGGGAAGTAAATCATTACAATACAAATTATTCTTATTATCGCCGTCGGCGTGAACGCCTGCAACTTGTGTAAAGACATTCTCTCCCACAATCGGTTTATTGGCAGGAATCACAATACCGGAATAGGACTCTACCACCCGACTGACATCATTCAGGCGGCTTTCGTCAATATTGGTCATTGCATTGAAATGATCTTTCAGAATAGCCTGCACACTGGAAAGGGGTGCATTACCGGCCCGTTCGCCAAGTCCGTTAATCGTAGTATGCAGTCCTCTGACACCGCTCAACACGGCAGCCAGCACATTACTTACCGCCAGATCATAATCATTATGCGCGTGAAAATCAAAATGGGTATTCGGATAACGCTTCTTCATCTTCCGCATATATTCTATCACCTGCAGCGGGTTCAGGATTCCCAATGTATCGGGCAACATATAACGTCTGATGCTTGTCTGCTTCAAGCCATCCATCAACTGAAACACATATTCGGGAGAATCTTTCATTCCGTTACTCCAGTCTTCCAGATATACATTCACTCCGATATCCTGTTCATCTGCGTAATGTACTACGTTGATAATATCTGCGATATGTTCTTCGGGAGTCTTTTTCAATTGTTGGGTGCAATGTTTCAATGACCCCTTACAAAGAAGATTGATGACACGGCACCCGGTACGTTGTATCCAGTCCACCGAAGTATGACCGTCCACAAATCCCAACACTTCCACTTTCTGAAGCAGATTGCGGCGGGCTGCCCAATCACAAATCATCTTCACGGCTTCAAACTCACCTTCCGATACACGTGCTGAAGCAACCTCTACCCGGTCTACCTTCAAATCCTCCAATAGTAAACGGGCAATCATTAGTTTCTCATGGGGCACAAAAGATACTCCGCTGGTTTGTTCACCGTCACGGAGCGTTGTGTCCATGATCTCTATTTTGACGCCTTGTTTTCCCATTCTTCTATTTTATTTTTATTGCTTAGCAAGAAGTCTATGTCATCCAGTCCGTTCATCAGACAAAGTTTCTTATAAGCGTTGATTTCAAAATGTTCACTCTTACCCGTTGCTTTATTAGTGATGGTCTGTTCGGGAAGGTTCACTTCCACTTCCATCTTCGGATCAGCAAAGATCGAGTCGAAGAGTTCCTGCAAAAATCCTTCAGTAACAACTACCGGAAGTACGAAGTTGTTCAACTCATTATTTTTGTGAATATCGGCAAAGAAGCTCGATACTACCACACGGAAACCATATCCGGCAATCGCCCAGGCTGCGTGTTCGCGGCTGGAACCCGAACCAAAGTTCTTTCCTGCCACCAATATCTGTCCGCTATACGTAGGATCGTTCAGCACGAAATCCTTATTCAGCGAACCGTCGGCATTATAACGCCAGTCACGAAACAGGTTATCACCGAAAAACTTCTCTTCACGAGTCGTTGCTTTCAGAAAACGTGCCGGAATAATCTGGTCAGTATCTACATTCTCTAAAGGAAGGGGTACACAAGTACTTGTTATTATATTAAATTTTGTCTTAGCCATCTTTCTGTTTACAATTTAAATATTTACAAATTACGATTGAAATTACATCAGCTCACGCGGGTCGGTAATCACTCCTGTCACCGCAGCGGCAGCAGCAACCAACGGGCTGGCCAGTAAAGTACGGGCTCCCGGTCCCTGACGACCTTCAAAGTTACGGTTACTGGTTGATACTGAATATTTTCCTGCAGGAATCTTGTCATCATTCATCGCAAGGCATGCTGAACATCCCGGCTGACGGATTGCAAATCCCGCTTCAGTCAATATCTTGTCAATTCCTTCCTTACGAATCTGTGCATCAACCATCCATGATCCCGGAACCAGCCATGCGATTACATTATCCGCTTTCCTGCGTCCCTTCACTAGAGAAGCGAATGCGCGGAAGTCCTCAATACGGCCATTAGTACAAGCACCCAGAAATACGTAATCAATCTTTTTACCCAGTAACGATTCACCCGGCTGGAATCCCATATATTCCATCGATTTTTTGAAAGAAACCTGTGCAGCCTCTCCCATTCCTTCCGTAGTAGGAATGTTTTGCGTAATTCCCATTCCCATGCCCGGATTGGTTCCGTACGTAATCATCGGCTCGATATCCGCTGCATCAAAACGGACCTCCTGATCGAATACGGCGTCATCATCGCTCTTCAGCGTTTTCCAGTATTCCATAGCCTGATCCCATGCTTCCCCCTGCGGAGCATTCTCACGTCCTTTGATATATTCGAAAGTCACTTCATCCGGAGCAACCATACCACCACGTGCTCCCATTTCAATGGACAGATTACAAAGAGTAAGACGTCCTTCCATAGTCAGATTGCGGATGGCCGAACCTGCATATTCCACGAAGTAACCGGTAGCTCCGCTGGTAGTCATCTTAGACATCATGTACAGAGCGACATCTTTCGCAGTCACTCCTTTACCCAGTTCGCCATCTACGGTAATTCGCATTGTTTTCGGTCTTGACTGAAGGATACATTGTGAAGCCAGTACCATTTCCACTTCACTGGTACCGATGCCGAAAGCGATAGCTCCCATTGCACCGTGAGTAGAAGTATGCGAGTCACCGCAAACAATCGTCATGCCCGGCAGTGTCAGTGCACGTTCCGGACCTACCACATGGATAATTCCGTTTTTAGGATGCATCATACCGAAATGTGTCAGACCGAAATCTTTCGCATTTTTCGTCAGTGTATCCACCTGAGTCTTGGAGATCGGGTCTTCAATCGGTTTATCCTGATCATGTGTCGGAGTATTGTGATCGGGCATACAGAATACCTTTTCCGGACGCAATACCTTGATGCCACGCTCGCGCAATCCGGCAAAAGCCTGCGGACTGGTCACTTCATGACAATATAAACGATCAATATAAAGTTGTGTCGGCCCATCTTCCACCGTAGTCACCACGTGGGCATCCCATATTTTATCAAATAATGTATTCATCTGTTATATCTATTTTTACTATGTATGATTTATAATTAATGCAGGGTACGTATTTCAATACCACTTTCGCTGTTCCTTTATGCCTTGAATTTATTAATACAGTCAATATAAGCTTCTACCGATGCGGCTATAATATCCGTATTTGCTCCGAAGCCATAATAAATCTGATTATCATATTCCACCTGCATATGAACCTTACCTACATCATCACTTCCCTTGCTAATAGCCTGAATAGTGAATTCTTTCAATGTCATGTGACGATCTACGATCTTTTTCAGAGCCTTGATGGCAGCATCCACCGGACCATTACCACTCGCACAAGCTTCAAACTTCTCACCGGAAATATTCAGTCCCAGACTAGCAACCGAACGTACACCGACACCACTTGTCACTTGCAAATACTCCAACTTAATACGATGATTCTGGCTGCGGTCTGCTCCTGCCAATACCAATACATCATCATCATTGATATCTTTTTTCTTATCGGCCAGTTTCAGAAACTCCTCATATACCTTATCCAGTTTTTCCTGATCCAGGTTAACTCCCAACAACGACAGGCGATTCTTCAATGCCGCACGTCCGCTACGGGCAGTCAGTACGATAGAGTTATCATCGATGCCTACATCATGCGGATCGATAATCTCGTAAGTTTCTACATTCTTCAACACACCATCCTGATGGATACCCGATGAATGGGCAAAAGCATTGCGACCTACGATTGCTTTATTCGGCTGGACAGGCATATTCATCAAACTGGATACCATACGGCTGGTCGGATAAATCTTCTGTGTATTGATATTGGTCTGAATATCGATCTCATGATGACTCTTGATAATCATTGCGATTTCTTCGAGAGCGGTATTTCCAGCACGTTCGCCGATACCGTTAATGGTCACCTCTACCTGACGGGCTCCATTCAGAACACCAGCAATCGTATTTGCTGTTGCCATTCCCAAATCGTTATGACAGTGAGTAGAAAGAATCGCGTTATCAATGCCGTCTACATGATCAATCAAATATTTAATCTTTGCACCATATTCGGAAGGCAGACAGTAACCCGTTGTATCCGGTATATTCACCACTGTGGCTCCCGCTTTGATAACCGCTTCTACCACACGTGCCAGATATTCATTGTCGGTACGTCCTGCATCCTCTGCATAAAATTCCACATCATCCACAAAACGACGTGCATACTTCACTGCTGCTACCGCGCGTTCGATAATCTCTTCCCGATTGGAGTTGAATTTATATTTAATATGAGAATCAGAAGTACCGATACCTGTATGGATACGTTTATGCTTGGCGAATTTCAAAGCGTCTACCGCTACATCAATATCCTTCTGAACAGCACGGGTCAAAGCACAAATAGTGGGCCAAGTCACCGCTTTAGAAATTTCAATCACAGAATTAAAATCTCCCGGGCTGGAGATGGGGAAGCCGGCTTCAATTACATCGACCCCCAAAGCTTCGAGTGCCTTCGCTACCTGAATCTTCTCCACTGTGTTCAACTGGCATCCCGGAACCTGTTCACCATCCCGAAGGGTGGTATCAAAAATAAATAACCTATTGTCCATCTTCTATCATTTTATGTTATTATTGGCTCAAAAAAAAACCTTTCACACTTGGAAGTGAGAAAGGCTTTCGTATATTTTCAGTATACACATTTACGCGCAGCACTCACTTCCACTAACCTTTGATAGTAGAATAATAATACCGCATAGTAGAATATGTATAAACATCTGATTCATTTTTTGTCTCTTTTATAGTTTGACGGTGCAAAGGTATGGATTATTTCTGTACTACCAAATAATACGTTACTTTTTTATCGAAAATAATTTCATTTCATAAGTTAAAGTCGGTTATTAGCAGAAAAGTATTACTAATAAAGCTCCGTATTTCATCAAACAGAAAAAGGGGGCATAGTGCGGACACACTATACCCCCTTTTAATTTATCGTTCTAAATCAATAGATTACTTTTTATCACAGCATTCCTTCTTTTCTGTGCAATCAGCTTTCTTATCGCAAGCAGTAGCACAAGAGTCTTTCGCCTGGCAGCAAGAGTCAGTTGCTTCAACAGCAACAGCTTCTACAGTTTCAACTGTTGCTTCTTCACCTTCAGAAGCGGCAGCGTTATTAGCTTTGTTACCAGAACAAGAGATCACAGCGAAAGAAAATGTTACTGCTACAGCAGCCAAAAAAAGTTTTGTTTTCATACCTTTTAATTTGCTTTAAACGTTTAATAAAATAATTGTCGTCGGCAAATATAGCTATTTTTTCCTAAACTGCCAAAACAAGAAATCCCCGCCAGTCAATAAAGACTGGCGGGGCTTCTCTAAAAATGGCGGCTACCTACTCTCCCACTGTTACGCAGTACCATCGGCGTGACGAGGCTTAACTTCTCTGTTCGGAATGGGAAGAGGTGGAACCCTCGTGCTATAACCACCTGAATTTCTTCAATTGACAATGGACAATTGACAAATGACAATTATCGCAGCTGTCATGATAAGTTATGACATGATAAAAAGTAAAATTCAAGTATCTGTTAATCTAATTGTCAATTGTCAATTGTCATTTGTCAATTGTCAATTAAAAAAGCTAAACGTATATATCGCGATCCGCACCGTCCGAAAGAAAGTGAACGGGCAATTAGTAATGCTCGGCTTTGATGTTACCACCTTTACACCTGCATCCTATCAACGTCATCGTCTTTAACGACCCTAAGAAATCTAATCTTGTGGCTGGCTTCGTACTTAGATGCTTTCAGCACTTATCCAATCCCGACTTAGATACCCAGCAATGCACCTGGCGGCACAACTGGTAAACCAGCGGTCAGTCCAACACGGTCCTCTCGTACTAGTGTCAGAGCCACGCAAATTTCATACGCCCACGATAGATAGAGACCGAACTGTCTCACGACGTTCTGAACCCAGCTCGCGTGCCACTTTAATGGGCGAACAGCCCAACCCTTGGGACCTTCTCCAGCCCCAGGATGTGACGAGCCGACATCGAGGTGCCAAACCCCTCCGTCGATATGAGCTCTTGGGAGGGATCAGCCTGTTATCCCCGGAGTACCTTTTATCCTTTGAGCGATGTCCCTTCCATACGGAAACACCGGATCACTATGCTCTAGTTTCCTACCTGATCGACTTGTAAGTCTCCCAGTCAAGCGCCCTTATGCCATTACACTCTGCGGACGGTTACCAATCGTCCTGAGGGCACCTTTAGAAGCCTCCGTTACTATTTTGGAGGCGACCACCCCAGTCAAACTACCCACCAAACAGTGTCCTCGTACCACGAGTTAGAACTCAAATAATCAAAGGGCCGTATTTCAACAGCGACTCCACAAATACTGGCGTACCTGCTTCGAAGTCTCCGGCCTATCCTACACATCAATTACCCAAATTCAATGTTAAGCTATAGTAAAGGTTCACGGGGTCTTTTCGTCCCATCGCGGGTAATCGGCATCTTCACCGATACTACAATTTCACTGAGCTCACGGTTGAGACAGTGTCCAGATCATTACACCATTCGTGCAGGTCGGAACTTACCCGACAAGGAATTTCGCTACCTTAGGACCGTTATAGTTACGGCCGCCGTTTACTGGGGCTTCAATTCAATGCTTCTCTTGCGATGACATCTCCTCTTAACCTTCCAGCACCGGGCAGGTGTCAGGCTGTATACGTAATCTTTCAATTTGGCACAGCCCTGTGTTTTTGTTAAACAGTTGCCTGGACCTATTCTCTGCGCCCAACTCTCGTTGGGACCCTTTATCCCGAAGTTACAGGGTCAATTTGCCTAGTTCCTTAACCGTGAATCACTCAAGCGCCTTAGTATATTCAACCCGACTACGTGTGTCCGTTTGCGGTACGGGTACCTTAAGGATTAAGTTTAGCGGATTTTCTTGGGAGTATGCTTACACGCACTATTGGATTGTTCCGAAGAACGCTCCATACTATCAGGTTCGACTCTCATCCCGGATTTGCCTGGGATGATCAACATCTACACCCTTCAACGGACTATTCCGTCAGTCCGCGGCGCTGTCACTGCTCCGTCTCCACGTCACTCCTTAAGGTAGTACAGGAATATTAACCTGTTCTGCCATCGGCCTCACCGTTCGGCTGAGCCTTAGGACCCGACTAACCCTGATCCGATTAGCGTTGATCAGGAAACCTTAGTCTTTCGGCGAGGGGGTTTCTCACCCCCTTTATCGTTACTTATACCTACATTTGCTTTTCCACACGCTCCAGCAAAGCTCACGCTTCACCTTCGACGCAGAGTGGAATGCTCCCCTACCGATCATTACTGATCCCATAGCTTCGGTAAAACACTTAATGCCCGATTATTATCCACGCCAAACTCCTCGACTAGTGAGCTGTTACGCACTCTTTAAATGAATGGCTGCTTCCAAGCCAACATCCTAGCTGTCTTAGCAATCTGACTTCGTTAGTTCAACTTAGTGTTTATTTGGGGACCTTAGCTGATGGTCTGGATTCTTCTCCTTTAGGACATGGACCTTAGCACCCATGCCCTCACTCCTGTGATAGAACTAATGCGCATTCGGAGTTTATCAAGACTTGATAGGCGGTGAAGCCCTCGCATCTTATCAGTCGCTCTACCTCACATTAGTAACTCACAAGGCTGCACCTAAATGCATTTCGGGGAGTACGAGCTATCTCCAAGTTTGATTAGCCTTTCACCCCCACCCTCAGTTCATCCGGAAGCTTTTCAACGCTTATCGGTTCGGTCCTCCAGTTAGTGTTACCTAACCTTCAACCTGACCAAGGGTAGATCACTTGGTTTCGCGTCTACTCCTTCCGACTCGACGCCCTGTTCAGACTCGCTTTCGCTTCGGCTGCACATCTCAAGATGCTTAACCTTGCCGGAAAAAGTAACTCGTAGGTTCATTATGCAAAAGGCACGCCGTCACTGCTTAAGCAGCTCCGACCGCTTGTAGGCGCACGGTTTCAGGGACTATTTCACTCTTCTATTCGAAGTGCTTTTCACCTTTCCTTCACAGTACTGGTTCGCTATCGGTCTCTCGGGAGTATTTAGCCTTACCGGATGGTCCCGGCAGATTCACGCAAGATTTCTCGTGTCCCGCGCTACTCAGGATACCACTACGCTTAATTTGACTTCGTATACCGGACTATCACCGTCTATGGTTCAACTTTCCAGAGGATTCTACTCATCAAATGTCTTGCGACATCGTGGTCCTACAACCCCACACATGCCGTAACATGGGTGGTTTGGGCTATTCCCCGTTCGCTCGCCACTACTAGGGGAATCATTATTATTTTCTTTTCCTACAGGTACTAAGATGTTTCAGTTCCCTGCGTTAGCTTCCATCAAAGATGGATGACATTCCTTCAGAATGCCGGGTTGTCCCATTCGGAAATCTCTGGATCAAAGGTTATTTGCACCTACCCAGAGCTTATCGCAGCTTATCACGTCCTTCATCGCCTCCGAGAGCCAAGGCATCCGCCATGCGCCCTTGCTTACTTTCTTTCAAACTTACTTTTAAGTATCAGGTATTAAGTATCAGGTATTAACCCAAAGTACTTAATAGTGTTGTACTTAAAACGTACGGTTCGATATATACTTTTAGCTCTTTACTAAATTTTACTTTTTGTACATCATGTCAAAGATCGTTTCTCTTTTCAGAGACTGTGGAGAATAACGGATTCGAACCGTTGACCCTCTGCGTGCAAGGCAGATGCTCTAGCCAGCTGAGCTAATCCCCCAAGAGTAATTGAACATTGCAATAATGAATTGACAACGACAATTTTTGTTCGGAGTAGTCCCAGGCAGAGTTGAACTGCCGACCTCTACATTATCAGTGTAGCGCTCTAACCAACTGAGCTATAGGACTAGTTCAACCTTGTCTACCTGATGTTAGACTCGGCTTCTTTCTTTTCTCTTGTTTATCTCTATCTATACTTCTATAGATGGTTGATCTATATGTTATAAATAAACAAGTACCAGTAGTACAATAATAGAACCTATGAAATCGTTGTTACGACATCGCTCCAGAAAGGAGGTGTTCCAGCCGCACCTTCCGGTACGGCTACCTTGTTACGACTTAGCCCCAATTACCAGTTTTACCCTAGGACGCTCCTTGCGGTTACGTACTTCAGGTACCCCCGGCTTTCATGGCTTGACGGGCGGTGTGTACAAGGCCCGGGAACGTATTCACCGCGCCATGGCTGATGCGCGATTACTAGCGAATCCAGCTTGACGAAGTCGGGTTGCAGACTTCGATCCGAACTGAGAGAGGCTTTTGGGATTAGCATCCTGTCACCAGGTAGCTGCCTTCTGTACCCCCCATTGTAACACGTGTGTAGCCCCGGACGTAAGGGCCGTGCTGATTTGACGTCATCCCCACCTTCCTCACATCTTACGACGGCAGTCTCTCTAGAGTCCTCAGCATGACCTGTTAGTAACTAAAGATAAGGGTTGCGCTCGTTATGGCACTTAAGCCGACACCTCACGGCACGAGCTGACGACAACCATGCAGCACCTTCACATTTGCCTTACGGCTATACTGTTTCCAATATATTCAAATGCAATTTAAGCCCGGGTAAGGTTCCTCGCGTATCATCGAATTAAACCACATGTTCCTCCGCTTGTACGGGCCCCCGTCAATTCCTTTGAGTTTCACCCGTTGCCGGCGTACTCCCCAGGTGGAATACTTAATGCTTTCGCTTGGCCGCTTACTGTATATCGCAAACAGCGAGTATTCATCGTTTACTGTGTGGACTACCAGGGTATCTAATCCTGTTTGATACCCACACTTTCGAGCATCAGTGTCAGTTGCAGTCCAGTGAGCTGCCTTCGCAATCGGAGTTCTTCGTGATATCTAAGCATTTCACCGCTACACCACGAATTCCGCCCACCTCTACTGTACTCAAGACAGCCAGTATCAACTGCAATTTTACGGTTGAGCCGCAAACTTTCACAACTGACTTAACTGTCCACCTACGCTCCCTTTAAACCCAATAAATCCGGATAACGCTCGGATCCTCCGTATTACCGCGGCTGCTGGCACGGAGTTAGCCGATCCTTATTCATATGGTACATACAAAATTCCACACGTGGAAAACTTTATTCCCATATAAAAGAAGTTTACAACCCATAGGGCAGTCATCCTTCACGCTACTTGGCTGGTTCAGGCCTGCGCCCATTGACCAATATTCCTCACTGCTGCCTCCCGTAGGAGTTTGGACCGTGTCTCAGTTCCAATGTGGGGGACCTTCCTCTCAGAACCCCTATCCATCGAAGGTTTGGTGAGCCGTTACCTCACCAACTGCCTAATGGAACGCATCCCCATCGATAACCGAAATTCTTTAATAACAAGACCATGCGGTCTGATTATACCATCGGGTATTAATCTTTCTTTCGAAAGGCTATCCCCGAGTTATCGGCAGGTTGGATACGTGTTACTCACCCGTGCGCCGGTCGCCATCTCCAGTTTGCAAGCAAACTGAAATGCTGCCCCTCGACTTGCATGTGTTAAGCCTGTAGCTAGCGTTCATCCTGAGCCAGGATCAAACTCTTCATTGTAAAAGTATTGTTAGTCAGCATAAAGCTGATTTTTGCTCTGTTCAGGATGCCGTACAATTTATTGACTTCATTAATACCTTATGACTCATACATATTACTACATATAAGACAAGTATTGACGGTTCTATTTTTTTCTTGTACTACTTGTATTGTTTATCAATATTTCAAAGAACATCTTGCTTTCGTTTTAAAAGCGGGTGCAAAGGTAAGAGGTTTTATTTTAACTACCAAATATTTTCGGAAGTTTTTTTTTCGTTTTTCTTTTTCTATCGTTTTTCAGGCTCTCTTAGCGAAAGGGAAAGAAGGTAAAGAAGAAAAGCGTAACACCTTTTCTTTGCGAATCGGACTGCAAAGATAAGAACTTTTAGCTTTATCTTCCAAACTTTATCGGAAGTTTTTTTGTTCTTATGGTTAAGCAGACACTTGCTTTTACACTAAGTCAATTTATCAAGGCTTTCTTCTCTTGGAAAGCGGGTGCAAAAGTAGCCCCTTTTCAAATATACTCCAAACTTAAATCACTCTTTTTTTGAATTATTTTTGAAAAGACTCGCTAAAGTGTTGAATCATAAGGATGTTATAGAACATATTTTTCTCGGATACAGGAGGAATAGAGGAAAGGCATGCACATTATTATATTCACACGCGCGTTAGGTGAGTGAGCGCGGGCGTATACATCAGGGAAATGAAGAGGAAATATCAGATTCATGAAATAGTCTGTTATATAAAACACAGGATAGATACAGTAGAGGGGAGCTCTGGAAGTTGAAAGTAGCTGTCATGAGTAGTCACACAGCTTGTTGCATGTCTTAAAACAAAATAGGGCTTCGTTCGCCCTCTGGACATATGAAACCCCAATTCTTTATAAGATACAATCATTTAGTTATGTAGAAACAGGAAGTAGAAAAATAATTTCGAATATATCGAATAGAACTAAGTATTGGCATAAGTTTGCGCGGTTTTAATTTAAACTTTTGCTTATAATGGGGATTAATAAACCACAAAATTCGGTCTACAATTCTGCCATTACTTTCTTTTATTATGCTTTCAAAATGCTCTATAGACAGCCCCGCAGCTTTTATATTCAACAATTCTTTAATACATGAATCATTTTCACCAAAAATAAATAGAATTTTATTGTACACAGATAAAGGTAAAAGATGAATAAATGGCATTTTAGAACAAAATCCATTACGGCATATTTGTTGATGTCCACCAAACGGCATTTGCCAAGCAGGAAATCCCCAAAAGATTATACCTGTTTCAGACAGAAACTCTTTAGCATGAAGTATAAATTCAACTTTCCGACATTTATCTATATGTTCTATAACGTCATGTATCAAAATTATATCATATTTATTCATATCCTCTTCAGAACTAAAATCAAAAAAATCAGAATAAATAAACCGCCCATTAAAACCTAAAAGTTTAAAATAACTAATTGCCTGAGAGATTCGTTCTTCGGAACGATCTATTCCTGTTACATTGCATTCTTTTTCGGCAAATGGTAACAAATTTCCTCCTTCCCCACACCCTATCTCCAATATATTCATACCTCTTTTTATAGCAACAAACTTCTCGAGATAATCAATATAAAAGTCTCGAGAAGTTATTGCAAGTTCATTAAAATAGGAATATCTATCTATATGTCTTTGCTGCATAGTCGATCTATTTATTTGCTTTCAAAGCCTCAACTTCTGCTTTTAATTCCTTGATTGATTGAATCATTATAGGAATAATTGCTGTATAATTAATTAGTTTATTCCCATCCGGGTCAGTCAATACTATATTCGGAAGAACTTTCTCAACTTCCTGAGCCAACAACCCAATTTCTTTACCATCTCCACCTACTCGAAAAGCAGCAGCTGCCGGTTCATTCTTATCTTTGAAATCATAACTTACAGCATTCAGTTTAGACAGAACATTTAAACCATAACCTAATGGATTAATATTAATTTTTGCTCTAGCATCAGAATAGTTATATACATTTTTCACCTGAATACTATTATATACTCCGGATGCTGTATTATAGAAAACAACTTGATCATAATGACTAGCCAATCGAGTTGCAGCCGGGCTACAATCAATTTGAAAGAAGTTACTAGCATTACATTTCATATATATTCCGTTTCCACTAAACGTCGTATGATAAAATGAATAAGGTTCGGTATTGCCAATAGTTAATTTACCATTCGAATAATACTTAATTTGTGCATTTGCAAGAACTGCAACAGCCAAGAATACCACTAAGAGTATACTTTTAAAAAATAATGATTTCATAATATTACAAGTTTTAATTAATAACCTTTCGATATAAATAAAGGCACATATCCCTTAGACATCATTTTGTTACTGAGCCATCCAATCCTATGGTTACAGCTTGTCCAAAAGGAATATCTACAGTGCCAGGTTGAGCTTCCCATACAACCACACCAACCGCCCTAGTAGTTATACCAGTAGTAGTTTCATTGTTCGTATTTACTTCCTCCGATTCGTCCGTACATCCACAGAGAATCATCATAGAAAAAGAAAATAACATAAATAACTTTCTCATGACTATTCAAATTAAACATTAAGTGTCAAAAAATTACTTGATAAAGATTAGTATCTCACCTAAATGTAGGTAGTCTTATCCTTAAATTAGACATTGTGTTTGCTCTCATAACTTTAGATTTAAATAATTATTGCATTGATAATACTATTCTTCTGAAATATCTATATATCAATCCTTAAAGAGTAAAGTTTCCTACAACCTTAACACTCGCATTGTACATATACAACTCATATTGACCTAATGATAGATCACCTAAATAAAGAGTATACTCTCCTGCCGCAACAGGGAATATTATAGATTGAAATACGATTTGTTTTTCGATATCTTTTACTTCAACAGTTATAGGAGCAAAACTGTCTTTAAAATTAAGACAAAGTCTTTTGCTTTCATCATCCACATACACTTTAAGCCATTCGGGGTCAACAGGAGTTCTTTGTATAACCCAATCACTTTTAGTTTTAACATGCTGTTTAGCTTCAATCATAACTGAAAAACTATGTATTAATAACATCACTAATAATACAAGCTCAAACTTTTTCATATTTATTAATTTTGTTTTTTGCAAATATAGGGGATAGATGATTCGTTTGTTATATTCAAAACAATATCAAAATAGACAGGCAGAACTTGATTATCAACAACTTATAAAAACAACATAGACATATAGTATACATTCACTATTTCAAGGGGACTTTCAGAGCATTAAAATAAAAAAAGTGCATGCCACTATCAATATAGCAGCATGCATTGCCTTATTCAGAAAAGAACTACTTAAATAGGATTATTTTAAAAGCTCGTTAATCAGGTACTCACACAAGTTAGCTTCTTCCTATAAAGCAGAGATTCCCAATTTTTGTCTGAATCTTAATCGCTTTGTAGAAACTGAACTAGGATTAATACCAAGCAATCTAGCTTCGGTTTTCGAATCAAAATTAAACATGCATAAACAACAATATTCCCATTCCTGACTTGATAAATTTGGGTATCGTTCTAATAAATACATTTTTAAATTCGGATAAGTTTCTGTTATTTCAGAAACAATAGAGAACCATAATTGCTCCGTTAGTAATGGTTCATTGCAATTCGTACTACGTTCAGCGATATTCACTAATTTTCTAAAAATTATTGACGTAACAATTCTTCTTCGCTGCAATTTCTTATAATTAGAGGTTAAGTTTTTAATTTCATTTTCTAATCGACTTTGACTACTTTCATTCTCTTTTTGCGAAACCACTAATTGATTTTTCTTTTTATCCAACTCTATAAAGGCATTAGCCAACTCTAGTTTTATATTATTCAACTCAAGGGCTTGCTTATTCATTTCATTTTTGGTTTTTTGCCTGTACAGCAAATAGAGTAATGTGATAGCTATACCAAAAATCAAACATATACAAATTATAATCATATACTTTTGCTGAGTGAGTTCCAATTGATGATTCTTTTCTTTAAGCCTCAAATTATTAAATTTCTTTTCTACTTCCAGTATTTTTGTATTATTCTGTAGTATAGTAATAGAGTCACTAATGGATTCACATGTTTCTAAATGTTTAAGTGCTTCTTTATAGCTACCTTCCGCTTTAGTTACCCGATAAAAAGCCCGCTCTATACCATATTCATATTCAGAGCTATCTAAAGGTAGTGTATACAAAAGCTCACGAGCTTTTAAAATATCACCTACTTGCAGATATAGCTTGATCAGACAGTTTGTATTATACAATTCATTTTCTTTATCCAAAGATGTTGATTTAAGGAAATGATATTCTGCTTTAGAGTATTGGTTCATTGCCAAATAAATGTTACCAAAAGCATTATCTAGAGAAGAGCTAACCTCATTATCATTCAACTGCTGGGCAATAGAATCCGCTATTCCCATATATTTTAAAGCACATTCCAGAGAATCGAAAAAGGCCCATTCACGAGCTATATTTTGTAAAGCAAATACATGACTTTTGATATTTCCCGCTTTCTTAAACAGTCCTTGAGCTTCTTCATATTGATGTCTGGCCTCCTTTTGCATATCCCTAAAATCATATAGATCAGCTATATACGTACATATATAGCCTGCTTCATTATATAGTTCTTTCTCTTTTGCGATTGCCAATACTTCTGCATAAATGCTCATTGCCTTATCATATTCCCCATCAGCCACTAGAGAGCGCCCCCAAAACAACCCTATATCTACTTGATCTTTAGTTATTCCATATTTAATCAGCCAAGAATATGCATGATCGAAATAGTAAGAAGGAGGAAGAGACGTATTCAATTTGTCAGCAGCTTTACCAGCTATCAAGCACCAACGCACTAAATCTTCCTTATCCAGTTTATCAGGATAAGGAATACTTTGTATAATACGAAAAGCACTATCCGGATTGTCTTTGAGTATTCGCTCTGCAGCATTTAACGGAGTAGACACTGATTGTTGCCGTCTACAAGCTACAAAAAATATTAGCACTAGTGTTAACACATATGATAAATGTTTCATTATTATAGTTTTGCTTATATGAATAAAAAACAAACAAGTAAGTTAAACGAGGGGATAAAAAATTCTTTTCCCATTTTTCCGTTGAACCCTTGAAAACACAGATAGTATCAATATGTGCAATAATTATTTTTTCAGTTTCAAAAGTATTATGCTGTCTTGTAAAGATATGAATTATTTCTTAAACTACAAATAACCCTGTTGCATATTTTAAAATTAAAAATGTGAATCAGTAGTTGAATCAAAATTATACTGAAATGATTCAAATCAGTTAAGACATGAACATAAACTCTATAGCATTACCGATAGTACTCTATACAGCTAGATATCAATATGTAGTGTACTGAATAAGTTGACACTTCAAAAATCGAAAATAAAGATGAAATATTCGAAAAAGAAGTACAACTATTACAGTGATGATGAACGAATGTCTTATATTCGTGAGTATTTATCAAGTCCCGAGAGCAAATCTGAGTTTTGTAAGCGTCACGGCTTTTGTGCCAAGCTTCTTACTTATTGGCTTAACAAGTATCAAATAGAAGACAAAGATATGGGTAGATCCTCTAAACCAGTAAATAGCGATGCTATTGATTCTAGTATTTCTGAGCTCCAGAAAGAACTATCGCTATTGCGTGCTGAGAACCGTAAACTTCATCGGGCTCTTGCTGATGAGAGTTTACGTCACGAGGCGTGCGAAGAACTCATCAATCTTGCTGAATCCACGTATCATATCAAGGTACGAAAAAACTCCGATGCCAAGTAATCGACACCTTGTCACAGAGGTACTCATCCCGACGCAAACGTGGTTGTATAAAGTTCCTCTGTGATTACTTCGGCATAACCCGACAAGGTTATTACAAGCATGTGAACCGACATTTGGAGGTTGATATCCTTACCACAAGCATCGTGTTGTACTGCAAAGAACTGTTGGAACTCATGCCCAAAGCTGGTATGCGCGAGTTATACGCCTGCTGCGTGAGTAAGTTTGGACCAAAGATGGTTATCGGTCGTGATCGTTGTTATGACATTTTTCGCTCCAATGGTTTGTGTCAACGTACAAGTCGCAAGCGTCCTAAAACAACGAATTCGAACCATAATTACTATATCTACCCCGATCTGTTGAATGTTGCACCCAAATTTGTCGCTACAAGATTGGGCGCTATGGTAGTGGCGGATATAACCTACGTAAACACCGGTCAGGGCTGGGCTTACCTCTCGTTGCTTACCGATGCGTCAAGTCGTGCCATCGTGGGATATGCGCTTTACAAAACTCTTGAGACGGAGGGGCCCTTGAAAGCTTTGGAGATGGCAATATCATTCTATGAGAAGTATCACATAGACATGAGCACTCTTATTCATCATTCCGACCGGGGTGTCCAATATTGCTCAAATAAATATGTAGAGAGGCTTAAAGAGCATCAAATCAACATCAGTATGACGCAGTGTGGTGATCCTTTACATAATGCATTGGCTGAAAGAATGAACAACACCATTAAAAACGGTTGGCTATTCGACTGTGATGATGAGAGCTTCGAGCAAGTAAGCAAGCGCATTGAAGATGCTGTATATGTATATAATCATGTGCGGCCTCATCAAGGGATAAACATGAGGACACCTATGGAAGTGGTCAGCGAAACGGGAGGATTAACAGCATAATACCCGCTCGTCGGGACGGGTGGTCCCGCCCCTTGCCGCTAGGGCGATCCCCGACCGAAGAGTTTTTGGTTGTTGGCAACATTACATTTTCCTGAAGAAGGCTTGCGTAAATAAAGGAAGATGCATAAATTTGCAAGCACCAACAAAAGACAACTAACATAGGAATAAGAATAACAAAAGTAAACCTATTTAGATATTAAAGTATATTGAGTAAACTAATTCAGTTATAACAAACGAAGTTGTCAACTAAAACCAGTACACATCAGTCTATACAGAGCTTTTTAGTTTCTCCCGCTTGAAACTTTTGTTTCTCCTGCTTGGAACTAAAGTTTCATCGGCTTGAAACTTTAGTTTCAAAGCCGTGAAACCAAAGTTCCGGACGCTTGAAAACAGTGGTTCCAGCCGATGGAATGAATGAAACAAGGCAGGAAACTGATCCCTTACTTATATGATTCAATTAACTTGACCGCACCAACTGTTCGATTAACCTGCTCTTCCAAGAAACAATAAATCACTTATCACTCAAAAACAGCTGAGTTATCAACTATTAAAGGATGATTTATCAATTATTAATGTCTGAAATATCAATCGTTAAGAATTGACACCTCAGACATTAACACACTGTAAATCAAATGACAACATCAAACAAATGACAGATAATGATACATGGAAGAGTGAGAGCAAACACTTGCTCTCATACCTGCTACCACAATTGCTGCCATACCTGAAACTACGATGAATAAAGGCATACAGACAATCTGTTAGGGCATGAGAGCAAAAACGCATTCAAATTACGTGGGGAGCCTGATTATCTCTAGGAGAATAATATGCTAGACCAAGAATCAGTTTACAACACAAAAAGTGACGGCAAAAAGCGTAAAACTCTTGCCGTCACTTAGCCATCAGCATTTGCCGTCACCGCTATTGGTCTATATATTAATACTTTATTCTAAAAAGTGACGGGTGACGATAAAAAACATAGTTTCAACTCTAAAATAATTATTTTATCTTAAGGGCAAAACCTCCTCCCGGTGCCAGATGAACTTTCAGTTTACCGTCCTTCTTTATCGGGAAGGACTCACACTTATAATCACGACCTGCCCGATGAGCATTCACACCATCTTTAAACAAAGTAGCATGATAAGATTTATCACCCAGGAAAGAACAATCGACTTCAATATCACGTGCACTCCAATCTGTAATTCCACCTACATACCAGACATCCCCTTTCCGGCGTGCTGTCACAATATACTCTCCCATTTTACCGTCAAGAACGATACTTTCATCCCATACAGTTGGTATTTCTGCGATAAATGCCGTTGATTCCGGTTCGCGCATATAGTTGCTCGGAGTATCGCACAACATATTAAAAGGAGATTCAAACACCACGTACAAGGCTAGTTGGCGGCAACGGGTTCCCTGACTCATCGGTTCTGAATAACAAGGATAATAGTTACCCTTGGAAGCATTCCTCATCGCCCCCTGCGTATAATCCATCGGACCGGAAACCTGACGGATGAAAGGAATCATCACATCATACTTCACCTGATCTACTGACGGTGAACTCCATTTCATCTGCTCCAACCCATTGACTCCTTCGAAATTCAACACATTCGGATAAGTACGGTTCAATCCGGCAGGCTTATGAGTGCCGTGAAGGTCGAGAATCAGCTTGTATTTAGCACACATTTCAGCGGCACGATAGTTGAATGCAGTCATTTCCTGATCGTCACGGTCCATAAAGTCCACTTTGAAACCCTTTACTCCCATTTCGGCATAATGACGGCACACATTTTCCATATCACGCTCGAATGCATGATAACCGGCCCAAAGGATGATACCTACATTTTTAGAAGCTGCGTAATCTACCAGTTCTTTCAGGTCAATCTCCTTGACAACCTGCATCAAATCCGCCTGTAAGTTCACTGCCCATCCCTCGTCAAGTATCACATACTCGATACCGTTTGCAGAAGCAAAGTCTATATATGCCTTATAAGTCGGATTATTTACTCCGGTCACAAAATCAACGCCATCCAGATTCCAGTCATTCCACCAGTCCCAAGCAACCTTTCCCGGTTTAATCCATGAAAGATCGGACATACGTGAAGGCGCACCTAACAGGTAGCTGAGATTGGTAGCGGCAAGGTCCTTATCGGTGGTAGTAACCACGGCTATACGCCAGGGGAAGTTTCTCGGCTTATCCACTTTGGCAATATAGTCTTCATGCTCCTTCACCAACATCTGAAGCTGGTTGTGACCACCCTGTACCGTACGCTTCGGATAAGGAGCATGCATACTGCTCAGACGATTCGCGCCTTCCGAAGCAGAAAGATAAAGTCCCGGATAATTTTCCAGATCGGACTCTGTGATACAGACTTTCACTCCATCGCCCGCATCTACTACCAACGGCAAGAACATCAAGCGCTGTTTATTCAGCTTCGACAGTTTGTCCGTTGTATACGTATTCTCGAAAGAATTAAAAAACTGGGAGTTATAATCACCGTCTTTACCGCTTTTTACATAAGGCACGGAGGCAGTCATATCCGATGGAAAACAATAATCAGATACTTCCGTCACCACACGAAAAGGCTTCTTCCCCTGATTCACAAAACGGTAGGCGATACCGTCATTGTATGCACGAAACTCTACATTCCAGTCTTTTTTGAAACGCAAGGTCAGTCCATTATAATGATTTCTCAATTCGCTGGCACGGTAGAAAGGAGATGGTATCATCTCGTCCACACTCTTCCTGGAAGTTCCGGATAATTTCGCATTTTCTCCCCAGACAGTCCCGTTATCCAACGTCATTGATATGGGAGAAGGAGTCAGAATCTGCCTGCCGTTGCATGTAATGTCATAAGTCAGCCGGTCGCCAATGGTTATTGTCGTTTTCAGATTTCCATCAGGTGAGGCTAGTGTAAATTGCTTCTGAGCTTGCAACGAAAGCGTACACAAGACACATAATAATAAAAATGTAAGTTTTTTCATGGTTGTAACTAATATATTAGATTTCAAAATAATTATTCCGCAATAAAGCGCTTTGTCTGTACATCACGACTGTTCGTACCTATCATCACGTCAAACTCTCCCGGTTCGTAGATATATTGCAGCCCGGAATTATAAAATTTCAGGTCATCTTCCGTAAGTACAAACTTCACTTCACGGCTTTCTCCTTTTTTCAGGAAGATACGATCGAAGCCTTTCAGCTCTTTCACCGGACGCGCTACTTCCGCATAGATATCACGCAAATAGATTTGTACCGTTTCATAGCCGTCATGGTTCCCTTTGTTGGTGACGGTAACGGAAGCTGTCAGGTTTCCATTTTTCGGCAAGGTTTCCGAACTGAGCTGCAGGTCGCCATATACAAAGTCGGTATAACTCAAACCGTATCCGAAAGGATAAAGAGGTTCGTTACTCTCATCCAGATAGTTGCTGGCATACCGGTTGAAAACACGGTTGTCCGGGTCCGGACGTCCAGTGTTCAAATGATTGTAGAACAAAGGAAGTTGCCCTACCGAACGAGGGAAGGTAGTAGTCAGCTTACCGCACGGGACGGCTTTGCCAAACAGAACATCGGCAACGGCATCCCCTGTCTCACTACCTCCGAACCATACATTCAGAATAGAAGGAATGTGTTCGCTTTCCCAGTTCAAGATCAAAGGACGACCGGTGAACAGGAGCAGTACCACAGGCTTACCTGTTTTCACCAATGCTTTCAATAAGTCCTGCTGAGCGTCAGGGATTTCCAGATTAGTACGGGAAGGAGATTCACCACTCATTTCCGCACATTCACCCACAGCAGCCACAATCACATCGGCACGGGCAGCCGTACGCAATGCCTCGGCCAGCAGTTGCTGATCATTACCACGTTCCAACGGACGGATGCCGACAGCTCCTTTTTCCATTTCCGCATCATAATATACATTGCTGCCTTTGGCATAAAGTATTTCAGCCTTGTCTCCTACTGCCGACCGGATTCCTTCGAGTAATGTACCATGTCTGGACGGAGTACAGGTCATGCTCCACATTCCGCACATATTATTGCGTGCATCTGCCATCGGACCTATTAATGCAATTTTCCCTTTTTCCTCCAACGGAAGCAGGTGATTCTCATTTTTCAGTAGAACAAACGTCTCTGCCGCAACCTCGCGTGCAACTGCACGGTGCTCAGGTGTATAAAGTTCTTTTTCCGCACGTAACGTATCGCAATATTTATATGGATCGGCAAACAAGCCCAGTTTATACTTAGCCTCCAGCACACGACGGCAAGCTGCATCAATCTGTGCTTCGGTGACTTTCCCCTCTTTCAGCGATTCTTCCAACGTATTGAGAAAGCCGCAGGAAACCATGTCCATATCCGTCCCCGCCTGCAAAGCACGGACAGAGGCTTCCTTCAAAGGAGCCACACCATGAATGGACATTTCAGCAATGGAATTGTAGTCTGTGACCAAAAGTCCCTGAAATCCCCATTCGTCACGAAGCACGTCTGTCAACAGCCATTTATTTGCCGTAGCCGGTATGCCGTCTACTATATTAAAAGAACTCATCACACTACCGACACCAGCCTCAACCGCCGCCCGATAAGGAGCAAAATATTCGTTATACATACGCAGATGGCTCATGTCGACTGTATTATAATCCTTACCGGCTTCTGATGCTCCATAGAGGGCGAAATGTTTTACACAAGAAAGGATTTCATCTTTTCCCTGCATACTGTCACCTTGATAACCGTGCACATAGGCCTTTGCCAACAGTGAAGCCAGATAAGGGTCCTCACCGCTTCCTTCGGCAATACGTCCCCAACGGGCATCCCGGCAGATGTCTACCATCGGGCTGAATGTCCAGCAAATGCCATCCGCACTGGCCTCAATGGCAGAAATCCGCGCCATCCGCTGAATAGCCAACGTATCCCAACTGCATGAGAGGGCCAACGGTATCGGGAAAATCGTTTCATAACCATGTATGACATCCGCCCCGACTATCAAGGGAATTTTCAATCGGGTTTCTTCCACTGCCAGCCGTTGCAGGTCATAGATTTTTTTGATTCCTTTTACATTGAAAAAGCCACCGATCTCTTCTTTGCGAATCATATCACTAAGCTCACAATTCATCACCGAGCCTGTCACCAAGTCGCCACCGGAAGGAAGGTTCAACTGTCCCAGTTTCTCACGGATCGTCATTTTACCCATCAGGTCTGTGACAAAGCGATCCATCTCTACCTCTTTTCCCCCACCAGACTCCGAACAGGAAAAGAATGTAATGCCACAAAGGGCACCAAACACCAGATTTCTTATTTTCATAAGCTCTTCAAATTATTTATTTACTTTTCTGACTTTACCTTCTATACAATAACGGCAACATCGGTCAACAGAATCTATTTCGCCAAAGTTAACACTTCCTTCTAAATAATGAGACATATACCCGCAAAATAGATTATTTATTTCTGTCAACTGAATCTATATACAATAGACGGTTCAGAAAGAAAAAGCCACATTAATTCAGAGCTACAAATTTTCCATCCTTAATATAAATAGGTGTTATCACCGGATGTTCCGTCTGCGAATTCGGTGCATGATAAGAAATCATCAGCCTGCCTTTAAGATCCTTGAATACCATCGCGTGTCCGCCATCGTCACTATTTAGCGTTTCGGGCTCCTGCACCCAAGGACCAAGAACATTACCCGATGCCGAGACAGCCTGCCCGATGGCATATTTTCCATCTGTCTTTCGGAAACTGGACCATAGCATAATCAGTTTTCCATCATCCAGACGATAGATAAAAGGAGCATCCGTAACATTGCCCGTCACCCCGGAACTTGTAATAGAGCCTACCCAGGGAGCTTCCGAAGCCTTGAACAACAGATACGGATCACCTTCTGTCGTTTTCAGATCTTTCGCCAGCCGTTGGGCATAAATTTCACCGTCGATGGTCTCCAGCCACTCACGACAGAACAACAGCCAGGGATTTCCTTCTTTGTCAATATACAAAGATCCATCCAGGCACATCCAGCCGGAAGGAGTAATCGCCTTGTTTACAAGTGGAGTGAAAGGGCCTTTCGGACTATCGGAAACTAGAATAGAAGTTCCCCGCTTCACTCCCGCATTACTGAATGTAGTAAATAAATAATAACGTCCTTCATATTCATACACATCCGGTGCCCAAAAGTCCTGTTGCCCCCAGAAATCACTTTTAGCTATAAAAGAATAGCCTTCGTCTTTCCACGTGGACAGGTCTTTACTTTTATAAACTCTGATTTTCAAGTTATTATTGAAATGAAGATAATACATCGAAGTTTTCTTGTCGACCAGAATAAACGGGTCCCGCAAACGCAAACTCGATACAGGAATCGTGAAACTTTCTCCCCCCACTTCATCCGGCTCGGTGGAGGAAGTCTGTCCATCATCATTACTACAACTGACAATACACGCTCCCATCAATAACAAGAGCGAAAGAATAGAATGCTTTAACTTTTTCATATCTCAATGATTATTTAATAAAATACCTATTGAAAACTGATAAATAAATTGTTCAAGATCAATAATGAGGATTCTGCTCGATATGAGAATTTTCAATAATGACCGAAGTAGGAATCGGGAACAAAAGATTCTTCTCTGAGAAATTAGTACTATACTTCTTTCCGGTTTCTACATATTTCCCCATCCGGATCAAATCTTCCCTGCGCTTTCCTTCATACCAGAACTCCCAGCCTCTTTCTTTCAGAATCCAGTCTCTCAACGACTCCTTATCCGGGAAATCGGATAATTGCTTTATGATAGCATCTCCACCATCAGCAGCCTGTTCCATCGCTGTAAACTCTATTTCATCAATCCAGAGTTCATATCCGCTTCCGGAATTTCCCAAAGCAAGGAACAGAGCACAATTTTGATCTTCCGTAGCTTTACCTGTCTGTGTGGAGAATTCCCTTACTTCGCCTGCTTTCAAAGAGATAGATTCCATGTGGCTCAATGGTCCTTCAACGCGTATTTCAAACTGAATGTCTTTCGAGGCTTTCAACTTCATCTTTATTGAATACTTACGCCCTTTTGCAACCAAAGGCTCTGTTCGCATCTGCAAAGTCCAGAATTCCGTACCCGAAGATTCAACTTCCACACGTAAGCTGTTTCCGTTATTCAACGTGTTGTTTTTATCCACATCATACTTCCAGGCAGATCCACCGGCCTGATCGTAGTTATTCATCGAGAATATCCCTATAACATTGTCAACAAACTCTCCGTCAAAGCTCTCTTTAAAAACGGGTATTGCAGGCAGAGAGGTGCCAAAGCCAAAAGCACGTTTCCGGATATCATTAATCAGATCGACACTTCCCTGATTAGGACCATTCAGTTCATTCAATGCTTCCGCCTTAAATAACAACACTTCCGCATATCGGTCGAGTACCTTATCATTGCCTGCCCATGTACCTGTAGCTTCAGGATCAATCCCATATTTCAAAGGCAAAGCGCCTACATCACCACTGGCTCTCAAATCAACTGTAGCACCGGACTTTGATGTATATTCGGCCTGTGCCAAAGCTCTTCGCCGGTCATTTTCATCAAACGTATCATAGAATCCCCACGGCATCCGGTGTCCGGACCAGCCTTCAACGATGTTTCCAGAGGGTGAAGCGTAGTCACCCGGCAAAATATTTGCATATGTATGATTACCATAATCTGCCAGTGGTTCAGCTCTCACAACAAACATCAGTTCTTTATTACCTTCGTTCTGAGCTGAAAATATACTTGCATAATCCTTCTCCAGTTCATAGTAATTCAGACCGATAATCTCATTTGCCGTTTCGAGAGCATTCTGCCACTGCTTTTCATGCATATAATATTTCAGTAAATAATGCAGGGCAGCTCCCTTTGTGATACGTCCGTATTCAGCTTGTTCTACCGGAAGTGCGTCGGCAGCAGCACGTAGTTCTGTCGTCAGGAAAGTTCCGACTTCTTCAGACGTAGGTCTGTAAGGTTTATAATCCGGGTCCGGATTGATTGCCTGGTCGGCTTCCAGAATCATTGGCATAGGACCATAAAGCCGATATAAATCGAACATGAAAAAGGCTCTGAGCGCCCGGACCTCCGCAATATACAAGTCTTTCACCGACTGGGTTACCGGAGACTCTTCCATTTTCGCTATCGTATAAGTGCAACGGGTGATATTAGGAGCAGTCCAGTTATAAAATCCTTTCACCATCTGGTCAGCATCCGTCCACGAACCATTCAGAAAAGCAACCCATGACCACTTGGTAGTCCATTCTTCGGTTGAAACTTCATCCATTACAAAAGAACTTCCATCACAAAACAAATAAGGTCCCCAGCCTTTTTGGCGTAATTCATAATAAAGGGCAACCGTTGCAGCCGAAAGGTCTGCAGGAGTATTAAACGCATTTCCAGTATCTACAACTCCATACAAGTGAGGTTCCAAGCTCCCCTCACAGGCTACAAACTGAATGCTTATAAATAGTAATAATAGTTTTTTAGCTAATTTCTTCATGACATTCCAGTTTAAAATTTCACATCAAGTCCAAATGAAAAAGTCTTCTGTTGAGGATATGACGCCCGGTCGTTTTCAACTTCCGGATCGAGTCCTTTATATCCGGTAAACGTCAGCAGATTCTGACCGGAAAAGTAAAATCTTACTTTCAACTTATCAGCTTTAAACAGTCTGCTCAAATCATATCCCAACGTTACGCTCTTCAGACGTAAATATGTATTCTTCTCCCAGTTCGGAGCACCGTAGCTATCATAGCTGTTCACTTCGCCACTAGGCATAGCAGAACTCATGTTGTCGGAAGTCCAACGATTTTTTATATCCGCCAAAAAGTTATTATTGTCTTTCAGCCTCTGGATGCCGTTTCCACCATACACCCCGTGTTCTACCTGAGTGTAAGGATAGGAGTATCCGCCAACCGAAGCATAAAGATAGATATTCAGATCAAATCCTTTGTACCGGAAATCATTCGAGAATCCCATAGTAAACTTCGGTGCACGTGTCCCCAGATATACGACATCTGCCTGGTCTATTTTCCCATCAGGCTTTCCTGTCAGATTCCCTTCCTCATCGAGTCCGTTCACATCTTTATATTTGCGCTGTCCCGGTAACAAGTCCGGCATAGCCGGCGTATCTTCACCCGCCTGCTTTATACCGTCCGGAATCAGCGTATAGATAGCACTTACCGGATCGTTTTCTTTGACATAAGGAGCCAGGATTACTTTCGGATCACGTTCTTTCCATCTGTCACGATAGGAAGTATACGTCAATGTCGATTCCCAATGTAACGGTCCTTCCAGGTTCACTGTATTCAGCGTCAGTTCAAAACCGGTACTTTTTGTTTTTCCAATGTTGGACCATATACCGGTAGTGACAGCTGTATGCGGCAGCGAACGCCAGCTCAGCAGGTCTTTTACCTCTTTAAAGAAAACATCTACACTACCATTGATACGATTCCGGAAGAAACCGAAATCCAGTCCGAAGTTAACTTCTGTAGTCGTTTCCCACTTTAAATCAGGATTACCGAACTTTCCCAGATTTACTCCTCTCTTTTCTGTATCTCCCAGATAATAATTTCTGCCGTCAAAGGCAAAGTACTCGGAAGCAGCATCGTTAGGCAGATTTTCATTACCCACCTGTCCCATGCTGACACGCAACTTGGCATCGGAGAGCCAGTTGACATCTTTCAGAAAATCTTCCTGATTCATTCTCCACGCAAATGCTCCCGAAGGAAAGAAAGCATAACGGTTGTTCTTTCCAAAACGGTCGCTACCATCGATACGGGCAGTAAAAGTAAACAGATACTTGTCTTTGAAAGAGTATTGGGCACGACCAAAATAAGAAGCCAACACGTGTTTATTTTTATAAGAACTGACCACCGGACGCGTTTCACCTGCCTGTAGTTTATAATACATCAACGCATCAGACATAAATCCCATAGCACGTGCATACGCTCCGTCATCATTCTGCACCTGATACGAATATCCCAGTAATGCAAGAAGTTTATGTCTCTCCTTGAAAGTCTTCTGAAAATTGAAAACCATATCTGCCACATAGTCTTCACGGTTGGCGGAATTGATATTCGCATCTCCATTCACACTACTTCCATATTTCGTAGTCATCGGATAGTAGCTATGGCGGGACCCGTCGCGGATATCCGCACCGGCAGACAGTTTCAACCAGAGCACATCTTTTATAAAATAGAAATTAGTGAATGCTGTTGCCAGAAAACGCTTGGTCTTTGTCTCATCCTCAATGTCGAGATAAGACAAAGGATGATTGAGCAATGCCTGCTTAGGATCTTCCATCCATTTGCCGGTCGTCGGGTCTCGTTCCGCCTTCACTGTCGGACTATAACTTAACGCCGATTCAATAATACCTGCCGTACTGTCATATCCTCCCCCCAGTGTCGCATTCTGATCGACTACATAAGAGGCTGTGGCAGAAATACCATAATCCCACCATTTCGTTATTTTATGGTCCAGATTATAACGGAAGCTATAGCGTTTATAACCGGATGTTTTCACCACTCCTTTCTGATCGAAGTAGTTCAGCGAAATCAATGATCTCATCTTTTCATTACCATAAGTCACTGTGAGGTTATGTTGCTGGATAAGACCTGTACGGGTAATCATATCATACCAGTTGGTCCCTTTTCCGGCTTTTGCTATTTCTTCATCCGTGTACATAGGCACATAAGGGCTGACAGCACCCGGATCTGTATTCCCATAAGGATATACCAGATTCTGCATTAAATACTGTTCTTTATAGTAACTGTTCTGAGTAGTCATTAACTCTCCGGCCGTCAATAATTCCGGTCGTTTATTTATAGTCTGAAACGACATATTCATGTTATACTCTACTTTCGTATCCTGAGTACCTCTTTTTGTCGTAATCAGAACAACTCCATTAGCACCCCGCGCACCATAAATGGCAGTTGCCGAAGCGTCCTTCAAAATCTCTATGGATTCGATATCGTTAGGGTTAATACTGCTCAAAGGGCTGTTGCTTCCTGCCGTCCACTGATTACCGCTTCCCGGATTGACACCGGCATTCACTATGGGGAAACCATCGACCACATACAGCGGATCATTCCCCGCACCGGTAGAAGCCGCACCCCGAATCAGAACTTCAATACCACCACCGGGCTGTGCACTCCCCTGTTTTACAGTAAGTCCTGCCGCACGTCCCATCAACATTTCAGAGAAGTTCGGTGAAGCTGCTTTATTGAGTTTCTCAGACTTTACAGAAACAATCGAAGCATTCAAGTCACTTTTCTTCATTGTACCGTATCCCACTACCACAACTTCATCCAGCAATTCTTGCTTTTCATACAAAACGATGGATAAATCTGTCTGATTTCCAACTTTCACTTCCAGAGGCTGATAGCCGATGTAAGACAGTTCCAATACCGCTCCCGGTGATACTTCCAACGTAAACTTCGCATTTATATCCGATACCGTTCCGTTAGTTGTCCCTTTCTCCTTGATGGTAACACCGATAATAGGCTCGCCGTTAACATCATTCACCACACCTGTGATCTTACGCTTTTTACCATCCTTTGAAGTATTCTGCCTGGCTTGTCCTTTCTGAACAATTACATTCTTCCCTTTCACTTCATAGACAACGTCTTGTCCGTACAATATCTGATCGATAGCCTCATTCAGCTCTTTCGCCTTTACAGTTATAATCTTCTTTGTATCCAGATCTCCGACTTTATAAACGAAAGAATATCCGCTTTTATTCTTCAACTGGGTCATTGCTTCTTTCACTGAAACGTTATCCATTTTCAATGAAACAGCCTGGGCTAGTATTGCTATGTTAAGGCAAAACAGAGCCATGACCATTAATATGGCCTTCTTCCTGTAATTCATAAAATAAACAAATTATTAATTAAAACTTGAATAACTCGTTTTAAAAGAGATGTATTTTGCTAACTTTGCACATTCTCTTTTGAAAACATATTCACACTAGATGATTGTTGAAAGAAGAGATTCAAGGAGCCGGGAGATGTCCGAAATCTTCCGGTTTTTTATTTGTCTCTCCTTATTTGTCAGCTAAAGATTATTCTGTATTTTTCTCTTTATTCATACTTTTCATTTTTTAAGGTTAAACAATCATAGCATTATAATCTCTGGTAACCGGTTAATAGATAGTTATATTACGTTCTTCAATCTTATATTGCATTTTTTCCGTAGAAGCCAGTGCTTCCAGTACTTCCTGGATATTTTGTTCGCGACGAACGAAGTTGCCATAGAAGCGGAATGTTTTTAAGGAATCATTGGCTATGTGAATCTTTACATTATAGCTGCGTTCCAGTTCTTTAGCGATATCCGGCAAGAGTTCTTCATCAAAAAACAAGTAACCGTCCGTCCACTGAGACGCATTGGATGCGGTAACCGACTCTACAGTCAAAAGCCCGTTCGCCTTATTTAATACGGCCCTTTCATCAGGTGAAAGGACAGCTTCTTTTTCTTCTCTCAACAAGTTGTTCAATCCGACCTTACCTTCCAACAAAGAAACGACCACTTCATGATCTTCCGGATAGTCACGGAAATTGAATTTTGTTCCCAACACCTGTAATTGCAGATCTTTAGTCTTTACGAAAAAGGGAATCTTCTCATTCCGCTTTACCTCAAAATATCCTTCCCCTTCCAGTTCTACTTTTCGGTTATCGACACCAAACCCCTGCGAGTATGTCATGCGTGAACCGGCATTAAGCCAGACCAATGTGCCATCCGGCAAATAAAGTTTTGTTTTTGATCCTAAAGGGGCTTCTACCGAAATATCTGCAAAAGTATCTTTCACATTCACCTCTCCCTGCCAATAAGAAATACATCCCACCGCTATTATGATTGCAACAACCGCAGCATAACGCCACAACGCTGACAGGCTAAAACCTCGACGGGAAGTGCTCTGAATTTCCTTCTGACTTTCGACACGGTTTCTAAAATTCTCAAACGCTTTATCCTTATCATAGACAGATGCGGCCTCACGACTTACAGCTGAAAACCAGATCTCCCGCTGACGGATAAAATATTGCTGATTTTCAGCCGATGCGGCAATCCATGTTTTTAGTTCATCTAAAGCATTCTTATCCAGACCTTCAGTCAGATAGTTGGCAATCAGTTCATCAATATGTTTATTTTCTTCTTCCATATTTATGCTTTCTATAAAGGAGACAGTTGTTTTTTAATTAAGGGTAGTCAGAAAATGATTTTTTTTCGCTTTACCTGAAAAAAAATAGTAATAGAGAAATCAGGTACTTACTCAAATGAGCGTGTAAAGAAGCTAAAGCATTCTTTATATGATACTTAACTGTATTAATAGATATTCCCAGTTCACCGGAAATTTCTTCGTATGATTTTCCTTCAAAGCGACTTTTAGCAAAAACCCGACGGCATTCGTCCGGCAATTTATCGATAGCCTTATATATTTCGTTTTCAAGTTCACGTTCCAGTAAAATACCTAACGGATGCGAATCGGACAGTATGATTTTATCATCCGTTATCTCATCGGGCATAAGAGCAGAAAATGCTATTTCTCTCTTTTCACGTTCCGAATTAAGATAGTTAATGCAACGATTACGGACAGCTCTCAGCAGGTAACTACGGATAGAGACTGAAATATCCAAAGTCTCACGTATCTCCCATAAATGAAAGATAGTATCTCCTACAATGGTTTCGGAAAGGAACTGATCTTTTAGATAACCATTGGCAACATAACAGAGCAGGGCATAGTGATGATCATATATGTAACGATAAGCATTTTCATTGCCTATCTTCAGTTGTTCCACTATTAAAGTTTCAGTATTCTCCATGAATGTACCAGTCAGATTAATAGCACAAATTTAGAGAATTATTCGAATTTAAAGCATATAAAGCCAAAAATCCCTCCAAAGAAAAAAACTTTGGAGGGATCTTCTTTATACTACTCTGTATACAGTCTATTTCATCTTATATACGAGTGTACCACCTTTCAGAATATCTTCATGAGAAATCGTATTCTTTGTATAAGGTTCGCCATTCAGCGTGATACTATCCACATATTTATGTTCCTTCGATAAGTTTTCAGCGATCACAGTAAAGGTCTTTCCATCAGCCAGATGTAGCACAATCTTCGGTAACTGAGGAGCTCCGAATACATAATCACCGCTTACCGGATCTACCGGATAGAAACCCATTGCACTGAACATATACCATGCGGACATCTGACCACAGTCATCATTACCACAAAGTCCGTCAGGCTTGTTCTTATATTGAGTATCAAAGATTTCACGGATTAGTTCCTGTGTACGTTCCGGACGCCCTGCCAAAGCATATAAATAAGTAACATGATGACTGGGCTCATTACCATGTGCATACTGTCCGATCAAACCTGTCACATCAGCCTGGGTTGTTTCCAGTTTCACTGTAAACAGGGAATCCAGCTTGTTCAGGAAAGGTTCTTCTCCACCAAAGAGAGCAATCAAACCGGGAACATCGTGTTGCACATGCCAGGTATATTGCCATGCATTTCCTTCCGTATAGTCACCGCCTGTACTTTCCGCATGTCCTACATCACTAGGATTAAACGGAGATTTCCAGGTTCCGTCAGCTTTACGCGGACGCATAAAATTCGTCTGTGAATCGAATAAGTTCTTATAATAATCTGCACGTTTCGCAAAGTAAGCAGCATCTTCTTCTTTTCCCATACGACGGGCCATGTCAGCTGCCGCATAATCGTCATATACCGATTCCAGAGTTGAAGAGACGGATTCTGCTTTTGTCAGGTCGGTCGGAAAATATCCGTATTTCGTATACACTTCCCAGTCGGACTTCAACGGATGAGATACAGTCTGTGTCTTCTTCACCATATTGAAAGCACGTTCCGCATCAAAACCACGGAAACCTTTTCGGTAGGCTTCAGCAATAACAGATACACCATGATTGCCGATCATACAGAAGTTTTCTTTTCCCCACAATGCCCAAATAGGCAGGAAGCCTTGTACTTCACCTTGTTCTATCAATGAATTAACAAAATCATCCACACGTTCGGGAACCATTAATGTATAGAATGGATGAGCGGCACGATAAGTATCCCATAAAGAGAAGGTTGAATAGAATGTTCCTGTTCCGGCCTTCACAATCGAATCGGCAGCATTACGATACATACCGTCTACGTCTGAAATCTGGTTAGGCTGAATCAGTGCGTGATAGAAACAAGTATAGAAATTCGTCTTTTCATCATCCGTACCCTCTACGTCCATGCGACTCAGATAGCTGTTCCATTCGTCATGGGCAGCCAGCTTCACACCGTCAAAGTTCCAGTCTGGTATTTCAGCCTGCAAGTTCTTCTTTGCTCCCTCTACGCTGGTAGTCGAAAGGGCCACCTTCATCATCAGTTCATCTCCCGGCTTCAAGTCGAAAGTAGCAATGATTCGCTTTCCTTTCTCAGTTTCTCCCATCGGAAGGTAAAGCGAATCTATTACCGGACGATTAAACTTCATCACAAAGAAGTAGTCCTGATCAACCCAGACCGTGTTATTCACGTGTCCGGCCAGCGTCTGAGCATCTTCCCAGTTCACCTCGCAACTATTCACTTGTGAATGATATTGTTCTTCTCTCCAGGCAGGTCCGTGCTGCAAGTCAATCAGCAGAGAAGCTGAATCCGCTTTATGATATGTATAACGATGAAGAGCTGCATGGATAGAAGCAGTCAGTTCCGCCTTTACCTGCGGATCGGATAATTCGACTGTATAATATCCCGGAGTAGCAGCTTCCTTGTCTTTCGGGAAATGGCTGCGGTAAGCATCCCATGCACGAGCACGGGTACCGGTAACTGGCATCACCAGAATATCCCCCAAATCCATACATCCGGTTCCGTTCAGATGAGTCTGAGTGAAGCCCCAGATCAGAGAGTCCTGATAAGTATATTCCGAACAATATCTCCAACCTACTGCACCCGTCACCGGACTGGTCTGTATCATTCCGAAAGGATAGCAAGCTCCGGGGAATGTATGCCCATTGTCAGCAGCACCAATAAAGGTATTCACATACTGGGTGTAATCTTTCGTTTCCGCTTGCTCCGTCGGAGAACAGGAAGTGTACATAAACAGTCCCGCCAAAGCAACGGCCATCACAGGGGATTTTCTTTTCATGATAATCATAATGTTAAGTTAATGCTACAAATTTAGAGAATAATTCTCAATGCTACACTAAAATACAATAGAAAAATGGTCCCCAAGTCCGATCATTCAAAATTTATATCTACCCTGTTCCGGGCAGCATTCTAAAAGCAAATAAACCTGATTCATTGTGACAAAACAAAAATTCGCACGACTTATTGAATAAATATCAACTCAATTATTTATCTTTGTTAGCTTTAAAACAAGCTGACTCAAAAAAACAATAGTATAATGAAAGATTTCTTGAAATTTACGCTCGCCACTGTGACCGGTATCATCCTGTCAAGCATTGTATTATTTATTATCGGCATGGTAACATTGTTCGGCATTGTATCAACCGCGGATACAGAAACAATAGTGAAAAAGAATTCTGTGATGATGCTCGACCTGAACGGTGTATTAGTCGAACGCACTCAGGAGAGTCCGTTAGGTATCTTATCACAGTTGTTCAGCGACGACTCCAATACATACGGGCTGGACGATATTCTTTCTTCCATCAAAAAAGCAAAAGAAAATGAAAATATCAAAGGAATTTATCTGCAGGCAAGTATGCTCGGAACTTCGTATGCATCTTTGCAGGAAATCCGTAACGCATTGCTCGACTTTAAAGAAAGCGGAAAGTTCATCATAGCCTACGGAGATAGCTATACACAAGGACTTTATTATCTTTCCAGTGTAGCGGACAAGGTATTGCTCAATCCGAAAGGAATGATTGAGTGGAAAGGCATCGCTTCCGCTCCTCTGTTTTATAAAGACTTACTGCAAAAGATCGGGGTAGAAATGCAGATATTTAAAGTAGGTACTTATAAATCCGCCGTAGAACCGTTTATTTCTACAGAAATGAGTCCTGCCAATCGTGAACAGGTGACAGCTTTTATCAACTCGATCTGGGGACAGGTTACCGAAGGGGTATCTGCTTCCCGCAGCCTCCCCGTAGATTCACTGAATGCTTTAGCTGACCGTATGCTGATGTTTTATCCGGCAGAGGAAAGTGTGCAATGTGGCTTGGCGGACACATTGATTTACCGCAATGATGTTCGCAATTATCTTAAACAGTGGGTGGACTTGAAAGAAGATGACCGCCTTCCGGTGCTAGGGTTGAGTGATATGATCAATGTGAAAAAAAACATGCCGAAAGATAAAAGCGGTAACATCGTAGCGGTCTATTATGCCTCCGGAGAAATCACAGATTACAGCGGTTCTTCAACTTCTGAAGAGGGAATTGTAGGCACAAAAGTTATTCGTGACTTGCGTAAGCTAAAAGATGACGAGGATGTAAAAGCTGTCGTTCTCCGTGTTAATTCACCGGGTGGAAGTGCTTTTGCATCCGAACAAATCTGGCATGCCGTGAAAGAACTGAAAACAGAGAAACCAGTAATTGTTTCTATGGGTGATTATGCCGCATCAGGTGGTTATTATATCTCTTGTGTAGCCGATACAATCGTTGCAGAGCCGACTACATTGACGGGATCCATCGGAATTTTCGGTATGGTACCGAATGTTAAGGAATTATCAGAAAAGATCGGTTTGACCTACGATGTGGTAAAAACAAATAAATTTTCAGATTTTGGAAATATCATGCGTCCTTTCAATCAGGATGAGAAGACACTGATGCAGATGATGATTACCCAAGGTTATGATACATTCGTCAATCGCTGCGCTGAGGGGCGCCATATGAGCAAAGAGGCCATTGAGAAAATAGCTGAAGGTCGTGTATGGACAGGAGAAGCTGCTAAAGAACTTGGACTGGTAGACGTACTCGGAGGTATTGATACAGCTTTGGAGATTGCTGTCAGGAAAGCAGGAATCGAAGGATATACAGTTGTTTCTTATCCGGCAAAACAAGACCTCCTTTCTTCACTGCTCAATACGAAACCCACTAATTATGTGGAATCACAAATATTGAAAAGCAAGTTAGGAGAGTATTATCAACAATTCGGTATGCTGAAAAATTTAAAAGAGCGTTCCATGATTCAGGCACGCATTCCGTTTGAACTAAATATCAAGTAAACTGTACTGCATGGACGAACACTTTATCAAGATACATAAGTGGCTTTACCCTGTCTCATGGATTTACGGGGCAGTGGTAACAGTAAGAAACAAACTCTTTGACTGGGGATTCCTCCGGTCAAAGAGTTTTGGTGTTCCTGTCATCTGCATCGGCAACCTGTCTGTAGGCGGCACGGGAAAGACGCCGCACACCGAATATCTGATAAAGCTGCTTCGTGATAACTATCATGTGGCAGTATTAAGCCGGGGATATAAAAGGCATAGCCGAGGATATGTGCTTGCCACTCCCCAAAGTACTGCACGCAGCATCGGTGACGAGCCTTACCAGATGCATACCAAGTTCCCGTCTGTCACACTAGCTGTCGATGAGAACCGTTGCCATGGCATAGAACAATTACTATCCATCAAAGAACCGTCCATTGAAGTTGTATTGCTGGATGATGCTTTCCAGCACCGTTACGTCAAGCCGGGACTAAGCATCCTGCTGACGGATTATCACCGCCTCTTCTGCGACGATACTTTACTTCCGGCAGGTCGTCTGCGCGAGTCTGTCAACGGTAAAAACCGGGCACAAATCGTCATTGTCACAAAGTGTCCGCAGGATATTAAGCCGATTGACTATAATATTATCACAAAACGACTGAACCTTTATCCTTATCAGCAGTTATACTTCTCATCGTTTCGTTATGGAAATCTGCAACCGGTATTTCCATCAGCAAATTCAGAGATTGATTCTACAGTGAATGAGTTACCGCTGAGTGCTTTAACGAATACGGATATTTTGCTGGTAACGGGCATTGCATCACCTGCGCCTATTCTCGAAGAGTTGAAAATGTATACCGATCAGATTGATTCGCTTTCATTCGACGACCATCATCATTTCAGTCATCGGGACATACAACAGATCAAGGAACGATTCGGAAAACTGAAAGGTGAACATAAACTGATTGTCACCACCGAGAAAGATGCAACCCGCCTGATTCATCATCCGGTATTGAGCGAGGAACTGAAACCGTTTATTTACGCCTTGCCGATTGAGATTGAGATATTACAAAATCAACAAGATAAATTTAACCAACACATTATTGGCTATGTTAGAGAAAATACAAGAAACAGCAGCTTTTCTGAAAGGGAAAATGCACACCAGTCCTGAAACAGCCATCATCCTTGGCACCGGACTTGGCAGTTTGGCAGACGAGATCACCGAGAAGTATGAAATAAAGTATTCGGATATTCCTAACTTCCCGGTGTCTACTGTCGAAGGTCATAGCGGTAAACTGATTTTCGGCAAGTTGGGCAACAAAGACATCATGGCAATGCAAGGGCGTTTTCATTATTATGAAGGTTATTCCATGAAGGAAGTGACTTTCCCTGTACGTGTAATGCGTGAGCTGGGTATCAAAACATTGTTTGTATCCAACGCCAGCGGTGGTACAAACGAAGCTTTTGAAATCGGTGACCTGATGATTATCACCGATCATATCAACTACTTCCCCGAACATCCGCTTCGTGGCAAGAATATTCCTTATGGTCCACGCTTCCCGGATATGAGCGAAGCATATGATAAGGAACTGATTCGTAAAGCTGACGAGATTGCTCAGGAAAAAGGCATTAAGGTACAACATGGAATTTATATCGGTACGCAAGGCCCTACTTTCGAGACTCCTGCTGAATATAAACTATTCCACATTCTGGGTGCCGATGCAGTCGGTATGTCTACCGTTCCCGAAGTGATCGTAGCCAACCACTGCGGAATCAAGGTATTCGGAATCTCCGTCATCACTGACTTGGGAGTAGAAGGAAAAATTGTAGAAGTATCGCATGAAGAAGTTCAGAAGGCAGCGGACGCAGCTCAACCTAAAATGACCACTATCATGCGTGAACTTATCAACCGTGCTTAATACTAAACTCTATTTATGCGAACTGAAATAGCAACTCTCGGCGAGTTCGGTCTGATCGACCGCCTCACCGAGGGAATTAAACCAGAAAACGAATCAACCAAATACGGAGTGGGTGATGATGCCGCCGTCCTCTCCTACCCTTCGGAGAAACAACTATTAGTAACAACCGACTTATTAATGGAAGGTGTTCATTTCGACCTGACTTATGTCCCTCTGAAACATCTGGGATATAAATCGGCCGTAGTCAATTTCTCCGATATCTATGCAATGAACGGTACGCCCCGGCAGATCACCGTATCGCTCGCTCTTTCCAAACGCTTCAGCGTAGAGGACATGGAAGAGCTTTATTCAGGCATTCGTCTGGCATGCCAACAGTATCATGTTGACATTATCGGAGGCGATACATCCTCTTCTCTTACGGGACTTGCCATCAGCATCACCTGTATCGGAGATGCCGATAAAGACAAAGTGGTCTACCGCAACGGAGCCAAAGACACTGACTTAATCTGTGTCAGCGGTGACTTGGGCGCCGCCTATATGGGTCTGCAACTCCTGGAACGTGAGAAAACAGTACTGAAGGGTGAAAAAGATATCCAACCGGACTTCACCGGCAAAGAATACTTACTGGAACGCCAGTTGAAACCGGAAGCCCGTAAAGATATCATCGAAAAACTGGCGGCTGCCAATATTGTCCCCACATCCATGATGGACATCTCCGATGGTCTGTCGTCCGAATTAATGCATATCTGCAAACAAAGTAATACGGGATGCCGTGTCTATGAGGAACATATTCCTATTGACTATCAGACGGCTGTCATGGCAGAAGAATTCAACATGAACCTGACCACTTGTGCCATGAATGGCGGTGAAGATTATGAATTGCTTTTCACTGTCCCCATCGCCGATCATGAGAAAGTATCACAGATGGAGGGAATCCGCCTCATCGGGCATATCACCAAACCCGAACTCGGTTGCGCATTGATTACCCGTGACGGACAAGAATTTGAATTGAAGGCTCAGGGATGGAATCCGCTAAAAGAAGATAAATAGATTTTCTCAGTTATATACTGAAAAATATTTCATTCCATACAACACTGATAATAAGCAAAGTAGCTTTTTATCAGTGTTTTTTATTTATAGAAGCCTTGCAGAATCCAAAACTTTAACTACCTTTGCAACCGCAAAAGAGAAACAACTGAGTTGAATTAGCCTTACGGTGCCATAGCTCAGTTGGTAGAGCAAAGGACTGAAAATCCTTGTGTCCCCGGTTCGATTCCTGGTGGCACCACTATCAACTCAGTAACAAAAATCCCTTGAACTTTTGAAGTTCAAGGGATTTTTGTTTTATCTCTTTTCTTATTCACTCTATCGGTGTTTAAGTACACACATAGCTTCCATCAGCATACAACCGGTCAGATGCGATGTCAATCCCACACTCTCATCATCAGCAGGTGCTTTTCTCCAACGACCGCTATATAACATAGTCTTCTGATTCACTCCTTGCTCTGCCATAACCGTAGCACAATGAGTTATGTAGTCGCGAAACTTATTATAATTGGCACTATCCAGTGCAGGGTCATTAATCAGTTTCACAAAATAACGGAAGAAGATGCCATGAAACAAGCCACCGTCACCACCTTCTGCATCGGAGAGTACACCTTCATTGGTCGACAAATGGTCAATCACAAAATTGGCCGCTTTTACTGCATCTGCCAGATATTGCTTATCACCGGTAATCTTATACAGTTCATGAGCTGCTCCCAGGAAAGTACCCGAGTTGTACGAAAATACCCATTTGGTAATCTTGCCTTCTCCATTCATGCTGTCATACACTGCCCCCGTCTGACGGTCGAACAAGTTATTCTTCTCCCATGTATATATTTTAATGGCCTCATTCAGATAAGCCTGTTTGGGTTTTCCGGCCTTTTTACCCATAGCATCGTAAAAATTATACAACCGGGCAGCAATAAGGGCAGCAGGACCATTGGAACAAGCGTTCTTAGATTTTGCCACATCCGTCTTCCAGGTAATGCCACCAAACCACGGAGCCTCATCTTCCGGTCCCCAAGTAGACCAAACCCAATCATCGTAGGTCTGTCTCGCCTTTTTCAGATACTTGGTATTCTTAGTGCTTTCAAACATGCGAATCTGTGCCAGAGCAATCCATTCCATATCGTCTACAAACACATTCCACCACGGGTCTTCCTCTCTGCCCGCAAAATTGAATTTCGGTGCACCTTCCCACCATAACGGGTATATATTCAAATACTGTTTGCTTCCGGTACGCATATATGCATCTACCATGACATCCATAGCATGTGCCTGTGGCCAATAATGATTGGTAGTCATATTGGAAAGATCACTACCATAATTAAAATAAAACCGATTCTCATACCCTTTGAAGTTTGCGCCCCAAAAATGCTTGATAAGGGCTTGCGACATACCATCTGCCATTTTCTGCCAATAAACAGGCGTCTTTTCCGCCGGACTTGCTGTAGTTTTTTCTACAATTACAGCATTGCTTCCTCCTGTCTCAGCAGAGAGCTGCAAAGTCAAGCTGAGAAAAAATACCGTAATCAATAAGTTCTTCATGTTTTCTGCGTTTAAAAGTTAATAATATTTCAGACTCAGCGGGCAAAGGTATGAAATAGTAGAGATAATGAATCATTATTTCTTGCCATTTTTGTACGATATACTGCATTCTTCTTCCGGTTACCCTCTGTTCCCCTGTCTGCCTGCAATACTATTTTTACGCATAAAAAATCCCTTGAACCTCTGAGACTCAAGGGATTTTTATTTTATCATATTACACTTAAGCAAATGAATATCTAAAAATAAGTTTCAATACTTACATTTTTTGTTTTTGTTTTAATTCTCCACCGGTTTCTTTTCGAGACAGATATTGACCGCATTCATTCCTTTCACACCACGTTCAAGATCGAATGTTACAATATTACCTTCCGAGATATTACCAACGACATTATTAACATGGAAAAAGTACTTATCAACTCCGGCAAGGTCCTTTATAAAACCAAAGCCTCTTGCCTCATTAAAGAATTCAACTCTCCCTCTCAATATAACGGGTTCCTCGTCTTCTTTCTTCGGAGTTGCAATGATTATCTCATCCAGGTTTATCTCTTCCTTTTTAATGTTTTCAGCCGGAGGAGTCGAAGTTATCATTCCATTCTCGTCCACATAAGCAATCATATCATCGAAGCTGCTTTTACTGGATAACTTCTTGCTATCCTTTTTCTTTTGTTTTTCTTCTCGTTTAGCGAGTCTCTTTTTTTCATTTTCACGTTTACCTACCGTAATGGATTTTGCCATAGAACTTATATTTAATTTATACTATATTTTAATGAATAATGTAAGGGAATGACCTTAAATTGTAAAATCAGCCCTATTTAGTTTTTTGCCTGTCAATTTCTGAATATCATTAATCTGTTTGCGTTCTTCCTGAGAGCAGAATGTAAGTGCCATACCTGCATTTCCAGCTCTTCCCGTACGCCCGATTCGGTGTACATATGTCTCGGGAACATCAGGAAGATCATAATTGATAACCAACGGCAGTTCATTAATATCAATTCCCCGGGAAGCGATATCAGTAGCAACCATCACTCGCGTCTTACCCGACTTGAAGTTACCCAATGCGGACTGCCGTGCCGCCTGACTCTTATTTCCATGAATAGCCTGGCTGCCAATGCCGGCTTTACCCAATATTTTAACTATCTTATCAGCATTATGCTTGGTACGCGAAAAGATAAGTACCGACCGGTCCTCCGATTTTTGCAAAATTGAAATCAGCAACAGGCTCTTTTCTTTCTTCTCAACAAAGTAAACCAACTGCTTTATAGAATCTACCGTTGATGATTTCGGTGTAACATAAATCTTCACCGGATTCTTCAACAAGGAATTAGTCAGAGCAATAATCGTATCAGGCATCGTAGCCGAAAAGAACAACGTTTGCTTTTCTTTCGGAAGCTTCGGCAATATCCGTTTAATATCATGAATAAAGCCCATATCAAGCATACGGTCTGCTTCGTCCAGAACAAAATACTGAATATTATCCAATCGTATATGTCCTTGATTCATCAAATCGAGCAGACGCCCCGGAGTAGCAACCAGAATATCAATTCCTTTATGCAGCATATCCACTTGCGGACGTTGATTCACGCCTCCGAAGATGACTCCGTGACGGATACGTGTATACTTTGAATAATCTTCAATACATTCACTGATTTGCAATGCGAGTTCGCGGGTAGGAGTCAAAATCAGAGCTTTGATTTCCGAACGCTTGCCCTCTCCCTTATTGAGATGCAAATGTTGTATAATAGGTATTGCAAATGAAGCAGTCTTTCCGGTTCCAGTCTGCGCACAGCCTAAAATGTCTTTTTTTGCCAATGCTACAGGAATCGCTTTCTCCTGAATAGGAGTAGGTACTGTATATCCTTTTTCTTCAATTGCTTTTAAAATAGGTTCGGTTATATTTAATTCTTTAAATGTCATAAATGTTATTTTTGCTGTTTCAGCACAGCGGTTAATTTTATATATAGTAAGAGAGCACAACACATTCAATACTGAATATGCAAGGTCTCCGATATTAAACCAGTTTGTGAGTCGCTAAGAAAAACTCGCGTTCCAGTGTATTCATCACTTCTTTCACACTGCTTATTTTATCTGCGAGAAAGGCGTTGCTACCGGCAAAAGCATAACCTTTTTTCATATTTCCTTTGGCCGCATTATACAGCGCTTTAATAATGCAATAAGGACTTTTTGTATAGTCACACGTCTTAATGCAATGGAATGAGCATTTCCTCGGCTTTTCCAGACCATTATTCACACTATGAATAAATTCTCCGTCAATAGCCCGTCCCGGCATTCCGACAGGACTTTCAATAATAAGAACATCTTCGGATTTGGAGTGAATATACACTTCTTTGAAAGTTTCCGAAGCATCACATTCAAGGGTTGTCACGAAAATACTTCCCATCTGCACTCCCGAAGCTCCCAGTTCCATAAAGTGCGCAATATCTTCACCTGTCGAAATTCCACCGGCGGCAATCACCGGAATATGTTTCTGTTCTTTATAACTGGCCGCAATCGCCACTACTTCGGGAATCAATACATCCAACGCATAATTCTGGTCTTGCAGCTGTTCTTTCTTAAAACCCAGATGCCCTCCGGCTTTGGGACCTTCTACCACTATCGCATCCGGCAGATAGTTATAATTCTTTTGCCATTTGTCACAGATTATTTTGGCAGCTCTTGAAGAAGATACAATAGGTACTAATTTCGTAATACTCCCCGTAGTCAAATAGGAAGGCAAATCAAGTGGAAGTCCGGCACCGGAAAATATCACATCAATCTTTTCATTAATCGCAGTACGCACCATATCAGCATAATTCGATAAGGCAACCATGACATTCACACCAATAATACCTTTTGTTTTCATGCGTGATTTGCGAATCTCTTCTTTCAGGCCACTGATGCATTTTTCTGTATAAGTGCCTTTTTCTTTGGGATAAAGCAACCCCAGACCTGCACACGATATAACTCCCACTCCCCCTTCGTTTGCTACTGCTGACGCCAGACCGGACAATGATATCCCAACTCCCATTCCACCTTGTATAACAGGTACTTTAATTTCAATATTTCCTATAAAAAATGATTTCATATATTTTATTCTGTGCTTGGCCATTTCAAAATCAACACACTCCGAACATACTCTATTCAAGTATTCAAAGTCGCCTTCATCATTGGCTGTTCGCTTGATTGGATATTATTTATTAAACTCTCACTCCTGTTTCTTCCAAGAGCATTGTATTACAAAAAAGCCTAATAATCTATTGTCAGAATGGAAAGTGCAGGATTATATACTCCTGATATTGCGCATAAAAGAGGCAGAATTAGCAGAACTTAAATGTAAAATGATTTTTCGTTTTCTCCGTATAACAGAAATTCCTCCGTTGAATCATGAAACGGTAATAGTCTGTATAAAAGCAGAAGACATTATCTTCTGCTTTTATTTATTCTGATATTAATATCTTCTTGAATTGTTATAACCACCTCCACGGTTACCACCGTATGACGGTTTTTCAGCGCGAGGACGTGCAACGCTCACTGAAATAACCTTCTGGTCATATTCAACTCCATTCAATTCGTCAATAGCTTTTTGTCCTTCTGCATCATTCGTCATTTCTACGAAAGCGAATCCTCTGGATCTGCCGGTTTCTCTATCAAAAATAACTTTGGCTGAAGAAACTTCTCCATACTCTGCAAATAAATTTGTCAAGTCAGCATCATTTGTGCCATAACTTAAACCTGAAATGTAAATGTTCATCTAAAATTTTATTAAAAATAAATACTAATTTGGAGTGAGGAGGATAATTACAGAAGAGGACTACTTACTAATAATATATTATAAAGAAGAACTACACAATAATGATTCGTGACTCAAACTCTGGGAACAAAGATAACACAATTAATTAGATAACTATCTTTTTATTATTTATTTTTCAAGAGATGTTCAATAATTATCATTTGTTAGCACGATTATTGTATGGAAACAATAAGAATAAGCAAATCTCTACTCCTTCCTTGATAATATCACGGATTATATCTACTTTTGTCATACTTCAATCAAAAAAACAGTTCCATACATGCGGGAAATCAAGCTAACAGATATCACACGGGAAGAATTGTGGGCAAAGCAACGTTTGTCCTTTACCGACATCGACTATGCCGTGTGGGAACGGAATAAATCCATGCTTCATCAATTCTCGAAGATGAACCGGAACTGTACATTTGTAGTAGACGTATATAAATGCAGATATGCCTATGCTTCTCCGAACTTTGTAGATTTACTGGGATATGATGCCCACAAGATAGCAACATTGGAAAGGCAGGGTGATTATCTGGAATCGCGCATCCATCCCGACGACCGCGAGCAATTGCTCATCTTACAAATAAAATTAAGTCAGTTTATATACAGTTTGCCTCCGGAACAACGAAATGACTATTCTAATATTTACAGTTTTCGTGTTCTCAATGCGAGGCAACAATACGTGCGTGTTGTCAGCAGGCATCAGGTTCTGGAGCAGACCATCGATGGAAAAGCATGGCTGGTAATTGGGAATATGGATATCTCACCTGATCAACAAGAGGCCGAAACGGTAGACTGTACTGTACTCAATCTGAAAAATGGAGAGATGTTCTCTCCTTCTCCGTCACTGCAGACCTTCAATCCTCTCACCAAACGGGAAGCTGAAATTTTACGCCTGATCCAAAAAGGACTGTTAAGTAAAGAAATAGCAGACAAACTGTGTGTCAGCATTCATACCGTCAATATTCACCGACAGAATCTATTACGGAAATTAGGAGTACAAAATTCCATTGAAGCCATCCGAATAGGATATGAGACGGGGATATTAAGCTGATTAAGGCATCCATTCCAGCACTCCTCCCACCGGATGCTCTTTTCGCCATTCTTCAAACCCGGCATAAGTCCGCACTCCATCCCGTATGACAGCCTGATAATATTCTACCCCCATAATCTTTTCACTTTCGGGTGTCTCATTTTTCAATTGAAGAATTGTCCGCTTAATCTCATCTGTCAAGACGGAAGAAATACGTTCGGCTACTTTCTCAAAATACCCATCGTATCGGGAACCTTTCCGGATATGTATCATATCAATTTGCCAGAGTGCATTATCCGAATCCTGATACCAGGCATGCCATTCAACACACGCCTCAACAGTATGCAGCAGATTCACGCACTCTATCTTCTTCACTGACGTGTTTTCCGCCAGCTTCGCCATCGCCCTGAAACTATCGGCTAAACTTAAAGAAGACGTATATATATGAAAATCAATATCCCGGTGTTTCATCAGCAACCCCATACGAAGAGAACCAACCAGATTAACCTGTGCACCAATACTTTCCCATATCGGGATAACATTGACTTTCTCTATTATTTCCCATGCTTTCTGCTGATTTCGTCTTGCAACATCAAGGATATCCATCTTTCTTCTAGATTAAATGAGCACGCAAAAATAAGAAAAAGGCTTGATATATAGCTATAAATAACTATTTAATACCCCACCGGATCTAGCTAACTTTGCCACCCTTTCAATCAACTTTTAATACCCAAACTGAATTTATATATGATATTCAACGAAACAGAAGAGCAGGAAAAAGCATATTTGCAACAGGTGCTCAATATCATCAATGATACGATAAACAGCACAGACAAGTCTGTTAAAGAGCACATAGATACTCTGCAGGAATACAAAGATTATCTATGGTCCAATAAAGACATCGATCCTCATGAAATCCGTTCCATGCGTGAAAGTATACTGAATCATTTTGCACGAGGCGAAAATGTGATAGACAAACGCAATCGCCTGAGTAAGATATTGGATATTCCTTACTTCGGACGAATCGACTTTAAGGAAAATGGAAGCAGCGGCAAAAAACTTCCTGTATATATAGGTATACACACATTCTACGATTTCAAAAACAAAAGAAATCTGATATATGATTGGCGGTCACCTATTTCGGGTATGTTTTATGACTATGAGTCAGGTGAGGCCACTTATTCTTCTCCGTCAGGTGAAGTGCATGGAGAGATTTCACTCAAGCGTCAGTACCGCATTCGCAAAGGTAAGATGGAATATATGATTGAAAGTTCCGTCACTGTTCATGATGATATCCTGCAAAAAGAGCTCTGTTCCAATGCAGACGACAAGATGAAAAACATCGTTATGACCATCCAACGCGAACAAAACCGGATTATCCGCAACGAAGATACGCCCGTACTCATCATACAGGGAGTCGCCGGCTCGGGAAAAACGTCTATTGCCTTACACCGTATTGCTTACCTGCTCTATGCACAAAAAGGAAAAATTTCATCCAAAGATATTCTGATCATCTCACCTAATAAAGTATTTGCCGATTACATATCCAATGTCCTTCCGGAACTTGGTGAAACGACTGTACCGGAAACCAGCATGGAACAAATTCTCTCCACCGTCCTCGATAACAAATATAAGTATCAGAATTTCTTCGGACAAGTTTCGGAACTACTGGAAAAGCCGGCTCCGGATTTTATCGAACGGATACAATACAAAGCTTCTTTCGAATTTGTTTCCCGACTGGACAAATTCATCCTCCATATGGAAAATCACTATTTCAGAGCGACTGATGTAAAACTCACCAAGTATATCACTATTCCCGCAGAATTCGTAGGGGAACAGTTCAAACGATTCCATCGTTACCCCATACGCCAACGATTTGAAACCATGACAGATTACATTCTGGAAATGATGAAAATCCAGTATAACCTTACAGTGACTACCGCTGAGAAAAATCTGCTGAGAAAAGAAATTAAGAATATGTTTTCAGGAAATAACGACCTCCAGATCTATAAAGACTTTTTCGAATGGGCCGGAAAACCTGAAATGTTCAAGATGCGAAAGAATCGTATGCTGGAATATGCAGATATGGCTCCCCTGGCTTATCTGCACCTCGCATTGGATGGAAATAGAACTCAAACTCATATCAGGCATCTTCTGATAGATGAAATGCAGGACTATTCTCCCATACAATACAAGGTGATCCAAAAACTTTATCCCTGCCGGAAAACAATTCTTGGAGATGCTTCTCAATCTGTCAATCCCTATGGTTCTTCAACTGCTGCCATGATTCAAAAAGCGTTTACCACCGGAGAAGTAATGAAACTATGTAAGAGTTACCGCTCTACTTTTGAAATTACCAGTCTGGCGCAGAAAATTCAGGCAAACAATGAACTGGAACCCATTATGCGACATGGAGAACAACCTGAAATTTTTCCATTCAAGAATGCAGAAGAAGAAACGACAGGCATTGTTAATTTGGTATCGGACTTCAGAAACTCCGGATATACATCTTTGGGAATAATCTGTAAAACAGAAACTCAGGCAAAAGCGCTTGCTCAGAAACTCCAAGTCCATACAGATAACATATCGTTTTTGTCAAGTCTAAGTTCAGCTTATACAAAAGGCATTGTTGTCACTTCCGCACACATGGCAAAAGGGTTGGAATTTGATGAAGTGATCGTTCCACAAGCTGATAATCAGAATTATCATTCCACCATAGATAAAAGTATGCTTTATGTGGCGGTGACAAGGGCGATGCATAAAATCACATTGACCTATAGCGGGATACCCAATCGGTTCATCGAATAATTCCCATCAAGATGGTGGTTATTTGCCCGTTTACCGCTTCTTTGCATATAGTATACCCTGGCTTAACCTGTTTATCAACTAAATGTCTTACCCTGGATTTGGTTGACTACTATAAGTATCAACTAAAATGAATAAAAGATGAAAAAGAGTGACATGACCTTTAGTCCTTATCAGCTTGAACTTCTTGGCGATTTCTATCGTTCGAATTTCTCAGTTTCTCGTTTTGCCCAAGAAAAAGGGATTGCCCGCATTACATTTTGGCGTTGGGTTCGTATCTTTGAGGATTCTAATCCTGAAATATCCGCTTATATGAAAAAGAACAAGTCTCCCAAGTCCTCGGATGAATCCTCCTCAATTACTGCCTTACGTCTTGAGAATGAGCGTTTACGTGCAGAGCTTAAAGATGCTAAAATGCGTGCGCACGCCTTCGATACGATGATTGATGTTGCCGAGGAGATGTTTAATCTTCCTATCCGAAAAAAAGCTGGTACCAAACAATAAAAAGGCTTTGTAAAGGGAGGCATGCCTATACGGTGGTCTCTCTTTGCAAATTGTTTGGTGTAACAAAGCAAGCCTTTTATAAGTATGTTGACCATAGTACGGATAGTTCGGCCCGTGAACGTTTTGTTCTTGAGTTTGTCAAACGTGTGCGTTCAAAGGACCCTGGTATTGGGGGGATGAAACTTTGGCTGATGTACCGTAATGAGTTCGGCACCAGCCAGGCCTTTGTTGGGCGTGACTGTTTCTGTGCTATATTGTCCAAGTATAAGCTGACAATACGCAAACGTTTTCGGGCTCCACGTACGACAGACTCCTCTCATCACTTGCCACAGTATCCTGATTTAACCAGGACATTGCTATTAGAACATCCTGATCAGCTGTGGGTTAGTGATATCACTTACATTACCATATGGTTGCCTGACGGCAGTTATGTGTTCTGCTACCTGTCTCTGGTGACAGACGCCTATACGAAGGAGATCATTGGGTATTGCGTAGGTGATACTCTGGGAAGCTGTTACACAGTGGAAGCTCTGGAAATGGCAGTCAGACGCATAGCTGCAAAGGAGATTAAGGGTTTGATCCATCACTCCGACCGAGGCGTACAATATGCCAGTGCGGATTATATTGCCATATTACGACATAACGGGATTCTTCCCAGCATGACAGAGGATGGCAATCCCAAGGACAATGCCATAGCTGAGCGTGTGAATGGCATTATAAAGAATGAATTGCTGCAAGGAATGCGCTTTAGTTCAATACAGGAAGTCAGAAAAGCTGTAGCAACAGCCGTTCACTTCTATAACAACGAAAGGCCTCATATGAGCTTGGATATGCTTACCCCGGTACAGGCAGGAGAAATGCAAGGACCTATCAGGAAAAGATGGATAAGCTACAGAGAAAAGTATCTGAATGTAGCACTTGCTTAAAAATAAATATGTACATTTGCTTATGAAAAGACCAAGAATGCCCTGCTAGCGGGATAGAAAGAGGAAAAAGGGTGAGTTCCTTTCTTTTTTCTTCTTTCAAAGAGAAGAGTCAACCGGTTAAAGGAATAAGAAAAAAATAAGTAAACCGGAGGCAGGAATAATAAATAATAAAGTAAACAGCTGCCAGGGTTAGTAATATTTCTAGTCAACACATAGCAGCTATTAGAGATAAACAAGTCAACCATTATTAGGGAAGTACAAAAGTTTGTGTATTATCTAACCGCAGGGAAAACGCATTATAAATCATGTAAAATAAGTTCCCATAAGAATTCATTATCCCACCCTGCTATTAATCTTTTTCTATTGATTGGTATCTCTCTTTTGTTGTTTCTCAATGTGGCCAATGCAATTTTCGCCAGTACGGAGAAGTTTAATGCTGATATATTTCTTCTTCTGGTATTGTCTTCATGGAAATTGACATCCAACTGCCAATGTAGATTATTCTCAATTTCCCAGTGTTCTCTACTATTTTTAAGTATCTTCTGCGCATCAGGTTCCAAGGAAGATATAAAACATCTTTTTTCCACTGTAGTGCCTTTGTTTGTATTTCTGGTATTCTCAATATATCCAAAAGACCGTATATTTTTCCACTTCTTTCTAATATCTGCTCCCAGAAAACCGGGATCGTTGCAGCAATAGCAGATTCTCGACTCATTCCTGCCATGTCCTTCCTCATGCGTCTCATATTTGTCAAATCGTACTGTTGTACCTTTTGATACAATACTTTCTGTTGCTGACAGTACTGTTTCCTTTAATTTCGGTTGATTATCTTTCACTATAAAAATGTAGTCACCTTCTCCCTTTATGACTTTCTCTGCAATTGTACGCTGGCATCCTAAAGCGTCAATTGTAATAATACAATCTTTTATACACAACATATCTAATAATTCAGGAATGACAACTATCTCATTTTCCTTTTCTTGTGTGCATAACTGTCCAAGGGAGATTCCCAGTTCTGTTGCAAATGCACTAATAACATGCAATTTGTATTTTCCCGTATTCGAATCAGGAAGTACTCCTTGTTTACGACGACGCTTGTCCTCTTCGGATTCATAGGCTCCTCGTATGGTTTTACCATCAATGGCTATATGACCCGAATAACATTTGAGAATGCTTTGGACCCATTGTCTATAAGATTCTTCAAATTTTAAAGGATCTAATGCCGAGAAAAAGCGATTAAATGTATCATGAGAAGGGATGCCATTAAAATTGGAAAGCTTGGCTGCAAAAAAAGATTCTTTACTTTTACCAAAGTCTTCTATTGAATTCCAAGTATCAGCGCCACATATAACAGCAGAAATGGCAATAAGAACAATGGTACTGGCCTGATGCTTTTTACAACGCTCTATCCGGTTATCTATCAATATTAATGAATCAGCAAATTCATGTAGGTTGCTGATCTCAATCCTTCTTTTAGTTTCTTGCTTCATTTTAATTGTGATTTATAATCACGTAAATGTACTTAAATAATATTGTAAATGAAAGATAAATATCTTATTAATAAGATGAAAAGCCGATATTCATGTAAGATAAATGTATAAAAGATAAAAGAAAAAGTATAATGCGTTTTCCCCTGTATCTAACCGACATCTTCATCGTTCCACCCGGGTGAACAGATCATTGCACAATAATGAACTGGCTTATTCACCTAGGTGATAGAGACTGTTCACCCGGGTGGAACGATGAAGATGTCGGTTAGATAACAGAATAAGATATATAGGATAACATCTAGGATACAGTGACTTAACATACAAACAACTGCTGGTTTTAAACAGATATAGCGGACCACATCTTATGTACTTACTTTGATGTGAGAGATAGCAATGAGAGATAACCGAAAACTAGTGGTTTTGATGGAAAAACAATGAGAGATACCTGTTCGGAAAGGTATCTCTCATTCATTATATTAATGATTGTCAGCATACTAGATATTCCACAGTGAGACCGTGAGACTAAAATTATTTTTTTTCTTTCTAGAAGAGTCTTTTTCCAATAATGACAAAGGATTCATTGTAACAGGCAAAAGCAGCACATACCGCTTTGATGATATTGGGGAACTGCCCTCTATGAATATGACAATGATGCATATGGAATCACAATGATAAAAAATAATGTGTCAATGCAGTCATCATTAAAAAAAGGCACTACTCCTTATTTCAAATCCGAGAGATTTTCACTACATTCACAGCATGAAATGCAGAATTATACTTGGACTATCAGCCATTCTCTTTTTTACAGGATGTTATAATAGAGAACATATTTCCCGGCTTGACGAGGCGGAAGCTCTGTTACAAAACAAGCCGGACAGTGCCTTGACAATATTAAAGCAGCTCAGACAGGAAGGCAGTCAGGCCGAACAGGCCAGATATGCCTTGCTTTACTCGGAAGCATTAGATAAAAACCATATTAAAGTAACGGATGATTCACTGATTCGCCAGGCTTGGAGCCATTATAAACACTATTCCAAAGATTTACGACACCAATGTAAGACTCTCTATTATTGGGGACGAATCAAACTACGGGCAGGAGACAAACCGGGAGCATTGCGCCTTTTTCTCAAAATAGAAGAGAAACTGAAAGACACCAATGAACCTTATTATACAGGACTGTTATACGGGCAAATCGGTGAAGTATATTATGAACAGATGAACTACAGCCGGGCTTATCATTATTTCCGTGAAGCCCGCAATAACTTCCGGCAGTCGGATAATGTACGTGAAGAAACGGAGTCAACACTTGATATGGCAGCCGCAGCTTTTCATTCGAAAGACATAGAGAAAGCAATGCGTCTCTACGCCGCCGCTCTTGATCTGGCCGACGAACAAAAGAACGATCACCTGGCAAAAGCCAGCCTCACGAACCTTGCCTCTCTTTATGTAGTATCGGGCAAGCGGCAAATTCCTCATGACTTGCTGCAACGCATCGAGCTTTCCGCCCGACAGGATACCCTGTACGGCTACCATACACTGGTAGATGTGAACCTTCTGAAAAATCGTATAGACAGCGCACGCTACTATCTGGCTCTCGCAGAAGCACAGACTACCGACATCCGTGACTTGGCCGACCTGCAATATACCGCATATCGTATTGAAGCACAAACCAGGAACTTTGAGAAAGCAACCGATAACATACATCGTTATATCTATCTGACTGATTCGCTGACACGCTCAAACATGCAGTTTTCCGCCGGCATGGTGGAACGCGAATATTTTAAAGAACGGACTGACTTTGCCGAATACCGGATGAAAAACCGTACTACCTGGGAAATCGCAGCAGCAACTGTAATCCTTCTGATGATAGGAGTGGCTTATTACATCACCCGCCAACGCCTGCGACTGCAACGCGAACGCACCGACCGCTATCTGCTACTGGCAGAAGAAGCTAATTCCGAGTATAAAACTCTGACCGAACGCATGGAAGGACAGCGCAATACTGAAAACCATCTAAAAGGATTGATAGCCTCTCGTTTTGACATTATCGACAAATTGGGAAAAACTTACTACGAACGCGAGAATACCGCATCACAACAGGCCGCCATGTTCCACGAAGTGAAACAAATAATCACCGATTTTGCAGAAAACAATGAAATGCTGCAAGAACTGGAGCTTATCGTAAATACCTGCCATGACAACGCCATGCAAAAACTCCGGAATGATTTCCCTGCAATGAAAGAAGCTGACATTCGGTTACTCTGCTATATCTTTGTAGGTTTTTCACCACAAGTAATAAGCCTGTTCATGAAAGATACGGTAGCCAATGTATATGCCCGGAAGTCACGACTTAAATCACGTATCAAATCAGCAGAGACTGCTAACAAGGACCTGTTTTTATCACTTTTCGGATAGGTGTTAGGCCAGTGTTAGAAATCTGAGAACCCATTCAAAATAACTATCTGAATATCAACACTATTAAAACACCAGTGTTAGATTTACAAGATCGTACCATAACTCAAAAATGATATGATCTTACTACTTTTGCATTCGAAAAAATTGAAAAAAGAGAAGATTATGAGAAAGATTGTTATTCTGCTAGGTATCATACTTTTTATGATAGCGTGCGAAAAAGGAAACGAAGAAGTGAGAGAAGCTAAAGTAGTGGTTGTCGTTTATGATGAAAATGGAAAAATTGCAACGGGTATTCCCGTAAAGATGTATAATGAAAAAGATTATAAAGTTTTTGAGAAAGATAATCTGACCTTACCTACTGCGGTTGCCCGAACCAATGAAAGCGGGATAGCCACCTTTATTTTACCGCAAGAAGAATGGTTCGCAGCACAGTCGCAGCGGTTCTTTACGTTCGTGGTACAAGAAGGTGGCGGACCTGATAACTACCAGATATGGTCTTCCGGCAGAACCGTAGAAGCAGGTAAGGTAGTGAAAATAGAAATACGTTTAACCCAATTCCCTAACTAAGCTTTTATCACAATGAAACAAACTAAACTTAATATATTAATAGTACTTTGCCTGCAAATGATGACAGGACTTACATTACTGAGTTGCAGCACTGAAAACGATGAATTCAAGAAGGAACTGCCTCCAACGGAGCAACCATCTGAACCCACAGGAGCCTTACTTGAACGTTTTTCCATAGACCAGCTGCCTGCAAAAACGATTTATGCATTAGGAGAGAGTATAGACTTAACTGGACTCAAAGTGACAGGTGAATATGATGATGGGAAACAACGGTCCGTGAATGTTGCCCCAAAACAGATCAGTGGTTTCTCGTCATCTGTCCCTGTCGACAAACAGGAAGTGACCATAACAATAGAAGGAAAGCAGAAAAGCTTTACTATTCAGGTGGCGCCTGTCCGTGTGGAAAACGGAGTTCTGACAGAAGTCCTGAAAGGGTACGATGAAATCATACTCCCCAACAGCGTGAAATCCATTCCTAAAAACGCTTTCAACGGCAGTAAAATAAACAAGGTGACACTCAATGAGGGACTGAAATCCATCGGAGATATGGCTTTCTTCAATTCAACTATTCAGGAAGTTATATTTCCCTCGACTCTGGAACAGCTTGAGGAAAACATATTCTACTATTGCTATCACCTTAAAAAAGCAGATTTAAGCCGGACTAAACTCACTAAACTTCCCGCAAGCACCTTTGTATATGCGGGCGTTGAAGAAGTGTTATTACCTGCTACGTTGACAGAAATCGATGCACAGGCATTCCTCAAGACGTCTCAACTGAAAACGATTGAGATTCCGGAGAACGTCAGAACAATCGGGCTGGAAGCATTCCGGGAAAGTAGCATTACAACCGTGAAGTTACCGAATGGTGTTACAAACATAGCGCAAAGAGCCTTTTATTACTGTCCGGAATTAACGGAAGTGACAACTTACGGAACTGTTTTCAATGATGATCCCGAAGCTATGATTCACCCTTACTGTCTGGAAGGATGTCCCCAATTAACACGTTTCGAAATTCCACAAAGTATCCGGATATTGGGACAAGGATTATTGGGCGGTAACAGAAAAGTCACTCAACTGACCATTCCGGCAAATGTGACACAGATTAATTTTTCAGCATTCAATAACACAGGTATCAAAGAAGTCAAGGTAGAAGGGATAACACCCCCACAAGTATTTGAAAAGATATGGTACGGATTTCCGGATGACATTACTGTCATTCGTGTTCCCGCCGAATCTGTAGAGAAATATAAAACCGCAGCCGGTTGGCAAGACTACACAAACAAAATACAAGCGTCCTGATGATTTATCTGAATTTTCGGTTATCATTGTAAAAGTCGATTCCACATCTGCTTTTTATGATGATAATCGGAAATTCTTTTTTATTCGGTTTCTGTCAGATATATTCAGTAAATATTCCGCTATATATTCTTCTTTACTCCCAAATACTGTTCTATTTTCCAGTTTTATTCTTTATCTTTGACGCAATAAAACCACTTCGAATTCACAAATATAGAAAACGGCAAGAGGATGCCAGACATATAGTTATGACTATACTAATTATTATAGCTGTAGTAGTAGTGATTTTCATCGCTATTTACAACTCACTGGTGCGAAAAAGAAATGAGACGGAAAATGCTTTCGCAGCCATCGACGTAATGCTGAAAAAGAGATACGACTTGATTCCTAATCTGGTAACTACAGTCAAAGAATATGCAGAACATGAAAAAAGCACATTCGCACAGATTACGGAAATGCGCAACAAGTCGTACGCATCTTTCTCTAATCAGGATAAAGAAAATCTGGACTCTGCTTTCTCACAAGCCTGTACACACTTTTTTGCCATTGCAGAAAATTATCCGCAACTGAAAGCGTCTGAAAACTTCGAACAGTTACAACGTGCGCTTAACGAAACTGAAGAGCAGCTTTCGGCAGCACGCCGAACTTTTAACGCTTGCGTCACTGACTATAATAATGCAGTACAGACTTTCCCGTCAAATCTGTTGGCCGGTATGTTTGGTTTCACACGCAAAAGCGTATTCTCCATTTCCGAACAGGAACGTACTGTTCCGAATGTGAATAACTTGTTGAATCAGTAAAAAACAATATATAATATGGCAGAAAGTCCGCAATTTGAGACATTGGTACAAAGTCTTTCCTCTACTCTGCAAAGTCTTGAACAGAAACGCAAAGAACTAAAAAAGCAAGGACATTCCACCGGAATATGGGTAGGAGGGATTATTCTCGTGATTGGTATTGCATTTTCCCTTTATGCCCATGTAGCACTTATTGGAATCGGTATTGCGGCAGGTCTTGCTTTGTTGGCATACTACAGTTGTATAAATGCCAAATCGCAGGAGTTATCCACCTATTATAAACAGGAAGTAATCGCACAAATATTACAATCTTTTTGTGAAAATGCCGTCTTCACACCCGAAGAGGGAATCAAGGAAAGTACATTCAGGAACTGTGCCCTGTTCACTTCTCCCGACCGTTATCACACAGAAGATCTGATACAGGGACGTGTAGGAAAAACGGACTTCTGCTGTGCGGAAATTCATGCCGAAGAACGAAAAACACGTGTCAATTCAAAAGGACAGACAAGTCATTATTGGGTAGATATCTTTAAAGGTTTCTTTTTCATTGCCGATTTTCAGAAAGACTTTCAGGGACATACCACTATTTTAAGGAATAGCCTGTTCAAACTAAGCTCCAGCGGTTCGCGGGTGAAACTGGAAAATCCGGATTTCGAGAAAACATTCGATGTTTACTCTACAGACCAGATTGAAGCACGCTACCTTCTTTCTCCTTCAATGATGGAACGACTTCTTGCACTAGACAGAGAATTCAATAAGAACATCACAATTAGTTTCAGAGATTCAAATATTCTGATAGCTATTCCTGAATCAAGAAATCATTTTGAAGCCAGCATCTGGAAACCGATGGATGACCTTAGCCAGCTCAAAAACGATTTCAGCATGATTCATGCATTGGTCTCTATTGTAGAGGACTTGAATCTTAATACACGAATCTGGAGCAAAAAATAAAACGAATCAGCAGAAACAGAACCCGTTTTATATGTCGAACTTAATAGAGGTTTGATTGATACTTCTATAGAGTTTCTGCAACTCAAATCTCCCCGTTGACTCCTAATCCAAATAAAGCAAAATCACCCAGGCAAGGATCATCCGGAAAGACTTCAGCCAATGCAGCGGTGATCCGACGGGCATTCTTCAAAGAAAAAGTTTCCGTATCCGTCAACTTGAAGTAATAAGCTACCCTACAGACATGAGTATCTAACGGAACAATCAGGTCTTTACGATCAAAACTCTCCCAAACACCCAAATCAACCTCCGAATCCCGACGAATCATCCAACGTAAAAACATATTCAGTTTCTTTTGAGGACTTTTGGCAGAAACTTCGAGAAATGCACATAACTTCTCCATAGGTATTCCGGAATATATATTCAAAGCATCTTCCAAACTTCCGAACTGCGTATAGGCCGTATATAACCGACGGAAGTATCCATGAAAATCAGCATACGACAGCATCCGATAAAAACTATGGGTTGCCCCGGAAGGAAAATCTTCCTCCCACCGGCGGGATAATACATATTGATAAGGTGAAGTTCCCATTAGCTTATGCAACTCATCCGCTTTCTTCAATATCTGCTTGCGATTGCCAAAACTCATAATTGCCGTCAGCAGTCCGCTAATCTCTATATCTTGTTTCAGCGTATAACGATGAGGGAACTGCACCGGATCACTTGCGATAAAGCCTGCACAATGGTACACCTCTGCACACATCAAAAGTTTATTCTTTATATCTTCAGTCATTTCGAGAAAGTATCAATCATTGAAAGTACAAAAGTACATATTCTGTTTGGATTTCCTCTTCAAGTACAGAATGGATTGTATTCCCAATAGAATAACGAACAGATATTCCGCCGTCATATACACCGTCAAAGAGGCATGAAAACACTCACTCAGCAAATATAGATAAATCAGATAGATCAGGATAGTAACCAGTTGAAAGACAAAGGCAAGTCTTGTCTTTCCCGTACCTGTAACAGCATTGATATAAACATATCCGGGCAATGCAAACACATAATTCAACAACATGACTATAAAAGGCCAGAAAGCAAGTTTTACTAAATAATCGTTATTTGTATAAAATCCGATGATCCATTGATTGCCCCAAAGAGCTGTCAGTATCAATGGAAGCCCTACCACATAGCCTAATCTGAGAACTTTGCGGCAAACGGGAAAAAGTTCCTTCCCCTGTCCTCCCCCGATCAGATTGCTAACTAACGATCCGGTAGTAGAAGCGAAAGAATTGACTATCACAAAAAAGAGGGTAGACACACTTCGGGTAATATTGGAAATAGCAAGTTCTGTCTTCCCCAAATGTTCAATAGCCACAAAAAACAAAAACCAGGGAGCGACACTGATAAAAGCATGAAGCATACTCCATACGGACAGTTGCAGTAGTTTCATCAGCAATCTGCCATCATAGACGGCACTCAGACCATATTTTTTCTTATCTACCGTTTTACACATATATAACAAGAGTATGAGAAACGCTCCAAACTCAGCAATGGAGGAGGCCATCGCTGCTCCGGATATGCCCATATCTAGTTTGAATATCAGTAAATAGTTGAAAGGAATATTGATACAGACTGCCGTAAGAGCTGCTCCGGAGAGGAGTTTAGTATTCGTGACCCCAACCAGGAAAGCCCGGAAAGCTAAGAAAGGAAACGAAAATAACAATCCGAAACTACGCCAGTTCAGGTAACGGATCACAGCCTGATAAATTTCATCAGAAGTAATCAGCTGTTGCAGAATAAACGGAGAAACAAGATGTATCAGCAGACAAAGCATGATTGCCATCACCATCAGAAAATATAATCCCTGAAAGAAGGTACGCCCTGTTTCTTTGTAATGCTGCTCCCCATTTCTTCGGGCAATCATAACCTGCAGACCAATGCTGAATCCAAATCCCAGCATATAAATCGCTAAATAATATATTCCCGCAAGTGCGGATGCTCCCAATTCGATTTCTCCTACGTGTCCTAAAAAGACAGCATCGGTAATGTTGATTAATTGCTCCATTAGAATGCTCATCATCACAGGAAAGTTGATGAGCCATATTTGCTTATATGTATATTTCATTGCTCAACTAAAAATAGCACGATACAGCATACTACACTCATAGCAGTACACAGTTTCGTAAATTCATAAAAATGGGTATAAAAACTCTTTGGCAAGCGGGTCGTTGCTTACCGGATAGCTGAATAGCCTGATTAGAAAGGATGCTATTCGTTGAGCGTAGCTATATACAGAGTTTCATAAATAGATGGATATACTATTAGTTCATTAATCACGCTACAAAGATAGTCATTTTTATATCATCTCCTAATATGGTATGGTATTAGCAGATTACATCTAGTAATGGACTGCTTCAGAAGCGGGAATAATAGAATTAATAATTTGATTCTGAACAACATACCTGATAATCAAATAGCAGATCGATGGCAACAGACCATCTCTACTTTGAAAAAAGGCATATCATTTTGAAAAGATCAGTAACCAATAAATTATCAGATAACAATGAAAGTTTGCAAATTTGAAAAAATGAAAGAAGAGGATGAAATCAGACAAGTAATCAATTACATCCTAAAGGAACATCCTTACGTAGTTGTGGTTCCGACACTGACGCAACTACAAGAATGGCTGCAGGATATTTCTATCAGCTGGTTTCACGAAGAAGACAGTGCTTCGCATACAACAATCAATAATATCGAAGAATATTGCTGCACACTGGCAGATCACCTCATAACAGATTTGCCACTAAATACGGATATAAAGAAATATATCCGGGAATGTATCGAAAAGATGCACAAACTGGTGGAGGACAAAGCCGATTTATTAATTGATAAAATAATAAAAGCCGAAATATACCGGTTATCCGGAGAATTGTTTGCCTGCTGCCTGCGTCAGCATGGACTGAATGCCCGCACATTGGATACCGGTACTTTTATGCAGATGAATCTGGAAAGGAAACCGGATATCCCCTACATTCAGGAATCTATCAGGCAGTATATCAATGAGAATCGGGATACTGACATTTTCATCGCTCCTCTTTCCTTATGCAAAAATGTATATGGCGAAATTGATTTCATGAATGAGAAGCGTAATGATTATTATGCTACCGTACTCGCCAGCATATTCGAAGCAGACGAAATCATTCTGTCAACCGAACTCACGAATATCTATGCCAACCGGAACTGTGCCAGGGAACAACATTCTCTGACCTACACCGAAGCCGAACAGTTGATTAACAGTGGAGTACACTTAATTTATACAGACTGTATCACTCTTGCAGCCCGTTCCAATATCGTTATCCGCTTAATAGACACCCATGACCTGGAAACAGAACGGCTCTACATCTCTTCCCATGATACGGAAAGCAGTGTTAAAGCCATTATTGTCCAAGACTCAGTGACGTTTGTACGCTTCACGTCATTGAACGTCCTGCCCGGCTATTTACTCATGGGCAAATTACTGGAAGTCATTAATAAATATCAGATAAACGTTATCTCAATGGCCTCATCCAATGTTTCTGTCTCCATGATTCTGACAGCCAGTCGTGATACCCTGCGAATAATTCAAAGAGAACTGCACAAATACACAGAAATGGTTGTTGACGAAAATATGTCCGTAATACATATCATAGGATCACTTCATTGGGAACGTACGCAACTGGAAAGTAACATCATGGAAACAATCAGGCATATCCCCATATCACTGATTTCTTATGGCGGCAGCGATCATTGTTTCACAATATCAGTTCACACGGCTGATAAGAAGCAATTACTCAATTCGCTGTCACAGCGTTTTCTTGAAAGACTTTCAGCCTGATTAACAAAGTAATAAATACAAATCCATAAAAACATGAAAATTACAATTATAGGAGCCGGAAACATAGGGAGCGCAGTTGCTGCCTGTCTGGCAAAAGGACATCTCTACAACGAAAAAGATATTATCATTTCTACCCCTCATACAGACAAGCTAGAAAATCTGCACAAACAATTTCCTGCGATACGCATAATGACAGAGAATCAGTATGCCATATCGGAAGCCGACATTATTATTCTGGCTGTCAAACCATGTATAGTAGACGAAGTATTATCTCCGTTACGATTCTCACGCACCCAAATCCTGGTTTCACTGGTAACCGGAATATCCATTTCTCACCTGGCACATTTATCGGAAACCGAAATGCCTATATTCCGGGTTGTTCCAAACATCGCCATTACGGAACATTCGAGCCTGACCCTGATAACTTCACGCAAAGCCGGCAAAGAACACCAGCAACTCATAAAACAGACATTTGAAGAAGGAGGAAAGTGTTTGTTCGCAGAAGAGAAACAGCTGGATATCATTTCTGCATTAACTTCCAGTGGAATCGCTTTCGCATTAAAATATATTCATGCAGCCATGCAAGCCGGCATAGAATTGGGTATCTCCGCTGAAGATGCAATGCGAATGACGGCATATAGCATGGAAGGAGCTACAGAACTGATTTTAAATCACGACACCCACCCGCTGTTAGAAATAGAAAAAGCAGCTACTCCCGGTGGAGCCACCATTAAAGGATTGAATGAACTGGAGCACAGGGGATTTACTTCCGCCGTTATTCATGCCATAAAAAGTAGCGCCACAGTATCGACCGATAAAGAGACTGAAGAATAGACAAACGATCCCCTAAATTTTCACGCACATAATTTCGCACTAATATAAAGTATATATTTTTCATATAAAGAAGAAGATACTAACAGCATTATTATACGTTTATTATACATTAAAAAGAGTTACCCTATACACAGAGTAACTCTTTCTAAATTCAGTTCTTCAGGTTCAGATTTAACTTACGATACTTTATATCGACAATTCTTTACTTATAAGTTAATGGAACTTCAAAGATGTTCACGAACAGCATTCTTTATTATCCAAAGCTAAAAGGGAAAGTGCTTTCATCAGATAAAGCAATTAATCCATTTTTCCGCTGGATACAAATTTTGTTCTCTCTCGCCAGCCAACCGGCGGCTAATGCTGTACTCTCTACGCTAAGGTTTAATCTTCTCGCCAATTCTGGTATCGAAATTTCACCAATTTCTTTCAGGGCACACCAGACCTTGCCGGCATTGTTCCCTACTACTCTTTTATCCATGGCTATTCTCTATTAATAATTCGAAACTAAGATAGCTATTTTAATAATAGTTCATAACATATTCTCTTATTTTATTTAACAGATTGACATTATTTAAAGATTCAAAAAAGAATCGGGTTCAAACAGTTAAATATTCGGTCATATTTTATACTAAAGCACCATTCTGGAATACTCAAAATCATCAAATAAATTCATAGCATAACTAAAAGAGAATCAACAGGTTTTATTAAAAAAAATGAATAATAGCAATATCGGACAAGTTCGTTCCCTTTTTTACCAATACCTTTGCGAAGTGAAATACCAAAAGAAGTTATGCAACAGAAGAAAACAACCAAAGAAGAGTATCAAAAGTGCGTAAATGTTGTGGTGGAATATATCAATCAACATTTAGGAGAAGACATTGATTTGAAATCGCTGGCCAGGATATCAAACTTTTCTCCTTTTTATTTTCACCGAATTATGAAAGCATTCCTCGGTGAACCGATCGGTACCTTTATTGTCCGGACGCGGACAGAAGCAGCCGCACGTTTATTGCGCTATTCGGATATTCCTATTGCCGATATTGCCTATCGCATCGGATATTCATCCCCTTCTTCCTTGTCGAAAGTGTTCAGACAGTTTTATGGTATTTCTCCTTTAGAGTATCGAAACAATAAAAACTTTGTAATTATGAAACCAGCGATTATCAGGCCAGACCTGGAACTGAAAAGTGAAATTAAGAGTATACCTGCACGCAATGTTATTTATATCCGCCTGTCCGGTGACTACAAACTGAATGACTACGGAGGGACATGGGGACGTCTGTGGCAGTTCATCAAAGAACAAAAGCTGCCGATGGGAGATTTCAGCCCGCTCTGCATCTATCACGACGACCCCAAAGTGACACCAGCCGAGAAATTGCGCACCGATGTATGTATGGTGATGCCCGTACAGGTAGCTCCCAAAGGAGATGTAGGATTCAAGACACTTCCGGCAGGACGTTATGCAATCTTCTTATATAAAGGTACGTATGACAATCTGCAAGCGGTATATGATACTATCTATGGAAAATGTCTGCCCGAAATGGAATGTACGCTACGCGATGAACCCAGTGCCGAACGCTATCTGAACAATCCGTGCGAAACCGCTCCCGAAGAGCTGTTGACAGAGATTTATATTCCGGTAGAATAAGAAGGATTTAAAAATAAATGAGACTGCATCCATAAAAAATGCAGTCTCATTCTACTTTCGCTCATCATTACCCATCAGAGGGCAACTACGCCGGACAGATAATCTTCCTCTCTTTTATCTGTTATTTATCAGCGTAAAGCCCTACCCTGTTTCCCTCGCTATCCGCAAACAAGGCAAACCAGCCTCTGCCCTCTACTTCGATTTTCGTCTTGGGCATCATGATTTTTCCACCTTTCCGAAGGACTTTTTCCAGTGTCTGATCGATGTCTTCACAATTAAAAGAGATAATCACTCCTTTTTCCGAAGGAAGATAATCGGGAGCATGAAAAATAGCGCCGACCGTTTCACCTTCTTCCGTGAAACACGCCATCTTCTCCTCTTCACATTCAAAAACCGGAAGCTGTACCCCAAACACTGTTTCATAGAAATCGACAGCCCGGTGAAAATCAACTGTAGGAATCTCAAAAAATGCAATAAACTTTTTCATTTCGTTCTTTTTTTATGGTTACTATTGAGCCTTTGCAAAGACACTGCAAAAGTAAGGGATGCCACAAAGCTCTGATAGGAAAAAAAAGACATTTTCAAAATTCCGAGAAGTAATCAGAATAAGGAGCACAAACAGAAAGATATTCTGCAGGCGTATAACCGGAAAATAGTTTGAATTCCTTGATCATGTGGGACTGATCGGAGTATCCACATTCATAGGCCACTTGTACAAAAGGCAAAGTCACATCCTGTTGCAACAGAAATAAAGCACGTTGCATACGCACAATACGAAGATATTCCTTGGGAGTCGTACCGACATGATCGGCAAAAACACGTCCGAACTGCTTGCTACTCAAACAAGCCGCCTCCGACAATTGAGGAATATTTATCTGTGGTTGAAGATTGATTTCCTGAAAGACAGCAGACATCCTCTTCAGATTATACTCGGAAAAAGCATATAAACGACGAAGAAAAAACTGCTCTATCAGACGAATACAGACTATATTATCAGAAGTATCAGTGACTTGCTTCGCCAAATCCGATAGTTCGACATCTTCCACTTCATCCATCGCTACATCTTTCCCATGAAACAAGTGAACGGGAATGTGGAGCAAGGCTTTCGCTGCATAAGGTTGAAAAACAACCGTAATCATCTCTATCCTACCCGTCGACAACACATCGGAGAATCCGATCGACTGTCCGCAAATAAAAGACTGTGGCTGCAACTTTAAATCATTCTGCAGGAAGAGTTGTTTCCCTTTATGAAAAACAAGTTGCATACAACCGATGGGCAAAGTCCGTTCGGAAACAGGAACTGCTGCATCATCCTGCAATATCCAATAATGGCGGATGTAAGGCGATAGCACAGGAACGGGCTTTATAATCTGAAATGACTGCATATGGCAAAGATATCACTTTTTTAATTATGGAAGCAAAAGTAGATAGTCTCTTTGAATCTGTATTGTAAAAAAGAGACATTTAATTATTAAATCAAACCTAAAGAATTATCCTTCTGTTAAAATGATAAAAAGAATAGAAGTATTTATGTCTTTTTTCTTTTTTATTGTCTAATATTGTTCTCTATTAATACACACAATACATAAAACCATATGGATGCTCAAGGACTTCGTCTCATAACTGCTCTTAAACTGTGCATACTAGCCACTAAAAAAGATGGTACACCTTTATATAGTGACAGAGAGCAATACATCTTCTCCGAATTATATGGTTTGGAAGGAAACGAAATACAAAATATGATAAGTTTGGGAGATAAATTAGGACTTAGTCGTGAAAGAATCCGTCAATTAAAAGTAAAAGTATTCAAGAAATTCGGAATTTTAAGAAAAAGAAATATCCCAGCCATCATTGACATTGATAATCTATTGACTAATAATCACCAGATCAATCTTGATGAAGTACACAATTTTGCTTGCTACTTAAAAAAATTTCAAGAAAGCCATCTGTCTGAATATCCCATAGAAACTCTTTTTGATCTAGCTCAACTTTACTTTAAACAGGATTATTCCATTATCAAAACCTGGAAAAGAGAAATCAAAGAAACAAGCACAATCTTTCCCAAAAAGCAAAATTCACAATTGACAGATATTACAAACAAAATTATATGGTTTGATCATGTGAAGTCATGGACTCTTGAAGAAATCCACCAAATAACTCCTCATAGAAACTATGACCCAAACAAAAAATATTTAGAATCAGAAGCTGGAGAGTTCTATAGTAATAAACTTCAAAGAAATGTTTTTTACGAATCGATGCTTGAGAAAAAATTCTATAAACGTTTAGAAAAATCACATGAGGTTATTTATTATGTCGAACAAGGCATTACAATCACATACGATAGAGGAAAATATACCCCTGATGCTATAGTCTTCCTTGATGATGGGAAAGGTTTCGTTGTAGAAATTAAGCCTTTGACCGAAATGGCCAACCAATCTGTACAAAAAAAATTCAAGGCATTACTTGATTTTTGTGAAGAAACAGGTCTTGGAGCTACTTTAACAGATGGGCGTACAGATATCAATCATATATTCGAAACTATTCCAAATCTCGCTTTCGAAGAAAGCATCTTGCAATCTTTGAAAGAATTTAAGAAACTTACTTATGGTAAAGTAAACGAATTAAAAAATAAATATCAAGTAACGACTATACATCTGCTACAATGCATTATAAAAAATAATTTATCCTATAACTCCATGCCGACATTTATTTGGAAAACTAAAAAGCCCATTATATGTGATTTACTTTTAAGTCCTGAAAATAAGATGTTATTAAAAGGATCGACAGATATTATCAATAACGACAAAACATAAAATATGCCTCGCCTGGGTATAATATAATAGCCAGGCAAGGGGTCTTATTTTTCAAATAACAGAAAGCCCGTATTCATAGGCTTCTGACATCGCCTGATATTCTTTGTCCGAATATGCACCTTTACTTCTTGCCTTCTGCATATCATTCATAAAGGACTTAACGGTAGAAAGGAAGCTCTGAAAATTCTTCAGTTCTTCATCATAACCTGTAACAGCCGGAATTTTTTCCGCAGCCTTCAGTTCCTTCTCCAACTCCGCCATTTTCAAATCAATCCGTACTCCGTCCATTGCATGTTTGCGGGAATACAAATTCATTATGCTCTGCACCGTGCCTGACATCTTGCGCATCGCCATTATCTGATCTTTCAACGGCTCATCAGCCAAAAGTTCACTCTCCGCTTGTTCGGTCAAAGGACTTAGGATATCAAAAATCACTTGCTTATACTCGGACAGTTCTACGCTCAACTTATAGTTTTCATCCAAAAGCTGAGCCGTTTTTGCTGTATCTTTCGACTTCTTATAAGCTAGAAATTTATTGAAGTTATCATAGAACTGTGTCCGCACATTAAACAATCCGGCATAATTCTGCTTTAGATTCTGACGGACTTCAGGATTAAAATAGTCTCCCGGGTCCAACAATTCCGCTGTATCACGGGCAGCTATTTCCGGAGGTGCAATCGGGTCAACTTCAGGCACTTTCCCTGTCTGTTCCATGTATCCCAACACAGCATTTATATCTTTCGCATTAGCCACATGCCTCAATACAGCGAGCGACATATGATAATAATTGATCACCTTACTGGCATCATCCAATTCCTCCGTACTTTCCGAGGATACAGTCTGCTTTTTACTTCCCCCCGAACAGGAAGACAACAGCAAAGCACCGACCAGTGCTCCAAACAATAAAAATTTCTTTTTCATAATGTTCTCCTTATTAGTTACTTTCCGTACTATAACAATAAAAAACGATTTTTGTTATGTACAAACAATAGGTATCACATACACTTACAACGGTGGAAAAATTCAAGATGCTATTAACGATGATTAAAGAATAAACAATTATCGACGTATAAAAACAAAAAATGGCTACTCATCACGAGCAACCAATCTTTTGTTAACCTTAAATCTAATACTTATGAAAAAAACACAGTACAAATATACCACCTTTCAAGTAAATAGCAAATTTCAGAGCCGAATCGGACGATAATATAACACGGTTTAAGACTCTCGGAAGCGCATTAACATTTCAGACTTTTCGTGTTAACATTTAACATATTCATTCACAGTTCCTGCTTAAAGAAATTCTTGAAAAAGCAACTAAGTCCGCTTTTTCAAGAATTTCGCATTAATCCTTTTTCAGTATACTCTATTCTCCCTCCTATCCGTACTATTGATTATTTTTCATCACGGAATTATTGCAATACAACCAATTTTACCGTAACTTTGAAATATGATAATTAGCGCCAGCCGCCGGACAGATATTCCGGCATTCTATTCGCAATGGTTCTTCAACCGGATTAAAGAAGGATATGTGTTAGTTCCCAATCCTTTTAATCCTAAAATGATCAGCAAGGTCAGCTTACATCCTGCTGTGATAGATTGCATCGTGTTCTGGACCAAGAATCCCGCCCCGATGATTGATAAACTGGATCATCTGCAAGACTACAAATACTACTTTCAGTTCACCCTCAATCCTTACGGAGAGAAATTAGAGAATAATCTGCCGTCAGTCAACAAACGAATAGACATATTCAAACGCCTTTCGGATAAAATAGGAAAAGAAAAAGTGATCTGGCGCTATGACCCGATACTGACCAATGAAGAGTACGACGTTTCTTTCCATAAGGAGGCGTTTGCCCAAATTGCCTATGGACTTAAAGACCATACCGAAAAGTGTATGCTGGGATTTATTGACCATTACCAGCATATCCGCACCGCAGTCGGCCAGTTCAACATACAGCCGTTGCGAAAAGAGGAGATTGAAGAAATAGCCGTCTCTTTCAGGAATACCATCAACGAATATCCTGCCATCCAACTAGATACCTGCACCTCCAAAGTTGATCTGAGACATTTGGGAATCCCTGCCGGACTGTGTATCGACAAAGAACTGATCGAAAGAATCACCGGCTACCCCCTCCTTGCCAAAAAAGACAAAAATCAGCGGAATGTCTGCAATTGCATTGAAAGTATCGACATAGGCACTTATGAAAGTTGCCTCAACGGATGCATCTATTGTTACGCCATCAAAGGCAATTACAACAGTGTGGAATATAACACTAAGAAACATGACAGGAATTCGCCTTTGCTGATCGGGCATCCGGCAGAAGATGATGTAGTGAAGGAACGGGAAATGAAAAGTCTGCGAAACAATCAATATTCATTATTCTGAATCACGCCCGGACTCCAAATAATTCCTTCGCATAAGAGCAAAAAAAAGGCTATCTATCCCAGACAGCCAATCTTTGTTAACCTTAAATCTAATACTATGAAAAACACAGTACAAAGATACGGACTTTTGCCTCATCTCCAAATTTTCCGGCTAAAACGGGACATCTTATAACATGGTTTAATAGAATCAGAACCGCATTAACAAATAAGCAACTTCATGTTAACATTTAGCAGTCTTCTTAAATATTTAGCCCATAAAACTGAATGAGATGCAAAAGTTTTCGAATCTGTTGCCGATTCCTATTAATAAGAGTTTACAGGCAACAACAAATCCATTCATTAGCTGTTAATTAGAGGAAGGTAATCATCAAATTCTCAACATATATGAAAAGATTTGAAAACAAAGTAGTCGTCATCACCGGTGCTGCCGGTGGCATTGGCGAAGCAACCACACGCCGCATCGTCTCCGAAGGAGGAAAAGTAGTCATCGCCGATCTTTCGCAGGAAAGGGCCGACAAGCTTGCCGCCGAACTCACTCAAGCAGGGGCCGACGTGCGTCCCATCTATTTCTCCGCCACCGAACTCCAAAGCTGTAAAGAACTGGTTGATTTCGCCATGAAGGAATACGGTCAGATAGACGTACTTATAAACAACGTAGGCGGAACCGACCCCAAACGTGATCTGAATATTGAAAAGCTGGATATCGATTACTTCGACGAAGTATTCCATCTGAACCTTTGCTGCACGATGTATCTTTCTCAGCAGGTCATTCCCATCATGACCACTCACGGAGGCGGAAATATCGTAAACGTAGCATCTATAAGCGGACTGACAGCCGACGCCAACGGCACTCTCTACGGAGCCAGCAAAGCAGGTGTCATCAATCTGACCAAATATATCGCCACCCAAATGGGAAAGAAAAATATCCGCTGCAATGCCGTAGCACCGGGACTGGTTCTTACCCCTGCCGCACTGGACAATCTGAACGAAGAAGTACGCAATATATTTCTGGGACAATGCGCCACGCCTTATTTGGGAGAACCCGAAGACGTTGCCGCCACTATTGCATTCCTGGCCTCCAACGATGCACGATACATCACCGGACAGACGATTGTGGTAGACGGTGGCTTAACCATTCACAATCCTACCGTTGAATTATCATAAATATACCCCGGACAGTACATCCTGCTTTTTATCATAAGAACGATGAAGGTGTGTCAAAAATCAAAAGTAACTAAACTGAGGCTGACTAAAAAGTCAGTTGTATCCACACTCTCCTCCTTCGGGAAGAGGAGTACCCGTAGGAGGAGGTGGTAGGTGAGCACACAAGCTATTGATATTCAACCATACAGCATACCTACCACTCCGGCTTTCAGCCACTCTTCCTTCCTGAAGAGGGGAGTTTAGTTACTTTTGACACACCTTCATAAAGCCAGATGTACTGTCCATTTATTCTCTTTCTCGTCTCCCTCAGCATACTCCAAAGCCGTTTTTTCTAATTAACAAATAAAAAGTCCCTTTTTCCCCGCTAATCGGACACAGCAGCCCCGATGGCAGCAACGGAAAGATCGTGACCAATACCTCTTCACTTACCACAGCACTGCATATCGTCAAGAGTATAACCATTCATATCCAATAAACAAAGTAAATAAAAGGCTGCAACTATGAGCAGGTTATTACTATAAGCATCCGTTCTCTCTTTAACGAGAAAAAATTCTCATGCCTTCGAGAAAAAATTCTCATTGCAGTGAGAACTTTTTCTCAATGCGATGAGAAACTTTTCTCATAGTGGTGAGAATTTTTTCTCATCACCATGAGAATGATTGAGAATATAGTAATCCGTATCATACTGTATAATAATCATATACGTATTTTGCGTCTTACGGTTTACAGCAATAATTGATTGGTTATAAAGAAGCTTATTCATAAAAAAAGTATTTTTTCGCCTATTTTGTTGAAGCATCACCGCTATAGAAAGCGAAAACACCCTAAAAGTGGGATTAACTTACTAAAAGAAGGAATTATTGCCAATTAATCAGTAGGATTGTTCAACAAATGCTAACTTTACGACGTTTTACATATAAAGAATAAACGGCATGATTGTAAGAACACTACTGGATACAGACCTCTATAAGTTTACCACCTCGTACGCTTATATCAAATTATTCCCTTACGCAATGGGCACTTTCAGTTTCAACGACAGAAACGAAACTGAATATACCGAAGAGTTTCTGGAAGCGCTCAAAAGCGAATTCAACAAACTCAGCCGGTTGAGACTTACGGAAGAGGAACTGGAATACATGACACGCAATTGCCGGTTTCTTCCTAGAGTCTATTGGGAATGGCTGTCTTCTTTCCGTTTTGATCCGGACAAGATCGATATTCATCTGGACACAACGGGCCGGCTGCATATTGAAGTCAGCGATTTTCTTTATAAAGTCACACTGTATGAAGTACCGCTGCTCGCCATCGTATCCGAAATCAAAAACAAGTTTTTCGGCAATGTACCCGATATGAGCGAGATACTCTGCAAATTGTCGGAGAAAGTGGAATTGTCCAATCAGCACCAGCTCCGCTTCTCGGAGTTCGGCACGCGGAGAAGATTCTCAATCGACGTGCAGGAGACGGTGATCAAACGGCTGAATGATACGGCCAAATACTGTACCGGAACTTCCAACTGCTATTTTGCCATGAAGTACGGCATGAAAATGATGGGAACTCATCCGCATGAGTGGTTCATGTTTCATGGGGCACAGTTCGGATATAAGCACGCCAACTATATGGCGCTCGAAAACTGGGTGAATGTATATGACGGAGATTTGGGCATTGCGCTGTCCGACACTTATACTTCAGGAATATTCCTGAGCAATCTCAGCCGCAAGCAGGCCAAGCTATTCGACGGAGTGCGCTGCGATTCCGGCAATGAGTTTGATTTTATCGATAAGCTGGTAGCCCGCTATAAAGAACTGGGCATTGATGCCACTACCAAAACAATCGTCTTCAGCAACGCTCTCGACTTCACGAAGGCACTGGAAATTCAGGAATACTGCAAGGACAAGATTCGCTGTTCCTTCGGAATCGGTACCAATCTTACGAATGATACAGGATTTGCCCCTTCCAACATTGTCATGAAACTCACGCAATGCAAAATGAATGTCAATCAGGAATGGAGAGAATGCATCAAACTATCGGATGACGAGGGAAAACATACAGGCAGTCCGGAGGAAGTACAGGCTTGTCTATACGAACTGAGGCTGGCGAAATAAAGACCACTCTGAACAGAAAGCCGGGATACGGGCATAAAAAAAGGAGCAACGCCTTGCTCCAACCTTTGTTAACCTTAAATCTAATACTATGAAAAACACAGTGCAAAGATACGTACTTCTGTGTTATTAGCAAATTATCCAAATAAAAAAGTATGTTTTATAACACGATTTAAAACTTTCATAGAAAAACATCCCTTTTTATTAATACTTTTTCAAGATTTAAACTCCTTGACTGCTCTTCCCAATCTTTCCAGCGTCAGTTCGCCGGATTGTCTCCAGAGCTGTTCACCTTTTCTGAAAAGAATGAATGTGGGAGTGGATTCAATGGTATAGAAATTAGCGAGATCACTTTCCTCGTCTACGTCTACCTGTACTACCTCGACTATCCCTTCCATCTCTTTCTTGAACTCTTTTATCAAAGGCTGCATACGCTGGCAGTGAGGACACCACGTTGCATAAAATTCTGCCATTACCCAGTCATCACCCGCCAGTTTCTCTCTGTTTCTCGTATCACGAGCTATTTTCTTTTCTTTCATATCGATTCTCCTTTTAATTAATTAGTGGGAGTCTTAACAATACAAAAAGGGGAAGGTTTAACACATAAACATTAATACACAGAGATTTAGTTCTATTGGAAAAGTAAAGGAGAGGAAATCTGCCGGAGCATTCATTGCACAAAACTGAAACTTTCGTGCAAAAACAGAACACAGTATTCAATATTTATTTATCTTTGCCCCCCGAAATGGTTCGGAGTCCGTGTCCAACGGACAACGATTAAAAGGGAATCGGGTGTAAATCCCGTACAGTCCCGCTGCTGTGAAGCTCTATACAATGTCTTATTAATGAACTAATTTATCGCCACTGATGTTATTTCGGGAAGGCACTATAAGACAAGAGTCAGTCAGAAGACCTGCCACTTCGCGTAAAGCGTTCTTCTGCCTCGTGGGTTAGGAGAAAGAACATCATTTGTTAAGCCCCAAATCAAGAAAATACTGTGTTTCTGTCGGATGGACTATGTCTGTGAAGATGGGAAGGCATTAAATAAGTATGTACTTAATTGAGTAAAGTATGATAAAAAAAATCTTAGTAGCCAATCGCGGTGAAATTGCCATAAGGGTGATGCGCTCCTGCCGGGAGATGGAGATAACGAGTATCGCTATTTTCTCCGAAGCAGACCGGACCGCGAAGCACGTGCTCTATGCAGACGAAGCTTATTGCGTAGGACCGGCAGCATCCAAAGAGAGTTATCTGAATATAGAAAAAATCATCGAAGTGGCAAAGGAATGCCATGCAGACGCTATTCATCCGGGATATGGTTTCCTGTCCGAAAACGCGACTTTCGCCCGACGCTGTCAGGAAGAAAATATTATTTTTATCGGACCGGACCCCGAAACGATGGAGGCAATGGGCGACAAGATATCCGCCCGTATTAAAATGATCGAGGCAGGAGTCCCTGTCGTTCCCGGCACACAGGAGAATCTGAAAAGTGTGGAAGAAGCCGTAGAACTCTGCAACAAGATCGGTTACCCGGTGATGCTGAAAGCATCTATGGGCGGCGGCGGAAAAGGTATGCGCCTTATCCACAGTGCGGAAGAGGTGGAAGAGGCTTATACGACTGCCAAAAGCGAGTCACTTTCTTCGTTTGGCGACGATACCGTTTATCTGGAGAAGTTCGTGGAAGAACCTCATCACATTGAATTTCAGATTCTGGGCGACAAACACGGAAACGTGATTCACCTGTGCGAACGCGAATGTTCCGTACAGCGCCGCAACCAGAAGATTGTAGAAGAGACGCCATCGGTTTTCGTGACTCCCGAACTACGTAAAGACATGGGTGAAAAGGCGGTAGCCGCCGCCAAAGCGGTCAACTATATCGGTGCAGGCACGATTGAGTTCTTGGTTGATAAGCATCGCAATTATTACTTCCTCGAAATGAACACCCGTCTGCAAGTAGAACATCCGATTACGGAAGAAGTGGTCGGAGTGGACTTGGTGAAAGAGCAGATCAAAGTTGCCGACGGCCAAGTGCTCCAGCTGAAACAGAAAGATATCCAACAGCGCGGCCATGCCATCGAATGCCGTATTTGTGCCGAAGACACGGAAATGAACTTCATGCCGAGCCCGGGAATCATCAAGCAGATTACAGAACCGAACGGAATCGGTGTTCGTATCGACAGTTACGTTTACGAAGGATATGAAATCCCGATCTATTATGACCCGATGATCGGCAAACTGATCGTATGGGCTACTAACCGCGAATATGCCATCGAACGGATGCGCCGCGTACTCCATGAGTATAAACTGACAGGGGTAAAGAACAACATCAGCTACCTGCGTGCCATCATGGACACTCCGGACTTTGTGGAAGGCCATTACGACACAGGCTTTATCACCAAGAACGGCGAGCATCTGCAACAATGTATCATGCGCACCAGCGAACGTGCCGAAAACATTGCCATGATTGCTGCCTACATGGATTATCTGATGAATCTTGAAGAAAACAGAGGTGACGCAACGGACAACCGTCCCATCAGCAAATGGAAAGAATTCGGTTTGCACAAAGGTGTACTTCGTATCTAAACTAAAAACAGCATTCAATTATGGAAATTCATATAGGAGACCGCGTAGCGGAAATAGAACTCGTCAGCAAGGAAGACAACAAAGTGGTACTTACCATTGACGGAAAACCGTTTGAAGCAGATGTTGTGATGGCCGAAAATGGCACCTGCAATATTCTGATGGACGGTCGCAGCGCAAACGCACAACTGATTCGCCGCGAAAACGGTAAAAGCTATAAGGTAAATACGCATTATAGCAGTTTCAATGTTGAAATCGTGGACAGCCAGGCAAAGTATCTGCGTATGCGCAAGAAAGGTGAAGACGAACAGAACGACCGTATCACTTCCCCAATGCCGGGAAAGGTGGTGAAAATCCCTGTTACGGCAGGGCAGGAAATGAGGACCGGAGATACCGTCATCGTCATCGAAGCCATGAAAATGCAGAGCAACTACAAAGTGACTTCCGATTGCCGCATCAAGGAAATTCTGGTTCAGGAAGGCGACAACATCACCGGTGACCAGACATTAATAACATTAGAGCCGATTATATAATACTAAAAACGGATTGCATCATGGAAGAAATAAATAAAGCATACGCCATGTTTCAGGAACGTGACCGCATCGCTTCCCTCGGTGGGGGCGTGGAAAAGATTGAAAAGCAACACGAAAGCGGAAAGATGACTGCCCGCGAACGCATCGAAATGCTGCTCGACAAAGGTACTTTTGTTGAACTGGACAAGTTGATGGTTCACCGCTGCACCAACTATGGCATGGACAAAAACAAGATTCCGGGAGACGGCATCGTATCCGGTTACGGAAAGATTGACGGGCGCCAGGTATTTGTTTATGCCTACGACTTTACTGTCTACGGAGGTTCACTGTCCGCTTCGAACGCGAAAAAGATTGTGAAAGTGCAGCAACTGGCATTGAAGAACGGTGCTCCGATAATTGCGCTGAATGATTCCGGTGGCGCACGTATTCAGGAAGGAATTGAAAGCCTTTCCGGCTATGCGGATATTTTCTATCAGAACACAATGGCAAGCGGAGTGATTCCTCAGATTTCAGCTATTCTTGGTCCGTGTGCCGGAGGCGCCTGCTACTCTCCTGCCCTTACCGACTTCATCTTTATGGTGAAAGAAAAGAGTCACATGTTTGTGACAGGTCCGGATGTGGTAAAGACTGTGATTCACGAAGAGGTAAGCAAAGAAGAACTGGGCGGTGCCATGACACACAGCAGCAAAAGCGGTGTCACTCACTTTATGTGCAATACCGAAGAAGAACTGTTGATGAGCATTCGCGAACTGCTTTCCTTCTTGCCTCAGAATAATATGGACGAAACGAAAAAGCAGAACTGTACTGACGAAACCAACCGTGAAGATGCCGTACTCGACACCATCGTCCCCGCAGACCCGAATGTACCATATGACATGAAGGATATCATCGAACGGGTAGTAGATAACGGCTATTTCTTCGAAGTAATGACTAACTTCGCAAAGAATATCATCATCGGTTTTGCACGTCTGGCAGGCCGTTCGGTTGGTATTGTCGCCAATCAGCCGGCCTACCTTGCCGGTGTTCTCGACATTGACGCCAGCGACAAGGCAAGCCGTTTCATCCGTTTCTGCGACTGTTTCAACATTCCGTTGATTACTTTCGAAGATGTGCCGGGATTTCTTCCCGGATATACGCAGGAGAACAACGGTATCATCCGCCACGGTGCTAAAATCGTTTATGCGTTTGCCGAAGCTACCGTTCCCAAACTGACAGTCATTACCCGCAAGGCATACGGCGGCGCATATATTGTGATGAACTCCAAACAGACAGGTGCAGATGTGAACTTCGCTTATCCGAGTGCGGAAATCGCAGTCATGGGTGCGGAAGGTGCGGTAAACATCCTGTTCCGCAAAGCGGATGCAGAGACAAAAGGTAAAGAACTGGAAGCCTACAAGGAAAAGTTTGCCACTCCCTACCAGGCTGCCGAACTGGGATTCATCGACGAAATCATCTATCCGAGACAAACCCGCAAACGTCTGATCCAGGCACTGGAAATGACAGAGAACAAGATGCAGACGAATCCGCCTAAAAAACATGGAAATATGCCTTTATAAGTTATAGGCGATTACCTATAATAAAAGAGACTGTTTCAGTACAGGTGCCCCCACCTGTTTCTGAAACAGTTTCTTTTTTTCATATAAAAAGCAGAAATGCTTTCACGCAAAATAGATAAAACTTTATACCTTTGCAGTATTACATTATGAAAAACCAGAAAATATGATTAACCTGAAATGTACATTTGCCGTCACGGCCGGATTGTGCTCATCTTTGGCCTATGCACAAAAACAACCGCACATTATCTTAATTATGACCGATCAGCAACGTGGCGACGCCATGGGATGCATGGGTAATGAATCTCTTATCTCCCCCCATCTGGACGCTTTGGCAAGCGAAGGAACGTTGTTTATGAACGGATATTCTTCGTGTCCCAGCAGTACCCCTGCCCGTGCCGGACTGTTGACCGGACAGTCTCCCTGGCATCATGGCTTGTTAGGATACGGTAAAGTTGCCCCCAAGTACAACCACGAAATGCCTCAGATGCTGAAAGATGCCGGATATTATACCTTCGGTATCGGAAAAATGCACTGGCATCCGCAACGAATCAAACACGGTTTCGAAGGAACGCTGCTGGATGAAAGCGGACGCCGGGAAGATCCGAATTTCATCAGTGACTATCGCTTATGGTTTCAAATACAGGCACCGGGAAAGAACCCGGATGAAACCGGAATCGGATGGAACGATCACGGAGCAGCTACCTATAAACTGAAAGAAAGTCTGCACCCTACTTATTGGACCGGTGAAATGGCTTGTCAGATGATACAGAATTATGATAACGGCAATCAGCCCTTATTCTTGAAAGTTTCCTTTGCCCGTCCCCACAGCCCGTACGACCCGCCTCAACGCTTTCTCGACATGTATAAGGATGCGCAGGTTCCCGATCCCGTCATTGGTGAGTGGTGTGGGAAATATGCCAAAGAACTGGACCCCGAAAAAGCAGCCAAAGATGCTCCCTACGGCAACTTCGGAAATGAATATGCACGTCACTCCAAACGCTATTATTATGCCAACATCACTTTCATAGACGAACAGATAGGGCGTGTCCTCCAGACCTTAAAAGACAAGGGAATGTATGATAATTCCCTTATCATTTTCGTTTCCGATCATGGAGATATGATGGGAGATCACTACCACTGGCGAAAGACTTACCCGTATGAAGGATCTACGCACATACCTTATATTATTAAATGGCCAGCCAAAGCGCAAGTCGTTCCCGGCAAGGTGGATAATCCCGTAGAACTCCGTGACCTGCTACCAACTTTCTTCGAAATAGCGGGAACCTCCGTTCCCACCGACATAGACGGACGCTCTCTGCTATCTCTGGCTAAAGGCACAGAAACGGAATGGCGCAAATACATCGACCTGGAACATGCCACTTGCTACAGTGATGACAACTATTGGTGTGCCTTGACCGACGGAAAGATTAAATATATCTGGTACTTCTATACAGGTGAAGAGCAATTGTTTGACCTTGCCAAAGATCCTAAAGAACTGCACAATGCTGTGAACGACAAGAAATATAAAAAGCTGCTGACAGGAATGCGTGCAGAAATGATCCGCCACCTCAGTGAACGGGGAGAGGAATTTGTGAAAGACGGTCAATTGGTTGTCCGCAAAAAAACGATGCTTTACGGTCCTAACTATCCGAAAGAAAAGCGATAAATATAGCCTGCCCGGATGAAACGCATCACTTTCGCCACAAATTGTATCTATCATACAGATAAAATGGGAAGTTCTCAATGACTGACACTTAATTTATCCGTCTAAGATTGTACAATTTGCGGTGAAAGTGATAATAAGTATTTTGCAAGAAGACGTTTTTCCCTTACATCAGATAAGGAGTGAGATACTTCACAAGGAAATATCCTCCGACCACCAGCCACACATAAAGTAAAAGAGCCAGTACGAAAGGTTTGGCTCCGGCCTTTCTGAATTTATCGATGCTTGTTTCTGTTCCGAGTGCCGTCATAGCCATTGTCAGCAGAAAGGTATCCAGTGTGTTAATACCTGCCACCAACTGCGCAGGAAGCAAATCAAAAGAATTGAAAGCGATGACACCCATAAAACCTATTGCAAACCAGGGCACTGCAATCTTCTGAAACTTCTGCCCTTTCTGCACTTGTCTTTTCCGCGCTCTCGCCACCAGATAGGTAGTAATCAGAAGCACAGGAACCAACATCATCACACGAATCATTTTCACTATGATGGCAGAATCCGAAATACCGTTTCCCATCGCGTCTCCGGCACCTACTACATGGGCAACCTCATGCAGGGTAGCCCCCGTATAAATTCCCATCTGATCGGGAGTCAGTGCACAAAATCCGTTCCGGTACAAGAAAGGATACAGAAACATGGAAATAGTACCGAAAATCACGACAGTAGACACGGATACAGCCGTTTTATATGGCTTTGCCTTGATGGTCGATTCAGCCCCCAGAATGGCGGCGGCTCCACAAATTCCACTTCCGATGGAAGTAAGTAATGCGATTCCACGGTCCATCTTCAGCAATTTACCAAGATAGATACCGCCACAAATAGTCACCGCCACAATAATCACATCGATCAGCATAGCCGGCAACCCGATAGCCATCACATCCTGAAAAGTCAATCTGAAGCCATATAAAATGATACCGATACGCAGAATCTTCTTCGAGCAAAACTGGATACCCGGCACCCACGTTTCCGGAAGGTGATTTCGCAGACTATTGGCATAAAGCATACCCAAAATGATACCGACAATCATCGGACTGAAAGAAATACTTCTTACAAAAGACATCTCGCCAATATAAAACGCAGCACAAGAAAATAATGCTATCAACAGGACACCGTGCAGCATGCTGCTTCTCTTTTCATTGAACATAAATGATTTGATTTAAGTGATACTAAATTATTTCTTTTTTGCAAAGGAAGACATTTTCCGGCAGACTGAATCACAGAATTTTATTATGTCGGATAATCCCTGGTTATACCCCCAAAGCGGTTATAACAAAAAAACGGCACCTCGATTCACATCGCAGCACCGTCACAACACAAACACAAAATAAAACACGACAAAACTACTATGCAATCTTACCTGTAATGCCGGGGAGGCATACCTTGCTTGACTTATCTATATTCGCATACCCATAAGAAGCTTTATCAGGCGATTTGCATAATAAATAACGCACCAATTCGGATTTTGTTCACAAGAGTTCTGAAAAAAATGAAGTTAAGACGACTTTTTAACAAAAAAAACGGTACCCCGATTCACATCGCAGCACCGTCACAACACAAACACAAAATAAAACACGACAAAACTACTATGCAATCTTCCTGTTATGCCGGGGAGGCATATTCACTGACTCATATATATTCGCATACCTACAAGCAGTCATCAGGCGATTTGCACATATATAACATCCCGATTTTCGTTTTGTTCACGAAAAAAAGAGATTGAAGTTTATTTTCTCCCTTTAAAATCTTTCAGAAAGCCTTCCATCAACCATTTGGCAAGGGCCTGACGGTTGGAATCCATCACCAGTCTCCGCTGGTCAAATGTATTCTGTATATTCCCCAGTTCGACAAAAACAGAAGCGGGGGTAGTGTGTGAAAGTACATATAAATTGCGTCCGCTCACCGTTCCGGAAAAGCCGCGGTTCGGCTGATGCTTTCCATATTTGGATTCGAACGTATCTTTCATATTGTTTGCCAGCCGTTTGCTTTCGGCTTTCTTATTGGAATGATAGAAAAAGACATCCGTCTGCTTTTTTTTGCTGCGGCCTGTCTACATGAATGAAGATAGCGCGGCAGTAAGTATAGTTCTGACGGTCTTTCCGATAAAGAGCATTGATTTTATTGCAACGCTGCTGAAGACGCTGTACCTGATTCAATGGAATCGGGTCGCCCATACAAGTCTCACGCTTGCTGTTAGAGAGGTAAGCGTCATTACGGATACCATCTTTGGCATCCTGAATAATGATATGCACTTCCGCCCCTTCCTGCATCAGATTCCGGGCGAGACGAAGTGCAATGTCATAGGCATATTCGTCTTCGTGAAGTTCGTGCTTCCCTACCCGTCCGATGGCTCCCGGATCAGGACCGCCATGCCCGCTGACTACATAGAAGCAGGCACCTGCCAGTCGGTTGGAAGTGACCTTTACATTCGCCAGTTGCTTACCGAAAAGAGGTTCATGAAGAGTGGTTCCTATTTTCGAAGCCTTTGAGGATTGTTTTCTTGCCGGTGTCTCTTTATCAGCCGCCGCCGATCTCTTGACAGGAGGAATAGTATACGTTACCCCCAGCTTCAACACATTCCCTTTCCCCAGCTTTGCCTTATTCAGTTCCACAAAATCATCATAATATTTCTTTGGAGCACGGTTGTGCCGCAGCAAAAAAGTAGAAATCCCCTCACCTGCTTTCGGAGTAGCTTTTTGTTGCGCCTGCACATCAGCCAACGAAAGAAGAAAACTAATTAATAAAAGAATATAGAATCTTTTTTTCATATTCGACTACTACCTTATCAGTATCATTTCACTTATAAACAGGACAAAAATACAATTATTTTCCCTACTTTTGCCCCGTTAAAACTTTTTTTGGCAATAAAACTTAAAACCCTATATCATTATGGCAAAACAATTCAAACCCGAAACCCTGTGCGTACAGGCCGGATGGACGCCTAAAAAGGGTGAGCCGCGTGTGCTGCCCATCTATCAGAGTACAACTTTCAAATACGATACCAGCGAACAAATGGCACGCCTTTTCGATTTGGAAGACAGTGGTTATTTTTATACCCGCCTGCAAAACCCGACTAATGACGCGGTTGCCGCCAAGATTGCCGCCCTTGAAGGTGGTGTAGCTGCTATGCTTACATCCAGCGGCCAGGCAGCCAACTTTTATGCCATTTTCAATATCTGCCAGGCAGGAGATCATTTCGTTTGTTCATCCGCCATCTACGGAGGAACATTCAACTTGTTCGGTGTCACCATGAAGAAACTCGGCATCGACGTTACATTCGTTAATCCGGATGCCAGCGAAGAAGAAATCTCGGCAGCTTTCCAGCCTAATACAAAAGCACTGTTCGGAGAAACAATCTCCAATCCTTCTCTCGAAGTGCTGGATATCGAAAAGTTTGCCCGTATCGCACACAGTCACGGAGTACCTTTGATTGTAGACAATACATTCCCGACTCCTATCAACTGCCGTCCTTTCGAATGGGGAGCAGACATCATCGTTCATTCTACTACCAAGTACATGGATGGACACGCAACAAGCGTAGGTGGCTGTATCGTCGACAGCGGCAACTTCGACTGGGATGCCCATGCAGACAAATTCCCCGGACTCTGTACACCGGACGAATCTTATCATGGTCTGACCTATACAAAAGCATTCGGCAAAGGTGCTTACATCACCAAAGCAACTGCACAACTGATGCGTGACCTCGGCAGTATCCAAAGCCCGCAAAATTCTTTCTTACTGAATCTTGGACTCGAAACACTGCACCTGCGTATGCCTCAGCATTGCCGTAACGCTCAGAAAGTAGCAGAATATCTTTCTAAGAACGAGAAAGTGGCCTGGGTTAACTATTGCGGCCTGCCGGATAACAAATACTATGCACTGGCACAGAAATATATGCCGAACGGTTCCTGCGGAGTGATCTCCTTCGGACTGAAAGGCGGACGTGATGTCTCTATCAAGTTTATGGATTCATTAGAATTTATCGCTATTGTGACTCACGTAGCTGATGCCCGTAGTTGTGTGCTTCACCCCGCCAGCCATACTCACCGCCAGTTGTCGGATGAGCAGCTGATGGAAGCAGGTGTACGTCCCGACTTAATCCGTTTGTCCGTAGGTATCGAGAATGCGGATGATATCATTGCGGATATTGAGCAAGCGTTGAATGCGTAAAAGCTGATTACTATCAGATAACAAACAGCAAAGGCACAGGACATTTTGATTCTGTGCCTTTCTCTTTTCACCAATGCTTCATCCCTTTCTTATTTACTGCCTATCATCCTACTTCTCAATAAGAAAGTTAATTTCTAACAGAATATGTTTAATCATGAACTGATAAATCGCTATAGATGTTTATCTTTGTAAGGAACCAAACTCTGTATAGATATGAAAAAGATTTTATTAGTAGCACTCGCGCTGTGCCTTTCTTACGGATTTGCTTATTCCTGTTTATTCAATCATTCAATTAATCTGACCACAAAGATGCAGAACTTCGAAACGGATTCGTTTACCACCAAGAACGGGAAAAGCCTGAAAATCACTTTCTTTAAGCATGCCAGCTTGTTAATAGAATATGCTGGAAAAAAGTTTTTTGTTGATCCAGTCTCTGATTACGCAGACTTTACACAACAACCGAAAGCTGACTATATCCTGATAACACATGAACACCATGACCATTTCGATACCAAAGCAATTGCTGCGATCGAAACCCCGGATACAAAAATTATTGCCAATCCGAATTGCCAGAAGATGCTGGACAAAGGACAAGCCATGAAAAATGGTGATATACTGCAAATTACACCCGAAATCAAACTGGAAGCAGTACCTGCTTATAATACAACTCCCGGTAGAGATAAATTCCATCCCAAGGGACGTGACAACGGATATATCCTCACTGTGGGCGGCACCCGGATTTACATTGCCGGAGACACGGAAGATATCCCGGAAATGAAACAAATAAAGAATATCGATATAGCCTTCCTGCCTGTCAACCAACCGTATACGATGACACCGGAACAAGCTATACAATCTGCAAAAACCATTCAACCACATATTTTGTATCCGTACCATTACGGAGATACGAATATCAATGAAGTGAAGGACGGATTAAAAAACGAAAAAGAAATAGAAGTACGTATCCGTGCTTTACAATAAAAATACAAACCTAGTTGAAAAATAAAAGGACGTTCCTGGGGAAAAAGGGGAAATGTGGGAACAGGAACGTCCTTAGAAACATAATAATACAAAAATCCGGACTTTCGCAAGGGCGCATCTTTGTTTCTCGTCTTATGGATATCCCCTTCATAAAGAAGTAGTGCATTAATCCGGAAGATATCAGGAGAAGGATTATTATGATTGAGCTCTTGTTTATTTAATTATCTCTGTATTCGTATATCTTATTTATTATAGAAATGAAAAAGAATATTTATCGTATTATAGTGATGACTGGTAAGCCGTCTGAATATAAGTACCAATTACATTGTCATTATTCATCTCGATATATCTCTTTAGTAATTCCGAAAAACCGGATTTTATCTGTTCCACCGGCTTATCCGTACAAGCAGCAGAATATGCATCTATAGCCAGAAGAAAATCCTGCATCCGTTCGTTCAGCATCGTTCCTTCCGTACAAACGACATCGGCAATACTCGCTTTTATGGTACCGTTTTCAATCACAACAGGCAAACGGTATTCCAGTCCCATTTTACTGGCATGGATCGAAAGTATCTTTATGACCGGATTTTCTATTTTTGTCGTGTCTGCAAAAGCAAACTTTCCATTTATTATCCTTGCGCTGTCAACAGGGGCATCCGTCGAAACATCTTTCATGTAAACCATTTTACCCTCAAATTCCGGCAGAGGCGCACTACCGTCAATTCTGTAACCTTTTATTTGAGAGCAAGCTCCCCAATACTAATACCCCAATGAAAAAGGGCAAAAGTCTTATACATCTATTCATCGGACTTTTATTTCTTCTTGAAAAGAAAGAAAAGCCGCCCGCCAATACCAGCAGAGCGGCTTTCACTTTTCATTTATACATTTGTATAATCATTGTTCGTCAGAATCTGAAGCCAAGTTTCACCACAGGCATTTCGAAAATCTTGATGTTATGGTGACTGACATTGTACTTATCAAATCCTTTCGGACAAATTTGTATCAAATCATAGCGATAAGCTAAAGGATGCATCTCGAACCCGAAAATAAATCCTTTGGCAATGCTATACTCGATACCTGCTACGGCAGCTACTTTCAGACCATACATCTGACCGGCTTTGCTTCCTGCGGTATAGACCTGAGAAGGAAGTTCTTCCGAATCATCGCTATCCTTATAGGTATCGCCGGTGTATGGTTCTGTAGTTTCAATGCGTGCCATCTGGAAGCCAAGGGCGCCTCCTACGTATGGATGAATACGTTCGTTGCGAGTCTTGAAGTAATAGTTGGAGCCGACAGAGGTATACCAGTTATTAGTCATCTGCGCATTGATATAACTTTGCGCGGGTATGATCATATCGGGTACACTGTTGTCGCCTTCTACATAGTCTTTCTTGGGAGTCAGGCTGATGTTCATGCTAAACTGGAAATTGATGTCCCAGTTGTCAGACAGAAAATACTTGCCTTCGATTCCGGCTATATTGACCAGACTATTATTATTCAGACTACCGATATTCAGATAGCGGTTCAGGTCACCGGAGTTATCCGTTCCTCCATTGGGAAGTCCGACGACTCCTTCGGTGTTGGTGAACTTGGGAAGCAGATAAGAGGTGTTCTCATTGAAGAACTTTCCGCTACCAAGTAAAACCGAAACCTGCCACTGTCCTTTCTTCGGAGCAAACGACGCATCATCACTGCTGCTGTAACGCTGCGCCAATGAAGGCGCAGCTGTTATACAGGTCAGCAAAAGTAATGTGCATAGTTTCTTTATCATTTTGTTACTTTTACGTGATTAAGAAATTACTTACTCAAGGTTTCCAATACGGATTTAACTTGTGCAAGAGCAGTATCATAGATTGCTTTCGCTACATCATAAGCTTCTTGAGCTGTTTCCAAAGCAAGTTTCTTCTGTTCTATTACATAAGCTTCCTTGTATTCACCCTTGTTGAACAGTTCAATGCTCTTTTCTGCTGCAGTAACCTTCTGTTTAGCTTCTTCAACTGATTTTTCCTGAGTAGCAACTTGATTCTTCCAATAATTCAGAACAGATTCTACAGTTACCACAGAACCAGTGACAACACCACCGTTGATACCATCAATCTGATCTTGAACAACACTGATCAAGCCAATGTAATCTTGGATCAATTCAGCAAACTTCTTACTATTGGCCTCAGCTTCAGCAGTCAAAGCATCTTGTTCTTCTTGTGCTTTCTTCACCTCTTCTTTAGCAGTCTTCAGAGCAATACGAGTTTCGTCAGCTTTTGCAATAAACGGATCCATTAAAGCAGTATTCGTATTTATTTCTGCATTCAGATCAGCAAGTACACCTTCCATTTGAGCCTTCAATGGTTTAATCAAATCGGCAGCAGCAATCATATCTTTGCAAGTCTGTACATCGTCATTAGCAGCCATCATAGCTCCCAAAGTACCAAAGTCAGTCAAAACAGCACTATTATTCTGCTTAATATAAGCGCGGACCATTGCTTCTGTTACTTCAACAAGTCTGTCTTCGCCAGGAATCACAGTACCAAAAGTAGCATCAGAAGTATACTCTAAAGCATCTTCAGCTGTATTGCGATCTAACTTAGTTGCACTTAATTTAGTAAATTCATCTGCAGAAATATCAGAGCGTAATGCCTGCATGTGGCCAGTTTTCTTACCATCTTTTTCCTCTTCTTTATAGAAAGCATCTTTGCCTGTCATATCTTCAACACTAACTGTATTAGCCAGTATCTGACCATAAGGATTAGCAGCAAGAGCAGAATAAGTACTAATTGCAGGAGCCACCTTAGCAACAGCAGTAGCAGCCTCTCCAGCAGCTTTAACCAATGCAGCTTTAGCCTTTTCTACTTTCTTATCTTTATCATCGGCAAGAGCTTGATTTCCTGCAGCTTCACCTTTGGCAGCCAATTCAGCAACAGTCTGATCAAGTTTCAGCCATTCAGCCAAAGTAGCATTAGCATCAGCCTTTGCTTTAGCTTGTTTCACTGTATCGTCCAATATAGCTTCCAGTTTACTGGTAGTTTGTTCAGCAGGAGTCAATGCATCCCATGCAGCCTTACTAGTAGGAGACAATGCGGTAATCATATTGTCACGGTATGTTTTCTCCAATACCGAAGCTTTTTCTTTTTCTACAGCATCATCATAAGCAGCTTGATATACGGCATCCCATGCACTATTATAAGCTTTTACTGCAGATTCTACTGCGGCATAAGAAGAATTATAAGTATCTGTCGCCTTTTTCAGATCAGTAGTTGGCACTGTAGTTGCTGTACCTTTTACCGCTTTTGCAGAAATTTCCCAGTTAGCTTTATCCTTTTCAAATTTTTCTTTAGCATTTTTGGCTGTCTTTTCTTTTTCTGCCAAAGTCAACTTATTCCATTCAACTCCATTTTCGTCTACAGAATATTTACCTAAAGCATCAATCCAGGCATTTACTTTCATCAGAGTAAGAGATGCCTGACTAGTTCTGGCTGTTACATCTTCTATTTTCAAATCAGCATTGTACTCAGTTTGTGTATACTGAACAGCCGGATAATCAAACACACCCGTACTAACAGTATATCCATCTAAAGATGTAAAATCATTGCTACTACTAAATAATGTCTTCAATCCTTCATTAATAGGTTCAGATTTATAAGCTGCAATATCAAGCTGAGTATTAACCTGTGTTGTAGAGTCTGCTACAGCTTTATCATATGCCTCTTTAGCAGCTTTACGCGCTTTTATCTTTTCGGCTACTTTTTGTTCTGCAGCTTTATAATCTGCGGAAGTCTTAATAGTAGCGATCTCAACATCAGCTTTGCTCTTTTCACTTTCATATTCAGATTTCTTCTTCTTCAGATCCAGGATCTTATCATCCCATGCAGCTGCATCAAAGTCTTCTGCCAAAGCTAACATATTATTTTTCTCATCCAATAAGATTTCTGCCTTTTCAACTGCAATCTGTGCCAACTTCAATTCAGCCTGTAAGCTAGCTAATGTCGGAAGATTAGGATTAACCAATGCATCATAATAATTATCCTGAGCTGTCTTTAAGGCAGTGTAATATTGGTTCAGGCTAGCAGAAGCAACATAAAGTCTTTGCTGTGCTTTATCAATAATTGCTTTTTCTCCATCAGAAAGCAGAAGTTTTCCAGCTTCAATGAGTTTCATTGCATTATCATAAGCTTCCTGTGCCTGTGCTGTCTGAGTCTGATAGTTCAACATAGCTGCTTTGAAGATTTCAGCTTCTTCAGCCATTTTATTTTCCCAGTAAGCTTTGTTTCTGTTAGCTTCAGCAATCTTAGCTTCCGCCTCAGCTTTTGCTTGTTCGGTAGCAGCTTGTGCGCGTTCTACTTCCAGTTCTTTCAGTTTCACGTCTAAAGCATGCATCTGAACATCGTACTCTTTGTACTGATTATCCAATTCTTTAGATTTGTTTACCAGTTCCTGATAAGCTACTTGCGCTTTTTGCCATTCCACTTCCACCAGTTTTACCGCAGCCTGTGCTTTAATCAGTTCGGATTTTGCTCCCCGCAGATCAACGATACCTTCCGGTTCATCGGTATCAATACATCCCGTGAATGTAGCTGTCGTACCCGCCATTAGCAAGGTTGCGACCAAATACGTCCATTTTCTCATAAAAGTAAATTAAATGTTATACAATTAATAAATAAAAAATTTGTTTGCTGTCATTTCATAATCCATCTCATCTTGGTGGTCTGTCTTTCCGTTACTTTGTAGGTAACGGGAAAGCGTACTTTTCCACCCCGACAGAGGCGTCTGCGGACTACATTCATTGAATAAGTAAAGAATATTTTTAACCCCTGCTCTCAGACGATGGCAGAGGGGAGGGAAATCTTTTGCAAAAATTAAAGACCAGGCCGTGTTCTTCTCAAAAAATCCGCAGTTTTATTCTGTGTGTTTCCTTTTTTTAGTAGTTTATCAGAAAAAATATCATTTTTGTTTGCATGTTTTCCAAAATATACCCATATTTGCAGCGTCTTTTCTTCCCGTTACCTACAAAGTAACAGTTCTCTAATTCAACAACTTACCTACACTATAGACCTTCTTTAAGGAAGAAATAACCGCTACATTCGCTTCATCAATTTTCTTATTCTTGAAAGGTTTCAGATACGTTTCCGTCACGGTGATGGAAGAATGCCCCATCGCTTCGGAAATAACACCGGGATGTACCTCACAATAGTATGCCATCGTAGCCCAGGTATGACGGGCAGTGTAAGTAATATTTAGAAATGCAATAAAAAACAGAATGACGATAATTAAACGTAAAACGTTTATAATTAAGCATTTTGCGAGAATTGCAGAACAGACAGACCTGCAAAAGAAAACAAAATATTGCGACGTTTCAGTTACCAGACTGTTAGCCGCCTGTTTCGGAAACGACGGCAGGTAACCGAATTTTTACCGATAAGAACAAAGCGGATTTGTATTCACTGTTTCTCAATGTTTTGCATGCCAAAGAACGCTTTTCAAAGGAGTATTTTTACAACCTAAAAAAGAGCGTTATGAAAGTGGAAAAATTCAAGGTGCTGCTCTACCTGAAAAAGAGCGAGCCGGACAAGACCGGCAAAGCCCCGATCATGGGACGGATCACCCTCAACCGCACGATGGCGCAGTTCAGCTGCAAGCTCTCCTGCACCCCCGGGCTGTGGAACGCGCGTGAGAGCCGGCTGAACGGCAAGAGCCGGGAAGCGGTGGAGACCAATGAAAAAATAGAAAGACTGCTGCTTGCCGTACACTCGGCCTTCAATTCCCTCATGGAAAGAAAAAGGGATTTCGATGCCGCCGCGGTCAGGGACATGTTCCAGGGCAATGCGGGCATGCAGATGACCCTGCTCAAACTTCTCGACCGGCATAACGGGGAAATGAAGGCCCGTGTCGGTGTGGACCGTGCGCCCACCACACTCTCGACCTACCTCTTCACCTACCGCACGCTTTCCGAATTCATCAAGGCGAAATTCAAGGTTCCGGACCTTGTCTTCGGGCAGCTCAACGAGCAGTTCATCCGCGACTATCAGGATTTCATCCTTCTGGAAAAGGGATATGCCGTGGACACGCTTCGCGGCTACCTGGCCATCTTGAAAAAGATCTGCCGCATCGCCTACAAGGAGGGCCACTCGGAGAAATACCATTTCTGCCACTTCAAGCTGCCCAAGCAGAAGGAGACAACACCGAAAGCACTCAGCCGTGAGAATTTCGAGAAGCTGCGTGATCTGGAGATACCGGAAAAACGCAGGTCACATGTCATCACCCGGGACCTCTTCCTCTTCGCCTGTTACACCGGCACCGCCTATGCCGATGCGGTAAGCATCACCCGGAAGAACCTCTTCCGGGATGACGAGGGCAGCCTCTGGCTGAAATACCAGCGAAAGAAAACCGACTACCTCGGACGTGTCAAGCTGCTTCCGGAAGCCGTCGCGTTGATTGAGAAATACCGGGACGATACCCGCGAGACTCTTTTCCCGCCGCAGGACTACCACACGCTCAGGGCCAATATGAAATCCCTGCGCCTGATGGCAGGGCTGAGCCAGGACCTTGTCTACCACATGGGACGGCATTCTTTCGCCTCGCTGGTCACGCTCGAGGAGGGAGTGCCGATAGAGACCATCTGCAAAATGCTGGGACACTCCAACATAAAGACCACCCAGATATACGCGCGCGTAACCCCGAAGAAGCTGTTCGAGGACATGGACAGGTTCGTCGAGGCAACCCGCGATTTGAAACTTATCCTTTAATCCCTAAACAATCATTATCATGCGCAGTACATTCAAGCTCTTATTCTACATCAACCGTAACAAGGTGAAATCGGACGGCACGACCGCCGTCCTCTGCCGGATCAGCATCGACGGAAAGAAATCGGCAGTCACGACAGGCGTCTATTGCAAACCCGGGGACTGGGACAGCAAGAAGTGTGAAATCAAAACAGCCAGGGAGAACAACCGCCTTGCCGCCTTCCGCAGCCGGTTGGAAGAGGCGTACGGGAACCTGCTGAGGAACCAGGGAGTGGTCACGGCCGAACTGCTCAAGACCACCGTGTCAGGCGCCAATTCCGTACCGGAATACCTCCTGCAGGCCGGAGAGGTGGAACGCGAACGGCTCAGGGTCCGCTCCAAGGAGATCAACTCCACTTCCACCTACCGCCAGTCGAAGACCACCCAGCTCAACCTCAGGCAGTTCATCGAATCCCGCGGGATGAAGGACATCACCTTTTCGGACATCACCGAGGAGTTCGCCGAATCGTTCAAGGTCTTTCTCAAGAAGGAGCTGGGACACAGGAACGGACACGTGAACCACTGCCTGTGCTGGCTCAACCGGCTCATCTACATCGCCGTGGACCGGGAAATACTAAGAGCCAATCCGATAGAGGACGTGGCATACGAGAGGAAAGAAACACCTAAACTAAGGCATATCAGCCGCAGTGAACTGAAGCGGATGATGGAAACCCCGCTGCCCGACCCGATGATGGAGCTGGCACGCAGGACGTTCATCTTCTCCTCGCTGACCGGTCTGGCCTACGCGGATACGAGGGCTCTCCATCCCCGTCACATCGGAACGACTTCGGAAGGAAGAAGGTATATCCGCATCCGCCGCGCCAAAACGGACGTGGAGGCGTTCATCCCGCTGCATCCCATAGCCGGACAGATACTGGAGCTTTACAACACCACGGATGACGACAGGCCGGTATTCCCGCTGCCGGTCCGCGACGTCCTCTGGTATGAGGTACATGGAATGGGCGTGGCATTAGGCATGAAAGAGAACCTGTCCTACCACATGGCCCGGCATTCGTTCGGGACCCTGACACTGACCGCAGGTATTCCGATAGAGAGCATCGCCAGGATGATGGGCCACACGAACATCGACAGCACGCAGGTCTACGCCCAGGTCACCGACCGGAAGATATCCTCGGACATGAACCGGCTGATGGAAAGAAGAAAGCCCGCGGCCGGCAAGGAAGCCGCAGGCTAAATAAAAACTGCCGCCGGAATCGTAAATGCAATTCCGGCGACAATCCTTAAACTTAAATACGATATTATACCAATGCAGGGTGATAGTTCTCCTCCAGCAGCCTCTCGATGTCCGACTGCCTGTACAGGATCTTCCCGCCAAGCTGGATATAGGGAATCCGTCCTTGGTCCCTGTAATCCTGCAGGCACCTGCGGCTGATCTTCAACATCCCGGAAAGCTCCCTGTCGGTCAGGAACCGTTCCCCGTTGAAGGGAGGACGGTTGTCACGGGCAAGACGTTCCACTTTTTTCTCCATGTCGTCCAGCAGGGCAAAGAACCTGCGGACACGTTCGTTCTCCTTGTCGATAATGCCTTCCATCTCTTCCGCTCTTTAAAGGTTTCCGTTCTTCCTTCTTTCTCTCACCTCCTTCTCCTTACGTCTGATGCCGACGTAGACCATCAACTTCTCCACATCCCCGGGCTTGTAATAGAACTTGCGCTGGAGGCGGGTGAACGCCAGCCGTCCGGTATCGCGGAGAGTCTGCAGGGTACGCGGCGAGATGTCAAGGCGCAGGCAGACATCCTGGCCGTCCAGTCACTCTCCGGGTTCCTTACAGCGGTTTCTCTCATACAATCTGTCCACACGTGCGGACAGGTTCTCGGCGCGCGCCAGCATCCTCTCAAGGACACCGGCCTCGATGTAGCATATTTCCATATTTTCAACTCGTTTAAATATCAGTGCGAATATAAGGGAAGAAACCATGAGAGGCAAGCACGACCGGCACACTGGCAGGAATAGTCATGGATAGTCGGTTTTTGTCATATGGGAAGGAAAAAGAAAGCCGAAGCAGGTCTGGATCCACTACCCCCTTTGGGTATGTGAAAGGAACGTTGTGGTGAAAGAAAAAACTCCTTTTCACACATGGATGAGGCAATGCCGGAAGTCCGGCAATAAAAAATGTGGCTTCTCTATCCGGGTAAATGCCATGATTACAGACTTCTTCCTGTTCCTATACCATCAGGTCGGTTACCTTCAGGTTAACAACTTATCCAACCTGTGATAGATCCGGATGTGAAAAGATTACTTTGGCTGGCTATTACAATATAATAAGTAGAATCATGTCAAATCTACTGCTGCTATTGTTTGTTGATAATGGCTGGCAGTAGAACAAACTTTCGTTAAACCAATACGTTCATTCTTTATTATCAAGTTTTTAGACTACCTTTGTATTTTATTAACTCATTTACCAAACATTATGGGACTACTCAAACCGAATCAAGTTTTGAACAAAGCATATAGACAGGTTGCGATTGAAACAACAGATTTTGACTTATTCAAAAATGCCCTTCGCACATTGAGAGACAATATTGTGGATGGGCAAAGAGAACACACGCAAAAAGAACATTTACGTAATTTTCTGAGTGAAACGTTCTACAAGCCATACTACATGGCTCCCGAAGAAGATATTGATTTGGCTATCCGATTGGATAAAACTATCAAGTCCAATATAGGGTTATTGATTGAAGTAAAGAGTACCACCAACAAAGGTGAGATGATTTCTAATGACAATCTTAATCGTAAGGCTTTGCAGGAATTATTGCTATACTATCTTAAAGAACGTGTCAATAAGAAGAACAATGATATTAAATATCTCATCGCTACTAATATTCATGAATTCTTTATTTTTGATGCCCATGAGTTTGAACGCAAATTCTATCAGAACAAACAATTACGTCGTGAGTTTCAAGACTTTGTGGATGGACGCAAAACCAGTAACAAAACCGATTTCTTCTATACTGAAATTGCAACAACCTATATTGAGGAGGTGAAAGATAGCCTTGAATACACTTACTTCAACTTACAAGACTATCAACACCTGCTTGATAGAACAGACAGTAGCGCTTCACGCAAACTTATCGAACTTTATAAGATATTCAGCGATACACATCTTTTGAAGCTATCGTTCCAAAATGACAGCAATTCGCTCAACCGTGGATTCTACACTGAGCTGCTACACATTATTGGTATTGAGGAACGCAAAGAGAATAATAAAACCGTGATTGTACGCAAAGCTGTGGAACGGCGTGACGAGGCTTCATTACTAGAGAATACTATTAACCAACTGGATGCAGAAGATTGTTTGCGTCACATAAATGGTAGTTTGTATGGGAATGATTATGAGGAACGGTTATTCAATGTTGCAATGGAATTGTGTATTACTTGGATGAATCGTATCCTTTTCTTGAAACTGTTGGAGGCTCAGATGTTGAAATACCACAATGGAGATGCAATCTATAAATTTCTTTCAATAACTAAGATTCATGACTATGATGATCTCAACACACTCTTTTTCCAAGTGCTTGCACGTGACATGGGCAGCCGCACACACTCCATTATGCGTGATTTTGCTTACGTTCCCTATCTTAACAGTTCTCTTTTCGAGGTGACAGATTTGGAAAGTAAAACAATTAAGATAAACAGCCTTTCACAACGTACGGTACTTCCTGTCTTGGCGAGTAGCGTATTACGAAATAAAAAACGTAATCTACAAGTCAACGCATTACCCACCCTGCAATATTTGTTTGCTTTTCTCGACGCTTATAACTTTGCGAGCGAAGGCAGTGAAGAAGTGCAAGAAGAGGCTAAAACACTCATCAATGCTTCTGTTTTAGGGCTTATATTCGAGAAAATAAATGGTCACAAGGATGGTTCAGTATTCACTCCAGGCTTTATCACTATGTTCATGTGCCGTGAAGCAATCACCAAGACCGTGTTGCAAAAGTTTAATGGTTATTATGGCTGGAATTGTACCACCCGTATAGAACTATACAACCATATTGACAATATAGTCGAAGCTAATGAACTAATTAACAGTTTGCGACTGTGTGATCCAGCTGTTGGTTCGGGTCACTTTCTTGTGTCTGCTCTCAATGAACTGATACTCTTGAAATACGAATTAGGTATTTTGGTAGATGCTACCGGTAAGCGTATCCGCAAAGCGGACTATCAACTTGCCATTGAAAATGACGAGCTGATTGTTACCGATACCGAAGGTAATTTATTTGCTTACAACCCACTCAATGCGGAAAGTCGCCGCATGCAGGAAACTCTTTTCAAGGAGAAGCGTCAAATCATTGAGAACTGTTTATTTGGCGTTGATATTAACCCCAACTCTGTGAAGATTTGCCGCCTACGACTGTGGATTGAATTGTTGAAGAATGCTTACTATACGGCTGAAAGTAATTACACTTATTTAGAAACCTTACCAAATATCGACATTAACATCAAATGTGGAAATTCTTTGCTTCACCGATTCGCTTTGACAGACAGTATTCAGACCGTACTGCGAGAGTCTAGTATCAGCATCAGCCAATATAAGGAGGCTGTAGCTAAATATAAAAATGCCCAAAGTAAAAGCGAAAAGCAGGATTTGGAAACGTTTATAACAGAAATCAAGTCGAAACTGAAAACAGAGATCAACCGCCGGGATGCACGATTGGTTAGATTGAACAAACGCCGCTCTGAGTTGGCAAACTTACAAGCGCCTCAACTGTTTGAACCGACAAAAAAGGAAAAGAAAGCGTCGGACAAGCGCATTGCCGATTTAAAGAAAGAAATTGCGACTTTAGAAAATATATTTGAGGAAATACGCTCCAACAAAATTTATCTTGGTGCATTCGAATGGCGTATAGAGTTTCCAGAAGTACTCGATGCCGAAGGCAACTTCTTGGGATTTGACTGTATCATTGGCAATCCACCTTACATTCAGTTACAATCTATGGGTAAGAGTGCCGATGTATTAGAATGCATGGGTTACATAACTTATGCACGCACTGGTGATATTTACTGCCTCTTCTATGAGTTGGGTATGAACCTGCTTACTCCCAATGGTTTTCTTTGCTATATCACGTCTAATAAATGGATGCGTGCAGGGTATGGTGAAGCCTTGCGAGGTTATTTCGCAAGCAAGACCAATCCTATTATGTTGGTAGATTTTGCAGGTATAAAAATATTCGATGCAATAACGGTAGAAGCAAATATTCTTTTATCTCAAAAAGCAGCAAATATTTTTAACACACAAGCTTGTTTGGTACAAGATTCGAATGGCTTGAATAATTTGAGCGATTTCGTGCAGCAACAAGGCGTGAAGTGTAACTTTGCAGATTCTATCCCATGGGTGATATTGTCTCCCATTGAACAGAGCATCAAGCAGAAGATTGAGTCTGTGGGAATACCCTTGAAGGATTGGAACATCCAAATCAACTATGGGATAAAAACTGGTTTCAATGATGCTTTTATCATTTCTACCGAAAAGCGTGATGAGATACTAGCGAATTGTCAAACAGAAGATGAACGTGTTCGGACGGCTGAACTTATACGACCGATTCTTCGTGGCAGGGATATCAAGAGATATGAATATGAATGGGCGGACTTGTGGATTATAGCCACATTTCCTTCGCGGCATTATGATATAGAAAGTTATCCTGCGGTGAAAAATTATCTTCTGTCAATTGGCATAGAGCGTTTAGAACAAACAGGAGAAACTCATATTGTTAATGGCAAAAAAATAAAAGCCCGAAAGAAAACTAGTAACGAGTGGTTTGAAACACAAGATAGCATCAGTTATTGGGAGGATTTTTCTAAGCCAAAAATTGTATGGAAAATAATCGGAAACCAAATGGCTTTTGCATATGATGCCAACAATTATGTAATGAACAATGCCTGTTATATTATGACAGGCGATCATTTGGATTATCTGTTGGCAGTATTGAATTCCAATAACTGAAGTAACCTTCGTGTAATCATACGAGTCTGTGATTTCCTGCGTTTACGCAGTTTGCTATAAGCAAGATAGGCACGGCGTACATCAAGATACTTGTTACGGGGACGTTGTATGTGCAAGGTCTGGCAATGTTTGCACAGATGACGATGAAGCCATACAATACCTTCCCATAAGAGTTTGGTATCAGTAGGAAAACGCAGATGACTTTCATAACAGGTGGCATCGGTCATACAGACATGAAGGTTCTCAAGATAAGGTTTCCAATGCTCGGCAAGAATGAGCTGGAGGGGCTCAACGTCAAGGCGATGCGCTAGTTCCTGACGAATTGCACTAACGATTTTAGGATTGGTTAGTGGATGAAGCGGATCAATCTGAACACCACAAAACAACTGGTAATGAATATTACCGTTTAAATGCTCAATCAGTTGTGCATCGGAAAAGTTGGTATAGGACTTCAAGACCATCAAGGCTATTTTACCTTCGGGAGAAAAATAACTTTTACGACCCAAAGCAGAGGACTTCAAATGCATTTGTCGGGCCAGTTCCGAGAAAGGAAACAGAGCATGGAGGCGACCTAATTCACTCGTTGCAAAACTTTGACGATATTTTTTTAGCATATCGAACTCGGTAAAACCTAAACGAGGTTCGATTTCTGAGATTTTTTGTATCTTTACCATGTGTTTTTATTTTAGATTACCCCCGTTTTGGCCGTCAAACCGTTTTTTGGGGGGAATGCTTAAAGATACAAAAAAGGCAACTAACTCGCAATGAATTAGTTGCCTTAAATTTTATTATTTTAGGAATATCCCTGTTTTAATGATTGGTGTCTGGAACTGGTTGAGGAGTTATACTATAGACATTTACTGAATGTCCCTGTATAGTGTCGATAATATTAAAGAAAAACTTGTTATCTCCCTATATGCCAAAGGAATGAGCGTGTCAGACATAGAAGAGGAGATGCGTGAAATCTATGAGATAGAACTGTCCACATCAGCTATTTCCATCATCACGAACAAAGTCAACCAGGCTGCTCAGGAATGGCAGAACCGCCCTTTGGATCCGGTCTATCTCATCGTTTGGATGATTCTACCTATTTTGACTTTTCAGCCTATTAATTGTTTTGGTAACTTCGTTCATTAGCTTTTGATTGGAAGTTCTAAATGTGTTAAGTTCTTTGATTATATCTGCTTTATTATAGTATAAATTATACCAGCCTAATGTTTCAGCAGCCAATATGCGAAGTTCTTCTTCTTGGCTTTCATTTTTTATAATGTTCAGTAATGGCTCAATAGCTTTAGCAATAGGTTTATTTCGGAACCTACTTATTTCGCTTTGTATCTGTTTGGTAGTACTTTCCGGACTGTCAATAAGTGCAAAATCTCTTTCAAGTCCTTTCTTTTGGCGAGGAAGGTATTCTAACAATTCATTCACATAGGAAGAATCGTAGAAAGACCAATCGGCAGCCTGTTTCTTCAATTCATTCAAAGCCATATCATGGTCGAACGTGTTGATAGCACTAAAAATTCTGAAACGATGGCGGTTTTCATGTCCGCGTAATAAATAGCTTTCTATCCATGCCGGCAACAATTCCGGATTGCAATTCTTTTCAACGTATTCCACCGCATAACGACGGATCAGTTCATAACTGTCGTTCATGGCTGTCTGCAATACATCGGCAACCTCTGTCGGATAGTTCAAAGCTAATAGGCGTAATGCTTCCAACCGCACAACGAAATAGTTCGATTCGTGGTAACTTTTCTTCAGCAACTCAACGAGACCACTATAATTTGCCATTGACAATTGACGGAGCGCCATTGCCTGCATGTCAGCCATAGGGGAATTCAGCTGTTTTTTCCAGAATGTAACATTTCCTTCCTGCGCAACTAAAGCTTGGTTGATGTCCATATCCAGCCCGGCATTATTGGTGAAGTGAAAAGTCGGGTCACCGATCAGATGATTTTCCAAGAAGCAGGTAAAACGAGTGAACTGCCCGATGCGCATACCGGCAGCTAACAAGCCGAGAAATTCATCCGGCCATTTATCTTGAATGGTGTTAACCGTACATCCCATAGTAGCAATGGTCTTACCCTTATTGAATATATAAGAGCCTACAATGTTGTCATCCAAATGGAAAGAACCGTTGAAACAAGCATCGAACAATATAAAACGCGCATTAGGAGTCAAAAGACGAATATCTTCAGTATAGATATCCATATTACGGTTTACAATGGAATCCGATTTTATTTTCTCCTCATCGAAAGCTTCCGCACACCAACTTTCAGGCACCCCATACTGCTTGGCATATTCTTTGATAGCAGCTTCACGCCCATGTTTCTTGGCGTATGAAGGCACTTTGCTTCGCAAGAATATTTTGGCATTCTCAATACTCAAATTAATACCGGAACCATTTTCATAGCCATTGATATACTGCATGGTGGGGCCACCGTGGTGATGGAATAGCATGACATCTAATCCTTCGCGCTGAATCTCGTTCAAGTATAATGGTTTCATCGGATAGCGCATGTTAAAATCATAGAACTTCACTGTATTACCCGATTTGAATATTTGCGGCAATTGCTCACGTAAGGCTATTTGCTCACCGCTCCATGCCAAAGGATCTTCAGAATTGTAACCATGGCCACGGGCCATAGTCAGTTGGTCAAATGCATTTTGCTTTGCTTTTTCGGCAACTGCCTTTTTTAAGTAATCGCGTAGCATCTGATAACGGTTCTCACCTTCTAAATGTAATGGACGGATACGGGCCGAATAAATATCCGGTGAAATATACTGTTTAGAATCAGCACGCAATGTCATATAATGATAGTCAGGTATCAAACTGTCTTGTTTAATATAATCAAATTTTAATCCGAAGTCATCATAATAACGGTCGGAAGGAACGCTTGATTTCTGCCAATTGGCTTTGGGAGACCTTTTGAAAGCCGAAGATAGATGATGTGCATCACGAATCATTGGAATAGGGATGTCACCTATAAATACGCAACCCTCCAAAGGCGTTTTCTCATTCTCATGCAATTTGACAAGTTGCTCACGAATAGGTTCGGGCCTTTTCCAATCATCAATTAGCAAGTAAGTACCTAAACCTTCTTTTTCTATACTGGTACGATAAGCATCAATTTCACTTTTCGCTTCATCATAACTTTTCTGATCGACTACAATTGCAAAAGTAGTCTTTGTTTTTATACTAGGATGTACAACTGTTTGCGCCTGCATATCCTGTAAGCACAAAGCGGTAATTGCCAAAAGGATGTATTTATTCATATTTATAAACTTAATCTTTTGATTGTCTGTTCAAGCTCTGCTTTTAAATCTTCCGGAAGATTGGCTGTTTGTTGCATCTTCTTTATTTCTTCAAGAATGTGTGGCCGTTGTACAGAATTAGTAAACCAACCTAATGCTTCGGCCATTACTACACGTACTTCCTGTGGATTACCGGCATCACGAATTACATTCAAATAATCATCCACGTGGAAATGGAATGTATAGTTACGCACATTGCGGATTGCACTGATACGTTTTGCTTCCGGTGCAGCTACATCCATCAAGGTCTGATGGACTTTTGCCTCTTGTACAAACATTCTTTCCAGGCTTCTTAGTAATCGTTTTTTCTCTTCGTTTTCATTCAAACGGTCAACTTTTGCATAAAAGTCTTCTATTGTCTTTTCTACTTTCTCTTTCGGATAAAGGCTTAAAGCCTTGTTGGCACTCATTTGTACGCGTAAGCGTTCATTATGTTCGACCAATGCTTCCACAATAGCGGGCAATAAGGAATCGTCACCTACAAATCCAGCATAAATGGCACTTTGGCGAGCTACCATTTCATAAGTATCGTTCAAACCTTCGCGTAATGCTTCGATGAAGTTGTCGTCCTGATAACGGCTCAACAACTTGATAGCTTCCATACGAACCGTATTGAAGCCACTTTCCCGGTACTTCTTCAGGAGCAACGGAGATAATTCCTTTTGGGTATCGGCGTCAGCCAGCATACGCATGGCCAAACTTTGTACATCAGCGTATGGGCTGTTTAACAAATTCTTCCAATAGGCTTTGTCATCTTTGTGTATTGTTATATCGGTACTTAAAGTATTGGCTTCGATAGGAGCAAAACGGAAAGTGGGATCACCAAACAAATGACCTTCAAGTGATGCGATTAGCTTATTGTATTGCCCGGCTCGTACACCATGGGACAACAAACCAATCATTTCAATAGTCCAGCGGTCTTGCAATACGTTACGGGTATTTCCTTGTGCTACTAATGTCTGACCGTCATTAAAGATATATTGTCCTGCTATATAGTCGTTTTCGTGAAAAGAACCGTTGTAGCACGCATCAAACATTATCATCTTCGGATTAGTGGAAAGATTTCTCTTCATTAAATCTTCCGTTACGATACGTTCATCAGCGTAGTGAAGAGAGTCTGCTTCCCAGAACTTAGGATTGTCCAGGTCTTTAAAAAACACCTCATTCACTTGTCGTTTTTCCTGCATCTGAATACGTAAGGTGTCTTTGTCACGTTTTCCAACATGGGACATGACTGCATTATAAAGTGTACTCTTCAACATTTTATAACGATTATTGAAATCAGTGCATGCCAATTCATCATTAATAAGCTGCCCTGTTGGCATTCCATGTTCATGAAACATAAATAAGTCAAGGTCCTTTCGTTGCAATTCGCTGAATAACTTATATTTCATAGGGTGTTTCATTCGGAAGTTCCAATGTTTGAATCCCATTTGACGACCAAAAGCTAATGGAAAGTTCTCCATATAAGCTTTTTCGTCATCCATCCATACAATCAGGCAATCGGAATTGTAAGAAGCACCATTGAATGAGAATACCCGATCTAATTGATTATGCTTATCTGCCTTGGCAGCAGCAGCTTTCTTCAGATATGAGGCAATGGCCGCATATTTATCCCCTTCCTTTTTTTCCGGATACTTGATACGAGCTGAATAGAAAGTAGGATTTAGCCGCTGGGGACTGTCTTCTGTCAATTTGTAGTAGAAATGCTGATGATTTACTGAGTCTTGCCTGATGAACTCAAACTTTAAGTTCAGATCATCATAAAAGCGGTCGGTAGGTACGGAAGACTGATCCCAAGGAAAGGCTTTCTCATTCATTTTGAATGCAGTAGTCATGTGTTGCGCATTACGTACCAATGCGACAGGCACATCGCCGATTAAAACCAGACCTTCCAATGAAGGGCATTCTTGATATGTTTTGATGATTATCTGTTTGACTTGATCTGGATTTTGCCAGTCACCGCTGATCAGATAAGTTGCCAAACCATCATCTTCAACCGCAGTTTTGTACTGATGCATGGCATCTTTGGTATTTGCATAAGTTTGGTTATCTGTTATGATAGCAAAAGCGGTAGGTTGTTTGACCAATGGCTTTATGACTGTTGTTTGTGCATTTCCTGCCAATGGCAAAAGAAATGCCAGATATATTATTTTTTTAATCATGGCCAATTAATTTTTAAGTCTGTAATATGTACGGTCGGCTTCTTCACGAAGGTTCTCGGATAAGCTCTTATCTTTTCTCAGTTGATCGCATACCCGAAGGATGTCAGGCTTCCGATAAGAATGAGTGAACCAAGCAAAAGCCTCCAATAAACAGGTTTTTAGCTTTTCACTTTCACTGGAGTCGGTAAGTAAAGCCAAGAGGCCGTCTACACAGGCATGTGCCATATGATTTTTCAGAGAATTGCAATAAAGGATGCGCCAACGTTCGGAAGTTTCTTTGCTTAATAACTCTTTTTGCATGCTACGACTATTATTGGCATTCTCCAAAACCTTACGCATCTCCTCCTTGTCTTGCAACACATAGGTCTCAGCCATTACTTTATCAATTGCCGCCTGTACGGCTGCCTGATCAAAGACTTGAAGCCCCAAACTCACATTAAATGCCACACGCTCGGATAGGTTGTCTTCTACATAGGCTTTGATTTGCGGATAAACATACTCGTTCAGTCCCACATGTTGCATCATACGAACAGAGGTGCGACGAATAAATTCATAGGAATCCGTAATGGCCAAGTGTAAGACTTCCCGGAAGTTTTTGTCACTAATCTTCTCAAGCAATGCCAAGCAGGTGAAACGTACCATCATGAACGAGGAAGTTTCAAAAGTTTTTCTTAATAAATCAGAAATACCCGGATAGTCATTGCGATAAAGGTTGTGCAAAGCAAAATTCTGTATGTCGGCATAGGGCGACTGTAATAACTCCAACATGCGGGACTCGCTATATGGTTCTTTGAACAAAGCATTGGCATCTACCTCATTGATAGATTGAAAACGTAGAGTAGGGTCACCGGTAATGTGCGATTCGAGAATATTCGTCAATTTAGCCCATTGCCCCACTCGTGCTCCCATACCTAACAGGCCGAGCATCTCGTTTGCCATTTTATCTTGCAGTACATTGACTGAATTGGCAAAAGTAGTTACGCATTTTCCTTCCGACATGATATAACGTCCGGCAATGTAATCTTTTTCCCGGAAATCACCATTATAGCATGCATCGAAAATTACCATACGGCTATTAGGCTTAAACTCTGTAACTTCCGACAGGATAATACCGGTGCGCAGGTCTAGTAAAGAATCTTCTGCAATTACTTTGGGATCATCATAGCCTGCAATCCAAGTAGTGTCCAAACCGTATGTGTTTTTCATCATATCCAGCATTTCGTCGAAAGACTTTTTGTTGTTTTGCTTTCTACGCGCTAAACCACGATAATAGTACTTCATTGCATCTACATGAGCATTCCACCTATTAGTAGCGGGACTACCGGAAAGATATTGACGTTCGGGCATACCATGCTCATGAAAAATAGACAAGTCCAGATCTGTGCGTTTCAGCATATTAATGACATCGTCCTTGGGATAATCGCTGAAATTATAACGGATGAAACGGGCCCGTCCCTCTTTATCGAATACGCCCGGCATTTGTTCGCGAATAGTAAAGGTTTCCGGTGTCCATGCAGTCAATGAGTTAGAGTAAGAGCCATCACCTGTATAGGAGAAGAATTGGTCTAATTTATTGTTTATCTGGTGCTCAGCCACCACTTTTTTAAAATAGCGGCTGATTTGCGCATGCGGTTCTTCGCCGTTATCAACAGCTTTGACACGTGCAGAATATATGTCACACCGAATTTGCTGTGGAGATTTTATAGCCAAATTATAATAGAAGAAATTATTTTCGACACTGTCCTGTTTCAAAAAATCGAATTGTAGGTCGAAATCATCGTAGAAACGGTCGCTGGGCACTGAAGAATCTCTCCAGTCATTGTTTTTCTCATCCATTTTAAAAGCGGAAGTCATATGCTGGGCTTTGCGGAGCATTGGAATAGGGATATCACCGACAAATACCACTCCTTCCAATTTATCCTTTTTGTAGAGCTTAACAATAACTTTCTTTACATCTTCCGGTTTATTCCATTCATTGTATACGATGAACGTAGGCAACCCTTCCATTCCTAGAATCTCCTGATAGGCTTTAAGCTCGGCTTCACAAGCCTGAAATGTCCCTTTATCTGTAATTACAGCAAAAGAGGTGTCCTTTACTTTCACAGCCGGTTTAACAAATGTCTGTGCCCGCAGAGATAATATGCTGCAGAGCATCAAACTTCCAGTTATTAATTTACGCATGTTTTGTAATATAGATTTCGTTATGTAGCATTAAAAATTACATCCTAAACTTATCGATAAATGAGTACGCCCATCATAATCATAGTCAGAGGTATTTACACGATCGAATACAACTTTTGCAAATAAGTTCATACGTCTGTTTTCTCTGACTTGTTGCGAATACGTTATCGACCCGCCAATACGATAGTAATCACAGGTATAATAATTAGTCAGCCCTTGTTGTAATTCGGTTACAGTTGGATAGTCTGCATGGCTGCCACCATATACATATTCACCTCCCAGATTATTGTTATACGCAACATGAACATCTATTAAAAGCCTGCGATTCAAACTATTGCCTAAAACAAAATTTTTTTTGCCACCTAAGCCTAAAGATAAATTTTCTGCATTCTGTACAGAATTAGGCATTAAATATTCATCGTCTTGCTTGGTATAATTCACATTTAATTCTGCTTTCCAACTATATTCATTCCCGCGGTTTCTGCTTAATGCATAATTAAGAGAAGCGGTTTGTGCCTTGTACGTAGAACGGATGTTATTATATAATTCCACCCAGCCACTTTGTGATTCAGAGTTATCGCGTTGAGAAATATACTGAATACCATCGATGTTACGATTTGTATATGTGGTTCTCATATAATTGGTATAGTCCTTTCCTTCCTGAATCATCGTTAAAGAAACATGAGCAGTTTTATCTTTTACACCGGCTATTTTTTTAGGAGTCGTATAGCTCTGCTGAACAGTTTCCGCTTTTACATCGTAACTGCCCTCAAGCAGTAAATTGAAAGAGGGCATACTGAAGTTGTACTGGAGAGCTCCACCGAAACGGTCTCCAATATAATTGCTGGTTACACCGCTGCCTATTCCTTTTATGGCTGTTCCCAAACCGTATAATATATAATAGTCCTGATCCACATAAGAGTTGACATTACTCATTCTTGAGTCTTCCTTGATAGAACTATACTTGAAACTTGCACCAAACTTGTGTGAATTATTCAACTTGTAAGTAATCCCCGGCGTCAGTCCCAGCGTATAAAAACGGGTATCCACACGCGGGTCGCGCTGTTTGGCAGCTAATGTAGCTACATAATTACCTTCCAACCCCAATGCCCAATGATTACCAAGTAAAGGAGTAGCTGCACGAAACTTCAGATCGTAATATTGATTTCTCCATTTGCTTAAGTGCTGGTCTGCGACATAGTAAGGCATTCCCCTGAATGGATCGGCAATGGAGGCGTTATATCCGGCATCTGTCAGATTTTTTTGTGCAAAATTAAATGCTCCCCACACATATGCATTTTTCAGATTGATAAAGCCTTCACTGGATACACCTACGATAGCCTCTTTCTGCCCCTCTTGCGGACGGCAATAGTTTCCGTCCTGTAAGTCATATCCCAATATAACATTCGAATAATTCTGAATATCATCGAATGGCATACCGGCAGCATTCTGTGAATGAGACCATAGTCGTCTTGTTTTCAATTGTTCCATAGCGGCGGGAGAGAAGCCCTGTGCCGCTCCCACCATACTTACAAGGCAGGCTATCATTACCAGCAGGCAGCTTTTCATATAGTTCATATATTGTTTTTTCATTGTTCTGTCTTTTTAGTTAATTATTACAATGTGTGATTCCATGAAGGCATTTTTGCTCCATTACGACGCATTACAGGAACAACGCCACGTTCAAAGTCATCCGTACTGTTGTTTGTATCCTGATATATATATGTACCTGTTTCTTCGCGAATAATAGGATTACCTTCTTCGTCTGTGGACAATTTGCGAGCAATACCTAAACCGCAATAAGTAGCTCCTACCCAAGTAATACCTGCATCAAGTACACCGGGGACACGTTTTGCATTCATCTTTGACTCATTGTTTACTGCTTCAACAGCATCCAATACATATTTAATAGGTATTTTTGCATAATAAACATTGCTGTTCGGTTTGCTAAGATCTGTTGTCTTCATATTTTCATCGTTGACCGGATCCCAAGCTTCTCCTTCAGGAACACGAAAAATCACATAAGCACCTCCGAATACGGATGTCAAATATTGTGGTATACTTCCCATCTCTGCTTTTCCTTGGTAGAAAACATGTTGCATATCATAAGCTGCCTGGTCAGGGAAGTTTGGATTATTCATATTAAACTCAAACTCAGAACTACTGCCGTCTATAGGACTTTGAGGGTTATAGATGTCCAACTGATGGTTAGCGGCAAATTGAGAAATGATGCAAGATTCACCTGGCGCTAACGGATATTCGGTTCCATTTCCTGGAAATTTCCACACACGTTCTCCATATGCATAATTATTACCGTCCGCTTCCGGCCAAATAGGTAATTTAGTGGTAGCTGTACCCGGAGTTAAATTTGCGAAATAAATACCGTCCAAATACAAAATGTCAGCAGAGTTATTGTATATCTCATAGAACTGGTCTCGGAAATAGACTCCTCCTTTTTCCGGACGGCTACCGCAATAATAAATCTCCTTGAATATTAATGGGCTCACTTTAAGCCCTTGTACTTCAATATTCAATGCGCTACCATGCTTAAATAATGCCGCATTTACAGAATTGCCATTGATGTAGTATTCATTGTTTTCTGTATCGATCGCTGTACCGGATACTGTTACCGAATAAATTCCGGGGATAATTCCGTCAACTTTCACACTATTATCAGTTACTTCTTTTACATAATGTAAATCTTCATCGTAATTGTCGAACTTTACAGTCAGATCTTTCAGTGTGGATATATTTTCAACGGTAATATCCAAATATACATCCACTGTGATAGGATTCACTTCTGCTGTGCCAGACATGTCCCTGAACGAATCGCATCCTATCAAAAGGGTACTTGCCAATGTAAACAAATATATTAAATATTTTTTCATAACTTCCTAAACATTATAAAGTGAGTGATAATTCCAGCCCAAAGAAAAATCGGTTATTCAATTGAATATATGAACCCGGATTACGTTTGGATTCTCTGCGCGGATAACTTCTGAACATATTGTTGGCAAAGAAAGAAACACGTAGCATATTGCTAATTTCTTTAGTTACATTCAAGTTAAAACAAAAATAAGGACTGTATGATTCTTTTATAGCATTATTATGACTTACATTATTCAACATATATCCATATCCTGCATCCTTTACTTGCTGGGTAGTGGTATATTTCCCCTTGGGAAACATATTTACAGACGCATCTTCCAATGCTAAATAGCCCACAGGTATAGAATCGTTTCCAAATGTATTCCAATTAGACTGCTGCCAAATAGCTTGTGCTGTCATCGTAACAACAAAACCGATACGCGGGATATTGTGAGTGGCACGTAAAGTCGTTACAAATTGTTGTTTGTAACTTGCATTGCCTTCTTGAGAATAAATGGCCACCGGTTTACGGGCTGAAGCAGCATCTTCGCTATTGTCATAGAAGCTATAACCCTGACGCCAACTCTTAGTACGCATCCATGAGCCATTTATTTGGAAGGCCGTACGGATAGCATCAATACGTCCGATATTCAAATCAAATTCTAAACCTTTAGTTTCTATATTTAAATTATTAGTTGGTTTTGCATAAGTAGACAATACCGGTAGGCTACTACTAAGCTCTATCCCGTTTTCTGTGCGCTGGTATTCATTGTAGATAAATGTATTGAAGGTGTTGAAGGTTTGGCTCATTACATAACCATCCTTCAGACGCTCCTTATAAGCTATTACATTCAGATTGGTTTTACCCACTCGTAAATTAAAACCGACTTCTGCTTTATGATTTTGGGCAATCTTCAAATCTGAGTTATCTACTTGCCGAACTTCTGTGGTAGTCATAAACAAGCGCTGGCTTTCCGGAATATTTTCATTGGTAAGCTCATTTATATTGATATATTCAAAATATGCATTTTCTGGATATAAATAGAGAAGAGAAGGCATCTTTGCAGCAATACCGTAACCTCCCTGAAGACTTAATAGATTCGGAATCAAATCAATGGATGCATTTACACGTGGCGAGAAAATGCCTCCTACTACTGAGGTATGATCATAACGCACACCAGCCTGAATGTTCAAATCATGCGTACCGCTTATGGACCATTTGAAATTATCTTCCACATATGCACCAAATTGGTTAATGAAAGGAATATCCTTATAGTTACGTGGACGGAAAGATGAATTATGACCGTATTGACTACGATAAGGAGGAGTACTTGGGTCATAAGTTTTTCCTTTACCAACGTTACCGTCACTCCGGAAATCCGCACCAATCAAGATGCGGTTGTTTACATGACCGCTCGCCTTGAATAGAGAACTCGTCACTTTAGCAAACAAATTAACTTCACGACTATCGATCTCATAGTGTCCCAAATAGCTGCTTGGTAGATAAACAGCATAATGATTTATGTCTTCCGGTCCAAAATTAGTAATTTGATTACCATTGGCATCATAGATATGCTGACCTGCAAAGTTACTAAGTACCGCACCGTTTGTAGTGGTCATGGAATAAGGAGATGTAGCAGAACTGTATACGGTTTCATAATAACTGTCTTTATCCATATACGTACCTGACAATACATAGCGTAGTGTTTTTAACCAGCCCTTATTTATATTCCATGTACCATTGGTATTCAAAGTAAAACCTATATCGCGGCCTTCCGAAGCTGTTTTAGTTTGTTCATCATCAGGATTACGTTCACGTTGATCCTTACCATAAATAAAATCAAAGCTGGAATTGGTACGTAACTTATTATTAAAGAAAGTATTTGAATAGAGCAACTTTGTTGTGGCACGCTGATAGTGCTGGTAACTGGATATTGGATTATTCGTATTATAAGCATAATCTGCACTTACATTTAAAGCGCCTTTCTTTTTTCCAAGTTCAAAACCGGTTCCCATAGACACCTGATAGATATTGGGATTGGCTTTTGCTTTGACACGTAGCGGCTCACGACCAGCTTTTGTATTAATAATTACTGCTCCTGAGGTCAGATCACCATATTCAACAGAAGGGATACCACGAACGATTTGTATAGACTCTATATTTTCAGTAGAAATACTACGAACATCGGTTCCACCAGCCGGCGAAGCACCTCCGGCCAATGAAGCGGGTGTTTCCGTACCACTTAATACCGTAGGACTCATCGCAGATAGATTAGCATTATTTGAGATGGGGGCACCATCACGAATTATTGCGGTGCCCATAGCATTCATCGGAGCTTCCGGACCACTGGAACTGGAAACTTGACGGATGTTAATCTGTTGTGCCGAACTCATATCTTGATTCTGTGAAATTCCACCTGGCATCAATGACATTACATCATATAAACTGGTCGCTTGCATATGGTCCATAGCAGAGCGGGAAATGTGAGAAGATGTGGATTTGCCTGAACGGCTGTTGGTTGCAGTTACTGTAACTTCTTTCAACTTAAAATCCTCATTCCTCATTGTAAAATTAAGAACCAAATCCTTATTTACATTTATTAAGGTGTCAATGGAGACTTTGCCCAAATATTGAATTTGCATACGAATTTTACCAGTAGGTACGTTTTCCAGTATGTATCTACCATTTTCATCAGAGGTTGTCCCTAGTGCAATTTCAGGAATAGACACAGCTGCAAATTCTAAAGGCAAACGCTTGTTGTTGTGGTCGTACTCATAAACAGTGCCTGTAAGTTTTACTTTGTAATTGTTTTGCGATTTGATAGGGAGGGCAATTCCTATGCAAATAAGTATAAACAAGTATATAATATTACACCCCAAAATACCTTTTTTCATAAGTAACATCATATTTATTAATAATGCAAAATTATATGTAAATTTTAAATTAAAACAAACCATTGTGTGTAACAAAACTAAAATTATTAAAAATACATGTTGTTTTTGTTGGTGCCGTTGCATAATCTCACAGACCTCAACCGTCTGTTGTCTAACAATATAGCAACTGCATTATATTTAGGAAAATCCAATATATATTAGTACTTTATTTAAGTTCCATACATAGTAATACGGATCTTGAGTGATTAAAAGCAAACTGCAAATCTAAATAAAAAACGGGATGGTTGTAGTTCTGATATGCTATATCTTAATACAACGCAGATAAATACTTATATTTTCATTGATAGATCTAACTAAGTTAAAAAACGGATTTTCTCCAAAATTCTTCTGATAGCTCCGTTCCAGCCTCATATTTATCGCACTTTACAGAAGCCCCAGTTCAAATATAAGGAAACTGTATCTCTCTTCGATAAAAGATCTATTTTAGGACGCAAAATTAGATATTACAAAAGATTATAAAAATACCATTTTTTTGGTATAAAAACGCATCTAATACCTATATATAGGTATTAAATATCATTGGCAATGTATGTTCCATTTCATTAAGCAAACAATTTTTTGTATAAAATACAAATAGTACTTTTTTACCCACTTAAAAAGTGCAAGAATGTATAAAAGTCCATGTGTCAGCTATAATAGGGGCATGAATAGGCATCCGTTCCATACCTGTCCCTATTTGAATCGGTCACCCCACAGTGACCGGACATTACTCACCCAATTCGGATTCTCATTACAGTAGGCAACGAAAATCTGTATCAAGTTCCAAAGCCCGAGAATCATTCCATTAAACCTGGCAGGAATTGTGACAACATGTCTGCTTGAAACAGCTACTATTATGGTATCATGCTGTATTGTTATGCTATATACCATGTTCTAAGTCAAAACTCTTTTTTTTTAGAATTGAAGGTTTAAGGCTCCATCCGAAAGTCAATATCACTTTCTCAAAATTCTTTTCTACAGCACCCTTTGTATAAGTTAGGATGTCTTTCTCTAGAAAATTTTTGAAATCAGATGAACTCATGTCTCTAAAAATGTTTATATATTCTTTTTTAAGAAATTCATTTATGGCATGTGCCGATATCTTTTTTTGCGTGCACTTTTCTATAACATATAAGTTGCTTGGTACCGGTACCATCGTGTCCAGCCCCATGAAGATATTACAGTCTACCATAAGAGTATAAGCGCCGCTCTCGGCAAGAGGTGCGGAAATGCAGTAATTGGCTTGCTCAAGCAGAGAATCCACCAGTTCTTTTGTGGAAGAACTGATACTATTGGCCAATTGTTCATATCCTCTTAGATTCAGTTGGGATATGGTCTTTTCGATAGCCGGGATGAATTTCATTCCTGGACCCAGGTTCAAATCAAATCTTTTGTAATAGACAAGAAGCTCATTCCAATCTTTGTACCGTGAAGGTTTGATGATATTTACATTGTCTATACTATGTTGTTTAAGATACTCGCCGGAGGAAAATGCATCTTCTTTGAAGGTCTGTGTGTTTCCATCCGGGAAACTTAAATAGATGGTCTTATATGTGTCTCCAGTGTTGGTCCTTGCAAAAGCTTTACATTCCTCACCTTTGAGATAATATGCTGTGGTGATGTCAAAACCATTACCGCTGGCATCATTGTCATAGCAACAATTCCACTTTACCTTATCAGATGGGAATATACGGCTTATATTCTCTATTTGGGATTTGGTGACATATCCCCCCGTGCTTATGAATGCGCATGTGGTTTCTTTAGTATAATGGTTTATTTCGTAGAAACTCATTGCGTCAATAGCGGATTCAAAGAGATATATGTCTGTAACCTTGTCAAAAGGAACAAAATTGGCCATCCAACAGCTTTGTGCCTTGTCACCACCCGTGGCAAAGGCTTTATAATTGGTATTGGTCTCTGCAAAATAGTTCCTCATTTCAAAGTTAAGGATTTCCATCTGGGAGGGTTTGCGGAATGGAAAGCCGATATGATTGTTTTTTCCTACCTGGTAGATGAACAGTCTATTGGCGAAATCCTCCACAGTCTGTGGAGAGAGCTTCCTTTGGACGGTCAAATATGGATTATCCTTTTTGATAGGACGAGGATTCCAATAATTCAAATTGAATTCCTTAATGTAGTTCTGGGTGTGGTCTTTTGTACGGCTTTGTACGTTTCCGGTGACAATTCTTTCGCCAGTCATATATCTTGAAAGAACTTCATTGACTCCCCTATATCCCTGCTGAGTGCAATAAGAGAACATATGCAATCTTTTAAGGACGAACTTGGTCAGCTCTCCCTTATCGTCAAAGCTGCCTTTCCTTGAGAAATAGGTGTTCTTTTTAGGAAAGATGACTATTTCGTCTTCTGGATTTTGGGGGGTGCCAAGAACATAGGTCAAGTTCGTTGCTTGTCTGCCCGATATACGTGTATATCCGAGATCCTCTGCTATGTCTATGATTGATATTTTGGCCCTGCATTCATCGTAATCCATTTTCATATCTTTTAAAATTTAAAATTACACATTTTTTTGAACTGATAGGGAAAAAAGGGAGAAAAACTTTTTTTATTCTATATTTCTGCTGACGAATCTGTAGAGTTGGCGATTTGTTTTGCAATGGATAACCCCCACCCCGTCACCGTCTTATTCAGAGATACAAGACTATTTCCGCCGGACTTATTGGTCATTTCGACTTTGTGGCCGGACAGCAGTTTCTTGATTGTTTCCGGAGACTGCTTTTCCAGATTAATACTGCCTATGTTTAGAGGTTCTGTTTTACTTTTATCTGGAAATCTGTAATCTGACTGACCGGTATATTTCCTTTTTGGGTAATTGTTATATTTCCTTTTAGTTGCCTGCTGTCTGTTTTACATATGGAAACACCTTCAATTATGTATTTTGATTGGGCATTGTTACAAAAGTTGTCTATGGCTGATGCATATTGTGTCAGGGCTTGGGATATATCATCGTATCCCATTTGATGGTAGTTTTCTATTACTGTAAATAGTTCGTTCTTTTCTTCTTTTAACGGGTGTCTGGACATTATGTCAGAAAAGCATGTTTTCAGACTGTTGTAGTCTCCTATTCGTTCCGGATAATTCGGATCGTCAGAAAAAACGAAGTAGCTTATCTGATTGCTTTCTTTGCTATAATTAATGGCAAAATCATAGTTTCCGTTATTTCCTGTGATACCTATATAGTCTTTTTCCTTTAATAAAAGATACTTGCCATAAGATGTTGTATTCTCATAGGTTCTGGTAAATCCGTAATCTTTTAAGTGTTGTTCAAAATCTTTTATATGAATAGGGAAATAGGCCTCTTCTTTCTCCTGAAGAATGTAGAACGCTTCTTTTTCACTTGTTGTCAGATCTGGGAGCTTGGTTGCTATAGAGTTTTCCAGTTGGTATGCTCTGAAATTTTCCACTACATTTTCATGGAAATCTATCAAAAACTCCGGACTGCAACCGTTCTTCCTATAAATGTTTTCCGCTGCTTGCAGAATTTCTACAGCACAGCTGTCGCTTCCCTGGAAAACAATGGCTGGAATATCGTTTACCAGACATTTCTTCAGTAGTTCTTTTTGATCTTTCATTTTATATCTTCGTTTTTGTTGCCAGAATAATTTAAATGCCGGCAGAGTTGTCAGCTGAGTTGAATACTTGTTTTACTGCGGATATTCCCCACCCCGTTATGGTTTTATTCAGAGTGACAAGACTGTTTGTGCCGGACTTATTGGTCATTTCTGTTTGTTGTCCGGATAACAACTTTTTGAGTGTTTCCGGAGACTGCTTTTCCAGGTCAATATCCCCCACATTTATAGATTCTGTCTTACCGGTGGATTTATCTAGAATGCGGTAATTGCCGATTTCTTCTTGGCCGGAAGAATGAGATACATCATAGATCAGAGTTTTACAACCGGAAGATTGCAATTCTATTTGCTTTGTTGATATGTTTGTTTTCATTTCCATATATTTATTGGTAACGGCTGCCCATTTATCCATACCCTCGGCTGATATATTTTCTTTATTGAGAGCTCCAAAAGGATTTTTAGCATATTCACGCATTATTTTATTACGTTCTTCTGATAAATATTGTTCTGGACTTATCGCTGCTTTTGTATTATTCGAGGAGTACCATTCTAAAGGATGTGGGTTATCTTCACCGTAAGCACCGTAAACTATGTCATCTACTGATTTTCTGATGTTGGCATCTGTGGTTAATGTTTCATATTTAAAGCCGTTTGGATTAGAATTTAATTCATCTTTTATACTTTTCAAATAGCTCTCAACAGTATTGTATTCAATAACTTCACATACTTTGCCATTAAAGTCATAATATGAAATGGTTCCTATGACTTCTTTATTGGAGAGTGCTTCAATATTATACTTATCTTGAGGTTTGTTTGAATAATCGATTCTTGTATTAACTTGTTTATGGCCATTCTCTTGTTGAATACCGGATTCTTCTATTTTGATATTAGGTTCTATCCCCCTTTCCTTTGCAATACCAATTTCATATTTATAATCATCTATAATCTGTTTCTGCTTTTGTATTTAGATAGGTGTAAATACCTGCAAATAACGAGTATTGTCTGCATTTAAATCACTGGAAACCAAAACTGTATAAAATTTAACACTTAGCACACCTTATTTGTTGTTCCGCCATTTTCCGCATATTTTTGTGACGTATTTCTATCGCGGTGAATGTACGGGACTTTTTTATTGCCACAAAATCGAAGCCTGTTGACATCGGTTTACAAGGGTTCACAAGTGGCAACAAACAGCAGGATATAATGCGAGGATTGCCACAGATATTTACCCCGTTGACAACAGGCAACAGCGGTTCACTTCCGTTCACTCCCCGATGGAATATACAAGAATGAGTGTTCAACATCAAACAAAGGGGAAATGAAAACAACCAAGAAATGTGCATTTTGCGGCAGAATGTTCACGCCCAACAGCGGTATGCAGAAATATTGCACCGTACATTGTGCTGATGAAGCTAAAAAAGCGAAGAAGAAGCGGCAGCAGGACTTGCTCAATGCCGTAGAGCCAGTTTTAGAGATACAGCGTCAGGAGTATCTTACCTTTTCTAAGGCAGCCATCCTCATGGGATGCTCACGCCAGTACATTTATAAACTTGTGGCACAAGGCAGGCTACGGGCCTCGCGTATCAGCAACCGTATGGCGTTCATCCGCAGAGCCGACATCGAGAAGATGCTGGAGGACAATCCTTATAACAGGGTGATACCCGGATCACGTCCGAAGAAAGCCGCTTCCACCAGTTCAGGAAGGCCGGAGTCTTTCTCCTGACGGGGATCGGGTGGAAACAGCGTGGAACGAAAGACACCCTTACAGACAGGGTCCGCCTCCTTGTTGTAGCGGAGGGTGTTCGGAATGTGTGAGGACAGCAGCCGCAGCCCCATCCTGTGGATGACCCGGTTCCAGGCATCATACAAATTCTTCCGTCCCCTTCTATCCACCATGTTCCAGAACAGCCGGATTCCTTTCAAGTTGCAGTTCCCCTTGGCGATCAGCTCCTCTTCCAGCACCTTGGTAAACTGCAGGGAACTCTGCATGACGATATTGTCCGCCTTGAGCGGGACAAAGATATAGTCCATCGCGGCAACGGTATGAACCACCCCCTCGCTGCGGAGCGTTCCGGGAAGGTCGAAGAGCACGATATCGAAAGTCTCCCCTTTTTCGTCCATATAACGCCGCAGGTCTTCCACCCCCTTTTCCGGGTCGCTTTTGATGACCGGATAGGCAGGCTTACGGATTCTTTCGTACTGCCGGTACAGGTTCACCTTCAGGTCGTCATTTTTCATGACATTCTCCATGTCCCTCTCACGCATCAGGGCGATGCTGTGCTGCGGGGAGTCACAGTCCACAACCGCCACACGCACGTCTTTGCGGTAATGCAGGACACTGGCCAGCAGTACCGTAAAGACGGATTTTCCCACGCCACCCTTCTGGCTGGCGATGGCAACCAACAACTCTTTTTCTTTTTTCATCATACTTCTTTTTCATTAAAAGTTAAACACTATTGTTTCAGAAACAAAAATAATGCTCCCATCGGGGGAGATCCCCTGTCATGGGGGACGAGCCTTTATGACCGGCCGGGCAGGGACTCCTCCAGAATCATGTCCGTCGTTTCCCTGTATTCTTCCAGATGCCGCGAGACAAGGTGGTTGATGAACCCCTCCAGAGTGACCTTTCCGTTTCTCGAGGCTCCCGCCAGGATGGACAGTTTCCGGTGCAGGGCGGCGGGAATATGCAGCGACCGACGCTGCACGCCCGCAATGCCATGCAGGTATTCCTCCCCGTAGACGGACGGTTGCATGGGGCCATTTTTCCTTGCGGGACGTATAATGTCGTTACCGGACGTTCCACGTCTCTTCCGGGGACAGGCAGGCGCTTCCCCCATGATCTCACGGATGCGGTCCGCGTCCATCCCGCCAAGACCAATCCGCTCTTTTACGTTCTTTCCTGTCATGATATGCCTTCTTGGACAATGACAACGTTTTATCGGCGAGGTGTTCCTCCCGGCTGTCCGTCCTCATCCCAGGGACGGTAGACCTCACCGAGCAGGGAGGCGATGTCCTCCCTGTGTTCCTCCATATGGAGTTCCAACAACCGGATGATAAAACCGGAGATGCTGCCGCAGCCGGCGGCCCTGACCAGCATGGCGATCCGGCGGTGCAGTCTCCCATCAATGTAGGCGGTCTTCCACTCAGCGGCTCTGGGAGCGGGAACCAGAAACCTCCTCTTGTATTCCTCCGGACCTGTCACTTTCCCTGCCCGGACCTGACTTCCATGACTTGGTATCTCCACCACTGGTTCCAGGGATGGGGAAACGGGAGCTGACAGAAGGTTCCCCGTGAGTCCGACCCTCTCGAGAACGATATCGGAAAGCCGGTTCTTTTCCTTTTCTGAATCCATATTTTAAAATCTTAAATTATTAAATTACACAACTGGTATTGTCTCGGAATACAAAATAAAGGAAGAAGAGAACAGGATGAAACCACCTGTCACTTATAGTCATCCAAAGTCAGTTATTGTCATGATACACATGACGGGGGGGACGGAGATGCCGTTCCGTTCGGACGGTTCTTCCTATGCGGAGGCGACATCAGAGGCCCGTAGTGGTGTGGAAAAGCGAGCGGGATTCCGTTTCCTTGTCCACCGTTCCTTTTTAATCCTTATGGGCAGGCGTGAGAGCGCGCATCCGTCCGGATACGGATTCTTAAATTATCGGTCTATGGGAGTGTAAAAGTATTAATCCGTTAATGGAGAATTATGAAGGAAGACCATAAGGTGTACACGGCTACATTCTCCATTTGCAGAAGTGTAGAAGTAGTAATCCATTAATGAAGATAATGCAGAAAAACCATAAACCATATACGGCTCACTGCCGCTCTCCATTTGTAGATGTGTAGAAGTAACAATCCATTAATGGACAATAGGGCATGTAAAGGGCAGATTTCCCGTATATTCGCCTCCTTATTCCCGAATTATGGACGTAAGTCATATGATTATGGAGAGATATCCACCCTTTTATGGGGAGAGCAGCCGGCAAACACCTGATGGAAATGCCTCGTAAATCACAGGAGAATAGCCATACAATGGGCCAATACACAATAATTATTGGATAAATGTGGTCCGCTCCTGCGGACAGCAAGTTGTGTTTTCGTTTAACGAAAACAGGACGGTTTAACGGAGAATACACCGATAAACCGTTACTTATTTCAAGCTCCAGCGTCGCTTTTTACATATCTAACTATAATTCATTTGAAATCACAAAACAGATTGAACCGAATGTGGTTAGTTTGTCTGTTTATTTCATGTCCGAATCATTAGTATGCTATGTTGCAAAGTTCGTATTCATTATGAAAAAATCCGCTTACGAGAACAAGATATTCAGGTAATTTGCCATCCTTTCCCCAAAGAAGTTCGATGTTAAAAAGTTCAGAAAGCGTTTTGGCTATGTCAAATCCGAAGGCTTCGAGTGACGGACGCACTTTTTCCGGGTGTCGGCATGGTGTGCCGCAGTTACGCGTACACTCGTTATCTGAGCAGTGAAGACATTTACCTATATAGGCAAATGAACGCCCTCCATATTTCCGTTCCATATCCAATAATTCGCTCTCGATTCGTATCCGTTCCGGTAAAATGAGTTTTTGTGTATATTCAATCGGAATATCTTTGTCTTCAGGGATTATCTTCGTTGCCATAAGATGTGCATACTTGTATTGTCGGAGAAACGATTCCGTATCAAAATCAAATGGAGGACACCCCCAACTTTTACCGTAATTGGTACATTGTTTGCAAAGTTCAAGAAAATGTAGTTCGTCACGAAATTCGGCGATGTATCCTTCAACAGTGATGTCTGAAGTAAAATTTTCTACAGTGTATATACTCATTGTTTCAAAATCATTGTACCGCATAAGGAGTCGAAACGGATGTTTTCATTTTGGAAAAGTCTGTCAATGTATCCGCTTTTCTGCATTTCAGACGCGGTCAAGCAACTTAAATTCGGGGTATCTAACAATGCTATCGAATCGCACATGGACAACGCGATGTCAAGTTCATGTGTCGAGAACATGATACATTTTTTCTCGTCGTGGACAAGCCTACGAAGCAACGCCACAAGTTCGTAGCGATTAGGCATGTCAAGAAAGGAAGTCGGTTCATCAAGGAGAATGATAGGAGTATCCTGTGCCAATGCACGAGCAATCATCACACGCTGGCATTCGCCATCCGACATTTTATCCATCGTGCGGTTTGCATAAGCCTCCATTCCCACCGAAATGAGCGATTGCATGACTATCTCCTTATCTGTTTCTTGCATCCTACCTATCCAGTTGGTATAAGGAGCACGGCCTATGGCTACGACATCCTTGCACCGCAGGTTGGCGATGCGCGTGCGCTCGGTCGTGACGACAGCCAGCGTTTTTGCCATATCTTCGGTTTTCATGCAGGCGATGTCGTGCCCGTCGAGAATGATTTTTCCGGAATAACACCGGTTCAGACCGGCTATGGCGCGGAGCAACGTCGATTTTCCTGTCCCGTTTCTTCCGATAAGGGCTGTCAGTTGACCTTTTTTTATCGTGGCATTTACCTCGTGGAGCAACGAGTTTTCTTTGTAACCTATGGAAAAATGCTGTAATTCTATCATGCGGTGATGGATTTGTTGCGTAAAACCACCCATACGACGATTGGGATTCCCAATAGAGCTGTAATGGCGTTGATCGGCAAGGTGAATATTTTAGAAATGATGTCGCAAAGAAGCAATATCGATGCTCCCGAAAGAATTGTTCCGGGCAGAAGGACATGATGATCGCTATTTTGGAAAAGCATTCTTGTGACATGAGGCATAGCGAGACCTATGAAACCTATCGGACCGCAAAAAGCGGTTATCGTTCCGGCGAGCAGCGTTGTCGAGAGAAACAACAGGCTGCGTGAACGCCGAATATTCAGTCCCATTGTTACGGCATATTCCTCTCCGAACAGCAGGAGGTTAAGCGGTTTGATGGTCAGTACCGCCAACAGCAGTCCGGCAAACACCGATGGAACAAGAATCAGAAGTTGTCCGGAGGTGACGTCACCCAAAGCCCCCATCGTCCAAATGACAAAGGCTTTCAGCGATTCCTCTTTGCTGAGGTACTGCAATATCTGCACGACAGCACCTACGCCCGATGAGAACATCATGCCCAGAATCAGGATTACCATGATGTCTTTTATTCGCTGTCCGACGGCAGTTATCACGAGCAACACGACAGCCGCACCCACCCACGCTGCTCCGGCAATGCCTATTGATGAACCGATCCCGGCAAGTACCACAAGTGCCACACCGAGACTTGCACCGGAACTGATGCCAAGGACATAGGGACCGGCAAGAGGATTACGGAAGAGGGTCTGCATCTGAAGACCGCTGACCGATAAGGCAGCCCCGGCCAACAGTGCCACTATAGCTTTTATGAGGCGTATGTTGAGTACGATTTTTTCCGTGGCACGGGAACAATTTCCCCCGGTCAGTGCTGCCCATACATCGCGGATCGGAATGTTGACAGCTCCCACGGCCAAGTCCAGTAAAAAAAGACCGACCGTGAGCGTAATCAATATGGAGAATAATATAGTCGAACGGGAACGCATCTATTTCAGTTGCTTGTAATACACACACTCTTCCTGCACCAGTTCAGGATGGAATATCTTCACGAGGTCGCGGAGCACGATGTCAGGATTCACGACGGCAGACTCGTAATAGTCGTTACCCCCGGCTGTGTTGGTACGGGCGTTGTTGTTATACACCTCTCCATTTTTGAAACATCGGGTATCGGTGAATTTCGGACATGATGCCTTCAAGTCGTCAAGGGAGTTCGCCATTCCCACGTTCAGCCACATGTCCGCATCCGACGCGAGCAGATATGCTTCTTCTAAGTCAATGGGGATAGAAGCGTTTCCCGTGTTCTTCTGGTAGATATAGCGGCCTCCCGCATCAGTAATCAAGCGGGCTACATAACTTTGGGTTGAAGGCATGAACCACGAGTCGCCATAGGGAACATTAAGCATAACCGAAGGAGTGCCGAGGGTACTGTCGGCCACTTTCTTTTTCAAGGCGTTGTATCTGACCGGGATTGCGGCAAAGGCTTTTTCACCCTTCTCACGTTTTCCTGTGACTTCTGAAAGCACTACCATCCATTCGGCCTTGCCGAGAGGCGACTCTTCAAGATAATCGCCGACATACATGAACGGTATGTCGAGTTCTTCGAGTTTGCTTTCCATTGCGCTTGCGCCGTTCACCCCATAGAGCAGAACGAGGTCGGGATCGAGCGAGAGCAGCAACTCGTAGTTGATGTTCCCTTCATAGCCGACATCGCCAATACTGTCGCGGCGGGCTTGGATGTCTGGGTTGGAAATGTAGTCGATTCCCGAAACGCCGGTTATACACCGGACTTCACCGATTGCGTCAAGCATGGCGATATGAGTGGAAGACATCGCCACGATGCGTTTGGCGTCTCCTTTGAGTACCTGTCCTGCAAACCCTTCGGGAACCTCTTCACCGTTGCGGACGATAAACAGCCATGTGGTTACACTGTCCGCTCCCTGCCAGGGATTCCTGACGGTTATCAGTACGCTTTCCTTCCCGCCCGCCCCTTTGATGTCGAAGCCGGAGGCATATTCGGGAGCATAAAGCAGCAGGTTGAAATCATTGATTTTTGAGCTTTTGTTGTGGCAGCCTGTAAATGCCAGAGAAAGCAACAAAATCAGGCTTAAATTCTTTAATGCGTTCATATTGATGCAGATTATCGTTTACTATTTTTGTTTTTTCCGAACTTGGGTGTTATGCCGATGAATATCTCGAAATTGATGCCCGGCATGGGACGGGACAATACGGAAAGGTATTCTTCATCGAACAGGTTGTTGATGCTGCCCTTTAGCGACAGATCGGCCCATCGGAAAGAGAGCTGTTTTTCCAGTGTCACGTTATTCATGAAGTAAGGGGGCAGATAGCCCGTCAGGGTATAGTCATTACTCGACATGGTATAACGCTGGCTGTAATAACACCATTTGTAAAGCAGGCTCCATGTCCGCCATGACAGACGTCCGGTCACCGTTGCGGAAAACTCCGGCACGTATGGCAACTGTTTGCCGACGGATTGGTCTGCCGGACTCATCGGTTCGCTCTCGTTGATCGAGGGAGTCCACGAGAAAGTTCCGTTCATATCCAGTTTCCAGTCCTTTCCGAGCATTATATCAAGGTGGGCGTTGGTCTCTGCCCCGTAAGCATGTACCTTTTTGAGGTTTCTGGGGGAGAAGAATCCCTTGGTTGTGGGTAGCCAGATGATCCAGTCGTCGATGTGCGAATCGAACCAGTTGATACCACCGCTCAAAGCATATACATTTTCTTTCCCCACCGAGAACGACAACCCCACGTCGTATGTGAAGCCGTGCTCGCTTTTCAGGTCGGGATTACCGCCCGGCAGAAAATAGAGGTCGTTCAGCGTGGGAAAACGGTAGTTCCGGGAGATGGATGCTTTCGCCACGATATTGCCTTTTTTCGACAGTACCCCGTCGATGAAGAAAGCCGGGATAACCGGGGCCCATTCCGTACCGAACATATCCTCGCGAAGGACAAGCGAGGCGGCAAAACGATCGACAGGCCGCCATTTCGCAGAAACGGAACCGGAAAACTCGACACGTCCCTTGTCATACCCGACAACAGCCTTGTTACCTTCCTGCGAGATGATATTTTTGTCCGCGCTTTCCACCAAATGCTGGTGTACGGAAACACCGGCCGTGAACAGCCATTTCTCTGAAGGAGCATAATCCCCGTCCGCACTTCCGTAGAACGTGTTAATCTTACTGCGTGAGCGGGTCATCGAAGCCATTTCGCCGTTTCCCTTGTCCCGCTTGTAATCATAGGCCATCCATGTGTGTATATAGCCGCCTTTTACACCGACCTTCCATTTCTCCCGCACGCGATCCCACGAGAGGACGCCGCGAAACGTCTGCTCCCTTTGGCGGTTCTCGAAGTCCATGTCGTTCCCGTAATCCGTGCTGAGCATCGCCAGTTCCCGGTTGGAATTGATATACCAGGCGTTTAGCCCGAACTTGTCGCCTTCGCCCGTGTTATAATAAATTTCCTGCAAGACGTGCAGATCCTTATAAGCCCCGCTGCGGTTGCGTTCCGTCGGGTAATAGGAACCGATGATGTTCTTGTCCTCGTCATAGATGTTTTCCTTCTTGTCCCGGTTTCGGTATTTGTAGTCGTTGGGGGAAGAGGAATACACCACACGGGTGGAGGACTGCCAGTGTTTGTCACCGTAGGTCAGGCGGAGAAACTCGTCGAACGTGCTGAACGACCCCACTCCCTGCACGTACTGCAACCCGAACCCTTCATGGTTGGCCGGAGAAGTGGAGAGCCTGACCAGACCACCCAAGCCGCCGCCCGTTTCGTTTACCGATGACGTTCCGTGCAGCAGCGAGGCATCATCGATAAAGTAAGAAGGGATGGTGGAAAAATCCGTCATGCCCAGCATCGGGTTGTTAATGCGCATACCATTCCACGTCACTTGGGTATGCGAGGGAGAGGTACCCCGGAAAGCCACGGTGGATAACGTGGCGCGTCCGTAGTTCTTGACAAAAACGGATGAGTTGAATGTCAGCACATCGGCCATAGACAAGGCGATGTTCTCTTTCATGGCGATGGAATCGAAACGGGTTCGTTGCACGCCTATATCCTTCATAGGTCGTTTGCCCACCACCGTAACCTCCGGAATACGTAGTACCCTTTTGGTAATGCTGACGGAATTTTTCTGCTGGGCGGCAAGCAGAAAGGGCAGGCTTACCCCCACGAACAATAGAATAAGATGTCTTTTCATTTTTGTCCTCCTTCCTCGTTATTTCCAGCAGAAAGCTCCCGGAATGATTCCCACGTAAAATTCATCGATCAGCTTGCCTTGCGGCGAATAGCGATACACGATACCTTGTTGCTGGTAATCAATAGCGTCGGCCACATATACCTCCCCGTTGTTGGGATTGACCGTAAGGCCGTAGTATTTGGTGTCCCGAAACTCCAGAAAAGGCCGGACGGGAACACGGTCGGCTTCCACCGGCATTCGCCAAATATCGTTGTTGATCCAGTAAAGTGTATCCCGTGTACCGTTGAGCTGGACTTCCGAAGGCCAGTCGCCCAGCTTAAACTTGAACTGTTTCTCTACGGTGAAAGTCTCGGCGTCTATACGATAGAGAGACGGTGCCTCGTAACCGTATGGGCTGCCCTCGTAACCGCCATCCGTGATGGTCCACATCTTGTTGTATTTGTCCATGACCAGCGAAGTAGGTTGTATGCCGATGGTCAGTTCGTCCACGACCTTGTCCGTCTCCGTGTCGATTTTCAGGATGCGGTTCTGGTACGACCAGCAGTTCACATAGACGTACTTGCCGTATTGTACCATTTGTTCGGTGGAACCCGATTCCATGTCCATGTCTGGACATTCGATATAGCCGGTAATCTCGTATGTCTTGGGGTTGATGATGAAGATACGGTAGTCCCATATCTGCGTCACATAGGCTTTCTCATCCGACAGAAAATGGATATACCGGGGTGAGGTGAAACCTGTGATACGGCCCACTTCCTTGAAAGTATTGATGTCGATGGCGAAAATCACATGCGAGTTGTTCACCACGATCCAGCCTATACCGTCCCGGATAACCATAGACTGGGCCACATCGCCCAACTTGAACCCGTTGGCACGGTAAAACACTTCATTCTCCACTTCGCACGTGGCGGGATCGTAGTAGGAAAGCGTGGCATTGCTGTACTGGAAATTCCCCTCGTTGGTAATGAAAAGACCAGAGGCCGATACAGAGAAATCTTCCATCTCTCCGTAATCCCATTTCATGCAACTGCCGAAAACTGGCAGGCAGAAAAGAAAAAGGCAAATCCGTTGTATTGTTCTGCTCATTGTCATTCGGATAAAAAAGAGTACCCGAATCATTACGGGTACTCTGGTTAAGGTATAAGGTTTAATCCTGCTGCGTATATTGTTTGTCCTTCATATTTTGGAAGGTTGGGTTATACCCACATTTCGTCACGCTCCAACTTTCCCCCGTAATCATTCCGTTTTCTATAAACTTGCCGAAGAAAGTGTAGTCGGTAAATTTCGTCAAACCGTCAAAAACAACCCCATGCAAGGTCTCCAACTTCTCCATGGAAAGTGTTTCCTGAGAAAGAGAAGTCGCACTTTTTATCTGTAGCGTACCATCTATAGTCTGTAATTTATCACAAGTAATGCCTGTTGCTTTATTAACGAACAACCCTTCACCTCCTACGTGAAGCAATTCCGGAATATCCAGCGATTTACTTTGTAAAGATATTGCTAACGAACCCTCTCCCTCTTTATAATATACAGGAGAAGCTGAACAACAAACTTTGGATAGTAAGGGCAAGTTACAACTGGTAAAATTTCCAGATAAATAGAACTGTCCTCCCACTTCTTTCAAGACTGGCATTGTGATTGAAGCAAACATGGGTATTTGGATATATCCATATCCATCTATGATTTCCAAGTCGGGAAATTTGGCATTGCTTCGCATTTGGCCTGTCACATTTAGATTTCCATATACATGTTGAATTGTCGATATGGTATAATCGGTATTGTTGGTGGTTGGCTTACAAGTGAAGTCTTTGATATTCTTGAACGTGATTTCAGGGAACTTATTATTCGTGAGACTGGTGATGACAAAATTTACATTTGACAAATCTTCGGCTGTTTCAATTTTGGAGAGCTGCACCTTGTTTATAATTTCAATCTGGGGCGCTGTTTCTCCGAAGGTTTCAAATCGGGCGTTCGGCAACAGCAGTGTTCCGCTCACATCTTCAAGATAATCCAGCGTGATGCTTCCAAGTGTGGTGATCTTGCTCCAGTCGGGAAGTTGTTTGAGTGCCGTGAAATTCTTTATCTTTATCTGTCCCTTTATCGTTGTCAGTTTGTCCATTCCACCGAAAGCCTGAAGCACGTCATTTCGTTGGGGAACAAAACTACCGGTAGGAGGAGCTTCCATATTGGCTTCCATAATAATACTTCCGTTTACTGTTTCGATTTCCGGAAGGTTGATGGTTTCCAACATCACGGGGACGGTATGGAAATCAAGGCCACCGGTCTCTTTCAGCTTAAGGAAGCTCATGGAAGTCAGCTTGGCAAGATTGTTTACGGACAAGACCCCTCCGACACTTGTCAGTTCCGGTATTTCCAAAGACGCAATCGAACCGGCTGCTGTGTTCTCTTCATTGAGTCCTTGAAGATTCAGATCCTGACCTACAGTAGTCAGAACCGGAAACTCAAAACTCTGTAACGACGACGCATTGAACATCACGCTTCCTTCAATAGTTGCCAGTTTCTCGAATAGGACATACGTCACTTGGTCGTTATATACCGATATGTCTCCGGAGAGCGTTTCCAATGCTTTCATGGAAATCATGTGAAGTTCCGTAGCTTTCGAGGCGACATCGGTCGAACCTACCTGTAAACCTCCGGCAGAAACGATATTATCCAACCCTGTCAAGTCTGCACCGTTGTAACTGTTACGAATGACAATGTTGCCAGTAACCTCTTTCAAAGATGCCAATGCAGATATGTCAGTGATTTTTTCTGCCTCTTCCGCATCAGAGCCGATAATCAGGTTCCCTTTGACAACGGTTGTTTTGGTTGCGGCAAAAGAAGCTACCTCCTCGGTGGTCTTCAACTCCACATCTCCGTCAGATTCTATCTCGCTTTTCACGACCTTATAGGTATATTCGCGGGCATCTCCGTTATAGGATGTCACCCGGAAGGTTCGTTCGTTATCCCAGTCCGTTACCGTTTCAGGATCAGGTATGATTGTTGCAGAAGTTGTGTACTTGAATTCCACTTCGGCGTTGTTCAGCGATACCGTATAGGGAACGGTTATTGTTACTGTATTGTCCGTAATGTCGGCCGTGTACGATTTCCCGTCCACGGTCATCACGACCGATGTGATGAAATTTTCATCTGCATCTTCAGGTATAATTTCATCGTTTTTGTCACACGCTCCCAAAAAGAACAAGGATAGGAGCATGGGAAGAAAATAAATTTTCATACTTGTAATTTTTATTATTTGGTTAGATCCTCAAAAGAAAATACCTCCGTAGAAACTTCGCCCAGCCAGCCGCTTTTGGCCAGAACACCGCATTGTATTTTGATAAAGTCAATATATTGCAGATTGGCTTCCGTTCCATCGGCATGGATGGCATTGGAAATTTTGAAACCGTTCCTTTGTCCGCTTCCATCCACCGTACTGCCGCCTTCTATCTGGTCGTTTCCGAAATTATCCACGTACCCCCAGTCATAACTCTGATTATCCCAATAACCGGTTTGAGAATCTTGGGTGTTGCGGGCGGCCAGACAAGTGCCTGTCAGGGTATAACTGTTTTCCGAAATCCAAGCCGGATAATAATAGTCTTGTGTATGATAAGCGGACAGATAGTCTACCCAGCCGTTTCTACCGTCGGAACTGATCCATTGGACATCCATTTTTTTGCCTTCCGGACGGTAATAGGTCACTTCAAAATTCTGTATTGTTTCTTCCTTGCCTGCTTCAGATCCTTTCAGTTCGTACCACTCGTCATCCGGCAATCCGTTTCCGTTTATATCTTGCATGACCCATACGATACCCGGTTCGGAACTGCCGTCAAAGGCGTTCCCCTGAACACAGAAATCATATTGGTTACCCGAATTGGGAATACTGTGGTCGAAGCCGACGATGATATAACCCCCGAAAGAACCTAAAGAGACGTGCAGTTTGTCTTTCAAACGCTGTGTTGCCCATGCGACAGCCGCTTCAGGGGATGTTTCGTTGCCGGTCATACCGCCTATCGTGCTCGTCTCGTTGATAAATTGGCCGGGAGCTGGGGTATATTCATAGACTTTATTCCAGAGCTTGGAACTTCCCGAAGCCCGGAAGCCGTCTTGTTCCTTTTTGTCCACACAAACGACTTTTACGGTGGCAGTGACAGCCGTTTTCCCTTTGTCGATATTCCTGCTTATTTTTTCCGTCGGTGTGTCTTCCGACACAGTACAGGAGACGGTGTATTCTCCGGGTGCGGACGGCGTGAACTTGAACATGCGTTCCACTTCTCCTTCCATGACCTGACCGTCCACACTCCACTCAAAACGGGGATTGTCGAAATACTCCAACAACGGACGCAGGAAAACAGGACGGTCGGCAAAAGTGTACCTGTCCGTGGATGTTTGCAGGTAAGACGGGGTCGGGAATTTGACAACGTAGGGCATCGTTTCCACGACCTCTACGCTTACGTCTTTCGTTGTTGTCCCATCTATATTGGAAGCGTTGATTGTCACCGTATAAACACCGAGTTCTTTTTCATTGAAAGTATAAGTATTCTCGGTGGAAACGATTTTTCCTTCCCGTACCCATTCGATTTTGAACCCTTCGACATCCGAATGCTGAATATCGGGAGTAAATGTGTAATCGGTATTCCGGACGACTTTTAGCCCCTGCGAAGGTAGTGCCAGTGAGATGACCGGAGGGGTGAGTTCTTTCACTTCTACTTTCAGTTCCTCTTCGGCATAACCTTCCGCATTGTCTACTCTTAGTTTGACATAAAAATCCCCGCATTCATTCCATGTACGTTGAAGAGACGGACCCGAAGAAACCAGCGTACCGTCTATCGTCCAAGCAAAAAGAGCATCTTCAACATTCTGGTATGTCGGGGCGATAGTCAATTCGTGATCGACCTTGACAGTGTAAATACCGGTCTCGCTGTCAAGTTCTATTATAGGTTGTCCTCCTACTTCTTCGGTAATGACTTCATCCTTGTTGCAGGAGGTGAACAGCATACAGGCAGAAATAATAAAATAGTGAAAACGATGCATGATGTGTGGATTTTAGAAAAATAACAGGGATACCCCCGACAGAAGGGATATCCTTGTATTCTTTTTATTGTATGGTGATATCATCAATACAGATATAAGCCGGAGTATTCAAACCGTATGCTCCCGAATCCGAACCCTCGAAGTTGAATTTCACACTTTGCACCCCTTCGGCATTGATTTCCCAATAATCCCATGTCGTGATAGGATCAACCTGTTGTTGGCCGTTACGATAATCGGCTAAAAGACGTTTGTAAGTGCGGATCAGACCGCCATTCACATCATAACATTCCAGATTCACTTGGAAATACCCTTTCATCTCTTTCAGAGGAGTCGCTACCCCCGTAGAACCGAACTGATTACCATAAGTAATGACACCATAAGTGTATGAGGTGTTGCAGATCCACAGGCCGACCAATTTCCGGGGAACATTGAAATAAAATTCTGGTTTAGCCATCCATGCCTGATTGTAAGCATCCACATATCCGTAAACGACACCGAAATTGGAACCGCTGTGCCCGGCTTCCTTATTCTGTCCTTCCGCTTCCACCGCAGTGTTATAGACAGAACATTGGTTTAGATAAGAATACCACCAGTCTCCGGTATTTCCCGACTGATTGGAGCGGATGTTCCAGTTGGAAAGTGCGATGCCGCCGCTGGAATACTCTGTGCTTCCACCTACAGTATTAAACATTGAAAGGAAGAGATATTCTTCCGGAGTATTGTCGTAAATGGTGGTTACTTGAGGATACCCTTGGTACGAATAAAGATTTTCTCCGGCCGAGGTAGGTCCTGCTAACATGCCGGGATCGAAATCATCGAAAGTGATAGTTAAAGTACCGTCCGGATTTGTCACAGCACGGGTTTGCGAAGTTCCGGAATCAACCGGGTCCATCAAAAAGTCATCGTCCGAGCTACAGCCAGAGAACAAGGCGGTTGCGGTAAATAGACAGGCACCTGCCAGAAAGCGTAATTTTCTTTTCATAGGTCACTCATTTTAATGTAAAACATATTATTAACAAACACAAAAAATTCCCGTTCGTGCGGACTTACACGAACGGGAATATGTCTGTCTTCAAATATTGAATGGCCGATGAGCTATTCCTTATTTGATTACGACCCGTATATCCCGCAGGTGTAAATCTCATTCCGGTCATGGCAGGTCTTCTGACTCGTCCCGGTCATCGTGCCTTCCCGGTATTACACCAGTGGCAAAAGTTCGATGTCCGTTTTTGTGGACTCACAGCAGCGGGTACTGTCCCGGATTTTCACCGGGTTCCCTTTTCATTCGGAAGGCGTAAACCTCCCGAAACCATTTCCCGACTGCAAAATTATCTATATTACATATCAATTCCAAATAATTCATAATATTTATAATAAAACACACAAAGCATGACAACCGTACTGTTTTAATTAGAGCATTCAAGTTTACGACAAACGAAGACGGTAATTATCATACACAATATCCATAAACCAACAAAACAGCTTGCCATTTTCCATAACAATGCGTTCTGGAATAGATAACTGTTAGCTGCAATTATGCAAGCAAAAAAAGCAGACAGAATAATGACTATTAATATCATGCACCAGAAATTAATCCTATAAATTTATGGAAAACAAGTAAGGGAATGGAAGTTCCGTTGCCGCATGGATGCAGGTGAAGGACCTTCTCTTTTAACGTTGGATACGCCAATGCACGCCAACGGAAGACTCTGATATTATCTGTTTGGAAAGGATATAGGATGTGCGTTACTTTGTCGCATATTCAGAATCTTAAAAAGAATTTTAGTATGGAACTGACAATTATTGAAACAAGCGCGTATTAGGAGTTGAGAAAGCTGGTCAGCACGCTGGTCGTACAGATGGGCGACTTCCAGAAAAAGATTGCTCCGCCTGCGCCGGACAAGTGAATGGATGCGCAGGACGTATGTGATGGACTTATGCCCAAACACTTTCTGAAGAGTTTCCAGCAGCATCCCCTTGAGTATGGCCAGAACGGCAAATGCGTGGCGTCCGATGTGCGGGGTGACCTCGCCCCGGAGTTGCATTTCCTGCCTATGATTCCAAGACTGAGCCGCATGGCATTGTATTCACCTACCGGAAAGACACATTCGGGGAGTCTTTCTTTTCATCCGTACCCCTATATTTTTCAATCAGTTCGATAGCAATGGGCAATAATTTTACGACATACGCCACTCCCGTTTTTATACGGTTGCCCATCAGCCATGTACCGCCGTCGGAGTCGGTATGGATATTATCGTATGTTATGGCTTTCAAGTCCACATAGGAAAGACCGGTGAAGCACATGAACAGGAACATGTCGCGCATGGCACGCTGGCGTTTGTATCTCGGTTCTATATGGATTATCCTTTGCAGTTCCTCTTCGGAAAGGAAAGAACGCCTCTTGTATTCGGGCATACACTCGAATGATGCGAACGGATGAACCCGTATCCAGCCTTTTTCCTGCGCGATATACATCAGCCACTTCAAGGTATTGACACGCCCGAAGACAGTGGAGTTTGCCAAAGCGCATGTACCGAGCATCCAGTTGTAGTAATCCTCGATGAATGATTTCTCAAGTTCTTCGATGACAATATCCTCTGCATTCTTCTTGCTTTTCATGAAAAGCAGGAGACTCTTGTAATCGGCAACCAGACCGCAGTAGGTGCTTTCGGCTTTCTCTATGCCGATTTTCTTTTTATACGGTTCCAGCTGTTCCCTGAAAAGGTTCATAAGGGTGTGGCATTCCTCTGAGAAGCCGACATAGCGGTTATAGACTTTCTTGGCTGTAACAAAACTGTCGTGGTCGCAGATGTACTAGTAGTGCCTGGTGATTTGCGCCTTGATATTGTCAAGCTCCTGATTGAGTGTACGGGCCTCCTCGGACTTGCCTTTGGCCCGGTTGGTTTTGACGTCCCACAAAGCGAGGGACACTTCTTTCTTACAACTGAAACCGGCTTGGGTTCCATTGATGGTGATACGGCCCATAATCGGTGTCTTTCCGTTTTTTACAGACTGTTTATTCTCAAAACACTTAGCTATACATGGTCTGCGATAAGCTAAGAGAGATTCCCCTTACACAAAAGCATGGCATCTCCTTGTCGTATCTCGCCTTTATACTTTTATGTATAGTAGTCTACCGGATCGAATGAACAAGACCTATCCCATACATAAACCAATTTAGACTGCTATGTTATTTTTGAGGAAGAAGATGGAATGAGACCAGATACCCTCTTTAAGGCTGACTGTAAGTCGATTAAATGTAGAAAAAGATTGCTTTTGTCACAAGTAAAGTGTATATTTGCATTGAAAGAATCGTTCTTTGACAGAGGCAAAAGAAAACAGAATATTGTAATTCGCTCGTTTCTAAATCGTTACCTGATATTAATTAAACAGAAATAACTGTTTAATTTTCAATTAGATAGAGATTGTATGATGTTTCGCCGTGTACGAGCTTACTTCAGATGTCAGTCCCAAAACCTGTTTCAAAATCATTAACTGATAATTAAAGTTGCGCAATGCCAGCTGATATTCCTTGTAAGCAGCTTCCGTTCCCTCTCCACTGGTGATCAGCGAAAAAAGATAGGGAGAAGCAGGATCGGTATTCATATACCGTTTGATCAGCTTCATGGCTTCAGGCACAAGAGTCACTGTTAATAACCTGCCGGTTTTTCGACGGCGGTAAGTCATTACATTCCCATCGATATCATGCTTTTTCAGATAGGCAAGATCCACAAAAGGAATCCCACGAAGTAAAAACATTAAAAAGAAAAGACCACGAGTACGCTGTAGTTCCTTGTTGTCCTGACACAGCTGTTTCGGAAGTTCCTTCATCAGACGCTCCATGTCTTCCTTATCCAGCGCACGTTTCCTGTCCGCGCGCGTTCCTGTATAAACATACCGGAAGTGATGAGGCACATAAGGCGCAAGATGGCGGTCGACCGCACGGTTATACACTGCACGCAACGTACGCATATAAGTGGAAACTGTATTCCAGCTACAATTTCTGCCACGCAGATACGATTCGAAACTTTTAAGAAACTCCTGACTTACTTTCCGGAAAGGAAGCTTATCACTTCCATGAAAGGCAAGGATTGCACTCATGCTACTCCTGTAAATATGGGCGGTCCCATAATTCCCACTTTCCCGCAGCCCATCGGCTACTTCCTTCATAAACGAAATTAAATTCCCCATTTTCTACTGATTTAAATAATACTCAAAGATACGTTCATGGAGAAAGCCGTTCCCTTACCCACTCTGCTTTCTCCAGTGTTCTTTGTTTTTCTATTCTCTAAATACTAAGAAGACAAAGATAGAAATAAATTTGTTCAGTGACCGAGCCGTTTCATAAATCTGTTTTATAAAGGAAAATAAGTGACTTATACTTATTTTTCATACATTTGTATGCAACAAAGAAATAAACATGGAACAATCGAAGAATAAACGTGCACGCCGTACCCGCGCCGAACTGGAAGCGGACGTGTTTGATGCCATCCGGCAGTTAGCAAGTGAAAAAGGTCTGGCGCAAATTACCTTTACAGATATTATGCAAAGAGCCGACATACAAATGTCCGTCCTGCTCAATAACTATAAGAATATTGAGCGATTGCTGGATAAGTACGCTTACATTTCTGATTATTGGCTGCACGATCTTTTCGATGAAGAACACCCTACAGACAAAGCCAACGAGGACATCATGAAAAGCACCTTAAAGGCTTTGGCAAATTACTTATATGACAATACCGATATGCAGCACTTGCTAGTGTGGGAACTCGAAGCGGACAATTCGACCACAAGACGTATGGCACGAAGCAGGGAAAAGCATTACAAATTGGCTATAGAAGAATACAAGCATTTGTTTGAAGGAACGGGTATCCCAATTGATATAATAGCGGGACTTCTTACTGCCGGGACATATTACCTGATATTACACCGTAAGCGTTCCACATTTTTTAGTGTGGATTATCAGCGGAAGGAAAATCGGGAACGCTTGTACAGTACACTTGAATATCTTTCCGGTCTGGTGTTCTCCGCACTCAAAGAGCACAACCAAACCATAGAGATAGCCCGTAATTTCAAGCAGAAAGGTATAGCGGATGATGTGATAGCAGAATGCACGGGTTTGTCTGTCGATGTGGTGAAAGGGCTTTAGATTGATCATTTGTCAAGTTTTCATATGGAGACAAAGAATAGCCCAGCCGCTTTTACCAAACAAGCGGGAAACTACATTATTAGAGATTGAGCGTTTGAGGCAGCCATAAAATAGTAGGCATAAGACAGATACCACTATACTGCTATCCGATTAATACATAGCATGATACAAGTTGCTATATTCTCAAAGTATTCTCATGCCTTTGAGAAAAAATTCTCACCACAGTGAGAAAAAGTTCTCGTGCCTTTGAGAATTATTTCTCAATGCGATGAGAAAATGTTCTCATTGTGGTGAGAATAAAAGCGTTTATACTAACCTGCCAACAGTTAACTGCCTTTCTGCTTATCTCCGGATTTAATTGACAAGATTTAAAAAGCAACTTAATATATCACATGATTGTGAATTTCAGAGAATAACTCATTTCAAACAAATAAAAAGGCGTGCCTGCTTAAAAAGCAATACACGCCCTTCCTTTCATACACAAACATTGAATTTATCCAGTTTCAGGTGTTCGTCAATATACCGAATGCCGTCCACCTCAAAAAGCCCTCGTAAGAGAGTATGGTTCAGCGTCCGCTGAACAACATACGGAGTACCTTGCAGGCAACTCTGATAAATAACCTCCTGCAAATCTGCCGCAAAGCGATCCGGATCGACTCCCGGAAGCAGGTAACCACAGATTTTGCAATGCGTCAGTACGTCGATAAACTGCTGCAACCAGAAGGCCTCTTCCCGTTTGAAGGAAGCACGGTAATCTTCATTCGCGGCGATATCCAGCAATAAAGTCTTTCCTAACGAATGCAATAGCGTGAGATACCCGTTCACTGTGGCAAAAAGCACCTGCATACACGAACTGTCCATCCGCATCTGACTTTGTTTCAGACGACTTCTGATCCCGTTGGTGAAATCATAAAGACAGATGCGGAACAGACAAGTCTTACTGGGGAACAGCTTGTAAAGCGTACGCTTCGACATCTTCATCCCCTTGGCTATGTCATCCATGGTCAGTCCGTCAGCACCGTGCAGATACATCTCGTGTTTGGTGTATTCGATTATCTGACACCGTACTTTTTCAGGATTCATACTATCCTCCTACATCCGGCCTCCGCCCAAAGCCTGATACAGTGTAATCACGCCCTGGATTTCGGTAAAGCGATTGGCTACCTGTGAAAGTCTGGCGTTCAGCAATGTCTGCTGTGCGGTCAGTACTTCCAGATAAGTAGTATTATTACTATGTTCCATCAAAAGACTAGTGCTTCTGGCAGCAGTCTGCAAAGAGGTGATCTGCTTATCGTAGAAAGCGGATTTCTCACGGGCCGTCTGATATTGCACCAGTGCCTCGTTTACTTCCACACCTGCGTTCAGCAATGTCTGTTCAAAGCTGAGGCGGGCTTCTTCCTGCTGTGCCTTCGCTATTTTCAGCTGGGCGATATTCACTCCCTTGTTAAATAAAGGTTGCGTCAGTGAAGCTACGGCAGAAGCAACAAACTTGCCCGGATTGATAATCATGCTACCGGCACTGTTTGTCCATCCGGCACTCCCGCTCAGCGTGATGGAAGGATAGAAAGCGGCACGGGCAGCATTCGTCGTATAGAACGCCTGCGCTAAAGAGAACTCCGCGCTACGTACATCCGGACGGTTGGAAAGCATCTGCAAAGGAATCCCTACGGAGAAGTCTTCCGGCAACTGCTGGTTTTCCAGTTTGCCGCGTTGCATCTTGTGAGGTGTTTCCGCCAGCAACAAAGCCATTGAGTTCTCGGTCTGATTGATTTGTTCTTTCAGGTCGAGCACTGTCGTACATATATTATAATAGGTAGCTTCCGTCTGAGCCAGTCCGGCTTCGGTCATCATACCGGCCTTCTTCATGGCACGGGCTGTCCGCACGCTCTCTTTCCATGCCGCTTCGGTGGACACGGAAATCTCATATTGAGCGTCGAGCATCAGCAAGGTATAATAAGTATTCGCCACGGCAGACACCAATTGCGTCTTCACCGCCTGTTCATACTCCTTGCTCTGCTCATAGGCCGCTTTTGCCCGACGTTTGGCCGTGGTCACCTTTCCGAAGATATCCAGTTCCCACGAGGCAGTCACCGGCAATGAGTAGGTCTGTGTCGCTTTGCCACGGTCGAAGCTGCTCACAGCTCCTTCCGGTGCGAGAAACAAAGAGGGCAGATAAGAAAGCTTGGACGTCAGCAACGAAGCCTCCGCTTCTTTCACACGGAGATGCGCTGTCTGCATATCCGTATTCCGTACCAAAGCCGAATCGATCAAATTCTGCAAATACGAGTCAGTAAAGACCTCTCTCCACGAGAGATTACCGAAGTTCGCCGTATCGGCGGAAGCGACGGTCTCGCTTCCATAAAGTCCTTCGGGGACTTCCGATACAGGTTTGTATTTATTGTAGATACCGCAACTACTCAACACGAGCGTTGCTGCGGATAAGATTAATATTTTCTTCATCATCAATTATTTTTTTCCTGCTTTAGATTTTTCTTCTTCACTCACCTTGATTTCTTCCTCGATCTGCCAGTCTTCCGTAGGTCTGCTCTGCACAGGGCGTAAGCGTTCCTGCAACCACTGGAAAGCGATAAACAAAGTAGGCACGATGAAAAGTAATGCCAGCGTACCGATCGTCATACCACCGACTACACCCGTACCCAGCGAACGGTTACCATTGGCTCCTACACCGCTGGACAACATCAATGGGAACAGACCGAAGATCATCGTCAACGCTGTCATCAGAATCGGACGCAAACGGGCTTTGGCTGCACTTACCGCGGAAGCGATCAGTCCCATGCCTGCCTTACGGCGTTCGGCAGCGTATTCGGTCAACAGGATGGCCGTCTTTGCCAACAGACCGATCAACATAATCAAACCTGTCTGCAAGTAAATGTTATTCTCCAGTCCGAACATCCATGCGAAGAGGAAACTTCCCATCAATCCGCAAGGCACACTCAGAAGCACGGCGAACGGAATGATAAAGCTCTCGTACAATGCACTCAGAATCAGATAAATCATCAGGAAGCAGATACCAAAGATGATCATAGTCGTACCGCTTTGCTGATTTTCCTCACGGGTGATGCCTCCGTAATCATAGCCATATCCCTTGGGAAGAGACTGTACGGCTGTTTCCTGTACGGCCTTGATAGCGTCTCCCGTACTATATCCGTCTGCCGGCATCGCATTCACGGCGATGGAATTGTACATATTGAAACGGCTCAGCGACTCTGCACCGTAGCTGCGTGTCAACGTTACGAACTGGCTCAGCGGAGCCATCTCTCCGTTCGACATACGTACGAAAGCATTGTCCAGTGAGGTTTCGTCCAGACGGAATTGCGGGTCTGCCTGAATCATGACTCTGTATACTTTGGAGAAACGGTTGAAGTTGGACACGTACTGACCGCCATAATAACCGGACAGTGTACTCAGTACCGCATCCGGTGTAATGCCTGCGCGTTTACACTTGGCTGCATCCACCTCTACCGTCCACTGCGGATAGCGCACATCGAACGTAGAATATGCCATCGCAATTTCCGGACGCTGGTTCAATACCCCCAAATATTGCTGGGTAGTGGTAAAGAATTCGTTGATATCACCGCCCATCTTATCCTGCATATGGAGTTCCAGCGCATTACCCATACCGTAACCCGGAATCATACCCGGCGAAATAGCGAAGACACTGGCATCCTTGATATCGGCCGTACGACCGTACACCTGACCGATGACTGCCTGTACATTATCCTCGTCATTCGGACGTTCGTCCCACGGTTTCAGCTTCAGAATCAACATACCGAACGAGCTTCCCTGTCCTGCCAGCAATCCGTAGCCGGCCACTTTCTGCACGTGCTTAATCTGCGGAATATCCATCAGACGCTTTTCGATGCGTTCCATCACTTCGTCGGTCGTAGTCAGCGAACTACCGGCCGCCGTACTTACATTGACGAATACCACACCCTGGTCTTCGTCCGGCACCAGACTGGTCTTCGTCGTGTTCATCAGGAATACAAGCAACACTACGGAGCAAACGAGCAGCGACCATGCCAGCCATCTGCGTTTGATAAAGATCAGCACCACATTCTTGTATTTCTCTATCAGAATATCGAAAGCCGAATTGAATGCTTTACGGAAACTTGCCGCAAAGTTATTCTTCTGCGTACCGTCTTCATTGATATAGGGCTTCAGCAGCAACGCACACAATGCCGGACTCAGCGTCAACGCATTAATAGCGGAAATACCAACGGCAACCGCCATCGTCAGACCAAACTGGGTATAGAACGTACCGGAAGTACCGCCCATGAAGGATACCGGAATAAATACTGCCATAAACACCAGCGAAGAGGTGATAACAGCATTACTGATACCTTTCATTGCATCGATACTTGCCATATAGGACGACCTGTACCCCACGTCGAAGCGTGCCTGCACCGCCTCGACGACAATAATGGCGTCGTCCACCACCGTACCGATGACGAGCACGAGCGCAAACAGCGTGAGCAGATTGATACTGAATCCTGCCAGCGCCATGAAAGCAAACGTACCGATGAGCGAAACAATGACTCCCACCAAAGGAATCAGCGTAGAACGGAAGTCCTGCAAGAACACATATACTACAAGGATAACCAAGATAATCGCCTCGATCAACGTCTTCACCACCTCATGGATAGAAGCGAACAGGAAGTCGTTCGAACTCATGATCTGCGTCAGTTCCACTCCTTTCGGAAGGTCTTTGCGGACTTCTTCAAGTAGTTCATCAATATTCTGATTGACTTCGGTCGCATTGGAGCCTGCCGTCTGGAACACCATACACGAAACGCCCGGATGACCGTCCATTCCACCGTGATAAGCATAGCTATCCTGTCCCAACTGTACCTCGGCGATGTCTTTCAACTTCAGGACCTCACCATTGTCCGTAGAACGAATGACAATATCTCCAAATTCTTCCGGAGTGATCAGACGTCCTTTATATTTCATTGTATACTGATAGGTTTCGTTCGAGTTTTCACCAAATGAACCGGTAGCCGATTCGATATTCTGCTCGGCTAGCACACCGGTGATGTCCGACGGAATCAGTTTGTACTGAGCCATCACGTCCGGCTTCATCCATACACGCATACTATATTCACCTCCCATAATCATCAGGTCACCTACCCCCGAGATACGAAGAATCTGCGGTTTGATATTGATACTGATATAGTTGGAGAGGAAGTTTTCATCGTAGCTATCGTCCGGACTGGAGAGCGAGAACATCTGCAGGATACTCGTCTGACGTTTGGAAGTTGTCACACCGACCTGCGTTACTTCTGCCGGAAGCTGTCCCGTCGCTCTCGACACGCGGTTCTGTACGTTGACCGCTGCCATGTCCGGGTCTGTTCCCTGCTTGAAGTACACGGTGATACTCACTGTACCGGCATTGGTGGCGGTAGAAGTCATGTAAGTCATGTCTTCCACACCATTGATCGCTTCTTCCAAAGGAGCAATCACACTCTTCTGCAAAGTTTCCGCACTGGCGCCATAATAGGTGGTACTCACCATAATGGTTGGCGGAGCAATATCGGGATATTGTTCGACGGGCAGACTGAACAGCCCGATGATACCCACAACGACAATCGTAATAGAGATGACTGCCGATAATACGGGGCGTTCAATAAAGGTTCTTAAATTCATGGATGATTCCTCCTTTGTTTAATTTTCAGTAGTTGTCGTAGATGCCTGGGCAGTCTTTGCCTTAATCGGAGTACCTTCACGAAGCAATCCTACGCCTTCCGCCACAATCACATCGCCCGGAGACAGTCCTTCATCCACGATAAATTCGCGGCCGCCGTTCACACGGGTCACCTGCACCTGACTGGACTGCGCTTTGCCGTCTACTACCTTATATACATATCTCTTATCCTGTATTTCGAAAGTAGCTCCCTGCGGGATCACCAAAGCTCCCGTTTTCTGTACCGGAATCACTACGTTACCCGCACCGCCGCTGTGCAGCAATCCGTCCTTATTAGGGAAAACGGCACGCAGGCTGACAGTACCCGTCGAACGGTCAATGACTCCGCTGATAGACTCGATCTGTCCCTGTTCGGGATAAGCCGATTTATCGTTCAGCTGCAAATCGATGGCGGGCATACTTTTCAGCGCCTCGTCTTTAGAGCCATACTGGCGAATCAATCCCAGCAACTGGTTTTCCGTCATCGAGAAGTAAACGTACATATCCGAATTGTCGGAAACGGTGGTCAGCGGTTCGGGGATACTGGAACTTACCAACGCACCTACGCGATAAGGCAATGTACCTACCACTCCGTCTGCCGGACTCTTCACTACCGTATAAGAAAGGTTATTACGGGCGCTCACTTCTTGTGCCTTGGCCTGCGCCAGTTGCGCTTTGGCAGCCAGAAGAGAATTTTTTGCCGTACTCAGATCGAAAGCGGAAACTACATTCTCCTTATACAGTTCCTCTTTGCTGTCGTAAGTCAGCTGTGCCGTCGCCAGAGACGCTTTGGCTGACTCTACATTCGCCACTGCCGTCTGCAGGGCTGCCTCATACGGCACTTGGTCGATGATGAACAGCGTCTGTCCGCTCTTCACCCGCTGTCCTTCGGTGACACTGACTTTTGTCAGCGTACCGCCTACCTGTGGATAAATATCGATGTCCTGACGTCCGCGGATAGTCGCCGAATAGGCACTCGAAATCATCCGGTCGGTCGGAGAGACGGTCATAACTTCATATCCTGTTTCCATTTGTGTGGGTGGAGCTTGCTTACAACCTGCAGCAGCAACCAGACAGCCGAGCAATAATAGCCCTTGCTTCATTTTACATACCTTTTTACTCATTGTGTTACCTATTAAAATTTTTGATCGCGGCAAAGGTAGACTCTTTTCACCATAGAAAACTGGTCATAGTGTTTAGAGTTTTGTTCATTTTCGGAACAATATGAGCGATATTTAGTGAAAAAGTCCTATTTTTGCCCACTAAATAAGAATAGTTATGATACAGAGAAACTCTACCCTTGCCGTTCTCCGGGAATCATTCGTTGCCGGAAGCGATGAGAATTTGTCACCTATCATGCATCACCTCTGGAAAATGGAAGGGGGTGCCATCTATTTCTGCCGCAGTGGATGGGCACACGTCACCATCGATCTGAAAGAGTACGAAATCGTCAAAAACACTCAGGTGGTACTGCTCCCGGGAAGCATTATCCGCATCAACGGAAGCAGCAGTGACTTCACAGCCTCCTTTTTCGGATTTCCAAAGGATATGTTTCGGGAAGCCTGCCTGCGGTTAGAACCGACCTTCTTCCGTTTTATGAAGGAAAAACCATGCTATGTACTTCCCGATAAGGATACCGGAGCAATCAACGGATTGATACAGGCGACAACTGCTATTTATAATGATCGCGAGAACCGCTTCCGCAATCAGATAGCCAAGAATCATCTCCAGTCTTTCATGCTGGACATTTACGATAAATGCTACCGCTACTTCGACAAACAGGAAATAGAAGGGGGAAGCCGACAGGACGAAATCTTCAAGAAGTTTGTCGCATTAGTACACGAAAACTGCATTTCACAACGGGAAGTTAACTTCTACGCCAACGAACTTTGTATTTCGACCAAATATCTGACAGGTATCTGCCGCAGTGTGACCGGAGATTCCGCAAAGAAGATCATTGATGATTTCGCCATTCTCGAAATCAAAGTACTGCTCCAGTCCACGGAGCTGACAATGCAGGATATAGCCGACCGGCTCGGTTTCCCGGACCAGTCGTATTTAGGAAGATATTTCAAACGGCATGAAGGAATGTCGCCCAGAGAATATCAAAACAGATATGTTATATAGCAATCAGAAAAAAGAAATAACCATTATACATTAAGGAGTACAGAGACCCGGATAGCAACCATAAGTTTGTGCAAAATCAGTCATTTTGCTATAAAATTAATAGAAATTATCATCTAAAGACAACAATGTATAACTTTTATTCCTACATTTGCAGCCAAATGATAACTTATTAATAAAAATACCAATACCATGGCTAAAATAACCAAAGAAGCCGCTTTGCTCTACCATTCGCAGGGCAAACCCGGTAAGATCGAGGTAGTTCCTACCAAACCTTACAGTACTCAAACTGATTTATCACTTGCATACTCTCCCGGTGTGGCAGAGCCTTGCCTCGAAATAGAGAAGAATCCGCAGGACGCTTACAAATACACAGCCAAAGGCAACCTGGTAGCTGTTATTTCTAACGGTACAGCCGTACTCGGACTGGGTGACATAGGCGCACTGAGCGGCAAACCGGTGATGGAAGGCAAAGGTCTGCTTTTCAAAATCTACGCAGGTATCGACGTATTCGACATCGAAGTGGACGAGAAAGACCCGGAGAAATTCATCGCTGCCGTAAAAGCAATCGCTCCTACTTTCGGCGGTATCAATCTGGAAGACATCAAAGCTCCCGAATGTTTCGAAATCGAACGCCGTCTGAAAGAAGAGCTTGACATCCCTGTGATGCACGATGACCAGCACGGAACCGCTATCATCTCCAGCGCCGGACTGGTAAATGCCCTGCAAGTGGCCGGAAAGAAAATCGAGGATGTGAAAATCGTCGTAAACGGTGCCGGAGCATCTGCCGTATCTTGTACCAAATTATATGTATCACTGGGGGCACGCCTCGAAAATATCGTCATGCTGGACAGCAAAGGCGTTATCAGCAAGACACGTACCGACCTCAACGAACAGAAAAGATATTTTGCCACCGACCGCACGGATATCCACACACTGGAAGAAGCGATCAAAGGCGCCGACGTATTCCTCGGCTTGTCCAAAGGTAACGTACTGAGTCAGGACATGGTGCGCAGCATGGCTCCCATGCCGATCGTATTCGCACTGGCAAACCCGACACCGGAAATCTCTTACGAAGATGCAATGAGCGCCCGCCCCGACGTACTGATGGCAACCGGACGTTCCGACTATCCGAACCAGATCAACAACGTAATCGGCTTCCCGTACATCTTCCGCGGCGCACTCGATACACAGGCCAAAGCGATCAACGAAGAAATGAAAATCGCAGCAGTACACGCTATCGCCAATCTGGCAAAACAGCCTGTACCTGATGTAGTGAACACAGCATACCACGTCAACAACCTCTCTTTCGGTCCGGAATACTTCATCCCGAAACCGGTAGACCCGCGCCTCATCACTGAAGTTTCCTGTGCCGTAGCCAAAGCAGCCATGGAAAGCGGAGTGGCACGCACGGAAATCAAAGACTGGGACGCTTACTGCGTTCATCTGCGCGAACTGATGGGATACGAATCCAAACTGACCCGCCAGCTTTATGACACCGCCCGCCGCAACCCGCAACGTGTCGTATTCGCCGAAGGCATCCATCCCAACATGCTGAAAGCCGCCGTCGAAGCAAAAGCCGAAGGCATCTGCCATCCTATCTTATTAGGAAACGACGAAGCAATCGGCAAACTGGCCGAAGAACTCGACCTGAGCCTGGAAGGCATCGAAATCGTCAATCTCCGCCATCCGGACGAGTCGGAACGCCGCGAACGCTACTCACGCATCCTTGCCGAAAAACGTGCCCGCGAAGGCTTTACCTACGAAGAAGCCAACGACAAGATGTTCGAACGCAACTACTTCGGTATGATGATGGTAGAAACCGGAGATGCAGACGCATTTATCACCGGACTCTACACAAGATACAGCAACACCATCAAAGTTGCCAAAGAAGTAATCGGCATCCAGCCCGGATTCAACCATTTCGGAACGATGCACATTCTTAATTCAAAGAAGGGTACCTACTTCCTGGCAGATACGCTGATCAACCGTCATCCGGATACGGAAACTCTGATTGACATCGCCAAACTGGCTGACAAGACAGTCCGTTTCTTCAACCATACACCGGTCATCTCGATGTTGTCGTACTCCAACTTCGGCGCCGATACCTCCGGCAGCCCTGTCAAAGTGCACGGAGCAGTGAACTATATGCAGAAGGAATATCCGGAACTCGCCATCGACGGTGAAATGCAGGTGAACTTTGCCATGAACCGCGAACTGCGTGACGCCAAGTATCCGTTCACCCGCCTGAAAGGTAAAGACGTGAATACGCTGATCTTCCCGAACCTGAGCTCCGCCAACGCAGGATACAAACTGCTGCAGGCAATGGACCCCGATACGGAATTTATCGGCCCTATCCAGATGGGATTGAACAAGCCTATCCATTTCACTGACTTTGAAAGTTCTGTCCGCGACATCGTGAACATCACAGCCGTAGCCGTGATCGACGCCATCGTAGTGAAGAAGAAAAACGAAAGCCGATGAGAAGGCCGTTATCAAAATCACAAATAGTTTGCGTCAGCCTGCTTTGGCTGGCGCTTTGCTATTTAGTTCTCACAAAAGCCGAACGTATTGACGGTATGACGATAGTAATGCTTGTCATTTCGGCAGCATTAGTCTTTATTCCTGTCTATAAGTCGATGAAAAAGAATAAATAAATATCTTTTTTCTGAGTTTTAATGCAATAAAATATCAAATTTGATGTTTTATTGCATTTTTCTTTATAAAATGTTTGCTAGTTCAATTTTTATCTTTACTTTTGCAACCGCATAAAAGAAATAGGTAATCGAAATTTAATCAACCAATAAAAGAAAAAAAGATTATGAATGCAGCAAAGGTATTAGACGATCTGAAAAGACGGTTCCCCAACGAACCGGAGTATCATCAGGCAGTAGAAGAAGTACTTTCTACTATTGAAGAAGAATACAACAAACACCCGGAGTTTGACAAAGCAAACTTAATCGAACGCTTGTGTATTCCTGATAGAGTATTTCAGTTCCGTGTAACTTGGATGGACGACAAAGGTAATATTCAGACAAACATGGGTTACCGTGTTCAGCACAACAACGCTATCGGCCCGTACAAAGGCGGTATCCGTTTCCACGCATCTGTAAACCTTTCCATCCTGAAATTCCTTGCCTTTGAGCAGACATTCAAAAACTCACTGACTACGCTGCCTATGGGTGGTGGTAAGGGTGGTTCCGACTTCTCTCCACGTGGTAAGTCAAACGCTGAAGTAATGCGTTTCGTACAGGCATTCATGCTGGAACTGTGGCGTCACATCGGTCCCGAAACTGACGTACCTGCAGGTGATATCGGTGTAGGTGGCCGCGAAGTAGGTTTCATGTTCGGTATGTACAAGAAGCTGGCTCACGAATTTACCGGCACATTCACTGGTAAAGGCCGCGAATTCGGTGGTTCACTGATTCGTCCGGAAGCTACCGGTTACGGTAACATCTACTTCCTGATGGAAATGCTGAAAACCAAAGGTACTGACCTGAAAGGTAAAGTTTGTCTTGTTTCCGGTTCGGGTAACGTAGCTCAATATACAATCGAAAAAGTAATCGAACTGGGTGGTAAAGTAGTTACTTGCTCCGACTCTGACGGTTACATCTACGATCCGGACGGTATCGACCGCGAAAAGCTGGATTACATCATGGAACTGAAGAACCTGTACCGTGGCCGTATCCGCGAATACGCAGAGAAATATGGTTGCAAATATGTAGAAGGAGCTAAGCCTTGGGGTGAAAAATGCGATATCGCACTGCCTTCTGCCACTCAGAACGAATTGAACGGCGACCACGCCCGTCAGTTGGTAGCAAACGGCTGTATAGCTGTATCTGAGGGTGCAAATATGCCTTCTACTCCGGAAGCTGTCCGTGTATTCCAAGACGCTAAGATTCTGTACGCTCCGGGTAAAGCAGCTAATGCAGGTGGTGTATCAGTATCAGGTCTTGAAATGACTCAGAACTCCATCAAGTTGAGCTGGAGCGCTGAAGAAGTAGACGAAAAGCTGAAGAGCATCATGAAGAATATCCACGAAGCTTGCGTTCAGTATGGTACTGAAGCCGACGGATATGTAAACTATGTAAAAGGTGCTAACGTAGCCGGATTTATGAAGGTTGCCAAAGCTATGATGGCTCAGGGTATCGTATAATCAGCAAAATATAAGAAAGCTATAGTCATTTTTAAGATAAAGGCTCCCGCCTTCCGAAAGGAAGGACGGGAGTTTTTTTATGTTGTACCGCAGTGGTGAAAAACAAGTAAAAGAGTGCAGGCAAACATATAAAAGAGTGAGTGACAGGAAGTACTTCACTCTGGCAAATGATGTAGAAGAAAAAGGTAAAAGAAGTACATGACTTGGATGAAAGATGTACTTGAAATAAAAAATATCGGAGGTTTTAAAGATTGTTCATAGTTATTCTCTATCTTTAGATAGAAATTATCAGTTTGACAAGCAAGCAAAATCGGTCTATCTTTGTTACATATTATAAACCCGGACAGAAGAATAAAAAAGACTTCGGTTTATTTAAACTTTGCCTCCGACTAACATCTATTTTATGGAAGAAAAAAAACTAACTGCCGCGAACGGTCGTCCCATTGCCGACAATCAGAATTCGCAAACCGCAGGTCAACGCGGACCTGTCATGTTACAAGATCCATGGCTTATTGAAAAACTGGCTCATTTTGACCGTGAAGTGATTCCGGAAAGACGTATGCACGCCAAAGGTTCGGGAGCTTTCGGTACATTTACCGTCACTCACGACATTACGAAGTACACCCGTGCAGCTATTTTCAGCGAAGTCGGAAAGCAAACTGAGTGTTTCGTCCGTTTCTCTACCGTAGCCGGAGAGCGTGGGGCGGCAGATGCCGAACGTGATATCCGCGGTTTTGCCATGAAATTCTACACCGAAGAGGGCAACTGGGATTTAGTCGGAAACAACACTCCTGTCTTTTTCTTACGTGATCCGCTTAAATTTCCGGATTTGAATCATGCCATCAAGCGCGACCCGAAAACGAACATGCGCAGCCCTAACAGCAACTGGGACTTCTGGACACTTCTGCCCGAAGCGCTTCATCAGGTGACAATCACTATGAGCCCTCGCGGCATTCCTTACTCCTATCGCCATATGCACGGATTCGGAAGCCACACCTATAGTTTTATCAATGCGGACAACCAGCGTATCTGGGTGAAATTCCACCTGCGCACCTTGCAGGGAATCAAAAACCTGACAGATCAGGAAGCGGAAGCGATCATCGCCAAAGACCGCGAATCTCATCAACGCGACCTTTTTGAAAGCATCGAAAAGGGAGATTACCCGAAATGGTTATTCCAGATTCAGTTAATGACGGAAGAGGAAGCAGACCATTACCGCATCAACCCGTTCGACCTGACCAAAGTATGGCCGCACAAAGACTTCCCGCTACAAGACGTCGGAATCCTTGAACTGAACCGTAATCCGGAAAACTATTTCGCAGAAGTAGAACAAGCTGCTTTCAACCCGATCAATACCGTAGACGGCATCGGATTCTCACCGGACAAGATGTTACAGGGACGTCTGTTCTCTTACGGCGATGCACAGCGTTATCGTCTCGGAGTGAACTCCGAACAGATTCCGGTGAATAAACCCCGTTGCCCGTTCCATGCTTACCACCGTGACGGAGCCATGCGTGTAGACGGCAACTACGGTGCAACCAAAGGCTACGAACCCAACAGCTACGGAGAATGGAAAGACTCTCCTCACATGAAAGAACCGCCTCTCAAAGCATCCGGCAACGGAGAGATATACAATTATAATGAACGCGAATACGATGATGATTACTACAGCCAGCCGGGCGATCTGTTCCGACTGATGCCGGCAGACGAGCAGCAACTTCTGTTTGAAAACACGGCACGTGCTATGGGAGACTCCGAATTATTCATCAAACAGCGTCACACCCGCAACTGCTACAAAGCAGACCCCGCATACGGTGCCGGAGTCGCCAAAGCATTGGGCATTGATCTGCAAGAAGCATTGAAAGAATAAAAGAACAACCAACCATTTGTAAAAGAAAGAGCATATTTCCCGACGGATTTATGCTCTTTTTTTCGACAGAACAGTAAACAGATGTATATCAGCAGAATAAAAATCCTTTTTTATTCCTTTAAAAGGAATGCCCCGTTGGTTTAAAACCAACGGAACTATTTAAAAAAAGTTCTGCTTTTCCAATGAGAGCAGAACTTTTTTGTTTTATTTATTTATCAACCGGAAAGAGATCAGTCAATCCCCGGCATCAGAACAACACCGAGCTTCTTCTTACCATCCATCTTGACTACCATCGGCTTTTCAAAGCGGACATGACGCAGGAATTTCGTTTCTTCCACCGCAGGTTGGGCGTTGAGGAAATCCTGATTGTAGACTCCGTCATTCATAAAGGCATTGATCGTAAAATAGCCTACGCCGAACGAAGTGAGGTTCTGGAAGAAGTGAGTTCCCTGACTCGGGTCTACACGATAATTGGTCAGTCCGGCCTCCACTATCACACGGGCGGCGGAGATATGCGGCCACTTCACCGGAATGCCCAGCCATGTATCACTGCTGCCCCAACGTCCCGGACCTACGAGCACATAATTCCTTCCTGCATTGAGGAATTGCAGGTTCATTTTCTCTATTTCCCAGGCAATGGCCTGATTGTTCGAAGCACTGTATCCATCCGTCTTGACGTAGACGATATCATAAATTTCGTTCATGACGCCATGCCCCAATGAGTTATTGGAACGGAGCACCACGTCTTCATCCGGTATCAGCGTCAAGTCTTCGTCCAGCATTTCTTTGCTGTCCACAATCGGGCGGATTTGCAACAGGTAGAATGTACCCGTCTTATCTTGTTCACGGCTCAAGGTCGCGGCAAACTCAATCTCCACCGGGCGCCGCATTTCCTGTTCACCGTACTTCAAAACCAGTTGCAGGATGCGTGCCAGCGGGAATACATCGTGTTGAAGGATATTGGCAAACGTGATTACCTTGCGTCCACCGGGATACAAACCGTCACGGATCACCTGATCATACGGATCGTAAGTAGAAGCGATATAGCGTAACGAACCGTCACTTTCGGCTTCCTTCACATGAAGTTTCAACAGGTTAAAGCCGTCGTCGATAGAGAAATCATGCCCTGCGTTTTTCAAGTCCAATGCGTAGAAACGGGTCTGTGTTTCTTTCAGGGCTATTTCCATTTCACTGGTTTGCAACACTTGATTCGGGTGATAAGGAGAGAAACGGAGCGTCATACCTCCGTCTACAATATATTTTCCTAATCCAAGAGCCAGGTTCACCGTGCCTTCTTCGGCTTTTTCATCTCCCAAGGGATAATAATTGAGCGAACGTGCCACGCCGGACATAGACGGGTAGTAACGGTCTCCGTATTGATTTCCCACAACTTCCTGCAAGATGACTGCCATCTTTTCCTGGTCGATCACGTTCGATGTAGCCTGCATATAGGCTTTACTGTCTCTGAAGTAAACCGACGCATAGACTCCTTTGATCGCATCGGAAAGCATACGGAGCATTTCGTAACGGTCGTCCAGATAAGGAATCATATACGTATTGTATATTCCAGCAAACGGCTGATAATGAGAATCTTCCAACAAAGAGGATGAACGGATGGCAATCGGGGATTTCACCACATCGAAGAAGGTGAAGAAGTCCTCTACCAACCGGTCGGGCAGTTTCGCCTTCAGGAAATATCGTAGAATCGTATCATCGTCGGCATCCGATAGAGCGATTTGATAAAGATTATTGGTCTCCATAAACTCGTCGAAGACATCGGTACACAGTACCACTGTCTTAGGAATTGCCACCCGTGCATTTTCGAACTCTTCAAATTCGGGATAACGCTTCACCATATTATCAATGAAGGCAAGGCCACGGCCTTTTCCTCCCAGCGAACCGTCGCCGATACGGGCAAAGTTGGAGTAACGGTCGAAACGGTCACGTTTGAAGACGGCAACCACTCCCTGATTTTTCATCTTCCGGTACTTCACGATCGCCTCGAAGATAATCCGGCGGTGTGCATCTACGTCCTGAAGACTGGTCCACGTGATCGGCTTCAGAAACTCGGCTACCGGAAACATGGCACGCGAATAGAGCCAGCGCGAAACGTGATTCCGGCTGATATGATACAAGAAGGACTCGGCAGGCACGGCAAACAGGATATTCTGCAGCTCTTTCAGGTTCCGCACACGGGCAATCTCTTCTCCGGTCTCCGGATTGCGGAACACAAAGTCACCGAACCCGAAGTTATCGGAAACGATGCGCCGCAGGTCAACGTCCATCTTTTTAGAATTCTTATCGATAAAGCTGGCACCGTATTTGGCGGCATACGAAGAGTTTTCCGATTCGGAGGATTGGATAATCAACGGTACGAACGGATCGTTTTTGCGTATGGCGGCACAAAGCTTGATACCTGCCAGACCGTCTTTCTCGCCCCGTTCCACTTTCGGGAAACGGACGTCGGTAATGACTCCTAATATATTATTCTGGTATTTGCGATAGATTTCCATCGCTTCCTGATACGTACGCGCCAAAACGATTTTAGGACGCCCACGCATACGAAGCGTGCGCTGGTGCGCATTCAGAGCTTCGGTAGAAAATTCCTGGCTCTGCTTCAACACGAATTTATACAGGTTGGGAAGAATGGAAGAATAGAACCGGATGCCATCTTCCACCAAAAGTATCATCTGCACGCCTACTTCCTGCACATCATGTTCGAGGTTCATCTTATCTTCCATCAGTTTGATAATAGAAACCAACAGGTCGGTATTGCCCAGCCAGCAGAATACGTATTCAAATGCGCTCAGGTCTTCGTTGATAATCCGCTTTGTAATACCGTGACTGAAAGGAGTCAGGATAACGATCGGAATATGTTCGTATTTCTCTTTGATGTGCCGCCCGATATCAAAACTGTCATTGTCTCCCGTACTCGGCATACAGATCACCAGATCGAATGACATATTCTCCAACTGCGTCAATGCTTCCTCTTCCGTAGAAACCTGTGAGAAACGAGGCGGATAACGAAGTGACAAGGATGTATATTCATTAAATATCTTTTCATCAATGCGTCCGTCATCTTCCAGCATGAAAGCGTCATACGGGTTGGCAATCAACAGAACATTGAAAATCCGCCGTGTCATCAAATTGGCGAATTGCGTATCTTTGAAGTAAAGCTGGTTTAATTTATACTTGCTGAGCATAGTCTCTTTCTATTTTTTATTCCATAATGAAATGATTCATAGTACAGTCTACTTGACGTTTACCCTGCAAAGTTAATTTTTTAAATCTCATTTGCTATCATCTTCTTTATAAAGTTTATAATAGGTAATAAGTAATAGGTAACAGGTAATAACCATGCGGTTTACAGCGCAGCTTATTACTTATTACCTATTACTTATTACCTATCACTATCATTTTATCATTATTTAATCAAAATATCACCATAAAACCAATCATATTTGAAAAATTTTCCTATATTTGCAGTGTGAGCAGTTTACATTTTATCAGAATAACCTTTTAAAATATGATATCATGAACATCCAGAAAATCATGTCCTCTTTGGAGGCAAAGCACCCCGGTGAATTAGAGTATCTTCAAGCAGTAAAAGAAGTTCTTCTTTCGATCGAAGATATATACAATCAGCATCCCGAATTTGAAAAGGTCAAGATCATAGAAAGACTGGTAGAACCTGATCGTATCTTCACTTTCCGTGTCACTTGGGTAGACGATAAAGGGGAAGTTCAGACCAATCTCGGTTATCGTGTACAGTTCAACAATGCAATCGGTCCGTACAAAGGCGGTATCCGTTTCCATGCTTCCGTCAACCTCTCCATTTTGAAATTCCTCGGCTTCGAGCAGACATTCAAGAATGCGCTGACTACCCTTCCGATGGGTGGCGGCAAAGGCGGTTCGGACTTCTCGCCCCGTGGCAAGAGCGATGCTGAAATCATGCGTTTCTGTCAGGCGTTTATGCTTGAATTGTGGCGCCATCTGGGACCGGACATGGATGTACCTGCCGGTGATATCGGTGTAGGCGGACGCGAAGTAGGTTATATGTTCGGTATGTACAAGAAGCTGACCCGCGAATTTACGGGAACCTTTACCGGAAAAGGACTGGAGTTCGGCGGTTCGCTGATTCGTCCGGAAGCTACCGGCTTCGGCGGTTTGTACTTCGTTTATCAGATGTTGCAGGCAAAAAATATAGATATCAAAGGCAAGACAGTCGCTATCTCCGGCTTCGGTAACGTAGCTTGGGGCGCTGCCACCAAGGCGACCGAATTGGGTGCCAAAGTAATTACGATCTCCGGACCGGACGGATATATCTACGATCCGGACGGCATCAGCGGAGAAAAGATAGATTATATGCTCGAACTTCGGGCTTCGGGCAATGACATCGTTGCTCCTTACGCCGAAAAATATCCGGGTGCAACCTTCGTAGAAGGCAAGCGTCCGTGGGAAGTAAAAGCAGATATTGCACTTCCTTGCGCTACTCAGAACGAATTAAATGGAGAAGATGCACAAAATCTCATAAAAAATAACGTTCTTTGCATTGGAGAAATTTCCAACATGGGATGTACACCGGAAGCAATCGACTTATTTATCGAAAAGAAAATAATGTATGCTCCGGGTAAGGCAGTCAACGCTGGTGGTGTTGCCACTTCCGGGCTGGAAATGTCTCAGAACGCCATGCACCTGAGCTGGAGCGCTGCTGAAGTGGACGAAAAACTCCACGCCATCATGCACGGTATCCATGCACAATGCGTGAAATACGGTACAGAACCCGACGGATATATCAATTATGTGAAGGGAGCTAACATTGCCGGATTCATGAAAGTAGCTCACGCTATGATGGGACAAGGCGTTATTTAAAAGAGACTTTGTTTAGTTGTATTTGTATTTGTGGTTTGCGCTGCTCGCCTCCTGTGACAGGACGCGGGTAGCGCTATTTTTTTGAGATTAACATTATTTTCTTCAATGGAATTAATTATCTTTGTAGCATTATACAGTAATAACAATAAAAAATGCTACAACCCGAATTAAAACTCCGCCGCGACAAGATTCGCAGTCTGATGGTGTCACAGGGCATTGATGCCGCCCTCATTACTTGTAATGCAAATTTAATCTACACCTATGGCTGTGTAGTCAGCGGCTATCTTTATCTCCCTCTTCATTCACCGGCACTGCTGTTTTTCAAGCGGCCCAACAATATCACAGGCGAACACTCGTTCCCCATCCGCAAGCCGGAACAGATCGTCGATATTCTGAAAGAAAAAGGTCTGCCTTTGCCCACTAAACTGATGCTGGAAGGCGACGAACTTCCTTATACCGAATATGTTCGTCTGGCAGGTTTGTTCCCGGACGCTGAAGTCGTGAACGGGACACCGCTGATCCGTCAGGCACGCAGCGTGAAGACAGCTATCGAAATCGAAATGTTCCGTCGTTCGGGCATGGCACATGCCAAGGCATACGAACAGATTCCGTTCGCATATTACCCCGGAATGACAGATATCGAGTTCTCGATAGAAATCGAACGTCTGATGCGCCTTCAAGGTTGCCTCGGCATCTTCCGCGTGTTTGGACGCAGCATGGAAATCTTCATGGGAAGTGTGCTGACCGGAGATAATGCCGGTTATCCTTCTCCCTACGATTTTGCTTTAGGGGGTCGCGGACTCGATCCTGCCCTGCCCGGAGGCGCTGACAAGACTCCGCTGAAAGAAGGACAAAGTGTTATGGTCGATCTGGGAGGCAACTTCAACGGATATATGGGCGATATGAGCCGTGTGTTCTCTATCGGCAAATTGTCGGAAGAAGCATATACCGCTCACCAAGTTTGTCTGGATATCCAGGAAAAGATCGCTTCGATAGCCAGACCCGGCATTCCCTGCGAAATGCTGTATAACACTGCAATCGAAATGGTTACCCAAGCAGGTTTTGCCGATAAGTTTATGGGAACGGGACAACAAGCCAAGTTCATTGGTCACGGCATCGGACTTGAAATCAACGAAGCGCCTGTACTTGCTCCGCGCATCAAGCAGGAGCTGGAACCGGGCATGGTCTTTGCTCTCGAACCGAAAATCGTTCTTCCCGGTGTAGGCCCTGTAGGTATCGAAAACTCTTGGGTAGTGACAAACGAAGGAGTTGAGAAACTGACTAACTGCAACGAAGAAATTATAGAATTGTCATAAGGGACTGACTAAAAAGTCAATAGTATCTTAAATCTCCTCCTTCGGGAAGGAGGAGTACCCGTAGGGGGAGGTGGTAGGTGAATACATAACCCTATCATTTACAAAGTAATAGGAACAAACATTATTTCTCCTACCACCTCGGTCTGCGACCACTCCTCCTTCCCGAAGGAGGAGATTTGAGATAGAATCGACTTGTTAGTCACCCCAATTTGAACAAGAAAAGCTATTTTACAGGCTTCAGTCCCATCTTCGCCGCCCGTTCCAGCATAAAAGCATGGGCTGCCTCATACTCATTGGGGATAACTCCATCCAGAATAGCATCCTTTATCGCACTTTTCAAAGCACCGACTTCACGACAGGGCTGTAAGCCGAAAGTTTCCATGATCTCTTCTCCACTCACCGGAGGCTGGAAATTACGGACACGGTCCTTTTCTTCAAGGTCTTTCAACTTTTGGCGAACCAGCTGGAAGTTATTCAGAAAACGCTGCTTGCGCTCCATGTTTTTCGAAGTGATATCCGCTTCGCAAAGTGTCATCAAGTCGTCGATATCATCCCCCGCCTCAAAAAGCAGACGGCGTACGGCAGAATCCGTCACTACATCATCCGCTATCACAATGGGACGCATGTGCAAGCTGACCATTTTCTGCACATACTTCATCTTCTCATTCATCGGCAACTTCATCTTCCGGAAAATATTCGGAATCATCTTCTCACCGATAAAATTATGATTATGGAACGTCCAGCCCGCTTTAGGCTCCCAACGTTTCGTTGCAGGCTTGGCGATATCGTGCAGCAAAGCTGCCCAACGCAACCAGAGATTATCCGTCTTTTTGCTGATATTGTCCAGCACTTCCAGCGTATGGTAAAAGTTATCCTTGTGCGACCGTCCGTTTCGTGTTTCTACTCCCTGCAAGGCAGCCAGTTCCGGAAAAATCAACGGAAGCAGTCCGCTTCGTTCCAGTTCTACAAAGCCTTTTGAAGGGATAGGCGAAAGAATGATCTTGTTCAGCTCATCCGCAATCCGTTCACGGGATATGATTTCAATCCGGTCTTTGTTACGGCAGAGCGATTCGAACGTATCGTCATCGATATAAAAATTCAGTTGCGTGGCAAAGCGAATGCAACGCATCATGCGCAGCGGGTCGTCACTGAACGTGATATCCGGATCGAGGGGTGTGCGGATGGTCTTTTCCTTCATGTCCGCCATGCCGCCAAACGGGTCAACCAGTTCGCCAAAGCGTGCTTTGTTCAGGCAGACAGCCATCGCGTTAATAGTAAAGTCACGGCGGTTCTGATCGTCCTCCAGTGTTCCGTCTTCCACGATGGGCTTCCGTGAATCCCGTTGATAGGATTCTTTGCGGGCACCTACAAATTCGACTTCCGTACCTTTATATTTCACTTGTGCCGTACCGAAATTCTTGAAAACAGAGACGTACGCACCACGCCCCAAGCGTTTTCCAAGTGCTTCCGCCATTGCGATCCCGCTGCCTACTACTACTACATCTATATCTTTGGAGGGACGTTGCAGAAAAATATCACGAACGTAACCGCCTACCACGTAACACTCCAGTCCGAGTGCGTCAGCGGTTTCGGCAATGTGTCCGAAGATCGGTTCGCTAAAATACTGTTTCAGTTCCTCTTGAGTCAACTCTATCATCTTTTTAATGCTTAACGACTGGCAACAGACAGTTAAATAGTTGATGAAAACACCGGTCGGGCGGTCCATAATCATCAAACACTTATTGCCAATACAAGTTTTGAGGGGGCAAAATTACAAAAATAAGGGATATATTTGTATTTTTGTCGCTATAAAGTAAACGATGAACGGGCGAGGAACGGTAAACGGCAAGTAACACGAACGGCAAACCGCAAGTAACGAACAGTTGGCGGTAAGTCGTGAACACTGCACGTCCCATCTCCATCGCAAATCGTCTAATAGTAAAATGTAAATGGTATGATGAAAAAACTGATTATCTTCTTTTGCGGCACGCTGGCACTGACAGCCTGCGGAAACGGCATCGAGAAAAAAGCCAATGAAAAACTGACGATTGCCCGTGCTGCCTACGAACGTGGCGACTACGAAGAAGCAAAGACACAAATCGACAGTATCAAGATTTTGTATCCCAAAGCATTCGAGGCCCGCAAAGCCGGTCAGGAATTGATGCTGGATGTGGAACTCAAGGCTCAACAAGAGATTCTGGCCTTTCTGGACAGTGCTCTCCAGGCAAAGCAAGCAGCGTTTGACGCCATCAAAGGCAAGTACACCCTGGAGAAAGATGCCGAATATCAGCAAGTGGGTAACTACATATGGCCTACACAAGCCATCGAGAAGAATCTCCATCGTTCCTTCCTTCGCTTCCAAGTGAGCGAGCAGGGAATTATGAGCATGACTTCCATTTATTGCGGAGCCGGCAATATCCATCATGTAGGCGTCAAAGTGATGACTCCCGACGGCAGTTTTGCCGAAACTCCGACTTCGAAGGACAGCTACGAAACATCGGATATGAACGAGAAAATAGAAAAAGCCGATTACAAATTGGGAGAAGACGGTAACGTGATCGAATTTCTGAACCTCAACAAAGACAAGAATATCCGTGTGGAATTTATCGGCGACCGTAGATACACAACGACGATGAGTCCGACTGACCGACAGGCAGTAGCAGGCGTTTACGAACTGTCGAAAATCCTTTCCGCCATGCAGCAAATCAAGAAAGAACAGGAAGACGCCAATCTGAAAATCGGATTTATCAATAAGAAAAAAGAACGGAAAGCGATGGAAGAAGCTGCCGAAGAATAAAGGTTCTTTCGGAGTAACGGCTTTCCGGAAAAGTGATAAAAGCGCTATCGGAGAAGAATAAATCAAGCAGTCCGAAAAGGATAAGTAAAAAACGGTAAGCGATGAAAATTTGTGTTTATCAGAGATAGCACATTTATTTTTTCATCGCTTACCGATTTTTATTTCAATTCAAGAGACTGTTCTCCGACTTATCATTAGGCACAAATAGTAATGATATTTCATTCCAACTTTAAAGAGACGCAGCATTGTTTTCTTGCTCGCACCCTTTTACCTTGGAGAAACGGCGTAAACCAGCATCCTAAAACGGCGTAGCCTGCCTACATAAAACGGCGTAGCCTGACAGGTAGAAAGGGCGCAGTCTCCAAAGGCTTATTTCACTCTCCTATTCAACTGATTATTAGCCTTCTCCACCTTTGACTTACCTATCCGTTTCCCCGTCCCTTTCTTTTTTCCGGCAGCAGGCTTCGCCTTTCCGGCGAACGGATTGTTACTTTTTTTGATTGGCATAACTTAACAAAGTATCATTCTCCTTCGTAATACTCGCCCAAAAACCAGCGGGCAATAAAGTCCCAGTTTTCGTGCAGCAGCTCTTTCCCGTTCTCGAAAGGGAATTGCGCTTCCGGCAGCAGGTCATGTTCCATGCCGTACTTCAGCAGATCGAACGGGCACAGCCCTTCCTCGCAGAAAAGTTCGTACGCCTCTTCCTCAGCCATTTCCGCATTATACAGCGGATTCCGTTTGTCGGCAAAGTAGCGGGCTACGTCCGGACCTATCAGCAAACCTTTCGGATTAGCGTACATCACGAAATCCGAAAACTCCTTCAAGTCGGGCAACAGAGCATCTTCCTCGTCCTCCCATTGCAGGGCCTGCACAAAGAACAGTTTCAAAGCCTCATACGAATCGAAGAACATCAACGGCTCGCCACCACTCGCTTTCAGAAAGCGTTCCACATTCACGGGCAACTGATCGCCCGGCGAGGCAACAGGCAAAGCAGTCCGCTGCTTCTCCATCAGCTCCGATTCCATCAGCCAGTCTCCGGCAAGTCCGTCGCTGATAGGCGCTTTCTCGAAAACATCCTCCAACTGCGCATAGATCACATCGGCAAACTCCAGCAAGTCCGCATCCAAGGGATTCTCCACACCGTCAAAGTCATCGCCTACCGGCGAATTAATTCCCCACAGCAAGAAAGCGATATCCTCTTTATTGATCTCGTCGGTGAGATAACCTTCCGACAATTCATAAAACGGCAGGTAACGTCCGTAATTCCTTTTATGCCAACGGATGAACTGGCGCCAGTTGCCTCCGTCCGTCACACAGTCTTCCAGATAAAGAGTCAGCATCAGAGTCACCTGATTCTGGCTTTCCTGTGTCTCCGACTTATATAAATAAGATTCGCTGACGACAGGCAATAAAAGATTGGCAAATTCAAGATACCAGTGATCCGTCGCCAACACCTTTGCACGGCCATGAAGATCCAGCCATGCTTTCATATAAATTTTCCCTTGTTTCATTATTATTCTGTTGCTTGTTTTAGTTTCTCCACGCCCTATTACCTATTACCTATTACCTATTACCTATTCTACAGTCTTTTCAAAGCCAGTTTTATTACTTTCTCCACCGGAGCATCCGGTTCTTCCTTCAAGATAGCCAGTACCACTTTCTGCGAAGGCGCGGCGGCAAAGCCAAGCATGGTCAGAGCGGCTACCGCTTCCTCCTGCACTTCTACGCTGGCAGATTGCAGCAGCATTCCGGCAGAAGCGCTTCCTCCTGCCACGGTGGCTCCCATCGTCTTTATCTTGTCTTTCAGGTCGACAATGACACGCTGCGCTGTTTTCAGTCCGATCCCCTTCACCGTTTTCAGCAAATTCGCATTTTCGGTGCTGATCACATTCACCAGTTCGGCAGGCGAAAGGGCAGAGAGAATCATACGTGCCGTATTGCCTCCGATGCCCGACACGGAAATGAGCAGCAGGAAAATCTCCCGCTCCTGCTTGTCGGCAAATCCGTAGAGCACATACGCGTCCTCCCGAATAGCTTCATAGATATATAACTTACAGTTTTTCTTCCCCTGAATAGCCGAATAAGTATTCAGGGATATATTGGCGGCATAGCCTACCCCGTTACAGTCGATTACTGCGGTTGCCGGACTAAGTTCGGCAAGTTCGCCTCTTACATATTCTATCATATACCTTGCAAAGATAAGACAAATTCACCACAGATGAAAAGACTTTCGCAACATTTCCGCCTCGCAGTCAGAGGTGAAAAAATTAAAAATAATGCAGGCAGTAAACAAAACTTCCTAGTAATTTGTTTACTTTTGTGGCAGAATTAAAGAAAAATGTTCATATAAAACCAATAAAAGAATGAAAAAAGTAAGAGCAGCTATTGTCGGTTACGGCAATATCGGACACTATGTACTTGAAGCGCTACAGGCAGCGCCTGATTTCGAAATAGCCGGAGTAGTTCGTCGTGCAGGAGCAGAGAACAAGCCGGAAGAGTTGGCAAACTATGCAGTAGTCAAAGATATCAAAGAGCTGGAAGGAGTGGAAGTGGCCATCCTCTGCACACCGACCCGCAGCGTTGAGAAATACGCGAAAGAATATTTGGCAATGGGAATCAACACGGTGGACAGCTTCGACATCCACACAGGCATCGTTGACCTGCGCCGCACGCTGGATGCCACCGCCAAAGAGCACAAAGCCGTATCCATCATCTCCGCAGGATGGGATCCGGGAAGCGACTCGATCGTACGCACCATGCTCGAAGCAATCGCTCCGAAAGGCATCACTTACACCAACTTCGGTCCCGGCATGAGTATGGGACACACCGTAGCCGTAAAAGCGATCGACGGAGTGAAAGCCGCCCTCTCCATGACGATCCCTACTGGAACGGGAATCCACCGCCGCATGGTATATATCGAACTGAAAGACGGATACAAGTTTGAAGAAGTAGCCGCAGCCATCAAGGCAGACCCTTACTTCGTGAACGACGAGACACATGTAAAACTTGTGCCCAGCGTAGACGCACTGCTCGATATGGGACACGGTGTAAATCTGACTCGCAAGGGAGTTTCCGGTAAAACGCAGAATCAGCTGTTCGAGTTCAATATGCGCATCAACAATCCGGCACTGACCGCACAGGTACTTGTGTGCGTGGCACGCGCTTCCATGAAGCAGCAACCGGGGTGCTACACCATGGTAGAAGTCCCCGTCATCGACCTCCTTCCGGGCGACCGCGAAGAGTGGATCGGACACCTGGTATAATCTTTTATCCGCATAACTGAAATAAAAATGAGGTTGTGTCAAAACGCTGGCACAACCTTTTTTTATGCACAAAGCCCAGACTTTCACAAGCCCGGGCTTTGTTATTACCCAAAGTTTTTGTATCTTTAGGCATAAAGTTTTTCGTTATGGCAAAGTTACATTTTCGTCCTTACATTCCCAACCAAACAGTTCTTTTTCCCGGAAGAATTGATGAAAACATAGCAGCGAACGATCCGGTTCGCATAGTTCATACTGTTGTTGATAATCTCAATCTTGACAATTTCAAGAAGCTTTATAAAGCAACCGGTCGTTGTCCTTATCATCCTAAAATGATGCTTAAGGTGATTATTTACGCCTACATGAACAATATCTATTCGTGCCGCAAAATAGAGAAGCTTCTCCTACGTGATATTCATTATATCTGGCTTTCCGGTAATGAACATCCGGATTTTATTACCATCAACCGTTTTCGAAACCGTGTAAAAGAGGAAATAAATACTGTATTCACGCAGTTGGTTCTTGTCCTTGCCGACAAAGGTTTCATCAGCCTTGACGTAGAGTATATTGACGGTACCAAGATTGAGTCGAAAGCCAACAAATATACTTTTGTCTGGCGCAAGACAGTCGAAAAGAACCGTACAAAGCTGATGGATAAGATCCGCATTCTCCTGAAGCAGGTGGATGAAGTCATAGCCCAAGAGAACTCCATGAAAGATACACCCGTAGAGTTCACTCCCGCCATGCTCTCAGATATAGTGAATGAACTTAAAGAGGTGCTGGAACACCAGCCTGTAACAAAGGACAAGGAACAAAAGAAGGTCATCCGGGAAAAGAAGAAACAGGTCCGGGAACTTGAGGAGTACCGTGACAAGTTGATAGAATACGACAACCATCTTGATACTCTTGGAGAACGCAACTCCTACTCCAAGACCGATCCTGATGCCACCTTCATGCGCATGAAAGAAGACGCCATGAGAAACGGACAGACCAAACCCGGATATAATCTGCAAATAGGTACCGAGAACCAATTCCTCATAGACTTCCGACTGTTTCCCAACCCAACCGATACACTGACCCTCATACCTTTCTTCCACTCCTTTGAGCAACGCTATAACCGCTTACCAACTGTCGGTGTGGCAGACTCCGGTTACGGCTCGGAAGAAAATTATCGGTTCATGCAAGATAATGGGATAGAAGCCTTTGTCAAGTACAACTACTTCCATAAAGAACAGCGTCCCCGTTATACCCCCAATCCATTCCATGCGGAGAGTCTCCATTACAATGCGGGGGAGGATTATTACGTTTGTCCTATGGGGCAGCACATGAACCGTATAGGAACCAGACGTGACAAAACAGCAAGCGGATACATCACCGAAAGTGCCCGGTATAAAGCACAAAGATGTGAAGGGTGTCCTTTGTGTGGCAGTTGCTTTAAAGCTAGGGGGAACCGTATGATAGAAGTCAACCACCGGTTAAACCAATACAAACGGCAGGCACGGGAAAGGTTACTCTCGGAAGAAGGCATCAGGCATAGGGGAAGGCGATGTATAGAACCGGAAGCAGTTTTTGGACAAATGAAACACAACATGGCATACAAAAGGTTCCGGCATGTGGGAGAAGACAAGGTTACAATGGACTTTGCCTTCTTTGCTATAGCTTTTAATATCAAAAAGATGTGTACAAAACTACTAAAAGCAGGAAAGAGAAGGAGTGCACACACTATATTTATCTTTATCAGACCACGTGTGACTCAAAATACGACGAATATTAAGCCTTATTACCTAATTACTGAAAAAATAGTCGCATAGACAAAAAAAGAGGAACGACTATTTTATATTAAAAAAAGAAGGGGATGTGCCTTAGTTTTGACACAGCCCCATTTTTTTTATCTTTGTCGGAGAAGACAAAACACACTCGATATGAAAAGACTATTCATATTCTCAACATTTCTGTTATGCTTGCTATCGACTACCTTTTCACAGCAGTCCGATAACACGATCAAACCGAATCTGAAGTACGGAAAACCCTCCAAGGAAGAGCTCACCATGACCAGCTTTGCTCCCGACACCACCGCAACGGCGTATGCCGACATCCAGATACCTTATTACTCCAACGGACGCAATCCGACACTGAAAGAAAACGTCAGCCAGCTTGCGTTATTCCTTGATTTCCGAAAACAAGTAGCAAAACAATTTAATAACAAAATTATAATAAAGAGAATATGAAGATATACAAAAAGAAAGAACTTCCCAGACATGAGGAAGAAGAGTTTTCAGTCATAGTACTGACTTGTGACGAACACGGAGAAACCAATCTTGGGTTTTATAACTTTGACACGGAAGATTGGAGTTTTCTTTCGGAAGCTGACCAAAGTTATAGAGACTCTGAATTTGTATGGATATACCCACCAGCCAATCAGATGAAAGAGTTTTTGATAAAATCAATCAAAGCTGAACGCGAATCAGCTCCACCTTCATCGAAGGAAAACTGGTTTAGAAAGAAAACCCAACCTATTAAAAAGAAAATCACTCTGGCTTTCAAGAAAAAATAAAAGTGTACCTTTGCGGCTCTAACCAAAGCCGAAAGGAAACATTGGAAAATAAAAGATACAATAACGTCGAAGAATGGGCAAACACGCTCAGTCACGGAGCAGGTATACTGCTTGGAGTCATAGCCGGCTATTTCCTGCTCGCGAAAGCGGCGGCGGGTGCCGAACCGAAGTGGGCGGTAGCTTGTGTAACCGTCTACCTGTTTGGCATGCTGTCTTCTTATGTCAGCTCCACCTGGTATCACGGCAGCCGTCCGGGTAAGCTGAAGGAATTGCTTCGCAAATTCGATCACGGGGCTATCTATCTGCACATTGCGGGGACGTACACTCCGTTTACACTGCTCGTCATGAGGCACGCAGGCGGTTGGGGATGGGGAATTTTCTCTTTTGTCTGGCTGTCGGCTATCGTCGGTTTTATACTGAGTTTCAAGAAACTGAAAGAACACAGTAATCTGGAAACCGCTTGTTATATAGCTATGGGAGCCTGCATCCTCGTGGCTATGAAGCCTTTGATGGATCATTTAGCAGAGATGGGAGCCGGTCCGGCTTTTTGGTGGCTGATAGGCGGAGGAGTTTCGTATATCATCGGGGCAGTGTTCTATTCGCTGCGCAAGCCATATATGCACGCTACGTTCCATCTGTTCTGTTTGGGAGGAAGCATAGGGCATATCATAGCGATCTGGCTGATATTGTAAGTAAAAGAAAGCCGTCAGGCAGAGTTCATCATTTCAATACGATGCTTCATCATTCAACACAAAAATTTCTTCCACCGGAACCCCGAAATAACGTGCTATCCTCAGCGCAAGGACAGTAGAGGGAATAAACTTTCCGGTCTCTACCGTATTGATTGTCTTTCGGGTTACTCCAATGGCTACAGCCAGTTCTTCCTGGCTGATATTCTTCATCGCCCTGTAGACCTTTATTTTATTGAGCAGTTCTTTATTTTCCATCTTTATAGGGATTATACAGAAGCAATCTTCTTATTTCTGAGAAAAGCATAGCTACCACCACTATAACCAGAGCACCCATACGTACCGAGAGATTAAAAAAATCTCCAAAGCAATAAACTAATAATCCCATTTGCATAGCCGCATAAAAGCCTGCTGTCAAAGCCTTAGAATTATAGTCCGAATATATTTCACTATCTAATGCTCCCATTAATTTCTTATCTTTCTTTATTCTCTCCAAAATATCGGAAGCTCTTATCGCTACAACGACATACAGCAAAACTGCAAATGCAAATATATACCATGTCTCTCCCAAAAATCCCTTTCTGCCAGTATCAAGACAAAATGTCTCCCACATTAATACTCCCATAAACAACATACCGACAATCGTCCGCATCAAAAGAGCATTAAACCTTTTAATCTCCATTTTCTCAATCGTAATATTTTCCATAACCATAGAATTTAGTCCATATTCTTATTTTTAAGTTTCACCCATAGGTTCCAAAAAGAAACCTTTAGGTTACAAATATAGATATTAAAAACTATATTCCAACCAATCATCCATCTATTTTTTAATTCTTCCGTTTTTGTTGAACCAAACACTCCCTTTCATTCGTTATATAAATAGAGACTCTAAAACTGCAAGAACCATGAACTGGGAAAATCACCTGATCAAAGACCTCCAATGGTCCAATGAGATTATCAACAGAGAAGCGAAAGAACGTGTAGCACGTGAGATCGCCGCCACAGCCAAAACAGGCGATGTGATAGGGGCCGGCTCCGGTTCCACCGTCTACCTCACTTTGTTTGAGCTGGCAAAGCGGATTCACGAAGAGCACCTATATCTGGAAGTGATTCCCGCCTCTCAGGAAATCTCCATGACTTGCATACAACTGGGCATCCCGCAGACCACCCTTTGGGACAAACGCCCCGACTGGACATTCGACGGAGCGGATGAGGTAGACCCCGACCGCAACCTGATAAAAGGACGTGGCGGAGCCATGTTCAAAGAAAAGCTGCTGATCAGAAGCAGCGGAAAAACCTTCATTATCGTCGATCCCAGCAAACTTGTCAATATCTTGGGAAGCAAATTCCCCATACCGGTAGAGGTGTTCCCGCATGCACTGTCATACGTCGAAAAAGAACTGCGCCGACTGGGTGCCTCCGAAATATCACTACGCCCCGCCCACGGAAAAGACGGTCCTATTTTGACAGAAAACGGAAACTTTATCCTTGATACCCGTTTCCATTATATTGACGCTTCGCTGGAAGAACAGCTGAAAACAATCACGGGCGTTATTGAAAGCGGACTTTTCATCAATTACGACATTGAAGTAGTTGTAACCAGATAAAAACCAAGCATAGCACATAGGAAAATCACCTTTTTAACATTTCACCCTTCCTTACACCCGGTCTATCTTTGCAGCCGACTTAAGGAACCGACTATTCTGCACTCAATAAAATAGTGAAAGCACTATTCTCCCTTCTTTATCTCATACTATCATTTATCAATAAAAACAAAAAAACATAGTATGGAAAAGCAAAGCTTACCACAAACCGAAAATTTACAATTTCAATTTTCTTTTTTTAGAAATACTTGGAGCAAGGAGTCTACCATAATCACCCTGCACAACCTTTATCTGCAAACCATCGGAACACTTTGGAAAGCACAGACCGAATGCTACCGCAAACTACAAGACCGTCCCGACCGCAGCAATGAAGCCAAAATGGTAAAAGACGCCATGCCTGTCGTCATCATCGAGGGCATCTGCCGCCCGCATTGCAGCCATGCCGCAGCCAATCTGGAAAAGATGAGCCGACTAGCCATGTACGACCTCGACCACCTGAACGAACGGACATCTGCCGTCAAAGCCCTTTTCCGTGCTCTCCCCTACGTGGCCTACACGCAGACCAGTATCTCCGACAGAGGCCTCAAAGTCGTCGTATTTCTCGATGCCCGCACCCCGGAAGAGTATCCTCTCGCCTACGCCATCTGCCAGCAGACACTGGAACGCATCGCCGGGCATCCGTGCGACGAACAATGCGCCCGCATCACCCAGCCCTGTTCTTGCGTATGGGATGCCGACGCCTACTACAATCCCACTCCCGAACCTTATCCGTGGAGGGAAGAACTCGACACCGACCCTTCGTTGACCAACCTGATCAAGGATAAAAGAAACCTTCCGGGCAGCAACGGCAACCCTTATGCCACCAGTAACGGCTCCCCCTTCCCTCCCGCTACCGAAGCCTGCGGATACATCGAAACCTTCGCCCGTAACTTCACCCATTACCACCCCTGGCAGAAAGGCAACCGCCACGAGTCTATGCTAGCAATGGGAAGAAGCGCACGACGTAAGGGATTTTCAAAAGAAGACCTTGAAAAATTAACATCTGTTATGTCAGTAGAGATCGTGAGAAACGGCTACACGCTGCAAGAACTCAGAAAAGACTTATCAGCTGGATATCAATACGTTGACCTATCCTATGCACCCCAAGAGACCAACAATTCACTGACAATACTGACAACTGACACCTTTAGGCCTGTTTCTGTGGAAAATGAATTGGGGAAAGAAGAAGAGTTGTCCATAAAAAATGAAGAATTACGAGGATCTACTCCCTGCATTCCTAACCAAGTATACGACCATCTTCCCGACTTTCTGAAAAGAGCCATGAAACCGGCACGCAGCAAACGCGAACGCGATATACTGCTTCTAGGACTGATCGCCAACCTGAGCGGATGCCTGCCACAAGTCCGCATCAGTTTCGACCAGCGTCCTTACAGTCCGCAGCTCTACACCCTGATCATTGCTCCCCCCGCCACCGGTAAAGGACTTCTCACACTGGCAAACATGCTCCCACGAGAAATCGAGAATTATCTGAAAGGAGAAAACAAACGGAAAAAGGATGCCTACGACCGTGAACTCACGGAATGGGAACGAACCAACCAACAAATCAAGAAAGGGACGAAATCTTCAGCAGCCTCCCCTGCTCCCATGCCCGAACCACCGGAATATTACCACCTCTGCGGTGCCCCCAGCACTTCCAGAAACCAAATTATCCGCCGGCTGAAAATCAACGGAGACCTCGGACTCATTATCTGTGCTACCGAATTGGACATGATCTCCGGCGCCATCAAGCAGGATTACGGCAAGCACGACGATGTGTTCCGTGCCGCCTACCATCATGAACCGGTAGCCACGGACTATAAGGTAGACGGCGAACTCATCTGCGCAGAAGTACCGCGCCTGGCACTCTGCCTGTCCGGCACCCCCAGCCAACTGACCAACTTTATCCGCTCTTTGGAAAACGGACTTTACTGCCGTTTCAGCATCTACACCTGCGGAGCACGATGGAAATACCGTTCGGCGGCCCCCATCAAAGGACAGGAAGATTATATCACACTCTACAAGGGATTCGGCAAGGAAGTATTGGAGATGTACTTCTTCTTCCAACAATCTCCTACGGAAGTCACGCTGAGCGACAGACAATGGGAGGAACATACCGCCTACTTCGACTGTCTGCTCAACGAAGTGGCCAGCGAACAAGCGGACGCGCCGGGCTCTATCGTACTCCGTGGCGCACTGATGGTGGCACGCATAGCTTCCATCTTCACCGCCCTGCGCAAGTATGAAGGTGCCATGCAGATGAAGGAATACATCTGTACAGACGAGGATTTTCATGCCTCCATGCAGATCGTACAAACCATCCTCAACCACAGCCTGCTGGTCGCCTCCTCACTGCCGGGAGAGAAAATGAAACCTCAGCCTATGCAGTCATACTTCCGAATCCGGTCGGTCGTAGAGAGCCTACCTAGGATTTTTACTTACAAACAGATTAAAGAGAAAGCACTGACAGAAGGTATCAGCGAACGAAGTACCTGTAGATATCTAAAAAGCCTCATCGAGCTAAAATACATTGAGAAACAAACAGATAAATATATCAGAATAAAAGAATTCACTGACAAATAAGCGCTAAGTGGCAGTTGGCAGTGGCAGTAACGGAAAACGCCCGATAAATTGGTATAGAAAACGTACATCGAAGTAACGACAGAGTTCAGAAACGTACCGGAAACAAGTACAAGAAAGAAGCAAAGGTTGTACAAGAACCGAGAAGTACAAGTACTTGAATCAGGGAAAAGAAGTACTGAAACTGCCTCCATCAAGTACTGGAAAGAAGAAAGACATATACATGAAGAGAGAAAGAGAAGTACAACAATCTGCTGAATGATATACTGGAAACCGGAAGTAGACGTATGAACAGCAGCAGAGATAAAGAACTTCATTCTCTCTTTTTTCAAGGCTCGCCCAAATGACGGACAATCTGTTCCACCTCCTGACGCAGGAAACGATGCCGCCGCACATTATATCCGATGCCGCCCAACGCCTGCATCAACGGCTGGCATTGCTTGATCCATCTCATCAGTGTTTTAAGAGCTGACTCTGCCGAACGTCCCGGACAATAAAGCAGAGCCAGCTCTACTTTGTCATAGGCTCTCATTTCAAACTTTTTCTCTTCAATTAATTCTTTCATAATCTCATTTTATTAGCATTTTATAATGGTATAAAGGTACTAATAAAAGTTCGTTTTGTAAAATAATCAGTGCTATTTATTGAAGTAAATACGGACTTTTGGGGATAAAAAAGGACATCGGCGGACACCTGCGGACAAATACAGACAAGCAAAGAAAATAATTAGAACAGGGGGAGCGATTAACCAATAATAAGTAGTATCTTTAGCGGAACAAACGAAATCAAAATGGAAAATCAAAACCATGCATTCAACTATGCATATCTACTCAAACAAGTAAAAGCAAGAGTACTACTAGCACAAAAAAAGGCGATTTACACAGCCAATGAAGAAATGCTTTCAATGTATTGGGATATTGGCAAACTACTGTCCGAGAGTCAAAAACAAATAGGTTGGGGAAACAATGCCCTGGAGAAGCTCGCCAATGACTTGAAGAATGATTATCCGGAGATGAAAGGATTCTCTGTCAGGAACTGCCAGTTCATGATACAGTTCTATAATGAATATAATCAGCAACTTACAAATACGAAACGGGCCGTTTCGTATTTGAACAATAATGAAATAGTCCTACCTATCAGCAAATTAGGCTGGTCACATAATATAACCTTAATGCAACGCACTAAAGACATAAAAGCCCGCTACTGGTACATGATCCAATGCCTGAAAAACGGTTGGAGCCGGGATTTCCTTATCGAGGCAATCAAGCAAGACTATTACCATTCTCACGGAGCATTGGCTAGTAACTTCGACACCACTCTTCCCGAAATACAAGCCAAGCAAGTAAAAGAGACATTAAAAGACCCCTATATTTTTGATATGCTTACGTTCACCGAAGAGTACGACGAAAGAGATATTGAACTGGGCCTTATAAAACATATCGAGAAGTTTCTCGTCGAAATGGGTGCAGGCTTCGCCTTTATGGGCAGGCAATACCATATCGAAGTATCAGAAAAAGATTTCTACATTGACATTCTTATGTACAATGCCTTCATGCATAGATATCTGGTCGTAGAACTTAAGAGAGGAGAATTTCAACCCGAATATATCGGCAAACTCAATTTCTATTGCTCGGCTGTAGACGATATCCTTTGCCGGGAGGGAGACAATCCGACCATCGGACTGCTACTCTGTCAAAACAAAGACCAGATTATGGCGGAATATGCCTTACGGGATGTACATAAACCTATAGGAATCTCCGATTATGAACTTGGTCAAGCCCTGCCGAAAGATATCAAATCCGGACTTCCCAGTATCGAAGAGTTGGAAAACAAACTTAGCCGGGACCTACAAGACATAGACAATAAAGAATAAGACATAGCATAACATAGTCCTAAACCCCAATCAGGAACGAATCGTTCCATTCCCTGATGTGAACTGAACAGTATTATTCAGCTCGCATCAGGGAATTTCTTTTTAATCCCGGCCTCAAACCACCACAAGAACAGACATCCGCAGACATTTCCAGATAAAAAAAGACATCTGCGGACACCTGCGGACAAATACAGACATCGCCCATCCCCACTACCGTACTTTTGTCATGTCACAAGCAAGGAACCACCTGTGACGCAACACTTTATTATCATTTATTCAAGAACTTAAAACCAGTAAAGAAATGGCAAAAGTATTTTCATTCACCAGCGTGCTCCGCAAGAACATGATGGAAAAAGACAAACCGGACCTATATTACGCTCTCGCCAAATCGAGCGGAGAGATCGATATAGATGAAATGGCGGAACGCATCCAGCGTTCGAGTACCGTAAACTGGGCAGACGTAGTGTGTGTGCTGCGTGCCCTGCAGACAGAAATGATCGACAGTTTCAAGAAAGGAGAGATCGTCCGCCTGGGGAATATCGGTTCGTTTTATGTCACTTTGCGCAGCAACGGCGTACTCGTCCAGAAGGACGTGAAAGAAGGATTGATCAAAGGTGCCCGTGTCCGCTTCCGCCCCGGAAAGGAGATTAAAGACGCACTGAAAACGCTGGACTTCAGCAAGTACAAACCGGAAAACAGCGAAGGAGACAAGACCGATCCGGAAAACCCCAAACCCAAACCGGATCCCGATGACGGTGACGAAGAAGCTCCGGACCCAACCGTATAAGGCAATCATAAACCGGGGATTTACCAAATCTGACGAATCATGAGAAAGATCGATTTAATCGTGATCCACTGTTCCGCAACACGGGTGGACCGGACACTGACGGCCTTTGATCTGGAGACGCTGCACCGACGACGGGGATTCAACGGAACAGGTTATCACTACTATATCCGCAAAGACGGGACAACACTCCTCACTCGTCCCATCGAACGCATCGGGGCACATGTGAAAGGATTCAATGCATCGAGTATCGGAATCTGCTATGAAGGCGGTCTGGACTGCCGGGGACGCCCGGCAGATACACGGACACCGGAACAGAAAGCTTCGCTCCGGCTGCTGGTGTATCAATTGAAACAACGCTTCTCCGGCTGCCGGGTGTGCGGACACCGGGATCTCAGTCCGGACCTGAACGGAGACGGGGAGATCGAACCGGAAGAGTGGATCAAGGCGTGTCCTTGCTTTGAGGTAAACGAAAGCCTGTGAGGACAATATGAATGAGCAAAGGTATAAAGACGTTTTCAGGAAGTAATTAATCTTTTAAAGTATCGGAAAGGAGGTGTGTAAATTATGGCAATGAAGAAATCCCTTTGGGATATGATTCTGAAAGTAGTCATCGCGGTGGCTTCGGCAGTAGCAGGCGTGTTGGGCGCTAATGCGATGAGTCTGTAAGAAAGTCAAAAATGAGGTCCGCCACCAAGATATCTGTTTCAGCTGCCACAGCAGTATACAGAAATATTTGTGGCGGACTTAGTATACAAAAATCAATAAACTAATAATGAAAATGAAATATATATTATTCACCATAGCTTTTCTATTGGCAAGTAATTGCCTGAAAGCGCAAGGGCAATTTGAGAAAGTAATTGGGTTGACAGGGGCACAAGGCTTTCCACAACCGGGTGTCAGTAATGCCAACACTCAAGGTAAAATACCTGTCGGACTATATACCGGAACTCCGAATATCTCTATCCCATTGTACGAATTTAAGTTAAGAGATAATATCCAACTTCCAATCAACCTCAATTATCATATTTATAATGTAAAACCCAACAACCTACCCAGTGAAGTGGGATTGGGATGGAGCCTTGAATGCGGAGGATGTATTACCCGGATAATTAAAAATGAGCCAGATATTTCTTATGAAAGTTCTAGCAATGAATACAAGCCTATAACCACCGAAGCTGATTTATTAACCACAGCAGACATTCTAGTAAGAGTATCCGGCAACTATATTAAGACCCAAGACGAGTATCAATTTAACTTTCTCGGTTACACCGGAAGCTTTATGTATAGTCAAGAAAAGAGCAAGTGGATGGTTCAATCAGATTCTGACATCAAAATTGAATTTACCTCGAATACTTACAATAATACCCGTTCTCAACTTACCAGTCCACTTTCTCAATTTTACAACTATTGCAGATCAGAAGGAACCGGATTTAAGAACCCTTTATCATGTTGGTTGATTGATTCGTTTACACTGACCACGCCAGACGGTTATAAATACATATTTGGAGGAACCGATAAAACAGATTACAATCTACCTTTCAAGGGATTCTTAAACCTTCCTGCTCCCATCACCTGGCATCTCTCCAAAATCATAACTCCTGCAGGACATGAAATAGAATTCACCTACGAAATTATGCCGTTTCAAATAAATGGAAATATGTCTTTCTGTATAAGCTTGGATGCTCTATTCTGGCAAACAGCAATGAGTTATGATTATGAATTACTAGCCCCTGTACAACTTGCAACAGTCAAAGATGTAACAGACAATAAAATACTTGCCCGGTTTCATTACTCCCCAAGTACACAATTACCCTATGACTCACAGTATGCATGGGAAACCTGTATGGACCATGGGCCAGCTACATTTTTTACAAAAGAAAAGAATTTCACGTTAAACAAGCTAAACTCCGTGGTAATATTGGATAAGATAAACTATCAGTTTACTTACACTAATAGCTCCACTGAGCGATTAAAACTGAAAACACTGACTAAAACGACTCCATCAGGAACCCAATCGACCTATTCACTAAATTATTTCCCCAATCACCTACCCGGATATAATACAGGACACTATGACAACCTCGGATTCAATAACGGTGAAAATTTCTCATACTATTTCAGCAAAGAGTTCTTTGAAAATGCAATTTTTGCTGACAAGCAGATAGCCGAAGGCAAAGAGTATACCAACAAAAGAATGGGAGACAAGGGAGGATTTCGTGTGACTGCAGAAATGCTAAAATCCATCACATACCCCACACATGGAAGAACAGAATTCATTTATGAACCCAACGTCATATCCAGTATGGTGTCAGCAGACCGGAAAACAGTACAAAGTGCCCATTTACCTTATCCAGGCACTCCAGATTATACATATCCGGGAGGTCTCCGTATCAAAGAAATCAACAACTACGATAGCAATGATGAACTACTGACAAGAAAGCACTATTACTACACAAAAGAATTCACACCGACAACAAAGGGAGGTGTCTCTTCCGGTATTCTATCTTTCACTCCACAATACCTTTGGGGTTGGCAGCTATACAATCTCCTCAAATCACAAAACGGAGGACCCGAATATTATACCTTGAATGCCATCATGTCTCAAGCATCCAATCCGCTCTGGTACAACAGTCGGGGAGAGTATATCGGATATTCTAAAGTCATAGAGTGCAATGAAGACAAAAATGGGAAACTGATAGACGGATATACTGTCCATACATTTAGCAATTTTGGGCAAGGTTATATGGATGAAGATCCCATAGCTATACTGAATAATAAGTTCTCTCGTGAGTACCCACCTCATTTTGGTACTCCTTATAGTCCCTATACCCCATGTTCATCAAACGCACTAAAGCGGGGAATGCTCTTGAGCAAAGAGCAATTCGACTATGCCGGCCATGTGAAACAAAAAGAACTATTCGAATATACTCCTATACAGAAGGATTCTATACTCATCACAGAAATAACCACTTCTAATGTCATTGACTATAATTCAGACGCCCCTTCAAAAGGATTCCTAAGGTTTGCTTTCGGAGGTACCTACTATCAAAAGTTCTACAGCAACCTGCTTACTGAAAAACAGACTATCATTTACGATGACAACGGAAACACAATTGAGTATAAAGATAAATACGAATATAATCCTGTCAACAAACAGATAAAGCTGAAAACGAGTAAAGACGGAATGGGAAACATATATGAAGAAAAGACGCGATACGTGCCGGACATGCTGATATTTCCATTTGTACCTCCCTATAGTTCTTTCTACCAGATGAATCAGCTACACTTCACCGACTATCCATTGGAAGTGACAAAGATAAAAAACGGAAAAGTAACTGAGAATGAGACATATTTCTATAAGTTACTGACTGCAGACAGCAAAAGCTTAGTGAAAGACAAAGTATCCATACTGGGAAAACATGCTGATGCTGCAACATACCAAGGACTCCATAATGTGGGCAACGAGTTAGTAGCCGATGTTTCTAATATTCCCGCAACCACATACCTGGCATACGACTCTTACAGCAACCCGACTCATATCCGTAACGAAAAAGACAAAACAGAAACTGTCTACCTGTACGGATACAAAGGCAAATATGCAATTGCGGAAATCAAGAACAGCGATTACGAATCAGTTACAGGACTGTTGGGGAATGATCTTATCAAAAGACTGGCAGACGCAACGAAGCCCAGCTATTCAGACATGCAGAAAGTTGAAGATTTGAGAACGCAATTACCGGCATCATTTATCACTACTTATGAATATATCCCATACATAGGTATCAGTAAAATTAGAGATCCCAAGAATGTTTCTACCTATTTTAAATACGATGATTCTGGGCGCCTGATAAAAAAGACCGACCATAAGGGTGAACTGATTAGTTCATATAAATATTCAAACAACCTCTAAAGAGATAAATTTATGAAAATTATTATTTATATTACAGCTTTAATATGCAGCTTACTCGCCAGTCCTGCATTGGCGACAGAAACCGGGCAAATATCCATGACCAACATGGGGCTAAAAGTCACATCTTCTCCTGAAAGCACTCTCTACGAAGGAGATACTTGGATGATAACAGCAAGGAACAACTTTAGCTTGAACGAAGCAGAAATCAAAAACTTCGTTCCTTCACGCATATCAGAAGAATTGCGTCCGTACGTGAGACTTTCCAAAGTTGAGTTTACTTCTAATTCAGACGGTATATGCAACCTTTACTTTCACATAACGGCCGATCCGACAGATACGATACGGTTCGTTATCAAAGAATCCCCTCAGGATTTTCCGATAGAAATAACGCCAGCTGAAAGTAGACATGGAGAGATATCTTTATCCGATCTGGGATTGAGAGTAACGACTTCTATAGATTCACATCTCGAATACGGAGGTCAGTGGATAGTAACGATGGAAAACAAAAATCACTTATTCACTGCAGAAATCGAAAGGCTCGTGCCTTCAAGAATAACGGAAGATTTAAGAAGATGTTTAAGGCTCACAGGGGTAGGAATTTCAGACATATCATCCGAGTTCGTCGTACTCTTTTTTGATGTAACATTCGAAACAACATTTCCAGTACACTTCATTATCAAACAGTCACCTCAAAACATTCCAATAGAAATATTACCTATTGGAAGAGACAACTATATTTCCACAACGAATTATCTGGATAACACAAGAAGTGGGGGAAGAAAAGAAATTACTTACTACAACGGTCTGGGATATCCATCGCAGAAAATAGAAGTGGGTACTTCCAATAAGAACAAGAGTATATACCATCCGATCGTTTATGATAACTTGTTAAGAGATGATGCCAAATCGTATTTGCCATACGCACAAGGTTCGAACACAGAAATGATAGACTGGAAGTTTACCGAAAGTCTGCAAGATTTCTATGCTTTTAACTATAAGGAATATACTTATCACTTTTCAGAAAAAGTCTACGAAGATTCACCTTTGGGAAGAGTACGGGAAGTATATGGTCCCGGAAGCGACTGGCGTTCGCAAAAAGCAAGTACCAAATTCAGCTACCTGAGTAACTTCGCCGGAAATGATACGCTCAACTGCCTTCGGTTTGAAATGACAGAAAAAGATAACCAAAACATGGAGCTGAAAGTAGCCGGCAATTGCAAATCTTCCGAGCTATCCGTCACCCGGACCGAAAACGAAGATCGTCAAGTGACATTGGAATTCAAGAATAAATTCGACCAAGTAGTACTTAGCCGGCAAATTGAGCACAACAACGGCAGTAAGACGAATAACGACACTTATTATCTTTATGATGAGTTCGATAATTTAAAAGCGGTGCTTCCACCTATGGTATCCGCCCAACTTGTAAGCGGTAGCAGTTATTCGAGTCAAACTTCCGCATCCTTAGCTCAATACGCCTATCTCTATAAATATGATATGCGTAACCGGTGCATAGGCACCAAGTTACCGGGCTGCAGTTGGGAGTACAAAGTCTATGACTTGGCAGACCGCCTTATCTTCTCCCAAACAGGAGAACAACGAAAAAGAGGTGAATGGCAATTCGCATTGCCCGACGCAATGGGGCGCGAATGTATCACGGGGATTTGTAAAAACGCCATAGACCCATTCAACAACCCGATACTGAATACATGCGTCAAATGTGAACGTACGAACAACGCTTCTCTTCTCGGTTATTCCGTAACCGGAGTCGCACTGAATTCAGCCACAGTGCTTACCGCCAAATATTATGACGACTATCAGTTTAAGATGCAGAACGGCACCCTGATTTCCAACAGCAGTTTGAATTATGAAGCAAACAGCGAGTTCGGAGAAAGATATACGACTAGTTCGCAAGGCTTGCAGACCGGAAACGCGACAGCTCGACTGGACAAAAACGGATCTGTGACAGGATACGACTATACCGTTACTTACTATGATTATAACGGCCGTGCCATTCAGATAAAATCGACCAATCATCTGGGAGGATACGAAAAGACATACACTGCTTACAACTTTACGGGACAGCCTGTGCACACCAAGCATATCCACTCCAAAAGTAACTCCGAGCTGATCGAAGAAACCAAACACAGCTACAATCACGCAGGACGTTTGTCTGAAACTGTACAAATCGTAAATGAAAAGGACTCTACGAAAATGAGCTATCTCTACGATGACTTAGGCAATATTAAAAGCTTAACCCGAATAGACGGCACTTCCACACTGACAACGACCAATACGTATAATATCCGTAACTGGCTAACGTCTATCGAAAGCCCTCTCTTCTCTCAAACGCTACATTATACTGATGGTCCCGGCACTCCCCAGTATGGCGGAAATATCAGTAGCATGACGTGGAAAGCAAACAAAGAGTCAATCACCCGTAATTACCAATATTCATACGATAAGCTCAACAGGCTGACCAGTGCCAATTATAGTGAAGGAAGCAATTCGATGACGAATACAAATCACTTCAATGAACAAGTGACCGGTTATGACAAACATGGCAACATCACAGGACTGAAGCGTTATGGGCAAACCGGACAAAGCAGTTACGGATTAATTGACGACCTATCTCTTACTTACACAGGCAATCAGCTCAAGAAAGTGACAGACAGCGCCACAAGTTCAGCATACGCGAATGGTTTCGAGTTCAAGGACGGTGTGAATCTGGACACGGAATATTCCTACGACGAAGACGGTAATTTAACAAAAGATTTGAATAAAAACATTTCTGATATCCAATACAATTTCTTAAATTTACCACGTCGGATACAGTTTAAAGACGGTAGTGAAATTTCTTACCTATATAGCGCAGACGGAACTAAACTCCAAACTACACATATAATCGCAGGAAACACCACTACAACCGACTACTGCGGCAATGTGATCTATGAAAATGGAAGCCGGGACAAGCTATTGACCGAACAGGGATATTTCTCTATAGCAGATAAAAAGTTCCACTACTACATCCAAGACCATCAAGGAAACAACAGAGTGGTTGCCAGCCAAGATGGAATGATAGAAGAAGTGAACCACTATTATCCGTTCGGAGGAATATTCGCTTCAAATTCATCTGTTCAACCTTTTAAGTATAACGGAAAGGAACTGGATACAAAGAACGGATTGAACTTGTACGACTACGGAGCAAGGCAGTATGACCCGGTATTGGGAAGATGGCATACGATGGACCTGATGACGGAAAAGTACTATAAGATTAGTCCATACACTTACTGTTTGAACAATCCTATCCTATTAGTAGATCCCAATGGAATGTGGCCCACATGGGGAGGAATAAGCAGAGGATTAAGCAACGTCTTTAAGGGTACTCTAAGTTTTACCAATGGAGCTGCACGGGCTATGGCAGATAACATACTGCTTGGACAAACGTCACTCCGTGAAACCGGAATATACAGCAACGCATCTGCCTACAACGCAGGACAGGATGTTGGTGATATCATAAGTATTTTTGCAGGAGCCGCAGAGATTGTTAATGGTTTCGAAGAAGCTGCAGGAGGAATGGCACTCAGTCCGGAAACCGCAGGAATTTCTTTGGGGGTTACCGCGAAAGGCGTGTATGATATCACTCACGGTTCATTGATGGGAACAAGTGGATTCATGAAGCTATTCTCCAAAAAAGGAAGAGTTAGCGAAGGTAGTAATAACGGAAGCGGGTATTCAAAGTCTAGCGGGAAGAATGAAAAGCATTCGAATATTGATAAAAGACAACAAGCTGCAAATGATTATAGTACAGCAAAAGAGAAATATGATAATTTAAAATCTAAAACAAATAAAACTGCGAAAGAGAAAAAAGAATTAGAAACATTGAAAAAACAAAGAGATCACTATAAAAAACAGATGGATTATGCAGGAGACCATGACCATCAAAGAGGTAGAGGAGGTAATTAAAATGAAACTATTTACATTTATTGCTGACTATAAAGGTGGGACATACATTAGTCAGTATGTAGCAAAGACATTAGAAGAAGCCTTGAACTTATGGATAAATAATGTCGATTTTTTTACAGATAAACAGTTGAAGTCATTTAAGAAGAATATCAAATATGGTGATATAGATCCTCCTACCAAATTAAATGGTCTAAGTAATGTTTGGTGTACATGTTTTATTGTATTTAGTACTCTTTTGCTTCTTAATATAGTAGAGACAGTAAAAAAAACGACTAATAAAACATCCTAGCATAGAACAATATATTCCTACATTAGGGTAGATTCAAGTCTCAGAAACAACCATGAAATAAATGAAATTATGAAAACATTTACTTTCTTAGTTAATGCCAACGATAAGCATTGCTTTGTTCATCAGTATCAATCAGAAATGCCGACTAATGATTTATTTCGTGAATCTCTGGAATGCTATCATGACAATGGCCCAGTAAAATTAGACTGCGTAAAAAACGTCTGGCGTGATTTCTTTTTAATTGATGATCTAATATCTCTTTACAATGCGAATATAGCAAAAAAATACCACGAGGGATGTGGCGATAGGAAATATTACAAGTTAATGTACTTATATGATGTAAACATGATAGAAACCGACATGAGCGATACAGTGTTTCCTCTATCAGAGAAAGCAACCTTTACTTTCATTACCTATATTCGTAATTACAATGCCTCATATCAGTTTGAAGTGACAACGTTGGAAGAAGGACTTATGCTATGGGCTACAAACATAGACATTTTGAATCGCCAGCAACGGAAGGTTCTGCTGAAATACATTCAAAAGTCTAAAAACAATCCGATAGCAGTAGAAGGAGTAAAGAATGTATGGAGCACATCATATCGGATATTCCGTCCGTTACTGACATTGCATATTGTTAAAACGGTCTCTTGATAAAAGTCACCGACTGAACAATAACTATTAGATTATTACCCTGGCATGAAACTAAAACATTTACATGTCAGGGTATTTTTTCTTGGCTAATTCTAAAACAAATAAGAGCAGGCTCAGCAAACGCAAGGAGGGCGTAATCTGAACTCTGTCCCCAAACAATTATCTTTGTATTATGGATAGAAACAGTGAAGAGTATCAGCAGATGCGTGACAAAGCGTTATCTCAACTGCGTAGTGGCGAATCGCTCACGGGCAAAGACGGAGCCTTTGGTCCGTTGCTAAAAGAGTTTTTAGAGGCCGCTTTAGATGGCGAGATGTCCTCCCACCTTGATGATTCAGAGCGTCTTAAAGGCAATAAGCGGAATGGTCGTGGCAGCAAACGTGTCAAAACCATGGCCGGCGAGATTGATATCGTGACTCCTCAAGATCGTCACAGCAGCTTTAGTCCTGAGATCCTTAAAAAGCGCGAGACGATTCTTGCGGACAACATGTCTTCCAAGATTATCAGTCTGTATGGTATGGGTTTGAGCCTTAGGGATATTTCCTCCCATATCGAGGAGATGTATGATGTTGAGATCTCCCACAACACCCTAAGTGAGATTATTGAACGCATAGTTCCCAAGGTGAAGGAGTGGCAAAGCCGCCCCCTGGAATCAATGTATACCATTGTGTGGCTTGACGCAATGCACTACAAGGTGAAGGATGGTGGTCGTACCGAAAGTCGAGCTGTCTATAATGTTCTGGCAGTCAATAAAGATGGCCATAAAGAACTGATAGGCATGTATGTATCAGAAAGCGAAGGGGCTAATTTCTGGCTGAGTGTCTTGACCGACCTGAAAGCACGTGGCATGAAAGATGTTCTGATCGCTTGCATTGACAATCTCACGGGATTTGCTGAAGCAATCAGCACTATTTTTCCTGAGGTAATCATCCAGAACTGCGTCATACATCAGATTCGCAATTCATTGAAATACATAGCCTCAAAAGATCAAAAAGAGTTTATGGCAGATTTGAAAACAGTCTATCAAGCCCCTAATAAAGATTTAGCAGAGCTCAACCTTGATAAACTACAAGATAAATGGGGTAAAAAATACCCTGTTGTCTTGGAATCATGGCGACGAAACTGGGATAATCTATCGGCCTATTTTGCTTATGATGAGCATATCCGAAGACTGATTTACACAACTAACGCCGTCGAGGGCTTCCACCGTCAAGTACGAAAGGTGACCAAAACCAAGGGTGTCTTTCCCAATGACATGGCATTGATGAAGTTGATCTACCTGGCTGTGATGAACATCTCCAAGAAATGGACGCAACCGCTCCAGAATTGGGCGTTAACTGCCGGGCAACTACGAATCAAGTTTGGAGAGAGAATGCCTCTGGCGATATAACCCATTTCCCCTTTTTTGCTTTTCAAACGCAAAGAAAAGGTAGTTCCCGGATGTGAGCAAGGGTATATAAACGGCTCATTCTTCGCCGCCCTTGCACACATCCAAAAACTACCTTAAGAAGCATTTGTAAATCCAAAAAGAAAAAATTATATTTGTTGTGATTTAAAAGAAATAGAAACCAGACAGAGTTTAAATTACACTCCCAACGCAAGGGACTCACAATACATACGCATTTGCCGGTCTACTCTTATTTGTTACTTCCCGGACGTTCTCAATGAAACATCCGGAAGATTAGAACTCCCTTTTCAGGTTCCGAAGCAGTTCTTCTTTCCTCGCTTTATACTTCTTGGAAAGAGGATTGTACGAGTAAAGGTTGGTATGTTTCAAACGTATCTCGTCTGTCTGTTCCTTTCGCCGCTCTTCCCGCTCTTCCACATCATCCGGATCTTCGGACTTACGTCTTGTACCTCTCCTGCTAAACAACTGAAACTTGGATGTACCCCGAAGCTGACGAATCAGCATCTTGATAATCCGGACAATAATCTCTTGTTCCTGTTCGGAATAAGGCCTATCTACTGTCTCTGTATAGGAGAGATAATAAACTTTCAGTTCTTCTTCCAGCTCTTGCAAAAAATGCATCCGCTCAACTCTGGAAAACTTCTTTCTACCAGTATGCAAATCTTTTAAAATCTTCATTTAGTCTATCTTTTTTTAAGTCTGATAAAAGCGTGAGTCCTTTAATAAGTACACTTATGGGGCATGGGACACTTAAAAGAGAGTCCGACTATTTCAATATAACAGAGAAGAAAAACTAATATTTCCTGCAAGAATCATTTCTTAAAAGTTATCCAAAACGGAAAACTTTCTGTATCAGGCAGAAAGAAAAGTTTCCCGAAATTTAATGTTAAATCCTATCCAAGCTATCACAATATCCTTTATCTTTGTATCCGATTTCGGAACTAAAAAGAGGTTTAGTCAATGAGGGAACGCTGTGCAAATCGGCGACAGTACCCGCTGCTGTAATTCTCTGTGAATCCGCACACTATGTCACTGCATCGGCAGATGTGGGAAGGCGCTGCGGGGGAGGGATAAGTCAGAAGACCTGCCGGAGTCAAATAAACATATTATTAATCACTTTCGGGAGTTAAAGTTATGAACTACGCGGAAATTTGTATCATCAAACGGGATGGTAAAAGAGAAGATTTCTCTATTAGTAAGATCAAGAATGCGATTGGTAAAGCATTCAGTGCAACAGGGATTCAGAACGAGCAGCAACTGATTGCTGACGTTACGATGAGTGTGATCAGTCAGTTCACTAACCCCACGATCACCGTGGAGGAAATTCAGGACTTAGTAGAAAAGGCATTGATGAAGGTACGCCCCGAAGTGGCCAAGAAGTACATCATCTACCGCGAATGGCGGAACACGGAGCGGGACAAGAAAACCCAGATGAAGCACGTAATGGACGGCATCGTCGCCATCGACAAGAACGACGTGAACCTGAGCAACGCCAACATGAGCAGCCACACGCCTGCCGGACAAATGATGACATTTGCATCGGAAGTCACCAAAGACTACACCTATAAATATCTGTTGCCGAAACGTTTTGCCGAAGCGCACCAGTTGGGCGATGTCCATATTCACGACCTCGATTACTACCCTACAAAGACGACTACCTGCATCCAATATGACATGGACGATCTCTTTGAACGTGGCTTCCGCACCAAGAACGGCAGCATCCGCACGCCGCAAAGCATCCAAAGTTATGCTACGCTTGCCACCATCATCTTCCAGACCAACCAGAACGAGCAGCACGGCGGACAGGCAATCCCCGCCTTCGACTTCTTCATGGCAAAAGGAGTGGCAAAGTCTTTCCGCAAACATCTGGCTTCGTTCATCAATTTTTACGTGGCGATGGAGAACGGAACACAGGCGGACGAAAAAGCAATCCGCACCTTAATCAAGGAACATCTGCCTTCTATCAAATCGACCGAAGCAGAACGCGAGACATTGCGCATCGCCCTGATAGCCCTGCAAATCATTATAGACAAGGAACACCTGACACGCATCGCAGAAAAAGCGTACCAGCAAACAAAGAAGGATACGCATCAGGCAATGGAAGGATTTATCCACAACCTGAACACCATGCACTCCCGTGGAGGTAACCAAGTGGTATTCAGCTCCATCAACTACGGAACGGATACTTCCGCCGAAGGCCGCCTCGTGATCGAGGAACTGCTGAAAGCCACCATCGAAGGACTCGGAACACGTGGCGAAGTCCCCGTATTCCCGATCCAGATATTCAAAGTAAAGGACGGAGTTTCTTACTCCGAAAAGGACTTCGAGAAAGCGATGAAGGCGGAAAACATCGAAGACGCCATGCGGGGAACTTACGAAGCTCCGAACTTCGATCTGCTGCTAAGAGCTTGTCAGACTACATCGAAAGCGCTTTTCCCGAACTTCATGTTCCTGGACACGCCTTTCAACAAGAACGAGAAATGGAAAGCGGACGATCCGAAACGGTATATCTACGAGTTGGCTACAATGGGATGCCGCACCCGTGTATTTGAGAATGTGGCAGGAGAAAAATCATCTTTGGGACGCGGAAACCTTTCATTCACCACACTGAACATGCCGCGTCTCGCCATCGAAGCACGCATCAAGGCGGAAAATCTGATTGAGGGTGAACGCAACAAGGATGCCATCGAACAGAAAGCGAAAGAGATTTTCATGGAGTCAGTCCGCAATATGGCGACTCTTGTAGCCGATCAGCTGTACGAGCGCTACCAGTATCAACGCACCGCACTGGCACGCCAGTTCCCCTTCATGATGGGAAATGACGTATGGAAAGGCGGCGGCGCACTGAATCCGAACGAGCAAGTGGGCGATGCGTTACGCAGCGGTACGCTGGGCATCGGCTTTATCGGCGGACACAATGCAATGGTGGCACTTTACGGAGAAGGTCACGGACACAGCCAGAAGGCATGGGACACGCTGTACGAAGCTGTAATGGAAATGAACAAAGTGGTAGACGAATATAAAGAGAAATATAACCTGAATTATTCCGTACTTGCCACACCTGCCGAAGGACTTTCGGGACGTTTCACCAAGATAGACCGCCGGAAATACGGCAAAATCCCCGGCGTGACGGACCGCGATTACTACGTCAATTCCTTCCATGTGGATGTGAAGGAACCGATCAGCATCACCGAAAAGATCAGGTGCGAAGCGCCTTTCCACGCCATTACCCGCGGCGGGCACATTACGTATGTGGAATTGGACGGGGAAGCTCAGAAGAATGTACGTGCCATTGCGAAGATCGTAAAGGTCATGCACGACGAGGGCATCGGCTACGGCTCCATCAATCATCCGGTGGATACCTGCCACAACTGTGGATACAAAGGAGTAATCTTCGATAAATGCCCGGTATGCCAAAGCGAAAACATCTTACGTATGCGTCGCATCACCGGATACCTGACAGGTGACCTCAGCTCCTGGAACTCTGCCAAACGGGCGGAAGAAAAGGATCGTGTGAAGCACTTATAAAAGTTGAGAGTTGAGAAGGGAGAGTTGAGAGTTGGCTGCGCTGTGTGATGGCGGGCGGGGCTTTACTCTTCCTTCTTGTATATTATTTATACCCATTTATTTTTATTTTAAGATGAACACTCTCAATTCTCCACTTTCAGTTCTCCACTTATTATCGACTTATCCCGAAACGATTGTTGACGGTGAAGGCATCCGGTATTCGATTTATCTTGCGGGGTGTTCTCATCACTGCGTCGGCTGTCACAATCCGGAGAGCTGGAATCCGCGGGCGGGAGAACTGCTGACGGAGGAAAGGATTCAATCGATCATTCGGGAGATTAAAGCCAATCCATTGCTGGACGGGGTTACTTTTTCGGGAGGAGATCCGTTTTATAATCCGGAGGCTTTCCTGCTTTTCGTCAAAAGGGTAAAGGAGGAAACGGGGCTGAATATCTGGTGCTATACGGGATATACGTACGAAGAGATTCTAGCTAATCCGCGTTTGAAGACTGTGCTCGACTACATAGATGTGCTGGTGGACGGGCGTTTCGAACAGGCGCTCTTTTCGCCTTATCTGGAATTTCGGGGAAGCAGCAATCAGAGGATATTGAGAATAGGTAATAAGTAATAGGTTATAGGTAATAATGGTGGGGGAGGTTTTGTATTAGTTTAGTGCGGGGGGAGCTGCTGCGAATTGTTGTGGGCGTGGTCTACTATGAACTGCTGCGGGCGTTGTCTCCTGCGCTAAAAAAACTTATATTTCAAAGAAGATTGAAACACGTACTTCTTTGTTTTGTTTACATTTACAGACAAAATAAGGTTCTACAAGAATAAGTTTTTTATGATACAAGCCAATAATACCACTTCTATAGATGAAACCGATGGACTGCCAATGCCGAGACGTATCTGGGCGGTGGTTTCCATCGGATTTGCACTTTGTATGTCGGTGCTCGACGTGAATATTATCAACATCGTACTCCCTACGCTTTCGCACGATTTCGGAACTTCGCCTGCTGTAACTACATGGATTATAAACGGTTATCAGTTGGCGATCGTTGTTTCGCTGCTGTCTTTCTCTTCTTTGGGGGAGATTATCGGTTATCGGAAAGTGTTCCTGTCGGGCATTGGGCTGTTTTGCATCACTTCGCTGATTTGCGCCTTGTCCGATTCATTCTGGACGCTGACGATTGCACGTATCTTTCAGGGATTCAGTGCGTCGGCCATCACAAGTGTGAATACGGCGCAGTTGCGCTACGTATATCCGAAAAGCCAGATTGGGCGGGGAATGGGAATCAATGCGATGGTAGTGGCGATATCGGCGGCTGCCGGTCCGTCGGTGGCAAGCGGCATACTTTCGATAGCCAGCTGGCACTGGCTGTTTGCCATCAATGTACCGCTGGGGATTACGGCACTGCTGCTGGGAATCAAGCATTTGCCGAGACAGGAAGAGCGGTCGAAGCGGAAGTTTGACTTCGTGAGTGCGATAGCCAATGCGGTCACATTCGGGTTACTGATTTATACGCTGGACGGATTTGCGCATCATGAGGAGATGGATTTCCTTGTGCTGCAATTGATCATATTGGCCATCGTAGGAACGTTTTACGTACGGAGGCAACTGACTCAGACGACTCCGTTGCTGCCACTGGACTTATTGCGGATACCGATTTTCCGGCTTTCGATTCTGACGTCTATCTGTTCGTTTATCGCTCAGATGGCGGCCATGGTATCTCTCCCGTTTTTCCTTCAGAATACGTTGGGTCACAGCGAGGTCATGACAGGATTGCTGCTGACTCCGTGGCCGTTGGCGACTCTTGTGACGGCACCGTTGGCAGGTTATCTGGTGGAACGCATTCATCCGGGGATATTGGGGAGTATCGGGATGGCCTTGTTTGCTGTCGGACTTTTTTCACTTTCGGGGCTTACTGCCGAATCGTCCGATATCAGTATAATTCTTCGTCTGATGCTTTGCGGAGCCGGTTTCGGATTGTTTCAGACACCCAATAACAGTACGATTATCTCTTCCGCCCCAACGAAACGTTCGGGCGGTGCAAGTGGAATGCTGGGGATGGCACGGTTGCTGGGACAAACGTTCGGTACTACGTTGGTAGCGTTGCTTTTCAGTTTTGTCGTGCACGACCGGAGTACGGCGGTCTGCCTCATGGTCGGAAGTGGGTTTGCTGTTGTGGCGGCGATTGTCAGCAGTCTGCGGTTGTCGCAACCGTCTACGCTGAAAAGAGAAACGAATCAGTCATGACGAACAGAAATTTCTGTCATCCGAAGCGAAAATCATGGGAGAAGAAAATGGGATCAATCCGGAAAACTGGTTGTTTCCAGTTTGTTTCTTTCCGAACGGAAAATGAATCAAACAGTAGTATCTCCATTGGGGGTGACTAAAAAGTCGATTCTATCTCGAATCTCCTCCTTCGGGAAGAGTGGTCGAAGACCGAGGTGGTAGGAAAAAGAATGTTTATTCCTATTTCTTTGTAATGATAGGGTTATGTGTTCACCTACCACCTCCCCCTACGGGTACTCCTCCTTCCCGAAGGAGGAGATTTAAGATACTATTGACTTTTTAGTCAGCCCCATTCAAGATACTATTGATTATCATTTAGCTCAAAACCGTGCGATATAGAGCCCAACCAGCTTTTTGGCTAACCCAGAGAATGTTAATGATTTAACATTCGTCTCCGGGCATCCAGAGAGCCCAAAGGAGAAAGGGCGTATCATCGTTGGCAGACTAAGGCATTTATCGTATATAGAAACGGCGCTTTAACGTAGTGTTAAAGCGCCGTTTCTATATATGATAAATAGTACGTTCTATTTTACTGTATTTCAGCAATATACATTGCTTCATCGCCGACGTCCTCCTTTTATCCGCCAGCAGTCCGCTGTCGCCGGGATTGCTGTTCTGACAACTTCCGGTCTGCACGCGGGAAGACGGATGTGTATGCCTTGCCGGTCCCTGCTTAGAAGAAGAACCTCAATATGTCATTGAAGTTTGCCCAAATCAGCAAGCCGAACAGAAGCACCATACCGGTCATCTGAGCGTACTCCATAAACTTGTCACTCGGTTTACGACGGGCTATCATCTCGTAGAAGAGGAAGAGCACGTGTCCGCCGTCCAATGCGGGGATCGGAAGAATGTTCATGAAGGCAAGGATGATGGAAAGGAAGGCGGTCATGTACCAGAACTGGTGCCAGTCCCACGTAGCAGGGAAAATGCTTCCGATAGTGCCGAAGCCGCCCAACTGTTTGGCTCCTTCTTTCGAGAAGAGATATTTCATGTTGCCGACGTATCCTTTCAATGTCTTCACACCCAAAGATACGCCTGCGGGGAAAGATTCAAAGAATGTGTATTCCTTTTTCACCATAGGCAACAGACGATCCGTTGTCAGACTGGCAACTACGCCCATCAGATAAGCGGAATCCACACGCAGGGAAGTCGTATCGGTCACACCGCCACGCACATACGTCAGCGTAATCAGACGAGGGTCGATGCTGTCTTTCAGAAGTGCTTCGGCGTTTTTCTTGCGTTCCGCCATCGTCTGCTTGAAATCAGAGAAGGAGATGGATTTTCCGTCCAATGCGATGATACTGTCGCCCGGCAGAATGCCTGCCTGCGCAGCGGGAGAATTAACCATCACGCTGTCAATCACATACGGGAAACGGAAAGAAGCGAAACGAACGCTGTCCGCCATCAGGCGCTGCATCATGTCTTCGGGAATGTAGACGGAGGCTTTCTTGCCGTCACGAAGCACTGATACCTCACGGGCATCGGCTATCTGACTCAGCATATCGCCGTCATAACGTACGAAAGGCACATTGTCGGCAGACAAAAGGATGTCGCCATCCTGAAAACCGACCGCTTTCGCCGTTTCGTTGAAGTCCATACCAAGGGGAGCTTCTTGGACCTTTATATACTGGTCGCCCCAAGCGAAAAGAATCATTGAATAAATAAAGAGCGCCAACAGGAAGTTGAACAGCACACCGCCCACCATGATCAGAAGACGTTGCCAAGCCGGCTTGGAACGGAACTCCCAAGGCTGCTCAGGCTGTTTCATCTGTTCGGTATCCATCGACTCGTCTATCATTCCGGCTATCTTGACGTAACCGCCCAGCGGCAGCCATCCTACTGCATACTCCGTATCACTTCTCTTGGGTTTGAACTTGAACAAGGTAAACCACGGGTCAAAGAACAAGCAGAATTTTTCTACACGCACCTTGAACAACCGGGCAAAAAGGAAATGCCCGCCTTCATGAATAATAACGAGCAAGGATAAGCTCATTATCAGTTGCAGGGCACGAATTAAAAATGTTTCCATATAGTCTATTTACAATTTAAAGCCTCATCCAAACCCTCTGCTCATAAGAGGAAAACCGAGGCGCTTTCTAATTTATATTACTTATTTATATTTTTCATTGTTCACGAAATCAGCTCCGGTGCTATCACGGAATCAGCTCCGCAGCTATTCTCCGCGCTTCAGCGTCGGTAGCCACATAGTCGTCGTAAGCAGGAGCGGCTACAAACGCGGCACGTTCCATTGTCTTTTCGATCACATCGCTCATACCGAGGAAGCTGATGCCGTCCCGGAGGAAAGCGGCTACCACTACTTCGTTGGCGGCATTGACAATGCAAGGCATATTTCCGCCCCGATACATCGCCTCGTAAGCCAGGGCAAGGTTGCGGAAACGCTTCGTATCCGGTTGCTCGAACGTCAGGTTCGTGCACTGGGTGAAGTCGAGCCTGTCGAAAGAAGAGCAGATACGGTCGGGATACGAGAACGCATACTGGATGGGCAGACGCATATCCGGCATGCCTAGCTGTGCCTTGACGGCACCGTCCTCAAACTGCACCATGGAATGAATGACCGACTGCGGATGCACCACCACCTCGATCTGGCTGGGCTGCACGCCGAACAGCCATTTCGCCTCGATGACCTCAAAGCCTTTGTTCATCATGGATGCGGAGTCAATGGTGATCTTGGCTCCCATCTCCCAGTTGGGATGTTTCAATGCCTGTGTCTTGGTGACGGACTTCAGCTGCTCCAGCGTGCAGGTCCGAAACGGACCACCGGAAGCGGTCAGTATCACCTTCTCAATCGGGTTCCCGACTTCTCCAGCTAAACACTGGAAGACTGCCGAGTGTTCAGAGTCCACCGGCAAAATGGGAGTGTGGTATTGCTGTGCCAGTTGGTTGATCAGTTCTCCCGCCACCACAAGCGTCTCCTTATTGGCAAGCGCAATGGCTTTCTTGGCACGAATGGCGTTGATCGTCGGCTTCAGTCCGGCATAGCCCACCATTGCCGTCAGCACCATATCTACCGGTCCGGCCTCCACGATCTGACAGACCGCGTCGATTCCGGCATATACTTTGATCGGAAGGTCGCTCAGCGCTTCCTTCAGTTGGGCGTACTTTTCTTCGTTGGCTATCACCACCACTTCCGGCTGGAACTTGCGTGCCTGTGCAATCAGCAGTTCTACCCGGTTGTTGGCCGTCAGGGCATAGGCTTCGTAGAGGTCGGGGTGTTCTTCGATCACCTGCAACGCCTGCGTCCCGATAGAGCCCGTAGAGCCTAAAATAGCTATTTGTTTCTTCTTATTCTTCTTTTCTGAATCCATTATTATCTAATTCCTCTGTCACTTGTCACTTATAATCGTATATCCCACTTCTCGTCATTGGCTTTAAAACACGATGTATTTCTCCGGATTGACAGGATGTCCCTTGTACCACAGTTCGAAGTGGAGATGCGGCCCTGTGCTGAGCGTTCCGCTGTTTCCCACCAGTGCGATGGCTTCGCCTCCTTTCACGCGGTCGCCTTCTTTTTTCAGCAGCGAGCCGCAATGCTTGTAGATCGAGACGAAATCCTGACTGTGCTGTACGCCTATCACGTAACCGGTTTCGGCGGTGTAGGTGCTCAGAAAGACGGTGCCGTCCATGGTTGCCAGCACGCTTTCGTTGGGGTTGGCAGCAATATCCGTTCCAAAGTGTTTCTTATCGGCATTGAAATGGTCGGAAACCATTCCACGGGTCGGACGATACAGGATCAGTCCGTTGACATCCGGCTGCGAAACGATCGTAGTCAGATTATATTTTTCATTTTCTTCGTATTGGCGGCGAAATTCCTCTTCACGTTTGGTACGTTCCATCAGGGTGTCTTCGCGGGCGGCGGTCAGCGAGTCGAGCGTCTGCACGCTGTCTATGGGCACTTTTCCGCTGAAAATATCCTGTATGTTCATGATGTAGAGGTTCTGCCTGTTGAGCAGTTCCTGCAAGGAATCCACGCGGAGCGCGTTGTCCACGATCTGACTGCGAACTTCACTGTTCATATATCCGGGGAGATAGTTGCGCAAAGGGGTGAAGGCAATGATGCAGGCGGCAATCAGAAAAAGCACCGCCAGCACGGACAACAGCACCGAAAGCCCGTTCAGCTTGGATACCCGAAGCCCCACGATTTCTTCAAGCGTATTCTCATTGATAATGGTGAGTTTATACTTGAACTTGAAATTGTTCCAAAATGCTTTACTCCGTTTTCTTGGCATCTTTATTAATTATTAATCTTCCTCCAAATCTTCCAAATTCAACAATCCTTCGGGAAGCTCGACTGTGATGAGCTTCTTTTCCTGATTGATTTCCACTATAAATTCTTCCTGTGCAGGGACGAGGAGTTCTTCTCCGTCCTCCTGTTCGACCACAAAAAGGGTGTTCACCGTAGCGGTATCCACTTCGACCACTTCGCCCAGCTCGCCGTGACGAACGTCTTCCATGCGGAAACCGACGAAGAAGTTCCACGACAGTTCGCCGTCTTCCGCCTCTTCCGCGTGCTTCACCGGGAAGTAGACTTCGACATTGGTGAACATACGCGCGCGTTCCGCCGTATCTATGCCTTCAAGCTTCACCAGTGCGGTGGAGTCCGAACGAAAACGGTATTCTTCGATGAAAAACGGTACGAAAATACCGTCGAGCAAACAGATCAGATAATCGCAGTCCACACGGTCGAAGATATCGTCCGTGAAGGTAAACTGCAACTCGCCGTGAATGCCGTGCGGCTTGTTGAATAGTCCGATTTTATATACTTCTTCTTTCTTTATCATATTCGAGTGATTCTGGCGCCGATGGCGTTAAGTCGTCCTTCGATGTTCTGGTAGCCACGGTCTATCTGTTCGATATTGCTGATCGTGCTGGTTCCTTCGGCGCTCATGGCGGCGATGAGAAGGGCGATCCCCGCACGGATATCGGGCGAAGTCAGTCGGGCGCCGCGCAGCTTGAAGCCGTGGTTATGTCCGATTACTACGGCACGGTGAGGGTCGCAAAGGATGATCTGAGCCCCCATGTCGATGAGCTTGTCTACAAAGAACAGGCGGCTTTCGAACATCTTCTGATGGATCAGTACGCTTCCTTTGGCTTGGGTGGCCACTACAAGCATCACGCTCAGCAAGTCGGGTGTCAGTCCCGGCCAGGGGGCGTCGGCAATGGTCATGATGGAGCCGTCGATGAATGATTCTATTTCGTATGTTTCCTGTGCGGGGACGTAGATATCGTCTCCCCTCTGCTCCAGTTTGATGCCCAACCGGCGGAAACTTTCGGGGATGATGCCGAGGTTCTCGTAGGAAACGTTTTTAATGGTTATTTCGCTTTTGGTCATGGCAGCCATGCCGATGAAGCTCCCGACTTCAATCATGTCGGGCAATACGGTATGCTGTGTGCCGTGCAGTTCTTCCACGCCCTCGATGGTGAGCAGATTGGAAGCGATGCCGCTGATCTTTGCTCCCATCCGGTTGAGCATACGGCAGAGCTGCTGCAAGTAGGGTTCGCAGGCGGCATTGTAAATGGTGGTAGTGCCTTTTGCCAGTACGGCAGCCATCAGAATGTTGGCTGTACCGGTCACGGACGCTTCATCAAGCAGCATATAGCTGCCTTGAAGCCTGTCGGCCGTTATCTCATAGATGCCCCGCGACTCGTCATAACGGAAGTCAGCTCCCAAATTCTGAATCCCCACAAAGTGGGTGTCCAGACGACGGCGACCAATCTTATCTCCGCCCGGCTTCGAGATCAACGCCTTCCCGAAACGTGCCACCATCGGACCGATCAGCATCACCGACCCCCGAAGGCTCGAACACTTCTTCAAGAACTTATCACTCTCCAAATAAGCCAGATCGACGTTCTCCGCCTTAAAACTGTAAGTATCAATGCCTTCCTTTGCAACCGTCACTCCCATCTCCCGCATAAGCTGAATCAGATTGTTGACATCCAGAATGTCAGGTATATTGTTCACCGTCACTTCCTCAGCAGTCAGCAACGTGGCACAGATAATCTGCAAAACTTCGTTTTTGGCCCCTTGCGGATGAATCTCCCCGCTAAGCCGATGTCCTCCTTCAATTACAAATGAAGCCATTTATTTTAAGTATTAAGTAATAAGTATTAGGTATTAGGTATTAAGTATTAGGTATTAGACCGCAAGTGCAAAATCTCATACAGCAAACAACATCGCCGCGCTAATACTTAATACTTAATACCTAATACTTCAATATCTTCTCCGCGGATTATTATTCCGATTATTATTGTAGTTCACCTTTGGGCGGTAGTTCTGGTTCAGGCGTTCTGCCATCAGTCGGATGATGTCGTCTGTCAGTTGTAGTTTGCCGCCGGAAAGTTCGTAGAGGTCTTCCGCAATTTTGCGGTCGTCTACGGTATCTTTGTTCCATGCCATGTAGTCTTTCTTCATGTGGTTGCAGATCATGGCTGTCAGATTTCTTTTGTCGTTTCCTTCGGGAAGTTCGCAGGCTTTCTTGATCAGCACTTCCAGCGTGTGTCCGTAGTGGCGGTAGCGCATGCGGGTAGTAGAATATGGGATCGGTTCCGGCTTGGTCACCAGGTTGTCTTCGCGGATGATTTCGTAGGGATAGTCAATATCCAGCTCAAAACCGGACATGATGGCCAGGTGATCCCAAAGTTTATGCTTGAAATCGGGCACATCACGCAAATGGGGGAACATATTTCCCATAATGTTGATAATTGTGTTAGCACAACGCTGACGCTCGGCACGGTCCTGAATGGTCAACGCATAATCTACCATGTTCTGTATGCTGCGGCCGTACTCGGGAAGCGGCATTCTTTTCTGCTGGGTATTGTATTGCATCTTTTAAATTAAAAGTTTTGAAATTAAAAATTAAAAGTCGGAGGACGACGGTCACTCACTAATCACTGTTTCCCGCCAAAGGCGGTTCACTTACTGAGGCACTTTTTTCTACTGAAGTGCGTTATTCAAGAAGCGACTTCTTCGGCAACGAGGCTACAAATTCTTTCAGATAGAAAGGTTCGAAGTAGGCCACATCTTTATAGTCTTCTCTGGCAACTGCTTTTTCTGCCAGCGGATACATCATCTTCGCCAACGGATGGATGTCATCGATAAAATGCGCATTCGGATGCGTAATCTTCTCACGACATTTGGCGGCTCCATTTCCGTAGAAATAAACGGGCGCTTCGTTCAGAAACTCCAGATAGGAATTCTCATCGACAATATCGGCGGCGATAGCACGCTTCACGTTCAAGGCACGGTCGTAAACGGCAGCGTACACTTCCATACGGCGGGCATCGAGCATCGGGCAGAGCAACGCATCTTCCGGCAAATCGTGATACAGCAACACGGGCACACTCAGCACTTCGAGCGTAGGAAGACCGATCAAGGGTACATTCCGTCCGTAACAAATGCCTTTTGCCATCGAAACTCCAATCCGCAATCCTGTGTATGATCCCGGACCGCAACTCACTGCAACTGCATCTAAAGGTATGGCATGACTATCAATGAACGACAACGCTTCATCAACAAATACTCCCAAAGACACGGCGTGTGAAGGGCCCTTCAAGTCTTCTTTCACAAAAATCGTCTGTCCGTCTTGACTTGCCGCTACCGAGCAAACAGTGGTAGAGGTTTCAATATTCAGTATACACGACATAAAAATCAGCTTATTAAATTGTCGCAAATTTACATGATTATTTCCAATTCTTAAAATATTCGTGTACTTTTGCACAAAACTTTAAGTATATGATACAGTCGATGACAGGATACGGCAAAGCTACGGCCGAACTTCCAGATAAAAAGATAAACGTAGAAATCAAGTCGCTCAACAGCAAAGCAATGGATCTTTCCACTCGCATCGCTCCGGCTTATCGTGAAAAAGAGATCGAGATCCGCAACGAAATCTCCAAAGTGCTGGAGCGTGGAAAGGTGGACTTCAGCCTCTGGATAGAGAAAAAAGAGAGTGCGGAAAGCGCGACTCCTATCAACCAAGTGTTGGTGGAAGGCTACTACAAACAGATTCAGGCGATCTCGGAAAATCTCGGCATCCCCGTCCCCACCGACTGGTTTCAGACGTTGCTCCGTATGCCGGACGTTATGTCTAAGACTGAAATCCAAGAGTTGACGGAAGAAGAATGGGAAATGGTACGTGCCACCGTTCTCGAAGCAATCGGTCATCTGGTAGACTTCCGCAAACAGGAAGGCGCCGCACTGGAAAAGAAGTTCCGCGAAAAGATAGCTAACATCGCACTATTGCTCGAAAAGATAACTCCTTACGAAAAAGAACGGGTGGAGAAAGTCAAGGAACGTATCACCGACGCGCTCGAAAAGACGCTGAACACGGACTATGACAAGAACCGACTGGAACAAGAGCTGATCTACTACATCGAAAAGCTGGATGTCAACGAGGAAAAACAACGCCTCACCAACCACCTGAAATATTTCATCAGCACGCTGGAAAGCGGCAACGGACAAGGCAAAAAGCTCGGTTTCATCGCTCAGGAAATGGGACGGGAAATCAATACGCTTGGCAGCAAGTCCAACCATGCCGAAATGCAGAAAATCGTTGTGCAAATGAAAGATGAACTGGAACAGATCAAGGAACAGGTGCTGAACGTAATGTAATTATTTAATAGTAAGTTGAAAATTGAAAATGTCGACATTTTCAGTTTTCAACTTTCAATTCTCAATTAAACAAATGACTGGCAAGTTAATTATTTTTTCTGCCCCGTCCGGTTCGGGCAAATCGACTATTATCAACTATCTGCTGACGCAGAACTTAAATCTCGCGTTCTCCATTTCTGCAACCAGCCGCCCACCGCGCGGGACGGAGAAACACGGGGTCGAATATTTCTTCCTTACTCCCGAAGAGTTCCGTTGTCGCATTGAGAACAACGAGTTTTTGGAATACGAAGAAGTATACAAGGATCGGTATTACGGAACGCTGAAAGAACAAGTGGAAAAGCAGTTGGAGAAGGGGCAGAACGTAGTATTCGACTTGGATGTAGTAGGCGGATGCAACATCAAAAAGTATTACGGTGAGCGTGCATTGTCCATCTTTGTACAGCCGCCCTCCATCGAAGAACTCCGTTGCCGGCTGACGGGTCGGGGCACGGATGAGCCCGAAGTAATCGAATGCCGCATCGCAAAGGCGGAATACGAAATGACTTTTGCTCCCCAGTTTGATCGTGTCATCGTGAATGATGATCTGGAAGCGGCAAAGGCTGAGACGCTGGAGGTTATCAAAGAATTTCTGAATAAGGAATGAAAGAATCTCTGAAAAAACGAATAGAGAGCATAGAAAAGAAGGAGGGATCGACCGAAAAATTCATGTATCTGTGCGGCATTATCGGCATTGTAGATATAGTGTTCGGCATCCTTTCACTTTATCTGCATTTTTGGATTGCCGCCGGCATCTTTTTCTTAATTGCTGTGAGGCAGGCTATCGTTTTTCCAAAATGGAGAAAAAAGCTGAGAATGGAAAGGGAAGCCAAGAAGATGACAGAAAGTCAAGGCTGAAAAAGAAAGTCTAAAAGAGAACCCAAAAGAGCAAAAAAAGAACAAAGAATAGAAAGATAAGAAGGCATCAAGAAGAAAAAAGTAAAAACGAGAAGATGAGAATGGCAGAGAGCAATAAACTAAAAACCGGAATCTTCAGCGGGTCATTCAATCCGGTACACATCGGACATCTGGCCTTGGCCAACTATCTTTGCGAATATGAAGAACTGGATGAAGTTTGGTTTATGGTCAGCCCGCAAAACCCGCTGAAAGCAGGGACGGAGCTATGGCCTGACGACCTGCGTCTCCGGTTAGTAGAACTTGCCACAGAAGAATATCCCCGCTTCCGCTCTTCAGACTTCGAGTTTCATCTGCCCCGCCCTTCATACAGCGTACATACGTTGGAAAAGCTACATGAAACCTATCCGGAACGGGACTTCTACTTAATTATCGGCTCGGATAACTGGGCCCGCTTCGACCGCTGGTATCAATCGGAGCGCATCATCAAAGAAAACCGTATTCTTATCTATCCCCGCCCCGGATTTCCGGTAAATGAAAACGGGCTGCCCGAAACAGTCCGTCTGGTCCATTCGCCTACCTTTGAAATAAGTTCGACGTTTATCCGTCAGGCACTTGATGAGAAGAAAGATGTAAGATACTTCTTGCATCCAAAGGTTTGGGAGTATATTAGAGAATATATCCGACAGAGTATAACGGATAATTAATCATCCACTCTTGCTTCCGATAATCTGACATAGAAAATCGTACTCCGTGTAATCCCGCATTTTTCTCTACGAAGAAACGCAAACTCTTCGATTGCAGATTTTCCTCAGCTTTTACTTCAACAGGGATGACGCTAACATCTTTTTGTAAAAGGAAATCCAGTTCTCCTCTGGATGTATCCGAAGACCAGTAGTAAATACTCAGTCCTTTCACTGACTTCAATTGTTGTAATACATACTGCTCTGTAATAGCTCCTTTATAATCACTAAACAACACATTCCCCTCCAATAACGCTTGCGGTGGAAGCCCGCTCATAGCTCCCATTAATCCGGTATCTAACAAAAATAATTTAAATGCCGAAAAGTCCTCATAAGCCGACAATGGGATTCCGGCTTTTTTCACTCGGCTAACCTTGTAAATAAGTCCTGCATCAATCAGCCACTCAATAGCCAACTCAAAATCTTTCGCTCTGGCTCCTTCCTTCACGACACCATAAATAAACTTCTTATTTTCCTTAGCCAATTGAGCCGGAACAGAACGCCAAATCATACGAATCCGAGGCACTTCGGCAATAGGAGCATGTTTGGAGAAATCACGATCATAAGAATCCAGAATTGTCTGCTGTAGCTGTCGCACTTCGGCATAGTCTTTATGATTAATAAAGGCATTCACAACTTCAGGCATTCCTCCGACATAATAATACTGTTTGAGCAAATCTATCAATTTAGAACGAAAAGCAGCGATCAGCCCCCAGTCTTTTTTTGCAAGTAAACGGGCAAAAGCCTCTTGCCCGACAGCCTCCAAAAACTCCGAAAAAGAAAGAGGATATAAATCCATAAAATCGACCTTCCCGACGGGAAAAGAATCATTGCTATGCATGGCAATGCCAAGGAGGGAACCTGCTGCAACCACATGATACTGAGGAGCTTTTTCTTGAAAATACTTCAATGCCGTCAATCCGCGAGGCGCTTCCTGAATTTCATCAAAAATAATTAATGTCTCAGTATCTACTACGATGCCGGTCACTAATTGAATAGCCATCAGAATGCGCTCGACATCAAAGTCTTTCTGAAAAACATCTTTCATCACTTCGTTATCCTCAAAATTGATGTAAGCAAACTGTCTGTAAGCTGATGATGCAAATTCTTTCATCAACCATGTCTTCCCCACCTGCCGGGCACCACGAACAATCAAAGGTTTCCGTGTTGTCTTCTCCTTCCAGTCATATAACTGTTGCATTGCATCTCTTCTCATATTTATTCTTTTATAATCAACGATTTATGAACTGCAAATATAAGCAACTGAATAGAAAAGAACAAAAAGTCATGCATAAAAATGTGCTAATAACACAAAAAGTCGTACCTAAAAGTGTGGAGTTCATCAGAAAGTCGTACCTAAAAGTGTATCTACTCTTTGAGACGATGAAGCGTAATCATTATGATTTCTGCCGGAGCACCGATTCGTACAGGCATCTGAGAAGTACCGATCCCATTAGTAACAATCAATGGCATTTTAGTTGAATTGTACGCCAGTCCGGTCAGAAAGCGGGTGCCGTAGTGGGAGTTCTGTATCGGGGCGTAACCGAATACGCGTACCTGTCCACCATGAGTATGTCCCGCCAAAGCGATGTCCGTGTTGGCCACCGAAACATCCTCCACGTAGTCGGGAGTATGCACCAACAAGATAACGAAGTCGTTGGGAGAAAGCGCCAGTGTGGGCGACACCCCATTTTGTTTCAAGTCGAAAGGATTGCGTACTCCGGCAAGGATAATCTGCTGACCGTCTTTGCGTAATGTATCGACTTCGTGTTCCAGCGGACGCATCCCGTAATGCTTCATCGTGCGGATTATTTCGTCATGGCAGCGTTCATAGTCATTATTTCCCATTACTCCGAAAGTTCCCATCGGTGTTTTCACACGGGCCAATGCGGCAAATAACGGTTCTACGTATTCACAGCCTTCCTGATAGTCTCCTCCCATCAGCAAGACGTCCGGTTTCTGGGCGATCAAAAGATCGACAAGGTTGTTCAAGCCTTTCTCTTTCAGCAGACTCTTGTAATGCAAGTCGGAAATGAAGGCGATGCGGAAGCCTTCGAAGGCTTCGGGGACATCACGGTGGGTGAAGTCATATTCCACGACACGGTCTATGCCGCTATAAGTGGCAGGGACGTTCACGGTAGAAGACGTGATCTTCGTTCCGCGAAGTACCAAATTACGTTCTTCCTGCTCGGTCGCAGCTTCTTTCTTCGCTGTTTTCTTCTGCTTTTTCGTCGAAACTTTCAAGTCGGCAAGCTGAGAATGATCCGGAGCAAACAAGCCGTCGATAGCGGCGGAACTGTCCGGACGGACGGAATCGACATTGAGCACAGGACGAGGCAGGATCGATACAACATTCTTCTTTGACTTACAAGATACGAACAGGAATAATACGAATATTATGAACAGGTAATTTATTTTTTTCATCTTCTTTGGTTTATTTTCTTCTACATATAACACATTCCCCCACTATTTGAGGCGCAAAGATAGGAAAAATCATGTATCTTTGTCCGTCAAAACTTATTATTATATATTAAAGCATGGAAGAAGTAAAGCGTAACTCGCTGCGTGCGTGGATATTAGCAGCACGTCCCAAAACTCTGACAGGAGCCATTACGCCGGTCATGATCGGTAGCGCACTTGCTTATATGGATGGACATTTTCAATGGTTGCCGGCCCTTATCTGCTGCCTGTTCGCCGGTCTGATGCAAATTGCCGCCAATTTTATCAACGACCTCTTCGACTACCTCAAAGGAACCGACCGCGAAGACCGGCTGGGACCGGAACGAGCCTGCGCACAAGGCTGGATTTCACCGAGAGCCATGCGAAACGGAATCATCGTCACCGTCCTGTTCGCCTGTCTGATCGGATCTGCGCTGCTGTTTTATGCCGGATGGGAGCTGATCATAGTAGGACTTCTCTGCGTACTCTTCGCTTTCCTCTATACCACAGGCCCCTTATCCATTATCCTACAACGGCTGGGGCGATGTTCTGGTCATCGTATTTTTCGGATTCGTCCCCGTGGGCGGAACGTACTACGTGCAGGCGCTGACATGGACTTCGGACACAACGGTAGCTTCTCTGATCTGCGGACTGCTGATTGATACCTTGCTGGTAGTCAACAATTACCGAGACCGTGAAGCGGATGCACGGAGCGGAAAGCGGACGGTCATCGTTCGTTTTGGCGAGAAGTTCGGACGCTATCTTTATTTGATGCTGGGGGTGGCAGCAAGTCTTCTGTGTTTCTGGTTCTTCTTCGAAGGACACTTGTTTGCCGCACTTCTTCCGTTACTCTACCTGATTCCTCATGTCCTCACATGGAGACGGATGGTGCAGATTCACAGTGGTAAAAAATTAAACAGCATACTAGGTGAGACTTCACGTAATATGCTGTTAATGGGTATTTTGCTATCAATAGGATTCTTGATCCGACATTGATTTATTTTCCGTACATCTTTTCGTAATAACCTTGATAGTCTCCGCTGGTCACCTCTTCCACCCAGTCTTGATTTTCAAGATACCATACGATTGTCTTCACGATGCCATCTTCAAATTTCGTTTCGGGATACCAGCCCAAGGCGTTCGTGATCTTCGTGGGATCAATGGCATAACGCTGGTCGTGCCCCAGACGGTCTTTGACAAAAGTGATCAGATCGTTGTTGATCCAGTCAACGGAGATTTCTCCGTCTTCACCTTTCACTTTCTTTTTAAGGACCTGACGATATTCCGGTTTCTCGGTCATTAGTTTACGGATAGTGGCAATGGTCAGCTTCACAATTTCAAGATTGGTTTCTTCGTTGTGACCACCTACGTTGTACACCTCGCCCTCTTTGCCTTCGCGCACTACCAAGTCGATCGCTTTGCAGTGGTCTTCTACGTAAAGCCAGTCGCGCACGTTACTTCCGTCACCGTAGACAGGCAGATGTTTGCCTTCGAGTATATTCTTGATAATCAGCGGAATCAGTTTTTCGGGAAAATGATAGGGGCCGTAGTTGTTGGAACAGCGGGTGATCGTTACCGGCATTTTATAAGTGTCGTGATAAGCCATGACTACCATGTCGGCACTGGTTTTCGAAGCGCTGTACGGGCTGTGCGGACAAAGCGGGGTTTCTTCCGTGAAGTAGCCTTCCGCACCGAGTGAGCCGTACACCTCGTCGGTAGATACCTGATGGTAGCGCACTCCTTTTCTCCAGGTAGGATATCCCTGTTCGTCCTTACCCATCACCCAGGCACGGCGGGCACAATCCAGCAGATTCTGCGTACCGAGGATGTTGGTGATCAGAAACAGTTGCGGGTTTTCGATACTGCGGTCTACATGGCTTTCGGCGGCGAAGTTCACGACATAGTCGAAACGGTATTCGGCAAAAAGGCTGTCCACCACTTCGCGGCTGCAAATGTCTCCTTTGATAAAGAAACAACGTTCGTTGTCGATATCTTTGGCAATAGTTCCCAGATTACCCGCATACGTCAGGGCGTCAAGAACCACCACTTTTATATCGCTGTGCTTGGCCAAGATATACTTAATATAATTGGCGCCAATAAATCCTGCGGCACCGGTCACCAGATAAGTTTTCATATATGATTATTTATGTTTATTTCAAGGGTTGTTTAGACAGTTCTATCAGGTATTTACCGTATTCGGTCTTTTCGAGTTTCTGTCCGAGCAGCAGCAATTGTCCGGACGAAATCCATCCTTGCCGCCAGGCTATCTCTTCGATACAGCTGACGTAGAAGCCTTGCCGGTTCTGAATGGTAGCCACGAAGTTGGAGGCTTCGAGCAGGCTGTCGCAGTTTCCAGTATCCAGCCATGCGAATCCGCGTCCGAACAGTTCCACGTTCAGTGTTCCTTCTTCGAGGTACAGGCGGTTCAGGTCCGTTATCTCATATTCTCCACGTGCCGAAGGGCGGAGAGAAGCCGCTTTTTCCGTCACGGTAGCGTCGTAGAAATAAAGTCCGGGAACGGCATAATTACTTTTCGGCACCAGTGGCTTTTCTTCCAGAGAAATCACTTTGCCTTGTTCGTCGAACTCCACTACACCGTAAGCCCGAGGATCTTTCACGTAATAGCCGAAGATGCAGGCTCCCTTCTCCACACCGGCAGCACGCCGGAGCATAGCGGAAAACCCTTGTCCATAAAACATATTGTCCCCAAGAATCAGACAACCTGCCTCACCGTTCAAGAAATCAGCTCCCAACACAAAGGCTTGTGCCAGTCCGTTAGGCTGCTCCTGTATTTTGTAAGAGAAAGACATCCCGAGCTCCTCACCTGAGCCCAACAAGTCCCGAAACATCGGCAAATCACGCGGAGTAGAGATGATCAAGACCTCCCGTATCCCTGCCAGCATAAGCGTAGACAGCGGATAATAGATCATCGGCTTGTCGTATACAGGCATGATTTGTTTGGAAATCGCTTTGGAAAGCGGATAAAGACGAGTGGCGCTTCCACCGGCCAGAATAATTCCTTTCATTGTCGTCTGAGTTATTCATTTTACTGTGTGCAAAGGTCGGAAAGAAATCTGACGTGACAAAATGAATTGTAAGAAATCTATCCTGCCAGTTCAATAACTTCGAGGTCTTTGAACGTTCCGTTGTCGATGACAAAGCGCACCATTGTCCGCACTTTATGGAAACCGGACATCCCTGCGGCTCCGGGATTGATGTGCAGCATGTCCAACGTTTTGTCGTATTTCACCTTTAATATATGGGAGTGTCCGCTGATGAAAAGTTTCGGCGGACGGGCCATCAAACTGCCGATAACCGAAGGGTCGTACTTGCCCGGATACCCGCCGATATGCTTGATCAGCACTTCCGCTCCGTCCACCGTGAAGCGGTTCACCTGCGGGAACATCTTCCGTATTTCTTGCCCGTCTATGTTGCCGTAAACTGCCCGCAGGGGCCGGAAAGCCGCCAACTTCTCGGCTACTTCTACCGAACCGATATCTCCGGCATGCCAGATTTCGTCGCACGATTCAAAATATTCGAGATATTTTTCGTCCCAATAAGCGTGGGTATCGGACAATAATCCAATTCTTGTCATAATTTTCTTTGTTTAGTCCTGCAAAGATACTATATTTGGGAAAATCTTAAAGCACATGGAAAGCAAATATAATTATTTCAAACGTGATATCAGCTGGCTCTCATTCAACTATCGGGTGTTGCTCGAAGCGCTGGATGAGCACCTGCCGCTATACGAGCGCATCAATTTCATCTCCATCTACTCCTCCAATCTGGAAGAGTTTTACAAAATCCGGGTGGCGGACCACAAGGCCGTGGCATCCGGCGCAACGGAGAGCGATGAAGAAACCGTACAATCCGCCCGCGAACTCGTGGAAGAAATCAACCACGAAGTAAACCGCCAGCTGGACGACCGTGTACGCATTTACGAAGAAAAGATACTGCCCGCCCTGCGCAAAAACCACATCATCTTCTACCAGGACAGACATGTGGAACCGTTTCACCAGCAGTTTATCAAGGACTTTTTCCGGGAAGAAATCTTCCCCTACCTGCAACCCGTGCCCGTATCGAAAGACAAAATCGTCTCTTTTCTGCGAGACAACCGGCTCTACCTCGCCATCCGCCTCTATCCGAAGGAAAACAGGAACCCCGCCAACCGGCAGCCTTTCTATTTCGTCATGAAGCAGCCGTACGCCAAAGTGCCCCGTTTCATCGAACTTCCGCCCCGTGGAGACAACTATTACATCATGTTCACCGAGGACATCATCAAAGCGAACCTCAACCTTATTTTCCCCGGCTACGACGTCGATTCGAGCTACTGCATCAAAATATCCCGTGACGCCGACATTCTGATAGACGACACCGCCAGCAGCGCCGACCTCGTAGCTCAACTGAAAAAGAAGGTAAAAAAACGCAAGATAGGCGACGTCTGCCGCTTTGTCTACGACCGTGCCATGCCGCAAGACTTCCTCGACTTTCTGGTCGACGCCTTCCGCATCCACCGTGACGAACTCGTCCCCGGCGACAAGCACCTGAACCTCGAAGACCTGCGCCACCTGCCCAACCCGAACAAGTCTCTACGCCGCATCGAAAAGCCGCAACCGATGAAGCTGAACATCCTCGACGAAAAAGAATCGATCTTCAACTACGTCGCCCAAAAGGATCTGCTGCTGTATTACCCGTACCACTCCTTCGAGCACTTCACCCACTTCCTCTACGAAGCAGTGCACAATCCGGAGACGCGCGAAATCATGGTCACCCAATACCGTGTAGCCGAAAACTCGGCCGTCATCAACACCTTGATAGCCGCCGCGCAGAACGGCAAGAAAGTCACCGTATTTGTCGAGCTCAAAGCCCGTTTCGACGAAGAGAACAACCTCGCCACCGCCGAAATGATGCAAGCCGCCGGCATCAAAATCATTTACAGCATCCCCGGACTAAAAGTACACGCCAAAGTGGCCCTCGTCCGTCGCCGCGGACTGAATGGAGAGAAAATCCCCAGCTACGCCTACATCAGCACGGGCAACTTCAACGAAAAGACCGCCACCCTATACGCCGACTGTGGACTTTTCACCTGCCGCAAGGAAATAGTGAACGACCTTTACAACCTCTTCCGCACCCTGCAAGGCAAGGAAGATCCGAAATTCACCACTCTCCTCGTCGCCCGCTTCAACCTCATACCGGAACTGAACCGCCTCATCGACCGTGAAATATCCCTTGCCGACCAAGGCAAAGGCGGACGTATCATCCTCAAAATGAACGCCCTCCAAGACCCCGCAATGATCGACCGACTCTACGAGGCCTCCGAACACGGCGTGCAGATCGACCTCATCGTCCGCGGCATCTGCTGCCTCATACCGGAGCAGTCATACAGCCGTAACATCCGTGTCACCCGCATTGTCGACAGTTTTCTGGAGCACGCCCGCATCTGGTATTTCGGCAACGAAGGGCACCCCAAAATATACATGGGCTCGCCCGACTGGATGCGCCGCAACCTCTACCGCCGTATCGAAGCCGTCACCCCCATCCTCGACCCTGACCTGCGCGCCAGTCTGATCGAAATGCTCCATATCCAGCTCGCTGACAACCAAAAAGCCTGTTGGGTAGACGACAAACTGCAAAACGTATTCAAAAAAAGAGCGTCCGGCACCCCTGCTGTCCGTGCCCAATACGATTTTTATGAATGGCTCAAAAAAGACATTGTAACAGAAATGTAACACGTATGACATTTTTCCGCAACGTTAAACTCCGTTCTTTGCCTCCATAAATAAACATACACAACTTTCTTTATGGAGACAATTTACTTATGCATTATCATTTTCCTGTTCGTGCTGGCCGTGTTCGATCTCATCGTCGGAGTCAGTAATGATGCAGTCAACTTTCTGAATTCGGCGGTAGGCGCCAAGGCCGCTTCGTTCAAAACCATTCTTTTCATAGCCGGGATCGGTATTTTCATTGGCGCATCCCTGTCCAATGGCATGATGGACATAGCCCGTCACGGAATCTATCAGCCCGAGCATTTCTACTTTGCCGAAATCATGTGTATACTGCTCGCCGTCATGCTGACCGACGTAGTCCTTCTGGACGTCTTCAACTCTATGGGCATGCCCACCTCCACGACCGTCTCACTGGTCTTCGAGCTGCTCGGAGGAACTTTCGCCCTCTCCCTGATCAAAGTAAACAATGACGCCACCCTTGCGTTGGGCGATCTGATCAACACCGACAAAGCACTTTCCGTGATCATGGCCATTTTCGTGTCCGTAGCCATCGCCTTCTTCTTCGGTATGTTAGTACAGTGGCTCGCCCGCATCGTTTTCACGTTCAATTACACGAAAAACATCAAATACAGCATCGGCCTTTTCGGTGGGATCGCCGCCACCTCCATCATCTACTTCATGCTGATCAAAGGGTTGAAAGACAGCTCCTTCATGACCCCCGAAAACAAACAGTGGATACAGGACAACACGCTGCTGCTCATCGCCAGCTTCTTCGTCTTCTTCACGGCACTGATGCAAGTGCTTCACTGGCTCAAAGTCAATGTTTTCAAAGTAGTGGTACTGATGGGCACCTTTGCTCTCGCCCTCGCCTTCGCCGGCAACGACCTCGTCAACTTCATCGGAGTCCCCCTCGCAGGCTACTCCTCCTTCATAGACTACACCACCAACGGAGCCGGAGCAAGTCCGGACAGCTTCCTGATGACCTCGCTGCTAGGCCCCGCCAAGACACCGTGGTACTTCCTTATCGGTGCCGGCGCCATCATGGTCTACGCCCTCTGCACCTCCAAAAAGGCGCACGCCGTCATCAAAACCTCGGTAGACCTCTCCCGTCAGGATGAAGGAGAAGAGAACTTCGGAAGTACCCCGATGGCACGCACACTGGTACGTTTCAGCATGACACTTGCCAACGGCACCTCCCGCATCATGCCCGAAAGCACGAAGCAGTGGATCAACTCCCGTTTCCGCAAAAACGAAGCCATCATAGCCGACGGAGCCGCTTTCGACCTCGTCCGCGCCTCTGTCAACCTCGTCCTCGCCGGTCTGCTCATCGCCTTGGGAACGTCGCTGAAACTGCCGCTCTCTACCACCTACGTCACCTTCATGGTAGCAATGGGTACGTCGCTCGCCGACCGTGCATGGGGACGTGACTCCGCCGTCTACCGCATCACAGGCGTTCTAAGCGTCATCGGCGGCTGGTTCATCACTGCCGGAGCCGCCTTCACCATCTGCTTCTTCGTAGCCCTCGTGCTGCACTACGGCGGCAACATCTCCATCATCGCACTGATCGGAATAGCGATTTTCATCCTCATCCGCAGCCAGGTGATGTATAAGAAACGCAAGGCGAAAGAGAAAGGCAACGAAACGCTGAAACAACTCATGCAGACCGCCGACAGCGAAGAAGCGCTGCAACTGATGCGTAAACATACCCGCGAAGAACTCGCCAAAGTGCTGGAGTACGCCGAAACGAATTTCGAACTGACCGTCACCTCCTTTATACACGAAAACCTGCGCGGACTGCGTCGTGCCATGGGTTCCACGAAATTCGAAAAGCAGCTCATCAAGCAGATGAAACGCACCGGAACCGTTGCCATGTGCCGCCTCGACAACAACACCGTGCTCGAAAAAGGACTCTACTACTATCAAGGCAACGACTTCGCCAGCGAACTGGTGTACAGCATCTCGCGCCTCTGCGAACCGTGTCTTGAACACATCGACAATAACTTCAACCCGCTCGACGCCATTCAGAAAGGTGAATTCAGCGACGTGGCCGAGGACATCACTTATCTGATTCAGCAATGCCGCAAGAAGTTGGAAAACAACGATTATCAGAATATGGAAGAGGAAATCCGCCGTGCCAACGACCTCAACGGACAGCTATCGCAACTGAAACGCAAAGAGTTGCAGCGCATCCAAAGCCAGTCGGGCAGTATCCGGGTAAGTATGGTTTATCTGACCATGGTGCAGGAAGCTCAAAATGTAGTGACTTACATCATTAACCTGATGAAGGTAAGCCGGAAATTCCAAATGGAAACAGAAATGCCGTAAGGTGGCTCATCCCCCAAAAGCACACAACAAAAGGGTTTATCTTCAAAAAGTCTATCTGATTAAATAAAATGCATTAGAGATAAACCGGAAAAAGCAAGAAGGGCTGCTCCCAAGCAGAATTGGGGCAGCCCTTTTTATGATTGGACGGTTGACTGTTATCCAATCTGCCGGGATATTCTTTTATAGATGTCAAAATTCTCCAACTACCGCATTATCGGGCTCAAAAAACATAATGTAGCAAACAGGGGTATAGGTGACCCCATTTTTTGATAATACACTTTTCCATAAATCCTACATCTCAGAGCAGGTATGAATCATTTCGCACAAGAAATGAAATGAATTAAATTCCACTACCTATTACTATACAATTACCTATTACTTTCCCATACAAAAATCCCCTTTATTCAACCCCATATCATAGACAGATACGGTTTTAAATAAAAGGGGATTCTCTAGTTTTTAAGAGAGGAGGTCGGTTTATGAATCTCCCGTCTTTTTAGCTTTCCGACGACGGAAGCGCAAGAGTGCTTCCAAAATATCCAATAACTTTTCTAAAAATAATTTCATAGCTTCCTTCTTTAGAGTTAAAAAACAGAGTGAATGGAGCAATTTAATAAGGGAACCGATCATGCATTAGTGAGTCAGCGATTCAGCCTCATTAAACGGTTGGGTCCGGAGCCTCATCGTCGTCGCCTCCGGGAGTGCTTCCTCCGCCGGGGTTGTCTCCGCCTCCCGAATGATTTTTATCATCGTCGTCCACAAAGCCGCCCGCTACGTCCTTGACGTGGACAAATTCTACTCCGGAAGTCAGTGCACGGGTAGTGACGCCATCGGCAGAACGGGTATATTCGGGAGTAAACTGACAGCGCAGCGAAACGATCTGCGAACTGCTGACTTTACTTTCCAACACGACTCCCTTTCCTCCGGCTTTGGCGATCATCGTAAATGTGCCCAAGCCTTCGAGACGTACTGTGCGGCTGTTGAGCAACTGTTCACGCATCACGGACATCAAGTTTCGAATCACGTTGTGGACATCACCCGGTGTCAGAGAAGCCTTCTCGGCGATCAGCTCCGCCATCTTCTGCGTGTTGACCATTTTCGAGAATTTCACGAGGCGGGGGTAATACAGTTTCTGTCCCGCTTTGTTGGCGATATTCGCCTGGTAAGGTTTGTAAATTAATGGCATAAGGTTGTTTTCCTTTCTTTTTTTAATGGTTGATGTAAGTTTTCTATGTGCAATCGATTACGGTGACAAAAGTAGGCGATGGCAAAAAAGTCCGGATACACGATGTAACGACTTGTAACTGAAGAGCACCAGTCGGCACGGCTTCGCACAAATACTGCCTCCAAGGACTTCTGTACAAAGCAACACCAAACGACTAAAAAAGGCGTACCTTTACATTGGCAACGAAAATGAAAGAAAGAAATATAGAAAAGATAGTAAAAGCAGTATCAAAAGACAATGAAAGCAAAAATCATGAAACCAACTTCCGAAGAAAATGCAACCCTGCCCCGCATACAGGCATACAGCAAAAGCCAACTGGCCACTCTCTACCTGCCCCACATACAGCCCGCCTCCGCACGCCGCACTCTCCGCAGCTGGATCGCCAAGAACACGGCACTACAAAACGAACTCGCCCGCACGGGATATTCCGAGAAAGCCATCCTGCTCACTCCGGCGCAAGTAGGGCTCATCTTCCGTTTCTTGGGGGAGCCTTGATTCGAGCTGACTATCCGCATGGCTTCCCCTCCCTTCGGGAAGGGGCTGACTTTTTAGTCAAGCCCCATTCTTCGGGAAGCAAGTATATTTCCGTCACGCCACGTCCTTTTCAAATCTTCTCTTCGTTGGCCGTATAAGGCAGCGTGAACCAAAAAGTACTCCCCTGACCCAGCCGTGAGACAGCACCGATCTTTCCTCCCATCCTTTCGACGATTGCCCGGCAAATGGTGAGTCCGAGTCCCGTGCCCTGCACAAAGCTGTTGAGTTTGACAAAATTCCCGAAGATTTCTTCCAACCGTTCCTCCGGTATCCCGCAACCGGTGTCGGTGACATAGAAATGCAGGAAACCGTCTTCGCGCACATCAAACCCGAACTCAATGCTGCCTTCCCCGGTAAACTTCACAGCATTATTCATCAGATTCATCATCACCTGTACCAGACGGTTACGGTCCGCCTTTACGACACATTCGGTCGTCCGGCGGTGATAGCAGATACAGATGCCGGACTTTTTATTCCTCAACCGGAACGTATCTTCGAGTTCGATAAACAGGCCGTGCACATCTATCGGGGCGTAGTCGAACTCCATCGTTCCGGCTTCGATCTTCGAAAGGTCGAGCACATCGCTGATAAGCTGCAACAGGAGTGTGTTGTTGTTTTCAATGATGTTGATATATTCCTGTTTCTCTTCCGAAATCCCCCTTTCCGCCGACACCAGCAGCGAGGAAAAGCCGACAATGGCGTTGAGGGGAGTGCGTATTTCGTGGCTGATGTTGGCGAGGAAAGAAGATTTGAGCGTGTTCGCCTCCTCGGCTTTCACCTTTGCCTGTACGAGCGCTTCCTCCATTTCCTTTCGTTGGGTGACGGTCATCGAAGTGCCGATAAGGCTCAGCGGTTTTCCGTTCGCGTCGCGCTCGTCCACGGCTGCGCGCACTTCTACCCATTCATTCTGTTGCGGGGAAGGAAGCCACTGTCTGCCTACCCGATATTCCTCGCGCATTTTCTGCGTTTCGCCATTGGCGAGGTGCTCGAAGGCGTCCCGCACGCGTTCGCGGTCTTCATCGCAGATTTTCGCGAAACAGGCGGAGGTGGGCACGATAATCAGGTTGCCGTCATGCGTCACCTCCTCTTCGGTGACGTACAAGTCGTGGCTGACGTTGCACGAGAGGAGGCCGGTCCGCAAATCCCATTTCCAAGGGGTCATGTCGGCAGCGTCGAGGGCGGCGGACAACTTATGGTTGGTGGATTTCAGCATTTGCTGCGTCAGCACCAGTTCGGTATTGTCCACACCAAAGACATCGACGCAGCCTTTCGTTTTGGAATGTATGGAGATGACGGTCAGATGAGTTTTCGTCTTCTCCAGATAATACTGAAAGGTTATTTGCCTGTTGTCATTCAGTTCGCTGTACCTGTCGGGCAGTTCCGGCGAATAATCCGGATTGAGTTCGCTGTATTTCTTTCCCAGTATTTTTTCTTTGGGCAGGATGTATTTCTCGAAAGTGGGATTCACTTCCCGGTAGACATAGTCGATAATCCGGCCACCGGGGTCGAATATGAGCTCGACACGGGCATAGAGAACGGGCATGTTTTCGACCAGACTGCTATAGCTCCTCATGATCTCCAGCAGCCTGCTCCTCTCATGCAGCGCCCTCCGGAGCCATATCACATAGATGACGGCCAGTGCCATCAAAGAGAAAAACAGGGCCAGATAATATTTGTTCCGCTCGAAAAAAGTGGGGGGCTTCATACCAAAAACAGTGTCGTCGGGACACAGGCCGAGCAACAGTCCGCTCTCTACGTAGTCGGCATAATTGATGACGGATGGGGGCGTCCCCATCGCTGTCGTTTCCACTCTGTGCGGATGCGACGCTCCGTCCAGGCGGCTTTTGATCACCGGGAGCAGATGTTTCTTTATTTCACTATCTGTCCAGAAATAGCCGCCGATCAACAGGAAAGGCATCACTTCCTCCGCTTCTTTCCTGCATTGCGCACTGATCCAGCGCCTGTCGGACATGAAGACCTGTTTGCGCATATCCGGGACAACGGTCGCCATCAGTTCCATGTGCTCGGCACATATGTCAACCGGGCTGTTCTGGACGCGAAACTCTTTATAGACAGGGGCCATAAAGTCATCGCTCCACAGACAGTTTTCGGTATAAGAATTGATAATTAATAGTTGACAAGAAGAGGGGCGGCCGGCATAAATGTAAGTCTGAAATGCACTGATCAGAAAGATTGCAAGTGCCGCTGTTTTTCGAGTTATCCGCGCTTCCATAAATAGTGATTGTTTTGATTGTTTGCGGAACCGATCACTGAATATCTTAAAATATTGCTATTAAATCTTTAAATATTACTATACAAAAATGTAAGTTCTGTAAGAACTTGGTAGAGCGACTTATCTGCCAGTTTATAATATATTACTAAAGAAATAAAAACAAACAGACTTATTAAAAGCCGTCATCTGCATTCTCAGCTCGGAAAACGGATTCGTTTTACCCGAACTGAGAATGCAATAATTAGAATTTGTAAATAATGACGAACGTGCAATACGGTAGAAACCGACAAAGGAAAACAAATAAATATCTAAAAGAGAAAACGTAGGATGTCAACATCGAATATGAAATCTGAGTGAACAATAAAACTTATTTTTCAGAATAAAAGCGTTTCTGCATGGTTTTCTCAATAATATGATTACATTTGTGGTGACATTATAACAAGGGAATAAAATGGAAGTCCATCGCTGATATCGAATCGTTTTTTTACGAATACAGACTACCAAGTTCTTACAGGACTTACCTCATTCCGTCAGTTGTTCTTTCCTTTGTCCCGATCATTGTCGTCGCTCAAAGGTGTTCGTCGTCTTTACCTTCTTTTCCTTTTTCGTTCTTTTCCTCGTCTTTCATGCGCAATAATTTATCTTTACCGAAATTTATTTCTATCACCACTTTCTTGGGCGAGTCGATATGGTAACTCACAATTCCGGCATCTCTAATCAAGAACATAATAATGACAACCAGCATCCCGACCAGATTTTCGGCAAAGACACAATTGACGGACACGCAGTGCGCTAAATTAAAAATCGTCGTCCAATTGGACATTCTCTTTCCCATCCAGGCCGAGTGGAAGCGCTTGATCGACGATGCCGAACAGTCCGAATGCTGCTGAAGATAAGCGTCGTCAAAGCCGTTATCCCGGCTGACTTTCATAATCGAATCGATGACTTTCTGTTTTTCTTCGTCATCACTGTGCTGCAAGCCATTACATTGCTTTTTCTTCCATTGCTTCTCTTCGACTCTTTCCTGAAGGGCATCCCTGTTCTCGTCATACACGGACTTTTCGCCACTCTGATTTGCTTTTTTCTGACTCATGCTTTTCTGATTTGCTTTTTCCTGACTCATGCTTTTCTGATTTACTTTTTTCTGACTTGTACTTTTCTGATTTACAGTCCTTTTTACTTCAATGTGTTGTTCTCTTTCACTACTGTTCTGGCAGTTTTCTTTTTTGTTCATTACTAATTATATTTAAATTAATCCGACAAAATTCGGGATTTACCTTTAACATTTTGGGTCACGCGTGACTCTTTCTACATATTTTTTCATTTTAGTCAAGCGTGAACGGTTTTTATTCTACCCACAGTCTACTTTTGCCCCGAAATCAATAAAAAACAATTGAATCATATGACTGAAATGAAAAAACAACATTCCCTCCCACGGGTACGGCTCATGAGGCGGGCCGCCGTCATCCGTCGCAACAATGACATGAACCGGCGTGATGCGCTCATCATCGCCCACCGAATCGGTGGACTGATAAGGAAGATGCACAGGGAGAACGTGAAATTCTGCTACACCAAGCAGGACGGAACCGTGCGCCACGCTGTCGGCACGCTCACCGGATATCAACACAGTTTTCACCGCCCCTATATGCCACGACCGGAAAATACGTTTGTAGTCTACTACGACCTCGAAGCCAAAGGGTGGCGCACGTTTCATGCCGAAAATTTCCTTTGCGTCGAATGAGTTTCGAAGAGCAGATGAGATTCGGAGAGCAAATGAGTTTCGGGCAGCAGATAAATTTTGAAATGAGTTTCGGACAGCAGATAAGTTTTGGACAGCAAATGAATTTCGGAGAACAAATGACTTCAGAAGAACGAAAAGAATGGGAAACGCTTTGCAGAATGTATCATGTGGACTCTTTGTACGAAGCCATTCAAGGGTGTCGGGAGGAACTGGAGTTTCTCGTTCGCTGTGCCGAACGGCTCGAACCCCGTGCAGAGGAGGAATGAGAAAGGTCAAAGACCGGAGTAAGCGGGCGGAACCGCCTCATGTCAGCGAGGAGGCTACGCCGTTTAACAGTCCTTGTTTATGCCGTTTCTACCTTGCAGGCTACGCCGTTTCTACCATGCAGGCTGCGCCGTTTATCCCCGGTGGTTTCGGAAAAGGGATTTCTTTTTAACGAAGTATAATTTTATTAACAATATAAAGAATAAAGTATGGAAAATTGGAGATTTATCGAAGCAAATTCCGATTATATGGTTTCAGACCACGGGCGGATATTGAGTTTCAAAGGCAAATCGAAGTTGATAATCAGCAGCAGCATTACCGCAAAAGGTTATGAGTACGTGGCCATCCGCCAAAAGGGGATATACGTCGGCTACTCTGTACACCGCTTAGTGGCAACAGCTTTTATCCCCAACCCGAAGCGTCTCCCCCAAGTGAACCACCTCGACGGAAACAAGCTCAACAACCACGTCGCCAACCTCGAATGGTGCGATGCCTACGACAATGTCATGCACGCCATCCGGACCGGTCTGCGTCCGTCGTCACCCGCCCTCTCCCCCGTCCCCTGTGCCACAACGGACGAGGCAGGAAATATCCTGCAAGCCTATCCATCCATGAACGCACTGGTAAAAGGGGAACAAATGAACCCTAAACAACGTAATTGGCTGGTGCTGCATTTATTACACCCCGAAAGACTGAAGCAATCGGCCATGAAGAAAAAGTCAAGAGCCGAAAGAAGCGGTTCGGAAGAATGCTTTCTGATAGCACCCGAAATACCTGTGCTGACCGTCAAAGCTGATTCAATCGGGGAGTTCGAAGCAGGCAATCCACTTGGGATAGGCAAATCGAGCAATTCAGTCGGGGAGTTCGAAGCAGGCAATCCGCTTGGGATAGGCAAATCGAGTAATTCAGTCGAGGAGTTCGAAGCAGGTAATCCGCTTGGGATAGGCAAATCGAGCAATTCAGTCGGGGAGTTCAAGGCAGGCAATGTATGTGTGCAGCCAGTTTCTTTTTCCTTTGTTTCATCGCCTTTTCCTCTTATTTCTCTCTTTGCCCCTATACATCATTCAGTGACGCAGCACTATTACCGCCGCCTGTCCCCCGAAGAATCCGCCATTTTTGGTTTCAACACTTATATATTGCCCAGAGAAAGAGGACAAAGAAAGGAGTTTCTGCAATGAAAGACACCATCATCATCCACTGTTCCGCCACCCGTGCGGGACAGGACATCACCGCTGCCGACATCGACTGCTGGCACCGTGCCCGTGGCTTCTGGTCCATCGGCTATCATTACGTCATCCGCCTCGACGGCACCATCGAACCGGGACGGGACGTCACCCTCGACGGGGCGCATTGTATGGGCTGGAACCAGCGTTCCATCGGCATCTGCTACGTCGGCGGACTGGACAAGGAAGGCCGCCCCGCCGACACACGGACAGATGCACAACGCACCGCCCTCATCCGACTGGTGAAATCTCTGCAACTGGCCTTCCCCAACGTGAAACAGGTCATCGGACACCGGGACACAAGCCCCGACCTCAACGGAGACGGCATCATCTCACCCAATGAATACATGAAAGCCTGTCCCTGCTTCGATGTGAAAAAGGAGTTCTAGGGAGTAGTTGTACGCAATAGTAACTCTATTCTCCTCCTTCGGGAAGGAGGAGTACCCGTAGGGGGAGGTGGTAGGTGAATGCATAATCCTATCATTTACAAAAAAATAGGTATAAACATTATTTCTCCTACCACCTCGGTCTGCGACCACTCCTCCTTCCCGAAGGAGGAGAATAGAGATAGAATCGACTTTTTAGTCACCCTCAGTTGAGATACAGAACTGACTATCAAGTAGCTTATCACCATACTGAAATGAGCTAAATTAAAATTACCGATTCGCCTTATTCATTATTTATCAGTCAATATCACTCTAAATATTCAAAAAGATGGCCCGTATTTCCAAACCCGGATTAGATTATTTCCCGCTCGATGTCAACTTCTTCCAAGACAGGAAGGTACGCCGCATTTCCAACCGTCATCATGCGGCAGGAATTGCCGCACTCACTTCCCTGCTCTGCCTCATCTACAAAGAAAAGGGATTTTACGTCGCATGGAATCAAGATACCTTGTTCGACATTTCGCAGGAAGTGTGTTGCGAGGAGGAGGAGATGCAGGCCATCATCGACGACTGCCTGTCCGTCGGACTGTTCGACACCTATATATATAAGGAGTACGGGATTCTGACTTCGCAAGCCATCCAAGAGCAATACCACAAAATCATTACCGACAGCCGAAGGAAATACAAACTTCCGCTGGAACGGTTTTGGCTCATCAAGGAAGAAAAGGATGGAACGGGAAATAATTCCGCAGACATAAGAAGCAATATAAATTCAAAAGGTACAGAAGTGGATGAAGCGGAAAACAAGATAGTAGATGCAGGAGTCAACACAACAAAAACAGGAGTCAATATCACAGCTACAGAAGTTACTAAAACAAAGCCAGGAATCGGCACGACAGGCACAAACATCCATGCAGCAGGCACAGACATCCATGCAGCAGGCACAGGAATCAATGCTACAAAAACAGTGACCGACGGAGCAGCTATGAAAATTAATGCTGCAAAAAACCGAGAAATTGCAGCAACAATCCCACAAACAAAACAGGAAACGGATACAGAAATCGAAAGTAAATCGGAAACGGATACTGAGATTCAAAGCAAACCGAAAAGAGAGATGGAAAATGATATCAAACCGGAAAGAGAAAAAGACAAAGAGAGAGAAAGACAAAGCAAAACCGAAAATGAATGGGAGAAAGATAGAGAGCAGCCGCCCGTTCCGTCAAACGGCGTTTCTCAGGCTGCGCCTGTTGCTGTCAAAGGTTTGTCTTTAGAAATCTCGTCCGGAAAAAGGGAGGAGGAAAATAAGGAAGAAAGAAGAAATGGAGGAATAGAATAGATCAGAAGGGAGAAGCTAGATATAACGGAACCCAATACGAAAGAAACCAGCTAGAAGAACCCAAGCATAACGGAACCCAGTACGAAAGAAACCAGCAGGAAGAACCCAAGCACAACGGAACCCAGTACGAAAGAAACCAGCAGGAAGAACCCAAGCACAACGGAACCCAGTACGAAAGAAACCAGCAGGAAGAACCCAAGCACAACGGAACCCAGTACGAAAGAAACCAGCAGGAAGAACCCAAGCACAACGGAACCCAGTACGAAAGAAACCAGCAGGAAGAACCCAAGCACAACGGAACCCAGTACGAAAGAAACCAGCAGGAAGAACCCAAGCACAACGGAACCCAGTACGAAAGAAACCAGCAGGAAGAACCCAAGCACAACGGAACCCAGTACGAAAGAAACCAGCAGGAAGAAGCCCCGAACGAAAGCATTGCTTCCGGAGGATTCTCCGAATCCCTGCTGCGCCTCAACATGGACGCCATCGGCATCCGGAACGAACAAACCGTGAAAGGCATCCTCGCCCTCGCCCGACGCAGAAAGCTGGGTGGTCCGTGCGGCACCTTATGGAAAGTCCTCAGCTCCGAATACCGCTCCACCCTGCTCAAAAAGAACGAGCCGGGCGACTACATCCTCTGGGCGCTCAATCACCCGGCAGAATTTGAGGACACCTACACCGGTATCCTCAAAAAGCGAGTTAGGGGAAGATGAACATTTTTAAGAGGAAGATGAGCATTTTTGAGCGCCCACGTCATTTATTTCTCCCGCCAAACGCATCATAAAACAATAATTTATCCTATCTTTGTGGGACAAAGAAAAAGCCTCTTTACCGTATGCAAAGAGAAACCTCTCTTTACAACCTAAAAGAGCAACAACCAAAACAATGAGCAAATTTATCAATCCGTTCACCGACTACGGATTCAAATTAATATTCGGCAGAGAAGTCTCCAAGGATTTACTAATCGAATTTCTGAACGACCTTCTCGAAGGTGAACGAGTGATAACCGACTTAACGTTTTTGAACAACGAGCAGCTGCCGGACTACCCGGAAGGACGAGGCATCATCTACGATGTCTACTGCACCACGGACACGGGCGAAAAGATAATTGTCGAAATGCAAAACCGCATGCAGAGCAACTTTAAAGAACGCTCCATTTTCTATCTCTCCCGTGCCATCGTCAACCAGGGCCGGACGGGGCACGACTGGAAATTTGAAATAAAAGCTGTTTACGGAGTCTTTCTGATGAATTTCATCATGGACAAGAACATAAAACTCCGGACAGACGTTATTCTTGCAGACAAGGAGACTGGTGAACTCTTCTCGGAGAAATTCCGGCAAATATTCATCGCCCTCCCCCTCTTCAAAAAAAGCGAAGAGGAATGTGAAACGAATTTTGAACGTTGGATTTATATATTAAATAATATGGAAACTTTAAAACGCCTGCCATTCAAGGCACGAAAAGCCGTCTTCGAAAAACTCGAAGAGATCGCTGATGTGGCTTCTATGTCCCCAAAAGAGAGGGAGCTATACGATAATAGCGTCAAAGTGTACCGGGATTATTTGGTGACAATGGATGCAGCGGAAAAGGAAGGAATAAAAAAAGGGATGAAAGAAGGAATGAAAGAAGGACTGAAGAAAGGACTTGAAGAAGGACTTGAGGAAGGCCTGAAGAAAGGTCGCGAAGAAGCCTTGAACATCTTTCAGACAGCCATCGACATGAAAAAGCAAGGAATTGACAATCAACTCATTGCCGAAAAGACCGGTCTGCCCCTATCGCTCATAGAAAGCCTCAAATAAAGGTAGAACCTAAGCATCCGCCCCCCTGAAAACAAGCCGAGTACCTGCCCGAAAAAGATGACTGAGATCGAAAAAGAAAGGGAAAAGGTTGCGATTATAGTAAGTGAGCCGGGAAGCCAAGTTGCAGAAAGCAGCACTTATATTCTGATTTACAATAAGATAGGACGAAAAAGGAGGAAAAAGAGAGGCTATAAAATATCAATAAGTCTTAGAAGAACTTGGTACATTCGTGATTGTAAACTTACCATCAATATCCGTGATAGTACCAAGAGTAGTGCCATTCACCAATACCGAAGCACCTACAACAGGCAGGCCATCTTCCTCGGCGGTTACCACACCGGTAACTCGGGACGTCTGCGCTGTCACCAGACCTATACCCACAAAAAGGAAGGTCATAAAGAACATCAATTTTCTTTTCATAAATTCTCTCTTAAATTTAACCTATAAATAGACTTCTAGTCTCTAACAGGGTGCAAAGATAACACTATTTATATCAAAATTAAAAAAGTGTTACGTTTTTAACTATAAAGTATCATATTGAAAGAATTTAATCAGAGAATAAATCAAATAAGTAAATCTAAAGACGTATTTAGCAGCATTTAAACATTATTACCTAACAGAAAGAAAGTGTTAAAACCGCTATTTTCATAAAAAAAACATCAGATATTCGTTCGAAATGGTATCTTTTTATCATTTTATGCCTTAAATAGCCCCAAAAACACTTAACGCTTCCCGAAAGGGCAACTCCCCACCGTACCAAGTTCTTCTAAAACTTTGCGCGTTTCCTATGTAGGAATGACTCCGCAAACTGTTACGATCACACAAGGCGTTATCAAAGTAGTATTAAAAAGTGACGCCAAGTCACTAGACGAAGTCGTAGTAACGGCCATGGGTATCTCCCGCGAAAAGAAAGCGCTGGGATACGCCGTTCAGGACGTGAAGTCAGACCAGCTGACACGCGCGGCCAACACCGACCTTGCAGGAGCACTACAAGGAAAAGTTTCGGGTGTGGACATCGCTCCCTCTTCCGGTATGCCGGGTGCATCTTCCAAGATCACGATCCGCGGTTCCCGTTCGTTCACGGGCGACAATACACCTCTGTATGTCATCGACGGCATGCCGATCTCTTCCGCTGCCGACGTAACGACTACCGACAACGCTAACGGCGCCGCCTACGGTACCGACTACGCCAACCGTTCGGTGGACATCGACCCCAACGACATCGAAAGCATCAACATCCTCAAAGGTCAGGCAGCTTCTGCCCTCTACGGTATGCGTGCGTCAAACGGTGTCATCGTCATCACCACCAAAAGCGGTAAAGGAGTGGCCAAAGGCAAACCGACGATCACATTCCGCAGCAATCTTTCGTTCGATGTCGTGTCTACACTGCCCGAACTGCAAAACGAATTCGGACAAGGCAGCGGCGGCTCATACGACCCTTATTCCGGCCACAGCTGGGGACCGAAAATAGCCGACCTCGCCAACGATCCTACATACGGCGGCAACACCGACAACGCTTTCACCCAGAAAATGGGAAAACGTCAGGGACAATACTACGTGCCCCAACGTGCCGAAGCCGGTCTTGACCCGTGGGCAACGCCGAAAGCATACAACAACATGAAGGATTTCTTCGACACCGGCATTACCTGGAGCAACAACGTCAACGTTTCCCAAAATCTGGACAAAGGAAACTACTCTTTCTCGCTGGGTAACAGCCACCAGGAAGGCATCATCCCGACTACCGGTATGGACAGATACAACGCCAAAATGTCTGCCGAAGTTCAGCTCAGCCCCAACTGGTCGACTGGCTTCAACGGTAACTTCGTGACTTCCAAGATAAAAAAGCAGTCTACCGCCAACTCCGGCGTGACGGCTACCATCTACAACGCTCCGGTGAGCTACAACATGAAAGGAATCCCCTCGCACGTCGAAGGCGACCCGTACGAGCAGAACACGTACCGCCAGGCATGGATCGACGACGCCTACTGGGCTGTGGACAACAATCTGTTCACCGAACGCTCGCAACGTTTCTTCGGAAACGCATTCGTGAAATTCACGACCAAATTCGGCACGGACAACCACAAACTGGACGTGAAATACCAACTCGGTGACGACGCCTACACCACCAACTACAGCGAAATCTACGGATACGGCAGTACAATGGCAGACACCGGCGACGCCATCGAATACCACTACAGCATCAACGAGCTGAACTCGCTGCTGACAGCTTCTTACCGCTGGGACATCAACAAGGACTGGGTATTCGACGCCCTGATCGGTAACGAACTTGTAGAGAAAAGAACGCAATATGCCTTCTCCGAAGGGATGAACTTCAACTTCCCGGGATGGAACCACATCAACAATGCTTCTATCTACCAGAGTTCCAAGTCGTACAACAAGAAACGTACGGTAGGTAACTTTGCCAACCTGTCTCTGGCATGGAAAAACATGGTATACCTCAACGGAACAATCCGTAACGACGTCGTTTCAAATATGCCGCGCGACAATCGTTCGTTCACTTATCCTTCCGTATCGCTCGGATTTGTGTTCACCGAACTCGAACCGCTGAAAAACAACATCCTCACATTCGGTAAGCTGCGCGCATCGTACGCCGAAGTAGGTATGGCAGGCGACTATATGCAAAGCTATTACTACACCCCGAGCTACGGCGGCGGATTCTTCAACGGCACGCCCATCGCCTACCCGATCAACGGAACGATGGCATATATCCCTTATTATAAGGTGTATGACCCGAACCTGAAACCGCAGAACACGAAGTCATACGAAATCGGTGCCGACCTGACATTCTTCAACGGACTGTTCACTTTGAACTATACCTACTCGCGTCAGAACGTAAAAGACCAGATCTTCGAAGTGCCTTTGTCCGGCTCTACCGGCTACGACAGCATGATCATGAACGGCGGTAAGATTCATACCAACTCGCACGAACTTACACTGGGAGTGTCGCCGGTCAACAACCGCAACTTCAAGCTCGACTTCGCTTTCAACTTCTCAAAGATCGACAACTACGTAGACGAACTTGCACCGGGTGTTGAAAGCATCTATCTCGGCGGATTCGTCACTCCGCAGGTGCGTGCCGGTATCGGCGAGAAATTCCCCGTAGTATACGGCAGCACGTACAAGCGCAACAAGGCCGGACAGATCGTGGTAGACGCGAACGGACTTCCGCAGGTGGGCGAAGACGACGTGATCGGCCGGGTTTCTCCCGACTTCCGTCTGGGCTTCAACACGAATATCGAGCTTTACAAATTCCGTATCGCTGCCGTGTTCGACTGGAAACAAGGCGGACAAATGTACTGCGGTACTGCCGGTGAAATGAACTTCTACGGTGTCACCAAAGAATCGGGCGAAAAACGCAAGAGCAACTTCGTCGTTCCCAACACCGTGAAAGAAACCGGAACAGACGCGCAGGGCAACCCGACGTATGCCGCCAACGACATCGAAGTGACTAACGCACAGGCTTATTACACCCGCCTGCGTTCTATCAACGAATCTTATATCTACGATTCATCGTTCATCAAACTGCGTGAGCTTTCTGTAAGCTACCCGGTATACGCCAGCAAATGGCTAAACGTAGATGTAAACGTATTTGCCCGCAACCTCATCGTATGGTCCGAGCTGAAGGGATTCGACCCGGAAGCATCTCAGGGTAACGACAACATGGGAGGTGCCTTCGAGCGTTTCTCTCTGCCGGGAACTGCAAGCTACGGTTTTGGTGTAAATGTAAAATTCTAATTAGCTAAACGAAAGAAGATTATGAAAAGATATGATAAAATAACCGGTGTACTGGCTGTTGCCGCTCTGTCTTTGTTCTCTGCTTGCTCGGAGGACACGATGGACAGAATCAACAAGGACCACGACCACACCACCAGTGTTGCCTCAAGATTTATCTTGGCAGATGTAATCACCTCTACCGCTTTCTCCAACGCCAGCGGTGACATCAATACATACGCCTCTTCGTATATCGAATACGAAGTAGGTGTCGACAACCAGCTTTACTACGCCGAAGTCCGCGAAAACGAACCGTCGTCCTCGTCTACCTTCAATAACTCATGGAACGGCATCTATTCTTCATTGAAGAACGCCCGCATCATCATCGACCAATGTGGCGAAGGAGGCAGAGATCACGGCAACGACGTCACCCGGGGAATGGCCGAAGTGATGGCCGCTTACAACTGCGCACTGATTGCCGATTTCTTCGGTGATGCCCCGTGCAGTCAGGCTGCGCTGGTGGACGAAAAAGGCTCTCCGGTCTATATGACCCCGAAAATGGATACGCAACAGGAAATCTATACTCAAATCATCAGTTATCTCGACGACGCCATCGCCAATCTTCAGAAAGAAGACTTGGCAGACGTGACCGAGCAGGATTTCCTTTATGCCGGCGACGCGGACAAATGGCTGAAATTCGCTTACGGCCTGAAAGCCCGCTACACCATGAGACTGATCAACCGCTCAAGCAACAAATCGGCCGATTATGAAAAGGTGCTGGACTATGTAAGCAAATCGTTCACTTCGGCTGACGACCAGGCTGCATTCGACATCTACGACTCTAACAACATCAACCCGTTCTACGGTTTCTACAACTCTCGTGCCGGATTCGGAGCCAGTACAAGCCTCGGCACCAAGCTGTTGGCCTACAATGATCCGCGTGCCAACCGTGCTTTCTTCACTCCGATCGTCGACAAAAAACGTTCGCAGGTAGCAGCCAACGATCCCAGCCTCGTTCCGGCTCCCAACGGTAGTCCGGATCAGAGTACGTCCAAATACGGTATCTCTGCATTCGTTTACGCCAAAACCGCACCGACCCTGCTGATGAGCTATCACGAACTGATGTTCCTGAAAGCAGAAGCTCTGTGCCGTCTGAACCGTGATGCGGAAGACGCGCTGAAAGAAGCGGTAGTAGCCGGCTTGCTGAATGCGGAAAACAGCATAAGCATTGCCATCAAGGAGTTGGGAAGCGGTTTGAACACCAATTCCAGCGAAGTAATCACGGAAACGTCTGCCGGAAAGTATTTCGACGACGTAGTGAAAGCGAAATATGCAGCCAACCCATTGCAGGAAACAATGATTCAGAAGTACCTTGCCATGTGGGGTGCCTCCGGTGAAGCCACGGAGACGTACAACGATTTCCGTCGTATGAAGGGACTGAACGAAAACTTCATCACGCTGACCAACCCGAACAATTCCAGCAAATTCCCGCTGCGCTACCCATACGGAAACAGCGACACAGCTGCCAACCCGGAAGTGAAAGCCGCTTACGGCAACGGTGACTACGTATACTCCGAACCCGTTTGGTGGGCAGGCGGAAGCCGATAAAAATCGCTCTTAAAATCTCTCAAAGGAGAGACTTTACATAGAGTCGTTTCTGAACTCTAACAAATTAACGGAAACGAACAGAAATAGGCCGACCGTGAGGTCCGCCTATTTTACTTTTACAGCCTTCTGCCGAAAGTGTCGGGCAGAGGCATTCCAGACAATACACCCGGATTGATACAGTAATATCCGGATTGACATAGAAACGTCCGGACACAGCTGACGGGGATAATGTGGATTTTCATATAGTAAAAATCCATATTATCCCCGTCAGCTATTTGTTAATATCACAAATACAAAACAGGAAAAAACACCCGAATTGTTATACCGTTTTTCTACTCAGCGATACCGTTTTGCCGGATAAAGATCATGTTTGCCGGAGCAAGGACCGGTTTAACAAACAAAAAAGATCAGTCTACCGGACAAAAAAAGAGATCGGTTTACCAGACCAGTTCGGGGAAATACTTCGTCAGCGTATTGCGCAGAATCGACAGTGTGATCGGTTTCACCAGCACTTCGCTCGCTCCCGCGTTCATCGCATTCTCCTTGTCAGAGCTGAAAGCGTAGGCGGTCTGCATGATAATAGGGATTTCCTTGTTTTCTCCGCGGATGATTTTCGTAGCATCCAGTCCGTTCATCACAGGCATTTTGATGTCCATCAGGATCGCTTTGGCCTCGTTGCCGTATTCCTTGAACAGTGCCACGATTTCTTCGCCATTCTTGGCCCACTGTATATCACATTTCTTTCCGATGATTGCTTTGATCAGTTTGAAGTTGCTGTCGTCGTCCTCAGCCACTAAGATAAGAGGTCTGAATTCATTTGTTTGTCCGCCTTCCATATCGTTTCTATATTATTTTTAAAATTATTCTCTAAAATTACTTTTTAGTCAACATATTTCAGTTAATAATGCTTTTCAGCCCGCAAGTTATAAAAAAGATTGATATATTTCGCTATCTTTGCGCCTCAAATTATAAAGAATTGTATGATTTCGATAGACGGACTAGCCGTAGAGTTTAGCGGCACTACCCTATTTAGTGATATTTCTTTCGTTATTAATGAAAAAGACCGCATCGCCCTGATGGGAAAAAACGGAGCGGGAAAAAGTACCTTACTCAAGATTCTGGCAGGAGTCAGACAGCCTACCCGTGGCAAGGTTTCGGCCCCCAAGGATTGCGTAGTAGCCTATCTCCCACAGCATTTGATGACGGAAGACGGCAGAACCGTGTTTGCCGAAACGGCACAGGCTTTCGCGCATCTGCACGAGATGGAAGCACGGATCGACGCACTGAACAAGGAGCTGGAAACACGGACGGATTACGAAAGTGACAGTTACATGGCACTGATCGAGGAAGTGTCCGCCCTCAGCGAAAAATTTTACTCCATCGACGCAACCAATTACGAAGAGGATGTAGAGAAATCATTACTCGGACTCGGATTCACACGCGAAGATTTTCAACGTCAGACGAGCGACTTCAGCGGAGGCTGGCGCATGCGCATCGAGCTCGCCAAACTGCTGCTGCAAAAACCGGACGTACTCCTGCTTGACGAACCGACCAACCACCTCGACATCGAATCGATCCAATGGCTGGAAGATTTTCTGATCAATAACGGCAAAGCGGTCATCGTGATCAGCCACGACCGCAAATTCGTGGACAACATCACCACCCGCACCATTGAAGTAACGATGGGGCGCATCTACGACTATAAAGTAAACTACTCCCAATACCTGCAACTGCGCAAGGAACGCCGCGAACAGCAACAGAAGGCTTATGACGAGCAACAGAAGTTCATCGCCGAAACGGAAGCCTTCATCGAACGCTTCAAGGGGACGTACTCGAAGACTTTGCAGGTGCAGAGCCGTGTCAAGATGCTGGAAAAGCTGGAATTGCTGGAAGTAGACGAGGAAGATACTTCGGCACTGCGGCTGAAATTCCCGCCTTCGCCCCGTTCGGGCAGTTATCCCGTCACGATGGAAGGTGTCGGAAAGACGTACGGCGATCATGTCGTGTTCCGCAACGCCAACCTGACAATTGAACGTGGCGACAAGGTGGCTTTCGTAGGCAAGAACGGTGAAGGTAAATCGACGCTGGTGAAATGTATCATGAACGAAATCGACCATGACGGCACGCTGACGCTGGGACATAACGTGCAAATCGGATATTTCGCGCAGAATCAAGCCTCGCTGATGGACGAAAACCTCACGGTTTTCCAGACGATTGACGACGTGGCAAAAGGAGAAATCCGCAACAAGATACGCGACTTGCTGGGCGCCTTCATGTTCGGCGGGCCGGAAGAGTCTATGAAGAAAGTGAAAGTGCTCTCGGGTGGCGAACGTACCCGTCTGGCAATGATCAAGCTCCTGCTGGAACCGGTCAACCTCCTGATTCTGGACGAGCCGACCAACCACCTCGACATGAAAACCAAAGATATCCTCAAGCAAGCGCTGATGGATTTCGACGGCACCCTGATCGTCGTTTCGCACGACCGTGACTTCCTTGACGGACTGGTGACCAAGGTCTACGAGTTCGGCAATAAGAAGGTGACGGAGCATCTTTGCGGCATCTACGAATTCCTCGAAAAGAAGAAAATGGATTCGTTGCAGGAACTGGAAAAGAAATAATAAACAATAAAAAGACATTATCTGCTTTAGGTGAAAGAAAAAGTATTTGTATATTTGTCACATAATATCTGAAACAGATAATTTAAAATGGATGAAACGAGGCAGTTATACATTATAAGCGGATGCAACGGAGCTGGTAAAACAACAGCTTCTTATACTGTACTGCCCGAAATATTATTGTGCAAAGAATTTGTCAATGCAGACGAAATAGCCAAAGGACTATCGCCTTTCAATCCGGAAAGCATGGCTATCGAAGCCGGACGTCTGATGTTGAAACGTATTGACGAACTATTGGCTACAAGAACCAGTTTCTCCATCGAAACGACATTAGCGACTCGCTCGTACACACGGCTCATCACAAGAGCACAGAGTGCCGGATACAAAGTAAGCCTGATCTATTTTTGGCTAAACTCTCCGGAACTTGCTGTCAACCGTGTATTGCAACGGGTCAACGAAGGCGGGCATAACGTGCCCATTGATACAATCTACCGCCGCTATCAGGCAGGCATAAACAACCTGTTCCGAATATATGCGCCACGTGTAGACTATTGGCTATTAGCAGATAACAGTGTTTCTCCCCGAGTGATTGTAGCCGAAGGCTGCCAGCAAGGTGAGGACCGGATATACGAACTTGAACTTTTTAATCGCATCAAGAGTTATGTCAAATAATGAAATGCAAGAATTGAGTGATAAACTGCGGCGCGGGCTCCAACTGGCCGAACAACGGCTACTGGAAAGAAATGCCCGTCACGGAAAACTCCTCAGTCAAGGGACGCCCGATGGAAAAGTGATTTACGTCTCCGCCACAGAATTGCTCGAACGCTTGCAGAAGCAAGAAAAAGAGAAAAGTAAAGAGTCGGAAAAAGAATAATTGAAGTTTTATAATAAAGCAACAACCGGAGCTCTATAATAAAGTAAAAAGATATTGGAAGTTTTACAAAATTAGAAAGCTCTATATAAATAAAGGATGAAAGGGAAGAAACGATTCATAGTAACGATGCTATTCTTTATCAACATCATTATGTTGGTAGCCGCCGTTATTCCCCATCACCACCACCCCAACGGGATGATCTGCATGAAGCAGGACCAACCGGTAGAGCAGCAATGCCCCAACCACCATCATCACCCCGCAAGCGATTCATGTTGCAGCAGCGAATGCATGACCCGCTTCCACTCTCCCATCCCCTCCGTGCACACGGACAGCGGACCGAATTACGTATTCGTCGCCACCCTGTTTACGGATACGATCATCGAACATTTATTACGACCGCAGGAAAGACGAGTCAAAAATTACTACATCTATCGTGAATCCCTGCACGGTACGAAAATACCTCGTACCTCCTCACTTCGGGCCCCTCCCTACTCTGTTTTTGCATAATGACGTAAATGCAAGCAAGTTGCATCTGCGTTACTCTATCTTTGTAGCGTACAAAAACAGTAAAACTTAGTAGGAAAACAACATTTATGAAGAAACTTATCTTTATAGGAGTCATGGGATTATTCGTCCTGGGCTCTTGCAATAGTAAAAATACTGGTCATGAAGGGCATGACCACGAGACCGTCACACACAATCATGATGAACACGAAGGACATGACCACGAAGCGGAAGGTCATGACCACGAAGCCGAAGGAGCCGACCATTCACACGAAGGTGAATGCAGCGGAGGACACGATCACGGCAAAGCTGCCACCAGCGAACCCGCCGACGAGCACAGCGATGAAATCATCCTCCCGAAAGCGAAAGCTAACGCTGCCGGTGTAAAGGTAAATGCTATCACACCGGCCCCCTTCCAGCAAGTCATCAAGACAAGCGGACAGGTACTCGCTGCCCAAGGCGACGAATCGGTGGCTGTAGCCACGGTGGCCGGAGTCGTTTCTTTCCGCGGCAAGGTGACGGAAGGAATGAGCGTCGGTCGCGGCACTCCGCTGGTGACTATTTCTTCGCACAACATCGCCGACGGTGACCCCGTACAACGTGCCCGAATCGCTTACGAAGTATCCAAAAAGGAATACGAACGAATGAAGTCGCTCGTCAAAAACAAGATTGTGTCCGATAAGGATTTCGCACAGGCGGAGCAGAACTACGAAAACGCCCGTATCAGCTACGAAGCGCTCGCCAAAAACCACTCGGCCATCGGTCAGAATATCACCGCGCCCATTGCCGGATACGTGAAAAGTATTCTGGTCAATGAGGGAGACTACGTAACCATCGGTCAGCCACTGGTCAGCGTGACACAGAACCGCCGGCTTTTCCTCCGTGCCGAAGTATCGGAAAAATACTACCCGTATCTCCGCACAATCAGTTCCGCCAATTTCCGGACACCTTATAATAATGAGGTCTACGAACTGAATGAACTGAGCGGCAGACTGCTTTCCTTCGGGAAAACTTCCGGAGACAACTCTTTCTACGTGCCCGTCACCTTCGAATTTGACAATAAAGGAGAAGTGATTCCGGGATCATTCGTCGAAGTTTATCTGCTTTCCTCCCAACTGGAAAACGTGATATCCGTGCCCCGCACCGCCCTGACGGAAGAGCAAGGCATCTTCTTCGTCTACCTGCAACTCGATGAAGAAGGCTACAAGAAACAGGAAGTGACCCTCGGCGCCGACAATGGCAAAAGTGTACAAATCCTGACCGGAATCAAACCCGGAGACCGTGTAGTGACCGAAGGCGCATACCAAGTTCGCCTGGCAAGCGCAAGCAACGCCATCCCTGCCCACAGTCATGAGCACTAGCGGCAAGGTGCCGCATCCAAGTTCTCTTGCGGCACACACAGAACTCATTTATAGTCACGCAAGTTTATCCCCTGCCCGGCACTGCTCAAAAGTAAACCGGGAGGAACCTAACTTAATCAATGAAATATCATGCTAAATAAAATCATACATTACTCCCTGCACAACCGACTGGTTGTGCTCTGCGCGGCCATCCTCCTGCTTATTGCGGGGACTTACACCGCCATGCACACGGAAGTAGACGTGTTTCCCGACCTGAACGCCCCGACAGTGGTCATCATGACCGAAGCCAACGGTATGGCAGCCGAGGAAGTGGAACAGCTCGTCACCTTCCCCGTCGAAACAGCTGTAAACGGGGCTACCGGCGTGCGCCGTGTCCGTTCTTCTTCGACCAACGGTTTCTCCGTTGTCTGGGTAGAATTCGACTGGGGCACAGATATATACCTCGCCCGTCAGATCGTCAGCGAAAAGCTCGCCGTAGTCAGCGAGTCACTTCCCGTCAACGTGGGCAAGCCGACTCTCGGCCCCCAATCGTCCATCTTGGGCGAAATGCTCATCGTCGGTCTGACCGCCGACTCCACCTCCATGCTCGATCTGCGGACGATTGCCGACTGGACGATCCGCCCGCGCCTGCTCTCCACCGGAGGCGTGGCACAGGTGGCAGTGCTCGGAGGAGACATCAAGGAATATCAGATTCAGTTGGACCCCGAACGGATGCGCCACTACGGCGTATCGATGGGAGAAGTGATGGCCGTCACCCAAGACATGAACCTGAACGCCAATGGCGGCGTACTTTACGAATTTGGCAATGAATATATCGCGCGCGGAGTACTCTCTACCCCCAAAGTGGAAGAACTCGGCAAAGCGGTAGTGAAAACGGTGAACAACTTTCCGGTGACGCTGGAAGACATCGCCGACGTGAAAATAGGTCCCAAAGCCCCGAAACTGGGTACAGCCTCGGAGCGTGGCAAACCGGCCGTACTCATGACCGTCACCAAACAGCCCGCCACCAGCACGCTGGAACTAACGGACAAATTGGAGGCCTCTCTGCAAGACTTACAGAAAAATTTGCCTGCGGACGTCAAAGTCTCCACGGATATTTTCCGCCAGAGCCGCTTTATCGAAAGCTCTATCGGCAACGTGAAAAAGTCTCTTTTTGAAGGAGGAATCTTTGTCGTCATCGTACTTTTCCTGTTTTTGGCCAATGTACGCACTACGCTGATTTCCCTTGTCACGCTGCCGCTTTCACTACTCGTCTCCATCCTCACGCTTCACTACATGGGGCTGACTATCAACACGATGAGTCTGGGAGGTATGGCGATTGCCATCGGTTCGCTGGTCGACGATGCCATCGTCGACGTGGAAAATGTATACAAGCGACTGCGGGAGAACCGTCAGAAGGCGGAAGCCGAACGCTTCAGCACGCTCGAAGTGGTATTCAACGCTTCGAAGGAAGTGCGAATGCCGATTCTTAATTCAACGCTGATCATTGTCGTCAGCTTTGTGCCGCTGTTCTTCCTGAGTGGAATGGAAGGACGTATGCTGGTACCGCTGGGTATCGCTTTCATCGTGGCGCTGTTCGCTTCCACGGTCGTTGCCCTCACGCTGACTCCGGTGCTCTGCTCTTACCTGCTGGGCAGCAACAAGACGAACAAGGAACTGAAAGAATCTTTCGTAGCCCGCTGGATGAAAGGCATTTACGAAAAGGCGCTGACATGGGTGCTGGCTCACAAACGGGTGACACTCGGCAGCACCATCGTCCTTTTCCTGATCGCCTTAGGGGTATTCTTTACGCTCGGGCGCAGCTTCCTTCCTTCGTTCAATGAAGGCTCGTTCACCATCAATATCAGTTCGCTGCCGGGCATATCTCTGGAAGAAAGCAACAAGATGGGACACCGTGCCGAAGAATTGCTGCTGACAATCCCCGAAATACAAACCGTAGCCCGCAAAACGGGACGTGCCGAACTGGATGAACACGCGCTCGGCGTAAACGTTTCGGAAATCGAGGCACCGTTTGAACTGAAAGACCGCCCGCGCAGCGAACTCGTCGCCGAAGTGCGCGAGAAACTCGGAACGATCACCGGAGCAAACATCGAAATCGGCCAGCCCATCAGCCACCGTATCGACGCGATGTTGTCCGGTACGAAGGCAAATATCGCCATCAAACTCTTCGGAGACGACCTGAACAAGATGTTCTCGCTGGGCAACCAGATCAAGGGAGCTATCAGCGACATTCCGGGAATTGCCGACCTCAACGTGGAACAACAAATCGAACGCCCGCAGCTGAAGATACAGCCCAAACGGGAAATGCTGGCGAAATTCGGCATCACCCTGCCGGAGTTTTCTGAATACGTGAATGTGGCGCTGGCAGGAAAAGTGATTTCGCAAGTGTACGAGCAGGGCAAGAGTTTCGACCTCATCGTCAAAGTGAAGGACGACGCACGCGACGAAATGGAGAAAATCCGCAACCTCATGGTCGACACCAACGACGGACGCAAAGTTCCTCTGAACTACGTGGCGGAAGTGGTTTCCTCCATGGGACCGAACACGATCAACCGCGAAAATGTAAAACGGAAAATCGTTATCTCCGCCAACGTTGCCGACCGTGACCTGCGCAGTGTTGTCAATGATATTCAGAAGCAGGTAGACGCCACTATCCAGTTGCCCGAAGGCTACCACATCGAGTATGGCGGACAGTTCGAAAGCGAACAGGCTGCCAGCCGTGTATTGGCGCTGACATCTTTCATGAGTATTGTCATTATTTTCCTGTTGCTTTACCACGAGTTCCGCAGCGTCAAGGAGTCCGGCGTGATCTTGCTGAACCTGCCTCTGGCATTGATCGGCGGCGTTTTTGCGCTTGTCATCACGACCGGCGAAGTAAGCATTCCGGCAATTATCGGTTTCATCTCGCTGTTCGGTATCGCGACCCGCAACGGTATGCTGCTCATCAGCCACTACAACCACTTGCAGCAAGTGGAGGGACTGAACGTATACGACAGCGTGGTACAAGGCTCTCTCGACCGTCTGAATCCGATCCTGATGACAGCTCTCTCCTCTGCGCTGGCACTGATACCGCTGGCTCTGGGCGGTGATCTGCCGGGCAACGAGATTCAAAGCCCGATGGCCAAAGTGATTTTAGGCGGACTTTTAACATCTACTTTCCTGAACGGTTTCATCGTTCCGATTGTTTATCTGATGATGCACCGCCAGCGTAGCGCCGGAGCAAATTCTCCGTGCGGCGTACCGGCGGAACAGGCATAATTATCAGTTAAATGTAGCTACTATGTATATAGAAACAAATAAAAAAAGTATGAAACGAATCATCATCATAGGCTCTTTGGTAAGCTGCGCACTTCTCACCCTCACGGGCGAAGTGCAGGCCCAAAGCGGCATCGAACAGGTTTTGAAGAATATCGAAGCCAACAATAAGGAGTTGCAAGCAAACGCCCAACTCATCACCTCGCAAAAGCTGGAAGCCAAAACGGACAATAACCTGCCGGACCCGACTTTATCATACGCCCACCTCTGGGGAGCGAAAGATAAAAACGAAACGATCGGCGAACTTGTGGTGTCACAAAGTTTCGACTTTCCGAGCCTGTATGCCACCCGCAACAAGCTGAATCGTCTGAAAGCAGGTGCTTTTGACAGTCAGGCGGACGTCTTCCGCCAAGAGAAATTGTTGCTCGCCAAAGAAGTGTGTCTGGACATTATCATGCTGCGCCAGCAAAAACACATCTTGGAGGAACGGCTGCGCAACGCGGAAGAACTTGCCAAAATGTACGCCAAGCGCCTCCAAACCGGAGACGCGAACGCCCTCGAAACGAATAAAATCAATCTGGAACTGCTGAATGTCAAGACGGAAACTTCGCTGAACGAGACGGCACTGCGTAATAAGTTGCAGGAACTGAACACGTTAAACGGCAATATCCCCGTAGTGTTCGAAGAAAGCACGTATCCCGCGACGCCTTTCCCTGCCGACTATCAGATACTGAAATCGGAAGTGCTCTCCGCCGACCGCACGTTAATGGCGTTCAACAACGAAAGCCTCGTTGCCCGCAAGCAGATCGCCGTCAACAAGTCGCAATGGCTGCCGAAACTGGAACTCGGCTACCGCCGGAACACCGAAACGGGAACGCCTTTCAACGGAGTAGTAGTGGGATTCTCCTTCCCGCTTTTCGAGAACCGCAACAAGGTGAAAATAGCCAAAGCGCAAGCGCTGAACATCGACTTGCAGAAAGACAACGCCACCCTGCAAGTGGAATCCGAACTGGCACAGCTCTACCGGGAGGCCAAAACGCTGCACACCTCTATGGAGGAATACAGGAAAACTTTTCAGGCGCAACAAGACCTCGCACTGCTGAAACAGGCTCTGACAGGCGGACAGATCAGCATGATCGAGTATTTTGTCGAGGTATCCGTCATTTATCAAAGTCATCAGAATTACCTCCAACTGGAGAATCAATATCAGAAGGCAATGGCACGAATTTATAAGAGCAAGCTATAAATTCCCGCTTTATTTCGCCCGATTATTGAATAAATAAAAAGAATGCATTACATTTGGGGACTGTAAAAAACACTAAACTATTATGAAAACTAAAACCCTCTCTTACACCCCCATCTTGTTTTGCATTCTTATTTTATGGAGTGCCTGTAAAGACGATGCCGATGCCCCCCTGCGGTTTTACGACAGCAAATACGAAGTGCCCATGGGAGGAAGACGCTACCTCGGAATCGAAAGCGGAAACGGAGACTACTCTTTGGAAATCGGAAATCCCCGCATCGCAAGTGCCGGAATCGAAAGCGGCTGGAGCGGAGTTCCCGCCGGACGAATGATTTACATATCCGGCATTCTCACCGGAAGCACGTATCTGAAAGTGACAGACAACGCCACACAGGAAACGCTCACTCTGCCCATTAAAGTGGTGGACTACTACGAAGATCTCAATCTGATACACGGCTCGTCCTCCCTGCGTCCCAATGGGGACGAGAACCTACTGCCGGGTGTTGACGACATTTTCCTTGTCAGCAACGCTGCCCGTGACGCTTATTTCTTCAAACAAGGACAACGAACCGCTTTTTCATCGGGACTCGAACTGATCACCAAAGGAACTTATGCACTGAAGCAAGAGGACGAGAACAAAGCCACACTGACCCTTACTTTCTCATTGGATGCCTCACCGGCTACGGAACACCATTTCACCGTATGGGGAAACACGTACCTGCTTCACCGGCTGGACAAGAACTTACATCTGAACTGGGGCACGCCGCCCATTGGAGAAACACGGACATCACCTGCCCCGCCTCCGGCCTACACACTGGAAGAAATAACGGAAGGAGCAGAACCGGGAACAGGCAGACAGGTCGGTTTCATTCTGAATTATAAGGAAATACCCACTGGAATACTTCCCTAAATTATGGATGATAAATTAGCCGAGCTATCAAGATAAGCATTCTATCCGTTGTCCGTTTCTTTCGGAAATAATCTTTACAGCGTACGTATCTCCTCCGGCAAATACCCGCTGCGGATACGCCACTCCTGCGGATAAAGATTATTGGCACGATTCCCTATATTCTTCACAAATCCGAGAGGAATATTCCGGTAAGTAAGCAAGATATAACCACGAGGGGCTGTTTCCGACAAGGTAATAGCCTCTTTTCGTAAATAAGCGATAGCCTGTTCATAACTCACCTCTTCCGTATCAAAAGCATCCTGCCGCAAGAGCGTAGCGCTCATTGCCAACGCATGAGCGGGAATCAAATCTCTCCCTTTCACTTCACCAGTCAGAACGCCTGCCTGTATCACTTTCAGATGCTGTTTCATGGCAGCCAGTTCATCGGTATATCGTTGCGGAAATGCGACGATGCCCGCGCCTTCCGCAGACAGGGTGTATTTTTCGACATTTTCCTGCTTCAGCCAGTTCAGTGCCATCCCCATGTGTTCTTTGGAAACGGGAGAAGCAGCCGCTCCACCTTTCTTATCTTTTTTCTTGGACGACTTTGCTTTTGAGAATGAATAGGCTGCCGGTTCATCTTCCGAATCCGGTTTGCGAAGTGCCGCCAGAAAGAATCCTTCGCCTTTTGTCTTATGAGGAAGAAAATGACAAACAGACAAACTTCCCTGAGACTCATCCTCTCCATCGAGTAAATTCCCTGTTATATTCCACTCGTTCCGCACCTCCAGAGGCAAGAGCTCCGCACCGAATTCCTGCTGAATCCAGCAGACGTTCTCTTCATCTTCTTTGCTATTATAGGTACACGTACTATATATTAATATGCCGCCCGGTTTCAGACAGGGCCAAATATCCGCAATAATCCGCCGCTGACGCTGCCAGCAGATCTCTACATTCTCCGGGCTCCATTCCTCCACAGCCACAGGGTCTTTACGAAACATTCCCTCGCCCGAACAAGGCACATCGGTCAGAATGACATCGAAGAAAGATGGAAGTGCCGAGAAATCAGCCGGATCATTGTTGGTAACCACCACATCCGGATGCCCCCACTTCGTCAGATTCTCCGCCAGCACCTGTGAACGGTTCCGGATCACTTCATTCGCCACCAGCAGACTCCCTTCCGAAAGCACGCTACGCGCATGGGTTGATTTTCCTCCAGGCGCCGCACAAAGATCGAGCATCACCACTGGAGACTCGACATACTGCCGCAGCACCTGCTCCACAAACATGGACGAAGCCTCCTGAACATAGTAGCAACCGGCATGAAACAACGGGTCGAACGTAAAAGTCAGACGCTCGTCAAGATAGTAGCCATCGGATGCCCAGGGAACTTTGTTGAAGGAAAAATGAGCAGAACTGTCTGTCAGCGAACTTAATCCTTCCTCCTTCATTCTCAATTTATTGATCCGAATGCTGACGGGAGGCTCCTGCTGCAAGGCGGCAGCCAGTTTTTCATATTCTTCATTGCCCAGTAAGGCACGGGTATAGTCGATAAAAGAAGTGGGTAAATTCATTTTTCATTTATTAATTCCTGCAAATATCAAAAATATTTCGTCTCTTTGCAACTTTCTGACATACGAACTACGTCTAACAGACAAAGAAACAAATAAAAGAATTAATATATGAAACGGATTTTAATTGCTTTACTGGTCATGATGACCATTTTCTCTCTGGCAAACGCCCAGAAACAAACGACTATTGTGAACGACTCTACCGGAAACGTAAAAGTGACCGTAACGAAAGGGAAAGGCAAGGATGCCAAGGTTAATGTCGGCAACACGGCCGTCACTGTGATCGGCATCGATGACGAAGACGCCGACACGACAAGTGTAGATACGGGCAAAGTGAGTAGCTCCTCGCGCGGCTCTCACGGAAAAGCGAGCTTCACCATCAGCTCTGACGACGATGACTTCCCGTTCAATAATTTCGGAGATGCAGTCGGAGGAGGTATTCTGGTAGCCATCATCAGCATCATTGCCATATTCGGAATGCCGGTATTCATCATATTTGTAGTCTTCTTCTTCCGCTACAAGAACCGGAAAGCACGCTACCGTCTTGCTGAACAGGCTCTCGCAGCCGGTCAGCCTCTTCCGGAAGAATTCATACGGGAGAACAAATCGACAGACCAACGTACACAAGGAATCAAAAATACCTTTACAGGCATCGGGCTCTTCATATTCCTCTGGGCCATCACCGGTGAATTCGGAATTGGCGCTATCGGACTGCTCGTCATGTTTATGGGACTGGGACAATGGCTGATCGGCTACAAGCAACACGCCAACGAGAATACCAAGAACAGAGAAACCGCCATCAGAAGCAACGACATCATCATCTCGGAGAAGAACGACGAAGAGAAGAACGAAGAAAATAGATGAGCCAACTCAACGATATATCGCTAGTCGCACAGGTCGTGGTGTTCAAGAACACCAGGGCCTTCGACCAGTTGGTACAAAAATACCAGTCGCCTGTCAGACGCTTCTTCCTGCATCTGACTTGCGGTGACAGCGAATTGAGTGACGACTTGGCACAGGATACATTCATCAAGGCATATACCAATCTGGCCTCTTTCCGTAACTTGTCGAGTTTCTCCACATGGCTATACCGTATTGCTTATAATATTTTTTATGATTATATTCGCAGCCGGAAGGAGATGGCAGACCTGGATACCAGGGAAGTAGACGCCGTCAACTGCACCGAACAAGCGAACATAGGGCAGACAATGGATGTTTATCAGTCACTCAAATCGCTGAAGGAAGTGGAACGAACCTGCATCACGCTGTTTTACATGGAAGATGTAAGCATCGACAAGATTGCAGGAATAACGGGAATACCGGCAGGGACGGTGAAAAGCCACCTGTCGCGTGGAAAAGAAAAATTAGCAACGTATTTAAAAAGAAACGGTTATGACGGAAATAGATAATGATAAACTTCTGAAAGATTTCTTCGCAGAAAACAAGCGGGAAATAGCCGACAACGGATTCAGCCGCCGCGTCATGCACCACTTGCCCGACCGCAGCAACCGGTTGGCACGCCTTTGGACTGTATTCGTAATGACAGTAGGAGCCACGCTCTTCGTCACGCTGGGCGGACTGGAAGCCGTATGGGGAACGCTGAAAGATGTACTTATCGGCATGATCAACCATGGCGCAACCAGTCTCGATCCGAAATCAATCATCATTGCAACGGTCGTCCTGCTGTTCATGGCCGGACGGAAAGTAGTATCAATGGCATAACAATGCTTGTCACACAACTGTGCCAAGGACTTGGCACAGTTGTGACACCGCACTGGCACAGCAGTGCCACGCCGTTGGCACAAGTGTGACAACGGCAGGGAACACAGCAGACAGTTCAGATGTATCGAACGAATATAATCCCCCAGATCAAGAGATTCTTGTTCATTTCTTCTGTTAAAGTATAATAAATTTGCTCTCCTCTCCCGATAGCTCCAAACATAGATGTTGTATCTTTGTTACTTTGTAAACTAAAATAGCGAGAAGAGTTTTGAAACTACGTATATTTCTTTTATTTCTGTTTCTGTCTTTATTCCGTGCTCAGGCAGATGTCATCGACAGTTTGATGACGCATCCCAGAGACTCCATAGCTCTGACAAGTGACTCCCTTGTATTACGTTTCTTATCGGAGTCAGGGATTCCTATATCCGACAATAACAAGGTCAGATTACTGAAAAGCGGACGAGAAAAATTCATTGATTTATTCAGCGCCATCCGCGACGCCAAACACCACATCCATCTGGAATATTTCAATTTCCGCAATGACTCTATAGCCAATGCGCTGTTCGACCTGCTGGCCGAAAAAGTGAAAGAAGGCGTGGAAGTACGAGCCATGTTCGATGCGTTCGGCAACTGGTCGAACAATAAACCGCTCAAGAAGAGACATCTCAAAAAAATACGAGAGCAGGGAATCGAGATTGTCAAGTTCGACCCGTTCACCTTTCCCTACATCAATCATGCGGCACACCGTGATCACCGCAAAATAGCCGTCATCGACGGTGAAGTCGCCTATACGGGAGGAATGAACATCGCCGACTACTACATCAACGGACTCCCCAAAATCGGTACATGGCGTGATATGCACATGAGAATAGAAGGCGATGCCGTCAATGACCTGCAAGAAATATTTCTTACCATATGGAACAAGGAGACTAAACAAAATATTGGCGGCGAAGCATACTTCCCCAAGCACAAGGAGCAGTCGGACAGCACCAATGTAGTCGTCGCCATCGTAGACCGCACACCGAAGAAAAACAGCCGTATGCTCAGTCATGCTTATGCCATGTCGATCTATTCGGCACAGAAAAACGTGCACATCGTCAACCCGTATTTTGTGCCCACATCCTCCATCAACAAGGCGCTTCAACGCACCATCGAACGAGGTGTGGATGTCACGATTATGGTTTCTTCTGCCTCCGACATCCCGTTTACTCCGGACGCCGCCCTCTACAAACTTCACAAACTGATGAAAAGGGGGGCCACCGTCTATATGTACAATGGCGGTTTCCACCATTCCAAAATCATGATGGTCGACGATATTTTCTGCACGGTAGGCACCGCAAACCTGAACAGCCGCAGCCTCCGGTACGACTACGAGACGAACGCTTTCATCTTTAACAAGGAAATTACAGGCGAACTGAACGAAATGTTTCGGAACGATATAGAACACTGTACGCAGCTAACACCGGAATTCTGGAAAAAGCGCTCACCGTGGAAGAAGTTCGTCGGATGGTTTGCCAATTTATTCACGCCATTTTTGTAATTTTGCATCGCACCAACTTATTGGAAAATTATTCGCTATGAAACAATATTTAGATTTACTCAATCGCGTATTAACTGAAGGAACTGAGAAAAGTGACCGTACAGGAACCGGAACGATCAGTGTGTTCGGACATCAGATGCGTTTCAACCTCGACGAGGGTTTCCCGTGTCTGACCACCAAAAAACTGCATCTGAAATCAATCATCTACGAGTTACTCTGGTTTCTGCAAGGTGATACGAACGCGAAATATCTGCAAGAACACGGTGTACGCATCTGGAACGAATGGGCGGACGAGAACGGTGATTTAGGGCATATCTATGGCTATCAGTGGCGTTCGTGGCCCGACTACGACGGCGGATTCATCGACCAGATCAGCGAAGCGGTAGAGACGATCAAGCACAATCCCGACTCCCGCCGTATCATTGTCAGCGCCTGGAATGTAGCCGATTTAAAGAATATGAACCTGCCTCCCTGTCATGCCTTCTTCCAGTTTTACGTGGCAGACGGTCGGCTGAGCCTGCAACTTTACCAGCGCAGCGCGGATATATTTCTCGGAGTCCCGTTCAATATCGCATCATATGCACTGCTGCTACAAATGATGGCGCAGGTGACAGGACTGAAAGCGGGTGAATTTATCCATACACTTGGCGATGCCCATATCTATCTGAACCACTTGGATCAGGTCAAATTGCAGCTTAGCCGCGAACCACGCGCATTGCCTCAAATGAAAATTAATCCGGATGTGAAGAGTATCTATGACTTCCAGTTCGAAGACTTCGAACTGGTGAACTACGACCCGCATCCACATATTGCCGGAATAGTAGCGGTATAAAACCATGAGTAAAATATCAATTATTGCCGCCGTAGACCGCCGAATGGCGATCGGCTTTCAGAATAAACTGCTTTTCTGGTTGCCCAACGACTTGAAACGCTTCAAGGCACTGACTACCGGAAACACCATCATAATGGGAAGAAAAACCTTCGAATCGCTGCCGAAAGGTGCGTTGCCCAATCGCAGAAACGTTGTGTTATCCACCCGTCCGGATACGGTATGTCCCGGTGCGGAAGTCTTCCCGTCGCTGGAAGTCGCCCTGCAAAGCTGCAAGGAAGATGAGCACGTCTATATAATAGGTGGCGCAAGCGTCTACCAGCAGGCACTTCCTCTTGCCGACGAACTTTGTCTGACGGAAATAAATGACGTTGCTCCCGAAGCCGATGCCTTCTTTCCGGAAGTATCTCCGGCTCAATGGCACGAAAAAAGCAGAGAAGCTCATCCTGTGGATGAGAAACATCTCTGCCCGTATGCTTTTGTAGATTACGTGAAACAGTAAGCTATTTTATTCTGTACGATTAATCTTCGTCTTCAATGTCGACCATAATCGGCATCTGCCGCTTTATGGCTTCATGGAAAGAGATCAATGTCTCCGTACGCGCCAACCCCAAAGGTTGCAATTTATCATGTATGATACTCAGCAAATGGTGATTGTTCTTAGCGTAAATCTTGATAAACATATCATATTTACCAGTAGTGAAATGACACTCTACTACTTCCGGAATGGCTTCCAAAGCTCTCGTTACAGAATCAAAGGATTCCGGATCTTTCAGATATATACCAATATAAGCACAAGTTTCATATCCTATCTTCTCAGGATCGATCACATATTCCGATCCTTTCAATATTCCCAGATTAGTCAACTTCTGAATGCGCTGGTGGATAGCCGCCCCGGAAACGTTACACGCTCTTGCTACTTCCAAAAAAGGAATACGCGCGTTCCCTGCTATTAATTTCAGAATTTGCTCATCTAAAGCATCTAATTGATGATGTCCCATTTTTGAATCAAATTGTTTTAATCAATGAATCTTTCATGCAAAGTTAGCTATTTTTCGGCAACAAATACTATGATTTATTACTTTTATTTGCAAATATCGAATAAGTCAACAATAGTTTGTACCTTTGTAAAAAACATAAATATACTATTTATATGAAACAAATTTGCAGTATTCTTCTTTTTTTCCTGATTTCGGCAGGAAGTTATGCGCAAAACTTTGCAGATTATTTTCAGAATAAGACGTTGCGGGTAGATTATATCTTCACCGGAAACAATAAGCAGCAAGCGATCTATCTGGACGAGCTGTCTCAGCTTCCCTCCTGGGCAGGTCGTGAACATCATTTGTCCGAACTTCCGCTCGAAGGCAACGGGCAAATTATCGTCAGAGATCTCGCCACCCGACAGTGTATCTACAAGACTTCCTTTTCTTCTCTGTTTCAAGAGTGGCTGTCCACCGACGAAGCCAAGGAGACAGCCAAAGGCTTCGAAAATACATTCTTGCTTCCCTACCCCAAACAGCCGGCAGAGGTAGAAATCGTGCTGTTCTCTCCCCGCAAGGAAGTGATGACCAGCTTCAAGCACATTGTCCGTCCGGACGATATCTTGATTCATAAACGGGGAACATCGCACGTCACTCCACACCGGTATATGCTTCAGAGCGGTAACGAAAAAGAGTGCATAGATGTCGCTATCCTGGCAGAAGGCTACACGGAAAAGGAAATGGATTTATTCTATCAGGATGCGCAGAAAGCCTGCGAGAGCCTGTTTTCGCACGAACCGTTCCGGTCGATGAAAAACAAGTTCAACATAGTGGCTGTAGCCAGTCCGTCGATTGACAGCGGAGTCAGTGTTCCCCGCGAAAATCAATGGAAACACACGGCTGTTCATTCTCATTTCGATACTTTTTACTCGGACCGTTACCTGACTACAAGTCGGGTGAAGGCCATCCACAACGCTTTGGCCGGCATTCCTTATGAGCATATTATTATCCTTGCCAATACGGATGTGTACGGAGGCGGAGGAATTTACAACTCATATACGCTGACTACCGCTCATCATCCGATGTTCAAGCCTGTAGTGGTCCATGAATTCGGACATAGCTTCGGAGGCTTGGCGGATGAGTATTTTTATGATGACGATGTAATGACGGACACGTATCCGCTGGATGTAGAGCCGTGGGAACAGAACATCAGTACACGGGTAAATTTTGCCTTGAAATGGGAAGATATGCTTGCACCGAATACGCCTGTCCCCACACCTGTAGCACAACATCAAAACTATCCGGTAGGTGTATATGAAGGTGGCGGTTACTCAGCCAAAGGTATTTACCGTCCGGCATTCAATTGTCGCATGAAAACGAACGAATATCCTGAGTTCTGCCCGGTATGCCAGCGTGCTATCCAGCGGATTATTGAGTTCTATGTCCCTTAATTAAAGGCAGATGTAGGAATTCTTTTTCTTTTAGAATTCCTGTCTGACTCCTGACATAGTAACATCTCATAGTATCATATAACTGATATAATATAACACCCGATAGAGTATAACATTTGGTATAGCAATACCGGGTATAGCAACAAAAAACAATATTGTCAAACTTAAAACCCAAACCGTATGATCAGATTTCAACCGATCACCACATCGGACGTACAACATTACAAATTTATGGAAGAGCTTCTCGTCGAATCGTTTCCACCCGAAGAATATCGCGAACTGGAACATCTTCGCGAATATACAGACCGGATAGGTAACTTCCATAATAATATCATTTTTGACGATGACCTGCCCATTGGCTTTATCACATATTGGGATTTCGATGAATTCTATTACGTAGAACACTTCGCTACCAATCCGGCATTGCGCAACGGAGGTTACGGAAAACGCACATTAGAGCATTTATGTGAGTTTCTGAAACGCCCCATTGTACTGGAAGTAGAACGCCCGGTAGAGGAGATGGCCAAACGCCGTATCAACTTTTACCAACGCCACGGATTTACACTGTGGGAAAAAGACTACTACCAGCCGCCGTATAAAGAAGGAGACGATTTCCTGCCTATGTATCTCATGGTACACGGCAACCTGGATGCAGAAAAGGATTATGAAGGGATAAGACATAAACTCCATACAATCGTTTACGGAGTCAAAGAATAAAGAAACAAAAGAATCGGAAGAAACATACTTCGGATAGATTTTAGATCATATCCGGCAGACGAAGTTCAGACATAAAGTCTGCCTCTGCCGAAGAATAATAAACAGAGAAGCTAAAAGAGAAGCTAAAAAGAAAGGGCGTCCAATTGCTTGGACGCCCTTCTCTATATATCAATTAACTAATTATTTCTCACCACGTTTAGTAGAAGAATAGTTAATCTTCAAAGCGTAAGATTTTCTAAGAGCATTCTTCACGTCTGTGATAATACCCATTTTAGTCTTTTGGTCTACTTTCAGAGACACAGTCATCTTAGCTTGGTCACCCTCATTCATACTTGCACGTTCCTGGAAAATGAAGTCTTGTACTTCGCCAACTTCAGCATAGCTGTCGTTGAGCTGAATACGACTTTCAGTACCCATTTTCGCACGATATTCCTGAGTCGGTTCACCCACATAAATGAATGTTACCAGCGATTTCTTCTCCAGTTTTTCGAGTTCAGTACCTACCGGAAGTGTAAACTGTACCTTTAATGTTACCTCGCGCATTGTTGTTACAATCATAAAGAAGAACAACAAAGTAAAGATAAGGTCAGGCAACGAAGAAGTATTCAATGCCGGCATTTCACGTTTACCAGTTTTATTAAATTTTCCCATTACTTACTTCCTTTTTTCTCCGTATTTTTTAGGTTCTGCCTCAGAAATTCTCTGCGGATAGATTTCACGAATTGCTTTTTGCTGTTCGTCGTTCAATTCCGCATAAGGTCTTTGCCATTTCTGAAGGGCCAGTTCATCTCTCAATTCATTGTATGCAGCAACAAGTTCGTTCTGCACGCTGATGTATGCCTGATAAGAAGATCCACGGTCATTCTGCAAAGAAATTACATGCTTGTCGTTAACGAGAGTCGTACCGAAAAACTCCACATTCTTCTGTGTCTTTTCAGGCATGTGCTCTGCATTGCCGGCATTAGCAATAAATTCTTTAGCTTTTTCCCTTAGTTGCTCAACACCGATATAATCATTACCGCACATCAAAGCATCATCCTTATTCAGGTATACCTGCAAAATGTTACGTTCTTTGATCTTATCTGTATTCTGTTGATCTTGATCTTCGGGTGGTGGAGGCAAAAGTCTTGCCAAACCACGGTCCGTATCCATTGATGTTGTAATCAAGAAGAAGATCAGCAACAAGAAAGCGATATCCGCCGTAGAACTTGAGTTAATATCAGGAACTTTTCTTTTTCCTCTTGCCATTGTAATTACTTATTAAATTGAGTATCCTCAATTGATTATGATATTTTTTTCTTTATGCCACTTGCAATGATTGCAACGATTGTTACAAACAACAAGATGTAGATGGAATAAAGGAACATATCAGTTAATTTCAGCCAGAAAGGAACGTTGTCAGTACCGTCATAACCTGGGATATTCATCGGTGTTCCATCACCTGCAGCCCAAGCAATCACTAAAACAACAACCAAAAGAACCAAACCAAGCAATGACTTAATTGCATTTGCAGGGCTATCTTTCAAAGCTGCTCCAAATTGGAATACAGCAGCAACTACTGTAGCAGCAACAGCCAAACCAAATAACCCATAAATGAGCATCAGTAAGGCATTTGTGTTTGCCGGTTGCCACATTTCAGGATCTACTCCCGCAATGACATCTGCTCCTTGAGCATCACCACCCAGGTAGAAAAGCCCCAGGACAATGAGGATGATGGCAAACATCGCATACAGTGCGTAATACGATACTTTATATGATAACTTACTCATTTCGAATTATTTTTTGTATTTCAGATCATATTTGATTACCATGTCAAGCAAAGAGATAGAAGAGTCTTCCATTTCGCTTGTAAGAGCTTCAATCTTAGCAAGTACGTAGTTGTAGAATACCTGAAGAATCAAAGCAACGATCAAACCGAAAATAGTTGTAATCAAGGCAACTTTCATACCACCTGCAACAACCGTCGGAGAGATATCACCTACCTGCTGGATCTTATCAAATGCCTGCACCATACCGATTACAGTACCCAAGAATCCGAGTGACGGAGCCATAGCGATAAACAGTGTGATCCAAGAACATCCTTTTTCAAGGTAACCAGCCTGTACACCACCGTAAGATACTACTGACTTCTCAACTACATCGATACCTTGGTCGATTCTCATCAAACCCTGGTAGTAGATAGAAGCAACAGGACCTCTGGTGTTACGTGCGATGTCTTTAGCAGCTTCAACATCACCTTTTTCCAAAGCAGCTTCGATAGATGCCATGAATTTTTTTGTGTTGATTTCAGCCAAGCTCAAATAGATGATACGTTCGATACAGAAAGCCAAACCGATAACCAAAGCAATAGCAACCAAACTCATGAAAGATGCAGTACCTTCGATGAATTTAACTTTGATTTCTTTGTGAATACCACCTTCTTCTGCAGCAGGAGCAGCGGCCGGAGCAGCTTGAGCAGCAGCAGGAGCAGCTTGTTGTTCAGTTTGTTCTGCTGCAGGAGCGTCTTGAGCCTGAGCAAGTTGAATTGAGCCAAATGTAAAGGCCCCAATCACAGCAACAATTGCAAATAACTTTTTCATTGTGTGTCTAATTTTTAAGATTAATTAATTGATTATTATTTATTGTATTTACTTCACGTTTCAACTTTTGTTCTGCGGAGAGACGGGGATTCGAACCCCGGATACACTTTTGGCGTATACACGCTTTCCAGGCGTGCCTCTTCAACCACTCGAGCACCTCTCCTTATGAGTTTTCCGCATTTTCAGCTACAAATGTATCCTTTTTTTTCTTTTCCTAAAGCATTATCCCTTTTTTATCTTAAATAAATACTGCAAATTAATATAATTTAAAACCTTTGGAACCTTATTTGACCATTCCGAACACTTTTAGCGCATTTTCGGAAGTGGCTTGTGAAAGGTGCTCCGGGGTGGTCCGATAAATTTCTACCAGTTTCAGGAACGTATCACGCACATTCGCACTTTCATTCCTCTTCCCCCGATTGGGGGCCGGGGTCAGATACGGTGAATCCGTTTCGAGCACAATCCGCTCCAAAGGCACTGTCAGCAAAGTATCCGGCAGTGAGGACTTTTTAAATGTGACCACTCCATTGATTCCCAACATGAAACCGCCAAATTCAAGCAACCGGGCCGCTTCTTCGGCATTTCCGGTGAAACTATGAAAAATACCGGTCAAAGCAGTGTTTTTATAGGGCTCCATTACCTTATATATATAGTCGAATGCCTCCCGCGAATGAACCACGATGGGCAATTTATATTCGAGCGCCCATTCTATCTGTTTCTCAAAAACGTACAGTTGTTCGTTCAGAAAGGTTTTATCCCAATACAAATCAAGCCCAATTTCGCCAATGGCTACAAAGTTATTGGGTGCTTCCAGACGCTCCCGGACGATTGACAGTTCCTGACGGTATGACTCGTTCACCGAGGTAGGATGCAGTCCGATCATCGGATAACAGAAATCCGGATAATCCGCGCAAACCGACAGCATGGGTTCAATCGTCGTACTGTCAATGTTGGGCATATAAATACGCGAAACACCTGCCTGACGTGCACGTTCCATCACCTGCGGCAGGTCATCGGAAAATTCTTCTAAAAAAAGATGGGAATGAGTATCTATTAACATGACAATTCGCTTTCTTCTTTTACTTTTTCGTTGGAGCGGTAGTAATATACCAGCCCATAGTCACGACATTTTTCCAACCGGGCTTCATTGGGGTTCACTTCCTGGAATTTTGTTTCTACCTGATTCCAGATATCCAGAATCAGTTCATCTGCCCGGTCACGCATCGAAGCCAGCTCATCCAGACTCCGGTTGGTGGCGGACTGGTAACTCTTCTGACGTTCGTAGCTATCCAGAAAAATATCATAATGCACTTTTACGCGCGCAATAGTCGGGTTATAAATGGGGATTCCCCCTTGTGAGGTTCTCCGCTGCTCTCCTTCAATGATCTTTCTCCCCCACTCTACCAAAGCTGCTTCGCTTAATAAATCCGGTACCACATTCGCTTCCGGAAGATCATAAAGTTCTTTATGCACCGATTTGATTTCATCGCGAAGCACCGCGAGGTTGAGTACTTGAATAAAATGGGATATATACAGCCGTGCCATCCGCACATTTGCCTGATGCTTGCGACTGGCTCTCGACTGGTTGTCATAACATTGGGTATAGTAAATCTGCGCAGCTTCAAACTTCAGCAGAAAATTACGGGCTTCGAATAATGTTTTCAGTGAGATAGCCAAGTCCCGCACATTATACACGTCACCCTTCTCGACCGCTGCTTTCAGCGCCCGTACTCTGGCTTGATCCGTATTTGGCAATCGTCTGTAAGGCATTTCCCACCAACTTTACTACATTTCCCGATACATCAGTAATTTCACTAAATTCTTAAGTTCTTTCTTCTTCTCTTCTGCAACTGCAACTGCTTCAAGACTCTCCATAGCCAGCGTATAATATTCGCGCATTTTGTTTTCACAAACGCTGCGGATAGTCAACTGATTATAAATCTCCGTCACTGCCGCTATCTTTTCTGCCGGCTGACAGTTGTCTGCATTCAGCCAGCGATTCAGTTCTTCCAGCTGTTCTCCGTTTGCACGTTCCAGTGCTTTGATCAGCATATATGTCTTCTTATTGCAAAGGATGTCTCCACCGATTTTCTTTCCGAACACTTCCGGATCGCCATAAACATCCAGCAAATCATCCTGTAACTGGAATGCAACCCCTATCTGCATACCAAAATTATAAAGATTCTCCGCATCAGCGGCAGACGCTCCTGCCAGAATCGCACCGATCTTCAGACTTGCGGCAAGCAATACAGCCGTTTTCAGACGAATCATTTCAATATATTCGTCTTCCGCCACATCGTTGCGCGACTCAAATTCCATATCCAACTGCTGCCCTTCACAAATTTCCAACGCAGTCAGACTAAACAAATCAATGACTTCTTTCAAATGCTCGGGCGCACAACCGGCTACATACCGGAAAGCCAGTATCAGCATGGTATCACCCGACAAAATAGCTGTGTTATCGTTCCAGACCTTATGCACAGTCGGTTTTCCTCTGCGCATATCCGAACGATCCATCAGATCATCATGCAACAAAGTGTGATTATGATAAACTTCGATACCGGTAGCAGGATCGTAAATTGATGAAACATCTTCCTTATACAAGTTATATGCCATCAGCATCAATACAGGACGAATCCGCTTTCCTCCCAGAGAAAGGATGTATTCGATTGGTTCGTAGAGTCCTTCCGGAGTCCGGGTTATCTGAATTTCAGATAGGTGGTTGTTTATTTTATCAAGTAATTGAGAAGCTGTAAACATGATGAAAACAAAGATTAATGAATAAAAAGAGGCTGCATTCGCAGCCTCTTAAATGTATGAGTGTTACAAATTACTGCAATCTGAACATTACAGGAACTGTAAATTTAACGCGAACCGGTTTACCACGCTGCATACCTGGTTTCCATTTCGGCATCGTGTTGATCACACGGAGAGCTTCTTTATCCAGATACGGGTCTACACTGCGTACAACTTTTGCATCTACGATACTACCGTCTTTGTTAACAACGAACTGTACGATAACACGACCTTGAGTACCATTTTCCTGTGCGATAGTCGGATATTTGATATTTTTAGCCAGATACTGCATCAATGCTGCCTGTCCACCCGGGAAGTCCGGCATGTTTTCTACAACTTCGAAGATAGTCTGTTCTTCCGGCTCTTCCTCAACTACTTGTACCGGTACGTATTTTACTTCCACTTTCGGTGTGTTATCCTCATTAAGGATGGTAGTTGATTCTTCAATATCTGCCTGGTCATCGACAATTTCCAGCAATTCGGCCACCTTCGGTGCCTCGGGTGGTGGTGGGGTCGCTTGTTCAGGGGTTTCGGTAATAGGAATGATTTCCTCTTCAAAAACAACATCAGCTACAGCCTGGCTTGTATCGATTTTCACGTCACGCTGGGTCCATTCGAACGCCACGAACATAAAAGCCAATACCACCACGTAACCGATCAGCAGCCATGTGGATTTCTTTCCTTCCAGGTCTGCCTTGGGTGATTTTTTAACTTCCATAATTTTGTTAATATAATGATTAATAAAAAAAAGTGTCTTCCTATGTGTCTCTGGGCAAATATACTACATTTTCAGATAACCGTCCGTTTCTTTGTATCTTTTTATCCGGCTTTTTAACTTTTTTAATTCTTTCATACTCATTCAGTTGCTTTTACAGTCAAATCTATGGCTGATTTTCAAAATAAGCGTATCTTTGGCGGACAAATATAAGAAGCAGATAATATGAAAAAGATAACAATCGCAATCGACGGCTTTTCCTCCTGCGGAAAAAGTACAATGGCCAAAGATCTCGCCCGCGAAGTAGGATACATTTATATAGATAGTGGGGCAATGTATCGCGCAGTCACCTTATATAGTATTGAAAACGGGATATTTAACGGAGACGTTATCGATACGGAGAAGCTGAAAGAAGCAATCCGGGATATCCGGATTACTTTCCGCCCCAATCCGGAGACGGGACGTCCGGACACCTACCTCAACGGGGTGAACGTAGAGAATAAAATCCGTACAATGGGGGTTTCGTCCAAAGTCAGCCCTATCAGCGCACTCGATTTTGTACGCGAAGCGATGGTAGCACAGCAACAGGCCATGGGTAAAGAAAAAGGGATTGTGATGGACGGACGGGACATCGGAACCACGGTTTTCCCGGATGCGGAACTGAAAATATTTGTTACGGCCACACCGGAGATTCGTGCCCAACGCCGTTTTGACGAACTGAAAGCAAAAGGCCAGGAAGGCAGTTTCGAGGAAATTCTTGAGAACGTAAAGCAACGGGATTACATCGATCAGCATCGTGAAGTGAGCCCATTGCGCAAAGCGGACGACGCTCTGCTGCTCGACAATTCCAATCTGAGCATCGAACAGCAGAAGGAATGGCTGTCGGAACAATTCGGGAAAGTAGTAAAGGAATAGAGGATAGAAATCGAGTGTATGATTAAAGTAGAGATAGACGAAGGTTCCGGCTTCTGCTTCGGCGTGGTCACAGCCATCCACAAGGCGGAAGAAGAACTGGCAAAAGGAGAAACGCTCTATTGCCTGGGAGATATTGTACACAACAGCCGGGAGGTAGAAAGGCTGAAGGCAATGGGACTGATTACGATCAACCGTGATGAATTCAGACAATTGCGCAATGCCAAAGTATTGCTTCGCGCACACGGAGAGCCACCGGAGACTTACCAGATCGCCCACAAGAATAATATCGAAATCATCGATGCAACCTGTCCGGTCGTACTGCGGCTTCAAAAGCGCATCAAACAAGAGTTCCGGAAGGAAGATTTTGAAGAAAAGCAAATTGTGATCTACGGCAAGAACGGTCATGCAGAAGTGCTGGGACTGGTAGGGCAGACCGGCGGTCAAGCCATTGTCATCGAAAGTGCGGAAGAAGCCAAAAAGCTGGATTTCACTAAAAGCATCCGCCTTTTCTCACAGACCACAAAGTCTCTGGACGAGTTTCAGGAGATTGTAGAATACATCAAACTCCACATTTCACCGGATGCCACTTTCGAATATTACGATACAATCTGCCGGCAGGTAGCTAACCGTATGCCCAATCTCAGGGAATTTGCGGCAACGCACGATCTGATTTTCTTCGTCAGCGGGAAAAAGAGTTCGAACGGAAAGATGCTTTTTGAAGAATGCCTGAAAGTAAACGCCAACTCACATCTGATTGATAATGAGAAAGAAATCGATCCCACTTTACTCCGGAATGTGAAATCCATCGGCGTATGCGGAGCGACTTCCACTCCCAAATGGCTGATGGAAAAAATACATGACCATATCCAGCTATTGATAAAAGATTAAAAAGAAAGATAGAAGAGACAATTTGAATATTTTTAATGGTTTCGACACACGAAAAAAAACTTATGAAACACTGCTTTCAACTTTTTGTTGTACATTTGCCACGTCAAACTAATTAATGAAAGATTGTTATGGGAACAGTTAAATGTATCGGTATTTTGACTTCGGGAGGTGATGCTCCGGGAATGAATGCGGCCATCCGCGCAGTAACACGTGCAGCTATCTACAACGGACTACAAGTAAAAGGTATATATAGAGGATACAAAGGTCTGGTGACAGGCGAAATCAAAGAGTTCAAGAGCCAGAACGTAAGTAATATCATCCAACTGGGTGGAACCATCCTGAAAACAGCCCGCTGTAAGGAGTTCACCACACCGGAAGGCCGCCAGCTGGCTTATGATAATATGAAAAGAGAAGGCATCGATGCTTTGGTGATCATCGGTGGTGACGGTTCGCTGACAGGCGCCCGAATCTTCGCACAGGAATTCGATGTTCCATGTATCGGACTTCCGGGAACGATTGACAACGACCTTTACGGCACGGATACCACTATCGGATATGATACCGCATTGAACACCATTCTGGATGCAGTAGATAAAATCCGTGACACCGCCACTTCACACGAACGTCTGTTCTTTGTAGAGGTGATGGGACGTGACGCCGGATTCCTCGCTCTGAACGGCGCCATTGCTTCGGGAGCCGAAGCAGCCATTATTCCGGAGTTCAGTACGGAAGTCGACCAACTGGAAGAATTTATCAAGAACGGATTCCGCAAATCCAAGAATAGCAGTATCGTACTGGTAGCGGAAAGCGAACTGACAGGCGGTGCCATGCACTATGCGGAACGTGTGAAAAACGAATACCCGCAATACGATGTGCGTGTGACGATCTTAGGACACTTGCAGCGCGGTGGAAGCCCTACAGCTCACGACCGCATCCTGGCAAGCCGTTTGGGTGCCGCTGCCATCGACGCTATCATGGAAGACCAGCGCAACGTGATGATAGGTATCGAGCACGATGAAATCGTCTACGTACCATTCAGCAAAGCTATCAAGAATGATAAGCCGGTCAAGAGAGATCTGGTCAATGTATTGAAAGAACTTTCTATATAATAAAGGTAATACATTCATATAAGGTAATATAAAGAACGGTGGACGCAATGAGAGATTCAATGGTCCACCGTTCTTGTTTCAATAAAGCTATCACTATTTCCAGGAGTCCGAACCGATATACCGGCATTCTTTCAAGCAATATCTCTTTTCCCCGCGGCAGATAAAGCGATCGTCTTTTCACGCTTTCTCTTATTTATCATTTTCTTAATCCACAAATAATAACCGGTCAACGGCAAGGAAGCGCCCACTAATGCAGCCAAAAAAGTAAGTATACGTGTCGTCATACCTCCCCAGTTGCCTACATGAACAGAGTAAATCCAACCGCGTATTTTTCCTGCCTTATCCTGATGCTGATAAAGACTCGTCTCTGTAAATTCACCATTTTCCGTATTAAATGAATAACGGTCAGCAGCACGTTGATTCCCCAAACGGTCGAAAGCAACGCTAGCCGTACCGGAGGAAACACTGATCTGTTTGTATGCCGGATTCTGAAGACTCAGCTTGTCATATATTTCCTGCCAATAAGCAAAGGCAGAAACAACAGGCTTTGGCTGTTCAGTTTGCTGGTGTTTCCAATGTCTGCCGCCCTCATGCAGGTTGCCTTCCTGCCGTTCACTTTGTGAATAATCTGCGGATAAGCCTTCCTGTTTTTCTCGATGCGGCCTGTCCGGACGACCTCTTCTGCCACTTCCACGTTCTTCGGCATTCTCCCGTCCTTCAGTTTCAGCCTTCGGCTTTCCATCCTGCAAAGCCAGTCGGGCATCTCCTTTGGAAGTGCTTTCTTTCTGCCCGTGCCCATGCCCGCCCTGCTGCTGCACTTCCACGCCAAAAACTTTATAAAAGGCTGTCCGATACCAAGTGAAAGACCACGTCAGTCCGGTCAGCGACATAGCCAGCAGAAGAACCAGCGCATACATTCCTCCCGCCACATGCAAGTCATACCAAAACCGCTTCCAGCCTTTCGTGCCCGATATCTTCAGACTATTTTTCAATGCCTTACGTGTACGCGGCCACCAGACAATGATTCCGGAAATCAAGACTACGACAAACATCAAAGTGCTGACGCCTACAATCATCTTTCCCCAGAAAATCCCCTCACCTCCCGGATTCATACTATCCAGCAACCAGCGGTGCATCCGAAACATAAACGCAAAAAAACCGCTGCGCTGATTCTTTCCGGTAATCTCGCCCGTATACTGATCGACATACACCGAAGAACGGCGGGGTTTGGAAAGACTCACCTGATAAGTGCGTTCCGGATCAGAGGAAATGCTGACACCTGACACAGAAACATCGTCGGGCAACGTGGCAGCCACCTTTTCCAACAACTGATCAACCGGTAACGGAGCTGCCTCAACCTGTTTCACAAAGTAAAGTTCCGGCCACATCAGTTCATTTACCTCATTCTCGAACACCAGCATGGCGCCGGAGAAACAGATAAGCGTGATTATTATTCCGAAGGGGACTGAGAGCCACAAATGAATTTTTCGAAAAAACTTTCTCATTGTATTTGTATGGGTTACTTTTGGCACAACCTTGCTGATTTCATGATTGGCAAAGAATATTCAACATTTAGTCTGTGAAAGTAGCGTCAACAGCTGATGAAGAGATGATATTTTCTCCAAAAATACCGTAAGTGGTAAAGCGGGTAATCGTATATTCGTTCGAACGTTTCGCAATACCGCCGTTTGTATTCAGTTCATAAGCTGTGGTTACACCTTCATTTCCCTGATTGTATTGGAGGCGATACAGATATTGGTCTTTGTAGAAAATCCAGGCAGTACCGGTAGCAGTTTCAAATCCGTTATTGTTGCCGGGAGTTACACTGCCACTTTCGAGAGTCGAGGTAGCCAGTAAGTAGTTGGCTGTACTGTTGGCCGATGTTACGGTAGCCGATACGACGTAAGTTGAGTGCGAATCCTTGGCAAGTCTACCTATCGCAGTGATTCCGGTAGCGTTGACAGTCAGCCCTTTTGTTGCCGTATGAGTAACCGGATCAATTTTATAAATAGCCGGATGATTGGTTTCTCCGTCTGCAGTAATGGGAATGACGCCGACATAAGCCACGCCGTTCTCACAAAACGGGGTACCGGAGAAAGAAGAGATACGATCCGGTTCAGGCAGTCCGTCTACATAGTACAGTTCTCCCTTATCCCCATTTCCTGTCGCCTTGAAGACAGCCATTCGCGTAGCTCCCGTGCCACGTGAGTTAATTTCGCCTGTGTACATCTGCAACAAGAAATAGTCTCCGGTGATGTGCCAGCAGCGCAGGAATGACTTGCCGCCCGAGAGTTCTTCCAGATTACAGTAATAGCTGTCAAAGTCAGTCGCGCCAGCTTTGATGCGGACCACTCCTGCCGGTAAGTTGGTTTTCTGTACGTCGGCATCCATGATCTTGGCATAACTCGGGGAAAACACATATACGTCTCCATTGTCGGCAGCCCAAATCGTCTGATAATACTGTGAACGCATACGTCCGCAAGCATAACTGATTTTGTCCGTCCTGATCAGCGTCGGGTTGTTGAAGTTTTCATCGTTGTAGATAGCCACCCATGCTTCGTTGGGGTACTGAGTCCACTGCAGTTCCCCTTTCTCATAGCTGGAGCTGTTGCTGCCTCCGTCTTCGGTTTTCACCAGTTCCGGATATTTCACCCACTTGCCATCTTCAAAAGCCGACCCGTATACACTTAGTCCCATAGGAATAGGAGCGGTATAAATTTTATTGTTGGCTTCAAGAATACCTGCGAAAGTAACGTACTCGCCATTTCCCAAAAAGTTTTCGCCACGGATGACATCTCTGTTTTTCATGATCTGGTCAGTCACATGCAGATAGGTAATAGCTATTCCCTTCTGTACGGATTGCGTTTCTTCCGGAGCAACGGCTCCCTCAGTTTCATCACAAGAGGTACAAAGCGTACCTGTCAACAGAGCCATTGCAAAGCTCCACATCAAAAAATTCTTCTTCATCTTTTTTTGAGTATTTGTAGTTAATCAAATTGTTTTTATTTCTCTCAGGTTTAAAATTCTTTCTGTTTCAATTTCCGCCGAAGTACACTCTCACTTTCCCATAGAAGGCACGACCGGCTTTCTGGAGACTGAAGTTATCATAGAGTTTTTCGTCAGTGAAGTTTTTACATTCGAACGATACGTTATATCGTCCATTCTTCAGACTGTAGGTGATGCCCAGATTATGTGAAAACTGTGTAGGCACTATGTCTTTGGTTTCCACCGCTCCCAATGCTTCGGAGTAAAGCGGAAAACCATGTACATACATATTGTCATAGGTAACGGTCAGCGTATTTCCTTTCTTCCAGAGGTTCCGCCAGAAGAAAGAGATGTCCGAATTGGCAAAACGGTAAGGCAAGTTCGGCATACGTGCGCCATAAGTCAGACTTTCCTGCCCGGTCTGCGTTTTCTCCACATTGTCACGCACGTCCATTTGTGTAAAGTTTCCGCCGATACTGACCCAGCAGGAGTAATTATAACGCGCGGAAATATGATAGCCTTTTGTTTCAACACTTCCATAGTTGCTGTAAGAGCCGTATGAACGGTTGCTCGTTGTTTCGATACTGCGATAGATATAATCGGAAGTATTCCGGTAAATCAGTCCGGTTTCCACATACAGACCGTGTTTACCCAATTGGCGATTATAGCTCAAATTGAAATTGAGGTTATCACTTTTTTCCGGATTCAGTCCTATTTTTCCCAGTTCAAGGTCTTCGTCACCAAAAAGTTCTTCGTTCGTAGGCAGCCGGTAAGCCTTCTCATAAGAAAGTTTTGCCTGCAATCCCGAAAGGATGAAATAAGTACCGGCCGCGCCATATCCCACAGAGCTTACATTATTGGTGAGACGGACGTAGTTACTCGTTCCACTGGTCGATGCGGACACGGGCCCCGCATTATATTGGTTGTAATATTTCCCGAATACGGATAAATTCCAGTGCTCCGAAGGCATCAGCCTGTATGAAAATCCGGTTATATTTTTGCGGGTCACTTTGGCGATAGCGTTCGATTCATCGACAGAAACGGAGTTGTGATTTTCACGATGAAAGGTGTTCAAGACGTGGTTCAGCACAAATGTATGCGCAGTGCCGATGTGGTAGTTGGCGGTAAAAGTAGCGTTCCAGTTGTCGTTGTCGGACTTCATATCCTGATATGACTGTTCTCCTTTTCTCCCTTTCAGAGAGGTTTTCTCACCAAGCCAGTTGAAACGGTACGTTGCCGTATCGACATTGTTCGTAAAGTTCCGGTTGTAATTGGCTGTGAATGCTACGTCCAGATTCCTGACGAATAAATTACGTTTACGATATTCCAGAGAAGGCATCAGAGAGTTTCCCTTACGATATTTTTCACCAAATACGACCTTTTGTACCACTCCTGTCTGGATTTCTTTGTACATACGCGAGTACGTCAGTCCGATCATCAGACGATCCGCCCATTTCTTGTCAACCAGCCCTACTTTGCCGACAACAGCCTCGTTGTGATAGTTGTCATGAAAGCGTTTCACATGTTCTACCTTGTCCGTATTGATAGCCGAGCCGCCGCCTTCATAAAACTCTTCGACAGGGGTATCCACATAGTAACTGTTGTCAGAATAGTTTTGGAAAGCGTTGATTTCGTAAGTCAGTCCATTCTTGAAGGTCTGTCCGAAGTTGACGTACGATTTATGTGTATTGAACGAGCCGTAAGAGTAGGATGCGTCCAGAAACCAGTTTTTCCGGTTTTTATTGGTTACGATATTGATAACTCCGCCCAAGGCATCCGTCCCGAACCCGACAGGCACTACACCACGGTACACTTCGATGCGGTCAGCAAAGTTAATGGGAATGTTGTTCAGTCCGAAAGAACTTCCTACGCCCTCCTGCGGCACTCCGTCAATAAACAGCTTGACGTGCTTGCCGGAAAATCCGTCCAGCGAAAGAATCATATCCGACCCCACTCCTCCGGCTTCCCGAAGTTTGAGTCCCGGAACTTTTGCCAAGGCATCAGAAAGGTTTTGTGTACTGTTATGCAGACCTTTCGCATCAATTGCCACCGCATTAAAGGCAGATTTATTTACCCGGCTCACTGCAGAAGTGGACACTACCACTTCATTCAGTTCCGTCACCTGCGGAGCAATCGTTACATTGACCCTTATTCTTTCACCGGCTTTCAGTGTCACTTTCTTTTCTACTGTCGTATACCCAATGGCCGATACAACCAGAGTGTAGTCGCCTGCTGCCGCTTTCAAGTGATACAATCCCTTTTCATCTGTAGTCGCTCCTCTGTTCGTCCCTTTCAGATATACAGTCGCAAAGTCCACCACTTCTTTTTCTACAGTAGAAATCACTCTTCCGGAAATCATCCCTCCGGATCGCCCATGTTGAGAAAATGCTGACACTGAAAATAAGAACGCAAGAAAAACCAGAAAACTTTTATTGATCATCTCTTTTTACTCTATTTACTTAATACCTACTATATAGTTCCGATAACGAATTCTAAAACGATACAAAGGTAGTGACAAATAGAGATGCGGGACAATCCCCATCTATTGGTAAAAATAGATCAACAAAAAGAAGATATCCGGAGATATACAATACCTAAAAATAAGTAATCACAGCATAAATTAAATAAAAACAGTATTATTTCAACCAGCGTTCCAAAGCCTGTTCCGTTTCCTGCCACAGTTGTTTTTGCTGCACATGGCAGAGGTATTTTTCGGACAGCTGCTTCCTGTGGCTGCTCGCATAAAGCTGTCCGCTGACTCCGGCCACTGCCTCATCCAGCAAGAGGCCGACGGCAGTGGAAGCCCCTTTCTTCGGCGTGCGGATAAAGGGGCGGAAAAAGATATCCGTCAGAGGGTCAAACCACTGGTGCATAGTGATGATGTCGGTAGAAACAATGCCGGGATCGGCGGCATTGACAGTGATTCCTTTTTCACGGAGGCGTTCCGAAAGTTCGATCGTAAACAGCATCAAAGCCAGTTTGGTATTGCTGTAAACAGGGATTCGCCAAAAACTTCCCTTTCTTCCCTGCCGGAAGAAATCGGGAAAATCGAGGTGTCCGATCGCATACGTGCAAGAAACCATGTTTACAATACGGGCTCCGCATGTCAATGCCGGAAGGAGTTTCCGGGTAAGCAGGTACGGCCCCAGATAGTTCACACTGACCGTTCGTTCAAAGCCGTCGTCGGTGATGTGAAGTCCGGTTTCCATTGTTCCGGCGTTATTCATCAGCAGGGAAACGGGGAGATGACGCTCCACAATCCGATCGGCAAAAGAAGCTGTCGATGCCATAGAAGACAGATCGACTGCCATGACTTCCATGTTTGCGTTTCCTGTCTCGTTCACTAGACGCTGCCGTATCGGTTCCGCTTTGGACGGACGATAGCAAGCCATAATAATATGGTAACCGGCTTCGGCTACGGCACGGGTTATTTCCGTTCCCATGCCGCCGTCGGCACCGGTGATGATTGCCCATTTCTCTTCACTCATTGCTTTTCCAGTTTTTCAATCTCCCGTTGCAGGCAGGGAGGCAGTTTTTCTTTCAGATGTTGGTGGCAGGCCATTTCGATTGTGTACATCCGCCCGATGCAGTAGTTGCTGTGTCCGCAGTTACAGCGCGCCTGCTCTTCCCGCCTCATCCGGTTGACAAACTCCGGTTCGTTGAGCAACGCACGTGCCATCTGGACGGCATCGAAGCCGGCATCCAATACTTCATCTATCTTTTCGCGGGACACCAGTCCGCCCACATAAATCAACGGGGCTTCCGGAAGTGCCGCCCGAAATTTCAGTGCATCCTCCAGGAAATAGGCTTCCCGGAAAGGAACGGTCGGAATCATCCACTTTCCAAACATCCGGACTCCGTATTTCAGCCACCAGCAGTCCATGTAGTAAGCCATCGAACGAATCGGCATCGCTCCCCGCATGACGTACATCGGGGCCTTGCTGACGAATCCTCCGCTCAGTACCAATGCGTGCGCGCCCAATGCCAGCAGGCGTTTGGCCACTTGCAGAGATTCATCGGTTTCCATGCCGCCTTTGAAGCCATCGCGCATATTCATTTTTACAATGACTGCCATGTCGCTTCCCGCCGCTGTCATCACCTCGTTCATCACCATTTCCATAAAGCGCATCCGGTTTTGGAGCAAGCCGCCGTAGTCGTCTTTCCGGTGATTGGTGTAGGGAGACAGGAACTGGCTGATCAGATATCCGTGTCCGGCGTGTACCTCGACGGCGTCGAAGCCGGCTTCCCGTGCCAAGTGGACAGCCCGTCCGTAGGCTCTGGCCATCTCCGGCAACTCTTCTCTCTTCATGCCACGCACGAATGTAGGAGAATAGAGATTGAAACCGGTAGAAGCTGAAATGGGAGTGGTTCCGCAAATCTTTTTATGGGACATATTTCCGCAGTGCCCTATCTGGATGCCTGCTGCCGCACCTTCCGTGTGTATAGCTCCGGTCACTTCACGCAAACCGGAAATGATTTCCGGACGCAGCCACAACTGACGGTCGAAGGAAAGTCCGCTTTGTGTCACGGCTGCATAGGCTACAGTCGTCATCCCGACTCCGCCCGCAGCCACCGAGCGGTGGTAATCGAGCAGCATTTGTGAAGGGGCGTTACCGGGACACATGCTTTCAAAAGCGGCAGAGCGGATCGTACGATTCCGCAGCGTCAATGGACCGAAAGTAACAGGGGTGAAAAGTTTAGATTCCATAGTACGCTATTTTATGTCAATAGATAATTTATTTCAAATCAATAGATAAAAGGAAATACACGTTTGCGTTCGCCTACTTCCGAGCCAAATTCTTCACGGTAGCGATGCCAGATTGCATTGGCACGGGGGACGAGATTGGCCACTGTCCACCAGAAGAATACAAGTCCGGATAGTGAACAAGTCAGTATTGCCCAGCCTGCCCATTCAATGATTTCGCCCAGATAATTGGCGGAAGTGACATAGCGGTACATCCCTTTTTGTGGCAGATAATGACGGGTATCCCCCGGTTTGCGCAAATGGCGGATGATATAGTCCGAATGCCAGTTCATCAACATGCCCGCAAAGAAAAGCAGACTGCCCGCAATAAACCATGCGGAAGTGAACCAGCCGGAATGATACATTCCCTCGGGTGAGAGATAAAATATCCATTCACCCTGCATATAGCCGTTCAATAGATTGAACAGGATTCCCATCGACATGATTGCCAGCGGCATTTTACTCTTTCCGGTCAGTAGCAGGGGAAAGACGAAGGCGCGCTGAAAATAATGAATCTGAAAGAAGACAAAGAATGTCAGTATGACCGGATCAAAACGACGTTCCGAGTGTATCCACATCCAGCACATGACCAGAAATACGGGGGCTTCCATCAGTATCCACGCCAGCTTGTTGGAAATGGCAACTCCCCAGGAGGCGGTGCGAAATATCCCGTAACCGGCTTTCACAAAGTAGAGGGCGATGAAAACAATCAGAGCGGTCAGACTCATGACGCCCAAAAATAGATTAAAGGCAGCTATACTCATCTTGATTTTCTTTTGAGATTCACAAAAATAACAAAAAAAGAAAAGAATGGTCACAAAAATAACTCAAATAAAAAACAGATCAAACGACAACAGACTTCCGGCATTCTTTGTTTATTCATTAAAAATCAGCTATCTTTGCAGTTGGTTATGAACTAAATAATAGAAAAAGCAATGGCAATGGAAATTAAAGCCATACCGACCTTAAAAGGAAAAGAAGCGGAACACTTCGTTAAGGCAGCGGACAAGGCTTATAAAAATCAAAACAAACAAGACTTCAGCAAACATGTGCTGGAAGCCCGTGCTGTGCTCAAAAAGGCTAAAATGTTATAAAACATGGGATTTCTTTTTGAGAAATGTACTTTTGCCGTACTTGATGAAGATACGATTAAAGAATGTGACCCTTTCTCATGTGGGCACCAAGACTTAGACGACTTCTTTCATAACGATGCTCCTCTCTATAATGCACAGCTATTAGGAAAAAGTTACTGTTTTCGTTCAGATAAAAAGCCTTCGGACATAGTATGTGCCTTCACTGTTTCTAACGATAGTATCAGAGTAAATATCCTCCCCAACAGCAGGGAAAAGAAAGTTCAGAAAGACATTCCCCGAGCCAAACAAATGCACCGCTATCCGGGTGTATTAATCGGCAGACTTGGAATCAATAAAGAATACAAGCATCAGGGCATAGGCAGTGATCTGATGACTTTCATAAAATCATGGTTCATTGATGCGGGAAACAAAACAGGGTGTCGCTTTTTAATTGTTGACGCTTACAATGAAAATATTCCTCTGAACTATTATCTGAAAAACGGTTTCAAATACCTTTTCTCTACGGAAGCGCAAGAAGTGGAATATACAGGCTTTGAAACCGGAACGCATCTAAAAACACGCTTAATGTATTTTGATTTAATAGACATTATACCTTATCCCAATAATAGCAGCAAAGACGCAATCGACGGTAATTATTAAAATAACAAGTTTGTTCTCAACAGGTCACCTGTCCATAATCTCTCCTCCAGCAAAGGGAAAGATCATAGTTCACTGATATCCAAAGAAATAGAATGTATAATTCATCGGTTGTAGAAACGCCCTTTTAACGTAGCGTTAAAAGGGCGTTTCTACCTGCCAGGCTGTGCCCTTTCTACCAACGATAAATGCCTTAGCCTCCATCGGATGAAAAATACAGCAACCGCAAAGTGTTAAATGTTAAATGAACATCGGATGTTCTTCCTGAAACAAGTCACCCCAGACGTACAACCGGGTACTACCAAGATGTACAACTGGGGATTACCAAGACGTACATGCAGGGATTACCGAGATGTACGTCTGAGGTTAGTTATTATTGCATAAAAGGATTTGTTCTTATCAGCGTTTCTTGATGGGGATATAAGCCAGATCATCAAGAACATTTTTATAAGCCGGACGGATAATGCGTTTGCCTTCGAAGTTCAGTTCCTCATTGCGGTGCGCACACCAGCCGACAATACGAGCCATGGCAAACAGCGGAGTGAAAATCTCCTGCGGCAAACCAATCATCTCATATACGAAGCCCGAATAGAAGTCGATATTGCTGGAAACCGTCTTTCCGTTGTTCTTCACACGTCCGAAAGTAGCGATGGCACGCTCTTCAAGCAGTTCGAGGAAAGCGAACTCCTCTTCTTTTCCTTTCTCACGGGCAAGGTCGCGAGCCAGTTCTTTCAGCAACAGCGCACGAGGATCGGAAATCGTGTAAACAGCATGACCGATACCGTAAATCAATCCGGTCTTATTATACACTTCCTTATTCAGCATTCGTGTGAAATAGGTATCTATCTCGTCCACGCTCTTCCAGTCCTTGATATTCTCCTGCAAGTGATGGAACATATCGGCCACCTGGATATTCGCGCCTCCGTGAAGCGGGCCTTTCAACGAACCGATACCTGCGGCGATGGCCGAATATGTATCTGTTCCGGTGGAAGAAGTCACACGAACCGTGAAAGTCGAGTTGTTACCACCGCCGTGTTCTGCCTGCAAAATCAATAGCAAGTCGAGCGTACGGGCATCCAGTTCCGTATAATCTTTTTTGAGCATATAGAGGAAATTCTCGGCAATAGAGAGTTTCTCCTGCGGATGACGGATGTGCAGGGAACGACCGAATGTAGCATGGCGGAGCATATTATAAGCATACGCAATGATGGTCGGGAACTTGGAGATAAGATCGATACTCTGGCGCATCAGATTATCGCGGGAAGTATCGTCGGCATCGGGATCGAAACGATACATTTCGAGTACGCTGCGCGAAAGAATATTCATGATATTATTTCCCTCCAGCTCGATAATATTCATTTTCGTCTTCTGTTCGAGCGCCATATTGTCATTGATCAGTTCGCGGAAAGAAGCCAGTTCTTCCTTGTCCGGCAGGCGACCGGAAAGCAGCAGATAAGCCACTTCTTCGAAGCCGAAACGTTTTTCCTTGATGATGGCGTGGGAAATGTCTTCCACATCGTAGCCCCGATAGAACAATTTTCCCGGAATTGGCTTCAGACCGCCGCCGGGGATACGTTCGTAACCTACCACATTACCAATCTTTGTCAGACCTACCAATACACCGGTGCCGTCTTCATTACGCAGTCCACGCTTCACGTCAAACTTGGGGAACAATTCATTGTCAATCCGGGTTGCCTCTTTCATCTCCTCGGAGAGCTTGTAAATCAAATACTCTTTCTTCATAATACTTCGTTTTTAATCGTTACATTTACTTTTCGATTCTTTCCACAATTTCGCGTGTGAAAGCGGTGGTAGACAGGGATGTACCTCCCGGCATAAAGCGAGCCAGATCGTGCGTGGCACGGGCATCGAGGAAACTCTGTTCCAACGCCTTTTCGATAAGCGCGGCCGCTTCTTTCCATCCCAGATATTCAAGCATCATCACCGCCGAAAGAATGATAGAACAAGGATTCACGACATCCTTTCCGGCAATGTTGGGGGCGGTTCCATGAGTCGCTTCAAAAATGGCGTGCCCCGTCTTGTAGTTAATATTTGCTCCCGGAGCAATGCCGATGCCGCCTACCATTGCCGCCAACTGGTCGGAAACGTAGTCTCCGTTCAGGTTCAGCGTGGCAATCACGGAATATTCTTCGGGAATCAGTAATGTATTTTGCAGGAAAGCATCGGCGATGCAGTCCTTTATCACCAACCGGCCGTCTGCCAAGGCGTCGCCGAACTCACGTTGCGCCAGCTCATAGCCCCATTTCTTGAAGCCTCCTTCGGTGAACTTCATAATGTTTCCTTTGTGCACCAGTGTCACGGAAGGCAGATGATGGTCGAGCGCATACTGGCAGGCAGCCCGCACAAGACGTTCCGTGCCCTCACGGGAAACAGGTTTCACTCCAAAAGAAGAGGTCTCGGGGAAGCGGACTTTCGTCACTCCCATCTCGTTTTTCAGGAATTGATAGAACTTTTCGGCTTCGGGAGTACCTGCCTCCCACTCGATTCCTGCATATATATCCTCCGTATTTTCACGGAACACGCACATGTTCACTTTTTCCGGTGCTTTCACCGGAGAATGAACGCCTTGATACCAACGGACCGGACGCAGACAAACATACAAATCCAGAGTTTGGCGCAAAGCCACGTTCAAAGAACGGATTCCACCGCCGACAGGGGTCGTCAGCGGCCCCTTGATGCCGATCAGATATTCTTGGAAAGCCTTCATCGTTTCATCCGGCAACCACGAACCTGTCTCGTTGAAAGCGCGTTCGCCCGCCAGCACTTCTTTCCATTCAATCCGACGTTTGCCGCCGTATGCTTTCTGAACAGCCGCGTTCACAACGGACTGCATCGACGGAGTCACTTCCGCTCCTACTCCGTCTCCGGTAATATAAGGTACGACAGGCACATCGGGCACCGATAGCGTACCATCTTTTTGCATGGTTATTTTGTTCATTTCTATCATTTTAATTATCTGGCATTCAAGGCAGAGCCGGCACGGAACCAGGCAATCTGCTGTTCGTTGTATGTATGTTGCGCTTCAAAACTCTCTTTCGTTCCGTCTTCGTGATGGAGAACGACGGTCAGATTCCGTCCCGGAGCAAAGTCCGGCAAGCCGATGACTGAAAGGAGGTCGTGCTCCTGTATCTTGTCATAATCCGCTTTGTCTGCAAAGGTAAGGGCAAGCATGCCCTGCTTTTTCAGATTCGTTTCGTGGATACGGGCGAAGCTCTTGGCGAGAATCACACGCACATTCAGGAAACGGGGTTCCATTGCCGCGTGCTCGCGACTGGAGCCTTCTCCATAGTTTTCTTCGGCCACGACAATAGAGGGGATTCCTTCGGATTTATACATTTTGGCTGTGCCCGAAACGGTTCCGTAGGTGTTTGTCGAACGGTTCCACACGTTGTTCGTTTCGCCATTGAACGCATTCACGGCTCCCATTAGCATATTATCCGAAATATTCTCCAAATGTCCGCGGAAACGCAGCCACGGTCCCGCCATCGAAATATGGTCGGTAGTACATTTGCCCTGCGCCTTAATCAGCAGGGGCATATTGAGTATATCTTGTCCGTCCCAAGCGGGGAAAGGAGTCAGCAGTTGCAGGCGTTGAGAAGCCGGGTTGACGTTGATCGCTGTTTTCGTCCCGCCGGGGGTGATATAGCCTTCATTGCCGGAGGTGAAACCTCTCAAGGGGAGTTCATCTCCTACGGGTTCGGCCAGTTTCACTTTCTCGCCGTCATGGTTCATCAGTCTGTCTTTCAGCGGATTGAAGCAAAGATCACCGGCAATGGTCAGTGCCATCGTCAGTTCGGGAGAAGCAACAAAGGCGTATGTGTTCGGATTGCCGTCCGCACGTTTGGCAAAGTTACGGTTGAAGGATGTGACGATCGAGTTCTTCCGTGTCGGGTCGTCCGTATGACGTTTCCACTGACCGATGCAAGGACCGCAGGCATTTGCCATGATCACGGCGCCGATCTGCATGAAGTCATCCATCATTCCGTCTCTTTCGGCAGTAGCGCGGATTTGCTCGGAACCCGGATTGATAATCAGCGGGGAAGCCACACTCAGATTCTTTTCCTTCACCTGCCTTGCAAGGGATGCGGCACGGCTGAGATCTTGGTAAGAAGAGTTGGTACACGAACCGATCAGTCCGACTTCCATCTTACGCGGATAGCCGTTCAGTAATACTTTTTCTGCAAATTCAGAGATAGGGGTAGCGGCATCCGGTGTGAAAGGGCCGTTGATATAAGGTTCGAGCGTGGACAAGTCAATGTCGATGACACGGTCGTAGTACTTTTCCGGTTCGTCCGTCACCTGTTGGTCCGCACGGAGCTCACAGTCCACGGCTTCCGCCAGTTCCACGATGCGATCCCTGCCGGTGGCTCTCAGATAAGTAGCCATGCGCCCGTCGAACGGGAAAAGCGAAGTGGTAGCTCCTACTTCCGCACCCATATTGCAAATGGTCGCTTTGCCGGTAGCCGACAGGGAAGCTGTTCCCGGTCCGAAATATTCGATGATGGAGTTCGTTCCTCCTTTTACGGTCAGAATCCCAGCAAGTTTCAGGATCACATCTTTCGGGGAAGTCCAGCCGCTCAGTTTTCCGGTCAGGCGGACACCGATAATCCTTGGCATTTTCAGTTCCCATTCCATACCCGTCATCACGTCTACGGCATCCGCACCGCCGACGCCGATGGCCACCATGCCCAGTCCTCCGGCATTCGGAGTGTGAGAGTCGGTTCCTACCATCATCCCGCCGGGGAAAGCGTAATTTTCGAGCACTACCTGGTGAATGATTCCGGCGCCCGGCTTCCAGAAGCCGATGCCGTAACGAGAGGATACATCGCGCAAAAAGTCGTAAACTTCTTCGTTTGTTTTGGTTGCCGTAGCAATGTCCTCCTTTGCTCCTTTGTACGCTTGTATCAAGTGGTCACAGTGCACGGTGGAGGGAACAGCCACTTTTTCTTTTCCTGCATTCATGAATTGAAGCAATGCCATCTGGGCAGTCGCGTCCTGCATAGCGACGCGGTCGGGACGGAAATTTACGTAGTCTTCACCCCGCTTGTAGTTTTTCAGATCGCCCTCATTGAACAGATGGGCATACAGAATCTTCTCGGCTAACGTCAATGGGCGTTTCAAAACAGCCCGCACGTGTTCCACTTTTCCTTTATAAGCAGAATAAAAAGCCTCTAACATAGTCAAATCATACACCATATTGCTTTTATTTTTTTTAGTCTATCTATAAAAATAACGAACGGCGTTCGAGGAATGTTTAACAAAATGAAATATATTTTCGTCTCAGGAAGAAGATTTATTACCTTTGCGTCTATTATGAATAATCATCCGAAAAGTCCAATCATCGACCTTCAGCAACAGCAACTCCTGCTACGCATGGAGTATGAACACGAAAAGGAGGAATTCAAGCGGCAGACTGAAACAATGGGTGTCGCCCGCAAAGTGAAACGTGGTCTGTGCTGGTATCCCGCCTCTCCCGGTCGAAGTTACTATAATTCTCTAAATCAACTTGTAATAGATATTACACGCACCGAAAATAAAGAAATCGAGCATTCCTTCGAATTCGGTCGTCCCGTCTGCTTTTTCCGGCAGTCATTTGACGGAAAAGTGAATTACATGAATTTCATTGCAACGGTGAGTTATGCGGACGACGAACGGATGGTGGTCGTGCTTCCCAGTGCGGGCGCCTTGCTGGAACTGCAAACGGAAGAGGTGCTGGGTGTACAACTTTATTTCGATGAAACGTCCTATCGTGCCATGTTCGAAGCGCTGGAAGACACAATCCGCGCTAAGGGCAACCGCCTTGCCGAACTCCGGGACACCTTGCTGGGAACACAAAAGCCGGGATTCCGCGAATTATATCCCGTCCGTTTCCCGTGGCTGAACAGCACGCAGGAAACAGCCGTAAACAAAGTGTTATGCACACGCGATGTCGCCATCGTTCACGGCCCTCCGGGAACCGGAAAGACTACCACGCTCGTGGAAGCCATTTACGAAACGCTTCACCGCGAACCGCAGGTGCTGGTCTGCGCCCAAAGTAATACGGCTGTGGACTGGATTTGCGAGAAACTGGTAGACCGGGGTGTGCCTGTCCTCCGCATTGGTAACCCTACACGTGTTAATGACAAAATGCTTTCTTTCACTTACGAACGCCGCTTTGAGAATCATTCGGCCTACCCCGAACTTTGGGGAATCCGAAAATCGATCCGTGAAATGGGCAGCCGGATGCGTCGGGGAAGTTACTCCGAAAGGGAAGGAATGCGCAGCCGGATGAGCCGCCTCCGCGACCGTGCCACCGAACTGGAAATCCTGATCAACGCCGATCTTTTCGACAGTGCCCGTGTGATTGCTTCCACGCTGGTCAGCAGCAATCACCGTTTGCTCAACGGACGGCGTTTCCCCACCTTATTTATCGATGAAGCCGCCCAGGCACTCGAAGCCGCCTGTTGGATCGCCATCCGAAAGGCCGACCGTGTGATTCTTGCCGGCGACCATTGCCAGCTCCCTCCTACAATCAAATGTATCGAAGCCGCCCGTGGCGGACTGGACCACACTCTAATGGAAAAGGTCGTGCAGCAAAAACCTTCTGCCGTCTCGCTGCTCAAAGTGCAATACCGGATGCACGAAGCAATCATGCGCTTTCCCTCCGAATGGTTCTACAACGGAGAACTGGAAGCCGCACCGGAAGTGCGCAACCGGGGTATCCTTGACTTCGACACTCCCATGAACTGGATAGATACCTCGGAAATGGACTTCCACGAAGAGTTTGTAGGCGAGAGCTTCGGGCGCATCAACAAGCAGGAAGCCAACTTGTTACTGCAAGAACTGGAAGCCTATATCAGCCGGATCGGCAAAGCACGCATCCTGGACGAGAGCATCGACTTTGGTCTGATTTCGCCCTACAAGGCGCAAGTGCAATACCTGAGAAGTAAAATCAGAGGAAGCAGTTTTCTCCGCCCTTTCCGCAGCCTCATCACGGTCAACACGGTAGACGGCTTTCAGGGACAGGAACGGGATGTCGTCTTTATCAGCCTCGTCCGGGCGAACGAGGACGGACAGATCGGTTTTCTGAATGATTTAAGACGAATGAACGTAGCCATTACCCGCGCCCGGATGAAACTTGTGATTTTGGGAGATGCAACCACTCTTACCAAGCATGCGTTCTACCGGAAACTGATACAGTATATCCGGCAGGAAGCGGTATCCTCCTGAATCATCGGGATAAAAAAAGAAGCCCCCTTTCTCACGAAAGAGGACTCCCATTTACAAACAAAACAAACAATGTTATTTTCCCACTAAATTCTGTTCCAAAAGCTCTGTCTTAAATTCAATTTAACGCATACTTTTTCCTGCTACAGAATAAAATTCTGCATCATATCAACGAATCACTAATGGAACACGAAATATAAAAAGGACTTGAAATGGTATTACAGCTACCATTCGGTAGAGAATAACTTAAATATCTTTTAATGTAACATTCTGATATACTATTTATTAAAGAAGAAATCATCTTCATACGTATCGATCTTCTGTAAGTAAAAAGTTTCTTCATTGCCTATTCTGTTTTATTTGTTGCCGTAAAGGTAATCATAAATGCTCTTTTTCACCTATATTATCAGTATCTTTTAATCTTTTTTTCTACTTTCATCCTTTTTCTATTACTCAAAAGACCGGTATCTACATAGAAAAAGCGGGAAAATACGCTTTTCCCGCCTTTTGAAAAACTTATATAGTATAAGTCTGATTAATTATTTTCCGGACGAAGTTTACGAACTGTCACGGCAGTCTGCCACATTTCGCTTTCGCGCAATGCTTTCAGTTCTTCTTCCAGTTTCTCACGATAATCCGGTTTGGAGTTAGAGTCGATTGAAATCTGTGCTTCGTTACCAGTCTTCACACTGTGATACAACTTTTCAACTACCGGTTTGATAGCATCGTGGAAGGGGCCCATCCAGTCGAGAGCACCACGTTGAGCTGTAGTAGAGCAGTTAGCATACATCCAGTCCATACCGTTCTTTGCAAACAACGGCATCAATGACTGAGTCAGCTCTTCTACAGTTTCGTTGAATGCTTCGGAAGGAGTGTGACCGTTTTCACGTAACACTTCGTATTGTGCCAGCAACAGACCCTGGATAGCTCCCATCAATGAACCACGTTCGCCTGTCAGGTCGGAAGTAGCTTCGCGGATGAAAGTTGTTTCGAACAAATAACCTGAACCGATACCGATACCCAATGCGATTGTTCTGTCCATAGCGTTGCCTGTTGCATCCTGATAGATAGCGTAAGAAGAGTTCAAGCCGCGACCTTCAAGGAACATAGTACGCAAGGATGTACCCGAACCTTTAGGAGCAACCATGATTACGTCGATATCTGCAGGAGGAACTACACCTGTGCGATCACTCCATGTAATAGCAAAACCATGAGAGAAATAAAGAGCTTTTCCTGCAGTCAGGTAAGGCTTGATAGTAGGCCATACAGACATTACCGCTGCATCAGACAACAGGCACATAATGATCGTACCTTTTTCGCAAGCTTCTTCAATACCGAACAAAGTTTCACCCGGAACCCATCCGTCAGCTACCGCTTTGTCATATGTCTTTCCCTGGCGTTGACCAACGATTACATTGAAACCGTTATCACGAAGGTTCAGAGCCTGTCCAGGACCTTGTACGCCATAACCGATTACAGCGATTGTTTCATTTTTCAATACTTCACGAGCTTTTTCCAATGGAAATTCATCACGGATAACTACATTTTCTACAGTTCCGCCAAAATTCAACTGTGCCATTTTTTTTTGTTTTTTTGTTTTGATGACTTGCGCCATCTGTTATTAATTGATTTTATACTCTATATTATTCAAATATCACTTTGGAACGGCATACTACCTCGCTGCCGTTTTTCTTCACCTCTACATGAAACTCGTTTTCACTCACCTCATCACAGAAGAAAGAGAGTTCATCTCCGAAATAACTTTCAGCCACATACGCCATTTCAAACCGGCGGATACGTTTCGTCTGATACAGTTCTATCGGAAACAAGTCAAGTATGTGCTCGATATAACGAATACTGTTTACGTGTCCGTTAATATCGATATCACTGTATTTTGCCGTCAGCGTCGCAACAGGCTGATTGCTTGTCACCTTGATACGCGAAGGCTTTTCTATCGGGCAAGGTTCATCGCATATATAATCGACGATGCTTCCTCCATGCAATGCCAACAGATCGGCAGGCTTACGGGTATTCAGATTGATCATCGCCCATACGGAACGGGCATAGCCGATCTTCTTTCCATCCTTGTCAATGACGGCAAAGTTACGGTCGGTAAAGAGACGATAGACATTCTCCACCCATGTCTGAACCGAGAACTTCTCGTACTGGTAAGGCATCTCATCCAGCTCGATAGCCAGGCGGGAAAGCACCCATGTGTAATTGTCCTCGTTCAGCGTAGCAATACCAAATCCACGGTCGCTGGCATGAAAACCTGCGCAATTCAGCAGATGATTTCCCAGCACGCCCATGGTCAGACGGCCGTTAAAATCTACGTGAAACGGCTCTGCCACAAACTGATAAGTCCCTATTTTATTTTCTTCACTCATTACTCCTGTTCCTTTTTACTTTGCTTATACTTCGCTTCCTGTCCGTCCAGGAACTCATTCACACGTTCGAAACAGCTGGTAGTAATAGCCACACGGCCCGAACGGACAAACTGCAGCACACATTTCAAAGCCCGAAGTTCTTCGTAAAGGGAAGTAATCTCTTCACTCATGCCGTTCTTCTCGACGATAGAGAATACCGGATTCACCTCTACAATGCGGGCATTATATCTGCGGATCACTTTAGATGCTTCCGGAGTCTCCTGAAAAGCAGGAGTAGATACCTTATATAAGGCTATCTCATGGAAATAAATCTCGTCTTCCGTAAAATAGTGCGCCTGAATCACATCAATCTTCTTTTCGATCTGCTTCACCACCTTTTCGATAGTGTCCTTATCAGTCCACGCTGTAATCGTATATTTATGTACTCCTTTAATGGAAGAAGCAGAAACGTTCAAACTCTCGATGTTTATTTGCCGACGGGTAAATACAGCGGTCACCTGATTCAGCAATCCGGCTATATTTTCAGAATGAACTATAATCGTATATAATGTCTTATCACTCATAACTTTCTAAATTAAGGATTAACATTCCAGCAACATCTGATTGACTGAACCGCCCGGAGGGGTCATCGGGAGGACATTGCCTTCTTCTACCACACAGGCTTCGAGCAGGAACGCCCCGTCTGTCGAGAGCATTTCGTCGATGGCCGCTTTCAATTCTTCCCGTGAAAAGACACGTTTGGAAGGAATATCGTAGGCGGAAGCGATTTTCATGTAATCCGGATTCAGCATCGGAGTAAATGAATAACGGCGATTAAAGAACATAGCCTGCCATTGGCGCACGTTGCCGAGATAATTGTTGTTCAGGCAGATAATCTTCACCGGAGCTTTCTGTTCCATGATCGTACCCAGCTCCTGAATGTTCATTTGCAGTCCGCCGTCACCCATAAATACACATACCGTGCGGTCGGGACGGCCGAAAGTAGCTCCGATAGCTGCCGGAAGGCCAAAACCCATCGTGCCGAGTCCACCCGAAGTAACGATACTACGTTCCCTGGTATATTTAAAGTAGCGGGCAGAGATCATCTGATTCTGACCTACATCTGTCACCAATATGGCTTCGTGACGGGTCGCTTCGCTTACCGCACGCACCACTTCGCCCATACTCAGTGAATCCGTTGCAGGATGAAGTTCGGGACGAATGACTTTTTCTTCCTCTACCGCTTCATATTCCTTGAAACTATCGACCCACTCGGTGTGCCGGTTCTTTTTCAGCAGTCCGGTCACAGCAGCCAGCGTCTTTTTGCAGTCGCCCAAAACGGCAATGTCTACCTTTACATTCTTATTTACTTCCGCCGGATCAATGTCAAAATGGATCACTTTCGCTTGTTTGGCGTAAGTAGCCAGATTACCGGTCACACGGTCGTCGAAACGCATACCGACAGCAATCAGTACATCACATTTGTTAGTATTGATATTCGGTCCCAGATTTCCGTGCATACCCAGCATTCCTTTATTCAACGGATGGTCGGTAGGCAATGCGGAAAGTCCGAGCAAGGTACAACCTGCGGGCATATCCGCCTTTTCGATAAAGATACGCAGTTCTTCCTGAGCGCTTCCCAGTTCCACTCCCTGTCCTACCAAGACAAGCGGGCGTTCGGCGTTATTGATCAGTTCGGCGGCAGCCTTTACTGATTCTTCGTCTGTATCGGGAACCGGAACATAGCTGCGGATAAACTCCTGCTTTGTCGGCTCGTATTTCGTTTTTTCAACCTGCGCATTCTTGGCAAAGTCGAGTACCACCGGACCGGGACGACCACTACTGGCAATGTAGAAAGCACGTGCTATCGCCCAGGCTACGTCTTCGGCACGGCGAATCTGATAGCTCCATTTAGCGATTGGCTGAGTGATACCTACGAGATCGACTTCCTGAAAAGCGTCTGTTCCAAGAAAGCCTGTTCCCACCTGTCCTGCAATGACAACGATAGGCGTACTGTCTATCATCGCATCTGCAATACCTGTGATCGTATTGGTTGCTCCGGGGCCGCTTGTCACCAAGCAAACACCGACTTTACCCGATACACGGGCGTAGCCTTGTGCCGCATGGGCAGCTCCCTGTTCATGGCGAACCAAGATATGGTTCAATGTATTTTGATGGTCGTACAGGGCATCGAACGTAGGCATGATGGAACCGCCGGGATAACCGAAAATGGTAGTCACTCCCTGATGTTCCAGAGAGCGCATCATTGCCTCTGCGCCTGTTATTAAGTCCTTACTCATAGTTCTTTAATGGATAATGGATGATTCATAATGGATAATGAAGTGGATCAGTCTATTAATCTCACTGCTCCCTTATCGGCAGAGCTTACCATGCTGGCGTATGCTTTCAGGCTCTTCGGCACGTAACGGTCACGGGTGACGGGAGTCATCGGGCGGGCAGCCAGTTCTTCATCTGTTAGTCGCACGTTAATCGTTCGGGCGGGAATGTCGATTTCGATGATATCTCCATCTACTATTTTTCCTATATTACCTCCGGCAGCGGCTTCGGGAGAAACGTGTCCGATACTCAATCCGGAAGTTCCACCACTGAAACGTCCGTCGGTAATCAAGGCACATTCTTTGCCGAGGTGACGGGATTTGATATAAGAAGTCGGGTAAAGCATTTCCTGCATACCGGGACCGCCCTTCGGACCTTCGTGCGTGATGACGACAACGTCGCCGCTGACGACTCGGCCTCCGAGGATGCCTTCACAGGCTGCTTCTTGTGAGTCGAATACTTTGGCAGGTCCGGTAAACTTCCAGATGCTTTCGTCTACACCCGCCGTTTTTACTACGCAACCGTCCTGAGCGATATTTCCTTTCAGTACCGCCAAACCTCCGTCCTTGCTATAGGCGTGCTCCAGATCACGGATACATCCGTTCGCGCGATCTTTATCTAATTCCTGATAATAAGCTCCCTGAGAACCAAGTACGAGATTGAATCTGTTTCCTGCCGCACTTGAATATTTGCTCATTGCTTTTTCCGTAACGTTCGGGCTGGTAATTGAATATTGATCGATCGCTTCCGCCAGCGACATGCCATCCACACGGAGAACGGAAGTATCAATCAGACCGCCTTTTGCCAACTCTGCCAGGATAGCAATGATGCCACCCGCACGGTTAACGTCCTGAATATGATATTTTTGAGTATTCGGAGCGACTTTACACAGGCAGGGTGTCTTGCGTGACAGCATATCGATGTCGTCCATCTTGAAATCGACTCCTGCCTCATGTGCCACGGCCAACAGGTGAAGCACCGTATTGGTAGAACCGCCCATCGCAATATCCAGCGTCATGGCATTGAGGAATGCCTGACGGGTAGCTATGCTGCGGGGAAGTACACTTTCGTCACCTTCTTCATAATATTTCATTGCATTTTCCACAATCAGTTTGGCAGCATCTTCAAACAGTTTCGTACGATTTTCGTGCGTAGCCACGATTGTGCCGTTTCCCGGAAGAGCCAAGCCGATAGCTTCATTCAGACAGTTCATCGAGTTTGCCGTAAACATTCCGGAACAACATCCGCAGGTAGGACAGGCATTCTGTTCGATATTCGCTACTTCCTGATCGCTTACACTGTCGTCCGCCGATTTAATCATGGCATCGATCAAGTCCAGATGCTGACCGTTCCACTCTCCGGCTTCCATCGGTCCGCCGGATACAAATACGGTAGGGATATTCAGGCGCATGGCAGCCATCAGCATCCCTGGGGTAATCTTATCGCAGTTGCTGATACATACCATTGCATCCGCCTTGTGCGCATTGACCATATATTCTACGCTGTCCGCTATGATATCACGGGAAGGAAGCGAGTAAAGCATTCCGTCATGTCCCATAGCGATACCGTCATCAATAGCAATCGTATTAAATTCCGCAGCGAAGCATCCCAGCTTCTCAATTTCCGCCTTCACCAACTGCCCGATTTCATGCAGGTGCACGTGTCCCGGAACAAATTGTGTAAACGAATTGACGATAGCGATAATGGGTTTTCCCATCTGATTTTTCTTCATGCCGTTGGCTGCCCATAATGCGCGGGCTCCCGCCATGCGACGGCCTTGTGTACTAAACGAACTGCGTAATTGCTTTTTCATTTCAATCTATCTTTTAATTAAAGAGCCTCCCTCACATCAGTGAGAAAGGCTCCAAATTCTATCTTTTATGGTACGAATACATACACAAAACCTTTCTCACGCTCTTGATGGCACCACCACGACGCGAATAATATGCAGAACTGCTAGGTTAATAGATGTATGTAATATATTCATATCTTCTTTTCTTTATTTTCGTGCTGCAAAGGTAAGGGCTTTTTTATTATCTCCAAACAAATCGAAGAAAAAAATCACTAAAAAGCGAATAATCGTAAGAAAAGAACGGTAATAAACCTAAATTTTATCACTTAAAGGTTGAATTTGCAACTATCAGTTAGTAGAGAATGACTGTCCATTTCTGACAAAAGCGCTTAATAATCTGAAATTTACTCCGTATGCACCCGGTAGCAAGCAAATTATTCGTATCTTTGTCCACCCTAAATAAGGGATTTATTAATTAGAAACTATAAATATCAGATGGAAACAGTAGAAAACAAGTACATCACCGTTGCATATAAGCTATATACAGTGGAAGATGGTGAAAAAGAATTGTTCGAAGAAACAAATGCAGAACATCCTTTTCAGTTCATTTCAGGATTAGGCACAACGCTCGAAAGCTTCGAGAACCAGATAACAGCTCTTTCTAAGGGTGATAAATTCGATTTTACCATTCCGGCAGATGAAGCTTACGGAGCCTACGATGAGCAACATGTATTTGATCTTCCTAAAAATATCTTTGAAATAGATGGCAAGTTCGACAGCGAACGCGTAACAGAAGGCAGCATTGTACCTTTGATGACCGGAGACGGTCAACGCGTAAACGCCAGCGTCGTAGAAATCAAACCGGATGTAGTAGTAGTTGACCTTAACCACCCATTGGCAGGCGCTGACCTGATCTTTGAAGGTGAAGTAATCGAAAGCCGTCCTGCTACCAACGAAGAAATTCAGGAACTGGTGAAGATGATGAGCGGTGAAGGTTGCGGTTGCGGATGCGACAGCTGCGGCAGCGACTGTGGCGATGACTGCGGTTGCGAAGGCGGACACTGCCACTAATTTTAAGTAATAGGTAATAAGTATTAAGTATTAATTCCATGCGGATATAGGCGGAAGTTAATACTTAATACTTTTTTTATGCCGTTATTCCAGCTATTACCTATTACTTATTACTTGTTACTTATTACCTGTTAACATCCTCCTTTGTGCGTCATGATATCAAGCACCATCTTATCCGTTTCGTTCATGGCCTGCGAGCCGATTCTTGTCAAGTTACGAATGCTTTGATCGACATCTTCGTCAATAATGCCTTCTACAGAAGTCACACAACGGTCCTCCATTGCCATCATAGCAGATAATACGGCTGTTGAGACTCCGGTTGTTACTTTGAGTGCGCAGCTCGGTTTTGCACCGTCGCAAATCATTCCCGTCAGGTTGGCAATCATGTTTTGAACGGCAAAGGCTACCTGATTATAGTTTCCACCCATCAGCCAGGTGATTCCGCAACTGGAACCCGTGGCAGCTACTACACAGCCACACAAGGCAGAGAGACGTCCCAAACTTTGTTTAATATAGATTACAGTGAGATGACTCAGCATTAAGGCGCGGATCAGTTCCTCTTCGGTTTTACCATTTTCTTCGGCAAATACGACAACGGGAAGTGTGGCGGATATGCCCTGATTGCCACTGCCGGAGTTACTCATGACGGGAATCATTGCACCGGCCATTCTGGCGTCGCAAGCGGCGGAAGTATAAGATAGTATATGAGAGAATACGCTGTCACCCATCACTTTATGTTCATACGTTCCACGGAGCATCTTACCTAAAGAATGCCCATAATTGCCTTTAAAGGCTTGCTCGGCGGCTGCTTTGTTCAGACGTGCCGTATCGAGAATAAAACGGATTTCATCCAGAGGGGATGTCAGGGCAAAATCATAGACTTTGCGCAGATTCAGTTCCAGTGAAGCGTCTTCTTCCTCTTCATTGGCAGTCTGTTGCTTGTCAAGCAGTACTTTTTCATCCGTAGCTATATAGACAAAGGTAGTATGTCCGCCGGCAATCACAGCCGTCGCTTTTTGGCTGCCGGCTGTGCAGATTACTTCGATGTACAGTTTTTCCGTAATATCTTCTTTGAGAGAAATACAGATTCGCTTCTCTGCGATAAACAGTTTGCCTTGTTCTACTGCCTCCGGTGTGCAGTCTCTCAACACTTCCAATTGATATTCCGATCGGCCGATCAACGCTCCCAAGGCTACAGCTATAGGAAGTCCGACCATATCTGTGCCGGGGATACCGACTCCCATTGCATTCTTTAATATATTGGCACTCAATAACACTTCAATCTTTTCCGGTTTCATTCCTAATGTTTCGGCAGCTTTAGCTACACAAAGCGCTACCGCAATGGGTTCCGTACACCCTATCGCCGGAATCACCTCTTTTTTGATCAAGTCTATTATCTGTTTTCTTTCCGATTCAATCATACCCTATAAGGCTTTAGTTTCCACAAAAGTAGAAAATTCTTTTTTATCAAACATCCATTAGTGAACAAATAAAATTGCAGATTGTTATAAAATCTTCCAAGAACCGAACTTTAACAGTTAGAATAGTAGAAAAATGAAAGCAAAACACGGTATTCTTTATTTGCTGCTAGCCATTTTCTCTTCTTCTTGCATTCGCGAAGAAGCTCCCAATGCAGAGGCAGACATACTCAGTTGCAGATTGCCGGGAGTAGTCATGACAACGAGTCCGATTATCACTAATAATTCCATCAATATATTTGTAGGACCGGGAACGGACATTTCATCCCTTGCACCCGAATTTACATTGACTCCGGGAGCCACTATCGATCCTCCCAGTGGGACGGCTAGAGATTTCCATTCGCCTCAGCAATATACCGTTACGGCTGCCGATGGCTTTTGGAAGAAGAAGTACACCGTATCCGTTATTGATACGGAACTTGCTACTATTTACAATTTTGAGGATACGCTCGGCGGACAGAAATACTACATCTTCGTAGAACGGGAAGGAGAAAAAGTGGTGATGGAATGGGCCAGCGGAAACGCAGGTTATGCAATGACCGGAGTTCCCAAGACAGCCGACGACTATCCGACTTTTCAGTTTGCAAACGGAAAAACCGGAAAATGCCTGTCCTTAGTAACCCGCAGTACCGGATTCTTCGGTAGCATTATGGGAATGCCTATCGCAGCCGGGAACCTGTTTATCGGCTCTTTTGATGTAGGAAATGCAATGAGCAATCCACTGAAAGCGACCAAATTCGGTCTGCCTTTCCGGCATATACCAACTTATCTGGCAGGCTATTACAAGTATAAAGCCGGAGATCAGTTTACAGAAGGCGGCAAACCCGTCAGTGGCAAACGGGATATATGCGATATTTATGCCATCATGTATGAAACCAGTGAATCTGTGCCGACTCTTGACGGAACGAATGCTTTCACCAGTCCCAACCTGGTTTCAATAGCACGCATTGACGACGCCAAAGAGACGGATGAGTGGACATACTTTAAACTTCCCTTCCATATGTTATCCGGAAAATACATCGATAAAGAGAAGCTAACGGCAGGAAAGTATAATGTAGCTATCGTATTCACTTCCAGCCTGGAAGGAGATCATTTCAACGGAGCTATCGGAAGTACATTGCTGATTGATGAAGTCGAACTAATCTATCGCTCGGAAGACTGATTCCATTCGACCAATGATCTGATAGCAGCTATGGAAGGCAGAACAGAGCAACTATAATGAAATAACTAATGATTTAATAATAATGAAAAGATGAAAATCCATTCCTATATATTCAGTTTACTCGCCTGTCTGGTAATAGCCCTCCCCGGCTATTCACAGGTTGACAGAAACGAAACGCTTATCCGTTCCGCTCTTCACGGACTGGAATATGAAATCAAAGCAGGGTTCAGCATCGGCGGTACAGCCCCGCTCCCGCTGCCTGTCGAAATCCGTTCGATTGACGGCTACAACCCAACGCTGGCTATCAGCATCGGAGGAGAAGTAACCAAATGGTTTGCCGTTCAAAACAAGCTCGGAGTCATTGTAGGGCTGCGGCTGGAGAATAAAGCCATGACAACGGAAGCCACCGTCAAAAACTATAATATGGAAATCCTCGGACAGGGAGGAGAAAGAATCAGCGGTGTCTGGACAGGAGGAGTCAAAACCAAAGTCCACACTTCCGGACTGACAATTCCTCTAATGGCTACTTACAAGTTGAGCAACCGTTGGAATATTAAAGCCGGACCTTATTTTTCGTATCTGCTTTCAAGAGAATTTTCGGGGCACGTATATGAAGGATACCTGCGTGAAGGCGACCCCGTAGGCCCCAAAGTCGAATTTACGGATGGTAAAATCGCTACTTATGACTTCTCGGACGACCTGAGACATTTTCAGTGGGGCCTGCAAATAGGAGCCGGATGGAGAGCATTCAAACACCTCAATATATATGCAGACCTCACCTGGGGATTGAATGATATCTTCAGAAATGACTTTCAGACCATTACTTTTGCTATGTATCCGATCTACTTGAATATCGGATTCGGATATGCTTTCTAGCTGACCAAAGACGGATTAATCCTTACCGGATTCCTCCACCTGCTTCACACCGGAGAAAGCAACTTTCACGGTCTGCTTCAATGCAGGTACTTTTACCTGAATATTCATTGTAGCATTTCCACTTTGCACCGTTCCTTCTATACTGGTGGCACAGGTACCCAAAGCAGCGGCATCCCCCTGAAAAGTAAGGTCTTGCTGTCCGGTGAAAGTCGAAGCGTCCGTTTCCTTTTTCACTGCACACTTGTCTATTACGATATCGCCGAACTTTAATATGTTTCCGTTTATAAACAGTTCAAATTCCTTCAGTTCCATCTTTACTTCCGTATCACTGACCTGAGAGAAAGTAATAAACTTCGGAAGTCCGTCGGCAATCACAACTTCCTGGTCGGAGCCATCGGGCAGCATTGAAATATCGAGATTTCCCCAATACGTTCCCACCACATCGGGAGCAGTCACCACAGCCTCTTCTTCCGGAGGAGTCGTTTCATCATTGACCGTATTATCATCATCACTGCTACAAGCCGTCAAAAGAGAGACAGAGCATATCAATGCCCACAAATACAATAGATTCTTTTTCATAATTTTCGGGTTTAGTTATTAAATAATCGTCATTTATAAACTAAAAAGAGGAAAAAAGGTTCAATTTGCTTCCTTTTCCGAAGATATTTTGAATTCACAACCTTCTTATCAAAAACTTTGTTATATTTGCATAGAGTAATTTTAAAAAAGCCACAACTATGTTTAATTCATTTGGCAACATCTTTCGGCTCACCAGCTTCGGCGAGTCTCATGGAAAAGGAGTTGGGGGAGTAATTGACGGATTTCCTTCCGGAATCACAATCGACGAAGAATTTGTACAACAAGAACTAAATCGACGCCGTCCGGGACAATCCATCCTCACCACACCACGCAAGGAAGCGGATAAAGTGGAGTTTCTTTCAGGCATCTTCGAAGGCAAATCAACCGGATGTCCTATCGGATTTATCGTTTGGAACGAGAATCAACATTCCAATGACTACAATAACCTGAAAGAGGTATACCGCCCTTCACACGCGGATTACACCTACAAAGTGAAGTACGGCATCCGTGATCATCGCGGCGGCGGACGTTCTTCTGCCCGCGAGACTATTTCACGCGTAGTAGCCGGCGCATTGGCTAAATTAGCCCTTCGCCAGTTAGGAATCAGCATCACAGCTTATACATCGCAAGTCGGTGCCATCAAATTGGAAGGCACTTATTCCGACTATGATCTCGACCTGATCGAAACAAACGATGTACGTTGTCCGGACCCTGAAAAGGCGAAGGAAATGGCAGACCTTATATATAAGGTAAAAGGCGAAGGCGATACCATCGGAGGTACGCTGACCTGTGTCATCAAAGGATGTCCTATCGGATTGGGGCAACCTGTGTTCGGCAAACTGCACGCTGCCTTGGGCAACGCCATGCTCAGTATCAATGCCGCCAAAGCCTTCGAATATGGCGAAGGATTCAAGGGACTGAAGATGAAAGGCTCCGAGCAGAACGACGTATTCTTCAACAACAACGGACGGATTGAAACGCATACCAACCACTCCGGAGGTATTCAGGGAGGAATCAGTAACGGACAGGATATTTACTTCCGTGTAGTATTCAAACCGATTGCTACCCTGCTGATGGAGCAGGAAACGGTGAACATCGACGGCGTAGATACGACACTGAAAGCCCGCGGACGTCATGACGCCTGTGTACTGCCACGTGCCGTGCCTATCGTAGAAGCAATGGCTGCCATGACTATCCTTGATTATTATCTGTTGGATAAGACAACGCAGCTTTAATAAGTATCAATATGTCAATCTACCCATGTGCCAATACCTGCACTAAAAATCTGTCAGGCTATTGGCACATAGGCTAAATAACCGCCAGTAAACTATTCATTATGAACGAAATTCAAAAATATATCGCAGCGAACGAACCGAAGATTATGGAGGACCTGTTCAGCCTCATCCGTATTCCCAGTATCAGCGCCCTGCCGGAACATCACGACGATATGCTGGCTTGCGCCCAACGCTGGGCACAACTACTGCTCGAAGCCGGAGTGGATGAAGCATTGGTGATGCCTTCCAAGGGTAACCCGATTGTTTTCGCACAAAAGATCGTTGACCCGAATGCCAAAACAGTATTGGTCTACGCCCACTACGACGTAATGCCTGCCGAACCGCTGGAACTGTGGAAAAGCCAGCCCTTCGAACCCGAAGTACGGGACGGATACATCTGGGCACGCGGAGCGGATGATGACAAAGGACAATCCTTTATCCAGGTCAAAGCCTTCGAATATCTCGTCAAGAACGAACTGCTGAAAAATAACGTCAAGTTTATCTTCGAAGGAGAAGAGGAAATCGGCTCTCCCAGCCTGGAAGCCTTCTGCGAAGAGCATAAAGAGCTGTTGAAAGCAGACGTTATCCTGGTTTCGGATACCAGCATGCTGGGTGCCGAACTTCCATCCCTCACCACCGGTCTGCGCGGACTGGCTTACTGGGAAATAGAAGTGACCGGACCGAACCGTGACCTGCATTCGGGACACTTCGGAGGTGCGGTAGCTAATCCGATCAATGTACTTTGCGAAATAATCAGCAAAGTAACAGATAAAGACGGAAGAATCACCGTCCCCGGATTCTACGATGACGTAGAAGAAGTGCCACAAGCAGAACGGGAAATGATCGCCCATATTCCGTTCGATGAGAAGAAATACAAAGAAGCCATCGGAGTGAAAGAACTCTTCGGAGAAAAGGGATACAGCACACTGGAACGCAACAGTTGCCGCCCGTCTTTCGATGTATGCGGCATTTGGGGAGGATATACAGGTGAAGGCTCCAAGACAGTCCTTCCCTCGAAAGCGTATGCGAAAGTTTCCTGCCGACTGGTTGCGCATCAGGATCATCACAAGATATCGCAGATGTTTGCAGATTATATCTTACAAATGGCTCCCGACACCGTACAGGTAAAAGTAACCCCAATGCACGGAGGACAGGGATATGTCTGCCCGATTTCCCTTCCTGCCTATCAGGCTGCGGAAAAAGGTTTTGAGATAGCTTTCGGCAAAAAACCGCTGGCAGTACGTCGTGGCGGAAGTATTCCTATCATTTCGACATTCGAACAGGTATTAGGAACCAAAACCGTATTGATGGGCTTCGGACTTGAATCGGATGCGATCCATTCACCCAACGAAAACTTCTCGCTGGACATATTCCGGAAAGGAATAGAGGCAGTGATTGAGTTCCATCAGGAATATGCGAAAAGATAAAGGCTGCCTATAGCCGCACGCAGGACACGAAGATAAAAGGAGAACGGTAGACAAGCGGATAAATCCTTTGCCTACCGTTCCTTTTTATTCAAAAAAAGACCTCTTACCACATAACTAACTATCGACTACATCACCGGAGTTTCGAAAAGGAAAGTAAATGATTGACTATCCTTCAAATCCTTCACGGCATCTCCTGCGTAAATTTCTCCTTTGGTCAAGGACAGTTTCTTCACCCCAGCCTTCGGACTAAAATCAATCTTCTTCAAATCCAGCCAAAACAGGTTCGGAGTTAAAGTAGACTCAAAGTAATACACTTTATTCTTCTGATCGGAAACGGAACGCCAGCGAGTAGAAGAAATGTGAGGCTTCTCCGGTGTATTGATACCAAACGGAACGGAGACATTGCGCATCACACTCAGCACACTGGGGACAGCTATCTTTGCATCGGCAGTCTGCGGAATGGCGTGAATGTAGAAAGAGGCACGCACAAAACGGTCGCTCGAACGGTTCGTTCCCGGCAACATCTGCAATCCACCCACTTCTTTCCAGTAATCATTGACAGCCAACTGCAATTCATAACGCGGAGAATTGGTCATCACCTGATATTCTTTCCCCTCATGGATACTCAGTTTGCCATCCAGATATTCGATCACTGCCGTGTTGCCTGTTTCATCGGTAATAGCCATGTGTAAAGTAGATTCCGGTCCCCCGTTCGGCATACGGGGAGCGTCAATACGGAAAGTCTCTTTTTTCATTTCATCTACCGCCTCACGCACCGTTGCAAAATTGTCAAGCACATATTGAGTCCAGATACTGATTCCCATTGCCGGACGGGTATCTCCGGGAAGTGAATAAACAGATTCCGGCAAGAAGAGCAAGCTTGCCACCAGTCCTTTTTCATTCATTCCGTCACAAGTACCTATATCATAGCCTGTTGCGATTACGCTTCCATATTTGGAAGTCCAGTTTACTGTTTTTTCTTTATTGTGTCCCGCACGCTGCATTCCACGTGGAAACACATAGATATTTGACATAATGTCTTCTTTCCAGTCCATCGTGCGACCAGTGACCACCATTCGGTCCGGCCCCAGATATACGGCACGCGTACATGCTCCCGCCGGCTGTATGCCCATCAAAGAGACGGCAGCTAACACCAATGCAACACCCGTAAGTTTTTTCTTCATATTACTTCCAAATTAAATAGTTGATACTCTTATATCTATAATAACAAATATACAACGTATATTGCCTGAGAGAGAGAAAAATTTAAGGGAAAAAAGGGAATTTATTCAGAAAAAATCTTATCCGCTCTTATTTGAGTTAAAAAAGCCTGCGGATGGAAGGAAACATTACACATTATTTGCTTTTCAAATGGGATTTCATTATTTTTGTACATAACCTATCATAAAAACTAAGGAGGGCAAATGCGTATGAGACAAAAAGTTAGCATATCACAGCTTCCAATTCGTTTGGGAATCTTTCTTTTGCTGTATTTTGTTCCGCAATCACTCTCTGCGCAAGAAAACAACGACAGTACGCACATACTTCGTAACGGTGCATCCATAACGCTGGACGACGTACTAAAACAGGCCAACATTAACTTGTTTCCAGAAAAGAGCACTACATATTCTTTATATTCACCCGGACAGTTGGAGCATATACCCCGCTTTTCACTCAAAAGGGATATCTCCCTGCCTTATCAGACCAATCCTTCCCTACTCTTCCGAGGTGATTACAGTACAGGCGGGGTATTGCATCAATTCGATCATGGAGCACTGTTCGGTTCCGGAAGCCAGACAAGTATGGCAGGCATCGGGCGTTTCAACAGTGCTTCACTAGGTTATCAGCATATTTTCAATGAGCAATTTGAGTTACAAGTCCGTGCCAATGCGCTGAAGGTCAACATGTCCCACATCACCGGGCAGGCTTTCAGCACTTCGGGTGCCTTCCTTTATCATCCTTCCGACCGTGTCACCTTCAAGGTCTTCGGGTCATACGACATCGGAAATTCTTACGGAATGAGTACCCATAGCTACGGAGCTACGATGTCCGTCGATATGTCCGACCGCTTCGGGATGGAAATGGGAGTACAGCGATACTATGACGCGATGAGCGGACGTTGGGAAACGGTTCCCGTTATGATTCCTTACTACCATTTCGATAAGTTCACACTGGGTTTGGATGTGGGTGGTATTATATATGAGATTCTCCGCAATGCCGTTTTTGATAAAAACAGAGGTATAGGTGGTCCATCCGGCCCGACAATCGGACCACCCCGGATGCATATACCTATACGGTAAAATCCCGTTATCATAATACTGGTTTACATAGATCAATCACCAGTTTCGACCTTTGAAACTTTTAGTTTCAAGCGTTGGAACTAATAGTTTCATGCCTTGAAACCATTGGTTTCAAAGGTTGAAACCAAAAGTTTCAAGCGTCTGAAACTATCTGAATGTACTGTTGATTTGATTGACTTGACTGCACGTTTCAATCACATTAACCATATCAGTTATTCCGATTGAGCTGTTCTCTTAGGAAGCATAAAATCAATTATTGGTCAATAATACATGATTTCTCAGTCTTTAATACCTGATTTCTCAGTTATTAATGGTTGAGAAATCAAACGTTAATAACTGACACATCAGACATTAACATCCTGTAAATCAAAAGATAACATTACAAAAACGATACTAATCAGGACGAGACAGAGTGAGAGCAACCGTTTGCTCTCATACTTGCCACCACGCTTGCTACCATCCCTGAAACATCGATGAATAAAGGGATACAAGTGGATAGTGAGAGCGTGATAGCAAAACGGCTATCTAATTCCTTATGGTGCGAACAGAAAAGAAGGGACTCTTTTTCTTTGAAAAAAGAGAAATCACTGTTATGTGAGACACTGTCCACAAACTATTCGAAATTCTTTCGGTAAGTACATCCATTTCTCCATTCCGAACATCCGTAAGCTGTCTTCCCTTTAATGATGGTTCCCTTACCACAAACCGGACACGGTTGTCCGACAAAAGTATCTGCATTACCGGTAGCCGGAGCAGAGGCAGGAGCAGAAGGAGTCAGAGCAGGAGACGGAGAAGATGCAGGAACTTTCGGTTCTGCTTTCGCCTTCTTTTCTTTGGGAGCACTTGCTTTACGCTCACGCTTCTTAGGTTCTTTCTTTGCCTTTTCTTCCGTTTGGGCAACTGCCTCCTGAATAGTGATACGTCGGTTCGTATTATCTGAAAGTACGCTCATCACGATTTCAGATACCATTTGCTTCAGTTCTTCAAGGAATTGACGGGCATCGTATGTCTTCTTTTCAATCTCACGTAGTTTCTTTTCCCATATACCGGTCAGTTCCGCAGATTTCAGCAGTTCTTCGTGGATGATCTGTACCAGTTCCACTCCCGTAGGGGTGGCTATCAGGTTCTTTCTTTCCTTGCGGATATAGTTTCGCTTGAACAACGTCTCGATAATGGCGGCACGGGTAGACGGCCGACCGATACCATTCTCCTTCAGAGCATCACGGAGTTCGTCATTATCCACCAACTTTCCGGCTGTTTCCATCGCACGAAGCAATGTTGCTTCCGTATAAGGTCTGGGCGGTTGCGTCCACTTCTCATTCAAGTCCGGAACATGAGGACCACTCTCCCCCTTGACAAAGGCAGGAAGTACATTTTCATCCTCTTCCTCTTTTTCTTCGGAAGTATCTTTCACATCTTTGGCAAAAACGACACGCCATCCCGGCTCCAGAATCTGTTTGCCGATTACTTTAAATTCTATCTTGTCCACTTCGCCCATCACGGTAGTGGTAGAAATCTTACAATCGGGATAGAACACCGCTATAAAACGACGGGCTATCAGGTCATAGACACGACGTTCCATATCCGTCAGATTCTGTGCATAAACGCCTGTAGGGATAATGGCATGGTGATCTGTTACCTTCGAATTATCAAATACCTTTTTCGATTTAGGCAATGAAGCACCTGACAAAGGAGCAGTCAGCACCTCATAGTCCCGAAGGCCTTTCAATATTCCGGGACACTTCGGATAAATATCGTCACTCAGGAAAGTGGTATCGACACGCGGATAAGTAGCCACTTTCTTTTCATAAAGCGACTGAATCAGCTTCAGCGTTTCATCAGCGGAATAGGCAAACTTCTTATTACACTCTACCTGAAGGGAAGTCAGGTCGAACAGACGCGGAGCATATTCCTTTCCATCCTTCTTGCCGACATTGGTGACAATGAACGGAAGGTCTTTTATGCGTTCCACCAGCGCTTCTCCCTCCTCCCGGTTGGCGATAGGGTCGATGCCGGGATTGTCTATCTTCTTCTTTCCGCCACTCTTTTCTTCTTCCGCAGCAATTTCTTCATCGCTTTTACGGATCAGAGCAGAAAAGGTGGTATCACGATAATTTGTTTTCAGTTCCCAGTATTGTTTCGGCTGGAAGTTGGCGATCTCCAGTTGACGGTTGACAATCAATGCCAGCGTAGGAGTCTGCACACGACCGATGGAAAGCACTTGTTTGTTCTGACCGTATTTGATAGTATAAAGACGGGTAGCATTCATTCCCAGCAACCAGTCCCCCATTGCACGGGAAAGTCCCGCTTCATACAGTGATTGAAAGTCGGACTGATCCTTTAGTTTGGCAAATCCTTCGCGGATCGCCTCTTCTGTCAGCGAAGAAATCCACAGACGTTTCACCGGACAGCGGGCACCTGCCTTCTGCATCACCCAACGCTGGATCAATTCTCCTTCTTGGCCGGCATCACCGCAGTTGATGATTTCATCTGCATTCTGCATCAGTCCCTCGATAATGTGAAACTGTTTTTCGTAAGTAGGGTTCTCTATCAGCTTGATGCCGAACCGTGGCGGAATCATCGGTAAGCTACCCAAGTTCCATGATTTCCAGTTAGGGGTGTATTCATGCGGCTCTTTCAAGGTACAAAGATGACCGAATGTCCAGGTTACCTGGTATCCGTTTCCTTCTATATACCCTTCTTTTCTTGTATGAGCGCCGAGTACTTCGGCTATATCACGTGCTACAGACGGCTTTTCGGCTATGCAAACTATCATTTTTTCTCTTCTTGTTTTTATACTAACAGTCTACAAAGTTACATGATTATTTCTCACTGACCGCATAAAGATGAAAAAAACATCCCGCCTTCAGCCCGAATGGAGCTATAAGGCGGGATAAAAAAATAGAAAAAATGATTAAATTCCGTACTTATTCTTCATCCATCAGGATTTCCAGAATCTGGCAAGCAGCCTTCGCTACCGGAGTACCGGGACCGAAAATAGCAGCTACACCTGCCTTATACAGGAAGTCATAATCCTGTGCAGGGATAACACCGCCGGCAATTACCACGATATCTTCACGACCCAGCTTTTTCAGTTCTTCCATAATCTGCGGAATCAACGTCTTGTGTCCGGCAGCCAATGAAGAAACACCTACTACGTGAACGTCATTTTCTACAGCTTCACGGGCAGCTTCCGCCGGAGTCTGGAACAATGGTCCCATGTCTACGTCGAAGCCACAGTCTGCATAACCGGTTGCTACCACTTTGGCACCACGGTCGTGACCGTCCTGTCCCATCTTCGCAACCATAATACGAGGTTGACGTCCCTCTTTCTTAGCAAACTTCTCAGCCAGTTCACATGCACGCTTGAAGTCGCCATCGTTTTTACTTTCTGATGAATACACGCCTGATATTGTTCTAATTATTGCTTTATAACGTCCTACAACCTTTTCGCAAGCATAGGAGATTTCACCCAGCGTTGCACGAACACGAGCAGCTTCTACAGCCAGTTCCAGCAAGTTACCCTTACCGGTCTCCACGCATTCGGTGATGGCTGCCAGTGCTTTGTCCACTTCTGCCTGGTTACGTCCTTCTTTCAAACGTTTCAGGTTCTCGATCTGTTCAAGACGAACTGCCGTGTTATCAATCTCAAGGATATCAATCGGAGCTTCTTTTTCCAGACGATATTTGTTCACACCAACAATAGTCTGAGAACCGCTGTCGATACGGGCCTGCGTACGAGCAGCAGCCTCTTCGATACGCATCTTAGGAATACCGGTCTCGATAGCTTTCGCCATACCACCCAGTTTTTCTACTTCCTCGATACGTTCCCAAGCCTTGTGAGCCAGTTCGTTGGTCAGAGCTTCTACGTAGTAAGAACCGCCCCATGGGTCAACGTTCTTACAGATATAGGTTTCTTCCTGAATATAAATCTGAGTATTACGGGCAATACGTGCGGAGAAGTCTGTCGGTAGGGCAATAGCCTCATCCAGCGCATTGGTATGCAAAGACTGTGTATGTCCCAAAGCGGCAGCCATGGCTTCGATACAAGTACGTCCTACGTTATTGAACGGGTCTTGTTCTGTCAGCGACCAGCCGGAAGTCTGAGAGTGTGTACGCAATGCCAGTGATTTCGGATTCTTCGGATTGAATTGTTTTACAATCTTAGCCCACAACATACGGGCAGCACGCATCTTCGCGATTTCCATGAAGTGATTGGTACCAATCGCCCAGAAGAAAGACAGACGGGGAGCGAACGCATCGATATCGATACCTGCCGCTGTTCCGGCACGCAGATATTCCAGACCGTCGGCCAATGTATAAGCCAGCTCGATATCTGCCGTCGCACCTGCTTCCTGCATGTGGTAACCGGAGATAGAGATGGAGTTGAACTTAGGCATCTTCTGCGAAGTATATTCGAAAATATCGGAAATAATCTTCATAGAGAATGCAGGCGGATAGATATAGGTATTACGCACCATGAACTCTTTCAGAATATCATTCTGGATAGTACCGGCCATTTCTTCGAGTTTAGCACCCTGTTCCAGACCTGCATTAATATAGAATGCCATAATCGGAAGTACCGCACCGTTCATCGTCATAGACACGGACATCTTGCTCAAAGGAATACCGTCGAACAAAACTTTCATGTTTTCGAGTGAACAGATAGATACACCAGCCTTACCTACGTCACCTACCACACGTTCGTGATCGGGGTCATAACCGCGGTGAGTAGCCAAGTCAAATGCTACGGACAAACCTTTCTGACCGGAAGCCAGGTTACGGCGATAGAAAGCATTTGATTCTTCGGCAGTAGAGAATCCGGCGTACTGACGGATAGTCCAGGGGCGAAGAGTGTACATCACTGAATACGGACCACGCAGATAAGGAGGAAGTCCGGCAGCATAGCCGAGGTGTTCCATTCCTTCGAGGTCCTCTTTTGTATAAACAGGCTTCACGTCAATGTGTTCCGGTGTATTCCAATCAGCGGAAATACCGTTAGCCTTTTGCCATTCAGCACCGTTAGCGGGCTGAAATGCAGCATATATATCTAAGTTTTTAAAATCTTTTCTCATCTTACTTCAATAGTTTGGCGTTAAACTCTTTCAAGGTATCCAATACGTTGACACGCACGTGGATGAAGTTCTCGATACCTGCTGCCTTCAGTTCATCCATACAGGCGGGAGCACCTGCTACGATAAACATAGCACGGCCGTCCAATGCTTTGAAAGCCGGCACCGCATATTCCGCATATTCGTCATCGCTTGAACAGAGAACTACAATGTCAGCTTTAGCAGCCATAGCAGCTTCTACTCCGGCTTCCACCGTTTCGAATCCGAGATTGTCAATAACTTCATATCCGGCACAAGCGAGGAAGTTGCAAGAGTATTGCGCACGTGCCTGACGCATAGCCAGATTACCGATAGTCAGCATGAACGCTTTCGGACGTTTGCCGGAAGCCTCCGTTTCAAGGCGTAATGCCTCAAATTCGCTGGCTGCACGGTCGAATACCAAAGTATCCACATCTTTCTCGCAAGTATGAGCATCACCTCCGCAGCAGCATTTTGCTTCTATCGGCTGTTTCTCACCTGCTTTTTCATTGAAGTTCGGGAACTGGTTGGTACCCAGCAGCACTTCACGACGTTGAGCAACTGCTTTATGACGGGCCTTGTTGCTTTCGTTCACTGCTGCCTGAACTGTACCGGCTTTCAATGCAGCATAGAAACCGCCTGCCTCTTCTACGGCAAGGAAGAGTTCCCACGCCTGTTTAGCGATAGACACTGTCAGATTCTCGATATAATAAGAACCGGCAGCCGGGTCAATCACCTTATCAAAATGAGATTCTTCTTTCAGTAACAACTGCTGGTTACGTGCAAGGCGTTCAGAGAATTCATCCGGAGTCGAATAAGTCTTATCGAACGGAACGACTGTCATTGAATCCACACCGGCCAATGCAGCACTCATCGCTTCAGTCTGTGTACGAAGCAAGTTCACATGAGCATCAAACAAAGTAAGATTGAAAGTGGAAGTTTCGGCATGAACCGCCATCTTCGCAGCACAACGACATTCTCCATTAGCCCCCTTATTGTCGCAATCACGCAGGCATTCAGGATGGTAGGAAGCTACGATGTTTGCCCACAGCATACGTGCTGCACGGAATTTAGCGATTTCAAGGAAGTAGTTGGAACTGATACCGAAGTTGAACTTAATTTTCTTGGCAACTGTAGCAGCAGGGATACCTGCGTCTGTCAGCTGGTTCATGTATTCATTACCCCATGCCAATGCATAGCCCAATTCCTGAGAAATGTAAGCTCCGGCATTGTTCAGCGAGATTGCATTTACATTCAGTACACGATAGAAAGGAAGCGGTTGGATAGCTTCGATCAGGGCTTTGGCAGTTTGAACCATATCGCCTTTTTCTTTACCGCGAGTCAGCATCTTGTTAAAGAAGTCATAATTGACAGAACCTCTCAGTTTCTTCACGTCATAATCCTTCTTCTGGAAATAAGCCACCAGCAGACCAGCCAATTCAACCACATGTCCCTGACAAGTAGAGAAGTTCAGTTCTACACACTCAGCCTGAATACCATTCAACAGTGTTTCAATGTATTCCGCATTGAGTTCTTTCGCTTTTACGTGGAAAGAAAGTGAATCCACACCTTTGTTCAGAATATCCAGTGCTTTGGCATTGGCTTCCTTCGGACATTCAACTTTGATTTCCTGGCGAACCAGCCACTCATTATTGCTCTTCTTGGTGCCTCTCAGATAGGGAAATTCTCCGGGAAGTGCATCTGTTGTTTTCAAACCCTCCAGATCTTCCATCCGGTAGAAAGGTTTCACTTTGAACCCTTCGTTTGTCTTCCAAACGAGCTTCTTCTCAAAATCAGCACCTTTCAAGTCGGCTGTAACCTTCTCCATCCATTGTTCGGTGGAGACAGGAGAAAAGTCTGAGAAGAGTTTTTCTTTTTTGTCTGCCATAGTTTATTTAAAATTAAAACAAGAATTAATATTGTCTTTATTTTTATTTGTCTCTTTCTAAATGTCAGTCGTTCGACTTGCAAATATAATTAATAAGTTCGAACGATTCCTCTTTTTAGAAAAAATTCGCACTACAGGTTACAGAGAGAAAATGAAGAATGATAAACTATAGAATGAAGAATCTCCATGCAACTTAAAGCTAAACGAAGCAAATTCCTCATTCTTCATTTTTAGTTCTCCTTTTATTTGATTAGCTCCGATGTAATGAGTAATTTTGCACCCGTTTTTAAAAGAACATTATAAAAACTACTAATATTTATGGATTGGTTACAAAGTTTATTGTGGGACCCTAGCTCCGTAGCGCACATTGTATTCCTCTACGCTTTTGTAGTGGCAGCCGGTGTGTATCTCGGTAAAATAAAGATATTCGGAGTATCTTTGGGAGTCACTTTTGTTTTGTTTGCCGGCATCCTAATGGGACATTTCGGCTTCACAGCCGATACACACATCCTACATTTCATCCGAGAATTCGGATTGATCTTGTTCGTATTCTGTATCGGTCTTCAGGTGGGGCCATCATTCTTCTCTTCTTTCAAAAAGGGGGGAATGACATTGAACCTGTTGGCTGTAGGCATCGTAGTGTTAAATATTGCTGTTGCATTGGGGCTTTATTACCTCTGGAACGGTCGTGTGGAACTGCCGATGATGGTAGGTATCCTCTACGGAGCTGTGACGAACACTCCGGGACTTGGTGCCGCCAATGAGGCCCTGAACCAGTTGAGCTACAACGGACCGCAGATTGCACTGGGTTATGCCTGTGCGTATCCGCTGGGTGTGGTAGGTATCATCGGTTCTATCATAGCTATCCGTTACATCTTCCGCGTCAATATGACCAAAGAGGAAGAGAGCCTGAAAACTCAGAGCGGAGACGCGCACCACAAGCCGCACATGATGAGCCTTGAGGTACGCAATGAGTCTATCAGCGGAAAAACACTGATTGAAATCAAAGAATTTCTGGGACGCAACTTTGTTTGCTCCCGTATCCGTCACGAAGGACACGTAAGTATTCCGAACCACGAAACGATATTCAATATGGGCGACCAGTTGTTTATTGTCTGTTCGGAAGAAGATGCTCCCGCCATCACCGTATTTATCGGAAAAGAAGTCGAACTGGACTGGGAGAAGCAGGATCTTCCGATGGTTTCCCGCCGTATTCTGGTTACTAAACCGGAAATTAACGGAAAAACGCTCGGTTCCATGCACTTCCGTAGTATGTATGGTGTCAACGTGACCCGTGTCAACCGTTCCGGTATGGACCTGTTCGCTGATCCGAACCTGATATTGCAGGTAGGTGACCGCGTAATGGTAGTAGGTCAGCAAGATGCGGTAGAGCGTGTAGCTGGTGTTTTGGGTAACCAACTGAAACGTCTGGACACACCGAATATCGTTACTATCTTCGTAGGTATCTTCTTAGGTATTCTTTTAGGAAGTCTTCCGATTGCATTCCCCGGTATGCCGACTCCTTTGAAATTAGGTTTGGCCGGTGGTCCGTTGGTGGTAGCTATCCTGATCGGACGTTTCGGACACAAACTTCATTTGGTGACTTACACCACAATGAGTGCCAACCTGATGCTGCGCGAAATCGGTATTGTGCTATTCCTTGCCAGTGTAGGTATAGATGCGGGTGCCAACTTTGTGCAAACAGTTGTAGAAGGCGACGGCTTACTGTATGTAGGCTGTGGTTTCCTGATCACTGTCATCCCGTTGCTTATCATCGGTGCAATTGCAAGACTATATTATAAGGTAAACTACTTCACTCTGATGGGATTGATAGCCGGTAGTAATACGGACCCTCCCGCATTGGCTTATGCCAATCAGGTGACATCCAGTGATGCACCGGCAGTAGGATATTCTACTGTTTATCCATTATCTATGTTCCTTCGTATCCTGACGGGACAGATGATATTACTGGCGATGATGTAAAGCGAACTAATTTAATTAATAAATAAAGCCGACCAAATTCAGAAAGAATTTAGCCGGCTTTATTATTATCGGGATTTTGTTTTCTTTTTCAATTACATTCCAATCTGTAGTTTTTTAGCCACAAACTCTTCCACAAACCGCACCGTCTCCTCAATCCCCAAAGAAGAGGAATCAACACACAAATGATAAGTAGCCGCTGCTCCCCATGTTTTATAACTGTAGTAATTATAATACTCCGAACGTCTCTTATCCGCTTTTTCTATCATCTCTTCCGCCGCCTCCTCATCAATACGATGCATCTGACACAACCGTGCGATACGATCTTCTTTAGTAGCCGAGATAAAGACATTTGCACAACGGGGATGTTCCCGTAAAATATAGTCGGCACAACGTCCGACGAACACACAGGATTTCTCTGCCGCCAGACGACGGATAACATCACTCTGCACCTTAAATAAAGCATCATTGCTCAGACAGTTGGTACATGGCATTGCCCCTTCACTGATGAAAGGAAAACGCATACCGAACAGTCCGCCGATAATGCCTTGCGAGGCTTTTTCATCAGCTTTTTCGAAGAACTCCTTACATAAGCCGCTCTCTTCGGAAGCCAGATTGATCAGTTCCTTATCATAAAAGTCGATTCCCAAACGGGCAGCCAACTTCTCTCCTATTTCTTTTCCGCCGCTACCTAACTGGCGACCGATATTGATAACATAATTACCGCTCATAGTACATTTTGTTTTATGGTTTGATAGCAAACATACGACTTTTTTCTAAAAGATGCACCATTATACAAAAGTTATATTTAAAAGAAACAATCGGAAAGCATCCTTTTTTCATATATACTCTGCCAATAATACATCTACATGGCACAGGAGTCCGGCTATCACCCACCTATTTTTTCTTCTTGCCCCACTTGGGAGTTATACCGATAAAGAACTCGAAGTTAATTCCCGGCATCGGACGGGATAATACCGAAAGATACTCTTCGTCAAAGAGATTATTGACTGTCCCTTTTAAGGATAAATCTGCCCAACGGAGTGAGAATCCTTTTTCAAGGGTCACGTTGCTCATGAGATAGGGTGGAAGATGTCCCGTATAGGATACAGCATTACTCGTCATTGTATAACGTTCGCTATAGTAACACCATTTATAAAGAAGCCCCCAACTGCGATATGTCAGCCTGCCTGATAACGTAGCTGAATATTCGGGTATGTATGGTAACTGCTTCCCTACTGACTGGTCAGCCTTGCTCGTAGGTTCACCTTCATTAATAGAAGGAGTCCACGCAAATGTTCCATTTAATCCAAGCTTCCATGCTTTATCAATTGCAACTGCATAATCAGCCTGTACTTCCACGCCATAGGCGTGTACTTTTTTAAGATTAACGGGGGAATAAAATCCCTTCGACGTAGGTAGCCAAATAATCCAGTCGTTTATATGTTGATCGAACCAGGAAGCCGAACCGGATAATGTATAAACATTATCCTTATCCACAGAAAAGGACAGCCCCGTTTCGTAAGTAAATCCACTTTCATTATTCAATGCCGGATTGCCACCCGGCAAAAAATAAAGGTCATTCAATGTCGGAAAACGATAATTACGGGTAATAGAAGCCTTTGCCATTATATTGCCTCTTTTAGAAAGAACATAATCTACAAAAAAGGCAGGAATAACCGGTGCCCATTTAGTCCCGAACATCTCTCCCCGCAGGACCAATGACATACCCAACCGATTGACCGGCTGCCATTTCAATGAGACATTACCCGACAACTCAATACGTCCTTTATCAAAATAAACAATAGAATCATTCTTCCTTCCCTGACCATACTTATCGTTCTTATTATCATCTTTATTCAGATCTTTATCCAAACTATTCACCAAATGCTGATGAGCCGACACACCCGCCGTCAAAAGGAGTTTATCTGAGAAAAAATACTCTCCATCCAACTGCCCGTAGAAAGTATTGACTTTACTACGTGAACGGGTCATTGTAGCCATTATACCATTTCCCAAATCCCGCTTATAGTCGTACGCCAACCATGTATGCACATAACCTCCCCTTGCCGATACTTTCCAGTTTTCACGCGTATGATCCCATGATAAAACACTTCGCAGTGTATGTTCCCGTTGTCGGTTCTCGAAATCCATAAGATCACCCTGATCGGTCGTCAGTAATGCCAGTTCACGGTTAGAATCAGTATACCACGCATTCAGTCCGAAGCGATCACCTTTACCCGTATTGTAATATACCTCCTGTAAAATGTGCAGATCTTTGTATGCACCACTACGATTACGTTCTATGGGATAATACTGTTCGATTATATTATATTTATCATCATAAATATTCTCTTTCTTATCATGATTACGATATTTATAATCATTGGGCGACGACTGATAGACCGCCCGCGTCGAGATCTGCCAATGTTTATCTCCATACTTCAATTGCAGAAACTCATCGAAGGTACTAAATGAACCGATACCTTGAACATATTGCATTCCGAAGCCTTCTTGATGAGCAGGCACTGTAGATAATTTCACCAATCCTCCCAAACCACCACCAGCCATATTCACCGATGAAGTGCCATGCAGCAAAGAAGCGTCATCTATAAAATAAGATGGAATCATCGAAAAGTCAGTCATCCCCAACATTGGATTGTTGATACGCATACCGTTCCATGTTACCTGTGTATGCGAAGCAGACGTTCCCCGAAATGATACAGTAGAAAGCGTGGCACGTCCGTAGCTTTTTACAAAAATAGAAGAATTGAAAGTGAGTATATCCGCCATTGACAAGGCTATATTCTCCTTAAGCACAAGTGAATCAAATCTGGTCTGCTGTACGCCTATATCTTTCATCGGGCGCTTTCCTAAAATTTCCACTTCACGAATGACAATTCCCTTTTCCGCCCAATTCTTATTGTCGCTGCTGTGTTGTTGTCCACTCATTATAGATGGAAGTAATAAAAGAACTCCTACAAACTGCACTAATAATATATTTCTCCTCATATTCTTCTCTACCGATTACTTCCAACAAAATGCTCCGGGAATAATTCCAACATAAAACTCATCCACAAGTTCCCCATCCTCCGTATAGCGATAAATCATCCCCTGTTGCTGATAGTCAATGGCGTCAGCCACATAGACATCTCCGTTTTTCGGACTAACTGTCAACCCATAATACTTCGTATCACGATACTTGAGGAAAGGACGTACGGGAACACGTTCTTCATCGACAGACATACGCCAGATATCTTTGTTAATCCAGTAAAGCTCATCACCCGCACCATTAAGCTGTACTTCCGAAGGAGCATCTCCCAACTGAAACTTAAATTGTTTCTCTATTTTAAATGTCTCGGCATCAATGCGATAAAGCGACGGCTCCTCATATCCGTATGGACTTCCTTTATACCCTCCATCAGTAATCGTCCACATCTTGAAGTTCTTATCCATCACTAGAGAAGTAGGTTGTATACCTACAGTAAGCTGATCTACCACCTTGTCCGTTGTAGTATCTATCTTTAATATACGATTCTGATAAGACCAGCAATTCACATACACATACTTGCCATACTGCACCATTTGCTCTGTCGAGCCTGTTTCCATCGTCATATCCGGACATTCGATATATCCGGTTATCTGATAAGTTTTGGGATTGACAATAAAAATACGATAATCCCATATTTGTGTAATATAAGCTTTCTCATCCGAAATAAAATGAATATAGCGTGGAGAAGTAAGTCCCGTAATGCGTCCCACCTCTTTGAATGTATTGGTGCTAATAGCGAAGATTACATGAGAATTATTCACTACCACCCATCCAATAGTATCCCGGACAATCATTGATTGCGCTACATCACCCAACTTCATCGCATTAGCCCGGTAAAAGATCTCATTCTCCACCTTTTTCGTTTCCGGATCATAATAAGATAAGGTAGCATTACCGTATTGAAAATTCCCCTCATTCATAATGAAAAGTCCATCTCCTGTAGCCCTGAAAGGCTCCATCTTGCCATAATCCCATTTCATACAACCGACAAAAGCCGTCAGACAGAAGACAATAAATAAAACAGAAAGTAAAATTCGTTTCATAATTAAAAGCGAGAAAAGGTTATTAACTAACTTGTCGCATCACTCTTCAGACATCTGCCGGCAAATCAGGATTTGCGACAAATATCAAACATAGCATTTGTACCGACCGGTTGAATGAGGAATCAATTGAATATAGGAATGAACTATACCAGTTGATTTCTACCCGAAAACCCGCGGGTATAAATCTGCAGCGTCAAGGCAGGTCTTCTGACTCGTCCCCATTTATCACGCCTTCCCAGTGATGTCACCAGTGGCAAAGAATGTGATAAACTCATCTCCCGAAAGAGAGGACTTACAGCAGCAGGTACTGTCCCGGATTTACACCGGATTCCCTTTTCATCGTTTTGGAAGGTTAGACAACTCCAAATACGAACCTTGCAGGTGCAAAGATACTATAATTATACTTCACGCCTCACTTCTCCCCTGTCTTTTTTTTAACAGGAACAAATCTGATGAACAGAATCTTTTAAAATGACGTCACTATGAACATGTATATATGATAAATATAGGATAGATAGTCTTTATAGTGAATTACGAATATTTAAATTCCAAGGATTCTCAATTGTCTCAATCGTTTTTTTATTAATAAGAGAAGCCATCGTGCGTCCCATCAATTTGAAATCAGTAGAAAGAGTAGTAATCCCTCCTGCCAGCACTTCTTTCAAAGGGGTATCATTATAAGATATAATACCGAAATCTTTTCCCGGAACTAACTGCTGACGGTCAGCCTGCTTCAACAAATTGACCAAGTCTCTATCATTAACAACCATAAACACCTCCTGCTTTACAATCTCCCTTCCCTGAATTTCGCCAATGCACTCATGCGTAAAGCCATGCTCTTTACAAAAAGCCCGTAATCCGTCATAACGTTCAAAAGGTTCTTTCGAATCTTTCTGAACCATTACAATATGCTTGTACTTTCGCAAGTTGGACAGACCATACACTAATGCTTCATAAGTATCTTTTTCAAAGTTCTGGAATACAGACGAATATTTCCCTTTCAATTCCGAGTGATAATGATCGAGTAGAAATACGTTTCCGGATAAACTCTCCAGTAAAGGACCAATATCGGCAAATTTGCCGGACATTATAATATAGGTAGTATATTTATGGTTTGCATTATTCACCAAAGTCTCAAACACCTTCCGATTATAGTTATGAAAATAAAGATCAACAGTAGCTGAATTGCCTACTGTCTCCATAAAAGAATTATAAATATCTTCTTTAAATTCATTGAACTCATTGAAAAGCAGAAATATATTGTGTTTGAACGGAACACGCGTACTTACGATATAATACCCGACTCCAGGATTCGATTTAATGATACCTCTCGATTTCAATTCTCGTATTCCGGAAAAAACAGTATCACGAGACAAGCCGTACATTTCTCTAAATTCATTAAGAGAAGGTATCCAGGCACCTTTCTTTAATCGTCCTTCATTAATCCCGTCGATCACATAATCAACTACCAACTTATATTTTGATTTATTGCTTTTCATCGTTCGTTATTTTTGCGCAAAGATACAAATATCACAGCCATACTGGTACGGAGTGGTATGTGTTTTACAACATACAGACCAGTTCGTACTAGTCAAAAAGAATATTCTATCTTTGCGGCAGATTCATCTTCATATAAATTAGAAAGTTAAACATAAAGTTAGAAACATGAAAAGTACAAATCTACTTAAATCCTTGGCAGTTATAGCAACACTATCCGGAACTCCACATAGCGCGGTACAAGGACAGACTGGGAAAGTACAATTTGCGAACATTGAAAACGTAAAAGTGAACGACGCATTCTGGAGCCCCAAATTTAAAACATGGAATGAAGTAACCATCAATGATGTACTAAACAAATTCGAGGGTAAACACACCAACGCCCCGGAACAGCACAATGCTTTCTGTAATTTTGATAAAGTGGCCAAAGGTGAACGTGGCACACAGGGACACTTCGGAGAGCCGTGGTTCGACGGACTTATCTATGAATCGATTCGGGGTATTGCAGATTATCTGGTCATGTATCCGGATAAAGAACTGGAAACACGTATTGACAGATATATCGACCGTATCGAAGCAGCACAAATGACAGAACCAACCGGATACTTAGAGACTTATACACTTCTGAAAGAACCGGAACACCGTTGGGGAGACAATGGTGGTTTCCTCCGGTGGCAACACGATGTGTATAATGCCGGCATGATGATTGAAGCCGCTGTGCATTACTACAAAGCAACCGGAAAAACCAAACTGTTGGAAGTCGCCACCCGCTATACAAATTACATGGCAGACTATATGGGACCAGCACCCAAGAAAAATATTGTTCCCTCTCACTCCGGCCCGGAAGAAGCCATTATCAAACTATACTGGCTATTCAAAGAACAACCGGAACTTAAAAAACAATTATCAGTGTCCGTAAATGAAGACGCTTACTGGAAGCTAGCTACTTTCTGGATTGAAAACAGAGGGCATCATTGTGGCTATCCTTTATGGTTGACTTGGGGCAATGGCAAATCCGAAAAATGGATCAGAGATGCCCAATATAATGCTCCTGAGCATGGCGAGCATAGTCGTCCGACATGGGGAGATTATGCTCAAGACTCAATTCCGGTATTTGAGCAACAAACCATTGAAGGACATGCCGTACGCGCCACACTATTAGCAACTGGTATCACTACTGCCGCTTTGGAAAATCATTCACCTAAATATATAGAAACAGCCAAGCGCCTTTGGGACAATATGACCGGTAGACGTATGTTCATCACAGGAGGAGTCGGCGCTATCCACGAAGACGAAAAATTCGGTCCAGACTTTTTCCTTCCTCCGGGTGCCTATCTGGAAACTTGTGCTGCCATTGGCGCCGGATTCTTTAGCCAAAGAATGAACGAGCTAACCGGTAAAGGAATGTATATGGACGAACTGGAACGCGTTCTATACAACAGTTTGCTTACCGCAGTTTCACTCAAAGGAGACAATTATACCTATCAGAATCCCTTAAACGCAGAGAAACATAATCGTTGGGAATGGCATGGTTGCCCTTGCTGTCCTCCAATGTTCTTGAAAATCACATCTGCTCTTCCGGGATTCATCTATGCATCAGACAAAAAAGGAGTTTATATTAACCTGTTCATAGGCAGTGAAACAGAAATCAAGCTTTCTTCCAAAAACAGCGTACAATTAAAACAAGAAACATCCTACCCTTGGAAAGGCAAAGTCAATATTTCCGTAAATCCACAGAAAACAGACAAATTTCCGATTAAAGTACGTATCCCGGGATGGGCACAAGGCATTGAGAATCCATACGAGCTTTATCAATCAAACTTAAAAGGAGCGCCCCAACTGTTCGTCAATGGGAAATCTGTTCCAATTAAAATCGTTGACGGTTATGCCGAAATCAATAGAAAGTGGCAGAAAGGAGACCTAATCGAGCTTGAACTACCTATACAACCCCGCATCATCACCGCACATACTAACACAAAAGATTTGAGCAACACAGTTTGTATAGCTTCCGGTCCTATCATCTACTGTTTTGAAGACGTAGATAATCCGGATTTCAAAGATTTCCGATTAGACACAAATGCTCCATTGGAAATCATTTATCAAAAGGACTTACTGAATGGAGTGAATATAATCAAAAGTAACGGAAAAACGACTGCTATTGCTATTCCTTACTACTCGATAACTAATCGTAAAAGAGATAGCAGTCATAAAGTATGGGTACCTAAACTCTAAATTAAGTTGTGAAGTTGTAAAGCAAACAATACCGGCACAGCCAACGTGAACGCCGTAGTATTCGTCAAATAACTTTCCGCATCAATACTGAAAAGTTAGATTCAATACATTCACCTCCCAGCGAAACTTTCTCGTAAGGGAGGTGAATTTTCTTCTTTTTTACTACTTTTGTCCTCAGATAAAAACATCCGTATGAAATTTAAATCCATTATTTCAACTATCACGCTATTATGCCTCCTTTCTTTGGCAAGCTGCGTATACAATAAAAAAACTTCTTTGGAAGCATTCAAGCAAGACGTATACATGCCCGAATATGCTACCGGATTCAAGATACTGGGCGCAAAGAATGCCCAAAGCACCTTGATACAAGTATCCAACCCGTGGCAGGGAGCCAAAGATGTAACAATGTCCTACTTCATCTCCCGCAATGGTGAGCTCCCCCCCGCAGGATTCACCGGACCGACCATCCCTGCCGGAGCCCAACGCATCGTATGTATGTCTTCTTCCTACATCGCCATGCTCGACGCACTGGGACAGATGAACCGCATCGTCGCCGTATCCGGCATCAATTACATAGCCAATCCCTACATCCTCGCTCACAAAGATTCTATCAAGGACATGGGTCCTGAAATAAACTACGAGCTGTTACTGGGATTAAAGCCGGACGTCGTACTGCTATATGGCATCGGTGATGCCCAGACAGCCGTGACAGACAAGCTGAAAGAACTCGCTATCCCTTATATGTATGTAGGAGAATATCTGGAAGAGTCACCGCTTGGCAAAGCCGAATGGCTGGTTGCCCTCTCCGAACTGACAGACAGCCGTGACAAAGGCATCGAAGTATTCAGTGAAATCCCCAAACGCTATCAGGCACTGAAAGACCTTACCGCATCCGTAGAGCATCACCCTACCGTGATGTTCAACACCCCGTGGAACGACAGCTGGGTGATGCCTTCCACCCAGAGCTATATGGCACAACTGGTCACTGACGCAGGAGCCGACTATATATATAAGGAGAACACCTCCAACAGCTCCGCCCCCATCGGCCTGGAAACTGCCTACGGACTGATACAAAAAGCAGACTATTGGATCAATGTAGGCACGGCATCCACACTGGACGAACTGAAAAACATGAATCCCAAGTTTGCCGATGCCAAATCTGTCCGTGATAAAACAGTTTATAACAACAACCTGCGGATAACCGCCACAGGAGGCAATGACTACTGGGAATCGGCAGTCGTACGTCCGGACGTCGTATTGCGTGATCTGATTCATATCTTTCATCCCGAACTTGTATCCGACTCAACCTACTATTACAGACATCTAGAATGAAGCAACCTCGTAGACACACCACTCTTTTATTCATCACTTTGGGAATAATCGCCGTAGTCTTATTATTAATAGATATGGCGACAGGGGACACTTATATCCCCATCCCCAAAGTATGGGCCGTACTGACGGGAGGCGAATGCGACGAGATGACACGCAACATCCTTCTCTCCATCCGCTTTATCCGGGTAGTAGTAGCAGGGTTGATAGGTATCGCCTTGTCGGTCAGCGGCCTGCAAATGCAGACCGTTTTCCAGAACCCGCTGGCAGACCCTTATCTGCTGGGAGTCAGTTCCGGTGCGGGACTCGGAGTGGCGTTGTTTATATTAGGTGCCCCGTTGCTAGGCTGGGCAGATTTCCCACTTTTGCAATCCGCCGGCATCGTAGGTTCGGGCTGGATAGGGACCGCCGTCATCTTGCTGGGCGTAGCCATCATCAGCCGGAAAGTAAAGAATATACTGGGCGTACTGATCATGGGAGTCATGATAGGCTACGTAGCGGGAGCCATCATCCAGATATTGCAGTATCTAAGTTCGGCGGAACAACTGAAAATGTTCACCCTGTGGTCAATGGGATCGCTCAGCCACATCACAGCCGGACAGCTGTCTATCATGATACCGGTTGTGTGCATAGGTCTGCTGCTCTCCGTAGCCTGCATCAAGTCACTGAACCTGCTCTTGCTTGGCGAAAACTACGCACGCACGATGGGCATGAGCATCAAACGCTCGCGGACGCTTGTCTTCATCTCTACAGCACTGCTGACAGGAACAGTCACCGCCTTTTGCGGCCCCGTAGGATTCATCGGACTGGCAGTGCCGCACATCACCCGGCTGCTGTTTGATAACGCCGACCACCGGATACTGATGCCGGGCACCATGCTGACAGGACTTATCGCCATGCTGATATGCGACATCATCGCCAAGAAATTCCTGCTGCCGGTGAATTGTATCACCGCACTGCTGGGAGTTCCGGTTATTTTATGGGTAATAGGTAAAAACTTGCGTATATTCAAATGATTCAACTCAAAGACCTGACACTGGGATACGAACAGCGTACGCTGCTGGAAAAAGTCTCCGCCCACATCACGGGAGGACAACTCGTCGCACTGCTCGGCAGAAACGGCACAGGAAAAAGTACACTGCTGCGTGCCGTCATGGGACTGGAAAAGCCCCAAAACGGAGAGATTATCCTGCACGGGAATAACATCGCTTCACTGAAACCGGAAGAACTGGCACGGAACATCAGCTTCGTCACCACCGACAAAGTGCGCATTGCCAACCTGCGATGCAGAGACGTCGTCGCACTGGGACGTGCTCCCTATACCAACTGGCTCGGTCAGCTGCAAGGAGAAGACAAGGAGAAGGTGGACAACGCCATGCACCTGGTAGGCATGGACAGTTATGCGGAAAAGACGATGGACAAAATGTCCGACGGAGAATGCCAACGCATCATGATAGCCCGTGCCCTTGCACAGGACACTCCTGTCATCCTGCTCGACGAACCTACCGCCTTCCTTGACTTGCCCAACCGCTACGAACTCTGTCTGCTTCTCCGGAAGCTGACGCAAAAGGAAGGAAAGTGTATCCTGTTTTCCACACACGACCTGGACATCGCTCTCTCACTTTGCGACACAATCATGCTGATTGATAATCCTCAACTCTACAGCCTGCCTACCAATGAGATGATAACGAGCGGACATATAGAAAGACTGTTCCATAACGAGTCAATCACATTTGACGCACAAGCCATGAAAATAAGAATCAGATAAATATCCCATATCCTGATTTAACAAAAACAAGCATGACAGGCGGAAATTATCAAATGATAATTTTAATCTCCTTACATCCATCTACCTTTGCAGATGTTTTCAACAAACTAAAAATAAGAAGTTATGAAAGATAGTATTGATTTCGGTAGTATGGACATCTCCACATTGTTTCGTAAGTTATTAGTTCCTACGGTACTGGGAATGGTATTCTCAGCTATATTCGTTATTACAGACGGCATATTCGTAGGTAAGGGAATAGGCAGTGACGCCCTAGCTGCCGTCAATATAACAGCTCCACTTTTTATGATCGCAACAGGCATCGGACTAATGTTCGGAGTCGGAGGCTCAGTAGTCGCTTCCATCTATCTGTCTCAAGGTAAACGCAAGGCAGCAAATATCAACATTACTCAGGCTCTTGTATTCTCTACGTTCATCGTATTAGTGATGTCTGCTTTATGTTTTTGCTTCGTAGGGCCATTGGGATGCTTACTCGGAAGTTCAGACAGATTATTGCCTCTTGTCATAGAATATATGATCTGGTATCTACCCTTCCTCGTATTCTATGAGTTATTGAGCACAGGCATGTTTTTCATCCGGCTGGACGGATCTCCCAATTATGCCATGATGTGCAATGCCATCGCAGCTATATTCAATATTATATTCGACTATATTTTCATCTTTGAATTTGGCTGGGGAATGATGGGTGCTGCCTTTGCCACCAGCCTGGGAACAGTAGTAGGTGGATTGATGACTGTAATCTATCTTACGCGGTTCTCCCGCAACATTCATTTGCATCGCATCAAGCTAAGTTTGAAAAGCCTGATGCTAACGCTCCGTAACGGTGGCTATATGATAAAACTGGGAACTTCCGCTTTCATCAGTGAGGCTTCCATCGCCTGTATGATGTTTTTAGGGAATTATGTCTTTATCCATCATCTCGGAGAAGACGGAGTAGCTGCGTTCAGCATTGCCTGCTACTTCTTCCCCATCATCTTTATGGTATACAATGCCATCGCACAATCCGCACAGCCGATTATCAGCTATAATTTCGGTGCCGGGCAACCGGATCGGGTTCGAAAAGCCCTACATCTTGCCATCCGTACAGCTTTAATTTGCGGAATCAGCTTTTTCATCATCACGTTTCTATGCCGTCAGAATATTGTTTCGTTGTTCATTGACCGAAGCTGTCCGGCCTTTGATATTGCGGTCAATGGCATTCCTTATTTTGGGGTTGGATTCATATTTTTTGCCGCCAATATGATAGGCATCGGCTATTACCAGAGCATCAGACGAGGTCAACGAGCCACCATCATCACTCTTCTGCGGGGAGTGGTATTCATGCTGATCGGATTCTTTGTACTTCCACTTGTTTTAGGAGTACCGGGAATATGGCTGGCGGTTTCGTTGGCAGAATTGTTAACGACTCTCTATATTATCGGAATTTATTTCAAAGATCGCTTCATGGTCCACCGACTATGAGTATATTTGCAACATGGATGCATTCATTAAAAAACTCTGCGACAAATATAAAGTATTGGAAAGTGACGTACAGACCTTACTAGGCTGTATGGAGGAAGTACATTTCAAAAAGAGAGACCTCATTGTACGTGAAGGGACAAAGAACAGCAACCTTTATTTTATAAAAACGGGAATATGGCGGGCATATTACCACAAAGACGGAGCAGATGCCACCATCTGGTTCGCTTCAGACGGAGAAGCAGCTTTCTCCGTCTGGGGATATGCAGACAATGCTTATTCACTGATTAATATTGAAGCAATGTGCGACAGTGTAGCCTACAGTATATCCCGCGCAACCTTGAATCAATTATATCATTCTTCCATCGGACTAGCCAATCTGGGACTGCGGCTGATGGATCACCAGCTTCTTCTGCAAGAAAACTGGCTCATCAACTCCGGCAGTCCACGAGCGAAGGAACGTTACCTGACTCTTATCAAGGAGACTCCGGAACTGTTGCAATATGTGCCTTTAAAGTACATTGCATCTTATCTGTGGATAACACCGCAGTCGCTGAGCAGGATTCGGGCATCCTTATAATCTTCACTTTTTTTATGAGTATAAGATCAAATATTTCTCTCAAACTCAAGTGAATAAATAAAACTGTCCGCACGATAATATCCTATATTCCATTCCAACGGACACCCTTCGGGATCATAAACAAACCTTTTACGCACCAAAATTGGATCTCCGACCTTTATCTCAAGCTTACCAGCAATGTACTTGTCAGCCAGCCTGGCACTAATATCTTCTTTAGAAACTTTTGCAATAGCATGATAATCTCTTTCCAATATCTCATAAAGAGGTCTGGAGAAATCCTCACTTCCTGTTAAACCTATTTTAGGATTAAAATAGGATATAAAGTACACGAAAGGGTATTCTTGATTTCCACGTAAACGCTCTAACTTCAGTATTCTTTTTACATCAGGAGCATTAAAAAAAAGGGCTATATCATCTGTAGGCTTTGTCCAGCTAACATGAAGTTCATAATTCATTGGTACAATTCCCAAAGTTTTCATTTCCTGTGTGAAACTCATCCAATTCTGAGCTTTGGAACATACAGCTGAATTTACAACAACTGTACCTACTCCCTTTTTCCTCATCAGCAATCCTTCGTTCACAAGGTTATTAATCGCCTGTCTCAAGGTATTACGAGATATGCCCAATTGTTTAGACAAATCAATTTCATTTGGAAGCATTTTACCTTGTTTATATTCCTCCCCTTTGATAATAGTCCTCAACTGTTCTTCTATCTGAAGATAAAGGGGGATTGCGCTGTTATGGTTAACTAATATCTTCATGATTAACTTTTTTACAAAGATAAAAATAAAAATAAAAACAGGCAATACTTTTTGTTCTTTTCAAGAAAAAGAATACATTTGCAAATGTTTATATGTTCAGACATACTAATTAATTAAATCATAATAACTATGAAGTATTATTTGGGAATAGACATAGGTGGTACACATATAAAAGGTGGAATCGTCAACCTTCTAACGAATGACATTCATCAAAACATACTATCTCACGAAGAACTGAATGCCACAGATTCAACATCAAGCATCATTACGAAAGTCAGAAAAGTTATTACTGACATTCAAGCCTGTATGCCCCTATCTAAATTAGGCGGAATCGGTATAGCCATGCCCGGTCCTTGCGACTATGCCAAAGGTATAGTTGCCATTTATGGTGTGCCAAAGTTTCAGTCACTTTTCGGTCTTAACCTTAAAGAAGAAATTAAAAAAGTATCTGACCTGAATACTGTTTTCATAAATGACGCATCCGCTTATGCCCTTGGAGAGTATTATGCAGGAGCAGCAAAAGACACAAGTAGAAGCATTATAGTCACAATCGGCACCGGACTTGGAAGTACATTTCTTGAAAATGATACTGTTTTGAACGAACTGACAGAAGGAATACCTGAACATGGATATCTCTACAACATACCTTACCGAGACGGAATGGCAGATGACTTTTTTTCGACAAGATGGTTTGTAAATACATGGAATATGCTATTTCCAGATAAAAAGGTAACTGGCGTAAAAGAAATCGCACTACGCGCTTCGAACGGAGACAATAATGCACAGTCATTATTTGAAAACTTCGCTTCAAATTTCGTAGAATTCATAACCCCATTCCTGCTAAATTTTAAACCGGAGAAACTTATTATAGGAGGAAATATAGCGAAAGCTTCTGACTTCTTTTTAGATAATATTCAGTTTCAATTAAAGAAACTCAATTTAATCACTAAAATAGATATCTGTAAATTATGGGATATGTCGCCATTAATCGGATCTGCTATTTACACAAGCAACATACTTGAAAATATGGAAAATACAAAAGAGAAAAGACACACACAGCAATTTATTGCACCTACTAACTCTACTGCCACCCCATCAGGAGAATATGATATATACCCGGCATTTCCATTGGGAAAAGGCAAAATTGGGAAAGGTATAAACCAACTAGCTGACTGGATAGAAAAGCATTCCCAAATAAAAATAGATGGTTATATTGGAGTCTTTTGGGATGAATTAATCATTAAGTTAGGAGAAGAACTCAGAAAAAGAGGAAAGAATGTGCGATTCTTTCATTCCAGTGTAGCAATGAAAGATCCACAGACTATTGAAAAAATGATTGCTCCTTATCTTGGAGGAGATAATCCGTTATTCGGCACCATTACTGATAAGCATTTGGTTAATTGGTTTGATGAAAATAAGCTTAATTCCATACAACCTGACCCGGAAGCAGATTTAAATATATTTATAGGTACAGGAGCAGCCCTATCTCAATGGAAAGCTCCCCTGATTTATATTGATATTCCTAAAAATGAGATTCAGTTTAGAATGCGCGCCGGAGCCATCAATAATTTAGGATTAGATTATCGAAAAGACAATCAACAGGCTTACAAACAACTATATTTTGTAGACTGGATTGTTCTTAATAAGCACAAAAAGCAATGCCTGCCTCTGATTGACCTACTTATTGACGGACAAAGAGAATGGGATGAACTATTAATGATTTCAGGAAATGACCTACGAGAAGGATTGCACAAAATGAGCCGCAATTTCTTCAGAGTTCGTCCATGGTTCGAGCCTGGCGCCTGGGGAGGACAATGGATGAAAAATCATATTCAAGGATTAAATAAAGAAGTAAATAATCTGGCATGGTCTTTTGAACTGATGGTACTTGAAAACGGACTAATGCTGGAGAGTGACGGATATCGGCTTGAAGTATCTTTCGATTTTCTTATGTATAGTGATTATCAGAATATATTAGGAGAATGTTCGGAAACATTTAAGTACGATTTCCCGATACGTTTCGACTTTCTAGACACCTTTGACGGAGATAATCTTTCTATCCAATGCCATCCACGCCCCCGATATATACAAGAGCATTTTAACATGCCATTCACCCAAGATGAGACATATTACATATTGGATTGTAAAAACTCGCCATGTGTATATTTAGGCTTTCAAGACAACATCGTCCCTGAGGAATTCCAATATACCTTGGAACGAAGTCAACAAAAAGCAACGAAGGTAGAGATAGAAAGGTTTGTTCAAAAACACCAAGCTAAAAAGCACGATTTCTTTCTTATTCCCAATGGCACCATACATGCTTCAGGAAAAGATTGCGTGGTATTGGAAATAAGTAGCGCACCCTATATTTTCACATTTAAAATGTACGACTGGATACGCATGGGATTAGACGGGAAACCACGACCTCTAAACATTCAACACGGAATGAATAATCTATATTTTGAAAGAAAAGGGGAAAAAGTAATCCAGGAATTGATATGCCATCCATATATCATGAAAGAAAATCAGGAGTGTACTATAGAGCATCTACCTACTCATAAAGAGCATTTTTATGATGTATATCGTTACACCTTCAAAGACCGTATTCAAATGAATACAGAAAATACATGCCATGTATGTATGATAGTAGAAGGAGACTCCGTTTGCATTGAAACAGAGGACGGCATGAAACAACGCTTTAATTATGCAGAGACTTTTGTCATCCCTGCTGCTGCCCGATCATATACAATCATAAATGAAAATCCCGACAAAAGAATAATGTTGGTAAAAGCCTTTGTAAAAAAAGAAGTTACTTTGAAATAATGTCTTAATAAAAACATCTTATCCAACTACTATGAAACGAACTATTGTACAAATTATCTTTTTCATATATTGTATTGCGAATGTATATCCACAATACAGCACAATCTGGCAACTTGGCAAAACAGATAATTCATCCAAGGAGTTTGCCTTAGCACCGGATGGAAAAGATCGATTTATTATCTCCGGATTTGGGGATAATAAAAAATATTTTTATGCAGGCGAACACACACCGGCCGATTTTCCATACATTATACCGGGGCCTACTGCTGAATGGGCTGGCTCATCTTACTGGGCAGGACAATGCAGGATACAACTTCCTATTTTAATAAAACTATCCGATGTCAATCCGCTAAAGAAATATCAATGGAATATTTTTATAGAGAATGTAGAATACGAAGACTGTATGTTCTTAAGACTGGAAGTCAACGGAAAGAATTACGATTCTCCTATAAAGCCTGGCACCAAACAGCTAACATATTCAATACAGCCCGGAATTCTAAAGGAAGGGTACAACAAGATTGTAATGCAGTTATTCAACGGTAAATCCCTAACTTTTGACGCCATTTGCCTAAACGGACCTCAAGAGACACAAATCAATAAGATAGGTGATACTCCTATTATTTCAATGAAAATGGCTGATTATGAATTAGAACAAGGGAAAACAAGAACACAGCCTCTTCTACTGAAAACTATAACTAAAAAATCCGGAACACTTAAAATACAAATCAACCAAAAGAAGATATTCAAACAAGTAGAAGAAGGAGAGAATATCTACGAAATTCCAACCGGAAAACTTAAAGACCAGTCTAAAATCAAAGTTAAAATATCAACAGAAGGACAAACAGTAGCAACTCAAGAATTTATCCGTAGTAACCAGCAACTACGCAGATCAATTGATTATGTTGATCAGTTTGCTGGTTCCAGTGGTTCACGATGGATGATAGGCCCCGGACCATGGATGCCATTTGGAATGGTAAAACTTATGCCCGATAACGAAGATGCCCATTGGAAAGCAGGATATGAATATAACGTTGAAAACATAATGGGATTCAGCCACATTCACGAATGGACAATGACAGGACTCTTAATGATGCCAACTACGGGAGATTTAAAAATACAACCCGGAACAGAAAAACAGCCGGACTATGGGTATCGCTCCCGAATTAATAAGAAAACCGAAACAGCCCGAATCGGTTATTATTCTGTTAATCTTACAGATTATAATATCCAAGCAGAATTAACAGCAACTACCCGCAGTTCCCTTCAGCGATACACATTCAACAAAGCAGAGCAGCCACGAATACTAGTTGACTTTTTCTTTCCAGCAGAATACGACTGGAATTTAGATGATGTATACGTAAAAAAAGTATCTGACACAGAAATAGAGGGATGGACCTTGAACGATTGCCGGTCAACAGGATACCATGGAGTACAAAGATATAAATTACATTTTGTCATGCAGTTTGATAAGCCATTCAAAACAATGAATGGCTGGATACGAAACAAAGTATATAGCCAAATTGAACAGCTACATAAATCAAACATGAAGTCCCGACAGGTATTTACAGTCGAAAATAACAGTCAAGACAAACTGGACGCAGGAATCTTCCTCGACTTTAACCTTAACACTGGTGATGATGTTATGGTAAGGACAGGTATTTCATTAGTAAGCATTGATAACGCACGGCTAAATCTGGAAGAAGAAATAGCGAGACCATTCGGATGGAATTTTGATAAAGTTGTCACCAATCAACAAGATACCTGGGAAACACTTTTCCAAAGAGTCAGTATCACAACAGACAATTACCTCTTAAAGCAAAAATTCTACACCAATCTTTACCGTTCTATCAGTCCACGGACCATCTGGAATGATGTAAATGGGGAATGGATAGATATGAACGGTAACAAAGCTCTTATAGACAAGCCAGGTAAAAGCGTATATGGAGGTGATTCTGCTTGGGGAATGCATTGGACATTAGGTCCATTTTATAATCTTCTCTATCCGGAGTACATGTCCAATTGGATTTACACTTACGAGCAGTTCTATCGTCGTGGCGGCTGGCTTCCCAATGGTAATCCCGGTATGAAATATTTCAGAGTCATGATAGGCAATCCTGCTTTGCCATTGATAGTCTCCGGCTATCAACATGGAATTCGTGACTTCGACAGTCAACTCATGTATCGGGCATTAATTCACCAACAAACAGCCACTATGATAAACTATCCCGGAGGAGGACAAGTCGGTAACGAAAGTTATCCCGATTATATAACCAAAGGTTATGTACCTCTATACGATGACGCATGGGATTGGAATTCTCCGCATTATCAATCATACGTTTCCAATACAATGGAATACTCATATCAAGACTATTGCGCTGCTCAATATTTTGACGCTCTTAATAAAAAAGATGACTTCAATACATTTATGAAACGTTCTGATAACTGGAAAAACATATTCGACCCATCAACCGGATATGTACGCCCCCGACGTCCCAACGGAGAGTGGATCGAAAACACCAACCCATATCATGCTCCCGGATTTTGCGAAGGCAGCGCTTGGCAATTCACCTGGTACGTTCCTCATGATGTAAAAAGCCTCATCAATTTAATAGGAGAGCGTCAATTCATCGACCGGCTGAATGCCGGATTTGCAACATCCGAAAAAGTAAGCTTCAATGCTTTAGGAGATAATATGGGAGCTTATCCTATTAATCATGGGAATGAAACAAATATGCAGGCAGCTTACCTCTTCTCTTATACCAGTGAGCCGTGGCACACCCAGAAATGGGCACGTGCTATACAAGAAAAATATTATGGAATGGGTCCCCGAGACGCCTATCCGGGAGACGAAGATCAAGGCCAAATGAGTTCTTGGTACATCTTAAGCAGCATAGGACTTTTCCAAATGGATGGCGGTTGCAGCAAAGATCCTGTATGGTTACTGGGGAGTCCGCGATTTGACCGGGTAGAAATTCTGTTAGACAACACCTATTACTCTGGAAAAAAACTTATCATAAAAGCAGAAAATGTATCCAAAGACAATTGTTACATTCAATATGTAAGATTCAATAACAAGCGCCTTAGTAATAACTATATAGAATGGAGTAAACTCAAAAAAGGAGGAACACTTCATTTCATTATGGGTGACCGACCAAATCCAAATGCATTTAAATAAATAAACACATATGAAAAATAAAAGTAAGATACTACCAGTTCTTTTTGGTTTCTTTATTATGGGGTTCTGTGACTTAGTAGGAGTATCAGTCACCTATGCGAAAGATTATTTCAGTTGGAGCGAAACCCAAGCCGGTTTCCTGCCATCAATGGTATTTATATGGTTTTTACTCATCTCTATTCCGATTTCTATCTGGATGGACAAGAAAGGTAGAAAAACAATATCACTGATAGGACTTTTATCTACTTTTATTGGAATGTTACTTCCATTACTTACATTCACACAGACAGCCTGTTATATCGCCTTTGCACTTTTAGGCATAGGAAATACCATCCTTCAAGTGTCACTTAATCCTTTATTAACCAATGTTATCGCTGAAGGAAAATTATCAAGCATTATGACAGCCGGACAATTCATCAAAGCACTATCTTCTTTTGTAGGACCTATAGTGGCCGGATTCTGCTCTGTTTATTTCAACAACTGGATATTAATGTTTCCCATATTCGCCGCCATTACTCTAATTTCCGGAATCTGGTTATTTTTCACTCCAATAAATGAGAAAGACGACAAAAGATTAACATCCAGTTTCTATCAAGTTATTTCTCTCCTGAAAAATAAAACCATCTGCCTTTTATTCGGAGGCATCATTTGTATTGTTGGCTTAGATGTAGGAATGAATGTATTTACCCCAAAACTTTTAATTGAAAATGCAGAGTTGACTAAAGAAATCGCAAGTTATGGTACAAGCTGGTATTTTGCCGCTCGCACTTTGGGGACCTTATGTGGTGTAATTCTATTAGCAAAGTTTTCCGAAATTTATTATTATCGGATCAATATGTTCATTGTATTAATAGCTTTGTCCTGCATTTATTGGATACATTCTCAATATATTATTTTGTTATTAGTATGCATTATAGCCTTTGCAATGTCTAGCATATTTGCCGTCATCTACTCGCTAGCCTTGCATACATTACCCTATAAAACCAACGAAATATCAGGACTCATGATAACTGGGATATCCGGTGGCTCCATCATTCCTCCTCTCATGGGAGTTTGCGCAGATTATACCGAAAGCCAATCAGGCTCCATCCTTGTCATGCTAATTTGTGTAATCTATCTAATTTTATGTTCGTTTCATAAATTTAAAACCATACACACAAAGCCGCATTAACATTTATTCTCAAAACAACCATTCATATATAAATTTATATTAAATAAATAAATCTTTCTAGTTTTCCTGCTTTAAATATATATATTTGCAATATGTATATACATATAGACATTATATAATACATATATCATAAGCAATTAATACTATGTAGATTAAAATATACAGCCTTTATATACAAGAAATCACATTAAATCTAATATAAAACCCTTATGACTTACTTTTTAAAATCACAGAGTATGAAGAAGCTTTTATGCAACTTACCACGCTTCGTATTATGGATAGCTTTCCTTCTAATCATTGAAAGCTATGTAACCTTGCAAGCTCAAACCAGTAGTAGTAACAACTCATCCAAAGCAATATCAGGGAAAATTGTGGATGAAACAGATTTGCCTATTGCAGGAGCTACTGTACAGGTGAAAGGATCAACAAAAGGAGCCATTTCGGATATAGATGGCTTATTTACTATTTCATCCGAACCAGGCTCTATTTTGATTTTCTCATTTTTAGGATACCAATCTATTGAATACAAGATAGATAAAGTACCTCAAACCATTAAACTTTTGCCAAAGGTAGATGAATTGGATGAAGTTACTGTGGTTGGTTTTGCTAAACAGAAAAAAGAAAGTGTGATTGGAGCAATATCAACCTTAAAACCTGAAAGATTAAAAATTCCAACCAGTAATCTGACTCAAGCCTTAGGTGGTAATGTTGCCGGAATTATATCTTACCAGTTGTCCGGTGAACCTGGAAATGACAATGTGGAATTCTTTATTCGCGGTGTGACAACTTTTGGTTACTCTAAAAGTCCACTGATATTAATCGATAATATCGAATCATCTACTACTGATCTTTCCAGACTGTCCGCAGATGACATTGCTGCTTTCTCTATAATGAAAGATGCAACAGCAACTGCCATTTATGGTGCACGCGGAGCTAATGGAGTCATTTTGATTACTACCAAGCAAGGCAAACCCGGTAAGGTAAAAATTAGTGCCAGAGTGGAAGGTTCATTGTCAGCACCTACAAAAAGAATAGACATGGTAGATCCTATCAGCTATATGAAATACCACAATGAAGCTGTACTCACACGTAATCCGTTAGCTGTCCGGCCTCATACCGATGAGAAAATAGCATCAACAAAAGCCGGCAAAAATCCCTATGTATATCCGGCGGTAGACTGGTACAATGAATTATTTAATGATAATGTATTTAATTCACGTGCCAACATCAATATGAGCGGAGGTAGTGAAACTGCCAGATATTATGTTTCTTTAGGCATATCGGATGACAATGGTATCATGAAGGTAGATAAACGAAACAATTATAACAGTAACATTGATTTAAAAAAAATCTATGTACGTTCTAACATTGATATTGATGTGACCAAGACGACTACATTTTCTGTAAAATTCAGTGGCAATTTTGATGATTATACCGGTCCTATTGTAAGCGGCAATGATCTATACCGAAGAGCAATGGCAACAAGTCCTGTTTTATTCCCCAAATATTATATGCCTGATGAAAATCATACATCTACTTCACATATTTTATTTGGTAACGCAGGTGATGGTAATTACATCAATCCCTATGCGGAAATGATACGTGGTTACAAACAATACACCAATTCGGTTATTTCTGCCCAGGCGGAATTAAATCAGAAATTAGATTTTATAACTCCAGGACTTAGTATCAAAGTCTTCGCAAGTACTACCCGAAATTCATACAGCGGACAACAACGTTCTACTTCACCCTTTTATTATTCAATCAGCTATTATGATAAACTAACCGACACATATACTTTAAGGGAGCTGAACCCTAATGGTGGACGGGAAGATTTGGATTATACAGCAGAAGGGAATCAAGTCAGCAGTTCGTATTATTATGAAGCATCTCTCAACTACAACCGTACGTTCCGGGAAAAGCATAATATCACCGGATTATTAGTAGGAGTTCTGAGAGAGAATAAGAGCGGAGGCGCAAGTTCGATACAGACATCTTTACCAGCCCGTAACATTGGATTATCAGGTCGTTTTACATACGCATACGACGGACGATATTTTGCTGAAGCAAACTTTGGTTACAATGGTTCCGAAAGATTTGCCAAAAATGAACGATTCGGACTCTTTCCTTCGATAGGAGCAGGCTGGATGATCTCCGAAGAAAAGTTTTGGAATCAAGACCTTAAGAATATTATCAATAAACTGAAACTAAAAGGAACTTACGGTTTGGTAGGTAACGACAATATTGGTGCATGGAATGACAGATTCTTTTATATGTCCGAGGTAAATCTAAACGGTAGTGGTGCAAATTTCAGTTGGGGACAAGATTTTGAACGGAATGTCGGTACTATCGACATGATACGCTATCGAAATGACAAAATCAAATGGGAAATTGCTCAAAAAATGAATTTAGGTCTCGAAGTTGGGCTATTTAATATATTTGACATACAATTCGATTACTTCACCGAATATCGAAAAAACATCTTTGGCGAACGCCAAACCATCCCGTATGAAATGGGATTCAGTGCACCTCTTTTTGCTAATAAAGGAGAAGCTTCTTCACATGGATTCGAAGTACAAGTAGATGCCAACCACGCATTTAACAAAAACTTCTGGCTGGGAGTACGTGGTAATTTCACTTATGCAACAGGCAAATACGAGTATGTAGAAGAGCCATACCGTCCTTATCCTTGGCTCAGCCACATTGGAAAACGTATCGAACAATCTTATGGACTGGTAGCGGAAAGACTGTTTATTGATGAAGAAGATATTGCAAATTCACCTGTTCAGACATACGGAGAATATATGCCTGGTGACATAAAATATAAGGACATAAATAATGATGGAATAATTAATGACGAAGATATAGTTCCAATTGGATTTGCCAAATCTCCAGAAATTGTATACGGCTTCGGAGTGTCGATGGGATACAAGAATTTTGATATTTCTTGTTTCTTTCAAGGAGCAGCCAGATCTTCTTTCTTTATTAATTCCAAAGCAACGAATCCTTTCATGCAAATGGATCTCGGAGGAAACAACCTCAATGGTATGATGCAAGCATATGCGGATGATTACTGGTCTGAATCGAATCGTAATATATACGCTACTTTCCCAAGATTGTCAACTACTGACATTGCAAACAATAACAGAAACAGTACATGGTGGTTACGCGACGGTTCTTACTTGCGTTTAAAATCAGTCGAAATCGGATATACATTACCTAAAAGGCTGACCAGCCATCTAGGTATGTCCAATTTGAGAATCTATGCCAGCGGACTAAATCTTTTCGCATGGAATCGTTTTAAATTATGGGATGTAGAACAAGGAAACGACGGAATGCAATATCCTATTCAGGCAGTTTACAATTTTGGTATTAACTTAAGCTTCTGATTACATTATGAAATACAAACATTTATTCACTAGTACATTATTGGCGATATTAATCACATCCTGCAACTATCTTGATATCGTGCCGGATAATATCGCAACGCTTGAAATGGCATTCAACACTCGGGCTAATGCTGAAAAATATTTAGCCACCTGCTATAACTTCGTACCTGCAGCAGCCAATCTTGATCACAACTCCGGCCTCATCTGCGGTGGAGAAATGTGGTATCTGAAACCAGAGTCCCACTACTATAAAAATATAACCTCATTCAACATTGCACGTGGTATGCAAAACTCTAACGACCCCTTACTAAATTACTGGGATGGAGGTCAGGGAGGCTACAACATATTCAGAGGAATCCATGAATGCAATATTTTTATAGACAACATCGATCGCGTACCTGACATGCGTATGGAAGAGAAAAATAAATGGAAAGCCGAAGTGATGACTCTGAAAGCATATTATATTTATTATCTCATGTTGCACTATGGGCCCATTCCTTTACTTAAAGAGAACATCAGCGTAGAAGCAGACTTAGATATGATGCAACTGGAGAGAGAAACGATAAATGATATCGTCACTTATACAACTGATTTATTGGATGAAGCCATGAACATCCCTTCCGGATTAACATTCAATGTGACTTCTCCACGCACGGAATTAGGGCGTATCACATTACCTATTGCGAAAGCAATCAAGGCTAAATTACTAATACTGGCTGCCAGTCCTTTATTCAACGGCAATACAATGTATGCTGAATTTGTCAATTCAGAAGGGATACCTTTCTTCGACCAAGAGTATAAAAAGGAAAAATGGGAGGCGGCAGCCGCAGCGTGCCTGGATGCCATCAACACTGCCCACGAAGCCGGAGCTTCTTTATACAAATTTGATGAGAAGCTAAATTATACTCCTTCATCAACTTTACAACAAGAGTTGACACTACGCAACACAATTACCGGTCGTTTTAATTCTGAAATAATATGGGCATTAGGTTCCAATGCAACAGATGGAATACAGAATCTATGCCAAGCGCATTTAACCAGCTATTCATTGGGGAACAGAATGATTCGTAGTTGCTCACAACTTGTGCCGTCATTAGAAATTGTAGAACAATTCTATACAGCGAACGGAGTCCCGATGGATGAGGATAAAGATTATGAATATGAAAACAGATATAAACTGACAACAACTCCGGAAGATGATCCTATTCATTTTACACCAAACTACACAACTATCAAGATGCATTTAAACAGAGAGCCTCGTTTTTATGCCTATATTGGTTTTGATGGTGGAAAATGGTTCTCCATCGAATGCTGTAACGACAATGAAACGAGCTCCTATCCTATCAAATCAAAGAAAGGAGATATTGCCGGCGTTTCAGACGAACTATATTCACCGACAGGTTATTTCACAAAGAAATTGGTTAGTTATCAAAACGTAAACACCAGTGCGACCAATATCAATTACGTATATTCTTTCCCGATTATTCGCCTGTCCGATCTATACCTGTTATATGCAGAAGCTCTCAACGAGCTTAATGAAACTCCGACTACAGATGTATACTACTATGTACAACAGGTCAGGAATAAAGCCGGTCTGGATGAAGGAGGTTCTTTGGTAAATACATGGCGTAATCATTCCAACCGCCCGGATAAGCCAACCACCCAAAGAGGAATGCGTGAAATTATACAGAAAGAGCGAATGATAGAGCTTGCATTCGAAGGCCATCGTTACCATGATGTACGCAGATGGAAGTTAGGCTCTACATATCTGAATACTCAGATAAAAGGCTGGTCGGTGTTAGAGCAGGACCCGGAGTACTTTTATAATGTACGAGTTCTCTTCACGAGAAAATTCATGCCAAGAGATTATTTATGGCCTATTAAGACCAATTCTATCAACAGAAATCCGAAACTTGTTCAGAATCCTCAATGGTAACTTTTAACATAAAAATGACAAAGATGAAAAATATAGCTTTTATACTTTTAATACTTGCAGCAGTTTGTTTTGCAAACTGCGCCGGTGATTACGAGGCCGAACCACGCGGTACGAATGATGGAAAAGCTCCGGCACCGATTACTAATATATCGGTGAAGAATGTAAACGGAGGAGCTATTATTAAATATACTCCTTCCGATGATGTCGATTTATTATACGTCAAAGCTATCTTCACTAATACCCGCGGAGAACAGCAGGAAGTAAAATCTTCCATGTATGTAGATTCTTTGGTAATAGAAGGGCTGGGGGATACACAAAAGAGAGAGGTCAAACTTTACTCTGTAGACCGCCACGAAAACTATTCCACACCGGCTATCGTGACTATTGAGCCTCTGACTCCTGCAGTCGTTCAGACACAAGAATCATTAAAAGTGACTGAAAGTTTTGGAGGTTTCTTCCTCGATTTCAATAATGCAGCAAGAAGTGCATTATCTTTCTACATTTACAAATGGGTAGATGAACACAATGAATACGAGATTCATGACGTATACTCCTCACAACAGGAAGAAGGTCGCCTGACTATAAAAGGCTTAGAACATAAATTATTGAAATTAGCCATCTTCGTTAGGGATAAATGGGAAAACACTTCCGACACATTGTATGCCGAAATTACTCCTTGGAAAGAAAGCTTATTAGATAAAACAAAATTCCAACTTGTTAAAGTTATGGATGATGTCAGCTGGGATTACCACGAAGGCTATCATTCCCGTCTATGGGACGGACAAATAGGTGGATGGAACTGGGGACATACCGAATACCCGATACCTTTCCCGCATGCCTTCAGTATTGATTTGAATGTCAATGTACGTCTCAGCCAATTCCAATTCTGGCAACGTCTGGACAGCCAAGACTTATTATATGCCCATGGAGCTCCCAAGTACTTCAAATTATATGGCTGCGAAGAGGGTAAAGATTTGCAGAATCCGGATAACTGGGTGGTATTATTTGATGGAGAAATGAAGAAACCATCCGGCGGGGCATTTGGTGATGCGCTTACTCAGGAAGATATTGAGGAAGCCCAAAGAGGCCATGTATTTACCCTTAACCAGGATGTACCATTCATTCGCTACTTCCGGTTCCAGAGTTTGATGTCATGGTCGGGAATGGAAACGTCAGTTATGTCAGAAATCACTCTTTGGGGAGATATCCAAGGCGAAGAATAACCTTATAAAATAGACAGAAATGAAAAAAGTAATATATATAATAACTACTATTCTCCTGTGTATGACCTCCTGCACAGATATTCATGATACCTATTCTGAATATATCAAAGACGGAGAACAAATTTATGTAGGAAAGCTGGCGGATGTAAATATACAGCCGGGATTTCAGCGCATGATGATAAAGGGGTCTATGAAATATCTGGCCACAGCAAAGACTTGCATAATAGAACTTGTAGGTTACGACAAGGTTTTCACAACAGACATTGACAGAACGCAACCTGAATTCAGTTATGAAATCAAAGATGTGGAAGAAGGCAACTATTACGTTAAAATAACCACAAAGGATAAAGAAGGTAATACCTCACTATCCGAAACCTACAATGTAGATGTATACGGAACGGAGCACATAGCGACTTATTATCCCAAGCGAATTACCGATATACAATTCGTCATTGCCGACAACTCGCTCAACTTAATTTGGAATCAGGCAGACAATGTGGTGGAAGCAATAGTTAAGTACTATGATTCAAATGAGCAACTACTAACTTTAACAGTGAAAGGAGATGCTGCTTCAACCAATTTACCTAATTGGAAAGCTACTTCTATATTAACAGTAGAAACACGAATCCTACCCAGCGAAACTGCATTGGATATCGTATCCCTGCCCATTTCAGAATACACTTTGCCCGACGATCCGATTGTAGAAATCCCCAGAACTAACTTTGCCAACGCAAATATGCCTTCAGATGTTGTAAACGGTTATGGCGGTTCAGTAGAAAAGTTATGGAACAATGATACATGGAATTATGACAGCGGTTATCATGCCGGCGATAATCAAGGAGTTCCTCATCATCTGACCATTGACATGGGACTTACAGCAACGATTACCGAATGCGAACTGTTCTTTACCGGATATGAAAGAACAGACTGGATGCCTCGATTATTCCAAATATGGGGAATTGAAGATGTAGAAGACCTGGAAAGCCATGAACCGGATGTTCCATCTATAAACCCGGCTTGGGAAGAAAGTGCGAAAGCAAAAGGATGGAAACAGCTGACTACAAAAAACATTTCTGTTTCCGGTTGGCAACCCAGTATTAAGTTCGCCTGCGATAAAGAACACGAAAATATAAGATACATCAGATACCGTATTGTAGAATCACTCTCAGCTCCACACGTAGGAATGGGGGCCTATGGTTCCGCCAGCGAAATCAAGTTCTGGGGTAAAAAGGTTAGTTTGTTACAGTGATAACAGTTGAATTTGTTTTTGCATAGGAGTGTATACAAAAAAAGAATGATACATTCCTATGTAAAAAACAAATTTGTATCTTGAATCCAAAAGACCGAAAGTTAATATGAAAAGAATACCATTGAGTTTATTCACGTTTTTATTCCTCCTATCCGGATTATGTGCAGCACCTACCAAGACTGTCTGGCAAATCGGGGAGAAAAATCATAGTGCCAGTGAGTTGGCATTGTCCCCTGACAAATACAAAGAGTTTCTGGCAAATGATTTTGGTTGGGAGGACAGGTTTTATATCATTGGATTGTCTTCCCCTCAAAAAGATTTTCCTTATGTTCTGCCGGGACCTGCCGATCATTGGGGAGGAACAAGTTATACTGCCGGTATACGGACTCATGTTTTAAACATACTCTTTGGTATGAAGGAAGTCCCCGAAACGGACTCATGGAAATTAATCATAGACCTATTAGATACTCACCACGAACTTCCGGCACTATTTAAAATAACGATCAACGGAAAATCATGGAAATATGCCCTTCCCAAAGGAAGTGGAAAATCAATAGACGGTGACTATTCACAAATCAAACCGCATACGATCGAAATTCCTCTGAACTCCGGAGTGATCAGAAAAGGAAGCAACTCCATCGCGCTTACAAGTCTCGAAGGTTCATGGATTCTCTTCGATGATATCAGACTTATGGGGCCGGATAATGCCGAACTAAATGAAGTCAACAAATCCGTTTATCTTCGGGATGTTAAAGCTGCGGACTTTCAAACCACCAGTCCTGTAGCCCAACCACTATTAGTAGACATAGAACATCTTTCCGGGCATCCTCTCCTTGAAGTGAAAGTAGATGGAAAAAAGATACTGGAACAACGTTTGGAAAAAGGAAGATACATACTAGAAGCTCCGATGCCAGTTGTCAAGTCTCCCAAGACAAGCCATTACATCATATCCGCCGATGGTGCAATCTTAGATAAAGGAATGATCAGGCGCGCACCTCACAATACAATCACACTGGCCGATTACATCGATACACGAATGGGAACTGCGCACTCCCGTTGGATGATAGCACCAGGTACGTGGATGCCATTCAGCATGGTCAAATTAAGTCCGGACAATCAGGATAGCGGTTGGCAATCGGGATATGATCCTTCATTCGAGAGCATAGGTACGTTTAGCCACATACACGAATGGACCATGGCGGGTCTGGGCATCATGCCTGCCAACGGTCCTTTAAAAACGGAGATAGGCAGCCAGTCTTCCTTAGTCAAAGATGCCAATTCGTATCGTTCAGCCATCGACAAAACAAGTGAAGAAACGAAAGTCGGATATTATAAAGTAGACTTGACCGATTATCAAATCAAGGCGGAACTGACTGCCACCTCCCGGTGTGGTTTTCAGCGTTATACATATCCGCAAGATAAGGATGCCCGTGTCATGATCGACCTGAAAATCCCTAGTGAATACGATTACCAGATTGTTGAAGGAAGTGTAAAGCAAACAGGAGCACGACGGATCGAAGGATTCAGTAAGCAGCTATCCAAAAACGTATGGTCGGCGGATGCGGATCAGAACTATACAATCTATTTCGTGATTGAGTTCAATAAAGATATCAAGAAATTTGGAGGATGGCACGATCATACTTTATGGGAAACAGACACTATGACAGCCCACTACCCTCAACGATTCGGCTGTTATGCCGAATTTGATACTACCGATCATCCGGAAGTTATGGTACGTTCCGGAATATCTTATGTAGATATGGCAGGGGCTTCCAACAATCTTTCCAATGAGATAACGGAACCATTCGGGTGGAATTTTGAAGCTGTACACAAACATCAGTCGGATAGTTGGAATAATATTTTAAACAGGGTTCGGATATACAGCAACGATTATCGGGAAAAAGTAAGATTCTACACCAATTTATACCGTGCGTTCTGCCGGAATACTTTCAGTGATGCAGACCGCAGATGGGTGGATGCAGCAGGCAACATTCAAAAGCTGGACGACCCGGATGCTGTCGCTTTGGGATGCGATGCCTTCTGGAATACTTTTTGGAATCTGAATCAGGTATGGAATCTGATTGCTCCCGAGTGGTCATCCAGATGGGTAAAATCGCAGTTGGCTATGTATGACGCCAACGGATGGCTGGCAAAAGGTCCCAGCGGAATGAAATACATACCTGTCATGGTGGGCGAACATGAGATTCCCCTTTTAGTAAGTACTTACCAAATGGGAATACGGAATTACGATGCGGAAAAAATGTTCCGGGCAATCGTAAAGATGCAAACTACCCCAGCCCAACGTGTAGCCAATGGTTTTGCCGGCAACAGAGATCTGGAAACTTATCTGCAACATCAATATGTACCTGCCGACAAAGGACGTTTTTCTAACACATTAGAATACTCTTATGACGACTGGACAGTCTCTCAACTAGCAAAAGCACTGGGAAAAGAGGAATATTACCGAACATTCTCCAACAGAGGCAACTGGTGGAAAAACGCAATCAACCCGGCGACAGGTTATGCCCAAATGCGCTACAGCAATGGAGAATGGGAAAAGAACTTTGATCCGTTCAAATCAGGAGCTAACCATCATTATGTAGAGGGAAACGCCTGGCAACTTACTTTTTTTGTACCTCAGAACGTTCCCGCACTCACCGAAATTATCGGTAAAGAGCTCTTCATCGACCGGCTGTCATGGGGATTCAAAGCCAGTGAGCCATGGAGGTATAATGCCCCGGGAGACCAGTATTGGGACTTTCCAGTAGTACAAGGTAACCAGCAATCCATGCACTTCGCCTTTCTATTCAACTGGGCAGGCCAACCGTGGCAAACGCAACGGTGGAGCCGTTCCATTATCGACCGCTATTATGGCTTTGACACATCAAATGCCTATTTGGGAGACGAAGACCAAGGACAAATGAGCGCTTGGTTTGTCATGGCTGCATTGGGATTATTCCAGACGGACGGAGGTTGTAACGCAGAACCTGTTTATGAACTGGGGAGTCCTCTGTTTGAAAAAATAAAAATAGATTTGGGAAAACATTTCGGTAGAGGAAAGCAATTTATCATCAAAGCTAGCAATACTTCGCGGGAAAATAAGTACATCCAGTCCGCCAAACTAAACGGCAAGAAGTTGAACTCTTTCAAGTTTCCGGCAAAAGAACTGCTCAAAGGCGGCACATTGGAACTTGAAATGGGAGATCGTCCGAATAAAAATTGGGGAATCAAATAACATCATAAAAAAAATAGTAACAAATGAAAAAGATCTTACTCAGTCTTATCACAGCAGCCGTTTTATTATCATGTCAGTCATCACGTGACACATCACACAAGTATACAGCCATCACTCCGGGAGTAGAATGGCTCGACACCAACAACGAGAAAATAAATGCTCACGGAGGCGGTATATTATATCACGAGGGAATTTACTACTGGTATGGCGAATGTAAAAGTGATTCCACTTACTGGAATCCCAATGTTCCCGGTTGGGAATGTTATCGTACGGAAGCCGGTGGAGTAAATTGTTACTCTTCCAAGGACCTTCTCAACTGGAAATATGAAGGACTCGTTCTCCAACCGGAAATATCTGACACACAATCCGATCTCCATCCTTCCAAAGTGCTGGAGAGACCTAAAGTTATATACAATGACAAAACCAAGAAATTTGTAATGTGGCTGCACGTGGACAGTGACGACTACAATAAAGCTGCTGCCGGAGTCGCTGTTTCCGATTCACCGACTGGTGTTTTCACCTATCTGGGTTCGATGCACCCGAACGGGCAAATCAGCCGGGACATGACCCTATTCAAAGATGACGACGGCAAAGCTTATCATATCTACTCTTCCGAACAGAATTCTACATTATATATCAGTTTGCTGTCCGACGATTACCTGAAACCTTCCGGCACTTTCACACGCAATTTCGCAGGTAAATTCCGGGAAGCCCCTGCTGTGTTCAAACACAACGGACTATACTACGTCATCAGTTCGGGATGTACCGGCTGGAGTCCCAATGAAGCGGAATATGCAGTGGCTACCCAAATTTTAGGACCATGGACCGTAAAAGGAAATCCTTGTGTAGGAAAAGATGCCGACAAAACCTTCTATGGACAAAGTACCCATGTACTGCCGATTCAAGGAAAGAAAGACGCATACATAGCCATGTTTGACAAATGGAATAAAACAGACCTAATTCACTCAACCTATATCTGGTTGCCTATACAGTTCCGTGAAGACGGAAGCATGGCTATTCAATGGCTGGATAGCTGGTCACCTGATACATACGAATTCTAATTAAGATATAGCAACGGCATATCATTTTCTAAAAGGAACTCACATGAGAAAGATAAAAATTAAAGAAATCGTTTGTATCATCGGATTGTTGGGAACTCTCACAGCTCATTCTCAAAATACAGTCTGGCAAATAGGAAACAAAGATAAATCCGCCAAAGAGTTCAAGTTCTATAAAAACGATTATCGGAACTACATCAATGATGTTTATCTATACGAAGTAGGGAGAAATCATTCTGCTGATTTTCCTTACTTTCTGCCGGGGCCTAGTGATGCCTGGGCAGGTGGCATATCAGGGCAGGCTGTTATTGGCTTTTCATTGGCCGAAGCTCCTTCTCCGACAACCCAAATACAACTACGACTTCTATTTGCAGAAACTCATCCTTCCTCACCTCCCCGACTGGAGGTGAGGCTCAACAGCTTCGAGAAATCCATCCAAACACCCAAAGGCACAAACCCTGAATATCTGGACACAAAAGAAACAACTTCAAAAGAGTTATCCGTCACGCTTGACATTCCGGCTGATGAGTTCAGAGCAGGAAACAACACACTCACGATCCGAAATATATCAGGCAGTTGGGTAGCATTCGACCAGATAAAGCTGACATCTGACTCTCCTCTGCAAACAAACAATCTTACGACCAAAGCCAGTCTCGTATCTTCCGCCTTCTCTCCTGTATTGGTGGTCGGAAAGAAAAAAGAACTGAGACAGCCGGTCAAAATAAAAGCAGTCAACTGGCATCATAAAAAGAGACCGGTGGAACTGCAAGTCGGTAATTTCCCACCGGAAAGATACGTATTGTCCCCCGGAATAAATAACATTGAGACATCCATTCCGGAAGTCACCGCTCCATGTGAGTTACCGATCATACTGAAAGAACAAGGAAAAACCGTCAGCAAAATCAATGAAAAGGCAACTCCTGTCAAGAAATGGACGGTATATCTCGTTCAGCATACTCACACAGATATAGGCTACACCAAACCTCAAACCGAAATCCTGTCGGAACATCTCCGGTATATAGATTATGCCATTGAATACTGCGAACAAACAAAAGACTACACAAATGATGCGAAGTTCAGATGGACCTGCGAATCGGCATGGGCTGTAGACGAGTATTTGAAAAACAGACCGGAAGAACAAGTGAACAAACTAAAAAAATACATTGCCGAAGGACAAATAGAAGTTGCTTCCATGTATTTCAATATGTCGGAGATTGTAGACGAAAACTCTTTCAAGACTTTCCTTCAGCCTGTCAAAGAATTCAGAAAACATGGAATTCCCTCTGCGCTGGCCATGCAGAATGACGTCAACGGAATTGCATGGTGTCTGGCAGATTATCTGCCGGACCTCGGGATAAAATACCTGTGGATGGGAGAACACCATTACAAATCGCAGGTTCCGTTTAATATGCCGACTGTCTTCCAATGGGAATCTCCGTCAGGTAAACCGATCCTGACTTACCGTGCCGACCATTATAATACTGGCAATTTCTGGGGAATAGAGCAGGGAGACATTCAAAAGACAGAACCGAAGTTACTACATTATTTATCAGAACTGGAGCGTAAGCATTATCCGTTTGATGCAGTAGGCGTACAATACTCCGGTTATTTCACGGATAATTCACCGCCCTCCATCATTGAATGCAAACTCATCAGAGAATGGAATGAAAAGTACGCATATCCTAAGCTACGAAGTGCCACTGCATCCGAATTTATGGATTATGTAACGGAGCGATACGGGGATAAAATTCCCGCATACAGAGCCGCATATCCAGACTGGTGGACAGACGGTTTCGGTTCTGCCGCAAGAGAAACAGCAGCTTCACGCAAAACTCATTCGGATATGACAGCGGTAGAAGGGCTACTGTCTATGGCTGTATTAAAAGACAAATGCCTGCCACAGGCCACTCATCAACAAATAGAGCACATACATGAAAGCCTGCTATTCTATGATGAACACACGTTCGGAGCATCCGAAAGCGTCAGTGATCCGTTGTGCGAAAACAGTCAGGTGCAATGGGGAGAAAAGTCAGCCTATGCATGGGAAGCAGTCAAAAGAACACAAATGCTGTATGAAACCTCCGTCGGTTTACTTCAAGGAGACCTCCGCAGAGGCAAGAACCCGACCCTTACGATTTTCAATACGTTGAACTGGAAACGTTCGGAGATGCTGACTGTATATATTGATTTTGAAGTGATCCCCCGAAACCAATTCTTCGAAATAACAGACTTTCAAGGACATTCGTTGAAAGTTCAACCGATCCGTTATCGCAGAGAAGGGTGCTACTATGCAATTTTCGCAGAGGATATTCCGCCTATGGGATACAAGACGTTTGAAATTGTCTTCAAACAACCGTCTACTGATACAGGAACTATTACAATAAACAATGCCAGTATCGAAAATCATTTCTACAAACTACAACTCAACCCGGACAAAGGAACGATCCAAAGTTTGTATGATAAAGAATTGAATTGTGAACTGGTCGATAGTTCGTCTCCATGGGAACTGGGTGCTTTTATCTATGAGAAATTAGGTAATCGTGACCAATTGGCCCAATATCGCCTGGATGATTACAACAGAACAGGATTGAGTGAGTGCCGGATCATCGACAGTTCGAATGGACCTATTTATCAACGTATCCTGTTGCAGGGAAAATCTCCGGGAACAGACGAAGCATTCGGGGTCAATCTGGAAATTAAATTATATCATGATACCAAACGAATAGAACTGGAGTACGCAATCAAGCGTCTGCCGGAAACGGATCCCTCAGGGATATACGTTGCTTTTCCCTTCCAACTGCCCGAAGGAAAACTGGCATTCGACGTTCAGGGCGGAACAGTTATATCTGGCAAGAATCAACTGGAAGGGACATCTACAGACTGGAATACTGTTCAAAACTTTGTATCGGTACAAAATAATCAGGCGCAAATTATTATAGGAAGCAGCCTCATCCCCCTCTATCAACTAGGAGACATAAATCTCGGTAAATTTCAATATCAGAAACAATACGAAAGGCCTCATGTCTACTCGTGGGTGATGAATAATTACTGGAATACCAACTTCAAAGCTTCCCAAGAAGGAGAGTTCCGTTGGAGTTACCATCTGACCTCTTCCGTTGACCCATCTAACAACCTTGCTACCAAGTTTGGCTGGAGCTCACGTATTCCTCTATATGCCCGGGTAATGCCGACAGGAACAGAGAATCATAAACCCACAGAGTACTCAGCCTTCCATTTTGAGAAAGACAATTTCCTGATGACTTCATGTACCCCCTCTAAAGAAGAAGGTTATATACTACTGAACATTAGAGAGATAGATGGAAAGAGAACCAACCTCAGGATTTTAAATGAAGACGGGCAAACCATCCCCTTCACAATAGTAAACGCTATTGAAGAGAAATTGGAAAATGAAACGTCAGAGCATATATTTGAGGGGTACCAGAATAAATTTATAAAGATAAAACGTTTTTAATCAAAAGAATCAAATGCGTAGTCTACCCTAAAAAACGGAAGAATCATCACCACAAAGAGACGAGGAGATGTCAAAAGTCAGTAGCAACTCTCCTAATACTATTGACTTTTGCCCCTCATCATCTGTCAGAACGACCGGAAAGTATCTGCTCCAAACTTTCATCGACCACTCCCGCCAACTGAAGATTGGACAGCAAGCGGTCATAAGAAATCCTCCCTACTCCTTCCATTTTCAGCAGCCATCTCCATCCCTTTCCCGATACTAATTCCAGCAGTTGCCCTACCGTCCGGATTTCTTCTTTATACAAGACATTAGTCAGCCTCGTATCGGCCACTTTGCCGACAGACAATTGGAGTACCCTTTCTTCCTGATTCAAATTTATATTCTTGCTTTTATCCGCCAAAGACTGAAAACGGGCATCTATGATATGTTTCCGATAAGTAGCCAACACATTCTTTCTCACTTTCAGTCCTCTGAGATGAGAATTATAAATCTGTAACGCCCTGTCATAAGTAATTCGATGCCGACCGGCAACTTTCTCTATTGACTCCCCCATAGAGATGGAGTAGAAAATATCACGGGCTCCGGGATGAACAATCAATTGGGAAAGTTCACGAATAATAATTTCATATAGAGGTTTACACGTTTTCTGTGTTCGCAATACATATAGCAGATCATCATATCTGGAAATAATAAAGTCGCGTTCCAGCTTTTTCTCTTCCACAATCTTTGCCAGATAATCCGCTTGCAATCCAAGCCTTTTGTGAGCTTCGAGATAGGCAGTCAGACTTTCGTCATCCAAGAACAGTTGGTTGCCCATCCGGCAACTGGTAATGTAACCGAGATTCGCCCAGTTTCGCAGAGTTGCTTCCTGAACGCCATGTCTTTCAGACATTTGTTTTGTTGTGAGCCAATAGGACATAAAAAAACGGAACTAAGTTAATACTCTTACCTAGTTCCGTACCTTTTATATTATAAAAGAGTACGGAGCTGTCACATCCCGCTAATAGGAGGTAGTAACGGCTACCTGATGTATACGGGCAGACAGCCCGTACCCTATGAGAAGTCATAGAAGTACAGGCGTCTTCCCGGCATACATCAAAAAAATCCGTTACAATTTCCTATTAGCCGAGGAAACGCGCAATCGCACACCTTTAAACGGTATGCTACGTTCCGATGACAAAGTTACAAATAGTTTTCGGAAAATAACAAAAGAGGCTAATAAATGTTTGGGGAAAATTAGAAACAAAGCAATCGTCACTATTATATAAATTCAAAAGACTATGTTGTAACAATTAACATTACCAATCCATCATTTTATATTATATAAAAGTAGAACAGAATCTGAATTATTTCACAATATCATTCAGATCAAAGTAGAGCAAACGTGTAGCAGAATCCACATCTTCATCATTCAATGGGACAAAACCGTTTTTCATATAAAAAGGCACAGCAGCCGCATACGCATCAACAGTTAAAAAACGGCAACCTGTTTTATTCTCAATAATAAAATAACTTTTAATAAAATTCAATAGGAATGAGCCTATTGATTGACCTTTTACAGACAAGTCAACACCCAAACGACAAATCTTTGCAGCAGGATAGCTTTTTAAACGCTTCTCATTCACAAACCGATGTTTGCGGAAACGATTGAATTCAGTTTTATTTTCAAAATCAGACAAAGAGATCCTGTCATTGGCAAGACTGAAATAAGCAACCGATCGCTGATTAACTTTATTCTCAAGTACATAACTGACAGCCAGCAAAGCTTCCCGATACAGGAAAGATTCATTCAAAATAAAATCGTTCAAGTCGGTATCTCCGCAATCGAACGATTCTATTTTTTCTGAGGTATCTAGTTTACGCATCTCATACGTTGTCTCTATTAACTGACGATCCATATCTATTTTTTAAATATTTTCATTGCCAGTTCGTAGTCTTTCAATCTTTTTGCCCGCTGCTCGGAGGTCTCCCTGCGTTTTTCTTTCATCCGCTCTTCAAACCGCCGTGCATCTTCTCCGAAAAGTATCGGAGTTTCTTTAATCGGTCTTGCCATACTCACCTATCTCCTTTCTTCATTTAATACGCTACAAAAGTAACCTAATAAATCGGGAAGTGCAAGTAACCAGGAATTTATCTTCGAGACATATATGTCTCAAATACACTCACTATATCTTCTCTATATTTCTTTATATCAAAAAGAGATTGCCGCTATCTTCATAAAACACGGAATAAAATACGAACCGACCTTCGATATATACATCGAGAAATACGATTGGTAGAAGCAGAATTATTCTCACCCCTTTGAGAAAATATTCTCATAGGCATGAGTATTTTTTCTCACTGTGGTGAGAATTTTTTCTCAAGGCGATGAGAATAGTTTGAGAACTTTATTGCAGTTGCCCCGCCGCTTTCAAGTAAGCCACATAGTTTACATACAACTGAAAATGGGCATCCACTTTCGTCTGATACGCCTGTTGCCACATAACTTGCGCTTCCAGATAATCCGAAAGAGTTTCCAATCCCACCTCATACTGTTTGCCGCTGACTTTCATATTCTCTTCCGCCTGTTCCAGCGAACGTTCTGAAAGCTCGCATTCCAGTCGGGCCTCATCCAAATTATTAGTGGCCTGCGTCAATTCAAGCAACATCTTTTCATTGGCATTTTCCTGTTCAAGACGAGTCTGTTCCAGTTTTACCTTGGCAGAGCGCACCTTATTCATACGTTCGCCAAAATGAAACAGAGGTACTGAAACATTCAGAAAGACGGAGAATGATCCTTTTTTCATCAAAGTTTCGTCATTGATTTCCAATCCATGGAAATAGTCATAACTTCCCTTCACTCCCACACGTGGCAGCAGTTCACTCCGATTCAGCTTTACCTGCTGCTCGGCCATGGCGATCTGTTTATTCAAAATACCATATTCGGGACGGGCACTGATATCGGCAACCTGTGTCTTCCACTCTTGCTCCACTTCCGGAAATTCATCCGAGATATCAATCCCCGCTGTCAGAGGCCGACCGATATAATGGCAAAGATTCATGCCGGCAAGACGGAGCGCATTATCCGCCTTGCGCAATGCCAGCTCACTCTCATTAAGTTTCACTTGTACCTTCAACACATCATTCTGAGGTTTCATGCCATGCTGGTGGGCACTCTTCACATTCCGAAACAGCTCATTGAGCAACACATGATATTTCTCCGCTACTTTCTTCATTTCTTTGGCTTTCACTAGTTGCACATAAGCCTTGTCTGTATTCAGAATCACTCCGGATGCAGTCAGTTCCTCATTCAGATGTGCCATTTCCTTGCCGAGCAATGACATTTTATAGGCGGCGCGAATCTTTCCGCCCATATAAAGCGGTTGTTCCACTTGTACTCCGCCTGTATAGACGGTCCCGACTTTATAGTCCAGATTCAATCCGGGGAAATAAGCGTAACCGCTTGTTGCCAACTCTCCAGTAACGGGATCGGGCAGGAATACCGGCAGATTTCCTCCCCGAATGCCCAAGCTGCCGTCTGCCGTACTATACAGTCCGGTTCCGCTTGCTGTAAAATTGGGGAAGAAGTTAGCTTTATAGCTGAGAGACAGCAGCCGGGCTGCCTCCGTCTGTTTATCGGCAGCAGCCATTTCCTTGTTATATTTTAGAGCCATTTCACGGCATTGTTTCAGGCTGAGCTTCTCTTGTGCCGAAACAGAAAGAGAAGCCGCCATTCCAAACAAAACACTAACAGCTACGAGAAATTCTTTTTTCATTTGTCTGTCTTTTTGATATGAAAGAATAATGCATACAGAATCGGGATAAAGAGCAACGTGATGAGCGTGCCAAACAGCAATCCTCCCATGATAGAAGCTGCCAACGAACCGAACATAGCATCGGGCAACAGCGGAATCATTCCAAGAATAGTGGTCAGCGAAGCCATCATCACCGGACGGAGACGACTCTGGGAGCTATCGATCAACGCAGTGACCGGTTCTACTCCCTGGCTGATCTGCAACGTAATTTCATCCATCAGCACAATTCCGTTCTTTATAATCATACCGATCAATCCCAATGTGCCGACAATCGCCACAAAATTGAATGTCTTCCCGGTCAGCAACATCACGGCGACTACACCGACAAAAACCAACGGTATGCAGCAGAAAATGATAATCGGCTTACGATAGTCTTTAAACAGCATAATCAGTATCGAGATCATCAGAATAATGGCAAACGGGAAGTTCTTGAACAAATACTGCATAGATTTCGTACTGGCATTCCTTTCACCCTGCCATTGCAGTTTATAACCGTCGGGCAATGGGATCTGCTCTATCTGTGCGGCAATGGACTGGCGTGCCTTCTCTGTTTCTATTCCCGGAACAGGCGAACACTGTACACGCTGGCTACGCTGCCCGTTATAGCGGGGGACGACGGGATCTTCCCACTGTACATCGATCCGCTTGCTGATCTGTTTCAACGGAGTAGTTCCCATCAAGGTTTCTACCAGTTCGTCTTTCGAAAGCGTTCCCGTTTTCAGTTTCATCATCATCTCCTGCGTCAACAAGCCATTCAAAGAAGGAAGAGAAGAAAATATTTGTGTGTTATCCAAATCCTCAATCGGTCTTCCCTGTTCGTCAAGGCAGCGCAGATAGATATTGTCCCGATGGATTCCTTCGTGGAAAGAACCGATGGGAATGCCACTGGTGGCCGAAAGCAACGAGAGGCTTACATCATTACGGCTCAGTCCGATAGCGCGGGCAGTCGGCTGGTCATATTCAATGGTCAGCACGGGAATCTGCGGCTCCCAGTCCGTAGTTATCAGATATACATCCGGACAGCTTTCCATAATGCTGCGGGCACTGTCTGCCAATTGATGCAAAACAACCGGGTCCGGCCCCGTAAACTGTGCCTCGATCGGATATTTCTTGAACATCAGGTTATAGCGGTTCAGTTTCACGTAGGCATCGGGGTAACGAGACGAAAGATATTGCTGAATCTCGGGCATATTATCCACCAATGCATCGGGAGAAGTAAAGTCTATAATCAATTCACCGTATGCCAAAGAAGGATTGGCTATGTTACGCACCAAATTATAACGACCGGGGGTACCACCGACGGAAGCTGTGACATGGGTCACTTCCGGACGAGTTTTCAGATAGGCTTCAATCTCTTCCAAGTCACGTGTGACACGGGTATAATTTGTTCCTTCCGGCAATTTATATTCCATATAAAGCTGATCGTACACCATATCCGGAAAGAAACCCTGTTTCATGAACCGATAGCTGAAAGCTGAAAGAGCAACCAACGCTACCATCGCAAAGACAAAACTCCAGCGATGAGCCAGACTAAACCGCAGCAAGGAACGTAGGACGGCATAAATCTTTCCTTCATACACCCGTTTTCCGGTAGTTGACGCTTCTTTCGAAACTTCGGGATGCAAAATTCGGTTGGCCATCAACGGTACGTGCACCAGAGCCAGTACCCAGCTAAGCAGTAACGAAACCGCCAGCACGATAAATAAGTCGCGCGTATACACCCCTGCAGTATCGGGAGACATGAAGATAGGCAGGAAAGCAATGATAGCAATCAAAGTGGCTCCGAGCAAAGGCATCGCAGTCTGCCGCCCGATAGCGGTCATTGCCTCCATACGGCTCTTGCCGGCTTTCAGATCGACCAGTATACCGTCAATAATAACAATCGCATTATCAACCAGCATCCCCATAGCAAGCACAAATGACGCCAGCGAAACCCGTTGCATCGTGCCATCCACAAAATACAGGAACAGAAAGGAGCCGAACACCGTTACCACCAGACTGATTCCGATAATAACTCCACTCTTGAATCCCATCGTTATCATCAGAATGACAACTACGATAATGACCGATTCGATCAGATTAAGAATGAATGTTCCCAACGAACCGGATACACGTTCCGGCTGGTAGAATACTTTATGACACTCCACTCCTGTCGGAAGCCGCTCCGCTTTCAATTCGTCCAGTTTCTGTTCTACCCGTTTGCCAATCTTGATGATATCCGAACCGGAAGAAGCCGCAATCAGTATTCCCATGGCACGCTGCCGGTCATAAAAGAGTTCATTGCGGGTAGGATTCTCATAATCTTTCTCAATTCGGGCGATGTCACTCAAACGTAACTGGTCATCATCGTGCCCCTGAATCAGCATACGTCCGATATCTTCTACCGTCTTGAACTTGTCACTCACCGTTACCCGAATACGATTATCGCCATTATCGTAGTATCCGGTATAAGTGGTTTTATTCTGTCCGTTCAAGGTAGCGAGAACTTCGGCAGGTTTCACGCCCAGATTCGCCATCCGGTCCTGCAGTAAAGAGATGTTGATGCATTCCTCACGCTTTCCATACAAGTCAACCCGTTCCACTCCGTCCAGTTCGCTGACTTCCCGCTTTATCAGTTCGGCATAATCAGACAGTTCCCTGTCCTGCAATCCGTCTCCTGTCAGCGCATAAAACATACCGTACACATTTCCGAAATCATCTTTCACAAGGGGAGTAGCAGCGCCTTCGGGAAGTTCCGCCTGTGCATTCGCTACCTTACGCCGCAACAAATCCCAGCATTGTTCCACATCTGCCTCCTTGACGGTCGTTTTCAGTTCCACCTGAATCAGGGAGAGATCATTGTAAGAATAACTTTCTACATTATCTATATTCCCCATTGTACGGATATTCTTTTCAAGTACATCCGTCACTTCCAGTTCCACCTGATGTGCGGACGCTCCGGGATAGGTAGTCACTACCATGGCGACTTTCACCGTTACTTCCGGGTCTTCCAACTTACTCATTTCATAGCTGGAATAAGCTCCTCCGACTATCAGCACCGCAATCAAGAAGTAAATTAACTTCTTATTTTCAAATGCCCATTTACTTATATCGATCATAGCAATCCTCCCACATTGGTTTTAGAAGCAGGCAAAAGGGGTTCTACCTGTTCCCCGTCTTTCACATGATGTACTCCCGAAGCAACAATCAAGTCACCGGGCTTCAAGCCCTCCGCAGTCACCAGGCACCTGCCGCTGCCCAGCAGACGGGTGACTGTCACATCACAACGACGGATGGTCCGGCTGGAAGCATCATAAAGGAAAACACTCGCCATCCCCTTATCACGAAGAACCGCACCCGTAGGAACGGACAGATGACGCACTTCCCCTTCGGTACATTCTATAGTGACCATTGTATTCATTCCGGGGGAAGGAAGCGCCTGCGCTTCACCTTTCTTCAACTGCAAACGCATCGTATACAGTTGATTGGCATTCGCTTTAGGGGTGACATTTATCAGATCGAGCGCATACTCCTGACCGGGATAAATGTCGAACGTACAAGTGTAACCGGTGAACTGTTGGCGACGGATATATTCTACTGCCGGAAGATTAATTTCCACCTCCGGTGTCCCCTCGCTGATAATGGAGACAACGGGCATACCGGCCGCAATAGTCTCATGGGAATCAAAAAGACGTTTCTGTACATATCCGCTGAAAGGAGCATACAAACGGGTATATTCCAGCTGATCTTTCGCATGATTGTACTTGGCGGTTATCTGTTTCAACCCGTACATCGCTTTATCATTGGCGTCGGGAGTCGTTACATTCTCCTTATAAAGTGCCATCACACGCTCCGCCTCCGCCTTCACACTTTGATACTCCGCTTCCGCAGCATCCAGCTGAATCTGATAATCAGCAGGGTCCAGTTCGGCAAGCAGCTGTCCTTTGCGCACATACGTTCCGTCGTTGACGTACATACGCAATATAGTTCCGCTTACACGGAATGATAAACTTATATCCTGCGCCGCCTTCACCCGTCCGGGAAATTGCAAAGCCGTCTGTCCACCGGCAGAAAGTACAGTATCAATCTTCACTGTAGGTTTGCTATCTGTAATCTGTGTACGTTGGCTGCAAGATGCCAACAAAACGACTAAAATTCCTGTTAATAAAAAGTTGAATCGTTTCATATTTTCATTTGTTATTTAGTTCATGCAAAAGTATCCCAAGCAGATAAAAGTAAAAAGGTTGATTTAAGCTATAAATTGTCCGATTTGCAGTTTTTTCAACTTAAAATCCTCAAATACTTTGCTATTTGTATTTATTTATACGTTTCTTTGCAACAGAAACCACCCCAAAAGAAAAGAGGAAATGGAACAACAGATACCTTTTAGTTATGTTATAATATCTCCGGAGAATGCTACGGAAAAAGAAGGCTATATGATATCTACCATAGACAAGTGTGGTTTCTTTTTTTGCCAGAAAGGAGAAGTGGAAGTTGCCCTGAATGACAAGTCGTATTTAATAAGTAAAGGAAGTGTCTGCATTTATATGACAGGCAGTCTCTTGCGCATCCAGCGTATCAGCAAGGATATAAAAGGGATTATGCTGGAGGTGGATTTGAATTATATTATTCCGATCGTTAATAAGATAGTCAATTCAGAAAACCTGCTCTATCTACGGGAAAATCCCTGTTTCTCAATTACAGAATATCAATACAACTATCTGGAACAATTAATCAAAGCCCTACAACAGCGAATGGATATAAAAGCACATGACATCCCGCTGCAAAGACAGCACCTGATATCCGAGCTCATCAAATCATGGGGGCAAACCTTATGCTATGAATTGCTGAACGTTTATTTTACCAACCAGCCTCTCAAACCTTTATCGCAAGACAAAAAGGATAAAATCTTTCAGAACTTCGTCATTACCCTCTTCCGCTATTATCAGCAGGAACGGGACGTTACCTTCTATGCCAGTAAACAGTACCTTTCTTCCCGGTACTTTTCTGCTGTCATTAAAGAAAAATCCGGTAGTACCGCCCTGCAATGGATTGTACAAATGGTAATTACCGAAGCCAAACAACTGCTCGAAAACTCCGATCTCACCATCAAGGAAATTGCAACAAAGCTGAATTTCCCGACTCAGTCTTTCTTCGGTAAGTATTTCAAGCAATACGTAGGTGTCTCTCCGAAAGAGTATCGGAATAAACAGATCAGGCAGTTGCCTTTCTGAACTGACGGAACTGCCACCAAAGCATCCCTCCTGCAATCAGACTGGCTATCAAATCAGAGATAGGCATACTGATCCACACGCCGAGCTGCCCGTAAAACCGGGGAAGAATCAACAGGCAAGGAATCAGTACAAGCACCTGACGGGAAATAGAGAGAAAGATAGCCTTGCTCGCCATACCGATACTCTGGAAGAAGTTGGAAGTCACCATCTGAAAACCGACAATCGGGAAAAACATCACAACAATCCGTAAGCCCTTTGCCGAGATATTCACCAATTCTTCGTGCGTCGTAAAGATAGAAACAGCCAGTTGCGGAATAAACATTCCCATCAGAAAACCGATGGTTGTAACAATGGTCGCGGCATAAATCGTTATTTTCAGCACTTGCGTCACGCGCGGATACTGTTTGGCGCCGAAGTTATAGCCGGCAATGGGCTGCATTCCCTGATTCAAACCCATCACAATCATAACGAAGAGGAATACCAGACGGTTGACAATGCCGAAAGCTCCGATAGCCAGATCCCCTCCGTGCTGTTTCAGCCCCTTATTAATAAGGATGACGATAAAGCAGGCGGCAAGATTCATCAGAAAGGGAGCCATACCAATGGCCAGAGAATCAAAAACAATCTTCTTTTTCAGTCGGAAAATGCCTTTATGAAAATGCAGGAGTTCGTCCTTATTACTAAACAGCTTGAACTGCCAGAGAAGTGCGATGACCTGTGCGGTAATCGTAGCGATAGCCGCACCCTGTATTCCCCAGCCAAAGCCGTAAATAAAAATAGGATCGAGTATCGTATTAATGACCACGGTAGCAATCGTAGCATACATCGCCTTCTGTGGATGCCCTGCGGAACGAAGTACCGCATTCAGGCCCAGGTAAAGATGGGTGATGACATTTCCCCAGAGGATAACCACCATATAGTCGCGGGCATAGCCGACAGTCGCCTCACTTCCCCCGAAGAAGTAAAGAATCGGATCGAGGAAGATCAGGGTAAGAACCGTAAAAGCCAGTCCGATGATAATATTTAATACCAGCACATTGCCAAGTACCCGTTGTGCCGTATCATAATCTTTCTGTCCCAGCTTCACCGATACCAGTGTAGCCGCTCCCACACCTACCAGCGAACCGAAAGCCGCTGCAAGGTTCATCAGCGGAAACGTAAGTGCCAGCCCCGAAATAGCCATTGCCCCCACCCCGTGACCGATGAAAATACTATCTACCATATTATAAAGAGAAGATGCCGTCATGGCGATAATTGCCGGAATGGCGTACTGCATTAAAAGCTTCCCGATCTTTTCCGTACCCAGCGCAGTGGGTGTCTTTTGTCCTGTCATACCTATTGTTTTGAGGGCGCAAAGATACAAAAAAGAGACGGATTACAGGATATATGAGAAAAGTTTCGTATTTTTGCCTCCAAAATTGAGTTAATACATAACGAAATGAATATATTAGAACTAAGTGAACAGGAAATTATTCGGCGCAATAGTCTGAATGAGCTTCGTGCAATGGGTATCGATCCGTACCCCGCTGCAGAGTATGTAACCAATGCTTTCTCTACTGATATAAAAGCAGAATTCAAAGATGAAGACGAACCGCGTCAAGTTTCTGTAGCGGGCCGTATTATGAGCCGCCGCGTGATGGGCAAGGCTTCGTTCATCGAACTGCAGGACTCTAAAGGTCGTATACAGGTATACATCACACGTGATGACATCTGTCCGGGAGAAGACAAGGAATTGTACAACTCTGTATTCAAACGCCTGCTCGACTTAGGTGACTTCGTAGGTATCGAAGGTTTCGTGTTCCGTACACAAATGGGCGAAATCAGTATCCATGCCAAGAAACTGACCGTACTTGCCAAGTCTATCAAACCGCTGCCTATCGTAAAATATAAAGACGGCGTAGCTTACGACTCTTTTGAAGATCCCGAACTCCGTTATCGCCAACGTTATGTGGACCTGGTAGTAAACGAAGGCATCAAAGAGACATTCGAAAAGCGTGCCACCGTAGTGAGAACACTGCGCAACGCCCTCGACGAAGCCGGATATACGGAAGTAGAAACACCGATCCTGCAATCCATCGCAGGCGGAGCAAGCGCACGTCCGTTCATCACTCACCACAACTCGCTGGATATAGACCTCTACCTGCGCATCGCAACGGAACTTTATCTGAAACGACTCATCGTAGGTGGTTTTGAAGGTGTATACGAAATAGGAAAGAACTTCCGTAACGAGGGAATGGACAGAACCCACAACCCCGAATTCACTTGTATGGAACTTTATGTACAGTACAAGGATTACAACTGGATGATGAGCTTCACCGAAAAGTTGCTGGAACGCATCTGTATCGCCGTAAACGGAAGCACCGAAACCGTTGTAGACGGAAAGACAATCAGCTTTAAAGCTCCTTACCGCCGTCTGCCTATCCTCGACGCCATCAAAGAAAAGACAGGATATGACCTCAACGGCAAGAGCGAAGAAGAAATCCGTCAGATCTGCAAAGAACTGAAGATGGAAGAAATCGACGACACCATGGGCAAAGGCAAACTGATTGATGAAATCTTCGGTGAATTCTGTGAAGGCAGCTACATCCAGCCGACTTTCATCACCGATTATCCGGTGGAAATGTCGCCTCTGACAAAGATGCACCGTTCCAAACCTGGACTGACCGAACGTTTCGAACTGATGGTAAACGGCAAGGAACTGGCCAATGCCTACTCGGAATTGAACGATCCGCTGGATCAGGAAGAACGCTTCAAAGAACAGATGCGTCTTGCCGACAAGGGTGACGACGAGGCAATGATTATCGACCAGGATTTCCTGCGTGCTTTGCAATATGGTATGCCTCCTACATCCGGCATCGGTATCGGTATCGACCGTCTGGTGATGCTGATGACAGGACAGACCACCATTCAGGAAGTACTGTTCTTCCCGCAAATGCGTCCGGAGAAAGTAATCAAGAAAGACCCTGCCGCCAAATACATGGAACTGGGTATTGCAGAAGACTGGGTGCCGGTCATCCAGAAAGCCGGCTACAACACAGTAGCTGATATGCAGGATGTTAATCCGCAAAAGTTGCACCAGGACATCTGCGGAATCAATAAGAAATACAAATTAGAACTGACCAATCCAAGCGTGAACGACGTGACCGAGTGGATAAATAAACTTAAATAAGTTGAGAGTTGAGAGTTGAGAATTGAAAGTTGTTACTTGAACAACCTTTTTAATGACCAACTCTCAACTTTCAACTTTCAACTTTCAACTAAATATGAAACTACCCGGTAAGATAGCGATAATGGGCGGAGGAAGTTGGGCTACAGCCATCGCAAAGATGTGTCTGGCTCAGGAAGACTCTATTAATTGGTACATGCGACGAGATGACCGCATCGCTGATTTTAAGAGACTTGGACATAATCCCGCCTATCTGACAGGGGTGAAATTCGACACGAAGCGTATCACTTTCAGTTCTAACATCAACGATGTCGTGAAGGAATCGGATACACTGATTTTCGTCACCCCCTCTCCTTATCTGAAAGCTCATCTGAAAAAGCTGAAAACAAAGATTAAGGATAAGTTTATTATCACTGCTATCAAAGGAATCGTACCCGATGACAACGTGATTGTATCGGAATATTTCACAAAAGAATATGGCGTACCACCCGAAAACATCGCAGTACTGGCAGGTCCCTGCCACGCAGAAGAAGTAGCGCTGGAACGCCTCTCTTATCTGACCATCGCCTGCCCGGACAAGGACAAAGCGCGCATCTTCGCCCGCCGTTTGGGAAGCAGCTTCATCAAGACTTCCGTCAGCGACGACGTAGCCGGCATCGAATACAGTTCGGTGCTTAAAAATGTATACGCCATTGCCGCCGGCATCTGCAGCGGACTGAAATACGGCGATAACTTCCAGGCAGTACTGATATCCAATGCGATTCAGGAAATGAACCGCTTCCTGAATACAGTACATCCCCTGAACAGAAATGTAGATGATTCTGTTTATTTAGGAGACTTATTGGTGACAGGATACTCCAACTTCAGCCGTAACCGCACGTTCGGTTCGATGATAGGCAAGGGATACTCCGTTAAAAGTGCGCAGATTGAAATGGAAATGATCGCGGAAGGATACTACGGCACGAAGTGCATCAAAGAGATCAACAAGCATCACCACGTCAACATGCCGATACTGGATGCCGTATACAATATCTTGTATGAACGCATCTCACCCATGATAGAGATCAAATTGCTGACTGATTCTTTTAGATGAGAAAAATAGGTAATAAGTAATAAGTATTAGGTATTAACCGTAGCCACCTAAGCTTTACGTCTCATGCATAATACTTATTACTTAATACCTATTACTTATTACCTATTACATATTACTTAAAATTGATAGATATGATTAGCTTGAACATTGAAAAAACATTTGGATTCATCTCCAAAGAAAAGGTTTCTGCTTATGAAGCCGAGGTAAAAGCTGCACAGGAAATGCTGGAAAAAGGAACAGGAGAAGGTAACGACTTCCTGGGATGGTTACATCTGCCTTCGTCCATCAGCAAAGAGCATCTGGCTGACCTGAACGCTACTGCAAAAGTATTAAGAGACAACTGCGAAGTAGTGATCGTAGCAGGTATCGGTGGCAGCTATCTGGGCGCACGTGCCGTAATCGAAGCGCTGTCTAACAGTTTCACATGGTTGCAGGACAAGAAAACTGCTCCTGTCATGATCTATGCTGGACATAACATCAGCGAAGACTATCTGTATGAACTGACCGAATATCTGAAAGACAAGAAATTCGGCGTTATCAATATCTCCAAATCGGGAACGACTACCGAAACCGCTCTTGCTTTCCGTCTGCTGAAAAAGCAATGTGAAGACCAACGCGGCAAAGAAACCGCCAAGAAAGTCATCGTTGCCGTGACAGACGCCAAGAAAGGTGCTGCACGTGTGACTGCCGACAAAGAAGGATACAAGACATTTATCATTCCGGACAACGTAGGCGGACGTTTCTCTGTGCTCACTCCGGTTGGTTTGCTGCCGATCGCAGTTGCCGGATTCGACATCGACAAACTGGTTGCCGGTGCTGCCGATATGGAAAAGGCATGCGGTTCTGACGTTCCGTTTGCAGAAAACCCTGCGGCTATCTACGCTGCTACCCGCAACGAACTGTACAGACAAGGCAAGAAGATTGAAATCCTTGTCAACTTCTGCCCGAAACTGCACTACGTAAGTGAATGGTGGAAACAGCTTTACGGAGAATCCGAAGGTAAAGACAACAAGGGTATTTTCCCCGCATCTGTTGACTTTTCTACCGACCTGCACTCTATGGGACAATGGATTCAGGAAGGCGAACGCTCGATCTTCGAAACTGTGATCTCACTGGATAAAGTAGACCATAAACTGGAAGTTCCTTTCGATGAAGCTAATCTGGACGGCCTGAACTTCCTTGCCGGCAAACGGGTGGACGAAGTGAACAAAATGGCCGAACTGGGAACTCAGCTGGCTCACGTAGACGGCGGTGTACCCAACATGCGCATCGTTCTTCCGGAACTGAGCGAATACAACATCGGCGGTCTGCTGTACTTCTTCGAAAAAGCTTGCGGCATCAGCGGCTATCTGTTGGGCGTGAATCCTTTCAACCAACCGGGCGTGGAAGCATACAAGAAAAATATGTTTGCTTTGCTGAACAAACCGGGATACGAAGAAGAATCAAAGGCTATTCAGGCTAAACTGTAATATCCAATAACTGACAATAAAAAGAAGCGGCCTCTCCGGAGACCGCTTCTTTTTATTATATTTCCTTCGTTACGTTAAAGTGACTCACTCCCTTTCAGGATTCATTCATTCTCAACGACTTCTGTTTTCAAGTCAATCACTTCCTGCGCTCCTTCACACTCCGCTTTTGAAGAGAGATAAAAAGATAATTGTACATCACCATTTTTATCTACATGCTCAATAGTGGCATGAACCAGCACCTTAGTCTTTGTCACGCCATCTTTGAAGCGCAACTGCCCTTTTTCTTCGTCTGTCAGATTTCCTTCGGTAGTGACTTCTGTCTTTTCATAACGGAGCTCAGTCTTCATCTCTTCCCCATTCTGAAGCTGGAAAGATTTCAGTTCGGCTCCATTGCCGTCCAAGATCAAAAACGCATCCACCTTATCTCCCACTTTCAAAGCAGGCATTTCACTCATCCGGTTTGCATAGTCTTCGCGGATGGTTTCTCCATCGCCTTGATCTACTTTCACATATAGCTTTTCTATCGTGATAACAGGGCTTTCTCCGCTATCCGAACAAGCACCCAGAAACAATGGCAGCAGAAACAATACTTTCTTTTTCATGCTATTGACTAGTTTTATCATGCTACAAAAATACATATTATCTTCTAAACGACAAATTATCATACGATTTATCATCCAAAACACAACCAGCAACTATCTCCTCCATTCTGTTATATCTCTCATTTTTTATGACTATCTTTGCTTCGTATATCTCTTTTTATCCCAAGAATAAATGAATTCTAAATAAAAGAACAATGGAAAAATTAGTAAGAAGACCGAATGCAGTGATATTGTTTATCAGCTTGTCACTACTGATGATGTTAACCACCGGTTGTCAGGAAATCAAACTCAAAGCAGGCATCGAGGCTGCCAACAAACAATGTCCGATAGACATGGGAGAGACCGGAAAAATCACCAGCATCGTCTATGATGGAGAGAACGTAGTGTATACCTTTTATCTGAACGAAGAGGCTGCCAACATCAAGACTCTGCAGAAAAATCCGGAAAGCATGAAGACTTCCCTGAAAATCATGTTCCAGAATCCGAATAAAGAAGTAAAGTCATTGCTGGACCTTGTTGTAAAATGTAAAGCGGGCCTGCAAATGATATATATAGGTAAAGATTCGGGAGAGCAGGTAGTCTGCGAACTGACAACAGATGAAATTAAGGAAATTCTCAATAAGGATGTCGACACCACCGAAAGCGACCTGGCTAAACTGGAAACGCAGGTACAGATGGCAAACTTACAGTTCCCGATACAGGCAAGTGAGGACGTTCTGATCGAGAAAATCGAACTCAGCGATGAAGCAGTGATTTATATCTGTCGTGTTGACGAAGATCTGTGTGATATGAACCAGATTAAAGCAAATGCCGCAGAGGTGAAACAAGGTATTATCGAAACATTAGGCAATCAGACCGATCTTGCTACCCAACTGTTTATCAAAAGTTGTGTGAATTGTGACAGAAATATAGTCTACAGATATATCGGCAAACAATCGGAAGCTCAGCATGATGTAGTGATCACCGTGCCTGAACTGAAAGATATGCTGAAAAAAGAATAAATATCAAACAGATTCCATCTAACCCAATTATGAGAAAGAAACTGAAAGCCGTCCTGTTCGATATGGACGGCGTGCTCTTTAACTCCATGCCCTATCACTCCGAAGCATGGCATCAAGTCATGAAAACTCACGGCCTTGATCTGAGCCGGGAAGAAGCATATATGCACGAAGGACGCACGGGGGCATCGACTATCAATATCGTATTTCAACGTGAATTAGGAAAAGAGGCCACACAAGAGGAAATAGAAAGTATATATCACGAAAAAAGTATCCTGTTCAATTCTTATCCGGAAGCAGAACGTATGCCCGGCGCATGGGAACTTTTGCAGAAAGTAAAGAGTGAAGGGCTGACTCCTATGGTAGTCACTGGTTCGGGACAGCTTTCTTTGTTGGAACGTCTGGAACACAATTTTCCGGGAATGTTTCATAAAGAGCTAATGGTGACCGCTTTTGACGTGAAATATGGCAAACCTAATCCAGAACCTTATCTGATGGCTCTTAAGAAAGGAGGCTTGAAAGCGGATGAAGCTGTTGTGATTGAAAACGCACCTTTGGGCGTGGAAGCAGGACATAAAGCCGGAATTTTCACAATCGCGGTCAATACTGGTCCGTTGGACGGACAGGTGTTGCTGGATGCCGGAGCCGATCTGCTGTTTCCTTCTATGCAGACACTCTGCGATAGCTGGGATACAATCATGTTATAAACCTATAAATACCGATTCTACTATGCAAAAGTTATTATCCTTACCTCCCAACTTAATTGACAGTTTTCATCAACTGGAAGAAGTGAATCATACTGACTGGTTTTGTACATCAGACCCTGTAGGCAGCAAGTTAGGCTCCGGAGGAGGAACGACCTGGCTGTTGCAGGCCTGCCATCAGGCTTTTGCACCGGAAGAGACTTTCAGCAAATGGATTGGAAACGAAAAAAAGATTTTGCTGCATGCGGGAGGACAAAGCCGCCGCTTGCCCGGCTATGCTCCTTCGGGCAAAATACTGACTCCCATACCGGTTTTCAGTTGGGAGAGAGGACAAAAGCTGGGACAGAATCTGCTGTCGCTGCAACTTCCGCTATACGAAAGAATCATGAAGCAGGCTCCGAAAGGCTTGAACACGCTGATAGCCAGCGGAGACGTATATATCCGTTCGGAAAAACCGCTGCAAGACATCCCGGAAGTAGATGTCGTATGTTATGGTTTATGGGTGAATCCTTCATTGGCTACTCACCACGGAGTATTCGTATCGGACCGCAAGAAGCCGGAAGTGCTCGACTTCATGTTGCAGAAACCTTCTTTAGAGGAATTGGAAGGATTATCAAAGACCCATCTTTTCCTGATGGATATCGGTATATGGATATTAAGTGACCGTGCCGTTGAGGTATTGATGAAACGGTCATTGAAAGAAGGCACGAATGATATCAGCTACTACGATTTATATTCGGATTATGGCCTGGCACTGGGAGAGCATCCCCAAACGACAGACGATGAAGTAAACAAACTTTCGGTAGCAATCCTGCCTTTACCCGGCGGAGAGTTTTATCATTTCGGAACGAGTCGGGAACTGATTTCTTCCACACTCGCCATACAGGATAAAGTGCGTGACCAAAGGCGTATCATGCACCGGAAAGTAAAACCGAATCCTGCCATCTTTATACAAAACTCGTTTACCCAAGTGAAGTTATCTGCAGAGAACGCCAATTTATGGATTGAGAACAGCCACGTAGGAGAAGGATGGAAATTAGGTTCACGACAGATTATTACAGGAGTTCCCGAAAACCATTGGAATATAAACCTGCCGGACGGAGTCTGCATCGACATCGTTCCTATGGGAGACGCAGCCTTTGTCGCACGGCCTTATGGGCTGGATGATGTTTTCAAAGGTGATTTAAGTAATGACTCGACCACCTACTTGGGGAACTCTTTCACACAGTGGATGAAGGAAAGAGAGATTGGACTGGAAGACATAAAAGGACGTACAGATGATCTGCAAGCTGCTCCTGTTTTCCCCGTAACGACTTCCATCGAAGAACTGGGTATTTTAATACGCTGGATGACAGCTGAGCCACAACTAAAAGAAGGAAAAGAGCTATGGCTGAGAGCAGAAAAACTATCCGCTGACGAGATATCGGCACAAGCGAACCTGGAACGTCTTTACGCACAGCGCAGCGCTTTCCGCAGGGATAACTGGAAAGGATTGTCCGCCAATTATGAGAAGAGTGTATTCTATCAGCTTGACTTGCAAGACGCAGCCAATGAATTTGTCCGGCTCAATCTGGATGTTCCCGCTGTCTTGAAAGAGGATGCCGCACCCATGGTGCGTATACATAACCGTATGCTTCGGGCACGTATCCTGAAGCTGCAAGGCAATGAAGGCTGCAAAGGAGAAGAACAAGCTGCGTTCCAGCTACTCCGTGACGGATTACTGGAAGCCGTTGCCGGAAAAAAGAACTATCCGAAGCTCAATGTTTATTCGGATCAGATCGTATGGGGACGTAGTCCGGTGCGCATTGACGTTGCAGGAGGATGGACAGATACACCTCCTTACTCTCTCTATTCGGGAGGAAGTGTAGTCAATCTGGCGATTGAGTTGAATGGGCAGCCGCCGTTACAAGTATACGTCAAACCATGTCACGAGTTCCATATCGTACTTCGTTCCATTGATATGGGAGCTGTGGAGGTTATCCGAAGTTATGAGGAATTGCAGGATTACAAGAAAGTCGGTTCGCCTTTCTCCATACCGAAGGCAGCACTTACCTTGGCAGGATTTGCCCCATTATTTGCGGCGGAATCTCATGCGTCATTGGAAGAACATCTAAAAGCGTTCGGTTCAGGACTGGAAATCACTTTACTGGCTGCCATTCCGGCAGGTTCGGGACTAGGTACCAGTTCTATCCTTGCATCTACCGTACTCGGAGCTATCAATGATTTTTGCGGACTGGCATGGGATAGGAACGACATCTGCAATTATACACTGGTATTGGAACAATTACTTACCACCGGCGGCGGATGGCAGGATCAATACGGCGGCGTATTCCCCGGCGTAAAACTGTTGCAATCCGAATCCGGCTTCGAACAACATCCATTAGTACGGTGGTTACCCGACCAGCTCTTTGTGCAGCCGGAATATCGGGATTGCCATCTGCTTTATTATACCGGAATCACCCGTACAGCCAAAGGCATCTTAGCTGAAATTGTCAGTTCCATGTTCCTTAACTCCGGAAAGCATCTTAGTTTATTAGCAGAGATGAAAGCCCATGCGATGGATATGAGCGAAGCTATCCTGCGAGGTAATTTCGAAACTTTCGGCAATCTTGTCGGCAAAAGCTGGATACAAAACCAAGCATTGGACAGTGGCACGAATCCACCGGCAGTAGCAGCTATTATCGAACAGATTAAAGATTATACGCTAGGATATAAATTGCCCGGTGCAGGAGGTGGCGGTTACTTATATATGGTGGCTAAAGATCCGCAAGCGGCCGGATGCATCCGTCGGATATTGACCGAACAGGCTCCTAATCCGCGTGCACGCTTTGTTGAAATGACGCTTTCCGATAAAGGATTACAGGTATCGAGAAGCTAAGAAAAAAGTTATATAAGAACAAAAATCCCTTGATAACCACTGATTATCAAGGGATTTTTATGTGACCCCGGTGCGATTCAAACGCACGACCTTCAGAACCGGAATCTGACGCTCTATTCACTAAGCTACGGGGCCATTTCCTAAATGCGATGACAAAAGTATAAAAAATCTTCTCATCTTCCTAATGATTCATCTTTTTTTATAGTTCTTAAGTCAGTATCGCCCCTTAACATTCTGTTATTTTGAAATGCTTTAGAGCATATACTTTATCAATTTGACAATCTTTTAGAGATTATCCAATACAGATATCAATATTATTCCTATCTTTGCCGACAATTAACAATCAACAATCCTATGAGTTACTTGATAAAACCAAAGAACTATAAACCGTTACTCGACTTAAAACAAACAGAGTTGGGAATCAAACAAATAAAAGAGTTCTTCCAGTTAAACTTGTCATCCGAATTACGCCTCAGACGCGTGACAGCCCCTCTTTTCGTATTGAAAGGGATGGGTATCAATGACGATTTGAATGGTATAGAACGTCCCGTTTCATTCCCTATCAAGGATTTAGGTGACGCACAAGCAGAAGTCGTTCATTCATTAGCCAAATGGAAAAGATTAACTCTCGCCGATTACAATATCGAACCGGGATACGGTATCTATACCGACATGAACGCCATCCGTTCTGATGAAGAACTCGGAAACCTCCATTCGCTCTATGTAGACCAATGGGACTGGGAACGTGTCATCACCAACGAGGACAGAAACGTAGAATTCCTGAAAGAGATCGTAAATCGTATCTACGCTGCCATGATCCGTACAGAATACATGGTATATGAAATGTATCCGCAGATCAAACCTTGTCTGCCCCAGAAATTACATTTTATCCATTCGGAAGAACTACGCCAACTCTATCCGAACCTGGAACCCAAATGCCGCGAGCATGCCATCTGCCAAAAATACGGTGCCGTATTTATCATCGGTATCGGTTGCAAGCTAAGCGACGGCAAAAAACATGACGGACGTGCACCGGACTATGATGACTACACATCCACCGGCCTGAACAACCTGCCCGGACTGAACGGTGACCTTTTACTTTGGGATGATGTACTGCAACGCTCCATCGAACTATCCTCTATGGGTGTTCGTGTAGACAGAGAAGCGCTACAACGCCAGCTCAAAGAAGAAAACGAAGAAGAGAGACTGAAACTTTATTTCCACAAACGATTAATGGACGACACACTTCCACTATCTATCGGTGGCGGTATCGGTCAATCCCGTTTGTGTATGTTCTACCTTCGCAAAGCTCATATCGGAGAAATACAAGCCAGCATCTGGCCGGAAGATATGCGCAAAGAATGTGAGGAACTTGATATACACCTTATATAATTGCTATGAACGTACAAATAGAAGAAAGCTGGAAAACACACTTACAGCCGGAATTTGAAAAAGATTACTTTCGCACACTGACGGAATTCGTAAAAAGTGAATACAGCCAGTATCAGATTTTCCCTCCGGGAAAACTTATTTTCAACGCCTTCAACCTCTGTCCTTTCGACAAGGTGAAGGTAGTAATCATCGGACAAGACCCGTACCACGGACCGGGCCAGGCACACGGGCTCTGTTTCTCTGTAAACGACGGAGTACCTTTCCCTCCTTCTTTGGTCAACATCTTTAAAGAAATAAAGGCAGACATAGGTACAGACGCTCCTACTACCGGAAACCTGACTCGCTGGGCTGAGCAAGGAGTATTATTGCTCAACGCCACTCTGACTGTACGCGCTCATCAGGCAGGCTCTCATCAGAATCGTGGATGGGAAGCTTTTACAGATGCCGCTATCCGCGCACTGGCAGAAGAACGGGAACATCTTGTATTTATCCTGTGGGGAGCTTATGCTCAACGAAAAGGAGCTTTCATCGACCGCAACAAGCATCTGGTACTTAGCTCTGCCCATCCCTCTCCCCTTTCTGCCTACAATGGTTTCTTCGGAAACAAACACTTCAGCCGTGCAAACGATTATCTGAAAGCAAACGGAGAAACGGAAATAATATGGTAAGAAGTTGAGAATTGAAAATGGAAAGTTGAGAGTCGGCTGCACAATAAATGATGACGCTGCATAGTAACTCTCAACTCTCCATTCATCTTATTATTGCTAGATATTGTTATATATCTGTCTACACTTTTCTATTCTTAAATATCCGCATTAGCTTACCTTACACAACACTAAGTCTATTTAATCTTAAAAAAATATTTCTCATACATAAAGCTAGCCAATAGATCAATCCTATAAAACAAGATTAAATCCAAACACCATATAATATTATCAGTATTTATTTCACTACTACAAAATATACAATGAACTATTGTTCATAAATTCTATAGAATTGAAAATCATTAATTTAAGTTCAGTTCTTTTTCCATAAATAATTCTACCTTTGCTTTGTACTCATGAGACAAAAAATTATCAACCTTTAAACCAAAAGTAAAATGAAACGAACAAATTTATTTTTCGGTTTGGCATTTGCATTATTCTGCTCATTGCCAATGTATGCACAAACAGTATCTGAAGATGTAGATATCAACACTACATCAGAATCTGCAACTCCCAGATTTGTCAACATGTTCATTAATGATAATGGTGCCATTTATCCCATTTACGTACCCAATTTATCTGAAAACACAAAGATTCAGGAAGTTTGGAATGAAGCCTCTGCTATCTTGGGCACAAGGTATTTTGATCTTTACTATAATGGTCAAAAGTTGAGCTTAGACAAGAGTTTCGCTGATTATTGGATCACAGGTAATATTTCTGTTTACCTTGAAGTTAGAAGGCGTTAAGTTAACAATTACTTTTCTTACAGAGAGAGTGTGTTGTCCGGAGCACACTCTTTTAAACAAATACTTTTTCTTAGTCTATTTCTCTCTCTTGCCTAAATAAATTATATATACTATATTGATCAAACACATGCATTTTCATTTCTTCATCGCCAAAATCTGTATTTAATAGACTTTTATCTATTTCGTATCTGAATTCAAATCACAAAATACAAAATTAAGTGATTATATATAAATGATAAATATATTCTTAGATAAATATTCATCATTCATAAACTTAAGTTCATCAACACCTCTATATTTGCATTTTTTATTACTAATACATATTAAACGCATAGCATTTTCCATTACATTTATAACAAAAAGCCTACCATAACTCATAATAAAACGAATAATATGCATAGTAAAAATGATTTCAACATTGAAAATTACATAAAAGCTCTATCCACATACATACCAGCGTCCTCCATGGTCAAACTAAAAAAAGCATATAAAGCCTTCACTTTTACAAAACACCCTAAATCAACTATTCTTGAAAACAGACAACTGAATGATTCATTTTGCATCCTTATATGTGGGACCATAAGACATTACACAATAGATAGTAACACAGCAGAAGAACAAACATTACGATTCACCCTCTCAGGCAATTTACTGTGTCAATATGGAACCGCTACAGAAGCAACAGAATATTTAAGCTGCCTATCTGAATGTACCATTTTATCTGTCTCAAATACAATTTTAGCAGAGATAGGAGAAGAAACAAATTTGAGAATATACTGTCAAAATATTATAAAAGAAAACTTAGAGTTAGAAGTGGCTCTATTAAGAATGCCACCAGAAAAGCGATATATAAAACTATGCAAACAATATCAAAACATATTTCTGACGGTCCCATTAAAATACATTGCGTCATTTTTAGGAATCACTCCCCAAGCTTTATGCAGAATTAGAAAGCGTTTACTAATAACACCCTAATACCACTGAATATTACTTTGCGTCTGACTTCTCTGCTCATATTTCAAGTCTTGAAGAATACTTGCATTAGCACGAATCGTAACATTATAGTATTTCCAACGTCCAAATGGTGAAAGACTGGCAGACAAGTTAAAGCAGTGCAAATCACGAGAAATCGTACAGGAAGTCTGCGTTATTTCCTTCGCTTGGAAATCGTAACCCGAATTGAACGAAAGCGACCAGTTATTGGAAATCTTCACATTACCATTCATATTGATATTGTGAGTATAAGTAAACGGATATCTCATCGAATAGCGATTAATAGGCTTAGTCCTATCTTCACGAATATTAAATGAATAACTGAAACTTAAAGACCAAGGCATCTTGAATACTTGATAACCATCCGGGTCGGCTTGCGCCTTCTCTACTTTCTTGGTCGTAGTTCCATCTTCCGTACCTTCAGAATCTTCTCCGTCTCCATCTTCTGACTCCTTCTTGTCTTTATCCTTCTCGTCTTCCTTCGGACCGAACCACTTTTTCCAGGTATCGTTATTAAAGGTATAGTTAAAAGAAGAACCATACCCCTGAAAACGTCCGAAACGTCCATACGACCATTCAGTTCGATTACCTTCGACCACATTACCACTTTTATCAAACGTATAAGCGTAAGTAGCAAATGATGCATTCATATTGAAAGTATAATTCTTTGTCAGTTTCAGTCGAAGATTCATACTCAAGGGGCTCCATGGCTTTTCCTTTGCAGCCATATTATATGACATATTCACACTCAAATCATCAATCAAGCTGACTTTCTTTAATGTATCCTTCTTAGCATCATAATATTTCATCTCCAGATTATTAGCAATCGAGAAACTAACCGTTCCCGAACCCTCACGTGAAGGGACTCCAAAAGGCTGTCCCGTATAGGGTGAATAATACTGAGTATTTCCGTTATTATCCGTATACTCTTCCCAGTATTTACTAAATGCAGGAGCACCACTGATACCAACCTGCGGAGTGACAACGTGGCGAATCTGTATCTCTTTCTTCTTCATGAAAAGAGGTTTGTACATACCATACAGTTTAGTACTTAAAGACAAACTGGCTGAATAGTTGGAAACACGATAAAAGCCATTAATAGTATCATTCAGATTCTGTTCCAAACGCCCTGTTTCCTCATTATACGTCTGATTTATCTTGCGGGTGTACCAACGCTCCGTATAATTCACCGAAGGATTGACCTGCAAATACTTGAACAGTGTAAAAGTAGCACTGACAGGAATATTATGGTTCATCGCATTTTCCCATCCGCTGATGCCGGTCTTGAACAGACGGTCGTCTTTAGTACGGATACTGTTCGTCAGACGTCCTGTATAGCTGACAGAAATCTTCTCATACCAACGCTCGGCTCCGGCAGCCTTCTTCCGCTTGAAGGGAAACAGACGGCTCAATGTAATATTAAGGTCAGGAAGCGTTACTGCAATGGATGAGTCACGCATGGTCTGCGCAATATTGGTCGTTCCAGACAAGGTCAGACCGATATCGGGGAAACTACGGGAGTAACTGATACTTGATGTCTTTGTATTCTGAGTCAACAACTGGGAGTTATAAAGGTTGTTGATGTTAGATCGTTCGTAACTACTGGTAGAGAAGTTCACACTGGCGGAGAAAGTACTGTTCGGACTTGCCTTGGCATCCTGACGGTGGTTCCACACTACCTTGAAGTCTTTGGCAACCGTATAATCCGGCATTCCTTTGTCTCCGGTCTTGGTCACCTGATAATCCGCCTGCAATGTACCGGAGTATTTGTACCTCTTATTATAATTGGTCAATCCGGAAAGCCGCCATGAACCTTTCGTGAATATATCTCCTGTCAGCTTCAAGTCCATGATGTCACTCATAGCAAAGTAATATCCGCCTTCCGCCAGACCGAAACCACGGCTTGAATCATCCATATACGTCGGCATAATGAAACCCGAAGAATAGCTGCTGGAGAAAGGGAAGAAGAAAAACGGCACAGCCAGCGGCAGGGGAACATCTTCCACCACAAGATAGGCAGGTCCTGTCACTACATTCTTCTTGGGGCGCACTTTGGCTCTTGTCAACTGCATATAGAAGTGAGGATGGTCATGATGATCACAAGTCGTGTAGCGACCGTGCTCCATAAAGATTTCATCATTTGCTCCTTTCTTGGCTCTGCTACCGGTCACATAACCTTCACCCTGTTGAGTGATAATATCGGTGATTCCCGCTTTTTTGCTCTTGAAGTTATAGCTGATTGTTTCTGTATCGTATGCAGTTTCACCTTCTTTAAAGACAGGTTTACCTTTGATCGTTCCCGTCGTGTCTTTAATACCATAGGCGTGTACTGTACTACTGTCCAGATTCATGGAAATCACTTCCGCTGCCAGCTCAATGTTCTGATAGTTGACTTTGCCGCTACCATAAAGCGTAGCGGCACCTCCCAATGTAAAAGTGGTGGAGTCGTTAGATTCATAAATAACCGGTGCATCGAACGGTTGTTTCTTTGTCGGTGCTACAGAGTCAACGCGTACCACAACTGTATCCGCCCCTAACGAATCTTTCCTGTTAAGGGAATCCGTTTGTGCAGTGTTGGAGGCAATCATCCCTCTTCTTCGACGCTGAGACGTAGCCTCATCAGGAAGCATCAGCAAGACAATCAGCAATATGAATGATATAATTATTTTTGCTCTCAATGGCGCCATTAACTAATAGTTTTACGCTTGAAGTGGCAAAAGTACACAATCTTCATCAATAATGCGTGAGAATCTCCGTTATTTAATTATTTTTTAGTGCTATAAAAACAAAGAGCACCACCCATCAAAGCGGTTTAGACCTTCTTCACCATATTTTGCAATGCTTTTCCGGGCTTTTTCTACTGTCTTTTCTTCGTCAAGATGAGTTTTAGAAAAGAATTTATCGGCAAAACAGATTATTTGCTCTTCCAGAGTGACGGGCACCATCTCACGATGAGGAACAGGAAGCTGGCGTTCTATGATTTCTTCCAGTGTCAGTCCGGCTCCGGTGTGACGTTCGCAAACCAGTGCATGGCGTTCAAAACCTTCTTTTCGTAAAAGGTCTGCACCCAGATAGCCGTGCGCGATGTAGGGATGCTCTCCGAAACATTGGATGGTGGGAGCATCGGTCATAAAGATTCCTATATCGTGCAGAAGCGCGGCTTCTCTGACAAAGCTGCGGTTGATAGGTAAGTTAGGATGTGCATCTACAATCTTCAAAGCTTTTTGGGCTACAGAAAGGCTATGTATTAGTAGAATGTGTCGTTGTTCCGTATCCTGCGGATAAAATTTGTCGATGATTTCTATTGGATTCATACTTTTTCACTAGTTATTACTTGTTCCCTTACTGATAAATGATATTTTTGTGCAATATTACAAAAATTTACTGATATGCAAGCCAGAAGTTCCCTCATTCTTTTCTCTCTGTTCATAATACTGTGTTCTACATACGCCAGTGGAAAAGTAATTACGGGTGCCGAGCGTATGGATCAATACCTGCCGTTAATCAAAGGAAAGCGGGTAGGAATGGTGGTAAACCACACTTCCATCGTCGGCACAGAGCCAATTCATCTGCTGGATACTTTATTAAAACAAAAAATCGATATAGTGAAAGTCTTTGCACCGGAACACGGTTTCCGCGGCAACGCGGATGCCGGTGAAACAGTAAAAGACGGAAAAGACAGCCGTACGGGAGTAACCATCGTCTCGCTCTACGGAGATAATAAAAAACCGACTGCCGCCCAACTGAAAGATATCGATGTAATCTTGTTCGACATCCAGGATGTGGGCGCACGTTTCTATACATATATCAGTACGATGTATTATGTAATGGAAGCTTGTGCGGAAAACAAAAAAGAGATGATTATACTGGACCGCCCCAATCCATGCGATTACGTAGAGGGACCTGTATTAAAAGCCGGATATAAAAGTTTTGTCGGAATGCTGCCTTTGCCGGTTCTTCACGGTTGTACTATCGGAGAGCTGGCGCAGATGATCAATGGAGAAGGATGGATGACTACCCAGGCAAAGACTTGTCCGCTGACTGTGATTCCCGTAAAAGGGTGGAAACACGGACAGCCCTATGCACTTCCCGTGAAACCGTCTCCCAACTTGCCCAATGCACAATCCATCCGCCTTTATGCCTCACTTTGCCCTTTTGAAGCAACACGTGTCAGTGTGGGACGCGGAACGACCTTTCCTTTTCAGGTGTTAGGCACACCTAACAAAAAGTATGGCGATTTTGCCTTCACTCCGCGCTCCCTGCCGGGATTCGACAAAAATCCGATGCACAAAGGAGTCACTTGTTATGGCGAAGATTTACGGAACGTAACAGACGTAAACGGTTTCACGCTCCGTTACTTTCTGCGTTTCTACCGTTTATCCGGCGAAGGCGCAGCATTCTTCTCCCGTCCCCGATGGTTTGACTTACTGATGGGAACGGATTCGGTACGCAAAGCGATCCTTAAAGGAGAATCGGAAGAGGAAATCCGTGACAGCTGGCAAAAGGAGTTGCAGACCTACCGTGATATGAGACAGAAGTATTTACTTTACTAAGGAACGGTTCCTCCACTTCTCAGCATTCCGTTCGAACTCTTCGGCTTTCTTTCCACTCAACCTTGCAGGCATTTCAAGTATCTCCGGAATGTCTTTTGCATTGTCAATGATTTGAGTGCCGGAAGCGTTCTTCACAATACGGACATCATCGTACAGTGAGTCATTCTCCAGATAAGCTTGCATCCGGAGCGTGTCTCCCGTCACGTCGATATGCTGGTAGAAACGGCGGTCCGTCCCGAAACGATCATACTTATCATTGAAAGATAGACGGTAACTCTTCGGGGAAGCGTGGCTTACCAGATACAACGGGGTGGTCATTTCGCCCTCATCGTTCTTATTAGTCATACGGGCATAGTTATGCTCATGTCCCTGAAGCACCAAGTCTACTCCATATTCACGGAACAGTCCGTCGAACATCCAGCGTACGGCAAGGTTGTTCGTTTTACCTTTTATAGAATATACAGGATGATGGAGCATGACGATCTTCCATTTCTTTTTCGAAGCCTTCAGCGTTTTCTCCAGCCATTCCCGTTGAGAGAAGAGGAACCAAGGATCACGGTTACTATCCAGCGTGATGATAGTGGCATCGTTGTAATCAATAGAATATACATTATTATTCTTATACCTCGATTCGAGCAGATAAGAAAAGACATAAGCAAATCGTTTCTCCAAAACACGTACCAGTCCTTTTACATATTCATGATTTCCCGGAGAAACCAATATCGGTTTGGTGGGAGCTATGGAATCCACGCTCTGATAGGCTTCATCCCAGTAACAGTTCATCGGACGCTCTGCAAAGTCACCGGCAAACATATAGAAGTCCGCCTGCGGATAGCGATGGCGCACATTTTCCATAAAGCCACGTGTCTTTCCACGCAAAGTATCCTGCACGTCACCTATAAATACAAAGGAGAAATGATCAGTCGAATCGGGTTGCATCGTGAACGAATACCAATCGGATGAGCGATCGTCATTCCATACCCGATAAGAGTAGGAATCGCCATAAGAGAGTTCTTTAAATTTTGCCCAGTTGGCATAACCGAACCCGCCCAGTGTACGGAGAAATTTGGAAGAGCCGTCAACGAGAAGAGTATCTCCGGAACCGATCTTTGTATATTCCAGCTTTGCCTGCTTGGAAACGCCTCCGCACACCCAGCTCACATTACGGGACAGTTCGCCGTCATTTCCGAATGTCAGAAATACCCGTTGCGGGTCTTCCGTCAGCACATAGCGTATTTCAGGGATATTGTGGAACCAGACTTTCCAGCGTATCTTACAAATGACACCACCGGCAATCAATATCAGGAGAACGATGCCCCAAGCTATTTTCTTCTTCGTAATCTTCATTTTTCCGATTTTAAAAACTGGTAGCAAAGATAAATATAGTGTCCCATAAATCGGAAATTATGTCCTTTTTTAACCTTTAACAAATTCACCTCTACATGAGAATTTAAATATCTAAAATTGCTGTCATCTGTCACCAAAAGCTAAATAACACACTGATTATAAGCTAATAAAGAGGTGACAGCAGGGCGTGACAGCATTGTGACAGCACATTTTGTTGTCACAATGCCGTCACGCTTTGCTGTCATATCCTGCTACTATCATATATTGCTCCTTGGAATGATAAATCAAAGAATAGCTTAGTCTAGTTGGTTTCCATGCGATGAAACTATAGTTCCAAAGCATTGAAACCAATAGTTTCAAGCCGCAGAAACTTTAGTTCCAAGCTGAAGAAACCAAAGTTTCAAGCAGAGGAAACTCCAGTTTCAAGACGATGAAACTAAAGTTTCATCAAGCAAAAAACAATTTCTACAATAGGAAACTGATGTGTACTGGTTTTAGTTGACAACTTCGTTTGTTATAACTGAATTAGTTTACTCAATATACTTTAATATCTAAATAGGTTTACTTTTGTTATTCTTATTCCTATGTTAGTTGTCTTTTGTTGGTGCTTGCAAATTTATGCATCTTCCTTTATTTACGCAAGCCTTCTTCAGGAAAATGTAATGTTGCCAACAACCAAAAACTCTTCGGTCGGGGATCGCCCTAGCGGCAAGGGGCGGGACCACCCGTCCCGACGAGCGGGTATTATGCTGTTAATCCTCCCGTTTCGCTGACCACTTCCATAGGTGTCCTCATGTTTATCCCTTGATGAGGCCGCACATGATTATATACATATACAGCATCTTCAATGCGCTTGCTTACTTGCTCGAAGCTCTCATCATCACAGTCGAATAGCCAACCGTTTTTAATGGTGTTGTTCATTCTTTCAGCCAATGCATTATGTAAAGGATCACCACACTGCGTCATACTGATGTTGATTTGATGCTCTTTAAGCCTCTCTACATATTTATTTGAGCAATATTGGACACCCCGGTCGGAATGATGAATAAGAGTGCTCATGTCTATGTGATACTTCTCATAGAATGATATTGCCATCTCCAAAGCTTTCAAGGGCCCCTCCGTCTCAAGAGTTTTGTAAAGCGCATATCCCACGATGGCACGACTTGACGCATCGGTAAGCAACGAGAGGTAAGCCCAGCCCTGACCGGTGTTTACGTAGGTTATATCCGCCACTACCATAGCGCCCAATCTTGTAGCGACAAATTTGGGTGCAACATTCAACAGATCGGGGTAGATATAGTAATTATGGTTCGAATTCGTTGTTTTAGGACGCTTGCGACTTGTACGTTGACACAAACCATTGGAGCGAAAAATGTCATAACAACGATCACGACCGATAACCATCTTTGGTCCAAACTTACTCACGCAGCAGGCGTATAACTCGCGCATACCAGCTTTGGGCATGAGTTCCAACAGTTCTTTGCAGTACAACACGATGCTTGTGGTAAGGATATCAACCTCCAAATGTCGGTTCACATGCTTGTAATAACCTTGTCGGGTTATGCCGAAGTAATCACAGAGGAACTTTATACAACCACGTTTGCGTCGGGATGAGTACCTCTGTGACAAGGTGTCGATTACTTGGCATCGGAGTTTTTTCGTACCTTGATATGATACGTGGATTCAGCAAGATTGATGAGTTCTTCGCACGCCTCGTGACGTAAACTCTCATCAGCAAGAGCCCGATGAAGTTTACGGTTCTCAGCACGCAATAGCGATAGTTCTTTCTGGAGCTCAGAAATACTAGAATCAATAGCATCGCTATTTACTGGTTTAGAGGATCTACCCATATCTTTGTCTTCTATTTGATACTTGTTAAGCCAATAAGTAAGAAGCTTGGCACAAAAGCCGTGACGCTTACAAAACTCAGATTTGCTCTCGGGACTTGATAAATACTCACGAATATAAGACATTCGTTCATCATCACTGTAATAGTTGTACTTCTTTTTCGAATATTTCATCTTTATTTTCGATTTTTGAAGTGTCAACTTATTCAGTACACTACAAACTATCAGCAGTAAGGTAGCTTCAGTCTCTTGTTTTTCTCTTCTTCCACAATTGCCAGCTATTAATAATATTTTGCCACATATTAACACATCACCATACAAATCTGATTATCAGCAAATAAATCCACCTATTACTAATAGCAGGTAACAAAAAAACGAAGAAAATCGCTTAGTGGTGGGCTTCGTGTACAAAGGCAACAAAAGGAAATTACCTGCCAAAAAAGAGATAGGCTTTCGCTCTACAATAACTTTCTCAGTTCCTCAATGTCAGGCAAGGCGTTACGAAGTCGTTCCGGCATATCTTTGGATGTACGGTAAGTAGCGACTCCCATCGGCTTGTTATAATCACGAACTGCAAATTCTACAAAAGTTTGATTCATTTCTCTGCAAAGTATTATTCCGATAGAGGGATTCTCGTGCGGTTTTCTCACATATGAATCCAAAGCGGAAAGATAAGTATTCAGTTGTCCTAAATACGAACTGCGGAATTTCCCGGACTTCAATTCAACCGCCACTAAAGAATTAAGTTCCCGATTGAAAAACAACAAATCAATGAACATTTCCTCTCCAGCCACTTCAACACGATATTGATTGCCTATAAAACTGAAATCCTGCCCAAAAGTCATAATAAACTTCTTCACGTTGGCAACAATCGACTTTTCTACTATCTTTTCGTCTAAATCCTCTTCCTGCTCATCCAGTTCCTCCACATTGATGAAATCAAGCAAGTATTCATCTTTGAATGAACAAACAGCTTTTAGCGCTTGCTTAGTATCAGGCAATGTTTGTGCGAAATTGTTAGGCAAAGTTCCCCGGTGGCTGTACAGGTCTGCTTTTAAGTAATCCCTTAAAGTGTATTTACTCCAATAGCGAATAGCGCACTCATGTATATAAAATAGCCTTGCTTCCAAAGTTTTAGCTTTGGATATTATTTCGGTATGATGACTAAAGCCGATTGAAAAGAAGTCTGACCAGTTAAATTCATCAGCCAGTGGCTGGCGAATTACGCTCAACAGCAATTTTTCATCTAATACCAAATCGCCAGCCAGTGGCTGGCGATTTAGAACAGGTTCCCATTCTTCATAGAAAACTCGCATATTCTTTATATTCGAAGTTGAAAATCCCCTTAGCCCCGGCAATTCTTTTTGCAACAGAGAAGATATTTGCTCTATTGCTCCTTTACCCCAAAAGCCTATACGGGAATTTTTCGACACGTAACGTCCGATGCCGTAATAAAGAGATAGCTGTTCTTTGTTCACCGATGTGGCTGCACGGTACTGGCTGCGCAGAATAGCTTCTTTTATGGTCTTTACCGCTTCTCTATAATTCTGATTTATATCCATTTGCGTTTTGTTATATGCGACAAAAGTACAAAAATAATGCTGGCGAAAAGAAAACAAAGGTGTTTTTCTCTTTTCGCCAGCATACATATTTTGCTGTTCATGGAAGGAACAATGCTCCTACAGCCGAATCATATTCTGTTGAACCATAATGATAGCTATCTATACGCTCCTCTATATAAGTAGGAAAATAGGAAAAACAAAGGAAAAGAGAGATACAAACAACAAATAACTAAATATCAATATCTTATATTCACTATTTTATCTCTTTCTTTCTCTTCTTCCACAACTGCCAGCTATTGATGATATTTTGCCACAGGACATACGAACCGGGAGCAACAGACGATAACGGGTTCAGATAAGTATGCGCCATCCAGATAGCAAGAATCGTATTCTTCTGCCCCAGTGCCTGCCCGCCACTGATGCGGTCATTATAGACCGAGCCGATAGTCTTTCCCAAAAAGAACTGCAAGCAACAGGCAATCAAGGCACCGACCGCAATCATTATTTCCGTGAAACCATCCGCAGGATCGTTCAGTAACGAATACAGGGTCTGAGCCGTCACAATAGCCAAAGAGACCGCCCACAAATAAAAGGCGAGTTCATGATATCCCAGTAACTTCTGATGCACTTTCGGCAGGAATTTACTCAACAGCCATGCTGCAAGGAAAGGGCAGATCAACAAGGGGAACACCTTACTCAAAATAACCCAAAATGCTCCCCAAAAACTTACATCCGGATTTACCTCTATCAAAGGGAAGAGAATAGGCACCGCAATAGCAGCACCGATATTACCCAACAATGTATAAGTAGTCAGACTTGCCGCACTCCCTCCCAACTTGGAAGTAATCACCGCAGCAGCCGTAGCCGTAGGACAAATAATACATACCATCACCCCCTCCGCTACAATCTTATTGAAACGGTAAAGCAATAAATAAGCAAGGAAAGCACCCCCGATCTGAATCAGCAACAACCATGCGTGCAACGGTTTAGGCTTCAAATCATGCGGTGATACCTTACAGAAAGTCAACAGTAACATCGTAAAGATAAGATAGGGAGTCAGAAAAGAAAAGTAGATAAATATCGGATAACCGACAGCACCTACCAGCATCGCAATAGGCAACGTCCAATTCTTCAAAAACTTAAGCATCGTCGTATATTTTTTCTTGGAGGTGCAAAGTAACAGAGATTTCGGGAGAAAAGCTACCATTAAACCGAAAAAAACACAAAACTTAAGTGTAAATCATGAGTTTTCTGCAAAATTCTACTACATTTGCACCGTATTTAAATATGAAACCGCATAGAACCTACATATTATATATATCAATCTGCCTCTGGCTACTTGCTTCTCCCCTATGTATCGGCAATTTATGGGGGAAAGATTTCGTAGTAGTCATTGATGCCGGACATGGCGGTCACGACCCCGGTGCCATCGGGAAAATATCCAAAGAGAAAAACATCAATCTGAACGTCGCACTGAAACTGGGAAACCTGATCAAAAAAAACTGCGATGACGTCAAAGTGATCTATACCCGCAGCAGGGATGTCTTTATCCCCCTGGACCGACGGGCAGAAATAGCCAATAACGCAAAAGCCGATCTCTTTATCTCTGTCCACACCAACGCTCTGGCAAAAAACCGCACCGCCAAAGGAGCTTCTACATGGACACTGGGTCTGGCCAAATCCGATGCCAATCTGGAAGTAGCCAAACGAGAGAACTCGGTAATCCTATACGAAAGCGATTACCAGACCAGATATGCCGGCTTCAACCCGAACTCGGCGGAATCCTACATTATCTTCGAATTTATGCAGGATAAATACATGGAACAAAGCGTACATCTGGCATCACTTGTACAGAAGCAATTCCGCCATACCTGCAAACGGGTAGACCGCGGAGTGCATCAAGCCGGATTCCTGGTGCTGAAAGCAAGCGCCATGCCAAGTATCCTGGTAGAATTGGGCTTCATCTCAACTCCGGAAGAAGAACGCTATCTCAACTCGGAAGCCGGAGCCAACACAATGGCCAAAGGCATCTACCACGCATTCTTAAACTACAAAAGAGAACAGGAGATACGCCTGACCGGAGCCAGCAAAACAATTATCCCAACCGAAGAACCGGCAACAAGCGCTCCGGAACAAAGGGAACTGATGGCCGAAGCAAGTACAACACCCGCCACCGCCACAAAAACAGCTCCCAAACGGCCTATTGTCTCAGAAAGCGCAACCAATGACAGCGAAATAACGTTTAAGATACAGATACTCACCTCCTCAAAGCCTCTTACTAAGAATGACAAACGACTGAAAGGACTGAAGGATGTGGATTATTACAAAGAAAAAGGACTGTACAAATATACGTATGGCGCTTCCAGTGATTACAATAAAGTATTACGCACCAAGCGTACTATCTCGGCACAGTTCAAAGACGCATTCATCATCGCCTTCCGAAACGGCGAAAAGATGAATGTCAACGAAGCGATAGCCGAATTTAAAAAAAGAAGAAATAAATAGAAAATAAAATGAAGTACATTACAAAAGAAGTTCGAATAGGAATTGCAGGTATCGTAGCATTATGCGTGCTTGTCTATGGAATTAATTGGCTGAAAGGCATACATATGTTTCAGCCTTCAAGCTATTTCTATGCCAAGTTTCAGAATGTAAACGGACTGACCAAGTCGAGCCCTGTTTTTGCTGATGGCGTTCGTGTAGGTATTGTACGCGACATCGAATATGACTATGTAAATCCCGGAAATGTGATCGTTGAAGTCGAACTGGACACCGAACTCCGCATCCCGAAAGGAAGTAGCGCAGAACTTGTATCCGAACTGATGGGAGGCGTACGCATGAATATTCTTCTCGCCAACAACCCGCGTGAGAAATATGCCATAGGCGACACCATCCCCGGCACATTGAACAACGGAATGATGGAAAGCGTAGCGAAACTCATGCCCCAAATTGAGAGTATGTTACCGAAACTGGATTCCATCCTCACCTCACTGAACAACATCGTAGGTGACAAGAGCATCCCTTCTACGCTGCACTCTATCGAAACGACTACCGCCAATCTTGCTGTAGTCAGCTCTCAGATGAAAGGACTCATGAGCAAGGACATCCCCCAGCTGACCGGCAAGCTCAATACCATCGGAGATAATTTTGTAGCTATCAGCGGTAACTTGAAGGAAGTGGACTACAGCGCCATTTTCCAAAAAGTTGACGCAACACTCGCTAACGTAAAAATGATTACAGAGAAGTTGAACAGCAAAGATAACACTATCGGACTGCTCTTCAACGACCCTGCTTTATATAACAATCTGAACGCTACCACAGAGAATGCGGCGAGCTTACTGGAAGACCTGAAAGCACACCCCAAACGGTACGTTCATTTCTCTTTATTCGGGAAGAAAGACAAGTAGCAAATCTTTCTTATATAGATTTTATCTAAATAAGCAGGCGGTATATAAAAGGGAGTATAACCTCTGCAAAAGTCTATCTACAGACCGAAATAATATTCCCGTACAAACAAGTGCGGGAAGTATAAAAGAGCAAGAATAAAACGATAAACAACTAAAATACAGATACTTATAATTTTGCAAGAGAGGGGAAACAGACAGTGTTCCAACACAATTCTATAAGTCATTGAAAGTAAACACATTATTGTTTGCCCGAGAAAAACAAGAAAAAGCTAATTTGTTTTTTCCAAATAAGATTCCCAATTTTGCAAACGTAGAAGTTTCGCTTAATTTAATAAATGTATTAAAGTCACTATGATTGAATCAAATCATGTTGTACTTTGGAACCGCTGTCTCGAAGTAATTAAAGACAATGTTCCAGAGACGACATATAATACTTGGTTTGCCCCGATTGTTCCATTAAAATATGAGGACAAAACATTGATCGTACAGATCCCGAGCCAGTTTTTCTATGAAATACTGGAAGAGAAATTCGTGGATTTGCTGCGAAAGACATTGTACAAAGCTATTGGCGAAGGCACCAAGTTAATGTATAACGTCATGGTCGACAAGACTTCGATTCCGAATCAAACCGTGAATCTCGAAGCAAGCAATCGTTCTACAGCTGTTACTCCTAAAAGCATCGTCGGTGGCAACAAGGCGCCCAGTTTCCTGAAAGCTCCTGCCGTACAGGACTTAGACCCGCACTTGAACCCGAACTATAACTTCGAGAACTTTATAGAAGGATACAGCAACAAACTTTCAAGAAGCGTAGCAGAAGCGGTTGCGCAAAATCCAGCAGGTACTGCCTTCAATCCATTGTTCCTTTACGGAGCGTCCGGAGTGGGGAAAACACACCTGGCAAACGCAATCGGTACTAAAATCAAAGAATTATATGCCGATAAAAGAGTATTGTATGTTTCGGCACATCTGTTTCAAGTGCAATATACAGACTCCGTACGTAATAACACGACCAACGACTTTATCAACTTCTACCAGACAATTGATGTATTAATCATTGATGATATTCAGGAATTTGCCGGAGTAACGAAAACTCAAAATACTTTCTTCCATATCTTCAATCATTTACATCAAAACGGAAAGCAGCTTATACTGACTTCCGACCGTGCCCCGGTATTATTGCAGGGTATGGAAGAACGTCTGTTGACCCGTTTCAAATGGGGAATGGTGGCAGAACTGGAAAAACCGACTGTCGAACTCCGCAAAAACATCCTGCGGAACAAGATACACCGCGACGGTCTGCAATTCCCACCGGAAGTGATCGACTATATCGCTGAAAATGTAAATGAGAGTGTACGAGACCTGGAAGGTATCGTCATCGCCATTATGGCACGCTCTACTATTTTCAACAAAGAAATAGACTTGGATTTAGCCCAACATATTGTACACGGCGTAGTTCACAACGAAACAAAAGCAGTTACCATTGACGATATACTGAAAGTAGTATGCAAGCACTTTGATCTGGAAGCATCGGCTATTCACACCAAATCCAGAAAAAGAGAAGTGGTTCAGGCACGTCAGATTGCAATGTACCTGGCTAAGAATTATACGGATTTCTCAACTTCAAAAATCGGTAAGTTCATCGGCAATAAGGATCATGCGACAGTGCTGCATGCTTGCAAGACTGTAAAAGGTCAACTGGAAGTAGATAAAAGCTTTCAGGCTGAGGTACAGGAGATTGAGTCGTTGCTGAAGAAGAAAGCATAATTCAAGTAATAGGTATTAAGTAATAGGTAATATCGAAGCTGCATAAACAAGTGCAGTCCGCATAGCTATTACCTATTACTTATCATTAGAATCCTTGTTGACGAAGCACTTTCAACAAGTTCTCAGACATAAATTCATTGTCTTTCTTTGTATAACGTACATCCGTAAATACTTGTGCCAGAGTTTCTTTCTTATTTTCTTCTATAAACTGTTTATTTTCCGGCAGTGATTCTTTATACTCGTACAAGCGATCGATGTCTTCCGGAGTATAATCATGGTAAACTTCCTGATGCACGGCAGCTTCGAGAGGCAAGCGGTCCACCTGGGCCGGAGTACCGTCCGGATAGCCGACTGTGATCGTCGTAATAGGGAATACCAGTTTCGGCAGTTGAAGTGTATCGATGATCATTTGCGGATTATAAGTAGTCGTTCCCAGATAACAGATACCCAAGCCTGCCTCTTCAGCTAACGTGCAGAAGGTTTGCGCAACCAACAAGGTATCCATAGACGCATTCATAAAAGACATTAAATTATCGTAGCCGGGAACAGCGTTTCTCTGTTCACACCACTTGCTGAAACGGCGGAAATCGGCACAAAAAGTAAGCACGACAGGTGCCCCTTTTACCATCGGCTGATTGAAATGAGCAGGAGAAAGTTTCTCTTTCATTTCTGCATCGCGAGTCACTATAACACTATAAAGTTGCATCCCTCCCATCGTAGAAGCGCGGAAAGAGGTTTCGAGCAAATCATTTAACAAATCAGGAGCAATATCTTTTTGCTGGTATTTCCGGATTGTTCTTCTGTTCTTTACGGTTTCAAACATATCTTTTTTTTGCAAAGATACAAAAAGAAATATTATTTTGCCATATCAATGAAATAATCTAATTTTCTTTTTGGAAAACTTAAAGCCATGAACAAAAAGCAAAGTTATCTGTTAATCAAAGACTTAACAATAACAAACGGAAAACTTAAAGCCTGTTGATAAAATGTTGCATTTTTATTTTGATAGATAAAAAAACATTCTTAGCTTTGCAGCCACATTTGTTACTGATAAGTAAACTTCTACACATTACTTATTAAATAATAAAATCTAAGACACATTGGATCGTGGAAAAACAAATTTATTCTTATGACGAAGCCTACGAAGAATCTTTACGATATTTTCAAGGCGACGAGCTTGCTGCAAGGGTTTGGGTAAACAAGTACGCAGTAAAGGATTCTTTCGGAAACATCTATGAAAAATCTCCGGAAGATATGCATTGGAGAATTGCCAATGAAGTAGCACGTATCGAGGCAAAGTATCCGAATGCACTGACAGCAAAGGAACTGTATGATCTGCTGGATCATTTTAAGTACATCGTTCCGCAAGGAAGCCCGATGACGGGTATCGGTAATGACTATCAGGTCGCTTCACTATCCAACTGCTTCGTAATCGGGGTAGACGGCGCAGCAGACTCTTATGGCGCTATCATCAAAATCGACGAGGAACAAGTACAGCTCATGAAAAGGCGTGGAGGAGTAGGTCATGACTTGTCTCACATCCGCCCGAAAGGTTCTCCCGTTAAAAATTCGGCATTGACTTCCACTGGTCTCGTTCCGTTCATGGAACGTTATTCCAACTCTACCCGCGAAGTAGCTCAGGACGGTCGTCGTGGTGCACTGATGCTGAGTGTGTCTATCAAGCATCCGGATTCGGAAGCCTTCATCGACGCTAAAATGACGGAAGGAAAAGTTACCGGAGCCAATGTTTCCGTAAAGCTGGACGACGCTTTCATGCAGGCGGCAGTTGACGAGAAACCTTATATACAACAATATCCGATTGAATCGGCAAATCCGACTACCACTAAAGAAATAGATGCTTCCACATTATGGAAGAAGATTGTGCACAATGCATGGAAATCGGCAGAACCCGGTGTTTTATTTTGGGATACGATTATCCGTGAATCTGTGCCCGATTGCTACGCAGATTTAGGTTATAAGACTGTATCTACCAATCCATGCGGTGAAATTCCATTGTGTCCTTATGACTCTTGTCGTCTGCTGGCTATCAATCTATATTCTTATGTAGTAAATCCGTTTAAACCGGATGCCTATTTTGATTTCGAATTGTTCAAAAAACACGTTGCGCTGGCTCAACGCATCATGGACGACATCATCGACCTCGAACTGGAGAAGATCGAACGTATCATGGAAAAGATCGATCAAGACCCGGAAGGCGAAGAGGTAAAACATGCCGAACGCAACTTGTGGAACAAGATATATAAGAAGAGCGGTCAAGGTCGCCGTACAGGTGTGGGAATCACTGCGGAAGGCGATATGCTTGCTGCTTTAGGTCTGCGCTACGGAACCGAAGAAGCAACCGAATTCTCTGAAAAAGTACATAAGACAGTGGCCCTCGGTGCCTATCGTTCTTCGGTTGAAATGGCAAAAGAACGCGGTGCTTTCGAAATATACAGCAATGAGCGTGAACAGAACAATCCGTTCATTCAGCGTCTTGCCGAGGCTGATCCGGAACTGTACGCAGAAATGAAGAAATATGGCCGTCGTAATATTGCATGTCTGACGATTGCTCCTACAGGAACAACCAGTCTGATGACACAGACGACTTCCGGTATCGAACCGGTCTTCCTGCCCGTTTACAAGCGCAGAAGAAAAGTAAACCCGAACGATACGAATGTACACGTTGACTTTGTTGACGAGACAGGCGACGCATTCGAAGAATATATCGTATTCCATCATAAATTCGTGACATGGATGGAAGCTAACGGATACGATCCCGCCAAGCGTTATTCGCAGGAAGAGATTGACGAGCTGGTGGCTAAGTCACCTTATTATAAAGCGACTTCCAATGACGTAGACTGGTTGATGAAAGTAAAGATGCAGGGAAGAATCCAAAAATGGGTAGACCACTCTATCAGCGTAACCATCAACCTGCCGAACGATGTAGACGAGGATCTTGTCAACCGCCTGTATGTAGAAGCATGGAAATCCGGTTGCAAAGGATGTACGGTATACCGCGACGGCTCACGTTCCGGAGTATTGATTTCAACCAAATCGGATAAGAAAGAAACTCTTCCTCCTTGCAAACCGCCTACGGTAGTAGAAACACGCCCAAGAGTACTGGAAGCCGACGTGGTTCGTTTCCAGAATAACAAAGAAAAATGGGTGGCTTTCGTAGGACTGCTGGATGGACATCCTTACGAGATATTCACCGGTTTGCAAGATGACGACGAAGGTATCCTGTTGCCGAAAAGCGTAACCAGCGGACGTATTATCAAGAATATAGACGAGGATGGAACCAAGCGTTACGACTTCCAGTTCGAAAATAAACGTGGATACAAGACGACTATCGAAGGATTGTCAGAGAAGTTCAACAAGGAATACTGGAACTATGCAAAACTGATTTCCGGCGTACTCCGTTACCGGATGCCGATCGAGCAGGTTATCAAGCTGGTAGGTTCTCTGCAACTGAACAGCGAGAGCATCAACACTTGGAAGAACGGTGTAGAACGTGCATTGAAGAAATATATTCAGGACGGAACGGAAGCCAAAGGAAAGAAATGCCCGAATTGCGGTAATGAAACTTTGGTCTATCAGGAAGGCTGTCTGATCTGTACCACTTGCGGTGCTTCCAGATGCGGTTAACATGTGACGTATGTTAATTAATATATAAACAAAAGATTAAAAGGAGTCCTAATACGGCTCCTTTTATTTTTTATTCAAAAAAATGTCTTATACTTGCATAGTCATTAGTGTCTAATCAAAATCTAATATATATGACTGTATCATTTAACATCGAATATCGCACCAGTTGGGGAGAAGAAGTCAGGATTGCCGGGCTGCTGCCGGAGTCGATCCCCATGCATACCACAGACGGCATATACTGGACGGCAGACGTGGAACTGGAAGTTCCCAAAGAAGGAATGACTATCAATTACAGCTATCAGATAGAACAAAACCAAATTATCATCCGCAAAGAATGGGACAGCTTTCCGAGACGTCTCTTTTTATCCGGTAACTCTAAAAAGAAGTATCAGATTAAAGACTGCTGGAAAAATATCCCCGAACAATTGTATTACTACAGTTCGGCCTTCACGGAAGCCTTGTTAGCCCATCCCGACAGAGCTGAAATTCCGCCTTGTCACAGAAAAGGGCTGGTCATCAAGGCATACGCCCCACGCATCAACAAAGACTATTGCCTGGCAATTTGCGGAAATCAGAAAGCATTGGGAAACTGGGACCCGGACAAAGCGATTCCCATGAGCGATGCCAACTTTCCGGAATGGCAGATCGAGCTGGATGCAAGTAAGCTGAAATTCCCGCTGGAATACAAATTCATCCTTTACCATAAAGAAGAAAAGAAAGCGGACTGCTGGGAAAATAACCCCAACCGCTATCTTGCCGACCCGGAACTGAAAACAAATGAGACGCTGGTCATCTCCGACCGATATGCCTATTTCGATATTCCGGTATGGAAAGGGGCCGGTATAGCCATCCCTGTCTTTTCACTGAAATCAGAGAACAGTTTCGGAGTAGGAGATTTCGGAGATTTGAAACGCATGATTGACTGGGCTGTAAGTACCCAACAAAAGGTTATACAGATATTACCGATCAATGATACGACCATGACTCATGCGTGGACCGATTCTTATCCATATAATAGTATCTCCATTTATGCTTTCCACCCGATGTATGCAGATATAAAGCAGATGGGAACACTGAAAGACAAGTCAGCCGCAGCGAAGTTCAACAAAAAACAGAAAGAACTCAACGGCCTGCCGGCGATGGATTATGAAGCTGTCAACCAAACGAAATGGGAATACTTCCGACTGATCTTCAAGCAGGAAGGAGAAAAAGTATTAGCCTCCGGAGAGTTCGGCGAATTCTTTAATGCCAACAAGGAATGGCTGCAACCTTACGCTGTTTTCAGCTATCTGCGCGATGCCTTTCAGACACCTAATTTCCGTGAATGGCCCAGACATTCCGTTTATAATGCACAAGATATAGAGAAGATGTGCCGGCCAGAATCTGTAGATTACCCGCATATCGCACTTTATTATTATATCCAGTTTCACCTGCACCTGCAATTGGTAGCCGCTACGAAATACGCCCGCGAACACGGTGTCGTACTCAAAGGAGATATCCCTATCGGCATCAGCCGCAACAGTGTGGAAGCATGGACCGAACCTTATTACTTCAATCTCAACGGGCAGGCGGGCGCCCCTCCCGATGATTTCTCGGTGAACGGACAAAACTGGGGATTCCCCACGTACAACTGGGACGTCATGGAAAAGGACGGCTACCGCTGGTGGATGAAGCGTTTCCAAAAAATGTCAGAGTACTTCGACGCTTACCGGATTGACCACATCCTCGGTTTCTTCCGTATCTGGGAAATCCCGATGCATGCCGTACACGGATTACTCGGACAGTTCATTCCCTCCATCCCTATGAGTCGGGAGGAAATCGAAAGTTACGGACTCCCCTTTCGGGAAGAATATTTGATTCCATATATTCATGAATCCTTCCTCGGGCAAGTATTCGGTCCGCATACCGATTATGTGAAACAGACTTTTCTGCTTCCTGCCGAAACACCCGGTGTTTATCACATGAAACCGGAGTTCACCACCCAACGGGAAGTGGAGAGTTTCTTTGCAGGAAAGAATGATGAAAACAGTCTTTGGATTCGGGATGGACTATACACTTTGATCAGTGATGTTCTTTTTGTACCGGACACGAAAGAAAAAGATAAATATCATCCGCGCATCGGAATACAACGCGATTTCATCTTCCGTTCACTCAATGAACAGGAGCAGAATGCGTTTAACAGACTGTATGATCAGTATTATTATCACCGCCACAACGAGTTCTGGCGCCAACAGGCTATGAAGAAACTACCGCAACTGACACAATCGACACGTATGCTGGTTTGCGGAGAAGACCTGGGTATGATTCCGGATTGTGTTTCGTCCGTCATGAATGATCTTCGTATCCTCAGTCTGGAGATTCAGCGGATGCCAAAGAATCCGATGCACGAGTTCGGATATTTAAATGAATACCCATACCGGTCGGTTTGTACCATCTCCACTCATGATATGTCTACTTTGCGAGGCTGGTGGGAAGAAGATTACCTGCAGACACAGCGTTACTACAACACGATGCTGGGGCATTACGGAACCGCACCGACAGTCGCCACTCCCGAATTGTGCGAAGAAGTGGTGCGCAATCATCTGAAAAGCAATTCCATACTTTGTATTCTGTCCCTGCAAGACTGGCTGAGCATTGATGGCAAATGGAGAAATCCGAATGTGCAGGAAGAACGGATTAATGTACCATCCAATCCGCGCAATTATTGGCGTTACCGGATGCACCTCACTCTGGAACAGTTGATGAAAGCAGAAGAACTCAATGACAAGATACGTGAGCTAATAAAATACACCGGCAGAGCTCCCAAGAAATAAATATCTTTAGGCACGGGTGACACGGATTAACACGTTTTTTAGACCTATAATCTCTTAAAACTGTAAATCCGTGTCATCTGTGCCTGAATAAAATCAACTGATAGTTTTGACACCTCCGTTTCTCTCCCATGCGGCAATTCTTTATCTTCCTTCATTCCGTTTTTTCCAATTAATCAAGTATCTTTGCAACGCAAAAACGCAACGCAAAATAAATGGGAGACAATCAGCATCGGCGTATTGATTTTGTGGACTTAACCAAGGGAGTCTGCATTATTCTGGTAGTGATGGCGCATATCGGAGGCGCTTTCGACCAACTTGACAAGCATTCCATGCTATCCTGCTTTCGCATGCCTCTCTATTTCTTTATATCAGGAATTTTCTTCAAGCCTTATGAAGGATTATACGGGTTCATTATCCGAAAGACCAATAAGCTAATCATTCCCTTTATCTTCTTCTACGTCAGCGCCTTTCTACTAAAATACATTGTATGGAAGATTGCACCGGAAACTTTCCATCTCCCTGTGTCATGGAGAGAATTACTGTTTGTCTTTCACGGGCACGACCTCATCAAGTTCAATCCTCCCATCTGGTTTCTGCTTGCTCTGTTCAACTGCAATATCCTGTTCTATCTGATTCATTATCTGCGTGACAAGCATTTATCTCTGATGTTTGCAGCAACGTTACTGATCGGATGCACAGGATTCTTCCTGGGCAAATTTCACATCGAACTTCCTTTGTATATAGACGTTGCCATGACTGCCCTCCCCTTCTATGTGGCAGGTTTCTGGGTTCGCCGATATAATTTCTTCCTGTTCCCCAGTCATCGGTTCGACAAGATTATTCCCTCATTTGTCCTGCTGGCACTGGTCGTAATGTACTTCACCGCCACCACGCCGGGTATGCGGACCAACAATTATCCCGGCAACATATTCCAGGTATACATTGCCGCATTTGCCGGAATCTTTATGATTATGCTGATCTGTAAGAAAATAAAAAGAATAAGCATCGTTTCTTATCTGGGGCGATATTCCATTATCACACTCAGTATTCATGGACCGATTATACACTTTGCAAGACCGGTCGTTTCGCATTATATTCATAACGACTGGGCAGAAGCAAGCGCACTGCTCCTGCTGACATTGACCATCTGCATTCTCTTTACCCCTATCCTGCTTAAGATAATTCCACAGTTGGTGGCACAAAAGGATTTATTAAAAGTCAAATAACAAAACATTGTGCAAGCCAAACTTTTCTTAACTCTAAGTTTAATTATCAAATAATTTACTACTTTTGTTCCAAAGAACTATAGACCGAGAACAAATGAATATAACGATTGTCTTAGGAGATAAAATTCCATCTATAAAATACGGCGGAACTCAAAGAGTAATGTGGTATCTGGGTAAAGAACTCAATAAGCGCGGACACAAAGTCACCTTCATCGCAGGAAAAGGTTCCTCCTGCCCTTTCGCTAAAGTGATAGAACTGGACCCTAGCGTAAATCTGAACACCCAAATCCCCACAGATGCGGACATCGTACATTTCAACATTCCCGTTCCCGAAGGAATCACCAAGCCGCACTTACTGACCATACACGGCAATGGAATCCCGGCCAACGCAGACCGGAACATCGTTTTTGTCTCACGTAATCATGCACAAAGACTTGGAAGCGAATCATTCGTTTACAATGGACTGGACTGGGATGACTACGGTCCCGCCAACCTCACCCTTTCCAGAAAAAACTACCATTTTCTAGGCAAAGCAGCCTGGAAGGTCAAAAATATCAAAGGAGCTATCGCCGTTGTCCAAAGCATCAAGAACGCACAACTGGACGTTTTAGGCGGTTATCGCCTCAATCTCAAAATGGGCTTCCGATTCACATGGAATCCACGGATTCATTTTCATGGAATGGTAGATGATTCAAAGAAAAAAGTTATTATTGAGCAGTCAAAAGGGCTTATTTTCCCCGTTACATGGCACGAACCTTTCGGACTTGCAATCACTGAATCCTTATACTTCGGAGCTCCCGTATTCGGTACTCCCTACGGTGCGCTTCCCGAACTCGTTTCACCGGAAGTCGGTTTTCTGACCGCCCACGGACAGGAAATGGCCGAACATATACAGTCAGCACAATATTCTCCGAAAGTCTGCCACGAATATGCCAGAGATCTATTCAATTCAAGTGTCATGGCAGAAGCCTATTTAAAGAAATATGAAACTGTACTGAACGGCGAACCTTTGAATAAAGAAGTCCCCCATATTATAGATATCGCACGACGTCTTCCATGGGACTAAAAATGGCAGTTGAATTACATAGCTGATGAGTACAATCTCATTTATAAAGCCTTTCATTCATTTAATAAGCGAACAAAAATGATCGAAAACACTTTATAAAAAGAAATAAAGCCTTACCTTTACTTTTTTAGAAAACAAAAGATATGAAGATAAACAACAGCTATATTTTGCTGAAAGACATCTGCTGCTTTGCTTATCATGGAGTAGCCCCCCAAGAGAATATCATTGGAAATGAGTATATTATCAACTTGAAGTTGAAGGTAGATATCAGTCAGGCTATTCAAACAGACGACGTGGTGGATACGGTCAACTATGCCGAAATACACGAAGCCGTGAAAGCTGAAATGTCCATCCCGTCGAAGTTGCTGGAACACGTATGCGGACGAATAGCTAAAAGACTACTGGCAGAATTTCCTGCCATTGAAGAAATAGAACTTCGTCTTTCCAAACGGAATCCGCCTATGGGAGCAGACATCGACTCAGCCGGAGTAGAACTGCATTGCAGCAGATAAGTACCTTTGCTTTATCAGTTTGTGTTATTATCAAGAAGCACATTGGTCTGTCATCCTATCATCCGGACTGCCACATCCGGTCAACTTATTTACAACACCCTATCATTCCGCTTGTGCCAAGTAATGGGCACAGTTATGCCAAAGGAGTATCACGGTTGTGACAAGGGTGTGGCACAGTTGTGACAAAGGCTTGGAAACAGTTGTGACAAGGGCATGGCACAGTTGTGCCAAAGGCGTGGCATCGTCGTGCCAAAGGCATGGCACAAGTAAGGCTGCCTCATTTCTACTTGAAGCAGCCTCACACTATCATATTTTCAGTCTATAACGACCTATCTCTTCTTTCTTTTTCTTTTATTTACCGATTCTACAGCTTCCGTTACCACGGATTTGTTTTCGAACCGTTTCGTATAACTGGAATAGTCCGGATGGGTACGTTCGTAATCGGGATCCATAAACAGAGGGCTGGAAATGATATGATCCGCCGTAGAACGGTTACAACAGAAAACGATGTTCTCAACACCGGCCAGTCGGGTTAATGCTTTAACATCCGTATCATGTGGCTGCAAAGTCATAGGGTCAGTGAAAAAGAATAGATAATCAATCTGACCGTCCACAATACGCGATCCCATCTGCTGGTCACCTCCCAAAGGACCGGATTTCAGAATTGTGAAGTCCCACTCCACTTCAGGATGCTTCTCCTTCAGTGCTTCCAGAATCAGAGTACCTGTAGTACCTGTACAATAGAATTTATTTCCCATCAACAGTTCCGAGTTCCACAGCACCCATTCGATGAGGTCTTTTTTCATGGCATCATGTGCTACCAGCCCGATGCCTCTCCTTACTTTTGGTTCCATTTTGTTATCCTTTTAAATCCGACAATTGAGAGAATCTTTTGCACCCTCCCACATAAAACTGCCACAAGATACTACTTTTTATCCGTTCAGGGATTGGATTCAAAGAAGTTTTTCTTAAGTTTTCTTTACGGGAAGAAGAAAATGAAGGACAAATCTGTTTATATTCTTTCCGGGCACGCATCACCGCACGGGCGTTGTCTAACTGCCCCTTCAGCAGAAATGTGAATGCAGCCACGTAATCGAGACAAGTCCGGATACGCATCACTTTATTTAACTCTTCGTCCGAAAGATTCTTATAGAGCATGACAAGATTATTACGAAAATTCAAAAAAGTCTTGCGGGGATTCTCCTTTTTCAGAGTTGCACCACCGACGTGATAGACCGTACTTTGAGGAATGCAAACGATTTCCCGACCACGGGAACGTAGTCGCCAGCATAAATCAATCTCTTCCATGTGGGCAAAGAAACGTCCGTCCAGTCCGCCCGCCTCACGATAATCCGCATGACGGATAAACAGGGCGGCTCCCGTTGCCCAGAAAACTGGCAGGATCGTATCATACTGTCCCTCATCCTTTTCAACCACTCCCATTATACGCCCACGACAGAACGGATAGCCGTACTTATCTATAAATCCTCCGGCTGCTCCGGCATATTCAAAATACTCTTTTTGCCGCTGGCTACGGATTTTCGGCTGACAGGCAGCTACCTCCGGATGGCCATCAAGATAGGAGATCATCGGTTCAAGCCAATGTTCGGTCACCTCAACATCAGAATTCAGAAGTACCACATACTCCGCTTCTACCTGCTGCAAAGCCAGGTTATATCCATCTGCGAATCCATGATTCTGATCCAGCACAATGATCCGGACACAAGGAAATTCCTCCCGAAGCATTTCCACAGAAGCATCCGTAGAGCCATTGTCGGCCACACAGACTTCTACTTCTTCGCTCTTCGAATAGCGGATCACGGACGGAAGAAAAGTACGAAGCATATCGCACCCGTTCCAATTCAAAATAACCACTGACACTTTCATCCTTACCCCCTTTCACATTCAGCCTTAGAAGCTTTCCAACGTTTATGAGACCACAGCCAATAAGCCGGTTCCCTGCGAATCGTCTGTTCCAGATAATCAGCAAACATTTCCGTAATTTCTCCTTCACCCGTCTCCTTCGGTTTCTCTGTCATCAGCTTAAACTCAGCTACACAATACCCTCTGCCGGGTTTTGTCAGATCACAATAGAACACAGGGAAGTTCATCATTTTCGCAATGCGCTCCGCACCATTCAGAAAGGCGGTTTCCTGCCCCAAAAAAGTAGTCCAGTATTTTTCGTTTCCGCTGGGCCACTGGTCAGTAATCAGACCGACAACCATCTTTTTGCCTTCACGCTTCAACTTGATAATTTCGCGTGCCGTAGAATGTTTCGGAACGTTATATCCTCCGAAGCGGGAACGGATGCGCTGGAACAATTCGTTCAAGTATTTATCTTTCAGAGGTTTATAGACTTGCATCGGTACATCACCCGGTTTCATAATAGATCCCATCCCGATCAGCCATTCATAATTGGCATAATGAGGAATCATTACGATGATTCCGCCATATTTCTCGGTCAGTTCCAGATATTGTTCCGTATTCTTATAAGTCATCCGCTTATAAAGGTCTTCGGGTGACATATGAAGCATTTTCAAGTCTTCAAGCATATAGTCGGAAAGGTAACGATAGAAACGGCGTTCGATCTGCAGCCTTTCTTTCTTGTCTTTTTCGGGAAATGATTTCTTCAGATTCTCCCGTACTACTTTCCGGCGATACCTCCCTATACGGTACATCAACAGGTAATTGAAATCCGAAAGTAAGTACAATATCCGGAAGGGAAGCGCCGAAAACAGCCACATCCCGCTATATACCAGCCAATAGATAAATCTAGACTTCATAATTCATCAGAATTGTGCCTTTAAGCGCTGTCATGTCTTCATTAAATTCTCCCAGTCGGACGTTAATCATCTGATTGTCCAATGATTCGTCATTCTCCACTTCTACGCGGATATAGTTAGCGGTAAACCCGTGCATCGGTGTACCTGCTTTTGATTTTTCCATCAATACCTGCATGGTCTGCCCGATATGACGGGTATAGAAAGCCCGTGTCTTTTCATCAGAAAGTGTCAGCAAGCGCTGGCTGCGCTGATGTTTCTCTTCCGGCGAAACCACATAATCTATCTTCAAGGCCTGCGTCCCCGGACGTTCGGAGTAGCTGAACACATGCAACTGTGTCACATCCAGTCCGGAAATAAACTGATAAGCCTGTTCAAAATACTCTTCCGTCTCTCCGCGAGTACCTACAATCACATCGACTCCGATAAAGGCATCCGGCATCACTTCCTTGATTTTCTTTACTTTAGAGGCAAAAAGAGCCGTATCATAACGACGGCGCATCAATTTCAGCACTTCATCGCAACCGGATTGCAACGGGATATGAAAATGAGGCATAAATCTACGGGAACGGGAAACGAACTCGATGATTTCATCAGTCAGCAGATTGGGCTCGATAGAAGAAATGCGGTAACGTTCGATGCCTTCCACCTGATCCAGCGCTTTCACCAGATCAAAGAAAGTCTCACCGGTAGTCTTACCAAAATCGCCGATATTCACGCCTGTCAGTACGATCTCTTTTCCGCCTTCGGCAGCGGCCTGCCTTGCCTGCTCCACCATAGAGGCAACAGTACCGTTACGGCTGCGTCCACGGGCAAAAGGAATGGTACAATAAGAACAGAAATAATCGCATCCGTCTTGTACTTTCAGGAAGAAACGAGTACGGTCGCCCCGTGAACACGAAGGCGAAAACGAACGGATATCTTTGGTGGTGGTAGTAAATGCCTCTCCCTCTTCATGCTTATGGAGGTCGCCGAGATACTGCAACAAGTCTCCTTTCTGCTCGGCACCCAGCACTACATCTACTCCTTTTATCTTTGCCACGTCACCGGGCTTCAACTGTGCGTAGCATCCGGTCACTACCACAAAAGCTCCGGGATGCTGCTTGACCAACCGATGAATAGCCTGACGGCATTTCTTGTCTGCCATCTCCGTCACCGAACAAGTATTTACCACACAGATATCTGCTTTTTCCCCTTTGCGTGCAGTCCGGACTCCTGCCTCCCGCAGGATTTTACCGATAGTTGAAGTCTCTGAAAAGTTCAATTTGCAGCCTAACGTATAATAAACGGCTGTCTTATTTTGAAATACAGTGGTATCTATCATAATCTGTTATAACGCATATTTCCTGCAAAGTTACACATTATTATTAGTAAAACACTTTAGGATACGAAAGTTTATTCCTATTTTTGCACAATTCACTAAAAAACGTGCAATGATTAAAGAGAATTTCATTAAACTATACGAAAATAGTTTTCGGGAAAATTGGGATTTACCTTGCTATACCGATTATGGTGAATCCGTTCATTATACTTATGGCCAGGTAGCCGGAGAAATCGCCCGTATGCACCTGCTTTTCAAACATTGCAGCCTGCGCAGAGGAGATAAAATAGCCGTTATCGGCAAAAATAATGCCCACTGGTGCATCGCCTACATGGCAACCATCACCTACGGAGCCATCATCGTCCCTATCCTGCAAGACTTTACGCCCAACGATGTGCATCATATCGTCAACCATTCCGAGTCCGTTTTCCTCTTTACCAGTGACAGCATCTGGGAAAGCCTGGAAGAAGAAAAGCTGACCGGACTGCGCGGAGTTTTTTCGCTCACCGACTTCCGCTGCCTCTATCAGCGGGACGGAGAAACTATTCAGAAGTTTCTGGTACACCTCAATGATGAAATGTACGCCGCCTATCCGAAAGGATTCACGCGCGAGGACATTCAATACACTACGTTATCCAATGATAAGGTAATGCTGCTGAACTACACATCGGGAACTACCGGCTTCAGCAAAGGGGTAATGCTGACGGGCAACAATCTTGCCGGCAATGTCACTTTCGGCATCCGCACCGAGTTACTTAAAAAAGGAGATAAAGTGCTTTCTTTCCTGCCACTGGCACACGCCTACGGTTGCGCTTTCGACTTTCTGACTGCAACTGCTGTCGGAACTCATGTCACCCTGCTCGGTAAAACGCCTTCTCCCAAAATTATCATGAAGGCTTTTGAGGAAGTAAAACCGAACCTGATCATCACTGTTCCGCTGGTCATCGAGAAAATATATAAAAATGTCATTCAGCCGCTCATTAATAAGAAAGGTATGAAATGGGCATTAAACATTCCTTTGCTCGACACCCAGATTTATAATCAGATACGGAAAAAGCTGATAGACGCCTTAGGCGGACGTTTCAAAGAAATCATCATCGGAGGCGCTGCCATGAATCAGGAAGTGGAAGAGTTCTTCTACAAAATAAAGTTCCCTTTCACCATCGGTTATGGTATGACCGAGTGCGGACCACTGATCAGCTATGCTCCCTGGAATGAATTTATTTTAGGCTCTTCCGGCAAAGTGCTGGATATCATGGAGGCACGCATCTATAAAGAAAATCCGGAAGCGGAAACCGGAGAGATTCAGGTACGTGGTGAAAACGTGATGGTGGGATATTATAAGAATCCGGAAGCCACGCAGGAAGTGTTTACCGAAGACGGCTGGCTGCGCACCGGCGACCTTGGTACTATGGACGCCAGCGGAAATATCTTCATCCGCGGACGACTCAAAAGCATGATTCTGAGTTCGAGCGGACAGAACATCTTCCCCGAAGAGCTGGAAGCCAAACTCAATAACCTGCCATTCATTCTTGAAAGCCTCGTCATCGAACGCAACAAGAAACTGGTGGCACTGGTCTATGCGGATTACGAAGCGCTGGATTCTCTCGGATTGAACAATCCGGATAACCTGAAAACCATCATGGATGAAAATCTGAAGAACTTAAATAATAATGTAGCTGCGTATGAAAAAGTCAGCAAGATTCAGCTTTATCCTACGGAATTTGAGAAAACCCCGAAAAGAAGCATCAAAAGGTATCTATATAACAGTATAGCTGTCGATTAGTATGTTTTAAAACATGGATTGAAGGCGTAATATAACAAGCTTCTAAAAAAAATTATAAAAATAGTTGGCTTTTCGAGAACAACATATTGAAAAAGTACATAACTTTGCAGCGTTTTAATAAAGCAATTGATTGTATTACGTTTTTAAAAAGCAAAGAAAATGAAAAAATTAGTTTTGATGGCCGTAGCTATCGTAGCAGTATCATTCGCATCTTGTGGTAACAAAGCAGCTGACGCAGCAAAAGCTCAACAAGATTCTATCCGCATCGCTGACTCAATCGCAGCTGTAGAAGCAGCAGCAGCTGAAGCAGAACAAGCAGCAGCTCAGGCAGCTGACTCTTTGAATGCAGATAGCACTGCAACTGAAGCTGTAGCTGAATAATTCAGAACAGCCTAGAGAGAATTGAAAGTCTGACATGCTAAAAGCATGCACAGACTTTTTTTTATGCCTTATTTAGCGTATGAGCTTTTAACAAAAGGAGCATCCAGCAAATAATCCAGACTTACCTCGACACTTTTCTCTACGGGCATGCTGTAGCTTTCTATCTCTGCAACAAGATGCTTCACACCAGCCGTCTTTGCATTCTTGAAAATAGCGTCGAAACCAACCATTCCGCTCTGCCCGATTTCTCTGTGATCCTTGATATGGAACATTTTAAAACGACCGGGGTATTTATTAAAATAATCTACCGGACTGTTTTGCCCGCGAACTACCCAATAAACATCCATCTGGAAGAAAACATATTCAGGATTGGTATGCTCAATCATGTAGTCATACATCACTTTATCTTCTACCTTCTGAAATTCATGAGCATGATTATGGTATCCGAACGACATCCCCTGCTGTTTACAACGTTTGCCTATTTCATTGTAATAAGCACAATATGTATCCAACTCCTTAAGTGTTTTAGGCACATCCATCCAAGGAGCTACAATGTAACTCATACCGGCAGCTTTATGATCAGCAATACACTGGTCCCACCATTGAAGTGAACTTGAAAAATCACCGGAAGCTAATTCTTCTTTCGACAATCCTCTTGTGCAATGTGAGGATAAAACCTTCAGCCCGGCAGATTCAACATCTTTTTTAAATTGATCGGGAGTTCTGTCGTAAAACTTTCCATTATTATAATTGGCGGCTTCCACACTGGTATATCCCATTTTCGCCAAGTTCTTCAGAAGAGTAATATAAGCGGCGTCACATTTGCCGTCCTTATTGTCCACCTTATTCAATATATCCCTGACAGAATAGAGTTGAATCGCTACTTCTTTTTTAGCTTTCGCTTTTGTTTTAGACTGTGCCATGGCCGTAAACGGAATCATTAAAAGAAGAGCCAGCGCACATAGATTTATTTGGAGTTTCATGTTTGTAGATAAAGGGGTTCATGTATTAAAATAAAAAAGCTGTGTCAGAAGTTCGTCGGGCATATCATTCTGTCATTCAGAACTAAATGCCATGTTGATGTTACTTTTGACACAGCCTATCTTTGAATTATTTATGTGATCAGTCCAGAACTTTCACGCGGATATTGCGGAACCAAACGTCATCACCGTGATCCTGCATTCCGATAAATCCTTCGTGGTTTTCGCCACCGCAATTATTCAGCAGTTCGAAAGCCAACGGCCATTTGTCCTGGCTGAATTTGCTGGCTTGCAAAAGGTCAGTCCATTGTTTGGTCCACAAGTGGTATTCGAGTACATTCTCGTCATTCTGTCCGTGAACAACAGTACCTTTATAAACCATGATCTTAGCCTTGTTCCATTCGCCGAAAGGTTTCGCATTCTGAGGAACTGCCGGAATCATGTCATATAAAGAAGCCGACTGCCGGTTATTGTCTTTCCCCAATTTAGCATCCGGATGATTGTCGTTGTCCAATACCTGATATTCAGGTGCGGAAATATAAATAGGTTCGAGCACGTCGTTGCCGTCCTTATCTTTAGAAGTCACTTCCTGAGCTAAATAGAAGATACCGGAGTTACCGCCTTTGGAAACTTTCCATTCCATTTCCAGTTCGAAGTTTTTGAATTTGTGAGCAAAGATCAGGTCTCCGCCATCACCATCCTGTGCTTCACCGCCACCGGAACCGTTGAACTTGATGCAACCGTCCTCGATAGTCCACTTGGAAGGAACTCTGTCCTTGCCATAACCACGCCATCCATTAAATGTTTTGCCGTCAAAGATAGTGATGTAACCATCCGCATCTACCGGTAATTGCAAGCTATCCATCTCCGCTGCTTTTAATGATTTTGAATATGATACTGCTACTTCGTTTGCCGATTGCTCTTCCTGAGCACTCCCGGCTTTCTTCTGACCGCTGCAGGAAACTAAAACTCCCGCTGCAAGACAACAAGCTAATGGATAAAATACTTTCTTCATAATAATAACTATTTAATTTTTAATCTTTAATTCTTAACTTACTTTTATCGTGTTATCGTGGCATATCAGGCAACTTCCATCCTTCACGATAATTATGTTTCACCAGTTCGGCTGCAAATTGTTTCGCGTTGATCGGATCTGTCCAGGTCTTATTGAATGACGGGTGACCATCATGAATCGTAAATCCGTCCTTAATGCAGGTTCTGAGTGTTTCGTTATCACCAATATTAGTGAAGCACATATTAGCGCCGTCCCATTCCAGTGTCTTGTTCAATCCTTGCAGACGGATAGCCAATACACCCATTACCACCATTTCATTCATCGGTCCCGATTCGGAGAAATCCGCTTTCGGCATCACGCGGTTGGATTTGTCTTCCTTACAAGCGCGTACCCAGTCCATTTCATGAGAACAAGTAACACGGCGGCATACTTTCGGTGCATTGGGCACACGGCCTGACAACAAGAAAGGTTGTTCTCCGTAGCAGCCGCAAATCAATGTATCTTTTGTTCCGTGGAAGATAGTCAGACCACCACCGGGGCCCATCAGTTGTTTTCCTTCCGGGAAACCTTTCGGACGTTCCGGCATCATACCGCCGTCATACCAGTGTACCTCAACTTCCGGCAAGGCAACTTTCGGCATATTGTCGCGGGCGGGGAAAATCATCTTCACGTGTTGGGCCTGAGGAGCGCAGGCACTCAGTAATAAAGTAGAAGAACCTTCCACCTTGGTAGGATAACCCAGCTTCAGAGCTCTGAACGGCTGGTGCAGAATATGACAGGCCATATCACCCAGTGCACCTGTACCGTAATCCCACCATCCACGCCAGTTCCAGGGATGATAAACGTTGTTGTACGGGTTCAGTTTGGCAGGTCCGGTGAAAAGATCCCAGTTCAATGTGTTGGGGATGCGGTCCGCCTTTTCGGGTGCATTCAGTCCTTGCGGCCAGATAGGACGGTCGGTGGCGCATTCCACTTTGGTTACTTCGCCGATTTCTCCATTCCATATCCATTCGCAAACCAGGTCGGTACCTTCGCCCGATGCTCCCTGATTACCCATTTGAGTAACTACTCCGGTAGAGGCGGCCAGCTTGGTCAGCAAACGGGATTCGTAAACGGAGTGAGTCAACGGTTTCTGGCAGTATACGTGCTTGCCCATTGTCATGGCGTCTGCCGTGATGATGGCATGAGTATGGTCGGCGGTAGCAATGATTACGCCGTCAATGGATTTGCCCATTTCATCGTACATCTTGCGATAATCCCAGTATTTCTTCGCATTCGGGAATTCATCGAATACGCCTTTGGCATATTTCCAGTCTACGTCACAAAGGGCTACGATGTTTTCGGTGCCCTTCACGTTGTTGATGTTGGCATGACCCATACCGCCGATACCTACGGCTGCAAGGTTCAGTTTGTCGGTTGGGGAAACGTGCCCGTGGCTCATACCTAAAATAGAGCTGGGAGCAATGGTGATTCCTGCTAAAGCAGCGGCTCCCGTTTTAAGAAATTTTCTTCTTGAAAAGTCTGACATGGTTTTATTATTTTAAGGAGTTAGTTATTTGTGGTGGATTACTATGCAGCAACCCATATCCATTTTTCATGTTTTTTCTGCGTTCGCGTATTTGTTCAAGAGTCTGCAAATTACCGATAGCCGGCAAGTCATTCATACGAGCATCCTGCAGGAATTTCCACGCATACTCGGATGCAATAGTCGAGTCATACATTAAAGGCAAACGAGGGTTTCGCTTACCGGTCAATATGGAATCGGCGAACAAATCGCACAGCACATCAATATTCTTACCACCAAAAGGTTTTTCCACACGAAGTGTCTGATGTACTCCGTGTAAATCGACAACAGCTGTTTTGAAATCATGCGTCATACGCACGATACCTTCCGTACCTATAATATCTACATAAGAATTGTGCGTCTGATCTTTCGATAATTGTCCATAGACAAAACCCTGGGTTATATCAAAGACTACGCCATTTTGAAAAGTTCCGTGACATTGTACCCACCAGGGATCTTTATAATTCCACATGTTCACGCCTTGTGCATTCCATGTTCTATATTCACTTTCGGCATACCAGCGAACGATGTCAACATAATGCATTCCACAATCATGGAAAGCGGGGCCTTCATATTCATGTCCTTCACCCGGTGCCAGTCCCGGAGTCATGTGGCAAATACGGATAATGGCTAACTCACCTATTTCTCCCTTCTGGATATATTCCTTCATCAGATTATGATACCAGGAATTTCGCAGATATAAGTTTACCGTAGAAAGTACATTGGAGTTTTCTATCATATCCACCACCTTCCACTCCTTTTCCATCGTATCTGCAACAGGTTTTTCCGCGATGATATGTTTTCCGTACCGAATAGCCTTTTCTATTTGTTCGAGCCTTGAGTCTGCCAATGTGAAGAGCCCGACAACCTGTACACTCTCGTCTTCAAAGATTTTTTGATCATTCTCTACTACAAGAGATTCAGGAGATATTTTTTTAGCAAGTTCGCGCGTGGTAGGATCTGTATCGCAAATATAGGCAATCTCCCATCGCCCGCTTTTCCGCATCGCCTCCCAATAGAATCTTCCCATTCTACCGAAACCGATTATTCCTACTTTTATTTTTGTGTCAAGTGAAAATTGTGCATCCATAAAAAATTGCGAATTTAAGTACAAACAACATAAAAGGTATCAATTTTCATCTGTAGGCAGATTGTTCGAAAACTGATATCGCAAAACTAGCCAAATAAATAACGCTTTATTTAGTCTACACAACTTTATGTAGATTATAAAATCATATTACATATTATAAATCAACACTTTAGATATACACAAGGATATAAAAAATGTAGATTGTTTGGAAAGTATTTTATTTATCGAATGGCACAAATTCGTTTATATTGGTCAGATTTTCATAATTTCATTTTCAAATTCATCCCGATCTACTGCAGCCTTGTTACGCATTTTAGTACGATAATTATAAACAGTACTTGTAGAGCAACGAAGGAAATTGGCAATCTTTCCGCTATCCGTAATGCCCAAACGTAACAGCGCATAGATACGAAGTTCCCTATTCAACAAAGCGTCCTGTTTAAGAATGATCTTCTCGTCATCTTTCAGTAAAGCATTGAAATCTGAAACAAAAGTCGGATATAAATTCAGAAAGACTCTATCGAAGCGAGTATACAGAGCATCAAGTTCATCATCAATCAATGCGGAAGATTTCAGCTTTTTAATCAGTTCCTCATAGCACTTATTAATGGCTATTTTATACAGCATATTCTGATACTTCTCCATTTTATGAATATAGCTGAAGCACACGTCGAAAAACTGAGCGATATAATGCTCCTTTATATTATTAATCTCGCACAGTTCATCATTCTTATCATTCAACTCACTATTCATGCTGTTCAGTTTGTCGTTCAGTCTCAAAAGTTCCTCGTTACTTTGTGCCAGCGCCCGTTTCATCCGCAACGTTTTTTTCATCTGAATATAAATAAATACGACCAACACGATTAAAAGAAAAAGAGAAACGCTGGTTGAGATAAGAAAAGTAATCAGATTCGATTTAGACCTAGCTTCTTCCGTCTGATAAGCCGTATTAATAATAGAATAGAATTTATAGATTTCCATTGCCCGGAAATGAATGCCGGAGGAAACGACATCATCAATAGCCGACTGAGTAAATTTGAAAGCATCCGCTAAATTATTTTCCTCATATTGTATCAGTGCAAGTGCCTGCAGGGAGGCTGTTTCGCGTGTGGCATTCTGAATATCAGCAATGGCGGACATCATAAGATATTTCTTCGCATCATCCTCTCTTTTCAAATAGCGGCTCAGCATGGCATACGAATGAGTAATCATCGCATAGTTAGGAGTGCCTACCTCCTCAGCATTCAGCAACTCATCCAAAATCTTGATCGCCTTTGTTGAATCGTGTCCTGCATAAGAATAAGCCCGTGACAATTTATAGTCAAAGGAAGTATGATCCATAAGAGCATACAGTGAATCCTGATAGGCTTCCCGTTTTTTTCCGTACTGATTATTGGTAGCAGAAATCGAATAATACTCCCAAAAACGGGCATATGTATCATAATAAGTAGCTAATAATGAACGAGGAAATTCTGATGGCTTCATTTTTTCGAGAAGTAATTCTGCATCTCTATATCTGCCGCACATGGAATATACAAGGCTGAGTTGCAAAGAAGACTGGTATTTCAAATAGTTTCTATTTAACTGACGAGCGATTTCAAGGTTCCGGTCGACATAATGGATGGCAGAGTCTATATTAAATTTCTTATACTCATTGTATAATTGGAGATTCACCTTATATTCCCGATCGGGAGTCAACCCAGAGTCCTTCAGTAAACATTTAATCCGAGCGATTCGCTGCTCTTTCTTCTGGACGAAGAGCGGCTTCGCATCTATCATTTTATGCAGAGAGTCAGCCAGTATTTTCAATTCGTTATTTGCATAAAGAGCATTGCCAATTCCCAGAGCAACCAGGAACAGCAAAACGATTCTCTTCAGATAACAACGGTTGAATTTCATATTATTAGCAAAGATGATAAAAAAAAGCGATTTATCCATCAGAACAAATCGCTTTTTTAATATATGAAGTAAATTTGTTCTTATTCAGCAACTACTTCGAAAGGAATTTCTACAGAAACTTCCTTGTGAAGTTTAACGATAGCTTTGTAGTTACCAACTTCTTTCACAGCGTCTTTTACAACGATGATCTTTCTGTCAATTTCGTGACCCAGTTTTGCCAATGCTTCAGCAATCTGGATATTGCTAACAGAACCGAAGATAGTACCTGTTGAACTAACTTTTGTTGCAATAGTCAAAGAAACGCCTTCCAACTTAGCAGCCAATGCTTCAGCATCCTTCTTGATTTTCTCAAGTTTGTGAGCACGTTGTTTCAAGTCTTCAGCCAACATTTTCTTTGCAGAAGGAGAAGCGATGATAGCTTTTCCAGTCGGGATCAGATAATTACGACCGTATCCGGATTTCACGTTTACGATATCGTTCTTATAACCCAAGTTTACGATGTCTTCTTTCAATATAATTTCCATACTTTTCCTCCTTCTTATTTCATCATGTCAGTTACATAAGGCAACAATGCCAAGTGACGAGCTCTCTTCACAGCCTGTGCGATACGACGTTGGAACTTCAAAGAAGTACCAGTGATACGACGTGGAAGAATCTTTCCTTGTTCGTTCAAGAATTTCTTCAAGAATTCAGGATCTTTGTAGTCGATATAACGGATACCGCTCTTTTTGAAACGACAGTATTTTTTCTTCTTAACGTCTACTGAGGGCGGAGTTAAATATCTGATTTCTGATTGAGTCTGTTGTGCCATGATTAATCCTCCTTTTTGTTTGATTTAACACTTCTTCTTTTAGCAGCATATTCCGCAGCATACTTGTCCATTTTGAAAGTCAAGAAGCGGATAACGCGTTCATCACGACGGAAGTTAAGTTCCAACTTGTCAATGACAGTAGGATCTGCATTGAACTCAACCAATTGATAAAAACCTGTTGACTTCTTCTGAATTGGATAAGCCAATTTCTTCAGTCCCCAGTTTTCTTCATTGATAATCTCAGCACCTTCAGCTTGAAGAATACCTTTGAATTTTTCTACCGCTTCCTTCATCTGAACATCAGACAAAACGGGAGTTAAAATGAAAACGGTTTCGTATTGATTCATACTCGTTTAATTAAATAAATAATTTATTTTATTTTAAAATGCGGGTGCAAAGTTAGGCATTTTATTTTGAACTACAAATATTTAATCTTTTTTTGTATCCTAATGTAGGAATTATCCGGGAAGTGGCTTACCTTTGCAAAGTTGTTTAAACAATAATTTCATGATAGAGCAATTTAATTTCGATATCCGGCTTATATTCGCCATCCTAAATGGTAAGGTTTCCGCAGCAATCAACCGGAAGCTATATCGCAATTTCCGTCAGAACGGTCTGGAAATCAGCCCGGAGCAATGGACGGTTCTTATTTTTCTATGGGAAAAAGACGGCGTTACACAACAAGAGTTGTGCAATGCAACTTTTAAAGACAAACCCAGCATGACCCGTCTCATAGACAACATGGAACGGCAGCATCTTGTAGTACGTATTTCCGACAAAAAAGATCGTCGCACCAATCTGATCCACCTGACAAAAGACGGAAAAGAACTGGAAGAGAAGGCACGCATCATTGCGGGGCAGACACTGAAGGAAGCTCTGCATGGCATCACTCTCGAAGAACTGAGCATCGGGCAAGAGGTCTTAAAAAAGGTATTCTACAATACCAAAGACTAAACAGAAAAACAATCGTTTAATTCATAAAATCCACTAAATCTGTCTTTATAATGGATTTTTCACCTAAATTATTTCGCCCGTTAAAGAATTATGCTTTAATTTGTGACTGGAATATTATAATCTATTAAAATACACACGCATGAAAGGCTTATTAAAGAATTTGGGATTGATATTAATCTTGATCGGAGTGGTCATCCTGTTGGCTTGTTCCTTTACCGGCAATGTAAACAACAACGCGGTTTTGGGCAGTTCAGTATTCCTCGTAGTACTGGGACTCATTTCTTATATTGTCATTAATAAGAAGATCGCTGATTAATTTATTAGAAATCAATAAAAAATCCCGGGAACGAATGTTTCCGGGATTTTTTATTTGTGGTTATCGGAGTGCTCATTAAGATTCAACTTCCGGTGTGATCAGCTTATAGCCTTTTCCGTGAATATTGATAATCTCGATAGAATCATCTTCTTTCAGGTGCTTACGCAACTTCGTAATATACACATCCATACTACGGGCATTGAAGTAGTTATCATCAATCCAGATAGTCTTCAGAGCAAAGTCACGTTGCAGAATTTCATTAGCGTGCGCACAAAGCAGTCCGAGAAGTTCAGATTCTTTGGTAGTCAGCTTCGTCTGCTTGCCTTCTGTAGCCAGAATTTGTTTCTGAGTATCGAAAGTAAACTTACCGATCTTGTAGATATTGCTTTCTTTGTTCTTCTTTCCACGAACACGTCTCAAGATAGCTTCAATTCTGAAAGTCAACTCTTCCATACTGAATGGTTTCGTGATATAATCATCTGCACCAATCTTAAATCCTTCCAGGATATCTTCTTTCAGCGTTTTTGCAGTCAGGAAGATGATAGGTATCTCAGCATTCGCAGCACGGACATCCTGTGCCAACGTAAAGCCATCCTTTTTAGGCATCATAACGTCAAACACGCACAAGTCATATTTATTCTTCAAGAAAGCCTTATAACCGGCTTCTCCATCAGGATATAACTCAGCAGAATAACCTTTTGCCTGTAAATATTCTCTTAAAAGCATGCCAAGATTTTCGTCATCCTCGCATAATAAAATACGCAGTTTCTCGTCCATATCAATTATTTTTTAATAAAGGTAATGCAATAATAAATTTAGTTCCTACGTTCAGGTCGCTTTCTGCTCTAATGGTTCCCTTATGATCGGTAATAATTTTCTTCACATAAGCCAGTCCCAGTCCAAAGCCCTTCACATCGTGCAGATTACCCGTATGCACACGATAGAACTTTTCAAATATCTTTTTCAGGTTTTCCTTTTTGATACCGATACCGTTATCCTGTATCGAAATCATCAGTTTACCCGATTCATTCCACGTTTTCACTTTCAGTTCCAGATCCTCTTCCGCTTTCTTATATTTCACCGCATTATCCATCAGATTGAAGATCACATTGGTAAGATGCATTTCATCTGCAAATATAACAGGATCGGCTGCCTCAAGGTTCGATGTTATCTTACCATTATATCGTTCCACTTTCAGTGCAAAGGTATTGATCACTCCCGAAATCAGTTCATTCGCATCAATCTCCTTCATCTTCAGTGTTGCCTTCTGCCGGTCGAACATTGACATCTGCAGCACCTTTTCCACTTGAAAGCGCAAGCGCTTGGTCTCATCATTTATGACTCCCGATATATGCTGGAACATTTGCGGTGATTTTGCTACCGCGGGGTCCTTCAACATCTGTGCTGCCAGCGAGATAGTTGATATCGGCGTCTTGAACTCATGCGTCATGTTATTGACAAAGTCATTCTTCATTTCCGTCAACTTCTTCTGACGGAATACGATATAAATCGTAAAGATGAATGTCACCAACAACACCAACGTAAATATCAGTGACGGAATCATGAAACTGATCGAATCAAAAATATAGTCCTTCTTTCCCGGGAAATGCACTTTCAGAATACTCATCTTTGCAGGGGGGTCGTTTTTAAACAATGCCTGCTGATAGGATTCTTCACTTCCTTTTGCTTCATAATCTGCACAACGGTATACTTCACGTCCATCCTTGTCAATCACTGCAAAATGATAAGGCAAGTCTATACCATTATTATATAAGTTCGATTTCAGATAATCGTCAAGGTCCCTGAACCGTACTCTATCACCAATCGACTTGTCACTCGCACGTCTAATCATGTCCAACACTACTTCATCCAACAGTGCCCGCTGATACATATAGCGATTCTTGATAGCTTCCAACATCGAATTAGAAGTCTGAGGAATCGTGTTTCGTCCACGTACCATCGCTTTAGGAAGTTCAGACGGTTTGATCTTCATCACCCTCAATTCAAAGTCAGAAATAATCTTGCCATCCCGTGACTTCACTTGAAATCGCTGTGTCCCCCGAACTACATTATTCTGCCCTAATGAAGTATTGTTTTCAGTCAGCGCTTTTCTTTCAGCATCCGAAATATCCTCAACCAACCAGCGCATAGTTTCTGCATATTCTACATCCTTGGAAACCTGATCCAGACTGTTGCGCACAGCCGAATCAAATTGCTCCTTCCGGGTTTTCATCATTTCCTCTATATAACTGACCTGCAAATACAACAGACTAAGGAAAGAAAGCCCCATTACAATACTTAATATCCAAATTGTTGACTTCTTCATAGCAACAAAATTAACACTCCCTAATTAACACTCCTAACACATTAACTTGATTTAACCGGAAGTTCCCGGAAATTAACCGTAAAGAGCTATTTAGGTTGTATTCTGATTACTACAACAATATAACTCCTCCTTTGGTTTGCAAATTTAATAAAAAATTAAATCTTTTCCTTGCGATTTTCCATCTTTATTAATCATAGTTAAACAAAAACCGCTGTCTTTTACTTAAAAAAGACAACGGTTTTAACAGTTTTGAGAGAATTATTGTTTATTCCTCTGTTTGTTTAGCTTCAAAATCCTTAATCAACTTATCCTGAACATCTGTCGGAACAAGTTCATAACTAGCAAACTTCATGATAAATGAAGCACGTCCGCCGGTAAGTGAGCTAAGTGCTGTCGAATATGAAGACATTTCCTTCAAAGGTACTTTAGCAACAAGTTTCTCGAAACCTTTTTCGCTGCTCATACCCATAATCATGGCACGGCGTCCTTGAAGATCTCCCATCACATCACCCATTCTGTCGGACGGAACAAATACTTCCACATCATAAATCGGTTCCAAAATCTTCGGACCGGCATTCTTGAAGGCTTCACTGAATGCGTTACGTCCGGCAAGCATAAAGGAGATTTCATTTGAGTCTACCGGGTGCATCTTACCATCATATACGATTACACGTACGTCACGGGCATACGAACCTGTCAACGGGCCTTGTTCCAGGCGTGACATGATACCTTTCATAATAGCAGGCAAGAAACGGGCATCGATAGAACCACCTACGATACTGTTAATAAATACCAGTTTACCGCCCCATTCCAATGGAATTTCTTCAGTACCTCTCACGGTAATCTTAAATTCCTGTCCATTGAATTTGTAAGTATCGGGCACAGGCATACCTTCTTTATAAGGTTCAACGATCAGGTGAACTTCACCGAACTGACCAGCACCACCGGATTGTTTCTTATGACGATAATCGGCACGGGCAGCCTTCGTAATCGTTTCACGATACGGAATCTTCGGTTCCTCAAATTTAACCTGAAGTTTTTCATTATTTTCCAGACGCCACTTCAACGTACGCAGATGGAATTCTCCCTGTCCGTGTACCAGCGTTTGCTTCAATTCTTTCGATTGCTCGATCACCCATGTCGGATCTTCTTCACGCATACGGTTCAGGATGGTCATCATCTTTTCCACGTCCGCTTCGTTCACCGGTTTAATAGCACGGGAATATTTAGAATTCGGATATTTGATAAAGTTGAATTTATAATCGCAGTCTTTACCGTTGAGTGTATTGCCTGTCTTCACATCTTTCAGTTTTACGGCAGCACCGATATCACCCGCCTGAAGTTCTTCCACTTTCACACGGTTACCACCAGCTACGACATAAATCTGAGCGATACGTTCTTTCGAACCACGGTCGGCATTCAGCAAGTCATCACCTTCACGAACCTTGCCGCTCATTACTTTAAAGTAAGATACTTCACCGATATGCGGCTCGACACTCGTTTTGAAGAAATACAAAGATTCGGGACCGTTTACGTCCGGAGCTACTTCCTTACCATCTGTGTTTTCCACTTTCGGCATTTCAGACACGAAAGGAACTACGTTGCCAAGGAATTCCATCAGACGGCGAACGCCCATGTCCTTACCACCGCAAACACAGAATACTGGGAACATACCTCTGGCGATCAATCCCTTACGGATACCTTCACGCATTTCATCTTCTGTCAGAGAATCTTGTTCAAAAAATTTCTCCATCAGTCCTTCGTCATTTTCGGCAGCAGCTTCTACCAATGCTTTATGCATTTCCATAGCCTTATCCATTTCTTCTGCCGGAATATCTTCAATCACAGGAGCACCGCCTTCGGGTTTCCACGAATATTTTTTCATCAACAATACGTCAATCAAGGCATTAAAGCCCGGACCGGTAGCAATAGGATACTGGATGGGAACCACCTTAGATCCATACGCTTCTTTCAGTTGTTCGAGGATATTATCATAGTCGCATTTTTCATTATCAAGCTGGTTGACTAGAAAAATAACTGGCTTATTCAATTTTTCAGTGTATCGGAAGTGATTTTGTGTACCGACTTCGACGCCGTATTGGCCATTGAGAAGAATAATTGCTGTGTCGGTCACATTAAGTGCAGTTACCGTACTGCCAACGAAGTCGTCCGAACCCGGACAGTCTATAATATTAAGCTTTTTATTGTTCCATTCTACGTGGAGAACGGTAGAGAAAACGGAGTAACCATACTCTTGTTCAACAGGGAAATAATCGCTAACTGTGTTTTTTGCGGCAACAGATCCGCGACGTTTTATAACACCACTCTCGAAAAGCATCGCTTCCACGAGAGTGGTTTTCCCAGAGCCAGAACTTCCCAACAAGGCAATGTTCTTAATTTCATTAGTCTGATATACTTTCATAATATATAAGATTTTAGTAATTACTCAGTATGTTTCTCGCATACCATTAATTTAGTGATGCGCAAATTAGGGATTTATTGGGGGAAAAGCAATATTTATGACAGTGTTACTAAACAATGTTATGTAACATAAGGTCCGTTTTATGGGTAGCAGACAGGCCAGACTTATACCTAATTCCCGTTAATTGTATCAATTGCTCAGAAAAAAGGTTTAAATTTGCAGGCTATAATCAATTGGTAACAAGCTAAACATCTACTATGGCAGGTATTTACCTTCATATTCCCTTCTGTAAGACACGTTGCATCTATTGCGACTTTTATTCGACTACCCGCAGCGAATTAAAGACGCATTATGTGCATACCCTCTGCCGTGAACTGGAAATGCGGAAAGAATATCTGAAAGGCGAACCTGTAGAAACCATTTATTTCGGAGGAGGAACTCCCTCTCAACTGGAGGAAGCTGATTTTAAACACATCTTTGAAACGATACGGGAAAATTACGGAATGGAACACTGCCGGGAGATCACTCTGGAAGCCAATCCGGACGATCTGTCCCAGGAATATCTGAAGATGTTATCCTCGCTCCCTTTCAACCGTATCAGCATGGGGATACAGACTTTTGATGATACGACACTCCAATTACTGAAACGCCGCCATAGCTCCCAAACAGCCGTCGAAGCTGTCCGCAGATGCAGGGAAGCGGGATTTCAGAATATCAGCATTGATCTGATTTACGGACTGCCCGGCGAAACAAAGGAACGGTGGGTAAACGACCTCCGGCAAGCTATCCGCCTGGATGTAGAGCATATTTCTGCTTACCATTTGACTTACGAAGAAGATACACCTATATATAATATGTTGAAGCAACATCAGATAGAGGAAGTAGACGAAGATTCCAGTCTGCAGTTCTTTACATTGCTGATCGAACATTTGCAGAATGCAGGATACGAGCATTATGAAATATCCAATTTCTGCCGCCCCGACAAATACTCCCGTCACAATACTTCGTACTGGAGGGGAATACCATATTTGGGCTGCGGACCGTCCGCACATTCATTCAATGGAACGACACGCGAATGGAACGTATCTTCCATCGACCTATATATAAAAGGTATAGAAGGAAACCAGCGCGACTTTGAGACAGAAAACCTGGACCAAACGACCCGTTACAACGAATTTATCATTACCACCATACGCACCGTATGGGGAACACCTATAGAAAAACTAAAACAAGAGTTCGGTAATGAACTGTGGGAATATTGCCGGAAAATGTCTGCCCCCTATCTGGAAAATGGGAAACTGGAAATCCACGAGGGGGCTTTACGCCTGACACGGGAAGGAATTTTCATCTCCGACAGCATTATGAGCGACTTGCTTTGGGTTAATTAAAAAACTAAACGATCAGCCGATGACCGAATCAGAAGTAAGGAAGTTATTACGGCAAATGAAGGAACTGGACTCGCAAACAGCCTTCCGCGACTTCTATAACATGACTTACGACCGACTCTTCCGCATAGCCTACTATTATGTGAAACAGGAAGAATGGTCGCAGGAAATCGTACTCGACATCTTCCTCAAACTCTGGAAGCAGCGCGACACTCTTCTTGATGTGAAAAACATCGAGGACTATTGCTTTATTCTGGTCAAGAACGCTTCTCTCAATTATCTGGAAAAAGAGTCGAAGTACACCACCATTCATTCCGATTCCCTGCCGGAGCCACAGGAACAAAGTTATTCTCCGGAAGAGTCATTAATCAGTGAAGAACTGTTTGCAATCTATGTGAAAGCACTCGACCGGCTTCCGGAACGTTGCCGGGAAATATTCATCCGTATCCGTGAAGAAAAACAAAGTTATGCCCAAGTAGCAGAAGAATTGGATATCAGCATAAAGACAGTTGATGCCCAGCTACAGAAAGCTGTCTCCCGACTGAAAGAGATGATTTCGTCCAGCGGATAACCGGAGATCACCCGAACCGTTCAGCACTTCTTTTTTATATTAACTTTTATTTGCACAAAAGGCGTAGGGAGTTTCTGTCAATCTCCGGTCTTTATCAGCAAATAAACCGATTAATCACTAAAAAAGATTGAATGATGAAAAAGTTTAATGACGCAAACGTTGGACTCTTTGTCCTTTTAACAGCATGCCTGAGCCTATTTTCCTGCAACAACGACAATGACAATTATCCTAAGGATTATGTAGGATTTGAAAAATCTACCCGAACAGTAGAATGTGACAAGAATCAATCCGAGAGTGAGTTGCAGATTAAAATTATTGCCACCGACAAATCCAAAGAAGACAGGACAGTGTTACTTGCCACTCCTGCTTTGCCGGCGGGACAGGCACCGATTATGAAACTAACAGAAACCAAAGTCACCATCAAGGCGGGACAGAAATCGGCAACGACCACCATTAAGTTATATCCCAAAAAGATGGTACTGAAACAGCAGAACATTACCTTATCCTGTACTCCCCAGTGGAAAGAAGGCAGTGTAAGCAAGCTGACGATTCTGCTGAAACGGAATTAGAAAGAAAGCTAAATAGAAAAAGATATGAAATATACCGATAGAGAATTAGAAGACATACTGAACAAGCTCATCGCTTCCACCCGCTCACCGAGAGGACGTTTTTCAGCAGCATCCAGTTATCCGCAACTGGAGAAAAAGCTGAATTTCCGCAACCGCCGGTTGTATCTGACACGCACATTTGCGGCAGCGGCAGCAGTAGTTTTACTCTGTCTATCGGTATGGACAGCTTATCTGTACATGCAGCCGGCAACCATACAGACTGTTAGCACTTTGGCAGAAACACGTACCGTCCATCTGCCCGACGGCACTTCCGTCACGCTAAACCATTATTCTTCCCTTTCCTATCCGGAACGGTTCAAATCGGATAACCGGGAAGTGGAGTTGAGCGGAGAAGCCTATTTTGAAGTAAGTAAAGACCCAAAGCATCCGTTTATAGTGCAGACAGAAACGATTGACGTTCAAGTATTGGGCACTCACTTCAATGTGGACGCCTATCCCGATAATCCGGATGTAAAGACGACTTTATTAACAGGGTCGGTTGCAGTCAGCAATAAAAACAACTCAGTACGCATGGTGCTGAAACCGAATGAGGCGGCTATATATAATAAGGTGGAACAAAAGCTTACTCGCAAGGTACTGGAGAATGCCGGAGATGAAATTTCATGGCGCCACGGGGAGTTCATATTCGATGATCTGCCGTTGCAGGAGATTGCCCGCGAACTTTCCAACTCGTTCGGAACAACCATTCACATTGCCGACTCAACCTTGCGAAATTATCGGATCACAGCGCGATTCCGTAATGGAGAAGACTTGGATGCGATTTTATCTGTACTGCATAATGCCGGTTATTTCAACTATTCACGAAACACTCAACAGATTACTATTACTAAAAACTAGACTAAATGAGAACTATTCACCAAGGACACCTACCTATCAGAACGCTCGTTCTGATAGGTATGGTGATCCTTATCACCGCACAGGCATACGCACAGAATGCAAATGCCCGACTCACAATCACATTGCGAAATGCTACATTGAAGGAGTTCGTCAAGTTAATCGAAAACTCTACAGGATATTCTTTTATCTACAGTGAAGAAATCAGCATCAGCCATAAAATCAATCTGAAAGTGAAAGATATGCCTTTGCATGAGATACTGGATCTCGTATTCAAGGATGAACCGATCAGTTACAAGTTCTCTGAGAGATACATTCTCCTGCAAAAGAAAAGGGTGCAAAAGCCGGTAAGCCGCAAGTTTACTATCAGCGGATATGTTACCGACGGGACGTCGTCCGAGACGTTGATTGGTACTAATATCATTGAGAGTCATCAATATCAAGGCACTACTACCAATCCTTACGGCTTTTATAGTATCACTCTGCCCGAAGGAGAAACGGAATTACGTTTCTCTTATTTGGGATATACCACAGAAACACATCATTTCACCCTTGCTCAAGATACTCTGCTGAATATTCGTATGAAAGGAAACGCACAATTAGAAGAAGTAGTGGTCGTTTCAGATAAAGCAGAAGCAGGGACAGTTGCCACACAGATGGGAGCTGTCGAGATTCCAATGGTGCAAATCAAGAATACTCCAAGTATATTAGGAGAATCAGATGTAATGAAAGCCATTCAGTTAATGCCCGGAGTACAGGCAGGAGTAGACGGATCGGCTGGATTATATATACGTGGTGGCAGTCCCGACCAAAATCTGATCTTACTTGACGGAACTCCGGTATATAACGTAGACCATATGTTCGGCTTCTTTTCCGTCTTTACTCCTGAAGCTATCAAAAAGGTCACTTTATTTAAAAGTTCCTTTCCTGCACGCTTCGGCGGACGCCTTTCTTCCGTCATTGACGTACGCACCAATGACGGGGATATGAAAAAATATCATGGGACACTCAGTATCGGCTTGCTAACCAGCAAAATAAATTTGGAAGGACCGATTGTGAAAGACAAAACATCATTCAACATATCCGCCAGACGTTCGTATATTGATTTAATAGCCAAACCATTCATGCCCGATGATGAGAAATACAACTATTACTTTTATGATATCAATGCAAAGATCAATCACAAGTTTTCCGACCGGAGCCGTTTATATCTGAGTGCTTATAACGGGAAAGATCACTTCGCTACCCAATATGATGATAATAGCGATTTCAAGGACGGAAGTAAAATGAACTGGGGAAACACAATCATTTCCGCCAGATGGAACTACATTTTCAATAATCGCCTGTTTAGCAACACGACAGTTTCCTACAACAACTACCTATTCAATGTAAGTGCATATTCGAATAATCAATATTCACTCACCAATAACACAACCTTCATCAACCGATACTCTTCAGACTATCGTTCAGGTATCAATGACTGGAATTATCAGATAGATTTTGATTACAACCCATCTCCTATGCACCATATTAAATTTGGAGCAGGATATATCTATCACCGTTTTCGTCCGGAAGTGATGACCTCCAAAATATCAGACAAGGTAGACTCTGAGGCATTTCGCGACACTACTTACCACAGCATGAACAACAGCCGGATTTATGCACATGAAGTATCGGCTTATGCAGAAGATAACCTAAAAATCGGTACTCGTCTACGGCTTAATCTTGGATTACACTTTTCTCTGTTTCAAGTACAAAAACAAAGTTATTTCTCCTTGCAGCCGCGTGTCTCAACACGTTATCAACTAAGTAAAGACGTAATTCTCAAGGCATCTTATACAAAGATGAGTCAATATGTACATCTGCTTTCGTCCATGCCCATCGCTATGCCTACTGATTTATGGGTGCCTGTCACAAAAAAAATCAAACCGATGCGATCCCACCAGTATTCATTGGGGGGATATTATACAGGTATCAAAGGTTGGGAGTTCTCAGTAGAAGGCTATTACAAAGACATGTACAATGTGCTGGAATATAAAGACGGAGTCAGTTTTTTCGGTTCTTCCACCGGATGGGAAAGCAAAGTTGAAATGGGGAAAGGACGTTCGATGGGAATTGAATTTATGGCTCAAAAAACGCTCGGGAAGACAACAGGCTGGTTGTCTTATACCTTATCCAAAAGCGACCGCAAATTTGCTAAAGGTGCTATCAACAATGGAGAGCGATTTCCATACAAATATGATCGGCGCCATATTATTAATCTGACTCTCAACCATAAATTCAGCGAACGTATTGACATCGGTGCCTCGTGGGTGTTTTACACAGGAGGAACCAGTACTATTCCCGAAGAAAAAACAACCATCATCCGTCCTGGTAATGGAGCAAACAATGGCTTTATTCTGGGATTCGATAACTACTACAATCCTATTTATAACAATTCCCCTAATGTTGGAGAGGCCAATTACATAGAACATCGCAATAATTACCGGCTGCCTGCGAGCCACCGGTTGAACATAGGGATTAATTTCAATAAAAAGACCAAGCACGGAATGCGTATCTGGAACATCAGTCTTTATAATGCATACAACTCCATGAATCCGGCATGGGTATTTCGCTCTCATAATGACGATGGAAAAAGTGTGATCAAAAAATATACCCTGCTCCCCTGCATTCCATCTTTTACTTACACTTACAAATTCTAAGTTAACATGAAAACTTATATATATCATCCGCTTATCCTGCTAGTTATAATACTGGTGACAGTATCTTGTGAAAATGAACTCCCTTTTAATATAAAGGATAATCCTCCTAAATTGGTAATGAATGCATTCATTAACGCTGACAGTCTGACAAATGTCTTATTCCTTAACCTGACGGGAAAAGACTATGCCAACCACATTGAAAATGCCACTGTAGAGGTTCACGTCAACGGAGAGTTAAGAGAGACCTTGCGCCCACTCCCGATGGAAACTGAGTATGACAAGCAATGCCGGTTCAACATCACAGGCAAATTTGCTTCGGGAGAAGTAGTGCGTATTGATGCCATGACCGATGACGGCAAATATCATGCCTGGGCAGAAGTCACCGTTCCGCAACGCCTTGATAAAATAGAAAACATCGACACGCTCACCGTCCCGCTAATACAAAACGGACATACTCAAGACTACATGCGCTACAAAATAACTTTTAAAGACCGCCCGAACGAGGCAAACTTCTACCGCATTGTAGTAGATAAACAAATGCGACTATGGGGATACAACCACGAAGAAGGAGGAGAAGATTACCTTCACTGGACAAAGCATATCACTTATTCATTTATCGGACGCGAAGACATAGTACTGACAGACGGTCAACCTTCCACAGGAGATGACGAAGACAACGGACTGTTCGACACAGCTAAAAACATTTATGGTGTCTTTGATGATTCGCGATTTAGAGATACCTCCTATACAATGACGGTCTACAACGATCCCGCCATCCCATACAACAACAATTACAACGGATATTATGAAGGAATGGATGTCATCATCCGTTTGTTGAGTATCACGGAAACAGAATATTACTATCTGAAAGCACTCAATCTAGTCGATTCCGACGTTTATGACGAAACAATTAACGAACCTCTCAGATATCCCAGTAATGTACATGGAGGTACGGGAATGATAGGTATCAGCACGGAAGTATCTCAAACGGTTCGAATCAGGGAAAATAACCCGAAATGACTTGCAAAAATAAATATAGGAGCAGGATTCATAAGTAACTTTCATCTAAAAGATACCCCTGCTCCACCAATCCCCGCTTATCAGTTAGTTCCATCAATACTCCCTCCCGAATCAAGACAAGTCGATTGACAACCTCTAAGACTTTTTCGTAATTATGATCAGCAATCACTATCCCTTTCTCTTCCGAATGTTTTTTTATTAACCCGATCAGTTTATCTACCAAATGAAAGGATAAATAATCGAAAGGCTCATCCAACAGGACAAATTTAGCATTGCCCAGCAAAAGCAACTTAGCTTCCAAATATCTCCGTTCACCTCCGGAAAGTTGGGAGACACGCCGTTCCATACACGACTGGGCAACTTCATCATCCTCATAAAAATAGGGAACGACATTAGCATCCAGGTAACAGTCTACCAATTTATTTATCTTTTCATGCTTGGGCAAGTAGCCTTGTTGCGGCAGGAAGGCTATTGTCCTTGCATGTTGGTAAGGAGCCGAAAGGACCTTACATTCATCCAACCGGATAAATTTCCGGTCTGCTTTCATTGTTCCGAAGATTATTTGCATCAACACGGATTTTCCTGTACCGTTCCTGCCGAACAATCCAATAACATCACCTGTATTTATTTTCAGGTAAACATCAGTCAGCAGTTGCCTGGTACCGAAATTCTTAATAATACTATCTATTTCAAGCAAGTGATGCATAATTTTACAATCCAAAGTACAGACCAATATACAGCAAACACAAAGACAATCAAGTTCCGTTTCAGAATTCCGGAATTATAATAGAAAAAGTAGGCTTCCTTTTCAAGAAACTCCTTATAAAGCAAACTGGCAACAATTCCCCAGCCACCCAATAGATAAGGAAAAGCTTCCCAAAACAAGCTCCAGTCAGCTTTTGATACAATAAGTGCACCTAATATAGACAGCGGAACGTTTATTTTCAACGTACTGTGGAAAAACAAATAATATAGTTTTAGTCTCCGCATATATCTTACATTAATTTGACGGCTATAAATATATGAATTTAAATTAGACATCTTACTAAAAACCAGGCTTCAATTTCTGTTTTTATTCCAAATTCGCTGAAAGTTTCCTTTCATTTTACGAACGTCTCCACCGACTTTAATTAGGAACAACGATCTATTTCAATTATCTTTGCAGCCAAAAACAGGCACTTACTATGTTTATCATCATCGGAATTATGCTGACAGGAATGCTTTTTGGCTTCCTGTTACGTAATAAAAGACTATCTTGGATACATAAAATAATCACCCTGCTGATATGGGTCCTGCTCTTCCTCCTCGGGATTGATGTAGGAGGAAACGAGGCTATCATCAAAGGACTGCATACATTGGGACTCGAAGCACTCATTATCACACTGGCGGCAGTGACCGGCAGTATACTTTGCGCATGGGGACTCTGGTACCTATTATATATAAGGAATAAAGGAAAGGAGACGGAAGTATGAAAGGAAGTCTGATCATCGTCTCATTTTTCATTCTCGGTACCCTTTGCGGGTTTTATCATCTGATTCCTTACGATTTTACGGATAGCAAACTAAGCTATTACGCCCTTTGCGGACTGATGTTCTGCGTAGGTATCAGTATCGGTAATGATCCCAACACACTGAAAAGTTTCCGTTCTCTGAATCCCCGCCTGATGTTTCTCCCCGTCATGACGATACTGGGGACATTGGCAGGATGCGCCGTAGCAGGCATTTTCATGAGCCAAAGAACCTCTTCAGACTGTATGGCAGTGGGAGCCGGATTCGGCTACTATTCCCTTTCGAGTATATTCATCACCGAATATAAAGGTCCGGAATTGGGAACAATCGCATTGTTATCCAACATCATGCGTGAAATCATAGCATTGCTGGGAGCCCCGTTACTCGTGAAGTATTTCGGCAAGCTGGCCCCTATTTCTGTAGGAGGAGCTACCACAATGGACACTACTCTTCCCATCATCACCCGATGTTCCGGAAAAGAATTCGTAATCATTTCTATCTTTCATGGTTTTGTAGTTGATTTCAGTGTTCCATTTCTCGTCACCTTCCTTTGCTCAATATCATTTTAACAGCAATATTCCTTAAAATTCAGTTATATTACATTTTCGTTTCCGCACACGTATTGCAAAAATGTTTCAGAATAAGGTCTTTTTGTATCAAAAAGCAGTTGATTTCTTGATTTACATCAAGAAATCAACCGAAACAAAATCTTTTCCTTTTCTTTATTTTTATGCTATAAAACATATCGCTATATTTGCATAGGTAAAAAGAAAAAACTAAGCGATTAGATCAGTTTTCAATAGGTATTAGATTTGTTTTTTAGGAATAGTTTTTAGGTATAACAATTAAAAAGTAGGTATTATGAAACGTTTAGGATTAACATTAGTGGCAGCACTCTGCCTCGCTGCTTCGACTTTTGCAGCAGGAAACCAACCTACAACTGCAAAATGGGAAGGTAACATCAACGTAAATAAATTAGGTAAATATTTGCAGTTAAACTCTGTTCAGAGCGAAGAAGTAGCAAACATCTGCGATTATTTCTCAGAACAGATGTCAAGAGCCACTACAGCCAAGAAAGATAAAGAAGCAAAATTGCGCAACGCTGTATACGGCAACTTGAAACTTATGAGAAAGACGCTCAGCGCTGAACAATATGCTAAATATGCCGCTTTGATGAACCTTACTTTACTGAATAAAGGCATCGACCTAAGTAAGTAAAATTGAATCATATAGCAAGAGAAAGGGTGGAGACCGGTCAAGTTCTCCACCCTTCTTTTTATCTCATCCCACCTGCCGGACTTTATTCCGGCAAATACATTTTCAGCATCATTTACAAGTACACCGGAATCATTTGATAGTCACCATGGTAGCCCCGAAACCATATTCCTGAAAAGAGGCATCCTGATAACGGTAATTGCTGTGTTTCCGTTTCAATTCATCAATAATGGCTTTCCGAAGCACTCCGTCTCCTTTTCCGTGAATAAACACAACTTTCTGCTCACGCTTCTCTTTATTCGCCTCTATTACTTCACGGAATTTGTCCAGTTGGTAGTTCAGAATTTCGCTGTTACTCATTCCGTGCGTATCATCAAGCAGAGAATCAATATGAAGGTCTACTTCAATAATCCCATTTTTTCCGCTCTGACCGTGGTTGGGCTTCATAATAGGCTGCGACTTGGGTTTATCCACAAACTTTTTCTGCAACAAAGCTGACTGAATCTCTTCCGCCGACACATATACCTGCTTGGCAGGCACGTCATCTTTCACAATATCATAAATCAGAGCAGGTTCTTCGAAGAAATCGGAAGCACTGAATGTATGCAGTTTATAGAATTTCACCGTATCAATCCTCAGCTCTACGCTGACAGCAGGTTTGATGGCAGCAGGCTTTCCATCCTTGAAAGCGATCAGCTGGACAGCTACCCGTTCCATTTCATTCAATACATCCTTGGTGAATTCTTCCAGTAACAGTTTGGTATTCGGCTCTACCAGTCCATGTGAACGGTTGTTCCAAGCCTTTCCTTCCGCACTCAGATAAGTATAATACAGATAGTAATTGCTGTCATTCACCAAATATGCCTCGAAAGGAGTAGTCATCATCGCTTTGGCATCTTCGGGCACATAAGCCAAAAACACATTCAACGTATCACCGCCACGCACTTCCGGCTGGCGCTGTATAACCGGCATTTCCGGTTTGGCCGGCTTCGCGGGTTCCTCCTGCTTCGGAGCTGTCGCGGCAGGCTTGCGTTTTATATTGTAATCATCCGCCTCAATCACGACACATTCACGTATCGGCATCGGGATATCAAAACCATCCGCATCTTCCACCAGTACAAAGTCTTTTCCTTTGAATCCTGTTACGATTCCACCGCCTACCTCACTGAGGAAACGCACCTTATCTCCTATTTTCATTATTGTATCTCCTATTAAAATTCAAACTTAAAACGGGTAACAAAGATAGGGATTTATATGAAAATACAGTAACTTTGCCGCAAAATATAACGGAACGATTCTCGTCCCCCATTAACGACAAGACCGATGAAAGAACTTATTAAAGTCATAGCTTTTGATGCAGACGACACGCTGTGGAGTAACGAACCTTTTTTTCAGGAAGTGGAAAAACAGTATACGGATTTGCTGAAACCGTATGGCACCTCCAAAGAAATCTCAGCCGCCTTATTCCAAACAGAAATGAATAATCTGCAAATTTTGGGATATGGCGCCAAGGCGTTTACCATTTCAATGGTCGAAACAGCATTACAGATCAGCAACGGAAAGATTGCAGCCGACATTATTCGGCAAATTGTCGATTTAGGGAAATCCTTGTTGAAAATGCCTATCGAATTACTTCCGGGAGTCAAGGAAACGCTGAAAACGCTGAAAGAAACGGGAAAATACAAGTTGGTAGTAGCTACAAAGGGAGATTTGCTGGACCAGGAGAATAAGCTGGAACGTTCGGGATTATCTCCTTACTTTGACCATATCGAGGTGATGTCCGACAAGACGGAAAAAGAATATCTCCGGCTATTGAGTATTCTGCAAATAGCTCCTTCCGAACTTTTGATGGTCGGCAATTCTTTTAAATCGGATATTCAGCCGGTCTTATCTTTAGGTGGATACGGAGTACATATTCCTTTTGAAGTCATGTGGAAGCATGAAGTAACGGAAACGTTCGCACACGAACGCTTGAAACAGGTGAAAAGACTCGATGATCTGCTATCTTTACTTGGATAAATACTCTATCTGGATAAATCCCGGATAAATTCAAGGAATATTACAGCAATTTCATCAGCTCCGCTGCCCGACAGGCTTCTATCGAGTTGCCGACAGAAAGTTTTTCCAAAATATTCTGTCGGTGGCGGTTGACCGTATTCACACTGATATAAAGAGTCGCTGCTATTTCTTTACTCGACAGCCCTTTCCGTATGCAGCGCAGTATTTCCTTTTCGCGTTCTGAAAGGATATTGCGGTGCTCTTCCGAAAGGGATAATGTTTCTACTTCCCCACGTTCCATCTGGGTTATCGTAGCATAAATGCCTTGTTCCGGCCGTTGGTCGGCAGATAAGGAATAAAGGCAGAAGATCAGCCAAACATTGCCGGCAGGGGTGTTCTGCATGATTTGCACAAGGTTGTCAATGTATTGATAAACGCCTTTTTCATTCATCATACGCAGTCTGCATCTGCCCCGATATTTCAGCCGTTCGCCGGGAGACATGGAAAAAGTCTTCTGGAAAAACTTGTATTCCATCAAACGCTTTTCTACCAAATCTTCCGGATGAATGCGCCGGTAGATACAATCTTCGTCCATCGAATCAATTACGCTTAAAGCCGCCTCTTCGGGAGTAAGTCCCAGGAAATTCGCCCACGGATGGACAGTAACGTAACTTTTCCGGTTCGAAAGATCGGAAATGACAGCACACCCTCCATTAACTTCCGTCAATGAGCGGACAAACTGCTGGTGTTGTTCCACTATTCCATTATCCAGTGCTTCGTGCGCTGTCGGATGCGTAGCATAGACTTCATCTATTTCCTTTTGTAGTACGTCCATCGTATAAAATGGTTATTATTCAGTATTGTCGCAAGGACAGGCATGACCTATCTTTGCACCACAAAGATAAATAAATAAGAAAAGAACATGAAACATTTAAAAATCAAAATCATGTCAATCGCGTTATTGGCGGCAGCAACTTCTTCTATGGCACAAAGTTTGGACAAAATGAACTGGCTGAATGAGCCTCAGCAATGGGAAATAAAAGAAGGCAAGGCTTTAGTGATGGACGTTCCGGCGAAAACCGATTTCTGGCGGATTTCCCACTACGGATTTACGGTAGACGACGGACCTTTCTACTATGCTACTTATGGCGGAGAGTTCGAAGTGAAAGTAAAGATTACCGGAAACTATGTGACTACTTTCGACCAAATGGGATTGATGTTGCGCATCGATCATGAGAACTGGATAAAGGCAGGGGTAGAGTACGTAGACGGCAAACAGAATGTAAGTGCCGTAGTCACCCACCGCACCAGCGACTGGAGTGTAGTGCAACTGCCGGATGCTCCTCGTTCTTTATGGATTAAAGCGGTCCGCCGACTGGATGCAGTGGAGATTTTCTTCTCCCGCGATGATAAGGAATATACGATGATACGTACTTGCTGGTTGCAGGATAATTGTCCGGTTATGGTCGGATTAATGGGAGCCTGCCCGGACGGAAAGGGATTCACGGCCACATTCGAAGAATTTAAGGTAACTCCTTTGGCAGATCAGCGGAGACTGGAATGGGCTAAAAAACAAGCCGACAAATAAAGAAAGACAGTTCTTCCAACAAGCTCCCTTAGATGGCGGAGCAAAATGATGGTACACAATCACACTTCACGGACAGTCTTGTTGAGCCAATCAATAGCGATTCACTCAGAACAATTACCCTTTAGGGAGATGTATGGCTAAACAAGTATTCCATCAGCCAAAATGATCGTCATTCTTGGCTATTTTCTTCCGTTGCACCTAGGTACAACAATTGTCTCACCTTGGTTAAACAACTGAAGCACCTAGGTGACTCTTTCGTCTCACCTAGGTGCAACGAAAAAAAAATCGCTATTTATGTGATTAATGAGTAACTATCGTCGGCTAATGGATAGTAACAGAACCCAGTTCCGTATCCTAACGGAACTTTCCACTAAACACTCCCACTTTACCGATGTCCCATAGAGCTATTTTTCCAAAAAACGGGTAAATTTCTGCCGCTCCCGTTCCAACGTTTCTTCATTCATATCGGCCACCTGCCTGAACCATGAATACTTCAGGTCCACACTTTTCTTCTTCACCGATTTATCCCAGTTTCCTATGACCTGCCCGTTATGAAGGACAATCGGAAAGAACAATCCGTTATTAGTAAACGCTTTGGAATAATGTTCAAGGGGCAGAACATCCGTCCGGTCTTTATATCCCAGCAGATATTCATCATAAGAAGGCAAAAGATGTATATGCCCCGACAGTTTGCCACGAGTCCGGCAGATGTCATGAATATACCATGTCTGTTCCTTCCATTGTTCGGTTATCAGTTCCGAAGCAATCAGATAAACAGCCTGTTTTGCATCCGAAACCGACAGCCCTGACCACCAAATGAAATCCTGCAAAACTGCCGGAGAATGGCTACGGAAATAACTCCGTGCCAAGCGCGCCAAAGACTCGTCTTTCGTCAGTTCGGGCATCGGCGGAACCCGTTCTTCCAAAAGTGCGTACGTGCATTTGCTTCCTCTGTCCTCGCCACTACAAATGATGCCTTCCTGCTCCGCACGTGCCATAAAGCGAGTCATACGGCGATTGTCCGCCACAATCCCCGAACGGTTAAAGTGTTCGGCAATCTCTTGTTTTGTCAGACTTTTCTTTCCACAAAGAATCTTCTCCAACAGGTCATGCGCTTTCGTATAGAGTTCATTCGGGATGTCCAGATCATATCCTTTCGCAAAAGAATCATTTGCCGAAATAATACGTTGCGCGGAAAGTTTCAGCATCCAGCGGATATCCTCTGCCGCCACCAGATGCCACGTAGGACGCATCACATGAGTCCTCAGAATTTCTCCCTCACGCAACGCCTTCTCTACTGTTTGAATTGTAGCCGATTTCAGACGCATCCCTACTGCCCACTTCACCATGGAATAGTTCTGTGCCTGCATGGCTCCCATCCAAGACACCAACTCTTTAGGTTCACGGAAAAGTGGATTTAATAACTGCTGATTCAGTAAACGGATATTCGGTATATTCATAAATTAGTTATTTTATTTGCCACAAATATAAAATCTTTTCGCTAACAAATCATTATAAATGATTAATTGATAAGCAGAAAGAACTTTTTTTATCCGCCGGACAGGAATTAAATATCATTTTCTATTTCTTCTTTTGTAAGAATAATCCCCCGTCATACGACTAACTCTCCAAAATACATTAAAATTTAAATGAAGTGGAAGAAGAATTTATCGAACTAATCAATCAGTATCAAGGGATATTGCAGAAAATATGCAATATCTATTTCTACCAGCATCCGTTCCGTGAGGATTATTATCAAGAGATATTAATCCGGCTGTGGAAAGCATACCCCAAATTCAAGCAGGAGAGCACCGTTTCGACATGGCTCTACAGAGTCACGCTGAACACTGCCATCGATCTTGTGCGGAAAGAATCTGTGCAGCCCGTTTACAAAGAGTTATCGACACAGGAATATGCCATACATGACAGCCATCCAGAAGAGAACACCGCAACGGATAAAAAAGAGCAGCTATATCAAGCCATCAACCGGTTGTCCGAAATAGAAAAAGCGATTATCATTCTTTATCTTGAAAGCTATGAATACAAAGAGATTGCCGCCGTTATCGGCATTTCCGAGAGTAATGTCGGAGTAAAAATTAATAGAATCAAGAAACAACTCATTAAACAATTAAACAATGGAAGACAATAATTTGAAAGAATGCTGGAAAGAAATACATACCGGCACAGAAATAAAGCCAATGAATATAAAAGAAGTGATACGCAAGAAGCATTGTCGTACCATTTCCCAAACCTTACGTCGTCAGAAAACGTTGATCTCTTTATTTGCCATCCTGCTGGCATTCTCCGTAGCTGCCAGTATCTGGGATACGATCATCATGGGAAGCGCCTCGATCTCCCTATGGGCCGGAAGTGCCTTTCTGCTGTTTCTGCTGGTTTCGGCCATTGGACATTATCAGCTCCTCACAAGGTCAGCAGACACATATTCACTGAAAGAATCCGGAGCAATGCTCAAAAAACAGCTGGAACGAAGAATCAATATTGATTTCATCATATATCTGATATTCTTTTACGGAACAGCCGTCAGGTTCGTGATTCAATATTTCAATGATTACGAAGGATTAAAAGGGCTTACATTCATTCTGATGCTCTTTACGGGCATCCTTCTTGCCATTCCATGGCTCATGAGGTATCAGCAGAAACATCGGTACAGATATTATTTCAACTCTCTCGATAAGAGTCAGAAGCTGTTGGAAGTCTCCGAATAAATCTCTACTTTTGTACTCCATAACAAAGAATATACTTAGAATGATGCTCTATAAACTTATTTCCCCTTCCATGGTAAAGGCAACAATCCAGTTGCCAGCTTCCAAAAGTATCAGCAACCGTGCACTCATCATCAATGCGCTGGGTAAAGGCATTTATCCGCCGGAAAACCTGTCCGATTGCGATGATACCCAAGTCATGATAAAAGCCCTGACCGAAGGTAAAGAGACTATAGACATCATGGCAGCCGGAACCGCCATGCGTTTCCTGACCGCTTATCTGAGTGCCACTTCGGGAGAACGGATTATCACAGGCACCGCCCGTATGCAGCAACGCCCGATACAGATTCTGGTCAACGCCCTTCGCGAGTTGGGAGCTGAAATAGAGTACACCCATAACGAAGGATATCCGCCTCTTCGCATCAAGGGCGCAGAGCTGAAAGGAAATGAAATCACGCTGAAGGGAAACGTCAGTTCACAGTATATATCCGCCCTGCTGATGATAGGTCCTGTGCTCAAAGACGGACTGACACTGCACTTGACAGGAGAAATCATTTCCCGTCCTTATATCAATCTGACACTGCAATTAATGCAGGACTTCGGAGCAAAAGCGGCATGGACTTCACCCAGCAGCATCTCCGTAGCTCCGCAACCGTATCAGAGTGTCCCCTTCACCGTAGAAAGCGACTGGAGCGCTGCTTCTTACTGGTATCAGATTGCCGCTTTGTCTCCGGAAGCAGAGATTGAACTGTTGGGATTATTCCGCAACAGTTATCAGGGAGACAGTCGGGGAGCGGAAGTTTTCTCCCGTCTGGGGATCACGACGGAGTTCACTCCCAAAGGCGTAAAGATCAAAAAAACAGGCAAGACACCGGAACGACTGGAAGAAGACTTCGTTGACATTCCGGACCTGGCACAAACGTTCGTTGTAACTTGCGCTTTATTAAATATCCCTTTCCGTTTCACAGGCTTGCAGAGTCTGAAAATAAAGGAAACAGACCGCATCGCCGCATTGAGAACCGAACTTAAAAAGCTGGGATACCTCATCGAAGAAGAAAATGACAGCGTATTGATGTGGAACGGCGAACGTTGCGAACCGGAAGCGGTTCCTGTGATTGCGACCTACGAAGACCACCGGATGGCGATGGCATTCGCACCGGCAGTAATCACCTTCCCTAAGCTGCTGATTGCTGACCCGCAAGTTGTTTCCAAATCGTATCCCGGTTATTGGGAGGATTTGAAACTTGCCGGATTCCAAGTGATAAACGAAGGTTAATCATTGTCGTACTGTGGAAGATTTCAATAAATATACTTCCCATATCAACTATTCCCCTATTGTAGATTTTACATTACAGCAGGGAAAAGAGACTTCTTATAAAAAAGGAGAGTACTTTGTACGGCAAGGAGAAGCCTGTAAGATCATGGGATTTGTTGTTTCCGGCTCTTTCCGCTATTGTTGCGTCAACAGTCTGGGCGAAAGCAGCATTGTCGGATATACATTCGACCATTCTTTTGTCGGGAATTATCCGGCTTTCCAGTTGCAGGACCAATCAAATGTAGATATTCAAGCGTTATGCGACTGTACGGTGTATGTGATCAACCATTCCCAACTGGCAGATTTCTACGACATTAACAACGACCACCAAAAACTGGGACGCCGGATTGCGGAAACTCTTCTGTGGGAAATATATGATCGGATGATCTCCATGTACAGTCTGACACCGGAAGAACGTTATCTGGATATTATCAACCGCTGTCCTGACCTGCTGAAACTGATTACTTTAAAAGAACTTGCCTCCTATCTCCTGATTCGTCCGGAAACATTGAGCCGCATCCGGAGAAAAGTAGTTCGGAAGTAAATTCTTGATTTCAATCAAGATTTTATTCAGACTCCTCCCCTACCTTTGCAGGCAAACATAGTCTATTTTAATTCATGAAGAAAATAATAATTGTAGGCGCAACCTCCGGCATCGGTCGTGGATTGGCAGAACAGTATGCCCGTGAAGACTGCCTTATCGGTATCACCGGTCGCCGTGAGAATCTATTAAAAGAGATTTGCGCACAAGATAAAGATAAACTATTCTATCAGGTATGTGACATCACTCACACAGAAACGCCCCTTTTATCACTGGAAACGCTTGTACAAGAAATGGGAGGCATGGATATGCTGATTATCTGTGCCGGAACGGGGGAACTGAATCCGCAGCTCTCCTATCAGCTCGAAGAACCGACCTTATTGACCAACGTAGTGGGATTTACCAATATCGCCGGCTGGGGGTTCCGGTACTTTGAACAGCAGAAAGGCGGGCATCTGATTAACATTTCCTCAGTAGGCGGAACACGCGGCAGCGGTGTAGCACCAGCTTATAATGCTTCAAAAGCCTATCAAATCAATTACATGGAGGGACTTCGGCAAAAGGCGGCAAAGCTACCCTTTGCTGTCTACACCACTGACATCCGTCCGGGATTTATAGATACAGCGATGGCGAAAGGAGAAGGATTGTTTTGGGTTACTCCTGTCGATAAAGCCGTAAAACAAATCAAAAAGGCTATATCAGACAGGAAAAAAGTCGCCTTTATCTCCAAAAGATGGAAATATGTGGCATGGTTATTCAAACTGATTCCTTCCGCCCTTTATTGCAAGATGTAAAACAGCCTTTCAGTGAGGCTGAGTTACCATGAAGCTTCATTGGCCATCTTCCACATATTAAGAAAAGAAGCCTTGGTGATTTCCACTATCTTATCCCAGTTTAACCGGTCAGCATGATCGGATGGCTGGTGATAATCGGGATGTCCGTCCGTATGATACCAGATAATAGGAATACCTGCTTTGGCAAACGTTCCATTGTCACTGCCCCCTACCGGATTGTCCCAGGCACGATAGTCCGGTTCCAACTGTAAACCATACTTCTTAATATCCTTTTTCAGCCAGTCTCCAAAAGAGGGATGAGCAGCTGTATAGAAATAGACGACATGTTTCGGTTGTTCCGGTTTATTGTTGCGACCTATCATATCAAAGTTGAGATATCCCTTGATCTGCGAAACAAAAGGGCAAGTCTGTACAAAATATTTAGAACCGAGCAATCCCTTTTCTTCTCCGTCCCAAAAGGCAAAGATTACATTTCGCTCCGGTTGTTGTCCGCTTGCAAGAAATGCCCGGGCAATCTGCAATACAGCCGAGACACCGGAAGCATTGTCATCCGCGCCGTTATAAATCTGATCTCCGTCAAGTGCCGGGTCTATCCCCAAATGGTCAAAGTGAGCGCCTACGATGACATATTCCTTCGTATTCTTACCGGGAATCATAGCCAGTACGTTCCTCATAGATAGTTTTTGATGAACTTCCTGTTTCAGCTTCGCTACAGAGTCCGGATGAACTTCCAGACGTCCTTTCTTCTGACGCTCTTTGCGGTAAGCATCAAAAGGCTGGAAGTAGCTTTCGTTCAGAGGTTGGATTCCCATCCATTGTAAGATAGATGCTATATACTCAGAGGAGACATACGAACCGTGGAATCCGGCTTCACGTCCCTGTAATTCATCACTTGCAAGGAAACCGATTGTTGCTTCGGCAGAAGAACGGTTGATCGTGTTCAAGCCCTTTTCTTCGGGAGACTGTGCAAAAGTTACTGTTCCTACAAGTATTAATCCGAATAATATAATTCTTTGTTTCATCGTGGTATATAATTTAGAGTCCATGTTACAAAAGTACGAAAAGAACACAGAATCTATCCTTAAATACAAAAAAAGAGTAAGCAGTTGCCATCTTTTATAAGATTTGGCTGCTCACTCTTTCTACAAACTATTAAGACCTTGTTATCCTGTCAATCTTTCCTTATTTTGAAAAAGGAGACATGCGGAAAGCATATTTATAAACTGTATTCTTCTGAATTTCATAAGCGGGACGGGGACCCGGTCCGCAACTGGCATTACCCAGACCACGCTGTATGCAATCCAGATTCAGCACCACCTCCGCACGATAAATATCAGGCAAGGCATGACCGTACTTGATTTCAAACAAGTCCTTATCCGTATAGTGCAAAGCACTGAAATCAAATGTATCGGCAGCAGTAATCTTGATTCCTTTACCTGCTTTATTGGTCAAAGTCAGCCAGCGGGTATCACAACGCCCACCCATCGTCTGAGAACGGGCATAACTCTCTTTCATATCATTGACAGCAGACTGGTATTTGCCGACATAAGCCGCATTCTTCCGATCCCGATAATTTTCTATCGGACCGCGACCATACCATTCCAACTGCTCCAACGAAGGATTAAAGAAGGCCTGTAACGACAGACGGGGAAGATTAAAGTCATCATTCGTTGTAAAAGAAGCATCCACATCTATTTCACCATTACCATACAAACGGTAAATCAATGTATAAGGCACTTTCACATCTCCGACGGTTTCCTGCAACTGAATCGTTACAATTGCCGACTGATTATCTTCCGACCATTTCCAGTCGAAACTGATTACCTCCGTTTGGGTATCCTGCCATTTACGCACATCGTTATTGATAAAACGGAACGTATTCAGCGACCATCCTTCACGCAGATGAAGCATATTATCGCCATTATAACGGATACCGGTCAACTTGCCTTCTTTCTTATCAAAGGTGATTTCTACACCGGGACGGCGGAAGAACAAATAACGCTTCTCCTCTTCCACCACCTTAAACAGAGATTCTTTAGATGAGGCGGAAACTGCTACCGGCTATAGCCCGGTATTCGGGGATTTTTGAAGCAAAAGTTGTTCCGTAGCTACGATATGTCCGGCTTTTGCCCATACGCAATCCTTCTTTAGTTTTATTTCAAGGTTCAAATAATATTCACCTTCTGAAGTTAAATAGCGGGAATAAGGTATCTGCACCGCACGATGCTCTCCAGGCTTACCATCGGGTAGGCTGAACTCTTCTTCCGCTATCGGCACACCATCTTTCAAAATCACATAGCGCAGATTAAAATCATGCAGATTCAGGAAAACATAGCGGTTACGAACGCCGATACTGTTTTCAGCATTCGGTTCCAATGTGATATATTGGTAGACTTTCTTCACTTCCCACAACTTAGGAGTAACTTGACGATCAGCCGTCACAATCCCGTTACAACAGAAATCATTGTCGTTAGGGCGATCACCGAAGCTGCCTCCAAAATAATAATGATCGGCAGGCTGTCCGGGCATATTAATGCCCTGATCCACCCAATCCCAGATGCATCCTCCGATCATACGTTTCGAATGATGCTCGATATAATCCCAGTATTCTTCCAGATTACCGATGGCGTTGCCCATCGCATGAGCATATTCACAAAGGAAATAAGGCTTGTTACGGGGTTGCTCGTCCTGTTCGATCATACTTTCAATCGAAGGATACATACGGGAATCCATATCGGCCACATCGTTCATTCCTTCATAATGGATATAACGGTCGTCTATCGCTTTGGCTGCCTGATAGGTAGCCTCAAAGTTACGACCACCACCGGACTCATTGCCCATTGACCAGAAAATGACCGAAGGATGATTCTTATCCCGTTCCACCATACGCACCATCCGGTCGACGTAAGCTCCTTCCCAACTTTCACGGTTTGACAGCGACATATTGCCGTGACACTCAATATCGGCCTCATCCATGACGTACAAGCCATAATAATCATACAGCGAATACATCTTCGGATCGTTCGGATAATGACTGGTACGAATCGTGTTGAGATTGAAACGCTTAAAGAGAAGAATGTCCTCTATCATGCTTTCCACCGGAACAGCTTTTCCAAACTGCGGATGTATGTCATGCCGGTTGGCTCCTTTAAAAAGGATCAATGCATTGTTGATATACACCTTATTATTCCGGATCTCTATCTTACGGAAACCATATTGCTGGCTCGTCGCTTCAAGCACATTGCCTGCGGCATCAAGCAGTTCCAGTTGGACGGTATACAGAGAAGGAGTCTCAGCACTCCATAACCGAGGGTCGCGAATCGTAGTCGTACCTTCACAGACGTTTTCCTGTCCACCAGTTATCTTACCGGTAGGTATGATAAACGAACTCACAGGCTTTCCTTCCGTATTCAGCAAAGAGACACGTACGGTAGCTTCCTGTACTTTCTTTCCGTAATTATGCACATCCGTTTTCACTTTCAGTTCCGCTTTATCCAGACGGTCGCTGATCTGAGAAGTCAGGTGAATGTCACGTAGACGAACTTTCGGACTGGCTACCAAATAAACATCCCGATGAATACCACTTAAACGGAACATATCCTGATCTTCAAGGAAACTGCCGTCACACCAGCGGTAAACTTCTACGGCAACCGTATTATTACCCGCTTTGACGTAAGGAGTGATACGAAATTCTGCATCATTACTGGACCCTTGCGAATAACCGACTTTCTTACCGTTGATCCATACATAAGCTGCACTATAAATTCCATCGAAATGGATAAAGACTTCTTTGTCTTTCCAGTCGGCAGGAAGAGCAAATTCACGGCGATAAGATCCTACCGCATTCGGCTCTTTCTCTACAGCATATCCACGCTGCCCCTGTATAAAAGGAGGATTGTTACGGATGGGATAAGTAATATTGGTATAAATAGGTGTACCATATCCGTGCATCTCCCAGTTGGAGGGAACAGGAATCTCTTTCCAGCCAGAGACATCATAACTCGTTTTATAGAAATCCACCGGACGTTCCGAAGGTTGTTTCACCCAGTTAAACTTCCAGTTTCCATTCAACAGCAGATAACGGGAAGAGCGGGTACGCTCCCAAGGACGGGTATAAGCGGGATCCGCCTTCATCTCTTCCGAATTGGCGAAAGGAATAAATGTAGCCCTGCCTTCTTCTTTATTGATTGCATAGATACGTTCATTTTCCCAGTCATTATGACTCGTTGTTTTCAAGGCTTCCGCCACTACTTTCAGGTTCGATTTCCGTATCTGCCACTGCTGGTTACTTTTCGAAGCTTCCGGTTCTAACTGAAAGACAGGCTCTCCGACCAGTCCGGCATCAGGAAATCCTAAGTTATAGCCAGTCCCGACATTGGTTAATACGTAATTCCCATTCGGCAAAGCCGTTATTTTCCATTGCTGGTTCGGATTTTTAGGGTCTGCCGACCATTGAATCACGGAACATTCTACTTTTCCTTTACCACTATTATCTACATTCATTTGAGTCAAGGGACTGGTTATCGTATAGCATCCCTCTTGTTCGCATGGAATCAGGTTCCAGACCTGCGATTCTTTGTCTGCCTCCCGCTTACTGATAAATATTTTCGTATTCGTATCCAGACTCTCCTGATTGTCTAGCACTAATCCGTTGACCGTATGGATTTCATATCCTTGCTTCGGATCAAACTGCTGCGCCACAACCGCAGAGGCGGAAAACGACAGTGCAATCAATGCACTTCCCAAGATTTTTAATCGTTGCATCATTTAGTAGTCTAATTTATATTATAATTTGAAAACCGGTGACTGTTTATATACGCCAAAAGTATGGATAGCCGGACAAGCCTTACCGTCCTGAATACGCAAACGTACCTGCTTTGCTTTCACCGGTGCCAGACGTACAATCCATTTATGACCAATGGCCTGCTTGTCCGTCGCCTCCGGAATGGTGATCCAGTTTTTGCCATCAACAGTGTACTCCACACTCCACTTCGTCGTCCGATGTCCCAATTCGATAACTTCTTCGATCATCAGACAATCAAACTCAATAGTTTTGGGCAAGGTAAAAATTATATCCGCTTTTACCTCTCCGTCTTTTCCGGCAAAATAAGTGTTTTTCTCATTGTCCAGCATTTTTTCCGGACTATACTTTGCACCCCGTACATTGGTCGCTTTCACTTTGGCTCCTCTCAACAGATTCGTACTGAAAGTCTCATCAATCCCCTGTTTTAACAAGGCGGCGTGCAGCGAATCGGTCGAATGAATCAAACCACGTCTGTCGGGCGGGAAATTCAGAAGCAATACACTATTACGCCCCACGGAGGTACAGTAGATATCCCAAAGTTCACGGACACTCTTCACACGGCTATCCTCTTCGGCATGATAGAACCAGCTGGGACGTATTGAAACATCTGTTTCTGCCGGAATATACGCATCACCATCCAGCATACCCTCATTCAAACCTTTGTAATACTGAGCTTCATCACGAATAGCTACTGAGTCAGTCGTCGCCCAACAAGGATCACCCGCTTCTCCCGCTTCATTCCCCATCCAGCGGACATCAGCAAACGGATAAGAATTCTTTGTACCGAAGATAACGCAATCCGGCTGTTTTTCACGGACAATCTTATACCAATGACGATAAACAGGCGTTGTCAATTCGTCGGCTCCCGCGCCGTCCCACCATGTTTCCCATATCTTACCGTAATCACTCATCAGTTCGCCAAGCTGGTGGGCATAATATTCCTTGTAGCGTTCGGTCGTATATAAAGGTGAAAGGTGTTCGTGACGGTCATGAGGTCCCAGATAGATTCCTGCCTTCAATCCATACTCTTCACAAGCATCGACAAACTCGCGGACTACATCTCCTTTACCGTTCTTCCACGCTGCATTCTTCACACTATAATCTGTGTACTTGCTAGGCCACAAGCAAAATCCGTCGGCATGCTTGGCAGTCAGAATAGCAGCGGGAATCCCCGCTGCTTTTAATGTCTGCATCCACTGCCTGCAATCCAGGGCTGTGGGATTGAAAATTGCCGTACTTGCCTTCCCGTCACCTTCATTCACATATTCTTCAAATGTATTGATTCCAAAATGAAAGAAAGCAATCATCTCCCGATTGTACCATTCAAGTTGACGGGCACTCGGAACCAACCCGCAAGGAGCTGGTGCTTGTTGAGCTATGACCGGCAGAGAACTGAATGCAGCAACTGCCGATGCAACTAATACTTTTATGTTCATAATAAATAACTTACGAGTATATTCGTTTATTTAGGACCCAGATTTTGTTTCACCAGCTGCACGAATTGATCGACCGGAACAACACGCACATTGTCATTCAATCCATCAATGACGGTTTTGATACTTTGCTGGTTCTTTGTCCAGCAATGTACAAATACAAAAGTATATCCGTCGGCACTATGCGGATTGGCAGAGCGGCTATTGATCTGAGAAATGACAGTCGATTCTTCACCTCTGTTCGAGCCACCGTCGATGCCTTCCCATAATACGCTTCTCTGCTCAATCACCGGCTTGCCATTATCCGAAAATTTGATTCTTCCATCCCCTTTTTCTCCATATCCTGTGTAGAAAATCGCATCGATATTAGGCTGAGCCAGATACTTATTGTAAACTTTCGGATTATCCATAATCTTCTGATCCAGAATATTACAGATATTCAAGCCTGACTTATCGACATACTCATTCAACTTAGCCAGATAATCGTCCAGGTCGGCATCCGACATCTTACTCGGGAATATATAGCTGCTGCCACTCGGACCCGCTACAAAGTAATCGCCTTCTTTGCTATTCTCATAGTACCAGCGTAAAGCAGCCGGAGCCAAATCGTACAGAGAAGGTGAAATGGTATATCCGAGTGGGAATTGACCGTGCAGGTCATGATCCATGTATCCTTGTTGCCCCCAAAGGTTAAACGCAATATTATCACCGTCACTGACGAGGAATGTCACATAGTGCACATTCTCTTCGGTAACCACTTCTTTAGTTGCCGGACGCTGTTTCAGTCCTGTTGTATCATATATACTACTCAACGTGGCCAGATTAGCCGCCTGATCGGTCGGCAACATAGAAACACCCAATTGAGAAGCATTATTCACCATGCCCCATTCATCCAGATCATAATAACCGAAACAATAAGCTCCTTTATCCAGATCTTTCAGTATAGAAGTACGCCATGACCAATCCCTGCGCGCATTGTAGTCATAAAAAGCAAAAGCATTGGTCATTGTGATATAATCGCGCAGGTGATGGAAGATTTCCGGTTTCATATCGGCTGCAAGACTCTTGTCCAACTGGTCTTTATAATTCTCGTACAACCACTTCTCATCATAAGACCTTACGTCCATAAGTTCGGTTGTCACTCCCATTGCCTTTACCTTATCGACAAGAGATTCCGGTACCGCAATCCCCCGAAGCAACCCACATAAAGAAGTAGCTACATTGATCGAATGAGATTGTCCTTCCGAATAAGGCGTATAGACAATATACCCCTTGATCACTCCGGTTTCTACATAATGCTGTACCAACGGAGCCAAAGCATTATAAGTATTTACCGGAATTCCGTACTTATTCTGCATCTGCTTCAACCATACGGAAGAAGGACCTCCTTCATTGATATAAACCTGATCGCCCGTCACTCTTGCCGCAAGCCCTGCCAAAGTGGAAAGAATTACTTTCTCGCCATCATTCAGTCCTGTGATGGAAATAGAATTCAGGGATTTCAGTTCACGACCTTTCAGATGCATAAATCCCCTGTCCAGCGGTTCTGCCGGATCTATCAGCCCATCACCCGGTTCTTCACCCGGACCTCCCGGATTCTCGGTAGACGGAGTATATTTAGGAACGACCACACCTGCCGTCGGATCTTCCATACAGGAGATTAACAGACAGAACGTCAAAAGTATATAAATGTATTTTTTCATGGTAATCGTTTTTTCTGTTATTTAATAATAGAAATCGCATTAATCTCTGCTACCACTGTTGCCCATTTGCCACTATACACGGCAGTTATTGTCAGACGGAAATAACGTGCCTGCTTAAATCCCGGAAAATAGGAACGGAATTCCTCTTTTGCCCCCGCAGGAAGGTCGCTGTAAGTTCCTGCCGACTCCCACTTCGAGCCATCCAGACTGGTTTCCATCGTCATCTCCTGCGGCCATGCTTCACCATGATCTCTGGATACATACTGAAAGCCCAGCATTTTCACTTCCTGCCCCATATCTACTACGATATGATGTGGTGGCTGAGGCTCGTTGCCTTTCCATTGTGTATGCCAGAAAGTTCCTTTCAGTCCGTCAAAAGCGTGGATAGCGTGACCGTTATCCGACCCTTCGCCGCTCGTCTCTTCCGAAGAAACTTCTACTACCTGCCATGCACTGCGGTCGGCCAATGGCATCGCCCATACATCCTCCGCACCACTCAAAAGGTAATATACTGTCTGCTGAATATGATCCGCCTGCGCACCTTCTACCGAAGTGATAGTGACCGGCAACAAATAAGAATCAAACGGCTGGATTTTTCCCTGTGCATTTACCGTAAGCACCAGATCGGCAGAAGAACTCTCCCCGGCCGGAATCACAGTTTCTGTTGTCAGCGTATAGCAATCGGAAGGAAGCAAAGGATAGTCTGTCCCACACAAAGAATTATACTCCTGCACCTTCGCCTCATCCACAGTCAACTGTACCTTTACATCTCCTCCCACTTCCTTACCGGAACGGGTCACATAGTCACTGGCAGTCACAGCCACATGAAATACTTCTCTCAGTTCTTCACCCAAATCGAAGTTTTTAATCTGCAAAGTTTTGGCTTCCGGAATATATACTTTACAAACATCATCATCACTACATCCACTCAGCAAGGCAAACGAACAAAGTACCGCACTTGCCGCCATGACAAATCTATTTAGTTTCATACGAATAATCTTTCAAGGTTTACATTCTTTATTAATATCCGGGATTCTGCCCGTTTACCCATCCGTCTTCACCACCATTTTGCTCGCGGATCACCGGATTCTTGTCTATCACATACTGCGGAATGGGCTGATAATACATACGTGGCAGGAAGGTACGTTTACCAACTTCATGATAATTGTATTCCCACACACCATCTCCATTGGTATCTTCTATCTTCATACCACCAATCGGTTTATTCATCACTCCGTTTTCACCATCACAAATCTTCCAGCGAAGAATGTCCCACCAACGCTTATCTTCAAATGCCAATTCTATACGGCGATCTCTCCGAATGATTTCCCGCAACTGATTTTCTGTGATTCCCTGCGGATAAGTATCGCCGATAGAAGGCATATTATCTCCACGTGTTCTCACCATATCCAGATATTCGATGGCAGTCGGTTTATCTCCCGCTTCCAAAGAAGCTTCTGCATACATCAGCAACACATCTGCATAACGGAAGAAAATATAATTTGCCATTCCGTTGCTCATTTGCAGATTGTCCGCTCCATTCACGGATTCATCAATCGTTTTACGAGTGTAGTATCCCGTATTCGTAACGTCACTATCCGAAGAAGTATCAATCTCATTGGGACTACCTACTCCTACACGAGTAATAATCTCTTCCCCCTGCCACATAGATCCATCATACAGGATGCTCTGGTAGAAGCGTTTCTCACGATTTTTATAAGGATTATTCTTATTGTAACCGGATGCAGGATCAGTGATAGGCAATCCGTTGGCCATGCAATAGTCGTCAACCAGTTCCTGTGTAGGCTGCATATTTCCCCAACTGGACTGTACTCCTTTTACAAACACCGGACCGAACAGACCTTCACGACGCCCTCCATTCTGCTTAGACATCTGGAAGTCGAAGATCACTTCATCGTTATTGTTGGTAGCTTCTGTCCAAAGGTCCAAAATAGTCGGTTGCAGATGATAGACCTGTAAGTCAATTACATCTTTCAAGGTAGCCGCAGCTGCTTCCCAGCGTTTCTTGTCTTTGCCCGGATTACGCAATTCACTGGCATGAAACAGTTCCACCCATCCTTTCAGTGTCAGAATTGCTCCTTTGGAAGCACGCCCCAGATCGGAACCGCTACGGCGCGGAGGAAGATCATCTTTAATCTCGTCCAACTCTTTGTCGATAAACTCAAATGTTTTCTGTGCAGTCTCACGCGGATAAAAGATATCCGTACTCACGTTATTATCCAGCACTTCCGTGATGATAGGCACACCACCGTACGCCATCCAAAGATAGTGATAGAACCAGGCACGCAGGAAACGCACTTCTGCAAGGCGTTCTTTCTTATATTCTGCCGAGAAATCGGATTCTGTTACTTTCGTAATGAAAAGATTGCAGGAACGGATACGCTCATACTGTCCTTTGGCGTCGTCATTATTCTGACGTCCCCATTTCCACATATCCCAGGGGCCGGGTATCCAGCTGGTAGGAGATAATGCTCCGGTATAAATCGTTGTACGGGCATTCATCCATTCCGCACCTACGTATGAATTATCCGAATATTGGTCCAGATTCTGTGTTTCATTGTTCAGATGCGGCAACTGATTATAGATATCATTCAGAAACATATCGGCATTTTCTTCCGATCCCCAGACCGTTGTATCTCCAAAACGGTCTTTCGGCTCTATTTCAAGCCAGTCTTCACAGGCAGACAGCAAGGCTAATGAGCCTGCCAGGCAAACTGTTTTTATTATATTATGTATTCTCATATTCTATCTTGTTATGATGGTTAACTAATTAAAAAGTAATATTCAAACCAAAAGCATATACAGCCTGCTGCATATAGTATTTACCATTAGCGGATTTGGCTTCCGGGTCGATCAGCTCTTTCATAAACGGAGTCCATGTCCAGAGGTTTTGTCCGGAAGCATATACACGGGCAGAGCTGATACCAATAAAGTTCAGTGCCGAACGAGGCAAGGTATAACCGATTTCAATACTCTTCAAACGGATATAAGTAGCATCACGTACCCACCACGAAGAAGGTTGACGATGGTTATTCACCGTTACTTCACTGGTCAGACGGGGATAAGGTGCGTTCGTGTTATCCGGCGTCCAGTGATCACTGAATTGTAACTTAGTAGCCGAACCGGAATCAAAGAAAGGCATTACCAAAGTCTCACCCAATGAGATACTGGTACGGGTAGCCCCTTGAATCAATGCGTTCAGGTCGAAGTTCTTCCATTGGACAGTAGGAGCCAGACCGAAAATAATTTCGGGCGCCCAGTTAGAGAAGCCGATCACTGTCTGGTCGTGTTCGTCAATCTTTCCATCAGGCACGCCGTTAGGACCGCTTAAATCTTCGTAGCGCAAATCACCCGGATATACCTGTCCCCAAGGTTGAGTAGCGATGCCGGCCTTTAAGGAACCGTCAGGATTGAAGTCGTCATAAGTAAAGTACCCCAAAGCATTGTATCCGAACATTGTTCCGTCGGGACGTCCTGTTCTGCGACGATTCGGATTATTAAAGGTGGCTTCCGTCTCAAATACTTCATCCAGAATATTACGTGCGAAAGTGAAAGTACCTTTTGCACTGATCATCCAGTCTTTGCCGATACGTTTGTTGAAATTCAGAGATAAATCAATACCTTGATTGTGCATACTTCCCGCATTGACCTGTGACAAAGGAATACCATATTCTGCCGGAACCAATGCATTCGGAGCCATCAGCATATTCGAACGCTTCTCATAGAAATAGTCAGCTTCCAGAGAAAACATACCGTTCAATACGGAAAACTCCACACCGAAGTCAAACTTCTTAGCTTTCTCCCAAGTAATGTTCGGGTTCCCCTGCAAGTTCTCCCACATACCCATCATAGGTACACCGCCAAAGTTTACAGCGTTTCCGAATCCGTAATCACTCATATATTGATAGGAACTACCAGCCAAATTTCCGGACTCACCATAAGAAAGACGCAATTTCAGTTTATCCATCCATTCGACATCTTTCATAAAGGATTCTTCCCGCAAGTTCCATCCCAGTGAGAAAGCAGGGAAGAAACCAAAACGTTTGCCTGGAGCAAAATAGTAGTGTCCGTCATAACGACCGGAAACTTCCGCCATATAACGGTTATCATAATTATATCCCAAACGGAATGCATAACCTACCTGACGTTCTTTCCAAGACGTACCACCGTTGCTGATATCGGCAGGGTCACTGCTTCCCGCATTGATTTCATCTATGTTAATATTATAATTCAGACGTTTGGCACTCATATTCCATACGTTTCTTTCGCGTGCTTCAATAACTCCGAGTCCAGTAACCGTATGCTTGCCGAAAGTCCGTGAGTAATTAATCATTCCCTGATAAGTCATGCTCACGCTTTCTTCAAACGATTGTTCCAGATTCGGTTTCTCCGGTCCCTGGAATCCTTCCACGAATTGATACGGAGTTTGTGATGCATCCAGTGTGTATACAGGTATCGGTGTCAGATATTTCTTTTTCTTCACACGATACGGATCGTAGTTGATTACTCCTTTGATGCTTAACCCTTGAATGAAGGGAAGCTGTTGCTCTATGGAGAGAGAAGTATTCAGTTGGTCGGCCGGCTCCTGACGATATCCGCTACGATAGGTCAGCCCGAAAAGTGACTTACCTACATATTGTCCCCACAGACCATTCGAGTACTGTATAGCAGAGATAGGAGGTGTACGATATGCCTGATACATGATGTCGCCTGTATCGGCACCCGGATAATTCTTCTTTTCGTGCCATCCACCCAGACTTAAACTGATTTTCGTATATTTGGTGGCATCCACGCTTAAATTAGCCAGCAGATTAAAACGCTGGTAATCGGTAGTACTCCACATTCCTTCCTGATAAGAATATCCTAAAGATACGTAGTACTGGAATTTATCGCTACCACCGGATAATTGCAAGTTGTGATTCGTAATCACAGAATTGTTTTGTACCAAGTCACGCAGACCGTTGCTATTAGGATAACGGTCAGGATCGGCATCGGGGTCTCCGGCACAGGTTTTCCGGTACATTTCCAGATCATGCTGTGAGTAGGCATAATAATTGGGATAACCTGCATTCATAGCCGCTTCGTTTTTCATCAAAGCATATTCATACGAATTAACCTGGTCAGTGATGCGGGTCGGGTTCTGAAAACCGATATATCCATTGTATGAAAGTACCGGAGCACCGCTTTTTCCCTTTTTTGTTGTTACCAATACTACCCCATTGGCACCGGCCATACCATAAGGAGCTACGGCAGCTGCATCTTTCAGGATAGTAATATCCTCGATCATATTCGGATCGATACGTGAAAAGTCACGGGGAACTCCATCCACTACGACCAATGGAGATTGGTTCCCTAATGTAGCCACACCACGGATTCTCAAATCAGAACCATCAGCTCCCGGTTCTCCCGATCCTTGTTTTGCAATGACTCCCGCCATACGACCTGCCAAACTATTAGAAATATTGATAACCGGCTTTTGCGCTACATCTTTAGTCTTCATGCTTGATACAGCAGCTGTAGAAGAAATCTTCTTCTGCGTACCGTAAGCCACAACCACTACTTCTTCCAGAATTTCAGAATCTTCTTCCATCACAATCTGAATGGCATTCTGATTGTTCACCGGAATATTCTTTGTGGAAAAACCCACATACGTAACCGCTAATACCGAATTGGAAGGCAAGGATAACGTGAATTTACCATCGATATCTGTGATCGTACCATTAGAAGCACTTCCCTGCTCCATGATGTTAGCTCCGATAATAGGCTCGCCACTTTTGTCTACTACGGTTCCTTTGACTATTATTTTTTTACCTATTGATTTTTTCTCTACCTGCGTTTTCTTCAATGAGATGTAGTTGTCGGCGTATTCATACGTCAGCCCTATTTGCGGCAATACATTTTCAAGCAATGCTTTTACCTGTTTATTCCGGGCATTGATTTTTACTTTCTGTTCGATATTGATGTCTTTTCCGTAGACAAACAAATATCCGGCCTGTTTTTCGACTTCTTGAATCAGTTCTTTTAGCGAAACCGAAGTTTTATTAATATTCACAACTGCTGTCTGTGCCTGGGCCTGGTATGTAAAAAGGTTAATAAACAGGACCAAAGCGAGCAGTGAAAAGATTTTTTTCATAACTTTGCTAAGTGGTTTTGTTAGTACTTTATTTTAGGTTCACAAAAACGTGAAACAGAGAAAGTATTAATAGCTGAGGAATTGGGGAGAGTGTTGCACCACTTTCCCCCTTTTTATTCCTCATTTTGATGTCTATTTACTTTCGTTTTATTCTACTCCGTTGTGTTACATAGGCATTAAATTTTAATCAGATTATTAATATATCGTTATCTCTCGCTGTGACAGTATTTTGTACTCAAATAAGTCCGCACGGCTAATTGCTTTCAGAATCGTTTCAATCTGATCGCTTTGCCGGAACTTACCCGAAATAATCTTACTCAACAGAGATGGATCATCTACAGTAAAATGAATATCATACCATTGCTCCAATCTTTCCAGCACTTCGCCCAACGGTAATTCTTCAAAGTCATAAATTCCTTGTTCACGATATTCCTTTCCTCCAAAATGAGAAGAAGACTTTACCAGTTTTCCATCTACCAAAGATACTTTCTCGTCAGGCAATAAATTCACCGATTCTTCTGGAAATCCGGTAGAGCTAACCCTCACTTTACCCGAGAGCAAGTCTGTCTCAAACTTCTCACTGTTACTATAAGCATACACATTAAATTCCGTACCAAGCACTCTTACATCATACTTCTGCGTCTGCACTGTAAAAGGACGGGAAGCATCCTTTGTCACAGTGAAAAACCCCTCTCCATCCAGTTCTACCGTACGGGCATCGGACGAAAAAACAGAAGGCCACTTCAACGTAGAAAGCGAACTCAACCATGCCTCACTACCATCCGGAAGGGTTAAATGTACCCGTTGCCCTTTCGGAACTGTAATCTCCGTATAAGAAGGAGTCTCCGAGCCAACAAACATATACCAGGCGAGCATCCACGTCAGAGCAATCATAGCGGCTGCCGAAGTAGTATACCGCACGATTTGCAACACCCGTTTCCGCCTCAGCTTTTTCTCCTGACGGTTCATCATTGCTTCCAGATTCCGTTCGCCTTTCAAAGAATCATCTTCTCTGGGTAATAATCCGGACAGACCTACGATATTTTGCATTTCTGCAAATTCCCGTTTCATATCTTCGTTCTTTTCCAGTTCCTGAAAAAGCTCCCGTTTTTCCTCTTCGGTCGGTTCTCCGAAAAAGTATTGATTCCATTTCTCATTCATCATATTGCGCGCTTTTAATAAGAAGACACAGCAACTTACATTTACCACCAAAGGAAAATGAAAAAAAATCAAGGAAGGGAAGTAAAATCCAATAAGTTTAAGCTAAGAACTGTTTTGAAACGAACTAATCTGTTCGGATTTACTCTAAGATTTAATTCTTGATGTACACAGATTTAGTATTCATTATACTTAAATTTAATCGTCTGACAGTTGTTGAACTTTCGTCTGACAGTTGTTAGACGAAAGTTCAACAACTGTCAGACGAAAGTTCAACAACTGTCAGACGAATAGATTTATAAGCAACCGGAACTAAATTCATTCATTATAAGCTGCAAATTAGTACTCAGCTTGACTAAAGTATATGGAATGGACTGAAGCAAAGACAATACATAGGCGATTTATCCTTATACGCTCAATAGAAGCAGCAAAGGCATACAATGACGCAATTCTTCCCGAAGTTTCCTCAAAGCGATAGCCATTTGACCTTCTACCGTATTCTGCGAAATGCCAAGGGATTCGGCTATTTCACGATATTTCATACCCTTCAGCTTACTCATGACAAATATTTCCCGGCAACGTTCCGGTAAGCTATCAATTGCACGGCAGATCTGTTTTTCTACTTCATCTATCGACATTTGAGAGTCATCAAGTAGTTGCAGACTATAAAGTTTCAGTTTAAACTCCTGCTCCATAATATCAGAAAGCGGCTGCCTGCGGTCTACTATAGAAAGTTGTGAACGAAGGAAGTTCAGACAGCGATGCTTGACAGCGGAGAAAAGATATGCATCGGGCTGTTGCAGTTCCGGAAGTATCTCTTTACGTTCCCATAAATAGAGGAAAAAATCTTGTACTATATTCTCTGCGTCTCCCATAGCTCCTACATAAAGGGAAGCGAAACGAACCAAACGGGCATAGTAGGAAACATAAAGCTTTGAGAAAAGCTTTTGTGCCGTCAAGGGTTCGGAAGATGGAAGAGAATGTATCATAAACCTCATATTAGATGCACAAAGGTAACAAAAGAAACAGCAAAGACAAAGCCTGACTTTAAATTCCTATTGTATGACCGATACAGATCAAATCAATTAAGATTCTCTCCGTATCGGTCAATGAAAAGTATACTAAAACCTATTGAAACTACTTGGAATAAGAATATGGGAAGTCTGCCGGTTGGGTACCTCTTTGCTGATTCGGTACGCTGTCCATCGACAGATTCAGTTCTCCGCCCTGTTTCAGTTCATCATGCGTCAGATAGTTGCGTGTGAATTCTTGTCCATTCAACAGAGCTTTCCTTATGTATGGACGGTCTGCCGCATTATCTGCTGCTGAAACGACGAAGTTTTTCCCTTCGGGAAGATGCAGAGTTACCTTTTTAAATAATGGAGAACCTATCGCATATTCAGGCATTCCCGGACAAACCGGATAGAAACCCATAGCAGAAAATACATACCAGGCAGATGTCTGCCCGTTGTCCTCGTCGCCACAGTATCCTTTACTTCCGGAATTGTAAAGTTTGTCCATAACATTACGGAGATGGTACTGTGTTTTCCAGGGCTGACCGATATAATCATACAAGTAAATGGCATGCTGCACCGGTTGGTTACCATGCGCGTATTGTCCCATATTCAAGGCAACCATCTCAGCTATTTCGTGGATAACGAAACCATAGGTTCCATAGTTATAGGTGTTCGGAGCCACAAACATAGAGTCGAGTCGGGCTATCATCGGTTCATGTCCGCCCATCAATTCGGATAAGCCTTCCGGATCATGAAACACACTCCAAGTCCAGTGCCAGGAACTTCCTTCTGTGAAAGGACCGCCCCATTCCGTAGCATCAAAACGATCACGCCAGTTGCCTTTGGCATCTTTTGTCCACATAAAACCATGTTCCGGATAATAGAGATTGCGGTAATTTGGGGCTTTCTGGTAATACTGGTCTGCGATATCCTGTTTGCCCAGCGATTCCGCAAAGCGGGCAATACACCAGTCAGCATAAGCATATTCGAGTGTTTTGGCTGTAGCTTCGGGAACTTCCGGATAAGGTACATAACCGAGCTTATCATAATACTCGAAGCCGTCACGCCCTACAGAAGCTATTTCCGCATGACGGGCTTGTGTCTGATGAATCATCGCTTCCAGAGCTTTTTCGGCATCTACCGTTTGTATCCCCTTCATCCATGCATCGACTAATAAGGAAACAGAGTTATTGCCAATCATACAACCACGATGACCGGGACTCGCCCATTCGGGCATAAAGCCACTTTCATTATAAGCATTAATGATAGATTGCGTCACACGTTCCGAAACTTCCGGATATAGCAATGTGAATAACGGATGAACCGCACGGAACGTATCCCAGAAACCATTGTCAGTATACATATAACCATCATGCACGTTACCGTCATAAGGACTGTAATAAACAGGATTTCCTTGTGAATCAAACTCATAGAACTCACGTGGAAAAAGTAATGTACGATACAGGCAGGAATAGAAGGTACGAAGTTGTTCGTCTGTTCCTCCTTCCGCTTCTACACGTCCGAGATAGTTATTCCACTGTTCACGGGCTTTCCCGCTGATCAGTTGTACATCCGCATCAGCTACTTCACGATTAAAGTTGATGGCAGCCTGTTCGGGACTGATAAAAGAAGAGGCTGTACGTATGGTCAGCTTTTCACCTGCCGGAACATCAAATTTCAGATAGGCACAGGTATAATCGGCCGCTACATCGGTTTGATGGTGCAACAAAGTATCTCCATTGTAAGTACCGTATTCTATGACGGGATGACTGAATTCCATCATAAAGTAATTAGCGAAGTTATCCGGCACACCTCCGTTATTATAACGTGTCGCACCTTTTACCAACCGTTTTTCCGGTTCAATCGTTATTGAACTTCCTCCGTTGTATGCATCTACCACTACATACTGATCTTCCTTTTCGGGGAAAGAGACCTCGAATACAGCTCCGCGGGAAGTAGCAGAAAGAGACGTCTGCAATCCGTTATTGAATGTAACACTGTAGTTATAAGGAGTCGCTTTCTCCTGTTGATGTGAGAACGGAACCAGACGTTCTTTGTGACTCATTTTCAGTTCTCCGGCAAGCGGCATAATGGAAAATGTACCATAGTCATTTATCCAGGGACTAGGCTGATGTGTCTGCCGGAAACCGCGCATCAGACTGTCAGTATACGTATACATCCATCCGCTGCCATTCTCCCCCGTCTGCGGACTCCAGAAGTTCATCCCCCAAGGTACCGCCACAGCAGGATAAGTATTACCATGCGAAAACGCAAAAGTAGACTCGGTACCCATCAAAGGATTCACGTAGTCTACAAACTCTACCGTCTTCTTTGACTGCTGACACGAAGTGAGCAGAAAAGGAAAACAGATTGATAAGAAAAACAATCTTGTAACCATATCTATTATTATTTGCTTAAGTTTCACAAGCCTTCTGTATCACTTCTCCTTCCACGTTAAAACAGAGAAAACCATGCAGAAAGCCTGTGAAACTCAGGTTAATTAAAATACCTCACTCAGATACTTCTTCGTCTGTTCCGGACGCTGGCTCATACGCAAACGCCACACCAGTTCCTGCATATTTACGACTTCAAAACTATCGTTCAGATGTCCTGCACAAAGCTTTGCCGCTCCGGCTCCACGAATATCCCCGGACTGGTTCTCAATCAGCGGGTCTTCCGTCTGTCCGTGATCGGAGAAATTACTCCATGCATGCACACATACGACAGAAAAACTTTCCTGCTGTGCTTCCTGTTTCAATCTTCCGGCAATATAGGCAGGGGTACCTTCACGTTCCGCATTCCGGTTTCCAAAATTCCACAAAGAGTATTTCACCGTAATGGCCGGGATATCATACCCTGCTTTATTCGTTACCCAAATAATGTCTCCTTCACCTCCTGCATAAGGACTATACTGAAGCGCTACGATACCTTCCAACTGGTCATTGGCATCTACATAAGCCTGAAATGCTTCTTTGGCAGCCTCTGATTTTACGTTCATAGCCATTACACCCAGCAGTTTCACACGATGTTGACGCATATGCGCCGAAAGGCGTTCTGCCACGACTTTCAAATTCTTCGCCCGGTCGCCATTCTCGCTATAATTGTCTACGTAATAGTAACCGCCTCCCAGCATTTCCAAAATAGAGCAATTCGGCTTTTGCTGACTCAGCAGATTATCGAATTGTGCCGGTGCCATCATCGGAAGCACTGAAGCAGCAATACCATACGTCATCCGTACTTCTTCCGACTCCGCCGCATTATAGAAATCTTTAAAGTCATTCATCATCCACTGAATATTGTCACCATCGGAAAGGAAGAAAGAAACGAAATTCTTTTTCTTTGTATAATCCAGAAACTGCGGATTCTTCACGCGAGCCAATGTCGATTTCTGACGTTGAGAATAAAGCAATGAAGTCAAGGAATGATTGTAACTCCAGTCACAAGGGATCATCGGATGACCGCTTTTGGAAACCAAATCGACAAAAGCATCTTCACTTACTCCCTGTTCCCATCCGTAGACAGGTGCATTCGGTTCCAGCCAGGCAAGGATTTCTTTCAGCAAAGCCGTATTCTGTCCGCCAGCCGAACTGCCCTGACGCTTATTCAAGTTCAATACGAAAAGTTCATTCTTAATAGCAAACTCACGCAATTCACCGGTTTGTACAGGCATGATCACCAATGCTTTGTTGCTGCATTTGTCTTTGAACTCCGCCCATGCCTGTGCAGTAGTTTTGCTTCTTGCATCATATTTCATGGTATATCCTGCTTCTTCATAATATTCCTTGTCACGGACATCCACAATAATAGAATTATAAACATGAGAAGCAACGGAAGCTACAACACCACTCTCCGGATTATGCTCAATATCCGTCAAGACATATCCGTCAAACATACCTTTCAGCTGAATAGTCACTCCGTCGGACGGACCATAATCATTACGTGCCAGTTCCAGTCCGCTCTGCATCCCCTGTTCGTGGATACCCATATCTTCGAGTGCCTGCTTAGACAGTTTATAGGAATCACTGCCACCGTGATCGTGCAGCCAAACAGCTATTTCACTTGTTCCCTGTTCTACGGCACGATTAGCCAGACCGGCTAATGACTGACACATCAGGTGGTACTGTAATCCGCGTACTTTTTCTGTTTGTCCCAGTTCATTACGGCTGCCTACCGTTACGACTTCCACACAATTCCAGTATTTCTTCGGTTTCACCTTCATTTCCGGCATATAGTATTGACCCACATTACTGATCGGATCATAAGCATCTGTATAAAGGGACGTGTTGTTTTCTTCGTTCAATCCTTGATTGATTTCCGGCGATTCGTACACTTCACAACTAGCCATTGTCAAGCTGAGCAACAGTGCAGCACCACATATAGTCATTTTCATAATTATTTCTTTCATTTGTTAGTTAACCATTAATCAATAACCTTCATTCTGCGATAATCCATCTACCTTGTTCCGTTCATCTTGCGGAATGGGGCGTACCAGATGGTTCTTGTTCAAATTATCATACTTCACCACAAACGGATTGTATGCAGGTACACGTGTCAGCAATGTCTGAGTACGTTTCAAGTCAAACCAGCGGTCATGCTCTCCCATCAACTCACGGGCACGTTCATCCATGATAACGTTTATATCCAGATCTGTCAGCTTCATTGCTTCATAAGCGGTCGCATCTTTAGCGGCACGCTTACGTATACTGTTGATGCGTTCCAATGCCAATTTCTTGTTTCCGGCACCCAGATAAGCCTCAGCACACAACAGATAGGTATCACCCAAGCGGAAAATGACATCTTCACGAGAACCGCCTTCGCCCCATTGTATCTTGGTATCGCTGAACTTACGTACCATCGGCATACGATCTGAAGCAGTTTCTAATACAGGAAGTGCCGTAGATTGCGGATACCACACATATTCATCGTCCTGCTTGAACGGATAAAACCTTTTCGCGTTATTACTCATACCCGATTTATCGTTCCAACGGGGGAAATAGATTCCCAGCTTACCGTAATCAGCATTATCCGGATTGTTTATGTAATATTCACGTTTGAACGTCGCATCATAACGGGTATCCGCTTCCGGGTCGGTATAAAGCTCGTGCGCTTTCGGATTCACCCAGTATTTACGGGAAACACTAGAGTAATCATTCTGATTCTTAATGAACAGATCCGGCTCCAATGCTACAATATTAAATCCGAACTGTGCCTGTTGCGGATTTCCATCCCCCCGATAGTTCTTATCCAGTCCATATTGAATCGCCCAGATCACTTCCGAATTAGCCTGATTGTTTTCATCGAACAAAGCAGCATAGTTTTCCTGCAAAGCATAACCGGAGGCCGGATTCTCTACCAGCAAATCAAATGTCGTTGCTGCATTGGAGAAGTCGTCTGTTTCAGCAAAGGATTTGTAAGCACGTGTCAGATACATTTTCCCTAAAAAGTGAATGACTGCGGCATTCGTTACCTTTCCGGCTGAAATCGTGGTCATGTCCAGTTTATCCTTTATATCATTCAGTTCGGTAATGATGAAAGTGTAAATAGCCTGTTCACCGGTACGTTCCGCCTGCTGGATAACGCTTGTATTCTCTTCGGTGAGCAAAGGTACGGGACCGAATGTTTCTACCAGATAATAGTAAGCCATCGCCCGGAAAAAGCGGGCTTGTGCGGTCAGCGAAGTATAATCGCTTCCTGCAATATCCGGTGTGCAGCGATTCAGCAGGATGTTACTTTCCTGCACAATCTTATAGAGTACTTTCCAATAATCGCCAACAATCGGAGCGGTGGAGTTGAAAGTCTTGTCATAGCCGTTGAACATACGTTCGGCAGGTTCTTCGGAGATAGCCATGTAGATATCAGTTCCGTAATACTGCAATTCGCCTGTATTGAAAACATTGCGGTAACGGGCATTGATATCTGTCAACAATTTCTGTTGTCCTTCTTTAGTATTATAGAAATCGTCCGTTACTGCCGAAGGGTTATAACTATCCAGAAAATCGGAGCATCCGCTTAGCAAACAGATTGCTAACAGTGCCAAATATTTAATTTGTTCTTTTACTCGTTTCATAAGGTTTCAAGTATTTAGAAGGTTAAATTCACTCCAAAAGTAAATGTCATCGGATAAAGTGACAAAGACTTGTATACGTCTTCACCAATCGTTTCGGGATCCGGACCGAGATAGTCGGTGAAAGTAAACGGATTCTGCACATTGATGTAAGCACGTGCATTTTTCATTTTCATCTTCTTCATCCAGTTTTCCGGAAGAGTATATCCCAACGTGATATTCTGTATTTTCAGAAACGAACCGGAAATCTTACCTAATACCTGAGTATGGTAGGATTGCGCACCGATCTGCTGGTACTCATTGCTGTGGTTTTCCGGAGTCCAGTACTTCACATTCAGTTTGTTCCAGTGTTCATTATCCCATGCGGTAAACATATAAGTGAAATCATCATTGTAGGTGCCACCGATACGTGCATACATATAGAAAGACAAATCCCAGTTCTTGTAAGTAAAGGTATTGGTCATACCCGCTGTCCAGTCGGGTGACGGAGAGCCGAGTACTTTATAGTCACGTTCATCAATCACATAGTTCTCGTCCAGATCAGCTACACGGATATGTCCCGGCACTTGTCCGTATTTAGCAGCCAGTTCCTTATCTTCCGTCTGCCAGATTCCTACCTTTTCCAGATCATAGATCACCTTCATCGGCTGACCGATGAACCAGCGGTTAGCCAAGTCATCCTTTTTATCACCGTAGAGGTCTACAATCTTATTACGGTTCAGAGAGAAAGTCAGATTTGTCTTCCACGTAAAATCTTTCTTTGAGACGTTCACCGTGTTCAGACCTATTTCCACCCCTTTATTGGAGGACGTTCCTATATTCTCAAGGATAGAGCCATAACCGTTGAGGTTACCTACCGAACGGGCGAAAATCAAATCTTTCGTAGTACGGTTATACACATCAATCGTACCGTTGATACGGTTATTCAGAAAGCCGAAATCAATACCGTAGTTCCACTCCGAGGTCATCTCCCAACGAAGATCTTTGTTACCTTTGCGGTCACCTAATCCGAAAGCATTTTCACCTTTACCTCCATAGATATAATGAGTCAGGTCCAGCTTTGTCCAGGTAATATCATGGTCAATACTGTTGTTTCCCGATTTACCCCAGCTGACGCGGAGTTTCAGACTATTCAGCCAGTCTACGTTTTTCAGGAAATTCTCATTCTTCATCTGCCAGCCGACAGCTGCCGACGGCATAAATCCCCACTGATTGCCGGTAGCCAGACGGGAAGTTCCGTCATATCGCCCTGTTACAGTAAACAAGTACCGATCCATCAACGTATAGTTGACACGTCCCATGAAAGAAAGCATGGATGACTCCCAATAGTAACTCTTCACGTCACGAATTTCTTCGGCTGTTTCGATCGCATGCCAGTCCGAGTTGTAAGGCAGACCATCGCCACGCATTTCCGAACCCTTATGAGTTTCTTTCTGTACGCTATACAAACCGATAGCATTCAGACGGTGAATATTCTTCCAGGTTTTATCATAAGTAATGATATTGTCCCATACCCAATTCATATTCCGTCCTTCTTTCCGGTAAGCTTCCGGTGCATTGAGACCTCCTTTGGCTTGTGTCATCGTACCTACCCATTCTCCGTAAACGTCCGAATCATACTGAACCGCAATCTGCGATTTAAAGCTCAGTCCTTTGATCGGCTGATATTCCAGATAACCGGAGAAGTTGGTATAGTTTGCTTCTTTCTCTCTTTTATTATTTTCAATCTGAACAAATGGATTGATCTTGCTGGAAGTCGGCTGACAATTAAACAAGTAGCTTCCGTCCTTATCATACGGGCTGACCGTAGGAGGCAGGAAGTATGCATTAATCAAAGCATCATTGGCTCCTTCATTCGTGTTATTCAAAGAAACATAACTGTTGATTCCTGTTTTGAACTTATCAGAGAAGCGATATTCCAACCCAACATTAGCCGTAATACGTTCAAAGCTTTCATCGCCTACCATACCGTCGTCTTTCAAGTATCCCAAGCCGAATGAGAAAGAGAGTTTGTCTGTACCCCCGGTAGCGGAAACAGAATGACTGGTAGTCAATGCATTCTGCGACAGTTCACGCAACCAGTCATAGTATTCACCATGTTTGATACGGCGTTTTTCATCATCAGTCAGGAAGTCCGGACGGCTCAGTGAAGCATCACCATACTTCTTTTTCCACAAAGCGGTGCGATAGTCTACATATTCCAGTCCATTGCCCATGTTACCAATCATTTCAGGAATACGGGTAGGAGTCTTGAAACCAACGTAACCCGAATAGTCGATATTAAAGCCCTGACGCTTGTTAGCTCCTTTGGTAGTGATAATCACCACCCCGTTTGCACCCCGCGAACCGTAGATTGCACTGGAAGACGCATCTTTCAAAATGTCGATAGATTCAATATCGGCAGAGTTCAAATGACGCATTCCCGTTTGAGAAGGTACTCCGTCGATCACGTATAAAGGTTCATTCGAGAAATTGAACGAGTTGATACCCCGAATCTCTATTTTCGTATCCGAACCGGGACGGTTGGAAGTCTTATTCACGAGTACACCACCGACACGTCCGTTCAGTGTTTCAGTGACATCGGTAGTCACCAGTTTACTTAATTCCTTGCTGGTAACGGATTGGATAGAACCTGTCAAATCTTTCTTTTCTACCGTACCATAACCGATAACGACTACTTCATTCAACTGCTTGGAATCATCTTTCAACTGAATGGTAAGGTTCGACTGATTCTGATTTACAGTCAGTTCCTGTGTCACGTATCCTATAAAAGAAACAGCAATCGTTTTTCCTTTCGGAACCTGAAGACTAAAATTACCATCCAAGTCAGTCACCGTACCGGTAGACATTCCTACCACCTGAACGCTGGCTCCGGGCAACGGTTCTTTTAAAGCGTCTACTACCACACCTTTCACTGTAAGCACCTGCTGTGCCTGCACACTTACCCATCCGCACATCAGAAGCAGCAGGCAGAGGAAAGCCTTTATTTTTATCGTATTATTTTTCATACTCTTCGTCTGTTTATTAAGGTTAGTTCTCAACTTTAAACCATTTGTAGTTACCTACAATTTTCGCAACGTGTTTTCCTGTCTTATCCGGAATGTTGGTAACGTCTTCGACCACTGTCGTGAAGTCCCACGCACATACCAGTCCGCTTTCTGTTCCCGTCACATCCGAGTTCATCAGCGTTTTTACCTCATTCGCCGATTTCGCAGTACTCCACATGCGGAATTTCTTAATAAATCCGGTCATACAGCGTGAATTGTCAGTCGGTTCCTGGAATGCCCACATATTCTGGTTACGGGTGTTAGGCATATAATTCTGTAATACTCCGGCATCATTCTTCACATCATTTGTCTTACTGAAGAATAATTCACCATTGACATACATTTTCAGCTGTCCTTCAGGCAAGGTGTTATCCCACACCGTCACGACATGATTCCATTTACCAAAATTATCAGGATAAGCACGGCCTTCTTCCAGTACGCGGCCTTCCTGCGGTCCCATACCGATCGTTGTACGAAGATTAGAGCCTAAGAAGTTGATCATCCATCCCTCATTCGGCTGCTTACCGTCAAAAGTAGAGAGGAAACTGCCAATTCCCGACTCAAAGAAACCGGCATCATACTTCACCCAACTTTCTACGGTGAAAGTATTACCGCCACCATAAGCAGGATCGGAACCAAATTCAATACGCCCTTTACCGTCAATGCCGAATACCTTTAATTCGGCAGGCGTACCCGGTTGCAATGTCTGTTGATAGGAATCCTGAAATTCGGCAATCGCTTTTTCGGCGGCTATACAGTAGTTATCTATTTCATACTGTAGAACAAAGTAGCCAGCCATACCTTTAGAAATACCTGTTTGCAGTTCTTCGACAGCTTTTTGCAGGTTCTGGGCATTTGCCAATGGGAAAGTACCGTCACTTGTACCGATCTTTGCGGTATCAAGCATGTTTGTCATGTCGGTCAGATGCGTGTACATGCATTCAAGTGCAATAGGCCGCACTGAATCGCCGTTATCGCTCTTGCACGAGCTGACACACCAAACCAACAAACTGAATAAACAAAGTTTCATAAAGAATCTTGTTTTCATACGTATTAGGTTTTTAAATAAAACAATAAGTAAATAACATCGCTGCAAACATAATGTAGCAAGGTTAAACAACTTATTAGTGATGGGTTAATAACGGATTAATAAGCGAATAAATATCATTAACCGATATGTTTTTATCGATGAAAAGGAGGATTTTTGCTCATCAGCTCTGCATAAGAAGTAGAATATTCTTCATTCATCATTTGCTTGTACTCACGCACAAACAGGGAATATTGCAGAATTGCTTCTTGTGACGAACCTGTATGGTTAAGGGCATGCATACCATAGGCCAGTGCCAGCTCATTAACCGGATCAACCCGGAAAAGCACATTACAGAAACGAATGACGGCATCATACTTATGCTGCTGATACAGACGTTCGATTTCCAGTGGCAGAAAGGAAGACAAGAACTCTTCTACTTTTTGTTTGAAGTGGTCCATCATCCCCGCATCCATACCATCAAGGAATTTGCCACGCATTAATAAAATGCCGAGTTCATTCTCCACCTCTTCAGCATTCTTCAAGGTGCGGAAACGGAAATAATCACAATAACAGTCAGTAAACACCAGTCTGAAATATCCCTTGTCGTGTACAAGTTCCACTCCATCCAGCTCAGCCAGATTTTTGCGAATCTGATTGATCGTTACCCCTTTCAGGTTTTTCACCTTGTCGTCGGGTTTATCGGCCCAGAAAACCTCATTCAAGGAGGCAGATAATACTCCATTATGGGTACTATGAAGCAAGATATAGATGAAAACCTGCCGTAAACGGGAACTGAACAAATGAGTAATATCCCGCCCATTCCGGTCAATTACCGTAAAAGGACCGAATAAATAAACTGCATTCGGACGAACGATGGATGATTCAAAATCTTCTTTTGCAGGCATTTCTTTTCCCAGTACACTTTTATCCGGTTCTCTTCCGACAGGTGGTGACATGAGCACAGAAGATGATTCCGGAACCGCATTTCTTTGTTTTCCCCTCTTTCTCCTGACAAACAGCACACCTCCGACAAGCAATAATACTCCTATTCCTGCCATTATCCATAACCAACGAATCTCCAGAGAAGACCTGGAGCCGTAAGAACGGATTTCATCCAGAGAAACCGGAGGGGCGGACAACACATAAGTCCGAATCACCGTATGCCCCTTCTTGTCAAATTCTGTGGTCGTACAGTAATACTCATGCGTCAATGAATTATAGTAAAGGTTAGCATTCGTCATAATCTCTTCCGAACGCATCGGAATGGAATCTCCCAAAGCTTTCATCGTTCCATCATCAACCGTCAAGCGATAAAGTTGCAGATAGGTATCCGAAAGATATTCCGGATAACACAGGGCATAGATATACTTCTCATCAGGTGTCAGTATCATATCACGGGCGACGACCAAACGATGATCCGAAGCGTTCTGCCACAAACGTCGCACAGACTGCTGCTTTCTGTCAAGCAGATAAAGATCGTGAAGATAATTTCGGCCTACACTCTGCTCACCCGATTCGTTTCCCATCCCGCCAAAGACATAGATATGCTCCCGGTTCTTATTGACTGCCATACCCGAGAAATAACGGGGGATAATCCGGTCGCCGGAATAAGAGAGGGTGTCCCAACGGTCGGCCTCGATATCATATTCGAGGAATGTATTGTTAAAACGCTTATTACCAAAACCGCCAAAAACGAGATACTTTCCGGTTGTTTCATCCCAAAAGCCGTCATGATGGTGCAACTGTACCGGCAAGGCTGCTACTCCGGTCTGTTTCCACTCCTGATTATTCAGATCGAGCGCCGCTACCGTAGCATCCCCCAACGGCAGGTTATTCAATTCATAAACATAAAGTTTACCATCCGTTGTATTCATGAAATGAGTAGCCAACTGCAATTTTACGGGTAGTTTGTTGCTATAAGAATACTTTTGTGGCTGACGTTTCAACAGATTATAAGTAAGAAGTGAATCCTGGCTGAAAATAATCAGTCGCTGACTGTCCGGCTCAAAAGTGATTCCCGAAGGAGTCTGAAAAGAATACTCAAAAAGTTTCTCCCAATGATAAGAACCGTTGATGAGCCACACCGGATTGACAACCGTACCCAAAACCTTCCCTGTAGAAGTATGCACTTCTTCCCCTTCATTTTCATTCAGAGGGAAAGTATATGAATGACTTCTATCACCTTCCAGCTTCAGATTGCGGATGGCAAAAGTGGGCATATCCAAAATATAATCATAACGTCCGAAGAAGAGGTGCGGACAAAAAGTATCTTTCAATCCTAAAGAAGTAATCTTCTTTTCGTTATCTCCGATACGAATCGTAAGTACGTCCTGTTGCAAATCGAATGCAAAAGACACAGGAATCCATTGATAAGCCAGTGCATCATTGCGCAGATTTAAAGAATAATGATTCTCTTTTCCGTCGGTATTAAACTTGAATGTACTGTTCTCACCATCCAGATAAGTATACGTAAAGCTATATTTAGTTTTCCCCTGATCTTCCTTCAGCAGAAAAACATATCCAAAAGTATCAAAATCGCGAATAGAAAGTTCAAAGCTCAACTGAAAGTTTTTCGTAAAACAAGGTATCTCCCCTTCCTGAAATATCTGAAGAGAAGTCCTTTCTTTAATTTCTTTATCATTAGCCTGAAACAACAATCCTTGCGAATAAGCAAACAGAGTCATTCCAGTCAGTAGGAATAAGAGGCAAAGCCTACGTCGTATCATAGTCTTTCGATTTATTATCACAAATATACAGGATTATTTTAAATAACCGCCTAAGCAGATGAAAATCACCTTTGTCGGTACCCTACAGTTCCGGCTGTTTCTTTCTTTAATCCGCACCTTTTTCTATCACCCAGCCATTTCCTTCCGCCCATATACTTACCTGATATCTTCTCCTGTTACCGTGTATAAATAAGACAGTCAACCACTTCTTATGCTTCATCGTCTAATATATATTTAAGTTAGCAACGTGCAAAAGTAAGAAAAGAAATAGATACCATCCATGATAGAATGCAAATTAATAAGTAACTTTGCAGAAAATTGAATCAGTACAGACTATGTGGATACTTATTATAAGTTTGGTGTTGCTAGGTATCATCGCATTGATAGCCGGTTATATCCGCAACAAAAGACTGCAACAGAAAATAGAAAAAGGTGAACTGGACCGTATGCCGGAAGTGAAAGAAGCAGATATAGAATGCTGCGGACAACACGAAGTGTGCGAGAAAGATAGTTTGCTTGCCGCCGTAAGCAAAAAAATTGAATATTACGATGACGAAGAACTGGATCAGTTCATCGGAAAGGAAGCAAATGCGTATACTGACGAAGAAACAAACCAATTCAGGGATGTGTTATATACCATGCAGGACATTGATGTCGCAGGCTGGGTACGTAGTTTGCAACTACGGGGTATCGAGTTGCCGGATGACCTCAAAGATGAAGTCTTTCTGATTATCGGAGAGAGAAGGAATGGGGAGAGGTAATAGGTATTAAGTAATAAGTATTAGGAGGGCGTTGAAGTTGTTTTTATTGATGGACGGCATTATTCTTGCTTTGATTTTTAATTTTCAATCTTTAATCTTTAATTAAAAAGTGGATCTACTTCGATATACATTCTTCCAACACGCTTTGCTGGGCAGCTTACTGGCAAGCATTGCCTGCGGGATTATCGGTACTTACATTGTTACCCGCCGTCTGGTATTTATCAGTGGAGGAATCACGCACGCCTCTTTCGGAGGGATAGGACTGGGACTGTTTGCGGGAATTTCTCCCATACTCTCAGCCGCCGTCTTCTCTGTATTGTCCGCATTCGGTGTCGAGTGGCTGAGCCGGCGGAAAGATATGCGTGAAGATTCTGCGATTGCCGTATTCTGGACGCTGGGAATGGCTTTGGGAATCATGTTCAGTTTCCTGTCACCGGGATTTGCTCCGGACTTGTCAGCTTATCTTTTCGGTAATATCCTGACCATCAATCAGGCGGACTTGTGGATGCTGGGCATATTGGCTCTGATATTAACCGGATTCTTTTATCTGTTTATCCGTCCTATCGTATATATTGCATTCGACCGCGAGTTTGCCCGTTCGCAAAAGATTCCGGTAGAGATATTCGAATATGTGCTGATGATGTTTATTGCGTTGACCATCGTCGCTTGTCTGCGTATGGTAGGCATCGTTCTCGCAATATCGCTACTCACCATTCCGCAAATGACAGCCAACCTCTTTACCTACAGTTTCAAGAAAATCATCTGGCTGTCCATCGGTATCGGTTTTCTGGGATGTCTGGGCGGTCTGTTTATTTCTTACCACTGGAAAGTCCCTTCGGGCGCTTCGATTATATTCTTCTCTATCCTGATTTATGCCGTTTGCAAGATCGGAAAGAGTTGTTGCAAGAAACAGTCATAATAATAGAATAGTATATGGAAATCAAGATTCAATCACTGGAAAGTATCCATGAGGCAGCCCGGGAATTTATCGCTGCTATGGGTGATAACACCGTTTTCGCTTTATATGGTAAAATGGGAGCCGGCAAAACGACCTTCGTCAAAGCTCTTTGCGAAGAATTAGGTGTATCAGACGTTATCAGTTCTCCTACTTTCGCTATCGTCAACGAATATCGTTCGGACGAAACCGGAGAATTGATTTATCACTTCGACTTTTACCGCATCAAAAAGCTAAGTGAAGTATATGACATGGGATACGAAGATTATTTCTACAGCGGCGCCCTTTGCTTTATCGAATGGCCGGAACTGGTAGAAGAATTACTACCGGGAGATGCCGTAAAAGTGACGATTGAAGAACTGGAAGACGGAAGCAGAGTGATCAGACTATGACCGGACAATACATCGTACAAGGAATTTTTGCGCTAGCGGGAATCACTTCCCTGCTAGCTTCCTTACTGAACTGGAACTGGTTCTTCACCACACGCAATGCCCAGACAATCGTCCGGAATGTAGGCCGCGGCAGAGCACGGCTCTTTTACGGCATACTGGGAGTCATTATAATAGGAATGGCTGTATTCTTCTTTATAGAAACACGGAAGGCAATTCTATAATAAGCTATTTTCAAAGAAATGCGCTTGTTATCTTCCCGTTTTTTACTATTTTTGTAGAGAAAGGAGTATGTAATTATGAAAACAACGAATGAATACCTTACAAAAATCCGCCAATTCAAGCAACAGTGTGCCGAGAAATATGGGATTATTTCTATCGGTATCTTTGGTTCTGTGGCCCGTGGTGAACAACACGAAGGAAGTGATTTAGATGTTTTCGTAGAATTGAAAGAACCCGATCCTTTCGTGATGTTCGATATTAAAGAAGAACTGGAGCATATCTGCAATTGCAAAATAGATCTCCTCCGTTTACGCAAAAACCTTCGTTCACTCATATCCCAAAGAATAGAAAAAGATGGAATCTACGCTTAAAGAGGAAATTCTAGATAAGTTTCTTCAATTATCAGAATCAATCTCTATCATTGAAGACAGATGCAAGAATATACAGAATGTAGACGATTTCTTGTTATCCCCTTGGGGAATGACTGTTTTGGATGCCTGCATTATGCGAATACAGGTAATCGGAGAAACAATTAAGGCTATTGATGATAAAACCCAAAGATCATTTTTCAAAGATTATCCACAAGTTCCATGGGCAAAAGTTATTGGACTCAGAAATATTATTTCCCATGAATATGCCAACATTGACTATGAGATTATATGGGTAGTCATAACAAAGCACCTTCCTCCTTTAAAAGAAACAGTAGAAAATATTATTAAAGACTTATCATAGCAGTTGCCGTGATTTCATCTCCAGATATTTATTGATCACGTCAATAGACAGATTTTCGGGTGTCGTCAGCAGAGAGTAAATGCCATGCTGCTTTAATGTAGAAACGATCAGTCGCTTCTCAAAAGCAAACTTTTCGGCAATCACGTGCCGGTAATAATCTTCCGTATCCCTCGCCGGACTTTCGATGTACGCTTTCAAGTCAGCATCCTCAAAGAAAACCACCAGCAAACGATGTTGCCGGTTGAGCTGCTGCAAGTAAGCCAACTGGCGATTCATGCTGCTGATACTGGCAAAGTTGGTATACAGAACCAAAAAGCTACGCTTATTGACGTGCTTGTTCAGATGCACACAAAGAGCCGAGAAGTCCGTTTCACCAAAAGTAGTCTGCTGGCTATACAGCTTTTCAAGCAGCGTCTGCATATGCCCGGGCTGCTTGGAAGCCGGAACGAAGGTATCAAAATGCTCATCAAAAGTCACCAGCCCCGCTTTATCCTCCTTCCGCATCGCCACATACGAAAGCACCAGCGAAGCATTAATCGCATAATCGAGCAAAGTCATTCCCCGAAAAGCCTGCTGCATCACCCTGCCTTTATCTATCACACTGTAAATCTGCTGAGAGCGTTCGTCCTGATAGACATTTACCATCAACTCATGCCGGCGGGCACTCGCTTTCCAGTTGATAGTCCGGTAGTCGTCTCCTTTTACATATTCCTTGATCTGCTCAAATTCCGTTTGATGGCCTACCCGGCGGATACGCTTGATACCCAGTTCGGTAAGATTATCACTCATTGCCAGCAATTCGTATCGGTGAAGCATCAGATAGGAAGGATATACCTTGATATCCTGCGCCTGCCCACAAGTGTACCGACGGGAAAGCAGCCCGATTTTATCGGTCACAAATACACGGATTTGCCCGAAAGAGTATACTCCGCGACGGGTCGGACGAAGATGGTAACTGATTGTTTTCCCCTCGTTCGGCTGAAGGGTAGTCCGGAAACAGACATCCCGATTCTGGAAGATAAAAGGTATTTCATCTATGATCTCCAGAGAGAGAGGACGCGAATAAGTACTTTCGACACGAATGCTCACTTCATTGTCATCGCCATTGGAGAAACGGTCGGAACATCGACGGAATGCCTGAATCCCCTGGGTACGGTAGAGAATATATCCATCTGCCGATACCAACACGAATAAGGCAAAAAGCGCCCACTGCCCGATGACAAAAAACGGAGCAAACAGATATCCGCTACCCAATAAGAGGATAACCAGAATAAGGGCAATATAGAAACGACGGGTTAAGTACAATTTCGGGTTCTGAGTTTTGAGTTTTAAGTTTTGAGTTACGAATTATAGAGATTCGGTTCTTATTTGGGGACCTCCACTTTATCAATCAGGCGTTGCGTAACCTTTACCGGAGAGTATCCTTCCATTTCCGCTTCCGCCGTCAGGATCAGACGATGCTGAAGCACATACGGAGCAACGAACTTAATATCTTCCGGTGTCACGAAGTCACGTCCCTGCAAAAGGGCATACGCCTTGGAGGCTTGCAACATTGCAACTGATGCACGCGGAGAAGCGCCAAGATATACAGCTTTGCTGGTACGCGTCTGCTGCACAATCAATGCAATGTATTGGAGCAGCGTACGGTCTACAAACACCTGATTCATGAAGGCACGCAGTGACAGGAGTTCTTCTTTGGTGATAGCGGGCTTGATATCGTCCAGCTTGATTAATGAAGCGTTCGTATGGTGACGTTCCAAAATATCCACTTCTTCTTCCAGCGAAGGATAGTCCATCGTTATTTTCATCAGAAAGCGGTCGAGCTGTGCTTCGGGAAGTTTATAAGTTCCTTCCTGTTCCACGGGGTTTTGTGTGGCAAGGATAGTGTAGAGTTCACCCATCTTATGAGTAATGCCGTCAATGCTTATCTGACGCTCTTCCATCACCTCGAACAAGGCAGCCTGCGTTTTGGCAGGAGCACGGTTGATCTCGTCCACCAATACGATATCGGCAAAGATCGGTCCCTGATGAAAGTCAAAATCATTGGTTTTCATATTGAACACAGTGGTACCCAAGACATCGCTCGGCATCAGGTCCGGCGTAAACTGGATACGGCTGAAGTCCGCATCGATCAGACGAGCCGTCAATCGGGCAAGCAATGTCTTTGCAACTCCCGGCACGCCTTCTATTAGTACGTGACCATTGGCAAGGATGGCTGCCAGCACCAAGTCCACCGTCTGTTCCTGACCGACAATAACGGAAGCAATCTGATCCTTCAATTCCTGTATCTTCTCGGAAAAGAGAGTTAAATCCACTCGTTGTTCTGTATTCTCTTCCATAAATATCTTCTTTAAATATGATTGATTATTTCATTCATTTTATCAATAAATCCCTTCATTTCTTCGCCGGAAAGGACACGTCCTCCATAAATCACCGGTCTGATTTCGCGGATCAACCTGCTGATTTCTTCCACCTCCATTCCCGTCTTCTGAGCGATCCGGTGGAAAGAACGTTCATCGTCCGCCACTTCCTCCACATCTACCTGAATTTCTCTTCTCAGCACTTCCGCAAAGTAGGTGAACTTCTTATGAACCAGATTGGCATGGTCATTCTTCTGATAATAAAGCGTGCCTATCAACTTGGTAAATTCAAGGGATTTGTTTTCCGGTTCCTGTATGACAGGTATTGCCCGTTGCCGCCTCCGTGCTGTAAACACCATAAAGAGCAAGATAGCGAACATCGACAGATAGATCGCCCAGCGAAGCGGCCTTTGCGACAGAAAATAACGCAAAGGAGATCGCTGCGTCTGTGCAGTCTCCTTCATATATCCTTCGGTGCGGACAATAGGCAACTCTCCCATCTGCGACAGGATGCGGAATATGTAAGTCGCATTTTTCTCATCCAGCACTCCATAATTGGTAAAAAGCAAAGGAGTAGAAACCAGAATGATTTCACCCTTTCCCCACGGACGCACCATAGCCACCAACGGATGATAATTGCGGGAAACGGTCGTAGAATCCAGTTCATCCAATGCGTGCCCCATATCGCTTGCCAGATTGATCTCCGCCAGTTTACGTACCGGCAGCGAATCATAACGGCGGAAATAGGACTTGCAGAACTGCGGATAAAAACGGAACACCTGCCGTGAATAAACTTCCGGATCACCGATCCAATAAATACTGTCCCGCTTCAATAACGAAGCGGCATATTTTTTCAAATCGACCGATCTGAAATAAGAATAAGTGCAATCAAACTTCAGCGTATCCTCCAAAATCTTGGTAAAAGAACTGCTTACCAGCATGATCTTATTTCCCCGATCCGCCATTTTGAGCAAGGCTTCTATATCCACCCGTCCGAAAGGTAAATTAGTGGCAATCAGCAGTATTCCTTTATTGTGAACAGTATCTTCCTGTTCCATCTGATAAAAAGTCTTTCGGGACAGTGTATATCCCGAAGGCAGTGAAACAGTCAGCAGACTGTCGAACACAGCGCATCCGAAAGGCTGCTCATCGTAATGGCTAAAGGTAGGCACCCATACAAATTTCTTCGGCAGATGATATTCTATAGCAAACATCAGCAGCAGAAAAGCAAGGACAAAGAAGATAAACCAGCGGCTTCCCCTCATGAGCCCCCTCCTTTCCCTATTTCTTCCTGCAAGGATTTCATGGAATTGAACAGTTCTTCCGTTGCCTCAAAGTTACCGTAACGAACCCTCAGGAAATGATTGGTCAACTGACGGAAAACGGGTATCCGTACTTCATTGATATACTGTGTCGGTGTTTTATAAGGCTGCCAGTCAATGCGTTTCTCGTCGCTAAGCCGTTTCAATGTCTGCAAATAAAGCAGACGCACCGCCTCCCGATAATCGGAACGGGAAAGCGCATCGGCAATCCCTCCCGAAAAATCCACACCGTAAATCGTATCTTCTCCCACTTCATAAGGCAGTTTATTCTTGGGCGAACGCATGAATAACTCCGGACGCTTCTTATAAACAAACCATATAATCAGGAGCAGAATAATAATGGCCAGACATATTAATATAAGTTCAGAATACTCTTCGGCAAAACGGCTGCCGAATATCTTCCGCAACAATTCCCCAAACTGCCTGCGAAACCATTCAAAGATATTGATTTCAGGAGTTATCAGTTCACGATTGTAGTCATACGCCGATTCGGATTGCCATTTGGCAATCTGCACGGTGTCGCAAACCAATGTATCAGCCGGGGATGTCAGCATCTATTCTGAATTATATATGTTTAGAGTTTATCGAAATTATCAATATCGCTCTCTACAGTTACACTATCTACCACTTCGGAAGCGTGACCGTACTGGTAGGCCATTCCGACAAAAGTGAAAATCATGGAAAGATAAGCGCCGAATGCCTGTACAATACCAAGCAGATAAAGGATAAAGCTATATCCTGCCGATACTGTCGTCTCGCTTCCGACATCACTTAATGAGAAGAAATATTTCACCAGCGTAGCGATATACCACGGCATCATAGTCACTCCCTGCAATACATTAGCTATAAATCCCATGATCAGAGATATCAAGAAGACGCCTCCCCAAGTGGCAAAGCCCAGCCGGAATGTCTTTTTGAAAGACTCCATCACTGTAATATCTTCAAACAGGTAGATAGGTGCCCATAATGCAAGCGGCACTACAAAAGCGATAAGAAGCGGAATGGTCAGAAACAAGGTGAACAGTGACAGAAACGCCAGCAGACCTACCACAAGCCCCACGAAAAGCATGACTAAGATGGAGAAAAGGGTCATTACAAGCAGTCTCTTGATATTGCGGAACAATAAAGGCTTCAAAATACCCAACGTGATTCCCTCCAAGCGTTCTTCACGTTCATTATAGGTACGGATCAATGCATAGATCATGGAGGTCAGCAAAATACTGCCTATCATAAATACAATCATATACAGACCGTAATAGGACATAAATCCCAATAAAGATGCAGTATCCGGCACCGTCGCAGTCTTGGACATAGCAGTCATGGCAAACGCTCCTCCCATCAGTCCGTTCAGACTTAATGCCTGAATAAGGCTTACAGGCAAAAGCAGATAAGTCGTAAACTTCAACAGTATTTTCCAATTCTCTTTTATGAAGTCAAAAGAAGCGTTCAACTTATCACCGAAAGAACGTTTCACGTACATTGCAACCTTAGGTTTCTGTGATTCCATGTTTTTTTCTATTTGGTAAATAAATATAGTAAAAGATGATAAATGCAAGGGATGTAAGGATGATGCCGAGCCTCAGCATATCCGGAAGTTCGGTGTGACGGGTGATAAAGCCTTCGATAAATCCCGCCATGATAAACACGGGCACCGTACCGATTACAATCTTCAGCCCTCTTTTCGCTCCTCTGCGAAAAGATTCGAGTCTCGAATAGGTGCCGGGAAACAACCAGCTGTTGCCCAAAGCAAGTCCGGCAGCACCGGCTACGATGATCGCCCATATTTCAAGAGTTCCGTGCAGCCAGACGGCAAGTGCCGACTCCCAAAGCAGGTCGTGCTGATAAAAGAACATCTGAAATGAACCGAGCATAATTCCATTCTGAAGAAGTATAAGCCCCGTACCAAAACTGGTCAGTATCCCCGCGGCAAAACACAGGAAGGATACTTTTATATTATTGATTGTAATGCCCAGAAACATCGGAGCTTCGGGAGAGCCATTGTATACTGCCATCGGCTCACCTCTGGCAATATTGTCCAATGTCATATCTACGTATTGGTTGCCCATTATCAAACGCACAAACTCCTGATCATTGGCGGCAGATACTGCCCCGATCAACGCACTGACGGCAAAGATGATAAAAGAGATCAGTAACTCACGCTGCGCATCATGCATGGTCTGCGGCACTTCCCGTGTCCAGAAAGTGATAATGCGTGTCCATTTCTCACGCTTGCTCCGATAGATTTCATTATGCAGGGCTGAAGCGAGATTATTCAAATAAATGGTAATGCGGGAAGTCGGGAAATGGGTCTGTGCAAAAGCAAGGTCGGCAGTCAGTTCCGTATAGGCGTCGGCAAGTTGGTCAGGGGACAGGTTTGCAGCCTGTTCCACCACCTTTTCGGTCCCTTTCCATTTTTCAATGTTCCGACGGATAAACGTAACTTCCTTCATGCTTTTCAGAGATTTCGGATAAGTTTTGTCCGAAACCGAAAGCAAAAGTAAAAGAATTATGATATATTTGCAACTTAAACCTAAAAATATTTAACCAAGAATGGCAGAATCTACGATTATTATTTAAATATTCAATAAAAAGAGCAACAAAGACTATAAATCAGCCTTTGCTGCTCAAAACAGACCTAAGCCCCAGTTTATTTATTTATAATATTGTAAATCATAGAAAAGTTCCTATCATAACTTCCATTAGATGTATCAAAGGTAATAGAAAGGTCTTTATTTACTAAATAAAAGCCATCGTAATATCCTCCCCAACCCATATTCGCATGGAAATAGAAATCAAAGTTTTTAACTAAATATCTTGTTTGGGGTCTCCAGTATGCAAAACCATCTAAAATAAAAGCATGGCTTCCCCCACGATTAGAGGTTGCAGCTATCCATACCAACTTAGCTAGTTGTAAAGATTGAAATGCAGCATTACCATCCCAACCATTTTTAAGACCACTAGTTGAAAAAAAACGATAGAAAAAGCTAGATGTATCAGAAGAATAAGTACCAGACCCAGTAACATAACCACTTGAATTTCTAACAGGCTGTGTATTAGTTGCTATATAGATATATTTTATCAATTTAGCAACCATTTCTCTAGTTGTTTCAGAGGAAGGAGTTTGCCAAGATGAAGGAGCAATAATTTGTTTTTGCGCTTTCAAGATATTCCAATCAATTTTCAGACCATCAACCGTTAAGTCAGGTTCTAAAGAAGCCATAATCTGTGCTATTGAAATAACAGCACAACCAGCAGGGACAGCCTCGTAAGTAGGTGAGCCTGTATCATAAAGATCACAATTTTCTTTCTGTAGCAAATCATTATATGGTGCGTCTTGATTCCACTCTGTACTACTACAGTACAGACCAGCAAAACCTATCGGATTTCCAATAGGAAATGTTGGTTCAGAACGGGATAGAATCTCATCCTTTACTATAATTATATCTTGAATCTCATCATACCTCACAGCCTTCACGTTTAAAGTTTTTGCTATTTTCGCTAATGTTTTAGCTCTCAGTTCTGATTTTACCTTTTCATAATATTTGGCATCTTCCAACAGACTCAATTCTGATAAATAGAGCATAGACTTAGAATCTACATATTTAACAGAGTCTTTTAAATCTGTTTTAGGCAAATAAGCCATTATCTTTGCAAAACGTTCATCAGCAGGAACATAAGCCACACCTTTCCCCTCATCACTTAAAAATTCAATTTTATAAACAGGAATAGTAGTAAGATTAGTTGAACCGACTCTTGTTTTTAATCCAGAAGAACTAGATACATTATATGTAGAAATAGCCATAATTTTTACATTATTATTTCTAGTCTGTAATCCTGTTGGATTAAAGTCCAAAACAAGTTGCTTAGCCTCTTCTGAAGTAATTATTCCAGGATTATCATAAGCAATGCTAATATACTCATCTGAAGATAATAAAATTTTAGAATCATTCAGATTATCTTGCATACCTAGTTCATTACTACATGAAGTAAATAAAGCAAGGATAACTAACAAAAAATAGTATTTCAATTTCATAAGTTATATAATTTATGGATTTTGCTTTATTGTATATGTGCTCATTGATGAGCCAATATAAGAAAGCCATAAGATTATCTCCCTAATATCACCAGATGTATTTTCGTCTACAATTACTGTCATCACCGAATCCTCCTGTTCTTTTTTTATTGAAAACCAATCTTCTTCAAGCAAAAAAGTATGGGTCATTTTTACATTGAGAGCAATAGAATCCTTATTCACAACAGTCCCAGCAGCATGCAATCTCCATCCTTCCGCAGGAGTCATAATAATAAAAGCAGTATCACCTTTATTATCTAATAATGGAGGCTCTGATATCCTGTGGGGAAAATCATTGATATATATTTCATCATCTTCTGCATCATTACAACTAACAATAGCAAGAAGAAAAATCAGAATAATATACTTCATTCTTTTACAATATAATATCACAGATCATATTAAAGCCTGTGTTTAATTCATAGCCTCCAGCTTCAAAAGATATCGACATATCTTTATTAACTAAATAGAAGCCATCATAAGACCCAGCCCATCCCATATTCGCACGGAAATAAAAATCAAAGTTTTTAACCAAATATCTCGTTTGAGGTCTCCAATAAGCAAATCCATCTATCACAAAAGCATGAGAAGCTTTTTTAGAAGCATCTGAAACGCCAACCCATACCAGTTTAGCTTTCTGTAAAGACAAAAATGCAGCATTACCATCCCAACCATTTATCAAATCTCCTGTTGTAAAATATCTTCTAAGAAAATCCCTAGTTTGAGGTCCAGATGTACCAGAACCTGTTACCCAATTTGTTGTTTTGTCATATTCTGGATGAGTACCAGAAAGGTCATAAATATGTTTAAATAATTTAGCAACCATAGTTCTAACAATCTCAGGTGATCCCTGATTTGGCTTCCAGGGTAGCGGCATTAGTATCTGCGGCTGTGCTTTCAATGCTTCCCAATCTATTTTTATACCATCGATAGTTAAGTTTGGTTCAAGTGAAGCCATAATTTGTGCCATGGCAACAACCGAACAACCCGCAGGAACAGCTTTATATACAGGTTCCTTCCCAACATTTGGTGCACAATATGCTTTCTCTAATAAATCATTATATACAGGTTCTTGATCCCAATTTGTCGCCATACAAAAAAAACCAGCCCACCCAATAGCATTGCCAGCAGGATCTTGAGGGGTTGCACGTGAATCTAGACAATCCTCGACAAGAATCCTATCTTTGATCTCATTAAAATTTACGGCTGCAACATTGAGCTCTTTCGATATTCTTTTTAATGTTTCATCTCTAAATTCCAATTTCATTTTTTCATAATGTTTGGCCTCCTCTAACAAGCTTTGTTCTGACAAACCAAGCATAGCCTTCGCACCAATAATTTTAGCTGTATCCTCAAGATTTACCTTGGGCAAATAAGCCATAACCTTTGCCACACGCTCATCAGCAGAAACATAAGCAAGTCCTTTCCCTGCATCACTGACTATTTCCATTTCATAGACAGGAAGAAGAATTGATTTGTCTGTAACCGATCTTGTTACCGCATTGCTGCCCTTTTCTTCAATATTAAAAGAAGAGCGAAACTTCACAACAATATTTTCATTACCTCTCGTCTGCACTCTGTTAACCCCAAAATCTAATACAAGTTGCTTTGCCTCATCAGGAGTTATTACTCTTGGATTATCATAAGCAATACTAATGTATTCATCCGGAGATAATACAATTGAGTTAGATTCTATCGGCTTATTATGTAAATCCAAACCTTCTTCATCATTACATGAAGCTAATAACGACAATACGAAAAACAAAAAATAATACTTTAATTTCATAATAAATATTTTTAAGTTTCAATTGAATATGTAATCTGTACAATAATAAATCAATGTTATCTTTTTCTTATATCAGGTATAACACTTAATTGCGTATCCCAATAGGTATTACCACCAGTCTCAAATGAAATGCTTCCATCATTGTTTACCAAATAATAACCATCAGAATTACCTGTCTTTCCAAAATTACAATGAAAATATGCATTACTGCTAGAAGATTCGTTCTTTGTCATTGCATAACCATCCACTATAAAAGCACTTCCATTACATTCTACCAAAACAGGACATATTTTAATAACAGAATTTTTAACTGTTTCTATACTCCATTTTTGAATATTACCACAATTGGTTATTCCACTTCCTGAATTTAGATATTTATACACATTAGATAATGGAGTTGATATTGCAGTAATGCAAGACACTAATTTAGATTCTGAGTCCGGCCATACATCAGTATAGGCAGTTCCCCAAACTGGAGAAGAAGATGTACTATCATATACATATTTAAATAAAGATGCAACCATATTCCATTTCTCATAAGGATCATCATAACTAATACTTTTACTTTCTTTTAAATAACTCCAGTCCATTGATATCCCTTCACAAGTTAATTCAGGCTCTAAGGAGGCCATAATTTGGGCTATTGCAGTGTTAGTAAGTCCTACTGGGCGTCTTTCCCATGTACATATTTTACGAGAAATATCCATAGGTATTTCAACCCAAGTATTTACAAACTTCCAACTATATGGTTCTTTCTGTCCCCATTCTGTAGTACAGAAAGGTTCAATCATCATCCAAACCTGGCCATCTAAATCAGTAATAGGCCTAGAGCGTGTAATTGCCTCACTATTATTGGCTATTTCGTCTAATAATGCATTCTTCGACATTTGAATCATAGCGTTTGCTCCTATCTGCGTTGCAAAAATGGAGTCATTATAGGAAGGTATATACGCCAATACCTTTGGGAATTTTCTATCACCAGATACAATAGCTTTCCCTTGTTCAGAGCTATTCCTTATTTCAACTTCATAAACTAAAGCTTTTACATCATTAGGCAACGAACGGGTAATTTCTGAATTTCGAGACGATATTAAATATTTCTCACTAATAGCAAAAATTGGATTTTCTGTTATTTCGCCTCTCGTATTTGTCTCAGATTTGATAGACTTTTGAAAGGATTCTACAATAGAAATAACTTCTTTTTCAGATAACGCATTAGGATCTACTTGTTTAATTGCATTCCGTTCTGCATCTATTATATTCTCGTTACTACACGAGGCAATAATAATAAGCACGACTAACAAACTAAATTGTATAAATATTTTTCTCATAATACTATAGTTAATTAAAGTTCAAAATCCCCCGATAAATCATAATCTTTAGACAAAAGTTCTAAGCGGTAAGCGACCCCTTCCTTCAAACTTAAATCTAAAGTAATTAAACTTATAGGACTAATAAAAGTATTTAGATACACTGTCTTATTAGTATCCAAATTAACTACGGTAACTGTCACACTAGATACTTTTGAAAGAAAGTCGATATACAATACATCATTATTTATAGATGCCTCCACTGGGTAGATAGCTGGTATTCGAGTCGTTTTGTTATCCAAAGCTCCCTTCCCTTTTAAAATTATTTTTCTAGAAAAATAACTCAATTCCATACTGTAACTTTTTATATTACAATTTGGAGAATTTCCTAGTATTAGATCCGAAAAGAAAATACTCAGGAATAATAAAAATAGTAGTTTTTTCATATACTGTTCATATTTGATGTTTAACGCTGCAAATATGAACAGTAAGTTTAAGAAAAGTATTACACCGTTATGTTAACGAATACAAAAAGCAGATCGTATTACATAAAACTCAAATAATAATACCATTGCTGTCCCATTAAAATCTAAAAGAGTTCTTTGAAATATTTGAAATTTAGTTAGTTACAGCGATTTTCCGAGCGAACGGACTTGAATTTGTAGCTTTGCATCAGATTAATCCGATGGCATATGTTCCAAGACAAATACGTTTTCGCTCAATTGGCTTCATTTCTGAATCGAAGTAAGTTTAACCGCATAGTCACCAAGTATGATGGTGATAAATATGTGAAGCACTTCACCTGCTGGAATCAACTACTTGCTTTGATGTTTGGTCAACTTTCTAATCGTGAAAGTCTGCGAGATTTGATAGTTGCTCTTGAAGCTCATCATTCCAAATGTTATCATTTAGGAATGGGTAAAAATGTATCAAAGTCATCGCTGGCAAGAGCAAATCAAGATAGAGACTATCACATCTTTGAAGAATATGCTTACTACCTGGTTAGCGAAGCACGACAAAAGTGTGCTAATCATATTTTCAAACTTGGCGGTAACGTTTATGCTTTCGATTCGACAACTATTGACCTGTGCCTTTCAGTCTTTTGGTGGGCAAAATTCCGCAAAAAGAAAGGTGGTATCAAAGTGCATACATTATATGATGTGGAAACACAGATTCCTGCATTCTTTCATATCACGGAAGCATCCGTACACGATTCTAAAGTTATGATTGAAATTCCTTATGAACCAAGCTCTTATTACATCTTTGACCGCGGTTATAACAACTTCAAAATGCTGTATAAAATTCATCAAATTGAAGCCTACTTTGTTGTCAGAGCAAAAAAGAATCTTCAATACAAATCCATCCAATGGAAACGTAGACTGCCTAAGAATGTGCTTTCAGACGCAAGTGTACTTCTGACAGGATTCTATCCTAAACAATATTACCCAAAGCCACTTAGACTGGTTAAATATTGGGATGAAGAACAAGAACGAGAATTTACATTCATAACCAATGCGATGCATATATCTGCGCTTCAAGTTGCTGAACTTTATAAAAATCGCTGGCAGGTAGAGCTGTTTTTCAAATGGCTCAAGCAGCACCTTAAAATCAAAAGATTTTGGGGAACTACAGAGAATGCTGTTCGAATACAGATATATGCTGCTATATGCGCTTACTGTTTGGTGGCAATCATTCAACACGATATGCAACTGGACAGAAGTACATATGAAGTGTTACAAATACTGAGCATCTCATTGACTGATAAGACTCATCTGAGAGACCTCTTTGATAAAACTAAATTTCAAAATGACAAAGAACGATTCGGACCAAATGGGCCAAGTTTATTTAATTTTTAATTCGTCCCAATTTTAATGGGACACTAATGTAATAATACAATAACTTAGATTTTGCGTAATATATCAACCAATTTTATTTTCTTATCTTTATTTAAACCCATCTTCTCCAATACAGACCAACTTCTTTTATATACGGCAGCAGAAGTGCATCCCCAAAGACTGGCAATATCGGCATATTTAAAATCCAACCTAACTAAACAGCAAAAACGAATATCTTCCTCCAATAAATACTCATATTTAGTGCTTAATCTTTCTACAAATCCCAAAGATGCCATATCTATTTCATGCAATAAAATATCCCATTCATCATTAGTAATCTTCTTCATTCCATCAGGATTAAGTTTATTATACTCACACAATTCTATCAACATTTGATAAACAGGAGAAGACATTAATATAAATTTCAGATTCAGATTTCTCAATTGCTTTACTTCCTCATCTCTTTCTACAAGCCGACGTTCTAAATCTTCTTGCATTAAATGGTATTGTTCCAATAGTTCATTAAGACAACTATCTAATTGTGCTTTGGAGTTAACATCTGACTCTAAATATTCACAATGTTGCTGTATTTCTTTTATTTCTATATTTTTTTTCTCTAACTCTTTCTTGATAGTCTCTATACTTTTATACAATAATTGTCGTTTATTGACTAATTGTGCCATTTCTTCCTTCCTTTTTCTACGCCTTTGCAAAAAGAAACAAATCGTAATAATAAACAATAGGACAAGTAACAATAGACAAAAACGATACTGAGTCAAAAATGATTCATAGCGTTCCGTTGATTGATGATATAACACATCCTTCAAAGAAGAAACTACCTCAACCGGTTGCTCGACCAATTTCATGGAATCCTTATATATAGCATATAAAGTTTCGTATTCCAATGCTTCATTTTTTTTCCCCAACTTCGTTGCCATTTCTGATAATTTCATATATGCATTTGTTTTTGCATAATAATTATCAGAAGATATACCTCTATTCAAATAAACAGAGGCTGAATCATATTGTTCCAATTGCAAATAAGCACTCCCAATAACTAGATAGTAACCATATCTTTCAGAACTGTCTAACACCAATCGCATACCTTTATTTGCAAACAATATAGCTTCGCGTGATTTCCCTTGATATTCTAGAAGATAACTAAGAGAACTAAACACAAGCTCCTTAATATGTTGTTTATCTGTATCTTTTATTAGCTTTAGGGCTCGTTTTAAATATTTTTCTGCATCTGTATAATATTCTTCTCCTCGCTCCATGCAAATATCTGCACAACTTACTAGCACTACGGCTAAACGCAATGAATCATGATGTGTTTCTGCCAATTCAATAGTCTGTCTATAAAGAGAATCAGCCTCTTCCTGCAATCCATGCTGCCAAAACAATAAACCCAAATTACTTTTCAATAGAATATTCAAATCATAATTATCCACTTTCTCAGCTAAAGGCATTGCCACCAAAAATTCACGTACAGTTCCTTCAATATCACCTCTGTCTTGACAAACTCGTCCAAGATAATAATGAGCTTTTGCCCGTAGGGTAATATCATCGGAAGTATCATAATAATCTACAGCGACACGAATTAACGAATCATCCGTATGAGTAATATAGTTCTTATCTTTGGCTTGTGTTAACAATAGGGCATACTTAGCTCTAGACTGTATAGTAGACAACTCTGCAAGATTCACACCTTCCAATATACTCAATGCACTATCTGCACATCCAACTTCTATCAAAGAATCTGCATGCAATAAAGAAGGAATTACCCTATCTGTGGGAGAAAGGCAAGATGTTAAAAACAGGAAGATGATTCCATAGACATAGTTTACATTCATCACTTTTAATAGATTTCGAATAAGTTTTGTTTGAGAGCAGAAGCAAAAGTAAAAGAATTATAATATATTTGCAACTTAAACCTAAAAATGTTTAACCAAGAATGGCAGAATCTACGATTATTACCGGTCAGTTTGTTCGAATCAGCCAAACGCCCGCCAGTATCGGCGAACGATTGCTGGCTTTGGCCATCGATTATTCCCTGATTGTGATTTATCTATATTCTGTGACGACACTCATTGTTAAACTGCATTTATCCTCCGGAGTCGGTACGGTCTTTATTCTGTGCCTCGTCTATTTGCCTGTACTTCTTTACTCGTTCCTCTGCGAAATGTTCAACCACGGGCAGAGTTTTGGAAAACGTCTGATGAATATACGCGTCGTAAAATCAGACGGTTCTACTCCCAGCATCAGTGCTTATCTGCTGCGCTGGCTTCTCTTCATCATTGACGGTCCCGGCACGGGAGGTTTAGGACTTTTAGTCGTTCTGCTGACTAAAAACAGTCAGCGGCTGGGTGATTTAGCAGCCGGAACGATGGTGATCAAAGAAAAGAATTATCGCAAGATACACGTCAGCCTTGATGAATTTGATTACCTGACCAAGAATTATCATCCGACGTATCCACAATCTGCCGATTTATCATTGGAACAGGTGAACGTAATCACCCGAACGCTGGAATCCGGTGAAAAGGATCGGGTAAGGCGCGTTACGTTACTCGCCAAAAAGGTGCAGGAAATCTTATCTGTTACTCCACGAGAGAATAATCAGGAGAAGTTTCTTCAAACGGTACTTCGGGATTATCAGTATTATGCGTTGGAGGAAATCTAAAATAAGAACTCACACAACACGTATATACACTACCGTCTTCCCATTTCCATATTTCTGAATAATTCCTTTTTCTATGAAAAGATTCAATTGATGCAAAGCCTGTAATCTACTCATCCCGGTAATAGCACAATAATCTGCCCGATTGATACAAGGATGTTTCTCTAAAAAGTCCTGCAATTTTTTCAAGCACTCGTCTTCGGATATTTTCGCATTGGAACGTGTCGGGGAAGATATTCGTTCTAGATCCATTTTAGAGTTCAGTTCTCTCTTATATGTTTGTTTTACCTTCAGCTTAATATTTTTCAGGCGAATAGATGGAGAGCGTACTTCTTTTCTGTCAATAATCTCTTTTTCCAAAGAAAGGGTCAAAGAAAAATGCCCTAAATCTCCAAATTCCACAATATATCCTCTGGACAGCAGTGTCTGTAACTCATCGGTGATAGCCTCTACCGCTCCAACTAATTGCGCATGGGGAATATGATGCATCATGGACACCCGCTCCACAAATTCTTTGGTTGTATATGTTCCGCTTGGCACTACCCGTGCGTGTAGCAACTTCTGTTCTTCAGCATCCTCTTGTTTGGGATTTTCATAAAGGTCGTAATAAATGCTCATAAGAATAATTTTATGTTTGGCTGTTAATAACTTAATGGTTTCTATTTAAGTAATTAGTTGTTTGTTGGCTACATTCTTTCGTATTACTTAAGTGAGACGAATAGATTACTTAAGTAAGACAATTATATCACTTAAGTAATTTGATTATCTTACTTAAGTGATACGCAATAAAACAACGAACAAAGATACTAAAAATCCGAAAGCCCCGAAACTATTTTCCGCATGAGTTTTAATAAGCGATAGAATAAGATTGCCATATTGCATAAACTGTATTCTCAACTGTTTTCACTAACTTTGCAAAAAAATGAATGACAGGTATCCCTACACATAAAGCTGTTCAACAATCTGATTTTGGAATATTTGCAAAGGAAGTATCTCCCTTTTCCCCGAATCGGACGATTAATTACGTACACCGAGATGATTATTACATTTTGGGCGTAGTGAAAAGCGGTACGTGTCATGTAAGCATCGATTTCAAAGAGTATGTTTTCTCGGCAGGTGACGTTGTCTGTACCCAGCCCAACCAAGTTCACCATATCATTGATACAGGAAACGCAGACGTTCTTCTTCTTTTTATAGACGGAGTGTTTATAGATACTCCAACCAAGCAAATCATTGCCGAATATGTATTATCGCCCGTACCGTTTAAGATAAACGACATACAATATACTGATTTGGGCCAATTATTCTCCATGATTCTGCGAAGAATGAACGGGGGGAATCCTGATTGCAAATCGAAAGCCGTCATACAGAATTTATCATGTGCCATTGTCGGCATCATTACAGACAACATTCAGAAGTATATAGGACAAAACCACAAGAACAGAAGGCATATTGAAATCACATTAGCGCTCAAAGCACTGTTTTCAGAAGAAAAACAACTAAACAGAAGTGTATCTTATTATGCGGAAGCATTACACATCTCACCGGTATACCTGAATGAAGTGGTTAAAAATGTCACAGGCGAAAGTGTGAGCAAATATATTCAGAATGAATTAATATTGAGAGCCAAGCGAATGCTGGTATACACTTCCTTAAACGTAAGAGAGATTTCCATTGACTTGGGAATAGAGGATTATGCATACTTCACCCGATTGTTCACCAAAGCGGTAGGCGTCAACCCGACCTCCTATCGAAAGAAATACCTTGAATAGTACAACTTTAACCTCACATCGTCTATTTCACTATTAATCAGTTCGTTGTAATTTTGCCATCAAAAAAGATGAGCAGAAACAGATTTATTTATCTCACAGATTTAATGTTAGTTCCCATATTCATTTTGTCGTTTTACACAGGCGTCGAATTACATATCGCAGGACAGGGTGACAACCATGAAATATGGCATAACTGGGCCGTGTTCCATGTTAATGCCAGCCTGCTATTCATGATATTGGGAATAGTTCATGTCAAAAGCCATTGGGGATGGTATAAAGGCTTGAAAACAATCGGCTGCAAAGGCAAAAGAAAAGTCGTGTTATCCTTGTCTGTTGTTTTCTTATTGGTCATTATTACAGGACTATCACTGTTCGGTATTGAAGGAGCCAATTCTCCGATGGGATTACTGCATTACCAAATCGGTATTCTCACAGGAGTTCTGAGCGTTTGTCATATAGCAAAGAGAAAACAGTTTTTATTCAAGGGATTTGCAGCGAATGTACTTGGCAGGAAATACCGGAGAGCGAAAGCATAAGGATGGAAAAAGAAATAGCCTGAAAGACGCGAATCTTTCAGGCTATATTCCTTTCATTTATCTACAGTGGTGACTAGCGACAATTAGTCCACCTGCCCCAGAGAGTTTCCATATTCCATTTCTCCCTGAACCACAAAAAGGATTTCTTCGGGATCATATTCTCCCATTTCGTCCTTCTTGGCTTCTTTCACGATGTAAGCTACGACCTCTTCCAAGTCAATGTTTACGTAGCCGTCGTTATCGGGCTGAGCGTCGAGAATGCCACTTTCTGAATAGTACTCGTCTATCAGATCGAGAAAATAGTACAGTTCATCGTCCTCGAACTTCTCTTTCAGTTCCTGAGGCAGATAGTTCTTGATAAACTCGACGGTCTTTTCGTCATCGGCATCTTCTAATAAAAAATCATCTTCCAGTCCCATGGTTGTAAGTATTAAGTAATAAGTATTAAATATTAGACAAAGTCTAGAGAAGGTTCTTCACTTTTTCCACGAATACCGGTTTGGCGACTGCGCCTACCTGCTTGTCTACAATCTCACCATTCTTGAAGAACAAAACAGTAGGAATGTTGCGGATACCGTATTCGGCAGCCACATCGCTGTTATCATCCACATCGCATTTACCGATGATGACTTGTCCTTCAAACTCCGCGGCCAATTCTTCAATAATAGGAGCCACCATTTTACAAGGGCCACACCAGGGAGCCCAAAAATCCACCACAACAGGCTTTCCTTCTGCAAGGATTTCCTTATAGTTGCTGTCTGTAATTTCTAAAGCCATTTCTTTTTAAGTATTAAGTATTAATTATTATGTATTACTTCGTTTGTAGATTTGCGCTACAAAGATAATCAATTTATACGGAATCCAAGTTCGGGGCGCTCCTTTAAATATGTTATTAAATCTCTGCCTACCGAAAGCTTGACCGGACGGGAAATCAGATCGACCGACATACGGCTGTCCGTATCATCCGTCACCTTGAAGTAGAGTTCCGTATTGCCGGGATGTTCTTTGGTCAAAGTGGCCAGCTCGGTAATAAGTCCCGAATTTAACACTGACAGAGGAATGATAATGGTGATCTTCTGCACCAGTTCTTCTTTCACATCGGGCAGAAGTTCCATTGAAGTGATCTTGACTTCCAGTTCGTCCTGCCGCCATTGCTTGGCCTGACAACGGGCTTTGATATACAGGAACGTGCCTTCATTCAGATATCCCTGATAAGTCACCCAGTCATTTCCCCAGAAAGGTATTTCCGTAGAGCCCGAATAATCTTCGATCTTGGCAATGCCATACGGATTGCCATTCTTGCTGACTCCACGACGGACACTGGTCACAATGCCACCCATTGTAATCTCCCGGCCTGCCAAAGCCGCCTTATCTTCCAAATCTGCCATACGGGTATTGCAGACGTGATCCAGCACAATCGCGAACTCATCCAGCGGATGGGCGGAAAGGTAGATACCTACCAGGTCGCGTTCCTTGTTCAGACGTTCGAGGTCGCCCCAGCGCTCTACTCCCTGAGGAATTTCGGGAGTGGCGATATCGACGACATTCGCTCCGCCGAACAATGAATTGATGGCAGCTCTTTTGTCTTCCTGATAGCGGTTACCGTATCGCATTAAGGTTTCGAGGAATACTTCGCCCTTAGAGTTGACGGCAAAGTACTGCTCCCGCTTCAATTCGGGGAAACTGTCGAAACCTCCCGCCAACGCCAGACATTCCATATTCTTTTTATTGCAGGCATTCAGATTGACACGTTGTACGAAATCAAAGATACCTTTGAATGGTCCGTTGGTATTACGTTCTTCTACAATGCTTTGCACGGCAGCTTCGCCTACGCCTTTCACCGCTCCCAGTCCGAAACGGATATTACCATCGTGGTTGACCGTAAACTTCAGGTTACTCTCATTCACATCCGGACCGAGCGTCTGGATACCCATTGCCTTGCATTCGTCCATCAGCTTCGTGATATCGGTAATGTTGGACAAACTTCGGCTCATGACAGCCGCCATGTATTCCGACGGGTAGTTCGCTTTCAGATAGGCTGTCTGATAAGCTACCCATGAGTAGCAAGTAGCGTGCGATTTGTTGAACGCATAAGAGGCAAACTTTTCCCAGTCGGTCCAAATCTTTTCAAGTACTTTCGGGTCATGCCCGTTCTTGCGTCCGCCTTCGATAAACTTAGGCTTCATGTGATCCAGCTTATCACGCAGCTTCTTACCCATCGCTTTACGAAGGGCATCGGACTCACCACGGGTAAAATCCGCCAGCAGACGTGACAAAAGCATCACCTGTTCCTGATAGACCGTAATGCCATACGTATCTTTCAGATATTTCTCCATCACCGGAATGTCATATTCAATCGGCTTACGACCATGCTTACGGTCGATGAAGTCCGGAATATAATCCATCGGACCCGGACGATAGAGGGCATTCATGGCGATCAAATCTTCGAAGGTAGAAGGCTGCAATTCGCGCAGGTACTTCTGCATTCCGGCAGATTCAAACTGGAACGTTCCGATGGTACGTCCGTCACTATATAATTTGTAAGTTGCCGGATCGGTAATATCGATCTGGTCTACGTCTATCTCCAGACTACGACTCAGACGGATATTCTCAACTGCCTCCTTAATAATAGACAATGTTTTCAACCCGAGGAAGTCCATCTTGATCAATCCGGTATCCTCGATCACCGAACCTTCATACTGGGTAACGAGCATCTTTTCGCCCGTTTCCTTATCGTCGGCTGTACTTACAGGCACCCAGTCGGTGATGTCGTCACGACAGATAATCGTACCGCAGGCATGCACACCGGTACCACGAACATTACCTTCAAGCATTTTGGCATACTTAAGAGTGTCTCGCACCAACGGGTCGGACGATGCCTCAGCCGCTTGCAGTTCGGGGACGTATTCGATGGCATTCCGCAGGTTCAGCTTCTTGTCGGGGATTTTATCCGGCACCAGCTTTGCCAGACGGTCGGACTCCGAGAGAGGAAGTTTCTGTACACGGGCAACGTCTTTGATAGCCAGTTTGGTAGCCATCGTACCATACGTGATGATATGCGCTACTTTTTCCTGACCATATTTATTGGTTACCCAGCGAAGCACTTCACCACGACCGTCGTCATCGAAGTCCACATCGATATCGGGCAACGAAATACGGTCCGGATTCAAGAAACGCTCGAACAGCAAGTCGTATTGGATAGGGTCGATCTTGGTGATACCCAGACAGTAAGCCACTGCCGAACCGGCAGCCGAACCACGTCCGGGGCCTACCGATACGCCCAGTTCCGAGCGTGCGGCATTGATAAAGTCCTGCACTATCAAGAAGTATCCGGGGAAACCCATCGTTTTCATGATGTACAACTCGAAGTTGAGCCGTTCTTTCACTTCTTCCGACAAAGGGTCGCCATATATTCTTTTCGCACCGTCAAATGCTAACTTTGCCAGATAGTCGCCTTCAAGTTTGATACGATACAGTTTCTCATATCCCCCCAAACGTTTGATCTTGGCTTGTCCTTCCTCTTCGCTCAGCACCACATTACCATTTTCGTCCTGTGTAAACTCATCGAACAGGTCTTTCTCCGTATATTTGGCACGATATCCTTCTTCTGTTCCGAAGTCTTCAGGAATAGCGAAGGTAGGCATGATAGGTGCATGGTCAATCGAATAATATTCGACTTTATCTAGAATTTCCAGCGTATTGCTCAGTGCCTCGGGAACATCTGCAAAGAGTTCATTCATCTCTTCACGGGTCTTCATCCATTCCTGTTTGGTATATAGCATACGGCTGGGGTCATCCAAGTCTTTACCCGTACTCAGGCAGATCAAACGGTCGTGTGCCTCGGCATTCTCTTCATCCACAAAGTGGACGTCATTGGTGCAGATCAGCTTGATATTATACTTCCGGGCATACTCCTGCAAGTATTTGTTCACATTTACCTGTAGCGGATAACATTCGTGATTGGCACGGGGTACAGTCGCCTTATGGCGCTGCATTTCCAGATAGTAGTCATCACCAAACAGGTTCTTATACCATTGGATCGCTTCTTCGGCTTCGGCAAACTGCCCTGCGGTAATACGCTTCGGCACCTCGCCACCCAGACACGCCGAGCAGACAATCAGACCTTCGTGATACTTCTCCAGCTCACTGCGGTCGGTACGCGGACGCATATAGTACCCGCGCGTCCACGCGTGCGATACTAATTTAATAAGGTTATGATAACCTTTCTCATTCTTGGCAAGTACAATCAAGTGATAACCGCTTTGGTCCGGCTTCCCTTCTTTCAAGTCCATCGTACGGCGGGCGACGTACATCTCACAACCGATAATCGGTTTAAAGAGCTTGTTCTCCGCCTCCACGATCTTCGCCTTGCAGGCAGCTACCTCCGCCTCCTTATCCTCACACTCCACTGTGCCGGCTTCAATCCCTGCAATCCGCTTTTTCAGATCCTTAATTTCCCCTTTCGGACCGCTATTCTTCTTATTGACATAGTTCGTAAATTCCTTGATGCCGAACATATTTCCATGATCGGTCACGGCAATACCCTTCATCCCATTTTTCATGGCTTTATCTACCAGACGGGCGACACTTGCCTGACCATCCAGTAGAGAATATTGCGTATGAACGTGTAAATGAACGAAATCCTGCATAATGATAAGTAGTTAATTTGAAGGCATAAAATTACTACCTCCCGCGTTATAAACAAAAATAATCCTCAAAAAGTTATCAACACTCGCATTTCTCTGCTCATTTACTTGCTGTTTTTTTAAAATAAGTATATTTTTGCACACAATATCATTAAACAGCATTCATGGGCCGACTAAAGAAATTAAAAAAGATACGTATTCACCGCGAAGGAACACATATATTATGGGCTAGCTTTCTGCTACTGCTACTGATTAATGCGGCCCTTTATTGGGGAATAGATTGCAAAATTCCTTTTTATGTGGTTGCAGTAGCCAGTATTGCAGTATATCTGCTGATGGTTAACTTCTTCCGCTGTCCGATCCGACTTTTCGGAAAGGATACAGAAAAGATAGTCGTCGCTCCTGCTGACGGCAAAATCGTAGTCATTGAAGAAGTGGACGAAAACGAATACTTCCATGACCGCCGGTTGATGATCTCTATCTTCATGAGCATCGTTAACGTACATGCCAACTGGTATCCGGTGGACGGCACCATTAAAAAGGTAGCCCACCACAACGGTAACTTCATGAAAGCATGGTTGCCTAAAGCCAGTACGGAGAACGAACGTTCTACCGTAGTCATAGAAACTCCGGAAGGAGTGGAAGTGCTGACCCGACAAATCGCCGGAGCCGTGGCACGACGCATTGTCACCTACGCAGAAGTAGGAGAAGAATGCTATATCGACGAACACATGGGCTTTATCAAATTCGGTTCCCGTGTGGATGTATATCTGCCCCTCGGCACGGAAGTCTGTGTCAACATGGGACAATTAACGACCGGTAACCAGACGGTTATCGCCAAACTTAAATAATTCGGTCACAATGACAAATGTTATAAAGAACAATATTCCGAATACAGTAACCTGCCTGAACCTTTTCTCCGGTTGTATCGCTTGTGTCATGGCTTTCGAAGCCCGTTATGACCTAGCACTGCTTTTTATTGTTCTGAGTGCAGTCTTCGATTTTTTCGATGGCATGCTGGCTCGTATTCTCAATGCACACTCAATCATCGGAAAAGACTTGGATTCACTTGCAGATGATGTCAGCTTCGGTGTGGCTCCCTCACTGATTGTATTCTCCTTATTTAAAGAGATGTACTATCCGGCAAATATGGAATTTCTTGCTCCTTACCTGCCATACGCAGCCTTTTTGATTTCCGTATTCTCAGCGTTACGACTGGCTAAATTCAATAATGATACCCGGCAGACCAGTTCTTTCGTAGGTCTTCCTGTTCCGGCAAACGCCTTATTCTGGGGATCGTTCGTAGTAGGGGCGCATGACTTCCTCGTTTCCGAGAACTGCCATCCTGTCTACCTTATTTTATTGGTTTGTCTGTTTTCGTGGTTGCTGGTGTCAGAGATACCAATGTTCTCGCTGAAATTCAAGAATCTTTCATGGAATACAAATAAAATCAGTTTCATTTTCTTGATTGTATGTATCCCATTCCTTGTTTTCTTAGGTATCAGCAGCTTCGCAGCGATCATTGTCTGGTATATTTTACTTTCACTTTTTACAAGAAAAAGTAAATAAACAATCTCTTGGCACGTTTGTTGTACTATGAGTTTTATCGAAGTTACAACATAAAATCATAGCCCAATGCATATACTTTTATTCTTACTTCTTTTTCTAGCTGCCATTGTCATATTTGGCCTTTCGATTGTCGGATTTGTATTAAGAGCCATTTTCGGGCTTGGCCGTGGTTCGTCTTCCCGGACGAAGCAGGCAAGGAGTGGACAAAATGGCCAGCAGCAAGGTCGTCCCAGCTATAACCAGAACACGGACAGCCGTGCCGATAACGAAGGGGAAATCTTTGCTGAAAACAGTCCAAGAACCAAACATAAGAAAATATTCACTCAGGATGACGGTGAATATGTGGATTTCGAGGAAGTAAAATAATATAATATAGAAAGTGGTTAGTAACGTGTAGTCAGCAACTTACTAATCACTGTTTCATCTTCTCTTAGAAGCGAAAAAGTCCTTCATCAATGTGGCACATTCATCTGCAAGGATTCCTTTTACAACGACCGTTTTAGGATGCAGCGCCTGAGCCGCATATCGCTGATACCCACGCTTATCATCTTCCGCACCAAAAACCAGTTTGCCGGTCTGAGCCCAAGCAATGGCACCGGCACACATCACACAGGGTTCTACTGTAACATACAACGTACATTCGTTCAGGTACTTTCCGCCAAGTACATTGGCGGCAGCAGTGATAGCCTGCATTTCAGCATGGGCTGTCACATCATTCAATGTTTCTGTCAGGTTATGGGCACGGGCTATGATCCGTTCTTTGCAGACAACCACTGCCCCTACAGGGACTTCGCCCCGCTCTGCAGCCTTGCCGGCTTCTATCAATGCCTGTTTCATGAAGTAAGTATCGTCCAGCGTCATCATCAGCGTCTCATGTCATGTTCTCCGAAGAGGGTAGGATAATCTTCTTCCATATTTTTATGGATAAACATGAGAATGGTTTCGCGAAGCCAGCGTGACTTATTCGTTATCTTGTATTTTTCCAGATAACGATCGACAATCAACTGCTCGTCTTCGCTCAACAAAATGCTCATCCGCCGTTCCCGTTTGGTATACTCAGCGTGCATTTTCAGGCACTTTTTGCTCCTTTTTCTCATATCTTCTGCAAAATTACTTTTACTTCTGTAAAAACAAAGAATAAAAGCTGTAAATTTGCAAAAAAAGATGGCTGAACACAATGAATTAGGGAAAGCAGGAGAAAATGCCGCAGTAGCCTATCTCGAAGAGCATGGTTATCTTATCCGCCACCGGAACTGGAGAAAAGGTCACTTCGAACTGGACATCGTAGCCGCCAAAGAGAACGAATTGGTGATAGTAGAAGTGAAAACACGCAGTAACACTTTGTTTGCCCAACCGGAAGAAGCCGTCGATTTACCAAAGATTAAACGGACAGTACGTGCTGCCGACGCATATATGAAACTATTTCAGATTGACGTTCCGGTACGTTTCGATATCATCACTGTCATTGGCGAGAACGGAAATTTCAGAATAGACCATATAAAGGAAGCTTTTTATCCTCCTTTATTTTAATAGGAAACAAGTATTTTAACTAAGAGCAAAAACATAAAATCGAAAGACTTATGAATGTAGAAACGATCAGGGAATACTGCTTAAGTAAAAAAGGGGTTACCGAATCATTCCCGTTTGATGATGTATCGCTGGTTATGAAGGTGCTGGACAAAATGTTTGCCCTCATCGACTTGGAAGGAGCCAACTCCATCTCACTGAAATGCGATCCGGAACGTGCCATTGAACTGCGCGAACATTATGCAGGCATTGAAGGAGCCTACCATTTCAACAAAAAATATTGGAATGGCGTTTACTTCGATAGAGATGTAGACGATAAATTAATAAAGGAACTCGTCGATCATTCTTACGAGGAAGTTATCAAGAAATTCACTAAGAAACTGCGTGCTGAATATGATGCCCTCCCCTGATATGTCATTTCCTGTCCCATTGATTCACATCAGTGAGACAAACTCTACAAACAGTTATCTGCAGACTCTTTGTGCCAAGCAACAGGGAGTTGCAGCATTTACGACTGTAGTTGCCGACTTCCAGACATCCGGACGTGGGCAACGTGGCAATTCGTGGGAATCTGAACCCAAAAAGAATCTTCTTTTCAGTTTTGTTCTTTTCCCGGATTTCTTGGAAGCACGCCGGCAGTTCTTGATTTCTCAGATTGTGTCTTTGGCTATTAAAGAGGAACTAGATAGCTATGCTGACGATTTTTCCATCAAATGGCCGAATGATATCTACTGGAAAGACAAAAAAATATGTGGGATGCTGATCGAAAATGATTTGATGGGACGCAATATCAGTCAGAGTATTTCCGGAATCGGGATCAATGTGAATCAGGAAGTATTCCATAGTACTGCTCCAAATCCGGTATCGCTCCGGCAAATCACAGGAAAGCAGTATGACATTTTCGAAATTCTCAAGAATATCATGCTCCGCATTCAATCCGGTTATGAATTGCTCCGGAACGGTGATACTGAACCCATAGCCCACCGATATGAAAAAGCTCTTTTCAGAAAAGAAGGGATGCATCGGTATAAAGATGCTGATGGAGAGTTCTTTGCGAGAATTATTTGCGTAGAACCCGAAGGGAAGCTGATTCTGGAAGATGATGCGCAGAAAAAAAGAGGATATATGTTTAAAGAGGTAGAATATTTATTGATATAACACATACATTCTAAACAATAAAACATTACCTTTGAGTTTGCTATATAAAAAAACACCTTTAATTTTATGAAGAAAATACAGTATGTCAAGTTAGTTGGTCTTCTGACCATTTTATTATTCCTCAACATATCATGTAAAGATGATGACACTCTACTGCGAGGTAGTGGAATTACAGAACAAAGCTGGTCTACTAACCAAACATATTTTGCCTCAGCAGAGCAAACCCTCACTTTTACTTTCACAACCTTGTCTAGCTGGACTGCTCAAAACAGTTCCACTGCATTATTGTCATTAGACAATACCGCAGGAAATTCAGGGGAAAATACCATAAAAGTTACAGTACACAAGTCTTCCCAGGAACAGGGCACCATTACGATTAAAGTAAATGGATATTCATCTGCCAGCAATATCAAAATCCAGTTGAGCGATGATGATGTGCAAGGTTATGAGATAAACTATAGTGTGGATCAATATTTGAGAGAAAAATACTTATGGAATGATGATTATAAGTTATTAACGCCCAATTTCAGACAAGCTTATGATGAGTTTTTGAGAAACACATTATTAAGCATGACAACTAATACATTAGACAAAAAACGAAATAGTAATGGCACTTATTCATTGTTTTCATTTATCCAGAAGCTAGATCCGGATTTACAAACTTCCCGCAGTGCAAAAGAGAAAAAAACACTAGAGTATAATTATGGATTCGTAAACTTTATAGCCGTTGGAAACCGTAATAATTCAAATTATGGTCTTGTTATACAAGGAGTGCATAAAGGATCATCTGCTGATAAAGAAGGACTAAAACGAGGAATGGAAATAACCGAAATAGACAATCAGAGAATAACAACGACTAACGTGCAAGCTTGTTACTCTAAATTAATTAAACCATCCTCTCCAACCTCTATAAAAGTAAAAGACAAAGATGGAAAAGTATATACAATAAATTCCGGACCTATTTATGCGAACCCGATAATTCACCACCAAGTAAACGAAAAGATCGGCTATCTGGTGTATTCAGCTTTTGAGTCCGGCTTCGACCAAGAACTATTCGATGTATTCAAAGAGTTTAAAAGTCAGAATATTACAGAGCTAATTTTAGATCTTCGCTACAATGGCGGAGGAGATGTAACATCGGCTAATCTTATATCCAGCTGCATTGCCGGAGATTTATGCATAGATAAAACATTCGCTTCATACCGATATAACGATGAACGCATGAAGGTCCTTGGCAACCAACGGCCTATTCAGAAATTCGCATATTCTCAATATGATAATTTGAGTACTTCCCTCTCTGCCGGTGGTTTAAATTTACGAAAAATCTACTGTCTTGTTACTGACGACTCTGCATCTGCAAGTGAATTAGTAATCAATGCACTGAGAGGTATTGATATCGAAGTTATCCTTATTGGCACCACCACACATGGGAAAAATGTAGGAATGGAAGGAGTAGAACTTACTGCAGGAACAGACAAATATTTGCTTTTCCCTATCACTTTCCAAGCATACAATGCCAAAGGTTTTGGAGACTTCGAGAACGGTTTTACACCCGATTACGAGATAAATGAGAACAAGCCTAACGGAGAATATTTTGAAGGATATGGAGACTTTGGAGCTGAAAGCGATCCTTTATATGCCAAAGCAATCAGTCTGATTTCAGGAAATGAAGTTACTACTCCTACAAGGGCAGTTAACCAAGCTAAAGAACAAATGCTAGTGATAGCTACACCAAGATTGAACCGTATAGGAATGATAAAATAAGATTATTATATCCCGTTATTAAATAGAAAGAGGTGAACCGCTCAGCGATTCACCTCTTTCTCTATCCTCAAAATCTTATCTAACGTCTTCTGAGCCTCCGTCGATGGGAACCGTAGCACTACTTTCTGTAAAGAGCTTCGTGCTTTCTCATATCCGGTAGCAAACAATTTCGACAACCCGTCCCGATAACGTGCATATTGCATTTTTGTCGGTGAAGAAAGCTTTTTGTAGTCACTTTCCAGTTTTTTCTTCTCCTGCTCCGCCATCAAATAATAATAATTACCGAGAAAGATATTGGCCGCCAGATTATCCGCATCCAACTTCAATATATTCTCGTACATACGCAACGCATCCTTCTCCTGTCCACGACATACCTGCATTTCGGCAACAGCCTCCAGATAATCTACATTATCAGGGTCCTTCTGCGACAGTTCTTTATAAAACAAAAAGGCTTTGTCATAATTCCGATTCTTCTTATAGGCAAGAGCCAACTCATTAGAAAGTTTCGAGCTGATCTCACTACTCTTGTCTATACTCGTCCAGTAGAACATTTCCGAGCGGTCTATATTCAGACTGATAGCCTGACGGAAATAGCTAACCGCCTGTCCATGCTGTCCGGCCTCAATAGCAACCGTGACTTTATGCAACATTTCATCGGCCGTCTGTGCATTCAGCATCAGCGGCAACGAAAACAAAGAAAAAAGAAGGAGAGTTAAGGTTTTCATAATCAGTTACATTGTTTCTAGTTCGTGACACGCAAAGATACAATAAAATAATAAAATATGTACCTTTGTTCGCAAAAAGAACAATCTATTTGATAAAAGTGTTTCTACAAGATGATAAATAAAAAGACGACCTCCGAAAACAGACGAATATTACAGATTGCCGTACCATCGATTATTTCGAATATTACCGTGCCATTGCTGGGACTTATCGATGTCACTATCGTTGGACATCTCGGCTCTCCGGCATATATCGGAGCGATTGCCGTAGGAGGAATGTTGTTCAATATCATCTACTGGATCTTCGGATTCCTACGTATGGGAACAAGCGGCATGACCTCACAAGCCTACGGGCAGCATGACTTAAACGAAATCAACCGGTTACTGATACGTTCTGTCGGCGTCGGACTCTTTATTGCCCTATGCCTGCTGATCCTTCAATATCCTATCCTTAATGCGGCATTCACACTCATACAGACTACAGAAGAAGTAAAGCAACTGGCAACTACCTATTTCTATATCTGTATTTGGGGAGCTCCGGCAATGCTAGGTCTTTATGGATTTGCAGGCTGGTTTATCGGAATGCAGAACTCACGCTTCCCGATGTATATTGCCATCACGCAGAATATTGTCAATATTATCGCCAGTTTGTCTTTCGTCTATCTCTTGGATATGAAAGTGGCAGGAGTCGCCGCCGGAACCCTTATCGCACAGTATGCAGGTTTCTTTATGGCCATACTATTGTATATGCGTTATTACAGCACGCTCCGAAAACGTATTGTATGGAAAGATATCATACAGAAGCAGGCAATGTACCGTTTCTTCCGGGTAAACCGTGACATCTTTTTCCGTACCCTCTGCCTGGTAATCGTAACGATGTTCTTCACCTCTGCAGGAGCTGCACAGGGAGAAGTCGTTCTGGCAGTAAATACACTGCTGATGCAATTGTTCACGCTCTTCTCTTATATTATGGATGGATTCGCCTATGCAGGGGAAGCGTTAGCCGGACGCTATATCGGCGCAAGAAATCAAACGGCTCTCCGCAATACGGTCAATCACCTTTTCTATTGGGGCATCGGACTTTCGGCAGCATTCACCCTTTTATATGCAATAGGCGGAAAAGAATTTCTCGGGTTACTGACAAATGATGTTTCGGTAATAAGCTCCTCAGACACTTACTTTTATTGGGCACTCGCCATCCCATTGACAGGTTTCTCCGCTTTCTTATGGGATGGTGTGTTTATCGGCGCCACCGCCACCCGCCAGATGCTTTATTCGATGTTGGTTGCTTCCGTCAGCTTTTTTATGATCTACTATGCCTTCCACAATCTCTTGGGAAATCACGCTTTATGGCTGGCTTTCATCACTTACCTTTCATTGAGGGGAATCGTGCAGACCTTCATCGGAAGAGAAATAGTGAAGAAAGCGATATAAAAGTTATCGCGCAACTATGAGGTCTATCCAACAAATTATCTCTATATTTGCGCTAAACTAAATGTAAAAAGATATGGCAAAGTATAAAAGAATTCTGCTGAAGCTCAGCGGAGAAAGCCTGATGGGGGAAAAACAATACGGCATTGACGAAAAAAGACTGGCGGAATATGCCGCACAAATCAAAGAAATCCATGAACAGGGAGTACAAATCGGCATCGTTATCGGCGGCGGAAATATCTTCCGTGGACTAAGCGGAGCCAACAAGGGCTTCGACCGTGTGAAAGGTGATCAGATGGGTATGCTGGCAACTGTCATCAACAGCCTTGCATTAAGTTCCGCATTAGTAGCAGCCGGAGTAAAGGCCCGTGTACTTACAGCAGTCCGCATGGAGCCGATCGGTGAATTCTACAGCAAATGGAAAGCGATTGAATGCATGGAAAACGGTGAAATCGTTATCATGTCCGGCGGTACGGGAAATCCTTTCTTTACCACAGACACTGGCTCTTCACTGCGCGGCATCGAAATCGAAGCAGACGTAATGCTGAAAGGTACCCGCGTAGACGGCATCTACACAGCCGACCCGGAGAAAGACCCTACAGCTACAAAATTCAGTGACATCACATACGATGAAGTACTGAAACGCGGTCTGAAAGTGATGGACCTCACAGCTACCTGTATGTGCAAGGAAAACAACCTGCCGATTGTTGTTTTTGACATGGACACGGTAGGAAACCTCAAAAAAGTAATCAGCGGAGAAGAAATAGGAACAGTAGTACACAACTGATCCTGACTCCCTGCCAATATACCCGGGGCCGACTAAAAAGGATATAATCAGCTTTCAGACTTTTTAGTCAGTCCCGATTACTTTCTCCCTCCACATTCCTTTTGTTGACTTGCATATACATCATTAAGAAATAAAAGCTATGAAAACCAAAAACGCTTGTTTCTGGATATTCTTATTACTATCCGGAAGTGCTTACGCACAAATGTCTCAAAAAGGTACAGTACAGATTTTTAATTCAAATAAGTCCCCACTACCGGGAGTACAACTAACAGCTACCGATGCCCCTGCCACCGATACGGATGCCAGCGGGAATTTCCAGTTCAACTTCAGCAAACAGAAACCGGGAATGGCTATCGCTTCTCCGAATGTATATAAGAAAGGATATGAACTGGTGAATAAAGACATGATCAACGGGTGGATTCTATCCGAAAAACGTCCGCTGAGCATTGTAATGGCTCCCGAAGGTACTATAGAAGAAAGCAAGAACAAGTATTATTCCATCTCCGTTGCCCACTTTTCGAAAAAACAAGAAAAAGCCATTGAAGAAATCAACCAGCTATATATAGCACAGAAAATCAGTCTGCAAGAGCGTAGCGACCGCTTGAAAGCGATGGCGGAAGAATCCAGATCATTCATGAATCAGATCGACCAGTATGCTGAGAAGTTTGCGAGAATAAATCCGGATGACATCAACACCATCGAGAAGCAAGTATTGGAACTGGTCAATGCCGGAAAACTGTCTGAAGCCATCGAGCTATACAATAAATCCGGAATTATCACTCAAGCCAGAGAGAAGCTGTCACAGAAAACAAAAGCAGAGGAAGACATCGACAAACTGGCCGAAATAATGTACCGATATGCCGACCTCTGCGCCCTGACCGGAGGAATGGAAAACGAGAAGAAAGCAAATGATGCCTACAAGTTCGTAGCCGAAGCACTTCCCGACAGGTTTACATACGTGTTTAAATACGCATTGCAGAAAATAGGACTAGAAGACAGTGATACCATGGAATGGCTGGACAAATGCCAGAAACTTTCATTTGACGAGAAATCTCTCGTACAAGTACTGAACATAAAAAGTACCCTTGCACGTCATCATCAGAAAGACTATATCAAAGCCTTGGAGTATGACATCAACGCACTGGAAATCCTGTCCAACAAAAATATCTCCATGCCTTCGGGCGATTACTATGCTATCTACCATCAGACGTTCTATTCAATGGGAAAGACATACGAAGCCATGAACGAATTCAAAGAAGCAAAGGAAATCTATGAAGACCAGATCAAAGAAATCAGTGAAGAGATAGCAGACAGCGACAATCAGCTGTTCATAAATATTCAAAGTTCTCAGCTTGCCAACATATACAGTTCGCTGACAGACATTTACAAGAAGGAAGGCAATGTATCTAAGGTCAACGAACTGTCAGAGAAATTATTCGAGCTAAATAAAAAGAATGCAGGAGATAATGAAGAGGCCATACTCGAAGCTGAAATAGGAAGGCAGGAATCCCTATTCCATCAGGCAGTAGAGAAAGCGGATTACAAACTGGCAGCCGGCAGTATAAAAGAGATTCTGGCAAAAGCCGAGAAACTGTATAAGATGCGTCCCTTGTCCCGTGCCTACTGGTATGCTTTATGGAACTTCGCCTACATCAGCGTAAGCACAGAAACAGAACCGGAAAACTTCCTCACGACCATAAAAGCATTTGAAGACAAGGTAGCCAACGAATTCAAAATCAACAGCGAAGAACAAAAGACCTCATTATTGTACAATATTGAGAAACAATACATTCTATATTACTCCAAAAACGGAAACAAACCCGAAGAAAGGAAGCATGTGGAACAAGCTTACCAATATGCCGAAAAACTGAATCAGTTGAATCCGGCAAGATTTGTTCTTGAGATTATCAGTGCGCAGGCATCGTATATCGATATGCTCCTGGAACTTTCCGAACATGACAAAGCTCTGAAAGCCGCCATCGACCTGGAAGCATTATACACCATGCAAGGAGTATGGGGATTTCAGGACTTGAGAACAGAGAACAGCATAGGTACCGCAATGGTCTGCGGAGGACTGTATGAATTAGGAGTGGAACATCTGGAAAAAGTAAAGAAAGACAGGGAAAAGCACCTGAAACAAAAGCCGAACGACGTGGATATGATGGGCAGTATCACCACTACCTACAATAACCTGTCGTTGGGATACGGCAAACTTAAAAAATATGCCAAAGCACTGGAAGTACAAAAGAAAGCATACGAAATCATCAAGACACTGTATCCGCATAATAAAGCCCAACTTGGCACGAACTATCTACTGATGACTCTCAATACAAGTATCGCCTACTATCAGAACAGCAATAATGCAGAGGCTCTGAAATTTCTGCAAGAGGCGGAAAACATCGCAAACGAACTGAAAGAACTCAATCAGCTTTTCAGCTCCTACCCTCTTGTTGTCCGGTTTGCCAAAGGAGACCTTCTGGCCAAATTATCTCAGCCCGGCTCCGAGGAATTATTAAAAACTGGTCTGGAGTATAAGAGCGGCACGCTGCCTAACGATGCCGTTCTGCTCTACCTTATCAATGACTACCGGACCAACAATAATAGCATTTACAGAAAGTAAAGGCATTACTTTCTCAGAATAATCTTCCATGAGACTTTATCGGATACCGGTCCGGTGAAGTCCCATAATTGATATCCATCCTTGTATACCGTCACCCGTTGCTCCTCTTTTTGTTTCTCGGCAGGTATGGGCAGTTGGAAGTTTCCCATTCCGTCAGACACCGTTTTCATGTCCAGCACTTGAACAGTAGCATCCGCCAGCGGACGGTTATCCTCATCTTTCACAGTACCGAAAATCATCGCCAATGAAGAATCACGACTGATGCCAAGAGTCACATTCTTTTCCAGGCTCAGTACCGTATCTACCGTCACATATCCTTTCGATTCTATCTTAAGACGGGCATTCTCACCCAGATATTTAGTGTGAATTTCTTTGAAGACAACCTCGTCAGAAAGTCTGTCCACATGACGGGTTTCGCTCTTATCGGCATACTCCAATGTTATATCAGCGCCATAAAAAGGCAAAGAAGACTTGGAAGTATCCGTAAGACGCACCGTGGAAGTGACCGGCGAATAATAATAGAAAGCAAAGAAAGCCAGTGCCACCACCAGTACAGGTACAAGGACATACAATAATACGAACCTCAATGTCCGTTTCACATCTACCGGATCGGGCTTGATAAAGCCTTCATTCTCCAAAATCTGCAATTGTTTGTCGAACTTGAGACGCAAATCATCATAATTGGTATACAAGTCGCAGAAGTGTCCGAGATTCTTCTCGCAATAAGATTTAAAATCTTTGAGAGACTCATCAACGATTCCCTCCTCCTTGAAATAGACAAATATTTTAGGTTTTGCAGCCTTAGTCTTCAGATATATTTCATGGGCCACTTCCAGTTCTTCTTTGGTATAGCGCCCCATCCGTGTGTGGAACAGAAAAATCACAATATCACATTCGCGGATATAGTCATTATAGCGATCCTGCAGACGACCTTCATTCAGCGAACTGCTGAAGTCCATCCACGTACGCTGATCGAAGTCTATATTCCGGTCACGATAAAGTTTATTCTTATCCGAAAAGTACAAGTCAAACATCTGTTTGTCTTCATTCAACTCCGCCGATGATGCAATAAAAATCTTGATCTTCTTCATCTGTTTCTATATTTTTTCCTTTATACTGATCCATTTCTTTCGGTCTTCGATTCGTTCGAAAACCAACTGTGCCTTTTTCTTCAGTTCTCCTTTCAGTTTTACTTCTTTCAATGACTGCTGAAGGCTATTCTCCACCAGCTCAATCTCTTGCATACTTTGCGTATCCTTTACGATCAAGCTATACTGATCCAGAACTTCACTTGGGTCATTCCGCTGAAAGAACCACTCTACCGACATTAATTTCAGCTTGATATCCGCCGCCATCTCATAAATCAAGTGAGCAACAGAGTCACACGCCACTTTATCATCGGCTTGCTTCAGCAACTGGAAATTATTCACTAAGGATGGAAGAAGCAGTTTCATATCTTCTTTGGCTTCCTGTCTGACTGCAATCTTCAATGTCATGGTAGAATCAAGTTTCATCTCTTCATAAAGACGAATAGCTCCATGCACATCACCATGATCGAGCAGTTCCATTGCCTGCTTTTCCATAGCATCAAGCTCGTCACGATTGATGCAGGCAAATTTAAGCGCATATATTTCCAGACGTTTCTGCCATTCCATCATACTTTTAGACATGGAATCAACTTTCTGATCATATTCCACTGCGGACAATGCGTTCTGTTTCTTCAGTTCTTCCAGTTCAGCCAATGTTTTCCGATATTCTTTCTCGCTATTGGATTCGCCTATATCGTAATATTTCTTGCGCAACGCATTGATGACTTCGGTACGCCCTAATACAATTTTCAGTTCGGAGGCAGACGATATATTCCAGTTGGCTACTTTCTCGTAATTGACTATTTTGAAACCTTTCTTATAGATATCATTAATCATCAACGGATCGCCCGGCAAGGAAGCGGTGAAATTCAGAATAAACCGCCCTTCCTGATCGCTGTCCGTAGGCGAAGCACCCGCTACTTTTATTTCAGCACCGGCTACGGGCTTGTTATTGCTACTCATTTCCATGACAATTCCCTTCTGAGTGGTTTGTGCCCAAACGCACTGAAAGCCAATCAGAAAGATAGAGAGCACTAAGAATATTTCCTTTTGATGATTCCCCATATCACAAATCCTAATCCATTTTATAGTTTTTCGTCCGGCTTCGCAATCAAAAGCAGATGCCGTGTCAAAGCAATATCATATTTCTCACTGCCATTCCGCAAATCGTTGTAAGGGCGAATGTCATAATGAGCATATTCTTCATCCCGCTTTTTATTCTTCAAGGCTGCCTTTTGTTCTATCTCTTCCTGTTCCTTTTTTGTCACAGGTCTATATCCCAGTAACAGTTCTTCCACATTCCATCGGTTGTGTTCCACCTCTGCCAAAATCGCCACCTGCTTTTCGCTAAGTTGCTTTCCGTTGTCCCAATGTTCCTTGGTGTAGCCGATTGAACGCAATTTGGTAGGAATGGCATTCGCATTATAAATATTAGACCATTTCTTTACCGTTTTGAACTTCGGATTGTGCCATAGTTCATCCATTTCTTTCGCAGATGGCAGTTCCGTCAAGACTTTATCTCCTTCACACTTTTCATACACCGCATTTACACGCTTGGCATACATCTCGTCTGCCATGCACAAGTCGAAACAATCATCCAACATCCCGAACGGACGAAGATTCTTGAAACGCTGATTGGTTCCTCCTTTTCCCTTCAACGGATTACCGGATAATTTTTCAATGATAGCCGATGTTATCCGTTGCTGAACCAGCACCGGAACACCTTTCTCATAGACACAACGCGGGAGATAGACAGCAGAAGAAATAGACTGATGAGTCAGGTTCAGGCAGACTGCAACCGTCATCAGCGCATCCTCATCTTCACACCAGCCTGTAATCAAATCACGGACTTCCGGCGACTCGATAGTTCCCTGTACAAACTGCCATTCTATGTCTATAAAATCTGTTCCCAAATGAGCATAGACCTCAGCAGGTTCATCCCTGCGGACCATTCCGTTTTCTGTATCTATAAAGGTAGAATAAGATACATCAAACAGGTTTTCATACGCTTGTTTGAAGCTGTTCATCTCACGCATTGCTTCATTATCGATAAAAGTGATGCGCGTTTTCTTCTTTTTATCCCGGATAAAGTTGGGATAGTGGGCTATATGGGCAGCCTCGACAGCCAGAGCAATTCCCATCCTCGACATTCCCACAATTACCAGATGCACATATTTCTCTGATTCGTAAGTGACAGGCTGATAATCCAGAGGCAGATAATTAATCTCACGGATACTACACGCATTTCGCACAAATACTTTTTGCGCCCATGTTTCGTAAAAGTTAAACGGACAGAAATCAATATATTCCTTTATATCATCATCAATATCCGAGAATTGGAAGACAGCAAAAGTAGATTGATATTCAAAGAGTACGTTGCACTTCAAAGGAGGTTTCCGATTCTCTTCCTTGCAAAGTTCGCCTATCAGATTCAGACAGTCGACATTCATCGAGTCATGATAATATTCCACATCATCCAGCTCTCCGCTATCTCCCAATATAAAGACTTCTTTCGCATCCGCCACATACAACTTTTTCAGTTCTTCTTTAGAGTCTCTCATGGCATGAACCAAAACGATTCTCTTCTCCTCATCCTTTGTGAGATTGGAAAATAATTCCATCCGTACTTCATTGACGTCTTTGGAAGTCTGAATGACTAACGTGCAATCCTTCTCCCGTTGGCATAACTGTCGTATCAGACAGGGTAACATTGCATCTGCACCGATGATCACAAAATGATCAGATAGTTTATAATGAATCAACCCGTTTCTGCAATTTTCCACCCGCCTTTCAATGATATTGGAAAGCGTGGAGATCAACAATCCGCCCAAAACGACGGAACCCAGCAAACTAATAATCAATGCCCACGGGCGGTCTTCCGGACTTATGCTGATCAGGTTGCCCGAATCAACAAAGTTATTGTATACATTCCACAGGGTCTTCTGAAAAGAATGGTTCGCCGCAGAGTCAGTAGCCAGCACAGTCATCTCTTCCGAAGGAGTCATCTGATACTTGCTTCCCCAGTGCACTCCCAAACAAGATAAAACAATCAGCGAAACGACTATAATAATCAGGAAACGTATCTGTTTCCAAGCCCCGCCATAAATAATCCGGTCAAACCAACGAGCATTCATAACTTAATCCTCCTTTTCTATTCTGAAACCTAATTTCTTCACCATCTTGATCGTATTCATAGCCGTATTCCGGTCGTACTCTTTTTCTTCTTCCGGCAACTCATCATAAGGTACCAGACAAGGATGCTTTTTATGGATATCATCGCGTTTTTCGCCATATGTCCAGCCTTCATCTATACGGGCTTTTGCCCACACTTCATGTACATTTTCAGCGATGCGCTCTGATAATTGGATTAAAGATTCGGGAAGGTCAACCAATGAAAGGTCCATCGGTTCGGGGATGTAATCCAGTTTATTTTCTTTCATATTTTATATTCTGTATTTATCTAATGTATTAAGATGCAAGGCATGTCATTGATGCAAAGATAATAAAAAGACTAAGATTTACAGCTTTCAATACTATTTCTTAATGGCTATAGTGCTAAAATCTAAGTCTCGCATTGCATAAAACTATTCGTCTGACAGTTGTTGAACTTTCGTCTGACAACTGTTAATCTTTCGTCTAACAGCTGTCAGACGAAAAGAAAACAGCTGTCAGACGAATAAATTCAAGCATAAACAATGTTAGTTTACGGCTAGCAGAAGAGTAATCTCATGCTATTCTCCAAGTAATCCGTCGCATACGAAAAATTAAATTATACTATCAACGCCCTAAACTATTGTTTATCATCGGCAAACTACGTACTTTTGCACGCCATTTTTAAGAGGCTAAAATATGAATAACAAGACCAAAGGTTTTATTTATGGAGCCATTGCCGCTGCAAGCTACGGTATGAATCCTCTCTTCACACTCCCGCTCTATGCTGCCGGCATGAGTGTCGATACTGTTTTATTCTACCGTTACGCATTTGCCGTAATTGTATTGGGTGTCTTGATGAAGCTGCAAGGGCAGTCTTTTACTCTTCGCAAGGCAGACATTCTCCCCTTGGTAATCATGGGATTGCTGTTTTCGTTTTCATCTCTGCTTCTATTCATGAGTTACAACTATATGGATGCCGGTATTGCTTCTACCATTCTGTTCGTTTATCCGGTGATGGTAGCTGTGATCATGGGCGCCTTTTTCAAAGAGAAGATTTCCGCAATCACCGTTTTTTCGATCCTGTTGGCACTTTCGGGCATTGCCCTGCTCTATCAGGGAGATGGCAACAAACCACTCTCCACCGTAGGAATTATCTTTGTTTTACTGTCGTCTCTCTCCTATGCCATTTATATCGTAGGAGTCAACCGGTCTTCATTAAAAACATTACCGACTACCAAACTGACTTTTTATGCTATATTATTCGGATTATCGGTTTACATAGTCCGCTTGAATTTCTGCACGGAATTGCAAATCATACCCTCTCCCTTATTGTGGGCAGATGTTCTGGCCTTGGCCATTCTCCCCACTGCCGTGTCATTGATTTGCACCGCATTAGCCATTCAATCTATAGGCTCCACTCCTACTGCTATACTCGGTGCTCTGGAGCCTGTGACAGCGTTATTTTTCGGGGTCCTCCTGTTTCACGAAAAACTGACTCCCCGATTAATGGTCGGTATTTTAATGATTATCACTGCCGTTACATTGATTATCATCGGCAAGTCGCTTATAAAAAAGATGAGTGTGCTGTTGCAGATAAGCAAAAAATAGTATACTTTTGCTAATCAATCAACCAAATAGCAACTTTAATTATCAAAAAATATGGTAGACGTAAAGACTTGCCTTGACAATGCACAAGAAAAAATGGATATGGCTGTAATGTATCTCGAAGAAGCATTGGCACATATCCGCGCTGGAAAAGCGAGTACCCGACTGTTGGATGGTATCCGCGTAGACTCTTACGGAAGTATGGTTCCTATCAGCAATGTAGCTGCTTTATCCACTCCGGATGCTCGCAGTATCACCATCAAACCGTGGGACAAAAGTATGTTCCGTGCCATCGAAAAAGCCATTATCGACTCTGACCTTGGCATTATGCCCGAAAATAATGGTGAAGTAATCCGTATTGGTATTCCTCCTCTGACGGAAGAACGTCGTAGACAGCTCGCTAAACAGTGTAAAGCGGAAGGCGAAACTGCCAAAGTAAGTGTACGCAACGCTCGTCGCGATGGCATCGACGCACTGAAAAAAGCAGTAAAAGACGGACTGGCAGAAGACGAGCAGAAGAATGCGGAAGCCAAGTTACAAAAAATCCATGATAAGTATATCAAACAGATTGAAGATATGCTTGCTGACAAGGATAAAGAAATCATGACGGTTTAATGGAAAATGGAGAATGGACAATGGATAATTACTATGCAGTCCCATTGCCCATTCTCCATTATCCATTCTCCATTATCCATTATCCATTAAATAAATGAAGGGATTAGTAATCAAGAACACGGGCAGTTGGTATCAGGTGAAGACCGACGACGGACAATTTATTGAATGTAAAATCAAAGGTAATTTCCGGTTAAAAGGTATTCGCAGCACCAATCCGGTAGCCGTGGGCGACCGCGTTCAGATTATACTCAATCAGGAAGGTACTGCCTTTATCAATGAAATAGAAGACAGAAAGAACTACATCATCCGCCGTTCTTCCAATCTTTCCAAACAATCTCACATTCTTGCCGCTAACCTCGATCAATGTATGTTAGTGGTTACTGTCAACTATCCCGAAACATCCACCATTTTTATCGACCGTTTTCTCGCTTCTGCCGAAGCATATCGTGTACCTGTCAAACTGGTATTTAATAAGGTAGATGCTTATAACGAGGATGAGCTCCGTTATCTGGACGCTCTTATTAATCTGTATACGCATATCGGTTATCCTTGTTTCAAGGTTTCTGCCAAGGAAGGAACCGGAGTGGATGCCATCAAAAAAGACCTGGAAGGCAAGATCACACTTTTCTCCGGTCATTCGGGAGTTGGAAAATCGACGCTCATCAACGCCATTTTACCGGGAACCAAAGTAAAAACCGGTGAGATATCGACCTATCACAACAAAGGTATGCATACGACTACCTTCTCTGAAATGTTCTCTGTAGACGGGGATGGATATATTATCGATACTCCGGGAATCAAAGGATTCGGAACGTTCGATATGGAGGAAGAAGAAATCGGGCATTATTTCCCTGAAATATTCAAGGTTTCCGCTGATTGCAAATATGGTAACTGTACACATCGGCATGAGCCGGGATGTGCGGTACGTGAGGCAGTGGAAAAGCATCTTATCAGTGAGTCTCGTTATACTTCTTATCTGAATATGCTGGAGGATAAGGAGGAGGGAAAGTATCGGGCGGCATACTAATCTCTTAACTAATCAGCAAGAAATTACACATAAAAAATAAATCTAATTTCTATTAAAAAAACGACAACAATCGAACATTCTGATTCCAAAATTCAAACAACAAACACAACTTTGATTTTAATTTAAACTTCAAGCAAAATCTCACTAATTTAAATAAGTAAATTAGATGAAAAGTCGAAATTCTCCTTTTGTCTGTTATTAAAGCCAGACACAACATTAACTTTCTTTTACTTTATCCAGCATTAAACCTTTTCTTTCAAGTGTCGTCTAATCATCAGAAGATATTATATAACATGCTATATACTATACTAAACCATGAATAAAAAAACTAAATGGGGCATCATTATTCTTATCGGTGCCGGAATTATCGGTGGGGGAATTTACTCACAGTTACCAAAAACTAACGACGAACTGGCTGCTGCTGACAAGGTAAAAAATACCCAAAAGAATGGAAAAAAGATTCTGAACGTCAACGCCAAAGTAATAAAGCCTCAACTGTTAACAGACGAATACACTACTACCGGCGTACTTCTGCCGGATGAAGAAGTTGATTTGTCTTTTGAGACTTCCGGGAAAGTAATAGAGATCAACTTCGAAGAAGGAACTCCCGTAAAAAAAGGACAACTTCTTGCCAAAGTCAACGACCGCCAGCTACAAGCACAACTTCAACGGTTGGTTTCACAACTAAAGTTAGCTGAGGACCGTGTATTCCGACAAGATGCTCTGCTTAAACGAGATGCAGTCAGTAAAGAAGCTTATGAACAAGTAAAGACTGACCTGGCAACTCTAAATGCTGATATAGAAATAGTAAAAGCGAACATTGCCCTAACCGAGCTCCGTGCTCCATTTGACGGAATCATCGGACTTCGGCAAATCAGTGTCGGTTCATACGCTTCGCCGACAACTATCGTTGCCAAACTGACAAAGATTACTCCGCTGAAAGTAGAATTTTCAGTACCGGAACGCTATGCAAGCCAGATTAAGAAAGGTACGAACCTGAATTTTAGAATTGAAGGAAAACTAGATGCCTTCAGCGCAAAAGTATATGCTGTAGAATCAACGATTGATCCCAACCTGCATCAATTTACAGCACGCGCACTTTATCCAAATACCAATCGCGCCTTACTTCCCGGCCGATATACAAGTATCCAATTAAAGAAAGAAGAAATCCCGAATGCGATTGCCATTCCGACGGAAGCTATCGTACCGGAGATGGGAAAGGATAAAGTTTTCTTGTATAAATCAGGAAAAGCCGAACCTGTAGAAGTGACAACAGGCATTCGTACAGATGCTGAAGTACAAATTGTAAGAGGACTTCAAGTAGGAGATACCATTCTTACATCAGGAACACTGCAACTTCGCCTGGGACTTCCTGTTACATTGGATAATATTGACTAATACCTGCCATGCCTTATGAATATATCTGAATTAAGTATACGCCGTCCGGTATTAGCTACGGTACTGACAATCATTATTCTCCTTTTTGGATTTATCGGATACAGTTATCTGGGTGTCCGTGAATATCCATCGGTGGACAACCCGATCATTTCTGTCAGTTGTTCTTATCCGGGAGCCAATGCCGACGTCATTGAGAACCAGATAACCGAGCCACTGGAACAAAATATCAATGGTATCCCGGGCATCCGGTCTCTATCCAGCGTCAGCCAGCAGGGACAAAGCCGTATTACGGTAGAATTTGAACTTTCAGTCGATCTGGAAACTGCAGCAAATGACGTACGTGACAAAGTTTCCCGTGCCCAACGTTATCTGCCCCGGGACTGTGACCCGCCGACTGTATCAAAAGCCGATGCCGATGCGATGCCTATTTTAATGGTTGCCCTCCAAAGCGACAAACGCTCACTGCTTGAATTAAGTGAGATTGCAGACTTGACTGTCAAAGAGCAGTTACAGACCATCTCTGATGTAAGTAGTGTATCTATTTGGGGTGAAAAGCGTTATTCCATGCGCCTTTGGCTCGATCCGGTCAAGATGGCAGGATATGGCATCACTCCGATTGATGTAAAGAATGCGGTAGACAATGAGAATGTCGAACTTCCTTCGGGTAGTATTGAAGGAAACACTACCGAACTGACAATCCGTACATTGGGATTAATGCATACTGCCGATGAGTTCAATAATCTTATTGTAAAAGAAGATAACAACCGTATCGTCCGTTTCAGTGACATCGGACGTGCAGAACTTGGTCCTGCCGACATCAAGAGTTACATGAAAATGAACGGTGTACCCATGGTAGGTGTTGTTGTTATTCCACAGCCGGGAGCCAATCACATCGAAATTGCCGATGCTGTGTACAAACGCATGGAACAGATGAAGAAGGACCTGCCGGAAGATGTGACGTATAGCTATGGTTTTGATAATACCAAATTTATCCGGGCATCTATCAATGAGGTAAAAGAGACTGTATATGTAGCCTTTATTCTGGTTATCATCATCATCTTCCTTTTCTTACGCGACTGGCGGGTGACGCTGGTTCCGTGCATCGTAATTCCCGTATCGCTGATTGGAGCATTCTTCGTCATGTATCTTGCCGGATTCTCCATTAACGTACTTTCCATGCTTGCCATTGTGCTGGCCGTGGGACTGGTGGTGGATGACGCCATCGTAATGACGGAGAACATCTATATCCGTATCGAAAAAGGAATGAGTCCGAAAGAAGCGGGAATAGAAGGAGCCAAAGAGATCTTCTTTGCCGTTATTTCAACGACCATCACACTGGTTGCAGTATTCTTCCCGATTGTCTTCATGCAAGGTATGACAGGACGTTTGTTCCGGGAATTCAGTATTGTAATTTCGGGTTCTGTCATTATCTCTTCATTTGCGGCACTGACTTTCACTCCGATGCTGGCCACGAAGTTACTCATCAAACGTGAAAAACAAAACTGGTTCTACACTAAGACGGAACCGTTTTTTGAAGGGATGAACCGATGGTACAGCCGTTCGCTCGCTGCTTTTTTGCGTAAGCGCTGGCTAGCACTTCCGTTCACTTTTATAACCATCTGCCTGATCGGTTTCTTATGGAATGCTATTCCGGCAGAAATGGCTCCACTTGAAGACCGGTCGCAAATCTCTATCAACACCCGAGGTGCAGAAGGTGTCACTTATGAATATATCCGTGACTATACCGAAGATATCAACCAGCTTGTAGATTCTATTCTACCGGATGCGGAAGCGGTAACAGCACGTGTATCCAGTGGTAGCGGAAACGTACGCATTACACTGAAAGACATGAAAGACCGTGACTACACGCAGATGGAAGTTGCGGAAAAGATATCAAAGGCCGTACAGAAAAAGACCATGGCACGCTCGTTCGTACAACAGCAGTCTTCTTTCGGCGGACGCCGGGGAAGTATGCCTGTTCAATACGTACTCCAGGCTACCAATCTGGAAAAGCTGCAGGAGGTATTACCGCAGTTCATGGCCAAAGTATATGAGAATCCGGTTTTCCAGATGGCAGACGTAGACTTGAAGTTCAGTAAACCGGAAGCCCGTATCAGAATCAACCGTGACAAAGCGAGCGTAATGGGAGTCAGTACTAAAAATATCGCCCAAACGCTGCAATACGGATTGAGCGGCCAGCGTATGGGATATTTCTATATGAACGGAAAGCAGTATGAAATTTTAGGTGAAATCAACCGCCAGCAACGAAACAAGCCTGCCGATCTGAAAGCTATCTATATCCGTAGCAGCAATGGAGATATGATACAGCTGGACAATCTGATTGAACTGGAAAACGGTATCGCCCCTCCCAAACTGTACCGTTACAACCGATTTGTATCAGCCACAATTTCCGCCGGACTGGCTGACGGAAAGACCATCGGACAAGGACTGGATGAAATGGATAAGATTGCCAAGGAAACATTGGACGATACTTTCCGTACCGCATTATCCGGAGACTCCAAGGAATACCGTGAAAGTTCTTCGAGCCTGATGTTTGCTTTTATACTGGCTATCCTTCTGATTTATCTGATCCTGGCAGCACAGTTTGAAAGTTTCAAGGACCCGTTAATTATCATGTTAACAGTGCCTTTGGCTATTGCCGGAGCCTTGGTATTCATGTATTTCGGAGATATCACAATGAATATTTTCAGTCAGATCGGTATTATCATGCTGATTGGTCTCGTGGCTAAAAACGGTATCCTGATCGTGGAATTCGCCAATCAGAAACAAGAAGCAGGCGAGGATAAGATGAGTGCCATCAAAGATGCCGCATTACAGCGTCTGCGCCCGATTTTAATGACAAGCGCTTCTACTGTACTGGGACTTATTCCATTGGCATTTGCCAGCGGAGAAGGCGCCAATCAGCGTATCGCCATGGGTACGGCTGTAGTAGGTGGTATGGTTGTTTCCACACTGCTTACGATGTATATTGTGCCGGCCATCTACAGTTATATTTCGACTAACCGAATCAAAATAACAAAAGAATGAAACAGAAAGGTATTTGCATGAAACGAATCATATATATAGTTACCGCATGTGTCTTCGTATCAGTTTCTACTGCGAAGGCACAGCGAATCTATTCCTTAAGAGACTGCCTGGAAGAAGGGCTGCAAAACAATTATTCTCTGCGCATCGTCCATAACGAAGAACAGATCAGCAAGAATAACGCGACACTCGGAAATGCGGGTTATCTGCCTACCCTGGACTTTTCTGCCGGATATACCGGAAACCTGGACAATATCGAGACGAAAGCCCGTGCCACCGGAGAGGTCACCAAAAATAATGGAGTCTACGACCAGACAGTTAACGTCGGCCTCAACCTCAACTGGACCATCTTCGACGGATTCAACATCAGCACTACGTACAAGCAGCTAAAAGAACTGGAACGGCAGGGCGAAACCAACACCCGCATTGCCATTGAAGACTTCATCGCCGATCTTGCCTCGGAATACTACAACTTCATCCAACAAAAGATCCGTCTGAAGAACTTTCATTATGCGATGTCACTTTCCAAAGAACGCCTGCGTATAGCAGAAGCAAGCCATCTTGTCGGTAAATTCTCGGGTCTGGATTATCAGCAAGCCAAAGTGGACTTCAATGCGGACAGCGCCCAATACATCAAGCAACAGGAATTGCTGCACTCCTCGCGCATCCAACTTAATGAATTGATGGCCAACAATAATGTAAATCAGATTATCGTCATCAAAGATTCTACCATTGACGTACACAGTGACTTACTGTTCGACGATTTATGGAATGCTACCTTATCCACCAATGCTTCTTTGCTGAAAGCCGACCAGAACACTGTACTGGCACAGCTGGATTACAAAAAGATCAACTCCCGCAACTACCCATACCTCAAACTGAATACCGGCTATGGATATACCTTTAATAAATACGATATCAATGCAAACAGCAGAAGAGGCAACTTAGGCTTTAATGCCGGGGTTACTGTCGGTTTTAATATCTTCGACGGCAACCGCCGCCGTGAAAAGCGCAACGCAACCCTTGCCTTCAAGAATCGTCGTCTGGAACGACAGGAACTGGAGTTAGCCCTTCGTTCCGATCTCAGCAACTTGTGGCAAGCATACCGTAACAATCTTCAGCTGCTGAATCTGGAACGGCAGAATCTTGTGACCGCCAAAGACAATCATGATATCGCCATGGACCGTTATATACAGGGAGACCTTTCCGGTTTTGAAGTACGCGAGGCACAAAAGAGTCTGCTGGATGCCGAAGAACGTATTCTCTCGGCAGAATACAACACCAAACTTTGCGAGATATCACTACTGCAAATCAGCGGAAAAATCACCAAATATCTGGAGCAATAAGACTTTTATTCTCCTGTTTTCATTGGGCTAATCATCTGATAAAAGCGATTAGCCCAATTTTTATGCCATAAAGAACAGATATTACCCTTCATTCCCGACCTTTTCTTCTACATTTGCACGCACCATAACATTCACTTAACAATAGAAGTCATGAGACAAACAGCCTTTTTCTTTCTGTTACTTTTCATTCAGACTGGAATTTCAGCCCAAGCAACAGATTACAGGAAACAACAGAATTACAAAGAATGGGTACACCTCGCTCCCAAGTTCGATGATGCCTTTTTCCGGACAGAAGAAGCACAACGCATTGGAGACAATGTATTGCTATACCAGCAAGTCACCGGAGGCTGGCCCAAAAACATCTATATGCCGGCAGAACTGACTGAGCAGGAATATGCCAAAGCAAGGAATGCGAAAGAAGACGTCAACCAAAGTACCATTGACAACAATGCCACGACAACTGAAATCCAATATCTGGCCCGTCTTTATCAAGCTACACAAAAAGAGAAATACAAAGAAGGAGTACTGAAAGGTATCCAATATCTGCTCAAAGCACAATATGACAACGGTGGATGGCCTCAGTTCTATCCGCGTCCTACAGGATACTATGTCCAAATCACATACAATGACAACGCAATGGTCAGAGTCATGCAGCAGTTACGGGAAATCTACGAGAAGCAGTCCCCTTATACCTTCATCCCCGATGAAACCTGCCAGCAAGCACGTAAAGCCTTTGACAAAGGAATAGAATGTATCCTCCGGACACAGGTTCGCCAAAACGGGGAACTGACAGTATGGTGTGCACAGCATGACCGCATCACACTGGAGCCCTGCAAGGCACGTGCATATGAGTTGCCTTCATTGAGCGGACAAGAATCTGACAATATCGTGCTTCTGCTGATGTCTCTCCCCCATCCATCGGAAAAAGTAATTGAATCGATAGAATCAGCCGTCAAATGGTTCAAGAAGTCCGAAATAAAAGGAGTACAAAAAGAATACTTCACCAACAGTGACGGAAAAAGAGATTATCGGATGATCCCTTGCGAGGATTGCCCCGTACTATGGGCACGTTTTTATGAACTGGACACCAATCGTCCTTTCTTCTCCGACCGCGACGGAATTAAAAAATACGATATCTCAGAAATCGGACATGAACGCCGGAACGGATATAGCTGGTACAATAAAGACGGCAACAAAGTACTGGCAAAATATGAGAAATGGAAAAAGGAATTAAATAGGAAATAATACCGGAGGATGCGATAAGAGGGGATGTCAAAAGTCAATAGTAACTAAACTCTCCTCCTTCCTGAAGGAGTTTAGTTACTATTGACTTTTGATAACCTCTTACCTATTTCTATTTTCTATGACTATCCTACTATATATTTAGCAACCTTTCCCGCACGATAGATCAGCCATACCAATCCCCATGAAACAGCGAAAGCAAGAATAGCGGCTACAGGTATCTGCAAACCAATCGGCATATCAATAGCTCTCATCAGCACGACCGACGGCCCTGTAAAGAAATAATGTATCATATAAATACCGAATCCGCATACAGTGAGATTCGCCAATGCCTTTTTCATCCTTTCCGAGTTCACTTTCACTTTCTTTGCCAACATAAACACAGGTATCGTCATCATTACAACATTAAGAGAACAATACGTAAAGAAGAGTTCCAGCATCTCATCCGTATATTCCGGCAATGCGGTTATATGTCTGAAACCTAAGAATGTCACCGCATAACCGACTGCAAACATCGGAATGCCAATCGTCAACGTTTTTTTCAAGCTCCATTCCAGATTCTTCAGATAATGTCCCAACAACAGATAGCCATTGAAACCGGCAAAAGCATACAGCATTCCAAAAGAGTTCCATGAACAGGTTCCCCATAAATAATTAGAAACAAACTGATAATAATAAGGAAGCAGCAAAGTTACCCCCCAAGCCAGCAGGAACATCAGTTTGGCACGTTCCGAAGCCTTCTCTACCCAAGCTGAGAAAACCGGCAAATACAGATACAGCCCGATTAGCAGATAAATATACCACATATGCACGGCTAAGATGGAGAAGTTGAACGGAATCATCAAAATATATTCCAAAGATACAGAGAATGACTGCCGCATCACTTCCTCTCCCGCATACGGGAAGAAATCAAGAATAATCTGAGGATTCAGTCCCAACAGGCCTGTAATCCAAGGGAACAGATTATAGAGCACCGACCATATCAGGAACGGATAAAAGACGCGGGGAATACGTTTCTTGTAAAAAGTAGAAGCATCACCTCTTACAGGCAGAAGCAATGCACCGGTAATCATCACAAACAGAGGCACACACGGACGCAGTACAGATCCGTAGATAGCACCCCAAAGTTTTATTTCTCCGATATTCGGAGCCGTGCCGGGATAAAAATTAAACGGATCGGTGCAATGACAGCAGACAACTGTAAACATCGCAATAAAACGAACGACATCCAGCCAGACAATATGCTGGTTCTTTTGATTGGATAAATTCATCACAGGTGGTTTCATGGTGTTTTAATTATTAGATAAGCAAGTTTATAAAAAAAGGGATACCCATACGAAAACTGACAGGTATCCCAAATGAATGTTTATGTAATCAACCGCAAGAATAACTTGCCATTACTTATTACTTGTTACTTATTACTTGTTATTTGTTATTTGGCACAACGTGGTTTAATCTGTTTGAAGAAGTCATTTCCTTTGTCATCTACCAGAATAAATGCCGGGAAATCTTCCACTTCAATTTTCCAGATTGCTTCCATGCCCAGTTCCGGATATTCTACGCACTCAATGCTCTTGATGTTGTTCTGAGCAAGGATTGCAGCCGGTCCGCCGATAGAACCCAGATAGAAGCCGCCATATTTCTGACAAGCATCTGTAACCTGCTGGCTACGGTTACCTTTCGCCAACATAACCATGCTGCCACCGTGGCTCTGGAACAGCTCAACATACGAGTCCATACGTCCGGCAGTTGTCGGGCCCATTGAACCGCAAGCCATACCAGCCGGAGTCTTGGCCGGACCAGCATAGTAAATAGGATGATCCTTGATATACTGAGGCAAATCTTCTCCACGATCCAGACGTTCTTTCAGTTTAGCGTGAGCGATATCACGGCCAACGATGATAGTACCGTTCAGTGACAGACGAGTAGATACAGGATATTTGGTCAGTTCTTTCAGAATCTCAGCCATCGGACGGTTCAGATCAATCTTCACTACATCACCTTCACCGGCCTGACGCAATTCTGCCGGAATCAGGCTACCCGGATTTGAATCCAGTTTCTCAATCCAGATACCATCTTTATTGATTTTACATTTGATGTTACGGTCGGCAGAACAAGACACGCCCAGACCTACCGGACAAGAAGCACCGTGACGAGGCAGACGAATGATACGAACATCATGTGCCAGATATTTACCGCCGAATTGTGCACCCAGACCGATCTTGTGAGCTTCTTCCAGTACTTGTTTTTCCAGTTCGATATCACGGAAAGCACGGCCAAATTCATTTCCCGTAGTCGGCAGATTATCGTAGAAGTGAGTAGACGCCAGTTTCACTGTCAGCAGGTTCTTCTCAGCAGAAGTACCGCCGATCACAAAAGCGATATGATAAGGAGGACAAGCGGCAGTTCCCAGAGTCTTCATTTTTTCCACCAGGAACGGAACCAGTGTACCGGGGTTCAAAATTGCTTTTGTTTCCTGATACAGATATGTTTTGTTGGCAGAACCACCACCTTTCGTTACGCAGAGGAATTCATATTCCATCCCTTCGGTAGCTTCGATGTCAATCTGTGCAGGCAGGTTACATTTTGTATTTACCTCATCATACATATTCAGAGGCGCATTCTGAGAGTAACGCAGGTTTTCTTCGGTATATGTTTTGTAAACACCCAGTGACAGAGCTTCCTCGTCGGTATAGCCGGTCCACACTTGCTGTCCCTTTTCACCGTGGATAATAGCAGTACCGGTATCCTGACAGAATGGAAGTACACCTTTGGCAGCCACTTCCGCATTACGCAGGAAAGTCAGTGCTACGTACTTATCGTTCTCGCTGGCTTCCGGATCACTCAGAATCTTAGCAACCTGTTCATTGTGCGAACGGCGAAGCATGAATGACACATCACGAAAAGCTGCATTTGCCATCGCAGTCAAGCCTTCTTTCTCAATTTTCAGGATAGGATTTCCTTCAAACTCGCTTACCGATACATAGTCTTTTGTAAGCAGATAATACTCAGTGGTATCTTTTCCCTTTTCAAACATGGGTTGATACTTAAACGGAGGTGTTGCCATAATTTCTTATTTTATTACGTAATGTTAGTTAGTGAGGCAAAGGTAGTAATTAAAAATAAAGAATGATAACGGAAGAATGAAGAATTAAGAATGAATAACGCAGAAAGGAACTATGCCCACCGCAACAAGAATTTATTCTCATTGCAGTGAGAACTTTTTCTCATGCCTATGAGTATTTTTTCTCACTGCGATGAGAAAATTTTCTCATTGTGGTGAGAATTTTTTCTCATCGATATGAGAATGGTCTGAGAACTTTATATCACAATAACTACTGTTAATGAGGCAACTAGCCAATAAGCCGGCTTTAAATTTTACTCTTGAATGGACCCGATTCTTTTGATCAATTCATTGCCAAGCGCAGTTTTGTCCTCAATATGCTTCAAGACAGCCGTCACAAACGTGTTACTTTCAAAATCACCACGTACTTGTTCAAAGTCCTGCTTCATTTCATCGTGAGAACCGTCGGCTCCGAATCCTGTCATCGAAGACAGCGAGAACTCTTTGCGGGCATCATCATATACCATTTTATCAAGGCCGACTACCGCCTCTTTCCACGCTTTTACGATACGGATTATGTCTTGTGCCGTTATTTCGTCCGGATTCAAGCCGTAAAACTCCTGAATCTTGTTGTAAGCCCAGGTCCACTCATACGTATAATAATTCTCATGCATTTCCGCAAAGCTGGCGTTGATGGACTTCAACCGGTTGACAGAACCGTTTTCGATGCCATCGAGCAGACGGTCTATTTCACTCTTAGGAGCGATCAGTCCGGACATATCCACCCATTCGCCGGTACCGATTTCCGTGTCCGGTTTCAGACGCTGGCGTATTTCTTCGTTACTTTGGAAATTAATGCCTTCCAGGCGTTTTATGATGGAGTTACCCAAAAACTTATGAATAGCGATCTCATAAAAACGGATACCATTATTTAAAGAGGAGTTCTTGATCTTTGCGCTCTGATAGGAATAGATTTCAGATGTTTCGCCGGATACCCGCCTAAGCTCTTTCAGAATAGAACGTCCCTTGAACATTTTCTGAATGGTGTATGGACTCAGAAGATTGTAATTGATATAATCCAATCGGTTCGGGTCTTTCCGTTTGTCACGTTTCGGCCACTTCTGAGCATCGCGAATGGTACCCACACTTCTCAGATTCACTCCCGGAACCAGATAAGTCGTGTTCCGTTGCTCGATCAGATAAGAGAAAGGAAGATTGGAGGTATCGGCATGATTAACGTGGCGTCCCATTACCAGAGAAAAGGCTCCGACACGTGCCGGCCATAAGATATAGGAGTCGGAGGTCGTTTTGGCTCCTCTTTCCATGGTTCCCTGATGGATAGGCCCCAGTTTATACATATGGTTGCTCTGATTCGATCCCGATCCCGCATTCATAAACGAGAACATACCGGCAATCAATAAAGTCGATTTGTGGTGAGTCACCGTGAAAGGTCCCGCAAAGATGGCGCATGCCTCCCCGTTCTCTCCCTGGCAGTTACTGAAAAACAAGGAATCGGAGGCTGAATAGTTATGTCCCAGTTTGCAAGACTGACCGACAAAACAACGGGTCAGCATCGTTCCGTCATCTACTTCGGAACCGGAAGAGATAATGAAATCATCACATATTACTCCATGCCCGATATGCACTGGCGCTGTCACATTACTGTTGACGCTACCGTTTGTCAAACGGCAAGTACCGCAGATATGGCAATAATCACCGATCCGTACATTCTTGATAGACCCTGTGTTCAGAATCATCACATGATCACCTATACTACCTACCGCAGAAGCATGCTTGTTGGAATAATAATCGGCAATCGCCTTCATGCGATTAATCAGTTCCGGACGGTGACGATACAATGCAAGTATGTACGCCTGGTGTGCCGACAGTTTATCATTGATCAGCACTTCACGTCCGCCCGTTTCATTGAGCACTGTCGCTTCCACCCCATTACCAAAGGTGCTTAGCCCGTCTACCAAAATGATATCCACATTTTCAATGAAGGTATCATTTCCGATTTCATAATTAGCAATGTAGTTTTGAATGTTTTCAATGCAGCAGTTATCCCCTACTACCACATTGTGCAGAGTTACATGACGGAGTCCCGAATGTTTTCTGATCCCTCCGGGCAGTGTAAATTCGGCATCAAATACGCCTAACTTCACTTCACCCGAAAAGCGGGTATGGTGAACATACTCACAGTTAAACCCCTCGGCAACCAAAACATTTCCCCAATCATCAGCCAGACACGACTGGCTCTTCAACTGAAGCACTTCGTCCTCAGTCAATTTACGATAGTCTTTCATATAGATAAAAATAGATATGTACCGCCTCCCCCAATCAGTAAGCGGTACATTGATTATTATTCTTCCTCTTCGTAAGTCTGATAAAGAAAATCGTTATAGGGGTACTTTTGAACATGCAATTCTTTCACTCGCTGATAAACTACATCTTTCAGTTCGTCTATATTGATTCGTTCGCGGGCGGAAATAAAGAGGCAGTTGTCCTCCATCTTTGCCATCCACGTCTTCATCAGTTCTTCGAGTGTTAAGTTTTCCTTTGTTCGGGGGGTAAGGTCGTCCGGCGCCTTCTCCACGTAGGTGTAGGCGTCTATTTTATTGAATATAAGTATCATGGGTTTGCCACCGCCGCCAATGTCGGCAAGTGTCTTGTTCACCACTTCGATCTGTTCTTCAAATCCGGGGTGAGAAATATCTACTACATGCACCAGTAAATCGGCTTCACGCACCTCATCCAAAGTCGATTTGAATGAGTCTACCAGGTCAGTGGGCAACTTACGGATAAATCCGACTGTGTCCGACAGAAGAAATGGCAGGTTATCGATGATCACTTTGCGTACTGTTGTATCGAGCGTAGCGAACAGCTTGTTTTCGGCAAACACTTCGCTCTTTGCCAGCAAGTTCATGATGGTCGACTTTCCAACATTTGTATAGCCGACCAATGCGACACGGATCATACGTCCGCGGTTCTTGCGCTGTGTGGCTTTCTGTTTGTCTATTTCCGCCAGACGTTCTTTCAACAGTGACATACGGTTGAGGATAATACGGCGGTCCATTTCGAGCTGCGTTTCACCCGGTCCGCGAAGTCCCACAGAACCTCCTTTACCGCTTCCGCTACCGGAGCCACCACCCTGACGTTCCAGGTGAGTCCAGAGTCGTTGCAAACGTGGTAACATGTATTTGTACTGAGCCAGTTCTACCTGCGTTTTCGCATTGGCAGTCTGTGCACGCATCGCAAATATATCGAGGATCAATGAAGTACGGTCTAGTATCTTTACTTTCAGTTCGGCTTCAATGTTACGTATTTGTTTCGCGGAAAGTTCATCATCAAAGATAACCATTCCCACTTCACGTTCTTCTTCCTCTTCTGTCCGTATATATTGTCTGATCTCTTCCAGTTTTCCTTTTCCGACATAAGTAACCGAATTGGCTGTCGGCAATTTCTGTGTAAATCGTTTCACTACCTCCGCCCCAGCCGTCTCAGCAAGGAAAGCCAATTCATCCAGATACTCGTTCGTTTTCCGCTCATCCTGCATCTGAGTAATGAGTCCGACAAGTACTGCGGTTTCTACTTTGGCTTCGGATATTATAAATTCTTTCATTCTTTAACTTCTACTATATAAATCTAAATATGGTCGCAAATATAACAAAAAAAAAAGAGGACAATGTTGTATTGTCCTCTTTTTCGTAACCATTTATAATAATTCAATTATAAATCAAACCATAACTTTTCCCAAATTTTCGGAGATTCTTTCGGTGCATTGATATTAGCAGTCATCTCTTCCGGGCTATACTCCCATCTTCTGATCAGTTCTTTTGAAGTTGCATCTTCCGGCACTTGTAAGGTCGGGACTTCATTTCCAGCAGTACCAGAACGTCTCCACTGTACAAACTCCTCAAACGGACGATCCATTAAATCAATCCACTGCTGCATATGAATCTCATACAGTGCTTTCTCCTGAGTCAGCGCTGTCAATTCCGGCAAACCTGTAACATATGTATCAATATCCGCTTCCGCTACTCCATAAAATGCACATGCTTCCCGAATGCCTTTCTTATACAATTCATTAGCCTTCGACAAATTCTGAGCAACTCCCAAACCGCGCGCATAAGCTTCCGCTTCCAGAAGCAACTGCTCCTGGCAAGAGTATATTAACTCCGGTGCATCTTTTCTGAAAAGATAACTGCTCACAACAGATGATAACATATTATCTTTGTCATCAGTAACAGCAGGTTCACGGTTACCTAAGCCTCTATATACACCGTCGGCACCCGGTTCAAAATAACAAGGAATACGGGGGTCATTACGTTCCTGCATCGGCTTCAGCATATAGTTGCTGGCAAAAAACAATATCTGTGTACCGCCAACCAATTCTATAAGTTCATACTTAGGATTCTGGTTACCCGGTTCTGCAGAATAAGGGAACACCAAATTATCTGATGCTGATGATACCATGCCTCCAGCCTGTAACAACGTACCAATGGCAGTAGCTTTAGAAGGATCTTTGTCCACCATAACCATCAGTGTTCTGAACTTTAAAGATTTGGCCAAAGTCATCCATTTATTCATATCACCTTTATAATAGATATCGTATTCATCAATCGCATTGGCATCATTCAAATCCATGATCTGCAGTGCTTCATCAAGCAATGACAACACCCCATTCAATACACTTTCCTGAGAATCAAATTTCGGATACTTAATTGTTCCGTTCCAAGATTCAGTGAAAGGGATATCCCCCCATAGCATCGTCGCTTCATACATATGTTCAGCCAACAGAATCTTACACTGTGCAATAGCATTGTGATTCACCGGATCTGCTTCTTCCGCATTTTTAATAGCCAGCATCAAGTTATTACCACCGACAGAGTAGTAATGTTTCCACGTATTTCCTGTACTATAAGGGGAAATGGTATATACCGATTCATCCCAGCCACCATAATCAAGTCCACCATCAACCTGACACTGTGAACTCATTGATAACGGAATATAGAAGTCACCACCGGTACGTGTTCCGGCCCAGTTTACGGCTACATAGTTAAACAAATATCCGGGATCAACTTTCTCGGCAGTATTGGGGTCATGGTTGATATCAAGCCAGTCGCTGCATGAAGTAAATAACCCACATGTCAAAGCGCTCAATGCATATGCTAATATTTTCTTTTTCATAATCATGTTCGTTTAATTCTTACAATGTTAGTCTGAGATTAAATCCGAAACTTCTGGTAGAAGGGATACTGTTAAACTCTACACCGCCTCCGATCTGAGAAGGACCGAAGAAGTTAGCTTCCGGATCAATATGCGGCACATGATCTTTGATGATCCATAAGTTACGTGCCTCGAAGCCTAAATCCAATGATTTAACAAAGAAACTCTTAAACCATTTACGCGGAAAACTATAGGACAATTGCACTTCTCTAAGTTTCACAAATGATGCATTATAGATATTTCCTTCATTATTACTGGAGTTCGCCACATGCTGCCAGTAGTCCTGCATACTCTTCACCGGAACATCATTAGGTCTGTAAGTTCCGTCATCCTGAAGAATAACACCCGGTTCAATAAAAGAGGCATCTTCACGGTGAGCCACTGTTTCTGCAGCCAAACCACTGCTTCTCAAATTAGCTACTGTTTCCGAATATAAGGAACCTCCATGACGGATATCAATCAAGAAACTAAAAGTCAGCCCTTTATAAGTAAGTGTATTGTTGATACCCATTGTAAAGTCAGGATAAACGTCTCCCAAACGTACGTTATTGACTGTTTCTCTCAAACCTGTCTTAGAGTTGATTACATAATTACCTTGATCATCACGCTTCCAGGCAGTACCGTACAAACCGAACGAATCACCTTTGGCAGCCTTAATCTGCAAACCACTCAATCCGCTAGTCAATGTATATTCATCAAGTCCTTCAGCCAACTCTTCTACAGTCTGCTTATTAGAAGCAAACGTTGCATCCAAGTCCCATTTAAAGTTACGTGTTTCTACAGGAGTCAAGCCCAAAGTTACTTCGACACCCTTATTGGCAATCTTTCCGGCATTGATATTATTAGCAAAGTAACCTGTTGATAACGGGACATCAATACTTACAATCTGATTCTTTGTGATATTGCTATAATAAGTCATATCCAAACGAATCTTTCCACCAAAAAAACGTAAATCAGCTCCGACTTCGAATGAACTTTGGTTCTGAGGTTTCAAGTTTTCATTCGGCAGAACACGAGGCCCGGTAAAACCAACCAGTCCCATGTGTGGGAAAGTATTGACATTACCCAGATATTGCAAAAAGTAAGTACTAGCTGGAGTATATTTAAATGCCAAATTGTACGGATCTTCGTCACTACCCACATTCGCATAACTTAAACGAATCTTACCGTAATTCAGGATGTCTTTATTCTCCATCAATTCTGTGAAAATAAAGCTACCGCTGATAGATGGATAGAAATAAGAACGGTTATTAATAGGCAGAGTAGACGACCAGTCATTACGTCCTGTTACATTAATAAAAAGCATATCTTTGTATCCCAAGCTAATATCTCCGTATAAACCGACAAGACGTTTCTTTTCATAATAATTCACCGGAGTAGTAGATTTCGCATTAGTATATGTATACAATCCGTCAACTACCAGGTTCTGAGCTTGTACATTTTCATTCTTCCATTCTTCCTGATAGAGATTATGACCTACCATCGCCTTAAAATGATAATCATTGGCAAAAGTCTTCTCATAGGAAACCATTAAGTCATTATTTATAATTCTTTTATACAAATTCCAAGTCTGAAACTTACCATTTAAGGCTCCTACAGTACCCTTTGCGTAAAGTTTACGTCTTCCTTCTGTATAGAAGTCAGTTCCGGCATTGTTAGTGATAGTCAATCCTTCAATCGGCTTATAAGTCAATGTGATATTACCGATCATACGATCCAGATTATTGGTAAATTTATTCTTATTAATAATCCAGTACGGATTATTACTTTTGCCTTCCGGATCCAACGTAACCTGTTTGCCATTTTCATCAATCCAGTTCTGCTTAATATCATGAATATCAATCGTTCTTGGCAATCCATTGATTAAAGGAATCAGCAAGTTGCTATCATTTGCCCCCTGTGCCGGACGACCTTCAGAATCTGAACGTATATATTGGGCAGAGATGCGTCCTGTGAAGTTGCTAGTAAAGTTCATACCTGCATTCACAGAGAATGCATATTTGTTATAGTCAGAACCTGGCACAACACCGGTCTGATTAGTAGAAGTAAAGCTCAAACGGAAATCAGCCTTTTCACCACCTCCGGCTACTGACACATTATTAATATAGCTCATTCCGGTTTCATAGAAATCCTTCACATTATCAGGATTTGCTTTCAAGGTCACTTTATCTCCTTTATAATCTGTAAATTGCTGATCTTGTACCGATGAAATCTTCGGTCCCCATCCATTCAGCATTTTTACATTATATACTCCGTAGCTACCTTGTGCATACTCATTCTGGAAATCAGGCAATTTAAGTACATTCTCAAATCGTGTTGAAGAGTTTACCGTAACAAATACCGGTGAATTCTTCTTCCCTTTCTTAGTAGTAATAACAATTGCACCGTCTTTTGCACGTGCTCCATACAATGCAGTTGCAGCTGCACCCTTCAATACGTTAATAGATTCAATATCGTCAGAGTTGATATCTCCTGCACGGTTACCTACATCGACTATACCATTGGTTCTGTCAGGATTGTAAGAACCATTGTCAATAGGAAGTCCGTCAATAATAAATAAAGGGGAAGAAACTGTGCCAATAGAGGAAGCACCACGAATCTGTATACTTGAACTACCACCTACCGTTCCAGACGACTGTGCAATTTGCAAACCTGCAATCTTACCGGACAATGAATTAAGCACATTACTTTCACGCGCTTTAGTTATCTCATCTCCTTTTACACTGGATACTGCATAACCTAAAGATTTTTCAGATCGCTTAATACCCATAGCTGTTACCACTACCTCTTCAAGATTCTGAGAATCAGACTTTAACAAAACTTTCAAAGTAGGTTTGATTACGACTTCTTGTGTTTGCATACCAATATACGAAATCTGCAAAGTCTTTGCAGAACTAATGGATTTATATATAACTGATAATCAGTTAGGTATATAGGGGATAAATCAGTAACACCAGTCGATATTTTATCAAGCAGAAATAGCTTATATATCTATTTGACAGTTAATTACCCTAATTCAGCTAATGTTTTACTCTCTTTTATGTAATACCACTTCTCTACCGAAATGAAAACTATTTATCTTATAATCAATATTATATCTATAAAACAAGGAGCTATTATAAACAAAAAATAGTATCATGCTATAAGAGGCGCTTTTATTTGTATACAATTAATCAGGTAATGGATGTTGCTAATTAAAAACATTGTCCCATTCATTTTTCTTTTAAAGGCAAGGAAATATTGTAAATATTGGAGACTGCTTATATATTGATCTGTCTTAGTTGAGGTTAGATTGCAAAAAGGCTGCTCCGATCATTGGAACAGCCCTCTCTATATTTAAACTCTTCTGTTAAAAATCGTCAGCAGGGAAACCTGTTCGACGGAAGCCTGAAACTTTATAAGTTAATCCATCTTCATCGTCGTCGAATTGTACCATATATACGATACTGTCAGCAGGCATACCACTAGGAGTTGTGGCAGCTTTTTCCAGTACCTTGCCATCAGTTATTTTCACTTTGGATTCATATGTTACATTATCCACAAAGCCTGTTGTCGAGAAAGTCCTCGCTGCATAATTCACGTTTACTTTCAGTTTATATTCCCAGAAGTTTCCTAAATCATCCAACCACATTTCAGTTTCACTGTTGCTGGCTGTATTGTAAGTACTCATTTGCAGATGTCCTGCTCCGAAAGGATCTTCTACTTCTTTCCCGTCAATAAATGCATTCACTGTCACCCACCAGTCTCCTGCCATTTTTTCAACAGCAGTACCACCTGGTTCTGTATCGTTGTCGCATGCCACGAATGTAAAAGCCAGTGAAGCTAAAAGTAATATCATATATTTCTTCATAATCGTATTTTTATTGTTTTACTATAATGTCAAAAGATAGCTGACCGGCATAAGCAACAGTCCATTTCAGAGTCCCAGTCGCAGGGTCCAATAATGTATTAGTCATTTGATCCATGGAATCTCCCCAACCTGCAACATAACTTTCCAGAGGAGTAATGGTATTATCATCATTCAATTCGAATTTGCCAACCATTGCATAGTCCGGTCCATAGCCAGCACGCTGGTCATACCAGCCTCCTAAGAAATCGCTGATATAAAAAATCCCCGGTTCCATCTGGAAAATCACAATCTCATATCCACTGAAAGCTACCACAGAAGGGGCGGTACGTTTGCTTCCTTCGGCTACGGTATAAATTCCGGATTTCAAAGGAGAAGCAGTATTATCTGCCACATATACTGTTCGTGTAAATGTTTTGGCAAAACCGTCCTCGTTGTATGCCGCATATACTAAATTGTAGATTCCCGGAGTGTTGACATCAACACTACCTTTTATCTGAACAGATTCAGTAATATCTTCTCCGTTCATTTCCGCATAATATCCCGGCTCCACAAAGGGTTGCCCTTTTTCTAAAACGATCTTTTCATCACCCTCTCTTTCCAACGTAACAAAATAGGTGACTTTAGAAGTGTCATCTGTTGATTTGTCGCAAGCTCCAAAGACAAACGGCAAACATACTAATATGCTGTATATTATATTTTTCATACGTAAAACTTACTAAGTTATTGGTTACTATTTGATATCCCACCAAACCGGAGTACTTCCCGGTACCCCTGCAGGAGTATTCACATTTTGCTGACGTGCGCTTAATGGATAAGTCATACGTTTCATCAGTCCACCCGCTTCCAGACCATTAGTCCATGGAGCAACTAACTCTCCCGGAGTGTATACTGACTCACTAGCCTGTATCTGTGCTGCTGAATAAGAAGACAGTTTCGGACAATCTGTACGACGAATCTCACTCCATGCTTCCATATGATCCATGTAGAAAAGAGATACCCATTTCTGCATATATATCAAGTTTAACTTGTCTGCCTGTGTAGAAGCAGCAGACCATGCACACGCTCCTTCCAAAATGGTATTCTCTTGACCTGCAAATCCACGAACGGCAAAGTCTGCAGTTACACCTGCTTCATAAGCACTCTTTGCATTCGCATCATCATTGTGAAAACGAGCATATACCTCAGCTATCAGGAATTGTAATTCAGCCTGAGTAAAGAAATAGACAGGTTTTGTGGCTCCGATAGAGTAATCAATCGCACTTACGTTTTTGTTTTTCCAGTTGTCAGTACCCAGAATGCTTTGCATATGTGTTTTTCCTCCGGGAAGTTGACCGACATACTTTCCATCCGCATCTGTTTTACTAATACCATAAGCGATTCGAGGGTCTCCCGTGCTGCTTAAATAAGATACTAACGGATAGGCAGCACAATGATTACCGGTCAAGCCGACCGCATTCGTATTATACCATGGATTCCGTTTGTCTGTTTCATCCAAGAAACAATCCAATTTCACGTCACCGGTAAAGAATTCGTTGTTTTGTACTAAGGTCTTCACTTTCTCTGTATACGAAGCCGCATCTATGTTGGCATCAATGAAACGCAGATACATACGGAGGCGAAGAGCATTGGCAAAACCTTTCCATTGAGCGATATTTTTATTGAATATCAAATCCGGCACATCCATACCACTTCCATCCAAAGCAGCTTCTGCCGCATCTATCTCACCTAATATACCTTTATATACTGTTTCACCCGTATCCCACTTAGGTGTGGCATTGGCATTACCTTGCAGAGCTTCCGAATAAGGTGAGTCACTGGTATTATCTACCATTATCTGAAAGGCATATGCTCTTAGTATGGTAGTAGCGAATCGGTCGGCAGGGTTTGTGGTCTTTTCCAGCACCTGCTTTGCATCTTCCAAAGCTCCTGCAAACAGGATTCTATAAGAATAATCCATTTGCTGGGAAGATTCGGTAAATGTATATTCACATAGAGTGTTATACTGATTCGACTCCGGTTTCTGTTCATAGTACTGAGCGAAAAAGCCAGCGTAATTATAAATTTCTCCGCCTACCGCCGAAGCAATGGAAGCACTGATAGAGGGGAATATCAAATCCGCCGTCACCTGATCATTCATCGGGTAGTTCGGGTCGTCATTGATGTTCAGGTCGCAACCTGCAAACAATGCTGTTGTTGCTAATGATGCATATAATAATATTTTTTTCATTTTTATTCCTGTTTAAAATTTAACCATTAAGTTGAAACCGAAACGACGTGAGCTGGGATTAGCCGTGTATTCTCCATAGTTACCTTCAAGGTCGTTACCAAATGAAGTCATTTCGGGATCAATAAATGTATTGCTGGATGGAGTCCAGACAAATAAGTTATTGCCATATGCAGACACTTTTACTGCCTGGAAAGGAGTTTTTGCCAACCATCTTTTGGGCAGGTCCCAACCTAATACAACAGAACGAAGCTTGACGTATGATTTGTCTACCAGGAAGCAGCTTCCCATATCAGAGCCACCGTCGCCCCAGTATTTATAAATGTTAGAGCTTGTAATAGGAGTTGTATTTTCTACATAAGTAACGTTTTCTCCATTCACTATTTTATTTACTGAGTTAGGAACAATCAAAGGATTACGGTCATTGTAGGCAGTCTGTATCGCGTTACCGGTAAAATAGTTTATATCTTTAGTACGTGAATACATCACTCCGCCCTGACGGATATCAAAATCAATGCCTAAGCTTATACCTTTATATTTCAAGTTAGTAGAAACACCCATTTGATATTTGTTATTCATATCTCCGCAGATTCCGAATTCGCTGGCTTCAACCGGAAGACCTGTTGATGAATTTACTACAATACGTCCTTGCGGATCACGTTCGGCTACCTGAGCCTTGAAAACACCAACAGGCATGCCTGTTATAGCGTACATACTGGTACCTCCATTGAGACCATAAATCGTTGTAATGCCACCCAATTCTTCCGGTAAACTGATCACCTTACTCCAGTTCTTCGTGAAGTTCCATGTCAGTTCCCAACTGAAATCTTTTGTTCTTATCGGAGTGCCGCTGATCAGGAGTTCTATACCACGGTTACGAATCTTACCCAGGTTCATATTCTGTGCTGTATAGCCTGAAGCAGGGTCCATAGCCAAAGAGAAAATCTGCTTATCGGTATTCCTATTATAATAAGATACGTCAAAAGAGAGGCGGTTTTTGAAGAAAGCCATATTTAAACCGACTTCAGATTCTGTGGTCATTTCCGGACTTAATGTATTACTTCCGAGTACATTTCCTGCAGAGTAAGCGTTGACACCTCCTAGAGGGAAAGTCAGAGAACCGAAAGGTATTCTATTGGAAGATTGTGCATACACAGGATTAACCATATACACATCAGCATCGTTACCTGTCTTACCCCAGCTGGCGCGTATCTTACCAAAAGTTATCACATCTTGCAGATTGTCATTCAATAATTCGCTGAAAATAAAACTACCGGTAATACCAGGATAGAAGAAACTGCGATTTTCTTTTGGAAGAGTAGAAGACCAGTCATTACGGGCAGTAACCGTTAAATAGAGCATATTCTTCCATGAACCTTCAAACTGTCCGAAAACACCCATCAGACGTCTGAGTTCCATGTGCTGTTCTACTATAGGAGTTTTGCCGGAGTTCTTCAGATTAAACCATGTAGGAATCGTTAAATCATTAACTTCTGAATATTGATAAGAGACTTTACGTTCATTGCCATTGAAACCGACCAGTGCATTGATATTAAAATCGTTAACCGGCATATTGAAATTAACCATAATATCCTGGTTTATCTCGCGACGACGGGTTATCTGCTCAGAATATTGTCCGGTTTCACCAGAGAAAGGACTGCTGGAGCCCTGACCTTCTCCATTAGGAGTACCTTCATAATAAAGAGCGTACAGATTCGGTTTTCCTTTGTCACTTTGTCCTGTTGTAGTATCCAAGCCCATACGGTACGTAAACTTGAAGTATTTCAGGAATTCATAATCCAATTGAAATTTTCCGTAGAATCTTTCAGATTCATATTCATTCAAATAGTTATTCAAAATATAATAAGGGTTCATAACTCCGTAGGGGGTATAATAATATCCCGGAGTGTTGAACGGATCATTCTGGTCTTCCAGTCCTATTATGCTGATATCTCTTGGTGTCTGATATAAAGAGTTTAGCATGGACAAACCTTGTCCCGTAGTAGCAAAGTTATTCTTTTGATAAGCGTAATTCAGTGAAGAAGAGAATGTCAACGCTCCTGCCTTATGGCTGCCGCGTGCAGAAAAAGTATATTTATCGTAGCTGTCAGCATCTGTCGGGATCATACCATCATCGCTGATCTGAGAGAATGATACATAATAATCACTTTTATCTGTAGCTCCATTGAATGAAAGGCTGTTGCTATATCTGAATCCCGCATCAAAAAAGTCTTTGATGTTATCAGGCATTGCCACATAAGGTTTCAGTTTCTGAGAGTTGTTGTACACATTACCCCACAACTGCATGGAACCATCGAAACGAGGTCCCCAGGAACCGTTCTCCAATTCTGTATGGTTGCCGTTCCATCCCATACCAAATTCATTTTGAAATTCCGGCAGACGCAGAACAGTTGACCACTGAACTCCACCGTTATACTCGATTCCAACTCCTTTTTCTTTCCGGCCGCTTTTGGTAGTAATCATGACTACACCGTTGGCAGCACGGCTACCATACAAAGCAGTGGCCGCAGCACCTTTCAAAATAGTCATGTTTGCCACATCATCCGGATTGATAGCGTTGGCACCGTTTCCAAAATCATATCCGCTATTCAAGCCATCTGTAGAGTATACGGTAGAGTTATTCAAAGGTACTCCATCCACGACATATAGTGGTTGGTTGGTACCGGAGAGTGAGCTAACTCCACGGATAATGACCGAATTAGAGGCTCCGGGGTCAGATGAAGTGCTGGAAATCTGTACACCTGCAATTTTACCTGCCAAGCTTGACATCACATCAGATGTACGGCTTTCCGCAATTTTTTCTCCACCCACTGAAGTTGCAGCATAACCTAATGCTTTTTCAGATCTTTTAATACCCATTGCTGTAACAACAACTTCATCGATCTGTTGAGCATCCGACCTAAGTACTACCTTTAAATTAGGCTTAATCGCTACTTCTTGAGTTTGCATACCGATGTACGAAATTTGCAAAGTCTTTGCAGAACTAATTCTTTATATAAAGTGTTGATTATTATAATAATGAGAAATATAAACCTAATCGTCATATATGTTATTGTATCCATATATAAACGTGATAATCAATTATTTATCAGCATTATAACTACCCTTTTCTTTAACGAATGATACCCTGTTTCTATCCATTTCAATCATTTAGTTCATTCATTATAAGAAAGTTATGTCTTTATTTTATTTATATGAGGTATTATTATTGGATACTATTTTTATATTTCCCGAATATTTCTCACCACCAATCATAATGAATGATTACTTTTGGGGCGTGATAGTAGAAAAAGATCAAATCTGAAGAAAAGCATATTTAGTTATGGTATAATTCAAAATATGCAGAACCTGCTTGGGAGAATGACAAAAATCGGCAGGATTTTAAAACAGCAGATCTACGGATGAAATACATCTGTCCGTTTTTTGTTTCCTTGTGCTATATGATTACTTATATCAGCTTGCACCTTTGAATATAAAAGAAATATTTAGTTTCGATATGATATATTTCCCTGTGACAGGAAAGTCTATCAGTTAGAACAGAATTAGAAATTAAAACTACTTTTGGCTCTTCCTTTTAAAGCAATTAGATGTTCCTCGGTGAGTAACGATCTGTTCCTTTTAAAGGAACGGATCGTTCCTTTAAAAGGAAAGAGTCCTGACATTGCACTTTTTATGTATATTACAGTCATTTATATGCGACAAATCATTTGTAAATTGCATATTCTTACATTGATTTATGCATTATTTCTGCCATATTGTTAGATTTTGAATCAACTCTGTTGAAACCAATCTTAAAAACAGGACATTTCCAGACAATCACTGCCTAGCTTTTTGGTCTATTAGCTAATTTTGAATAGGCTGCTTTCTCAAGGTCATGCACAATAGTCATGTCCATGATATTTGCATATACCTGAGTTGTCTTCACACTTTTGTGTCCCAGCAGCTTTTGTACAGTCGTTATATTTGCACCACTATATATCAATAAGGTGGCGTTTGTATGTCGGGCTGTATGGAATGATATCCGTTTGTCTATTTCTGCCAGCTTGGCTAATGCATTCAAGTCTTTATTCACATTAGAGTTATCTTTCAGCTTGAAGAATCCGTTTAAATCGTCTTTGTAGGTCTCCAACACCCGCAGTCCTTTACCTTCAAATAATAAATATAAAGGAAGGCGCACATCAATACCTGTTTTAACAGATTTGTAAATCAGCCACGTCTCCTGATGGAGTTCGACAATATTCGCGGCAGTCAGATTTATAAAATCAGAGTACCGCAAACCGGCGTAACAACAAAATAAAAAGGCATCTTTTGACTTTTGTAACTTCGTAAACTTCCCTTCCAGATTCACCTCCTCCATTTTATTCAGCTCTTCCGGCGACAAGTGCGTATGACTTCCTTCTATGCTTTTGATTTTATATTTTCTGAAAGCATACTTCTGAATATCCATATACTCTTTATTTATAGCTACATTCACATATCGTTTTAAATGCTTCATATGCTTGGCAATGGTATTGAGATGATACCCCTTGGACTGCAGATAATTATCAAATGAAGACACAAATTCGAATGTCAAATCAGTGAATACAATGTCCTTTTTATACTCTTGCAGCAATTCTAAAGTGGAAAGATGATTCTGCCTGGTGCTCTCTTTTAAAGAAGAGTTGCTGACTTCCTCTTTAAAAAAGGTCAGAAATGAATTCCCATTATTTTCCGGTTTTTCAATAGAGTCTTTCAACGAATCCAAGGATATCGATCTTCTCTGTTGCCATAATCCCAGTTCTTTCTGCTCAATGTCAGCTATAAAATCATATAGCATTCGATTTAATGCATCTGAATTAGGATGGTTCTTTACCATTCTACGTTTTACGTCCCACTGGTCTGGTTTGAGGTACACCCTGGTTGAGAAGTACATTTTTCTCCTGTTTAAGTAAGCTTCTACTTGTACCAATGCCATTCCTTTTTTGTTCAGCTTCTTTTTTCTGTTAAACACAAGGCTGTAACTAATCTTCTTCATTCTATTGTCTTTTAGTTAATACTAAGAACAAAATAAACTAAGTTCTGTGCTATAATTAAGGTTGAACCTGCATTAATTTCTGCAAAAATTAAAATTCAATAATTAAGTATTTACATAACTTTAATTTAAATGCTATTTTTTTATCGTCATTTCTTCATAATAAATCAAAAAGAAACGTTTGCAGGGTAGTTTTATATCCAAAAACAAGCAAATAGAATGTTAATTACTACACTTTGCATTCACAAAGTGACATTTCATGCTTGATAAATCACAATATTTATAGCAAATAAAGATGTTTATCAGCATATTTTCGATGTTATAAATAACAATATGTTATATATACAACCTTTTTTTATCAAATTAATTGTTAGTTTCATATTTATTAATAATTTTGCAACTTGTTAGAGTATAGAGACAATTAATGTAAAGTTGAACTTTAAGAGAGAATTTATGAAAAGAAAATTAATGCTGTTATTGGCATGCCTTTTTGTGGGCATAAGCCTAGTAACTGCTCAGACTCAGAAAGTCACAGGCGTTGTGATTTCTGAAGAAGATGGGCAACCAGTTGTTGGAGCCTCTGTGTTGGTAAAAGGTACTACTCAAGGTACAATCACAGACATCGATGGTAATTTTAATTTGGCGAACGTACCAAGTTCTGCAAAGACTTTGCAGATTTCGTATATTGGTATGCAAACACAAGAAGTGGCAATCAAGCCAATGGTGAAAGTTACACTGAAATCAGATGCACAAAATCTTGATGAGGTTATTGTTGTGGCTTATGGTACTGCGAAGAAGTCTTCATTCACAGGATCAGCTGCTGTCATTAAGGCAGATAAAATCGTTTCCGGTTCCAAAGAATCTTTTGACAAGGCATTGTCCGGTAAAATGGCAGGTGTGCGCACAGCCTCAGCAACTGGTGACCCAGGATCTATGGCCGAAATCAACATTCGCGGTGTCGGTTCTATCAGTGCTTCTAAAAGCCCGTTGTATGTTATTGACGGTGTCGTAACAAAGGCTGATGACGACATGAACTACTACGGTAAGACTCAAAGCGTATTGAGTACACTGAATCCTGAAGACATTGAGAGCATGACTGTTCTGAAAGATGCCGCTGCTGCTTCATTGTACGGTTCACGTGCCGCAAACGGTGTTATCATCATTACCACAAAGAAAGGTAAAGAAGGAAAAACGAATGTCAGCTATTCAGGTGAAGTAGGCTGGAACAAGATGGCTGTAAATGCTTTCAATATGATGGGATCAGCCGACTTGATTGACTACACTCGCGAATCATTAGCCAACTGTCTGGTTACTTACGGAATAACAGATAGCAAACAAGCAGCATTGAACAACATCGATAACGGAGGTGATATGTTCATTCCTCTGCTCGACTCACCGGCTACTGTTGCTGACTTTATCCATGACCCATCCGGTAAAGTAAATACGAACTGGAAGAAAGAAATCTATCGTACTGCTTTCACTCAAGATCACCAGATATCTATCAACGGCGGTTCGTCAAAGACTCAGTTCTATGCCGGAGTTGGTTACAATAAGAGCGAGGGTATCGTTCTTGGTAGTGACTTCGAACGTATCTCCGGTCGTCTGAACGTTAATCACAAAGTAAATAACTGGCTGAACGTAGCTCTCAAGCAAATGATAGCCGCTACATCGCAAGATGGTTTCCGCGATCAGGGAGACCAGGCTCAAGGAATGGGTACTTCTTCTCCGATAGGTATTTTATTCGCAATGGACCCGACTGCTCCGGTAAAGAATGAAGATGGTTCATATAATAAAAATGCAGCATGGGGTAAAGTTACCAACCCGCATCTGATGCTAGGTGGTAAAGACAGCGATACAGCTCTGGAGTGGATTCAGACCAAAATGTTCCGTAGCATGACCAATGCAGATGTAACAATCAAATTCTGTGATAAGTTATCACTTAACTCTATCTTTGGTTATGACTATGTAGACAACAAGCACTTTGAATATTGGGATCGCAACAGTGTTAACGGTGGTTCCGTCAGCGGAATGGGTTCTCGTTATACCTTCGAAAGCCGCGTAGCTACCAGCTCTTCTACATTAAACTACACGGATACTTTTAAAGATATGCACAATCTGAACTTGATGGCCGGTTTCGAAGTTGAAAACAGAGACCTGCTACAGATTGTAACTGTTGCCAAACGTTATTCAAGCCACTATCCCGAATTGGCCAACGGACAACCGGACCAAGCTGCAAGTTCAACCTTGGGAGCCGGCATGATGTCATATTTCGCAAGTGGCAATTATAACTATGATAACAAGTATTATCTTTCTGCCAGTTTCCGTCGTGATGGTTCGTCACGTTTGAGTGAAGACAATCGTTGGGCTAGTTTCTGGTCTGTATCCGGTGCATGGAGAATGAGTAAAGAAGGATTTATGCAAGATATGCCGTTATTTACCGACTTCAAGATCAAAGCATCTTATGGTACAAACGGTAACTTGCCCTCAGATTACTATGGTTACATGGACCTGTATACAGGTTCCGGATACGGAAGTGCTCCTGCTATTTACTGGTCAAGAATGGCAAACGACAAATTAAGCTGGGAAAAATCCAAGAACTTCAATATGGGAATTGAATGGAATATGTACGACCGCGTAAATCTGTCTCTGGAATATTACAATAAGAAGACTACGGATTTGCTGTTCGAAGTACCTACTTCATTAATCACCGGCTTTGACTCCCGTTGGGAAAATCTGGGTGCATTGAAGAACGACGGTTTCGAATTGGAACTCAATTCTAAAAATATCAGCAACAAGAACTTTACATGGACTTCAAACTTCAACCTGACTTACCAACGTGCATTGGTAGACAAACTTCCTGAAGGAAAAGATATCCAGTATGGAGACGGAGAAATGTATCTGCACCGTGAGGGAGAGTCAATGTATACATTCTATCTGCCCGAATGGAAAGGTGTAAATCCTGAAACAGGTTTGGGAGAATTCTGGTTAGATCCTGAAGATCACTCAAAGGGAGTGGTAAATGACTACTCCGAAGCAGGTAAGGGAATTGTAGGAAAAGCATTGCCTGATGTTATCGGTGGATTCAGCAACACTTTCACATACAAAGACTTTGACCTGTCATTCCTGATCACTTATCAGTTTGGTGGTGACATGTTCGATTATCCGGGATATTTCTCTCATCATGATGGCGTAAGAATCGGTTCCATGAACCTGTCAGAAGATGTAGCCGGAAACTACTGGAAAAATCCGGGTGATAAAGTAGACAACCCGATGCCTATCTATGCCAACCCTTATCGCTGGGACAGATTCTCAAGCCGCACAATCAAATCGACTGACAATATTCGTCTGAGAGAAATGACAGTAGGATATACTCTGCCGGTATTGAAGAAGCACATTTCCAACTTCCGCATCTACTTCAGAGCAAACAATCTGGCTATGTTGTGGTCGAAGACTAAAAACATTGACCCGGATGTAGCGATCAATGGTTATCGTCAGGCAGATACACCGGCATTGAGAAGCTGTGTATTCGGCATTAATATCAAATTATAATCTATAAACAGACTGAATAATGAAAAAAATATATTTACCCATTCTATTACTGACGTTGGCAGTATCCTCATGCGATACTTTCGACAAAGTGCCTTCCAGTGAATGGCCTTCAGAAGGTGCTATTAAGACTCTCGAAGATTTACAGTTTGCAGTTAACGGTGTTTATGAGTCTCAGACTTCTTCTATAGACGCGGGAACTAATCCACGTGGCAGCTACGCAGGTGATTTCTTCTTGTACGCCGACCAAAGAGGCAGCGACTTCAAAGCCATCGGTAGCAATAAGCAAACAGTTGATGTATATGCCTACCAGGCTACTAAGAATAGTTCTGATTCATACTATTTCTACAAACGCTTTTATCTTTCTCTGGCAAGAATAAACAAAGTTTTGGAGGGAGTTAAGAAATCCGGTCTGGAAGGAGCTGAAGTTGATGTTCAGGTAGGCGAATTGTATGCTTTGCGGGCACTTTTCCACTTTGACTTGGCCCGCTTGTTCGCTAAACTTCCTTGTAATGCACAGGCCAGCGATCCGGGTATCGTATTGTCTACAGAAGTTTTCGAATCCGGATATACAGCAGAAAGAGCTACTATTGCGAAAACTTACGAAACCATACTGGATGACTTGAAGACTGCATTGGATAATCTCCCAGAAACCAGCAAGGTAGTAACTGCCGGTCATATCGACTATTGGGGAGCCCGTGCACTGAGAGCCCGTGCATATCTCTACATGAATGAGAACAGTAAAGCACTTGAGGACGCCAAATATGTAATCGAAAAATCTCCATACAAGCTGTACACCAGAGATGAATACGAAACAGTATGGACCAAAGTTGGAAGCAGTGAAAGCATTTTCGAGTTCCTGATTACCTCACTCTACAATGCACAACGTAACTCTCTCGGATTCTACACACATGCCGAAGGTTATGCAGAAGCCGGTATCACCGAGGGATTCAAAACTTTCCTTCAAGAACGTCCGGAAGATGTTCGCAGCACTCTGATTGCTGAAGAAAGCGACGGTGGAGATAACGAAGGCTGGTATATCCAGAAGTATCCGGGACGCGACGGAGAAATATATGTAAATAATCCGAAAGTAATCCGCCTGTCCGAAGTATATCTGATCGCCGCAGAAGCTGCATTAAAAGCAGGTGGTGCTGATCCTGCCAGCTATATCAATGACTTGCGTAAGCAAAGAATAGCCGACTATGAAGACGTTGCTTCTGTTACTATCGATGATATTCTGACAGAACGCAGACTGGAACTTTATGGTGAAGGTCATAACGCCTGGGATACATGGAGAAACAAAAAGGCAGTAACGAATGCCCAAGTTCCGGCCGGTCCGATCAACTATGACGACTATCGTACCGTAATGCCTATTCCGGTTTCCGAGATCAATGTATCTAACGGTAAGCTGAAACAAAACGAAGGCTACTAATACACTGAAACCATTTTAATAACAAGCCCGTTTAACTGCTTAAAGTTAAACGGGCTCGCTTTTTATTTTCCATTTCCGAATTTACACATGAGTGTAATCTTATCTGTTCCTCCCCACAATACAGACTTCTACTTGCAGATACCGCTCAGCCCTTCTCTCACAATATCCGCCAATATCGGCTTCGCTCCACTCACAAAGCATTCCACTGCAATCACCATCAGAATCAATCCCATCAAACGCATCATCACATTATTTCCGGTCTCTCCCAGTACTTTCACCAGTCGGGTGGAAGCACGGAGAATGAAGAACGTCAACAGATAAATCAAAGCGATTGTTCCGATCAATATACCTTTCATGGCGTAAGTATGAGAGTCCTGCATCAAAACGATAGCGTTAGCGATAGCCCCGGGACCACACAACATCGGAATTCCAAGAGGAGTAATGGAGATGTCATCGGCATAGGTTTTAATCTCTTCGTCTTTAAGTTTCATCGGAGTATACCGTGCCTGAAGCATATCAAAACCAATCTTAAAGATAATTACTCCGCCGGCAATACGGAAACCATTGGTAGAGATACCGAAGAATTTGAAAAGGAACTGCCCGGCAAAGACAAACACCATCAACGTTATAAACGACACGATGGTGGCACGGCGCACAATAGTCTGTCGCTCCTTATCTGTCATTCCGTGTGTCATGGTCAGAAAGACCGGCATTGTCCCCAAAGGATTGGTCAGCGTAAAGAACGAAGTAAAACAAAGTAAGGCAAATGGCAGAAGCGTACTATCCATGATGTTATCGTATTTTATACATTTATTAGATGCAACAAAAATACGACTTAATCCATAAAACCTACAATAAATTCATTAATTCTTTCAGTGAATGGATATGATAGGTAGGCTGAAAAGGAAAGACGGTTCGTTCCGTCACATTATAGAAAGCCTGATGCATGCCTACCCCATGCGCTCCGGTAATATCGGCTTCCCAACTGTCACCGATCATTAACGATTCGCGTAACTCGGACTGGGTGGCAGATAAAGCAAAATGAAAGATTTCGGGCCGGGGTTTCAATACGCCGAGGTCCTCCGAAAGAATGATCTTCTTAAAATAACGATCTACTCCTGCCGAACGCATCTTGCGCGACTGCAGTTCGCGGAAACCATTGGAAAGGATATACAGATTATATTGCGGCGCAAGATACTCCAACACTTCTTTGGCATGGGGCATCAGGCCGCTTTTGGTAGGAATAATGGCAAAGAAATCTTCCGAGAAACGTTCTGCCAAAGCCTCATCCTCCACTCCTACTGCCTGTAAGGGATAAAAAAAACGCTGGCGGTTCAGTTCCTCCTTTGTCACCTTTCCCTCTCCATATTCAAGCCAGAGTTCAGTATTGCGTCGTTGATACAGTGTGTAATAATGATCGAATGAATCAAAATAGCGGTCAAATGAATATTTCTGATATACTTCTTCAAAGGTGTCGCGTGCATTTCGTGAGAAAGCCCAGATGGTGTCATCCAGGTCAAAAAAGAGATTTTTATATTTCATTGGCTCCGTGATATATATAATATGAGAAATAAAAAAGCCAATGTGCTAATTTCTTGAATTCAGGAATCAGCACATTGGCAATTCTAACCAGGTATGTCTACCTTATTTTACCTGAATAACCAAGTATCTGGATACGCTCCAGAATTCGGCAGGATTAGTAATTTTCAAAGTCAGCTGACCTTTGTCATCTTTCACCAGTTCATAAGAACCTGTCGGATGAGTAGTCAACAACTCAGCACGTTTGGAGTACAACTTGATTTCTTTTGTTGTACGGATATCGATCTGAGTAAAATAATCCTTGTTGAAATCAGCGCTCTTCAGCACGTCACCGCTCTGAAGAATCTTCTGGGCTTTCAACTCTGATTTTGTTCCGAATACGAACCATGCGGCATTCAGACTCTTATCCTGTTCGGCAACGGTTTTAGCTTTCGCTTCGTTTTCGGCAGCCAAAGATTCTTTGGCAGCAGACAGGTCGCTGACAGCTGCATCCAGTTCCTGGATACGAATGTTCTTAGATGCCAGTTCTGTCTGAAGTTCTTCGATACGTTGTTGTTTCGCTTTTAATTCAGCAGTCAGAGCTTCTACAGCTTTCTTCATCTGAGTAGAGTTGTACTTGCTGTTTTTCAGCTGAGCTTCCAGTTTTGCAATCTGAGCTTTGTTTTCTTCCATTTGCTTGGAGATGAATTCAATGTCAGAAGCAATCTGTTGCTTGGCACTGGCTGAATTTTCGGTAATAGTACCACGCTGCAAGTCCACACGGCTTTCGGCAGCATTGATCTTACGGAATCCTTCCTGCACTTCATTGAAAGTTCCCATCATATCATCCAATTCAGCGTTACGCTGTGTCAATTCCATTAAAAGAGAGTCATTTTCAGCCTTAAGGTCTTTGCTTCCACCTTTAAAGTCACACGAAGCCAACATGGCTGCGCACATAAATAAAACTGCTAACTTTTTCATACGTTTACGTTTTACGTTTTTAAATGAAGTTATTTTAATCGTCTATTCCTGCTAATACTATCACAATCTCGCCCCGGGGCTCGGTAGCGGTAAAGTGTTCTATCAATTCCGCCAAACTTCCCCGAACGGTTTCTTCGTGGAGTTTGGAAATTTCGCGAGACACGGTTGCCTGACGTTCAGTGCCGAAATATTCGGCAAACTGTGTCAACGTTTTCAACAAGCGGTGAGGCGATTCATAAAACACCATAGTACGATGTTCTTCTGCCAATGCCTTCAGTCGTGTCTGTCGTCCTTTCTTCTGAGGGAGGAACCCTTCGAAGCAGAACTTTTCATTCGGCAGTCCCGATGCTACCAATGCCGGAACAAAAGCTGTCGCTCCCGGCAAACATTGCACTTCGATACCGTTGCGCACACATTCGCGGACTACCAAAAATCCCGGATCAGAAATCCCGGGTGTTCCGGCATCCGAAATCAATGCCACGGTTTCACCTGCCTTTATTCTATTAACAACACTTTCCACCGTTTTATGTTCATTAAATTTGTGATGAGATTGCATTGCATTCTTTATTTCAAAGTGTTTCAGCAAAATACCGGAAGTACGTGTATCCTCTGCCAAAATCAGATCGACCTCTTTCAGCACCCTGATTGCCCGAAAGGTCATGTCCTCTAGATTTCCTACCGGCGTAGGTACTACATATAACTTTCCCATAAACTTTTATGCTGATTGATTAAAATACTTTTTTAGCAACTCCAAAAAGTCGATCATCGCCTCATTCTCTTCGTTTACGCTGACTTTCGAGGCAAGAAATGCCACGGCAGTCTTATAAGAACTCATGACTGATATCTGCTCGATAACACGGTTCATCAGTTCGGGGTCTCCGCCGAATATCTCACGCGAGAAACGGAAAGAATCATTCAGGCTGATGGAATGACGTAATCCGGCAGCCATCTTTATGCTTTCGCCCAATACGGCAGTTTTCGGCTCCTCTATCAGAAGCGATTCGTCGTCTTCCGACTCATCTTCCGCTTCTTTCTCTTCCATTTCGTCTTCGACAACAGGTTCCTCAATTACTGCTTCTTCCACAACAGTCTGCGGTTCCTGTACTATCACAGGTTCATCTTCTCCCGGTGCTGTCGCTTCATTCTCTTCCACGACCTTCTCTTCTATCACCGGACATTCAACTTCCTCTATTACAGGGGCTTGTTCTTCAACAATGGGGGCTTCACTTTCCGCTTCCGCTACAGGAGAAGGCGAGGCTTCCACCGGCACAGCACTTATCTCTTCCGACAACTGTTCCAAACGCTCCTGCATACGTAGGATGCTCCGCTTCAACAGTTCAGACAAAGTCTGAGTCGGCTCTTTAGAAAACGTATTCATGAGTAGCTTCAGCTCATGAACATCCAGCTCAATATCTGTTAATAGCTTCTGTTTCATTTCCATCCATTGTTATTATGGTGCGAATGTAGGAATAATTTATGCAATAACTTAAAATAATGGATAATTTAACAGTTCTTGTACATCGAATTGTTTACCTTTGTCCACTCATTTATTTAATCAAGAAAGCACAAAAATCACATGGTATTATTTTCAGAAGACCACATACAAGAGACCAGAAGAAGAGGTAGAATAGAGGTAATCTGCGGTTCAATGTTCTCCGGAAAGACGGAGGAATTGATTCGTAGGATGAAGAGAGCCAAGTTCGCACGCCAGCGTGTAGAGATATTCAAACCGGCCATCGACACCCGTTATTCGGAAGAAGACGTGGTATCACACGACAGTCATTCCATCGCGTCCACCCCTATCGATTCATCGGCTAGTATCCTGTTGTTCACTTCTGAAATAGATGTAGTCGGCATCGACGAAGCACAGTTCTTTGATGACGGACTGATTGACGTATGCAGGCAGCTTGCCAATAACGGCATCCGTGTCATCATCGCCGGACTGGATATGGACTTTAAAGGGAATCCCTTCGGACCGATGCCTCAATTATGTGCCATTGCCGATGAAGTTTCCAAAGTTCATGCGATCTGCGTGAAGTGCGGTGATCTGGCATCTTTCTCTCATCGTACCGTCAAGAATGACAAGCAGGTACTTCTAGGAGAGACAGCCGAATACGAGCCGCTTTGCAGGGAGTGCTACCTCCGTGCACGGGGAGAGGACGGACAGAAGATATAAACTCTATTTAAAACATATATGGAAAGAAAGAAGATAACATTCGACAGTTTTATACGTGGTTCCATCGGATGTGTACTGGTGGTAGGGATACTAATGCTTGTGGAACGGCTCAGCGGAGTGTTATTACCTTTCTTTATAGCCTGGCTGATCGCCTACATGGTTTATCCGTTAGTCAAGTTTTTCCAGTATAAGCTACGGTTAAAGAGCCGTATTGTTTCTATCTTCTGCTCCTTGTTTCTGATCACTCTTGTCGGAGTATCCTTATTTTATCTGTTGGTACCTCCCATGATTTCGGAAATAGGCAGGATGAATGACTTACTGGTAACCTACCTCACCAATGGAGCCGGGAATAATGTGCCCAAGAATCTTTCCGAATTCATTCATGAGAATATTGATCTTCAGGCGCTCAACCGTATATTAAGCGAAGAGAATATTCTTGCAGCCATCAAAGATACAGTGCCCAGAGTTTGGGCCCTGCTTGCGGAGTCGCTCAATATCCTGTTCAGCATTCTCGCCTCCTTTATCATATTACTATATGTAATCTTTATATTGCTGGATTATGAAGTCATAGCCGAAGGATGGCTGCATCTGCTGCCCAACAAGTATCGTACCTTCGCATCCAACCTCGTACATGATGTACAGGACGGCATGAATCGGTATTTCCGTGGTCAGGCACTGGTTGCCTTTTGTGTGGGGATTCTGTTCAGTATAGGCTTCCTTATTATCGATTTTCCGATGGCTATCGCTCTAGGGCTTTTCATTGGAGCGCTTAATATGGTTCCTTACCTGCAAATCATCGGTTTCCTCCCTACGGTCCTATTGGCGATCCTTAAAGCTGCCGATACGGGAGAGAATTTCTGGATTATCATTGCATGCGCACTGGCAGTCTTCGCCATCGTCCAAATTATACAGGATACTTTCCTCGTCCCCAAAATCATGGGAAAGATTACGGGGCTGAATCCTGCCATCATCCTTTTATCCCTTTCTATATGGGGTTCATTAATGGGAATGCTGGGCATGATCATTGCCTTGCCTCTGACTACTTTGATGCTTTCCTACTATCAACGCTTTATTATCAACAAAGAAAGAATAAAATATGATGAAGTAGAAACTACTGATAATCAAGAAACAAGCGATAAAGAGGAAAAATAATTGGAACTTTTTTCTACGAAACACTTGCAAATTAAATAAAAGTAACTACCTTTGCACCCGCAATCAGGAAATAACTGATTCGCAAATAAGGATTGATTCAGTAGCTCAGCAGGTAGAGCACAACACTTTTAATGTTGGGGTCCTGGGTTCGAGCCCCAGCTGGATCACTTAGAAGAAATGAAAATACTCCGACAAACTAAGACAAAGCTCTTTAAACCAGTGGTTTAAGGAGCTTTTTTCTTACCCGCCTACGACAGAAAAAAGACCTCAAAAAGCCACCCTGTGAAGATTAATCGTTACTAATTCGTTACGGTTTTCCGTTACGATAAAAACCGTAACGAATTTATAGGTAAGTCGCTCATTTGTCGAATATTGGCAGTCGAAAGTCATAGCCGTTACGGAATGAACAAATTAACTTTGCAACAAGAAAGGAGTTACGGTATGAAATCGACATTCAAGACACTCTTCTATTTAAAGAAGAACGAACCGAAGAAAAACGGTCATGTAGTAATAATGGTACGTATCACGGTGGACGGTGATCAGGTGCAATTCAGCAGCAAGTTGGATATACACCCCGATAACTGGGACACGAAAACGGGAAGAGCCGTCATCAACAAACAGAGTGCGGACAAGAAAGAAAACCTCAGGGTATCCTCACTTAACAAGACACTGGACGAGATACGTTCGGCCATCACCATGCACTACACACGCATGATGAACGTGGACGGTTACGCACTGCCGGAAAAAATCAGGAACGCATTCCTGGGATTGGAGGAAAAGGAGAAAACACTCATCAGTTACTTCACCCAGCACAATGAACAGTATGCAAAGAAGGTCGGCAAGACTGCCACGCAAAAGACCTATTCCCGCTACGAACTGACCAAGCAGCGGATGATAGAGTTCTTGCAAAAGGAATACAAGTTGTCGGACATTCCCGTGAAGGAAATCACCGTCACCCACATCGAGAACTTCTACCTTTATTTGCGTCAGGAATGTGAGGTAAGCAACAATACCGCCATGAAATTTGTACAACGTTTCCATACGATACTGTTGTTTGCCCAGAAAAGCGGATTGAGCTTCATTGATCCCTTCGGGAATTTCAGGTTCAATTTTGACAAGACCGACAGAGGGTATCTCACGCAGGAGGAAATTGACACGATCTATTATAAGGAGTTCAAATCAAAGCGGTTGGAACACGTGCGTGACGCTTTCATCTTTAGCTGTTATACCGGTTTGCCCTACTGTGACATCTATACGCTTTCAAGCGAGGACATAAAGATCGGGGTGGACGGCAAGAAGTGGATTATGAAAGACAGGGGTAAAACCGGCGTGGAATCATTCATTCCCCTACTGCAAATACCGTTGGATATTCTCGCCAAATACGAGGGCAAGTTGAAAGATGGAAGATTGCTTCCGGTAATCAGTAACCAGAAGATGAATGAATATTTGGCGGAGATAGCCGCAATTTGCCAAATCAACAAACGGATCACCTACCATCTCGCCCGGCATTCGTTCGCCACGGAAATCTGCCTTACCAAAGGCGTTCCCATTGAAAGCGTATCCAAGATGCTCGGACACACCAACATTCAGACCACACAGATTTATGCCCGTGTGGTGGACAGAAAGTTGAGCCATGACATGAATATGCTGGATCGAAAACTAAAAAATATGCAAAAAGGTACGACGCAAAACGCTGTATGAATAAACAAATCATTATATTGTCACACCATTTAAAAAACAACGCCTTATGGAAAATAGAGGATACATCACCATCACCGGTTTGGAAAACAAGGATGAACAACCCATCGTCAGTGTAAAGATAGAGAACGGCAACGTATGGATGACCAAGCACGAACTTGCCCGTCTGTTCGGAGTGTTCGTTCAGACAATAGACGCCAATGTGCGCTCCATCCTCAAATCCCGCCTGCTTTACGACGGCGACGTGACCATAACCGAGAAACAGGACAAAAGCATTGTTACCTATTATAATCTGGAAGCGATCATATTTCTCAGCTTCCGCATCAACACCTATTGCACGAAGCTGTTTCGTGAGTGGGTACTCAACTCCCTGTGCGAGTACAAACGCCTGCAAGAGAAAAAGCCCGAAGTCCTTGTTGTTTTCCATCCCGACAGCAACCGGACTACCATTTCTTATAACTAACGTGCATAGAAACCTGTAAATAGCGAGCCTTACCCGAAAATCCAACGGGCAAGGCCTCTTTTTCTCCCGAAATTTCTATCTTTACGCCAAATAACAATGTCATGATAGAAAACCTCACCATATCCGTATCCTTCAGCGAGGTGGAGGAAGCCCATATCAGCAACTATTTTCGCCTTTCCGAAATGTCCGGCGAGTTTCTGATTATCCAAAGGTCTGACAATACCTTCTACTTCCTTTGCACCAATAACTGTGACATCGTGAGCATCTGCCAATCTTTTGATTGGTATATTGTATCAAAAGACACTTTCAATGACCACCTGATAATCGGCATTGGTTTATCGGATAAAGAAAGTATCAACGGAGAACTCTATCGGGTACAGGATGAAACCACGCTCACCCTTTGGCGTGATATACTCCACTTTACTTTCGAGAGCGATTTCGTGCGCCGGTTCTTCCCATACAATACCCATTTCAAAGGCAAGATGCGTATCGACGGAGCCTTGTGTTTCTATATCCACGATTATTACCCGACCAGATGCAAGGACATATCGGTATCTGACAGAAAGACGAGCAATCTGGTATTTAGATTTAAAGAAGGACGACAAGCAGCCCTTGTCGCCAAGATCTTCTCGCTTTGTATCGCCCGGATGCCGTTCTTTAAGGAGAAAGCCGCCAACGCCGTGCTGATCCCCATACCAGCGGCAACCCGTGAACGGAACATCACCCGCTTCGCCCGTTTTTGCAGCCTTCTCTCACGTCGGCTTAAAGTCGTGGACGGATTTCGTGCCACATGGATAAAAGAAGACCGTGAGCAGATGAAAGGAACTCACGGACAAGACAAGTTATCCAACTTGATCTTTCACCCCGATTATTTTAAAGGCCGGGACGTATTTTTAATAGATGACATTATCTCTTCCGGCGAGAACTTCACGCAAATGAAACGAAAACTGATACAACTCGGTGCAAAATCCGTTACCGGTTTGTTTTTAGGTAAAACAATAAAGTCTGAAAATCAAAAGTAATATGACAATCAAGAAATCCCAAATCGAAAAATGGATAGCCGCCCAAAAGAGACACCGGCTATCGGACACCCATGTACAAATGGCCCGTGAACTTGGACTCAATCCCGATAAACTCGGCAAGATAGACAACCACCGGCAAGAACCGTGGAAAGCCCCCTTACCGGAATTTATAGAAGAGATCTTCTATAAACGTTTCAAAAAGGAACGTCCTGATGTAGTAAAGCCCCTAAAGCAAATCCTTAAAGAACAGGAAATAAAGACTAAAACCAAAAAGAAGGAAAAAGAAATACGGCGTAAAGAGCGTGAACAGGAACAGATTAATAACGGAACAGATGAAGTTCTTACATTTCAATCCCCAACCCCAATAACGGAATAAAAGCCACATTATTATCAGTAGAAAGAACGTTCCCATTCTTCCGGAACCGGAACAATCTTTCATCCATACAAAACCGCAGAAAAGTGTTGTACAAACAAGCGCGATGAATCACACATTGGACAGTACAACACCTTTCTTTTTTCCGGTTTTGAAATAGGAAGGCTTTTATTATATCGCTCTGTTTTTTTACTCTCTGATCTCCTCAAAGGCAGTATCTATCACATCATAGTGATCACCGTCATTAACACTCAATGCAGCCACAAGGCTGTTCAATGTCCGAACTGCGTCCAAACGCTTTTCCACATCACTTTCATCCGGATTGCTCAAGACATCTATCGCACAGGTCAAATGCCCTTTCATCTCTTGCAATGTAGATAGACTCTGAATGGGAAACAGATAGAAAAGCCCATCTTCTGAAGACCGGACTACTCCTTTCAGGGGAGTCGATTGTAAATCCATAACAATAACGTTAGTATATTAAATTGACGTAACGCTGCCAGTCACAAGTCCAAAGCATCGCCAAACGCTCAATACAGAGTGAACCGACAGGTTACGTCAAAGTATATAACCTACCCCGTTCATTTACCTCTGTATTTTTGAAATTGGCGATTTCTGGACTACGGTAAACGAACACATTACACGATGCTATTTGCAGCGCTAACACAAAGGTAGAATTTTTTCGTATTAATCATCGCTTTATGTATAAGGGATTTATAACACAACGATTTTAAGCAAAGTTTAAGGCTAACTTCCTTCGGGGTATTTCTCTCACTGTTTTCAGTAGCCATCACTCCACATTTAAAGCAAAGGAACGAATTAAACTAACTTATTCAAGTGCGAAGGTACTTCGGGTTCTTAACGGAAAAACAAGGTCAAGCCGTTCCGGTTTTGAAAAAAATCTTCCCTGCGCCATAAATGGCACGAGGTATTTTTTCCAAAAACCTTGTTTTTCCTGAACCCTACCTTTTGACGCACATGAAATAAGTCAGCTCAACTCGTCAATGCATAAAAAAAATGTCGTGATTATGAAAACAGCAAGAGAAATACATAACGGAAATAAGAACAGACTCAATCTGCCTCTGCATAAATTGTTTGGCTGGTCGGTTCGGCTCATTCTTTCAGGCTTCTGTTGGAGTCTGTACGGTGGCAGTCTTTTGGCGTGGTTTATCGGTCTGTGGCTCGTAAAAGAACTGATAACGGACGTGATCCGCTTCGCATGGGGTTATCTGGTTTCCATTCTTTCCTTTGCTGTCGTAGTCGGGATTATCATTTGGTTATTAATACTTTAATACACACAGTTATGACAATGGATATTACAAAATCAGTAGCGTTCACCGGACACCGTTCAGAGCGTATCCTCCAAGTCCGTATGCTGTATCTTTATCTGGATATAGTTTCGCAAGTGAAAAGGTTGTATAGTCTGGGCTATCGTTACTTTCTAAGCGGAATGGCGGAAGGCTTCGATTTGCTTGCAGCCCAAGCGGTAACTGCCCTTAAAGCGGAATACACGGACATTCGACTCATTGCCGTTGTGCCGTTCAGCCGGCAGTCAAACAGATACCGGCCGGAGAACAAGTCCTTATACGACCGGATAATGAAAACTGCCGATGAAACGGTCATTCTCCGAGAAGATTACCGCAAAGGCTGCTTCCACCACAGGAACGACTACCTGATTGACAACTCCGAGATTGTTTTAGCCTATTGGGACAAGCAGCCCTATGGCGGTACTTATTATACCGTAGGAAAAGCACGGATGGTGAACAGAATCATTATAAATCTTTATAAATAAAGCCTTATGAAACGATACAGCAGGACTGTCGCACAGCAGTGCAGATATTACGAGGTAAGCAACATTTTCGAGTACATGGTGGAAACCTACCTGAACGGCAACATCACCACCTTTGGAGAGCTTTACCAGGAATTGTGCAAAGAAGCGAGAAAAGATTTTATCGATTTCCTTCTCAGTGAGGTGGAGCCGATATACTGGAGAGAGATTTTGAAAATGACTGTCTAATGAATAAATCAGAAAAATATGAACGTAACGTTTGAAACCACAATTTGTGCATGGGATGAAAAAATCCCTGCACTCCTTATCCGACTGGTAAACACCCTTCTCTTTTGCCGGACAGAAGAGGAACTCCGTCAATCCATTAACAAACTTCGGGAAACGGCCGAACTGGACGAGTTTTTCACCTACGGCTACGGCTCACACCATTTCTGGTGCAACCAGCGCATTTCCAAAGGAAGTATGCAGTTCATCCAAAGCCGGTTATTCATTGCAACATTTTAACCCTCTAATACATAAATGATATGAAACCAATATCCCAAATGACACGAGAAGAGAAATTGCAGGAGATTGTAGAGTACAACCCTTGCAGGGTAGAGCGTAGTGCAGTCCTCCGTTACTTGTTGGCAGTACGCCGTAATGACACGGAACAAATCGCTTATTTCGAGAGTTTTGGCAAGAGTGTACGACATATCATACTCAATGTACGCACGTATGAAAGAGGGATGATTTTCGGTTATGTCGGCAAGCAGTTCAACGAACACGGTTGGATAAATGGCATGTTGCCGATAATAGAGGAAATCAAGTTAGACACCTTCAACACGATCCATATCGGGCAATCCGTTGACGGGACGTATGCGGTAGCCATCGACTGGTGTACCGGCACAGCCGGAGGCGGTAGCCACCCGTCCGTTTGGGATGAACCTGTCAGAGATTATAAGGAAGCTGTCCGACAAGGAATCCTTCTGTTGGAGCGACAATACAACAAAGCGGAACGTTGGTCTGTTTCCGACAGAAGCAATTACAACCCAAAGGTTATCCGCAGTCTGAAAGGAAAACTGTTGGAAATCAAGCGGAAATACACACAGCCCCGACAGTTAAGTCTGTTTTAATATTCACGAACTATAAAATCATAAGTTATGGCAACAAAAATGAACGAGAACGGAGTTTCAACCTGCAAGACGGGTGAGAAATATGAAAAATTCCAAATGACCGTAGGACGGAAAAGGCGCACGTTCTATCACTATGATTATAGGGATACGGCAGACAACGAACTTTTCTCCTGTGTGAAGCCCACATTGGAAGAGTGCAGGCGACAATGCAACGAGTGGCTTAAAAAGAAAGAGGACAAGAAATAATACAGGAACAAGCTCCCCTTACCGGAATGGAAACCGGTAAGGGGAGCTATCTTATTAGATTTTCATTCAGTTTCTCTACTCAGCGTTATCGCTGCTTTTTTTTCGGGGTATATCCGGCATAAATCATTCGGTATCCTCCTTTTCATCTTCCGCTTCATTATTAAAGGCAAAAGACTTTTGCACAACCTGACCGAAGGAATCAAGAATGTAAATGTCTATTTTCTGCTGGTCTGTGCCAAATGACCTGTAATAGAGCCTGAATGTTTCTTCCGGTAACAGGTACAGGTCGTTCGGCAACAAAACCGTACCGTTCTCCATGCGAAGCTCCCCTTTGCCTGTCGGTTGGAAGTACCTGATGAAGTATTTGGTGTCCTGATACTCGCCGCTTCTTACGAGCTGACAACGGATTTCCGCTTCCTCGCCCTTTACGATTGTCGTCTGCACCGGCAAGGTCGCCAGATCAAACTCATACATCTGCTGAACGTCCAATTTGTCAGAACAGGCGGTCATATATAACAAGGCTACCAGCATACCACCTGCTATAATCATGCTTTCAATCATCTTTTTCATTCTATTATTGTTTTATCAATTCAAAATAATTTTCAATCCCACCCCGAACTGGAAATGAAAGTGTCCGCTGTCATTTCCCCAGAGGCAACGCTCACGGGCATGGAACAGCAATACCACCTGGTTGGCAAGGTAGGTTTCTATCTCCAGCGATACCGCACCGCCATAGACAAATGCATCCCCGACACACAGGCGTGAACCATCGAACAGCATGCCTGTGCCCCAATTCACGGTTTCATATCCCGCCAACACCGAACCGCCGGCATAGCAGAGAAACACCTTGTTGGCATCCGAAAGGAAATTATAATAATAGCCGCCTTCCGCAGTGAATTGGGAAACCGGGACACGTATGTCCTTGTATGGATAATACTTCTGGAGATACTCGCCACTGAATACCCACTTATGGCAGCCGTTCACATACCTGTCCATTCCCATCCCGAAATGGTAACCCAGCTCGTTACGTTTGTCCGCAGTGTGAAAGCCATCCGTCATGCCGGCGGTAATACGCAGCCCTTTTGTACCGGGCAGGCAACGTTGGGCATGTGCCTTGTCCGTCAGGACAAAGTACAAAAACATACATATAATAACAGATACCCTTTTCATACTATTTCACCTTCAGCTCGTTAATGACTCTGGCACGGATCAGCTCGGCGTTGGTCAGAATAAACCGCTGATGCCTTCCCCCGTTCTGTTCGTTCATCTCAACAACCAGCTGCTTGTCATCCGGAAGGGTGAATTTGGGCAGGGTAAATACCGTCCGTTCCGTGCTCTTTCCGTCAACCGCCGTCACATAGTTGAAGGCACGAAGCGGCACGATAACCTGTTCCTGAATGGCGGTACGTTTTGCAACCTTTTTATCCACCACCTTAAAAGTGACAAAGTCAACGGAGAATGGCACGTTGGAAGCGTTTTTCAGTTCCATATGGAAATAAAGCAGACCGTTGTGCGTATAAATCCCTTTCAGGATATACTGGATACCGAAGCGCTTGCAGCCGATATGCTTCACCAGACGTTTGTTGTTGTCATAGACGGACTTCATGATCAGCCGTACCAGCAGCGGGGACTCGCTGCCGAGTTCCGTAAGGTAGATTTCCTGCGAGTTGTTCGGCCGGTTCACCGCCTCGCCATCATGGATGAAGTCTTTCATCTCGATATTCAGCTTGGCCGGCTCGTCCGCATACTTCACGTTGAATGTATAATAGCTGCCGTCATCCGTGATCACCGCCAGATTCGTTTCACGGGAGAAGTCCCTCAACGCCGCTTTCACCCGAAGCACGTTCTCCGAACCGTCCGCTTTGCCGGCAAGAATGTCAGCCGATCCCAGATCCACATACTTGATAGCAGCCGGGAAGATAAGGTGTACAGTTTTATTAAATGTCACCTCCAAGGCGTATGGAGGAACCATCCGGTCGAATGTCACCGGACGTGTCAGCCCGTCAAACAAATCACCGGTGGACGGGCTGCGCCTTGCGTCCTCCTTATCCGGCAGCGGCGTGGTTCCCGTTTCTCCGGAATCCGCCGTTTCTTCCGTGTCATTTCCCGTCTTTCCCACTTTCACGGTCTTTTGTGCATACGCACCGGTCATACCAATGGCAAAAGCCATCATTAAAATTACTTTTTTCATGCTTGTTGTTTTTTCTTGATTAATAAATTGATTTTAACCGTTTATTGTCTTGACACGAGCAATAGCTCGTAATCCGCCTTCAAAGTCGCCTTGGCACTCCTGAACTTTGTGGAAAGGTATTGCGATGCGCCCTGTATCACCCCTTTGCCCAAGTCCGCAGCCAGCTGTGCACCGGCATTGCTGGAGATATTGATGCTGCTTCCCATTGCCGAACCCATGTTGGCCGCCATCTCCTTGACGGCGGTAAGCTCCTGCGATCCCCTGACCTCAATGCCCTTCATGCCCCTCGTATTATAAGCATCCAGTTCCACCGGCAGGATTGTTCCCTGAAAGGCGACCGAGGAAACGGTGATTTCCATGCGTTCACCGCTGATTTTCGCCGTGCCGGTCAGTATCGTGTTGGCGGGTATGTACAACTCTCCGGCCTGCACCGGCTCCAGCAGGCGGAGTCCCACCTCCTGACCGTCGCTGCCCGAAACCGTTACCGTCCTGTACACGCAGGCACGGATACCGTTCCTTTCCGTACGGCTCCGGACTGTCCCCACCGTGTGGAAACCCATGTTTCTGGGCTTGCCGTACTGTCTGGCGAACTCTTCATCGGACAAGGGTGCGGCCAGCAGGCTAACCACCCGTTCCGCTACCTGCGTAACCGGGCAGACCGGCATTTTACCCGTAGAGGAGGACACGGCGACCTGTTTGGTTTCACCACCGCCCGGCATGTATCTTGCCGCCATCTCGTAGGACTTCTCCATCAGCCGCAGTTGTTCCTCACCGTTTTCTCTGGCCTTGCGCTCTTCCTCCGCCTGACGCTCCAGCTCCTGAATACGCCATTCCAGTTCCAGCGTTTTCTGGTCATCTTCCGCAGGCCGTATTTCATAAAAACTGCCTAACTGCCGGTTGATGTCTTGATAGGCATTGGCGGAGGAACGGATAGACGGACTGCCGTTGTCCGTGTCCTCTTCCGTCAGGAATACCTCGTCCGCCACCGGCTCTTCCTGTTCCAGCGATACCGCCAGATCCTGGAGCGTGTTCATTTTCTCCTTTTGTTTCTTTTCAAAGGCACTTTGTTCGTAGGCGGTCTTTTTATCCGACGGCAGCCCCTTGTCCTCCGGCATCGGGACATCCACGTTGAATCCCTCCCTTAATGGCTCGTCGCTGTCAGAAGGAGCGAATATCAGCCACATCGCTCCCAGAAACACGAGAAAGAACAACGGATACACGAGCATCTTCTTTCGTTTGAGCATCTCTTCCGGAGTCAGAGGTCTGGCCTCTTTCTTCCCCTGTTTCGGCGTTTGCCCTTTCTCTTCCGCTTTTTCAGACGTTGCAGCGTTCGCCGGTTGCCGTTCCTGATTTTTTAGGTTCTCCATAATCCACCTGATTTTTAATGTTTATACTATCCTTGTTTATCCCCCTGTACAGTTCCATCCGCCTGATATGCTCCATTTGCAACTGCTCCCCCTCATGCCTGCCGATGCGGTATATCGAAGATACCGTCATGTATATCGACAGACAGCCGAAGCCGGTGAGCATGGCCACCACGCAGACGAGCCGTACATCGGGCGACATCCGTCCGCACAGATAGCGGAGTCCGGCGTCTATCCTGTCAGGCACGTACCTGATCCATTTTTTCAATCGGTTCATTTCCTGTCTTTTTTTAAGTTATCGTTCAACGGTTCTCAAATCCCGGTTCTCCACGATATTGAACTGCTCCATCGTGAAGCCGTGCGGGTTATTGTCCGACCTGACCGAGTTCAACAGCCGGCAACGGGTTACAAGGCTCCGTTCCGTGATGTTGCTCGACCTGACGAGCGACTGCCGTGCGTAAGTTGTCACCACATACGGGTAGCTGTTGAAATCGCACGCCACGCTGTCCACCCGGATGCTCTGGTTGATATTGGCCGAGATTATACGGTTGTAATACCCCTTTTCCTCCCAGTCCTTGTAGTAGCGGAACGCACTCTCGTCGCACAGGAACAACGCCCGGCGGATATTCGACTCGATAGCCGCCTTGTCGGGCGACAAGGTGAAAAACAGCTCGTGGAAACGCCGGATATGTTCTTTCGCCTCCACCGGCCTGTTCTGCGAAAGGTCTTGGGAAAGAGCAAGTATCAGGGACTTCCCATTGTCCAGCACATAGATTTTCTCCCTCTGCCGTTCGGCGAACCGGTAGGAGCTCCAGAGAGCATAGCCGGTAACCAGGGCACAGAGCGAAACGAACACGATCCCCATCGTGCGAATTTGCCGGAAGCTCGTTTCTATATTCTTTAAACTTTTAAATTCCATACATCTCTAATATTTACGTTGGTTCATCTTCCTCTTAACTTGCCGGCTATATGCCCGATGGAAGCACCGGTGATGGCGGCAGCCGCACGTCCGCCCTTCAGTGACCACGAGTTGACCTGCTTGCCGTAATTGCCGGCTCCCGATGCCTGAATCACCCATGTGGATACTGTCGGAATGGTGAAATAGCCCACAATGGCTATCAGCATGAAGATGATGTAAGCGGAATTGTTCACGTCGGGCACATAGGCGGGATCGCTTAGTGCGGCGATGTCCTTCTCGATCATCAGCACCTGAATCCTTGCCAGCACGGAGCTGAACAGGTCGGATATGGGCAGCCACAGATAGATGCTGATATACTGGCAAATCCATTGGATCATTGTATTGTGGAAGCCGTCGTACACCGATATGGCGAATGACAGAGGTCCCAGAATGCTCAATACGATCAGGAAGAAGGTTCTCAGCGTGTCCAGTACCAGCGAAACCGACTGGAACAGCAGTTCCAGAAAGCTGCGGAAGAAATTGCTCACGCTCTGCCTGGCCTGGTATTTGAGGCGTTCCGCCGCCATGCCCGCCATGGCCTTCAAATCCGAAGGCGACCATCCCAGATCTTCGATCTGGCGTTCATATTCCTCGTTATCGACCAGATACGCCGTTTCCGGATTTCTCGTCATCGCCTCGTATTCCAGTTTCTGCCGCTTCTCGGAATACTCCCGTATGTTCAGTGTCTGGCCTTCCATGATACTGTGGCAGCCGGTGACCACCGGACTCATGATACCGTTGATAGTCCCCAGAACGAATGTGGGGAAAAACATGATGCACACCCCCAGACAAAAAGGTCTGAAGAGCGGATAAATGTCAATCGGCTCGGCTCTCGAAAGAGCCTGCCACGCCCGTGAGGCCACATAGAACAGCGCACCCAGCGCAGCCACTCCGGTAGCCACACCCGTGATGTCCGAACAGAGCGGCATCATCTCGTCATAAAGGTTACGCAACACTTCGTGAAGGTTGCCGAAAGTTTCCTCGCCTATCATGTCACCAGTATTTTTGATTGTCCGTTCCGTACAAGTCCAGCACCCTTTGGGTATCATTCTTCTTTTTCGCACGCAGGTAAGAGATACCGATGTTCCGGTTCGTGTAATACCTGACCAGATTGCGTTGGTTTCTCACGTCACGGTACACACGGTCTATCACGTCCATGCGCTCCTTGTCCGTCATAGAAAGGCCGGTGGAGGTCACAACGATCTTCATCTCGTTCAGCATACCACTGCTTTCTTCCAGCATCTTCGCATATCCGGAGGCGATTGCCGAAAGCTCGTCCGGCGTATAGTTCCCGTCCGTCAGCATTTTCTGGAAAGAATTTACATAGATGTCCGATATTTCACCGACCAAGAGAACGGTCTGCTGCACCTTACGGGCATCTTTCACCAGATTGTTGACCGCTTTCAAAGCGTCGTAATAACGCTTCCCCTGTTCGTAGATCTTGACTGTTTCCTGAAAATTCTTCACCATATTTTCTGCCGTCGTCGTGGTCTGCACCACGTTACGGGTCGTATTCACGATGCTTTGTGCAAGGTTCGAGGGATCGAACGTTACCCATTGCGCCTTTACCGCCATAGTCGGACAAAGCAGCCCGGCCAGACAGACAGCCATTATTCGTTTCATGTCTTTTAAAATTTTAACGTTAAATAAATCGGATAGTTTTCTTTCCATTTACAGGAGAACCGGAGTTCTCCTTTTTCTTATGAATCATCCGCACGTACATATATCTCTTCGGTAGCCAGCACCAGACGGTCTTCCTCCCGGTCATAAGCGAGCTGCACCCTTCCCAGAAGATCCGCCCAGATGATGCCGCCGCTTTGGTGGATCGTGCCGACCACCACCGCATCAAGGTGGTAGGTCAGGGCAATCTTGTATGTACCACCATCACGGAATACGGTGACGGGCGGCGACTTGCGGCTGCTTTTCCACTCCCCGCATATCCAGTAGAGCGGAAACAAGGTTTCATACTCCATAAGCACTTACGGTATTTCATTGTTTTGATTCCGTTTCTTTTCCGCAAGCCTTCGGATAGCCAGTTCGATATTGCCGCCCAGTTCCTTTGTGAGCCCTTCCAGTTCCACCTTCTCGCTCTCTTCGGTCGAATAGCAAAGGTATTCTTCGAGTGATACCTCCGTGGCGTACACTGTTGACTGCACACCCCCCAACCCAAACCAGACCTCCTTGTATTTGCGTCTTGGATCATTAGACATATTCACCGACAGGATCTGCGCCTTTTCCTTGTCCGTCAGACCCAGCAGGGACTGTATCTGCGAGAACTTGTTAAGATACTTCCTCTGGTCAAGCAAAATCTTGCAGTCGCTGTTGTTCACTATGGACTCCTTCACGATAGGAGAGGAAATGATGTCATCGACTTCCTGCGTCACAACAACCGCCTCTCCGTAAAATTTGCGGACAGTCTTGAACAGGTAGCGGATATAGTCCGCCATCCCTTCTTTGGCAATGGCCTTGCCGGGTAGGTCAGAGGCATTACTGCCCCTTTCCCCCCTCAGAACCGTACGTGAAAGTTTCCAATCATACGGCTCAAGCAGTGTTAAATTTCTATTTAATAGAAACCAGCTCATAGTTACATCTTATTAGTTTGAATGACTTTTCTTCTACAACTGTCATGTAGCAGATTATTTACTTTCTTGCCGTTGACTGTTTGTTGGGAAGTTCCCCAAGGATGTTCCTTGTCTATGGGTTTACCACATACGGGACATAAATGGTTCTGTCTTTCCCACATGTACAGCAACGATTTTCTACCGTTGAGCGACTGTAGCATCTTGTAAGTCTTGCGCTTTTCAAAATACTCTGTCCATTCGGGGGCAAAGGGATTTGCTTCACCTTTTACCTTGACATATCGGGTAATCTTTGTGTCATACAGCCTTTTCAGAGCAATCCTGTCATCAGTCTTGCCTTTCTTGAAGTTTGCCACGAAGCACCAGTTACGGTTCTTTACCCGTGTAAAGTATCGGTCGGCAATCCAATATTTGCCTTTCTTGGGGTGTCGTCTTGTAGCCCATTGCCATAACTTTTCAAATATCAGGTAGTCAGCTTTTCTGAATGTGTCAGAAGCCACACAATTCTTGTAGTAGTTTACCCAGCCTGTTATCACAGGATTCAAGAGCCTTATAAGTGATTCCTGTTTGCTTCCTTTATTGGAATCGATGATTCCTCGGATTTTCTGCATGAATTTCTTCAGGCTCTTTTGGGACGGTTTGATTAGAAGCACTCCTTTGTATTTTCGGATATTGTACCCAAGAAAATCAAATCCGTCATCAATATGTGTAATCTTTGTTTTCTCTTCCGACAGGGTTAATCCCCTTTCTTTGAGAAAGTCCACTACTAACGGTTTGATTTCTTCCAAAGCTTCCTTGTTTCTACCCGTGATGATAAAATCATCCGCATAGCGTACAAGATGTACTTTAGGATAGTAGGTCGTCGTCTTCCTGGTTACAAATTTCTTGTGATACTTCTCTGCAAGCATAGTTTGCAGTCCGTCCAGTGTCATATTCGCAAGAGTTGGTGAAATGATACCGCCCTGTGGAGTGCCCTCTTCCGTGGGGAATAGCTCCTTGTTGAAGACGAAACCGCATTTGAGCCATTTCCGCAGCATCACTTTATCCATAGGGATATTGTTCAGCAGCCATTCGTGGCTGATGTGGTCGAAACAACCTTGGATGTCACCCTCCATAATCCATTCGGGAGAAGCTTTCTTCGCAAGGACACAAAAACATTGTTCCCTTGCATCTCCGGTACTTCTCTCTTTACGGAAACCGTAGGAATTACTGTCCGCAGTTGTTTCCGATACAGGTTCCAACGCAAGCAGGTATAATGCCTGCATAGCCCTGTCTTTCATTGTCGGGATACCTAAAGGACGTAATTTCCCGTTACTCTTTTTGATATTGACCCTTTTTAACGGCTGGGGCTTGTAGCCTCTTCTTTTCAGTTCACCGATAGCCTTGAATCTGGCATTGGGAGTTGACCATTTCACCTTGTCAACGCCTGCGGTGTCACTGCCACTGTTTGATGTAACACGCTTTACGGCTAAAGCCTTAGCGTAAAACGAATGCGTCAGCACCCACTGCAAGGATTTCACCCTGCCGTGTTTGCCCGCCTTTTGAGCTTTTACAATACGTGCTTGTAGCTTATTAACCGCTATCACACACTTGTTCCAGTCTATGCTTTCCCAAGTGCTCCATTTACGGTCAGTAGATGCACACGATGTTTTAATTTCGTTCATTTGCTTTTCTCCTTTAATAAGTTCTATAAGTTTCTTGTAAAACATCCACCATGCGGAAGTCTGCCCACTTTCGTGTGAGGTAATGTTTCAACCTCTATCCGTCCCATTACAGAACGGCATTCGCTTTCTCCGCATTCCTCTGCCCGCACTCCATTCGGCTTCACTTACGGTCTGCTTACCTGCTGTTACACAGGAGAAGTACGGGTTTACCATGTTTCTTGTATATGACAAACGAATGGGTTAGAATCCGTCTATCCGCCGGCAGTCGTTATGTCCGTGTAACCTTAGCATGGAGAAGGTTAACCGACTGCATCCCTTTTGGGTTAGAGCCCAGTATCATTAGCGGCTCATTCGAAGTTACGACGTTTATCAACGGTTCACATTACGTTATTCATACCATTCAGCCTAGCTCCCCTGTCGTTCGATACTAACGGCAGTTGTCATCCCCTCACGGTTCAGACTTCTCCTTTCGGAAGGGCTTCATTGTTGGTTCTGTTACCGCACGGGTTCATTGCTTAATACCGCACGTTCCCATAGGCTACTGTTGACGGAACAACAGGTTCAATCGTTCGATTTCCAACTCGTGGAATGAAAGTTGAACAATCATATACAAGACTTACATGTCACAGCCACGCTTCCTCTATGATGATCATCTTGCGTACCCCTTTCAGACGACGCATCTTGTTGATAAACAACTCCATAATAATAATAGTCGTCACCGGAAAAAGAATGGGGTGATCTTTGATCTGATCAATTTCGAAGACGATAAACCGCTTACCGAGCAAGTCAAGCTGCTTGTCGGAGTTAAGCAGAAAATCATATTCTCCACCACGGTAATAAGGCTCCAGCACGTTCAGGAACCCCGCAAGGTCGAAATCCTTTTCCCGGACTTCTTTCTCTTCCAGTATCCTCCGGTAGTCCGTTTTCACGAACTCGTAGAAGGTGTTGAACGAGGGAACGATGCTTTCATCCTCCTTGATGCGCCTGATATACAGGGACACCGCATTGGACAGAGCCACTTCTTCCGAACGTGTCGCCGGTTCATTGTCCTTTTTCCAGAGTGTGAGGATTAGTGTCTTGATACTCTCACGCTTCTCAATATCGAAAACTTTATCATCCGTGAAAAAAGGGTTGAACGCTATCGGGTTTTCGTCCGTATAAGTGAAATAGATACCGTCCTTTCCACCGCTCTTCTGGTGTATCAGCGAGCAAAGCCCCTGGTAACTGTTTCCCGTGTCGATCAATACCACGTGCGTGCCCTGTTCATAATATTGCCTCGCCAAATGATTCATAAAGAATGACTTGCCGCTTCCCGAACCGCCCAATACGAATTTGTTGCGGTTGGTGGTTACGCCACGTTTCATCGGCAGGTCGGAGATGTCCACGTGCAGCGGTTTTCCGCTGATACGGTCTGACATCTTCAGTCCGAAAGGTGAAACGGAGCTGCGGTAGTTCGTTTCTTCCACCCAGAAGCAGAGAGCCTGTTCGATGAACGTGTAGAAGCTCTCCTCTGCCGGAAAGTCAGCGCCGTTCCCCGGTATCGCCGCCCAGTACAGCGTGGCGGCGTCCACCGTATTATGGCGTGGCTTGCATTCCATCATAGCGATCTGGCTGCCCACGTCATTACGCATATTCTTCACCTCCATAGGATTGTCCGTCCATGCGATGATGTTGCAATGGGCACGCACCGAGGTAAGCCCGAACGAATGTGCGTCATTCAGGTACAGATCGATCCACTCTTTGTTAATCTGGTTACTCCGTGAGTACTTCGAGAGCGACTGCATGTTGCGTGCGTTCTTCTCAAAACGTTGCAGGTTCTCGCCGCTGTCATCCAGAAAGATATACTGGTTGTACAGGTGATTGCACGAGAGCAGCAGGCCTACCGGACTGGCGAATGACAGCTTGCAGTCGCTTTTGTCCGTCGATAGCCTTTCATACCGGCAGTCCGTACCCACCTTGCTGGGCAACGCATCCAGTTCCGAGAGCGTATGTACCGAAACGTGCTTGTCACCGACACGCAGGCCGTCATCTCCGAGTTCGATGTCTTCCAGTGCAGTGGTATTTTCCATTGACAGACAGAAATATTTCTCCACCAGTCCGGCCTTATTCTCCGTGCCGGTAATCTCATCACCGACGAGCCGTCTTAGGTGTACCAGCCCTGTATCGTTCACGATACGGGCGAATTGCCCCACCGTATCCAGAAAATGGGCGGTGGTATCCTTGTCCACCTCCTTGGGGATGATGAATCCCCTGCACAGCGAAGAGAAGCTGCTCTGCATCCTCATGCGCTCTTTCGTCGTTTTGGTCAGGTACAGATAGCATTTATGGTTCAAGAAAGGACGCTCGTTGAAGTGCATCTCGTAGCTTCGGGAAAGGAAACTTAGATTCTCCTTGTCCGTCTGGCTGCGGTAATCCTCCCGGATAAACCAATCCTGCTTATGTACCACCGTATAATTGGGCAATACCTTGATTGCCTTTGCCCATGCCGCATGGATAGCCTCGTATTCAGCTGCCGTCACCGTGAAGAGTTCGGGCAGATCCACCTCAAAGACGGCGGTGATGTCCGCATCTTTGGAGATGATACAGTCCGCTTCGACGGCGAGAAGCGGAAACTTGCTTTCCAATGTGGCAGCCTTTAGTGTGTTACGCATACGTTCTTCTTTTTAATCGTGAATAGTTTCCGGGGACTGATCCGGTTGATCAGGTAGCGGGGGTGCTGTTTCCTGGCCAGCAGCTTCATCAGTCCGTGTTCCCCGAACTTGCCGTTCAGATGGAAAGTCAGCCGGACCAATACGGATGCGGATATTACGCCGAAAGCAATGCAGAACCACTGGTTCACGCCGGCCATATAAAGAATAACAAACAGCACGAACAGAGCCAGCAGCCCACCGACGAAAATAAAAAGATATTGAGCCTTGAGTCCCTTGAACTCCGCACTCTCGCCGATTCCCTTGTTCAGTTCATAATTCATATACATTATTATATATAGGTGAATCCGGTTCTTAGAGAAAGAATGAACGAAGAATAGTGGCAGCCACGATTAAAAAGATACACGCACCAAACCAGCTCGCCGCCGTTTTCGAGGTATCCGGATCGCCGGAGCTGAACTTGTTGTACACCTTAATCCCGCCGACCAGACCTACCACAGCTCCGATCGCGTAGCACAATTTCGTTCCCGGATCGAAGTAGCTTGTGACCATTTTCGTCGCTTCCGTGATACCGGCCGATCCATTTCCTTGCGCATAGAGCGAGCCTGTGGCGATTAACATAACCGCCACGAACACAAGTTGTTTCGTATTCATAAAATAATTGAATTTGAATGTGGGCACGACAGATGGAAAAGTCCGCCGTCCCCCGTTGTTAATTAAATTTGTTTGGGTTTCTTCTCGTGAAAAATGAATAGACAAGCTATCCGTAATCTCTTTCCTTCATGTACGTTTTACTTCGTTAAACAATATCATTTATGGAGAAAGTGTCCGGTATGGTTTCTGTCGCCGCTTCGCTGTCCGGGCTATTCCGTCTGCGGCATGCCGCAAGATGCAGCTCTATCAGCGAGTCGATACGTTCCTCACGCTCCGCATCGCCGAAGGTCAGCTTGTCGAACATCGGCGTGTTGCGCAGTTCAGCCAGTGTCTTTCCGGCCTGAAGCTTTTCCTCTTCACTGGCCGCTTCACCGCTGACCGTCACACGCACCGCCAGTCCCATATCCTCGAAGCGGATGCCCGTGGCTTGCGGCATGCATCCCGGCAGGCATCTGTCCTGCTCGTCATCGTCTATCCGAGGATTGTCATCCGCCGGTTCTCCCCGGAACTCCAACGGGACATCCATATCTTCCATCAGTTCAAGATCTTCCGGCAGCGGACCCCCTTCGGCAAACAGCTTGTCCAGTTCCTCGGCAGAAACTATTTTCGGGTACTTTTCCTTCTCCGGTACAAAAATACCTGCTTCGCTTACAGATTTTTCGTTTTCAATTTTTTCGGGCGTTTGTGGCGTGGAGTGGCTAAGGGAAAATGTACTTTTGCCTAAAATCTCGCTCACGTCCACCGTCATCCGGGTAAGGATCTGCCCGGCTTTTTCCGCTCTCTTCCTCCGACTGTTCCGCTCGTGGAAGAGGTAGGCGGCTATCCATAACAGATAGCTACCGATAAGTAAGAATAAGATTGCTGACATGGTTTCCGGGGTTTAAAACAGTTCGGTACTTCGTTTTCTGTATTCCTTCGTGATCTCGTCCTGATAGGCGGCAAAGTGCTGTTCCAGCACATTGTCCACATAGCTGAAAATGGACATCTCGTTGTTCCCAATTGTCTGGACGATCCTCTGAATCCGTTCATGAAACTCCTTACGAAGATAGATTGTCTTGCCAAGCCGTGCGCAGACCGGTGACTCGTGGATGAACAGACGGACATATCCGCTCTCTTCACCGGACTGTCCCTTATTCCCGGCTGCTTGCGCCTGCCCGTCCGCCGGCCGGCCTTCCTTGAACGAGGCGACTATGGAGTTCTCGTCAATGTCCGTCAGGTTTATTTTTTTCCGTTCGTTTCCCATAGCCTACTTCCTGATAATGGACAACAGCTCTTCCGTAATCTCTTTCAGGTTGCTGCCTTTGACCAGCGTACCGTCTGCGGGGAACAGCGTGGAACGGAACAATGCCCTATGTCCCCCTGTCAGCTCACGGCGGAACCGTTTGCTGTCCGGCAGGAAGGTCTTCAGCACTTTCAGTCCCAGCTCGCCGATCACCTGTTCATACACTTTGTACAGTTCCGATTTCTCCCGGCCGTCCACCATGTTCCACAGCAGGTACAGCCCTTTGATATTCGTCTTGCCCGTAGCGATCAGCGTGTCATTCAGCCGGCTCGCAAAGCGGAGTGTGCTTTCCATCACCACCCTGTCAGCGGCAATGGGGGAAAAGACATAGTCCATGTTCACCAGCGTGTTCAACACGCCCGTACTGTTTACCGTGCCCGGCAAGTCGAAGAACACGATGTCTGTTTCCGGCATCTTTTCCAGCAGTTCGTCCGCTTTCGTGACAGCGTCCTCAGCCGTACTCTCCGCTACCGGATAGGCTTTCTTCCTTATCCGTTGCAGTTGTCTGTACGCCATCAGCTTGTAATGCTCGTCCTCCATGACCGTTTTCAGGTCACGTTTTCTCATCTCGGCAATGCTGTGTTGCGGGTAGTCGCAATCCACCACCGCCACATTCATCCCTTTCACATAGTGCAGGTAACTTGCCACCAGCACGGTCAGCGTTGTTTTTCCCGCTCCGCCTTTTTGCGTGGAAAAGGCGATAAAGAGTGTTTCTTTTTCCATGATGCAGTTTGTTTACAAATGATACTTTTGAATCAACGCCGCAAATAAAGAAGGAAAAAGAAGGGAAATTCATGGTTTGGGAACGGCGGAGTTCAAGTGGCCGGCTCCTGACGTGGAATGGCTGACTGAACAGCCAACCGACCGAAGTATTGTCCGTCTGATTGGCCGACCGACGGTCTGACCATACATGACACAATCCGGCGGACTGCATAGCCTGTCGGACAAACAGGAAGATAATCGGTTGCCTAATCATCCCGCCGGACAGACAGCCTTTTATCCGCTTGGTTGGCTGGTCAGCCAGCCGACCGCACCAACGTTGCAACGGCTGACCGTCTGGTTGGTTATCTGACCGGTTGGTCATTCAGTCCGTCATTACGCATCCCATTCAGGCACATCCTCAACCGCTGATTCAGCCATCATCGGCCGCCCGTTTTTCCTCCTGTTCCACCCGTGTGCACAAGTGGCTTCCATTTGGCATAATGTGGCTAATGTTAGTGATATACAACTGATTATATCACTTCCTAACTTTGCGCCATCCAACCGGGAATGGGCAGTTTGCCTTCCGTCGGTCACCAATCCCCGCTTTCCCCGAAAGCGCTCTTTCCTCTCCAAAGAGGAAAGATTTATGTTCGCCAGAACATAGCAAGCTGTGTTTTTTGCAGCACCACTCCGTTTTGCAGCAAAAAACGCTTGCCCTTGCAGGGGGGCTGCAATTTGCTCCGAAGTCGCAAATTGTGGGAGGGGGAGCTGACGGAGGCAATTCCACCCGGTGGAATTGTACCACATAAAAAACGTATATATGAACAACGAGAAAAAGCGTCCCCGCACACGGGGAAAAGGGGGCAGGTTACCCAAGCCGAACCCGGCCATCCGCCGTGAGACGGTCAATCTGGACGAAGCCGGCCATGCACGGTTTCTCACCATGTTTGAGCAGTCCGGTCTGTTGTCCAAATCCAAGTTCATCGCAGCACGGATCTTCAACGAAGAGTTCAGGGTGATCCGGACAGACCGTGCCACAATGGAGTATGTAGTCAAGCTCACGGAACTGTTCCGGCAGTTCCGTGCCATAGGAGTGAATTACAATCAGGCAGTCAAGGAATTGCACATCCATTTCACTGAAAAGAAAGCATTGGCACTGCTCTACAGACTTGAAAAGCTCACCCTTGAACTCGTAGAGCTGAACCGCCGGATTGTCGAACTTTCCCAAAAACTCGCCTCACATGGTAGCCAGGATCAGCGTGGGTAAGAACTTGTACGGTGCATTGGCCTACAACCAGAACAAGGTCGATGAAGGCGGTGCGAAAGTCCTTTCGGCACATCTCCTCCGTTATCCCGAAGACGGGCGTTTCCGTCCGGATGAATCCGTGAGGCAGTTTCTCGAATGGATGCCGAACCATTACCGCACCGAGAAGCCGGTCATACACATCTCCCTCAACCCGCATCCCGACGATGTGCTGACCGACGGGCAGCTGGCGGAAATCGGCAGGGAATACATGCAGCGGCTCGGTTACGGCAACCAGCCCTATCTTGTCTTTAAGCACGAGGACATCGGCCGGCATCATATCCACATCGTTTCCCTGCGTGTCGATAGTGAGGGAAGGAAAGTATCCGACAAGTTCGAATACCGTCGCAGCAAGGAGATTACCGAACTTCTGGAGCAGAAATACGGCCTGCATCCGGCGGAAGGCCGGAAGAAAGGCGAAGAGTGGCAGCTGAAGCCGGTAGATGTTGCAAAAGGGGACATCAAACGGCAGATCGCCTGTACCCTCAAACCCCTGCTCGAGCTTTACAGCTTCCGCACAATGGGCGAACTCCGTGCCCTGCTTTCCCTGTATAATATAGGAGTGGAAGAAGTGAAGGGGGAAATTGGCGGACGCACCTATCACGGCATACTCTATACCGCTTTGGACGGCAACGGCGAAACGGCGGCCACTCCCATAAAGTCCTCCCGGCTGGGAAGAACGGCCGGTGCACAGCAGTTGGATAGGAAGATGCGGGAATCCGCCGCAAGAATCAAGTCCGCCCCGTGCCGTGAACGGCTTCGACCGTTAGTGGCCGACGCTTTGCGCCAGTCCGTGGACGAACGGGATTTCCGTGACCGCCTGGCGAAAGAACAGATAGACTTGGTTCTCCGCCGCAACGGAACCGACAGGATTTACGGCGTTACCTTTATAGACCACCGCAGCCGCACCGTACTTAACGGCTCACGTCTGGGCAAGGAATTCTCGGCGAACATGCTCAACGGACACTTTCAGGAACAGCCGCCAAATTCCCTGTCGCCACTTCTGCCGCCCGTTCCGTCCGCTGTGGCTTCCGGAAACGGGGAAAAAATTCCGGGAGGGTTGCTTTCCGATATGGAGCCGGAGCTGAACTATGTTCCCCGGTATCCCAAGCTCCTGAAGCCCGACAAAAAGAAACGCCGCCGGCGTTACGGCCGTCAGGACTGAACCCGTATTACATAAGTATCAAGATGATAACTTTTTAAAATTCAGTATTATGTCACAAGAAGATGATCTCAGGGGACTGGCGAAAGTCATGGACTTTATGCGTGCCCTCAGCGTATTATTCGTAGTTGTCAATATCTATTGGTTCTGCTATCCGTCCATCCGGGAATGGAACGTCAATATCGGAGTGGTGGACAGGATTCTGCTGAACTTCCAGCGCACGACCGGATTGTTCGGCTCCATCCTTTGGACAAAGCTTTTCTCCGTTACCTTCCTTGCCCTCTCGTGTCTGGGCACGAAGGGTGTAAAGGAGGAAAAAATCAAATGGGTGCATATCTGGACAGCCCTTTCCGCAGGTGTCGTCCTCTTCTTTTTCAACTGGTGGCTGCTCTGCCTGCCCGTACCGTTATTGGCACGCACCGCCTTTTATATATTCACTCTTGCTGTCGGCTATCTCTGCCTGCTCGCCGCCGGTGTATGGATTTCCCGCCTGCTCAAACAGAACCTCATGGACGATGTGTTCAACAACGAGAACGAAAGTTTCATGCAGGAAACAAGGCTTATCGAAAATGAATATTCCGTAAATCTGCCGACACGGTTCTATTATGGCAAGAAGTGGAACGACGGATGGATCAATGTCGTGAACCCTTTCCGTGCCTCCATCGTGCTGGGAACGCCCGGTTCGGGCAAGTCCTTTGCGGTGGTGAACTCCTACATCAAACAGCAGATAGAGAAAGGCTATGCCGCCTATATCTACGATTTCAAGTTTCCCGACCTCTCCACCATTGCTTACAACCACCTGATCGGTCATTTGGAGGGGTATAAAGTGCCGCCGAAGTTCTATGTCATAAACTTCGACGATCCCTCACGCAGCCACCGCTGCAATCCCCTCAATCCGAAGTTCATGACCGACATCTCCGATGCTTACGAGAGTTCATACAGCATCATGCTCAACCTCAACCGGTCGTGGGCGGCGAAGCAGGGCGATTTCTTCGTCGAGTCGCCCACCATTCTCTTTGCCGCCATCATCTGGTTCCTGCGGGTGTATAAGGACGGCAGGTATTGTACCTTCCCCCATGCCGTCGAGTTCCTTAACAAGCCCTACGAGCAGATTTTTCCCATCATGTCCTCCTATCCCGAACTGGAGAACTACCTCAGCCCCTTCCTCGATGCGTGGCTGGCGGGAGCTGCCGACCAGCTCATGGGCCAGATCGCCAGTGCGAAGATTCCCCTGTCCCGCATGATCTCGCCGGCACTCTATTGGGTGATGTCCGCCGACGAGTTCTCTTTGGACATCAACAATCCCGACGAGCCGAAAATCCTCTGCATAGGCAACAATCCCGACCGGCAGGCGATCTACGGTGCTGCGCTCGGCCTGTACAACAGCCGTATTGTAAAGATTGTCAACAAGAAGGGCAGGTTGAAGAGTTCCATCATCATCGACGAGCTACCCACCATCTTCATCAAGGGACTGGACAACCTGATAGCCACCGCACGCAGCAACAAGGTCGCTGTGCTGCTCGGCTTTCAGGATTTCAGCCAGCTTATCCGTGACTATACCGACAAGGAGGCGAAGGTGATCATCAACACGGTAGGCAACATATTTTCAGGACAGGTCGTAGGGGAAACGGCCAAAACCCTCAGCGAGAGGTTCGGCAAGATACTTCAGAAACGCCACTCCATCTCCATCAACCGGCAGGACGTTTCCACCTCCATATCCACCCAAATGGACAGTCTCATTCCACCCAGCAAGATCAGCGGACTGACACAGGGAATGTTCGTCGGCTCCGTAGCCGACAACTTCGGGGAGAGGATTGAACAGAAAATCTTCCACTGCGAGATTGTCGTCGATGCCAAGAAAATAGCCGAAGAGGAAAAGGCATATCAGAAGATACCCGTTATCACCGGCTTCGTGGACGGTGAAGGGGTGAATCACATGAAGGAAATGGTACAGGAAAACTACAACCGGATCAAGGAGGATGTCAGACGGATCGTGGCCGACGAGCTGGAGCGCATCGCCGCAGATCCCAACCTCAGACATCTTCTGGAACTGAACAAATAACCGTAAATGCAAGGCCTTCACACACGTGGAGAACCGTGTGTGAAAGGGTCCGCATTTCATCGGTTGCGTCTCCTGTGCCCCTCGTCATCGTCTTCCATCCGTTTGAGCAGAACTTCACGCAGGCGGTCGATGAAGTAGGTTCTGTCTCCCGCCTTACGCCGCCGCATCCGCGCGTAGTAGCTCGAGGCATTCTTCACGTTCACCCCCAGCACATGGCAGACGTATTCCACCACACGCCCGAGTGTCACCTCACCGCCGTTGAACATCTTCAGCTCGTGGCAGGCATACAGCAGTTCCATCAGGCAGATGACCTCTGCCGTCCAGCAGACCGGGGGATCACCCTCTGTAGTCGGCAGACATGCCGGAGCGATGGCGGAACCGCACTTATGAATGAACCTGCATCTGTCCAGCAGACCTTTCAGGTACTCCAGCGTACCAATGATATAGGCATAGCAGGGCAAGTGCTCTTTTTGTGCTGTGCGGTAATGCTCACGCAGAATGACCAGTTTGCAACTTAGATATTGCAGCTGGAAAAAGACGAGCGTAACATCCTTTTCCACACGTTGCAGCTCATAGACCTCACGGATGAACTCGGTGTTGGCGTTTGCCAGTGTATTCCTGTCACTCTCTTCTCGCTCCAGTAACAGGAAATAAGGGATAAAAGTAAACAGTTCCATGCTGTTCGGGATTTTAATTAAACACCGGCAAGATAGCGAAACGAGCACTGATAGCCGTTACGCTTTTTATTTGAAATAAGCTCTACATCAAGCCTGATGAATTTTTATTTGCTCCGCCACCGGTGAGCCAGTGCCTGCTTCAGCCTCCCCGGAGTGCATCCCATGTTTCTTTTACAGAATTCACACAGACGGCTTGCTGATGAAAATCCGTTCCTCTCCGATATTTCTCCCAGTGAAAGTCCATGATTATATTTTATATCCAGACATATGCGTTTTATTCGCCGATTCCTTAGCCAACGTCCCGGGGGTAACCCGTAAACAGACAGGAACCTGTTTCTGAAGGCCGAATAACTCATACGGCACAGCAGGGAGAGTGTACCGACGGAATACACGCCGGGGCTGTAAAAAATCACTTTCAGACGAAATACGGCGACGGACAATATCCTCAACCGCCTTTCTGCGAACTGAAAGTCCAGTTCACTGACACAAGTGGAATATCCCCGGAGCTGTTTCCTCCGTTCCAGATAGAAATACAAGCAAACCTCCCTGCAAATATCATGCAGGGAAACAGATGGGCCTATAGCATACAAAATCTCACAAAGCCAAAGCATTTCCTCCGTGCGTCCCCTCTTGCGGCATGGCAGGACGGCATTTGCCCGCAACCTGCACAAAACATCCCTGTCCCGTGAAAGGGAGAGCAATACCAGAACGGCCCTGTATGCAGGACAAGCCATGCCGGGGAGTTCCGGCAGCATCTCCAGCACACGGAGCACATGACCGCAGAGTTCGGAGTTCCCTGCGTACCTTCCCAACACGAGCAGCCTCTTTATCTTCTTCGTCCGGGAGAGTCTTCTCACATCATTGCAAAACAGGCTGACCATCTCTTTCTGCCCATCCTGCGCATGCTTTCTGAACAGTTCCAGAAGATCAGGCTCCGCCATTCCCGCCCATACCCGTTTACTTCATACCGTGCCTTATCATTCACAGCACACCCATTATTCTGATACAATCGTCATCAACCAGACACGGGTATTGCGCCAGTCGTTCCAGCACCGGTTCCAATGCGAATCCCTGTATAATTCTGTGACGTTTGCTGTCACTACAAAACACACTTTCCATCTCCATTTCAGGAAAGTAACACAGAAGATGGGCGGCAGAGGCGTCAAAAGCCACAGGGCCGTCCTCGTGAAGAAAAATGTAAATATCCGACACATTTGCACTTTCCATTCCCTTGATCAGATCTGTTATCTCCATCTTGCACATTTTATAATATTTTTACATTTTTTCTTATTTCCCGAATACTCCGAGCATACGAATTTTCGGTTTTATGCCAAACATCCTATTCTACGGCCTTACGGAATTCCTTATCCGCAAAAAGCTCCGCCAGTCCCGATATCTGCTTCAGGCGCAGCAACTCATCCTTGTCCATACCCAGGTTCCTGCGTATCCACGAATCCGACATGCCCGACCTCGTAAGTTCCCCGACAAGCCGTGTCATAAGCTCGATCTTATGCATTCCACGGGCACGGTTATGGCGGATGGTAGAGGCCATACGCTCGGCCAGATCCTTACGGATGACGGTAACGGGTAACAGTCCGTTCTCCCGCTTGTATATTCTGGGCGAGGTCATCATGACCTTATACCTGTGATAGCCGTCCACAAGCTCGTACACATCCTCTTTCTCAATGTAATAACACACGCACGGCATCGTGTACCCATCCTCCCAAATCGAGAGTTCCAAAAGCCGCATCTCAGGAGGGGCCGTCACGTTGGGATTATAGGAATTCGCCCTGATCCTTTCCACCGGTACAGCCTTGACGCCATACACGGGACTGGTAAATTCATTGTCCATCTTTTCATTCATTAAAATAAGATCTATATTCATCCATCATCTTCCGTCTTCTTTCCTGTTCCTGTTTATTTGGTGAAAAGCCCATGTACTTGCAACAGTGGTCGTTTTTCAGGATACAGATGCACATCCGCTTGTACGAGGGCAATTCACGGAATTCAGGCAGGTCTATGTCATCAAGGTATTCCATCCTGACCGGGAGCTTGTGCATCCTGTATCCCGATGTCCCGCCAAGTTCGAAAGGGATATTCAACCTCTTGAGTTTCATGATAGTTTCTTTTGCCAGACAGCCGCCCTTCTCCCGCCAGAACCGCACGCTTACCTCCAGTTTATCCAGATAGTTGTTCCTGGCATCCTCAGGAAGGGTGTCCAGAAGGAAAAAAAGATATTTTTTCCAGGTCATTCCCTCAGGCAGCCTGACACCCCGCCATCCCATCGCTACAGAGTTACCGTACCCCCCGGCAAAATTAACACCGTTCACACGTCCCAGCATCTTGCCCCACATCTCCGGCTCGATCACCCTGTACAGATGCAGCGACGGGATGGCCTGGGAAATGAACGGGCTCGCAACACGCTGGCTGTTCAGAGGAACACCCGCCTGATAATAGAGGTCATACAACCTGTTGTATTTCCAACGGAAACGGCCATTGGCAGTCCATATATCCGTAGTATGCCAGTCATACAACGGATACACGTTGTCTATGCCCTCATCGACAGGACATATCCAGTCGGCTGAAGGGCCCGGAGTGCTACGATAGATCGTTCTCCAACGGTTAAAGCTTTCCTGGGTACGTATTCCAACCAGACATGCCACTTTTTGCACTCCAAGTTGCTTGCGGAGCCAAAAGGAAAAACATTCCTGGAACTCGTAATCCCACATCTGCGGAGTATAAAAATCAAATGCTTCCGTACCCAGGTATTCCACAGGCATCTCCCTGACCCAACGGACACAAGGGTCCCAGGGCCGCCAGAATCTCTGGTACATGGATGCAGCCGAACCGACCTTGAAAGGCACGCAACAGCGGTAAACATCCAGAATATCCCGGTTCGAAGACAGCATCTCATCCACATACTCCGTGGTCAGGGAATACTGCACTTCGTAATCCATATGGAATACTCCCATCCGACCTCCATATTGCCTGATATGCTCCACACAGGCATTCAGCAGCACACCGCTGTCCTTACCCCCCGAAAAAGAAAGGTACACATAATCATACTCGCCGAAGATTCTTCTGATCCTCTCCCGCAACGCCTGATATACATTCATCCGAGTTCCTCCCATTCTCTTTCAGCCATCCTGTTTCCCACTGTCGGAACCCATACGTACCAATTCCATCATAACATATAACTTGGTTTCCCGGATCGTGATGAAATTCATGTATTTGAAAATTCCGGCATCCCGTTTCTGAACGGTCGCCCGCAAAGGGGAAGTCTCATCGCCCGACTCCTTGATCACGCTCTTCAACAGCTTCAGCAACTGATTCCCCCTCTCCCTATCGGGAGTGGCATAATAATTATCAATTTTATAACCACCATCGAGTTTTCTCTCAACAGGCATGAAAGCCACTACCTGGTCTTCATGGTAGAGAACATGCCAGGTAAACATCCGGGAGGATTTATAAGGGTAGTTGTTATTCTCCCGCAGACATGCAGGACTAAGTACAAAGTGCCCTACGGCCAGATAAAGTTCGGGAGATTTTCCCTCAAATATTCGTACCTTCAGTTTCATAGGCATACATTTCATACATATACTGGTGCTTATTTACTATTCCTGTCCCCGCTATCTTCACGATGTACGCTATTATCCATAATCCGCCCCCCGGTTTCAGGAAAAGTTTCGGGTTCTTTTCCTCTCCCGTACGTATCTTTTATAGGGATCAGAAAACGACTCCTAATACCGGCTTTTCTATAACCTCCCGTAAAATAGAAATATTCTTTCAAAGGTGAATTACGCAAGAACCTATCCAGCAGAGCGTATGATCTGAAATGCTTCAAATGCCCCTGGTAGGAGTTTAGCACAGCCAACATCTTTCGCAGTCTTTCCGGAGCGGGTTTTCCTTTGGAACTCTCTTTTTCCAGCCTGTGTACCGCTTCCCGAAAAAATCCTGCGGTACGTTTTGACGGATATTTCCTGTACGGTCTCACATACGCTCCCAGAAAAGCCGCACCACGACTGTAATGCTGCAATTCGATTTTATCCGGATGCAACTCCAACTCCAATTCTTCCTTCAAGAATTCCCGTATCCATGGAATCAGTTCCTTTAGATAGCGTTTGCTTGGATGGACAATAAAAAAATCATCCACATAACGCCCGTAATGTTTACAGCGTAAAACACGCTTCACATATCCATCCAACTCCCCCAAATAGATGTTACTGAACAGCTGGGATGTCAAATCTCCTATGGGAAGTCCCACACCTTCCGGAGAATTGAACAAACTTTTCGTGGGTGGAAGTCCTTCCCAATCTTCCGCGCTACCCCGTATCCGGCAATCCCGCTGGGGATTTCTGAATATAATCTGTCTTAGCAGGAAATCTATCAGTTCCATATCCGGGCATTCTTTTTGTTTCCGGCTTCTTCTATATCGTTCCAGTCCCTTGCAGATAAGATCGTACAGACGATCCTTCCTGATACTCATGAAATACCCCCTTAAGTCCAGTTTTAATATATAGGCACTATAACGATAATTTTGCGTACAACTGCGTATGTGGTGTTCCAGGCGTGCTATTCCCTGACTTGTCCCCTTTCCTCGGCGACATGAATAACTGTCAAAAATCATTCTGCCCTCAAACATAGGAGAAATATAATTATACAACAGATGATGCACTACCCTGTCCCTGAAATCCGAGGCAAAAATTTCTCGCTTCACTGGCCTGTTAACCACGAAACATACCCCAGGTGAAGGAGTGTAGTTCCTATCCCTTATCTGTTCATACAACTCCATAAGATTATGTTCCAGATCAATCTCAAACGCAAGCTGGCTCGCAGTATTTCTCTTTTCTTCTTCCTCGCCTCGTAATAGGCATGAAAAAGATCCGTAAGCAAATCCTGTCTCTTATAACATTCAGCCATTTCTGTAATTTACATTCAAAGGATTCCCTGCCTCGTACAAGGATAAATTCTTGGGAAGAACGCACCCCAAACCCGTACGCCCGATTGTTGTTGTTCAACGGGTTCACGTTCGACGAGTTGAAGTTCAGGTTGCGACCGTTGTTCTGGTTGTTCGGAACCGCCGACCAACAGTAGCCGTAGCTGCCAACGTTGTTCGCCCCGCCATTGGAATAGTTGCGATACCCCGACGCAGGGAAATATAACCACTTATTGTATATATCGGAGGACCTTTCGGAACCCCGATATAAAACTGTCCATTACTGCCCGCAACATGGCTTCGGATACATCTATCCGCCATGACCGTTTTTACACGGACAGTGGGTTACTGAATTTATCTGGCACTCTCTCGCAAGTCTTGGCTATACGAAATGCTGGCCTTATCCTGTTTTGTGTAGGCAAAGGAATCCTTTTTATTTATATCTTTTCTTGTTTATATTTTTTCTTGACTCTTTGCGTCCTGTCTCCGTGCATAATCATGCCAAGCCGACAATTGCTTCGACAGCAACTCCACCTGTTGGGCAAACGCCGCATACTGCTTCACACTGATATGCCGCATATCTTGCAACAGTCTTAAACGGACCTTGACTCCTACAACCAGATCTCTTGCCCGTTCAATATACGGAAGTTTTCCAGTCGTAGCATTAGCCCTGTATATCATTACCATAATCTCGGTCAGATCCTTTTTCAACACCTCCACCAGTGTATATTTCACATCTCGGGGAATCTTTCCCGTCTTCTCATACACACTCCTTAACAAGTCATATGCAGCCTTATACACAGGCAAATTATCATAAACTGCCACTTCTCATTCATTGTATATTAGAGCATCTTTTTCAACTCATTTACAAATAACATACAATCCATCGGAGTACTTTCCGCCAGATTGAACATCCGGATTCGCATGATTAACTCTCCATGCGGAATATTACTCCGTGACAGATTCTGCACACACGCATCTCTCCTCCCTACAACTGAATGCTCCGATGAAAGTTCCTGTTTCCATTCTTCAAACCTCTGTCCGTCTATAGGTTTTAACGTTCGCAACACAAGACGGTCAGGCATAGTCTCCATATGCTCCAAAGAACCTATATACTTTTGTTCATGCTTACATGGAAATCCCACTGAAACTATCTCACCGCCACCGAGTGACTTTAACCTTCTTTTTATAGCCTTCAAAGGCTTGATCTGCGTACAGACAGCGTAAGCAGACTTTTCATAAGCTTTCCAGAAAAGCCCCTCACGATAAAGAATGATACTTCCGTTATTACCTGCTTCAGCTTCTATAAAATCCTTGCTGGTCATAATTATTTAATTTTAATATCTATAAAAATCGACCGGCTTCGCCGGTACTATCCCTACGGCCTTAAAGCCGTAGGGAAAATAATCCAATGAAACGGATACGGTCGCTACGCTCCCTATTCTTGGGAAGAACGCAACCCAAACCCGCACGCCCGAGAGTAGTAGAGCAACGGGTACACGGACGACGAGGAGAAGTCCAGGGTGCAACCGTGGTACTGGCTGTACGGAACCGCCGACCAACAGACGCCGTAGAAGCCAACGCTGTTCGCCCCGCCACCGGAACAGTCGCGAGACCCCGACGCAGGGAAGAAGTTGGGTTTACTCTTTGAGGGATCAGTGTAGAAATTCCATCCCTTCGAGGAGTCGTCCCACGTTCCGTTGATTTCAGAAGGATTATCTGTATTGCCTCCGGTTGTTGTGAATCCAGTGAAAACATTACTGGGAGGAAGTTTGAAGCCCACAGGAGAGGGATCATAGACCGTTTTTACAACAGAATTGTCATTGGCGGTATAAACATTGTTATCGGCACTCCATAGATTTGCATATGTACAATCGCCATAATCTGGACTCTGCATCACATCCGGTTTGAGAATATAATTCGTGATACAAGGGGCGCCGATAGAAAAGTCCTCCGTTTTAGGACTTCCCGTGTGAGCATTGCCGTCTTTGTCGTACCAGGTTTTATTGATATCGCGTAATCCATTCGAAGGCAGGAAAGGATCCTTGCGTCCCCATTGATAGTAAGGATGATTACCACCGACAACGATTGATTTAGAGGCCTGTCTGATAGTTATTGTCTGACTCTCTCCTCCGGCTGTGAACTTGACCTTGCAACTACGCTCTGCATAATTCGTGGTACTTCCATCGCACCAGCCGAGATTGACAGACATCAATTTATACTTCTTACCCTGGAAATTGGTAATTTCAATGGCATTATTGATATCTTCATCGGTAACCCAGATATGCCAGGACCACAGGACATTGTCGCCGGCATCCTTGATGGCAATGATGGCATTACCCTGTCGGATGGTATTCTTGTCCACCGTGAAAGATATATTGCCGTTGCCCGTATTGTTGTATTTTATATCGGTAACCAAATTCGGTGCGTCCTGCCATACCAGTTCTGCTTTAGCAGGCGTGCAGTCAGCGTTGTTGCGTATATAGGGGTCAGTGATCGCGTTACCAGCATGGTTGATGAAATGACTCAGAATAGTGGTTCCGTACGGATCCGTACCGGACGGAGCCGTAGAGGTATATGCGGACGTATTGGTCGTACCACCTTTGATGGCATTTCCATATACCAGAGGGAAAGAGTAATATCCCGGAGCACCGACAACGTAGCAGTTGGCGGTGTTTTCATCCACTGTGCCACCATTAGTCTGGTTGGCAAGATTATATGGGACAGTTTCAGTACCTTTGACCGAAGCATTCTGTAGAGCAGCCGTATGTTGAGGATTAGCCTCTACGCCAGTCTGTGCGATGACAGTTGCATTGTATGATTGTGGAGTATCTCCACCATTTCCGGATACGGTAAACGCATCCAGCCAGCCGGGTCTGGTATTGCTCCATGATGCCCCGCCATCTTCTGAATATTGTGCGGTCCATGTGACAGCCTCTTTAACCCCTTTGGTGTTCTGCCGGTAACTGGTCACATTGTATTGCTGCGTACCGCCTTCATAGGTAAAGTCGGCCGGGGAGGTAACGGCAAGTGTGTAGGTCCAGTTTATGGAACTGCTGGAAATCTTATAAGTGACGGTCTTGCCAACAGGCCAGACCGTGCCTTTGAGATCGGCAGTCAGCGTGTGGTCCATGCTGGAGTTATCAGTGAATACGACTTCAAGTTGCGCGCCGTCGGGAAGGGTCTGCGGAACCATCATGAAGGTCTGCGCATCGACAGTAAGGGGTTCGTCCGGGATTCCCGTAATGGATCTGTCCAATGTCTGCGGGAAAGTGGCGGGAGTACCTACACCGCTCCATGTCTGCGTTCCCATGTTGTAGGCCCCACTGGAATATACATTTTTCAAACTGACGCTCTTTACGGTACCTCCCTGCATGTCAGCTCCGCACACGAACCTGATGGCGGTCAGGGCATGCCTGAAGGTGAGCGGCACGGCAGCGTTGGTGTTCCCGTCCAGTTCATCCGTCTTTGCCACGAGAAGGTCTTCCTGCTCATTGACATCGACCGGAACGGTCACACTGATGACAGGAGAACCGGCATATGCGCTGCCGGAAAGCACATAATGCCCGTTGTCTTTCGGAGCGTATGCGAAGAACCTCATTTTGTATGAAGCCCCGGGCCAATAATAGGCGGAGGAAAGGACATAGTCACTGCCGGACTTGCTGGCAGTGGCATTATAGAAGTAGTCGGGGGTTCTGCTTTCGCTCCACGAACCGGTGTAGGAGTAAGCGGAGACACCGAAACTGTTGTACATATTGTCATTCTTGATGGGAGTGGCACGGGTAAGAGCTGCCGTGTCCGGACGATCGTCCGAAGAGGGTGAAGCAATGCTGTCTGTGTAAAGCGTGTGCAGGTAAAGAGGAGTGCTGCCTCCCTGCAGGGCGATGACAGTACCTTGCGGAACATCAGCATCGGTAGTGGAACGGGTTGACGGAGTCCAGGAGGAGCTGATCTCGGAGGTGAAAGATACATGCGGGGAAAGTGAAGGACGATCCATGTCATCCTCACAAGAGAAAAGGCAAATACTGCCCGAAACAAGCGCCGAAAACAGATGACGCCAAAAGGCGTACCTGCCGGGAAATGATGTAAAACGGGAAAATTTCATATCTGTTACTTTAATGAATTAATCGTACCGGTAATAAAAATCATACAAACGTTAAAAAAGGATTTCCGACATGGATACCCCTTGAAAGAAAATGTCCGGAATACCTCTGGTAAAAAGTGCCTGGAAAGGAACAGACAGGGCGAAGATAGTAAAATCCGGCCCTGTCCCTCGCGGGGTAATGCAAGTCCAATCCCGTCCAGGCTGATTGTTAAATTACAATCAAAAATGAAACAAAATACTTTAGATTTTACATCGCGACATCTACTGGCTGGTCGGTCCACTCGTCAACAGTTACAGTAAACTTGATGGGGTTGCCCAGAACAGGATCACCACCGTTACCACCGGGTACCGGATCCGGATCAATGGTCGGATCGGTGGGATTCGTCGGATCAGTGGGGTTCGGATCAATCTCACCAGTACCACCGCCGTTGCCGCAGAAGTTCAGCGTGTAGGTATATTTCTTACCAGGTTCCCAGTTGGTGTTGATACCTACGGCAGAGAATGCGTATTTGCCGTCCTTGGCATCACCTGCTGCCGGTTGCGGGTAAAGCAGTATTTCATTGGCGCCGTCCAGGCTGTATATGCGACAGAGCACGGACAGGTAAGCACCAGTAGTTGCAGTAGTACCGTCCCATGCCGTTAGCTGCTGTGGAATAAGCATGAAGTTGTCGTCACCGAACATGATGCGTTGGGCATCAGCTGTCAGGATGACGGGCGCCCCACCCTTGATCATGTAGGCCTTTGTAGGATCGTCTTTTTCACTCCAGTTAGACCATTGGCTTTGCTGCAGGACATAGCTGGACTTGGTTTCCGTTTCCGGAAAGGCAAACTCGGCCTTTGCGGCGGCATTCACCAGTTTAACGCCCATGATCTCAATCTTTATCTTGTCATTGGAACATTTGGCCTTGACCTCGATCTGGGAGAGGGCGTGCTTGAAGTTCATGGCAACACCGGGACCCTCGTTGACAGCCTTAGTTCCCGTATTGTAAGAGATCACAAGATCCTTTTGATCTGCAACGGCCTGTGCGGGAGAGAAACCGGTTATCTTCTTTGACGCATTGTCTATACTCACTGTGCCGGCGGGAGCTTGGGGAGCATAGGCGAAGAAGGCAAGCTCATAACCCGGCCAGTAGTAAGTGGAAGCGGTTGTCCAGTTTACACCGTTATCAGCAGAACTGACACCCAGGTCCGTGAAATAATTCTTGCCATCACCGATGGCGGTCACATTGAATGCCGCCAGATTCTGCAGGCTTGTTACATTGGTACGGGTAACGGCCCTGTCCAAAGAAGCACGGAAGGAAATGCCACCGCCATTGTTCACGTCAACGACATCATCGTTGGAACAAGAGGCCAACGCTGTTACAGCCATAGCTGCGAATAAAAGATTCTTTTTCATACAGTAAAACATTAAAATTAAAAATATATTAAACAGATAAACTATTCATTCTTTACCTCCGTATCGTGAGGCATGGAGAGCACGGTCCGCAAATCACATGGGAACATCCACGTCAACGTTCTGCCACTCGTCAACCGTGGGATGAAAGCCTCCGCCGTTAACAATGGGCTTGGGCAGGGGAAGGCCGTCCAGCATGATATGGACATCACGGGGATCGGGGGCACCGTCAACCTGCCGGGTCACGTCAAACGTGTAGTAATTCCTACTTCCGTCAGACATGATCACGTAGATGACCAACTTGTGTACAGAATCTTCCGGACCGGTCTGCCCGAAAACCAGAAAGTCGGCCGTCAGGGTGGAGGTACCGTCGGAAACAACCCCGAAAGGTACGGTCACGGGATCGGACGTAAGTTCGTTGCGACCGACAAGCATTCCTCCGGACATACCGGTAAGGGCACCGGAGACACCGTCAGGAGAAATATATTTTAGATTGGACACATTCGTAATCGTAACCCGGTAACGGCATACGGAGAGTGCGGGATAGAGGGTTACCGTTTGGCTCTCTTTGGAGGGTTCAATCACAAGGTCGTAAAGACGGTCGCTGTAAAGACGGTCCGGAGACCCGGCGATACGCTCTCCCGAGGTGCCTTCCGCACGGGGAGCCGGAGAGCCCCCCACGTTCAGGACACCTTCGGGGGCATAGGCCTCAAGGCCGTCGAACGAGTCGGTGTTCCGGTAAAGCACGGACTCCGTGTCCGAGTTGACACACAACGCCCTATAACCTCCCGCAGGCACGTTAATGTAACCTCCCCGGTAATCGGTGAACTCGTAGGCCTGGGAGGTACCCCCATCGACAGGGAACAGATAAAGGCGCATGGTTTCAGGGCTCGCGCCGGGAGTGTTACGCCAGTCGAAAACCACCTGTACTCTATAGGTATGGGAATGGTCGTAGCACAAATCCTTATGTTCGCAGGATATTAATAACAGACTTGCAAATACAGTGACAGCCTGTAAGATTAGATTCATCTTGTTCATTGCTTGCCTCCTTTCTCGTTATGGTTGCCTCTTCCCAAAAGCCACACGAGCGAAACCTCCGCTTTCGTGGGACCGAACCAGTGACGCTGCAGGGTCTCTTTCCAGACATAGCAACCGTCAACGGGGTCGTATTTATGGTATTCACCACCCCAGTAGCCCACGCCGATGACAAAATCCAGGTTCAGGCGACGAGCGATGGGCAGCGAGTAGCCGTATTCCAGTCCCACGGCATAGTTCATCTTCTCCCAAAGCGTACCACCCGGCCTGCCGCCCATGTAACCCGTCCCCCCGACCTCGAAGTCGTAGGTGAACAGCTGGCCGTAAAGTCCGAGGTGATGCCCGGCAAGCGGTTTCTCTGCGGCACGGCGCCCGAAGTATTTACGGAGGGCCAATTCACCCCCGTATATCCGCCAGTAGTTATGGTGCCTGTCGCTCTTCCACCAGGCATACATCCAGTTGCCGCCGAACGACCAGCCTCTGCCGAGGTAAAACTCCACACCAAGATTCGGAACAAGAAGGGCATCGTAGAGCAGATTGGTTTTCAGACCCATGTAAAAAGGCTTGAGGGCATTGCCAACGGAAGCGGGCACCTGTACCGTGTCACGAATAACAACGGTTCTTTCGACAGTGTCACGAAGGATGACCGTATCCCGTGCTTCCGCCTCTTTCTGATAAACGGCGATTTCCCGGTCATTTCCGGAAATTACGGGTCCAAACTCACATTCGACCACGGTACAGTTACGGAGTTCGGGAAAAAAATGTTCGGCCATATAACGCCACACGCTCCCGCCACGCAGATTCATCAGCTGTCGCTTGCGGGAATCAACCACTTTACCGCCCCGAACCACCCACACGGGAGTATCACGAAGAATACGGAGGACCTCGTCACGGCAGGGCATGTCAGACTCCCCGACAAGGACGGAGAGGCCCTCCCAGTCTTCTCCCGAGGAGAGGCAGACAAGCACCGAATCGGGGACGGAAAGACGTTCCCGCATGACGGCACGCAGAGACACGAGCCGTTCATCGGACAGGCGTCTGTTCAACATGGAATTCCCTTCAGGGGAAGCGCCGGAACGCAAGCGTACACGGCGCAGTACGGCACGTTCCTGCAGGGAGCGGATGCTCGAAAGAAAGGAGTCCAGACGAGGGCCATTGTCCCGGTAGGAAAGATCCGGAATGGCACTGCCGACGGGGAAATAGAACCGGCAATGCAAGGTGTCACCACCACAGAAAGCCGGACAGACACTTCCCAAGAGCAGGACCAAAACAAAAAACTTCTTCAATTCCATAAAATATAATTTATTCAACATACTTACATATAGCAAAACGAGTTAAAACATTAATCATTAAAAAATATATTTTTCCACTCTCCATGACAGAGAGTGGAAAATAGAGAGAGAAATGCATATACAGGCATTAAAATGCATTTTGTACGAATATAAATTGGAAAATAATATATATAAAAAGAATAATCCGTAGATATACAATAATATAACCTTATATTTTTTACTAAATAACAGAAACAATGGGAATATTATATTTAAAAGAACATACTTCCTGTTACAATTACACAAAATGCATCCGGGAAGGATTTCTATATCACAAATTTTGTGATATAGAAATGGATGAGGAGATAAATGAGACTGATTCCATTTTATTTGTAATAGAAGGAGAACTGGAAATGTCTTGCAACGGAAAAAAAATGAAGCTTTTGGCTGGTAATATGATTTGTTTCGGTAGGGGGAGTAGATTTAAGATCCACTCACGAGGGAAAGGGAGTATTGTTATTGCACAATTTGATAATGCCGTGCAAAGTTGTGAAAAGATTTCATTCGCACAACTTAACAGCCTGGATTCCCCCGGTGATAAAATATATCCTCTTGAAATCAGAGACAGGTTGCATTTGTTTCTCAAGCTTTTAATAAGTTATTTGGAAGACGGAGCCAATTGCGTTCATTTTCATGAAACGAAGCTTAAAGAGCTCTTCTGGAGCATACGGTTTTATTATACAAAAACGGAACAAGCCGCCTTTTTCCATCCCATATTGGGAAATGACTATGATTTTAAAAAAAAGATATTCAATAATTATAGAAATGCCAGGACAGTAAAGGAACTTGCCGGACTATGTGGAACTCCCCTTTCTTCTTTTAAAAGGAAATTTTTAAAAGAGTTCAGAGAACCTGCGGGTAACTGGTTACAGAAACAAATAAATAATATAATTAAATATAAACTGGCTGATGAGGATATACCGATAGGGAATATAGCTGAAGAGTTGCATTTTTCTTCACACCCCCAATTTTGTAGGTACTGTAAAAGAAACTTCGGATACACTCCCGGAGAATGGAGAAAATTACTGAAAAATAGGGATAAAACTCCAGGAAAGCTCTCCGGTAGAGTGTAATTGAGCGAAAAAGATAAAAAGAAGAACTCTTTAGATAATTGTGTTTAATTGAGAGTTATCTATTTTTGCACACAATTAATATTAATGTTGTTATGTCGCTTTTCCGTATGATAAAAAATGACAAACAAGTGATTTTTCACTCTCTGTCATGGAGAGTAAATAGAGTGTATTTACAAATGTATTATATTCATGATTAAATAATGTATTATAATTATAAAATTAACATATTTTATCTGCTATGTGATTATTCACTTCGTCCAGTACCGACCGGTCAAGTTCTTTCAGATAGATTCTGGTCACTTTCTCCGAGGAATGTCCCAAACATTCACTGATAGTATGAAGCGGAGCACCGTTCTCACGAGCCATCATTGCCCAACAGTGACGCGCGGCATGCAAGCGCAAAGGAATGCTCATACCGATATTTCAGGAAACCTTTTTCAGCGCATACCTCATCCTGTTATAAGCTTTTTTATACCCCGAATAAGGAGTTTCAGATTCATCAACCAGAGGGAAAAGATAGTCACCGGAAGTATCTCCATACCTTTCCAGCAAATTCTGTATCTGCCGGTTAATACCTATTTCAAGCAACTGACCGGTCTTCTGCCTTCTATAGCGGATTACCCCGGGAAAAATATCGCTCTTTTTTAGAAAAGCAATATCTACGAATGACATTCCGCGAGTATAGATACTGAACATAAAAACATCTCTGGCCAAGCATTCCGGTGTTCCGACTGAAAGTGACAGGTTGGCAAGAGACTTCACCTGCTTCATAGGAAGACTTTGTTTGACGGTCTTTTCAGACCGGATTCTGATATTGCAAAAAGGTGAAGGAAATACCAGATTCAATTCAAGACATCCACGCCTGTACACCGCTTTCATATTATGTAAATAAAACCCTATCGTATTCTTGCCCACACCGGCCTCCAGGAGAGTATCACGATACTTAATGACAAGGCGGGAAGAAAGATGTGCAAATGGAAAATCAGTCTTACACAAATGTTTTTGCATGGAATGCAGGGTCGCCTCATACGCTTTTGCCGTCCCTTCATGCCCGGTGTCGAAAAGCACACGGATTCTCTCACGGAAATAGCTGTAAAAACCCACTTTGCCAGTCAGGGTTTCATAGACTCTGGATATATCACATGTCGTATATTCATTACCCTCCCTTTCCAATATGCCTATGGCTTTATCCAAGATTTTACAAATTTTCCGGCATGTACGGTTCATGCGTCGGACAGTTTCCATGGTATATACACCATTAAAGAGTACTCGTCCGCTAAAAGAATCAAACTCACAGGGGGTAATGCTGTATCCTGTATAAAAAACTTTCTTTTTCCGTTTATGAAGGACCTGCACAGCCAATGGATAGGCCCCGCGACTATTACACCGCCCCTTTACTAATACTGTTTTTACTGTTGCCATAACTGTATTATAAATTACTATATGAATTAACTATTTACATAAAAAAGACGCAAAATTCGCATGAAAGAAACAAAACAGCAAACAAAATACATGTTATTTGTAACAATGTTCTACAATAAAAAATAGAAAATCAACAAGAATCCTCCATTGGTCAATGATTAAACATGCACAAAAAGAATACTACACAAACAAAACTGACACGGGAAATCTTTCTTCAACAAGCCTCTCCTCAAAATAATAGTATGGTATTACCTTGATAAATACGGCAAGGATATATTTGCTGTTGTTTAAGCATTTATTCTATTAACTGTTCTTAGTTTTATCTCAAAGGAAAATATTTCATGACTCCCGGAAAAGTCACAATATCAAAAAAAAGCTGGCCGATACCCATGGGATACTTTTCTTGATAATCCTCCTACTCCACCGTATTCTCTGTCATGTACTCAAAAACGGGAACGTTTTTTTCGGCCCGCCGTTCGGATCATCTAAAATATCCGATGAATGATTCTTCGGCAACGTCTTGATGTTGCCTGCGATGTATAAAACGAATCACACAGAATAGGAAACAGGAGACATTTCATGCCAACCGGTAGCCACTTGTATCCGATCGTCACGTTCCCTCTCGTCCAACAACAGCTTAAGCCTACCTTCGTACCACAAGTAACTTTATTGTTTCACTATTTAATCCGATTGATTTATGGACAATCTCAAAGATTTCAAGAACGAGGCATTGGTAGTCACCAACGCCTCCGACGGTAACACGCCGCACATCGTTCAGGGTATTGAGCCTGACGGTTCACTCCGCACCAAACCGCTGGCACAGGCAAAGCCCTCCGAGACTTTTCTGCACATCGACCGCAACAAGTCCGTGATCGGGACGTTCTTCTCCAACATGAACCGCCAGTATGATCGACCGTCGGACTTCCGCTTCTACCACCTGCCGGTGGAAATGTTATCCGCAGCCAAGGACCTGGTGGAGATATTCAAATTCCCGGAAGAGAACGGACAGCTTCTTTCCAATTACGCCATTGACATCCGGCAGCCGGCACAGGAGCAGAGCATCACAGGCGACACCCCGCAACAGACCACCCGTTGGGGAGTGGACGAGGTGGATTGGCAGCAGCTCGCACGCATGGGCGTAACCCCCGAATCGTTGGGCGAAACGGGCATGCAACGCCTGCTGAACGGCCACGAGTCCGCCGTCCTCGACATCAGGATCTCCTTCGAGGGTATCGACTTCGAAACGCCGGCCTGCATCCGTCTGGTGGAATCAGCCGGCGGCAAACCGGTCCTGAACGTGGAGTGCTGCAAGCGGTATCCCGAACTGGACCGGCCGTACATGGGTACGGAGCTTTCTCCCGAAGTGAAAGAGAATCTTTCCAGGAGCAACAATGCCGGCTGCGTCGTTGAGCTGGAACTTGCCGGAGGAGTGCGTGAGCCGTGTCTGCTCTCGCTCAATCCCAAAACCAACCGCCTGCACCATGTTCCGGTCAGTGAAATCACCATACCGCAGGAAGTGAACCGGGTACGACTCTCCGACGACCAGACCACAAGGCTGGCACGGGGCGAGTCCGTGCTGGTTGAGAACATGTGGTCCGAAAAGAAACAGGGATATTACGACGCACGCCTCCAGTATAACGTCTGCAAGGGCGGCTTCACTTATGACTTCAGGGGACTGAACCGCAAACAGGCGCAATCAGAGACACAAATGCGAAGCCGTGAACTGGTCATACCACAGGTACTCAAAGGCGTCGGGCTGACACCCGAGGTACGGGAGAAGTTAGCCGCCGGCAAGACAGTCCATATCAAGGACATGACTGACAACGAGGGAAACTTATTCAGTGCTTTCGTCCGTGTCAACCACGAGCGGGCAAAGTTCGATTTCTTCAAATGGAATCCGGACAAGAGCAAAAAGCAGGGACAGTCGCAACAGGCGGCCGTCCGTCAGGAGGGCACGAAGCCGGAAAACACCGTCAGCCGGAACCGCCCGGTACAGAAAACCGATAAGAAAGGAGTATCCATTTAACCATTCACATAAATAATACATTATATATGAAAGTTATCATTGCAGAAAAGCCCAGCGTGGCGCAGGCCATAGCGTCCGTAGTGGGCGCACACCAACGGAAAGAGGGGTATCTAATGGGGGGCGGATATGCCGTGGCATGGGCATTCGGGCATCTGGTCGGTCTTGCCATGCCCGAAAGTTACGGTCTCTCCGGTTTCCGTCGGGAACACCTGCCCATATTGCCACAAGAGTTCAGGCTTGTTCCCCGCCAGGTGCGAGAGGGTAAGGCTTACAAGGACGATCCCGGAGTCGTCAGGCAATTGGGAGTGATCCGGGACCTGTTCGACAGGTGCGAGTCCATCATCGTCGCCACCGACGCAGGTCGTGAGGGCGAGTTGATTTTCCGTTACGTGTACAACTATCTCGGTTGTACCAAGCCCTTTGCCCGTCTGTGGATCTCCTCGCTCACCGACAAGGCCATCCGTGAGGGGTTGCAAAACCTTAGGGAGGGAAGTCTTTACGACAACCTTTACCTCTCCGCCAAAGCCCGCAGCGAGGCGGACTGGCTCGTGGGCATCAACAGTTCTCAGGCACTCAGCCTTGCCGCCGGACAGGGCGTGTTCTCCCTGGGACGGGTGCAGACCCCCACATTGGCGATGATCTGCTCACGCTACCGGGAGAACAGGCAGTTCGAGCCACGGACATATTTCCGGATAAAGGTTTCGGCGGCCAAGGACGGCATCGACTTCTCTGCACTGTCACAGAACCGCTTCGATGACCTTGATTCGGCCACTGCCAGGCTTCGTGAGATTAAGGACGGCTGTATGCTTGCCGTCACTTCCGTAGAACGCAGGGAGGCCGTTCAAGAGCCGCCGTTGCTCTATGACCTGACCGCCTTGCAGAAAGAGGCCAACAGCAAACTGGACTTCTCCGCAGACAAGACGCTCACGCTTGCGCAAAGCCTGTACGAGAAGAAAGTGCTAAGCTATCCACGTACCGGCAGCCGTTATATATCCGAGGATGTTTTCGACGAGATCCCCTCGCGCATAATGCTCCTGCGGCAATATCCACGCTTCACCGCCACCGCATCCGTCTTGCCGGACGCACCGCTCAACCGCCGTCCGGTAGATGATGCCAAAGTCACCGACCACCATGCGCTTCTCATCACCGAGAACCTGCCCGAAGGTCTGTCGCAGGACGAGCAGGCTATCTACGAAATGGTTGCCGCACGCCTGCTCGAAGCCTTCTTGCCATGTTGCGTCAAGGAAATGACCGAAGTTGCCTTGTCCGCAGGCGGTGAGATATTCACTCTCAAGGGTGCGGTCATCAAGTCCGCCGGTTGGCGTGCCGTGCGTGGCGAGCCGGAAGAGGAGGCGGAGGAAACCACGTTGCCAGGACTGCAAACGGGTGAAACCCTGCCACTGCTCGCCTCCGAAACAGTGGAGAAACAGACCAAGCCCCAACCACTGCATACCGAGAGTTCACTGCTCTCCGCCATGGAGCATTGCGGCAAAGAGATCAGCGACGAACAACTGCGTGCCGGAATCCGTGAGATCGGTATCGGCACTCCGGCCACTCGTGCAGCTGTCATCGAAACATTGTTTGCCCGTGACTATATACGCCGGGACAAGAAGAACCTTGTGCCTACCGAAAAAGGACTGGCGGTTTACGATACGGTAAAGGACAAAAAGATTGCCGACGTCGAAATGACAGCGGCGTGGGAGAACACCCTCGCCAAAATAGAAACCGGAGAGGCCGATGCCCTCTCTTTCCGCCGGAACATAGAGGTCTATACCGCACAGATCGTTACCGAACTGCTGGCCGCCACCCTCAATGTCGCTCCTTCGGGGGAGCAATGCACCTGTCCCAAGTGCAGGAAGAGCCGCATCCTGTTCTTCGACAAGGTTGCCAAATGCGCCGATGTCGATTGCAGCTTCACCCTGTTCCGTAACAAGGGAGGTAAGATACTGACCGACGGACAGATCATCGAGCTGGCGACCAAAGGCCGCACTCCTCTTGTCAAAGGCTTCAAGAGCCGTGAGGGCAAGAGCTTCGATGCCGCATTGGTGCTTAATCCTGACTTTACCATAGGTTACTCCTTCCCGGACAGGAAACCGCAGGAAAAGAAAAGCGGCAGGAAGAAATAACCCGTCCGAATTGTATCACTTAATAATCCGATAATTATATGAATCAGAATAAATCCAATGTGCCGGTATCCGTAGCGGAAGAACCGGATGAATTATCTTACTACCGTCTTACCCTGTTGTCCTTCCTGCGTGAGTCGCATCCGGATTTGGCGGATGACGAGTCTTTTGTCGCCACCCGCAGCGAGCAGGCCGCCGAAGCCTTCAGCGCAGCCGTCCGTTCCGGCCTGACCTACGACGATGCGGCACAACAGGCGAACGCCCTGCTTTTTCAGGGGTTGCATTTCTCTCCTCTGGACACGCTGGTTACCGTCCTCTGGAACGAGTTCGCCGCCGAAGTCCCCGAAGGCAGCGCACGCAGCGTGGCCTTGCAGCTGCTTCCCGAATGCCGGAAGGTCTTCGCCGGCTATACGCTCTCGGATGATTTCATGTTCAGCCCGGAGTTCGGGCAGCTCTATGACGAGCTGACAGGTACGGTTGTAATCTGGTTGGAAGAGAATGGCTTATAATAAAAAGGCGCATCTCAGGGACAATATAGAGGCAATCCGGCTGATGTTCCGTTTGGAGAAGGAACAGCGCACCGCCACACCGGAGGAAGCGGGCATACTCGCCGCCTACTCCGGGTTCGGAGGTATCAAGGCGGTTCTTTCCCCTTTCGGGAAACTCACCGACATACTCCGCTGGACACAGGCCGACCGTGAACTGTTCCCCCTGATTACGGAACTTCACAACGTCCTGCGTGACGGAGCAGCTGACGAGCGTGAGTACAGGAGGCTGGTGGAAAGCGTGAAGGCATCCACCTTTACCGCTTTCTACACGCCGCCGGCGATTGTCAATGCCATTGCCTCTTCTTTGGGCGAACACGGAGTGTCGCCCGGCCGTTTTCTCGATCCTTCATCGGGAACCGGCAATTTTGTCTCGGCCTTCCGATCGCAATGCCACTCCGCATCCGGCAACACTCCCGAAATTGTTGCCTATGAAAAGGATTTGCTTACCGGCCGCATCCTTGCCCGGCTCCATCCCGAAGCGCAGGTCAATATCAAGGGCTTCGAGGAGTTGCCCCCGCACCGTAACGGCTATTTCGACGTGGTGAGCAGCAACATCCCCTTCGGTGACATACGTGTTTTCGATCCCTCCTTCGACAACGGCACGGCCAGGCGTTTTGCGCTGAACAGCCTGCACAACTATTTCTTCGCCAAAGGGCTGGATGCCGTCCGTGAGGGAGGAGTCCTCGCCTTCATCACCTCACAGGGGGTGATGAACTCCGCTATGGCCTATCCCGTAAGGCAATACCTGATGAACCGATCCCGGCTGTTATCGGCTGTCCGCCTGCCCAACAACCTCTTTACCGACTATGCCGGTACGGAGGTGGGCAGCGACCTGATCATCTTGCAGAAGGACACGCTTTCCCAAAGGGAATATACGTCACTCGAACGGTCTTTCGTGGAAGTCGGCACGCAGACCGACGGGACGACGCAGAACGAGTATTTCGAGCATACCGCCGCCATCGTGCATACACGTGGCCATGTCGGTACCGATCCCTACGGCAAGCCGGCACGCATCTACCTGCATGACGGGGGTATGGAAGCCATCGCCGCCGACATGAAGTATTTCCTTGACCGCAACCTCTCGGAACAGCTCGATCTGGACTTGTATCTCCGCCATTCACCCGTGCAGGAGTTCCGCAATCTGGTGAGCCGTCCGGCGGAAACCATGCAGCAACGCATCGCACAGGTGCGGGAAATCAACCGGTCCGGTAACATGAACGGACATTCCACTTCTACGGATCGACAGACGATACAGGTGGAGCGTCGGACTTCCACGCCGGAGCAGCCCTCAACGGATGCCCGGCCAACCGCCGCAAAGACCACGCCGGAGCCGGTCATGTCCCTGTACGACCTTTTCGGCTTCACACAAGAGGAGCGTTCACAGGTCAGGAAAAGGAAAACAAGGAGCACGAAGAAGGACTCCGGGCAGTTGTCCCTTTTCGATATGCCACCGTTGGAGCAACATCCCGCCCCGGCCGAACCGACTCCCCAAGAGAAAGAGCGGCAGGAGCGGGAACGGCAGGAACAGGAACGCCGCCGGCAGGAGGAAGAGGCCGCACGGCAGGAACGCATGAAGCCCCGTCCTTATCCGGCCGGCCTGCATGGACACCACCGCAACGGCTCCCTTGTGGACGATGACGGGCAGATAGGCTACCTCTCCGCCATTGGCGGGGCTGCACCGGTATTCAACCCGTTGGATCTGCCCGAACGCCAGCGACGCCGTGCGTCGCTCTACATCGAGATACGTGACACCTACCATCACCTGTACGAGAACGAGGCGGCCGCCCATGCCGCAAATCCGGCGTTGCGCACCATGCTCAACACTCTTTACGATGACTTCATCCGTCAGTTCGGCAATCTGAACGACAGGAAGAACATCGACCTGTTCCGCATGGATGCGGGCAACCGTGAGATATTGTCGCTGGAACGTTACATCGACGGCCGGGCGGTCAAGGCCGACATCTTCGACCATCCCGTTTCGTACAACATCAACGAGATCACCCATACCGATGACGTGCACGAGGCGCTCACCGCCTCGCTCAACAAGTACGGCAACGTGGACATGGCGTACATGGAGTCCCTGACCGACAAATCGCAATCTGACTTGTTGGAGGAACTGCGTGGACGGATATTTTACAATCCCCTCTCGAAGAACTACGAGATTGCCGACCGTTTCATTTCCGGCAACGTCATGGCCAAGGCCGAACACATCGAGGAATATTTGCAGTCGCATCCCGACAACGGCGAGGCACGTATTTCCCTCGAAGCCCTGCGGCAGTCGCTTCCCGCGCCCATACCTTTCGAGGATCTGGATTTCAATTTCGGCGAGCGTTGGATACCGGCGGGAGTGTACAGCCGCTACGCCTCATGGCTGTTCGACACGGACGTGTCCGTCCGTTATACCGCCAGCAGTGACGAATACAGCATCAGGGCCGACATGACCTCCCCACGCATCATGAACCAATATTCGGTGCGTTCGGAAAGCCGCATCTTCAACGGCATCGCCCTTATGCGCCATGCCATCCACAACACCACGCCCAACATCACCAAGACCGTATTGGACAAGACGGGCAAGGAAATGAAGATACGTGATCCGGAGGTTACCCTGCTTGCCAACAGCAAGATTGACGAGATCCGTAACGGCTTCTCCGACTGGCTCATGGAACAGTCGCCGGAGTTCAAGCGGAAAATGGCGGACATGTACAACCGCAAGTTCAACTGCTTCGTCCGTCCCAAGTACGACGGATCGCACCAGAGCTTTCCCGGTCTTGACCTCAAGGGGCTGGGCATTCCCGACCTGTATCCCAGCCAGAAGGACTGCATCTGGATGCTCAAGCAGAACGGAGGGGGGATCGCCGATCACGAGGTGGGTGGCGGCAAGACGCTCATCATGTGCTGTGCCGCCTACGAGATGAAGCGTCTGGGACTGGCGAACAAGCCCCTTATCACCGGCCTGAAGGCGAACATCCACGAGATCGCACAGACCTTCGCCACCGCCTACCCGAACGCCAAAGTCCTCTATCCCGGCAAGGAGGACTTCACGCCGGAGCGCCGTGTCGAGATTTTCCACCGGATGAAGAACAACGACTGGGACGCCATCATCCTCTCGCACGAGCAGTTCGGCATGATACCGCAGTCCCCCGAAATCCAGCGTGACATCCTGCAACAGGAACTGGACAGTGTGGAAGAGAACCTCGAAGTCCTCTACCAGCAGGGTGCGGAAGTGAGCAACGCACAGATCAAGGGCATGGAGAAACGCAAGATGAACCTTGAGGTCAGGCTGAAAGAGCTGCTCCACGAGATCGAAACCCGCAAGGACGATGTGGCGGACTTCAAGCGCATGGGCATCGACCACCTCTTTGTCGATGAGAGCCACCGGTTCAAGAACCTGATGTTCACCACCCGGCACGACCGTGTGGCAGGTCTGGGCAACAGCGAGGGCAGCCAGCGTGCGCTCAACATGCTCTTCGCCCTGCGCACCATCCAGCAGCGCACCGGCAAGGATCTGGGAGCCACCTTCCTGTCGGGAACCACCATTTCCAACTCGCTGACCGAGCTGTACCTGCTCTTCAAGTACCTGCGCCCCCGGGAATTGGAGCGTCAGGGGATCAACTCCTTTGACGCATGGGCGGCGGTGTTTGCCCGGAAGTCCGTCGATTACGAGTTCTCCGTCACCAACGAGGTGGTGCAGAAAGAGCGTTTCCGCTACTTCATCAAGGTTCCGGAACTCGCTTCGTTCTATTCCGAGATCACCGACTTCCGTACCGCAGCCGACATCGGCATCGACCGTCCGGAGAAGAACGAGATACTGCACAACATACCCCCGACGCCCGACCAGAGGGAGTTCATACAGAAGCTCATCGAGTTCGCCAAGACCGGCAATGCCACCGTACTGGGCCGCCCGCCACTGAACGAGAGGGAAGAGAAGGCGAAGATGCTCATCGCCACCGACTACGCCCGGAAGATGTCGCTCGACATGCGGCTCATCGATCCGCTCTCCTACGGCGACGACAAGGACAACAAGGCCACCCATTGCGCCGATATGATTGCGAAGTATTACAATAAATACGCCGGGCATAAAGGCACTCAGTTCGTTTTCTCGGACTTGGGAACCTACAAGCCCGACCAGTGGAATCCGTACAGCGAGATCAAGCGCAAGCTGGTGGAGGATCACGGCATCCCCGAAGACCAGATACGTTTCATTCAGGAAGCCAAGACCGAGAAGAAGCGCAAGGCGATGATCGAGGCGATGAACGAGGGAAAGATACGTGTTCTCTTCGGCTCTACTGAAATGCTGGGCACGGGAGTCAACGCCCAGAAGCGGTGTGTAGCCATCCATCATCTCGACGCACCGTGGCGGCCTTCGGACTTGCAGCAGCGGGACGGCCGGGGCATCCGAAAGGGCAACGAGGTGGCCAAACTCTATGCGGACAACAAGGTGGACGTGATAATCTACGCCGTGGAGAAGTCGCTTGACAGCTACAAGTTCAACCTGCTTTACAACAAGCAGCTTTTCATCACCCAGCTCAAGCAGAACAACATGGGTTGCCGTACCATCGACGAGGGAGGCATGGACGAGAAGGGAGGCATACCTTTCTCAGAGTACGTAGCGGTGCTTTCCGGAAATACCGACCTGCTCGACAAGGCACGGTTGGAGAAGCGGATTGCCGGCATGGAAGGGGAGCGCAAGGCCTTCCAGCGTGGCAAGGGGGAATCACGCATCAAACTGGAAACTTTCCTGGCGAACCGGGCAAGCAACGATGACATCATCGCCCGTGTCAGGAAGGACAAGGCCGCCATCGAGAGCCGTATGCAGTACGACAAGGAGGGCAACAGGCTCAACCCCTTGAAGATTGACGGCGTGGCAGGCGATGATCCGAAAGTGATTGCCGCCAAGCTCCACGAGATAGAGGACAGGGAACGCACGCACGGCCAGCCGAAAGTCATCGGCTCGCTCTATGGCTTCGACATCGTTGTCAAGACCGACACCACCGTCAAGGACGGTCTGGACTTCTGCGAGAACCGTTTCTTCGTGCGAGGTGAAGGCAACTTCCTCTACAACTATAACAACGGCCGCTTGGCGGTCGATCCGAAAACCGCCTGCCAGAACTTCATCAACGCCTTCGACAGCATCCCCCGCCTGATAGAGAAATACACGAGGGACAACGAAGCCATTGAGAAGGAACTCCCCGTCCTGGAACAGGTCGTCGGGGAAGTCTGGAAAAAGGAGGACGAGCTGAAGCAGCTCAAGGCCGACCTTGCCGCTCTCGACCGCAAGATCCTGCTCTCCCTCAAATCAGTGGATGCGCAGGAAAAAAGCACCGACGGAGTAATCGAAGTCGTGCCCTCCCAACCGGTAACGCCCGACGGACAGGATAACGCCCCCGCCGCCGGCATACCCGTCGCCGATGCTCCGCCCGGCAGTTCCTCACCGGGCAGTGTCCCCACACAGGACACGCCCCCTGCCGAGCCTTATGTCCACCGGATGCCCGACTTCCTCGCCGACAGGCAGCGCACTCCGCCCAAACTAAGCGGAATGCCCAAAAGCATCAGCATCAAAGAGGCAATGGGAGCGCCCGGCGGCAAGCTCGTCATCGGAGGCGTCCCCAAGTCCGGCAACAAGGACGATCCCGATCCTGACCGGCCCGAAAAGCCCAAACCCAAGCTGAAGTTATAGCTCCTGTAACCGAAGCCATAAAAACAACCCCACTCCGCCGGCTTCCCATGAAACAGCGGAGTGGGGTTTTATACTATACAGACAACCGACATTTTACCGCCGTAAAATTTACGGCGGTAAAATGTCGATTTCCCTGAAGTTAAAAAAACATATATTATTCCTTATATATACTCAAATCCTTGTTTAAAACAAAAGAAGTATCTATATTTGCAGTGTCATCGCTCGAAGAACGAAGGACTTGGTTGCCCGCATTACCGTAAATGCGGTTTTTTTATGCCCTTATTTTTCCCTGTTTATATATTTGTTTTGGTAATAAGGTTGATTATCGCAATCAACACAAAATCCTGTAATTAATGCGTAATCCGGTTGTATGTATTCAACTATAACAATATATTGTTTACCTCTATACCAATAATAGTCACGGAGAGTTCCGTCATCTTCAATATACCGAAAATAAGTAATACGCTTATCTTCTTTATTCTCTAAAATAGGTCTTATCCAATGTACCCTATTAGCTCTTTCTTCACGAAATTCTCTTATTTTTCTGGAAGTTTTATACTTTCCACCTTTAATAGTACGAGTAATTACGTGAACAAACTTCTCATAGTATTGCTCAAAATCAACAGGAAGATTGTCTTTTTTGCTATTTTTATACAAATACGGTTTCACTTTTAAAGGAGTACCATCAATAATTACGGTATTCTCAAAAAAATCCCGATGAAAAATGGCATGAAGTTCATCCATTTTTTCTTGTTCCGTTTCTGCAACCCCGTCTGCAAAATACGGTTTTAAAGCTCCTAATTCATCTGCTACTGTCATTGCGCTTACGAGGTTGGTGATCAAAAATATTAAATTTGATTTCTCCCGGTTCTGTACCTTCATCCAAAACATAACCAGATTTCATTTCAATATAGTTGATCAGTTCTTTTTTTGCCAAGCTGCCATCTTTCTTCAAGTGAAGACCTCTCGCTTTATAAGTTACTGCACCTATGAAAAAATCTGCTAACTGTATAAATTGTGATTCATGGGAACGTATATGCTGAAAAGAAAGAAAAGGCGATTTACCATGAAACTTATTAGAGAAGACCTCTTGGATTTTATTAAGTTTTGCACGTCCTTTCGTATCTTTTATATCCAAAAATACACGGTAATTATTCATTGCAGAAGGATTAGTGTATGGATTGACAAGCAAGTAATAAATCATTTTATAGTAAAAATTATCATGCTCGCCGTTGTTGAAAGACAAATTGTCTAAACGGTCTTTGTACTTAACAAGAATACATCTGAACTCCATGTTTGAGTCAAAAAAGTAATCTATAAGTTCTTTATACATATCAATATGGGTGTTACTGATTGTATTCCATTTTATCTCATGTAAAATATTATGCCCTCGCTTAATCGCTTTTATGCATTGTTTCATTTCTTCAGTCTGCTCCTTTGGCACCTTTATATAACCAATACACATGACAGGAAAATGATCATGTTCTAAATGACAGCTTTCATCTATATAGAATGTAAATTGTTCTTTATTCATAAGGTCGCTATATATTATTCTTTCCAATTATAATTACTGAATTCTCCATTTTCTCACTTCGGGTAATACTTGCTTATCTATCTTTACATTGTATAAAGTAAGAGGATTTAGTGTATTCCATAATGGCAATGCTTTGTTTGTACCGTATATGTTCTCAACCATCGCTCCAAGTAAAGCACGCACCATTGGAGGATATTTTTTTGCAAGTATAAGTAGCTCATCCCTATCTTTTTTATTCAAATTCTGAATAATAGTCATTATACACTTACATGATTGGCTGGTAGTTGTATCCGGTATCTCTTTTATAAACTTAATGGCATCCAATAGCTGCAATAAAGGTATATTTTCCTTTGTTATGGGATTAGACTGAATCACGAAACTAATCGTGAACATTCCTCTTACCGTTTTGTTTTTACGTACATTTGTGCCAATTTGGATGATATTCGGCACTTGTGTAGTCAATCCTAATCGATTAAAAGCTAAGTATCCAGTCATATAACCAATAACTTCTCCATCCTTCTCAAGAAAGTCTTTTACAACTTCTTCTAACTTAGGCTTTAGCATTCCAAAAACACTTTTTTTAGGTTTATAGAAGCGTCCTTTTGAGATTTTGGCAATAATACCTTCAGCTACTAAGCGATTTAAGATTTTGATAACTCTTTCACTCCGTTCTGGAGACAAATTTAAATCTTGATATGTAAAAACATAATCAGACTCAAAATTTTCAATTCTTTGTCGAATTTCCTTTATCATTACCGTCTTTCTTCAATAGTTATGTCCTGCTAATAAGATTATTACCACGAGGTTGTATTAATGACATTTTTAAAGTACTTGCTATTCTTTGTCTTTCATCATATTTTACATAATTATTGTACAAATATGATTTAACACGTGCTTTTAGTATTCTTAATGCCACAGGATTATTCTCAAACTCTTTATATAATAATCTTAACTCGGGTATTGATAATTTCCCATAGCACGTCTTTATTGAAAATGATATTAGTTTCGCAGCAGGAGTATTCAATTCATTTGCTACATCATCAAAAATAGGTTTAAGATCTCTATTCCCTACTGAATTGATCACCTTTGAGAAAATACCCAAGCAAAAATTAAAAGACATTAATTGAAAGAATAAATTTATTCTTTCAGCAATTTCTGATTTAGAATCAGCCTTTTCAACTTTACTCTGAATAGAAATAGTCAATTCTTCTTTAGTGCTTTTGACTATTTTCCCCAAAAAACCTATAGTTCTAAAAGCAGTTAGATACAACTCCTTTATCATTTCATGTAACTTTTGTTTTGAAATAGAACCTTTCCTATTTTTAATAATTTGTCCTACAATTTCCAATGATCTAACAGCTTGATAGAAAGATATAATTTCAGAAGGCATATTTTGATAATCTTCTTCGTAAGTATTATCTTTCATCTGCAATTCTAACTTATCCCTACTTTCTAAGCTTTTCTCACGTTCCTGTATGGGATCTGTATTAGATCGGATAATATCATCTTTAAATTCCTGAATAATATCTTTTATTAATTCATTAAATGAACCATTCCTTTCAAGGGTTATAGGCTCAATATCATCAAATGGAATCATTGATGCTAATATTGTTTCATCTATTAAAAATGAATCTTTTGAATGATGTGCAACAAAAATCAGAATATTAGCATATTTATCAACCTGTATATTTTTACATAAATATTGTATTATTTTCCTTCCTTTTTCTTCTGTTAATATTGTTGCAATCTTTTGGGCAACAAGAAAATAGAAAATATAATTATAGCCAAAATGAAACCATTCATCTTCATCATAGACAAGAAGACCGGATCCTAATAGTTTATCCCTCACTTCGGTAAAAGAAGGTGCTATATAATTAGCTGAATAATTTTTATGAAACTCTTGAAATTCAATATCAGACAACGATTTTTTCTTTTTATCAAACAAAGAAAATGCTAATTCTGACAAATAATTTATATAAGTATCAATATCTTCATTTTTGATTTTAGCCTTTGCCGCTAAAGCGAAATGTATTAAAGACTGATAGCAATATCCATATGAAGTTTGTTCATAATTGTTAGGTTTTACTAAATTCATTGATTGAAGAATGGATAATACAAATATAGGATAGGAAGGTATTAATTTATCTCCCAAAAAAGTTTGAACTTGTTCATATGAATCTTTTGTTTTTTCTAAAAAAATCTGTTCTGTAATACTATATGGATTTTCCTCATTTAAACGATGATAATTTTCTATTAATTTATTTCTTTTCTTGTGACCAAGGGGTAGTATCTTACCACAAAAAACATCTTTAGTGGTAGATTCTAAAACAGAAATAATATTATATATAGAAGAAGTTGTAATGATAATTCTCGAAAAACGATTCTCGAGCTTTTTTAATAATTCTAAGATTGATTTATTATTCAACTCTGCCGAATTAAGATTATCTATAAACAATATCTTACATTCGTTAGAATATTGACTATATTCTTCAAATGATTTATTTTCATATTGTTCTATAAAGGCTTTTTCTAAAGGTTTATCTATTTCCATCTTCTTAAAGCATTTCCCATTAATCAACAATGGGAATTTTTGATGTAAAATAGAGTCAAGATACATCATATTAATCAAGCTGGATTTACCAGATTGATTTTCTCCTTCAAGCAATACTACTTTGTAATTTGAACTCCCTATAAAAATAGAACTGTCAACATAATTCTCATATAATTCTTTCTTTAAATCATTGGTTTTCTCAATGTCAGGATATATAAATATATCTTTCAATTTGATTTTTTTATCATCATTGAAAAATAAAGGCAGTTTCATATCATTCAAAGAAGACAAGAAGGCCTGATTTGAATGAAAATCAAGATTGTTATGTCCTATTTCTTTTAATGAAAACTTTTGTTCCTCCTGTTGTGAGTAGATAGTTCCATTCCAATGAAATGGATAATTAAATCCAATCCTATTTTCTGTGTTTATGATGAACACTTGAAAACCTGAATGAACTTTTTTTGCTTGATTCATTTGTAATGCCTCTCCTGCAAAAATATAGCACTCCTTATGTGTGTTTAAGTCCGTATGAATCATTCCTTGCCTTTCATGTTCATGTCCATAAATAACTACATCAGAAAAGCTATTGATCAGTTCGGAAAATTCATGCTTATTATTTTCTTCTGTATTAGGATTTAACCAAGATGAATGATGATGAAAAACTGATATATTTATCGTTGCTTTTGTATTAATAGTCTCTTCTATATTTTTTATAGGATAGAAAAGACTACCAACATTTTCATTAATAGAAGACATCCAAGCTGTATTAAAAGAATGAAAAATAACAACCTCTTTTTGTATATCATCTATATATTCCTTGTAAATACATGGTTTGGTTTCTTGTCCATTAATCGAGCTTTCAAAATTCCAAAAAGGTTCTTGCACGATAAGACATTGTTCTATAACACTATTATCATCACCAATATAATCATAATTCATATTTTTTATAGCATTTTTCTCGCCTGTCTATCCATATTGAAATTGCAATCATGATTTCCGGGAGTAAAAATTATTTGTTCATAGACCTTATCTTTATACAATGTTTTAAGTAAACTTCTTATTGAATTCAAAAACTTTGAAGCCAAAATATATTCTTCTTCACTACCAGAGTAAACAACATCACCTGTAAACACTATATATATGCGATCACATTCTTCATATATCGTTTTGACGGAAGCAACAAGAGATGAAAACTCACTCAAAATCCAATCAGTGGCACTTTTTATGTGAGAATCTGTAAAGTGTAATATTCCTAATTTCATAAATGACAGTTTTTGCAAAGGTAAAAAAACGCCCAGTTTTTACGCCACAAAACTGGAATATTTTTAAGTGCATACATAAAAAATGATACCCCTCCGGACCGCTGTCCTTTGAAGTATCACCATTCGAACAAGAAAAGAAACTTCATCCTGTTTCACAACTGTATGAAGTCATTGCCATGACAAACACCAATACGCAGTTTGGGATTTCCTGCCTCACGGCAGTAGTTTCACCGGTACAAAGCAAAAACATGGACTTATTCTTTCGGCAGCGGATAGCTCTCGGACAGTTTGTCCTCACGTGCCTGCCGTTTTATCTCGTTCTCGTCGAAGTTGTTGCGGATGAACTCGTGCAAGTCCGACTCCTTGTAATATGTCTTGTGATATATCGAATAGAACTTCAACACCCCGTTATTCCGGTATCGTTGCAGCGTGCGTTTGCTGATGCGCAACAACAGGCATACTTCCTGATTGTCGTACAGACGCTCTCCGTTCAGGTAGTTCAGGTGCTTTTCCCTCGTTTCCGCCTTGTCCAGCTTCCGTGAGATGCGGTACAGCTCACCCATGATACGTTCCATCCATGCTTCAAATTCCGTTTTATCTACTAACATACGCTTTCCTCCTTAAAAGTTCCCGACAACATAATAGCTCTGGTTATCGGATGATTTCAGAATGATTTCTTTCTCACGCATGAACCTGATGTAGCTTTTCGCCGTACGTTCCTTCACTTCCAGTATCGACTGGATTTCTTCCGCAAGCTCCACATAAGTAACAAAGCGCCTCCGGCTGAATACCTCTTTGGCCACCGCTACAAGCTCATCCTCTTTGCGCTTGTCCTTTTCCTCTTTCGGCTTTTCGCCCAGATAGACGTGCATGGCCTTTTCCTTATCCCACGAAAACTGCATGATAGGCACATCCAGCGGACTTCCATCCCTTACTTTCAGAGCCTTCACCACCGATATGGCCGGATCGCTGTCCTTCTCTATGGAAAGGATTGCCGCAGCCTTCCGCTGCAACTCGCTTCCCAAGTGTCCCCTCAGCTTCAGCCCGTTGGGGATAAAATGCAGTACCGTAACGATACACGTCTTGTAGATACCGGCCAGCCGGTACAGCTCTTCCACGACGGCTATGCTCTCCGCTTCATCGTTGGCGCATTTTATCAAATCCGCAATCCCGTCTATCACCACCAGATGAACACCGCCGTATTGATAATGGTACTTGTCCAAGCTCTGGATAATGGAAAGCAGGCGTTCTTTCCGGCTCATTCCCGTAAGACAATACGCCTTGAACCATTCCGGCATCGCCTCACGTCCGCATCGCCGCAGCAGGTTGCTGATATTCTTATACAGCTGTACTTCGCTCTGTTCCGTGTCATAGAACAGTACCGCCTTGTTCCTGCTGTTTTCGTGGAGCGTAACGCCCAGCGCATCCACATCCGTTCCGGTGGGACGGATAGCACCGGCAATCAGTGCCGCCACATAGTTGCTTTTTCCCGTGCCTTCTCCGCCGGTGATACAAAGCAGGTTGCCTTGAGTTCCGAGAGGCACGTCATTTACCGATACGATCATCTGTGCAATGGGAGGCGGGTTGTTGAAATCCACCTCGCAGGATTTCAAAGCCGACATGGTTTCACTGTATAAGGTTTCCAGATAGTCCAGAAAAAGTTTTATCAAATCCTCACGGCTGTTCCCCAGCATGAAGTAGTCCGATACATCCTTTTCCGTCTTTGTACCGGCAAGCGGGAGCAACAATCGTTTAATCCCGTATTCCTTCAGCTCCTCTTCACGCTTCGCCGAGCTTTTCAGTCCGGTACTGTCCACATCATAGAGGAGGATGATATGCTTGAACCGGAACGAAAGCCGGTGTATGACAGCCGCAGGGATAAAAGCCGTTTCCGAATTGAAACAGATCGCATGGAAGCCGTGTGCCGCCAGGCTCATCACATCCTTTTCCCCGCCTGTGATAAAGAGCAGATCACCCTTTGCCGGCAGCTGCTCCAGCCCGAAACAGTAGTTGTCGCCAAAATCACCGGCGTACAGGAACCGCATTTGTGAACACGGACGGTAAACCTTGATATGCTGTTTCCCCATATATCCGAACATCGGTTCATCGACGCTTGTCATGCAGGAAAAAGGCTTCCTTTCCTGGTTCTCGCTGCTGAACTTCTTCAGCGATACCGTCCGGTACGCTTTCAGAACATTTTCCCCGATTCCCGATTTACCCCAAAAGGCAAGTTCCGCAGCCGTAAAGGGCTTTTGCACGACAGTATAAGGCCGGACGCTTTTCGCTTTCGGTTCTTCCGATACCACTTCACTCTTTTGGGGGACTTTGCTATGGCTCACATGATATTCCTCATGTGCGGACAGCCCCAAATGCAGATCGCGGTTTATCATTTCCATGATCTCGACAAACTCTTTAGGCTCCTTGCAGCTAAGGCCGTTCAGCCTGCCCACCAGTTCAAAGCAGTCCCCTGAATAATCCTCGTTCCCGAAATCCTTCATTTTAAACACACCGGCCTTGCGTTCGTAATAAATATTGCACGAAGCCTTCGTATCCTTATAAAAAGGGTTCAGGAAGTTCTTTCCCACCTTGAAGTCCACCGGCAGGTAATAGCGGAATACGGAAATGCCCTTTTCCGTCATTTTCAGTATATCATCCTTTCTTATCATTGCCGGTTCTCGTTAGGTAGTTCTTGCGAAAATCCTCCAATGTTTGAGGCTTGCACCGAATGGTACGCTCTTCCAGACAGCGTTCGACCTCCGACAGCTTGTACATACACCGTCCACGCAGCATGGAGTAGCTGATCAGGTTTTCATCCCTCAGGCGTTGCAATGTACGTGTACTGATCCCTAAAGCTTCCGCCAGTTGGTTGCTGTCCAGCCAAGTCTCCTTTTTTTCTTCCGAAGGCAGCTGCGCTTCGGCTACATACCCGGCGATTTTTTCAATCTTCCCTACAAGCGCTTTATACGCTTCACTTTCAAATGTAATAACTTCCATAACAAACTTAATTTTTAATGTTTGCTGCAAAAGAATAACAATAAAAGGCAGCGCATGGGATACTATACGTGTACTACACCATGATTTTTTCGGTTCAGCGAAAAAGGAGGGGGAACCACTTCACATAAACGGCGGTATCGAGGCGGACGGAAAGGCTGTAGGACTGATGCAACATCCGCCCGGTGCAAGGGGCAAACCTATCCATATATATAGGTTCGCCCCTTGCACTAGGGATCTTTTTTTAAAGATTTAATAATCAAATGTTTGGAAAATAAAAAGTAATGCTCTATCTTTGCGGCATCAGAGAACGGCTGACAAACGAATGCCTCTCACTGACAACAAGCGTTCCTATAAATCGTTACTAATTCGTTACGGTACAATTTTTTAAGGTTTACAAGAGCTTATAAATCAAAGATATAGACCGCTACGGTGAAAGCCCCAGCTGGATCACTGAAAACAAAAGAAAAATCAAGCAAATCCCTGATAATCAAGTATTATCGGGGATTTCTTTTTTTTGGCAGGTAGCAGAAAATAGCCGTTTCAAGCATATTATCGGTGGATAAATCGTGGGACTAAAATTTAATCGAAAAAAGTCCCACGAATTTGCATCTTTCTCGCTGATTCATAGCTTTTTGCATGGTCGTACTTTGGAAGAGAATAATTAAAGAACGGTGAAGCACTCGTATGCATGAGAATCACCGTAAATGGCTGTATAGTAGACATTTCTATCAAAAGAAGCTGTCCTGTAGACCTATGGAATCAGGCTAAAGAGAATTCAAAAGGCAAAGACCGTATGTCGGTGGAACCGAACCACTACTTAGAAATCACACGTTCCCACGTACATCAAATTTATAGAGAACTGGAAACTTCCGGCAAGGTTATCACTGTTGATCTTGTTAGAAAACCGTATTATGATGTGGACGAAGATAACAAAACGCTATTACAGGTATTCAGGGAGCATAACGAACAAAGCCGCAAGCTAATCGGTAAAGACTTTATTAGTAAAACCGTTCAACGGTATGAAACCACTACCCGATATTTGGAGGAATTCATTAAGAAAGAATATCAGTTATCGGATATTGCCCTGAACAACTTGGAAGCCAACTTCATTTCTAAGTTCGATGCTTTCTTGAAGATTGAAAAAGGTTGTGCGCAGAACTCCGCTATCACCCGATTAAAGAACTTAAAGAAGATTATCCGCATTGCCTTGGAAAATGACTGGATAAAGAAAGATCCATTCGCTTACTATCGTTTCAAACTGAAAGAAACATATCCTGAATTTCTGACAATGGACGAGATTAAAATCATTCTCGCTAAAGAGTTCACAATTAAACGAGTAGAACAGGTACGAGACGTTTTCATTTTTTGCAGTTATACCGGTTTGGCGTTCAGCGATGTGAAAGACTTATCACCTGAACACTTGCTAAAAGACAATAAAGGAGAACTTTGGATAAAAATCTTCCTCTCATTTCATTCGAGCGTATTTTCATCTAAAAACTTGCACAGACTAAATACTTCACTGGCAAAGTCAATGATTCAAATTAAATTCTGAAAAAAAATGTTCTCAGGGCTAGCAGGTTATTCTTTCCAACCTTCAAAGTAATGCTTTTGGAGCAACTTATCAATATCACTTTGACGATAGATGATTTTACCTTTTATCTGGATAAAGGGGATTAGCCCCGTATCTCGCCATTCCTGCAAGGTTCGTAGACTGACATTCAGTTTCTTGGAAACCTCATTATTAGAAAGAAAACGTTCCCCGTTCAAGTGTGGCTTGTAGTGCTTTACAATAGATTCAATGCCGTCCAGCATCGAATCGAGCGAAGAAATAAATTCTTTGATTTGTAGGGTATCTTTATTTATTAGTTCCATGACTGAAAGATTGTTTTATTGAAATATTGATTTCAAGATCTCTAGATAGCAGGCTAGTTGCGCAGATAGTCCCCCAATGATGAGATGCTAAGTACATCTTTTGCCGGGTCATAATCTACAGAGAGCCGTTTGGATGCAGTGGCAATAAAATACTGGCTACCATCTTGCTGTATCTCATAAGTAGCGGGTGAAGCCTGCTTGGTGGTTTCCGATACATATACAATAGAAAGGAGATATTCTTTACCGTTCCGGTAGATGATAACCGTAGGATTCAGATTAACGCTTTCCCATGTGCCGACAATGGAAAACAGATTGAAGGATGGATAATCTTCATTAGTTCTTTTCATAAGACATGATTTGTTTGGGTGATAGTTTCCCCAATAACACTTAAATCTTCATGATAAATATCATGAGCACACTCCAAATTTTACTATATTGCAACAATTTATAAATGTAGTCAGCATGAAGTTCAAAGACCTTTCAATTACGATCCATACAAATAAAGTAAAGGAATGCATAGATTTCTACACCGAATATTTTAAAGCTATGTCAGCTTTTGATTTATAGTGAGAGATAGCCGATATATAAAGTTGATAAAGTAATAATCTAAGTTAGCACTCGTAATTTGAAATTGGAATACAACATAAGAAGCCTGTACACTCCAGTACAGCCAGCAGTAATAGGAACTAATGGCGAGGTCTCATATATTGAGTTGCCACCTGACGCACAACTACAAGACTTTATTTATTGTTATTGGAATCTAAAGACTATTAAGCCACTAGATGATATATACAATTATCGTGTAGTTGCTGATGGGTGTATTGATATCGTTTTTAATTGTACAAATTATGATGAAACATATATAATGGGGTACTGCAATTCTTTTGTGAAGATTGGCATTGATAAAGAATTCAATTATTTCGGAATACGGTTTCTTCCGGGTATATTTCCGTCACTATTTAATATAGATGCGTCAGAATTAAGCAACCATTACGAACGTTTAAATACCGTGCAACCTTGTATATACAATGTAATTCAACAATCGAAAGATAGATGCTTATGCCTTCAGGATTTGTGCGATGAACTCAATATCTATTTTATTAAGCACATAAATAAAATAGATAAACCTTTTGATAATAGATTTTTCTGTGCATTAGAAACTATTTTAAAAAGCAAAGGATCGATTATTATTGAGAAAGATTTGAATGATGGAATAAGTAGTCGTCATTTACAACGACTTTTTAATTTTTACATAGGAGATACAGCCAAGTCTTTTTGCCGAATTGTTCGTTTTCAAAATCTTTTAAAGATTGACCCTTCAGTTAAATTAATAAAATCCGAAAAATCATATTATGATTTTGGTTACTATGACCAAACTCATTTCATAAAAGAGTTTAAATTATTTTACGGTAAAACGCCCTTAAAGATCGCTGCTGAATAAAATGTCCGATTTTTCCTATTTTTGAAAAACTCTATGTTTTAACTTCGCGGCATGGAATTACATAGCATAAAGCAACTGTCAATACTTTATGTAATAACCAGTAAAGATGAAGTTAAATATAACCAGCGATTTAATAAATCGCTAAAAATATAAAAGCAACTATTGAAAACAACTTAATAACAAGATAATGAAATATTTATATAAATATATTGTTGTGTGCAAATGGGTTGAAAGCTATAAAAATCCTATTATATTAAAGAAAGATGAAAAAGTTGTAGTCAATTTAGCTATAAAAGAAACTGATCCAGAATGGGTAAATTGGGTTTGGTGCATAGCGGGCAATGGAATGACAGGTTGGGTACCTATACAAATTTTGAACGTATGTGAGACCTTACCGAATGAATGGCAAATAGCTATTGCATTAGAAGACTATTCTGCTTATGAGTTACCAGTAAATCAAGACGAGATAGTAATCGGCTCAAGATACCTAAATGGTTGGTTATGGTGTCGAAAAGAAAATTCAACCAAGGAAGGTTGGGTACCGATTAGATGTTTAAAGCGATCTATTGAATCATTGTAGAATAAGTATTGCCGAAATGATAAAATATTACCGAATTTGTAGAAAGAAGATATATATTACGTAATCCATAGTAAAAATGAAATCAAAAATAGACAACAATTTAAGAAATGCGAAGAATATAGGTGCAACAATCGAGAAATACCTTAATGAAATTGGTATATTCACTTTAGCCGATCTTGCAGAAACAACATCTGTCAAAGCTTTTATAAAGATACGTGAACAACATCCTGAAAAGACTATACCTGTGTGCTATTATCTCTATTCTTTAGAAGGAGCTCTATTAAACTTACATTGGAATGATATTCCATCAGAATTAAAAAAAGAACTAAAAGATAAAATTCAGGATTAACTATTAGAACAAATTTGATTAATGATTAGGCTATTAAAAAAATTAGCAGATTGATTCATTTTTACACTTATTAATATGACATATGAGATTACCTTTGCAAAAAACAATAAGTACATTAAAATGATACGATTACAAAATAAAAACAGGTTTTGAAAAGGAAGCCATTATTAAGTCCTCAGTTATAAAAGAGGGACAAATAGTTGATGAACATTTATATAGTATTAGGAAAAAATGAAAAAAGATATAGGCGATCACCTTATTAGTAAGTTAGATTTGCAGGATATAGCTAAAGTGTTGTCCGATGAATTAAGCGGGTCGGAACTGAACACTGTTTTACTGGACATTTTTAACAAGCGTGTTCAGCAGGAAACTCCCTCGTCTTTACTAAGTAAATATGAGGGTAACAAGCTTGTTAAGCCCGCCTTATTAGAAGATGTTTTAGAATATAAAGAAAAAGAATTACGGTGCTATAAATTAATAGCAGGTAGAGGATTTGAACCCATAGAACTTTCCCCGGTCGCTCAGTTTGGGACAAATAGTGTTATAGCAACAGTAGATCAGAAAAAAGTCCTTACTTCTTTAAGAAACACAGAAGTACAGGCAGACCCGACGAATACAATAGCATTACATTACGCATCGTTAAAGAAAAAAGGAGAATTAGATAACAAAACCTATAATTACAGCAACATTTCACGGGTAATAAGGACACAGGTATTTAATAATCCTAATTTCACTCCTCATTTTACTGTTCTCGCCCTTATTTCATGTGGTAGAGATACTGGTAGCTTTAATTTTGAGAAAGAAGAATTATTAAAACATTTAACTACATCGTATGAGATATGTAAAAGTTACGGTGTGGAGAAAATATATTATGAGATTATTCCATGCAAAGGTTATGACAGTCAAAGCCCGCTTATAATGGAATCAATATCGTATGTCCGGAAAAAGAATAGTAATCTTGAGGTCTTGGTTATAGCACCGGAACATGATAATAACTATTACCATGGTTTCAGAATAAAGCAGCAAATAGTGATCGGCGGCAATACTATTGAAATTGCTGACGGTGGATTGCTTGATTGGACACAACAGCTATTAACCAACAAAAAAGAGCGAATGATGACATTCGGGCTTGGTATTCAGGTATTATATCACCTAACTAAATAAACATGGTAAAGAGTAAAGTCATATTTGAAGATGAAGAACAGGTAGAGATTAAATATCCTTGTTTTGAATTAAAGGATATTGTTGAGTATTATTTTGAAATATATACTCCTAACAATTCTATAACTCCATTTTCACTTGTGGCTTTGCCCAATGCTAATATCTTAGTTTCAATTTATATCTCCGATAGTAGTCAGACATTCAAAGTACATCGTGAACATGGTATAATTGATACATCGGGTGATAAGATATCTGGTAGCTTAACAGAAGCGATCACTGTAATACACGCTCCCGGAACCCATGAATTTTCAATAAAATTCAAGCCGGGAGTTTTGTACTCCTGTTTGTCTAAAGATATTTCAACTTTGGTGGATAATCATTTGTCTCTGCAAAAGTATCTAAATCAAAAAGTAATAGACGAACTAAAATTAAAAAGCTCTTTTGCCGAGCGAGTTCAGTTTGTAGAGAATTGGCTTTTAAGTAATATGAAAATCTTTAGTTCTGATTTCAAACTCAACACTGTAATAAAAGCAATTTACCATATCAATAATAACCGTAATTACAAATTGAACACAGTAAGTAAGGAAGTTGGGGTGTCAAATCCTACACTCAATAGATATTTCAAAGAAGTATTAGGTATATCACCCAAACAATGCTTTAAAGCTTTACGCTTTAAAACTGCATTGAAGAACTATCGTGCAAATGGTAGTTATGATTTATACGACGAATTGGGATATACCGACTTTTCCCATTTTGTAAAAGAAGCTAAAAATTTGGCAAACACAACTCCATCAGAACTATAACAAAAAGAGAAAGTAATAAAGACTATAAAAGTACATTTATAAAATATTATCTATGACAATGAATGAAAATATGAAACTTTGGAAATACAGTGGGACATTTCTTGTTATAACAGGAGCAATCCACACAGTATATGCACTATTACTTGGGAAAGAAGACTTTACGGACATGATAAAAGATGGATTAATAAACTCCACAGATGATAGTTACAGCCGTGCTTTCGCCCTTTGGTTTTTAGTATGTGGGATTATACTTATTCTTTGGGGGCTAACACTCCAATACTATATCAAAAAAGAGCAGAAACCCGCACCTCTGATTTTGGGGTATTGTATTTTGGCGTTCGCTGTGGTTGGATGTATCATAGAGCCGATTTCCGGTTTTTGGCTGTTTTTGCCGCAAGCATTAGTTATAATTGCTGCAAATAGAAAAAGGAACATATAATAGACAACATTATGAATACAATATCAGTAAGAGAACAACCTCAATACACCCAACAAATTATAGCGTATTTACAGCAAGTTTTATCAACTTGGTGCAATTCATACTATCGGGAATAAAATTGTAGGCTTATTAATATACTGTATTCCTTTTATTTATATTTTTATGGGTAGCTTCTCTTTCCTATGGTTTATATTACCATTCTTGATTATCGTTCCTTTCGAAGAGACTTGTATTATTCTCCAAATGAAGAAATTGGATTTGAATCGGAAAGGATTATTCTTTGCCAAACATTCTGTCGATTGAATATAAGAAATTTTGTAAATAATAAGCAATAGAATACAAATGAAACCATTGAGATTAATGCCATCGACACTGATATTCGTATCGGCAGCCATGCTTTTTGGGGGTGATGACCCACTTATGCATTCCGTTTCTTTCGGAAGTTGCCGGATTGGAGTCCATTATCTTCTGGTTTATTTGCGGAGGGCTTGGAGTTTTCACTCCACTTATTATTGCCGGCGTGATGACGCTTCGCAAAGAAGGGGGCAAATTCACAAAAGAGACCTTTGTGGAGCGACTACGATTCAGACCTATGAGTCGTAGAGATTGGCGTTATTCACTTCTGGCGTTGGTGGTAATCGGACTCTTGACAAGTGGAATTATGATTGCGATGCAAGTCCTTTTTTCGGATTTCAACCATACTCCGTCGTTTATGACTTTGGATCCGCTTTCACCGGGAAGATATTGGCTATTGCTTGCATGGTTCCCATATTGGTTGCTCAATATCGGAGGCGAAGAGTTCTTTTGGAGAGGTGTGTTGTTACCTCGGCAAGAAAAGACTTTCGAAGACAAAACGTGGATATTACATGGCACTGGTTGGGCTATTTTTCATATAGCGTTTGGTTGGCAACTACTTGTTATGTTATTACCGCTATTGTATATAGAGCCTTATGTGGTACAAAAGACACAGAACACATGGACAGGAGTATTTCTACATGGGGTAATCAATGGTCCTAGTTTTATCGCAATAGCACTGGGGATTATTTGATATAATACAACTGCAAAAAATGACAAATAAAGAGATTAAAAAGTTATGTCGCTCGTTTGGAGCTGATCTGGTGGGAGTTGCCTCGGTCGAGCGGTTTGTAAATGCTCCGAAAGGATATCACCCAACCGATGTTATGCCAACGGCTAAGTCGGTCATCTCTCTTGGAATGGTTTTGCCCAAAGATATTCTCGAACAGGATATACGAACATATACGGATATACGCAATGAGGCAGTTAAAAAGATGGATAAGGTTGCTGCGGATGTAGCAGCCGAACTCAAAGGACTCAAATACAAAGCCGTGTCGATAGTCTCGCTTAGCGGTAAATTCGTAGATGGACATTTCCGCTCGCGTGTGTCACTTAAACATGCTGCCGAACTTGCCGGGCTTGGAGTTATAGCTCGCAACTACCTGCTTACCAATGATAAGTACGGGAATCTGCTTTGGTTTACGGCAGTAGTAACCTCGTTGGAATTAGAGCCCGATCCATTGGCGACATACCAGGTTTGCAACAACTGCAACCTATGCGTCGATCTTTGTCCTTCGGGAGCACTCACAGACGAAAACAATTTTAGTCAAAAAGGATGCCGGAAAGTTTGCTATATTACCGTAAAAGGTGTATTGGAACTTCGTTGCTGGCAATGCCGAAATGTCTGCCCGTATAAACATGGTATAAATGATTAAAATAAATTATCTAAAATACAACGAATAATGAAACAAGAGATTCTATTTGTACTACTCAAAGACTTTGCCGATTGGGAAGGAGCGTACATTGCTCCCTACCTGAATTACGGTTGTGGACCTGATATCGAGAGTAAGTACGTGGTTAAAACAGTGTCGGTGACAAAAGCTCCCGTTGTGTCATGCGGTGGGTTCATGGTATTGCCCAATTACAGCATCGATGATATTCCCGCCGATTATGCCGGAATCGTCCACCTACTGGATTAACAACGGATTCGCAAAAGATGACAAATTCCTGAATCTATTATAAAATGGTAAGCCCCCGATAAAGTACCCGTTGTCTAGTATCTTTTTTCGCTCGATCTTTGCGTAAAAAAGATTATGCGAAAAATGAGCAAAGAAGAATTCTTAGAAATTCTATCCCGTCAGCAACGAAGCGGTTTGACGATAAAAGACTTCTGTGTCAATGAAGCCTATACCGAATCTAGTTTTTATTATTGGAAAGGAAAGTTTGGTCTCTCACGACCTTATCATGGGGAAAGATCCTCTTCCGGAGAGTTCGCTCCTATCAATTTGACCTCCCCGTCCACATCCAACCCGTCTTATGATAGAGTAGCTATGGGATCCGGGGAGATTCAAATAGAGTTTCCTGGTGGCATAATAGCCCGCTTCAGTGGTATGGCTGAATCCCATGCCGCCATGCAATTACTCACTCAAATTTACGGTCATCATGTTTTGCCTGAATGATACGATGCGATATTTCCTTTGCCCGGGTAAGACAGATATGCGCAAAGGCATGAATTCATTATGTGGAGTCATTCATAACAAGATGGGCTACGACGTCCGTTTAGGTGACGTATTCATTTTCATAAACCGGCAGCGGACCACGATGAAACTTCTGCATGCGGAAGATGGCGATCTTGTCTTGTATATAAAAAGGCTGGAGGAAGGAACCTTCCGCTTGCCCGAATATGATCAGCAAAGCAGATCATACCCCATGGAGTGGCGTGATCTGGTCATGATGGTGAAAGGAATCAATAACGGATCCGCTAAGAGGCTCAAGCGATTGAAGGCGTTACGAAAAAGTGATATATAACAGTGAAACTCAATGGACCAGACCTTGTTTAAGTAAGAGTTTTTTCTTATTTTTGTATTGTTCAAAATCCTCATAAATAATGACTCGGACAGAAACATTAGAACTTTTGGTAGCCACACTCCAACAGACTAACGCCAGTCAGTCTGAGTCCATCAGACAGCTGACCCGGCAGAATGAACAGTTACAAAACAAACTGGATGAACTGCTGGCTCAGGTAGCATGGCTGAACCGACAACTTTTTGGTCGTAAGAGTGAAAAGTTATCCCGTCTAGACCCAAATCAGCTATCCCTGTTTGAACAGCCGGTCCAATCCTTAGAACCGGAACCTTTGGAAGAAACTGTAGTTGAACAAACTACAACACCTATGGTTACTAAAAAGAAAGAACGGCAGAACCGTAAACTGTTGGAAGGACTTCCGGTTGTGGAAGTTGTCATAGAACCGCAAGACCTGGATCTTACAAAGTATAAACGGATTGGCGAGGAACATACACGTACACTTGAGTTTGAACCGGGTAAATTATATGTAAAGGAAATCATACGTCCCAAATATGGACTGAAAGACAATACCGCTTTACCCCAGGAATATCAGGATGGTATCGTAATAGCCGATCTTCCACTGTTGCCTATTTATAAGGGACTTCCGGGTGCCAGTCTGCTGGCAGAAATTCTCCTGCAAAAGTATGAGTATCACGTTCCATTCTACCGTCAGATACGGGAGTTCCATCACTTAGGTTTGAAAATCCCGGAAAACACGCTTCATGGCTGGTTCAAACCCGCCTGTGAGCTGCTAAAGCCTTTGTATGATGAACTCAAGAAGCAGGTATTGGCAGTCGATTACATCCAGGTGGATGAAACCACATTGCCTATCATCAACAAGCAAAGCCACAAAGCTGTCAGGGAATATCTGTGGATGGTCAGGGCGGTAACCAGCGGATTAGTATTCTTTCATTATGATGACGGTTCCCGTTCACAGGAAACGGCACGGAACTTATTGGAACCATTTAAAGGATATCTTCAAAGTGACGGTTATGCGGCCTACAACGTCTTTGAAGGTAAGGAAAGGGTGTGCCTTGTGGGTTGCCTTGTCCATATCAGGCGTCACTATGAGACCGCCAAAGAGGAAAATAAGTCTCAGGCTAAGTACGTTCTGGCCAAAATACAGGAACTCTACCGGATAGAGCAGGCGGCCGACATACAGGGAATATCCCCTGAAATGCGAATGTCAAAAAGGCAGAAACAGGCTCTTCCTATTCTTGACGAGCTGGAACAATGGATGGAAACAACCTATCCGAAAGTGCTTCCTAAAAGCCAGATGGGACAAGCCATTGCCTATGCCTATACCCTTTGGCCACGCATGAGAAATTACCTCAAAGACGGCAAGCTCAAAATTGATAATAATCTGGCTGAAAATGCAATCCGCCCAATAGCTTTATCGAGAAAAAACTTCTTGTTTTGTGGAAATCATGAAGCGGCGGAAAACACAGATGTCATCTGTTCATTATTGGCATCATGTAAAGCATCTCAAGTTAACCCTAGAGAATGGCTTACCGAAATAATTGCCTGGTTGCCATATTACACAAGGGATAAGGGAAAAGACCTAAAAGAGTTGCTACCCAATTACTGGAAACTGAGAAGATCCAAAGAAATCTAACAATACTCTAATGAAAAGCATATTATAAACAGAGAATCGCTATAAACTTATTAGATGTATATAGCGATTCTATAATTTATACGAGGACTTTATCGGGAGCTTACAGTTGAATAGCTTGAACGAAAAAAGCAAGAGATTCAATATAGTGAAAGAAAAACAAGTTTTCAATACAGATAACAATGTAAGCCCCCGATAAAGTACCCGTTGTCTTTGTATCTTTAAGTCTCGATCTTTGCCAGAAAAAAGACTATGCAAAAAATGAGTAAAGAAGAATTCATTGAAATCCTGTCTCGTCAACAGCGTAGCGGTTTGACGATAAAAGACTTCTGTATAAATGAAGCCTATACCGAATCAAGCTTTTACTATTGGAAAGGAAAGTTTGGCCTATCGAGGCGTTATCATATGGATAGGCATTCTTCCTCTTTAGAGGAGTTTGCACCGGTTAGCCTCACCTCTTCACCTGCTTCCCACTCTGCCTGTGATAGTGGCGCTATACAAACGGGTGAGATCCGGATAGAGTTCCCCGGTGGTATTATCGCCCACTTCAGTGGTATGGCTGAATCCCAGGCGGCCATGCAATTGCTCACTCAACTCTGCAATCGCCATGTTTTGCCTGAATGACACGATGCGCTACTTTCTCTGTCCGGGTAAGACAGATATGCGTAAAGGTATGAACTCATTATGCGGGGTTGTTCATGATAAAATGGGATATGATGTCCGTTTAGGTGATGTGTTTATCTTTATCAACCGCCAGCGCACTACAATGAAACTGCTACACGCGGAAGATGGCGGACTGGTTTTGTACATAAAACGACTTGAAGAAGGCACTTTCCGCCTTCCCTCTTATGACAAAGAAAGCAAGTCGTACCCTATGCAGTGGCGTGACCTGGTTCTGATGGTAGAGGGAATCAACGACGAACCTTCCAAAAGGCTCAAACGTCTGAAAGCGTTACGAAAAAGTGACATGCAGTACTGAAAAACAGCAGGTGAAACCTTGATTATACGGTTGCTTTTCTGTATTTTTGTATTGTTCAAAACAGGTATGACGAATGACTCAGACAGAAACATTAGAACTTTTGGTGGCCACACTCCAGCAGGCTAATAGCTCCCAGTCTGAGTCAATCGAGCGTCTGACCCGGCAGAACGAACAGCTGCAAAATAAGCTTCAGGAACTGCTGGCTCAGGTAGCCTGGTTAAATCGTCAGTTATTCGGCCGTAAGAGCGAGAAATTAGCCCATCTGGATCCGAACCAGCTATCACTGTTCGATCCACCTGTTCAGCCGTTGGAACACGAAATACCGGAAGAAGCCGCAGCCCAAGAACCTGTCTGCTCGACGACTCCCAAAAAGAAAGTGCGTCAGAACCGCAACATGTTGGATGGCCTTCCTGTAGTGGAGATTGTCATAGAACCCGAAGGAGTCGATCCGGATAAATACAAGCGCATAGGCGAGGAACGCACACGTACACTTGAATTTGAACCGGGCAAATTATACGTAAAAGAGATCATACGTCCCAAGTATGGCCTGAAAGACAATATAAGTTTGCCTCAGGGGCATCAGGGCAGTGTTATTATAGCCCCTCTTCCGCTATTGCCTATCTACAAGGGACTTCCCGGTGCCAGCCTGCTCACTGAAATCCTCTTGCAAAAATATGAATATCATGTACCATTCTATCGTCAGGTGCGTGAGTTTCACCATTTAGGCCTGAAGATCTCGGAAAACACGCTTCAGGGGTGGTTCAAACCTGCCTGTGAATTACTTAAACCTCTCTATGAAGAGTTGAAGAAACAGGTATTGAAGGCCGACTATATCCAGGTGGACGAAACGACATTACCGGTTATCAACAAACAGAATCATAAAGCGGTTAAGGAATACTTGTGGATAGTCAGGGCGGTTATGGATGGATTGGTCTTCTTTCATTATGATGACGGTTCCCGCTCACAGGAAACAGCCTGGAAATTATTACAAACCTTCAAAGGATATCTTCAAAGTGACGGCTATGCGGCCTACAACATCTTTGAGGGTAAGAAAGAGGTGTGCCTTGTCGGATGCCTTGCCCACATAAGGCGACATTACGAGGTTGCCAAAGAAGAGAATGAATCCCTGGCCGGATATGTTCTGGCTCAAATACAGCAACTCTATCGGATCGAACAGATTGCCGACCAGGAGGAACTCACTTATGAGCAACGCATGCTTAGAAGACAGGAACAGGCACTTCCCATACTTGAGCAACTGGAAAAATGGATGGAAACAGCCTATCCGAAAGTGCTTCCTAAAAGCCGGATGGGGCAAGCTATCGCTTACGCGTATCAACTTTGGCCACGTATGAGGAATTATCTGAAAGACGGCAGGCTTAAAATAGATAATAATCTGGCCGAAAATGCGATTCGTCCGATAGCCTTATCAAGAAAAAACTTCTTATTTTGTGGAAACCATGAAGCCGCGCAGAACACTGCCATAATCTGTTCGCTCTTGGCATCATGCAAAGCCTCCAACATTAACCCCCGGGAATGGCTCACGGAGGTGATTGCACTATTGCCGTATTATGCAGCCAACAAGGAGAAAGACCTAAAAGAGCTGCTACCCCATTGCTGGGAATCGGGAAACTCCAAAGAACTCTAATAATACTCTAACGAAAAACAAGAATATAAATACAGAATCACTATAGCTTTGTTCGATTTGCTATAGCGATTCTTTTTTATACGGGTACTTTATCGGGGGCTTACATAACAATATTGCCATTCAACAAGAAGAAAAATTATCTATCAATTCAACTTCTAAGAAGAATAACTTAATCTTTTCTTTTTCGTCACTCAACATAACAGAACTATCCTGTTCTGAGGAACAGTTTGTTATATTTAAAAACAAAAAGAAGAAAAAACGTAAAATCTAACACTTTATTATAAATTACTTATTTAAGTAGGGGGCACAATTATCTTATACTATAAATGTATGAAAGTTTGACTCTGTACAATTTCAGAATTAAATTCATAAAAATTCTCAATATAAACTAACAATACCCACTCACTTAACAATAAATAAATTGTAATTTTACTCATAATCCCAAGCCCCAAAGTCCAGCTCTTGAGAATTGTGTGTATACTTCTGAATATCCAGTAAATGTAGTCTTTAAATTATATATATTTGATGGAGTATTGGCTTCAAAATATTGTTCAAAATCAATCAGTAAATCATTTATGTCCGTCCATAGGTCCCTGAGATCCTCAGGATTTACAGTATCCCATATCCCATAACTTTGACCTACCTTATGTATATAAAAATCCAAATCATTTTTTGATATGCTGTTTTTCTTAAATAAGAAAGAGCATGCACCACAACAAAATCGAAGTAAAAGAATAGCTCGGGCTATAATTGTTAGTGAATGAACTTCTCCTGTTCCAGGATCAATTTGATGATCTTTTGCATATTTAAGTAACGAACTTTCTTCATCATTTATAAAAACTCTAGATAAAAATAGATCTTCAGTCAAACCACTATTATTATATAGCCCTTTGATAAAATCATCTTTAGTGATAGAAAAACCATTTAAAACTGCATTATTATAAACTTCCTTTAAATATAAAGCAAAAAGATATTGATCTAATTTAGAGAAATTATCAGCTGATGGTTCCAAAAGTAACCAAAATTCGTTCAATATAGATAAACTATCTCGCAGATTATTAGGAGTGAAATTTCGAGCAATATTGGCATTATAAGATGAAGTATTCCGCCCCTCTCGATCTTCTTCATATTTTCTAATATCAAAGCACCATGTTTGCAACCATTTTTTCACAAGAGCAACTTGCCCCGAATTAGTATTTGCAGCATGAGGAATAAATGATATTAGTTCTTTGAAAGTACGTCCTTTATATGTAAAATATTCAAGTACATTCGTCTGTTTTGTACTATTTAATATCCATTCATTAATAATATCCCATGTCGCAGAGTGTGTTCCTGTTCGAGTTATTCGCATACTTTTTGGCTGACAACTAGGTATATATATATTATTAGAACTATCTATACACGCTTGCTCATTGTTTGCTATCAGTATCCCTTCTGTACATAAGAAAGCCATAGCAGCCCTTAGTTCTGCATAATATGATAGATGTACTGTTATTGAAGGCTCACCATTTAAAAAAGCATTAATCGCATTACTTAAATAAGACCAACCATCAATTGTATGCACAAACGTACAAACAGACATATATTCTTTTAACGAATCAGCAGATAAACCCACTTGATTTTTTATTATTCCTCCAGGATTATTACATAATAATGGATTTGTTGGTGACAGAAGCATCTTATTAATGAAACAATTATTTTTTACCGATAAGAGACCTTCAGAAACCTTTTCAATATCAGCATTATTAATTAATCTATTTATCGGCATCTCTAACTCATTTTTGATACAACTTCCTTCAATAAATCACTTGTTTCTGCTTCGAAAACAGCTTTCAAAGCTTTTTGAAATTCCGTATATCCTCCACTACCTTTATATATCAATTGATTTCTTCTGTCTTCTTCTCTGTCAAAAGGAGCACTAGGCGTTCTCCAATCTATTTTTACAACAAGTTCAGCGAACTGGTGCAAATAATTCATAAACAACTCATTTCTCTTAAATAACTGTATTGCCATTTGAAGTGATTCATCATTAATAGACAAGTCATCTATGCCTGCCTCCCATAAAAATACATTCAAATTGAAAATAGATTCATCCATTAAAGTATAGAAAAAATCATTAGCATATACCATGACAGCACGAACCCCTTGATCTCTAGATAAAAAAGATTCTTTACTCACAAATGCTTGATCATACTCGATTTCATCTGAATGGTTTATTTCTCTTAGTTTATTAGCCCAATGTAAATCACTATTGTTTGATAAAGAGTTTTCTATACTCTCCCATATCAAGAAAATAAAAGCTGCCTGCTGTGCTCTATTCCAATTGAGAACTTGTAACTCGGTTTTTACTAGATTAGATGAATACAGTCCTTTTGTTTGTCTAAAAAAAGAATTTATAAAAGTTCTAACAAAAGCTGCTTGAGACATAGAGGGACCTCCACTTTCTCCAATCATATTTATGCGATTGTGCCAAACACTCAGTGGTGATACCCACAAGGCTTCTACTAATTCCTGAGCCCGACTTTCACGATAAGCGAGAATTCCATCTTTCGACGCTTCTAACCAACTTTGTGTTCTTAGCATAGGGTACAAATCAAATCCTAAGCTCGTATTTATTTTTACTGGTTTTATATTTATAGTATAAAAAAGATAAGCCTGCCAAGCTCTATCAAGATTATCAAACGCTATTACTGGCAACTCATAGTTACCATTAAAATTTTGATTATCTTCAAATGCCCATAATCGATGCTGTCCATCAATTATCTCTATAGGCTTAAGTTCTGGATTCCAGTCATCACTAAATACACCTTCTGGAATATTTAATATTGGGAAAGGAACTTCTTTAGCATTTTCCCAAGCATCTTGATCTTTCAACCTGTCATCTATTGTGAGACAATTTCTAGCTTCTAGTATTTTCCCATTCCTTTTTTCATTAGGAGAAAGAATATTAATAATGATAGCAGTAGGAAGCAATCCTGGCATTTTTAATTTAGCATGCTCTACTGTTCTTTGCTGTTCTCTAGTCAAAGTTGACCATGGGAACCCTCCTTCAATATAATTTGTTATTTCCTTTACACGAGCATCGCTCTTTTTTCTTTGAATGGATGTCCTATCTTCACTATTCCTCCTATGAACATCAGATAGTCGTTTTAAAAGACGAGCATCTATGCTAAAAGTATAAAAGTACGGTTTAGGTTTTCTCCTCAATTCCTCTGAATTAAAATTTATATCATCCCATTCATTCATCCATTGGTTAACCCTAAGCATAGGTAATCGAGAATAAACCTTCAAATTACTAATGGAAAAAACGTCTTTTTTAGGGTCTAATGATTCACCTAAAGTCCATTTCTTAAACTGTTCCTTATCTAAGGATAAAGCATCAATAATAAATGACTTGTCACAAGCTTCCCAAAACAATTCTTGATCTGCTACTAGCTCTGCCTCATTGTACCCAATAACGCATAGCCTATTTATGAATAATTCTTTAGCTAATAATCCTACATTACCATCTTCAAATAAGGTAGCTAATGTGTACGGTACTTCTTTTTCTCTTCTATAATTTTGTAAAGCTGCACCTGACAAGACCAAAGCACTTCTTAGGTTTGTCGAAACCTTTGTATTAGGTTCATATTTGTAAGTGCCAGTCATGGATGATTTTGAAGAAAATCGAGCTAATAATTTGAGCAAAGAATAATGCATAGATACCGCTGCTACAAAAGCAAATAGCCTAACTTGTTTAGGGTAGTTCTGTATCTCTTTCCAAAAAGAAGGTAATTCATCGGACAAATGATTAATGCCAAGAAATCCTTTTAGAACAGGAGTATCAATTGCCTTTAAACCTACAATGTATGGTTCCAAGTCATTATCTGCTGTTATATCTATCAACTTGACAATATCATACTTTGTCCATGATGACTTTAACTTTTTGATATTTATTTTCTCATTCATGATTATTGTCTTTTATATGATATGATTAGTTCATTAACTCCCATAGAATGAATATCTGATCTTCCCATTTTACTATGTATATATTCTTTCACTTGAATATCTCCTTTATATTGATTTCCCATAATAGAGTTGCCAATTTCCATAATTTCATCTTGAGTAATCATTCCATTATCACTATAACTTAGTATTAAATGTGAGTTCTTATTTTTGACACCTTTAAATAACTTACCAAATGCGTTTTTCACCTCTGTTTTTTTCCCGAAAGGAGATTGATGTCGATCTTCACGATATCGACCTTTATATTTAACATTCGGATAATCATACCTTATCAAGGTTTCAATAGCATGATAAAATCTTGAATAATGAACGGAGCTATAAGGAGGATCAGCATATACAATTGTATTTCGTTCAATCAACCTTAAGCAATCAAGATAATCTAATGTAGTAATAGTATATCGGTTAGTTGCTTCCACGTCTACCATATTTAATATTTCCAGAAATTTCTTTTCAAAATAAGTCCAAATATCTCGTATGCGATATAACATTATATCATGCATATTACTTTCTGTAACATCCCTAAATTGAGCAAAATGTCCAGTACTTTGAGATGTGTAGGACATAGCATATATTAACGATGATAGTATGATATAATAATCACTTTTTCCTTTATACTCTTCTGCTACTGCACGAATAGAATCAATCCAGACGCATTGTGTATAGCTCCAATATGTACCAGAATAATACTTCACAAATAAATGAAATCCTATTTCAAAATTACTATAAATCAAGTTTTGCTGTTGAATTTCAAGCTTAGTTAATTTTTCATAATTATCAATCGAATTATAATCAAAGATTAAATCAGGGTACTTTCTATAAAACTCGTCAACATAAAATAAAACTCTGTCTTTAATCTTTTCTAACTCGGTTGAATTTATTAATTTATTTATATTGGGTAAATATGTGTTGGCAAATATGGAAGTATATATCTGTATGTCATTTATTTGAACATTATATTCATCTTTTAACGAGCATCCAACGACAGATGTTCCAGAGAAAAGATCACAGAACCAATTAGATTCAATATCCAAATCATTTATAGATGATATTATGAAATCAAGGAGTTCTCTTTTTGATCCCATATATTTCATTAAATGTGGCAATTTTGCTGAATCTATCATAAAAAGTCAATTATATTAAAAATAAACCAAATTCATATAGTCATCTGTTTTTCAAAGGAATAAGTAAATATATTCTTTTGATCGCATTGCAACTTTATACTATTTTTCAAAGATACAACTAATTCAAGAAATTACAATAATCTCTCCCACTTTATTTCCAGTGTTCATAATGTCATGACATTCTGCATAAACGTCACTACAACACTGAAAAGATATCAAAAATACACTATCTTTGCCTTCAGTATTCTCCATGAGCAAACTACCGCAAAAACACGTAGCAAATTAGTGGGATAATTCATGGGATATGCTTGAAGCAGAAAATATAAAGTTTTAAATATCAGCGTGGTAAATCTGCAAGGAGAATCCCAGGCGAATCACTAAAATAAGAGAGCAATTCAAAGTTATTTTTTGAGTTGCTCTTTTTCATAACGCAAGATGTACAATATCTTAAACCAAGGATGATGGTAAAAAGAATAAAGAGGCATACTCAATGTCTACCCGAAAGCAGCACTATAAGGAAGTAACTTTCCTATTATAAAGAATCTAAAACAAATACAAATGTCGAAATCATACAATAGGAATCCTATACGATTGCTTATATTTGTACTATCAGATCGTTTTTCAACAGATACCCTTTCTAAATATGTACAAAGAATACTTACCATGCCATATACTTGCTCCTTACGTTGATAAATATTGGGAATTCAAAGGCCAAACAGAACAAGGTATGCAAATAAAACTATCTACAGATGGATGTACGGACTTTATGTTTATATTAGAAAACACTGTTAATCATGGTATTATCATGCAGCCTTATCATTCTTATTTTGTTGGTCCCATGGATATCTGTTCGGCATTAATAACATTATCAGGTACTATCAATACATTTGGAGTTCGCTTTCGTCCATGCGGACTATCCCGTTTTATGAAAATTTCTCTAAGCGAATTGACAAATATAAGGTTAAGTGTGAATGACTTAAACACTATTTTTAGCGATTCTTTTGCTGAAAGGTTATTCGAAGAACAGGGCATTCAGTGCAAGATTAATTTAATAGAACGCTATTTGAAAAAACACCTATATAAAAGCAACCATACAATGGATACACAAATCTCATACGCTGTGAATCAAATTAATGCGCATGAAGGCAAGATATCCATAAGCCATTTAATGGACGAAGTTAATCTGTGCCAACGACACTTTGAACGAAAATTCAAGTTACATACAGGTTTCACTCCTCAAAAATATAATAGTATAGTAAAATTCAAGAATGCGATTAAAATATTGAGGAACGAATCATTCGACAACCTTTTATCAGTAGCAGTAAAAGCCGGATATTATGATGCTTCTCATTTATCAAGAGAAGTGAAAAAGTTATCCGGTAGTACTCCAAATTTCTTTTTATCATTACCACCCGATAATGAGACTACTATTATTTATACAAAATAAAAAAGTCGAATTCATCCAATACCCGTGTCTTACTATCCTTTATATTTGCAGCATTAACTAAGTATATAAATAATAAGAACATGAAACTTTGGAAATATAGTGGGACATTTTTAACAGCGACAGGAATCATTCATACGATTTATGCACTATTTATCGGAAAAGATGCTTTTTCGGAAATGCTCAGAAATGGATTAGTAAATTCTATTGGGGAGAATTATAGTCAAGGTTTCGCCTTTTGGTTCTTGACCTGTGGAATAATACTTATCCTTTTGGGGCAAACACTTCAATATTATATCAGAAAAGAACAAAAACCGGCACCCGTATTTTTAGGTTATTCTATTTTACTGCTTACCATAATCGGTTGTATTATTGAACCAGTCTCCGGTTTCTGGCTCTTTTTGCCGCAAGCAATTATTATTATTTATTCAAATAAAAAATAGGATTGTGATATCCTTTAAATTTGAAAAGAGGGCAGGCTTGTGCCTGCCCTCATAACCATTAAACAAATCACATTCGAATCTTAAAGACCTACTAGCGATTCTGGTTTTAGAAACTCTGCTCAAGGCAGAAAGCGTACACACCTATACAATAGAACACTGCATAATAGCAGCATTAGCTGGTCACATACCGCCAAACAGATAGTTTAGAACTAAAGGTATGCGAATGGTGTGAGTCCGAATACCGCTTTATATCAGACATTTTGAAAAGCCGGACATTTTTCCTTGGGAATATTCAGATGTCTGCAAAATCTTCTGATATTTATAATATCATTATCACTATAATAACTAAAATTCCAAATCTGATCATCCACATTTCTTACATTTTCAACTTTTTCAATAAGATTCGAGCATTTCAGTTCTACGCTGCAGGCAATAATCTTCCATCCCACTGACCAAATCTTTCGTTGAAAAGCCAAATGGGCACATTGCATCAAACAATCACACAAAGATAACTAACCACTTTCACACCGTTAAACCTATTGCTATGCAGCTATGAATAAAATAAAACTTTGTCAGCAAATCATATTTTCATCTATCATTCAACTGCTCAGCCTGTTACAACGCATCTTCTTATTCTTTTAATGCAAACAGACACATAGTCTGCTGATTTGAAATTGTTATTCTATAAAAAAATTTACGTCTTTATGCTAGCTCACACAATGTGCAACAGCTAATTCATATTATGTGCAGCAGCTATTGCACATTATGTGAATTATTTGTCGCACCATATGTGCCAATCAATATCATAGATAGAAAAGCATGATTGCTACATTCAAATATACAGAGAGAAAACATAATATCAAAAAAAGAAGATGCATTGTATTCATTTGTGTAATAGAGTATTATGAAAAAAAGTGACTATGATGAAGTTTTGTTTGCAATTACTATTCATACTTTAAATCGATTCAATATCATTTTTGAAGTAGTCTTTTCCTTCTCAACAAAACTCCCTGATTCACATCTTTTACTTATCAACTTATTTTTCTGTCATGTTCATAAATCTACATATAGGAAAACTCTTGAAAGCTTTTTTCTTTTTTATTTATTTATAGCATGTTCTTGCCTTTTCAATATTCCCTAAGAGCAAATATATTGCAGTGTTAACCTCTGCATTATTTTTTGTCTGCTCAAAGCATCAAGTTCTGCTAATCCATCCATGTTTAAGATTCTTTATCCACTTCATTTATAAAAGGAGATAAATAATCAGTCTTGGAGATATATCCGGTAACAGCTGATGTAACCAATTTTTCAATATCCATCTGTTATCTACTTTTATTAATCAAATTCACCTATCAAATTTCAAGTGTCATTATCACCAAAGTTCACAATTATCAGATCCTTATTCACAGATTACAGCATCTATTGTTCTAGGCTAAGCTATATCATTACATAAGACAACAAAGATATAAATTTCAAAGTTCACTAGTCTAATAACATAGTCAATCATTATACAAGATAGCAATTTAAGATAACGGTTGAAATTATATCCTCCCTATATTTGCAGCATATACTTTAAACCACATATCATGAAAGAATTACCGGAAAATCAGACATTAAGCAAACAAATAAATGAGACTCTAAAAGATAGAGTCATCACAGAGGTATTCAATGCGACAAAATTCCACAAGAATACGTTCTATTTTGGTGATCCCCTTACATATAGCGAACTACTCATTGGAAGGAGAATCAATTCATCAATGAGCTTCGGAATGTATGTCGATATTATTTTAGATAAAGAAACTAAGATTAGTTTCGGAGATGGGACAAATCTGAAATATGGCACCATTTCAAATAAAATGCCAAACAATTACCAGCTATTACTCGCACTTGACAACAATACTTATCTGACATTTACGGTAGGGATGTTTGGCGTAATAGCAGCATATACTGGAATATATAATGATATATATTACAAGAAAAACTTAGATAACTTATCACCACTAAGCGATGATTTCAACGAACAATATTTTGAAAAGCTATGTGTTGGGGTGAAGCCAAAATCATCTGTAAAAGTATTATTGGCAACAGAACAACGTATTCCTGGCTTAGGAAACGGAGTTTTGCAGGATATACTATTCAATGCCAAAATTAATCCTAAAAGAGAAATAAATTCATTGACAGATATAGACAAATCGGCTTTATTGCAATCGATTAAAATGACTCTAAAAAACATGATTCTACAAGGAGGCAGAGATACAGAAATGGATATATTCGGCAATCATGGAAATTATAAAACCATTTTATCCAAAAATACACTGAGTAAGCCATGTCCCCAATGCGGTAATCCGATTATAAAAGAGACATCAAGTGGTGGAGTTGTCTATTACTGTCCTTACTGTCAGAAATAATATTAAGATACGTTGAGTCTGTTTTTTTAAGCAAACGAATATTACAAGCCATTTTTTCGTTTTATCATCAACCACTTGCATGGCATATTGCTTGGATCATTTATGTACTCTAATGAGATAAATTATTTAGTTCATGCAGTAGAGTGATTGAGTTACTTACTCTATTGATGTTTCTTGAATCTACTTTCGAGTTACTGCAATCATTACAGACGAACACAATAAACATTTTCTCTATAAAAAATAATATCCGCGGGTGCATAAATTAATTCGTCCGCCTATAGGCAACTTTGCGTCCGACTATAGGCAAACGTAACGTCGGCTATAGGCAAACTTGCGTCCGGCTATAGTCGGACGAATTAATTTATGTACTGAAAGAGATTATTTATTGCACAAGCCGGAGCTAAATTTAGTATAGGAATTCTTTATCCAATAAACGACTTTTAGATTTATATGATTTGAATTCATATTTGGACGATTTAGTTCTTTTGCGTATCGGTTAGCCCATTATTGAATCATTCAACCCATTTTAAATGATAGGCAAGAAGCAATAATTCAATTGCTGACTTCTATCAATTATTTGATTAGAACACATTTATAGGATATCTATCAATTTAAAGCTCCATTTAGTTATTCTTCAATGTCCGAACAACTAAATGGAGCTTTATCATATATTTCTAAGAATCCTAAATAAGGAAAAGGATAAACCTATTATTATTTAGCACTTTCCTCTTTTCCCTTATCATATTTATCTCTTTCGATTTTAAGTAACTCCTCAAATAGTTTCACAGCTTGGTCCATTGAAAAATGATTGAGATTTTCCACATGAGTAATAGGCCCTATATTAGATGCGCTTACATGGCAGTTCTCATAGAAATTGCTTGTATAGTATAATACAGTTTCTTCTGTAAATTTCTTTAAGCCTTCTTCTGTAACCCCCAATGCAGTAGCCACTTGTTTTAACTTCTCATCATCTATCTTTTCCGCTTGTTCCATTTTGGAAATAGCCTGTTTTGTCACCCCTAGCAACTCCCCCAAATCCGTTTGAGTCATACCACGAAGACGGCGTATTCTTTCTATTTTACGCCCCAAATGTGAACTGTTTGTATAAGTTTCTGTTTCCATAATATTTATTTCTTAGTTAAATTAGTTAATCAACTAATAATAATCACCTTTTCTTTAATAATTCAATTTTCTCTCTCTCACTTTGCAGCAGACGTTCATACAATTCCACGATTTTATCCAATGGATTGAACTGCTGGGCTATTGATGTAGCTCCTTGTTCAAAGGTGTTATCTCTAATGTTATTGATATTATATATTGCCTTCTCAACATCAAAATCCTTAATCACCTCAGCAGATATCCCCAATACAGAAGCTATTTGATTTAGAAGCCCTTCTTCGATTTCCTCCTGTTTTTCAATCTTTGAAATGACCTGTTGATTTACACCAAGATCAGCCGCTAAAGCCTCCTGCTTCATACCAAAATAAACACGGATCTTTTGCAGGTTATGTCCGACGTGCCTCCTGTTTGCTTTATTTTTTACTTCGACATCCATATTATTGTTCTTTATGTGATTACATTGAGACAAAGATAGTAAAAATCAACCCATTCCGATTCAAAGTCAACTTTATTTTTTTTCAATCCACAACGCTCTATGCCTATTTTTGTCCAATCAGTCTAAATAAACTGATATTGATAGTGGCGCCACATCAAATACATACACTCAGAGATTGACCGTCAATTCACGGTACAATCGCAGTTTTAACCAATAAAATCTAATAGCCTATGGAGTAAATCAAATCGGTATAATCGGAACATAGATTTAAATCATTCAGAGATTTAACTATTCAAAAACCAATTAGTGAACATACAATTAAACAAAAAACATGAAATCATTTTCTGATAAAACAAACATAGGGACATACGTTACCCTAAAGACAGTTTATATGATAAGGTTCTACCTGCTACTCCTTTTAACAGGGGGAATATTGGTAATCGGAGCCACACAAGTCTACGCCCAACAGAGCAGAACCATCTCCAGCGTAGTGAAAAACTCTCAGGGAGAGACGATAATCGGAGCTAATATTGTAGAAAAAGGCACAAACAACGGAACCATTACAAATGTAGACGGACTCTTCACACTGCGTGTGTCGCCCAACGCAGTACTCAAAGTATCTTATATGGGATACATAGAACAGGAAGTCAGCACACGTAATAAAAGCAAACTGGAAATCACAATGGTGGAAGATGCCCGACTGATTGACGAAGTGGTAGTAGTAGGATACGGCTCCGTCAAAAAGCGGGATCTGACAGGAGCGGTAACCTCTGTCAAAAGTGCCGAGGTACTGGCTGCTCCTACCAGTAATGTGATGGAAGCCCTTCAAGGAAAGATACCCGGCATGGACATCACCAAAACATCGGGACAGGTAGGCGGTGAAGTCAGCATCCTGCTGCGTGGTTCGCGTTCCATATATGGCAATAACGAGCCACTGTTTATTATCGACGGAATCCCCGGAAGCTATAGTCAGGTCAACCCTTCCGACATTGAAAGTGTCGATGTTCTGAAGGATGCTTCATCCACCGCCATTTACGGTTCGGCAGGAGCAAATGGTGTTGTGATTATCACCACCAAAAGAGGAAAAGAAGGCAAAGCCACAATCAACTTTGACGCGTATTACGGCTTCAGCGGATCGCCCAACTACAAACACGGAATGACTCAGGATGAATGGGTGACTTACCAGAAAGAGGCATACCGATATAAGAACGGTGATTTCCCTTCCGATATGTCTGCCCTACTGGGCAAGCAGGCTTTTACAGATGCGTATAATGCCGGAAAATGGATTGACTGGGTAGACGAAGTTTCCGGCAATACAGCTACCACACAAAAGTACAGCCTTTCGGTAAGCAGCGGAACGGAAAAGACAAGGATATTCGCTTCGACCTCCTACAACCGGGAAGAAGGCCTGCTCAGCAATGAAAATCTGAACCGGTACTCTTTGCGGCTCAACATCGACCAGCAACTCTTTTCGTGGGCGAAAGTCGGTTTCACCTCCAATCTGGTGTACCGTGATTTGAATTCCGGCGTGAAAAACACGTTTACCCGCTCCCTCTCCGCTTTCCCGTTGGGGGATGCCTATGATGAGGAAGGCAAGATCAATCACGAATATATCACAGGGCAGTATTCGCCGATGGGAGATTTCATAGAGAATCAATATGCGAACAACACCCGTTCCACTTACCTGAATATGAGCGGGTATGTCGAGCTGACTCCTCTCAAAGATTTCACATTCACCAGCCGGATCAACGGGACATTGAACCATTCCCGACGAGGACAATACTGGGGAAACCAATGCAACGCCAACCGTCCGAGTTATGCAGGTTCGCCTCACGCTTCCATCACCAATGACAACGCATGGAATTACACGTGGGAAAACATTCTGGCATACAGCACAACCCTTGCCAAAGCGCATACGGTAGGAGGTTCTTTAATCACTTCGTGGAACAAGAACCAGTCGGAAAGCAACATGGCTGCCGCAAGCGGACAAATGGTAGACCAATGGTCGTTCTGGCGGTTGACTTCGGGTTCCTCCCCACATGTGGAATCGGACTTCGCACAGACACAGAAAATGTCTTTTGCTTTCCGCCTCAACTATTCATACAAGAGCAAGTACTTATTCAACTTCTCCACCCGTTGGGACGGTGTCTCACAATTCTCCGCCGGACACAAATGGGATGCTTTCCCGGCAGGCGCCATAGCCTGGAGAATTTCCGACGAGGCTTTTATGGAAAAGACACGAAGCTGGCTGGACAACCTGAAACTGAGAGTCAGCTACGGCATCACAGGCAACTCTGGCGGAACAGACGCTTACAGCACCACTACACAAGCCTACGTATATTCTGCCAGCGGAGTCTCCGTCAATGGAAAAATCGTTCCTTTCACACAATACTCGGAGACTTACGGCAGTGCCGACCTCGGTTGGGAAAAATCGTACAACTGGAACATCGGTCTGGACTTCGGCATACTGAACAGCCGCATCGACGGTTCCATTGAATGGTTCAGAACAACCACCAAAGGATTATTATTCAAGCGTATATTGCCCATCACCAGCGGACTGACCGGATGGGGTTCTCCTCTGTCTATCTGGCAGAATATCGCCCAAACCAGCAATCAGGGCGTGGAAGTGATATTGAACTCCCACAATATACAGCACAAGGACTTTACATGGAACACGACCTTGTCCGCTACCTGGAGTAAGGAGAAGATAGACAAGCTGCCCGACGGTGACCTGATCTCCGAGAACCTGTTTACCGGCGAACCGATTCACGCCATTTACGGCTATAAATATGCAGGTATCTGGGGAAGTGACACTCCGAAGGAGACGCTGGATGCATATGGCGTAAATCCGGGATTTATCAAGATAGAGACAGTGGATAAAAACGGAGACGGCGGAGTACATAAATACAGCACCGACGACAGACAAATTCTGGGACATACGAATCCGGATTGGATCATCGGACTGAACAACTCCTTCACCTACAAGAACTTCGATTTATCCGTCTTTGCAATGGCACGCTACGGGCAGACAATCAACAGTGACCTGCTCGGCTACTATACCGCAGAGCAAAGTGTGACCAAGAATCAGCTGGCAGGCGTGGATTACTGGACAGAGGACAATCAGGGCGCATACTTCCCGCGTCCCGGAACGGGAGACGAACAAAAAACGGTATATCCTTCGCTGAGAGTACACGACGGCTCCTTCATCAAGATCAAGAATATCACTTTGGGATATACCCTCCCCGCCAACATTTCCCGCAAGGTATTGATGGAGAAATGCCGCATCTACGCTACGGCCTACAATCCGTTCATCTTTGTGAAAGACAAGCAACTGAAGGACACAGACCCCGAAACGAACGGTTCGGACGCGTTTCCCACCTATCGGCAATTTGTATTTGGAGTTAATCTCACATTCTAATTAAAGAAGAAAATGACAATGAAAAGTATACATTTAAAAACAGTTTTTTGCTCTGTCCTGCTGTCTGCACTATTCCTGCATTCCTGCTCGCTGGAAGAGTACAACCCGGGCGCATTTACCAATGAAACATTGGCTACCTCGACCGAGGGATACGAAACACTGATCAACCAGTGCTACTTCGCAATGGAAAGGTTTTACTACGGTGCCGCAGACTGGATGTCGCTGACCGAAGGGGATACGGACCTCTGGACGTACAAGGCTAACCAATCGACAAGCTACACCGAATGGTTCTGGTTTTTCGCCGGAACATCGCCCAACACGACCTACATCAATAACTGGTGGAACGGGACATACGACGGAATAGGTTCCTGCAACGAAGCCATCGCCTTAGGCGACAAGCCTCCCTACGCCACAGAAGAGGAACGGAATGCGAAAGTTGCCGAAGCCCGCTTCATGAGAGCTGTCTATTACTTCAACGCAGTGGAACAATTCGGAGGGGTAACCATGCTTACGGAACCGGAAACCAGCCTTAACTACTCTCCTGTCCGCACCGACCCGATGACTATCTACAAAGAAGTCATCCTGCCCGACCTGAGATTCGCATCCGAATGGCTGTCAATCGGGAATCATGCCACGACTACCACTCCGACCAAGAAAGCCGCTCTCGGCTTTTTGGCAAAAGCCTGTCTGCAAACCTACGAGTATGGAAGCACGGAATACCTGCAGGAAGCTCTCGACGCAGCTTTACAGCTGATCTCCGACTGCGAATCGGGTGGCGGGAAATACAACACTTATATGTATCCTACATACAGTGAAGTATTCGAAGAAAGCAATAACTGGGAAAACAAGGAAGCGCTCTGGAAACATCGCTGGTATGCAGGCACGGACGGACACGGTTCGAGCAACGGTAACTACAAGCTAAACCGCAATGACGAGTATTTCCTGTGTGACATCAATAAGTTCGGTGCCCGTGAAGACAATCAGGAAACACGACTGACATGGGAAGGCTCCATCAGCGGCATCTTCATGCCTACGCAACACTTGCTGAATCTGTATGTACAGAATGACGGCACGTTAGACCCCAGATTCCACCAGTCATTCACTACCCAATGGAAGGCCAATAAAAGTTATACTTGGGACGAAAGTGCCGTACACATGTACGATAAAGACGAAACAGTCATCGGCAAAGCTCTGAAGAAAGGTGATCCGGCCATTAAATTTATCATGCCGCAGGATGCGGATTATTCTACGGAAAAACAGAATGAGCACAAGACCGACTATTTGTTGATTGATTACAATCATGTCTACAGTGATGAAAACAACAATGTGAACATGAACTACTCGTATACAAATGTAACAGGGAATTACAAGAACGACGGTACCAGCGAGAATCTGTTCCGTTACTATTATCCGTCACTAAACAAGCACAACAGCAGTAACTATTACGTTGCAAACGCCTCCAAACAAAGAAACGGAAACTTAAACGCTACGTTTATCATGCGTATGGCGGAAGTCTATCTGATTGCCGCAGAGGCTGACATTTATCTGAACGGAGGAACGAATGCCGCCAAATACCTGAATAAGGTTCGCGGGCGTGCCGGAGCAAATCCGTTAACGGGCGGCATGACGGTTCGTAACGTATTAGACGAAAGAGGACGCGAACTATGCGGTGAATATTGCCGTTTCTACGATTTGAAACGGACAGGGATGTTCAAGAGTTCCGATTATCTGAAAGATACTCACCCGGATCTCGCACGGTTCTTTAATCCGAATTATGCTTTACGTCCCATTTCTACGACCTTTACCGCTACCATTATCAACGGCAGTGAGTATCAGAATCCGGGATATTAAATTGTAAGACCTATATACCCAATCATTATCGGTACGATAATCCATATAGCCACGCTATTTATCGTACCAATGATTGGGGATATTTTCCACACCTTTCCACATTTTTCCACACCTCCCCAATAATATCGTTTTTTTCAACTCTGCTGTTAATCTGTATCTTATCCTTTCAGCATTTCTTTATATCCTATTGGTATATCCTTTGTATCGACTTTATAGCAAATGTATTTTTAAATATAAAAGTATGAAGATTAATCAAAGGTTAACATTATGTTTTAGCTTATTGTTTTGTTTGTTGAGTATTTCGTATGCGTCCGCTCAGCAACTGAACATATCCGGTGTTGTTATATCATCAGAGGATAATGAACCACTTATCGGTGCCACCGTCAGTGTAAAGGGGAATCCCACCAAAGGAGTGATTACCGATATCAACGGTCAGTTTCAATTGTCCGTGGAAACCGGAACCAAGCTGCTGGTCGTATCCTATGTGGGAATGAAGACACAGGAAATACGCGTCCCCCGCAAAGAGAAAGAACTCAAAATAGTACTGATCCCCGAAACGATGGATATTGACGAGGTAGTAGTAACAGGGTATGGTAATTTCTCCAAATCCTCGTTCACAGGATCGGCCAATACGCTGCGTACAGATATGCTGAAAGAAGTGCCCGTGATGAGCGTTGAGCAAAAGTTGCAAGGTATGACTACCGGTGTACAAATAACCAGCAGTTCCGGTCAACCGGGCGCCAACCAAAGTATTCGCATCAGAGGAATGGGATCGTTCAACGCTTCACAAGAACCTTTGTTTGTCATAGATGGAGTACCGGTTACTTCCGGGAGTATGAGTTCCGGTGGTCCTGATGCAGCATATATGAACAATTCCAAGACCAATATAATGAGTACGCTGAATCCGTCGGATATTGAAAACGTAACTGTAATCAAAGATGCGGCAGCGGCTTCCCTGTATGGTTCCCGCGCCGCCAATGGCGTCATATTGATTACGACTAAAAAAGGAAATACCGGAAAGGTACGCGTGGATTTGAACGTATCAGGCGGCTTCTCTCATGCGGCCGTCGACTTCCGCCCTACCCTCAACGGTGACCAACGGGAAGAGCTGCTCTATGAAGGATTGCTGAACTACGCAACAGACAATGGCATGGAGTCTCCGACTGAATATGCCAGTTCCAATATCGGCACATATGCGTATAAGCCGGCCATGGGATACACGGACTGGCGAAAAGAGCTGCTCCGCACCGCTATGCATCAGAGTTATGAAGCTTCCGTCTCCGGCGGTAACGACCGTTCTACATTCTATGCCTCGCTCGGCTACAACAATCAGGAAGGATTGGCCAAAAACTCCAGTCTGGACCGTTACTCAGCACGCTTGAACGTTACGCAGAAAGTCGGCAAATACGGGGAAGTAGGAGCAAATATGATGTTCTCGCAAATGAATCAGGAAATGAATGAGGAACGCGGATCATCTATCAACCCTTTCCTGTGCGTAGCCATGACCATGACACCTTCCATGGTGGTGCGTGATGAAGAAGGAAACTACGTAGGAGCTTATGACGGCACCAGCCTGAACCCGTTGCGCGACATACTCACCGATTACAACCGCGTGCGTATGACACGTATGTTTTCAACCGGTTACGCAGCGATAGAGCCAATCAAAGGTCTCAAACTGAAAGAGACATTAAGCTATGATTATACTATCCAGAAGGATTCACGCTACTATAACCCTTTGAGCTCGGCAGGTCCTAAAAGCGGAAGCGATGCCCAGACAGCCAAAGGCTTCATTGAATACGGCAAACTGATCTCATCGACCTCACTGAACTATGTGCGTACTTTCGCCCGCAAACATCATCTCGATGTATTGGCGGCTTATGAAATAGAAAGCTACCAGACAGACCACGCTTCGGGTGAAAAGTCCAAACTCCCCAGTGATAAACTGACAGAACCGGATAATGCCGCCGTACTGAACAGTTTCAAGTCTGCCACCCAAGCCTATCGGATGATTTCTTATCTATCACGACTGAATTATGACTATGACGACCGTTACTACATCGCCGGAAGTTACCGTCGCGACGGAAGTTCACGCCTTTCACCCAACAACCGCTGGGGAAATTTCTGGTCTGTGTCGGGTATGTGGCATTTAGGCAACGAGAATTTCATGAAAGCCGTAAAGCCGGTTTTGAGTGATGTCAAGATACGTGCCTCGTATGGTGTAAACGGAAATCAGCCCGGTTCATACTACGGCTACAAAGGATTGTACAGTTATGGAGAAAACTATATGGAGGCAGCCGGATCGTATGAATCGGCACAACCCAATGATCTGTTGACATGGGAAAAGAATTACAGCCTGAATCTGGGCATCGACCTTTCATTTATCAATCGTATTTTTGCGAGTCTGGAATATTACAATCGGGATACCAAAGACTTGCTTTACAGTCTCCCCATCAGCGCCACTACCGGATTTACCAGTTATTTAAGCAACATCGGACGCCTGAACAACAAGGGAGTAGAGTTTGAATTGCGTACGCTGAACGTTGTTTCCAACGACTTTAACTGGACCAGTGTTTTCAACCTGAGCCATAACCGGAATAAGATCGTTTCACTCAACGGACTATTAGACCAGACGATTGAGGGAACATGGTTCATCCATAAAGTGGGACTCCCCTATCATACGTTTTATGTAAAAGAGTTTGCCGGAGTAGACCCGCTGACCGGTTCTGCCCAATATTATCTGAATACAAAAAATGAGGACGGAAGCTACAATCGGGAACTCACCACCGATGCTGCCAAAGCAGAATCCATTCCGTACAAAACCGCTACTCCCAAAGTATCGGGAGGATTCACCAATATTCTGAATTACAAATGGATAGACCTGACCTTTACACTGACTTATTCACTGGGCGGTTACTCGTTCGACAAACTGGGAACTTATATTGAAAACGGCAGCAGTTCCATCTACAGTTCACGATACAACTTGCCCGCATACATGATGAACCGTTGGCAAAAGCCCGGAGATCAGACGGATATCCCACGTTTCGTATATGGTGAACCGGCTACTTCCACCAACTCGTCCCGCTATATCCACAGCACCGATCATTTACGCCTGAAAAACTTTACCCTCGGCTTCACACTGCCCAACCAGTGGACTCAAAAGCTGATGATTGACAAAGTACGGGTATATTTCTCGGGAAACAATCTGCTTACCTGGGCCAAATGGAAACAGTATGACCCCGAAACACCCGTTAACGGTGAAGTCTTTTGCGAGGCTCCCGCCATGCGTACTTTCAGTTTCGGAGCTCAATTATCATTCTAACATCCCTATCATTCTAACTAAATAAACAACATAATGAAACGAATTCATATATACCTACTTACAGCAATGGCTCTACTGAACAGCTCCTGCTCGGCAGACTGGCTAGACCTTAACACCACCAGCTCGGTAGAAACAGGACAGGCCATCGTAACATTGGACGATGCCCAGATCGCTCTGAACGGAATTTATCGTCTGGCATCCGGCCATAGCTATTACGGAGACAACTATTGGTATTACGGCGATTGCCGTGCCGCCGATGTACAGGCACGTATCACCAAAGGAGACGGAAAACGCGTATCTCCCTATTATGAATACAATGTGCTCGCTTCCGATAATCTGAATATTGTACTGCCGTGGAATACTGTTTATAAAGTAATACGACAGACGAATAATCTGATACAGAAAATAGAGTCGGGCAGTATTCAAAGCAGTGATACTAAAGAATTGAACCGCATCAAGTCCGAAGCGCTGGTGATGCGGGGACTTTCCCTCTTCAACCTGACCCGGTTGTTCGGAATGCCTTATACGAATGACAAGGGGGCTTCATTGGGAGTACCCATCGAGACCTCCCCTTCCGATCCCACGCATAAACCGTCACGCAGCACTGTAGCGCAATGCTACGAACAGGTAGTCAGCGACATGAGCAATGCACTGTCCGGGTTGAGACAAGAGACATCCAATGGCTATATAAACTACTGGGCAGCTCAGGCATTACTGTCAAGAGTCTATCTGAATATGGGTGAATATCAGAAGGCTTATGATGCCGCTACGGATGTGATCAAGAACAACGGCGGACGTTATCAGCTTTACAGCTATGAGGAATATCCCAATGTATGGGGGCAGGATTTCCAGTCGGAATCATTATTCGAACTTTACATCACTTTATCCGAACCTTCAGGAGGTACGGGCGGTGAGGGCGCTCCGATGGTTTATGCCAACGAAGCAACGGTCGACTGGAATAATCTGATCTTGTCGGAAGATTTCCTGAACCTGCTGAATGAAGACCCCAAGGATGTACGCCACTGCCTGACAAAGGAATCTGTCATCGAAAACAACACCGGACTTCCGGCTGCCGCCATGCACGAGAAAGTCTATCTTGCCAAGTTCCCCGGCAAGACCGGAGATGATCCCAAAACTAATAACATTTGCATCATCCGCCTTTCCGAAGTCTATCTGAACGCGGCTGAAGCGGGACTGAAAAAAGGAACGGATATTGAAGAAGCACAAGGTTATCTGAATGACATCATCAGCCGCCGTACCACGGATACCAGTCAGCAAGTATCAACGGAGACTTTTACTCTGGACAGAATTCTTAAGGAGCGCCGCAAGGAACTGGTTGGCGAAGGGGAAGTCTTCTATGACTACTTGCGCAATGGTCTGGCTATTGAACGCAAGGGCAGCTGGCATCTTGAGACCTTGAAAGCGTCTAACGCACAAAAGATAGAAGCTACCGATCTGAGAATAGCCCTGCCTATTCCGCAAAGCGAAATAGATGCCAATCCGAATATACAGCAGAATCCAAGGTAAGCAACGTCAATTGATGTATACCATTTCCGGAATAAGCTGGCTATACTCACGTGTTTAGCCTCTTCCCGATATCAAAGAAGGTACATTTCACCAAAGAATGAAGTGTACCTTCTTTGTCTTTCAGCAGCAGTTCCCACTCTCCTGTTTCTCTCCTCCTTAGTGAACGAATCGATAAAACACCCCCTTTTTCACCGGCATCTATTGTGGGCAGAATTGTTTTTCCTATTTTTGTACTTGACAGAAAATTATTAAGGACTACTTTATGAGAAACATTATAGATAAGATGAACTCTTTGTATCCCATTTCGGATGAAACGATACAAATACTAAAAGAAAATACAGTATTATGTCATTTTCCAAAGAGGCATCAACTGATAGAGGCTGACAAATTTTGCAAATCGGCTTATTTTATTGAAGAAGGAATGACCCGCTCTTTCTGGCTGGTAAACGGAGAGGAAATAACGACTTCCTTTGCGTGTGAGGGAGCGATTGTCTTCAGCATGGATGAATTGTATTATAATAAGATGAGTGAAGAATTTGTGGAAACGCTTGAGGACGTTGTCGCATACAAAATATCACTGACCGATCTGCTCCGGCTGTTTCAGACCAATATCGAACTGGCAAACTGGGGAAGAGTGATTCATCAAAACGAATACAGACGCCTGCACCGTTCGCACAAAGACCGCCTCACCCTGTCTGCAAAAGAAAGATATGAAGCATTCAAACTTCAGTTTCCTCAAATGTGCCAACGGATACAATTGGGATATATCGCCTCTTATCTGGGCATCACACTATCAACACTCAGCCGCCTCAGAGCATACAAATAATTCCCATACACGGCAAGATTTTGATGCAGGACAAATTTTTAAACTTATAAATTCCGTATTTTTGCGGCTTCTTCAATGACTAATACTAATTTGAACAATAATTTAAAACATGCAAAAAATCTCTTCCTCTGCATTTGCAGACTCTAAACCCCATTACGTACTCCTTGACGGACTGCGAGGGGTTGCGGCTCTTCTGGTGATATGGTATCATGTATTCGAAGGCTTTGCTACAAGTCCCATAGACCAAAAATTCAATCATGGGTATCTGGCTGTCGATTTCTTCTTTATTCTGTCGGGCTTCGTTATCGGCTATGCTTATGACGACCGCTGGAAAACAACGATGACCCAAAAAGAGTTTTTCAAACGCAGATTAATCCGTCTGCATCCGATGGTTGTTATGGGAGCCGTTTTGGGTGCTATTACATTTTGCATACAAGGCTGCGAGCAATGGGACGGTACCCGTGTTTCCATATCGATGGTAATGGTGGCTATGCTTCTCAATCTTTTCCTGATTCCGGCTGTTCCGGGCACGGGTCCCGAAGTCCGTGGAAACGGTGAGATGTATCCTTTGAATGGTCCCAGCTGGTCTTTGTTCTTCGAGTATATCGGTAATATTTTGTATGCCCTATTTATTCGCCGGATGTCTACCAAGGCACTTACGATACTTGTTGTGATAGCAGGAATCGGATTGGCTTCTTTCTCGATATGCAATCTCTCCGGTAGTCATCATTTAGGAGTAGGCTGGTCGATGATCGACTATAACCTGATCGGAGGTTTTCTACGTATGTTGTTCGCATTCTCTATCGGATTATTGATGTCGCGCATCTTTAAACCGGTCCATATCAAAGGGGCCTTCTGGATATGCAGTCTGTCGATTCTCATTTTACTTACCATGCCGTATGTAGGCGGTGAGACATCTCCGTGGATGAATGGTATTTATGATGCTGTATGCACCATTCTTATTTTCCCACTACTTGTCTATCTGGGTGCTTCGGGAAAAACGACAGATAAAGGTACAGCCAAAATCTGTAAATTCCTGGGAGATATATCTTATCCGGTATATATCATACATTATCCTTTCATGTATCTGTTCTATGCCTGGTTATGGAGCAAAGAGCCACATATCACTTTCTCCCAGTCATGGCCGGTAGCCTTATGTGTCTTCTTCGGAAGCATTGTGTTGGCTTACCTTTGCCTGAAACTGTATGACGAGCCTGTAAGAAAGTGGTTGAGCAAGAAGTTTCTGACAAAGAAATAAGGTAATTATCATAACAGAGAAGGGCGAACACTCCATTATAGTTACTCTTCAATAAGGCATTTTGACACAAGGTATATAATAAAAAGAAGCTTTCAATATCACTGAATTCAGTTTTTTATCGAGAGCTTCTTTCATTATATAACCTAACCAGCATTATATTCATTAAACTTATCCGAAAGAAAAGTCAAAATGACCTTCATTATAAATTTCAATTAATCCATTCTTGCGTTCAATCACTACCTTGTTTTCACGAGCCAGCCAACCGACTGCCAGAGCTGTGCTTTCCACACTCAGATTTACTTTCCGGGCAAGTTCGGGAATCGATATTCCATCAGCTTCATTAAGGGCGTGCCATACTTTGCCTGCGTTGGCACCTACGATTTTCTTATCCATAGTAGTCTTTTTTTTAATTAATAAAAAGGAAAACTAACTCGTTAAAAAAGCAACGCACTTTTACGATAAAACCCAAAATGAAGATCTTTTCATATGTTTTGAATGTTATGTCAAGAATAGATATAAAAAAACGTGAGCCTTTTCTTCCCAAATGTAGCAACAGGAACTACCAATCCCTACAACACAAATGAGAAGAACGCCCACGCAAAGTATATGTATAACAAGCGTAGGCGTTCAGTCATTTTTACGTGTTGTAATATTTACCCTGAGGGTAAAAGAAATTGGTAGTTTCGTTACTACGTAAAAAAGCTGAACGCTTTTCGATATTTAGTCTCAATGAACGCACCTTTCAACGGCTATACAAATATAATAAAAATCAGAATTAAAAGTTACAGTATCCCTCCTTTTTTATTCCATTACTATTAGATTATCACATTTTTTAGCACTACAGTCGTAAAAAGACATTGTTGAGCACGATTCGGCTATACTTTTATCTGATAAAAGTAATAAATAAACAGCTATAAAAGCCGGAATTATTCTCCGGCTTTCGTCTTTTTCTCACGATAAATAACCTTATCTCTCTGACTGATTGTCCACAATCCGTCTATAAACCGTACATTTTTCGTATCATCATCCTCCACGTTCCATGCATAACCTCCCGAAGGTAAGCCACGTCTTTCCAGAATCTCATTCGGTTGTTCATCAGAGAAGAAAAGTTCCAGACGTGTGGAATCGGGGCTGAACACTATAAAAGCAGAGGCAGTGCCTCCATCCACAGCTTCTGTCCGGATACCTTTTTCAAACAACCGGATGCAGTCTTGCTGCACTTCACACCATACATATCCGGCAGAGCCGATACAACCGTGTTCATCCCGATCGCCTCCAAGTTTGAGAGATTGCGGATACTGGACTAATTTTGAGGCCTGCATCCCCGGTGTATATTTACCGGTATAGAATACTTCCAGAGTATCATTCAGAAGCAAGCCATCGACTTCTTCTTTATTCGCGTTCATCGTACTGAATGAAAGAGTATCATTCTTGTCTGTAACAATCGCCACTGTATTCATGGTCGCATCACAAACAATGCCTTTTGAACTTGTCATACCTGACGAACAACTTCCCATGAAACACAAAACTCCTAATGCTGCCAATACTGTTCTCATATCTTTTTTATATAATTGTTGGTTCTAATATCATGCAAATATAAAGGATATATGGAAAAGATGTTATCCTAACAAGCAGAATAACAAACAAGTTTGCTTTTATAGAATGCAATTCCGCATATATTTCATTCATTTGTCTATATTTGCATTATTGCGCAGTTGCGCAAAAGAAACTTTAAAACAGAAAGAGAGGAATTATGCCAGAGTTTGATTTTTCCCCAATAACAGAAGGGATTTATAATGTTATAGAGACAGAAGAAAAAGTATTAACCAGCCTGCCGGAAGAGACAATCACACAAAAACGTAACAGGCAGAATCGTACTATCAAACAAATTCTCGGACATTTGATTGATTCCACCTCAAACAATCATCAACGGATGATCAGGTTGCAATACAGTAAGGATCTGCTTTTCTTTCCTGATTATCGACAGGATAATGATCTGTGGATAGCCTTGCAGGATTATCAGCATACGGACTGGAATAATCTGATTCAGTTATGGAAATTCTTTAATTTGCATATCATTCAGGTAATAAAGTCGGTAGATCAAACGAAACTAGATAGTTACTGGTGTGACTTCGAAGGGACAAAAGTCACTTTAAAAGAAATGATAGAAGGATATTTAGATCATCTGAATCTCCATATTCAGGAAATTCACGAACTGATTTAGCAGCCTGTTTGCTATATGATATAGTAGAGGACAGAGATAAGAAGATTAATATTTTCTTATCTCTGTTATTGCAGCAGATTGAGTCATTGTATCATAAGTCAATAATCCTTCCGTACTAATTTTGATGCTTCTCCGGTTTTATTTTTAGAATCCCATAGCCTCTTTTACCAAAGACATTTCACGATGGGAAGTCAGTTTCTCCAATAAAAGAAGGGCTACTCCCGAAGCGGTTTGAGGACCATAGGACGTGATTATATTGTCGTCCACCACTATCGGTTCATGGACGATTATTGCTCCGAAACTTTGAAGAACCTTTTGCTTGACTGCCCCTCCGAGATGATAAGTAGTCGCCTTTCTATCTTTCAGCACACCACTTTTACCGACAGGCAAAGCACCTACACAAACTGTTGCAATCCATTTCTTCCGGGCATCAAACTGACGAATCAGATTTAAAAGCTTCTCTTCATAAGCCTCTTCATAAAAGCCGAAAACTTCAAAACCTCCGGGGATGGCAAGAGCATCATATTCATCAACGGATATCTCATCAATCGTCTTATCCACCAAAACGGGAATATTAAAAGAACTGATGACTTTCTCGTTAAAACCACCTGTTACCACCTCAACATCACAGCCAAAATCAGTTTTCGCCCATCCCATCACATCAATGAAACCACTAAATTCAATCGTCTCAAAGCCTTTAGCAAGAAAAACCAGTAACTTCATAATCGTCAGTGTTATAAATTAAACAAACCGTTTATACTGCAAAGATAGGCAGATACCTCATGAAACAAGAATAATCCGCCAAAAACTGCTATATTTACTTCATCTTTCACACATAAAAAGACTTCTGCAAATACAGTGTAAGGATAAAATTCACAAGATAGTTAGCAAGAATAGACAAGCAGATCTGACAGACGGCAGCTATCTTTGCGATTAAAAACCGTCTGACATGAATATACAAGAAAAAAGTAAAATAGAATATCGTTCCAGGATCAATCGGGTGATGGACTACATTGACATACATCTCGACCAGCCTCTGGAACTGAAAAGTATAGCAGAAATAGCTAACTTTTCGCCTTTTCATTTCCACAGGATATTCACGTTCCTGATAGGTGAAACACCGATTGATTACATCCAACGCCTCCGGATTGAGAAGGCAGCCTGCCGGTTACGGGAAAATATGGATATTTCTATCAGTGAGATTGCTGATAGTTGCGGTTTTTGCACAGTATCCCTTTTTAGCCGTGTATTCAAAAAGTTTTTTGGTTTGACGCCAAGCCAGTTCCGTAAAACGGAGAGACCCGTTTATGCCCAGGACGGAATCTTATTTAGCAAGAACGGACAAATGGTTAGCAAGAATTTGACACCCAAGCATGTATTATCTCCCCAACTTTGCAGCGTCAAATTTAAAATATCATATTTTATGGAAACAAAAATCGAAGTAAAAGAGATGCCGGACATGAAAGCTGTTTATTGCCGGCATATGGGAGCATTCAAAGAGATTGTAAAAGCGTATGAGAAACTTATCAAATGGGCAGAACCTCGTGGCCTGTATATTCCGAATGTTACGAAATCGGCAACCGTCACACATGATGATCCTTCGGTAACGGAATTGAGTAAAGTGCGCCAGAGTGCCTGTATCATCGTGGAAGGAGACGTAAAAGGAGAAGGTGAAATCGGTAATCTCGTCATTCCCGGTGGGCAATATGCTGTCGGACACTTTGAATTGGGTACTGAAGATTTCGAGAAGGCATGGAACACAATGTGCAAGTGGTTTACGGAAAGTGGGTATCAGCAAGGAGATGGATGTACTTATGAGTTATACCATAACAGTCACCGGACACATCCGGAGAATAAACACATTGTGGATATTTGTATTCCGATAAAACCTCTTTAGAGGATCATCTGTCTTACCGGATAAAAAACGAAGAGGATGTGTCAAGACTCCCCTTTTAACGAAATCATCTTCGCCACAGATAGTTGTAGCGAAGATGATTCTTTATTTATGAAGGGTTTCGACACATCCTCTTTGATTTGTTCTGAATGGCAGCCCCATCGGAACGATATGCCCGTCAGATTTACTTCGCAGTTTGAAATAACAGACTATTGCCATTGGTATCCATCCATTCCGCCATCAAGCGATAATACGCCGGATATTCAGTCGGAGTTATCAATTGTTTTTTCAGTTTCAAGGTACGGAATATCTCTATTTTATCCTCCGCCTTTTTCACTGTAACTTCTATGATGCCGACAGCATTTTCAATCTTTTTGTTAGTCGGCACAACCACTGGTTTTATTCTTGCATCAATCTTTACGATATAGGTATAAGCCTCATCGGGCAAATACCGCAAAAGCAGGTTAACGGGACGAGTTGTATTCAGAGCCGTCACACGTCCATCATAACTTGCCCATCCACCACGAGCCTGCGGTAAGTCGAATTTCCGATAACCATCAGCCAATGCCCTTCCGGTTTTATCGCTCACCCGCAAGGTGTCAGTTCGTGAAACAACATGAGAAACCTTCTCTAAAATTATCGGCTGAGCATTCAGATCAACTACAGAAACAAAATCCTGTATATCGGCAATTCCTTTATCAAAGAGAAACAATCTGCTGACAGCGGCAAGTCCGGCTGCATCTTTATCTTCTGTTTTAGGAAAAGCCGCTTTTATCTCCGCACGGATGCCTATCGCTTGTTGCAAGGCAGCCAACAAAGCAGCCTTCTCCGCTTCAGTTCCGTATGCCGAACGGATCACTTCGGAAGCCGGACGCAAAAGGTATCCGGTTTGCGACAGGGTCAGACGGCAATTTCCTAATCCTTCTACATAAGCAGTGAGTAACTCCTTTTTTTGTTCTGTGGTTTGTGCACCGGCAGTCAGCTTCTGTGCCAATTCGGTAACATCCTTTCCATTACTTTCCAGTTGTTGTTTTATCACTTTCAGTGCATCAGCCTTTGAAGCATAAGTGGACGCCACAACAGCCTGTACATTACCTGCCGGCAAAGAGACGTCAAGTGAATAAGGACGCGGTTGCACATTTTTCAGTGTCCAGGTCACTGTTTTCATGCCATCCGCAGTTTTCACCACCGGAGCAGCTTTTCCATTCAACCATTCATAATGCAGAGGTTTGCTTTCGGGCACTGACAGCGAAAACACATATTCCCTGATTGGGGAAAGCTCTTCCACCTGCTCGCACACATCCAGTTCGGGCAGATATCCCGGACGGGTAACGACGGAGTAGTCCAGATAAATGGTAGCTCCCAATTCCAGTCCCGTATGAACGACTACCATCTCTTTCAGACCATTATAAGCCGGAGCATCTGCCGCTACGGAAGGAAGTACCTCAAGGAGCGCATTTTCGGGAGTCTTCACAATAGTACCGTCTTTCTGACGAGTATAAGAATCGTGTATCTTCAGTGTCTGAAACTCCGGATTGTAAATGATAAAACTCTCTCCATACACACGGTTCATCGCTGCATGAGTAAACAAAGTCAGCTCTTTTTGCACACGCATTTCCTGACTGCCGTCAGCGTGTAACGTATAAGCCTTGCTCAATTTCCCAAATTCAGCTTCGGATGCCGCTTTCACCGGAAATGCCAGAATCAACATCGCCAGCGTAACTATATAATAATATGTATTTTTCATTCTGCTCTACTTTTTAATCACCAAATATTCACCATACGCCTTGTGGGCATTCACAGCATTGCGGAAACTTTCCCAATCAGAAGCCTCATAAACACGCTTCTTCAAAGCCAATCGATTGTGGAGCAACACTTTATTTCCTTTCTGTACCAACGAACCTTCAAAATCGGCTCCCACTCCTTGCATGGTTTCATCCTTGACCGCACTCACCAGCTTGTATCCTGCCGGAAGCTGAACCGTTTCATCCAGTTCGACCAAACGGGAACAAGCATCTTTGAAACCATACTTGCGGTTTTCTACCGAAGTATCGATCCACATATAAGAACGTACCTGATTATAAAGGTTATTCATCACCATCGGACGGAAAAACATCTCGCCCTCTCCTTTCAAGGCATAATCGGGTATTTCATAACGAAAAGTGATTTTAATAGGTGCAGCCTGATAGTCTTTGGGATTTTTTCCATAGTCTACGCTCAACAATCTGGCTTTGGGAGAGATGGCCAACAGCTGACGTTCCATCGTGCTTTTCCATTCGCTCTGAAAGCCGGTGGTAAAGATGCGACGGATATTGCTGTCACTCTGTCCTTCGGCTGTAAGGGTAAAAGTACCGCGTAGTGTACCATCTGCTTCCAAGCGGTTGTCGGCTTTGATACGTACATAATGGTTTTCGGGAGCCGAAACCGGAGTGATACACAAATCAGAACCTTCGGGTACACCCGGCAGATAGTTCTGCTGCTGTTCGGCACTGCTCCATAACTCGCGGCAGAAAGGAACCCATGTCGGATCAAGAGGCATATATGTTCCATTGCTCAGTTTCACCACTGCCACACAATGATTAAAATGGTCGGCAGGAATACTTTCTACCCGACTGCCTGCCATCGTCATGGCAGGATAGGCTTCGAAACCAGCCATGCGCAAGAACGAAATCAGTGTACCTGCTATATCTTTGCAGACTCCGCAACGATCAGTATAATTCATTTTAGTATTATGAAGTGTAAATCCTTCTCCTTTTCCCATCGAGATGCCGGAATAGCGGATGTTATCTGCCACCCAATGAGTCAACACAGCTATTTTTTCCATTTCGGTCTTCTTGCCTTTTATCAGTTCATCCACTTTTTTCTGCGCTTCGGGCAATGGATCAAAACTACCATAATCTTCATTCACTTTATTGAACCACAACGACTTGTCTTTCCACTGGGGAGTGGAAGACATCATCAGTTTGGGAGCTGCATCGAAAAGGTCTACCATGTTTGTCTCTTTAACGAAAGGCATCATATCATCCATCGCAAAGCTATATTTCTTGCGACCGTCTTCATAACGCATGGATGATGCGCACTCACCCTGATAGAACTGAAACTGAAGTTCCTTCTCCATCGGAATGCTTACTACATAAACTTTACGTACAGTAGGAGTGCTGCTCCAAAAAGGAACAATATCATAAAACTGTCCGCGCATAGGCGGAATAAAGCGTGATTCATCTTCATTACCGGCTGCAAGCAACGCATAGGTAAAGCCTTTCTTGGCTATTTCGTAATCCACAATATCACCCGGCTGCAAGGCGCCCACTTCAATCATGATTTGTCTTGCGCCCCAATAAATAGCACGCGCAGGAGCAGCATAATCACAGGTTTTCCTGACATCAAGTTCATCTACTTTTCCATTGGCACGATGGATGGTTACACGTTTAAATTCGGCATAAGCAGTCAAAGGGTCATAATCGTATTTAATCACCCGATTATCCACTGCTCCCCTCGGAGTCTGTACCTTTATCACTTTGCATACAACAAACGACCCTTGTCCTGTAGGCTGAACAGATACCGATGTACTATCCAACAGTGTCACACAATCGGATGCTTCGTAAGTCTTCCCCTTCGCAGCCTGTTCATAAGGTTTCCAGCTTTGAGCCAATGACGCAGCCGAAACAAGAAGGCAGCAGAGGAGTGATACTAATAGTTGTTTTCTCATGTTTTTCACTTACATTTTATTTATAGAAACAAATGTAAGTAAAATCTTTGGAATTTATTTACTTCATGCTAAAGCAATTATCTTTTTTCCTGCCTCAATACAACAAATTACTACATCACCTTACTTACAAAAACAAATGACCTATTTGAAATATTTAAATATTTATCCTGAATTTATATCTAGTTTCTAACCAATCCTCCGTTTCTCACCGAGAAATGCCCTCTTGGTTTTAAAGAAATGGGGCGTTGGTTTTAAAGGAACGACCCGTTGGTTTTAAACCAAAAATAGAAAATTATAACTATTTGATATACTGTCTTTTACAAAACACACAATAACGTTCTTCAGCATATTTTATTTTTCTCAACAAATAGATTGAATTTTAAAATTATAATTGAGGTGAAGTATGGAATATGTCTTTACATCTTAGTTCTAGAATCTCATTGCTATATTTGAAAAAGTGCAATAAAAATTAAAAAAAAGACTGAAATGTAGATGAAAATGGAACTTCTTCTAATAATTATAACCCAGGATGCCTATATTGGACAACGATTTACTAAAAGATCATCCTATCTTTGCGGCATATATGATAAAACAGCAAATACCATGAAAGAACCTTTTCAAATACCGACTTCCAAAGATATAGAGAATCTGATAGGAACAGACCTTTATGATGTATGGAACTCACTCTGCCAGCGCATCGAGAAGAGCTACGAAATGGAGCTACTTTGGAACCGTGGCGGCAAAGCGTGGACGTATGAATACAAATACCGCAAAGGCGGTAAAACCCTCTGTGCTTTATATGCGAAGGAAAAGACTCTGGGATTTATGGTTATCTTAGGAAAAGATGAACGTGCCAAATTTGAAATTCAGCGGGGACAGTTTTCAAACGAGGTACAGATGATCTATGATGCAGCTACCACTTTCCACGACGGCAAATGGATCATGTTTGAATTAAAAGACACAAAACTATTCAATGATATGGAACGGCTTCTGCTTATTAAGCGAAAACCAAACAGAAAAGCAGAGTAAAGGAAGGAAAAGGAAGCTATTTTTTCATAGCTTCCGCTCTCATATCTTTAGGCATTCTCTCCAGTGCATACCGGTAAGCTGTACGAGGCTTTGCAGAACGATGCTTCGTAACAAAATCGAATATCTCATTAATTTCTACGAGAACGATACGCCCATTCGCAGGCTACAACTGCTTCTTACCAAAAGCCCGACTTCCACAGTTACTCACACAATTGAAAAATATCCGGTTTAGATTCACCTTTTACCTCCTGCCAGGATACAAACATCCTTTTTGTATCTTTGCCGGATACAGAATAAGAATGAAAAGAGAAATCCTATATCAGAGGATAGCCGGTACCATCGCCTGGCAAACAGACACACTTTTCTATATATTAACAGGTACAGATATCCGGATAAATCAACATTTACGCACAGGAAATGAGATAAAGAGAGAGATAACAGTCAGAATACAACCGTAATGCCATGCATATCTGTGAAGTAAAAAAAATAAAATACAAAGAAACGATTACTCCACACGCAAAGTATTCCCTTTAATCCTTCCCAGAATTTTAGGGAACTGCCCAAAGAACAATAACGTGCAACAGATGGCCGCAGTCGCATCAGATATAGCCTCAGCTGCATACACTCCGGTTACTCCCATAAAGTTCGGCAAAATTAACGCCAGCGGAATCAACAGGATAGCTTTACGCAACAGAGCAATGAAGATAGAGATTCGGGCCTGCCCCAATGCAACGAACATATTCTGACAGGCACGTTGCAAGCCGAAAATGGTCATGCCACCCAAGAAAACGGGCATTGTCCAACGTACAGTTTCTATCAGTCTTTCATCACTGGTGAAAGCAGAGGCAACCGTCGAAGGGAAGAGAATCATGAAAAGCATCAATATCAAATTGAAGGAAAACATGGTTACCAGCACAATACGGAAGCAATCTTTCACACGCTGCTTGTCACCATGCCCGAAGTTATAACTTATAATCGGAACGAATCCTTGCGCAAATCCGGTCAGCGGTACACTGGCAAACTGCATCGAACTTTGCAGAATCGTCAATGCGCTGATGTAGATATCTCCAAATTCCTTCAGACTGCTATTGAGGACAAACCCAACCAGACTTTCCGTACTTGCCATAATGAAGGGGGATACTCCTAAAGCTAATATGGAAAGGATAATCTTCCGGTCCAGTCCCATATATCGTTTCTCCAAAGGCAGAGAGGCACGTCGGGAAAAGAGGAAACTTACCACCCACACCGCACTGCATGCTTGGGAAAGTACTGTAGCCAAAGCAGCACCTTTCACGCCCATGTCAAACCAGAAAATAAAAATAGGATCAAGAATGATGTTCAATAAGGCTCCGATCAGAACTGAAAACATGGCAATGGCAGGACGTCCCTGAGCATTGATAAAGCTATTCAACCCGGTGGATATTTCGACAAATATCGTTCCCAAGAGATAAATGGAAAGATAGTCAACCGCATATTCCAAGGTGTTTTCCGAAGCTCCTGTAAAGAGGAGAATAGGTTCCATAAAAGTATATGCAATGACAGAAGTCAGCAAAGTAAACAATATCAGCAGAACAAACCCGTTTCCCAATATCTTTCCGGCTCGTACACGGTCGCCCTGTCCGAGTGCAATGGCAGCCAACGGAGCACCACCGCCGCCGACAATTGCCGAAAAAGAAGAAATCAGTATAATGAGAGAGGTAGTCACCCCTACACCCGCCAGCGCATCGGTGCCAATTCCCGGAATATGCCCGATGTATATACGGTCCACAATGCTATAAAGCAGATTGACAAATTGTGCAGCCACTGCCGGGAGTGCCATCTTAAAAACAAGCGGTAACATACGTTCTGTTCCCAGCCGTTCTTCGTATTTATTGTTCATTCCAAACTTCTTTTTCTAAAATCGGCTGCAACATAGATAAAAAACTTCAATTTTTATCTATATTGTGATAAAAATTGAAGTATAATCTTTCCTTCTGACCGCATGACAGTTTTTGGCATGTGGCGCCATTTCTAACATTCTGTCTGCTTCGTTTCTATTCAAAAGAGAGATTTTCTACATGTTCTCCAACAAAGATACCGGCCATATCTCCGGTTTTATACCATTTCGGCTTCCCAGGCATGTCGTCTGTAATCTTTCGCCCATTGACCACAAGATTCACAAACCTGATACCAGATATCTTGTGATTCTCATCATACCCTGCAATGATCGACAAGTTTTCACCCGATCCATTGTAAGTAACATCCTTAACAAGCACATTCTGAATACCTCTGCCAGTAGAGACACAATACTTCGGATTGAAACTGATTCTGAAATTCACAAGCTGTCCGTTACGAAAATCTTCAATCCGAATATTCTCGAACGTAATATTACGCACCAATGTATTGTCGCCTGGATTTATAGCCAGACATCCCTGATAATCAATCTGTTTTTCTGCCTGATCAAGAATGTCGATATTCCTAAAAGTGACGTTCTGCACTGTATCCATGCCGTTCGGATCTCCATGTCCTCCGATATTGATTGGATGAGCCACGTCAGCCCAAAGTGTCGCATTTTTCACCAATACATTATTGCTTCCCCCTTTAAATCCTTGCGTAGAAGCATAAACTGCGGCACAGTCATCACTATTACGACAGAAAACCCCATCTAATATCACGTTACTGCTTGAGAAAACATCCATTCCGTCGCCCCAACCATAATAGCTGATTGATTTCACATTCGTCAACTCTACCGAATCGCATTGTCCTATGGGGAGTTGCGAAACCACAATTCCGTCGATCCTGACATTTTTAGAACGTCTGACCCAAACACCGGCTCCCCTGCCATCAGGGTGTACCTCGCCTCTCCCGAAAATATTCACATCATGTGCTCCTTCCGTGAATATATTGCCATAAACACGAGCTCCCCCATCGATATAAACAGTAGTTCCTGAGGGGACAAATAGAGTATCATTAGGAAGATTATGCACACCGGGACCAAAATAAATCAAATTGGACCCTTTTTTTTTCTTGAGAGCCCTTTGGATTTCTTTATCGGAAGGACGAAATTTATCAATCGGATTCGCAAAAAGATGAAGATTGTGAAAAATATCTCCATTGACCTCTACTGAGAGATTGCGAGGACGCGAAAGTGAGAATGTCACTGTGTCTCCAACACAATCCGGTGTTATCTTATAGCTTAAAGGACGTACTCTCACACTATTGACTCTCTCTTTGTTGCTGATTACTCGCACATCTACCATTCCGTCAAAATCGAAATAAGCAATGGAGGCAACCTCTACGTTATGACCTTTTTCATCAACCCTATCAACTTTAACAGGATAAACGTCAACGGGCAACCACGGTCCGCTACCCTGACGCACTTCCACAGAAAAATCGTTTAAGGTTTTCACCCCGACCCCAGCAGGGTATGTGACTACCTCTGCATTAAGCGAATGCATAGCCAATAACGCCAATGAAAGAAGTATCGCTTTTGGATAATTCATATTCTTTGATTTTAAATTTGATATTGAAATTTATTAATCACTCTAATTTGAATACGTTTTGACTATAAAAAGCGCCCAACAGAAGAATGAATATTTTTACTTTTATAAAATAGAGAATGGAATTTATTTTGTAAGAAGAATTAGTACGTTATAAAGATATAACAATCACTATTCACATCCAACCAAGATATTCGTCTGTTTTTATTTATAATAACAAAGCAAGCATACAAGAAAAACAGGCTTCCGGTTTAAAACCACCGGATAAAATAGAAATGATACTTCAGTTATCTTTCTGTCAGAAATTTATAGATATATTGATTGATGAGGTCATGCTGTTCTGCCGTTCCATTCTCACCCATACTGCTATGTGTAACTCCATCCAGTTTTACTACTTTCATTCTGAAGTGCTCCTGCTCCTGTCCGGTAGGTAGCACTCCCGCATCTGCCTCATAGTCACATCCTCTCAATGTATACAAACGTGGCTTCAAAGTTCTGGGCATGATCATTCTACGATGGTCCATAGATACAGCCTTACTGATCAGCTGCGGGTATTTAGTGGCAAACAGCATTGTCATATCACCTCCATTAGAATGCCCTATCAAGATGAGTTCGCTCCAATTCAATTGTGGTTTCAAGTTTTTAAATTCCTGAATTGTAAAAAGTATATTGTCAGTTCCTCGTTCCCAATTCGGCATACGGGTCTGCATGAAATCGCCTTCCATCGCTAAAAGAGGATCATCGGACAATTCATGTTGTATACTAATCACATAAAAACTTTTTTGTGAAAAAAAACGTGTCAGGTAGGAATAGGTTTGGTTCGACTTACTGTTTTTATTCCCATCATAGCCGTGGCTGAATATGATAACTTTCGTTTTTGAATTTACTTTCTGCGGCTGATAAACCGCTATCGGTATCACTCTGTTTCTGGATATGTCAAACAGACAAGTAGTAAACTCCGTTTGTGAAAAACATTGCACTGATAGTATCAATGAAATTAATAAGATGATTATTCTGCACATAGTGATTCACCGGATATTTATTTTGTATACACAATGATTTGTTGTCAAAACTTTTAGTTTCATATAGAGCATTCTTAATTCAGAGTTACAAAATTACATATAATAAAAGAGAAATCAAGCGGAAATATGTAATCACAGAGAGAAATAAATATTTCAAACGGTAAATAACAACTCACTGAAACGCGTCGTAACGAACTAATCCCAGTCTCTCTTAAAATTAATTTGCTGTATGCAATCATCTAGTGCTCGGTTTATATAACCTTATTCGTCTGACAACTGTTGAACTTTCGTCTAACAACTGTCAGACGAATAAAACATTGCAGCATTAATCTTACATCCATTAAGCATAAAAAGTAAATCTACGTAAACTCGGAACTAGTTCATAACGGTGCAGGAACGAACAAATATCGGGCAACGGAGTAAATCAAAGCAGCACAGAAAAGATATGGGAATGACAAATTCAATAAGATTATTAATCAGGCCAACATCACAATCACAGGAAACAACAATCGTATCTCAATGTATTTCGACACTGAAGAAAGTGCGGAAGAATTGCTGCTTAGCAACGTTTCTGCTAATCGTAAAAGGAGATAGGCGTAAAAATTGGCAAGAATGTGATAATAGCCGATAATAGTATCGTTGGCTGGGGAAGTATCGTAACAAAAGAGTTTAACGAACCGAATGTAATCATTGCAGGCATTCCGGCCAAAATTGTCAAGCGAGGGATAAATTGGGACCGGAGATGTATTAATAAGTATTTAAATAGATAACCTTCATTATTTTCGGGATGAAATACTTTCTCATTCAACAAGATATACCTACTTTTGCACATGAAATCATAATCAATGGAACAATCTGATCATATAGACGTTTTTGATTTCCCTATATTCCGGCATATTTATAGGGAAAGGGCAAAATTCAAAAGAATCAGCCTTGCCTGCTGCTACATCTGCGCCGAATATATCAAACAGAATGTGCAAAAATATATAATAAGTAAGAAGCCTTGGAATACTCCGAGGCTTCTTTTTTTACCCCTATACCGTCTCTGTATTTCTTACATCATAATTTATAAACTCATTTTAATTTCAGGTTATGGAAAAGCAAAAAGGATTAGCTATTATTACAGGAGCAAGTCAAGGTATTGGTGCTGTCATTGCAGCAGGTTTGGCAACTGATGGTTATCGGGTGGTATTGATAGCCCGAAGCAAACAGAACTTAGAGAAAGTACATGATGAAATCATGCGATCGAACAAACATGTACAAGAACCTATTGTACTACCATTGGACATTACAGATTGTACAAAGGCAGATACTGAAATCAAAGACATCCATCAAAAATATGGTGCTGTCGATATCTTGGTGAATGCAGCTGCCATGTTTATGGACGGCTCTCTTAGCGAACCTGTTGATAATTTCAGGAAGATAATGGAAATAAATGTCATTGCTCAATATGGAATACTGAAAACGGTGACGGAGATAATGAAAGTACAGAAAAACGGATATATATTTAATGTCGCATCTCGCGCCGCTAAATATGGTTTCGCCGATGGAGGTATTTATGGTTCTACCAAATTCGCACTCCTCGGGCTGGCTGAATCTCTATACCGTGAGTTAGCACCATTAGGCATACGTGTCACTACTCTTTGCCCTGGCTGGGTGAATACTGATATGGCGAAAAAAGCAGGAACACCTTTTAAAGATGAAGAAATGATACAACCTGATGATTTATTAAATACAATCCGATGTTTACTGAATCTATCAGAAAATGTATGTATCAAGGATATTGTTTTTGAAATGAAAAAGAGCATTATTTAAATCTTCGGAAATAAATAAATGCTTGAACTACTTTTATAATAAGAAGGAAGCTCCAACATGATTGATGAACTATGAATTTTGTCAGAGCTTCCTCCACTTTATATTATTTACGGTTCAAATAACCTTCTCGTACAACTTGAACCAATCCAGCCCATAATGTCCCAGTCCTAAGTCCACAGTGTCAATATACTCGAACCCACATTTTTCGTACAACGAAATAGCCGGAAGATTCTTCTCATATACATCGAGTCGGATAGATTTCATTTCTGATTTTAAAGCCAACTCCAGTGAAAAATCCATCAATGCATGTCCAACTCCCATTTGCAAAAAAGATGGATGTACAACAAAAGTGCGTACCACAAAAATATAACTATAATCCGCATCTATTTTCCATACTATATTCTCATAAGCCTTTTCCGGCTGATGATCTAAAATGACAGAACCCGCAATCCTCCCGTCACATCGGGCAACAAACAGACTATTATCATCCACACCGGCAGCCGCATTCTCACGAACCGGATAAATCCCCTTTATCCATCCCGGATAATTGATTGTAGCTGACAAGTGATCGTTCAATTCATCATACAGCCTCTCTAATTCATCTATATCAGCCAAAGAACCGGGTTCAATTATAAAATTCATACATATATTGTTTGAGGACAAAGATATAACTTCTGTTCTAATAAATATCAAGGGGATGTTTTACTTTTTTTCAATCGCCAACAAACAACAGATACTAACACATTGTTTTATTCATAAGTAAAGCATACATCAAAACAAAAAAAACAAAGTTGCTATGAGGTGGATATGGTATTGTACATTGTTAGCGTATATCGCATTCCTATTAGGGCTGATTTACACTATTATAATTGATTACGACGACAAAAATCCTGTGAAGACGATCTGCTGGATTCTAGTTGTTATATTCTTACCATTACTGGGTATATCTGCCTATTATATTGTAGGACGTAATGTAAGCAAAAAGCGTTCAAAATTTCAGTTTTGGAGAGAAGAATTCAACAGGCACCAACAATCCGTTTCTACCAACGTGGAAACAGAGCCAATACATCCCGATCATTATAAAGAACTAAAATCACTCATATTGAATCTGGAACAGTCACCAGTATTCGGAGGTAACAAAGTAACTGTCTATCCGGGTGGTAAAAGTAAGTTTTACAGTCTTTTCGAAGATATCGACTGTGCCGAATCGCATATTCATATCTTCTATTATGCTATTGGCGACGACCATATCGGCAACGAATTAAAAGAGAAGATTATCAATAAGGTAAAACAAGGCATCAAAGTACGACTGCTTTACGACGGACTGGGATGCAATAAAACGAACAGAAAATATTTCAAGCAAATGATAGAAGCAGGCGTGGAAGTGAAAACGTTCCTCCCGCTTAGTTTTCCCCGCTTCCTGCGAAGTGTCAATTACCGCAATCATAAAAAGATAGTCATCATCGACGGCAGAATCGCCTATACCGGTGGCATCAATGTAAAAGACGTATACATAGACGGACTTCTCTGGGGAAAATGGAATGACATACACTTCAAGGTTGAAGGTTCCGGAGCTTCGGGGCTGCAATCTGTGTTTCTGGCAGACTGGTATTATGCTTCCGGACAATATCTGTCTTCACCGGAGTATTATCCCAATGTCGAAGTCTTCGGAGAAGTACCAATTCAAGTAGTCAACGCGGAACCGTTGGGAATGCATTCCAATGTAATGGAAGCCATGTTTACAGCTATAACGCGGGCGAAAAAGAATGTATATATCGAGACTCCCTACTTCATACCGACGGAATGTCTGCTTCAGGCAATACAGACCGCATCAATGAGCGGAATAGACGTTCGCCTTGTCATGCCTAAAAGATCAGACAATGATTTTGTGCAATATGCCTCTAACTCATATGTGGAGAAACTATTAAGAAATAAAGTCAGAGTCTATCAATATGTCAATGGATTTACACATTCAAAGTTGATGATTGTCGATGATGAACTGGTGGTAGTCGGTTCAGCCAATATGGATATAAGAAGCCTTGAACTTCTTTTCGAGACCAATCTGTTCATTTACGACAAGAAAGTTGCTCAGACCGTCAGAGACATTTATCACACCGATATGAATAATAGTAAAGAACTAAATCTACGCGACTGGCTCCAACGCAACCGTTCGGTTAAATTTCGCGAAGCGTGTTTCCGGTTGTTTTCTCCGGTATATTAGCTGTCTGAGCACCACCCCAAAACTATCAAAAACCACCGTTAAATTGTCAGAAGCCTCCTATCTAACAATTTAACGGTGGTTTTATGTCAATTTCCCCACTATCGGGCTCATAGAAATCACATATACTTGCACTGTCAAAACAAACAAATTTATCAAACTTAAAAACAATCAACATGAAGAATTTCACCTTTAGAAAAGAATTAGTAGAAGCACAGGATGAGTTACTCCGTTTCGCTTACAAACTTACAATGGATATTGATGAAGCAAACGACTTATTGCAGGAAACGTCTTTAAAAGCATTGTACAATGAAGACAAGTATATATCTGATACGAATTTTAGAGGATGGATGTACACCATTATGCGCAATGTTTTTATCAATAACTACCGCAAAGTGATTCGCAATCAGACTTTTGTCGATCATACAGACAACCTCTACCATCTGAATTTACCACAAGATGCAGGTTTTGAAAGTACAGAAAATGCCTATGACCTCAAAGAAATGCACCGTGTAGTCAATGCTCTTGCCAAAGAATACAAAATTCCGTTCGCTATGCACCTTGCAGGATTCAAGTACCGTGAAATTGCAGATAAGCTACACTTGCCACTAGGTACTGTAAAGAGCCGTATCTTCTTCATCCGCAAAAAATTGCAGGAAGAGTTGAAAGACTTTCGCTAATTTTTTTTCAAATGCGACAGAGAGTAATCTGAGACCCGGGTGTCAGCATGTATGAGACCCGGGTGTCAGACATACCAACACCCGGGTGTCATGCAACTCACAGTAATAGTGGATTAAAATTTCATTAGAATATCGACTCTTCCATGCATGATAGATAGCAAAACTTTGGATATCTTCTCAACAGGCCAGTCCCACCACTGCAATTCCTGCAATTGTGCAATTGTACTTTCGTCAAAACGCTTTCGTATTTCTTGGGCCGGCGTTCCGCCTACTATCGTATAAGGAGGTACATCTTTGGTGACTACTGCCCTCGACGCAATAATCGCTCCGTCGCCGATATGTACACCCGCCATGACAACAGCCTCATAACCAATCCATACATCGTTTCCAATCACTATATCCCCTTTATTATCCCATGCCGAAGTGATATTTCCCTTATCCAACTGCCACTCCTCAAAAAATATAGGAAACGGATAATTCGACAAAGAATTCAACGTATGATTCGCGCTGTTGAAAAGAAACTTAGCTCCACAGGCTATCGAACAGAATTTCCCTATGATCAGCCGGTCTCCATTGACAGGATAATGATATAAAACATTGTTCTTCTCAAACTGAACAGGATCATTCACAAAATCATTGTATATGGTGTAGTCACCAACCTTTATATGAGGATTATTGATAACTGCATTCAGATAGACGGTCTGAAGGTCATTGGTGCGCGGATAAATATTTGTATTCATTGTAATTGCTTCTTTATATAGTTTCTGAAATAAAATAATAAAATATCGGGTGACCTGTTTAGCCACATAAGACTCGAACAACAGATTTCACCATTGTCCATCATCCATATAGAGCGAAGCTATTTACAACGTTGCCATTTCATTGCGTTCAAAAAATAAGGTTCATATCACATAACAAATGTACAGGATAATTTTGGAAATCAGATGCAAGGATCTAAAAATTATCCCGTATATTTGCTGTATACCATTTATATCGTCACTATAAACCTTTAGCATCATGGCAACTTATACTCATTTCGGCAAACAGCCGGATGTACTGAAACATCTGATACTTTGCGAAGTTCTTCGGAACGAGCATCCACAAGTCTATGTAGAAACAAATTCTGCCTGTGCCATCTACCCGATGCAGCAGACTTCGGAACAGCAATATGGCATTTACTATTTCTTAGAAAAAGCGGTAGAGGAAGACAATCAAGTTCTAAAAGACTCCATTTACTATAAGATAGAAAATGCAGAAATGCAGAGAGGGTACTATTTAGGTTCTCCGGCTTTAGCAATGGAGGTATTAGGAAGACAGGCACAAAAATTTCTATTCTTCGATATAGAAAAGAGTGCTTTGGACAATGTGGAACGCTATGCGAAGCAAGCGGAACTACAGACATCCGTCCGCCTATATAATACCGATTCTCTCGAAGGAGTCATGAAGTTACTGCCATCACTCCCCAAAGATTCTTTCATTCATATCGATCCTTATGAGATAGATAAGAAAGGAGCATCGGGATTAACCTATCTGGATATATTAATAGAGGCTACCCAGTTAGGAATGAAGTGTTTACTATGGTACGGCTTTATGACTCAACATGACAAAAGCCATCTGAACTCATATATCACGACCCGACTAGAAGAGGCAAGGATTAAAGACTATATTTGTGCAGAACTGATAATGAGCTCTATCAGACAAGACACCGTATTATATAATCCCGGTATCATAGGCAGTGGCATCCTGGGCACCAATTTATCACAGAAATCAAATACAGCCATTCTTGATTACAGTGATATACTGGTCCGCCTCTACCAATACGCAAAATACAAGGACCATGACGGCAGCTTATACAGAGACATTATCGGCAATCCACCGGAAACCTGAGTCGAAAACAAGGAGTAGCAAAAATAGGAAATACATCAATCTTCCCACTAAATATGTATTCCATATCGGTGCTTCACTTCCGCCATCACAAACGTACTTTCCAGCGAACCCAGGCTATCGATGGTTCCCAATACATTCAGAATAAACTCCTGATAATATTTCATATTAGGAGCATGGATCTTCAGCAAGTAATCGTAACTGCCCGATATATTATAACATTCGGTCACTTCGGGAATGTCCTGTATGATTCGGGTAAACTCAGCCGCAATGTCCCTGTTCAGCCGCCTTAGCTTGACACTGCAAAAGACCACAAAACCCTGATTCAGCTTTTCGGCATCCAGCACAGCGATATACTTCTTTATATATCCCCCACTCTCCAAACGTTTAAGGCGCTCGAAAACAGGAGTCGATGAAAGACTGACCCGCGCAGCCAACTCTTTGGTCGTCAACCGCGCATTCTCTTGCAAAGTACGGAGTATCTGCAAATCCACTTTATCTAATTTCTCAAAAGTATCCATAAGAAAAATATTCTTCTAACAGGTGATTTTTAAGAATAAAGCAGTTGCTTTATTCTGTATAACGATACAAAAATAGCATTATTTTCTATATTTACACTATATATTGTTCGATATATCTACATCCCATAACTTTGCAAGAAAATAAAGAGAGAATATCAAACTTAAAAAGCATACGATTATGGAAAGAAAGAATTTACACTTTGAGACATTACAGGTTCATGTAGGACAGGAACAAGCAGATCCGGCAACAGACGCACGCGCAGTACCTATTTATCAGACCACTTCTTATGTATTCCACAATTCCGCTCATGCAGCCGCACGTTTCGGTTTGCAAGATCCGGGCAATATCTACGGCCGCCTGACCAACTCCACCCAAGGAGTTTTTGAAGAACGTGTAGCCGTCCTCGAAGGAGGCGTAGCAGGTCTGGCAGTTGCCTCCGGTGCCGCCGCTATTACTTATGCTTTCGAAAACATTACTCGTGCAGGCGACCACATCGTAGCTGCCAAAACAATTTACGGAGGAAGCTATAACTTACTGGCACATACTTTGCCCAATTATGGCGTTACCACCACTTTCGTTGATCCGAGCGACCTTTCCAACTTTGAGAAAGCGATTCAGGAGAACACCAAAGCCGTATTTATCGAAACACTCGGAAACCCGAATTCCAATATTATAGACATAGAAGCGGTATCCGAAATTGCTCACCGTCACAAAATACCTTTGATTATAGACAATACGTTCGGCACTCCCTACTTAATCCGCCCCATCGAACACGGAGCAGACATTGTGGTACACTCCGCCACCAAATTCATTGGCGGTCATGGCAGTTCCTTGGGAGGAGTAATCGTTGACTCCGGTAAATTCGACTGGGTAGCTTCGGGTAAATTCCCGCAGTTGACAGAGCCCGATCCGAGTTACCACGGAGTACGCTTTGTAGACGCTGCCGGTCCGGCTGCTTACGTCACCCGCATTCGTGCCACTTTGCTACGGGATACGGGAGCAACGATCAGTCCGTTCAATGCCTTCATCCTGCTGCAAGGGCTGGAAACACTTTCTTTGCGTGTAGAACGTCATGTAGAAAACGCGCTAAAAGTGGTGAACTTCCTGAATAATCATCCGAAGGTGAAGAAAGTCAATCATCCGTCACTCTCCGATCATCCGGATCATGCACTCTATCAACGCTATTTCCCGAATGGTGCAGGCTCCATCTTTACGTTTGAAGTAAAAGGAGGACAGGAAGAAGCACACCGCTTCATCGACAGTCTGGAGATTTTCTCGTTGCTGGCCAATGTAGCTGACGTGAAATCACTAGTCATCCATCCGGCAAGTACCACACACTCGCAACTTAATGCGCAGGAACTTGCAGAACAGGAGATTTATCCGGGCACTGTACGTCTATCCATCGGAACGGAACATATCAATGACCTGATAGCCGATCTGGAACAGGCACTCGCCAAAATCTGACATTAGATTCTAACCTATTTGTCTGTTAAAATGTGATTGACAACAAGACGCAATGAAGATTCGGGGATTGAACTTTCCATCACTATGATACGTTATAACAATATAACATTAAAACATTGCAGTTATGGAGAAATATTTAATACACAGCAACGAACTGCATCTGATAGACGCAGGGAAAATCCACCAGGCAGTAGAGAAAATGGTGGAGTCACTCGATCTTGCCGCAGGATCAACCAGTAATTTTGATCTCTATCAGGTAGTAGAAAGCTACTTTAAGGACCTTGAAAAAAGAAGGAAAATCAACCATGTACTGGGGATCAAAGAAGACCGATATGAGTTTGCAGAAGACTTCGGCATCAAATAAAAAAGAAATTTTCCAATCACACCAGACAATTTGTTCATATAAAACGAGAGAGTCTCACCGAAGTGAAACTCTCTCGTTTTAGTATATATCTTATAGTGATCAGTTTCCCTGATGCACGGTAAGTTGCGGGAACGGGAAGTTGATGCCTTTTTCATTAAAGGTTTCATAAATAGTCTTGTTTATATCAAAATAAACTCCCCAGTAATCTGCCGTATTCACCCACACACGGGCTACCACATTCACACTGCTGGCATCCAGCGCATGAAGGGCAATAAACGGGGCGGGATCAGTCAGAATACGATTGTCGGCCGTCAGTATATCACGGACAATCTGCTGTACCTTATTATAATCTTCTCCATAATCCACGCCAACAATCCATTCTACACGGCGCGTTGTCTGTGTATTATAGTTTGTCACCACTCCGCTGCTCATTGCACCGTTCGGTATATAAATCACTTTATTATCTCCGGTAGTCAGAATGGTGTGAAATATCTGTATTTCCTTGACCGTTCCGGAAACTCCCTGACTTTCAATCCAATCTCCTACCTTATAAGGCTTGAAAAGCAATACGATCAGTCCGCCGGCAAAGTTCTGCAAGTTACCGGACAACGCCATACCGACAGCCACACCGGCAGAAGCCAACAGGGCTGCAAAAGAAGTTGTTTCGACTCCCAGAGCACCGACTACGGAGATAATCAACAGAATGGTCAGCAGAATATTTACCAGACTCTTCACAAAAGTCTTGATGCTTATATCCACCTTTCTCCTGTCCATCAGACGTCCGACAAATCGGTTGAGCATCGAGATGAGGAAGCGTCCGACAATGAAGACAAGGGTTGCAATCAGGATGCGTTCTCCGGCACGGATACCGAAATCTACCAATTGCTGGGTGATCAGAGAAAGCTTATCCAATCCGTCCGCATTGGCTATCGCTTCTTCCATTAATTTATCTGCGACGATTTGTGTAGAATCCGCAAGCTGTGTTGCTGTCGCTTGAAATAATAGTAGCATAATTTGATAATTATATTAAAATGAATAAATAGCTGACTTGTCATATTTCAACAAACTACAAAGTTATATTGTTTTTAGCAAATCTAAAAGTTTTTTTTGCTTTCCTCCCGCAAAAGCAGTAATTTTGCCAACGATTCACTAAGTAGGGGTGCCTTAACATGACGGGCTGAGAACATACCCATAGAATCTGAACCGGGTAATGCCGGCGTAGAGAACTAATTAATAAGCAAGATGAAAAAAATGATGATGATGGCCGTCGCCTTATTGGGCGCAGGCTTCCCTGTCCATGCACAAACGAGTGCAAAGGATAGTCTGAAAGTAATCAACCTGCAAGAAGTGCAGGTAGTATCCACACGTGCTACAGCAAAAACTCCCGTAGCATTTACCAATATAGGCAAAGCCGAACTTAAAAAAGTGAACTTCGGGCAGGATATTCCCTACCTGCTGAGCATGACTCCTTCCACGCTGACCACATCGGATGCGGGATCGGGCATCGGCTATACGACTCTTCGTGTACGAGGCACTGACGGCACGCGTATCAATATCACTGTAAACGGCATCCCGATGAACGATGCCGAAAGCCACAATCTGTTCTGGGTAAATATGCCCGACTTCTCTTCTTCCGTAAAGGATATGCAAGTGCAACGTGGCGCAGGAACATCGACCAACGGCGCCGGTGCCTTCGGAGCCAGTGTCAATATGCAGACCGAAGGCGCGTCCATGAAACCGTATGCCGAGTTCAACGGTTCCTATGGTTCTTTCAACACCCACAAGGAAACTGTAAAAGTGGGAACCGGACTGCTGAACAATCACTGGACATTCGATGCCCGACTTTCCAACATCGGTACGGACGGATACATCGACCGCGCCTCCGTCAATCTCAACTCTTACTATCTGCAAGGAGGATATTTCGCCGAAAATACGTCTGTCAAACTGATCGCATTCGCAGGAAAAGAAAAGACGTATCATGCCTGGGGATATGCTACTAAAGCAGAAATGGAAGAACACGGAAGACGGTATAACCCTTGCGGCGAATATACCGGAGACGATAATGAAAAACATTATTATGCCGACCAGACGGATAACTATCTGCAAAAGAATTATCAACTCCTTTTCAACCATACTTTCTCCACTGCGTGGAATCTGAACGTAGCCCTGCACTACACCAAAGGTGACGGCTACTATGAGGAATATAAAGAAGACAGATCTTTCCTAGAATACGGTCTGAAACCTTTTACAACAGACGGAAAAGAAATTTCGGAAAGCGATCTGGTCCGTCAGAAGAAAATGGATAATAAGTTTGGCGGGGGTGTTTTCTCCCTCAATTATACCAACCACCGACTAACGGCATCTTTGGGCGGAGGCATCAACCAATACCGGGGTAATAACTTCGGGAAAGTGACCTGGGTAAAGAACTACATCGGCGCACTATCTCCCGACCATGAATACTACCGCAACCAATCGAAGAAAACCGACGGTAACATCTATCTGAAAGCAAGCTACGACCTCACCGGAGGACTAAGTGCCTATGCCGACCTGCAATACCGGCACATCGACTACACCATCGACGGAGCAAATGACAAATACGACTGGAATAAAAATGCGTTGCGTCCGCTGGCCGTAGACAAGAAATTCGATTTTTTCAATCCGAAAGTCGGACTGAACTGGAATATCAACTCCAATCACCGTGTCTACGCTTCTTTCTCCGTAGCTCAAAAAGAGCCGACAAGAAATAATTATACGGATGGCAATCCCGACAGTTATCCGAAAGCAGAAAAGCTGCTCGACTATGAAGCCGGATACACATTCGCCAATCATTGGCTGACGGCAGGCGCCAATTTCTACTACATGGATTATACCGACCAGCTTGTCCTCACCGGAGCTTTGAACGATATCGGTGAAGCCCTGACAGAAAACGTTCCGAACAGTTACCGGATGGGAATCGAACTGATGCTAGGTATCAAGCCCTGTAAATGGTTCCAATGGGATATCAATGCGACATGGAGCAAAAACCGTATCAAGAATTTCGTAGAAAACATTCCCATTTACGATGGCTGGAACCTACTGGACATCGTAAGCGTTTCTCATAAGAGCACCCGCATCGCTTTTTCACCGGATTTCCTGCTGAACAACCGTTTTGCTTTTACCTATCAAGGATTCGAAGCAGCTCTTCAATCCCAGTTTGTCGGCAAGCAATATATGACAAATGCGGAAGTGGAAGCATTGACTCTGGATAAATACTTTGTGAGCAACCTGAATCTGGCCTATACATTCAAACCCCGAAAGGTGGTGAAAGAAGTAACTTTGGGTGTGACCGTCTACAACCTCTTCAACGAAGAATACGAGAACAACGGTTGGGCATCCAGTTCTTACGACAAGGATGTGAATCACAGAATAAATTCTGCCGGATACGCTGCGCAAGCGGGTACAAACGTTATGGGCCATGTCTCTTTCCGCTTTTAACAATAACCATTCAAACAGATAAGACAGAAGCCGCCAACATGGAACGCGGCTTCTTATTTCCTCATTTTCTCTTCCATATATTTGGAAGGAAGCACCCCAAACTGTGCAACGAACTGCTTACGGAAGGAAATCATCGAATCATACCCTACCATTTCCGCCACTTCTGTCAGACTGCTATATCGCCCGCTCATGATAATAGAGGCAGCTTTACTCATCCGTACTCCATGAATCACCTCTATAATCGACAAACCTGTTTTCTGCTTAACCTTGCGATAAAGGGTCGGCTGGCTCATATTCAATTTGTCCGTCAGCACTTTTATTGTAAAATTCCGGTTTGATAAATTTTCTTCTATAATCTGAAGCATTTTAGGCATAAAAACATCCTGAACATCTTCTGAAGATTCCAGTACCTCTTCATCCAACATAAGAGTTTTCGCATAAAGTTTTCTTAGCAGATCACGTTGCTCTATCAACGCTTTCACCTTCTCTTTCAATAACTCCGGATTAAAAGGTTTCATTATATAGTCATCTACCCCTATTTGTAAACTTTTCAACCGGTCAGCATCCTCTGCTTTAGCTGTTAAAAAGATAATCGGTATATGAAAAGTCCGCTTATTTTCACGAATCTCCCGACTACATTCAAACCCATCCTTAACAGGCATCATTATATCAGATATGATTAATTTAGGTATATATTTATCAGCCATAGCCACCCCTTCTTCTCCATTTTCAGCCTCAATAACATTATAATCTTCTTTAAATAGACTGCATAAATATTCTCTCATCTCATCGTGATCCTCTATGATCAACAAATATTCCTTATTATTTTTCACTCTGTTAACGGCCTCTTCCATAGTCTCATTCTTTTCCTCTACTACTTCTTCCATCGGACGTTCTTCTGCCGGACACTCTTCTAACAAATCCCCCTTCATCGGATCAGGTACCATTTCATATTCCCCCTGCGCAAAATGAGAAAGTCCCACCGGAATGTGCAGAACAAATCGGCTGCCTTCTCCAACACGACTGGTCAACGTAACAAATCCATGATGCAACCCCATCGTATGCTTTACAATATGTAATCCAAGACCAATTGATGTGGAATATTGCGGGATACGTTTTCCTGTTACAAACGAATCAAACACGTGCTGTTGCAAATCATCAGGTATCCCAACCCCATTATCAGACACTGTAACAAGGCAATAAGGCCTTCCGTCAATTTCCGCCTCTGACACAGCCAGTTCAATACGTCCATTCTGAGAAGTATATTTAAAGGCATTCGATAGCAAATTTTGAACAGCTGATTCTATTTTCGCCACATCCACCCATAAATACAAAGGCACTGTATCCACCTGGACCAAAAATTCCCGCTTCTTGACCATAGCCATTTGCAGAAAAGGATTAGCCACCCGGCTAACAATCTCCTTTATATCCGATTCAGACAGATGAAGTTTTATCATACCGCCCTCTATCTTCTGTACATATAGCAGACGATCAACCAGTGTCTGTAGAGAAAGACAATTCTTGTGCAATCTGCTAAATGAATCAAACCAATTATCCGATGGGGTAATGGACTTCATTATATCATGTATAGGAGCGAGTATCAAAGTAAGAGGAGTTCTTAACTCATGAGCAGCATTCATAAAAAAATTCTCACGTTCTTCCCGTATATGCCGTTCTGCGTTTCTCTCCAAATTTGCAATCGTCAGTTCATGTTTCAATTGAATCATTTTTTTGAAACGACGCTGCCGCCGCAACAAACTATAGAAAATATAACCAACCAAAAATAAAACCGAGAAAATCAAAAGCAAACGAAACCAAACGGTCTGGCTCCAATGTGGAAGGATTGTTATCGGCAATGCAGTAACGTCTCCTTCCGTATTATTAGGGAACAATGTTTTGACTTCAAAAATATAATAACCGGCAGACAAGTTGGTAAACGAGACCTTACCCGCTTCAGAAACAATCCAATCTTTTTGATATGGATATAACCGATAGCTATATTTTTGCAGATCCTTCGAAAAAGCCAGATTATTGAAAAGGAGAGAGAAATCACGGTTTGCATTGACCAGTTCCAAATGGTCAATTGATGCAATGTTTGAGTCCAAAACAACTTGCCCTTTTATCTTCTCACCTATATTAATTGGCTTATTATCGACTTCTAATCCGGTTAAAAGAGTTTTGCTGGCAATGGTGGCAGATGTCAGTATTTCCGGTTCAAAATAAGTTAAGCTCTTATTGTTTCCCCAAAATAAAGTATTCTTAAACAACATCACAGATTTATTGCTACTAGAAATATAATAGTTGTAGAAAACATGTTGCTGTCGGCTATATCTTGAGATACCGGATATACTCCCCAACCAAATACGCTTCTTCTCATCTTCCACTATACAATCTATACAATCATTACAAAGTCCATCTTTTACTGTATAAAAAGACGCTATCCTATCTTCGCCCACAGGAATGATTCCAAATCCATTTTTATAACCCACATATACAGTTCCGTCAGTACCAGTCAGTAAAGCACTAACTACACGAGCTCCTATATTTTCTTTTTCTTCATATCCATGAACCATCTTTAATGGACGAACATTTACCTGTGATAATCGTACAATACCTTTTGCTGTCCCTATCCAGATATTCCGCTGTTTATCTTCACAAATAGCAGTGACCCATGGCTCTGCATCTTCTTTCAAGGCTTCACGCAATGAGAATAATTCAAAATGACCTGTCTGCCGATCAAATAAGTACAATCCGGCAGAAGTGCATACCCAAAACCGATAACGGGTGTCAATCATTAAGGCCACTATATAGGAATTTACCTTTTTTCCTAAATAATTGAGCGGATATATATGGAAAGAATCGGAACTCCAGTCATAACAAATCAAATTTCCGGAAGCATTTCCAAACCATAAATTAGAACATGAATCTTTGGTTGCACAAAACACCGGGACTTCTTTTTGATTGCCCACAGGAGAAAAGTTCAGCGGTCGCGATTTAGCATAAGGCTGGTCACTACGCATAATTCCTTCATGGTAAGTGCCCAACCAAATTCGACCATCTTTGTCAGCCACCTGAGCAGAGATTTCATTATGTTTTTTGCTGTGATATTGCATATAAGAATGCTGTCTAAAATCAAAATAGACAATCCCTCCTCCTCTAGTTCCGATCCATAGTATTCCCTCTTTATCATAATAAACAGAAATCATTCTTGTCTCTACATTCCGGTACTGCAAAAATGAGGTATTCGTATAAGGCGTTGCCGACAACTTAGAAGGATCATTTTCTTCAGGAGCTAACAGAGTATATCCATTCCAGGTTACTGCAATGTAAGAATCATTATCCAACGCAACCACCCCATACGCATCTGAATGTGATAAAGAAGACAACCTGGCATCCTCATTATACTGATAATAATCAGATTTTCCCGTGGGAATATGCAGACGAGTTACTCCACCCACTATAGAAGAAATCCAAATATATTCCCCTTCACTCATGATAGTAGTAGCATTAGCGCTAGGATTAATAGAGTATTTGAACTTCCGGACCACTTTACCTGCAATCTTATCAAAGAACAACAAATTTCCCTTATCGGTAACCAAATACAAGAAATGCCCGTCTTGTGAAGCACATAAATTCGAAAAAGATTCCCCCTCATCTAAAAAAAACGGATAGCCTGCTTCGACAGTCATCTCTATTTGTAAGTCACCTTTCACTAATTTATAATGTCGTTTCAAGCATTGCAATTGTCCGCCTTTCACTATCCAAAAAAGTGAATCCCCTGTTATTTCCATAGCACTTACAGAAATGGCCTTTTTCCCATCCTGAAAAGACGGAAGAACAAATTTCTCTTTCCGTCGATCAAAACAATATAAATACTCATTAGTTATTACCCACAATTTATCATCAGAAGTCTCTTTTATATCGGAAACATACATCCTCGCATTGTCTACACTAAAATTGCGAATCTGCTTCCCGTCATATCGACTCAGCCCATTAGTGGATCCAAACCACATAAAACGATCTTGATCCTGATAGATACAAGTAATGATGTTATCTACCAAGCCATTACTCATATTCAACTGATGTAGTTCATTATAAGGCAGAACAGCATAGAGAGAAGTAGTAATAACTAAAGAATTTATAATAGCAATCAAAACAAGAACGGTATATCGAACGGTTCGCTTCATTATATATTCATATTAGTTTAAGTGTCACAAAAATAATCAATATTATAACAGAAAGGCGAAGCAAATGATAAAAAAAGCAATTTTGAATGAAAAGATATACATGGATGAATAAAAGCATATGCTCCTGATTCCTTGAAATACCCTAAGTTTGTATCCTGAAAACCGAACGGAAAGTGTGCTTCACAATTATATATAGCCATTTACACCTTTGAATCTATAATATTTAAAACAATTAATCACATGAGAGAAAAAGCCAAAAGCCCTTAAGTCAAATTGAAATCAATTAGAATCTATTAAACCTTATTTAAATAGAAAGCCTAAAAGACCTTTTTTCAAACTAATAAAATCTTATAGAAAAACATGCGTAAATCATTTAATCTAATCTGGATGGTTTTCGGCTTCCTGCTACTAATAGTAGGTTGTAATGAAGACAAGAAAAGCACAGCTTTCGATCCTAATCAACCAGTCAAGTTTACAGAGTTTATGCCCGATTCCGGTGGCATACGAACCAAATTCATTGTTAAAGGCTCCAATTTCGGAGAAGACAAAAGCCAAGTGAAAGTTTACTTCAAGGATGAAGTAGGTAATGAGCGGGAGGCATTGGTTTTAGGTGTCAAGCCTGATGTTATTTATGCCCAAGTGCCCAAGCAAGCCGGAGGGGAAAGCCATGTACGGGTGGAGATTGCCGGAAAAGAAGCTGAACTCAGCAATGCTGAAAAAACCTTCAAATATATTGTAACTTCTTCCGTATCTACAGTAGTAGGAAAAGCCAAAGAAGGTGGCAATAAAGACGGAACTCTCGGCGAGACCACATTCAATACTCCAAGGTATGTAGCTGTAGATAATGATGACAATGTATTCATATTCGACTCTGATGGAAGAACGCGTTTATCATCCATCGAACAAAATAAAACGATCACTTTACTAGATGGCATGGTAATCGACCAACCTTTATTTATTGATAAAGAAAAGAAACAACTATTTGGTCCATGCGATAATGCCAACTTCGGTTGTTTCTTATTCGATGCTAATGTGAGCTGGGTGGCTGATAAAATGGGACAGCTTTTAGCCAACGGAGGATGGATGCATAGTGTTGTTCTCGACCCCGTAGATTCTACTTTTGTGATATACCGCCAAAATACAGGGCAATTGTGGACACAACCTTTCGATAAAAATAGAAGAACATTAAATCCCAACAAAGCAAAACGAATCGGTACACTCTATAATACAGGTTCCAATGGATTATGTGCTTACAATCCGGTTGATAAGTATGTTTACTGTGTGTTGCATAGTAAAAGTGCAGTTTATCGCTTTAAGCTCACACGCGATGCGGACGGTTGGCCAGCCCTAGATGGGGACATCGATGAATATATCCCCGGTGCAGGCGCAGGCTTCCGGGACGGAGATGTGCAAGAAGCACAGTTTAAAGAACCACGTGGAATTGCTATTGATAAAGAAGGGAACTTATACATAGCCGATGTTGGTAATAACCGAATACGCAAAGTTGACACCAAATTGAACGTCGTAACCACGATAGCAGGTAGCGGAGCTGCAGGATACAAAGATGGAGACCCTTTGGAAGCCCAATTCAATCAGCCCTGGGGTGTCTATTTGGACAAAAATGAATTTCTTTACATTGCAGATCAAAACAACCACTGCATCAGAAAACTTGCTATTGAATAATTAATAAGGAATAGAAATGAAAACACTATATTTTAAATTAGCCCTGTGTTTCTTTCTGCTATTGGCAGGAAATGCAACACAAGGGATATGGGCCCAACAAGAACCAATTCAAATTGCCGGAATCGTGTTAGATGAACATGGTGATCCGCTCCCGGGTGCAAACATATCTGTTAAAGGGAAAGAAAAAACCGGAACTATAACAGATATGGATGGTAACTTCAGTATGAAATCATTAGCTCCAAAAACAACGCTGATTGTTTCATTTATGGGATATAAGAGCAAAGAAATAGTGGTTGCTCAAACCGATAAGAAGATGCGTATATCTCTGGAGCCCGACTCAGAATCATTGGACGAAGTAGTTGTTGTAGGTATGGGAACACAACGTAAAGTCAGCGTGGTAGGTGCTGTCACCAGTGTCAATCCGGCTGCCATCAGTGCTCCGTCAACTTCCGTAGCCAATATGCTGGGAGGTGTGGTTCCCGGTATTATAGCCGTTGACCGAAGCGGCGAACCGGGGCAGGATGTTTCTGAGTTCTGGATTCGCGGTATCAGCACATTTGGTGCCAACCAGTCTGCGCTGGTTTTGATTGACGGTATTGAAGGAAACCTCAACGACCTCGACCCGTCGGATATTGAGAGCTTCTCTATCTTGAAAGATGCTTCGGCAACAGCCGTTTATGGTGTACGTGGTGCAAATGGCGTTGTTTTGGTAACGACCCGTTCCGGTCAGGAAGGTCGAACCAAGGTAACCTGGAAAAGCAGTATGACTCTCTCTTATTCCCCCCGTATGCCCGAATATCTGGAAGCATACGATTATGCCAGCTTGGCAAACGAAGCCCGAGTGGTAAGCAATATGGACCCTCTTTATAGCCCGACAGAACTGGAGATTATTAAAGCAGGACTGGATAATGACTTATATCCAAACGTTAACTGGCAAAAAGAGATACTGAAAGATGTAACTATCAATCATCAGCACTATTTAAATGTATCCGGTGGTGGAAAAGTTGCCAGATATTTTGTCAGTGTAGGAGGTACATTCAAAGATGCTATCTTCAAGCAAGACAAAGTTAACAAATACAACACGAATGTCAAATGGGCTAAATATAATTTCCGCGCAAAGGTAGACATGAACCTAACTTCATCGACGATCATGGGATTGGCTATGGACGGAGCTATTGTAGAAGACAGAGCACCGGGATTCGGAACTAACAATGACGCACTCTGGGCCGCACAAGCCTATCTGACTCCCCTGACGGTGCCTTTACGTTATTCCAATGGAATGCTTCCTGCTTATGGGAAAAACGGAGAACAAATCTCACCATATATCTTGTTGAACCATACCGGATTTAAAAAGGGAAACCGGACCACTATGAACATCAATTTCACCTTACGTCAAGACTTCGGGAAATGGATCAAGGGTTTGACTGCCAGAGGAATGTTCTCGTATAACAATAACAATATACACAACGTAGTCCGCTCCAAAATGCCGGACCTATACAAGGCCTTTGGCCGTTACAATGACGGTTCATTAATGACACAACGTACGGTATCAGCCAGCAACATTCAATTCGCCAAGAGTGCTGCCAGTGACCGGAGATATTACTTCGAATCGCAACTTGCCTATGAAAGACTTTTCAATCAGGAACATCGTGTAACCGGTTTGATACATTACTATATGCAAAGCACCGAAACCACCGAAGCAAATGATGAAATTTCATCTATTCCCAAACGTTATCAAGCGTTGTCTGCCAGAGCCACTTACTCTTATAAAGATGCTTATCTGATAGAAGGAAACGTAGGATACACCGGTTCCGAAAACTTTGAACCGGGCAAACAATTCGGTTTGTTCCCTGCAATAGCCTTAGGATGGATCCCGACCCAATACGAATTTATGCAGAATCATGCAGGATGGCTCAACTTTTTGAAGATCAGAGCTTCTTATGGTGAAGTTGGTAACGATCAGATCGGTGGTGGACGTCGGTTCCCATATCTGACGTTGATTAACTTTGGAGGTGGTAGTCGTTGGGGTTCCAATGGATTGACAGAAAAACAAATCGGAGCCAATAACTTACATTGGGAGGTAGCCAAGAAATATAACCTGGGTATCGACTTCCAATTTCTCAATGATAAAATAGGTGGAACGGTAGATATCTTCAGAGACACTCGTGATAATATCTTCCAGGAAAGAAAAATGATGCCTTCGGAAGTAGGCGTCGTGACCAACCCATATACCAACGTAGGACGTATGCGCAGTAGCGGTATAGATGGTAACATTTACCTGAACCAGAAAATAAACGAAGACAACTCTTTCACGGTGCGTGCCAACATGACATATGCTGTCAGCAAAGTTGTACATTGGGACCAAGATGCGGTGCGCTACCCTTACCAATCGTATAGCGATGTAAATTATGGTGTTATGCGCGGTTTGGTTGCATTAGGCTTATTTCAAAATCAGGATGAAATCAACCGAAGCCCGAAACAGACATACGGCGAAGTACGCCCCGGAGATATCCGCTATAAAGACGTGAACGCTGACGGAAAAATTGACGATGACGATATTGTTCCTATTGCACACTCCAATGTACCGCAAATTCAATACGGTTTTGCACTGGAGTACAGATATAAAAGATGGACTATCAGTGCTTTATTCACTGGAGCAGCCAAAGTTAACTTCTTATACGGCGGTTCCGGATTCTATCCCTTCTCAGGCGGAGAAGTCGGCAACATTCTATCCATCGTAAACGACCCGAAGAATCGTTGGACACCGGCATGGTATTCAGGGGATCCTTCTACAGAAAACCCGAATGCACGTTTCCCGCGCCTGACTTACGGAGAGAATAAGAACAATAACCGTGCTTCTACTTTCTGGCTGGCAGATGGTTCTTACCTGCGTTGGAAATCATTGGATATTTCCTATCGTATCGGAACGAATAAAGTACTAAGGACAGTGGGCATCAGTGATATGAATCTGCAATTTGTCGGACAGAATCTGGCAGTATGGGATTCAGTGAAACTATGGGATCCGGGACAGGCATCTAAAAACGGCGCCGTATATCCGCTACAGCGTACTTTCTCTTTACAGTTAACAGCTACGTTCTAATTGAAAACTATTATGAAAAAGATATTAAAGAAAAGCCTTCATATTCTATGCACGACACTGGGGATCATCCCGTTCATGCTGACTTCATGCAACTATCTGGCAGTTGATGAATACTTTAACGACCTGACTCCACTCGACTCCATCTTTGCCAGACAAGATTATCTGGAGCGTTATGTGTGGGGAACTGCGGCATTAATGCCCGCTCAAGGCAACTTGTTTTCCGGTTCCTACGGTCCTTACGAGACTGCGGTAGATGAAGTTCTTCTGTCATGGCAGAAAGCTGAGTACGCCGGTACCTACTTGTACGCAGACAAAATTACGCAAAACGATTCTTACTACAACATGTGGGGACAATACTACAAAGGTATCCGTAAGTGTAACACTATCTTCACCCGCATCGATGAATGCAAAGACCTGAAAGGATTGGACAGACGTGAAATTATGGGTTTGACTCATTTCATGAGAGCTTCCTTCTATTTCTATCTGTTGGAACTTTACGGACCGGCAGTCATCCTTCCCGAAGAACCGCTGTCGGTAGATGAAAACATTGAAAACTTGTCATTCGAACGTAACACGTACGATGAATGTGTGGAATATATCTGCAAAGACCTCGAAGAAGCTTACAGTCTACTGGACCCGACGCGCCCGAGCACTCAGTTCGAACGTCCTACCAAATATGCGGCAGCCGCCCTCATGTCACGTGTCCGGCTTTACCAAGCTTCCAAGTGGTACAACGGCAATCAATATTATGCCGACTGGACCACTTCCGACGGACGAAACATGATAGCCCAGCAATATGACCCGGTGAAATGGGCGAAATCAGCTGCTGCCTCCAAGAGAATTATCGATAGCGGTATTTACTCATTATACACTGTACCCAGCGATGAAAACACGTATGCATCCTCTCAGGCGTCACAAGCGGAATTTCCGTTAGGAGTAGGAGGAATCGATCCTTACCATTCGTATATAGACATGTTCAATGGAGAAGCACTGGCTGTGAAAAACCCTGAACTTATTTATGCTACTCCCTTGAACAACAACATCATTTCAATCGCCTTCCCGTTGAAACTAGGAGGATGGAACGGCTTAGGAATCACTCAGAAACTCATAGATGCCTACTACATGAAAGATGGAGAAGATTATGTGCAACAACCTGATTATTATGAAGAAGCGGGTACTGTACCTACCATCGCCACAGGATATGAGCTGAGACCAACCGTTGCCAAAATGTATCTGGACCGCGAACCGCGTTTCTACGCATCTATCGGATTCTGTGAATGTTTCTGGCCCGCAACTTCGGTAACAGGAACCGAAGCTCCCAACGTGACTAACTTTACAGCAGGATATTACGTGAATGGCAACTGTGCAAAACAGGCTGCCAATCCAGAAGACTATAACTTAACGGGATATACTCTAAAGAAATATATCCATCCGGAGGATAACTGTACCAGTCATACAGGTGCTAAAATAAAACCGAAAACATTCCCTGTATTCAGATATGCGGAAATACTGTTGAACTATGTAGAAGCATTGAATGAACTGAAAGGAGAACCGGAATATACGGAAGCGGCAGATAACACCACTTATCATGTTTTGTATAATCCGGAGGAAATCATGTACTACTTCAACATGATTCGTTACCGTGCCGGATTGCCGGGCATCACCCTTGCCGATGCCAGCGATCAAGTGAAGATGCGTCAGTTAATCATCCGCGAACGCATGATCGAATTTGCGTGCGAAGGAAGAAGATATCATGACCTGCGTCGTTGGGGACTAGCAGAAACAGAAGAAAACAAACCGGTACAAGGTATGGACGTTACCAAGAAGACAACCGAAAGAGACCAATTCTATACTGTTGTCAATGTAGTTCATAAGTATGCATTACGCAGCTTTGACAGGAAGATGTACTTCTATCCTATTCCGAGAGCCGTATTGGATAAAAATGCCAAACTGAAACAAAATCCAGGATGGGACGGATTCGGAGATTGGTAACTTTCCCCTTTCTATCATATAACTGATTATTAATCATATAAAATTGAACATATAATGAGATCAATATACAAAATAGTGGTCTGTTCTTTGTTAACGCTCTCCATCACTTCTTGTGAAAAAGACCTGCTTGAAAAAGAACAATATCAGAAAGAAATCTACCTGATCGGTGCTTACAACCGAGTATGGACCACAGAAGTAAGCTACAGTAACGAAGAAGTGAAAACTTATTTCACGGTCAGCAGTTCCGGTACATTAGCATTAGACCGAGATGTGAACGTAAAAATGAAGATCAACGAAGAGTTGGTAGATATTTACAATAAAAAATACTGGACCGTTCTGAATGAGGACAAATATTATAAATCACTGGATACTGATTTATATTCCATTCCTTCTTTGGAGAATACGGTAATCAAGCACGCTGAAGGTATTTCCGCCGAAGTTCCTGTGTTGATAAAGACAGCAAGTCTGAAGATTGACCAGTCATACGTCATCCCCGTCGAAATAGAAAGTACAACAGGATATCCGATAAGTGAATCCGGATATAAAATGTTGATTCTATTAAAATTAAAGAATGACTATTCGGGCAGTTACCAGATGAGTGGGCATACCACCTTAGAAGGAGAAACTCCGAAGACGATTCAGAAGCCTAAAACGATTAAGCCTACCGGAGTCAACACTGTCAGACTATTCTATGCCATGAACAACGAGAGCGACGAGAAAGCTGATATCCAAACGGGTACAATAGAACTGACCATCACGGATCAGATAGTGGAAGGCACTAATGATGTAAAGAAAGTTTTGATCAAAGCATGGGATGCTGAAAACGGACCGGTAATTATCGACTCAGGAGAAAGTACCTACAACACAACCGCCAAAAAGTTCAGCCTCAAATATACGATCGGTAACACGCTATATGAAGAGCAACTGACCAAAGAAAAAGAAGTTTTATAATACACGACAAATGAGGAGAAGAGGAGATTTCACGGCATTGCAAAAATGCCGCTGAAATCTCCTCTTCGTTTTTTCAACGGAGGACTTGTTTTTACATGATTCCTTGTTTTCCTTCTGCTAAATTCGTAATTTTACCGCCGATTCACGCAATAGGGGTGCCCTAACATGACAGGCTGAGAACATACCCATAGAATCTGATCCGGGTAATGCCGGCGTAGAGAACGAATAAATAAGCAAATATGGAAATGAATTATCTGGAGATATTCGGTACGTTTATCGGTATTATCTACCTGTGGCTGGAGTATCGCGCCAGTATCTATCTGTGGCTGGCGGGCATCATCATGCCGGCCATTTATATCTTTGTTTATTACGACGCGGGGTTGTATGCCGACTTCGGCATCAACATCTACTATCTGATAGCTGCCATCTACGGATGGTTCTTCTGGATGTGGGGACACGGGGAAAAGAAAAGTCTCCCCATTATACATACCCCGTGGAAATGCTATCTGCCACTATTCCTTGTGTTTATCGTGTCTTTCGTCGGCATCGCCCGGATACTTATCGAATACACAGACAGTAACGTTCCGTGGCTGGACAGTTTCACAACGGCGTTGAGCATTGTCGGAATGTGGATGCTGGCACGCAAATACATCGAGCAATGGTTTGCCTGGATTCTTGTCGACATCGTCTGTTGCGGACTTTATATCTATAAAGATCTCTATTTCACCTCCGCATTGTACGGACTTTACTCCATTATAGCTATCTTTGGCTACTTCAAATGGAAAAAAATAATGAACATGCAATGATAAACGAACACTATATACCCCAAGCCGTCATACTTGCCAACGGTGAATATCCTGCGCACGAACTTCCCCTGCGTCTTTTGGCAGAAGCCCAATTCGTCGTTTGTTGCGACGGGGCCGCCAATGAATATATTTCCCGCGGACATACTCCCGACGTGATTATAGGCGATGGAGACTCGCTCCTGCCGGAATATAAAAAGCGTTTTTCCTCTATTATCCTTCAAATTTCGGATCAGGAGACGAATGATCAGACCAAAGCTGTCCATTATCTGCAAAGTAAAGGGATACGGAAAATCGCCATCGTAGGTGCTACCGGCAAACGGGAAGATCATACATTAGGAAACATCAGCCTGCTCGTGGAGTATATGAGAAGTGGTATGGAAGTACGGACAGTCACTGATTACGGGACGTTTATTCCAGTGAGTGATACGCAAAGTTTTGCCTCATATCCCGGTCAGCAGGTCTCTATCATCAACTTTGGAGCTAAAGGATTAAAAGCAGAGGGATTGTTTTATCCGCTAAGCGACTTCACCAACTGGTGGCAGGGAACGCTTAATGAAGCAATAGCAGATGAGTTTACCATTCATTGTACAGGAGAATATTTAGTATTCCTTGCTTATTAAATCCCTGTTCCGGAAAAATATTCTTTCATCTGCCTTACTACTGATAGTTTTGTCTTACCCTGGATTTGGTTGACTACTATAAGTATCAACTAAAATGAATAAAAGATGAAAAAGAGTGACATGACCTTTAGTCCTTATCAGCTTGAACTTCTTGGCGATTTCTATCGTTCGAATTTCTCAGTTTCTCGTTTTGCCCAAGAAAAAGGGATTGCCCGCATTACATTTTGGCGTTGGGTTCGTATCTTTGAGGATTCTAATCCTGAAATATCCGCTTATATGAAAAAGAACAAGTCTCCCAAGTCCTCGGATGAATCCTCCTCAATTACTGCCTTACGTCTTGAGAATGAGCGTTTACGTGCAGAGCTTAAAGATGCTAAAATGCGTGCGCACGCCTTCGATACGATGATTGATGTTGCCGAGGAGATGTTTAATCTTCCTATCCGAAAAAAAGCTGGTACCAAACAATAAAAAGGCTTTGTAAAGGGAGGCATGCCTATACGGTGGTCTCTCTTTGCAAATTGTTTGGTGTAACAAAGCAAGCCTTTTATAAGTATGTTGACCATAGTACGGATAGTTCGGCCCGTGAACGTTTTGTTCTTGAGTTTGTCAAACGTGTGCGTTCAAAGGACCCTGGTATTGGGGGGATGAAACTTTGGCTGATGTACCGTAATGAGTTCGGCACCAGCCAGGCCTTTGTTGGGCGTGACTGTTTCTGTGCTATATTGTCCAAGTATAAGCTGACAATACGCAAACGTTTTCGGGCTCCACGTACGACAGACTCCTCTCATCACTTGCCACAGTATCCTGATTTAACCAGGACATTGCTATTAGAACATCCTGATCAGCTGTGGGTTAGTGATATCACTTACATTACCATATGGTTGCCTGACGGCAGTTATGTGTTCTGCTACCTGTCTCTGGTGACAGACGCCTATACGAAGGAGATCATTGGGTATTGCGTAGGTGATACTCTGGGAAGCTGTTACACAGTGGAAGCTCTGGAAATGGCAGTCAGACGCATAGCTGCAAAGGAGATTAAGGGTTTGATCCATCACTCCGACCGAGGCGTACAATATGCCAGTGCGGATTATATTGCCATATTACGACATAACGGGATTCTTCCCAGCATGACAGAGGATGGCAATCCCAAGGACAATGCCATAGCTGAGCGTGTGAATGGCATTATAAAGAATGAATTGCTGCAAGGAATGCGCTTTAGTTCAATACAGGAAGTCAGAAAAGCTGTAGCAACAGCCGTTCACTTCTATAACAACGAAAGGCCTCATATGAGCTTGGATATGCTTACCCCGGTACAGGCAGGAGAAATGCAAGGACCTATCAGGAAAAGATGGATAAGCTACAGAGAAAAGTATCTGAATGTAGCACTTGCTTAAAAATAAATATGTACATTTGCTTATGAAAAGACCAAGAATGCCCTGCTAGCGGGATAGAAAGAGGAAAAAGGGTGAGTTCCTTTCTTTTTTCTTCTTTCAAAGAGAAGAGTCAACCGGTTAAAGGAATAAGAAAAAAATAAGTAAACCGGAGGCAGGAATAATAAATAATAAAGTAAACAGCTGCCAGGGTTAGTAATATTTCTAGTCAACACATAGCAGCTATTAGAGATAAACAAGTCAACCATTATTAGGGAAGTACATTTCCTACTGTGGAACTATTATTTTTTTGCCTAATGAAACTTTAGTTTCACGGCCTTGGAACTAGAGTTTCCAGCGCTTGAAACTTTAGTTTCTGCAGTTTGGAACTAAAGTTTCTTCAGCTTGAAACTATTGGTTTCAAGGCTTTGGAACTATAGTTTCATTGCATGGAAACTAACTAAGCTAAGGTATTCCTGACTTATCATTCCAAGAGGTCAGTATATTATTGTAGCAGGATATAATAACACAGCGTGACTGCATTGTGATAGCATATTTTGCTATCACAATGCCGCGTCACGCTGTGCTGTCACCTCTTTATTAGTTTATAATCAGTGCGTTATCTATCATTTGGTGACAGATGACAGCAATTTTGGATATTTTAATTCTCTAGTAGAGCGGCTCAAAGCAATTTATTCCTTTTTATGTATGTTATGAGCTAAATGATAGTCGGTTCTATCTTCCATTCTCCTCCTTCGGGAAGGAGGAGTACCCGTAGGGGGAGGTGGTAGGTGAATACATAATCCTGTCATTTACAAAGAAATAGGTATAAACATTATTTCTCCTACCACCTCGGTCTGCGACCACTCCTCCTTCCCGAAGCTACCCTTTATACACATCTATTTTTTTTAAGAAATAGGCATATAAAGAGTTAAATTAATTAAGGCTATTCATGGTAAGCATAGTCATTATTTAATCTTTTTTTTCCTAATAACACCTTTAAATATTCCAATTTGTAAGGATTTAAAGATGTGTATAAAGGGTAGCTTCCCGAAGGAGGAGAATGGAGTTACTATTGTGTACTACTGTTTAGTTCATTCCTAAACAGATTTGAATTATTTCCGCACGTCATTTATTTTTTCCGGCAAATACAATCCTTCAAGTGATCGTTGATAAATCCCGAAGCCTGTAAGTGAGCATAACAAATCGTCGTTCCAAAGAATTTGAATCCGCGCTTTTTCATGTCCTTACTCATTGCATCGGATTCGGGAGAAGATGCCGGAATCTCGCTCAATGAACAAAAGGTATTGACAATAGGCTTTCTGTCGGGAAAGAATGAGAGAGTGTAGTCGTAAAAACTACCGAACTCCTTTTGTATAGCAAGAAATTGCCTAGCGTTGGTAATGGTCGATTTAATTTTCAGACGGTTTTTCACAATGCCTTCAAAGTGCATTAACCGTTCTACATCTTCATCAGTCATCTGTGCCACCCGTTCGGCATCAAAATCGCAAAAGGCTTTGCGATAACCCTCCCGTTTTCTGAGGATGGTTATCCAGCTCAACCCCGCCTGGGCACTTTCCAGCACAAGAAACTCAAACAGCGTCTTGTCGTCAGTGACCAAATTTCCCCACTCCTGATCATGATATTTCACATACAGTTCGTCGGTTCCACACCAACCACAGCGTCCGTTTACTATATCTTGCATAATTATTTCTTTTACACCTTGCTTTAAAACCCAATCAAACAGAAAGCAAATACTTCTTGAAGTCTGCAAATTCTTTCGTCATTTGCAAGCTCTTTTTCTCCCCTTTCATAAATTCCTGCAACTTGGCAGGTATTTCTACCGCTTCGCCAATGATACTTTCTACAGTTTCCAGGAATTTAGCAGGATGAGCAGTTTCAAGGAAGACTCCCGTTTCGCCTTGTTTCAGTCCTTCTTGCAAAGCGCGATAACCGCAAGCTCCATGAGGATCGAGCAGGTAATGATGTTCCTTCCAGGTTTCTTTCACCGTTTCGCGAATCTGTTCGTCGGTATATGTAGTTCCCGAAATCTCAGCAGAAATGTCAGCATGAGAACCGCCATACAAGTCAAGCACACGGGCAAAGTTGCTCGGATCACCTACGTCCATAGCGTTGGCTATGGTTGCAACGGATGGGCGGGGATTATATTTACCTGTTTGCAGGTATTGATAGAATATATCGTTGCGATTGTTGGCAGCAATAAAACGTTTGACAGGCAAGCCCATCTTTTTGCCGAACAATCCGGCTGTGATGTTTCCGAAGTTTCCGCTAGGAACACAAATCACGGCATTATCGGCTTTTCCGGCACGTTTCAGCTGTGCATAAGCATAGAAATAATAGAATGCTTGCGGCAGGAAGCGGGCTACATTGATAGAATTGGCGGAAGTCAGTGACAGATGTTCATTCAGTTCCTTATCCATGAAAGCAGCTTTTACCAGTGCCTGGCAATCATCAAACGTTCCGTCCACTTCGAGAGCGGTAATATTCTGTCCCAAAGTAGTGAACTGCTTTTCCTGTATTTCGCTGACTTTTCCTTTCGGGTAAAGTACATATACATGAATACCTTCCACACCCAGAAAACCGTTGGCAACGGCACTTCCCGTATCACCGGAAGTCGCTACCAGCACATTCACATCCTTCTGCCCTTCTTTCTTGATGAAGTAACCCAGCAAACGTGCCATAAAACGGCCGCCTACATCTTTGAAAGCCAGAGTCGGTCCGTGGAAAAGTTCCAGAGAATAGATGTTGTCCGCCACTTTCACCAACGGTACATCAAAGCTCAATGTGTCATACACTATTTGTTTCAGTGTATCGGTGGGGATGTCTTCGCCAAAGAAAGCATCGGCTACCCGATAAGCAATCTCCTGAAAAGACAAAGTATCTATCGTATCGTAAAATTCTTGGGGAAGAGGCTTGATAGTCATTGGCATGAAAAGTCCTCTGTCGGCGGCAAGCCCTTTTACTACAGCCTCCTGCAAAGAAGCCATCGGCGCTTGTTTATTTGTACTATAGTATTTCATTGGATATTCTTTTGATTCATAAATTCTTTTATAAACTCATCTTCTTTCAGCACACCGTAACTGCCATCGCAAGCCGATATCTCGTCATACGTCTGCACTTCATCCGGTTCGATGCCCGGATACCAGATAAGGAACGGTATAGGGTCGGAAGTATGGGTGCGAAGTTCGCAGGGAGTAGGATGGTCGGGCAATACGGCAATCGCCACAGGCTCGTCCCAGTCCTTCACTGCTTCGTAGATAGGACCTACAGCACGTTTGTCGAGGTTCTCTATCGTCAGGAGTTTCAGGTCGATATCTCCTTCGTGTCCCGCCTCATCACTGGCCTCGATATGAAGATAAACGAAATCGTCCGTCTTCAGTGCTTCCAGAGCGGCAGCTACTTTATTCTCATAATTTGTATTATACAGTCCGGTGGCTCCCTCTACCGCAATACGGCGTAAGCCGGCATAATATCCGATTCCGTTAATCAAGTCGACAGCCGAAATAACTGCTCCTTTCTTTACTTGCGGAAAGGTTTCGGAGAAAGCAGGCATCTGCGGACGATAGCCGGGACTCCAGGGCCAGATGCTGTTTGCAGGGTCCTTGCCTTCCGACATCCGTTTCAGATTCAACGGATGGTTCTTCAGCAGTTCCTGTGATTTAAGAATAAGATCATTGATAAGGTCCGCCGTTTCCTGCGCTTCCGGCACTAAGGGTTTCACCATTAACGGGCGGAAAGGTTTCAACGGGACATCGTGCGGAGGGGTGCAATCCAGTTCTTTATTCCCCCCCTTGATAACAAGCAGATGACGATACTGAACTCCTGTATGGAAGCGTACGCGGTCATTCCCCAGCTTCTCTTGCAGATACTGGATCAGTACATCCGCTTCTTCCGTAGATATATGTCCGGAAGAGTGATTCTTCAGAATCTCTCCTTCCACACAAATCAGATTACAACGCATCGCCATTTCTCCCGGTTTCAGGTCTACACCGATACTGGCTGCTTCGAGCGGCCCGCGTCCTTCGTACACTTTCGGAAGATTATATCCCAACACGGACATGTTGGCAACCTCACTACCCGGATGGAAACCTTCGGCAACAGTTATCAAACGTCCATTGCGTCCCATGCGGGCTAACTTATCCATATAAGGCGTCTTCGCATATTGCAGGAGCGTCTTGTCCCCCAATGACTTCACTGGCCAGTCGGCCATTCCATCTCCCAGTATGATAATATGCTTCATTTTAATAACCCTTATTTAAACGTTTGCGATACTCATGATATCAGCGAATACTCCCGCAGCCGTTACTCCGGCACCGGCACCGTATCCTTGAATCATCATCGGATATTCTTTATAGCGTTCCGTAGTCAGCAAGATGATGTTGTTGCTGCCTTCCAGTCCGTAGAACGGATGGTTGGCACCCACTTCCTGCAGGCCGACAGAGGCTTTTCCGTCTTCCAGTTTGGCAACAAAGCGCCAATGTTTATGTTCTTTCTCCAATACCTGACGACGGGCTTCGAAGTCTGCGTCGAGGCTCGGCACTCGTTTCCAGAAGTCATCCAGCGAACCTTCGAAGAAGTCGTTCGGGACAAAGAGATTCTTTTCTACGTCTTCCTGCTCGATGTGATATCCGGCTTCACGTGCCAGAATCACCAGTTTGCGGATCACGTCTTTTCCGCTCAGGTCGATACGCGGGTCCGGTTCGGAATAGCGTTCTTCCTGTGCCATCTTGATCGTGCGGCTGAAAGGAATGTCAGCGCTGATCTTATTAAAGATATAGTTCAATGTACCCGAAAGTACAGCTTCAATCTTCAGTATCTTATCACCACTGTGAATCAGGTCGTTGATGGTATTGATAATCGGCAGTCCCGCACCTACGTTTGTTTCAAACAAGTACTTCACACCCCGTTGACGGGCAATCGTTTTCAGTTCGCGATAGTTCTCGTAAGCCGAAGACGCAGCGATCTTATTGGCTGCCACTACGGAAACGTTGTGCTGTAAAAGGTCTTTGTAAAGTGATGCAATGTCGGGGCTTGCCGTACAATCCACGAATACGGAGTTGAAGATATTCATTCCGACTATTTCGTCACGGATCGTCTGCAAGTTACTATCCTTGCCTTTCTTCTGCAACTCCTCACGGAAATTGGCAAGGTCAAATCCCTCACGACTGAACATGGCTTTCGCAGCATCGATGATACCTACGACGTGCAACTTCAATCCGTTCTCCATCATCAGTTTCTGTTGCTGGCAACGAATCTGTTCTACCAGACTGCCGCCAACCGTACCGATACCACAGATAAAGAGATTCAATACCTGATATTCGGACAGGAAGAAAGAGTCATGGATAACGTTCAGAGATTTACGCAATGACTTGGAATCGACAACAAAAGAAATGTTGGTTTCCGAAGCTCCCTGCGCACAAGCGATTACATTGATACCATTACGTCCCAGTGTACCGAAGAGCTTCCCTGCTATACCCGGTGTATGCTTCATATTCTCGCCAACGATTGCCACCGTAGCCAGATTTCTCTCTGCAAGGATCGGAGAAATCTCTCCCATCTCGATCTCTTTCGCAAATTCTTCATTCAGCACTTCACAAGCCAGATCGGCATCAGCGTTCCGAACACCGATAGAGGTACTGTTCTCTGATGAAGCCTGCGAAACAAGGAATACACTGATTCCATTCTTTGCCAAAGCCTTGAAGATACGGTAGTTTACACCGATCACACCTACCATACCCAGCCCCTGAACAGTGATCAGACTCGTATCATTGATAGAGGAAATACCTTTAATGGCCTTACTCTGCGGATTGGAAGTCTCTTGCTTGATAACTGTTCCCACTCCGTCAGGATTGAACGTATTCTTTATTATAATAGGAATATTCTTATGACATACCGGATAGATCGTCGGCGGATAAACAACTTTCGCACCGAAGTTACAGAGTTCGGTTGCTTCTACATAGCTCAGTTCGGAAATAGTATAAGCTGTTGAGATCACACGCGGATCGGCAGTCATAAAGCCGTCTACATCGGTCCATATCTCCAGACTGCTGGCATCGAGCGCTGCGGCAATAATGGCAGCCGTATAATCCGAACCACCACGACCGAGATTCGTTACGTCTCCCGACACCTTATCCGAAGAAATAAATCCGGGAACCAACGACACTTTCGGAATGGAATGGAAAGCCTCTTTTACCAACTGATTAGTCAGATCGGCATCAATCGTATGTTTATTATGCTTCTTTTCAGTCTTGATAAAAGTACGTGAATCAAACCATTTTGCCTCATCGATCAGTTCGGCAACGATGATGGACGAAAGACGTTCGCCATAGCTGACAATGGTATCCGATGTTTTCGGGGAAAGGTCTCTGATCAGATAGATACCCTGGAAAATGTCTTTCAACTCATTCAGCAATTCGCCAATCTGACGTTGCAATGCCACTTGCCCTGCTCCGGCAGGTATCACTTCTTTAATCATCTCCACATGACGATAGACGATTTCGCGGAACTCTCCTTCGTAGGCCGAATCTCCGGCTGCCGCCATCTTCGATGTATTAATCAATTTGTCAGTGATGCCCCCTAACGCGGAAACAACTACAATTACCGGCTCGCCGGCCGACTCTACAATTCTCTTTACACTTAAAATGCTGTTCACGGAACCTACGGACGTTCCGCCGAATTTCATTACTTTCATGAAGATACATATTTAAATACAATCCCCTCGAGTATAGTTATTACAGGGTGATTGGTTGTTTACGAAAAAATTAAATTTGAGTTTTGCCTACTTACACAGGCGTGAATCACGTAGATACACAAATACTATCCATTAACCCCAAAGGGTCATGGTACACATGGATGTGACTGTATGTGGATAGTACTTCATCATAGTCTCTGTTTCTACCATTGTTTTTGATAAGTGTCGCAAAAGTAATAATAAAAACGTTCAATCTATCACTTTTTTCGGTTTTTTTCTGATAAAAAGAACATCCCGTCTCTTTTTCCTCCCATAAAAGTCCTCCACTTTTATGACATTTTGCTATTTATATATCGTTTATATTATTATATTTGCAAAAACAACAGCATAAAACCAGCATATGACCCCGTTAAATACTTCCGTATTGTTAATATACACCGGTGGAACAATTGGAATGATTGAAAACACCGCAACAGGCGCATTGGAGAACTTCAACTTCGAGCAACTCCAAAGGCATATCCCCGAATTGCAAAAATTCAACTTCCCGATTGATACTTATCAGTTTGACCCTCCGATGGACTCTTCGGACATGGAACCCGATATGTGGAGAAAGCTGGTACACATTATTCATGAGAACTATGATCTCTATCATGGCTTCGTCATTTTGCACGGAACGGATACGATGGCTTATACAGCCTCCGCCCTGAGTTTTATGCTGGAAGGACTGGACAAACCTGTGATCCTTACGGGTTCCCAACTCCCGATAGGGGTGCTCCGCACGGACGGAAAGGAAAACCTGATGACAAGTATCGAAATTGCCGCCGCACAGGATAAGGACGGGAAAGCACTCGTTCCGGAAGTCTGTATCTTCTTTGAGAATCATCTGATGAGGGGAAACCGTACGACAAAGATGAACGCCGAAAACTTCAACGCATTCCGTTCATTCAATTATCCGGTATTGGCGGAAGCGGGTATTCACATTAAATATAATCAGGCACAGATTCATGTCAACAAAAGCAAGCAGGAGTTAGTGCCACATTATTTATTGGATACGAACATCGTGGTTCTCAAGTTATTCCCCGGCATTCAGGAGAATGTAATAGCTACGATGTTAGGGACCAAAGGATTAAAAGCGGTCGTACTCGAAACGTATGGTTCCGGCAATGCTCCCCGAAAGGAATGGTTTATCCGCAGGCTTTGTCAGGCCAGTGCGCAGGGGATTGTCATTGTCAATGTAACCCAATGCAATGCCGGAATGGTGGAGATGGAACGTTACGAAACAGGGTACCAGCTGCTACAGGCAGGAGTGGTCTCCGGATATGACAGTACGACAGAGTCGGCCGTGACTAAATTGATGTTCTTATTGGGACACGGATATACTCCGGATGAGGTTCGTGATTGTATGAATCGGTCGATAGCTGGTGAGATCACTTTATAAGGACCTTTTGTTTAATGCATTGAACAAATTTTATCCGAATTTGTTTTGCGCGTTGAACAAATTATGCCTATTTTTGTATTCCATAGAAAACAAATAAGGATATGGATACACTAATCAGAAGATATAAAAGGTTACTAACAGCCACTTCCACTACTTATATCAGGAGCTTAATGGATACAATCAATTGGGATAACCGACTGATTGCCATCCGCGGAGCACGTGGAGTCGGAAAAACGACTTTAATGCTTCAGTACCTGAAACTTCATTATGCAAACGATAGTCAGAGCGCTTTATACACAAGCCTGGATAGTCTGTATTTCACTCAACATACGCTTAGCGAATTGGCTGAACAGTTTTATCTGAAAGGAGGAAAATGTCTCTTTCTGGATGAAGTACATAAATATCCATCCTGGAGCAAGGAGATTAAAAATATATATGACGAGTTTCCCGAACTGAAAATAGTATTCACAGGCTCCTCCTTACTTCAACTTCTGAATGCAGAAGCAGATTTGTCACGCCGATGCATATCATACAATATGCAAGGACTCTCTTACCGTGAATATCTAAAGCTATTTCATCAGATTCATATCCGTCCCTATACATTGGAAGAGATCTTGGAGAGCAGTGACGGAATTTGCAATGAGGTCAACTCTCAGTGCAGACCACTGGCTCATTTTGAGGATTATCTGAAACATGGGTATTATCCTTTTTATCTGGAAGGAAATGCAGAGTATTATACACGAATCGAGAATATAACGAATTTGATACTTGAGATTGAACTTCCCCAACAATGCGGAGTAGATATCAGTAATGTACGGAAATTGAAAAGCCTGTTAGGCATCCTTTCCTCCGAAGTTCCGTTTATGGTGGATATCACTAAGCTCTCTGCCCTGGCAGAACTCTCGCGTACCACCATTCTGGCCTATCTGCAATATTTGGACAGAGCCAAGTTAATTCATCTTCTTTATTCGGACAATGACTCTATCAAAAAGCTACAAAAACCGGATAAGATATACATGGAAAATACCAATTTACTTTATGCGCTGACTTTCAAGGATGTGAACAAAGGCACATTGAGAGAAGTATTTATGGTGAACCAACTTTCTTATCTGCATAGAGTAGAATACTGTACACGTAGTGCAGACTACACGATAGACAGCAAATACACGATAGAAGTTGGCGGAAAAAGTAAGGACGGAAAACAGATAGCTGGCAGCAAAAAGGCATTTATAGCCGCAGATGATATAGAATATTCAGCAGGAAACAAAATTCCGTTATGGGCATTCGGGTTCTTATATTAAAGGAAAAAGAAAATGGCAAAAGAAAAAACCGTATATGTATGCAGTAACTGCGGACAGGAATCACCCAAATGGGTGGGTAAGTGTCCGTCGTGCGGAGAATGGAATACGTATGTAGAAGAAATCGTACGGAAAGAAACGACCAACCGCCGTCCGGTATCGGGCATCGAGACGCAGAAAGCGAAACCTGTTATCCTCAGCGAAATAGAAGCCGATGATGAGCCGCGCATCAATATGCACGACGACGAACTGAATCGTGTATTGGGCGGAGGACTTGTGCCCGGCTCTCTGGTTTTGATCGGCGGCGAACCGGGAATCGGAAAATCGACACTCGTCATGCAGACTGTCTTGCGTATGCCGGACAAGAAGATTCTCTATGTATCCGGTGAAGAGAGCGCACGACAGCTGAAACTACGCGCCGACCGCCTTTCGGAAGTCTCCAGCGACTGTCTGATCGTTTGTGAGACTTCACTTGAACAGATTTACGTGCATATCAAGAACACCAGTCCCGACCTGGTCATTATCGACTCCATACAGACTATTTCCACAGAAAATATAGAATCATCTCCCGGAAGCATTGCCCAGGTAAGGGAATGTTCGGCATCGATTCTCCGTTTTGCCAAGGAAACGCATACGCCGGTCCTGCTAATCGGACATATAAATAAAGAAGGCAGTATTGCAGGCCCAAAGGTACTGGAGCATATTGTAGATACAGTTCTCCAGTTTGAAGGAGACCAGCATTATATGTACCGTATTCTGCGAAGCATCAAGAACCGATTCGGAAGTACTGCCGAACTAGGTATTTACGAAATGCGTCAGGACGGATTACGTCAGGTCAGCAATCCTTCGGAGTTGCTGTTAAGTCAGGATCATGAAGGGATGAGCGGAGTAGCGATTGCTTCTGCTATCGAGGGAGTACGCCCGTTCCTGATTGAGACACAGGCTTTGGTAAGTTCTGCCGTCTATGGAAATCCTCAACGGTCGGCAACCGGCTTTGATATACGGAGAATGAATATGCTTCTGGCTGTCCTCGAAAAGCGCGTAGGCTTCAAGCTTGCGCAGAAAGATGTGTTTCTGAATATTGCCGGAGGATTGAAGGTGAATGATCCGGCTATTGACCTGGCAGTGATCAGTGCCATCCTTTCTTCCAATATGGATGCGGCTGTCGAACCGGAAGTCTGTATGGCAGGAGAAATCGGTCTGTCGGGAGAGATACGCCCCGTGAATCGAATAGAGCAGCGAATCGGAGAAGCGGAAAAGTTAGGATTCAAACGGTTCCTGCTTCCTAAGTATAATCTGCAAGGGATTGACACCCAAAAACTAAAAATAGAATTAGTACCTGTAAGAAAGGTAGAAGAGGCATTCAGAGCACTCTTCGGATAAGTTTAAATTAATATAAATCCATGACACAAGAATACCAACTCCGCATCCTTCCCGAAATCGCAGCAAACGAACAGCGACTGAAAGAATATATATCTAAAGAAAAAGGCATTAACCTGCGTAATATCACTGCTACCCGAATACTGAAACGGAGCATCGATGCACGTCAACGGACTATCTTTGTCAACCTGAAAGTACGGGCATACATTAATGAGATGCCCAAGGAGGATGAATTCGAACGCACTATATATAATAATGTGGAAGGCAAGCCACAGGTTATCGTAGTCGGTGCCGGTCCCGGCGGACTGTTTGCCGCCTTACGCCTCATCGAACTCGGACTACGTCCGATTATCGTAGAAAGAGGAAAAGATGTGCGCGAACGGAAAAAAGATCTGGCACAAATCAGCAGAGAACATACCGTAGATCCGGAATCGAACTATAGTTTTGGCGAAGGAGGCGCAGGAGCCTATTCGGATGGAAAACTTTACACCCGTAGCAAGAAAAGAGGAAATATAGACAAGATACTGAATGTATTCTGTCAGCACGGAGCTTCTGCGGCTATACTGGCCGATGCCCATCCTCACATTGGGACAGACAAACTCCCGCGTGTCATTGAGAATATGCGGAATACGATTATCGAGTGTGGTGGAGAGGTGCATTTTCAGACCAGAATGGATGCACTGATTATTGAGAACAACGAAATCAAAGGTATTGAAACCAACACAGGAAAGACTTTTCTCGGTCCTGTGATACTGGCAACCGGACATTCCGCAAGGGATGTATATCGCTGGCTGGCTGCAAACGGTGTTACGATAGAAGCCAAAGGAATCGCTGTCGGTGTCCGGCTGGAACATCCGGCTATGCTGATCGACCAGATACAATACCACAATAAGAACGGGCGGGGGAAATACCTTCCTGCTGCCGAATACAGCTTCGTGACACAAGCTGAAGGCAGAGGAGTTTATAGCTTCTGTATGTGTCCCGGCGGTTTCATTGTTCCTGCCGCCAGCGGACCGGAACAAGTTGTAGTAAACGGAATGTCTCCTTCTAACCGCGGATCGCGTTGGAGTAACTCAGGAATGGTGGTAGAGATTCAACCGGAAGATTTTATAAGTGGAGAGTTGAAAATGGAGAGTGGAGAGTTGGCTGCGCAACAAAATGCGCAGTTATTAGCCATTAATCCATTGCTGAGCAATTCTCAGCTCTCAACTCTCAAGACTCAACTTACTCCCCTTCACTTTCAGGAGGAGTTGGAACGTCAATGCTGGTTGCAGGGTGGCAGGCGCCAAACGGCACCGGCGCAACGTATGCTGGACTTTACTCGCAAGAAATTAAGTTTTGATTTACCGGAATCTTCCTACAGTCCGGGGCTGATTTCTTCTCCGCTTCATTTTTGGATGCCGGATTTTATCAGCAAAAGATTATCTCTCGGTTTTCAGCAGTTTGGGCGTACCAGTCACGGTTTCCTTACGAATGAAGCGGTGATGATTGGTGTGGAAACCCGCACTTCTTCGCCAGTCCGCATCGTACGGGATAAGGAGACGTTACAGCACGTCACTGTTCGCGGACTGTTTCCCTGCGGAGAAGGTGCAGGGTATGCAGGTGGAATTGTTTCGGCAGGAGTCGATGGAGAACGGTGTGCGGAAGCGGTAGCTAATTATATCAATCATTAATAAATATTCTACGGTCAAATGAACTACAAACCTGAAATAGCCATTATCGAGTCCAATACCCTCACTTGTCTCGGACTGAAAAGTATATTGGAAGAAATTATTCCAATGGCAACTATCCGTACTTTCCATAGTTTCAGTGAACTAATGGATGATACCCCGGACATGTATGCCCATTACTTCATCTCGGCGCAAATCTATGTTGAACACAATGCCTTCTTCCTCCCCCGAAAGCGGAAAACAATTGTGCTGGCCAGTGACAGCCCGCAATTCCAACTGTCGGGTGTGCCTGTACTCAATATCTACGAACCCGAAGAGAAACTGGTGAAAAGTCTTTTGAAGCTTCATCAACATGCACACCACAACGGCTATCCTGTAAAAGATATGCCCCCGATTGCCATGCCGGAGGTACATCAGGAAATCTTATCTGCCCGTGAGATAGAAGTACTGGTTCTGATTACCAAAGGATTAATCAACAAAGAAATTGCCGACAAACTGAATATCAGTCTGACTACCGTCATCACCCACAGGAAAAACATCACGGAAAAACTTGGAATCAAGTCTGTATCAGGATTAACCATCTATGCCGTAATGAACGGATACATAGAGGCGGACCGAATCTGATTTCTTAAAATATGAGGCATAATCCTAATAAATGAGGATTGCCTACCTTATATATTTGCCGTTACTTTGCACCAGACAAATTAACTGCGAATGAAAACAAAGAATATTATGATTGCCCTCACACTCCTGACGACAGGAACAACATGGGCTGAAGATTTCCCTAAAGATTCTCTTAAAGTAGTAGACATCGAAGAAGTGGTAGTGATCGCCACTCCGAAAGAAAACCGGAAACTACGTGAGCTGCCGGCAGCTACAACTGTATTGTCACAGAAAGACATGCAGGCTAACCAAGTGAACTCCGTGAAAAGATTATCCGGACTCATTCCGAATATTTTCATTCCGGAGTATGGATCAAAGCTGACTACTTCTATCTATATTCGGGGGATTGGTTCACGTATCAACACACCGGCTATCGGACTCTATGTAGACAACATACCCTATATTGATAAATCAGCTTTCGATTTCAACTACTCCGACATAGAACGTATTGATGTACTCCGCGGTCCGCAAGGAACTTTGTATGGACGTAATACAATGGGCGGGCTGATCAAGGTACACACCAAGTCACCTTTCACATATCAAGGTACAGATATCCGTATGGGAGCAGCAACTTATAATGACTACAATGTATCGTTAACACATTACCACCGTATATCCGACCAATTCGCCTTTTCTACCGGAGGATTCTACGAACATACCGGAGGATTCTATCAAAACTCTGCACGCAATAATGAACGGGTAGACAAAGGCAATGCAGGAGGTGGACGGTTCAGAGGTATTTATCTGCCGAAAGATAACCTTAAACTAGACTTGAATGTCAGCTACGAATATAGTGACCAAGGAGGATATCCTTACTTTTACACAGGCATCACCCAGGAAGGCGTCAACAAGGGAAAGACTGAAGAACGGGAAGAAATGATCGGAAAGATTGCATATAATGATAGAAGCAACTACTACCGTAACCTGCTGAATGCAGGATTTAATGTCGAATATCAAGCCAAGAATTTCATCCTAAGCGCTGTTACCGGTTATCAGCATCTGAAAGACCGAATGTTTCTCGACCAGGACTTTACTGAAAAGAACATATTCAATCTTACCCAGAAGCAGAAACTAAATACTATTTCAGAAGAAATTGTGCTTAAATCGAAGCCCAACCGTAAGTGGGAATGGACAACAGGTATCTTTGGATTCTATCAGACATTGAATACAGACGGTCCGGTTACCTTCAAAGAAGACGGGGTAAAAGAAACTATTGAAGGAAATACCAACAGCATCTTTGAAAATTTAGGGAATAAAGCACCTAAGATGAGCATGAGTGTTCTTAACCCTACGTTAAAAGTCAGTGGCAACTTTGATACTCCAATATGGAACGGAGCCATTTTTCATCAATCAACCTTCAATAACCTTTTTACCAAAGGACTATCCTTCACTGTAGGTCTTCGTCTGGACTACGAAAAGATGAGTATGAAGTACAATTCGGCAAGCGACCCACTCAACTTCGACTTCAACTTTGCCATGGGCCCTATGGTTATTACCGCCAAAGACCTGATAGCAGATGCTGCCTACAATGGTAAACTATCTGAAGATTATGTCCAATTATTACCCAAGTTTGCCTTACAATACGAATGGAGAAAAGGCAATAACGTTTACGCTACAGTATCCAAGGGTTACCGTTCGGGAGGCTATAATGTCCAAATGTTCTCTGATATAATCACTGGGCAACAGGCGCACTCGATGGTAGAAGCCATTAAAAAAAGTGCGGAGTTCGAAAAATACAGCACATTGATTGAAGGAATGATAGGAGACAAAATGCCTGCTATACCCGAAGTAAAAGATGCAACCACCTATAAACCGGAATATTCATGGAATTATGAGGTGGGTACTCATCTCACTTTGTGGGAAGGAAAACTCTGGGCCGACCTTGCAGCTTTCTATATGGATACCCGTGACCAGCAACTCTCTCAATTTATCGGCAGCGGTCTTGGACGTACCACAATCAATGCAGGCAAAAGCAACAGCTACGGTGCAGAAGCATCCCTCCGCGCCAGCCTGACCAACGAACTAAGTCTGAACGCAAGTTACGGATATACGTACGCCACCTTTACCGACTATATTATAAATGAAGCAGACAAAGATGGCAACCTAACAGTAAAAGCTGACTACAACGGCAAATATGTTCCCTTCGTCCCCAAGCATACGCTTAATATCGGAGGAGAATACGCCATCACCTGTAGCTCCCGTTCCATCTTCGACCGTGTTGTATTCCAAGCAAACTACAATGCTGCCGGACGCATCTACTGGACGGAACTGAATGATGTTAGCCAATCTTTTTACGGCACACTGAACTGGCGTGCAAATCTTGAAAAAGGGAATGCAATGATCAGCTTCTGGGCACGTAACTTCCTGGACAAAGACTATGCAGCCTTCTACTTTGAAACGATGAACAAAGGATTTATGCAGAAAGGACGTCCCGTACAATTCGGAATAGACCTCCGCTGCCGATTCTAAGAAATAACAGATCAACTGTTCATATAGTCCTTTGGAGACATACCAGCACAGCGCTTAAAGAACTTCCCGAAGAATGATTGATTCGAGAAGTTCAGCTGTTCGCTGATCTGCTGAATGGTCAGCTGACTATCATTTAGCTCAAAACCGTACGGGCATGAACATGAACTCTATAACATTGCCAACAGAACTCTATATAACTAGATCTCAACAACTTATAGTTTCCTATCATTTCCTGCAATGGAAACTGTCGTTTCCCGGTGAGGGAACGGCCGTTCCTTTTAATGGAAACGACCGTTCCTTTTAAAGGGAACTGGCGTTTCCTCCGAGGAAACCAACGCTTGCTCCATATAATACTGATGCTTGATCTATATGGACTAACAACTTATCTATGAACAGACTGCATGAGAAAGGTAGCGCACAATTAAAGTATTCTTTGATAAGCAATGCGCTCTGTCCCGTTCTTGACATAGATGATGCCACAGCGCTGAAAGCCGTATTTCGCCAGAATATGCTGCATAACTTTGTTATCCCGATGTGTATCCACACGGATATTCTCAAAATGTTCAAAGCACCAGTTCAGACAGGCTTCCGATACGCCTTTCCTTTTACCGCTGGTAGCCATCCGGTGGATGACACCGTAAGGTTCGTCATTAAGCCATGCACCTTCATAAATATTCAGATAAGTAGGATCTTCGCCTAATATAAAGCAGAAAGTTCCCAATATTTCCCCTTGTTCGTCCGTACAGACAAAGCTATGACCGTCTTCTATCTCCTGACGGATAAATGATTCGGACGGATAGCCGTCAATCCATTGGGTTGCATTCCCATTGGCACGCATAAAAGCACGGGCATAATCATAAATCTCCATCACCAAAGGGAGATCTTTCAATTCGGTAAGTCTGATTTCCATCATTCAGAAGTATGATTTGAATATAAAAACAAGATATAAAAGATTATTCATTAATCGCTCCGCAATGGGGGCAAATACCTTTCTCCTTCAACTTCTCCCCACAATGTCCGCAACGATACTTATAGCTGATATTCCGATGCACCTTCTTCGCAAAAACCCAGATAAAGAATGCAAGGAACAAATAACCGATATAAATATGTGTCATCAGGATAAAGAAGAAATAGCAGAAAATACAACTGGACATCAGTCCCAGCAGATAAAAGACCGCAGCGGCGGGAGTCAACTGCCGGAACAGGTCATCAAGCACCGCCAAAGCGACAATCAGAAACAACCAGATGCTCAACAAAAAGACTGAAAGTATAAAAGGCACTTTAAAAGGCGATAAGGTGGGATTGAAATAGAAATGTTCCCACGTATCCGGCACAAAGACCTGCATTGATTCGTAAACCGTCGCACTGAAAGCCATCAACAGGCAAAGAAACAACGGATAGACACTGTCAATATCATTAAAATAGACCAGCTGCAACTGCTTCCGACGGAAAGCGCGAAACAGATAGACTCCAACAAACAACGCGAAGATAATCATGAAATAAGAAGCATGCGTATCACTGAAAAAATGGATAGCCTGCGAAATACTGTCCGTCGGCACAAACGATTCTTTCAATTCTGTTTCACGTATCCACCCCTGCTCCTCTTGTGTATGCGCCAGCTTTACCCAGACACTGTCCACACTATCGGCAGGGTGAATGGCAAACTCGGCAACAACCACCCGATCTCCTTTATACAATGCGATGTAGGTGTCCTTGATGGGCAGGCACTCCATTGTTACCGAGTCGGTGGTTACTTCCAGATTCGTATTCCAGGTATAATGCCGGTCATAAAGATAGTTCAGAGAATCTTTTGTCTTCTCCGACAGTTCCTCGGAAGTAAGATCGGGACGCGTATAGTGACAGGATGAAAGGAACAGCAGAGTCAGCAACATCCCCACGACAGAACAGCACAAAGCTGTACGAAACTTATCTCTGCCGAGAACAAGCTCCGTTAAACTCCGCATATCTCTGCCGGGGAATCGTTTCATTGTGCCGCTTTTACTTTCATTTGACAGTTTTTGCAATCGAATTCAAGGCGGAAACGTTTTCCGTCATTCGATACCAGATAATAGGGCTCTTTATAAGGCGAGCGCACTCGCTGATGGATAGGGCACCAGCCCATGCTATAACGCAGGCAGTGTTTGCAGAACATCAGCACGGCATCTTCCACCCGTTCCTTTTCATAAGCCTCAGCCACTTGCTGCACTCCATGTTCCCGATAAAAAGAAGCTGCACGGGTGTTCATCACGTTTCCCAAATAAGTAAGTGCAGCCTGCGGATAATCATGTGAAGTCGGCTTCCAGACAGCCAGTTCCTGACGATAATTGATACGTCGGACAGCAATCAGCTTTTCTATCGCCTGACGACGGAAATCCGCCAAAACAGAAGCCGGTAAGAACCAATTCTCCGAGAAGGAGATTTCGATCTTTTCCGCTTCGAAAGGCGTGTTTCCCAATTTAGCAAGCTGCGTCTTCAAGTTATCAGCCTGTGGAGTCCGAGCCGGCTCTTTCTCACGAGGCAGAGTGAGCGTAACGCTGTTATCGTCCTCATCCGTCAGTGTCAGAGAGAAACCGAAGTTGTTGTCTGCAAGCAGTATGTTAACGGCAATCTTCCGTTCGGCCGACTTGCGGGAAAGTATGCGTTCAAACTCCTGATCGAAGTTGCGATAGAGCTTGGTACGGGGCTTGATGCGGGGCATTTCCTGAGGATAAAGTTTGTTTCCATCCACCCGATTAATCCGGAATCCCTGCAAACGTCCCTGTTCATCAATATAGCAGACACCGTCTCCGTTATTAAATGATTTCAGTCCGGCAACGGTCAGAAAGTTGCCACGGGCTTCTTTCATTGTACCCATCTCCTCTCCCAATGATTTCGGAGTATCAAAAGAAAAAATATCCTCACTGCGTCCATGCAGGAAGTAATGAGTAAATCCACGACTGAAACTCTTGTCCAGCTGCGGTTTAAAATCGAAACGGCAAGTGCCGGAAGAAGCGCGCACATATTCCGGTCGGCGGGCAAAGATAGCATCTAGTTTCTGACGATAGGCAGCCGTTACATTCTTCACATAAGACACATCTTTCAGACGTCCTTCTATTTTGAATGAGGAAGCTCCGGCATCCAGCAACCGTTCCAGTTCATCACTCTGATTCATATCTTTCAAAGAGAGCAAGTGCTTGTCTTTCACAATCACTTTTCCTTCCGAATCGACAAGACTGAAAGGCAAGCGGCAAAACTGCGCACACTCTCCCCGATTCGCACTGCGCCCGAAACAAGCCTGACTAACGTAGCACTGACCGCTATAGCTTACGCAAAGCGCCCCGTGTACAAATACTTCCAGCGGAACTTCGGGACAAATTTCGTGTATCTTCCTTATTTCACGAATCGACAGTTCCCGTGCCAGAACAACCTGACGGAAACCCGCTTCCCAAAGGAACTTCACCTTTTCCGGTGTCCGATTGTCCATCTGCGTACTGGCATGAAGAGGTATCGGCGGAAGATTCAGTTTCGTGATTCCCATATCCTGCACAATCAGGGCATCCACGCCAACCCGATACAGGGCATGGATCATCTCCTCCGTCTCTTTCAACTCTTCTTCTTTCAGAATCGTATTGACTGTGACATAGATACGGGCATTATACAAGTGAGCATGTTTTACCAACGCTTCGATATCTTCCAAAGAATTCACAGCCGCTGCACGGGCGCCAAATTTAGGTGCACCGATATATACGGCATCTGCTCCGTGATTGATAGCTTCGATACCACATTCCAGATTCTTCGCCGGGGCGAGAAGTTCTATTTTACGCTGCTTGATCATTCAATATCATTAATGTTGTAAGGCGTTTCCTGATAAACAAAGTAGTTCAGCCAGTTGGAGAACAAAAGGTTGGCATGAGCGCGCCAACGGACCAACGGACCTTTGTCCGGATCATCATCTACGTAATAGTTACGGGGAATTTCGATCGGCAGTCCTTTACCCAGATCACGACGATATTCCGTATCCAAGGTATAGGGAGAGTATTCCGAGTGTCCGGTCACGAAGAACTCACGTCCGCCACGTGCCATAGCCATATAAACGCCCGCATCTTTCGATTCGGAAAGCAATGTCAGTTCCGGCACTTTGAGGATATCTTCCCTGCGTACTTCCGTATGGCGGCTATGCGGCACATAGAAGCAATCGTCAAATCCGCGGAAAATAGAATGGAAAGGTTCCAGCACCCGATGTTCGAAGATACCGAACATTTTCTGGTCCAGTGGATACTTGGGAACTCCGTAGTGATGATACAGTCCGGCTTGCGCAGCCCAGCATATATATAAGGTAGACGTCACGTGCGTACGTGCCCAATCAAATATTTCAGTAATTTCCTCCCAATAAGTCACCTCCTCGAAGTCCATCTGTTCCACAGGAGCACCGGTGATGATCATGCCGTCGTATTTCTCGTTACGCATTTGCTCGAAGTCGGTATAGAACGTTTGCATATGTTCTATCGGCGTATTCTTGGATGTATGACTCTTGATCTTCATAAACGAGATTTCTACCTGGAGAGGCGTATTCGAGAGCAGCCGCACCAAGTCTGTTTCCGTTGTAATCTTCAACGGCATCAGGTTCAGAATCACAATCCGCAACGGACGAATATCCTGTTGCGTAGCACGCGAAGTATCAATTACGAAAATATTCTCTTCCTTCAATAATTCTATTGCAGGAAGCTTATCGGGTAAATTTAAAGGCATAATCGCTATATATTAGTAATTTGGCTGCAAAAATACGAAAAATATAGCACATAATAGGGAGGTTGCTTATTTAGAAGACGTACAAATTAAGTCAATTTAATCAAAGAAGCATACCAAGTAATGAATAAAAGCTTTATTTTTGCCGAACGAATTAGTACTAATAATTTAAATCTTAAAAAAATGGCTTACGTAATTAGTGACGATTGTATTGCTTGCGGAACTTGTATCGACGAGTGTCCGGTAGAAGCTATCTCTGAAGGTGATATCTATTCTATCAACCCAGATGTATGTACTGACTGTGGAACTTGCGCAGACGTTTGCCCGTCTGAAGCTATTCACCCGGCTGAATAATACAATCGACAAAAAAGTATAGGCTGCTTTCTACGGAAGGCAGCCTTTTTTATTTTATCGCTACGGACAAAAGGAAATTACATAAAAAAACGGTAGACTTTCTTTTTCAGGAGATAGCCTACCGTTCTATATTCTCTAAGATTGCTTATTTCAATTTAGCCAATGCTTCCTTGATTCGACGGATAGCTTCTACAATGTTCTCATCACTTGTAGCGTAGCTCATACGAATACATTCAGGAGCACCAAAGGAAGTACCGCCTACACAAGCTACATGAGCATCTTCGAGCAGGTACATTGCCAAGTCGTCCGAGTTTTCAATTTTACGTTCGCCGTTGCTCTTGCCGAAGAAGTAGCTACATTTCGGGAACAGATAGAAAGCACCTTGCGGTACGTTTACTTCGAAACCCGGCACTTCTTTAGCCAACTTCACGATCAGGTCACGACGACGTTCAAATGCCTTCTGCATTTCTTTCACCGGTTCTTGTGTACCTACGTAAGCAGCCTCGGCAGCTTTCTGAGATACCGAGCAAGGACCCGAAGTGTATTGTCCCTGAAGCTTGTTACAAGCTTTCACAATCCATTCCGGACCAGCAATGAAACCGATTCTCCATCCAGTCATCGCATAGGCTTTGGATACACCGTTCACGATCACTGTACGTTCTTTCATTTCCGGGAACTGAGCAATGCTCTGATGTGCACCGATATAATTGATATGTTCGTAAATCTCGTCAGCAATTACCACTACTTGCGGATACTTAGCCAGCACGGCTGCCAGTCCAGCCAGTTCTTCTTTGCTGTAAACAGAACCTGTGGGGTTGGACGGAGAACAAAGAATCAATGCTTTTGTTTTCGGAGTAATAGCTGCTTCCAGTTGTTTCGGAGTAATTTTGAAATCTTGTTCGATGCCGGCAGAAACAATGACAGGAGTACCTTCTGCCATCTTCACCATTTCCGGATAGCTCACCCAGTAAGGAGCCGGTACAATTACTTCATCACCCGGATTTACCAATACCAGGATCGCATTACATACAGATTGCTTTGCACCATTGGCACAAGAAATCTGAGCAGCAGTATATTCAAGACCGTTCTCTTTTTTCAGCTTCTCAACAATCGCATTGCGTAAAGCCGGATAACCCGGTACCGGAGAGTAGCGAGAAAAGTTATCATCAATGGCTTTCTTCGCAGCTTCTTTGATGTGGTCAGGAGTATTGAAATCCGGTTCTCCTACACTTAAGTTAATAACATCAATACCCTGCGCTTTGAGTTCGTTGCTCTTTTGCGACATGGCAAGCGTCGCCGACGGCGACAAGCTGTTCAAACGATCTGATAATTGATTCATTTTGTATCTATTTTATTGTTGTTGAGTGAAATTCGTTGCAAAATAAGCGATAATATTCGATATATGAAAACAAAATGGCATTTTACTTATTAAAATGTAATGTATGTCCCATTCTTTCTTTCTTTGTTCTCAGATATCGCTCATTATATGGATTAGGAACTGTTTCAACAGGTACATTTTCTACAATTTCCAGTCCATAGGCTTCCAGCCCTACACGTTTCACGGGATTATTTGTCAGAAGTTTCATTTTGTGCACTCCCAGTTCACGCAGAATCTGGGCTCCTACTCCATAGTCGCGTTCGTCTGCCAGGTGTCCTAAGCAAAGGTTGGCGTCAACGGTATCCATACCGTCTTCCTGAAGTTTATATGCTTTCATCTTTTCCATCAAACCGATACCACGGCCTTCCTGATTCAGATAAACCACCACACCTTTTCCTTCTTTTTCAATCATTTCCATCGCTTTATGCAGTTGCTCGCCACAGTCACAACGGTGTGAGCCAAGAATATCACCAGTAGCGCAAGATGAATGGACACGCACCAAGATAGGTTCGTCTTCATTCCATGTACCTTTAAATATAGCCATATGCTCCAGTCCATTCGATTTCTGACGGAAAGGAATCAGACGGAACATACCATGTTCGGTCGGCATATTTACCTCAACGCCTTTTTCTACGATTGACTCCTGTTTCAGACGATAAGCAATCAAGTCATGAATGGAAATCAGTTTCAGTCCATGTTCATCGGCCATTGCACGAAGTTCCGGCAGACGTGCCATCGTACCGTCATCGCTCATTATTTCCATCAGAGCACCTGCAGGGTAAAGTCCGGCAAGGCGTGCCATATCGATGGTAGCTTCTGTATGTCCGGCACGACGAAGTACTCCTTTTTCCTGTGCATACAGCGGATTAATATGTCCGGGACGTCCGAAAGTAGCCGGTGTAGAAGCAGGATCGGCCAACGCCTGAATAGTGGCAGCACGGTCGGAAGCAGAAACTCCGGTACTACAACCTTCCAGTTTGTCAATTGTCACTGTAAAAGGAGTGCCCAATACAGAAGTATTATCACTGACCTGATGCGGCAAATCCAGTTCTTTACAACGCGACACCGTGATAGGCGCACAGAGCACACCACGCGCATGTTTCAACATAAAGTTAACTTTCTCAGGAGTTATCTTTTCGGCAGCTATGATTAAATCACCTTCGTTTTCACGATCTTCATCATCCACTACAATGACAAACTTGCCTTCTTTGAAATCGGCAATCGCATCTTCTATTCTATCCATTTTAATCTCTTCCATAACACTTATTTATTAATATTCTGTATGATGAATTGAATTTGTTCATTGTTTTTTATTATCCGTTCCATATCTTTCGCCAACCGGACACGGAATGCCCAGATACGGAAATAAAAGAATAATCCTATAGGGAAAATAACCCCGGCAGCCAGATTCAGCCAATAGGTGTGGAACGGGCGTATATGAGCAGAAACGGAAATAATCGGATAATTGTTTAATGTGTTCAGCAAAGTCACAGACTTCGTATTGGACATCTCCTCTATGAGTGTCTCCAACTTTTCATTGATAGATATCATCTCATCATCCTTCTCGCCCGACATCCACAACTTAAAATAATTCGGGGCTTTCATCAGGCGATTTTTAGCTATATACTCTTTGCACTCGTCAGTAAGCACCTGCAAATCACCCGGTATGCGAGTATAATCCGGATCGTGAATCACCACCTCTTTCTTGAATAAATGGCGTATGTTACGGATACCGACAATCTTCTTAAACCAATTGATATACGCATCGGCATTGAGCACTACAGAGTCTTTATTTGATTTGTAAGTCAGGAAAGCACCTAACGGGGCAAGCACGGCACTACTGGTCCACACTCCCATCCATACGACCCATCTGCCGTCACGTGCCATCTTATAGCCTGTATTATCTATGATATAATAAATGATGAATACCATCACCGAAACGATGACCGGCATACCGAGTCCTCCTTTACGGATAATTCCGCCCAATGGGGCACCAATGAAGAAGAACAGCAGGCAGGAAAGTGAAATAGTGATCTTTTTATGCCACTCTATCTCATGCTTCCGCATACTATAATCATGGCTACCCATCGTGTAACTCTTGAAGTTTATATCACTGCTCAGGTTTTCCGCACGACTTGCAGCGGATGAAATCACCTTCTGCTTCTGCATCAAAGGAGCTACCTCATAGAGACTGTCGATATTATATTCAGTAATATTCGCCTCCATAATCTTGACCGTATCCTCCTTTGTCAATCCATAGGTGCTACGGAAATTCCCTTCAGAAACTTCCCGGTAATATTGTCTTCCGATACTATCACCCACCATTTTCATTGAGTCGATGGAGGCTTGCAGCATCGACATATCTTTGGCAGCAGATGTATTACTCATAATACTGGCATCCGCCATATTAAAGTCTGAGTCAAACTCAATAATCGTATGTTTTTCCCGGAATTCTTCCCGACGATACGGTACATTCTGAGATTTCATACTCTGTGATCTCAGGTTTTCAAATAAATCACCACTGTACAAATGCAGCCAGAGATGCTGCTTGTCTGCAGTCATTTCCATCCGTCCGGAATCTGCATAAATAATATGTGCGTTCTCAAATCCATCTTTCAGATTATAAATCAGCACATCATACATCATACCTGTCTTCCGGTTCTTCTTGGCTATCTTCAGGTTATAATCCGGTATTTCCGAATAAAACACCCCCTCCGGGATATCCAATTCCGGAGACTTTTGTTTCATCGAAATAATCAGTGTGTATAGTTTCGTCTGAGCAATAGGCCCCACGACATTCTGGAAATAAAAAGAGACAGCAACCAAACCACAGACAAAGAAAGCCAGCGGGCGCATAATTTTAAGCAAGGATATACCCGCAGCTTTCATTGCGAGCAACTCGTAACGTTCGCCAAAGTTGCCGAAGGTTATTAAAGAAGCCAGCAATATTGCCAACGGCAACGATATTGGAACCAGTGTCAATGCGGAATAAAAGAAGAACTGAGCTATCACACTCATATCCAATCCCTTTCCGACTAACTCGTCTACATATCTCCACAAAAACTGCATCATGAAGATGAAGAGACAGATGAAGAATGTACCTATAAAGAGCATCAGGAAGCTCTTTACGATAAATATATCTAATTTCTTTATGCGTAGCATCTTAATAGGTTCGTGCAATTAAGACGCAAAATTAGCACAAAAAAAGTAGCATAGAAAATTTTTAGTTGAAAGTTAACTAAAAACCACACGTTCTTCTCAATTTCGCCACTTGCGACTCCCACAATTCTTTCATGTCAGCAACTTCGTCCGCCTCTGCGAAGTCTGTAATTTCTAATACATAGTCACTTGTCAGCTCATTATAAGTCATTTTGATTTCAAAGTAATCGCGTTCATTTTCGTCATCCTGCCAACGAAAGCGAATAAATGAGAAAGAACGGATCGCAATAATCTCGGCATTTCTTTGTTCAGTCTTCCCCCAATGGAATTCTACGATTTTATCATCAGATACTACTTTATCAGCAAACCAGTCCTCCAGCCCGGTCGGTGTGCTAATAGCTGCCCAAAGAATATTTTTAGATGTTGCGTTCAACAAATACTCCAAATGAATTTTTTCTTTTTTCATAGCAATTTCGAATTGTTTTTACGTGTGCCAAGATAAATACTTTTTTCTAATTATGTGGCATAAATCAGACACTTTATTTAAAACTTATTTCTTTTCAAGGCCCCAAACTCCCTATTTATAGGAAAAAGAGAACCTCGTTCTAAAGAAAAAACACAAAAAAGTTATGAATTGTTTTGGAGATTACAGAAAAACATCTATCTTTGCACCCGCAATCGAGAAATGATGGCGGGATAGCTCAGCTGGTTAGAGCGCATGATTCATAATCATGAGGTCCCCGGTTCAATCCCGGGTCCCGCTACTTGATAAGAATAAGGCATTTGAGAGGCTTCCACTCTTGGGTGCCTTTTTCTTTTATACATCAATTGGTGGCAGGTGACGCCATAGGTGACGCTAAATGCAAAAAATTAGCCCCCGAAAGTTTATATTCAGCTTCCGGGGGCTATTCTATTTAATGCTCTATACTCTTATTCCCATTCAATAGTCGCATTAGGTTTCGGCGACATATCATAGCAAACACGATTCACATTCTTCACTTCTTTCAGAATACGGTCTGTGATTTTCATCAGGATAGGCCAGTCTACCGGTTCAATAGTAGCTGTCATAGCATCTACCGTATTGACAGCGCGGATAATCACCGGCCAATCGAAAGAACGGGCATTATCGCGTACACCAACAGATTTAAAGTCAGGCACTACGGTAAAGTATTGCCATACCTTTTTATCCAGGCCGGCAATCTGGAATTCTTCACGCAAAATGGCGTCAGACTCACGTACTGCTTCCAGACGATCGCGTGTGATAGCACCCAGACAACGTACACCTAAACCAGGACCGGGGAACGGCTGACGGTAAACCATCTCATAAGGCAACCCCAACTCCAGACCACAAGCACGCACTTCATCCTTGAACAACTGGCGCAAGGGCTCTACAAGCTGGAACTTAAGATCTTCAGGCAGACCGCCTACATTATGATGAGATTTCACCATCTTGGCAGTCTTCGTTCCGCTCTCTACAATATCCGGATAAATAGTACCCTGACCTAAGAAATCGATACCATCCAGTTTACGTGCTTCTTCTTCGAACACACGGATAAACTCACCACCGATAATCTTACGTTTCTGTTCGGGATCTTCCACACCTGCCAATTTATCCAGGAAGCGGTCTGTTACATCTACATAAACCAGATTTGCTTTCAATTGGTTGCTGAATACTTCAACAACATCTTCAGACTCACCTTTACGCATCAAGCCGTGATTTACGTGCACGCATACCAAATTTTCACCGATTGCCTTCAAAAGTAAAGCAGCTACCACTGAGCTGTCAACACCACCCGACAATGCCAGCAATACTTTCTTATCACCCACCTGACGTCTGATCAGCTCGATCTGGTCATTGACAAAGTTCGCCATATTCCAGTTAGCTTCAGCCTGACAAGTATCAAATACGAAAGACTTTATAGCAGCCTTAATAGCCTCGATATCATCTGTAAATGCCGGAAGCTTCACTGCGCAAGTCGCTTTATCGTGACCGGCAGCCATAACAGGAATCCCCATCGTATAAATAGACGGATTCACGTCAATAGCAACACCGTCGATCACGTTGTTCAGTCCACCATTGATAATAATACCCTTTACGTTGGGCAATGCTTTCAGTTCTTCTACTGTGATGTCGTGAGGATAAATCTCACTATAAACTCCTAATGCACGGATGGCGCGCGCCAATACCGTATTCTCGTGACTACCCAAGTCAAGGATAACAATCATGTCCTGTTTCATCTGATTCTGGTTCTTTTAAGTTATTATATTGTATAAATTTGACTTTAACTTCAATTAGTCTGCAAATATAAAGATTTTAAAAGACGCTGCAATGTCTTGATTCCCAAAGTTTCATTTCAAATTAAATCAGCTACCACATTTATTTATCACAGCAACCGCCTCGGACACTTTCCGAACATTCTCTTTTATGCTTTCAGTCGCATCACAAACCGACTTCCTTTTCCCAGTTCACTTTCTACTGTCAGCGTACCGCCATGCGCTTCCACAAAGTCTCTCGAAATAGACAAACCGAGTCCGCTGCCCTGAACTTTTGTTCCGGGAACACGGAAGTAACGGTCGAAAATACTCTTGTGGTAACGGGGATCGATGCCTTTACCGAAATCCTGAACGTACAGGTCGATCATATCTCCTTCCTGCCTGGCGCCAATCACGACACGCCCGTTTTCTTTAGAATAACGGATCGCATTGCTGAGCAAATTAGTCAATACCCAAGCTATCTTTTCACTATCGACAAAGAGCTTGCCGATTTTCTCTTCCGGGTACTCTACTTCTATCTGGATATTGAACTTATCCGCTTGTACCTGATTAGCTTTAATCGCATATTCTATCAGTTCAATGGGCTTCGTTATCTTCGGCATTAATTGCAGCTTGCCTGCCTCTACCTGAGTCATATTCAGCAATTCGCCCGTAATGCTCAACAGGCGTTCGCTATTTTCCTTGATGCTTTTGGACAACTGTTCCTGTTCATCATTCAGCTCACCGACACGTTTATCTTCCAATAGCTGCAGACTCATCATGATAGCCGCAATCGGAGTTTTCAATTCGTGTGAAATGGTCGAAATAAATGTAGTCTTGGCAGAATCCAGTTCCTTGAATTCCGTTATATTCTTCAGCAGAATGACATCCCCTAATTTGCTGGGTTCATCCTTCCCTGCATCCGTATTTATGATAGGAATATAGGAAGCCTTGAAATAACTCTCTTTATCATCGGCATATATCTTTAACGGCTCTTTCTGATCTCCCGGCGTCACCAGTTCACGAATCAGCCGGCGAAGCAGATCATTCTTCAAAGACAATTCTTCCGCAGATTTACGTATGACATTACCTCTTTTCAGATTCAGCACGTTCAGTGCTTCCTCATTAATAAACAAAATCTCACGATCCATATTCAGACCGATTATCGGATCGTCGATACTGTTCACGATGGCCTCAATGAATTTCTTGGCAGAAAGAATATCTGCTAACGTACTTGCCCGATACTCGGCCAGACGTTCCGCCATACGGTTGAAACTCTCGGCGACTTCCCGAAACTCCTGATTATTTCTCATATCCAGCCGTTCTTCATAATTATGATTGGCTATTTCAAGAATCCCTTGTTTCAGTTCCTTGATGGGTTTACTGATTGTTCGGGGCAACCAATACAGCAATGTCAATCCGGTCAATATACAAATACCGCCGGTAACGGAAATCCACAACAGAGCGCGTTCCAATGCCGGCATAGCGGCAGGGCTATCAGGTTCTGTGGCAGTCAGCAGCTGAAGGTTCACAACAGAAAGTGTTACCAGCAAAATAATCATTCCCGCCAGCATCCCGATGCCGAGAATCAGTTTTGTTTTAATATTCATATCGTTCATACGGTTAATATTATGCAAGTATAATCAAATCTACATTAGCTTGTGACAAATTATTCAAAAACTTTCGATATCCGAGTATGGAGCAAATGGCATGAGGAAATCTCAGATTAGGAGTTCCCATGCAGACAGAAGATATTTGCTTGTCCCGACAAACTTTGACAATACTCCCCAGAATATCCTTCGACTGCACCTGGATGACCTCTCCGCCCAGTTCTGCTACCAGCTTAAAATGATTCAGCAAATAACGCTGACTGGCCAGATCAATCCGGTCCATACTCTCCCTCGGAGTCTGCACATAGAGAGCAACAAAAGTTGTATTATATCGTGTTGCCAGACGTGCCGCCTTCCGGATAATCCTCCTGGGTGTTTTCTCATGACTACTGATACAAGCCATGAACTTCTCATGCCTGATTCCGACCGAAACACCCATCACAACCTCATTCTCCACCTTCTTCTCCACCCGGAGCGCCACTTCCTTCAGAGCCAGTTCCCGCAGTTGAAGGATATTCTCGGTCCGGAAGAAATTATCCAGTGCTGTCTGAATCTTTTCCGGACGGTATATCTTTCCTGCTTTCAGACGCGAGATCAGTTCTTCCGCTGTCAAGTCGATATTCACCACTTCATCCGCTTCCTGAAGCACACTGTCCGGCACCCGTTCTTTCACCTCGATCCCTGTAATCTCCTGCACTTCTTCATTCACACTCTCGATATGCTGGATATTGATTGCGGAAATCACATTAATCCCCTCATCCAACAGAGTCATCACATCCTGCCAACGTTTCTCGTTCAAACTGCCTTCCACATTGGTGTGTGCCAGTTCGTCCACAATCACAATCTCGGGATGAAGGCGGATAATGGCGTCCACATCCATTTCCTCCAACTCTTTTCCTTTATAGAAAATTTTACGTCGGGGGATCACAGGCAGTCCCTGCATCAGAGCCTCCGTTCCGGCACGTCCGTGAGTTTCAATATAGCCGATTTGTACATCCACCCCATTCTCCAGCAGTTCATGAGCCTCCTGAAGCATACGGTAAGACTTCCCTACACCGGCTATCATGCCGATATAGATTTTAAACTTGCCTCGATGAGACTTCTTGATCAGATCCAAAAAATGTTGTACACTCTGTTCTCTATCCATATCCATTTCATTAATTGCTGTTTATAAACTATTTCAACCCGTAGTAATCATCACGATCACCACGGGTTTCTGCATAATAAAAATTCATGAGTTTATATCTATGGTCTTAAAGTTACGCCAAAAACCAAAAAAGCATCTTCAACACATGGATTCCATATAGCCTGTGCAAATATCGGCAATGAAAACTTATCATTAATTTTTATCTCTGTCATTCCTTTTAAAGCTACATTAGTCACGGCGAAGCCACTATTCGTGTAGATACCCTCCGCCTTATACGGCACTGCGCCGCAAGTTACATTTAAATCGACATTTTTCACACTGAAAGGATAGTTCAGTTCCAGATAGGAGGAATAATTCTGCTTCAGTTCTCCGCTATCATTCAGCTTCTTGTCTTTTCCGGCAAACATCGTATACCACGCTACGGACAGGGGAAACTTCTCTACGGGCAACGTATAAGCCAATCCCGCCTCAAAATGATGTCCCGTCTCGTGGCTCTTAAAATTAAAATATTTATATGCCCCTTCACCTTCCCACCACAAATCGGCAACCGTCAGCGTAGGTCCCGCCTTACCAAACTTATAGGCAAGAGTCAGATCCAGTTCTTTATTCCCTCCACTGAAATTAGTAGATCCCCATGCGGTAACAGAAAAATTATCGAACCCAAACCCCAGCGTGGGTTGAAAAGCCGCACCTCCACCCTGGTACATTCCCCGCCAGACATAGGAACTGACAATATCTCCCTGCACAGCAAATTCCTGTGCTTTTGCATCCGTTATACCCGATACGCATACAGTTGCCGCAACCAATGCTCCTACAACAATCTTCTTACTAAAAAAACTCTTCATATTTATCTTTTTATTTTATGTTTCTAAAAAAGAGCAGCGCCCTGTCCAGCCCTGTTTATTTGAACCGCAATAAATAACTAAAACGATTCGGACAGGCACGCCGCCCAGTGTTTGGTTATTTATTCTCTTCAAGTGCTATATTCAGCTTCAGCACATTTATTTTCTCCGTTCCGAAAATTCCGAGTAAAGGCTTCTCCACACTTTGATCAACGATTTCTTTCACTTGATTTTCAGTCAGTCCACGTGCCTGTGCCACTCTCTTTACCTGCACATATGCACATTGCGGAGTAATATTAGGGTCGAGACCGGAGGCACTCGCCGTTACCATCTCCGCCGGAACATCTTTACGGCTCAGATAGGGATGATGTACAAGGAACGTATCGATACGCGCTTCCACTTCAGCCAGATATTCGGGATTCGTGGGTCCTTTGTTGCTGCCGGACGAACTAGAAGCATCATAACCGTCTCCGGCACACGAAGGACGTCCCCAGAAATAAATATCTTTTGTAAACATCTGACCGACATTGGCCGCACCCACCACTTTTCCATCCAGTGTGGCAACTTCAGCATTTCCCTTATTAGGTCCTGCCACTTGTGCAAACAACCACAAAATAAGAATATAGAATACGGAGAAAAAGACACAGAAAACAAGAGTTATCTTTAGTGATTTAAATAAAGTTTTCATCGCTATTGTTTTTTAATTAAAAGAATAAACCTACTAATAAATCAATCAGTTTAATTCCGATAAACGGAGCAATCACACCACCTACACCGTAAATCAGCAGATTCCGGCGAAGCAAAGCACTTGCACCTATCGGCTTGTACTGAACGCCACGCAAAGCCAACGGAATCAAGATCGGAATAATAATCGCATTGAAGATGACTGCCGAAAGGATCGCACTCTCAGGACTATGCAACTGCATGATATTCAACGCCGCCAGTTCGGGGATAGCCACCATAAACAAGGCGGGGACAATGGCAAAATATTTAGCCACATCGTTGGCGATAGAGAAAGTAGTCAGTGTTCCACGGGTCATCAGCAACTGCTTACCGATTTCCACAATCTCGATCAGTTTGGTAGGATCATTATCCAGATCTACCATATTGCCGGCTTCCTTTGCAGCCTGCGTACCACTGTTCATTGCTACTCCGACATTCGCCTGAGCCAAAGCGGGAGCATCATTCGTACCGTCCCCCATCATTGCCACCAGTTTGCCGGACTGTTGTTCCTTCTTGATATATTCCATTTTATCTTCCGGCTTCGCTTCGGCAATAAAATCATCGACACCTGCCTTTTCTGCAATATATTTGGCAGTCAGCGGGTTATCACCGGTCACCATCACTGTCTTCACTCCCATTTTGCGCAAGCGTTCGAAACGTTCCTGAATACCCGGCTTGATGATATCCTGCAATTCGATAACACCCGTCACTTTCCGATTAACACATACCACCAACGGCGTACCACCATTGCTTGAAATAGCAGCGATCACCTTTTCCACTTCTTCGGGGAATTTATTTCCGGCAGTTTCCACAATCTTACGGATAGCATCAAAAGCCCCTTTACGAATCTGAGTTCCGTCCGGCAAATCGACACCCGAGCATTTGGTTTCGGCTGTAAACTTAATCATTCGTGCGCCTGTCGTATTCAAGCTGCGCATACGGATACCTGATTCACGTCCCAGTTCTACGATTGATTTGCCTTCCGGAGTTTCATCGGACAGAGAAGAAAGCAGACAGTTTTCTACAAAAGCGTGCAGATCAATGCCCGGCGCAGTGTGAAAATGGGTAGCTTTACGATTACCGATGGTGATAGTTCCGGTCTTATCCAGCAACAAGGTATCAATATCGCCGGCAGTTTCCACTGCCTTACCCGATTTTGTTATCACATTCGCACGTAGTGCACGGTCCATACCGGCAATACCGATGGCAGAAAGAAGTCCTCCGATTGTTGTCGGAATCAGACACACAAACAAAGAAATAAGTGAAGCAATGGTAATGACAGTATTGCTGTAATCGGCAAACGGTTTTAACGTCACACACACAATGACAAAGACAAGTGTAAAACCAGCCAGCAGAATAGTCAGTGCTATCTCATTCGGAGTTTTCTGACGAGACGCACCTTCTACCAGTGCAATCATTTTATCCAGAAAACTTTCTCCCGGTTGGGTGGTCACCATTACTTTTATATGATCGGACAATACTTTCGTACCTCCCGTCACTGAGCTTTTATCGCCGCCTGCCTCCCGGATCACCGGAGCAGACTCACCTGTAATCGCACTTTCATCGATAGAGGCCAATCCTTCGATTATTTCCCCATCGGACGGAATCACGTCTCCGGCTTCACAGACAAACACATCTCCTTTCTTTAGCTGTGAAGAACTTACAGTCACTATTTGATTACCTTCCACCTTTTTGGCAGGTGTCTCTTCCCGTGTTTTACGCAGGCTGTCGGCTTGCGCTTTTCCCCGTGCTTCGGCAATCGCTTCGGCAAAATTGGCAAACAGCAGTGTAATAAACAGAATGATAAACACAGCTATGTTGTAGGCAAACGAACCCTGAGAGGGATTGATGATGGAGTAAAGTGTCACAAACAACATGACCACTGTAGCCACCTCTACCGTATACATGATCGGGTTCTTTATCATCAGTCGCGGGTTTAGCTTCACGAATGATTGTTTCAGGCTTTCTATAACTTGCTCCTTTTGAAACAAAGAAGCTGATTTCATATTTTTCATATCTTCTCTAATTCAGAATTACAAACTTAAATGTTCGGCAATTGTACTCAAAGCGTGTACCGGGAAGAAGGACAGAGCAGCCACAATGAAGATAACGACAAACGTCATTATTCCGAAAGTCAGCGTATCAGTCTTCAGTGTTCCGGCACTCTCGGGAATGAACTTCTTCTGAGCCAGCAGGCCGGCAATGGCAACTTGTCCGATAATAGGCAGGAATCGGCTAAGAATAAGTACAATACCACAGGTCCAGTTCCAGAAATAAGTATTATCTCCCAGTCCTTCAAAGCCGGAACCATTGTTAGCGGCACAAGATGTATACTCATAAAGCTGCTCACTCAAGCCGTGGAATCCAAGATTGTTCAGCCAACCGCCCTCGCTTTCCACAAAGTCAGGATGATATACATATATATAACTTGAGATTGCTGTGAACACTAATATGACAAATGGATGAAGCAGTGCTACTATCGTAGCTATTTTCATTTCACGGGCTTCTACTTTCTTTCCGAGAAATTCCGGGGTACGACCTACCATCAAACCGCTGATAAATACCGCGATAATAATGAACGTATAATAATTCATCCAACCTACGCCTACACCGCCGAACCAAGTATTAATCTGCATATTCAGCATCTCCATCATACCTGACAACGGCATAGTAGAATCATGCATACCATTCACCGAACCATTGGAAGTAACAGTAGTCACAATGCTCCAAAGTGCTGTAGCTCCGGCACCCAAACGAACTTCCTTACCTTCCATCGCACCGTTATCCTGCGCAATTCCCAGTTCATCGATACGGGGATTTCCACCCATTTCCTGACTGACATTGATACAGACGCCTACCAGGAAAGCAAAGAGCATCACTCCGAAAATACTATAAGCCAGTTTCTTTCTACGAGTATAAAACCCTAATGCAAGTACCATTGCCATCGGAATAATCAAGATAGACCAGCACTCCACCATATTGGTAAGATAAGTCGGATTTTCCAACGGATGAGAAGAGTTCACACCAAAGTAACCGCCTCCATTCGTTCCTAATTGTTTAATGGGCACAATGGCAGCCGCAGGTCCTTGCGAAACCATCTGTTCCTGTCCTTCGAGGGTAGTGACCTTCATTTTTCCGTCGAATCCCATCGGGGTTCCCTGAAGAATCAGGATGAAACCTACAATCAAAGAAAGCGGTAACAGGATACGTGTACAGCTCACTACCAAAAAATGCCAGAAGTTACCGATTGTTTTTGTTGTCTTGGCAGCCATACTCTTCATAATACCAGCCATAGCAGCCATACCGGTTGCAGCGGTAATAAACTGGAAGAGCATAATGACAAACAGCTGTGTGAAATAAGTCAATCCGCTTTCACCACTATAGTGCTGCAAGTTACAGTTGACCATAAAACTGATACAGGTATTAAAAGCCTGATCCGGCGTTTGGGGACCGTTGCCATCCGGATTTAAAGGTAACCATCCTTGCGAAACCAGCAATACCATTCCCCATACGAACCAAAATGCATTCAATATCAATAATGCTTTCAGGAACTGTTTCCAGTTCATTTCTTCTTTAGGGTCAATTCCGCATACTTTATAAATGACTCTTTCAATAGGAGCCATGAAATCCGACCAGGTTTTCTCTCCTTTATAAACCTTGGCAATGTATCTTCCTAGTGGATAAGCCAAAATCACCATCAAGGCAACTTGTGCGACCACACCTAAAATTTCTGTATTCATACTTTTACCTTAAACTGTATAACTTTAAAACTTTTCGGGTCTGATGAGTACATACATCAAATAACCGAAGATTGCAATACCTAATACAAATAGTGTTGTGTACATAATTAATTCTCCTTTCCTCTTCTAGATCTTTTCAAACCAGTCTACGCATTTCCAAAATAGCCAGAAGCAGGCAAAGCCGCTCAAGAGGCAAAAAACAAATGATAGTGTTATCTCCATGTCTTTAATCTTTTAAATATTTATTATTATAATACTTGCAATGTATTATGCCAAATGCGTGCCAAAACTCTAAAAGAAATGGCAATAAATTGATTATCAAACATATATAAAGAAGAAGGAAATATATAATAACAGAGTCGACCTTTCCATTTTGAAAAAGTAGTTCAATTTTGAAAGGGTATTTAGTCTTGGCAGAATATGGGATTTTAAATAAAACAGAAGGAAAAAGAATGAAATTGAAGGAAAAAGAGGCTGAAAAGGATACTGAAAAATAGTATTATAAAAGATTGTCCGGTCGTTTATTTTTTAGCAGAACAGGAGATTTGAAGTATGTGGATGATGTGTACTTAAATTCCGAAAGTATCAAACACAATAAAGCCCTTCTGGTATTTCTACCGGAAGGGCTTCTCTAAAAATGGCGGCTACCTACTCTCCCACTGTTACGCAGTACCATCGGCGTGACGAGGCTTAACTTCTCTGTTCGGAATGGGAAGAGGTGGAACCCTCGTGCTATAACCACCTGAATTTCTTCAATTGACAATGGACAATTGACAAATGACAATTATCGCAGCTGTCATGATAAGTTATGACATGATAAAAAGTAAAATTCAAGTATCTGTTAATCTAATTGTCAATTGTCAATTGTCATTTGTCAATTGTCAATTAAAAAAGCTAAACGTATATATCGCGATCCGCACCGTCCGAAAGAAAGTGAACGGGCAATTAGTAATGCTCGGCTTTGATGTTACCACCTTTACACCTGCATCCTATCAACGTCATCGTCTTTAACGACCCTAAGAAATCTAATCTTGTGGCTGGCTTCGTACTTAGATGCTTTCAGCACTTATCCAATCCCGACTTAGATACCCAGCAATGCACCTGGCGGCACAACTGGTAAACCAGCGGTCAGTCCAACACGGTCCTCTCGTACTAGTGTCAGAGCCACGCAAATTTCATACGCCCACGATAGATAGAGACCGAACTGTCTCACGACGTTCTGAACCCAGCTCGCGTGCCACTTTAATGGGCGAACAGCCCAACCCTTGGGACCTTCTCCAGCCCCAGGATGTGACGAGCCGACATCGAGGTGCCAAACCCCTCCGTCGATATGAGCTCTTGGGAGGGATCAGCCTGTTATCCCCGGAGTACCTTTTATCCTTTGAGCGATGTCCCTTCCATACGGAAACACCGGATCACTATGCTCTAGTTTCCTACCTGATCGACTTGTTAGTCTCCCAGTCAAGCGCCCTTATGCCATTACACTCTACGGACGGTTACCAATCGTCCTGAGGGCACCTTTAGAAGCCTCCGTTACTATTTTGGAGGCGACCACCCCAGTCAAACTACCCACCAAACAGTGTCCTCGTACCACGAGTTAGAACTCAAATAATCAAAGGGCCGTATTTCAACAGCGACTCCACAAATACTGGCGTACCTGCTTCGAAGTCTCCGGCCTATCCTACACATCAATTACCCAAATTCAATGTTAAGCTATAGTAAAGGTTCACGGGGTCTTTTCGTCCCATCGCGGGTAATCGGCATCTTCACCGATACTACAATTTCACTGAGCTCACGGTTGAGACAGTGTCCAGATCATTACACCATTCGTGCAGGTCGGAACTTACCCGACAAGGAATTTCGCTACCTTAGGACCGTTATAGTTACGGCCGCCGTTTACTGGGGCTTCAATTCAATGCTTCTCTTGCGATGACATCTCCTCTTAACCTTCCAGCACCGGGCAGGTGTCAGGCTGTATACGTAATCTTTCAATTTGGCACAGCCCTGTGTTTTTGTTAAACAGTTGCCTGGACCTATTCTCTGCGCCCAACTCTCGTTGGGACCCTTTATCCCGAAGTTACAGGGTCAATTTGCCTAGTTCCTTAACCGTGAATCACTCAAGCGCCTTAGTATATTCAACCCGACTACGTGTGTCCGTTTGCGGTACGGGTACCTTAAGGATTAAGTTTAGCGGATTTTCTTGGGAGTATGCTTACACGCACTATTGGATTGTTCCGAAGAACGCTCCATACTATCAGGTTCGACTCTCATCCCGGATTTGCCTGGGATGATCAACATCTACACCCTTCAACGGACTATTCCGTCAGTCCGCGGCGCTGTCACTGCTCCGTCTCCACGTCACTCCTTAAGGTAGTACAGGAATATTAACCTGTTCTGCCATCGGCCTCACCGTTCGGCTGAGCCTTAGGACCCGACTAACCCTGATCCGATTAGCGTTGATCAGGAAACCTTAGTCTTTCGGCGAGGGGGTTTCTCACCCCCTTTATCGTTACTTATACCTACATTTGCTTTTCCACACGCTCCAGCAAAGCTCACGCTTCACCTTCGACGCAGAGTGGAATGCTCCCCTACCGATCATTACTGATCCCATAGCTTCGGTAAAACACTTAATGCCCGATTATTATCCACGCCAAACTCCTCGACTAGTGAGCTGTTACGCACTCTTTAAATGAATGGCTGCTTCCAAGCCAACATCCTAGCTGTCTTAGCAATCTGACTTCGTTAGTTCAACTTAGTGTTTATTTGGGGACCTTAGCTGATGGTCTGGATTCTTCTCCTTTAGGACATGGACCTTAGCACCCATGCCCTCACTCCTGTGATAGAACTAATGCGCATTCGGAGTTTATCAAGACTTGATAGGCGGTGAAGCCCTCGCATCTTATCAGTCGCTCTACCTCACATTAGTAACTCACAAGGCTGCACCTAAATGCATTTCGGGGAGTACGAGCTATCTCCAAGTTTGATTAGCCTTTCACCCCCACCCTCAGTTCATCCGGAAGCTTTTCAACGCTTATCGGTTCGGTCCTCCAGTTAGTGTTACCTAACCTTCAACCTGACCAAGGGTAGATCACTTGGTTTCGCGTCTACTCCTTCCGACTCGACGCCCTGTTCAGACTCGCTTTCGCTTCGGCTGCACATCTCAAGATGCTTAACCTTGCCGGAAAAAGTAACTCGTAGGTTCATTATGCAAAAGGCACGCCGTCACTGCTTAAGCAGCTCCGACCGCTTGTAGGCGCACGGTTTCAGGGACTATTTCACTCTTCTATTCGAAGTGCTTTTCACCTTTCCTTCACAGTACTGGTTCGCTATCGGTCTCTCGGGAGTATTTAGCCTTACCGGATGGTCCCGGCAGATTCACGCAAGATTTCTCGTGTCCCGCGCTACTCAGGATACCACTACGCTTAATTTGACTTCGTATACCGGACTATCACCGTCTATGGTTCAACTTTCCAGAGGATTCTACTCATCAAATGTCTTGCGACATCGTGGTCCTACAACCCCACACATGCCGTAACATGGGTGGTTTGGGCTATTCCCCGTTCGCTCGCCACTACTAGGGGAATCATTATTATTTTCTTTTCCTACAGGTACTAAGATGTTTCAGTTCCCTGCGTTAGCTTCCATCAAAGATGGATGACATTCCTTCAGAATGCCGGGTTGTCCCATTCGGAAATCTCTGGATCAAAGGTTATTTGCACCTACCCAGAGCTTATCGCAGCTTATCACGTCCTTCATCGCCTCCGAGAGCCAAGGCATCCGCCATGCGCCCTTGCTTACTTTCTTTCAAACTTACTTTTAAGTATCAGGTATTAAGTATCAGGTATTAACCCAAAGTACTTAATAGTGTTGTACTTAAAACGTACGGTTCGATATATACTTTTAGCTCTTTACTAAATTTTACTTTTTGTACATCATGTCAAAGATCGTTTCTCTTTTCAGAGACTGTGGAGAATAACGGATTCGAACCGTTGACCCTCTGCGTGCAAGGCAGATGCTCTAGCCAGCTGAGCTAATCCCCCAAGAGTAATTGAACATTGCAATAATGAATTGACAACGACAATTTTTGTTCGGAGTAGTCCCAGGCAGAGTTGAACTGCCGACCTCTACATTATCAGTGTAGCGCTCTAACCAACTGAGCTATAGGACTAGTTCAACCTTGTCTACCTGATGTTAGACTCGGCTTCTTTCTTTTCTCTTGTTTATCTCTATCTATACTTCTATAGATGGTTGATCTATATGTTATAAATAAACAAGTACCAGTAGTACAATAATAGAACCTATGAAATCGTTGTTACGACATCGCTCCAGAAAGGAGGTGTTCCAGCCGCACCTTCCGGTACGGCTACCTTGTTACGACTTAGCCCCAATTACCAGTTTTACCCTAGGACGCTCCTTGCGGTTACGTACTTCAGGTACCCCCGGCTTTCATGGCTTGACGGGCGGTGTGTACAAGGCCCGGGAACGTATTCACCGCGCCATGGCTGATGCGCGATTACTAGCGAATCCAGCTTCACGAAGTCGGGTTGCAGACTTCGATCCGAACTGAGAGAGGCTTTTGGGATTAGCATCCTGTCACCAGGTAGCTGCCTTCTGTACCCCCCATTGTAACACGTGTGTAGCCCCGGACGTAAGGGCCGTGCTGATTTGACGTCATCCCCACCTTCCTCACATCTTACGACGGCAGTCTCTCTAGAGTCCTCAGCATGACCTGTTAGTAACTAAAGATAAGGGTTGCGCTCGTTATGGCACTTAAGCCGACACCTCACGGCACGAGCTGACGACAACCATGCAGCACCTTCACATTTGCCTTACGGCTATACTGTTTCCAATATATTCAAATGCAATTTAAGCCCGGGTAAGGTTCCTCGCGTATCATCGAATTAAACCACATGTTCCTCCGCTTGTGCGGGCCCCCGTCAATTCCTTTGAGTTTCACCGTTGCCGGCGTACTCCCCAGGTGGAATACTTAATGCTTTCGCTTGGCCGCTTACTGTATATCGCAAACAGCGAGTATTCATCGTTTACTGTGTGGACTACCAGGGTATCTAATCCTGTTTGATACCCACACTTTCGAGCATCAGTGTCAGTTGCAGTCCAGTGAGCTGCCTTCGCAATCGGAGTTCTTCGTGATATCTAAGCATTTCACCGCTACACCACGAATTCCGCCCACCTCTACTGTACTCAAGACAGCCAGTATCAACTGCAATTTTACGGTTGAGCCGCAAACTTTCACAACTGACTTAACTGTCCACCTACGCTCCCTTTAAACCCAATAAATCCGGATAACGCTCGGATCCTCCGTATTACCGCGGCTGCTGGCACGGAGTTAGCCGATCCTTATTCATATGGTACATACAAAATTCCACACGTGGAAAACTTTATTCCCATATAAAAGAAGTTTACAACCCATAGGGCAGTCATCCTTCACGCTACTTGGCTGGTTCAGGCCTGCGCCCATTGACCAATATTCCTCACTGCTGCCTCCCGTAGGAGTTTGGACCGTGTCTCAGTTCCAATGTGGGGGACCTTCCTCTCAGAACCCCTATCCATCGAAGGTTTGGTGAGCCGTTACCTCACCAACTGCCTAATGGAACGCATCCCCATCGATAACCGAAATTCTTTAATAATCAAACCATGCGGTCTGATTATACCATCGGGTATTAATCTTTCTTTCGAAAGGCTATCCCCGAGTTATCGGCAGGTTGGATACGTGTTACTCACCCGTGCGCCGGTCGCCATCTCCAGTTTGCAAGCAAACTGAAATGCTGCCCCTCGACTTGCATGTGTTAAGCCTGTAGCTAGCGTTCATCCTGAGCCAGGATCAAACTCTTCATTGTAAAAGTATTGTTAGTCAGCATAAAGCTGATTTTTGCTCTGTTCAGGATGCCGTACAATTTATTGACTTCATTAATACCTTACGTCTCACACATATTAATATATATAAGACAAGTATTGACGGTTCTATTTTTTTCTTGTACTACTTGTATTGTTTATCAATATTTCAAAGAACATCTTGCTTTCGTTTTAAAAGCGGGTGCAAAGGTAAGAGGTTTTATTTTAACTACCAAATGTTTTCGGAAGTTTTTTCGCTTTTCTTTTTCTATCGTTTCTCAGACTCTCTTAGCGAAAGGGAAAGAAGGTAAAGAAGAAAAACAAAACGCCTTTTCTTTGCGAATCGGACTGCAAAGATAAGAACTTTTAGCTTTATCTTCCAAACTTTATCGGAAGTTTTTTTGTTCTTATGGTCAAGCAGTACTGCGCTTTTACACTAAGTCAATTTAACAAGGCTTTCTTCTCTTGGAAAGCGGGTGCAAAAGTACGCCCTTTTCAAATATGCTCCAAACTTAAATCACTCTTTTTTTGAATTATTTTTGAGGATAGAAGCTAAAGTGTTGAATTATAAGGATGTTGTAGAACATAAAATTCTTGGATGGAGGAGGAACAGAGGAAAGGAGTGCACATTATTATATTCGCACGCGCGTTAGGTGAGTGAGCCCAGGTGGATGCACCAGGGAAATGAAGAGGAAATAGGGGGAAGAACAAAGTTTGAAAAAGAAAAAACTCTGCCATCCGCAACAATTGGATTAACATTCTTATGGGGACTGACTAAAAAGTCGGTTCTACCTCTATTGGCGCTGACTAAAAAGTCAATAGTATCTTAAATCTCCTCCTTCCCGAAGGAGGAGTACCCGTAGGGGGAGGTGGTAGGTGAATACATAATCCTATCATTTACAAAGAAATAGGAACAAACATTATTTATCCTACCACCTCGGTCTGCGACCACTCCTCCTTCCAGAAGGAGGAGAATAGAGATACTACCGACTTTTCAGTCAACCCCTACTTACGTGTCAGCCAAGCTCTCTATGAAAATAAAAAACTATAATTTGCTGTCATCTGTCACGTTATTGGGGGTAATAATTTGAATATGAGTGATTAATGAGGTGACAACAGTAGGTGATGGCAGTGTGACGGCAAATTTTGCTGTCACACTGCCTTGTTGTCAATGGTTACTTATGGGCTGTTGGTTGGTCTATACAGAGCTTTTTAGTTTCTCCCGCTTGAAACTTTTGTTTCTCCAGCTTGGAACTAAAGTTCCATCGGCTTGAAACTAAAGTTTCAAAGCCGTGAAAACAAGGTTTCGGACGCTTGAAAACATTGCTTCAAGCGTAGGGAATGAGTGAAACAACCGTATGGTCCGATTAGATCGACTGTACTTCCCTAATAATGGTTGACTTGTTTATCTCTAATAGCTGCTATGTGTTGACTAGAAATATTACTAACCCTGGCAGCTGTTTACTTTATTATTTATTATTCCTGCCTCCGGTTTACTTATTTTTTTCTTATTCCTTTAACCGGTTGACTCTTCTCTTTGAAAGAAGAAAAAAGAAAGGAACTCACCCTTTTTCCTCTTTCTATCCCGCTAGCAGGGCATTCTTGGTCTTTTCATAAGCAAATGTACATATTTATTTTTAAGCAAGTGCTACATTCAGATACTTTTCTCTGTAGCTTATCCATCTTTTCCTGATAGGTCCTTGCATTTCTCCTGCCTGTACCGGGGTAAGCATATCCAAGCTCATATGAGGCCTTTCGTTGTTATAGAAGTGAACGGCTGTTGCTACAGCTTTTCTGACTTCCTGTATTGAACTAAAGCGCATTCCTTGCAGCAATTCATTCTTTATAATGCCATTCACACGCTCAGCTATGGCATTGTCCTTGGGATTGCCATCCTCTGTCATGCTGGGAAGAATCCCGTTATGTCGTAATATGGCAATATAATCCGCACTGGCATATTGTACGCCTCGGTCGGAGTGATGGATCAAACCCTTAATCTCCTTTGCAGCTATGCGTCTGACTGCCATTTCCAGAGCTTCCACTGTGTAACAGCTTCCCAGAGTATCACCTACGCAATACCCAATGATCTCCTTCGTATAGGCGTCTGTCACCAGAGACAGGTAGCAGAACACATAACTGCCGTCAGGCAACCATATGGTAATGTAAGTGATATCACTAACCCACAGCTGATCAGGATGTTCTAATAGCAATGTCCTGGTTAAATCAGGATACTGTGGCAAGTGATGAGAGGAGTCTGTCGTACGTGGAGCCCGAAAACGTTTGCGTATTGTCAGCTTATACTTGGACAATATAGCACAGAAACAGTCACGCCCAACAAAGGCCTGGCTGGTGCCGAACTCATTACGGTACATCAGCCAAAGTTTCATCCCCCCAATACCAGGGTCCTTTGAACGCACACGTTTGACAAACTCAAGAACAAAACGTTCACGGGCCGAACTATCCGTACTATGGTCAACATACTTATAAAAGGCTTGCTTTGTTACACCAAACAATTTGCAAAGAGAGACCACCGTATAGGCATGCCTCCCTTTACAAAGCCTTTTTATTGTTTGGTACCAGCTTTTTTTCGGATAGGAAGATTAAACATCTCCTCGGCAACATCAATCATCGTATCGAAGGCGTGCGCACGCATTTTAGCATCTTTAAGCTCTGCACGTAAACGCTCATTCTCAAGACGTAAGGCAGTAATTGAGGAGGATTCATCCGAGGACTTGGGAGACTTGTTCTTTTTCATATAAGCGGATATTTCAGGATTAGAATCCTCAAAGATACGAACCCAACGCCAAAATGTAATGCGGGCAATCCCTTTTTCTTGGGCAAAACGAGAAACTGAGAAATTCGAACGATAGAAATCGCCAAGAAGTTCAAGCTGATAAGGACTAAAGGTCATGTCACTCTTTTTCATCTTTTATTCATTTTAGTTGATACTTATAGTAGTCAACCAAATCCAGGGTAAGACAGACAGTAGAAGCGGGGGCAATTGACCTGTTATTTCAGAAAGAAAGAGAGAAAGAAAGAATTTATCAGCCAATAATACACACGGGGGATCAGTTATTAATGACTGATTTAGCAATTATTAAGCGCTGACACATCGGAAGATAATATACTGTATATCAAGATATAACATTTAATAAAAGATACGTAATACGATTCAGCAGAGTGAGAGCAAACACTTGCTCTCACTCTGCTACCATTGGATCTCTAACTGCTAAAACATCGATGAATAAAGGCATACAGACGAACTGTTAGAGCATGAGAGCAAAACGGCTATCAAATCACTGTGGAAAAATAAATATAGACGGCTATCATATTAAGCAAAAAACGGTCAAAAAGGGCAGGAAATAAATGATAGTACATAAGATACCTATTCCGATCCCCGTGATTTTTGTTTTAACTGTAATATCAACAGAATCTATTTGCTTGATTTTAAACAACTTTCTTTCTACCACAAAGAATATTGTAGAGTACAAAAGTGGAAGAATATAAAAGACTACTGGATTTAACTCTATAAAAATGGCATAAAACGGAAACATAGCTCTAAAAAAGACCATAAACACCAATGCCTGCGTTAAAATCCAATATATCTTTTTATTTTTCCAATAACTGAGTCCTGTCAGTATAACAATTATCCAGAAAAATGCCGGACAAAATACATTCTCTTTGTACTTACAAAAATCAGCAAGTCCCCCATACATTGCATCAGCTTCGGCCATAGAATACAAAGTACGATAGTCATGAATCTCCAAACAGAGAAAAATGACTCCTGCAATAATTTCTATATAAGGAATCAATTTTAGTATATTCTTTTTAACTGGAGACCGCTCTTTCATGTATCAAATTATTTTTCAAACAAATATAGTTTTTATTAATTGAAAAAACAAATACATAATTATCAGATACAGGCAAATAAAGATTGGGCATTCCCGAGCAAAATCCACCTTCAGTTGTTATTCAAAGACAAGGATATTTTATACTATAAAAAGTCAATGTCATGGAAAAAAACATTTTTAAGTTAGATAATGAACAGCTCAAAGCAATTGTATGCTCATTTCGGGATAAAACAGAAGAAGGGTTAAAAACGGAAAATGCAGAGATACAATGCATTCCTACCTTCATTGCTCCAAAAACAACCCATATTAAAGGAAAGTCACTGGTACTTGACCTGGGAGGAACCAATTATCGGGTGGCAATCGTAGATTTCGACAAAGCAACACCAACCGTTCACCCGAACAATGGCTGGAAAAAAGACATGTCAATTATGAAGTCCGTCGGATATACCCGCGAAGAGTTATTCAAAGAATTGGCCGATATGATTATAGGAATCAAACGTGAGGAAGAAATGCCTATCGGTTATTGTTTTTCTTATCCGGCCGAGTCCGTACCGGGTGGAGACGCCAAACTGTTACGCTGGACAAAAGGAGTAGATATTAAAGAAATGGTTGGAGAATTTATCGGAAAACCTTTACTCGACTATCTGAATGAAAGAAACAAAATTAAGTTTACAGGCATCAAGGTAGTAAACGATACTATAGCCAGTTTATTCGCCGGTCTCACAGATAATAGTTATGATGCATATATCGGCCTCATCGTAGGGACAGGAACCAATATGGCAACTTTTATCCCTGCCGATAAAATTGAAAAACTGGATCAGTCATGCAATGCACATGGATTGATTCCTGTCAATTTGGAATCAGGCAATTTCCATCCGCCCTTTCTGACTGCGGTAGATGATACCGTTGACGCTATTTCCGGTAATCCGGGAAAGCAACGTTTTGAGAAAGCGGTATCCGGTATGTATCTGGGAGACATACTGAAAACAGCCTTTCCGCTGGAAGAGTTCGAAGAGAAATTCGACGCACAGAAACTGACTTCCATTATGAATTACCCGGACATCTACAAGGATGTATATGTACAGGTAGCACAATGGATTTATGGCAGATCCGCACAATTGGTTGCCGCCTCACTTACGGGGCTTATCATGTTACTGAAATCCTATAATAAAGATATACGAAAAGTTTGCCTGGTAGCCGAAGGCAGTCTTTTCTGGAGTGAAAACAGGAAGGATAAAAACTATAACATTCTCGTTATGGAAAAACTAAGAGAACTCCTTCAATTATTCGGCCTGGAAGATATTGAAGTGGATATAAAAAGTATGAATAACGCAAACCTGATAGGGACAGGCATTGCGGCATTATCATAATATACTCCCGTCACTGCCGGCTTCTGTACAAACATACAGGGCATGAAGCCGACAGTGATGTAACCACACCCGAACTTCATAAAAAGAAAAAGCGCAGATAAATGATTATTTAAGCCGCTCTTTTCGTATTTTTGCATCAATACAAGAATGAGTATGCAGAACAACGACACCATAAAATCCGGAGACATATACTGCGGACAGGAAAGAAAGACCGGCAAATACTTTGCCTATCAGATTATCGACGTTAAGAAAGAGATTATGACTTATCTTCTTTTGGACTATTTCGATGAGAAATTTCCTGATGAAAAGGCAGTCAAGGAAATGAAGCCATTCAGGCGACATCGTTGGTTCTTCAAAGAAGGTACTACTAATTATAGCCATTCGGAACGAAATAAATTGCCCGAGGGAGCTGCATATGCAGGTCACAGAACTCCGCTTATTTCGGGTGAGTGCAAAGTTTATGGTTGCTGGCCAAACGGATATGACAATGTCGGCGAAGAAGAATGGGCAAAGATCCCAACAGATGCTCGTCAGAAATTCAAAGCTGCCCTTAATGATACGGCTGAAATTGTAGTATCCGGAATTGAATGCCGCCGCAGTTTCCAATACATTGACGATAAGTTACTGTCGGCAATGGACAACTATTCGGAGCTGGAGAAACTCCCCGTAGCCTATTCTTTCAGTGCAACTAAATTCTATCCATCACTTATTCCATTCCTCGAAACCCGTTGGACAGCCACAAAACTCGATTGGAAAAATCACGGTCAAAACAATCTCGACCTCAGCCGTACACACTTACGGGAAATTACACTAGATGGAGAAGGACTGAAAAGCGTAAGTCTACCGGAGAGTTGCAGAACAATCTCATTTTCAAGCACCTTATCGCCGGAGCTCAAGGTTTATTCACCTGACGGCGGTAGTAATCTGACTCTGAAAATAGAACTTGAGGCAGATCATGTACCCGATGTCGGATTACCGCAATTGGAAATTCTCGTACTGGACCGGGCAGTAAAGCTGGATTTATTACCCGTGACCAATCTATACCCTAATCTCTACTATCTAAGAATTTGCGGCAAACCGGGATACCTCTCCAACATATCTTCGCTACGCAATCTGAAAACGCTGGAAGTGCTTTCGCTCGAAGAAATCTTCGGATTCACAGCGGAAGAGTTTCCCACACCGGGGACCTGTCCCCTTCTAAACACCCTTTGGATGGAAAGTATCCCCGAAGAGGCCGGAAAACAAATAAAGAAAAAATATAAAGGAAAGATAACTGAACTGGACATCCGCAAGTTACGCAAGCCGGAATGGCTCGCCGAAAACCTGGATAACCCGTTACGCCACTGGGACGGCAGCGAATTTGTTCCACCGGCCAAGTTTAAAAAGGCAGTGGTAATCTATCGCAATGCGAGACGCGATGCATTGGTCGCCGCCAACCAATATCTGATAGACAGAGATGCTGCCCTTCTGCAAAATCGACTTGAACAAACAGGTAAGGAATTTGTCATCGCTTTCAATAAGCTCGACGGCAAATCGGGATTCATTGAGACAGAAGAACGCGAAGATTTATGCGCTGCCTTCCAGGTCATACTTGATGCAGTGGACTCATCAGTAAACTTTTTGGGGTTCACGATGAATCACGACCGCATTTGGGAGATTATGAACGAGCACAGAGATTGGTAACACCAAGTCATATAACCGTATCTCTATAACCATGTCTCGTTTCAAGAAATGTCCGCCCGATATTATTTATTATAAGGAATCACACTTAAACTATAATTACCATCAGGCAACAAATCCGAATCAAATTCTATTTCAATATCTTTAGACTCTCCTTTCAACAATGTGAAATAATTATCATTCATCAGAGCAGGTAATATACGCTCACCATCAGAAGAGCGAATAGCCTGTACGTGAACAGCAAAAGCGACTGATGATCCCACATTTTCGATCTTTGCTTTAATCACTTTCTTACCATTACTATCCACTAAGCTTGATGTTGTACGCAATTTGGCTTTCGGCAAATTATTCAATGCTTTATAGTCTCCCGGTTTATTGGAACGCCAATAAAAGTTATCAGAAAGCAGTTGCCCGTTTTCATCGTTCAGTTCCAACTTGATGAAATGCACAGGAGTCAAATCCGTTGGCTTCTTTTTTCTACCATATAATTCAAATTCATAAAGTGAATATCCCCACATAGTAGCCTGTTTCAACCCTTGCATTTTCACATAACGAGTACGAACAGGTTTTATCTTAATCTCTTCGACACCGCCTTTAGAGTCCTCATTGATATAAATTTCTTTCCAGTTTATTGCATCATCCGAAATCAACAGTTTATAAGCTTTTGCATGAGCAGCTTCCCAGTTCAATATGACAGAGGCTATTTCAGTAGGTTCACCCAGATCAACATAAATCCATTCTTCATCACGGGGTTCACTCGCCCAACGACTGCCATCACTGGCATCAATCGCGGCACTTGGCTCTCCGGCATCTGCCGAAATGGAGGAAGCAACCGCTTTCTTACCGAAAGCAAGGTTGTCTGTTGTAAAATTCAGATGGAAACAATAGGAATCCTTATTAGCGGCGGCATCCAAAACTACAGACTGGCTATAACGCCCCATTTCTTTCCCATCCAGATTATAGACTTTACCTGTAGCCGTAAGTCCTTTCTGCTCTTTCAAAGTGGTATTGATCACTTTTACACTATTATCAGCATAACTCCACTGAATATGAACCGGTTCACACGCCTTTCTGATTCCCCAGTAAGCCCCGGTCAAGTCATAATAATAATCATAGGTTTGCCATACCAATGAAGGATAAGCCGACTGCCCCATCCAAGTCAATATGCCGGAAGCATCTTCCCAAATATGATGTTGAAAGCCTTCGTACATCGCTTTATTCACCTCAACATTCACTAATTGAGCTTTCCGGCAAAAATCTTCAATACCTTTCGCTTTACCATAATTGAACTCTACGGTAGAGAAATATTTGTCGGGACTGGCGTTCCCCGCCGAATTGCCAAAGAAATGCTTGTCCCACATTTCATTACGTGGCCACCAATCTTTTTCGGGCATAAATTTCTTAAAGCTATCGAAAGTAGTAAAGACAGCTGTACCTATTTCTGTACGGAATCCCCATCCTTTAGTTATATTGGCACCATATCCATAAGGGGCTTTGGTAAAATACCAGTTAGGATGAGAATTAGTCCAAGGTCCACTCCCGGAAAGGCCGTCACTATGGGAATTGGCATGATAGGCCCGATCACCCCCATCGTATGTTCTAACGTCTTCCTCCAGCCACTTATTAAGAGGCTGTAACGGATACCCCTCATTATCACCACACCACACTGCAATACAAGCATGATTACGCAAACGCTTGATCTTTTCCACTGCATTCATATTGAAAGCAAAAACATCATCCGGAAGATTCGAATTTGAATTTAACCAGAAGTCGTCCCACACCATAATGCCGTATTTATCGCAAGCTTCATAAAACTCATCATCCGTAACCGAACCGATCCAATTGCGTATCATATTAAAATGCATCTCATTGTGAAGTTTCAATTTAAGATCATATTCTTCACCCCGACAACGCAACATATATTCGCTCATTCCCCAGTTTCCTCCTTTTACATAAACAGGTTCACCATTTATTTTAAGATGAAGCACACCGTCAACCAGCTCGGAACCGTATTCACGAATACCAAATGTAATATTCTGTTTATCAGAAGCCTTACCATTCACCATATAAGTCAGTTCGCAGGTATAAAGATTTGGCTGTCCGTAACCATTAGGCCACCACAAAGCAGGATTCTGAATTATAAATTGACTGAACTTGCTATCATCCAGAAGAAAAGTCCGCTGTTTGCCTGCCTCAATTACCAAATCTTCGGTAAATTCAATGTTGCCCGGCTGAATGATACCTTTCAACACTCCTTTCTGCTCTATATCTGTATGATTCCGTAGTTCCAACTGCAAGCTTAAAACCGCTTTGTTTTTAGAAGGAACTTTCGAACGTATCCAAGGATCGACGATAGACACTTCGCCGTTTTTTGTCAAATAGACGTCGTCAGTAATACCAGTCAGAAGACCGGGAACATAAGGCATCCAATCCCAGCCGGCACATGACATATAAGTAGGACTTGCATAATTGGGAACCGGAGTGCCTACCCAATGCACAAGGACGGCAAGCACATTCTTACCGTTTTTTGACAGCAAATCGGTTATATCGAAATTCCCCCGATGCATAAATCCATCAAGCAACCCGAGACGCGTCCCATTAAAGAATATTTCTCCTTTACGGTTAACCCCTTCAAAATTTAGCCATACTCTTTCTCCGTTTTCCACCTCCGGCGAATTAAACTCTGTACGATACCAGAAGTTACGGTCATATTTTGCTTTATCGACTTTATACGCATTATCAGCAAAATTCGGATCAGGCTCCAGTCCTTCTAATACATACGAACCAAACACCGTTCCCGGCACAGTTGCTTTGACCCAATCCCTCGTGTCATATCGGGTAGTCATCATATCAGAAGGATGCTCAATTTCTGCCTGAGCTTTCACTTTCCATATCGTCAGATTTCCATCACTATTCAATGAAATTTTTACTTTTTGTGCATGAACGGTGATACCAGTAAATAATAAAACAAGTAACAGTGTAGTCTTCCAAATATTCATATCTTCTATTTCTTTTTCACATTACAGATCAGTATATGAACGATTAATCGCTCATATACCCCTAAAAAAGAAATCAGATAGTCATATTATTATATTTTGTATTCCTCTATCTTCCTGTACAAAGTGGTAAGACCGATCTTCAGCAAGCGGGCAGTTTCCGTCTTGTTGCCTTTCGTATATTCCAGGACGCGGGCAATATGCCTTCGTTCCATAGCAGCCAGTTCAAAACTACCGATATTATCATCCGAACATTCATAATGAGTATTCTGAATCTCCAACGGAAGATCGCACACATCCAGATGCCCGCCTTCGCAGACAATCAGACTCCGTTCTATCACATTCCGCAATTCACGGATATTTCCTTTCCAGGGTTGCTGTTCCAACGCATGAAGAAAAGCAGGAGTCATCTCATTGACCGTATACGAAAGTTTCTCGGAAAAGCTCTTTGCAAAGGCAGTGGCAAGAATTCTGATATCACCGGTACGTTCGCGAAGTGCCGGCAGATGTACCTGAAATACCGAAAGACGATAAAACAGGTCTTCACGGAAACGTCCCGCTTTGATTTCCTCTGTCAGATTGCGGTTGGTAGCAGCAATAATACGAACATTCACGTGCGTCGGTTTCGTATCTCCTATCTTTATATATTCGCCTGTTTCGAGAATACGCAGCAATTTGGCCTGTAGTTCAAAAGCCATTTCTCCGATTTCATCCAAAAAGATCGTACCGTTGTTGGCTTCTTCGAAGAGTCCTTTCTTGTCCTTCAAAGCTCCGGTGAAGGACCCGGCTTTATGCCCGAACATTTCACTCTCCAGCAGTTCCTTACTGAAAGACGAACAGTTCACGGCAACAAAGCTCTGTTTGCTCCGCTTACTATTATAATGTATGGCTTGTGCAAATACTTCTTTTCCGGTCCCCGTTTCTCCGGTCAACAACACCGGAACATCAGTCACCGAAACCTTCTGTGCCAGCATAACAGCTTCTTTCAGCACTTTCGATTCTCCCAGAATGGAATCAAAAGAATATAGCTGACTGACTTTCTTTTCCAGTTTCTCTAACCGGACATTCATCTTAGCCTTCTCAACGGCACGACTGATCAGAGGGATAATCTTATTATTATCGTCCCCTTTGGTTATATAATCAAATGCACCGTTCTTGATTGCCTGCACTCCGTCGGGTATATTACCGTGAGCGGTAAGAAGAATGACTTCCACATTCGGAGCTGTCTTTTTAATGTTCAACACCAGATCGACCCCGTTTCCATCGGGAAGAAAGACATCACACAAAGCCACATCCGGCTGTTGAATTTCCAACTGCCTGATAGCTGCCTTGCAATCACCCGCCTGACACACCTCATAACCCTCCAGTCCGAGCATACGAGCCAACAGGCTACGAATCTGAACCTCATCGTCAATGATAAGAATTTTACTCATAATTAATTTATAAAAAATGAAGAAAGACAAACAGGGTGCGCAAATATAAGTCTTTTTTCTATGATCCGAGAACAATTCTCCCTACTTTATTGTTATTTCCACAGGAAACTATTTACGCAACAAACTTATGAAGATCATTATTATTGGAGGCGTTGCCGGAGGAGCTACCACTGCTGCCCGGATCAGACGCACAAACGAAGCAGCTGAAATCATCCTTTTAGAAAAAGGAAAGTATATCTCTTATGCCAATTGCGGACTGCCGTATTACATCGGAGGCGTGATCAAAGAACGGGAAAAACTGTTTGTACAGACGCCCGAAGCATTTTCTACGCGCTTTCGTGTAGACGTACGAACTGAAAATGAAGTAATCTTCATCGACCGGAAGAGAAAAACAGTAACGGTAAGACAAAGTAGCGGAGACACTTACGAGGAAAGCTACGACAAATTACTGATATCGACCGGAGCCTCCCCTGTACGTCCTCCCCTGCCGGGAATCGACCTGAACGGAATCTTCACACTCAGGAATGTAGCCGACACAGACCGAATCAAAGAATATATCAACAGTCATGCTCCCCGAAAGGCTGTTGTCATCGGAGCCGGATTTATCGGGCTGGAAATGGCAGAGAACCTGCACGCACAAGGAGCTAAAGTTTCTATTGTGGAAATGGGAAATCAAGTGATGGCTCCCATCGACTTCTCCATGGCATCCCTTGTACACCAGCATTTGATGGACAAAGGAGTGAACCTGTATCTGGAGCAGGCAGTAGCCTCTTTCGAAAGAGACGGAAAAGGATTGAAAGTCATCTTCAAGAACGGACAGTCCATCTCTGCCGACATCGTTATACTTTCCATCGGCGTACGTCCGGAAACGACACTGGCACGTGCCGCAGAGCTGAAGATCGGCGAAGCCGGAGGAATCGCCGTCAACGACTACCTGCAAACGTCGGACGAATCGATTTACGCCATCGGTGACGCTATCGAATTCCGCCACCCGATCACCGGAAAACCGTGGCTCAATTACCTTGCTGGTCCCGCCAATCGTCAGGGACGAATTGTCGCAGACAACATTCAGGGAGCACACATCCCTTATGAAGGAGCCATCGGAACTTCCATTGCAAAAGTATTCGACATGACTGTTGCTTCTACCGGATTACCCGGCAAACGATTGCGGCAGGCAGAAATCAATTATATGTCTTCGACCATCCATCCGTCCTCTCACGCAGGATATTACCCGGATGCCATGCCGATGAGTATTAAAATCACTTTCGACCCGAAGACAGGTAAACTGTACGGCGGACAGATCGTCGGCTATGACGGTGTAGACAAACGCATTGACGAAATCGCGCTTGTCATCAAGCATGAAGGTACGATCTATGATCTGATGAAAGTGGAGCAGGCTTACGCCCCTCCGTTCTCTTCTGCCAAAGATCCGGTAGCCGTTGCAGGATACGTAGCCGAAAACATCATAACTGGGAAAGTACAACCCGTCTATTGGAGACAGTTGAGGGATATCGAGATGGAAAACAATTTCCTGCTGGATGTACGTACTCCTGACGAATTCTCGCTCAATACACTGCCGGGTGCAGTGAACATTCCGCTGGACGAACTGCGTGACCGGCTGGATGAACTGCCGAAAGACAAGATGATCTATACATTCTGTGCCGTCGGCCTCAGAGGATACCTTGCTTATCGCATTCTGGTACAGCATGGATTTGAAAAGGTACGCAACCTTTCCGGAGGATTGAAAACATACCACGCTGCCGCAGCACCCATCATCCTGAGAGAAGAAAGTGAGAACGAAGTACCTGCACAACCGAACGCAAACATACAACAGCCGGCAGATGCGCAACCTCAAAAGACAGTTTCACCAGTTGAAGCAGTGAAGACAATCCGTGTAGACGCTTGCGGACTGCAATGTCCGGGGCCGATTCTGAAAATGAAAAAGACAATGGATTCGCTGGTTTCCGGCGACCGGGTAGAAATTACCTCAACCGATCCGGGATTCCCGCGTGATGCTGCCGCATGGTGCAACTCGACAGGAAATCAGTTGATTTCCAAAGAAACAGCAGGAGGAAAATCTGTAGTAGTGATCGAAAAGGGCGAACCTAAATCCTGCAATATTGTTACCTCCTGTGAAGGCAAAGGAAAAACTTTCATCATGTTCAGTGATGATTTAGACAAAGCTTTAGCTACCTTTGTGCTCGCTAATGGCGCAGCTGCCACCGGACAAAAGGTAACGATCTTTTTCACCTTCTGGGGACTGAACGTTATCAAGAAGCTGCATAAGCCGAACGTCGAAAAAGATATCTTTGGAAAAATGTTCGGCATGATGCTCCCTTCCAGTTCCCGAAAGCTGAAACTCTCTAAAATGAGCATGGGAGGAATAGGAGGAAAAATGATGCGATACATCATGAACCGGAAAGGAATCGACTCTCTGGAGTCCTTACGCCAACAAGCTCTGGAGAACGGTGTGGAATTTATCGCCTGCCAAATGTCCATGGACGTCATGGGAGTGAAACAGGAAGAACTTCTGGACGAAGTGACAATAGGCGGAGTAGCAACATACATGGAACGGGCGGATAATGCAAATATCAACCTGTTTATATAGAAAAAGAACAAACAAAAAAACAAGTAGCATATGAAGACAATATGTGTAATGCGCGATGTATTCAAAGCAATGGCAAGATTTGAAGATGCATTTGAAAAAGTGTATCAGGTATCATTAAATGAAGCGATGATATTATGTGCCCTGCAAGAAGCCTCGCCCAATAATATGACGGCCACGAGCCTGTCCAAACGAACGGAGCTGACACCCTCGCACGCTTCAAAGATGCTCCGGATTCTGGAAGAAAAAGAACTGATTGTCAGAACACTCGGAGAAGAGGACCGGAGACTGATGCAGTTCCATCTCAGTCAGAGCGGTAAAAAACTAGTCCGACAATTAGCACTTGAAAAAGTGGAAATACCGGAATTACTGAAACCGCTATTCGAATCGGTAGATTCCTAAATCAAGCAGCCCGATACATGTAATATCGGCTTGCAGAAGAATAAAACGGTGAACCGCCTGTTCATATATTACAGGTTGTTCACCGTTTCTCGTTTCGTCATTCTTCAAGCCACCCTCTAAGAAGAGACATCACTTTCTGCTTCTGATCTTCGGACATTGTACCGATGCGTGCAAGATGACTGCCTCCCGGCTCTACAAAAACATGAATATTCTTTTTATTCTTCAGCCATGTTACTCCGGCAGCTGTCCAGGGATCATTCTGACCATAGATAAAAATCATCTTCGGATCGTTCTTCTTCAAGAACCGCACAATCTTATTGCTCAATGTCTTATCGAATTTCATCTTCCGCATATCTTCCGGCAACATCAGTCTTCTCAGATAATCCTTGCTGGTCTTTATAGAAAGGTAAGGTTTAAAAGGAGCGATATCGTATCCATAATACCCCAATTCGCGGGCAGCCTGCACGAAGAAAGAAAGAGTCGGGCTGTCTACTATAAAATAAGAAGGTCCGCTGATTGCCAGCAAATGATCCAGCAGTGTATCGTCAGAAGCCGAGGTTTCCGGTATACTACGGATATCCGTTCCCCATTGCCAGATAGAGAAAGAGTATTCCAGCACACAGAAATCGTATATTTCTTCCAGAGGAGCGCGGAATGTATAGTTCTTTTCAGTACACATTTTTTCAAAACGGGGCAACAAACGAGCCTTTCGCTTCAATACTTCCAACTGGAAATCTTCTATTTTTTTCCTATCGGCTTCCGTACCTACCCGGCGGAGGAAAGGTTCGTGCCGACCGTCTTCACGCGCATAACAAAGAGGAGCAACATAAGGCACGGAAACATCCACATCGTCGGGGAAGAAAACACGGTATAATAAGGAGGTCTGCCCACCCTTGCTGATCCCCGTACTGATCCATTTGCCAGGATATAAAGTCTTGAAAGCGGTTGTCACGGCATGCAAATCCTCGGCAGAATTCTCTGCGGTCAGGTATTGCCAGTCGCACGGTTCGGGAGTGGATTCGAGAAAGTAGCGATGCTCCACAAAGATCATATTGGCATCGAACAATTCAGAAAGTTCTTCCCGATAAGTGGGGCGCAAAGCATACCCTGCCCCATATCCTTCAGTGACAATCACTGTGGGACGGTCATAACCGACGTGTCCCACAATCACCCGCTGGCGGAAACTTCCCTTTTCGGGATGTCGATGATCCAGCGGCTGAGTCAGGTACATTACATACTTTTCCGGGAAGCGGCTGGTGTCGAGCAACTTTATTCCGCTGACGGACTTATTTTTTTCGATCTTCTGAATAAACGATTCCTGCGCCGACAATGAGACGGGCGCAACTGCGATCAGCAGCACGATTGAGAACCATACGAAAAGAGGTATCCGAATGTGTTTCATAAGCATTTGAGTGTTAATTTTCTCGCAAAGATAATCATTTGCACGAACCTTTTTACACATTTCTTGTTGTTTGTAACAAAAGCCCCAAGGTACCAGGGCGTGATTTTTATATAACCTAAACATTATAAAAGATATGAAGAAATTAATTCCTATTTTATTGGCGGTCTTTGCACTCGCTTCTTGCGAAAAAGACCCGGACATGGGTAAGCTGGATGACAACTATCTGGTATACACTAACTACGACAAGCAAGCCAACTTCAAAGACTTCAGCACATTCTATCTGGCTGACAAAATCTTGGTTATCTCTGACAGCAAAGAACCGGAATATCTCGAAGGAGAAGGCGCTGAGCAAATTCTGGCTGCTTATACAGAAAATATGGAAGCAAAAGGTTATCAACCGGCTGCCGATAAAGAAAGTGCCGATCTTGGTATTCAAGTAAGCTACATCGCAAGTACTTATTATTTCACCGGCTACACACAACCTGAATGGTGGTGGGGATATCCCGGCTACTGGGGACCCAGCTACTGGGGTAACTGGGGCGGATGGTACTATCCGTACGCTGTGACCTACAGCTATAGCACCAACTCATTCATTACAGAAATGGTGAACCTGAAAGCAGATGAAGGTGAAGGCAAAAAACTTCCTGTAGTCTGGACAAGCTATCTGACTGGATTTGAAACAGGCTCTAAAGCTATCAACCGCACTCTTGCTATTGAAGCAGTGAACCAGTCATTCACTCAGTCACCTTATCTTACTAACAAATAAACAACTACAACTGTTATGAAAACAAGAAAGAATATATATTTCAAGGTAGTGGCGCTAGCAGCCATTGCCATCGCCTTTGCCATGCCGGCTAAGGCACAGCTATCAGACAATGGATATGCTAATATAGACTGGCAGTTCAATGTTCCATTGAGCAATAATTTTGCAGACAAAGCCAGCGGTTGGGGTATGAACTTTGAAGGTGGTTATTTCGTTACTCCTAACCTGGGTCTGGGTCTTTTCCTGAACTATCACAGCAACCACGAGTATATTCCTCGCGAAACATTCAAGATAGGTGCAGGTGACGTTACAACTGATCAGCAACACACAATGTTCCAGTTGCCTTTCGGTGCTGCCGCCCGCTACCAATGGAATCGCGGTGGAGCCGTACAACCTTATGTCAGTGCAAAATTAGGTGCTGAATATGCTAAGATCCGTTCCAACTTCAATATGTTGGAAGCCAGAGAAAACAGCTGGGGATTCTACGCTTCTCCTGAAGTAGGTGTCAATGTATTCCCTTGGGTTTACGGACCGGGTCTGCACTTTGCTCTGTACTACAGCTATGGTACCAATAAGGCTGATGTACTGCATTACAGTGTAGACGGACTGAACAACTTCGGTTTCCGCGTGGGTGTTTCATTCTAACCCGAGCAACTACTTGATTTTACATTAATAAGCAAGAGCCCCTCTACTTCGGCAGAGGGGCTCTTCATTTTTTATTTGCTTTGAATCGCTTTATAGATCGCATCCTGTATCTGTTCGCGAATTTCCAGACGGCTTAACTTCCGGTTGGTTACGTCCGGATAAATCCGGTTGCTCAGAAATACATAAACCAAGCCATTGTCGGGGTCTACCCAGGCACACGTTCCGGTAAATCCGGTATGACCGTATACTTTTGCCGGTGTATGCTTTCCGCAAGGGCTCTTTTCCGGATTACGGGTATCCGGTTTGTCAAATCCAAGTCCGCGACGGCTGATTTTGGAAACTTCCGTTGTAAACAACTGGCAGGTTTCCTTGCTTAAATAACGCTGTCCGTTCAACTCACCACCGTTCAGCAACATCTGATAAACCTGTGCCACTTCACGTGCATTCGAGAACAATCCGGCATTTCCCGAAACGCCTCCCTGGAAAGCGGCAGCCTCATCGTGCACAAATCCCTGAAGGGTAGTCTTACGCAAGAAGCGATCGACAGAAGAAGGTACAACTTCCGATTTCGGAAAGCGGCGCAAAGGAAGGTATCCTGTACGTTCCAGTCCCATCGGTTCATAAAATTCACGTTGCAAGTAGGCATCCATCGGCATTCCCGCAAGTTTCTCAACCAAAAGACGCAACAGGATAAAACCGACATCGCTGTATCGGTAAGTTTTAGGTTTCATCGGTGCGTCTGCAATCTTCTTCTCCATTTCCTTGAAGAAAGAAGGATTCAGCCACAGACTATCACAGATTTGCAAGGTGTAATCTCCGGTTTTAACCTTTGAAACATATTCCTTTTTAAATGCAAAATTAGGATTCGCCCATGTGGAAGTTCCCAACTGCAACGGATGCCGTGCATCTTTGCGGGACATGAACAGTCTGCCTTCATAACTATCTTCATCGATGGCTTCCCGATAAAAAGCAATTCCGGGCGGCAAGCCGGACTGATGGTAAAGCAGTTCCTGAATGGTTATGTCTTTCTTGTTAGTACGCTGAAGGAAAGGCAGATAGTCTGCAATTCTGTCCGTCAGATTAAAACGTCCCTTATCGTAAAGTTTCATTAAAGCAAGCACCGTACCAGTAGTCTTGGAGAGTGAAGCCAAGTCATAGATATCGGTCGGCTGCACACGTGCGCTTCCCGTTCCGGTGTGAGTGCCGAATGTCTTGTCTACCATCACATGACCCTCTTTCATCACGATCACCTGACAACCGGGATAAGCTCCCTGACGTACACCGTCCAAAGCGATCGAATCAATTCGTTGCAGGGCGACAGAAGAAAGCCCATGTTCTTCCGGAATAAAATGCAAAGGTGTTTTCGGAGTAATCGTGACACCGTCTCCTGCCTGAAAGAGTTCTCCAAGACTGGCCGATAATCTTCCGTCCGCCGTAGCTTTGGCAAAGAGCACATCCGCCACCTGCCGCTGCACATCTTCATTAGGGCTGTGTCCCAGCACCACTGCCGAGGCACGGGCAACCGCACGCTGTATCTGCAACATCATCTTACCCTGCGTAAAGAAAGCATAGATGACCGGAGCTTCAGTAGTAAATTTACCGAAGAAGGTCTGATAAGGTGACAGCTTCTGTTCACTTACGGCAACAATAATCCGTTTATAGGTAGCCAATGAGTCCCGTAACCGCTGATTCGCCTCTTCCGTCATACCGGGACGAAGACGGAAACGTGACAAAGAAGTGTATTTCGACAACTGTTCCGCCAATGCATTGGTTTCACCCGCATCACCGACTTCAAGCAATGCCATCGTTTCTTTTTGATTCGTATGCAAAGGAAGAACATGATTTTCATTATTCAGCACAGTAATCGCAGCCAGATTCAACCGACGGATTAAATCACGTGTCTGAGGAGTATTGATCCGTTGTCCCAAACCGGATAGCTGGACAAACGGTTTCTTTTTTAGTCCGAGCACATATTTATAAGTCAGTACTTTGCGGCATTTCTCTTCAATATCTTCGCGTGTCAATTCTCCCTTATCAATGGCATCGAGTACGGCGGCTATCTCCTCCTTCAGGTTCCGGGGAGCCAGTACCATATCATTCCCTGCCTTCAGTGCCTGCAGACTGACATTTCCATTCCCCGAAACACCTTTCATGGCAAGTGCATCCGTGAAGATCAGTCCTTTGAAAGCAAATTCTTCTGTCAGCAGATCGTAAACGATATTACGGGATAAAGAAGAAGGAAGTCCGCCTATCGGTTCAATAACCGGCACTTGCAGGTGTCCGACCATCATACCGCTCAATCCGGCACGGATCGCTTCTTTAAAAGGATGGAGCTCTACACTGTCCAGACGTTCGCGAGTGAAGGGAAGTACCGGAAGCGTTTTGTGCGAGTCTACATCCGTATCACCATGTCCGGGGAAATGCTTGCAGACGGATAGTACGCCTCCGCCTTCCAGACCGGAAGCATAAGCTACTACCTTATCCGCCACCCGTACGGGGTCTTCACCGAAGGAACGGGTATTGATGACCGGATTCTTAGGGTTGATATTCACATCCGCCACCGGAGCAAAGTTGACTTGTACACCTAGCTGTACACATTGGCGTGCCATCTCGCGACCATATTCATAGATTAATTTATTATCCTGAATACATCCGAGCACCATATTTCGGGGAAAGACAGGAGTACCACGCAGACGCATTGCCAGCCCCCATTCTCCGTCAAAAGTGATCATTAACGGTAACTTTGCCATGCGCTGGGCCCGATTAGTCAGTTCCGCCTGGGTCTGCATCTTCCCACCGGAAAACAGCAGTCCGCCGACTTTATAGGTATCGACGGCATCCTTCAGCAGTATCTGGTTGCGCTTGGTATCTACCGGAGCAATCGTATATATAAACAACTGACCGACTTTCTCTTTAAGCGTCAGCTTATTCATAATGGAGTCTACCCATTGTTGACAACGGACATCTTGTTTAGCTTTATAAAGTAGTAAAGGTTCTACGGGAGTATCTATTGCTTCTCCCCTGGCCTTGACAGGAAGAAATAGCAGGATAGCCAGTATATATGTTAGTAATCTCATTTTTTATTCAAGGTCAAATCTAGTCGTCCAACATAAATTCCATTCTTTCCGGTGTGCATAACGGGGACATTTTTCCCGTCTATGTTCAGATAATTCTTGGGGCTTTCCATAAAGGTATGAGAATGCCCACCCAGAATAACATCGATATTACGGGTGTTGGCTACCAGCTTCTCATCCATCTGAATACCCAGATGTGACAGGCATACAATGACATCGCATCCTTCTTCTTTCAGTTGTGCGGCAATGTCATTGGATACGGCGATCGGGTCTTTATAGATTACCCCTTCGCATTTATTGGCCTGTATCAGTCCTTCCGGCTTCGCTCCCAACCCGAAAACTCCGATCTTCAAACCGAAACGATCCAGAATGACATAAGGTTTTACGATATCTTTGAGTACTGTGGCATCAAGATCATAGTTGGCACATACTACCGGAAACTTGGCTAATTTAAATAGACGAGCCATGTTGTCCAAACCGAAATCGAACTCGTGGTTACCGATTGTCATTGCATCGTATCCCATTTCATTCATCAGGGTGACTTCTACCTCACCTTTAAACATATTATAATAAGGAGTGCCTTGCGAGATATCGCCGCAATCGAACAGCAGTACATCCGGATTTTCTTTGCGGAACTGCTGCAGGAAACTTGCCCGACGGACAAATCCACCCTGACCGTAGTTCCGGTCGCCTTCCTGAGTCATAGGTTCAATCCGGCTGTGTACATCACTGGTTTGCAGTATGATTAGTTTTTTTGTTTCCTGGGCAGTTGCCAATGCAGGTAGTAAAAGGAGGAAAAGCATCAGCCACTTTCCGGTTCTTCCTTTGAATATATTCAAGACGGAAGTTATATGATTATGAGTTGTCATAGGATACTGAGATTTCATTGTAAACCTTGGTTATTTATTCTCTTTTCATTTTTTTATTTCCGGTCGGATGCCGGAACAACGGTGATACGTCCATCCAGTTTAGAGGTAATCTTCTTGCCTGCAGCTGTCTGTTGCCTTACGTAGTCGAGGAACAGTCCGCGCAATGTCAATCCATCCGGACATTCACGCTTATCCGCATTGATAAAGGGAGTGAGTCCGTCGTTTCCGTCCGCCAGATAGTCAATGGTAGCTACGGTATAGTCTTTGTCATCTTCGATCTCTTTTTCCTGTACGGTTGCTTTCAGAAGTTTTCCGTCTTTTGTTATTTCCAGATGTGCTCCGCTCAGTCCTTCACCGTGCAAAGAAGCTATGACTTCCATCAGTCTTTTTATTTCCGTACCTTTCATCGTCAGTACGCAGAGAGAATTTTCAAAAGGAAGTATTTCGAAAACAGCATCGACTGTGATATTACCCTGTGGAAGTATGTTGCGCAAACCGCCCATATTCATGATTCCAATATCGGCAGGATGCTTCAGTACACGCTCTGCAGAGAGTCGTAGCACTTCGGCGACCAGGTTGGAAAGCAAGCTCTCAGGACGTCCTTTGTCCATCGTCATCTCGCTGACGCCAATCACCTCATACATCATCTTATCTATTTTTTCTTTGTAGGGTTTAAGCAGGGCGGCAGCCTTTTCGTCGGGATGAGCATCCCAGGTTGAATCCATACAAATCCGGGTTCCTTCTATCTGGGCAACTTCATAATTTGCCTGAACTTCACGGGTAGATTGGCAGGAAGTGAATAGGATTAGTCCTGTCAGAATAGCTCCCGAAGTATACTTTACGTAATTTCGTTTCATCTTCTTTCTTTTGTTTATGCTACAAATGTACATTTTATATTTTAAAGTCATGCGGAAGAAGAAGAAACTTATAGCAAGTTTAGTCCTATTTCAAGGGGAATTAGCTGCAAAATGCACTTAAAAATGTTAATTGAAAGTATTCTGAGGCAGGGTTGATTTAATTAAAAAAAGGACGTTCCCAGGGAAAAAGGGGAAATTAGGAACGTCCTTTGAATAGAGTTAGCGAAAAGTCCGGTCTTTCACAAGTACAGACCTTTCCTCTCTTCACTAAAATAAACTAAGGACTATAGTGGGGAAATCCTTAGTGGGGAAAAACGACTATCAGCTTCTTCACAGGAGCGCATAATCGCAAAGTAGTCGCATTCGGTACTTACTGTATCAATGATATTTCTACACCATTAGAAATTCTTTTGTACCGATGAAGCAACATATTTTTTAGAATATCTTCTTATAATATCTTGTTAATAACTTTGTTTATTCGGCGATACAGATACTCACACGATTTTCTTCTGGTGCTTTATATGGCTGAACAGTGTCTCCTTTGGAATCAACCATAATTCTGTCAGTGGTTATTCCTTTTGCCTTCAAAGCATCCGCAACATTGCCTGCGCGTTTTTCAGACAACGACTTGTTGATTTTAGGATTGCCTGTATTTACATCGGCATAGCCTGTCACTTTAACCTTTGCAGCCGGATTGTTTTGCAGATATTCTACCAACATATCTATTTTTGACTTTTGATCGTCTTGTATCTTCGCTGAGTTCAAAGCAAAGAAGATATCCTGTTTCATTGGCTGTACTACAACTTCTTTCTTCGGCTGTGGCTGTTCTACCACGGGAACAGGCTTCGGTTGTTCCACTACTACAGGTTCTGCCTCATAATATACAGGTTTAGTTTCCGTATAGCCTTTACCGAATTTAATATTCAAACCAATGAGAGCATTGAACTGCCAGTCAGCATTTCCTGCCTTCTTTGAGTTGAACTTGTCGGACAAGACATTTGCATTACCTTCGATGTTGATGGACAAGCGATCATTCAGACGCAGATTACATCCTAAACCCATGCGCCCAGCAATGAGAAACTTTCCGTCCCGCCAAAGATATTCCATCTCATAGGTTCGTGTATCCAGTGCATTCGCCTCATCGTTATCAAAGCCACGATTTAATCCTCCTCCGAGAAAGACATAACCATTGAATACACGTTTGGGATTAAAACCACAAAACAATGTGCTAAGATCAGAAACGATGTCAATGTTACCTTGCAAATATTTGTACTGGTAATCCTGTTGCGGAGAAACCCAGCCTCCTTTTGCCTGCCATCCGCTGACACCAACACGTGCCCGCCATGCAGGAGCAAACTGATAACCTACGTTTATCGCTGCTGCAGGAGATATAAGATCACTAAACTTAGCTTCGCCAAGTGTGTGAGCAGCACCTACTTGCACTTGCATAAACCAATGAGGTTTGAATTCAGTTTTACCTTCTTCTTTTATTCTTTGTTCTTGTGCGGAAATGACTGTACTACTTAATAGTAAGGCGAATACAGGCATCCACAATTTCTTTATGTTCATGCTTATCTTTTCTTTTTAATATGATACTGCATTAACTTTATTAAAGAAGGGTATCCTTCTTTTGAAAAAGATACCCTTCTTATCTTTGTCGATATTGCTATCGTGAGAGATCAATCAATTACTGGTGAGTCGGAGTAATTGTTAATGTTACTGTGCTGGTTACTTCACCGAACGTATATTTAACCGTTACAGGAATAAACAGTTTGAATGGTGCATTTATAGTAAACTTACCGTTTGCATAAACAAGGTCACCATACGTTATGTCACCACCTATTTTCTGAAGATCACATGTGTAATTAATTGACATGTTAGGTGCAACGTCCTTCAACAGTTTTGGTGCAGCTTCGCTTGCATTCAATGTTGTCATGATCTGATCCTTATCAATTGAAATTGCACTACCAGTAACTCCATAATAAGTATAGAAATCGATAGGCGCTACAGCAAACGCTTGACCTCTCCAGTCTGTCAAACCAAGTAACTTGCTCATGTCGATCTTAGCAGTTCCTGTAGTTGCATCCTGCAATTCGGCAGACTTCAAGTCAACTACATTGATAGGACGCAAGAACTTCACATCAAATTTGTTACCAGTCAACGGTAAGATTTCATCGCATTCGTTAGTTACCACAATTTCAATACCTACAGTGAACGGATCCACGTTGTAAGCAGACTTATTCAACAATGCATGTGCATTCTCGTCAGCCTTATTGTAAGTAATAATACCGTCAGCATCAATTGTAGCAATCTTAGTTGCAGTAGCACTATTCTTGCTAGCATTCAATTGAGTACCGTTAGCTGTTACAGTGAATGTGTATTTATCAGTTCCGATAGTTACATCCTTAGCTCCTGAGAAGATAAACTTCGCAGTCAACTTATCCTTCGTAAATGATGGGAAGTTCGCTTCTGTAACGTCAGAAACAACAACCTTACGACCTTCAAATACATCAAACAGATCAAGTTTGAAGTCTGTTACTGCTACAGTAACCGGTTCTTTCACATCAGCTTTTACATAAGACTTATCAGGTGACCAAGCTTCAGTAATCTTCTGGTCATTCTTAATTACTCCACTAGGCATTGCGATGCTTGCTTTCATCGTAATTGTGATATCTCCACGAGTTCCGTCTACTGATTCATAAGTCACAGTAGCGAACATCTCTGTCTTCGACTTTTTAACAAGAGCCAAAGCTTCTGCCGGAGTTACTGTCCACTCTACTACTGTAGTAGCAATAGCTTCAGGATCCGTTACTTCTGTTACTGTTCCTGTACTTCCTTCACCCAAAGCGATAGCACCTCCATCATCTTTCTTCAATGTATATGCTGTATGGAAGTCAGGCTTGTTCAACTTCGCTTCAGCATAAACATCATTCATGTTGAGGTAAGTCAATTTGGCAACATTGTTCTCACAACCATAGTAATAAGTATCTTTAGTGAATACTTTACCGAATCCGTCAATTGTACCCTTAACAATCTTTGTCTTAATCCATCCTACAGCAACTACCTGATTAGGAACCTTAGTGGTATCTACCAATTCTACACGTAACAATGGCTCGCGATGTTCAGTTGCTTCAGAATCCTGACCTTTATATTCAGGGTTAATAATACCTTTAGCAGCATCACTACCATTAAAGAATGAGTTCTGTTCTGTCTCATTATTAGCTCCACCAATTAATTGGAAGCAGTGAAGACATATTTCAGACCGTTATCTTTAATATTAGTCATCTTAACTAATTCAGTACCATTGTTTTCTTTATAATAAGTAGAGATTTTATCTGCTAATTTAAGTGTACCATCTGTAGCTACAGTGTAATCTGCATTTGCATCAATAGCTTCTTGTGCCTTACCTGCATTAGCATTAGGAGTAGAACCAGTACGAGAAATGCTTTGTCCATATAAGATTACGTCTTCTGCATCAATTTTGGTTTCTAGAACGAAGTCGCTCATAAGTACCTTATATATACTAGCGTAATCAGAGGTAATTACTTTAGCTTCGTCAGCACCAATAGCTTTGGTCTGAGCCTGCAAAGCATATACAGCTACCTTACCAGAATTCAGTGCCGGTATCTTTTCTGCATCTGCATCCATTGCAACTTTAAGATAACGTTGTCCGTCTTCGGTTACGACATCTGATTTCTTTATATTAGCAGTTGGATCCATTGCAGCAGCACGAGAAACTGGATAATAATCCTTATCGCCTGAAAGGAATTTCAGGCTTTCAATCTGTGCCATTGAAACGCTAGCCGGATTCATGTGGTAATATGCCCAGATTTGCGGAGTAATATAAGAAAGTGTAGGATTAGACTTATATGTTTCACCGGTTTCTGACGGTTTAGCGTACGCATTTTGAGACCATGCATTATAAGTCAAGTTGTTAGCTTTCAATGCAGAGATTCCACCCACATAGCAAGTGGGCTCAAATACTAATCCCTTCAAAGGTATAGCGTCTATGACAGAGAATTCACCAGTAACTTCTTTACCGTTTTCGATCGTTACAATTCTATATCCTGTAACGACTCCTTTTTCATCAAGGATAGCAGTAATAGATCCTTTTGCGGTCTCAGGAATCGCAACAGAAGTTTTTGTGCCATCATAATAAACATAGCCATCTTTTACAGTCAGTAACAATGGATCAAATTCCTTATACGTCGGAATTTCAGGGATTTCAGGAATGTCGATAGTACCAGAACTAACTTCTTTACCATCCTTCTTCAAAGTAATCTTACCATCCTTTGTCACATCAAGAGTATACGATGGCAATTCTTCAGGCATTGGTATAGTGTACTCTTTACTATCCGCACCAGTCACTGTTAATTTGCCTGTAGATGCATCATACACCACAGACTTCACATAGCCTCCCACTTGAGCTTGCAATTCCGAGAGAGTTTTTTCAATTCCATCGACTCTGGCATTTACCGCATCAATGTCATCATCGTAGTCTTTACAACCTACGAACGATGCACCGGTAGCAAGCGCCAACGCTCCGAAAAGCATCACCCTAACAAATTTTTTCTTCATAACTACTTAAAAATTACATTAATAATATATTATTAAACACTAAGTTCAAATAATACTCGCCCGTTACTTCTTAGGTAACGGGATAATACATTTTCCCACTCCGACAGAAGCGTCTGCGGGCCATTTTCAATAAATAAGTTATGATATTTTTAACCCCTGCTTTGGAGAGACGGCAGAGGGGAGGGAAATCTTTTGCAAAAATTAGAGAGCAAGGTGTGTTCTTCACAAAAAATCCGCAGTTTTGTTTGATGTGTTTCCTTTTTTTAGTTGTTTATTAGAAATAATATCTTTTTTGTTTGCATGTTTTCCAAAATATGTCCATATTTGCAGCGTGTTTTCTTGCCGTTACCTAAGAAGTAACACCATATTTATCAGCAACTTATCTTCAAAAACGTTTTTCTAAAGGGAGAGAGAACCGTTGCATTAGCCTCATCAATTTTCTTATTCTTAAAAGGTTTCAGATAAGTCTCTGTTACTGTGATAGATGAATGTCCCATAGCTTCTGAAATGATACCGGGATGCACTTCACTATAATATGCCATCGTAGCCCATGTATGACGGGCAGTATAAGTAATATTTAGAAATGCAGTAAAAAACGGAATGGCGAGTATAAAACGTAAAACGTTTATAATTAAGCACTTTACGAGAATTGCAGAATAGGCTGGCCTGCAAAAGAAAACAAAATATTGCAGCGTTTCAGTTACCAGGCTGTTAGCCGCCTGTTTCTGAAACGACGACAGGTAACCGATTTTTATCGATAAGAACAAAGCGGATTTGTATTCACTGTTCATCAATATTTTGCATGCCAAAGGGCGCTTTTCAAAGGAGTATTTTTACAACCTAAAAAAGAGCGTTATGAAAGTGGAAAAATTTAAGGTACTGCTCTACCTGAAAAAGAGCGAGCCGGACAAGAACGGCAAAGCCCCGATCATGGGACGGATCACCCTCAACCGCACGATGGCGCAGTTCAGCTGCAAGCTATCCTGTACCCCTGAGCTATGGAACGCACGTGAGAGTCGGCTGAACGGCAAAAGCCGGAAAGCGGTGGAAACCAATGAAAAAATAGAGAGGCTACTGCTTGCCGTACACTCGGCCTTCAATTCCCTCATGGAAAGGAAAAAGGACTTCGATGCCGCCGCGGTCAGGGACATGTTTCAGGGTAATGCGGGCATACAGATGACCCTGCTCAAGCTTCTCGACCGACACAATGGGGAAATGAAGGCCCGTGTTGGCGTAGACCGTGCGCCCACCACACTCTCGACCTACCTCTTCACCTACCGCACGCTTTCCGAATTCATCAAGGCGAAGTTCAAGGTCTCGGACCTGGCATTCGGGCAACTCAACGAGCAGTTCATCCGCGACTATCAGGATTTCATCCTCATGGAAAAAGGACATGCCGTGGACACGCTTCGCGGCTACCTGGCCATCCTGAAAAAGATCTGCCGTATCGCCTACAAGGAGGGACATTCGGAGAAATACCATTTCTGCCACTTCAAACTACCCAAACAGAAGGAAAGTACACCGAAAGCACTCAGCCGGGAGAATTTCGAGAAACTGCGTGATCTGGAGATTCCAGAGAAACGCAGGTCGCATGTCATCACCCGGGACCTCTTCCTCTTCGCCTGCTACACCGGCACAGCCTATGCTGATGTGGTAAGTATCACTCGGGAGAACCTCTTCACGGATGAAGAAAACAATCTCTGGCTGAAGTACCGGAGGAAGAAGACCAACTACCTCGGGCGCGTCAAGCTGCTGCCGGAAGCCCTCGTGCTGATCGAAAAGTACCGTGATGATGCCCGCATGACCCTCTTTCCACCGCAGGACTACCATACGCTCAGGGCCAATATGAAATCCCTGCGCCTGATGGCAGGACTCAGCCAGGACCTTGTCTACCATACAGCAAGGCATTCCTTCGCTTCTCTGATCACACTCGAGGAGGGAGTGCCGATCGAGACCATCAGCAAGATGCTGGGACACTCCAACATAAAGACCACCCAAATCTACGCCCGTGTAACCCCGAAGAGACTGTTCGAAGACATGGACAGGTTCATTGAGGCGACACGTGATCTCAAACTAATTCTTTAATCCTAAAAACGTCATTACCATGCGCAGTACATTCAGACTCATGTTCTACATCAACCGTAACAAGGTGAAATCGGACGGAACGACAGCCATCCTCTGCCGGATCAGCATCGACGGCAGGAAGTCAGCTGTCACGACAGGCATCTATTGCAAGCCCAGTGACTGGGACAGTAACAAAGGAGAAATCAGGATGAACAAAGAAAACAACCGCCTTACCGCTTTCCGCAGCCGACTGGAAGAGGCATACGGGAACCTGCTGAAGAACCAGGGAGTGGTCACGGCGGAATTACTCAAAGCTACCGTATCAAATACCGTTTCCATTCCGGAATTCCTGCTGCAGACCGGAGAGGCAGAACGGGAACGGCTTAGAATCCGTTCAGTCGAGATTAACTCCACCTCAACTTATCGCCAGTCAAAGACAACCCAGCTCAATCTGAGGCAGTTCATCGAATCCAGGGGGATGAGGGACATCGCCTTTTCAGACATCACCGAGGAGTTCGCCGAATCCTTCAAAATCTTTCTCAAGAAAGAGCTGGGACATGGGAACGGACATGTGAACCACTGCCTGTGCTGGCTTAACAGGCTCATCTATATCGCTGTGGACCGGGAAGTATTGAGAGCCAATCCGATAGAGGACGTGGCATACGAGAAGAAGGACAGTCCGAAATTGAAGCACATCGGGCGCAATGAGTTGAAACTGATAATGGAGACCCCGATGCCCGACCCGATGATGGAGCTGGCACGCAGGACATTCATATTCTCCTCTTTCACAGGGCTTGCCTATGTGGATACGCGCAGACTCCATCCACGCCACATTGAAAAGAGTTCCCTAGGAAGAAGATACATCCGCATCCGCCGGGCTAAGACGGGCGCAGAAGCATTTATCCCGTTACACCCGGTAGCCGAACAAATACTAGAACTTTACAACACCACGGATAACGAGAAGCCGGTCTTTCCGTTACCGGTCCGGGATATCCTCTGGTACGAGGTCCACGGGCTGGGTGTAGCACTGGGGATGAAGGAAAATTTATCCTATCATATGGCTAGGCATTCGTTCGGAACTCTAATGATGACCTCCGGTATTCCGATAGAAAGCATCGCCAAGATGATGGGACACACAAACATCAATAGCACGCAGGTATATGCGCAAGTCACTGACCAGAAAATATCCTCGGACATGGATTGGCTCATGAAAAGAAGAAAGCGGAAGGATACGGACTGGGTTAAGAGCTAAAAATGTCCAGATAAAAAATGGGATGAGTGTCGGAATCCTTGACAGTCCCAACACTCATCCCATTAAAGCCTAAAAAGGGCAATATTATATCAGCGCCCTGTGATAGTTACCTTCCAATAATTTTTCAATGTCCGACGTTTTATACAGCACCTTTCCACCCAGTTGGACATAGGGGAGCCGACCCTGGTCACGATAATCCTGCAGACATCTGCGACTGATTTTCAACAGCCCGGACAACTCCCTGTCAGTCAGGAACCGTTCACCGTTAAAAGGCGGGCGGTTACCCTCCATTAGCTGATCCATTTTTACCTGAATATTCTCCAGCAGAATAAAGAAACGCAGGATACTCTCACTCTCCTTACCGATAATTCCTTCCATTTCTTGCTTTTTTAAAAGTTATTGCTTTTTCTTCTGTCTCTCACCGCCTTCTCCTTGCGCCTCATACCGACATAAGTCATCAGCCTCTCCACATCTTCCGGTTTGTAATAAAATTTACGCTGAACCTGGGTGAACGCCAACCGTCCGGTATCACGAAGGGTCTGCAGGGTACGGGAAGAAATGTCAAGGCGCAGGCAGACATCCTGACCGTCCAGTCACTCACCAACCCCTTTATTCGCATTTTTCTCATACAGCCTGTCCACGCGTGTCGATAGACTTTCGACACATCCCAGCATCCTGTCAAAGATACCGGCTTCAATGTAATATATTTCCATATGATCGATTTTAAATATTCGTTGATGCGAATGTAAGAGAAAAAACGATACCTGCCAAACTGGACCGGACTGATGGCAGGAATAGTCATGGATAGTCAGCAATTGTCAGGAGATGAAAAGATATTTATAAAGGGGTATCTGAATCCGCTATACCCATCCGAAGAATGTGTCACTCATGAGCCCGTTGTGTTCTATATAAGGGAAAAAAATCCTGCCAAACGGGCATTTCCCAACCCATAGGCGGACTACCTGAGTACGTAAAGGATATGAGCAATACCTAGAGCATTCGGTTCTCCCGTTTTTATTTGGCGATGAATGAGGGAGAATCACGTTTCTTCGGCAATCAGGGATATTTTCCATTGTACTATCGGATGCTTCACAACTCGTGAGAGAATAGAAGTCTCAATTCATAGATTTTCTTTGCGAAACTTGTTTTCTGTTAAAAGCAAAATATATTCCAGAATATACAACTTTCATTCAGGAATATATTTTGAGGTATATTTATCCATAAGATAATGTACGCCTTTACCCATTTTTCCTCGTATATCAAAGAAGCCTTCACCCAGTAGGCCTATCCACTTCTTAAAAAATGGCAGTACAAAATCTATACCTTTTGATACATGCCTGACTTACTATATAATGGCAGGTGATGCAGAAGTATACTTTCATTCGTTTAGTCCATCAGTTCAAAATAATTAAGTAGTTCCTTCATATTGCCGACAAAATACAGCCAGTCGATACAATAAACTTTATTGCACTCAAAAACGATCGGATATTCGTATTTGCCGACAACTGTACTACCCCTTCTTGGTACTGAGACATATATGTATTTAACGGAAGCAAAATTCAATCGTTTGAGATAGTATACCTGTATATTACTATTTATTTTAGAAACTAATATTGGATATTTAAGTCGACATCAAAACGTCTTAAAATATAAATGTTAGTCTTACGTTAGATAATATTAAGCATCTCAATAATAAATATCTGATTATAAGATGTGTATAAATGTTTTTGTTAGATTTTATATTTTCTTCCATAACTATAAAACATCGATTTAGTCTTATCTTTGTAGTATGATATTATTAATTTTATCATGAAAAAAGTTTTTGCATTATAAAGAAATTCAACGTCTTTTCCCAGAATTATACTGTATGTTTTATAACCATGCCAATAAGACAGAAAAGATAACGGTCAAAATAAGCCCTCAAAACAAAAAGTTTGTTGTTTAATTGTCTTATAATGCTGGAAATAAGTTTGTAAACTCTACAAAAGACCTTGAAGATTGTATCAGATGTTGAGGTTTCAACAATATTAAATATTACTTTTATTTATAGTAACTAATTTGCATTAATATGAGAAAGGTATTTATTCTTTTGTTTATTTCTTTAGCATTGTTATCCTGTCAAAAAGAGGAAAACAATAGAAAAACAGAGTATCAAGTATTAACAAGTAAGGACGCATCCAAACCGTTTAGCTGTCTTGGAGAGAAACGTATTATTACGATTACGATTATAAAAAAAACATTAATAGATGATGTTTTAAGTTCAGAGGTTCCGATTATTCCCAGGGATGTTTCGGTAGAATTTGATAAAACTCTTTTTTCTGATATAGAAATAAAAGTGGAGGGCGATCAGGTAGTATTAAATATAACCTCAAATATTAATAAAGAAGATAAAATTTTGAATGCTGATTTACAGATTTCTTACTCTACTATTAATGGCATAAAAGTAGAAAAAATTCCACTAATTATAGATAAAGGAAAGTTGACATTTGTGTATAAAATCCATTCGGAACAGAATCCTTTTATTCTACCAGCTGAAGGTGGTAGATTTGAGTTACCTTTTACTTGTAAAAAACAGACATATTTGAATGGCCAGTTTATAGAGGAAACTTATTCATCATTAAACGGATTGAGATTTAAAACGATAAGTAGTGGTAATGTCTGGTTCCTTACAGTCAGAAAAGACGGAGAAAAAATTGGTTTTTACAAATTTTCTTTTGTGGGAGAAGGACCATATAACCAAAAAACAGATCCAGAGTGCTATTTTAACATATATACCCATGATGCAGATTTAATTACAGATAATCCTACAGAAATATTCAGACAAGATTTTATACAACCCCAGACCCCGGGTGAGGATTATTATAAACCTTCCCGGTCCTCTTATAAACATGGCACTTTTGACTTTTAACGTATTCAGTATTAACCTTAATTATATAAATTATGAAACAACATGCACATTTATTGATTTTGACAATTATGTTTTTAACTTCATGTTCCGATGACACAGAAGTAATGAAACAAGAATCTTCGCCACCATCTTTAACAGAAAAAGCCCCGACTTATCGTACTAAAGAGAATGCTATTATTGAAGTGGAACTTTTTATTAAAAATAATAGAAACAATACACGAAATAGCTCTTTTCTTAATTATTCAATAAACAATGAAATCTATTTCTATAGAGATACAATTACTAATCAGACATATCCCTCATTTTATATAGCCAATGCAGAGGGTGGCAATGGCTATGCAATAGTATCGGCCAACCTATATACAACTCCTATTATTGCTTATTCAGAGTCTGGCAATCTTTCTTTAAGTGACACGCTTCAATATCAGGAATTATCTTTCTTTTTTGATTTAGTTCAAAATTACATTTCTAATAATAAAAAGTATGAGATAGAGTTCAAAGAAGAAAATGATGACGATAACTCTTTAGACACATCTCAAACAAGGGGTAGAAGACGTCCTATTTATATAAAGAAACCTGGAGAATGGGAAGAAACGGAAAGAGTACAACCTTTGATTTCTGTTAAATGGGGACAAAGGAGTCCATATAACAATGCGGCACCTCTTATAGAAGGACAAAGAGCCCTCACAGGCTGTGTAGCTACTGCAATAGCTCAAGTAATGGCATATCATGAAAAACCTTCAGGGTATAATGGGGTGTCATATAATTGGTCTGAAATGAAACAATTCCCCACCACTCCAGCAGTTGCCCATTTATTCCGCTCTATAGGTGATTTGGTTAAAATGGATTGGGGAACAGATACAAGCGGAGCTAAAAGAAAAAATATACCACAATGCTTCGAGAAAATGGGATATAGGAAACCCAATAATCCTCAAATTTATAGTCAATGGGATGTTATAACATCTATTAAAGCTAAATGTCCGGTTATAATATGTGGCAATTCGGTAAGAAAGAAAATACTGGGTATTAAATATTACCAAAATGGTCATGCTTGGGTTTCTGATGGCTATTTTCATAGAGAGAGAAATGTTGATGTCTATAGAAAAGGAAGCGATAAAGTTCATCATTCGTATACGGAGAAAGAAGATTACCTGCATCTAAACTGGGGCTGGAATGGTAATAGTAATGGTTATTATTTGGCGGGTATTTTTAATGGAGGTGAAGGACCTACTTTTCCTTCTACTAGAGCAGCCGGCAAGGGTAATTATCCATATAATGTAGAAATAATTCCATATATTAACATAATAAAATAAGAAATATGAGACAAACTTATTATTTTCTGTCTTTCGTGTTACTTTTATTTGTATTCATTTCATGTAGCAATGACGTCGTTGGCAAGGGAACAGATACGATAGGCCTAGAGACTAAAGAGGTATTTTTTAAATCCAGTAAAGATTCTATAGAGTTACGAACCAGGAAAGGTGACGACTGGTGGCTGACTGAAATCTCTACTAAAGACACGATATATAGAACACACTCCCTTAATGTTCAAGTAATAGAAGGTGGTGGACTTTATGTGGAGAAAACAGGTCGCAAATCAATCTTTATCAGGATTGATTCAAATTTAACAGGCTTGGAAAGGAGATTTACAACAGTTATACAAGCAGGGAATTACTATAATACAATTACTATAATACAAAAGGCCAAAGAATAAATAAAAAGGTGGAGACTGCTATTCTCCGCCTTTTTGTTTACTTACTTTTTAGTTCTAGAACTAAGTTTTATATTTCAAGTGATACTATAAAGAATCAACCTCCATTAAAATCAGCTATTGATTTTATAAATGGATTACGGGATCTTCCAATGAAACGTATGGTGGCTGACGAAGGTATCCTTGCTGGAAAATTAATAATAAATTGGACGGTATGATTATAAAAAAATAAGTTTCTATGTTTAAAATCTGAAGTGACGGATAACAGTAGATAGCACTAAAAAAGCTATACCATTTTAGTAAACTTCATATTATATTGAAGTCATAACTCATTAACTAAAACGATATAGCTTATGAGACGTGTACAAAGTAACACATTAGATGTAGGAATTGATGTCCACTTAAAGAATTGGTCGACAGCAATCTTATCAAAGCATTCAGTACTGAGGAGATTCCTGCAAGTTGATTGCGAGGGACCTACCCTCATCTCCTACATAGTTGCGAAGCATTTAGCACATGCTTCTCGTGGCACAATCTCACCCTACCGTACAAACGGTTCCGCATACGGCGGTTTCGCAATCTATATGTATTTGCTTATAAAGATGAGATAACATTGGATACCCCGCTTTCCGAAGAGACTCGTCCTCAATAGCATTCTGAAGAAAGGCACGCGTACAACGCCAATACCCTTTCCGAGTATTTGCCCACTCCTAAGCCTTACCTTTCGGTATTCCACATTTCTGCAAATTTGAAAAGCGAGTCTTCACTCTCTTCCAACATTTCCATATACACATACGCAAGTGTCTGCGATACCATTGGTCTAATGGAATCAGCAGACTCCTCATGTCTGCATATTTGAAATACCCTATCCAACCTCTAAAGGTTTGCCAGAGTATCTCTTTACGTTGGGCATAACCCATGCTGTTACTACGTCTGGTAAGAGATTTAACCTTACGTTTGAATTTCTCTTTTGTTGTCTTGTGAACACACAGCCTGCATTTGCCTTTCGTGAAATAGAAGGAAAAGTCCGTTATGCTTGAGCATACGCGTTCGGCGGACCTCTTACTTTTGCACAGTATCATGCTATCATCTGCATAGCGTACAAAGCAGTGTCCACGTCTCTCCAATTCCTTGTCTAGTTCGTTCAGCAGGATATTGCTGAGCAAGGGGCTCAAAGGGGCGCCTTGTGGTGTACCCTCTATACTTGGTTCATAATGCTTACCTATCATTACTCCGCTTGTAAGATACTTGTGTATAAGAGAAATGACACGCCCGTCATTTATTGTCCTTGATAGTATTCTCAGTAAGAAACTATGGTTTACCGTATCAAAGAATCTAACAAGGTCTATGCCTACAGCATATTTGTAGCCTTCGCTTGTATAACAGCACACTTGGAGCAATGCTACATGCGCACTACGTCGGGGCGAAACCCAAAACTGCTTGGGCTGAACTGGCGTTCGTAGATAGGCGATAGCACTTGGACGATGGCTTGTTGTATCAAGCGGTCAACAACGGTTGGGATGCCTATAAGCCGTTTCTTCCCGTTATCCTTGGCTATATCTACCCTACGCACTGAATTCGGTTTGTACCTTCCAATGCGTATCGACTCGATAAGTTCTGATTTGTGTTCATGAAGATAGGGAAGCAGTTGCTTAAAATCCATTCTATCAACACCTCCAACCCCTTTGTTTCGTACCACTTGTAGATAGGCACGATTGAGATTGTCGGGAGAAAGAATTTGACTCATTAAGTCATCTTTATTTGGTTGCACTGCTATCAAACTGCCGTCTTTCATGTCCATATAGGTCTGCACTCCCTCATAGCTTTCGGATTCCATCCTATTCTTTTGAGGGTAGCCAAGTGTACTTTCTATGACTCTTATTTTATGCATTCTTTCCTATTTAGAGTTAGTTACGTGTTTATAGCTATTGCGATTCAGCCCTTCCTTAAAAAGAACTTAAGTACTATGGCTTCTGCTGACTTCTCACAATAAGCTTTACTCCGTGTTTGGCAATCTAAACACATGCTCCACACGTCCGTGAGACCTCCCCGATTAAGAATATAATCTTTCACACTTATACCTGCTTGATTTACACCGAGTGTTCCATATAGCTATAGGGCTTTATCTTGTTTGGCAGACTTACCCACACTCATATGCCTTAGTATCAAGTTTCTGTACGTCAGGTCAGTGCTTTGCCTAAGACTTCCTTTAGATGCCGAATCACTACGGACACCATTGCCGTCGGCTGTACGCTTGCCGATATAAGGCTGCGATGGGGACTTACACCCATTAGATTATGCCCATGTCGGGCAAACTCCAAAAGGCAACTAACTCGCAATGAATTAGTTGCCTTAAATTTTCCTATTTTAGGAATATCCCTAGCTAATGGTACATCGGGCAAACATTCTCGATATTTCCACACCATAAAAACGAGCAAAGACTTGATACGGTTCTTGGTATGTATGCTGTCTTTTGCAATCAGGTTTCTTAGTCTTATAAAGAGCGTATTTTTGTGGTTTCCTCCCCAGAATATAATTCCTTTTCAAATGAACCGAAAGGTAACTCGTGGGCCAATTTGCTACAATTCACAGCATTGGTCTTGCGTAACTTCTCCTTGCTCATGGTAGGCACATCGACTGGATTACCCCGTAAATGTTGGTTATTCCTAAATTCATCAGCCTCTCATACATGCAGAATCTGCAGAAACCAGCTTCATTGATTAAGAAGTAATTGTCACCCGAATAATTACTTGCCAAGTACTAATGCAAAGCTTTTTATTTTTTTATGATAAATTCATCCAGCATTTTTCCGTCTCGATCCATTACCTCTATCTTCATCTGTGTGGTCGTGGCATAAATACGTAGCAAAGATGTATTGGAATTAACTACTACGGGGAAAGACGTTTTGTCAGTGGCATCATGACGCACAAAACGATGTAAGTGTCCACAAAGCATTAAATCCGGATAAGCCTGGCGTAATAAAGGCATAAACTTCTGCTCTACTTCTACATTTCCATGCCAATCCTCATCGGGACCAGCTTCAGTAACTGCGGGAGGAATGTGAGCTACAATTATTTTAAAAGGCGCTTCTTTATATTCGGTACTTTCCAAAATACTGGCCAACCATTCGGACTGTTCGGTACGGTAGAGGTCATATTGGGTAATACCGGCATATTCAATATCAGAATCAGGCTTATCTTCTCCCGTATCCAGAACAATACAATAGACAGGACCTTGTCGAAAGGCATAATAAAGATGTTCCTGACAGGGAGAAAAATAACGTTGGATTTCGGTTGCAAATACTCCCCGTGTTTCGTGGTTGCCACGGGCGTAGTACATCGGGATCTCAGAAGCGAAAAGTCGTACAGCCGTATCCATAAACCCCTTGAAAAGCTGATCTTCACTATTTATGAAAGAGAGCATATCACCATTAAAAAGAACAAAGTCGGTTTGCGTAAGGTTACAACGGGACATTAAGTCCTCCAGCAGTTTGTTGTCCCCATGTATATCGTTGACCATTACAAAAGAGGTGGCAGGCGCTTGCGGATTGCAGGTATGAAAAGTAAGCGGTTTACGATAATAGACATCAGTGGAAGCATAACTTCCATAAATGATTTTATACCCAGTATGTTTCAACACTTCCTGAGCAAAAACACGGTAACGATATTGTTTTCCCGGTGTCAGTCCCTTGACTTTAACGGCATGGATGGTTGATGTATTCTTGATGCCATTAGACGTGTCAAAATAACGCGGATGCTCTTTGGCGTAAAAACTGCCGTTGCCATCTGAGGCCAGTTCCACCCATCCTATAGAGGGCTTATCCGTTATCCATACAATGGTAGCTTCGTTAGATCCCACGTTTTGCAAGTAAGGTCCATGAGTTATTGTTATTTTGGAAATTTCATCTTGCGAATACAGGAATGTAGCTATTCCCAATAATAACATTTCTAAGAATATGATTTTTCTTATCATAATGCCTAATCTAATAAATTGTTAAACTTTCGTATGTGGAAATCTGGCAGACAGAGATGTATCCTTACTTTACCTTCGGTATCTGGTTTAGCCTGCCTCCTTCATTATATCGTTGATTATTCGGTAATCCCTTTTTATTCACTCCCTTTTGCATGAGTGATTTTAATTCCTCCAAATAATAATGGTATATGTCACGGGGAGTGGCTTGATATTTTTTGCATAGTGAGGCTGCCATGCCTACAACTTCCCCCATCATACCTGTAGTGCGCATAACTCGTACGGTTCCCAAGGCAACATGTGTGACACTGATATTGCGTCCTGCCATGAACAGATTGTCTATATTACGGGAATAAAGACATCGGTAGGGAACAGGATAGGGATAAATTACTACATGGTCTGTCGTCGCTTTGAATTCCCGTCCCGGGAAATACCGGGTATTCTCGGGGTCGGGCCGGTGCAGATCAATACTCCAGGTAGTAGTGAAAGATGCGTCCTCATGGGCTACGTGCTTTGTTAAATCATCCTCTTTCAGTACATAGTCGCCCAATAGCCTCCGGGATTCCCGCTTTCCGGCAATGTAGGCTACCCATTCCAATGAACGTTTTTTATAATATTTTCTTCGTTCCGATTGATTTTTCAAGTAGCTCCAATTAGAATATATAACTAACATTCCATAGTCACGTATTTGTTCAGAATCATTAATCTGATTTTTATTCATTCCGGTTTCCCAAGTCCATTCACCATAAGTGACAGGTTCACAGGTCTCCTCATTGAATTCGATGCCGTACCGGAATTCCGGAAAATAGGATGTTTTTGTGTCTTCCACAGAATACCATTGAACAGAAGTGCCCATTACTAAGCTATCAGCTATTTCGGGAGCTATAGTCTCACCGTATTCAGAACGGCTTTCACGGCCCATACGATAGTCTGCCCCGGCCAGATAACCGATAGTGCCATCACCAGTACAGTCAGCAAATAAACGACCATAAAATTCGATTTCTTCACCGGATTCAATATGACAAGCGGTTATCGAGATGATCCGGTCCTCTTCCTTCTTCACCGAAAATGCCCGATAATTAAGAAACAGGGAAACATTAGTTTCAGCTTGCAGCCATTCCATTTTTTTATGATCTTCATAATTGCCTGCCGGTTGTGCATTACCCTCCTTGACGGGACCGAACTCTTTTTGCAGCCCCCCCAGTTCAGGATATTTTCCGATCTCGATAGCTCCTCCCAAATGAACACGAATCTCGGAACTATTGTTTCCACCGACTACAGGGCGATCATTGATAAGTGCGACTTTACAGCCCAGGCGGGCGGCAGATACTGCTGTACTCATACCTGCAATACCTGCACCTATAACTACTAAATCATATGATTCTGTTTTTGGGGGGGCTAATAATCCAAGTTTAGCACGACGAAAGTTATTTAAAGCCGCCATATCCGATGGCGGAATATCATCTTTCCGTGTCGTAAAATAAATAGCATCACACCGCCCGTCAAAACCTTTCAAGTCATGCAAAACAATGTGAATATTCTTTTCTGTTGCCTGATATTGCCCGGCATACTGCCATATCCACTGATTGCCTATAATACCCAACCGGTAAGAGATTTTCTTTCCGTTTACTGACAAACCGAACAATCCGGGCCCTTCACCCTCCTGCCATGGAGACGTCCAGTTGTAGGTGCGTACAAAAATATAATATGTGCCATTTTCTGGAAGTTGTACATTGGTACTCGCATTTTCAACAGGACTACCTAGACCGTGTGCCAGTAAATAAGGTGATCCCATCAAGTCCATAAATTGTTGGTCCACTACCCAGCCTCCTTTTTCCGTGAAACTTTCTGCTTCTACCAATAAACTGGCAGCATGAAGACTCGCTCCGTGAAATACCATCCAGATGAGAGAAATATATATAATTTTTTTTATCATAACAATTTTCATTATTCTTATACTTGTTTATTCATAGTAGCGAAGGATAATCTCCTTGATAGTCAGCCGGGCCATCAGTGGAGTTGTCAATTCCATTTTGAGGGCTTTAATCATGGCTAGTGTACTGAAAGATGCTGACAATTCTCCATTTTTGTTATCTGCAGCTACTTTCTTAAATATTGTACCGTCCTCGCTGACAGATAATTGTACATGTTCCGGATGTTCCTTTGAAACATCAAACACAATTCTGATTTCCTGTACTGCTTGTCTTTTTTCCAAAGTAAGAGTAAAATAATCTCCTTTTTTTAAGGAATAGGGGGTTGCAAAGAAAGTCTGTATATCACCGTCAAACGCATATTCAGGCATATAATACTTGATTCCCTTCATATTGGTATCGATACGGGCAGGACATACAAGACGGGGCCTTTGTTCGCTTTGCGGAACAAAACCTGTGTTATCCCAATCCTCGTCTTTGAAGTAACAGATATTCAGTTTTTCCATAATAGCACCGAACTTGCTGATACGTTGTCGGAACCCTTCCCATTCTTTCTTTTCTTTCGTGTTCCAGAGGGTTTCGGCCAAGGCACAAGTTCTGGGATATAACATCCTTTCCACCTCATCCGAGGTTGTAATGAATTCAGTCCACAAATTAGCCTGTCCTCCCTTGACGAGATGTGCTTGAGTATTCGTACATTCTTTGCCAACTGGTTCCCATTCATACAATCTGCGTGTGGAATTCCGTGAATACCCGAAATCAAAGTAACAGGGATCCTTAGGAGACATAATGACTGACAACCCTCTTTTCAAAGCTTTCTGTTGCTGTTCTCTTCCATCACGTTGCCAGATCATGATCACGTCACTGATGTCAGCGGCATTACGGTCATTTATTTCATCCCAACCTATCATCCTTTTTCCCTTGGAACGTACAATTTCACTAACTCGTTTCGTAAAATAGTCCTGTAACTCGTGCCATGAAGTCATATTCTCTTGTTTGTAAATCTTTTGGCATTTCGGACATTGTTCCCATAGATGTGTCGACACTTCATCTCCTCCCAGATGTATGAATGATGAAGGGAAGAGATCAGTGAGTTCTGCTACCAGTTTTTCCACAAACCTATAGGTTTCAGGATTTCCTATACACAGCATATTCTCATCTGCTCTCTTCCGTTTTTGTCCGTCCAGTTCCTCTGGATAGGCTTCAAATTTTCCGCCTTTACATGACAGTTGGGGAAGGGCTGCAAGCAAGGCCAGACAGTGTCCCGGAAGGTCAATCTCCGGAATGATCTCTATGCCGTACATGGCGGCATAGTTGATCAATTCCTGCAACTCGCTTTTACGATAATAATGTCCCGATAGATCCTCGAATGTCCGGTAGTACGTACCTTTGAACGCTAAATCCGGATATTGGTCCAGATACAGACGCCAGCCTTGATTGTCTGTCAAGTGCAGATGTAAAGTGTTAAGTTTAAAAAAGGCCAATTGTTTGGTATACTTTTTAAGTTGTTCGATAGTCCAGAAATGGCGGCTACAATCTATCATGACTCCCCTGTAACTAAAACGGGGTTTGTCGTGGATTATGAACCGGGGTAACTCTTTTCCCTCACTTCCCAGAATCAATTGTAAAAGAGTGGAAAAAGCATGAATCATACCTGTCTGGTCACCTGCTTCTATGATGATCCCCTGCTTTGTAATTTCCAGCATGTACATTTCCGGCTCCTGCATTTTCACCTTTTTTACATGAATGGAAGGATTTGAGGCATTCACCATGACAGACAAATTTGCCAGTTCTTTCAGATCGCTGACAAGGAGGTTTCCTGTATTTTTCCATTCGTCCGGGAAATGGATGCTTTCCAGACGTTCGATGGATAGCGTACCTTTTTTCCGGACCATGCTTTCAACTTGCGGGATCAGACAAATATTATCTTGAGAATAAATACTGTCTGGTAATATGAGAAGAAATAGAAAAAGGTGAAAAATATAGCTCTTTCCAATCATAAAGTTAGAAAAATAAAAGGGTGAATAATTAAGGAGTTACCTTTTCCCGGACTATCAACAACTTTCCTGCATTTAATAGCCGGGATTTTGTTTTAAGTTCTCGTTGATCTGAAGTTCCGTAGTAGGGATAGGCCACAAATATTGGCGATCGTTCCAACTACGTACAGCAAGTGCCTGACATTTACCCGCTTCTTCCAATTTGGAGAAATCTGCACAACCATCCTCGTCCATTTCCGGTGTGAAAGCCCAAAACCAATCTCCCTGACTGGTTACCCGTTCGATACATAGTGAGGCCGGATAAAGGATACCATATGTCTTGCGATTCATAACCTTTTCGGCCAGTTTCCAACGGATGATATCCGTATATCGCATGTGTTCCTTTGCCATTTCCATACGACGTTCTACACGTAGCTGGTGGCGAAGTGTGGACTGGTCGTTAGAAGTGAAAGCCGGATAACTTGCCTTATCGGACTTGTCCACACCATAAGCACGCGCCCGAACCTCATTCAGTGCATCCAATACGGAGTTATCTATCTCATTTAATTCGATTTTCGCCTCGGCATATGTCAACAATATTTCGGCATAACGACAATAGATAATATCCTGGTCTACCTTGAAACCATTCTGAAGCCATGTTTCGTCTATCCCTTTTTTCCACACCAGACCATCGAAAGAAGCATATTGGGCATTGGCACGTGTATCATAATTTGTCACGATTTCACCCGTATTATAGTTCATACACGTCAGTGCCTCCGGGTGTGGGTTGTATTCATAACCGAGGTGGTTGGAACCAAATGGTACAATGGTTTCTGCTAAACGTGGGTCACGATTTGCAAATGGTTCATGCGGATCGAAGAGTGGTGATTCGTTAATAAGCAGACCGTCGGTACAGGTGAATGCAGCTAGTAACTCCCATGACGGACAGGTCTGCGTCCATCCTCCTACGTTACGGGGTAGATCATTGTATACCTGGTTAACTCCTCCGTTTCCTGTTCCCAGATAAATGTCATATGTAGCATCACGTGGAATTTTGAAAATAAATTCATTCGAGTTTTTTGTAGTAGACAAAAAAAGATTGCCAAAATCGGGATGCAATTCATAAATATTCAAGTCCATAACCGCCTTGGCTGCATCGGCCGCTGTTTCCCAATCTTCCATAATCAAGGCAACCCGGGCTTTTAGTGCCAGTGCAGCACCTTGGGTGGCTCGCTGTTGGTCAGTATAGGAAGTTGGAAGCACACTAATTGCATCATCAAAATCTTTATAGATTTGTGCCAATACGATGGATTTATCCGTACGTCCCATTGTCAACCCTTCTTCTGTACTTACATCGGTTAATACCAATGGTAAGTCACCGAACTTTACAATCAGTTTGGCATAAGCGGCAGCTCTATGGAATTTGGCTTCGGCAATCAGGCGGTTAATAGTAGTGGCAGATGCGCCATTTTCGATAGCACGATGCGATTTCTCAATAACTGCATTGGCACGTGAAATAGCTTTGTACTGATTGCCCCATAAACTGGTAACCCAAGCATTTTGTCCATTTAGAGTTCCGTCATCAAAAGAGGTCAGGAGATCGCGTGAAGTATAGTCGTCCGACCAGTCGGTCTGTTGTTGTCCGTCTTCCGGCCAGAAGTCATATCGATATAACTCATCAACGGCCATCTGCACTTCAGTTTCCGTGGAATACCAGTTTTCAGTAGAACCGCTTGACAATGGATTTAAATTGAGATCATGGCAGGCAGAGAGTAAGAGTATTCCTGCCCCGATATATAAGAGTAACTTTTTCATGTTTTTTATGGCTAGAAATTAATAGAAACACCAAATATTAGAGAGGTGGTAATAGGATACCCTTCTGTACTTACTTCCGGATCCCATCCTTTGGGGGCATTACTGATGGTAAACAGGTCACTTCCGCTTACATAAAGACGGACTGTATTCATACACGCCTTCGTAGTCCATGCTTTGGGGAGCGTATAACCGACAGAGAGATTTTTTAAACGAATGTACCGACCGTTGTAAAGCCAATAATCAGACATACAGAAATTAGCATCCCGATTGGTGCGAGTCAGGCGCGGATATTTGGCTGTCGCATTCTGCTCATCCGTATTTTTCGGACTCCAATAATTGCCGTCAAGAATAGTAGGGAAATTGAGCCAGTTGTCTCGAAGCCCTTCAATCATTGCAGCACTGATTTGAGATTTCTGACTTCCAACACCTTGTAGTGTCAATCCAAAGTCCCAGCCTTTATAGGCAGCATTGAAAGTGAGTCCAAACATATAGTGAGGCAGGGAACCGCCCAAAAGTACACGGTCATACTCAGGTGAGATAACTCCGTCGGGGACACCGTCCGGTCCGGAAATATCCTTGTACTTAATATCACCCACTTTGACGCTGTTGTTCAGTTTGGGCGACTTGTCCACGTCTTCCTGAGTCAGGAACAAGCCATCGCTTACGTAACCATACCATTCGTTATATTCACTTCCTTCCATTTTTACCTGATTGCCTAGGAACTGTGTACCATTCAGGTTTCCCATTTTGGAGGTAAAATCTGACAGATTAGCGGAAATGGAGTAAGTGAAATCACCGACTTTGTCCCTCCAGCCAACTTCAATATCATAGCCGGTAGTGTGCATGTTTCCGGCATTGACTTCCGGGTTGTCGTAGCCGATGAAGTGTGGAATTTCCAGTGCCAGCAACATGTCCTTCGTATTTTTTCTATAATAGTCAGCGGAGAAGTGCAGACGGTTATCCAGAAAATTAGCATCTAAACCGATATCCCAGCTTTCTGTTGTTTCCCATGAAATATCTCGTACGGCATACTTCTGCTGTGCGGCCGTAGTCACGGAAGAAACAATCCCCTGTGAATTCTGAAATAGTGCAGTGCTGTAATCAATTGCAGCCTGGTAAGGGTAATAATTATAAATAAAGTTACCGTCATCGTCATAAGCCCCGATACGTTCGTTTCCCAGTTTTCCCCAAGAGCCTCTCAATTTCAGGTAAGAAAACCAATCCATATTTATATTCTTGAAAAACTTCTCTTCAGAAATTACCCAACCAAGTGACACGGAAGGAAAATTGGCCCAACGACAATTGGATGCAAAACGTGAAGAACCATCCCGGCGGAGATTTGCTTGGATAAGATAGCGGTCTGCATAGCTATAGGTCATGCGTCCGAATAATGAGCGGTAAGCATATTCTTCCGCATTGCCACCATTATCCCGATAATCCTCCGAACCGAGGTCCAGGTAAGGATAGCTTGTCAACTGGTACTGGTCTCTGGATGCATCCAGGTTTTCCCAGAAAGCATAATAATCCTCGTAACCGATCATGACAGAGAAATCATGGCGCCCCAGTGTCTTGGCATAGTTGGCAAAGAACTGTGTTGTTATATCATGGCTGTCATTACGATTTTCCGTCAAATTGGTAGTGCGATAACCTCCCATGTAACCAACAGTGGTATTCGGATCTTCTGAACGGGTGTATGGAATCTGTTTGACAAAAGTTTTCTTCTTTACATTATTGAAATTGGGCGCCACGGCTGCTGATATTTTCAGCCCATTGACAGGAGTTATGTCAATACCGAGTTTACCGCCAATATTGGTTCCCCAGTTGGTAAAAGTGCCGCCATCTGTAATTTTGGCCAGCATATTTTCTCCATCTTTCACATCACCCCATAAGCCATTGGTCCATGTAGCAGCATAAATTGGCGGAATGTTTCGTCCACCTGCCCCCATGGGGTTGGAATTAGGCGAGAGAGCTTTAGAACGGGAAAAGTTCAAATCCAGATTTGCGGAAATATATTTATTTATATTGAAATCATTATTCACGCGTACCATAAAACGGTCATATTCCTTGTTTACATAGAGGCCGTCCGTTTTGTCATAGCGGAAAGAGGCTTTTGTACGAATAATCTTACCCCCACCAACAATGCTTAGAGTATGTGTCTGCCGGGGTGCGGAGCTTTTCAACAGAATATCTCCCCAATCCGTCATAGGATATTTGTCCGGATTAGTCGCATTATTTATGCTCCAGTTGGTAATTTCATCTTCCGTATATGTTTGGTACCATCCACCGTCTGGATTATCGTTATAGCGTGTTTCATTTACCATTTCCATGTAACGCTGGGCTCCTACATAGGTCGGCAACTTAGTCGGTATTTCCCACCCGTACTCAAAGTTGTAACTCAAAGCCACATCACCGCTCTTGGCACGTTTGGTCGTGATGACAATTACACCGGCTGCGGCACGTGAACCGTAGATCGAAGCCGAAGCAGCATCCTTCAATACGGACATACTTTCTACGTCTTCAGGATTTACGGAGTTGATATCACCCGGAATTCCGTCAATAATCACCAACGGACTGGAATCACCAATAGTTGTTACACCACGTATCTGGATAGAAGCACTACTACCGGGAGCTCCATTGTCACGACTGACCATTACTCCGGAAAGCGCGCCTTGCAAAGCTGTGGAAAGTTGGGTGGTACGACGGGCAGCAAGTTCGTCTCCTTTAACAGCTGTTACCGAACCGGTGAGATCTTTCTTCTTCATCGTACCATACCCCACTACGACTACCTCATCCAATTGCGCATTGTCTTCCTGTAGAATAATGTTAATATTCCTCTGCTCGCCGATATTGACAGTCTGCGTTTGGTAGCCAATATAGGTTATTTGCAATGTAGAATTGGCAGAGGCACTGATACTGAAACGTCCGTTCATATCCGTAATTGTGCCTGCCGATTTTCCTACGACTTGAATATTTGCTCCGATAATAGGCTCACCATTTTCATCTTTTACTATCCCCGTAACTAAAAAATCTTTTTGCTGCGCACCCTTTTCCTTATCCGTAGAGTTAATGAGCATGATGTTTTTACCTTCTATAGCATGGCGAATGCCTGTATCCTTGAATATATCATTCAAAACTTCATTAACGGCTTTATCTTTCGCATTCACTTTGACATTACGTTTGATATTGATATCTTTTACGTTGAATACAAACAGATAGTCCGTTTGTTTCTCTATTTCATTAATCACTTGTCCGATTGTTATATGGTTGGAAACAATCGTAACATGAGCTGTCTGCGCATAGCTTCCTATAGCTAGAAGATTTCCTACACATAAGAAACAGACGTAAACAATAATTTTCATAATACGGAATAACTGTTTATTTTCTATAAATAATTCCTGGTATAGAGAATTTTTCATATTTTCGCAACATATTAGTTTATTAGGTTTAACTTGATCTAGAACTATTTTGTCAGTTGGTATAAACTGATGGAAAATGTGGGATGGTGTTGCAGCACTGTCCCCTTTTCTTTTTTAAATGTTTCTTTATTGTTTCATAGGCATTAGAAATATTAAAAAGTTAATTAATGGTTATCGTATTGCTCTCGTTATCTTTAATATAGGTAAATTTATTATTGAGGGCAAGCACACGTATTACATGTTCAATCCCATCATGGGTCCGGAATTTTCCGGTATAGTGCGCATCAAGAATCTGTTGATTGTTAATGACAAAATTCACATCATAATAGAGTTTTAATTTCTCCATTATATCGCGTAGGGAGATATCGTTGAAACAAATAAGCCCTTCTTTCCAACGAAAATAGTCTGTTGTATGTATCTTTTCTTTAGTAAGTTGGTTTTTACTTAGTCTGGCCATGTCACCTGGTTTCAGTTTCATGAGAGATACTTCACTTTTCTTTTGCAGAATTTCTACAGCACCTTCCAATAAGGCTGTTTCCCATATACTATCTTTCTCATAGGCCAGCACATTGAATTCTGTCCCCAGCACCCGGATATTGCATCGGTTAGTTCCAACAATAAAAGGTTGTTTTATATTAGAACTGACTTTAAAATATCCTTCACCATCTAATTCTACATGACGTACCTTTTTAGAAAACCGTCCCGGAAAAGTCAACCGGCTACCGGAATTCAGCCATACATGCGTTCCATCAGCCAGGTATAATTCGGCATGCTGGCCTGCCGGAACAACTACCGTTTGCATATTCTCCTCCTTGTCTTGTAAAACGTGGTGAGTGTAAAAATAAGTGGTTGCCACAGTAAAAACAATGACAGCCGCTATCCGTACAATAACATCGAGAACCCTCCTCAGCGGATCTTTCTTCTCTTGTTGTATATCAACGGGACTTTTAGTCTGCCATAACGTAATGTCATACAATTTACGTTGCCGCTTATATTCTCTAAGATGCTGTTCATCTTCGCGCAGCCACTCCATTATCCTCTGTGACTCTTTTTCAGAGGCATTTCCTGCTATATATTTTTGTAATAGTTCATCCATCTTTTTATCGTTTTCATTTATATAACGATTCATCTTCGGTTTACCCTAAACGAAAAAGAATATTTTTTTCAAAAGATAAAGGAACGTGCGTAGTAATCGGTGTTACATATGGTAAAAAAAGAAATAAAATAAAGGCAGGTAATCTTTTAGCGTTTTTCTAAGAGCCTTAAGTGATTTGGATATATGATATTCCACATCTTTGATTGAAATATTTAATTCGCAGGCAATTTCCCGATTTGTTTTATTTCCAAATCGGCTGAGAGTAAATATACGGGAGGTTTGTTCAGGTAATGATTGCAATGTTCTTTGCACAATATCCATAACTTCTTTCGAGAATATTTCATTTGGATTACAGTCTTCCAGTGAGGAGAGGCGAAGAGCTAACTCTTCATTTTGTTTCTCACTAATCCGTGTGATGACCTGTTGTTTCATGCTTTCATGACGTAAGTAGTCTAAGGCTTTATTTCGCAAAATACTGAGCAACATCGGTTCAATATTTTCCACCGGGTTGTCCTGTATCCATTGCCACAGTTTGATGAGTGATTCAGATGCAATATCCTCGGCTACCATCTCATTGTGTATATACGACTTTACAAATAGAAAAGACTTTTTGTAATATCGCATATAAATATTATTAAAAGAATTCTCTGGACGAGTGAGTTTTGCAGGCATTTTAATTCTTTTTAGTTCATTAAAAATTTTGAGAAACAAAAATATAAAATGATATTTGATTCGCAAATTTTCTTTTTAGCTATTTATCCCAGCCAATAGATGTAGAGTGTTTGGTTTATTTCGTTATCCTCCTTCTCATGAGTGGTTGGAAAACTGTTTCCCATTTGATGTCAATCGTTCTGTTTTGCCAGATGAAAGGTGTAGTTTATTTTCTATTCGAGAGATGGTACAAGCAGTATCGTAATATAGAATTTATTTCCGTTGAGATTATGTATGGAGGAGAATCTGTTCAAAACATTAGCAAGGATGATGTCCAGAGTATTGAAATAGGTATAAAAAATCTTGTTCTTGTCTTCAGCAATGGTCTTACAGTCCATTACTATAATCTATGTTATAATACTTGAATGGACTGATCGAAAAATAGAGGTGATGTGTTAGCATTGAATGATGGTATTAAAGTATGGATTGAGTGTCTGCTGCGATATACTGAACATTGGCCGATTGTATACATCCCATACATTGTAAAAGTCTCTGGATGTCTTTTTTTTCGTGTGGTATGAGAATCTAATAGCGCAATTTGTAGGGATAAATAGTCCAAAGACAGATATCGGTTTTATGATTCTGTGCGACTTAGGAGCATGAACTGAATAATGGTTTGGCAGCGAAATATGCTGTTAAACCATTCGGTTTTCGTTAAACGAAAACACAACTTGCTGTCCCCTAATGGGGACAACGATTTGAATATTACGCTATATCCATATAGTGCTATAAAGCCTTTTGTCAGGGGAAAAACGCATACGGTTTCCGCCGGTTTTTCTGCATTTCCGATCTTCTGAAGGGGAATATTTCCCCACAGAACGTGCGTCTTCCCGCTATACTGCTATAACCATATAGCCATATAAAAAAGAATCGGAAATTGAAATATCATTGATTGACAGCATAATTCATTGATTTTCGAGAATCTCTTCTGTAGTCTTTAGTCCGCTATACCACTATCGGCATAGCTTTAGTTATCTCTATTTCGATGTCACCCCCTATGTGGTTCGCCATATCATGATATATCGCTATCCGGCTAACCCGTTATACCGCTATCAACATATCCCCGTCTATTCCTATTTCGATGTCACATCTTATGCGGTCAGCCATATCATGATATATCGTTATCTGACTATTCCGATATATTGCCGCCTTTTGTCATCCGGGACTTGCAGCGGATAAGATAAGGATCCCCCCAATAAGGACTTTTAGTCTAAAACAAAGTAAGCTAATGCAGTGATAATAAAGTTCTTATGATTATAGTTTCTCCTATAAAAGCATTATCTTAGTAGAGTAAATAAAGAAGCTAACAAGTTATGAACAAGCAAGTTAGAAGCATTTTAGCACAAGAGACAACAAAAACGAGCAAGATCCGGCAACTGTATCTTTTAGGGATTCCCCGTGCGGAAATCGCAAGGATGGTGACCAACGGTAATTACGGTTTTGTCGTGAACGCCCTGCGCCGGATGAATGAACGTGAGGGCGGTCTGAATATCCATCCGGCGACAGCTGCACTGGATTATACTTTCACCCGCAAGTTCGGTATCGAGATCGAGGCTTACAACTGCTCCCGTGAACGGCTCGCACGCGAGCTCAGGGAGGCCGGTATCGAGGTTATGGTGGAAAGTTATAACCATACCACCCGTCCGCATTGGAAACTCGTGACGGACGGCAGTCTGAACGGCAACGACACCTTTGAACTGGTCAGTCCGATCCTGGTCGGTGAAGCCGGGTTACAGGAACTGGAGAAGGGCTGCTGGGTGCTTGACCTGTGTGACGTGAAGGTGAACGGGAGCTGCGGGCTTCATGTACATATCGATGCCGCCGGTTTCAGCATGGAAACCTGGCGTAACCTGTCCCTGAGCTACAAGCACCTGGAACCGGTCATCGACAGGTTCATACCGGCATCCCGCAGGGACAACTACTATTGCCGTGGCCTGGGTCATGTCTCTGACGGGATGATACGTTCCGCCCGGATGGTGGACGAGCTGAAAGGAAGGATCGGTGACCGTTACCATAAGGTGGACCTCGAGGCCTACTCACGGCACAAGACGATCGAGTTCCGCCAGCATTCCGGAACGACCTGCTTCACAAAAATGCGCAACTGGGTACTGTTTCTCCACAAATTAGTTACCTTTGCCACGAGGGGACAGGTGCCTGTGGCCACCGCGCTCCAGAACATCCCCTTCCTCGACAGTGAACAGAAACTATATTATAAATTTAAGGACTAAAAAAATATCGACATGAACAGGCATATATATTTTAGCGGATGGCGGCAGGATTGCCGCCTCCGGCCCTTCCGAGTTTGTACGCATCCTGCGTGAAGGCAGCTGGTTTGACAGCGGATGCACCGACGAGGAGTACATAGTGAATTTCTCCGGACGGTACAGGGAACTGCACGGGGTGACGGTGAGAACCGACACCCCGGAGCAGTTCATGGACGACCTGAAAAAGTACGGTTACATCAGGGGCTGAGAAGCCCGTTCCTTTTATTGTTACGCTCCCTGCCGGTCTCACATGGACCAACAGGGATTTTTCTTTTCATCGCCGTAGTGTTCCCGTCCTGCTGTCTCCTCGTATATCGCTATCTTGCCAACATGAGTTCCCGCTATCTTCATAGCTTGACATATCACTATTCCAATAACATAAGCTGTTACAATATCCGTAGCCTGGTGTACCATTATCCCAAGAATGTAAGCTGTCAATATCTCCATGGCTTGACATGTCACAATCCTAGCAACATCGGGGAGAATCCTGGCCTCCCGCCGGACTGCCATTTGTTATGTCTTTTGCTGGCATTGACTATTCATGTCTATATATGACTATAACTGACAAGGTATCCTTTCCCACGTTTATTCTTTTTTTCTTTGCAGAGTAGGACGATAATCCGCCATCAGGAACATCCGCCTTACAAAACGCCCAATTGTCACATGGAATTAATGTATAAATCATAGTTATGGACAGCATTGAAAGGAAAAAAACAAAACCGTATAATATCAACGAGAAGGAGATACTGGATATAGTTGCCGCTAAAGGCTCATATTTGAGCAGTATTTCCGAGAATCTGGAAGAGGTGCCGCCCCACAAGGAGTCTTCATCCCGGGCGGAAAGTAAAAAGACGATAACGGATGAAGAGGTAAAAAAATACATTGAAGCCCTCCTGAACAATTTTTCATCCAACCGGCGCAAGCCCCTGCATATTGATGCACAGGTGTACGAATGTATCTCAGACATTGTCTGGGCAGTCAGACGTAAGGATTTTACTGTTTCCGGTGTTATAAGCCGCATACTGGTTGAACATATCAAAGAAAACGCCGGCATGATAAAGAAGATCACAGGACGAGATTACAAACTGTTACAGCCGTAATATGACGGGAAGTCCTCCTTAAAACAGCTCTGGAGGGGGAGTCGGAAATCACGACTCCCATCCGGAAGTGCATTTGGAAAGTATTTTGAACTGTATTTCAATAATTTGAGTTTCTAAAAGGAAGCTATTTTAAATAAAAACAAGAAAAATGGAAGTATATTACATTGAAGCCGGAATCTTTGAGGAAATGCTGGCTAGGGCTGATAGCCTGTCCGCACAGGTGGACCGCTTGTATGAAAAAAACAGGGAAAAGAAACCGGGAGAGTGAATGGATAACCAGGATGTCTGCCTGCGCCTTGACATCTCTCCACGTACCCTGCAGACTCTCCGGGATACCGGACGGCTGGCATTCACCCAAATCCAACGGAAAATCTACTACAGGCCGGAGGACGTGGAAAAGCTGATGGTCTATGCCGCCATGAAACGCAAGGAAAAGGCGGTGAGAGAAAAAAGAAAGAATGAATAATTAATTGGATGCAACATGGAAGGAATTATTAGCAAAGAGACGTGCAGTGTCCGCCGATTCTTTGGCCTGCTGGATAACATTCAGACGAAGCTGGAAAGGCTTGCGGAGGATAACCGCCCCCTGTTTAACGGTGAGCGTTTTCTCTCTGACAAGGAATTGTCGGACCTGTTAAAAATCAGCCGCAGATGCCTGCAGGATTATAGGGACCAGGGGCGTATTTCTTATATCCGGCTAGGTGGAAAAATTTTGTATAAGGTATCCGACATTGAGAAACTCCTGGAAGATAATTATCATGAGGCCCTGATATAATCGGACGTTCAATACTCAAGAATGCCGGCCGGAACCATTAAACATCGGTTTCGGCTGGCATTTCATTATTCGGATATTTCCGTTAGGGGGACCGTACTCCCTTTCTGTCTTCTTTTCATCAGCCGGTCCATGTCACCGGATATCTTCTGGTCGGTAACCTATGCATAGACCTGCGTACTGTTGATGTTCGTATGGCCCATCATCTTGGCGATGCTCTCTATCGGGATGCCGGAGGACAGCATCAGGGTTCCAAACGAATGCCGTGCGGTATAGGGCGTGACATCGGAATAAGGATAAACGGGGATATGCTGATAGTGATATAACATGATATGGTGAGCTGCATAGAGGATGACCTCGAAATAGAGATAACTAAAGCTATACTGATAGTGGTATAGCGGACTAAAGACTACAGAAGACATTCCCGTAAATCGGTGAATTATGCTGTCAATCAATGATATTTTAATTTCTGATTCTTTTATATGGCTATATAGTTATAGCAGTATAGTGGGAAGACGCATGTTCTGTGGGGAAACATTTACATTCAAAAAACCGGAAATGCGGAAAAAATGGCAGAAACCGTATGCATTTTTCCCCTGACAAAAGGCTTTATAGCACTATATGGATATAGCGTGATATTCAAAACGTTGTCCCCATTAGGGGACAGCAAGTTGTGTTTTCGTTAAACGAAAACAGGACGGTTTAACGGCGAATATGCCGACAAACCATCCCAGCCTTTGCCTCCGGAGTTGGTATGTTTATAAGTGAAAAGACAACAGTATTAAAACAGAAGCAATTTAGCATATTTAAAAAATCATAATTCATTTCAGCCTTGACATTTTATTTTTAAAGCATAACTTTGTGTTCGGATAAATAAAAATAGCTTCTTATGGTATATTGTAACTTATTGTTTTTGATATTTTTATAAATATAATATAACTAGATGTACATATCCAATAACGCTTACAGCGGTTTGAACTCACTTCGTGGAGGGCTGAAGCATAGCTATTGGAGCGGTTCATCACTTCTTGACACGACAACCTTTCAATCTGAAAGTGGAAAGCCATCATGTAATTATACGATTTCCCGAAATATGCAGTTTGGCTTTCAGGACACCCTTTCTATGGATTCCAATGTTTTTTTCATACGCTGATGGGGAATGTATTGGTACACCTATCTATTTCTTTTTTGCTTCCAATACGGTGTCCTAAAGGATACCTCACAAAGGCTTAATTTTAACGAACTGGCCCGTGTAACGAAAAAATACAGTTTATCCGTGAGAGTAACTGGTGCTGCCGACAGTTCTACTGGTACATCAGGTATCAACGATTCTTTGAATATATCAAGAGCTTGCTTGGTTGCTACAGAACTGGAATGACATGGAATATCGGCCGAACGTATTATCAGAATTAGTTAAGGAGAAATTGCCGACTATACACCTGCGGAATCCAACAGATATACGAAAGTAGAGTTGTTTTTTCAGAAGCGAAATAGAAATTTCACATAATTGATATTTAATTTTATCACAACTAATAAAGCCTCCCCGCTGTGAAACGAAAAGTTTTTTTTCGATATGGTACACGCTATGCCGCCATTTCCATACCGTCGAGACCAGAGTAAAAATTACTTCGAGGCTTCGAGTGACTCTTTTCTGAAACGTTTGAGGAGTTTTTCAAGTTCGAGTGATGCTTTGCGGGCACGGGTTCCGGCAGCTTTGTTTCCTTTTTCTACCTGGAGGCTGGCATCTTTTGAAAATTGATCAAACAATTCACTGATTTGTGCAAATGTTTTTTCCATGGTCATATTTTTAAATGTTATACAATACTTTGCAAATATAGTAAAAAAATCAGGGATCAGATTATATTGTAATATATTCGTTATAGTATGATATCTCCTTTTATCCTCTCCCATATATTTCCCATTCCGAGTATTTCCTGATCGTGTCATTGGCAATTCTCTTCGGAGGGATTTTATCTATAAAGTTAGTGATAAAAAGTGGGAAAACCGCAGTGGATGCAACGAGTGCAGGATAATAATGTGAAATACCGTTATTTGTTGATGTGGGGGGAAGTAGAGGAGAGCCTTTGATATGCTGGAAATCAAATGCAACTAGTAGAGAGATAACGGATTCATCCGGAACCGAACCGATTCTGTGATCGATTCTGAGTACGACAGAAGGAAGTAGAAAGAAACGCTGAAAGCGTGTAAAGCTGCTCAATAAACAGCTCGGGAGCTAAGGAAAGACGCTGATGAGTTCCAAACATAGATGAGAAAAAGCCGAAGCAATGAATCATGTTCTCCGCTTCGGCTAATTTGACTTACCTTTTTTCCCTCTGTGCCGTGTTCTTTCTCGAGCTGCAACTGTGTTAGTAAGCAGCTCCTTGTTTTTATTGCAACCCTTTAGTCTTGGCAAGGACGGAGCGCATACCCGAATCCCCGATCGACCATATATGTTGGCTGTACGTCTACTGAGCTAGTTCTAAGGTAATAATTATTGCCCTTCGCTACCGGATGTGCCGACCAGAAGCAACCCTGTGTCCCGATACTACCTGGCCGCATAGTGGAATAACTACGATACCCTAACGCCGGGAAGAAAATGCTCTGTGTTTTTTCGGAATTTGTATAAAAATACCAACCTTTTTCCGAACTACTCCAGGTACCGTTAACTTGAGTGGAAGATGATACACTTTCTCCTGTTGTGGTAAATCCTGTGAAAGCGTTACTGGCAGGAAGTTTAAAACCAACGGGACACGGATCGTAAATAGTCTTGTTAACAGGATTGTCATTGGCAGAAGTTGTTTTATTATCGGCACTCCACAGGTTGTAATAGGTATAATCTCCATTATATCTATTGTGCATCAGATTAGGATTGAGAATACAGTTCTTGATACAATCATTCCCGGCCGAAAAGGTTCCTTTCATAGGATTTGCTGTAGATGGAATTCCCTCCTTGTCATACCAGATTTTGGTTGTGTTACCCATTCCGTTCGAAGGGTAGAGCGGATCTTTACGTCCCCATTGATAAAAAGGAGCATTACTTCCGGTAGCGATTACGTTCGCCAACTGCTTGATGGTTATTTCCTTACTCTGGTCCCCGGCAATGAATTTTACCTTGCAACTCCGTTCTTCATAGGTGATGGTATTACCGTCGCATTGTCCCAGATTAACGGGCATAAAATTATATTTTACGTTTTGATGATTGGTTATCTCAATCACATTGTTAATGTCTTCGTCTGTAACCCAGACATGCCAGGACCAGAGGATGGCATCACTCACATCCTTGATCGCAATGACGGCATTGCCTTGCCGGATGGAAGAACGGTCCACTTTGAAAGAGATATTGCCGCCATTGGAATCGGCATTGTATTTTATATCCGTAACCAGGTTCATCGCATCCTGCCAGACCAGTTCGGCCTTGGCCGGCGTACATCCATTACCGCTGATGTATGGATCCGTGATCCCGTTCCCGGCATGGTTGATGAAAGGATTCAGGATATTGGTTCCTGTCACCGTGGAGGTATACGCGGAAGCGTTCGTGGCTGAGTTCTTGATCGCATTGCCATATACCAGCGGCAAAGAATAGTAACCGGGAGCGTTGACCACGTAACAGTTGGCAGTGTTCTCAACAGTATTCCCCCCGGTGTTGTTGGAAAGGTTATACGGTGTGGTTTCCGATCCCTTGGCTGTGGCCGCCTTCAAAGCATTCTCATGTAAATCATTTGATATTCCGGTCTGCGCCTCGACCGTCGCATCACAAGGTTGCGCAAATTCACCGCCGGTACCAGATGCCGTGAATGCGGTAAGCCATACCGGCTTGGTGTCTGTCCACGTGGTTCCGTCTTCTGCATATTGTGCGGTCCATTCGGCAGCTTCTTTTTCCCCTTGGGCGTTTTGCCTGTAACTGGTAACACAATATTGCTGTGTACCACCGGTATATGTAAAATCGGCCAGGGCAGTGACATCAAGCGTGTAAGTCCAGTTGAGAGAACTACTGGATATTTTGTAGGTCACAGTCTTGCCCATCGGCCACTCACTTCCTTTTATATCGGCTATTAAAGTGTGGCCTGTATGGGTGTCGTCTGTGAATAAGACTTCTATCTGCGCGCCCTCAGGAAACCGCTGGGGCAGCATCATAAAGGTCTGCGCCTCACTCGTGAGCGCCTCGTCAGCTGTTCCTGTCGTCACTTTATCCAATGCCTGTGAGAAGGAGGCGGGAGTATCCAAACCGCTCCAGGTTTGTGTCCCCATATTGTAAGTTCCTCTGGAATAAACGTTTTTCAAACGGACCTGCTTGACCGTACCTTCCCGCATATCATTCCCGCACACGAATCTGACGGCGGTCAGTGCATGGTTGAAGGTCAGTGCAACAGCCGTGTTACTGTTTCCCCCGAGCTCAGATGACCGGGCTACCAGCAGGTCCTCCTGTTGGCTCACCTCTTCCGGCACGGTCACGCTGATACGGGGGGGAGCCGGCCTGCCCCTACCCGGAAAACACGTACCGGGCGTTCTCTTTGGGTGCATAGGCGAATTCCGCAGGCATTTTTATTATATCATCCGAAAATAGAAAGATAATCAGGCATAGCTATGCATACCGCCCAGCAGATAATTTACTCCGAAGTAAGTCATCAGCACCGTAAGGAAAGCCAACACCATATAAGCATGGAAGAACCGGGGTTGCCGGAAGACGGCAAGCGATGGTCCGTGGAATGCCGCACCATAGATTAAAAAGGAGATCAAAGCCCAGACTTCTTTCGGGTCCCAGGCCCAATAACGCCCCCATGAAACATTTGCCCACACAGCACCAATAAAAATTCCCGCCCCCAGACAAAATACTGCCGGATAGAGCATCAACCGACTGAAAAGCATCAATTGCTCCACACGGACCTTACGCTGTTCCTGAATCTCCGAATCGATTGCCTTTTTTCGCCAACCTCCTATGCAGAATGCCAGTAATCCATTTAGCATCATAAAGGCAAACAATGCATAAGATACCATAATCAGAGAAACATGAATACTTAACCAGGGAGACAGCAACACAGGCATCAGAGGAGTGATCTGAGGATTGTTCTGCCCAAGATAAGCTACCAACAAGGCAAAACCCGAAATGAGCAATCCAAAAGACAACGTAAAAGAGAAGCGACACCGGAATATGCATGCAAGCAGAAGTGTACACAGTGCCATAAATTGCATGGTTTCATATCCATTGCTCAACGGAATACGTCCGCCAACATACCACCGCAAACAGTAGCCAAAGAGTTGAAAAAGGAATGCTGCATAAAGTGCAACTGTAAAAACGCTCCATGCCTTACCTGCCGAACGATGCATGCTGCAATAAAGTAAATAGAAAAATGCCAGCATCCCTACAGTCAGATTGAACATGAACAACAGTTTGCTGAATGGAATACGATTGTACAATATTTCAGCCTGCACTTTTACGTCAGATAGTGGTTTTATACTCCCATCTTCCGGTAAAGGATGGATAAGTGTTCCACTCCGTAGCATCAGTATCAATCCTACCTTTTCGTCCGTTTCCATGATAGCCTTTTCCAACGAAGTCATTTTCATATGTGGCTTTTGTCCACCCTTCCAAAATTCCTGCAATCGATAGTTTTGTCCATCAAACAAATCAGTAAGACGGGCATAAGAAGACGATAACCGGAGTAAATGACGAAGTTCCGCACTCTTTATATAAATCATCGGTTCATTCTGCCAAACCTCCGGACGAAGTAGCCAACCTCCGACAACCTGTTCGGGTGTCATACCACCATAAGAAGGTTTTCCGGTCAGTTTCAATACAAAGTCTCGTGCAAGAGTATTAAAAGGTACTACGCGATCATGATAAATCACTTGTTTGAATGCCAGACTATCCGCCTGCCTGAGTGCAAGTGCCGGAAGGCTTCTGTTTTCTGCTTGCACCACCGTTACCACAGCCATGAGCAACCACACAAACATTCCCCCTTTCCGAAGCAATGGATGCCTGAGTAATCTACGGAATTCTCCACTGCGACCGACAAGCATCCACAACATGGAGATACCCAGCAAAATATATCCTGCATACGTAACCCCTATTCCCCACGGATCATAATTCACTGACAACCAACTCCCCTCCTTATCATCATCAAAAGAAGACTGGTAAAAGCGATACCCCTGACGAGAGAGGATACGATTCATGGAAACTGGTTCCGCATCCCGGATATAGCTGACATAATCTGCCGGAGCCTCCGTCCCCGGATAATACTCCACCCGGAAACTGTCCAGACACAATGTGAATGGTAATTCGATCACCCGCTTACTGTCTTGGTCTATGAAAGTTCCCACCTCAGTGCCTACTGTGAGATGCATATATCCTTTCTTGCTGCATGAAAATGTAATCATGGCTCCCACCAAGATAAAAAGGAAGGAGCCATGCAACAACAATGCCGGGAGATGCCGCCACAACTGCCGCTTAACCAACACGACAACTGCCAATGCAGCAAGTACTCCCCACAAACAACAAAACCAAACTGTATGATAAACATACTTTTCTACAAACTCTGTTCCGCGTACATGCTCCACAAAGGTCACCACAGCAAGTAAAGCCACCAGACAGATATATAAGGAGACGAGACTTTTCTTCAGATTAAAAAGGTGCATATTCCTTATTCTTCAAAGCCTTAACTCCCATACATTCCATTTCGATCAACCATCCGGGACGGCATACAGGCGCATGTACAAATACTTTAGGAGTATCTGGGAAACACTTGTCATACATACTCTTCACAACTGCATAGTCTGCAATGTCACGCAAGTAAACAATCATATGCCCCAAATCATCAAACGTGCACTCCGCCTCTTTCAGCAAGGCTTCTACATTTTCCCACATCCGTTCCGTCTGCCTACGGATGTCGCCGGGGTATACTACTTCCCCTTTATTGTTGATACTTGCCGTACCTGAAATAAACACTTGACGCCGGTCACCGTAATCGACATACGTTCCGCGTTCAAAGCTGACACCATACTCATAAGTAGGATTCAGATGCGTAGGAGCATAAAGGAAGTGTATCTGTTCCGGCTTTAAGCCTGCCACAGCATAGGTATCCATTTGCACCAATACTTTAGGATCAGCATGACGTCCGCCGATACCTGTACTGGCAATATAGTGTGTTTTTTCCGTCAGGTTCTGAGTGACGAAAACCTCATTACGCGCCTTTACCACACCGGCATAATTCACATCCACATTCTGTACGAAGAACCAGGTACGGATACAGTTATCCGCCAATTTACATCCTTGTTCCATAAGTTGCATCGCGTAGTCATTCAGCAACAAACGGGTCTGGTACTCAGAATTTGCGGCACGATTGAAAACACTGCCTCCCCACAGGTGGCGGTACGCATTGTGCTTTACTTCAAACAATCCGTTGTGCAGCACTTGTGTCTGCACATTGGTCTGTAAATAAGCCCACAAAGCTATTTTCGTCCCATCCAAAGGGGGTTGCTCTACCACGGAAAGAGCACAGTCGGAACTTTCGGTAGTGATAGCCAGCAGGAGGTCAGCCTGATTGGCGGTATCACTCAGAAAATAACGTTTAAACACAGCCATGGCACCTTTCAATTCACCTGCAAGCAAATCATTGTAGGCATTGGCTACTGCATTTAATTGTTCTTCATAAGTGTCTTCCGGCCGGGTAGAGTGAATCATTACATGAAACTCTGAAACGCCTTCTTTTACTTCATATTTAAAAATCTCGGTTAATGTATTCTCTGATTGATTGGTTGGTTGTTTTTTGTTGTTCATTTCCAATATCGTTTACTCGTTATTCAAAAAAATACCTTCGTTTATCCAATTATCTATCAGTTTCAATAAGGGTTGCTCATCTTCTGACAGCATATCGGTATGGTTCATACTCGTATCACCAGCCCTGTTCAAGACCAGATGTAGAAAACTCTCTTCTGCACTGCCGGGCTTCACCAATAGTATATCACTATTCTTATGCGCCGGCTGGTTGACCAACGCATGATAGCTCTTACCCTCCGTCAGAAATAAATTACCCGATGCAGAACCGGTCTGCCCATGGCACGCTACACATCTTTTATCGAAAACCTGTGACTGGATGGAACTGAACATACCCACGTCCAGTGTTCCCACATCCATTAATATAGTATCTGTAATAGCTGCGAGTTCTTCATCTTCCATCGTCTTAAATTCGACAATACATTCGCGCAGACGACTGATAACACACAATTTGAGTGATTTCACTTCATCACTGATACCTCCCAGTGTCATAACGATATCTGTTCCGTCGGTTACATTGACTGGCAGTGATTTCGTTATAACAGCGTATTCACTTTTATCATTGAAGCCTGCCACAACGACACTATAATCATCCGTCCAATTGCTGATACCACTGAAACGACCTGTCAACTTTAGGACTCGGCCACCACGCTGCACCTCTATCTCCTTCTCATAGATTCTTCCATCATCACATGAACAGAAGCAGAGTGTCATCCAGATAGCAGCAAAGAATAATATACATTTCTTCATAACTACTCTCTTTGTTTTTTTAGAAAGTATATTGCAGCATTACTGTTGCAGAATGAGTGGCCAGACCTAAATTATCATTATCTCGGTCGAGCTGTGTATCGTGCCCCGTACGGGCAATATACTGGTACATAGCCTGGAGTTTCAGGTTACAACCCTTAAAGAAATAATTCACACCCACAGCCGGCATATTCAGAAATCCGTCATCGCTGGTACCGTTACGGTTAAAGAAGTCATAACGCAAGGCAGCCTGCAAACGGGGAGCTACAAAGTAGCCGCCCTGTACATAACCACCCAGGTAATTGTATGTCTCATTTATTTTCTGACGATCGGTGAAGCCCACATTCATATAGTATGCTTCGGCGCCCAGATACAGTTTATTCTTTAACATGGCAAATTCCACTCCCACACGGGTATCATTGGTACTTTCATTCTCACTTTCCACATTGATTGAAGCCGATACACCGAACATGATCTTATCTTCATTCAAACGGTTAGGATTACCTTGGGTGGACGGCATCACACCTTTAGGCATATAAGTAAAGCGTCCCGCATACAGTAAAGAAGGAATATGCCAATCATCACTCAGAGTTTTTGTAGCTGTATTTACAGAAGAACCGGTACCATTGAATAAACCTACTTCATAGCCAAATTTATCAGCTAACAATCCGTGAATTTCAACACCGAGGTCAAAACCGGTACCGATGTTAGGCGTTACCGCATTCAAGGAATAAGGCAGAATGATGGCGGAAGTCAATGATACTGGCAACTGCGGCAACAATGTTTCGCCCAACGTCGTCAGATAAGCATGTGAGAAAGGTGTTTTGAATTTACCGACACGCACGGCAAACTGTTTTTTAAGTTGCACATCGAACCATGCTTGTTGAAGCAATGCTCCCCCACTGGCAGCCGCATTGATAGAAAGATTAAAGGCTACTTTACCAAAAGCTTTACCAGTGAAGCCCAATACAGCATAGGGAATTGAGAAACCGGAATTAGCTACATTATCCTGATTGTATGCCTTATCCAGGCCTTCATCATCATACCAATTGAAATTTGCACAAGTCTGTACCAACAGATAGGGCTTGAATACAAAGTCTCCCTTCTTGGTTTCTATCGTAAATCCCTCTCTTCCGGCAAGTGACACTACACCGTTTTCTGTATCTTCTTCATGCTGTGCCATAGCAGCCAACGAAAGGGCAGCCATTACAACCATTAAAATTAATTTCTTCATAATTGCTTGTATAATACTTATTGGTTTTATTGTTCGTTATTTGTTTTATAATGATTTCAGAAATGCGACCAAAGCATTACGATCTTCTTTACTCATCTTTTTGAAGAGATTCTTCGATGCTTCACCTTCACCACCGTGCCACATGATAGCCTCAATATAGTTGCGGGCGCGCCCATCATGCAAGAAGTAAGTATGACCATTCACAGTTTCCTGCAATCCGATACCCCAAAGCGGAGTCGTACGCCATTCGTTGCCACGGGCCAAACCGCTTACATAGTTATCATTCAGTCCTACGCCCATAATTTCAGAGCCCATGTCATGAAGCAGGAAGTCCGAATATGGATGAATTGTCTGACTACCCAGCCAAGGAAGGCGGGTTCCGTTCAGCAGTATAGAACCACGTGGTTTTGTGTGCAAGGTGGTTACATGGCAGAGATGGCACTTCGCCTTATAAAAATTCTGCTCACCCTTGATCACTTGTTCATTATTCACATTGCGACGTGCCGGAACACTAAGGCTCTGCATGTAGAGATCTACATTCTCCATTTCTTCCGTAGATACATCCAACTGGGCATAAGAAAGTCCCATCATACTGCCTTGATTTACTTGTGCCTGTCCTTCACAGATTTCTTCGGGATAGCGGCTGTTCGTAACTCCCATATCGCTGGAGAAACCAAGTTCCACTGTCAGGTCGGCATGCTGTGCTTTATTACCGGACAAGCCTAAACTTCTCATTCCTCTCTCGGAGATATAGTTGCAACGGCCACTGATACCATATTCCGGATAATTGCTTTTAGCAGCCAAAGCTTCAATTTCAGTGGGATCGAGCGCCATCATTTGTCCCATACCTACGTGGCGCAGAGGAATACGCACCGTACAGAACAGGTCTTCGGGTTTGATGCTGTCCGCATACCATTCATAAATAGAATAATTGGGTTTGCAAAGTTCATACGTCTCACCATCAGGGAACTGGAAAGTCTCATAGGTATATTCCACTTTCAGTTTTCCCTCGGGCTTCACACCATAAATAGCCTGATCATGAAGCACACGTCCATAATCCTGAAAGAAAGCTCCATTCTTACGACTAATATAAACCAACATAGACGAAAAGCCGGAGCTACCGGAACCACCTTCGCTCCACAAAGTAGGTTGCGTACGTCCGGCATTTCGGTGACAGCTACCACAAGAATAACCGGCATAAACCGGTCCCAGTCCTCCACCTATTCCATTACTACTGGTGCGGATATCATCATACAATTTGTCACCACGGGTGAAACGTTTATCGTATGCCCCTGTTATCCAGTCAGCCGACCTGTCATAAGCATAAGAGGAAGTCAGGAAGTTGGTAGCAGTACCGGCAGAGAGGGCAAAGCCGGCAGGTACTTCTATATTATCCACATCAATTCCATCATCCTCGCAGGCAAACAATGCCAGAAGCGAAAAACAGATTGGAAATGAGTATTTTAATAAGCCATTCATTCGTTATTGAATTATTATTGCAAAATACGTAACTAACATTTATCTTTTTAACGCAGATGTTGCGGAAACAACAGAATATTCATTATCCCACTGTTTCCGCAAAATCTGATTTCTAACAAGTAAAAATCTTACTGAATGGTACGGGCTTCGCCATCTTTGAAGATCAAATATTCCAAAGTGTGGTAACCACGCAAAGCTTGTGCACCGGCAATTTTATCATCTTCTTCATCATAGTCACCATCCCAGTTCAAGTCTGAATAGTTACCGGAAGTCAGGATCTGTACGATACCATCCTGATCGAGTGGCCAGCTATCCATATTGGGGTCAAGACCTTTGTCGGCAACCGGACCAAAAAGGAATGCCTCACTGGTTTCCCACGGTGTACGAGCAGCAAGCCATGCTGTGGCGCAAGCCTTGAAGTTAGCATTGCTGGGAGAAGTACGGAATGTCTCAACAGCATCGAAAAGAGCCTGATTTCCCGCTTTCAAATCAGAGTAAGTAGGTAATACAACTACATCCACATAATTTTTTACGACTTCAGCCAACACTGTTTTATCAATACCTTCGATACAACTCTTCAAACTACCCTTGAGTACTCCCTCTAAAGTGGCACAAGCTTCCATAGCACTTACTGCTTCCGGACTATTGATATTGTTGCGGAAAGGACTCGGGATAGCCCAAATTGCTGCTGCTGCGTCATCAATCGCTTTTTTTACTTCAGTATCAAGATTAGCATTTACCGCGGCTACTGCTTTTGAGAGAGATAACTCGCTAATAGCCCCTGTACGTGTTCCGTAATAAGCATTGCGAATAGAATAGATATTGTTACGATAGTCTTCACGAGAATGCCAGCTATACCATGACTCTACAGCATACAAAGCCTTTTCTTCATTATTATGTATGAAAAGATCGTAAGGGTCACCAATTTTGGCAGTACCTACTTCATTGGCAATGTCTACACAGCCGTCAATCAACTGCTCAACACTCGTCAAAGCATCTTGATTCTTAAAGAAATCTGCATAACTTCCACCTTCGTTGTATTTAACCGCCCAGTCATCATAAAGAGCAGTAGCATCATTCACCAACAATTGTGCAACTACTCGCATGTAATTTCCCCAACTACTTGCATTCTCCGCCGTATAGTCAAGATTTTTAGCGTCTATAGTCGTAGTGTCATCATCACTACAAGCCGTAATGGAACACATCATGCCCAATGAAAGAGCCGACAAATAAAAAAACTTTTTCATATTACTTAAACATTAAATTAATTATAAATACCTATTTGAACTATCTCTTGGTAAACCAACCGACATAAGCTATACCGATAGCAAATTCATTTTCATTGTTATATTTAGTCGATCCAAATACCTTGTTCGTACCAATATGACGGGTAGTATAATCGGCCTTTACAACCAGATTCGGCAATGCAAACCAGTTAACTCCTGCCGTCCATTTGCTTACCTGACAGCGCTTCTCCATTGTAGCAGAACCTTCTGCCTCTTCCTGCGGGTTGTAGTATTCATAACGGGCATAAGGATAAATAACCGGACATTTCTTCTGCGAGAAGAAAGCACTCAGGTTAAGACCAGCCTCCAAGCCATAGCACAGGGCATTCTTAGCTACATTACGCATAGCACCGTGATAATAATTGGAGTTATTGGAAAGAGTAACCTTGCTGATCTTGGAAGAATTCTCTAAATCACCATAAATGATATTACCACGAGCGGTAACATATTTATTTTTATACTGTGCATCGGCAGAGTAAATTTTCACTGATGAGTGGCCTACACTGCTATACTTATAATTCTTATCAGCATTGGCCGTCACGTCATTACAATAGTAAAAAGCAACACCTGCACGCAACCCCGATACCCCTTTATAGTCCAGACGTGCTACATAAGCAGGTGAAGTAAAGTTATCTTGTTCAAAGAGTCCCTGCTTACCACCGGCAACCCAGTTATCGCGACCAAAACCATCAGCATTCAAGCCGGCAACAATCATTGCCTGATAATCAAAACGCGCATATCCTTTACCAAAAGAACCGAAGAATTCCAATCCTGTCTCATGCCAGGTAGAAGGAATAATTGTGGTTTCACCCTCAGGACGAGATGTTCCAAAGAAGTTGATAGGCTCATGGTGTGCATTGGTCAATCCCATAGGTACAATCAAATGACCGGCACGAATATTGAAAGCCGAATGTATCAGACGGGTAATGTGAAACTGCTCAAGAGCGACTTCTCCACCCTTTTCCATTTCTGTCTCATACTCACCGTTTTCTGAATTCTCAAGTTCAGTTTCAAGACCTACACCTCCTGCTTCAAACTCTATCTCAGCACCCAGTATCCACTTGGAATTAAACTTGTAGTCAAAAGCCAACACAAAACGAGGAATCGCAATGGTATTGCGGTGATCACTGTTATCGACCCCACCATAGAAACGATTCGTTCCGTAATTCATAAACTTTGCTACCATCTCTCCGTATCCACCGAAACGGAACTTTTCGTAGTCGTCATCTTTTGTTACCTGTTTTATTCTCTCTTTCTTTGCCGCAGTTTCAGATACCTCTTCTGTTGAGGTTACTTTTTCGGGTTCATTAGCCCGTAAAGTATTGTTAAAAAGCAAGAAACCTAAGGCGAATAAGCAAGTTAATTTTTTCATCTTTTATCTTAAATTTTGTTGGCGCAAAAGTAGAGGGAGTTAAAAAGGCGGGCAATACCCAAATATGAGTATTGTGTTATTAAAAATAATAATAAGTAGGTACTTAAACGAACACTATTTCTTTTTGTTCTTTTTTACAAAGCAGTAATTCACTAAAAAGATAGCCGCAAAGATCACAGCAATCCAGATAAAACTAATAAATATCAAATAGCGGTTATAAATGTACTCTCCCTCTTCAGGAACATGATTAAGCATACATAGCAAACAGTTACACTGAGGATTATCAGCATCATGCGAAAAGTAAGAGTACAGTAAAAAAGATAAGCTACCTGCAAAAATAATAATAATAATAGCTATTATTCCCCATCTCTTACAACCTAAAGGTCTGTCAATTGTCTTTTTATGATTCGTTAGTTTCACCATATAGTAGTTTATAGTTAGATTATACGCGCAAAGTTGCATGCTTTCAGCGACCTTGGCAATACCCAATAATTGTGATTTTTATAAAAATCTAACAAAAAACCATCATTAATGGGTATTTCAGAAAACGCGGATTCTCCCCTACTTTGCAGTCGAGAAATAAAACTTATGCAATACTCTAAAGATGACATACAAAAAGAAATTTTGAAAGCTGCCGAAAAGGTATTCCTCGAAAACGGCTTTCCGAAGGCTTCCATGCGTGAAATTGCGCAAGAAGCACAGGTAGGGTTGAGCAATATCTATAACTACTTCAAAAGTAAGGATGATATTTTCTGTACGGTGGTACGGCCTGTAATCAGTGCATTCGAAAGAATGCTGCACGAACATCACGGTCGTTATGGAGCAGATATCATGGAAATGTATTCCACCGAGAGTCTGTGCAAAAACCTTAGACGCTATATTGAATTATTGGTTCTTCGTATATTTATGGAAAGAAACTAAACAATATATCTATAAACTACATAGTAGGAGGAAACAGAAAATCAAATTCAAATGATAACTCTTGAACAATTGGTTGCTCCAGATTCTTGGGCAAGGATTATCGATTTATTTGTGGATATCTTGCCTATAGATAAACTTGGGGTTAAACATGTCAAACTTCAATCAGAAGGGAGACCACCGTATAATCCTGTAACATTACTAAAATTGTATTTATTATGGTTATAAGCACTCAATAAGGTCATCAAGAAAGTTGGAACACTCCTGTAAAATAAATGAAGAAGAAAAAGAACTTCTTGAATCTAAGATTAAATTGCAGGATTGCGAACAACACCGTTATTGGGAGTGGGAGGATATGCAAGCTGAATTATTTAAGATATAAATGAAGGAATCTAAGACTCCAATAAAGCCAAGAAGCAGGAAGTCTTTTTATAAATGAAATTAAAAATATTGTAATAACTGTGGTGGTTGCAACATCTGTGGTTCAAGGAAGTCTGACTTTAAGTTTCTTGTGCCTTATCCGTATAGAGCAGGAGCAACCATCTTCCAACATCTGTTCTTTTTACAAAAGAAATATAGATGAAAGGTGGATTTTATATTCTCCGCAAAGGCTCATCCTGCCAATCCAGGGGAATGTTCATTGACTTGCTGTCAATATTTCGGATATTAACCCAGTAACTTTTGGAAATGCTGTTTCATATCGTTGTCCAGCGATATAATGTTGATAAACCACTAAATGATGCAGATTTCATAAAATGTCCTGTGTAGTGATATCATATCGTTTATCCAAGGGAATTGCATCCTCCGGACTACCATCGGATTGATGGCGTACTGCTTGTTTTATACCCTTGTATGATGACAGCAGGAATTTCTTATAAGGATTATGACTGTCAGCCACGAAGTGAAAACGGGAACGGATAGATCATAGCACACCGTAATCTTTTTTCAATGGATTGGATTTTATATTTTCATGGATGCTAGTTACGATGCCCATTGACAACATGTCCACAAGCATCCATGCAAGAGGATAAGTATTGCTGTATTTGTTCTTGAAATGCAGAATGAAATCCTCTTCTGGAGTTATTGACCTCCTTCTCTATTAGTTCCATTGTACAACTAAACTTGTTGGGGTTGGAGAATAGGGATCTGTCGGTCATTCAGAAGATATTGCCGGTCTCTTTCGCCACGACACTATGCAGGAAAACCTCGATCTTTTTAATTGAAGATGAAAAACGGAGTTAAAACATGCAAATCTTACCGGAGATATTTGCTAATTGTCAGCGTCTTTGGTATTTTTGTCCTGAAAAAAAGCTTCTTTGAGTTGATGCAGAATAAAACAGAATATTGTAATTCGCTCGTTTCTAAAGTGTTACCTATTATCTACAAAGTGAGTGATAACTATTTTATTTTCAGTTAGATAGAGAATTGGTTGTGTTTAGCAGTGTATGAACTTAAGTCAGCAGTCAATCCTAACACTCCTTTCAGAATCACCAGTTGACTATTAAAATAACGAAGGGCCAGCTGATATTCACGATACGCTTCTTCTGTTCCTTCCTTGCTGGCGATCAGCGAAAAAAGATAAGGAGAGGCAGGATCAGTATTCATGTATTGCCTGATCAGTTTCATTGCTTCGGGCAGAAGAGTTACGGTCAGCATTCTGCCGGTCTTTCTTCGGCGATAAGTCAGGACATTCCCTTCTATATCACGCTTCTTCAAGTAAGCAAGGTCTACGAATGGAATGCCGCGAAGCATAAACATTAATAAAAAGAAGGCACGTGTACGTTGTAAGTCTCTGATTCCGGAATAAAGCTGATTCGGCAGCTTTGCCATCAATCGTTCCATATCCTCTTTGTCCAGTGCACGTTTTCTGTCAGCCCTCGTCCCTGTATAGACATAACGAAAATGATGAGGCACATAAGGAGCAAGATGTCGGTCAACCGCCCGGTTATACACTGCACGCAATGTGCGCATATAGGTGGAAACCGTATTCCAGCTACAATCTTTTCCACGCAAATACGTTTCGAAATTTTTTAGAAACTCCTGATTCACTTTCCGAAAAGGAAGATTCCCACTTCCGTGGAATGAAATGACGGCTCTCATACTACTCCTGTAAATATGGGCGGTCCCATAATTCCCACTTTCCCGCAGCCCATCGGCTACGTCTTTCATGAATGAAATTAAATTCCCCATTATTATACGAATTTAAATGATACTTAAAAGGCTGTTTTAAGAGGAAGAATATTCCCTTTCCCATGCTTCTTCCATAACACCTTTTCTTTCTATTTCCCTAAATCTTAAAAGACAAAGATAGGGATATATTTGTTCAAAATCCCAAAGTGCTATTGGACGTGTGACATTTTTGTATATATCTTAAGTTTTATATGGGGAAGGATTATCATCAATGATATGCAATAAAAAGGGACGTTCCCAGGGAAAAAGGGGAAATTAGGAACGTCCCTTGAATAGAGTTAGCGAAAAGTCCGGTCTTTCGCAAGTGCAGACCTTTCCTCTCTTCACTAAAATAAACTAAGGACTATAGTGGGGAAATCCTTAGTGGGGAAAAACGACTATCAATCGCTTCACAGAGACAGATACCCGCAAAGTAGTCGCATCCGTTACTTACGTATCGGTTGAGCAACATGATTTATTCAGCAATACAGATACTCACCCGGTTTTCTTCCGGTGTTTTGTAGGGCTGAACAGTATCACCTTTGGAATCGGCAATGATTCTATCAGGAGTTATTCCTTTTGTTTTCAGAACTTCTGCAACATTAGCTGCACGTTTTTCGGACAGTGTTTTATTGATCTTAGAATTTCCTGTATTAGCATCCGCATAGCCAGTCACTTTTACCTTGGCAGACGGATTCTTCTGCAAATATTCTACCAACATATTGATTTTAGACTTTTGGTCGTCTTGTATCTTAGCCGAGTTCAAGGCAAAAAAGATATCCTGTTTCATTGGCTGTACTACTACCTCTTTTCTAGGTTGTGGCTGCTCTACCACAGGAGCAGGTTTCGGTTGTTCCACCACGACCGGTTCCGGTTCGTAATACACAGGCGGGATTTCTTTATAACCTTTGCCAAATTTAATAGTCAAACCCACCAAAGCATTGAACTGCCAGTCGGCATTTCCCGCTTTCTTCGAATTAAACTTGTCGGAAAGAACATTGGCATTACCTTCTATATTGATAGCCAAACGGTCATTCAAGCGCAAGTTGCATCCCAGACCTAAACGCCCGGCAACAAGAAACTTTCCTTCTGTCCAAAGATAGCCCATCGGGTAACCGGCTGCGTTAATTGCAACAGCTTCGTCATTGTCGAAGCCACGGTTAAGACCCGCTCCGGCAAATATATAGCCATTGAATACACGCTTGGGATTGAAACCACAAAACAGCGTACTCAAATCAGATACTATATCCACATTACCTTGAAGATATTTATATTTATAATCCTGCCGTGGAGCAACCCAACTACCTTTAGCCTGCCATCCGCTAACGCCTACACGAGCACTCCATGCGGGAGCAAACTGATAACCGACATTCAATGCAACTGCAGGAGATATAAGATCAGTGAATTTGGCCTCACCAACGGTATGCGCAGCACCAGCTTGTACCTGCATAAACCAATGGGATTTGAATTCCGTCTTACCTTCTTCTTTAATTCTCTGTTCTTGTGCAGAGACGGCTATACTGCCAAATAGCAAAGAAAACGCTGCTATCCACAATTTCTTTTTATTCATGCTCATCTCTTTTCTTTAAATAAGATATTTATTAAAGAAGGGTACCCTCTCTTATGAAGATACCCTTCTAAAACTATTTACAAGTTAATGTTAGTTCAAATCAGCGTATGAGCCTAATCCTTCAGGAGCAGCCAATGTTCCAAGGAATCCTGTAGCCGGTACAGTATACTTAGTATCCGCTTTCTTAACGTATACAGTGATTTCTTGGGTTTGTGTAGTTGTCTGTTCCGGTTGACCCATCCATGAATTCTTTATCGTTACATCGATAATAATCGGCTGATCAACATCACCAACCAATACACCTTCATCGTTGTTCCATTTCAGCAAGCCAACTTCTTTACCATCTGTCGATTTAAGTATTGAAGCATGTCTCTGTACAATAGCATCATTCTTATCCGAAAGTTTATAAGAAACTTCTACTTTATGCATCTTGAACAGGCCTTTACCAATCTCAACCTCATTTCTTTCGAACCAAGGCTCTTCTTGACTTCCATCAAACATCATACCATTCGTTTCACCTCTCTTTATATCATACAATTTAACGAAGCGGTAGATAGGCAGATAAGCACCTTCCTTCAGGACAGTAGTATTAGCTTTGTCAACCAAATACCAAGCTGCCGCTGCATTTACCTGAGCATAAACTACAGGATTAACGAACATGATGTCAAATTCACTAGTCTTAGTAGCTGATACAATGTTATTGATCTTACGATTATTTTTCGCTGCATCTTTCGTTTCAATATACTCAACGGCACGGACACGAATCTTTTTGCCCATCCATTTCTTATCAAAGATATTCAGTACGTGCTTATTAGTAGCAATATCTGTTGTAAGAGTCATCTCGCTTGCAGGAGCTGTAGTTACTAACTCGAAGTCCCATTGACCACAACCATCCCATGAATCCATGAATCCATCTTCGATAGTAGCTTTCATCAAGAACGGTGCGCCATAGTCTCCTGAAGTCGGTTGACCATAACCAAGCATATACTCTGTTCCTTCCCACATTGACGGGTTATAAGTCCATGTATGTACAGGATCTTTCACTACCAATGTAGCAGTAATAGTGAATGCTTTGTATGTAGGTGCAGTATTCGTTGTAGAATAAGTAAACTTAATCACATAAGTACCGGCACGCAACTGGTTCTTCAATCCGAAGTATACATTGTTATTGTCAGTAATAGCAGATCCTTCGATGTTAGAATAATCGATTGTCAAATTCTTACCTGCTTCTTCAGAATCAAAGCTCCAGCCATCAAATTTAACGCCATCCTTCGTTACTTCCACAGTCGGATTACCTCCACCATAATATTCTACGAATTTAGCTTTGCTTACTTGTAATGCATTAAAGTATTGGTCGAAGTCTATCTTAAGACCTTCCACAACAGTAGCAGTCTGATATGCAGTAGCTGCTGCCAACTTCGCACCGCCACCATACAAAGCTGTACAAGCCAACGTCTGTTCTTTCAAATCTGTATTAACAAAGTCTTTAGTCTGTTGCTCTTGTTCTACAAACTCAATCTTCATCAACTTACTCATAACAAATTTGCCATCTACATACATCTTTACTTTCAAAACAGCCTGGCGCCCGATAGAAGCAGATTGTTTGTCGATTACAGAAATTTTGCTACCATCCAATTTCAGATAACGTTTTGTCTGATCAACTTCAGCATCCATATAACTCACTGCCTCATATTGGAATGTTACGTTTTCAAAACCAAGATCAGTCAATACATATTGACTTTCATCTGCGTCAAAGCCTGTGTTAGTATGGAATTCTGTTGCCAAACCTGTGAGCAATGGTTCCAAATCCAAAGGATCAGCAGTATACAAAAATTTCAAATTAACAGGAAGACTTGCTAAATAATCGTTTACCTTAGTTTCTGCCTTCTTGTACATATCAGACAACAAAGGAAGAGCCGGAGCTTTTACTGTAGGATCAGCATATTTATCTGCATCAACAGCAAAACCAATAGTAGTTTCCTCTTGTTCAACCACCATACGTTTTGTAGCAACATAATCAGATACTACATTGATATTTGCAGTCTCACCAAGTTGTTCATTCGTATTCTTAACCATGTAGGCAAGCATATTCACTTTACCAGCCTCACCGTATTTAGTAGATTCTTTCATCGGTTTGCCATCTGGATTATCATAAGCAGTACCCTGTTCAGAATCATCTTTATACATTTTGAACGCATTTGGGTTATTGGCGTTATCACCAGCAGAGGCCTTTACTATCAATCTGCCACGGTCTGTAGTAGTTACTACTTTAGCCAAAGGTAACCCAACTTCAGTAGCTCTGGTAGTTGTTGTAGCTGTTTGTTCAACAAACGATATTCCAGTATAATATTGAGGATTTACATTAGCAGGATTCAATTTATATTCATATTCCGCCCATCCATTAACCAAAGTACGATATAATGGTTGATTACTACTATTATACTCATACACAGCCGTATTCTTCGAGTTGTTATCATATGCAATAACTGGCAAGAATACAACATCTCCTAAATCCTTATTGATATTTGAAGGTACATGTACTAAAGAAGAAACAAAAGTAGCAGAGTATTTATAAACTGTAGCAGAAGTTGCTTCACCAGCTTCATTCTTCAGATTACTGAAGATATAGTAGTCACCCATATCAGCAACAGAAACAACTCCTGGGACAATCCAAGTCTTATCAGTCTTGTTTTCCGGCTTCACTTCATTCTTGTACCAGAATCCGTCTTCACCCGGAATATAGGTATCACCGTCTTTACCTGGAGTACCCGGCTCGCCCGGAGTGCCCGGTTCTCCTTTATCACCTTTAGCCTTGAACTCTGTTTTCTTACCATCTTGATACCAGTATCCGTCTTCACCAATCGTCCACTGAGTACCATCTTTTCCGGCATCACCATTTTTAATGGTAAAGCTCTTACCGTTGCTCAATGTTACTTCCACACCACCGGTAATGTTCTCAACTTTTGTGATCACAGATCCCCCTTCGATCAGCTTGTTGATTTCCGCAATAGCGTTGGCATTTTCGGTTATCTTCTGCTCTAACCGATCGATATCGTCATCGTAGTCCTTACAACCTACATATGAAAATGTGGTTAGCGCCAATGCTCCGAAAAACATCACTCTAATAAATTTTTTCTTCATAACTACTTAAAAATTACATTAATAATATATTATTAAACACTAAGTTCAAATAATATTCGCCCGTTACTTTGTAGGTAACGGGAAACAGCCTGTAGCTACTTCTGAAGAAGCGTCTAAAGGGTAGACAAGAAACATAAGTATCAAAATATATTTAACCCCTGCTTTAGAATAGCAGCAGAGGGGAGGGAAATCTTTTGCAATAATAAGAGAGCATGGTGTGTTCTTCACAAAAAATCCGCAGTTTTGTTTGGTGTATTTCCTTTTTTTAGTAGTTTATCAGAAAAAATATCTTTTTTGTTTGCATGTTTTCCAAAATATGTTCATCTTTGCAGCGTATTATCTCCCCGTTACCTACAAAGTAACAGGCTTTAATTCAAACAATTACCTACCGAGAAAGACTTCCTAAAGGAAGAGAAGACCATTACATTCGCTTCATCAATTTTCTTATTCTTGAAAGGTTTCAGATAAGTCTCTGTGACAGTGATAGATGAATGTCCCATCGCTTCTGAAATGACACCGGGGTGCACCTCACAATAATAAGCCATCGTAGCCCATGTGTGACGCGCTGTATATGAACTCAGATCCGTAGTCAGTCCCAGCACTTGTTTCAGAATCATCAGCTGATAATTAAAGTTGCGCAATGCCAACTGGTATTCCTTATATGCCTCCTCCGTTCCTTCCTTGCTGGAAATCAACGAAAAGAGATAAGGAAAAGCAGGATCGGTATTCATATGCTGTTTGATCAATTTCACCGCTTCCGGCAAAAGAGTCACAGTCAGCATTCTGCCTGTTTTCCTCCGACGATAAGTAAGGACATTTCCGTCTATATCATGTTTTTTCAGATAAGCAAGATCGACGAAAGGCATACCACGCAGCAAAAACATTAATATGAAAAAACCACGAGCACGCTGCAATTCCCTGTTTCCCGAGTGCAGCTGTTTCGGAATATCTTTCATAAGACGTTCCATATCCTCTTTTTCCAATGCACGCTTTTTATCAGCACGTGTCCCCGTATAGACATACCGGAAATGATGCGGTACATAAGGTGCAATGCGTCGGTCTACTGCTCGATTGTACACAGCTCTCAGCGTACGCATATAAGTAGAAACCGTATTCCAGCTACAATTTCTTCCACGCAGATACGCTTCAAAACTTTTCAAAAACTCCGGAGTCACTTTTCGGAAAGGCAGATTCCCGCTTTCATTGAATGCAAGGATTGCACTCATGCTACTCCTGTAAATATGGGCGGTCCCATAATTCCCACTTTCCCGTAGCCCGTCGGCTACCTTCTTCATAAATGAAATTAAATTCCCCATTTTTTACTGTTTAAAATGATCAATAAAGGCTGCTGCAAAAGAGAAGTGAACCCTTCTCCACATTCCCCGGCAGTGCCTTTTTTCCTATTCCCAATCATAAAGATACAAATCTATTGCCACATTTGTTTGATGTAACCCCAAAAACATTCGATACCAGCTCACAGCCGATCATTTTCTCCAAAACATTTGGCTATCTGATAAATAATTCGTTACTTTGCACCGCTTTCGCGCAATCGCTGTCAAGAGAAGAGATACTTGGTATGTTGCGTTGTAACGATAAAACAATTTAATAATAGCAACAATGGATTTAATTAAAATTGCAGAAGAAGCATTTGCTACCGGTAAACAGCACCCGAGCTTCAAAGCAGGAGACACTGTAACAGTAGCATATCGTATCATCGAGGGTAACAAAGAACGTGTACAGTTGTACCGTGGTGTTGTTATCAAAATCGCCGGTCACGGAGACAAGAAACGTTTTACTGTACGTAAAATGTCAGGTACTGTAGGTGTAGAAAGAATTTTCCCAATCGAATCACCGGCTATCGATAGCATCGAAGTGAACAAGGTAGGTAAAGTTCGTCGCGCTAAATTGTATTACCTGCGCGCTCTTACTGGTAAGAAAGCTAGAATCAAAGAAAAAAGAGTTAACAACTAAGCTGAACTCTGAGATTCGAAATAAAAAAGAGGAAGTTCCGGTAACGGGATTTCCTCTTTTTTATTTCAAGTCTTTCTCTTCCATACTTTTGTCATAACGAGCGTTTGAACATAGTGACACCATCCTACTGGTATAGTGTTACCATACCTACCGGATACTGACAGTATGTGATCAGGATAGTGTCATCATCGCAAAAGTCTATATTGTTCGATTGGCAACAATAGAGAAAGCGGAATTCAATGTCCCATTTTTAAGATTTACATTATTAATAAACAGAGAAAAATCTGTGTTTCAGACAAATTATTGCATAAAATCACCTATAAATATGCAATATACAACTGTTTTTCTGCATAAAACCAAAGCAATATGCAAGTTTTCAAAGGATTAAAAAGTGGTTTTGGTTTTAAAGGAACGAGGCGTTGGTTTTAAAGGAACGGAAGCTTCCTTTAAAACCAAGTTCATCTTACTTGCTATACATTGCAATTTTATCTATTTCCAAGGGATTTTATTTCTATTTCATCTCATATCCCCAACAGTCTACAAATATCATATCATCCAACAAACAATTACATCACCGAACAAAAAGACAAAAGATCATCGACAAAACGAACAAAACAATAGTCAAACAGAATTTTCACAAACATATCAAGAATCCTAAAAACAAAATCTATCGCGTATTCATAGAGTTATTGGAGTTGAAGAAGTTTTATTGAAATCCTAAATGCATAAAATGTCCTGATAATAATTTTCCAACCTTTGCTTTCTGAAATGATCACTCTTTCATAATTTCATCTATCTCCTGCTGAATTTCATCCAATTTGCGCTGCATCATGTGATACTGTTTATATCCCTCCCTAAATGAAAAAATAAGACTAACACAAAAAATTATAATATTGCTATTTCCTGCCAATTGCAGTTCAATAAAGAGCCAACACAAAAGTATAATAATAAATGGAATACTAAATTTACGCCAAATGGAATAACGGGATTTTATTTCCATCAACTTTCGAGCTACCACCAGTAAATCCTCACTCATTAAATCATTTGTTCGTAATCGTTTATGCGTAAAATAGCCGTGCATAACTGCTATAAACAGGAACAAACAAAACACACTACAAAACCACCATGATATTCCCAAATAAGGACATGCCCAAATATAAAACGGAATAAGTAATAATGCCAATGAATTCATAATCCCTACATACCGATTCATTCCCGACACCTTATTTTTAATAACCTTACGTAACAACTTCTCATTAACAACGACCTCCGCATCCAACTTGCTGTTAAGAATAGCTATCTGTTCTTTCATTTGTTTAAGTTCAATCGTATCTATATATTCTTCCATACCCATATATTTTCTAGTTGTTAGACATTTTTTTTAATTCTTCTTTAATTCTAAATAAGCGAACGGAAACATTCTTCACAGAAATTCCTACAATAGCTGCAATTTCCTCATAACTGAAATTCTCAAGCCATAATAGCACTATCGCCCTATCGAAATGTTTCAGGCGACTAATTCTGTTATACAACATCTTTATCTGTGTTGTATCTTCGTCCCTATCTTCAAACAGATCAATCCCCATAATCAGAGGTACAGAAACAATCTTCTTTTTCCTGTCTGATGAAATGCAAGTATTGAGACTTACACGCCATATCCATGTTCCTATATTACTTTCTCCTTTGAATGTATCGAAACCTTTCCAAAGATTAACTAACACGTCCTGAAAAAGATCGTTCACTTCCCGGGAGTCTTTAGAGAACATAAAACATACAGTGTAAATTGTATTTTTATATTGCTTCACAACTTGCTCAAACTCTATTTCCAATTTTTTCATCTTATTTTGATTAATCGTCTATACATTAGACGCAATATAACGCAAAAAACTACAGAATATCCAGTTTTATTTCCTGTAGATACAACTTTTGAGAAACAACACATACAAAAAATCCCCGGAAACTCAACGCCCCCGGGGATCCAATTACCTTTATTATTAAAAAAATGATATTATTCTTTCAGATCTTTCAATTCCCAAGCCAAAGCACTGGCACCCAGTACAGCAGCATCAGAATCTTTCAGTTCGGAAACAAGCAATTTAGTCTTGCCTTTGTAGATATTCAGGATATTGTCATCGATTGCTTTCTGAATCGGCTTCATAATATAATCACCCGACTTAGCCAAACCACCGAACAATACAATTGCTTCAGGGCTGGAGAATGCAATAGCGTCTGCCAAAGCCTCACCTAAAATATTACCTGTAAATTCGAAGATTTCCTGTGCCAGTTTATCACCTTGTACAGCTGCATCATATACATCTTTTGAAGTGATGTTTTCAGCAGGAATATTACGAAGCAAGCTTGCATCAGTACGAGCAGCCAGGAATTCACGAGCAGTACGAGCTACACCGGTAGCCGAACAGTAAGTTTCCAGACAACCTTTACGACCGCAACCACAAACACGACCGTCACGACGTGCAATTACGTGGCCCAATTCTCCGGCAAAACCGTCATGGCCATAAACCATCTGACCGTTGATAACGATACCGCTACCTACACCTGTACCCAGAGTGATCATAATAAAATCTTTCATACCACGGGCAGCGCCGTAAGTCATTTCACCGATAGCAGCAGCATTAGCATCATTGGTCAAAGCAGTAGGAATACCCAGTCTTTCTTCAAACATAGCAGCCAACGGAAGAATTCCTTTCCAAGGCAAGTTCGGAGCAAATTCAATAGTTCCGGTATAATAGTTACCATTAGGAGCACCGACACCGATACCTCTGATCTTATCTACACCACCATTAGCAATGATCAACGGAAGCAAGTTTTTGCATACTTCGTCAGCATATTCTGCAGCAGTCGGATAGCCGGCTGTTTTAATCGAGCTACTGGCAATAATAGTTCCGCGTGCGTCTACAATCCCAAAGACGGTGTTTGTTCCGCCTATGTCAATACCTACTACGTAGGGTTTCTCCATGTTTGAATTCATGATACTTTATTTAAAAGGGTTAGTTAATTATAAAGTTTACTGCACACAAATTACGTAAAGAAGATTGAGTCTACAAAATGTTTTTTCAAAAAAGTTCACTCTGTTTGCAACTTTTCGTATCTTTCATGCGTCTAATAGTGAAAAATAAAAAGAAAAAAGAAACTTAATAAGGGAAATTGTGATAAAACTAACAGACATTAACAAGACCTACAACAACGGAGCACCTCTCCATGTACTCAAGGGCATCAATCTCGACATTCAGCGAGGTGAGTTCGTTTCCATCATGGGAGCTTCGGGTTCAGGCAAATCTACTTTACTAAACATATTAGGAATACTCGATAACTACGATACGGGGGATTATTATCTGAACAACGTACTTATCAAAGACTTGAGCGAAACGAAAGCCGCCGAGTATCGAAACCGTATGATCGGATTTATCTTCCAGTCATTCAACCTGATATCATTCAAGGACGCCGTAGAAAACGTGGCACTGCCCCTGTTTTATCAAGGTGTAAGCCGCAAAAAGCGAAATGCACTCGCTCTGGAATATCTCGACCGGCTGGGACTAAAGGAGTGGGCACACCACATGCCAAATGAGATGAGTGGCGGTCAGAAACAACGTGTAGCCATCGCCCGCGCATTAATCACCCAGCCGCAGATCATCCTTGCCGACGAACCGACAGGTGCTCTGGACAGCAAAACTTCCGTAGAAGTAATGCAGATATTGAAAGACTTGCATCGAATGGGAATGACCATCGTCGTCGTAACCCACGAAAGCGGTGTTGCCAACCAAACGGACAAGATCATCCATATCAAAGATGGTATTATCGAACGGATTGAAGAGAACCTCGACCACGACGCCTCTCCATTCGGCCAAAACGGAATTATGAAATAAGTAATAGGTAATAAGTATTAAGTATTAATTCCATGCGGTCACAGCGCAGCCTAATACTTAATACCTATTACTTATTACCTATTACTTATTACCTATTACTTATAACTTATTACTTAAAATATGATTGATATTTGGCAAGAAATATATAGTACCATCAAACGCAATAAGTTGAGGACTTTTCTCACCGGATTTGCCGTCGCATGGGGAATATTTATGCTCATCGTCCTGCTGGGTGCCGGCAACGGGCTGATTCACGCATTCGAACAGTCGGCTTCGGAACGGGCCATGAACTCCATCAAAATTTTTCCGGGATGGACCAGTAAATCATACGACGGTCTGAAGGAAGGAAGGCGGATACGACTGGATAACAAAGACTTGAATACGACCAATAAAAATTTTCCGGATCATGTCATCAAGGCCGGAGCAACCGTATATCAGGGAGGTGTGAACCTTAGCTTCGGACCGGAATATGTCAACCTGAATCTTTCCGGAGTATATCCCAACCATACGGAAGTGGAAGTAGTAAAGCTTTTCAAGGGACGTTTCATTAACGAAATCGACATTAAAGAACGACGGAAAGTAATTGTACTCCACAAAAAGACTGCCGAAATCCTGTTCGACAAAACACATACTGACCCCATCGGACAATTCGTGAATGCGGGCAATGTTGTCTATCAGGTAGTAGGACTGTACAATGACAAAGGTGACAGCGGAGACAGCGATGCTTATCTTCCGTTCACAACCCTGCAAACGATTTATAATAAAGGAGACAAGCTGAATAACCTCATCATGACCACCAAGAATTTGGAAACAATAGAATCTAACGAGGAATTCGAAGCCCACTACCGTAAAGTGATCGGCGCCAACCAGCGTTTTGACCCGACCGATCATAGCGCCATCTGGATATGGAACCGTTTCACCAATTATCTGCAGCAACAGCAAGGATCGGCGATGCTTCGTATTGCCATTTGGGTGATTGGCATTTTCACCTTATTAAGCGGAATTGTCGGAGTTTCGAACATTATGCTGATTACCGTTAAAGAGCGTACCCGAGAATTTGGCATCCGCAAAGCGCTCGGAGCCAAACCACTTTCTATCCTTTGGCTGATTATCGTAGAGAGCGTCACGATTACCACCATATTCGGATATATAGGTATGGTTGCAGGTATTGGAGCCACTGAATGGATGAACAATGCCTTCGGCAACCAGACTATGGACAACGGTATATGGTCCGAAACGGTATTCCTGAATCCAACGGTCGACATAGGAATCGCCATCCAAGCTACACTCACATTAGTAATAGCCGGAACATTAGCCGGATTGTTCCCTGCCCGCAAAGCAGTCAGCATCCGACCGATCGAAGCACTTAGAGCCGATTAAAGATTATGAGAATAGACATAGATACTTGTGAGGAAATCCTCATCACCATCACAAGAAATAAAACGAGAAGCCTGCTAACGGCATTCGGCGTATTCTGGGGAATCTTCATGCTCGTGGCGCTTATCGGCGGCGGACAGGGATTGCAGGATATGATGCAAAAGAACTTTGAGGGATTTGCCACCAACTCCGGCTTCCTTGCCGCCCAAAAAACGGGAGAAGCCTACAAAGGATTTCGTAAAGGACGCTGGTGGGATCTGGAAGCCATCGACATCGAACGCCTCCGCTCGCAGGTAAAGGATGTGGAAGTCATCACCCCTTCCGTTGCCCGTTGGGGATCCAACGCTATTTATGGAGACAAGGAATACGATTGTAGTGTGAAAGGATTATATCCCGACTATCTCCATATCGAATCACAAGAAATGGCATACGGGCGTTTTATCAACGACGTAGATATCCGTGAAGCGCGTAAGGTCTGCGTTATTGGCAAGCGTGTTTACGAAAGCCTGTTCAAACCGGGAGAAGACCCGTGTGGCAAATATGTACGGGTAGACGGCATCTACTATCAAGTCATCGGCATGTCTTCTTCCGAAGGAGATATGAACATACAGGGCCGTGCCTCCGAGGCTGTTACCCTTCCATTCACCACCATGCAGCAGACTTATAATCTGGGCGGACAAATTGATGTAATCTGCTTCACCGTCAAACGGGGCGTAAAGGTTTCCGATGTACAACCCCAAATGGAAGAAATCATCAAGGCAGCACACTATATTGCTCCTAATGACAAGCAGGCGCTTATGTATCTGAACGCTGAGGCTATGTTTTCCATGGTAGACAACTTATTCACCGGTATCCATATTCTGATCTGGATGGTAGGTTTGGGTACCTTGCTGGCAGGCGCCATTGGTGTATCGAATATCATGATGGTGACAGTGAAAGAACGCACTACAGAAATCGGCATACGCCGTGCCATCGGTGCACGCCCCAAAGACATCCTGCAGCAAATCTTATCTGAAAGCATGGTCTTGACAACCATCGCCGGCATGTTCGGAATTTCTTTCGCTGTCATGGTGCTGCAACTGGTTGAGATGGGAGCGAACTCCAACGGAGGAGATGCTCATTTCCAGGTCAGCTTCGGATTAGCAGTCGGAACCTGTGCCCTGCTGATCGCATTAGGTATGTTGGCAGGACTGGCACCTGCTTACCGTGCGATGGCTATCAAACCGATTGAAGCGATCAGAGATGAGTAGAAGTGGAAAGTTGAGAGTTAAATGAAGAATTAAAAATTAAACATATATATTCAAGATGAAAAAGTATCTGAAAATCACATTATTGGTAATTATTGCCATAATCCTTGTCGGAACGTTCGTATTTCTTTATCAGAAATCCAAGCCTAAAGTGATCGTATATGAAACACTGGCAGCAGAAGTCACGGACCTTGAAAAGACTACAGTAGCCACCGGAAAGGTAGAGCCGAGAGATGAAATTTTAATCAAGCCTCAGATTTCCGGTATTGTAGACGAGGTATTCAAAGAAGCGGGACAGAGCGTAAAAAAAGGGGAAGTGATCGCGAAAGTCAAAGTAATTCCCGAACTCGGACAACTGAACTCCGCAGAAAGTCGTGTCCGCCTGGCAGAGATCAATGCAAAGCAGGCCGAAACAGACTTTACCCGTATCAAGAAGTTATATGAAGATCAGCTTATCAGTCGTGAAGATTACGAAAAAGGAGAAGTAGCGGTAAAGCAGGCACGGGAAGAGAATCAGACTGCCAAAGATAATCTGGAAATTATAAAAGAAGGAATCACTAAAAACAGTGCTTCATTCAGTAGCACCATGATCCGCTCTACTATTGACGGATTAATTCTGGACGTACCAGTGAAAGCCGGTAACTCCGTAATCATGAGTAATACATTCAACGACGGTACTACCATTGCTACGGTAGCAAACATGAACGATCTGATTTTCAGGGGAAATATTGACGAAACCGAAGTGGGTCGCATCCATGAGGGAATGCCGATTAAACTGACGATCGGAGCTTTACAGAATCTGACTTTTGATGCTATTCTCGAATATATTTCACCGAAAGGAGTAGAAACCAACGGAGCCAATCAATTTGAAATCAAAGCTGCTATCACAGTTCCGGATACCGTGCAGATTCGTTCCGGCTATTCCGCCAATGCAGAGATTGTGCTCCAGCGTGCCAGCAAAGTACTGGCAGTACCCGAAAGTACGATTGAGTTCAGCGGTGACTCTACGTTTGTATATATCATGACGGACTCCGTACCACAACAGAAATTCGAACGTACACAAGTGACTACCGGAATGAGTGACGGTATCAAGATTGAGATAAAAAAAGGTGTAACCGCTCAGACCAAGTTACGCGGTGCTGAGAAAAAAGATAAATAACTGACATCCAATGAAAGTAATCAATAAAATGATGGCAATCATCCTGTTGAGCGGAACCGGTATCGGTTCTGTTCAAGCACAGGATACCACTCCGCAGACATGGACTTTACGGCAATGCATCGACTATGCCATCGAGCATAACATCGACATCCGCCAGACAGCCAATGAAGCCGAACAAAATAAGATTAGTGTAAACACCGCTAAATGGGCACGTCTGCCGAACTTAAATGGTGGTATCAGCCAGGGGTGGAGCTGGGGACGTACAGCTTCTCCGAAAGATAATTCATATAGTGATACTAACAGTTCCAGTACGGGAGTGAACTTAAGTACTAATGTACCTCTCTTCACAGGCTTACAATTATCCAATCAATATTCCCTTGCCAAGCTCAATTTACAGGCTGCTATCGAGGACCTGAATAAAGCCAAAGAGGATATTGCAATCAATGTTACCTCTGCCTATCTGCAAGTGCTTTTCAATCTGGAATTGAACAAGGTAGCACAAAATCAGGTTGAGTTAAGCAAAGATCAGCTGAAACGTATCAAAGGACTGCATGATGTCGGCAAGGCTTCACCGGCGGAGGTAGCTGAAGCGCAGGCACGTGTAGCACAGGATGAGATGACAGCCGTACAGGCAGACAATACATATAAATTGTCATTATTAAGTCTCAGCCAGTTATTAGAACTGCCTACACCGGAAGGTTTCGTTCTTGAGAATCCAAAAGAAGAACTGAAATTTGAACCTCTAACAGCTCCGGATGACATTTATATCCAGGCGATTGCCTATAAGCCCGGCATCAAGGCAGCAGAATATCGCTTACAAGGTAGTTTAAAAAACATTCGTATCGCTCAAAGTGAATTCTACCCCCAACTTTCTTTCAGTGCAGGGCTAGGAAGCAGCTACTATACACTCAACGGTGAAGCAGAATCCGGTTTTGCCCGTCAATTAAAAAATAACCTGAGCAAATCTATTTCTTTCAACCTGAGCGTTCCGATCTTCAACCGTTTTAGCACTCGTAATCGGGTACGCACTGCCCGCCTACAACAGTCAAACCTTGCTTTGCAGCTGGATAACGCCAAGAAAGTACTTTATAAAGAAATCCAGCAAGCCTGGTATAATGCAGTAGCTGCAGAAAGTAAATATACCTCCAGCGAAGTTGCAGTGAAAGCCAACGAAGAATCTTTTCGGTTGATGAGCGAAAAATTCAATAACGGTAAAGCTACTTTTGTGGAATACAATGAAGCGAAACTAAACCTGACCAAAGCACTGTCGGATAAACTGCAAGCTAAATACGATTATCTATTCCGTACTAAAATACTGGATTTCTACAAAGGAGAAATCATAGAATAGAACAGATTTCCAGCTATTTATCAAAATCCTTAAAAATAGAATACATCGGAAACGTATTCTATTTTTAAGGATTTACTCATGTTTTCAAACTTCCCCAAAAGCACTTGTTATTTATGTAAGAGATTTCTAAAACATATCCACCGGTTCATCCGTTACTATAGAAAGAACCAACAGTTATGAAACATATAATCATCGCAGTGATTCTAACAATTAGTAATGTATTTTTAGGAATTGCAAAACCAATGAAAAGTCAAGCGGAAATTTATTTTGCAGGAGGATGTTTTTGGGGAACCGAACACTTCCTGAAACAAATCAGAGGAGTAGAAAGTACTCAGGTGGGATACGCCAACAGCACCGTTGCCAATCCCAGTTATGAACAGGTGTGTTCGGGCAAGACAAATGCTGCCGAAACAGTGAAGGTTGTTTATGATCCGGAAGAAGTAAATCTGAGTTTATTGCTCAACCTCTATTTTCAGACAATCGATCCGACCAGCCTCAACCGACAGGGGAACGATCGTGGTACACAGTACAGAACCGGTATATATTATATCAATAAAGCCGATCTCTCCACCATCAATCAGGCGATCCAGGCATTAGCCACTCAATACAACAAACCGATTGCCGTTGAAGTGGAACCGTTGACAAACTTTTATCCGGCAGAAGTCTATCATCAGGATTATCTGGATAAGAATCCGGGCGGATATTGCCATATCAATCTGGCTTTATTTGAAATGGCACGAAAAGCGAATGCTCCCAAGCCCCCAACTTTTCAAAAACCGGACGATGCCACTCTCCGTAAGAAATTATCTGCCGAACAGTATGCAGTGACTCAGAAAAATGCCACAGAGCCGGCTTTCCATAATGAGTTCTGGAATGAACACCGCCCCGGCATTTATGTAGATATCACTACCGGAGAACCGTTGTTTGTTTCCACAGACAAATTTGATTCCGGTTGTGGATGGCCCAGTTTTTCCAAACCTATTCAGAAAGAGCTGATCGCAGAGAAGAAAGATACTACTCACGGAATGATACGGACAGAAGTACGCAGCAAGACAGGAGATGCGCATTTAGGACATGTATTTACAGACGGGCCAAAGGACAAAGGCGGATTGCGGTATTGTATCAATAGTGCTTCGCTGCGTTTTATCCCGAAAGAAAAAATGAAAGAAGAAGGATATGGAGAATATCTGCCGCTCATTAAATAGAACAACCTAGTAAACAGCACCGGTTTCAGACAGATACAATAAAAACGGCGGATTCCCTCGTTTGGGTAATCCACCGTTTTCGTTTGTTAAAACCTTAAGAGAGAAAGAGAATTTCACAATCCCCGGTATTGTTATCTTCCGGCAAGTAGCAAGTCTGCTTCATCTGTCACCGGAGTCTGTATATTCATAGCCCAGTTGCCGGCTGATTCTTCAATCCATTTATAGTCATTCCACTTGTAGTTCATATACGCGATCGGCATATTAGCATCATTCAGTTCATAAACACTCTTTTCTACAGAATCATCATAAGCTCTGTGAGAATTATTCCAACGTGCATATACCAATGTGATTTCATTAGAAGAATAAGCATAATCGATCTTGAAATACGGAATCCATTTTTCAGTGGATGAATCCCACTTGAAAGCTTCTTTAGCTGTTACTCTCTTTTGATCATCATAAGTAAAATCATATTTCATGTGACGATAGAGAGAACCATCCAGTCTGTAAATCACCTTCGAAACAACAAGATCATCTACTTTCTCTTCATTAGTAATGAAGTTATTGTCCTGTGCTTTCAACTCTGTATTGGCGATACCGGCAACTACCATTGCCACTAAAACCATCATTCTGAATAATACTGTAGTTTTCATAATTGTATATTTTTTATTAGTTCAACTTTCTTTTTTTGTTCTTCTGTTTATTAGACGGAACGTCTATATGGAATGGTTGCAACTATCTGAACTTTTTTTTCATTTCTTTTGTTGCCCGCCTTCGAATATATAAATGCAATGGGCATGCCAAAAAGATAAATACTTAATAGTCAGCGCAAAGAAGAAAAATTGAGATGTACGAAAATGAACAGTTGTACGCTCATAATCGGACACACTAATAAAAAAAGACTGCTTATATCTTGTTGAACAGAATATTATCTACCTTTGCAGCCAATAACTTATTAAAGGCAAAAGATGAAAAAGAACAGCAAAAAAAGTATTCTTCTTCTATCAATCGGAGGAGGCTTGTTTATCTGCCTTATCAGTATCTATTTGAGCCGCAATATGCTTCTGCAAAGCATAACTAACAAGCGTACGACTCATATCGAACAAACATACGGACTGCAAATTCATTATCAGAATCTACAAATGAAGGGATGTAGCGAAATTACCCTGCAAGGGCTTTCCATCGTTCCCAACCAACGGGATACCCTTCTTACACTACAATCTGTCAATGTCAGACTGAATTTTTGGAAACTGCTGAAAGGAAATATTGAAGTCCGCAACGTCCACATGAATGGACTGGCAATCGCTTTTATCAAACGGGACAGTGCAGCCAACTATGATTTTCTATTCTCCGGACACCACCCAGAAGCAACCACAGAGCCGGTCATAGAAACCAATTACGCCCATCGCATCAACCGAATATTAAACTTAATATATGGTTTCTTCCCCGAAAACGGTCAACTGACTCAACTTAATATAACCGAACGAAAAGACAGCAATTTCGTAACAGTCAATATCCCCACCTTTACAATCGAAAACAATCGCTTTCAGTCCACTATCAAAATAAAAGAAGATACACTGACTCAACAATGGAAAGTAGCAGGAGAACTGAACAGAAAGGTACATACCCTGCAGGCAGAACTTTTTGCCACAGAGCAAAAGAAAGTTTCACTACCGTATATCAACCGCCGTTTTGGAGCAGAAGTTACTTTCGATACCTTATATTATAGTATGACTAAAGAAAATCGTACCGAAAACCAACTGCAACTTGACGGTACGGCGAAAGTAAACGGACTTGATGTATTTCACAAAGCACTCTCTCCCGAAGTGATCCATCTGGATCGCGGACAACTCACGTATCAGATGAATATCGGCAAGCAAACGCTGGAACTGGACAGTACGACGACGGTATTATTCAACCAAATAAAATTTCATCCTTATCTGCGGGCAGAAAAGAATGAAAATCAATGGCACTTCACTGCTGCCACAGATAAATCATGGTTTCCGGCCGACGAACTATTCAGTTCTTTGCCCAAAGGCTTATTCAGCAATCTGGAAGGTATAAAAACAAGTGGTGAGCTGGCTTATCATTTTCTGTTAGATATAGATTTTGCCCGACTAGACAGCCTTAAGTTTGAGTCCGAATTGAAAGAAAAAGATTTTCGGATAATAGAATATGGTGCAACATCTCTTTCAAAAATGAGTGAAGAGTTTATCTATACCGCCTATGAAAACGGAATACCGGTCAAAACATTTCCTGTCGGACCTTCATGGGAACATTTTACTCCTTTGGACAGCATTTCTCCATTGCTGCGAATGTCTGTCATGCAAAGTGAGGACGGAGCTTTTTTCTACCACAAGGGCTTTTTGCCTGATGCAATGCGTGAAGCTTTGATTTATGACCTGCAAGTCGAACGTTTCGCCAGAGGAGGCAGCACAATTACCATGCAGCTGGTAAAAAACGTATTTCTCAACCGGAACAAGAACTTTGCCCGCAAATTGGAAGAAGCGCTCATCGTATGGCTGATAGAGACAGAAAGGCTGACTTCTAAAGAACGTATGTATGAAGTTTATCTGAACATAGCCGAATGGGGACCGCTGGTTTATGGTATTCAGGAAGCCTCTGCCTATTATTTCGGCAAACGCCCTTCGCAACTCACGACCGAAGAAAGTATTTTTCTAGCTTCTATTATCCCGAAGCCTAAACACTTCCGCAGTTCCTTTGCGGAAAACGGACGGTTAAAAGAGAATATGGAAGGCTATTATAAGCTGATTGCCGGACGCCTCGCCAAGAAAGGGTTAATAAGTGAAATCGAGGCGGATAGTATCCGCCCCGATATCCAAGTTACGGGCGACGCCCTGAATAGTCTAGTCGGCGAAACGCCGGAGTCCAGTTCTCCTACCGCTGAGGAGCAATAATTTATTAATAAAGGAATAGGTTTTATCTTCTTGAGCTGCTTTCTCTTTCTGAAGAACGGGAAGAAGAACCTCGGTTGCTGTTGCTTCTCGAACTTTCTGAAGATGAGCTTCTTTCTGTTGATCTGCCGGATACGTTCCCTCTGCTGGAACTACTGCCGGAATTGCTGTTCCTACCGGAGCTGCTGCCACGGTTTGTGCTCGTACCACTACTTGTCGGACGGCGACTGGAATTCGAAGACCCTGAATTCGTTTCCGGACGACGATTAGAATTCGGAGTACTTGTACTCGTTCCCGGACGACTTCCTGAATGACGATCTCCTTCACCTCTGTTGTGGCCTCTGCCCGGAGTTACTTCCTTATTCGGTTTATCATTTCTGCCCGGAGTGGACGGTCTGCTTGGAATAGACGGTCGTTCATTGACCGAAGGTCTTTCAGAGTTGGAAGGTCTTCCGGAAGTGGACGGCCTGCCCGATGTAGATGGTCTGCCTGAAGTGGACGGTCTATGGTCCGTTTCAGGACGAGGACGGGAAGTATTTCCCGGACGTCCCGATGTATTAGGCCGTGACGTTGTTCCCGGACGTCCCGAAGTCCCCGGTCGGGTAGGTGCATTATGCGGACGAACAGAAGTGTTCGGACGGAAACGTACAGAACCGAAGTCTGAACGACGATAAGAATGGAATACCCGCTGATCTCTTACCCGATATGGCGTAGGATAGTGCACAAGATTATTATATCTTCCCCGATAATAACTCACATGATGAATATGCGGACGATAATGTGCACCACAGTAAGTCCGATAATGATAAGGTACACCAAAATAGAATAAACTACGATTCGGATAATTGATATAAATCCGGAAATTCCATCTTCCCCCGGTGACATAAATCGGACGATAGAAATACTCAGCTCCCAAGAATCTGCGGTATTGCACATCGCTCAACACCCAACGAAGATCATCGTTGCGAATATCCAGCGCTTCATAGTAATCATCCAATGCCCACTCATCACCCCGTACTACATAATCCATAATATTACGAAGCGAATAAATGAAATCATAGTTAATCTCATACACGTCATTATATTGGGGATTATTCAGGTCCAGTTCGTATGCCATCTTATCAGTAAGGAAACGTGTCTCCTTACGTACCTTGCTGGTACTCATTCCCGCCATTACAGTGGTACTGGCAGTCACGACTAACAATATAAATAGAATTCTTTTCATGGTTTCATTCTTTTTTAGTTACGTCCGCTATCGTAAGATTCCGCAAACTCCCTCATCTCTCTTTTGTCCATCTCAAAAGTGAAAACATCCGTCAGTATGGAGAAGTTCTTCTTATCTGCGATTTTCGGATAAAGTTTCTTTATCATATTCTTTTTATCTGTCTGAAAAGTACACATATCCACCAATTTACGGCATTGGGCACAAGTGAATCCCGAAGGAGGTACAACTTCATCCAGCATCCTGGTACGGTCAGACTCAAAAGATTTACCTCTATATTCATTGAAGAAACGGTCAAAATCGGCTGAACTCATAGCTCTGGGCCGTACATATCCTACGTCTCCCGGTCGTTGGTCACCGTGGTAAGCCTGGATATATTCCTTCATCTTGTCACGGTCAAAAGACGAAAAGAGCTTATTGACGACCGAAGCAAAATTTTCTTTATCCACAATTTGCGGATACATACGTTTCATCACAGTCATCTGGGCATCCGAACCACTTATCTGATCAATGATCTTTCCGCATTGGGCAGAAGTAAAATTGCAATCCAACAAAACGTCATCTATATATTTAATCTGCTCATCAGACATGATCACCATCCGGAAATCACTAAGAAAACGATCAAACTCATCACGCATCATAAGTGTTCTGCGACGGGGACTTTCTTCATAGCGTGGCGGACGAACCGGATCCGTATTGGTTACAACAACGGAAGGAGACATCACAACCGGAGGCGGCGGAAGAAGTATTTCATCACCATTAAAGGTATCCATACCCGTAACTCTTCCATCTGCAAAATATACAATAATCTTGATCGAGTTGCCGTAAAGCACTGAAGAAATCCGGTGGTACTCCCATTCCTCGCCACCTCCGTCAAAACGTCTGTAATCCGGTTTACCCAAGATTTTTTCTACATTCTGCCGGGACATTCCCTGCTGAACCTCCATCACTTGCTTGTTGGATACGTAATAAGTAGAACAGCTACCGAGTATTACCCACAACGTGAAAAACAGGATTATATGTATATTTTTCATAACCGTATCGTTTTTAGTGAACTAATGTATGATCAGCGTCCTTCGTATTCCTTGATGAAATCGTTCATTTTGGTCTTGTTACTGGAGAATGTAAGAGTACCGATCACTGTAAAGAAAGCCTCTTTATCTACAATATTGGGATACATCATTTTCATAATCTTCAGCCGTTCATTATCAAAGGTATAGAATTTCACCAGTTGAAGACACTGCTCCGATGTAAAATCAGAGTTCGCCAATGCAGTTGTAATCAACCCCATACGATCTTTTTCAAAAGGCTCATTCTTCACACTATCAAAGAACTTCTTGAAAAGTTGGTCATTCATCACTCTATCGTAGCGGTTATAGTCCGGACGGTGTCCACCCTGACCGGTTCCCGGTCTTCCGGGTCTGCCCGGACGGATATCTCCACGTTCTTCTACAATGATATCTTTTACTTCGTTTCCGTTAAAGTAAACGCGGTCATTATACAACCGTTCTCCTTTCCATACACGTTCTCCCGGGCGAGTCGGGCGGGAAGCGTACACTTCAATGGTATAATTTCCCGGTTTCAGATTGGCAACGAAACAAGTAGTAGTAGGATAACACATCTGCCTTCCGCCAAAATAAACAAGAATCGGAGTATCTCCGCCATCAATCCGGATTCCGCTGACAGGCTGCGCTTTTAAAGAAAGGGCAGCGAGCAAAATACAGAAACTTATTATTATCTTACGCATAGCTTATCTGTTTTTAAAATTATTATCTTTAACTGATATCACAAAAATAGGGTGAGAAAACTCCCCACCCCAATGATTCTCTCTATTCCTGCATAGGGATTTCCCTATTCTGTTTAGGATTCTGCCAAAGTGATGCCGGTCTCATGCAAAGAAATCAATCGTTTCTTATACAAGTCACCTACACCTTTCTTAAAAGTTTTCTTGCTGACACCAAAGGTATCGTAAATATCTTCCGCAGGACTTTTATCGTTCAGATTGATCCGTCCGCCATGTTCCCGAATATACTCCAACAGTGTCTTCGAGAAATCATCGACTTTCTCAAATCCCGGTTTCTGAAGTATCAGGTCCACCTTACCATCTTCGCGTACCTGTTTCACAAACGCCTTCATCTGCATACCGGTCTCCAATGCACGGAATATTTCATTTTCATACAGCAATCCGCTATACTTATTGTCTATAATCGCTTTGAAACCCAAGTCCGTCTTCTGCCAGATCAGAATATCCACTTCCGCACCCGGAGCATAATCGGGCATATCTTTCGACAGGTAACGTTCTACCTTCGCCGAAGCTACAATACGATAACTTTCCTCATCCACATGAGCATGGACCACGTAGGATCTTCCCACCTGCATTTTCATCTTCTGCTCACTGAAAGGTACAAATAAGTCTTTCATCAATCCCCAGTTGAGGAATGCCCCGAACTGGTTCACCCAAGAGACTTCGAGACAGGCGAACTGCCCTACCTGCACCAACGGAGTCAGTGTCGTGGCAATCAGTCTTTCGTCAATATCCAGATAAAGAAATACATTCAACATATCCCCTACCTTACAGTCTTCGGGTACATAACGGGTGGGCAGCAGGATTTCACCTTCATCTCCTCCGTCGAGATACAAACCGAAATCGACTTCCTTTACCACTTCGAGTTGGTTGAATTTTCCTAATTCGATACTCATACTTTTATCTATTTATTATATAACGAACAAAGATAAGAAATAAAAACGAGACTAAAAGCAGAGCTCAGAAAGAAGGTTGTAAAAGAGCGATTTATGCGATAATCAGAGAAAAGTGGAGTCAGGCATTTTCGTTGAAGGGGCTAAGGTTGTTCCGAACTCTTAACGAACAAACATGACCAAGCTGCAAGCGGTTCTGATAAAAATCGTACTGTCGTACTCTATCCAAAGAGTATTTTACCAGAAATCTTATATGTTCTAAGCCTTGCACAACCTTTGCCCTGCAACGTAAACTACCGCCTCATAAAGACACACATAATTCTGTAAAAACAAGCATCCTGTGAAACGAATTGGCATATCATGGTTGTTATTTTGCGAACATAACAGTCTGCGATATATCTTATCGATTTATTTCTTGATTCAAATAGTTTTTGTAATTTTGTAAATGAACTAAAGAAACAGCAAAAAAGAAATAGATTATTTAAAGACATATAGCATAACTTGCGGACTATTATTTGATTCGGTTAAATCTGGTAAATTAAACAAGGAATCTAAAATATTGGTCGAAGCAGGTTTGTACCCTCTAAGGGCGCAGACTGTTTTACCTATTTTGATTCCGGGCTTACCAGAGCCTAACCGAAAAATAGAGAAAAGATAGTGTTGCGTCCTTTTTTCTTTTTAGGCAACCGGAACATCGATAATCCGATAAATATCGGTTAATTAAATTAATCAACTATGACAAAACAAATTAAAGTAATTCTGAAAATAGTTAGAAATGGAAATGGAGTAGTAATTACTCCGGAAATGGAAATTATACGAAAGGTGATTTTTTATGTTGAATTATTAAAGTAGGATATTATGAAAACATTTATATCGTGGATTATTGCCAATTTTGAAGGAGTTATATTTTGCATTATTTTTTCGATAATAGCTATATTTCTATTTAGTAATCCACCAATAAAAGACGATGGAACAATAATCTCACACAAAGGGCTACTTGAGCTTCTAATACTATCTGCAGTTTTTATTGGAGGATTAACCTTACAAACGAAAAATGCTGGTGTAGGAATAATAAAATATTTGCTGATAGTAGCCTTTCTCATTTGGAGACCTGGCTTAGATGATTCACTAATACAAAATTTCCTAAGTTGGACTTTCCTCTGGATATTATTTATTGGAAGTAGTGTAATTGGACTTATATCTGCAATCTACGCATTCTTAAACTTTGATGATGTTGTTTCTCTCCGAATGCTATATCGTAACAGCTGTGTATCTTTATTTGAAGCAAACTGGCTATATACCATTGATCGATTTGCAGGTCTTTCACTCTCAATATTTTTAAATATAGGTTGGTTTATTATGATATTAAAACTATAGCGTCATGAACAATATTTTAGACAAATCATTAGATTCTCAATTTGATAAAATTGAAAATCTTACGTGGTTCCCTTGGGTGGGGAAAGGTTATAAATGTGCTAAACGAAAACTCTTAGTAGTTGGTGAATCTCACTATCTCAATGAAGATAGTGATGAAAATAATGAGAAAAGGAGAGAATTACTTATAAGAGATAAAGAACACACTAGAAATTGCTTATATGAGGTATTAATTAATAAATCTTGGTCTAGCAAAACATATTCCAATATAATGGAGGCCTTGTGTGACAGGGGTATTCTATCAGATAACAAAACAGCATTATCGGAAATCGCATACTATAATTTCATCCAAAGGCAAATGGATTATTCAAAAGATAGTAAAGAACGTCCCAATATTGATGACTATAAAATTGCTTGGAAATGTTTTCTGCACATTATTGACATATTACAACCTACAGACTGCATTTTTGTTGGAGTTGAGTCAGTGACTTTATTTGAAGAAATAATGGATAAATATGGAGTTCAGTATACTGGCATTGATGTACTGGAAAAACTCAATGACGCTTATCCTAAGAAAACCTCGATTAGATTGGACTCAAAAAATAATATCAATATTATATTCATCAAACATTCTTCTTGCTATTTTAGTCCCGGCAAGTGGCATGATTTCTTGAAACAACAAATACCGGAAGCTATAGAATGGCTAAATCGGGTTTAGAAAATATAATTATAACTACGGCATATCCCTTTATAAAAGAGGCTGCCGTAGTTTGGGTACAAAACTCCATTCTCTCTGATAATTACTCCTGCTGTCGTGAGAAATGCGGACTGATAAATGATAAGGGAGAGTTTATTATACCTCCGATATATGACAATATAAAATATAACGGAGGAGCAAATATAGCTGTCAATATTGGATTTGAAGAGCATGAATCATATGAAGAGTCTGGAAAATGGGGCGTGATCGACTTGAATAATAATATTCTGATCCCACTAAAATATTCGGAAATTTATCTGTGGGAGAATGGTCTGTATGCTGTAGAATTTCTAAAAAAATGGGGAGTTATTGATATATCCGAAAAGATAATTATTCCATTCGAATATGATTGGATTTCGTGGTCAGATCAATATGGATGGATTCAAGCTCTCCTTCAAGGGAAATATGGGAGCATTACCATTGAAGGAGAAATAATGATCCCATTTATATATGATGAAATGCTATGCTGTGGAGATGCCCAATTAATTCCGGTAAAACACGGGAATCAAGCTTATTATATAGATAGGAATGGACATAGAGTTCTACTATAGTTTAAAAATAAATACAATTACTAATCTTATTTTATGGCAAAAGGCTTATTTGACAGATATATTTGGTTGATAGACACAATTTATCGTGCTGGAAAAATTACATTTGAAGAAATTAATAAGCGCTGGTTACGCACCGAAATGAGTAACGGAGAAGAAATACCATTACGAACATTCCATAACCACCGGAAAGCGATTGAAACAATGTTTGATATCAATATTGAATGTAACAAACGAGCTGGTTACTATTATTACATAGAAAATGCCGATGATATCGATAAAGACAAGATAAAAAAATGGTTACTTAACACCTTTGCCATAAATAACTTAGCTAACGAAAGCCATCGTCTTAAGCAAAGAATCTTGTTTGAGGATATCCCCTCCGGAAAACAATATTTATCCTCAATTATTGAAGCAATGCTGGAAAACCGGATTATTGAGATTACTTATCAGAGTTATTGGAAAGAAGAAGCTAATACATTTACAATTGAACCATTCTGTGTGAAAGTGTTCAAACAACGCTGGTATATCATAGCCCGCAGTCCTTATTATGATACTATAATGATTTATGCGCTCGATCGTATTCAGAACTTACAAGTTACGGATATAACGTTTAATTATCCATCAGATTTTGATCCACAAAGTTATTTTGAGTTTAGTTTCGGTATTGTCGTAGATGAAATTTGTAACATTGATAAAATCCGAATTAAAGTATATGGCAAAAAATGTCAATATATTAAAGCTTTGCCCTTGCATCACTCGCAAAGTGAAGTTGAAACGACCAAAAGCTATTCCATTTTTGAGTATTTATTAAAGCCGACCTATGATTTTTGCCAAGAACTATTATCGCATGGTGATGAAATAGAGGTATTGTCTCCAACATCACTCAAAGAACAAATTAAAGAGATTGTAAAAAACATGAGTAGATACTATAATTGAATAGTATTTGCCTATTCTATATTCGTACAAAGTTGTTTGATGAAATGCACAGAAGTTCAGCACAATTACATTGTCGCCAAATCATTTCCAGCAACTTTCCATATCTCTACTTGGTGGTGTCATTCATATTGATACAGGAAAGTTTCTTATCCTCTGCAAAGATAATCTATTTTAGGCACATCCCTTTCATCAGACAGGTATAACTTTTCGTTATCAAACAAAACTATTTTCGATGAACAATCGGACGATTAAGTCGTTATCTTTGTAGCGGTAATAAGCAAGAACAGATTATTCATCTTTAAACATATATAATTATGGAATTTTTAACCAACGAGAAACTTACGATTGTAGGAGCAGCCGGAATGATCGGCTCCAATATGGCTCAAACAGCTATGATGATGAAACTCACTCCGAATATTTGTCTATATGATCCTTTTGCTCCCGCTCTGGAAGGCGTGGCAGAAGAATTATATCACTGCGGTTTCGAAGGCGTGAATCTGACTTATACTTCCGATATCAAAGAAGCATTGACAGGAGCCTCTTATATCGTATCTTCCGGTGGTGCAGCCCGCAAAGCAGGCATGACCCGTGAAGACTTGTTGAAAGGAAATGCTGAAATTGCCGCTCAGTTCGGTAAAGATGTCCGCCAATACTGTCCGAATGTAAAACATATCGTTGTCATCTTTAACCCTGCTGATATCACAGGATTGATCACACTGCTATATTCCGGTCTGAAACCATCCCAGGTTTCTACACTGGCAGCACTGGACAGCACCCGTCTGCAGAATGAACTGGTGAAATATTTCCATATTCCCGCTTCCGACATTCAAAACTGCCGTACGTATGGCGGACATGGAGAACAGATGGCCGTATTCGCCTCAACTACCAAAGTAAAAGGCGAACCGCTGACTGATTTCATCGGAACTACCCGTCTTCCGCTGACAGAATGGGAAGCATTAAAAGTACGTGTCATACAGGGTGGCAAACATATCATCGATCTTCGTGGCCGTTCTTCTTTCCAAAGCCCGGCTTATCTTTCTATCGAAATGATCGCTGCCGCAATGGGTGGACAACCGTTCCGCTGGCCTGCCGGTACTTATGTTTCCAATGGTAAGTTCGACCACATCATGATGGCTATGGAAACTTCCATTACGAAAGATGGCGTTACTTACAAAGAAGTGGCCGGATCTCCTTCCGAACAGGAAGAACTGGAAAAGAGCTACGAACATCTGTGCAAACTTCGCGATGAAGTGATTGAAATGGGGATCATCCCGGCAATCAAAGACTGGCATTCTCTGAATCCCAATATTGACTAACCAGTATCATTAATATAATAAACACCGGAACTCAACGATATTTTTCCGTTCGAGTTCCGGTGTTTTTCTTTTACCATTACTGCTTGTCTGCAATTAATCCTACACTTTTGAGCACTCCGCACACACTCCCTTTACTACATAATTCACACTATGCAAAGTGAATCCTTTCGGTAAGTCGATAACCGGAATATGAATCTTTTCCAAACAAAATGTCCGATGGCATTTCTCGCAATAAAAATGTGAATGCAAGTCTTTCAGGACACAGTTGCAGGAATCATCGCAAACGGCATACTTCCACGAACCGCTTCCGTCGTCTATGCTATGTATCAGATGATGAGACAAAAAAAGCGTGATTGTACGGGATATAGTCGATTTATCAACCGTATCCAGCAACGTTTCAAGATCAAGCTGAGACACGGCACGCCCCGCTTCCATCATACTTTTCAATATGAGAAGTCTGATAGCCGTCGGCTTGATGTCTCTTTTTGCCAACTTATCCAGATAAACTTTTTCTTCCATATTCTTTTATTTTATCATTTTCTGTATCCTTACGGCATTCATGATAGCAATCAGTGCTACACCAACATCGGCGAAAACAGCTTCCCAAAGTGTAGCCAGTCCACCGGCTCCCAAAATCAGTACCAGCAGTTTCACACCAAACGCCAGTGAAATATTCTGCCATACAATCCTTCGCGTCAGTTTTCCTACCTTTATCGCTTCAGCCACTTTGGAAGGCTGGTCGGTCTGTATCACCACATCAGCCGTTTCAATAGCCGCATCACTGCCTAGTCCGCCCATGGCAATACCTACATTACTTAAAGCCAGTACCGGAGCATCATTCATGCCGTCGCCCACAAAGGCAACCTGGTTCTCCGTATGTTGGCGCAATTCTTCCAAATGCTTCACTTTCCCATCGGGGAGCAGATCACCATAGGCTTCCGAAATACCCAGCTTCTCTGCAAAGTTACTAACAATACTTTGTTTATCACCGGATAATATCTGAATGTTTTGAATTCCCAATGCTTTCAGGTTCTGAATGGCGATCTTTGCATCCTCTTTCAGACTGTCGGATAATAGCAGATAACCGGCATACTTGTTTCCTATCGCACAGACAACGATCGTATCTGTAATGGAAAGAAGTTCGGGCGGATATTCTATCTGAAATTTTGAAAGCAAACGCCCATTACCTGCCAAAACCTGAATTCCATTTACGGCAGCTTCCAGTCCGAGACCTGCATACTCCTTACTGTCGGTTACAGAGGAAAGCTCGATATCCCGCTGTCCGGCATAATTCACCACAGCCTTAGCAATGGGGTGTGTACTGCTGCTTTCTACCGAGGCTATCATCCGGATTAATTCTTCTTCGGATACACCGGATTCACAGTTACAAAACTGTACTTCAAACGTACCTTTGGTAAGGGTTCCCGTCTTATCAAACACGACTGTATTAATCTTCGTAACAGCATCCAGATAATTTCCACCTTTAAATAAAATTCCCAACCGGGAAGCTGCCCCGATGCCTCCGAAGTATCCTAACGGAATACTGACCACCAAAGCGCACGGGCATGAAATCACAAGAAAGACCAAAGCCCTGTATAGCCAGTCATTAAAAGTAAATAAGAACTGGGGAGTGATCAAGGAATAAATAAACGGCAATAAAACAATCAGAACCGCCAGCCCTATCACAATCGGAGTATAAACACGGGCAAATTTACGGATAAACAGTTCTGCCGGTGCTTTGCGTTCGGAGGCATTCTGAACAAGTTCCAGAATACGGGCAAGAGCACTTTTATCAAAAGGTCTGATCACCTTGATACGGATTACTTTATCGGTAACAATCATTCCGGCAAGTACTTCCTCACCCATCCGGATACTTCGGGGGACACTCTCGCCTGTCAATGCTGCCGTATTGAAAGCAGCTACCTCATTGAGCATCATTCCATCCAAAGGAACTCTTCCTCCTGTCTTTATTTCAATTGTTTCTCCTACTTTTACGCTTTGAGGATTCTCAATAACGACACGTTCATCTCTGACTACTGCCGCTTCTTCCGGACGGACATCCAGCAGAGCTCCGATATTACGCTTCGCCTTATCAACAGCCTTCTCCTGAAACAGTTCTCCGACGGAGTAAAACAACATCACCGCTACTCCCTCCGGATATTCACCGATATAAAACGCTCCAAGCGTAGCTACAAACATCAGCGTAAACTCACTGAAATAGTCCTTATCCTTCATACTCTCCCAAGCCTCTTTCATAACGGGCAGGCCGACCGGAAGATAAGCCACGACATACCATATCAGAGAGAAATATCCTTCACGGAAGAAAGGTAACTCCAGAGCGTTCATGATGATTCCACTTATCAACAGGATAAATGAAAGTCCCACTTTCCAATATTCAGCGAATATTGATTCTTTCTTTTCAATATGTTTTTCGGGTGCACATTCGTGTGTATGTGCGCAACAACTACAATGTCCCATAATCATTCTTTCTTTTTTATCTGCTGCAAAGGTAGCGAATGATTCGTGCAACAAAGTTGCAAAAGAAGACGCCACAGCCAATCTCCAAATAAATATCGTTCAAGGGATTGGCATATAAAGAAAGTTTCCTATTTTTGTATCTAAACAAAAAAAATGGGCACAGCCCCACATATATAAATGGGAATAAGTAATATAAAACAATTATATAGCAAATGGAAATCGCTTCAGCCTCTTAAGCCTGAGGACCTGAAACGTTGGAATGATAAATTCAAGTTAGAGTTTAATTATAACTCTAACCACTTGGAAGGAAATACACTGACATACGGACAAACAAAACTATTATTAATGTTCGGTGAAACTTCGGGTAATGCCAGCTTGAAAGATTATGAAGAGATGAAAGCTCACAACGTAGGACTGGAAATGATAAAGCAAGAGGCGCAGGACAAAGAACGTCCGCTGACTGAAAGTTTTATTCGCGAGTTGAACCGTACCATCCTTGTGCAGGACTATTGGAAGAACGCCAAAACACCCGACGGACAAGACATCCGTATGCAGATAAAAGTAGGCGAATATAAATCACGCCCCAATTCCGTACTGACCGCAACAGGAGAAGTTTTCAGTTATGCTTCGCCCGAAGAAACTCCGGCATTTATGACGAGCTTGGTAGACTGGTACAACCTGGAAGCAGACAAAGGAATACTGACTCCTGTTGAATTGGCGGCGTTGCTTCATTACCGTTATATCCGCATTCATCCCTTCGAAGATGGCAACGGACGCATTGCCCGTTTATTAGTAAACTTTGTGCTGCACCGTTATGGATATCCGATGATCGTTATTCACTCCGAAGATAAATCCAACTATCTGAACATCCTCCATCAATGTGATGTAGAAGCAGGATTAACCCCTTCAGATGGTGCTAATGCCACTTTGAATGATATATTACCATTCGTCAACTATTTGAGCAGTTGCTTGATACGCAGTCTGACACTCGCAATCAAAGCCGCCAAGGGAGAAAGCATAGAGGAAGAAGGTGATTTCGATAAGAAAATAGCGATGTTACAGCGTAGATACTCAGATAAAGCTATCGAAAAAAGCAGTCGTTCCGTAGAACAGGCAAGAAGTGCTTTTTTTGAATTGGCCGTTTATGTGGAGCAAAAGATCAGTGGACTCCAAAAGCTATTTGACAGAACATTTATAACCAACACTCCCACTTGGAACATGGCTAGAAAAATAAATACACCCAATCCTGATGAGCCAATTATCCAGTCACACATTTTATATACTAAGTCAAAAGAGTATAGCTTTGTAGAGGATATCATACGTTTATCCAAGAAATCTCAGGTTGACTACTTTAAGCTAAAATATGATGCAGTAACTTTTCATTTTAATCATTGCCGATATGCAGGCGATAATACTTTTGATTTCCCATTCTGTATTTATATTCAATACTTATCAGATGGATGTGAAATAAGCTGTGACATCACATCCGATTCTGTGAAACTGTCTTATAATCCGGATGTTTTGGCTGAAGAAGGCAAAGAATACATGGATACTGCTTGCAACGAACTACTCAAACTACTTGAAGAAAAAATGAATGATAAGTCACCAGAAAACTAAATCAATAACTCATAATCCACCACATCCAGCCAACGGCCAAACTTTAATTTTTCCTTCTCGAAGCAGGATACTTGCTTGAATCCGATTCAGCTATGCCGCCAGCGAAACAGTACAAAAAGCCATCGGCACAACGACGCTCCACAAAATAATGGTCGTCTATCGTGGCATGGAGATAGTCGTATGTGAAGAAATCCCCGCTTTTCGTTGAGATTTCAGAATAAACACTTATCTTTGCATACACCTTTCTCCCCGTCAGCGTGACGTGAATGTAGGAGAAAGGTGTTTTTTATAAATATTGGAATATAAACGTATTACTTCTTCGCACATAAAGTTGGCTTACTTTTAAAATCAAGGAGAAGTGATGCAACAGATATTCCATGCTAATTGTTATATAGAATCCCTATATATAAAATTGGCATGGATGTCTGTTGTTTATCACTATTCTTGATAGGGTCTAGCCAACACCTATGTGTGGATAGTGAAACGACAACAGCGTCCGTGCCTTTCCTTTTTTTACCCCAACCCCACATCCTTTTTTTAAGGAGAGTGCATGGACGCCCAGTCGTTTTTAGAAGACAATCAAAACAACGAAAGCGATATGGATTTAGAAGAAACACTGGCACTTAAAAGAACCAATCACGAAAAGCTCATCCGGAATATGGATAAAGCTATCAGGAACGAGATGCTCAAATATGAAGAAGCAGAATTCTACATCCGCTTGCAGAGCGAATGTTTCAACCTCTACCCGATAGTCGTTAAAGCATTGGCACTGCAAATTATAGATAACAAAAGGCGTAGCATCTTCTGCTCCATCGTAAAAGGACACAAGCTAAAACGTCTGGCTGACTTTCACAAGCAAACACCGGAAGAAATAGCAATAGAATTCCGTTCTATCGTATGCGAATTGCGATGCAAGATTAATAACGGAGCATTTACAGCCAAAGAGTCTGTCAATCTCCGGCTAAAAATGGAACGGGATATATTAGAACATAAAATACGGGATTATGATGAATTATGCCAAAGGTTGCAGTTGAAAAACAAAATATTGCACGACCAACTTGACATGCTTCGGGATAATCAGAAAAGGCATTCGAAGGACGAACAAGAAATAACACATGAAAAAGAACAGGAAATAATACGGAAAACAAGAAAAGCATTGCTGGAAGAATTGCAGCGAAAGATGGAAATACAGATAGAAGAACAAACCAAAAACCTGCATCACGAATCTTTCGTCATGCGCTGTATGCAATGGCTGAAAAATGCCCTTAGGCTTCCAACCGTCTCTCACTAGAGTTAATAAAACACTTTGTTATTGTCACTTGTCACTTTTAAAGGATAAGCTCCTTATTATTAAGGCAGTAATGGTGATAATAGGTGGTGATAATAAGGTGATAATAGAACTTTTTCTGGTTTCTATTATCACCTGCTTTTAATAAGAAACAGGATTAACACGCTGATTAACAACTATAAAACAGACTATTCAGAAGCATTATCTGCATGTGTTAAAAACTCCATTTTCAGCGTGAATATGCGTTGTTTATGCCATATATAACTTAATGTATGCCGCCTGCATTAAGCCATAGCATAGTAACCTTAACAAGCTAACAAGGTTTGACTAATATATTTAGTACGTTTCATGTATTCGTTTCACGTGCGTGGACCGTTCGGTTCACGTACATGAACCCAATAGATCACGTACGTGGACTGATGGACCCATGTACGTGAAATGACTTCTTCTTACTGACAGAATACATTAATCTAACCTACATAATAGCCTAATGAACGGTTCTCCTACTATTAATCCCGGGTGGTTATCTTCCCCTTGTACGGATAAATGTTTGTGTATACTATAATAAAAGACAGGAGTTGCCTTAAGCAAACTTAAAGCAACTCCTGTCTTAACTATTTAAAAGTATAACTGATTAAAGTTCCAGTTCTTTCCGATCATTGCGGATAAATTCCAGCAACCGTTCCACCGCCTCTTCTTCGGGTATGTTTTTCTCTACGCAAACTTTACCTTTATAAAGGCTGATTTTTCCGCGTCCGGCACCTACATAGCCGTAGTCGGCATCCGCCATCTCACCGGGACCGTTGACGATACATCCCATGATGCCGATTTTCAAGCCTTTCAGATGTGAGGTAGCCGCCTTGATACGCGCAATTGTCTTTTCCAGATCATAAAGCGTACGACCGCAGCCCGGACAAGAAATATATTCCGTTTTAGAAGTACGGGTGCGTCCTGCCTGCAAGATACCGAAGGCAGTAGCATCTACTACCGCATGACTCAGACTTCCTTGATTGAACAGGAAAATCCCGTCACATAAACCGTCAAAAATCAATGCTCCCATATCAACGGCGGACTTAATCTGCAAATCTTCCGCCTCGTCCTCCGCATAATGCTGGAAGAAAACAACCGGATTCTCCAGACCTTCCGTCATAAGTTGATGCACCAATGCACGGTGCTCGCCCAGGCGATTCGGATGATTGCTCTGAGAAATAACCACAACTTCGGGATGCACCTTAAGACAGGCAATCACTTCATCCGTTTGCGCCATGTAAGGCATAAACAGGAATTTCAGTTCTGCACTGCACTCGCCCATCAACGGCAACTGCGCATGATTGAAAGCAGGCCATGTTCCGGCCTCCCCTTCCCATACATCGGCATCAAGGATATATTCCACTCCTTCTTCCCGCTGTTCGGGCAACGTTCTTCCGGCATAGATATAATCCGGAGTAAACTGCGGATTGACTTCCGTCTTCCCATCCATGCGGTCGGCAATAACGACAGGGAGATGTTCGCCCCCGATATTCCGCACTGCCCGCGTCTTGCGGCGCGAAGGAGAAAGATAATTAAATTCCGGTGCCTCCATACCCGGGATATACGGATGATCCTGCCTCAACAGAACATAATCCACCAGCTTGCGCGCTACGGGAATTTCCGCTTCGGGAGCCTCACTAAGCGACACACGAATCGTATCTCCCAATCCGTCACAAAGCAATGCACCGATGCCCAAGGCAGATTTTATACGTCCGTCTTCTCCGTCTCCGGCCTCCGTCACTCCAAGATGCAGGGGAAATGACATTCCCTCCTGTTCCATCACGGCAACAAGCAAGCGGACGGTCTTCACCATCACCACCGTATTGGAAGCCTTGATCGAAATCACCACATCCGTGAAATGTTCCGCCACACAGATACGCAGGAATTCCATACAGGATTCCACCATCCCTTCGGGAGTGTCTCCGTAGCGGGACATGATACGGTCGGACAGGGAACCGTGATTGACTCCGATGCGGATAGCCGTATGATTCTCCTTACAGATATTCAGAAACGGCACAAAACGGTCGTGAATCTTCTGTATCTCCTGCGCATACTCCTCGTCGGTATATTCCAGTTTCTTAAAAGTACGCGCTGCATCTACATAATTGCCCGGATTGATCCGTACCTTTTCTGCATATTGAGCTGCTACATCGGCCACTTTCGGATTAAAATGCACATCAGCCACCAACGGAACCATATATCCCTGACTTCGTAGCCCGATATTGATATTCATCAGATTTTCCGCTTCCTTGACACCCTGCGTGGTCAGTCGTACATACTCGCCGCCGGCATCGACGATGCGTTTGGCTTGTTCCACACAAGCTTCTGTATCCATAGTGGACGTGTTCGTCATCGACTGGATACGAATAGGATTGGGGCCGCCCAAAGGTACAGCCCCAATATTTACTTCGGATGTTTCTCTTCGAAAGTAATTGAATAAATCCATTTAATTGGTTTTATATTCGAACTTCACTTCTTTCAGTTCTTCGTTTGCCTTTACGATTTTCTTTTTCAGTCCTTCTTTGTAAGCAGCAAAAGCCTCAGCCAATGCGGCATCGCTCAATGCAAGCATCTGAATGGCAAGGATAGCCGCATTCATCGCTCCATTGATAGCAACCGTAGCCACAGGAATGCCCGGAGGCATCTGAATGATGGAGTACAGAGCGTCTACACCGTCGAGCACAGAGCCTTTTACAGGTACTCCGATCACCGGAAGTGTTGTGTTGGCTGCGATGACACCCGGAAGGGCGGCAGCCATTCCGGCAGCAGCGATGATTACTTTAATGCCACGGCTACGGGCATTTTTGGCAAACTCTTCCACAGCCTCCGGCGTGCGGTGAGCAGAAAGGGCGTTCATTTCGAACGGTACATGCATATCATTCAGCAGTTGCGCAGCCTTCTCCATAACAGGAAGGTCGGACGTGCTACCCATGATGATACTTACAATTGGAGTCATTTTCATCTAATCTAAAAGTTATTACATACATTCATTTACCTACCACCTCCCCCTACGGGGAGAGGCAGAAGTACTGCTTATTCAAATTCAGCCGTTGACCACTGCCTTGTATGCTTCGGCATCGAGCAGGTCTTCCGCAGCACTGGCATCAGCAGGCTTCATCTTGATCAGCCAGCCTTCGCCGTAAGGGTCTTTGTTTACCAGCTCCGGATTTTCTTCCAAAGCTTCGTTCTGTTCGAGTATCTCGCCTGCCAACGGTAAGAAAAGATCGGAAATGGTCTTTACCACTTCAATCGTTCCGAAAGTTTCTCCGGCTTCCAACGTTTCTCCTACGGTAGGAATATCAACGAATACAATATCGCCCAGTTGTTCCTGTGCGTAATCTGTGATACCTACGTAAGCGATGTCTCCTTCTACGCGAATCCACTCGTGTTCATTCGTGTACTTCAAGTTCTGTGGAAAGTTCATAATAATTAGTTTTTAGGATTTATATTGTTTTTAAAATAAAAATACTCTGAATATAAGGTTGTACGCCGGATGGAGTATCAAAAAGGAGCAGACCAGCCCGACTACAAAACCGGAAAGCACTTCGCCCAAAGTGTGATGCCCCAGCACAATCCGCGCCGAACCCAATATGCCTGCAATCAGAATAAACAGGCACAACCACACTACCGGATTATAGCTGAACAGCGCACTGAACGAAACCAGTCCGCCGATAATACCGCCCATCCCCGCCATGTGTTCGCTCAGTTTCCATTTCAGATTGACCAGAATGCAGATGATCGATATCACCAGGGAAACAAAAATGATTCCGGTCATATACCAGGGAATATTCAGTTTACGCATCATCAGCAGGCAGAACACATACGAAATGATAGTCAGCAGGATAGGTACATAACGTTTCTTACGCTCACTCAGTTCCTGACGGGCAAACCCGTTGATCTTCCGGAACAGGAAAATGGTGATGGTGGGCGTCAGTATGGTGAAGCAGTAAACGATTCCCAACACAATTCCCTTATAAAGTATCGGCATGATACGGAGATAAGAAAACAGGAATAACACCAAAAACGCCAGAAACGGTATAGAAAATGGAGTAAACACGATGGAGGTGATCCGTGCCACCCGCAACATTGTTTTATCCGCTATGATATGCTCTTTTTCTTTATCCATCAGCACCTAATACTTAATACTTTATAGTTAATACTTTAAACTCACTTTCTCAGTCTTGCCACCGGTATATTCAACTGCTGACGGTATTTCGCCACCGTACGGCGGGCGATAGGATAGCCTTTTTCCTTCAGGATATCCGCCAGTTCGTCATCTGTCAGCGGTTTCTTTTTGTCTTCTCCGTCAATGCATTCTTTCAGAATCTTACGTATCTCGCGTACGGACATTTCCTCTCCGTCTTCCGTCGTATAGCCATCGCTGAAGAAGAATTTAAGCGGATAGATGCCGAAGTTGGTCTGTACGTATTTGCTGTTGCTGACACGGGAAATCGTAGAGATATCCAGTCCGGTACGTTCTGCCACATCTTTGAGAATCATCGGTTTCAGCAATGACTCGTCGCCTTCGAGGAAGAAAGGACGTTGCAAGTCGATAATCGCCTGCATGGTAGTCATCAATGTATTCTGCCGCTGCTTCACCGCATCGATAAATCCTTGTGCCGCATCCATCTTCTGTTTCAGGAACATCATGGCTTCTTTCGACTCTTTGGACTGGTTCGCCTTATTTTTGGTATGCTCCTCCACCATCTCGGTAAAGTCGCGGCTCATCCGGAGTTCGGGAACATTGCGGTTATTCAGGCTTACGTTAATCGTTCCGTCATCGTAGGTATCCACCAGAAAATCGGGAACAATCTGCTGTAGGTTTCTTCCGATGGTCTCTCCGAGCGAAGCGCCCGGACGGGGATTCAACTTGGTTATTTCGGCAATCGCCTCATTGAAAGTCTCTTCTCTGACATCCAGTTTCTTAATGATTTTCTCCCAGTGCTTCCGGGTAAATTCTTCATAACAGTCACTGATGATGCGCTCTTCCAGGTTCAATATCGGCGACGGCTTCTTCTCTTCGCTCTTCTTGCGGAGAATCTGTATCATCAGACATTCCTGAAGGTTGCGTGCTCCGATACCTGCCGGGTCAAAGTCCTGCAGGATGCACAGAGCCTCTTCCAGTTCTTCTTCCGTAGATTCGATACCGGCGTAGATAGCCAGTTCGTCACAGATACTTTCCAGCGATTTACGGAGCAGTCCGTCATCGTCCAGCGAACCGATCAGATATTCCACCAGTTCGCATTGGTGTTCGGTCAGGTTACGTTCACGGAGTTGTTCTTTCAGGATTTCATAAAAAGAGGTGGCGTCGGAGAAAGGAATATCTTCCGCCTGCTCGTCCCGCGAGCGGTTGTTCTCCTGCAATTTATAGTCGGGGATATCGTCTTCGGTGAGATAATCACTTAAAGAATCATAATCATTGGCATCGTTATCCATGCCTTCTTCCGGACTGACGCCACCGGCATATTCATCTGTAGCAGCGTCTTCTTTGCCTTCTTCAAGCGCCGGATTTTCCAATAGTTCAGCATGGATACGGTCTTCCAGCTCAACTGCGGGAAGCTCCAACAACTTCACGACCAGAATCTGCTGTGGCGATAGCGTTTGTATCTGCTGTTGCGCCTGCGATTGTATTTGACGGGAACCTTGTGCCATATTCGTTTTTGCTTTCTACTGTTTCTCGCTACAAAAGTAACTTTTTAACGAGAGATTACACAGATTAGTGGGATTATTTTTAATCCTATAACACAAAATTCTTTATCTTTGTTGCACGAACTTAAAAATTAGGACAGTATGTTTGCCAAAGAGACGTATATGCAGCGCAGAGCCCTGCTGAAAAAGAATTTAGGCTCCGGAGTTTTGTTATTTCTGGGAAATGACGAGTGCGGGCTGAATTATGAGGATAACACGTTCCGTTATCGTCAGGACTCCACTTTTCTTTATTATTTCGGTCTTTCGTGTGCCGGACTTTCGGCCATCATCGATATTGACGAAGACAAAGAAATTATTTTCGGTGACGAATTATCCATCGATGCCATCGTATGGATGGGCTCGCAGCCTACGTTACGCGAAAAATGCGAACGCGTCGGCATCAGGGAAATGATGGCTTCCGCCGATATCGTCGGCTATCTGCACAAATGCGTCCAGAGTGGAAAAGCAATTCATTATCTTCCTCCCTACCGCCCCGAACATAAACTGAAACTGATGGACTGGCTGGGTATACCACCTGCACGTCAGGAAGGTTCCGTACCTTTCATCCGTGCCGTCATAGCTCAGCGCAATTACAAGTCGGCGGAAGAAATCGTAGAAATAGAAAAAGCCTGTGACGTGACTGCCGATATGCACATCACCGCCATGAAGGTGCTTCGTCCGGGAATGTACGAATATGAAGTAGTAGCGGAAATGAACCGCGTGGCAGAGTCCAACAACTGCGAACTGTCGTTTGCAACGATCGCCACCATCAACGGGCAGACGCTGCACAACCATTATCACGGAAATAAAGTGAAACCGGGCGATCTGTTCCTGATTGACGCAGGCGCGGAAGTCGAGTCGGGTTATGCAGGCGATATGTCGTCCACGATTCCTGCGGATAAGAAATTTACAACTCGCCAGCGCGAAGTTTACGAAATTCAGAATGCGATGCATCTGGAATCTGTCAAGGCGCTTCGTCCGGGCATTCCTTATATGGATGTATACGAACTGTCCGCCCGTGTCATGGTAGACGGAATGAAAAATCTAGGACTAATGAAAGGAAATACGGAAGATGCTGTCCGCGAAGGCGCGCATGCCCTGTTCTATCCGCACGGATTAGGACACATGATGGGACTGGATGTTCACGATATGGAAAATCTGGGTGAGATATGGGTAGGATACAACGGTCAGCCGAAGAGCACGCAGTTCGGACGCAAGTCACAACGCCTCGCCATTCCACTGGAACCGGGATTCGTACATACCGTAGAACCGGGCATTTACTTCATCCCCGAACTGATTGATATGTGGAGAGCAGAAAAGAAGTTCACCGATTTTATCAATTACGACAAAGTGGAAACTTACAAAGACTTCGGCGGTATCCGTAACGAAGAAGATTATCTCATCACGGAGACAGGTGCCCGCCGACTCGGCAAGAAAATTCCGCTGACACCCGAAGAAGTGGAAGCTTTAAGATAACCCCTGCTTTAAAGGATAAGGCACCGGAATTCACATAAAACGATAAATGCCTGTACTACAACAAGTATAGGCATTTATTATTTCAAGGGGACGGTCATATTTTTAAGTATTAGTGTCAAAATTCTTATGTCTATGCAGGACAATAAGCACTATATTTGCAAGTATCCCCCATCATAACAAACTATTAATACTTTAAACTAATGGCACGAACTACTTTGTTACTTTTATCTATTCTTTTTCTGCTACCCACGAATGCAGCAATCAAAAAACTACAGGTTGAATATCTGACCAATCCGATCGGGCTGGACATAACAGCTCCCCGATTCAGTTGGCAACTAGCGTCAGCGGAAAGAGGAGTCAGACAAACAGCCTATCAAATCACGGTAGCGACCGATGCAGCCTGTCTAAATCCGGTCTGGACTTCCGGAAAGGTGGCATCTGACGAATCATTGCACATCTGTTATGCAGGACCGGCTCTCACCCCTTCCACCCGCTATTATTGGAAAGTAACCGTGTGGAACAACAAAACCGGAGAAGAGACTTCGACGGAAAAGGCTTTCTTCGAAACAGGACTACTGTCCGACGGATGGTCGGGAGCGCAATGGATCAAGGCGACTCAAATAAACAAGAATTCCAAAATCAATCCGGAAGACAAGAAACAGACAAAGGCACGAATGCTGCTGGAAATGGATGTCACCCTGACTTCCGGTAACGCATCCGTTCTTTTCGGCGCACGCGATGCTTCCAACGTGTTCATGTGGTCTGTCAATACGCTGGACAATGAAAAAGAACCTTTGATCAGAAGACATATTTATGACGGAGGACGCTTGCAAAGTTCGGATACTCCGATTGGCAAATTCTTCACCAAATCCGACTTGCTGAATAAAGAACACCATCTGGCAATCGAAGCAAAAGATGGAGTGGTCAAGACTTATATTGACAAGGTACTGGTGGATACCTATACCGACACCGATTCCAAACTATCGAACGGATATATCGGCTTCCGGGCATTCAGAGGGAATAACACCAACGAAACGGCCATGTTTGACAATATCGTACTGACAGAGTACGAACAGAAAGGCGACAAGGAAGAAGCCAAAGTTGTTCTGAAAGAGGATTTCGAAAAACCTCAGTCCACCTTTGAAGAAGGAGAAATCGTAACTGTGGGAGGTAATCGTAAACTGAATATGGTTTCCACTTCCGGCGACTATCGGGTATTGCAGGCTTCTATGAGCAGAGTACCCATGTTCCGTAAAGAATTCAAGGCAAAAAAGAAGATAGCATCCGCCCGCATCTACAGTTCGGCTCTGGGCGTCTATGATTTGTTTATCAACGGACAACGGGTAGGAAACAAGATGGAAGACGGCAGCATACGCTATGACGAATTGAAGCCGGAATGGACGGATTTCAGCAAAACAGCCCACTATCAGACGTATGACATCACCGATTTGCTCCGGAAAGGAGAAAACGCAGTCGGCGCCCAGGTATCCTCCGGCTGGTGGAACAGTGATGTCGCTCATGGAGAGTATGGCGCCAACGAAGTAGGATTCATCGCAAAGATTTTACTGAAATATACGGACGGCACTTCGGAAACGGTAGTAACGGACCTTTCCTGGCTGTCATCCATGGACGGTGCCATACGAATGGGAGACATCTACCACGGAGAAACCTATGACGCCCGAAAAGAAAGTGTATGGACGAAGCCCGGATATAATACCGCCAACTGGAACAAGACGGCTGTCAACCCTCACTTCAAAGGAGAGTTAATCGCCTTTGCCGGCCCCACCGTTCAGGTACGTCCGCATCTGAGCCGTATCCCTTTGTCTACTACCGTTTACCAAGGTGAAAAAGATGGTAAAATCAATGTACTGAGTGTTACGGACAAACCGACTCCTATCCGCTTAAAGAAAGGTGAAACGGCCGTCTACAACTTAGGTCAGAACATGGTCGGCTGGGTTCGGTTCAAAGTAAAAGGTGTATCGGGAACGGAGATGAAACTCCGTTTCGGCGAGATGCTGAACGACACGGGAGATAAATCGCGCGGAGACGACGGTCCTGCCGGAAGTATATATACCGCCAACCTCAGAAGTGCAAAAGCAACATTGAAGTATATCCTGAAAGGAAGCAAGGAAGGCGAATCATTCCATCCGTCCATGACCTTCTTCGGTTTTCAGTATTGTGAGATAACGGCAAGTGAAGACATCGAGGTACTTTCCCTGATAGGGGAAGTTGTCGGTTCCGCTACCGAAGAGGGAGCTTCGTTTGTCACCAGCAGCCGGTCAATCAATCAGTTATACAGCAATGTCATGTGGGGACAAAGAGGCAACTATCTGAGCATCCCTACCGACTGCCCGCAAAGAGACGAACGTCTGGGCTGGACCGGAGACACGCAAGTGTTCTGCCGTGCCGCTTCTTATAATGCGAATGTATCCGCCTTCTTCGAAAAATGGATGAGAGATATGCGTGACGGTCAGCGAAGCGACGGCGCCTATCCGGATGTAGCCCCGCACTCATGGGTAGGCTACGGACAGGCAGCCTGGGCTGATGCCGGTATCATCGTTCCCTGGACTATCTATCTGATGTACGACAACAAAAAGATATTGCAGGACAATTATGCATCTATGGAGAAATACATGGAGTTCCTGTCCCGTCAAAAAGGAGACGGTTATAACTATAACGGTGCCGGAACAAATTATGGCGACTGGCTATCGTACGAAGATACCGAACGCCGCTATGTCAGTGTATGCTACTACGCATATACGGCACAATTGATGGCCAAAATTTCGGAAGCATTGAAAACGGACGACTGTGATGCCTACGCTTCCAAAGCAAAGGCTTACAGAAAGCTGGCACAGGAAATCAAGAAAGAATTCCAGACACGCTACATCGATGCAGACGGAGATTTGAAACAAAAGAGCCAGACGGCCTATCTGCTTGCCTTGAAACTGGATTTATTCCCGACAGAAGAAGCACGGAAGAAAGGAGTGGAAACACTGGTCCGCAAGATTGCCGGCAACGGTAACCGCCTGAGCACAGGATTCGTGGGTACAGCCATCCTGAATCAGACATTAAGCCAGTTCGGAGAATCAAATACGGCTTACGATCTACTGCTGCAACGGAACAACCCTTCCTGGCTGTATAGTATAGACCAGGGAGCAACCACTATCTGGGAACGCTGGGATTCGTATACCAAAGAGAAAGGTTTTGGCCCCGTATCGATGAACTCGTTCAATCATTACTCGTATGGAGCAGTCTCCGAATGGATGTACCGCACAATGGGCGGTATAGATATCGACGAAACACGTCCGGGATTCAAGTACATCGTATTACAGCCGGTTCCGGACAACCGTCCGGAAGTTGCCGCCGGTCAGGAACGGATTGACTGGGTAAATGCTTCGTTCCCTTCCTGTTATGGAGATATCAAGAGCAGCTGGAAAAAAGAAAATGACGGAACAGTTTCTTACCAAGTGACAATACCTGCCAACACCACCGCCACTCTTCACTTGCTATTGCCTACTCTCGACTATGTAGTAGAAGAAAGCGGAAAAGCTGCCGTGAAAGCGGAAGGAGTTTCTTCGGTTACTTTCATGAATGGAAAGGCAGTATTAGAACTACAGTCCGGTACATATCAGTTTGTGGTTAAAAAGGAAAACAAATAGACAGAATGAAAAAAATATATTTAGTGACTGCACTTGCATGTTGTGCACTGCAACCCACCCTTGCACAAAAGCAAGAAGAATGCAAGCCCGTGAACCTTCATTGCGACCACCTGATCAATCCGCTGGGTATCGACAATGCCAACCCCAGATTGTCGTGGATGCTGGACGATGCCCGACAAGGAGCCCGGCAGACTGCTTATCAGATAATAGTCAGCACAGACTCACTGAAAGCAAACAACGAAAACGGGGAAATATGGAACTCGGGGAAAAAAGAATCGGATCAAATCCTTGTCACCTATCCGGAAAAGAATCTTCAACCCTTTACCAAATATTACTGGAAAGTGAATGTATGGGATAAGGACGGCAAAAAGGCTACTTCGGACATCAACAGCTTCGAGACCGGAATGATGGGAATGGAGAACTGGCAGGGTGCGTGGATTGGCGACAACAGAGACATCAACTATAAGCCCGCCCCCTATTTCAGAAAAACATTCGACACCCAAAAGAAAGTCAAATCCGCCAGAGCGTACATCGCCGTCGCCGGTTTATACGAATTATACATCAACGGAGAGAAAATCGGAAACCATCGGCTAGACCCGCTGTATACCCGTTTCGACAGACGGAATTTCTATGTGACTTATGATGTGACCAACCAACTTCAGAAAGGTAAAAACGCGATTGGCGTACTGCTGGGGAATGGCTGGTACAACCATCAGTCAAAAGCAGTCTGGGACTTTGACCGCGCACCGTGGCGCAACCGCCCCGCTTTTTGCATGGACCTGAGAATTACCTACGAAGACGGCACTACAGAAGTAATCCGCTCCGAAAGAGACTGGAAGACTTCTTCGGGGGCCTTGATCTTCAACAGCATCTATACAGCGGAACATTATGACGCCCGCCTGGAACAGAAAGGCTGGAATACGGCAGATTTTGACGACTCGAAATGGAAGGAAGCAGGTTACAGAGCCGTCCCTTCTCAAAACGTCGTATCCCAGCAGGTACAACCGATTCGTATCGTAGAAACAATACCGGCAAAAGCGCTTAAGAAAGTGAACGACACAACGTATGTATTCGACTTTGCCAGAAATATGTCCGGAGTGACCCGCATCAAGGTATCCGGAGAAGAAGGAACGGTAGTAAGGCTCAAACACGGCGAACGCCTCTATGACAACGGACGGGTGAATATGTCAAACATTGACGTATACCATCGTCCGGTAGATGACAAAGACCCATTCCAGACGGATATTCTCATCCTGAGCGGAAAGGGAGAAGACGAGTTTATGGCACGGTTCAACTACAAAGGCTTCAGGTACGTAGAAGTGACAAGCAACAAGCCTGTCGCACTCAATCAAAACAGTCTGACTGCTTATTTCGTTCACAGCGACGTTCCGCAAAAAGGAGAAATCAACACGTCAAACCCACTCGTGAACCGATTGTGGTGGGCTACCAACAACGCTTACCTGTCCAATCTGATGGGGTATCCCACCGATTGCCCCCAACGGGAGAAAAACGGATGGACGGGAGACGGACATTTTGCGATAGAAACAGCACTATATAATTATGACGGCATCACAGTCTACGAAAAATGGCTAGCCGACCACCGTGACGAACAGCAACCCAACGGAGTATTACCCGACATCATTCCGACCGGAGGATGGGGATACGGCACGGACAACGGTCTGGACTGGACGAGTACAATCGCCATTATTCCCTGGAATATTTATCTGTTCTACGGAGACAGCAAATTATTAGCCGACTGCTACGAAAACATCAAACGATATGTAGACTACGTAGACCGTACCAGCCCAAGCGGACTGACTTCATGGGGAAGAGGAGACTGGGTTCCTGTGAAATCGCATTCGTCCAAAGAACTGACCTCATCGGTATACTTCTACGTAGATACTAAAATACTGGCCAATGCCGCAAAGCTGTTCAACAAGCAGGAAGATTACAAACATTATCAGGCGCTTGCGGAAAAGATCAGGCAAGCGATCAATGACAAATATCTGAACAGGGAAACCGGTATATACGCCAGCGGCGTTCAGACGGAACTGAGCGTACCACTGATGTGGGGTATTGTCCCCAAGGATATGAAAGCAAAAGTAGCCCGCAACCTGGCGAAGAAGGTGGAAGAAGCCGGTTTCCATCTGGATGTGGGTGTATTGGGAGCCAAAGCCATACTGAACGCCTTGAGTGAAAACGGAGAAGCCGAAACCGCTTATAAAGTAGCCGCACAAGACACCTACCCGTCATGGGGCTGCTGGATTGCCAACGGAGCCACCACCCTGCTCGAAAACTGGGATTTAAATGCTACACGTGACATTTCGGACAACCACATGATGTTCGGAGAAATCGGAGGATGGTTCTATAAAGGCTTGGGCGGTATCTTCCCCGACCCGCAGCAGCCGGGTTTTAAACATATCCTCCTGCGCCCCAACTTCCCCAGTGATTTAAAGCAGTTTGAGGCCAGACACCGTTCTCCGTACGGAGAGATTCAGTCCCAATGGGAACGTAAGAAAAAAAGTGTTGTGTACAGCGTGACGATCCCTGCCAACAGCAGCGCCACTTTATACGTGACCGATACTGTGAAAGGAGAACGTGTCATAGAGTTAGAAGCCGGAAAACATACATTCGAGTGGAAGTTGCTCTAAATTTACACTTAATAGAACATTTTATCGACCTCTGTTTTTCTAATCTTTCCTAATATTGCGGCGTAATTAACAAACCGATCAGATGGAAAATAGAATGAGAAGACGAATGACAGTTATATTGAACAGTAAAATGAATATGAGAAGATTTTGCGTATCAGCAGCGTTGTTACTGACAACGCTGCTCGCAGTTGCCGAAAATAATCCCTACCGGAGTGACGTATTCTGGGTAACCGTACCCGATCATGCCGACTGGCTTTACAAAACTGGAGAACAGGCAAATGTAGAAGTACAGTTTTACAAATACGGCATTCCGGGAGATAACATAGCGATTAATTTCGAAATAGGCGGAGAAATGATGCCTGCCGATACCAAAGGAACAGTCATCATGAGAAAAGGAAAGGCAACAATCCCCGTAGGCACCATGAAGAAACCGGGCTTCCGAGACTGCCGCCTGACCACCACCGTAGACGGAAAGAAATACTCCCATCACGTCAAAGTGGGCTTCTCGCCGGAAAAGCTCCGTCCGTATACCACCATGCCTGCCGACTTTCAGCAATTCTGGGAGAACCAAAAGGCGGAACTGGCCAAATTTCCGCTGACATACACCAAAGAGCACGTAAAGAAATACTCGACCGACCAAATAGACTGCTATCTTATCAAATTGCAGGTGAACCAACGCGGACAAAGTATCTACGGCTACCTGTTCTATCCGAAGAAAGAAGGCAAATACCCTGTCGTACTATGTCCTCCGGGCGCAGGAATCAAGACAATCAAGGAACCTTTGCGACATAAGTATTACGCCGAACAAGGCTGCATCCGTTTTGAAATAGAGATTCACGGGCTGAACCCGGAAATGAGCGAAGAAGAATTCAAAGAAATCAGTGCCGCTTTCAACGGCAGAGAAAACGGATACCTGTCCAACGGTCTGGACAGCCGCGACAACTATTACATGAAACGGGTATATCTGGCCTGTGTCCGCAGCATCGACCTGCTGACCTCACTGCCGGAATGGGACGGAAAGAATGTAGTCGTTCAAGGCGGCAGCCAGGGAGGAGCATTAGCACTCGTCACCGCCGGACTGGATCAGCGGGTAACGGCCTGCGTAGCCAATCATCCGGCTCTAAGCGATATGGCAGGTTACAAAGCCGGTCGTGCCGGAGGTTACCCCCATTTCTTCCGAAACACCGTAGACATGGATACTCCCGAAAAGATCAGAACAATGGCTTATTATGATGTGGTAAACTTTGCCCAATTAATCAGGGCGGACACTTATATGACATGGGGATTCAATGATAACGTTTGCCCACCGACTACCAGCTACATTGTATATAATGTATTGAATTGCCCGAAAGAAGCATTGATCACTCCTATTAATGAACATTGGACCTCCAGTGACACAGAGTACGGACACCTGCTTTGGATAAAGAAACATCTGAAATAAAAGCAGTAGAAAAAGAAAAACCGCCGAAAGCGGAAGTAACTGTTATCATATCATTATTCAGGCACGGCTTACAGAGTTTTTACGGTTCTGTTTTAATCGAAACCATATTAATCTGTGTAAACCGTGCCTGAATAAATTCGCAAGAGAGTTTTAGCGTCTCTCTATTCTTTTAGTCTTCCCATTCCGATTTCGGGAAGGTTTTCTTCCCATACCATTTCATCCAGGCATAGGATTTTCTTTTTCTCATATAAACGGCATCACCACAATAGGTCAATGCCTCCCAGTTAAAAACCGAATGAGAACTAATTGCTTTTTCAAACCAGTAAAGCAAGTGATATGTCATGAACGGAAGCACCATCCACCACCATGAGAACCATAGTGATAAACCCAATGCTGGGATTAAAGTCAATAAAAAACACTCCCAGAATTGCCGTGCATGTATTCTTAACTCCATTTCTTCCCAAACTTCCAAATACTTGTACCGAGTAAAGAATAACCCTCCTATCATAAAATAATGCTTCTTTTTCCCTAGAAAGCATTTTGCTAGTAAATTGTTATAAAATATCATATACCCTTTTTTTGTTGTGTAATAACATAAACGGAAAGAACGTACAAATGTTCATTATTTAAGCCTAATCTTACAGTTATTTCCTTTCCCTGGAATACAACAACATATTGCCACGCTTGTTTTTTGCGGCGCGAAGTTACGAACTTATATTTATACAATAACTATAAATTCCAAAATAATTCTCTTAAATAAATTTATTATCTAATATTTGAAGCTACTTCCTCCCAAAAACTCCCTGAGTAAAGACGTCGGGGGAATTTCCTTATCCTGCACCGGAACGAAATATTTAATAAATTTCAGCAACCGGTACGCCTCACAATATTCCGGACAATTGCGCGGAACGCCCATCAAAATAGGTTCCGCGTGCAGGCGAAGGACTGCAAATTCAAACAACAGCGCCGAGTTGAACATCACATCCGCATTCTCCTGATAAGGGAATATCCATTTATCTTCGCCGGCACGCACACTAGGCCAGCGGGAGATAGTCTCGCGGGCCGAATATCCCCGGTAATTAAAGTCGCGGATAATGCGGCGAAGCAAACGATTGTCTGTCGTAGGAATCCAGTTATGATCGTCCAAAGAAATAGTGGTCAATGCCGAGACATAAATCTTGAACTTCTTTTCATCCGGGATATGCGGTGTCAGTTCCGGATTCAACGCATGAATACCTTCCAGAATGAGAATCGTATTATCTTCAATTTTCAGTTTATCACCTTTATATTCCTTCTTCCCCAGAGAGAAGTTAAAGCGCGGAAGCTCCACTTCCTCACCGCGCAGCAAAGCCTGCAACTGCTGGTTAAACAATTCCAGATCGAGCGCATACAGAGACTCATAATCATAGTTACCGTTTTCATCCAGAGGTGTCTCTTCACGGTCTACGAAATAATTGTCCAAGGAGATCGGGAAGGGTTTGAGCCCGTTCGTCATCAACTGGATGGAAAGACGTTTGCTGAAAGTGGTCTTACCCGAAGAGGACGGACCGGAAATCAAAATCAGTTTCACCCGGTCACCGTTTTCCCCACGATGGAAGATCGTATCGGCAATCTGGGCTATTTTCTTTTCCTGCAACGCTTCCGCTACATTGATTAAATCCGTAGCGTGCCCTTCTTCGCAGGCGAGGTTAAAGTCGCCGGCGTTATTAAGTCCCATGATATAACTCCAGTTGAGATACTCCTTAAATACATCCAGCATCTTCTCCTGCTTCACCACTTCCTCCAGCACATCCGGATTCTCTTTATTGGGAATGCGCAGCAGCAGGCCATCATAGTATTTCACGATGTCGAACAACTTGATATATCCGGTACTGGGGAGCAGATTGCCATAATAATAATCGACCGTATCGCCCAGCGTATAATAATAGGTATATAGCGAACCGGAAGTTTCGAGCAGCCTCACCTTATCATTCATCCCGCGTTCGCTGAACACACGCACGGCCTCAGCCGTATGGCATTCGATGCGGTGATAAGAGATATTTTCTGCGATAATCTCCTGCATACGCTGTTTGATACGCGTCACATCTTCCAATGTAATGGGGCGGCCGATCCGCAGATTACAGAAATAACCTTTGGATACCGGGTGTTCCACAAACAGCTTCCCTTCGGGAAAAAGTTCACTGACAGCCTTGAACAAGACAAAGCAGAGTGACCGCACATACGTACGCATACCGGATGAATCGCGCACATCCAGAAACTCTATATCCTTGTTATTATATACTTTGAAATTGAGACCTTCGGAACGGTTATTCACCTTGGCACTGACTACCTGATAAGGAAAATTAAGATTAAAACCGTAATAAATATCCAAAAGTGAGCTTCCGATAGGGAATTCTTTATAAATATTATTATTTTTGCAACATATTTGTAACATCTGTTTCATCGTAGTCTTTTTAATAAGGTGAATAACATGGGACTAAATATACTTAGTAATCAGATAGAGAACAAACAACCACTAAAATTATTATAGATGGAATATTCTTTTTATGATTTTTTAAAGCTCATAGGCTCGTTAGGGCTCTTCCTTTATGGCATGAAGATAATGAGCGAGGGCTTACAAAAAGTCGCAGGTGACAGGCTACGAAGTATCCTGACAGCTATGACCACCAATCGGGTAACGGGGGTATTAACAGGAGTGTTAATCACAGCCCTTATCCAGTCCTCCTCGGCGACAACAGTAATGGTCGTCAGTTTCGTCAACGCCGGTTTGCTTACACTGGCCGAGTCCATCAGTGTCATCATGGGTGCCAATATCGGTACGACGGTTACGGCATGGATTATTTCAATTTTCGGATTTAAGGTTGACATGGCCGCCTTCGCTCTTCCACTTCTGGCCATCGCCCTTCCGCTCATCTTCTCCGGCAAGAGCAACCGCAAGTCCATCGGTGAATTCATTTTCGGTTTTTCCTTCCTCTTCATGGGACTTTCTTACCTGAAAGCAAATGCTCCCGACCTGAACGCCAATCCGGAAATGCTCGCCTTCGTACAGAACTACACGGATATGGGATTCTTCTCCATTCTCCTGTTCTTATTCATCGGTACCATACTGACTATGATCGTACAGGCCTCAGCCGCCACGATGGCAATCACATTAATTATGTGCGCCAACGGCTGGATCAGTCTGGAACTGGGAGCAGCGCTCGTACTGGGCGAAAACATCGGAACTACCATCACGGCCAATCTTGCCGCATTAACAGCCAATACACAGGCTAAGCGGGCAGCATTGGCCCATTTTGTTTTTAATGTGTTCGGTGTGATCTGGGTATTGATCATCTTCCATCCTTTCATGGAACTGGTCAACTGGGTAGTGGATACCTTCTTCCAGAGCAATAATCCGGAAGTAGCCATTTCTTATAAACTGTCCGCTTTCCACTCTATCTTTAATATCTGTAACGTATGTATCCTGATATGGGGAGTGAAACTGATCGAACGCACCGTATGCGCATTAATCCACCCGAAAGAGGAAGACGAGGAACCTCGCCTTCGGTTTATCACCGGCGGTATGCTTTCTACTGCGGAGCTTTCTATCCTGCAGGCACGCAAGGAAATCCACCTGTTTGCAGAACGTACCCACCGTATGTTCGGAATGGTGCAGGACTTGATGCACACCGAAAAGGACGATGACTTTAACAAGCTGTTCAGCCGCGTAGAAAAGTACGAGAACATCAGCGACAACATGGAACTTGAAATAGCCAATTATCTGAATCAGGTATCCGAAGGGCGTCTGAGTTCTGAAAGTAAGTTGCAGATACGTGCCATGCTGCGCGAAGTGACGGAAATCGAAAGTATCGGCGACAGCTGTTACAACCTGGCACGCACCATCAACCGGAAACGCCAGACGAATCAGGACTTTACCGAAAAGCAATACGAGCACATCCACTTCATGATGAAGCTGACCGATGATGCCCTCGCACAAATGATTGTGGTGGTAGAGAAACCGGAACACCAAAGCATTGATATCAACAAGTCTTTCAACATCGAAAACGAAATCAATAACTACCGTAACCAACTGAAAAATCAGAATATTCTGGATGTCAACAACAAGGAATATGATTATCAGATGGGAGTCTATTATATGGATATTATCGCCGAATGTGAGAAACTGGGCGACTATGTAGTGAATGTGGTAGAAGCCAGCAGTGATGTAAAAGAGAAGAAAGCCTCTTAAATAAAGAGGAACTCAATCAAAGAAATGGATAGCCAATTTATGCGTTGCAGCATAAAATTGACTATCCATTTCTTTTTTATTTCCACACAGACAAAACAACTCATGTCCGTTTACAAGGACACTCACACTTTACAAAGACGTTACATTTTTTACAGACGTTACGATTACATTTCTTTTCCGTGAAGTTCCCGTTAAGCTTTTACTGCGCCTATTGCAGGTCTTTTTTTTGCATATACATTTGCGCCAAAATACACAGGGGCCTATGTTTAGTACCATTTTCCAATGACCGGACAAAGGCATTCCAAAAGAAAACCAAATCTCTAATTTAAAGCAAAAGAAATGAAAATTAAAAAAGTATTGATGGGAGTTGCACTGGCAGCAATGTGTTTAATGAGCGCACAAGCGCAACGCCGCAATGAGATTCAAGTTCCCAATCTGAATGGGTACACTACTTTAAAATGTGACTTTCACATGCACAGTGTTTTTTCGGACGGTCTGGTATGGCCTACCGTACGTGTAGACGAAGCATATCGAGAAGGACTGGATGCCATTTCTCTGACAGAACATATAGAGTACCGCCCGCACAAAAAAGACATTATAGCAGATCATAACCGCTCTTATGAACTGTCTCAGAAGCAGGCGAAGAAGTTAGGAATACTTCTAATCAGAGGCAGTGAAATCACCCGTTCCATGCCTCCGGGACATTTTAATGCAATCTTCCTGAACGACTCCAATCCATTGGAACAAAAGGCATATAAAGACGCTTTCAATGAGGCAAAAAAACAAGGAGCCTTTATCTTCTGGAATCATCCGGGCTGGGCACGCCAGCAGCCGGACTCCACCCTGTGGTGGCCTGAGCATACACAACTCTACAATGACGGCTGCATGCACGGCATTGAAGTAGCCAACGGTGGTCTTTTCATGCCCGAAGCCATTCAATGGTGTCTGGACAAGAATCTGACCATGATAGGAACTTCCGATATCCACCAGCCTATCCAGACAGACTATGATTTTTCAAAAGGCGAACACCGCACGATGACGTTTGTCTTTGCCAAAGAACGTTCTCCGGAAGGTATCCGTGAAGCACTCGACAATCGCCGCACCGCCGTTTATTACCGCGAACTGGTGATCGGGCGTGAAGAAATCCTCCGTCCCTTCTTTGAAAAATGCGTAGACATAAAAGAAGTGAAACGCACCGAAAAAGAAGTGACATTTTCTGTCATGAACGCTACCGATCTGGTACTGAAACTGAAAAAGACCGCACATGATCCTTCTTTGGTCTATTTCCGCGAAATGACATTGAAACCACATACGCAGCATACAATCTCTGTGAAGTTTGACAACGGTATCAAAGGAGGCGACTGCAATTTTGAAGTTACCAACTTCATCGTAGCCCCCGATAAAGGTTTGGATTACACCATCAAACTATAAAGTTCCAGCCATCAAAGCCATGTAATATCAAGATATCCGACGAACTACATGCGGATAATCGTTTAATTTTAAATTATTACTTTATGAATCGTTACTTATCCCTAGCCTGCTCGCTGGTAGCTTTCTTCTATTTATCGAGTTGCGAAAGCTACAGTGAGCCCACCGAGAAAGCCCACCAATCCGATCAACCGATTGTACTGACCTCCTTCTATCCCAAAGAAGGCGGAGCACGTGACAAAATTCTTCTGGACGGAAAAAACTTCGGCACCGACGTGAGTAAAATCAAAGTATATTTCAACAATGCCAGGGCCTCCGTCGTTTCATCAAGCGGAAGCCGTATTTATGCCATTGTACCGCGCCTTCCGGGCGATAATCCCCGTATCTCCGTAGTGGTCGACACCGATTCTGTCGCTTACGAAGAAACATATGCTTATCATACACAGGCATTGGTCAGCACGGTCACCGGAAACGGTGAAACGAGCTTCCTTGCCGGAACACTCTCCACCGCTCAGGTATATGGCAAATATCTTGATCTGGATGCCGAAGGCAATCTTTTCATGTCATGGCGTGACGGCGGCACATTTGGAATCGCCCGGATAAACGAACAACAGAACATTGTGACTCCTCTCATTGAAGCAGATGCCGCCAACCGTATCTTATATGCCAACGGCTTAACGGTGGACCGTGCCACCGGAATGCTGACCGCCGCACACGAATCGGTCAAAGAAGTGACGTTTACCTTCGACCCGCGTGAAGCCTGGTATCCCCGCCAGCGTAACATAAAATACTCACAGTCGGATCTGAACTCAATCGTAGATGCCGACAGATACAAGAATTTCGTCACCTTCTGCCCTTATGACGGCTATCTATATACACGATACCGTGATGGAAAGATCGCTAAAATAGATCCCAACACATTCGAAGGACACATTATCCATCAAGGTCCCAGCGGATCACAATACGGACAGGCGATTAATCCTGCGAAGCCCTGGCTTCTGTATATAACGCTTCACTCCAACGCCCCTACCGCATACAGACAAGGGATTTCGGTGCTCGACCTCCGCGATCCGGATGGAACAGGCGGATTTAAGCGTCTCAATGCTCCCGGCGGCAGCGCTTTCCGCGACGGTCCGATTGAAGATGCCCTGTTCAATTATCCCAAGGATATCAAGTTTGACAACGACGGCAATATGTTCGTAGCCGACTATGGCAACCATTGCATCCGCATGATATCTGCCGACAATATCGTCACGACAGTTGCCGGACAGCCCGGCGTCGCCGGATACAAGGACGGAGGACCGGTAGAGTCCTTATTCAAGAATCCCTGGGGAGTGGCTGTCAATGAACAGGGAGACATTTACATTGCAGACTGGGGCAATGCACGCATTCGCAAATTGGTTATCGAATAACAAAGTAAACTCACAATGAAAATCAAACAGATTTTATACTTAATGTCGTTCTGCTTATTGCTTTCGGCAACAACCTTCGCGCAGCAAGTTCAGGAATTTACCGTTTCAGGAACTGTCGTGGATAAGGACAAGCTATCCATGCCCGGCGTATCGGTATACATCAAAGACAAGCCCTCCAAAGGTACCACAACCGACAATGACGGTAATTTCAAGCTGAAAGTGGTTTATGGAGACAAAATGATATTTTCTTTTATCGGCTTCAAACCGTCGGAGCACGTGGCCATCAAACCCCAAACCGACTTAACGGTCACACTGCTTGAAGACAACAATTCCCTTGATGAAGTGGTTGTCGTCGCACTGGGAAACGTTCAGCGGAAAATCAGTTCGGTAGGTGCCATTACGACGGTCAGCACTAAAGATATCCAGTCCCCCTCCCCTTCCATCAGTAACTTGTTGGGAGGCAGGGCAGCCGGTGTCATTTCCTTGCAGAGCAGTGGCGAGCCCGGTCAGAATATCGCCGATTTCTGGGTACGTGGTATCGGTACGTTCGGAGCCAACAGCAGTGCCCTTGTACTGATTGACGGTCTGGAAGGCGACCTCAACACCATCGACCCTGCCGATGTCGAAAGTTTCTCCATCCTGAAAGACGCGTCGGCAACTGCCGTGTACGGAGTAAGGGGAGCCAACGGAGTCGTATTGGTCAACACCAAGAAAGGCCTTTCGGGCAAAATTCAGATTACCGGACGTTTCAACACCACGCTGTCCGTCCTCAACCGTCTGCCGAAATATCTGGGAGCTTATGAGTATGCGCAGTTAGCAAACGAAGCCAGAGCAGTACGGAACGAAACACCTTTGTATGACGATACGGAAATGGGAATTATACGCGACGGTCTCGACCCCGACCTCTATCCCAACGTAAACTGGCAGGATGAGATACTCAACAAAACATTCTGGCGGCACACTTATTATGTAAGCGGACGTGGCGGAAGCGATGTGGCACGTTATTTTCTGAGCCTGGGAGGTAAAAACGAAAGTGCGGCCTACAAGGTAGACAAGAACAGTATATACAGTTCGAACGTCAGCTACAACACCTATAATTACCGTATCAATCTAGACGTGAACCTGACCAAATCAACGAAAGTTTATTTGGGTTCTGACGGATTCCTCTCCCAGTTGAATCAGCCCGGCGTAGCCAATACCGAATATATATGGGGAGCACAGTCGCGGCTTACTCCATTGTCCATTCCCACCCAATATTCCAATGGTATGCTGCCCGGACGCGGTGCCGGAGAGCTGTCATCGCCTTATGTCATGATCAACCATACGGGAAAGGCTGCCAACGAAGTGTACAAGGGCAAATCAACTTTGGCAATCAATCAGGACTTTTCCGAATTGATCAACGGGCTTAAATTACGTGTACAGGGAGCATACGATATCCACAGCTACTTCAATGAACGGAGAAGCGTGCAGCCGGCCCTCTACAATGCGCTGGGCAGAGCAAGCGACGGATCACTCATCATGCAGGAGACCGTACAGGAGAAAAAAGCCTCGTACAGCAAGTCCACCCGCCAGTACCGCAAATACCACTTTGAGGCTACGCTCAATTATGACCGGCTTTTCGGTACAGATCACCGGACATCCGCGCTGGTCTATTATTACATCAGCGATTCTAAAGACACGGACGACGCTACAAGCAACTTATCAGCCATTCCCTTGCGCTATCAGGGAGTATCCAGCCGGTTTACATATGGCTACAAGGATACTTACCTGCTGGACGTCAACTTCGGATATACCGGTTCCGAAAACTTCCAGCCCGGCAGACAATACGGTTTCTTCCCATCCGTCGCATTGGGCTGGGTGCCTACCGGCTACAAGTTTATACAAGAGGCGCTCCCCTGGCTCGACTATCTTAAAATAAGGGCTTCGCATGGTTCGGTAGGTAACGACCGGATTACCGACGTCCGCTTCCCTTACCTTACTAAAGTGAACGAAGGTACCGGATCAGCTTGGGGCGTTCCCGACATCGAGATTATTGGCGAGACACGTATCGGAGCCGATAACCTGGCGTGGGAAAAGGCCATCAAGTCCAATGTGGGTATTGAAGGAAAGTTGTTTAATAACAAGATCGATTTCGTTGTCGATATTTTCCATGATCAGCGTAACGGTATTTTCCAGCAACGGGTACAGGTGCCCGAGTTCGTAGGAGTGGTCTCCAATCCATACGCGAATGTGGGTAAAATGAAAAGTTACGGTGCCGACGGAAACATCAGCTTCACGCAGGATTTCACTCCCGATTTCGGCTTCACTTTACGGGGTAATTTCACTTACTCTAAAAATAAAGTACAGAACTGGGAGCAGGCTTATCTGGAGTATCCCTATCTGGAATACAATAATTTCCCGTACAATTCCATCCGCGGATATCAGGCAGTCGGACTGTTTAAGGACGAAGATGACATCAAATACAGTCCCAAGCAGACTTTCGGAGAGGTAATGCCCGGTGACATCAAATATAAGGATATCAATGGAGACGGTATGGTGGACAAGCTGGACATGGTGCCGTTGACGCACAGCACTTATCCACTGCTGATGTACGGCCTGGGAGCAGAAATCCGCTACAAGAATCTGACTCTGGGTGTATTGTTCAAGGGAACCGGCAAGACCTCTTTTTTCTATGTAGGTCAAAAGACGACAGTGAACGACGAAACCCGCCTCAACGGAATGGGGTACATGCCTTTCTTCGAGGGTAACACCGGAAACGTACTCACCCTGGCAGCCAATCCAGTCAACCGATGGATTCCCAGAGATTATGCCATTGCACACGGGATCGACCCATCCCTTGCCGAAAACCCGAACGCGCGTTTCCCCCGCCTGCAATATGGAAATAACAGCAACAACAGCCAGTTATCCACCTTTTGGCAGGGCGATTCACGCTACATACGCCTGCAGGAAATCACCCTGAACTACCATCTTGCGACAGCTTTTCTGAGACGCATAGGTGTTTCTTCACTGGATATCCAATTCGTAGGTAACAACCTCTATGTATGGGATAAAGTGAAACTCTTCGATCCGGAGCAAGCACGCTGGAACGGCCGTGTATATCCCATCCCTTCCACCTATTCCCTGCAATTATATGTCAATCTCTAATAAATACATCATCCGATAAACGATAAAATGAAAACATCCTTAATAAAAAAAACAGCAAGAACGTTCTTCTTGGTTCAGGCAGTCATGTTAGTAACGTCTTGCAGCAACTTCTTAAACATAGACAATTACTTTGATGATGAATTCAACATCGACTCGGTTTTCACCAATGCCCGATATATGGAAGCGTATATGTGGGGAGCGGCAGCCATGTTCCCGGATGAGGCACAGACCATCCGTAACGGGTACACACCGGGACCGATGGCGACCGACGAAGGATTTAACGGACTGACCGGAAGCGGAACGGCCAATATCTATCACGGCATGGATTTCGCCAACGGAAAGATCACACAGGATTTCCTCGGAGACGGCTCCCCCAACCTGAACCAATGGGGCAAATACTACAAAATTATCCGTAAGTGCAACAGCATCCTGCAAAACCTCGACCGCCCGAAAGACCTGACAAACTCGGAACGGCTCAGATTGGAAGGATACACACGTTTTATCCGTGCCTTCGCCTACTACAATCTTTTGGTCGATTACGGTCCGGCAATCTTGCTGGGAGACGAAGTAGTGAATACCAACGAACCTATCGAATACTACGACCGCCCCAGAGCCACCTATGACGAAACAATGAACTATACTTGTGAGGAGTTCGAAAAAGCGGCACGGCTGCTGCCCTCGCCTCAGGATGTTTCCACGCTGGACTTCGGACGCCCCACCAAAGGAGCCGCACTCGGCCTGGTAGCCCGCCTGCGATTGATACACGCCAGCCCGCTATTCAACGGGGGGCCTGTTGCCAGCTCCTATTTCGGCAACTGGAAACGCAAGACCGACGGTGTGCATTATGTCTCCCAGCAATATGACGAAAGCCGGTGGGCAGTAGCTGCCGCCGCCGCAAAACGGGTGATGGATATGGGAGCGTACAAGCTCTATACATATGCAAAAGACGACAATACGCCGGAACTTCCCGCCGGAGTCACTTCCGACCCCAATTTCTATGACGCCTACCCGAACGGAGCCAACGGAATAGACCCTTTCAAATCTTATTCGGACATCTTTACCGGCGAAGCCGTAGCGTCCATCAACCCGGAATTGATCTGGGGAAGAAACACGACGTACCTCAACGAAACCATCAGCAAAGGTTCTTTCCCTCCCTCGATGGGTGGATGGGGACGTTTCTGCGTCACTCAGAAAGTGGTAGACGCCTATCTGATGGACGACGGGCGTACGAAAGAAGAAGCCGCCGCCGACGGATATTACTCGGAGACAGGCTTCACTTCCGAACCGCGTAACTTTTCCGGCTATCCCCTCAACGCCGGTGTATATAAGATGTACGCCAATCGTGAAATGCGGTTCTACGCATCTGTAGGATTCAATGAGGCAGTATGGCAGGCATTGTCCAGTTCGACTCTCAACAACCACACAGCCAAGTACTACTATCAGGATGAAGACGGTCGTGGCGGTGTTACAGCCACTTCGCCCAACTATCCCATCACCGGATACGTAATCAAAAAGTACAATAACCCGATGGATGCCTGGACCGGCACCGGAGCCCGCCATATCCAGAAAGCCTATCCCATCATCCGCTATGCGGAAATCCTGCTATCGTATGCGGAGGCACTCAACAACCTGACCGGCCCCCACACCGTAGAACTGGACGGTCAGCCTTATACCATGAGCAGAGATAAAGCGGAAATTAAAAAAGCATTCAATCAAGTCCGCTACAGGGCCGGACTGCCGGGGCTGACAGCCAATCAACTCAACAGTACGCCGGAAGTACAGAAACAGATAGAACGCGAACGTATGGTAGAGTTTTTATGGGAAAACAGACGTTTCTATGATGTTCGCCGCTGGGGTATTTATGAAGAGACAGAGCAGGAACCTATCCGTGGAATGAATCCCGACGGCGCAACCAAAGAGACCTACTACCAGCGTGTCATCCCTAGTTCTTCCTCATTCCTGACGAGGGTGGTTGACAAAAGGTCTGTCTGGGTGCCCATACCACGCAACGAAATGAGAAGACTGCCTTCTCTCGACCAGAATCCGGGTTATTAATCTAAATAACAAAAAAGAAAATGAAACGAGATTTTATAACGATACTCGCACTTATGACAGCGCTTTCGTCATGCAATGACGATGCGCTGTTTGAAAAGGAAATGTACAAGAATGTAGTGGCCCTGATCAGCAGTGACTACTATAACACGTTTGAAGAAGTGGTCACCTTGTCCCCTACCGGAGAAGAGGCGACAGGATATATCGCAGCCTGCACCGGAGGTACCCATGCCCCAAAACAAAACATGGTGATCGGGCTGGAAGAAGACCTGACTTCACTGGAATTCTACAACCGGTCTCTTTACGACGTCGATGAAGCCTGCTATGCCAAATTCCTGTCCAGTGACAAATACGAGATCGTAGATTACAAGATTCAGATCAATGCAGGCGAACGGACAGGCAGAACCATGATCAAGATACGTCCCGAAGGACTGTCGCCGGATTCTACCTACTTCGTAGGATTAAAAGCTACGGATATCTCCGGTGTCGAGATTAATGAAAGCAAAAACACCATTCTATATCAAATACTTATCAAGAACGATTATGCAACGCAGGGCGAAAACGTTTACTATTCAATGACCGGTCTGGCAGACGGGATGGCAACCGCAGGTAACAAGAAGATGTTTCCACTCACCCACAACAGCGTACGCGTGATAGCCGGAACGGAGTCTTTTGAAAGCAATGTGGATCACATCAACAAAACCGCCATCATACTGCAAGTGGAGGAAAACAATCATGTCACGATAAAGCCGTACAAGGATATTGAGGTAACTCAGATAGACGGTGACTCCAAATACCCCAATACATTCAAGGTAGAGGAATCTTTCGGTCATACTTATAATGTATTTCTGCTGTCGTACCGATACACAAAGGATGGGAAAAGCAAGGTGATGCAAGAGGAATTGCGGCTGGAAATAAATAATTAACGCAAAAACCTCGTAAGGTTAACCCTTTTCTCTTTAATATTAATAACTTTGTATGCAAATCTTTTTTCGTACCACTATAGTGGCACGAAAAAAGAACTATAGTTCCCCTTGTGTCCCACTCTAGTGGTCCGCACGGGGAACTGTAGTAGAACGAATTAATATTTAAGCCGGATTCCTTAGTTTATAGGAACGGAAACATTAATAACACAACAAAATAACTTAAGTTATGAGCGCACAGTATGACCTTTACGAGACTCCCGATATCAAGCAGACAGGAGAAAAACAGCCCCTTCATCCCCGCATTGTTCCCAAAGGGACTATCGGTCAGGACGAATTTCTAGACCGCGTGCACAAATTTACGGGAATCAGCCGTAGTTTGCTGGCAGGAGCAATGCAGTCTTTTCAAAATGAGTTAAAAGATTTACTGGCTAACGGCTGGATTGTAGAATTAGGCGAGATCGGCTATTTCTCCGTATCGCTGCAAGGACCACCCGTAATGCACAAGAAAGATGTGCGTGCACAATCAATCAAACTAAAAAACATCAACTATCTACCGACCAAACAATTCAAGCGGGAAGTAGGGTATGACATGAGATTGGAACGTACCGAATCTCTCACCCGCCCCAAAGGTAACGGACGTAGCGAAGCGGAATGTCTGGCACTAATAACCGCCCACCTTGAAAAATATCCTTGCATGACTCGCACTGATTATTGCCATATGACCGGTCACGACAAAAAGCGTGCACTAAAAGAACTGAACGCTTTTATCGAAAAAGAGATACTGATGCGCTACGGAGCAGGAAAACAGGTGGTTTATGCGAAGAAAATGATTTGATGCATATAGCTTATGTCCCTAATTGAACTCATTAGATGAATAAGGAGAATATGTTTTATAGATAGCCAATATTTATAAAAGTATATTGGATAGGAAGGCTTTTAAACAGTACACTTAGAGAAAATAACAGCGGAATATTAAATGACCGCTGTTAGTATAATGTTAGTAACAATAGAATTATGAGAAAAGAAGTTGAACAATTAGCTTTAATGGGTGCAATGCCCGATGAAACAGACGAACCAACAGATGTATTGATTGATAAATATGCAGACTTATTAGGTAAGATAACTAAGCCTATCACTTTGGATGAAGCGCATATTTTAATCAAGCTCTTTCCACCTACTGCTTTATATGGGATAGAATGGACATTGTTACATTTGATAGAGTCTGTGTATCCGGAAACAGAATTTATTAAATACAAAGAACTTATAAATGAATGTAATAGTGTTGAGTTCAGAGAAATGTTAGTTCAACGTCTCAATAACTCACAACAAAACAAAGTTACTAACAAGTAGATAAGCAGCCCTAACGGTCAGCTATCTACAACCCATTAGCTTTAAAATAAAAACAATGAATAAAAGAATCATTTCATTTATCTGCGCAGGACTGATTGCTATAAGCTGCGTGTCCTCACTCTGTTTCTATGATTACTTTTCCACCGACGGTATTACCCCCAATGCAATATATTGGATATTCTATTTTTTCCAGATTTCTATATTGCTGGGGCAAGCAGGAATGGGGATTTACACCATAAATGCACTCTTACGGCAGAAAAAAGAAGCTGTTTCCTTTTTGAGCTATTTTGCAGCCCATCTCCTTCTGCAAAACATGACTCCTCTGCTCCAAACATGGGCTGTACCTTCCATTACGGAATATCCCGTATGGCTACTGATGTGTCAGGTCATTTTTAGCATACTCCTCCTTCTCTCCTTATTAATCAACGAACCTTCATCCCTGTTCAGAAAGTCAGAATATATTCCCCGAATATTGATGGCAACATTCTATATTAACTGTACATACTTGGCACTTACCATCATAGGGACAATTGTCGCCCTGTGATGGTATCGAAACGACCCTCAAAACCATACTTTAGCAATAAATACCGGACAAAGCCTGTTTCCAACCTTCTTCGGGCAGAGGCAACAGGCATCTATATACAGATACTTAAAACATCTTCTTTCGGAGACAATACACCCAAAAGTCGATCATTTTTCCGACAATGATGCCGAAGGAACTAAGCGCCAAAGCGATGTAAACAGCGATAATCAACGGCTGTTCGTCTATCCATTTATTGACAAGTCCGGACATCCGTGCAAAAACACCGCCCGCAATAGTCAGGACAATGGTCGAGATAATATGTATTTGTATAAACTTGTCTTTCTCGTCCGAGTCCAGCCTCTTATCTTTTAAATACCGGACAAGCCACAGGCACGGAACAAAGATGAATATCGCAATAAGCGCAACCGTCATCACTTCTTCCACAGGAACCTCATGCAAGCCTCCGTCGAAAAAACGTAAACTGTGTATTCTTAATAAACAGGAAATCATCATTTATACTACATCCGTTAATTCTTTATTCATATTCTTCATTCCCTTTCCATCGCCTAGCCGGTCGTTCTCCGGACATCCCGGCTCCTGAGTCACCGGAGCCACGTTGGGTTCTTGAATCTACAAAGGTATGGATATGATATGAAAAGGACAATCTTCAATCGGAAAAAGATGAAAGGAGAAAAACAAAAAAACATCTGACCATTTCTTTAGTTGAAGAAACTTATTAACGCACTTTGAGTTTTTTGCTTGGCAGTTCATTTGGAAACACATACATTTGCATCGTGATCACAAAACAAAAGAAACAGATTTACTAACTATTAAAAAACAAAAAAGATTATGGCACTTAGGTATGTCGTTAAAAAAAGAATGATTGGTTTCGGTAAAGAGAAAACCGAAAAGTATGTAGCACAGAATTTTATTACCAATACGGTTAATTTCAAGGATTTGTGTGATGAGATTTCAAAAGTGGGAATGGTTCCCAGCGGAGCGGTCAAGTTTGTACTCGATGCACTGATCGATACGCTGAATATAAACTTAAACAAAGGTATTTCCGTACAACTGGGTGATTTCGGTCAATTCCGTCCCGGCATCAGCAGCGAAAGCCAGGAGACAGAAGCGGCAGTGGATTCCGACACGATTCGTCGGGTGAAAATCGTATTTACTCCGAGATACAAGTTTAAGGATATGCTGAAAAAGGCAAGTATTCAAAAACTGGTAACCGGCAGCGAGATCGTTGACAACGGAAACACTCCTACTCCTCCCAACCCCGACGGCGGTGGTGACGGCGGCGATGAGGAAGCACCTGACCCGACAGTATAACAACAGGAACAAAAAAAGCTCTGCATGAGCTGAAACGCAAAAATGACCGGAAGCACTGCTTTCCGGTCATTTTTTTAATAATCTCTTCTCTCTCTTAATTTTTTTATCCTTCGTACGGTTCAAAGTCCTCTTTTCCGACTCCGCAAAGTGGACAAGTCCAATCATCCGGAATGTCTTCAAATGCTGTTCCCGGTTCAATTCCGCTCTCGGGATCTCCTTGTGCGGGGTCGTAAATGTATTCACAGACTGTGCAAATGTACTTTTTCATAACGTTCGTTTTTTTATTGGTTTACTAAATAATATAACGCAAATAAAATGCAAATTGTTCAAACTTCTTTCTTATCCCAAGTAAAAAAGTTATCTTTGCAACATATTTGTAGAACAAAACCAACAAGTTACATCATGCTAATAGCATTGCTTTCTATTCTGCTAATTTTATGCGCAGTTCTCCTCCTCAGTTACTTATTGGAACGGAGAAAATGTCTTCGGATGCAAAAGCGACTATTCCGGGAGTCCAGAAAACTGGAACATACCAACCACATCGCCAGCGCCATTCTGAAAAATGTCCATGCCTATATCTTATTAATAGATAATGACTTCAAAGTATTAAAAACAAACTACTATCAACTCACCGGAACTCAGAAAGGTCTGGAAGAAAAGAGAGTGGGCGACTTATTGCAATGCCGCAACGCATTATCGGCAGAAGGAGGTTGCGGTACTCATGCTTACTGCGGTTCCTGTCCCATACGTTGCGCCATCCGTCAGGCTTTCGAACAAAGAAGAGGCTTCACAGACCTTAATGCAACTCTGAATGTGCTTACTTCCGAAAAGAAATCCGTAGAATGTGACGCCGTAATATCCGGTTCCTATTTTCTCCTTAACGAAGAAGAGAATATGGTACTCACCGTGCACGATATCACCCAACTCAAACAAGCAGAAAAGCAACTGGCACTTGCCAAGGAGAAAGCAGAAAATGCCGACCTTTCGAAGTCTACCTTCCTCGCCAATATGAGTCACGAAATCCGCACGCCTCTCAACGCCATCACGGGATTTGCAGAAATACTTGCCAGCGCCAATACGGAAGAAGAAAAGGCACAATATCAGGAAATCATAAAAATGAATGCCGATCTGCTGCTGCAACTGGTAAACGATATTCTGGATATGTCGAAAATAGAAGCCGGCACACTGGAATTTGTATATACAAAGGTAGATATCAACCTGTTACTATCCGACCTGCGACAGCTTTTCCAAATGAAAGTCAACGATGCAGGAGGAAATATTCAAATAATAGCAGAACCAAGCCTTCCCTCCTGTAGCATAGAGACCGACCGGAACCGTGTCGCGCAGGTGCTCTCCAATTTTACCACCAACGCCATTAAATTCACGCAGGAGGGAACGATCAGCATCGGTTATGAGGCAAGAGATACCGAACTTTATTTTTATGTCACCGACACCGGAGCCGGAATCCCTGCCGACAAACTACCGGAAGTTTTCGGCCGCTTTGTGAAACTGAACAAAGACAAGAAAGGAACGGGGCTGGGACTTTCCATCTCTAAAACCATCGTAAACAAATTGGAGGGGCAAATCGGCGCAGACTCCGTAGAAGGCAAGGGATCAACGTTCTGGTTTACCATTCCCTATCGTACTTGCGGACGTCCCGAATAAAGTAACTTCATAAAAAGTTTTAATTAAACATTTTATCACAATTTTATGTTGTATTTTTGCGGTCCTAATCAAACGCATGTATTTGCATGAGTACTACAAAAAAAGACGATTATTATCATGTAGGCCTTACGGATGACGAAGTCCTACAAAGCAGAGAAAAGAACGGTGTCAATCTGTTAACACCCCCCAAGCGTCCTTCCTTATGGAAGCTCTATCTCGAAAAGTTTGAAGATCCGGTTGTGCGGGTATTGTTGGTAGCCGCCGTATTTTCACTGATCATTTCCATCATCGAAAATGAATATGCCGAAACTATCGGAATCATAGCAGCCATCTTGTTGGCCACAGGCATCGGCTTCTTTTTCGAATATGATGCCAATAAAAAATTCGACTTACTGAATGCCGTCAATGAAGAAACACTCGTAAAAGTGATTCGCAACGGACACGTACAGGAAATCCCACGTAAAGACGTCGTTGTAGACGATATTATCATACTGGAAACAGGCGAAGAGATTCCTGCCGACGGCCAACTGCTGGAAGCGATCTCCCTGCAAGTGAACGAATCCAACCTGACCGGAGAACCGGTAATCAACAAGACTGTAATCGAAGCGGACTTTGACGAAGAAGCAACCTATGCCTCCAACTTAGTGATGCGCGGAACGACAGTGGTGGACGGACACGGCACCATGCGCGTACTGCACGTGGGAGATGCCACAGAAATCGGCAAGGTAGCACGCCAAAGCACCGAAGAAAATCTGGAACCGACCCCTCTGAATATACAGTTGACCAAGCTCGCAAACCTGATCGGTAAAATCGGTTTTACCGTTGCCGGACTTGCCTTCCTTATCTTCTTTGTAAAAGATGTACTGTTGTTCTTTGATTTCGGTTCGCTGAACGGCTGGCACGAGTGGCTTCCGGTTTTCGAACGGACCCTCAAATATTTCATGATGGCTGTTACTTTGATTGTAGTAGCCGTCCCCGAAGGGTTGCCCATGAGCGTAACGCTCAGCCTGGCCTTGAATATGCGCCGTATGCTCTCGACCAACAATCTGGTACGAAAGATGCACGCCTGCGAAACGATGGGAGCTATCACCGTGATCTGTACGGACAAAACGGGTACACTGACTCAAAACCTGATGCAGGTACACGAACCCAACTTCTACGGAATCAAGAATGGCGGCAACCTGGGCGATGATGATATCAGCGCTCTCGTCGCAGAAGGGATCAGCGCCAACTCAACCGCTTTCCTCGAAGAAGCGGCAACGGGCGAAAAACCGAAAGGTGTCGGTAACCCTACGGAAGTCGCCCTGTTATTATGGCTCAACAGTCAGGGAAGAAATTATCTCGAACTCCGTGAACACGCCCGCATCCTCGACCAGCTCACCTTCTCGACCGAACGTAAATTTATGGCGACTCTCGTCGAGTCTCCGATCATCGGAAAGAAAGTACTTTATATAAAAGGAGCACCCGAAATCGTGCTTGGCAAATGTAAGGAAGTCGTGCTGGACGGCCGACGGGTAGATGCCGTCGAATATCGTTCGACAGTAGAAGCTCAGTTACTGAATTATCAGAATATGGCAATGCGCACACTCGGCTTTGCCTTCAAAATAGTAGGAGAAAACGAACCGAATGACTGTACGGAACTGGTGTCTGCCAACGACCTTAATTTCTTAGGAGTCGTAGCCATCTCAGACCCGATTCGTCCGGATGTACCCGCCGCCGTGGCCAAATGCCAGTCGGCTGGTATCGGTATCAAGATCGTTACCGGTGACACACCGGGAACTGCGACGGAAATTGCCCGTCAGATCGGACTGTGGCAACCGGAAACAGATACCGACCGGAATCGTATCACCGGTGTTGCCTTTGCCGAACTGAGTGATGAAGAGGCGCTGGACCGTGTGATGGACCTCAAAATCATGTCTCGCGCCCGCCCGACGGACAAACAACGTCTTGTGCAGTTGCTTCAACAAAAAGGAGCCGTAGTCGCCGTAACCGGAGACGGTACGAACGATGCACCCGCCCTGAATCATGCCCAAGTTGGTTTGTCAATGGGTACAGGTACGTCCGTAGCCAAAGAAGCCAGTGACATCACGCTGCTCGACGACTCGTTCAACAGCATCGGCACCGCTGTCATGTGGGGACGTTCTCTTTATAAGAATATCCAGCGTTTCATCGTATTCCAGCTGACAATCAACTTTGTAGCCTTGCTGATCGTGTTATTGGGATCGATGATCGGAACGGAACTTCCGCTGACAGTGACACAAATGCTGTGGGTGAACCTGATCATGGATACTTTTGCCGCTTTGGCCCTCGCTTCCATCCCTCCCAGCGAAACCGTCATGCAGGAAAAGCCGCGCCGCAGCACTGACTTTATCATCAGCAAAGCGATGCGTAACAATATATTAGGTGTAGGTACGATCTTCCTCGCCGTATTGCTCGGAATGATTTATTATTTCGACCACAGCGCACAAGGTATGGATGTACATAACCTCACCATTCTCTTCACTTTCTTTGTCATGCTGCAATTCTGGAACCTGTTCAATGCCCGTGTATTCGGCACTACCGACTCGGCATTCAAGGGACTTTCCAAATCGTATGGCATGGAGTTGATCGTTCTGGCCATTCTGGTCGGACAATTTCTGATCGTACAGTTCGGTGGAGCTGTATTCCGCACAGAGCCGCTCGACTGGCAGACGTGGCTTCTGATTATAGGCGTTTCGTCCACGGTGTTATGGGTTGGAGAACTTATTCGCCTTGTTCAACGTAGTATTCACAAATGAGAAAATAATGAAAAGTAAAGGAATTAAAAACTTACTTATTGATTTAGGCGGTGTACTGATAAATCTCGACCGCGAACGTTGTATTGAGAACTTTAAAAAGATCGGGTTCCAGAACATAGAAGAAAAGTTCTGCACCCACCAGCTGGACGGAATATTTTTGCAGCAGGAGAAAGGACTGATCACTCCTGCCGAATTCCGTGACGGCATTCGGGAGATGATGGGAAAGATGGTAAGCGACAAGCAGATCGACGCAGCCTGGAACAGCTTTCTGGTAGACATCCCGACCTACAAGCTCGACTTGCTGCTCAAACTACGCGAGAAATACGTAGTCTATCTGCTCAGCAACACCAATGACATCCACTGGAAATGGGTATGCAAGAATGCCTTCCCCTACCGTACGTTCAAAGTAGAGGACTATTTTGAGAAGACGTATCTCTCTTATGAAATGAAAATGGCCAAGCCCGAACCGGAAATATTCAAGGCGGTGACCGAAGATGCGGGTATTGACCCGAAAGAGACTTTTTTTATTGACGATTCCGAAATTAACTGTAAAGTAGCTCAGGAACTGGGTATCTCGACCTACACACCGAAAGCCGGTGAAGACTGGAGCCATCTTTTCAGAAAAAAATGAGAGTGTAAGTATGCAGATTATAAATGACACATCGGCTATGATTCCCGAACCATGCGTAGCTACCATCGGTTTCTTCGACGGAGTACACATGGGACATCGCTATCTGATTCAACAGGTGAAGGAGATAGCGGCAGCCAAAGGTCTGCGTTCTGCATTAGTCACATTCCCCGTTCATCCGCGCAAAGTGATGAACGCCGCTTACCATCCGGAACTTTTAACTACTCCCGAAGAAAAAACAAACCTGCTCGCAGGCACGGGAGTAGATTATTGCCTGATGCTCGATTTTACACCCGACATCTCCCGTCTGACCGCCAAAGAATTCATGACTCAAATACTGAAAGAACGTTTTCAGGTAAAGTATCTGGTGATAGGATACGATCACCGTTTCGGTCACAACCGCAGCGAAGGGTTTGACGATTATGTACGTTACGGGCAGGCAATCGGCATTGAGGTCATCCGTGCACAGGCTTACACAGATGATATACAGATAGATACCATCCAAAGTGCTCCGGTCAGTTCTTCTTTAATCCGCAAGTTGCTGCATCAGGGAGATGTAGACGCAGCTGCCCGCTGTCTGGGCTACGAATACTTTCTGGACGGAACGGTAGTAGGCGGCTATCAGGTAGGCCGGAAGATCGGTTTTCCGACTGCCAATTTAAGCGTGGATGATCCCGACAAACTGATTCCCGCAGACGGAGTCTATGCCGTATGGGTCACATTCGACGGAAAGACCTATATGGGAATGCTGAATATAGGCGTCCGCCCTACCATCGGAAATGGTCCCAACCGCACAATCGAAGTGAATATCCTTCATTTCCACTCCGACATTTACGACAAATTTATCCGGCTTACTTTCGTGAAGCGGACACGCCCCGAACTGAAATACGATAGTATCGACGAACTAATCGCACAGCTTCACAAGGATGCGGAAGAAACTGAAGCCATTCTACTCGCCGCCAAACAGGAGAAATGATCCCTTTTTTTCTCTAAATTAACCACATTAATAAGCCTCTTTTCGGCTGCAACGAGTCCGTTAATATCGAAAAACATATCTTTTTTATTGTTTTTCGATAAATAAAATCTCTTTTTCCTTTGCCAACTCAAAACTTACCTCTACATTTGCATATCGATAAACGATAAATAATCATCGAAAAACAAACATTTTCTATTTAATCATCTATAAAAAAATAACACTTTATGAAAAAGTCATTAATGAGTATATCGATGCTGGTAGTATCCATCTCAATGATAGCCATGTTTCTGTGCAGCTTCATTGCCAGTAAATAACAAACGATTATCTTTGTATCCATCCAAGAATACTAAGAATACTACGAATATGAGAACTGCTATTAAACTGATATTACTGAATCTGCTTATCGCACAGATCATTGCTCCCATTTTAGTCATGATCCCCTGTGTGATTTATCTGGTAGCCACTACCGGAAACTTAGACAAAGACACGCTCATTACCATGCTTATGATTCCGGCACAACTGGCCGGTCAGCTGATGATGGGTATCTATTTATGGAAAGCCGGATACATCAGCACAAAGAAAATAACCTGGTCGCCCGTTTCATCCTCGTATCTGTTCTTCAGCGCATTGGCTGTCCTCACCTGTGGCTTCGTCGTATCCGCATTGGCAGAACTGATGAAGTGGATTCCCAACATCATGGAACAATCCTTCGATATCCTCCAGTCCGGCTGGGGAGGCATTCTTGCCATAGCCGTCATAGGTCCCGTACTCGAAGAACTGCTATTTCGCGGAGCCATCACCAAAGCATTGCTACAGCAGTACAGCCCGACAAAGGCGATTCTGCTTTCAGCCCTTTTTTTCGGTGTTTTCCATATTAATCCTGCCCAGATACTTCCGGCATTCCTGATCGGTATCCTGTTTGCATGGACGTATTACAAGACTGCCAGCCTCATCCCCTGCACACTGATGCATATACTGAATAATTCGTTATCCGTATTTCTCAGCACGAAATATCCGGAAGCTGAAAATATGAGCGATCTGATGGACACTACCTCCTATCTAATTGCTATTTTTGTAGCAGTTTTGATACTGGCAGGAGTTATCTGGGCGATGCGTCGTACGACCGTCCATTATCCCTGGAAAGAAGAAACAAATATCACGGACTAAAAAATAACAGCGATGAAAAGACGTTTGAATATTCTCAGCATATTGGTATTCATTGTTCTGGGACTTTCTCTGTATACCACAGGATACCAGTTCGGAACAGGCATGAAAGCCGGAATGAGTCTGGCCAAAGAACAGCACAAGGAATCGAAAGCATGTGACAGACCTATGCTTGCAGGCGATTTCCGTTTTGTGGATGTCGTACCTACGATCGCCATGATCAAACCGGATACGATCATCAATGCCCAAAACAATGAGAAAGTGCCCGTCATGTATACGCAAATGGCGGTACGCACCGGAAAAGAAGTGAATTACAGTTACCTGATTATCAGCAGTTCCTGTTCGCTGATGAATGCACTGCTCACCATCTCCGCACTTATTATCTTCGTCATGCTGATTCTGAGCATCAACAAATCGCAGATATTCGAATGGAAGAATGTCCGCCGCCTGCGCTGGCTGGGTAGTCTACTGATTATGTCCTTCGTGTTTTACCTGATTCCGCAGGTCGTCAACTACTGGGGACTGAAAGAAGTATTCGCGCTTGAACATTATATCATCGCTCCCCTGGCGCTACAGACGACTGATTTATTATTGGGACTCGGCTGCCTGATTGTAGCCGAAACATTCGCTATCGGACTGAAAATGAAAGAAGAACAGGAACTGACCATTTAACCCAAACCGAGAAAATAAAATTATGGCAATTATAGTAAACCTTGACATCATGATGGCGCGCAGAAAAATATCTCTGGGCGAGCTGGCGGAGAAAATAGATATCACCCCCGCCAACCTTTCTATATTAAAAACCGGAAAAGCTAAGGCAATCCGTTTCTCTACGCTGGAGGCTATCTGCAAAGTACTGGACTGCCAGCCGGCAGATATACTGGAATATCAGGAGGAAATTTGCGATTAAACAAGGGGAAAAGCTTATATTTTTTTAGGCACGGATTACGCGCGGATTACACGGTTTCTGCCAGATGCATCTCTTAAAACCGTGTAATCCGCGTAATCCGTGCCTAAATTTATTATCTTTATTTCCCTTCTTTTGCCTTAAATGCCAGCGCATACATACGTATCTGCTTTACCATCGACAGCAACCCATTGCTACGGGTAGGAGACAAATGATCTCTCAAACCTATCTTATCGATAAAATAAAGATCAGCATTCAGTATTTCATCGGGCGTATGCCCCGAAAGGACTTTGATCAATAAAGCAATGATTCCTTTCACAATCAAAGCGTCACTTTCCGCATTAAACACGATTTTTCCATCCACATCGTCCGCCTGAAGCCATACACGGCTCTGACAGCCTTCGATCAGATTCTGTTCGGTCTTATACTTTTCGTCGAGCGGTTCCTGTTCATTACCTAAGTCAATGAGCAGCTGGTAGCGGTCCATCCAGTCATCGAAGTCGCTGAATTCAGCAATCACTTCGTCTTGTAATTCATTAATTGACATGAAGTTATTTACGGTTTACTAGTTAACTATTTACTTTTCATTATAAATCACTTCCAGCACTGTCTGTCCGACGGCTTTCAGCGTATTCTTGTCGATATGGTCCATATTATCATGAATGGTATGCCAAGTCGGGGGGAAGCCTGTTTCCGGATCATTGGGAATAATATCGATTGTCTTGATACGGGCCAGACGGTTAATAAACAGATGGTCGTCGGTGATGGTATCGCCTCTCTCATCAATGAAGGTTTTCCCATAACCTGCTTTTTTAGCCGCTTTCCATACTTTCTTGTTGATATCCGGAGCAAACTCTTCGGAATATCCTTCTTTCAGAAATACGCTGTTCTCACCACCCACCATATCGAGCAAGATACCAAAACGGGCATTATACCCTTGCACGTGAGGATTGCGCGACCAATACTGCGAGCCGAGACACCAAGCCTCTTCCTTATGCTTTCCCTCGTAGAATTGAGGAGTTCCGTAGTCTTCCGCATCCAGAAAGATGATATCAATGCCCAGTTCCGGCTGTTGCTGGTTGACCAACCGGGCGATTTCCAGCAAAGCTCCCACTCCGCTTGCTCCGTCATTGGCTCCCAGAATAGGGGTATGGTGATTCTTTTCGTCAGCATCATTATCCGCCCACGGACGGGTATCCCAATGTGCAAACAACGCTATTCTCTTCTTACTTTCCGGTTTGTAAGAGCCGATGATGTTCCGCGCCTTCAACAGTGTGCCGTCATAGGCAATCAGATCGGCATACTGATTCGTTACCTTCGCACCGAAAGCCTCCAGCTTTCCGGCCAGATAATTGCCACAAGCTACGTGCTCCTTCGTATTGGGGACACGGGGACCAAAATCTACCTGATTCTTTACATACAAATAGGCACTGTCCGCATCAAACTGAGGTACATTTACCACCACTTTTTCACTTTGTTCATTCGTACCAGTTGCCTTGCCGCCTCCTCCACAAGAAAAAGCAGATAATAATACAAAGGCACTCGTCAACACTATCATAGATTTCTTTTTCATCGTCCTTTTATCTATATGAAGCCTCAAAATTAGTCATTTTCACCACAGTATCGTTCAGATAGAATGGATTATTAACAAATAAACTTTAACTCCACATTTTTCTTTCCAACGGTCAATTCCACTTTCGCGCCATTGATAAGCGGTAAATTATGCGTCACATGACCTACCGGGAAATTAAAACAAACCGGATAGTCATATTCTTTCACCAAGTCGGCCAGAGCGGGATACAACTCCTTACCCAACGAACAATCTTCTTCATACTCGGTAAATTGACCGATAATGAGTCCGGAGAGTTTTTCAAGCACACCGCCCAGTTTCAGATTGTACATCATGCGCTCAATCGCATGGGGACGTTCACTGACATCTTCGAGAAACAGGATGGTTCCTTCGGCAGGAATATCATAAGGAGTGCCGCGCAGCCCGTAAGCTACCGCCATATTTCCGCCACGCAGGATACCTTCGGCCGTACCTTGCCTGTTCAGTTTATGCTTTTCGCAAGTATAAACGGGCAGATTACCGAAGAGAATATCTTTCAGATAGGCCACGCAAGGGTCTTCTTCCGGCTCCACGCTCAGATGACGCGCCATCAGCGAATGCAGGGAGGCATATCCATTCTTCTGAAATAAATTATGCAAGGCAGTGATGTCGCTGAATCCCAGCAACCACTTCGGATGTTCACGAAAGGCGGTGAAGTCAATCTTGTCCACCAGATGCACGGCCCCGTATCCTCCTCTGCTACAAAGAATAGCTTTCACTTTAGGATCATCCATCGCACTCTGCAAGTCTTGCAGACGTTGCCGGACCGTTCCGGCATAACGTCCGGAAGAGCCACCGGCATATTTCCCCACAGAGACTTTCAATCCCCATGATTCAAGCCGTTTCTTCGCACGTTTCAGAAACTCTTTGTCTATCTTGCTGGAAGGTGACACAATCACTACTTTGTCACCTTTCTGTAAAAAAGAAGGAAGTTGAATATTCATATTTAATGTTTTATTTGAGTGACTTTCGCTGATAAAAACGCACCCAGTCCACTTCCATTTCTACCGGAAGGTCTTTGGGATCGACTACTCCGACCCACGAACCGCCCAACTGCATATCGATCAGCAGATAAAACGGCTGGTCGAACGGGAATTGTCCTTCCTTCTGCGTCTGTATGCGGGGATAAGTAAACGTATGTATGTCGTTGACATAGAACGAAAGACTGTCCGGATACATTTCTACAGCGAAAACGTTATAGCGATCGGGATGGATGACTCCTGTGAAGTGTGACTTGGGGTGCTCTTTGATGCCCAAAGTGTACGTATAATGAGAATGAACTGTCTGATAAGCGATAGAGTCGTCATTCAGACGCTCCATCACATCTATTTCGCCTCCCGACGGCCATTTGGCATTTTCGGGCAACAGCCAGATAGCCGGCCATGCTCCTTTTGCGGCATTCAGCTTGGCGCATATCTCGATGCGTCCGTCAAGGAATGCCTTTTTACCTTTGGTATAAACGCCTCCTGTCAGATAAGGTGCCGTATCATTGGGCAGCGTCTGATTGGCAATGCCTCTTAACACCAGCTTGCCTTTGCGCATGGCAAAGCAGGAATCAAAGTCTGTCATATAATTATTCCAGTCGGCCTTCCCTCGCGGAATCTTGCTCCAGACCTGCGGGTCAAAGCCTTTTTTCTGATTAAAATTCTCTTCCCATACCAGCGACCAGCCGGAGGAAGAAACTCTTGTCGTTTTGCAGGAAACGAGTACCCAACAAAGGAGTAATGTGCTAATAAATAATAGATTTCTGAACTGTTTCATTTTGTTTTAAAGTTTAAGGGGGATTCATTTGCAAAAATACAGGAAAAAACGGTTCGGTGTATATCTACACACTAAAACAACTAAAATATAACAAAATGTTACATAACAGGCGCAATTTTTCGGGTTATGAGTATTATTTTCTCAATGATTTTTCTGATATTTGCTAAAAATCTAACGTTATGGAACCTATTCAGAACTTTGCCCAGCTAACAGCCCATCTTAAACAACAGAATCGTAGGAAACGAATTGCCGTAGTCTGCGCCAACGACCCTAATACGGAATATGCCATTACCCGTGCTTTGGAAGAAGGAATTGCAGAGTTTCTCATGATCGGGGATTCGGCTATTCTGGAAAAATATCCTGCCTTGAAGCAATATCCCGACTATGTGAAGACCATTCACATCGAAGATTCGGACGAAGCGGCACGCGAAGCTGTCCGCATCGTGCGTGAAGGGGGAGCGGATATTTTAATGAAAGGTATCATCAACACGGACAATCTGCTGCACGCCATCCTCGACAAAGAGAAAGGACTGCTACCCAAAGGGAAAATCCTCACGCACTTGGCGGTGATGGAGATTCCGACTTACCATAAACTGCTGTTCTTCTCCGATGCCGCAGTGATTCCACGCCCCACGCTGCAACAACGGATTGAAATGATCTGGTATGCCATCTGCACTTGCCGCCATTTCGGTATCGAGCAGCCTCGCGTCGCACTGATACACTGCACCGAAAAAGTGAGCGCCAAATTCCCGCATTCGCTGGATTATGTAAACATCGTGGAACTTGCCGAAGCGGGAGAGTTCGGAAATGTAATCATCGACGGTCCGCTGGATGTACGCACTGCCTGTGAGCAGGCGAGCGGGGACATCAAAGGAATTGTTTCGCCTATCAACGGACAGGCGGATGTGCTGATTTTCCCCAATATAGAATCGGGAAATGCGTTCTACAAGTCCGTCTCCCTGTTTGCCAATGCGGATATGGCGGGATTGTTGCAAGGGCCTATCTGTCCGGTAGTGCTCCCTTCCCGCAGTGATTCCGGCTTATCGAAATATTACAGCATCGCAATGGCCTGCCTGCAAGTGGCCGGCTGCGAATGCAGAGAGAAGCTCAACCTGAACCGTTAATCATAATTCAAACCTTATAACTCCAAAGATATGAAGATTCTGGTCATCAACCCCGGCTCCACTTCTACGAAGATAGCAGTCTACGAGAACGAAACTCCGTTGCTCGTCCGTAACATCAAGCATACGGTCGAAGAATTATCCGTTTATCCGCAGGTGATAGACCAGTTTGAATTTCGGAAGAATCTGGTTCTTCAGGAATTAGAAGCAAATGGAATACCCTTTGCATTCGATGCTGTCATCGGACGCGGCGGCCTCGTCAAACCCATTCCGGGAGGAGTCTACGCAGTCAACGAAGCCATGAAGCAAGATACTTTGCACGCCATGCGTACCCATGCCTGCAACTTAGGCGGACTGATTGCAGCCGAACTGGCCGCTTCCCTTCCTGATTGCCCGGCTTTCATCGCAGACCCGGGAGTGGTGGATGAACTGGAAGATGTAGCGCGTATTTCGGGTTCTCCGCTGATGCCTAAGATCACCATCTGGCACGCCTTGAATCAGAAAGCAATCGCCCGCCGCTTCGCAAAAGAGCAGGGAACGAAATATGAAGAACTAGACTTGATAATCTGTCACTTAGGTGGCGGTATCTCTATAGCCGTTCATCAGCATGGCAAAGCCATTGACGCCAATAATGCTTTAGACGGCGAAGGGCCTTTCTCGCCAGAAAGGGCTGGCACCCTTCCTGCCGGTCAGTTGATCGATATTTGTTATAGCGGACAGTTCACGAAAGATGAATTAAAGAAGCGTATCTCCGGACGTGCCGGACTGACGGCCCATCTGGGCACTACCGATGTTCCCGCCATTATCAAAGCCATAGAAGAAGGTGACAAAAAAGCTGAACTGATACTGGATGCCATGATATATAATGTTGCGAAAGCCATTGGCGGAGCCGCCACCGTACTCTGCGGGAAAGTAGATGCCATTCTGCTGACAGGAGGTATTGCTTATTCGGACTATATCATTTCAAGATTGAAGAAAAGAATCTCTTTCTTAGCCCCTATACATGTCTATCCCGGGGAAGGGGAAATGGAGTCATTAGCATTTAATGCTTTAGGGGCATTAAGAGGGGAACTTCCTGTACAAATCTATAAATAACAAACGTAGCCATTCCTATTTTTACCTGTAAGGCTCTTAGCTCCGCACGGCAATCACCTCAATTGTTACTGTTTCTTCGTGTACAGTATAAATGATTCGGGCAGATACATTATATAGCCTCCACAGTGATTTGATAGCAGTTTTGCTCTCATGCTCTAACAGTTTATCTATATCCCTTTATTCATGAGGGTTACAGCAATGGGAGCAACTGTGGTAGCAGAGTGAGAGCAAACGTTTGCTCTCACTGAAAGTTTCATTCGCTTGAAACTAATGCTGGAACTACTCGAAGGGGATAAAGGCAGTAGGAATCTAAAGTACTTCTTCCAGTAGCACAAGTTCCCAACTACACCATACTATCGTAATTAGTTTTAGTCCGCCTTTCGCTCTAGCCTCCGTTACCAATTCATCCTGGCTGTAACGAAGTAACTGCTCCCGCGCCCCATCGGCAAGTGCCCTTATTTCTTTCTCCGAAGCGCCAGCCTTTGCATACTTCACTTCGAGCAGATAAGTTAATGGCGGCATTACAGGAACCGACGGACTAGGTTTGAAAAGGAAGTCGGCAAAACCTTTATTCAGTTCGTATTCCGGATACAGTTGATAATAACGGTACATACCTAAATAAGCCAACAAAAAGCCCTTAATATGTGCTTCGCCCTCTATATATTCGCGAATACGGCTTTGCTCACGGATAGCCTCTGCTATAAAATTAAACAACGGTTTCCAGTCTCCTCTGAAAGCCATGTTCTCAAATAACATCGTCATCCGGTTCATATCAATCTTAAAAATATCATGTTTGATATATCCTTGGATCAAAAAGCTAAAAAGCTGTTCTCTGACCACCAGATTCGGGACATGCAGAATGGGTCTTCCCACCATATCGACTCCTTTAATAGAAAGAAGTCCGAAATAGAATAACAAAGACTTGAAATTGCGTACATCCGTCATTTCCAATGCGGAAAAGTGTGTAGCAATGTCCGTAGTTATTTCTCCCTGCTCGGCTATTTCTTTAATAACAGAGAAGTTCTCCCCCAATCCGTGGTCAAGACGAATCAAGTAAGCTAATTTATTAAAGTCAGTACGAATGTTGGGGTCTACAATTTCATCAGGCTTTTCTCCATGCAATACAAAAGATTTCATAAAGTAAAGCACCATATCGGAGTTAAACATACAATCTGCTAATCTACTTCTACTAAAGCAGTAATTGTCATAGTTGGGTTTCATCATGACAATTGTCTCATCTACCGTTTGCATGAGCACTCCCTGTTCTTTATAATAAGTAAGCATTTCACGCAGTTCCGCTTCACTGAAACCTACTAAATCATTAAACCAAGGATCAGTCGTAATATTGGTTCCGATATTAAAGCCACTGGTGACGTCATCCATCGTGACAGGACTCACTCCTGTGATAAACATACGCTGAAGAGCGGACCCCGTACCGGTGGTAGCAGCCTTTATCACATTAAAGAATCCACGAACAAAGCCTTCACCATGAGTCGCCTTTTGATAATACTCTGTACCATAGGTCGAAAGAATCGTATTCGTAAAATTATCATATTCATCAATAAGGAGATAAATAGGTAGATTTCCTTTACGGGAAGCATAAGAATTGATAGCTGATAAAAAAGCACCCGGATCTTGCTGTATCTCTTCATCGAGAACATCCCAAATTTCTTTTCCCAAAAGATCTTCATATTTGAACACAAAATCCCTAAGCTTACTACAGCAATGCAATTTAAATGATCGCTCTACTTCATTGACATTAGAACTTACTTCCGAAAAGTTGAACCGCATAATGAGATAACAATTATGCTTCGGGGTTGGATGTTGACCTATATAAAGATGCCCGAATAGCTCATCAAAGTCATTAGCATATACTACATCGTAATAAGCCTCCAACATAGCCAAAGTCAAACTCTTTCCAAACCGACGAGGACGAATCAGGAAAAGATAAGCCGGTTGCATCTCGATTCTCTCGATGAACATGGTCTTATCTACATAGTAATAATTGTCCTTTTGAATTCGGGCAAAGTCCGTCAATCCATAGGGTATTTGTTTCATCATATCACGATTCCTTTCATTATATTTGTTCTTTATTTCTGCAAGCTCTGCTCTATATTTTGCAAACGACGTTCCAGTGCTGCGTACTTTTCATCCTTCTCTTTCAGCAGACGTTCGTAGAGTTCAGTGATTTTTTCGATAGGATTATAATTATTCACTCTATTATTTTCCTCCACATAGCCACCAATATTAGCAGAAGCCTGATCATTATTATTCACCGTATTATTTTCAAACACCACCGTCTGCGCATCCTCTTCCAAACTCTTCAGATACTCGAAAGGGACTCCCAATGCCCGTGAAAAGCGGTGTAACATTTCATCATCAATCACTCTCATCTGCTCATATTTAGATACTGCTGATTGTGATAAATGTACTAATTGGCTTAAAACCTCCTGATTCATATTCTTTTCTATACGAAAACGACGTATGTTATGTCCATGATGAACTCTCCCAACAGTTAATTCTTCTGCTTCCATGATTCTTTTTTCTTTTTAAAATCCAACAAATATACAAATGAAAAGTTTCGTTCGAAGCAAATATACGAAAAAAACGAATAGATGTGGTAATATGAATAAAAGGAATATTCCAACTTAGCAAATGGAATAAAAATCATATTACTTTCATTCTAAAGTTCAAAAAGAAATTAGAACTTTGCCAAGTATAAAATAAACACCAAACGAACAAATATGATAAAAGTATTGACCGAAACAGAATACAAGTTCTTAAAAGAATTCATTGCCCTGATAGAAAAATACAACTTACTTTTCACTACAGATGAAAAGGGAGAAATTGAAGTCACAGTTCATAGACAACAATTAGCAACAGAAACAAATCAGAATTCAGATTTACTACATACTCCCATACACTTAGGAGATTGTTTCGACGAAACAGAACTAAATTACATATTAGATCAAACTGATGAAAGAATAAAACAGATAGCAGAAGAATATCAGTCAAAAGAGATATTCACCCAACATCTAAGCAAAAACAATAAATCCTAATCTATATATAAATACCCCACCAGTCTTTTTTTATCCCCACGGCCTCTTTCTTTTTATAAGGAAGGGGTCGTCCCTTTTAAAATAAAGACATCAACTCCAAACTACGGAAAGCTTCATATCCGAATCAGTTATACGCTAAATTGTTAGTCCATATAAATCAAGTATCAGTATCATATGGGGCAAGCGTTGGTTTTGTAGTGTACTGAATAAGTTGACACTTCAAAAATCGAAAATAAAGATGAAATATTCGAAAAAGAAGTACAACTATTACAGTGATGATGAACGAATGTCTTATATTCGTGAGTATTTATCAAGTCCCGAGAGCAAATCTGAGTTTTGTAAGCGTCACGGCTTTTGTGCCAAGCTTCTTACTTATTGGCTTAACAAGTATCAAATAGAAGACAAAGATATGGGTAGATCCTCTAAACCAGTAAATAGCGATGCTATTGATTCTAGTATTTCTGAGCTCCAGAAAGAACTATCGCTATTGCGTGCTGAGAACCGTAAACTTCATCGGGCTCTTGCTGATGAGAGTTTACGTCACGAGGCGTGCGAAGAACTCATCAATCTTGCTGAATCCACGTATCATATCAAGGTACGAAAAAACTCCGATGCCAAGTAATCGACACCTTGTCACAGAGGTACTCATCCCGACGCAAACGTGGTTGTATAAAGTTCCTCTGTGATTACTTCGGCATAACCCGACAAGGTTATTACAAGCATGTGAACCGACATTTGGAGGTTGATATCCTTACCACAAGCATCGTGTTGTACTGCAAAGAACTGTTGGAACTCATGCCCAAAGCTGGTATGCGCGAGTTATACGCCTGCTGCGTGAGTAAGTTTGGACCAAAGATGGTTATCGGTCGTGATCGTTGTTATGACATTTTTCGCTCCAATGGTTTGTGTCAACGTACAAGTCGCAAGCGTCCTAAAACAACGAATTCGAACCATAATTACTATATCTACCCCGATCTGTTGAATGTTGCACCCAAATTTGTCGCTACAAGATTGGGCGCTATGGTAGTGGCGGATATAACCTACGTAAACACCGGTCAGGGCTGGGCTTACCTCTCGTTGCTTACCGATGCGTCAAGTCGTGCCATCGTGGGATATGCGCTTTACAAAACTCTTGAGACGGAGGGGCCCTTGAAAGCTTTGGAGATGGCAATATCATTCTATGAGAAGTATCACATAGACATGAGCACTCTTATTCATCATTCCGACCGGGGTGTCCAATATTGCTCAAATAAATATGTAGAGAGGCTTAAAGAGCATCAAATCAACATCAGTATGACGCAGTGTGGTGATCCTTTACATAATGCATTGGCTGAAAGAATGAACAACACCATTAAAAACGGTTGGCTATTCGACTGTGATGATGAGAGCTTCGAGCAAGTAAGCAAGCGCATTGAAGATGCTGTATATGTATATAATCATGTGCGGCCTCATCAAGGGATAAACATGAGGACACCTATGGAAGTGGTCAGCGAAACGGGAGGATTAACAGCATAATACCCGCTCGTCGGGACGGGTGGTCCCGCCCCTTGCCGCTAGGGCGATCCCCGACCGAAGAGTTTTTGGTTGTTGGCAACATTACATTTTCCTGAAGAAGGCTTGCGTAAATAAAGGAAGATGCATAAATTTGCAAGCACCAACAAAAGACAACTAACATAGGAATAAGAATAACAAAAGTAAACCTATTTAGATATTAAAGTATATTGAGTAAACTAATTCAGTTATAACAAACGAAGTTGTCAACTAAAACCAGTACACATCATTTCCTCGGAGGAAACGCCAGTTCCCTTTAAAAGGAACGGTCGTTTCCATTAAAAGGAACGCCCGTTCCCTCACCGGGAAACGACAGTTTCCATTACAAGAAATGACAGGAAACTATAAGTCATTGAGATCTAACCACATAGAGTTCTATCGGTAATGTTATAGAGTTTATGTTCATGTCCAAACTGTATAGCTCATTTCCGCACGGTTTTGAGCTAAATGATAGTCGGTTCTATCTTCAATTCTCCTCCTTCGGGAAGGAGGAGTACCCGTAGGGGGAGGTGGTAGGTGAATACATAATCCTGTCATTTACAAAGAAATAGGTATAAACATTATTTTTCCTACCACCTCGGTCTTCGACCACTCCTCCTTCCTGAAGCTACCCTTTATACACAAGTATATATTATTTTTTTTATCTTTGCTTGATGTTATTAGAGACAGATCAAATTCGTGATCCTCGGCTTTTGCGGCGTTTAAACTTAATTTGCTCTCAGATGGTTGTCCATCAAAGTGCTATAGTGAATCAATTTAGTAAGGAACATAAAGAAAAGATGGGTGCTTATAGATTTTTGAACAATTCCTCAGTCAGCTCTGATGCTATCTTATCAGGTCTGATACACACTTGCTGTAAGAATGCTTCCGGTCGTCAGCATTTACTGTGTATTCAAGATACCTCGGAGATAAACTATGAGGCTCATGTTGAGCGAATGAAGAAAAAAACAGCCAGTCCCGGCATTGTCGGTCAAAAGCAATGTGGTACTTTTTTGCATCCTGTCTTGGTAGTGGATGCCTCCAGTCATATTCCTATAGGCTTTTCTTCGGTTAAGCAGTGGAATCGCTCACCGGCTGCTTTAAGTCGTGAAGAACGTAATTACAGATATCAGCCTATAGAAGAAAAAGAGTCATATCGTTGGATAGAAAGTGGAATGGCTGCCAGTGAGCAAATGCCCCGGGATGCAGTTAAAACGATCATCGGTGACCGTGAAGCGGACATTTTCGAGCTTTTCAGCCGTATCCCTACTGATAATGTTCACTTGCTGATACGTTCTGTTCATGAAAGGAATTGCCGGTTGGATGATCCAGACTGTTCTGTCCATCTGAATACATTAATGGAGCAGGCTGTTCTACGGGCAGAGTATAGCTTTGAAGTGCTCCCGGGAAGCGGACGTAAGAAACGGGTAGCGTGCATGGAACTTCGCTTTGAAAGAGTCACCTTGTGCGCTCCTGTTAACGGTCCGGCAAAGGGCAGTCCCCCTGTTAGTCTTTATTGCATACATGTTAAAGAAAAATCTTCCAGTACACCGGTAAATGAGAGCCCTATTGAATGGAGACTGCTAACTACACATGTGGTGGAGACTGTAGAACAAGCAATTGAATGTATCGGTTGGTATCGTTGTAGATGGCTGATTGAAGAGTTGTTCAGAGTGCTCAAAAGAAAGGGATTCATGATTGAGGACGCACAGTTGGAAACAGTTTCGGCATTACAAAAACTAATCTTAATTTCCTTGCAGGCAGCCCTGCAGGTGATGGTACTCAAACTTTCTTTTGATAAAGAAGATGAAAAACTCTCTTCAGAAATCTACTTTACAAGCAAAGAAATAGCATTATTACATATAGTAGGAAAAAAGAGTGAGGGAAATACAAAAATACAGCAAAATCCATATAAAAAAGAATCAATGGCATGGGCAGCATGGATTATTGCAAGGTTAGGAGCATGGAGTGCATACAAGAGCCAGTCCATTCCAGGATATATTACCTTTAAGAATGGACTGGATAGATTTTATACACAGTTTGAACTGTATGAGTTAATCAGCTAAGACTTGTGTATAAAGGGTAGCTTCCTGAAGGAGGAGAATGGAGTTACTATTGTGTATTACTGTTTAGTTCATTCCTTTGCAGTTTTCAAGAATCTGATGATGGGAGAAAATAATAAACTGAAGAATATAACCATGACTATAATGCTTTTTCTATAACTCCCATAAAAACTTATTAAAGAAAAGAGGAGCGAAGCCCCCCTTGACTTCACTCCCCCACAATCTTTCTCCTCTACTTTTTGCCTAATACACGGAGAAAACAAGTTTGAATTAAAAAAAGTTACACCTAATATTTATAAACCTCTAGAAATTTCTACCAGTATCCCACCAAAGGCGAGTTCCACCGTTATCTTCACCTCCCAAAGCTTTCTTCAAAGCAGAATATTGAGTAGGATTGTTTTTTTGAATGTCTGACGGATATGGCAAGCGACGAATACGTATGTTGGTATCGATAGCTCCACCACTATTGTTCACAAAGACTTTGAACAACTGCGGATAACCTGTACGGCGTTGTTCTGTCCAAGCTTCATAGCCTTCAGGATAACAAGCAATCCACTTCTGTGTAAGGATTCTTTCCAGTTGCTCTTCCGGAGAAGCACCTCCATCCCACTTCGGAGTCACTTTAATCAGCGCTTTCACATCATATTTTGCTTCGAAGGCATCGACATAATCGGAAGGAGTAGCATCACTTGTGAGATAATCGCCTACATTCACTCCCCATTGCTGACAGGAAACCGTAATACCTTTCTCGTAGCAGTCTTTCACGTTTTCGGAAGTAAATCCACGCAAGGCAGCCTCAGCACGAAGGAACCATACTTCGGCAGCAGTCATCAAGATAGCATCGGTCTGTTTGGTTATCGTACTCTTGGAATGCAGACGGTAACGGTTTTCGTCTTTTACAGTAACTCCTGTTCCTTGGGGAACACCTTTATAAGTACCGGCAATCTTATTTCTTTCGGCAATAATCAAATTACCCTTTTCGTCTTTTATATCACCACCTTCCGCTTTCGAGTAATACTTAATCAGTCGCGGATCATTATATCCTACCAAAACAGACTCCATCGTAGCACCCATGAATACTTCTCCCCAGCCTTCATTGACTGTTCCCAGCGGATTCTTATAACCGCTTTCGGTAGAAACAGCAACTGTTTCATCCGCACTCTCCAACACGCCACCGGCAGTTGCATCCATCGCTTTGGCAACTTCTGCTCTCGCCAGATCAGGAGCACTCATCGATACACGGATTGCAAGCCGCAAGCGGAGAGAGTTTGCAAACTTCACCCACTGTGATAGTGTACGTTTGCCTGCCGGCATCAGAATATCGGCAGCAGCAAAAGGTTCGAGAGCGGCATTGTCTTTCTTATATTCGTTGATCAGTTTGACTCCTTCGTCCAAATCTTTGAAGAACTGACGGTAAGCGGCTTCCTGACTATCGACATTATCACCCTCTTCCTGTCCGAATTTAGTGTAGACAATAGGGCCATAAGTATCAGCTATACGGTGCATCAACTCGACTTTCAGGATTTTGGTCACTCCCAGCAAACCTTTCTGTTCCTGATTGATCTTCTCCGATTTCTGAGCGGCGGTCATTATATATCCATAAGTATATGTCCATGCCGAGCCTGTCCAGCCGTCATTCAAAGCATATACAGAGTTCTTGTCATTGAAACTGTTGTTCATATCGTGAAAATATCCGGCAAACATATCATGACCCAGATTCTGTATAGTCTGGAAAGTCCAGTCGGTACCTCTTCCCCAATCGTAATTAAAGTAAATACCCTGTTGCATGACTCCGAGGTTCAGCACATATTTCTGAAGATCATATTCCTGAAGTTCAGGCGTATATCCGGCTTTATTGGCATTATCTGATTCAAAACCATCCGTACATCCGGTAAATGTCATCAGTCCGGCTACTAACAGATTCGCTATATATAGATTTTTTTTCATAATTCGCTTGCTTTAAAGTTAGAATGTAAATTTAACGTTGAAACCAATGTTACGGGTTGTCGGCATACCGAATACATCAACTCCCTGATTAGTGTTACCTACAGACAAGATAGCATCCGGATCGAAAGGAGCATCTTTGTAGAAGAAGAACAGGTTACGTCCCACCAATGATACATCAATACCGGTGAATACCTTAGTCTTGGCCAGCAAAGTAGACGGGAACGAATAGCTCAGAGATAATTCGCGTAAACGAATATTGGTCGCACTGTACATATAACGCTCGGAGATACCGTTACGGTCACCTACTACTGAATAGAAACCTTCTACATTCTCAAATCTTGTTCCGTCAACTTCCACATAACCTCTGTCACGTGCTTCAGCCGTAGCCTTCGTTACCCCTCTGCCGTCCAATGTAGCTTGTGTCAGAGACATGACATCACCGCCTTTGCGCATATCGATCAGGAAATACAGAGAGAAACCCTTATAAGTGAAGGTATTAGCCCAACTCAACAGAAAGTCCGGATTACAATTTCCCAGATATGTTTTATTACCTGACTCTGAAATAGGTTTGCCTTCATCGGATACCTTAATCTTACCTTGTTCGTCACGTGCGAACGTATTTCCATAGATGTCTCCCAAAGAGCCGCCTTCTTTAATCTGCATCATATATGCCATAGAGAAACCCGGGTCACCATATACGAAGGAAGTATAATTCGGAGCCAGTTCGACTACCTTATTACGGTTTTGTGAATAATTGAAAGTCGTTTTCCAACGGAAATCTTCGGTCAGCACCGGAGTAGCTCCCAATGTGATTTCAAATCCTTTGTTGCGAATCTTACCTGCATTGATATAACGGTATGCATAATCTTCACCTGCACTGGTCGGAACTTTCAGCAACTGATTCTTAGTATCTGTCTTGTAGTAAGTAAAATCAAAATCAACACGGCTGTTGAACAGTCTCCATTCCAGACCAAATTCAATAGAGTTACTGATTTCCGGTTTCAGGTCACCTCTGTTATATACGTCTACTGCCTGCAACTTTCCTCCGGCCCCGATGATATCGGACAAATCGGTAATACCAATCGGTAAGTCGTTACCTACCTGCGCCCATGATCCGCGAATCTTTCCGAAAGAAATCCATTGCGGTAATTTAAAGCTTTCGTTGATCACCCAGGAGAGTCCTACAGAAGGATAGAAGAATCCTTTGTCCACACTATTGGTATGTGACAACGTGGACGACCAGTCATTACGTGCTGTCAAGTCGAGGAACAATGCGTCTTTCCATCCTACCTGTGCTGTTGCGAATACGGATTGAATTGTACGTCTGCGGTCAATCACCTGCTCGGCAGAAGCACTGGTGTTCATTACAATATTGGGAACAGTGAATAAGTTGGGTTTGTACAAAGAAGCTGTCTTGGAATCCAATGTCAATGAATTCTCGGTCTGCACATTAATACTACCACCCAAAGCGGCATTCACGGAGAAATCACCGAAATGCTTGTTGAACATAGCCATCACGTCACCATAAATCAGGAAGTTCTGTGTGTCGGCATATACATAGCGGCCGTTATTTCCTACAATGGCAGGAGAAGTGCTCGCATACATTTTCTGGTCAAACTTATCGCTGACGTAATCCACATTTCCACGAGCTTGCAGGTTGAGCCAGTCGGTTGCTTTCAGATTAGCAGTCAGGGAGGCCAATGCACGGTAGCGCTTATTGTTGTTCAAGATACGGTTCTTTACCCAATATGGGTTTTGTGTCCATTCGCTCGGAGTGGTAAACCAGCTCTGTACGGGCATATTACGATTCTCGTCGAACTTTTCGAAATTAGTGGCATATTCGCTCAGGTCCTGTCCGCGCGGGAAACCATAAACGTCCACCAACGGATTGAGATAGATACCTCCGGAAGTAGGAGAGTTTTTAATAGTCTGCACCATCAGGTTAGCATTGGCGTCCAGTTTCAGACGGTCATTGAAAAGAGAAGCACTCTCACGCAAAGTCAGATTGTGCTTACGCAATTTGTTGGAGTCGACAATACCTTTGGCGGTCGTGTTGGCATAAGAGAAGTAAGTCTGCAGTTTCTCATTACCGGTCATCACAGAAACCGAGTTGATAGCGGTCACTCCATTGTTGAACCAGTTTCCGGCATTATCATAGTCCTTCACATTTTCCTTTTCTCCCCAGCTTGAACCGGCTTTCGCTCCATAACTATTTTGAAATTCCGGCAAACTGATCGCATGATCAACTGTCAGACCGGATGAGTAAGTAATTCTCTGGATTCCTGCTTTACCTTTCTTAGTCGTAATAAGAATCACACCGTTGGCTGCCTGCGAACCGTACAATGCAGCAGCAGAGGCACCTTTCAGAATACTCATACTTTCAATATCATCCGGATTCAGATTGGAGATACCGTCACCTGCATCACGGTTGACACCGTCATTCTTACCACCCATAACAGTAGATACGGATTCTGTGGTGCTATTGAGCATAGGCACACCGTCAATCACATACAACGGCTGGTTATTTCCGTCTTCGTTGGCCGAACGGATACCACGGATAGATACTTTGGCCGAACCTCCCAGACCGGAAGCACTCTTGCTGATCTGCACACCTGCCGATTTTCCGGCAAGGGCGGCAATCATGTTGGGGTCTTTGGCACGGGTCAGTTCGTCGCCTCCGAGCTGTTGGGTAGAATAAGTCAGCGAGGCGGCTTTTTTCTTGATACCCATAGCAGTTACCACTACCTGCTCCAGTGCCATCGACTCTTCTTCCATCTTGATCTTGAAAGTGGTTTGTCCGCTGACAGAGAGGCTCTGCGGTTGGTAACCTACATAGGTGATATTAATGATAGCGTCGCTTGGCACTTTCAAAGTAAAGTTACCGTCCAAATCGGTGATTGTACCATTCGTCGTACCTTTTTCCACGACACTGGCGCCAATGATAGGCTCGCCTCTCATGTCGGTCACGACACCTTTCACCGTAATTTGTTTCTGTTGCTGTGTGGATGCATGTTCCGTTATGTTCTTGGTCAGCACGATATTATTGCCTTCCACCACATAATGGATACCTGTTCCTTCAAAAGCCTTATCGAGTATTTCGGATACCGGCTGATTGGTAGCATCTACATTAACTACCCGCTTGGTATCGACACTTTTTTTATTGTAGACAAACAAATAGTCGGTCTGAGACTCAATCTGGGTAAGCAATTCGCTTACTTTCAGAGTCGAACGCGGAATGCTTATTTTAGCACTCTGAGAGTATCCATTCTCACAATAAGCCTGGAATGTTACGAACAGAAGAAGGAATAATGTGATCTTCATAGTCAGTATTATTTGCTTAGATTCTAAACTTTTTGGGCAAAAAAGCCCTTTCAAAGAAATTTTTCTCATATCTTTGCAACGTGTTAAGTTAATAAATTGATTAAGGTCGATTTTTGACTGTTTCGAATCGGGAAGTATGGGGGTACTTTCCGATTCTTTTTCGGTAAGGGGTATACTTATTGACTGTTATTCATAATCATTATGCTTTTAAAGGGTTAGTACTAATTTAAGGTGTATATCATTGAGCTCAGTTATTCATCTTAATTTTTATTCTGGCTTTATTCTATCCGGATGCTGTCTCCTTCTTCACTGATCGAATAAGTAAACGGGTGATCTTTCTGGATAACCTTGAGAATGTGTTCAACGCCGTCCTGTTCCTTGAACTTGCCCGTACAGCGATAATTCAGCACTTTCGGATTCTCTACGGTGATCTTCACATTATAATATTTCTCCAGCTTGGTGAGGATGCAACTGAAAGGAGAATCGTCGAAGCAATACAGACCTTCCCGCCAGCGCAGATAATCATAAGAAGGCAGAACGGCTTTTTTATATTTCCCCTGATAGGAACCGAAGAATTCATTCTTAGTCAGGCGGGTCAGCGGACGTTCATTGTCATAAGCGTAAATATCAACGATGCCCTCTACCAAGGTAGTCTCAAATTCATTGCTTCCTTTATAAGCGCAGACGTTGAAATGAGTGCCTACCACTCTGACCTGATTGGTCTCCGTATTTACGTAGAAAGGTATCTCCTTATTCTTCGCTACTTCGAAATAAGCCTCTCCGTCCAGTTCCACATCTCTGTCGCGGCGCCCGAAGTCAGATCTGTAGCTCAGCGTCGATTCAGAATTCAGCCAGACTTTGGTTCCGTCCGCCAGCGTAATCTGTGCCCGTTGACCGGCAGGAACAGTGACCGTCTGCAACTGTGCCAATTTATCATACTGATATTCATTAATCAGAAATCCACAACTGACAGCTACAATTACAGCAGCAGCTATACGGGCACTCCACCTTAACATGGGAATGATGCGAGCGCCCGCGCCTGCTTTCTCTCTCATTTTTCTCTTAGAGTCAGTAAAAAGGGCGATGTCAAACAGCATACGTTCTTTCTGCAATGTCTTCCGGTTTTCTTCCGATTCGTCCACCCAGTTAAGAATGCGTTTTTCTTCGTCGACAGAAGTCTCGCCCTTAAAATATTTATGTAGTAAATCCTGGTTCATAGATATTGGCTTTTCCTATTTATATTTATAGAAAGGCTTTTTCTCTCCCTTCTATATATAAAACAGGTCAGCCTTGAACAACCCTAACGAAAAATGCGATTATTTTTAAAAAAGAATAGAAACCAGGTAATCTTTCAGTTCGGTACGCAGAATTTTCAATGCTTTGGTGATGTGGAACTCCACACTTTTGACGGAAATGCCGAGTTGTTCCGCTATCTTTTTGTTCGGAGTATTTTGATAACGGCTCAATATAAAAATCTGCCGGCTTTGGTTCGGCATACGTTTCAATGCTTTCTGTACGATATGCTGTATTTCCGAATCAAAGATCGCATCCGGTTCGCAGGCTTCCAGTGTAGAGATTCTCAGGTCCAGTTCCCGCTGGCTATGGCTATTTATCTCTTCTTCGGCCCGAAGACGCACCTGCAGATGTGCCAGATAGTTGAGCGCTTTGTTTTTGATGATAGTCAGCAGCAGACCGTGCAGATTGGAATCTTCTTCCCACTTATCCCTGTTTTCCCACAGAGTAATCATTGACTCCATCAATATATCTTCCGCCTCCTGCCTGTCTCTTATATAAGAATAGGCAAACGACAAAAACTTCTCTTGATTCTCATGAAAGAATTCAGAAAAAAGTTGAATAGAAGATATGTTGTTCGTTTGGTGCATCACGCATAAGATTTACAGGCTATTTTCATTAGTTCGTACAAAAGAACACATATTTTCGCAGAAAAGCAAAATAATAGACAAAAAAAATAGCCCGAATACTGAGTAATCGGGCTATCACATTATCTAAAAGCTATCTGCTTTTTTACTTCTTTTCCGGTCTTGGCATCAATACTTTTCTTGAAAGTTTGAATTTTCCTGTCTTCGGATCGATGTCGATCAGTTTCACTTCGATCTCATCACCTTCCTTGATTCCGGCTTCTTCCACTGTTTCCAGACGTTTCCAGTCGATCTCGGAAATGTGCAGCAAACCGTCTTTACCCGGCAGGAATTCAATGAATGCACCGTAAGGCATGATAGAGCGAACTTTACCTTTATATACTTCGCCTACTTCAGGAACAGCAACGATTGCTTTGATCATGCGCATTGCATCATCAATACATTTCTTGTTGGTTCCGGAAACTTCGATGCGTCCCATACCGTCTGTTTCTTCGATAGTGATAACAGCACCGGTCTCTTCCTGCATACCTTGAATGATTTTTCCACCAGGGCCGATTACAGCTCCGATAAATTCTTTAGGAATAGTCATTGTTTCAATGCGAGGAGCATGGTCTTTCAGGTCAGCACGCGGTTCAGCGATTGTCTCGGTGATCTTGTCGAGGATGTGCATACGTCCTTCTTTAGCCTGGTTCAAAGCACGTTCCAGAATTTCGTAAGACAGACCGTCTACCTTGATATCCATCTGAGTAGCAGTGATACCGTCTCTTGTTCCGGTTACCTTGAAGTCCATATCTCCGAGGTGGTCTTCGTCACCGAGGATGTCAGACAATACAGCATATTTTTCTTCGCCCGGATTCTTGATCAGTCCCATAGCAATACCCGATACCGGCTTCTTGATCTTCACACCGGCATCCATCAATGCCAATGTTCCAGCACATACGGTAGCCATAGAAGAAGAACCGTTAGATTCGAGGATTTCCGAAACAACACGTACTACGTATGGATAGTCAGCAGGAATCTGTCCTTTCAAGGCACGCCAAGCCAAGTGACCGTGACCGATTTCACGACGGCCTACACCACGTTGAGCTTTTGCTTCGCCTGTAGAGAAAGGAGGGAAGTTATAGTGCAGCAGGAAACGTTCTTTTCCGTGTTCCAATACATTGTCGATAATCTTTTCGTCGAGCTTCGTACCCAAAGTGACAGAAGTCAGAGACTGAGTTTCACCACGAGTGAAAATAGCAGATCCGTGAGGACCGGGCAGAGGACCAACCTCACACCAGATCGGGCGGATTTCAGTAGTCTTACGACCATCCAGGCGCTTGCCTTCGTCAAGAATTGAACGACGCATCGCTTCTTTTTCTACATCATGATAGTAACGGTCGATCAGCGGAGCTTTTTCTTCAAGTTCTTCTTCAGAGAACTGAGCCTTGAACTCTTCGCGGATAGCATCAAAAGCATCGAAACGTTCGTGCTTGTTGTTATTTCCGGAAGCAGCTACTGCATAAGCCTTGTCATAACAAGCCTCACGAACTGCCTTACGCAATTCTTCATCGTTTACTTCATGGTTATATTCACGTTTCACTGTCTTGCCTACTTCTTCAGTCAGCTCCATCTGAGCCTTGCAATGCACTTTGATAGCTTCGTGAGCTACCTTCATTGCTTCCAGCAGTTCAGCTTCAGATACTTCGTGCATTTCGCCTTCTACCATCATGATGTTATCATAAGTAGCGGCAACCATCAGGTCCATATCAGCTTTTTCCAGTTGGTCAAAAGTAGGATTGATTACAAACTGACCGTCGATACGTGCTACACGTACTTCCGAGATCGGTCCGTTGAAAGGAATATCTGAAACAGCGAGTGCTGCAGAAGCTGCCAATCCGGCCAGTGCATCCGGCATATCTACACCGTCAGCAGAGAAAAGGATGATATTTACATATACTTCTGCGTGATAATTATCAGGGAATAGTGGGCGGAGAGCGCGGTCAACGAGACGACAAGTCAAAATCTCATAATCGGAAGCTCTACCTTCTCTCTTGGTGAAGCCACCAGGAAAACGGCCGAATGCCGCAAATTTTTCTTTATACTCTACCTGCAAAGGCATGAAATCTGTTCCGGGAACTGCATCTTTAGCGGCACAAACAGTAGCTAATAACATGGTGTTTCCCATGCGTAGCATTACAGAACCGTCTGCCTGTTTTGCCAACTTTCCCGTCTCGAGTGTGATGGTTCTTCCATCAGGTAACTCGATCGTCTTAACAATTGGGTTAATCATAAAAATTGTTTTATCTATACTTTTCTTTCAAAATTCCTGCAAAGATATACATTTCTCGTTGTAATCAGGTGGAAATGAGCTAAAAAGTTAGACGCTATATGTTTTTTTTGCAAAATAGAGGTGAAGAAGCAGGCAAAAAGCTTTGAGTAATCTTGAAAAGACGTATATTTGCAACTCTTAAAAAACACACGAGATATGAAAAAGATAACTTTTGTAGCGCTTGCCGCACTTACCATTACAGCTTGTAGTTCCGGTCCTGAGTTTGAAGTGAACGGAGACATATCAGGGGCCGACGGGAAAATGCTTTATCTCGAAGCTTCCGGTCTGGAAGGTATTGTTCCGCTTGATTCGGTTAAATTGAAAGGAGAAGGTACATTCAAGTTTAAACAACCCCGCCCCGAATCACCCGAGTTTTATCGCTTGCGGGTAGACAACAAAGTCATCAACTTTTCTGTGGATTCTATCGAAACGCTACAGATCAACGCTCCATACGTTGATTTCTCTACCGCCTACACGGTAGAAGGATCTGAAAACAGCAGTAAGATAAAGGAACTGACGCTGAAACAAATCAATCTTCAAAAGAATGTGGACGAGCAACTGAATGCGCTGCGTGCCAACAAACTGGGACACGATACGTTTGAAGAGAACCTCGCAACACTGCTGAAGAACTATAAGGAGGACGTCAAAGTGAATTATATATTCGCAGCTCCCAACACGGCAGCCGCTTACTTCGCCCTGTTCCAAAAGCTGAATGACTATCTGATCTTCGATCCGCTGAACAACAAGGACGATGTAAAATGTTTTGCAGCTGTCGCTACCAGCCTCAACAATACATATCCGGATGCTGTACGTTCAAAAAATCTATATAATATCGTAATCAAAGGGATGAAAAATACCCGTCAGCCACAGAGCAAGTCTCTGGAAATTCCACAGGACAAGATCATCGAGACCGGTATTATCGACATCGCCCTGCGTGACGTGAAAGGAAATACCCGCAAACTGACCGACCTGAAAGGGAAAGTAGTGCTGCTGGATTTCTCCGTATTCCAGTCACCGGCAGGAGCGCCTCACAATATGATGCTTCGCGAACTATATAATAAATACGCAAAGGATGGGCTGGAAATCTATCAGGTATCTCTCGACGCAGACGAGCACTACTGGAAAACCGCAGCAGGCAACCTGCCCTGGGTTTGCGTACGTGACGGCAACGGTGTCTACTCGACCAACGTAGCTGTATATAATGTTCGCCAGGTTCCATCCATCTTCCTGATCAACCGGAACAACGAACTGAAGCTCCGCGGCGAAGACATCAAAGACCTCGAAGCATCCGTCAAGTCATTACTCTAAGTTGTTATAATTTAGCATATTTCATTTAAATATGTTACATAGCATCATTTTTCACTTGACAGATATCACTTAAAAGTCTATCTTTGCAGAGAAATAATTGAAGAGAGGGTTCCAACATGTGCCATGTTGGAATTCTTTTTTGTTTATATGACCATTTTAAATAAAAGGAGGAAAAACATCATGGCTTATATGTCAGAAGAAGGTTACAAAAAGTTAATGGCAGAATTAAAGGAACTGGAAACAGTGGAACGCCCCAAAATCTCTGCGGCTATAGCCGAAGCAAGGGATAAAGGCGACTTGTCGGAAAATGCAGAATATGATGCAGCCAAAGAAGCACAGGGGATGCTTGAAATGCGCATCAACAAATTGAAAACGGTCATTGCAGATGCCAAGATCATCGACGAGTCCAAACTAAAGACAGACTCTGTACAGATTCTGAACAAAGTGGAGCTGAAGAACGTCAAAAATGGCATGAAGATGACTTATACCATCGTTTCCGAAAGCGAAGCTAACCTGAAAGAAGGCAAGATTTCCGTAAACACCCCGATTGCACAAGGTCTGCTTGGCAAGAAAGTAGGTGATATTGCAGAAATTACCGTACCGCAGGGTAAAATTGCATTAGAAGTAGTAAACATATCAATTTAACAGAAAGGCAGGTCTCCGTGTGAGGCTTGCCTTCTTTTATCTATCAAAGATTATGGCAACAATATTCAGTAGAATCATCGCAGGCGAAATTCCTTGCTACAAGATAGCGGAAAACGATCGTTTTTTTGCTTTTCTTGATATCAATCCATTGGTAAAGGGACATACGCTGGTAGTCCCCAAACAGGAAGTAGACTACATCTTCGATTTAAGTGACGAAGACCTCGCAGCAATGCACGTATTCGCAAAGAAGATAGCCCGTGCCATCGAAAAAGCCTTCCCTTGTAAAAAGGTAGGCGAAGCGGTTATCGGCCTGGAAGTACCGCATGCCCATATCCACTTAATTCCTATTCAGAAGGAATCGGATATGTTGTTCTCCAATCCGAAACTGAAATTATCGGATGAAGAATTTAAATCCATTGCGCAAGCAATCAGCTCCTCTCTATAAAACATGATGACGACATAAGCGAGCGGGCACCCTGAGAAGGGCGCCCGCTTTTTTTCATATCATACATTATATATGATTATTTCTTCAAGGGGTCCGGCGACTTGTCTTTGCTTTCGGCTACCTCAACCAGATAAACGCCGATACAAATAAAAATGATGGCACACGTCTGCGTCCAGCTAAAACGGTCCTGTCCGAGAGCCAGAGAAGCAATGGTCGCAACAATCAGAATCAGATAACCGTAGATCGCGACGACTGTTGTTTTCAGATACTTCAGACCGACCGGAAGCAACATATAGCTGATCGTTGTCGGAAATATGAGTACAAACATCAATATCAGGAAAGGTGTCCAATGGAACGGCATAGAGAACACCGGCGCATCGAATCCTGTAATAAATGTCACAATAATAGCAGAAACCGCCGCACCGGAGAATGTATATCTCAACATAGTCATCGCCCCGATAGATGAAAGGATACGCTGACTCAGAATCAGATAGACAGCATAAACGATGGAACTGATCAGGCAAAGCATATTCCCCACGAAAGCATCGGAGGCCAAATCATCGCTCTGTTGGGTCAGGATGCAGACCAGTGCACCGACCAGTCCGATTGAGATTCCAAGAATTTTCTTCCATGTCGCCTTCTCCTTATAAAAGAAAATCATAATCAGAAACACCCAGATAGGCTGCAGACTGGTAAATATGGAACTGGATACAGGAGTCGTTTTACTCAATCCCGCCAGATAAAGAAACATAAAGCCGTACAGTCCGAATGCCCCTAACAGGAAAAGCAGCCATTTGTCTTTGGCGGATGACTTTTCCGGCGGCATGAACCATCCGATCACCCAAAATGCAGCGGCGGCAAAGGTGCAACGAAGTGTCGCACCTGTCAACGGGCTCATCCATAGGGGAAGCAGATACTTCAGGGCATTCATATTCAAACCGCTGAATATTTTTGATACAGCCATACTCAGATTGGCTTCCAGTTTCTTATTCTTCATCTTTTTTTATTTCAGTTGATCGTTAAACAAAAAGGTATCGCGGCGCAGGTAAGCCCAAAAGAATGTGACAATAGTTATCAACAAGTTGAAGACAAAAGGAAACTCTTGCGACTGGGTATGAAACAGATTTTGGAGAAAATCTATAATAAAAGGATAAAGCAAGATGGCGAGATAATTCATCATCATTACAAAAGCCAATGCCATTGTCGCCTTTTGAGGCAGTGCCGTATGTGTCGTTTTATCATACAGCATAGGCTGAATAATGCCATATCCCAAACCGACCAGGATACATCCCGGAATAATCAGCCATTCGATCGGGGCAATCCAGATCAGCGCCAGCCCCACAGCCATAGACAGGAGGCTGTATGCTTTGGTACGCTCTTTCAGTTCATCCACTATCTTGTCCAGACAGAAACCCGGAGCCATAATCGCTAAAAAGAAAAGCGAGATCATCAGTCCCGAATTGCCACTGGAGAAATGGTGTTTCTCCATCAGGAAAGAAAGGTTGAATATGACTGCCAGCACAATAAAAGTCGTCACTCCGTAGAAAAGCATGATCTGAAGCAGATGCCTGATATGGATTCCATATTTACTTCCTCCGGTATCTGCGGCAGCCGTTTGTCCGGATGGCGCGGTACTTTGAGAAGAAGGTTCGACGGCGGCGTCAGACCGGCTCTCTTTTAAGTGACCGACCAGCAGAATAGAAATCAAAGGGAGCAGATAGACCAAAAACGGCAAATGCCAGCTGACTTCCGCCAGATATCCGGTCACGGCAGTAGCTATCACCAATGTAAAATTGGTAATGGCAGAACTCAATCCGAATTGTTTCACCCGGTAAGTACCCACAAAGTATTTTGAGATTAATCCCGTGGACAGCGGAATAATCAGTCCGGAGCCGATGCCCAGCAGGGCACTCACGACGATTAATTGCCACATTTTGTTGGAGATCAGATACAAGATACCGCTTGCTGCAAAGAGCCAGAGTCCGATTTTCAGGATACGGACAAAATCAACCTTTTCCGTGAGCTTACCACCCAAAAGGATAAAAGGGATAATCAGCAACGATGGCAGCGAAGTCAACATCTGAATATCCAGGTCGGTCGCTTTCGGAAAGATTTTGGTAAGGTCGCCCAATATAGGCGAAACAGCCAGCCCCGGCAAAGAGGTCAATGCCGAGATAGACCAAATAGCTATTAAAGTGATAAGAGGTATTGTTCCCCTTCCAGTTTGTATTTTCATATACCGGTTCGTTAAAAGTTTAGGTCTGATGAAAACAATGATTACCTTATAAAGTTCAAATGAGGCAACAGTGAATATTCAAAAAACGGGTGAAAAACACCCAAAAACTATCAGATTATGGCCTAAAAACTATCCGCAAACAGTTTTTAGGCTAAATTCCGTCAGTTTCACCCCCGCCGTACTTAAAAAAATCCCGTAAACTTGCATCATCGAAATTTAACAACGAATATTCACAATTTAAAAAGCAACGTATATGAAAAGTGTAAGCTTCAGAAAAGATTTAGTAGGAGTACAAGACGAATTACTCCGTTTCGCTTATAAGCTGACAACCGACCGCGAAGAAGCAAACGATTTGTTGCAGGAAACATCATTAAAAGCATTAGACAATGAAGATAAATATATGCCTGACACAAATTTTAAAGGATGGATGTATACCATCATGCGCAATATCTTTATCAACAACTACCGCAAAGTAGTTCGTGACCAGACATTCGTTGACCGGACGGACAACCTTTACCACCTGAATTTACCGCAGGACACAGGGTTTGAAAGTACCGAAAAAGCCTATGACCTGAAAGAGATGCACCGTGTAGTCAACTCATTACCCAAAGAATACAGAGTGCCTTTCGCCATGCACGTTTCCGGCTTCAAGTACCGCGAAATCGCAGAAAAGCTGAACCTGCCGTTAGGTACGATAAAGAGCCGCATATTCTTCACCCGCCAAAAACTGCAGGAAGAACTGAAGGACTTCCGCTAAACCTTAACAACACAATTCAATAGGTATCAGATAACTATAAGCTGCCAGTTGTCAGCGAATAGCCAAAGGCAAGAGGGAAACAACCCCTTCTTGCCTTTTTTATTTCCGTTCCCCCCACCTTACGCCTGCCCCAAAGCCGCCCCTTAATAAACGCCAAATAATGTAAAAGCCGAAAACTTTCAAAACCATCTGCTGTTGTTGAGGGAAATTCGACGGGGAAAATCCCCATCGCCCTAAACCTTTAAAAAAACAAATTAGTATGGAAGATTTAAATTTCAGAAAAGGTGATGCAAAAACCGACGTATTCGGTTCAGACAGAATGTTACAACCCTCTCCGGTAGAAAGAATTCCTGATGGTCCAACCACCCCTGAAGTCGCTTACCAAATGGTTAAAGATGAAACTTTTGCCCAGACTCAGCCACGCTTGAACTTAGCTACTTTCGTAACCACTTATATGGACGATTACGCTACCAAGCTGATGAACGAGGCAATCAACATCAACTATATTGATGAAACCGAATATCCTCGTATCGCCGTAATGAATGGCAAATGTATCAACATCGTCGCCAACTTGTGGAACTCTCCGGAAAAAGATACATGGAAAACCGGTGCGTTGGCAATCGGTTCTTCCGAAGCTTGTATGCTGGGCGGTGTAGCTGCATGGTTGCGCTGGCGTAAGAAAAGACAAGCTCAAGGTAAACCGTTTGACAAACCTAACTTCGTTATCTCAACAGGTTTCCAGGTTGTATGGGAAAAGTTCGCGCAACTGTGGCAGATCGAAATGCGCGAAGTGCCTTTGACTCTTGAAAAGACCACTCTCGACCCCGAAGAAGCGCTGAAGATGTGTGATGAAAACACGATCTGTGTTGTACCTATCCAAGGTGTTACATGGACAGGACTGAACGATGACGTTGAAGCACTGGACAAAGCTCTCGACGCTTACAACGCCAAAACCGGTTATGACATTCCTATCCACGTAGATGCCGCCAGTGGTGGTTTCATTCTTCCGTTCCTCTATCCGGACACGAAGTGGGATTTCCGTCTGAAATGGGTACTTTCTATCAGTGTATCTGGTCATAAGTTCGGTCTGGTATATCCGGGACTTGGCTGGGTTTGCTGGAAAGGCAAAGAATACCTGCCCGAAGAAATGTCATTCAGCGTCAACTATCTGGGTGCCAACATTACTCAGGTCGGCTTGAACTTCTCTCGTCCTGCCGCTCAGATTCTGGGACAATACTATCAATTCATCCGTTTGGGATTCCAAGGTTACAAGGAAGTACAATATAATTCTTTGCAGATTGCCAAATACATCCACGGTGAAATCGCCAAGATGGCTCCGTTCGTCAACTACTCCGAAAATGTAGTGAACCCATTGTTCATCTGGTATCTGAAACCGGAATATGCAAAGAGTGCCAAGTGGACATTGTACGATCTGCAGGACAAACTGTCTCAGCACGGCTGGATGGTTCCGGCTTATACATTGCCTTCCAAGCTGGAAGATTATGTAGTAATGCGTGTGGTTGTCCGCCAGGGATTCAGCCGCGACATGGCAGATATGTTGCTGGGTGATATCAAGAACGCAATTGCCGAACTGGAAAAACTTGATTTCCCGACTCCTACCCGCATGGCTCAGGAAAAGAATCTTCCGGTAGAAGCCAAGATGTTCAATCACGGTGGTCGTCGTCATAAAACCGTTAAAAAATAAATTGATCTATGGACAAAAAAGTAACACTCGCTCAATTGAAAGAAGTGGTACAGGAGGCATACGATCAGGTGAAAACGAATACAGGCGGTAAGAATGCCGACTATATCCCTTATCTGGCCAATGTCAACAAAGATCTCTTTGGAATCAGTGTCTGCCTGCTCAACGGGCAGACCATCCATGTGGGAGATACTGACTACCGCTTCGGCATCGAATCCGTATCCAAAGTACATACGGCTATCCTTGCACTGCGCCAATATGGTGCCAAAGAAATATTAGACAAGATCGGAGCTGACGCAACGGGCCTGCCTTTCAATTCAATCATTGCTATCCTGCTGGAAAATGACCATCCGTCTACCCCGTTGGTAAACGCCGGTGCCATCTCCGCCTGCAGTATGGTACAACCTATCGGCGACTCTGCCAAGAAGTGGGATGCCATCGTAGAGAACGTGACCGATTTATGCGGCAGCGCTCCCCAGCTGATTGATGAATTGTACAAATCCGAATCGGATACGAACTTCAACAACCGCTCCATTGCGTGGTTGCTGAAGAACTACAACCGTATTTATGATGATCCGGATATGGCGCTGGACCTGTATACCCGCCAATGCTCATTGGGAGTAACGGCCTTGCAGCTTTCTGTGGCAGCCGGAACAATCGCCAACGGTGGTGTGAATCCGGTGACAAAGAAAGAAGTATTCGATGCCAGCCTCGCTCCCAAGATCACTGCAATGATCGCTGCCGTAGGTTTCTACGAGCATACAGGAGACTGGATGTATACCTCCGGCATTCCGGCTAAAACCGGTGTAGGCGGTGGTGTAATGGGCGTATTGCCCGGGCAGTTCGGTATTGCCGCATTCGCTCCTCCTTTGGATGGTGCAGGCAATTCGGTAAAAGCACAATTGGCTATCCAATATGTCATGAATAAACTGGGACTGAATGTATTCAGTGACAATCACTTGATCGTAGTCGACTAGTTTATCCGCTCTATGAGAAAAACAAAAGGTTGCTATCCTTCAAAGGGATAGTAACCTTTTCTACTATCAATATCTTACTTCTATTTTCCTTAAGTACTCTATTCAAAAAAACAATGTACTTGAACACTAATATTCTCATACCTTTGAGAAAAATTTCTCAAAGGTATGAGAACACGTTGAGAATATAGAGACTCATATCGCACTGTGTATCATCCCAATACAAATCGATACGGATATGAGTCTGACCTTATAAAAAAGGATTATGTCCCCTATGCAGACGCCGTCTTTTCTTCCTCTTCCGCATAATACTGCTTTTTCTTTTGATTAGACTGCTGAATCAGATTCGTAATATAGACTGTAAAGATCGGGAACATCATCATTCCCAAAGCTGCCAGCAGTACGGAGAGTACTCTTCCGGTGGTCGTCATCGCGATTATATTCGACCCGACGGTAGTCACATCCATAAATGCCCACCACAAAGCGTCTCCATAATCCGTGACCAACGGATTCACTTTATGTTCAAGGACAAAGAAGGCAAGGCTGGCGAAATAGACCGTTGCCAGCAACATCGTCAGATAGGAGACGAACAGGCTGGAAGCCCGGTTATAGGTGAGCCAGCCCACTACGATGGCCAATGCGTATCCCCCTCTCAGCAAAGGAATAAACCGGAGCAGGTAAGTGACTTCGGGAGAAAAGGTCCACCCGTAATACGCAATGATGTTCTGATAAGGGATCGCCACCAGCAAAAAGATAAAGTGCGTCCGTATATAACGCCACTTATGCTTTGCCAGAAAAAACTCCAGTACAAAATCGAACAGGAACCAGATGCAAATCCACAACTGGATCTTCATGTACGAGGACTGTGTATAAAAAGGAATCCCCTTAAACGTATCGATCGAAATACTAATAACCAGAAAAAGGGACATTAACAATATAATAATGTGGAGAATGCCATAAATCCCCTTTTTCCCCAGAATAAAATCGGAAAGCGCTGATTTCATAACTACTTAATTTATAATAAAATGATTCTTATGTAACTTATAATGCTTAGAAACAATCTGAGAAAGCGATTGTTTCGGAACAGGCGTCCGGAGGTTTACAATTGAGCCATCCGGTGATGTTAATTAACGAACTTTGAAAGAGATTGCGGAAACATCTCACGCAAAATGTTGTTATAACACTGACTTTAAAATATTTTTCACTTAAAACCTTAACTTATGGCAAATATTAAAAATGCAGTGAAGCTGGGCGTGTTTACCCTGGCTATCATGAACGTTACGGCAGTAGTATCATTGCGTGGGCTACCAGCCGAGGCCGTATACGGAATGAGTTCGGCCTTCTACTATCTTTTCGCGGCGATTGTCTTCCTTATCCCGACATCGCTCGTAGCAGCTGAACTGGCAGCTATGTTTCAGGATAAGCAAGGTGGTGTGTTCCGGTGGGTAGGCGAAGCCTACGGCAAGAAACTGGGATTCCTCGCCATCTGGGTACAATGGATCGAAAGTACGATCTGGTATCCTACCGTATTGACATTCGGTGCCGTATCCATCGCCTTCATCGGAATGAACGACGTACATGATATGTCGCTGGCAAACAACAAGTATTACACCCTCGTCGTAGTTCTTATCATCTACTGGCTGGCTACATTCATTTCTCTGAAAGGTATGAGCTGGGTTGGTAAGGTAGCCAAAATCGGTGGTATGGTGGGTACGATTATTCCGGCCGCTTTGCTGATTATATTAGGTATTATCTATCTGGCAACTGGAGGACAATCCAATATGGATTTCCACAGCAGCTTCTTCCCTGACTTTACCAACTTCGATAACGTCGTCCTTGCTGCCAGTATCTTCCTGTTTTATGCCGGTATGGAAATGGGCGGTATCCACGTAAAAGACGTAGAGAACCCTTCCAAGAACTATCCGAAAGCCGTATTTATCGGTGCGCTGATCACTGTTCTTATCTTCGTATTGGGAACCTTCGCATTGGGCGTTATCATCCCTGCTAAGGATATTAACTTAACTCAGAGTCTGCTCGTCGGTTTCGATAACTATTTCAGATACATTCACGCTTCCTGGTTGTCACCGATCATCGCTATCGCTCTTGCATTCGGAGTGTTGGCAGGTGTGCTGACATGGGTTGCAGGTCCGTCAAAAGGTATCTTTGCCGTAGGTAAAGCAGGTTATATGCCTCCGTTCTTCCAGAAAACAAACAAACTGGGTGTACAGAAGAATATCTTGTTCGTGCAGGGTATCGCTGTGACTGTACTGAGTTTGTTGTTCGTCGTTATGCCTTCCGTACAGAGTTTCTATCAGATTCTGTCACAGCTGACAGTGATTCTTTATCTGATTATGTATCTGTTGATGTTCTCCGGAGCTATCGCACTGCGTTATAAGATGAAGAAATTGAATCGTCCGTTCCGTATCGGTAAATCCGGTAACGGTTTAATGTGGTTCATTGGTGGTCTTGGCTTCTGTGGTTCATTGCTCGCATTCATTCTGAGCTTTATCCCGCCCAGCCAGATTTCTACCGGTAGCAATACCGTTTGGTTCTCCGTATTGATCATCGGTGCATTGATCGTAGTCGTTGCTCCGTTTATCATCTACGCATCCAAGAAACCGTCTTGGGTAGATCCAAACTCTAATTTCGAGCCGTTCCATTGGGAAGTTCAGCCTCAGGCTGTTACTGTCGGTGTTACTGCCAACAGTGCAAATGCCGCTCGTCCGGCTTCTGCTTCGACATCGTCTGCAAGTCCGGTCAGTTCCGCTACTGCCAGACCAGCAAGTACCCCAACTTCCGGTCCGGCAAGCGCAGGCTCTACAACCTCCGGTTCTACTCCGACAAGCAATCCAGCTCCTTCCGGTGGAAATACCGCAGCAAGCAACGGATCGCCAGATTCCGGAATTAAAGATGCGGGTGCACCTAAATCTTAAAAGCTAAACATATTGTTTACATAAATAATCCCACCTTGAATATTTCCTGATTCAAGGTGGGATTATTCATATCTTATCATTTGTTATTTCTTTCTTCGTAACCAAAGGCAAGATGAACAAAAAAGTACTACCCTTACCGACTTCCGATTCTACACCGAATCTTCCCCCAAGATTATGAACAATTGTTTGCGAAAGTGTCAGTCCAAGCCCTGTTCCCTGCATCTCCCGATCAAGCTTCGTAAAACGGGAGAATATCTTTTCCTGCTCCTCCTTCGGAATGCCGATACCGGTATCCGATACATAAAAATAGACTTCATCCGTGCCTTCCATACGACATCCGAAACGGATTTCACCTGTTTTAGTAAATTTCATCGCATTATGAAGCAAGTTCGTCAATACCTGAATAATACGCTGCTTCTCCGAATGCATCATAATCGGTTCCAGATGTGCTTCACAGACCAGTGTCACCAAAGGATTCTCATTCAGCCTCATTCCGAAAAGTCCTTCCAGCTCCCTCAGCAGATCATTGGCATCAAACTCCGAATATACAAAGTTCAACACGCCTGCATCTATTTGCGAAAGATCGAAGATATCATTTACCAGTCGCAATAACCGCTCATTATTTTCAGAGATAATATCGGTATACATCTTCTTTTCCTCCTCGCTGGTAGCCGTAGCCATCAACCCAGAGAATCCGATAATGGCATTCAACGGAGTACGGACTTCGTGACTCATATTAGCGATAAAGGCAGACTTAAGTTTGTCGGCAGAAATCGCATTTTCTCTTTCTACATCCAGCAGGCGCTGCATATTTCGAAGTTCCGTCACATCATAGACTGTCAGCACCATACGTTCTTCACCATTTATTTTCAGATAAGTGCCCGAAACAGAAACATCACAGGGAATAACCGTCTTTTCATCCTCACTTAAAAGTTGCATAGAGGCATCCAGTTTCTTAAAGCTTCTCTTCTCATAAAAAGCCTTGCTTATAGATGTACGTATACAGCACAACTTACACTGTTCATGTTTCCCGCATTCTCCGGCTACTATCGCATTTCTGCAATGCAATAAATCTCCGACTCTTTTTTCTTCTCCCTGCGCAGGAGTCAAATGATTCAGTGTATAATAATTGGTATTGTGGACGATGAGGTCTCTGTCAATCAACAGATAGTAAACGTTTATATTCTGTAGTATGGAAGTCAACTCTTTGGATTCATGCAGCATTACAGATGTTTCCAATATCATTTTCTTCTTAACCGACTGATACTTAATCAGTAGATAAATGAATCCAGCTAATAAAACAACTGTAACAAACTGTAATGCCATAATAATATATTCTATTGTTTGTAGTGCCCTGATCGTTTTGACTCGTAAAAGTATAAAATATACCGAATAAATGATACTACATTTGCATATTTATTCTACCTAGAAAGAAAAGTTTTTTTTCTTTCTCCCTAAGTAGACGAAAAATTCTCTCTAAGTTATTGCAGTATTAAAAAATATACTTATCTTTGCACCCGCAAACGAGAAAGGTGCCATAGCTCAGTTGGTAGAGCAAAGGACTGAAAATCCTTGTGTCCCCGGTTCGATTCCTGGTGGCACCACTATCGATTCGGTAATTTCTCAGAACCCATTGAAATTCAGTCATTTCAATGGGTTTTCTTTTATATTCCAATACGCAAATTCTAGTCGATTCGAGTATCTGGAAATGTCCCATTCGGTGGCTTTTTCAGAGTCCCTTAAAAAAACCACCGATTGCACTATATTTCACTCATTTACAATAATTTGCGCCAATCATTTTTAGGAGCAAAAACATACTTTTGCATACCTGCTTGAATGTAATGGAAATAGCGGAAAAAAAAAGCAAAAAAGATTCTTCCTTTACCGACAAATATAAGATGAAGGAAAACAAAGAGAATCTTAAAACTAAAAAAAACGGTGGTTTTTCAGACCATGTTTACAAAAAAGCCACCGATTTTAACTTTTTTACCGACTTCCAACTCATCTTTCAAGTTGACAGAATAACTAATTGTATTTACCAACTTAAAGAAAAAAGGTTATGAAACAAGGAACAATGAAGATTCTGTTTTTCGTTCTTAAAACGAAATTACTAAAAAATGGTGAAGCACCTATTCTAATGAGGATCACAATTAACGGTCAATACGAAGAAACACGAATCCAAAGAAGCGTTCCTCTCAAACTGTGGAACGCAGCCAAAGGATGTAGTAAAGGAAAAGACCGGGCTTCCAATGAACTCAACAGTTATTTATCTGAATTAGCCACGCGAGCATTGGAAAAATATAAGGAACTTATACTGGAGCAGGCAATATCCACTCCCTCCTTAATACTAAAACGTGTATTCGGCAAGGATACGGAAATGCGTACCCTGCTTGGAACAATACGACAAGAAATCAAGGAGATGGAGAAAGTTGTGAATATTGACTATGCACCAGTGACCATCAACCGTTACAAAAATGTACTGAAAAAACTCGAAAATTCCATTCCTACATTTTATGACAAAGAGGATATTACTTTCCACGAGCTCACTCCGGAATTCATAAAAGCCTTTGACCTGCATTTAAAAACAGAAGTCGGTTTGTGCCGCAATACTATTGTACGATATATGAAATGTTTCAAGAAAATCACAAATATGGCACTGGCAAAAGGTTGGATGAAGAAAGATGCGTTTTATGGATACAAAATGGAGCAGGATGAAACCGATCCTGTATTCCTCACATATGACGAATTACAGACCGTTATGAATAAGGAATTCACTATACCCCGATTAGTACTGGTACGAGATATTTTCATTTTCGCCTGCTTCACCGGTCTAGCATTTGCCGATGTATCCACGCTCAAAAAAGAAGATCTGGTGCAGGACAATAATGGAGACTGGTGGATCAGAAAAGGGAGAATCAAACTAATGCATCGGCATAAAGCATCTTCCATCTGTAACATACCTCTACTTCCCGTTCCGCTTGCCATACTAAAGAAGTATGAAAATAATCCTGTTTGCATCAAAAAAGGATGTTGTCTCCCAGTTCCCTGCAACCAAAAAATGAACAGCTATCTCAAAGAAATAGCAGATTTCTGCGGAATTAAGAAAAATATCACCACTCACGCTGGTCGGCATACATTCGGGACTACCATTACGCTCGCCAATAATGTACCCCTACAAGACGTATCAGTTATGCTTGGACATGCTTCCACACGAATGACCCAACATTATGCCCGAGTCATGAATGCCAGTCTAAAAAAATCCATGCTCAATGTCAAGAAACGATTAACACAATAAATTATCTACGGCATGTTATTATAAGAGTTCGAAAGGGTATACTTTTCAAACTCTTATAACTCTGATCCATACGAAACTATCGGAACTAAAAACAGTATATAGTATCCCGTAAGTTGTATTTTCTCAATCTTCTTCAATTTTGCACCTAAATAGATTCTATGTGTTTCCAATAAGATTTACCTTATTACAACATGATAAAGATAGTTATTCTATATTGGATAATCAAGTAAAGAATATATTATTAAACTCACCTGAAACCACATTTTCATTCAAGAAATCAACTACTTTGATAAATTCATCAGGAAAAAACGGCAATATATTTCATCTAACAAACATAGCAACACACATTACTCATCTTCATTCTTATCTTCCGATATTACCTTAAGTAATTCCCCAAAATCCGCATCAGCCATTTCGTGTGATGTCAACCGCTCTTCATCATTTTTCTTCTTCAATGCAACTCTCTCTATTATTCTCATAGGTTGTATAACAAGAGCCTCATTTTCGGGCTGAAACTGGTATGCCGCTGAAAGGTCTTTCATAATGAAGTTCATTTCACCAATTCTAAGAACCTTTTCACCCAGCACATAGTAGAACATCACGTAACCATTACGCTTTAAATAATCATTCAATATATCTCTCCGTACGAAAAGACCATTAATGCAATTACCATGCCCTGTATTTAAAGCCGCCACGCTACCGTCTGTAGCCTTTATCACGCCTCTTATCTCTGAACAATAAAGCCCCATCTGGTCCATCATTTCTGCACAAGGCATATATACAGTACTCAGAAACTCATTTTCTCTACCTATTCCTTCCCAGTCTTCTTGCAGTTGTGCTTCATACGACAACTGCATATCGCAAGGACAATCATGCGAACGAGACCACACTTCATGTTCGATTGACGACTTATACACATCAGCCCAGGGATAATCATTCCATAGGAATTCTATCATACCACGACGCTCTGGCATCCATCGTCCATAAAAATTCTGATTCTTTGCCCAATCAGCAAACTTCTCAGCATCTTCTTGTTTCACAAAACCCGCATTGCTAAACAAAAATGTCTCTTTCTCATCTTCTTTGGAGGTATCATAACCCATCAGCATCACATACTCTGGACCATCCTGAAGCTTAGCCATACATCTGAAGTCTGGTAAGTACTCATTCTTGTTTATCCAGTATTCTTCTTCCTTGCCTTTAATTGGCTGTATTTCTATTCCTATCAATCCCGCTTCAGGTTCGTACTTCTGTTCCACATCAAGTGTTGGGTCAAAACGAGATATTTCTGCAGTGTTCCACGGATAGGGGTTAGATATCAAATCTTTCTCCTCTGCTTCGTCGCTGTAGTAGTATTGTTCTTTCGAAGTACGACAAGCATCCATCATACGGGCATTCACCCTATGCCATGCCAACCATTGGAACTTTTTTCCTATTCTTTCCTGATTATTATGCGATCTGTCAGGCGAGTACTTCCCATTATCCAGATAACCTAACTTGTCATTCCAATCAAACACCTTCATAATATAATAGGCCATTTCTGCCATAATATTATGAAGAAGAATACCTTGGTACTTTCCACCTTCTGTTAATAGGAAATAATCATTGCTGAAATGTCTGTTGTTAGTTCCAATGATATAACGATTAAAATCCTCTAAACTGAACAGAGAGTTATACATCTTGATTGACCCCTGTTGCAGGCCAAAATAACCTTGCGTTATATGATGGTATTCAGGAATGGCACTTTCATCTATAGGTTGTGGCTTGAATGGTGTCCTGATGCATTTCCAATAGTCACATGCTTCATCCAGATAGTATGCTCGCTCTATAATTTTCAATGTCCATTGACGAACTATTAAATCTTGTGGCACTGTCTCCTCATGCTCATAATAGAGATGAAATATGCAGCATGCAATAGCAGAGGTCAGTTCTTTATCCCGGGAAGGTAGCACTACACCGCAGACAGCACAATATAGTCCGCCTAACACATATGGGTCATTGACATTCTCAAACAATCTTATCAGCCATAAAATTAGCGTCTGATGTATCTGGAGGATCTTTCTGAGCTTCCTGATGATAATCGCTCTGAACTTGGGGTGCGAAGAACTGAGCATCCATGTAATGCATATCAGATATTCCCTCTCGCCATCACTCACCTCTAATGTATAATCTTGTTCCAGAGGCACCTCTCCTATATATTTATCGCCATACATTTCGTACATCTGGTTGACATAGCGTGTCCACATCAGGTCTCTGCGCCCCACTGTTGAGTAGGTTTTCAACTTCTCGTGTATCTGTAAAGCCTCATCCAATGTTACCTCACCAAATTTTTGTACAAGACGTAAGGGATTGACCTTATCGTTGTCAAGCCGCTGTAAAATTGATATAAGCTGTTGATCGGTTATATCCAACTCCATTAGGAAGTCATAATAGAGTTCATACAACGGACCTCCTTTCTGTATCAACCTCTCGTCATAAACTTCCAGTTTTTTATGATACCAACAGTCAAACAGAGCTTTGACTGCCGTCCTGAATTTCTCGGACGGCACTGTAGTATTCCGCTCCAAATACTTTCTCTCGTCATCTATCCACCGCAATAGTCCCTTCACATCCATCTTCGACTGCAACAGCTCACCTGCCTTGTAGTAGTCACCTAAGTTTTCATATTCAAACATCACTGCGGGTTCACCTGTATGTGAACGGTCATCTAAAAGCAGATTAGCTGTCAGGCACGCGTGCAACAGGTCTTTTTCCCACAGCCTGTACGGAGCCATGCGTTGTCCGTATTGGCGAGCTTTGCGCCGCGTTATAGGGTTAAAATGGTTATAAAAAACGCTATAGTTAGCCAACTTTGACAAATATTTATCTGCAATATTCAGTTCTGGGTCTTCATCCACCAGATCCGTCACCTTTTCATTCTTTTTGGTCACATACCTTTTGTACAGCATCTGCTTGTTGACGTGGCGTCTTTCATTTTCTGTTAGTGAATGGAAGGTCTCACAGAATATCTTTAGGAACAGTGGGTTCTTGAACGCTTCTATCCGATGGTTTCGGTAATGTTGATCAATACCATACTCTTCAAAGTAATCATCAATAGCTTTAGCCTTATTCACAAATCCCTCTATTATTTGTATGTGCCACTTCTTACTTTCCAAAAGGTCATTCATCTCTTTGTCGAAAGGTATCCTAACGGAAATAATGAGTCGAATATGGTCATAGTTTTCCAGTTCCACGCGTAATGCACCAAGATGATTATTCCAGTAGCTACATCCTAAACCTTCATTGATAGCATCTATCACTATCACAGCATAGCGACCACGGTTCTTCAACTCTTGATTGAAATCCGCGAAACTCATCTCCTGACAAACCATGTCTCGAATATAGCTGATAGCAGACTGGTAAGCTTGGAAGTCCGTTCCAAAGAAAAGATATATATTTGTCTTGGTCTGATTCTTTAGGGCATATTCACATAAACAATGTGTCTTGCCGGAGCCCGCTTTCCCTATCAAACAAAGGTTCTTTGTTTCAGTAAATCTAAGTCGCTCAAAATCTTCTTCTTTCAGTTCATAGACAATTTCATTCAGTTTCCTTACTTTGTCACTGTATCCTCCAGACCTGAAAGGATGCTCACTTTCTATATAATCATAGCAGCGTTTCAGAATGCTACAACCATTGGCCATCAACATATCAATATCCAAATCTAGCCATATTTTCAGCTTGTTTTGAATCATCTCTTTCATATGGTCAGGAAGTTTACTGATACATTCTGACAACGTCGCTGCCTTCTTAGCACTTTCTTCTAATTGCTGCTTATCCGAAATATTATCAAGTGTCTTTTCTAAGTCTCTATTCTCTTGATGCAACTTGGGCATATATCTGCCATGAACCGTAGCCACAGCATCTTTGCAAAGCTGATAGCTACGACCAATACCCATAGTGGTAATATCGTCTGTAACCCAGTCGATATCATAACGAATGCCTTTATTGTCAAGATGTTCTTTAGCCTTTGATACCGATAGGTAGCTCAGCGTCTCATTTATCTGAAGAACAATAATGCCTGTCACCCTGCCAGACATGCTGACCACGGGTGAACCAGACAAACCATCGAAATTGTGTAGAGTCAGTTTATCATCACGTATCAGGGTGCGGTTGTTCCATACACCCCCTTCTATCTCAAGTCGGTTTCTCACCTCCAAATCCACGAGATTACATCCCATAGCCATTTCTTGTGGATAGCCATATACACGAAGGGGCAAGTTCTTCACATACACGTCACACAATAAGGTCATATACTCTGTTGCATGATAGTCTGCTTCTGGTACTACGGTCAGCAATGCTAAATCAATAGCGTTTCCTGGAATTGACAGTTCTTCTCCCATACACAGCAGGGATTGTCCAGCCACATTGATATAAATAGCGGCAGGTGCCGCCACACTTTGGAAATGGGCTTTCACCACATGGCGAGCTGTTAGCAACTGTGTATCGCTGATAAAAAAGGCCGTTCCCTGCTCCGATTCGCAGTGTACAGGCACTACTAGTGTTTCTACTGTTTTACCATTCAAATAACTCATACTCTTGCTCAGTAATGATAGTTTCTACGCCTAATTCGCGTTTTACCTCCTCGTTTAACCCATTCATCTTTTCCGTAATTGTACACTGGCGGCTGAAAACTATCAGTTTTGCTTGATCATCTTTATGTTTTTCTGCTATTCTTCCAAACGTTCCCCATGCGGGATACTTTTCCCCCTTTCCTCCGGGTATGAAATATATATGTGAATTGATGCGGTCAAGCAAAGTTTTGCTGCTATTTCCATTACTTCCATGGTGTGACACTTTAATAGCATCACACTCCATAGGTTTTGCTTGGTCTTTGTATTTGTTGTCAATGGTTTCCTCAATAATATCGGCAAAAGCATCACCAAGCATCGCTATCCTATGTTCACCACATTCCAACATAAACGCTATAGACGAACAGTTGGTGTCAGAGTCATCGGCGCCCTCTTCCTTGGCTTGCTTCCTCACAAATGCCACATTATAGACAGGTTTATTCTTGGCAGAAATCTGCTTGCCTCCAAACTTATCTTGGTAGGCATCTACTAACCTTATCAGCAGTTCTTGTAATTCCTCAACATTCTCTATACTTTCATTCCAAGCCTGCATGAAATACTTATCAAAAGCTTCCTTGAATTTATTCTCAATAGCTTTTAGTGCTTCTTGCCTGGGGGCAAGAAAAACTATCTTTCCAAAACCTCCGGGTATATCAAAGTCTTCTGTATTAGACGTGATATATTCCGTTTTCCACACTCCTTTAAATTTCTCATTGCAAAGGATAGTTTGAGCAAGTGTTTTTCCTTGTGTTGCAGTGATTTCTCGGTAGTTGATAGCATCAAACTCTACGGGCAATGCCTTTTGTATTTGCTTTAGGATTGCTTTCTGCTGATCATTAAGTTCTATATATTCTGCACCTTTTGTCCGTTTATAACAGTTATACCATATTTCTCCTACAGTTAGACCTTCGTGCTTTTTTAGCATAGTAGCTATCCCTTGTATGTGGTCGCCATCTATGTGGGTGGCTATCAATAGATCTATATGATTGTGTAGTGCGTTTTGCAAGTATTCTTTCAAGGGTTCAGTGTAACTACCGCAATCTACCATAATCACATATTGCTCCCCTTCATTCTTTACAAGACGAATAATATTACAATCACCAATACCTGCATCAAATGAACGAAAATAGCATTTCATAATTCATCTTCTTTACATTTATTCTTTATCTTTTCTCCTATCGCTTTTCCATGTAATCCAACTGAGCCATTAGATCGACAAGTATTGGATTTCATCTTTTCAAGTATCAACTTGAAATCGTATACGATACATTCTGATATCAAAGTCTCTAATTCTATTTTCATATAGAAATCATATTTTTAAGTGCGAAGATAAAAAGAAACTAATAATGTGTAGATTTATCATCGTTATCCATAAAATAGCTACAAATTAGTTATAGCACAGACATTTAGATTCTCTATACTTCAAATAACTCCTACTCTTATTTATTTCCAAAAATAATGCATAAAAGCGACATATCAATGGATTTTATCATACAAAATCTAAAATCCATTTCATTCTACTTTTTATAAAAACGTCATCTCATAAATTTAATGACCATTCAACGATAGAAACATAACTGAAAGAAAACTCGAAAATCATTCTATAAATCCCCAAAGAACCTCTGTCTGCCTATCACCAACATATAAACAGTTATTTGAAAGAAATAGCCGATTTATACGAAATAAAAAAGCAGCTGAAGATACATATTGCCAAACACAACATTTTTTATATCTCATTGAAAATAAAACAGTTATTTTTCACTTTATAGACAATAAGTAGAAATTTAGAAATGATCAAATTACAATATTCAGTTTTACCTTGTATTGACTCAAAGAACGATTTCCGTAATGTAAATATATGTTCTACAAGCGAGATATGCAAGACTTTCTTGATTTAATCAATTATAAATCAATAATAAAAATGGTATCTAATTTCACAATGTCATCAAAACATATTTTTTATATCATATTGTATTTTTAGTTTCTCCGCAAAATTTGACAGGCTTTATATTCACTGACCTCACCAGCTATTGGAACATGGTTACTTTCAGATCATATTTACGGCTTTCTGCATCAAGATTCACATCATATTCCTTCAATCCCTTTTTTACAGCTATTCTGTGTAGTTTTTCCTTGTCTTTTTTTGCTATATCCGGCCCATAATATATTGCTTTCAAACATCCTGTGTCTGGAATTGAGGCATAGTCCTCTTCATTTTCAAAATTATAGTAAAGCATTCTCCATTCGTGTTCATGTTCGTATTCTTTTTGATCTTTATATAGATAGGCCTTGTACCAATACAACTGATTAACAGAGATTATAGAATTCAAGTAATTAAGCCAGTTCTTGTCTCCGATCTGTTTGAAATATTCATATGTATGGATATTTCCTTCATCCAACGTGACATCAGGTCGCAGATCAGTGTATATAACAGGAAAGAGATTTACATTCATTCCCAATTTATTATATTTAAAAACACAGTTTCTAAGATCATATTCCAGTGCAAAGCCTTTATATCCGTCAGCATACCTGTCCCACATATACTTTGACTGCACATTTTCTGTAAAACAAGCTATTTTAGCACTATTCTGAGGATTGCGAAAACGGGCCTCCCGGCTTTTTATGGCAGACTCAATATTGTCAACAAATCCAACATACTCCTCTTCAAGGATCTTGTCTATGATCTGCTCGTCTGTATATCCGCATTCTCTGTAGTAACATATCCGGGTTGCTTTCTCTGTTCTTATATTAGGGGATTTATGTGTTATATGGAAAAGACATATACGTAATGCATCCTTTAATGCCCTTTTTAAATCTTCTCGAATCTTGTCCTGATTTATATACAAATATGAATCATATTTATCTGGAAACATCCCTGCATGGCATAATGAAATAGTCCCCTCCCTAAACGATTTAATAGAATAGCCGGACTTATCCATTCTACGATATCGAAAAAGCTTTTCCGGTATATTGGGAAGAAGCAATTTATAAATATCATGCCATGCGGATGCCTCATTTACCTGACATGTAATATAAGAACTTTCCAGAATATCTTGAAATTTTTTTCTAAAATCCATCATAATATATAACTATAGGTTTATTATATTAATAAATAATTCTCAATCTTTTCATCTGACTAGATAGTAATATTTTTAACAGAAGTATATTGCTGCCATCGTCCTGCAGAATATTCTCAAATAAAATAGAAACCAATAGTATAATTCTCGAGAAACGTCGGCAAACTGATTTAGTGGAGAAACTCGGCAATAAACCAACCACTATCATTTTGTATGGTCCGTTCTATTCACTAGTCTGATTTTTACCTAACGATCGCGAATTATATTGGGCTCACTTCCTTCTTGCCTTCTTTGACCTTCTATTGACATTTACCTTAATTATAAGATGCTCTGTTACTTACATTGCCGATAACGAAAGCTTGTTTATTTTTTATTGTCATATAGTAAAATAGATTATTTACATTGTCACTACAAACATAGTGTTTTACTGGAATACCCCCAAACCCAAACTAAAATATTTTTCATTTTCTTCGGAGATAATCTTTCTTTTGCCAACATTATGCTGTTTCTTTTACTACTCTGACTATACATAATGGATAGTAAGCATGTAAACAAAAATCTTTGATATTCTGCTGGGGTGTATTTTTTTTCTGAAGCGGACATTTCTGATAGCGTTTCCATTTCTTTTCTAACAGTCAATTCCTATCTGAAAATATCTTCTTACGCATAAACCTGTATGCTGTTGGTATTCGAATGACCTGTCATTCTGACGATGCTCTTTATCGAAATATAGGAGGCCATTAGGGTTCCGAAACAGTAAACCTAAAAGCATAAATTAAAGATTAAACATAATTCTAACTGATACAATTTATGTCATATAGTAGCTTTGGCTGTCTTAACCACTAAAACACAAAAAAGCAAATTTTGGAAAAGGTTCAGTTACTTATTTGTTCCTTGTTCTTGAAAGAGAAATAAAAGTGGAACAATCCTCTAAAAAGATATTTTATAAATCCAATCCGTTACTTTGAAAAACACAAAACTACTGTAAAACAATATCACATAGAATCTGTAACCAACAAACTTTTAGTATAAATCAATACTATGATATCTTATTTATAAAGCCACATAGTTAAACTACTCAATAAAGATATATCCAATGTAATACTGTTACTATTTTCAAGTTAACCCTATTCCTTGGTTCATATTTCAACTTCTTACCTGCAAAAATAGTCCGTGTCCTGCGGATTGCCCAAGGCAGCCCTGCGGGCTGGTTGGCGAGCAAAAAATCATCCTCGCTACGCTCCGGTATTTTTTCCTGCCAAGCCTTGCACAATCCCGGACACGAACAACCCGGCAAGTAAGAAATCGAAATACTGGCTCCACGGAGCCGGTTATGTCTAATTTTAAATGATTAAAGTATGGCTGAAATGACCGAAATGCAGGTTCACGAAGAACGAGTAATGAACCTCGTAGAAAGTAGCAGTGGTACCCCGACAATCACTCCGCTCACAAAAACAAATGCGCACCGTGCAGAATCCATCCGGCGAATCGGAACGGACAAAGATGCGGTCGCCTTCCATTTCCGCAAGAAAAGCACAGGTATGTATATGTATATCCATACCTACACGGAAAACGGTGAAGAGAAAGAATTGCGTGCTTCTGACTTCAAAAACTGGGAAGTAACAGAATTCAAGTATCCCGGCTATCTGGAAGAACTGGAAGAAATTGCCGTCAATGCCTACCGCTGGAATTCCCATGATCCGGAAACAAGGGCTGAAACGGACATCATGGGATATGAAAAGCAGCTCCATGAAGACCTGAAGAAAATACCGGAGGCAAAAAAAAGGATTACATCAATACTTACAAAAGTAAAATATCCGTTTTATTCCACAGCCTCTCACGCTGCGCAAACCCGATGGTAACAGGACGGGGCGGATTCAATTTCCAAAGGAATGAAAAGGCACAAAATGCCTATCAGAACAGATACGACGAATTCCTGAAATGGCGTGAGAAATTTCTGAAAGCCATGCAACTGCTCACGGAAAAAGACAGGCCCGAAGAAGAAAAACGGGAGGAAACATGGCGCAGACTGAAACGTGACATTGCAAGCAGCGCAAACACGATTCACGAGATTGATACGGGAAAAGCCAGAGGATACAACCGGGCACTCTTCGTAAGCAGCATCTTCAACAAGGTCAGCACATTTGCCGGCCATGGCGACGTGGAAATCGTACAGAAGGCAATCGACTTCATCTCCGAATATAATGCCGGCATAAAGAAGCCTGTCATCACACCACGCCACCGGTTCTTCCAGCTGGCTGAAACAGCCAGTCGCATGCGGGACAAGTTAAAGGAAACCCAAGAGCTGGAAAACAGGGAAGTAACGTTTGAAGGTGGAATCCTCGTTTGGAACTATCAGGAAAGTCGCCTGCAGGTCTTCTTCAACAAAATACCGGAAGAGAGCAAACGCAGGGAACTCAAATCATCCGGTTTCCACTGGTCACCCAGAAACAGGGCATGGCAACGACAACTCAATCCGAATGCGGTGTCTGCGGCAAAGAGAATCTTAAACCTCTAAAATATCTGACCATGAAAAAAGAACATCTGAAATTTGTCATTGACTCCCGTTGTTTCCGAGGAAGCTGCGTCACATCCATGTCGGACGGCATACACTGTGACTACTACGGCAGCACACTGGAGGAACTCAAGAAACAGGAAAACAATCCTTTTCTAGTTGCAGTAACAAGAAACGCCATACACAAGAGGTCGCGCATTCATGACAAGTCATTGTGCCGACCCTTCCGTGAAATTACAGAGGAGAACTATTATAACTGTATGAACGAACTGCCTCCCGTCCGTCTGAAGCACCATTCATTCTTTTTCGGCGAGCCCTACCACGGCAGCTTGTACATGTTCTGTTTCACCATCGGAAAACGTTTTTTCCGGGGACTGCGTCCGGTCATGACCCCGCAGGCCGAACTGGAGCGGCAAATGAACGAGCATTACCACAACATCACATTCAAGGGAAAAGTCACCAAAGGAAAAGCGGAGAGAATTACAAGCAAGGACAAGCAGGAGATTATCACCATTCCCTATTCATTCACCGACAAGGAAAACAGGGAACGTTTCATCTGTAACATGGTAACCGGAGGAAATGATGGTGGGGACACCTGCAAGGCCAGAAAAGACATGACGAACATACTGCTCAGCCTGAGGAAACATCATTTTCTGTATTTCTCCGGATATGGCAGGCATGACGACATGGAAACATTGCTGGATGAAGTGGAGGAAAAGAGATACACCATAATAACAAGCGGATGCCTCTTCCAGTTTCCTCCCTGCCGTGATTCCGTCTCATTCACCGGAAGCGTCAAGGAAACCGGAGAAAACTTCTTCTACAGGATTTATGACCGGGAACTGTTCCTGCACATTATGCACAGGCTCAGAGCAGTCAAAAGAGAGAAAACACCGGCTGAAGCAAAAGCAGTCCTCCCTAAATGCAAATGCTATGAATAATACGGAGCCATGGAAAAAATATGTTCCCGAAACGGTCAGCCTGTATCATGTGGACTACCGGGAGAATCTGAACGAACGCGAAGACCTGCAGGAGCAGTGCATCCGGAACAATAACATGGAGAGGCTATATGAAACAGTCATGGAATGTTATGCTGAACAGGAAGCGGAAAGTCTGCTCAAAATACTTGGGGAAATCAAAGAGAAGATGGCAGAAGAGAAAAGGCAGGAAGAATTCGAGGAACACCGTGAAGAGATTACGGACCTCATCTTGAGCAGGAGTGATACCGACCCGGCGGAAGAACTCATAAAAAATTCCGCCGCCGTCAACATGTACTACTCTCCCGGTGAGAAAATAGAGGAACGCATCGGAAAAGCATCCAAAACTATGTCCTGTTACAAGGTCAGGCGCGCCCTGAAACTGAAGAAAGGACAGTTTGACACACTAATTGAAGAACTGGTGGATAATGCCACATACGGTGGTGAACTACGTATTTATTTCAATGCCGGGTTCAATGAACTTGTCACAAACGACAACGGAAAAGATTTCAGAACTATCCGTTTCCACAGGGATGTCATCGTAGCCGTCGCCAACAGTTTCAACGGTTCCGGCTACCACATCAGTCTGCCCCTGGACATTACGTTTCCATTCGTCAGGGACAGACTGTTTGTAGACTCACAGGTACGTTATTCCTATGCAACCGAAGTATGCGGAATGTGCAGGGACTGGTGCGACTCCACCAGCTGGGAAACTGAATACAAAACCGTCAGGAATACAAGCAGGAACAGACAGAAAGAAAAAACATTATCAACCAATTAAAACGGAATATCATGAAAATCATGTGCAAACAGGAGTACTACAACCAGGTAGTACAGTATGCGGAATCAATCAAGGACACTTCACTACAGAACTGCATGGAACGTCTTGAAGCATGGGAAAAGAATCCGGACCGCCCGTGTGAAATAGAGCTTTACCACGACTGGGCGCCCTATTCGTTCGGGTTCACCCAAAGGTACCCGGACGGCAGCAGAGGGATTGTCGGAGGGCTGCTCTATCACGGTTCACCGGATGAATCGTTTGCCGTACAGCTGACTCCCTTCAAAGGATGGCAGATACACACTTAAAGTTTCCGGAACATGGAAGAATGGATACAGTATGCCAGGGACATGGCGAAAGCGGAAAAAGAGCTGGAGATCGAGCTGTGGGTGATCATCTCCTTTTACAGGACTACGGAGCAGGGCGGCAAAGTCCTGCTCTTCAGATATGACCTGCCACGAAAAGTGGCGGACAAATATGACTGGGTCGTCCGGTGGAGAAGGGCAAGACTGACCTGCCAATATCCCAAAGGGAATGTTACACATACCTACTGCCTGTATGACAGGCACAGCGGTGAAGACTATTCATTCGGCTCCTGCCTCTCCTCATTGGCGGCAGCCAAGGCACAGGTCACCAGGATGGAACGGAGGATAAGGGAATACACCACATGGCAAAAGCAGAACAACCTCTTTTTTGACGAACAGACGGACGAAATGCTCCAAAAGGCTGTCACCAAGCTCAAAATAAAAAAAGAAAATGTACAGGAGGCAGAAAGAAGGCTGCAAAGGAAAGCCGAAAAACACCAACGGGAAATGCGGAAATAGCAAAACGGATTACGCATTTCCATTTCTTGCCGCAAAGATAGCCGTTTGCCGGACTGAATGCGCAAGGCAGCCCTGCGGGCTGGTTGACAGAAAAAAAATCATCCTCGCTACGCTCCGGTATTTTTTTCCGTCAAGCCTTGCCGCAATCCCCGGCAAACGGACAACGCATCCAACAAGAAATAAAAATGCCCGTCTCACGACAGGCTCATGTATAACTAAAAAATGATCGGCTATGATTACAGATGAAAGAACCCGGAACAGACTGTATGCGGATACGGAAACGACACTTTTCACACTGGAAGACAAACCAGGGGCAATATTACGGATAATGGAAATCATACGGGACACCCCCGAATATGTACAACTTTCACCCCTTCTTCCGGCATACGCGGAAGAAGACCGGCAGGCAAAATGGTGGAGGAGCAAGAAACCGGACTTCCTTCTGGCGGAACTGCTGCATGTACTTCAACTATATACACCGGAAGGATTCATACTGGGACCGATAACCGGGAGAACACATGCTTTCGGATATACAAACCCGGAATATGAAAAAAATCTGATCTACAGGATAGAGATCGAGCTTGACTGGGGATATGTGTATGGGAAAAAGAACGAATACAGAAAGAAGAGGAAACTTTATGAGGAAATCGCGGAAATATTCACCACGGACGGATATACGGCAGAAATGGAGAAAAGAGGAAAAGGATGCCGGATAACCAAATGGAATACAAGGCTTTATTCGCATTACGGATGGATAACCGGACAGTGTGAGGCCACACACCTGCCCGAAACGCTCATCCGGTTACTCAGGGAAAGCAGGAGATTCCATCTGATTAAGTGCACCCTGCTTGATTTCATATTCAGTTTCACGCAGGAAGAGGAGCTGGAATTTTACCGGCAGCAAAACGAAATAAGCATATACTACCGGATATTCGACCTTTTCAGAAGGAAACCGTGGACTGTTACCGAAAATCTCATGACGGTGGCTTCAGAAATCAACATACCGACTCAAAAATATTCGGAAGGGCCCGACCGGGACTCCCCCGCTTACAAATATGTCCGGGAAGCCTATCAAAAACTCATAGACAAGGGATATCTGGAAGAATACACCCGAACCTGGATAAGGGAGGAGCTCCTTTGTGCAAGAGCAACCCCGGAAGGAATATCAAAAAACATATTCTATGGAACTCTGCTATAACCGTCTGCTACTCATCTCCCTGTGGCAGTACAACCACCATGAAGAGGAAGGACTGACCCTGCGTCTTGCCGAAGGTTTCTTCGAAAAGACGCAGGGCAGCCATTATTACGACAAGTGGATGAACTGTTTCGACCGGAACCTTTGGAACATGATCGCTTATTTCAGAGGAGAGGGTGAAAACGGACAGAAGTTCTGTGACATGGTGGCCCGACAAATTGAAGTATACCGTAAAAATCGAAAACACTATGGAATTTACTGACCCTTATACAGTGGACAGCCTGCAATGCTTCAACGGTTTCCATTACCGCGGATATCGAATAAACCAAAGTGATACGGACAAGGTAAACCGTCTCATTGCAATAATCCGGCAAGAACGGGAAAAGAATATCGGACCGGCAGCAGGTGACATCATCGAGTATACCTGCCGGAACGGTGACTGGTTTCAATCGGCACACATCGAAGAGATATGCGACGGACATTTCAAGATCTGCCTTTCCGGAAGCATCCCGTTCTGTTATGAAAGCGGGGACGGTGTCGGCTATAACGTCCATGAAGGGATATGGACTTATCCGAAGAGAGCCGCCTTAAAACCAGCAGGTATCAGGGAAAAGCAGTTCAGGACATGGGGACATGCCGGAAAATGCGCCAACGGGGAGGTATACTTCATGGCCTGTGTCCGTGCGTGGCAATATACGGAACCCGAACCCCTGTATGGCAGATATACTACCAGAAACTGGAGCAAATACCACATCAACAGGCAGCCCGACCCGGAACATGACGGCGAGTTCTTCTACATGACCGAAGGATTCACCCTATACTCACGCGAGGAACTGGACAGGCTGACCGGAATCCTTCACGGGAAACTCTTCGACGGGATATACAGCAACTCACTCGTTCTATGGGGATACCACATGAAATGGGAAATACTCACGGAACAGGAATGGAACGAAACAAAAGCCGAAATACACATATCCTTTCTCGGAAAGTCTCCCGTGAAAATAATAACCTGCGATGATACCCATACAATAACCGTCTATAAAAAGAAATAACAATGGCAAAATACGAAACCCCTCCCCCGGTCCGTCCGCTTGAGAAGCTGATAACGGATTTCTCCTACACAAACGGACTCGATCCCGTCAATGTATTCAACGATTTCCTGACCTACATCATCCACGGGTTTTCTCCCGGTGCTCCCCCACTGCAGAACTGGAAGTACAAACGGCTGCAGAACATGAAATTTATGGAAATGCTCACCGGGTGGGTACAGCTCATGGCAAGCCGGATAAAGGATGATACAAGCTGGTATGACCCTTTCGGGGATTTATATATGGCACTGGTTTCCAAAAGTGCCCAGCAGTCACAGGGGCAATTCTTCACTCCGGTACATATCTGCGACCTCATGGTGCTGTGCACCCAAACGGAAGAAAAAATGACCGGACAGAGGATGGGTGACCCGACCTGCGGAAGCGGAAGGCTGCTGCTGGCCTATCATGCACGGAATCCGGAAAACTACCTCATAGGAGAGGATATCAACCGGACCTGCTGCCTGATGACCGTATGCAACATGCTCATACACGGATGCGTAGGGGAAGTTATCTGCCATGACAGCCTGAATCCCGGAAACTTCGTGGACGGTTGGAAAGTCAATCCCATGCTAACATGGACAGGCATACCCACGATAAAGAGAATGAACATGAAGGAATACCGGGCAGGCAGGAATCTTCCAGCATCCCCTTATATCATACGAAAAACGATGCTAGCGGGTAGCAGGAAGCATAAAACGGACTCCCTGCTGCCTTTACAGGCCGTTTTCAAGATGTAATAACGACATAAAATATGATACCAAACCCAATCATCAATACGAAAAAAAATAATTACATATAATATTTTATAGACATACCGCCGGTATGCCAAATTTATTTATTAACCCATTAAATACAGCAATTATGGAAGTTACAGTAATGCCGGCCGCTGCACCGGTACAGAAGCAGCAGGGATTGAACCAGATAGTCATAAACAAGGTTCAAAAAATGATCGAAGGAAAACAGCAGGGTGTCATGGCTACAATCACCCGCCTGCTCGAAGAGGGAAAAATCGCGCAGGACTTCATCGCACCTATAGGAGTGAACCTGCGTAATGAGGACCGCCATCCGGTCATTACATTTCAGGCAGAGGAACAAGTACAGATGAACATGCCGGAAGGGAATTTCAACCTGCACGGAAATGCCATCAGCCAGATTTCCGAGAAAATGGGCATTCCGGCAAAATATCTCAGGGAGCTTTCCGCAGGAGACGCCTGGCAGAAACAGCTGTGCGCAACCATTCTCAACGAACATTCGGGATGGACGGGGCGCACACGCGTACTCATCCGTGCGGTAGGAACGGAAATCAGGGGTGTACTCTCAGACTCGTACCGGCGGCTCAACTCCGTGGACATACTAACCGCATTCATCAGGGAAGCGGCAAACAACGGAGCCGTCGTGTCCGACGCCTATATGAATGACACCAAAGTATGGTGCGAGACGATTCTTCCTACACCGGTTGAAATACCCACCCGTAAAAACGGGACGGTAATCATATTCGCGGGAGCAAGATTCAGCACATCCGATTTCGGAAACGGTTCGGTGGACATGCGCTCGTTCCTGCTCAACGGAGCTTGCTTGAACGGCATGGTACGTGAATCGGTCATGCGGCAGATTCATCTGGGAGGACGCCTGCCGGATACGCTTGCGCTCTCGCAAAGAACCTATGAGCTGGATACGAAGACTACTGTCTCAGCTGTCAAAGACCTGACAAAAGGGCTTTACAGCAAGAATACGATCATGCAGAAAGCCATCGAAATTCAGGGGGCGTCGGAAATAGACGTGGACTTTGACAAGGAACTTAAATCCCTGGTACAGCGTGGCGCGTTGCTGAAAAACGAAGGGCGGGAAGTCGAAAAGCTCCTGATGAACAACAACCCCGACGACGGCATAACAGGAGGAGCAACACTTTGGAAACTGGCACAAGGCATCACAGCCTTTGCACGGGAACAGGAGCCGGAACGCAGCAGGGAGCTGCATGAGATATCCGGGCAACTGATGAACCGGGTGAAAAACAACTAAAATGGAATCATAGAATGAAAAATCAACAGAACTTGCCGGACCTTCCATCGTCCGGCAAGCAACTGTAAAACAGAATCATTCACAATGGACAAATTACCGGACTATAAAAAATAGTTGATATGAATATGATGAAACGTATGTTTTAACCAAAAGAGCAGATAGAATTGTCGTATTCACCAACTTATTCTAGTTCTCCTATACTCTCTCTGCATCTCCCCATAAACAGTCAACCGTTCACCAATTCCTCTACTTTATTAAATTCAAATTCATCCGTCTATAAATTTACACAGAAACTTTTTTTGTATCTTTGCTTCCCTTTTACAGACATTTATTGAAAGAGAAAACTTATATCAATACTCAAAATGGAAAATAATAATTCGAGCCTGTATGCACAAAAGGCCGTTGAAAGTTTCTATCTGGACCGTCCATACGGTATAAGAATTGATTACTCCAGGAAAGGTTTCGTCCTGTTCAACCGGAAACTGAACCTGCTTGAAATGGACAAATGGAACTCAATTGAGGAATTACCGCTGGAAGAATATGACAACCCGGAAGAAATACCGGTTGAAGGGGTGGATATTCAAAGAAACAGCAGTAAAGTAGACATATTCTTCTACACGGACAAATCCAGTCCCTACCATAACGGAACACTGGATATGGAGTGCCTCAAAAAATACAACAAATATATCTACCGTCTGTCAGTACTGCTGGGCAGAGCCCTATAATAAAAGAGCCGCGAGCAATATGGTATACTGTTCACGGCTCCGATAGCATGTAATCTAAGGTATATAGAAAAGTTCAAACTCCCTCTTCCGCCTTGTCAATCATGGAAGGCGGATTTCCGGCACGGGCGGAAAAAGCGGAAATCGAAAGAACAATAAAAAAAAAGTTTTTTCCCATAATCCATTTTTCCGTTTGTGCTTTCAAACAACTCCTAAGGAAAGCCCGGTGTCTCCTTCCGCAATATCCGATTCAAGTTATCCATATCCCGATGCATACGGCTGTAATCATTCCGACAGACCGCCAGTTCCTCAAACACGATTTGTTTAGGCAAAAGACGGTGACAATAATAGCTGCTGCCAAATGGGACACCTCCCCCTTTGTCATACTGGATGCGTTTGTCAAACATCAGCAATTGAAGCTCCCTGTCCTTGAACAGCCGGCACGGACCGACACTGTTCAGCCAGAAATTGGACATCAGCAGGGCGAACGGCTTGTCCAGTTGCAGGCAGCGTTCAAAAACGTCCATTTTTCTGCTGAAAGGCGGATTAGATACAATAATATCCCAACAATCCGGCTCGTAAGCAAAAAAATCCTATCCGGTACTTATATGCGAGTATTTTACCTGAAATCCGGCTTCCTGCAGATGAAGCACGAACTCGCTGTGGCACGTATCAAAAGGGCACCATATGATCTTCCCCTCAGGCAGATACTTGATGATGGGAGCCACTCCGTATCCCGGAGTGTATTTCTCGTCACTGCAGTTCAAGAACATCCTGCTCAATTTACTGGGCACGGACTCCTCCTTCCGTTTTCTCCGCCCCGTCATTCCTGTTATTGAAACTGAAACTCAGCTGCCGGACATCCTGCCAGTTATTTTCAAAGTACAAATCAATCGTTTGTGCCTCATTCGTACTCCTTGAAGTGTAATACAACCGGAACTTCTTCTCACTCAATAAATAGCGGTCATTGGGTTTCAGAACCGTACCGTCTTCCAGCTTCAACAATCCATTCCCGTCAGGCTGGAAATAGCGGAGAGTATAAAGCGTTCCGGAAAAATTGCCCTCTTCGGTAATTTCCAGACGGATTTCCACCGTCTGGCCGCCGGCTATCTTGTCCGCTACGGGCATTGCCTCTACCGTGAACGGATATTCCTGCTGAATATCCAGGTCATCACTACAAAAGGTAAAACAAAACAAGGCGGCTGCCATGCAGCACAATATCATTATCTGATCAAGTATCTTTTTCATTTTTCGTATGGATTTAGTCATTATAAAATGTATTTGATGCCCAAGCCATATTGGGTATAGAAGTGCTTTGCGGCACTCCCCCAAAGAACACGTTCACGAAGACGCAGTAACAGGACGACCTTGTCTGAAAGATAAGTTTCCGCTTCCAGTGTCACTGCACCGCCATAAATGAACGATTCATGTTTTTTCAGGACGGCACCGTCAAAGAGCAATCCCTTTCCACCGTTTACAGTTTCATACCCCATCAATCCTGAAGCACCAATATTCAGAAATACATTTTTCCCTGGGTCGGAAAAGAAATTGTAATAGTAGCCGCCTTCCGCAGTATACTGCTCCAAAGGGATACGTGTATTACGGTAGGGATAATACCGCCGCATGATTTCAATACCCGATGCCCATTTATTTCCTCCCTTAGCATAGGTAGAAACGGCAAGTCCGAAAGCGAATCCCGTATCATTACGTTCCTTCCCGCAATAAAAACCGTCAACCATATCCGCCATTAGCTGCACACCTTTCATACCCGGCAGGCAGCGTTGGGCCTGCGCCTGCCCCAGAAACAGGGCAAGCATAGCCGCAAGCAGCAACACAAATTTTCCGGTCATTCTCATCGTACCTTCAATTCGTTGACGGGTTCAGCACGCACAAGGGACTCATTATCCACCTCAAACATCTGGTGGCGTCCTCCCTGTTTCTCATACATCTCCACCACCAGTTTCTTGTCCTCCGGTATCGTAAATTTGGGTAACGCGAACACCGTACGTTCCGAGGCCTTTCCATCCACACGGGTCACATAGTTGCAGGCACGCAAAGGATAGATCACCTGTTCCTGCATGGCGGTACGTTTCACGATCTTTTTGTCGACAATCTTGAAGGTCACGAAATCCACATCAAACGGGACATTCGTCTCATTCCTTAGCTGTGTATGAAAGTACAGCAGGTCATTATGGGTATAAAGCCCCCTAAGTAGGAACTGGACCCCGAAACGTTTACAGCCGATATGTCTGACCCGTCTTTTGTCCTGCCTGTGCACGGACTTCATAATCAGGCGTACCAGACGCGGGGACTCATTGCCCAGTTCCTGCAAATAGATTTCCATGGCATTGTTCGGACGGTTCACCGTTTCACCGTCATGAATGAAATCGCACATCTCCACGTTCAACAGGAGCGGTTCATCCGCATACCTGACATTGAACGTGTAAAAATTTCCATCTTCAGTGATCACGCTCATGTTCGTCTCATCCCGGAAATGCTTTTTAGCAGCTTTCACACGGATCACGTTCTCCGCCGCATCCGCCTTTCCGGCTATCAGATTGGTGGACCCCAGGTCCACATACTTGATCGGGGAAGGAAATATGACATGTACCGTTTTATCATAAGTGATTTCCAGCCCGTGCGGGGCTATCATCCTGCTAAAGCCGATCTTGCGGCTCAGTCCCTCAAAAAAATCCCCGCTACTCAACTGCGCACTGGCAGCCGTCACCCCCGTCATCAGGGCAAAAAACATCATCAGAATCTTTTTCATATCCGATTGCATCTTGATTGGTTAGTTAATGATTGATTTTCTTTTACTGCTTTTGTGTCTCACTGTTCGGGAGAATGAAGCAACAGCCTGTGTCCTGCTTTCAGAGTGACCTTCACCGTCCGCATCTTTTTAGCGACATATCCCGACACGCCCTGTATCACTCCTTTTCCCAAGTCCGAAGCGATCTGCGCCCCGGCATCCGTAGAGATATTGATACTGCCGTTCATGGAGGTTCCCATATTTGCCGCTATCTCACGTGCCGCATCATACTCCATCGAGTTGGGGACCGGTATTCCCCGCTGGCCGTCCGCATCGTAAACCTCTAGTTCTACAGGAATAACCGTACCTTTATATTCAACCGCCTGAACAAGGATATCAAGCCGTTCACCTTCCATACGGGCTCCGCCGGTCAGAATCGTCCCCTTAGGAATAAACCGGTCATCGGCCACCATCGGTTCCAGCAGGCGGATACGCAGCGCCTGACCGTCCGAAACAGTCTGTGTACCGTGTACGCAGGCAGGAATGGTATTCCTGTCAGAAGTCAGCACTTTCCCCACAGGAGTATTGAACCCTACATTCCTTTCCCCCGTAAATCCGTTCCCTGATTCCCCGTTGCTCGCGGGTTGTGACAGGGAAGACACCACCTGATGCCGGACCTGTTTTACCGGTTTGACAGCCGTCCGCTGTCTTTTATCCATTGCCGGAGAAGTCGTCGTCGCCTGTTTCCCGTTGTACCGGGCAGCCAGTTCATAGGATTTCTCCATCAGCGCCATTTTCTCTTCCATCGTAGTCTCCTGCGACGGCTTTTTCATCTGCCGTTCATGCTCCAGCTCTTCGATACGTCGGAGCAGTTCATTCCTTTCGGAGTTCTCCGCACGGGTATAAAAATTATCCAGCGTACGGTTCATGTTACGGTAGGCACCGGCAGAAGAACGGACAGTATTATGGGAACCTGTAGAGGGGTTATCCGCCTCTTCCACCGGTAATTCCGCCATGCCTTCAGGCAGGTGCACCGTATCCTTACCGGAACTGCCGAACAGCGAGGCCATCTCCTGAAATGCATTTTTACGGTACTTATCCTTTTTCTCCAATTCTTCACGCTCATAAGCGTCCACCTTGTTACCGTCCATCCTTTGCTGTCCGGGGGAGGGAATATCCGTATTGAATCCCTTCTCTTTCTCCTCCGCCGCCCTCTCCTTCTCCGACGGTGAATAAATCAGCCATAATGAACCTGCAAAGAGCAGGCACATGGCGGGATAGACAATATACCTGGTACGCCTGCATTTTTCCTCCGGACTCAAAGGTCTGTCAGCAGACAAGCCTAACAGTGTCCTGATTTTCTGAATGTCCATAATCATAATAGTCTTTAAAGTGAATGGTTGTATCTTTCTCCGGCTTTATATCCAAAGGGCGGATATGCTCAATTTGTAATCCCCCGCCCGGTTCTCCGAAACCGGAAAGGGAAGAGAGGATCATATACAGGCAGCCTGCCATAAACAGGGCAAATGCAACGGCGATGACAGCCAACCGCTGCCCTGTCGTCAGTCTGCGGCAGTATCGGTGTATCAGAATATCCGCCTGTTTCCACGGGTATTTTCTTCTTCTCATCGGTTGGCACTCCTTAAATCCCTGTTTTCCGTAATGGTAAAATGCTCGATAATGAACCCGTTCGGATTGTCATCCGACCTGACAGCATTCTGAAGCCGGCACTCCGTCACCAGGCTGCGTTCCGTCACATTGCTCTCACGGATGATCATCTGCCGGGCATACGTCCTCGCCTTATAGGGATAACTGTTGAAGTCGCAGGCCACACTGTCCACCTGGACAACCTGGTTGATGTTACCCGAAATCAGGCGGTTGTAATACCCTTTCTCGGCAAGGTCCACATAATAATGGTAGGCACTCTTGTCGGCCAGCAGCAGAGCCCGGTGGATATTGTGCTCGATGGCGTCCTTCTGCGGTGAAAGGCTGAAGAAGAGTTCATGGAAGCGCCTCACATGCTCCCTGGCTTCCGCCGGACGGTTCTGGGAAAGGTCCTGCGAGAGCGCAAGCATCAGCGACTTGCCGCCGTCCAGCACATAGATCTTTTCACGCTGCTTCTCGGCAAAGCTGTAGGAGCTCCACAACGAATAGCCGGTAATGAGCGTACAGCAGCATACAAAGGCTGCCAGCATCAGGCGGATACGCCTGAAGCTGCTTTCAATATTGGTCAATGACTTGAATTCCATCTGTGAATCGTTTTTGATTGTTTATTTTCCACGTATACGCCCTCCGATATTACCCAGTGCCGCACCGCCGGCACCGGCAGTGAAACCACCGGCTTTAGTCGCCGTACGGTTCAGATTGCGGGAATAGTTGCCGCCACCTCCCGCCTGGACAATCCAGCCGGAAACGGTCGGAACGGTAAAATAACCGACAATCCCGATCAACATGAAAATGATGTACACGCAGTTCGAATTGTCCAGTGAATAATCGGGATTTCCCTGCAGTTCGGCAATATCGTTCTGAAGCATGAGCACCTGTATCTTGGCAAGCATGCAACTGAACAAGTCGCTGACAGGAAGCCACAGGTAGACCGATATATATCTTGTGAACCACTGCCCGAGCGTGGACTGCAAGCCGTCCCACACCGAAATGGAGAAGGCTATCGGACCCAGCACGGAAAGTACCACCAGGAAAAAGGTCCGTACCGTATCTATCAGCAACGAAGCGGCTGCAAAGAGCAATTCCAGCAGGCTGCGGAAAGCATCACGGATACTCTTCTCCAGATTATACATGCCCACTTCCATATACATTCCCAGACGGGTGGCAGCATCTCCCGGAGACCAGCCGAGCTCATCCAGCTGGCGGTCAAACTCCTCGTCGCTGACCAGATAGGCGGTTTCGGGATTGCGCATCATGGCCTCCCTCTCCAGCCGGTCTTTCTGCGCCCTGTACTGCTGCATGTCCAGTGTCTGCCCTTCCAGCATCCTGTGGGTCCCCTGCACAATGGGACTTAGAATACTGTTCATCGTTCCCAGCACCAGTGTCGGAAACAGCAGGATACAGATACCCAGCGCAAAAGGGCGAAGCAGCGGATAGACGTCCACCGGCTCGGCACGGGCCATTGACTGCCAGACACGGAGGGCGACATAAAACAGGGCACCCAGTCCCGCAACGCCCTTCGCCACACCCAGCATGTCCTCGCAAAGAGGCATCATCTCATTGTACAGACTCTCCAGTATCGTATGGAGGCTGGCAAAATCTATCGACAACAACACCATAGGCTACCAGTATCTGGAGGTTTCATCACCATAGAGCCTCATTACGCGGTCCATGTCGTTCCTCTTCCTGGCACGCAGGTAGCTCACGGCGATATTCCTGTTCGTATAATAACTGACAAGGTTCCGGTAACGACGCATGTCACGGTAACACTCATCCACCACGTCCATGCGGTCCTTGTCCGTCATGGAGAGGGTGCTGACATCGATTACCTGCTTCAGATCCTGCAATACGCCGTTGCTCTCCTCCAGAAGTTTCGTATAACCGGAAGCGATGGCGTCCAGTTCCCTTGCCGAAAAATTCTCATCCTTCATCATCCTGCCGAAGCCGGTGACATAGATATCCGATAGGTCACCCACCATCAGGATGATTTCACGCACCTTGCGGGCGTCCCTCACCAGGTTGTTCACGGATTTAAGGGCGTCATAGTATTTTTTTGACTGCTCATAGATCTTGACCGTTTCGGAAAAGCTCTGCGCGGTGTTCGTGGCCGTCTTGGAGGTATGCGCAATATTGTCCGACATGTTGATGATACCCTGGGCAAGGTTTCCGGGATCGGTAACCACCCACTGAGCGCTTGACTGTACGGTTGCCAGCAGAAACACCGTACAAACAAGGCTTGCCTTTTTCCATATGCCTCCCGTTCTCATCGTCTGTTTTCATTACGTACATAATCACCGTGGGGGGAAAAAGTCAGCACGTCGGTCGCTTCATTATAGGACACGTCAATACGGTATCCAGTGTTGATGAAAAGGTTGCCGTTCTCCTCGACCAGCAGGTAGGTCCGCGGTTTCAGGACACGCGTCTTTCCGCTGCGGGAAAAGACCGTCACCTTATAGGCTCCGCCTTCCTTGTAGACCAGCACGTCAGGCTTACCCTCCACGCTGCTCCACGAACCGCAGAATCTGTCACAGTCCGTTCCGTTTGCTTCCATACAACTTTGCAATACCATGGCGGCCAGGCCGACCAGGCATACCGCCAGCCTTACCAATTGTCTGTTTCTCATAACTTCGTTCATTTAGGGGTTGATACTTGTTTTTGTTCCTCTCTTTTCCTTTCAGCCAGCCGCCGGACAGCAAGCTCCAGATTGCCGCCCAGTTCCCGCGTCAGTTCATGGAGTTCCAGCTTCTCGGATTCCTCGGTCGTGTACACGTAGGCTAAGCACCCAGCGCCTTGTCATATTTCTATGGTAGGTTTCCGAGTACTCGCCTCCGAACCGGACTTACAAGTCTCCCTGTATCCGGCTCTCCACTAATTAATTCAGTCTGATTCTTCGGTCGGGGTCTATTTTTGCATGACACTTTGAGCAGACAGCCAAAGTTTTTCGTCTTCGAGCTATCATTTTCTTTTCCCAGTCGGATTTACCTTTCAGGTCTTTAAGTTTGCGAACGTGATGCATTTCGAGTTTATCGGTAGCACCGCATAATTCGCAGACTTGGAGCTTCAGCCTTTCCATAAGGCTGTTACGTCCACCTGTTATGGAAACTGTCCGTGGAATAGTGTCACAGTAAATATTCCCTGCAACCTTTTTGCGTTTGAAACCATCATGATAAAATGATTGGTAAAGTGTCTTACCCTTACTATTTTCATATGCCACTTGGAAAACCTTGTTCTTTTTATATTTCAGAAGTATTTTCTTTACAGATGATTTGTATTTGTTCGCAAATACCTTATACATGCTGTATGACATAATGTGATAGAAAGAATTGATGACATAGCTGTTATTGGCTATTGAGTAGTAATTATAGAACCCTCGGATTTCGGCATTGAACTGACTGACTATTTCCAAGTCATCCAAGTTCAGCATGTACGTTCTGACGATGGATTTCCAAACCTCTTTGCCATTGACGACCGCGATTCTTGCGGCTTTATAATCAAAGAGTTTTTTCCGCATCGTTTCAAAATTCAGGTACAATACAGGCTTGTGTCCGAATGCACGAACCGTTTTACCGTACTTATCCTTACGTAAATCGTTACACCTACGTATAAATACGTCATATCCGAGAAATTTCGCTGGTTTCTGCGCATTGGTTATCAGTGTCTTTTCGTCTGACAGTTCCAGTTTAAGAGCTTCATTCAAATAATTCTTAATATCCTCTTTTACTGTTTTGCAGTCTTCAAGATTACCGGTAATTCCAATCAGAAAGTCATCTGCGTATCTCACGTATTTTAACCGTTTGATACTGCTGTCCATTTCATTACGTGCCGGATAGTTGTTCCGTTCTTCTCGTAGCCGCTTAATTTCGGCGGTCATCTGTTTCCTTACCTTTACATCTTTCTCATTCTTTAGTTTCTTTGCCAGTCGGTATCTTCGCTGTTCGTAGAGCTTGTATCGAGCGTCGCCTTTTCTTGTTACCCCTTTATTGAACCGATTGATGTATTCCTTGATGTACTTGTCGAACTTGTCAAGGTAGATGTTAGCCAGTATTGGGCTGATAATCCCGCCTTGCGGAGTTCCACTGTACGTTCTATGAAATACCCAGTCTTCCACATATCCGGCATTCAGGAATTTTCTGATAAGCCGCAAAAATCTCTCGTCGGCGATACGTTCCCGAAGAATATTAATCAGTACGTCATGATTGATATTGTCGAAGAATCCTTTAATATCGCCTTCAATAAACCATTTCACGGCAGTGAATGTCTTTTGTATATCTATAAGAGCAGTATGACAACTTCGTTTGGGACGAAACCCATGTGAAGTATGTTCAAAACTACCTTCATAGATTGCTTCAAGTATCATTCTGACTACTTCCTGTACCAGCTTATCATCAAAAGAGGGTATGCCAAGCGGACGTTTTTTCCCGTTTTTCTTAGGTATGTACGTCCTTTTGGACGGATTAGGCTGATAAGTCTCATTTTTAAGACTGCCAATCAGTTGTTCAACTCGGTCAATGCTCATTCCGTCAATGGTTTTACCATCGGCTCCTGCCGTCATGTTGCCTGTCTTGCTGTAAATATTCTGATAGGCTACATAAAACATTTCCTCGTTAAACAGCACTCTATACAGCCGCTCAAACTTATAGTTCAAGTTACCGCTGTGTTTACTCAGACTGTTCAACACATTTTCTGGATTTCTCATGTCTCTCACATCTTCCTTTAAATTGTTAAACTTAATTAGCTGCTCCCCTTCGCCATGTACAGGGCGTTACCCTGCTCAGACTACTATGGAAGCTCCGTTGCCATGCCGGATATTCAGGGGCAGACCCCATAGCCCTACAACTGGCTTTCCGGTTTAGGCAATCCCCGTTTAGAAATTTGACGACTATTTGGCTCGATAGATTGTCGGATACGACTTTCGTCCTTTACTACTTATGGTAGTTGCCTTGCGGTAAGTTTATGCTACTCCTGCTACGTGTCATCAGTGTAGTACCGCAACATAACGGTATAATTCCGAAGAATTATTCAACTGTCTTCCGTCATTGCCCAAGGATACGACTGCTCGGACTATCGTTCAACCAATGCAGGCTTTATCCTCATATCTATCATTTTAACTTGCCATTCGGTCGCAGCCTGACAGTTGGCTGACTTATGGCTTTACCAACGTGCTATGTTCCCTTGTGGGGTTTTCCCCTCCGGTTAGCGGTTGTTAATGGGCATTTTAAACACTTGCCCAGTCGCTTGCCAAAGCGACATTCGTCAAATTCCCTTTACGGGCGCACCGCATACTCCTCCGCGCTGACCTCCGTCGCATAAACGGCGGAGTGTGTTCCGCCCAGCCCGATCCAGACTTCACGGTAGAAAGGTCCGGGACGGTTCGCACGGTTGATGGAAAGGATCTGACCCCTCTCCTTCTCCGTCAGTCCCAGAAGTTTCTGGATATGTTCGAACTTGTTCATATATTTACGCTGGTCAAGCAGTATCTTGCAGTCCGAGTTGTTGATGATCGCCTCCTTGACAATATCCGAGGAGATGATGTCGTCCACCTCCTGCGTCACTACCACGGCCTCACCGAAATACTTTCTGACGGTTTTAAAGAGATACTTGATGTATTCACTCATGTTGGCGGACATCAGGGCTTTCCAACATTCCTCAATCAATATCATCTTGCGGATTCCCCTGAGCTTTCTCATCTTGGAAATAAAGGTTTCCATGATAATAAGCGTAACCACCGGAAGCAGGACCTTGTTGGAGGAGATGTTGTCCAGTTCAAAGACTATGAACCGTTTGTTCGTCAGGTCCAGTTCCTTGTCGGAGTTCAGCAGGAAGTCATAGTCCCCGCCCCTGTAAAACGGTTCCAGCACATTCAGAAAGCCGTCAATATCGAAGTCCTTTTCACGCACCTTCTTTTGCTCGATCATACGGCGGTAGTCATCACGGACAAACTCATAGAAGCCGTTAAAATCCGGCCTGGACGCCCTGTCATCCGTAATCCGGCGGATATAGGCATTCACCGCACCCGACAGGGCCACCTCCTCCGAACGTTTCGGGGCTTCGTCCTCCCGTTTCCACAAAGTCAGGATCAGCGTCTTGATACTCTCACGTTTTTCAACGTCAAACTGTCCGGAATCCGTATAAAAAGGATTAAAAGCTATCGGATTATCCTCCTCATACGTTATATAGATACCGTCCTCACCGTGCGTACGGTCATGGATCATACGGCACAGTCCCTGGTAGCTGTTGCCCGTATCCACCAGCAGGATATGCGTGCCCTGTTCATAATATTGTCTGACCAGGTGGTTGGTAAAAAAGGATTTGCCGCTACCGCTGGGACCGAGAACAAACTTGTTGCGGTTCGTGATGATACCTCGTTTCATCGGCAGGTCGCTGATGTCAACATGCAGGGGGATGCCGTTCCGGCGGTCAGCCATACGGATGCCGAACGGGCTGGAAGAACTCCGGTAATTGGTTTCAGCCGTAAAGAGACAGACGGCCTGTTCCAGAAAGGTGTAGAACGACTCCTCTGCCGGAAAATCGCCCGCATTGCCGGGAATGCCAGCCCAGTAGAGCACCGGGGCATCCACCGTATTGTGCCTCGGCGTACATTCCATCATGGCAAGCTGGCTGCCGGTATCATTCTTCACACGTCTGAGTTCCTCCCTGTCTTCTGCCCACGCCATCACGTTGCAGTGGCAGCGGACGGGCAATACGCCCTTCGTATGGGCTTCATCCAGATACATCTCCGTCCACTCCCGGTTTACCGCATTGCTCCGGCTGTACTTCGAGAGGGAGAGCATGTTGCGGGAAGTTTTTTCCATCGTACGGAGAATCTCCTGCGCATCGTCTATAAACACATACTGCGAATAGATATGGTTACAGGGAAGCAACAGGCCGACGGGAGCGGCGAACGAGAGGCGGCAGTCACTGCGGTCGGTGGACATACGTCCATAACGCATATCGGTGGACACTCTGACGGGAAGGTCCTCCGTATCAGATAGGGTATGCACACACAGCCGCTTGTCACCCACACGCATGCCGCCGGGGTTAAGACAGATGTCCTGAAGCACGGCGGTTTCATCCTCCAGCGACAGGGAGAAATATTTCTCCACCAGTCCGGGACGTCCCTCAGTGCCGGTAATCTCATCCGCCTCCAGCCTGCGCAGGCTGACATGACCGGAATCGTTCATGATACGCTCGAACTGTTCCACTGCTTCCAGAAAGCGGACCGCCGTGTCCTTGTCAACCATTTCCTTGGGCAGAAGGGAACCGCAACAGAGGCTGTTAAAGTCACTCCTCTGCCGGCTGCGCTCACGCGTGGTCTTCGTCAGATACAGGTAGCATTTGTGGTTCAGGTACGGGCGCTCGTTGAAATGGCGCTCATAGCTTTTCGACAGGAAGCTCTGTTCACCGTCCCGGAAATCAGGACGGTAGGTTTCCTTCGTGAACCAGTCCTGCTTGCAGACAACCGAAAAATCCGGCAGCACTTTGACAGCCTTTACCCAGGAAGAGTGGACAGCCTCGTATTCGGCTGCAGTCATAGTAAACAGTTCGGGAAGTTCCACCTCAAAGGCCACGGTCAGGTCGGCATCCTTGCTGACAATGCAGCCGTTCTCCACAGACAGCAGGGGGAACTTACGTTCAAGCGTTTCAGCTTTCAATACATTTCTCATTTCTTTCTTCTTTTGGTCAGTAATCGGAATAATCTCCTGCGGTGGATCAGATAACGAGGATGGCGTTTCCCCGACAGCAGCTTCATAAGGCCGTGTTCACCATACCGGGCATTCAGGCGGAAGGTCAGCCAGACCAGCAGCGAACCGGACAGGAGCCCGAAAGGAATGCATATCCACTGGTTCACACCGGCTATATAAAGGATGACCACCACAAGCAGCACCGCGACAAGCCCGCCCGCAAAAATAAAAAGGTACTGTGATTTCAGGCCCTTGAACTCCAAAGGATTACCCGCGCCTTTGTTTATCTCATATTCCATAGCCTCTAGAGGAAGAAGGAACGCAGGATAGTGGCGGCCACAATCAAAAATATACAGGCGAAAAACCAGCTGGCTGCCGTCTTGCTGGTATCGGGATCGCCGCTTGAAAACTTGCTGTAGGTCTTGATACCCCCGACCAGCCCAAGCACCGCGCCGATGGCATAGCACAGTTTGGTTGCCGGATCGAAATACGAGGTCAGCATGCTCGTGGCTTCGTTGATGCCAGCAAGCCCCTGCCCCTGCGCAAAAGAGCCGGCCGCAAAAAACGCGAAAAGCACTGAAAAAAGGATTCTCTTTCTCATTGTAGAATCGTTTAAGGTGAGACATAAATTTGAATTCGAACGCAAATATAGGAGGGGACAAAAGACCATGATACAAACATTTCATCAGGTGGCAGCAAATGTCAGCAGATGTCATATCTTACAAAGCTCAGACGTCTTTCAGCCCGGTTGAAAGAGAAACAAGTCTGTTAATATCTGCCAGAAAACCATATTGATAAAAGCAATTTAATTCCGGAGCTTGTCAGTTCTCCATTAACAGCATCAAAGTTTATAAGAAGTTTCTTTCTTAAACGTAAAACAAAAAGACGTTTACAACAGCTGGTTTCCATCAAAAGAACAGAAGCGAAGAATGCCAATGAAACATAATGAAGAAAGGACAGTTCCATGTTTTCCGGAATATTATTGCTATCTTCGTGGCAAATAAACTGACAGGACAATGGAAACAGTTCAATATGATTATAAACAGATTCTGCAGCGCATCGTTGCAGAAATCAAAAGTTCAAGAATCCAGGTTGCACGCAAGATAACCAGTGCAACAATGGAATTATATTGGAACATCGGCAAGGAACTGTCCGCACAACATTTGAGCAAAGGATACGGAGCACAGGTGGTGGAAATGCTTGCTTCTGATTTGCAGAAAGAATTTCCCGGAACTACGGGCTTTTCTTCGAGGAACCTTTGGGAAATGAAACGGTTTTATGAACGATATTGCGGGGAAAGCCGAAAACTGCAACAGAGCGTTGCAGTTTTACCTTGGGGACACAACCTGTTGTTAATGAGCAAGTGCAAGAACCCGGAAGAAATATACTTTTACGCGACAAGGAGCACGGAACTGGGCTGGACAAGGGATGTGCTGCTGAATTATATCAAAGCGGACGCTTTCTCAACAAGGGAGGAACAACCCAAATTGCATAATTTCAAGGAAACCCTGCCGGAGTGTTTACAGGAACAGGCGGAGGAAATGTTGAAAAGCAGGTATAATCTGGAATTCCTGGGAATCACAAAACCCATACTGGAACTGGAATTGGAAAGAAGGCTCGTGGACAAGATAAAAACGTTCCTGCTCGAAATGGGAAAGGGCTTCAGCTTTATCGGAAACCAGTACCGCCTGGTACTGGAGGATAAGGAGTATTTTGTGGATATGCTCTTTTTCAACCGCTGTACCCGGTCCCTGATAGCGCTGGAATTAAAAATAGGTTCATTCCAACCCGAATATGTGGGGAAAATGAACTTTTACCTGAACCTGTTGGACAGACAGGTAAAGATGCCGGACGAAAACCCGTCCATCGGTATTATATTGTGTGCGGACAGGAACAATGTGGAAGTGGAAGTGGCCTTGCAAGGTTCAACGGCTCCGATCGGAGTTTCCGAATACAGTTACCTGATTCCACAAAAACAGATTAAAGAGTTAATCAACAACGAATTGTCCGGAAATAAGGAATAGAAGAAAACAGCCGTAAAGAAAACGAAAAAATAAAAGCGCATCCCGGCATTTGTTCCGGGATGCGCTTTTGGTATACCCGAAAGGTCACAGATATTGTTTCCAACCGTCCGATACAGGTACGACAGATTTTGTTTTCCGCACGGGCAGAGGGTTCCCGTTCCCGTCCAGATATTTTCCCATCAGACTGTCGATGACATTCTTATTCTCGACCTGGGAGGAAAAAATCTCAAACAGGTCCGTTTCCCGGATGGTGTGCAGGGTAAGAGCCGCACGAAGGGATTTCCCCTCATCCTTGTCCGCATCATTCAGTTTAAACAATACATTGCCGGCATTGTCAAGATCATCAGGCGTTACGGCCCGTGAGACGGCATCCACTGCCGGGTATGTCCCGTCCAGTTCTTCCTGTTCCTCTTTCAGCATTCTCATCTCCTCCAACGGTAATTTACATTCCACTTCTTCCTCAGCGACATCTTCCTCCTCACCTATAAAATCCGCAGCCGTTTCCAACGGCTGACTCATATAGGGGGCAACGCTCTTTCCGGCATCCTCATCCAGATAGACAAAACGGGTGCTGCCCATGACGCCGGATTCGCCGCCCGGTTCCGACAAGACGTTTTCCGGCTCTTTCTGTTTTACGGGAGGTAACTTCGCATACAGCAGGTCGCAAATTTCACGTATCTTCTTTTTCTGCCCACATACCTTATATAATATATAACAGGCACAGGCAAGGCGTATCGACAAATAAACTATAGTTCCCATTCCACCGGTTTTTGGGTCGCTTCCCGATTATACATTCCGTTAATTATATCCTGATACCTTTTCAGATGGTCCGACAATACACTGTTCACAAATGTGGGGACAGACATTTCCGGTGCAATAACCGGAAGCACCCTGGCCAGGACCTTATACAGTGAATCATGTATATAAGTCTGTCTTCTGGCTCCAGTCAGTTTCTGTTGCAGGAATTGTTCCCGGTAATCATCAAAGCCGTATGCCCGCGGTGTTTTCTTCCCCGCGAACGGTTTCTTCTCAATGGAGACATCAGGTTTCTTTTCTTTTTCTTCCGACACTCCGGAGGCACCGGCATCTTCTTCCGGCCGTTCATCCTGTTTCCTTATCTTTTCCAAGGCCGTTGTATCTCCGGCTACCATACGCTTGAGCGCGTCCTCGTCCACATTATAGACGGATCTGTTCTTGTTTGCCATAGTCATGTCCGGTTAAAGTCCGAGTATGGTTTCCATTTCAGCGGCAAGCAGATCGAAGTTGCTTCCTTTCAGAGCGGCGGCGGAAGGCGGAAACAGGGTGCTGCGGAATATCTGCCCGTTCAAACCGACATCCTTTTTATAACGCTCCGCAGCCGGAAGGACCGTATTCAATACAGGTAATCCCAAAGAACGGATGATTTCCATATAAGCGTCATACAAGTCCCTGGAGACGCGCTTGTCCATTTTATTCCAGAACATATGGATATCACGCAAGGGGACTCCCTTGTGATGAAGCAGATATTCCCGGATGGACAGGACAAATGACATGCTGCTCTGCATGACCATCCTCTCCTGGGTGATCGGGGTAAAAACATAGTCCATATTGATGATGGACTGGAAAACGCCTGTGGTATTGACCGTTCCGGGAAGGTCCAAAAGGACAAGGTCATATTCGGTATCGGAACGGTCTATAAAACCATAGGCAGTTTCCTTGGCTTGTTCGGGCATGGAAGCCAGGATATTGTAGGCCTTTCTGCCCGTATCCCCAAACTGCTCCACCAGCAAACTTTGCAGACGAGGGGTCTTTTCCACATTTTTTATGTCCCATTCACGCAAAGTCATCATGCTGTGCTGGGGGTAGTCACAATCTACCACAAGCACGTTCTTTGCCTTATGGTAATGGAAATAGCTGGCAAGCAACACGGTTAACGTTGATTTACCGACTCCGCCCTTCTGATTGCTGAGGGCTACAAATAAAGGTTCCTTCTTCATAACTTCATGAAATTAAGGGTTAATGACTTATTTTCTTTTCGCCTGTATCCTTACATCAAGTGACGCCGCACAATACTATACGGCAGCATGAATACGGCTGTGTATCACTATTTCCATACATGGGCGGTATCGCATCCAACCGGGGTACACAGTACCGTCCCGTCACAGTCTGCACCACATCAATACGACTTCTCTTGTGCCGGACCGATACGATACATGCAGCCTTGCGTCACACTAAAAACGGAATGCACCTTTGATGCCATACGCCAATATTCGTTATGTATGACTGTATCTATACAAAAGCTGCCTCATGGCATCGATACGCCTACGTATCATTGCATCGGAACGGTGCCGTATCCATACATGACCAATGTCACATTCAACCGGGATACACAGTATTGTCCCACTACCATAGGCAGCGCATTGATAAAGCATTTTTTATACCGTATCGTTCCGTCCCTTGCTGCATTGCGTCACGCCAAAAGTAGAACGGATTTTTGGTACAATAACTAAAATCCGCTTCACCTGACATGACATGTCATCAGATGTCATCACTTGTCACATAAACTTCTATTTCACAAGCACTTAATCAGTCATAACTTTGCAAAGTCGGAATAAGACTATGGAGGAAACCATGCTTCATCGGACTACAGCACGCCGTGAACGTCGCGCAGCAATCCGACGAAGGAGGATTCTATGTTCAAACGAACATAGCAAGTTGTGTTTTCGTCCGACAGGAAGTATCCTGTCCGACGAAAACCACTTGCCCGACCTGACAGTCGGGGAATTTCCTCCAAAGTCGGAAATTCCGGAAGAGAAAAAAGGACGGACCATAATTATGCAATGAGTATGAAGGAAGAATCGAGAGCAAAAACGGGCAGAAAGCCCAAAAGCGATCCGGCGGACTACAAATACAGCTTCCGCCTGAATGCCGGAGAAAACATGCGGTTTGAAAAGTTGGTTACCGAATCAGAGGCAAAAGACAAAACACGTTTCATCAAAAAAGCCATCTTCGGTGGCACAATCAAAGTGGTTAAAATCGACAAGGCGACAATGGATTACTACATCCGCCTTACGGAATTTCACAGACAATTCCAGACTATCGGTAACAACTACAACCAGGTCGTACGTGCCATCAGGAGCAATTTCGGGGAGAAACGTGCGATGTCACTACTTTACAAACTGGAGAAAATGACACTTGAACTGATGCTACTGACCAAAAAAGTTATAGCACTAACCGAAGAATACCAAAAGAAATGGTTGCAAAAATAAGTCATGGAGCCAGCCTGTACGGGGCACTGCATTACAATCACGAGAAAGTAGAGAAAGGGACGGCTGAAATACTCTCCGGCAACCGGATGATTTCAGACCGCCCGGGACTACCGGGCGAGGACATGCGCCTCGCCCTGCTCTCCTTTGAGAATTACCTGCTGGCAAACAGGAACACGGAGAAGCCCGTCCTGCACATTGCACTCAGCCCGGCACCGGAGGACAAGCTGACCGATGAACAGCTGGCGGAACTGGCGCAGAATTATATGCAGAAGATGGGATATGGCGACCAGCCCTACATTGCTTACAAGCATGGTGATACACACAATACCCATATCCATATCGTAAGTGTATGCGTGGATGAAGAGGGACGGAAAATCAACGATTCTTTTGAGCATCGCCGTTCCATGACCGCCTGCCGGGAATTGGAAATAGACTTTGGACTGCGGAACGGTGCGGATATGGAAGAACGGAATCAAAAAGCGGAAATGAAGAAAGTGGATGCTACCCAGGGTGATGTACGGCACCAGATAGGCAATACCCTGAAAGCCGTATTGGAAAGTTACCGCTTTCAGACTTTCGGGGAATACAGTGCACTGTTATCCACGCTAAACATTGAAGCCAAACAGGTACGGGGAGAATTCAAAGGCGAGCCTTATACCGGTATTATCTATTCGGCTACCGATGACAGCGGAAAAGTGGTCAGCCCACCTTTCAAGAGTTCACGCTTCGGCAAACGTTTCGGAAACGAACGCCTGGAAAAGAGGATGCTTTCACACACCAGGGATTTCAAGGATGGTAAATGGGCGCCGACTATTCATGCACAGGTGGTTTATGCCATGCGGCACGCACGTTCGCGTGAAGAACTGGCCGGACTATTAAAGAAAGCCCGCATTGATGCAGTATTCCGGGAAAATGAGCAGGGACGTATCTACGGTGTCACGTTCATCGACCATAACAGGCGGGAAGTATTTAACGGTTCGCGCATGGGCAAGGAATTTTCCGCAAACATTTACAATGAACTTTTCAAATGGTGGGACGGTATACCTGCCACAGAACGTTCCGCACATACCGGCACCGAACTATGGCAGCACCATTCGCACAAGGCGGAATCGGGAAGCCCATTGGAACAGGCGGCAAGCATATTCTCCATGGAAACAAATCCGGTAGATTACGGGGAGGAGGCCCTTGCACGCCGTATGAAGAAAAGGAGAAAAGCGAAACGAAAGTCCCGCGGTATTTAAGGAAAACTGATTATTACCCCCATTTACACATAAGTATTATGCAACAGGAAGACGATTTGAGAGCACTCGCTAAAATAATGGAATTCGGAAGGGCGGTGAGCATTTTTCTTTTGGTAGTACACGTATACGTGTATTGTTATCCGAGCATTGCCAGTTGGAATTTAAATCTGGAAGTGATAGACAAAATAATTATGAACTTCAACAATACAACCGGGATCTTCAATTGCGTCCTATGGAGCAAACTGGCAGCTATCCTGCTGTTGGCCGTCTCGTGTCTGGGAACAAAAGGTGTCAAGGGCGAGAAGATCACCCGGCACAAAATCCATGCAGCACTCTTCGCAGGATGCATCCTTTTCTTTCCCAACTGGTGGATATTGGATTTGCCCATGCCCCATGCGGCTGTCACCGCACTTTATGTATTCACATTGGTGCCCGGCTATCTTTGCCTGCTGATGGCAGGATTGTGGATGAGCCGTCTATACAGGCACAACCTGATGGAGGACGTGTTCAATCTCGAAAACGAGTCTTTCCAACAGGAAACCCGGTTGATGGAAAATGAATACTCAGTCAACCTGCCGACAAAGTTTCAGTATCAGGGGAGACTCAATGACGGATGGATAAATGTGGTGAATCCGTTCCGCGCAACTATCGTGCTTGGTACACCCGGTTCAGGCAAATCATACGCAGTGGTAAATAACTACATACGCCAGATGATTTCAAAGGGATACAGTTGTTACATTTACGATTACAAGTTTGACGATTTATCCATAATTGCATATAACACATTGTTAAACAATATGGATAAATACAAGGTAAAGCCCAAATTCTATGTCATTAATTTCGATGACCCGCGTAGATCACACAGATGTAACCCTATCAATCCGGAGTTCATGACGGACATCTCGGATGCATATGAAGCAAGCTACACAATCATGCTAAATTTGAACAAAACGTGGATTGAGAAACAGGGGGATTTCTTTGTAGAATCACCCATCATTCTTCTGGCGGCAATTATCTGGTATTTAAAGATTTACAAAAACGGCATCTATTGTACATTCCCGCATGCGGTGGAACTGCTGAACAAACCGTATTCAGATCTATTTACTATATTAACCTCTTATCCGGAGCTGGAGAACTACCTTTCACCCTTTATGGACGCCTGGAAATCCGGAGCTCAGGATCAGCTCCAGGGGCAGATTGCCAGTGCAAAAATCCCGCTCACCAGAATGATTTCACCACAGCTTTACTGGGTAATGACGGGTAATGATTTTTCCTTAGACATCAACAACCCGAATGAACCGAAATTGCTGTGCGTAGGCAATAATCCCGACCGACAGAATATTTATTCGGCGGCCCTGGGATTGTACAATTCCCGCATTGTAAAGCTGATTAATAAAAAAGGACAACTGAAAAGTACGGTAATCATTGACGAATTACCGACTATATATTTCAGGGGACTGGACAATCTGATTGCCACGGCACGAAGTAACAAGGTAGCAGTCTGTCTGGGCCTTCAGGATTTCAGCCAGTTAAACCGCGATTATGGTGAAAAAGAATCCAAAGTAGTGCAAAATACTGTGGGTAATATTTTTAGCGGCCAGGTGGTCGGGGAAACCGCCAGGACACTTTCAGAGCGGTTCGGAAAAGTACTCCAGAAGCGGCAGTCCGTATCCATCAACCGGCAGGATGTGTCCACCTCAATCAACACGCAACTCGACTCTCTTATTCCTGCCTCCAAGATAGCAAATCTTTCACAAGGAACATTCGTTGGTGCCGTATCGGACAACTTCGGAGAGAAAATAGAACAGAAGATATTCCACGCCGAAATCATCGTAGACCACGAAAAAGTCAGCGGGGAAGAGAAGAATTACAAAAAAATACCCGTCATCAATGAATTCAGGGACAGGGAGGGAAACGACATCATGACGCAGCAGATCGGACGGAACTATGACAGGATCAAGGCGGATGCGCAGGCAATCATTAACATGGAAATGGAACGCATTAAAAATGACCCGGAACTCTGCAGGCGGCTGGGACTGGAGAATGAAGATGACAAAAAGAAGAGAAACGGGAAACAGGAATAAATGCGCATTTTCCCCTCCATAATTTTGAAAGAATCGAGTAGGAGGAAAACGAATTGGTATTCTTCCTACTTTTTCGTTTTCCGACCGCCGAGTAAGCAAGGGGAGTTTCACCCCGAGCTTCTCAATAAACCGTGCGTGAAACTCTCGCTTCACACGGCTTTACTTATTTAACCATTATCAATTGGGAACTCACCTTTTCTTTATTGGTAAATCTTGGCAGAGCGCCACATTTCCAATGATAAAAGATAAGCCCCTCTTTCTCTGCAATACGGGCAAGCCATTCTTGAGCAGGATAGAAACGATGTCTATAACGCTCGAACTTACACATTACCCAACGGGCTAGACGTCCGTTCAACGTCTGCATAAACCACTTCAAACGGGTAGGATAAAACTTACCATAATAAGTCATCCAACCTCGTACGATAGGATTTATATCAGACGCAAGGTGTTCCAATGTGAGATTTGAGTGCCTGTTTAGGTGCCAACTGCGCATCGTCTCATTGATTCGTTTCATTGATTTTCGGCTGATAGCCGGCAGGAAACCCGTAAAACGGTTGCCATACTTATCTACCGATTCCCGGGGTTGAAACGTAAATCCAAGAAAGTCAAAAGTCACATTGGGATAGCACTCCTTTTGACGGCTACTTTTGCAATAGACGATTTTCGTTTTCTCTTCATTGAGCCGCAACCTGCAGCACTCAAACCGTTGTTGAATCATCGCTTGCATATACTCAGCCTGTTTAAGACTATGGCAGTGACAAATTGTATCATCAGCATATCTCTCAAATGGAACACGGGGAAAGTTCTTTTCCATCCACTTGTCAAAGGTATAATGAAGAAACAGATTCGCAAGAACCGGACCTATGACACTGCCTTGGGGTACACCGAGAGCCCTGTCAACCTGACTTCCATCCGATTTCTCATAAGGAACTTTCAGCCAACGTTCTATATACATCAATACCCATTTTTCTTGCGTATGCCGTTTCAAGGCTTTCAGCAGTAGTTCATGGTCTATGGTGTCAAAGAATTTACTGATGTCCATGTCCAGAACCCACGCATACTTCCAACAACGCTCACGAGCTTTGCCAACAGCATCATGCGCCGAGCGATGGGGACGGTAGGCATAAGAATCCTCATGAAAACAAGGTTCGATAGAAGGGGTTATCAGCATTACTACAGCCATTTGAGCTACACGATCAGATACCGTCGGGATACCCAATGGACGTTTACCACCAGTACTCTTCGGTATTTCTACCAGCTTCACCGATGGAGGAAAGTAACTGCCGGAACTCATGCGATTCCATAGTTTATAAAGGTTACCTCGCAGATTCTTTTCATAATCTTCAAGAGTGACCTTATCAATCCCTGCACTTCCACGGTTTGCTTTCACACGCAGAAATGCATCATAAACCAATTGCTTCGATATTGATATTGGTTTTGCGTTGTCGTTTTGCATCTTCCTAATTGTTTATCAGTTGTACTAACTTTTACGCTAAATAAGCTGACCCCTTCGCTCCATACCCATTACAGGCACTTCTACACTACTACGAGTCAGTCCGCCCCTACTATAAGCATCCGTACTTTCTTCCTTGAAGGTTCTGCCCCTTGGAATTTTCCGTTAACATCTTATAGCAGGTTCCCACGTTCCACATAAGAGCCTCTTAACAGGTCATGCCATCTGTACACCGGATGCCATAACGACAATAAACAGGTAATCTCGTTACTTATCCCAAAAGAGTGAGAAACTCTTGGTTTTGACATCATCTACGGTTATTTTCGATGCTTCATCAATGGTTCCCTTGCGGTCATCTCCTATTAAGCTACCTGACAATTTATACATTGCCTTTTCATATATCGTTCACTACCCTGACCATGGAGAAAGAGCAGCATATACGGGTTTGCAACCCACTCCTGCAAGTTGATTGCGAGGGACCTACCCTCATCTCCTACATAGTTGCGAAGCATTTAGCACATGCTTCTCGTGGCACAATCTCACACCACCATACGTACCGTTCGGCATACGGCGGTTCCTATTTTGGGCACCATTTGAGATAGCAGTCCATGAACTCCATATAGCCTGCCTTACGCAATTTATCATTGGACATTACAAAGGTTACTATTGGGCTGTTCGAGACACGCCAATAACCAAGACGAGTGTTTCCCCATTGATATGCCTGCCACTCAGAGACACCGCATTTCTTTAAGTTTGCTACTCGGGTTTTGGCATTCTTCCATGATTTCCAGATACACATGCGAATACGTCGTCTTAGCCATTCGTCGGTTTCAATACAAAGCCTTTTCATTTGTGCAAGGCAGAAGTAGGCAATCCATCCTCTTATGTAATCTTTGAGTTTCTGTTTCCTTTTCTCATATCCCCATCCATTACTCCGACTTGTCAATTCTTTGAGTTTTGATTTCATCTTGTTTTTGGATTTTGAGTGTACAAGTAGAATACAGTCCCCTTTCTTCACATAAAAGGAGTACCCCAAGAACTTTACTCCTTTCACATAAGATACGACCGTCTTTTCATGGTTCACTTTAAGGAAGAGTTTCCCTTCTATGAACAGAGTTATCGATTCCCTTACACGTTTGGCGGCACGTTTGGATTTGCAAAATATCATCGCATCGTCTGCGTAACGGACAAAGGGGTGTCCACGTCTTTCCAGTTCCTTGTCCAGTTCATTGAGCATGATATTACTTAACAGAGGACTTAGAGGACCTCCTTGGGGAGTTCCTTCTGTACTCATCTCGAACATTCCTCGGTTTATTACACCGCTACGAAGATATTTGTGTATCAGACTTATTACCCTTCCATCCTTTATGGTACGGCTGAGTATTTCTATCAGCTTGCTATGACTTACCGTATCGAAAAAGCGTTCAAGGTCGAGGTCGACTACATATATATAACCTTCACTCACTATCTTTTGCGCCTTACGGAGAGCATCATGGCAACCCCTTTGGGGACGGAACCCGTAACTTGTCTTGGAAAACTGACGCTCGTATATCAGCGTCAACACTTGGTTTATGGCTTGTTGCACCAATCGGTCTACCACTGTGGGGATTCCTAAGAGGCGCTTTTTGCCATTGTCCTTTGGTATTTCTACCCTGCGTACAGGGTTGGGGCGATAAGTCCCGGACTGCAAAGAGATTATCAGTTCATCCTTATTGGCCTTTAGCCATGACAATAATTGTTCGCATGACATCTTGTCGATACCGCCACTTCCATTGTTCCTGACTACCGCCTTATAGGCTTTGTTCAGGTTCGATGGACTAAGGATGATTTCCAATAGGTGTTCTTTGTCAAATGGTACTTCCACGATGTTGTCTTCGGTCATCCACATGAAAGTCTGCACTCCCTCATACCATTCGGATTCCGTCCTAGCTCTTTGAGGGAAGTCATGAGCTTGGGCTGATGTTTTCTGCATTCTTTCTTTCATTTGGTAACTTTCAATTACTATCGTTTAATTATTAGGTTCGGTCCTTCATGGGAATATCGACAGTCCCACTACTATGACCTCTGCTGACTTCTCACGGCAAGCGTTACTCCATACATTTCGTAAAGACAACTATTCTGTATGTCCGTGAGACCTCCTCGGATAAGGGTATTAACTTTCTATCTTATGTCTGCTCCATTTACACCAACCGTTTCCGAATAGCTATAGGGCTTTGGTTTGTTCAGCAACCTTACCCACGGTCATATGCCTTATATGAAGTTTCTGTTCGTCAGACCAGATATTTGCCGCCAGCTTCTTTCAGATTCCAACTCGCGAGGGACACCATTGCTATTGGCTGTATGATTCCCGCTATTAGGGCTCATTGGGGACTTGCACCCGGTAGCTAATAACCATGCCGAGCATACTGAAATAGCCCCCGTTTTCCGGGGGCTGTCCTATATTCCCTTATTCACACAATACCGTATTTCCTCAACTTGTAATACAGGGCAGTCCGGCTGATGCCGAGTACACGGGCGGTAAGGGTGCGGTTGTTACCGGTCTGCCCAAGTATCCGAAGTATCTGCTGCTCCTCCTTTTCCGGACAGACAATCATGTTTCCCAATTTCATGCCCTGATCCAGATTCAGTTCCTGTGCGGATATCCGCCCCTCCCCGGCAAACACGACGGCACGCCGGACAGTATTCTTCAGTTCACGGATATTCCCCGGCCAGCCGTATTGCCGTAACACGGCAGCCGCTTCCCGGTCGAAGCCCTGAACCGGTTTCCCGTATCTTGCGGAAAACTGCTTCAGAAAGAATTCAGCCAACGGAAGGATATCCTCCCCGCATTCGGAGAGCAGGGGAACCCGGATAGTGAACTCGTTCAGACGGTGGTACAAGTCCTCACGGAAACTCCCTTCCGCAATGGCCTTCTCCAAATCTGCATTGGTGGCGGCGATAAGGCGGATGTCAAAGGGACGTTCCCTGACTGTCCCGACCGGCAGGTAACGCTTTTCTTGCAGGGCGCGAAGCAGTTTCATCTGATTTACGGGAGCAAGGTTACCGATTTCATCAAGGAACAACGTACCACCTTCAGCAGCCTGGAAAAGTCCCGCCTTGTCACTGTCCGCACCGGTGAACGCCCCTTTGCAGTACCCGAAGAATTCGGATCTGACAAGGTCGTCGGAAACGGCACCGCAGTCCACGGCTACAAAAGGCTTGTGCCTGCGCAGGCTCCACTCATGAATCTCAGCGGCAATATGTTCCTTACCCGTACCCGATGCTCCACGAAGCAGGACGGACATGTCAGAACGGGCCACAGGGCCTATCAGCCGGTACATTTCACGGGCCTTTTCACTTTCACCACGGTAGAATTCCGTGCTGCCATGCTGCGGACGGCTGAACTCTTTTTCTATAACTTCCCAAAGCCGGTCCGGCTGTACCGGCTTGCAAAGGTAATTGGAGGCCCCAAGCTGCATGGCTTCCACCGCATTCTCCACCTGGCCGTAACTGGTCATAATAAGGAACGGGATGGAATAATATTTTCCTTTCATCCACTTCAGCAGCTCCATACTGCTGCCGTCCGGCAGACGCAGGTCTGCCAGGACAAGGTCGAACTTCTTAACCTGAAGTTCCTTACGGGCTGCCGAGAGTGTAGACACATGACCGGTTGCCATACCCTTTTTCTTCAGCCAGTTACTGATACTGCGGCTGAAGACAACATCATCCTCTATAATCAGTATATTTTTCATTTGCTTATTTTATATTCTTCTTCATATTTTCAGCACAGACAATTAGTTTCCACGCTGCTTCTCCTACTTTATAGATACACCTTATCTGTTCTTCCGTCCAGAGTTCCGGATCGGACAGTACAATAGCCTGCAGTTCCTCTATCGGATAATCAAGGCGGACACTTGTCCACAGGGGAAGGTTCTTGTGCAGAATCTCACGGACTGTCTGACGATCATCCCTTTCCAACGCCCCGTGCAACCTGTCAAGGTCCTTGCGGCTTTCCCGGATGAAGATACCGAGCATCTCCCCCTTATTGTCCTCCCCGGTCAGAATCAGGGAAAAATCCGGTTGCCATGCCGTCCGCCTATTCCCTCTGACAATTCGGGAAACGGTTTCCAGCAGCTCATTCATCCGGAAGGGTTTACGGATACATCCGGCAAATCCCCGGGAAAGGTACTCCTCTTCCGGATCAATATCGGCAGTCATGGCTATGACCGGAATTGTTCCGGCCCTTTCCATATTGGATGAACGCAACAACTCCAGCAGCCCGAACCCGTCCATGTCAGGCATGCGGATATCCGTCAGCAACGCGTCATAATCCTCATCCCGCAATTTTGCAACCACCTGCCGGAAATCGGTATAACAGTCACATTCAACCCGGTTTCGCCTGAACATCTCACGTGTTACGGAAAGCTGTCTCGGGTCATCGTCAAGAAGGAGAATACGCAGTCCTTCTATTTGATAGTCAGACGGAGATTGTAACTCCTCCTTCAAGGAACTACTGTCGGCAGGGAAAAGGGGAAGAGATACCCTAAAACAACTTCCTTTCCCCGGGTGACTCTCCACCCCGATGGAACCGCCCAGCTGTGAAACAAGCCGGGAAACAATGGCAAGGCCAAGTCCGAAACCGGAAACGCCGCGGGCATTATCAAGCCTTTCGAACGCATCGAATATCCGTTTCTGCTCCTCATCATTCATTCCCGCTCCTGTATCCTGCACTTTGATACACAGTTCGCCGACGTTGAATGTCGCTTCCAGCCGGACATATCCTTTCCCGGTAAATTTCAGAGCGTTGGAAAGCAGATTATTCACAATCTGCTGTAAATGTCCCTTGTCACAACTGACAGCAGCGTTCATGCCGGAATACCGGGTCAACAGTTGCAATCCTTTCTTTTGAACGAGCGGCATGTAATTGTTGGTAATCTCCCTGAACAGGGTTTCCAGACAAAAGACGGAAATATTCTCCCGTGCCTGTCCTGTATCAAGCAGATAGAAATTCATCAATGTGTCCACCAGCGAAAGCATATAGTCTGACGCATGTCGGATATTTCCGGCGTATTCCTCCTGCATAGCCCTTTCCTGTTCGCCGGGCAGCAGCTCCGCCGTTGCTCTGATAATGGCAAGGGGAGAGCGCAGGTCATGGGCGATAGTCAGCATCATACGCTTCCTGGATTGGAGGAGTTCCGTGTTTTCCAAGTTGGAAGCTTCCAGCTGACGCCGGTATCGGTTTCGCCGGTTCAACTCCCGATGTATAATGATATAAAGTAAAATAGTCAGCAATGAAATAAAAACAGCAAAGGTAGAAACCGTATAAAAGGACCGTTCCCGTGCCTTGAGGAACTGCATGTAACGTTCCTCAAGGCGTCGGTCAGTCTCAAATTCAAAATCTCTGATGATACCGTACAATCTGCAGTTTAATGCCATATTGTTATTGAACAGACGCTCCATTTGTACCGGCAGACGTTCACGCTCAGTCTCCTGCCGGCCGGTCAGTTCCCTGTTTAAAGAATGAAGTATACTTGCAGTTGAGACCTTCCGGTCTTTTTCCGCAGGTTGCAGCCGTTCCCGTTTTTCCTTCTGTTCCGAATAAACGGATTTTCTCTTCTTGCGTTTAAGGAAGGACCAGAAACTTTTCTTCGGAACTTCCTCTTTGACTTCAATAGGCGCTTTCTCATCGTGGACACGGGATGCAATCATCGGGATTTTCCGGTTTATGATTTCACCGGCTTCACGAAAACGGCTGAACGTATGTATTACCGTGTCAAGCAACTGTTCCTTTCTCTCCAGAAGCAGGCACAGCGAATCTATACGTACCCGTTGTCCGGATGCATGGACATATTGCTTCAAGAACTGTAATGTGCCGCATACCTCGTTTCTCTTTTTCTGATAAGTACTCCGGTCGTCCTCGTCCCACACACTGACCGTCTCTCCATAAGTGCCCAGATCCAACAGGCCGGCGTAGGCTTCTCCGGTCAAATGCCAAAAATGAAGCAGTTCCTGTTCATGCTGTTGCAAACAGTTGCGCTTCATCTGTTCCTTACGGAAGAAATAAATAGTAAAAGAGAGCAGGGCAATCAGAGTAATATATCCTATAAATATTTTAAATCTCAGCCACATGATTCGTTTTGTTATTCTTTATCCTTTTCTTGTCCTAACGACTCAGGAAAATAACAGGCAGATAATAGCAGTGAACATACACAGACCATTACCCGCCTATCAATTCAGTTATTATAATCATTACCAATCTTAGAACACACTATTATTTCATCCAAGCATAATAATAACCATCGCTGTGAAACGATTATAATCAGTCCAACAGAATCGACCCTATTAAAGATAGTAACTTAACATCAAACCAAAATAAACCACAAATACCCTTGAACTACCTAGTATTGGTTTATATAAAACACAAACGAATTTCATTCTAGTCATTTAACTTGTATAATAAAATACCATCAATACTATTCCCTCATAACAGAACAGCTAGAACAACTGACGAGCTTTCTGCTTTTCTATCGAAACCATTATACCATAAATCTCATAGAAAAATTAAACCGATAAATCAAAGCCCTCGCTCTCCCTTCGAGATGATACAAAGAAATAGTACAACTTGTTTGGAAATCCTCAATATAGATATACCCAATTCATAGCTGGAACTTGAATAGGGATCAATTTATGCTTGTATTTGAAAACTATTTTCTTTACATAATTATGAATATCCCCAATAAAAAACGTATTTTTTAGATATGCGAATATTATGTTGACTATTTTCATCATCCATAAAATAATACAATCAAATTATTCAATAAGTGCAGCAAATCCTCCATTACGCGCTAGTCGTATTACTATTTTATCTTTTTTATTTACAGAGCGTTCATATCTTTTATAATCCATAGCTTGACGATTAGCATTGATTCCATCTTCAAATGCAACCATTTTATAGCCCCTGTCTTCGTTTAAAAAATCCAAACTAATCTCAAATATACGCTCTGAGTTACGATTATTAGTCATTCCTCCAATAAACCACTTTTCTCCTTTCCGTTTAGCAACAATTAAATATTCACCAATTCGAGCATCCAACACTTTCGTTTCATCCCATGTAACAGGTACCCGTGTAATAAATTCAGTACAATCCGCATTACGATAATACAATGTCGGATTGTCGGCTAACATCTGAAGTCCACTTTCAAAAATAACGAATAATGCTAATTGATAAGCACGTGTTCCTATACTTGCAGAGTTCGGTCTTTGACTACAATATACATTGGGCTGCATACTTAACATAGCACCAGGAGTATAGTCCATCGCCCCCACTGCATTTCTCATGAAAGGCATAAAAATACTATTATCCGGAGTGGCCCCTCCCATCTGTTCCATACCTCTTACACCTTCATACGAAAGTACATTAGGATATTTATATTCTAATCCTTTAGGAGACACAGAACCATGAAAGTCTACAAACAACTTATATTTAGCAGCTTCTGCTGCTACACGTTCATAAAAATTCATCATCCATTGATCGCTTCTGTCCATAAAATCTATTTTTACACCTTTTACTCCCCATTCTGAGAAAGTCTTAAATAAATCCATATTATTTTCCACAGTCAACCATGTTAGCCAAAGAACTATTCCCACATTCTTCTTTTCAGCATAGCGAATCAATTCATGAACATCAACTTTAGCATTCGGAGTATACGGGTCGCGCGTACTTTTCGCCCATCCTTCATCCATAATAATATATCGAATGCCATACTTCGAAGCAAAATCAATATAATATTTGTAGGTTTCCAGATTATAACCCGAAACAAAATTCACATCAGGTCCATAAGGAGCTGCATCATTCCACCATTCCCAACTCGCTTGTCCAGGTTTAATCCATGAGGTTTCTAATAAGCTACAACCAGATGATAGTCTACATGACATCGTATTTTCCACCAATTGTTTATCCTCTTTAGCTATTACGAAATAACGCCATGGAAATCCTCTTTTCCCTGTAGTTCTTGCAATATAGGCTGCTTCCTCCAATATTTTCATACTTCTATCCCCGTCTTCTTCAAACTGTATAGGAACTTTCGGAAAAACAGCTCGTACACTATTCTTTTCACCTCCCTTTACAAACATACATGGATAATCAAACACCTCTGTCTCACCAAGTAATATCGAATATTTTTGGGGGTAACTAAGCAGCAATGGTAAAGTTGCCATCGTACTCTCCAACCTCACATCCCCACTCTTCAAATGTAAATAAGGTTCTTCATAAGCGGTCTTAAATCCCCCGGTTTGTTGCAGATGAAGTTGACATTCTGATGGAAAATTCAATTGCATGACTTCATTCATGATCTCGATATTTCCTCTTTTCTTCATAATAAACCGATAAGCAATCCCATCATTAAATGCCCTAAATTCCAAAGAATATCCCCCTTTAAAATCCAATAGCAACTGAGAATACTCATTCTCTATTGTTGAGAATTTCAATGGAACAACAGGATTCAACATTTCTTTTACATTCCACTTCTTCTGTCCTTGCAAATGGGGATGTTCCCCCAAGACTTCATTATTTAATTCCAACTGTAACCGGTTGTTCTCCAATAATATCACATCTTCACAGGAAATGGTATAAGATATTTCATCTGATATGTTTAATGCCAATTTTATGTTTCCATCAGGTGAAAACAACTCAATATTTTTTTGAGCCTGCACATTTAATGCCAACAAGCAACAGATAATTTGCAATACAACCTTTCTCATATTTTTTTTAATTTAATAAATAAAATTATTGTTTAATACCTTCACTCCATAACCGACCTAATACCCTCGCTCCCTCCGCATTCGGATGTAAATAAAAAACTCCTCGTTTACCTTCTTGAGGGGTATGGTATTTTTTATAATGCTTGCGAAAGACCTTAAATCCTTTTGTGTCTCCGATCATAGCCCTACCCTTATTCTTTCTGCCAAGTCTTTCTATCGCAGCAAAATAAGTTTGCAAACGTTTTAATCCCTCCTTAAGATACATAGCACTATTATACGTGTTAGGGCTATACCAGATAGGATAATGCAACACCACTTTTGCCTCGGGAAATCGAAAACATAAGCTATCAATAATCAACTGCATATTGCTTTCATATTGTTCAGCCGAAACAGGTGCTCCATTGGTTCCGGTACAAGCGCTATCATTTACTCCCAAACAAAAAGAAAACACAAGATTTCTTTTATCTTTCTTATATAGCTCATCGGCTTTTCTTATCACATATTTAAAACCACCTTTACCAGGAAGGAAATCAAAAGTTGTATAACCACTTTTTCCACAATTTACAGACTGTACATCATACCCCAAACTATCTAAATAAATAGTTGTCCATTCAGGCGGAGTAATTTTCAAGTATGTAGCTTCTGTAATACTATTACCAACAAATACAACATTTATCTTTTTTTCTGGGGGAAAAGGAAACTTTCTATGCGGACATATTTTTCGTGCAATAACACGCGCCATAATCTTCGTACCTTTCTCATTAGGATGTACTTTGTCATACACACAATCATCCTTTCCAACCAAAGGTGTATGTAAATCTATAATGTCAGCACAAGTTGCCTTGGATATATTATCTATCATTGGCATCATTTCTTTTACAAGAAGCTGATCCTCTACAGGAAGGAAATTATCTTTAAACGTTGGAATGGGATAACAAATAAAGACTTTCGGATGACTTGGCAAAGTCTGAAAAGAAAGTATAAATTCAATATAATCACTTTCAAAATTATCTTTATAAGCCCAATTCTGCGCTTTCGCATCATTTGTTCCCATTTTTACAATTACAATATCAGGATTCCACGCAAGCACTTCTTTATATCGCTCTTCATTCCAATATGGATAATCTCCTTTTTTCAGCACTGTACGTGCTCCAATACCATAATTGCGAACAATATATCCATTTCCCAAAAGGTCTTGCAAAATGGAGGGATATTTTTGTTCATTTGATAAAGCTATATTTTCTGTAATACTATTACCAACACAAGCCACTTTTATCTGGGCTTTTATATTAATAGCCCATCCTATCACAACTGAAATAATTAAAACTCTATACATACTTATCATTACTTAAACATTTGTGTTTTATTCCAATCATACGGAAAGGGAATCTTCTTATAATAATCTAAAGAATAACGAGACGATTCATACACCTCAGGAATAGGCATTTGAGAGTACTCCTTGAAAAAAAGCAAGCAAGCATCTCTCCACCAAACAGCCTCACGCTCTTGGTTCTGAAGTAAATTCTCCGTGCTCGTAAATCGTTCTCCATCTATTACGTCCTTTAATGAGGCCCAAATACTCTGCATGGTTCTGACCTCTTCTACACCCTTATAATAATGATTAACAAGCTCATTCCATAATGTCTGTCCCGATTTCATCTTATATTCCCAAGGAAGACGATGAAACCAAAGTAAATATCTATCTGGACAAGTTTTTAAATTTTCAAAATATGCTCCAACCAATTTATGATATTGGCCTGTAGCCCTACTGCCTTTATCTGTTCGATCAACCCCTATACTATCTTTTGTTACTTGGTGATAATCATAAGCCGTCCATAAAGGGTCATCATGCCATGGCTCCGGACCATTGTGTGTATGAAAATTCATAATATGATTAAGCCCTAAGGGCATCATATAATTCACAGCTGCCTCCCGTGAAATCAACATCATTCTTTTTATCGAATCTATTACATCTTCCCGATTAGAGAATGTCATACGCACCCATTCCTCTGACACTTTTTCGCTTGTCAAATCCGGATTCCAAGCCAATCTTCCAAACGCATGCCAATTAGCCTGTCCAAACAAATATCCCGTCCAATTTAAATCAGTTCCTACATTTGACACTCCAGCTATTGCAGACATTCCACAAGTTTCATGATAATTCTGAAGAATCTTCGATACTGTATTTCCTTTTCCATCCCCATAAACATCCGATTGCAATGTCTCCTCAAATAAAGGTGCTAAATATACTAAATGCCCTGCATGTCCCAGATTTTCTTGTGTAATTTGAAATTCAAGAGATAAAGCTGTATTGGGCATTTTCCCAAACAATGGATGAAATGGTTCTCGTGGCTGAAAATCTATTGGTCCATTTTTAGTCTGCAAAAACACATTTTCTTTAAATTGTCCATCAAGAGGTTTAAACTCATTATATCCAGTAACAACCCGGTCGACATACCGCTCATTTTTATAAACAAAAGCACGCCAAAACAGTATACCACCATAAGGTTGCAATGCTTCGGCTATCATATTGGCACCTTCAGCGTGAGTACGTCCATAATCTTGCGGTCCAGGTTGCCCTTCCGAATTTGCCTTTATCAAAAAACCACCAAAATCCGGAATGTATTCATAAATTTCTGTTACTTTATTTCTCCACCACTGCTTCACTTTGGGATTCATTGGGTCTGATGTATCCAAATTACCAATTTCCTGTGGAGCACTAAAACGGGCAGTAAGAAATACCCGAATGCCATAAGGACGGAAAGAATCAGCCAACCCTGCAGCTTTTATCAACCACTCTGTACGCAAACTTTTTGCATTTGCATTCACATTATTCAATACAGTACCATTAATACCTATTGAAGCGTTTGCCCTCGCATAATCTACACATCGTTGACTTCGATAGAAAGGCAAACGTTCCCAATCCCATAAAGAATAACCTGCATATCCTCTTTCAATTGTTCCATCTAAGTTATCCCAATGATTCAATACTCTATATTTAATTTGGGGAACTTCTTTGACAGACACCCCATCTAATGATTGATGTGTTTGAATTAATTTCAAATAATGAAAAATTGCATACAACAACCCTTGATCCTTTTGCGCAACCACAACTGTCACTTTTTTTTGCTCAATCTGCAACGAACGGATTATATATCCTTCATCTCCCAAACTATCAAGTTCTTTTGCACAAAGAAGGGAAGTTATTAACGGAGAAGACTCCACGTTCCCTACCAACAAACAATTATCCTTTACATCATGCGTTTCTTGTATAGTAAAACCAAGTAGTCCTTTCAATCCATTATATAGTTCTGTTTTTGCCACCAATTGTTTTTGCGTTCTTGCAGTGAAAACAATCGAACTGTTTTTTATCTGATAATATCTTTTTAACGCAACATCTTCAATTAAGTGATAACGTAACCACAATTCATAGCCACTTTCTGCAAATATTTCATTCACTTGCAATAAAATCAGCAATGCACTAATACAAAAAGCTTTTAATTTATACTCCATAATTCTTTTTTCTTGCAAGGTGCTTAATCCACAAATAGAATTCTATCTTTGAGAGACCAAGCAACCTTACAAAAATTTTACTACTAATTTATTTAACTACTCCTGAAAACATCCAAGTTGTTCCAATTCCCCAATAAGTGAGAAGATTTCAACAAAAGCACCTTGTGTCTTTATATTCCACTTACCTTCTTTCTTATCACCTGCATAATCGTCGCTCATTAGATTAGTCAACCGATTTCTACAGTTGCTTTGCCAAGCATGTTCCATGGTATTTTTCACCGCTTTGACATAAACATCGTTCTTATCTATTTTATATAGCTCTACGAATCCCCTGAACATAACGGCATTAAACCAAGTGTTTGGATCGCTTAATATCATTATATCTCTATCAAGTATAGACGAATGATAGTTTTTAAACCATTTTTTATAAATCGACTGTGCTATATTTTGGGCATCTTTCAGAAATTGTTCTTCTTTTGTAATCCGATACAACATAGCAGCAGCTAACATTGGTTGTCCCGAATTATACGTGAATTTATCCTTAGATACTTTAAGCTCCGAATTCTTATCGGAAGGGTCACTTAAGCGAACATTGTCATAAAATAAATAGTCATTCGGATCTTGTAATACATCTTTACAGTATGAATACAAACTCTTTGCTATTTCCAAATATGATTCATTCTTGCTCAATTGGTATAATTTTAGAGCCATTACAGCTGCCGGGGCAGTGGAACATGTATGCTTTGATACCGCACCTTCTTTCCAATATACTCCACCGCCAGTCACGTCATCTATCCCTTCCAAAATAAAGTTCCAAACAGTATTTGCATGCTGCAAATAAACTTCATTCCCTGTAAGTTCATATAAATTGGCCATTTCGATGCCAATCCAGACATTATCATCGTAATAACGCTCATCATTCGGCCCAATATAAGTACCATAAGCAAAAGATTTCCGTCCACTACCATTATTCAAAAAAATGTCTATTGAGTTTAGAAAAGTTTCTTCCTTTTCTGCATATTTTGCTCTTAGTTTCTCATTATTAGTTTCCTTTGTGACCTTATACATTGTAACAAATCCGGAATAAGCTGCACCTTGTCCCCAAACGGCTGCAATGCCATCCCAATAGGGACCTGTAGCATTGGGGTAATTCTCATTCCATGCATTATATCTCCCACCAAAAAATAATTCAATCACAGAAGACATCAAACAATCTGCTCTATATACAAAATCCTGTTGGGAAGAAAGGATCTCTGCTGTACGGGCTTCCGAGCGTACTCCTTTTTCATTAATAGCTACAATCTTTACATATCCCCTCTCTTCCACAGAAAGTGACGTCTGATAAGAACCTACTTTGGTAGAAACAGCGTCCAACAACACAGGTTCACCCAAAAGATTATCATTCGCAGAACAGCAAGAGATTTCCACCTTAGACAAAAAATCATCTTCCGGATTCATCCATGTTACAAGTACTATTTCGCTATTACTATCCATATATTGTGCCTGTAAATTAAGCACAGGAGCTATTTCGTCAGATGTTATAGTTTCAGGAGTGTATCTTTCTAATATATCATACTTTTCATCTTCATTACACGAATACATTATAATAGCTAATGCTAAAAAGAAATATTTCTTTATTACTTTTTTCATAATTACTCATTTTTACTACTTAGTTTGCATATTTAATCGCTTAGTAGCCTCTTTCACTACTATCCATTCCGACCACCAAGAATTTTCGTTATCTCTTGTTCGATATTTATAATATAGTAAAAAGCGTTCATTCTTCTTTTCATAAACATTTTGATAAATAAAATCCTCTTCACTATCATTAGGCGGAGTCATCAAATGAACTTCAAGCGTTTTAGTATCGCGAATGTAAGGATACATCTTTATCGAATTATCTTTTTGCACTTCAACAGTCACAGCATTTTTAGCTATAATTTTTTCATTTGCCTCAAACTTAGTATTCGCAACGAACATTCTCACCGAATTAGCATTTATCGGATGAACATTTTTATAGCCACTAATGGAGGAAGAATTATCTCCTATGATACGATATCCTTTCATTGTATATTGGGTTGCCTCTTTCGTATTGGCATATTCATTATATGTATAAATACGACATAGGACATTTCGTTTTTCCTCTTTAATCTGAAATCCAGACACATCTTTGATTCTCAGTGGAATAAAGTAAGTCGAATCAGGCGAAAGTGAGGACAAAGCTTCCTGCTTTATAACAATAGGCAATGTAGCATACGGATCAATATCATCGTGACGCAAGAGCACGTTCATTTGTGGCATTTCATAGCTATCGTTTTTGAGTTCTTTTGCATATTTTTCCTCATTAATATCAAAATTGCTATAATTATATTTGCCTAATATGTCCTTATCTTTTTCAAGAGTAACTTGGACATCGTTGTCTATCTTCTGTGTACCACTGCACGCTACAGAAACAGTACCCATATCCTTATCCTTATTCAAAGAGAATAATAAATTGTGTATTTGTTCTTCATTGCTAACAATATAAATATATTTATCATACAATTCTTCTCTAAACATGGCATCTTCATCACACCCTATCATTAACAGGCCCAAAACGAAAGCCATCATTACTTTTATATATTTTTTCATATCATATATTTTTAGTTTGCCCATCCTGGATTTTGATCCAAATCTTTAACTCTTCTTATCTCTGTCCTAGAAATAGGCAGAAAAATCATCTTTTTATTAATAACTCTGTTTCGCACACGTGAATGATTCACTATAACTCTATTGTAATATTCCGGCTCAGCAGATTCTATATCCATCCCCGTGATAGGCTCAGTTTCCACCTCTTCATATATTCCCCATCTACGAACATCATAGTATCTGCGATTCTCAAATAAGAATTCTATCATGCGTTCGTCTATAATCTGTTCTTGCACTTTAACTGGGTCTTCCAATTCTTCATTCGTCAGTCCTGGAAGCCCAGCTCTATAACGAACTCGATTAAATGATTTTGCTATCTCATCAAGATTTCGATATGCTGTATATTCGAAATCGTCAGGAAGAACAACTGTGAAAGAAGTATTGCCTAGATTATTTAATGCTTCAGCATAAGATAATAGAATTTCTGCATAACGAATAATCGGAAATCCTTTGGCAACTCGTTGTGCTCCCTCACCACTCCATGCATCTGATTCATGAATATATTTCGTTATCACATAACCTGTGCTCGGATAGTCATTCTTCACATTAGCACTACTGTATCTACCTGAATTACCATTTTTATCATACGTGACAGTTATATTTTTCTTTCTTGTATCGCTTGTAGAACTAGCCATCCAATAACGTCTTGAAAAACCTATAGAAGCATAAAAACGCATTTCACGATTAGCATACATATTGCTAATACCAGTATTCAATGTATACCCTGAGAATGTCATTCGTCCCGTATTAGTCATTCCATCTTCAGAATAAGGATATTCAGAACTCGAATTCTGAATACTTCGTCCATCCACCATCTTATATTTATCTATCACTTTTTGTGGAACACACATTCCATTGAAACCTCCTAAAATATCTCCATTAAAAGAATGTCTTGTTATATCCACAATACTACTAGACATTCTTCCCCAAATATATTCTGGGTTTGTTTGTGGGACAGTTTCCCCCGTAAACATATCAGAATAAGATCTGAATGGATCTATACCACCTGCTCCTGCCGGAAAGGGTTCAGTTGACACACCTTGTGGCAATTTAGGAGTATTAATATCACTTTTTACTGTATGAAGTTCATACAATCCCATATCTATAATTCGTGCACAAGCTGCTGCTGCTAATGCCCATCGTTCCACATTCTCCGTTTGCGATATATAATGTGCATTGTCGACACTCCTTTTCCATGAACCAAAATACGTTTTAGCCACACTGCCTCCATTATATAACGGACTAGCATGTTGCAATCTTAATCGTGCAATCAAACCATACGCTGCTCCTTTTGTCGGTCGTCCAAACTGACTAATAGGTACAGTGATCGGAAGATTTACTGCAGCAGCTTCCAGTTCTCCACACACATACTCTACCGATTCGTCATAAGTTGACCGATGAGCATTATAATAATCTATAGTTTCATTATTATCCATGACTTCATCGCCCAGTATGACAAGTGGTCCAAAATCCATCAATAAATTATAATAAGCATATGCCCTCATAAAACGTGTATAAGCAAGAAGTTCTAACTTTTCTGTCGTTTTTAGATCTTTCGCTTCATCTATTCTACGAAATATCAAATTTGTTTTTCGTATAATCTTATACATAGTTCCCCAATTTCCCAAACCTCCAGAATTATCAGGAGTGATTTCACCTAAGACAAACCCCATACCTAGAAATTGGTCACTACCAAATGTAGTAAAGGCCTCATCGCTAGCTAACGGACCTGGAGTGTAAGGATATTGAAACAATTTTCCCTCATCCGGAAAATTGGCTGCTGTTGCCCATAAATATTTCTCCACGTTTCTTTTATTAGCAAATACCGAATCATAAGAGAGCATATCTTTAAACTCATCTTCTACGTTAAGAAAATTACATGAACTCATACAAAGAAGCATGCCAAACTGTATGAATATTATTATTTTATTTTTCATATTCTGACAATTAAAAATTAATATACATTTGTAATGAATAAGTTGCAGGAATAGGATAAGCTCGACCATTCTTAGTGGTCTGTTCAGGGTCCCATAATCCACCTATTTTATCCCAAACATAAAGATCCTGTCCAACTAACTGTAAATCAATAGAACTAACTCCTATTTTAGAAAAAGCTTTCAGTTTCAAATTATAACCAACACTTATCTCTTGTAACCTTAAATATTGTCCATTTGCTTTCCAAAATGTAGATTTCTGTGTATTATTACTATTCTTTCCATAACTTAACCGTGGAAACCTAGCGTTGGGGTTCTCTGTAGAAGGGTCACCCGAATATGAAGCAGGTATCCATCTATTACTGGAATTTGCCACAATAGACAATACATTTCCTGTTTCCCCATATAAAAACGGGTAATAGCCAAAGCCCGAATCTTCTGAAGTATAAAAAAAGTCTTTTTTCCCAATCCCTTTAAAAAGAATATTGAACGTTAAGTTTTTATATCTAAATTCTCCACCAAATCCATACATTAACCGAGGATAATTATCGTAAGACAAAGGTACTTGATCATCTATATCAATTCTTCCATCACCATTTACATCTTTATACTTAATATCCCCTGCCTCATAATTTCCAAAAGTTTGTATCGGACTGTTATTTATATCTGCTTCATCTCTAAATAATCCTAAAGCAATATATCCTCGTTGAATACCATAAGGCCAACCACTAAAATTCTGATATGCATATTTCTGCTCTATTTGTTCCCAATTATCAATCTTGTTTTTGGAGTAAGTGAAATTTCCTCTAATAACAAAAGACATATCTTTGTTGATCTGTTGAGTATATGAAATATTTCCATCGGCTCCCCAACTTTTCATTTGACCAACATTACCATATGGAAGACTAACCAATCCTACAAAATTAGGAATTTGCGCCCTTTGTTGGAAAATACCTTCACGTTTATCCCAAAAATAGTCCATGACAAAATCGATTTTATTATTAAACAATTTTCCTTCGATTCCAATGTCTAGTTTTTTTGATTTCTCCCACTCCAAGTTATCAGCTCCAATTACAGATTCTGAAATACCTCCTCCAACATTTCCTCCCCAACCGAGAGGTGCTCCACTATTTACAATCGTCAAATAAGGAAACCTTTTATCCGTTATCCTATCATTTCCTACAAGTCCATATGAACCTCGGAGTTTCAAATGATCCAGCCAAGGAAATTTTTCTTTCACTATGTCATATTGAGTCGGAATCCAGCCAAAAGCAAATGAAGGGAAAAAACCGAATTGTTTCCCCGGTTGAAAGTTTTCAGAACCTGTATATCCAAAGTTTAAGTCCATTAGATAAGTATCTCTAAACCCATATGTCACTCTGCTCGAAACTCCCTGATAACGCTTAGGTATCGCAGCCATTGTTTCAAAATTTGAATCAGCATTAGCTATATCTTGTAAATTTTTTTCCGAACTCATATAATAATACACCAAAGCTGAAAAACGATGATCTGTTCCAAACAAACGTTCGTAATTAAGTGTTGATTCAAAATGATACTTTGAATACTGATTCTGATAATTAGAAAATTGAGCTTTTACTTCATCTTGTTTTTTTACCAACTGAAGTTGTCCATTCGCATATCGTCCAGTTGCATAATACATTTCTGGCAATACATAACGACGTTCTGAATAATTGGTATTTCTTGTTATAGCACCCTGTGCACGTATTTTCAGTCCTTTTGTTATAAAAGAAAGATCTTGATTTAAAGCAAGTGTTATCTGATTATTACTATTTTCAGTTTGTTTTTTACCGGTATGATTAATCATCACATATGGTGAATATGCATTAAGAGTCCCATACGAAGGTAACTGTCCTGTAGAGTATTTAGTTGGAATAGTCAATGGAGTTAATAATGCTTGAGCATTCCACACTGCATCTGTTGCATTTTGTTCAGAATTACCTGGTTCTTTATTAACAGTAAACCATCCCTCCATTCCAAAATACAAATTTGTTGTTTTTGTAAGATTCATATCTATATTAGAGCGATAAGTAAATTTATTATAACCTAATCCTTTGTTATATTTACTGTTTTTATCTATTTTATAGGCAGCATCTTCTTTTGACATCCCCAGACTTAAAAAATATTTAGCTACACTACCTCCACCTCTAGCACTTGCATAATAAGTATGTTTAAAAGACGTTTTATTCAAAGTCTCGTCTCTCCAGTTCACATCAGGATAAAGATCTGGATCCAATTGATGCTTTATCGCATATAAAGCAATATCATCATATAATGGAAGATCTCCGCGCACAATTTTTGCCTCATTTGCCAACTGAGCATACTCATATGCTTGTAAATATTCAGGCATTCGAGTCAATTTCGATATTGTAAAATTTGCACGAGCTGTAACTTGAAGTTTCTCTGTTGTACCCCTTTTTGTTGTGATTAAAACCACTCCATTAGCACCTCTTACACCATATACAGCCGTTGCGGATGCATCCTTTAAAATAGAAAAACTCTCAACATCAGCAGGATCAACCATTGAAAGATCACCTTCCAAGCCATCAATTAAAACCAAAGCACCGCTATTCGCCCCAAAAGTACCAATTCCTCGCACCCAAAACTCCGAAACATTCTTACCTGGTTCTCCGCTATATTGTTGAGAAATGATACCAGCGACACGTCCTCCCAACATATTATTAATAGATGCAGACGGTGCTTTAATTTGGTTCATATCTACATTTGTTATTGCTCCTACTAAACTCACTTTCCTTTGCGAAGTACCCAGCCCCGTTATTACAACCTCTTCTAGTTCTTCTGTCTCAGGAGATAAAGTAATTATTATTTTTTCTTGTTTAGTAATCAATTTTTCTTGAGTCTTATAACCAATAAAAGAAACTACAAGTATATCCCCAATTGTTGCTTTTATAGAGAATTCACCATCAATATCTGTTGAGACACCAACTCCTGGTCTGTCTTTCAGATAAACTGCAGCACCCGGTACAGGCGTTTTTTGTTCATCATATACGCAACCTTTTAGATCTATGACCTCTTGTGCGAACAATTCCATACTACTTATCAATAAAGATAATAGCACTAATGCATATTTCACTTTCATCTTTATATTCTTATTCTTTTGTTTATACCATAATTATTGAAGTGTAAGTTTACGTATACAGCGATTCCCTAAATCTGCAATATACACATCTCCTTCTGAATTCACAGCTACCCCTCTAGGATCGTTCAACAAAGCCATATCTGGGCTACCATCTGCATAACCTGCCTCTCCAGGTTGTCCAATAGGAGTCGTCACTATACCATTTTTATCTATCATTCTAATACAGTGATTACCACTATCAGCTATATAGATGTTGCCTTCCATGTCTAATGACATTTGACGAGGAGAATTAAATTCTGCATCAGTTGCAATTCCATCGTTCCAACCTGATTGTCCAAAAGCCCCAGCAAACAATTTGTGTTCTCCAGTCTCTATATTGTAAGTATAAATAACATGTTTAGCTGCATAAGCTATATATAAAATCTCCGGTTGTGTTGGATGAGCAACAATAAAACTATCTGTATTAGGAAAAAAGTTGCCGATCTTTTGCCCTACTCTTGTTTCTGGGTCTACCTTTATTAAATCCCCTCCATAAGAACGAGTATAAATCATATTATCATATCTAGAAAAAGCCAAAGAATGTTTCCAATTTATTTCAAAATCATCCATTCCTGCCTCTTGCTGTTCTTTGGAAGGATGAAGTACCAAACGACTCTTAGCAATCCATTGATTTACAGGATTCAATTCATAGAAAGTATATCCTCCGTCTAAAGGTATATATACATTCTGCGTCTGAGCATTGACAGTTGGTACATTCAAATTGTCTGACGCTTTAAACAAAAAAGTTACTGTACCACTCTCTTCATTCAATACAGAACAAGTTCCTTTACCATCACTACCATTTCGTTCCGTAATAAAGAGATTATTTTCATCATCAATTGCAAGATGTTGCACGGGACCAAATTGTGCTGCAGCCAAGGTCCCTTCCACAAATAAATTGGTTCCAGGTTGCCCAGCAATAGTAGTAACAGAATAGTTCTCTATATATTGAAAATTACGTGTAAACCTAGCCTCTTGATTGCCAACTTTTACAGTAACTATACAATCGTTACCAGGAAGTTTAGGAACAAGCAAATAAATAATACTATTTTTCACATTTAGAATTGACGCCTCTTTTTGGTTAAAAAATACCTTGATTTGTGAGAGATCTGTTCCAAAATTAGCTCCCTCAATAACCATTCTAGTCGCCATTCCCCCTTGTATTGGGAAAAAATCTGTTAAAGAAATAGGAAGAGAAGGATCATATTCTGAATTTCCCGCCTCATTCTTAGAACAGGAAAAAACAATTGTAACAATTACAATTATAACTACAAACTTTATATATTTTATTATTGTCATTTCTATATTCTTTATATTTGATTAGTTTCTATTATATGATTAAACAGCGGATATCATTAATCATGGTGGATGTCTTTCTATAATATTCATAAGCATTTTAATTTAAAAGTATAACAAATAATAACTATTCTAATAATAAAAATCACAAGTCAATTATATGCAAATGTAAGTTTTCAAACTTCCATTCCCTCAGAATATTTAATCAGTCTCTTTCTCTTGGCACAAATATTTACTATATTGTCGCTATAATACACTTTATCATCTTGTAAAAACAAACATATGCACTCCCAATATCTATCTAACATACTACTGGCACGTATTTACACTTCATAAAAATACTCTAAGAACAAAATACTCCATTGTGACAATTTGCATATATAAAAAAAGTTATCCTTCACTACAATTCAACTTTTACATAATATGTATCTACTTCTAGAATAAGGTGACAACTATTCTGAATAGTATTCTATTTTACAACATTTCAAATTTATTACTGCACTTCCGCTAAATGTTTTTGTCGAAACTCTTTTGGCGTACATTCATACTTTTCACGGAACACCTTGAAGAAAGTTACTTTATTCGAGAATCCTGAATCGAATACAATTTCATCAATCGTCTTTTTCGTCGTCAGCAATAAATCTTTTGCTATATGCAAACGACATTCCTTTATCAAATCCGTCGGACTGTCCTCTCCTATCTCTTCCATCTTCCGATAGAGACTCCGGGGACTGATTGCCAGCCGATCGGCGATATAACGCGGCGTTAAATCCTTGTTTGTTATATTATCATTGATTATCTTCAAAACCGATTGTAGGAACTTCTTCGACTCTTTGTGCGTTAACTTTCCATCCGACTTTTCAAAAGAACTGATCGGCGAACTGAAATAATTTTTCAACACCTCTTTCCGTTCTATCACCTGACAGACAGAAATACGAAGGTACTCTGCACTAAACGGTTTCGTGATATACATTTCCGCACCGGCAGAAAGAGCCTCCATCTGTTGTTCCATCTCGTGCCGTCCGGAAACCACAATAATAGGAATATGCGCCGTCTCTTTCACCGATTTGATCCGCCTGGTCAGTTCAATGCCACCCATTCCCGGCATCATGACATCACAGATAATCACATTCGGATAAACCTCATTCATCACCTGATCCAGCCGTTCGGGATCTTGCAAGGTTACCACATTGAAGTCAGCCGAGAAGATTTCTCCAATAAACCATAGCATTTCGATTTCATCATCGACAACCAAAAGCGTAGGACGCATCTTATCAAACTCATACTGGGGAAGTTTCAGTATCGATTGAGTATCTATCTTAGGGATGTATTCCGCTGTGAGCCGCTTGGTTTCCGCCACTCCGGTAGTCAGTTCCACGACCGGCAAGGTTAGTGTAAACATCACCCATCCGTCAGGAGTATTTTCCACTTTCAACGTACCATTCAGCAACTTTGCCATATTATAAGAGATGGCTAGTCCCAGTCCGTTCCGTGAAAAGTTCTTTTCATCCTGATTCTCGAAATTATCCAAAATGGCATACCGATTAAAAATATACTGAAAATCCTTTTCCTTGATGGTACTTCCTTCATTCGCTACACGAAGAGTCAGCATGTTTTCCCCGCTCGTATCCACTTCAATCTTGATACTTTGTCCGTCGGGAGTATATTTAAAGGCATTAGAAATCAGATTAATAATAATTGTATTCAGGAATCCTTTGTCCGAGTTCCACATCACCTGCTCGGGTATCTTGCTCAAGAAAGTGATGTTTCTGGATTTAGCCATTTCTACAAACGTTTTGGCTATTCCTTTCACAATGGAAGACACATTCAATGACTCAATCCGTACTTCCCTGTTTCCCGTTTCAATCCGACGGAATTCGATCAATTCATGAATCAGGTTGTTGAGACGCTCCGCATTCGTCTGAATCATCTGTACGTAGTCTACGACAAATTTACTAAGTCCTTTCGATGAAAGGATTCGTCCGCAAGGACTATAAATCAAAGTCAGCGGAGTACAAAATTCATGTGCGATATTAGTAAAGAAACGAAGTTTGGACTCAAAGACATTCTTTTGATGGCGTTTCTCTATCTCGTTCAGCAATTCCTGCTTTTTACGTTTGGAGCGCAGGATAAAGGAACGTATCAGTAAGGCTGCCAGTAAAAGCAGACAGAAGGCATAAATCAAATAAGCCCACCAGGAAGCATACCACGGATCGCCTATACGAATGACCAGGGAATAGACATCACTCTCTTTATCAAAAACACTATTGTAATATTTCACCAGTAAGGTATATTCGCCGGGAGCCATATTCGTAAAAGAGACTCCGCTTTCCGAACCATTGTTTACCCATTGGTCACTCAATCCTTTCAGTTTATAAAAATAGGTACAGTTATTACCATTCAGATAATCCACAGAGGCAAATGAAACAGAAAAGAAATTCTGGTCATACTGCAAATTCAAGACTTCAGTTTCTTTTTTCCGGGTGAGAAATTCGCCCAGATTGTATTGTTCACCGAAGATAGACAGCTTATCAAAATAAACAGGAGGCATATAAAGCTGCTCCGGACGGCCATCCGCCCGGATAGCTACGACTCCATTGATTCCGCCAAAGAACAGAGTACCAGTCCGGGAATCCCGAAAAGCGGCACCGTCACTAAACTCTACCACTTTTAAACCATCTCCAAAGCCATACGAACGAAAGACATTCCGTTTCGTATCGAAATTGATTAATCCGAGATTAGTGCTCAACCAGAAGTTGTCGGACGAGTTTCTAAGAATTGCATGAATGGTATTATTCAGGAAACCATTCTTAGCATTGAAGAGCTGATAAGAAGTTTCCGAAGTGTACTTTATCAATCCGTAGCTCGTTCCAAAAAGATAGTTATTGCTGCTGTCTTTACTGATGGCGAGAATATTATTCAGGGTCATGTTTTCGTATTTATGAGTAGACACCGGTTCCAGGCCGTTCGTCGTTTCGTTATAACGGAACACCCCATATCCTTTATTACCAAACAACAAGTTGGCTTCATTCTCTGCATAAATAGTAAAGAAATAGTTCGATCCCAGTTCACCGTCATTGATGACGTAACGTTGCGCATCCACAATCACCGGATTGTCCGGTGTTCCGGCAATACGAGCCTTCACCACTCCCATGCCGACACTCGCCAGCCACAGTTCGGAATCTGCTGTTTCGTAAATGCCATGGATGTATTTAAAATCTTCGTTACCGATCCGTATCGGTATACTCTTAATACGTTTTTCCCGATATGAATAATAAGTTAATCCTTCTTCGTCTCCTATCCAAAGCAAATTCCGGTGGCTCTTGGCAAAACAATAAACGGCATTACTACTCAAAGCACTATTAGAGGTAGTCAACACCTCTGCCCGGCAGTCGGAGATGTTTTTATCGAATTCGTAATCATAGATTTTAAGAATTCCGTTTCCTTTAGTTCCCACCCAGAAAGTACGTTCATCATCAAGATAGATGGCACGCACGGGGCGTTCTATTTTCTCGGTGTAATTGCTAAGCACCATTGATTTGATAGAATAAAGCGGGTTCGAATAAAGATAAACGCCCTGCCCGTCAGTACCAATCCAGACAATATCCTGAAAACGGTCTTTCTTGAGACAGAATACACCGCTGTTGATAGGTAACGACTGAATTTGATAATGATCCGTCTCCTTCTGTTTCTCCAACAGGAGAATACCATCCATCAAAAAGCCCACAAAATAGCTGTTATGATAATGAACGATGGACGAAATTTTGCCACGTTCCTGTATTTCCTTACCCAGATTGGCAATAAATTCATTCTTCTGGGTCGGAATATGGAAAGCATAAAAATTAAATTCCTTGTCTATGTAATAAAGAGATTGCTCGTCATTGAAACAATAAATCAAGGAAGTCTGATAAATCAGGTTTGTTTTCTGGGGTAACAGGGTGATATCTCCCGATGCGGCTTCCTGCTGTATGTCATAACAGCGGTTGTATCCTTTCATGACTACCCACATCCGGTTGTTACCATCGATAAAGAAGTTTACGATATCGGAAATCGGGATTCCCGTGATATTGATTTTCTTGAAGACTCCTTCTTTTTTATGATAATAATAGATGCAGTTACTATCCTGGATAATGAACAGATTGCCATGACTATCCTTATTCATAAAGAAGAGTTTCTGAAATTCATTATAGTGAGTGATTGTATTGGTTTTCCGGTTCAAACGGTTCAACCCATAGTAGGTTTGAATCCAGTAAATATCTTCGCCCGTATACACAATATTGTCAATCAGATTACCAGATAAGTAATCCTCCTTGTCACGAGTCTTAAATTCCTCAATCTCCTGTCCATCATAAATATTCAGTCCGTCGCAGGTCCCGATCCACATCAATCCACGCTCATCCTGGCACAGAGATGTAATCGAACTATTAGACATATACTCTTTATCTGCAACTTGCTTCAAATTATAAGCATAAGCGTTATGTATCAACAGATTAAGAAAAAAGAATAGAATAAAAACCGACTGTTTTCCCATAGTGTATTATTCTTAGATTTGCTATATGACAAAGGTAAACAAAAAAACATTCCGAGCTTTTTTTTGGCCGGAATATAAGTAAAGCTCCGTGCCAGAGTAGTTAATTTCAGCGACAAGAGGCGATTTAGCCCCTCTATTACTAGAAGCACATTCCTTTTCTCCCTATTTTCGTCGTAGAAATTATTTTCAAATCTATAAATTCATTTGTTCATGAAAACACATTTTTCATTTAAACACTTGCTATTTCTTGGAGGTGCCGTGTTGTACAGCCTGCAATCTTCTGCCGTTAAGAATCCTGTAGACTATGTCAGCACACTGATAGGCACTCAATCCAAGTTTGAACTGTCTACCGGAAACACGTATCCGGCTACGGCATTGCCGTGGGGAATGAATTTCTGGACACCGCAGACCGGTAAAATGGGAGACGGTTGGGCGTACACGTATGATGCCGACAAAATCCGGGGATTCAAACAAACACATCAGCCCAGTCCCTGGATGAACGACTACGGGCAGTTCGCCATCATGCCTATCACAGGCGGACTGGTATTCGATCAAGACCGACGTGCCAGTTGGTTCTCTCACAAAGCGGAAGTTGCCAAACCTTATTATTATAAGGTATACCTCGCCGACCATGATGTAACAACCGAGCTTGCTCCTACGGAGCGTGCCGTCATGTTCCGTTTCACGTATCCGGAGACAAAGAATGCCTACGTGATTGTAGACGCTTTCGACAAAGGTTCTTATGTGAAAGTGATTCCGGAAGAAAACAAGATTATCGGCTATTCAACCAAGAATAGCGGCGGTGTGCCGGAAAACTTCAAAAACTATTTCGTGATTCAATTCGACAAACCGTTCACATTCGTTTCCACAGTTTTCGAAAACAACATTCTTCCGAATGAAACAGAAGCAAAAGGAAACCACACAGGGGCCGTGATCGGATTCGCCACGAAAAAGGGAGAAATCGTACACGCACGTGTTGCTTCCTCCTTTATCAGCCCCGAACAGGCGGAGTTGAATCTCAAAGAGCTTGGCAAAAACAGTTTCGACCAACTGGTAGCGAACGGAAGAGAAATCTGGAACCGTGAAATGAGTAAAATAGAGATAGAAGACGATAATATCGATAATTTACGCACCTTCTATTCTTGTTTATACCGTTCCATGCTTTTTCCACGCAGTTTCTACGAGATAGATGCTAAGGGACAAGTCATGCATTACAGCCCCTACAACGGCGAAGTGCGTCCCGGTTATATGTTTACCGACACCGGATTCTGGGACACGTTCCGCTGCCTGTTCCCTTTCCTCAACCTGATGTATCCGTCAATGAATCAAAAGATGCAGGAGGGACTAGTGAATACTTACAAGGAAAGTGGTTTCCTGCCGGAATGGGCCAGTCCGGGACATCGGGATTGTATGGTAGGCAACAACTCGGCTTCCGTAGTAGCCGACGCTTACATCAAAGGATTGCGAGGATATGATATCGAAACTCTTTGGGAAGCATTGAAACATGGAGCAAATGCACATCTTCGCGGGACTGCTTCAGGTCGTCTCGGTTACGAATCTTACAACCAACTGGGATATGTTGCCAACAATATCGGCATAGGACAAAACGTTGCACGTACATTGGAGTATGCTTACAACGACTGGGCAATTTATACACTAGGTAAGAAACTTGGTAAACCGGAGAACGAAATCGACATTTATAAGAAACACGCGCTGAACTACAAAAATGTCTATCACCCGGAACGCAAACTGATGGTTGGCAAAGATAACAAAGGCGTATTCAATCCGAATTTCGATGCAGTGGACTGGAGCGGTGAATTTTGCGAAGGGAATAGCTGGCACTGGAGCTTCTGCGTATTCCACGACCCGCAAGGACTTATCAACCTGATGGGAGGCAAGAAAGAATTCAACGCGATGATGGATTCTGTTTTTGTCATCTCGGGTAAACTGGGAATGGAAAGCCGCGGCATGATTCACGAAATGCGTGAAATGCAAGTAATGAACATGGGGCAATATGCGCATGGCAACCAGCCTATTCAACACATGGTATATCTCTACAACTATTCAAGCGAACCCTGGAAAGCTCAATACTGGATACGTGAGATTATGAACAAACTATATACCGCCGGTCCCGACGGTTATTGCGGTGACGAAGACAACGGACAGACTTCCGCCTGGTATGTATTCTCCGCACTCGGTTTCTATCCGGTTTGCCCGGGAACAGATGAATATATCATAGGAACCCCGCTCTTTAAATCAGCGAAGTTACATTTGGAGAACGGAAAGACCATCACGATCAAGGCAGATAACAACCAGCTTGACAACCGCTACATCAAGGAAATGAAAGTAAACGGGAAATCACAAACCCGTAATTTCCTTACACATGACCAGCTGATTAAAGGTGCTAATATTCAATTTCAAATGAGCCCCGTGCCCAATAAACAACGGGGAACCACAGAAAAAGATGTACCTTACTCTCTTTCGTTTGAATAAAATATTGTACTTTTGGAGATCAATGAATTATCTACCAAACAAACTATAAAAACATGAAACTGAAAAACCTTTTACTAATTGCCCTTGTTGCGATCGTCTTTTGCGGTTGTCAAAGTAACTATCAGCCTACTTCTATCACCGTTGCCTCCTACAATTTGAGAAACGCCAACGGTGGCGATTCAATCAACGGAAACGGTTGGGGACAACGTTACCCGGTCATTGCCCAAATAGTGCAATATCACGATTTCGATATTTTCGGCACGCAGGAGTGCTTTATTCATCAACTGAAAGATATGAAAGAAGCATTACCCGGTTATGATTATATCGGTGTAGGTCGCGACGACGGCAAAGAGAAAGGTGAACATTCTGCTATTTTCTATCGCACAGACAAGTTTGACGTGATAGAGAAAGGTGATTTTTGGTTGTCGGAAACTCCCGACGTGCCGAGCAAAGGATGGGATGCCGTGTTGCCGCGTATTTGCAGTTGGGGACACTTCAAATGCAAAGATACCGGCTTCGAATTCCTTTTCTTCAACCTGCACATGGACCATATCGGCAAGAAGGCACGTGTGGAAAGTGCATTCCTCGTACAGGACAAGATGAAAGAACTTGGCAAAGGCAAAGAGCTTCCGGCCATCCTGACGGGAGACTTCAATGTCGACCAGACCCACCAGTCTTATGATGCTTTTGTGAGCAAAGGGGTGTTGTGCGACTCTTACGAGAAGGCCGGCTTCCGCTATGCTATCAACGGCACGTTCAACGACTTCGACCCGAACAGCTTTACGGAAAGCCGTATCGACCATATATTCGTTTCTCCGTCTTTCCAAGTGAAAAGATATGGTGTGCTGACTGATACTTACCGCAGCATCGTAGGCAAGGGAGAAAAGAAGCAGGCGAACGATTGCCCGGAAGAAATCGACATCAAGACTTATCAGGCGCGCACTCCTTCAGACCATTTCCCCGTAAAGGTGGAACTGGAGTTCGACCAGCGTCAGCAGAAATAATCTTTGTATCTAGTTATAACCTGAAAGTTTCACCACACAACCCGATATTCCTATGAGAAATATATGTTTTGTAGCCTGTATGTTATTTTGCCTTACTTCCGCAGTGGGAAAGACACCGGGAAATACCCGTTATCTTTCTATTGCCGACTCGATTCTATCTAATGTATTGAATCTCTATCAGACGAATGACGGACTACTAACAGAAACGTATCCTGTCAATCCCGACCAAAAAATTACTTATCTGGCGGGCGGAACGCAGCAGAACGGAACGCTGAAGGCTTCTTTTCTATGGCCGTATTCCGGGATGATGTCGGGTTGTGTGGCTTTATACAAAGCGACCGGAAACAAGAAGTACAAAAAGATTCTCGAGAAAAGAATTCTACCGGGAATGGAGCAGTATTGGGATAACAGTCGCTTGCCGGCCTGTTATCAGTCATACCCCACCAAGTACGGGCAGCACGGACGTTATTATGACGATAACATCTGGATTGCACTGGATTACTGCGATTATTACCAACTGACTCACAAGCCTGCATCTTTGGAAAAAGCCGTTGCATTGTATCAATATATCTACAGTGGATGGAGCGATGAGATAGGCGGTGGCATCTTTTGGTGTGAACAGCAGAAGGAAGCGAAGCATACTTGTTCCAATGCACCGTCTACTGTGCTCGGTGTCAAGTTGTACCGGCTGACGAAGGATGCCAAATACCTCGAAAAAGCAAAAGAGACGTATGCCTGGACGAAAAAGCATCTGTGCGACCCTACCGACCATCTTTACTGGGATAACATCAACCTGAAAGGGAAAGTTTCCAAAGAGAAGTACGCCTACAACAGTGGACAGATGATTCAGGCGGGTGTATTGCTCTATGAGGAAACGGGAGATGAACAGTATTTGCGCGATGCACAGCAGACAGCCGCAGGAACTGATGCTTTTTTCCGCACAAAAGCCGACAAGAAAGACCCGACTGTCAAAGTGCATAAAGACATGGCCTGGTTTAACGTGATCTTATTCAGAGGACTGAAAGCTCTGTATAAGATTGACAAGAATCCGGCGTATGTCAATGCGATGGTGGAAAATGCGCTTCACGCCTGGGAAAACTACCGGGATGAAAACGGATTATTAGGCAGGGATTGGTCGGGACATAACAAGGAGCAGTATAAATGGCTGCTCGACAATGCCTGTCTTATTGAATTCTTTGCAGAGATTTAACACTTCTTCTCCGCAACACTTTCATAATCAATACTAATCAACAAAAAAAGACTATTACCATGAATATAACTAAAGCCTTTTGTTTGTCCATAGCACTCTTGGGCGCTAGCAATATGCAGGCTATAACGAACAGTGATTTTGTCATCCAACAAGATAATACCAAAATCAACAACTATCAGACGAACCGTCCGGAAACATCGAAACGTCTGTTTGTCTCACAAGCTGTGGAACAACAGATTGCGCATATCAAGCAACTGCTGACGAATGCCCGCTTAGCATGGATGTTCGAAAACTGTTTCCCGAACACACTGGATACTACTGTTCATTTTGACGGTAAAGACGATACGTTTGTTTATACAGGTGACATCCACGCCATGTGGTTGCGCGATTCGGGTGCACAAGTATGGCCTTACGTGCAACTCGCCAACAAAGACGCAGAACTGAAAAAAATGCTCGCTGGCGTTATCAAACGTCAGTTCAAGTGTATCAATATCGACCCGTATGCCAATGCTTTCAACATGAATTCCGAAGGCGGCGAATGGATGAGTGACCTTACGGACATGAAGCCCGAACTGCACGAACGCAAATGGGAAATCGACTCGCTCTGTTATCCTATCCGTCTCGCTTATCATTACTGGAAGACGACGGGAGATGCCAGTATATTCTCCGACGAATGGCTTACAGCCATCGCCAAGGTTCTGAAAACGTTTAAGGAACAGCAACGAAAAGAAGATCCGAAAGGTCCTTATCGTTTCCAACGCAAAACGGAACGTGCACTCGATACGATGACCAATGACGGCTGGGGCAATCCTGTAAAGCCGGTCGGACTGATTGCTTCTGCTTTCCGTCCTTCGGATGATGCTACAACTTTCCAGTTTCTCGTTCCGTCCAACTTCTTTGCTGTAACTTCATTGCGCAAAGCTGCCGAAATTCTGAATACGGTCAACAAGAAACCTGATTTAGCTAAAGAATGTACTACACTGTCTAACGAAGTGGAAACAGCCCTGAAAAAGTATGCGGTTTACAATCATCCGAAATATGGCAAAATCTATGCTTTCGAAGTGGACGGTTTCGGCAATCAACTGTTAATGGATGATGCCAATGTGCCGAGTCTCATTGCCCTGCCTTATCTTGGGGATGTGAAAGTGAACGATCCTATTTATCAGAATACCCGTAAGTTTGTATGGAGCGAAGATAATCCTTACTTCTTCAAAGGTACTGCCGGCGAAGGAATTGGCGGTCCGCACATCGGATATGATATGATTTGGCCCATGAGTATTATGATGAAAGCATTCACCAGTCAAAACGACGCAGAAATCAAGACCTGCATCAAAATGCTGATGGATACGGATGCCGGAACAGGGTTCATGCATGAATCTTTCCACAAGAACGACCCGAAAAACTTTACTCGTTCCTGGTTTGCATGGCAAAATACGCTGTTTGGAGAACTAATCCTAAAACTCGTGAATGAAGGAAAGGTAGACTTACTGAATAGTATCCAATAGCTTACTTTCCCAAAGTTCAAGATTGAAGACTTTAGTTTCAAGTACTATTTTTCTGATTTATTGAAAACGAGTTTGGCCACCCTCTTGTTTATCCTCTTCTGTTTATTTATGTCCGCATCTTTTTCCAATAATGCTTGCTACATGGATGTTATGATTGAAATCATCTCCTTGCGTTTAAGATTGGCTATAGCAAGTTCAGACAGAGTTCCCCTATGGCCTTTCCCTAGTCGTCAATACATGCCAACAAGACCCGGTTGGTCTCGTTGGCGACATCCAACTGTTGTTGTAGAACCAATGCGAAATCAGAACTTTTCATACCATAAATGCAATAATAAAATTGATTCATCTAAACACATTTCAACATTATCTCACTAAATATTAAACAGTTACCAATTATTGCAAGCGATCTTAAAGTGCTTCTTAAAACGGAGTCCTTGAACCGTTATTCCTCTCATTATGAAATAAAATGTGTACTAGTCAAGTTCGTACACGCCTTTTTCCGTGCTACAACAAGAAAGATCAAAAGTGCCTCTTGTAAGTCGTTTATAATATAGGATAAAACCATCCCCGTCCCAACGAACTACGAGGAAGTTTTATACGTTTCCGACCATGGGAAAAGAACACATTACGTGGTATACCACATAACATTTTTTATGTTGGCAACAAAATTATGCTGGTACTATAATGTATATATCTGACATTAAACAGATTATATAATTTGATACCAACATATTTTTTAGGCTAGAGCGAGTTAAGGAAGTTGAGTATGCCTTTATTCTTCTTCCATTACTTGGTAGCATTTTCTTCACCATCTATAGTCCATAGCATAATAGCCTTTTCTTTCATTTGTAAACTTACCTCTGTATATATATTGGTAGTATTTAATGAGACATGGCCTAACCAGGACTGGATGGTAACGATATCATTTCCAGATTCATATAAATGACATGCTGCTGTATGTCTAAGAGTATGAGGACTCACTCTTTTCTTTGCAAGAGTTGGTGCAGTGGCCGTAGCCTTTATGACATTCCTTTCCAGTAATTCGTAAATACCGAATCTGGTCATGGGATTTCCGTATCTGTTCAAGAAGACTCTTTCTGTTTCACGTCTGCCGGCCATAAATGGTTTTATAGCGTTTAATGTTCTATTCCATAAGGGGCATGTGCGGCTTTTATTCCCCTTACCATAAATTCTTACCAACGGACACGAAGCATCATCATAAATAATGCTACCTATTGTTAGCGAAGCCGCCTCAGAGGCTCGAACTCCAGTGTTATACAAGAAAAGTAACATTGCATAATCTTTCCTGCCTTGTACTGTTTGTCGGTCAGGAGTATTAAGCAACGCATCCATCTCTCTCTTGTCAAGATAAGACACGGCTGGCAATACGCTCCCTTCAATGACTTTTACCTTCACTTTCTTCATCGGTATAGTGCTCATCAATCGGCTCCATTCCATATATTCAGGTGCATTATTGTACACATAATGGACGAAAGACTTGATTGCGGTAAGCCTTTGGTTACGGGTTTGAATAGTACAGCCCTTGTCTGTCTCTATATGATTCAAAAAAGCATTGGTCCTCTCGACAGTGAGATCCGTAATCAAAAGTTTATCGGCATGTTTGCCGGTTCTCTTGGCTACAAAAGGTAGATACTGCATATAGTAGTCACGATAACTGGTGAGCGTATTATGAGATTGATTCTTTATTACCGGTATATATTCAGATAGATATCTCATGAACCAGTAACCTACAAATGAGTATTTTTCTTGCTTGTTCATAATTTCAATACACATGATTCAAACTTGCGACCTGCTTCCTTCAATAATTCATTGGTCATAGACACATAGACAGCCGTATTTATGCTCGTATGACCAAGGTAGGTGGATAGGACAGGAAGCATATCCTGCACGTTTCGTCCTTCCCTATACCATGACACAATTCTCTCTGTAGCAAATGTGTGGTGCGCGGTGTGCAGTCTTGGCTGGTATCTTGCGCCATCATATCTACGAACATTTGCATCCTCACGTATCATGGCAAAGGCCATTTGTAGAGCATGTGTTGAGTATGCGGCAAATGTTCTTTTCAAAAACAGAGGTGAGTCACTCCTCGGATGGTAATCCTGTATGTTTACGCCAAAACAGGAAGTCTTCTATAAAAGAAGCGACCTATCATTGAATGTTACTATCCTGGTATTATAGAACTTCATTTGTTTAATCACTATATAGTTATCAGTACCAAGATGTACATCCGCCATCTCTATGCCAAGAGTTTCACTCGGTCTAAGCCCCCAAAGATAGGTCAGCATTATTATTCCTCTGATAGTTTCAGGGTAAAAGGTTGTATAAAAGGATCTGTAAGTCATGGATTTATCAATTATTTTTTTCAACTCTTCCCTTTTGTATATATATGGGATAAAGCCCTGCGGACGATTGGGCTTATCTGTGGGAAGAGGATTGTAATTCATGATGTTTCTTGCTATAGCCCAGTTGAATAAACCATCCAACATCCCATATATGTTGAACTAATAGGCGGTCAAACCATTCTTGAATGAAGGTCTGCTATATAGAAAAGACACGCACTGTTGCCTGTTAATGTCCGACATTTCCCTGTCTTCGCCAACAGCTTTTGAGAACAGATTCATTATTCTAGGCTCTGTATCAAACTTCTCACCGACACTTCTACGGAAAGTGATGTACTTTGATATTGCTTCGGTTACTGTCATAATATACCCTCCCAATTTATGTCAGATACTTGGCGCAGGCTTTTAAGGTCCACCTTTGCGTAGATTCTGGTCGTGTCAAGTTATCTGTGTCCGAGTATGTCAGCAATATCTTTAAACGTATGTCCTTTATTGATACGTATCGTAGCAAATGCTCTTCTAAGAGAATGAGGACCTACATGCTCTACATGTATACACAATCCCTTAATGGCATTGGAAACCACATGATATATGCCTTTGGGGGGCATTGGTCTCACGGAATTGTTCAACTTAAGAAAAACTTCCCTATAACCACGTTCATTACATCTTACCTCTTTGATATATCTGAGGATGGCGTTTCCAACATTAGCTTTCAACGTCAGCACCTGCTGTTTCGGCGTCCCTTTTCTCTGTGAAGATACAGAACATCGCGTTCCCAGTCTATATCGCTAAGTTTTAAACCGGTAACTTCCCCCACTTCTCATTCCGTATTCTATAAGTAAAAGAAGTATAGCTTTATTTCTAATGGCAGAGGGAGTGTTACCATCATAAAAATGAGAGATTCGATTAAGGTCATTCTCGTTTGGAGAAACAGATAGAATCTCACATGTATAAATTCGGGGGCTTATGAGGTATGATGACATGTCTGTTTTAATGATACTTCTGTTATATAGATATCTGAGAAAAGTCCTCAAAATTGACACCTTACTGGCCACAGTCTTACGTGCGAAACATGCGGATTGATAAGTTTCAATATATCCGTCGATACAAGCCGCGGTCAATAAGTTGATCGTTACGCTTTTTGAGTTGATATAAGCAAAGAATCTATCTAATTCCTGACATATATGTACCGTAGCGCCGACAGAGCTTCCTTTGGAGGTGAGATGCCATTCACAGAACATGTCCACATAGTTAGAGCCGGGATAACTCTTATCTTTTCCTGTGATAACTTCCATGAATGAGAACCAACTCATACAGACAGCTCTGAAACGCTGATATCTACTGCGAACAGATATCCCATTTGATAACTCTCCAAAACAACGGGCCGCATCAATGATTTCATCAGTGGAGAAGCTATGTCCTATAGGCTTTTGTTCAAGTTTAAACTGCTTGATGACATTAAGCTGTTGCTCTGCATATTCTCTAATGTAAGCCTTCGGTACTCCATCCTTTTCCAAAGTCTCCAGATGCCTTTTCCTTTCTTCATAATGTGGAGCTGCAATATATTTTAGCCTAAAGTGGATGCTTGTAAATAACCTACAAAAGATAGAATCCTTATCCATGAACTTAGGCTCTAAAAGTTTTAAAGAGAAAAGCCATGAATAAATAATGCGAAAAGCATCTGTAAATTCATTTAATTCACTCGCTATGCAGACTTTATGGAAATGATCTGAATAATGCATCCGATAATCATGGCATACTTTGGTGATATTCTCAATAGGAACTATATCATTTTCCCCGTCGTGTAAATGCAAAGCATGCGTAGCGTAAAAATATAGGACGCTAATATCCGTAACCGGTCTTTAGATTTACCCATGTTCGCATTTTCTTCTAAAAATACTCTGCGTTCTTTTAGCAATGGAGAATCAAGATGCACCCGCAACTTGGATTCTGTAACATAAAGTCTTTCGTACATGTGATTGATGCTGCCGCTAGTGGCAGTTCCTTGACATAAAGATATGAAACATGCAAGATTATTATGTTGTGATAAAAAAACTTTAGTATTTCTATTTAAAGATATTATAGGTCAATACCAACATAATTTTGTTGTCAACATAAAAAATGAATATATCCCCTGAAACCAATGAAAGTATAGGATGGATATAAACCGATTTGGAAAAACCATCAATACCACAACTCATGCGGACAGGTTCTGGAAAGAAAAAGTACTGGTTGTTTTCTGATAGTTCAAATATAATTGGGAGTATATATTTTCGTCTTTGGTCTTTATCATAAGTGTATAGAAGTACACAATTCAATAACGGAACATTCCTCCACATGAATGCTCTTCCCATCAGGACAGCTGATAGTCACACCTCTAAACATATCTGAGCGGGGGCCTCCATTGAACCAAAACTGAACCATGAACATGGAAGATTATCGGGGAATTTTCGTATTGAATCTTACGCCTTTTACAATTGTCTGACAATAACCTTCATTAATCTCATCCAGCGTAACATATCACAATAATTTATTCCCATTCTGGTGCAATGAACTTTCAGCGAATAACATGGATTGGAATCCAGTTATTTTCGGTATTTATCCAGTGTCTTTCCGAGTCTTGCTTGTGCCTTGTCCCCGTTGAAAGGAGGAGGAATATAAGGTTAGCTGTTGCCCTTGGGAATCTCTATGCCTTTGACAGCGCATATTTGCCCCATATATAGAAAAAATACATATTGTTAGTTACTAGCCTATTCACCATTCCCCTATAATCGATATTGTGCCTTTCACAAAAATCAACGAGACATAGATTAATATCATTATTCAGTTCAGTCTTCAATAATTCGGAGCTGTTTAAGTACAATTCATTTGAATTTGGAGACTGGCCAGCCTCCAGGCATACTTCATTACATAGTCTATTCTGAGGGGGCAAAACCATCTGTTGAAATGATCATTTATTGAATGTTTTTCACAGAATGATACCAAAGACTTTTTAGGATTCTGCGTCAGCTCTTTTTAGGAACTTCCAATAACGTAAGATATTTTAAGGGAACCGGATCAGAATTTTCTATTATCATAATTCGTTTTTTACTGATCTATGTAAAAGTCGTTTTTGAGATGCGCTATATGCTATCGCAGAGACGCTTACCATCATCTTTCCCCTTTGACTGACATCTGCTGACATCTAACGACACGTGATGTCACCATTTTGAGAATCAGCATTTTATTCAATTTCAGCCACTATTTTTGAGCTGTCAAACGAAAACATTAATCTCAAAATGATGGATCATGGCACAAGAAAAAGAAGTGAAAGAAAAACCGAAGCGGACGCGCAAAACGCAGAAATCCGCCAAAGAAAAGCCCTATGTGGAACAAATCAACGAACTACTGTTTGTCCACAACAAGGAGGACCCCAAAGCCGGTGTGCAAGCCGTCAGCGAAATTGACGGGGAAGGAAAGGTCAGGACGGTTCCTGCAGAAGAAAAGAACGAAAACTCCTTTCTGAAATTCGAGAAAAACTCCAGTATCCTCGAAAACTTCATCAAGAACTTCTGGAGCCAGTTCAAGGAACCTACACATTTCCGGCTCATACGAATGACCGTCCATGATTACAAGCAGAACAAGCAGGCAATCAGGGATTTGTCACAAGGCAAGGAAACGGACGCAGTAAAAGAGTTCCTCAAACGCTACGAAATCCGACCAAGAGAAAACAAGGAACAGAGTAAGAACGAAAAAGAAACAGAAACAATGGCAAAGAAACAAAAAACAAACCCACAGGAACAGGCACCACAACCGACAGTTTCAACAGAACAGCCGCAGGAACAGCAGGCACCACGCTACCGTTATGACGAGAACATGGTAAACTGGGACGCACTGGAAAAGATGGGAGTCTCCAAAACTTCCCTCGAACAGCAGGGACTGCTGGATTCCATGCTGAAAGGATACAAAACCAACAAACTGGTTCCCCTGACACTGACGCTGACAGGTGCCAGGGTCAAACTGGACGCACGCCTCTCATTCATCACCATGCCGGACGGGCAGATCGGTCTGGGTATCCACGGTATCCGCAAGGAACCGGAACTGGAAAGGCCCTATTTCGGGCACATCTTCACGGAAGAGGACAAGAAGAACCTCCGTGAGACAGGAAACATGGGACGCGTGGCGGAACTGAACCTGAACGGGGGTTCCTATACACCCTGTCTCATCTCCATTGACAAGAATACCAACGAGCTGGTTGCCGTACGGCAAGAAAACGTATACATACCAAGTGAAGTGAAAGGCATCAGGCTGACAGCGGATGAAATAAACGCGCTGAAGGAAGGACAACCGGTATATGTGGACGGAATGATCTCAAAAAACGGAAAGCCGTTCGACGCCACACTCCAATACAGCGCGGAACGCAGGGGGCTGGAATTCATCTATCCGGAAAGCAAGGGGTTCAACCAGCAGAGCCTGGGAGGCGTACAACTTTCACCCAACCAGATCAAAATGCTCAGCGAAGGACATACCATCCTTGTAGAGGATATGAAACGCACCGACGGAGCGCTGTTCTCCTCTTTCGTCACGCTGGACAAGGTGACCGGCCGACCGCAATATACACGACATAATCCGGAGAACGGGGAAATATACATCCCGAAGGAAATCTGCAACGTGCTACTGACTCCCGAGGACAAGGAGGCGCTGCGCAAGGGACAACCCGTCTTCCTTGAAAACATGATCAACCGCAAAGGGGAAGAGTTCTCCTCCTTCGTCAAACTGGACATGAATACGGGCAGGCCGCAATACTCGCGTACACCGGACGGTTTCAGCGAGCGCCAGGTGCCGGTCGTTCCGGCGGAAGTATACGGGCATGTATTCACGGCACAGGAACGGGCCAACCTGCAGGACGGAAAAGCCATACTCGTATCGGACCTGAAAAGCGCCAACAACAAGACATTCAGTTCCTACCTGAAAGTGAACGCAAATTCCGGACAGCTGCAATACTTCCAGGAAAACCCGGACATACGCCGCAATACAGCCCGGCGTGCCGCACAGGCGGACGACACGCAAAACCGGCAGCAGGAACAGAAGAAAGGAAGCAGACAGGCCGTATAAAAAGAATACAAAAAAGAATCATTAACCATTCATCAGAAAAAAAGGCATGAATCAGAATGACAACCGGATATTCAGAAAGGAAGACCTTGACTGGAAAGAACTGGAGACCATCGGTATCCACAAAGAAGAACTGGAAAAAAGCGGGGACATGGAACTGCTCCTGCAAGGGGAGGAAACGGAAACCGTCCCATTGAAAATCCGCACTTCCGCACTCCGCTTAACAATGGACGCCACCCTCAGGATCACGGTGGGGACGGACGGAAAGCCGGTAATGGAAATCAACGGGATCAGTCCCGAAGCGGAAAGCGAAGCCGGCGGATAATCCCTGCCCCATACAGACAGAATCAAAAGTATACACAATTTCCCCGTACCGGTTTTATTGCGAAGGTACGGGGAACATCAAATGGAAAAAGATCATGATTGCGATATTGACAGACAAGCCCAATGTGGGAAAAGAGATAGCAAGAATTCTGGGAGCACATACCAGAGAGGACGGATACATGAGCGGGAACGGGTACATGGTGACATGGACCTTCGGCAACATGCTTTCACTGGCCATGCCGAAGGATTACGGGATGGACCGCCCGGAACGCGGGGACTTCCCGATAAATCCCGCCCCCTTCAGACTGATGGTAAAACACATCAAGACCGATACGGGATGGATACCGGACATCAACGCGGTCCTCCAGCTGAAAGTGATCGAAAAAGTATTCGACGCCTGCGAAAGTATCATTGCGGCCACCGACGCCTCCCGGGAGGGGGAAATGGTGTTCAGGTACCTTTACCGGTATCTGGAATGCAGGAAATCCTACCGCCGTCTATGGATCTCGTCACTTACGGACGAAGCCGTGCTGGAAGGAATGGACAACCTCAGGCCCGGCAGCCTGTATGACCACATGTTTCTGGCAGCGGACAGCCGCAACAAAGCGGACTGGGTACTGGGACTCAACGCCAGCTATGCCCTCTGCCAGGCGACCGGAACGGGAAACAACTCACTGGGACGGGTGCAGACACCCATACTGGCAGCCATAAGCAGCCGTTACCGTGAACGTGAGAACCACATTGCCACGGACACCTTTCCGGTTTTTATCAGCCTGTGCAAAAATAACACCCTGCTCAAAATGCGCTGTACGGAAGAATTCACAGACCGGGAGGCGGCTGCACGGCTTTACAGTGACTGCAAACTGGCCGGACATGCACGCGTCACCGCTGTCAGCAGACAGGTCAGGGAGATAGAGCCTCCAGCCCTCTACAACCTGACCGAACTCCAGAAAGACGCCAACAACTATTACGGAATGACTGCCGGAAAATCGCTTGAAATCGCACAGAAACTTTATGAGAAGAAACTGATTTCCTATCCGCGAACTGCCGGACGTTTCCTTCCACGGGACGTTTACGACAAACTGCCCCGTATCATGGAGAAAATCCTGAACAGGAAGGAATTCCGACCGTATGTCAGAAGCATGGGGATCAACATATTCGACCTGCCGGACAAGGTAGTCGACGAAGGACAAGCGGCGGAACACCACGCCATCATCATTACCGATACATATCCGGAAGGATTAAACCGGGAAGAGATGCAGCTGTACATGATGATTATCGGACGGATGCTGGAAGCCTTCATGCCCGTATGCAGGGCGGAATACACCACTGTGGATGCCGTATGTGCCGCACGAAATTTCCGGTGTCATGCCTGCCGCATCATTGAAAAGGGATGGTTCGGCATATTCGAAAGAGAAAGCGTCATTGCAGGAAGGGAATACGGCTTCTCCCCCATCCCGCAACTGGAAAACGGGGAGACGGCCGCTGTTACCGGATGCAGCCTGATACACAGGAAGGACCTGACCGTATCCGCATATACCGACGCGGAACTGATCACCTACATGGACACTGCCGGACTGGGAACGGCGGCCACGCGTACAGGAATCCTGCAGACCCTGATTGACCGCAAATATGTACGTTATTCAGGCAAATACATCATCCCCACACGAAAGGGGCTTTACATATATGAGACGGTACGGAACATGAAAATAGCGGAAACCGCACTGACTTCGGGCTGGGAGGCGCAACTGGCACGAATGGAAAGGGGAAAGCTTACACAGGAAGAATTCATGAAAGGGGTACTCAAACTCTCGAGAGAGGTAACGGAAGATATCTTCCGGAAATGTGAAAGATAGAAGCTATATATAGGAACGGGAAATGCAGGCTGAAAAGTCTGCATTTTTTATTTATCAGACATCTGTTATGCCGCTTTTAGGCGGCAAAGGTACCGGATTACCCCGTATTCGTGTCAAGGCAGCCCTGCGGGCCGGTCGGCTGAAAGAAAATCATCCTCGCTGTGCTCCGGTATTTTCTTTCGCCAAGCCTTGACACAAAAGGGCAATCCGGGGGAAGGAGACCTGTAAAATCGGGAAAACAGATCCCGAAGAGATAATCATACACTCATAAAAACAACAAGGACATGAAACAGAAATCCATCGCAAGCATCTGCAAGCCGGCGGTCACACTGCTGGCAGCCGCAGTAATAATCCTGCTATGCCGCAAAGGCATAATTCCGGTACATACCATCCTGTTACTGACAATAGCGGAAAGCATAATCCGTATTTTGCTAAAACTCCTCCCGTTCCTGGCGACAATTCTCACCATTCTGATCCTTATCGGAATGTTATTATAAACCCTTAAACTACAAATGAAATGGAAACAAGAAAATTCACCCCGTCAGCTCCGGTCGCACCCGCACTGTGGCCGACAACGCGAAGCATCAGGCCTGCAAAGAGAAGATTTCCCAATACGATTGATGAGCCCAGAAATATCGGGTATTATCTCAAGCCACTGCTTGACATCACGAAGCGACCGGACAGAGACGAAATTCTGAAGACATATCTCAAGGAAACCTATGTATAACAATAAAAAACAACCATTATGTTTTTCCAATCAATTTATCAGATGATGTCGGCAGGCACAGACCTGAACATCAACATCAGGAGAACGGACGGAAAACTGTCCGTAGCGGTAATACCCAAACGTACAACACTCAAGGATGAAGCCGGACAGGCCATCGTGCCGCTCATACTCAACGGCACCCCCATGGAACTGGACGGACAATTCCTGCAGATCATCACCACACCGCTGCAGAAAGCGCAGGGAATCCTCACCAACCTTGAAACCTTCGAGCAACAGGCACGGCTCGCCGCAACACAAGGCAAGGCGGCCGGAACCGCCAACGACAAGAAGACAAAAGAGGCACGTGAAAAACAGGAAAAGATGGAAAAACTCCTCAAACGTGCGGAGGAGGCGTTCACGGCAGGAAGATACTCGGAAGCGACAACCTGCTTCAGGCAGGCCAAGGTACTCGCAGATACGGACAGGCAGAAACAGATAGAGGCAAGGATACAGGAAGTGCAGAAGGAGTCGTCACAGGGCTGCCTGTTTCCTGAAACGGACACACAGCCGCTTCCACAACAGCCGCCCGCAAACGGTACGGCGAACGGTAACCGACCTGACGGACAAATGCGGATGTTCACGTCACAACCGCCACAACAGCCTGTACAGCAGGCAATCCCGCAACCGGTACAACAACCGGTGCCCCGGCCGCAGATAGTACAGCCGCAGCCCGTACCACAATATTATCCGGGAACACCGCAACCACAGCCAATGTACGAAGGATACTGCCGGAATCCCGCAAACGGCAGTCCGCAACAAACAGCGGAACAGCCCCAAACATACTTCCTCCAGCCCGGCGGACAGTACCCACAGACACAACCATGGCAACAGCCGCAACCCGTCCCCCTGCAGCCGCAGGCAACCGTCATACAGACAACCCGGGAAAATACGGGCAGGGAATACCAGTCACCGCCACAACCGGCCGCAGAAGCGCTCACTTTTGACAAGGACGATGAAAGTGACAGGGAACTGTTGCGTGAAGACCCGTATGCGGAATACATAGACTTCCCGCAGGAATGCCGCATGAAGGACGAGACACAGGCGGAGCTTATATGTTGTTAAACCATTAAAACTTTAAATAATATGGCACTTGATATCAAAGGACTCAAAAGAGTATTCATCCTGAAAAAAGGAAATGACACCCTGACACTGGAAGATCCGGACAGCAGAATGTCCCTTTCCGAAGTGACGGACTTCTATTCCATGAACTATCCGGAACTGACCACGGCAACCCTGCACGGGCCGGAACTCGAAGAGGACCGCGCGATATACCGGTTCAAAACCACCATAGGAACGAAAGGATAAGCCATGGCAAAGAAAACAAACCCTAAGAAAAAGGAGGAGACAACATGCAGACAGTTATCGGAACTACAAACGGAAGACCTGGCACGACTTATTATCAGCGAGGCCGGATGCACAGACATCAGCCGGGGAACCGGCAGCAGAAAGAAAAGAAGGCTGCCGCCGGCAGGAACCGTAATGATTTTCTAACGGGGAGAATTCTCCCCGTTACCCCCGATTACTGTATGGAGATCCGCGCGGGAGAGAAAATCAATCTTACGACAAGGGAGAATTTTGATTTCCTGTACCGATCGGCACTCAGATACAGCGCACTTGTCGGCCTCAGGCTTCCTTTCCGTCCGACCGGGAAATCACCGAGGATGAACATCGTCAAACTGTACCGGGCAATGGACACCATACTCCCGGAGCATGTCAACCTGGAAGAGGAGAACGGAAGGCTGTACTTCTGCCTCTACCGGTTCCATGAGTGGCCGGAATATAAACTGTTCTGGATACCGCTGGAATTCACGGAGAGACTGCCGGAGAAACTCGGAAAGATAGCACTGGAATTTATCCGGCAGCTCGCCCGGCACCATGGCATACCCAAAAGCACGGATACCAGCTACCACGAAATGGCACACGATTACCTGGAAGACTACAGGCTCTACGACGAAGAGGCGACGGCAGGAGAGATCAGACGCAAGGCCGCACTTGCCAGACTGTATGAAAAAGGGAAGGCGCACCGTATACTGAAGAGAATGGACAATCCAAAGGGATTTCTTGCGGATCTGGAGGGGGAAATACGGAAATACCATACGAAGAAGAACAATGAGCGGGCATTGCTGGAACTGCTCACGGAAGGTACGGCATACATTTCATACGGCAGCCCGAGCATCATGCAATACTCCTACGACTGGGCATACGAGAAGGCAGCAGATTTCAGGCCGGTGGGACTGGATACGCAGATAATGGTCACCTGGTCGGTAAAGGACGCCATGAACGACGAAATGGAAAGCTATTTCAACTCGGACTACCAGGAATCATATGTGATCACACCCGTCACGACATTCCACCTGACACCGGACACGGAAAAGCCTTTCTCCATGGATGACTTTCCGGAGCGGTTCTCCCATTGGCTCGAACGCTTCACAAAACTCATTACAAACAACTTCTAATAAAACAGGAAAATGAATGAACTGACAAAACAGATGCAGCAAATCATGCATCCCAGAGCGGTACTTGTCGCCTATGAATGCGAAACGACAGGTTACTCAACCCCGCGAAGTTATCTCGAACTCAGGCCCGTCAATGAGAAAGGACGGATGGGGGCCGGCATTCCGGTAACCTATGAGTTCATGAACTCACTGGTGGAATCATACACGGAAAGCATGAGCGGAATCCCGCACGGACGCATCCCCGGGAACATGCTCCTGTGCGACTCTAGAAAAGGGCGCGAAAGGTACATATGGTACAATCCGCCACAGAAGAGAAAAATGTACTTTCAGGACGGGCTGCACATTACAGACGGGACATTCAACGTACCGGGCGTCATCTACGTGGTGGAAAGGGAATGCATGGACATACACGCCTTCAAGGGAGCAATCCCCGAAGAGCGGACAGAACTGTATCTGGCGCCGTTCTTCAATGTAGCCGGGGCGAACGTCTGCCTGGGCAGCTCATCGCCAAAGAAACCGCAGGACATGGATTTTCTGGAATTTCAGGAATACTGGGAAAAGCGTTTCTGGATGAGCGAGTTCTCACATTTGGGAGGTAACAGGAACCCGACCCGCAGCAACCTGGTTTCCGTAACGGAACATGCACGGAACAATCCGTTTGATTACAGCGAGTTACAACAATCCGGGAAGAAACTTAAAGACATACTGGCATGAAAAAGATTCATTACACGGACAACTACCTGCTGAAACCCTACCATCCCGTCACCATCCATGTTGCGGGTGCAGGGGGCACGGGATCACAGGTCATAACCAATTTGGCACGCATGAACGTCGCGTTGCAGGCACTGGGACACCCGGGCCTACATGTCACCGTATTCGATCCCGACATTATTACGGAAGCCAACATAGGACGCCAGCTCTTCAGTGAGATGGAACTAGGGCAAGGCAAGGCGACGGCGGCCGTCACACGCGTCAACCGTTTTTTCGGAACAACATGGACGGCGGAAAACTGCCGCTATCCCGTACGGAAAACACAGGAAAACGGAGATGACAGGACAAAGCCGGCAAATATCATCATCACCTGCACCGACAATACCCGCTCACGACTGGAACTGTGGAGATTCCTGAAAAAATACAGGGAGACCTCCGTAAACAATGAAAGGGCGGTTTATTACTGGATGGATTTCGGGAATGCGCAAACCACCGGGCAAGTCTTCATAGGTACTGTCCGCAACAAGATACGGCAGCCGGCATCAAAAGAATTCATGCCGGTACCCGGAATGAACGTCATCACCGAGGAGGTGAACTATTCCACAATAGAAGAGAAGGACTCCGAACCGAGCTGCTCACTGGCGGAAGCACTGGAAAGACAGGACCTGTACATCAACTCCATACTGGCACAAGTCGGCTGTGACATCCTATGGAGGATGTTCAAGGAAGGAAGAACCCTGTACCGGGGAGCATATATCAATCTGGACACACTCCGGGTTAATCCGATACCGGTATAAGCCATGTGAAACAGACAGCCGCCCTTGCCGCCAACAGTTGCTGCGGCAAGGGAAGCATCGGTATTTTTTTTCAATCCGTATAAAACCGGAACCGGATTCAGGATTTAATCCGCACTAATCCGGCAACACCCTTCCCCGTTTTAACCAGTTCGTATTTCTCAAGCCTTTCATACAATTTGCCGAGCGTCCTGCAGCCATACCTTTTCACTTTGAATTTGGGCATCAGCTTCTTCAGCACCCCTCCAATCAAAGACAAGCTGACCTCCGCCTTACCGTCAGCAGCCTGTTCAAAAGCCTTATCAAAGTATTCCATATCTCTTTGAATAAAAAATTCAGGTGTATTTTCCTGAAAAGGCTTCTCCTCCTTCCGGTCAGCCAATAGAAACTCAGTACAGGAACGTACCAGTGCCGCCGGAGTCTTTCCCTCCCCGTAACCGAGGACCGTCAGACCACTCTCCCTGATACGTTGTGCCAGCAGGGTATAATCCCCGTCACTGGCGACCAGACAAAAACAACCGACCCGCCCCTCATGAAGGATGTCCATCGCATCCATAACCAACGCGATATCCGTCGTATTCTTTCCCGGCACAAAAGAGGAAGCCTGCACCATCCTGAACGAATAATCCCTTGCCGCATCCTTCCAACCGGAAAGGGATTTTTTAGTCCAGTCACCATATATACGTCTCACAACGGCAGCACCATAGCGGGATACGAACCGCATCACATCTTCCATCTTCTCGGAAGAAGCATTATCGCCGTCAATCAAAACCGCGACAGACAAATCTTTTTCTTTTTTCATACCGAATCCTTAAGCTGCAAAAATATAACAGGTTCCCGCAAATATAAATAATTGAACCTATTTTTTCTTTCCCCTATGCCGCAAAAAATCCTGTATTTCCGAACTACGATAAAAATTCTTCCCGTTCTCGTCCGTCTGGTAGTAGCGGATAAGCCCCTTTTCACGGTAACGGGCAATGGTCCGTTGCGTCACGCCCAGAAGTTGCGCAAGGTCACAGTTATCCAGCAAGGTGTCGCCGTCCAGGCAGTCTTTCAGGCGGTTCATACGGTCAAGTTTCTTTTCAAGGCGATTAAAACCTTCCACCATAGTCATGATCATTTTCTCAAGTACCTCATTATCTATATACATCATGGCATATCCTCCATTGTTTTAAAAAGTGATTACCTGAATACTCTTCCTGTGCGCATTACAAGAGTATATTACACTATAATGAAAATTACATGCCGGATTCAAAAAAACGAATCCATCTTTTTACATAACATTCTAATTCACAAAGAAATATAAAATAAAAAATTACAAAAAGCACTGTAAAATGTAATCCCGGATGTTGTAAAGTCCGGGTACAATTTGTAAATACGACTTACAACTCGACCAGCTATCCGTGAAATCTGACGACATCTGCTGACACCTGTAGTCAGAGACTTGGAGACAAACATGCCGGCAGTATACCTTTACATCGGACAAAAAATCAAAAGCTTATGGAAGTGATCAGTATCGAAGCCGCAACATTTGAAGAAATGAAGCAGGCGTTAAGCTCAATCATCCGGGATATCCGGACAGGAAGAGGAATACGGCAGGAGGAAAGACTGACGGAATGGATGGATAATCAGGAAGCATGCATTATGATGGATATCTCTCCAAGGAAGTTGCTTACTTTGCGCAGCACGGGAAAAATCCCGTACAGCAGGATAGACAGGAAAATCTATTACCGGAAAAAAGACATCGTCACATACATGGAAGGAGTGTTACAAAAAGGAAACAATTAAACAAAGAAATATGGCACATGACTTACTGACAAGGGAAAGTCCGGAAATTATCCGGTTCTTTCAGGACATTGGACACATCACTGAACTCTTAAGAAGCGAACCGGACAGATACAGACCTATCCTGAACGGTGACAGGTACATCACCGAAGCTGAACTGTCCGAATCACTGAAGATAACACGCCGGACACTGGTTGAACACAGGACAACCGGGCTTATCCCCTATTACCGGCTGGGAGGCAGGATACTTTATAAAGAGAAGGATATTATAAAACTGCTGGATGAAAACAGGCTGGAAGCTTTTTAAAAGCCGGCAGTATAGAAGAGAACGTCTTCGGAAATTTTCCTAAAGACGTTCTCTTCATATATATGCCATTCATTCCAGCATAAATGAATACATTATAAAGTTTTCTGTAATTTTATGCCAATACTATTTGGAGGAATCGAACCTTTTCCATATCTTTGCACCGTCAAAAAAATAACAGCGATAAAGATTGAAATAGTTGAAATTAGAAATATGGCTAATTCAATGGTTTTGATTTTAACGATATAAGATTTAGTGCTGTCTATCAGGACTTTAAAAACAAAGAACTTTAAATGTTCGATTCCTGGTGGCACCACCTTTTAAAAAGCAAGACAATATTAATCCCTGATTTTTTTCAAAATTCAGGGATTTTTCTTTTTCTGGAACAGGTAAAACCAATAGGAATGAGAATCAACATAAATATGATACCATTCTGCAATTGATTTTGGTACAGCATTTATTCAATCATTATCTCATGTTAAGCAACAGCTTTTCGCCCACTTTAAAATTCATTTAATGAACAAACTTTTTCTATAGCAAATATGTTTTCTATTATCCTAAATGAATGATAAATAAAAATGTTTCCATCAGGCATTTTTTCTGTATGACAAAGGATTAATTTTATAAAAAGACAGATAAATGCTCATTTGTTATATTCATTTATTTATAGTTTAATATAACAAATCATGTAGATATGGCAACAATAAAAATCAAATTCCGTACCTCTTCCGTGAAAACAAAAGAAGGCGTATTGTTCTATCAAATCATTCATGCCAGAGTAACCAGGCAAATCAATACCGGCTATAAAATTTTTCCTTCAGAATGGGATAAGCATTTGGCTTGCATCATTCTTCCGGACAATAATGACATAAGACGACGTTTTCTCGCTCAACTAACAAGCCGAATAGCAGAAGACATGCATAGACTGAAAAATATCATTTCAAAACTTGAACATTCGGGCAATCCTTTTACCTCCGGAAAAATAATAGAGCTATTCCGTATTCCCCCCATCAATAAATACAGTTTTCTATCATTCGCACAAGATCTTATTATACAACTAAAACAAATCGGCAAAGAACGCACTGCCGAGTCTTATGCCTCAGCATACAACAGTTTCAAGCGTTTTATGGACAATAATGGTGACGTTCTACTTGAAGATGTAAATTCCAATCTGATGATAAAATATGAAATATACCTTAAAAACTGCGGTGTCTGTCCAAACAGCTGTTCATATTATATGCGGAATCTCCGAGCAATATACAATCGTGCTGTAGAAAAAGAGTTAACACAACAACAATATCCGTTCAAGTATGTGTATACCGGTATTGACAAAACAGTAAAACGAGCTGTATCTCTAAAAACAATTCGCCAAATACAAAATTTAGATCTGAGCACAAACCCTTTGATGGATTATGCAAGAGACATCTTCATGTTCTCGTTCTACACCCGCGGAATGTCGTTCATTGACATGGCATATCTGAAAAAGAAAGATCTGCAGAATGGAGTTCTGTCCTATCGCAGACATAAAACCGACCAACAATTGTTCATTAAGTGGGAAAAGCCCATGCAAAAAATTGTCGATAAATATAACACTATAGAAAGCTCTTATCTACTACCTATCATCAAAAACAACGGTAAAGACCCAAGAAGAGAATATAAAAATGCCTCACATTTGATTAATAGAAAGCTGAAGGTAATAGGACAAATGTTAGAGATCCCCGTCACACTAACAACATATGTCGCCCGCCATGCATGGGCAAACATTGCCAAGAGTAAAAATATCTCTATCTCGGTTATTAGCGAAGCTATGGGACATGACTCCGAAAACACAACACGTATTTATCTAGCCTCGTTAGACGCCTCCATAGTGGATAAAGCAAACAGTATTATACTTAAATCATTATAGTATACCAAAAGAGTATTGACGGGGCTGACCCAAAAGTCAGCCCTTAGTTTTCCAATGCTACATTATTAATAAATAAGATTATCATGGCTCTACACAACGGATAAAGCATGCATCACTTTTAGGCGTTTCTATTTTATTTTCACCAGTAAGAGTTGCGTAAACATTACTTTTAGAAATCAAATTAAAATCAAAAGAGAAGTAATTAATATCCCACGCCATAATATCACTTTCTCCATCGCGCCCTGGTGGATATATCTGCTGTAACCAATAGATAGCCCCCGGACGCATATACAAATCATAAAACAAAGGTTTCTCATCACCTGCCGTCATATTGAATTTATCACTACGTCCAGCAGAATAACGGAGTACAACTGTATTCTTTGTCTCACCATGTATATAGCCCTGACCAGTAACTACGCCCTGCCAATTTTTCATATCACCATATCCTTGTTTTCTATGTCCATAGCCTGACGCTCCTATCGGAAAGAATAGATTCCGCCCATCCGTTTTATTATATATAAAACAACCACGCATACCATATGTGCCGAAACTATCATAACGATATCCGTATACTTCATTGATATTGGAAAGTGTTTCCTCGGCATCATCACCATAGAGTACACCATAGCCCATTTCTATATCCTTGCTTTTATACAATACATTATAATCATCGTAATTGGCAATTTCCACTTCTTTTCCATTAATTTTAGGCTTTTCAAAAGGGGTATTAAAAGGCTGAGATGTGATTTCATCCCACAATTTAGTAGTCCCTTTTCCAGCAATCTCTAGTGGCTTGGCTTTATCATCTTTAAAGTCTTTCGGCTGCACTTCTATCCAATATTCTTTCTCATGTTTATTACTTGACGCATCAATTGGTTCATTCAGATTTCCCCACTTAAACAATGACCCTTCTTCTACCGGCGAATCTGTTTCCTCCGTAGGAGTCTTCATATTAAACGTATGCCAAGCCCGCCCTTCGTCAAGCAAAGCTACAGGAGCATAGCCCTGGCGGACAAATATAAGGTGATTGCAAGTATTGTTGTGATAACTGACACGAATAACGGCATGGCGGGATTCATTTTCTGCACATGTACCATTGAACGTAATTTTGAAATCAATTACTGAACCGGAAAGCCCCTTAAGTGTACCATGTTCATCTATACTCGTGTACTTGTTACTACTACTTTTTTCTAACTTCACAAATCCTTCGTGCGTTGTCGCTGCAACAACAGCTTCCCAAGCCCCCTCGGAAGTAAATTCTTCGAAATTTGTAGCATTCTCCCGTGCCAAACGTTTTAAAACAACATGGAAAGGCTTGTCATTATTATGCCGTCGATATATTCCTTTAGGATTGACTACGCGACGTACCTGGAATATATCAACTATTTCTGTTAATGGCTCACCCTGCGATAAAGTCGCGGTTATTTTTATTTTTGCCTGACGCCGGTAGGCTACATATGGATTATTCCCGGTATAACTAGTTTTTGCAATCATCTGTTTCGCACGTGTATATAAAGGTATACTCATATGAAGTATATTCGTCCCCTCTTCTTTACGCACAGAATAATTACCATATTCAGTATCTTCGTGAATGCCTGGATCTACGGCATATTCGCGATTTCCTCGTTGAGTTCGGTTATAGTATTCCTGGTTGCTTTCTGCATAAACAATACCTGAATCCTCATTAGCATCTGCTTTTGTTGTCGTAAGTATGGTTGCAGTAGTACGGCGCAAAGAAAGAAATCCATTCCATACATTCTTGCCTTCCAAATCAAAATGATAATAATCAAAATTATTAGCATCTGCACCAATAGGCGCCCAACCATTGTTGAGTATTTCCGCTTTCACACTTTCCACTTTCGCATAACCAGGATTTATTTTTATAGGCAAATCCATCGTTCTGTTATATAAATAGGAAATATAATAGGGATTGGGCACCTCAATACCTGGTTCCGGTTCAGCATATTCGATATGCCAGTCTGCATCATTTGCAAAATTTTTAAATTTCAATGTAAGTTTATAGTGATGATTACGTTCGGCATCATAGTTTGTTGTAATGTTTTTACCAAGCATAAAACGGTATTTAATATCACCACTACCTACTTTTTCTTCATTAATAGAACGATAATAAGCGTCTACTTCAATATATGTACCATAAGGTACGTTATCTTTTGGTCTATATTTTGAATAATCTTTGTCCGGCTGTTGCAGATGAGGAGGTAATCCGGGATGATCCAGTTCTTTATCTCCATCTGCATCCTGGCGTTTATCATATGGCTGGTCCCCCTGCATATTCTCATAGAAAAACAAAGCATCAGCTGCCTCTTCGTGTCCATATTTAAAAGTTCCATTCTCTTCACACGGGTAATAAGCTCTCCCCGTAGCTAAACGTACCGGATAAAATTCGTCAAATGCAGGTGGGGTAGTTCCTGTATAATACTTTATGATTTCTCCGTCTTTTATTAAAGACGATTGTTCATCTTCACTTGGTGTGTTTGTTTTTCCCAAGTAGCAATTAACAGGAATATCCTTTATCTGAACCGATTTCAAATAAATAAAAACTCCTTCTTTCAATCCAGTGGCATCATAAGCAATGGTTACTTTGGAAGCTGCGCGGCGAATCCATGCGTGCAATTCCATATCTTTCTTATTTATAGCTACTCGTGAAGCTTCCGTATTGCGGTTAGCCCCCGCAGGTGCATTCTCTTTTGTTGTGAAGTAGCCAAACATCTGATGGTTTTTAGTAGCTCTTGTCACTTTTCCATCAGCAGTTTCTTCTGTCGCGAACCAGTTTTCTGCTTCCCATGTCAGATTAATCGATTTCAGTTTATCGACTGTTTGTATATTATCTTTTTCTAACTCAGCCAAGTTACCCATATTTGCTACCGCATACATATAATAATAGCCGTAAGGAACTTGAGCTAACTTGAAGGTAGCCCGTTTGGTTTTGGCTTCCGCCGTTTTGCCTCCTTCCGCATCTGTGTCTGCACGGTCAATATCATCAACATCGAATCTATCTGTAGTTTCCGTTGAAGCAGTACCTTTCGGAAGAAGATAGTACGATTTCACCAGATTTCCTTCCTCATCATACAGCAACACACAAAGATCATTGATGTCTTTGATTACATCTCCTGCCGTACGAGTGTTTACATCCAGAGCCGGCCGAAGAGGAAGAAACTCTACAGTAGCACTCACACTGACTTCTCCTTCCGGCATTCTTTCGCCTTCGTTGTTCAGCCAATCATCCGTACAGGCAGTCAAGACAAATATCAGCATACCTGTAAGACTATAAATAATGTTGCGTTTCATATTTTCCTGTATAAAGTTATTTAAGGAAATCTTTCCTTTCTTTTTTTATAACCCGAAATCGGGTTCTAGTGTGATTTCGGTATAAGGACGCACATCTACTATGCAATCCATTGCATGTTCATTAATTGTGATATTTACCACCACATGTGTATTTCGCGGCAACTGTGGCAGATTTGGCAAGTAACTTTTCAATTCAGTTCCGTTGACACCCAAAGTCAGCAGATAAGGATTTTCCTTATTGTTGTCATCACTATGCTTCCCCTCCAACAGGTAAATCGGTTGCTCATTGGTTTTCGTATTTTCATCTCCCGGAAGCAGTTGCCCTTTAAACAACGATGACGCATCGTATGTATAATACCCTTTCAAAGTAGGAACATCGAAACTATTTATGTCCCAGAACTTTGTTCCCTCCGTCGTTTCTCTCTCTATATATGTAGCATTGTGTGGCAAGTAATACTCCCTTTCTGCCATTTTATCAATAGTCAGTTTCGTGATTTCTATGGACCGACTGCTTTTATTCGTTATATTGAAAGTAAATTTAACAGCCGCTCTCATTATGGAAAGCTCACGTTCACAATCCTCGGCAGGCACATCTACCATATAAAGTCCACTCATCGGCAACGGACCGTCGATTCGCTCCATATTACTGCCTAACCGAATGGTCAGACTGGATATATAATCCGTAAAGAATAAGCTTCCGGGCTGAATTTTCTCAAAATCACACTCTACCAATTTACGTTTCGGAAAAAATCCCGTTGTCTTTATTTCCGTAGCTTCATTTGCAAACAAATAAATTCGTTTCTTTTCGTTTCCGATAACTTTCATCGGCTCGCTATAACAATCGGTAGATGCAACCTCCAAATTGTAAATCCGGTTATGTTCCACTATATTATCATTGTTACGTACGACAATAATACGCAACGTTTTCATCTTTTCATTATCATTTACTGGAGCCTCTGGATAGATGTCACTGGCCCGTGTACCCGATTGCGATATGTCAGACAGGGCAACACTGATATTAAGATTCACTAACGGCACTTCCCTGTCAAACATTTCACTATCTGCATCATGAGCACACCCCCGAAAAAGGAGAGAAATAGCCCATGGTATAATGATATATGCGATTTTCTTCATTGTCTTATATCGTTGATTCTGACAGTCCAATCGTTTATCTTAATATAAGTTTTAATCCATTCAAGATTCGGGCTTAAGAAGAATATCATTGACCATTCACTTTCACGATCAAGGAACTCCTGCGAATCCATGCTTGCATACAGATCACTCTTAAGCATAAGCAAATAGTTAATAAGTGGAATATTGATAATTTCCACACCATCTGCTTTGCGACGCACCGTCAGCTTAGGCGAGTACCAATCACGCACCATCAACCGTGAAGTAGATAGTTCGGCATAAGCTACCACCACTTCTCTTCCCTCATCAGTGAATCCTGCCGAAGCTTGCCCTTGTGCCCATGGAGTGTATGTCACCATACCATTCTCAAGCAAATTATTATCGTAACTGAACAGTATATTATCATCGGTAATTTCAAATTCAAATTTCTTATCATCTACCGGCTCACCATTCATTTGTTGCAACACAACACGAATATTATTGGTGTTCTTCATCATCTCAACAGTGCCTTCACTGTAAAGGTCGGCAGTAGCGAGAGTAAGTTCACCCCAATACAAACCGTGCAAGTTCTTTCGTCTGGGATTTGTCAAGCATTCCGAATCTAGTTCCACTTGCAAATCGGTATATCCAGTTCCTTCTCCGGGGGTATACTTCATAAGGAAAGAGCTCTTATTACAAGCCAGACCACCATAAGCTACGAAATGATAATTTCCTTGTTTGAGGTCCAGCTTCATGCGATAGTTCTCGTCCTGCAACTCCGTACCCGTCACTATGCGAGTATCCACATAATTGCCATTTTCATCATAGACCAGCAATGTCAGACAATCCACCTTCTTAGCAAATGCATTGGCATATTCCATATTGTAGTCGTAAATGAAGCGTAGTGACACGCCATGCGGACATGGAGCAAGATCTTCATAGATACGCTCACACGATGAAAAGGCAAAATTTATCAGTACGATGCCAAGCACCGTACTGATAAACCCTGAAATTATATTTCGTTTTTTATTATGCATCTTTGGTTTCTTAGAAATCGATATTATTGACACGAACTACCCAAGGCAATACATCTACCGAAACTGTCAGATAAATATCACCTCGCTCATCGGGAGTATCAGGACCTGGGTTATCAGGGTCATTATCTGAAATACGTGGATGCCCAAGACGGGAAATGTTAGTTACAGCAAGTTTATAAACATTGTTGCGAACTACAGCGAACTCCATCGGAGCCATTTCACCTTCCACACCATTGTCATTGTGGCGATTCCAATAATAATAGTAGCAATAATAGCCCCAACCACCGTCTTTGTCCTCGCTTGACTGATAGATGGTTATGCCGGCATCAGTAGCTGCTTGTCTGAAATCACTGAGATAAGAACCTTCAAGTGTTTTATCGTTTCTGTCCCAAGTGTTCCATTTTGAATTAGCACTACTTTCATCTTGAGGGCTAGCATCCCCTTCCTCACCTGTACCACCGGTACCATATACAGCCACATAAAGCGGATGAGAACGACTCCATGTTTTGGTCTCTTCGTTGTATGCAACAGCTTTCACTGCTTTTCGCACATTTGGCCAACTTACATACAAATTGCCGCCGAACATATAAATAATCGGATCTTTATAAGAATCCTTCATTAAACCAGAAGCAGTGTAATTAATAACTTCTGCCAAGTGCCTGGTATCTTCGTCAGTGCTAGCGGCAGCAGCTTCAGTAGCTACCATTTTTCCTTTGAAAACAATACCGGTTGTTATACCGTTTACCTGCCTGTCAACCGGTCCCGGAATTGTATTTTCAGTTACATACCGCCATATACGATAGTCACCATATTTGTTACCAGTATTCCAGCTATTATCTGTATCTTCTTCACCCCCAAGAACCGTAGATAATAGATGCGTGTTCCATTGATCTTGCTTTGTATTGTCTATTGAGCCGTCAGGTTGAAAGAGAGGGTAATTAAAATACTCACTTAATTTCGTAGTCTCAATGCCTTGATTCTTCTCGGTTGCCCACACATCCACGACATAATTACCATTAAGATGAGTTTCCCCACCTCCCACAGCGGTAAACCAGGGCTTTTCCGGGCTGCAAAGACTAGCTTGTGCCGGAAGTCCATTATCAGATACACGACGCAAATAATAAAAACTATTATTCATATTCACCAAAGCCATTTTACCTAATTCAACGTTTACAATGTAAGCCCCAGGTGTTCCGTCCGGCGCAATATCTTGTACAACCGGATAAGTGTTGCCTTTCTGAGGACGTATATTTTCAGGCAAACTGCGACTACCATCTCTAAAATCGAAACGTGCCATTGCGCGTTCTACTTTCACTGCACCACCTACACTGTTGTCTACTTGTGACAAGCTTCCCGCATTGTTTATTCCGGAAAGATTAAACGGAGTGGCTTCATTATATAACAACCAGTCATTCATCGTATTAGGGAGCAAGCGCTTAGCTATGGAATAGTTGGACATCAGAAAGCTGCCACCTTCATTCTTGCTCCATATCTTTCCTAATTCCTCATCGTCACCCTTGCAAATTGCATTATACCATGTCGTATTCTTATATTCAGTTTTACTAATAAGTTCTACCAATTCATCTGTCGGGTTACAAAATATAAATACATTCACTTCCTTTTTATCAGTTGGTGTTTCTGTATCATTATAGAACTGAGACAATTGCGTTTTAGTTATTTCGGAAGTCCCAATATAAGCCTGTTTATTTGCGGATTGTTTCATCTTGTCCGACATGTCACCAAAAGCAATGAATGCATTATCCGTGCTGCGGGCAAGTACCACATACATTCTTTTCACATTGTTCTCATAATCTTTACCGATTTCGACACCAACATTGCTGCCACCACCTTCAACCGTATTACTACGCGAACCAGGCACAGACGGCATAGTTACCTGTACTGTCATGTATGCCTTATCTCCCTCATAAACAGTAGGGTCAAATTCTGTTTCACCTAGTTTATCCTCAGCACAACCTGCTGTGAGAACTACGGCAAAAAGGCATAAAAAATACTTGCTAATTCTTTTCATAATCTGCAACTTTGAATGAATTAATAATTTCTATGTTTTTATATTTAGATCCTGTTAATGTTTTATCTCTTCTATTTGCTTTAACATCTCCTCTGCATCAGCCAGCCCCCTATGTGCAGCTTCAGTAAACATTTTCTCTGCCATATCAAACTCCTTCTTCAAGGCAGCGTATGTCCCCCGACCATAAACAGCCTGCGGTGAGTTTCCAGCTTTCTTCAGATAATATTCCGCATTCTTCATATCCCCCCTAGCCATTGCGGCATTTGCAGCATTCAGATTAGCCACTTCATCATCAGGGAACATACGTACAGCGACTTCGAATGTTTCATTATATTCTTCACTCCCCAGTTTCATATCCTGTGCGGCAAGATACATCTCATTCAAACTTAACTTCTGTGGCTGTGTTTTAATCAGACGCTTGATTTCGTTGATATCAGTATAGGTACGCACTTCATATTTGACTGCATAGTCTGAATGACGAAGCCCCGGATAAACCTCTTTCAGTAAGAATGCATAATCTTTTGGAAAGGCAGTCTTGATGCTACGTTCTTTTGCATCCGGTTCCTGGTTACTGCGGATTAATGCCAGAATACCTGCTTTGTTTTCGAGATACGAGTTTTCCACATAACGTTCGAGTCCTGCCCAATCTTCCGGCTCGTTATCGGTAATGAATAGTGAATCGGCAAAATCGTACTGTTTGCGTACATACTCTTTCAATGTTTTCGTTCGTCCCATCGCCAGACGTTCATTATTCGAATAGGGACTTTCAGGCGAAGCATATCCTTTGATGCTGACAGAGATAATCCGTGTATCCACATCATTCTTCACCGCATCAATAGTATTAAGTATCTTTTGTAATTCAGCCGGATTACGACGATAATTCTCATGGATTTCTGTTCGGTTCACAGGAAAGTCAATATAAGCCGAACCTTCCAATACATTAATTTTTGGTTCTGCTTTCGGACGAATGTATACATAGGCAGGCACAAATTCTTTCGGCTCCAACTGAAGCACCAACAGAGGCTCGTTGCCATCAACAAGTGCCTCGCCGCAACAACCGCATGTTTCATTGCCCGTACTGAGCGTGGCACGTTTCATCCAATCGGCATAAGGTACCACTGTACGATATTTGACCACAGATACTTTGCTTTTTTGATAAAGCATCATATCATCCGTACACAAGCCATTGCGCAGATGATGATAATAGCGGTTGCGACCAGCTATCATCACCGAAGGTAAGTTCAGTTCATTACCTTCTCCTGACAGTCTAGGCGTAAGAATCACTTCACGGTTACTTTTTACACTCAATGCCGAAACATCAATATCCATTGATACGAACAATTTATCTTCCGAACGAGACACGGCAAGGTCAGATACTGTCACATTACCGCCCATTATTGTTTGAGCCTTTGCTCCTATCATCAAGAGTAGGAATAGCAAACTACTACAAAGTATTTTTGTTGTTCTATTCATATCCGTAATTTGTGTGATTTAAAAAGTATATATGAGATTGACTGCCGCTTTTGTGGGCCCAACATAATTATGCGATTTTCCATCGGCTATTTTTGTACCGCATTGGGCACAGGGATAACTGTCGTAGCGAGTATAAATCCAGCCCAAACCTAACTCCGCTTCCAAATTCCAACGTTTGTTCAATATCCACGCATAACCATACGCAATGCCACCACCGGCAAACCAACCTTGATAACGACGATCAGAAAGCACAGATAAATCTGTTCCAAGAAACGAAATATGATTGTTCAGATTACCAATGTTATACTGCCCACCCAAAGCATGAACACCAACAAAATGACCAGCGAAACGATCACAAAACCAATAACGTCCTTCTGGTTGCAGAAGCCAATGTTTCCACTTACGCTCATGTGAAAAAGTCCAGCCATTATAGTTAGCGGAAAGATCAAATGTCCATTTCGGAGCAAGGCCAACTTCTATTCCTGCATTAACAGTTGCAGTAACATCATACAATAAATTGCTTTTGATTGCTACTTTCTGACAATGTACTTCTGTGCAGAGAAGCACAAAAATCATAATTGCATACAGTTTCAATTTGTTTTTTTTCATATATATAAGTATTATATATTACTAAATTCACACATACACGCATATATCTCAAACCACATTCGTCCTATATATCGGAAATAGAAATATTTTAGACATGCGTTATATATCAAATCAATGTTACATATACCTTTTCAACACCCCTATATATATGAGTATAAATAAATGACATTTCAAATATATCTCTTCCTAAGAGAAGTTTCCAATCTGTAATATAATTGTAATTAATTGAATTTCAACGAATAATGAATTAACTAGAAATATGTATAGATTACAAAGTTTTGCAAATCCCCTAATTTTTAATAGTTTAGCTAAAAAAAGTTTATATTTTATATTGTCATTTACAATATTTTATATAATTTTGCAACAGGTTGGATACATCTCTTAGGAAGAAAGGTACTTAAATTGTATATATACTAGAACTAATATCCGTATATATTCAATTTTGCATATTGCCGGTATATCTAATAATGAATATTTCAGTTTCTCATTAGGAGATAAACTCTTTGTCTTAAAAGTCAGCACTAAAGAGAAGGACACGGGATATAGCTTTGTTCTTATCATTATAAAAGAATACATTATGAAGTTCCTTCCAAAAAATATTCCTATAGTATTTGGATAAATCGAACCTTTTCCATATCTTTGCACCGTCAAAAAAAATAAGAGCAATATAAGTTAACATTTAACATATATACAATCTATTTATTTGATTATAATGTGATAGAAATTGTAATGTTAATCAGAGTTTTACGAATAAAAACTTTCAAAGTTCAATTTTCAACAACATCACATCCAAGAGCGGAATGTAGCGCAGTTGGTAGCGCACTACGTTCGGGACGTAGGGGTCGGGCGTTCGAGTCGCCTCATTCCGACAAAAGCGACAAATGATTTTATCATTTGTCGCTTTTTGTTTTAATTCACTTTGGTAACGTACTGATAATCCATCAGATAATTCAATAATCAAATTCTTTTTCGTTCGATTCCTCTCTATTTTCAGTTTAATTTATTTGCACGCCAATAGATTCATTTATATCTTTGTTACCAATATTTTATTTAATCCCATTAATTCATCAACCTGTTACATCATGAAAAACAGATTCCACCTTTTAGCCACAGCGGTAGTTTCCTTGTTATGTGTTAGTTGTACAGAAACTCAGGTTTCTCAATCCGGAAGTGAAAAAGCAGTCAATCCCCCTATTATGGGTTGGAGTTCATGGAATGCCTTCCGAGTAGATATCAGTGAAGATATTATTAAAAATCAGGCCGACCTGATGGTTAAAAAAGGTCTGAAAGACGCAGGATATCATTATATTAATATTGATGATGGTTTCTTCGGCGAACGAGATGGCAATGGAAAAATGCAGACCAACAAAAACCGTTTCCCGAATGGAATGAAACCGGTTGCCGACCATATACATAGTCTTGGAATGAAAGCCGGTATTTATACAGATGCGGGCAACAACACTTGCGGTTCTATCTGGGACAACGATCATGCAGGAGTAGGTGCCGGTATTTACGGACATGAGCAACAAGACGCCCAACTCTATTTCAGCGATTGGGGATTCGACTTTATCAAGATAGACTATTGCGGCGGAGATGTACTGGGCCTGAATGAACAGGAACGCTATACTTCCATCCGGAACAGCATCGACAAAGTAAACAAGGACGTCTCTGTCAACATCTGCCGTTGGGCTTTTCCCGGCACATGGGCAAAGGATGTAGCTACTTCATGGCGTATCAGTGGTGACATCAATGCGCATTGGGGTTCATTGAAATATGTGGTCGGCAAAAACCTATACTTGTCTGCCTACGCCAAAGACGGACATTACAATGACATGGATATGATGGTCATCGGTTTCCGCGACAACAGCAAAGTAGGAGGAAAAGGACTTACCCCGACAGAAGAAGAAGCTCACTTCGGCTTATGGTGTATCATGAGCTCACCCCTGCTGATCGGATGTAATCTGGAAAGTCTGCCGGAATCTTCTCTTGAACTGCTGACAAACAAAGAATTAATCGCTCTGAACCAAGACCCGCTAGGCTTGCAGGCATACGTAGCACAACATGAAAACGAAGGCTATGTACTGGTAAAAGACATCGAACAAAAACGTGGAAATGTACGTGCCGTTGCTCTTTACAATCCATCGGACACCGTTTGTAGCTTCTCCGTACCTTTCTCGGCACTGGAATTTGGCGGGAACGTAAAAGTACGTGACTTGGCAAAACGCAGTGATTTGGGAAATTTCTCTGATGTCTTTGAGCAAACGCTTCCTGCACACAGCGCTATGTTCCTCCGCATGGAAGGAGAAACACGTCTGGAACCGACATTGTATGAAGCAGAATGGGCATACCTGCCAATGTTCAATGATCTCGGCAAAAATCCGAAAGGCATCATATATGCTGCCGATCAGGAAGCTTCCGGAAAAATGAAAGTAGGTTTCTTGGGCGGACAACCGGAGAATTACGCAGAATGGCCGGAAGTATACAGCGCAGACGGCGGACGTTACCAAATGACGGTTCATTATTCATTCGGCAAAGGAAGACAACTGGAGGTAGATGTCAACGGCATCGTAACCAAAATCGATTCACTGGGAGAGGATGACAAGCACAATCAAGTAACAATCCCCGTTGATCTGAAAGCCGGTTACAATCATATCCGTATGGGTAACAGCTACAACTGGGCACCGGACATCGACTGCTTTACGCTTACCAAAGGAATGTAACAGACTGAAAAACAGCTAAACGTGACAATAAAAAAAAGGAGGAGCTAAGATCACTCTCCACTCCTCCTGTCACGACAAACAACTAAAATTATTCACTATTTGATGCCATCCAATGCCCTTTTAGCAGTAGCATTAGTGGAGTCTATAGCCAGAATTTTGCTCCAATACTCCTTAGATTTTTCTTTATTCGCCATTGCTTCCGCTTTCAGTGCCGGATTTTCAATAGCCAATAAGTAGTAATATCCAAGATAACTGTAGCACTCAATCAAAGCTGAATTGTAATGAGGATCATTCTTGCTTTCCAGCAGGGTGGCTACCTCCTCATAGAAAGGCTTCGCCAGTCCAAGAGTCGTTTCGGGGTCCAGTGCGGAATTGGCACGTGCCCTCCAAAAATTACCCAGGTAGCTGTCCGGTGCTGCTTCTGCGATGGAATGGAAAACAGAATCAGCGGCCATCAAAGCCTGCTTGCGCTCTTCAGCATTGATTGTCAGCGAATCAGTCTGCGTACCTGCACCATAATAAAGTCTGCCAAACTGGAATTGTAAATCCGGAGTCTGATGTTCTTTATCAAGGGATGTATAATATTTCTGGTAAGCACTAATTGCTTTTTTATAATCATTCTTCTGTTCATAGGCAGAAGAGATATTTTTGTATAAGTCCGTCTTTGTCGGATCTAATTGTATGGCTTTCTCATATTGTCCTACAGCTTCATCATATTTCTTCAGAGCTTCGAGCAAATGCCCGTAATACATATAGTCAAGATATGAATAATCAGCCTTGTCCGATTCGGTAAAAAAAGCATCCGCCGCTTTTATTGCTTCATCAAAGCGCTTCAGGTCTGTATAATTATACATTGCCAGGCGATTGAACGCCGCGTGACGCGCATTCTTTTTCAATCCCATATTCGCCACTTCAAGTGACTTCTCGAAGTCATGGTTCAGGAAGAGGGCAAATGCATATTTCACTAAATCCTCTTCTGTCGCTGTCGGTCCCATCGCAAAACGCGAATAAGCTTCGGCAGCTTTACTAAAATCATTCTTCAAATAATAGATTTCGGCAAGTTTCTTATCTACGGCTGTGTTGGACGGTTCCTGGGCTTTCAGCTGTTCCAGTTTTTCAATGGCCAGAGCAGCATTGGCTGATTTATAAATATCCGCATATCTCAGATATGCTTCTGTGCAACTCGGATCGAAATAGATAGCTTCTTCATATTTCTGAGATGCCAGACCGGCGTTTTTCTGCTCAAAGGCGATGTCTCCCTCCAGTACGGAGGCAAGAGCCGATTTGCCATTCACCTTTTTGGCAAGAGCAGCATACTCCTGTGCTTCCGGAAGTTTTCCGGCTTTCAGATATACCTCGCCGATAGCCACCAGAAGTTCCACATTCTTTTTATTCTTTCCTTTTATCAACTGTTCAGCTTCCTCATTGGCCTGAGCCGGATTCGTCTGAATGGTTTCTTTCAATTTTGCAACTCCTGCCTGCCATTCGGCATCAGATGATTGCGCATAGAGCGACCCAACTGCTATAAACGCTCCAGCTAAAAACATTTGTACTCTTTTCATGATAGTCTCTAATTTTAGTTATTATTCGTCTTTCACATGGACAATACGCACTGGCTGAGTAGCCGGAACAAGTCCAGATTTTAATATAATCCGCTGCCCTTTGTCGGATGTCATAAAAGAAGCAAATCCCCAAGGCAGCGCACTGCGAGGATCATTCAGTAATGCGTAAATGGGTCGTGCCAATGGATAGTTACCGTAATACAAGTAAGCCTGATAAGGCTTATAACTGTTAGCAGGAGTAGCTACATCCTCCGCACTCACTGCCATTACTCTGATTTCCTCGGTGAAAGAAAGGTTGGTGGTGTCGCTGCGGTTGCCCAGCCAGTTCACACCAATGACTCCCATTGCTCCGGGATTCTCTGCTACATACTTTATCACCTGCTGATTGGTCTTCAAGGCACTGACATTGTCAGTAGCCAGTGGTTTTCCACCACAGATAGAATCCATTGTATAGCGTACGGTGCTGGAGTTTTTATTATCGAACACCACCTGAATACTCTTCAGGCGGGAGTTCGGATTTATATCCTTCCAGTCTTTCGCCTCACCAGTGAGGATGCGGCTGAAATCCCGTACGGTCAACAAAGAATCCGGATTGTCCCGGTTGACGATTAATGCCAGACCATCTGTAGCAAGCTTAATCTCGCGGGGAAAGAACTTGCGGCTGTGAAAGGAATTCATTTCTTCCTCAGTCAATGTCCGGGTTGCAATAGCCAACCGGACACTGTCTTTCAGAAGTAAATTAATAGCCTCGACTTCCGTCGTGTAGCGAGGGACAATTCCGGCCAAAGGATACAGACTTTCAAACACATCTATCTCTTCCTGTATAATAGGCTCAAAACTTTCATCCGCCGCAATAGATATCACCCCAGACGAATACGTATCCGTCGGTCCATCCGATTTGGAACGGCAAGCACTCAACACCGCCAACAAAACGATTCCTACCAGCCAAAATTGTCTCTTCATCATCTTACTGTAATCTAAACATTACCGGAACGGTGAATTTCACACGTACCGCTTTACCATTTTGTTTACCAGGAATCCATTTCGGCATACTTTGTACCACACGCACGGCTTCTTTATCTAAGTATGGGTCTACACCACGAGCTACGTGCACATCGGTGATAGTACCGTCACGCTCTACCACAAACTGGATAATAACGCGACCTTGTGTTCCATTCTCCTGTGCAATTGTCGGATACTTGATATTTTTCCCAAGGTATGACATCAGTTCCTGCTGTCCACCGGGGAAGGTCGGCATCTGCTCTACCATATCAAATACTTTTTCCGGTTCCGCAGCCTGTGTCACCACTTGCTTCAGGTCAGCAATATCGGCTCCGTTGGCTTCGTCATTACCTTTTACGTCGGCAATGGAGATTGCCACTTTGGTAGAAGTCAATTCTTCCTGACTCTTGATCTCATCGTCTTCGTGCACCTCTTCATCTTTCTTGATGACAGGGGCAGTAAACTTAATAGAACTCTTCAGTGCAGGAGGGGGAGGTGCAACCGGTTCTACCCGTTTCATCTCTTCCTGTTTGATTTCCGGTTCTGCCAATTTCGACAAAGTTGTAACCTCTGTCATTACTTCCTTTTGCTCCGGGGTCGCCAACTTAAGCAGCGTAGGGATAGTAAATCCAACGATTGCTATCGCCACCACAATCAGCATTGCAATAGTATGCCGTCTGGGTGAATTGGCACGCATTCTATATGCGCCGTACGCTTGATTCTTGCCTTCAAAAATCAGCTGACACCATTCCGAAGAAGCTAAATCTAATTTTGCCATTTTACTTTCTTTTTTTAGGTGTTACATCATTTATCGGCCAAGTTCTGTGACAGTTCTCCCTTAGCATCATAATTCTTAATCAGGAACTCATCAGCTTCGGCAATATCCGTTATCACATATTTACCTATATTACATATCTGCATCTCGTCCAATGCATCAATCAGATTCATATAAGAAGCATCATCCGTCGCCTTGATAATGACGGTCGGCGTATTTTTTCCGCTTTTTATTTCGGAAACCTTCTTTTTGTATTCGTCATCTGTTATCTTCAGATCGAGCTTCTGTTGTTTCAAAGCTCTTACCTGATTGACAGCTGCAGCATTTTTCTGAAGAAGTACGGCACGTAACCCGCTTGCCCCGTAACTAGTCTCTTTCAATGAGGTGTAATCCTTGTAGTTAGGCTCTCCCTCATAGTAATAGAGCTTGTTATCGGCTCCCAGCAATAATGTAATTGCCTGAGAGGCTTTCACCATACTCTTTTGTTGTTCAGTTATATCCTTGTCATTGCTCGGCATGCTTATTTCCATCGTCTGAGGCTTGCTCAGCGTGGTACAAAGCATAAAGAAAGTAATCAGCAACATGTTCATATCCACCATCGGGGTAAAGTCTACCCGGACAGTCATTTTCTTCTGCTTGCCTTTTCCTCTTTTTCCGCTGCTCTCTTGTACTTCAGCACTCATTGTCTTTCCTCCCTTTTAATTTTCAGATTCTGCTTTGAGAGAAGTAATCAGATTATACCGATTTTCCCGCAAATCCTGAAGTGAGTTCATTACGTTCTTTATCACTGAGTATGGAGTTGAAGCGTCCGCTTTAATAGCAATTCGCAGATCAGCATTGGCGGCACGTGCATTACGCACCCACGACTTGAACTGATTATCGGTACTATCACAAGGAATTCCTTCATTCTTCAGAATTTTGTCCCGTTGATCTTCCGGGAGGTCAAGGAATTTCTGCATACTTCTGATAGGCACTCCAAACGTAGAAGCCACTGTGAACCTCTTTGCCTGTTCCGGAGTGAACTTGATGCCATACTCTTCACCCATACTCTCCAAGACAGCCTGCATATCCTGCTGCTTGTCGAGACTCATAAATATTTTTCCTTCCTGGTCAACCAGAATCTGGAGTACATCTGTCTCCGGAATCTTGATTTCCGATACGGAGGCTGGAGTGGTAACCTGCACCGGCTCCTTCTTCACAAATGTTGATGTCAACATAAAGAAAGTCAGAAGCAATACAGTTACGTCACTCATAGCGGTCATATCTATGAACGTATCTTTCTTTTTAATTTTCGCTCTACCCATGATTAATAGATTTTAAAGGGTTCGCCAAATTAATGAGTAGCTGCAAAAGTCTGCACGATAGAGAATCCGACTTCGTCGAGTCCGTAAGTCAATTTGTCAATTTTGTTAGTGAAGTAGTTGTAAGAAATAACAGCCAGCGCACCTGTCAAGATACCGAAAGCCGTATTGATCAAGGCTTCAGAGATACCTTGTGACAAAGCCATAGAGTCGGCACCACCACCGGCGGACAATGCGGCAAATGAACGGATCATACCGATTACAGTACCGAGCAATCCCATCAATGTACCTAAAGTAGTAATTGTAGCGATAATCGGAAGATTCTGCTGCATCATAGGCATTTCCAGAGCAGTTGCTTCTTCCAGTTCTTTCTGGATAGCCAGCAGCTTTTGTTCTTTAGGCAAAGCAGTGTTCTTTTCCATTTCTTCATACTTGCGCAAAGTAGCAGTAACTACATTGGCAACAGAACCGCGTTGTTTGTCACAAATCTCTTGTGCTTTCTTAAGGTCACCGGCAGCCAGAGCTTCTTTGATGTTAGCTACAAATTTAGCCAACGAGCCTTTACCGAAAGCAGAACGAAGAGCAAAAAAGCGTTCAATACTCAAAGCGAGTACAGTTAACAACAGTGTCTGAATAACAGGCACAATCACACCACCTTTGTAAATGGTACCCAACATGTTCAATGGATGGTTGTTAGGGTCATTGTTCATAAAGTTAGACGGATTTCCCAACAGGAACTGAAAAATACACACTGCTACAATGAAACAGCAGATGATTACGATACCGGCATTCTTTATACCTACAATCTGAGACTTTTTAGTAGTTTCCATAATAAGTTTTTTTGTTAAGATATTAATTTTAGTTATTTAGAAAATTTTCAAATGATTAGATACACTGCGCTATAGACCCTGTGACTTTTCAAGAATGAAAGTCACACAGCTTCATACAGGGTACGAAAAAGTAAATAAGATGGGATAAGTAATTAAATAAGGATACGTCTTAGAGCGAACACGTAGTAGTCGCTACAGATAATGGAGTAATGTGGATCCTTATCCGAATAATAGGATTTACTTTGATCTAATACAAGTGAGTTTTCTCTTAACAAGAAGAACTTATACATAACGTCTTTAAAGAAATCATTGGATTCAATGATTCTACGCAGACGATAATTATTAGAAGATGTTTCTGTTACTGATTTAAAGCCTAATTCTACGTCAGAAATAGACAAAGACTGGGATGATCTGTCATACCCCAGCGAACGAGTCTTAAATGAAGAATTAGAATTCGTATCGGAAGTTGATTCAGACAACTGACAAGAGCATTCGCTCTGAGAAATACATGAAGTGATATTCATAGCATTTCCACCTATGCTATATGATAGCATCAGCAGAACAATCGCTAATATGAATCTCACAGAACCTTTCATGATATTTATTTTAGTTGTTTATATCGAATTCTCGTATTTCGGTGACAAATGTAGCAATTAAATATATCCGTTTGTCGTTATTCACATCATTTAAGCATAAAAGTTTAACTCTATTATTGAAACAACGTACAAAGTGTTTTGTTCTCGCAGTTTGTGATTTTATGTGTTAAAAGTAGTTAGGCGTACATACGTTTTAAAGAAGTCCGCCAAGTTTAATAATTGAGAGAAATATGTATAATCAATAAATCCTCTCCAGTCTTAAATCCGAAAGTATCCAAAACAATAAAGCCCTTCTGGTATTTCTACCGGAAGGGCTTCTCTAAAAATGGCGGCTACCTACTCTCCCACTGTTACGCAGTACCATCGGCGTGACGAGGCTTAACTTCTCTGTTCGGAATGGGAAGAGGTGGAACCCTCGTGCTATAACCACCTGAATTTCTTCAATTGACAATGGACAATTGACAAATGACAATTATCGCAGCTGTCATGATAAGTTATGACATGATAAAAAGTAAAATTCAAGTATCTGTTAATCTAATTGTCAATTGTCAATTGTCATTTGTCAATTGTCAATTAAAAAAGCTAAACGTATATATCGCGATCCGCACCGTCCGAAAGAAAGTGAACGGGCAATTAGTAATGCTCGGCTTTGATGTTACCACCTTTACACCTGCATCCTATCAACGTCATCGTCTTTAACGACCCTAAGAAATCTAATCTTGTGGCTGGCTTCGTACTTAGATGCTTTCAGCACTTATCCAATCCCGACTTAGATACCCAGCAATGCACCTGGCGGCACAACTGGTAAACCAGCGGTCAGTCCAACACGGTCCTCTCGTACTAGTGTCAGAGCCACGCAAATTTCATACGCCCACGATAGATAGAGACCGAACTGTCTCACGACGTTCTGAACCCAGCTCGCGTGCCACTTTAATGGGCGAACAGCCCAACCCTTGGGACCTTCTCCAGCCCCAGGATGTGACGAGCCGACATCGAGGTGCCAAACCCCTCCGTCGATATGAGCTCTTGGGAGGGATCAGCCTGTTATCCCCGGAGTACCTTTTATCCTTTGAGCGATGTCCCTTCCATACGGAAACACCGGATCACTATGCTCTAGTTTCCTACCTGATCGACTTGTTAGTCTCCCAGTCAAGCGCCCTTATGCCATTACACTCTACGGACGGTTACCAATCGTCCTGAGGGCACCTTTAGAAGCCTCCGTTACTATTTTGGAGGCGACCACCCCAGTCAAACTACCCACCAAACAGTGTCCTCGCAACTACGAGTTAGAACTCAAATAATCAAAGGGCCGTATTTCAACAGCGACTCCACAAATACTGGCGTACCTGCTTCAAAGTCTCCGGCCTATCCTACACATCAATTACCCAAATTCAATGTTAAGCTATAGTAAAGGTTCACGGGGTCTTTTCGTCCCATCGCGGGTAATCGGCATCTTCACCGATACTACAATTTCACTGAGCTCACGGTTGAGACAGTGTCCAGATCATTACACCATTCGTGCAGGTCGGAACTTACCCGACAAGGAATTTCGCTACCTTAGGACCGTTATAGTTACGGCCGCCGTTTACTGGGGCTTCAATTCAATGCTTCTCTTGCGATGACATCTCCTCTTAACCTTCCAGCACCGGGCAGGTGTCAGGCTGTATACGTAATCTTTCAATTTGGCACAGCCCTGTGTTTTTGTTAAACAGTTGCCTGGACCTATTCTCTGCGCCCAACTCTCGTTGGGACCCTTTATCCCGAAGTTACAGGGTCAATTTGCCTAGTTCCTTAACCGTGAATCACTCAAGCGCCTTAGTATATTCAACCCGACTACGTGTGTCCGTTTGCGGTACGGGTACCTCAAGGATTAAGTTTAGCGGATTTTCTTGGGAGTATGCTTACACGCACTATTGGATTGTTCCGAAGAACGCTCCATACTATCAGGTTCGACTCTCATCCCGGATTTGCCTGGGATGATCAACATCTACACCCTTCAACGGACTATTCCGTCAGTCCGCGGCGCTGTCACTGCTCCGTCTCCACGTCACTCCTTAAGGTAGTACAGGAATATTAACCTGTTCTGCCATCGGCCTCACCGTTCGGCTGGGCCTTAGGACCCGACTAACCCTGATCCGATTAGCGTTGATCAGGAAACCTTAGTCTTTCGGCGAGGGGGTTTCTCACCCCCTTTATCGTTACTTATACCTACATTTGCTTTTCCACACGCTCCAGCAAAGCTCACGCTTCACCTTCGACGCAGAGTGGAATGCTCCCCTACCGATCATTACTGATCCCATAGCTTCGGTAAAACACTTAATGCCCGATTATTATCCACGCCAAACTCCTCGACTAGTGAGCTGTTACGCACTCTTTAAATGAATGGCTGCTTCCAAGCCAACATCCTAGCTGTCTTAGCAATCTGACTTCGTTAGTTCAACTTAGTGTTTATTTGGGGACCTTAGCTGATGGTCTGGATTCTTCTCCTTTAGGACATGGACCTTAGCACCCATGCCCTCACTCCTGTGATAGAACTAATGCGCATTCGGAGTTTATCAAGACTTGATAGGCGGTGAAGCCCTCGCATCTTATCAGTCGCTCTACCTCACATTAGTAACTCACAAGGCTGCACCTAAATGCATTTCGGGGAGTACGAGCTATCTCCAAGTTTGATTAGCCTTTCACCCCCACCCTCAGTTCATCCGGAAGCTTTTCAACGCTTATCGGTTCGGTCCTCCAGTTAGTGTTACCTAACCTTCAACCTGACCAAGGGTAGATCACTTGGTTTCGCGTCTACTCCTTCCGACTCGACGCCCTGTTCAGACTCGCTTTCGCTTCGGCTGCACATCTCAAGATGCTTAACCTTGCCGGAAAAAGTAACTCGTAGGTTCATTATGCAAAAGGCACGCCGTCACTGCTTAAGCAGCTCCGACCGCTTGTAGGCGCACGGTTTCAGGGACTATTTCACTCTTCTATTCGAAGTGCTTTTCACCTTTCCTTCACAGTACTGGTTCGCTATCGGTCTCTCGGGAGTATTTAGCCTTACCGGATGGTCCCGGCAGATTCACGCAAGATTTCTCGTGTCCCGCGCTACTCAGGATACCACTACGCTTAATTTGACTTCGTATACCGGACTATCACCGTCTATGGTTCAACTTTCCAGAGGATTCTACTCATCAAATGTCTTGCGACATCGTGGTCCTACAACCCCACACATGCCGTAACATGGGTGGTTTGGGCTATTCCCCGTTCGCTCGCCACTACTAGGGGAATCATTATTATTTTCTTTTCCTACAGGTACTAAGATGTTTCAGTTCCCTGCGTTAGCTTCCATCAAAGATGGATGACATTCCTTCAGAATGCCGGGTTGTCCCATTCGGAAATCTCTGGATCAAAGGTTATTTGCACCTACCCAGAGCTTATCGCAGCTTATCACGTCCTTCATCGCCTCCGAGAGCCAAGGCATCCGCCATGCGCCCTTGCTTACTTTCTTTCAAACTTACTTTTAAGTATCAGGTATTAAGTATCAGGTATTAACCCAAAGTACTTAATAGTGTTGTACTTAAAACGTACGGTTCGATATATACTTTTAGCTCTTTACTAAATTTTACTTTTTGTACATCATGTCAAAGATCGTTTCTCTTTTCAGAGACTGTGGAGAATAACGGATTCGAACCGTTGACCCTCTGCGTGCAAGGCAGATGCTCTAGCCAGCTGAGCTAATCCCCCAAGAGTAATTGAACATTGCAATAATGAATTGACAACGACAATTTTTGTTCGGAGTAGTCCCAGGCAGAGTTGAACTGCCGACCTCTACATTATCAGTGTAGCGCTCTAACCAACTGAGCTATAGGACTAGTTCAACCTTGTCTACCTGATGTTAGACTCGGCTTCTTTCTTTTCTCTTGTTTATCTCTATCTATACTTCTATAGATGGTTGATCTATATGTTATAAATAAACAAGTACCAGTAGTACAATAATAGAACCTATGAAATCGTTGTTACGACATCGCTCCAGAAAGGAGGTGTTCCAGCCGCACCTTCCGGTACGGCTACCTTGTTACGACTTAGCCCCAATTACCAGTTTTACCCTAGGACGCTCCTTGCGGTTACGTACTTCAGGTACCCCCGGCTTTCATGGCTTGACGGGCGGTGTGTACAAGGCCCGGGAACGTATTCACCGCGCCATGGCTGATGCGCGATTACTAGCGAATCCAGCTTCACGAAGTCGGGTTGCAGACTTCGATCCGAACTGAGAGAGGCTTTTGGGATTAGCATCCTGTCACCAGGTAGCTGCCTTCTGTACCCCCCATTGTAACACGTGTGTAGCCCCGGACGTAAGGGCCGTGCTGATTTGACGTCATCCCCACCTTCCTCACATCTTACGACGGCAGTCTCTCTAGAGTCCTCAGCATGACCTGTTAGTAACTAAAGATAAGGGTTGCGCTCGTTATGGCACTTAAGCCGACACCTCACGGCACGAGCTGACGACAACCATGCAGCACCTTCACATTTGCCTTACGGCTATACTGTTTCCAATATATTCAAATGCAATTTAAGCCCGGGTAAGGTTCCTCGCGTATCATCGAATTAAACCACATGTTCCTCCGCTTGTGCGGGCCCCCGTCAATTCCTTTGAGTTTCACCGTTGCCGGCGTACTCCCCAGGTGGAATACTTAATGCTTTCGCTTGGCCGCTTACTGTATATCGCAAACAGCGAGTATTCATCGTTTACTGTGTGGACTACCAGGGTATCTAATCCTGTTTGATACCCACACTTTCGAGCATCAGTGTCAGTTGCAGTCCAGTGAGCTGCCTTCGCAATCGGAGTTCTTCGTGATATCTAAGCATTTCACCGCTACACCACGAATTCCGCCCACCTCTACTGTACTCAAGACAGCCAGTATCAACTGCAATTTTACGGTTGAGCCGCAAACTTTCACAACTGACTTAACTGTCCACCTACGCTCCCTTTAAACCCAATAAATCCGGATAACGCTCGGATCCTCCGTATTACCGCGGCTGCTGGCACGGAGTTAGCCGATCCTTATTCATATGGTACATACAAAATTCCACACGTGGAAAACTTTATTCCCATATAAAAGAAGTTTACAACCCATAGGGCAGTCATCCTTCACGCTACTTGGCTGGTTCAGGCCTGCGCCCATTGACCAATATTCCTCACTGCTGCCTCCCGTAGGAGTTTGGACCGTGTCTCAGTTCCAATGTGGGGGACCTTCCTCTCAGAACCCCTATCCATCGAAGGTTTGGTGAGCCGTTACCTCACCAACTGCCTAATGGAACGCATCCCCATCGATAACCGAAATTCTTTAATAATCAAACCATGCGGTCTGATTATACCATCGGGTATTAATCTTTCTTTCGAAAGGCTATCCCCGAGTTATCGGCAGGTTGGATACGTGTTACTCACCCGTGCGCCGGTCGCCATCTCCAGTTTGCAAGCAAACTGAAATGCTGCCCCTCGACTTGCATGTGTTAAGCCTGTAGCTAGCGTTCATCCTGAGCCAGGATCAAACTCTTCATTGTAAAAGTATTGTTAGTCAGCATAAAGCTGATTTTTGCTCTGTTCAGGATGCCGTACAATTTATTGACTTCATTAATACCTTACGTCTCACACATATTAATATATATAAGACAAGTATTGACGGTTCTATTTTTTTCTTGTACTACTTGTATTGTTTATCAATATTTCAAAGAACATCTTGCTTTCGTTTTAAAAGCGGGTGCAAAGGTAAGAGGTTTTATTTTAACTACCAAATGTTTTCGGAAGTTTTTTCGCTTTTCTTTTTCTATCGTTTCTCAGACTCTCTTAGCGAAAGGGAAAGAAGGTAAAGAAGAAAAACAAAACGCCTTTTCTTTGCGAATCGGACTGCAAAGATAAGAACTTTTAGCTTTATCTTCCAAACTTTATCGGAAGTTTTTTTGTTCTTATGGTCAAGCAGTACTGCGCTTTTACACTAAGTCAATTTAACAAGGCTTTCTTCTCTTGGAAAGCGGGTGCAAAAGTACGCCCTTTTCAAATATGCTCCAAACTTAAATCACTCTTTTTTTGAATTATTTTTGAGGATAGAAGCTAAAGTGTTGAATTATAAGGATGTTGTAGAACATAAAATTCTTGGATGGAGGAGGAACAGAGGAAAGGAGTGCACATTATTATATTCACACGCGCGTTAGAAGGGCGAGGGCACGGGCGTATGCACAAGGGAAAGGATGGAGGAAAAGGGGATTGAAAGATTGAAAGACTGAAAAGGAAGAAGGCAGGAAGAAGGGGAAATCGTAGCAAGGGAGGAAAATACGAAAAAAGGGTAGAGACAGGAGTCTTTTAAAGTTCTACACTATTGGAAAAAGAAAAAACTCTGCCATCCGCAACAATTGGATTAACATTCTTAGGGGGACTTTTTAGTCAACCCCTACTTACGTGTCAGCCAGGCTCTCTATGAAAATAAAAAACTATAATTTGCTGTCATCTGTCACGGTGTCGGGTGTAATTGATTGAGTATGAATAATTAATGAGGTGACAACAGTAGGTGACGGCAGTGTGACGGCAAATTTTGCTGTCACACTGCCTTGTTTTCAATGGTTACTTATGGGCTGTTGGTTGGGCTATACAGAGTGTCTTACCCTGGATTTGGTTGACTACTATAAGTATCAACTAAAATGAATAAAAGATGAAAAAGAGTGACATGACCTTTAGTCCTTATCAGCTTGAACTTCTTGGCGATTTCTATCGTTCGAATTTCTCAGTTTCTCGTTTTGCCCAAGAAAAAGGGATTGCCCGCATTACATTTTGGCGTTGGGTTCGTATCTTTGAGGATTCTAATCCTGAAATATCCGCTTATATGAAAAAGAACAAGTCTCCCAAGTCCTCGGATGAATCCTCCTCAATTACTGCCTTACGTCTTGAGAATGAGCGTTTACGTGCAGAGCTTAAAGATGCTAAAATGCGTGCGCACGCCTTCGATACGATGATTGATGTTGCCGAGGAGATGTTTAATCTTCCTATCCGAAAAAAAGCTGGTACCAAACAATAAAAAGGCTTTGTAAAGGGAGGCATGCCTATACGGTGGTCTCTCTTTGCAAATTGTTTGGTGTAACAAAGCAAGCCTTTTATAAGTATGTTGACCATAGTACGGATAGTTCGGCCCGTGAACGTTTTGTTCTTGAGTTTGTCAAACGTGTGCGTTCAAAGGACCCTGGTATTGGGGGGATGAAACTTTGGCTGATGTACCGTAATGAGTTCGGCACCAGCCAGGCCTTTGTTGGGCGTGACTGTTTCTGTGCTATATTGTCCAAGTATAAGCTGACAATACGCAAACGTTTTCGGGCTCCACGTACGACAGACTCCTCTCATCACTTGCCACAGTATCCTGATTTAACCAGGACATTGCTATTAGAACATCCTGATCAGCTGTGGGTTAGTGATATCACTTACATTACCATATGGTTGCCTGACGGCAGTTATGTGTTCTGCTACCTGTCTCTGGTGACAGACGCCTATACGAAGGAGATCATTGGGTATTGCGTAGGTGATACTCTGGGAAGCTGTTACACAGTGGAAGCTCTGGAAATGGCAGTCAGACGCATAGCTGCAAAGGAGATTAAGGGTTTGATCCATCACTCCGACCGAGGCGTACAATATGCCAGTGCGGATTATATTGCCATATTACGACATAACGGGATTCTTCCCAGCATGACAGAGGATGGCAATCCCAAGGACAATGCCATAGCTGAGCGTGTGAATGGCATTATAAAGAATGAATTGCTGCAAGGAATGCGCTTTAGTTCAATACAGGAAGTCAGAAAAGCTGTAGCAACAGCCGTTCACTTCTATAACAACGAAAGGCCTCATATGAGCTTGGATATGCTTACCCCGGTACAGGCAGGAGAAATGCAAGGACCTATCAGGAAAAGATGGATAAGCTACAGAGAAAAGTATCTGAATGTAGCACTTGCTTAAAAATAAATATGTACATTTGCTTATGAAAAGACCAAGAATGCCCTGCTAGCGGGATAGAAAGAGGAAAAAGGGTGAGTTCCTTTCTTTTTTCTTCTTTCAAAGAGAAGAGTCAACCGGTTAAAGGAATAAGAAAAAAATAAGTAAACCGGAGGCAGGAATAATAAATAATAAAGTAAACAGCTGCCAGGGTTAGTAATATTTCTAGTCAACACATAGCAGCTATTAGAGATAAACAAGTCAACCATTATTAGGGAAGTACAGAGCTTTTTAGTTTCTCCCGCTTGAAACTTTTGTTTCTCCTGCTTGGAACTAAAGTTTCATCGGCTTGAAACTTTAGTTTCAAAGCCGTGAAACCAAAGTTCCGGACGCTTGAAAACAGTGGTTCCAGCCGATGGAATGAATGAAACAAGGCAGGAAACTGATCCCTTACTTATATGATTCAATTAACTTGACCGCACCAACTGTTCGATTAACCTGCTCTTCCAAGAAACAATAAATCATTTATCACTCAAAAACAGCGGAGTTATCAACTATTAAAGGATGATTTATCAATTATTAATGTCTGAAATATCAATCATTAATAATTGACACCTCAGACATTAATACACTGTAAATCAAATGACAACATCAAACAAATGACAGATAATGATACATGGAAGAGTGAGAGCAAACACTTGCTCTCATAACTGCTACCACACTTGCTGCCATACCTGAAACTAAGATGAATAAAGGCATACAGACAATCTGTTAGGGCATGAGAGCAAAAGTCGCGTTGAATTACTGTGGAGAAAGCATAAAGCAAAATGTCTGTTCATTTCAAATAGAACCTTTGTTTATCTCAAATATAAGTTCCGCTTTAAGATAAACAAAGAGTCAATGTGCACAAATATATAATAACAAGATATCGAAAAAAAGTCTCAAACACCCAACACTTTTATTATCCTTTCAACTAGTAATAGCAAGCTTAAATACTATACATATTCATACACAATCACAGATATATTACCACCAAATAAAAATAAAAAAACAGGCTTATTGTCAAAGTTTTAAGCTTAAAAACAGGAACTATCACTAAAACAATAAACATCAATAACAAATCACAACTCCCCAAGTTCAAGTTCATCATAAGGGCGATAGAATTTCCAGTAAATCTTCACTACTTTTCAGATCATTTTATCACACACACTGACTTCCTCTTACCAAAGACATACACAATAGCCGATCAATAGAAAGATGATAAGACACGAGAAGCAATTTCGGGATTACTTCTTTTCTTTATTTTATAATCGTTTCCACGCACCCGTTTTTGAAAAAAAGATAGAAAGAGCTGGAATACATCCATTGCACTTCACCATTTGATTCTGAGATTGTTTGTGGTTTGCCAAAAGCCAGCAGGCATTCATCTTCTGTCATCCCCTTTACCGGTTTGCCGATATTTATTTCATTCCAATGGGTGATAGGAGAAAGCTGGTTTGTGCTGACAAAATCAAACAGTTTGTTCAGCATCTGCGATTCTATTTGCACAAAGTCATCCATGGTTTCCTGGTGAGAAGGCTTCTTCTCAGGTTGTAGTTTTTCCATCGGAGTGACTTTCTTCATTATAACCACCGATGATTCTATCTGAATATTGGAAAGATAATAGACCAGCTTCCCATCTTTTACCTGAAATTGGGCCGTACAATAGTACGTATTCTTTTGTTTGGCATCCGCCTGGGAAGTAAGCACCAGGTTACAACTAAAACTCTTGGCAGGAATGCTTACTTCTGTTATTCCGTCACGCTGTGCAGAGCAAACGTTTTTAATAGTCCACAACAGAGCATTAGCATAAATACTTTCATCGTTCATCGGACTGAAAGGAATGAATCCGTTGACTACATATTTGCTGCCGTCCGCACTGAGCGGATAAGTATTCTTTTGTTCAGTAAAAGTTTGTGCAATCAAAGAGGGCAGTACTCCACCCAATAAAAATACAATTACCCAAAGTCTCAGTCTTGTTATCATACGCCGCTATGTTTAAGAAAACAGCATTCACGTCTTTTCCATCAAAAGAAAAGAGCGCAAATGCTGAAATTTATATGATTAAAATATGTGTCTCAATTAGAAAGCAATCCCCAGACGGATCATAAAGTTACTAGTCTTGATTCCATCGAGATCGGAAAATACGTCAATGAATCCACGCTGATAAGTGAAATCCAGATTGAAACGGTCATACCACAGTCCTACGCCAATATTCATACCGGCATCGAAATGATTGTAATCCACTTCCAGATAATCTGCAAAATCTCCCCAGCTGATGCTTTCACCACTTTCTTTCATTTTGCTGGTATAGTCATAACTGGCAAAAACACCCAGATGCGGATCGATGCTAAGATTGTCCGCTACTCCAATTTTCCATCCGAAAGTGAACGGTGAATATTGAATATTGTGTGCGATACATTTCATTTCATCGGCTTTAAACCCACGGGAACCGAGGCCGAATTCCATTCCCCAATATGCTCCGGCACCGCCCATAGGCTTTTGATAGCCGAATGTAGCATTGTAGCCAATATTTGAATCCGCTTCAACTCCGTCACCGTTGAGGTTCATGATGTTCAGGCCTGCACGCAGGAACCATTGTGTGTTACTCGCTTGCTTTTGAGTCTTGACGATTGCACTTCTGGATGATACAATCTGTGCCTGTGTTCCTACGCACAACAAAAGCGCAGCAACAATTGATAATACTTTTTTCATTATTGTCTATGTTTTTTGGTTATTAATTCTTGTTCTTTATGACAGGTGCTATTTTGGTTCTATCATCGGCACCCGAAAGTTTCTGGATACGTATCCATTCGTAATCTTCTGTCGTGGCAGTATGCCAGTTGGTGAACACGCCCGGATAACCTACGACCGTAACCGTATATCCTCCCGACTTTTCATCATCCTCTATCTTAAAAGTGGCTCCCATGATTACATCACAATCGTTCTTGATAGTGGACAAATAAGTTCCCCATGCACGGATGTTATCAAGCTCACCCTTCATGGCAACTTCCACCTCTTCTCTGCTCAGTGTCCATACATCCTTTATTCGTCCTTTCTCTTCAAGAATTTTCACCTCTACAACTGTAGGCTTTACACAAACTTCGGTTACTGCATCTCCGGCACGTGCCTGCGCATCACGAAACTTAAAGACAGTCTTTTGCGCATACGTCCCAATGACACAACCGAAAACCAGCATCATAATTAGAATCAGCTTTTTCATATTCTTTTGTGATTTTATGTTAATATGCCGCAAAGGTATGCGAAAGGAGTATACCAGCAGGAGAAATCATAGTTCCGGATAGGATACAGAAATGTATCTTATTTGGATACACATGAAGAAGTACCGATACGGATGTTATCGGATAAATCGCGGAAGAAATCATGATCGAGTATGCACGAAATGCGCCAAAGAAGATGGATGTCGATATTTTCCTTCTTGAATATCTTGTATATATTGGGACGTGTACAGCATAACTGTCCGGCGAACCAGGTAACTGTGCGTCCCTGTTCGTGAAGCGTACGTTCGATAAGCTGTCCCGCATGAATCATGCCCAATCTTCCTATGAGTGTCCCCCTGACTCCCACCGGGTAAACGGATAAATGTAAGATGAAAGGAATATATAAAAAAGCGTGGGAATCTTACCTTCGTCCGTTCCATGTTCAAGGCCTTCGCAATGCCCACCACCGAGAACGAACAACGCAGAAAGCCCACGCCGATATGTACAACACCCGTAACCTCCCTTTGTTTTCTCAAAAAGAGGCACGGATGTATATAAATACACATCAGGAGGACGTCTTAGTTGCTATTCGTCATTCCGGTGGTCAAAGTTTGCGAAGTTCTGAAACACGAAAGACAAACGCTTGTAAACGTCTTCTCTATATACACGGCTCCCCCACCACCCGGAGGCTTTCTGCGGAAGAGTCCGTTGCAAATGTATAAAAAAATAAGTTTGGTGCGCCAATTATGATTAATAATCTTTTAATCACTCTCAGCAAATGACAGTCCAATTATCCCAATAGAGCCATCAGACTTTACACAAAATTCGTTCTATCCCGTTTAATTCTTCAGCAGTAAATTCCAACTGGTTTAAAGCCTGCAAATTGTCTGCCAGCTGATTCACTGAGCTCGCTCCTACTATGACCGATGTCATCCGTTCGTCTCTCAGCACCCATGCCAAAGCCATTTCTGCCAGCGTCTGTCCACGGTGACGGGCGATTTCATTCAATTGTCGGGCAGCCTCCACCTTTTCAGGCGTCACTTGCGAACGTTGCAGAAAAGTGGAAGGACGTGCCGCGCGTGAGCCTTCGGGGATGCCATTCAGATATTTATCCGTCAGTAATCCTTGCGCCAAAGGGGAAAAGGCGATAAAGCCGGAACCGTATTCGGCAGCCAAAGGAAGGCTTTCAGCCTCAACTGCACGGTCGAACATACTATAACGATACTGGCTGATAAGACAAGGAACGCCTGCTTTTGCCATCATTTCATAAGCAATCCGCGCTTGCAGAGGAGGATATTTTGAGATTCCGATATACAGAGCTTTTCCTTGCTTTACAATATCAATCAACGTTTGAATGGTTTCTTCTACCGGAGTGACTCCGTCATAGCGATGACTATAGAAGATATCAAAATACTCCAGCCCTGTCCGGCGCAGACTCTGATCGATGCTTGCCATCAGGTTTTTGCGGGAACTGTTACCGCCATAAGGTCCTGCCCACATATCATGTCCGGCTTTGGAGGAGATTATCATCTCATCCCGGTATCCCTGGAAGTTTTCTTTGAGAATCCGTCCGAAATTAGTTTCGGCACTTCCCGGCACAGGGCCATAGTTATTAGCAAGATCGAAATGGGTGATGCCATGGTCGAAGGCATATTTAATCATGTCGGTCGCTACACTAAAGTTATCTACACTACCGAAGTTATGCCACAATCCTAAAGAGATGAGAGGCAGTTGCAAGCCACTCTTGCCACAGTATTTATATTGCATGCGATCGTAGCGATCAGTAGCCGGCTGATTATTCAATGGGTAATCCATAAGGTTCAATGTTTTTTCGTTATTGCAAAGAAAGAGAAAATATTTTAATAATGTTCCATCTTATTGCTAAATTCAAAGGTTGAAATCAAGGAACAACGTCCTTCAGTCTGCCAGTAAAGAAGACACATTCTGATCAAAAAAGACAGATGATGTCACTATACTGACAGTACGATGGACGGTCCTTGGAAAACCAATCATACAAACCCTAAAAAACTATTTCAACAAGTTCTCCTTGAACTCTATTTCTACAATACGCAATTCATGGCCGGTCTTGTCCCCATCCTTCGCTTTAAACAAATCCAGTTCATTGGCAACGGGGGCGGCAACTTCCACTATTTGTCCAAAGGCATCTCCTTCTTTGCTTGTACCTTTCAGCCGGATGGTAATTTCATTGGTCAGTACCGGTTTTACATCCAAGTGGACGTATCCCAGACTCTTATCCGTATCTCCGCTCCATATCAGTTCTTTGCCTGCATATATCTCCAGCGGATAACTGCGCATACGCCATCCAGTCAGTTTCATGCAGACTTCATCCACCCGTGCGGCACGTTCCAACTTATAGGTAATCCATGCGGTAGCTGCTTTCCCGTCATTCCGCCATTCGCTCAGTTCATTATCATCGAAACTGTTGACTGTACTCTCATTATTGGCTCCGGCAATGGCGGAAACGATACCAACATCCACTTTTGAGACCTTGTATGAAGGAGTCTGCGGAGTCTCGCCACGAGTCAGCCTGCCTTCCAGTTCATCACCGGGGATATAGTTGCTCAAACCGTTTTTCACTTCGACAGGTGAGGAAGTAAGGCTGATTTCTGCCGGCTTCAATCCGTCGGCCTTCGCTGTGATACGGACGTTTCCGGCAGTAGTGAGCGAACGGATCAAAGCACGATTGATACCGCATTCTACCGGCAAGTCTTTTGAAAGGATATAATTATTTTCTCCTTGTGCGATGCCGCCACGCCATTCGGCAGGTCCTTCTACTTCAAAGTGTATCAAGTCATTTGCCAGCGGGCAACGGTTGCCGTCTTTATCCATGACTTCTACCTGAAGCAATACCATATCGGCACCATCCGCTTTCCATCCTTCGGGACTCTGGATGAAACTCAATTGAATCTGTTCCGGCTTGCCGGCAGTCTGCAACTGAGTACGGCAACATTCTTTTCCGTTTTCGTCGTATCCTACGGCCTCCAGTCTGCCCGGTACGAAAGCGATATCTTTGAAGGTATACAGAAAATGATAATCCTGTTCACCATAGCCCAAAGACTTACCATTCAGAAATAATTCTACTTTATCGGCACTCGATACGACATATACCGGTTTCACTACCGTGTCATTATAATTCCAATGACCGACGATATAGATGCGGGGACATTCCGTATCTACCCAGCCGTCCCACATCACCTGATGTGCAAAGAAGGGATCTTTAGGAATACGCATGGCGTCGGTTACTCCGCTACGACGATAATTTTCTACTCCGCGATAGTGCGTATTGGTATCGGAGAAGATAATCTTCACGCCACCCGAACTTACACGGTCACCCGTTCCCGGACGTTCTCGCCAGTAATCGAACCAGCGAATAATATTTTCGATGGTAAAGGAATCCTGATTACGGTTGTAGACACGGGCATCCACTTTCTTCTGTACTTTGTTGGTAACGGTGGACTTATAAGAATTGCTGCCGTCTCCATCCTTGTGATAAGGATAGGAATAATCATCCCAGTATTTGCGCAATCCCTCGTCACGGCAATACTCCATTGCCCACATCGGATGATGCGCACTCTTATTGATATACAGCATTTCGCCTCCATATTCCGCTTCGCGGATATCCAGCATTTCACGGGAACCGATTGCACGGCCGCCGTGAGGATCGTACAAATCACGTATCGCTTTCATCTCAATCATGTGTTCACGACTGATGGACTCATTGCCGCATTCATAAAATAAGATACTCGGATTATTACGGTTATAGATGATGGCGTCGCGCATCAATTCCGTACGCTGTTCCCACTGACGTCCTTCACAATCTTTTTCGGCATCTCCCGCCTGCATAGCCTGAATCAATCCTACACGGTCGCACGACTCGATATCCTGTTTCCACGGGGTGACATGCATCCAGCGCACGAGGTTCGCATTGCCCTCCACCATCAGATGATTGCTATAATCGCTCAGCCAGGCAGGTACGCTCATCCCGACTCCCGGCCATTCATTGCTTGTCCGCTGGGCAAAGCCCTTCATCTGAATGACACGGTCATTCAGCCAGATCATTCCTTTACCGAAGCGCGTTTTACGGAATCCGGTGCGGGTGGCAACTTCGTCCACTTTCCTGCCATCTACCCACAGGCTTGTCTTTACTGTATACAGATAGCCATATCCCCAGCTCCAGAAATGCAGGTTATCCACTTCGGATGCCGCTTTCAGCGTGATTGTTTCACCCGGTTTCACTACCGCCTTTGTTCCTTCGAATGTTTGGATCGATGTACCATCACGGTCTATCAGTTCTACTTGATAGGAAACCTGCTTATCACGGTTATATTCGTTTCTGATTTCAGATTCCGCATGAATAATGGCCTTGCGCGATTTCACACGGATGTCTTCGGCATAGATGTAGACTCCGGTCGTTTTGAGATTACTATATAAAGGTAAAGTCTGATACAGACGGTCGGTGACGTGCAGCCATACATTTTTGGGGATACCGCCATAATTGGCATTAAAGTTCTTATTGCTCCACTGGTATTTCGTGCCCGTCGCCCGTTCTTTATAATTCCAGTCATTGTCGATGCGGACTGCGATTACATTTTCCTGTCCGTACTTAATATAAGGAGTCAGATCAAAACCGACAGCCATGACACCATTCTCGTGCAGGCCGACATTCTGACCATTTATATAGAAATCCGCCCCTTGACGGACTCCTTCAAACTCTACAAAAACTTTCTTATTCTTGCTGTTGGCAGGCAGACGGAAATGTTTCCGATACCACATAATCGTATCGGTCAGTTCATCAATGCTCAGGCGGAAAGCCTCATCTTCATTGAAGGCATGCGGTAAAGTCACTTTCTTCCACTCCGAATCAGAAAAACGCGGCTGCTTTGCCTCGGGAACATCACCCACATAAAGCAACCAGTCTGAATTGAAATTATATTTATTACGGACATCGGACGATGTCACGAACTGGCTTATTCCAATAAAAGCCAAAAAGAAAAAGAGGATTCTATGTCTCATAGTATGTCTATTTATCTGTTCGTGGCAAAGCTAGCGCAAAATACCACACACGTCCATAGACTAAAATACAGATTACATAGAGATTTGTTCACAACTGTTTAAAAATGAATCAAACAGTAGTATCTCCATTGGGGATGACCCAAAAGTCGGTAGTATCTCCATTCTCCTCCTTCGGGAAGGAGGAGTGGTCGAAGACCGAGGTGGTAGGAGAAATAATGTTTGTTCCTTTTTTATTGAAAATGATAGAGTAATGTATTCACCTACCACCTCCCCCTATGGGTACTCCTCCTTCCCGAAGGAGGAGATTTAAGATACTATTGACTTTTTAGTCAGCCCCATTCAAGATACTATTGACTATCATTTAATTCAAAACAGTGTGGAAAGAAAGCTAAAACTGGAAATAAATAAACGGCTGAATCTCCGAACTCTTCATCTGAATGACCAGATAAATCAGAGCCACCATCAGCAGAGCTTTCCCTAAGAACGGCAAGCGAATAACTCCACGGCAAGCAGCATTTTCCCAACTATCCGGAGTGAAATGAAGCAGAAAGCCGAGCAGCATCAAAGCAAACACGCGCCAGTAGCCTTCGATCAACTGCGGGAAAAGCTGCGGACGGAAAGTGGTGAATATCTGTCTCAACATATCCATCGAGTTCTGAAAATCGGCATTACGGAAGAATATCCAGCAGAAACAGACAAAGTGGAAAGTGATAATGACTCCGAATACACGACGCCAGCCATGACTTTGTTCTCCTTTCTTACGACCTATGATGGACATCCACATCTTATGCACCGCCAAAGCGATGCCGTGAAATGTTCCCCAAAGTACAAAGTTCCAGGAAGCTCCGTGCCACAATCCACCCAGAAACATGGTAATAATCAGATTCAGATACTGGCGGAACTTACCTTTCCGGTTTCCTCCCAAGGATATGTACAAGTAATCGCGCAACCAACTGGACAATGAGATATGCCAACGCCGCCAAAATTCAGTAATGGAGGCGGACTTATAAGGAGAATTAAAGTTGAGATTAAAATGAAAGCCCAACAGCAGAGCGATACCGATAGCCATATCGCTATATCCGGAGAAGTCACAGTAAATCTGCAAAGCATACCCGTATACTCCCATCAGATTCTCGAGACCGGAATAAAGGGTCGGATTATCAAAGATACGCTCCACGAAGTTGACACTGATATAATCGGAAATGATTGCTTTCTTGAACAAACCGGAGAGAATAAGGAAAATCCCCCGCCCGAACATCTCCTGAGAAACGAAAAGCGGTTTCCGGATTTGCGGAATAAAGTCACGGGCACGCACAATCGGTCCGGCCACCAGCTGCGGAAAGAAGGATACATAAAACGCGTAATCCAGTATGTTGGTCAATGGCTTGATGTCTTTCCGGTAAACGTCAATGGTATAGCTTAATGACTGGAAAGTGAAGAATGAGATACCTACGGGCAGGAATATATCAAGCGCCGTAAATTCTCCTCCCATCAACGAGGCAATCACTCCTCCCAAAAAATTGGTATATTTGAAGTAAGCAAGAAGTCCCAGATTGACTCCCAAACTCAGAGTCACCAACCCTTTGCGTTTCCAGCGTCCTTCGGTACGGTCCATCCATTGCGCCAGCAGGAAGTCGCAAACCGTGACCAGCGCCAGCAGGAAAAAGTAAGTGCCGCTGCTCTTATAATAAAAGTAATAAGAGAAAAGCGTCACAAACAGAATACGGGCCGTATACTTACGCTGCAACAAGGTGTATACGATCATAAAGGCGGCAAACAGCCAAAGGAAGATACCACTGCTGAATATCATCGGTGCCTGCGGATCGTAGGTAAGCACCTCTTTTAACCGGCTGAAATCAATATCAATGGGAAACATAATCATTATAAGCTTGAATAATGGCTTGGTATAATAAATTTCCTTGCAGGATATATCCCTCAGGTAAATAATGCACATGATCGGGACGCATCAGTTTCGCTTCCGTCCAGTTGGTACAGGCACGGCGCTTGCCCCCTACTACATCGTACATATCCCACACGAGCAGACGATGATCTTTGGCATAACGGCGAATTGTTTCTGCCGCTGTAACCGTCCGGGGATTGATGGCGTACGTACGTTTCCGCCGCCTTTGCCGGAAACTTTCGTAAGAACCCGGAGGCGTGGTGAGAAGAATAGGGACATCGGGAAGGCTGTCGCGCAACAGTTTGACAAGTTCGTCCATCTGATTATAATGCAGGTTGACGTTATACCGCCGGTTATGGCTTTCGTTGGTTCCGAAGGACAGAATCAGCAGTTCCGGCTTCATGGCTGCAATATCGGCAATACGTCCCGGATGGGTAAACGTCAGACAGGTAGCCCCGTTCACCCCCATATCGGTATAAGAGACAGCACCAAAGGTTTCTTTCAGCAGCGTTCCCGTAGTCTGCGGATAGATGTGCCCGCGTACGTGACTGTCTCCGATATGGAGAATACGCACCGTATCTTCGGAAAGTCCGGCACGTACCTGACGGAGACGTTCAAATACGGGTGTCAGCAGGGCAATGCTGTCGATTATCTCATCCCTTCCGGTTTCGCGGAAAGCGGAAGGAAAAGAAGTCTGCACGGCGATGGTATCATTCGCCCAGTTCATTTCCCGCAAAGGTTTTATCATTTTCAAGGTCTTCCCCAGTGGAGGACAGGCAGGGATACGGTCTTGCGCCTTTCCTGCCGAAAGAAGAAAGAATGTTGCCATCAGTCCCAAGATAAAGCCCAGCAACAGGTTATTCTTGCTCATAAGCACGCCTCCTGTCATATTGTTCCTTACCATATATCAATGTTTCATAGAGCAGTCCTGCCAGATGTTTGCCTCCCCGGAAGTTGATATGAGTATAATCGTAGTTCGCCATCGAAGGTTTGGCGTGTACGAGGTTCGCCATACTGCCTTCGCCTCCCATCGCTTCAAACATATTCCAGAAAGCGATACCGCTTTCGGCAGCAATGTTCTGCTGATAGCGAATCAGATTCTTGACTCCCGGCATGGTACGAAGTTCACCGTCTTCTGTCTTATAATCACGGTCGCCGACGCTTAACAGCAAAAGACTCGCCTGTGGAAAACAATTCTTCAGATGTTCGATAGAAGTGAGCAGTCCCTTCTGATAATTATCATAATTGCGTCCCCGTTCGGTAGCCACATTCAATCCGTATTCAAGAATAATCAGATCATAAGGACGCTGCTCGTTAAACTGACGCAGCATTTGTTGCGGAATCCCCCGCAACGATAAGCCGGAACTGCCTCGCAAGGAGAAATTATCAAGAATGATTCCTTTCTTACCATCCATCGCCAAGCCATAGAACAACGTAGAATCGGCACGATCTACCGTCCACCGGACAGAGCCGATGCGTCCTTCAACGGAAATCTTCTGCAAATCGCCCGAAGGCGCTAAGGAATAATTCTTACTCTCCCCCCGATTCACACGGGCAGTAAGATGAACGGAATCTTTATTATAGAAGAAAATCGAAGCCTGCTGACAGGTATCAAGCAGCGAAGCATATTTGCTTTGCCCCCTCAACTCAACGTATGCTCCTTCACGGGGAATAAAGTAATGTCCGGAAATACCCTGTTTCTTTTTATCGAAATACACACTGTCCGTCACCGCATGACTGGACCACCCGCCGAAAGTATGCCGCACGGTAGGACGATACCCGCTCGTCATCGAAGTTATTGTGACAAATCCGACACCGCAACCGCCAAACCGCTTCTGAAGCATTTCACGTAAATCAGCCGTAAAGATATCCGCCTCTATAAATGAATCACCGAAAACGGCGATACGTACCAGCCCGTCATGATCCGGATGTGAAGAAGAAGTACGGTCGAGCGCTTCATAAAAAGAAGCCATACCGCGACGGGTAGAGTCACCGTAATCTTCAATACAAGTCATGCCCGCACGACAAGTATCGACAAAAACCGGCTTTACGACAGGAGGTAAAGGAATGGTATCCGAATCGGCTACCGCCACTTCCTGCTTCGGATAGCGAAGATCGCTTAAAAGATCGACACGCCTCATCGTGTGTCCGTCGATCGTTATAGCCGGAAGCCAGTGCAACCCAAAGAGTGCTGCAAACACGATCAGTACAAGCCATAACGAATATTTCAGGTAGTTCTTGATAATCTCCATCTTATAAGTAGATATAAGCACTCATTGAGTCCTCGTTTTTTACCCGGTGCCGAGCCACCTCCTCATCGGTGCCGAAGGAAGGCCTCATCGGTGCCGGACCACAAGTTCATCGGTGCCGGACGTTTTCAGGCTGCAAAGATAGGGAAAAGCAAGAAAAAAGAAGGGAGAATCTACATTATTTATAGATTCTCCCTTCCGATTATTTATTCACTGTTCGAACGCTAGATGGTCCGTTCAATATTCCATACAAATGCACGTAATCCCAGCTGTTCGGTCTGTAAGTCCATCTTATGCAGTGTATCCAGCAACGGATCGACTTTATTGTCATCGACCACCGTAAGGATAGCCGAACACATACTGGGCCAGGCATGGCTGCCGAAGTGCGGATCGCCTGTCTTTGAGCCACGTCCCTGCACCTTTTCAAGGTATGTAAAGCCACGGCAGTTCAGACGGTCGAGCAATGCCATGATCCGTTCGTAATACGCCTGATCGAATGTTATCAATACTGATTTCATATTTCTTTTCTGTTATTTCTTAATAATTTCATCTTTATGTTCCTGGAAGTAGACATCCAGTTCGCGTTTGCGATGGAGTTTACGACGTCTGTTCTTGATACCTGTTCCGGCAAATACACAGTACAGCGTAGGAATCAGGACGAGTGTCAACACAGTAGATACCGTCAGACCACCGATTACGGCAATCGCCATCGGACTCCACATCTCAGAACCTTGTCCGCCACCGATAGCCATCGGGATCATACCCAGAACGGTAGTAGCTGTTGTCATCAATACCGGACGGAGACGGCTCTTACCAGATGTCACCACAGAGTTGATGACCGCCATACCCCGCTCTCGACAGAGCGTGATGTAGTCGATGAGCACAATACCGTTCTTCACCACAATACCGATCAGCATGATACCTCCCAGCAAACTCATTACACTCAGCGTACTGCCCGTAAAGAACAACGCCATCAAGACTCCACTAAATGCAAACGGCAGAGAGAACATGATAATGAACGGATAAGTCAGAGACTCGAACTGTGCTGCCATTACGATGAATACAAGAATGACAATCAGGATACCCAATGTTCCCAAGTCGCGGAACGAATCCTGCTGGTCTTCATACGAACCGGAAATCTGAATCGTGATTTCTCCCGGAATATCCATCTTATCAATAAGCTTGTTACCTGCTGCCACTACGTCACCCAACGGAGCACCGGAGATAACGGCGGATACGGTCACGATACGTTCACGGTCTTTACGCTCAATGGTAGGAGGCGCAAAACGTTCGACTACCTTTCCGACATCTTTTACACGCACGGACTCGCCTTTGGCATTATAAATAAGGATGTTCTCGATGCTTTCCAGACTTGTACGATATTCGGGTGCATAGCGCACTTTGATATCATACTCATCCCCGTCTTCACGATATTTGGAAGCAACGGCACCATTGATACGATTACGCAAGTAGTTACCGGCTGTAGCCAGGTTCAGTCCGTGCATCGCCAGCTTCTCACGGTCGAAATCAACCTGATACTCGGGCTGGTAGTCACTACGGCTGATGTTCACCTCGGTCACCCCTTTCACAGTCAGCAACTCACGTTTCAAACGGGCTGCTACGCTATCAGTCATCGTCATATCGTATCCGTATATCTCAAAGTCGGCACTTGCCTGAGCAGACATACCTGTATTACTACCTCCCAGAATAACCTGTGCCTTGCTGAACTCCGGATAACCTTTCAAGTCCTGACGCATCTCGTCACAGACTGCTTCCAGTGAGATATCACGATCTCCCGGGTCTACCAGACTGATGTTGAAGGAAATAATGTGCGAGCCGTTGTCCTGCATGGAAGCCCACGTATTATCCGAGTCCGCCTGACCTACGGTATAGTTACATACCTTCATGATATCTTTATACTTCGTCAGCCACTGGTTAGTCAGCTTCTCGGAAAGTTCCTGAGCAATCTCTTTTCGTGTACCGATCGGCAATTCAAGCTGAACAGCAATACGGGCATTATCCTGTGCAGGGAAGAACTCCGTACCGATTCCTTTCGCACACAGCAAGCTGACAACGAAGAAAGCAATACATCCCACAATCACAACCGGACGATGACGAACTGCCCAGTTCAGCATTTTCGCATAACCTGTATCGAGTGCGTCCAACGCTTTCTCTATCGGAGTAAAGAAGAGCTTGAACATCTTCGACGGGCGCTTCTGCAAACGAAGTAATTGCGAACAGAGCATCGGGGTCAGTGACAGAGCCGCCACGGTAGACACAAACATGATGGCACACATCATCCAGCCCAGCTGTTTGAAGAGCACACCGGACATACCGCTTACCATGGTCAACGGGAAGAACACAGCGATCATGGTCAGCGTAGAAGCGATTACGGAAATAGCCACCTCATTCGTTCCATGTACTGCTGCCTGTTTCGGGTCCGAGCCACGCTCAATATGTGTCGTCACGTTTTCAAGTACCACAATCGCATCATCCACCACCATACCGATGGCAATAGACAGAGACGACAGTGAGATAATGTTGATCGTATTTCCGGTAATCGCCAAATAGATAAAGGAAGCGATCAACGAAAGCGGAATCGTGATACAGATAATCAATGTCGCACGCCAGCGCCCCAGGAACAGGAACACGACGATCACAACGAACAGCAAGGCATACATTACAGTCTCTGCCAAACTGTCAATCGTATTCAAGATATTATCGGAAGTATCGACAATCACTCCCAGCTTCACATCACTCGGCAGGTTCTTCTGCAAACGCGGAAGCGCTTCTTCTACCTTACGGGAAATTTCTACAGAGTTGGCGCCCGACTGCTTCTGAACCACAATCATCGCACCCTGCACACCGTTATTATAGGTTTCCTGCGCACGCTCTTCCACCGTATCCACGATGCGGGCCACATCACGCAGGAAGACATTCGCTCCATTGTGCGTACCTACTACGATATCTGCCAACTGGCGGGAATCATCAAACTCCCCTTCCACACGGAGGGCATACGTCTCACTACCGATATCGAAGTTACCGCCCGGAATATTCTTGTTTTCGGCTCCGATAATAGAGCTGATAGTTTCAATGCTCAGGTTATAAGCTTCCAGTTTGTTAGGGTCGCAATATACCTGAATCTCACGCTGCGGCGCACCACTGATAGACACCGTTCCCACACCGGGAATACGTGCCAACGGGTTAACCACACGGTCGTCCAGTATCTTGTAAAGCGCGGCTTGGCTCTCATTGGCCTGTACCGAAAGCAATACAATCGGAATCATGTCCGTACTGAACTTGAAGATGATCGGATTCTCGACATCATCCGGCAGCTGTGAGCTTACCATGTCGAGTTTGTCACGTACATCATTCGTCAGCACGTCAATATCATTACCAAACTCAAATTCCAATGTAATCAATGACATATTCTCGGAAGAACGAGAGGTAATATGTTTCAGGTTACTCACCGCATTCAAGGTATTCTCCAGCGGCCGGGTAACGTTATTTTCTATATCCGAAGCACTTGCGCCAGGATATGCGGTCATTACCATGATCGTATTTGTATCGATGTCCGGATACAAGTCGATAGGTAACTTGGACAAAGAGAAAAGACCAAAAATCACCACTGCCAGAAAGCAGAGGGAGGTCATAATCGGTTTCTTAACCGCACCTTCGTATAAACTCATTTCTTTATAGTGATTAGTTTAATAGTGATTTTACTTCTCGATCTCTACTTCCGTACCGTTTATCAGACGTGCCTGTCCGGCCACTACCACCTGCGAGTTATCGGGCACACCGGATTTCAGCTCATACTCCGAGCCCATACGTCTGCCTAACTCCACTTTGTTGTAGGACACTTTGCCATCTTTATAAACGTACACATAGCGATCGCCGGAACCTGCCTGTTTCACAATAGCCAAGTCGGGTACTACGACGTTGTCCGCCGTACCGAAGTTCAAGGTAGCACGGGCAAACATTCCCGGACGTACACGCTGATCTTTGTTGTCCAACTTGATCTCGATCTGGAAAGTACGGGTAGTTGCGTCGATAGTCGGATAGATCAGGCTGATAGTTCCCTTGAACAGTTCGTCGCCATATACATCCAGCTTCACATCTACCGGTTCGCCTTTCTTCACCTTCGTGAAGTAGGTTTCAGACACATTGATCATCAGCTTGACCGGAGTGATCTGCTCTACTACCAGCACCGGACTTCCGCCACTATACATATCACCATTATCGTAATTACGGGCAGTGATTACTCCGTTGATCGGGCTCAACAGAAACGTATTCTCTACCAGATTATCATAAGCAGTCTGCTTCACATCGAGCTGCATCTTCGCAGCATCCCACTCTGATTTGGAAGCACCGCCTACCTTATAAAGTTCGTCGATACGATTAAATTCAATTTTCTGATTGTCCAGTTGCAGTTTCGTCTGTGTGAGGTTGGCTGCATCCATCTGCACCAGCTTCTGGCCTTTGGATACACGGTCGCCCACTTCTACCAGAATCCGGTCGATGCGGACAGGTGACGAAGGAGCAATGTTGTTCTTTACTTCAGCTTCTACCGTCGCTGTATAATCCTGTATCTGATCTACGGGACGGGCTGTTACATCAGCCACTTTTACTCTGGGCTTCTCGTCTTCCTGTTTCACAGCAGCCTTATCTTTTCCACCCGTACATGAGCTCATTACTACTGTCAATAGCAGAGCCACTAATTGGATACCTTTTTTCATATTCCTTAGTTGTAATTTTAGTTGTCTATCTTTATTGTTTTCCCAAAACCTGATCAAGGTCAGCCTTAGCTACCAGGTAATCGTAGATTGATTGATTGTAAGTAAGTTGTGCCTGCGTCAGTGATACCTGCGAACTGTTAAGTTCAAGCACGGTTCCCTTACCGACTTCATAACGTTTTCCGGCAATCTGTACCGCTTTTTCAGCCTGCATCACGTTTTCTTTGTTGCTGACCACCTGCTCGGAACTGGCAGTCATATTGTTACGGTAGCTGACTACCTGCATATTCAGTTTTCTCTCCGTATCGATACGGTTCCAGTCAAGCTGGCGCATCTGGATGCGGGCCGATTTTACCTTCGTAAAGTTGCTCGCCCTATACAAAGGAATGCTCAGATTGAACATCAAAGACGAACTGTTGCTCCACGTATAATCAAAGAAATTGATGTTCGGATTATACAAAGACTGATATTGATAAGAGAAGCTCATCGACAAAGTAGGCATGAAGTTCGTTTTCAGCGACTTCACGTTCTTTTCGAGCAATTTCATATTCAGCTCGAACTGCTTCATCGTTGTATTGTTCTCCAGACTCATATCTTCTTCTTTCAACTGATTGGCAAACAGCATTGATTCGTAGTTTGTCAGATTATCGTCAGTCTTAATATCCACATCAGCCGTAATGCCCATCAACACTTTCAACTGGAGTTTTGCCAGCGTCACGGCATTGGCGGCAGAAATGACATTCGGCTTGATGCTGCGCATCTGTACTTCTGCGCTGATCTTGTCAAATTCGCTGACTGCACCTTGTTGATATTTGGCGTTCACGACATTGAAATTATCTTCTGCCAACTTATAGCTGCCTTGAAGCACTTCATAACTATCTTGTGCAAGCATCAGCTGATAATAAGCCTTGGTTACCTGATTGATCAAATCCAGTTCGGAAGCACGCGACTTCTCCACTGCCAGTTCGATATCCGTCTTTGTCATTGACATGGCCCGGTAGACTGCCGGTGCAAACAAAGGCAGGTTAATGCTCAGTCCGGCATTGGCGGTATTCGTACCATCCTGCCCCATCTTGAACGACATATCGTTCAGTTTCATTTCAGCCGCTTTGATCGTGTGATCCAATGATCCGTTTAGGCTTGCTTCGGGTAACAGGCTCTGCCATGCTTCCTTACTTGCAACTTTCTTTAAGGCAATTTCTTCTGCCGCCACCTTTATCGTAGGATTCTCATCCAACGCTATTTCCAGGGCTTTGTCCAACGTCAATGTCAGCGTATTCTGCGTTGTCTGCTCCGTCTGAGCCTTTGCAAAGCCAAACGCACAGAGAGCCATTGCCGTCAGAAGCATTTTCTTGCCTGTCAATCTTTTCAATCTGTTCATAAACTCGTTTCTATTTGATCCTTAATTGTTTGTCATCCGAACCTAGCTCCTATTGTTGCTCGACCCGGTTTTTACGATATTCTGATATAAATTCCTCTAAAACTTTGGCTCCTTTTTCCGTGGAAATGCCACGTATATAGGTAAACATGATGGATTCATATACTTCTATAAAAGGATATTCGTTGCAAATGTCCGTATTCAGCAGCACATCAAACTGCTCGCGCACCAACAGATTGACTATCTCAAAGTTGACATCCGCCCGAAAGATACCTTGCTCTACCCCCGACTTAAAGAAAGACATCGTCTTCTCCGAGTCACTTTCACTACGGTCTTTCATCATCGCATATACCTTCGGATATTTCTTTATATCCTCGAAGAAGCGCTTGTTGGTCTGATGAAAGATCTCGATGCTTTTCTGAAAGACAGCAAGTATCACCTCCAGCACATTGTTGGATTGCTCGTATATCTCCTGCAAGTATTTGTCTCTTTCAGCTTGCTTTTGCAGAATACACTCTTTCAATAATGATTCCTTATCTGCAAAAACCTCATAGAGCGTACGTTTGGAAATGCCCAATGCTGCCGCAATGTCATCCATCGTAATACACTTGATACCTTTCAAAGTAAAAGCTTCTGTCGCGGTCATTATAATCCGTTCTCTCAGCTCCGCCTTTTGGGACGCGTCTCTTCCATGCTCCATCATCACTCTTTTTAGATTTTGTTAGACTCAGTTTTCTATAAATTCACCATTTAAAGCGAAAAACGGAACAAAGATATATAGAAAACTCAATTAACAAATCAAGTTTCCTTTTATTTATAGCCCATTTGATAAATATTATCATTCATTAGAGGTATATGAAAACAAGTGTTAAGAGGAAATATAGAGCAAAAGTAAGGAATAGAGGTATATGAAGTAAAGTTTTATCGCTGTAAGAGGGAGAATAATCGGCAAATGCCGGATAAATACCGATAAGAATCGATCGTTTATCCGGCAATAACAGTCACCATTATTAACGAAAAGCGAAAAAGGAGGTTTAGTACTCTAACTTAGTCCTTTTTAAAAAAGCGACTGTTTTATGTATTTCTTTATACATCACGATGTCATCTTTCACAAAAGGCACTTCTTTCCGGTAGGCATGCAGGAAACTCTCCAGCAGCGGAGACGTTTTCAGCGGACGGCGGAAATCGATGCCCTGCGCAGCATTCATCAGTTCGATGGCAAGGATATGTTCAAGGTTGTCCATCACTTTATAAAGTTTGGTTGCGGCATTGGCCCCCATACTTACGTGGTCTTCCTGCCCGTTGGACGAAACGATGGAATCGCTCGATGCGGCATAACAGTACATTTTGTTCTGGCTGACCATAGACGCAGCAGCATATTGGGGAATCATAAAACCGGAATTCAGTCCCGGATTGGCTACCAAAAACTCCGGAAGTTCGCGAAGTCCCATAATCAATTGAGAGACACGGCGTTCGGAAATGTTTCCCAGTTCTGCCAAGGCAATGGCTAGAAAGTCATAGGAGATAGCCAACGGCTGACCGTGGAAATTTCCACCGGAAATGATTCTGTCTTCGTCAGGGAAGATCGTTGGATTGTCCGTGACGGAATTGATTTCGGTCAGCAGTACGGAGGAAACATAGCGGATAGCGTCTTTCGTAGCACCATGCACTTGCGGAATGCAACGGAAAGAGTAAGGATCCTGTACGTGCGCCTTGGGACGTTCGATCAGTTCGCTGCCTGCCAGCAGTTTACGGAAAGCCTCTCCCGTCTCGATCTGTCCGGGATGAGGGCGTATCTGCTGGATGCAATCCATAAACGGGTCGATGCGTCCGTCGAAGGCTTCGAGAGAAAGGGCGGCTATCAGGTCGGCTTTCTTGGAGAGGCGGAAGGCTTTGAGAATGGCAAATACACCGTTGGCACTCATGAACTGGGTACCGTTGAGCAGTGCAAGCCCTTCCTTGCTCATGAGCCGGACGGGTTCCCAGCCAAATTCGTCGAGCACGCTGATGGCTTCGCATTTCTTTCCTTTATAGTTGACGTCGCCCACACCGATCAAAGGAAGGAACAGATTGGCTAATGGGGCGAGATCGCCGGAAGCTCCCAAAGAACCGCGATCATAGACGATGGGCAGTACGTCGTTATTGAAAAAGTCGAGGATACGCTGCACAGTGATTAGTTGCACGCCGCTATGTCCCAACGAGAGGGCGTGGGCTTTGAGCAACATCATCAGTTTGATGATGACAGGACGGATTTCTTCGCCTACACTGCAGGCATGGCTCTTTATCAGGTTTTCCTGCAAGGTTCCCAATTCGCCGGGAGATATATTTTTAGTGCATAACGAGCCGAAGCCGGTGGTGATGCCATAAAGAGGTTCTTCGGAAGAAGCTATTTTATGGTCGAGATAATCACGGCATTTCTGAATGCGGAGCTTGGCTTCGGGAGCCAGTTCCAGCTTCAGATTCTCGTTGATGATCCGTTCGATGATTTCGAAGGTCAGTTCTCCGGAACCTATTTGATACACATTCTTGCTCATACGCGTAAGTCTTGGTTGACGGCATCCAGTAATTCTTTCTCTTTCCGGCAAGCGGTTTGCTCTATCCGGTCCGCTTCGGCTTGCAATTCTTGGACAAATTCTTTGTCTTTAAGTACCCCCAGATTAATGCGGACATTCAGCAATGCCCCCAATACGGCGGATCGTGCTGCCATCATGGCTACACAGGCGTCTGTAATAGCGTTCCGGTTTCCCAGACGGGCGATGTCTGCTATGACGGGCATCACTTCAAGTGCTTTTCGGGCAACTTCCATCGGAATGAGGGCGGCATGCCTGGTGGCTTCCTGAATGGCAGCGCTACGGACAGCTTTTTCTTCATCGGTAGCTTTGGGAAGTTTAAAACAGGCAAAAACTTCATCATAGGCTTCGGAGTCTTTATCAATCAAGGCGATGAATTCTTTTTGGAATCGGGTGGTAAGCGTCTGTGCGTGCTGCATTACTTCTTCGCTGGCTTCATATCCTTTCTTGCCGATGGTGAGTCCTGTCACCATCGTGGCCAAAGCGGAAGCCAGCGCTCCACCTAAAGCGGCAATACTGCCACCGCCGGGTACCGGATCATTGCCGGCTACCTTATCTAAGAAATCTTTTACGGTTAAATCTGCTAACATGGTATTTTATGCTTTTAGTTATCAATTGACGGGGTATAGCATACCGCCTTTAATAGTCATGATGACACAGTTCATGCCTACGTAGTATGGCAGAATGTGATAATTGTCCGAATTCAGTATGACAAAGTCACCTTGCTTGCCTACTTCGATGCTTCCGATCCGGTCTGCCCGATGAAGGGCAGCAGCTCCGTTCAGTGTAAGGGCAGTGATGGTTTCTTCGATGCTAAGTTTCATGTAAATACACGCCAAAGCAATGGTCAACGGGATGGAACCGGAGAAACAGCTTCCCGGATTCAAGTCTGTGGCAAGTGCCACGGCACAGCCGGCATCAATCATTTCACGACCGCGTGCATAAGGTTCTTTCAGTGCGAAAGCCGTCAGAGGCAGCAGGGTAGCTACTACTCCTGCGTCGGCCATTGCACGGATTCCGGCATCGGAAGCCTGAAGCAGATGATCGGCAGACAAAGCGCCCAGTTCGGCAGCCAGCTCAGCGCCACCAAAGGAAACGATTTCATCGGCATGGAGCTTTAACAGGAAGCCTTGTTCTTTGGCTGCCTGAAGGAGGCGGCGGGACTGTTCGACAGAGAAAACTCCTTGTTCGCAAAAGACATCACAACATTCGGCAAGTTCGTTCTCGCGGATAACGGGGAGCATTTCACGAATCAGAAAGTCGATGTATTCGTCTCCTCTTCCTTTATACTCTTCGGGAAGGGCGTGGGCTCCTAAGAAAGTGGATACAATGTCGATACGTTTGTGCTCGTCATTGTTCAGGCTGCGCATTATTTTCAGTTGCAGCAGCTCTGTTTCCCGATCGAGTCCATAACCGCTTTTACCTTCTACCGTGGTGACTCCCATAGCACTCATCTTCTTCAGAAAGCCTTCGGCTGCCGAGCGAAGTTTCAGGAAATTCATTTGCCGGGTAGCTTTTACGGTACTGGCTATCCCTCCGCCACGTTCCATGATGGACATATAGCTTTCGCCTTTCAGCCGCCATGAAAATTCTTCGGAACGTTCTCCGCCAAAAACAAAATGGGTATGCGAATCGACAAAGCCCGGAAGCAGGCAATGTCCCCGGGCGTTGTAATGCCAGTAATGCTGGTAGTAGCCGTCACGATCTTCGCCACGACTCTCGCCGACGTAAGTGATGATGCCTTTGGTCACTTCTACCGTTCCGTTTTCTATGATACGGAGTTGTCCCATTTCCGCACCTTTACGGGCGGAGGTTCCTGTCGGAGTGACAATACGGGCATTGAATATAATCAGGTTTTCACTCATTGATCTTTTATTATTCGGTTCTTATTAGTTCAATCATAATTCGATATAAGTTTCCGCAGCTTTATATCGGACGCACATTATTTTAATACTCCGGGTGCTATTCCATGATACGCGCTTCCAACACCTGCTGCATGGAGAAATTCTCCAGTCCTAAATAATAGGAGGCCGTATCTATCAGCGCTTCCATCGGCACCAGACCAATGATCTCACTTCCAACAATCGCCACTCCATAGCGGCGGGCCTCAATACGCACCAATTCGAAAGCACGGTAAAGGGCGGTGCGGGTGTAATCGGTCATATTAATGGATACTTGGGTGATATTCCGTTCTTTCAGTTCCACCCCCATTGCTTTGACGTAGCGGAGACCGCCGTTGATATGCCGGATATTCTTTGCTATCTTCGTGGCTATTTCAAGATTATTGGTACTCAGATTGATGTTATAAGCGACTAGCGGCATTCGGGCACCGATAGCTACCGTTCCGGCAGTGGGATGACGCTCGGCAGGACCGAAGTCGGGCTGCCATTCGGGAAGTCTGATTTTCTCCGCCATTCCTTCAAATTCTCCCTTACGGACGGAGGCCAGATTTTCCCGATGCGGAGCTGTGGCGGACTTTTCATACAGAAAGACTGGGAGATTATATAGTTCCGCCACCCGGGAAGCCACTTCTTTCGACAGGGCGACGGCTTCTTCCATCGTCGTATTCTTGATCGGAATGAAAGGAACCACATCCACCGCTCCCATGCGGGGATGCTGTCCGCTATGATGATTAAGGTCTATCAGACGGACAGCAATGCCGATAGCTTCAATGACTGCATCGCGCAAGGCTTCCGGTTCGCCAACCAAAGTGACTACCAGACGGTTATGATCTTCATCATTGCTATAATCGAGCAGCTTCACGCCGGATTTGCCACGAAAAGGGGCTACTATCTTGTCTATTTTCTCCAAATCACGTCCCTCGCTAAAGTTGGGGACACATTCGATGATCTTACTCCAATTCATATTTATTTCTCTATTTCGTTACTTTCTATTACAATGCTTCTTTTATTGTCTTTTTAATCAGCTCGTCATCAGCCAGATAAGGCATCGTTATATGATACCCTTCCGAATGTGATTCATTGAAAGCGTCACTAGTTTCCATTGCATGCGGATTGCGGGCCCACGAACGGCGGGCCACTCCGCCCATCACATCCCAAAGCATAGCCGAGCGAAGTATCTCGTCTACCCGTTCGCTGCCGTCACATACCATGCCGAAGCCGCCATTAATCGCTTTTCCGATACCGACTCCGCCGCCATTATGCAGGGCTACCAAGCTCATGCCACGCGCGCAGTTTCCGGCGAAACACTGCACGGCCATATCAGCCATGACATTACTTCCGTCTTTGATATTCGATGTCTCACGGAAAGGCGAATCGGTTCCACTCACATCATGATGATCGCGGCCCAACATGATCGGTCCTACTTCTCCCCGCCGTACCATTTCATTGAAACGGAGGGCGATATTCATTCTTCCTACGGCATCCTGATAGAGAATACGTGCCTGAGTACCTACTACCAGCCTGTTCTTTTCGGCGTCGCGTATCCAGTTATAATTATCCAGATCCTGTCCCCGGCGATTGACATCAATGCACTCCATTGCGGCACGGTCCGTTTTTATCAGATCTTCGTGCCTACCGCTCAGACATACCCATCGGAAGGGGCCATAGCCATAATCAAAGAGTTGGGGTCCCATGATATCTTCTACATAACTCGGCCATATAAATCCGTCTTTCTCATCAACTCCATTGCGGGAAATCTCTTTCACTCCGGCATCATAAATCGCTTTCATAAAGGAGTTGCCATAATCGAAGAAGTAAGTGCCGCATGCCACCAGTTTCCGGATTACCTCAAAATGGCGGCGCAAAGAAGCGTCTGCCAGACGACGGAACTGATCAGGAGATTCATGAAGAAGGCGGGTGCGCTCTTCGAAAGTCAAGCCTACGGGACAGTAGCCTCCTTCGTAAACGGCATGACAAGAGGTCTGATCGGACAAAAGTTCAATATGAATCTGCTCGCGTTCCGCATATTCCAGCAAATCAACGACGTTGCCATGATAGGCTATCGAGCAAGGTTCCCGACGTTCCATCGCTTCTTTTGCCAGGCGGAAAGCTTCCGACAGGTCCTGTGTGACATGGCCTACCCATCCCTGCCGATAACGTGTTTCGATACGGGAGCTATCGACTTCGGCTATAATAGAGGCTGCTCCGGCTATTTCGGCTGCCTTTGGCTGTGCCCCGCTCATTCCTCCCAAACCGGAAGATACGAAGAGGTGACCACGCAAATCTTTGTCCTGCGGAATGCCGAGTTTCAATCGCCCGGCGTTGAGTAATGTGTTGAAAGTGCCATGAACAATACCCTGCGGACCGATATACATCCAGCCGCCCGCCGTCATCTGCCCATAGTTGGCAACTCCCATTTGTGCGGCAATGTGCCAATCGTGCTGATTGTCGAACTGGCCTATCATCATAGAGTTGGTAATAATAACGCGGGGAGCATCGGGACGGGAACGAAACAGTCCCAACGGATGTCCGGACTCAATGACCAGTGTTTGCTCAGGAGTAAGTTCTTCGAGATATTGCTTGATCAGAAGGTATTGCATCCAGTTCTGACAAACTTGTCCGGTTTCACCATAAGTAACAAGCTCATAGGGATACAACGCGATATCAAAACAGAGATTGTTGTCAATCATTACTTGAAAGGCTTTGCCTTCCACACATTTGCCACGATATTCATCAATCGGTCTGGCTTTCAGATCGCCTGCGGGGCGGAAGCGGTATCCGTAAATTCGCCCACGGGTACGCAATTCTTCCATAAATTCAGGTGCCAGTTGCTCATGCAATTCCAAGGGGATATAGCGCAATGCATTCTTCAATGCCGTAGCTGTCTGCGCCGGCGTAAGCATATAACTACGGTCGGGGGCCCTCCGGATACCTTCTATGAAAGCTGGGTAGGGAGGTAACGTGTTGCCAAGAGTTATCTTCATAATAAGCAGAATTAAGGATTACAAACTGTAAGCAATACAGTTCTATAACTCTTCGCAATATAGAAAAAAAGAAGAGAAAAGACAAAGGTTTTGGTAGATTTATTATCAGAAAGGTATTATTTATTCTTTCTGCTGCTCACCACACAGCATTTGCAGATACTTGAAGGTATGCTTCGCTTCCTGACTGTCTTTTGTAAGGTAGGCTTTTTTCCATTCCGGATGTTTTTCCAGCAGTTGCGCCATCTTTTCTCTTCCTACAAAATCAATCTTTCCGGTCTCACCGTTCAGCTCATAGCAGACCCGTTTAGTAACCAGACTTGAAGCAGCAAGAGCATCTCCCACATTTCCGCCCAGTTTCACATCATCTTCTTCTGCAAATGTCCCACCGATTACCGACCCTAATGGCATCGCACAGAAATAGATATTTTTGCCCAACTGAACAGCCGGAGCATACCACACCCCGAAACGCATCTTTTTATAACGCAACTTACGACAGTTGATAAATAAGTCTCCTTCAGAAGTACGCACCGCAAAACAACGCTTCTTCAACTGGCGGCACATAGATTCATCATTGCCTGCCGTTATCCGGTAGTCAGCCCCGCCTGTCAATAGAATCTGGCTTCTGGAACGCTTCTCTACTCGCAACACTGCAAGGGTATCGCCATCTTGAACCATCAACTCTTTCAAGTTTGAATAAATGATATTCTGCGCAACTACCGGAAGGCTAATCACGCTTATCAGCAACCACAAAATATATCCTTTCTTCATAAGCCATCCTCCTTTCTTCATTCAACGCCTTTTCGAGTGGAAAGTTATAAATTTTAGCGCATAAATGCAAGAATGGAAAAAGAAATGTTGAAAAAAGAAGCCAAGAAGCCCCTTTCGCCTTCTTGGCACAGCACCTCTTACACACAATTATCCCGGAAGCAAGTCAATCGTCCCCGAAGTTTGTTTACTCATGAAATACGGTTTATGGTTCTTTTTATAATCTTATCTTGTCTTTTTTCATCCGGAATATCAGGCGTTAATACCTGAGTCGTCAGGGTTGACTAAAAAGTCGGTAGTATCTCCAATTCCCCTCCCTTCGGGAAGGAGAAGATTTAAGATACTACCGACTTTTTAGTCAGCCCCATATCAACTATGAAAGAATAAGCTCCCGGGAACAACAGCAAATGAACGATTCATTATGCTATTATGCAGGCATGATTAATATATTCCGTCAGTAACAATAAATCGTTTCACGTACATGCTCCCATCAGTCCACGTACGTAAACTATTGAGCTCACATACGTGAACCGAACAGATCACGGACGTGAAACGAAAATATGAAACGAACAAAATATATTAGTCAAACCTTGTTTACAGGTTAAGGTTGCCGAGTCTTGTCTTAATATAGGCGGCATACAGGAAGTAATATATGGCATAAACAACGTACATTCATGCCTAAAAGGGAGTTCTTAACATAAATAGGCAAAGGCTTTAAAACAGTGCGCTTACCACTGATAATCAGCAAATTAACCGTATTGTCTATTAAAAACAGGTGATAATAGAAAGCAGAAAAACATCTATTATCACCTTATTATCACCGGTTATTATCACCATTACTTGACTAATTATAAGACACTTATCACGCAAAGGTGACAAGTGACAATAACAAAGTGTGTTTATTTCCTATGTAACTTTACTCTAAACCATCACAACTTGCTTCATCACCGATTACTGAATGACCGTTAATAAAGAGTAAATCTGCTCTTTACAAAAACACGCTCCCATTCTGCCTTTTACGAATTATATTACCTTTGTCCGAAAAGCAATATAATCGTATGGAAAAACAAGAAAATATTATAGCAACCTATCAACAAATCATTCAGGAAACAGAACAACAACTACAAAAAGCGCGGAAACGCATTCGCTATATCAGCCTTCTGAGACTGATCTTATTCGTAGAAGCAGTAGCCTCCGCTATTATTTTTTGGTCTGATGGATGGTTAAAGCTCATCGTCTTTACCGTAATTCCCATCATCGCTTTCATTTGGCTGGTGCAAAGCCACAACCGATGGTTTTACTGGAAAGATTATCTCAAAAAGAAAATAGAAATCAATCAGCAGGAACTACGAGCACTGCAATATGACTTTTCCGACTTCGACAACGGAAAGGAATACATCGATCCGTCTCATCTCTATACTTTCGACTTGGACATATTTGGCGAGCACTCACTATTCCAGTATATCAATCGTACTTCGACCCCCATCGGCAAACAGCGTCTTGCCAACTGGTTCAATGCACATCTGGAAGAAAAAGAAGCTATCGAACAACGTCAGGAAGCGATTCGGGAACTATCTTCAGAACTTGAGTTTCGACAACAATTCCGCCTGCTCGGATTACTTTATAAAGGCAAGCCATCCGACACCTCTGAAATTAAAGAATGGGTCAACAGTCCGAGCGACTATCGGAAACACGCTTTCCTCCGTATCCTCCCGACAGCAGTAGGTATTATAAACCTCCTGTGTATCGGCGCAACGATTCTGGGATTTCTCCCTGCAAGCATCAGCGGGATAGTATTTGCATGCTTTGTCGTATTCAGTTTTATCTTCTCAAAAGGAATAACCAAAATACAAGCGACGTATGGCGAAAAACTACAAATTCTGTCTACTTACGCCGACCAGATTCTCATCACCGAGAAAAAAGAGATGCACAGCCCTGCATTGCAACAACTGAAAGCCGAACTTACAAGCCAAAATCAAACAGCTTCCCAGTCCGTACATCGCCTTGCTAAACTCATGAATGCACTCGACCAGCGAGGTAATCTGCTAATGAGCACCATCTTGAACGGCCTCCTATTTTGGGAACTCCGCCAAGTCATGCAAATCGAGAAATGGAAAGAAGCACACTCCGCAGATCTTCCCCGCTGGATCGAAGCTATCGGAGCAATTGATGCTTATTGTTCTCTTGCAACATTCTCATACAACCATCCGGATTACATCTATCCTCAAATAACTTCTCAGTCTTTCCATCTGCAAGCCGAAGCCTTAGGGCATCCGCTCATGAACCGCAATAAATGTGTCCGCAATGGAATCGATATGGAGAAACGCCCGTTCTTTATCATTATTACCGGCGCCAACATGGCAGGCAAAAGTACTTACCTGCGCACCGTAGGTGTCAACTACCTCTTGGCTTGCATTGGTGCTCCTGTATGGGCTGCGAAAATGGAAATATTTCCCGCTCGTCTTGTCACCAGCCTCCGGACAAGTGATTCACTCACCGACAACGAATCTTACTTCTTCGCCGAACTCAAACGACTGAAACTAATCATTGATAAACTCAAAGCCGGAGAAGAATTATTTATCATCCTTGATGAAATTCTGAAAGGAACTAACTCTATGGATAAACAGAAAGGTTCTTTTGCCTTAATCAAACAGTTCATGAGCATGGATGCCAATGGTATTATCGCTACTCATGACCTACTGCTAGGCACACTAATAGATGCTTTTCCACAAAATATCCGGAATTATTGTTTCGAAGCGGACATTACCAACAACGAACTGACATTTTCATACCAGATGAGAAGCGGAGTCGCACAGAACATGAATGCGTGCTTCTTAATGAAAAAAATGGGGATTGCCGTCATCGACGGTTAATCCCCACATGTCAAATTATTCCTTAAAGCCTGCTTGTATCTAAGCTATTAAGACATAGAAGTGCGATATTCAGTAATTATCAATCCATTATCCATTTATCCCTGCATCCCTGCACTTGACTATCTTAGAAATGATCTTCTGATGAATGACAATTCGCCATCAACATGAATACCATTTGGCATTAAGCACTTTAATTCAATTGACTTTTAGTCAGAAACGCAGCAACAGCTGCAGCTGCATCATTGGTAAAATAATGCACAGCAGTCACCGGCTGATATGTATAAGGTACAAACTGGAATAGCTGTACAGCTGCAAATTTATTATCAGCAGATAGTATCACGTCCATACGTATATTACCACTTGCCTCACTCTTTATCTTTGAATCCGCAGAAAATGAACCGGAATTAACAAGGTCAGTCAACTTGTCCATATGCTTCAGATCAAAGAAAATACTACGCTCTTTCGCTATGCTTCCTGTCGGTACATAGACCACTTCTTTTGACTTCCAGAAAAGCCGGAATATACCTAAAAGGAACAATCCTGTTCCAAAGACCATCAGAGCCATACTGACAGTAGACGATTTATCTTCCAGTTCAAAAGTAGAAGCAAAAGATAAAATACCAATCAGTAACATTACACAAGAAATTAAAAGACCGGAGATACTCGTACGTTTAGCGATATCGGGATGTGAAGATGCAAATATAGTAGCATCAATAGCTTGAGTTGCCATAATATTGAAGTTTAAATTATTAGTAAAAATATGAAGATAATAAAGACTGACCGGCACTATATAATTAACGCCAGCAATCCGTAAAATAATACCAATAAATAAACGTCTAAATAATAATATGCCTTAAAGTAAATACATAATATTCACTTGCAGGCTGGCAATAATAGGAAGTTGTAGTATTATAAATCCTTCCCCAATGCTGTGACAGCGAGTTATCACGGTCTGCACAACATTGCAGCACATTTCTCAGAGAAGAGAAGTATTCACCGATTTGCACACGTTGGATGCGTGTCACCGATATCTGATGGCTTTGCAAATTAGTTAATTCAGCCACAGGAAGATAAGGAGATTCTGGAGCATTAATCTGCCCCTGCGGTTTCATAGAATATGTAACAGCATGCTCTGGTTGTTCCACCTGCTTTTCAGTGAAAACATTGCCTGCGACCCCATGAAGGGCAACCGCCAGCAACAGAAACAATATTACCTTTACAAATTTTGCCATATTCTCCTGCAAATATAACAGATAATTCTTATGAAAAGTTCATTCGGTAAATCTTTTAATGTATCTTAGGATAACTAAAACATAAGGATACAAAAAAGGCTACCCGTATGAGTAGCCTTTTTTATATGTATAAGAATAACTGTAAAATTATTCAGCTGATTCAGCTTTTGGTTCTTCAGTTGCAGGAGCTTCAACTGCAGCAGGAGCAGCAGCTTCGGCACTCTTCTTAGAACGACGAGTACGAGTAGCTTTCTTAGCAACTTTTTCTTTAGCCATGTTTTCATTGTAGTCAACCAACTCAATGAAACACATTTCTGCATTATCACCTAAACGGTTACCAGTCTTGATGATACGAGTATAACCACCCGGACGGTCAGCAATCTTAACCGAGATTTCTTTGAACAATTCTGTTACTGCAATCTTATCTTGCAGGTTGCTAAATACAACACGACGAGAATTCGTAGTATCTTCTTTAGACTTTGTAATCAAAGGCTCAACAAACTTCTTCAAAGCTTTTGCCTTTGCCACAGTCGTAGTGATTCTTTTGTGCTTGATCAAGGAGCAAGCCATGTTAGATAACATAGCGCTTCTGTGAGAAGCAGTACGACCTAAATGATTGAATTTTTTATTATGTCTCATTTTTTATTCTTTATCTAATTTATATTTAGAAATGTCGGTTCCAAACGATAGATTCAGACTTTCCAGCAAATCATCAAGCTCGGTAAGCGATTTCTTTCCGAAGTTTCTGAACTTCAACAGGTCAGTTTTGTTGAATTGTACCAAGTCGCCGAGAGTTTCTACATCAGCAGCCTTCAAACAGTTGAGGGCACGAACTGACAAGTCCATATCAACAAGCTTAGTCTTCAACAGCTGACGCATATGCAATACTTCTTCGTCAAACTCTTCATTGCCATCAGTATCGTTACTTTCAAGCGTGATCTTCTCATCAGAGAACAACATGAAGTGGTAGATCAGAATTTTTGCAGCTTCTTTCAGCGCTTCCTTCGGGTGTATAGAACCGTCGGTACTAATCTCAAGCACTAGCTTTTCGTAGTCAGTCTTCTGTTCTACACGGAAGTTTTCTACAGCATACTTGACATTACGTATCGGTGTATAAATAGAGTCGATTGGAATTACATTAACATCCGTGCAATATTCGCGATTTTCATCAGCAGGAACATATCCACGACCTTTGTTAATAGTAATATCAATCTGCATAGTTGCCTTAGAATCTAAATGACAAATAACTAATTCCGGATTTAACACTTCAAATCCAGTCAAATACTTACCTATGTCACCTGCTTTAAATTCACTTGAATTCTCGACAGTGATGCTCACTTTTTCGCTCTCGAATTCTTCAACTACTTGCTTGAATCTCACTTGTTTCAGATTCAAGATAATGTTGGTAACATCCTCTTTTACTCCAGGTACACTAGAAAATTCATGCTCCACACCATCTATTCTGATAGTAGTGATAGCAAAACCCTCTAATGAAGAGAGCAGGATACGGCGTAATGCATTACCTACGGTAATACCAAACCCCGGTTCCAACGGACGAAATTCGAATTTACCGAATCTGGAGTCCGCCTCCAACATTAATACTTTATCAGGTTTTTGAAATGCTAATATCGCCATGAAATTAATTATTATTTAGAATACAATTCAACGATCAAATGTTCTTTAATGTTCTCAGGAATGTCTGCTCTTTCAGGTATATGCAACATTTTACCGACCTTAGAAGTTTCATCCCACTCCAACCAAGCGTATTTGCTGTGATTGAAACCTGCAAGAGAGTTAGCAATTACTTCCAAAGATTTAGATCTTTCACGAACACCAATCAATTGTCCTGGTTTTACTGCGAATGAAGGAATGTTTACCACTTCACCATCTACAGTAATATGCTTGTGACTAACCAACTGACGAGCAGCAGCACGTGTAGGAGCAATACCCAAACGGAATACTACGTTGTCAAGACGGCCTTCCAGCAATTGAAGAAGCACCTCACCGGTAATACCTTTAGCGGTAGCGGCTTTTTCAAACAAATTGCGGAATTGTTTTTCTAAAACTCCATAAGTGTATTTCGCTTTCTGCTTTTCACGAAGTTGCACACCATATTCAGAAGTTTTTCTTTTTCTTGAATTTCCGTGTTGTCCGGGAGGATAGTTCTTCTTTGACAAAACTTTATCAGCTCCAAAGATGCCTTCACCGAATTTACGGGCTATTCTTGATTTTGGTCCAGTATATCTAGCCATTTCTTTTAAATATTTAATTGTTTATTCATGAACTCAATTTGTTGCAGCCGCGATTGCAGAGAAGAAATTATTGCAATCCAAAAACAAAATCAAGATCATTTTAAGTTAAAGGTAAATTAAACTCTACGTCTTTTCGGAGGACGACAACCATTGTGTGGAAGCGGAGTTACGTCGATGATCTCTGTAACCTCAATACCAGCTCCGTGGATAGTTCTAATAGCAGACTCACGTCCGTTACCTGGACCCTTCACATATGCTTTTACCTTTCTCAGGCCAAGATCAAATGCAATTTTTGCACAATCCTGGGCAGCCATCTGAGCTGCATAAGGAGTATTCTTTTTTGAACCTCTAAATCCCATCTTTCCTGCAGATGACCAAGAGATAATCTGCCCTTCACTGTTTGCAAGAGAAACAATAATATTGTTGAAAGATGAATGAACGTGTAACTGTCCATTAGCGTCTACTTTCACATTTCTCTTCTTAGCTGCAACTGTTTTTTTTGCCATATCAACAATTATTATTTAGTAGCTTTTTTCTTATTAGCAACGGTTTTCTTTCTACCCTTACGAGTACGTGCATTGTTCTTAGTGCTCTGACCTCTAACCGGCAGACCAATACGATGACGTACACCACGGTAACAACCAATATCCATTAATCGCTTAATGTTCAATTGGATTTCAGAACGAAGATCACCTTCTACTTTATACTCTGCACCGATAATCTCACGAATCTTAGCAGCTTGATCATCTGTCCAGTCTTTAACCTTCAGATCTTTATCTACACCAGCTTTATCTAAAATTTTTGCTGAACTACTGCGACCTATTCCATATACATAGGTCAACGCAATTTCACCTCTTTTATTCTGAGGTAAATCTACACCAACTATTCTTATAGCCATATACTAAATTATTTTTTTTGCAAAAATAACAAATTATCCTTGACGTTGTTTATACTTAGGATTTTTCTTGTTAATAACATACAAACGGCCATTACGTCTAACGATCTTACATTCTGGCGTGCGTTTCTTTAATGATGCTCTTACTTTCATATCTTAATTTTATTTATATCTAAACACAATTCTTCCTTTCGATAAGTCGTAAGGAGACATTTCGACTCTCACTTTATCTCCCGGCAAGATCTTGATGTAATGCATACGCATCTTACCTGAAATATGTGCAGTAATCTCATGTCCGTTTTCTAATTCAACACGAAACATTGCATTAGACAATGCTTCAACTATAACTCCATCTTGTTCTATTGCAGATTGCTTTGCCATATTATATTGCTTTATCTCCTAAAACTTCTTCTATGAATTTGAATGAAGACAAAATATCAGCCTCACCAGCTCCAACAGCTACCGTATGCTCAAAGTGCGCAGCACATTTACGATCTCTGGTCCTCACAGTCCATCCGTCACCTTCCATAATCACTTGTCTGTCTCCCAACGTTATCATCGGCTCAATTGCAATGCAAAGACCTCTTTTCATCAAAGGACCATATCCTCTTTTACCATAATTAGGTACCTGGGGATCTTCGTGCATTTCCTTACCGATGCCGTGACCGACAAACTCACGCACTACACCATAAGAATGAGACTCACAATATTGCTGAATAGCATATCCGATATCTCCGATTCTTTTTCCATGTACTGCATTCTGAATACCGATATATAACGCTTCTTTAGTTACCTTCAACAAGGTACGAATTTCTTCGTCTACCTCTCCTACACAAAAAGTATAAGCAGAATCTCCACAAAAACCATTCATATAAGTTCCGCAATCCACAGATACGATATCGCCGTCTTTCAGAACAATATCCCCCGGGATTCCATGTACTACCTGCTCATTTACAGAAGTACAGATGGATGCAGGAAACGGGTCTCCATATTGATTCGGGAATCCTTTAAAAGTTGGAGTTGCCCCATTATCTCTAATGAATTCTTCAGCAACTTTATCCAACTCACGTGTAGTTACACCAGGCTTCACCACTTTAGCAACCTCAGCTAGAGTTCTACCGACAAGCAGGTTACTCTGACGGAGCAATTCTATTTCATCTTCTGTCTTAAGAAATATCATTTCTATTCTAAAGAATTAATATGCCGCTACACCAGCGCGTCCCTTAATACGACCTGATTTCAACAGACCATCATAATGTCTCATCAACAAATGACTTTCAACCTGTTGCAGTGTATCAAGAACAACACCTACAAGAATTAACAAAGATGTACCGCCGAAGAATTGAGCAAATCCAGCTTGAACCCCAAATATACCAGCAAAAGCAGGCATAATAGCAACCAATGCCAAGAAGAAAGAACCCGGTAAAGTAATACGAGACATGATATCATCAATATACTCTGCTGTTTTCTTTCCCGGTTTGATACCAGGGATGAAACCATTATTTCTCTTCATATCCTCAGCCATCTGAGTCGGATTGATTGTAATTGCAGTATAGAAATATGTAAATAATATAATCATTACCGCAAAAACAAAATTATACCAGAAACTTGTATGATCTGTAAACGCATGCAAGAAACCACCTGCGTTATTTACATTATTGGAAAAACCGATAAATGTAATTGGAATAAACATGATTGCCTGAGCAAAGATTATAGGCATTACACCAGCAGCATTCACCTTCAAAGGAATATACTGTCTTGCACCACCATATTGTTTATTACCTACAATTCTTTTAGCATATTGTACAGGAATCTTTCTTGTACCTTGTACCAACAAGATTGCAGCACCAATTACTAACAATAAGAATACGACTTCAATTATAAACATAATCAGACCACCACTCTTATTTGCTACTCTGGATACAACTTCTTGTATCAAAGCATCAGGGAAACGAGCGATAATACCGATCAGGATGATAAATGAAATACCGTTACCAATACCTTTATCAGTTATTCTTTCACCAAGCCACAAAATAAACATACTACCTGCTGCCAAAATAATGGTAGAGGTAACCATAAACAGAGTCCAATCTAATGAAGCATTTAAGGAAGGGCCAGCCTGCATTTTAAGATTGAGCAAATAAGAAGGGGCCTGAACTAACAATATAGCAATCGTCAGATAACGAGTATATTGATTCATTTTTCTTCTGCCGCTCTCACCTTCGCGCTGCAACTTCTGGAAATACGGCACAGCGATTCCCAATAGCTGAATAACGATAGATGCAGAGATATAAGGCATGATTCCTAATGCAAAAATAGAGGCATTAGAAAATGCTCCTCCAGAGAACATATTTAACAAGGCTAAAAGGCCTTCACTTGTTTGTTCGTGCAATTTTGCCAGCATTGCCGGATTAATACCCGGTAATACGACATATGATCCGAAACGGTAAATTGCCACAAACAATATGGTGATGAGGATCCGCTGTCTCAGATCCTCAATCTTCCATATATTCTTTAATGTTTCAATAGCTTTTCTCATTGAATCAGAGTTTTACTACAGTTCCACCAGCAGCTTCAATAGCAGCAGCAGCACTCTTAGAGAATGCGTTAGCTTCTACTTCCAGCTTGTTAGTCAGAGCTCCGTTACCCAATACTTTAACCAATTGATTTGAAGAAATAAATCCTGCTTCAATAAAGTCGCTAATACCAACTTTTGTCAGATTCTTAGCATCTGCAAGCGTCTGAATTGTATCCAAGTTGATAGCCTTATATTCTACACGATTGATATTCTTAAAACCAAATTTAGGTACTCGACGTTGAAGAGGCATCTGACCACCTTCAAAGCCAACTTTCTTAGAGTATCCAGATCTTGATTTAGCTCCTTTATGACCTCTTGTAGAAGTACCACCCAAACCAGAACCGGCACCACGTCCTATTCTCTTTCTTGTCTTAGTAGATCCTTCTGCAGGTTTTAAATTACTTAAGTTCATATTGTAATTCGTTTTTTTATTCAACAAATAATTACTTAACAATGGCAACCAAGTGTTTTACTTTATCTACCATTCCAAGAATTGAAGAAGTGCTTTCGTGTTCAACCACGCGGTTCAGTTTGCGAAGTCCCAGTGCATCAAGAGTTCTTTTCTGATCAGCTGGAGCACCAATTCTACTTTTAACTTGTTTAATCTTTATAGTTGACATATCTCCTCCTTATCCTCTAAATACTTTTTCAACACTAATACCTCTGTTCTGAGCAATCATTCTTGCATCACGCATCTCACTCAAAGCTTCAATTGTAGCTTTAACAAGGTTGTGCGGATTTGAAGAACCTTTAGATTTTGCCAAAACGTCAGTAATACCAACACTTTCCAATACAGCACGCATAGCACCACCAGCTACTACACCGGTTCCGTGAGATGCAGGTTTGATGAATACTTCAGCACCACCAAACTTAGCTGATTGTTCATGAGGAACAGTACCTTTTAAAACAGGTACTTTCACCAGGTTCTTTTTAGCTGATTCTACGCCTTTAGCGATAGCAGCTGTTACTTCACCTGCTTTACCAAGTCCCCAACCGATAATACCTTCTTCGTTACCTACAACAACGATTGCAGAGAAACTAAAAGTTCTACCACCTTTGGTAACTTTAGTAACACGATTAATAGCAACCAATCTATCCTTCAGTTCTATATCGTTAGTAACCTTAACTCTATTATTAACTCCTGCCATAATGATTAAAATTTAAGTCCACCGTTACGAGCAGCATCAGCTACTTCTTTTACTCTCCCATGATACAAGTAACCATTACGGTCGAAAACAACAGTAGTTATACCTGCTTCCTGAGCCTTTTTAGCAATCATTTCACCAACTTTAGCAGCTTGTTCTTTCTTTGCGACTTTCTCAGCCATACCTAAAGAAGAAGCAGCAGCCAGTGTCTTACCAGAAAGATCATCGATAATCTGGACATAAATTTGCTTGTTACTTCTAAATACACTCATACGCGGACGTTCAGCAGTACCTGAAATCTTATTGCGTACTCTATATTTGATCTTAACTCGTCTTTCTATTTTTGTTGTCATAATAATCTAATTTTATATGATTTACTTAGCGCCGGCTGATTTACCAGACTTTCTACGAATTACTTCGCCAACAAACTTAATACCTTTACCCTTATATGGTTCAGGTTTACGGAAAGAACGTATTTTAGAGCAAACTTGACCAAGCAATTGTTTGTCACACGATTCCAATATAATAAGAGGGTTCTTATTTCTTTCAGACTTAGTTTCAACTTTCACCTCAGCAGGCAATTGAATGAAAATATTGTGTGTATAACCTAAAGCCAGTTCAATGATGTTACCTTGGTTAGAAGCACGGTAACCTACACCGACAAGTTCCAGTTCCTTTTTATATCCTTCAGACACGCCCACAACCATGTTATGAACTAAAGAACGATACAAACCGTGGAAAGCATGCTTTTGCTTCGGGTTATCAATCATTTCTTTTTCGTTTTCTGTTAAAGTCACGTGTCCGTCTTCAATGGCAACATTGATAGCAGGATTCACATATTGGCTAAGTTCGCCTTTGGGTCCCTTAACGGTAACCACATCATCCTTCAGAGTGACTGTCACTCCAGCAGGGATACTAATGGGTAATTTTCCTATTCTTGACATTGCTTATTCCTCCTAAATTAATATACGTAACACAAGACTTCACCACCGATTTTCAGTTCAGCAGCTTCTTTGTTAGTCATTACACCTTTGGAAGTAGATATTATAGCAATACCCAGCCCATTAATAACACGCGGCATATCTTTGTAACCAGTATACTTACGCATACCCGGAGAAGATACTCTTTCTAATTTTTTGATTGCGTTAACTTTGTTAACAGAATCATACTTCAAGGCAACCTTGATAGTTCCTTGAGGACCATCTTCTACAAACTTATAGTTAAGAATGTAGCCTTTTTCAAAAAGAATCTTAGTGATTTCTTTTTTCAAGTTCGAAGCGGGAACTTCTACAACTCTGTGCTTAGCACCAATTGCGTTCCGCAACCTCGTCAAATAATCTGCTATTGGATCAGTCATATAAAAATAAATTAAATTAATCAGGACTTCCCTGACAATATTTAAACAATAATTACCAGCTTGCTTTCTTTACGCCCGGGATCAGACCGTTAGATGCCATCTCACGGAACTGGATTCTTGAAATTCCGAACTGACGGATATAACCTTTTGGACGACCAGTCAGTTTGCAACGGTTGTGCATACGAATTGGATTTGAATTCTTAGGCAACTCTTGCAATTTCTGTGCAGCTTCAAAAGCATCGGCAGGTTCACCTGTTCTCACGATTTGTTTCAAAGCGGCTCTTTTCTCGGCGTATCTGGCTACTAATTTAGCACGCTTTACTTCACGTGCCTTCATTGATTCCTTTGCCATATTCTATTAATCTTTTTTAGCGTTTTTAAAAGGTAAACCGAATTCCTTCAACAAGGCATAACCTTCTTCATCTGTCTCCGCAGAGGTTACAAAGGTAATATTCATTCCGAGAATTCTTGTAATACTATCGATATTTATTTCAGGGAAAATGATTTGTTCCTGAATACCAAGGGTATAGTTACCTTTACCATCAAACTTACTTTCGATACCTTTGAAGTCACGAATACGAGGAAGAGCTACACGAACTAGTTTTTCCAAGAATTCATACATTCTCTCACGGCGCAAAGTTACCATAACGCCAATCGGCATTTTTTTACGTAACTTAAAGTTTGCGATATCTTTACGAGAAATGGTAGCTACGGCCTTCTGACCTGTGATAGCTGTCATTTCATTGATTGCTACTTCAATAATCTTCTTATCAGCAACAGCCATACCTAAACCTTGATTGATAACAATCTTCTTAAGTACGGGTACCTGCATCGTTGAAGAATACTGGAATTGTGATTTCAATGCAGGTGCAATACGATCTGCATATTCTTTCTTTAGGCTAGCAGTATTACTCATTACTAAATCTCCTCTCCTGATTTTTTAGAATAACGCACTAAAGTTCCTTCAGAACTCTTTCTTCTCCCAATACGCGTTGCTTTACCAGTTTTTGGATCAACCGGGTTCAAGTTTGAAATGTGGATAGAAGCTTCTTGCTTCACAATACCACCCTGCGGATTCTTTGCATTCGGCTTAGTGCTCTTAGATACCATATTGATACCCTCAACAATTGCACGACCTTCTTTAACAAGAACCTTCAATACACGACCAGTTTTGCCCTTATCTTCGCCAGCATTTACGTAAACTGTATCGCCTTTTTTAATATGTAATTTACTCATTACTCAAATCTTTTACAAAATTAAAGTACCTCAGGCGCAAGTGACACAACCTTCATGTTTGTAGCACGAAGTTCTCTTGCTACAGGACCGAAAATACGACTTCCTCTAATTTCACCTGCATTATTAAGCAACACGCAAGCATTATCATCAAAACGTATATAAGAACCATCAGGACGACGGATTTCTTTCTTCGTACGTACAATCAAAGCCTTTGATACTGCACCTTTTTTAACATCACTCGAAGGGATAACACTCTTTACGGAAACTACAATAACATCTCCTACTGAAGCGTAACGACGACCTGTGCCACCCAATACACGGATGCACAAAGCTTCTTTAGCTCCACTGTTATCACATACTGTAAGTCTGGATTCTACTTGTATCATAATTACTTAGCTCTTTCAATTATTTCTACTAATCTCCATCTTTTAGTCTTGCTCAAAGGACGAGTTTCCATGATGCGTACAGTATCACCGATATTGCATTCATTCTTTTCATCATGAGCATGGTACTTCTTCGTTTTACTAACGAACTTACCATATATAGGGTGTTTTTCTTTAAACTTGGCAGCAACTGTGATAGTTTTTTCCATCTTGTTGCTCAATACAACCCCTGTTCTTTCTTTTCTTAAATTTCTTGCTTCCATCAAGCTGATCATTTATTGTTAAGTTCTCTTTGGCGTAATTCTGTTTTCATACGCGCAATAGTCCTGCGTAATTGTTTGATTTGAGCAGGATTTTCCAAAGGAGAAATAGAATGATTGATAACCATCTGGTTATAATTAGCTGTTTCTGCCTCTACTCTTTCTACTAAATCATTAGTAGTCATTTCTTTAATTTCTGCAATTTTCATAAACCTTACGCATTTTGATTTTGAATATCATAATCACGTCTTACGACAAACTTCGTTGTAATAGGAAGCTTTTGAGCAGCTAAGCGCAATGCTTCTTTCGCGATTTCGTAAGATACTCCTTCAGCTTCAATAATGATTCTACCTGGAGTTACAGGAGCCACAAATCCCTCGGGAGCACCTTTACCTTTACCCATACGCACATCGGCAGGTTTTCTAGTAATTGGTTTATCCGGGAATATACGGATCCAGATCTGTCCTTGACGTTGCATATATCTTGTTACTGCAATACGAGCAGCTTCGATCTGACGGCCTGTAATCCATTTAGTTTCCAAAGCCTTAATGCCAAAAGAACCGAAAGCCAGCTGGTTACCTCTCTGGGCATTACCTTTTGCACGGCCTTTTTGTTGTCTTCTGAATTTTGTCTTTTTCGGTTGTAACATAGTTTCCTAAAATTCAAATTCGTTTAGCGATTATTTTTCTTTCTTTTGAAGTTCTTTCCGCCGTTGTTTCCACCATTGTTTCCACGACCACTTTCTTTGCTTTGTGTAAAGTTCGGAGCTAATTCTTTCTTACCAAACACTTCACCTCTACAAATCCAAACTTTGATACCTAAAAGACCCACTTTAGTCAATGCTTCAGCATGACAGTAGTCGATATCAGCTCTGAAAGTGTGCAACGGAGTTCTTCCTTCTTTATACATTTCAGAACGAGCCATTTCAGCTCCATTCAAACGTCCTGAAATCTGAATTTTGATACCTTCAGCACCCATACGCATTGTATTTGCGATAGCCATTTTAATGGCACGGCGGTAGGCAATTTTACCTTCTACCTGGCGAGCAATGTTGTTAGCAACAATTACAGCATCCAGTTCCGGTCTTTTCACTTCAAAGATATTAATCTGAATATCTTTGTCGGTAACCTTCTTCAACTCTTCTTTTAACTTATCAACTTCTTGGCCACCTTTACCGATGATAATACCCGGGCGAGCAGTGCAAACAGTAATAGTAACGAGCTTCAGCGTACGTTCAATTACGATTCTTGATACACTTGCCTTTGCAAGTCTTGCATTAAGATATTTACGGATTTTGCTATCTTCCAGCAAAGAATCACCGTAATCATTTCCACCATACCAGTTAGAATCCCATCCTCTGATAATTCCTAAACGGTTGCTTATTGGATTAACTTTTTGTCCCATCTACCTTAATTTTGATCTTCGTTATTACTTTTAGCACCAACGAACAATGTTACGTGATTTGAACGTTTGCGAATTCTATAACCTCTACCCTGCGGTGCCGGTCTCATTCTTTTGAGTGTAGCGCCACCATCAACAAAAATCTGCGTTACGAACAACTCGCCGCTTTCTGCTTTACGTTCGTTTTTCTGTTCCCAGTTAGCAATTGCAGAGCGAAGCAATTTTTCCACTCTTGCAGCAGCTTCTTTTGAAGAAAATTTCAAAACACCAAGTGCTCTGTTCACTTCCATACCACGAATCATATCAGCGACTAAGCGCATCTTACGTGGAGAAGTAGGAACATTTTGCAATTTAGCAAAATACATGGTCTTAAGGGCTTCTTTTCTTTTTTCAGCCGATATTTTTTTTCTTGCTCCCATTATATTTATTACTTTATTATTTCAAATAATTCCTGTTATCTTTTCTTGTTACCAGCGTGTCCTCTGAATGTACGAGTTGGAGCAAATTCGCCCAACTTGTGTCCTACCATATTTTCGGTAACATATACAGGAATAAATTTATTTCCATTGTGAACTGCAACTGTATGGCCTACAAAATCAGGCGAAATCATTGAAGCTCTGGCCCATGTCTTTACTACGACTTTTTTGCCAGATTCATTCATGGCAAAAATTCTCTTTTCAAGCTTTACGTTAATATATGGACCTTTTTTTAATGAACGACTCATAGTTTACTCAATTAATCAGATTACTTTTTTCTTCTCTCAATAATGTACTTAGACGATTGTTTCTTAGGAGCTCTAGTCTTAAGTCCCTTAGCGTACAATCCCTTACGAGATCTTGGATGTCCTCCGGAAGAACGTCCTTCACCACCACCCATCGGGTGATCAACCGGGTTCATTACAACACCACGGTTACGAGGACGACGACCTTGCCAACGAGAGCGTCCAGCCTTACCTGAGCGTTCCAATCCATGATCTGAGTTACCAACACTACCGATAGTAGCTTTACAAGTGCTAAGAATCTGTCTTACTTCACCTGAAGGCAATTTAATCACACAATACTTACCCTCACGAGAAGTTAACTGAGCAAAGTTTCCAGCTGATCTAACCAGAGCAGCACCCTGTCCCGGACGTAACTCAATATTGTGAATTACAGTACCAACCGGAATGTTCTGAAGGGGAAGAGTATTACCAATCTCTGGCGCTGCTGTTTCACCCGACATCAGAGTCGCACCAACTTGCAATCCATTGGGAGCAATAATATATCTTTTTTCTCCATCAGCGTAATATAACAAAGCGATACGAGCCGAACGATTCGGATCGTATTCAATTGTCTTAACCACTGCTGGTACACCGTCTTTGTTTCTCTTGAAATCAACAATTCTAATCACCTTTCTATGACCGCCACCAATGTAGCGCATAGTCATCTTACCTTCGTTGTTACGACCACCAGATGATTTCTTACCATATACAAGAGACTTTTCTGGTACTGATGCAGTAATTTCTTCGAAAGTACCAATAATTTTATGTCTTTGCCCCGGTGTTGTGGGCTTTAATTTACGTACTGCCATTTTTATTAAATATTACTATAAAAATCAATAGTATCTCCTTCTTTCAATGTTACGATTGCTTTTTTGAATGCATTCGTACGTCCATTGATGATACCTGCTTTAGTATAACGGCTTTTATTTTTGCCTGCATACTTCACTGTATTCACATCAACTACAGTAACATTATAAAGAGCTTCAACTTCCTTCTTAATTTCCAGTTTGTTAGCATCAGGACGTACAACAAAGCCAAAACGATTCAGCTTATCAGTGATTGCAGTCATTTTCTCTGTTACCAACGGTTTAATAATAATTCCCATTATTTAAGCCTCCTTTTTAAATTAAGATATTGTCAATAGCCTTCAGAGAGTTTTCTGTAAGCACAACAACCCCAGCATTCAATACTCTGTAAGTATTTAATCCTGAGACAGTCTGCACGTTTGCACCCTCTATGTTACGAGCTGACAAATATACGTTTTTATTTGCTTCCGGTAAAATTACAAGTAGCTTTTTATCGGAAACTTTAAGATTTTTTGTCATAGCAACGAAATCTTTTGTCTTAGGAGCTTCAAAAACGAAGTCTTCAACAACAATAAGCGCGTTGTTCTGAACTTTATAAGACAATGCTGACTTACGAGCCAATGTCTTAACTTTTTTATTTAACTTGAAGAAGTAGTCTCTTGGCTTCGGACCAAAAACACGAGCACCACCAACGAGCACCGGTGAATTCATATCACCACGACGTGCTCCACCACCACCTTTCTGGCGACCGATCTTACGAGTAGAGCCACTGATTTCACTTCTTTCTTTTGACTTATGAGTACCCTGACGCTGGTTGGCCATAAATTGCTTTACATCCAAATAGATAGCGTGGTCGTTGGGCTCAATTCCGAAGATAGATTCGTTTAACGTAACCTTTCTCCCAGTGTCTTCACCTTTAATGTTATATACGTTAACTTCCATTATTTCTCAATTATTACGATTGAACCTTTGCAACCCGGGATAGAACCTTTGATCAAAAGAAGGTTATGATCCGCGATTACTTTTAATACCTGCAAGTTTTGAACAGTAACTCTGTCACCACCGAGCTGTCCGCCCATGCGCATTCCTTTGAATACTTTAGCTGGATAAGAACAAGCACCGATAGAACCCGGCTTACGAGCACGGTTATGCTGACCGTGAGTAGCTTGACCTACACCACCGAAACCATGTCTCTTAACTACACCCTGGAAGCCTTTACCTTTAGAGGTTCCGACAACATCTACGAAGGTAGCGTCATTAAACATCTCTACAGTAATAGTATCACCCAGATTCAACTCTGTCTCAAATTCTTTGAACTCGGCCAAGTGTCTCTTCGGTGTTACTCCAGCTCTCTTAAAGTGACCCATCAACGGTTTAGTTGTATGTTTTTCCTTTTTGTCCTGAAAACCCAACTGAACAGCTGCATAGCCATCTTTTTCGACAGTTTTAACCTGAGTAACAACACAAGGACCTGCTTCGATAACAGTGCATGGTACATTCTTACCATCAGCACTGAAAACGGATGTCATTCCGATTTTTTTTCCTAATAATCCTGGCATTTCACTAATTTTTAATTATCAAACTTTAATTTCTACTTCCACACCACTCGGCAACTCAAGCTTCATAAGAGCATCTACTGTCTTAGCAGTTGAGCTATAGATGTCAATCAATCTCTTATAAGAAGAGAGTTCAAACTGTTCACGTGACTTCTTGTTAACGAAAGTCGAGCGGTTTACTGTAAAGATACGCTTGTGCGTAGGCAGAGGAATTGGACCACTAACAATAGCACCCGTAGCCTTTACGGTTCTTACAATCTTCTCAGCTGACTTGTCAACCAAGTTGTGGTCGTAAGATTTCAATTTAATTCTAATTTTCTGACTCATTATGGTTTTAAATTAATATATTTATAAATAAGATAAAGCGGCAGGCTAAGAGTCATTCGCTAGCCTGCTGCTTTTGATATTCTTCTAGAGTAAATCAGCACGTCCTTTAACTTCTTCCAATACTGCCTTAGCAATAGAGTTAGAAACTTGAGCGTGATGAGAATATACCATTGATGAAGTTGCGCGACCTGATGTAATAGTACGTAACGCTGTTACATAACCAAACATTTCAGCCAGTGGCACCATTGCTTTCACGATACGAGCACCGGAACGGCTAGATTCCATACCTTCAACCTGGCCACGACGCTTATTCAAGTCACCGATCACATCACCCATGTTTTCTTCCGGAGTAACAACCTCCAGTTTCATGATAGGCTCCATCAATACCGGACCTGCTTTAGCACATGCATTCTTATATGCCTGAATAGCACAGATTTCGAAAGACAACTGGTCAGAGTCAACCGGGTGGAATGAACCATCAATCAAAGTTACTTTCATTGAATCCAACGGATATCCGGCCAACACACCGTTCTTCATTGCGCTTGTGAAACCTTTCTGAACTGAAGGAATAAATTCTTTAGGAATATTACCACCCTTCACTTCATCGATAAACTGCAATCCGCCTTCTTTGAAATCTTCATCAACAGGACCGATCTTAACAATAATATCTGCAAACTTACCACGACCACCAGACTGTTTCTTATAAACTTCACGAAGATCAACTGTCTTAGTGATAGCTTCCTTATAATTAACCTGAGGTTTACCTTGGTTACATTCTACTTTAAATTCACGTTTCAAACGGTCAATAATGATATCCAAGTGCAACTCACCCATACCAGAGATTACAGTCTGTCCTGTTTGCTCATCAGTCTTAACTGTAAATGTCGGATCTTCTTCAGCGAGCTTAGCCAAACCGTTAGACAATTTATCCATGTCTTTCTGAGTTTTAGGCTCAACTGCAATACCGATTACCGGTTCTGGGAAGTCCATAGACTCTAATACGATCGGAGCTGTTTCATCACAAAGCGTATCACCAGTATGAATATCTTTAAAACCTACACCTGCACCAATATCACCAGCACCGATTACTTCAACCGGATTCTGCTTGTTTGAATGCATCTGGAACAGACGAGAAACACGTTCTTTCTTACCAGAGCGAGAATTATAGATATAAGAACCAGCTTCAATCTTACCCGAATATACACGGAAGAAAGTCAAACGACCTACATAAGGGTCAGTAGCAATCTTAAATGCCAAAGCTGATGTTTTCTCATCATCACTCGGTTTACGATCTTCTTCTGCACCTGTATTCGGATTTGTACCAATCACATTCTCAGTATCCAATGGAGAAGGCAAGAAAGCACAAACATAGTCCAACAATGTCTGAACACCCTTATTCTTAAATGAAGAGCCACACAACATTGGTACAACTGCCATCTGAACTGTTGCATTGCGAAGAGCTCTCAACACTTCTTCTTCTGTAATAGTAGAAGGATCGTCGAAATATTTCTCCATCAAAGCATCGTCAAACTCAGCTACCTTTTCAAGCATTTTATCTCTCCATTCATTTGCTTCATCAACGAGATCTGCCGGTATTTCTTCAACTGTATAGTCAGCCCCCATTGTTTCATCATGCCAATAGATAGCTTTCATTTTAATCAAGTCTACTAGACCTTTGAAGGTTTCCTCAGCGCCAATAGGAACAACGATTGGACAAGGATTAGCACCCAAAACAGCTTTCATCTGGCGTACAACCTCAAAGAAGTCAGCACCCGAACGGTCCATTTTGTTTACGTACGCAATACGTGGCACATTATACTTATCAGCTTGACGCCATACAGTTTCTGATTGAGGCTCTACACCACCTACTGCACAGTAAGCAGCCACAGCACCATCCAGAATACGTAACGAACGTTCTACTTCAGCAGTAAAGTCAACGTGTCCCGGAGTGTCAATCAAGTTGATTTTATAAGTATCACCAGCATATTTCCATCTTGTTGTTGTTGCAGCAGATGTAATAGTAATACCACGTTCTTGCTCCTGTTCCATCCAGTCCATTGTTGCAGCACCATCGTGTACCTCACCAATTTTGTGAGTCAATCCAGTGTAGAACAGGATACGTTCAGAAGTTGTTGTTTTTCCGGCATCAATGTGAGCCATGATACCGATATTACGAGTCAAATGTAAATCTGTCTTTGCCATTTTCTTATTCCTTTACTTTAAGTTTTTAATCTAAATCGGTTATATTCTTATAGTATTAGAATCTGAAATGGGCAAATGCACGGTTAGCTTCAGCCATTCTATGCATATCTTCTTTACGTTTGTATGCACCACCTTGTTCGTTAAAGGCATCCATGATTTCAGCAGCCAATTTGTCTGCCATAGATTTACCACCTCTTTTGCGAGCAAACAGAATCAAGTTTTTCATTGAAACCGATTCTTTACGATCAGGACGGATTTCAGTAGGAACCTGGAAGGTAGCACCACCTACACGACGAGATTTTACTTCTACTTGCGGAGTTACATTATCCAAAGCCTTTTTCCAAATTTCGAGAGCTGATTTTTCTTCGTTAGGAAGTTTTGCTTTCACTGTTTCCAGAGCGGCATAAAAGATTTCATAAGACGCATTCTTTTTACCATCATACATCAAATGGTTTACAAACTTAGAAACCTTTTGGTCATTAAAAACGGGATCCGGAAGGATTACGCGTTTTTTTGGTTTTGCTTTTCTCATTTGTTTGAAAAATAATGTTTTTGTTCTTGGTTGTCTACTTCTTGACTTCTTCAACTCTCCCACCGGAGAATTTACTCAACCTTTAGCATTTCCAACAAACTAAAACGTAAGTTATTACTTTAATTCTAATTAGGTTTTAATCCTTATTTTTTCTTAGCCGGCGCAGCTTGTCCTGGTTTCGGACGCTTAGCTCCGTATTTAGAGCGTCTTTGAGTACGACCAGCAACACCTGCAGTATCAAGTGTACCACGTACAATGTGGTAACGTACACCAGGAAGGTCTTTTACACGACCGCCACGTACCAAAACGATTGAGTGTTCCTGCAAATTGTGTCCTTCTCCCGGAATGTATGAGTTAACCTCTTTTTGGTTAGTCAAACGTACACGAGCTACTTTACGCATTGCAGAGTTCGGCTTCTTCGGAGTAGTAGTATATACTCTCACGCAAACGCCACGTCTTTGAGGACATGAATCCAAGGCTGGAGATTTACTTTTCTCCACCAGCACTTCGCGTCCTTTTCTTACTAATTGCTGAATTGTAGGCATTTTAATTGTTTTTTGATTTATATTATTGTTATATTAATTTCGTAACTATACATTTTGGGCTGCAAAAATACGAATAATATTTGAATATTCAATGCGCTACAACTTTTTTTTCTTTTTTAATGTTTTTATATCAACCTCATGCTTCGCCTTTTACAACACTTAGCGGAGGCATCGGTGACTCTTCAGAAATACGAATAGGCCCAAAAGCACGTTCATACTTTGCTATGTTATCCTCCAATGCCCGCAACAAGCGTTTTGCGTGTTCTGGAGCTACTATAATACGAGATTGCACTCCTGCTTTCGGCACTCCTGGCATAACCCGTACAAAGTCTAGAATAAACTCAGAGCTTGAATGAGTAATGATTGCAAGATTCGCATAAGTTCCTTGCGCTACTTCTTCTTTCAACTCGATCTGTAACTGGTTGTTATTTTGTTCTTCCATATTAAATAAGATAAAATGTTTTTTTGCAAAATAACAAAATTTTATCGAGATAAGAATGATACAGTCAGGTAAAAGAAACAAAAAAAGGAGCAACTGCCTGCTACAGCAATCGCTCCTTTTTCATATAGTCAATTGAATTGTATTATTCTACTTCATTGTAATCAAGTACTGTCTTCTTGTTCGCCAAGATACGATCATACTCTTCTTTTGAACCAACGATAATCTTTTCAAATTCACGCTGACCTGTACCTGCCGGAATTAAGTGACCGCAAATTACGTTTTCCTTCATTCCTTCAAGTTTATCTGTCTTGCCATTGATAGCAGCCTCATTCAACACCTTCGTTGTTTCCTGGAAGGATGCAGCTGACATAAAGCTTGAAGTCTGCAGTGCAGCACGCGTAATACCCTGAAGAATCTGAGTAGAAGTTGCAGCTACAGCATCACGTACCTCAACAGGTTTCAAGTCACGGCGCTTCAGCATACTGTTCTCATCACGCAACTTACGGGCAGTCACAATCTGTCCCGGCTGCATATTCTGAGAATCACCTGCATCAACAACCACTTTCTTACCCCAGATACGATCGTTTTCCTCCATAAACTCAAGCTTATCCACTACCTGTTGTTCCAAGAAGCGAGTATCACCCGGCTCATCGATCTGAACCTTACGCATCATCTGGCGAACGATAATCTCAAAATGCTTATCATTGATCTTCACACCCTGCAGACGGTATACATCCTGAACTTCATTCACAATATATTCCTGTACAGCCGTAGGACCTTTAATTGCCAGGATATCAGCCGGAGTAGTAGCACCGTCAGATAATGGAGTACCAGCACGCACATAGTCGTTCTCCTGAACCAGAATCTGTTTGGACAATGCAACAAGATACTTCTTCACTTCACCTGTTTTCGAAGTTACGATGATTTCACGGTTACCACGCTTGATCTTACCCATTGTAACCTCACCGTCAATTTCAGAAACGACAGCAGGATTAGACGGATTACGTGCTTCAAACAACTCAGTAACACGAGGAAGACCACCCGTGATGTCACCCGCCTTACCTACAGCACGCGGAATCTTCACGATTACTTCACCGGCTTTCACTTTCTGACCATTTTCAATAATCACGTGACCACCTACCGGTAAGTTATAAGTACGAATCAGATCACCGTCTTCTGTCAGGATATGAGCCGAAGGAACTTTCGTTTTATCCTTAGATTCAATAATGATGATTTCACGAAGACCGGTTGCTTCATCCGATTCCACTTTATAGGTAACATTCTCAATTACACCTTCGAATTCAATCTTACCAGTTGCTTCAGTTATAATAACGGCATTGAACGGGTCCCATTTAGCAATTAACTTACCCTTTTCAACCAGATCACCATCCGATACATATAATGTAGAACCATAAGGTACATTGTGCGTAGAAAGAACGATACCAGTATTTACGTCCACAAAACGAACTTCAGCCAAACGGCCTACCACTACTTTTGCAGCTTCACCCATTTCGTCTACGATATCTACCGTACGAAGTTCTTCAAATTCCAGACGAGCACTGTTCTTAGCCACAATACTTGCATTTGCCGCAATATTCGCAGCAGTACCACCAGCGTGGAATGTACGCAATGTCAACTGTGTACCCGGCTCACCGATTGACTGAGCAGCAATTACACCGACAGCCTCACCCTTCTGAACCATGCGGCTTGTTGCCAGGTTACGTCCGTAACACTTAGCACAAACACCCTTCTTCGCTTCACAAGTCAATACAGAACGGATTTCAACGCTTTCAATCGGAGAATCCTGAATCTTCTTAGCAACTTCTTCTGTGATTTCTTCACCACCGGCAACAAGCAATTCGCCTGTAGTAGGATGAATAATATCATGTACAGAAACACGACCTAAGATGCGTTCATACAGGGTAGCGATTACTTCATCGTTATTCTTCAAGTCTGTACAAACCAATCCACGAAGTGTACCGCAGTCTTCTTCCGTGATGATCACGTCGTGAGAAACGTCTACCAGACGACGAGTCAAATATCCGGCATCGGCAGTCTTCAAAGCGGTATCCGCCAAACCTTTACGGGCACCGTGAGTAGAGATAAAGTACTCCAACACAGAAAGTCCCTCTTTAAAGTTTGACAAGATCGGGTTTTCAATAATCTGACCACCTTCAGCACCAGCTTTCTGGAGCTTAGCCATCAAACCACGCATACCGGACAACTGACGAATCTGTTCTTTAGAACCACGGGCACCCGAATCCAGCATCATGTATACAGAGTTAAATCCTTGGTCATCCGAAGAAATAGTTTTCATCAAGATGTTAGACAACTCAGAGTTCACATGTGTCCAGATATCAATTACCTGATTATAACGTTCGTTGTTGGTAATGAAACCCATATTATAGTTGTTTACGACTTGTTCAACTTCGTCGTAACCTTTTTGTACCAATGTCTCTTTTTCTTTCGGGATAATAATATCACCCAAGTTGAATGACAAACCACCCTTAAAGGCCATTTGGTAACCTAAGTTCTTGATTCCATCCAAGAAGTCTGCAGCTTTAGCCACACCACAAACCTTGATTACATCACTAATGATATCACGAAGAGATTTCTTAGAAATAATCGTATTGATATAACCTGCTTCAGGAGGAACAATTTCATTAACAATCACACGTCCTACAGAAGTTTCACGCATAACGTCAACAATGTTACCATTTTCATCAACGTCTTTCACGATCACCTTTACCGGAGCATGAATATCTACCTTACCTTCATTATAAGCGATTAATGCTTCTTCCGGTCCGTAGAATGTAAGTCCTTCTCCCTTAGCACCAGCACGCAACTTGGTAATGTAATACAAACCAAGAACCATATCCTGTGCAGGCACAGTAATAGGCGCACCATTTGCCGGATTCAGGATATTATGTGACTGAAGCATCAACATCTGAGCTTCAAGAATTGCTTCGTTACTCAAAGGCAAGTGAACAGCCATCTGGTCACCGTCGAAGTCGGCGTTGAATGCCGTACATGCCAACGGGTGCAACTGGATAGCTTTACCTTCGATCATCTTCGGCTGGAATGCCTGGATACCCAAACGGTGCAATGTCGGAGCACGGTTCAACAGTACAGGATGTCCTTTCATTACGTGTTCCAGAATATCCCAGATCACCGCTTCCTTACGATCTACAATCTTCTTTGCAGATTTCACCGTCTTAACGATACCACGTTCAATGAGCTTACGGATAATAAACGGCTTATAAAGTTCGGCAGCCATCAATTTAGGAATACCGCACTCACCCATCTTCAGTTCCGGACCAACGACAATTACCGAACGTGCAGAGTAGTCAACACGTTTACCCAACAAGTTCTGACGGAAACGTCCTTGTTTACCTTTCAAGCTATCAGACAGTGATTTCAACGGACGGTTAGCATCCGTCTTCACTGCACTTGATTTACGTGAATTATCGAACAATGAGTCTACAGATTCCTGAAGCATACGTTTCTCATTACGCAAGATTACTTCCGGAGCTTTGATTTCGATCAATCTCTTCAGACGGTTGTTACGAATGATAACACGACGATAAAGGTCATTCAAGTCAGAAGTAGCAAAACGACCACCATCCAATGGAACCAATGGACGGAGTTCGGGCGGAATAACCGGTACGATACGTACAATCATCCATTCCGGCTTGTTACGTCCACGTGATGCACGGAACGATTCTACAACCTGCAGACGTTTCAATGCCTCATTCTTACGTTGCTGTGAAGCATCATTGCCTGCACGGTGACGCAATTCATAAGACAGAGCATCCAGATCCAAACGAGCCAGCAAATCATAGATTGCTTCAGCTCCCATCTTAGCGATGAACTTATTCGGATCATTATCCTCCAGATATTGATTGTCCTTCGGAAGTGTATCCAGAATATCCAGATATTCTTCTTCAGAAAGTAAATCATATTCGGCAATGCCATCTTCAGCCTTTACACCCGGCTGAATAACAACATAACGTTCGTAATATATAATCGAATCCAGCTTCTTTGTCGGCAGTCCGAGCAAATAACCGATCTTATTTGGAAGCGAACGGAAATACCAGATGTGTGCCACCGGCACCACCAACTGTATATGTCCCATACGTTCACGGCGTACTTTCTTTTCTGTAACTTCTACACCACAACGGTCGCAGACGATACCTTTATAACGGATACGCTTATATTTACCGCAATGGCATTCGTAATCCTTAATAGGACCAAAAATGCGCTCGCAGAACAAACCATCGCGTTCGGGTTTGTACGTACGGTAATTTATGGTTTCAGGCTTCAAAACTTCACCACTCGAATTCTCTAGGATTTCTTCCGGAGAAGCCAGACCAATTGAGATCTTCGAGAAATTGCTTTTCGTCTTATTTTCTTTTCTAAAAGCCATACTCTATATAATTGAGATTTGATAATTGAATCATTGGAAATTGAAGAAGATGCGAATGTCAACAGACCTTCATCGGCCTATTGACATCCTGCATTCTTTCATTATTTTATTCTAGGTTGATACTCAAACCTAAACCTCTCAACTCGTGTAACAATACGTTCAAGGATTCCGGAATACCGGGTTGCGGCATCGGTTCACCTTTCACAATTGCTTCATAAGCCTTAGAACGTCCTACTACGTCGTCAGACTTAATAGTCAAGATTTCCTGCAGGATATGAGCAGCACCGAAGCCTTCGAGTGCCCAAACCTCCATTTCTCCGAAACGCTGACCACCGAACTGTGCTTTACCACCAAGAGGTTGCTGAGTAATCAATGAGTACGGACCGATAGAACGAGCGTGCATCTTGTCTTCAACCATGTGCCCCAGCTTCAGCATATAAGTCACACCTACGGTTGCTGCCTGGTCAAATTGCTCACCTGTACCACCATCACAAAGATAAGTTTTACAGTAACGTGGCAATCCCGCTTTGTCTGTCCACTGATCCAAGTCGTCCATCGTAGCACCGTCAAAAATAGGAGTTGCAAATTTCACGCCCAAAGTTTTTCCGGCACGACCTAATACAGCTTCAAAAATCTGACCAATGTTCATACGAGAAGGCACACCCAACGGATTCAGTACAATGTCAACCGGAGTACCATCTGCCAAGAACGGCATATCTTCCTGACGCACAACACGTGACACGATACCCTTGTTACCGTGACGACCTGCCATCTTATCACCTACACCAATCTTACGTTTCTTAGCAATATATACTTTAGCCATCTGAATGATACCAGCCGGAAGTTCATCACCGATAGTGATAGCAAACTTCTTACGCTTCAATTCAGCATCCAGCTCTTTGTATTTCTTGATAAAGTTCATAACCAGATCACGAACCATACCATTAGTATGGTCATCACTAGTCCAGTTACTCAGCTGAATAGAAGTAAAGTCAAGTGAATCAAAATCAGAAGCACTGAACTTAGATCCCTTAGCAATAACTTCTGCTCCTAAGTAGTCTTTCACACCCTGAGAAACCTTGCCTTCAGTCAAAGTCATCAGTTTCTTAACCAGAATACGCTTCAAGTCTGCAACCTTTGATTCAAACTCATCGTCAATCTTAGGCAACAATGCTTTATCCGCCAGTTTAGAGCTACGGTTCTTGATTACACGTGAGAAAAGTTTCTTATCAATAACAACACCTTTCAAAGAAGGAGAAGCTTTTAAAGAAGCATCTTTCACATCACCTGCCTTATCACCGAAGATAGCACGAAGTAGTTTTTCTTCCGGAGAAGGATCAGATTCACCTTTCGGAGTAATCTTACCGATCATGATATCACCCGGTTCGATACGCGCACCGATTCTTACGATACCATTTTCATCCAGGTCTTTAGTAGCTTCCTCACTTACATTCGGAATATCAGAAGTCAATTCTTCCATACCACGCTTCGTTTCACGAACTTCCAGAGAGTATTCTTCTACGTGAACAGAAGTCAACAAGTCCTCGCGAACCACGCGTTCGTTCAATACGATAGCATCCTCATAGTTATATCCCTTCCATGGCATATAAGCAACCAACAGGTTTTTACCCAAAGCTAATTCACCCTTTTCGGTAGAATAACCTTCAGTCAGGATGTCACCCTTCTTCACGCGCTGACCTTTGTCACAAATCGGACGCAAGTCAATAGTCATGTTCTGGTTCGTCTTACGGAACTTCGGAATTCTATATTCTTTCAAAGCAGGCTCGAAGCTTACAAATTCTTCGTCCTCTGTACGGTCATACAAAATACGGATCGTAGTAGCATCAACGAAGTCAACAACACCATCGCCTTCTGCAGTAATCTGCGTGCGAGAGTCTCTCACTAACTGTCGTTCGATACCTGTACCTACAATCGGAGCTTCACTTCTCAACAAAGGAACTGCCTGGCGCATCATGTTTGATCCCATCAATGCACGGTTAGCATCATCATGTTCCAGGAACGGAATCAGTGAAGCAGCAATCGATGCAATCTGCTGAGGAGAAACGTCCATCAAATCTACTTCAGACGGTTCTACAACCGGGAAGTCAGCGTCCTGACGAGATTTAACTTTATTGCGAACAAATGTACCGTCATCATTCAACGGAGCATTACCCTGTGCAATAATCTTTTCTTCTTCTTCTTCAGCAGTCAGATAAACCAGACCATTATCGGAAAGATCCACTTTTCCGTTTTCCACCTTACGGTACGGAGTTTCAATGAATCCCAGCTCATTAATTTTAGCGAATACACACAAGGAAGAAATCAAACCGATATTCGGACCTTCAGGAGTCTCAATCGGACAAAGACGACCGTAGTGTGTATAGTGAACGTCACGAACCTCAAATCCGGCACGTTCACGAGAAAGACCACCAGGACCTAGGGCAGACATACGGCGCTTGTGCGTAATTTCAGCCAACGGGTTTGTCTGGTCCATGAACTGTGACAAAGCATTTGTTCCAAAAAAAGAATTGATCACAGAAGAAATAGTCTTCGCATTGATCAAATCAATCGGAGTAAATACTTCATTGTCACGAACGTTCATACGTTCACGAATCGTACGAGACATACGAGCCAAACCAACAGCAAACTGGTTAGAAAGCTGTTCACCTACTGTACGTACACGACGGTTGCTCAAGTGGTCAATATCATCCACATCTGCTTTTGAATTAATCAACTCAATCAGATATTTGATGATTTCAATGATATCTTCCTTCGTGAGGACACGCACGTCCATATCAGTCGTCAGATTCAGTTTCTTGTTGATTCTGTAACGACCTACATCACCAAGGTCATATCGTTTTTCTGAGAAGAACAAGTTGTTGATAACTTCACGTGCACTTGCATCATCGGCCGGATCAGCGTTACGCAATTGACGATAGATATACAACACAGCTTCTTTTTCCGAGTTACTCGGGTCCTTCTGCAGAGTATTATATATAATAGAGAAATCAGATTGATTCGGCTCGTCCTTATGCAAAAGGATGTTTTGAACTCCCGATTCCAGAATTTCATCAATATGTACTTCCTCCAGTACGGTTTCACGGTCGATAATAACCTCGTTACGTTCGATAGAAACCACTTCACCGGTATCTTCATCAACGAAATCTTCAATCCATGTTTTCAAAACACGTGCAGCTAACTTACGACCCAGAACTCTCTTCAGATTTGTTTTGTTTACCTTAACATCTTCTGCAAGGTTGAAAATCTCAAGAATATCCTTATCGTTCTCGAAACCAATCGCGCGTAACAAAGTAGTTACCGGCAATTTCTTCTTACGGTCGATGTATGCGTACATCACATTATTGATGTCGGTAGCAAACTCAATCCACGAACCTTTAAACGGAATAATACGAGCCGAGTAAAGTTTCGTACCATTGGCATGTACACTCTGACCGAAGAACACACCCGGAGAACGGTGAAGCTGTGACACAACTACACGTTCGGCACCGTTAATGACGAAAGTAGCCTTATCAGTCATGTAAGGGATCGGGCCGAGGAATACGTCCTGAATAACTGTATCAAAATCCTCGTGATCGGGGTCGGTACAGTACAGCTTAAGTTTCGCTTTCAAAGGAACACTATATGTGAGCCCACGCTCTATACAATCATCGATGGTATAGCGCGGCGGATCAATATAATAATCCAAAAACTCAAGAACAAAATTGTTTCTTGTATCGGCAATAGGGAAGTTTTCAGCAAATACTTTATACAAACCCTCATTCTTGCGCTTTTCAGGTGGGGTATCTAATTGTAGAAAGTCTTGGAATGACTTCAATTGTACTTCCAGGAAATCCGGATATTCAAGCGGATTCTTAGTCGAAGCAAAATTAACTCTTTGATTTACAGTATTTGAAGACATCTGTGAATGAATTTGGAGAACTTAATTTGAAATATATACACAAAAAGGTTAAGAATCCTCTTGCGAAGGATTCCTAACCGAATTACCTGATTACCAGGCTAATGTTATTTAAGTTCAACTTCAGCTCCAGCTTCTTCCAATGTTTTCTTCAATGATTCTGCTTCGTCTTTAGCCAAACCTTCTTTTACTACACTAGGAGCACCGTCTACCATGTCCTTAGCTTCTTTCAAGCCAAGACCACAAGCTTCCTTAACGGCCTTAACAACCTGAAGTTTAGCTGCACCAGCGCTCTTCAATACTACGTCGAAAGAAGTTTTTTCTTCTACAGCAGCAGCACCAGCTGCAGGACCAGCAGCAACAGCAACAGCTGCAGCAGCAGGTTCAATACCGTATTCTTCTTTAAGGATAGTTGCAAGTTCATTAACTTCTTTTACTGTCAAGTTAACTAATTGTTCTGCAAAAGCTTTCAAATCTGCCATTTTTTGTATGATTTTAATTGTTTAAATACTTTGTTGTTTTTTGAAAATTATTCGGGTCTCTCACCAAGAGTTTTGAGAACTCCGTGAAGGGTGTTACCACCTGATTGAAGAGCAGAAATAACATTCTTGGCCGGAGATTGCAACAATGCAACGATATCGGCGATAACTTCGTTCTTACTCTTGATAGCAACGAGAGCATCCAATTGGTCTGCACCAACGTAGAAGCTTTCTTCTGCATATGCAGCTTTCAGTCCGGGAATTCCGTCTTTAGCTTTGTCCTTGATCAGTTTAGCAGGTACGTTTGCAGTATTGCAAAACATAACAGCAGTTGTACCTTTCAAAGAACCGTAAAGAGGAGAAAAGTCTTCTTCCAGGCTTTCAAGAGCTTTGTGAAGCAATGTATTCTTAACTACCATCAATTTGATGTCAGACTTGAAACAATCTCTTCTCAATGCACTTGTAGCAGTAGCGTTCATCGCTGTAACGTCTACCAAATAGAAGTGGCCATATTCCTTTACTGTAGCAGCAATTTGCTCTATAATCGAATTTTTATCTTCCTTTCTCATTATTTCTCTGTTTTATTAGATTTCATCCACTGATTTCGGGTCGATTTTGATACCCGCACTCATTGTACTAGAAAGATAAATACTCTTAATATATGTACCCTTTGCTGCGGTCGGTTTCAGTTTGTTCAGAGTAGAGATGAACTCTTTCGCGTTGTCGCGAATCTGATCAGGACTGAATGATACCTTACCGATAGAAGTATGAACAATACCGCTCTTATCAACTTTAAAGTCAATCTTACCTTGTTTTACTTCTTTTACAGCTTTAGCAACATCCATAGTTACAGTACCACTCTTCGGGTTAGGCATCAATCCACGAGGACCGAGTACACGACCGAGTGCACCAATTTTACCCATGATAGATGGCATAGTGATGATTACATCAATATCAGTCCATCCACCTTTGATCTTTTCAATATATTCGTCAAGACCAACATAGTCAGCACCAGCTTCTTTTGCAGCAGCTTCAGCATCCGGTGTACAGAGTACCAAAACACGTACTTCTTTACCAGTACCATGAGGAAGTGAAACAACACCTCTCACCATCTGGTTAGCTTTACGTGGGTCTACACCTAAACGTACGTCAATATCCAGTGAGGCATCAAATTTAGTGAAAGTAATTTCTTTTACTAAAGATGCAGCTTCTTTCAGTGAGTATGCTTTCCCTGCTTCAATTTTTTCTGCAGCTAACTTTTGATTTTTTGTCAGTTTACCCATTACAATTGAAGTTTATTAGTTATTAACCGGGAACTCCCCTTTTACAGCGATACCCATACTTCTAGCTGTACCAGCAACCATTCTCATGGCAGCATCCACAGTAAAACAGTTTAAGTCAACCATTTTGTCCTGAGCAATCGTACGAATCTGCTCCCAAGTAAGCTCGGCAACTTTCTTACGGTTAGGCTCAGCAGAACCACTCTTTACCTTAGCTACTTCAAGCAATTGAATAGCAACGGGAGGAGTCTTGATTACAAAATCGAAAGACTTATCTGCGTAGTAAGTAATGATAACAGGCAAAATCTTACCTGCCTTGTCTTGGGTTCTGGCATTGAATTGCTTGCAAAATTCCATGATATTAATACCCTTGGAACCCAAAGCAGGTCCAACTGGGGGTGATGGATTTGCAGCGCCTCCTTTAATCTGTAACTTGATTAGTCCAGCAACTTCTTTAGCCATTTTTTTATTGATTTATATATAAACATTAAACGAAGAACAACAACAGCGTAACAATTCCGCGTTATTCTTTTTCCACTTGCATAAAGCCTAATTCAAGCGGCGTTTTGCGCCCGAATATCTTCACCATGACCTTTAGTTTCTTCTTTTCACTATTCACTTCTTCAATGATACCACTGAATCCGCTGAAAGGACCAAAAGTAACTTTCACAGTCTCACCCACTACATACGGAATATTGAGTTCTTCACCCGTTTCCTGTAGTTCGTCTACTGTACCAAGTATACGATTCACTTCTGATTGTCTGAGAGGCACCGGTTTCTCGGAGCCGCCTAAAAAGCCTATCACATTCGGAGTATTGCGCAGATGATGAGCGACCTCACCAACCAAAGCAGCCTCCACCAAAACGTAACCAGGGAGATAACTTCTCTCTTTCACAATTTTTTTACCATTGCGAACCTGATACACTTTTTCAGTTGGAATCAATACCTGAGATACATATTCACCAAGGTCGCTGTTTTTAAGGTCAGCTTCAAGATATTCCTTTACCTTAGCTTCTTTTCCGCTAATAGCACGTAGAACGTACCATTTCTTTTCAATCTCAGCCATTTTCAATTCCTAATTTTTTAATGTGGATAAACAATTTTTTCCATGAAGTTCTGGAAACAGACATCCATACCCCATACTACCAATGCAATAAGCAGGGAAGCATATAAAACAACTACTGCACTGTTAGCAAGTTCGGAATACGTAGGCCACGATACTTTATGAACAAGTTCGTCGTAAGATTCTTTAATATAAGCTATTACCTTTTTCATTTCAATAATATTAGCACGGGAGGAGAGGCTCGAACTCCCGACACCCGGTTTTGGAGACCGGTGCTCTACCAACTGAGCTACTCCCGTTTGTACATAATCAGTTCCCGATAGTAAAACCGGGAACTGATTAATTATTGTGTATTAGTCGATAATTTCAGTAATCTGACCAGCACCTACTGTACGTCCACCTTCGCGGATAGCGAAACGAAGACCTGGGTTCAATGCTACTGGGTAGATCAACTCTACAGTGATAGTTACGTTATCACCCGGCATTACCATTTCTGTTCCTTCCGGCAAAGTGATTTCACCTGTACAGTCCATAGTACGCAAGTAGAACTGAGGACGGTATTTGTTGTGGAACGGAGTGTGACGACCACCTTCTTCTTTCTTCAGGATATAAACCTCAGCTTTGAAGCGAGAGTGCGGTTTAATCTGACCCGGTTTACAAAGAACCATACCACGTTTGATTTCGTTCTTGTCAACACCACGGAGCAACAAACCTACGTTGTCACCAGCTTCACCCTGATCCAACAGTTTACGGAACATTTCAACACCAGTTACAACTGATTTCTTATCTTCACCTAAACCAAGGATTTCAACTTCATCACCTACGTGGATGATACCAGATTCGATACGACCTGTTGCTACAGTACCACGACCTGTGATAGAGAACACGTCTTCAACCGGCATCAAGAATGGTTTATCAACATCGCGCGGAGGAAGTGGAATCCAGTTATCAACTGCATCCATCAGTTCCATAACTTTGTCTTCCCATTTTTCAACACCGTTCAATGCGCCAAGAGCAGAACCCTGGATGATAGGAGTATTGTCACCATCGAAATCATAGAATGAAAGAAGTTCTCTCATTTCCATTTCAACGAGTTCCAACATTTCTTCGTCGTCTACCATATCGCACTTGTTCAAGAATACAACCAGACGAGGTACGTTTACCTGACGAGCCAACAGGATATGTTCGCGAGTCTGAGGCATCGGACCATCAGTTGCAGCACAAACGATGATAGCACCGTCCATCTGAGCAGCACCAGTTACCATGTTCTTTACGTAGTCGGCGTGTCCCGGACAGTCAACGTGTGCGTAGTGACGGTTAGCTGTTTCGTACTCAACGTGTGAAGTATTGATAGTAATACCTCTTTCTTTTTCTTCAGGAGCGTTGTCGATAGAATCGAAAGAACGCAACTCAGAAAGACCTTTTTTTGCCAACACAGTAGTGATAGCAGCTGTCAACGTTGTCTTACCGTGGTCTACGTGACCGATTGTACCAATGTTTACGTGCGGTTTGGTACGTTCAAATTTCTCTTTAGCCATAGCTTTACTTGTTATTTATTTGATTAATAATCAGCATTTACATCTTTATGAGCTGTTACCGGGACTTGAACCCGGGACCTCTTCCTTACCAAGGAAGTGCTCTACCGCTGAGCTATAACAGCAAGAAAAAAAAGAGCGGAAGACGGGGCTCAAACCCGCGACCCTCAGCTTGGAAGGCTAATGCTCTATCAACTGAGCTACTTCCGCATTCTTGCCAAAGTTGTCACTCTGATTGTGGGCAAAGATGGATTCGAACCACCGAAGTCGAAAGACAGCAGATTTACAGTCTGCCCCATTTGGCCACTCTGGTATTTGCCCTTAATATTTCAAACAAAGAATTAAAATCAAATAGCGAACAATACTCTGAACATAGATGTTTTATTCTCAGTTCTTCTTCTAATTCTTCCCGCCACGCGAACCGAATTGACTACCGTCATCCCTTTCGCTAAAACCGGATGATCCTCATTCATCCTTGGAGCCTCTTGTCGGATTCGAACCAACGACCCCGAGATTACAAATCACGTGCTCTGGCCAACTGAGCTAAAGAGGCGTTCTAGCTAAAAAATGCAACCGTCACGTTCTAACGCGAGCGAAACGGCTGCAAATTTAGTTATTTATTTCTTTCCCGCAAAATATTTGCGATTTTTTTATTTGCTACGCTGTTTTTCCTTGTATTTCACCAGTTGTTTTTCAAGCGCCTCCACATCCAAATCAACTGCTTCCTCGAATGTATCACACACTTTACTTGCATAAAACTCACCATTAGGGATAAGAATCTTTATGCCCGCCTCTTTATTTTCAGCAGCTTCCGGCTTAACTACCTTTAATGACACCTCTACTTTCTTTATATCTTCGTAATATTTTTCCAACTTAGACACTTTCTTCTGAATAAATGCCTGCAATTGCTCTGACGCATCAAAGTGAATTGATTGAATTCTAATATCCATACTTACCTCCTTTTTTTTAAGCTCTTGGATGAGCTTGTTTATACACTTTTTTAAGTTCTTCAAATGTGGCATGCGTATAGATCTCGGTAGTTGCAACACTCTCGTGACCCAAAAGTTCTTTTACCGCACCCAGTTCTGCATCATTATTCAGCATTGTGGTAGCAAAAGTATGCCTCAGCACGTGAGGACTTCTTTTTTTCAGCGTCGCCACCTTTGACAGGTTCCGTTTCACTAAATTATAGACCAGATTCTTATAAAGCCGCTCACCATCCTCTTTAACAAAGAAAGCTTCCGACCTTTCCGGAATCGTTTCGTTTCTTACATTAATATATTCAAGCATCAACTCTTTCAGTTCATCACCGAACGGTATTAGCCGCTGCTTGTTTCTTTTCCCGGTTACTTTCAAAAGAGAAGCGGAAAAATCTACATCCTTATCATCCAGACCTATCAATTCCGAAAGTCTTATGCCTGTAGCATAAAACACTCCAATAATCAACCGATCACGACAACCTTTAAATCCTTCGCCAAAATCCGTATCATCCAGCAACTTGTCCATTTCGCTTTCTTTCAGAAAAGCAGGTAACGGCTTCTTATTTTTAGGTCCTGTTATTTTTCGTAACGGATCTACTGTCACCTCTCCTTGCCTTAAAAGATACTTATAGAACGACCGGAGCGAACTTAGCTTTCGATTTACAGAAGTTGAAGTATATCCCCTATCCATTAATGAAACAATCCATTCACGAATCAGTTCACCTTCCACTTCCAACGGATCAAACTTTCCGTACTCTTCCTGAGCAAACTCCTGTAGTTGCTTTATATCCTCGCCATACGCCAGAACGGTTTTTTCGGAATAGTTCCGCTCATACCGGAGGTAATCAAGAAAAGATTTAATTAACATAATATCGCTACATCTAAAATCGTGCAACGAATGTATGAAAAGAATTCAATAATTCAAAGGAAATTACGAATTATTAATCTTCTACTTGCTGAAGTTGTTGTACATAAACTGCACGTTCTTTCTTAAGTCTTTTAGTTACAGACGGTTTATCAAATTGCTGTCTGCTTCTTAATTCTTTCACGATGCCAGTTTTCTCAAATTTTCTTTTAAACTTCTTCAGCGCTTTTTCAATGTTTTCGCCTTCTTTTACAGGTACTACAATCATTTTGTTATTATTAATATGTTATTGGTTAAAAATTTCCGCAGTCAAATTGCGCCGCAAAATTACACATACTTTCTTTATTCACAAAACTTTCGGCAAATATTTCTCAAAAACTATTCATAAACAAATCATTAACCGCGAAAAGTTAGTACCTTTGAAACTCTTAAATATGTCTATAAATAATATAATAAGGTATGAAGCAGAGCATAAAAGAGCGTATACACGCACTACGGATGGCATTCCGCCCTAACAATATCAAAGCGTTCATCATTCCCAGCACCGATCCTCACCTGAGTGAGTATGTAGCTCCTTATTGGATGTCCCGTGAATGGATTTCCGGTTTCACGGGTTCCGCCGGAACAGTCGTCATCTTAATGGATAAAGCCGGACTATGGACAGATTCCCGTTATTTCCTGCAAGCGGAAAAGGAACTGGAAGGCAGCGGCATTACATTATATAAAGAGATGCTGCCGGAAACTCCTAGTATCACAAAGTTCCTCTGTCAGAATCTAAAGCCGGGAGAATCTGTGAGTATTGATGGGAAAATGTTCTCCGTACAACAGGTGGAACAAATGAAAGAAGATCTTGCCCCCTACCAGTTACAGGTCAACCTGTTTGGCGATCCGCTGAAAAACATCTGGAAGGACCGTCCATCCATGCCTGATGCTCCGGCTTTCATCTACGATGTTAAATATGCAGGAAAAAGTTGTGGAGAAAAAGTTGCCGCCATTCGTGCCGAGCTGAAAAAGAAAGGCATCTATGCTTTATTTTTATCCAGTCTGGACGAAATAGCATGGACTCTCAATCTGAGAGGAAGTGATGTGCATTGCAATCCGGTTATAGTAAGTTATCTACTGGTTACTCAAGATGAAGTAGTCTACTTTATTTCGCCGGAGAAGATTACCCAACAGGTAAATGAATACTTGCAAGAACAGCAAGTCAGCCTGAGAAAATATGATGAAGCTGAATCTTTCCTGAATTCTTTTGCAGGAGAAAACATACTTATCGACCCAAAGAAAACGAACTATGCGATTTATTCGGCTATCAATCCTGCATGCAAGATCATTCGTGGAGAATCTCCTGTGACATTGCTGAAAGCCATTCGCAATGAGCAGGAGATCGTCGGCATCCATCACGCAATGCAGCGGGATGGCGTGGCGCTTGTCAGGTTCCTTAAATGGCTGGAACAATCAGTGCCTTCGGGCAAAGAGACCGAACTGAGCGTAGACCGGAAGCTGCATGAGTTCAGAGCAGCCCAACCTTTGTATATGGGAGAAAGTTTCGACACAATCGCCGGATATAAAGAACATGGAGCAATCGTGCACTATTCCGCAACGGAGGAGAGTGATGTCACGCTTCAGCCTAAAGGTTTCTTGCTGTTAGATTCGGGAGCACAGTATCTGGACGGAACAACTGACATCACACGTACTATTGCATTAGGCGAACTGACGGAGGAAGAAAAAACAGACTATACCTTAATATTAAAAGGCCATATTGCATTGGCAATGGCTAAATTTCCAGCCGGAACCCGCGGCGCCCAACTCGATGTATTGGCCCGTATGCCTATCTGGAGTCATGGCATGAACTTCCTTCATGGTACCGGACATGGCGTAGGACATTTTCTGAGCGTACACGAAGGTCCGCAAAGTATCCGTATGAACGAAAATCCCATTGTGCTGCAACCCGGTATGGTTACATCCAATGAACCTGGTGTTTATAAAGCAGGCAGCCACGGGATACGCACCGAGAATCTGACATTGGTCTGCAAAGATAAGGAAGGCATGTTCGGAGAATATTTCAAATTTGAGACGATCACCCTATGCCCGATCTGCAAAAAAGGCATCATCAAAGAAATGCTGACGGCAGAGGAAGTCAAGTGGTTCAATGACTACCATCGAACCGTTTACGAAAAACTTTCTCCAAGTCTAAACGAAGAAGAAAAGAAGTGGCTGCTAGAAGCAACAAAAGCTATTTAAAACAGCTTTTGTCTGACACCCGGGTGTTGAGCATACCGACACCCGGGTGTCAGGCTGCTTGAGACCCGGGTGTCAGACGGTACGAGACCCGGGTGTCAGACAATCCCCAATCATATTCAATAAAAACATCATTAGAAACAATATATTTTATGGCTTTAATCAAATCAGTGCGGGGCTTTACCCCCGAAATTGGAGAGAACTGTTTTCTCGCAGACAATGCAACTATCATAGGAGATGTAAAAATAGGAAATGACTGTAGCATCTGGTTTTGTACCGTATTGCGCGGTGACGTTAATTCCATACGGATAGGCAATGGAGTCAATATTCAGGATGGAAGCGTGCTACATACTTTATATGAGAAGTCAACCATCGAAATTGGTGATCATGTTTCCGTAGGACATAATGTGACGATTCACGGAGCAACCGTCAAAGATTATGCACTTATCGGGATGGGGTCTACCATATTGGATCATGCCGTAGTAGGCGAAGGCTCCATCGTTGCCGCCGGTTCTTTGGTATTGAGCAATACAGTGATCGAGCCCGGAAGCATTTGGGGAGGGGTACCGGCTAAATTTATTAAGAAGGTAGACCCGGAGCAAGCAAAGGAGCTAAACCAAAAAATCGCTCACAATTACCTGATGTATTCCCAATGGTATAAATAATGTGAATCAGTAGTTGATTCAAAATTGCAAAGGAATGAATCAAACAGTAGTATCTCCATTGGGGGTGACTAAAAAGTCGATTCTATCTCGAATCTCCTCCTTCGGGAAGGAGGAGTGGTCGAAGACCGAGGTGGTAGGAGAGATAATGTTTGTTCCTATTTCTTTGTAAATGATAGGATTATGTATTCACCTACCACCTCCCCCTACGGGTACTCCTCCTTCCAGAAGGAGGAGAGTTAAGATACTATTGACTTTTTAGACAGCCCATTTAAGATACTATTGACTATCATTTAGTTCAAAACCGCAAAGAAATGAACAACATTCAACTACTGATTCACATGAATAATATAAATATCAGGTTCCAGATCATTAGTAAGTTCATGTGTTTTCAGGGTACTATATTCAATGCATCTCTGATCTTTGAAAAATTAGCAAAGGAGCGTATTGGATCAGCTAATATCCATGAAGGAGTTCATGTATTCATTTGTTTTATTTAACCAATTGCCTGCCTCTAATTTACGAATTATTCGTAGATTTGTAATCAAACAGAATAAAAACATCTAACTATAGAAAACATACTACTCCACGATCAATCATGAAAACAAAACTACTGCTTATTACTCTCCTTTTTGCAACAATGCCGGCAGTCAATGCTCAAAACAGAGAGAGAGACTATTTAAAAAAGGTATTTGCCAATCTAGAGAAAATTGAATCCGCAACATATTATGTTGCTAACGAAAGCTGGCAACCCGGGGACTCCACCGCATTATCCATTCTACATGGATTCATCAAAGAATATAATCACCCCATAGATTCAACCATCGGCGCAAGCTATGTTTCACTGGATGCCAAGGATACTACAAAGCTAAACTTTTGTTATGATGGTAACGTAAGAGTAGAAGCCTATCACGATAATAAAAAGTTAGTAATTGATGACTTCACATTCAAACCACTCCCTTTCAGGCTAGTAAGACCTCCATTCTTCAATTTCGCAAAGAACATCATCAAGTATGCGCTTACCACTGATGATAATATCACCATAGAACTGAAAGACGAGGGTAATGATTACTATTTCAAACTAACAATCAATGAGGAACAACAGGTTGAATTCTTTGGAAAAGCCTTCCACATGCCTCTTCCCCCATTCGATATCGGCAATACGACTTCTATTTATGAATTATGGATTAATAAATCGGATAATTTACCTTTTAAGGAGCGAAGGGAAATGTCACATGATATTTCCGTTTCAACTTGTTCCAACCTTCAGATTAACAAGCTCAACATCAGAGACTTTAACATCAATGATTATTTCCCCAAAGATTATGAAACAGTTAAATACAGCGATCTCCACAAGAAAAGCGGAGACTCGCCATCCACATCCGGACTCACAGGCCAAAAAGCTCCGGGATGGATATTAGAAAATATAGATGGACAGTCTTTATCACTTGCCAACTGCAAAAGCAAAGTCATACTAATCAATTTCACCGGCATTGGCTGTGGCGCCTGCCAGGCAGCTGTACCTTTTCTGAAAAAGTTAAAAGAGTTATTCAGCAACGAGGAGTTTGATCTCATTGCTATAGAATCCTGGAGCCACAATGCATCCGCCATCCGAAACTACGCCAAACGGAAAGATTTGAATTATACGATTCTAAATGCCACGAACGAAGTTATCAAACAATACCAGACAGGTGGGGCTGCGCCCTTCTTTTTCATACTGGACCAGAAACGAATCATACGAAAAATAATCAGAGGATATAGCACAGAGAATACAGATAAAGAAATTATAAATGCAATCAAAGAACTATTATGAACAGACTGTTTACCTTCCTTTTCTTGTCCCTGCTATTCAACATAGTACAAGCACAATTACGGAGTCCCGAATATCAAAAAGGAAAAGCCATACTAAGCGGCACAATAGCTAATTATAGCCCTGATGATCATCCGGACCTCAAAATCGGAGCTCCTAATATTGTGATGGGGGCAGCCGAAACCCTCTTCCCGACTATCGAAGCAGACGGAAGCTTCAAAATCAATATTCCTCTCTATCATAACACACAAGTACGGATGACGATAGGGAAAGCCGATATAGTCATTCTGCTAAGTCCCGATAAAGAAACTAATGTAGCGGTCAATCTAAGCAATCCGCAAGGAAAACAATTTGTATTCAGCGGACAATATGCTACCATCAATAATGAATGGTGCCAGCCAGAATTGATTACAAGAATAGCTCCGGTTTATAGAAATGGCGACATACTGGATTCTATTGCAGGCATCAGCGCCAATGAATTTAAGAAACGCTGCATCGACCAATACAAACAGTGCGTGGCACACAACAACACAAAAACGCAATTTAGTGAAGATACCCGCACACTTGCCAATCTCTCATGTGCGTTCGATTGCATAGAGAATCTGAATGCAACCCGTTATTGTCTGCAAACGGCTTATCAGAAGAAGGAAAACATCACGCGTGAACAAGCCAGTACAGCCTTTGCCAATTTTGATTTTCCTGCCAATTTCTATGATTTCCTAAAGAGTTTCCCTGTCAATCATCCCTTAGCGCTCTATTGTTACAATTACCGCAACGTGATCTCAGGAGAACTCTATGAGCTACATCATGATCCTTTAAAATTTGAGAAGTATTTACTATCAAAAGCAGCGCTTACAAAGGAGGAACAAGCGCTTATTCGCCAATACGAGACAGCTCTCAAAACAGGTATCCCCTTCCAACAAGGCAGCGAGCTGATCGCGCTTATTGCAAAATACCCCAAAGAATATAATGAATTCAGTCAGAAACTATTCACCAAAGCGAAGGAGTATCTGAGCCATATCATGCAAGACAGCACTTGTTTAATGGTCGATTATATACGGGCAATCTATATGCGCTCCAGCCTATATAATTTAAAACCACTGACCACTCAACAAGAAGCTATGGCAACGGAAATTACAAACCCGATTTTCTTAGGAATCATTCAAGACATGAACCGACAGATGCAACCACGCGCAAAAGTGACAACAAAGAAATACTCTGTCTGCGAAGCACCTAAAGTATCAGAAGAAGAATTACTGTCTGCTCTCGTCGACCGCCATAAAGGAAAAGTACAATTCATTGACTTTTGGGCTACCTGGTGCGGTGGCTGCCGAAGGACGATTAAAGAATATGAACCTATTAAAAAAGAATTAGGCGAAAACGTAGCTTTTGTCTACCTAACTGGCCCCAGTTCCATCGAAAAGACTTGGAAAATACTCATACAAGACATTGTCGGTGAACATTATTGGTTAAACGAAAAGCAATGGGGTTATCTTTGGAAACATTTTCAGATGAAAGGTTTGCCCATGTATTTGGTGATAGACAAGCAAGGAAATATAGTGAAACGATTCACCCATGTGACACGAAAAGAACTGGAAGAGTTATTAAAACAGGAAATAAATAAATAGAATACCAGCATTTTCAAAAGATGTACTGGTAAGCGGGTGTATCGAAACCCTTATAAATTAAAAATCATCTTCGCTACAGATAGTTGTGGCGAAGATGAATTCGTTAAAAGGGGAGTTCTGACACATCTCCTTATTCTTATCTTATTCTGTTATATTCTGAGTTCATTGACGAATCTCTCTTCTTTAAGAAAAACGAGACGACAAGCTCAGAACAGCAGAGCGAAATGATAGGGCTTACCTGTTTTTCAGGCGACGCCCAACCTTATCCATCTCTAAAAGTTAATCATGTGCATAATCTTCTCCGTAGCTCCGGCATTACTGGTCACATAATAACCAGCATTCGCACCGGTCTCACGCATGAAAACATCATCTGCCTGAAAACGGTCCAGCAAGGTTTTCAACTCGTGATAGTCTTTAATTGAGTATGCGCCTTTAGCTTCGAGCAACCGGATTGCTTCCATAAACTTCTGATATTTCGGTCCGAAGATAACAGGGATGCCATATACAGCAGCTTCCAGCGTATTATGAATACCGACGCCAAAACCACCTCCGATATAAGCCACTTCTCCATAGCGGTAAATAGAAGATAACAGTCCGAAGCAATCGATAATCAAGCAATCAACTTTCAGTACATTCTTTTCGTCAGCACGAGTATAGCGTACATAAGGACGTTTCAGTTTACTGATAATCTCCACCAGATGATTTTCATCAATCACATGCGGAGCGATGATCAACTTCATTTCCGGATGGGTGTTGAAGTACTCCAGGAATAAATCTTCATCCGGTCCCCAAGAACTGCCTGCCACAAACGTAAAGGCATTGTCTCCTTTAAACATTTTCACCAACGGAAGGTCTTTGGCCTCTTCCCGAATCTGCAACACACGGTCGAAACGGGTATCTCCCACCACTGTCACACGACAAATGCCAATCTTCGACAAATAGCGTTTGGAAGCCTCATTCTGCACAAACAAATGATCGAAATCCTTCAGCACATTACGATAAGTCCCACCATACCATTTAAAGAATATCTGATCGCGACGGAAAATGGAAGAAACACTATACACCGGGATGCGACGCTTATGAAGCTCATCCAGGTAATTCTTCCAAAATTCGTACTTGATAAAGAATGCCATGCACGGGTTTGCAATATCCAGGAACTTCTTCACATTCCGCGGTTTATCAAACGGCAGATAGCAGACAATGTCCGCTCCCCGGTAATGCTTGCGCACTTCGTAACCGGACGGAGAGAAAAATGTAAGCAATATCTTATAATCGGGATATTTTTCCCTGATCATTTCTATTAATGGACGCCCTTGTTCAAACTCGCCAAGCGAAGCAGCGTGAAACCAAATATACTGCTCCCCTTTCTCCACTTGCTGTCGTAGAAGTTCATACACCACCCAATGCCCTTTCATCATTTTTCGGGGCTTACGGCTGAACGGAGCAGCAAAATGAACCAAAAGGTCATAAATAACTATTGCCAGATTGTAAAGCATAATTTACAAATCCTAATTATTTAAGTACCTCTACGGCGCGCTTCATACGAGCCAATGTCTCTTCCTTGCCCAACACCCAGGAAATATCGAACATATGCGGACCTTTACCTTCGCCTACCAGTGTCAGACGGAAAGCATTCATTATATTACCTGTATGGTAACCTTTTTCAGCAATCCAGTCCATCACTACTTTCTCCTGACCTTCAATGCTGAAATCCTCGATGCCGGCAATTACTTCCGCCAACTCAGTCATACATTTTGCCGAGTCTTCTTTCCAGCGTTTCTTCACTGTCTTTTCGTCATATTCAGCAGGAGCCACAAAGAAGAAACTACATACATCCCACAGTTCCTTGATAAAACTTACACGGTCTTTCATCATGCCGACTACCGTAACGACCTTCTCGAAAGGAGCCTCTACCCCATGCTCTTTCAACACAGGCAAAAACAGTTCGGCAATTTCTTCATTCGGTTTAAGCTGGATATACTGATGATTGAACCAAATACCTTTTTTATAGTCGAATTTAGCTCCGGACTTGCTGCAACGATGAATGTCGAACAGTTTTATCATCTCGTCCATAGACATCACTTCCTGATCGTTGCCCGGATTCCATCCCAACAAAGCCAGGAAGTTAATCACCGCTTCGGGCAAATAACCCGATTCACGATATCCGGAAGACACTTCTCCCGATTCCGGACGCCATTCCAACGGGAATACAGGGAATCCCAAACGGTCGCCGTCACGCTTGCTTAGTTTACCGTTTCCTTCCGGCTTCAACAGCAAAGGCAAGTGGGCAAATTCCGGCATCGTGTCTTCCCAGCCGAATGCACGGTACAAAAGTACGTGCAGCGGTGCCGAAGGCAACCATTCTTCGCCACGGATTACATGAGACACTTCCATCAAATGGTCATCCACAATGTTTGCGAGATGATAAGTAGGCAGTTCGTCAGCCGACTTATAAAGCACCTTGTCATCCAGAATAGATGAATTAATAACGACTTCGCCACGAATCAAGTCATTCACGTGAACATCCTCGTTCGGCTCGATCTTAAAGCGAACCACATATTGCTTTCCTTCAGCAATCAATGCGTCCACTTCTTCTTTCGACATTGTCAGAGAATTACGCATCATCCCGCGGGTCGATGCATCATATTGGAAGTTAGCAATTTCCGCACGCTTAGCGTCCAGTTCCTCGGGAGTATCAAAAGCGATGTATGCCTTGTCATTATCCAACAAAATCTGCACGTATTTCTTATAGATTTCGCGACGTTCGGACTGACGGTACGGGCCGTGTTCTCCACCGAAGCTCACTCCTTCGTCAAAGTGGATACCCAACCACTTGAATGACTCAAGTATATACTCTTCCGCTCCCGGCACGAACCGGTTGGAGTCAGTATCTTCAATACGGAAAATGAGGTCTCCGCCGTGTTGACGCGCAAATAGATAATTATACAAAGCTGTACGCACACCACCGATGTGCAATGCTCCCGTAGGACTCGGAGCAAAACGAACTCTTACTTTTCTTTCTGCCATAATTTGGGTTAGTATAGGTAAATCGTGGCAAAATTAAACCTTTTTTTCCACACTATTGTTTTTTTTTGTACTTTTCGCAAAAATTTCAATGCGTATGGAACATATGAAGAAGAAAAAGAGGTTCTCAAGAAGAGATATATTATATAAATCATTGCTGTTTGTAGCGACAGTGACACTGATTGTCTATTTCCTGCCACGTGACGGAAAATTCAACTATCAGTTTGACATAAACAAGCCCTGGAAGTACGGGCAGCTGATAGCCACTTTTGACTTTCCGATCTATAAAGACGACGCAGTGGTGAACCGGGAACAGGATAGTTTGCTGGCTTCCTTCCAACCATATTATCTGCTTGACAAACAAGTAGAGAAAGACGCAATCGCCAAGCTGAAAGAGAATTACCATACTCACCTGAAAGGTATACTTCCTTCCGTAGATTATCTGCGATACATCGAACGGACATTAAAAGAAATATACGGAGAGGGCATCGTTTCGACAGAAAACATACAAGAACTCCACAAGGACAGTACTTCGGCAATCATGATCATCGACGATAAACTCGCCAACTCCAAGCCTACCGATCATATATATACGGTCAAAAAAGCTTATGAGTACTTGCTTTCCGCAGATACGACCCACTTCAACCGTGAGATTCTGAGACAATGTTCTTTAAACGAATATATCACGCCCAATCTCACATTCGACCAGCAACGGACACAGACCGCCAAAGAGGAAATGCTGAACAACTATTCCTGGGCCAACGGATTAGTCGTCAGCGGACAGAAAATTATAGACCGTGGAGAAATCATCAGCCCCGAAACGTACAATATTCTGGAATCATTACGCAAAGAGTCTATCAAGCGAAGTGAATCCATTGATCAGAGCCGCTTGATTCTTGGCGGACAGATTTTGTTTGTCGGTATGCTGATGCTTTGCTTTATGCTCTATCTCGACCTGTTCCGAAAAGATTATTATGAGCGCAAAGGCAGCCTGTCGTTACTGTTTACACTGATTGTATTTTATAGTGTAGTAACAGCTTTCATGGTATCACATAATATATTTAATGTATATATGATTCCGTACGCGATGCTGCCCATTATCATACGGGTTTTCCTCGATTCACGAACTGCCTTTCTGACACATGTCATTACGATATTAATCTGCTCTATATCCCTGCGTTTTCCGCATGAGTTCATTCTGACGCAGTTGGCTGCCGGATTAGTTGCCATTTTCAGTTTAAGGGAACTTTCGCAGAGATCACAGCTCTTCCGCACGGCCTTATTGGTGATACTGACTTATGCGGCTATTTACTTCGCATTCGAGCTAATGACCGAGAATGGACTTGCCAATGACTTCTCTAAGCTGAATGCACGGATGTATACCTATTTCTTTATTAATGGTATTCTGCTGCTGTTTACATATCCGTTGCTGTTTCTGCTGGAAAAGACGTTCGGCTTTACCTCTAATGTGACTTTGGTCGAACTTTCCAATATCAACAGTGATCTTCTCCGGCAGATGTCCGAAACCGTGCCCGGAACTTTCCAGCACTCTATGCAGGTAGCCAATCTGGCGGCAGAGGCAGCGATCCGTATCGGAGCGAAAAGTCAATTAGTACGTACCGGAGCTTTGTATCATGATATCGGCAAGATGGAGAATCCCGCTTTCTTTACGGAAAATCAGTCGGGAGGCGTCAATCCTCATAAGAATCTGAATTACGAGCAAAGTGCCCAGGTCGTGATCAGTCATGTGACAGACGGATTAAAACTGGCGGACAAGCATAATCTGCCGAAAGTAATCAAAGACTTTATCAGCACCCATCATGGACGGGGAAAAACGAAGTTCTTCTATATCTCATGGAAGAACGAGCACCCCGACGAGGAACCGAATGAAGAACTGTTCACCTATCCGGGCCCTAATCCTTTCTCAAAGGAGACAGCTATTCTGATGATGGCGGATGCTGTCGAAGCGGCGTCACGCAGTCTGCCGGAATATACGGAAGAAACTATCAGCAACCTGGTCGACAAAATTATAGACTCCCAAGTTGCTGAAGGTTATTTCAAAGAATGCCCTATCACTTTCAAGGACATTGCGACCATCAAGACGGTATTCAAAGAAAAACTGAAGATCGCTTATCACACACGGATCAGTTATCCTGAGTTAAAGAAGTAAGCAGACCAGCGCAAGCGTCTTCGAGTACATCCAGCACATATTCAAATCCTTCGGCCCCTCCATAGTAGGGGTCGGGGACATGGTCGGCGGGAATGCGGGTACAGTACTCCGTCATACGATGAATCTTTTTCCACTCTTCCGTAGAAGGAGCTTTTTCTTTCAGATCATCTATGTTACGGTCGTCCATGCCAATAATCAAATCAAAATTATAAAAGTCCTCTGTCCGCACCGGACGGGAGCGATGAACCAGTTGATAGCCCCGACGGGCAGCGTGTGCACGCATCCGGCTATCCGGCAATTCGCCTTGATGATAAGACAGGATTCCGGCGGAATCAATCACAAATTCTTTTTCCAGTCCGGCTTCTTTGATCAGGTGAAGCATTACTCCTTCCGCCGTAGAGCTACGGCAGATATTTCCGAGGCAGACAAATAATATTTTCTTCATAATTTACGTTTAATAATTGACAGGCTTCATTCGTTTCTATTATCAAAACGAATGAAGTATCTGATTGGCCCGGTTTACGGTAACGGCTGCTGGTATTTCCGGCATATTACCCAAATTGAACGGGGCCAGCATTTTCTCTATCTTCTTTAATCCGGCTTTATTTCCCTTCTTCTCAAATTCCTGACGAAGAATCGTTATTTTCTCATGTGCCTGAATACCTTCGATCAGACGTTCGAAACGGATACAGCTACGGGCTCCCGGATACACAAGATAAGTATCTCCAGCCGCCCACGTGCGGAAACGTGAATCGAGCAACGGCTCCAAAGGCCAGCTATTGTATGCCCAACGCAGATAGCCGTCCAGATGCTTCTTCGAAGAATAGAAACTCATCCATGCAGCCTCAGCAGGATCGGAGAAAGTGAATGTATTGGGATGTGCTTCCGTACAACAAGTATAATAGGTGGTACGTTTATTCTCGGCCGCACGGCGGAGACGTACTTCTTCCGGGAAGTTCTGTCCGATAACAATGCAATAATCGTACAAGTCCGGCTCTATCTCAGCATGATAATTACCGGCCAGTGAAACTTTAAACTCCGGATCTGCCTTGCGGATTACTTTCAACGTTTTCTGCATGACATCCATCGGACGCTCGTCCATCGCAATTGCACAAATATCAAACCATCCCTTTTCTCTCAGATGCTTGGAAAAAGAAGTAAGCATCGCAACCCACATTTCTTCATAAGCAGGTTCTCCCGGTGCTGTCCTCACAAATTTCAATGAATTTGTTGCCTGATCAAAATACTGGAAAGATAATTCCCAGGGAACCATAGAGTAACAGTTAATCTGCTGATTGATACCGACACTCATCATAAACTCTACCCAGCGATCAAAAACCGTATAGTCAAAAGCCCAAGTGCCGTCGGCACGTTTCATCCATGTTACCATTGTCTCGAAATAATCTTCAGTCTGACCGTTCCAAGGTTTATGTGTCAAAGTGGCTGTGATAATCTTTTGACCGGCATCCGCCAGCATTTTCATCAGCGGGCGCATAGCATCCAGATGCTCCTGACTCCACAAGGGAACCTGATAATAACGGGCTACGGCAAACGGGCTCTGCCACAAATCCAGATGATAAGCCCATTCGGACGGTGCAGGAAGTTCACGGGAAGAAACAAGGATTTCGAGATTAAGCTGCTGCAACAGACGGGAACCGTCTTTTATCAGCAAGGCACCCTTGTAGGTTCCGGGAGTAGCCGATTGAGGAATCCAGCATTGCACCCAGATAGGTTGAACAGTACGTGCCGGAACAGACATTGATTTCAAGTTCGTATCAATCGGGTCGGCTACCAACAACGAATCGTAATCCACTGCTTGACGGTGACCGCATGCGCCTCTGCCATCTTTATTCAGTTCATCGGTCATTACATAACGGATGAAACCGGCTTTAAACGCCTCATCCGAAAGGCTATTTCCTTTTTTATCTTTAAAATCGGTAAAGCTGAAGTTCAGATCTTTCACCTCAGTGCCGGTCCAGACAACAGCCTGCGCATTTATACGTTCGCCACGCCAGCCTTTTAAAGTGGTAAGCTGCTGTTTTTTCAGCTGAGGAAGCCGATGCTTCGCATAGCGGGTGTCAATAGTTCCCCAGGAAATCTGAGGGTTGGTAACTGCTGCCCAGTCTTTATCAGAGGGGGAGGAAGGGTCGGGCAGTTCCTGATAAGTTTCTATTGGAAATTTCGGTTGCCCCGTAGGGGTTCCACACTGAGTCACTCCTTGCTGGGCAAAAAGAGGACTCACACCAATAAGACATGTTAAGCAATAAATCGTAAGTCGTTTCATGGTTAGTTAATTTATAAAGGTTATTATAAGAAAAATATTAGGTCTGTATCGAGTGCTACATGGGGTCTACATCATAATAGACAATCAAGGATTTATAGCGTTCATCCTCCAACATCTCTTTCTGGATACGTTGTAGCAATTCCCGCGCACGTCCCATCGGGGCATTCTGTTCGATCTTCAGCACTATCTTTTTGATGAATAATGTCTGGATACGAGCAACGGGAGGTTTGTCCGGCCCCAATACCCGGTTTCCGAACACAGTTCTTAGTTTCTCTGCCATGACCGCAGCCATCTGGTCCAGCAATGCTTCATTATGGTTTTTCAGATAGACATACACCAACCGATAGTAAGGGGGATAATGAAACATTTGTCGTTCAGCGAGTTGACCGTCTACCATTTCTTCATAGTTATTACCGATAACCTGATGGATAATGGGGTGATCAATGCTTTTCGTTTGCAGTACCACCCGCCCGCGTTTATTTTTACGCCCGGCTCGTCCTGCTACTTGTGCCATCAGTTGGAAAGCACGTTCGTAAGAACGGAAATCCGGATAATTGAGCATGGTGTCCGCGTTCAAGATGCCCACTATACTTACGTGGTCAAAGTCCAGACCTTTCGATACCATTTGCGTACCGATCAGTATGTCCGTCTTTCCCTGCTCAAAATCGGCGATAATCTTCTCGTAGGCAGCGCGGGTACGGGTAGTGTCTAAATCCATTCGGGCAACAGCCGCTTCCGGGAAAAGGACTTTGATGTCATCTTCAATCTTTTCCGTACCAAAGCCACGATTGACCAGTTCTGTTCCTTCACAGGCGGGACAGAACTTCGGCAGTTGATAGGTATAGCCGCAATAATGGCAGGTCAGTTGGTTGATACCTTTATGATAAGTCAGACTCACATCGCAGTTCTTACATTTCGGTACCCAGCCGCAAGTACGGCATTCTATCATCGGTGCAAATCCGCGACGGTTCTGGAAGAGAATGACTTGTTCTTTCTGTTCCAGTGCTTCTTTCATATATTGTATCAGTAACGGCGAGAACTGTCCGACCATCCGCCTCTTGCGATGCAGTTCTTTGATATCCACCGGAATAATCTCCGGCAGCTGAATTTCTTTATATCGTTCTTTCAGTTGTACAAATCCATATTTTCCATTCCTTGCGTTCTGCCATGTTTCTATGGAGGGGGTAGCAGTGCCGAGAAGCGTTTTTGCTCCATACATGGCAGCCAGTACAATAGCCGCATTCCGTGCATGATAGCGAGGAGCAGGGTCCTGTTGCTTATAGGTGTTCTCATGCTCTTCATCTACAATCACCAGGCCCAGATCACGGAAAGGAAGAAATACGGAAGAACGGACTCCAAGGATGATATCATATCCTTTATCTCCCAGTTGCTTCCGCCATATCTCTACCCTCTCGGCATCCGGAAACTTGGAATGATAAATCCCCAAACGAGAACCGAATACCCGTTGCAGGCGCTCTGTGATTTGAGTGGTTAATGCTATTTCAGGCAAGAGATACAATACTTGTTTCCCTTGACGAATCGTTTCTTCTATCAGATGAATGTATACTTCTGTCTTTCCACTGGATGTAACTCCATGAAGCAGGCAGACATTTTTTTCCTGAAAGGATTGCACGATCTCATCGTGCGCCCGCTGCTGAAACTCGTTCAAGGCATTCAACTCTACGACCTCCTTCATTTCCTGATTCAGCCGGCCGACTTCATGAAAGTAAATCTCAAATATCTTTTTCTCCACCAAGCCATTCAGAATAGAAGGAGACACCCCTGCACGTTGCAACAGCTCTTTTTTCGAAACTTCTTTCGGTGTTTCTCTTCCAAGGATTCCCGAACACTCGACATATTTCATCAGCAACGCCAACTGCTTCGGAGCACGGGACAGGATATCAAATAAGATATGAAGCCGCTTTTCATCAGCAGAACCGGCTAATCGTACTCTCGCCTCTGTTTTCGGCTTGTAAGTACGGCGCAATTCCTCTTTCACAAAGATGGCTTCTTTATCCAGCAGAGATTTGATGACTGTGAGGATATTTTTCATGCCACTCTCCTTCTCCAGTTTCGTGACACATTGCTGAGAATCTACTGAAAGCAAATCAAGAATACGCTGCTCTCTTTCCGATAATGGTGCATCCGCCTCAAAATCGGGATTATATTCTACAATCGTTTCACTCTCCAACTTCAAACCAGAAGGAAGTGCCGCTTTATAAACGTCTCCTTGTGTACAGAGATAGTAATCCGCCAGCCACTCCCAAAACTTAAATTGAGTGGACAATAAAATAGGAGAAGCATCCAGCAATGCAGATATATCCTTCACCTCATACTCCGTCGGAGCACAATAATGAACATTACGAACGATAGCTGTATAAAATTTCTTCCGTCCGAAAGGAACTATCACACGGCATCCAATCTCAACCTCTTCCGCACATTCATCCGGCAGGGAATAGGTAAAGTACTTCGGAAGCGGTAATGGTAATATGACATCTACATACTTTTTCATTGCAAGCACAAAAGTACAATAAAAAAATGGGGATTTAAAAGAGGAAGAGGGAACACTGATAAGAAAAATAGTCTGCACACCGGAATCTGATAAAATAGATTCAGGTTTACAGACCAGTACCTTAAACAAAATACCTTGAATAAAAAAAGAGCCTCCTTTATCGGAAGCTCTTTCTTTGTATGATTGAATGTAACGGATGGCTTAGAAAATATAAGCAACGGATACTTGCCAAGTCTTGGTTTTGTATGAGCCTTCAATGTCTTCAAAGCTGGCAGTCTTGCCCAACGGAATATTATAATTAGCTCCTACTTGCAGATGATTCAGCAACTTCACACCTGCACCGACATTGATACCGACTTCAGCTTTCTTTTTATCGGTTTTTACTCCGTCTATTGTCTTATTACCGGCAAAATCAAAGTAAAAATCAGGACCGGCAGCCACATAAAGACCTACCAGACTTCCCAGACCGATGTTATATTTCAAATTGACCGGAATATCCAAGCCATTCTGCTTGACAGTAACTTCTTCACCTCCATCAGAGATTTTTATACCTCTTTGAGCAAAAAGCAAAGACGCATCGACTCCTAATCCCACAACCGGAATATTGAATTCCGCCATCGGACCGATAAAGAAACCTGTAAAATTATCCTTTTTAAAGTTTTCTTTCACATCAGAAAAGCTTGCTTTAGACAAGTTTAAACCACCCTTTACACCAAAATGTAATTGTGCCTGGGCAGGCATCGCCATACCGATACATACGGCAATCATTAAAGCACCAAAAATCTTTTTCATAAATCTACGTGTTTATAATTCGGGACAAAGATATATATTTATAATAAATAAACACAAATTATTGCTCTTTGTTCGAAATCAACTCCCGATTTGCCAGCAAGGCCTCCTTAGTTCCCGCTGCCATCGAAAGAATACCGTCATTACACGTAACCATACCGCTCTCCTTGCGTCGTGTCAGCCAATCGGTAACAAAGTCCGAAGCATATCCTCCCGTACTGAACTCACCGTCCAGCGCTATTATCTTTTTATAAGCAGACAGGTAATCTTCTTCCGTCGTATCGGGATAAACGTTGGTGTAAAGCCACAACTGGATGTCGTAAAGCAGATAAGAACGTTCGTCGGCATGAAGCGCAAAGAATCCTTTATCGGTTACTATCTCTTCCGATATCTTCCGAATCCATCGCTCCGTATCCACGGGATGATCACACTTTGCGCACAAATCGGACAAGAGCGGTGAGAAAGCTGCGTTCCGAACTTTTTCCAGCTCCATTCTTTCATCTTCTTCCGACGTATCAAAGACTTCTTCGTTGACAAGTCCCCGAATAAATTCTTCAAAGTTATCGGCAAGGAAAGTAACATAATAATCATCTTCCTGATCGACATGAACGACTTTCGGTTCGCCCTGTGGACCACACTCCCGATAATCAAGGAAAATCATATCATGTCCCACAGAAGGACAGTCGCAGATAGCCACTCCAATGTCCGGATACCCCCATTCTTCAATCATGAAACGGCTGCCGAGCTGTCCGCAAAGAGAATAAATCTTATCCTTATCGACTCCCATAATGCCAGTGATAGCCACATGGTCGTCCGCCCAACTGGTAGGTTCGTCGCAAGGAAAACAAACATTGAAAGGTATTCCACCGTTATGCTGCTTCATCAGCCAAATATAAGATTCGGGGAGTTTGTATCCCAGTTCACGTTCTGTTTCTTCTATCATCTCTTCTGTAGGAGGTGCGCCAATATATTCATTCATAGCATATTCATCATCATCCCAGAAGTCTATAAAGTCAAAATTCTCAAAAGGTTTGTTTTTCATAATCGCTGTTTTTAATTTGTATTCTTTTAGTTTTGCTTTGTATGTACACTACTTTTTACGAATATACTAAAAAACAGACATTATCAATTTATTTCCTTTATTTATTTCGTTTTTTTTACGAGTAAATGAAAAAGAATCCAAGATTAAATACATAAAATACACTAATGATACAAAACACAGAGACCAGCCTATATCAACAGGCTGGCCTCTCATTTTACCCCTATGAATCAATGATTCGGATGAATATCCAGTTTCACCGGTTTAATCATATTTTCCGGTTTCAAGATCGTATCCAGGTCTTCTTTGGAAAGAATGTTATGTTCCAGCACCAGCTCATACACTCCTTTACCCGTTTCCAGAGCCTCCTTCGCTATCTTTGTAGAATGTTTATAGCCAATTACGGGATTCAGTGCGGTCACTACTCCGATACTGTTGTGTACATCCCGACGGCATTTTTCTTCATTGGCTGTGATACCATCAATACATAAGGTACGCAATGTATCAAAACCGTTCATCAACAAATCCGCAGATTCAAAACAGCATTGTGCCATGACAGGTTCCATCGCATTCAGTTCCATCTGCGCAGCCTCTCCACTCATAGCCACACAAAGGTCGTTTCCTATCACTTTATAAGAGACCTGATTCATGACTTCCGGAATGACAGGATTCACCTTTCCCGGCATAATGGAAGAGCCCGGCTGCATGGCAGGCAGATTGATTTCTCCCAGTCCGCAACGAGGACCGGAAGCCAATAGCCTCAGATCATTACAAATCTTGTTCATCTTGACAGCTACACGCCGCATGGCCGAAGAATATCCTACCATGCAGGAAGTATCCGAAGTAGCGCCTATCAGGTCATCTGCCAGTTTGATATCCAGTCCTGTAATCTTGCGCAGGGCAGCAATGCACTTTTCCGCATATTCCGGTTCGGCGGTAATTCCGGTTCCGATGGCTGTCGCACCCATGTTGACCGTCAGAAAATCCTGTGCGGCAAAATCGAGATTCTTCAGTTCATGTTCCAAAATACTTGCGAATCCATTAAAGGTTTGTCCTAGTGTCATCGGTACGGCATCTTCCAGTTGGGTACGTCCCATCTTGATGATGTGTGCAAACTCCGCTCCTTTCTTTCGGAAAGCCTCGATCAGTGTTGCAAAGTGTTTCACCAATTTAAGATGGGTATAATACAGACCAATGTGAATGGCTGTAGGATACGCATCATTGGTAGATTGCGAACGATTGACGTGATCGTTAGGCGAGCAGTAGTGATACTCTCCGCGTGCATGTCCCATCAGTTCCAGTGCACGGTTGGCAATCACTTCATTGGCATTCATATTGGTGGTGGTTCCGGCTCCACCCTGTATCATATCTACAGGGAATTGGTCATGATGTTTTCCTTCCAGTATTTCTTTACAAGCCTTCAGTATGGCATCCGTCTGTTCCTCAGTCAATAAATCCAGTTCACGGTTGGCAACGGCAGCTCCCATTTTAGTGATGGCCAATGCCTGAATAAACAGGGGATACTCATTCAAATGAAACTTGCTGATGCGAAAGTTTTCAATACCACGGAGTGTCTGTACTCCATACAATGCACTTTCCGGCACTTCACGACTACCTATCAAGTCGCTCTCTGTACGAGTTTTTTTTGATAATTTCTGTTCCATATCGGTTGTTTTATAACAATAACACATTCGTTAGTTGATATAATAACCAGTCAGAGATGTTATTGTTTTAATAAATATGCAAAAACTATTCAATAACTTTTTTGTTGTTTATCTTAGAAACAGAGAAAAAACGAAGATAAATCCTTTATCTTTGTTAGGAACTTATAAAACAACAACCAATGATATTACAATTAGCATTTGTTCTGACAGCCATTATTATTGGCGCACGTTTGGGAGGCATCGGACTCGGTGTCATGGGAGGAGTAGGATTGGGAATACTCACGTTTGTTTTTGGTTTACAACCCACCGCACCACCTATCGACGTTATGTTGATGATTGCCGCCGTTATTTCCGCTGCCTCCTGTATGCAAGCAGCCGGCGGACTGGACTATATGGTGAAACTGGCAGAACATTTGCTACGCAAAAATCCTTCGCACGTCACGTTGCTCAGCCCATTGGTGACTTATCTGTTCACCTTTATTGCCGGAACCGGGCATGTAGCTTATTCCGTATTGCCCGTGATTGCTGAGGTAGCTACCGAAACAAAGATTCGTCCGGAACGTCCGCTGGGTATTGCTGTGATTGCTTCGCAACAGGCTATTACAGCCAGTCCCATCTCTGCTGCAACGGTAGCTTTGCTCGGGTTACTGGCAGGTTTCGACATTACATTATTCGATATTCTTAAAATTACGATTCCCGCCACTATCATCGGAGTATTGGTCGGCGCTTTATTCTCCATGAAAGTCGGCAAGGAACTGATAGAGGATCCCGAATATCAGAAACGCTTGAAAGAAGGTCTTTTCAATGACAAGAAGATAGAGATTAAAGATGTCAAGAACAAACGTTCCGCCATGCTTTCCGTACTCATCTTTATATTGGCAACTGCTTTTATCGTCCTTTTCGGATCTTTTGAAGGTATGCGTCCCAGTTTCCTCATCGATGGAGAAATCGTCACGCTCGGTATGTCCTCCATTATCGAGATCGTAATGTTGTCGGCAGCCGCTATCATCCTTATAGTAACCAAGACGGATGGAATCAAAGCAACGCAGGGTTCTGTATTCCCTGCCGGGATGCAGGCTGTTATCGCCATCTTCGGTATTGCGTGGATGGGTGATACTTTCCTTCAGGGCAATATGGCACAGCTCACTCTTTCCATCGAAGGAATCGTGCGGCAGATGCCATGGCTGTTCGGTATTGCGCTGTTCGTCATGTCTATCCTGTTGTATAGCCAGGCGGCCACGGTGCGGGCATTGATGCCGCTGGGCATCGCGTTAGGTATTTCTCCGTATATGCTGATTGCCTTATTCCCCGCAGTGAACGGATATTTCTTTATCCCGAATTACCCGACTGTCGTAGCCGCCATTAATTTCGACCGCACCGGGACAACAAAAATCGGTAAATATGTGTTGAATCATTCGTTTATGATGCCCGGACTGGTATCTACCGTAGTCGCTATTGTTTTAGGACTGCTCTTTATTCAAATATTCTAATATATTATTAACCTAAACTCATTTCAGTTATGAAACAAATTAAGAAATTAGGCCTGGTAGTAGTAACACTACTATTATCCGCAACAATGGCATTTGCCGCAAAACCGAATATCCACATCCTTGCTACCGGAGGAACCATTGCCGGAACAGGAAGCTCGGCTACGGGCACCAGCTATACGGCAGGACAAGTTGCTATCGGTGCATTGCTGGATGCAGTCCCCGAAATCAAAGATATCGCCAATGTAACCGGCGAACAGATTGTGAGAATCGGTTCACAGGACATGAATGACGAAGTCTGGCTGACACTTGCCAAGAAAATCAACGAGTTATTGAAACGACCGGATATCGACGGAATCGTGATCACTCATGGAACGGATACGATGGAAGAAACTGCTTACTTTCTGAATCTGACTGTCAAAAGTGACAAGCCTGTTGTATTGGTAGGTGCCATGCGCCCCTCTACAGCATTAAGTGCCGACGGTCCGCTGAATCTTTATAATGCAGTAGTTACCGCTGCAGCTAAAGAATCAAAAGACAAAGGTGTACTGGTTGCCATGAACGGTCTGATTCTAGGTGCAGAAAGCGTAGTTAAAATGAACACGGTCGATGTACAGACTTTCCAGGCTCCCAACTCCGGCGCATTGGGATATGTACTGAACGGTAAAGTATGTTATAATCAGATCACACTGAAGAAACATACCACCCAATCCGTATTTGATGTCACCAAACTGACTTCATTGCCCAAAGTCGGCATCGTATACAGCTATTCCAATATTGAAGCCGATATGATGACTCCGTTGCTCAACAACGGATATAAAGGAATCATTCATGCAGGAGTCGGAAACGGTAATATCCATAAAAACATATTTCCGTCATTGATAGACGCCCGCAGAAAAGGCATTGTAGTCGTTCGTTCTTCCCGCGTACCGACTGGTCCTACCACTCTTGATGCGGAAGTGGATGACGCCAAGTATCAGTTTGTAGCCTCTCAAGAATTGAATCCACAAAAGTCACGTGTACTATTGATGCTTGCGCTGACCAAAACCACGGACTGGAAACAAATTCAGGAATACTTTAACGAATACTAAAAACCGGACCTACTTATGAAAAAATTAATGTTTATGCTACTCCTTGCGGGTAGCATACAGGCAATGTATGCCCAAAAGTTCTCCCCAAACACTCCTCTTTTCGAGGAACTGACAGACGTAAAAAAGAAAACGGATAAGTTCAACTTATACCTGAATATGCAGGGGAGTTTTGACGCTCATTTCCAGAATGGATTTCAGGAAGGTGACTTCAATATGCACCAGCTCCGCATCGAAGCGAAAGGAAATATCAACAACTGGCTTTCTTATCGTTACCGCCAGCGTCTCAACCGCTCGAACGACGGAAACAATATGATAGACAACCTCCCGACCTCCATCGACTGGGCAGGCATCGGTATCAAGCTCAACGATAAGTTCAACCTGTTTGCCGGTAAACAAAGTGCCAACTATGGCGGCTTCGAGTTTGACCTCAACCCGATCGATGTCTATCAATATTGTGATATGATCGATTATATGAGTAACTTCCTGACCGGTCTGAATGCAAGTTATAACATTACTCCCGATCAGCAACTTAATCTGCAGATATTGAACAGCCGCAATAGCTCTTTCGACAACACTTACGGAATCACAGAGGATGCGGAGGGTAATCTCCCCGATCTGAAATCCGGAAAAATGCCGCTGGTCTATACCTTAAACTGGATTGGCAATTTTAATAATGTATTTAAAACCCGCTGGTCGGCCTCTGTGATGAACGAAGCCAAAGATCATAATATGTATTATTATGCCGTAGGAAATGAACTGAATCTCGGAAAGTGGAACGCCTTCGTCGACTTCATGTACTCAAAAGAAGAGATTGACCGTAAAGGGATTATCACAAGCATCGTCGGTCGTCCGGGCGGACACAATGCGTTTGATACAGGTTATTTATCCGTAGTAGCCAAGTGTAACTATCGTTTTCTTCCGAAATGGAATGCCTTTGTGAAAGGAATGTATGAAACGGCTTCTGTGACCAAAGCCTCCGAAGGAATAGAAAAAGGAAATTACCGCACCTCCTGGGGATATCTGGCAGGCATCGAATTTTATCCGATGGAAACTAACCTGCATTTCTTCGTGACCTATGTAGGACGTTCTTATGACTTCACCTCCCGTGCCAAAGTGCTGGGACAAGAGAATTACAGTACCAACCGGATTTCGGTAGGATTCATCTGGCAGATGCCGGTCTTTTAATATTGCATGAGAATAAAAAATACCCGATAGCTGTGTGAAAGTTATCGGGTATTTTTATATGTTCGGTTTCTTTTTCTAAATCAATACTCTTCCTCGTTAAAAAAGAAATCTTCTTTACTAGGATAATCCGGCCAAATATCTTCGATACTCTCATAGATTTCGCCTTCATCTTCCATCTCTTGCAGATTCTCTATCACTTCAAGAGGAGCACCCGAACGCATAGCGTAATCAATCAATTCGTCCTTGGTTGCCGGCCAGGGAGCATCTTCCAGTTTCGATGCTAATTCCAATGTCCAATACATAATCTTGAGTATTAAAAAGTGAATACTTATTTTCTATTTTTCGGCAAAAGTATAATAAAATCTATCATTTCCAACTATTATCCCAGAATATTTCACTATTTTGTTCATCAAAATTAATTTTTCGGGATAAAACAAACAAATAATCTGATAATCTGTTGACAAAAGCTAACACTTCAGGAGAAATTGTACAAGTTTCGGACAGAGTCAGAATGCGACGTTCGGCTCTCCGGCAAATCGTACGGCACACATGACAAACAGCCGCTCCACGGCTGCCTCCGGGTATGATAAAGGCACAAAGTTCGGGCAACTGTTCGTCCAGCTTATCAATCTCGCGCTCGATGCGTTCCACATCTTCCGGAGTAAGGATACTGGCGGCTTTCAGTTGTGTTTTTTCCTGGTCTGTTGCCAAATGCGAACCGATAGAGAATAGCTTATGCTGTATACTCAGGATAAAATCCCGGTCTGCCTCATCCAGCAAATACGTATTCAGCCATCCCAGATGGGAATTAAGTTCGTCAATTGTTCCGTATGCTTCCAAACGAATATGGGTCTTCGGAACGCGGCTTCCGCCGACAAGACTGGTAGTTCCTTTGTCACCGGTCTTTGTATATACAAGGCTTTTTTTCATAAACGTCTATTTTTCATCATTACTATATATAAGATTAACGTATAAAGGTGATCAGAAGTTGACGATATAATGCTGTTTAATCTTTGTTGTATCAAAAAAAAGCAAGCCTGCATCATACAAGTCAAAAGTGATTCCCACCCGCTCATCATTCTGTAACTGTTTCCAAAGATTTTTCATTGCCTTTGAATAGCAGATCCCATGAACGACAAACAAACTATTCGGAGTAGTCCGACGGGAACAGATGTTAAAAACTTCTTCCAGCAAAGCCGGATTCCGATAGTCATTCAGATACAGAAAGTCTACCGGAGTATCGGCATCCAGAAAGAGCTCTGATAAGTCAGAAGCAAAAAGATACCCGGCAGAAGGTTTGGCTGACTGTAAATATAAAGAGGCTGCCGAGGGCTGGCCTACTTCTATGATAGTGGCCGGTTGCACTTTATTCACCAGGCGGAACAACAGACGGTTGATTCTTGGTATTCCTTTCTCCCATCTCTGTGTTGTGATCCGCTTTTTCTGTTCCACCTTCAGCAGGTCGTATGCATAATAAGGCATCTTCTCATAAATCACATCTGTGATCAGACTGAAAGCAAAAGGAGAGTGCACACCATATCCACAACGGTAGCGGAAACGGGAGAGCCGGATAAAAGGTCTTTTTAGGTAATACAGAAGATTCATAAACCAGTCTTTCATTTTTTTTGTTCGTGACGCAAAGATATATTATTTTATTGAAAAAAGGGCCGGCTCCCGCGATGGACCGACCCTTTTAATCATTTATTTCAAGTAACTACTGCAGTCTGAATACTACAGGTACAGTATATTTTACTCGAACTTTCTTACCGTTCTGCACTCCGGGCTTCCACTTTGGCATTCCACTTATCACACGGATAGCTTCTTTATCCAGGTAAGCATCTACCCCTCGTACAACTGTCGGATTAGTAATCGATCCGTCTTTGTCTACGACAAACTGAACAATTACACGTCCTTGTGAGCCCATCTCCTGAGACATTGTCGGATATTTGATATGAGTACTCAAATATTTCAGCAATTCAGCTGAACCACCGGGAAATTCGGGCATGACTTCTACACTTACGTGAATAACATCTTCCTCAACTTCTTTAGTTTCCACTACTGGCGGTACCCAAACAACCTTGTAAGGTTCATTCACATTGTCTGGTACTACTGAAACGTTATCCGTCACCTCTTCGGTATCATCTACTATTTCGAACAATTCTGTTACTTTAGTTTCCGGTGGAGGAGGCGGTTCCAGTTTCTCTTCAGGGAATGTGATTGGAACGAGCTCCGTTACAAAGATGGATTCATCATCAGATGATACTGCCGCAACTCTTACATCATGCTGTGTCCATTCGAACGATACGAACATGAAAGCAAGCGCAACAACCAAACCCATCAACAACCAAGAACCTCTTTGATTCTCAATTGCAGCCTTTTTTGATTTTTTGGCTTCCATAAAAAATGTGTTTAAGTAATTAATAATAGAAAATATATAGCATATATACTACTTTTCGTTTTCTGTCTTAAGCATTACTTAAAGTGCTCTCTAGCTGCAATAAATATAGTATTTTTATGAATAGGATGTAACTTTAGTTCTTGTTTATTTTATTCTTTTTCCTTCTTTTGGATAAAATTTATGAATATTATTCCAAATTATCCCAACAAGAAATACCATCACGTTTCAGTTTCAAAACTAAGTAACAAATTAGCAATCCTATTAGTTGGAAAGGAATAGACTCCATTGCAATAGATGCAAAAGAAGCTAGTATACAAGCGGTTAACAATATCCAAAAACCAATTCTCTTCCAAGCAAACAACAATAGCATTCCTACTACGACAACTATATTACCTATGCCACAGAAATAATAAACTAATAACTGTGAAGAATCAGTGCAGGCATAGGTACCCCATGCCCATTTAGGGAAAAAATTAATAACAGAACAAAGTAGATTTAAAATGATGATAAAAAAGAAACAAAAACATTTCGACGTTTAGGCGGGAGTGTAATTTAAACTCTGTCTGGTTTCTATTTCTTTTAAATCACAACAAATATAATTTTTTCTTTTTGGATTTACAAATGCTTCTTAAGGTAGTTTTTGGATGTGTGCAAGGGCGGCGAAGAATGAGCCGTTTATATACCCTTGCTCACATCCGGGAACTACCTTTTCTTTGCGTTTGAAAAGCAAAAAAGGGGAAATGGGTTATATCGCCAGAGGCATTCTCTCTCCAAACTTGATTCGTAGTTGCCCGGCAGTTAACGCCCAATTCTGGAGCGGTTGCGTCCATTTCTTGGAGATGTTCATCACAGCCAGGTAGATCAACTTCATCAATGCCATGTCATTGGGAAAGACACCCTTGGTTTTGGTCACCTTTCGTACTTGACGGTGGAAGCCCTCGACGGCGTTAGTTGTGTAAATCAGTCTTCGGATATGCTCATCATAAGCAAAATAGGCCGATAGATTATCCCAGTTTCGTCGCCATGATTCCAAGACAACAGGGTATTTTTTACCCCATTTATCTTGTAGTTTATCAAGGTTGAGCTCTGCTAAATCTTTATTAGGGGCTTGATAGACTGTTTTCAAATCTGCCATAAACTCTTTTTGATCTTTTGAGGCTATGTATTTCAATGAATTGCGAATCTGATGTATGACGCAGTTCTGGATGATTACCTCAGGAAAAATAGTGCTGATTGCTTCAGCAAATCCCGTGAGATTGTCAATGCAAGCGATCAGAACATCTTTCATGCCACGTGCTTTCAGGTCGGTCAAGACACTCAGCCAGAAATTAGCCCCTTCGCTTTCTGATACATACATGCCTATCAGTTCTTTATGGCCATCTTTATTGACTGCCAGAACATTATAGACAGCTCGACTTTCGGTACGACCACCATCCTTCACCTTGTAGTGCATTGCGTCAAGCCACACAATGGTATACATTGATTCCAGGGGGCGGCTTTGCCACTCCTTCACCTTGGGAACTATGCGTTCAATAATCTCACTTAGGGTGTTGTGGGAGATCTCAACATCATACATCTCCTCGATATGGGAGGAAATATCCCTAAGGCTCAAACCCATACCATACAGACTGATAATCTTGGAAGACATGTTGTCCGCAAGAATCGTCTCGCGCTTTTTAAGGATCTCAGGACTAAAGCTGCTGTGACGATCTTGAGGAGTCACGATATCAATCTCGCCGGCCATGGTTTTGACACGTTTGCTGCCACGACCATTCCGCTTATTGCCTTTAAGACGCTCTGAATCATCAAGGTGGGAGGACATCTCGCCATCTAAAGCGGCCTCTAAAAACTCTTTTAGCAACGGACCAAAGGCTCCGTCTTTGCCCGTGAGCGATTCGCCACTACGCAGTTGAGATAACGCTTTGTCACGCATCTGCTGATACTCTTCACTGTTTCTATCCATAATACAAAGATAATTGTTTGGGGACAGAGTTCAGATTACGCCCTCTTTAGGCATATATTTTGTTTCTTCACAGAAAAGATTCCTATGTGTCCGCTTATATCTTTCCAGATCTCTATCAGCCAATATTTTCTCCTCTCTCATTTGTTGCTCAGCAATAGAATCAAGCCGTAGTTTATCTTCCGTTTGTATCCTCATTTCTTTTGACAATTTATTCCAAAAGGAAAAAATATCAATAGAGTTTTTAAAGCAAAAATCTTCTACTGAAGCTGTGTCATCAAAATGACTTACCTCATCAAATAAAATTCTTGTTGTAGGATATTCTTTAATAATATCAACTACTTTGTCTTTGGGGCTAAATGTTTCCATAAAAAAGTATTAATCATAATCCTTAGGTAATAATACAAAATCATAGAGAAATTGTCCATCAATATCATAATAAATATATTGGAAGCTAAAATTAGGATCCATACACTTAGTTATGAATTCTACATTATTCCTATATGCTTTTATGTTTTCAATAGTGGATTCTTTCCTACTTCTCGCATTTTGCTAAGTTCTTCTTCTTTAAAATCACTTCTTCTCACATTCGAAATCTTATAAGAGTAAATCAGACGATTCTCATTATCAGCTAAAATAATGTCTTGCGCATAGAGGTTATCATCAACTTTATCACCTTTGACAAGATCCTTAATCGAACTAAGGTATTGACTAGCCTCTTCTCTAATGTTTGTATATTCTTTTTCTATATGGTCACATGTTTTTATTTCTAATGTATTCCACATTGAAAGAAACTCAGAACTATTTCCTTTTAACCATAGTTCAATAAATAAAAACGTAACATTATTTTCACAAAAAGCATACGCATTACCCTCGTAACATCTGCCATATAGATCGTTTTCGAATGAGACCTTCATGACTTCTCTGCCTATAAAAGAAGATTCTTCAATTCCATTTTTGAACAAAGCTTTATTAAAAAGGGGAATTTTTGCTTTAATAACTTGTTGATCCAATAGTAAAGTAGGATTTATTTGTTGATTCATGCACATAACCATTGCCATCACATCTATTATGTCCTCCCTATTGGAATGTGATAATGATATAAGCTGTCCTTGAGGAACTGACTGGAAGTTGTTCTATCTCAAATTTCCAAGAATCAGGAATTCTAATACTAAAATAATCACATTCATAATTATGCAAGTTTTGGCATGAGATTAAAAATAATACCCCCGCCAATAGCATGAATTCAAGTTTCATTTTCATATACATATTTTACTTCCAAATTATAATATAAAGTTTCTCAATAAAATAAGACATTTTCAGTCTTAACTATTTGGTCTTTACAGAAATACTATATAAAGAATTATCTCTAAAAATTGAAACCGATTTATTTCCCTTCGGATTCCCCTTATCAAAATCAAATGTAAACTCCAAAAGATTGTTATTAGAAATTGCCTTTATCTTTGCTTTCAGCACTTTACGTCCTTCAAACCCTATAATTTTAGGTTTTTCTAAAACATTTGGCTTTAAATCAGCTCTTTTTAATCGCAATAACCACGAATTATAAGGTAACTCCCATTCAAATTTAAAAGCTTTTATCCATTGTTGTGGCATAATAGTAGACCTCGTAATATACATATAATCAATAATAGCATCTCCATCAGTATCCTTAAAGATTACTCCTTCAATATTATATGTAATCCCTTGTTCATCTATTGGATTTTGTCCTTAATTCCGCAACTCAATCGTCGTTGTTTTTCCCAAATACACACCCAAAACGGGAAAAAACACACTATCAAAATTCTTTCGTATCGTACTTACAACCGGCTGAGATACTGACATGACCACAGGCTTTTTATCATCATAAAGCTTCTCAAAAACATCATTGGCTGATTCTAAAGCTTTTAGATTTGAATAAAATACTTGCATATATTCCTTCATGCTAGACACATATTGTTCTATTTGAAGAACAGCAGTATTTTCTTCACAATACATTTTTACACATTTATGAGTTGCATTAATTTCATTACAAATTTCCAACATTAATTCCTTTTTATAAGCATCTGGTCCCACTAAAGAAAATCCACGTCGACTAAATGTTATAAAAAACGGTTCCTCATCTGAAATAGTAATCCAGTGCAGCACTCCTTCTTTTTTAAAATAAATGACATTTGATCCATCCTTTTGATTGGAAAAGAATCCTTCTTCTTTCAAGAAATTAATCAATTCATTCTGAAAAACATTCTGTTTAGGAGTCAATTCTCCTCCTAAAGTCAGATCAACCGAACATAATAAAAAGATTATAATTATTACTGTTCGACGGGCTGCGATATTTCCTATTTTCATAATTATTTCATTTCAAACACACCAAAATTTTATAAAATTATTTCTCTACATTTTATAAACAAGCAAACTACTTACCAGCACTAACTAACATAAAAAGACAATCATGATCATCAAAGTTATTATCATATCGGTTCAATTGACATAAAAGGCCTAGTCATTGGTGTGTCCGCATTAGGAACATCAAATCCGCTAAAATTAAAATAAACAGTATAATCACTATCCGGATTCTTTGCTCGAAAATCCGCTTTAAAATAATTCTTATAGGTTCCTTTTCCCTTTTCTATTGTAGGAGCATCGTATTGTTGCACAATTTGAAATCCTATACTTTTAAGAAATTCAACCCACTGATTGTATGATCTACTTCTATCAAATCCTAACTGCTGAAAATTAGGTGGCAGTTGATGATAGCTACCTATTATTATTTTTCGAACCTTCCCATCTTTAGTATATACCCAACATGAATTAATTACATACCGACAACTGCCATCGTCCTCTTTTTTCTTTTCTGTATAATTCATTGCTTTCACAGCCGATTCAGTTGTATTAAAATCAATCCCATATATAGGTAAAAGCGATTCCGACGTGCCGGACGAACTTCGCACTACTCCTGATGAAGAAGAACAATAATCCGCCAATTCCTTTTTAAGCGTACTGAGCTGATCCATTAATTTATAAAAAGTGTATTTGAAATGTTCTGCATTAACCAAATACATTTCAGCATGGTAGGCATAGCTATCTTCAAAACAAACCACCTTTACAGCTTTATATGCATTTAGTTCTTTCAATGCTTTGGACACTTTATCGACAGAATATGTGTCATTATAAATATAAGATAACCCCACAGTTAAATACATGGGAGAAGTATCCCTTTTATCAATCGATATGAAATACTTGTCACCTTCTTTTTTGAATTGAATATTACCGTTAGTATTCAATTCCGGCATATACCCTTCTTCCTTCAAAAATAGCATAATGTCTGAGCGCAACTTCTTTTGAATTTCAGTAAACTCCTGTGCTAAAGAATCCATGCTTAAGCTTAATAAAGCAACGAGCAACAATATTATCTTTTTCATACATATTAAAAATTACACAAGTTATTATAAAAACAAATTACTTCCTTATAGAACGCAATTGCCTTCCCTTACTATCAAACAGTATTCCCGTTATGACCACACTAGAGGGCAAACTTTCTGATTTTATCTTAGTAACGACCAATTTTATACTAGCAAAATACTCATTTACTTCCGCTTCCGTCATTTCATATTTTGATTTCGGAGTTTTAAAACTGAGCTCGCACGAATTGCTACCAGTAACTAAAAATGACGATGCAACTAAATGTTTAGTATTCTCTCCAAAATCAATAGGAAGTTCTGCATTAAATTTACGTACATCTTGCTGCCAATTTCGGGAAATTGGTTCGGGTGATGAATTTACCCACTCTTTTCCGTTCCATTTTTGTGTCAGCAGAATCCGTCCAGATGCATTCGTGTATTTCCGAGATTCCATCTCACCATCTTTATTATAAGTCAATTCGATTTTGCTATAGCCATCCTTACAATCAATAGACTTGCCATTTACTCCCAAATAGGATAGGCTAATAGCCTGTTGATTATCATTATACTCATACACTTCTTTGAAGTAACCATCAGGACAAAGCATAGGTTTATTCATTATATCATAATAACATTTTTCCTTCTCATTACCTGAAGAAGTATAACTGATAACAGCTTTGTGGTATCCATCCATACGGCTTATCAAAGGCTTCTCATTCTCATCAAAATAAGCTTCCGATAATAATTTTCCACGAGAATTATATTCGCTTTTCTGGATACTCCAACCTGTTTTCGGATTAATAATTAAATGTCCCTTCCCATCTCCAGCGGCCAAATATATCCTATTTCCCCATCTGTCATATCTACACAGACCTTCTGGTACCATCACTTTCGGATCAGTAGGCTTCCCATCTATACCGAAGAAAGACTGCTTTAAGACATTACCTAAAACATCATACTCACGAGTAGAACTTGCCCAGCCTTCGTTTGAAACCACTAATTGTTTATCTTTTCCATAATAAGAAGTACGAACAATATAACCTCGTTCATCATATTCATCCTTTTGGATCGCATATTTATCATTATTATAGGAAGTCAGCTCCCCATCTTTTCCATAGTACTCAATTTCAATCCGCTGATTTCTACTATTATAGATACAGACATATTTATGATAATCTAAAGAATTTAACGCTGGTTTATTGTTTCTGTCATAAACGGAGAACTCTATTTGATTATCAAATTTATCATATTTATATCTTGCTATTAGTTTTCCCGAAGCCAACTGTTCATCAGTACCAATTTCTATTTTCTCCAGTATATTACCTCGTTTATCTCGTTTATAATTAGCTCCAGCAGAACCATTTACCATCATCAACTTTCCACTTAAATTATAATAACGCAAGTTGGTCTCATTACCTTGTTCGTCAAACTTTGATATCCATTTTGCACAACTTCCAGCACATACGGTAAGATTGTTTTTATCATCAAAGAAACTACGTTCTGTTTCATTCCCATTATCATCATATACAGAATTCCACCCTGCAATATTTTCATTACTCAAAACTAAAGTCTTTCCTCCAGCATCATAAAAAGAAACTTTGATTTGATTTCCTCTTTTATCATAATCTCTTGCTGCAATAACAATTCCATTATTATCTTTACATGGCGATAAATCAACTCCTATGTTTACTAACTTAGTGATCAGATTCATGTCATTATACTCAGCCTTATACCCAGCCGTTCCATCCGATTTCAAACAAGGCTTTTGGTCTATACCATATGTGACATACTCTATTATATTACCAATTGAATCATAGTTGAGCTTTACTCCGGCATAACCTTCGTTTATTTCATTTAGTTTTCCATCAAGTCCATAAAACCACATTTCCTGAACATTTCCTCTATTATCATTGATATATTTAGCAGATGAGTTTCCGTCATTAGACAAACATTGATTTCCATCAACATCATAAAAAGTTTGATTTATAATATAGCCATTATCATCAAATTTACGAACGACCTTTGAAAATCCGTCATTAGGTATAAAACATGCCTTTCTATCTATATCCAGATAAGAAGCTTCGATAGGGAATCCATGCTGATCGTATATATATTTAATCCCAGCAACTCCATTCTTTTTAGGCAACATCAATTTCCCGTCAGCATCTTGATGAAGGGCATATACCACATTTCCGTATTTATCATACTCCATCACATACACACCAATACCATCAGCGTCATCATAAGCAGGTTTACCATCTACAGTCAAATACTCTGCTTTTACCCAATTATCGTTCTCATCATAATAAAATTTCTTCATCCCTAATCCCCATTTTGTAGCTTTCGGAGTACCATCAAATGACAAATAGTGTTCGCTCAAAACACGACCTTTCTCATCACGCACATATTTACGCCCATAAATATTATGCGCATCACCAACTAATACATTTTGGAAACCTGCATAGCGAATTGTTGACACATATCCATTTTCATCATACTCAAGCAACCATCTGGATATTTTTCCTTTTTCAACTCCATTATCCTCCAATGCACGCACATATCCTATAGTTTGAGCTCCCAAAGTCTTTTCCGTTCCATATTCATCATCATATTGAAATATTACAGTATTCAATTTATCATTATATGACTTCACATACAATACTTTCCCACTTCTATCCAACACTTTCGCACGGCTTATATTCCCCTTATCCGTATAATACAATAACATATCAAGCGGTCTTTCATTACGCTCCGATTCACCATCCTCGATAATATTCTCCTTGCTGTTCACATGAGACATACGCTGTAGTTTATGTTTTTTATATTCAAAACGATACAGCCTGTTCACATGACTCATCTCCCTGCTACTCAATTCTCCGATTCCCTGAGGAACTCCCCATTGTTCGACATAATCTTTATAATAATACACTTTCGTACGATTATAATCCCAAAAATAAACTCCACCTCCTATCATCAGCAAGACAATAGCAGCCACACTCGTCCATACCCATTTGGGAATCTTAGGAGGATAAATGACCCGATGCAATGCCTTTTTAAAATCGTCACATGTCTGATAGCGTTCTCCCGGTTCCTTAGCAGTAGCTTTATCTACAATCTTCTGTACTTTATCCGATACATATTTATAATAGGTCCGCATCCGTGGTAATGGCTCTTCAACTACTTTCTTATTAATATCATATTCAGTAAGTGTGGTGGTATCATAAGGAGCATTCCCCGTCAGCATTTGATGCAACATTACGCCAAGCGAATATATATCCGATCTAGAATCTAAATGATCACCTCTCACCTGCTCCGGACTCATATAGGAAGGTGTTCCCATCACCATATCATCCTTCTCCACAGATTCCCGATTGATAATAGTAGCAATACCAAAATCCAAAATTTTGGGAATGCCTTCTTTGGTTATAATAATATTCGCAGGCTTTATATCCCGATGGATAATATTATGTTCATGAGCATATTCCACTGCATCTAATATAGGCTCGAATAACGGACAAATCTTATCTTCCACGATCAAACCAGAAACGGTCTGTATATATTTGTCCAGACTAATGCCATCAGCATATTCCATAATCAGGTAGATACTACCCAATTCGTCAATATGGTAATCATGGAAACGAACAATGTTCTGATGATTAAGACTTGCCAAATGTTCCGCTTCTTCTTTCAGACGTTGACGGGTAAAATCATTAACCATGTCACTATTGATCACCTTGATGGCTACCTTTTGTTGTTTAATGTATTTGTGTTCTGCTAAATACACACTACCCATCCCTCCTTTTCCTATCAAAGAGACAATGGTATAATTAAGAACCTCCTTACCAATCATTTTATTCTTTTTTTAAGTTAACGAAAGAATGTTAATAAAAACTCCCAATCCAAAACCTACCCAAGCCCAAGTCGCAGCTTGAGATGCTCGGTGAGGAGTTTCCCCTTTCCAACAGAAATACATAATCCAGCCTGCTAACGGAATAAAAAAAGCTAATATTCCCCAGCCAATTTCCAATTCATCTTTTTTATACGATCTATATTCCTGTGAAGAAGATACAGGAATATGTTCGACTATTAAGGTATTTGAGCCGACTTTAGTTTCTTGTTCATAAGGATGAGCGCCTCTAATAGGTAACAAGGCATAAATTTGCGCCCATGGCAGAGGTATATGGTTGGACAGTAACACAGTAGCACCAGGAGCAATCACGACTTTTTCATTAAGAATAATACGCCCACCAATATTACTCCCGTTTTTACTGACATCTTTATATACATACTTATTATCAACCAAAGTAATTTCAGCATGGACGCGGCTCACTCTCTCATCTGCAATTACAATATCACAGTGACTACTTCTTCCTATTGTTATTGTTTTCATATACTACTTAAGATATTAATTATAAATCCGACTACAAACCCTATCCAACCACATATAGCAGCCGCTCTTGCTCGTCGAGGCGTCTCTTTCTTCCACTGTGCCCAAAGTACCCATCCTACAATTGGACATACCACAGACAAAATTCCATATCCTATCCCAAGTTTATCTTCCTTGACAGATGGAGTTGGAGGAGTAGGAGGCAGGATATCTCCTACCACTTCTTCCATTATGACAGTTCTTCCTCCTTTATCCCGAAGTTTCTGTATGACTTCGTCCCAATCTAAAAGATATTCGCTTCTCCCTGCCAGCCAGACATTCGGCAATGGGGACGGATTCTCAAAAGAAAATGGTATTTTAATGCTCCCATGACGTAAGTATTTGCCATCTACACTGGTGCCATTTGTACTACTATCTGTAAATAGGAGATAGCGATGTATCGAACCTGTACATCTTTCCTCCCTATATTCTATTTCCAGATGGTGACCGCTGATATAATCACTAGGAATGGTTATGTCACACTCTCTCCGCCCAACAGAAACTTTTACTCTATTCGGGTCTACCACCGTTTCTCTAAATAGTCCTGATTTAAATTCCATCACCGTTTGAAAACGACGAAGCATATTTTTATCTACAGCCTTCAATATCGCTTCTTGAGTTTGATCAGATAAATGCGGATTAAAAGTCTTTGCACGTGGAAATTCATCATTCAAAATAGAGCAAATAGTATCATAATCATTTGACCGCTTTTTGATGGCATGAGAACCAGTGAGCATATAATGTAACAAACAACCTAAGGAATAAATGTCTGTGCGATAATCTATGCTATCTCCTTTAGCCTGTTCCGGACTCATATATCCGTCGGTCCCGATAATACGTCCGATTGTTTTGCCTGTGCTGGTTTTCATATCTTTAGCAATCCCGAAATCTATAATGCAGATACTACCATCGGGACGTACCATTATATTAGAAGGCTTAATATCACGATGAATGCATCCCATCCTATGTATATAAGCCATTGCATCCAGAATTTTCCCCATCAAGTCCTTTGCAGTAAATTCCGTATAAGGTCCTGCCATTTCCACATGGTGTTCGATGGTCTCTCCGTCTACATATTCCATAGGCAAGTACATATTTCCATGCTCATCCGAAAAAGGATTGTCAACAATGCCTACCACTGAAGGATGCCGCATCTTTTTCAATGCAGCAGCTTCAATATAGAAAAGTTCTTTAAACTCCGGGTTCATAGTAGCTTTACTATTCATCATCTTTATTGCTACACGTTTCCCATCGCCACTTCTCCCTTCATAGACGCTGCCCATGCCTCCTTGACCTATTACTTTTATCAATTCATATTCAGGCATAACTATTTTCCTTCCTTATTAATATTAAGACTAATAATTATATTAAGTAATACATCAGTAGAGTTCTCTCCTTCTTTCTCTTTTCCTTTTATTACAATATCTATTTTTTTAGGTGGTTCTTTCTCTGTAAAAGAGATATCAAATCCTGTTTCCTTTTTTGTTTTCTTGAAATAAGTTGCATCATATTCTATGTCAGTTATCTGAAAATGACGATTGAGTTTTGAAGGCTGTGATTGTCCTTCAACTAAAAAACACGCATTCTCACCTTCAATAAAAGAAAAGGCTTTTCTTTTAGGAACAAACTGAGCATCAACTCTATATGTAAGAGAATCCACTTTTCCAGTAGCTGCCACAATAGCAACAATACTACCATTTGCGGTATTACTTACATCATTTACAACAGAGGGAGTAGATTCTTGATGAGTTTGCTTCGGCTGTGTCAATGTCATATCTTTTACCACAGGAACAACAAATTTGAATATCTTCACAGAGTCTGCCAAAGAAAAACGCAATTGTTCGTTTTTAAACTCTTGTCGAAACACTAAAAGACGGTTACCATATGCCACATCAATATCCTCATCATACTTTAATGAATCACTTGACAGAGCACGGTTTATTTCTATCACCTTTTCTTTTTCTTTGCCCATAAGGATCTCCGTATGTCCTTGCTTATAATTTATTTCTAAAATATCTTCACCTTTCTGGAACTTAATTTCAGGCAACATAATAATTGTATCCCTTCGCATAAAGGATTTATATATAGTAATAGATTCCGACTTAAAATGCTTATTCCAAAAATAATAACCTCCACTGGCGCCAATACATATCAGCAAAATGACAGTTAATATGATCATTCCTATTTTTCTTCTTTGAGGTTTAGAAGGCGAACCAGGAGTAATAGAAAACTCTACAATCTCTACCGTTATATTGTCCAATCCCCCATTGTCCCTTGCTCGTTGTACTAAATAGTCCACACGTTCCTGTGACCCCATTTCAGATTGTCTGCTGACGATGCGTTCTATCTCCCTATCTGATATCATTCCGCTCAATCCATCCGAACAAAGCAAAAAACAATCTCCAGCTTCGGGTAAAATCGCATCAGGCAGTACTGTAGCCGGTTTCATATTGGCAATGCCTAAAGCATTTGTTATTTCGTTTTTCCGTGGGTGATGTTCTGCCTGCTCATTAGTCAGTTGTCCCATATCCACCAACATCTGTACATAAGAGTGATCCTTGGTTAGTTGTTTTATACATCTGTTACGTATTAGGTAAACACGACTATCTCCCACATGACCTATATAAACTTTAGAGTCACGGACCAACAACAATACACATGTAGACCCCATTCCCTGCAACTCAGGTTGTATCATTGCCTGATGAAGTATAGCCTTATTGGCAGCATCAATAGCTTCTCCAATGGCTTCACGAGGATCTTCATAATACTGTCCGTCAAGAAAACCATGAATCGCTTCTACAGCTAAGCGGGATGCCGTAGCTCCTCCGACGTGCCCTCCCATACCGTCACATACAACAGCAGCAAGGCCATTGATCGTTTCGAAGTTGCCCATACTGTCTTCATTTGCCTGACGTTTGCAGCCAATGTCGGTACGCCCTGCAATGTGACAATAGTTATATATATTTTCTTCTTTCATTGCCTAATTTGCTTTTTATTGAGGAATAGCCAAGAAAATCATTTTGGTAGCTCCCAAAACAATAACATCATTCGTATACAACTGTACACGGTCACCTACAAATGTTCCATTAATATATGTACCATTTGATGAATTCTGATCAGCAGCCCAGAAAATACCTTCAGCCTCTCTGTAAAGTATCAATAAATGCTGGGATGACATATTGCTATCTCCTGGAATAGGAATATCTGAAGTAGCAGCACGTCCTATCACATTTCTCCCCTCATAGATTTTGTATACTTCGCCCATTGGATTCTGGTCGTAAGAAACCAGTAAGCCTACCAAACGACGATTGTCAGAAGCCATTCCTGTTCCACCCGTAGGATTAACGTGACGAATAACAGTAGCACCTCCCGGATTATTTTGACCACTTTTCCCAAGGTCTATTGTATCCGTTTCTGCGTTCATATTTCCACCTAGCACTTGAGTTTTACCTGTCGTTGTATCATCGTCGAGTACTCTAGTTGAATGGGAAGAAGGACAAAAAGGACAATTATCCCCATAAATACTCGAATCATATTGATGTCCGTTTATACATTTTTTTGTTGCCATAGTTATTATAATATTTAGTATGATTATTTAATTAATTCCACCGCTCGTTTGGGTTGTACAGCCTGATTGTAGCCTTGCGACAATCCTAAATATCCCGAAACGATAACGCCCGCAAACTTTCCTCTTTCGTTAAATACTGGCGAACCGCTTGCCCCCTGATGTATCGTAATATTATGCCCATACTGATATTCGCCTCTTTGCTGAGTAATCTCTCCGCTCTGATTATTCGCTTCCAAACCGATCTCTGTATCTCCCAAAATAAAAGATTGAGGGAAACCTATAGTATATACTTTCTTGCCTAACTGTAACTCCTTATCCGTAACGATATCATTCAGATCAACTATATTAACTACTCCATCTGGAGTCTTCTTTGTATTTACCTGTATAATTGCAATGTCTATCTTATCATCATTACTCACTTTACAAATTGAGCATGGGATAAAGTCGTTTACCGAACTCACATGAGTATCATTCAAAGCAACTCCTGTATAAAAGATATTATATTTTACTGTAACAGCACGCGCCAACGCTAATGCTCCTGCATTATTGGGATACCTTTTCACAATAGCCATTTGAATAGTTTCCTTTACTTTTTCCGCTTTTTCTTTTTCTCCGTCCAGCAACGACACAACATGTTTATTGGTCATTATCTTACCATCTGTAGAAATGAAAAATCCTGTCCCTGACGATCCGCCTACTCCTTGACACACATCATCTTTATCGTCCAAATAGAAATAATTCCACGAATCATCTCCCATATATTCGCCCAACAACTTATCACCAACACTCGCTACATAAGCAGTTTTTTGATAAATCAACACAACCGATTTCTGGTATTTTTCGTAGATTTCTTCCGGAGGCAACGACCGGTGTGTCCAATAATACCAGATACCTACACTCACTGCCAACAAAATCAAAAAGGCACTGCCCCACTGCCACAAGTACCCTCCTTTGGGAGGAGTCAAAGCAAATATATTCTCCCACTGCAACGGATACTTTTTAGAAATTAGCACTACATCTCCTTTCACCAAGACATGAGACGAAATTCTGTTTCCATTCACATAAGTACCGTTCGTCGAATTGTTGTCAATGATTAACACGTCCCCATTAGATCGTTGGCATAATATAGCATGTTCACTCGACACATCATCAAAATTCAACCGAACTTGAGCCTCCGAAGAACGTCCGATACTCCGTCGATCTTTTACATCAGGCGGAATAATCACCTGTCCCTTACCAGCAGATACCACTGTCTTCTCAGGTTGCTGTATTATTCTATTCCAATCAATGCTTGTATTACCCAACTTCACTTTGTCACCATTTGACAATTGCACCTGATTTTGTATACGCATGCTGTTAACAAAAGTTCCATTTTTAGAATTAAGATCTTTAATACATACTATACCAGAACTCGACACGGTGATGACAGCGTGCTGTGATGATACGCCCGGGTCACTTACCACAACATCATTAACGGGATTCCGCCCAACCTTGATAACTCGCATAGACTCTTCCTTATTTATTATTCGTATATTTCTCTATATTTCAGTCTGTTACACTTCAACAAGCATCCAAATGTAGCAAATTAATATAATAAAAAAAATCGCAAAAAGTATCAATTGTACCTAAACGGTCAAAAAAGGGGATTATTACTTCAAAAAACATGCTTATTATGAGTTTTTTTTCCTATCGTAATTAAAGAACTTTTTATAGCGGCTGTCTATCTCCGATTTTCATCTTCACCAACACTAATCGAAATACCCTATCAACAAAATTAGTTTATAGAATGAAGTCTTGATTCATTGACCTGCCCTTCAAATAATTGCCATTGAATATATGTATTTCAAACCATACAAGAATGAATCTTTACCTAGTACAGTAATGTTATGATAAATAAGGCTTTCTTTTTTCATCAATCTATGGAAAATTTAACTTCCATAGCTATAGACTCCGGTAGGTTTCATAATTGTTCCTTCGCTATCTTCACTCCTTTCTATCATACCGTAATCCTGTTAAGTCATATCGTGACAAACATTCCTATTAACATTTCTCCATCATTTCAGATAAAATTATAAAAAACATTAAGTTTTTTTCTATCACCTATCACCCACCGCTCCACATCCATTTATTCATCGCACTTGCAGACAAGATGACAAGTTATCCGAACCTATCACCACATCTATCACCTATCACCACTTGTGTCATCCAAAACATTAATACTTATCACCTAGGATATTAGTAGATAAGTTCTACTCTATTAGAACTAAACTTACTTTTCTCTAATAGATAAGTTATTTTCCACCTATTGAAAACTATAAACGCAATCTCTGTTTTTATAAATGCAAGCTTCATTTATAAAAACAAAGATTTCATTTCTATAATTAAAACTTGCATTTGTAGTTTATAAGCGGACAAAAACAACTTTACTATTAGAGGAAAGGAACTTTGCAATAGGAAGAAAGGAACTTTTCTATTAATAGACAACACGTAAACCTATAATAGACAACGAACCAACCGATATATAAAAAACTTTAAGAAAAGTACAACACAAACATTTGTGAAGCCGAATAATAAAGCGTACCTTTACATGCCTTCCGGAAGAAAGACATTAACAATAACAAATTCAATAATTAGATCATTTTACAGACACATTCATTATGAAACTTACTTTGATGCGGGACAACGGAGGGACACCAACCATGCGAACGTTGGACATAAACCTACAAATAGAAGCGATGAAGCATGAAACGAAAGCCCAACCGATCAGCAATCTACGGACAAGCATACGTTACGCATCACCGGACGCCAAGCTGGACGACGCCAAGAAATTGACAAAAGTCATCCCGGCTGCAGCTTTTCGCAAAACGGCCAACGGCATACAGATGACCGCATACAACGGAATCATACAAATAGAAGTCAATCATCTGGCAAACTTGATGGAAGTGAACCGGGTGAAGCAGGAAGCGGAAGAGCTTTCGCAGACTTATCTTGCTTTCATGGGTTCCAGCGGACATTCCGTAAAAATATGGGTACGGTTCACACGACCGGACAAATCACTTCCCAAAAACCGGGAAGAAGCGGAAATCTTTCAAGCGCATGCCTATAGAAAAGCTGTCAGCTTATACCAGCCTATACTCTCCTATTCCATTGAATTGAAAAATCCGGCATTAGAGCAATTTTGCCGGCAAACATACGACCCGGAACTTTATTACAATCCCGACTCCACCATTATGTATATGCGCCAGCCAATGGAAATGCCCTCGGAAACGACCTACCAAGAAGCCGTACAGGCGGAAACATCGCCATTCAAGCGATTGATCCCGGGATATGACAGTCTTGAAACATTGTCTGCGCTCTTCGAAGTGGCTTTAAACAAGGCATGCCAATCTTTAAGCGAACTTCAGCCGGGGATATATCCCCGATCCGATGAAGACTTGAAGCCTTTATTGGTTCAGTTAGCCGAAAATTGCTTCCAGGCAGGCATACCGGAAGAAGAAACCGCCCGTTGTGCAATCGCTCATTTATATAGGCAGAAAAAAGAGTTTCTGATCCGCCAGACAGTACAGAGTGTATACACCATCGCCAAAGGCTTCGGCAAAAAATCTCCCCTGTCGGCAGAACAGGAACTGGAGCTGCGAACGGAAGAATTTATGCAACGCAGATACGAATTCCGTTACAATACAATGACGACAGTAACGGAATATCGGGAACGGAATACGTTTTGTTTCTACTTCCGCCCCCTGAGCAGCCGTGTTCGAAACAGTATCGCCATGAACGCAAGGCTGGAAGGACTCAGTCTTTGGGACAGGGATGTGGTCCGTTATCTGGACTCCGACCGGATTCCGATTTTCAATCCGATCGAAGATTTTCTCTTCGGACTGGATGTACGTTGGGACGGGCACGACCGGATTCGCGAACTAGCAGCCCGGGTTCCCTGCAACAACCGACATTGGGCGGACTTGTTCTATCGCTGGTTTCTGAATATGGTGGCACATTGGCGGCAGACAGACCGGAAATATGCGAATTGCACTGTACCATTGCTCGTAGGTCCGCAGGCTTACCGAAAGTCTACTTTTTGCCGGAGTTTACTTCCTCCCGAATTACAGGCATATTACACGGACCGCATTGATTTCAGTAACAAACGGGATGCCGAGATATCCCTCAATCGGTTCGCACTGATCAATATGGACGAATTTGACCAGAACAGAGTGAATCAACAGGCTTTTTTGAAACATATTTTTCAGAAACCGATTGTCAATGTCCGCCGTCCACACGGTACGGCTACGCAAGAGATGCGTCGTTACGCCTCCTTCATTGGGACGAGCAATCACAAAGACCTGCTGACGGACACTTCCGGTAGCCGCCGTTATATTGTTGTCGATGTGACCGGACCAATCGATTGTTCCCCAATTGATTACGAACAGCTCTATGCACAGGCGATGCATGATCTATACAAGGGGGAACGGTATTGGTTTGATCCGGAAGATGAGAAGGTGATGAATGAAAGTAACCAGGAGTTCCAGGTGATGCCAATTGCAGAACAATTATTCCATGAGTATTTCCGGGCAGCTACAGAAGGAGAAGAATGCGAACAATTCCTTGCCATCGAAATTCTGGAGCAGGTGCAACATGATAGCAAGATTCGCGTATCCGATTGCAATATTATTCAGTTCGGAAGAATATTACAAAAGAATCGGGTGCCTTCTGTGCATACCAAACGAGGTAATGTGTATCGGGTGGTACGAATTAAAGCAAAAAGAGAATAAATATATGTGTGTGCCGACGGTGACAGGTGATAGATCAGTGACAGATGGTCTGCGACCTATCACCAGCATACATTACTGATGAATAAAGAGTTTCAGGAGGCGGTGACAGGTTGAAAGAGAAAATCAATTTTCATTAGTTTCCTTCACTTTCTTCCCGCCAATAATATTCAGAATAATGTTCATAGCTCCCTTTCCCACGAAAGAAGTACCTACCACGACAACTTTGGGCAAAGACTTCAGAGCCTCTTTCACAGCTGCACGCTTTGCTTTTCTTTTAGCTTTGATTCCATTTAATGAATTCATTCCATCAATCAGATAGTTACGCGTCACGTAACCGATACGTAAAGTCATCAGCGAATTCACGATGCCATCGCATATCGAACCGATGACTACTCCCGGAATTTTCACGTTAGACAGAATGCTCAAAAAGCCGGTATCTCCTGAAACTGTATCTCCTATGTCGTCCAAATCCACATCCACATCGGCACCATCGGCGGCAGCATCGGAAACGTCGATATCGGACGCTGCATCCGAAGACTGGTCTGCCAATGAGCCGAAGGGGGCAACCGAACCCATATCTCTAAAGACCTCCGATGCGACGAAAGTCATTAATGAAGTAACCAGAATATTGACATACTGCCGGAACAACTGTTGCCTTGTAGGTCGGAAGCCGGAAGCAACAATCACATCCTCTATCATTTTATAATTCATATAAAGCACGGACACCGTGTCCAGCTTTCCGTTCTGCGAAATGGCGGTAATCATAAAAACAGATTTAGCCCATTCGATAACGCGACGATTGATGCCGATGATACGGACCGAATGCATATCCTCTGTACGCGGACCTGACGTTTCTTTCAGTTCTCCCCCTTCAATGCGCAATTTCAGCTCTTCGCTTATGATTTGCACCAGTTCTTCCTTACTCGTTGCATAACGTTCCAAATCTTCACGCAATCTCTGCTGATGCAGTTTTCTTAACTCGGGACAGGACTTATCTTTAGGTATATAATTGCAGTTATCCGCCAGTTTATGTCCAAACGCAACAAGTTGTGCAGTATTCCACTCCCCATCAATAGACAAAGCCGGAAACTGCGGAGCACGATGCACCCGAACGACCGGACGTATAACGACGGCATAAAATACAACCAGAATCAAGGTGTAAAAAGCATACTCTGCCCACGCAACCTGCGATAAGGAGGCTATTTTCTCACCAATAATAATGATGTTACCCAACAATAAAATCACAAAAGAGCCCAAAAACAGGAGTGTGATAATTAATAAATTTCGTTTCATTGGCTTATTCTTATCTTATTGAATCCTTAAAACTCTGAACTTGTGCATTTATTGACCGAAGCAACGCATCCTTCCTGTCAAATTCTTCTTTATCAGACACCAGCGCATTCAGATACATTGTTTTTTGTTGTTCCAAAAAATCAATGATACTTTGTTTGCGTACAGGCACATACTGATCATAAAGGTCATTAGCCGCCTTATATATACTCTTCCCGACAGTCAGCTGAAGATATCCTTTGATCGTTTTCCCGGTATGCGTATGATCGATTCCGGTGATACATTCCATCGCTTTTCTCAGAAAACTCTGAATTTCCATTGTCGAATAAGTCCCGAACGGATTGGGTATTCCGATATGCGGAACAGTCGGATTATTAATATTCTTCACATCAAAAGCTCCCTGCAAATCAAAATCGACCACCGGAAAATCCGTCACTTGCGGCACTGAGTCAAAAGGTGCACAACCTTTCTGCTTCAGAAAAGTATTCATCTTCTCTATAAAAGCCACATCATCTTTCAAGTTAGAGAGTTTCCGCAAATACTGCCGGGCCAGGCTATGTTCATGGGAATCAAGGAACTTACTTTTTATCGCCGCTGACGAATCAGTCATAAACTTTGTAACAAGGCTGCGTGTCGCATCTTTCCCCTTCGCTCCACCGGCAAATGCGGAATTGCATCCGGAATCATAATACTCCCTAACGATTTCAGTAAACTCTTTCAAATCATCATCCATATAGACTTGCACCATTTTTCTAAAATCGCTCCCATCGTAACTAAGTTCACTCGCCTGACGGAGTAACTCGTCAAACGAAGTTGCCGCAGCCTGATATTCTATATCGATTGCTTCCTGTTGGCCAATTGATTCTCCGACTAAATTATCCAGTTTTTCCAACTGATTCAGCGTTCTTCCGATTACGCTTCTCAGACGTATATCAGTACTATTGGAGATCACCTTGCCATACAAATCCTTCTCAAATCTCTGAAATTTCGCAGCTTCTTCCTGAAGATCCTCCATTCCCTCATAGCTGGCAGCATCCGCCACTTTTCCCAAGTTCAAACTATATATATTCTCCTTCAACTGGAAGTTACGTCTGCCCATTTCATTCTCGGCAAATTCTACCTGTGCCTTAATTACAGCCTGCTTCTCCTCTTCCGAATGCCAGTAAGCCGCTTCAAACACATTATGTAGAAGACAAACCGGAACTTTCGGATTATTCTCCTGCAGCAACTTCAGAAAACGATTGGAAACCTTCGATATAGCAGAATTTGAACTTTGCACAAATATCACGAAATCTGCCCTTTGAGAGATCGTTTCATAAATAGGATTATCCAAATTCACATACCCGCCATCCAGCCCGGGCATATCCACCAGAAATATATTATCTTTCAAAAGCTCCCCACCGGAAGTTGTTATGGATGTCACCAGCGTATGATCTGTATTTATCACGCTTTCTTCCAAAGCTAACGAAACACACTCCTCCAGATTAGCATCATTCAATTCTTTCTTTTCAATGCTTATCTCGGAAATGTTTTCCAGTTTTTCAAATCCGCGCAGGCTATCAATGACCGAATCAAACTGTTCTACCTTTCTAGCTTTATCAGCAACAGAAAAAATACGGGTAATGGATTCCTCCTGTCCTTTTGAAATAATGGACGGACGCACCGTACACTCCAAGAAATGAGTGGGGCTGACGTGAGCATGTGCTATGAGATTTACTAAAGTAGATTTTCCCGATTTCACGGGTCCAACCACTAATATAAGAAAAGATCCTCCGTCAAACTCAGAAACACGATTGTTTAGTTTCTGAGTTGATTTACAAACAGCCTCCAAATCTTTTATTCCCCTTACTGACTCCAGAGTTGACATCAATTCCTTAGATCTGCTCTTCAGTATATTCAAGAATATCTTAAGCTCCGACGAAGACATTGTTTCCACTCTTTCTTCTATAAATTTGTATTTACCCATAAACGAGATTTAAATAATGGTACAACCGACTATTCACATGTCATTATAATAATGATGATAAAGTTAGCAGTTTGTCGGGAAATAAAAAATGTATAGAGCACAAAGATTGCATAATAATTGAAAGTTCGTCAAAGTTTTATGGATTCAAGTTCAATTTATCAACAAAAAGTTTCTTCATATCCGCAAAAAACAAGATGTTAAAAACCGAAAAAGCATGCAGTCTTTTCGGTTTCTATTCATCATATTAAAATAATACACGCACATGGATATAAAAGAACTTGTAGATTTATGTAAAAAAGGGAATGAGCAGGCATTAAGTCTACTTTATAAAACCTATTCGAAAAAGATGATGAGAATATGCCTTCATTATATACCTGATAAACAAATCGCACAAGATCTCCTACACGACGGATTCATTGTCATTTTCACTTCGATTGAGACATTACGTACCCCCGAAAAACTGGAAAGCTGGATGGGAATAATTATGAAGAATATTTCATTAAGGTATCTCAACCAAAAGAGTACAAACTCTGCAATTCCCTTATCTGATATCCCTGAAGACGAGGAGCCTATTGATAATCCGCTATCATCTGATTCTATTCCTTATGATAAAATAACAGAAATGGTAGAGAAATTGCCAGAAGGATACAGCAAAATCTTCAAGTTAGCTGTATTGGAAGGATTATCTCACAAGGAAATAGGTAAACTGTTGAATATAGCTCCCCACTCCTCCTCTTCTCAATTATTCAGGGCAAAAGTCTTACTTAAAAAGATGATTTCTGATTACAGGCTGATTCTTATACTAGTGATTTTATTTTTTTTCCCAACGATACACGACTATCTATACTGGAAAAGAAAAGAGACTAAAGATAATCATTGGTCTAACAATGTCATTCGGAAAGTGAAATTAGATAAGAAAGAAGAAAATGAGAGCATTACCTCTTCCGGACATATCTCTCACTACAAAGAAGACCCCCCTTTTAATACTACTTTAGCAAACCTCCCCCGGTTAGCATTAGACACAAGTGCAACAGGATTATCTACCACTTCTGAAATAAAAGACTCAGTAGAGAAACAGCCTGTTGCCAAACCATCTTTTACATGGGAGCATGCAGAGAAAATTATTACATTCTCATATTCAAGCCAAGAATTCACTTCACTCCCCAAAAAGAAAATAGGGAAATGGAAAATGATGTTGGCAGGGTCAGTCGGACCACAACTGGCACAAAACCTATACAAGTTGATGACAACACCACACTCTGACGGTTTGGAAAGCGGTCTCCCCCAGCAAGTCAATACTTGGGAAGAATATTATGACTATTTAAACACCCGCAATCAGGAAGGAACCTTAGGAGACTCGCTTACGCTAATGACAATTGCCAAGAACAACAGTGGAAGAATTATAGAACATCAACACCATAATAGCCCCATCACTATCGGACTAGCATTGAACAAAAAGTTGAATAACCACTGGAGTATAGAAACCGGATTACAATATATTTATTTAAAATCAGAGTTCACCACAGGAAAGGAATATCGGATTCAGAAAACCCAGAAGCTCCATTACATAGGTATTCCTCTCCGTATTTCCTACCGTTTTGGGAATTATAAACAATTCTCATTTTACTCAACAGCCGGTTTACAAATGGAAATCCCGATAAAAGGAACTCTGCATACTTCTCATGTCACAGATAGTGTCCCCATTAATTTGGGTTACCAGTCATTAGATGTACCTTTGCAATGGTCAATCAATGCGAGTACAGGTGTACAATACCACTTTACACCTCACACCAGCATCTATATAGAGCCAACCATTAATTACTATATTCCCGATGGAAGTTCATTGCGCACAATCCGAAAAGAACATCCGGTTACGTTCTCTGTTCCTGTAGGCATTCGTTTCTCTTGGTAAAAAATTCATTCTCCATGCAGTCTTCCGGCTGATAGTTTATCATAACTATAGAACAGTTAGAAACAATAGACAAATCAGATGCAGAAACGACATACAAACCGTGAACGTTATTTTGAGGAACAAGCTCAGACTACGAGAAATTATTATATTCCTTATATTAAAGAATATACTGGAAATCTGCCAAACAAAGTATTGGAAGTAGGGTGTGGCGAAGGAGGGAATCTGCTTCCCTTTGCCGAGCTAGGTTGTGATGTCATTGGAATTGATATTGCCGCATCCCGAATTGAACAGGCACAAAACTTCTTCATCACTAAAAGGCAAAAAGGAACTTTCATCGCTTCTGATATCTTCTTATTAAAAGATCTACAGAAACATTTCCCGCTTATTCTCATACATGATGTAATAGAACATATCGACAACAAGGAGCAATTTCTGCGCAACTTAAAAAAATATCTATCGCCTAACGGAATGATCTTCATTGCTTTTCCTGCCTGGCAAATGCCATTCGGCGGACATCAGCAAATTGCAAGAAGTAAGATTATCTCTCATATGCCATTTATACATTTACTACCTCGTATGTTGTATAAACGGATATTGGAATTATTCAGCGAACAAGAAAGCACAGTCAAAGAGTTATTAACTATCAAATACACCCGATGTACAATAGAAATGTTTCGAAGAGTAGTAAAACAGACTGATTATCAAATCGTCAATGAACAGTTATACTTTATTAACCCACACTACAAAATTAAATTTGGACTAACCCCTCACAAATTAAACAAAACAATAGCATGTATACCTTTCATTAGAAATGTATTCAGTACAAGTTGTTTCTATTTAATAAGACCAACATAGCATTTTATTTCATTATTTACATTAATATTCAGGAAGTTATCAACAGGCTAACTATAAAAGACAAACAGCATTATCAATCATACAAAGCACACAAAAGTCATATTTTGTTCTTTATTGAACAGTATTTTTCCAAAACTATAAAAGGGCTGCGTTAAATTTGCATCTGAAAAAGTACGTTAACATTTTAAATTCTAAAAAGCATGCATTTATCTAACACATTGCCCCATAATAATCGTATAGAAATAGCTGATGTGCTACGTGGGTTCGCTGTAATGGGAATTACACTTATCCATTTTATCGAACGGTTTAGCCTCAATAGCTTTCCGGAAGAGACCTGTAACTTTCTGATATTTACGGATAGGGTAATTTGGGATAGTGTATTTTTCACCTTTTCCGGTAAGGCATACTGCATCTTTGCATTGCTTTTTGGATTTAGTTTTTTTATTCAAGACAATTCACAAAAACTTAAAGGGAAAGATTTTCGTGGGCGGTTTGCCTGGCGATTAGTATTACTTCTTTTTATAGCTTGTATTAATTCGGCTTTATTTCCGGGTGAAATATTGGTACTCTACGCCTTGCTTGGTTATGTACTGATCGCAGTCTGCCGACTCTCTACCCGAACAGTCACGATCATAGCAGTCATTCTTCTACTTCAACCTATTGAATTGGGACAAATAATTTATGCACTTATCAACCCCGACTATGTTATTAATGCTGATCTTGATGCTCCATACTGGGAGTTAGTCAATACAGCTCAGAAAGAAGGTTCTTTCCTCGAAATGTGCAAAACTGCCATATGGACGGGTAATGTTGCCAACATGGGTTGGATGCTATTACACGGAAGAGTTACTCAAACCGCCGGTCTGTTTATGGTAGGTATGATAATTGGGCGTAGCAACGCGTTTCTCTATTCAGAAAAGAATATAAAAATCTGGATTAAAGTATTCATCATAGCCGTTACCGCCTTTTTCCCCATTTATGGTTTGATAAATATACTCCCCGACTTTATAAGTCGCGAAGCACTACTTGTACCTTCTGTCCTTCTATGCAAGTCACTGTCAAATATTGTATTTACAGGAATCATGTTTGCAGGTATCATACTGGTTTATTACCTGACAACCCTTAAGAATGTTCTTCATAAATTTGCACCTTATGGACGCATGAGCTTGACCAACTACCTGTCACAATCTTTAATCGGAGGGTTCTTGTTTTACAACTGGGGATTAGGACTTTATCTGCATACAGGCATTACAGCGTGTATCCTTATTGGTGTAAGCGTATTCTTTTTACAATACTTTTTTTGTAACTGGTGGCTTCGTTCACATCGCCAGGGTCCATTAGAATGGCTATGGAAGAAAGCAACCTGGATAAAGGTAGGCAAGGGATAAATGATGCTGAGAGATAAGAAAAGGTGCAATTCACTTTTACGATGAATTGCACCTTTTTAGTATTTTTGCTGCAAATAACACAGTCTATAGAAAATATCGAAAACCTTCTGGTAGTGCACATTAGAAAGAAATACCCTATAACAAAAAAGCTAAGTAATTGATTGCTCAATTCTTAGCTTTTCGTGGTACCCAGACCCGGGGTCGAACCGGGATGGAAGTGAATCCACTGGTGTTTGAGACCAGCGCGTCTACCGATTCCGCCATCTGGGCATGCTTGATTTCTCAATTGCGGTGCAAAGATACGACAATATTTTGATTCCACAATAGTTTGAGAAAAAAAAGGAGCAAAAAATAATAAAACATGTCCCAAAGGCTTCTGTATTTAGAGAATAAACCGTACATTAGCAAAAACATTTAAAAATAGAGTCACTATCATGACAAACATGGATAATTATTGCGTGATTATGGGTGGTGGTATCGGTAGCCGCTTCTGGCCGTTTAGCCGCAAAACATTGCCCAAACAATTTCTTGACTTCTTCGGAACCGGTCGTTCACTCCTACAACAGACCTTCGACCGCTTTCAAAAGGTAATCCCAACCGAAAATATTCTTATTGTCACCAATGCAATGTACGCCGATCTGGTGAAGGAACAACTTCCCGAATTGGATGAGAAACAGATTTTATTGGAACCCGCAAGAAGAAATACCGCTCCATGCATCGCATGGGCTGCCTATCACATCCGCGCTTTAAACCCGAATGCGAATATCGTCGTTGCTCCCTCAGATCATCTGATTTTGAAAGAAGAAGAATTCCGTGCCGCAATCATTAAAGGACTGGAATTCGTTTCTCACTCTGAAAAGTTACTGACACTAGGCATCAAGCCCAACCGTCCTGAGACCGGATATGGCTATATACAAATTGACGAACCAACCGGTGATGGCTTCTACAAAGTAAAGACATTCACCGAAAAACCGGAACTGGAATTAGCCAAAGTATTCGTAGAAAGCGGTGAATTTTACTGGAACTCCGGATTATTTATGTGGAACGTCAATACCATTATTAAAGCTGCAGAAATCCTGCTTCCCGAATTAGTATCCAAACTGGCACCGGGAAAAAATATCTATGCTACAGATAAAGAGAAAGCATTCATTGAAGAAAACTTTCCCGCATGTCCCAATGTATCCATTGACTTCGGCATCATGGAAAAAGCGGACAATGTATATGTATCTTTAGGCGATTTTGGCTGGTCTGACCTGGGCACATGGGGATCACTCTACGACTTATCAGAAAGAGACCGGGAAGGCAATGTGACCTTAAAAAGTCATTCTTTGATCTATAATGGAAAAGATAATATGATCGTACTCCCCAAAGGAAAGCTCGCCGTGATCGATGGCTTGGAAGGCTATCTGATAGCCGAATCGGACAATGTCCTGCTAATCTGCCGTAAAGACGAAGAACATTCTATCCGCAAATACGTGAATGATGCCCAGATGCAACTGGGAGACGATTTCATTTAAGAATGAAGAACTAAAAAAAGAAGAATGAAGAATTGCTATGCAGCATACAGCGCAGCTAATTCTTCATTCTTCTTTTTTAATTCTTTATTTAAATAATTTCTATTCCCTGCTCCTTACAAAGCTGCAATCCAAGATCTTTCAGTCTGAATTTCTGAATTTTACCACTGCCTGTCATCGGGAACTCCTTCACAAAAAAGACATATTTCGGTATCTTATAACGGGAAATCTTATTCTTACAGAAGTCACGAACGTCCGACTCATGCATTTCCACCCCTTCCTGCAAGATGATAAAAGCACCAACCGCTTCACCATATTTCTTAGAGGGAATCCCTGCTACCTGAACATCCTTTACTCCATCAAGTTTATAAAGGAATTCTTCGATTTCACGTGGATAGATATTTTCACCACCACGAATAATCATATCCTTGATACGCCCTGTGATCCGGTAATTTCCGTCCTCATCTTTAATGCCTAAGTCGCCCGAATGCAGGAAGTTATCTTTATCAATCACTTCAGCCGTAGCTTCCGGATTCTTATAATACCCTTTCATCGTATTATATCCACGATTGCACATTTCGCCTTGTACGCCTACCGGACATTCTTCGCCGGTTTCAGGATCAATCACTCTGACTTCTGTAAATTCAAAGTCGCGTCCTACCGTATTACAACGTACATCAAACGAATCATCGATGCGGGTAGCGGTCATACCGGGAGCGGCTTCAGTCAGTCCGTATACACTGGTAACCTTCATGTACATCTTTTCTTCTACCTGTTTCATCAGTTCAACCGGACACAACGAACCTGCCATTATACCGGTACGCAGACAAGACATATCAAACAAGTCGAACATCGGATGATGCAACTCGGCAATAAACATCGTAGGCACTCCGTAAAGAGCCGTACAGCGTTCTTTATGAATGGAAGCCAACACGACCAACGGATCAAACCGCTCTACCATCACCTGTGTACACCCATGAGTCAGACAGTTCATCGTAGCCAACACCACTCCAAAACAATGGAATAGCGGCACACAACAACAGAGTTTGTCATCCGCCGTAAACTTCATGTGTTCGCCGGTCAGAAAACCGTTGTTGGCAATATTATAATGAGTCAGCATCACTCCTTTCGGGAAACCGGTAGTTCCTGATGTATATTGCATATTTACCACATCATGACAGTCCACTTTACTTTTAAGTTCAGTCAGGCGGTCATCTTCCACATTATTCCCCAGCAGCAAGATTTCCGCAGTATTATACATTCCCCGATGTTTCTCCTGACCGACGTATATCACATTCTTCATATACGGAAAGCGTTCACTCTTCAAATGACCGCGTTCGCAGGTTTTCAGTTCAGGAAGCATCGTATACGTCATTTGCACAAAATCACTGTCCTTTTCACCATTGACGATACAAAGTGTATGCATATCGGAATTCTGGCAGAGATACTCCAGCTCGGCCTGCTTATAATTCGTATTCACCGTGACGTATACCGCACCAATCTTGGCACAAGCATACAGCAATGTCAGCCAATCGGGCACGTTCGCCGCCCAAATACCGACATGAGTACCACGTTCCACACCAACAGCGATCAGTCCTTTCGCCATATCATCCACACGCTGGTTAAGCTGGCTCCATGTAAAACGAAGATTACGGTCGGAATAAACGATATATTCCTTATCGGGAGTCTCTTCAGCCCAATGTTCCAGCCATTGCCCAAGAGTACGTTCAAATAATTGCATGCGATTATTCTTAATATTTGGTATCAGATTTTATTAAATCGGAGTGTAGACTACAGCCAATATTTTAGCAGCCTGCCCTTCGTAAGCATGTACATGATGAGGAACGATGGAGTCATAGTAAATACTATCACCTTCTTCCAGCAAATAGGTATTCTTACCATAGCTGATTTCCATAACCCCTTCCATAACCATGATAAACTCTTCTCCTTCATGCGAAGAAAGCACAAAGTCGCTGTCCTCTGTCGGCATCACGTCAATGATAAACGGCTCCATGTGACGATCCGCTTTCGATTTAGACAATGAATGATATTCCATGTGCTTGCGTGAATGAATCGCATTATTGGAAAAGCTGATGGCATCTTTAGCCTCTTTTTTACGGCATACCACAGGCCCGATTTCATCCTGATCATCCAGGAAAGTGCCCAGACGTACCCCCAGCACACGCGCTATTTTAATCAGCGGTGCAAGAGACGGTATATCGATGTTATTTTCAATTCGTTCGATCTGCTCGATAGCCAAACCCGAACGCTGTGCCAATTCCTCTATACTTATTGATTTATCTTCCCGGAGCGCTTTAATTTTCTCTCCAACAATCTTACTCGTATCCATATTGAAAGTTTTTTAGTTAGCAAAGGTGATAAATTAGAATAATTAGGTTGCAAAAATAGCAAAATCTTTAGATGAACACAATTATAATCCTAAAATATCTCCCATAATATATCTCTTTTCACCTACCTGCCTTGAAAATGGATTAAGTAATATATAGACTGGAGATTAACACTAATTAAACTCGGAATTTTCATATTTTCATTATTTTTTCCTTTCTTGCATAATCATAGATCATAAGTAGTTATTGTTAAGCCTCTAAAATATATAGCTTATGAACACACACAATCAATTCACAAGTAGTAAGGAAAGAATCCATTTACTATTAGTATTATTCCTCTCAATCATTTTTTGCAGTTGTACGAAGGAAGACAGCCCTGTTAGTATAGAAGCGACCAGTAAAGTGGTAACAACAAGAACGAGCCAGGACGAGTATTTTGAGCATGCAAAATTACCTCAGATTATTAAAATAGAATGGAGTCAATATATTCCATTTCCACCTTTGCTAAATATTCAGATACGACAAGGTCAAGGGAAATATGATCAGATTCAATTAGGAGCAAGTCGTGATTTTGATCCTAATCCAGTTGAATATTCCTTCTTTCCTGTCCGTGAAGTTTTGGTTCAAGAAGGAACCTATGAAACAATCCAAATACCTGTAACCGATCTACAACTTCCCGAAGGAGGAGGATATATTGCGGTTCGTGCTACCTGCTCAGAGTTAGTGTATGATCGACCATATCCTGATAAAGGCCCATGGAATCCCTATGCAAACTTCGTCGGATATGATTTTGATAAGCAAGAGTACACTTTCTCTAAAGTTAATTCAATGTATGGTTCTATTTGTTTTCGTTTTCCACCCGATATACCTTTCCCTATGGCATGCGATGTACTCATTACAGGCAGTGGTTATTGGGAACCCATTACGGTCTCTGCAGTCTATGATCCTTGGAATAAAGACTCCCCTATTCAATGGGGATACTTTTCTTATGATACAAAAGGAGATGAAGTATCATTTGCTTATCGCACAAATTATTCCAACTCCAGTCATTACGATGGCTCAACTGTTCATTTCGCAACAGTTAGTAATCAAACAAGTATAGTTATGCTAACACTTGACGTTCCCCAACCTTCAAGTTACTGATCATTCAAAATGTAATGAGAATACGCTCCATAATCATCACTTTCTGCCTCCTATCAAGTATAGCCGTGCAAATCCATAGCCAGCAAGTTGCGGATTCTATATTCGCAACTTACTTTGCCCGTTCTCAAGCCTACGCCGATGCATATCCACGCGAGAAAGCCTATCTGCACTTGGACAACACCAGTTACTACATCGGAGACACGATATGGTATAAGGCATACGTAGTAACGGCCGAGCAAAACCAACCTAGCCCAATTAGTACCCCCCTTTATGTTGAGCTATTAGACCAACTGGGAAATACTAGTGAACGGCAAATCATACAGTTGCGGGATGGAGAAGGAGAAGGACAATTCATACTGACAAAAGCCTTATTCTCCGGTTTTTACGAGATCAGGGCTTATACGAAATGGATGTTGGCATTCAGTGAAAAGCAATATTTCTCGCGTACGATCCCTGTATATAGAAAACGGAGAAGCGAAGTAGACGAAAACCGGAGCATCATCACTTACCGAATGGATGAATCTATGAAGCAACGTCCGCGTTCAAAAGAAAAAGATTTCATGATTCGATTCTTCCCGGAAGGTGGACAATTAGTAGAGGGAGTACCTTCAGTCGTTGCATTCGAAGCGACAAGTAAAGAAGAAGGTACAGTAGGCATTTCAGGAACTGTTTATGGGCCGGATGATGTAGAACTTGCACAATTTACAACTCTCCACGACGGTATGGGATGCTTTACATACACCCCTACAGACAAACAAGCCAAAGCTGTAGTGACCTATCAAGATAAAAAATACTCATTTCAGCTACCGAAGGCTTTACCCCAAGGATATGTGCTAAATGTGACGTCTAAAGAAAAAGCATTAGTCATCAAAGTTCTCAGAAATTCGACAAGTCTCAAAGATACACTGGCTTTATTCATATCACATCAAGGACGTCCGCTCATGTATCAGACCCTTGATTTTAAAGATCAAACAGTATATCATCTCCCGTTATCCACTCAGGGATTGCCGGGAGGAGTCATACAACTCTCTTTAATGAATAGCAATGGGGCAACGTTATGCGAGCGTTTTTGCTATGTGATGCCTTCTCCATCTTTACAGTTAACAGCCACATCCACCAATGCATTATACTATCCTTTTGAACCAATTGAGTATCATATCTCAATGAAAAACCATACAGGTCAACCAATACAAGGACATTTCTCCGTAGCGGTTCGGGATGCTTTAAAATCAGACTTCCAACGGTTCGATCAGACAATTTACACAGACCTTTTACTTACATCAGATCTGAAAGGATACATTCATCAACCTGGATATTATTTCGCAAACAATTCTCCCAGACGAAGAGTGGCATTAGATATTCTGTTGATGATTCACGGATGGAGAAAATATGATATAAGCCAAGCCATCAGTGCCACTCCAGAAACACCAATCTATCTGCCGGAAACGAGACTGACTCTACATGGACAGGTAACATCTTTTCTGAGAAACAAAGAACAAAAAGAGATCTCTGTAAGCGTCATTGCCCGGAGAGATACGATATCAGCAGCAGGTACTACGGTCACAGACTCTTTGGGATTCTTCCAAATTCCAATGGATGCCTTCAATGGTTCCATGAGTGCGGCTATTCAAACTCGCCGTAAAGGAAAAAAGCTGAACCGGAAAACAAACATATCACTTTTCCGCAACTTTACACCCGAACTACGCAAATACGCTTACGAAGAGCTACATCCTAAATGGGAAGATATTAGCGGACTCAGTTGGTGGAGCAGTCTCTCCGACTCTCTTTATCTAGATTCAATTATGGGACACGATACTCATTTGTTGGATCAGGTAACGATTAAAGCCAAACGTACGAAATACAAAAAAATTCTAGCTTTCGAGCAATCTGTAAGAGCTTATTATGATATCCCTAAGGAACTGGATCGAATGCGCGATGAAGGAAAATTCATGGACTATTTCCCTTGGCTAATGACCACATTAAATCCCAATATTCAAGTGAAGTCTAAGTGGAAGGGAGATCCACCATTTATAACCATGAAATACAAGAATCATTATATACTATGCGTCATAAATGGAGTTCTTTACTCAACATTTGATCGGGAGCTTTTTATAGATAAAAATATCGATGCGATAAAATCTGTTATGATTTGCGACGGCACGACAGCAAGTGCCGGAATTGATGACGACAGCGCTTATCACCTGAGCGACGAAAGTCTAAAAAATCACATGGAAACTTCCAGACTCTCTCCCTTTGAAGAAAAAGCTCTCAAAAGTTATCTGAACAACACAACTCCCAATAATCAACCGGGAAATCAATTTGCAATTTGCTATATCACTACCATCGACAATTGGGACCCGGAAAAGAAGTACCAATCACGTGGTATCCGAAACACACAGATCCAAGGTTACTCCCAGCCCATTGAATTTTATTCACCCTATTACCCGGATATCAGTAAAGGACAAGGCAATGACCACCGCCGTACAATCTATTGGAACCCTAAAGTTACCACCGACGAAAATGGAGTAGCCATCATTCGCTGTAATAATGCGAACTCGTCTACATTCCTGACAATTAGTTGTGAAGCACTATACAACGGACAGCCGGCTGCAATCAATATGCACAGCATAAAATACTAATCCTTCATTGAAAGCCAATAAAAAAACCGTTCTCAATGTGAGAAACGGTTTTTAATCTTTTCGCGGCAAGTAGATTACTTACGCAAACCAAGTTCTTTAACAATAGAACGATATCTTGTGATATCTTTGTCCTTCAGGTAATTCAGCAAACGGCGACGTTTAGCTACCAACATTGTTAAAGCTCTCTCTGTACTATAATCTTTTCTGTTGAGCTTCATGTGCTCAGTCAGGTGAGAAATACGGTAGGAAAACAAAGCTATCTGCGCTTCAGTTGAGCCAGTATCAGAGTTAGACTTCCCGTACTTTCCAAAGATTTCTTGCTTTTCAGCTGCGTCTAAATACATAATTTTTAGAATTTTGATATAGTAAATTATTCTTTTGAGCGTGCAAAGATAGACATTATCTTTATATCTCACAACGTTTTACAAGAAAAAATGGGGCTATTGCATTTATTTCTAATCCTATTTTCGTACCTTTGCAGCCAAATAATAGGTATTATATGCAAAATATTCGAAACATTGCAATCATTGCCCATGTTGACCATGGGAAAACAACGCTGGTTGACAAGATGTTGCTGGCCGGAAATCTATTCCGCAGCAATCAAAATAGTGGTGAACTTATCCTGGATAACAACGACCTGGAACGTGAACGTGGTATAACGATCCTTTCTAAAAATGTATCCATCAATTACAACGGTACTAAAATTAACATCATTGATACTCCGGGACACAGCGACTTCGGTGGTGAAGTAGAACGCGTATTGAATATGGCAGATGGCTGCATTCTGTTAGTCGACGCTTTCGAAGGTCCGATGCCCCAAACACGTTTCGTACTTCAGAAGGCACTGGAAATCGGTTTGAAACCAATCGTGGTAGTAAATAAGGTAGATAAGCCTAACTGCCGCCCTGAAGAAGTTTACGAAATGGTTTTCGACCTGATGTTCAGCCTCAACGCAACAGAAGACCAACTGGACTTCCCCGTTATTTACGGTTCCGCCAAAAATAACTGGATGAGCACAGACTGGCAAAAGCCGACAGATACCATTACCCCGCTACTGGATTGTATTATTGAAAATATTCCTGCTCCCGAACAACTGGAAGGTACTCCGCAGATGCTGATTACTTCTCTGGATTATTCTTCTTATACCGGTCGTATTGCCGTAGGTCGCGTACATCGCGGTACCTTGAAAGAAGGAATGAACATCACGCTGGTAAAACGTAATGGCGATATGTTCAAATCTAAAATTAAAGAGCTTCATGTATTTGAAGGTTTGGGACGTGTAAAAACAAACGAAGTTTCATCAGGAGATATCTGTGCATTGGTAGGTATCGAGGGTTTTGAGATCGGAGATACGGTCTGCGATTTCGAAAATCCGGAAGCATTACCGCCAATCGCTATCGACGAGCCGACGATGAGCATGCTATTTGCCATCAATGACTCTCCATTCTTCGGAAAAGACGGTAAGTTCGTGACTTCACGCCACATCCACGACCGTCTGATGAAAGAACTTGATAAGAATCTGGCACTCCGTGTAAGAAAGAGTGAGGAAGACGGCAAATGGATTGTTTCCGGCCGTGGCGTACTTCACCTTTCTGTATTGATCGAGACCATGCGTCGTGAAGGATACGAACTGCAGGTAGGTCAGCCACAGGTTATCTTTAAAGAAATCGACGGCGTCAAGTGCGAACCGATCGAAGAACTGACAATCAACGTACCGGAAGAATATTCAAGCAAGATTATCGATATGGTTACCCGCCGCAAAGGTGAAATGGTGAAGATGGAAAATACGGGCGAACGTATCAACCTTGAATTTGACATGCCTTCACGTGGTATCATCGGTCTTCGTACCAACGTACTGACTGCTTCTGCCGGTGAAGCTATCATGGCACACCGTTTTAAAGAATATCAGCCGCACAAGGGAGAAATCGAACACCGTACCAATGGTTCCATGATCGCAATGGAAAGCGGAACTGCTTTTGCCTATGCCATCGATAAATTGCAGGATCGCGGTAAGTTCTTCATCTTCCCGCAGGACGAAGTATATGCAGGCCAGGTAGTAGGAGAACACTCCCATGACAACGATCTGGTTATCAACGTTACAAAATCCAAAAAGCTTACCAACATGCGTGCTTCCGGATCTGATGACAAAGTTCGTTTGATTCCGCCTGTTCAGTTCTCACTCGAAGAGGCATTGGAATACATCAAAGAAGATGAATACGTAGAGGTAACTCCGAAAGCAATGCGTATGCGCAAAGTCATTCTGGACGAAATCGAGCGTAAACGCGCGAACAAATCATAAGCAATAGCCCGAGATAATGCAGAAAGCCCGCCGGATTTTATTTAGCGGGCTTTTTCTATTTCCAGTTCATGCATATTAAGCAACTTCTTTACGATCCAGTAGCCAACCCTAGCTTTATAAAAAGTTTTTTTAATACAAGATCACCCCCACCAGACCTGCCAGACAAATCAGCAGAATAGGATGCAAATCCCATTTCCAGGTGATAAGGAATGCCCCAGCAAAGATTCCTATACTTTTATAATCAATAAAATTCTCCCTGTTCATCATCAACAAGGCAGCCGAGGCAATCAATGCCACTGACATGGGAAGCAAGCCGGACATCGCTGCTTTTATGTATTTATTATCCTTGCATTTCGCAAAGAAATAGGAAATGAGCAATACGAGAATAAAAGAGGGCAGACACACCGCTACGGTAGCAAGTACCGCTCCCCATACACTGTGTGTCACTGCATAGCCCACATAAGTAGCACTATTAATTCCAATCGGCCCCGGAGTCATCTGCGAAATTGCCACCACATCCGTAAATTGTTGGGGAGTCAGCCAATGGTGGAGATCTACAATTTCATGCTGAATCAACGAAAGCATCGCATAACCACCTCCGAAACCAAACGTACCTATCTTCAGATACACCCAAAGTAACTGTAAATATATCATGCCTTTATATCTTTAATCTTATTTTTCAACCACAGAGTATACACTAATCCACCGGAAATCCCCGCCAATACCACATAAATAGGAGAAAGCCCGAATTGCCAGATCAGTACTGTGGCAATCACAGGAGCTATCAGTTGCACATACTTCAAATGCAAAGCTCTGACCGCAGATATACAAGGAAACAAAATCAGCGCCACTACAGCCGGACGTATCCCGTTAAAGATACGAATCATCACCTCATTGTCCTGAAAACGGGCAAAGAACATGGCAATCAACATCATAATGACGAATGAAGGGAGAATAGTCGCCAACGCACAAACCAGACTTCCGCTGACCTTATGAAGTTTATATCCCACGAAAATGGATATATTTACCGCAAAAACTCCGGGCAACGATTGAGTCAAGGCAAACATTTCCATAAATTCTTCCTTGCTCATCCATTTTCTCTTGACTATTTCCCGCTCTATCAAGGGAATCATGGCATATCCTCCGCCAATGGTAAACATGCCGATTTTTGCGAATGTACAAAAGAGTTTCAAATAAGTAATAATCATGTATTTGTCAGCGTTTTATCGAACATAATTCAGATTAACAAAGATACAAAATCACCTTCATATAAACAAAAAAAGGCGGCTCCTTTCGGAACCGCCCACATTTTGCATTACATATCTATTGCCTAAAAGGCTTAGAGTTTCGGACCAGCAGCAACTAAAGCCTTACCAGCTTCGTTACCTGTAAATTTAGCGAAGTTCTTGATGAAACGTCCAGCCAAATCTTTTGCTTTTTCTTCCCATTGGCAAGCACATTCGTAAGTGTCGCGTGGGTCAAGGATCTTCGGATCAACACCCGGAAGTTCTGTAGGAACAACAAAGTCGAAGTAAGGCATAACCTTAGTAGGAGCTTTGTCGATAGAACCGTCAAGGATAGCGTCGATGATACCACGAGTATCTTTGATAGAGATACGTTTGCCAGTACCATTCCAACCAGTGTTAACCAAGTATGCCTTAGCACCAGTTTTTTCCATCTTCTTCACCAGTTCTTCACCGTATTTAGTTGGGTGCAGTGACAAGAAAGCAGCACCGAAACAAGCCGAGAATGTCGGAGTCGGTTCAGTGATACCACGTTCTGTACCAGCCAATTTAGCTGTAAAACCAGACAAGAAGTAATATTTAGTTTGTTCTGCGTTCAGGATAGATACCGGAGGCAATACACCGAATGCGTCAGCTGACAAGAAGATAACTTGTTTAGCATGAGGACCTTTAGACACCGGTTTAACGATGTTTTCGATGTGATAGATAGGATAAGAAACACGAGTGTTTTCAGTTACTGACTTGTCAGCGAAGTTGATTTCGCCTTCAGCGTTAACTGTACAGTTTTCCAACAAAGCATCGCGTTTGATAGCATTCCAGATGTCCGGTTCGCTTTCTTTATCCAAGTTGATAACTTTAGCGTAGCAACCACCTTCGAAGTTGAATACACCTTCGTCATCCCATCCGTGTTCGTCATCACCGATCAACAAACGTTTCGGGTCAGTAGACAAAGTAGTCTTACCTGTACCTGACAGACCGAAGAAGATAGCTGAGCTCTTGCCTTCTTTATCAGTGTTAGCAGAGCAGTGCATAGAAGCCATACCGTTCAAAGGCAATAAGTAGTTCATGTAAGAGAACATACCTTTCTTCATTTCACCACCGTACCAAGTATTCAGGATAACCTGGATCTTTTCAGTCAAGTTGAATACAACTGCAGTTTCCGAGTTCAAGCCCAGTTCTTTGTAGTTTTCAACTTTAGCTTTAGAAGCGTTCATGATAACGAAATCAGGTTCACCGAAGTTAGCCAGTTCTTCAGCTGTCGGACGGATGAACATGTTTGTTACGAAGTGAGCTTGCCATGCCACTTCCATGATGAAGCGCAGTTTCAAGCGAGAGTTTTCGTTAGCTCCGCAGAAAGCGTCAACAACGAACAGTCTTTTGTTAGAAAGTTCTTTAGTTGCCAAATCTTTCACAGCTGCCCAACATTTAGCGTCAACTGGTTTGTTGTCGTTTTTGTATTCTTCAGAAGTCCACCATACTGTATTTTCGCTGGTTTCGTCTTTTACGAAGAATTTATCTTTAGGAGAACGTCCTGTATAAACGCCAGTCATTACGTTTACAGCGCCCATGTTAGTTACCTGGCCTTTTTCAAAACCTTCCAAACCTGGTTTTGTTTCTTCAGCGAACAAAACGTCATAAGACGGATTGTGCACAATCTCGGTCACACCTGTGATACCGTACTTGCTTAAATCTAAATTTGCCATTTTTTTTGAATTAATTAAAATTGGTATTTCGTTTTATTATCTCTTTTCACCTGAACATGAGGAGCTTTGGGTGCCTCCTTGTAAATCCGGGTACAAAAGTAATACTTTCTTTGAAAAGGAAGAAGGGATTAGAGAAATTTTTCCCTAATTGAATCTCTTTTATAAATTCCTAACAATATCTGCAAACTGAATATTGCAATTTGAAAGATTATCGTTTACTTTGCAAGCCAGAACGTTCTCAATACGATGAAAATGAGATTAAATTATGATTAAACTATAATATGAAAGTAATTGATTTTAGCCAAACAAATTCGATTCTAAACCAGTACATATCCGAAATCAGAAATGTAGAAGTTCAGAATGACCGCCTACGTTTCCGCCGTAACATTGAACGGATCGGAGAAATCATGGCTTACGAAATGAGCAAAGAGTTCCGATACTCAGTAAAAAACATCCGGACACCACTGGGCATTGCTCCCGTCAGCACACCGGACAACCAGCTTGTCATCAGCACCATTCTCCGCGCCGGCCTTCCTTTTCACCAAGGCTTCCTAAGCTATTTCGACGGAGCAGAAAATGCATTTGTGTCCGCCTATCGAAAATATAAAGATACCCTGAAATTTGATATACATATAGAATATATCGCATCTCCGCGTATTGACGACAAAACGCTGATTATCACCGATCCGATGCTGGCTACAGGCGGCAGTATGGAACTGAGTTATCAGGCCATGCTTACCAAAGGCCATCCCGCCGAAATTCACGTAGCTTCGATCATTGCCAGCCAACATGCAATCGATCATATCAAGAGCGTATTTCCCGAAGACAAAACAACCATTTGGTGTGCTGCCATCGATCCTGAAATCAATGAACATTCCTATATTGTACCGGGGCTGGGCGACGCAGGCGATCTGGCTTATGGAGAAAAAGAGTAATATCGATTAAAGATTCCTTCGATATTGCTGCGGCGACATCCCCATTTGCTTCTTGAAGAATGTGCCAAAATAAGAAGCATTGGGGAAGCCGAATTCATTGGAAATCTCCTGAATATTTTTTTGCGTATTCTTCAACAAAGAGATACACTTACGGATAATCGCCTTGAATACAAGTTCCTGCACCGTATACCCACAGATGCTTTTGGAAAGAGCCGAAAGGTATTTCGGAGACAAACAGAGTTTATCCGCATAGAATTCCACACTCCTTTCCTGCATATAATATTGCTCTATCAACTGGATGAGACGGACAAATATCTCATTTTTCCGCCCGCCCGTTTCCTGTCCGGCACTAATCAATTTACGGTTATAGACCGAACAAATACGATAGGTCAGTGCCAGCAGAAGGAGTTTCTGCTCATAAAGGCTAAACACACTCTCCTCCATTTCCAGCACACTGTCTATCAAAGACATATACTTCATAATCTCATCTTCCTCGCCGGTATTCCATACACAAGAGAGTTCCGGAGTAAGTTTCGAATACATATACATGGAAACCACGGAGTTGCCGATAATGTCACGTATCGGTTCTATCTGATAGGCAAGAATAAGAATTTCCACATCTTCGGTCTCCTGAAGCACTTGAACCCAAGATTCCTCATGAATAAACAAGGTCTCACCCGCCTTGGCAGAAGCGCACTTATTATCAAGAGAAAACTGGAAACTACCTTGCCGGCAGACAATCAAACCAAGCCCCTGCATCAGAAAAGGTTCTTTTAAAGAAGATGGAAAACAACTGAGCACACCTCCCGAACTGCATATATTCTTCCCGCTTTTCAGATCGCGGTCAAGCTGTAATAAACGTTCCTGCTGAGTATCCATAACACTGACTCACTGATAAATTACTATTGAAAAACGATACTAAGTTAGCAATTTTCGTTTGGGATAAGGCACTACGAGCACAAAAATCATACAAATAACGCCTGCATAAATAGTCCACCCTGCCATTTCTTTCACAGCAGAGAGCGTAGCCTGCACCTGTATCCGCCCCTTGACGGACATGGCAGCCATGTTATGCGCTTCCGTTTCACTCTTTCCCTGATATTGCATTCCCTGCACGGTATTGGTATACGAAGCAGAAGCTTCGGGGTTTACCAGATCAACATTTTGTGCATAACGGGTAATATAATGTTGCTGGCGCTCCTGCAGTACATTTGAATAAATAGCCCCTCCGATACCCGGTCCCAGTACCATACGGACGGTAAGCATGATGCAAATCCAGGTCGAAAGATATTTGAAAGGCATCCGCTGATTGGCATATGCTGCCGTCAATGCATATAAAATCATCATTCCGATGGTACGAATAATTACGGGATACTTCATTCGTTCGTAAAGTCCGGCTGTCTGCACTTCGAAGTACATGAATCCTGCCGACAATGCCAGAAAGAAAAAGCCAAGAGCAAAAAGATATTTCAGATGCACCCCTTTAGACCCCAATACAATGGAAATCAAGGCACCGATAAAATAACCGACCATACACCAGTTTGCCAGCGATGCATTCTGCAAATTATCCAGGTGCATCCCGACTCCTGCATACACATTGACAAACATTGCGCTGGAATTGATAATCATCAGCAATAAATAAAGCAAAGCCCCCATACGAATGGTACGCAGCCTCAACGCCCCCAAAATAAAGTAGGAAGACCGCCGGGTAACATCCATATAAAGAAAAATCCCGGCAAAAAGGATACTGATCGCCGTTGCCCAGCAAATAGATGGATCATCATACCAATCCAGCACCTTGCCATAAACCAGCACATAAGTGATGCACGTCAATGATATGCAAAATGCGGTCACATTGCCGAATTTGCGGAAGTTGATAGGGAAACGTCCGGCAAAACCATGATTAGGCATCGTAATGAACAGTATCAGAATGGACAGCAGCAGAATACCCATCATAAAATAATATACATATTTCCATTCGTATTCGAAAGCCAGCCAAGCCGTTAGCGCCGTACCCATTTGCCCCAGGATCATAAAAAACAGATAAACTACCGGCTGGCTGATACATTTTTCGATATCCAGTTTATTCCATCCCGTCGCGTCTTTCGGTTCCATGCCGGGAGTAATATTACGCGTTGCCTCCATGCCAAAAGCATATTTGATCAGCGTAAACAGATTGACCATCATCAGTACCATACGCAGGAACCCTGTCAGCAGGCTGCAGAGTGCCAGCAAAAAGATACTGTCGGTTTTGGCACATACATAGCTGAATACATACATCAGTGCAAAACCTGCGATACACATCAGTTTCTCCCGTCGTATACAAACTAGTTCATACAAGAAGGGAGCAAATGCCGCCATACCGATGGAAGTCACAAAATTGGCAAACTGAATATGCTCGGAAATAATACCCAAGCCGCTCATCATCTCGGTACTGTTCACGGAGTATACCCCGCCCACCGAAAGAATCGGCAGGAAAAAGAACAGCAGAATAATAATACCTATCGGTTTGGGCACCCAATTGTAAAAAGGATAATTTCTAGGACACGAAGGCATGGCTATCAGAGTTTAGCTTTTACTACTACCATCATACCCGCCGCCAGCTTATCATTATCTTCCTTCGATAAATCCGTAAAATCAATACGGACAGGGATACGCTGCTGTATTTTCACAAAGTTTCCGGCAGAATTGTCAGTCGGCACCAACGAATATTTAGAACCTGTCGCTCCGGAAATAGCAGTCACTTTGCCTGTAAACTCTTTCTTACTGATAGCATCTACCGTGATAGCCACCTCCTGCCCGATGCGGAGATTCTCTATCTGCGTTTCTTTATAATTAGCAATAATCCATTTTTGTGTATCGGGCAGAATATATGTAATGCATTGCCCTGCTGTAATGAACTGCCCTTCTTCCAGAGAACGTCTGCCTAACTTGCCATCGCAAGGAGCCAGTACAACCGTATACGAAAGATTCAGCCGTGCCATTTCAAGCGCAGCCGTAGCACGCTGGATGGCAGCTTCCGTATTCTCACGACGGTGAGATACTTCATTCACTCCCGAAAGAGCCGCCTCCCGCTGGCGCCTGGTTGCTTCCAGCTTCTTAAAGGTAGCTTCATACTCTGTTGTAATCTGTTCCAACTGGATAGGTGTCGCCGCATTTCGTTTGACCAAATTTTCATACCGCTGACGGTCTTTCTCCAGTTTTGCTAGCCGGATTTCTATTTCAGCTATAGACGCATCATACACAGATGCAGTCGTTTGTGTAGTCTGCAAGGTAGCATTTATCACAGTGGCGCCTGCCTGCGCATCCTTCAATGCAGCCTCAGCTTCCATCACCCGGATTTTATATTCGCGGTCGTCCAGCACCAGCAAGGTATCACCTTTACGTACCTGCTGATGTTCCGTAAAATAAATCTTATTAATATAGCCCGATGCACGCAGATTGACAGGTGACACATATTGCTCTATCTGCGCATCATTGCTGGTTTCCGTCTGCTTATAGCCCAGAAAGAGAAAAACAATTTCAATTACTCCCCAAACAATCACAGCAACTCCAAACAGACTTACTATAATCTGCCAGCGGCGTAATTTTCTCATTTTCTTAGCTTTCTCCTGATGCGTACTGGAGATTGTATTATTGTCCATTGTTTCCATATGAATGATTCAATTAGTTATCTGTTATTTGAACAAGGATGAGATCTGTCCGGTTAGTTTCAGTAACATCAGGTTGGTCACCCGATAATTATAATGTGCACTAATGTAGTTGTTCTGTGCCTCGCTCATCCGCATTTCATCCTGCAGAACTTCAGTCATTGAAGTGATTCCTTCCCGATAGCGGTCGGTAGTAACCGTATACACTTCTTCGGCAAGCAGATAATTGTCTTTCTGTTTTTTAAAGTTCCGCTGGTTATTCATCAAGTCATTTACAGCATTCAAATACTGTGTTTGCAGATTCTTCCGTGTATCCAACCGTGAAAGTTTCATGGTTTCGATATCGATCATTGCTTTCCGGATCTTATACTTCTTATCCAAACCATCAAAAATAGGAATACGCAAAGTCAGTCCCACCCCATAAGAACGGAACCAATGATTGGACGGACCGGAATGAAACCAATGATAAGCCTCATCAGTATAAGCGGCAAACCTCCAGTTTCCCGTCAGATTGAGAGAAGGAATATAGCCATTACTTATCAATCGTTTCTGCCGCTCTGCCAGCTGCACCTGTGATTGAAGCAACTGAAGCTCATAGAGGTTTTCCGACAACCCGGTCAAAGCAACCGTAGCGATACTATCCGTATTGACCGGCAACAGGCCGATTTCTTTTTCTGCCGGATAATCCATGATGTACTTCAGCATATTAAGCTGCTGCGTCATCATCGCCTGCGCATTGTCATACTGTACTTTCAGATTTTCCAGATTGATATTCACCCGCTTCAAGTCAACTTCCATTGCCATTCCATTATCAAAGAAAGCCTGTGTGATATCTCTCAGTTCTTCCAATCGGGTGATATTGGCTTTTATCAATGCAATCTGTTCCGCAGTAACCTGTCCCAGATAGTACATTTTACTGATCTGCAAGATCAAATCTTCCCGTGCCTTTTCATACGAAAGCCGGCTCATCTCATCCACAATCTCTGCTATGGAAATCGAAGTATAGAGAGTCTGATTATAAAGTGGCATCTGCAATTCTATCCCGGCATTGGCACTATATTGCAACGTTCGGGTAATATTATAAGGTACTCCATAGGAAGAACCGTCAGTTACTGAGACAGGCGGATCGATATTATCATTAAAGTTGGCAAAGCCATTGATTTGCGGCAACAGCTTCACCCGATTCTCCGAAATGCCATACTTACTTTTCTGCATCGCTTTTCGTTTTCCCTGTAAAGAGAGATTGTTCTCAATCCCTATACGAAGGCAGTTCTCCAGAGTCAGAATATTCTGTGCGCCTCCATGAATGGCAAGGAGGCAAAAAAAGGTAAAAATGAACAATAGTCTTTTCATAATAATCGCTCTATATTCAGGCACAAATTTAATGGGTTGCGACAAAATGGGACTATCCATATATCGACTGTTTATGTTCATATTTTCCTTTTTCAGTCCTGATATCCACCTTAATTATTATAATATCACTATATTTAATAGACAAATCTTCGCCCTTTGTCGATTTCCTTTTCTTCTGTTTAAAGAACCACTTAACTTTGGAATATAAAATCAATTAACAGCAAAACAGCGTTTGTTTTTCATAATTTTTTAGTGAATGCATAAGCGGCTCTCTTCGGGATGAAGAGAGCCGCTTAAGGTATATAGAGTACAATATAGTACAAGATCAGAAAAAAGTTTAAGAGTTCTCAGCCTCCTTTTTTTTCGGAGTTATTAACTTCTTCTTGCTGAACCAAATCAGAATCATCACCCCGATCAGCAATAAAGCCAGTGACGCATAAGCTATGCTTTCCGTAACATGCAAGCTCTGCGGGTCAAACCACATCTCAATCGTATGCTGGCCTGCGGGAACATTCATCACACGCAAGATATAGTCAGCACGGGCAATGTCCACCGGCTGTCCGTCAATCTTGGCCTGCCAGCCCGGATAATAAATCTCAGAGAAAACAGCCACTCCATCTTTAGCAGAAGAAGTTTCATATACCAGGCGATTCGGTTCATAGCTGGTCAGACGAATGGTAGATAAGGAGTCTTTGTAACCTTTCGTCACACCCTTCAACTGATCTTTAAATTTCGCATCAACCACTGCTGTTTCCGTTGGAAGAATATCATTCAGCGCATCAATCTCTTCATTTGCATTATTGACATACTGCACCTTATCCACAAACCAAGCGTTACCATACGCATAAGGGTTTTCAACAGGAACCGTCTGTCCTTGCTGTCCGGCAGGGAAAATAAAGTACTTCGTATTCAGCATATTCAGCACACGGAATTTGGAAGCGTCCACACTATCCATCGCACCGCCTGCGCCGGCAACTTCCTGATAGGCATCCTTCATTTCCGGAGTTATATGATGATCGATCATTTCCTGATAACGACGCAACTTGGCCGCATGATAACCACCCACACTCTTATGCCAATATGAGGTATTATTTTCATTGAAAGTATTACCGGGAAATCCTACGAAATTCAACACCCTATAATTCAAAGCCGTATCCTGAAGAATTATCTCATCCGTCTGAGTTTTAACGAATGCTCCTGTCTGGTTTGACTTCGATACAAATTGTTCATCATTCAAATAGCGCTTATTGACAGTCCACATATCAATCAGACACAGAAGCACGATACCTGTCATAGTAAAAGAAGCCTTCAACTTTTTCTGCTGATAAAGGAATAATAAGAAGCATCCTACTACTATAATAAAGAAACTGCGCCATGCATCCGAAGTCAGCATTGCCTTGCGCATTTCGGCCAGATTCGTAATGATCGGAGATAAATACTCGGCAGGCAGTCCTTGCTGCAGAGCTGCCATCTCTTGTGCCGGAATATAACTAGAGAAGAAAACTCCCGGGGCAACAGCCAGAATCAGTGAAACACCGGCTGTTAATACCAAAGTGATAATTACTCCTGTCCGATTTTCTTTCAACTTTAATATTTCCGGTTTAGCCAGCACTTCTTTTAAGGCAAAGACCGCTAATAAAGGTATCGTAAATTCAGCTATAACTAGGATAGAAGATACGGCACGGAACTTGTTATACATCGGTACATAATCGATAAAAAAGTCCGTAAGTCCCATAAAATTCTTTCCCCACGAAAGTAGAATAGAGAAGATAGTAGCTCCCAGTAAAGCCCATTTCAGCGGTCCTTTAACAATAAAGCACCCCAATATAAACAGAAATAAAACAAAAGCTCCCACATAGACCGGTCCGGAAGTCATGGGCTGATCGCCAAAATACTGTGTCAGCTGCGAATAGATGTTACTATACATCGGATTCGCCTTTGCCATGGCAGTCTCATTCTTGGATAAAGGAACCGATGCCCCTCCCTTTACATTCGGAACCAGCAAAGTAAGCGTTTCACCAATTCCATAACTCCAGTTCGTTATATAGTTACGGTCCAGTCCGCTGCTGGTCTGATTGGCAGCAGGTCCTTCCTGTTTCAGTTCACTCTTTCCGCGCATAGTCTCCTTACTATACTCATAAGTATGGTATAGATTGGAGAGGTTCGCACACACTCCTATCATCGCAGCCAATGCCAGAACGGCACTTGCCTTGAAAAAATGCGGCAACTCCTTCTTCTTATAAGCATCTTCAAAGTAAGCTCCTACAAAAAACAGGATGACAAACATGAAGTAGTAGCTCATCTGAATATGGTTCGACTGAATCTGAAGCGCGATAAACAAAGCAGTCACAATCCCTCCCAACAGATATTTCTTCCGATAAGCCAGTACAATACCGGCAATCGTAGGCGGAATATAAGCCAATGTGACAAATTTCCAGATATGCCCTGCCGATATCAAAATAAAGAAATAGGAGGAGAAAGCCCAGATAATCCCCCCTAAAGCAGATAACCAGACAGACAACCCGAATGCCCGCAAAAGGATATAAAACCCGAGCATCATGATGAAGGTCAGCACCACATAAGATGGAAGATACAAGTGATAGATGTTTTCTATCCACTTCAGCGGTTTGGTAGAATCATAACTCGGAGACATCTGATAGGTAGGCATACCACCAAAAAGAGAGTTTGTCCAGCGGGTACGTTCTCCTGTACGTTCAAGATATTCCTGAGCTTCTTGACCGGCTCCCACTCCAGCCACCGTATCGTGCTGAAACAGAATACGACTTTCGATATCAGCCGGAAAAAAATAAGCAAAAGAAAGGATGATAAAAGCTAAAATAGCAATTAAGTCGGGAAGGAACTTCTTCATAAAATTGACAATTGACAATTGACAATTGACAATTGATGGTCAACAATAACAGCCCGGCAGATCACTCGTTCCATATAGCTGTTCATTGTCATTTGTCAACTGTCAATTGTCAATTAAATTAGTATCTATAATGTTCAGCCTTATAAGGTCCGTCTACCGATACACCGATATAAGCGGCCTGTTCCGGAGTCAGCTTCGTCAGTTTCACCCCGATCTTTTCGAGATGCAGGCGAGCCACTTCTTCATCCAGGTGCTTCGGCAAGCGGTATACATTTACTTCGTATTTCTTGTTGAACAACTCGATCTGGGCCAGCGTCTGATTGGTAAATGAGTTACTCATCACGAATGACGGATGGCCTGTCGCACATCCCAAATTCACCAGACGACCGTCAGCCAGCAAAAGAATGCTGTGACCATCCGGGAAATAATAGCGGTCTACCTGCGGCTTGATGTTTACACATTTGATGCCCGAATAATGTTTCAACGCATCCACCTGGATTTCATTATCAAAGTGGCCGATGTTACATACGATCGCCTGATCTTTCATTTTCTCCATGTGGTCAATGCGAATGATATCGATATTCCCCGTAGTAGTCACGAAGATATTACCTTCGGTGCAGGCATCTTCCATCGTTACGACTTCGAAACCTTCCATAGCAGCCTGCAACGCACAAATCGGATCGACTTCCGTCACAAGCACACGCGCACCATAAGAGCGCATTGAATGCGAACATCCCTTGCCCACATCACCGTAACCACATACCACCACTACCTTACCGGCAATCATCACATCGGTCGCTCTCTTGATACCGTCAGCCAGTGACTCACGACATCCGTAGAGATTATCAAACTTAGACTTGGTAACCGAATCGTTCACATTAAATGCCGGGAACAGCAATTTGCCTTCTTCCTGCATCTGATACAAACGGTGTACACCGGTCGTTGTCTCTTCCGATACGCCGCGCATTTCCTCAGCCACACGATGCCAGCGAGTCTTATCCTCAGCCAATACTTTTTTCAGAATGGCATTCAGTTCGATTTCATCCTCCGCATGCACTTCCTTGTCCAATACGGCAGCATCATTCTCGGCATCATAACCGACATGAATCATCATTGTAGCGTCACCACCATCGTCTACAATCACATTCGGACCTTTTCCGCCGGGGAAGTTCAATGCCTGCAATGTGCACCACCAGTAGTCGGCAAGATTCTCGCCTTTCCATGCAAATACCGCAACACCGGAAGCAGCAATCGCAGCAGCAGCATGATCCTGCGTTGAATATATATTACAAGAGCACCAGCGGACTTCAGCTCCCAATGCAACCAGTGTTTCAATCAGTACGGCGGTCTGGATGGTCATATGTAATGATCCCATGATACGGGCACCTTTTAACGGTTTGGATTCTCCATACTTTTCGCGTAGAGCCATCAGGCCGGGCATTTCTTTTTCTGCCAAATCGATTTCCTTGCGTCCGAAATCAGCAAGTGTAATATCTGCCACTTTATAAGGCAGAGTAGAGAATAATTCTGTAGACATATTGTAAATCATTTAAAATGTAATTGATGCAAAGATAGAACATTCTGATTAGTAGGGCAAAAGCTATCCTTCTTTTTTATAAAAAAAACACTTACACCGGGCTCCCATTGGCTAACCAATATAATATGCATATATAAAATGCGGTGAACATCTTACTAATGTCCACCGCATTTTATATATGACAATCAACGTTACTTCTTTTCAGCTTTCGTTATCGGCGCGCTCAGCATTTCCTTATACTTCGCAGGATCATTCAATACCTTTATTGCTTCCTGCAAATCATCATCATCCTTCAGTTGCTCGATAATACCACCTCTCTGGAAATAATAACGCTTGATAATTTCATTAGCAATCATTCTCTTGATATCCTTAGAGAAATAATCCAGGTCACGGTCAAGATTATGATTCAACTTCTTTTCCAGTGCCTTGAACTCTTCGGCAGCATCTGTCATATAGCCTTCAAATTCAGCAGCCTCTTTCAGTGTTTTCAGAATCTTCTCACTCTGCTGGTCATATTTGAAATCGGCCTTCTTCACCAGTTCCTTGAAATCATTGTAATCAGCATCCGTCACTACAAACTTTTCAGGAGCAGCTACAGTAGGATGCTTCAAGCAGTATTGAGTTGCATAGTCAAAAATCAGATTATCACGTACGAGATAGAACAAGATATTCGGGAGTTTTTCCTGCTTGACAGTAATATCAGGCATTACACCACCTCCGTCACGTACTTCACGTCCGGCAGCAGTATAGAATACGTTAGTCAGACTGTCGGGAATCGTTCCCACACTTCCATCTTCGTTCCGGTGCTTATAGTCGATCGCCTGCACACAACGTCCGCTTGGGATATAATATTTGGAAGTAGTCACTTTCATCATTCCTCCATAAGGTAAAGAACGGGGAACCTGTACAAGTCCCTTTCCAAATGTACGGTTACCAACAATAACGGCACGATCAAGGTCTTGCAATGAGCCCGACAGGATTTCTGAAGCAGAAGCCGTACCACTGTTTACCAATACGGCAATCGGAATATCCAGATCCAGCGGTTCACGCAAAGTCTTGTATGTGTTGCTTGCCTGTTTCGTCTTTCCCTTGGTGGTTACGATTACTTTTCCACGGGGCAGGAAATAATTGGCTATTTCCACTGCTTCATCCAACAGACCGCCACCGTTATTACGGAGGTCGATGACCAGAGAAGTAGCTCCCTGTTTCTTCAGATCCAGCAATGCTTTTTTGAAATCCTTGGAAGGGTTGCCGGAGAATGTGCTCAGGCTGATATATCCCACTTTATTATCCATCACGGTAGCATATGGGATGGCAGGGGTCTGAATAGATTCACGTACGATAGTAAACTCCATCGGGGTTTGTCCGCCTTTCTCATTAGGACGCTCCACTTTCAGTTTAAAGCTCGTACCCGCCTGTCCGCGCAACATCTGGCTGACTTCCGAATTATTCTTTCCAAGGAGATCTTTTCCGTCTATTTCCATCAGGATATCTCCCGCCTTCAGTCCCGCTTTGGCCGCCGGAGTTCCCTCGAACGGTTCGGCAATCATGGAACGTTTCAGCTTCGTATTATAGGTAATAAGAGAACCGATACCTCCAAAGCTTCCTTTCACCATCTGTTCCAGTTCGCTTTGATCTTCCTCCGGGTAATATTCTGTATAAGGATCCAGCGAGAAAAGCATATTGTCGATTCCTTCGCGAATGGTCTTGTTCGGATCAATGGTATCCACGTAGAACATATCCAGTTCTTTCACAATCGCATTAAATGTATCCAGATTCTTGGCAATCTGGAAATTGCGGTCGTCTCCACTCTTAAAACTAAAGAAAGCTACAGTAGCTATTACAGCCACCAAAACAAGAGCTATCCGCCTATTCAGCAATTTTTTCATATATCTTTCATTAAAATGAGACGTAAAAGTAACTCAAACCTTGGTTATTCCGCCAGAACCTTGTTAATATTTAACTTAATTTCATCCCAGCGCTCCGGAGAGATTGTTGTTCCAATCACCTGAATAACATTTCCCGAGAGAATAGAACCAATTTTTGCACATTTTTCGAGCGAGTATCCGCACGTCAGACCATACAGAAATCCGGCAGCGAAATAATCGCCTGCGCCGGTGGTATCCAGAACTTTTTCTACAGGAATAGCCGACACTTTAATTTCTTCCGTACCTTTACGGATATAAGATCCGTTTGCTCCAACTTTCACAATAGCAATGCTGCATTTCTTGGCTATCACTCTCAGAGCTTCCTCCGGTTCTTCGCCGGTAAATGCTTTCGCTTCTTCCTCGTTTGCAAAAACGATATCCACATACTTATTTATTAATAAGGAGAAAAATTCCAGATCATTCTCCACGATATTATAACTTGCCATGTCGAGACAGATTTGCAGGCCAGCCTCTTTAGCCAGTTCGATGGCATGAAGAATCATTTCGTGATCCTGAACAAGGTATCCTTCTATAAATAAGTATGCATATCCTTTGAACATCTCCAATGTCAGATCTTCAGCTTTCAAAGAAGCGGCCGCTCCCAGATAAGTACCAAAAGTACGCTCTCCATCCTGAGAAATAAAAGTGGATGCCACTCCCGAAGGAAGCTGTTCGGAGGTCAATAAATTGTCTTCAATATTATTTTTCTGCAGATTTTTCCGAAAAAAATCGCCATAATGATCATTTCCTACTTTTCCGATAAAACCTGTTCCGGCACCCAGACAAGCGAGTCCAAGTATGGCATTTCCTGCCGATCCGCCTGTTGCCAGATGCGTTTTCATTTGTGAAAATTTTGTGTTAATCTGCTGTAACTTAGCGTCATCGATGAGTTGCATGCTTCCCTTGGGTAATTCCAGTTCATCCAAGAGTGTATCGTCTTTCAGGGTTGCAAGTACGTCTATCAGGGCGTTGCCCAATCCTATTATTTTGTCCATTCTCAATATTTTTTTTGCAAAGATATTGCATATTTCAAAAAAACCTACTACTTTTGCATCGCAATTGAGAAAAACATTCTTCCTTAGCTCAGTCGGTTAGAGCATCTGACTGTTAATCAGAGGGTCCTTGGTTCAAGTCCAAGAGGAAGAGCAAAACTGAAATTCTTGATTGCAACATTCTTCCTTAGCTCAGTCGGTTAGAGCATCTGACTGTTAATCAGAGGGTCCTTGGTTCAAGTCCAAGAGGAAGAGCAAAAAGAGGTGTATCGAAAGATAGACCTCTTTTTTGTTTCTGCTCTTCTCCCCCCTGCTTCGAAAATAGAGGGTCAGTCCGAAAACCGAAACTCTCATCCCCTTCTTTTATTCACAAAAACATTCTTGTCTTTTGATGGTCTATAAAACTTTAAAGATTCAAAGGTTAACAATAAACTTTCCATCTGAATAAAGTAAGTTCTTTGGGTACATGAATTAATTCGTCCGGCTATAGGCATTCTTTCGTCCGCCTATAGCCGGACGAAAGTTTGCCTATAGGCAACGTTGCGTTTGCCCATAGGCGGACGAATTAATTTATGAAGAGAAAGTACTTATTTGTAGAACAGCAACAACATAATGTAAGCATTGGCATTCATTATAGTTTATATATTAAAGAGAGTCTTCGGGAAGACGACAAGCTACCCTATTCTGCCATAGCCAACGTCAACACACTAATCCGTACTCCTTCAATCTCTGCCAGCCGAGAAGCGCACGCTACGGTAGTCGCTCCAGTCGTCAACACATCATCTACTATTAATATATGCTTTCCTGCCAAATACTCCGAACGATGCAATTCGAAGATTCCATCTACATTCTCCCAACGTTCTAAAGCTGACTTTTGTGTTTGCGTTTCCGTATTCTTCCGGCGTATGATTGCTTCGGTATCCACCGGAATACCTGTTACGGCCATAATCCCGCGCGATATCCATTCACTTTGATTGTAGCCACGTATCTGCTGTTTCTTCTTATGCAAAGGGATGGGAATGATTACATCAACTCCATGAAAGAAGTCGGAAGCCTGCAATTCGGATGCCATATATCGTCCCATAATAGCACCAATTTCTTTTTGTCCTCCATATTTGAGTTGGTGGAGAACTTGCCGAAAATCACTTCCTTTGCGATAAAAGAAAAAAGAAGTGGCACGTTCCAGAGGAAACTTACCCCAAAAGAGTTTTTCTACCGGATTGTCTTTCCGAAGATGATAATCGGTACGAGGCAAGTTTATATTGCACATGGTGCAAATACACTCTTCTCCTTTAGCCAACGATCCGCCACAAACGACGCAGCAACGGGGAAACCAAAGGGACAAAAAAGAATAAAGCCAATCTTTTATAAGTAATGTGTGTTTCATAGTAGTAGCTATTTATACAATCGCAGCAGTCTTACATATCCAACGGAGGAACTTCTGCTAAGAGTTTCAAAAATAAAGGATGCAGGTATCCATTGGTTGCAATAATATGATGACCTTCTATAAAATGGTCGTCACCATAGAAATTAGTCACGCGACCGCCTGCTTCCAACACAATCAGGGCAGCCGCCGAATAATCCCACTTACCGATAAACGCTTCGGCCCATGCATCAAAACGACCATTAGCTATATAACAGATTGCAGCCGCAGCCGAACCGTTCATGCGAATGCCTCCCACGGCTCCATAAAGGTTATCAATCAGATGGAGAGCCGTCGGTTTATACTGATCATAATTATAAGGTAATTCAGTAAACACAAATGCATTCTTGATATCCCGGACATCCGAAACATGAATTTCCTCACCATTCATGAAAGCCTTTCCTCCTTTCCAGGCATAGAAACATTCATTCCGGCAGACTTCATACACAACTCCCAAAAGCAATTCGGTACGACTGCGCAGAGCGATGCATACACAATAAGGAGCCTCATCATGAATATAATTCGTAGTTCCGTCCAACGGATCAATGACCCAGCAGTAAGGTTCGTCCTGATAAGTAGCAGAGCCTTCTTCCGTAATAAATCCTGCTTCGGGCAACAAGGCAGAAAGCGCTTTTACCAACCGTACTTCAGACTCTTTATCCACATACGACACATAATCATGCGCATGTTTTTCCATAACACGCTCACGACGGAAGTTTTTCCGCTCTTCTTTCAGAAAATGCCCAGCTTCGGTAGCTATGCGGCATACTTCAACTGTAAGTTGCTTTAAATCCAACATTTCATCTTTATTATTAAAAAGTACATCGAAGGTATAGCTTTTCTTATGAAAAACCATCCAAAATGAGTATTATTTTCAGATAGACTATCAAACATTCAATTTTCAAGGCAGAAAAACATTCAATCACATTATAATATATTTTTCTGATCTGAGGAAATGAGAATTCCCTGCAATTTTCAGAACAGGCCCGGCCTCTTCCCACAAATATACGCAACAAAGAGCTACAGAAAACACAAAGTGACAGAATGCCAGATTTGCTTTTTACATAAAAATTCCCGAATATTGCAATCTAATACTAATGCAAAGAGTTCCCTATGAAAAGAGTAGATTCCGTTATATCCCTGATATACTCGTTATCTAAATCAGAAAAGAAGCACTTCTCCCTACAGGTTATCAAGGACAAGGAGGAAAAAGACTATCTGGTGATTTATGATATTATCATAAAGAGTAAACAACCGAATGGAAATACTGTAAAAGAGGAATTTTACAGACGCAAGCCCAATGGCTCATTTGAAGTATCCATTCAATACTTATATGAAAAGCTGACGGATACGTTACTCACCCTGCGTAAAAAGAAAGATATCTATTACGATCTGCTGAATAATTTGTGCAAAGCCCGAATGCTTTATGAACGTTCTCTGTTTGAAGAGTGTTTCGAAATACTATCCAATACAATAGAACAAGCACAATTCTATGAGAACAACGAAATTCTGACGATAGCTTTGAAGCTGGAACTGGAATATCTGCTCCGTCTGAACTTTCCCAACATGACAGAACAGGAGCTTTTTCACAAACACTTCATCCAAAATGAAGCTTTGAAAAAGATTCGGAAAATCACAGAGCAATCTTCATTACACAACTTATTGAAATATCGTTTATCTCATATTGGCTCCATCAGAACAGTAAAGCAAAAACAGGATATGAATGACCTTATGGTCAACGAACTTTATATAGCCGCTTCTTCAGACTCCGAAGGTAATTTTGAATTAACACGAAACCATAAACTTTTTCAGGCTAATTACCTGATGGGAGCAGGCGATTACAGAGCTGCCTTAAATTCATACAAAGAACTAGACTCATTATTTGAGCAGAATCAGCAGTTCTGGTCAAATCCTCCTATATACTATTTATCTGTACTCGAAGGAGTACTCGGTAGCCTGCGGTCTGTGAGCAACTATGACGAAATCCCCTACTTCCTTGATAAATTAAGAAAGCTTATATCAGACAGCACTTCGCTCGAATTTAAAGTAAATGCAACTTGCCTTCTCTTCCAATACGAACTATTTCCCTATCTGGATAAAGGAGATTTTTCGAAATGTACCCAACTTATGGCAGACTACCAGGAAATACTTTATGATAAAGAAGCCTGGTTAGGCCCTATTCGAAAAAGTGAATTATTGCTTTACACCACACTCGTACACATTGGTAACCAAGAATATAAAACTGCTAAAAAGTATATCAGCAACGCTATCATAGACCATAACATAAAGTATCTGCCTTTAATGAGAACTATTCGTCTGGTCCGCCTCATCGTCTTTTATGAAGTGCAGGAGCATGAGCTAATCCAGTATGAATCCCGTTCCATCACCCGAAGTCTATCTTCGCCCAAAGAGCAGACTTTTAAAACAGAACGTATCATTTTATGGTTTCTGAATAAAAGAAATATTCCCATCCTGAAAAAAGACAGAGAAGCATTTTGGGAAAAGTTGTCTCCTGAGATTCATGAATTATATAATAATAAATATGAAAGTCAGCTTTTACGCCTCTTTGACTTTACGGCGTGGATGGAATCCAAAATTCGGAAAGAAAAACTGTCTGAAGTCCTCAGAGCACGTGCTAGCGCAAAAGAATGTTAAAGAGTAAGGTGTTTGATTCGTATTTCAGACGATAAAAACACTCTTTTCAAATCTCCATTTTCTCTTTGTAATTATATAAATTCGCTTCACATTACCTCTATATTCTCTCCTCTATACAAGGAAAATCCAATATAAGATATCATTTTTGAGATTATATAAACCAATTATTAATGTAGAAAACTATGCATGATTATTGCTTTCATTTGCATAGTCTTAATTTTTAATACTATGGAAACTATATCAATTCATAGACCCAAAATTGTAGTCATCGGTAGTTGCAATACCGATATGGTCGTGAAAGCCAACAGACTACCTGTTCCCGGAGAAACCATACTAGGCGGAACCTTCTACATGAATCCCGGTGGCAAAGGAGCTAATCAGGCGATTGCAGCCGCCCGACTGGGAGCTGAAGTCACCTTCATATCCAAAATCGGATATGATTTGTTCGGCCTGCAAGCATTGGAAATATACAGATCAGAGAAAATTAATACGGAATATATATTTACCGACCAGAAAAGTCCGTCCGGAGTTGCACTTATCTCCGTAGATTCTTTCGGTGAAAATAGCATTATCGTAGCACCGGGAGCAAGCCGTTCGCTTTCTATTGAGGATATCAATAAAGCCGAAGAAAAAATCAAGGAAGCTGATATTATTCTCATGCAACTTGAGATTCCCATAGACACAGTGGAATATGCAGCTACTATTGCTTGCAAATATGGGAAAAAGGTAATCCTCAATCCGGCTCCCGCGTCCAGCCTGAGCAACTCATTCTTAATGAACGTGCACACCATACTCCCCAACCGCATTGAAGCGGAAATGTTATCCGGAATCAAAGTGATGAATATAGAAAGCGCTCATCGTGCCGCTCAGGCTATCGGAGAGAAAGGTATAGAGAATGTTGTCATTACTTTAGGTAAAGACGGGGCTTACGTAAAAGAGAAAGATGAATATACCATGATTCCCGCAAAGGAAGTAGAGACGATTGACACAACAGGTGCCGGAGATGTATTTTGCGGAGCATTCAGCGTCTGCCTGTCTGAAGGGCATTCACTCGCTAAATCTGTGAAATTTGCCAATGCGGCGGCAGCTATAGCAGTCACGCGAATCGGTGCACAGAGTGCGATTCCTTATAAAAGAGAAGTTGTGCTATAAACGAGATAAGACCTAGGTTAAACACATAAATCTGTTCAAATGAAAGTAGTAGTTATTGGAAGTTCAAACATCGACATGGTTGCACAAGTCAACCATCTCCCGGCGCCTGGCGAAACAGTCGGAGATGCCAGTTTCATGCAATCCCTCGGGGGGAAAGGCGCCAATCAGGCTGTAGCAGCAGCAAGACTCGGGGGATCTGTAACGTTCATTACCTCTTTGGGAAATGATATGTATGCAGAAATTCTAAAAAAACACTTTAAGAAAGAAGGTATCACTACTGATTATATCATAGATGATGTTAATCAGCCCACAGGGACTGCACTCATTTTTGTTGCCGACAGTGGTGAAAACTGCATAGCAGTAGCTCCCGGAGCTAACTATTCTTTATTACCCGGTTCAATTATTCATTTTTCAAAGGTAATTGACGAAGCAGATATCATAGTTATGCAAGCCGAGATTCCTTACGAAACGATTAAAAGAATAGCTCTTCTGGCTAAACAAAAAGGTAAAAAGGTATTGTTTAATCCCGCACCCGCCTGCCTGATTGATGAGGAGCTGATGAAAGCCATTGATATACTAGTCGTCAATGAACTGGAAGCAGCCTTCATCTCAGGAATTGAATATACAGGAAATAATCTTGAAGAAATCGCTCTAAGCTTATTACAGGCAGGTGCACGCAATGCTGTGATCACATTAGGAAGTCAAGGTGTATATATGAAAAACGACAAAGAAATCATTCAGCTTCCCGGATACAAAGTAAATGCGATTGATACTATTGCAGCAGGTGACACGTTCTGTGGTGCATTGGCTGTAATTTGTGCCCAAAGGGAAATAGACCGAGATGCATTGAGTTTTGCGAATGCCGCGGCAGCTATCGCTGTTACACGTTCTGGTGCCCAACCGTCTATTCCTACTCTCGATGAAGTAAAACACTTCATGTTAGAAAAAGAATTAGCCTTATCATTCAACTTTTAAATTTCATGGATTATGAAAACTAATCGACACTCTACTCTCTTAAAGAAAGCTGTCCACCTGATAACTTATAACTCAAGTCATAAGCTTATCTGCCTGCTGGGCTACCTACTTTTATGTTCAATGAATACATATGCTCAGAATTATGTATCCGGAACAGTAAAAGATAATAATGGAGAACCTCTACTGGGAGTTTCCATAAAAGTAAAAGATGGGAATATAGTATCCGGAACCGTCACTGACTTTAACGGACACTACCAAGTGAAAGCGGATCCAAGTTCAACTATTGAATTCAGTTACATCGGATTTAAAACAGTCCAGTTTACAGTAGGTGATAGAAAAATGATAAACGTAACACTGGGAGTTGACGACAATTTATTGGATGAAGTGATCGTTGTAGGTTATGGTACCCAAAAGAAGATTAATTTAACCGGTTCTGTCGGAGTCATTGACTCGAAAGCCTTCGAAGCAATCCCTGTATCCAATGCAGTCCAGGCATTACAAGGACAGGTTCCCGGTTTGAATATTTATAGCAATCAGGGAGGAGGTCTCAATCAGAAACAATCGATCAATGTACGTGGAGTCGGAACTATCGGAGAAGGTTCTACAGGAAGTGCCCTAGTCTTGATAGATGGTATGGAAGGAGATATTTATTCCATTAATCCGCAGGATATAGAATCTATTTCAGTTCTGAAAGATGCGGCAGCTTCTTCTATTTATGGTTCCAGAGCGCCATTCGGAGTAATCTTAGTAACGACCAAGAAAGGAAAGGCCGGTAAAGCGCAAGTTAACTACAACAACAGTTTTCGTGTAAGTAGCCCTATCAACATGCCTTCTTCATTAGACTCTTACACGTTCTCCTTATACTATAATGATGCAGCTGCCAATTCCGGATGGGGACCTTACAACTGGGTCTCGGAAGAAAGGATAAACCGCATCAAAGACTATATGGCCGGCAAGATTACCGATTCTACCATCCCCGTGCCCAATAATCCTTCGTTATGGGCAGACGGATATTCACAAGGAAATGATAATATTGATTATTATGACTATTTTTTCAAAGACAATGTCTTTGCACACGAGCACAATATCAGCGTTACTGGCGGGACAGACAAAATACAATACTATTTATCAGCGAACTATTTAGGTCAGGATGGAGAGCTCAGAATCGGAGATGAATACTCAAACAGATATACTGCATCTGCAAAAATCAACGCACAATTATCAAAAATAGTATCAGTCGGATTCAATACTCGCTTTATCAGAAGTGACTATGTACAGCCGACACATCTTAATGAAAGTTTTTTTGCCGAAATCGGACGCCAATGTTGGCCTACCAAACCTCTCTATGACCCAAATGGTATTCTATATGACGACCATGTGCTCCAAATGCAAAACGGAGGTGAAAAACAAGAACGAAACACTTGGCTCTACCAACAACTGAATATAACGGTAGAACCTATCAAAGGGTGGCGACTGATTGGAGATTTAAGCTATCGATACAATACACAATATTCACACTGGGATTACTTAACTGTTCATCAGACAGGTGTTGACGGAAAGACTAAGGGCAATACATGGAATAACGATTCCCAAGTACATGAAGGCACTTATGCCAGCGATTATTTTAATGTAAATCTCTATACAGATTATGCAAAGACCTTTGCAAAATCACATAATATGAAAGTTCTTTTCGGGTTTCAAGCCGAACAAAATAATTATAAAGATATAGCTGCTGAGAAGCTAGGAGTCATTTATCCGGGAAAACCGACTATCAACACTTCTACCGGAATGGATTCAAATAACCAAAAAGTTGCTCCGAATGTAGCAGGTGGACACAACAGATGGGCTACCGCCGGATTCTTCGGCAGATTGAATTATGATTACCTGGAAAAATATCTTCTGGAAGTAAATCTACGCTATGACGGTTCCTCACGATTTCGTAGTGACAGTCGTTGGGGATTTTTCCCTTCCGCATCAGTAGGCTGGAACATAGCCAGAGAAAAATTCTTCCTGCCTGTCAGCAAAGTTGTCAACACATTTAAGGTCAGAGCCTCTTATGGTAGTTTGGGTAACCAAAATACATCTTCTTTATATCCGACTTATTCTACAATCGGTACAGGAACAGGATCATGGATCATTGACGGAACATTAGCCAATATTGCCTGGGCACCTTCACTCGTCAGCTATAATCTCTCCTGGGAGAAAATCCGTACATGGAATGCCGGAGTTGACTTTGGCCTGTTTAACAATCGGCTAACCGGCTCTTTTGATTATTACATTCGTAAAACTGACGATATGGTCGGCCCTTCGGAGAAATTGCCTGTAGTCCTTGGAACAGCCGTTCCCAGTTCCAATAATACAAATCTTAAAACATTCGGATGGGAACTGGAACTAATGTGGAAAGACCGGTTAAATAATGGATTGAATTATAGTGCCCGCTTTACACTTGCCGACAGTCGTACCAAGATTACTCGTTATTCAAATCCTTCCGGACTGATAGATGGATTTTATGCCGGAAAATACGTGGGTGAAATATGGGGATATGAAACGATAGGCATTGCACAATCTGACCAGGAAATGGCCGAACACATCGGAAGATTAATCAACGGTGGACAAAGTAATCTCGGACAAGACTGGAAAGCCGGAGACATTATGTATAAAGATCTGAATGAAGACGGAAAAATTGATGCCGGAAGCCGCACCTTACAAGATCACGGTGATTTAAAAAGAATAGGTAACTCCACGCCCCGATATAATGTAGGACTGGAATTAGCCGCCGATTGGAAAGGATTCGATATCAGAATGTTCTGGCAAGGAACATTGAAAAGAGATTATTTTCAGGGTAGTTACTACTTCTGGGGTGCAAACGGTAGACAAGGGCCCTGGTTTTCCACAGCACTAAAAGGACACGATGATTATTTCCGAAATGACGAAGCCAGTCCATTGGGAACGAATCTGAATTCCTACTATCCAAGACCCTTATTCAACACCGATAAAAACCAGCAATCACAAACTAAATATTTACAAGATGCATCTTATCTACGTCTGAAGAATCTGCAGATAGGATATAGCTTGCCACACAACATCGTACAAAAAATGGGAATGCAGCACCTTAGGATATTCGCATCCGGTGAAAACTTGTTCACCATTACGAGCCTTATTGACTTCTTCGACCCCGAATCAATCGAAGGCGGTAGTTGGGGACACGGAAACGTTTACCCACTATCCCGAACATTCTCTTTTGGATTAAATGTCACATTCTAAAAACAGGATATTATGAAAAGACTTACGATATCAACCTTATTGAGCGGAGTGCTCTTTTTGACAAGTTGCAATGATTTCCTAAATCAAGAACCTCTTGATCAACTTTCTCCAAATGAATATCTGACAACAGAAAGTAATATTGCAGCTTTTGCTACTGATCAATATCAAGTGCTACCTACTCATGGCACCTATGGATATGGAACTTTTGAAATTGACAATAACACAGATAATATGGCCGGTATGCAACCTAACGTAATGTATGCACCCGGATACTGGAAAGTAGGACAAGAAGGAGGCTCATGGTATTTCGCTGATATTTACCGATGCAATTATTTCTTTGAAAATGTGCTTCCATCGTATGAAAACAATGCCATTGTCGGAAACACGACCAATATCAAACACTATATCGGAGAAATGTATTTCTTCAGAGCTTTCATGTATTTTGAAAGATTAAAATCATTAGGCGACTTTCCTATTATTACTAAAACTTATCCTAATGAACGTGAAGCTCTGATAGAAATCAGCAAACGAGCCCCCCGAAATGAAGTAGCCAGATTTATCTTATCTGATCTGGACAAAGCTATAGAAATGATGCAAAACATAGCTCCTTCCGGAGGTAAGAACCGGCTAAGCAAAGACTGCGCTATCCTTCTCAAGTCAAGGGTCGCACTTTACGAAGGCTCATGGCTGAAGAATTTTAAAGGAACAGCTTTTGTACCCAATGGACCGGGATGGCCGGGAGCAAATAAAGATTATAATGCTAATTACTCATTTAAATCCGGAAGTATTGAAAAAGAATCAGAGTTCTTCTTTGATGAAGCTATTAAAGCGGCACAAATCATAGCAGAAAAATATAATATATTAACTGCCAATACAGGAGTATTCCCACAAACTTCTTCGGAACCTGAAAATCCTTATTTCAGTATGTTCTGCGATATTGACATGGAGAAATACAATGAAGTACTTTTATGGAGGCGCTACAACACAGGATTAGGAGTGGCAAATGAAGTTTGTCAATACGGATGTGTCGGCAACAATGGAGTAGGCACTACTAAAAGCATGATTGACGCCTTTATTCTTAAAAATGGAGAACCTATTTATGCATCCCCGATGTGGGCAGATGAAAACTCATCTTATTGGGGAGATAATAATATCATTCATATCACTAAAAACAGGGATACCCGTGCAGACATCTTCATCAAAAAGCCAGGACAGAAAAATTTGCATACTCAGGCAGGAGATCATGGGGTAGTAGAAGAATGGGGACCCAATATAACCGCCTCTTCTGTTACAGAAAAGTACAATACAGGCTATGCCTTACGCAAAGGATTAAACCCTGACGGGAAATACACAAATAACACTCAAAGTATTGTCGGTTCTATCATATTCCGTACAGCCGAAGCCTATCTCAACTATATAGAAGCTTATTATGAATTGCATGGTTCACTCGACTCCTATGCAGAAAAGTACTGGAAAGCGATTCGTCGCAGAGCCGGCATTGATGAGGACTATACCAAAACAATCAGGCTTACAGATATGTCAAAAGAAGCAGAAACTGATTGGGGGGCATATTCCGGCGGAGAAATTATTGATGCCACACGTTATAATATCCGCCGTGAACGAAGATGTGAGTTGATGGCGGAAGGTTTACGTAGCATGGACTTACATAGATGGCGTTCAATGGACCAGATGATTACCAAACCCTACCATATCCTAGGAATGAATTTATGGCAGGAAATGTATGGCTGGGACTGGTATAAAGATTCTAACGGCAACTCCATTCTTAAAGAAGGAGAAAATGTTTCACCACGTAGCTTCAGTACTTATCTTGCTCCTTATCACATCACAGCCAATAACATTGTTTACAACGGCTATAAATGGAATATGGCACACTATCTCGATCCGATAGCAGCAGAACATTTTCTGGTTACTTCATCCGGAGGTGATTTGGATTCTTCTCCTATCTATCAGAATCCGGGCTGGCCTATGACAGGAGGAGGAACCCCGCAATAATCCAATAATCTACTAATTTAACAAAGACCAATTATGTATAAAAGAATGATAATACTAACTTACGCACTGGTTTTCTTTTCATTATTCGCAACAGCTTGTTCTGACAATAATAATGAAACATACGTCGAACCAATACTTTCTCAAATAGAAGTAAGTAAACTAGTGACTGAAAACAACAAAACATATGTTTCTGTTGACGGTAAACCTTTTCCGTTTCTTGGTGCACAAATACGCCTTGATGCCCTTCTCAATTGTGACAAGATGACTATTAATGAAGTGGAAAACTACTTCAAGAAAGCTCAGGAACTGGGACTAAATTGTGTACAAATTCCAATTTCATGGAATATGGTAGAGCCTAAAGAAAACAAGTACGATTATAGTATCGTAAACTCAATCTTGCAGTTCGTCAACAAGTATAATTTGAAAATGGAATTACTTTGGTTCAGTACGAATATGGTAGGAGATTCATTCTCCTACCTGATACCTCAATATGTGCTTCAAGAATATAACAAAAGGCTCAGCCGGAATGATGAAGGAAATTTTTGGAACTATTATGGTTATCAATACACCATGATTCTTGATGATGAATGGATACTGGAGAGAGAAACCAAAGCCATCACCGCCTTATTTAACCACATCCGATACTGGGATTCTCAAAATGGAGACAAGCACCCCGTTATATCAGCTCAGATCCATAATGAACCTGATGCGTTAATGCGCTGGAGAATCGACCAAAAAGATTTAAAATATCGGGATGGGCCCCCTCTAAGCAAAGAGAAGGCCTGGACAATGATCACAAATGCATTAAATACTGTAGGAAAAGCTGTAAAAAACAGTTCTTACAGAGTAGTAACTCGTGTCAATCTAATTTACGGTGATGGTATTAATCCATTTCCAGAGGCTACTAATGCTCGCCCCAAAGATGTATTCGATCTTCAAGGCATTGATTTCATTGGCGTTGATGCTTATAAAGATAATGTTAAACATCTCAAAAATGAAGTCATGGCATACGCATCAATTGCAGGAAATTATGCGCTGGTTGCCGAGAACAAAGGTAGTTATGCAAACAGTCCGAGTCTTATCTTGACATCTTTCGCATTAGGAGGAGGCTATGATATTTACGATTTGGCTACCAGTAACTTCTTTATCAACAACACCACCGAACCGGACCAAATTGACCACGGAATTTATACATGGGATTTACAAGAAAAAGATTTTACACCTCCTACTCGTAGTCTCATAAAAGGCTTGGCGGCAGCTTATATAGATGTTGCCAAAGTAAAACCGGAGAACTTTGCAGCATTTAATATTAACGATAATCAGCCAAAAGACAAATTAGAACAACTAATATGTACTACTGGAGCACAAATCACATTCCAGACAAATAATGCTTCTTTAGGTTTCGTATTAGATATGCACAATTATTTACTGATTTATAGTTTGAATGACTCTCAATTCAAACTAGAGAATGGTAAATTTGGAGAAACCATTTCCGGAAGATATGATGTAAATGGCACATTTACCAAAGAAGGAACTGCAACTTTAGAAAATCAGACTCTCCATGCTAAAGGAGGCGTACTTTATAAAGTAAATTATTCCTCGCAACAATCATTAACCAGCAATACAATTGAGAATATTGGAAATAACTTATAAAAACCCAAGATATGTTCAAATATATAGCAATCATTCTAATAACCGTCTCTTTATTCTGTTCCTGTGCACAACAGAAAGAGACTACTTCTGCAATTCCTGTCATACTCGACACGGATGTTGGAAATGATATCGATGATGTTTTAGCCATGCAAATGCTGCTTAATTATGAGAAAAAAGGAAAAATTGATTTGCTAGGTATCACTATAAGCAAGTGTAATCCTTATTCACTGGAATATATTGACGCTTATTGTCGTTTCAACGACAAATACGACATACCTTTAGGTTATGCTTATAATGGGATGAATACAGACGACGGACATTATCTCCGCCAAACGCTGGATACTATTATTGACAACAATAAAATATTACATCCAAAAAGAAGCCTAAAAGATCATATTCTGGAAGGATATAAACTGTTGCGTAAATTGCTGGCAGAGCAAGAAGATCATTCTGTGGTATTTATAGCCTTAGGCCCGGAAACAAATCTAGCCCGTTTGCTTATCTCGGAAGCAGATGAATACAGCGAGCTGGATGGAAAAGCCTTGGTAGCACAAAAGGTAAAATTACTATCTGTCATGGGAGGACTCTATGGTAATGAATTCGACTTCCCTGAATGGAACATTGTTAATGATCTGAATGCAGCCCAAATTACTTTCAAAGAATGGCCTACTCCAATTATTGCCAGCGGATGGGAACTAGGAAACAAAATTCGATATCCTCATCAAAGTATATTAAATGATTTTGCCGGCAGTTATAAACATCCTCTGTGCGTATCATATAAAATATATCAGGAAATGCCATATGACAGAGAAACATGGGATTTGACATCCGTGCTACAAGCCATAGAACCGGGGAATAATTATTTCAATTTATCCGAGAAGGGAACAATCACCATAGACAGTATCGGACAAAGTATTTTTTCTCCTTCTGAAAGCGGTAAACACCAATATCTCACTATTCAAGGGGAAGAAAATATTCGGGCAACCCGCAACGCACTTATAAGACAAGTGACAGGAAAAGAGAATTGAAATCTTAAAAAAAATCATTATGTATATAGTCAATAGTTACACCTTAGCTATTATCTTCTGCTTTATCACAATGATATGCTGGGGATCGTGGGGAAATACCCAAAAACTGGCCAGTAAGAATTGGCGTTATGAACTTTATTATTGGGACTACACCATCGGCATCTTGCTGTTCGCCCTACTTCTGGTATTCACACTAGGAAGTTTCGGAGATTCGGGAAGAGGTTTTCTGGAAGACATCCAACAAGTGGAAGCGGCATATATTGCCAGTGCACTTATCGGAGGAGCTATTTTCAATGCTTCCAATATTCTCCTTTCCGCCTCAGTATCCATTGCCGGAATGGCAGTAGCTTTTCCATTGGGAGTAGGACTGGCATTGGTATTGGGAGTATTCATTAATTATTTCAGCTCCCCCAAAGGAGATCCGTTCTGGCTATTCACAGGAGTCGTGCTGATTGTTATCGCCATCATTTGCAACGGTATTGCAGCCGGTAAGAATCAAAAGGCGGGAACCAATAACAGCAAAAAGGGAATTATTCTTGCTGCTATTGCCGGTATACTGATGTCATTCTTTTACCGGTTTGTCGCCGCTGCCATGGATTTGAACAACTTTGAATCACCGACAACCGGAATGGCAACTCCTTATACTGCATTCTTCATCTTTGCTATCGGAATCTTCCTAAGCAACTTCCTCTTCAATACACTTGTGATGAAGCGTCCGTTCGTTGGTCTACCCGTCACTTACAAGGAATACTTTGCCGGAAAAGCAAGTACACACATGGTCGGAATTCTCGGAGGATGCATCTGGGGATTAGGTACGGCATTAAGCTACATTGCCGCAGGAAAAGCGGGAGCAGCCATTTCTTATGCACTTGGACAAGGAGCACCGATGATTGCTGCCCTTTGGGGTGTTTTCATCTGGAAAGAATTTACCGGTAGCTCCAAAGCGACAAACAGACTTTTGGGAGTCATGTTTATATTATTCATTTTGGGCCTGACATTCATTGTCATCTCAGGAGGAAGCTAAAATAAAAAAGAGGTAAAGGAACTATTAGGTATTATCAATATAAAAAGAATCACCCCAAAAGTTAGAAACTAAACTTTTGGGGTGAAATTCAATTCTATGATTCAAACTATCATATACATTATTCAGACCGTTATATCCAGCAAAGTTTCTCCCTTTGCATCCAACACCCTGACTCTGAGTTCTTCTTTCCTCTTCTCAAGAATCATCACGGTAGCACCCTCCATCTTATATCCTCCACCTATAACAACCGGAAAATGATTCCCCAATTCACCTTTCGGGTGATAAGCATACTTATGAGTATGAGCATTCAGACAGATATCAAAAGGAGCTTTTTCCAGCAGCTTAGTCCATAGTTCAGTACAAAGATTCTTTCCATCATTACCATAAAGAGGGATATGATGCAGGAGGATACGTTTTTTCGCTTTCTTAAATTCTTTGGCAGCCAGTTCTTTCTTCAGAAAACCGACCTGTTCGTTACGTAACTGGGTGAAATCATTCAAATCATAATAGACCCAATGATCGTCTGTTTTGTCTTCTCCACAGTCCAGCATGACAATACGGGTATCTCCCCAGTTGAAAGAGCCATAAGTCTTGTCACCTACATAATCGAAATGGTCACGCAAACCGATAGAATAAGCGTTCCGGATTTCGTGATTCCCCCGCATAAAGAAAGTCGGGATACAATCACCGCGCACTCCTTCGGTCAGTTCACTGATAAAGGCAGTTGCCTGATCATGACTTGCCGGGTCGTCTACACAGTCACCGTTGAAAACAACAAAATCATAGTCAATATCCTGAATTTGCCTGCACAAAGCCCGGAAGGTATGGGTATGCTGATGCAGATCATTGAACACAACAGCAGTAAAAGAATCCGTACCGGTTACAGGCAGAGTAAATTCACTGAAAGCAGAACGGGCAGTATTTCCGAAAACTTTCTTATATGCCTGATAAAGCAACATTTCTTGTGAACAGACACGATAATAATACTTTTGACCGGGCTGCAAATCATCCAGCCGTATTTTATGTAACTTGTTATTGCAGACTACCTGTCCGTCAACAATAGTACGCGCACGCTTTAATTGAGTCGTATCCGTACCGTATTCTACCCAACAATAAGCAGGAACAGTGGTTTCCCACATCACGGTCATTCCATTTCCAACCGGATTCTGCAAATAGGGTTTAGTACGGAATATCTTATCCGCCTTTTCGGCAGTGCGCAGTTCCACAACAATAGGGCGATGATCGGATGCTACAGGTTCATTCACCACTTCCGAAGAGACGACGGCAAATCCTTTATCATTCTGCTTAAAAGCCGCCACGTAATCGATAGTCTCCTTTGGGGCGGGAGCAGGAAAAGTGTGTTGTCTGGGATTAGAGAGTATCCGAAATTCTTTCTGCAACTCTTTAATAAAGTCCGATTCCGGCTCCGCATTCATGTCTCCCGCCAGAAAAAGAGGCTTTTTATAGGAAGCTGCAAAAGTTTTCAGAATCTCCAATGACTTCATCCGGTCTTCTTCCGTAAGGGATAAATGAGTGCAACAGTAAATATAATCTTCAAACTCCGCTAAGATCAATGCACGGGCTTCTTCCCTGCCGGGCAGAGCTATAGTCTGCAAATGAACCGGAGCTTTCTTTGACAGCAGACCGATTCCGTATTTTCCGCCATCATAATCTATAGCCGGAGCAAAGCAGGCATACATCTGCGTCCGCTCGGCTATCTCACCTAATACATATTTCTGATTACTCCGATTGGTCACGCTATCTACTTCCTGCACGGCTACCACATCAGGAGAAGCGTTATTAATCACATTTGCAATACGCTGGAAGTCACAGACACCATCCATGCCTGTTGCATTTTTGATGTTATAGGTCATCAGTCTCAACGTATGCTGAGCCTGCACCGGAACAATTAACAAGATCGCGGAAATCAGTAAGAATATCTTTTTCATGTTTCTCATTGGGGGTTAAATATTAGAATCACAAAGGTAAGAAAAAAATAAAAGCCACAAGAGACTTTTTACAATCTCTGTGGCCATTACTTATACAATCAGCCCCCGCACGCGGTCATCAAAGGCAGAAAGGGCGGCTTTGGCACCTTCGCCCATAGAAATAATAATCTGTTTGTAAGGTACGGTCGATACGTCTCCGGCTGCATAGATTCCCGTCACATTGGTACGGCAATGCGCATCGATAACGATTTCACCCGGTCGGTTTGTTTCCACAATATCACGGAAAACGCTGCTATTGGCGGAAAGTCCGATCTGCACGAATACTCCGTCCAGTTCTACCAAACGTTCTTCTTCCGTCTTACGGTCTTTGATGCGCAAGGCTGTCAGTTTATCGCCATTACCAATTACTTCTGTCGTTTGCGAACTCACGAATACTTCCACATTCGGCAGAGATTTAAGTCTTTCCTGAAGGACATTATCCGCTTTCAGTTCATCCATAAATTCAAAGACGGTGACTTTAGAACAGATACCTGCCAAGTCAATGGCTGCCTCGATGCCGGAGTTTCCACCGCCCACTACCGCAACCTGCTTTCCTTTATAGAAAGGACCGTCGCAATGAGGACAGAAAGCGACTCCACGCCCGATATAATCGTTCTCGCCGGGAACATTCAGTTTTCGCCAGCTTGCACCTGTAGCGATAATCAATGCAGGAGCAATGAATTTCTCTCCTACGGAAGTAGTTACCAGTTTATCTTTTCCGGCAAGTTCTACCTTTTCTATCTTACGCTGTTCCAACAAATCAACAGGATAACGCAGAAGATGCGTTTTCAGATTATCGGCAAGTTCGCTTCCTGTTGTTTCGGGAACCGAAATCAGATTCTCAATGCCTACCGTCTCTTTCACCTGTCCGCCGACACGCTCGGCAACAATCGCCACGCGCAAGCCTTTACGGGCAGAATAGATGGCTGCTGATACTCCGGCAGGACCGCCACCGGCTACGATAACATCGTATTCCTTCACTTCCGTCTCCACCTTGGTTTCATCAATACCGTATTGCGCTTCCAGTTTAGCAAGCAATTCGCCAAATTCGCCACGACCTACATGAAGCAGTTTCCCATCGGCAAATACAGAAGGCACGCCTTGTATCTTCAAGGCATCCACTTCATCCTGATACAGTGCACCGTCAACCATTTCATGAGTAATGGAAGGATTCAGTGTGGTCATTGCATTCAATGCCTGAACTACATCCGGACAGTTGGTGCAAGTCAGTGAGACATAGGTCACTAAGTGTATCGGACCCTTCAAGGCTTTCACACGGTTGCAGACAGCCTCATCCGGAAAATTCTTTCCCTTACCGTCCAGATTCAGGATGGCGAGTAATAAAGAAGTAAACTCATGTCCGTTGGGGATAGCACGGAAAGTAATTTCTGTAGGTTTACCATTCTTTCCTATCGTAAATTTAAGTCCGCTTCCTTCATTTACCATACAAGTGATGTGATCGGAACATTCGGCTACATCGCTCAGCAATTCCAGCAATTCGGCACGGCTTTCATGACTGGCTGATACGGATATATCAAAGGTAAAGTCAGCCTCCAGTCCGGCAAAAATACCCTTCAGTTGTTCTTTTAATGCAGGTTCTAACATCTCTCTTTCTCCTTTCATTCTTTTAAAAGAAGGGCCGGCAGCGTCTCCGTTACCGGCCCTTCACACACATTATCAAGATCTATCAAATCTTACCGACAAGGTCAATGCTTGGCTTCAGAGTAGATTCGCCCTTCTTCCATTTAGCCGGGCAAACTTCTCCGTCGTGAGTAGCCACAAACTGTGCGGCTTCTACTTTGCGAAGTAATTCGCTGGCGTCACGACCAATATTGTTATCATTCAGTTCCACCACTTTAATCTTTCCTTCCGGGTTTACGACGAATGTTCCGCGGTAAGCCATACCTTCTTCTTCGATATATACACCCAGTGCACGGCTCAAAGCGCCTGTCGGGTCTGCCAGCATCGGGTATTTGATCTTACGGATACTTTCGGAAGCATCATGCCAGGCTTTGTGTACGAAATGCGAGTCAGTACTTACCGAGTAGATTTCCACACCCATTTCCTGGAACTGAGCATATTTGTCAGCCATGTCTACCAATTCTGTCGGACATACAAATGTAAAGTCGGCAGGGTAGAAGAAAAGGATTGCCCATTTACCTTTCAGGTCGTTGTTGGTTACTGTCTTGAAAGCTCCGTTTTGAAAAGCCTGAACACTGAATTCAGGAAGTTGAGAATTTAAAATTGGTTCCATACTCTTTATTGCTTTTATTGTTATTAATTGATTTGACTTATAACATCAGAAACATCGTTTTGTTTTTTGTTTCTGATGCAAAGATAAAGGCGGAAACCCCGCCTTTGCAAAAAAAGTCCAATCGAATAATTCTATCGGATAATAGATGAAACCAATATGCCTGCCAGTGAAGCTGCCTTCTTCTACTTCTTTGTTTTCAGTAAACGCATACTGAGAAAGCCTGCCAAAAAGATAACAATGGTTCCGAAGACAATAGTCAGGTTAGCATGAAACGGGCTTGCATATTCGCTCATAAAACCATCTTTAAAGAAGATAGGAGACAAGCTCATCCAGACGACAACGATAATGCCACAGATCACTCCCAAAACGGCGTCAACATTCCGCGCCTTCTTTGAAATATACCCCAGCAGGAAGAGTCCCAGCATACCACCGCTGAAGATGGAGGACAAAGCCCACCAGGCATCCAGCGCACTCTCTACGTTCAGAAATGCCAGCGCTACGAAAATACCGATTATTCCGATCAGTACATTCGAAACATACAAGGCTCTCACCGATTGTTTTTCTGTCGGTCTCTTATTTATATAACGGGCATAATAGTCCGTCAGAATGATAGTAGCCGAACTTGTAATGCTTGTAGCCACCGTACTCATTCCCGCCGCGAAAATGGAGGCAATCAATAATCCGGTAAGTCCGGTCGGAAGCGCATGTACAATAAAATAGGGAAAGACCGCGTCCCCCTCGACCCCTGCCGGAAGCAGTTCCGGAAACGTCTTGTAATATGCATACAATGCCGTACCTATCATAAAGAACACTGCAGAAACCGGAATAAACAAATAACCTCCGAAGAGAGCGGAGAACTTAGCCTGTTTATCACTCTTTGCCGTCAAATAACGCTGTACGTAGTTCTGATCAATACCATAATTCTGTAGATTGATAAATATACCGTAAATAAGGCATACCCAGAAAGTAGACTCGGTCAGACTGCTGCCGAAACTTCCCAAACTGAATTTCTGGTCAGTAATGGCTATCTGAAATACCTGCGCAGGCCCTTCGGGCATTTTAAACATCAGCACACAAAGGCAGGCTATCGCACCACCAATCAGAATAAATCCCTGAATCGCCTCCGTCCATATCACAGCTTTCAGACCACCCAGCATTGAATAGGCAATAATGGCAACGCTGGTTACTGCGATAATCATCTTAATATCCCATCCCAGCAGGGCATTCATAGGCAATGCGAGCAGATACAGAATAGACCCCATCCGGGCAACCTGCGTCAAAAGATAACACGATGACGCATATACACGCGCCCAGGGACCAAAGCGTTCTTCCAGAAAACTGTAAGCCGATACGCTTCCGATAGAACGATAAAAGGGTACAAAGTATTTAGCAGCAAAATACGAGGCTATCGGAATGGACAAGCTGAATACAAAAGCATTCCAATCGGACATATAGGCCTTGCCCGGATAAGCCAGATAACTGATACTACTTACATACGTTGCGAAAATAGACATTCCCACAACCCAACCCGGAAGGGAACGTCCTGCCGAAGTAAATTCCTCCGACGAACGTTTCTTGTTGAAGAAAGAGCAGCCGAAGACAACAACTCCCCCCGTGAAGAATAAAAAGATAATAATGTCGAGAATAGACATAGCCGTTCATTTTTTCTTGATTAATTACCTGAGCACTACATCAACTCCCAAATTTTGAAGTGCCTTCCATATTTTTCCTCTTTCCCGTTGTTCGAACTTATGGAAAGGCGCAGCCACATAATCGCTGCATATTCCGAGTAGACTGAGAGCACATTTCAGACCTTTCAGGTAACTGGACCCATGTTGCCCTACCGTATATATCGTAGCACTGATTTGCATTACTTTTTCCTGCAAACGTCTCACTTCTTCCATATCTGCATTCTTCGCAGCGTTGTATAAGCTCACATACAATTCGGGGAACATATTCGCACCACCGTTTACGCCGCCATGAGCCCCCAGCAGTACGGATTCCGCCATAATTTCTTCCGGTCCCACCAGCATCGAGAAATCCGGATTATCTTTCATGGCATACATCACCGACTGGAAATAAACCGTATTTGCCGAACTGTCTTTAAAACCGATTACGCCGGGATTCTCCGCTATCCGCTGAATCGTAGCCGGTGCAAAGTTCACCTTTGTATGAGTCGGCATATTATACAAGAATAATGGTAACGGCAACTGAGGCAGCAGATGCTCATAAAACTCGATCAGTTCGGGCTGACCTGTCGCAAAGTAGTAAGGAGGAGCGGAAACGACGGCATCGGCTCCATGATCTGCCGCAAGGCAGGCAAGGTTCACACTCTCCACAATCGAAGTATCGGAAATACATACCAATACCGGCAACCGTCCTTTCGCTATACGGCAGGTATTTTTAATCATTTCCATCCTCAATTTATAACTGAGGCTCTGTGATTCACCGGTAGTTCCCAACACAAAAAGAGCATGTACTCCCCCTGCTATCAGATGTTCGATCAATCTTTGCAAACCTTCCACATCCAACACATCATCGTCCAACAAGGGAGTTACCAACGGAGGAATAATTCCTGATAAAGGAATATTCATTTTGTTATTCATAGTCTGATTCTTTTAATTTGTATATGATTGTTATTAATGATACTAATAAGACGGGGTATTTAGCATTTTGTAATCACATTATTCCATATCTGAAGAAAAGATTTTATATTTTTGTCGGCAAACAATCTATTATATAAAATCAGTTATGATGAAACATCCTCTTGCCCAATTCCTGTACTGTCCCGAATGCGGTTCTCCGCACTTCGAAGTGAACAACGAGAAGTCTAAGAAATGCACAGACTGCGGCTTTGTTTATTATTTCAATCCGTCTTCCGCTACCGTGGCACTGATTCTGAATGAAAAGAAGGAACTGCTGGTCTGCCGCCGTGCCAAAGAACCGGCCAAAGGGACACTCGACCTTCCCGGAGGATTTATCGACATGAACGAAACAGGAGAAGAAGGAGTAGGCAGGGAAGTATGGGAGGAAACAGGATTGAAGGTAGAAAAAGCGACCTATCAGTTCTCCCTGCCGAACATTTATATCTATTCCGGCTTTTCCGTTCATACGCTCGATATGTTCTTTCTCTGTACCGTAAAAGACATGAGCCATTTCTCGGCAATGGATGACGTGGCAGATTCTTTCTTCCTGCCATTATCAGAGATACGTCCGGAAGATTTCGGGCTGGATTCCATTCGGCGGGGACTTGTACAGTTTCTGGCTCAACACAATTAACTAAAAGGGGCACTAAACTTTTGGGTATCAGAAAACGTTTTAAATGAGGAAAATACTAAGATTCGTATTATCTTTGTAACCACCAATAATTATAAAACAACAATCACATGAAATTCAACATCAGACTTAATTACTCTCATCAGGAAGATAAAAAAGAGTCCAAAAAGAATAAGTATTTCGGATTCAAAATGGATGAGAGATAATTTACATAAAGATTTAAATGATTATAAAATAACTTTCAAAGGGTTTTCGTTGGAAGATATAGTCGTATTTTTGTCAAAACACTAGATTATGAAGAAAAGAATATCACGAATTATCTGCACCTTGTTGTGTTGTGCACCAATTGCCATCTCCGCACAGACAAGCGAAAAGATAACCTCTCCTGTCAACCTTTATAAAGAAGGGAAAGAACTTTTCCAGGAAAAAAATTATGCAGCTGCCATACCTGCATTGAAAGCATTTGTAAAGCAAAAGCCAACAGCAAGTCTCCTTCAGGACGCAGAATATATGTTAGTCAGTTCGGCTTATGAACTGAAAGACAAAAACCGCATCGAGTTACTGCGCAAGTACCTCGACTGTTATCCGGATACTCCCTACGCCAACCGAATCTATTCACTACTGGCTTCCTGCTACTTCTATGAAGGGAAATATGATGAGGCCCTGGCACTCTTTAATTCTACACGGCTCGATCTACTGGGAAATGAGGAGCGCGACGACCGCACCTACCAACTGGCAACCTGCTACATGAAGACTGATAATCTGAAAGAAGCCGCCATCTGGTTCGAAACGTTACGTGCCAGCAGTCCCAAATATGCAAAGGACTGCAGTTACTATCTCGCTTATATCCGCTACACTCAGAAGCGCTATGATGAAGCGTTGAAAGACTTCCTCCCTTTGCAGGACGACCCGAAGTACAAAGAACTCGTACCTTACTACATAGCAGAAATCTATGCTATCAAAAAGAACTATGATAAGGCGCAGATCGTAGCACAAAACTACCTGTCGGCCTATCCGAACAACGAGCACGCTGCCGAGATGTACCGCATTCTGGGAGACGCTTACTACCATTTCGGACAATATCACCAGGCAGTGGAAGCATTCACCGGCTATCTGGACAGAGATCACTCTGCTCCCCGCCGGGATGCACTTTATATGCTGGGACTCTCCTATTACCAGACAAAAGTCTACTCCAAAGCAGCCGAAATGCTGGGACAAGTGACGACCGCCAACGATGCCCTGACCCAGAATGCTTACCTGCACATGGGACTCTCTTACCTGCAACTGGCAGAAAAGAACAAGGCACGTATGGCTTTCGAACAGGCAGCCGCCTCCAACGCCAACCTGCAGATTAAGGAACAGGCCGCTTACAACTATGCACTTTGCCTGCACGAAACGTCCTACTCCGCTTTCGGTGAATCGGTTACTGCTTTTGAGAAATTTCTCAATGAATTCCCGACTTCTCCGTATGCCGAGAAAGTAAGCAACTATCTGGTAGAAGTCTATATAAATACCCGCAGCTACGAAGCTGCTTTAAAGTCAATCGAACGGATTGCCAAGCCGAGTGCACAGATCATGGAAGCCAAACAAAAGATTCTCTTCCAACTGGGTACACAGTCGTTTGCCAATGCCAATTTCGAACAGGCTCTCCAATATCTGAACCAGTCCATCACCATCGGGCAGTACAACCGCCAGACAAAGGCGGACGCTTACTACTGGTGCGGAGAATCTTACTACCGCCTCAACCGGATGATGGAAGCCGCCCGCGATTTCAACGCTTACCTGCAACTGACCACGCAGCCAAATAATGAAATGTATGCGCTCGCCAACTACAACTTAGGATACATTGCTTTCCACCGCAAGGACTATACACAGGCAAGCAATTATTTCCAAAAATATATCCAACTGGAAAAAGGCGAAAACAGAACAGCGCTTGCAGATGCCTACAACCGTATCGGAGACTGTCATCTGAATGTGCGCAACTTTGAAGAAGCCAAGCACTACTACTCGCAAGCCGAACAAATGAATACTCCTTCCGGCGATTACTCATTCTATCAGCTGGCACTGGTATCCGGTTTACAGAAAGACTATACCGGTAAGATCACTCTTCTGAACAGGCTGGTCGGCAAATATCCTTCTTCTCCATACGCAGTGAATGCCATCTACGAAAAAGGGCGTTCATATGTACTGATGGATAACAACAGTCAGGCTATTACTTCTTTCAAGGAATTGCTGGAGAAATATCCCGAAAGCCCCGTCAGCCGGAAAGCTGCGGCTGAAATCGGTTTGCTGTATTATCAGAACGGCAACTTCGACCAGGCAATCAATGCGTACAAACAAGTGATTGAGAAATATCCGGGCAGCGAAGAAGCCCGCCTGGCAATGCGCGATATGAAATCTATCTATGTAGATTTAAACCGTATCGATGAATTTGCGGCTTTAGCCAATGCGATGCCGGGACACATCCGCTTTGACGCCAGCGAACAGGACTCACTTACGTATGCGGCTGCCGAAAAGATTTATGCACGTGGCAGAACAGAAGAAGCCAAGAGCAGCCTTAATAAATATCTGCAAACTTTCCCAGAAGGAGCATTTAGCCTGAATGCACATTATTACCTCTGCCAGATTGGAAATGAGCAGAAGAATTATGATATGGTGCTCCTCCACTCCGGAAAATTGCTTGAATATCCGAATAATCCATTCGCAGAAGAAGCGCTGATCATGCGTGCGGAAGTACAGTTCAACCAGCAACAGATGGCAGAAGCTCTGGCAAGCTACAAGATGCTGAAAGAAAAAGCGACCAATGTAGAACGCCGCCAGCTTGCCGAAACCGGCATCCTGCGCTGTGCCTTCCTGCTGAGAGACGACGTAGAAACGATTCACGCGGCTACCGAGGTGCTGGCTGAAGCCAAGCTTAGTCCGGAACTGAAAAACGAAGCTCTTTATTATCGCGCAAAAGCTTATAAGAATCAGAAAGCGGACAAGAAAGCATTGGATGATTTCCGCGAACTGGCCAAGGATACCCGTAATTCTTATGGTGCCGAAGCTAAATACCAGGTTGCCCAAGCACTTTACGATGCCAAAGAATATGCGGCGGCAGAAAAAGAGCTGCTCAACTACATCGAACAGAGTACGCCACACGCTTATTGGCTGGCACGCAGCTTTGTCCTCCTGTCGGACGTATATGTCGCTATGGGTAAAGACCTCGACGCACGCCAGTATCTGCTGAGTCTGCAACAGAATTACCAGGGCAATGACGATATCGAGAGCATGATTGAAGACAGACTAAAGAAACTAAACAAGTAAAGATTGAAAAGTATGAAACGAACTCTTTATATAGCAGGAGGCTTTACACTGGCATTTCTGATGCCGTTCAACCTCCAGGCACAGAATACTCAGCCGAAAGATACGACCATGAACCGCACGGTCGTCGTAGAACAGGAATATAATCCCGACATTCTGGATGCTTCCAAAGTGAATGTGCTACCCAAAGTGGAAGAACCTACCGTCAGCAAAAAGGAAGTGGAATATGCCACTACTTTCTTCCCGGCTACCTCTATCCCTGCCGACCTGATGCGTCCCTATGTAGGAACGGAAGTGCAGCCCGGCAGCAAGCCCGGATATATACGCGCCGGATATGGAAACTACGGTAATCTGGATCTCCTTGCCAATTACCTGTTCCGTCTGTCGGACAGGGACAAGCTGAACGTCCGCTTTCAGATGGACGGAATGGATGGCAAACTGACTATGCCGGAAACAGACACGAAATGGAATGCTTATTATTACCGTACCCGTGCGAATATCGATTATATCCATCAGTTCAACAAGGTAGATTTCAACATCGCCGCTAATTTCGGACTCAGCAATTTCAACCTTTCTCCGGTTCAGCCCGGCAAGCAGAAGTTTACTTCAGGAGACTTCCATCTGGGAGTAAAATCGACAGATGAAAATTATCCCATACAGTTCGAAGCGGAAACCAATCTGATGATGTACAACCGTCAGAACAATAACACTTTCTTTTTCAATGACAAAGTCAGAGAAACACAAGTGCATACCAAAGGATTGATCAGCGGCGCTATCAGCGACGAACAGAGCATCAACATCGGATTGGACATGCGTAATCTCATCTACAATAAAGACCTGAAACTTGCTGACGACCTCCAGGTATACGAGAACCGTACCGCTCTGGCACTGAATCCGCATTATAAACTCAGCAGCGACAGCTGGAACCTGCGTGCAGGAGCCAATGTGGATATCTCATTCGGCAGCGGTAAATCATTCCGCGTGTCTCCGGATGTAATAGCACAGTATATCTTCTCCGACAGCTACGTACTCTATGCGCAAGCTACCGGAGGCAAGCTGGTCAACGATTTCCGCAGACTGGAAACGATCTGTCCTTATGCCTTGCCGGCAGGCCCTATTCTCGATACGTACGAACAGCTGAATGCAGCAATAGGATTTAAAGCGAGTCCTTATCCCGGATTATGGATTAATCTGTATGGCGGTTATCAGGATTTGAAAGACGATTTCTTTGAGGTGCAGGAAGAAACATTTGTCAACTATGATCCCTCACTTGCCGGTGATGCTCAGGAAGGGAATTCCTCGTCCCCGGTCACAGCACATCAATATCTGAATCTGGAATTTAGCAATGCCAACAACTTCTACGCTGGTATGAAGATCAGCTATGAATACAAAGACCTCATTGCATTGTTCGCTGCTGGAACTTACCGTAACTGGGATGCGAAAGAAAAATACAGCCTGTATATGAAACCCGCCTGCGAAATTAATTTCAGCGCAGACTTCCGCCCGATCACAGGACTGAATATCAATCTCGGTTACGATTATATCGGACGCACAAAGGTAGAAGGCATTAAAGCCGCAGCAGTCAGCGACCTGCATGCCGGAGCCAGCTATAATGTGTTCAAAGGAGTATCCGTGTATGCCCGGATTAATAATATCCTCAATAAGAAATACCAGTATTATCTGGGCTATCCTACAGAAGGTCTTAACTTCCTGGGAGGATTAAGCTTCAGCTTCTAGACAAGACATATTCTCCAAAGAGAAGAACCAATCAGATGCCCATCCTGTTATTGCCTATGTGCAACATAACAGGATGGGCTTTTTTATTGTTCCTTACAAAGCCTCCTTTTCCATTCCGTCTATAATTTTGTATCAAGGTCTACCCATTTGTTACAGATAGTGTTTCTAGCTATTTGTGCACCTAATTTGGTGAATATTGCACGTCCATTTTTCACATCACCCCTAATTTTGCATCATCATTAAAAGATAAATGAAGTTAACCTTATTGCACATAAGCAAAGGATATATTTAGAAACTGAAGAGAGAATAAAGAGAATAAAAGTCACCCCCAACCCGGTTGACCTAACTATAAACTAAATATATTATTAACCTATCAAATTAAACAGTATGAGAAACGCGCTCAATTTAAGATTCTGCTTTCTTGTTACGTTTCTTTTATTCATACCGTTGATGTATGCCTTGCCCCCGGAAGGTATCACAATTAAGGGTAGAGTAACGGATGAAACACTCAAAGAAGGCGTTCCCGGAGCTAATGTGACTGTGAAAGGCACGAGCATTGGGACAATCACAGACTTTGACGGTAACTTTACGATCGTCGCCCCAAGCAAAAAATCCGTATTGAACATTTCCTTTATCGGGTATGTAACCCAGGAGATCGTGGTCGGAGACAGGACAATCATCAATGTTTCCTTAAAAGAAGATGCACAGAACCTCGGTGAAGTGGAAGTTGTAGCTATCGCCTACGGTAATCAGGACAAGCGCATGCTTACCAGTGCCGTCTCCTCCATTGACAACAAAGAGTTGATCAAATCTCCGGCAACAAGTATCACGAACCTCCTCGCAGGAGCATTGCCGGGTGTATCTTCCGTACAGACTACCGGACAACCAGGTAAAGATGCTGCTGCCATCTACGTACGTGGCGTCGGTTCATTAAATGATTCACAATCCAAGCCCTTGGTTTTAGTAGACGGAATAGAACGTGAGTTTTCACAAATCGACCCGAACGAAATCGAAAGTATTTCAGTATTGAAAGACGCCTCTTCCACCGCTGTATTCGGAGTAAGAGGTGCTAATGGCGTTGTATTGATCACCACCCGAAGAGGTAAAGCAGGCAAAACGCAGATTTCCGCCAGCACCAAACTGGGTCTGCAACAACCCATCTCACTGGTAGAACAGACTGGAAGTTACGAGTTCGCACGCTTCTGGAACATGAAGCAGGAGATGGACCACGTAACGAATCCTAAATTATACTTCACCCCGGAACAGGTAGAAGCCTATCGTACCGGCTCAGACCCGATCATGTATCCCAGTATGGATTGGAAGAAGTATATTTTTAATAATATCTATCTTCAAAGCCAAAACAACCTAAATATCTCCGGCGGTAGCGATAATGTGCGATACTTCATCTCTGTAGGTTATACTTATCAGAACGGACTTCTGAAAGAACTTCCCGGACAGATGTACGACAATAACTATCGTTACAACCGCTATAACTACCGTGCCAATATCGATGCTAATCTGACAAAGACTACTTCGATGAAACTCGGTGTCGGTGGTGTTTTAGGCAAGATACAGGAACCGCGCAGCGTCGTTTCGGGCACAGGTGAAGACCAGAATCCTTGGGTAATCGCACAGATCTGGTCACATCCGTTTGCCGGACCGGGATTTATCAACGGAGTACGTACACTGATTCCTAAAGATATGGTTCCGCTGGGAGAAGTGATGCGTGACGGTATGTTCGTATTCTACGGACAAGGTTACAATCAAACGTATGACACGACATTGAATCTGGATTTGGACATCACACAGAAACTGGACTTTATCACTCCGGGACTGAGCGTTTCCGTGAAAGGTGCTTACGACAATAAATTCAAACTGGAAAAAGTACGTACGGGAGGCGCCATCGAAGCGCAGACTGTGTACTACAAATCATACTTTGACACCAACGGTACGATGTCACAGACCGATCCCGACTACGATAAATCACTTATCTATGTACCCAGCGGCAGCGATACTCCGCTCACTTACTCGGAAAGCAGCGGACGCGGACAGAACTGGTATCTGGAAGGACGTATCAACTATGACCGTACATTCGGCGACCACAGAATATCCGGTCTGTTCCTTTACAATCAGTCGCGTAACTATTATCCGGACAGCTACACTTATCTGCCCCGTAACTACGTAGGATTGGTAGGACGTGCTACTTACGCCTATCAAAGTAAATATCTGCTCGACGTAAACGTCGGCTACAACGGTTCGGAGAACTTTGCTCCGGGCAGCACACGTTTCGGTGTATTCCCTTCCTTCTCTGCCGGATGGATCGCAACTGCCGAGAAGTTTATGGAAAACCAGAAAATCGTAGACTACCTAAAACTCAGAGCATCCTGGGGACGTGTAGGTAACGACAAGGGAGTAGACTCACGCTTTATGTACATGCCTGCCGTATGGGGATCATCGGGCAGTTACAGCTTCGGTGTGGACAATCCGATTTCCCAATCGGCAGCAGCCATCTCACGTATGGGTAACCCGGCAGTAACCTGGGAAACAGCCGACAAGCAGAACTACGGTATTGATCTTAAGTTCTTCAACAGCCGCCTGTCCGCTACCTTCGACTACTTTATCGAACACCGCACAGGTATTCTGATCTCTCCGGAATCGACCCCAAGCATCATCGCAACTGCACTGCCTAACCTGAACATTGGTAAGGTAGACAACCACGGTTACGAAGTTTCTCTCGGCTGGCGCGATAAGATCGGAAAGGATTTCACCTATAATGTGGATGCCAACGTCTCTTTCGCACGCAACAAAATCCTCTATATGGACGAAGTGCCCAAGCAATTCTCTTATATGAACCAGACCGGTGGCTCTACCGGACGCCAGACCGGAGTATACAACTACATCCGTCTCTATCAGTACAGCGACTTCATCACCGGAGCCGACGGCGAACTGACCTTAAAGCCGGAACTGCCTCAGCCTTATCAGAAGGTATATCCGGGTGACGCCATGTACGCCGACCTCAACGGAGACCACATCGTGGACGGTAATGACAAGAGCGTAGCAGGTTATGCTACCCGTCCGGAATACGTTTTCGGTATGAACATGGGATTCGACTGGAAAGGATTCAACTTCACCATGCAATGGGTGGGTTCCAAGAACGTTAACAGAATGTATGACATCGAATACCGTATCCCTTATACGAATGCCGGAAAGCGTGGTTTGCTGACCTACTTCTACGACGGTTGCTGGACTCCGGAAAACCAACTGGGAGCTACTTATCCGCGTCCGTCGGAAGAATCGGAAAGCTGGAACTCCGAACCCTCTACCCTCTGGTTGGTGGATGCTTCCTATCTCCGCTTGAAGAGCCTGAGCTTCGGTTATACCATCACCGGAAAGAAATTCCTGAAGAAACTGGGCCTCAGCTCACTCGGATTAAACTTCAGCGGCTACAACCTGCTGACCTTCTCACCGCTTAAATATCTTGATCCGGAAAGTGATCCTAACCGATTCGGAGATTATCCGCTGATCAAAGTATATAGCTTCGGTTTAAATCTTAACTTCTAAAAAACGACTGTATGAATAGAATAATAAAAGGACTCGGAATAGCATTGGGTTGCGTACTGATAGCCTCCTCCTGTTCTGAAATCAGCTTCGGGGATAAATTTCTGGGCGACCAGCCTGAGAGTTCCGGAGCGACTACCGAAGAAATGTTCTCTTCGAAAATAAATGCCGAAAAGGTGCTGACCAAAGCATATACCGGATTACCTTATGGGCTACCGACCGGCTCTGACTACAAATTGGGTGTGAACATACTTGAATCAATCACAGACTTATGTTATAGTTTCCGTGATAATATCAGTGACGGTCCTGTCAAGCTCTATTACAACGGAGCACTCAGCGCCAACAATGTTCCCAAAAATTCCGCTTACCGTTATGGAAGCAAATCCGACTGGACTACAATCCGTTATGCCTGGTTGTACATTGAGAACGTAGAAAAAGTGCCCGACATGACAGCCAGCGAGAAAAGCGAGCGGATCGCGGAAGCCAAAGTTTTGATCTCCCTCTGCTATTTCGAAATGCTGAGATATGTAGGCGGTGTGACATGGCTGGACCACTATGTAGACGTAAACGAGACAATGAATTTCCCCCGTATCACTTTTGCCGAAACGGTAGAGAAGATCGTAGGATTGCTCAACGAAGCCATCAACTCCAATCTGGCCTGGAAAGCCGAGAAAGCAGATGACGGACGTATGACCCTGGCAGGAGCGATGGCATTAAAGTTCAAGGTATTGCAATGGGCAGCCAGTCCGACTTTCAACTCAAACACTAAATGGCATCCGGAAGCAGACGAATATACCTGTTACGGAAATTACAGCGACCAACGATGGAAAGATGCCGCCGAAGCAGGCGCAGCCTTTTTCACAGAATTACAAAAACGGCACGAATACGAACTGATTCAACCTACGGAAGAGACGCACCGGGCAAGACGTCTGGCCTATCGTCAGGCCTACTACAACCGCGGCGGAACAGAAATATTAATCTCTACCCGTCAAGGATATGGCTCCGATGTTCACAGCAGCTTTATCGGCCAACGTTATTACAGCGGCCCTACATTGAACTATGTAGATATGTTTCCGTGGGAAGACGGAACTGATTTTCCGGCAAATTTCGACTGGAAGTCACCCTCCAAGCAACCGTTCTTTACAAAAGGCGAAATGGTGCCCACCCGCGACCCACGTCTGTATGAAAATGTAGCTTGTCCCGGAGACACCTACTGCAACGGAACAACAGCTCCTGTTTATATCAACCATGCCGACTACAAAGACGGTAGCGGATTCCTGATCATGAAGTACATCTTACAGGAAAACAACGATCGCGAAGGTCCGGTACAATGGTCACACACCCGTCTGGCGGAAATCATGCTGGGATATGCGGAAGTACTCAACGAAGTCAACGGACGCCCTACCGACGAGGCTTACAAAATGGTAAACGATGTACGAAAGAGAGTAGGTCTGCCGGAACTTTCCAAGACGATGAATCACGATCAGTTCCTCGAAGCAGTACTGAGAGAAAGAGCACTCGAATTAGGATTTGAAGAAGTACGCTGGTTCGACCTCGTTCGCAGAGACCGTCAGAGCGACTTCAAGAAGAAGTTGTACGGACTCAGAAGCAGAGGTAACGACCTGAACAATCCGACTGAGTTCACCTTCGAGAAGATCGAACTGGGAGACCATTACTGGGCTACCAACTGGGATACCAAGTGGTATCTGGCTCCGATTCCTCAGGAGGAAATCAACAAGCAATATGGAATGACCCAAAACCCGGGCTGGTAAATGACACGTTAACTAATATCGTTTGAACAATGAATAAAATAAATTATATATTAATCACTCTGCTCCTGGGAGGTTCGGTATCCCTGAATGCACAGACATCGAAAGCTGCTTCGGAAATGCAGCTGGCAGATACACTGAGCATCGGCTACCAGATGAACGTATCTTCCCGGACCAGCAGTTACTCTATCAACGGAGTCAATGCTTCCGCATTCGAAAAATCCCCGTACATAGATATCAGCAAAGCTTTGTATGGAAAAGTGGCAGGTCTGAATGTATATCAGGGTACAGGCTCGTCAGCCGATAACGTATCCACCCTCTCTATACACGGAAATGCCCCGCTAGTATTAATTGATGGTTTCCCACGTGATATCAGTGACATCACTTCGATGGAAATCGAATCATGCTACGTTCTGAAAGATGCGGCAGCCGCTGCTCTCTACGGTATGCGTGGTGCGAATGGAGTAGTACTGATCACGACTAAACGCGGAATAAGCAATGGTCTGAAGGTAAATGTGGACTATAATTTCGGTGTCAATACCCAATTCCGTTCTCCGGACTTCGCAGATGCCTATACGTATGCGAACGCTCTTAACACCGCATTAAGCGGAGACGGTCTGCCTGCACGCTACAATGCGCAGGAACTGGATGCTTTCCGGACAGGAATCTATCCGTATGATTATCCGAATGTAGACTGGTGGAATGAAACGCTGAACAACACAGGATTGACCCACAACCTGAAAATGTCTTTCAGCGGAGGTAGTGACAAATTCCGTTTTTACACGGTAGTTGACTATTACCGGGATCGCTCCATGTTGAAGAAAAACACGGAAGATACACGTTTCGACACTACACCTACAGACACACGTCTGACCGTACGTACCAATCTGGACGTAAAAGTGACGGAAAGCACATTGCTGAAAGCCGGCATTGTAGGCAGACTGAAAGAATTCAGAGGTACCCGCTATGGACGCAGCGCTATTTTCAACAAAATCTATGGCATTCCATCCGCTGCATTCCCCATTCGTTATGAGAATGGCATTTATGGAGGTAGTTCTGTGTACGGAACCGGTAATCCGGTAGCTCTGTTGAAAGACTACGGACACATCCGTAACGTATACGGAACACTACTCGCCGACCTAAGCATCCGTCAGGATTTAAGTGCATTGACCAAAGGGCTGGCAGCCGAAGCATCCGTCTCTTTCGATAATATCGGAGGAATGAATGAAACCACCAATAAAGAGTATCGTTACATGAACAGCAATGCAAGTATCACCAGCGATGGTACACTGGTGACAACTCCTGCCATTTATGGTACAGACTCCGAAACACTGGGACATACACAGCCTTTCGAAAGGCTGATGCTACGCAGCGATTTCCAGGCAAAGGTGGATTATAACCGCACTTTTGGCAAACATCAGGTGGGAGGAGCATTGATTTATGATATGCAGTCTGTTGTCAAAAACGGCAGAAACAACTCTCAGAAGAATCAGTCTGTGCTGGTGAACGCCACATATACTTACGACAACCGTTACAGCCTCAATGCCGTATTTAACCGTTCGGGATCAGCTTACCTGCCCGACGGAGACAAATACTCGAACTATCCTGCCGTTTCCGCTGCATGGATCGTTTCCAACGAAGCATTTATGGAAAAGGTGACACCGATCAATCTCTTTAAGATTCGCGCCTCTTACGGTCTGTCCGGATGGGACGGCAATCTGAGCCACGAACTATGGCGTCAGTCTTATGGCAGCGGCGGTGCCGGTTATAACTTCGGAGTGAATGCCGGAGGACAGTCCGGTGGCAGTGAAGGCGATCTGCCGGTTATCGGCCTGGTAGCGGAAAAATCACAGAAAGCGACTTTCGGATTTGATCTCGCTGCTTTTGATAATCGTTTGAATGCAACAGTAGAAGGTTTCTACGAAAAACGTTCGGATATACTTGTGTCAGGTGCCAATTCTACTTCCGGTATTATCGGTATCACAGTAGGTCAGGTGAACGAAGGAATCTATAAATACAAAGGAGTGGATGCTTCTTTGAGTTGGAATGATAAGATCGGTGATTTCCATTATGGTATTGGTGCTAGCATGTCATATCTGAATACAGAGGTAGTCAATGTAAACCAGGCATATCAGGAATACGACTACCTGTATACCAAGGGCAACCGTATCGGACAGATGTACGGCCTGGAAGCTATCGGCTTCTTCAACAGCCAGCAGGAAATCAACAACAGTCCGCAACAAACCTTCTCGGACGTAGCTCCCGGTGACGTGAAATACAAAGATCAGAACGGTGACAACCGCATCGACGAGAAAGACATTGTGAAAATGTTCGGTTCATCTGTTCCACGCTTCTATTTCGGATTCAATCTGAACTTCTCATACAAGAGACTGGAGCTTTCCGCTGATTTCCAGGGAATGACCGGAGTCACTGTTTCATTGCTCAACAGTCCGCTTTATAGTCCACTTGTAAGCAATGGCAACATTTCAAATACATTCCTGAATGAAGAAATAAGCTGGACACCGGAGAATAAGACCAATGCAACCATGCCGAGACTGACTACTCAAGAAAACTTGAATAACTATCGCGCCAGCTCACTGTGGTACCGTGACGGTTCATTCCTGAAACTGCGTAACCTATTGGTAGCTTATACTTTCCCGAAATCGCAGACTCGCTTTGCCGACCTGAAAGTATTCGTACAAGGCACCAATCTGTTCTCATTAGACAATATCCATTTTGCCGATCCGGAACAACTTGGCATCGCTTATCCGTCGACAAGAAGTTATTGGGCAGGTATCAAACTTAATTTTTAATGCAAAGTAACAAATGAACATTATGAGAACCAAATACATACTCTTAACCATTTTGTCTTCGTTGGTCTTTGCTTCGTGCAACTACCTTGACTTTGATGAAACGAACAACCTGAAGACAAAAGAAGACATGTACAAGTATTTCGGTACAAGCAAATCAATGCTTACCCACGTATACTCATACATGCCACAAGGCTACCAACTGTTTGCGACCTCCGGCGGAATTTTCACCGAAGACAGATATTCCATGCGCGACTGTGCCAGTGATGACGGCGAATTCGGAGCCTATGCAGATAATATCCAGAATACCAATAACGGTAACTGGTCGCCTATTAAAACTTATGACGATTCATGGACCCTGTATCGCGGTATACGTGCTGCCAACAGCTTTATAGCAGAGATTGCCCAAGTGGACTTCACACGCTACGAGCACGACGGACAATATACAAACTGGATGAAGCAGCTGAAATATTTCCCTTACGAAGCCAGAGTGCTGCGGGCACACTACTTCTTTGAACTGGCACGCCGCTACGGTGACATCGCCATGCCATTGGAAGTACTGACTGAAGAGGAAGCCAATACAATCGGCAAGACACCATTCAGCGAAGTTATCAGCTTCATTGTCAGTGAATGCGACGACGCTGCCAATAACTTGCCGGACAGCTATGTAAACGAACCGGGAGCAGAAATCGGCAGAGTGACCAAAGGCTTTGCAATGGCAGTAAAGTCAAAAGCACTGCTATATGCTGCCAGTAAGCTACATAATCCTTCTATGGATACCGAATTGTGGAAAAAGTCTGCCAAAGCAGCAATAGATATTATCAACACAGGGCTTTACTCTCTCGACCCCCAGGAGAGTGCCAACAACCTCGACTCAAAAGAAGTTGTACTGATGAGGATCAATGGTGATGACTCGGACTTCGAAATGTTTAATCTCCCGCTTCGCATGACTGCGGGAACACGCACTTCCAGTCTTATCCCATACAGCAATTACCCATCACAAAACCTTGTGGACGCATTCGAGACAGTCAACGGTTACAAAGTAACCCTAGAAAACACAGGATGGGTTTGCGAAGACCCTGCATTTGACCCGCAATCACCTTATGAGAATCGTGACAAACGTTTCTACCGCGCTATTCTTGCCAACGGAATGTCGTTTAAAGACTACACCATTGAAACCTTCAAAGGTGGCGCCGACGACGGAATCGTATCACAAGGCGGTTCACCGACAGGATACTTCCTGCGCAAGTACATTCAGGAAGCTACTAGCTTTGAACCGGGTAAAGAAGCTGTCAGCAAGCATCATTGGGTGATTTACCGCTATGCGGAAACATTACTAACGTATGCGGAATCTATGGTCAACGCTTTCAATGATGTCAATTACACAGATGAGACTTATAAGTATTCTGCTCTGTGGGCTATCAATGAAGTGAGAAAGAATGCCGATATGCCGTTGATTCCTTCCATGGGAAAAGATGAATTCATGGAACGCCTGTACAATGAATGGCGTGTAGAGTTTGCTTTCGAAGATCATCGTTTCTGGGATGTACGGAGATGGAAGATTGCCGATACTACCCAACGGGAACTATACGGAGTAAAGATCGAGAAGCAAGCGGACGGTACGTTCAACTTCTACAAGAACCTTTACGAAACCCGTAACTGGAGAGATTGCATGTATCTGTATCCGATCCCTCAAAGCGAACTATACAAGAATACAAACTTAAATCCTCAAAACACAGGATGGTAATTAATTGTCTAATCTAATATTTAAAAGATATATGAAAAAGTTATATAGCAACACGTTAATGCAACTGATTCTTGCACTGTGCACATTCAGTTTTGTAGCATGCCAGGAGTTTGACATCGACTCACAGCCGGAAGGTCCTCTCAATATCCAGATAGATGCTTTGGAGTCTTATACTGCTTTGGCAACTTCTCCAAGCAATGTAGTGTTCAACATCAGCTCCAACACTCCCTGGACGATCGAAAGTGACCAGCAGTGGTGCAAGCCGACTCCTTCGATGAGTGCAGCCAGCTCACTTGTGTCGGAGATTGTGGTGACAATGGAAAACAATACAGGAAAGAAAGCACGTACAGCCAAACTGACTATCAAGGCAGAAGGCGTTGAAGGCACCAAGGTAGTTACTATCGAGCAGGCTTCGAAAGAAGATTTAGTAGTAATTCCTTACGACCAGATTGTGCCGACAGTAGGTGGAACCATCTCTTTCAATATTGTGTCAAACAAGCCATTCCAAATAATTCCTTCCACACAGTTTGTAGAACAAATCTCTCCGGCTTCGGGCGATGGTAATGAAGATGGCAACAAAATTCCCATAACCATCACAATACCAGAAAATACAGGAGGTGTAAGAACAGCTGAAATCACTGTCAAGACAGAGTTTCAGGAGAAATCATTCACCATTACACAAGACGGTATCATCATCGAGCCCAAGAATGAAGAAGAAAAAACCAACCAACTGAATGGCATGGGCGGAGAGAAAAACATCGAAATCAACTCCAGCGTAGAGTGGAAAGTAGAGGTTCCTGCCGAATTTAAGGAATGGCTAAGTGCCGAAGCTGATGGTAATAATCTGACGCTTAAAGCAGGATACAACAATTTGTTTATTACAAGAGTGGGACATGTGTTGCTTTATCCCAAGAGCAATGTTCCGGGATTTGAAGGTGTACCCGTTGAAGTGAGACAGCCTAGAAATATGTGGGCAGACGGAGCCGAAGATATTGACCCGGAAACAGGATATGCAACCATACGAAGCAATGCGCAAAATAGATATGTGCCCAACTTCTCTTATGGAAAGGGGAAAATCGTTTGGAACTTTGAAAGCGTCAATATGCCTGCCGGAACGGATGGATTCCTTTACCTGAATGGTGACACATGGCACTGGAATGGTGCAGCAAACGGTGCAGGTTGGATACAAATCAGAATTTATCCGCAAGATTCAACAACAAAATCCAGTTTTAAACTTCACTACGACTGGACAGCTGAAGAATTTACGCTGGAAGAAAGCATGAACGACATCAAAACCATTGAGTTAGATACCAAAGTTGATCCGGAAGACGCGACAAAAGTAAACGTAACATTCTCTATCAACGGAAAAGTATACTATTCCGGTAAGAAACACAATGCCTTTGACTTGGATGGACATAAAGGCGTAATATTCTATTCCGGATTCAGCGGTCCATTCTCACCGGAATGTACCATCGTCTTTAAGTCGTTAGACTATGAAGTTTATGAATAAATGTGTAAACAATAACTTGAAGTGTTTATGAAATCTGATAAATTACATAAAATAGCCTTCTTAGGACTTTTCACACTACTGGCAGCAGTTCCTGTGTTGCAAAGCTGTGATGACGATGAGAAGCAAAAGGCTGTCGACCTGCGCTACCGTGTAGAAGACTCATATCTACTACCCGCCGACGGCACAACCGATGAACTGAGCGTCACTTTCCAGGTGAAATCAACCGATCCATGGGAAATATTCGGAGAAAACAAAGGTGACTGGTATGCCATTTCACCAGCCACGGGTGATAACCCGGAAAAGACATACGATGTAACCATCAAATGTGAGGAAAATACCAGCTTGGACGATCGTACTGAGGTCATTAACATCAAGAGCGATTATTGGACCGGTAAAAAATTCACACTGACTCAAAAAGGTACTGCCTACTTAGAGTACGAAGGAGTGGATATGATTGAAAAAAACGGAAATGTGCCCGAAGTGTTCAGTGTGCTTAGCAATCAAAAGTGGACAGCCAAGGTGACTGATGGAGAAGAGTGGCTTTCCATCAGTCAAGGAGCTTCCGGAATGGAAAACGGTACAGTGGAACTGAAAGCAACCCCCAATACCGGTGCCATGCGTTACGGAGTGGTAACTTTATATGACCGCAATGGTGACAAACAACAGGAAGTGAACATCACCCAAGATGGTGTACAGATTGAACCCGCACAGCCCGAAAACGGCAAGTGGTATGAAGTGGAAGCTGTGGGCGGAAAGCTGACTATTCACGTAGTAGCCAATTCACGCTGGGGAGTTACGAAAGAGATTCCGTCAGACGAAACATGGTATGAATTTGAGCAAACCGAATTTAATGGAAGTGCCGATTTGGTTATCAATGTAGCAGAATACAGCACTAGCTCTTCGGTACGCAACGGAACCATCATTCTCTCTTCCCTCAGTGATGAAGAAGGAATAGAACCGGTGACTACTACCATACGAATCAAACAAGCCAGTTCAGAATCATCAAGAACTACCGTGAACGAAGAAAACAGAGAGGTGAGCGGAGATTATTACTTTGGCAGCCAACTGATGCCTGGACGATATAATATCTACATCGGACCGTTCAACGGCAACATGAATATGTTCTTCATGATTAATGCCACTCCGTGGACCGAATTCCGTTGGCACGTGGCAGGCGGAAAGAGTGACCTCAGCACTACTCCATGGAGCCAGAAAGTATTTAGCGGTGCAGCCGGAACGGTGAAAACACTGGATACGAATGCTGACAATAAGTTGGGATGGAATATCCTGCAAGAAGAAAATGAAACCGGTACATGGATTAGGGTAGAATGGTACCTCAACGATGAGTTTATCATTTCCACTATCTCCGATGGTACCCAGGACTGGAAAGTACCAGGAAATATTCTTGTTGAGAAAGGTGGACAGATCATGGTGCGCTGCAACGATGGCACACTGCCGCTACGCAAATGGGAATACATCGAACCGCTGAAGTGGGGCGAATAGCCAACGTAACATTGACAAAGAAAAAGTACCTGCCTGTACAAACTGGCAGGTACTTTACTACCAACGTAAAATAATGAACGAACCAAAAAAGTTATGATGAAAAGAAAAATATTACTTATACTGAACATGGCAATCATCGGATTTTCCACTGCTGCCTGTTCGGATGATGAGACCAATTACATCACTCCGGAAAAGAAATATCCGCTCACTGATTTTGCCGTAGCAGTAAATAATGTGTCAGCGAATACGACTTCCTATTATCATGGGAAGATAGACCAGACAACCCACAGAGTGGAAATCGGTACGATCGAGGATGCCAATACCATCACCGGCGTAGACTATACGCTAATGAGCGATGGAGCCACCATCTCACCGGACCCGGCAACATTTGTACACAACTGGAAAAAAGAGCAGACAGTGACCGTCACCACCGAAGACAATCAAACAACGACCTATACTATCGTACTGACCAAGTTTGACGACACCATGAAGGACGTTCTCTTCATGGACGAGTTCGATGTGGACGGCAATCCGGACCCGACCAAATGGGTACTCTGCCAGAAAGCAGGCTCCGACTGGAACGACGAAATGTCCGAAAGTTATGACCAGGCTTACGTAAAAGACGGCAGACTTATACTGAAAGCCGAAAAAATAGGTGATGAATACAAAGCCGGCGGTATCGAAACGCAAGGTAAGTTTGACTTCACCTTCGGACGGGTGGAAGTAAAAGCCAAAATCACCAGTTACCCCAATGGCGCATTCCCCGCTATCTGGATGATGCCGAAGAAATATATCTATGACGGATGGCCGAATTGCGGAGAAATCGATATCATGGAACATGTGAAACAGGAATCCGCGATCCATCATACGATACATACTCACTACACGTATGATTTGAACATCAAAGATCCGTCCAACACCGCACAAGTAACTTGCAATTATCAGGATTGGAACATCTACGCTTTAGAATGGAGCGAAGACAAACTGACTTTCTTCGTCAATGGACAGGAGACTTTCTCTTACTCAAACCTGAAACTGGAGAATGAAGCAGAAATGAAGCAATGGCCGTTCACAAAAGATTCTTCATTCTATCTCATCCTGAACATGGGATTAGGAGGAGACAGACCGGGCTCATGGGCAGGTCCTATCGATGATGCCAACTTACCTGCCATCATGGAAATTGACTGGGTAAAAATAACCAAGTTAGATAAATAGGTTTTAAGGTAGGAGCCAAGGTTTTTAGGAACTTCTAAAGAAGGAGGAATGGAAGTATAGAGACTATTCAAAACTTTCATTCCTCTATTTGTTTTCGGGTATTAAATCTTTTTTACTTATTAAACATGAAACATGTATTATACGCATTATTAACGGCTGTAAGCATTTTATTCACTAGTTGCGGACCCTCTTCTAATACCAACAACCCACAGGTGCCCAATGTGCCTCAACCGCAGCCTCAGCCCCAACCGGAAGTCACCCAGAAAGTAGTTATCGGCTACCTTGCGCTTGACGACTGGGAGTTTGAAAGTTTATTTCCTACGATAGAATGGAAATATCTGACGCATATCAATGCCAGCTTTGCAAGAGTAAAAGCAGACGGCACTCTAAACATTAATCCTGTCCGGAAGAGAATTGAAAGTGTACGTGAAACGGCTCACAAGCATAATGTCAAGATTCTGATATCTTTGGCTAAGAACAGTCCGGGAGAATTCACTACCGCCATCAATGATCCGAAAGCCAGAAAAGAACTGATACAGCAGATTATTGCATTCACTAAAGAATATAAACTGGACGGCTTCGACATCGATTATGAGGAATATGACAACTGGGATAAGAATTTCCCCTCATTATTGGTTTTTGCCAGAGGTTTATACCTGGCAAAAGAGAAAAATATGCTGATGACCTGTGCCGTCAACAGCCGCTGGCTTAATTACGGAACCGAATGGGAGCAATACTTCGACTATATCAACCTGATGAGTTATGACCGGGGAGCGTTTACCGATAAACCGGTCCAGCATGCTTCATACGATGACTTTGTGAAAGACCTCAAATACTGGAATGAACAATGTCGGGCATCCAAAAGTAAAATAGTGGGAGGACTTCCTTTTTATGGATATTCCTGGGAGGAAAGTCTGCAAGGCGCAGTGGATGACGTTCGTGGAATCCGCTATAGCGGCATACTCAAACATCTTGGAAATGAAGCAGCGGACAAGGATAATATAGGCAAGACTTATTATAACGGCCGCCCTACTATAGCCAACAAATGTAAGTTCATCAAAGAAAACGACTATGCCGGCGTGATGATCTGGCAATTATTCCAAGATGCCCACAATGATAACTATGACTTAAAGCTCATAAACGTTGTAGGCAGAGAAATGATGGAATAGACGAGATATACCGCTTTCTCTTATGCAGAAGACCCTATCCTGTTGTGCTTTTCACCTATTGTTATCAGATTTTTAATAGGAGATCTTCATCGTTCCACTCGAGTGATCTGATCTCATCACTAGAGTGAACAGATTTCTCCACTCTAGTGGCAAGATCGTTTCACCCGGGTGGAACGATGAAGATGTCGGTAAGAAAACATAAGTATATAGGCTTGATATGGCAAAGATATAAGGTATCCGAGCTACAAAGTACCTATTATTTGAAACTGATATATGAGATATTAACCCTCAAAAGGCAGACAGTTTTACCTACTTACGCAAGGAAAGGGAATGAGAGATGAGCAAAAAAGGAGGAGAGATAAGCTAAATTGAAGGCATTTTGCGTAGAAAACAATGAGAGATACCTTATAGAAGAAGTATCTCTCATTGTATATCACACTGATTATATGCTATTTACCTCATATAGAATGAGAGTATGAGACTAATATTTATTTTTTTATTTCTAGTATATGTTCCTAAGTCCAAGTTATCAATGCGATTTACTTATCCTGCTTCCTATAAGCGGAAGGAATCTCTCCTTTAATAGACTTGAAAACCTTACTGAAATAACGCAAAGAAGAGAAGCCGACCACTTCGGAGATTTCAGTAATGTTCATGGTAGTAGTAGTAAGTAACACGATTGACTGCTCAATGCGCTGCTTATTCACATAGTCTACAATCCCCATACCCGTGATGGCCTTCACTTTATTGAATAATAACGAACGACTGATACACATATTAGTAGCTATAAACGCAACATCCAGATCCGGATTACTCATATTATCCGCAATCAATGTATTCAATTTCAGCAGGAAAGTCTCATCCGCATTACTAAAGCTCACTTCCTTATGCGTCAAGAGCTTATCATCTTTATATCTTGCCCGTATCTGTTCGCGCTGCCTCAACTGATTATGAATCAATGCCAGCAAACCGTCTATTTCGAAAGGTTTCGGCAAAAAGGCGTCCGCTCCAGTCTTATAACCGGTATACATATTCTGAGAATTATGATAGGCGGTCAATAAGACAAAAGGAATATGGCTGATATCCAGATTAGTCTTCACTTCCCGGCAAAGTTCAAACCCATTCATCCGGGGCATCATGACATCACTGATGATAATATCCGGCAATCGGTCTTTGATCTGTTCCAATCCCTCTTTCCCATCCTTGGCAACATATACACGGGCAAAATAATTACTCAGCGTTTCTTTCAGATAACTTCGCAGTTCGGGAGTATCTTCGACCACCATCACTGAATATTTTTTCAGGAAGGTATAATCGATTCTATCCGGTTCATTCACTTCCACGCCTGTAGCTGCTTCCACAGAAGCCGGTTCCAGCTGTCCGCAAGTATCCGTGAATAAGGGTAGTTCAAAATAAAAGATGGCCCCTTTTCCCGCTGCATTCGAAGCGCCCACTCTTCCTTTATGGTGTGTGATGAGACTCTTCGCATAGGATAATCCGATGCCGCTTCCTCCTTTTTCATGTCCCCCCTGATAGAAACTGGAGAAAAGAGAGTCTGTGTCTACCATATTCAGTCCCATCCCTTCATCCCTGACAGAGATCCGAACCCAGTCTTTCTCTTGTGACAAGGTGGTAATCAGTGTAGTAGTGGTGCCCGATTCGCTAAACTTCAACGCATTCATCAGGAAGTTAGAAAGAACGAACTCGCACTTATTCTGATCGAAAGGTACCTCTTTTATCTGTTCGTCCAACTCATATTCGAGTCTGATACCTTTCACATGAAACTCATTGATGAACTTATCTCCGACAGAGCGCACCCACTCATTCAAAGGATGCGGCAATATATGCAGCATATCTTTTCCTTCTTCCAGCTTCCTTACATCGAGTACCATATCGATGATACTCTTCATCTGGTATGCCTGCTTATAGATCGGGACCAACAACTTTTCCACATCCTGCTTGTCCGACTCCTGATTGATAATACGCTTTAATGGTGCGCAAATCAGTGTAAGAGGAGTGCGAAGTTCATGACTGATATTCGTCAGGAAATTAATCTTTTCTTCATACATCTTATTTTTCAGACGCATAATCTCCCGCTTCTGTTTGGCTTTCTTCTTGCGATAGAAGTAGTAGACAATGCTATAAGCCACTGCTCCCAACAATATATATAATCCCACATAGAACCAACCGGTCTTCCACCAAGGCGGAGTAACCACAACATGCAGAATGGGTTGTTTCATACTCCACCCTCCGTCACGGGTATAATAAGAAGCGGTAATCGTATACTCCCCTATCGGCAGATAATTGATAACCAAAGAGTTTGAATTGGAACTCGCCAATTCCTGATCGAGCCCCTCTATATTGAAACGAAAGAAATTCTTGCGGAACACATCGCTTTCATTCAGCAGAACTTTCAGTTGCAGGGAAGAAAAGTTCCAGGGAATCTGAATTATTTCAGCCGCTTCCTGCGGCTCTTCGGATAACGAGACAGGCAGACCGTTTAATAATACATCCAGCAGTTCGACCGTATAATCCTCATCTGTATCAAAATGAACGGCAGAGTTTATCACCGTCATGCCTGTAGTTCCACCGACAAAAACATCTCCGTTTTTGGCCAGAAGAGTAGCATGAAAGATGAATTCGTTAGGCAAAACTCCATCTACTTCCTCCAAGGTAGTAAAATTATGGGTACGGGAAGAATAAACAAATAAATGACGTCTCGTTCCTATCCAGATTCGATATTGATTATCGGCAACAACAGAAGCTACATCCTGAAACAGGCTTGTATTTATCAGTTCACTCTTCCCTGTCCGTGGATCATAACGTACCAAACCTTCGGTAGAAGCCAGCCAAAAAATACCATCCTGATCCATAGAGGCGTCATTGATAGTGTATTGTCCTTGATAAATCGTCCGGAAAGTCCCTTCCGAAGAATCATACTCACAAATATTCTTCAGATCGGAAAGGTATGTCTTTGCACCTTTCGTAGCTATTATCAGTGGAGAATGACGCTCGTACTCTTCTCCCATAGTAGCCACTATATCAAATTTACGGGTGACCATATCATATATAAAAATATGCTGGGCACTGAAAAGAATTTTAGTCTTCGTTATCCGCTGGATATTGACAGAAAAACCATTGATACAGGTCTGATCATTCATTTCCTTGTCAATCAGCACAAAGGGACGTATCTGCCCCGTTTTCTTATGAAAGATAAAGAGTCCTTTATTAAAGGAGAAGAACAACAGTTCGTCAGGAGTATATTCCACAATGGAGACAACTTTCTCATATTTGGTGGCAGGATAATGTTTGAAGGTACCCGATACCGGATCAAACCGGTTGATACCTCCCCCATCAGTTCCCACCCAGACTATTCCGTCACTATCCTGAAAGAAACTATTAATAGTCTGGTTGCTTAATCCGTACAGATTGCCAAAAGGAACGTTCTGATAAGAACAGGCATACACATTCTTTATACCAATCAACCCTCTTCTGATACTGCCTGCCCACATATTATTGGCCGGGTCCAGATAGAGGCGGTATATAGTATTGGCTGGAAAGGAATGAACATCATCCTGTTTTTGTTGAATATTAGTAAATGAGAAATCATCTAAAGAGATTATATTGATTCCACCACCATCAGTGGCTACCCAAAGCTGATTATCTCTCTCCATGATATCATGAATGACATCATACGTCAAAGGAGAATTTGACGCCGTAAAGTGTTTTATCAACTGGTCTCCCTGATAGCAATACAGTCCGTTACCATAAACACTTACCCACAGACGCTTGTAGGAGTCCAGATAGATACTGGTATAGTTATTTTCTGTAAACGACTCTATTTTCTTCACTTCATACGTCTTCATATTGAAGGAATATATGCCGTGCCAACGTGAATTGAGCAGGATATTCTCTTCATCATAACGTATCATCTGCCAAAAGGGATTGTAATAAACAGGGTCTTGCGCATAATACAAAGGTTCCAGCTTATTAGTGGCATAGACATATTTGTATATAGCTCCTGATCCTCCCAGTAAGATTCCTCCTTCAACCAATAAATAGGAAGCAACATAGATCGGTTTACCATTATTCGATAAAGTTCTGAAACTATCACTCCCTCTGTCGTAAAGGCAAATGCCGTTCATCGTAGCTACCCATAGATTGCATAAAGAGTCCTCGGCGATAAAAGTGATATTGTTGGAAGGCAGTGTTCTTTCATCTCCCGGCCGATGCAGATATTGCTTCAGATGGTCACGGTCATAACAATTCAAACCGGATTCCGTACCAATCCAAAGATACCCCCGATGATCATTCAGAACACATTGTACTTTCGACTGTGAGAGTCCTTCCTTTATTCCGAGTTGTTTGTAATAATAATAAGGAGACTGGCTCAATATAGGTTGTGCAATACCTACAAAGAAAAACAATAGATATATTTTAAATAGAATCTTTCTCATAAATAGCCACATAATACTGTACAAAGGTGTAAATATAGGAAATTCTATTTAAATAAAACTGTTTTATATTAATTTCCCCTTAATTATAGAACATTTCTTTAATAATACTTGCACATACAAAAGAAATGCAGATTTACTCAAAACCTATTTTTTTCCAAAAAAATATTAGTTTCTCCTTATATTATAAGGTAGGGCGAATCTTTTTTTTTACTTTTGCCCCGAAATATTATGGTACAAGCCATTATAAAAGAAAGAATTATGCAAAAAAACCTTGTCATTGTCGAGTCTCCGGCAAAAGCAAAAACGATTGAAAAATTTCTCGGGAAAGATTTCAAAGTCCTTTCTAGTTACGGACATATACGTGATCTGAAGAAGAAAGAATTCAGTATCGACGTAGATAAGAATTTTAAACCCGATTATGAAATTCCGGCAGACAAAAAGGCTTTGGTCAGCACGCTGAAAGCAGAAGCTAAAGAGGCAGAAACCGTATGGCTCGCATCCGATGAGGACCGCGAGGGAGAAGCTATTGCCTGGCATCTGTATGAAGTATTAAAACTAAAACCGGAAAACACAAAGCGAATCGTATTTCACGAAATTACCAAAGGTGCTATTTTAAAAGCAATCGAGCAACCACGCAATATCGACCTCAACCTCGTAAATGCACAGCAGGCACGACGAATCCTGGATAGAATTGTAGGTTTTGAATTGTCTCCTGTACTTTGGAGAAAAGTTAAACCATCTCTGTCGGCAGGACGCGTACAGTCGGTAGCTGTCCGCCTGATTGTAGAACGTGAACGCGAAATTCATGCGTTCAAATCAGAAGCCGCTTACCGGGTTATTGCCATATTCCTGGTTCCCGATACAGACGGCAAGCTGGTAGAAATGAAAGCGGAACTGTCACGCCGTATCAAGACGAAAGAAGAAGCAAAAGCATTCCTTGACGCATGTAAGGGAGCGACTTTTACGATTGAAGATATAACCACCCGTCCGGTAAAGAAAACACCGCCGGCTCCATTCACAACTTCCACCCTGCAACAGGAAGCGGCACGCAAACTGGGATATACCGTAGCACAAACGATGATGATCGCACAACGTTTGTACGAATCCGGATTTATCACTTATATGCGTACGGACTCCGTCAACCTGTCGGAATATGCAACAGCCAGCAGCAAAGACGCTATCATACAGATGATGGGCGAACGCTATGTACATCCGCGCCACTTCGAAACAAAGACGAAGGGAGCACAGGAAGCGCACGAAGCCATTCGTCCGACTTACATGGAAAATCAATCCATAGAAGGCACAGCACAGGAAAAGAAACTGTATGATCTGATCTGGAAGCGCACCATCGCATCACAAATGGCGGATGCGGAACTGGAAAAGACTACTGCTACTATCTCTATAAGCAAAAGCGGTGATGCATTCACTGCCATCGGCGAAGTTATCAAGTTCGATGGTTTCCTACGTGTATACCGTGAGTCTTACGACGATGAGAATGAACAGGAAGATGAGAGCCGTCTGTTGCCTCCTTTAAAAAAAGGCCAGAAACTGGAATATGGACCTATCGTTGCCACTGAACGTTTCACTCAACGCCCGCCACGCTATACGGAAGCAAGCCTTGTACGTAAACTGGAAGAGCTGGGTATCGGTCGTCCGTCCACATACGCTCCTACGATTTCTACTATTCAGCAACGCGAATATGTGGAAAAAGGAAATAAAGACGGTGAAGAGCGTACATTTAATGTGCTGACACTGAAAGACAATCAGATTAAAGATGAAAGTCACAATGAAGTGACGGGAGCAGAAAAGTCGAAACTCTTTCCTACAGATACAGGAACTGTGGTGAATGACTTCCTTACCGAATACTTCCCGGATATTCTGGATTACAACTTTACCGCCAGTGTAGAAAAGGAATTTGACGAAATAGCGGAAGGAGAAGTAAAATGGACTTCGATCATGAAGACTTTCTATGATCAGTTCCATCCGGCAGTAGAGAAGACATTATCCATAAAGACAGAACATAAAGTCGGCGAACGTATGCTGGGAGAAGAACCGGAAACAGGCAAGCCTGTATCTGTGAAAATCGGTCGTTTCGGCCCTGTAGTACAGATCGGTGCCGCAGATGATGAAGAGAAGCCTCGCTTTGCCCAGATGAAGAAAGGGCAGTCCATGGAGACCATTACCCTAGAGGAAGCGCTGGAACTGTTCAAGCTACCGCGTACTTTAGGTGAGTATGAAGGAAAGACTGTCACTGTAGGTATAGGTCGCTTTGGTCCTTACATCCAGCATAACAAGGTATATGTATCACTGCCGAAAACACTTGATCCGATGAAAGTTACTCTGGAAGAAGCAGAGCAGCTGATTCTGGAAAAACGGACGAAAGAAGCAGAACGCCATATCAAAAAATTTGATGAAGAACCGGAACTGGAGATTCTGAATGGTCGGTACGGACCTTACATTGCATACAAAGGTAATAATTACAAGATCCCTAAAGACATTGTTCCTCAAGATCTGAGTTTGAAGAGTTGCTTCGATCTAATCAAAATACAAGATGAGAAAGGTCCTGGCACTTCTGCCAAAGGTAAACGAACCGCAAAAAAGAAATAATATTTGCATCCAATGAGACATCAAAGTCCGGTAACCTATATCAACTGGTTACCGGACTTTTGTTGTATTTACCATGCTATATATTTCTTTTTAAACGATTTATTTCCTAACTCTTTGTTTTGATATATTAAATGCATACATTTGCGGGTCACAATCAAATTATCAGAACACAGTTATGCAAACAAACAATTTCAAATCTCTCTCAATGGGGGTACTATGCGCACTCTCGTTAGCCAGTTGTATGGAAAAGGACTTATATCAGGCTCCAGAAGAAAAAACTGCAGATGAATACTTTGGCTTTACAACATCCTCCAGTTGCACAGTTGATTTAAACTATGGTTTAAATTATCAGGTTGTTTTTGAGTTATATGCCGAAAATCCGCTATCGGAAGATAAGGATGGAAACATTATCAAGACAAAAGAAGAGCCTGTCTATCGCGGGGCTACGGATAAAAAAGGAATCTTTAATGATTTCATATCTATTCCGTCTTATCTTACAGAACTTTACCTTTATTCAGACTATCTTGGAACTGTCAGCCCGATTCAGCTACAAATTACAAACGGAAAAGTATCTTTTGATCAGCAAGCTTTTATACAAAGTAAGAGAAATGCGAAGGGTACGAGTAGAGGGGTTACCAATAGCGGCTACAAATATCCGGAAGGTTTCCAGGTTTTAGGTGAATGGAATGAGATAGGATGTCCTACTTATCTTTCTTCTACTCCAACGGAAATAGATGGGCAGCTCATGTATAATATCCGTGAAGTTTTTATTAAGCCGGGTGGAAGTGCAGCGATGGAAGATTATTATCCTGAATATATAGGTGATAATGTAAATATAGAAATCAATGTTAAGAAACCAACAGAAATAGGACTGGTTATGCTCAGCAGTACAGGTACCAAACAAAACACAGTCGGTTATTTCACCTACCCTACCGATCAGAAGCCGACTGATATAAGTCAAGTTACACCGATCATTGCCTATCCGCGCATATCGACTGCCGTGTGTAATTCCAGCAGTACAGCAGGTAGTATGTATACCGGCGACAGAGTAGAACTGAAATATTGGGATGGCACAAAGTTCGTGAACGAGTTCCCTGCGGGAGTAAGCATAGCATGGTTTCTTATTGAGTCTTCCTACAACCAAGGCACAAAGGAGATTATGAATAATAAACGTACTTTCTATTCTATTCGTGATCTGAATAAGAGCAAAGAACACCGTACCATTGCCCTAAAGAACAAATCAGGAGAAGTCGTTGCATTTGGTATGGAGGATGCAACCAACTTTGAACCGACAGGAGATAATACCAGAAAAGGAAACTTTGGCGATGCCGTATTCTATCTTGATTTCTCAGATGGATCAGCCATTGAGACTGGTGGTGTAGAAGAACTCCCAGACAAATCCATTGACAACAAAGAGATTTATAACTCCTTTAAAGGTGTATTATCATTTGAAGATTTTTGGCCATCCAAAGGAGATTATGACATGAATGATATGATTGTCGAATATAAGCGCGAAATTTATAAGAGTGTTCTCACAAGTAAAGTCGTAAAAGTTATAGATACATTTGTGCCTAAACATGATGGCGCAAACTGGCAAAACGGTTTTGGTTACCAGCTCACAGGTATAGCAAATAGTGATATAAAGAAAATAACCGTAGAATCCGGCGGAATCGTCTCACAATTCATGGAAGGGCAAGACCGGGAACCTGGTCAAAATTATCCCACTATTATCCTTTTTGACAATCAAAAAGCAGCTATAAACAAAACGTTTACTGTAACGATAGACGTCGCCCAAGAAAGATTTACAGAAACAGCATTTACTCCTTTCTTTAATAACAAATTTTGGGAACAAACATACAGCAAATTTAATATGAACCCCTTTATCATCATTTCTGCCAATACAGGACGTGATAAAGAAGCACATATTGTGAAATTCCCTCCAACAAGTAAAATGAATTTCTCTTATTTCGGCACAGGTAGTGATGTATCCAGGCCTGATGAGGGATTATATTATGTAAATAATGAGAATATGCCAACGGGACTGCAGATTAGCGGTATCAGTGTAGGAACTAAACGTGGTACCGATTTCCTTGTACCAGTAGAAACGACAAGCATTTTGGAAGCGTATCCTAAATTTGGTGACTGGGCATCCAGCTTCGGCGCTTCCAATCCATATTGGTGGAAAGACCCTGATAATTCGAAAGTAATTACCCAATAATAAAAAAGACTGTCTGAAAAGTATGTAATCCCTATCATTAACTTTACCCAAAGTCTTTCTTAAAGATAGAGTACAATTCCTTTTCGGACAGTCTTTTTCTATTCAACAACATCCCAGTCCCGTTCCGGAACACATAAATATATTTTGTTCAGGGCAGGTATTACATTCTGGAAGGTACCTCAATGCCCAACAAGCCCATTCCTAAACGAACCACTTTTGCTACATTGGCAGACAGAGCAATACGGAATACTTTTACCGCCTCATTCTCTTCACGCAGAATGCTGAAATCATGGTAGAACTGATTATATTCTTTCACCAGATCATAGGTATAATTCGCGATAATAGACGGACTGTAGTCTTCTCCGGCCTGTTTTACAACTGCCGCAAAGTCAGCAACCAACTGAATCAATCCTTCTTCCTTCTCGCTCAGTTCGATACCAGCAGGAATCTGTTCAGGTATCACAATTCCAGACTCAGCCGCTTTACGAAGCACAGACTGAATACGGGCATACGTATATTGAATGAACGGTCCTGTATTACCATTGAAGTCGATAGACTCTTTCGGATTGAAAGTCATATTCTTACGGGCATCTACTTTGAGAATAAAGTACTTCAAAGCACCCAGACCGACAATACGGGCAATATCATCTGCTTCTTCCTGCGTCAGACCATCCAGTTTTCCGAGTTCCTGCGAAGTTTCTTTTGCAGTCGATACCATCTCTTCCATCAGGTCATCGGCATCAACGACTGTTCCTTCACGAGATTTCATCTTACCTTCCGGCAATTCTACCATACCATAAGAGAAATGTACAAGGCCTTTACCCCATTCAAAACCGAGTTTATCCAACAGAATAGAAAGTACCTGGAAGTGATAATTCTGTTCGTTACCAACGACATAAATCATTTTATCAATCGGATAATCAGCGAAACGAAGTTTGGCCGTGCCAATATCCTGCGTCATATAAACAGAGGTTCCATCGCCACGAAGAAGCAGCTTATGATCCAGCCCCTCGGCAGTCAGGTCAACCCAGACAGAGCCGTCTTCTTTTTTGAAGAAAAAGCCTTTTTCCAGTCCCTCCATTACTTTCTCTTTTCCTTCAAGATAAGTATTGGATTCATAATATATCTTATCGAAGCCGACCCCCATCTTCCGGTAAGTCTCATCAAATCCGGCATACACCCAGTTGTTCATCATCTCCCACAGGGCACGTACTTCCGGATCACCGGCTTCCCATTTCACCAACATTTCGCGGGCTTCCTGCATCAACGGAGAAGCAGCTTCCGCTTCCTCTTTCGTCATGCCTTTTTCCATCAGTTCGGCAAGTTCCGCTTTATAATGCTTGTCGAAAGACACATAGTAGTCGCCTACCAGATGATCACCTTTCTTGCCGGTGCTTTCAGGAGTTTCGCCGTTTCCGTATTTCTTCCATGCCAGCATGGATTTGCAGATATGGATACCACGGTCGTTTACTATATTCGTCTTTACTACTCTGTTTCCGTTTGCAGCCACAATGTTAGCCAGCGCATTTCCCAAAAGATTGTTGCGCACATGACCTAAGTGAAGCGGCTTGTTGGTATTCGGTGAAGAATACTCAATCATCACCAACGGAGAAGTTTCGGTAGCTTTCACCAGGCCGTACTCTTCATCCGACTGAATCTCATTCAGCAACTCAATCCAGGTAGCCGATGCAATAGTCAGATTCAAAAAGCCTTTTATTACATTGAAAGCAGCTACAGCCGGTTCGTTCGCCTTCAGATATTCGCCAATTTCCTGCGCTGTCTGTTCCGGTCCTTTTCTTGACATTTTCAGAAAAGGGAACACGACCAGTGTCAAATGTCCTTCAAATTCTTTCTTCGTTTTTTGCAACTGCACCATCTTCTCAGGGACTTCCTGACCGTAAAGTGCTTTTAGTCCGTTGATGACGGACGCTACAAGTTTATCTTCTATCTTCATAATCAAGTTGTTTCTTGCGCGCAAAGATACAAAAAAAGGAGACGCACGCGCCTCCCTCTTCTAATTTCTTTCAACTATATGTTTATTCAACAGCTGCAGACAATTCAGCACCAGCTTTAAATTTAGCTACTTTCTTAGCAGGAATAGTAATAGCTGCCTTTGTAGAAGGATTAATACCGGTTCTTGCTGCTCTTTCACTTACAGAGAACGTTCCAAAACCAACCAAAGCTACCTTATCACCAGCTTTCATAGCGTTAGTAACTGAAGAAATGAAAGCATCAAGAGCTTTCTTCGCATCGGCTTTACTCATTTGAGCTTCAGCAGCCATTGCACTAATAAGTTCAGACTTATTCATGATACGTAAAATGATTAATTAATATATATGTTACACAAAAGATTTCCCATTACGACTTTACAAATATAGATGAACAAAACAACATATCAAATAAAAACATAAAAAAAACGCAGCAAATTATTGAAAAAGAGCTAATAGGGAAGCTTTTCCATGCTTTAAAACAGAATTTATTCGTACTTTTGCGTTCATTACTTAAATATTCAGAATATAAAATTATGCCAACTGTAACTAAAAACCTGATAATTATCAATGTACTAGTCTTTTTCGGGACACTTGTCGCCCAACGATACGGTATCGATCTGACTAATTATCTGGGATTGCATTTTTTCCTCGCCAGTGACTTCAATCCGGCACAGCTTATCACTTATATGTTCATGCATGGCGGGTTCAGCCACATTTTTTTCAATATGTTTGCTGTTTTCATGTTTGGAACTGTTCTTGAACGGACCTGGGGACCGAAACGTTTCCTTTTTTATTATATCGCCTGTGGTATCGGTGCAGGACTTATCCAGGAAGGAGTGCAATACATCAAATATATAGTAGACTACAGCCACTATTCACAAGTGGATATAGGAACGGGAATTATTCCTATGGGAGAGTTTTTGAACATGCTGACCACCGTGGGCGCTTCGGGAGCTGTATATGCCATTTTGCTCGCATTCGGTATGTTGTTCCCCAACAACCAGCTATTCATCTTTCCGCTGCCCTTCCCTATCAAAGCTAAATTCTTTGTTATCGGTTATGCTTTGATTGAACTGTATGCCGGCTTTGCCAATAATCCCGGAGATAATGTCGCGCATTTCGCCCACTTGGGAGGTATGATATTCGGATTTATCCTGATTATGTATTGGAGAAAAAAAAGTAGAAACAATGGGACATATTATAACTGATTTAAAAGAAACGTTCAGAAGAGGAAACACTTTCATCCGACTGATTTACATTAACGTAGGCATCTTTGTTATCGGTACGTTAATCAGTGTCATATTGCAGCTGTTCAACCTGAGTGCAACGGGAATATTCGATTTATTCGCCCTTCCGGCTTCCCTTCACCGGTTTATTCTTCAGCCATGGTCATTGCTCAGCTACATGTTCATGCATGCAGGCTTCCTGCATATCCTGTTCAATATGCTCTGGCTGTACTGGTTCGGAAGTCTGTTTCTCTATTTCTTTTCGGGAAAGCATTTACGGGGATTGTATGTATTGGGAGGCATCTGCGGAGGATTGTTCTACATGATAGCGTATAACATCTTCCCTTATTTCAGCCAGACATTGCCGTTCTCCACACTGGTCGGGGCTTCCGCTTCCGTGCTGGCCATCGTAGCTGCCACCGCCTACAGAGAACCGAACTACCGGGTACAACTTTTCCTTTTCGGCGCCGTCCGTTTGAAATACCTCGCACTGATCGTTATCGGAACAGACCTGCTCTTTATTACATCCAACAATGCCGGAGGACACATCGCCCACTTAGGCGGCGCACTTGCCGGACTTTGGTTTGCAGCCAGTCTGAGCAAAGGCAAAGACGTGACTTACTGGATCAACTGGTTCCTTGACGGCTTCGCTTCCCTGTTTCAGAAAAAGACATGGAAACGCAAACCAAAAATGAAAGTACATTATGGAAGCGACACAAGTCGCGAGAAAGATTACGATTATAACGCCCGTAAGAAAGCACAATCGGATGAAGTAGACCGCATTTTGGAAAAGCTGAAAAAATCCGGTTATGAAAGCCTGACGACGGAAGAGAAAAAGAGCTTGTTCGACGCAAGCAAAAGATAAAGAATGGAACACATTGGCAAATTTGTCCTTTATTTGATATTGGCAGTCAACGCACTCTTTGTAGGGATGTTGATTTTGAGTGCCTATAGCCCGTATCTTCAACCGAAAATACACCCGATAGCTTCTTGCCTGGGGCTTGCCTTCCCCATCTTCCTTGCTGTCAACATCTGTTTCACCCTATTCTGGGTAATCATCAGCTACCGCTATGCCTTATTACCGGTCATCGGTTTTCTGGTATGTATTCCACAGATACGCACCTATATTCCCATCAATTCTACAGTAGAAACGATACCGGATGGCAGCATCAAATTCCTCTCTTACAATGTGATGGGATTTAACAATCTGGAGAAAAAGGAAGGAAAGAATCCGATATTATCCTATCTGGCTGACAGTGAAGCTGACATAATCTGTCTTCAGGAGTACAATTCAACCAAAAACAAGAAATATCTGACAGACGAAGACATCAGAAAAGCATTGAAAGCATATCCCTACCGTTCCATTCACAATCCGGAAAAAGGAGGCAGTCAGTTGGCCTGTTTCTCCAAATTCCCCATACTTTCGGCACGTCCCATCAAGTATGAAAGCACCTACAACAGTTCGATGCAGTACACCCTCAAAGTTAACGAGGACACTATCACCCTCATAAACAACCATCTGGAATCCAATAAACTGACGAAAGAAGACAAGGTGATTTATGAAGATATGATTAAAGACCCGAACGCAAAGAAGGTAAAAACGGGTCTCCGGCAATTAATAAAGAAACTGGCGGAAGCATCGGCCATCCGTTCTTCGCAAGCGGATTCGGTAGCCGTCGCCATCGCAAACAGCAAATACCCGACTATTATTGCCTGTGGCGATTTCAACGACGCTTCCATTTCATATACCCATCGCATCCTGACTCAACAGCTGGATGACGCCTTTACACAATCCGGCAGGGGACTGGGCATCTCCTATAATCTGAATAAATTCTATTTCCGGATAGACAATATTCTGATCAGCCCCAACCAGAAAGCCTACAACTGCACCGTAGACCGTTCGATCAAAGATTCGGACCATTACCCGATCTGGTGCTATATAGGCAAGCAATAAAGCAGAAAAACTTAAATAAATACCATGATGATTAGAAAAACTTTAACCATTTTAGCAGTAAGTTGTATGATGTACTCCTGTGGAACAAAAACAGAAAGCAACCCTTTCTTCACTGAATTTCAAACAGAGTATGGTGTTCCTTCCTTCGATAAAATCAAACTGGAACATTACGAACCCGCCTTTCTGAAAGGTATTGAAGAGCAGAATCAGAATATCCAAGCCATTATCGCAAGCCCGGAAGTGCCTACTTTCGACAATACGATTGTAGCTTTGGACAGCAGCGCACCCATTCTGGACCGTGTAAGCGCCATTTTCTTCAATATGACGGATGCGGAAACAACCGATGAACTGACCGAGCTCTCTATCAAAATGGCACCGGTCCTTTCCGAGCACGAAGATAACATCTCCCTGAATCAGGAGCTTTTCAAACGTGTAAACGTTGTATATCAACAGAAAGATTCCATGAATCTGACCACGGAACAGAAACGTCTGCTGGACAAAACTTACAAAGGATTTGTCCGTTCAGGTGCTAATCTGGATGCAGAGAAACAGGCACGTCTGCGTGAAATCAACAAAGAACTTTCCACTCTCGGCATCACATTCAGCAATAATATACTGAATGAAAACAATGCTTTCCAGCTTTTCGTAGACAAGAAAGAAGATTTAGCCGGATTGCCCGAATGGTTCTGCCAAAGCGCAGCCGAAGAAGCCAAAGCTGCCGGACAACCGGGGAAATGGCTGTTCACCCTGCACAACGCCAGCCGCCTTCCGTTCCTGCAATACGCTGAGAACCGCCCTCTCCGTGAGAAAATGTACAAAGCATACATCAACCGCGGCAATAACAATGACAAGAATGACAACAAAGAAACGATCCGCAAGATCGTCTCCCTCCGCCTGGAAAAAGCAAGGCTATTGGGCTTCAACAACTACGCCAACTTCGTACTGGATGAGACAATGTCAAAGAATGACAGCAACGTAATGAGTCTGCTGAACAACCTTTGGAGCTATGCCCTCCCGAAAGCGAAAGCCGAAGCCGCAGAACTTCAACAGTTAATGGACAAAGAAGGCAAAGGAGAGAAACTGGAAGCCTGGGACTGGTGGTACTACACAGAAAAACTCCGCAAAGAGAAATACAACCTCTCCGAAGAAGACACCAAACCTTACTTCAAACTGGAGAATGTACGTGAAGGAGCTTTCGCAGTCGCCAACAAACTATATGGTATCACTCTGAACAAACTGGAAGGTATCCCGACTTATCATCCGGATGTAGAAGTCTTCGAAGTGAAAGACGCTGACGGCTCCCAACTGGGCATATTCTATGTAGACTATTTCCCGCGTTCAGGAAAAAGCGGTGGCGCATGGATGAGCAATTACCGCGAACAGCAGGGAGCAACCCGCCCCTTGGTATGCAACGTATGCAGTTTCACCAAACCGGTCGGCGACACCCCTTCTCTGCTGACTATGGACGAAGTAGAAACTCTGTTCCACGAATTCGGGCACGCTCTGCATGGCTTACTGACAAAGTGCGAATACAAAGGGACTTCCGGCACCAATGTCGTACGCGATTTTGTTGAACTTCCTTCTCAGATCAACGAACATTGGGCTACCGAACCGGAAGTGCTGAAAATGTATGCCAAACACTATCAGACAGGAGAAGTAATCCCCGATGAAATCATCGAAAAGATTCTGAAACAGAAAACGTTCAACCAAGGATTCATGACCACCGAGTTACTGGCTGCCGCCATCCTCGACATGAACCTTCACATGATAACAGATGTAAAGAATCTGGATATGCTTGCTTTCGAAAAAGAAGCCATGGACAAGCTCGGCCTGATCCCCGAAATTGCCCCCCGCTACCGCGTCACTTACTTCAATCATATCATTGGCGGATACGCTGCCGGATACTACAGTTACCTTTGGGCGAATGTACTTGACAATGATGCCTTTGAAGCCTTCAAAGAACATGGAATCTTTGATAAAAACACTGCCGACCTCTTCCGCTACAACGTATTGGAAAAGGGAGACAGCGAAGATCCGATGATACTTTATAAGAATTTCCGCGGTGCAGAACCAAGCCTGGAGCCGTTACTGAAAAACAGAGGAATGAAATAAAACGGCAAAAAAGCCCTTAAACATCAAATATTTGAGGGCTTATTACATATGAATGTGAAAAAAAAACTATATTTGCAGCCTTGTATGCGGCAAAATGGACTTGTATACGACAGAATTTAACTGAAAATTAAATTAAAAAAGTAATCATCATAAATTAAAAGTAAAATGCAAAACAAAGGATTTGTAAAGGTTTTTGCGGTACTACTCACGCTGGTATGCGTGTTCTACCTCTCCTTCTCCTTCGTAACCCGCCATTACACTAATAAGGCGAAAGAGATTGCGAACGGCGACCCGAAAGTAGAACAAGACTACCTTGACTCTCTCTCCAATGAGAAAGTAATGCTGTGGAACTGGACGCTGAAAGATTGTCGTGAAATGGAGATCAGTTTAGGTTTGGACCTAAAAGGTGGTATGAATGTTATCCTTGAAGTTTCTGTGCCTGATGTTATCAGAGCATTGGCTGACAACAAGCCGGATGAAAACTTCAATAAAGCGCTGAATGAAGCTGCAAAACAAGCTGTCAACAGCCAGGACGATATCATTACCTTGTTCGTCAGAGAATACCAGAAGACTGCTCCGGGCGCAAAACTTTCCGAACTTTTCGCAACACAACAGTTGAAAGATAAAGTTAACCAGAAATCATCAGATGCCGAAGTAGAAAAAGTATTGAGAGCAGAAGTAAAGGCTGCCGTTGAAAACTCATACAACGTGCTTCGTACCCGTATCGACCGCTTCGGTGTTGTTCAGCCGAACATCCAAAGCCTCGAAGATAAGATGGGCCGTATCATGGTGGAACTTCCGGGTATCAAGGAGCCGGAACGTGTGAGAAAACTTCTTCAAGGTTCGGCCAACCTCGAATTCTGGGAAACATATACTGCAAAAGAGATTCTTCCGGCTATGCAGTCGGCTGACTCAAAATTGCGTGCTATCCTGTCACAGGAAACTGCCGCTGATTCTACAGCCACTAACGCAACTGCAGACACAATCCCCGCAGCCAAGCTGGCAGAAGCTACTCCGGCAAAGAAAGCCGTAAGCGTTGCCGACAGTCTCGCAGCTACTCTGAAAGGAGATGCCAAAGACGAAAAGGCGGGAGCAAACATGGAAGAAATCAAAAAGCAATATCCGTTGCTAGCTGTTCTTCAGTTGAATTCAAGCGGTCAGGGTCCGGTGATCGGCTATGCTAACTATAAGGATACAGCCGATATCAACAGATATCTGAGCATGCCTGAAATCCAGTCAGAACTTCCGAAAGACCTTCGTCTGAAATGGGGTGTTTCTCCTTCTGAATTCGATAAGAAAGGACAGACATTCGAATTGTATGCTATCAAATCTACCGAACGTAACGGCAAAGCTCCGTTGGAAGGTGACGTAGTAACAGATGCAAAAGACGAATTCGACCAATACAGCAAACCGGCTGTAAGCATGACCATGAACTCTGACGGTGCACGCCGCTGGGCACAGTTGACCAAGCAGAACATCGGTCGTTCTATCGCTATCGTTCTTGATAACTATGTATATTCTGCTCCGAACGTAAACTCTGAAATCACAGGCGGACGTTCACAGATTACAGGTCACTTCACCCCGGAACAGGCAAAGGACTTAGCTAACGTATTGAAATCAGGTAAGATGCCGGCTCCGGCCCACATCGTACAGGAAGATATCGTAGGTCCGTCTCTGGGTCAGGAATCTATTAACGCAGGTATTTTCTCATTCGTTGTAGCTTTGATCCTGTTGATGATCTACATGTGTTCCATGTATGGCTTCATCCCGGGTATGGTTGCCAACTGCGCATTGTTCCTGAACTTCTTCTTCACGCTGGGTATCCTTTCATCCTTCCAGGCGGCACTGACCATGTCCGGTATTGCCGGTATGGTGTTGTCACTCGGTATGGCGGTGGATGCGAACGTACTTATCTATGAACGTACAAAAGAAGAGCTTCGTGCCGGCAAGGGTGTGAAGAAAGCATTGGCTGACGGTTATTCAAATGCCTTCTCTGCTATTTTCGACTCCAACCTGACATCTATCATCACCGGTATCATCCTGTTCAACTTCGGTACAGGTCCTATCCGTGGTTTTGCCACTACATTGATTATCGGTATCCTTGTATCCTTCTTCACTGCTGTGTTCATGACTCGTCTGGTTTACGAACACTTCATGAATAAAGACAAGTGGCTGAACCTGACATTTACTTCCAAGATTTCCAGAAACTTGCTGGTAAATACCCGTTTCGACTTCATGGGAACCAATAAGAAATCACTGATCATCGTAAGCGCTATTATCCTTGTTTGTATCGGTTCGTTTGCATTGCGTGGTTTAAGTCAAAGTATTGACTTCACCGGTGGACGTAACTTCAAGGTACAATTCGAGAATCCGGTAGAACCGGAACAAGTTCGTGAACTGATCGCTGACAAGTTTGGTGAAGATGTAAATGTAAATGTGATCGCTATCGGTACAGACAAGAAGACAGTACGTATCAGTACCAACTACCGTATCGCAGACGAAGGTAACAATGTAGACTCTGAGATCGAATCATACTTATACGAAACACTGAAGCCGTTGCTGACACAGAACATCACACTGGCTACTTTCATCGACCGTGACAATCACACAGGCGGTAGTATCGTTAGTTCACAGAAAGTGGGTCCGAGTATCGCAGACGATATCAAGACAGGTGCCGTATGGTCAGTTGTTCTGGCTCTGATCGCTATCGGTCTGTATATCTTGATCCGTTTCCGCAACATCGCTTACAGTATCGGTTCTATCGTAGCTCTGACTTGTGATACGATCATGATTATCGGTGCTTACTCATTGTTGTGGGGTATCGTTCCGTTCTCACTGGAAATCGACCAGACATTCATCGGTGCTATCCTGACGGCTATCGGTTACTCTATTAATGATAAGGTGGTAATCTTCGACCGTGTACGTGAGTTCTTCGGCTTGTATCCGAAACGTGACAAGCGTCAGTTGTTCAACGACTCTCTGAACACTACACTGGCTCGTACCATCAATACTTCATTGAGTACGTTGATCGTATTGCTGTGTATCTTCATCCTCGGTGGTGATTCAATCCGCAGCTTCGCATTCGCAATGATCCTCGGTGTTGTTATCGGTACTTTATCTTCGTTGTTCATTGCATCTCCGATTGCATACAACATGATGAAGAACAAAAAAGTAGTGGTAGCAGCTACGGAAGAATAATAAATTCCAGAAATAGAAAAAGCCTCTTCCGAACATTCGGAAGAGGCTTTTTCTATTGATTATTAAAACAAATAGAAGCTATAAGACGTTAATCTTAAAAGAAGCCATTGTAATACTTAAAACTCAATACAGTATGAAGCAAAACAACACCGCCTCCCGCAGATTTCTCTTAGTAGCCCCGAGGGGAATCGAACCCCTATCTAAAGTTTAGGAAACTTCTATTCTATCCGTTGAACTACAAGGCCGCTTTTATTTTGGTTGCAAAGATAACGGTTTCTGTTGATTTAACAAGAATAAAAATGCAGGTTCCTTTCAGTAAATCCAATTATTTGGCGTCAATAGGACAATAAAGTTCGATTTATTTTGATAATTCGATTAACTTTCCGACCTTTGCGCTCACAAATTGAAAGTAAAATCAGTTTTTAAATTAAATATAGTAATTAAAGTTATGGCAGACGAAATGATGGTTAAAGAATTGGAGGAAGTCGTAGTACGTTTCTCCGGCGACTCCGGCGATGGTATGCAGCTGGCAGGCAACATCTTCTCGAACGTGTCGGCTACGGTAGGAAATGACATCTGTACATTCCCCGACTATCCGGCAGACATCCGTGCCCCGCAAGGTTCACTGACCGGTGTTTCCGGTTTTCAGATCCACGTAGGCGCAGGACAGGTGTACACTCCAGGAGACCGTTGCCACGTATTAGTAGCGATGAACCCCTCCGCACTGAAAACACAAATCAAATTCTGTAAACCGCAAGGACTTATCATTACCGACTCCGACTCGTTCGAAGCCAGAGACCTGGAAAAAGCACAATTTAAGACCAACAATCCTTTTGAAGAATTAGGCGTTAAACAAGAAGTGCTGGAAGTGCCCATCTCTTCTATGTGCAAAGAAAGTCTGAAAGATTCCGGACTGGACAATAAAACGATTCTCCGTTGCAAGAATATGTTTGCGCTCGGACTGGTTTGCTGGCTGTTCAACCGCAATCTGGCAGCAGCGGAAAAGATGCTGCGCGAGAAGTTCGCCAAGAAACCGGAAATCGCAGAAGCAAATATTAAGGTATTGAACGATGGCTACAACTACGGTGCCAACACACACGCTTCTACCTCTACTTATAAGATTGAAAGCAAAGCTCCGAAATCAAAAGGGCTTTATACAGATATTAATGGTAACAAGGCAACATCTTACGGATTGATTGCCGCAGCCGAAAAAGCCGGTTTGGAACTGTATCTGGGTTCGTACCCGATCACTCCGGCTACCGACATTCTGCATGAATTGGCCAAGCATAAATCACTGGGAGTAAAAACCGTACAGTGCGAAGACGAAATCGCCGGTTGTGCTTCTGCCGTTGGTGCAGCTTTTGCAGGTGCGCTGGCAGTAACGACAACTTCCGGTCCGGGCATCTGCCTGAAAAGTGAGGCGATGAACTTGGCCGTTATCGGCGAACTTCCGTTGGTGATTGTCAACGTACAGCGTGGTGGTCCGTCTACGGGTCTGCCTACCAAATCGGAACAGACCGACTTGCTGCAAGCACTCTACGGTCGTAACGGTGAAAGCCCAATGCCGGTTATCGCCGCCACTTCACCGACCAACTGTTTCGATGCCGCCTACATGGCAGCCAAAATTGCTTTGGAACACATGACTCCGGTCGTATTGCTGACAGATGCTTTCGTTGCCAACGGCTCTGCCGCATGGAAACTTCCCGATCTGAATGACTACCCTGCCATCAACCCTCCGTATGTAACTCCGGACATGGCGGGCAACTGGACCCCGTACCAACGTAACGAAGAAACAAGCGCACGCTACTGGGCGACTCCTGGAACAGAAGGTTTTATGCACCGCATCGGTGGGCTTGAAAAGAGTAACGAAACCGGAGCCATCTCTACCGAACCCGAAAACCACAACAAGATGGTTCACCTGCGTCAGGCAAAAGTGGACAAGATTGCAGACTACATCCCCGAACTTGAAGTGCTGGGCGACGAAGACGCAGACTTACTGATTGTAGGCTGGGGCGGTACCTACGGACATCTCCGTCTGGCTATGGACTTCATGCGCGAACATGGAAAGAAGGTTGCATTCGCACACTTCCAGTACATCAACCCGCTACCGAAGAATACAGCCGACGTATTACGTAAATATAAGAAGATCGTAGTAGCCGAACAGAATCTGGGACAATTTGCCGGTTACCTGCGTATGAAAGTACCCGGACTGAATATCAGCCAGTTCAACCAAGTGAAAGGACAGCCTTTCGTTACGAGAGAATTGATAGATGCATTTACTAAATTATTGGAGGAATAAGAGATGAGCGATAAAGTATATACCGTACAAGATTATAAATCAGGTCAGCCTCGCTGGTGTCCGGGATGCGGTGACCACGCTTTCCTGAACTCACTGCACAAGGCAATGGCCGAACTGGGAGTAGCTCCGCACAATATCGCCGTAATTTCCGGTATCGGTTGCTCTTCCCGTCTGCCTTATTATGTAAATACGTATGGCTTCCATACCATCCACGGACGTGCCGCTGCCGTTGCAACGGGTGCTAAAGTGGCTAATCCGGATTTGACTATCTGGCAGATTTCCGGTGACGGTGACGGTCTGGCTATCGGTGGTAACCACTTCATCCACGCTGTTCGTCGTAACATCGACCTGAACATGATTCTGTTGAACAACCGTATCTATGGACTGACCAAAGGACAGTATTCACCGACTTCCGAACGCGGATTCGTCAGCAAATCATCTCCTTACGGAACGGTAGAAGACCCTTTCCATCCGGCAGAACTGGCATTCGGTGCACGCGGACGTTTCTTTGCACGTTGTATCGCTGTAGACGGCGCCGCTTCTGTAGAGGTTCTGAAAGCAGCAGCCAACCATAAGGGTGCATCTGTTGTGGAAGTTCTGCAAAACTGTGTAATCTTTAATGACGGAACTCACGCTTCTGTTGCAACGAAGGAAGGACGCGCAAAGAATGCGATCTATCTGGAGCACGGCAAACCGATGTTGTTCGGTGAAAACAAAGAGTTCGGACTGATGCAGGAAGGTTTCGGACTGAAAGTGGTAAAACTTGGCGAGAATGGCATCACAGAAAAAGATATTCTGATTCACGATGCTCATTGCCAGGACAATACTCTTCAGTTGAAGCTGGCTTTGATGGAAGGCCCCGATTTCCCGATTGCACTCGGTGTGATTCGTGAAGTAGAGGCACCTACCTACAATGACGCTGTAGCAGAACAGATTGAAGAAGTCAAAGGCAAGAAGAAATATCATAATTTCCAGGAGTTGCTGATGACGAACGATACTTGGGAAGTGAAGTAATTCATTTTACTGAGAAAAAATAGAAAAGCGCAGGTAAAGGAGTTCGTCTCCTGCCTGCGCTTTTTGTTTATATAGTTTCTACATAAATACATGAAACACTCTGTTCCATTTTAGCAAACTCCTCTACAAAGCACCTACACTTCTGTATTCAAAGGTTATAGCCTTTTTCTTCTTCAGCCAATTACAGAAGCCGCTTGCTTAAGTAACGCACTGGATACCATACTGACAGGAATCCCACTGCTAAAACAGTAATAAAAATAAGCACTACATCCCATGCATGGACACTTACCGGATAAGCGTCCACCACAAAAGTTCCACCACCTCCGCCAAGGGTAATGATGCCAAACTTCTGCTGAATAAAACATAATATCAACCCCAGTATAATACCGGAGATAGCACCAAAGAGAGAGATGAGCCGTCCCTCAAATAAAAAGATACGGGATATCAGTTTATCACTGGCTCCCAAACTGCGCAAGGTTATGACATCGTCTTTCTTATCCAGAATCAACATAGAAAGAGAACCGATCACATTAAAACAGGCAATCATCAGAATAAAAGTAAGAAACAGATAAGAGATCAGCTTCTCTATTTCCATGATACGGAAAACATCTGCTTGCTGCTGATAACGGTTCTGTACCACAAAGTCATCACCCAGCATTTTTTCTATTTTAGACTGTACGGATGATATATTGGTATTCGGTTTCAGTTTCAACTCAATGCCAGAAACCTCTGTCGTATAGTCCAATAAGTTACGAAGGAAATCAAGGGAAGTGAGAATATAGCTTTCATCATACTTCTGTTGGTTGACCACGAACACAACACCCGGTGAATAAAGATAGTCGCGATTGAAAGAAGCCCCGGGATTCGCCATATTCACTTTGGCATTACGCTTGGGAAGATACACCTGCAAAGGATCTACGAACGCCAGTCCGGTACCCAAAGTCGAAACCAGTTCCACGCCCATCACCCCATAATTCACTATCGAATCATGAAGAATAAACTCGCCGGCTCCGTAAAGAATGTTATCTATTTCGGTTAAATCCTCAAAGTTATCTTCCACGCCTTTCAACACAACCATAGCCTGACGGTCTTTATATTGCACCATCGCATTCTCTTCCAGCGTCTCTGTAGATACCGAGACCTCCGGAAGCGCACAGACCGCACGAATCCTTTCATCCTGTCCGTCGAAGACTTTTCCCTCGCGGATGGTAATCTTCAACTGAGGATCAAAAGCTGTGAAAAAGCTGGCTACCATATCCTGAAATCCGTTGAATACGGAAAGCGTGCAGACCAGTGCCAACGTAGCAAGTGCCACCCCGCATACTGATATGCCGGAAATAATATTGATAGCATTATGCTTCTTTTTCGAGAAAAGATAACGCCGAGCTATGTAGAAGGGAAAATTCACTTCAGCAAAGAATCAATCTTCTCAATATAATCCAGTGAGTCGTCCACGAAGAACTTCAATTCGGGAATAATCCGTAATTGATGACGCACACGGGTTCCGAGCTCAAAGCGAATGGACTTCATGTTCTCATTGATATTCTTCACCATTTCTTCTGCTTTCTCTGACGGGAAAACGCTCAGGTACACGCGCGCAATACTCATATCAGGACTGATACGAACTGCGCTGACCGATATTAATATACCCGGCATTGCCTTTGTCTGAAGCAGGAATATCTCGCTCAGCTCCTTCTGTAACAGGCGGGATATCTTATTCTGTCTGGTTGTTTCCATAAATTTACTCCTTATCTTACTTTTTTCTTATTATAGTTAACCCATCACGCAAAGGCAGGATTACTTTCTCCACCCGGTCGTCCGTCACAAGGGCGTCATTGAATGCTTTGATGCCAATGGTCTGCGTATCCGCACTACGAGGTTGTTCCAACACATGACCATCCCACAATGTATTGTCGGCAATGATATACCCACCTGTGGAAAGATGCTTTAAAACCATCTCGTAATAATCGATATATTTACGTTTATCACCGTCAATGAAGGCCAGATCGAACGTAACGCCCAAATGAGGAACAAGCTCCAAGGCATCTCCTATATAAAAGCGAATCTTGTCCGCAAAAGGAGAATTCTCCAGCCAGGGACGGGTAAAGTCCTCTTGTTCATCATTAATTTCAAACGTATGCAACATTCCGCCCTCCGACAAGCCTTCCGCCAGACAAAGGGCAGAATAACCGCTATATGTTCCGATCTCCAGTATATGCCGGGGGCGAATCATCTCCACAAACATTTTCAGCATCCGCCCCTGTAAATGCCCGGAAGCCATACGGGGACGAAGCAGTTTCACATGCGTATCCCGGTAGAGTGCTTTCAGATAGTCACTTTCCGCATCGATATGCTGCAAAATATATTCATCAATAGATTCAGTCTCCTGCATAAAAACCTTATTTTAGATGTAACAGTTAGAGATAACGATTGTTGTTAGGCAATACAGTTTCTCCCGCATGTTTCAACGCATCTTCCACGACATTGATTTCGAGGAATGAAGTTTGTGTACCTGCCTTACCGCTACTCAGATATCCTACCATATCAGTCGGCTGCAAACGTCCTTCCTTCAACAGGCGGCGCAAAGCGGCAAAATAATATTCCTGTCCGTTGGCCAGCTCCGGCATATAGATTGCTTCCACTCCATAAGAAAGTGCCAGATGACGCATGGTCTTTTCTTTATAGCAGATAGCCAATACCGGGAACTTACCACGGAAAGCTGCCAGATTACGGGCGGTCCGTCCGCTATAGCTGTCTGTGATGATGGCACGTATCTTCAGTTTCGATGTAGCTTTCACTGCCTGTTTAGCAAGGAAGGCCGTTACATCGTTACTGTTTTCGTTCAACGGGATACGGATATCATTCTCTTCCAGTTTATCTTTTTCAGCCTGGGCCGCGATCTTGGTCATTGTCTTGACTGCATCTACCGGATATTTGCCATAAGCAGTCTCACCGCTCAACATCAGAGCATCCGTACGATAGTAGATTGCATTCGCGATATCGGTCACTTCCGCGCGGGTCGGACGAGGATTGTTGATCATGGTATGAAGCATCTGAGTCGCAACGATCACCGGTTTCTTTGCCAGGATACATTTGCGGATCAGCACACGCTGGATACCCGGAATACGTTCCTGCGGCACTTCGATACCCAGGTCACCACGGGCTACCATCACGCCGTCCGCCACTTCAAGAATCTCGTCGATGTTGTCCACCCCTTCCTGATTCTCAATCTTGGCAATAATCCGGATATCACTATTGTGAGCATCCAGAATTTCACGGATATCAAGTACGTCCTGACGGTTGCGCACGAAAGAGTGAGCGATGAAATCGATATCCTTTTCAATCGCGTAAAGTATATTGTTACGGTCTTTCTCTGTCAATGAAGGAAGATTGATACGAACACCCGGGACGTTCACGCTCTTGCGGCTTCCCAACGTTGCATCGTTTTTCACTTCGCAAAGCAGATAATCGGCTGTCTTATCGATTACTTCCAGTTCAAGATCACCATCGTCAATCAGAACCAGACCTCCGATATTCAAATCGTTCACAAAGTTAGGATACGAAACAGCGATACATTCACGAGTCGTCTCCTGATCAGGATTGCCGACAATCTTTACTTTATCACCTATCTGATATGGAATCGGTTCCGCATTGGCAGTTGTACGTACTTCCGGTCCTTTGGTATCCATGAGGATTGCAATCCGGTTGGATACGGAACGTACATTGGCAATCAACGCTTCAAAACCTTCACGGCTAGCGTGAGCCGTATTCATACGTACCACATTCATCCCAGCTTCAAACAGCTGTTTTATAAAGTCCACATCGCAACGTCTGTCCGAAATGGATGCGACGATTTTTGTCTGTTTCAGTAACATAGCCTTTTTACCTATTTAATATATTAATACCTTATTTATTACCTAACAAAGCCTCCAGAGCCAACCGATACGAGTTCAGCCCGAAGCCACAGATCACTCCTTTGCATGCGCAGGCGATCATAGATACATGCCGGAAAGACTCACGGCTATGTACATTAGAAATATGTACCTCGATCACCGGAGAAGTCACAGAACGAATGGCATCCTGCAGAGCGATGGAGGTATGTGTATAAGCGCCGGCATTCAGAATGATACCGTCTACCTCAAAACCTACCTGCTGAATGCAGTCAATCATTTCTCCCTCAATGTTCGATTGAAAATAGTCGATCTCCAAATCAGCATATCTTTTACGAAGCTCAGCCAGATAGTCTTCAAATGTAACACTTCCGTATATGGAAGGTTCACGTTTGCCCAACAGATTGATGTTCGGGCCATTAATAATTTGTATTCTCATCGCCGTAGTCCTGCTTTTTTAATACCTTTGTATCCAAAGAACAATATTTCAGGCTACAAAGGTAGAAAAAAGAAATGGAAATCAACGAAAAAAACAAGAAGAAGGAGCAACAAGCACTGATAATCAGAAAGTACCAGCAGTACCTCAAGCTGGAAAAGTCTTTATCCCCCAATACATTGGACGCTTATCTGACCGATCTGGATAAACTGATGAGTTTTCTGACTCTGGAAGGGATAGATGTTCTTGAAGTATGCCTGTCCGATCTCCAGCGTTTCGCTGCGGGATTGCATGACATCGGCATTCATCCTCGTTCTCAGGCACGCATTTTATCCGGCATCAAGTCCTTCTTCCGTTTCCTGATTATGGCGGATTATCTGGAGGCTGATCCCAGCGAACTGCTGGAAGGTCCCAAGATAGGATTAAAACTCCCCGAAGTGCTGACCGTAGAAGAGATCGACAACATCATCTCCTCCGTAGACCGCAGCAAAGCCGAAGGACAGCGCAACAGAGCTATTCTGGAAACATTATACAGCTGCGGACTCCGTGTATCCGAACTTGTCAGCCTCAAATTATCCGATCTCTATTTTGATGAAGGCTTCATCAAAGTAGAAGGCAAAGGAAGCAAGCAACGTCTTGTTCCCATTTCCCCCCGTGCCATTAACGAGATCAAACTTTATTTCTTGGACCGCAACCGGATAGAAGTTAAAAAAGACTATGAAGATTTTGTGTTTGTCAGCCAGCGGAGAGGCAAATCACTTTCCCGGATTATGATCTTTCATATGATAAAAGAATTAGCACAAAATGCGGGTATCACCAAAAACATCAGTCCGCACACTTTCCGACACTCCTTTGCCACTCATTTACTGGAAGGTGGCGCCAATTTACGGGCCATCCAGTGCATGCTCGGCCACGAATCGATTGCGACGACCGAAATTTATACCCATATCGACCGAAACATGCTTCGCAGCGAGATTATCGAGCATCATCCCCGAAATATCAAGTATCGGCGAGAAAAAGAGTCGGGTTTTCATTAAATTATGATAAAAACCTCCTGCTAACTACATAATTATATTAAGAATTAATATCTTTGCGATGTTTTTCCTTTATTAGGATTGAAAAGGGGTTATAAATATGACGATATTTCAATTACAAACATTTAATTTATACCTAAAATGACAAAGAAGTTGTACTTGCCTTTACTCATGGCAATTGTTGTTGCACTTTTCTCTTCGTGCAAGAAAATGGGTCCCCTGTCAGCGGACTACTTCACTGTTACTCCACAAGTGTTGGAAGCAGTAGGTGGTAAAGTTCCTGCTACCATTAATGGTAAATTCCCTGAAAAGTATTTCAAGAAAAAAGCTGTAGTAGAAGTTACTCCGGTTTTGAAATGGAATGGCGGTGAAGCTAAAGGACAAAGTGCTGTGTTCCAAGGAGAAAAAGTAGAAGGAAACGATCAGACTATCTCTTACAAAGTAGGTGGTAGCTATACGATGAAAACATCTTTCGACTATGTTCCTGAAATGGCAAAATCTGAACTGTGGCTTGAATTCAAAGCTAAAGTTGGTAAAAAGGAAGTCGTTATCCCCGCTGTGAAAGTAGCTGATGGTGTAATCTCTACTTCTGAATTGGTAAATAACACATTGGGCAGCGCTAACCCGGCTCTGGGCGAAGATGCTTTCCAACGTATCATCAAGGAAAAACACGATGCTAACATCATGTTCTTGATCCAACAGGCTAACATCCGTTCAAGCGAGTTGAAAACTGCTAAAGAATTCAACAAGGAAGTTGCTAACATAAACGAAGCTGCCAACAAGAAGATCAGCAACATCGAAGTTTCTGCTTATGCTTCTCCTGATGGTGGTGTAAGCCTGAATACAACTCTAGCAGAAAACCGCGAAAGCAACACTACCAAGATGCTGAACAAAGACTTGAAGAAAGCTAAGATCGACGCTCCGGTTGACGCTAAATATACTGCACAGGACTGGGAAGGTTTCCAGGAACTGGTTTCTAAATCTAACATCCAGGATAAAGAACTGATCCTTCGCGTATTGTCTATGTATCAGGATCCTGCACAGAGAGAACAAGAAATCAAGAACATCTCTTCTGTATACAAGAACCTGGCTGACGATATCCTTCCTCAACTGCGTCGTTCTCGTTTGACTTTGAACTACGAGATCATCGGTAAGTCTGACGAAGAAATCACTAAGCTTGCTTCTTCTAATCCTTCTGAACTGAACATCGAAGAATTGCTGTATGCTGCTACACTGACTAACGATCCTGCAAAACAGGAAGCTATCTATACTCAGGCAACAAAACAGTTCCCTAACGATTACCGCGCATACAACAACCTTGGTAAGCTTGCTTATCAAGCTGGTAACGTTGACAAAGCTGAATCTTACCTGAAGAAAGCTGCCAGCGTAAACGCTGCTCCTGAAGTAAACATGAACTTAGGTTTGATCTCTTTGATCAAGGGTGACAAAGCTGCTGCTGAAGCTTACTTCGGTAAAGCTGCAGGTACAAAAGAACTTGGCGAATCTATGGGTAACCTGTACATCGCTCAAGGCCAGTACGAAAGAGCAGTTAACTCATTCGGTGACGCTAAGACTAACAGTGCTGCTTTGGCTCAGATCCTTGCTAAGGACTACAACAAAGCTAAAAACACACTGGCAGGCGTAGAAAAACCAGATGCTTACACAGACTACCTGATGGCAGTTCTAGGTGCTAGAACTAACAATTCTTCTATGGTAACCAGCAGCTTGAAGAGCGCTGTTGCTAAAGAACCTGCGTTGGCTAAGAAAGCTGCAACAGACTTGGAATTCTCTAAGTTCTTCACAAATGCAGACTTCATGAGCATCATCAAATAAGAGAATTACCACTCTATTTTAGATATTGAGAATTGCTCGTCATTACAAATGACGGGCAATTCTTTTTTTTATCTGTAAAAAACCGTACTTTCGCAGAAAAGAAATCAAAGCAATGAAAAAGAGTAGTATTTTAATCCTCATCATTATCTGTCTGGTCGGATGCAAGAAGGGCTCCAATGAGACAACCATCACCGGAGAGATCAAAGGACTCGGAACAGATACACTTTATTTGTACGGCATGGACGAACTGTACGACCGGATAGACACCATTTATGTAGAAAACGATAAGTTCTCCTACACTACCAGCGTAGATACGATCACTTCTGCCTATCTGTTACTCAAGAACCGGATTGAATATCCTGTCTTTCTTGATAAGGGTAACAAGATCAAAATAAAAGGAGATACGATCAATCTGAATTTCCTGACTATCAGTGGAAATATATACAATGAGGAGTTTACAGACTTCCAAAAAGCACTGGAAGATCCGGCTGATCCTTCAGAAAAAGCCGGCGAAGAAACAGTGGATAAAAGAATAACTGTAGAGAAAGCAAACACTGCCGAAGAAATGGCGGAAGAGTTCATACTGCAACATCACTCCTCCTATGTAAGCCTTTACTTATTAGACAAATACTTCGTTCAGAAAGAAACGCCTGACTTCAGTAAAATTAAAAAGCTAGTTGAAGTAATGACAGGTGTATTACAGGACAAACCGTATATCGAACGTTTGAATGAAACAATCACTCAGGCAGAAAAATCGGAGATTGGCAAATATGCACCTTTCTTCAGCCTGCCCAATGCGAAAGGAGAAAAGATTACCCGTTCATCAGACGCCTTCAAGCAGAAAAGCCTGCTGATCAACTTTTGGGCTTCCTGGAACGACAGCATCTCTCAGAAGCAGAGCAACAGCGAGCTAAGAGAAATCTACAAAAAGTATAAGAAGAACAAATATATAGGAATGCTCGGCATCTCACTGGATGTAGACAAGCAGCAATGGAAAGACGCCATCAAACGCGATACGCTGGACTGGGAACAGGTATGCGATTTCGGCGGACTCAATTCTGAAGTAGCCAAGCAATATTCTATCTATAAAATACCTGCCAACATACTTCTCTCGTCGGACGGAAAGATTTTAGCTAAGAACCTTCGGGGAGAAGAGCTGAAAAAGAAAATAGAAAACATCGTTGAGGAAGCGACAGAAAAAGAAAAGAAAAACAAACAGAAGAAATAAACGGTAATCAAACGTGCTAATTAAAGTTTTCGGAGCGGCTGTTCAAGGGATTGATGCAACACTCATCACAATCGAAGTCAACAGCTCACGTGGCTGTATGTTCTATCTCGTCGGTCTTCCGGATTCCGCAGTGAAGGAAAGTCACCAACGTATTATCTCCGCACTGCAAGTCAATGGCTATAAAATGCCGACCAGTAACCTGGTTGTAAATATGGCACCGGCCGATATCCGCAAAGAAGGCTCGGCTTATGATTTGCCTCTTGCCATCGGCTTGCTGGGTGCCAGCGAAACCATATCTTCCGAAAAGTTATCCCGCTATCTGATGATGGGAGAACTTAGTCTTGACGGGAGCATTCAGCCTATCAAAGGAGCACTGCCTATTGCTATCAAAGCCCGTGAAGAAAACTTTGAGGGACTCATTATTCCTCAACAGAATGCGCGGGAAGCAGCAGTTGTCAATCAACTGAAGGTATATGGCGTCAGTAATATCAAAGAAGTTATCCAGTTCTTCAATGGTGAGCGGGAGCTGGAACAGACCGTTGTCAACACGCGGGAAGAGTTTTATCAACAGCAAACAGCCTTTGACCTGGACTTTGCAGACGTAAAAGGACAGGAGAATGTGAAAAGGGCGTTGGAAGTTGCTGCCGCCGGAGGACATAATCTCATCATGATCGGCGCTCCCGGCAGTGGTAAATCAATGATGGCTAAACGGTTACCTTCCATCCTTCCTCCCCTCTCCCTGGGTGAAAGCCTGGAAACGACCAAAATACATTCCGTTGCAGGAAAACTAAACCGGGGCTCTTCACTGATTTCCCAACGGCCATTCCGTGATCCCCATCATACGATATCGCAAGTTGCAATGGTGGGAGGCGGAAGTTTTCCCCAACCGGGAGAAATAAGCCTGGCGCATAACGGAGTTTTATTTTTGGACGAATTACCCGAATTCAACAGAGGGGTATTAGAAGTCCTGCGCCAGCCACTGGAAGACCGGCAGATTACCATCTCCCGCATAAAGAGCACAATCAGTTATCCCGCCAATCTGATGCTCATTGCATCCATGAATCCATGCCCTTGCGGATACTATAATCATCCGACCAAGGCATGTGTATGCAGTCCTGGTCAGGTACAAAAGTATCTGAACAAGATATCCGGTCCGTTGCTGGACCGTATTGATATTCAGATAGAGATTGTTCCTGTTCCGTTCGACAAGATATCCGATCAGCGACAGGGAGAAGCAAGCAGTGTTATTCGGAACAGAGTCATTCAGGCACGCCGTATACAGGAACAGCGCTATGCCGATCATCCCGGTATCTACTGCAATGCACAGATGAGCAGCAAGTTATTATCCATTTATGCTCGGCCGGATGACAAAGGACTTTCCCTGCTGCGAAATGCAATGGAACGCCTCAATCTTTCCGCACGCGCATACGACCGTATATTAAAGGTGGCACGTACCATTGCCGACCTTGAGGGTGCGGAACTGATACAGCCCTCCCATTTGGCTGAAGCCATCAGTTATCGCAATCTGGACAGAGAAAACTGGGCGGGATAAAAGCGCTTGACAGTAAATCAATAAAATACCATAAAGAAAAAGTCTTCGTCTCATATAAAATACTATTTTCGCAAGATAGAATCTAGTATATGAATAAACACGACAACCCATATTACCCCCTATTTCTACTCATCGGATGGCTTATCATGCTGAGTAGTTGTCAACCTGCCCCATCTCATCTTCTGGAAAAAGCGATGCAGATGGAGAATGTATCAACCGACAGTATCTTTTTCTACCTGCAACAAATAGAAGAACCCGACAAATTACCTCTCAATGATCAAGGAGATTATTACCTGTTGCTCTACAAGGCAACTCTGTGGAAAACAGGAACACCTGATGATTCATTATTGCAGATCGCCATCCGGCAATATAAACAAAACGAGCAGCAAACCCAGTATGTACGGGCACGCATTGAGCAAAGCGCCTCCTATTTATATCGTAATCTGCCCGATTCCACATTACTGATGAGCGAACAAATCCTGAAAGGATACCAGCTAAATGATACGCTAAAAACAAGGCTGTACGGGCTACGAAGGGCAGCATACAGCAGAAAGCAGGATTATCCGCAGGCATTGGTGATGGCAGACAGCAGCAGACAACTGGCTCTTAAGATGAAAGATACACTTTTCTATTTTTCTACCAGCCAGCTATATCTGCAAATTATAAACAAAATGCAAGATCATGACAGATACACCCAAAGCTATCTGCAGCTAATGAAAGAACTTATGGATTCGCCCAAATACCAGTCTTTGAATTATTATGCGCTGGAAAGTCTGTTGAACACCAGTCTGCAAAGAAAGGATTTCCGGCAAGCAGTCATATATCTTCAACAATTATCGAGCCAACGCCGCGGAAGAAATGAAGTACCACACTATCTGCTGCTATGCGGAAGAACCCATGCCGCCTTGAATCAGATTGACTCCGCCCAATATTACTATCGGCAAGCCGCAATCTCATCTTCCAGCTTTATTGCCATGGAAGCCAATGCACGCTTATTCAATCTGATCAATGAAAAAGAATATCCGGAACAAGTCTTTTATACCAAGCAGAAGGAAAGCACGATAAGGGACAATATACTAAACAATATCAGTACAGGGATACGGGAAAGAGAATTCAACCAACTCAAATTACAGAATGAATTATACCAGCTGCATCTGCAACAGCAGCAAAGGGAACTATGGATGCTGGGAATCGTTACAGCTCTGCTGAGTATCGGATTCATCGCATTTTTCTTTTATCAGAGAGAGAAAAAGAAGCGACTGCTGCGGGAAAACCAGTTACTGTACAAAGAAGCCGAAGTAAGTGGACTACGGGAGAAAGAAATCCGGCTAAGGAATAAAGAGGCTGAACTCCGTGAAGCGCTTTTCCGGAGAATGCCATTCTTCCATAAGCTGCCCTCACTCCATGCCAACAACAATCAGGACGAACCGGGCACCAGTCACAAGATAGTAGTGACAGATGCAGAATGGGCAGAAGTCACTTCAGTAGTGAACGATGCGTTCGACAATTTTGTCGTCCGGTTACGACAGGCTTATCCACAGTTGGGAGATAAAGAAATCGGCTTCTGCTGCCTCGTCAAAATCAATGTCAACATACAGGATTTATCTGATATCTATTGTGTGAGCAAAGCTGCCATTACCAAACGGAAATATCGGATAAAGACTGATAAGCTGGGAATTACTGATGAGAATATAAGTTTAGACAGTTTTCTCAAAGTTTTTTAGCTGTCGCCCCAGGGTAGTTGAAGTCTTTGTCCGCCTGAAAACAAACGCATATATACATTATATTATTAATAATCAATAACATACATCTAGTCACATCGTACCTTTTTGTCCGCCTGTTTTTTTGTTTTTCTACTCACTTCGGTCTACTTTTGCCTCAGTGATAATCAGAAAAACAGTACTAACCAAATACAGAACCGTATGAAGAACAGAATTATTATTTTAAGTTTATGTGCTAGTTGTCTACTTGCAATTGTTGCTTTTGTATACAACAGTGAAACAAAGACCGACCCACTGGCACTCTCCCCTATTGTAGCAAAACGAGTCACGACACCTACCGGCACACTAGTCTCATGTAATTTAAAGGCTTTGAAAGACACAGTAGACATTCCACTCAGCTATTTGACAGAAGAACTTCAAGTTGTCAAACTAGACAACCGGGACGAAGCACTAGTAGGAGGCTGGATACGCACCACAGTGGGAGAAAAATACATCCTGGTGAGCAATAACAAACAGACTCCCTACAAACTTTTTACCCGCGACGGCAAATTCATCACCACTATCGGTGCCTACGGACAAGGGCCCAACGAATATGGAAACACATACGCCGACCAGTTGGACGAAGCCCACAACCGTATCTACATACTGCCCTGGCAGAGTGACAAGCTGCTCGTATTCGATTTACAAGGCAATCCTCAGCCTCCCATTCCTTTATGTATGCGCGTGCCCAAAGGCAAATTCAGAGTAGATACGGAAAAGTCGGAAGTCACTCTGACAACTCTGCCTTTCGAAGGCTGGCCGGCTGTCGTGTGGACACAAGATTTCAAAGGTAAACGCAAGAACTTTATCGCACCGGGACATCTGACCGTTCCGCGCGACTTTAGCAACGAAGTATTTATGGATAATAATACTAATGATTACGGCGTTATGTTAATGGTGATCATGCCTGCCCCACGAACGGACAGTCTGTACCACTATAACGCAGCCCAAAATCGACTCGAAGCCAGATTCACCGTGGAATATCCGAACAAGGAGAAAATCCCCTGGCACGGCTATTCCGAATACCCACGTCACTTTATTGGAGACGTTTCCGTGCCGATACAAGTATCAGAAAACACTTGGAGCGGCAGCAAACCTGCCAAGTATATCATAGATAAGAAAACACTGCATGGCAGCTACTTCCGCCTGTACAATGATTTCCTGGGAACGAAAAAGATGCAGATATGGCCCTCATTCGGCAATGGTTATTATGTTGCCAACATGGAACCTGCCCAGCTAAAAGAAACACTGGAAAAAGAAATAGCCCGAAAAGATATTCCGGCGGAGGCAAAGAAACGTGCACAAACATTGATAAATTCACTGGATGAAGAAGGCAACAACGTCATTCTACTCGCTAAAATGAAGAAATAACTATCAGAAAGCCAGAGGGTGTTTCAAAAGTCAGTAGTAACTAAAATGGGGTTGTCTAAAATTTACTATGAATGAAAGAATTGCGTATTCACCTACCACCTCCCCCTGCGGGTACTCCTCCTTCCTGAAGGAGGAGATTTAAGATACTACCGATTTTAACACACCTTCCGGCATTCCGTTGAGAGAGCACATCCCCATTTCCTTTCGATAGAAAAACACAGACACAATTCTTATAATTGTCCATCTTTAAACTGATTTTCTCTATTTTCTGATTCTTTGATTTTGCCTTCCTTTGCAAAGCAAAAGATTCATATAAAATAAGCAGATCATGCAGTTTACAATTACACATTGGGGATGTACTCCATCGGGAGATTCCATCTATCTGTTCCGGTTGACCAACGCTACCGGAGCCTCCATCGAGCTTACAAACCTGGGAGCCACCTGGGTTTCGGCCAATATGCCGAACCGATACGACGTCTTTGAAAACATTCTGCTGGGATATGACCATGCAGAAGGATATCTCAAAGACACCTATTATATGGGAGCCACTGTCGGCCGGTTTGCCAACCGCATTCATCAGGCATCCTTTTCTATCGAAGGCACTACCTATCTGCTGGAGAGAAACGACGGAGAGAACACCAATCACGGCGGACTATCCGGCTTTCACAAGAAGATATGGCAATGGAAACGGACAGATTCCGGCATCCGTTTCCTTCTCCACTCTCCGGACATGAAAGGAGGATATCCGGGAAATGTACAGGCGGAAGTGGAATATCAATTCACGGAAACCAACGAACTGACAATCAGCTATCACGGAACCACAGACCGCCCTACTTATCTGAATCTCACCAATCATGCTTACTTCAACCTGTCCGGCGACAAACGAAAAATAACGGAGCATGAGCTCATGATACCTGCTGCACGAATATTAGAGACAACCTCACAATTTATTCCTACCGGACAAGCACAGGATGTCAAAGACAGTCCGTTTGATTTCAGCACCAGTCGCAGCATCGGAGCACATCTTTACGACGATAACGAGCAGTTGCACTGGAACAAGGGATACAATCATTGCTATATCCTGAAAGAAGAGTCGTCCGACACGTTATTGACAGCCGCCGTATTATCCGACCCTTTCTCCGGCAGAAGGCTGACTGTCAGGACTGACTTACCCGGTGTCTTATTATATACCGCCGGCTATCTCGCTCCCACACCGGATATCGGTGTATGTCTGGAGACACAATACTTTCCGGATACCCCTTCGCATCCGCATTTTCCGTCCTGCCTGCTCATGCCGGGGGAAGAGTATCGCCACAGAACTATTTATACATTCGACAAATGATTTTTTAAGTATTCTACATATTGTTCCCGCTTAGCTTCGTATAAACAGCGATATTTTTTTTACTGGCTATATCTTTTTTATTCATATATTTGTTTTACATTTGTAGTAAATAATAAAAGCAATAGTATGAAAACGTCCATTGTAACTCTTTTAATCACATTTTGTTTTTATCTGTCAGTTTATGCACAAGCACCTCAGGATAAAGCCACAGAACTAAAAGAACAGGCTTTAAGCAGCCTGAAGCAGAAAGATTACATCAAAGCCCGTTATCTGTTTAAGAAAGCGTATGAAGCATTTGCCGTGCGAGAGAACTATCCACAAGCTATAGAATGTGGTATTCAAGCCAATGCTCTATATGTCAGAGAAAACTTCTACAAAGAAGGTTTCGAATTATGCCGTAATATGGAACAACTCATCTGGACAGGCGAACAGAAGCAAAACAAAGTCTTTTATGACTTACGCTTTCCCATCAGCAAGGAACGGTTGCAGATGTACATTTCACTGAAGAATCCTGCACAGGCAAAAAACCAGCTGGACAAATTGGAAGAGATTGCCAGTCTCGCCAAAAATGATTCTTTAATGGAAGTGCTGCTCTATACGAAAGCCAACTATTACTATACTTTCAATCAGAATACACAAGGAGACGCCTGTTTCCGCAAACTCATCAGCCAATACAAGGAAAAGAAGGACTACGATAAAGTGAGCGACTGCTACAAGACTCTTATCGGCATCGCCCGCAAAGCCAACAATGCCCCGTTGATGGAACGTACGTACGAAAGCTATATTGTATGGACCGACTCTGTAAAAGCCCTGACTGCCCAGGATGAGCTGAATGTCCTGAAACGAAAATATGACGAAAGCCTCCAGACCATACAGGACAAAGACAGCACACTATCCGCCAAGCAATACATCATCATAGGACTTTGTACGCTTGTAGCTATCCTTGTAGCCACAATCATTGTACTTGCCATCTTACTGCTGAAATTTATCACCGGCAACCGCAAACTCAAAAAGAGCGTGGTCATAGCCAATGAGCACAACGAGCTGAAAACAAAGTTCATCCGGAATATATCCTCACAAATGGAGCCGACTCTGAACACTTTAGGGACTTCCGCCAAAGAGCTTTCCGCCCAAGCTCCAAGGTATGCAGAGCAGATGCAGGCACAAGTAGCAGCCTTAAAGCAATTCAGCGACAATATTCAAGAGCTTTCCTCTTTGGAGAACTCACTGACCGAACCTTATGAAATGGGAGAAGTCAATGCGGGTACTTTCTGCGAAAGCGTCATGGAGAAGGCTAAAGAATTTATGAAGCCGGACGTCACCCCTTCTGTAAACGCCCCCAAACTCCAAGTAAAAACGAATAAAGAACAGCTGGAACGTATCCTGCTCTACTTGCTGAAAAATGCCGCTTTCTATACGGAGCAAGGACGTATCAGCCTCGACTTCAAGAAACGTGGCGCGCACACCCATCAGTTCATCATAACCGATACGGGAACAGGTATCCCGGCAGAACAACAGGAAAATCTCTTCAAACCTTTCACCCAGGTCAAAGACCTGACTACAGGTGATGGCTTGGGATTACCTATCTGCTCACTCATCGCCACCAAAATGAATGGCAGTCTGACATTGGACACAAGCTACACCAAGGGATGCCGGTTTATACTGGAACTTCACGCATAAGTAACGTAAGGTATTCAAGAGCTTTGTATAGTTAGATTACCCGCAACCATTGTCAACTATAATTATCGTAATTAGCTATAATCGGAGAACGCACATTCTAACTATACAAAAATAGCAACAGAGTACTGCATAAACGGCAACCGGGTTTATAATAAATACTGTGATCGTTTATTATAAACGTCCCCCTCGTTTATTATAAACTTTAAAATAGAAATTTGTAGAATCAGGATTGAATTTATAATACAAAAAAGGCTGCAAACCTCACAAAGTTTGCAGCCTTTTCCTATATCGAAGCATCCTATCCTCGGCTATACGTCAGAGAGATAAGTACTATTTGTTACTATATTATACCACCGCAGCCGATGATTCCACACTAATTTTCTCATTTTATTTATCGTTCTTATATTATTCAGTTCAGGTTTGGAACTACAAATATACAACAATAAAAGGCGTTTGTCAAGTGATTAACGGATTTCCATCGGTCCTGTCATTCAGCAACTACTTCTATAACTCTGCTGTTCAGACGCTGACCTGTAAATATATTCAGTCCTACCGTCATCAGATATTCACCAGAGAATAACTCACCGTTTCCTTGCAGAGAAGAGTTAGTACCCGGCATCAGATTGATTTCCTTCACCCGGTACTGCCGACCGGCGTCCAGTCCTTGCAGACGGACAGGCAACAGTTTCTCGCCATAACGGGAATAAATATCGAATGCAAAGACAACAGCTCCCTTCTTATCTTTCCCCACATATTGTGTGGAAGTATGATTTCCGCTATAAGGAGATACCAGCCGATACATGTCTCCTTCGAGCACTACCGGTTTAAGATGATTGTAGTTGGTGACCGCATCACGGCAGAACTTCTTCTCATTATCATTGAGGTCCGACAATTTGATATCAAAACCAAGTTTGCCCATCATTGCTACGTCTGTACGGAATTTGATACTTGCATCATGATTCCATGTAGTGACATGTGCACAAAGAGTTTTTGCCGGGAAAAGCTGAGAGTATCCCCATTGGATAAACAGACGTTCGATAGGGTCCGTGTTATCACTCGGCCAGAACTCAGTGAAGTATCTGAGCGTTTCATAGTCGATACGCCCGCTACCGCCCGAACAAAGCATCATCGGCAGATCAGGGTACTTCGTTTTAATACGTTCCAGTACATTATACAGACCGCGAACATAGTCGATGTACAAGTGCGACTGCTTCTCCTTCAGATAAGAAGAGTAGATATTAGTGATCGGGCTATTGCAATCCCATTTGAAGAAAGCAATACCGGGATATTTAGTCATCAAATCATCTACTACTCCAAATACGAAGTCCTGCACTTTCGGATTGCTCAGGTCAAGTACCAACTGATTACGGAAGTAATATTCATCCCGATTGGGAAGATGGATGACCCAGTCTTTATGTTTCTCATAAAGCTCACTCTTCGGATTCACCATTTCCGGTTCTATCCACAGACCGAACTTGATACCCTTCTTTGTAGCTTCTTCGACCAGACGCCCGATACCGTTGGGCAGTTTATCTGCCGTTTCATCCCAGTCTCCCAAGCCTTGATGATCGCTGCTGCGCGGATATTTATTGGCAAACCAGCCGTCGTCCAGCAAGAACATATCCACTCCGAGCCCTGCGGCATCGCCAATCAGTCCTATCAGTTTCTCCTCATTAAAATCGAAATAAGTCGCTTCCCAGTTATTTAACAGGGTCATACGGGTTTCATCTCCGTCCTTCAACTGATAACGGCGTGCCCAATCGTGGAAATTACGGCTGGCTTTGCCCTTACCATTTGCACTATAGGTAAAATAGAAATCGGGGGTACGGAACACGACACCTGCCGGAAGATAATATTCAGAGGCATAAGGGTTGATACCCGAAATGATACGCAATTCATTCTTGTTGTCCACTTCGAAAGTAAAGCGGAAATTGCCGGTCCATCCCAATGTACCTACCAGCACTTCACCACAATTCTCCGTAGCCAGCTGGTCCAAAGAAAGCTGGAAGAACGGAGGGGTAAACATGTTGGCACGGGCGCCCAGTTTGGTATCGAGCACTTTTTTACCAAACTCCAACGGCTGGTCGGAGATATTAGCTTCGTGAGCCCAGTCGCCCGAAAATTCAGTCAGATAATACTTCGCACGGTTCAGATGAAGCATACTAGAGGCATATTGGTGAAGCACTACGGGCTTCTTCTCTTTATGGCTGATTTCCGTATAGGTTTTAATGATATCCTCGGCAGGATAAGTGACGTAATGCAGCTTTACCGTAACCGGATATTTATCATCTCCCAGGGTGATAATGGTTTCGTTAACTCCTTGCGACACCGCTTTCGTCTCATGAGAGACATACTTCAACAGAAGTGACGGATTACCGTCATTGTGAAGGATATGAATGGCAGGTTCAAAGTAATCCTCCATACCGTGGGTGATATAGGCTTCCGTCCCTTGCGGAAGATGAGAAATATCGGCCTCATGGTTCAGCTTTTTGCCCAGATAGCTTTGGTATAACCGCCCGTTGTCGGCTACGCGGAAGATCAGACTACTGTTATCCGTATGAATCTGAATGACAGGCTTGTCCGCCGCGTTCAGAAGACAGGTGATACTAAGGAAACAGATTAAAAAAAGGATTCTCACTTTCATGATATACATTTAATAAGGTTTATAAATCAAGTCGTTAAAATTGTGGATGGCTGAATCAATTAAAGTTGTGAACGAACTAAATCAGTTAAAGTCGTAAGTGAACCAGTTGAAGAAAGCATTTCCTCCGTCACGAAGCGTGTTGTATGAGTACAGACCGACACGGGCACCTTTCCAGTCACCGAATCTCAGCGAATAAGCTTCTCCACAAGGAGTAAAGTTCTTATTGTCCGTGCTATAGTACAACTGATGCTGGTTGGTACGTGCATTCATCGTTGCTCTGAAATAAATCTTCTTACCGCTTACCGGCTTTACTTTCTCCACACTACCATTATTCTCCAGATACAGATAGTTCTTGCCATTCTCTTTGAGTATTCCAATGCCATTGAACAAATTGCCTATACAGAATAGTCCGGCACGTTGTCCCTCGGTCCAAGAACTCATATCCATTTCTGTCGTAACCGTCCCCTCGTATCCGATACACTTCTGTGTCAGCATATTGCGTGATGCCCGAAGATGATCCGCTTTCAGAGCTTTCAACAGTAACCATCCTTTTCGTTCCGTCAGATTCCAGTCGGCGTCAGAAGGATTATGATTGAACTGCCACTGCAAGTTCAGCTCGGGCGAATCAAAGGAATCGCCTCCCTGCGGGAAGCTTACAGGCACTTTCTTTCCGGTATTCGGTTTTGTCCAGACTTTTACCGGTTCGCCTATGCCGTTCATATCGATGTCCACCCCAATCACGGGCCATCCGTCTTTCCAATGTGCAGGTTGCAGATGCACGACTCTTCCCAGCGGTTCCGTCAACTGGAAGTGATAGAACCACCACTCACCTTCGGGAGTATCTACCAGTGCACCTTGATGAGGTCCGTTGACATTGGTAGAACCTTTTTCCAGTACCACTTTCTTCTCGTAAGGACCGTAGATGTTTTTCGAACGCAGAATTGTCTGCCATCCCTCACCTACTCCGCCTTCGGGAATACTGATATAGTAATATCCGTCCCGCTTGTGAAACTTGGTACCTTCTGCCACCGGACCGGTATAGATCACGTGTCCGTCATCTTCCAAGGTCCTCCCGTCGGCGCTCATCTTATGCAAGATGATAGGTCCGGCTCCCAACTGGCTCCGTCCCAGATAAGCCTGACCATTGTCATCCCATATCGGGCAAGGGTCTTCCCATCCGCCAATCCGTTTCACACAATGCAAAGGTGACCAAGGGCCGTGAGGATCGGTAGCCGTACTCATCATCAGCCCTTCACGGGGAGTACAGAAGTAAATCCAGAACTTCCCGTCATGATGACGGATAGAGGGGGCCCATGAGCCTCCTCCATAATTTCCGTTCGTATCCCAGTCCGGAAAGTCCAGGCGTCGGTACACCTGACTGATAATCTTCCAGTTAATCATATCATCGGATTCCAGCACCGGCATGCCCATATAATGAAAGTCCGAGTTTACCATATAATACTTATCGCCTACCCTGATGACATCCGGATCGGAATAGTCCGCATTCAATATCGGATTGATATACGTGCCGTTTCCCTGATCTCCCCATGTCACATTCTTTGTTTGTGCACCCGCTATCTGACAAGTCAGAAGCGCTATCCATACGCAAAGGATTTTTGTATTCATAATCATTGTTTTAAGTATATACTCAAGCTTCATCTTCTACATGCCGAACGAAAGACCAGAAACAACATGCCTATACTGATCAGCCAGCCAACCAGTATCACGATGAAAGATTTCACCGTAATACCGCCATAGAAATGATTAATGACCAGCTGAATCGGCAGTATAAACAACCCTATCGTCAGAAACAGACCTCTTCGTTTTTTGTCGTTCGGTGTCATTTTCCCTTCACAGTTATCACCTTCGTGAAGTGGATATTGTCAGCGGTACTTCCTATCTGAATCTCAAACTCTCCCGGTTCCACCACTTCCTGCATACGGGCATTCCAAAGTGCCAGCTCCGAGATGGGAAGCTTTAGTGTGAAAGTGTTTGTTGCACCGGCTTTAATCAGGTCTTTCCTGAATGCTTTCAGCTGGCGGATAGGAGTAGCCACGGAACTGAAGCGGTCGCGTACATACAGTTGCACTACCTCTTTGCCATCCATCTTGCCGGTGTTCTTCACTTTTACCGTTACCGTCAGTTGATCCTTGTCGGTCAATACAGAATCACTCAACGCACAATCCACATATTCAAAAGTAGTGTAACTCTGTCCGCTGCCAAAGCTCCATAACGGGTCGGGGGCGTCAAAGATATAATGTCCTTTCGGTTCTTCGGGACTGCCCGGCTGGTCGAACGGTTCATTACGGTCTGTGATAAAATGATTGTAGAAGCAAGGAGTATTGCCTGTGCTACGCGGGAAAGATACATTCAGTCGTCCCGACGGATTGACCTTCCCTACGAGGATATCCGCCAACGAACGTCCCTGCTGTTCGCCGCCATACCATTGTACCAACAGTGCGTCGGCATTCTCTTTTACCCAAGGCATAGCCAATGGTTTGCCGGCTATCAATACGACAACCATCGGTTTTCCGGTTTTCTTGATTTCCTGCAACAGTTCTTCCTGTACTCCGGGAAGTTCCAGCGAAGAGAGGTCGAATCCTTCTCCGGTAGTGGAATATTTCGGACTTCTGCCCAGATAGGTACTGCGTGTTCCGACGGCAACGATTGCCAGATCACTGCCGCGAACGGCTTCCACCGCTTCCGCTATCTTATCCTTTTTACTACTCCACCAGTCACATCCTTCGGCATGGCGAACCGTTACTTTATTTCCTAATACCTCCTTTAATCCCTGAAGCAAAGTGACACCTTCTTTGGTATCTCTGGTAGTCCAGGCATAATCTCCGTATATCGTCTGATTGCTGTTCGGACCTACTACGGCTATTGACTTATACTTAGCCAAATCCAAAGGAAGAATCTGATTCTTATTCTCAAGCAGAATAGCGCTCTCGTCAGCTATTTCCTTAGCCAAAGCTACTTTCTCCGCACTGCGAACAACTTTACTCACTGCTTTTGGATCGCCATAAGGCGCATCAAACAGCCCTAACTGAAACTTAACCGTCAGGATACGGCGAACGGCAAGGTCAATGTATTTTATATCCAGACGACCGTCCTGTACCATCCGTTCGAAGTTATCATAAGCAGAGTCGATGTTCAAGTCTACCCCGGCTTCCAATGCCAGGCGTCCGGCCTCATCGGTTTCGGGCGTGATAGCATGAAAGGTTTTAAGGCGGTCCACCGATCCCCAGTCAGAATAAACATACCCTTTGAAACCGAGTTCACCACGAAGAATATCTGTCATGTAATAAGGAGACCCTGTGATGGCTACTCCATCATAAGCACTATAACAAGTCATCAATGCCAACGGATTCGTTTCCTTGATGACACGACGGAACGGATAGAGATACAAACTTCTCAGTTCCCGTTCACCACCGCTGACCTGCGCACAGTTCAATCCGCCGGAGGGAGTGCCGTGTGCAACAAAATGCTTCGGCATACAGGTGATGCGGTTTTTCTGATATCCATTGATAAAGGCGATACCCATTTCGGAAATAAGGTAAGGGTCTTCACCAAAGGTCTCTTCTACACGTCCCCAGCGAAGTTCACGGGCAATGTCCAGTACGGGCGAGAGAATCTGATGGATACCAATTACTTTGGCTTCCTCTCCCGCAGCTTCGGTCATGCGCTGGATCAGAGCAGGATTGAAGGTACTCCCCTGCGCCAAAGCGTGCGGAAACAGCGTACAATTATTTTGCAGGATTCCCTGAATGCCTTCGGCAGAAGTAATAATGGGGATTCCGAGCCTTGTTTTTGTCAGCATGTATTGTTGCAGTTCCTTGTACATCGCAGCACATTCGGCGGCAGTCGTACCCATTTCGTGGGTACAGCCATAACTCTCACCGTTGAATATACGGTCTATCTCGTCCAGACGGCCTGCGCCCCGGTTCTGCAATTGCAGAACCTTTTCACGCAGTGTCATCCGTCCCATCAGGTCGTCTACACGCTTCTCGATGGAAAGTGATTTATTCTTATAAGGTGGTACCTCCGTCTTTCCGACAGCCTGTCCCGAAAGGGTAAGCAGGCATAAAGTTACAGCACAAGTTATATTTCTCAGTGTCATAGCAAGTTAGTTATTATAAGGTGTAACCAGTAATTTGTAAGAACCGCCTTTCAACAAAGACTTGTCAAAGTTAATAGTAATCTCTTTATTTTCACCCGGCATCAGCGTAAAATAATTATCATTCATGATAGCCGGAAGAATACGTTCACCGTCAACTGTGCGTACAGCCTGTACATGTACGGCAAAAGCTACACTCTTGGCAGACTTAGGCAGTCCGATTGTTGCACGGATTTCCGCCTTCTCTCCCTTCTGTTCCATTTTGGAAGAAACTTTCAGTTCGGCCTTCGGAAGTTGGTTCAGAGCAGTGAAGTCTCTGCGGTCATTTCCTCTCCAGTAGTTATTTTCCGATATCAGCTTACCGTTCTTATCCGTCAGTTTCAGACGGATGAAATGTACATCGCTCAAACCTTCGCTCTTACCGGTTCCTCCCAGCACATCGAAGCTCCACAGAGAATATCCGTACCACCAGCCTCTCTTGAACCCGAACATACGTACATAACGTGCATCCTTTTCGGGGAAAGTGATCAGCTCCACACCACCGATTCCATTTTTCGTGCTGTAAGCCTCTTCCCACTGCTGGGCGTCATTCGATACCTGAATCTTGTATTCCTTCCCATAAGATGCTTCCCAGTCGAGACGGACACCGCCAACGGGTTGTACCTTGCCCAAATCAACATATATCCACTCGTTATCACGGTAGGCGCTTGACCAGCGGGTGTCTTTCTTTCCATCCACAGCCATTGACGGATCGCCTTCGGAAGTAGAAGAAACAACTACTTTCTGATTCAATCCCAGGTTCGGTCTTTCCTTATTAAAGTCGATGGTAAAACACTCCAGCGTGCTATTGGATGCTGAATGAACGACAGAGGATTTGCTATAAGCCGGAACCGCTTTTCCGTCCATATTGTAGACTGTCACTTCCGCTTTCAAATCCTGATAGTTTTCTGCGGTAGTATTGGCCACCTTCACTGCGTCCGTCACCGGATTCCAGAGGATATGCAACGGTTCGCACGCGGACTTCGTTCCCCAGTAAGCGCCTGTAAGATCATAATAGTAGTCATAAGTCTGCCATACCATAGAGGGGTAAGCCGATTGTCCCATCCAGGTCATGATACCGGAAGCGTCGTCCCACATACGGTCCAGCCAGCCTTCATACATAGCTTTGTTCGATTCGATATTGATAAGCTGCGCTTTACGGCAATAGTCCTCGATTCCAGAGGGGGCGCCAAAACCTTTGGCAAGAGAAGCGTCATATCTGTCCGGTGCAGCATTAAAAGCAGACTGACCGAAGTAGTGCAAATCCCACATCTTATTGCGGGGCCACCAATCCTTCTCCGGCATAAACTTCTTGAAACTTTCGAAAGTAGGAACTACAGCCGTACCTATTTCCGTACGGAATCCCCAGCCACGTTCCGGATCACCTTCCAGTCCGTCAGGATATTCAGTGAAATAGAATCGAGGGTCGAATGCTCCCCAAGGACCACTACCTGTCAGGTTGCCGGCATGTGAGTTCGGTTGAAAATAACGGTCGCCACCATCAAAGGTTTTGATATTCTCAGCCATCCAGCCTTCCAGCGGGGGCTGCGGGTTCGACTCATTATCACCACACCATACAGCCAGAGAGGGATGGTTACGGACACGCTTGATTTTCTCTATCATATTGTTATTGAACGCATTCAAGTCGTAAGGAAGATTGGGATTAGAGTTAATCCAGAAGTCATCCCATACCATCAGACCATATTTATCACACATTTCGTAAAACTCGTCATCGGTAGTAGAGCCAAGCCAATTACGAATCATATTGAAATTCATTTCGTGATGGAAACGTAGCTTGGTGTCATACTCTTCACCACGGCATCTCAGCATATATTCCGACATTCCCCAGTTAGCTCCTTTCACAAATACAGGTACACCGTTGATGTGCAGATGCAGGGTGTTGTTGTTTGTGTCATAGCTATACTCTTTGATACCGAAGGTTACGTCTTTAGTTTCGGAGACTTTCCCGTCTACGGATACTTCCAGTTTACAGGTATACAGGTTGGGCTCACCATATCCGTTGGGCCACCACAGTTTCGGCGAGTTGATCACCAGTTGCGGATAATACCGTTTGTCGAACTTCACTTCCGAAGTCGCCCCCGGATTAATATCTACTTCTTTGGTGAACTTCACATCACCGGGGGTGATCGTACCGTTCACCACGACTTTAGATGGTTTGTCAGAACTGTTTTTCACTTCCAGTGCCACCGACAGATCGGCGCGTGTGCGGCTGGGTAACGGTAAGTCTGTACGAATCCAAGGATCGATGATCGTTGCCGTACCGGTGTTGCTGAGATAAACCTTATCCGTGATACCCATATTCAGTCCCGGCACATAAGGCATCCAGTCCCAGCCACCACTCGACAAGTAAGTAGGACTGCCGTAGTTTGCCAACGGGGTTTGCGGCATGTGAACCAATACTGCCAGTACGTTCGGCTGATCTTTCTTCACTATTTCCGTGATATTGAACCGTCCTCTGTGCATAAATCCATCGAGTATCCCCAGCAAGTGTCCGTTCAGGTAGATTTCCGCTTTACGGTTCACTCCGTTAAAGTTGAGCCATGTCAACGCTTTATCAAAGTCGGCAGGCACTTTAAACTCTGTACGATACCAGAAACTGCGATCATACTTTGCACGGTCTACGTTGTGAATGTTATCCCCAAAGTTAGGGTCCTTTTCCAGTCCTGCCGTTACGTAAGAAGTAAAAGCAGTGCCCGGTACAACAGCGTCCACCCATGATGATGTGTCATAACCTGCGTTCAGCAGAGCCGGAACATTTGTTCCGACTTCCGCCTCCGGCTTTAACTTCCAGGAAACAATCGATTCACCACTATGCAGATAAACGGGGCCTGCTTGTAAAGAAGATACCAACAATGAACCAACCATTGCAAGTCCGATACCCAGCGATTTACCTTTTTTCTTTATAAACTTCATACACATTATTGATTATAGTATTATTATTTATTTTCTTATCGTAATTATGTCGTTTGCAGCGCATATATATCCTGGTTGTTGGATCTATATGTCCAACTCGTAGCGTATATATGTCCTGCGCGTTGGATCTATATGCCCTGCATGCAGGGCATATATGGTGTATATCCACTATTCCGAGCGCTTATGAAAACCGGATTATTCGGCTATATCCGCTATGTTCATCAGCTTGATATAGAGCACTTTCATCCAGGTAGACGATCCGAAGGTGACTACCCAGCCTACCGAAACAGTAGCAGGTTCCGCCAAAGAGAAGGTCAGGGTATGCTTTCCTCCCATATTGGAGTCACCGTACTGGCTATATCCCAATGCTTCTTCTTTCAATCGGTCAATGTCCGGCAATACGCTGCCGCGGCTGGCTGCCAGATATCCGTTCATTCCGTTACTGCCCCCTTCGAGTTCACACTCCAATTGATAATTTCCAGCCGGAAGTTCAAAACTTTGATAGACCTTACCATTCGTGATTCCTTCTCCATCCCAGTCTTTCGATTCCAGATGGATGGAATAATTGCCCCAGTCTTCGGACCAACCGCCTTTTCCATTACTCTGATTCAGGATATTGGGAGTGAAGTCCCAGTCAACGAGTATTCCCCATTTATTATCCGCATTCTTATCCCTTCCTTCAAACGGACGTTTGTAGTTCTTCAGATACAAGTCGGTAATGTCTTCACTGACTCCGTAAGAGACAACTGCCGTTTTAAAGGTATCAATCGACATTTCATCCGGCAGGAAGTAAGTCTGCACATCAAACTTGGTCATACTCTTGTAATCCTTCAGGACGGTTTCTTCTTCGCTGTTTTCGATCTTCAGTTCCTGTACTTTTCCCGAATTATCGGTATAATGTACCATCGTATAAAGAGCTGTCGGTTCTGCCGGCGACCAGTCGATCGTTACATCATCTTCTATCTTTTCTACCTTCTTCACCAAGCGGTTGACCAGCCCGTCTTTGTAGGAGTCACCATATGACGTTCCGGTAAGGTTGAAAGGAACCGAAGGATGCAATCCGTCTTTATCATAGGTATGCATTTCGAAATTATAGGTCCCTTCTTCCAGAGGAATCGGTATAATCAGCACATTATCATTCCCTTCTCTCCGGATATCCTGTTCCAGAGAGTCCTGTTTCAAGTTCCAGTATATCTTTATCTTGGCTATTTTAGGGTCGGATGCCAGTACTCCGCGGAAGACCACCCGGTTGTAGCCGGAGTACATGGCGATAGAATCAGGAATACCCGTATAAAGAATTTCCTTTCCATCCGTATATTTCAGATATTCGTCCATCTTTGTGCAAGATGTAATCCCCAACAGCATCAGTAGTGACATCAGATAGGGCGTATGTTTGATAAATTGTTTCATATTCTTTCTGCTTTAATCAGTCGGTTAACACTCATTGAATTATTCTTCGTTATCATTCCCCCAGAAGGTGAGTTCCGTGAAACAGATGTTGTAATTGTTAGACCAATTCTTCAGACATTTGATACGGATATAGCGTACACGCGGCATATCCAGAGGAACATTTGCCTGATCTCCTATTTTCGCGGCTTCGATATCATCTTCCGTCAGGATACCGATAGGCGAACCGGAAGGCTTCACATTCTCCATATCCAATAGTTTCACCCACTGATCCCAGCTACCATCGGGGTTAGGTTCCGTAGCGCATCCCCATACTTCGTAGCGTCTCGGGCTCATGTCGTTATAGAAGTGCTTCTCGTCTTGAATAGCCCACAGTGCAAAGCGGCTCAGTTTAGCCAGTACGCCAAGGTCGAAGGTAAATACTGCCGGACCGTCTTTCGTGCCTGTTCCGGTGTGAAGTCCTACGCCACCACTGTCACCATCTTTGGAGATTCTTCCGTTCCATACATATTCCATCTTGCCATCGTACGAATCTACGCGGGAATCGTTCTGCAAATACATTTCCCTGAACTTCGTCTTATCCAATTCCCTTTCGTAGATCGGAGTCAGCTCGGTGAACAGCGTATCTGTCTCATTCCCATATTTATCCTGCAGGAAGATGCCGAAACGACGGGGAACTGCATCATACCCTCTGACGGAATAAACGATCTCTTCACGTGCCGAGTAGAATGTTTCGGCCAGCACCATATCGCCTAATTCATCGGGCGTACAGACGTAGATAGCAAGATCGGACTTGAACTTATTGTCCATCTCGAAGGTCATGCCGCCAAAGTCAGAAACCATCGATAACGACTCGTAGCAGGACAGGATAGGAGGAGTCAGCGGAACGACTTCCACTATCTGAGGCTGAGAACGGTTCTCGCTACGGTCTACAGTGTACAGTTCTACTTTATAAGTATCCGTATCGCCAAAACCTTCTACCGTAACAGAGTTCGTGTAAAACGAGGAACGGAACTCCATGACTTTCCCTGTTTTATTAGTATACTTGGCCAACACATACAGCAAATCCGGATCGGAAGGAAGTGTATAAGTGAATTTCACAGCTCCCGGAAGGCTTTCTGTTTTTACGTCCTGAACAGTGCCAGGAGCGTCTTTGTCGTTTTCAATGGGCTTTACCATATCTTCTGCGCAACTACCGAAAACGAAAAGCAAGCCGCAAGCCCATATTGTAAATTTACGTGATATCATATTCTGCTGATTTTAAAATGAGACATACATTACCATCCGGGGTTCTGAACCAATTTCGGGTTGACTACCAGGTCATTCTGATGAATCGGCCAGAAATAATCACGCGGAGCGATAAACTTTAATGTATACAGGGTTCTCTGAGAATAGTACTCTGCGGGAGTTTCACCTTCAAAGTTCCATCCGTGGATCTTCTCGTTCAATACCTTATTGGCTGTCTTCCATCGACGGAGATCCCAGAAACGGCTGCCTTCGAACATCAGTTCGATAGCACGCTCACGCTGGATAATCTCACGAAGTCCTTCCTGTGTCTTGTATCTGTTGGGATACTTGGAGTAAGTGTCCCATGATTCCTTGATTCCTTTCAGACCGGCACGTGCTCTGATCTGATCCAGGTAGCTGATAGCCAGTTCACGGTTGTTGACATCGTCTTTCTCATTCAGCGCTTCGGCATAGAGTAAGTATAAGTCAGTAAGGCGCATTTCCGGCCAAGGGAATCTTTCGGTCGTATAGCCACTCTGGGTAACTTCATAAGTGACACTGACCAGTTTTTTGGTCCAGTATCCGGTGGTTGTATAGCTGTTAGTCCCCAGTTTTCCCTGTGCTTGTCCGGCGCGGTTCTTCGCTGTCCAGATGTCTTTTTCACTGTCTGATGGACAGTTATACTGATACCAGGTGCAACCGTCAAAACCGATATTGGCATAGAAGCGAGGTTCTCTGTCAAAGTTCATCTGTATTGTTTCATAATAAGATGCCAGTTCGTATGGTTGCTCGTTGGTGTGCATCTTTACTTTGAAACGGTCGGCATAATTCCATGTTTTATCTTCGTCCATTGGGACACCGTTCTTTGTGTAGTACAGATTCGTAGCTTCCATTGTAGGGTTCAGCATTTCCTGTCCTCCCCACATATTGTTGGGGTAAGCTCCGACACGGGTCATACAAAGACTCTGCAAGTGTGCGTCCGAACGTGAAGAAAGTCCCCAGATCAGTTCTGTATTCCACTTTTCCGTTACGCTGTTGCGGATGCTAAGCTGGCATTTGGTTTCATCCGACAGGATCAGGTTGCTTTTGTAGGAGTATAATTCTAATCCTAATTCCGGGTCCTGACTGGCTTCAATGGCGGCTTCGCACGCGGCAATGGCGGTGTCCCATTTAGTCGGGTCTTCGGTGGAGTTAAACAAATGTTCTCCATCCTTATCCACATAGTTTGCATAATCCTTATTACCATTGAACAACGGACTGGCAGCTGTTACCAGCAGTCTGGCTTTCAGAGTCAGGTTTGCGATCTGCGTCACACGGCCCAACTCACTACCTTTGTTGGAAATCACTCTCGGAAGATCTTCCAGACATTCGTCCAGCAAATCTACAATGTACTGCACTACCTTATCTACCGGCTCACGTTTCTTTCTCACTTCTTCCGGAGTAGCCGAAATCGGGAGATTGTCATCAGCAATCACGATAGGACCGTACATTCTGAACAGACAGAAATGATAATATGCTTTCAGAAATTTCACTTCGGCAAGCCATCTCTTCCGCATGGAAGGAGTCAAATCTCCTACTTTGCTCATGTCTGATACGTTCTCCAGAAAGATGTTGCAATCACGGATGCCACGGTAATATACATACCACATGTTACATAAAGGGTCATTGACATTCTGACGTCCCAGTGCAATCTTCCAAGGGCCAAAGTCGTTGTACGGAGTAAGAGGGTAATAACTCCAGAGTTCGTCCGCACCCATCAGAGCGACATTATTGTATGGGCTGTCATTGCCCGGAATGTATGAGTAACAAGTATTCAGATACTTTTCCGCCTCGTTGCGGTTTGTAAACGAGTTATCAATCGTTCCTATCTTATCGGGCACTACATCCAGATAGCTGCAGGATTGTGTCAATGCTGTTCCTCCAATCAACAGAAGGAAGTATGTCAGGTTTCTGACCTTATTCTTCATTTGGTATATCATTCTATTTTTCATGCTTTCCTAGATTTTAGAAGTTAATTTGTACACCCAGATTGATGACTCTCTGAATAGGATATCCCAGTCCGGAACCTCCCATTTCGATGTCCCATAGTTTAAATCCGCTAAGGAGGAGCAGGTTGTTTCCGCTGCAATAAACACGTGCGGATGATATATAGGCCTTCTTCGTCCAGCTTTCCGGCAGTGTGTAGCCTACTTCCAGCGTTTTCAACCGCAGGAATGCACCGTTACGCATAAACCAAGAGCTGGTTCTCACGTTATTTTCAATCACTGTCGTACTCAGACGGGGCCACATAGCATACAGGTTACGGTTACTTTCCGACCAGTGGTCGTTGGCATAAGCTTTCAATAAAGGAATATCCTGATGATAAGGATCGTCATCCGTAGGATTGATGTGCTGGAACGGAGAAGTTGCCTTCGCATCTATCCAGAAGGAAGAACGTGCCGAACCTTGGAAGAAAGCCGAGATATCAAATCGCTGATTACCGAATGAGAAACCGAATCCGTAGACAATTTCGGGTACTGTAGGATATCCCAGCGGAACCATGTCGGCATCGGTAATCTGTCCGTCACCATTCACATCCCGATATTTGATGTCACCGGCTCCATATTCGCCAAAGGTTTGTTTCGGGGAGTTCTGCACATCGTATTCATCAATAAAGAGACGTTCGGCGATAAGACCGTACCATTGGTTCAACGATTGACCGATATGGCTTCTGTATTTCTCGTTATAGGCGGGTTCTTCATATTTCAGAAATTCGCTGTGCGCATAGGTAAAGTTACCGTGTGCCTGCAACCAATACCCATTGCGGAAGAACTTATTATAATCCACTGACAAGTCTACTCCGTTTGCTTTCGCTTCACCCACATTGGCACGTACTTTGGCAGCCAGACCCATATCAGCCGGGATAGAAGCTCTGTCCATCAAAATGTTCGTACGATGCTCTGTAAAGTAGTCCAGCTGAATATTCAAGGCATCAAACAAAGTAAGCTCCAAACCGTAGTTTGCTTTTTTCGCCCGTTCCCAAGTGATAAGGCGGTTATCGTAACGCTTCACCGTCACTCCCGGTTTTCCTTCGTCAAAGTTGGTTCCAAACCAATATCCCTTACCTGAATCATTCGGATCTACCTCGGAGAGATAGAAGAAACGGTCATTCTCGTCTCCAATCGCATCATTACCTACCAGACCGTAGGTTGCTTTCAGTTTCAATTTAGGGATCACCTTGTTCATCGGACGCCAGAATTTCTCATTAGAGATTACCCAAGCCAAGCCGGCTGCGGGGAAGAATCCCCAACGTTCGTTTTTATAGAAGCGCTCGGAACCGTTGTAACCGAAGTTCAGCTCTGCCATATAACGGCTGTCGTAACTATAAGTGAAACGACCGGACAAACCCTGATTACGGTAAGGCAGAGACTTCTGCAAAGAACCGCTGTTCGCATTGATCTTTTCGCGCTGCTGATATACCAGCAAGCCACTGACTTCGTGAATATCGAAACTACGATTATACTGCATAGCAGCTTCTATATAGGTGGTAGACTGTATATCTTTCCAGCCTTCGCTATATCCCAGATAGTCTGTCGGATTGGACTTCTCGTTCAGCAGACCGATATTATATTGATTCGTCTTTTTATCATACGAACTTACATTATAATAATAAGGATTGAACGAACGGTTAACGTCGAAATAAGAGTAGCGGGAAGTATTATACAATCCACGGATGTTCAGCCCTTTCGTGATAAAGGATAAGTCTTGCTTTAACTCAAACTGTGCATCCATTGTAGAACGGGAGTAGTCTTTATATCCTTTTGTCAGTTCGGCATAAGGATTGGTATAGTTCGCCTCCGTCTCACGGATAGCGTTACCATACAGCAAGTGCTTCGCCGTAGGCAGTGCATCCGACGGGTAATAGGCAGGAAACAATACAGGGTTGGAACGGACTATCTTCTTATACATCACATCTCCTCCGTCCAGAGGTCCGCGATAGTCGTCAAAAGTACCGGAAAGACGTACGACAGCTTCCGTCGTCTTTGTCAGGTTAATATTAATGTTCGAACGCAACTGATAAGAACGAAGATTAATGTTATTATCGAAACCATTCATCGAATTGCTCTTCAGGTTTCCGTTATCTTTGGAAAAAGAAGCTGCAATATAGTATCTTGCCAGCTTACCACCACCGCTGACATTCATGTTAACACGCTGATTGGCGGTCATATCCTTTACTAAAAGTTTTCTCCAGTCATTGGCAGGATAGACATACGGATTCGTACCTTTGATCGTGTTGTCTATCTTCTCACGCGAATATGCCAAAGGAGCCAGCGGGTTTCTGGTTCTGACCGCTTCATTGGCAAGCTGCATAAAGGTGATCGGATCGGCCAGTTCCACATTCTTGGTATTGGAAGAGAATGAGTTCTCTACACGAATAGACACTTTAGTCGCTCCTTCCTTACCTTCCTTCGTGGCTACCTGAATAACACCATTGGCACCACGGGCACCGTATAATGCCGTAGCAGTAGCATCTTTCAGAATAGAGAATGCGGCAATATCGTCCGGTTGCAGACGTGCCAGCTCGGTAGTAGTCGTTTCGATACCGTCAATCAGAATCAACGGGTCTTTTTTGTATCCGAAGGTCGTGACACCTCTGATAAAGAAGTCTGCGTTATCTTTTCCCGGCTCTCCACTACGCTGATAGGCAATCACACCGGACATACGACCTGCAAGAGCAGTCGTCAGGTTACTGGACGGTACTTTCAGCTCTGCGGGCTTGATCGTCTCGATGGAGCTGATCATACTCTCTTTCTTTTGTGTACCGAAAGCTACCACCACGACTTCATCGAGAGCCTTACTGTCTTCTTCCAGCACTACAGCCACCTTATTATTCTTAGGAACCCTTACATATTGAGTAATATACCCGATATAAGAAATCTGAAGTTCTTTCCCTACAGGGACTGAAAGAGAAAAGTTTCCATCAACATCGGTGATAGTACCATTGGAAGTACCCCTCACCACTACACTCGCACCGATAATCGGTTCTTCGGAACCTGCTGCCGTTACCTGTCCGGTAACTGTCTTATTCTGTGCCGACAGCTGGCAGCAGCAAAATAAAATCAAAGTCAAATAGATAAGCCTGATTTTTTCCATGTATCAGAATTTTAAATTAGTATTAGAGTTCACATTTAAGGATAAATCAATCCGTTCACCGAAAGGGGTTATCTTTCCTTATCCGGAACGATGGCAAAAGTAGGAGTATATATATAGGCGGTATAATAAAAATCACTGCAAAAAATACCATTTTTGCAGCACCAGACTACATCTGAAGCATATTTTCCGCAGATGTTTCATTTTTGTGCATCATTTGTTATAGTGCACCCGGACGGTCACGAAGGCATGTCTATCTTTTCTTTGTCTGCCTGACTTTGTTTCTCGAAATCTTTAGGTGTCATGCCAAACTGTTTCAGGAAAAGCTTGCTGAAATAGGACGGTGAGTTGATACCTACCATAAAGCAGATATCTCCAATCAGGTATTTACCTTCATGAATCAGTTCGGCAGCCTTCCTCAATCGGATTAAACGGATGAAGTCCACAGGAGACAGATTGGAAAGCATCTTTATTTTCCGCAGCAGACTGGAACGACTCATGCCCAGAATCTCGGCAAGATGCTCTACGTTCAGATTGGTATCTATGATATTTTCCTCGATGGTACGAATCACTTTATTCATAAACTCTTCATCCACCTTATTCATCTGCATCTTATTCGTCGGGAAGAACGGACGCTTGGAGAATGCTTCGCGTTCTTTCTGACGGTTATACAGCAAGGATACGATCTGCGTTTTGAGGTAGTTGAAAGAGAACGGTTTCTCTACATAGGCTTCCGCACCTATCTTCAAGCCGTTGATCTTGCTGTCGATATCATTCTTGGCTGTCAGGAAGATGACGGGAATATGGCTCAGGTCCATATCCGACTTTATCTCCTTACACAACTCCCACCCGTTCATAACGGGCATCATGATATCGCTGATGACCAGATCAATCCGTCTGCTCCTCAACACTTCCAGTGCTTCCTGTCCATTTTTTGCCGTTTCCACCGTAAAAACCTCCAGCAGGCGTTCGGACATAAATTCCAGCATGGTCTCATTATCTTCTACCAGCAACAAAACGTAACTTTTCATTTCCGCCTCTACCGGCACCCCTTCACCCAGGGTATCTGTCTCGACCGTTATCTCTTCCAACTTGGGCAAAGACCGCAAGGTATTTTCGACCAGAGGAACAGAAAGAACGAAAGAATTATCTTCATGCTCTGAGTCCAGATATAGCTTGCCTCTATGAAGAGATGCCAACGAACGTGCCAACGGAAGTCCTATGCCGACACCGAATGAGGCGGAGTCTTTTTTCGCTGCCTGATAGAACGGTTCGAATATCTGCTGACTAATCTCCGCCGGTATCTTATCACCGTCACTGGTCACCCGCACAAGGAATGCCTCCGTCTCTCTCTGCAATTCCACGCAAATAGAATGACGGGCATATTTTAAAGCGTTATTCAAAAGATTACTCAGAATCTTAGTAATAGCCTCCTTATCAACGACCGCTTCTATGGATTCTTCCGGAATATGAAGAGCCAGTTCTTTGTTCTTCTTGGATATAGTAGGTTCAAAGCGTGCAACTGTTTCACGAAGCAGCGACGTAATATCCACACATTCCATCGTCATCTCAAATTTATGAGCGCCTATCTTCTGAAAATCAAGCAGCTGACCCGTCAGTGTCAGCAGGCGATTGGTGTTTTGCGTAATCACCGACAGATTCTTCTGAATCTTAGGGTCGGCAATTTCCATCTCCTGCAACGTCTCCAGCGGACCATTGATCAAAGTAAGCGGAGTACGCACTTCGTGGGCAATCTCCGTAAAGAAATTGACCTTAGACTCATACAGCTCTTTTTCTTTCTCTATCTCGAACAGTTTCTGACGCTCTTCCATTTCCTTTTCCTTCCGGTGTTTATACCAGAAGAACCAGGATACCACCACGCAGACAAGCCAGATAAAATAGAATACGTATGCCCAAGGGGAGAACCACCAGGGCGGTAGTATTTCAATAGACAAGGAGCGTTCGACAAATTGCCCTCCATTATCGTTACTCGTTGCCTTTACTTGAAAGGTATATTGTCCCGGAGGCAATTTCGCATACGATATATTCTGATTGGTAGCGGCTTTAATCCAGTCCTTGTCGATCGGAGCCATCCGATAGTAATATTGGTTAGCCTCAGCGGTAGAATAGCTGAGTAACGCCACGTCGAAACTAATATTCGACTCATCATAATTCAATACGATACGATCGGTATGCGTGATACATTCCTTCAAAGGTGAATCGGCAGTATGCACTGTCACCTCCTTATTATATATACTGAATTTGGAGATATAAATAGGCGGCACAAAATCATCCGTCTTCGCTTCTCTCGGGTCGAAAGCGACCAGTCCGTCTATGCCCCCAAAATAGAATTTGCCATTGCGCGCCTTCAAAGCCGATTTATAATTGAACTGATTCCCCAACAGCCCGTCTTTTGTCGTAAAAACACGTATATCATTCTTGTCGGGATGAAAGCGAACGAGTCCGCGGTTCGTCCCAAACCATAGATTTCCTTCTTCATCTTCCAGAATCTTGTAGGCAACATCGTCGGGCAATCCTTCCTTTATTGAATAGGTGACAAAGTTATCCTTTTCTTCATTGTAATAGCAGATTCCGCCCCGGTCGGTAGAAAACCAGACACGTCCTTTACTGTCCTGCATAACGGAGCTGACTGAGTTTGAACTCAACCCATCGGGTTCATTTTCCTTGCTTTCATACTTTTTATAGGAGTCGGTCTGAGGCGAATATCTCCACACGCCACTTCCCATCGTGGCAATCCAGACAGAACCGTCTTTCCCTTCGCACAGATCGAAAATCCAGTTGTATCCGGTCTCCTTGACATTCACAAAATTAAATGAACCAGCCTCGGCAACATACAGTCCCCAGCCTGTTCCCAGCCATTTACGTCCTTTCCTGTCTATATGGAAAACATATACGCTGCCTTCTCCGATCTTTAGTTCCGACGGAGTATAATGCCTGACAGTGTATCCCGGAACCTGAATAACGTCAAGTCCGGCTTTGAACAACCCGCAATATATCTGATCCTGAAAAGGGACTACTGCCAAAGTTACCAGATGATTTCCGGATTTATGGTCCTTTACCTGCCTTATCACACCGTTCTCTACATTCAACACACTGATTCCCGCATCTTCCGTACCGATCCAGATATTGCCTTTCACATCTTCCGCCAGTTCACGGATACGTTTGGTATTCAGTGAATTTCCGGAGCTTCCGGGTACGAACTTATCGAATTGCAGATTCCGGTTGGGTAAGTAGTTCACTCCGCCAAACAATGTCCCGATCCATATCCCTCCTTCACTATCCTGACACATCGAATAAATCATCTTATCCGACAGGCTGAACGAACGCATCAGGTCTTCCTTCAACGAAACGACTTCGTTCTTCTTTTCATCAATGACGTACAGTCCATTGAAGGTTCCCAGCCAGATTTTACCTTTCATATAGGCTACCGTAGTATAGAACGTATTATCGGCTCCTGCTACTTTTATATCTTCCAAGACATGGGATTTCGTATTATATTTTATCAATTCCCCTTCATTGGCAGCCATTATCAGCCAATCGCCATACTCGCAGATAGAATTAATATTCTTCCCCACCAACGGACGTCCGTCCCTATCCTCCACTATCTGTTCAAACGAATCATTCTGCGGATTATAACGACAGATTCCTAATCCCCAGAAGCCAATCCAGACTTCCCCATTTTCACGGACACAAATACAATTGGGAGATTCCTGCTTAAATTGTCTCCTATTGCTGATTTCATAAAAATATAATTCGTTGTCTTTATAACGGAATATTCCCTGATCGGGGATAATAACCCATATATTACCCTGTGTATCGCCTACGATGGCCGACACCCAGTTATCCATTGTTTTACCCTCTTTTGTCTTTTGGTTTATATGGGTGAATACATCAGAAGCCGGATGATACAAATAGACACCCCTGTCCGTACCCACCCAAAGTGTGCGGTTGGCATCCTCATACAAAGCGGAAATGTTATTATTGCCTTTCTTTAACTGATGATCTTCGCAGTTCATCCGCAGGATGGAAGTACCGTCAAAACGATTGAGACCATTCTTCGTTCCGAACCACATAAAACCGTAGCTATCCTGGATAATCGCTTTCACGTTACTCGACGAAAGCCCGTTATCTCCATTTATGTGAGTAAAATAATAACTAGAATTCTCTTCTCCGCTTACCTTTTGCAGAAATAAAGTAACCAATGCCAATAGAATATAAAATGTGTTCCTCATGATCATATTTTATTTCGGCAACAAAGATAAGGTAAATACTCTTAAATAGATGGAAGGAAATTAAAACTTTTGCATTTAGAGGAATAACCGTCTGTCCGCTGTAAGAATCCAGACTGCTGAATATCAAAAATGATCACCGTCTTCACCTCCCTTAGAAAAAGAATAAAGCACAAACTTGAAAAAAGAAAGCCGTTGTTCTTTCATTTTACTTCATATCTGACAGATCACAGACGCCATACATGTTCACTATAATTACCAGCATTTTATTTTATTCCAATTACACACTTCCAAGCATACGAAAATAATTACAGTTCAATGCATAAACGGCAACCGGGTTTATAATAAATACTGTGATCGTTTATTATAAACGTCCCCCTCGTTTATTATAAACTTTAAAATAGGAATTTGTAGAATCTGGATTGAATTTATAATACAAAAAAGGCTGCAAAACTCATAAAGTTCGCAGCCTTTTCCTATATCGGAGCATCCTATCCTCGGCTATACGTCAGAGAGATAAGTACTATTTGTTACTATATTATACCACCACAGCCGATGATTCCATACTAATTTTCTCATTTTATTTATCGTTCTTATATTATTCAGTTCAGGTTTGGAACTACAAATATACAACAATAAAAAGCGTTTGTCAAGTGTTTAACGGATAAGCCATGAGAAAGCACCTCTCCCCCACTGGAAAAAGATGCTTTCAAACAAGCAATAGCGACCATCTTCACAGATGACTATTTTTCGAGGCACTCCGTTACCGAAGTTATGCCCCATGAGATTTATAGATGCTTATGCATCTTTCAACTAATTACAAATTGTTTTATAAGTGTGTTTTTTATCTCATCTCATCCATATTTATGTAAAAGGGTTTATTTAATCACCGTTATCACTGCACGGCTTACTCTCGGATCATCATAGAACATATTGTCCACACCACCTTCATAAGTTATTTTCAGTTGCGATGCCGGTACTCCGAACTCATTGACCAGACAGTTGTAGACTGCTTCCGCACGAGCCTTGCTCAAAAACTGGTTAAACTCCTTAGTCCCTGTACCCTTATCGGCATAACCGATAATCGTATAGACAGCATTCTTGTTTTCCTTCATTATCTTAGCCTGAAATCCGATATTTACACGAGCTTCATTGCTAAGAGCATACCTTGATATCTGGAAAGTGACCAGATAAGGAGCAGAGAGGATATTCGTTTCCACCACTCTTTCCGTAACCTTATTGGAAGTTGCTAATTCGTCTTTCAGACGATTGTTCTCGTCATTCATCGCTTTCAGTTGTTCGCGCATCAGACGTAGTTCTTCATCACTAAAGGTAATGGTCTTGACAGTGCTGCGCCCCCATGTACGCCGTGGGAATTTATAAGTAACTCCTACTGTTACGGACAATAATCCTTCTTCTTTACGCCCGCCACGTTCACCGTCAAACTCATCCTTTGTCGCAGTACCACGCACATCCAGATTCAAGTCGAACGCAGAACTCAGACGAAACGAGTTGATCAGACCGATACTGGCATTGAAGTTACGTGCACGCGGACTTTCCCATGTGAGTATCCAGCCTAAACCGACATAGGGAGTTACAGACCAAAAACGTTTTTCATTATAACCACAAAGCAGATTCGAGGCATTGAACAGCACGTCTCCATGAATATTCATAAAGTCGAATTTCTGTTCGTCCAGCCATTGTGAAGCATCGTACACTTTTCCGGTAGAGTGACTGCCGTTCTGTGTAGCACCTTTGATAGTCAGTCCGCTATACATGAAGCGTATACCGATGCCGGGGGTAAACCACTTTCCAAAACCGATGTCCAATGCCGGACTCAGACGGTCGCCAAATTTCATCTGCATATTATGGTCACCGAAAAAGATCAGTCCGCCACCACCGGCAGTTACAAACCAGTTGCTCCAAAAGCGATTGGTTTCTACTTTATATTTATCAGCATTTTCTACGATTGTAGTTGTCGTTTTTAAAGATTTAGAGTAGTCCTCTTGTGCATAAACACTCATTCCTGTTATCAGCAACAAGGCCGATAGAACAATTACTTTTCTCATAAGTGATTCTTTTCATTAAAATTCAATATACCAAGTTCCAACTGCAAAGTTGGGGCTTTTTTTTCAGTTTATCGTTCACATAAAATCCGATAACCTTCTCACTTTATACGGAATCAGATTAAAAGACCGTTTAATTTTCAATATAGACATTACGGAACATCTGTCAGAGAGAAATGATAGCATTATTTCCGGGATTTCTTTTTCTTCCGTCCAAATAATCCCTTCTTCTTTTCCGCATTCTTATAACCATAACCCTGTCCATAACCGTAACCATAACCATAGCCGCTACTGCCTTTTTTCGTACCATTGAGAACAACCGCCATATTAGTGAGTTTGTGTTCCTGATACAATCGTTCCAACTCAGGCAGTTGCCGCCGGTCGATTTTTCCGACACGCACAATAAACAATGTCAAGTCCGAAATACGATTGACAACGGAAGCATCTGCCACTAATCCTATCGGCACATTATCTACAATGATATAGTCATATAATTCTCTGAGTCTATCCATTAATTCATCCAGTCGCCTACTCAACAACAATTCTGTAGGATTAGGCGCAATGACTCCAATAGGAATTAAATCAAGCCCTTCACCGAAAGCATCCCGCAGAATAAGATCGTCTACAACAATGGATGGATTGGATAAATAGTGTGCTACTCCTTTGACATGCTTGCTATGCGCCATCTCACTCATTTTCCCTTTTCTAAGGTCCAGATCAAGTATAAGAACTTTCTTTTTGGTCTGCACCAAACTGGCAGCCAGATTAACAGAAACAAAAGTTTTGCCAGCCCCTATATTAAAAGAAGTCAATGTGATAATTTTATGGTCTTGCGCCTGTGACAGCATAAACCCTAAATTGGTGCGAAGGATACGAAAAGCTTCGGACAACGGATCAAGTCCCCGTGCACGCACTACAACTTCGTGTGCATCCACAGACGCTTTGGCTGTCTGTGGGATATCCGCAAGGAATGGAGCACTGACAACAGCCTCAACTTCTTTTCTATTATGCACCCGGGTGTCCAGCATTAAAATCAATAACAGAATGACAGAAGGTACAATGATACCACATCCTACTCCGAGTATCATCTTTTTATATTTATTGGGAGAGATCGGCAAGTTACTTCCCGAAACCGGATCAAGGATTCTTGCATTATTATCCACCATCGCCTGGCTTAAAGCGTTCTCCTCCCGTTTATTCAGTAGGAATATGTACAAAGATTCCTTTACTTTCTGTTGCCGTTCTATAGATAACATTTCCCTTTGCTTCCCAGGAACGGCTTGCACTTTTTGACGCACATGGCTCTCCTGACGCATATAATCTTGTTTCTTCAGTCTCAAGCTTTTAGATAAATTATCTACTGCCATATAAATATTTTGTTTCATCGTCTGCATGATACGATTCAACTCCTGAACAACAGGATTATTGCTGCTACTGCCACTTACCAAACGGTTACGACGCAGCAACGTTTCATTATAGCGAGAAATCTGGCTCTCAATACTAAGATCAGACAGTCCGATATTACTGGGGATCAGTTCGTCATCCTTGTTTGAATCCTGCAAATACTGTTTAATAAATGATACCAACTGAAGCTGAGTATCCAGTTCCTTGATTGATGATTCATATTGCCTGCTATCTTGTATATACATACCTGCAACTGTATTAATATCAACGCCGTTATTCGCTCTTTTCAGATCCTCAATATCAGTTTCCACACTCCCTAATTCATGCTCAATAATCTGAAGACGCTCTTTGATAAATTCTGCCGTATTCACGGAAATACGGTTTTTATCCTTTATGGCTTCTTCGTTATAAACGGTAATCAACATATCAAGAATATCGGCTGCCCGTGTAGGTGACAGGTCATTCATAGTCATACTCAGCAAAGCGGCATCACCACTCATCTGTCTGATTGTCAGATTAGAGAGCCAGAAAGCGACCATCCCTTCCCGGGACTTACTGGTCACCTTGATTGGTCTGTCAAAATAGGATTCACTATAATTTTCAGCAGTAAATACAATCAGTTTTCCTAATGGCGTATCAACAGTGTCATTCAGATTCACAGTCTTTCGTTGTTCGAGTTCATCGAGCGAAAAGTCTGCCAACTCCACCTGCTGTTTATTTTTAGGTATAACAGACAAAGAACACACTTCATCCAGCCCAGCCTCCAGAAAGGCAACCCGTACAGGAGAGTCCGTATAGAGTTCTCTGGGACGCAGGCCATCACGCACCATGTAACTGACATCCGCATGCAGACGATCTATCACTTTCCGCATCAATTCCTTCGACTTGAATTGCAGAATTTCACTCGCCACATTGACTTGGCCTATGAAATCAGCGTTATTCAACTGCATTGCCGACCGCGAATTGGCTGGTGTTTTAATCATTACTATTGCCGTGCGGCTATATACAAACGGGGTCTCACAGTAGCTATACCAGAAATATCCCCCAAACAGCAGAATAGAAAGGACAAACCATTTCCAATGAGCTATCAGGTATATAAAAAGGTCAACGATATTAATAGACTTTTCCTCCTCTGTCAAAGCCATCTTCTTTTGTTTTTCCATATGCAGTAATCGGCTATTATTTTAATAAGACAGTTATTGTAGTAATCAAACTTAAAAGAGTCAGACCGAACGAATAAAAACTTAATGTACGTCTTTCCTTCGTATTGGCTTCTGCAAACTTAGGATGTACATATACCATGTCATTCTGCTGTAAATAATAACAAGGAGAGTAGAAAATGTCCGACGAACGGATATCATGCATATACATTCTGCGTTCGTTCCCTTCTTCGCGAATGACCGCTACCCTGTCCAAAAGAGCATTGGAAGTCACTCCGCCTGTTCGGGTGATTGCTTCGAGCAAAGTAATCCGGCTATCATCTATCTTTAAAACCTGAGGACTTTCAACTTCTCCCATCACAGTAATCTTTATATTCAAAATATCGATAAATACCAAAGGATCATTGATCAGATTTTCATCAATCAGCCGCTTTTTAATTAGCTCAGCTACTTGCTTACATGATAAATCTACCACTTTCAGTTTTCCTAAAACCGGAAATTCGATATATCCATTCAAATCTACCATATACCCTTTTTCACATTTTTGCATATCGGTACCGGTAGCTACATCTCCACTGGAAGTTACCTGAAAGTTTCCTCCGGTCGATATATTGAAAGGAACCGTCAGTTCGGGATTCCGTGAACTGACAACAATACTAAGCCGGTCATCCCGTTGAATCTTCATTTCCGGTTGGGCATTCATCGGATAAGATAACGATTCTTTCATATCCTCCAGATAAACGATTCTTTTCGTATTGATGCAAGAAGTCATCAATAACGCTGTCAAAAGTACTCCCACATACACATTTCTTTTCATATAGCTTGTTTTTCTTTGATTACAACTTTTCGGAATTCATTCTTTTTTGTTGGCCGGATAATCGGTTTCAGAACTGTCCAATACTCCCGAATAAAGATTCAGACATAGTTCTGTCATTAGCTCTTTAGTAAACATAGTCTCATAACGTCTTCGCGCTCCTCTTGCTAACTCTTCATACAGGCATTCATCTGTCAGAACAGCAGTAATCGCCTCTGCCAATGCATCTGCATCTTCAGGTTTTACGTTAATTCCGGAGAACCTGTTTATATTCACCCAACTGACTCCGGACTCCGGGATATTCATAGCAATCACAGGCTTTCCACAGGACATTGCTTCAATCTGTACAATACCAAAAGCCTCCGTTTTCCAAATCGAACTTAAACAAAACAGATCACAGGCACCGAAATAATCCGGCAGATCTTTGTCATCTATAAATCCCAGCAGTTTTACTTTTTTCCTCACTCCCAGTTCATCAATCAAGGATTGCAAATACTCTTGAAGGGGACCTTTGCCACCTATCAATATAATATAGTCGTCATTCAACTTTTGAGAAGCCTTTATCAGATATTCATAGCCTTTGTACTCTACCAGACGTCCCAAAGAGAATATGATTTTCTTTCCGGCATATCTTTCTTTTATTTGTGCCACCCGCCCGGGAACCGGCTTCATTTCATCTATTCCGATAGGAACACTGATAACTTTGCGCTGTATGTTTTCCAAAAACGGAGATTCCTGTACATAAACGGGGGTGGTGCCAACAATTACTTTTGCTCTTCGAAGCAACCAATTTTGTAATGGTGAATAGAGCTTCAACAACATTTTCTGTTTCAGTATATCACTATGCCAGTGCAGGACTACCGGACCTTTGTAACCAGACAGGAATAATGCCAGACATGCCATTGGATCCGGATGATGGATATGAATGATATCATATTCTTTGTTTATTTTACGCAACCGGAAAATCATAGCCGGAGATAACATAGTAGCCGCCACTTTTTTCCAGGTGGACACACATAGTATACGTGCATAATCATTCAATAATAGATTCTCAGGTTTCTGTTTTTCGGCCGAGGCGCATAGCATATCACAATAAACCTGTCTCTGTGACAGTCCCATTGTGATGTCATACATCACTTTCTCTATCCCTCCCCTTATCGGATAGAATTTGCCTATTTGTAGTATTCTCATTTTTAATAAAATATCTATTTCTTACTCTTCATAAGTTTAGTTTGTCACTTACCGCATATATAGTACCGGACTGAAAAAATTAATTTAATATAGAATCGAATAATTCCCGCCAGGATGAAGCGAATGAGAAACGTTTATCAGAAGTACCGATACTCGTTAGAAAAGTAAAGTCATCTTCACATAACCGTTTCATCAGATTCATTAATTGAACCGGGTCCGACAATTTAAAAAATGCAGTTTGCATACTTCCAGCGGCAGTCTCGTGAGCATACGGAAGGTCGGCTAGAAGCATCGGCTTACCCGTTGCCATAAATTCAGATACGGGTAATCCCCATGTTTCCACCTTTGACGGAAACACAAGGCAATCAACTGCATGATAATAACCAAAAAGTTTTTCTCTGCTCATGAATCCTGCGAACTCTATCGAACTTACCGAACCGAACTTTTTATATAACCACTGTGCATATTTATTTTCTTGTCCGCTAATAGTCAAGACCACTTTGAACCTTCCTTTTCCAAGCTCTTGTTCCAACAGAGAAGCAGCGTCGCATAGCAGCTCAAAATTCTTATGGCAATCTGGTGTGGCAGCATAAAAGAATGTAAAACAGGAAAGTTCTACTATTTCTGCAATCACATCATTCTCTTTACGTTCCGGAGGAGCTACTATGAACTTTTCTTTTTTTACCCCCAACATCCGGCTCAATCCGGAACGTAACCATTCCTGTTGTACAATCAGGTAAGTATTCCGATGCACATTGATCCGATAAATCCAACGGGTAAATAAAGCAAATAGAACAATCTTATAGTCAAACAGAAAATCCCTCCAACTCCATTTATAAAAAGGGAAAGAAGTCTGGCAATAGACAACCCGACGTTCAGCCACCACCCTTGGAGTCGCATCATGAAGAGACAGCCATAAATATACAGGCATTATTTTTTGTGACAATTTATACATTGTCACATATTCACACCACAAACGTCGTCCCCACCCTTTGATAACGTCCGGCATTTCAATATATTCAATGTGCGGATAGTCAGCCAATTCTCTTTTATGTACCAATGCAATAACCCGATAATTGCCGTCGGCTGCCAAAGCAGAAAGATAACATAAGCAATCTTGCAATATCGTTAATGTACCTCCCTTACGTAAACTAACCGCTGAGACAACAATCGTCTTTCGCTTGCTACTCATCTTTGTGATACTAACTTATCGAACATATCAATCCAACATTGCATAATTCGTTCCTCCGAGAATGTTTTTGAATTATGGTACGCATTCATTCCCATACGTTTACGCAAACCTTCATCTTCCATCAGTCTCATTATCCTGTCGGCTAACATCGGAAGATTTCCTACCGATACCAAAAAACCATTTTTACCATCAGTTATTACATCTCCAGGGCCACATTTACAGGCAAAAGAAACAATGGGTAATCCGAACGACTGTGCTTCTAATAATACCATAGGCAACCCCTCATAACGAGAAGACAGTACCAGCAAAGAGGCTTGTCGGTACTCTTCTTCTATCTGTCCGGTCGGTGGTTTCAAAAAGACACAATGATTCAGCCTTTTTCTCTTAATTTGTCGTTGCAGACGGTCCGTCCATTCTCCATCACCAATTATATCCAGTGTCCAAGCAGGTTGGGCACAATGAATAATTTCCCATGCTTCTATCAAATAGTCAAACCCTTTCTGATACCCATATCGCCCTATTGCAATCACTTTTCGGGCTGTAAGGGGAGAAAGATGAAGTTCTGTTGTAGAATGACTCAATGCATTGGGGATCACTATCATATTGGACAGATTTCCCCAATATGCCTTATCCTCGGCAGTCAGTACTACAAAACGATCGTATTTCCTCACGGTTCTTTCATCCATCCGGCTTCTCCATCGGTCTGCAATTTTCCAGACTCCCTTACGTCCATATTGCAAACGCTTATAACGGGAAAAATGAATTTCAAGTACTTTCTTACTGCCATCATCAATCTTCCATAGAAAAGAAGCATCATTGCAGAACATAGAAACCACAATGTCAGCCTTAAGTTGTTTCAGACAAGCCGTCAGCCTCTTCCGATGTTTCCACTGTTTGAAAGGATAATTGGCTAACTTATTAAGAAATGACTTCCCGTTATTTTCTTCATAGTTGATTCTCAAGTCACAGCAGTTGATACGTTGGTCCAGTTCGAAAAAGGATTGCTTTTCACGTTGATCTGTAGTAATAATAACAACTTCATATCCATGACTGACCAGATAATTGGCTTTATTTGCCAATACCCGTTCCATTCCTCCGGAATTGTAGGTTCCGGCTATACAGTAAACGATTTTCATTCTTCTATAAGAACTGGTTCCATTTTCCAGTCCAGACAATAAAATAAAGCATAAATAAAAAATAGATCAGTAGCTACTTTCATCCAGATAATGAAACTCAATGATAAAAGAACGAAAGAAAAAAGCCGGAAAGAAGGGAACTTCCATGCAAACACACAGGCATTATACACAAAAAACAAAACAAAAGTTCCGAAGCCAATTAAACCGCAATACAAAATAAAACGGCAATAGCCAATATCTGTGCTATACACAAAATTAGCAAACAAGCCTGTGCCAATTATCCAACTTTTAACATCTTCCGGCCAAACCCACATCATTGTATTTAATTTGTCCGTTGAATCCGTTCTTAGTTCTCCCGTTTCCACCCAGTTAAAGAAAGCTTCAAAGGCAAATCTGATATTCTTGTAGAAAAAAGGATCGTTATTATATAAATAGACCGATAACATCGTAAATACGATTAACATTCCTCCTAAAATAGAATAAAGCCTGATATAACGACCCTTGATTACCAAACGGAAAATACCTGTAGAGCATATTAAATATACTATTCCCAGGAATAATCCGACAGATGTAGTACGAGAAATCATATTACCGATAACAGCAATCACGAAAAAAGCGAATAAACAGGCAAAAGTTTTCCACCTAACCTGCTTTACACCCTCATCCTCACAGAGAAGATAGACTATCAAAAGAAGCACAATAGAAAACCTTACACCGGCAGGATCCAATGCCGCACCGATACCATACAATCTTCCCACTTCCTGAAAAAACTCTTGCCCTTGAGAGATATAGGTATCTACCAAAGCCCGGAATGCCGAGAATCTATCGATTAAAATTGCCAATATACACTGAGACACGCATACAAAAGCCGAATAGGCTATGAGCAAATTTAATGTCGCCTTACCGTGAAATGCGCGAATAACATAACAAACCACATATGCACCTCCCAACCACGTAAAAAAGGACACGAAGTAAGTGACATAAGAATAATCATCTGTATGATTATAGTCAGCAGCAACAAAGCAGATAAATGAGAAAATAAAAGCAAAGACAATAGCACCCAGCAAATCTCTCGAAAAAGTAATCCGATGTTTTTGAAATCCCTGATAAGCTACCAAAGCAATACCTAACATCGCTAATGCCATTTTAGTGTTCAGTTGCGGTAAGACAGAAAAACTGAATGGAAAATAATAGCCACTCACAACCATTGATATCAATAACATAGTCAATAAACGCACCATTCTCCAACTATATTATTTATAAATAATACCATAAACCAGCTTAAATACCGTCCGATAATATAACCTCAACAAAATGAAATATCGTTTTACCGCCATCCACTGTATAATCCGTGTTCTTAAAGGAAGAAGTTTGTTATTCATGACATAGCAGTTTGCCTCAGGAAAACATTCCAGCCATTGTTCATAATGCGATTTATCATCTGTTATAAGAAGAGGCAACTTTATATTCAACTTAAGAAAAGGAATAAACTCTATTAATGAATCCGCATATGCGGAAGCATTTACATATTTTTCCACCTCATATACGTTATTTGCTACTTGTATTATATGCTCTTGTGAATAAATCTTTGTCAGTGATTCCGGATTACTTTGTCTATAATGGTAAAAAGGACGATGAACAATGCCAACCTTCCCGGCACAGATAAACAATTTCATCATCACCATCATATCTTCACCCATATTCAAACCTTCTGTAAAACGAATATCATTCTCTACATAAAGAGAACGACGAACCAGAAAAAGCCATAAATTCCACCGCATTACCCCACCCATCATTTTTCGTAATGCCTCAACGGAAGTAGTATATGCCGGCTGCTTCATATAGCGTGCATTGGAATTGAAAGTCAAGTACCACTCGTGCCCCACTATATCCAGTCCTTTGTGATTGATTTCATTGACCAGACATTCCAATGTGTGCGGTTCTATAGAATCATCCGCATCTACATAATAAATATAATCTCCGGTAGCACACTTCAGGGCCGTATTACGTGCCGCCGCTACACCTCGGTTTCGTTCATGTTGTAATATTCTGATTGTAAAATCGATCTCTGCAAATTGTTCCGCATAAGATGTTAGTATATACAAACTTTCATCTGTACTACAATCATCCACAAATAAAAGCTCCAAATTTCTATAAGTCTGTTTATGCAAGGATTCCAGACAATGAGGCAAAGTTACTGACGCATTGTATACAGGAATGATCACTGAAATAGTTATATTTCCAATATTCATTTGCTGTTTCTTATAATTTGAGTTTTCATTCGTCCTCCAACCAGCAAAGCAAGCATATTGGGGGCCATTCTATTCAAAAAATAATAGAGACCGAGACAAACACCTAAAGTAATAAAAGGTATTAGTAAATAACTAAGCATTAATCCTCCTCCGGAGTCTGCAAGAGAAGTACGGGAGAAGAAGCCCTTTGTCCAGTTAATGATGTATATTTCGTGGGCTGCATAAATAAAAAAGACTGTAGCCGATAATTTACAAAACAGATTCTTCCAACTTTCCTTATCTATTAACCAGTCCATCAAATTGAAAGCTGTTATTATGCCAAACAATATATATATTCTAACAATATACGCATGAAGCTCCCTCCCATTACAAATGATAGCGCAACATAAAAACATGAGAGTGATTATTGCTGTCACATACCGGAACTTCGAACAAAACGCCAGAACATTCTTTTTATAAATTCCCATATAGGAACCTGCTCCGAAAAACATAATAGCTGTCATACTCAGTCCTGCAATATTTGTTTCCCAAACAGATAAATACAGAGCGAGCAGAATAAGTAATCCATATATTTTCAGATACTTGAAGAAAGCATAGAATAATGGAGACAACGCAGACATACAAATCAAATCACGCAAAAACCACAAAGGATAGTTCACAGGAGTATGCCAAAACAACATATACAAAGAATTATTCCTGACTTCCTGTAGTTCCTCCCCCGGTTCCATTGAAAAAAGAAAAATAAACGCATAATTCTTTATATAGACAGCCAATATCATAAGTATATTCCATAATAAATAAGGAAGCAAAAGGCTTATTACTCTCTTTTTTAATTGAAGATGATAAAAATCAAGACTCCATTTCTCTAGTTTGCGAAAGAAGAAGAAACCAGAGAAGAAAAAGAATAAAGGATTGCGTATCCGGGACAAATTATGAGATATGCCTTCTGAAAAAAGATGATATACATTCATTTCTGAGAAATTCATCTCTATAGGGATTGATGTCATGGGAAGCACATGGGCAAAAAGCAACAATACCATCAACGGAAATCTCATAGCTGCAATCACTTCCGATTGTCTTTTCTCAAGGTTTTCTTTCATTTACTGATTTCATTCAGAATTTGATCAACAACTTCGATATGCCGTATACTAAATTTCCGGGCAAACAATGCTTCCGAATTCATCAATATTTCAAAGTCTTTTTCTTTCCACTCTTCCAGCTGGTTATCTTTCCACCCAATCATCCGCAAACAACCGTGTCCTTCATCGTGCATATCGTAGACTCTGTCGCGAAAAGAAGAATTCCAGCAAATAGTCTGCACAAATATTTCGTCCGCACAAAAAGTATGGGTATAAACTCTTCGTACCTCTTTTTGCTGCTGCAACAAATAACCAACAAGCTCGTTACTAATACTTAGCCATTGAGTACCTTTTCTGAAATTAATATCCTTATTCCGCCGAATCCCGAGTAAAGACTGCAGCCGGACACATCCTGCACGTAAAACACGCTTTGTTACAGCCAAGCCGCCTTCAGTTTCCTTAAAACTTTTGGGGAACAAATGCCATCTACAAACTTTACGGTCAATTTCTTTGGATATATTTCCCTGATAGTAGCCAACAAACTCTTTTCCCGCATTTTTTTCAAAAAAACGATGAATATAGTTCTGTGTTTTAAGAGGCATATCAACACCCGATAACAAATGATAATAACTATATTCCCCACGTCGATAAGCTTCATCGAACAATGCAAATTCTGCATCTACTACACTTATATCTCCCCAACGGACATCCATACGTTCCTCTAAAAAAGTAAGTTTAGCATACGATGTCCGGCAATCCGGATAGTGATTCAGCTTTCGGTCAAAATGGATATAGATATCATTTCGTTCATCATCAAGAGCCTGTATCAGTCGTTTCAGAATTTCAAACTCATTATGAGCTATAATCAAATAGGCATGTTTCATTATTCTTGATCAGCGGTGATATGAATCAATATTTTGTCAACAATATGCATATCCGTATAGCTAAACTTCCGAGCAAACAGACAACCCGAACTGATTAATTCGTCATAGTCTCCCAAATGATATATACGAGGATTGGAACCACCATCAAAATCACATTTCAATAGTTTATCATCATAGTATATACGATCTTTTAAATACGATTTACCCAATTCCGAGGGGATAAAAAACTCATCCCCACATAAAGTAAAACGATATTTTCGCAATACATCTTTTTTAATCTGCAATAAATAACCTATACATTTACCTGTTATACTCACCCAATTAGCCGCATTAGTATATGATTGATTCCGATTCCGACATATATGCAATTCTTTTTGAATACGAATACATACTCTCCACAATAGCTGATTTATTCTTCTTATAAAAAGAACCTTATGCATAAAATTCTTCGTAAAGAAGTTATATCTCCGCATTTTAAGGTGCGTCTGATAATCTGAGTTTGGGACATGCACCAATACTTCCTTATCTTTTAGACCTTCAAAAAAATGATGAATATAGCTTTGGGACTTCAGAGGCAAATGTACCCCGGAAAGCAAATGATAATAATCATATCGATCCTGCATAAAAGCAGCCTCAAACAGAGCATACTCCGCCTTTATCTGTGAAATGTGCCCCCAACGGATGTCTGTCCGCTTTTGCAGAATATACAAATTTGTATACTTTGTCTTAAGCAATGGATAGTTTTTCACCTTTTTATCAAAATGAATATAGATATCATTTCGTTCATCATCAAGGGCCTGAACCAACTTCCCTAAAACCTCAAACTCGTGGTGAGCCATTATCAAATATGCATGTTTCATACTGTAGTCAAGCATTTCGGGCTAATCGTAACACCATCTTGAGACGTATCATTGCAGCAGCATCAAAATAAGTCATTTTGTGAATATTGCTTAGCTCCAAGGCTTCTTCAAATGACACATCATCATAAGTTCCATTTATTTTTGTTTGTATGATGTGCGGAATGCAATCGTTTACTATCGGACAATTTTCAGCAGGCCGGTAGTTGGCTACTAATTCATTAAATAGAATCTGAAAACAAAAATAATCAGGCAGCGAGTCTTGAGTTTTCCAAAAATAAAGCAGAAGATCGGTTAGAGTTGAAATAATCTCGCTCTCTTTTTGAGCAAAAAGGATACTAGACAACATTCGCACCTTAAAATTAGGTTCCCAGCCAAAATAATAAGCATAAACATTTTCCCAGTACTTCTTGTTCTTCTCTTCATCAGAGCGCTGATACATAAAAAAATCAGTCTTCTCATAGACAGCCGGAATACTTCCAGTGAGTAAAATAGTAGCATCCAACCATACACCACCATAAGTGCTCAATAAGGCTACACGAAGCAAATCAGAAAAGAATGTACGGGTAAACTGTACATACTCACGCTTTCTCCAAACAAAATCCGGCAAGTCTATATACTCAGATATAGTTATATCCGTCAGGCGAATCACTTGATAATCATTTTTGTTCCTGTCAACCGAATCAAAACATATTTGTATGATTTCGGGTAACTCATCTTTATCAATGCCCTGTCCCCAGTATTGCCAAATCACTTTTTGAGTACCCAACTTTTTTTTAGGCTTCAGTGAGTATCTTTCTATCTCACCATTATAATAAGCTTTAAGAATAGGAGCCCAAAAGTCGGCTACTTTCCCTTGCTGTCTAATGATAGATGCTTTACGCCTGGTATTCCAGTAATTCATAGGAATAAACTGCTTTACTAGTTCTTTTAACTTCATTTTCTCCATCATTAATATTTCATTTTGCGATATAATGCCTGGAGTTTATCTACCACAAAGGTCCCGCAAGATGTTCTATAAAGCTTAGATAAGAAATAAATCTTCTTATCAACCTGCCACTCCTTTTTAATAATCTCCGGCAATTGTTCATAGTATTGCCACCAAAGCTGGAATTGCACCGTGAATTGATTCCAAGGCTTTGCCCCGGTATAATGTACTGTACCATGCCGGTGAACCTCTAACCAATCCTGTTCTGTATACTTCTGCAAAAAGAATTTCTTATATTGTGGCAGATAAAAAGTCCTGATACTATTATAATAGGGAGGCAAGGCTAATATTCGATCCTTACAAAGTTGATTAAGGACATCCTGATCCGGAAACTCCAAATAGTCAACCTTTGAAGCTTCTATAAATTTTTCAACCATATTATCCTTCCGCATCAATTCCAGATTCATAATCAGAAATCCTGAATTAATATACTCATTCGGATTACATCCTATTGTTTTCAGATGGTCCAACTGAAAATCCATAGAAGCTTCAAACACAGCTGCCAGATAATTCATTCCTAAATCAATGGAATGATAAAGTTGAACCAAATCATTACGAACAATAATATCACAATCTATATAGATGACTTTTTTATATTCTGGCAATAAATCCGGTAACAACAAGCGATAAGAAGCCGCTTCCGTATATTTTTGATCAATATATATATGCTGCAATTTTCCTTGAAGATTCACAAAAGAATAACAAGTGCGTCCCTCACCTATTAGTTGTATTTTTAGTTTTAACCGTTCAGGCAATTCCTCGCTTAATAAGCAAATGACATGTAACTCTCCTTCCGCCTGCATACTCGTAATTATGGAGTAGAGACATGTAGCTGCCGGAATAAAATAATCAGGAGTAAAAGCAATTACCAATGGAACAGAGGTCTTTTTCATACAAATATATTTATCTCACCCAATATTTAGGACTACTTGTCAGACATTTTGCCAAAGATAATAAAAGCCGATACTTCCGGGTGCCAATTTTTAGTTTACTCACCACGTTCCATAGTTCGTCCGGTTCTATATATCCCAAATACCGAAACTCATTTATTACACTTCTTTTTTCTGCATCCGCTTTCTCGTGATCAGAAGAGACTCCATCACATCCATAATAACAGATAGTCAAATCTATTTTTTTATAACTCCTGTGATTCACAGCAATTTCATAAAACATCTGTTCATAGTCGGCCACTATCATTAATGTTTCATTATAAGGATGTGATTTAAGTAGTTCCGTACGAATAAACAAAGACTGATGACACACGGAAAAACGCTGCATAAAAAACAATGTATTTACTATTTCTGGGGCACTCCATTCATTTATACCACCCGCATATTTTAAAACAGCATTTCCACATACAAAATCCTCCTTTAAGAAAAGAAGAGCTTTTTTCAGTGTATCATCTTCATAAAAGGTATCACCTGAATTAAGGAAAAAACAATACTCCCCCTGTGCAACAGAAATTCCTTTATTCATTGCATGATAAATACCTTTATCTTTCTCACTAATCCAATAAGAAATATATTCAGAATATTTTTGAAGCACAGAAACACTACAGTCAACGCTTCCACCATCAATCACAATGTATTCAGCCTTCTCTCCCAAAAGCTCTCTTAATACTGTCACATTAGATACGACTGACTGAATGGTAGCTTCCAGTTGCTCACCATTATTATAATTAATCGTTATAACTGATATCTTCATTACTTCTCTACAATACGAGCCGGAACCCCTACTACCGTCACTCCCGGAACTAATACCGATTTCGTAACAACTGCTCCCGCTCCAATTTTCACTCCGTCTGCAATATATATTCCACCCAGAATTTGCGCATTCTGTCCAATATCAACATTATTCCCAATAACGGGAGAATCATCCGGAAAAGTACCTTTACTTCCAATGCAGCAATTACCATGAATCGTACAATTTTTACCTATACGGGATTTAGGATTTACAATAATAGACCCATAATGATAAATCTTCAAACCAATATCAAAACAACCTGCATTTATAAAGAACCCAAGACGGATACCCAAAAGATTCTTCTTTCGAGAAAAATAATATTGCAAAATCTTATTTCTCTTATAGTTCATATAAAATTCCTCTTTACGAAGTGCACGTATATATCTCCGAATCCAATATTGTTCTGTCCTCAAGAGCCAATCCATGATATATCCTTTTGAACCAAAAGGAAAATAATCAATACGATCCGAATTAAGGTATTCTTTTAAAGTCACCATTCTACGTCTCTTTTATTAAATTAATCTGAATCCGAAAGCAGACAAAAGCTCGGATCTCATAAATATCGCTTCCATCGTTTTACATAAAGAGCCAATACACTATACATATCATGTAATACTAACCAATTAAACAATTTCATTTTTTTCCCTTTCAAGAGATATTTCTTATCATAAAAGACCCCCTTAATCAAAGGGTTAGCACATGACTTTTCTAACTCTTTCCTGATTTCTGTATAATTTCTGTTTGCTATATATACGATATACCTATGAAAAAAATAAATAATGACACTATAACGAACACCTGTTAAATCGAAATCATATCGTTTTTCAAGATCAGAATAAGAAATTAACAGTTTATGTAACGTATATTCCAAATGCTCATATGAAATCGATTTTTGCGACAAATGTTCCCCTACATGATGCACATAGATATATCCAATATATGAGGATACTCGCAAAGAGTGAACACACAATAAATATTGGCTTACCCATAAAGTATCCTCTCCTGAATACAAATATGTATCGAAAAACAATTTATTCTTTCTTTGTATGGATGACTTATACAATCTGCCGAAAGGTACCGTAAATTCAGGATAAATATATTTCAACAGACATTGCTTTATTTCATCGCTCCCTTCGAAATTTCCATCAACAAATAAATAGTCATTGCCCACAGGTTCAGAACAGCAGGAACACTGAACAAAATCGCATGATGCATATTTCATTAGTTCTTCCAGATACCTCTCTTGTATGTAGTCATCTGAATCTATAAAAAGGAAATGTTCACCAGTATGCTTTTCAAGTCCCAAGTTTCTCGCAGCACTCACGCCTGCATTTTCCTGATGAAAGACTTGTATCCGGTTATCACTTTGCGCATAATCATCGCAAATCAATCCCGAATGATCTTCACTGCCATCATTTATTAAGAGAAGCTCAAATTCTGTATATGACTGTGCCAAAATACTATCTATGCACTTCCTTAAATATTGCGCAGAATTATAGACAGGTACGATGATAGATACTAATGTTTCGTTTCTCACAAGATTGAATAATCATATTGTATAATAAACATCTTTTTTAATTACCCTTGCCGGTACTCCTGCGACAATAGTATGCGGCGGTACGTCTTTAGTCACGACAGAACCTGCTGCAACAATAGCACCTTCACCAACCGTCACCCCTTTTAAAATGATAGCAGACATACCAATCCATGCATTATCCTTTATTATAACAGGAGCAAACATGCTATTTCCTCCCGTTATCTGGTGATTATCAGAATCCCGGATAATTACATTCTCTGAAATGATAACATTTTCTCCTATTTCTATGTGATTAAAACAATGTAACTTCGAATGGAAATTAATATACCCGGAACCTAAAATCAGTTTAGCATCCGGCAATACGACTACAGTTGAACCGATAATATCAAAATTCCCTTTTACTATCAATTCCGAGTTAGCATGAAGAATAAGCCGCCCTTTCTCCTGTGAAGGAATGTTTCCAACCCATACCTTACCAACAATTAATCTTTGTAACGGATATACATTATATCGGCAATCTTTTTCTCTGTACAGAATACCATGCCTCGTAACATAAATACCAGGATGAATATATTCTTGATATTTCCTATATATTTTTGCAATAAAACCGAATATCATCTCGCCATCTTTCTTTTACAATAACTTAACAGCATATGCTCTATTAACAGATACATATCATCACGCTTTATTTTCAATAGTAATATATAAATAGATAAACTCATTAAGCCGCCCAATAAAATCTGTGTAACAATAGACAAAGATGTATATGTCAGCATATAAGTAGGTATATTAGCTAAAAGTGCCATAAAAAAATAAGGTAGAAAATCTGTCAGCTGTTCCCGATACCCTAAATGAAATAGCTTTCCAGTATAATATGTATTAATAAAAATAGCAATTTGGGTATATATAACCATAGACCAGCACATCGCCATAATTCCCCAAGATGCACTCAACAAAATCATTGTTATAGAAATAGCTTTTTTCACGACCTCCAGTTTCAAAAATAGATCCGATCTTCCTTTAATCTGTAAAAGAGATAAATTTATTGTATTCACAAATGAGAACATAAAAGAAAAACATAAAAGTATCATGATCGGGACAGATGGCAACCACTTATCTGTAAGTAAAAGAAGTATCAAAGGTTTAGCCAGTGCCGCCAAAATGGTCATACCACAAAAAATAAAAATAGCACAAACTTTAATATATTTCCGATAAATTCCTATTAACTGTTCATCCTCATTCTGCAATCTCGACAGAACAGGAAAAACGACTTGCTGCAAAATTCCCATTATATTACTACTCGGGAAATCCACGTAACTTTGCGCTCTGGTATAGTAACCCAAAGTGGAGGAAGAATAGAACCGTCCAATAATCAACGGGGACAACTGAGAATACATTGTATTAAGCCAACCAGACAACATTAACTTACTGCCATAACCAAACAATTCTTTAAAAGAGCTGGTAGAAAACATCCACAATGGTTTCCAGCAGGAAATTCTCCATAAATAGCAACAATTTACCAAAGACGCAATAATTCCCTGACATACTAATGCCCAAACTCCATAACCATTATATGCTAATAATAATCCTATACCTCCTGAAAAAAAAGTGGCCAGTATATTACCTATCGCGATATCTCTGAACCTCAACTGACAATACAAAAGATTACTATGAACTGAACATAGAGCACCTATCGGTATTGTCAGACAGGCTATTCTGGTTACATTAGTCAATAAAGGCTGCTTATAAAAGTCCGCGATAAAAGGAGCTCCCAAAAACATGACCATGTATACCAATAAACTCGCTCCCAGATTATAATAAAAAACAGTAGAACAATCTATCTCTGTACGGTCCAACTTACGTATCAAAGCAGAACCAAATCCACAATCTATAAATGAACCGGCAAAAGCAGTAAACACTCCAAGCATTCCTAACATACCATAGTCTGAAGGCAAAAGCAGACGGGCCAAAATAAGTCCCAGGACAAAACTTATTCCCTGCGAAGAGAAACGTCCTATAGAAGCCCATTTCACACCGGAAATGCCCATTGAACGAATATCACTATTCACCTCTGTTTTTTTTCGGTATAATATCCTGTTCCCAAAATAGCATGGATTATATTTTCTGTGGCAGACTGATTATGGGGCGGCAATAAGTACGACTTAAAAAAGTTTTTTCTTTTTTCTAGTAAGTAATCAGAGTTTTCCAATACTGTACATTCTATAAAATTCCGGATATCTTGGATAGTCTGCCCCTTATAATGCAGGTCATAGGCTGCCTTGGCAAAAGAATTCATCGTTGCAGTATGCTCTTTTCCATTGACCAGATACATTACAGGTTTCAATGTATGATGATATTCAATCGTAAAAGAGCCACAATCATGAATCATGGCATCCGAAGTCATAAACAAATCAACATACTCATTGGTCTCCAATTGAGCATTCGGCAGAAATTCCCATGCCGCATAATACTCGTCTGTTTTCTCTTTCCCCCATGAAGAATAATTATATAGTTGACTCTTTAGCAAAGGATGAGGCTTAAAAGCCATCTGAACAGGTAATTGAGTGTTCTTTATAAATTCTAACAGTTCTTCCGCAATAGATAAGAAAGTTGAATAGTTCAAACAGCCACCATCAGATATTGAGAAATGTGGTGCCCAAATAATCCGTTTACGACTCTTATCTGTTTTTTTCCACTTATCTTCATGTTTCTCAGTCAGAAATAAGTCTGTTACAGGCAAGCCCGTAACTACGATATTTGAGAATATCCCTGCAAACTTTTTCTTCAAATCAACATTAGCAGACTCATTTTCATAATAATTCTGCCACATCAATCTAAAGAATTCATTATCATTAGCCCAATCTGTCAGTAAGCTATGAAAAGCATAATTTGTATAACAAAATAAAGCATTCATATTTTTATAATACAAAAGACTCTTAGGATAAAAAGTATAAGGTTTTTGATAGAAAATGATATCCGGTTTCAATTTCTTCCGAATATTAATCAGTTTTCCATTTTGATAAGGATAAGTACAAGCATACCCTTTTCTACAAAATAAATTAAAACATGAATCAACTTCTTCTTTCAACAGAGTTTTTTCCTTCTGTTCATCAGGTAAAACAAGAATAGAAGGAGTAAATCTGGGATGTTCCGCCATCGCTTTATAAAGACAATCGCTTTTCCAGGTAGCACTCTCCGCCACAGCAAACAGAACTCTTATATTTTTCTTTCGTCTTAATCTCTTAACTTTAAAGTTCAGAGTATTCTTGTAGAGATATTTAGCACAGTCCCATTTAAAAGAGCGCAGCAACTTATATATATGTTCCATCAACAGATATTAAAGTATTAAGTGTATGTGAAACGCCTTCTTCAAGCTTCCATTGGGGGAACCAGCCTATTTTATTTATTTTCTCAGTATTAAATATCGCCTGTGATATAATAGGTTTATTCTTCCCGGTATTATCCGGTAAATCGAAAATTACTTCTCGTTCACTTTTCAGTGCTATCATTTCCGCAAATTCGCGGATACTGACATTCGACCGGACGTCAGCTATATTATAAGCATTCTTTGTTTTTCCTTTTAGCAAAACGTAAAGAAGTGCAAACACACAATCAACCACATAACACCAGGAACGCTGTTGCAAACCAGAACTTCTCAATATTATATTTTCACCTGCCAATACATTTCGTATAAACTGCGCATAGGCACGATCATCTTTTGAAGTGTAAAAAGGTCCATAAATATGGCAAGGACGTGCTATAACTGTTTCTATCTGAAATTGAGCTGCATAAGCAATACACAAAGTCTCAGCAGTCCGTTTTGCCGCAGGGTAACATGCGCGTAAGGAAGCCCAATCGAGAGAACCACTGTCTTCTTCGCGAAAAGGAATTCCATTCCCCTCTCCATACACTTCACCGGAAGAAACATATAACAACCTTCTTAGATTGTGTTGCTCTCCGTATGAAAACAGATTGTCAACTCCCAATATATTCGCTTTCATAACCCCGACCGGATCATTATGAAAGGCGGCCGGCCCCGCATAGCTCGCTGCATGAATAATATAGTGAAAATCAATATCAAATGGAATCAATGCTGTCACATCACATTGTATCAAGGTGAAAGATTCATCATCCTTGTATCGCATGAAACAACTTTGCGCATAAACCAAATCCCGTACACCTGCATATAGATGAAACGTCTTATCGGGTAACTGCATCAGAGTATCCACCAACGCCCTTCCTATCAGACCTGAGGCCCCCACAATCAGAATATTTATATCAGTCAGAATTTCCCACGGCAGATGCAAATCCTGCACTTTTCTGATATCGTCATAATAAGTCATCATTTCAGCCAGTCTTCTTTTGACGTTTGCCTCAAAACCTTGAAAATCTCCAGGTCTTCCGTAGTCGTAATCTTTATATTTCGCTCCTCTCCCGGAACTATATGCATTTCATATCCGCCCAATTCCGCCAAAAGAGTACAAGAAGATACTGAGTTTATGATACCTTTTGATTTTGCCTGCTCATGGACATTTATAATATTTTCTAACCGAAAAGTCTGGGGTGTCTGCGTTCTTATCAATTTATCACGCGGAATACTTGTCACAGAACAAAAGCCATCATCACTTTCCAAAATAGCCTCCCTACACTGAATACCAGTGATAGCATAACCATACTGCTTACAAATTGCGATATTGGAAGATATAATACTCTGAGATACCAGTGGACGAACCGCATCATGAATCAAAACCAGATCATCCTTTTTGACACCGTTCTTTTTTAAACCGTATATGCCGTTACTAATTGATTCCTGACCATTTATCCCCCCAGCAAATATCCAACGTAACTTTGATACATTATACTGATGAGCGTATGAAGACAACACAGTTTCCCATCCACCTAAACAAACAACAGCAACAGCAGTTATGTCCGGATGTCTTTGGAAAGCTAACATTGTATGTACAATAACCGGACAATTATCCACATGAATAAACTGTTTTGGAATATCTTGTCCCATCCGGTTGCCGGATCCCCCTGCAATAATCAATGCTATATTCATTTTAGTAACAGATTTGAATTTAATACTATTATAATGTTATCCATTCTTCTTTCTTTTGCAGAAATCCTTTATCTGATAAAACTCATTCACGCACAACTTTTTATTTAAGAATAGTCTATCAAACCACATTCTCAATACAAAACGTAAACCAAAATGGGAAATTAATATCTTCGTGATTCTCATAAACATAGAACACTCTTTCACAACCAGAAACCGTCCCATTGGACGAGAGAATTGTGAGAGGATGAACATTGCAGCCTCATCCGTCTTCTCCACATCATAAATAGCTTCTCTTGCTTTCAAAGAAAAGATCCTTTGATGATTTAAGTCGAGTCCAGACCATACCCCTTTTTCATGTATTCTATATACTCCCATTACATCAGGCATACAATATCCTTTCCCATTTTTCAAAATAGCATAGAACAAGGCAACGTCTATATATATTGCATATTTCGAGTATGTATCCAAATCCAATGCCGACTTTCGGTATACGACACTTAATGGTTGAAATAACCAACCTCCACGAATCAAGAAAGACAAATCAAAAGACATCCCATCAGATAAATCGCCAATCGGTTTGATCTCATCATTCATCACCTTCTCCTCTTTTAAACATATTCTGTATCGATGTGAACAAATAACATAATCCGAGTAACATTCTAAAAAATCAATCTGCTTTTGTAATTTATAAGGATCAGTCCAATAATCATCCCCCTCACAAAATGCTATATACTCACCTTTAGCCCGAGAATAATTATAAACAAAACCAACCTTCACACCTTTTGAATATTGATTCTCAGTTTGATATATTGGTTTTATTATATCCGGATATTTTTTCTGATACTCCTCAATAATATTCTGAGTACCATCTCCAGACGCGTCATCATAAATTAAGATTTCTATTGGAAAAGATGTTATTTGCATCACAAAACCATCCAAACACTGACGTAAATACGGAGCATGATTATAGGTCAGACAAGAAATACTAACCAATGGGCATTGTGTCATATCGAAAATCGTATAATATTATATAATACACTTATATTCAATCTTAAGGAATCACTTTCATTGCTTCACGTATATGTTTAATAGCCAACGGAAGTAATATTATTTCTTCATTAAAAACTCTGCCTCCCAATTCCCATGCAGACTCATTCTCCATCACAAGTATTTTTTTTTGAGCTATTATCTCGCCAGTGTCTATTTCCGAATCCACATAATGAACGGTACAGCCGGCATACTTCTCATGATTCCTCAAAATAGCTTCTTGCACTTTAACCCCATACATGCCTTTCCCTCCATATTTTGGCAATAGTGAAGGATGAATATTTATTATTTTACGTTCCCACTTTTCACAAATCCATTTGGGTATAATCGGTAGAAATCCTGCTAAAACAATTAAATTCGTATCTATGGGGACAATCTTCTCAAACTCCTCAAAAAAAGACTTGCCTAAAACTTTCTTTTCTAAAACGGAATATGATATCCCATTTTCCTTTGCTATCTTAATAGCAGGACACTCTCTATCTACTATCAGTAACGAAATGTGATAACCATAATCACATTGATATTTTATCAAAGAACGAAAATTTCCTCCACCACCAGACGCACACACTACAATATTAAAAGATTTCATATCTAAGCAATTTCAATATCTTACACAAAAAGAATCCAATAAATCATTGACTTCATCTTTGGTATTATTCATTAATACATCTATCATCGACAAATAAGGCACAAATTCCTTAGTACGCAATTGAGAATATACTTTTGGGATTGTATCTACAAAATTCAGTACAATTCCATGTTCACTAAATTCCTTTTTATCATAAAGATTCTGCCCACCGATAGCATTATAATAAGTATCAGCACCCAATATTTCACATATCTGCAAGATTTTATCTTTTCCTCTCAGAGAATTATCTTTCGGAATATCTGAGGACATCAATATCTCCGTATCTATTGACAAATAACTGAATATTTCCCGAAAACTATTTGCTATAAATGCCGCAAGCCTCTTATCTGAGAAAGAAATGATTCTTTTCATCAGAGTCATCGTCTGATCAAAGTTAACAGCTTTGGAATAGTTCAGTTGCAGTGTTTTCATAAGTTTCTTAAAATCATCGCCTATCACTATTTCATTGAATAACTTATTCTGACTCGCTTTCTTCAAAGTCACAGTGAACATTTCTTTCTCTCCATTGATCAGTATATGATTACGGTTAACCCAGCCGCCTTTAATGTAATTAACATCATCATAAACCACATACTTATCTACAGCTTTCATTAATTGGAAATAACCGATATAAGGCATAAAGTAAGGTTGCATCACACCAAGTTTCATATTCTACTTTCTTATCAGCCGTAACACCCGCTCCATATCATCTTCGCTCAATGCATGGTGCATCGGCAAACAAATAACCTGTTCCGCCATCTTTGTGGCTACAGGCAAATTTTCTTTCCTTGCTGACTTTAATTCACGATAAGTAGAAAAAGTACTGATCAGCGGATAAAAATACCGCCGTCCTAATACATTATATTCCTTCATCTTAAAATAGAGTTCATCACGGCTCATACCATATCGTTCTTCATCCACAAATATGGGGAAATAAGAATAATTATGCTTCACTCCGGATATATCATCCATAAATGTGATACCGGAAACATTACGTAAGGCTTCTCTATAATTAGTTGTAGCCTGGCAGCGTGCTTCAATGGCAGCATCTACCTGTTTTAAGTTCAGTAATCCGTAAGCTGCCCGCACTTCATCTAGCTTGCCATTAGTTCCGGGAATAACCACCTCCGTTTCACCGACAAAACCAAAATTTTTCAAGTAATCAACTCTCTTTTTAGTATGTTCATCGTGAAGTACCAATGCACCTCCCTCAATGGTATTAAAAGTCTTCGTCGCATGAAAGCTCAATGTCGACATATCACCTGCATTCAAAATAGATTCTCCCTCTCTCTCCACCCCAAATGCATGAGCAGCATCATAGATTACCTTCAATCCGTATTTATCTGCTATTTGCTGAATGCTCTTAGTATCACAAGGATACCCATACACATGCACTGGCATAATGGCTGTAGTATTAGGAGTTATAGCCACCTCTATCTTATCAGGGTCAAGATTACAAGTTACAGGGTCTATGTCTACAAATACCGGTTTGATGCCATTCAACCACAACGAATGTGTAGTAGCAACAAAACTGAAAGGCGTGGTTATTACCTCTCCTGTAATACGCATTGCCAGTAAGGCCGCAGTTAGAGGAAGAGTCCCGTTGGTAAACAGACTGATATAAGGTACACCCAGATATTCACACAAAGCGGCTTCCAGCATCTGATGATAATATCCATTATTAGTAATCCATTTGCGTTGCCATATATCCTGCAAGTAAACATTTAACTCCTCCAAAGATGGTAATAAAGGGGAAGTTACTGTAATCTGCTGTTCCTTCATGGTTTGTAATCTCAGTTGTTTTTTCTTAGTAGTAATTACCTAACAGTATCATATTCTCTCTACAAACCCTACCGGCACTTCTACCATCGCAGCTCCCAGCATATTAATCCTGACGGCTACCTTACTTTTTCCATCCATTGTTATCAGCTCCCCTGTTAATCCTGTCAACGGCCCCTTGATAACTTTTACCTGTTCGCCCGGCTGGATACGCTCCGAACACATCTCAACCGCTTCTTCCGAATAATCGAGCATAAAGCGGAAACGTTCCATTTGTGCATCCGGGATGATTGCCGGAGCACTTTCTCCGCGCAATACCATAAAGCGGCTTACAGAGGGAAGACGAAGCACAGAAATACGTTCGGAAGGAGCTATCCGGGCAAAAACAACCATAGGAATCACGACCCGCTGCACTTTCTTGCTTCGGTCACTCCAACGACGTGTTTCTTCCTGTAACGGAAGAAAAGATTCAAATCCCAATGCCGACAGACGTTCGTAGGTTTTCTTCTCCCTGTTACTCTGCACACAAACAACCAACCAACACTTTTTTTCATCCATAATAACTCCTCCAATTCTATCATTTAAAGTCACAATAAGGTACCCTCCAAGCGCGCTCCGCTCCCGCCAGTCACATACATGACGGCTACCTGAAAAATTTTATGTCTTATCTATCTAACTTTTTTCCTTCTTTTCTATCCTGTAAAAAGGAAAAAGCCTAGTTTATCAATTAATAGCTTCTTCAGCTCCTGAACCAAACTCGTATTGCAACGTCCGTCTCAACCCTTCTTCCATTGAGAAAGCCGGCTTAAAACCCGATGACTGTACTTTAACAGAATCAAACTGAGTCACCGCACAGAACTTCTTCACACGAACAGAACTCACCGACAATTTTCTTCCCGTCATCTTAGCCAAAGCATCAAAGCAATATCCACCCAACATTCCTAACCAATAGGGGTAATGTGTAGTAGGAATATGTTTATTCAACACCTCCCCGACATGATACACCAAATCATTCATTGTGAAATCCGGCTTATCGATATAATTGAATACATGATATCCCTCCATATTATTCTCAATCAGAAAAGCGATAAAAGCAACTACGTTACCGACATAGGCCATCGACTTCCGGTTTTCACCGTCTCCTACCATCAGAAATCGCCCGGAAGTAATCTGCCGCAACAAATTATATACATTCCCCCTGTTGCCCTCTCCAAAGATAACTGTGGGACGAAGAATATGAATGTTCCACTCCCGATGCGTATCATACCACTCCTGCAGCATACATTCCGCCTGCCACTTACTACGACCGTAATCATTGAACGGATCGGCCGGATGCAATTCTGATGGATTATCTTTGTTCAATCCATAGACAGCAACAGAACTGGTGAATACCAAACGGGCAACTCCATTACTTTCCATAGCCTGAAGCGTATTACGTGTCCCTTCCACATTCACCGTATAGTAAAGCGATGCAGGAGTTACGTTGTCTTTATGTTCGGCAGCCAATAAAACCACAAGATCAGTTCCTGCCAGCAACTCCGTCAGCTTCTGTACATCCTGCACATCAGCTATTTGTGTCAGATGAGGATAAAGTTCACTCTGCTGCTTGTCAATATTGAGCAGTTCAATGTTCGGAACAGTCTGTAACAGCCCGATCAAACGACTTCCCACGAATCCGGAACCACCGATAATAGCTATTTTCATATCATTAAATTTAATTATTTGCCACCCCATGTTTTGCCCGGATAAGCTCTCGCCTGTCCAACCATAAATGGAAAGCAATCCACAGTACGATATCTATAAAAATCACGATGTTGTTGCTGATATATTCTACCGCAACAATATTGAAGAAGCTAAAGAACAATGCCAAAGCCAGAATAAGAATCATTGCGACATAATGAGACATCCCTACTCTCAGAAACTTATGATGTATATGATTCTGGTCGGGCATAAAAAGAGGCTTATGCTGAAAATAACGTATCCGTACCACACGAACTACATCAAAAAGAGGGACAATCAATGTAGCGAAAGAAACTACTATCGCTCCTTCGGAAAAAGGCTTTATCAACGGATTATTCATCGCATAGCTGATTGCCAGAAAAGCCATCGAGAGCCCCAGCGTCAGACTGCCAGTATCCCCCATAAAAATTCGTTGTCTTCCTTTCGATTTGCCGAACACATTGTAATAGAAAAAAGGACATAGCACCCCTGCGGTGATAAAGGCAAAAACAGCATGTAACCATGCTGCATTATAAATAAACAAGAAACCAAAAACCAAAGCCCCCATACCGACCAAACCGGAACAGAGCCCGTCGATTCCATCAATCAGGTTAACGGCATTAATAATAAAGACTGCCACAAACACCGTCAGAGGCATTCCAATCCAAGGAGATAAAGTAGTTATTCCGAGTAGTCCATACAAATCATTAATCCAGAGTCCGGATAACGGAAGAAATGAAGAAGCAACAATTTGAGCTACGAATTTTCTACGATAGTTAATCCTAATCAAATCATCTATCACTCCGACCATATTCAAAATGAGCAAACCTATCATCAACAATAAAAATTGGAAAGGTATAAATGGGTCTTGAAGATAGGACGTTATTTCTAGTTTATACATAAAAAACATAGATAGCACTAATAGAAAGCACTGCACCGGGACGAACACAACTCCTCCCAAACGTGGTACTATACCGCTATGGGTCTTGCGACCACCTACAGAATCAAACAGTCGTTTTCTAAAAGCTACGAGCAAAATCTGAGGAGTGATAATCCACCCCATAAATACCGCAACTAAAAATGCTATTGCTATAAAAAAATAATTCATCCCATAATTCTCTTTTTCCAACAAACGAGTGCTGTCGTTTTCTACTTTTCATTAAACAAGAATCATCCGGCCTGATTTTACAGCCATACTATTCTATGCGCAAATTAGTCGCATAATCATCTAACATACAACACATTAACTATACATAATTCCCCTATACTCTTTACTCTCTATTTTGTAATAGAGAGTAATAATGTCTATTTTGTATATATACAATTGATTGATAGAGGGTTATGTACAACCATATACTATATATTATGTTTCATACCCTGCATATACATAACAGGCTTTAATTTTATTCATTATAATACATTGGTAATAAAGTGATTATATTAGACCATACTGAATCAATTATGAAGCATAATGGAGTATAATCGCTTTGTTGCCATCAAAAAGGGAAAGATATGAGAGGGGAACAATCACCGAACGGATTACATTACGCCAGGGAACATTTGTCATGCAAAAATTACATGACAGATATTGATACAGGATTCAAATATATTAAATTCGACACTGAGAAATGCATAGAGGAAGAGTATACCCACAAAAATTATCTTTTATTTTTTTTAGAAGGAGATTTTTCAGTATACTGTAACCAATTTTGTAACCGCACGTTTCATAGCAATGAAATGGTAGTGTTGCCTAAATCTTCAATGATAAAGATTTCCGCAACAGACAAATCCCAAATGCTGGCTATGGCATTTGATATACCTCAAAGCAACTGTGACAAACTTTTATTTCAAGGTTTGAGCTCCATTTGTGAAAATATTGACTATGATTTCAGCCCTATCCCCATGCGTTATCCACTAATGCCATTCCTTGAAACTGTAGTCCACTGTTTGAGGAATGAAATGAACTGTACATACCTACATAATGTAATAGAACGTGAATTTTTCTTCCTACTCAGGGGATTCTATAATAAAAAAGAAATTGCTACACTTTTCCACCCTATCATTGGCAGGCAATTAGAGTTTAGAGATTTTGTCATGCAGAACTATTCAAAAGTAAATAATCTTGATGAGCTAATTACACTGTCAAATATAGGAAGAACCAGCTTCTTTATTAAATTCAAAGAAGAATTCGGAATTACCGCAAAACAATGGATGATGAAACAATTAAAGAAACGTATTTTGGGAAAAGTTATAGAACCGGGTATATGTGTCAAGCAACTAATGGAGGTATGCAACTTTGAGTCGCAAGCTCAGTTATACCGCTACTTCAAACAGCATTTTCGCTGTACTCCAAAGCAATTAATAGACCGTTATCAGGCGAAAACCGATAATCTTTAAGGAGAACTGCGGGATCGTACAAAAGGAGAGTATTAATGTACTTTTTGATAATGGCTATTCGCAAAAAATAGTCTTATTTTGCAACATCGCTATTATTAAGCGATTGATATACTCTCTATTACAAAATAGATACCGTTTACAAATATAAGTTATAAATATGAGTTTTACAAAATTTGAAGAACAAATTCATGTTTCATATTATAACAGATTGGTCACAATACGATTCACCCGCGCCAGCGTCTCCTGATCGAATTCTTTAAGATATACTCTCGTCATTTCTTCTGAAGTATGCCCTAATCCCGCACTGATGATAGAAATAGGCGCCCCGCTTTCTCTTGCCAGTGTAGCCCAGGTATGCCTTGCAGTATAGGTAGTCAGCCGGACATTTATATTTAACCGAAAAGTGATCTTTTTTAAATACCGGTTCACCCTGCCTAAAGCCAGGCGATACTGATCGTAGATAGATGTCGACAAAGATGTATCAATAATTGGAAACACATATTCACTGTCATTCGCGTATTTATCAATCAATCCCTGCATCTGAGGAGTGATAACTATATGAATCAGCTGTTGTGACTTATGACGTCGATAGCTCAATATTCCATCACGAATATTCTTCTTTTTTAGAAATACAATATCAACGAAAGCCATTCCTTGGGCATAGAAGCTAAATAAATACATATCCCGCGCAATGTCCATTCCAGAATGAACAGGTAAAATAAGCGAAGAAAGTTTCTTCATATCATCTTTATTAATTGCACGTTTTATTGTCTTGCATGGTTTTGTCTGAATGTAAGTAAAAGGATTCTCGCTTTTAGGCTTAAATCCATCCCGGATAGAGGAATTATAAATCGTTCGGAAATTACGCAGATAATAATTAATCGTATTCCTCGCCAGTCCTTGTGCATTCAAATAGTCCTCATACCCTACCACAAAGCTGAAGTTTATTTCCTCCATCCTGATATCCGACTTACGCGCAGATTTCATACCTATATATTTTTTCAGAGAAATATAGGTGCTATGATAGGCGGCTGCAATACCGTCTTTCCCCATCTTTTTTTTATAAGAAATCTGTGTTTCTATATACTGCATAAGTAGATACGAACGATGACTCTTCTTCTTTTTAAACTCTACGATATCATCTACTAAATACTCCTCATTGTTCCTTTCCAACTCCAATATACGATTCTGGAATCGCTTATAGTCCCGTTTCAACTCACGATTTATCTCCTTTATTTCTTTCATGGAATAAAGCGATGCTTCACAATACTCAACCTCCAAAGCTCCATCAGCCAGTTGTTGCTGAAAGATATGATACTTGGTATAATAAAGTAACTTTCGCCTCCGGTGGATAAACTGAAAAACCAATGGAAATGTACCATTATTAAGCATTCGCTGTTTATTGAGCAATAACTTTATAGATGCCATAATTCTACTTTAAACCTGTTAATTTTTTATTCAAAACAGTGCAAAAGTATAAAATGTTCTTTACTTATAGAATTCTTCAAATTTTAAAATGATTCTTTAGTTGCCCTTATATAAATAATTAAAGAATTCCAACAATAAATTGTTTGTTTTATCCTAAATCAAGCATTAATTCGTCAATATAATAAAAATAACTATTTGTGCTTAAACTCGCAAACAAGTCAATTCTGCATTAAAATGAGTAAAGCTTCTTATACTGTTTTGAAAGTTATAACACAAAAATACATAGTTTTTCTAAATCGTTTGCATGTTTCCTACCTTCTTAATGTTCTATTTTTCGAACTACATTTAACATGTATTTCTCTAAAACCAATAGATCGGAAAACCAAAATACGAATATCAAAACTGCCACAATATATGTATCCAAAATCAAAACTGCTCAGATTTAATTCCTCTTTTTTCGAAAAAAGAGAGACTTGAGTGAATTAAACAGGCACCCGGTTTATAGCCCCTATAGCAGTTCTAAGATTTTGTTTACTTAGATTACCGCGCAGTATGTCTGCGATAATTACCAACAACAATCATTATCAAAGAAAGACAATTGTAGTTATATAAAAAATAGCAACAAGTTTATATAAACCAGCCTATACGTTTATAATAAATTCCATGATCGTTTATAATAAACGTCCCCACCGTTTATTATAAACTCCCCAAATGAAATTCGCAATAAAATCATTAAGTTTTTAAGACAAAAAAGGCTGCAAACTTCATAAAGTCTGCAGCCTTTAGCCTATATCTGGTACTCTATCACCTAAGGTTTCTCAGGAAGATAGTCCATACTTGTTGCTATATTATACCATTTAGGAATATGATTTTACTTTTTTCTTTCATCTGTTTTTTATAGGTTTATGCTATTGATCTACAAATATACAACATTTAAAAGCGTTTGTCAAGTACCTGCTGCGTTTTCAAATATGCGTTCTTTGCATTAATGCCCACCTAAATTCATTTTCATCCATGTACACGACCTGTCAGCATTACTATGAACTAATGTTTCGGTATAGGTCTTTGTAGACAATGTGGCACACAACCTCATCGCATCTTTATTAAATGAACGATTTAAAGGAATGGTAAAAGCAAGTTCATAACCTCCCGACACAACAGAAGGAGTGATTTGTAATCCTTCCAACTCACTATTCTCCCATTTCCCCTTATTACCTTGCCAGACAGTTATATCGCCTTTATATGAACACCATACCTTATAAACACCTTCAGCAGGTTCTTTCAAACATTCATTCTTTGTATCAAGATAGATAAAAACACCGCTTCCTTTTTGAGTTCCTTGTCCACCGGAATACAGTTCTCCATCCTTAACCTTGCAGGTGATATAAAGATTATCTGCATCTTTCCCGACTCCTAAACGTAAATTACAGATTCCGGTATGACCAATAAAAATAGGATAGTTTACAATATCAGAAGAGTTCACTTCTAAATCCCGCATTACATGTCCTTTCATGAAAAACGGAGCCTCCGTCCCCCCCTGATAGTTACTGGTAGCAAGAGCTGCTATAGTATTCGCATCCCAAACAGCTACAGAAGGCCATACTGCATGCTTTCCCGCAGGCACAGGAAAAGGGCGCGTGCGCCTTACAAAGTTACGGGCATTCTTGTCACCTATTGCCACTTCCATGGTACTATAAGGCAGCCTGTCACCCAACTGATCGTCGTGACGTATATCATCCACCTGATAAGAAAGTAACGTTTCTCCTGTAGGAAGTACACCTAAATAAGGAGCTCCCATGTAAATCCAATCTTCTACAGGTTCGCCCAATGCCATAGCACGATTTGGAGAATCCGCCAATACAGGAGACGACCAATTATCCGACAATTTAGTACGTACGGTGTATGGTTTGAAAGTAACAAACCCACAATCTTCTATCACACAAACGATTTCATCGCCAACCACCTTACTTACCGGCATTCCATCACGACTACCTGCGCGAAAACAAACTGTCTTATACCCTCCCCATGTCTTACCATTATCCACTGAGGTCATCATGGATATTTCCTGTTCATTAGAATGAGTATATGGCCCCTCATTAGCAAAATAAACTTGCACCTCTTCATTAGGAAGTTGAAGAAAAGACGGTTCCCAACAACCGTCAGAAAAACGAGGTTCCGCTTCATAAATAATCTGAGGATCGCTCCACGTTACTCCATTATCAGTACTACGGCGTACCGCTATAGCAAACGGAGTTATTTCGGGTGTTTGAGGACGATAATTACAAGCAGCCAGCAAATCCCCATTAGCAAGTTGTATAATTTCTGAGTTAGCGATATTTATTCGGGCAGTTCCTTTATCATTCGTTATACTATGGATGGGGAAAAGAATAACAGGATCCCCCCATGTACTACCTTCATCTGTACTACAGCGCATTTCATAGCCTGTATCATAGTTCTCATATACAGCCACCACTGTATTATCCTGTAAACGGATGGAACGTGGATATCCTCCCCTAGTTGCCAGTTGCCGGATTGTTCCATAATCCCAACCAATACGAACACCGTCAACAGGTTCTCCTTTTTTAGCTAAATAAGGGACTCCTGGATCTTCTCCGGCACCATCAGAGTTTCCACAGGCCAGAAGTGTAAGAACACAAAAATTCAAGAGGCTCAATAAACGCCTTGTTTTTGTTTTCATGATATATCAACAGTTTTATATATAACAAATTTTCCTCCCTAAACAGATAAATACCTAGGGAGGAAATACAGTTTTATTTATTCCCAATAGGGAGATTGTACCAATCCTATCCGCTTATCCATTTCACTCTGCGGTATAGGGAACAGATAATGTTTCTTTTCGAATACACGAGAATCACCTACTGTTGAACGTTTACTATAATCTACCTTATTAGTAGCAGTTATATTCATACCATGCATATATCCGTTGTCTGTTTTCTCTGCAATTTTCCAGCGGTGACAATCGAAATAGCGATGTCCGGCTTCGAACGCTAATTCTATCTGACGTTCATGCTGAATACGTTCACGCATCTTATCTTTGTCCAAGCCTTTTGCCAATCCCGGCAAACCGGCGCGTTTACGAATAGCGTCTACATACTTGTATACATCATCTACAGGCCCTTCAGCTTCATTCAATGCTTCCGCATAATCCAGATAAAGACTACCTACCCGGAAAAGGATAGAGGCTTCTTTCATTCCTCCCTTACCATTAATCACATCTACACCTTCATCAGCAGTTTTTCGCAATAAGTATCCGGTACAGCAATAATCTACTTTGGAGACATTAATACCATCTTTTCCACCTTGCCAAAATTCCAATTGGCGACCACGCCACTGTTGACCATTAAAATTGATTGAAGCATAAAAACGAGGTTCACGACCGACATACATATTATAAACTCCTGCCGGATAATGTTTGCCAGCCGTTGCCGCAAAACCAGTTTCCGAGTAGCCGCTTGCTCCATTTATTATAGGCGTTCCATCTGCATTATATCCGATAATCGGTGTTGAACCATTAGCCATTTCATAGGCATCAACCAGTTCCTGAGTAGGACAAAGACCGCTCCAGCCTCCCATACCGTTGGCTGCCATACATTTCTCCTGATGGATATTGTCACTATAGCCTGTCCCTTGATTTCTGGCAAAGATATATTCTTTATTCCATTTTTTTGAAGGTAGGAATAACTCCATATAGTTTCTATAACCGTTATCAGGTTCATCCGAATAATACAAACCATAATAAGAAGAACCCTCTATCTTATCTATTGCTTCTTTGGCAGCCGCAGCAGCTTTTCCCCATTTAGAATCATCTTTGGGAGCAAAGAGCAATGTACCGTCTTCATTGGCAAATTTAGCATAATCAGCATTTCCATTGAACAGCGGACTTGCAGCATAAAGCAATACACGTGCTTTCAAAGCATAAGCTGCGGCTTTTGTAGCACGCCCATACAAAGATTCGGCCACCGTACCACTCGCATTGGTATAAATCATCGGCAACGCTCCATCAATGCCATATTGACAATCTGAAACTATAAAATCTACGCATTGATCAAACGTATTTCGAGGGAAATATGTCATTTCATCATCCATTTTCAGCGCATGATCCATGATAGGAATAGGACCGTGACTACGCAACAGAAAGAAATGCAACATTGCGCGCATAAAACGTGCTTCACATATCCACACATTTTTTGTAGCTTGCGCTGCCGGACATAAGTCTATATTTTCAAGAAACACATTACATTGACGGATACCTTCATAATAACGCCACCACATTGCATAAGACGTACCCTGACTGGAACTACCTTCGAGCATTTTAGGATTCCAGCTACCACGATTCATTTCTTTAGCCATCGGATAAGTCCAAGTGATGTTCATCTCATCAGATGCACCACTCCAGGCACCCAATGCCCAATAATCATTATCATTATAGTTAGTTTCACAAGGAAGGTAATCGTAAGCTCTTAACAGAAAACGTTCTGTATAAATTTCACTGGAAAACACTTCCTCTAAGGTTATGGAAGTAGCATCGTCCGGAGTTTTATCCAGATAATCACTACATGAAGTCGATACAAATGCCCATGTCAGCAAACATAGTCCTGCCACCTTTATTTTCATTTTCGATATTTTCATATTCATATTTATTTAAAGTTAATCTGGAAACCAAAGTTAATAGTTCGTTGCATCGGATAGTTACCTACACCATTATTCGACTCCGGGTCTACAATCTTGATATAATCAAGTGTTAATAGATTTTGTCCGTTACAGAACAGACGGATATTATCCATAAACATCTTATCAATCAGTCTTCCTTTGAATGTATAACCTATTTCGGCACTCTTCAAGCGCAAGTAAGAACCATTACGCATATACATTGTGGAAGTTTGGTAGTTATTGTAACTATTAGCATTAAGAACAATAGGATATTTTGCAGTAGCAGCTGTTTCAGATGTCCAACGATTATCATACACCTCACGCAGCACATTCCATGTGCCCTCACCATTCAGGAATGGATAAACAGTTGCTCCTTCCAAAAAGAAACTTGTCTTGGCAGCACCCGTGAAAAATAAACTGACATCAAAATTCTTATATGCCACCGTACCACCAAATCCAAACATAATCTCCGGAGTACGCGGGTCACCAATAGCTACTTTATCATACTCATCCACTACACCGTCACCATTTATATCTTTGTATTTAATATCCCCGGGACGAACGGTACTTTGGAACGTCTGCTTCGGGCTGTTTTTAATATCATCCTGATCCTTGAAGAATCCTAGTGCCACAAGTCCGAATGTCTGGTCAATACGGCGTCCGCGAGCATCTTGATATTCATACTTCGGCTTCGGTTCATCATTTTCAATAATCTTATTACGGGCAAACGAGAAATTCCCACGTAATGAGTAGAATAATCCGTTAGCAACTCTTTTTTTCACTTCAAGTGCGGTTTCAATACCTTTATTCTCCGCCTTACCTAGATTTCCTACCGGAATACTTGCACCTGAGAAACCAGCCAATACAGGCACAGTTTTACGAGTAATCAAGATACCGTCACGCTTTTCCTTAAATATATCCACCTGCAAAGAAACCACATCGTTAAATAAACCCAGATCAAAACCGACATTTAACTTTTTCGCTGTCTCCCAAGTTACATTCTGATTACCGGTCTGCCCTTCCATAATACCTGCCATATAATTATTGCCTTCTTTCCCCATATATCCTGCCGACACATTCATATTCATGGTAGTTAGATAAAGGAAACGGGTGCTGGAAGAAATGTCGTTACCCACCGTACCATAACTTCCACGTAATTTCAAGTTGCTTATCCACCAGTTACGGTTCCAAAAGTCTTCATTCGTCAAAACGTATCCCAATGATACGGACGGGAAAAAGCCATAACGCTTACCTTTCGGGAACTGTTCCGAACCGTTATATCCGAAATTGAACTCTGCAAAATAACGTTGCAAGTAGTTATAGCTGGCACGTCCCGCAATACCCTGACGACGATAAGGAACGGATCCCGTACGGTCCGTATTACGCAAGTTTACATAATCACGACGGTTGAACAAAAACATTCCAGTAATATTATGCATACCAAATGTGCGATCATAATTGGCTGCCACTTCATAGTAAATGGCACGGTTGGCACTTTCCGCTAAAGTCACATTCTTAATATTCTCATTACGAAGTATATTATAGATGGCATTGCCCTCCGCGTCTTCTCCCATATACTGTTTTACTTCAAAATCCTTATAATATTGTTTATTATTAGAATAATAATGATCGTAAGCAAACCGTCCGCTTACTGAAAGCCCTTCCGTCACAAGTGAAGATAAATCCCAACGTGCAGAAAAAGTCCCTTGCAATGTATTCCAGTTTTGTGTTTCATAACCACTCTGTGTAGTCATACCCCATGGATTATTACCAAGATAAGTCGGTGAAGCACCTGGTGTACCATCCGGATTCTTTACAGGAAATGCTAAAGGAGAAGTATTACGAATCGCATAAAAGATATCATATTGACTCTTTCCTGGGAAATTACGATTCTGAATAATACCGCCAACCCCTAATTCTACTGAAAGATCTTTCGTGAGATTTACATCTACACGCGAACGATAATTATAACGGTTTACACGACTGTTTGTACTATATGCATTATCGCCATTATCGCGATAAAGCCCGCTCTGCGTTGTATAACCCACATTTACAAAATAGCGTACTACTTCGGTACCACCGGTAATATTTAAATTTGTAATGCTCTGTGTTGTATTCTTCTTAAGAACTTCGTCCACCCAGTTCACATTAGGATAAAGATAAGGGCTACTACCGTTTCTGAACAATTCAATTTCTTCATCCGTATAAGCCATATTAGCAACGCCTGCATTGTCACGTGCCTCATTCATTAAACCGGCATATTCCGCCGCATTAATATACTCCGGATAACGAAGTCCGGTAAGCACTGCATATTCTGAGCGCAATGTCACTTTCGGTTTTCCCAGTTGACCACGCTTAGTAGTTATCAAGATAACGCCATTAGCACCACGTACACCATATACTGCCGTAGCGGAAGCATCTTTCAAGACAGAAATGCTTTCTACTTCTTCAGTATTAATCGTATTCATATCACGCTCAATACCATCTACCAATATCAACGGGCTACGATTTGTCCATGTTCCAAAACCTCGGATATAAATGCTCGCTTGATCATATCCCGGTTCGCCTGTAGCCTGACGAGTCACAATACCCGGAATTTGTCCGCCTAAAGTATTGCTTAATGATGGAGTAGCTATTTTGGCTATTTCTTTGGTAGAGACATTGGACACAGAACCGGTCACACTGATTTTTTTCTGCGTTCCATAACCTACCACCACCACTTCGTCCAATTTACTGACCTCTTCCTGAAGAGTCACATTTATAATTTTACTTCCACTTACAGGGACTTCTTGTGACACATATCCGATATAACTGAACTCCAAAATTGCGTTGCTACGAGTATCGATAGAGTATTCACCATCAATATTGGTTATAACTCCTTGCGAAGTACCTTTCACCTTGATTGTAGCACCAACAATCGGTTCTCTCGAAGCGTCCGTCACATTTCCCTTGACCTGAAACTTTGTGCCTTGTGCAAAAGATTCCGCACTACTAATCAAGCACACCAAAAGGACAATGACATAGTTCAAAAGCCTCTTGCTCATTCGATTATTTTTATTCATTATAGTATTAGTTTTAAATTAAAAATGATATTCATTTATCCGGTATCCTTTTACTTCAGAACTCTCGGCTTAATTACAGTTCCACTAATAGTAACCACTCCCTGATCCGAAATGGCAAAATCCTTAATATACGATGTTCGAGGTTGTATCTCCGCAGCACTCCAATGAGCATGAAATATATACTTCCAACTACCATCTTTGCATTGGAACGGCGCTCCATGTCCTGTACCTACTAAGCCGGTAGCTGCATCACCCTGTAAAAGTGGATTCTTGCTATACTTCACCCAAGGCCCCATAGGAGTATCTGAGGTTGCATATCCAACTCCATATCCTTTATTTTCATAATGATTAGCAGAATAAATCAGATAATACACGCCATTCTTTTTCAAAAGAGAAGGTCCTTCCGCTACTTTACCTTGCAAAAGTTCCCATGATACTTCAGCTTTTATACATTGATTCAAAGTCTCTGTCTTTATACTCATCAAGTCATCAGTCATCTGAGCCACCCATATCACATTCCCATCTGTAAAACGTACGAAATAAAGATATGGAGTACCGTCATCATCTATAAACAAAGAAGTATCAATGCTTTTCTCACTCCAGATCGGCTGCTTTACTTCTTGTCGGAATGGACCTTCAGGAGTAGTAGAAGTCGCTACGCAAATATGTTCTTCTGCTGAATAGAACAGATAAAATTTCTTCTTAGACTCAACGTAATAGACCTCCGGTGCCCAAAAACCCCATGTACCATAAGAATCGGTTGCAGATAGAGCCTGCCCCTCACGTTTCCAGTTTTTCAAATCGTCAGAAGAAAAGCAGGCAAACCCCTCTCCGGCAGTTGTTCCTCCTGTACCATAAGCATAATATTTATTATTATAGAACATCACGTAGGGGTCTGCAATAGGCAGGTAATTAGTCTCCACACTAACACTTCCCTGACCATTATTATCTTTTTCCTCGTCATCTGTTGCACTCTCTCCACAACAAGTAAACAAAAGCCCAAAGGAGAATAGCAATAGACTATATATTTCTTTCTTGAACATAAAATATACTCTTTAATTTTCTATACCAGTTATTAGTTCTAACAATCATTCTTCTTTGATTACCCGAATACGCCAATTCTCACAATCACCTACATATACATTACCTTGGGCATCAATAGCAATACCATAAGGTTTGTTGAATTTCGCTTCTGCAGCAAGCCCATCGACATATCCCGTCTGGTAGCCTATTCCAGCATATGTACTCACATATCCTTCAGGAGTAATCTTGCGAACAGTGCGCCCATAAACTGTTGTTACTAACAAATTGCCTTCCGCATCCACTGCTATTTGATTAGGCTGGTCCATACGTGAAGAAACACCTTGACCATCAATAATCCCCCAGACTCCATTACCTGCAAAGCGGGTTAGATTAGTACATTTTTTAGTGACAAGATCATAATCAGCTTTTAATATACCCTGATATGGATCACGTCCATTCCAATAAAGAGTCTTTCCATCCGGAGAGAAAGCAAGTCCACCATATCCACCGTCACCACCTATATTTTGCATATTTCCGTCAGCATCCGGGAACAAACCAACTACTAATTCATTGAACTGATCTCGTGTAATCACATATTCACAAGTCTCAGTAGCTTTATTATAGCGAAACACATGGCGTCCCCAATGATAAGTAAAAAGCGAACCGTCTACAGGATTAACAGCGATACCATTAATATGGGGCTGAGCTAATTTCTCAGAAGGAATATATGACTTAAGATCTTTGAAACCACCTTTACGAGTTACCATTCCGACTGCAACAGGATTTGCCACATAGTTATTCGCATTATCATTGCCTATAAACAATGTATCTCCATCAAGAGAGAAGCATATACTGCGTGCATTGTTCACTAAGCTTTTTGTGGAACATAAAGTCTCAATTTTACCATCTTTCATACGACGGATGCGGTGTTCTCCTTCATCTTGCAAGAACAATATGGCATCATCCCATTTATCATAAACCATCACAATAGGCCATTGGACAGAAGCCTGAAGATATGCACCATCAACTGTGGTACCTTGACCATTACCAGCTACAGTGTACACATTGCGAATATAACCATAGGAAAATAAATCAGGATAACTGTATACTACTTCCCCAACTCTGACTTTCACTACGCCACTACCACTAGCTTCAGCCACCCTAGCCATAATACGGGTAGAAGTAACCGAAATCACCTCTGCTTCTTTTTCATTCACCCATACTTGGACTTGGCTGATATCCTCTCCAAAATTATTGCCTCGAATAGAAAGTTCCGTTCCTTTGGCACCTTCTGTTGGCAAATAAGTCTGGAATACCAGATCAGAATTCTTCAATCCACCGGACCAATCCTTGTCTTCTGTACAACTAGTAAAAAAACTAGCAGCCAATAGAAAAGAGCCGACACACAAAAAACTGTTTTTCATTTTCTTTATTATTTTGGTTAAACATTTATATCATGATCCTTATAAAAGGAATTTGTTCATAAATCGTATTATTTAAGGATTATATACTTCAGCGAAGAAAAGTGGAAGAAGAGTTTTATAAAAAAACTAATACCTGCCAATTCCTTATTTATGTATCAACTCTTCTCCCTATCTACCAAACAATACATACAAAATCATATTCGCGCGAAAAATTAGATATTGATTAATAATAATTAATAGCTTATAAAGCCAGTTTCTAATCTGGTATTTATCCGTTACTTCTATATTAATTGATCTAGAAGAAAGTTTTTTCCCAACCAAATAGACTGGTCAGAAAATAAGTTCCTACCTTCGAGACATTCGCAAAGTTATCGGAACCTACCTGAAAAGGATATAAGAAATTAACCTGATATTATTAAATTCTATCCAAAAAACAGTGCAGAGATAGTCAGAATCAGTTTTAGAGCAATTTTATAAGAATTTGTTCATTGCATGAAATCTTTTGGTAACACTCCAAATTGTTTCTTAAAACAGTTTGAGAAATAAGAAGGTGAATTGAATCCTACCATATAAGAAATTTCTACAATCCCATATCTTCCATCTTTCAGAAGCTGGGCAGCTTTCTTTAAACGTATCAAACGAAGATACTCATTCGGACTCATATCCAATACTCCTTTCAGTTTGCGGTAAAAGTTAGAACGTCCCATATTCATAGCTTCCGCCATGTCATCAATCACCAGATCGGTGTTATCGAGGTGCTGAGATACATACTCGTTCAACTTCTGAATAAAAACTTCATCCGCCTTCGTTTGAGCCATCGTATCGGCCTTTATAAAAGGAGACTCTATAAAACGACGACGCAGCCTTTCACGATTACTTAACAGATTGGCAACATTGACACGCAGATATTCTACAGAAAAAGGTTTCTCAATATATGCGTCCGCTCCTTGTTCCAGTCCTTCAATCTTCGACTCCAGTGTTGTTTTAGCTGTTAACAATATAATAGGAATATGACTGTAGTCTAAATTAGACTTCAAATGCTCACACAATTCAAGTCCATCCATTTCAGGCATCATTATATCACTTATCACAAGGTTGATATACTCGTGTTCAAGTACTTTTAGTGCTTCTATCCCGTTCTCGGCTGTTATAACATGGTATAATGGCGAGAGCTGTCGGGCAACAAAAGCCAACATATCTTTATTATCTTCTACTATCAAGACCGAAGCAACTTCCTTTTTATCCTTATCAGAAGGCATTATACGTGTTTCATTATCTTCTTCATCATACACTGGCTTTTCACGATGTTCTTCTTCCAAAACATCCGAAGCCGTCTGATGCCGTATCGGAATGGAAAGGATGAAGCGGTTACACTCCATATCTTGATCCATCGTTAACGTCCCTTGATGTAATTCTGCCAATGAACGCGCCAAAGCCAGCCCAATGCCTGTTCCCGGAACTATGTCTTTTCCATCCCGATACTGTACGAAAGGACGAAATATGTTCTCACGCATCTCAATAGGGATTATCTTTCCATCATTGCTCATAACAATAGTAAACTCTTTCCCTGCCTCATCAACAGATAAGCTGAGATAAGCATATGTTTGGGCATATTTCAAAGCATTCGTAAACAAGTTGCTGAGAATCTTAGTTAAAGCTTCTTTATCCACAGAAGCCAATAATTCTTCCTCGGGAATCTCTACCTTAAGCTCAATTCCTTTCTGGTTAACCAAAGTGGTGAAGCGCTTATAAACAGAACGAATAATAGAACCGACGCTACACTCTACCGGATTTAACTTAAACCCTTTATTTTCTGTTTTACGGAAATCAAGTAATTGATTTGTCAGATTCAGTAATCGTTCTGCATTCTGGTCCATAATTTCTAATTCCATCTTCACATTTTCAGGCAGTTCCTTCTCGGTAAGTACACTTTCTAAAGGACTTTTGATCAGCGTCAGAGGGGTTCGGATCTCATGTGCCACATTCGTAAAGAACTCTATCTTAGAAGTATAAAGTTCCCGTTCTTTTTCCTGCTCAAACTTCTCCATCGCTCTCTGGTGCTTTTCGACTGCCCGCTTTCTAAAGTAGAAGAAAGTAGCGAAAAGTGCTCCGAGTATTAATATTACATAGATGATATAAGCCCATACAGACAAATAAAACGGAGGTAGAATCCGGATCTTTAAAGTACGAACATCCGGATTCCAGATTCCATCACTATTTGCAGCCTTTACCTTTAGCACATACGTCCCATAGGGTAAATTAGAATATGTAATCAGATTTTTACCCACCGAATACCATTCTGAATCATACCCTTCGAGCTTATATAATACTGTATTCATATCAGGTGACTGATAACTAAGAGCTGCTACACTGAAAGAAAACGAGTTCTGATTCGATTGAAGCTCAAGGTAGTCGGATAATGTGATACTTTGCTTTAACGGAGAGTCCGTACTACCAACCGGAACCTTTTTATTAAAGAGCATAAAATCTGTTATTACCACAGGAGGAAGAAAATCATTGTCAACAAAAACAGACGGTTCGAAAGAAATAAAACCATTAATACTACCAAAGTATATCCGTCCATTCTTGTCCTTGTAACTGGACTGATAATTAAATTGATTACTCAGTAACCCATTAGCAATCGTATACACCTTAAATTCTAAAGTTTTCGGATTAAAATGTACCAGCCCTTTATTGGTTGTAATCCAAAACAACCCCTTTTCATCTTCCTCAATTCGATGTACGACATTACTCGGCAATCCAATACTCGAATCATAACGCACAAATATCTTACCAGAAGGATCAAAGCGACAAAAGCCTCCTCCCTGTGTTGTAAACCAAAGCTGATTTTGGCTATCCTCAAATATACTCAGCACTTTGTTGGAAGGCAGGCTTGAAGGATTCGTTTCATCATGCATATAATGTTCCCACTCACCAGTACGTACATTTCTCTTATATACACCATCTATGTAAGTTGCCAGCCATAGATTCCCCTGTTTATCCTCCTTGATATTATATATAAATACCCAACCAAGTTCAGGTACACGTTCAAAACGGTTTGTTTCAGAATGATAACGGAATAATCCGGCTGTTGTTCCAAGCCATAAATTACCTGAAGTAGTCCGGCAAATAGAGAAGATATCATTAGGAGCATCAAAATAATGCTTTACAGCGTGGGTTCTCAAGTCAATCCGATTTAGCCCTTTGGCAAAATGTCCGACCCATAAATAATTCCCATCCAGACATAATCCATGTACATTATGATAAATGTCCGGATGCCTGAATGGTTCGATCAGCCCTGTAGAAGGATAATAATGAAAAAGCCCCTTATCTTCGGTACCGATCCAGAGAGTACCATCATGATCGGCACAAAACTCCCGCACTCGTTTCCCCATTTCATCAATTTCTGTCCGGGGATAGACTTTATCAAAATAAGTATATTGCTTAGGATAGTAGTTCACACCACCAAAATAAGATCCAATCCATATCCCCCCTTCACGATCTTTACAAATCGAATAAATGGCATTATCGGAAATAGAATACGGATCACCGCTCACATTCCGTAAATGAACAGTTTTCTTTGTACGTAAATTATAAATATAAAGCCCAGATTCCGTTCCGGCCCATAACTCATCATCCGAATAGAATGCTATCTCCCGAACATAAATATCATCTCCGGATTCATCTTTGGATAAAAGAGTACGCACAGTCTTATTGGTCAGATTCACTTCTTTCAACCCCGTTATGGTCCCGACATACATACAATTATAAGGACCGGGAAGTAGTTTGCATATATATTCTCCTTTGAAAGGTTCATTTCCATCTTTAGGAAATACCGGGACCAAGGTTTGGAGTTTGTCCTTTGAAAAATACAAGTTGCCATCACGTATATCCAGCCAACATACATTATCCGAATCAAAGTAAAGTTGCCCAAGACTACCAAATTTCAACCTGCCGGATTGATCTGACAGATAATTTATCAGCTTATTAGTCTGAGGATTATAATAAAAAACCGCCTGAGATTGTGTCACCACCCAAATTCCTCCGTCCTTATCTCCCGTCACCAGATTGACCGTATAATCGATCCCTGTATCTAAATCACTTTTCATTATAAAACGTTCCACAGTCTCGTGCTCAGGCGAATATACATAGAGTCCTACATCTGTTCCTATCCAGATTTGTCCTTGCTGATCTTCGTACAAGGAGGTAATGAAGTTATTCCCCAAAGTGCCGGACTCTTTCATAAAAGCCCGAAAGGAAATGCCATCATATCGGTCTAATCCATCCTTCGTTCCAAACCACATAAAACCCTGTTTATCCTGAAGAATGGCGTGAACCGTATTTTGAGATAAGCCATTATTTATATCCAGTGAACGAAAAGCATAACCCTCATTCAAATCGGCAAATACATAAAAAGTATGAAAGATAAAAACAATCAATATAGAAAGACTGTGCAATATTCTCATAACGTGCTCCTCATCTTATTAAAAAAGTATTATATACAACAAAGTTAATCTAATATCTCAAATAACAGATGCCATTGTCACTAAATCAAGTGAGCAGAACACCCTTCCATCATTGGTACTATTATACAATAAGCAAACATCAAAGAGAAACCGGTGAAAGATAATGGTTTATTGAATATGATGCGCTATTCGATTTATTAGTTAGTTATAAGACAAAAGTAGCAAACATGGAATATTTGGTGTATCAAAAATTGTTCAAAAGTTAACAGATTCTATGCAAATACATGGAAATACATAACTAAAACAACGATACAGTAGTATAAAACAATAGAGGAACCGTATTCGATCCCTCTATCAGTTTGAATAAAATAAATATCTTATGCAATCCACTCAATACGTATGGAAAGATTGACAAGCAAACATAAGTATTCCGGCAAGGATAAATAACTGTTGTAACAATGCCTAATATACCTGACTTCAGACACTAATGCCTGCGTTATCAGACATTAATAACTGACTTCTCAACTGTTAAGACCTGACATGCCAACTATTAATATCTGACGTATCAATCATTAATATCTGAAGTCTCCTACTTTTTGAACAATATTTGCTCAGAAAAAATAAAGATAACCGTTTACTTTATAACTTTCGGTTTAATAACCTTTCCGGTTATAGAAACGACACCTTGTTTAGATATGGTAAAGTCTTTAAAGTATGAAGTACGCGGGTGTATTTTCTCTTTATTCCAATGAGCGTGAAAAATATATTTCCAACTGCCGTCTTTGCATTGAAAAGGAGCACCATGTCCAGTACCTACCAGTCCGGTAGACTCATCCCCTTGCAAGAGCGGATTCTTGTCATACTTAGTCCATGGTCCCATTGGCGACTTAGAAGTGGCATATCCTACTCCATAGCCTTTATTCTGATAGTGATTGGCAGAGTAAATCAAATAATACATACCCTTCTTTTTCAGCACCGAAGGTCCTTCCGCTACTTTAGCCTGCAATAGTTCCCACGGCTCTTCTGCTTTTATACATTCCGATAAAGTCTCCTTTTTAATCTTCATTAAATCATCGGTCATCTGAGCTACCCAGATAACATTTCCATCTGTGAAACGTACAAAATAGAGGTATGGAGTACCATCGTCATCAATGAAAAGAGAGGTATCTATACTCTTCTCCTCCCAGATAGGTTGCTTCGACTCTTGCCGAAAAGGTCCTACCGGAGAATCTGAGGTAGCCACACAGATATGTTCTTCTACAGAATAAAACATATAAAATTTCTTCTTTGATTGAATATAATAAACCTCCGGCGCCCAGAATCCCCATTTACCATATGAATCATCTGCAGAAAGCGCCTGCCTCTCACGTTTCCAGTTTTTCAGATCATCAGAAGAAAAACAGGCAAATCCTTCGTTCACTGTACCTCCGGTGCCATAAGCATAGTACTTATTATTGTAAAGCATCACAAACGGATCAGCAATAGGCAAGTAGTCCGTTTCCGTACGTTTGTTCTCAAACGGAGCATTGTTATCACCTTTATCCACTGTACTGCTATTTACATTTCCTCCAAGAAGCAGGCAGAAGAACAGTAGAATATAGAATCGTTTCTTTAGCATATATATCACAGATTAGATGAATTACTTAACCAACATCTTTTCGGCACGTCCCGGAGTCAATAGCTCCCACAAAGAGGCTACCGTCCATCCCGGTGCAAAGATATCGTTATAATATCCTTTTCCGTTCCTTCCATAATCCCAGTTCGTATGTTGAACAACTTCCGGATAATAACCGACTTTGGCAATGCCGCACATATGACCATCGTGAGGCAATAACTGCCGCATAGACGTAGAAATCACTTCCGCAAAATCTGCAAAACGAGGTTCTTTATATTCTTTAGACAACCACTGAAGCACGGAAGCAAACTCAAAGATAAACACATCGATATGGTTATTCTCTACGGACACATTACCCCATCCACGTGTCTTCAGTCCTATATCACCCAACATTTGACCGGGAGCAAAAGGTACATCCCACAAATAATACCATGACAACGCAAAATATGCAGCTTTTTTCGTCAGGTCGGCATAATGCTTATGCTCTTCTCCTTTGGTTATCAATGCCAAATAGTAAGTAGCAGTTGCAGCATAAAGCGATGCCTCCTTATCTTCACAGTTTGCATCAAGTGTAGAGGAGAAATAATCTGCTTTCGAAATCAGTTCATTTTCCAGATAATCCGCTGTCTTCTTGGCACTATCCAGATAGCGTTTATCTTTAAAATACTTATATCCCATCACTAATGGCAGAGTAGCCGAAGGAGTACTACCACCGCTCTTATCGACTATAGAAAAATCATCCCGGAACTTACGTGGAAAACTACCATCCTGATTCTGCAATTGCATAAACATGTCAAGCATCTTCTTCATCCGTTGTTCCCACTCCGGATGGCGACGTCCTTGTTCTTTCTCGTATGCCAGGAAATGAAGCATTGCATAGATTCCTTCTGATTGACGGCGAATACTATGAACCGGTTCCTCAAAGTTACGATCCAGATTCACAAATTCCTTAAAGAACCCTGCCTCAGTAAAGCCATTCTTCAAGTAACTGTCAAAAATCTTAAGGCTGTTTTCCTTCAGTTCTGCCCGATTGCTTTCCCAGCCATATTCCCAAGCATTGAATGCATTCAAAAGAACACGTCCGACAAAACCGACTTCCGCCTCTCCGTTACTTTTACAATCATCTGTCCGCAAGCCTACCCCTGAATAGTAAGTCAACTCCGGTTTACTCACCAAGCTATTCACGAAAAAAGAACTAAGAGTATTTTTCATGTCCGCTATTGAATAGGGAGTATCAACTGGCTTTGGAGCATAAGTATCGTAACAATATTCCCAAGTATGACGAATAAAATCCGAGTAATCTTCGGCTGCATCTTCATAAATAGTCCAGTTCAATAAAACGGTTTCACCTTTTTTCAACAACTGAAAAGCCTTTACCTGCGGGGCCAATGTCAGCTTGCGAATATAGCTCTTAGGAGCTTCCTGATAGGGGAAACCGAAAGAAAGTGTAGCTATGCCATTACGATTCTCAAAGCCGGTGAAACCAAGGGAGGTTTTACCGGAAAGAATAACCTCTCCCTCCCGATGAGTAGTCAAAGCGTCATTCTCGAACTGATCGATACGGTTTACGGTCATAAAACGTTTGGTTCCCTCACTGTAGATACCTGTAAGAGGGGTACTTAACCTATCTTCACGCACCAACCAACTATCCGAAGTATGAAACGAGGGAGCCGACTTTGGAGAACGAAGATTACGGCGATACCAGAATCCGGGCATGTAGAACTGGCAGTCATCATGGCGGAACCCTGTTGACACTTGTTGACTGTAATTAAAATATACATCCTCCAATGCAGTGATACATACTGTTATCTGCGATTTTCCGCCTTTTTCTTCTATTGTTTGATAAACTGTCAACGGAATTCTTTCAGAGGCTTCCAACTGATAAGCGCTTTTGTCGTTTTTGGTCTTCTGGAAAGTCAACGGGTACTGTTTTGCCTCATTTCCCGGCACTTTCAAAGAAATAGATGCGGATACACGTTCCGACACATTGTCAATAGCCTTTACGGTTCCGACACATACCAAAATAGCTATTCCACAAAGTAAGCATTTTAAATTCATATAAATCAAATTATGCGAATCAGTAGCAATCAATCTCCGATTCTGTTAGTATTAAATTTTGTTGTTATCTTAATTCTGTCTGTTCTACAAAATAAAATCTTTGATGACGAAGGCAAAGTTAGCAAACATCAGCTGTTCAGAATGCCACAAATTGACCGATAAAAGAAAAATTCTGTTCAAACTGCCTAAAAAAACAACTAATTATATTGGAATAATACCTATTTTAATCTCTCCTGTCAATATCTAAAAAGAAATCGTTTTAAAAATGAGGTTTGGGGGATTCTGTAGAAGCAGAACTACTTTTCACAACAGGCCACCCTTTTTTCCAATCAACTCTATCTAACAATAAAACTCTCCCATAGGGATTGGAAACACTCACTCCATGATATAAAATCCAATCATTATCTGCTTTATCGGTTATTAGTTCCGCATTATGTCCTGTGCCTACAAAGCTTTTGTTGTTATGAATCAATACCACATGGTTATTATCGAGCATAGACCTTCCCTGTTTATCCAAATAAGGTCCCCACAATGAACTAGAACGCCCTACTACTGTCTGATACGTACTTTTCAATCCTTCACAACAAGTTCCGGTAGAAGCAAACAGATAGTAATATCCATTCTTTTTATGAATATAAGTCCCCTCATAAGCGGTTCCTGCTATCTGTTTCTTGTCTGCTCCAGATTTTACTTTTAGCCCGTCGGCTGTTAACTCTATTCCATATATGCCGCGAAAACTCCCCCAAAACATATATTTCCGCCCTCCATCTTCTATATAAAATGGATCAATCGAATTCTGAACCCCAATTTCATTACTTCTAAACATCATTCCATGATCTACGAAAGGGCCTTCCGGTTTGTCGGCAGTAGCTACGCCTATTCCACAAGTCCACTCACCTCCCCAGCAAGACATCGAATAATAGAGTACATATTTGTCTCCTATTTTATTAATGTCAGGTGCCCATAAATTCCCTTTTGGCTCAAAAGTCGGACGTGTTTCATCGGTAAAAGCTGTACCGACAGACTCCCATTTGATCAAGTCTTTAGAACGGTGAATCGGTAAATTCCTGATATCTTCCGTTGCATACAAATAAAAGTATCCATCCTCTGCCCTGATCACACTGGGATCGGGCAAACTATAATTAACAACCGGGTTCTTATAAGTCTTAGCGGGATCTTCTGCCATAAGCGTAAAACTTATGGTAAGGAGAATTTCTATTAACAACAGTTTTTTCATCTCTATATTGTTTTAATCTGACACATCTATATAGTAAAAGCGTGAAATATGTGGTAATATTCCACGCTTTACTTAATCTATTTACTCATTTACAGAAATAATATCTAATATAATGACATCCAATATCCTGCAATCTTATTTATACAGTACCTTATTACGGTCACAAATAAGTTTTCCATCCTTAAACTCCAATTCCGCCATCTGCAAGAAACTCAGTTTCTGGTAAACATCATCACCAGCCTCGTGTGTATTTGGATTATATCCTAAAAAGGGTTGCACATGGTATACAATGAATGCCCGATCATTTCTGATAATGACACTAGGATGCCGGGCGCGAGTATTGTCAAAGAACCGAGTACCCGGTTCATACATGACAATTCCTTGATATTCCCAGTTCTCCGCATCTTTCGAACGATACACGGCCAATCCTTTATGAGGATCAGCTATTATCCAGAAATAACCTTTCCACTGAAAAGCATAAGCCCCCTCCTGATATGTATGCTTCGTCACCTCGACATTATTAATATCGCCTTTGGCAAGCCCCTTTAATGTCCAATGATACAAATCATTACTTTGTGCATAATACAATCCGCCTGTATCTTCTGTCGGACGGTCACGATACCACATATCCCAACGATCACCATTCTTTACAACAGTCGCATCAATAGAAATCGGAGTATCCACCACTGTATTTACCCGTCTCCACCCTGAAATCATATCTTCCAAAGGTGCAGAGAAATGAACAATGTTACTAGGTCCACCCCAGACCGGAGTAGAGTCATCTTTCAAAGTCACAAACATATGGGCACTATCACCTTCCACAATCACACCCGGTGCCCAATACGTTTTCTCACTATCCGGCTGACCGCCTACACCATCGAACGAGCAATATCCCGCAAACTTCCAATGTACAAAATCTTTGGACACAGCAACCCCCACAGGCGTTCCTACATAAGAAGCCTGATCTTTAAAAGGACGACGTGATGTATAAAAAATCATCCATTCTTCTGTTTTAGGATTCCAGGTTATCTCCGGATCAGCCGGACCATGATAGTGATTATCTACATAAATGGGTGAAGGAATGATCACCTTACCATCAGACTGACAAGAACAAAGTCCCCATATCACCCATACTAAAATACCAGCAAGTAGATGTTTCATTTTTATTCACTTTTATAAAATGTAAATTCCGAGAACTGTACATATCCCTGTCCACTCCATGAATCGAGAACCTTAATTCTTATATAGCGAACCTCCGGAATACCTGATGGAAAATCAAACTTTTCTCCTTTTGCTATATAAGAATTGTCTTCATCCGTATTCTCGCCAACAGGCTTGCCAGAAGGCTTGAAAGAATTACAAGTTATCAGCTTAGTCCATCCATCCCAAGAAGAATTTGCCGGTTCATCTTCTCTACCCCAGATTTCCCAGCTCTTCATATTTCCTCCATTATAATTCAAATCATCACGAACAACCGAAAACAAGTCAAAACGCTTTAAAAGAGCTTTCTCTCCTAAATCGAAAGTAAACCAAGCAGGAAAAACGATCGGATTCGTATTATCACTATGTGCATAGTTTGTATTTTCGTATGCATTATCCCATGCTTTCCATAATGCTCCTCCCCAAGCGTTCAATCGGATATCATTATCCAGTATTATTTCACGGAATGTACTTTTATCCATTTCAACTATTTTTTCTGGGAATACCCCCGTTGAAGAAACAGAGAAAGTATCTACTGCATTCACCTCCGGAATATAATATGTTTTGACTTCATAGGCTCCCCGCGGCTTCCAATCAGTAATCTTAATCTGATTATCTCCTCTTGCCACCTCTTGTTCCTGCTTCTCGCCGGCACTATTCAGATAAAACACTTTAGTTGCCAATGCTTCGGCCATTTCTGAGGAAAAATTTAGTAACAGATTTTCCCCTTCAACCTCTGTACTCAACAAAGAACGTACCCGTAAAGAACTTATGTACCGATCACCATAAGTTTTACTTCCTTTTGAGGTTGAAATAGAACGATACCCACTTTTGTTATAGGTAACAATCTCAAATTGATAAGTACCTTCAGGTAAATTCTCTATAAAAACACGAAAAGTATCTACCGGATCTATCCGTTTAACAGGCACTACTAAAGAGTCATTGTCCGGTGTCCAATGAATAACGCACCTTTCTGTATCCATACCATATTTAAGTAATCCCGTTACTTCTACCCGATTATATCCAGGACGTATGTCAACAGAATCCATTTTTGCCGCATAGATAGTTTCACCGGCATCCAGATACTCTTGGATCGTGTCCAACTGACCGGAGCAAGCTCCGGCAGTCAATACAACACTAAGTATTAATCCTATCTTATATAAATATTTCATATTCAGCTCTTTTAATTGTTAGATATTACATTGCCCCAGAAAGTAAATTCTGTAAAGTGTATAAAGTCCATACCTCCCCATGTTTCAAGAACCTTGAAACGAATATATCTCACTGGAGGAGCTTCTGCCGGAAATTCGAAATCCTCACCTGCTTGCAAATATTCCCAGTCTTCTGCTGTATGCTGCCCAACAGGTAGTCCTGACGGTTTATGAGACTCACAATCCATCAATTTAGTCCATCCATCCCAACTTCCGTCAGCAGGAGGCGTATCTGTTCTCCCCCAAACTTCCCAAGTCTTTAGATTACCACGCTGGAAAGCATGTTCCTCCATAAAAAGATGATAGAATTTATACCTGCTCAGTTTCGCAGTGACTCCCATATCAAAAGTAAACCACATCGGGAATGTATCTCCACCCGGACTATGTACAAAAAGAGCAGGAGTATAATCGTCATTCCATGCATAAGCTAAGTTTCCTCCCCACGCATTACATGCTACATCATTCGGCAATATGTATGGATAGAAAAGTTTTTTATTTAATCGGGTTTCCTCGTAAGGAGTTAAAACATTATATAAAGTATCCGAACTATTCCCCCAACGGTCAACTACATAAATATCAAACATCCTTTCTTCTGCTTTAAATCCACGAACATAAAAAGGTCCTTTCTCTGCCTGTGTATATTGTACATGAGCTTCATAAGGCTGATTTAACGAATCAGTAGTTACAACATGAATAGAAAGACTCGCTTTTTCTGGATTTTTGAAATTTACATATACCCCACCAAATGTAGCATTCACTTCCAAAGATTCGAAGGTAGTCAGAACAGAAGGCTTCAATGGAGTTACTACTGCAACAGTCGTAGCCCCCTCATTTTCCATCCGGTCCACACAAGACAATTCAACTTCATGTTCATTCATATCTCCAAATCCATTGACAGTCAATTCATTTGCATAGACTGAGGCTCTAGCCTCCATTTCTTTCCCCTGACCAACTTTATAGCGGGCTCTCACATACATGATATCCGGATTATCTGGTAGTTGATAAGATATAACCGCTCCACCCGGAATATTTTTCACTTTAATCTCTGATACTACACCAGGAGCACCAGCTTCCACATCTTTCCCAAAGGGTCTTATGTTATCGTCTTCTTTGCATCCGATTGATAAGAATATCAAGACAAGATGCAATACCATTATATATGATTTCATAATATTCATTTTTACCAACCAGGATTTTGAACTAATTTAGGATTCACAATGCAGTCATAATCTTTTAAGGGCCAAAGATTTTCACGATCTTCATAGTTACGAATAAAATAAGTATTCAGCTTATAATATTCGTTTGTTTCAGATTGATTAATATCCCATCCTTGCAAAGACTTATTAAAGTATTGATTAGCCAGATTCCAGCGTCTTATATCCCAAAAACGCTGCCCTTCCAACGCCAACTCAATCATTCTTTCCTTGCGCACAATTGTCTGAAAGCCTTCATAAGTATTGGGTTTATTGGCATCATTCGCATATAAACGCCATGAATCTTTTACTCCCTTTAGCCCGGCTCTTGCTCTCACTTTGTCAATGTAAGTATAGCAATCCTCAGGCACTGTGCCTTCTTCTTTCTTAGCCTCATTCAAAGCTTCAGCATACAACAGATATAAATCTGCCAACCGTATTATCGGGAAAGGATATGTCTCTATCTGTATGCTTGCAGGAACCATCGCATTCTGATAACGTACCAGCTTCTTTGCAAAATATCCAGTGATTGAATACAAAGTATTTCCACGCTTTCCTGAAGCCTGTTTGGCTTTTGCCTGAAGATACCACATATCATTATCATCCATCTTACCAATGCCATACCAACTGGAACCATCGAAACCTAGTGTTGCATAAAAACGAGGTTCTCTATCAAAGTGTAGTTTTGCAGTCGTATAACCCGGTTGAATATAATACTTATCGGCTTCAGTTGCTACTTGAGTAGTGTATCGCTTACTATAATCATAATTTTTGTCTTCATCCATTGGTACACCATTCTTAGTATAAAAAGTTTCAGCCACAGCCAAAGTGGGTGCAAATGTTCCATTTCGGGCATTATGATATCGGTCGTCAGAAGAGTAATTAGACTCTAACCAAGGCTGACAAAGTACCTGCAAATCTCTTATACCCGATTGTCCACATCCCCAAACAAGTTCTTTATTCCAACGCTCGGTAACCTTGCAACGATTACTTAATGAAAGAATTGTTTCATCACTCAATTGGGTAGAAGACATATTTACGAACTCATAAAGTCCATGTCCCGCTTCCTCCGCACATTGAATGGCCTCCAAACAGGCATCCGCAGCTTTTGTCCATTTCTCATTATCATATACCTGATTAAAGAATGGTTCACCTTCGGCATTTTTGAAATTTGCATAATCCAGATTGCCATTAAAAAACGGGCTCGCTGCAAATGCTAATATCTTAGCCTTAATAGCCTTAGCAGCCGGACGAGTTATTCGTCCCATTTCTGCTGCTTCGTTCTGAATATTCAATGGCAAATATTCGACTGACTCATCTATCAGAGAAACAATATAAGTCACAATATCATCTATCTTATCGCGAACGACTCTCACTTCATCCTCACCAGCCGAAACCGGGATGTTTTCTTTTATAATTGGGATAGGACCATACATTCTCATCATCCAAAAATGATAGAAGGCTTTCAAGACCTTGGCTTCTGCCTTCCATGTTTCTTTATCATAAGCCGAAAGATCAGGAACCTTCTCTATGTTTTCTATAAAAACATTACAATCACGTATCCCTACAAACATGGCTTTTCCCCATTGTGTCCCATTCCAATAATCGACCAAAGGTTCATTGGAATTTTGCATGCCTTTGGCTATCCAAAAAGTCGTTTTATTTGAATAGTCGGCAGAATTATCACTATAATACCACACTTCATCACCTACATCCATCCCCGGGTCGGTTCCAATCTTACCATGTTCCGGAACAAAAGAGTAGCAAGTGAACAGAAATCTTTCAGCAGAACTCTTGTTATTAAAAGCCATCTCTAAAGTCGGCAGATTATCTGGAACAATATCAAGATAATCACATCCAGACAAGAAACCTAAGAGTAGCAGGAAATTAAATATCTTCTTAGTTTTCATATTATTATTCTTTAAAAGTCAACTTGTATACCTAAATTAATAACACGCTGATTGGGATATCCGACTCCTAATCCACCCATCTCCGGATCCCAAAGTTTAAATTTACTGAAGGTCAATAAATTAGTTCCATTCGCATACAAACGCAATTTAGTCAAATGAATCTTCTTTATCATTTGTTGCGGAAAGCTATACCCTAACTCTAATGATTTCAGGCGCATGAAAGAACCATCACGCATCCACCAAGTACTCACTTGAGTATTATTCTTTATCGATTCAGTAGAAAGACGCGGCCAGAATGCATAAATATCACGATGTTCTTCTGACCAATAGCTATCAGCTATCGCCTGAAATAATGCTGTCTTCCGAGTATAAGAACCTGTCGTTGACGGAGGATTATTGAATGGTGCTATCTGCTCCGAATCTATAAAGAAACTAGATCTTGCAGATCCTTGGAAGAAACAAGATATGTCCCAATTCTTAAATCCCATTGACAACCCAAAACCATACGTAATCTCAGGCGTTGTAGGATAACCGATAGGAACTAAGTCAGCATCAGATATCTTTCCATCTTTATTTATATCCTTATACTTGATATCACCAGGCAAATATGTCCCAAAACTTTGTACCGGAGAGTTTGCAATATCTGCCTCATCTACAAAAAGTCGCTCTGCAATATATCCCCATTGTTGGCTCAAACTGTAACCGACTCTTGACCTCCATGGTAATCCGGCAGCAGCATAATCCGGTTCATCAGCCACTTTAAATTCACTTGTCGCATAAGTGAAATTACCATAACCCTGCAACCAAATCTTATTATTAAACCAATGGTTATAATTCACCGACAAGTCTACTCCATGAGATGCAGCTTCACCTACATTAGCACGTACACTAGCCTCCAATCCCATTGTAGTAGGAATAAAACTTCTGTCCATTAGGATTTTAGAACGGTCTTCACGGAAATAGTCAAATTGTACATCCAAACTATTGAACAAGCCTAGTTCAAAACCAATATTCAGCTTCTTTGCAACTTCCCATGTTATAAACTCATTGGGATAACGTACCGTGGAAATCCCATCTTTATAATTTCCCCAGTTGGTTCCAAAAACCTGTCCTCTACCGGAAGAGTTCATATTCATATTAGACAAGTAGAAAAATCGATCTGAATCACTTCCTATTGCATCATTACCGACAAGACCATAAGTAACCTTTAACTTCAACTTATTTGCCACTTTCTCTATCGGTCTCCAAAAAGCCTCATTAGAGAGCATCCATGCACCTCCTATAGAAGGGAAAAAACCATATCTTTCATTCTGAGCGAATCGTTCGGATCCATTGTATCCAAAGTTGAATTCTACAAAATAACGGCTATCATAACCATAAGACATTCGACCAGATATTCCCTGATTTCTTTTAGGTAATGATTTTATAACACTACCGGCATTCCCCAAGAGTTCTTCTTTCCTTTGATATACCAACAAAGCTCCTACATCGTGCAAACCAAACTTCCGGACATAATTGGCTTTAGCCTGCATATATATTTGGGTATAGACATCTTTCGGCCCTTCACTATAGCCCAGATATTCTGTCCCGCTATCAGGATTTAGTGCTTGTAATACATAGTTATCCGACTCTTTATCATAAAAACCAATTTTATAGTAATACGGAGTATAAGAGCGGGAAACATCAAAATAAGAACGTCTCACTGTACTAAAATGCCCTTGTACAGTTAACCCCTCTGTTATAAAGTCCAAATTCTGCTCAATTTCTGCTTGTGCAGAAATGTTGGTACGACTATAATCCTTATACCCGCTAGTCATAATTGCATAAGGATTGATATGGTTAGCTCCCTCCATGTTACCGAAAAGCGGATGTCCTACCCCTTGATTTTGTAAATCAGGCAAATAATATTTAGGAAAATCAACCGGACTTGCGTGTATAGCATGATCGAATAAGATATTACCTCCGTCAACAGGACCACGATAATCATCAAAATCAGCCTGAAAACGCACCTTCACTTCTGTTGTCTTTGTCAGATGAATATTAAAAGTTGATAAGATATTGTACTTCTTCAGGCTAATGTTCGAATTAAAGTTATTCAATCCATCATTCTTAAGTAATCCTGTGTCATTACTAAATGTGCCCGCCAGATAATAAGTTGCCACACTACCACCACCTCTTACATTGAAGTTTACCCGCTGATTAACAGTATAATCTTTAAACATCTCTTTCATCCAGTCTACGGTCGGGTAAACATACGGATTCCTATTGGGAGCCATAGTATTAGCAATTTTAGATTCCGGATAAGGAATGACCCCTTGAGGATCACGTGTCAGAACGGCTTCATTGTTTAATCTCATATATGAAATAGGATCAGCAATATCAATCATCTTCGTCGGAGCTGAAAAGGAATTCTCCACACGAACCGACACCTGAGCTTTTCCTTCCTTTCCTTCTTTTGTTGTTACCAAGATAACTCCATTTGCACCACGTGCTCCATATAACGCTGTAGATGTCGCGTCTTTCAATACTGAGAAACTAGCAATGTCATCGGGCTGTACTCGCGCCAAGTCATCTGACGATACTTCCACATTATCAAGCAAAATCAATGGGTCTTTTTTATAACCAAACGTCGTTACACCACGTATAAAAAAATTAGCATTGTCTTTCCCTGGTTCACCACTACGTTGATACGCTATCACACCTGCCATACGCCCAGCCAAAGAAGTAGTCAGATTACTACTGGGTGTTTTCAGCTCCGCAGGTTTTACAGTCTGAATAGAACCGATTACACTCTCTTTTTTTTGCTTAGCAAAAGCTACTACTGTCACTTCTTCCAGCTCATCCCGTAATTCTTTCATCACAATCTTCATAGACGCTTTTCCTCTAACAGGAACCAGTTGAGTCTCCAAACCTATAAAGGTTATTTGCAAAACATCACTCTCGCCAACTTCGATCGTGAAATTACCATCTATATCAGTTATGACACCGCCAGCTTTCCCTTGTATCTGGACAGTAGCACCTGTTACCGGTGCTCCTGCCTCATCCAATACATTACCTCTAAATTTCTTTGTCTTATTCTGCTGAATCTCTGTTATACTGTCTGTTGCATAAGAAGAAACTACAGGAAAAGGACAACAAAGACCAACTAACAGGATACATGCCCTCCAAGAGATTGACAACCGTCCTCTCTTTGCAAAGTTTGTCATAGTAAACATAAGTTCTCAGATTTAACGTTTAACAAATCATTTCCCGTGCTTTTCGTGATTTCCTTCTTTACCTAAGGCTTCCCCTAAAGCATCGAGCATACCATAACCGAAACGATTGTCCGGCAATAAATAGTGTCCTTCAGACCATTCATTAAAACAAGCAATGGTCAGAATTCGTGGAACTTCCGGATGTTTGTTCAAATACACAAAAGACGATTGAACAAAAGCCTTGAAAGAGGCTGGATTCTCATTCTTAAAAATAGTGCAACCCGGCCATTGACTACGGTCTGCTTTTGCCGGACGATTCGCCGGAGCTATATATCTTGGAGTAGAATCCCATCCCGGAGCTACAGCCGGAACATAAGGAATATCAAACTGACCATGATGTTCATCCCATAACTTAAAAGCCACATCAGCTGCCACTGTTCCATAATCCGGCAATTCGATTTCTTTGGGTTGGAAGCGACCTGCAATCCAATCCATCGGATTATAAGAGCCTACAGTATCATATCCCTCTTCTTTCATATTTCCACAACTGAAACCTGTCACATGAAAATGCAAACCTTTATGTCCCAGTTTTTTTGCATAATCCGTCAACTCCGCAAATAACTGTTTCACTCCTGCTATTCCCAATTTAGATTCCAAACGCCGTGCATCCCAAATACAAATCACCGGCTTATCATCAATTCTCCAATAATTCTCCAAATGGCAATAGCGTGAAATCATATAAGAAAGGCTTTTCCAACACTCTTCTTTAGAGAAATCGGGAGCATCAAAACTTGGAGGATAAGCATTACTTCCATCAGTACGCTTCGTTGGATACAATACATACCAAGGATGATTGGTCCACATACAAGCAAACTTTACGTCTTTTGTATTACTAGCTTCCAGAAAACCATTTTCCAATGCTTCATGCAGACATGGTTTACCATCATACCAATACCAATCCCAAATCAAAACATCAATGCCACTTTGTTTGCAAAGCTTGTTATATGTCTCCCAAGTAGAAGGCTTACTCTCATCAAGCTCCCCTAACAAGGGCGTACGTGGCTGTTGATGCCCTTCAAACCAAGGACGAGCGCTACGAATCAAATTATATTCAGTCCAGCCCTGAGAATATATTTTATTATGCAAAGCCGAAGCATGATAATTAGGAAAAGCATAAGCAGCCACCGTTAATCCTTCCGGTTTCTTTAACAAAGCAGGATCACCTGCCAATGTTTCAAGATCATCAGGCAAACGATAAATCTTCTCTTTACTTTTTTTCTGTGCATAAACAGGCAATACACCTATTATCAACAATAAAAACAATAACTGACTAATACATTTAACAAACTGGTTTTTCATTTTCTTTCTTATTTAAAGTTCAACAAATTCAATATTAAAAAAATCCATGTATCTGATGGTTATCAGACTTTCCCACGGCTTCAGCAAGCGCATCAAGCATTCCATATCCAAATCGGTTATCCGGCAATAAGTAATGCCCTTCAGTCCATTCATTAAAACAGGCAATAGTGAGGATCGGAGGAACATCCTTATGCTTATTCAAATACGCAAAAGCCGACTGAACAAGTGCTTTGAAAGATGCAGGATTTTCATTATCCAAAATAACGCAATTAGGCCATGCATCGCGATTGGGTTGATCCGGTCTGCTCACCGGCGGAATATATCTGGGAGTAGAGTCCCACCCTGGCGAAAGAGATGGAAGATACGGTATGGCAAAGTCATCATGATGTTTAGGCCATAATTTGAAAGCCACATCAGCAGCAGCCACTCCATAATCCGGCAGTTCGATATTCTTGGGCTGGTAATTATCAGCTACCCAAGTAAACGGATTGTAAGAACCGGCAGTATTATAACCAACCTCTTTCGAATTAGGAGAATAAAAACCTGAAGAATGGAAATGTAACCCTTTATGTCCCAACTTACGGGCAAATTCCGTTAATTCAGCAAACAACTGTTTAACCCCGTCAACCCCAATATTCTTCTCCAAACGATTAGGGTCCCAAATACATACCACAGGCTTGTCATCAATCCTCCAATAATTTTCCAAATGACAATATCTGGAAATGATATAGGACAAACTCTGCCAGCACTCTTTCAAGCTACCATCTGCCGGTGCAAAACTTGGAGGATAAGCTTTATATCCATTGGGTAATAAAGTTGGATACAATACATACCAAGGGTGGTTGGTCCACATACAGGCAAACTTCACATCATTACGGTTTGAAGCTCTCAAAAAGCCATTCTCAAGAGCTTCATGCAAACATGGCTCATTATTATACCAATACCAATCCCAAATCAGCACATCAATACCACTCTGCTTGCACAGCTCATTATATTTTTCCCAAGTACCCGGCTTACTTTCATCCATCTCCCCAAGCAAGGGACCTCTAGGCTGAGCATGCCCCTGGAACCAAGGACGGGCGCTTCTCACCAAATTATATTCCGTCCAACCCGGCCCATAAATCTTATCATGCAATGCAGAAGCATGATAATTCGGAAAAGTATAGCAGGCAACTGTCAGGTTATCAGGTTTTCTCAACAAAGAACTATCTTTTACAAGCTCTTGTAAATCTTCCGGTAACCGTTTCGCTTTTGGAGCATTCCGCTTTCCTGACGCAACATCAGAAGCCCCTATGCTCTCCGCTGCATGAAGCATTTCAGTACCCACAGCAGAAGCTGTAACAATGGCAGTACCTTTCATACTCGCAGATTTAAGAAAAGTTCTTCTATCCATAATATTATAGTATTTAGTTATCACTTAAAAATTTAGTTATTATCTTATTGTTGATTATTCAACTACTTTCCCCGATACGACAAATCTGTCAACCTCTATATGACCGGATACTACTTTTACAAAAGGTTTTCCGGAACGAAGTTCTATATTACCAAATCCAGACTCCGTACTGATAAAGCTAATAAAGTCTCCTATTTTTGAATTAATATACAGTGTTTTATCTACAGCATCATATCGGACTCCTGTCAATCCTTGAAGTAAGCCATAACTGGATAACGCTCGTCCGTACCAATGTCCACACTCATACTCATTAAAAGGGTTACGGACGCTTCCATCATAACGTTGCCTACAGGCACGTACGATCTCAAGGCCTTTTTCTACTTCTCCCTGTAGCATCAAATGTGAAGCTACTTGATATTCTATTCCTGTCCAGACTTCATTACTATAGACAAAAGGTAATGACAACTTGCCCCCTTTAGGCCAACTTCCTAATAATAAGCCTCCTTCTTTGCCTAAAGCGTAAGGGGAACGTTGAGGATTGGCGTGATCAGTCAGATCTTTCTTAAAATTATATCGATGTACTGATAATAAATGGCTCTTCACTTTTTCTGTATTCAGAGTTTCTTCCATCCCACACATTCGGGAGAGCCACGACCCCAAAACTCCATCAGACAGACAACCGTTCCCATACTGATACTTAGGACCTTCCTTCTCCAGTATTTCTTTCGCTTCGGGAGAATAAGAACTATGGAAACTTTGTGCAACAGTCGGATCTTTTGCATTCAATCCCCTCCACTCTATCTTTTGGATAAAATACTCACCATTAAACAAGCCTGTTTCAGTAAATTTTCGTCCTTTTTTCAATAGTTTCTTATATTCAGTAACGTCTTTATCGAGAAACTCACTCATACGAATGAAAGCTGATAAAGCTCCATAATAGAAACTATTATGCATACCATCCGGCCCCCAGAACTCAATATCATAAGTATTATGGTGTGGTTCTTCAATACTTCCTACCCTACGAGGATCCCAAGTTGAGATACAGTAGTCCAAACTCTTTTTTACTTTTGGATACATAGAGATAAGGAACTCATTTTCACCTGAAATTCTCCACTCACGATATACTTTCATTATACCTCCCAATTGCCCGTCAGCAGCTGAGTGAAAATTGTGCCGGGTAGGACGAATCGGTAAATTGACACGAAACACTTGATGGCCTTTCAAATCTTGCCCTTCTTCAAATTCTGTATGCCTTAACGAACGTTCCAAAGAAGGAAATAAGTGTGGAATAGCCTGTGCATAATTCCAGACGTGAGTACATGAGCCATGACACGATCCCCAATTATCGGCACATCCCTCCCAAGTCCATAAGCGTCCGTCATATTGCCGCATCACCGTTGGAGACTTTAAAATACTTAAGTTAGCAGAAACAGCTTCAATCACTTCAGGCGGTAAGGTAGAACGATAAAAAGAGTCTGTGAACCTTTCTGTCTGATTGCGCAAAATCTTATAATGAGACAGAAAATAATCAATAACCTCATTTACTCCTGTAAAGCGGCTACTATACCAAGGTTTATAATTACCCTTATCTGCCTTTTCTACAGCTAGTCTTGCGGAGTCAACATTATTGTCATTCCAGTCTTCCGGTTCCTCTCCAAGCCTCAAAGTCGAGTTAGGAACATACCATGCCGTATAAATCCTGATTGTTTTCTTTTCCCCTGGCATCAATGTTACCGGGACAAACATAGAAGCTCCTGGTGCACCTTTCTCTATTGCTGGACATTGTGGCATTAAACCTGCCTCAATAGCGTTCCAGACCATCGTAAGACTATCAAACCATCCTCCACGAAACCAACAATAATTAATCTTTAAAGAATCCTGATCCGTAAAGATAGCAAAATCACCCTGCAAATGAGGCTCCGTTTCTGTACCTGACTGTGAAAGGATAAACCCATGAGGCATCGTTTTTATAGCATCCAATCCTTTACCCCAACTCAGAAAGTTACGAGCATGGTAGGAGAAAATAGTTTCCTGAACCTCTTTACTAGTATTCTCTAAACTATATTCCAATCCTCCTACCGGTAAACTGGAATTATCCGGATCACCCGGAATAAAAGGACTCCACCCCAAAATGGTTACCTTAACGGGAATATCTTTATCTGTTAATGAAACCTTGGCAAACGGAAAACGTGCTTCAAATTCGACTGTATCAAAACGGGGAAGTCCTAATATTGATCCCATACTACCTCCTGTTCCGTAATTGGGCATTCCAAATTTTCTCCAATCAGATACAGGTCCTTCAAGTACCTTAGCCCCATTACATACCCCCTTCACATACAGAGCAGCAAACATTCCCGGTTCATGAAAAACTTCCGGTCGATGCCATACTGACATATGAGATATATAGCCTGTTCCTTCCAGACAATACATACCTGTACCAATTCCCCCTATAGGAAAAGCGATTCGATTATTATATTTCCCACTATAAGAACTATTGTATATACGGTTCCTTTCGTCATCGATGTCATTTGCCGACACCCATCTATTGGAAATAGCCAGAATCGAAATCATAAACAAAAGAGAATACTTCAACTTTTCCATAAAAAGAGTTTTAAAGCATTATTCAACTACTATTATTGGAATATCCAGAAGAAATGCCAGTTTCTTCAGTTCAGAGACTTTATGTCCAATGCCAATCGCACAATGATGTGAAGGTCCCGCTTTACTCCATTGATCCATAAACCGACGAGCACCACACGGAAAGCGATAACGACTATTTGTATTGCCAATATGTAGAGTTTCTCCTTGTACAGCCTCTCCCTCAGCAGCAAGTAGAAAGACTCCGTCTCTTCCCTCACATACCGACAAAAGTGTAACATCACCTGGTTTAACACTCATCTGGATGGACAGACCTTTACCCGGTTTACCGTGATATAATGGAAGAGGCACTAGTTTCACTTTCTCTTCGGCGATTGCAAAATGTGCCGGGCCATCATGTCCTAGTAATACAATATCATCCTTAAAATCCATTGCATAAAATTCAGAGAAAGAACCACCAGCTTTTAATAGTGACATAATTTTCATCGCCTGTGCATTTTTCACTTCACATTCTCCGGCAACGGGTATTCCATATCCTGTCAACAACGTATTACCTGCAATAACAGAAGTTACAATATTCTCATAATCATTCCCACAGAATCCTTCGTAATAATAAGCCATCGCTCCCAGTTGATGCACATTCACTAATTTATCCAAAGCCACAGAAGTACGTGCAGCCCTCACTAGCTCTTCCGAACTACATGATGCTTCCACATTAAACTTATCATAAAATTCGTCCAGTTTTCGCTTCAGTTCCCCATCGCTAACTTCTTCTCTATAAGCTTTTAGCTCACACATCTCCAGCAACTCTATATGAGTACCAAACACTGCGCTCTGCTTCATAAGATCAGTATATACATCTAGCATACCACAATAGTAATGCCCCAAAACTCCCAAACGGCTTGTGCGCATTCCATACATTACACGTACAGCGTCAACCCAAGAGGCTATTTCCTCCCAAACATAATCTTCTGATAAATAGCCGGTGATAATATCATATCGCACACCGGCTCTATTCAAAACACTCGCAAACTCCGGAACAGAACATGCCTGACAATGTGCCAACCATTCACCTGTCATTCTTCCTCTATCCCCCATTGAATTGAGTTTTTGATAATCTATTGCTGATGCAGGCTGTATATTTAATATAATAATAGGCTTGCCTACTTGTTGAGCTACAGGTAGTATCGTAGAAGAAAGAGCATAAGTAGAAATAAACAGAAAAACCAATTCTACATCAGCTTGTTTTAATTGTAGGACACATTCATTAGCTTTTAGAGGCGAATCCACCATCCCCGTATTGATAACTTGTACGTCCATTGCCTCTATTTTGGCAGCTATTTCATCCTGATAAGTTAACAGACGGGGAAGAAGCCCTTCAAATTGTCCCCAATAAGTATCCAATCCGACTCCTAAAAGTCCCACTCTTACTTTTTGTTGTATCATAGCATTATTCATTTTTTAATTATGATACAAACTTAGTCATCTTAAAAGAGAAAGACTTTCGATAATTGCCAGAACACTATCATTATTTGATACGAAATTCTTCTCGATATTCTATAGGTGATTTTCCTGTTTGTTTCTTGAACCGGGCAGAGAAATAAGCCGGGGATTCAAAATCGAGCCTATATGCTATCTCTTTTACCGGAATAGTAGTAGTAGTCAACAACTCTATGGCTTTCTGTATTTTCAGATTCTGGAAATATTGCACAGGTGCATAATTCTTCTGTTCCTTAAACAACTTTCGAAAAAGAGAATATCCCATACCTGCTTTTTTGGCAATCTCTTGCATAGAAACTGGTTGATCTATCAATTCCTTCATGAGCACACAAGCATAATCTATTTTAGAAGAGAAATCATCATTCTCTACCTGAAGGTTCTTATCGATACTACACATTAGTGCTACCAGATAGGTCACCAATCCACTCAATACGCGTTGATATAAAGTAGGTTCTTCGTTAGCAACATCAATAGCTTTTCTGAATAAAGAAACGATCTCATCATTGATACCGACCTTAAATACAGGACTTTCTTTCGAACAATACTCATTCGTCATCCAGCTATCAACTTCCGGACCGCAAAAGCCGATCCAATAATGACTCCAACCTGTTTGATAATTAGGATAATAGGTGTGCCATTCGCCCGGAAAAAGAACAAAAATCATACCTCGCTTGATAGTAAACACTCCCCCACTTCTTGTTTCAAGCACTCCTTCTCCCTCTGTAATATAAATCAGTTGATACTCCGTCAGTATACGTCCTTTATCCGGATTAAAATAATAACCGGCAGAATGATTCAAAGTCGGATAAGAAGTATTTGGGGGAATTTCTTCAAAGCCGACTGAAGAAATGTTCCGGTCTGGTCCCAAACTATTATTATTCACGAAATATTTAATGGACATGCGTTCCATAGCAACTAGTATTTAGAAAAAGTAGGGCGGAAAGTTATCAAGAAAATCCTAAAACTGCAAGAAAGAAAGAAAAAACATGGTTTCCCAATACTTCTTTTTCATAGTAGATCTCTTCCAATAGCATTCTTCCACTCCTACGCCATGTCCTTCTATTGTAAGATAACATATAAAGATACACACTCTTTCTTTATATCAGAGTCATATTAATCTATATAAATAGATATCCCCACATGTACGACTCGGTAATACCAAGATGTACAACTGGGTAATACCCACATGTACTACTGAGTATTACCGAGATGTACGGCTGAAACGTATTATTTATATATGTTATTGCATTTATGTTAGTAGCTTATAGGCCAATACACTGCATAACGTTCAAAATGTACTTTATAAAACGGTTCTACAACTACATTATCAAATTCCTTCAAATCTATTTTAAATTTTAATGTATCTGTAGAAATTGATTTCACATAAGCAGGAATCTGCTTAAGTGGCATCCTAAATACCGGAATCTTGTTCAAATCGATCTTATTCATTGCCGTATTGTTCATCTTTCCCCAAAAAGTAGTAGGCAAATTCTCAGTTCCCATGCGCCCGGCAAGTACGTATGGACCATATAGTAATGCAGCATAACGGTCAGAACCCATCAAACTTTCGACATATACATGCATCGGAAGTTGCAATATGATTTTATTCTTTCGTGCCCAAGTTCTGTTAACCACCCAATATCCATCCTTATCAAGGATAGGATATTCTACTTTTCCATTAATAATGAAAGTTACTTTATCCGCCCAATCCGGTTTACGAATACGAAGTATCAATTCTTGCTTTTTCTTTAAATTCAGCATAAAGCTCACTTGCTCCGATTCAGGGAGTCGGTTTTGCTGAATAAGTTCTATTCCTTTTTCTTTCCAGAAAAGAATAGAAGGTATAAACAAATTGACTCTAATATCAGGATCTCCATCAATAATTCTCTTTGAATGACTATAAATAAACTTGCTAAGTTTTGCCGGACTCTCCAGACCAGTATGTCCACAGCACCAAAAAGAACTGTCACGTGAAGCATAAATTCTATAATGCCCCGGACGCATAGAGGTGAAATAGCAACACATGCCCTTTTCTGGATCGTAGGCTGACAAAATATGATTAAACAATACCCGCTCATAATAACTTGCTTTGGCTGCATCAGGATACTGACAGAAAAGAGATTCAGTCAAACGTAGCATATTCACTGAGTTACAAGTTTCCGGACCTCCTACCAAAAGTACCCGATCAGCGAACTCCTCTTTCGGAAAAAAATGTTCCCCAGTACTGTTTCCCCCTATTACCCATGTATGATTCTGAGTTACAATATTCCAAAAATTAGTTGCTGCTGTCAGGAAACGTTCATCACCCGTAAACTGATAATACTTATGAAATCCTGTAAACTTTGGAATCTGCGTGTTAGCATGCCATCCAAAAAGAATATCCTTCCCCTCAGACAGAGGACCCCACATCGCATGGTCGTTCAACCGACGCGCCCAATCAAGAAAACGCTTCTCTCCGGTTAGTTCATAAGCCTCCACATAAGATTCATTGATAGAGCCATGTTCGCAGATAAGCAACCGCTGAATCTGATCATCTGTCAGTTTGTCCAACACTTGATATCCAAACCAATCAGCCAATCGGATTAATATAGGTAATGCCTCTTCCATTTGACATTGCGTATAGGCAGCAGAAAGCCCAAGAAGCATTTTATTAATCAGATAAACCGGAGCCCATGCACCGTTTACTGTAGGATTATTTGTTTTTATCTTTCCAGAAGCAACTTCAGCAAATAGCTTTCTACCATCTTTGAGCCCTAGTAAGAAACCATCCTTCCCTGCTTTTTGGCATAGTTCAAGCTCTTTCAGTACATACTTTAAACGTTTTAATAACCTTTTATCATCGGTTGACTGATACATCATAGATACAGAAGAAAGATAGAATCCTAAGAAACCTCCGCGCAAAGGTCCGGCACCCCATACATCTTGTGATTCCCAACCTGCATAGGGTGCAGCTTTTGAAGGTAATCCTGCCTCTATTCGATAAAAATGCAATAATGAATCAGGATTCAACCATAGAAGATATTCCTTTCCTTTTCGTTGTAAATCAAGAAAAGGACTGTCCAGCAAACGTACTTCTCTTAATGGAAAATAAGATTCAAAAGTGACATCTGCAGGTTTACTCCCTCCATATGACGCAGATACAACAGGCTCAAATGATCCAATAAGCAATAATAAGCTCAAAAGAACTTTTATAGATGTCTTTGTCAATACACCTTTGCGCATAAATATATCAATTATTTTAATTCTATCTTCTTTGCAAAAACTAATCGGACAGGGCCTATCAAACCCGATTCCAGCAAAGGTGAATCTTTCCGATAATGTTTCCAGGTAGTGAATGCTACTCTTCCCCCTTTCGGCTTATTCACACCATTCTTATACCAATCCGGTAATTTTTTGATAGCACCACGACTCAATGCGGCAATACCATTTATACCACCTCCAAGTACATATTCATTCTCTTCCGGTAGTTGTTCATCACCAATCAAACGATTAGTCCACTGATTGGTTACTTTTATTTCCAATGTATTTTTGCCCGGCTTTAATACATCAGTAACATCAATCGAATACGGACGAGCCCACAAAATCCCTTTATTCACTCCATTGACAATCACTTCTGCCATCACCTCTACCGCTCCCAAATCAAGAAAGACAACTTTTTCATCAGACAATATAGAAGCCTTTATAACAAAGTCCGTCATATAGGTAGCTGTACCTGAGAAATACTTAACTCCTTCGTCTTCGTGTTTATGCAGAGAAAATAGTTTAGGCAGAGTAATCTTCTCTGGTGCCCCACAACCATCAGGAAAAGTAATCTCCCATTTCTGATTGAGCATTACGGGAGTTCCAACTTTTTCAACCTTTATTTTCTTCTTTACACCATCCGATGTTATAAAATCATAGTTTCCATCATGCCAAGCCAGCAGAAAACGATTATCTGCGTAAGGCACCCAATTCAAGGCTCGTTCATCTGCCTTTTTTACATATCCTTCAGCTGCCAAACGGGAAATTTCCTTGTTCGATAACACTCTCTGAAATAATACCGGAACAGACATATCTCCATTATAATAAGAGGCTCCTTCTTTCAAAGTAGTAGGATTCAACCCCGGATGAATTGTCTGCAGAGATCTCGTTTTATAAGTTACATACTCACCATTTATATAAATATGCGGAGCACCCTCTTTATATACCAAGCAAATATGGCTCCACCCGGAAATCGGCTTCTCTACTGCCATCTTAAACTCAGGGTATCCTTTTGCATTCTCCCACACAGCAACTCCGTTTCTACCTATAGCCATTCCACAAGTAGCATGTCCTGTGCCATATAGCAATTCCCCATGCGACGGATAGATAGCATAATATTCTGTCCAGGGATATGATATATATCCCATTGGATTATCCGTATTCAACATAGCATCCGATTCCGGTTTTACCCATAATGATATCGAGAAATCATCTTTTACACCAAAATATTTAGCCTGTTCCTGCTCTTCGACAGAAACAACTGAAGCATCCACCAGACACTCACTATCTTTATAAATAGAACGAATAGCTGTCTGTTCAGGAAGATCTGAACGAAATACAACAAAAACAGAACCGTATTCATCCAACTGGATAGGAACAGAGGTCATTCCTTCATTTTTCTGATATACCAAAGCACGTGACCTTTCGCCTGTTAGAGGATTCCAGAATTCCGGAACTTTTCCTTCTACACGAAAGTTACAAATTATGTCTTCCGGAGTCCGTCTCTGATTAGTTACAAAGTAGACATCCGTATCTCCTATTTGTCTATGAATATACCGTATCGGAGCACTATTCGGATTATCTCCAACTTCAAAGTCTGGTTTTAACTGAATCTGCCTGAATACCTGATTCAAATTCAAAGAGATTTCCCAAAATACTCTACCTTTTCCAATATTACGGTCTATCATTGTAGCCATATTCTTTCCCCATAATTCATCACAAAGCTGTTCGAATTCTTTTTCCTCTGTAATAGAATAAGACTGCAATCCCACAGTCTGATGAGGACGGGCACCAACAATAACCAAGCCCTGCTCTACCATCTCCCGAAGTTTCCTCAACAAACCCAATGTAATATACGACTGTTCTTGTAGAACAAGAATGCGGTAACTCATCCCATCCGGAAGTCTTAACCGTCCCTGTTCTATCCATGCTCTATTCAGCAGGGTTTCCGTATTCATCAGATCATAGTCATATCCTTCCGGTGGCACCGGGTTCAATTCATTACGGTGTACTTTAGTATAGCCCACAACATTATCCCCCGTAAAGTATGCCAGATCAGCAACAAATAAGCCTTCTTGCAAGAGAGTTTGACAACGATTCAGATAATCCATCCAAGCGCGCGCCGGTTCCCACCAAGTGTTCGTCCGGTCGAAGTGTATTCCCCAAGGTCCTAAAGTCATAGCAGGAACAGCATTTGAATGAGGCTGCATCGCGTAACGATGAACTACCATCCGGTTAATTCCCTCTGTAAACGCCTTATCACCAACAGCCTTCAATGCAAACGGATATTCCTGCCATCGCCCCGATTCCGGTTCAGAAGTATATGCCTCGGCACCTACTACTTTCTGTCCATTGATATGGGCAATAGAAGATGCCAATTTAGCGGTACGACGCATCATCAAATTGTTTTGGAAAATAGCGGATAGCCCATTCCAAAACTCTCCCATCACTCCATCCACTCGCGAACCTATCTGTAATTCTTCCATCGGTCCGCGATCATAAGGCTCACAATACGATACCAAACCATATTGATTACATAAACTCCTGAACTCACCATAATAGTTATCAGCCAGTAAATCAGCCTGTATACGACGAATATCCCATAAAAAGCGTTCTGTTATCTCTTTACTTCCTACAATTTTACCAGTCATAGCCGGCAAATATCTAATCAAATCGTATCCGGTTCTCTCACAGAATTCATCCTCAAATCCCGATGTCCAGTTCTGCATACCGACCTCCCAACTATCTATTTCCAAACCGATCTGAATTTGATGAACATATGGTTTGATTAATGGATATAACAGGTCCATCATCTTATTAAAATGAAGTTGAATAGCCTGCTTACTAAATTTATCACATTCAAGTCCCACACCTGTATCCGGAGCCGCACAATTCTTTCTTCCCGTAGAAGTATGTCCCATACGAATGATCGTCCAATTTCCCGAAGGTGCTTCCCAACTCAAACATCCGTTTGAATCAACCTGTTTAGTTAAATCAATCACATCCTCCGGATGAATAACTTGTTCTTTATCATACTCCCGTATATCAATCAGACCTTTATGATTGAAAACACTATTATTTAGTAATTGCCAATCAGAAAAACCTATTGGCTTTCCATTCCTAAAAGAAGGAAAAGCCAATATAGCAACATCTTTATAATATCCTAACTCCATAGCAGGCTGAGGCAACAAAGTATCTATCTGCTCTCCTCCCACCACTTCTATCTCACTCCAAGTTAATTTCTGCATTGAATATTCAGGAGTAATCCAAGGTCCTCCACTCGATGACCATCCCGGACAATTATGCATCACATAATCGATCCCCAAACGAGCAGCTTCTTTTACGGCATGTGCTTTTAACTCTGACCATTCCGAACTCAAATAAGTAACAGCCCCCTTCGGAATACCTGTGCCTCCTTCTAAATTAAAGACACCTCCTACTCCGATACGATGCATAGCCTCTAAGTCTTTGGTAATACCTTCCTTTGTTATATTTCCATTCATCCAGAACCAATATGTATAAGGACGGGCAGTCGAAGAAAGCTCAGTAAAGTCTTTTTCAAGATCAACCATTGATTTAGCTTTCACTAAATGAGTAGTCCCCGAAGGTAAAGGTAGTTTCTCGCCTACCGAGACAGGTTTACCGAAACAAGGAACACCAGATGCATCAAAAGTGAACTTCTGTAGACGGATATCACGTTTCCAACCAGGTGTTTTCTCTCTTTTCGAATGATAACAGATATAATATTCCCTATCATCAGGTGAAGTTGTAAAGCTAGCATGTCCAACTCCAAGCACTTGATTAGTTCCCTCAAATGCCGGCTTCTCACTCTTAATCCAACTCTCTGGGTCTAAGAGGTCTGCATCCGAATCTTTCAGACGCAAATAAGATAGTTTATATGTATCCAGCCACGACTGACCACACGAATAAACAATAAATACATCTTTCTCATGCTTCAATATTTGCGGTCCCTCATTCAATGGCAGTTCTCCCTGTTCATAATAACGATCCGGTGAAGATATTTTCACTCTTCCGGAGGCCATAGTCCAGGGATTTAGCATTTTGGCTATGTAAAGGTGTTGCTGAGTTTTGTCAGTTAATTCATTACCTTCCCAACCAGACCAGACTGCATATAGTTGTCCTTTATGATCCAACAAAGTCATATCAATCGCCCATCGATTATTTTCCCAATCCCCTAGAGCATCACCTGTAAACAGCATTCCTTTATCAACATACTTCCCCATTGCATCTGATGTAACGGATTCCAACACACCTGCTTTCTGATGAATGAAAGGAGGACCACTATATCCTGCGGCATAATAGATATACCATTTACCTTTCCAAAAATGAAGTTCAGGCGCCCAAACACAAGTTGAGTTCCATTGTCCTTTCTCTGGTACCTTCCATACACGCACTGGAGGATTTATCTTATGAAGATCACGCGAACGAGATACTCCTATACCACCCGGGACCCCACTACAATAATAATACCATCCTTCATGCTTTATCACCCAGGGATCAGCACCCGAAGATAGGATCGGATTTGTATAATCACCATCATGTTCTTGTCCATAGACCATCGTCGAACAGATAATCATTATTATCCAAAAAGATAATCTTTGTATCATTTAAAATAAGATTTTCAATTCAGCTTTTCTTTTAAAATATCTCTTTTATAGCGCACTAAAGCCTCAACATAATAATAATCGGCATAGGTTAATGGTACATCAACTTCTGCCTTACCTGGATTATTACCTACAGAATGCTTTAGGATAAAATTGCAATTTGTGCCAGGCTCCGCCAAATATTCCGGCGAAGAAAGGGTTTTCAACTGTGTTTCTGCAACAGAGAGACATTGCTTCGAAAAATCCCCTTCTGTATACAGACTGAGTTCAATAAAAGCAGAAGCCATCAATGCACCAGCAGAGGCATCGCGAAGTTCATTAGGTATATTAGGAGCATCAAAATCCCAATATGGAATCTTATCTTCAGGCAAACGGGGATGATTTATTATGAATTTAGCAACATTGATGGCATGCCGCAAATACTTCTCCTGCCCTGTTTCACGATACATCATAGTATAGCCATACAATGCCCAACCTTGCCCACGCGCCCAACATGACTCATGTGCATATCCCTGACAAGTATTCTTCTTTTCCGGTAAACCGGAAATAGTATCATAAGAAATTACATGATATGAGCTATAATCTGATCGGAAATGATATTTCATCGTCACATCCGCATGTGACTTAGCTATTTCCTCAAATTTAGGATCATCAGAGTTCTTGGAAGCCCACATTAACATCTCCAGATTCATCAAATTATCAATAATTACCGGATACTCCCACACCTTCTGATTCCAGTCCCAAGAACGAATGCAACCCACCTGTGGACGAAAACGGGTACTCAACGATTCAGACCCCTGCAATAATGTCTTTCTATAATCATCATTACCTGTCAAGCGTAATCCATTACCAAAGCTACAATACAACATAAATCCCACATCATGATTATCAGTAGTATATTTCTGGTTTTCTATCCGTTTTGTATAGTTCTCAGCATACATTTTCAAAGAATCATTGCCATTCACCTCGTACAGATACCATAATACACCGGGAAAAAAGCCACTTGTCCACCAATTGGATTTTGATGTCATCAACTTACCATCCTTGCCGATTGTACGAGGTAGTTTTCCTTCTTCATTCAATAAATCCTCAGCCATAAGCTTTGACTGTACAGTTGCCGTTTGTAAACTGTTATTCACGAGAGTACTCATTTCGCTTTTCGGAGTTGAACAACTACAAACTGTCAAAAGCAAAAGAGATGCAATGATAGATGAACTTACTTTCATTTATATATTCTTTTAAATTATTTCTATAATTGAGATTTCCGGATCTTAATCTGAGCCTCAAGTTTATCTCTTTCTCTACTCAAATATGGGCAATGCACCTTGTTTTCATTCTCCGATGCATCCAATTGGCGATCAAATATCATCCGGGCTACAACCGAATCTCCTTGCAGCCATATAGTGCTACTATATTGCTCCGAAACAATATTATACCCACCTTTCCACTGAATAAAGGCGTATTGTTTTGTCTTTTTCCCACTGTCTTGCAAAATAGGCACAAAACTCTTTCCCTGTAATTGGTCCTTAGGCATTGGCACTCCACACAACTCGCACAAAGTTGGATAAATATCGACAAATTCTACAATTCCTTTTGCTTTGCCACCTCTACAATGAGGAACACGAACAATCAACGGAGCACGAGTTGCATGATTCATTAGATTATGTTTTCCCCAGAATCCATGTTCCCCTAAATGCCAACCATGGTCACCTAATATTACCACTATTGTGTTCTCAGACAGTCCCAAACGATCAAGTTCGTCAAGTATCAGACCAATCTGTGCATCAATATAACTCACACATGCATAATAGCCATGCTTAGCTTCTCGCTGGAAAGTCTCATCTTTAGTTGTAACAAATTTCCCATACCCACGAATTTCACCGGAAGAAGTAACCTGTTTAGGTAAAGCTTTCGGTCTATAAGGATTTTGGGCGAGGTGTATTTCTTCTCGCCGATATAAATCCCAGTATTTTTTGGGAGCATTGAAAGGCAAATGCGGTTTCCAAAAACCGCATGCAAGAAAAAACGGTTTTTCCTTTTTATGCAAACGCCTTAAATCCGCAATTGTCTTTTGCGCCACTCTACCGTCTATGTAAGTTGTATCAGCAACATCAGCCGACTCACAGAAAGGACCTCGTAAAGTTTTAGGATGAACATAACGGGAAGACTCTTCATTCTGCCATAATTCCCACTTGTTATATTCAGCCCAATCCTTACCATATCCATCAGGATGCACTCTCCATGGAGCTTCCGACCAACTATCAGCATGATCCGTTATATTATGAAATACTTTTCCATTAGAAACGACATAATATCCGTTCTTCTTAAAGCATTCCGGAAGTGAAAGAGCCTCCGGACAATCTTTCTCCGCACTGGCATCAAACGCAGTAAAACGATTCGGGTAACGAGGATACATTCCTGTAAACAGACTTGCCCTGGAAGCCCCGCTTACAGGAATGTTACAATATGCATTCTGAAAGACCGTAGCATACCTTGCCAAGCTATCCAGACGGGGAGTCACAATATCTTCTATTCCATAACATCCCAATTCAGGACGCATATCATCGGCAATAATAAGCAAAACATTCATCTTATTATTCTGTCCATGGAGATGAACAGAAGACGACAAAACAATCACACTTACAAAACAAAAAGATTGAGTGTATTTCATAGCCACATCCTCCAGAATACTAAAACTATATCATTTAAAGTTTACCCCTTCGAAAGAGAATTTATTTTTAACATCATTCTTATATTCCTTCAGATAGGGAGAATAAGTTTTTACTCTGACTTGCTGTTTCTTCACGTCTATATCCACAATACGCAAGAAACCGGTTTGCCCTCTGTTCGTCCCTTTCACTCCATCTTGAAAATTGGCTAACATCTGAAACACTTTATTACCATGATCACCTATACTGACTAAGGTCCCAACACCGCTATTCAGTACATGCCCACTGAATACAAAAAGAATATTAGGATATTTACTAACCAACTTATCCCACATTTGCTCACCGTTATTCACCGCATTTTCACCGGTATCTTTGCCTAAACCGTATTTCTGCGGCAGCCAACGATCGCCTTCTCCCATACGTGTATCATCCGAGTACATATATGCATGCGTATTGATAATCACCTTATGATGCGGATGTTTCTTCACAATCTCACCTGCCCAGTCAAGCACACTAGTACGAGGTCCAAATTCCAAACAAAGAATCAGCCATTTCAATCCGGCAGCCTTGAAAGTATACCACACATTATCCATTTTCCCTTCTTCAAATGCACCACCGAAATTTCTCGTCTTACTGTATTTATCATAAGGAAAATATCGATTGAAGAGTTCCGAATCTCTTTTATTCGAATTTTTACCTAAATCGTGATTTCCCATTACAAAAGCATAAGGAACTTGGTTGTCCATAGTATTCAAAGCGGCAGCTGCAACCTCCCACTCCTTATCGACATTGTGATCAGTCATGTCCCCCTGTTGCAAAACAAAGTCAATACTATCTGCATGATCTATTGCCCATTGAGTTTGCGATTTTAAAATATCGGGATAAAGCCGTGAATAAGTTTGTATATCCGGCAACAAAACCAGTCTGACCTGTTTTTGTGTTTTACAACCCGAGAAAATAAAAACTGCCGTAGTCAATAAAGCTATCCATTTCATTTGATTTTTCATCTGTTTCTACTCTTTATTCAACTTTCTCAGAAGTTTATTTAGTTACATCTACTTTCTTTTCAATACTTCCCTAAGATTTAATCCTAGTTTTTAATAGAACCGTCCTTCTTTATATCTCGGCTCCCACTCCATATTTTGACTGAGGACCATTCTTCAGGTTTGGCCGTCCAAAACTCATCATCCGCTTGCAAACCTAAAGGTAGAAAAATAAACGTACACAGATAATTACTGCCTGTGGATACATATCTATCGGCTATCTCCGGTTGATGTCCACAGAATCCCAAGTTCAACCATCCGTCTTTATCAAATGTTCCCTTAATTAACTGTCTTTTCATCACCTTAGTCAATGCACAGCGTACCTGTGCTGGTTTGATATGTTCCGGTAATAATTTCATCCAGGAAACTTGAGCTAATACCTGAAAAGCCCCAAAACGATATCCCATCGACCTGCCCAACACAGGATAAGTACCTTCCGGAGAGATCATCTTTTCTTGTTGATCGGCATAACGGATCAATCGTTGTAACTGTACATCATAAAAATCGGCTCCTTCAACTTCATGCTTCTTCATAACTGACAATACATCTATCAACATAGGCTGGATCACATAACTATTATAATAATCCAGATGGAAGTTGCGTCCGTCACCATACCAGCCATCTCCTTTGTACCATTCTTTATGTCTTTTTAATGCATAATGAATCGGGTTCAATTCACATTCACCTGTAAATTCCAATAGAGCAGCCTCAATTGTAGCAGAAAACATCAACCAGTTAGATTCTGAGGCTTTGATTCTACGGGAAGCTTTCAGTTCTTTGATAATTCTCTCCTGAGTCACTTTATCCAACTTCGGCCAGATCTGATCCTTCGAACGTAATAACCCCTGTGCAAAAAAAGCCGCATCTACCAATGGTTGTCCACCAGGTCCATCAAAACGCATATAATCCGAAGAATCCGGATTCACAGCATTGGATATAGATTTCACCACCAGGTCAGTATATTTAGCACGGAGTTGTCCTTCTTTTGTGCCATCAGGAGGTAAGTTTAACCAAGCAGAAATGCCATTAAAGGAACGCCCTAAAGCTTCCAAATGTGTTACATTCTTTCTAGTATTGCCATTATTCAATCCATCAAAGGTTTCAACAGGCATGTTCTTTCTCAGAGTATTCTGACTCAAGTTTGTATAAAAAGGATCAATGATTTTAATCATTGTCTTCACCCAGTATTCACGGTCCTTGCCCGGTTTTGCCTGAGCAAAACCGGTAAACAATAACTGGACCAAATATAATAATATTACTACTTTACGCATTCTTTCTATCCTCTTTATTTAATTTCAAATTCATCCGATTCACTATAGAAATAATCGATAGCAGTTTCTTCCGGCAAATAAACAGAACGATAAATAATACGATCGCCTGCAAAATCATCTATCTTAATCTGCGTCTCGGGTGCTTTCAGAATCACCGTTTTATCCCCTCCATCAATGCTCGTATAAGTAATTTCGGAACCAAAGAAAGTCGGTTCAAGCGAAGCTGCAAAAGTAATGGTCAACACATCGTTTTTTAAAACTGCCGTCTTTACTTTTGTATTAAACAACAACTTCTCATAAACATCACCATATACAGTACAAGGAACTTCTGACATAATAGAAGAATTACCATGAGTATCATATGTGCAAACTTCAAATACATACGAACCTTCCGCCAAATCCTTCACTATAACCTGTGTTAGACCAGCCTTATCAGTTAATTGTAATTCAGTGGACCTCGTTCTGTTTTCCCAGAAGATTTTAGCTGTTTTAGCACGTGGATCAAGCAACTTCTGCCACTCAAGCATAGCTCGGTTACGTCCGGCATACGCTTTCAACGAATCCACTTTTCCTATATAAACAATAGGTCCTTCTTCAATAAACTCTTTATATGTTGCATCCATGCCATCACAAGACGCCAAAGTACCTATAAATAAAAATACAAGAGCAAAATTCTTAAATAGTCTCATAGCATTATTTCTTTTTACTTATTACTAATTATGCTTTGCACCGAAGAATGTTAGTTCGTGAAGATGCATGTAGCGTGTATTTCCCCAAGTGTTATTCGTCCTGAAACGAATGTAACGAACAGCAGGAGCATTATCCGGAATAATAAAATTCTCACCATTCTTTGCAGCTTCCTGATCTTCAGCTGTTAGAGCATCATTAACACCACCACCTGAAGGTTTCACTGATTCATATTCTGATAGCAATACCCACGAATCATCAAAGCTTCCATCCGGATTCGGATTAATACTTCCCCAAATTTCAAAATGTTTCGGATGACCAGCCTTGAACGTATTGCCATATTTACCCGGATAATAACGTGAAACCATCACAAAACGACTTAATTTATAATTCTCTCCCATATCAAAAGTAAACCATTGAGGCATTACCGTTGTCGTCTTAGTCTGAAAGCAGGGGTCTGCATCTGTTATTCCATCCCAAAGTCGTGTCATATCATTCCCTTTTGTGACCTCATTCCATGAATGGCATTCATAAGAGTCGGTCGGTAAAGCCATCTTTCTGAACAAAGACTTATCACATTGTTCTTCATAAAGAGGAGTTTCAGTTACATACAATGTATCCGAAAGGTGCCCCCATCTATCCCTGACAAATATACCAAAATCTGTAGTAACAGCATCAAGACCACGTACATAAAAATCTCCACCTTTAGCTTCAGTATAATGCATATATACCTGTGTCCAAATACCCTCTGCTTGTTTTTTTATAACGCCCAGTCCAAGTTTCGCTTTTTCCGGATTATCAAAATTCACTCTGATACCGCCAAATGTTTCGGCAGAAACCAATGTTCCACGAACTTTCTGATAAGGAGGTGTATCAGGATTCACTTTCACGACTAACGGAGAAGACACAACCTCACCATAACTAACAGAATAAAGCTCAATATCATATTCCCCCTTAGTCGGGAAACCTTCCACTACCAAAGAATCTGTGTAGAAAGAAGCATTAACTGTGCGGACCATGTTATCAACCTTATAACTGGCCCTAACATATTTCAGATTCTGATCATCCGGTAAGTCATAATAGATAATTGCCGCACCAGGCAGATTCTTTACCGTTGCGTTCAACACCTGTGCCGGAGGCGTTGTACTTCCTGCCGGTTCATTCAAATCAGCATTATCAGCACAAGCAGCTAAAGCCACTCCTATATAAAGCAAACCATATTTATATAATTTCTTCTTCATAACGTCTTAAATTTAAAGTTTACCACCCATAATTCTGTACCAGATTTTTATTCGAATATAATTCTTTATCTAATATCGGCCAGAAATAGTTTCTTATTCTGAATTCTTGAGCATAAATCAATTGTTCTGTATAGTAATCCTCATTTGTACTATATTGAGTATTCCATCCTGTAATAGGCTTATTTTGTTCCTGATATGCCAACTTCCATCGACGCAAATCCCAGAACCTCTGAGCTTCAAAGGCTAACTCAATACCCCGTTCTTGCTGGATAATCTCACGTCTGCCGTCTACTGTTTCATATTTCTTGTTATTCGTGTATGTATCCCAACTCTCTTCTACTCCTTCCAAACCTGCTCTTTCTCTGATCAAGTCGACCCAGGTCAGAACATCTGTTTTAGAAGCACCACTCTCATTCAAAGCCTCGGCATACAACAAGTATAAGTTTCCTAATCTCATCACTGGGAATGGATAAGTAATCTTGGTAAACCCACTAGTCTGTCCTACAACACTTTTAAAGTGAACTAGTTTTTTAGGCCATATACCAGTTTCATTCCATGAGTTTGATATCTGATTAGCAGCAGACTGTCCTTGCTTACATTGTACATAAATCGGCTTCGTTTCATCCGTTACACCCTGACCGAACCAAACTGCACCGTCAAATCCTAAACTTGCATAGTAGCGAACTTCTCTGTCAAAATTGATACTGGCTGTTGTATATCCTTCTTTTATAAAGTATTTATCATCAGATGTTGCCTTTCTCAATTCTAAGCGATCATCATAGTTCCAGGTTTTATCTTCCGTGATAGGTACTCCATTTTTTGTGTAGAATAAATCAGCTATTTTCAGAGGAACAGCCAGATTACCACCAACACTTGCATTCCCTTCTTTTCCTGGTTCCAAACCGCGTGGAATCGCATGATCCTGCAATTGACCGATAATACTATTTGAATTAGCCCAGATAATTTCCTGATTCCATTTCTCTGTTACAATATTACGGATATTCATTTTTGCCCGTGTCTGATCAGATATAGTGTACTCAAGAGAAGTATATTTATATAAATCATGTCCCTGAGCCTTTAAAAATTCAATAGCTTGTTTACATGCTTCTGCTGCATCTATCCAACGTTGCTTCTTATCTTGTTCCGATTTGTTAGGATTAAAGATCTCAATGCCCCTTGAATCGGTATATCCTTTATAATCCGCGTTTCCATTAAATAAAGGACTGGCAGCAGTTACCATCACCTCTGCTCTTATAGCCATTGCAATTCCTTGAGTAATTCGTCCCAGTTCTTCCGCCTCATTCATTATCTTATCTGGTAAATGGTTGCTGTCGATAATTTCAGTCAATGTGTTAATCACATAATCAAAACATTCATCTATTGTATTTCTAAAGACCTTTACCTCTTCTTCACCAGCATTCACCGGAATATTCTGGTCCATAATAGGAATCGGACCATACATCCTGATCAACCAATAATGATAATAGGCTTTCAGAAAACGCACTTCAGCCGCCCAACGATCCTTTTCAGCCTGTGTCATATCAGGCACCTTCTGGATATTCTCTAAAAAAATATTACAGTCACTGATTCCCTGATATAAAGACTTGTTGTTTTGCTGATCGGCTCCCGTCCAGTAATCACAACGCGGTCTTGCCGAACTTTGCATATTATGTGAAATATACCAGGCATGCACGTGTGCTGCACTACGGAAAGACTCCGTAATATACAATTCATCACCACCGGCAATCGCAGGATTTGCCTCCAATAGTCCATGAGCTGGAAGATAGTAATAACAGGTAAACAGATATTTCTCTGCTTGCGCTCTCATTGTAAATGCATTATCGATTGTGGCGATATCATCCGGAACGATATCCAGAAATGAATCACAGGAGGATAAAACGATAATCAAACAATTCAATATTAATAATTGTAATTTTTTCATTTTATATCAGATTTAGAATGTTAAATTTAGTCCAACATTATATACTCTCTGCACAGGGTAACCTAAACCGGCACCTGCCATTTCAGGATCCCAAAGTTTAAACTTGCTGAAGCACAATAAGTTGTTTCCTGTAACATAGAATCGAAGATTCTTAATACCGACTTTATTAGTTACCTTTTCAGGAATCGTATATCCGATTTCTAACTGTTTCAGACGCAAGAACGAACCATCACGCATGAACCATGTGCTCGTTTTACTATTATTTTCAATAGAAGTCGGGCTTAATCTCGGCCACACAGCATACGCATCTCTATTATCTTCCGACCAATGACTATCTGCAATAAACTTAGCAAGTGCATTATGGCCTACCCTATTTCCTACAACTTTCGTATCAACTGTATTAAAATACGGAGAAACATTATTATAGTCAATCCAGAATGATTCTCTGGCCAATCCTTGGAAGAATACAGATATATCCCAATTCTTATATCCATAAGATGCACCAAAACCATATACAATTTCCGGCTCTTTCGGATATCCGATAGGTACTTGGTCGAGATCAGTAATCTTTCCGTCCTTATTTACGTCACGATATTTAATATCACCCGCACCATATTCTCCGAATTGTACAGGAGAGTTAGCCACTTCGTTATCGTCTACAAACAAACCTTCTGCAATATATCCCCAAGTTTGATTGGTAGGATAACCGACTTTTTGTTTCCACCATGCTCCCGGATATTCATAGTCTTCGTACACCATATATTCGCTAGTTGCATAAGTAAAGTTTCCTCTCAACTGCAACCATGATTTGTTTGCAAAATATTTATTATAGTCCAGTGATAAGTCAACGCCACTTCCTTTAGCTTCACCTAAGTTTGCATAAGGCTGCACCCAAAGTCCCATAGATGCCGGAATAGAAGCGCGTTGCTGCAAAATACTCTTACGGCGTTCTGTATAGTACTCGGCTGTCACATTCAAGTCATCAAACAGAGTAAATTCAAGTGCAAAGTTGGTCTTAGCAGATTTTTCCCATGTAATTTCAGGATCAGAATAACGTTTCACTGAGATACCATCACGATGATAATCAAAGTTATATCCGAAATTTGCTCCATATTTACTATCATTCATGTTAATATCGGACAGATACAAGAAACGCCCACTTCCGATAGCATCATTACCGACTATACCATAAGAAGCTCTCAACTTCAATTTGGACACAACACTCTTAAACGGGTCCCAAAAAGATTCATTTGAAACAACCCATGCCAGACCAGCAGAAGGGAAGAAGCCAAATCGTTTACTTTTGTGGAAGCGTTCAGAACCATTATAACCAAAGTTGAACTCTGCAAAATAACGATTATTATATGCATAAGTAAAACGACCGGATAAACCGACATTGCGATAAGGCAAAGATGCCTGAAGCGAGCCTGCATTTGGCTGAAGATTATTTCTCAACTGATAAACCAACAATCCGCCTACTCCGTGTTTTCCAAAGTCACGATTATAATTCAATGCTGCTTCAATATACATATTAGCTGTAATGCTTTTACCTCCCGGATCATAAATCAAATACTCCGAACCTTCATCCGGATTGATAATATCGATAGCATAATCACCAGTCAGATAATCATAATTAGTCATCTTATAATAATACGGATTCAGCTTACGTGAAACATCATAACTGGAAATACGGGAAGTATTGAACAATAAGCGGGCTGATAAACCTTCTGTCAAGAATTTCAAGTCTTGCTTTACTTCAAACTGTGCACTCAGGTTAGAACGTCCTGATTCTTTATATCCCCTTACCATTTCTGCATATGGATTCAGATACTGTCCATTTTCAGCATTACCAAACAAAGTATGCTTAGTGTATGCATGAGCCTCATCTTTGGGATATTTGGCAGGAAACAATACCGGGTTACTTTTCATAATCAGATTATACATGGCAGAACCACCATACAATGGACCATTATAATCATCAAATACACCACTTAAACGTACAATCAATTCTGTAGTTTTAGTAGCATTAATATTCACATTAGAGCGAAGAGTATAAACTCTCTGTTTAATGTTATTATTAAAATTGCTATTCTTATCAACCTCCAGAATACCATTATCCTGACTATAGGAAGCTGCCACATAATAACGTGCCACATCGCCACCACCTGTAATATTCAAGTTTACACGCTGGTTCATCGTAAAGTCCTTCAATAATTCCTTTCTCCAGTCCGTAGCCGGATAAATCACAGAACCGGAGCCAGGTACAGTATTGTCTATTTTCTCTTCGGAGTACATCAACGGCGCTAACGGATTACGTGTCAAATAGGCCTCATTGTGCAGACGCATATAAGTAACAGGATCTGCCAAGTCAATCTCCTGAGTTGGAGCAGATATTGAGTTCTCAACTCTCAAGCTTAATCGCGCCTTACCTTTCTGACCTTCTTTCGTCTTGACCAAGATAACTCCATTCGCACCACGAGCACCGTAAAGCGCTGTAGCAGTAGCATCTTTCATAATAGAAAAACTAGCGATATCATCAGGCTGCAAACGAGCTAAGTCAGTAGAAGTCAATTCAATGCCATCAATTAAAATTAAAGGGTCCTTTTTATAACCGAAAGTAGTAACACCACGAACGAAGAAAGAAGCATCATCTACACCGGGCTCACCTGTTCTTTGATAAGAAATCACACCTGCAATACGCCCGGCAAGTGCATTGGTCAAGTTACTCGACGGTGTTTTCAGTTCTGCAACTTTTACCGTTGAAATAGCTCCGATAACGCTTTCCTTTTTCTGTGTACCGAAAGCCACAACCTCAACTCCCTCCAACATCTGGGAATCTTCATACAAGATTGCATTTATCGTTGTTTCACTCCCTACTGTTTTGGTCAGTTTCACATAACCTACATAACTAAATTCCAGAATAGCGCCTTTAGAAACGTTAGCCAATGTATAATTACCATCCAAATCAGTCACGACTCCGGTAGTCGATCCCTTCACCAATACAGATGCACCAATAATAGGTTCTCCATCTGTACCCAAAACCTTACCTTTAATCGTCATTCCTTTCTTTTGCTGCTGAATAGTCTGAATATCGTCAGCAGCATACACAACAGATACAGAAAGAAAAGAAAAAGCTGCCAGACATACGCCGGCGATCCATAGCCGCCTTTTCAGGCATGCACTTAAATCTCTTGTTTTTGTTTTCATAATTATTAATAAAAAGGTTATTTCATTTTCAACATTTCAATACCAGCCATCAGGAATGCACCTACACCATACACTTCGGTCATGTCTTTAGTGACTTGTTCAGGAGCAGCGCTGACGGGCTGAACATATCCAAGCATGCCATCTTCATGGACATAGCTCTTCAATGCTTTCCATCCCTTTTGAGCAGCTTTCTTGTACTTCTTACCTTTCAGTATCCCCTGATTAATTCCCCATCCCAAACCATAGACAAAGAACCCGGAAGCACTGTTTTCCGGCGAAGGATACGATTCGGGATCAAGCATACTCGCATGCCAAGAACCATTCTTATCCTGACATTTGATGACGGATGAAGCCATCTCTTTGTAGATATTCAGATAATAATTATAAGTCGGATGCTCTTTGGGAAGTGTTTGTAATAACAAAGGCAGTCCGGCAAATACCCAACCATTACCCCTCCCCCAAAACACTTTCTCACCGTTCTTCTCCTTTTTCGGGATGTACCTTCTGTCCCGGTAGTACAATCCTGCATCAGCGTCATATAAGGAATCTGTAGCTTCTCTAAACTCACGATCCATAAAATCCAGATAGTTTTTTTCAGGATACAGTTTGTTCAACTGTCCATAGACAGGGGGAGCCATAAATAAAGCATCACACCATGACCAACGCTCCGACCAGTTTTTTGCACCTAACCATAAACGAGCTTTCGAAGGCTTAGCCACTATCGAATCTACTCGTGCGATAGTAGGCTGAATCATTACCGGATCATGATACTTCTCATACATACGGATATACATCTGTGCTATCACAAGATCATCCGCATGGTAGAGTCTTTTCAAGAATCCCCAACGATGCTTTTTCCCTATCTGCATCAGAAAGTCATAATAGCGGGAATCTTGTGTGTAGTCTGCCCATTCCACCATGCCACGAAACAAAACTCCATTGGTCCATGCAAGATCATGATGCTTTACTTTCGTCTGATGATCTATCTGCCACATGGCAACTTTGTCGATTAATGCGCGGTCCTGGTCTTTCTTACTTCTAGCATCAACAGTCGTAAAGACTGCAAACAAGGTTAAAATCAAAATTAGTGTCTTTCTCATAAGTATAATATATAGTTTTGCTATTTAGTTGTTATTTTAAAGAATTGCAAATCTCTGTGTTCATCTTCTTCAATTTTGACTCATCGAGTTTTATCACTTTACGGTCATAAGTCATTAAACCATTTACTTCGACTTCAACATCAGTAGTTTGTGTATAGACAGCTGCAGAAAATCCACGGGAAATCATATCTTTCAGTATTCCGGCATATTTCAGATATTCTGCTGTAGCTTCTGCGGAAGTATTGAACTGGATATATCCCCAATTACGATTCGGCTCCCAGAGATGATCTTTCAACACCAGTCCGATACCTCCGTATTCGCCTAAAACTGTAGCCCTTTGCGCATCATACAGAAACATCTCCGGTCCCGGATAGTGATGTAAATCAAGCATATCACCACATGTATAATGATTCCCTCCACTTGCCGGATTTACCAATCGGGAAGGGTCATATTGCTTTGTCCATTCGGCAATTTCCTGTGTCTTGAATTGTCCCCATGCTTCATTGAATGGTACCCAAGTACCAATACAAGGATAAGAATAAAGACAATCAATCACTTCCTTCCATTCTTTACGATACGTCTCTTCCGATTCAGCAGAACGAGTCAACTCCGTTCCCTCAAAATATTTTCGGTTTTGCCACTCCGGGCTTTTATCTCCACTAGGCATATCCTGCCATACGATAAGCCCTATCTGGTCACAGTAAGTATACCAACGTGCAGGTTCTACTTTGATATGTTTACGAATCATGTTGAAACCAAAATCCTTAGTTTTCTCAATGTCATAGCGTAGAGCTTCATCTGTAGGAGCCGTATATAATCCGTCCGGCCACCATCCCTGATCTAAAGGACCAAACTGGAACAAGTCTTTATTATTCAACTGTAAACGCACAATACCATGTTCATCTCTTTTTATCGAATACTTGCGCATAGCAACATAGCTTTTTATCTGATCCACCAGTTTCCCCGCAGAAATCAAAGATACTTCCATCTGATACAGGAAAGGACTATCCGGCGACCAGAGCTTTGCATCAGCAGGCATGGGAATCTCAACCGGCAAACCATTTATAGAGGTTCCCATAGCCACCAGATGCTTTCCATCAAACACTTTTACCTCCAGCCTATCCGACTGTCTATTGCTATCCGTTTCAACTTTTACCTTTATTTTATTTGTATCTATGTCGGGAGTTGTCTTTATACCTGCAATATAATGCTCGGACACCGGTTCCAGCCACACAGTCTGCCATATACCGCTTACCGGAGTATACCAAATGCCACGAGGGTTACTAACTTGCTTTCCCCGAGGTTGAAATCCTTTATCTGTAGGGTCCCAGACTTTAACAGTCAGGGTATTCGTTGATTTCTCCAAAGCTTCAGTCACATCAAAAGTAAACGGAGTAAAACCACCGGTATGTTCACCTACTTTTATATTGTTTACCCACACTTCAGTTTTCCAATCTACTGCGCCAAAATGGAGCAATACTCTCTTGCCTCTCCAACTGGAAGGAATATTAAATGCACGTTGGTACCATAATTCTTTTTCCATCCCCAAAGTTTTTCCTACACCGGAAAGACTTGATTCAATAGCAAAAGGAACTAATATCTTTCCATCAAACGTAGTCGGAGCAGATTGTCCTAAAGGTAATACGGCATAGTTCCATAGCCCATTCAGATTCTGCCAATCCGAACGTTCCATAATAGGACGCGGATATTCCGGCAATACATTATTCACATCGACCTTTTCTGCCCAAAAAGTTCTGATTTTATCTCCCGCAGGTTTCCACTGCGCCAATAAAATTTGAGAAGAGAATAAAAGAGCTGTACCCAAAAGTGTTAAATGTTTGATCATATATAATTAGATTATTGTTTCGACTGATTGACGCAGACAAAATTAGCGGATGAGATAGTTTTTGGGTAATATAAATATCCCAATAAATCGCAATAATGTCTCAAATAGAAGAAAGAATAGCAAATCTATACCAAATGAAACAGGAATGAGATAATTGTTTCATATACCACATAAAAGCACATAAAATATTGCAATAAAAAAGAGGCAGATAAGCTATATATATGCAATATGCAGGATCTATATGCCCTGTACATTGTGTATATATGCGCAATGCAACGGGGATATAGATCCTGCATGTACGAGATACTATCTAACCGGCAAAGTCTTTCGGCAATACTCCAAACTGTTTCTGGAAACATTTAGAAAAATAGGAAGGCGAGTTAAAACCTACCATATAACAAATCTCATTCACACGCCCATTCCCCTCTTTCAATAATTGGGCAGCTCGTTTCAACCTTTCCAGCCGCAAGTATTCATTCGGGCTCAGATCAAGTACTCCTTTTATTTTCCGATAAAAATTAGAGCGACTCATATTCAATGAATCGACTATATCATCCATACTAAAATCAGGATTATGAAAGTTACCCTGAATGATTTCATTTAGTTTTTTCATAAATTCTTCATCAGCTTTTGTCAAAGCCATCGTATTGGCCGCAACAAAAGGCGATTGTGCAAAAGCCTGACGCAGTTTCTCACGACTATTAATCAGATTGGCGATGCAAGCCTGTAGATATTCAACAGAGAAAGGTTTTTCAATATACGCATCCGCCCCTAATTCCAATCCCTCTATCTTAGATTGAATATTTGTTTTAGCAGTAAGCAGAATCACCGGAATATGACTATAATCCAGTTTAGACTTAACCACCTTGCACAACTCAAATCCATCCATACGAGGCATTACAACATCACTTACCACCAATGTGACTTCCTGATTATCCAGCACTTCCAATGCTTCCAATCCATCTTTTGCAGTCAAAACGATGTAATTATCTTCCAATTGACGAACAACAAAAGACAGCATATCCTGATTATCATCCGCTACCAGTATTACAGGCCTATTTGTCTTACTTTCCCCCTGTTCTATCCGACGTTCTACCGTTTTACTCTCTTCCACAGATTTATGTTCTGAAGCTAGTTTTATCACACTATCCTGTTCTACAGGCAGCGACAAACAAAAAACGTTGGCTTCTTCACTTTCCAACATCGTCAAGTTTCCCCGATGCAATTCAGCCAATGAACGCGAAAGAGCCAATCCAATTCCCGTTCCGGTAGTAACTTTACCATCTTCCTTCTCATTGAAGCGAACAAAAGGTTTAAAAATCTCTTCCTTCATTTCATTCGGGATAATAACTCCGTCATTCACAGAACGAATATAAAACATCTTATTTTCTCCCGTCCCATTTATTTCCAAGTACACATGCACATACGTTTCTGCATATTTCACAGCATTATTCAGCAGATTACTAACAATTTTAGTAAATGCCTCCTTATTTACATGAGCATAGAAATCCTGTACCGGTACATTTAGAATGAAATCCAATTCTCTTTGCTTCGCCAAAGAAGTAAAACGTTTATGAGTTTCTTTCAATACCTCCGTAATATTACATTCAGCAAAGTTCAATCGGAAACCCTGACTCTCCGTCTTGCGAAAATCCAACAATTGGTTCGTCAGACTTAGTAGCCGTTCTGTGTTCTGCTTCATTATATTCAAGTCTTCACGCGTCTCCGAGTCCACTGACTTTTTCAAAAGAATATTTTCCAACGGACCATTAATCAACGTCAAAGGAGTACGTATCTCGTGTGCTACATTAGTGAAAAAATCTATTTTGGCATTATACACTTCCCGTTCCTTTTCCTGCTCAAATTTCTCCATTTGACGACGATGCTTTCTATTGGTGCGACGCTTAAAATAAAGAACCAAATAGACAGAACATCCAATAATCAAAAGTACATAAATGCAATAAGCCCAAACAGAAAGATAAAAAGGAGGTAGAATCTGGATACTTAACGAGATTTCATTACTATTCCATACACCATTGCTATTGGCGGCCTTTACCCGAAATATATAATGACCATAACGTAGATTAGAATAAGTTATCAGCGGGCTTTCGCCTACAGATAGCCACTCATCGTCAAATCCTTCTAATTTATACTTCAATTTATTCATTCTCGGAGCTTGATAACCTAGAGCTGAAATACGAAAAGAGAAGGAGTTCTGATCAGCCCGAAGTACTATCTTATCAGAGAAAGTTATACTCTTTTCCAAAGGAGAATTTGGTTCATCTGCATACACTTCCTTATTAAACAACAGAAAATCAGTTATTACTACTGTAGGAAGATTCTTATTCTCTGAGAAATCTTTAGGATTAAAAGCGATAAAACCGTCAATCCCCCCAAAGTAAATCATTCCATTCTCATCTTCAAAACTAGAGCGATAGTTGAACTGATCTCCCAACAAACCATTCGCAGTAGTATACACTTTCATAGCCTCAGTATTTGGCTGGAAACAAACCAGACCATTATTGGTTGTCAGCCATAGCTGCCCTTCTTTATCTTCTACAATCTGATAAACAACATCACTAGGCAATCCATTAGTAGAGTTATAACTCGTAAAAGTCTCCGACTCCGGATGAAATATACAGAATCCTCCCCCTTGAGTCGTCAACCAGATTTGACGATGGGAATCTTCAAAAACACTCGATACTTTATTATATGGAAGACTTGTATTATCTTTATCATCATGCACATAGTTCTTCCATTTCCGATCGTTCACATTATAACAATATACTCCGTTAGCATAAGTTGCCAACCAGATATTACCGGCAGAATCTTCTTTTATATCATATATAAATTTCCCGTTTAGTTCCGGTATGCGATCAAAGTCATCCGATTGCTTATTGTATCGTACCAACCCAAACATAGTTCCCAAATAAATATCACCTGTAGCTGTTTTACAGATTGCAAAAATGCTATTATCAATCAAAGAACGGGGAGAATCATTTTTTTGATATGTTTTTAAAACAACACCTGAACGGGTATCTATCACCTTTAGCCCCTTAGAGAATGTACCTACCCAAAGTTTATCATCCACTAAACAAAGCCCATGTATATTCGTAAATCCTGCACTAGGAGCAAAAAAAGAAAAGTCTTTCGTTTTCAGATTGAAACGATTTAATCCACCATCCTCAGTACCAATCCATAATATACCTTGACTATCCCGACAAAATTCACGTACCCGCTTACCATGCAGACTATTTTCTATTCCTTTCGGATAATACTTCTCAAAATAAGTATACGAACGAGGATAGTAATTTACTCCTCCAAAATATGAACCAATCCATATCCCATCTTCACGGTCCTTACAAAACGAATAAATAGCATTGTCTGATAAAGAATAAGGATCATATTCGGAACTACGCAAATGCGTATACTTTTCCGTACGAAGATTATAAATATAAACACCTGATTCCGTCCCTATCCACAACTCATTATCAGTATAGACAAGTAGAGTCCGACAATAAATAGCCTCATTATTCTCGTCTTTCAGCAACAGGTCCCTCAATTTGCCCGAAGTCAAATTCAGTTCTTTCACCCCTCCTTTTAAGGAACTGATATATAAACAATTGTATGCCCCTAATACTATTTTACTAACAACATCATCATTATAAGTTTCTTCATTATCAACAGGTGACAGATAGGGGTGAAGAGTTTTCAAATTATCTTTCGAATAAAATAGTCCATCTCCGTAGAATCCAATCCATATAGTACCGCTATTATCAACTGTCAAACATTTCACGTTAGTAGAGACCAATGAATGTTCTGTCAAAATATAGTTCCGCAAACTTTGTTCTTTTAAGTCATAACAAAATAGATTTTGCGCCTCCGAAGCTATCCAGATACGTCCTTGCCTGTCCCCTGAAATCATGGCAACAGCGCGTTCTATCCTTGTATTTCTATCACTTAATTCTACAAAATGACGAAAAGTATCTTTTTCAGGATAGTAGATATATACTCCTACGTCTGTCCCTATCCATATATTTCCCTCAACATCTTCATAAAGAGAAGTCACAAAATTATTACCGAGACTTCGCGGATTGGTTCTATCATATTTAAAATGCCGGAACGATACACCATCATATCTGTCCAATCCATCTTTTGTACCAAACCACATAAAGCCTTTCGAATCCTGCAAGATAGCACTTACTGTATTTTGCGACAATCCATTCTGGCTACTAAGACTCTTAAAATAATAATTCTCATCTACGGTCTGTGCACGGCAAATAAGACCAATTATTAAGGCAACAAACGTTATAATATTTTTTTTCATATATTCAGTTTTATAAGGCTCCTTTATTCAACTAATCAAATGTAGACAAAATAACAACTGAATAATAGAAAATATGTCCCAATGAATAGAAAAATAGTCCTATTTTTCTATTCGGATACGCGCATCCACCGCTATAACCGCCTTCTCAGTGGCCAGGAGCGGGTTTATGTCCATTTCTTTGATTTCTGTTGCAAACCGGAGCAAGGTAGACAAACGAACGATAATTTCAGCAAATTTATCCTCGTTTACTCCCTTTTGTCCACGGGTTCCCTGGATAATTTTATAGGCGCGTAAGGAGCGAATCATTGAATAAGCCTCCTCATAAGAAAGGGGTGCCAAGCCGGAAGATACATCTTTCAGGACTTCCACAAAAATGCCGCCCAAACCGCAGAGTACCACGTGCCCGAACTTTTCTTCATATTTTGCACCAATAAAAAGTTCTGTGCCTTTGAGCATAGGTTGAACCATGATCGCTTTTGCATCGGGAATCTGCATCATACGGTCAAATTCAAGTGCCAGATGCTGTTCCCCTTTAATGTTCAGTACTACACCACCGACATCCGATTTATGCACAGGACCTACTACTTTGGCTACTACCGGGAATCCACATCGACGGGCAAAATCCACGACTTCCTCCTTTTTATTGGAAACATATTCATCGACCAATGAAATACCGGCTGCGTGCAGCAATGCCTGCACATAATGAGGTTCGATATATCCATTCTCCGGGATGGAATCAATGATACGACGGATTCTCGGTACATCGACTCCGAACAGTTCAATCTCAGGCACCGCCGGTTTCGGGGCGTTGACAATGCGAGACAGTGCAGTTCCCAAAGTCACTTCGTCGGAAAAGTTCACGTGTCCTTTGGCAAGGAATGCCGCCACTTCCGCTCCTGCTGTATTGATGGAGGGAAGAACAGGGAATATAGGCTTGTGACAAGTCTGCATCTTTTCATGAAGAACATCGTACATTTCAAACATGGTCACCAGTCCGGGTGTGCCGAAGATAGCCAGAATAGCATCTATATTATCTAATTTTTCTTCGCAATAATCGATGCAGATACGCAAATGATCAGGTGTACCGGTGGCAAGGATGTCAATCGGATTTCCTACGGAAGCTCCGGGGAAGAGTTGGGCTTTCAGTTCTTCCGCCAGTTCACCTTCCAACTTAGGGACATTCAGTCCGCCTTTGCTCAAAGCATCCGTCAGCATTACTCCCGGACCTCCGGCATGAGTAATAATAGCAAAGTTTTTCCCTTTCAGTTCGGGGAGGGTGAAGATACAACCAACGGTAGTCAGCTCTTCGCGCGAAAAGCAACGCACAATCCCGGCTTTACGGAACAGCGCCTCTACAGCCGAATCGGAACTGGCAATCGCTCCTGTATGTGAAGAAGCTGCCCGACTTCCGCTTTCCGAACTTCCTGCTTTTATCGCCGCAATCTTACAGCCTTTTCTTATTAATGAAGAGGCATGGAAGAGCAATCTGTCCGGGTTGTGAATACTTTCAATATAGAGTAGCTTGATACGGGAATCTTTCTCCAGATCAAAGTTCTCGTCCATAAATTGCAGCACATCTTCCACACCAATCTGCTTGGCATTTCCTACCGACCAAACAGAATTGAACTGCAATCCTTTTGTCACCGCACTTTCAAGAATAAAGACTGCCGTAGCACCGGAACTGGAGATCAGATCGACTCCTTTTGAGTTCAAGTTCGGAATAGGCTGGCTGAAGACGCTATGATGCCATATATTCATCAGTCCGATACAGTTCGGACCAATCAGTGAAGCACCATATTTGTTGACACTTTCCAGTATACGTTCTTCCAGCAGTGCTCCTTCGTGTGTCTCTTCACCAAATCCGGCAGAGAGTATGATAAACGCCCGCGTCTGCTTCTCGCTTGCCAGTGTCTCTACTATATCCGGACACATCACAGCCGGAACAGCCAACACAGCCAGATCGGTATCAGGCAATTCTTTTACATCTGCAAAGGCAGGAACTCCCTGCACTTCTGTCTCTTTCGGGTTCACAGCCCGGAGTTCTCCCTGATAACCTCCGTTTATCAGATTCTTCAATATAGCGCCACCCGGCTTATGTACATTATTCGAAGCCCCTACTACAACTATACTCTCGGGACGAAGTAACTGGGTTGTTATCATATCATACACTGGTTTTCGTTTAAACTAGGATACAAATATATTCTTTCCTGCGAGAAAAAAGAAAGAAAAAGAGGAGAATTATGGGTGGAAGTCCTTAAAAACAGATGAAAACATTTGGGTTATTCTATCATAAGCTAACTTTTTGGTCAGTTCATGTTCATTCACTACGATCCTGTTATTTCCATAGTTTTATCTTGATATCAATCAATTACTGTTTTTTTCTTTAAAGGAAAGAATACTAAAACTGACAAAGAAGACAATATCAAGGTTCAATATAGTTGTTATTAAAATGAAAGACAGCACTAGTAGAATTAACTGAAATGCCCTAATATGGTTAACTTTATTTAGCCAATCCATATCAGGGCAAACAGAAACTGCATAAACTTTACTTATACAAATACGATTGAGGCAAATTAGTAACAAATTGAATCATTTGCAGATTTCGGTTTAAAAGAAAATTATCCAAAGCACATCCTAGTTCTTTAAGGTAAATATTTTCCTTAATCTTATTTTTCGAGGGATAATATAGCTGATATCCTTTAATTCTATCAAATCTCAGGAGACACGTGTGAAATTCACTCCACAATGTAGTATCTGGTACGCATTTATCACGTACTTCCTTTCTTATTTTTTGAAAATCTTCTTCATAGTCAAAATCCAGACTGTAATTGCCTTGCATATCATAGAAGTAAACAAACTTATAACCATTATCAGCTATCATTTCACCTAAATCAAACTCAATTTTAAACCATTTTTTATTCTTCCAAAGAACAAACATTGCTCCTTTCTTAAATTGGAACGAAATTTCCTTTTTATATAAAGATAAATGCTGCAAAAGCTCTTCTCGACCTGAGACATTTTTATATGCCGCCTTATCAAAGTCATCAAATGATAAAAATGTGTTATCATTAACTTCATTCGTTATTTTCCAACAATAGTCCCAAAGCTCATTCACAGTAGGGTACTTCAAATTCGCACGAAAATACATCTTTACTTGACTGTATAAATCAAATTTAAAGTCATAATCAGTAGAAGTATCATATAAAGCTATACTTTTACAACTATATAGGACTAATAATAGTACGATTAATAAAATCCTAATTATCGGTTTCATTTATGATATAAATTAAAGATTTATAGGAATATTGCAAAATCTAATATACCCTCACTAAAAATCTTCTTCAGTTGTTGCTTCGCACTATTCTTCAAACCATTTATAGCGATGCTTATCCATCGCATATCCAGCTACTTCACCATTAGGATATATGTCGTATATACTGTCATTTACAAAAAAATGATACCAGCTACCAAAAGGGAAATATGCTGTAAATTCTTTATTCCAAACAATCCCTTGAATAGTATCAGGCATTTGAATAATAGTAGGTGCAGGCACATAACAAATGGAGTCGTAAAATAAATCATATAATTTGTGAACATATTCATGTGGAGACGTATCTTTCAATTTAATAGGTTGTTGTGCAGTGCTAAGATAAAAACTCATTCTTCCATGAGGAGCAATGGAATATAAACCGGGAGAATATTCATGAAATTCACCAAAATACCTATTGACTTCTACATCTGCCATAAGTGGCATTGAATATTCTCCGTTTTTTATTATAAAGCTACCATATAAATCAGGATTCAATCCTATCAAAAGACTAGAATCCGATTTATTATAGACAGACATATTTAATGAAATCTTATCAGGCGAAGAAAACTTTTCAGACTTCCCTTTTTCTCCATGAACACTTATATCATAAATTGCAATATCAATTACAGCGGAATCTTTATCTCCACCATTAAAATATCGTAAATTAGGATATTCCCAAATTTTAGTTCCATATTCAATTTGCTCAAAAGCAGATTTACCCGATTCCTTGTCTTTTACATATATCCAAATCCGTTGATCAATTTCGCGAGAATCAGGCATATCATCCTGAGACGATATGCCTAATAGTCTACTAATTTCCTTTTCACTTAGTCTCTTTTTACCTTCCAGATAAAAAAGAATATATTTATCTTTATATCTCATAGCATTTGTAGGCAAAATTAACCTAAGTTCATCCCCATTTTGACCAGTATCAAACCAAAAGCCACTTTGCTTAGGCCACATACTATATACATAAGTTTTTCTAGAATCAAACTGAGAAACTTTTAAAGTCTTCCCACAATCAGGATAGAAATCTATCACTGATTTTACATGTTCCAAAAGTATAGGATCTATACTATCGTCATTTGACCCCTGACAGGCAACTGCCAGGGGAATAGTCAATACTATTGATACATATATCAAAGAAATAATCACTTTTTTTCTCATTATCATCTTAATTGTTGAAATATATATCGCATTAAATCATTCATGGAATTAACTTTAATAGAATATGTGCTATTGTTTTGATCAGTATAATTAATAATATTATCTTTATAATAAATACCATATCGTATATCTCTCAGCATTCTAGCATTATCCATATCCTCAGGTGAAGCAAAGGGATTATAAGGATGAGAATGGATATCTATTATTGGTATAAAGGTAGGAAATAAAGCCTCTTGCACTTTAGTTAATCCATACATACTTGAAACTCTATTCCTATTATTATTTGTACCTAATATAAATGTTCTCTTTCCATCCATATAACCTCCCTTAAGAGTCCATTCCACACTTGTATTATCCGCAACAAATAAAAAAACATTAGCAGCATTATATACCGAGTTTGTCGTAGTGTAAAGCTTACGATCCCAATAGTCTCTCCCCTTTTCCCCTTTACTCGCCGTTAATCCCTGCAACATAGATTTATCAAACACCCGAATACTTTTCCAATTTGGATCAGGCTGCGTCGCTTTTTGAGAGGAATTAATACCACTTGCATATAAAACATCTACTATCCTATCAGTCTTACGCATCAAGTAAACTGCTCCATTTGCATTTACAACATAATCATCTTTTCCATCAGGGTCAATTCGTATTATTGGACTATTTTTACAGTAAGCATATAACCCCAAAGCAGGATATTTTTCTCCTGAAGGATCTACTGCATGCCATCTTCCCAACGAAGCATCATACATTCTCGCCCCATAATCATACCAATCCAAACCATTATCTCTGTTCAGTTCCTTGCCGTTATACTTATAAGGCTGAACATTATTAGACAATGATGAAGAAAGCAACCCTCCGAATGGATAATAATCATTCACTTCCTCCACCACACCATTTTGAGTGACAACCACACGATTATTACCTTGATGATCCTGAATAAAGTAATGAAATTGATTATTCGAAACGGTAATGTAACCATCTTCTGTCAACACCTTTATCAACACACCATTTTCATAGATCGCATTGCCACAATAGTCTGTTATGATAGTGGCATTTCCTGTCTTATACGTAGTACGGAGTTTTGTTCCATCAGCCGCGTAGAGGTAAGAAATACTGTTACCACCTTCAAACTGCACCTTCTCCGGCAAATTTAAACAATTGTATTGAATGTCAGCTATCTTTTTATTCAAATCTTTCGTCAAATTACCATTTGCATCGTATTCATATTCTATCTCTTTACTTGCGCCATCCTTGAATTCCATACCGTTACCGAATACATGGCCCGTAGCATTGTCGTTGACAGACTCCAATTGGTTACCGTTGTAAACCAAGTTTAAATTATCAATCAAGCCATAGCTCATTGTATTGGTTTGCCCGTAACGGAGTAAACCGAGGATGTTTCCGTTCTTGTCATAGCCCGTTACCTGTTCAGTGAAGTGGTTCGTATTATTGCTTAATAGTTCTCCTTCACCATAAACAGCATCTTTCAAGCGGGAAAAGCCGTCATATGTAAACTTATAGCCACGTAATCCGGCCTCACTTCCCGAATGCCAGGTCATACTACTGATATTGCCATTATAACAGGGGACACCTACTCCATCAACATAGTGTAACGTTTGAGAAAAGTGCTGACTTTCGATTCCAGTCAGCCAGCCACGGATATTATAGGATAAACTCTCAGACACCTTATCACCATAATTCCTGCCAGTCAGACGCCCCAATGCATCGTATACATAAGTGATTTTATCGGTAAAACGCCCGTTCCAAGTATTGGCTTTCGTTAGTAACCGTGCACGATCATCGTACGTATAAACGGTTTCAAGGATATCCGTACCAATGTTATCCTGCTTTCTCAAGACATTACCCGTGAAATCATAAGCTGTATGACTATATCGCAGTCCCTTTTCAGGATAATGACAGAGCGTTTGAATGACACGGCTACGATCATCGTAGTAGATTGTCTCTGTCAACCAGTCATCTGTGCCAAGCAAACGTGTTTTCGTACTTGTGGTCAACCCCGAAGGATACAGGGTATACGACGTATCATAGCCAACGGCTGCTACAAACGGATGGGCAGTCACATTCTCCGTTGGTTTGTAATTGTCATATACCGTATATTGCAATGGAGTGCGAGTTCCCGCAGGAAGATAATGCTCGCTTTCCCAAGCGGCCAATTGCAGTTCGCCACACGTTTGCTCTGCCGATAAAAGCATTTCACCGCTTTCTATTACACGATCATGAGAGTCATAGAGAAAATAACTCCATTTTTTTGCATCAGCAGTCCGGAGTTTGCCGTCTTGGCTCAAAACCAGACGGTCACGACGGTCATAAACCATATAAATGGGAGCGCAACCCGGGAGACGTTTGGAAATCATCCGGTTCAGTTTATCATATTCATAACTGTATGCTAAGCTATGCAGCACGGAGATATCCGTCGTGTCGGTCTCCGCCAGCTGATGGCTGGCTTCTGGAGGCAGTACATAACGGAGACAATTGCGGTCATCGTACACATAGTAGGTTGCCAAGCTATCTTCACCGTTGACAGATACAGTCAGAAGAGTCCGTTCATTAGAGTCGGTATAGGTTTTACTCCGATGCCCATCTTCGTCTGTTTCAACAATGACTTCCAGTTTCCCCGCTCCATAGAATCCTGAAGCGATCAATGAGCCGCTGGAAGAAACTTTATAGCACTTTACCTCATTTGTACTGTTCATTCCGTAAGTCACACGGACACTCTTATCACTGGTATGCCACGCCTTGCCCGGTCCCATCTTCCGGGAAACACGCATCAGTGGACTATCCTCATATTGAGTCAGATTATAAGCATATGCCTGTTCTCCCGTACCGTAGACACTCCAACGCTCCGGGGAAAACTTATCAAAGGCACCGTTGTTGCCGGTCTTTGCATACGGAAGGTATTCCTTCTCTACTTGACCCATCATATTGTAGGTATAAGAAAGTACCAAATCCGCATTACCTCCAGGACTGCCGCCTATCTGTATTTCCTGTTCTTTACGGCCAAAACCGTCGGTATAGACAATATCATTGACAATTCGTGCAGCACCGCTACCCGTTTGGCTACTCGCATCCATATAAGTTCGCTCTGCCGTATAATTACGTGTTTTCGTATAACCTGTCGCTTGCTGCCCGTTCATGAAAAGGGAAAACGACAGCAGACAGAGTATTGACAAAGTTCGTTTCATCTCTATTGTTTTCATATTCTGCATCTTGTTTTATTAGTTATTAAGCTTGTTGTACTCATACGTTTTTAAAATATTACCATATTGGTCTTCCACTTTGATAACTCGTCCGGCAGCATCGTAAGTGTAATACTCTACATTTCCGCTCTGGTCAAATCGGGCATACACCGTACCGTCAGGATTATAAGAAGTGGCCTTAAAATTTGCTCCTTCAGGGACCAATGCCATATAAGAACCTTGAGTATTGGCAGTTACAGAAGTTATGTCTGTGTATTTACTTAGGTCAATATCATATATTTTCAATTTAGAAGAAGAAACGCTCTCAACGGTATATGGAACCTCACTTCCTGCATGGGTGATGCTTCCTGAAGCAGTTGCATTTCCGTCCAAAATATATAGTCGCAAGTTTTTCATACCGGAAGCCGGAGTTAATTTGGGGAGATAAGCAAATTTGTATTTATCTACTTCACCATACAATCCGTACAAGTAATCGAATAATGATAGTCCATCAAATTGCATCATTGCCTCCATTGCACTTATAAATTGTCTCAAAATCTCAAACTTTGGATAGAGTCCTATCATCCGTTCATATTCTTGTTTAAACACATTAAATAAATCATAACATACAATATGTTCATAATAATATCTCGCCTGACTCAAATCCGGCTTACTTTTCACTATTTCTTCAGCAAATGAAGCTATAAAGGAATGGTCTTGCGAGTTCAGAAAGCGAAGAAAATGCTGATTATCCACTTCTTCTTTAAGTACTTCTATTCCTGACGCAAAAGTCCGTTGTTGTTTTCTCAAATAATTGATAGCAAATTTAAGATCAGCCTCATCTATCGCCTTTCCCACTCCCTTATATTTATCACTTGCCGTAGTTCCTATTACATCACACTCCAGTAACAGTTTCCCATAGCTGTCGTAAACACGGCTCTTCCGTTCTGTCCTCCCGTTGGTTTCCACCCACATCTTTGAGGCATATCGATAAGAAGCTTCTGTAGTATAGTTACTTTCCCCATGACTAAACAGTATTGTATCAACTACGCTCTGAGCATAAGCTTCCGGCATATCAGGAACATAAGTCAATACCTCAACTGGAGCTATGAAACCAATTTTTGATTCTCTGTCAACCTGATAGCGACACACAGTCTCATGTACTAATTTTTCATCAACAAGGATAAGTGACTTCACAACAGGCGAAAGAAAATTGGCTTCTTTCATCATAACAAAGACAGAATCTGCAGTGTCTGCCATATCCATCGCACGCTTCAGAACTTCAGTCCGTTCAATACCATCAGAGCCAATACGAATGACACAGGTGGGATACATCGACATCGGATTATCATAATAATATTTCGTCCGAGAATACGGAATATTTTCGTCACTTCTGTATTCTACTTCTTCTTTTAGAGCAGTTCTCCAGCCATATTGCAGATTGTAGAACTTGTCAGTATTAGTAGGAGATAATCGTGGTTTGATATTATACTCATAAATCTCTTTTCCTGTAAGATACGAAGTTCCCTGATTTCTATAAAAAGATTCCAAAGACTTCCCATCTAAATAAAAATCAGAGGGTTGCATTTGCGGAAGTTTATCTTCATAGTTGACATCAGTTTCATAAATGTATTGAATTTTCTTTAGCATCTCTCCATTAGTATCATACACTGCTTTCTCCCTCAACAAACCATTCTCCCAATATGGATAATCAGATTCGTTCACTGACGTAGGAGGAGATACTTGATAACTATAGACAGTAGAACCCCTACCGGATATAGTCTCCGTCACACATGAATAGTAAAGACCGTTATTACCCATATTTATCACCGGATAACCTTCCTGTATCACTCTGCTATACTCAATCCAGTCCGTGCATTCTGGATAAGAGATACTGACAACATTAGATAAAGGCTTATACACACTCACGCCTACTCTCGGATAACCGTAAGAAATGGTATCACTACGTCCATTTAATTCGTTACTGAATACCAATGACTTCAAACGAATTCCTCCGACTATACCCTTTCTCCCATAGTTTCTTTCATATTTGACTTCGATTTTCCCTCCATCCGATAAGACTATATTTTTCAGCGAGTTAAGAGTAGCATATATCTCATAATCTGTACACTCTTCATCCTCATCCTCCGCATAAGGATATCCCCACAAATCTACTCCTGTCTCCTTCCAAACTGGAAAATCAGACTTTTCATAATAATTGAATTCAATACCGGATGTTTTCTTGCCGTTTTTATCACAGAAAGCCAATCCTCTCGCTAATGCTCCTCCCGTGGACGAAACAGACGAAATTAGTTCCATATTTCGGTTGTACAAACTGATAGCAGATAAGCTAGAGGAAGACGAAAAATAGGCAAATTTTACAATATATTCAGGAAATACGATTCTGTTGAGCAATGGAGAATGAACTTTATAGCTTTTTCCTCCCCATATCTCTTTTGTTTTAACGTATTTAACCTCAGATAAACAGGCGTATATATAGTCTGCTGCTTCCTCCAAATACGAACCAGCCATATCCGCATTAAATCCGCCTATACGTTTACAATATGCAGCGAAACCTCTCAGACTTTCTCCCAATTCTTTTGATACACCATTCATTTTCGAAATGTTGGACAATACACCGACAATTCGATTGTTAGTTTTTATATATTCACTTTGTAGAGGTTGAATATTTATCCGGCTATATCTTTCAAAATCTTTTATTTTAGAGTCCACATTTTTAAAATCCAGCAAAAGAGAACACATATTCAAATAGTTTTGGGCTACCTCAATAGCAGAATAAAACCGAGATTTATACTGGTCAAAATCAAACGGTTGTTCTTTCACAGATTGACCATAGTGGTAAATCATCTTATATGAATCATAGATTTTCATAGTATGGATACTATCTAATGATAGATTTCCAAAATCTAAATCCATTACATCACCTTTATAGCAGAAATCAATCGGTGCTCCATTGTATGGAAGAATACGGGTAAGATGCCATGCCGAGGTATAACCGGAATCTGAAATAGCATTGGAAGTGGAAACATCCACATACTCAACATCTGCACATATTTCTCTCTGCCGGTAGATATAACGGTCACCATTATTATCTGTAATAGTCCAGCCTGTTATCTCTGTGGAAGTCCCTTCACACTCAATGCGAACATCTGTCTGTCCCAACGGCAAAGCATATATCTGTCTTTTTTCATTCATACGGATGATAAAATCCACCTTCTTCCCATTGAACACGACAGTAAAAATATCGCTTTCCCCATCCCGTTTACGAAGCCCCACAGTCCTTGCATCCTGTTCCAATGGAGTAACAGCATTTTCTGTCCACAGGTAGCCGTAACCTGATTTCTCATCGGCAAATCCACCACGCATTGTTCGGGTAACTATACCACCAACGTTAAGTGTCCAATTTTGACCTATTAAACCTTCAGGATCACTCACCTTCACTCCCTTTGCAATATAATCCAATGAAATAGGTAATTCATAATCACCTGACTTTAATTGATACAGAGGTACGGTGTAGTGGAACAATCCTGTTGCATAGTCCACCGTTACGTTCTTTCTTTCGGTCAGGTTCTGGGCTTCCGGACCAGGATTGAAATCCTGTGCCTTTCCGGATATAGTCACCAATAAAAAAATAATAATGTATATAGTTTTTCTTTCATAATCATTTGTATTTAATATCTCTAGTTTAGTTTTTCCGTTTGCCGGATCGCTAATCGATACCGGCAAACGGATAGTAGCTGCCTTACAAACTCATCGCATTAGCCCCCAAAACGCCTGCTACAGCCGACGCCACCGCGATAACCACCTTTAGGATCATATCCCATACTGATTTCTTCATTGCCATCATTTACCTCCTTTCTCGTTCTTTAAATAGTTTAGTTTACTCTGTGTTCCTACCGTATTTTCCTCCGGAGAAAGCGTACGATTCCCCTGCGTGGCGGAACAATGCACCACGATCAAATTGATAGTTCTCATGTTAATTGATAATTCTCTGTTTAGTTGATTGTCTTATTAAAGTCCTAGTCTTTAACCAATTATCATTAGTTAGTCTTTTGCTGGTTATCCTTAGTTAGCTCTAGTTTGTTTCTTGTTTCTTTATTTTTCTGTTTTACAGTTACAGTTCAGTCGTTAGTCTTATATTTCTTCCCGCGAAGCAAGAAACAAATTATACTGTCGGGTCCGGTGCTTCTCCATCATCTCCGCCATCGCTGCCACCACCAGGCTTGTCATTCGGATCATCAACCGATCCGCCGTCACCAGGTGCGGAGACCAGCTTGTCATAGCGAGCACACTTGGCACCCGTCACCATAGAACGAGTAGCGGTGGTACGATCCAGATTCTTCGTCGTGGTAGGCTGGAAGCGGACGGTAAGCGTAGCCTGTGCAGCACTCACCTCATCGGCGGTCTCAACACCCCGGCCACGGGCACTCATCACCATGCGGAACGTTCCCAAGCCATCCACACTGACGCTTTCGGACGACTGAAGATGCTGCGCCATCACCGTCACCAGATTGTCAAGCGTATTTTTTACATCACCCGGAGAAAGGGAAGAATATGCGGCAATCTCTTTGGAAAGCTGTGCGGAATTGATATTTCCTGTACGAACTACATGGGGATAAAACAGTTTCTTCCCACTTTTCTTATCTTCCAGATTAGACTGGAAAGGTTTATATAATACTGGCATAATTGTAATAGTTTTTAGTTATTAATCTTTTTGTTAGTTTCTGTCGTTAAGCTTATTGACACTGCAAATATAAGGGCTTATTCTCAGCTATACAAGCGATTTCGGAAATGTGCGTTAATAAGTTAGTTAATATAAGAAATAAGCATATAACATATTGATATACATATATTTATCAAATTCATATTATTTATTCAGCACACTCAGCAAATAATGTCCCGGCAGTTTAATCTTCCCACCGCTTCCACGAATGACGCTAAAGCCTTTCCATATATCACCACCGATTTCACCGTAATTACTTTTCAGCACTATAGCATATTGTTCCGCAGGAGGAACACGAAAGAGACGGAGATTCTCCAGCAGACCGGAAAAATTGCGGGGACATCCGTCCGGGGGAACCTGCATCCGGTCGATATCTTCCTGCGTCAGATTCCGTTTCCTCGTGGCAGATCGCTGATCGCATTCTTCTCTCATCCCGCCTCCGGCTCCTTCAGCTACTTTCTCTCCTTCACTCCCTTCTTCTTCATCCCCTCCTTTTGCGAAAGGAGGGTTAGGGAAGATGTTTTCTTTCTTTTCTTTTTCTTTTCTTTTTATGAGAGCTGTTTTTGTTGCAGTATCCCGGGATGCCGTTGCAATATTCGGGGATACTGCAACATTTTCCCCTGTTGCGGCAACAGTATCTGGCTGCTCATCCGTTGTTTTCTCTTCCGGCAGCAGACAATAATCCGGACAGATATGGTGACGACTGCGACGTTTGGTGATGAAGAGATACTGCCGCTGGACATCCTCAGAAGTCAGAATGCTGTAACGCTCATAAAGCGCAGAGTCAAAAAGCCCGTATTCAAGAAACAGACGGATGACACGGCGGACGGTATCGTTGTCCGTACTGAAAAGCTGATCGGAAAGTTCGTCACAGAAATCGGTGTCGGCACGGACATAGTAGCCCTCGCCCGAATAGAGATAAGACATAATATAGATTAAAACGGTGAAAGCGGAATCGCCCTCACGCTTCATGACACGACGAACGATACGGTCGTGCATGAAGTCGGTGCTCAGGGGAAAGTAGTCCAGTCCCTGTTTGATTCTTCCCATAGTTGTATTGTTTTTATAAATAGTTTATCAGTCAGTTTTTTCATTTTGTTAATCATTCAGTTCCGCTTCCACTTCACAAAGTTTCTGCTTTTTCCGCTTGATACTTGCCCTTACAATCTGCAGGGCGGACAGAATCAGTTTCTGACGAAGATCGGGGTCTTTCGTAGAGGTGATAACGGGATAAGGTTCACGGTCGTCACGTGCCAGCGTGCGCTTCTCGGTCTTCCTGTATTTCCGGCTGGCGGATTTGCGGCATTCCTTGCAGTAGTTGTTTGGAAGGCCGGTTTTCTTATCTACGTAAAAGGCTTCTGAAGGAAGCGTGTGTTTGCAACAGCCGCAAACGTAAAGTGTTTGTTTTTGTAATGTTTCCATTCCGGTTATTCTTTTTGATATACTTGATATGTTTTCAGATAAAAGGTAAGGCAGCCTGCGCACAGGAGGTTCACATCCTACACAATGATCATTGGCAACTTGCCCGTCAGATGTTAACAGCCATCACGTCAGCTGTTAATACCCAATATAACAACTGTTAACTCCTGACAAATCAACTATTAACAGCTGACAGCTCTCTTTTCGGAGGGGGAGAATGCGGTTTTTGAAAGTATTTCGCATCTTTTTCTTGTTTTCTCATGGTTTATCTAATTTTTATTTCTAATTTTGAAATCAAATATTCATTTCGAATACCACAAAGGTATAGTAAGTCGCATATATAAAACAAATAATTTTAGATATTAACGCTGAATTATTTTACAAAAGACTGTATATGAGGCGATAAGGCAAGAATAAATATTAACATATAAAAAAGTAAGCAAAAACATGAATGAGAAACAAGCGGATACACTGCTGAATGTACCGGAAATCGTAAAGCGGGCGAAAATAGCGTTGAATCTGAAACGGGATAGTGAACTTGCATCCTATTTAGGAGTAGCCAGAGCGACACTTTCCAACTGGTGCGCGCGAAACAGCATAGACTTTCCTTTACTGCTGAATAAGCTGCGTCATGTGGACTACAACTGGCTGCTGACCGGAAAGGGAAGTCCGCTGCACGACCCAAAGTCTTTTGACAACGGAAAGATACGGGGAGAAGTAGAGACTATTCACAATTCAAAAACCACAGAAGCCATAGACGACCGAAGTGTGACGCTCTATGACATCACAGCCGCCGCCAATTTAAGGACCCTGCTTTCCGACAAACGCCAATATGCGCTGGGCAAAATACTGATTCCGAGCATACCCGCGTGTGACGGAGCCATCTTTGTCAACGGAGACAGTATGTATCCCATTCTCAAATCGGGAGATATCGTAGGGTTCAAGGGGATCAACAACTTCAGCAACGTCATTTACGGAGAAATGTACATCGTGGCGTTCCACCTCGACGGAGACCAGTATCTGACGGTGAAATACGTCAACCGCTCGGAGAAGGAAGGGTACGTCAAACTCGTCAGCTACAATCCGCACCACGAGCCGATGGACTTGCCTGTAGACACCATTCAGGATATGGCAATAGTGAAGTTCTCCATCAGAAAGAATATGATGATGTAAAAACGGCACAGGCTAAACAAGCCTTTTCCACAGATTTCCTGTCACATTTCTTCCTGAAATCTGTGGAAAGCATTATCTTTGCACGTTGCAAACCGTATCTTTGCACATTGCAAGCAGTAAAATCATAAAATCACTCTATATCAATGGAAAAGAAATTCAAGAGAACCACCGTCACATCGGCACTGCCGTATGCGAACGGACCTGTACACATCGGTCACCTGGCCGGCGTATATGTACCGGCAGATATCTATGTGCGCTATCTGCGACTGAAGAAAGAAGATGTATTGTTTATCGGAGGTTCGGACGAACACGGAGTACCTATCACGATTCGTGCAAAGAAAGAAGGAGTCACTCCGCAGGATGTAGTAGACCGTTACCACTATCTGATCAAGAAATCGTTCGAAGAATTCGGCGTTTCGTTCGATGTATACAGCCGCACCACTTCGAAGACGCATCATGAGCTGGCTTCGGATTTCTTTAAGACGCTATACAACAAAGGAGAGTTTATCGAAAAAACATCCGAACAATATTACGACGAAGAAGCGAAAACATTCCTCGCCGACCGCTACATCACCGGTGAGTGTCCTCACTGCCATTCGGAAGGTGCCTATGGCGACCAATGCGAGAAATGCGGAACCTCCCTGTCGCCCACCGATCTGATCAACCCGAAGAGCGCCATCAGCGGCAGCAAACCTGTGATGAAGGAGACCAAGCACTGGTATCTTCCCCTCGACAAACACGAAGGATGGTTGCGCCAATGGATTCTGGAAGACCACAAGGAATGGCGCCCCAACGTATACGGACAGTGCAAGAGCTGGCTCGACATGGGATTGCAGCCGCGTGCCGTCAGCCGTGACCTCGACTGGGGTATCCCTGTGCCCGTAGAAGGTGCGGAAGGAAAGGTGCTGTACGTGTGGTTCGATGCTCCTATCGGATACATTTCCAATACCAAGGAATTGCTTCCCGACAGTTGGGAGACATGGTGGAAAGACCCCGAAACGCGTCTGCTCCACTTCATCGGAAAGGACAATATCGTATTCCACTGCATCGTATTCCCCGCCATGCTGAAAGCGGAAGGAAGCTATATCCTGCCGGACAACGTGCCGAGCAACGAATTCCTGAATCTGGAAGGAGACAAGATTTCGACTTCCCGCAACTGGGCGGTATGGCTGCACGAATATCTGGAAGACTTCCCCGGCAAACAGGACGTACTCCGCTACGTACTGACCGCCAATGCTCCGGAAACGAAGGACAACGACTTCACATGGAAAGACTTCCAGGCACGCAACAACAATGAGCTGGTAGCCGTATACGGCAACTTCGTGAACCGTGCAATGGTGTTGACTCAGAAATACTTCGACAGCAAAGTACCCGCCTGCGCAGAACTGACGGATTACGACAAAGAAACCCTGAAAGAATTTGCCAACGTAAAGGCAGAAGTAGAAAAGCTGCTCGACGTATTCAAATTCCGCGACGCGCAGAAAGAGGCGATGAACCTGGCACGCATCGGCAACAAATACCTTGCCGACACCGAACCCTGGAAACTGGCAAAGACCGACATGGAACGTGTAGGCACCATCCTGAACATCTCTCTGCAACTGGTTGCCAACCTTGCCATCGCTTTCGAACCGTTCCTGCCTTTCAGCTCGGAGAAACTCCGCAAGATGCTGAACATGGAAAGCTTCGAATGGTCGGAACTGGGAAGGAACGACCTGCTCCCGGTAGGACATCAGCTGAACAAGCCGGAACTGCTGTTCGAAAAAATAGAAGACAGCGTAATCGAGGCACAGGTACAGAAGTTGCTCGACACGAAGAAGGCCAACGAAGAAGCCAACTATAAGGCAAACCCGATTCGTCCGAACATCGAATTTGATGATTTCACGAAACTCGACATCCGTGTTGGTACCATCCTTGAATGTCAGAAAGTGCCGAAAGCCGACAAGCTGCTGCAATTCAAGATTGACGACGGACTGGAAACACGTACTATCGTATCGGGCATCGCAAAGCACTACCAGCCGGAAGAACTGGTAGGCAAACAGGTTTGCTTTATCGCCAATCTCGCACCGCGCAAGCTGAAAGGTATCGTCAGCGAAGGTATGATTCTGAGTGCCGAAAACAACGACGGTAGCCTGGCAGTTATCATGCCTCAGAAAGAGGTGAAGCCGGGCAGCGAAGTGAAATAAGCAATAAGCTAATAAGCCATCAACAAATGAGGAATGGAAGGATGGGGTGTCAAAATAGTAACTAAACTCTCCTCCTTCGGGAAGGAGGAGTACCCGCAGGGGGAGGTGGTAGGTGAATACATCAACTGATGATATTCACTTGTGCAGTACACCTACCACCCCGGCTTTCAGCCACCCCTCCTTCCTGAAGGAGGGGAATTTAGTTACTACTGACTTTTGACACACTCTCCTTCACCGATTATAATAATATGAGTGAAGAACAGTCACTGAAACAAAAAACAGCAAAAGGGCTATTTTGGGGAGGCCTCAGCAGCAGTGTACAACAGCTGTTAGGACTTCTTTTCGGAGTAGTGTTAGGAAGATTACTGGACCCTGCCGATTACGGTATGATCGGTATGCTGGCTATCTTTCCGGCCATTGCTTCCGCCCTGCAGGAAAGCGGATTTGTCGCAGCACTCGCCAATCGCGAGAAAGTCAGCGATAAAGACTATAACGCTGTATTCTGGTTCAGTATCTCTTTTAGTGCTGTTCTTTATATTTTGCTCTATTCTTCAGCTCCGCTGATTGCTAAATTTTACGATACTCCGGAGTTAACGTCGCTCGCCCGTTTCTCTTTCCTCAGTTTCTTTATAGCCAGTTTCGGGATAGCTCCGCGAGCTCTTCTCTTCCGTAATCTCAAAGTGAAGGAGAATACCATCATTTCTCTTTCAAGCCTGTTTCTATCCGGTATTGTGGGGATTATTCTTGCCGCAAACGGATTTGCCTATTGGGGTCTGGCTATACAGACAATGACCTTTGTCGTCATAGGCACGGCACTCAACTGGTACTTTGCCCACTGGAAACCCAGTTTCCGCATTGACTTCTCTCCCATCAGGGAGATGTTCGGATTCAGCAGTAAAATGCTGATTACGCAAGTCTTTATTATTATCAACCAAAACCTGTTCTCCGTCCTGCTGGGTAAATTCTACACTAAACAGGAAGTCGGAGACTTCAGCCAGGCCAACAACTGGAACAATAAGGGACACGCCCTCATCACCGGAATGATCAACGGAGTCACCCAGCCCGTACTGGCAAGTGTAGCTAATGACCCGCAGCGTCAGGCGGCCGTGTTTCATAAAATGCTGCGTTTCACGGCTTTTATTTCTTTCCCTGCCATGTTCGGGCTCAGCCTCATTTCCAGAGAGTTTATTCTGATTGCCATCACGGACAAGTGGCTCGCTTCCGCACGGATCATGCAATTACTTTGTATATGGGGAGCCTTTATTCCGATCAACAATCTGTTCTCTTTATTGCTGGTCAGCCGCGGACGGTCTTCCATCTTTATGTTCAACAGTATCGCACTGAGCGTGTTGCAGCTGATCACTGCCTGTATCAGTTATCCATACGGCATCACCACCATGATTTATCTGTTTGTCGCTATCAATATACTTTGGCTGTTTGTCTGGTACTGCTTTGCCCGGAGGGAGATTCCGCTGACGCTGTTCAGCATACTGAAAGATATCGCTCCTTATTTTCTACTGGCAGCTTCGCTGACAATCGCAGCCCATTACATAACGTCGGGCATCACTAACCTGTATCTGTCACTTGCCATCAAAGTAGTTTTCGTGGCTTCTCTATATGCACTTGTTTTGTGGAAAATGCAATCAGTCATTTTCAAGGAGTGTATTCAGTTCATTAAAAAGAAAAAGATATCATGACGACACCTACCAATTACATAGCGACCTGGTTCTACAAGGAATCCAAAGAAGATGCCAGTTTCTATCCGCAGGCAGGCAAACGGGGAGATTCCGCCCTCGTCCATTCCATTTATATGCAGATACAAGTGCCGTTCTTTACCACTTTCAGGCATTATCATCCCAATGATAAGTTGCTTTTCTTCAGCAATCTGGATCAGTTTCCCGATTATCTGGAACGGTTATTCAAGGAGTTACGGATTGAGACTGTTACCCTGCCTTATCTCTGCATCCCTCCCAAAGGATGGTACGGGGCATGGAGAAATCAATTCTATCTGTATGATATCCTGCGCTATATGGAGAAAAGGATGCAGGCGGACGATACGTTGCTCATCTGCGATGCGGACTGTCTCTGTATGCGTCCGTTGGGGCAACTATTCAGCGACACACGGAAATACGGTTCCGCCCTGTACGATGCATCCGACCGACCGGACCTCAAAGTGAACGGAATCACACTAAAGGAGATGACAGATATCTATAATGACTGTTACGGAGAAAAAGAGAAGAGAGAAAAAGAGAAGGAGGCAACGAAGAAAACAGAAGCGGAAAAGGAAGAAGCAGAGCAGCAAGATACGAAAAACGGAGTCACAAGAACAGAGCTTGTCCATTATTACGGGGGAGAATTTATCTCGCTGCGTGGTGATGTAGTGGCACGAATCAACGAAGCGTATCCTGCTTTATGGAATTATAATCTGGAACGTTTTGCCGCCAATCAGCCCAAACTGAACGAAGAAGCCCACTTCCTGAGCGTAGTGGCTACGAGGCTCAACATCCACAACAATATCGCCAATCAATACGTCAAACGCCTCTGGACCTACCCCAAATACAATACGGTAGAAAAAGGAGACGAGCAACTGGCGGTATGGCATCTTCCCTACGAGAAGAAAAGAGGATTGTATCTGCTGTACAAACACTTTGTGAACCACCCCACTTTCGACGATGAAGAGGCCTTCCGCAAGAAAGCCTCCGCCTACACCGGTGTGCCGACCGTTACTTTCGGCAAACGCATCCGCGATTTCATCACCATTCTTTCTCTAAAAATAAAAGACAAATGCATATACTGATACTTCCAATGTACTATCCTGAGAAGGACTCCTCCCCGCACCGGGGATATATGTTCTTCGAGCAGGCTATGCAACTGGCTAAATCAGGCTGCAAGGTAGGACTTGCCTTCACGGAGCAAAGACCTCTGAAGAACTTCACATGGAAACGGTTCCGCAAAGAGAGTCATTTTCAGATATCGGCAGAAGATAACGGCAGTTTCGTCACCATGCGCCTGCACGCATGGAACCCGAAACTAAGCACCCGCGCGGGAGGAATCATCTGGTCTCTGCTGACCGTCTTGTTAGTACGGAAGTATATCCGCACTTACGGTCGCCCCGACCTGATTCATGCGCACTTCGGCACATGGGCAGGGTATGCCGCCCGACTGGTTTATAAATGGTATAAGGTTCCCTATGTCATCACAGAGCACGCCTCTTCCATCAACGGCAATCAGACGACACCGTCACAGGCAGTGATACTGAAGAAGGCATACAGCGAGGCACGCAAGATCATCTGTGTCGGCACGAAACTGAAACGGAGCCTGTGCGCATACGTCAGTGACCCGGATAAAGTGACCGTCATACCGAACTTTGTAGATACGAACACCTTTGCATTCAGTCCTCACCGGACAGAGAAAAAGAAACATTTTACTTTCATCAGCATCGGAAACCTGAATAAGCGCAAAGGATTCTGGGATTTGCTGACTGCTTTTCACTGGGCATTCAAGGATATGCCGCACGTCTCTTTGATCATTGCTGGAGACGGGGAAGAAATGCAGCCACTCAAAAAGTTAATTCAGTCTCTCCACCTGCAAGAGCAGGTAAAACTGACCGGCCGCCTGTCACGGGAAGAATTGTCCGGGTTGCTGGGTACTTGCGATGCTTTTGTACTGGCCTCCTTTGCGGAGACATTCGGCATCGTATTCATCGAAGCAATGGCAACAGGCTTGCCCGCCATCGGCACCATATGCGGAGGACCGGAGGACATCATCACTCCCGAAAGCGGCTTCCTCATCCGACCGGGAGATGTGGATGCGCTCGCCGCTAAGATGAAAACATTGTACGATACCTACGAGTCGTTCGACAAAGAGAAAATCCGCCAGTCCATCGTCAGCCGTTTCGACTTTCAGTTGGCAGGGCAGAAGTTACGGCAAGTTTATTCAGAAGCATTAGAAATGTCCAAGCCCCCAAAAGCATCGGAATCATGAAAGTTACAGTCATAGATTGTTCAGTATCAGGCCATCGGGAAACGTATTATAAACAGTTTGCTCAGACATGGGCGGGCATGGGGTACGAAACGTCGCTCATCGCTCCCGACGGGAAAGGCATACAGGAGGCCGTTGCCTTTCAGCCTGTCTCAGCGCTTCCGCTACTGCCGCTTCCTGCCGGAAAACCGTTGCAGAAAAAGCTGGTTGTACTGCGCAATGCAGTGATTCGACTGCGAAATCTGTACAGGCTGCGCCGGAGTCTTCAACGGCTGAATCCCGATCTGGTCTTCTTTGCCTGCCTCGACGATATGCTGCCTACATTGGCTCCCTTATGGCTGTTCAATCTTTTGCTGCCCTATCAGTGGAGCGGCCTGCTGGTTCAGTCCGCCCTGCCGCCTTACCACCGAGGGATGCCCGACACCCGCCCTTTCCTGCGAAGCAAGAACTGCGTAGGAGTAGGCATACTGAACGAATATTCAGCGAAAGGCCTGGAAACATTTCAGCGCCACATTCTGCTGTTTCCCGACTTTGCCGATCTTTCGGCTCCCGCCACAAACTACCCGTTGCTGCGCAAACTGAAGGAGAGAGCCAGAGGAAGGAAGGTGATATCCCTGCTCGGTTCCATCAATTTCCGCAAGGGGATAAAGTTACTGTTAGAGAGTATCCCTTTATTGCCAAAGGATGAATATTTCTTCCTCATTGCGGGGAAATCATCTCTCACCGCACAACAGGAAAACGACCTGCGGGCGTTCGGGGAGTCAAGGAATAACTGTCTGTTCTCATTGGAGAAGATTCCCGATGAAAGCTGTTTCAATGCCCTGATAGCGGAGAGCGACCTTATTTTTGCCGCATACAAGCAGTTCACCGGCAGCAGCAACCTCCTGACCAAAGCTGCCGCCTTCCGCAAACCGGTCATAGTCAGCCGCGGCCTCTGCATGGGCCGGAGGGTAGAGCAGTACGGAACAGGCCAAACCACCGGAGAAGACAACGCCGGAGAATGCAGCGCAGCTATCCGCTCGCTGTGTACCGAAACAAGGATGGACACTCAGGCTTTCGCCCGGTACGCCCACGAACACGAAGTGGAGAAACTAATCACATGTTTTAATCAAATCAGCAAGCATATACAATGAAAGTACTTTTTACATTCGGAGGAATCCCCCACTACCTGAATGCCATGCTCAACAGGCTACAGGCAAAAGGAGTAGAAATAACCGTTGTCAGCCCGAAGAAAGGGAATACGACCATCGGCAAAGGGGTGAAAATGGTAGAAGGAGGAACCTACAAGCATCTGACCACACCGGAGAAAAAGATGTTCTACGGAAAAAGCGCTTTCCCCGCCCTTCCCGAAATCATTGCGGAAGAAAAACCGGATATAGTGGTAGTGGGATGGCCCTACTTCCTGCAAGTATTCTTTCAGCCCGCACTGAGAAAGGCTATGAAGTCCTGCAACGCCAAGCTGGTGATTCGTGAAATCCCCTTCCAGACTCCTCCCTACGGAAAGATCAAGGAATATTTCAAAGCCAATCCGATGCACGACGAAGGTATGCGCCTGCTCAGCAAGGGTATCGGCTTCTATCTGCGCCAATGGATAACGGCAAGGATACGGAAATACTGCTACGCCCAAGCCGCCGGAACGCTGAACTACTCGACAGCCGCCTACGACATCCTCCCCTCTTACGGAGTAAAGAAGGAGCAGATACACGTCACCTACAACTCGACCGATACGGAAGCACTTCTCAAAGAAAAAGAATCCGTACTGGCTTCCCCCTCCATCCTTCCCCCGTGCGACCGTCGCCTGCTGCACATCGGACGGCTCGTAAAATGGAAACGGGTAGATTTATTGATAGAGGCTTTCCGGAAGGTAGCCACCGACTATCCGGAAGCGGAACTGGTGATCGTAGGAGACGGACCGGAACTGGACAACCTCAGACAACAGGCAAACGACCTGCAACTGGCAGACAGCATCCGCTTTATCGGAGCCGTCTATGACCCGAAGACACTGGGCGCCTATATGAACGAATCGAGTATCTATGTGCTTGCCGGCATGGGAGGGCTTTCGATCAATGATGCCATGACGTATGGTATGCCCGTCCTTTGTGCCGTATGCGACAGTACGGAACGCGACCTGGTCATGGAAGGCAAGAACGGCTATTTCTTCAAGGACGGAGACGCCGATAGCCTGGCAGGTAGAATCAGAGAGATGTTCGAATCTCCCGAACGCTGCAAGGAGATGGGAAAAGAATCGGAACGGATGATCCGGGAAAAGATCAATATGGAGACGGTCAGCGAACGCTACCTGAAGGCTTTTCAAGAGATTCTTCGTCTCACTCATCTTCGCGATTCCGGTAATTAGCCGGTGAAGTCCCCAAATGCATCTTTACGTACTTCCCGAAAAAGGACTGGTTGGGGAAGTTGAACTCTTCCGCTATTTCCTTGACGGACTTGTCCGAACGTTTCAGCCGGTACTTGATATGTTCTATCGTCGTTTCATTGATCAAGTCCAGCGGAGTCCTGCCACACGCTTGCTTGATGACTTTCGAAAAATGCTTCGGAGTGTAGCAGAGCGCATCCGCATAATAACTCACAGAACGGTGCATACCCTTGTCTTTCGATAATAGCTCCACGAATTTCCGCAGGGTATAATCCGCCTGTTTGATGCCTTCTTTCGGACTGTCCCCCTTGTCGGGAGCATCGATTTCCTTGTGAAGCTGTCCCAGCATCTCACAAAAAAGGGCGGAGAAGAGATGCTGCATCACTTCCCTGTGATAATAATGAGGTTCATCATTGATCTTCGCCACAATCAAATCCCGATAAAACCTGAAAACAGGATCATCCCCGCCTTCGCTGATAGACTTCACCGGATTGTTGTGGATATGAGCAGCGGTATTCCACGTTTTCTTCTCCATTTTAATAATGCGTTGCAGAAAACGGGTAGAGAATCCCGCCAGCCTTATCTTATATTTAGGACTCAGCATCGTACGACTGATCAGTGTATTGGGAAGACCGAGCAGCAAGTCGCCCGCCTGCAACTGATACGTCCGGTAGTTGATATCCAGCTGGATACACCCTTCTGCACAGACAGCAATAAGGAAACAGTTCAGCCGGACTGTATCATTACTATACGGAATCCCGTCCAGACTGTTGACTATCGCAAAGTCATCGTCTATATAATCAAGGATATGCTGACTCTTCTTAAAGTCTTCTATATCTACTGTCATAATGTTCTCTTTTTCCATAATCTCTCCTTTTTTACTTTTTGCAAAGTTGGTAAATAATAGGGAAAACAGAATGTCCCAAACTCCTTTATAATTGTTTGATATATCGTTTATACGCAAATAGTTAGCCACAAAAAGCACAAATAACGAAAACAGGACATTCATAGAGAAAAATCGGTCACCATTGACTTGTTCTTTTCTCCTACTTTTGTTCTGATTTTAATAAAAGACAAAAAGAGTAAGTATGATTACAGTGAACAAAAAATGGATACGGCTGATAGGGATTGTCGGTTGTACAGTGTGGATGGCATCGTGCAAGCAGGCACCGGATGCAGGAGTGAAATCTTCTTATGCAGTCATGCAGATAGAACCAACGGACAAAGAACTTTCTTCCTCCTATTCGGCGACCATACGCGGGCGACAGGATATTGATATCTATCCGCAGGTGTCGGGAACAATCGAGAAACTCTGCGTGACCGAAGGTCAGAAAGTACGCCGGGGACAGTTGCTTTTCATCATCGACCAGGTACCTTACAGGGCCGCGCTCAAAACCGCCACCGCCAATGTGGAAGCGGCACGCGCTGCTACGAGCACCGCCGAACTGACTTACAAGAGCAACAAGGAACTGTATGCACAGAAAGTCGTTTCAGAATTTAGCCTGAAGACTGCCGAAAACTCTTATCTCACCGCCAAGGCACAACTGGCACAGGCTGAAGCTCAGGAAATAAGCGCACGCAACAACCTCTCTTATACCGAAGTGAAAAGTCCCAGTGACGGAGTTGTAGGCGCATTGCCCTATCGTGCAGGCGCATTGGTAAGCGCCAACATTCCTTATCCGCTCACTACGGTCAGTGACAATTCGGATATGTACGTCTATTTCTCGATGACCGAAAACCAACTGCTCGCCCTTACCCGACAGTACGGCGACATGGACGAAGCGTTAAAGAATATGCCGGAAGTGGAACTGATTCTGAACGACAACTCAGTCTATCAGAAGAAAGGTACCATCGAATCCATCAGTGGAGTGATCGACCGTCAGACAGGGACCGTAGTGGCACGCGTAGTGTTCCCCAACGAATCACGGCTGCTTCATAGCGGAGCATCGGGCACGGTAGTAGTGCCGAGCATCTACAAGAACTGCATCGCTATCCCCCAAACAGCCACCGTGCGGATGCAGGACAAGACGATTGTATATAAGGTAGTGGATGGCAAAGCAGTCTCCACCCTGATCACCGTAGCCGGAATCAACGACGGACGCGAATATGTAGTGCTGGACGGCCTGAAAGCCGGTGACGAAATTGTATCGGAAGGCGCCGGACTGGTGCGCGAAGGCACACAGGTTAAATAAGAAGGAGACTGATTATGAAAGGAAATATATTTATCAAACGGCCGGTGATGGCTATCTCCATCTCCGTGCTGATTCTCGCCATAGGGCTTATCTCGCTCTTCACCCTGCCGGTGGAGCAATATCCCGACATCGCGCCTCCCACGGTCTATGTATCCGCCAGCTATACGGGCGCCGATGCCGAAGCTGTGATGAACAGCGTCATCATGCCGCTGGAAGAGAGCATCAACGGGGTGGAAGACATGATGTATATCACGTCCAGCGCCTCCAATGCAGGTCTGGCTATCATACAGGTTTACTTCAAGCAAGGCACCGACCCCGACATGGCGGCTGTCAACGTACAGAACCGTGTAGCCAAAGCACAGGGACTGCTGCCCGCCGAAGTAACGAAAGTCGGCGTAAGCACGATGAAACGCCAGACCAGCTTCCTGCAAATCGGCGCGCTGGTCTGCACCGACGGTCGCTACGACCAGACCTTCCTTGCCAATTATCTGGACATCAACGTCATCCCGCAGATCAAGCGTATCGAGGGAGTAGGAGACGTCATGGAGCTGGGCGATACCTACAGTATGCGTATCTGGCTGAAACCGGAACGGATGGCACAATACGGGCTGGTGCCTTCGGACATCACCGGCGTGCTGGGCGAGCAGAACATTGAAGCCCCTACCGGCTCACTGGGCGAGAGTTCGCAGAACGTCTTCCAGTTCACGATGAAATATCGCGGAAGACTGAAGAGCGTGGAAGAGTTTCAGAACACCGTTGTCCGCTCTCGTGAAGACGGCTCGATACTCCGTCTGAAAGATGTGGCGGATGTGGAACTGGGCACTATGACTTATAGTTTCCGCAGTGAGATGGACAGCCAGCCTGCCGTGCTCTATATGATCTTCCAGACAGCGGGTTCCAATGCGACCGCTGTCAATAAAGAAATTACCGCCCAGATGGAGCGGATGGAGAAAAACCTTCCGGAAGGAACGGAGTTCGTCACCATGATGAGTTCGAACGACTTCCTCTTCGCTTCCATACACAACGTGGTGGAAACACTGATTATCGCCATCATTCTGGTCATCCTCGTGGTATACTTCTTCTTGCAGGACCTGAAAAGTACACTCATCCCGTCTATCTCCATCATCGTGTCACTGGTAGGTACGTTTGCCTGTCTGGTAGCTGCGGGATTCAGTCTGAACATCCTGACCCTGTTTGCCCTGGTGCTTGCCATCGGTACGGTGGTGGATGATGCCATTGTAGTAGTAGAAGCGGTGCAGTCCAAGTTTGATGCCGGATACAAGTCGCCCTACCTTGCCACCAAAGATGCGATGGGCGACGTGACGATGGCTATCGTCTCCTGTACCTGTGTCTTCATGGCCGTATTTATCCCCGTCACCTTCATGGGAGGTACTTCGGGCGTGTTCTATACCCAATTCGGTATCACGATGGCAACTGCCGTAGGTATCTCCATGATCTCGGCTCTGACCCTGTGTCCCGCCCTGTGCGCCATCATGATGCGTCCGTCGGACGGAACCAAGAGCGCCAAGAGTATCAACGGACGGGTACGCGCAGCTTACAACGCTTCGTTCAATGCCGTGCTGGGCAAGTATAAGAAAGGGGTGATGTACTTCATCCGCCATCGCTGGATGGTATGGACTTCACTGGCTGCTACCATCGTCCTGCTGGTTTATCTGATGAGCACGACCAAGACGGGACTCGTGCCGCAGGAAGACCAGGGCGTTATCATGGTGAATGTCAGCATCTCACCGGGAAGCACGCTCGAAGAGACAACGAAAGTAATGGACCGGCTGGAAAACATTCTGAAAGATACGCCCGAAATAGAACACTACGCCCGCGTAGCAGGATACGGTCTGATCTCCGGTCAGGGAACTTCTTACGGTACGATCATTGTCCGCCTGAAAGACTGGAGCGAACGAAAAGGAAAGGAACACGGTTCGGATGCCGTAGCTTCCCGCCTCAACGCACAATTCCAGTCCATCAAGGAAGCGCAGATATTCAGTTTCCAGCCCGCCATGATTCCGGGATACGGTATGGGTAACTCCCTCGAACTGAACCTTCAGGATATGACAGGCGGTGATCTTGCTACGTTCTATGACGCGTCCACACAGTTCCTCAATGCCTTGAACCAGCGCCCGGAAGTGGCTATGGCTTATACATCCTACGCCATCAACTTCCCGCAGCTCTCGGTAGAAGTGGATGCCGCCAAATGTAAGCGTGCAGGAATTTCGCCAAGCGCGGTACTCGATGCGGTAGGCAGTTATTGCGGTGGAGCATATATCTCCAACTACAACCAATACGGTAAGGTATATCGTGTAATGATGCAGGCATCGCCCGAATATCGTCTGGACGAGCAGGCATTGAACAATATGTTTGTGCGCAACGGTACGGAAATGGCTCCGGTGAGCCAGTTCGTTACACTGAAGCAGGTACTGGGACCGGAAACGGCCAACCGTTTCAATCTCTACAGCACCATCACAGCCAATGTGAATCCTGCCGACGGTTACTCTTCGGGTGAAGTGCAGAAAGTGATTGAAGAAGTGGCCGCAGAATCGCTTCCGATAGGCTACGGATACGAATATGGCGGTATGGCACGCGAAGAAGCAAGCAGCGGTGGTGCGCAGACGGTTTTCATCTACGCCATCTGCATCTTCCTGATCTATCTGATTCTGGCTTGTCTCTACGAAAGTTTCCTCGTACCGTTTGCCGTTATCTTCTCCGTACCGTTCGGATTGATGGGCTCGTTCCTGTTCGCCAAGATACTCGGACTGGAGAATAACATCTATTTGCAGACGGGTGTGATCATGCTGATCGGCTTGCTGGCCAAGACGGCTATTCTGATTACGGAGTACGCCATCGAACGCCGCCGCAAAGGGATGGGCATCGTAGAATCGGCCTACTCTGCCGCACAAGTCCGCCTGCGTCCTATCCTGATGACGGTGCTGACGATGATCTTCGGTATGCTTCCGCTGATGTTCTCTTCCGGTGCGGGTGCCAATGGTAACAGTTCGCTGGGTACGGGTGTCGTAGGCGGTATGGCTGTCGGAACGGTGGCATTGCTCTTTGTCGTTCCGGTCTTCTACATCATCTTTGAATACTTGCAGGAGAAAATCCGCAAACCGATGGAGGAAGAAGCAGATGTACAAGTGCTTTTGGAGAAAGAGAAAAGTGAAGCTGAACGTGAACGTTAATAAATAAAAGAAAGAATGAAGAAAAATATCATCCTGTTAGTTGCCATGAGTCTGACGCTGAGCGGTTGTGGCATCTATACCAAATACAAGCCCGCCACTTCCGTCCCCGACGATCTTTACGGCGGGGAAGTGGTGACGGAAGACACTGCCGGTCTGGGGAATATGGACTGGCGGGAACTCTTCACCGACCCTCATCTGCAGTCCCTCATCGAGACAGGGTTGCGGACCAATACCGACTACCAGTCCGCCCAGCTTTGTGTAGAAGAAGCTCAGGCAGTGCTGATGTCCGCCAAACTTGCTTTCCTGCCCGCCTTTGCGCTTTCCCCGCAGGGGACAGTGAGCAGCTTCGATACGAACAAAGCTACGCAGGGTTATTCGCTACCCGTTACCGCCAGTTGGGAACTGGACGTATTCGGCCGTATGCGCAACTCCAAGAAGCAGGCGAAAGCGCTGTATGCACAAAGTGAAGATTACCGTCAAGCAGTCCGCACGCAGCTGATAGCCGGTATAGCCAATACTTATTACACGCTGCTGATGCTGGACGAACAGCTCATCATCTCCCGACAGACGGAGGAGGCATGGAAAGAAACCGTAGCCTCTACCCGTTCCCTGATGAACGCCGGACTGGCGAACGAATCGGCTGTATCGCAGATGGAAGCGACTTATTATCAGGTACAGGGTTCTGTGCTCGATTTGCAGCAGCAGATCAATCAGGTGGAGAACAGTCTTGCTTTATTATTGGCAGAGACGCCCCGCAACTACGAACGCGGAACGTTGGCAGACCAACAGTTTCCTACGGACTTTGCCGTAGGAATCCCTGTCCGGATGCTTGCCGCCCGCCCCGATGTCCGCTCGGCCGAGCGGACGCTGGAAGCAGCGTTCTATGGCACCAATGCGGCACGTTCGGCTTTCTACCCTTCCATCACGTTGAGCGGAAGTGCCGGATGGACGAACTCCGTCGGGTCTATGATTCTCAATCCGGGCAAGTTCCTGGCATCGGCGGTAGGTTCGCTCACGCAGCCGCTCTTTAATAAAGGACAGGTGGTGGCTCAGTATCGTATCGCCCGTGCGCAACAGGAAGAAGCAGCTCTCGGCTTTCAGCAAACATTGCTCAACGCTGGCAGCGAAGTGAATGATGCGCTGACTGCCTATCAGACCAGTCAGGGGAAAAGGCTGTTGCTGGACAAGCAGGTCACTTCCCTGCAAACGGCCCTGCGAAGTACTTCCCTGCTGATGGAACATACGAATACAACCTATCTGGAAGTACTTACCGCCCGACAGTCATTGCTCAGCGCACAACTGTCACAAACGGCCAATCATTTTACCGAGATACAAAGTTTAATTAACCTATACCGTGCTTTAGGGGGAGGTCAGGAATAAAGAATATCATACTTCCTCTGTTTTTTTTGATCCTAATGAAGAAGGGCTGCCGGAGAAGTGATTCTCTGACAGCCCGTTTTTCGTTAGAGGCATTCCCGATTTGAATCAATAACAGACCAGGAACGGAAAATACATTCCTAATGTGCATTATAGCCTGTATGTTATTCATAAACAGAAAACATATTGCAAACCGAATTGGCCAAATGCCGCAACCCTTCTCCGCCGGGCAACTGAAATAAAGTCATACACCAATTATCGTTTCCTTCCAACATATAAGGACCGGTTTCGGTTATCGCAACATCCCATCCGATACTTCTCACTTTCGGAATTCTCATAGCAGCTTGTTTGGCTAATGCTATTGCCTGATCGTAATATGGGATTATGCAACCTGTTATTTTTTCACCACTGACAGGATGTATATGAAACCGTTCTCCTGACGGATGTTTTATTATAGCAGGTTGACAGACGACACCCCGATGATCAACAAGGACGGCAATTCCTCCTGTAGCAAAGTTGTCTGTGCGAGCCTTTATTCCTATACGTAAAACAACACTCCACACATCGACCTTATTTATACTTTCATCATAATATGTCACAATTCTCAATGTGTTGAGACTTGACGGATTCAGTTTATTCAGGGCGCTATGTTGGATAATACGTTCTTCGTACAAATATTCATCCGGTTTTTTTACAGTAGAAATAACATAGTCATGTAGTTGTCGCAATGATGTAAAGTTTTGCATCGGAAAAATAATCCCTTGACCGGCTTGTCCTTTTATGGGTTTAATGACGACCTCATTTATGGATATGGAGTAAGGATCATGCATTTGCCTTTTTATCTCATCAAACGTCATTACCCGGCGCCCTAGGATATCCTCAAAAACTTCGGAAAAACGCACTTTATCTTTTAACACTAACGCTTCGCAGGGATCGTTTACTTGACGTGTCAATTCATGACGTAACGAAGAAGTGAGATACTGTCGGCATTCTGTTCTGCTTTTCTTAAAGAACTGCAACTCGTAGTAGTTTTCGAATGATGCACCATACATCCAACTATGTGACAATAGCTCAAGGAACATCAGTTTCCTTTTTCCGAATACGTAATGATTATATTCTCTCAGCTTTCGAAAATCTGCAATTCGTATATGGTACAATAAATTTCTTATCTTTGACTTTAACTTGAAAGCATTATTACTGCTTTTTGTAATTGAACGGGCAGGAACTCCGGCAACAGTAGTATGGCTGTCGATATTTCGCGTCACTACAGCGCCTGCACCTATTTTGCAGTCAGCACCGACAATGACATCAGGAAGTATTACCGCATTAGCACCTATCTCCGTCCTGTCACCGATAATGGCACGTCCCAAGACTTTTGCACCGGGAGATACTTCACAATATCGTCCAATACGGACGTCATGACTGATAACAGTGCTTTTATTGATAAATGTCCCCTGCCCTATACTTACATTACAAGTAATAGTTGCCCCCGAAAGAATTACAACACCTGGTTCGATAGTATTGTCATACCCGCCCACAAGGGCTTTTTGGGAGATAAAAGTGGTCAATACTCCTCCAAGACAGGCAATCTTTCGTGCCAGTACCTCTCTACGCTGTCCACCTCCGACACCAATAATAACCTTACTGTCTGTTTTCAGATGTTGCTCCAGTTCATTCCAGGATTTAATAATGGGAAAGTCATAATATGCATCGCTAATATCTGTATTTATATTGTCAAACAAAGATACAGTTTCTTCTACATTATCCCACTTGAGTGCTGTCAAAATCTCCTTAGCACATCCTTTACTCCCGATTATTACCATTTTACACTTTTCTATTTTCGACGATATTCAGCCAAGACCATGTCAATTTGATTAATTTCATCATCTTTTAAATCCACGTGCACCGGCAGACAAAGCATCTTCTCAGCATTCATCCCTATTTTGTAATAGAGCGGCTTTCTAAAAATGACACTACAAAATAAAACCATTTATAGCGAATAAACACTATCAAAAAGTACGATAATATCCTCCTTTCATACAGCACTGATATTTCTTTTTAGAAATTTCATATCTCAGCTTGATAACAGTCTATTAATTGCTTTGGAATATATTGAAATTGTTACTGCCTAATAAACCGACTGATATGACAATATACGAATAGTTCATAATAACAGAATTATGGAGGTTTGTATGTTATATGCGGATAAAGTGAAATGTCTTTCTATAAGGTGAAAGCGATGAAAGCGGAAAAATGGGGCAAAAGCAGAAAAGGTTCGCCCTATATTACTTTATATATCGGCACTTATGATAGTAAAATAAACCAATAATAAAAACAATAATAGTGGGAAGTATATGTGATTAACAATGCTTCTTAGATCTCGTTTCAAGCATTATTAGATGTCACAGCAAGCATTGTTAACCAGCTTCTCAAGTATTAATACCTAACTTCTCAGATATTAATACCTATCATATCAAATGTTAATACCTGACTACTCATGTGTTAACATCTGAGCGCAGCTATGATTCTTTCGCAAGCCTGTCCGTCACCGTAAGGGTTATGTGTTTCGGACATCCGCTTATACATTTCTTTATCAAGGAGCAGGGCAGTGACATTACTGACAATTGCCTCCGCATTCGTGCCGACCAGCTTCACCGTACCCGCCTCAACAGCTTCCGGACGCTCGGTCGTATCCCGCATCACCAACACGGGTTTGCCCAATGAAGGGGCTTCTTCCTGCACACCGCCGCTATCCGTCAGCAACAGAGTAGAATGTTGCATGGCATAGATGAAAGGCAGGTAATCCAGAGGAGAGATCAGATAGACATTGCTCAGACCGGAAAGCAGTTCATACACTGGCTTCTGCACATTAGGATTCAGATGAACGGGATAGACTATGTCCATCTCCGGGTGAAGAGCCGCCAGTTCTTTGATCGCTTTGCAGATATGCAGGAAACCATCTCCGAAGTTCTCGCGACGATGTCCGGTGACGAGGATATACTCACGATCACCTACCGTGTAGCCTTTCTCCTGAAGTTCCTTCGCCATCTTTTCTTTCACACCGGCGGTGGTGGAAATGATATCGACCGCCATCAGCAGGGCATCGATCACCGTATTTCCGGTAATAAAGATTTTCTTCGCGTCTATATTCTCTTGCAGTAGATTTACCTTTGACTGTTCCGTCGGTGCAAAGTAGTAAGTGCAGATACGGTCTGTCACCTGACGGTTCATTTCTTCCGGCCAGGGAGACAACATATTATAGGTACGCAATCCGGCTTCCACGTGTCCCACAGGTATCTGCATATAGAATGCCGCAAGGGATGCCGCCATCGAGGTAGTCGTATCTCCATGCACCAATACGGTGTCGGGACGGAAGTCCTTCAGCACTTCGCGCAGTCCAAGGAGTACTTTAGCGGTAATGTCATACAAGTCCTGATTGGGAGCCATGATATTCAGGTCATATTCGGGAGTGATGCCGAACACTTCCAATACCTGATCCAACATCTGCCGATGCTGTGCCGTAACGCAGACACGTGTCTCAAAATGTTCCGTATCTTTCTGGAGCGCCTTTACAAGCGGAGCCATCTTTATCGCTTCGGGACGGGTACCGAAAACGAGCAATATCTTTTTCATCTGCTTTATTTATAGAGTCTATATAACCTCTTCGCAATTAAACTACATTTTTATCGTCTCACACCGCAGAAGTCCAGTTCTATCTTTCCTTCCTCCCTGGGCAATGCAAGGAAGACATCGTGGCGAACCAGCCAGACGATAATATCCGCTTTCTCGTATGCTTCCCGATAGTCTGTCAGATGGAAGCTCTTATGAGTGCTTATATTAGGTTCGATAATCAGCACGTCCGCTCTCGATTCGGAGATGATGCGGGAGGCGATATATTTGGCGGGAGATTCCCGTAAGTCATCGATATTCGGTTTGAAAGCCAGTCCCATGCAGGCAACGACCGGTTCGCGCTCGTTCTGTTCTACAAACTTCTGGCAGGTTTCCAATACTTTGTTCGCACACCAGTCCGCTTTGTAATCGTTCGTTTCACGGGCACGCTTGATGAGCTGCGCCTGTTCCGGATAGTCGGATACGATGAACCAAGGGTCTACCGCAATGCAGTGACCGCCTACTCCGCAGCCCGGTTGAAGGATATTCACACGCGGATGCTTGTTGGCCAGTTCGATCAGTTCCCATACATTGATTCCGGCTTTGTCGCAGATCATGGAGAGTTCGTTGGCAAAGGCGATCTGTGAGTCGCGGGAGGAGTTCTCCGTCAGTTTGCACATCTCTGCCGTGCGGGCATTGGTGCCGTGCAGTTTGCCTTGTACGAAAGCGGAATAAAACTCAATGGCTTTTGCGGTGGATGCCGGATCGATGCCGCCTATCACGCGGTCGTTGTGCACCAGTTCGTATAATGTATTTCCCGGCAATACGCGTTCGGGACAATAAGCGATATGTATCTTCCCTTTCAGTTCGGGACGTTCTTTATAGATCACTTCCGCCATACGTTCGGTGGTATATACCGGAGAAGTGGATTCAATGACAAACAGGTTACCCTCCTGCAGATAAGGGATCACGGAACGGGTGGCCGCTTCCACATAGGTGATGTCCGCCCGATGGTTCTGCTTGAATGGGGTAGGCACTACGATAAAGAAAGCATCCGCCGCTTCCGGCTTGCATACAGCGCGTAACTTTCCACTCTGCACTACGTCCCTGACTACCTGACCCAGTTCAGGTTCTACAATATGTATCTTTCCCTGGTTGATCGTTTCCACCACAGAAGGATTGACATCTACTCCTATGACTTCGAAACCGTGAGCGGCAGCAACGGCTGCCGTAGGAAGGCCGATATACCCTAATCCTAAAAACACAACCTTTTTCATGTTCAATATCTCCTTATTAATAAGTGTGGCAAAAGTACAAATAATATGTGACTTTGTACGGATTTTCACTGAAAACCACTACTTTTGTGCAAACATTTTGAAAGCATGAGGGTACTAATCATCAATACTTCCGAACGAATAGGTGGTGCGGCTGTCGCTGCCGGACGACTGATGGAATCGCTTAAGAACAACGGCATCAAGGCGAAAATGTTGGTACGTGACAAACAAACAGACCAAATCAGCGTCGTCGGACTAAAGGGCAGCTGGCTGCACGTATGGAAATTCATGTGGGAACGCATCGTCATCTGGAAAGCCAACCGTTTCAAGAAGAATGATCTCTTCGCCGTAGATATCGCCAATACCGGTACGGACATCACTTCGCTTCCCGAATTTCAGCAGGCAGATGTCATCCATCTGCACTGGATCAACCAAGGGATGCTGTCGCTCAACACCATCCGCAAGATTCTGACTTCCGGCAAACCTGTAGTATGGACCATGCACGATATGTGGCCCTGCACCGGCATCTGCCATTATGCACGCGAATGCAAGAATTACGAACAGGAATGTCACCACTGCCCTTACATCTACGGAGGAGGAGGCAAGAAGGACTTATCTACCCGAATCTTCCGGAAGAAAAAAGAGATTTATAGTCAGGCATCCATCACGTTTGTAGGCTGTAGCCGCTGGCTGGCGGAAAAGGCCAAAGTCAGCGGGTTGCTCACCGGACAAACGGTTATCAGTATCCCGAACGCCATCAACACGAATCTGTTCAAGCCTCACAATAAGCAGGAAGCCCGCAGAAAATGCAGGCTGCCGCAGGAAGGGAAGCTGATTCTTTTCGGTTCTGTCAAGATCACAGACAAGCGAAAGGGCATCGACTATCTGATTGAAGCCTGCAAACTGCTGGCAGAGAAACATCCGGAATGGAAAGAATCATTGGGCGTGGTTGTTTTCGGCAACCAGTCGCAGCAGTTGCAAGACCTGATTCCTTTCCGCGTCTATCCGCTTCCTTATATTAAGAATGAGCATGAGTTGGTGGATATATACAATGCCGTAGACCTCTTCGCCATCCCTTCTCTCGAAGAGAATCTGCCGAATATGGTGATGGAAGCAATGTCCTGCGGTGTGCCCTGCGTCGGTTTCAACACCGGAGGCATACCAGAAATGATCGATCATCTGCACAACGGATACGTAGCTCAGCGCAAGTCTTCCGAAGATCTAGCCAACGGCATCCATTGGGTACTGACGGAACCCGAATATGCGGAACTCTCCGCACAAGCCTGCCGCAAGGCCATAGGCAACTATTCGGAAAGTATCATAGCGAAGAAGTACACGGAAGTTTACAACAAAATAACAGGGAAATATGCATAGTGTCCATCCTACTCCCAAGTTCTCGATTATCACGGTGACCTACAATGCCGAGAAAGTACTGGAAGATACCATCCAAAGTGTTATCTCGCAGACTTATCACCACGTAGAATACATCATCGTGGACGGGGCCTCCAAAGACGGTACTCTCTCTATCATTGACAGATACCGTCCACGGATAACTACCGTCGTCAGCGAACCGGACAAAGGATTGTACGATGCCATGAACAAGGCGATCTCCCTTGCCAGCGGCGACTATCTCTGTTTTCTGAATGCGGGCGACTGCTTTCACGAAGACGATACTTTGCAGCAAATGGTGCACAGCATTCATGGGAGTGTTCTCCCCGACGTCATCTACGGGGAAACTGCGATTGTTGACAAAGACAGGCACTTTCTGCATATGCGCCGGCTTTCAGCGCCCGAAAAGCTGGACTGGAAGAGTTTCAAACAGGGAATGTTAGTCTGCCATCAGGCTTTCTTTGCCAGACATACGCTGGTGGAACCTTATGACTTAAGCTACCGGTACTCTGCTGATTTCGACTGGTGCATCCGCATCATGAAAAAGGCGTATACCCTGCACAATACGCACCTGACAATCATCGACTATCTGGATGAAGGAATGACTACTCAGAACCGAAAGGCTTCTCTTAAAGAACGGTTCCGCATTATGGCAAAACATTATGGATGGATAAGCACCGCAGCACATCATGCTTGGTTTGTACTGCGGTTGATTATCAAGCCGGGACAATAACTGCCACTTAAAATCAGTATAGTCACTTCACCCACAAAACTCCTATTTATATATTACCTATTGAAACCAATTATATGCAGGCTTATCTGTTAATTCGAATAAAATCTCCCCACCGTTAATAATATCTGAATGAGTTATGACAGAACTACGGTGAGGCTTGCCATTGAGATATACAGCGCGTACATAACAATTGCCTTTGCCGAAATTCTTTGTTTTAATTGTGAATGTTCTATTTTGAGGCAAATGCAATACAAAGCCCGGCAGACAGGGAACTCCTAACTGATATTCAATAGAAGCCGGACACATGGGATAGAATCCCATCGCACTGAAGATATACCATGAACTTAATTGTCCACAGTCGTCATTTCCCGGCAGTCCGCTAGGTGTGGGCAGATAGTATTTATTGACTATATCATATATTCTTTTTTGAGTCATCCACGGTCTTTTACAGAGATTATACATATAGGGAGCATGCATCACAAATTCGTCACCCACATAGTAAATATCTTTATCGAATAGTTCATCCATAAAAACGGCTAAAGAATCGGTACCTCCCAAAAAGCGAATTAGTTCGGGAACATCATGGGGAACGAACAACGTATAATTCTTTTTATAGTTGTACACTCCTTTGGGGTTAAAACCACTCCATACGCTGATATCGTAATCTTCCGGATTACTCCATGAACCATCTGCTTTACGCGCACGAACCATTTTGGTTTCCTTATCCAGTACGTTCCTGAAATTTTTGCTTCGTTTACCTAGTTTATCCGATAAGTCCGGTTCACCTTTTTCGGCAAAGAAACGGGAGAGACAATAATCATCATAGGCAAACTCCATCGTTCTGGCTACTGATTCTCCATATTTATCAACAGGTACATATCCCAATCGTTCGTAGTCCATAATGCCCAAGCGTCCCCAAGCAATGTGGTTACCCTTTTCATACGCATTTTTCAGCACTGCTTTTTTAGCTTTCTCTACATCAAAGTTACGCACTCCTTTTACATAAGCATCCGCTATTATGGCATCACTATGAGTTCCCATCATGCAGTTGGTATATCCCGGATTAGGCCATTTGGGAAGCCAGCCTCCCTCATCGTAGGCATGGAGGAGTCCGGTTATGAGATCTCCCGCAAAATCGGGTTTCAGTAATACGAACAGAGGATGGGTCGCTCTGAATGTGTCCCATATAGAATAGTCTGTAAAGCTAATACCCTTATGTACTTTTCCATCAAACGGACTTCTGTATTTTCCATCTTCAGATAGACTTCTGGGCAACAGGAAAGAGTGATATAGCGCTGTATAAAAAACAATTTTATCTTGTTCTGTAGCTCCGGGCAAATCGATGACTGATAATTCTTTATTCCATAATGCTTCTGTTTGTGCACTGATTGTTTCCATACTTTTGGCTCCGATTTCTCTTTCCAGATTTATCCGTGCCTGTTCCACACTAATAAAGGATGTGCCAACGATGGCTTTAATTACTTCATTTTTTCCGGTTTTAAAACGGATATATCCCCCTATTTTGGTAGACGATTCCAAATGTCGATTGCCAGTCAGAAGGGATGTTGATGACTTTTTATCAGGCCTGATCCAACTCAGTTTTATCCGTGAGCTCCATTCATGCTGATAATATTCCAATTTTATATCATACATTTTACCGGCTTCCAGAGAAATCTTCTTTTGGGTAGGTTGATAGCTGAAACTATGAGATTTCCAGTCATCGATGAGCAATTCTCCGTTGATATATAATCGTGCTCCGTCGTCAGCTTGTATCCCTAATGTATATTCACCGGTAGAGGGAGCTTTGAGTTTACCGCTCCAGGTCACCTGGTAATCATTAAAACTGAAATCATCCGCAGGTTTATACCAGTCCCAGTCAAAATCGATAACCGGATCGATTTTTTCACTCCGCAGATGTCCGACCCCCTTTGAGTCCTGTGTATAAATCCCTTTTAAGCCATTGACCCACTTGCCTTCTTTTTGAGTGAACAGATATTTCTCTTCGATTACTTCGGGATAATCATTATTAAGATTAAACGTGCCGAAAGAGTCGAAATCCTTATCGAAACGGACTACAAAATATCCGGTTTCCCGATATCCTCTGGCAGATTGTATGCTTTTACCGGAAATTTCTTTTCGTACCGGGTCTATGTGAATGTAGCCCGGTGCTCCGGCTGTAAACATGGAAGGCATAGCATCTACCACTACGTAAGCACTATCCGACTGGGGATAGGTAAATTGCAGGATAGCTGAAGTTTTTGTAGCCGATAATTGAGCTTTTACCTGATAGTCGTCCAACATGACTTCGTAGAAGTGAGGTTTTGACTTTTCGGTTATATGGGTAAAAGAAGAACTACGCTCTTCGGGCCTGCATTTCAGTTGTCCGACAACCGGCATTAGTTCAACAGCACCATAATCGAACATGACGGCCCCACTTGGATAGTGTGTTCCCATAAATCCCGAAATATAGTTATGTTTATACCAGTAGGGTACCCGATGGTGCAGCGTTCCAGCGTGCTTGCTCTCTAAAGTATGGGCAGTCCATTCTGTCATCCCGAAAGGCTCTGTCACTCCGGGAAAAGTATATCCCGAAGGATCTTCATGCCCGGCAACCGCTACTCCGGATTGCCATACTTCTGTTCCAATCAATGGGTTGACATACTGTACCCATGAGGCTTTTTCCTCTTGTGAGTTCATGTTAATCGGCGTCAGGAATGGAAGAACGGCCAGTATCAATAATTTCATTTTCATGGTACTGTAGTTTAATCGTTGAGTATTCTTTTGTAATTGGCAGCTCTCATATACATATAAGCCGCTACAGTAGAAAACCTTAAATCATATTTTTCAAGATTGCTTGTCGTTGGCGTTCCCCAGTGTTCCGGGTAGCGTCCATTGCCGTCACGTAGTTTATTGTGGATAAAGTTAATCGCATGGAAAGCTTTCGTTAGCCAAACCGTGTTTTTATCTGTATCATACATATCAAACCAAGAGTCTATTATTGAAAAAGCGAAATATCCGGGATCATTCAGAGCTCCGTTGATTGAATTATACCATTTGGCTTCGGAAGATGCCAGGGTAGCTTTTGCCTGTGATAAATATTTTTCGTCTTTGGTGGCCTGATACATTTTCAGCCAACTCCTAATCATAAAACCAGCATTGTATGACCATTTCTGTGTATTAACAGAACCATCCGCTACCATTTTGGCATCCCACAGAAGATTGTCCGATTTATCCAAAAGATTCTCAACAGTCCAGTCGTTTATGCGGATGGCAGCATCCAGATATTGGCGGTCCTGAGTGATTTCATAGAGTTTCATACAACTCAGCATGGTTACGGCAGAGCAAATCGTATTCTTCTGTACGGGTAAAGAAACAAAAGTTTCCTGGAAATAAATTCCTCCTCCCAGCACATTATCTTCTCCCGAAAGGGAAAAAGCGAGTGCCCCTTTGGCTTTTTCCAAGTAAGAATTGTTTTGAGTTGCCAGATAAGCATCGCAGAGTCCGATTGCTGTCCATCCGTTTTCGTCGTAAAAACGGTCGGGAACCTTCTCGGCACTCGTAGGTAAAGTGGCATATCCTGCAATACCTTTATAGTTGGGATGCCAGTAGTTATCAAAATTAAGAAAGCAGTTCATCAAAGCATCCGACCATTCAGACTTGCTCAATGAGATTCCTTCGGTGTATGTATAAAGAAGGAAAATATTTCCCCAAATAAAAGAGACTTGTGAACGGTCCTGATTCTCATAATAAGAATGTGTACCACTTATTTTCAAATCTTTATCAATGACAGATAGTGTCTCTTTACACCATGTATAATAATCATTATTACCGATTTCTACACCGGGATCGGTGTCAATGATGATATCCTGTACAGTGGCATCACAGCCCGAAGTAACCTGTACAAAGGACAACATAGCCAAAAGTGTTTTTATTTTATTGCTGATTCGTATCATAGCAGTCAGTATTTATAAAGTTTAATTAAGATTATCAAGATCAGACCATGTTAAGTTGACCAAAGTAGCCGGATATTTACCTGTAATATCTTTAATAGAGGAACCGCTTTTCACATTCAGTTGCCAGTTGGCAACCAATCCTTCTTCGTCCCCTTTTAAGAAAATCTGATAGTTGTCGGCAATCTGTTGTTGAGTACGAATCGTATGCCAGATTCTTACATCATAAATTTTACCTCTGAACTGACGCCCGTTCCAAGTAGAAAGATCGCCAATAATGAATTTACAACTACCTTCGGGAATGTACGGCGCAATATCCATAGTTGCGGCTTCTTGCCCGTTTAAGTATACCTTTGCGGTTTGCGAGTCGAATGTAGCGGCAATATGTACCCATTTTTTCAATTCAATAGAGTTCTCCTGAGTAATGCAGCTTGACCATGTACCGTTGACAATCGTAAAGTCAATCGCATTATTCACCCCTTCTGCCAGACGAATCAGCAAACCGTAGATGCCGTTATCGCCCGAACCTTCTGAACCGATTATGCTGCCTCCTGTTTTCTCATTGGCATACACCCATGCCTCCAGTGTCAACTTATCAGAGAAAAATTGAGAAGCAGGGCCGCAGTCGATATAACCTGTTCCGTCGAACAACGGACATGCTGGTAGCACTTTGCTTGACAGGAATGTTTGTCGGGCAATCTCCAGCTTTTCGCAATAGTTGTCGAGAGCTGACTGGCGATCAGTTTTATTCCGGATAAATTCTGTTTCCCGGATCTTACTTTCGAAAATAGCTTTCGAACCGGTTACGAAATCACCCAAATCTTCTCCTTCAGAGGAAGAAGATAAAAGTTCATTGCATTGAGAAAGCAAACCGTCTATCTTATTATATTCAAGTGTCACTTCTTTTTCATCGGAACAAGCAGCCGCCAGTAGGATGAAAGCAAAACAAGCTAAATGAAATATCTTTTTCATGGTTTTTCTTTTTAATCGTTTACAATTTATTTGGTGTATCCCGGATTCTGTTTCAGCTCAGGATTGAGTTTGGTTGCCTGCAGGGGAATCGGAAAAAGATTGATTGTTTCCTTATCTGTATAATTCTTATCCCACATCGGTTGAATGAAACGTCCGAAGCGAATCATATCCGTTCTTCGCAAAGTCTCGTAGCACATTTCTCTTCCCTTTTCTCTGTATAACTCATCCAAAGTCAGTTCTCCGGTTGCATACGTAGAAACACCTGCACGTGTCCGTATCTTGTTTATACCTTCCAGCGCCTTAGAATCCACCTCATTCGATTTACGAAGAGTGGCTTCTGCCAGATTGAAGTTGATTTCTGCAATCCGGAACAGAGCAAAATCATTTTCCATGCCTTGTGCACCGACTTTTACTTTATATTTAATATTACGTGCACCGGCATTCTCCTTGTTGTTTACCATGTCCGGCAAGTCGAGGGTGAAATCCAACTGTTGTCCGGCATATTCATTGGTTCCCAAAATCGGGTTTCCGCTTAAATCGAATTGGGGGCCCCACATAAATTGTCCGTACATTCCGTTTTGAGGATCATACTTACAACGGCGGTCGTGAGTAATATCATACGTTTCAATAAACTCTCTTACGGTACAGACTCCATTCCATCCCCCATTCGGATTCTTCCAATCCCATTGCGAACGCTGCGACCAGTGAATGTTCCGGTAGAAAAGGACACTCATCTCATTGGCAACTATTTCGTCATTAGGGATCACCCAGATATTTTCCTTGCTATTCTCATTGTTCCATGCAAAGGGAGCATCCCAAGTAGATTCCAGCTGATAACCTTTTTGAAGAAGAGTCTGTGACACAGAAATACAATCGTCCAGACGGGATGTTCCGGTATAAACTTCAGCATTGAGGTAAAGTCGGGATAATAGCGCTAATGCGGCTTCCTGAGTAAAGCGTCCGTAGCTGCCGGTATCTGTACTTCTCAGAAGCTGGTCCTTGACTTCCGCAATTTCTTTTTCCACGTAGTTAAAAACCTCAGTTCTGGTTTTAGTTGGCGGATTTAGTTCGGATACCTTTTCTACAATCGGAACATTTCCGAACATATCGACCAGCATGGAATAGAAAAATGCCCTCAATGCCCGGGACTCGGCAATATATAGCTTTTTCTTGTTCTCTGGAAGAATATCGGAACGGGAATTATTCAAATCATTCAGCACCTGATTGCAGAAACCCACCGCTTTGAACAGTTCCTGCCATGCTCCGTTGATAATGACATCCTGGTCGGTCCATGTGTGCCAATGCATACGTTGGTAGATACCTCCGTCATAACCGTCTCGCCCTTTTTGAGGTAAACAAGCTTCGTCTGTAGTAATCTCTTGCAGATAAAATACATTCCAAGCATACATCGTACGTAAGAAAGCGTATTGATTCATAAACGCCGCATCATATTCCTGTTCTGTCTGATAATAATTATCTTTACCCAAATCATTATACATATTTTCGGATAAGTCGACGCAACCAACCAGAAAAAGCAATGTTATAAAATAGATAATCTTTTTCATGTGAATCAAAATTTAATGTTTAAACCTAGCATAAGAGTTGTAGAACGCGGATAGTAACCGGAATCATCGAATCCGGGCGTGAGCCCTGTACCTACTTCCGGATCAACTCCTGTATATCCGGTTATGGTCAGCAAATTGGTGGCGGTGGCATAAATCCGGGCATTTGACACATATTTCAATTGGGACAAATCGAACGTATACCCTACAGTTATGTTGTCTAACTTCAAATAATTACCTTTCTCCAGATAATAATCAGAAAAAGTGGCAGCGTCATTCAAAGGTCTGCCCAATGCGGATTTCAATAGATTGAAAGGTAAAGACACCGAGTTCTCGTAATAAATCCGTTTGGTATTCAGGACCTTAAATCCGGCTGCACCCCGAAGTTGGAAAGAGAAATCAAAATCTTTCCAGGTCAATGTACTGGCCAGATTGAAATACCATTTTGGAAGTCCGTTGCCCAAATAAGTGTAGTCTTTATCCGAATAAGCACCGTCCTCATCCCTGTCCTCAAATACCCATTTACCGGCACTGTTGAAACCTCTGTATTTTAATCCGTAGTACGTACCAATGGGTTTGCCTTCTTCCAGTATATACGTAGTCTGACCGTTGGCAGGTGAAGAAAGAGGATTGTAAGTGATGTGATTGGCACGGTAAGAACTGTTTGCCAAGGAGACCAATTTATTCTCATTGTATGAGAATCCTCCGTCAAGATGCCATTTCAGTTCTTTGTTGCGAATTACATCATACCCGATAGCAAATTCAATACCTTGATTGGTCAGTGTACCTACATTGGTAAATATCGTACTGTATATATTTGAAGGCATTTGCGCATCATACCAATCCAGCAGATCAGTGGTTTTACGATAATAGTAATCTACACTTGCCGTCAGCCTGTCGTTCCATATTCCGAAATCGACACCTGCGTTGTATTCAGCGTTCTTCTCCCATTTCAAGTCGGGATTCGGGTTGCTGACAGGACCATAAACTTTGTCCCATTTTCCATTATAGTAAGCATATCCGAGATCATTGTATTTGGCTATGGAAGCATATAAAGGAATATCCTGATTTCCGGTGATACCAAAGCCTACACGTAGTTTGAGGTTGCTAAGCGGGGTAGCATCACTAAAGAAATTTTCTTCCAATATTCTCCATCCGGCAGAGACAGCAGGAAACCAGCCCCATTTATGATTCTCTCCAAAGCGGGTAGAACCTTCGCGTCTGACACTCGCATTGAACAGATATTTACCTTTATATGAATAGTTGATACGACCGAAGAAAGCTATTAACTTTGATTCATCCTGTCCCCTTCCCATTGAGGCAAGTCCATCTTCCAGATACGTACCATTACCAATATTGTTAGCTCCCGGAATATCTGTCAGGAATCCTGAGTTGGACGCATTGTGCCAGGTTCTGTCTTCTCTGTTGAATGAATAACCGGCAAGAGCTGTCAGATTATGTACATCAGTGGAGAAACTGTAATTGGCATAGGCTTCAAATGTTCGTTTCTTGTAGAAATAAGTATTCATATCTGCCTGCCCTTCAAAGCCTCCTAATACACTGTAGCGAGAATCACGGCTGATATATTTGGAACCTTCGTAGGTATCGTTGTTGGCAGACATCATAGCATATACACTCAGACAAGGCAATACTTTGAGATTAGCAGACAGATTGCCGGAGTAGGTATAACGTTCTCCTCTGTTATCTACTTGCGAAAGTAAGGCTACCGGATTATAAGGTCCTACTCCTGCGTATTCGAAGAATTTTCCTTCCTGATTATAAACAGGTGCCGTGGGATGATATACGATAGCTTGCATGAAAGCTCCGTAATCAGTATAATCCGATTGAGTGTTTGCTCCGTTCAACGTACCTTCTATAGTCAGCTTCTTGTCGAAAAAATACTGCTTGAAGTTTACTCTCCCCGTCAGTTGCTTATTGCCAGTGTTGATTACCATACTTTCAGAATCCCGGTAACCGACAGAGCCTCGTATGGATGAGTTCTCCGTTCCTGTTGAGAAAGAAACTCCCTGGTAATAACTGAAATTATTTCGGATCAGCTGATCCGTCCAGTCGGTTGAGAAGCCGTAATCGTTGTTGATGGTGGAGTGCCCTTTGTCTTTCAAATATCCCATATATTCATCGGCAGACATCATTTCCAGTTTCCGCACCGGTCTTTCTGTGTAATAATAACTGGTATATTCGATACTGGCTTTGCCTTTAGACGCATTTTTGGTTTCTACGATGATAACCCCATTACTGCCTCGTGTACCGTAAATAGCGGCAGACGAACCATCTTTCAGAACATTAAAGGACTTGATATCATTAGCGTTGATTGCCTGCAACTCGGACATGGTACTGTAAGTTCCGTCGACAATTATCAGCGGAGCACTTCCTGCCCGGATAGATCCGATACCTCTTAAATGTATCTCCGGTGATGCGTTCGGGTCATTTCCGCTTGTATTGCGAATGGATAATCCCGGTACTTTGCCGTTCAGCAAGTTAATCGGACTGGTAGTTACCCCCGCATTAAACGATTCTTCCCCTACTTTAGTGACAGCACTGGTCAACTCCTCTTTTTTCACTGTACCATAGCCAATGGCTACCACCTCTTCCAGTTGTACGCTGTTTTCACGCATAACGATGTTCAGCCTATTTTGTGTCACCGTTACTTTTTGCGTCTCCATCCCGATATATGTAAGAACAAGCACCGTATTTTTAGGGATGTCAGCGAGCGTAAAGTTTCCGTTTATATCAGTAGTAGTACCCATATTTTTGTTCTCTACCTTGATAGATACTCCAATCAGAGGTTCACCAGAGGAGTCTACGACTTTTCCGGTTACGTTCAGATTTTCTACACCGTAAAGCGAAGGAACACATACACACAGGAAACCTGCCATTAAAATGCAATATTTTATGGTTCTCAGCGTCACCTGTTCTTTTATTCGTTCAAAAAATGAAATGGCTAAATTCTCCATAAGTTAGACTTTTTGAATAACATAATAATTAAGTCAATATAAATAGTTAAGTATAGTCGTTAGAGGGCAATCACCACCACTCCTCCGATGAGACATACCAATCCTATCACCATCATCCGGATGGCATAGCGGGTAGCTCCTTTCCACTCGCCGGAAGCAAGTCCGGCCACATTACCTGCAATAATAGCTGTCGATTGCATGGTAGCCCAGCCCACAGAAGCTCCTAAAACTCCCATAAAACTGCCTCCCATACCATAGAACATAATGCTCAGATACCATAATACCCCTGCCAGAGAAGCCATTATCAGGCCTCCGGTTGTACGATGTCGGTAAGTTTTCCAAGATTGATTCTTGCCGAACAAACGGATACATTCAAGGAGATTAATAATAAATCCGGCACTCAAAGCGATACTCCATATCACGTTGGCTGCATAAAGAGAAGATGCTCCCGTTGCTACAGCCTTTTCTTGTAAGGGTGCCCCATAAACGAAAGCAAAGTTAATCATAGGTCCGAATATTCCTGCAAGCAAACAGATAATTAACCCTTTCCTGAAATTTTTCTTAATAGGTGTTTCAGAGTGCGTCTGGCGGCTTTTGCTATCTCTGTTGTGCCCTGCTATCGCAAAGAAAATGATTCCGGCAAGAATAATTACTGTACCTGTAAGTAACTTTAGTCCCGTAGGTGTTAGCAATTCCGAAGGGTTTCTGAGAATGACAGGCATCAAAGTCCCTACCACATTAATCAATCCTTGCATAATGGGAAGACTGAGCGAAACTCCCAGATAATCAATTCCTTTTCCGAATAGTATAGCGCCAATTCCCCATAAAAGGCCGAAGAAAGCCACTAGCAGTACCGTGTTGCTTTCATGAGCATATACACTTTCCAAGTCAGGAATAGAGATAAATGCCATTATCCAGGGAGCGACAAGAAGAGCGATGATACTCCAGATAAACCAATTGTTTTCCCATTTCCACTGTGAGTTGTGTTTAAAAGGCAAAGCAAACGTGCCGGAACAACCACCAGCCAGCAGAATTAATAAGAAACCCGAAATAACTGTAGTTTCCATACTTGTTTTAATTTTCGGTGAGTGAAACGATTTTAGTTACGCATTCCCGCAGTTGGGACTTTTGAGACTCTGTTAATTCGAAAAATTCAAAATCATTCAGATGGGTGTCGTTATTCTCTATGATGAGTACCTGGCTCCCCGGTTGCATGGCGATCTTGTGCCATACTTCTCTTCGGATATTGTACACTATACCCGGTTGCATATTTACTACATCATAGGTAATATTTTGATCGGTGACAGAAGCACCGATCAAAGCTGCTTTTCCCTGCAACAGTATAAATACTTCATCTGTCTGATGGTGGATATCCAGTTTCTCAATTTGCTCCAGAGATTCGGCCTCCGCATAATTGAGATAGGCTACCTGCCACCTGTCGGTTATCAGGAACGGGTGATATCCCTTTCCTTCAAATGTGTGTTCATCAATGATTTTCATGATATAAGATTTTTAGAGTGAATATGATTTAGCTTTCTAAGATACGGTCTACTACCAATTGTCTGAATTGAGGGGACAACATGGAAAAGTAGGCTGTAAATCCGGTAACACGGACTACCAGTTCCGGATATCCGGCAGGATCTTTATGGGCAGCCAATACAGTATCCTTATTCATAATATTGACGTTAATCAAAGTACCTCCCAAGTCGAAGTGTGCCCTGATGATGGACATGATTAACTCTATATTATCCATATTGGCGAATGTAGGGTCCAGCTCCCATTGCATGGGTGCCGTATTGCCATATCCCGGCTGAATTTTAGCTATAATGGTAGCAAGTGAAAGCGATGCGCCGTCTTTTACAAAACCGGGAGTGGGATTTGCTCCATGAGAGATAGGTGTTTGCGCTAAACGTCCGTCGGGAGTAGCTCCCACACTTTGTCCGAATCCTACCGTATTTGCCCAAGAGAAGAAGCCGGGAATAAAAATCCGGCGTTTGTCCGGTTCGGACTGCAAACGTACCAGTTCTGTAAATGTTTCTTTGATCCGAATCGCCCACTTTTCGCCCAAGGATTCGGCGGCTCCATATTTTTCGCTGTTCTTCAATAAATGCCGTATTCTGCATCCTCCGTCTCCTGAGAAATTGTTTCTCAGATATTCGGTCAGGGTATTCCAGGACAATTTGTTTTCCAACTCGATGCGCTGTTCCAAAGCGGCAAAAGAGTCAGCGACAGTAGCCAATCCGGCTCCGTCAATTGCCAGGTTGTAGTATTCCGCTCCACCGTCCGATACGTCTTTGCCTTTTTCCAATGGCCCGTGGCTCAATAGATTTAGTAATAACTCCGGCTCATTGTATTTTTGAAATTTCAGGTGATGGCGAATTCCGTCGGCTGATGTTTGGACTGCCTTAGCCAAATGCTCGTTGAATAACATCCAGAGCCGGGAGGTGCTATGATCTTTTTGTTCATTCATCATTTCCGTATAGGATACCTCAAAAACTTTCGCCATATTTATTTTCACAAGGTCATTCATTGTATATTCCAGTCCGGGCAGCGACATCCAGTTGCATCCCACTGCTATACGACGGCGAGCCAGTTGTGCACTGAAGCCGTTCTTCATAAATCCTTCTACCAATGCTTTATCTCCTGAGAATCTGGGCCATCCATTCTTGTTCTTAACCAGGTACTCTACGGATTTCCGGAATAAGTCCTTGTTCAGACCATCGAACACTCTCACTGTCAGATTTAAAGAGGTATTGATTTTATCGGCAGCTTCCAGTATTAAGAATGAAAGGGGGGAAGTTTGGTCTTTACCTGATTCGTCGGGACCTCCCAATTGCCAGTAGACAGGGTCGTTCAGTAAAAAACACGCCAAATAATAAACGGCCGTTTCTTTATCAATCCTTCCTTCTGCCAAATCTTTTTCATAAAAAGGAGCCAATAAAGTATCAATTTGTCCGCCAGCTCCATCACGGTTGTAAGTTCTTGATGCAAGATGATACCATATGATCCACTGACAGGCTTCTCTTAATGTCGTTGGGGCATCATTGATAATGCTCTCGTTTACTTTGGCTATTTCCAGTAAGTTGTTTTTAGAACAATCGTCTGTTGCAGATGCAGCCATTCTATATGCCTGGTCGATATGACGCTGTATCCACCCCTGCACACTACGTATGACCCTTAGATGCAAGCTGTAGAAGTGTTGTTGCTCTTCTGAATGATGCATGGATTGGTAATGTTCTATCTTCTTTATCAAGCCATTCCATCCTAATTTTACCCCGATTTCATAATCAGGAGCGAAATGAGCGTCATCGCCAATACCACAAATGAGGTCATACTTCTTGATATTCTCTTTTAGAAAGTCATAAGAATAATCCGGATTCCATTTATTGGGTCGCATTTTAGACATGAAATACATCCATCTTCCTGCAAAAGCATCATCGGCATCAATATATACCGGATGAATATTCATCAGGCTGCAAAAGTTATCAGCCCATGCATCAAATCCGTAGAAAGAACCATCGGGATGGTTAGGTATGATATTCCACAAATTTTCCGGAGGAACCACCCGTCCATAGTCATCTTCGTCCAGAAGTCCTTCCTTTTCAATCTTTTCCTGAGTTTGAGCGAGTTTCCGCATACGCAGATTCGCTATTTTTTGCTCGTAATTCTTCATTTTTTGTTATTGTTTAAATTATATCTGATCAGTATTTCCTTTAGTTTTTGTAATTGTCCTTTCTTTAAAAAAGCAGAATTGCTTAAGGGATTCTTCATTCCTAAATTCTCGAACTTAACGAATCCCAATGAATGAAATCCCAGCAATTCATAAGCAGGCTGATTAGGTAATTGCCGAATGAAGCGGCATATTGACTCGATAGCTTCTTCGGAATCATTGACGTTGGGAATGACCGGTGTACGAATGGTCAAAGGAACAGCTTGTTTGGCTAGAAATTCCAGGTTCTTTATAATAGGAACATTGGAGTGTCCGGTCCATTTCCGGTGTAATGTGTCATCGGCCATTTTAAAATCGCACATCCATAAATCAACCCAAGGAAGGAATGCCTCCAACGTGTTAACATCAGTCAACAGATTGGTTTCTACAGCTGTGTGTATTCTATGTTCCCGGCATTTTTGGAGAATATCTAACGCAAAATCTTTTTGCTGCAAAGGTTCACCCCCTGAGAGGGTAATTCCTCCTCCGGATTTCTGATAGTAAATAAGGTCCTGGAGAATTTCATGTATGATGTCCGAAGAATCAACTTCTTTCCCAATCCAGGACAGTGCGCCCGAAGTGCAGCGCTCTGTGCATTTCCCACAATCAGTACACCGTTCGCGATGAATGGATAATCTGTTTGAGTCGATGAACAGAACTTCATACTCACATACCGTTATACAAGAGAAACAATGGATACATTTGTCTTCAATATACTGGAGTTGCGGTTTCATGCTCCAGGTTTCAGGGTTATGACACCACTTACATCTCAGATTGCATCCTTTTAAGAAGATGGTAGAACGAATTCCCGGACCGTCATGGATAGACATTCGTTGGATGTTAGTTATAAAGCCTTTCATGATATGATTCTTTTAGTATTAGCTGATGGGGACAAAGGTAGAGGTTGTCCATATACGTTTTTCCGATAGAAATTATTCATAGCGGTAGTTTTTTTACGCTATTCCGACTTTTTATGCTTTGACATATAAAAAAGAGTCTTCACGGGTTGTGTTTGTGAAGGCTAACTCTTAATATTGCAATCAAATCAAAAAAGAATATGAGAGATTCCGTTTTTAAGCTATCCTATTTTCTGAGTGCAAATGAAAAGTTTCATATTGCAAGAGTGAATATAACCTCTTCTCAGGACTTGTCCTTACATTCACATGACTATGCTGAAATCTTATGGGTTGAAAAGGGAACAGGCATTCACCATGTCAATGGACATCAGTTTAGACTATCTCCGGGAGATTTAATTATGGTACGTCCCAAAGACAGGCATACGTTTTCCTCTTCGGGAAAAGGGATCGTTATTGTGAATGTGGCTTTTCCCGTGGAGACTTTAGATTATTTCCGTCAGCGATATTTTGAATGGAGTAACTTGTACTTTTGGACTACCGGTATGTTCCCATTTCAGATGAGATTATCAAGGGATATTGTGAAAAGACTATCTTCGCGGGCGGAAGAAGCAATGAAATACGGGCGATCCAATATACAGCTCGATAGTCTGTTGCTTTTCATTTTCCGGCAGATTACAGCTAATGAAAAGGTGGAAGATTCTTCAGAGATACCGGTTTGGCTATTCAATGCTATTCAAAAATTCAATAGTCCGGAATTTTTTATTCAGGGAATTGCGGGGTTCGTCACTTTATGTGACCGTAATATCGATTATGTGAATAGGATCGTGAAACTGCACTTTCATAAATCTCTGACTGATTTAATAAATGAGTTTAAAATGCAATATGCCACTACTCAGCTATCTATTACCAGTATGCCGATCAAGGAGATATGTACAAATTGTGGATTTAGGAATCTGGGGCATTTCTATAAGATATTCCGTTCTGTATATAATCAGACTCCTTACGAATACAGGAGAATCAATCAATTAATCGTATAAAGCTGACTGCTTCCAACAGATATTGGGGACACTTGAGCTGTAATGTGAGTTAAAAGAAAAAATTCTTTGCTGAAATGCTCCTGCCAACGGCAAATGCTTGTAATGTCCAAGGGGTAAGCAAAGAGAGGAAGAATCTCCTCTTACTGTACAAGAGAGAAGAGATCCTTCACTGCGTTCCCTTAGATATCTTTCCGAATGACAGAAACTTCAAATACCTGAACTGTTACGATTCACCTCATAAAGCATTACCTGATCCAGTATCACTCCCTCATCCAATGCCTTGATGACCAGTTGATGTGATTTCTTACCCGTAACGGGAAGTACGATTTTCCGGATTGCCTGATTACGAAGCACGTTCTCTTTCCATTCCTCGCTGCGTCCCTTCGTTTCGTAAGCTATCACTTCAGGCTCGGCACCATCCAGAGAAACCGTGAAACGCAACTTATCGCCATGCACCGGATGGTTGGGAAGTAACCGGATATCCACCTCTACCGAGTCCGTTTTCAGATTGCCAAAGGAGAAAGTCAGCGCATCGCCTTTTTTTATCTCTGCGGCTTTGCTTTCATATCCCAAACCTTCGCAGACAATAGCGTTTCCCTTCTTTGCCTCCGCCGCGTTCCATTGACAGACTGCTTTACGGTCCGCTGTCATCGGAGCAGTAGCCGCCTTTCTTTCCACACGGTTGAATACAGGGAGCTTGCGGGGTTTGAAGTCCATCATGCGATTCCATTTTCCATTCTCCAATGAGTTATAGTGTTGAGTCAGTGCAGCAATGCTGTCGTAAGCGGCATCACTCTTTTCCCAGTCTTCCTTATCGTGGCGTGCCAATTGGGCGTATAACAGTTTGCGATTCATTTGTGTCGCAGCCTGTACGGGATATTTCACCAGTTCGAAGTAAGCACTCTGCCTACCGGCAGGTACTTTAGAAGCAGCTTTCTCTACTGTTTCCGAAAGTTCGCTGTAAGCATTCAGACGTTCGTTTATCTCTCTTTCGCTCCACGGTAAGTCTTTGACTACCCGATAGACCGGATTCTTTTCTTCCTCCCGTGTATTTCCCATAAATTCGGGTTTGCGGATATGTGCCAAGCGATAATGTTCCTGCATAACGGAGAGGATGGTCTTTGCACAAGAGGTTCCCAGTTCCCGTTCCAGCCAATGTTTCAGATGTGCGGTCACTCCTTCGGAAGATACCTTATCCAGATTCCATGCCATATCCATGAACAGTTCTATCTGATACTCGGCAGGCTTGATGTCGCCGACGTTCAGTATCCACATTTTCTGTATTCCCTGATCGTAAGCCTGCTTCATCTGTTGATAAATGAGTGATGGACTCATGGTGCTCAACCATAAATGATCGTGCGGGCGTCCCCAGTAGGAAACATGATAATAGACTCCGTTGCCGCCTTTACGGGCACGCTCTTCGGCAGTGGGGAAATGGCGGATATAGCCGTAGTTATCATCACACCACATCAAGGTCACGTCTTCGGGTACTTGCAGCCCCGCATGATAAATATCGAGCACTTCCTTATAAGGAATAAAGACCTGCGGCACTTGTGTTACGTCTTTATTCACGTACTTTTCGAGCAAGCCGCGCTGGTCAACAAATACCCGGTCCAGGACGGCTTTCTGCTCTTCTACCGTCTTGGCTCCCTGCATCTTTCCATCGTGAACGCCACGCATACCCAGCGTGTAAAGTATCTCTTGTCCGGCAACTTCTTTCACACGATCTTCCCAAAACTGATAAACGGCCGGACTGTTATTCACGTAATCGTATGCTCCTTTTCCACGTATTTTCCATTCTCCGGCAGCATTGCACGCCATCGGTTCGCAGTGGGAAGCTCCCATAAAGATGCCATACTTTTTCGCTGCTTCCCGATTGCCCTTCGTCAGAAAGAAAGGAAGGGTACACTCGTGCATGGCAGGCCAGTAGGTATTGGCCCGCAAACGAAGCAGCAACTCAAAAATACGTTCGTTGGTACGCGGCCCGATTTCTCCTTTCACATCCGACGGTTCGTAGGTCTTGTTACTCCAAGGCATCAGTCCCCAATCTTCATCATTAATAAAGATGCCCCGATACTCCACAGAAGGAGACTGCAACTCTCTAAACTTGCCCGAAAGACGAAATGTCTCTTTCTTCTCCGGAGTCACATCTGCCCACCATTCCCAAGGGGAAACGCCCAGCAGACGGGATATTTCAAGTATGCCGTAGGCTGTACCGTGACTGTCGCTGCCGGCTACTACTAGCTTTCCATCTTCTGAGACGGCGAGCATGAAAGCCTGCTTTTTGTTTTTTAATGCGGAAATATCGATGCCTGCCTGCTCAATCAGCTTGCTCTGTCCGATCGTTCCTACTATGATGTTTCCGGTGTTTGTGTCTATATGGGCAGTTGCCGACAATACAGTCTGAAGGTCACGGGACAACAAGTCCAGCGAAGTACGCACCACCGGTGCTTCCGAACCGCTGCAAGCTATCGCAACCGGCTGACCGGACTGCAAAACAAAATCTTTTTGTTTACCCTGAACGGACACGATCACTGCTACCCAAGCAAGGAAAGAAAATAAAATTCTATTTCTCATAAATATTACAGTTTTACAATATCAGTAATGGTCACAAAGCAATCGTCGCTGCCATAGATTCTCTTCGTTTTATCAGTCCATGTGGGGCTGATGCCCGTAACTTCAATCACCAGCGTATATTCCCCTTCAGCCAATTGGGGAGTCTTAAAACGCGTTGCATGATCATTCGCCTTACTATAGAAATCGACCAGTGAAGAATATATTTTCTCCCCTTTCTTATCAAGGATATTCATACGCGCATATCCGCTATGACAGTTCGTTTCGCCCATAACAGCCACACAAGAGCCAGTGAAAGGAATGCTCAGCGTACTTCCTTTTACATTGGAAGATATTCTTCCTTCCTCCACTTTCCAGTCAGCTTCTTTACTGAACGTTATCTTCTTTAAATCGACGGTTTTTCCTTTGCGCAGAGGATTTACGGGTTTCAACTTATCAACGTCCCAGGAAGGCCAGTATTCCGGAATAGAAAGCTTTGTTCCATCCACCTGCATAGGCATCCACACATAGGTGGCAGCCGAAGCCTGATGCGGATAAGACCAGCGATCGCCCATAAACATAGGAATCGTATCTTCACCACACTTTAAAGGAAACACAAAAGTGGTCTGTGAATTATAGGTCAGGCTTCCTTCGGGAGCAAACAAACCTTGTCTGGTCCACGGCCCTTTGACGGAAGGGGCTGTAAAGTAGAAATTATCATTCTTCTCCCAACTGGTCAGATTGGAGAACAAGAAGAAATACGTGCCGTCCTTTTTAAACATTGCCGGAGACTCTCCGTGAGAACCACCTACTCCCGATACCACTTTTTCCTCTGCCGTACGGTAGTCCTTACTCAAACGATAGACAATTCCTCCGTGCAACAGCAGATATCCGGTACCGTCCGTGTCCTGATAAGTCCCCATATCCCAGCGGCGAATAGGCTTACCTTCATACAACAGAGGTCCGTGAAGTTTATATTCACCTGCTATAGTGCTACAGGTAGCATAACCGATATGGGGATCTTTATAGTTCATATCGTCTGCATGCATATACATCACATACTCGCCGGTAGAAGGGCATTTCATGACTTTCACACGCTCGCCTACACGATCAGGGCCAAGAATTCCGCTTGACTGCATCGGCAGTACAACACGTTCGAACTTCCAGTTCACCAAATCATCAGATGAATAACAACTGAAACCCGGAAAAGCATTGCTCTTGTCCGACTTATATTCCCCGAAAAGATAATATCTGCCATTCTCTTCCACAATGCAGGCACCGTGGGCATTGACTATCTCTCCCCTGTCGTCAAACCAGGGAATTCCGTTATTTACTACTTTTTCCGTTTTCCGGGCCATGCCCGTTCCGTAAGATACCCACAAAAGGGCAAACAATAACATCCAGTATTTCATGATATTCTTCTATAAATGCTTATAAAAAGTATAAGGCACAATTAAATTACAAATTTACGATTAACTATCTATATTCCTATGGAGAATAGTACAACAAGCATGGAATATTGTACTATTTTTCTTCAAAACAACATCCCGCAGAACAGCCACGCACTTTCCATCTCCGTCGTGCATATCATGCAGCATCTTTCATCATTGATAAAAATAAGAATATTTAATGCACAAAAATAGGGAGAAGAACGCAATGAGACGGGAGGTAAATCGGGCAGATATAGGGGGCAAATCGGGCAATAAAGTAAAAGATTGTCATGTTACGATAATTCGCAGTCTGCTAAGTCAAATAAAAGAAAACTCTCTACGGGTTCTTCTGACATATAGAAAACTTTTTACCATCAATACTAAAATCGCAGTTGAGTTTATAATAAATAGTTGCATCGTTTATTATAAACGGTCTCCCCATTTATTATAAACTCCAGTACACCTTTTAAGCACGTATTTCTTGATTTTATGCAACAAAAAAGGCTGCAAACCGTATAAAAGGTTGCAGCCTCAAGCTTATCACCGGTTCACATAGATGCTGATTTGCATATGATCCCCTTTGTATTTTGTTATAATGTTACACTATTTTTTTCGGTTCGGTTAAGATGATTGATAAGGTGCATTTCGTTTCATTTTTTAATGGGTTGTTACTTTATTGCCTGTATGACTCCTGCAAATATACAACAAAAAAATGCCTTTGTCAAGTCCTGCGGATATTTGAATAATTAAAAAGCGACAGGCAGTGCAAGTAACTGATACATCAAAGTGCGTGCCATACGCTCCTGCCCTTTGGTGTCGGGATGCAAACGGTCATAGCCGGCATCATAGAAATAAATAAGCTGTTCTTCAACCATCGGATTCATACCTGTCACTGCATTAAAGTCTATGACAGGTATTCCCCATATATTTCCTGCCTCCTTAATAGCCTGCACATAAGCATCTATATATTCTCCGCAACCATTCTGATAGCTTTCATCCGGCTGGACATTCTTATCGCCGAAGTTAGCCAACGAACGATGCAAAGGAGTCAGCAGAACGATCTGCTTATCCGGGAAAAGTTTCTTCAGTTGAGTGATTCCTATATTAATACGACCTCTATAAGTGTCTTGAGTCATGACAGGCGTACGCTTTTTCCGCGTCACCATCTTCTTCATCTCACCGTGAGCAGACAGCACTTGCTCTTCTTGTTCCGTAAACCACTCACCGATAGGCACACTACTATTATAATCGTTTGTCCCCATAAAAACCAGGATAGCATCGACTTCTCCGCCATGTTCTTTCTTCAGCTTTTCCGCCTGACGGGGTACATCATCCCACTGCCTTCCACTAATGCCGTAAACAAAAGGAGTGATCCCCAGCCATTCTTTCAGAAAGTCCCAGTACTTCTTTATATTATCACCGTAGCAATTCGGGTCTGTGATGGAATCTCCGATGTATCCTACTTTCTTGCCTTGCCAGGGATGCTGAATACAACCTTGTTTATTTTCAGAAAAGTCATTTGTTACAGATGCTTGCTCTTGTCCATACGCCAAACAAGAGGAGAGAAACAAAACTGTGCATATGATCAGAAACCTGTTTTTCATTGTTTTATTCTATTAATAATGAGGTACTCGTATTCAAGTATGGAAATGCAGCCTCAAAAATAGACAGTTTAAGCGAAAGTAGCAAGAATAAAAACAAGAAGATAAAGATAGTACCTTCTTCCCCCGTTTGCAGGGCAACTATAATCTGATTGCAGGACATATATAGCCAATGTGCAGGGTAACTATCTCCTGCACGTTGGACATATATGTCCTGCACGCTGGGCATATATGCCCTATAAATACTTCATATATCTAATACACAGACTTATTTTGTGTACATCTTCAATCGGATATATCCTTCCTTCGACTGATTTTTCAATGCAATCCCGATACGTGTATATGCCGGAGAGTTCACTTCAATCGTTTCGGAAGTAAACGCCACTTTACCGGATGCCTCAATAGCTACAATCATCTGTTCGGAATCAGTAGCCAGCAGAAGATGTGTATCGTCCAGGATTTTCCAGTCGGCTCGTGTCGTTATGGCTGTTTCGAATCGGATCGGTGTTTTCGCTGTAAATTCATCGCCAACTGTAAAGTTGCCTTCACCCTGGCGGTCGTAAACGAAAGTACGAATGAGCTTATCCAAATTGGGGGTGGAATAGGCAGAGGTATAGTCAATACTGAATACATCTTTTTCGTTCGTAAATTCTTTCTGTAGCACAACGCCTTTCGCTTTGCCACCCGAGGACTGTGTTCGTCCGTCTACTACAGGAACCGGATGACCGAATGATCCTTTTATCTTATATTTCTGAGGAGCGTCTCCGTTAAAGTAATCACCGGGATAGGAGTTCGGACCACCCTGATCGCCAACCATCGTTTCACTTCCCAAAGCTACGGCATAAGAACCGACATCATTGTGGTTATGATTCTCCGCATTGGTTCCGCCCTTGGCTGATATGGCCAGACGACAGGAAGTTCCACCGGCAGGACGAGCAATCAAAATACCTGCCTGCTCATAATAAGCGCGCAAAGCATCCGACTCTTCCTGCAATACCTGACGGATTCCGTCTGTCATTCCAACCTTTGCAACCTGACTTGTGAAAAGTTCGAGAAGGTGAAGGGACAAGTTGTTTCCTTTGGGTAAAACAGGCTGTTCTTCTGCAGAAGTAATACCCAGCGCCCGGTCGCAGTAACTGAGAATAAACTTGTCCGGCGACAACCCGATGCGACAATCCGAATAGGCGGGGCACACTCCTTCATTCATCTGTATCTTCTTCCCATACCGGGCGATACGGACAAACTTGGGAGTCTGAAAGAAGTCGATCTTTCCCTGCGTTGCCCGGTATACTTCTTCACGCAACAGAATGTAGGCACAGAAACCATAATTATAATAACCTACACCTTCACTACAGTAGCCGTCGTCAGCGTACCCCTTCATTCCATACACGTTATACTTTTCGGCTGCCGCAACAAAGTAAGCACGTTCCTCCTTATCGGGCAACAAGGCAAGAGCCGCACCGGTAACACCCGCCAGACACACAGAGTTCCAGTTATTGGTAGCGGTGAACCACCAAAATGGTTTTGTCTCTTCCAGACAACGGTAGACCGGACGGAAAACCTTCTCACGGAAAGCACACTGCACCCGTGCCCTTACCTCCGGCGACAGACGATCGTCCAGCATGGTAACACACTGAGCAATACCGTTTCCGGCAGTAGCAACCACCAAGTCTACATAATAATCCGTTCCTTTATAATTCTTCAGACCGCGGTCGTGGGCAGGAATAGACCAAGGCTTCTGACTGCAAAGAGCCACCAGAGCTTTTTCGATGGCAGGGACATAACGCCTCTTATTTTCAAGGCATTCAGCCAAAGTCAGCCTGTACAGATATTGATAACGGGCATTCATCATATTCTCTCCAGGCAAACGAACGTTCGTCTTATTCAAATGCAGGTACAGTGAATCGACAAAAGGGGGCATCCCCTGCTTTAACAAAGCAGGAGCTTCCTTTTCCAGAAGTTGTTTAGCGTCGTCACTCTCTTTTATCTTATTCCAGAAAGTCCTGTCCTTATAAGACGTTCCTATCCCCTGCGGTCGATCGGGAAGCATAGCTGCAATTTCCTGAATACGGTTCTGCGGGATAGTAGCATTCTGTTTCGGAGCGTCTTCTGCCATACGATACATTTCCGTTCCGGCAAGCAGGAAAGCACCCGGTCCGTATACTTCTGTCATATTGCGGGTCACTTTCTTTGGGTCGGCACCGATAGGTTGTACATATCCTAGTTTACCGTCTTCTTCTACCGCAGAAAGCAGTGCTTTCCATCCTTTCTCTACTACAGGCAGGAACTTTTCCTTTGGTAAAAGTCCCTCGTTCAGTCCATAGGCAAGGGCATATACGAAGAAACCGCTACAGCTTGTTTCTGGTGATGGATAAGCGTCCGGATCGAGCAGACTTGCACGCCAGAACCCGTCGCTGCTCTGTAAATTAGCGATGCGGTAACAGAGTTTCTGAAACAGTTCCTGATAGAACGGACGATATTTGCTCTTGGCAGGCAGTTCACGTAGCATTTCTACCAGTCCGCCAAGCACCCAGCCATTGCCCCGTCCCCAAAAGACTTTGGCACCATTACTCTCTTTCATATCAAAATAACGGTGGTCACGGTAGAAGAGATTTTCTTCTTTATCGAACAGGAACTCGTAAGTCGCTTTGTACTCTTTATCCATAAAGCGAATGAATTTCTTATCACCAGTGATATTATAGAGTTTCAGATAAACGGGGGGTGCCATGAAAAGAGCATCACACCAAGTCCAGTGTTCTAATGTCGTGGCATCTCCGTAAGTCAACTGAAACGAACCCGAAGGAGGATTGGCGACCACCCACTCCGTACGCGCCAGAGTAGGAACAATCATGTCCTTTTGCTTGTACTTTTCGTACAGATACAGATAGGTTTGAGCAATACAAATATCATCTGCATGATACATCCGTTTATCTACCTGCCAATAGTTACGACTTCCCAGGCGGGTCAGCCATTTATAATAGAAGTCATCCTGATCGTCCTTCTCGGCGATCTCTGCCCAATAAGCAAGTCCCAGGAAAAAGGTGGCATTCACCCAGTTGAGATCACCATAAACAGCTCTGTTGTAATGACCGATCTGCCAATCGGCTACCCTACGCATCGATTGCTTCACTTCGAGTTTAGTAAACGATTGTGCATGTGTCGTGCATAAATAAGCTATGCTTAGAAAAAGAATCAAAAGTAATTTCTTCATAATATATTTTTTAATTTATATGCTTTGGATGCACCGGCATAGATACCGGTATTTCTAAAATCACATAAAACAGTCTTTCGCTCGCTGGATATTTCAGGAATCAGCAATTCAACTTTAATACAAGATTGTGTCTGCCCAGGATCAGCAATATGCAGTTCGGCATTACCACTGTGTCCATCCTTAATCATCAATGCACAGGCTTTATCCACACTTACAGAAAGCTCTCCGTTACGGAATGTACCCTCTTTATAAAATACCATTTGCCATATTCCCAATTTCGTATGCCTCACTATCTGCATAGAATCCGTATTCGCCAGAATTTCGACGGGACTCTTCCTGTAGTTATTCATCTTGCGGGCAGAATGAATCCCAGGCACCACGATATAGGCATAGGTAGCATTCCGAGGATTACAACCATGATTAAATCCCAAAGTAAAGACCTCTTGCTGCTGCTCATTTTTAGATTCAGTATGATTAATGCTGTACCACGATCCCGTCTGTATCTTCTTGCTCAAAAAGAGATTTCCGCCGGCGGGAAAGACATAACCAATTCCATTGTGCAATACCCATTCGGGAGAATCATAGACGAAATCTCCTTCTTTCACCATCGACTGCTTCTTACTTTGTGACAATATGACCTCCTTTTTCGAAAGCAAACATTGATTGATAGTAGTACATACCGGTACACCGGCTGTCGAATTAACCCCCGCTCCCAAACAAATGATTTCATCATCGAAAAAGAACCAGGACTTTTTAGCTGCGGTATTTATATCAGCATAGGTATCAAGATATGAATAAACAGATACGCCATAAAGACTATCAGAGACTCCTCCTGCAAATACGGAAGTTCCCTTCGTTTGCCAATCAATTACAGTTCGTGGAATGGTATCCAGTTGAGGAGCAGTCACTCCAGGAATACGATTCCAGTTCCATACCGGAAAGATGCGGGCGTACTCGTCCCCTTCGGTCACGATGTTTGTACATCCGTCGGACATAAAATAGGTTTTCAGATTTTCACCATTCCCATATTCGCATCGCATGGTACGATTGGAAACCATACGAACGTCAAATGTATAGTGGGGACGGACATGAAGAGCATAGTCTCCTCTGAAATAATGAGTGTGTAACGGCTTTATTCCATAGTTGGCGGACTTCTTGCCTTCCAATCTGGCTATAATCGCATTGTATTCATCAATATGTGCCGGGGCGAGCTCCAGCATTCGTTTGGCAAACAAGGCGGCATGACTCTTTTGGGTAGCATTATTACGGCTCACTCCTCTTCCCAATACATCGAAAAGCATGTATTGTCCACGTATAACCTGATAATAAGTGCCGCACATAAAATGCCTCAGAAATTGTATTCTCTCATCATCCAATGCATATTTCGTTCCTTTAGTATATAGAGCTACCTGTGTTACTCCTTTCAGTATTTCGTCTCCATAACCACCGATATAAAGCTGCACGCCATGCTGAAAATAGCTGTTGTCATGCTGAAATCCTTCTTTCACAGTATATGATAGAGGACTATAAACATTCTCAACAGCCGTTTTCAAGTCAACATCATTCTTCTGAAGGCAAGCTCTATAAATCCAATGTAAAGCAATATCCGTCCGGTTGGCTCCAGTCCATCTGGCAGGATGTCCGCCGTCCTTCCGCATACGTTGCAAGACCTTTGTCTCCAATACTTCCGGAATCTGCCTTTTACCAACACGCATCTGAATAAGCAGAATACCGAGTTTCTGCGGCTCGGCAATCTGATTATACCACCAGTTATTACAATGTGGATTACGATGATGCCAATACTCCAAGCCCTTTACTATCTTATGATACAAATCTTCATTCTGATAATAGGAATTCTTTGGATGAGTATAAGCAAATACAAAGTCATACAACCGATCCACATGAATAAGTGGCATCCAGTTAGTACGATCCCGGCGGGCATAATCTATATCTATAAAACATCCTTGGACGTCATCATACAGTTCCAGAGCTTTATCAATATTCGGATTTTCTGCAACCCCATCCCGAATCTTCTTCATTAGAATATCAAAATCATCATTCTGCAAGGCAGACGTACAAATAGAGGGACAAGGTAAAACCAAATCCCAAGGACTCCATGCCAGCAATAATAGAATTATGATTTTATAATGTATCATTTTCATATATGCATGTTTATCATTTGGAGAATAAGGGGGTATGTCAAAAGTAACTAAATTCCCTTCTTGAAGGAGGAGAGCTTAGTTACTTTTGACACACCTTCTCATCCTTAAAATACAATCAGGCCGACCACTCAGGCTACTTCGTATATTTAACAGGTTTCGACCAGATTTTATCCAATACGTTTTCCTGCGGAGCATACAAGGTTTCCATTATAAAAGAATCGCCTGTAAAATCTTCTAAAACGTCCTGTCCTTCCTTATTATAATAAGAAATTTTTGTTGTTTCTTCTCCTCCCTTGTTCCAAGTTAGCCTGGATGCCACTAATGTGCTGTCCAGCAACATGGAATATTTGATGACCAGATTACCACTCTGCATACTCTTAGAAACAATGGAACGATTTAACAGATAGCTCTGGTACTGTGTCCCATAAATGGTTCCTGTAAAGTCTGTAGCCAATGATTTATTCAACTCATCATCTTCCAGCCAGGCGGAAAAAATGATAGACCCCTCCCGCATATTCTCTAAAAGAATATCCGTCCTCTTATTTTTGGCCAACTCATATCTGACAGTATCACTTTGATTCAATGCAAGAGCAATCTTTGTAGATCTCCCGTCTTTCACTATCGGAAATGAAATCAACACTCTTTCCCACCCATTACGCACGGTTATTGAATCTTTCGATAATCGTGTAAGATACATGATTGGACCATCCTTAACAAAGTCCTTATAAGTCGCATCCATTGACTCGCAAGATATAATGGAACAAAATATCAAGATGCTGACTGATATAAATATAAATTTCTTCATAATATTTGTCTTTTATATAGCGATTACTGTATTATTTTATCCTCCGGTGTTCCAAAGAAAGTAAGTTCTGCCACATTGATACGAGATGTTCCTACATTATAATTCTTGATACAAACAAACGTCACATATCTATATGCATCCAGATCTACGGAAAATTCGAGTTCATTGCCGTCTCTTGCCAGTTCCTTATCAGCATCAGTTAACGGGACAATAGCCGCCGGAATAACAGAACCGTCGGCTCTGGGCAATACTCCTTGATATAACCGTACCCATCCTTCATCATTTTCCGGATCAAACTTGGTTACATTATTATCATTTCGTCCCCAAATTTCTATTTCTTTCGGATACAGACCGTCAAATATAGATGAATAATCAGTTCCATTTCTTCTTCCATAGACAATCATACGGCTGAGCTTAAACTTCTTCCCTAAGTCCAGTGTCACCGAACTCGGCTTGGTAAAATCATATCCCGCCGTTGTGAGGGTCATAAAAGTATTATTGCTTCCAATAATTCCGTCATACAGATTCTTTGGGGTATTAGCATTCGGTGCCAGATAACCTTTGTATTCGCCAATGGCCAAGTATCCCATTTTTTTCTTATCTACTTCCTCTTCATAATATGGAGTCAGAGATATCTCCTTACTTTCAGAAAGATGTCCCCACCTATCCTTCACCACCACACTAAATTCTGAAGGAACGGCTTCCATACCACGTATGGGCTCATTAATCTCTTGCTTTTTGGTATATAAAGCTCCGGCTTCCGTCCATTTTCCAGTAGCATCCTTCCGGTACACATAAAAAGTAAGAGTCTCATTGCTGGTGTTGGATGTCTTTATCCGGATACCGGCAAAATCCGGTTTTATTTCCATCTCCTTATAAGCAGTGATATAAGGCGGCTCTTCCGGATTTATTTTTACTTCCAGAGGTTCAGAATAGGCTTCACCCGGACTTACAGAATACAACTTCACATTATATTCACCAGCTTTTTCAAATCCTTCCACCACTACAGAGTCGGCAAAATACGAAGCATTGGTCGAACGTTCTCCTATCTCTGTCATATATACAGCCTTCATATAAAGAAAATTCTTATCACTGGGCTGTGTAAAATAGATTATAGACTTTCCCGGCAGATTTTTGACACCATTCAATACTACCTGTTCAGGCGGAGTCGTACTTCCATGGGGAGAATTCATATCACTATCGTTATCGCAAGCACTAGGCAGCAATGTGATGGCTAGTACTAAAAGGCTACTGTATATTATCTTTTTCATAAATCAAATGTCACTTTAATTACTTACCAACCATAATTTTGAACTAAGTTAGGATCTTTTCTCAACTCACCGATATCAATAGGCCAGAAATACATTTTGGGAGTGAAATCCCGGACAAGCACTAAGTTCTCACTATAATAATCTACATCAGTTTCTCCATAACGGACTTTCCAACCGGTCAATGGCTGTGTCAATTCTGTTGTCGCAGTTTTCCACCGACGGACATCCCAAAAATAATGTCCTTCAAATGCTAACTCAATACGACGCTCCTGCATGATGATTTGTCGTAGACCAGTCTGAGTAGCATACTTGCTGTTTCCTACATATTGGTCCCAACTTTCTTTTACGCCTTGAAGTCCCGAACGTTCTCTCACCATATCGATCCATGGCAATACCGTAGCATAATCCTCTCCTTTTTCATTTAAAGCTTCGGCATACATCAAATACAAATCAGCCATACGGATAACAGGGAACGGATAAGTGACCGATGTAAATCCGGAAGCCGCATCGGACATGACCGTCTTGTAGTTAACCACTTTCTTAGGCCAAATACCAGTCAGGTTCTGAGAGTGATCTGCCGGAATGGGAGACACATTTCCTCCTTTACGCGCATTCACCGAATACAAGCCCGAAAGTCCCGTCTTTCCTTGTCCGAACCAAATACCGCCGTCAAAGCCTAAGCTGGCATAATATCTGTGTTCACGTTCCAGATTCAATTTGACTGTTCCCGTTTTATAATTCAGCATAATAGTATTCTCATATCCGGGCTCAGCTTCCACCGGCGTGGGAGCCTGCACTTCAAATCTATTAGCATAATCCCATGTCTTATCTTCTTCTATAGGAACCCCATGTTTAGTATAAAATGAGTTAGTCAGTCCAAGAGAAACACCCAGATTGGTTCTGTTCGTAGCATTCTTAGCATTTCTGCCGGGAACCAAGTCACGCGGCATTGCCTGTATCTGATAGTTGTCATAAGAACCCGAACCGACCCATGACTGAGAGTTTGCCCATACCACTTCTTTGTTCCACTTCTCAGTGACAGCACCTCGCAAATTCATCATCAGCTTGTCGGACTCTGTCATGACCACAGTGGGATCATCAAAATAATATAAACCGAATCCCAAATCTTCGAGATAAGTAATGGCTTCTTTACACGCTTCGGCAGCCTTTACCCATTTCTGCTTCTTCTCCTCTTCCGTTTTAACCGGATTAAAGATTTTCACACCTCTATTATCTGCAATTACCTCATAATCCATATTTCCATTGAACAATGGACTTGCAGCGGTTACCAGAACTTTCGCTTTCAATGCTTTAGCCATACCTACGGTCACTCGTCCCAGTTCTTCAGCTTCATTCTCTATTTTAGCCGGAACATCCGGATTAGCAATCACCTTGTCCAAAGTTTCTGTCACATAATTGAAACAACTGTCCAATGTCTCCCGATAAGGATGCATTTCCTCCGTACTACTACTTACCGGAACATATCGATCCATAATAGGAATCGGTCCATACATCCTGATCAGATAGAAATGATAATAAGCTTTCAAAAATTCCACTTCACCGATCCATCTGTTTTTCTCGCTATCATCCATATCCGGTGTAGTATGTATATTCTCAATCAGAATATTACAATAAGCAATTCCCTCATATAAATGTCCCCATTGAGCACAATATGGTGAATCGGACTTTTGCAATCCTTGGGCTATATACCAGGCGCTGGTTCCCAAATAGCTCCGGAAAACATCGGAAATACAAAAATCACCGGCACCAAGCAAAGCTACATTATTTTTGAGACTTCCGTCACTAGGCATATACCTGTAGCAAGTAAACAAGACTTTTTCCGCTTCTTTTCTCAAGGCGAAAGCATGGTCTTCAATGGTCGGTATGTTATCCGGGACGATATTCAGTTCACATGATGTCAATATAAACACCGACAAACATGACAATATACATATTTTGATTTTTTTCATAACCATTCTTTTTAGAAACTTACATTTACACCAATATTGAATACACGTTGTAACGGATAATTAAGACCATTACCTGCCAATTCCACATCCCAATCCTTGAACTTACTCAAAACAAAAAGATTGGTAGAAGACATATAGAGCCTCAGATTGGACATACCCCATTTGCTCACAATTTTTTGAGGTACTGTATATCCCAGTTCAACCAATTTCAGTCGTAAGAAGGAACCGTCTCTCATGAACCATGTACTCAGTTCTTTATTGTTGGCAACAGAAGTGGTTGACAATCTGGGCCATGTTGCATAACGATTGCGGTTACTTTCCGACCAATAGCTATTTGCAATAAATTTCACTAGTTGATTATTAGTTTTCTGAGACATCTTCGAATCTTTAAAGAATGGAGACATCTTATCATAATCAATCCAGAAAGAAGACTGCGCCGAGCCGTGGAACTGGAAATTGATGTCAAAACCTTTATAGCTAAATGTTGATCCAAAGCCATAGTTGATTTCCGGACTAGTCGGATGTCCAATAGGAACTTGATCCAATGAATTAATTACTCCATCTCCATTCATATCCCGGTATTTGATATCTCCGGCTTTATAATCACCAAACTGTACAGGAGAGTTGGCCACTTCCGCATCGTCTATAAATAGCCCTTCCGCAATGTATCCCCACTTCTGGTTGGGCGAGTAGCCTATTTTGTATTTCCACCATTCCTTATCATACGTGTTATCTTCATATTTCAGATATTCACTATGCGCATAGGTTAAGTTTCCGCGTACTATCAAAAAAGCGTTTTTGTTAAGGTTCTTTTGATACTTTAAATCAAGATCCACACCGTGTCCTTTGGTCTCGCCAATGTTAGCATATACGTCTGCCTGATATCCCATTACGCTTGGAATACTGGCTCTTTTCTGTAATATGTCAGTACGATGTTCTGTGAAATATTCAGCTATCAGGTCAAATCCGTAGAAAGAAGCTTCCAATGCGAAATTAGCTTTACGGGATTTTTCCCATCCAATGGCAGGATTAGCATAACGTGAAACATTTACGCCCGGTCTGCTATATTTGTTTTCATACCCGAAAGATGCTCCACCTGCATTCATATTCACATTAGACAGATATAAGAAACGTTCATCGACTCTGCCAATCTTATCATTTCCCACCAAACCGTATGAGGCTCTTAGTTTCAATTTCGTAATTTTTGAACTGAGCGGTTGGAAGAATGGTTCGTTCGAAATCATCCAGCCACCACCGACGGACGGAAAGAATCCCCATCTGTGTTTCTTATCAAAGCGTTCGGAAGCATTGTATCCAAAATTGAACTCCGTGAAATAGCGGTCACTATAGGCATAAGTAAAACGTCCCGACACACCCATATTTCTTGAAGGCAAGCTCTCCTGCAAAGTTTTGTAGTTTGGATTCTTACTGTCGATATACTGAGTAACGATAAGACCACCTACGGAATGATCACCGAAAGTCTGATTATAACTGGTTCTCGTTTCGATTGTCATTACATTGTTGACAGTCTTGTCACCGGGACTAAAATCAAGGTATTCCGTTCCGGAGTCAGGATTGATGTTTTCGATAGAATATTTCTCTGTCATGAAATCATAAGAACTTAAAGCATAGTAATATGGCTTATATTGTCTGGTCTGACCGTAATATGATTTACGAGAAACGTTGAAGAAACCTTCAAATTTCAAACCTTTAGTGATAAAGTTCAAGTCCTGCGTAACACCTAATGTAGCAAGAAGAGTCGTATTCTCATATTCCTTATATCCTTTTACCATTTCAGCATACGGGTTAAGATAACTTCCGTCATCGCTGTTTCCAAAAAGAATGTGTTTGATATATTTATGTTGTTCATCGGTAGGATATACAGCGGGAAAAAGTACAGGATTAGACTTCATTACCATCTTATAAATATCCGATCCCGAATAAATAGGACCTTCATAAGTGTCAAAGATTCCACTTAAGTTTACTCTTACCTGGGTCGTTTTTGTCACATTGATGTTGACATTAGCCCTCATCTGATAAGTCTGAAGATTGATATTGTTGTTGAAGTTGTTCTTGCCGTCTACGTTGAGCAAACCCTGGTCTTTGGTATATCGCAGAGACACGTAATACGTAGCCGAATTTCCTCCGCCACTGATGCTCATGTTGGCTCTTCCATTCCAGGTCGAGTTCTTCATTAGTTGCCTTCTCCAGTCATTTGTAGGATAAATGATAGAACCAGATCCCGGAACGGTTCTGTCTATTTTATCATCACTATACATGACAGGGGCGGAAGGATCACGTGTTAAGATGGCTTCATTATGCAATTTCATGTAAGTGACAGGGTCTGCCAACTCAATATTACTGGTCGGACGAGAATTACTTCCCTCTATTCTTACATCAAACTTAGTTTTTCCTCTCTCTCCCTCTTTTGTCTTTACTAGAACGACGCCATTAGCTCCTCTCGAACCGTAAAGGGCCGTTGCCATGGCATCTTTCATGATTGAAAAACTTTCGATATCATCGGGATTCAAACGCCCTAAGTCCGTACTTGTAGATTCAATGTTATCAATCAGAATCAAAGGACTGGTGTTAAATCCGAAAGATGCGATACCACGTACAAAAAAGCTAGCATCGTCCGCACCCGGCTCTCCTGATGTCTGATAAGAAATAATACCGGCTACCTGACCTGCCAATGCAGTTGTCATATTACTGCTCGGCACTCTCAGGCTCTTTGGCGAAAGTGTAGTGATAGAACCAATCACACTCTCCTTCTTTTGTGTTCCGAATGCCACAATTTCCACCGCATCCAGTTCATTTACGTTTTGTGAGAGTTGGATGGTAACGTTTGTTTTCCCTTTCAGTGGAAATTCTTGTGTGTTATATCCAATAAAGCTGACTACCAGCACATCCTTTTGAGGAGAAGCCATCAAAATAAACTTACCATCCAGATCTGTGACAGTTCCACTGGTGGGATTACTTTTAAGAGTAACATTCGCTCCAGGTATTCCTTCACCGCTCTCATCAAAGACCTGCCCGGTAATCTTAACTTTTGCATCACTTTGCTGCTGACTCTTTTCATCACCAGTCATTTTCTGTTGCCCATCTTGCGAATATGCTCCTATCGCGACAAAGCAAGCTAGCAGAAACAAATAAAACTTTTCAATTTTCATAAATTATTAGATTAGTTAATGATAAATACTTGTTTTCCATTTAAAAGAGATTCTTTCTCATTTCATTCATAGGCTTTTATATTTTAGATTCAACATTTTTCAGATTACATACAGAAACGTCTCCGATTACCAACCTGCGTGCTCTTCTTTGTTTTCACTCCAATCGGCACTTCGCTTCTTTTCGCCGGTATAGTTCCATTCAATCTCGTCAGTGTATTCTTTTCCATTATATGTTGCAACGGTTTTAATTGTATTCTTACCTTGTTCCAAGGTTACATCAGCCAAGACATAGTGCACATCCGTGTAGCCTTGGCGTATACCCGTCAGTTCTTTTCCATTAAGATACACTTGCGGTGTACCTATGTTAGAATAAACAGTGACAGAAGTATGTTTTCGTTCGCGGTCGATGTTGCGACGCTGGGTCAGGTAGAGTACGGGATCTTTGCTCCAGTTAGCTTTATACCAGTAATAGGAGTCCTTTTTGATTTTCCGGTCAAAAGTGATCAACCCCTTCAAGTTACGGGCAGGTACACCGCCACGGCTCCACATCGGTACACCAAAGTCAAACATATTCCAAAGATAAGAAGCGATGATATAGGGATGCTTTGCAATGACACTCCATTGGTATTCATGCGTCTTGGTCTGAAAAGTTTCCGGATAGAAAGACTTTCCCCAGTTCAGAGCATCACCCAGATATTCTGTCTGATGGTCCAGATTTGCATCAGCACCATATTCCGTCAACATCAGTTTCTGCCACGGGTATTTCTCCTCCAGCCCTTTTACCCAAGGCTCGATATCCTGCAACTTTTTCTCATACCATCCGAAGTAGCGGTTCATTCCCTGAATATCCGCATTTTGATTGACCGGATGCTCTGCATGGCCATAACCATTTACAGATACAGTGTAGCGGTCAGGATCCTCTGTCTTGGCCAGATTATGCAGAGTCTGTGTCAGTCCTGCCGTATATTCGTGGGGCTGGTATACTTCATTGTGCAATCCCCATACATAAATGGAAGGGTGATTGAAACTTTGACGAATCAGTTCACGAAGCTGAGACTGTGCATTTTCGGCTTCATATCCTGTCACCCGATTCACAAAAGGAATCTCTGCCCAGATGACCAATCCCAAAGAATCGCAACGGGAATACAGGTAATCCGACTGTTGATAGTGGGCGAAACGGACAGTAGTCGCTCCGATATCCATAATCTGAGCCAAGTCGAAATCATGTTCTTTGTTGGTAAGCGCACTACCCAATCCCCACCAATCCTGATGACGGGTTACCCCATACATCGGGTATTTCTCACCATTCAAGTAGAAACCTTTGCCTGGCACAATCTCATATCTACGAACACCCAATGGCTGTACCACCTCATCAATTACTTTTCCGTCCGCCAGTAAGCGGGAAATAACCTTATATAAATAAGGGTCCTTACGTCCCTGCCACAGATGCGGTTTATTCAGTTTGAAGGTAGAAATGTAAGTCTGTGTTCCCTGCGGAGTGAGTACCAAAGGAAGGCGATGGGAAGTGACCTTCTTGCCATTCTGCGTATAAATGGTATTTTCGAGTACCAAGTCAGCAGGAGTAAGACTTCCATTGTCCAGCTTCACTTTCACTGTGATATCGGCAGAGCGTTTCGATACATTCCTTTGAGTAATATATACACCCGGAGAGGCACAATCGGTAACTGTAATGTTATTCTGTTCAGTAATAATCAGCCATACCGGACGATAGATACCTCCGTAAACCCCAAAAAGATTGTGATTTACCGGAATCACATCAGAACGTGAAGCATTATCCGCCTTTACCATTATCTCATTCTCAGCTCCCAGTTTCAATGCGGTTCCAATTTCAAAAGCAAAGGCGCTGTATGCTCCCCGGTGCATTCCGACAAGTTTACCGTTGACATACACTTCTGTGTTGGCGCCCACACCTTCAAAGCGAAGAAATACACGCTTCCCTTTCAACTCATTGCCAAAGAATTGTGTTTTCCTGTAATAACCAACTCCTTCATAGAAAGCATCAGCTTTTACCTGCATATCTTTAGCGTTCCAGGTATGAGGCAAGTTTACAGTTTCCCAGTCCGCATTCCATTGAGCAGCGACCTTCACCGGGTCCTGTGAAAAAGGCCCGCGTTTGAATAGCCATCCTTCATTGAAAGAGGTCACTTCCCGGGCAGAGAGTGAAAGAATCTGCCCGATAAGCGCTGATAAAATGAGTATATATTTAAACTTCATAGAATCGTTTCTTTATCATTTATGTTAAAGCATCTCGATAAATACTTTTTGTTCCTTTAGCTGCACGAACTTTAAGCTGAATTACATAAGGTTCACCCGGATTCTTTTTAGGAACAGATACGTTATATTCATTGCGGGTTGTCTCAACAACAGTGATATCTTCACCGGTAGTCAGCAAAGTGGCTTTTTCTACTGTAATGCCTTTCGGAGTCTTTACAATCAACCGTTCACTATAAGGCTGATTGAATACTACCATATAAACTTCATCGTTTTTACCACGTGTATAATATCCCCAGTCTTGTTTTTCAAATCCGGCATAATCGCAAGCATAAACAGCTTTTCCGTAACGATTCATCCACTTACCAATCGCTGTAGCCATTGCTTTCTCTTCGGGACGGAAATCACCATCTGCCTGAGGCCCGAAGTTGACAACCATGTTTCCACCCATGGAAACAGCGTGTACAATGCGGTCAATGACTTCAATCGGAGTTTTCACATAGCTCAATGACCAGTCTTTGTGATATCCCCATTGATTTTCGGGTATAGTCATGCAGGCTTCCCAGTCCCACTGTGTAACTTTGAGATCTTTCACCGGATCGGGCAAGCGGCGTTCGTAGCCGGATTCGTAGTCACCCATCAGACGACCATTGCTATCAAAATGTCGCTTTCCTTTGTCATCAGCACGTAAGCGGCTATTGATGGCAACACCCGGAACGAGTTCCTTCAACATTTGTTCTGCATGAGCTGTCCACCAACCATTCTTTTTAACGCTGGCATCCCACGTACCATCAAACCAGAAGTCCTTAACGGTCGGGTAACGTGTTGCCAGTTCTTTCAGTTGATTGTCGGTAAATTCAAGGAAACGGCTGAAGGCGATGCTATCTTCTTTGGATTTTATATCATAACGATAATCCGGATTACTCCAGTCCATCACTGAGAAATAGAAGTGTACATCAATTCCTTCGTCATTATAGGCTTTCACCAACTCGCCCAATATATCACGCTTATATGGGGTATTTGCTACGGTATATTTAGTATACTTACTAGGCCACAGACAGAAGCCTTCATGATGTTTCGTTGTAATCTTGACATACTTAGTACCCATTTCTTTGGCCATCTTTGCCCATTTCTTCGCATCAAATTTCGTAGGGTTCCATTGATCCATCAGTTTCAGCCATTCATCAGCAGGTACTTTTGCCCAGCTTTTCAGCCATTCGGCAGCTCCGCCATATACTTTTCCATTCCACTCTCCCCCGGGGATAGCATACAGTCCCCAGTGGATGAAGGCACCCAAACGATTGTCACGGAACTTCTGCATGGCAGGGTCTTGCCGTTTACCTTCATTCGTAGCTCCATATTTCAAAGGAATTTCCTTCTTTGCTTCTTGAGCAAACGTTACAGAACTGACAGTAATCAATAATAAGAGTAATGTTATTAATCTGCTTTTCATGCGATAAATTATTGTGTTTTTCATACTTATTTTATTGTCTTTGATTCTATGTATTAAAACAGAATGAAAGCATTGCAAAAATAGGAGACCTATATGACATCCATAAACACAAATTTTGCAAAAAGAACATTTCTGCATCCACATGGAAGATTTGGTCACCTATAATGGAAGATTTGGATACATCGCCCTTCTTTTTCTGCACAAATGATGTTATCCAACGTATAGCAACCTATAGGCAGACATTGGGGGGATTAATACCTGGTTTGTCAGGTATTAACAGCTGATATATCAGGTATTAACAACTGAATTGTCGGATATTAATAGCTGATATGCCGGATATTAATACTTGAGAAGTCAGGTAATGAAACAACTACTCCTTCCTACTCCTGACTCCTTGCGGAGCAATCCCGAAGAAGGCTTTAAAGGATTTGCTGAAATAACGGGGAGAAGAAAAGCCGAGCCGAACGGAAATCTCTGTTATATTTAGTTCCGGATGCTCTGTCAGCAAAGACATAGCTTCATCCAGCTTCACTTTCAAGATGAACTCATTCGGAGTCAACCCGGTCATTTGTTTAAACTGCATATATAATTTGCTACGTCCCATACATAATTCTGAAGCAAGCGCAGTAACATCAAAATCAGGGTTCTCAAAATTCTCTCTGACAATATTTACACATTTCGTCAGCAGTTCTTTATCTTTCTCATTAATAGCTTCCGCTACAGGAGATTCCGTAATGACCTTACCCGCATAATGTGCAATCAGACGTTTCTTGTTTTTTATCAAGTTATTGCAACGGGCCACCAATACCTTTATATTAAACGGCTTCGTTATATAATCATCCGCTCCGAACATCAAACCTTCTACAACATATTCCACAGAAGTCTGTGCTGTCAACAGAACGACAGAAATATGAGAAAGTTCTACATTGGTCTTGATTTTATAGCACAAGTCCTTACCTGACATCTCAGGCATAATCACATCACTTACTATCAGATCCGGTTGTATTTGTTGCGCCATCTCCAGTCCTTCGCGTCCATTACACGCAGTATATACATTATACATCGGTAAGAATATATCTTCCAGCATGGACAATAGTTCGGTATTATCATCTACCAAAAGAATCGTAGGCTTATCTTCTTCATCCATATTTTTCTGCGATTCAGGTTCTTTTATCTCTTCCGCCATCAACTGTCCATAAGAAGATACAGAAGCTTCCGGAATAATCAGTGACTCCCGACCTTCCGTCACAGCCATCTCTTCATCACTGAAATGTCGGTTTCCTAAAGGTAGAGACAAGATAAACTTAGTACCCTCACCAACAGTACTTTCTACCTCAATCTTTCCATGATGCATATTCATAATTCCTTTTGCCAACGCCAATCCGATGCCTGTCCCCAAAGTAAAAGAAGAGGAAGAAGAGGCATTATCCGTCTGATAGAACCGGTCGAATATCTTCGAAATATGTTCAACCGGAATCCCAATACCCGTATCACACACTGAAACTACGGCCTGTGAAGCAACTTTCCTTACTTCTACAGTTATATTTCCCTTATTGGATGTATACTTAAAAGCATTCGACAATAAATTAAAAATCACTTTCTGTAACTGTATTGGATCAAACCAGACAGAAATCGTTTCCTCTACAGAATCAAAGCGATATGTGATCTCCTTTTTTTGTGCATATTCATAAAAACACATATAAATCTGACGAGTAAAAGTAACCAAATTCTGTTCTTCAACTCTGAGTTTCAAATAACCCTGCTCCTGTTTGCGAAAATCGAGCAACTCGGAGATCAAATTCCGCATATGCCAGGCGTTTTTATATATACGCTGAATACGATTATAAACGGTTGTGCCCAAATCCATTTGCATCAATACTTCAATTTGCCCCAGAATAAGCGTTAATGGAGTACGAAATTCATGAGAAATATTAGTAAAGAAGCGCAATTTTACTTGATTGAGTTCTTCAATCCTCTCTTTTTCTTTTCGCTCAAACTCCAATGAAGACCTCAGAGCCGCCTGCCGTGTTTTAAAACGAACAAATGCGACCATCAATGCAGTCAGACAAAGGACATAAAACAGATATGCCCATATGGTAGCATAAAAAGGAGCGGAAACATGTATATTCAAGCAGATTGCATCTTTCAAACTCTCCTTATTTTCCATCGAACGAACTTTGAGCGTATAGTCTCCAGGAGGCAGATTGGTGTAAGTAACCGTAGTGCCCGAAGTCTGGGTCCACACCTTATCGAAGCCATCCAGATAATATTCAAACAAACGATTACGGTCACTATTATAATTAAAAGTAGCAAATTCCACTGTTACGTTATTCTGTTGATAGCTTAAAAAGATATCCGACGTTTTCGCCAATATCTCAGTCAGGATGCCGGACTCATCACCAGGAGCTATTTCGTCATTGAAAATAAACAATTTATCAAAATTCAAGAAGCTTTTGACCTGAGATTCATAAAAGGACCGCTCTTGAAACATAGCCAATCCATTGGTACCACTGATATAAATAATCCCATTTTTGCTTCGATATAAAGCGGACCCCAAATTATAAGTCTGACGAAACAAGTGATAAGTCTCTTCTGTAACCTCTTTTTCACGATCAAAGATAGAAAGCCCTTTCCCATGCAAAACAAGCAGACAATTATCCCGGGCAGACTCGCAGATATAATAACAATAATTACTCGGAAGTACTCCATTGGTAGTTCCGTAAGACTTGAAAGTATCCTGTTTCTCCTGATACTTGAATATCCCCGCGCCAATCGTACTAAAATAAATATCTCCTTTATTATCTTCAAAAATATGCACGGTTTTGTATCTTCCTACCGTCAACGTGTCTTTCTCACTATCCGCCATATATTGAGTCACTTTTGAAGAAGATAAATTGACGCACACTATCCCTCCGCCACCAACAGCAAGCCACATACGATGCCGGCTATCGATCAGAAACGTTTCAAAAGCATATTCCCGACTGATCAATTTCTGGACAGACGGATCATCCGTAAGCGGTGAGAATTTCTCGGTCACCGGATCAAAAAACACCGGACCACCTTGTGTCAACATCGCAATGCCATCCTTATACTCCTGAATATCGTTCACAATCTCATGAGGCAACGAAGCAGGGTCACCGGTAACATGATGGAGAGTGTGTCCCTTGTTCGATTTTAAATCCAGAACGAACAATCCTCCTAAATGAGTCCCCGCATACAATCGATTATTCTCCTTTCTATAAAAGATCGACTTGACATTATTACTCCCTAATGTCCCCTGATCTCCTTTATGATACATATATCGGGAGAAAACGCCAGTATCCCCATGATAACAATTCAGCCCTCCACCTTCAGTACAGATCCACACATTTCCTGCACTATCTTCAGTCATTTTACCGACTACCGGAAAGCTGAGACAGTCTTCACGTAAAGGTTCGGCACAATAAAAGCTATGATTATTCTTATCGGGATTGAATACATTCACTCCTCCATAATAAGTCCCGACCCAAATATTACCTTGCATATCTTTATGAAGAGAGAGAATAGAAGTATGGCTTAAAGAATTTGAAGAACTTCCATAACGCGTATAATGACTCCACGTATCAGTAACCGGATCGTAACAATCGATTCCCTTGAACGTACCTACCCAAATATGCTTAAAATCATCTTCCAGCACGCATCGGACCTGATTATCGGATAATTCACCCATTCCCGAATGACTAACATAAGCGGTTGTCTCCCGATTGGGAGAAATACGGTACAAGCCGTTCCAAGCTCCCACCCATATATTTCCGGAACTATCGCCTAAAATACAATTGCCCTTATCAAGGGTAAGTAAAATCTCTTGCCGAAGAGGGTCTTCACGTGATATTGCGACCAAGTATTTTCTGGTAACCACCCATACAGTCTCTTTGTCTACATAGAGTGCTCTCCCCACAAAACCTTTCTGCACACGAGCAAAGAATGTCAGCTCTGTACCCTGTCCCGTATAATAATAAATGCCGTCTGCACAACTCACCCAAAGTGTATCTTTCTTACAAAACAGTCCATACACACCTTTCTGTCGCAAACAAGTGAATTGCTCCGTATAAATATCCAGTTTAATCAGATCGTTTCCCGAACGAATATACATTCTTCCGTTTTTATCTCCACATAATTCGTTAATCTCATTATTAGTCAGTCCATGATTACTTTCCGAAGGCTGGAATACTTTTACATCCTTACCGTTGTATCTATTCAGTCCCTCAGTAGTTCCCAGCCAGACTGCCCCTAACTCATCCTGATAAATTGATGGGATACACACCTGAGATAATCCATCAGATACTCCCAAATGCTTAAAATAATGATTAGTGGCTTCCGCCATCACCATAGATAAAAGACTTAAGAGAAAGGTTATTGTTCTTCGCCACATTTTACACATAATTATATTGCGGGTAGCAAAAATACAAAAAAAACATAATTATTGGTTAAGAATCTCTTTAATTTATACCCTTCCAGCCGAAATGCAGTTTATTCATTTGACGATTCTTGCTAAAATACAGTCCCACAGTATTTTTTCAAGGAAAAATCAATGGTGTTTTTAGGTTAAAACCATATCTTTGCCACAAACTAAAAAGAATAATTGGATGTTAATCACATTTACATTCCGCAAGGATCTCGTTCTGTAAATAATCTGTAAGTCTTCCTCTCATTACAGATTATCCCTTACATTTTCTCCGGCATATTCATGTCAGAGTTGATTTCTATTTTCTAAAAAATAACAACTATTGTAGGCTCAAATGGTTTTATGCATCCTCGTATGCCTCCATTTGACGTACACCTAAAACATTAAAAACAATGAGTAACAATAATACATCTATACATGATTTCGATTTTTCTTTCATATGTAACTACTTCAAGCTGCTGAAACGTCAAGGTCCCGGAAGTCCGGAAGCCACACGCAAAGCTGTAAGTTTCATCAACGAACTGACCGATGATGCTAAGATTGCCGATATCGGCTGCGGCACAGGCGGTCAGACACTGTTTCTGGCTGACTACGTGAAAGGACAGATTACGGGCATAGACCTCTTTCCCGATTTTATCGAAATATTCAATGAGAATGCGGTGAAAGCCAATTGCGCCGACAGAGTAAAAGGAATCACCGGATCAATGGACAATCTCCCGTTTCAGAACGAGGAACTCGACCTGATCTGGTCGGAAGGAGCAATCTACAATATAGGATTCGAACGTGGGATGAACGAATGGAGCAAATACCTGAAAAAAGGCGGTTTTATCGCAGTGAGCGAAGCATCCTGGTTCACTTCGGAACGCCCTGCGGAAATAGAAGACTTCTGGATGGACGCCTATCCGGAAATCAGCGTGATCCCGACATGTATTGACAAGATGGAAAGGGCCGGATATACTCCAACAGCCCATTTCATCCTACCGGAGAACTGCTGGACAGAACATTATTTTGCCCCACAAGATGAAGTACGGGAGACATTCATGAAAGAACACGCGGGAAATAAAACTGCGATGGATTTCATGAAAGGTCAGCAGTACGAACGAAGCCTGTATAGTAAATATAAAGATTACTATGGCTACGTATTCTATATAGGACAAAAAAGATAATCATTATCTGTGCCGGAGAAGTTGGCAAGATAGGACAACTCTCCGGCTCTTATTATTCTTTATTTTGCATTAAAATGGAAACGAAAGAAATAAATAGGCAGGAATATAAATTACGGATCGACAAAGTGACCGAATATATTCATCAAAACATAGACCAACCTCTATCATTGCATAAGATGGCAGGAATCGCGTGCTTTTCTCCTTTCCACTTTCATCGCGTTTTCACGTTTCTGACGGGCGAAACACCGACGGAATATATCAAACGCACCCGGATTGAAAAAGCAGCACTGCTACTACAGAATGACAGGCAACTGTCTGCGACCGAAATTGCCAGTCGCTGTGGTTTCAGCAGTTTATCACTCCTCAGCCGCAACTTTAAGCAACATTTCAATATCACTATCCGTGAATTTCGTTCACAGGAATAAACACCTAAAAAGACATGGAAAATCAGATTCTAATTTTTCGGACCTCCATCACGAAGAGACGCGACATCAAGCTCATCGGAAGTCTCCTGGCAAAGTTCCCGCAAATCACCCGATGGAATGTAGATTTCGAGGACTGGGAGAAGGTATTAAGAATCGAGTGCAGCAATATCACCGCACTCGAGATTTCGGAAACACTCCGGAATAGTCATATCTTTGCTACGGAGCTGGAATAAGCAGTTGTTTCAGTTCCTCCACCCCTTCAGAAGCTCCTTTCCGAAGGACGTGTATCGAACGGGAAGTATGTGTATCCACCGGCTTCGGGTCTATCAGATACACCTCTGCTCCTCTCGGTACATAATGCAGCAAACCTGCCGCAGGATATACATTGAGCGATGTGCCGATGATAACGAATATATCCGCCTTTTCTACATATCGGACAGCTGTCTCAATCTCCGGCACCGCCTCTCCGAACCAGACAATAAAAGGACGCAACTGAGTTCCGTCACCAGCCTTATCCCCCATTTTCACTTCATACTCTTCCGGCTTCAGTTCCTTTATATAATGAGGGTTATACGGGTCTCTGCTGGAACAGACCTTTGTCAACTCACCATGCAAGTGAACGATATGGCTGCTTCCTGCCCGTTCGTGCAGATTATCTACATTCTGTGTGATAACCGTCACATTGAAATTCTTTTCCAGCTCCGCCAGCAGTTCATGTCCGCGATTCGGCTTCACTTCCAGCAATTGTTTCCTTCGTGCATTATAGAAGTTAATCACCAATGCAGGATCACGCTGATATCCTTCGGGAGTAGCTACCTGCTCCACAGGATATTTATCCCACAAACCGCCCGCATCACGAAATGTGCTGATTCCACTTTCGGCACTCATGCCCGCACCTGTCAATACTACCAGATTCTTCATAACCGCTCCTCCTTATTATTAAAAGATGTACAAATGTAATCAGAATCATTGAATAAAAGAAGACTTCCGCCCGCATAATCTAATCCAAGGTATACAAGAATTTAATGCTGCCCATACGAAGACTTACTGCCGGTCATGCGAAAAACTATTCGTCTGACAGATGTGTTTCTTTCGTCTGACAGTTGTCAGACGAAAAATCAACAGTTGTCAGACGCAAGTTCAACAGCTGTCAGACGAATAAATTCCAGCATAAACAAACTTAAACAGTAAGAACACAAAGATTAAATCTTAGGAATGAAGGAATTAATTCCTTAAAGAAAAGAGACTAACTTTCACGGATATAAGAATTTTTAAATACTAAATGCTAAATCATTCAAATAAAACGTGTACTTTTGCGATTCATAAATTTGCAATTGATTGAAAGCTAAAACCATGAAGGTGACATGCTTCAATCTTCAACAAAAACATTATATGGATAAATTCAGTTACGCTATTGGCCTCGGAATCGGTCAAAACTTATTAAGCATGGGTGCAAAAGGCATCGCCGTAGATGACTTTGCACAAGCAATTAAAGATGTATTGGAAGGTAATCAGACGGCTATCAGCCATCAGGAAGCCCGCGAAATAGTGAACAAGTATTTCGAAGAACTGGAAGCTAAGATGGGCGCTGCCGCCATCGAACAAGGAAAAGCTTTCCTCGAAGAAAATAAGAAAAAGCCGGGCGTGGTTACGCTACCCAGCGGACTGCAATACGAAGTGATCAACGAAGGCACAGGCAAAAAAGCGAAAGCTACCGATCAGGTAAAATGCCACTACGAAGGCACACTGATCGACGGTACACTGTTCGACAGCTCTATCAAGCGCGGAGAACCGGCTGTATTCGGCGTCAATCAGGTAATCCCGGGATGGGTGGAAGCATTGCAACTGATGCCCGAAGGTTCCAAATGGAAACTCTATATTCCGTCCGACCTTGCTTATGGCGCCAGAGGTGCCGGAGAAATGATTCCTCCCCACAGCACATTGGTATTTGAAGTAGAATTACTCGAAGTATTATAAATAAAAAATTTCAAAGCAAAATGAAAAAAGTTAGTATTTTTATGGCAATCGCCGCTGCTGCAAGTCTTGCTTCTTGTACAGCTCAAGCTCCTAAAGCAAATCTGAAAACAGACATCGACTCACTGTCTTACTCTATCGGTATGGCTCAGACTCAAGGTCTGAAAGGCTATCTGACAGGCCGTCTGGACGTTGATACTGCTTACATGGCAGAATTCATCAAAGGTTTGAACGAAGGTGCAAACAAGACTAGCAAGAAAGACATCGCTTATATGGCAGGTCTTCAGATCGGTCAGCAGATCAGCAACCAGATGATGAAGGGTATCAACCAAGAACTGTTCGCTGGTGACTCTACCAAAACGATCAGCAAAGACAACTTCATGGCTGGTTTCATCGCAGGTACACTGGAAAAAGGTGGCGTGATGACTATGGAAGCTGCTCAGGAATATACTCGCACAGCTATGGAAACTATCAAAGCGAAAGCTATGGAAGAAAAATACGCTGACAATAAAGCTGCCGGTGAAAAATTCCTTGCTGAAAACAAAACTAAAGAAGGTGTGAAAACTACTGAAAGCGGATTGCAGTACAAAGTAATCACTGAAGGTAAAGGTGAAATCCCTGCCGACACTTGCAAAGTGAAAGTGAACTATAAAGGTACTTTGATCGACGGTACAGAATTCGACAGCTCTTACAAACGTAACGAGCCTGCTACTTTCCGTGCCAACCAAGTAATCAAAGGCTGGACAGAAGCTCTGACTATGATGCCTGTAGGTTCTAAATGGGAACTTTACATCCCGCAAGAACTCGCTTACGGTTCAAGAGAATCAGGACAGATCAAACCGTTCTCTACTCTGATTTTCGAAGTTGAGTTGGTAGGTATCGAAAAAGATAAGAAATAAGAAAGTATCTTTCTAAATAGAAAAAGGAAAGGGGTGCAAAGTCTTTGCACTCCTTTTTTTTGCTTTTTCCTATTTTTTTTCCCGTAAAAGAAGAATAATTAAAATAAATCTCTATATTTGCTTACTATTTGATAACAACAGGAAATTATAATTTATTATTATGGAAAAAATAGACAACCTCGACAGGCAGATTCTAGAGATTATTTCACAGAATGCCCGCATCCCTTTCAAAGACGTAGCAGCCGAATGCGGAGTGTCACGTGCAGCTATCCATCAACGCGTACAAAGACTGATCGACTTGGGCGTCATCGTAGGCTCAGGCTATCATGTAAACCCGAAATCACTGGGTTACAGAACTTGTACATACGTGGGAATCAAACTGGAAAAAGGTTCTATGTACAAATCAGTGGTGGCCGAGTTACAAAAGATTCCGGAAATTGTGGAATGCCATTTCACTACCGGTCCTTACACCATGCTGACCAAACTCTACGCATGCGACAACGAACACCTGATGGACTTGCTGAATAACAAAATGCAAGAAATACCGGGTGTGGTTGCTACAGAAACACTGATTTCTCTGGAACAGAGTATCAAAAAAGAAATTCCTATCCGCGTAGAAAAATAACAGAATGGAATTCCTGAATGAATATCACCTTGCCGGGTTATTTATCGGAATTTGTACCTTTTTGATTATCGGCCTTTTTCACCCTGTCGTGGTAAAGGCCGAATATTATTGGGGCACCAAATGCTGGTGGATATTCCTGATACTAGGCATTGCAGGTGTCGCAGCATCGCTGAGCATCGACAATGTCATTCTGTCTTCTCTGTTAGGCGTATTTGCCTTCTCTTCGTTCTGGACCATCAAAGAGGTCTTTGAGCAGGAAGATCGGGTGAAAAAAGGCTGGTTCCCCAAGAACCCGAAACGCAAATATAAGTTCTGAGAAGAGAAAGTATTGTAGTTTTTTATTGTTAGGACTTGCATATTTCAATAGAAAATACTACTTTTGTCACCGCATCCAGTAAACGGATACACCGGACTTGTAGCTCAGTTGGTTAGAGCAACAGACTCATAATCTGGAGGTCCCTGGTTCAAGCCCAGGCTGGTCCACAAAACTAAAAGGCTGATTCCTAACGGAATACAGCCTTTTTTGTTTGCAGACCCTCCAGATATAACTCTGTTGCTCTTGGTTGATTTACTCCTATTTTAAGCAGATGTTGACTAATTGTTGACTAATTAAAATAGAGCTAATATGCTGACTATTAAAGCTGAGATTAAAAGGAGTGAACTAAAAGTTGACGGAACTTATAACGTCAAGATTAGATTCACATTAGACCGCAAGGTAAAACGCTTATCCACCAACCTGTTTGTAACTCAACAAGACCTAACTAAATCCCTCAAATTCAAAGAGGACACTTCCATTAAGAGAGAAATAGATAGGCTTGTTCTCTATTATAGGGAACAGTGCTTAAAACTGCAATTAGACCAAAATCATTATTCATTGGATGAGATAATTGAGTTCCTAAACGGAGAGCAAGAGAAGCAACAGACCATTGACTTTATAAAGTTCAGTCGTGAGTGGATAGCTTCTACTACCATAAAAGGAGCACCCAATTACACTACTGCCATCAATGCTTTGGTACGGTTTGTAGGTAAGGAAGAATTGGATATAAATCTTATCACCTTAGACTTCTTGGAACAGTTCAAAGCATTTTTAATTGGAGAACGTGATGCACGTACCAAGAAACTAATGCAGCAAGGTAAACGTGTGACCTCTAACCGCACCCTTTCCCTCTACTTGGTAAGCATCAAGAAGCTGTTCAATGAAGCCAAACGTAAGTTCAATAAGAAAGACAAGAACCTTATTCTTATTCCTAACTCACCCTTTGAGGACTTCAAGATACCTAAACAGGAAGCTACACGTAAGAGAGCCATTCCAGCAGACATCATTAAAAAGGTGTGGAAGCTGCCTTATAAAGACATGAAGAAAGGATATAAGTCCACCTGCCGTTATAACTTGGCTAAAGATTGTTTCATTCTCTCATTCTGTCTTATTGGAATCAATTCAGCAGACCTTTACAATGCTACTAAAATGAGAGGGAACACTATTATCTATAACAGAACCAAAACCAAGGCTCGTAGATTGGATGGTGCAAAGATGATGGTAGATATTCCTAAGATAGTGCAACCTCTTATTGATAAGTACAAGGATAGCACAGGAAAACGTCTGTTCAACTTCTATCAATATTATGGGGATGAAAAGACATTTAACAAGGCTATCAATTCTGGATTGAAAGAGATTGGTTCAATATTAGAAGTAGATGATTTGGAGTACTATGCAGCGCGCCATTCATGGGCTACTATTGCATTGAACAAAGTAGGCATAGACAAATATATAGTCCATGCAGCCCTTAATCACATAGACGACTCAATGAAAGTGACAGACATTTATATTGAACGTGACTTTGTAAATGAGAACAAGGCTAACGCCAAAGTTGTGAAGTACGTGTTTGGTAAGTAAGCTAATAATTCCTCACTTGCAGCAAATGCAGGTGAGGATTATTTTTTAACTTTGTACTGAATTAGAGCAAAAAGCATTATGGATGATAATCTGTTCATTGAATATATAAACTCCCCTTATGAAGAGCCACAAGATATGCTCCCTAAGATTGATGAAACTATGCTGACTGATATGGAGAGTAGTTTAGAAACTGATTTCAAAAATGAATATCAGCATGAAGATGTTACTTCTATTTTGGAGAGCATTGAATATATCAGAATCTATTGTAGAAACTTCCCATGCTTCAATGGCTTCGATTATCAACCACTCCAAGCTCCATTTGCATACTATCGTAGTAGAGAAATCTATCTAAAAGAACTACCCTTTACAGAAGATGGATTTTATAAATTCACGTACATACAGGATGCAATAAAAAAGTTAGGGCTAAAAGCTCAACCTACATTTGAGTTTATTGCATTCTTATATCATATTATTAAGGTGTGGAGCGAGAATCAGATAACCACAAGTGGGACAAAGATTGATAACATTCTCTACTTATTGAAGGAGCAACCCAATACCAAATTAACTATGAATATTAAGGTAGGCAGTAAATCCTTCGAGTTTAACAATTCATTGTTCATTCAATCTTTATTGGAGTTCTATTCTTCCCATGACCTTGTCTCTCATGGTCTCATTGAAAGAGAGAATAAGAGAGTGAGAGAACGTACCATCCAATATTCTTTGGTCAAAACATTGTTAGACTATCTTCCCATCAAAACTGATAAGTCTGAGGGAGTCAGCTTTGTACAGGCAGAAAGAGACTTAGCTTTATGCACTTTATATCTATGTAAATTACTAATGGGTGACCCTGCATACGTTTGTACCAAAGATAACAACGCTACATTTGACAAGTTGATGAGAGACTTCAAAGACTTTAATATTACACTTCATAAGATGCTAACCTAATGATATTCAGCAACGTAAAAACAGGGATATAAAACTTACTCTTACATACCCTATTTAAGAGACATATCTTTGCACCGCTTTCAGAAAGCTGGCAGGCACGTTGCCACAGACTAATCACTGAAAGCCCCAAAGACATGAAGAACTTAAATTTATTGTTCATCGAAGGTAACCGCACTAAAATTGACAACTCTAACGTAGTTGAATCTTACAACAAGATTAAGGCATGGGGATTCATCGAAACAATGCCTATTGAATACTTCCCAATGGAAGAAGCTAAGAATAAATTAGGCGGTAGAAAGTTGTACAGACCTACTATTACTCGTAAGAAAGGGGAAGGCTCTGCTACTATCAGCAATTTCGAGATTAAAATGGTTGAAGTACAGGAAGCAGACTATGACAAGTACGACGGTGTTTGTGGCGATGGTCAGCATAGAACAATAGCCCTCATGTTTGATGAATTGAAAGATGTTACAGCTACTTATCAGCCAGTAAAACTCTCTAAAGAGAATATGGATATATTGGCTTACATATCAATACGTAACAATGGCAGGAAATGGTCTAATGATGATTTTTATGCTTCCAATATTTCAACAGGAGATACTAATGCAGACTATATCCTTAATAAAAGGAAAGAAGGCTATATTCCTGCATTCCTTTTCAATGTTTATACTCTTGGAACATCTAATCTGACAGCAGCACAAATCAAGTCAATCCAACAAGGATATAAGAAACTCTCTGACTTTAGTAAAGTTCAAATCAGCAAAGATACACAAGATAAGGGAGATAGAATCTTAGCGGCATTAGAATCTAACAGCTTCATCTCTAATGATAGGTTTACTGGACGTTTTGGAGCAGGACTGAAAGCATTCTTTACTGAATGTAAGGATATAGAAATAGTTGTAAACACTATCAACCATATCAATAAAGAGAATTGGAATAAGTACTTCACCCCAATTGCAGGTCAGAGCATGGAAGCCAAATCTTATAAGGAAGCTCTAACTAAATTGACAGAACAAATAAAGAAGTAACCTGTTCGATAGCCCATGTGACAGGTGGGCTTCTCTACTCCAAATTCTTGGGTTTAGCATTTCAGCCTTATAGAACTATCTCAAATTACCCATTATATGAACTTTAGACATATCTAAGATTCTATAATTGGGGTTACAGCTAACAGATTTTTAAAAGCCAACAATATATGATAACCAAGTTAGATATTCAAGAGAAAGATGGATTCCTTACCATGAAGGACTTCCCTATGAACTGCATCTTTAATAAGGTCAAGACAGGTTGCGGTGCTACTACCATAGCACTTACCAATAACGAGAATTATATCATTACTGTTCCAACCACAGAACTGATTGAGAACAAATGCTATCCAACTAAAGATGCAGATGGTAATGTGAAGTTCTGGAAGAAACATGAACGCAGAGCAGGATTAAGTCCTGTTGTTAATAACCTGTTTGGCTTATATGGAAATTTCACCTTAGAGCTAAAGAAAAAATTAAAGGATTACTTATCTTCTGTTGGAGTAAAGAAGATTATCTGCACCTATGACAAGATAGACAAGTTGATGGAGTTTATCAATCCTAAAGACTTTAAACTGACGATTGACGAATACCACAACTTCCTTAAACAATACTCATTCAGAGACAAGGCTATTAATGGGGTGTTGGCTCACTTTAAAGAGTTCAAATCCTATTGCTTCTTGTCAGCTACTCCTATTCCAAACAATTTGAAGCCAGCAATCTTCAATGACATTCCAGAATACATAGCTGATTGGAATACAACAGATGATATTACTGTTTATCCTTACCATACAGACAAGCCTTATATGGTAGCAGCCAAGTTTATCAAGACCTACCAAGCTAAAGGTTGTCTGAATGTGAACGGCATAGAGAGCAAGGAAGCATATTTCTTCATTAACAGCGTTACAGAGATTAAAGCCATACTTAAACAGACACAACTAACAGAGGATGATTATAGAATTATTTGTGCTGACAATCCTAAGAATAGAAGAACCTTAGAAGAATATACTATATCAAGTTCTGCTGACGCTCCCAAGAAATTCAACTTTATCACTTCCAAATCATTTGAGGGTGTGGACTTCCATTCTGAAACAGGATTATGCTTTGTTGTCAGCAATGTTCAGAACAGACACACATTGGTCAGCATTGATATGGATATACCTCAAATTGTAGGAAGAATCAGAACCAAGTCCAATCCATTTAGAAATAAAGTAGTCCATATCTTCAACACTAAAGCTACTGACCATTACACAACATTTGAAGAAATGGAGCAGATTGTGGATAAGGAAGTAAAGGCAGCACAAGAAAGGGCTGATATGCTTAATAATACCAAACTATCAGAAGCGGCAACCAAGCAACAGATTAATGAGATTAAGAAAGTTGGGATTGAATCTTACCTATCTTATCAAGAGAATAAATTTGTCGTTAATGATATGGTAGCCAAGTTACAGCTTTACAGCTATTATATTGCTACTGTGGTTTACCAATCAGACAAATCATTAAGAGAAACTTATGCCCAATCTGGAATAGTAACTACTAAAGGTAAATGGCATATCGCACCAGAGAAGTTTGTCAAGGAATTAATTGTAAAGCCAACTTTCAGAGAACTACACAAACGATATTGTGAAATCAAAGCAAACCCAATGACATTTGACTTGCAAACCATTGATATAGAACATGAATATCCAATCTTAGGCAGAGCTTACCGCCAACTTGGAGTGAAAGAATTAAAGCGATTGCGAACCATCAAATCCATTCAAGAGGCTTTAGGTGAAGCATAAACCTATCTCATAAGATGATTACATAAGTTTATAGTGTAACGAGCGAGGAGGTACACTACATTATTATCCCCCCTCATGGCTCTAAATAAAAAAGAATGCTTTAGAAATGTAGTCCAACGGCTGACAGGAATAAGCATTCTTATTAATCTAAGAACAGGCACGATGCACGATTATCACAGTCTGCCAATAATTTACTAATACTCCTCATTTCCTTTGAAAGAATCTTTAGGGAAAGACATAGGACAGCCTAAGATGCAAGCGAAGAAATTCACTTGTGTTTTAGGTTTGTTCTTGTTAAATCCATTCAATCAATAACCATTTAATTCAATTTCATTATGAGAGATTTAGTAATTATGCCAGCTATGGCACAGCGTAGAGAATCATTAAACATGGGTGAGTTTGCAGAAGAAGCAATTATTGTGGAAGAAGTTGCAGCACCCAAAAGAGTAAACCATTTCATTGAAGCAAACACACAGGAAGTAACCTTACAGCACTTACAGCAAGACTGCATCATTCCAAGTTTTGCATCAATGGAGGAAACCATAAGCCACCAATCCTTTATAGGTGCAGTAGTAGATGCAGCTAAGGATTACTTTCATGGAGAACAGTTTGATATGCCAGAGATTAGAATCTCACACCCTATCAATGGCAGAATACCAAGTGCATTAGGTAAGAAAGCATCTGAATTGACAGACGAAGAGAAAACTTTGTTCTATCAGAGAATGTGTTTCTGTTTTGAAATTCCATCCATTGTACATGATGAATACGGTAATCGTTTAGCGTTATCCATTGGTGGAGTGAGAGCATATAACGAGATTAACCTATACAGTAAGAAGTCTGTTGAGAGATTTAAAATCTTCATAGGCTTTCGTAATCGTGTGTGCTCAAATTTAATGCTTACTACTGACGGCTTGCAGGATAAGATAGAAGTCCTAAGCATACAGGAACTATATGCAGCAGCATTGAATCTGTTCCATGCTTACAACCCATCCAAAGACCTGCATCTGTTAAGGACACTTGGGCAGATGTCAATCTCAACGAGTGAGTTCTGCCAGATAATAGGCAGGATGAGATTATATCAAGCTCTTACACCCAACCAACAGAAACGCTTACCTCGTCTATTATTAGGAGACAGTCAGATTAATGCAGCTTGCAGAGCATTCGTTTCTGATGCGAACTTCAAGAGTACAGGGGACAGCATTACAGGCTGGCAGCTCTTAAACCTGCTCAATGGTTCTGTGAAGTCAAGTTACATAGATAACTTTTTGGAGAGGAATCTTAATTGCACAGAGTTCGTACAAGGCATTCAACGTGCCAAATTAGGAGATAGTGAATACGCTTGGTTCTTGGGCTGAGTGGATTGTTGATTGAGAGAGGAAAGGGCAGCTATTCAATTAGTTGTCCTTTCTTTATATCTACCAGCTTATTAAGACATCAAATTATGGATATAGATTATACTGTGGGAGAAGTGGAACTGTCCTACAAACCCAAATTCAAGAATATATATAAGGTAGTCAGTTCAGAGGATGCTTATAAATATTTGCTTCCTACATATAAGGAGGGTACAATCTGTTACAAAGAATATTTCAAAGTCTTGTTTCTAAACCAAGCCAGCCAAGTTTTAGGTTACACTCTCATATCAGAGGGAGGAATAACAGATACGACCGTAGATGTCAGAGTAATTCTACAAGCTGCATTGCTCACCAATTCAGTAGCTATCATTCTTGCTCATAACCACCCAAGTGGTAGCATGAAACCAAGCAGGCAGGATATGGAGATTACTAAGCAGGTCAAAGAAGCTGCAAGACTTATGAGAATTACAGTAACAGACCACCTCATATTAACAGATGCAGGATATTATAGCTTCGCAGACGAGGGAGAATTATAATAAGGTAGAGGGCACTCAATTTCTAAGTTGGGTGTCTTTATCATATTCACTTCTACTATTAGTGAATGTTCCATTAATAATCAGTGAGTTAGTAAATCCAACTCAGAATTAATATTCACTTCTATTCATTAACTTATAAAACAGAACATTATGTCACTTAAATATTCAAGCACAACCGCAGACTATCTTGTTTGGTCTGATGCAATGAACCTAATAAGGAAGTTAGCCAAAGACGAGAATTATAAAATCTCACTTCTTATAGCTTTAGGATGCTTCACAGGATTAAGAATATCTGATATTCTATCTCTAAGATGGAAGCAGATATTAGATGCTGACGAGTTTACAGTAATTGAGAAGAAGACAGACAAAGTAAGGACTATCAGACTGAACCCCCAATTACAACATCATATTAAAGAGTGCTACGAGCATATAAATCCTGTTGGAATCAATGCGCCAATTCTTATAAGTCAGAAAGGCACTATCTTCACAGTTCAGAGAATCAATATCATTCTTAAAGAGGTGAAGAAGAAGTACAGGTTAAAGATTAAGAACTTTAGCTGTCATTCGCTTAGAAAGACATTTGGTAGGCAGGTCTATAACATGAACAGCGATAATGCTGAACTTGCCTTAGTAAAGCTGATGGAACTGTTCAATCACAGTTCTGTAGCCATTACTAAGAGATACTTGGGATTAAGGCAGGAAGAAATCTTGCAGACTTATGACTGTTTGAGCTTCTAATGATTGGGACAGGATTATTAAGATACATCTTTATAGTGGTCTGAACGGTTCTGTCCCAAATCAATGAAATATTGAGTTTAGATATATCTAAAGTCCAATCTTGACAGTTCGGCATTTCAGCCTTATAGAAGTAAGTCAATTCCATAAGTTTACAGATTTTAGGATTATCTCAACTCTTATTAAGCATGTTACAGATAACACTTCTTAAATATCCAACAATATACTGACTTAAAGATGATAATTCAAGGCAGGTAAGAATATTCAGAATTTACTCTTTATATGAGGAGAAGTGAATTTGATACCCACATGGATTTAGAGAGTTTAGATGCGACTCTGCTTAAATACTCCATTAATTCCCTGTTTTGTAACACAATAATTACTATTTCTCCTTATTCCATGCCTATTAATTTAGAACCTTTCACTATCTTTGCACCAATTCCAATGAACTAAGGAGATAGAGAGTTGGAAGGACATATTTAACGAAAGGTGTTATTGAAATTATCTTCTGTTTCTTAGATTCTCGCAAAATTTAAAAACGGTACGAAGATGATAACAATAGCACCCACACATTTGATATATATTCATCGCTTAGGTGAACTATATACCTTTTGGTGTGGGGCTATTGTTTTATCCGTACCAAAAGGCAATGCGAGAAGCCCAAGAAACAGGATAAGACAAATATAGTTCCCACACCTCTTTTATTTTAACAGCTTATCCATAGGGAACAGATAAGCACTAATTATCAAACACTATGGGTTTATTTGGTGGTATCAATGCTGTAAATGAAATCAATTCTCTTATTGCTCAAATAGAGAGAAACATGAATGCTTTAGCTCCTATGATAGAATTGAATGGGATGAAGCATACCACACAATCTAAAGAATTAACAAAGTTAGTCCGCAGGGATTTGGATAGAATTAAAGACCTGTTGAATCAACACAGTTCTGCCAGAATAGCTGTTTACAGACTTAAAGGCGACAAGGTGGATTCTACAACATTGGTTGGATTCCTTGAAATGTGTCTTAAACAAGCTGAAAGTCTTATATAATTATGGATGCAAATGATATTAAGTTAGGACTGTTCATTTTAGTTATAGTCCTTATAGGTGCTTTCATTGGCTATTGTTTGGCAAGTTAAGACAGATTACTAAAACAGCTATCACATGAAAATATTTCATCTATTAGGGTTAGTGGTACTGCTATTATCTTCTTGCGATGATACTTCTGGTACATATATAATTTCTGAAGTCGCATTTAAAGTTAATAACCTGTCTGAACAAGAGAAACAGAAAACTATCAATGAGTTTATCAATCAAGAAGTGTTACTTACAGTTCTTAAAGGAAAGATAGAATTAACATTATCTAACAAACCAACCACTTCTAAGATAACTCTACAACGCGTGTCTAATAACTGTTATTCAACGACTGATGGAAATATAACCATTAATTTAGAATTGGAGAAAAAGAACTTTGTACAGACCAAATATAAATTGATTGAATATGGTGGCACAGATGACAAGTTCTTTAGCTTACATATGACTTTGGATAAACAATAACAAATTTATTGCATAAGAATCAATGAGAACATTTAGATTATTAGCAACTTCATTATTGGTTGCATTGAGCATGGGAGTTAGCTCTTGTAGTGAAGAATTGGATAGCCAACCAATGGAATCTTATCCAGAAGGTGGTGAGCCTTTAGATGTAGTTTGTAAAGAATATGGCATTAGTGACTATGAAGACATAGAATTACTTTCTTACTATAAGAACAATTTGGAGCAAGCTAACTTCTCTGGCTTACGAGAAGAGAAGCTATGGCTTGCATCATTCAATGTAAAAGATAAGTCGCCTATTATTAATTGGACTGACGAATTACCATTTAATAGGAATCGTAAGATTTACAAAGGCTATGGAGAATATGAAGATGTCACCATTCAGCAGATAACCATGTTGCAAACCATGTACTTTAATCCGAAGGAGTTTGTAGCATCATTAAGCTATTACTTTGGTAAAGATTATGGTTACCTCGCTTTACTCTTTAGGCATGATACACAAACTAAAGAAGTTCAAGTTAAGCGTAGTGAAATACTTGCTGGATTTCAATATTCTATAATAAACAATGATTGTTGTTACTCATTGTCTGGCGATACGCTCTATATAGCAGAGAAAGGCTTTGGATATTCCAATGTAGGAACTCTCTATACTTCTGAATTTATATCTCACGAAGAAGCAATATACACCCATAGAGATAATAAAGGCTTCTTTGTAGGAAGACGGAATTTCAAATTGGGAGAAGATTTATGGCATATCCAAGTACCACAGCTAAATGATGAACCTGCTGATGCTAAGATTGAGGTTAGTGTAGAAGATAATTCCAAGAGAGTTTGGAAGTACAATGTCAATATTATACATTATGATGGAACTAAGAAGAATGTAACATTTGAAGTGGATATTGACAACGGTACAATTAAAGGAGAGAATGATTATACTTCTCTCATTATAGGTAAATGGAAGAAGACAAGCGGTGATGCTGTTGCTACCCATGTTACTTATAAGAATGATGGCACATTTGAATATACAAGTACAGAAGATAGCTCTTACAAGGAAGTGGGCAAGTACAAGATAGACGGTAACAAGCTCTATGAAATGTACAGCGATGAAGAAGAATGGATTATCAATGATATTCTGTTACTTAATTCTATGACCTTATCAGTGCAGGAATTGGAAGCAGACGGAGTTACACCCACAGGTCAGAAGTACTCTTATCAGAGAGTGGAATAAAGAACTTATTCATACTAAAAGTAGGCAGCATTTGAGGAAACTCTTATGCTGTTTTCTTTTTTATATAAGCACTACGAATGTTACATACTAACAACCCAATTCTTTGGAATATAGGAAACTAATATTTAACTTTGTACCGTAGGTTTAGCTGTTGACTAATTGTTGACTGATAAACTTCCAATGAGATTATTAATACGTTGACATATTGCAATTTAATAGGATGAAATTTAGAGCCTCATAATCTGGAGGTCCCTGGTTCAAGCCCAGGCTGGTCCACAAAGGAAATCAAGCAGTTACGAATTTCGTAGCTGCTTTTTTCTTGCTCTTGCGTAAACAATGCGTAAACAAACTGTTTGAGTTGATTATGTTTACGCATAGAATTTCTATGAAACTCCATACAATCCTAATTTCTCTATATACGGGGTAATAGCATAAGATTGCGTTGTTTTCCACTCATTTGCCTGTTAAATAAGCTCAAATATATTCCATTTGCATATTTGCAAGAAAAAATGTTGTAATTTTGTAGATGCAACACATTTATGGTAAGCCATGACTTCAATGGTGCTCTTTCTTGAAAAAGAAAAGTGAGTTTGCCTAACCTTCGTGGGAGGGTCATCCCATTCCGATGAATCGAAGCGTAAAGGGAGTGTTAGTCGGAGGGCACTCTATGACAAACGAAACGCGGGAGTTGCTTCAGGGGTTGAGACCGATTAGCATAAGCCCGGTTACCAGTCAGCGACAGAAGACAACGAGATTGCACCGCTGCATATAACGACAATGTTTTTATCCGTTTAAGGATAGGGACTCTGTAGTTATATGCAGCGTTTTGTATATGTATGCCTCACGTTGCAAAGCGTCTGTATTCAGAGGTTATGTTGAACATAAACTAATGAATGCAATGGAAAAATTAACGAAATCCATGCCCCTTTTCAAAGAACGTAATTGTTCTGTCTCTATCGTGTTGGATTCACGTACTCGCAGGAAAAATGCGTATGAGTTCCCATTATCCCTTCGCTTCACGATTGACCGCAAGTTCTTTTATCTTACAGTCGGAAGTTCTTTTAGCGAGAAAAAGTTCTCAGACATCTGCAATGCAACCAAATGCAAGAGTGAGAACTACAAACTTCAAAAAGAGTGGAAAGATACCTTTGTCCCTAAATACAAGAAAGTTTTGAGTAATCTGAACAAGGGTGGCATCCTGACATTTGAGATGGTGCGCCAATGTATTATAGGTGAGGATGTGGTACTATCTGAAGAGGAAACAACCAAGTCACAATCGTTTATCAGTATATGGGAGCAAGTTATCAATGGTTTCAAAACAGATGATGGTGGAGCACGTTTTACCACGGCCGAAAGTTACGAGTGTGCGCTCAAATCATTCAGGAAGATACTTGGAGCAAATACAATTAAGGGCTTTTGTATCAGTGCAGCAGAAATCCAGAAATGGAAAGATGGGATGCACAATGGGGTTAAAGACGAGAATGGTGCAGTCGTTGGAAAAATCAGCGACACCACAGTAGGCATTTATCTACGTTGTTGCCGTGCCGTATGGAATCGGTGTGTACACGAAGGATTCCTCAAAGATATTCCTTATCCTTTTTCCAACAAGAAAGAGAAAGGTCTTGTAAGCATACCCAAAAGTGCGAAGCGCAAACAGAACTTCTTGAATGTCGCTCAAATGACAGAACTCTATAACCTTTTTGTTTCAAAGGAATATCCAGAACACTGGACGGAAGAATATACGCAACGTGCCCACTACTCATTGGGACTATTCCTTGCCCAATACCTTTGCAACGGCTTCAATATGGCTGACGCAGGGCGATTGACATACGACAACTACTATTACAAGACAGATGGCAAGGCTTTCCGCTTCAACCGAAAGAAAACCTCCCGTAGGAGTGCTGACGGTTCGGAAGTAATTGTTCCTATCATCCCTCCCTTACAATATGTATTAGACGAGATAGCGGCACCACCCACCCGGGATGGTTTTGTGTTTCCCGATATATTAAAAGGTGCGGAAACGGAAGAGCTGCGCCGTAAGTACACCGTGCAGGAGAATTCAAATGTGAAAGACCGTGTCATCAAGATTTGCCACGAGGCACTGCATTGGGACAAGTCCATCTGCCCGTCCGGTACATGGTGCCGTCACTCGTTTGCCACCAACCTGCATAATGCCGGAGTAGATATGGACTATATCTCTGAAAGCATGGGGCATGCTTCATCAGACCATGCAATCACTCAAATATACATTGAGCATTACCCTCTCGATATACAGATGCAGAACAACTCAAAGCTGCTAAACTTGGGAGAAACTTCAGAAAGGGATGCCTTGTTGGCTAAGCTGGCAAATATGTCCACAGAAGAATTGGCTAAACTATTCGCATAACCTTTTATAGAGTTTAGAGTATGTTTGATTTCATAGAACGGATAAAAGATTTCAATTTGAGGAAGGAGCATACGGATATGCTTATTCGCGCATGGAAGACTGAGAACAAAAAAGTTTATTCGGATTTTGTAAGACGGATAGAAGCAGTCAAAAAAGGTGATATGAGCATTATTACCGAAATGATGGATGTCGCTAAGAACTGTGTTCCAGAAGAAGTACGGGTATTCCATAACTGGTTAGGAGATGTCTTGAATGGGAAAGTGAAGATGGCAGATATTACCCAAAGCATTCAGGGGTTATCCATTGAGCATATCCACATGATAGCAAAATGCCTTGTCTATAAAGAACAGTGGATGGCCATAGATATGAAGACCGGAGAGGTAAAAGTGACCTCCAAGAAAGTAAACGGCTACCTGATGGTTCGTTCGGGAACACCGATAGAGATATGGAATCGTATGTCTGTAGATAAAAGAGTCTATATCGTCAGCCAGACTGAGGCATTGATGAAGAACAGCAAAGGATGCTGGATGTTCAGCAACCTTGAAAGAAAGATGATATATCAGGCCATAACTTTCTTTGCAAGACTTATATTCCTTACATATGCATCGGCAACAGGACATTTCCTCGCTAACCTCTACGACCTTGTCATTGAGCGTAAAGACAATCTTCCTTATTGCATGTATTATTATGTTGTCTTTGACCACGGACTGACAAAGATGGCGATGCTGCTAAATCAGTTTCTACTATCAGAGAACATTGATCAGGGAAGTATGCTAATGGTGAAAGATTGTATCAATGCCCTAGTTCTGCACAGTCTTGATATGGGAACTGAAACAAAAGCATCATGGGAAAAGACTGCTGATGAATGTGGAGCTGACATCTGGAAAGAGGTTGCGTTTCTTCTTCGTAGTATGAAAGGCAGACGAGGAAATAAGAAACAGGTAATGACCATTGATGACTTGATTGTCGGGAACAAAGCCGAGGTAAAACAGTGCATTATGGAATTTCTGGAAACAAACACTGAAGACATCTGCCTTGCCTATCTGCTCGTTGTTCTTGTTAAAACCGAACATATTAAATCCTCAGTGAAGTATATGACTTTTCACCGCGCCATCGAACAACTTACCCAACGACACTACGGATATGATGTTCCCCAAAAGCGATATGGAGAGATGAAGGAGTTTAATTTCAAGTGTTCTATGCAGAGTGCCAGTTATAAGAAAGCCAAGAAAATCATAGATAGGTGGACAATCTGTTTTGAGGAGTGTAAATAACACATTCCTCTTATTTTTCTATCCAAATCTTTATTCTTCCCTCTTTTTCAGTTAATACATATAGAATATTGGTCGGTAAGTTTAAGGTATAAATAAACCGACCAATACACAGAGTTTCATCCTCTACCTTTGCTTGTGAAATCGGTTTCACAGAGTTGAACCGAGACTTAAAATGTTTAATTACCAAACAAGTAAAGGTATGGAAGAAAAATTCAATTTTACCCAATTACTTCAAAAGCCCATCGCTATGATGACGGGCGAAGAACTTTGTTTTCTTATCGGCAAGAGTGTGGAGAGTATAGAAAAACCCACATCGCAGGCAACCTCCAAAGGCAACTATTATGGCATTGAGGGCATTGCCCGTGTGTTCGGTTGCAGTGTACCCACAGCCAACCGTATTAAAAAAAGTGGTGTTATAGACAAAGCCATCACGCAGATAGGACGTAAGATAGTGGTGGATGCAGACCTCGCACTGTCTTTGGCAAAGGAAGCTGGTAGCATTCACATCAAGGAGTGAGCGTATGGATGAAAATTGGAAACAACAACTGGCAACAGACAGTTATGGAAATCCGGTTCGTTCCATCAGTAATCTCCGACTCATTTTTACCTTAGATGAGAACCTCAGTCAGATAAGGTACGATACTTTTTGTCAGGATGATGTGTGTTTCAATCCTTTGTTCCGCAATGTCAATGGCAATAAGATTGATGAGGAGTCGGTGGGAAAGATACAGGACTATCTGGAAAGAACGTACAGACTACGCTTGACACAGAACAAAGTATTTGAAATACTAAAAACGACCTCATCGGAACGGAGTTTCAATCCTGTGCAGGAATTCATAACTCAAGAGACATGGGACGGACAGCCCCGTATAGCCACGGCTATCATTGATTATCTGGGGGCGGAGGACATGCCTCTCGTCAGGGAACAGACTAAACTCTGGTTTGTGGCAGCGGTTGCGCGTGTGTTTAGTCCCGGTTGTAAGTTTGATAATGTACTGACTTTGCCGGGACCACAAGGTATCGGAAAAAGTACATTCTTCAAGACTATCAGCGGAAAGTGGTTCAACGATTCTTTCTCTTTCGCCAGTGGCGATAAGGAAAAAGTAGAAACTATTACCAATGGTTGGATTATTGAAATCAGTGAGTTAAATGGTTTGAAACGGGCGAATGATGTAGAAGCGGCCAAGGCTTTCTTGAGTCGTTGTAGCGACTATATGCGTCCTGCATACGGACATAAGGTAGTGGAGTTTATGCGCCACAATGTCTTTGCGGCCACTACCAATGAGACAAACTTTTTGCAAGGGGACAATGGGAACCGTCGATGGTGGATTATCCCAGTCAAAGGCAACGGTCATGTATCAGATTGGTTGGATTGTTTGCAGCATTCCGTTCCTCAACTTTGGGCAGAGGCATACACCTATTATAGACAAGGAATGAAACTCTACTTGTCCCCAGACATGGAAATCGAGGCCAACGAAATACAAATGCAGCATTCCAATATCCTTGTTGACCCAATCATGGAGGATATTGAAATGTATCTGGAGCGTGAAGTTCCCGTGCAGTATGCAAGTTGGATGATTCCGACACGACTGGCTTATCAGAAAGGAGCATACTCAGAACCCAATTCCACAATGACCTCACTCAATATGGTTTGTGCCCGACAGATTATAGAGGAGTTACCCAATGACTTGGTAAGACGCAATACGTCCAAATACACCTCACAATATATCAACCGCTTGATGTCCATGATTCCTAATTGGAAACGGAGCAAACAGGAGAAGGTCAAGGGTTTGCATCCTGCTTATTGTGACAAGACGGGGAGGTCAAAGCATCCTTGGGTGAGGGTGGGTACACCGAGCGAAGAAGTCTGCGCCACATTACCAAGTGAACCGGAATTACCATTCTAATTTTCAAAATAAGGGAAAAGAAAAACATAATGTCCCTTTGTCCCTATTTCCTTTGAAAAAAGAATAGAAACATAAAGCAGTGAAAAGAAAAAGTTACAAAATATGCTTGGGACATGGGACAAAAAGAGTTGAAAATATGAGAACTGAAGAACTGATAGAACGCATCAGCAAACATGAGCCTTTATTGGCAAAAGCAGTCAGCCACATGGTTGCGTATGTTCAAGACCGTTATCCCTCCACGTTTCCGAGCAAGGAGCAGACTATGGCGGTAAACGAATACCTGCATAGTGTTCATGCGGACGGTGACGGCAGTATGTCGGAAGCTAATTGCGAGCATCGCAGGATTGCCTCACAGCGAATCACTATCGCTGCCATCCGTATACTTGACACCGAACAACAGGACAGGCTTCAGGACATACTTGACCATATTGCATACGACAAGGAGTATTATATGCCGGAGAGAGGGCAAGGTATGCGCTACTGACTTTTCTTTTGGCTGTACCAGTTTTAGATTATCCATAAACAGACGAATGATGAATAAAGATTTGAGCTATTGTATCGTATTATCATCGGAACAGCTTTCCTATTTGGCAGGAAGCAAGTACGGCATTGACCGAATGAAGATTTTGAACCGGCTTATCGAAGCGACCGTGTTGGAACAAACGGAGTATTCCAAGAAAGGCTTTGCCATGACATTGCAAGTCGGACAGGCTGCCTTGTCAGAAGTGGAATTGTCCTGCAAATTGGGCTATGACAAGAAGACCATCTCACGTGTGATAGACAAGATGAATCAGCTTGGCATTGTCGCATCCGTTCAAAGTAACCGCACGAGTATTCACACGCAGAAATGCGTATCGGCTTGGATGCTGGACGGCAAGCGTATCGACAACCCTTTTTATGTCCGAATGAAAAACCGCAAGGACGGCAACGAAAAAACGGCTAATCGTCCATACAACAACAGTATTCTTCCAATGAAACAACAGCATATTTTGGAGAGCAACGCAGAAGCAAATTGCCCTACCCAAACGCAAACAGACAACACAGCCGTATCGGATGAAACTTACTCCCCTGATTTATCGACTTCACCAACATCAAGCGAAACTCCTGTTACAGCTTACGATGACAAAAATAGAAATGGTTACGATGAATTGAAAGCCGAAACAAATAACCATGAGCTTCTCCACACCCCTACAACCACATCAGGCTATGAGATTGCAGGCAATGGAAGCGACAACGATGCTGCACAGGTAAATTCCACTTCGGCATATCCGACTACGACATTGGCTTCTCCACAGCCTTTGGCAGAGGAAGAACCAACTAATGACCAAGGGAATGACTGGCAATTATAAATCTTTCAGATACAGTAAAATGTACTATGTTATAGTATGTAGTGTTACAAGAAGTGCCTATGTCGCACAGGCTCGCTTCGCTTGCCAGTACCACATAAGCGTATTCCGGCAGTCGCAAGCTCCCACCGTGCTGTACTTTTTTAGATAAGATGTTTCACCTGTTATAATACAGAAAAGAATGAAGAATAAAGATAATGTCAAACAGATTGACGGGAACAAGGAAGAGGAAAAGGATAAAAAAGACACAAGACGAATCCTGCGCCTTGAAGCCAGAGTTACGGAAGACGAATATGCCAAAGCTGCGGAACTCGCCCAATCCTGTGGTTTGACCATGAGTGACTATGTGCGCAGGACGGCTTTAGGGCATCGTCCGCACCTGCGGCTAACTGAGCGTGAAGTGGAAGCCCTGTGTAGCCTTTCGGATGCGAGGGGCGACCTTATCCGTGTCGTTGCTGCCGTGAAGTCCATCCAAGCGGACAAACGAGCCATCTATTTCAGCGATACCCGATTTGTGGAGCAATGGATGAAAGCTGCCACAAAGCTCATCAACCGTTGGAATCAAATTGAAGCCTACCTTAACGAATAAATTTCCCCACCTGTTATGATTGCAAAAGCAGCTACCATTTCGCATGGCTCAAATGCCATCAGATACTCCGTCAATAAAGATCGGGCAGATATAGTCAAGACCAATCTTCTGCCCGATGACATATCGCCCGAAGCGATGTTCAAACGAATGATGCTTGTGCAGAAGATGTTTACCAACGAGAGGAAGAGAGGCAGACCGTTTACCGACAATGTGATAAGAATTGAAATTTCCCCATCCGCAGAAGAGAGCAAGGGTTGGACGATGGATGACTGGGCACGTTTGGCAGACGAGTTCATCCAAGCGTTTGATTCCATAGACCTGTCTAAAAAGACCAAACGCGCTTCTTCAAAGCAGACCAACCTCAAAGGTTCGCAATACGTTGTTGCCCTACATCGAGATGCCAAGAGTGGCATTCTCCATCTGCACATTGATGCCAACCGTGTAGATATGGAGGGCAAGATAAATGACGGACACCTGTCCGGCATGAGGGCTGTAATGGCTGCGAATATCATCAACGAGCGTTACGGCTGGGTGCAGTCCGAAGAAATAGGCATACGGCACAGGCAGGAGGTTTCAGACTGTTGCATGGAGATACTGCGCAAGATGGATGAGTTCAGTTGGGAACGCTACGAAGCGGAACTGGTGAGGCATGGCTATGGGGTACACATACAGAAAAATGAGGACGGCACGGTTTACGGCTATTCCATCAAGCGAGGGAACTCAAGTTATAGGTCATCCAAGTTGGGTATCGGTCGCAACCTTGTCCCCTCAAAGATTATGAAGACATGGCAGAAATTGCATCCGCAGGAGGGTAAAATCAACCAACCGCAAGCGGAAGACAAGCAAACAAGGACAGCCACACCGACTGCCATTTCCAAGCCACAGACTACACCGCAACCTGTAATGAAGCACTATTCCATTGGCACGGATGACAACAGGACATTTGCCGTTTCCCTATCGGAAGCCGCAGACTGCATCATCCGTCAGGAGTGTTCTTTGGAGGAAGCACATCCATTGGCTAAGCTGGAAGAGATACAGCACACGGCTCTTCTGTTGTTTGCCGGATATTTGGATGCAGCCACGAGCATGGCGGCTTCAAGCGGTGGCGGTGGTTCTGATACAGGTGGCTGGGGACGGGACAAAGACGAGGACGAACTTGAATGGGCACGCCGTTGTGCGAGAATGGCGAACCGAATGTGCAAGCGCAGGAAAGGGCTTCACAGATAATTTTTCAACCCAATATCAAAGGACATGAGCATAGGAAAACCAAAGAATGAACCCATAGACCTGAACGGTCTGATGAACGAGATAGAGAACGACCATCGGATAACCGTGGAATCGGATGCCGTTGATAAGCGCATTGAGGAATTGCGAGTTGCTCAAAGGGACTTACGGCAAGCGACCGAAGCATTGGAAAAGGCTACAATGACTTTGAATGAAGCCATTGCAGCCCTTAAATCCGCTACTGATAGTTCCGCCAATATCGTGACCGGGATTAACAACGCCATTGTCAATGCGCAAGAAAATACAAAGTTCAAAGTTAGTATTGCACAGGAAGATGTGGAACTGTTGATGAAAAACTCACAAGCTGTTTTAACCACGGACGAGATTGTGATGAAACGCCATTTTGAGAAGCAAGCTCAGGCAATGGAAGCCCACGAGCGAAGAATTTCATCCATTCTCAGCCGAAACCAAGGCTTTTGGGTTTCCGATTTTTGGGCGAAAGTGTTTTGCTGGGTTATTTTAGTGTGTTTTCTGCTTATATTTATTTCTTATTACTTGAAAACTCGTCTGTAAAGCATAATATTAATAGACCTGTATCAATAATAGCAAACAATACATATCACGAGATAAGTTTAATCCTGTATAAACCATCGAATATCAAATACTTTTCGTACCTTTGCAATTGGATTGGAGGAAACTCTATCCAAGACATATTAGAAAAAGAAGAAGCGTTATGCTTATCTTGTACTTGAAAACGTAGGAAATTTTCAAATTGGATACAAGGATAGCATAGTGGTTCTCACGCTATAGCGTGGGCTGCTATTGTTACATCCGTATCCAAGGTTTCCTACGACCTTCAAGTAAGAGTGTGGCATACAGTTCCACGCTTTTATGTAGGTTAAATTCCTCTATGGGACTGGAGATTAAATGTGTAGTGTATGAACATAATTAAAAATTGGTTGTTAGCCATTTGCGCCATTCTATTGATGAATGGATGTGCACCACTTCGAATGCCTGTAATCGTCAGGAATGCCCCTGTTGAAATGTATAAATACGCATACATTTCTCCGACAAAGGAATTAACATCAAGTACAGGAGGTACATATGGAGGACAATATGGCATCTATGGTTCTTCAACCACCAAAAGTGTTAATCCGAGTGATGTAATAGCCGGAATACTAATAAAAGAGGGATATGTTATATTACCCGAACTTAAACCAGAATTAGCTAATGAAACTTTAATCGTTAATTATGGTGAGAGTGGTAGGCGTAATAGAGGCTTAGGATATACCATAGAAGTAACCATACAATTTAATTCTGCAAAAACCAATGAAATGATATGCTCTTGTACGGCAGAAGGACAAGGTGAAACAGAAGCCGATGATATTCGTCAAGCCATTAGAAGAGCATTATCAACTTTATTCCCAAAGAAATAAAACCAATTAATAATCAAATAATACAACAATTTATGAAAAAACTTATTGTATCATGTGCATTAATGGTTATTACATTGGTATCGTATGCCCAAACCTATAAAATGTATTCTACGAGAAATTACCATAACCAACTCCGTTTAAATACGATGACAGGTGAAGTACAACAAATTCAAGATGATGGTCAATCTTGGGAAATTTGCAGTGCGAGAGAAGCTTCAGGGGATAAAGTAGGAAGATTTTGCCTTTATGAGACACAGAATATGTGGACTTTTATAATGCTTGACACATATACAGGTAAAAATTGGCAAGTCCAATTTAGTGTAAAAGGCGAAGATTATATGTTTGCTGCACCGATAAACATTTTCTCTCTTGCATATCCTGAAACAACTTCAAATTGGAGTAATAGGTTTCAGATGTTCAGAACTCAAAATATGTGGACTTTTATACTATTAGATTCGTATAATGGGCGATTATGGCAAGTCCAATATAGTACACAAGATTTGGATAATCTATTTTGCATACCAATAAATAAATATGAGTTAGTTTCTGATAACGAAAAATGTATATTCTCCATTCAACCATTGACAAGTATGTATCAATACTATCTCATAAATGATAATACAGGAGATATGTGGAAATTCCAATGGAGTACCAAAGGGGATGATTATAGGTGGATTGAGAAATTTAAATAGCTATTATTCTCGGATATGCAGTTAGTTTTATTCATAGCTTTGATTTGTTTTGTTGCTCTTTTTATAATAGTAGCAATACGAATGCACCTCAAAAACAAATCCAAAGAATTAACAGAAAAATTGCTTCAAATATCCGCTTATAGTGAGAAGTCCAGCTACGAGCAAGCCCAAGAGAGGCTGTCTAAACTTAACGATGCTGTATTTATTGATATTCCGGCAGACTTAAACAATGTTTTTTATGGTAAGATAATATCGGCAGCGCAAGAAAAGGATTTCACAAATCATTATATATCATATTTTCAAGAAGCATATTCACTTGTTAAGAAACTTGAAACTTTCAATATCACGCCATCTGTAACAATCTCAAACCTAATTCGTGACTTTGGTAATATCAAGAGGCTTGTCAAACAACATAATGATACGGTAATAAATTCCTTACTTGATACACACAAGGATTTTTTCGACCATTGTTTGAAATATCCATTGGATAAACAGCAAAGACGTTCAATTGTTTCAGAGGAAGATAATTGTTTAGTGGTTAGTAGTGCAGGTAGTGGAAAGACCTCTTCTATTGTTGGAAAAGTCAAGTATCTAACAGAAATCAAAGACATTGCCCCTCATAGAATCTTACTGATTAGTTACACGAACAAAGCAGCAGCCGAACTAACGGAGAGAATGGCTACCAACGGTTTGAAAGGCTATACATTTCATAAATTAGCCATTGATATTATCGAAAAAGAAACTGGTGTTAAACCTTCTATATGCGATAATACTGATGCCTTATTTATAGATATTTATCACACTCTATTAGGGAATGAGGATTTTAAGAAAAGTGTAGTAGAATACTTCATCGACTACCAAACCAATGAAGCAGATTGGGAACAACGCAAGAATGAAAGGCGAGAAAAATTGTCAGAGCAAAAGAATGTACAGCTAAAAGCGATGTTTCCCGATATGGACGGTAGAACCATATATGTGAGAAGTGAACAGGAACAAAAGATATGTTTTGTTTTATCATCTCTTGGAGTGCAATTCAGATATGAAGAGCCATACGAACATCAATTGGCAGATGAAATGCACTCTCAATATCGCCCTGATTTTTCTATATACTTCGAGCAAAAGGGAGTACCCAAACGAATCTATTTGGAACATTTCGGAGTTGATGAACACGGTCTTGTCCCAGCTTGGTTTGCAAAAGACAAGAATATAACATACGAAGAAGCCAATCAAAAATATAATGATGGTATAACTTGGAAGAAAACTGCTCATGAGAAATTTGGCACTCAGCTTTTAGTGACATCAAGCGCAGATTTCCATTATTCTGACATAAAAGATAAACTCAAAAAAATATTAACAGATGTGGGCGTACCAATTCAAGAGAAAACAGACGAAGAATTATATGATTTGGTTTTGCCCAAAGGTAGTAAGCAAGAAAAAGCGTTTATACGGCTTGTAGTTACTTTCGTAACATTGGTAAAATCAAGTTGTAAATCAGTTAAAGAAGTTCTGAAGCAAGCAAAGAATGCAGGTGATGAACGAAGTGTTTTTATCATCAAAAACATATTTCAACCTGTATATGAACGTTATAAAAGTGCATTAAGCGATAGTAACCAAATCGATTTTACTGATGCGATTCTTCAAGCCACAGAGATATGTCGTACTACACATCTTGTTGAGTATGATTACATCATTGTGGATGAGTTTCAAGACATATCGGTTGACCGTTACAACTTCTTAAAAGTATTGAGAGAGGGAAATCCGCCTGCAAAGTTGTATTGTGTAGGTGATGATTGGCAGTCCATATATCGTTTTTCGGGAAGTGATATGGCTCTTTTTAATCAATTTCCAGAATATTTTGGTACAACAGAGATAAATAAGATAGAAACCACATATAGATTTGGAGAGCCTTTGGTCTCTTTATCATCTCGTTTTATTCAACGTAATAACGCACAAATAAAAAAAGATATACATTCATTCAGTTCTGATATGAAAACAGAATTGGAGTTTTGTTCTTACGACAGACGTGATTACTGCAAAACAATAGGAGAACTTATAGATTCTATTCCATTGGATAAATCTATATTTTTATTGGGACGCTATTCTTTTGATGATTATTACTTGTCATTTATGTATCAAGGGATAAAAGAAGGTAATAGATTTTACTATGTAATAGGAGGAAGAAAAATTGAGTTCTTGACAGTACATAAATCAAAAGGTCTTGAAGCAGATTATGTGATACTTTTACAATGTAATAAAGATACCTATGGCTTTCCATCACTTGTAAGCGATGACCCTGTGCTTAATTATGTCCTGACTAAAAGTGATCAGTTCCCATATGGTGAAGAAAGGAGGTTGTTTTATGTTGCAATAACGAGAGCAAAGTTGAAAACACTTGTGCTATACGACAAGCGTTTCCCATCTGTATTTGTAGATGAGTTTTTGCATCCTGAAAAGGTATCAGAAGAAAGCTATGTAAAACACCCCAATGCTAATAAAAGATGGACAAGGCGTGCAGACCAGTTTTTATTAGAACTGCATAATGAAGGTAAGAGCGTAAAATACATCGCTGCCAAAATGGGCAGAAGTCAAACTTCAATCGTAATGCGATTGAACAAACTTACCCAATAGTCGCACTAATGCTATATTTTTTCACAACGATGATGTCTGTATGTTGCCACGTTGCCATAATACATTAGAATCTTTTGAATATTTCGTTTATCTTTTTTGTTTCGTTTTTCTCCTGCTCTTGGCATATCCTTGCCACACTCATGAGTAAACTTAGAGGCAGCCTATATATGCCTTCACTCTTCAAATGGATACGTTTCGTCGTAGATTTCACTTAGAGAACGGTCGTTGAAAAACCAGTGCGGTGTGGGCTGTATATGCTTGACCTTATATCCTTTTAGCTTAGCAGAAAGCGCACTAATAGAAGTTTCTTCTCCTTCATAACACACTTTACGCTCTGAAAGAACGGTAACAGAAATTGATGGGTCATCTTTCCATATGAGAATATCGCCTTTCTGCAACCCCATCTCATAGAAGTTGAGTGGTGGACGTTTGGCTTGTGCTTTTGTGCTGGCAGCTTTATCCTCATCGGTGAGGTCATTCTGTATCTCATCCGTCACTTCTTCCGTCACATCTTCATGATGAAAAAGCTCGAGGATGGCTTGTGCCTGCTCCACGTTGATACGGAAGAACTCACGGTTCTGGTTGATGCGCTGAGGGTCAAAGGCTTTATGAAGGGCTTTTTCAATTTTGAGACAATCACTTTTTTTGACCTTGCACGCAAATTTACACTCAAACGGAATGGGAACTCCTGTGGTATATAGTTCCTTCATCCGTTTATCAATGCCTTCCTGTGTGGTCATGCCTATTTTTACAAGTCCTGGCATCACAGGGTTTGTCAGAAGATAAACTATTCCGTATTCCATATCGTTGTTTTTTTAGAGACTATTGTACAGTTTGTCTTTGTTTATAATGAAATCAAGAACTCTTTCAAATTCGCGCATCAGTATGTTGCCGTTCTTGTTAGTGAATATATGTGAGTTCATTTTTTACTTCTCCTATATTTTTGATTACTGGCATTGGGATGCTCTGGATTGGTCATTTCGAGATAGCCAGCCTCGATTAGTGACATGATGTATGTCTGAATATTCTTACTATGGTATGTCACACCTACCCTTTCAAGAATTTCTTTGCTGCTACGTGGCACACTGCAGAAGTTTACTATATCCCTCTGCTTATTTGTTATTTTAGGACGTATAGTGTCAGAGTCTGCATTGAAAGTGTCAGAGTCGGTATCTAAGTCGGTGTCAGAGTATCTAAGTTTGGTGTCAGAGTCCGCATTAAAAGTGTCAGAGTCGGTATCTAAGTCGGTGTCAGAGTCTGCATTGGGTTGATTACTTATCTGCCTATTTATAGTAATCACGAACTCATTAGTCCTGTCATTATTGGTGAACGAGACATTCACGTCCTCCGACAAGGCACGAAGCATACCACTACCTGCTCCTGTGTAGGGAAGCAGGTGGATGGCATTTGTGAATAGGAACATATTGCGTGGCATGGATGTGCCTATAACAATATCATCTACGGTAAGTCCATTAGGGAGAATTCCGGGGCTGTGTATCTCCACCCTGTCATCAAAAATGAATATGCGGATTGGGGCTGTCGCATTCAGCGATCGATGCACTAAAGCATTTACGGTGAACTCAACAAGGCTGGTGTAAGGAATCTCCAACACGCCTTGCGAGTTAAACTCATTCCCAACCTGTATATGACGCAAGTTCCGGGTGAAGAAATCCATAATAGTCTCAAACTGATGAAGCAGATTACCCTCAATATCGGCATCGTTCACCTTGTCGCGAAATTGAGTACCGCCAAGATTGTTGCCTACAAAGCAAATACATTTTGCAGTCATCATTGGAAGCCAACGTTGGGTGTACTTGCCAAACAATAACATCGCGGCCACTGTGATTTTACCATCGGGACGAATAAAACGCAGGTTACGTAACAGTTTCTCTCCATTGTGCCCACTGGCAATAGCAGAACAGACGGTATCTAAAGAGGCTTCGCGAAATGCGTCGCCCACCAAGCCTTTTCTTGCTAACACCTTATCAAACTTGTTACTAAGGAAGGTTTTGATGGTACCCTCGTCTAAATCTTTGATGGTAGCATCTCTTACTCCTGCTTCATCTGGCGAAAAGCTGCCACAGTCAGTCATCATCTCGGCAAGCTCGGCATTGTCGAACACTTTGCGCTTGTCAGCACCGTTCTTCACCCACACAATTCCCCGATTGTCATGGTAGGGCTTATTCAATCCTTCCTTAATATGAGCCACAACAAGGCTTCCGCCATCCACAGAAATTGTTTCCACATCAACAAGGATGGCAGGAACAACATTCTCAGATGCGATATTGCTAAGTGTATTGGTGGTTTCCTGTACTTCCAAATAGGACAAAGGATTGATGTTTCCGGTTTTATCTACCGCACCAACAACCAACGTGCCACCACGTGCATTACTGAAAGCCACCAGTTCGCAACCGATGTCATAGTTGTCAAGGAGCCGTTCTTTGAACTGCACCTTACTGACCTCGCCAAGTTTTATCTGTTGGATAATATCTATTTCCTTCATTGTTCAAATGTTTTTGGTTGAGCAGTCTACCTGCATCAATATTCAAAGCCTCTGCTATACGTAGGAGGTTTCTTGCGTCTGGCTGCATAGTGTTCGTCACCCATTTGGAGACAGTAGCCCTGTCTTTTCCTAATTGTTCTGCCAGCCACTTACTACTTTTTTGTTCTTCGACAAGTACAGGAAAAGCCACACAGTTTTGCTTCTGAAAACTGCTTCATCTCACCTATCCTTTTTGTCGGTTATCAAATACTTAAGGTCTACTTGTAATATCTCAGCGATCAGTTGCAAAGTATCTAAATTAGGCTGAATCCGATTACAAGCATAGGCATTGACCATACTAAAACTTTTATCAAGTCTCTTTGCCAGCCATGTTTGAGAAATACCTTTTTCGGATAAAACAGCCTTAATTCTATTCAACTTCATTCTTTAATGTAATTTTATTGCGCAAATATAGTGAATTATATTCAACAAACCAGTTTGTTTTATTATATTTGCAGCATTAATAATGATTTTAATACACCAGTAATATGCAATCAACCGTAGCATTCATATCTCATAGAAGTACTCATAAGGATTTTGTTAGAAAAATAGTTGACACAGTAAAACGAGACAATTGCATTGTTGACGAGTTCGATTTTTATCCAGCGACAAAAACGGTAAATGAAATAGTTAGAAATCTAAACTTTGCGCCGATTTTTGTATTACTAATTTCTAAAGATGCCCTTGAGTCTGATTGGATTAAATTAGAAATGTCAAAAGCTCGACAACTTTATGACACAGGTGTTATTAGAGAGTTTATGCCTTTTATAATTGAAGAAGGAGTAAAGTTAGAAGAGTTACCTTCATGGATGACTCGTGACTGGAGTTTAAATATAAAAACAATAACATCCCCCAAAATTATAGGTCAGTTTATTATTGAAACACAACGAAAAATTCGTTGTGTCGGGAATAATGCATATGGCAATTGGATAAATACGTTTATTGGCCGTAGTAATGAATTAGATGAGTTTCAAAGAGCGATGTACGACAGTGTGTATATGCCTCATCGTTCTTTAATTGTCTCGGGAAAACCGGGAAGTGGGCGTACTAGATTTATCCAAAAATGTATTCAGGACAGTAGCGGACTATCATTTATCCCTGAAGGATTTCAGATAAAACTACCTCAAAAAACATATTTAGACAACTTTATACTTCAATTGCACGAAGGCTTGGGCTTTAGTAAAGCATCATATGAGGATATTCTTAAATTAGATCATGAACATCAAATTACTAAATGTGTATCTTATATTAATCAGATAATCAACGCTCATTCATTCTTACTAATTGAAGATGAGATGAGTTTTGTATCATATGACGGAACTATTTCTGAATGGGGTAAAGAAATTATATCCCATCCTGCCATGATAGACTCGTTAAAGATATTTATAAGTAGTAGGGTTAAGCCTAGATATTCTGAGTTGAGAGCATATCCCCAGATAATTCATATAAATCTTTCTGGGTTTACAAAAGATGAACGCAAACGTCTTTTTGTAAATTGCTGTCGTTATTATAATGTTCAACTAAATGATAGTGATGTCGATTTTTTTGTGGATCGTCTTCAGTCCTCTCCCCAACAACTAGAACAGGCAGTTCGAGAAATTAAAGATAAGAACGTAAGATTTGCTAAGAAAGACATTAAAAACCTGATTGCAATAGGAGATGAAGTCTTTTCCAGAGTTATTAGTTGGTTTAAAGGAGATGAGACTGCTCTTACTTTAGCAAAAGTGCTTGCTGAAGTTGATATGATCAGTTTCGATTTACTCGAACAATTATATGAGGAAGATTATCCTAAAATAGAACAGCTCGTAAATAATTTTGAATCTTTGTCTATTTTAGATTTTTACGGTCCTGGAGGCAATAATATTAGTTTGGACGGTGGCGTTTCAGATTATATACGTAGAAGTAAATTAGATTTAGATCCTATAATGAAAACCCGTATTGAAGAAATAATCTTCAATAAAATAGATACGGCAGAAGATGATCTAGGAGAATTATCAATATTTTTACATGACTTGCGGAAGCAGTTGCTGTCTGGCAAAGGTTTTGCGTATGTCATGCCGTCTATCGTTATAAGTACAGTCATTGATCTTTATAATCAGGGTAGCTATGATTCAGTAAAAGATATTTGTTTGCATGCTTTGGAACATTGTTCAAGTTATACAGAGGAACCTCTGCAAGAATTGTACTATAGGTTGTGCCAAGTTTTAGCTCGTATGAAAGATAGAATTTTCTTTACATACATTGACAAAATTAAAGATAAAGGTAGTAAAGATTTTCTGTATGGATTTTACTATCGCTATAAAGAGGACTATTCCAAGGCCGAGGAGTATCTCCTTAAGGCTTTAGATTTTAATTCTAATATGCAAATTGCAAGACGAGAGTTAGTGAATGTTTATCTGAATCAAGAAAAATATACTAAAGCCCTTCCTTTGGCAAAAGAGAATTATAATCGTAAATCGACCAATTCTTATCATATAGAAGCATATTTTCGTTGTTTATTAAATCATTATCCTTGGAATACAGAAACTGAAGATACACTTAATCGCCTCCTTAAGGAGATGGAAGAGAATTTTAGTAAACGTAAGGATGAACTTTTAGCATCAATGCAATTAGAATACTTTATTAAATCTAGAAACCACACTAAGGAAGAAATAAAAGAAAAGATACAAGAAACGTTAATTGTTTATCCTAACTCGCCCCAAGTTTATAGAATTAAAGAAGAATTCGAAAGAGACAAAAGTAGATTTTGTAAAAGTTGTAATTGCTAAGTCTATGATTTAAAGACAGGAAGCTAAAGATGACATTTTAGTATAGGTTTGTCGCAAAAAAACTGTTTTGCGACAAAATATAGCCTATACAAACAGATATAAACGAGAATAATTACAACAGTTCTTTTCAAACCTGCGTAAACAATGCGTAAACAAACGGTTTCAGTTAGGGGGATTTAGTGAGTTTCATAGGAGATAGCTAAATTCGTAATTGTTTGATACACAGTAAATATTGAGAAAACTGACCATCGCAGAATATCACTTTGTCGTTCTCATAATCTGGAGGTCCCTGGTTCAAGCCCAGGCTGGTCCACAAAAAAGGTTGTAACACAAGTTGTTACAACCTTTTTTTTATATCCGGTATCGGAACCGAATCTATTGCTTCCTCTAATTTTTGCCCCCTTTCAGAGAATTTATTCCATGCCCAAAGTATATGAGAATATACTAGTTCCCACAAAATTATGATTTTAAAGATACGGAAGAGGTAAATAAAACGGGCATCATTAAAGAAACCCTAGATAGGGACTAACTAAAAAGGCAATAGTATCTCCAATTCCCCTCCCTTCGGGAAGGGATGGCTGAAAGCCGGGGTGGTAGGTAAAACAAGGTTGTATCTATTTTACTATGAATGAAAGAATTGCGTATTCACCTACCACCTCCCCCTGCGGGTACTCCTCCTTCCCGAAGGAGGAGATTTAAGATACTACCGACTTTTTAATCAGCCCAAAAAAATCCCATTTTGAAAACCACTCTTGGCACCAAAATGGGATAACACAAACAAAACAAACAATATTGGAGCGATTTTCACAAACAGCTTCCTTTTCTTAATCTATATTTCATAACACTTATTAGTTCTCTCTAATGTGAAAGTAATATTTCACCGCAAAAATATTATTTCTCCATTACATATAAAAAAGCTATATAATTGTAGTTATAAAAAATAATTTATTTAGATATAAAGATCTATCTAAAACTATTAAGAATAATTTTTAATAATCGATCAACTCTTTATTTATCAGCAATATACAGTAAAAAATCATTTATACTGAAACAAAAAACAATCCATAAAAGCAAACACTGACTTTCGCATTCAAAACGCAAAAGCGAAGCAAACAACCTAAAATATTTCACTTTATAAAATCACAATCCCAGCATCACAAACAGAGTAAACTACTCAACAACTTTCCATTCTGAGATTTAATTTCTATATTTGGGAAATGTCCAACAAGCACTTATATATTTATCTATGACTGATACTATTTCATATCAATACGCTGCTCCGTCTGTCTTACAACGTTCGTCTGATCAGGACGAATTATTTCTGGCAAAATACAGTGAAATAGAAAAGAAAGAAGCTCCCTGTTTCTTTTGGGGGAAGCTGACACAACCTTATATGACGGCACGCTGCCTCATTGCGTTGTCCAACGTGGTACAATCCAGTTTTAATCTGACTCCTGCCCAGCTTTCCATGCTGAAAGACCCGATTGTGACGGCAGGAAATGAACGTTTACGCTTCGAAGGATTTTCGAATTGTGCAGGCGTATATGCCAGAGTCGATGTACTGCCCGACGGACACGACGGAGAGTTCCTGGAGAACGGAACAACGAATGTTGACTTCAATGCCGGTATGATTTCTGCACTGGGAAGCATCAGCAAACAAGAAAAAGTAGTGATGTCAGTCGGACCTAAGGAGGTAGGGCTTTACAATAAAGGTGAAAAAGTAATAGAACGCAAAGTACCGCTGCCCGTAAAATGGATAAAGGGGCTGACCACGGTACAGATTTACCAGTCTGTTGCCGAACGGATGTATTCATTCAATCGTATACAGACTTTGCAACTCTTTCAGACACTCCCCAAAGGAACCGTGAAATGTGACTATTATTTGGTGATGCGCGGACAAAAACCTGCCTTTTCACCGGTGAAAAGTCTGAATGCCGTTTGTATCGGAGGGGTACATCGTCTGCGCCTGCTCGAACCCCTGTTGCCGTTTGCTGACGAGCTGAGAGTCTTTGTCCATCCGACGATGCAATCGACCATTTGGCAACTCTATTTCGGTCCGGTTCGTTTCAGCCTTTCCCTGTCGCGGGAATGCTGGCGCGGATTCTCCGGAGAAGGTGCGGCATTGGACGCCCTGCTTGAAGACGTCCCGGAGAAATGGATAGCAGCGATGGATAAATACAGTTACGCCAACCAGCAGTTCAACCCCACTCTTTTCGCTATTGAGGAGCACATTGATCTCGATAAGGTGGATTCTCTGTCTGCACGACTGGCAGCTATGGGGTTACTGGGCTTCGATCTGGATGATAATAGTTTCTTTTATCGTCGCCTGCCCTTTAAGACAGAGCGTATCCTGAGCCTCAATCCGCGTATGATAGCTGCCGAGAAGCTATTGGAAGAAGAGAAAGTGGAAATTATATCAAATGACGGAAATCGGACCGAAGCACGTGTCGCTGGGAGCGGAGGAGTAAGACATACGGTTATTCTGGACAGGGAAAGTGAGAAAGAACGCTGCACCTGTACCTGGTTTAGCGGCAATCAGGGAGAACGGGGAGCCTGCAAACATATTTTAGCAGTCAAAAAACGAGTACAATGGAAGAACTGAAACACGAATTGGAGAAACTAGCCAAAACTTATGTGGATACTCCGGAGAAAGAAGAAAAGATATTGATTCCTTTTATCAAGCGATTATTAGAACTCCCGATGAAAGAAAGACGGAAAGTGATTCCAACTATCGGAGAACTGCAATATGAAAGAGGAGAAGGTTGGATGACTTGCTGCGACCCTGCCCGAAGGCGTTTTCTTGCCGCAATTGAGTTTATAAGTGCCAATAAACGTGAGATGACCATGGCATACGAAATAGATTTTGAGCTACTCTGCAAACTGCTCCAGCTTTACCGCCCCACTTGGTTATCCGACTTCATTAATGGTGATCACTCATTCTATAGCTTCAACCTAAACTATCAAGAACTCATGCAGCTCGTAGATTTGGGGTATATAAAAGAGCTTTCTCCGAAGCTCTTGGGACAAATGGTCCCCTGGCAGATCAGAATAAGATCTTCCAACAGCAAAGAAGAAGAGACTTTCGACAGCAGCCCACTGCTGAAACGGGAAATCACCTTAAAAGAGCATATTTGGTACGTCTTCGAATATGAATCAAATCTCGGCTACCTGGACGATTGCGCCAAGCGTGCTTATAAAGAAGGGATTACGGTGCAGGACGAAAGTTTCAGCGCAATTCTCTATCGTTTCTCGCTCGACGGACATCTGGACAGAAACCGGCTTCTGCGAGCAACACTTTCCACCTTCAACCGAAGTTTTAAAAAAGACATGGTAAATTGGTTTGCCGGACTCTTTGAAGAATTGCAGCCAAGGGCGGAAGAACTCATATCCCTGCAAGAAGAAATCATGCAAGTGTTCACCTCTCCATACACCAAACCGGTGAATGTGATGTTACAGCAATTAAAAAAGATTGCTTCCGAAGGCGGGTTCCGCTATCAGGAGTTTATCGAGCGTGCGACTACTCTTTTCTTTTCCAGCCCCAAAAACTCACTGCTTACTATTTATTCCATTTTTGAGCAGATCGTTGCCGGGCACCCCGAAATGAAAGAAGCGTGTTGCATCCCACTCTGCCAACTATTCCTGAAGAAAGATGAAAGCCTGCAAAAGAAAGCTGCCAGCTTTATATCAAAGTACGGAGACGCATCCTCTTCTACATTGCAAGAGACATTGCTATCTTACCAATCCGAGATGTTCCAGAGCGTACAGGATATACTTGTTTCTTTCATGAAGCAGCCTGCGGAAGAAACTGGCCTTCCCGAAACAACCTTCCAAGAAAAGGTTCGTATTTGTCGGGAAGACAACCGTATCCCGTTTCCTGCCAATAAAGAAGATTTTCTGTTCCAGCTCAGCCGCCTGTTCGACATGGATGAAAGTTGGGAAACAGACACAACGATTGCCGCCCTCATCGCCTTCCATCCCCAGTTGGATGAAGAAGATTTCAGCCGGATGGAGCCTGTATTCCAACGGGCAGCCAACATCATTATCAACAGTTGGGCAGTATACGAGAACTTTCTTGCCACTTTCCTGCTGGAATATCAACGTTTATGGACACAAAAAGACACTGCCAACCAAGGATTCCTAAGTAAAATCTTCGCACGCCTGGAAGAAAGACTCAAAGGAATAGACGCAAACAGAGGAGCCTACGACGAACGTGCTTTCAAGCGTCTTGCAGACTGGCAGCCAACTTACAGCAATAGAACCTGTTTTGAACCTATCAAACAATTGTGGCTGGAAGTAATCCGTAAAATCAAAAAAGGCGACTCATTACCTTTACTCTCTACTCCGACACATAGCCCGGCATACATCCAGGCCACCGAACTTGTACGACGGCTCGCCGTTTATCAGGAAGCGAATGCAAAGCCTTGTTCATGGGACTTTCAGCTGGCCATAGCACGCTGCGCTTTAGAAGACAAGGAAGAAGCCATTGCTGTCGCCCGACAATTATTAAATAATGAATATCTGCATCTTTGTCTCTTTTTATTAGATAAAGGGACGCAGCCCGAACCACCGTACAATCATCCATCTGCCTGGCTTGCAGCCGGACTGGTGAAAGAGCCGGATACTGAATTCGAAGCATTCAAAAACTTCTCCTGCAACACGCTGCCCCACAATTACCTGACAGGAAATTACGGCTGGAAAGAACCGGCACAGAAAGAAAATCAATATGCAGCAGATGTACGTCTGCTCCAGCTCGATTTCTACAAGTGGCATGAGTATGCAGAACACAACAGCCACCAGCTTTGGCAAGAACATCTGATCATCAACAGCAGATACAATATAGGCGATTCCGACTATATGGAACGTCTGTTCAGCTTCTTCCCCAACCAACCGGAACCACTGGTTGCACAAATCATCAACTGCTACATGGACTTCGGTTCACCGCAGGAAGAGAGCAAACGCAGTGTAGCCAATGCTTTACGTATGTTATTGTCTTTTCACTGTCCGCTCCGGGAGATGAGTTTACTGTTGCTGGGCGGAGGCCTGCTTTTTACTGACAAAACCGTCCGTTCATACGCTGCGGAGCTATGGGTGGAAGGCATCGCTAACAACAGAATAGACAATCACCGGTTAGGAGAAATAGTAGCACGAATTATCAATATGGGCATTGTTCCGCTAAAACGCTTCACCACAGAAGTGTATGAAAGCATATACAAACGAAGCGCCTTTCACAATCAACAACTGGAAGAGTTACTCACTGTATTGATCGGCGGATTGCCCGACAATCCGGTCACCGGACAAAAACAGTTACTCGAACTCTACGCGGAAGTGCTTCGCATGAACGGTCATTGCGTAACTGACGACAAAGTCCGCGAGCGCCTGGAAATGTGGAAAAAGAATGCTAATCTGAAAAAAGTAGTTACGGCATTAGAGAGGTGATAGGTAACAGGTAATAAGTAATAGGTAATATTGCTTGGTATCAGGTTTTTATCATTTCAGGTGATCTTAATTGATTTAAAGTAGACTAATTTATAAACACGGATATTGTTATCATATATCCTTCAATCAAAATTATAACCATGACTGCACTAGAAACACAGCTTACCGAGATAGTAGAAAAAGAGCAAGGGCAGAAGATCATTCCTTTTCTTCAGAAACTGACACAGGAGGAGCGGGAGAGCCTCATTCCCTGCCTCAGCCGATTGGAAGAATACTATAATAAGTTTGTCCAGCTGGAAGAAAGGACATACGGTACGCGTGCCACGTCGGGACAGCATCACATTATTGATCTTGCCGCCCTTGTGATTTTTCCCCTCAAGGAATTTCGCAAACACGAATGGGGGATAAACACAGCGCATCTGAACGAGATAGCTGCATGGCATATTCCCACGTGGCTGGATAGTTATTTCGTTGAAGGTGAAGGTAAGGAGTTTGGCGGTTTTTACAATATGGACTACGAGATATTGATGGACTGGATAGAAAGGGGTATTCTCACCATTTCCCCCTCTCCGCAGACGATAGCAGGTTATCTGGTTAACTATATCCACACTACCCCCGTATTAGAAAAGCGGGATATTACAATCAACGAGCACATCTGGTATTTGTTTGAATATGACTGCGGGCAAAACTGGCACGCCAATCCGGCCAAAGGATATCCTTATTATACATTCCAACACTTCACCGAGAACGGAAAGCTAGACCGTATGCGTGTACTGAAAGAGTCTTTGCTGGCAATCAACCGGAACTTTAACAAGAACCTGTGCAGCTGGTTTGCCGGTATGTTTACGGCACTCAGCCCCAGCGTTGAAGAACAACTGACATTACAGCCGGAGATGCTTGCCGCACTATCTTCTCCCCATAGCCGTCCGATAAATATCATCCTCGGTCTTCTGAAGAATCTGTGCAGCCATCCCCGGTTCCTGACAGATGATTTTCTGGATCAGACCACTGTCCTCTTCGCTTCGGACGTAAAAGCTGTCCATCAAAACACGCTGGGAGTTCTCAGTAAACTGGCGAAAGAGAAAAAAGAATATCGTGATACCATCTGTTGCGCTGCCGCACAAGGGTTGATGAGTCGCGACGAATCTACTCAGAACAAGATAGTGAAACTGATTCAGACATTTGGAGAAACAGAGTCGCCCACATTGAAAGAAGCACTCTCTGCTTATGCAGAAACAATGCTGACCAGCACTAAAAAAGAGTTGGCAGCTTATCTGAAAGACAATGTTTCAGATGCTTTATCTACCGATAAAGTCTTGCTGACTACTCTTGACGAGCAGGCAAGTGTCGCCTCCTTCGACTATGAACCGATGCCACCCATCCTTCGGGAAGACAACCGGATACAGGAAATTACTTCCATCGAAGACCTGATATTTCTGGCCAGCCAAATACTAGATTCCAATGAGCTATACCACTTCGACCTTTTCCTGAATGCGTTGGTAGAATGGAATGAGCAACTGGAAGCGAAACATATCACCCAATGGACACCTGTTCTTCAACGTGCCTATAAGTTACTTATCAATGGCGGAAGTTCACGCAACGGAATATTGGATTCTATGATGGCAACGTTCCTTATCGACTACGCAAAACTATTAATCAAGCGTTTCCCTGTAGAAGCAAAAGAACTGAGCACCCTGCACGAGAAAATGGTGCAGAAAGACGAACTTCAGAAAGGTCAGTGGAGATATCGCAATCTGCAGAGAATAACCATCCGCCAAAAGAGTAATAAAAGAACGGAATTTCCTATTCACAAACAATTACTGTACCGGACATTAGACCTTTTGGAAAGTAACGAGAACCGACTTCCCATGCTATCCACTCCTACGCATATGCCTGCATTTATTGACCCCATAGTTCTGATAAAAAGACTCGGACAATATCAGCAGGCCAATGCCGAACCGGACGATATAGATATGCAGATAGCCCTGTCGAGGATGGCATTGAATAATTATCCCTCGCAAGACTTTCCGACTGTTCTTCAGGAACTGAAAGGGGAATACCAAAGTTTGTTTTCCTTCTTGATAGGAGCAAAAGATGCAGTACCACAAGCTCCCTTCGCCCATCCTTCATGGTGGATGACAGCAGGATTGATCAAATCACCGGAGACGGTTTATACTGAATTTAAAGATTTCTCTTATAGCAAAAGCTCACGCGAATTTCTGACGGGAAACTTCTCATGGTGGACTTTCCAAACCCCTCATTCATATACTGATTATCACAACAAAGTAGTCAACTGGACATCTTCAACCCTTAGTTTCAATGTTCCGGAAGGAGAGAACATCCACATCGTCAACAAAGGAAAGTATGATGAGAGAGTGAGTTATCACTCGTATGATCCGCATCCGCTACTGGTGGAAATGTATTCACAGATAGAACGTTATGACGATATACAAAACGATCTGCCCCGCCTTGTATGGCTGGCTCCCAATACACCGGAACCATTGTTTGTATGGTGCATCCGCTGTGCCATTTATGATCCGATGCTAAATGAAGTGAGAGAAGTTGGTATCACCCAAGCCACCATAGAGGCACTCCACCAATTAAGGCACGAATGGCATGAGACCTCTTATCTGCTGGAAGCGAGTTGTATGCTGGTAGCCGACAAGACTTCCCGTTCTTATGCCGCCGGAATATGGACGGACCGTGTCAACACAGGATGTATAGACAGTGCACGTATCGGCAGGATACTGGGTTCGCACCAACGTACCGGATGGGGACCTCTGAAAAGACTTACCGACTTGATACAACAGCAAATGATAAACGTCAGCCCACTACACAACCGGGAACTGGAGCTGCTACTTACATCACTGATTGCCGAACTTCCGGAACAGCCTGTCAAGGAACTGAAGAAGCTGCTGGAAATATATTCGGAACTGCTGTCTGTCAATAACAGCAGAGTAACGGATGAACGTATTCTGCAACTACTCGAAATATGGAAGAATACGGCCAATCTAAAAAAAGTAATAGTCAGTATCAACCGCTGAAAATCCGGATAAATCACAGAAGAAGGTGTGCCGGTATTCAGACTATATTTGCATATAGGGTATAGTTACCGTTCATGCAGGGTATAGTAACCTAACATGCAGGATATATATGTCCAACGTACAGGGGATATATATCCAACACGCAGGGCATATATGTCCAACGCGCAGGATATATAGATCCAACAAACAGCGTAAAAAAGGCTTTTTATTGGTGCTAAATTCAAAAAGAAGTATCTTTGGCACACAAAACCCAAAGGAGTAATGATGATGCTGAAATATAGTTTATTTGTCTTTTGCTTTCTGCTGGCAGGGTATTCCTGCGTATCGGGGCATAAGGAGACAAAGACATCTGCAGAGACCGAAATAACGTACACAGACTCTATGTGCGCAGGACTCGGAGATACAAGCCCCGAAGGTACAGCATCCGACTGTACATCCCTTGCTCATGCGGACTCCATTGATGCAGATTCTATTTATACATCCCCCTCGCAGAAAAATGAATCCGCCAGTACACTGATTCCAAGGCATCAGAAAAGCCCGATGGCTCTTTACATGGATTCTCTGAGACTAATAAATATAGCGGAGCTGGACAACAGCATCGCCATCAGCCTAATGTACACAAAAGCGGATAACTTCACCGGAGAAATTCTTTATGACGACCTGTCCGAAGCCTATCTGCATCCTCATGCGGCGTATGCCCTCTTAAAAGCACAAGAAGCACTGAAGGTACTGCATCCATCTTACAGTCTCATTATTTACGACGCTGCACGTCCGATGTCGGTACAGAGAAAAATGTGGGATGTGGTCAAAGGAACTTCCAAATACAGATATGTCTCCAATCCCAACCGTGGAGGCGGACTTCATAATTACGGCCTGGCGGTAGACATCAGCATTCAGGACTCGCTGGGGCGACCGTTGCCTATGGGCACAAAGGTAGATCATCTTGGAGTAGAAGCGCACATCACCGAAGAAGGCGAACTGATACGCAACGGAAAAATCACCGAAACAGAACGTCAGAACCGGATATTATTGAGGAAAGTAATGAAAGCCGCCGGATTCCGTGCATTGCCCAGCGAATGGTGGCATTTCAACTTCTGCAGCCGGGAAGAAGCCCGGAAGAAATACAACGTAATACCATAAACGAGTACCACCATATAACGCCGAATATAAACAACCTATGATGCAAATCTCCCCCGAAACCCAGCTCTTTATCCGCGAACATCAGACGGATGATGTACGTGCTCTGGCCCTGCAAGCCCGGAAATACCCGAATGTAGATATGCCGACCGCCATCACACAGATAGCAGGAAGGCAAGTTGCCGCCGAAAAGATTCCATCATGGAGAGATACGGATGATATATGGTACCCGAAGCACCTGTCACTGGAGCAATGTTCGTCAGAAGTCACCGCCCGCTACAAAGCAACCCTTCTAAAAGGTAACTCCCTGACGGACCTGACCGGAGGATTCGGAATAGACTGCGCTTTCCTTGCTGCCAGATTCAAATCCGCCACTTACGTAGAACGTCAGCAGGAACTCTGCGAGATAGCAGCACACAACTTTCCCATCCTGAACCTAAACCATATCAACGTAAAGAACGAGGACGGAGTGAGTTATCTGCAAGCTATGTCTCCGGTAGACTGCATCTTCCTCGATCCTGCCCGCCGCAACGAGCACGGAGGAAAGACGGTTGCCATCTCAGACTGTGAACCCGATGTAGCCGAACTGGAAGAACTCTTACTGAACAAAGCGGAACAGGTCATGGTCAAACTCTCGCCCATGCTGGACTTGTCATTGGCATTGAAAGAGTTACAACACGTACAGGAAGTCCACATCATATCTGCCAATAATGAATGCAAAGAGTTACTACTGATACTCGGACAAGCATCGGCAGAAGAAATATCCATCCATTGCGTAAATCTCCCTACCAGGGGGGCACAGGAAGAACAGCATTTCGTATTCACCCGCGAACAGGAGCAGTGCAGCGAATGCAACTATACCGACACACTGGAAAATTATCTCTATGAGCCGAACGCTTCACTCCTGAAAGCCGGAGCTTTCCGCAGCATCGCCTCCGCATTTCCTGTTAAAAAACTGCATCCTAACAGTCATCTTTATACTTCTGATGTGTTGGTCGAGAGCTTTCCCGGCAGGGCTTTCCACATCATTAGTCAGTGCAGCCTTAATAAAAAAGAACTAAAAGAAAGTCTCGGAGACTTGAAAAAAGCAAATATCACAGTACGTAACTTTCCGGCTACGGTTGCCGAACTCCGTAAACGAATCAAATTGTCGGAAGGTGGAGACACTTATCTGTTTGCCAGCACCTTAAACAACGGACAAAAAGTACTGATCCGCTGTGAGAAAGCCTGAGTCTGTAATAGCATTACAACACAGCCCCTTCCTGCACCATTACATCAGTATATGAAATAGGAACGATAAAAAAGGATAAGGATCACTCAGCTGTCCTTAAAATCCCAGACTGAATTTCCCGAAAAATAAATGAGAGTGTGTCAAAAGTCAATAGTAACGAAACTGGGGCTGACAAAAAAGTCGGCAGTATCTTAAATCTCCTCCTTCGGGAAGGAGGAGTACCCGCAGGGGGAGGTGGTAGGTGAATACACAAGCTATTGCTACTGACTTTTGACACCCCCATTAATGAGTAATATTATTACCGAAGTGTTACACTCAATTTATTCCCCGAAGGTATATCCGAACTATTGCCATACATGATTTCATATTTTCCGGGCATAATACGCATAGTATTTGTAGTCGGATCAAAGAACTCAAATGTAGTTGGCAAAAGATCAATAGATACAACACAAGTCTCTCCCGCCTTCAGCGGTACCCGACGGAAAGCGCGCAAACTCTTTATCGGCCCTTCCGCATCATCTACTTTGCGGACATACACCTGAATAACTTCAGCTCCATCATACTTCCCTGTATTCTTCACATTGACTTTAAAATTCAAATCCTGTCCGGCAGATATAATTTTCTTATTCAAACGTCCTTTAGAAATATCGAAAGTAGTATAACTCAATCCGTATCCAAAAGGAAACAAAGGAACTTCCGTCATATATCTATAGGTACGATTCTTCATACTGTAATCTTCAAAATCCGGCAACTGGTCCGTACTCCTATAAAAAGTAACGGGCAGCTTTCCACTCGGATTAAAATCTCCGAACAGAACGTCCGCCACAGCCAATCCGCCAGACTGCCCGGGATACCATGCCTGCAAGATAGCATCACAAGACTCCATCTCAGGAACCAATGCGACCGCCGATCCGGAACAGTTGACAAACACCACCTTCTTCCCCGCTTTCTTCAATGCTTTCAGGATATCACGCTGCACTTGCGGTAGTTCAATTGAAGTACGGTCGCCGCCAGCAAATCCGGGACTGTTAACGGAATACATCTCTTCGCCTTCCAAACTCGGCGAAATGCCACCTGCGAAAATAACAATATCCGCTTCTTTGACTCTATCGACAACCATCTCAGGTGAAATATGACGATAAATACCCAAATCAAATCTAAGCAATGCCTCCGCACCTGCCTGCATATATTCTATTCTGATCTTATAATCTGTCCCCGCAATTGCTTTCAACGTATATTCCCTTTTAGCACTGGCATGTTCTCCCCAATAATCAATCACCTTTTCCCCGTTCACATATACCCGATAGCCATCATCTCCTTCAATCAGCAACTCATAAGCTCCACTCTCTTTCGGACGAAAAGTTCCTTCATAAACAGCAGTAAAATTATATAAGCCCACACCTGTGGCAAAGACTGTATTCCCACCATTACTCAGATTAATCGGAGAAGTAATCTGACTTGTAGCCGCGACATCACCACTCAAATTCATATTATTCCAGTAGGTAGCCGTCAGACCGGGACGCCCATTGTTGGAGATCTCATTAAAATAAGATTCAAAAATCCGATTATCCAGTAACTCACATCCTTTCTCAAAAGGTACATCGCCTATCTTGCAGCGAATCCCTTCCAAAATAGTATATGTATGTGAGGGTACACCTTCATAGTTTCCCCATTGCATCACCGAATCAACCGCATTCGGTCCCATCACTGCGATACGTGCCCCTGTTTTTGCCAACGGAAGCACGCCATTATTGCAAAGCAATACCATAGATTTACGTGCCAGATCCAACGCCATCTGTTTGTGCAAATCACAATCCACAGTATCTATACTAATTCTGCTCCAGGGAACGATAGAATCCGGATCCATCTCGCCCAAAGCAAAACGGGCTTTCAACAAACGACGCAAACTTGTGTCTATACGTTCTTCTGTGATTAATCCCTGCTTTACTGCTTCCTCCAAATGCGAATATATCGAACCACATTCAAGATCAGTTCCATTGATCACAGCAGAAGCACTGGCATCGGCAGCATCTTTATGTGTCTCATGGCGGCCTTTCACAAAAAAATCATCAATAGCACCGCAATCACTTACAACCAAATGTTTATAGCCCCATTCATCCCTCAATATTTGCGTTAACAACCGGTTGCTATCACAACAGGGCTCTCCTTCCAGGCGTTGATAAGCGCACATCACTTCCTTCACGTCTGCCTCTTGCACCAAAGCCTTGAAAGCCGGAAGGTAAGTCTCCCATAGATCACGGGGAGAGAGGTCTTCTACATCAAAAGAGTGACGTTTCGCCTCAGGACCACTATGCACTGCATAATGCTTGACACACGCATGAGCCTTGTCATATTCGGCATCTGCCGGCCCCTGCATTCCCTTTACTACAGCTACTCCCATACGGGTAGTCAGATAAGGGTCTTCGCCGAAAGTCTCCTGTCCCCTCCCCCAACGCGGATCACGGAAAATATTCACATTCGGATTCCAAAAAGTAAGCCCTTCGTTTCCATATCCATAGCGATTACTGCGATGGGCATCGTGGAATTTAGCACGTCCTTCATCACTAACGGCAACATACACTCTTTCAATTGCTTCATCATCAAAGGTAGATGCCATACCCATAGTTATCGGAAACACTGTAGCCAGTCCATTACGGGCAACACCATGCAAAGCCTCACTCCACCAATTATAGGGAGCTACTCCTAACCGTTCTACCGCAAAAGAAGAATTTTTCATTAATCCTATTTTCTCTTTCAAAGTTAATCTCCCTAATAAGTCTTCCGCACGCTCTTCGGGAGTAAGTTTCGGATTCTTATAAGGTTCATTCTGCGCGAAGCTGCCCATCGACGCAACGATACTCAAACTTAAAGTTAACAGTACTTTTTTCATTTTGTCCAAATTAATTAAAGCTTTATTTATTATGTTACCTTGCAATTTCACATCGGAAAACTACATTCTAATCATTGTTTTCAAATACAATAACTATGATCGGGGAATGCTGTCTGATTTATCTGTTCAAATGGAAACGCCTAACTTGAAACAGCGATGAATGATAAATGTAGTGCAAAAAAAGCTGCCATACCAAACTTTTTTCCAACTATTTTTATTACTAAATAATTTTTGCGAATCAAAGCTTATTACTATCAGCCTCCAAACCTGATTATAGCCAAAAGTACATGAGTTTCTATTACATCATTAATAATCTGACTACTTCAGAAAGTCTATCTGAAAAGAAAAGAGGCTATTGAAAATACAGATAAAGTAACAGCCTGCTAAAAACAGCAAGAAAGAAGATAAGTATATTCCGACACTATATAAATAATGAGAAAGAAGGAATGTCTTATTTTTATAACTAAAATGAAAGAAGCGACAATAGAATCTCCCAGCCTCGCTTCACCTTATCTTTCAAGAATTTCAAGGCCTTACCCATATGTATTTCTACAGTCTTCTGACTAATACCAAGCCTCTCGGCTATCTCCTTGTAACTCAGGCTTTCTTCACGGCTCAACAAGAAACACTTTCTTTGTTGTTCAGGAAGTGAATTGATTAACCGATCAATGAATATTTTTAGTTGAGAAGCGCAATAATCTTCCTCCACAGTAGTGGAGTTATAATAACCTTCGTTTCCATAGGCTACCAAAACAGAGGTTTTGAAAAGATTCTCATTTACTCTCTTCTTATTTTTATTAAATACGATGTTTCGGGTAACAATAAAGAGAAAACCTTTGATATTTTCATCTTCCTTCAGTAAATGCCTTGATTCCCACAACTTCACAAACACATCCTGAACAATTTCCTCTGCATCAGCAATTGTAGCGATGTACAATCGGCTAAAGTCATAAACCTGACTCCAATACTCGTTATACAAATCTATAAACGCTTGATGATCACCGCCCTTAATAGCCAATACTCTTTCTCTTTCGTTCATATTTGTGCAAATATTAGTGACAACAAAGCTATACATTATTTAAAAGATACAAAAATAAAACACATTTTTTTTATATCCGATAGGGGTAAATGTAATATGGGGAGTATTTAGTATGTAACCGAAGTCAATAACGATCATTATCACTAATATACAAAGACGTGAATTCAATAGAACTCATTAATATTATAAAAAAGATGTTAGCCGACAGACTGACAACTTCCGAAAGGGAACAGCTTCTCAATGAGAAGCCTATGGTTAACTTTCAGTCTCAACAATGGGATAAAGCTCCTAAAGCTCATATACAAGATCATGTTCCCCCGCACACCATACTCAATAAGATTATGGTCAGATGCCGGAACGAAAAACAGCCTTTAGAGAGAAACAAGAAATACTATCGTATCGGATATTCCATCGCTGCCACTGTTGCCATCTTCATTATCGGCTTTTGGATTGCCAACAATATTTCATCATCCGACATTAATATCAGTGCTCCAATGAATGATAAGCTGGCAGTCATGCTGCCGGACAGTTCGGAAGTATGGCTCAACGCAGCTTCTCAAATTCGCTATCACAAGTCATTTCTGAACAACAGAGAAATCTTCTTGGAAAAAGGAGAAGCTTTCTTTAAAGTGAAAAAAGCTCAGGGAGCACCCTTCAGGGTTTATTTCCGGGAATCGCGTATTGAAGTGACCGGAACGGAATTCAACATCAAAGCCGGGCACATGGAATCGGAAATTACCTTATTCACCGGCTCCATCAAATTCCAGGCAGAGGAAGGACAGCGAGAACTGCCGATGCAACCGAACGAACGAATCGTATACAATACCCAGGCCAAATCAGTTGTACGCACGAATATAGATATCAACGAGTATGACTGGCGCTCAAGTAAATATCGCTTTACCAACAAGCCATTACAGGAATTCATCGATTTTATCAACCGTTCATACCATGTAAACATCATAATTAAAGAAGAAAAGCTCAAAGAGCTGAAGTTTAACGGAACTATACGTAAAGACGAGCCGCTTACCAATATCATCGAAAAGATATGTATCAGCCTCGATTTAAAAGAAAAACAAGAAAATAACAACATCATATTATATTAATACATAAGAATCAATTATCAATATATTCACTATTAACCTTTTAGAAACATGAAAAACATGCATTTTAGTAACAGCATACTCAGATATGCCGTTCTATTGATTTGCTTCCTTCCAATGGCTCTCTACGCTCATGGCGCACAAGGAAAGAGAATCATTCTCAAGGGTCAGTCTATCACCATGCAACAGGCTATTCAGCTGATTGAAGAAAATAGCCAGTACACTTTCTTCTTCAAGTCCGGTGTTATCGCCAATGACGAGAAAAAGGACTACGATTGCGAAGGAGACATTAATGAGATTTTAAGAAAAGTATTCAGTAACAGCGGAATCGACTATGTCATCAAGAACAATGAGATTATCTTGAAAAGCGCGAAAGCAGAGGCTGTTCAGCAAAAGAGTCAGGGACCGAAAAAGTCGGAAATCGTAGGTGTGGTAGTCGACGCCAACACAGGTGAATCCATCATCGGTGCTTCCGTACAAATCAAAGGGGCTGCTACAGGAGTAATCACCAACATTGACGGAAAGTTCACGATTATGGCTGCTCCTTCGGATGTTATTCTCATTTCTTATGTAGGATACACTCCCAAAGAAATCAAGATCGGTTCACGCAAAGTGTTATCCATCGATTTGAATGAAGATGCCAAGCAGTTGGAAGAAGTAGTCATCACAGCTTATGGTACAGGACAAAAGAAAGCCAGTATGGTAGGCTCCGTTGAATCTATTAAACCGGCTGAATTAAAGGTACCTTCTACCAATCTGTCTACTGCATTTGCCGGACGTCTGGCAGGTGTTATTGCCGTCCAGAAAAGTGGTCAGCCGGGAGCTGATGGCGCCAACTTTTGGATTCGCGGTGTTTCGACCATGAACGGAGTCACCGATCCACTAATTATTCTGGATGGTGTACAGGTAAGTTCAAGTGACTTGAATAATCTTGATCCTGAAATTATCGATAGCTTCTCTATCCTGAAAGATGCTACCGCAACAGCGATGTACGGTACCCGTGGTGCCAACGGTGTGATGATTGTAACCACCAAATCGGGTATGAATCTGGATAAGCCGATCATCAACTTCCGCATGGAAGCACAGATGTCTCAACCGACCAGCACTCCTAAATTCGTAGACGGTGCTACTTATATGGAACTTTTCAACGAGGCCGTAAACAATGACAATAGCGGTGACGTGCTTTACAGTCAGGATAGAATTGACGGAACACGTGCCGGATTGAACCCTTATATCTATCCGAACGTAAACTGGTATGACGAACTATTCAAAGACGCTTCTTACAGCGAAAAGTTCAACTTTAACATCCGTGGCGGTGGTAAACGTGTAGACTACTTCTCCAGTATCTCTGTCAACCACGAATCCGGTATGTTGAAAAATCGTTCAAAGGATTTCTTTTCCTATAATAATAACATTGAAATCATGCGCTATAACTTCCAGAATAACATCAATGCCAAATTGAGCAATTCTTCTAAGTTATCCTTGCGCCTGAACGTACAATTGCGTGACATGACTACTCCTAACCAGGGAGTAGGAGCCATCTTTAACAATGCCATGAATACATCACCTGTTGAATTTCCAGTATATTTCCCGGATGACGGTGAAACACCTTATATAAAATGGGGAGCTACAGAACGTGTCAACGCCGACTATCAGACCAACCCGGTGGCTCAGGCTGCTACAGGCTACAACAAAGGATTCCAAAGCACAGTCATTGCAGCACTGGAATTTAACCAGAAGTTGGATTTCATCACCGAAGGTCTGAGTTTCAAAGCACTGGCTTCATTCAAGAACTGGTCGAGTTCCGAGAACAAACGTGAAGGGAAGTGGAACAAATTCGCACTGACCGGATACGAAGACGATGGCAATGGTGGCTACACCTACACAACAAGCCGTATTGGAGACGAATATACGACAAACCTGACCGCAAAGAATACAAATTCCGGCGACCGCCGTTTCTATTTGGAAGGAATGGTCAATTACAGCCGTACATTCGGTGAACATGACGTCAATGCGATGCTAATCTATAGCCAGGACGAACTTGTAAACAACACACCGGGCGATGGGAACTTTATCGGTTCATTGCCTCAACGCAAACAAGGTCTTGCAGCACGCGCCTCCTACGCTTATGCCGGAAAGTATATGGCTGAAGTGAACGTAGGATACAATGGATCGGAGAATTTTGCCAAAGGACACCGTTTCGGTCTGTTCCCCTCCATTGCCGCAGGTTATAACATCAGTGAAGAATCTTTCTTCAAACCTTTGAAAAACGTTGTTTCTAAATTGAAGCTACGCGGTTCGTGGGGTCTGGTAGGTAACGACCAGATTAATGGCAGCCGTTTTATCTACATGTCTCAAATTGACCTGGGCGGCAAAGGATTTACAACAGGTGTCAATCAGAATGTAACCTACAATGGTCCCGTTTATCAACGCTATGCCAATGAAGATATTACATGGGAGGTAGGAGAAAAGATTAATTTTGGAGTCGATTTACAATTGTTCCACTCTTTAGACCTTACTTTTGATATCTTTCGCGAAAATCGTCGCGACATCTTCCAGGAGAAAGGGACCACTCCGACATATATGGGTACAGCTACCACTAAAGTATACGGCAACCTGGCAGCTATGCGCAATCAGGGATTTGAATTAGCAGCCAGCTATAACAAGCAGTTCAACAAAAACTGGTTCGTCAGCTTCAAAGGAACTTTCACATATGCGCATAATGAAATCACCCAATATGATGAATCACCGAAATATCCATGGCAGTCAAAAATCGGAGTCAGTGCCAATAAGAATGCCATTTATATTGCCGACGGACTCTTCATTGATGCAGCAGATATTGCCAACCACCAACAACAATTGGGAGCGGCAGTGATTCCAGGAGATATCAAATATATCAATATTTCAAGAGACTGGTACGGATATGATGATAACCTGACAGATACAGACGACTGGGTATGGGCAAAACATCCCGGCGTACCGGAGATTGTATATGGCTTCGGTCCCTCTATTAAATGGAAGAATCTGGATTTCTCCTTCTTCTTCCAGGGAATAGCCAGAACCTCCTTCATGGTAAAAGATTTCCATCCCTTTGGTGACAGTATGCTGCGCAACGTACTTTCATGGGTGGCAGACGAACGCTGGAGTCCCGACAATCAAAACACCAATGCGACTTACCCGCGCTTGTCACGCAAAACCAATAACAATAACAACAAGTTGTCCAGCTATTGGGAGCGTAACGGTGCCTTCCTGAAATTAAAGAATGCTGAGATCGGATATACCTATAAGAATATGCGTTTATACATCAGCGGTTCTAATCTGATGACCTTTGCTCCGTTCGATCTGTGGGATCCTGAACAGGGTGGTGGCAGTGGTCTTTCATATCCGACCCAGCGCGTATTCAACATTGGATTCCAAATGACTATTAACAACAAATAATACCTTAAAGATATGAAAAAGAATACACTATATCTATTTATCCTCTTATTGATTACAGGGCTGAATACTTCCTGTAACTATCTGGATATCGTTCCCGACGAAACAGCCACGGAAAAGGATGCCTTTGCCAATCCCCGTGCTGCACTGCGATATTTATATTCCTGCTACGGATATCTGCCTCAGTCAAACATGGTTCAGTCATGTATGGACTTTACCGGTGACGAAACGATCAGCCCGTTTGCCGAAAGTTACGTAAAATTCGCTGAAGGTTCTTATGACTCAAGCAATACAATTATCAGTTATTGGAATACACTGTTTCAGGGAATACGTCAATGCTATTTGTTGAAAGAAAATATCCACTCCGTTCCTAAGATCAGCCAGGAGGAAGTCGATCTTTACACGGCAGAAGCCGACTTCCTGATCGCCTATTTCCACCTCCTTCTGATCAAATGTTACGGGCCGACCATTTTGGTAAAAGAACTTCCGGCACTCGACACTCCCGCAGAGAATATGCTTGGACGTCGTCCGTACGATGAATGTATCGACTGGGTTGCCGACTTACTTGACGATGCAGCCACCAGACTTCCTGCCACACGCAATAGTTCGGATTATGGGCGTGCCACGAGCGTCATTGCCAAAAGCTTAAAAGCACGTATGTTGCTTTATGCCGCTTCACCATTATTCAATGGGAACCCTGATTACACAGACTTTAAGAACCCGGACGGCGAACAGCTCATGTCGACCACTTATTCGGAAGAAAAATACAAACGTGCAGCAGATGCAACATGGGATGCCATTCAGGCTGCATCAGGAGCCGGTCACGAGCTCTATATAGCCAGTACTACAAGTAATGCTTATCCGGAACCGACCAACCTGACAGAACGCACACTTCGTATGACTTTCATGGATAGCGAAAACTACAAAGAAGTCATTTTCCCCGAAACCCGTAAAGCAGGTGCTTATGGTATTCAACGTAAATCCATACCTTTCTTCCCACGTGGCTCGTGGAATGGTATAGCCCCCACTATTACCATGCTCGACCGCTTCTACACAGTCAATGGATTACCGATTGACGAAGACCCCGAATTCAATACAAACAACAAACTGGATATCGTAACCATCCCTGAAGGCACTACCTATGCCGAACCGGGAAAAAGAACATTATACATGAACATGAACCGCGAACCCCGATTCTATGCGTGGGTTGCATTTGAGAACGGTTATTATGAATGTCGTACAGACGATAAAAGATATGCTTATCACAAATTCTGGGGTGCTGAGCGTTCTGAAGGAGACAAGTGGTTGACCGGATTTCTGGCAACAGAAAACTGCGGTGTCAGAGCCGATGACGGAAAGATAGTCACTGCGGCACGCTCTCAGAACTACTCCAAAACAGGATACCTGAACAAAAAAGGTGTACACCCAGGGATACAAGCTACCGTTGGTACCCCCGGACCAACGGTAGAATATCCATGGCCTGTGATACGTCTCGCCGAACTTTACCTGAACTATGCCGAAGCCTGCGTAGGATATGGTAAAGAAGGATATCCCGAAAAAGGAATGGCTTATCTGGACAAAGTACGCGAACGCGCCGGACTAAAACCGGTACTGGAAAGCTGGGCAAATGCCAAAGTTCCTTTGACAAGCTATGACGGCCAATGCGGTCCCGACGGCAGAGTGATGAAAATCGTCAGACAGGAACGTATGATCGAGCTTTATCAGGAGAATCATAATTTCTGGGACATCCGCCGCTGGAAAATGGGAGAAACTTATTTCAATGTCAAGGCACGTGGTCTGAACATTCTTGCCGAGACAATGGAAGACTTCGCCAAGATTGTGGAGATACAGGACAAGCGTACATTCGATGCACCCCGTCAGTATCTGATGCCTATTCCGGCAGGTGAAGTAAGCAAGAACCCGAACATGGTGCAGAATCCGGGCTACTAATCAATGATGAATAACAATTATTAAAAACAATCTGATTATGAAAAAGATACTTATGACGATATGTCTTATCGGAGGATTAGCCATGCTCTGGTCTTGCAGCGATGACAAAGATTCCTATCCGGTACCCAGCGACATCGAAAATCTGAAAGCGACTCCCGCTCCGGGACAGATTACCCTGAGCTGGACCAACCCTGCCGATGAAAACTTATATTATGTACAGATAGAATATACCATCGGAGCCACAGGAAAGTCATACAGAAAACAAGTCAGTCAATATGCCAATGAACTGGTAATAGACAATCTGCTCCAAAAGTACGGTGAAATCAACTTCACCGTACAAGCCTTCAATCGTGGCAACACCGCAGGCACCATCCATCAGATAACTGCACAAGCAGAAAAGGCAAGTCCTACGTTTGGCACTCCCGTAAAGATAGATCTGGACTATAAGAAAATATGGACGAATGCTCCATTTCCTACCCGGCCGATCAAAGACCTGGTAGACGGAAATATAGCAACCTTCTTCCACTCGTGGTGGAGCTCACTAGTAGAAATGCCACATTATCTGGTAGTAGATTTAGGCGAAGAAGTCAGTGCTATTAAATTCCGTTCGACCAATACCAACCGTGCGAACGATAGTTCATGGAAAACGATCAACCTATATACAAGTGATAGTTATAATCCAGCAGAATGGTTTGATGGCGTCGAGAAAATTGATGGCAACACAGTGGATATCTCACAGGCAGGCACCCACAAGGAAACTACCTTAACGGGACTTCCCGACGGAGTGAGCGAAGTGTACAACTCAGAGGTAATTCCGCTGTCAAAACCTTCCCGCTATCTTTGGTTCGAAGTGACAGAGACCACGAAGGGCACTCCTTATTTTGCTTTAGGAGAACTGGAAATCTATCAATGTTCAATGGTCGTACTTGAATAAAAAAAAAGAATGAAGAAATATATACTGCTTTTCTTTCTATTATCGTTGCTGCCATGCCTGTCTACGGCATGCTCTGACGATGACGGCTCTTCAACCCCCAATTTAACCGTTGGAAAAGAGACAGTTGATTTCAATAGTGAGTCCGGTAGCCAGAATGTAGCTGTCACTACCAATGTGGATACCTGGACTGTCAAATCAGATAAAAATTGGTGCCACCCGTCAGCAGACGGGAAGGCACTGAAAATATCTGTAGACGAAAGCGACGAACGGTACGTGCGCAAAGCAACCGTTACCGTGATAGCTGCCGACCAGACAAAGACAATCACAGTACGCCAGTTGGGATACGAAGCAGCCATTCTGGTTGACCAGTCCAGCTTTGAGGTAGGTGTTATCGGTGGAGAAATCCAGTTTGACGTGACGACAAATGTAGAAGTAGCCATCACTTTGCCGGAATGGATTACCGCAAAACCTGCCAGCCGTGCACCGGCCACAGTCACCACCCCCCATACATATATGGTGAAAGCAACCGGACTTGACAGTCAGCGTCATGGCAACATTGAAATAACGGAAGTATTACCGACTATCGATCCCGATACGGAACAGGCAGAACCTGTAAGCGCATCCGTATTTGTTACTCAGAAAGGACTCAACGAATTTGCCGAAGGCAACGGAGAAGACGTAAAAGGTGACATCAAGATCAAAATAGTAAGCGGAACGGCTTCTTCTTTTCAATCCGGCAGCAACATCGAAAAATCTTTTGACGGAGATTATTCGACACTTTATCATTCCAGTTGGAGTAATGGCGCAAGCAACTATTTCCCCATCACATTAACCTATAATTTTGAAACAGTCACAGATGTCGATTATTTGATTTACCATCCGCGCAACAACGGAAATAATGGTAGATTCAAAGAAACAGAAATACAATATTCAGCAGACGGTCACACATTCACAAAACTTATTGATAAGGATTTTCAAGGTTCGGCTACGGCAGGCAAAGTAACATTTGACCAAACGATACAGGCAAAGTCTTTCCGTTTCATCGTAAAAAGCGGTTCCGGTGACGGACAAGGATTTGCTTCGTGCGCCGAGATGGAGTTCTTTGCAAAGAATCCCGTGAACTTTGATTATTCGACTCTCTTCACAGACGCAAGTTGCAGTGAACTGAAAACCGGTATTACGGAAGATGACATAGCGCAGTGCGAATACCCGTTCTTTAAGAATATAGCCTACTATATGATTAAAGGCAAGTATCCCGCAGAGTTCCGTATCAGCGAGTTCAAGGCATACCCCAATCCGGATATCCAGTCGGAAACCCACAAGACCAACCCTTACAGCCAGTTGGACAATCCGACCGGAATATCGGTCAAGGCAGGTGAAAACCTGATTGTACTGGTGGGAGACACACACGGATATGACATCGGACTGCGGGTACAGAATCTGGATGCACCTGAGAATGACGGTTTTGGCGGAGTGACCTACTTACTGAATCAGGGAATCAACAAGCTTACTATCAGCGAACAAGGACTGGTGTACGTGATGTATGTCACAAAAACGCTGGACGATCCGGCAGCGGCCCCTGTCAAAATCCATTTTGCATCGGGAAAGGTGAACGGCTACTTCGACTCACAAAACCCGGAGCATAACGGACGCTGGTCGGAACTGCTCAACAAAGCAACCAACCGGTATTTTGACGTACTGGGGAAATATGCCCACCTCACTTTCGAGACGAGTGACCTACGGACGTACACAGGTTCCAAGGGAGATGAACTGATAGACCTTTATGACAAGATCGTGTACAGCGAGCAGCAGTTGCTGGGCTTGGAGAAATACGACAAGATGTTCAGAAACCGGATGTATCTGAATGTCATGTATAAGTCCTATATGTACGCCACAGCCTATCACACAGCCTACAACCGAACAACAATGAATGAAATCTGTAGTCCGGAGAAACTGAAGACAAGCGCTTGCTGGGGACCGGCACACGAGATAGGACATTGCAATCAGACCCGTCCGGGAGTATTGTGGGGCGGCAACACGGAAGTGACGAACAACATCATGTCCGAGTACATACAGACCACCATTTTCGGCCAGCCCTCCCGCATACAGGTCGAAGACATGGGAATCACCTACCGAAACAGATACTCCAAAGCATGGAGTGGGATTATCGCTGCCGGAAGTCCGCATGCCGACTTCCAGAATCTGGGAAAGAATAATGCCAACGATGTATTCTGTAAGCTCGTTCCCTTCTGGCAACTGGAACTCTATTTCGGGAAAGTGCTGGGCAGGACTCCGTTGCAACAGGCGGACAAAGGAGGTTTTTATCCGGAAGTATATGAATACGCCCGCAATAAAGACTACACGGGAATGACTCACGGAGAAATTCAGCTTGACTTTGTATATACCTGCTCCAAGATTTCCGGTATGAACTTACTCGACTTCTTCACCAAATGGGGATTCCTGACTCCGGTCGACAAGGAACTGGACGACTACGGGAAAAAGCAGCTGACCGTGACACAAGACATGATAGACGCTCTCAAACAGAAAGTGAACGCACTGGGAGGCACCCGTCCGGATGTCGCTTTAGAATACATTTCGGATAACACGTACGAACTGTATAAAACGAAAACCGCCATCATCAAAGGAGAGAATGCCACTCATGCTCCCAAGACATTTACGGTAGGTTCCGGCGATAATGCGGTGACTTACAACGGTGAGACCATCACGATCAAGAACTGGACCAATGTAGTGACGTACGAAGTGAAAGATGAAACCGGCAAATTCATCCTCATCTGCAGCGGCGAAAATGCCCCTTCGTCTGTAGACACATTCACGATTCCGGTTCGCTGGAAAGATGGTTTCCGGTTAAGCGCCGTTTCCGTTACGGGCGAACGTATCGACATTCCAATGAATTGATCGTATCTCAGATACATTCAAGATAACTTTTTATCGGGTTAGGTATCGAAGGGTGTCCGCAGGCGGGCGCCCTTCTTGCGTAACACAATCGTAGCATATTTGTTACGCGTTCTTCAATCAACTGTAAAAAGCAAGAAACGTCAAACCTCTACTTTTGCAGCAAATAATTAACGCACGCTAACATTTATGAAACGATTTCTCAGATTAGTCTCTTTGACTCTTTTAATCATGAGTACAAGCGGAAATACTTTTGCAGAGGAAAAAGTAAACGTAGCCCGACAGGGTACGATCCGCGGACGCATAGTAGACACTTCCAAGCAAATTCTTCCGGGAGCCTCCATCTACATCGAAAAACTACATACCGGAGTGACAAGTGATGTCAACGGTTATTATACATTCGCCAATCTCACACCGGGCACATACACCGTGAAAGTCAGCTACGTAGGCTACTCTCCCGTCGAAATGAAAATCACCATTCCGGCAGGAAAGACACTCGAAAAGGACGTCGTACTCAATGAAGGGCTCGAACTGCAGGAAGTAGTGGTAGGCGGCGCCTTCCAGGGACAACGCCGCGCCATCAACTCACAAAAGAACAACCTCGGAATCACCAATGTCGTTTCAGCCGATCAGGTCGGAAAGTTCCCCGATTCCAATATCGGCGACGCCCTCAAACGTATCAACGGTATTAATGTACAATACGACCAGGGGGAAGCCCGCTTCGGACAAGTCCGCGGTACTTCCGCCGACCTCAGTTCCGTGACCATCAACGGCAACCGCCTCCCTTCTGCCGAAGGCGATACCCGTAATGTCCAGCTCGACCTCATCCCCGCCGACATGGTGCAGACAATCGAAGTGAACAAAGTCGTTACCTCGGATATGGACGGAGATGCCATCGGCGGCTCCATCAATCTGGTGACGAAAAGCACTCCTTACAAACGGATGTTCAGCGCCACAGCAGGAACCGGCTACAACTGGATCAGCCAGAAAGCACAGCTGAACTTAGGATTTACCTACGGCGACCGTTTCTTCAATGACAAACTGGGAATGATGGCCGCCATCTCTTATCAGAACGCTCCGTCAGGATCGGACGATGTGGAGTTTGAATATGACGTCAACAAAAAAGGCGAGGTAGTCATGGTGGAAGCACAGAAACGCCAGTACTACGTGACCCGCGAACGCCAAAGCTACTCCCTGGCTTTCGACTACGACATCAACCCGAACCACCGGCTGACGCTGCAAGGTATCTACAACCGTCGCCACGACTGGGAAAACCGCTACCGCGTCACCTATAAGGATTTGGATAAGACAGGACTAGACGACGAAGGAGATATGCAGCAATCCGCCCAGATCGAGACAAAAGGAGGAACACCCGACAACAGAAATGCCCGTCTGGAATTACAACAGACAATGGACCTCAGTCTGAGCGGTGAACATCAGTTCGGCAAACTATCCGTCAACTGGGGAGCTTCCTACGCCCGTGCCAGCGAAGACCGTCCGAACGAAAGATACTTCAGCCTGAAACAGGACTTCCTCGGCTTTACCGTCGTAGATGCCGGCGACCGTTTCCCTTACGTGACTACGGACGTCAGCCTGCACAACGGAGAAGCGGACGGCGAAAGAGGCAAATGGAAAGTGAAGGAACTGACCGAAAGCAACCAGGAAATCTACGAAAAAGACCTGAAGTTCAAAGTCGACTTCGAACTTCCGCTGACAAACGGCATCTATGGCAACAGCCTGCGGTTCGGAGCAAAGTACGCCTCCAAGACCAAAGACCGCAACACCCTCTGCTATGATTACGCAGATACGTACAAAGACACCTTCGACAAGGATTACATGAACAACCTCACCAGCCAGATTCGTGACGGATATATGCCGGGAGACCAATATAAGCCGACCGATTTCGTATCCAAAGAATACCTGGGCTCACTCGACCTCAGCAGTATGGAAGGCGAACAGGTGCTCGAAGAATCATCCGGCAACTACCACGCCCGTGAGAACGTAACTTCCGCCTTCTTCCGCTTCGACCAGAACTTGGGAAAGAAGATAAAAATGATGGCAGGCTTACGCATGGAAGCCACCCACATCAAATACAACGGCTGGAACTGGAACGTAGCCGACGACAAAGACGAGACAGAAACCCTCGAACCTACCGGAAACCATAAGAACAGCTATGTCAACTGGCTCCCCAGCCTCTTGTTCAAATACGATGTGAACGACGACTTAAAGCTCCGCGCTTCGTTCACCGAGACACTGAGCCGCCCGAAATACTCCGCATTGATCCCCTGTGTCAACATCAACCGCAGCGACAACGAACTGGTGATGGGTAACTCCGACCTGACCCCGACCATCTCCTACAATCTCGACCTCAGCGCAGACTACTACTTCAAAAGTGTCGGTCTGATCAGCGCAGGTATCTTCTACAAGAAGATCAATGACTTTATCGTCGATCAGGTCATCGGTGACTACACCTATCAGAACAACGAATACAAGAAGTTCACCCAGCCCAAAAACGCCGGCGACGCCGACCTGCTGGGCGTAGAACTGGCCTATCAACGCGACTTCGGCTTCATTGCTCCCGCACTGAAATGTATCGGTTTCTATGGTACGTACACCTACACCCACACCCAAGTGAACAACTTCAACTTCGAAGGTCGTGAGAACGAGAAAGACCTGTCCCTGCCGGGATCACCCGAACATACAGCCAATGCTTCCCTTTACTTCGAAAAGAAAGGTTTCAACGTACGTTTCTCCTACAACTACGCTTCGAGCTTCATCGACGAAATGGGAGAAGTGGCAGCTCTCGACCGTTACTATGACGCAGTGAGCTACATGGACCTGAACGCCAGCTACACCTTCGGCAAGAAGATAAAGACCACGTTCTATGCAGACGCCACCAACCTGCTGAACCAGCCTCTTCGTTACTATCAGGGAACCAAAGACCGCACCATGCAGGCGGAGTACTACGGTGTAAAGATTAATGCCGGCGTAAAAGTTAACTTCTGACAGCACGCAAAGCGAAAACCTCCGTTCCTAAGAATGGAACGCCCCGTTGGTTTTAAAGGAACGGGGTCTTGGTTTTAAACCAACGCCTCGTTCCTTTAAAACCAAAAGAACAGAGAATTTCAGTCTTTCATTAACGACAATTATAAACAACTAATAATCAATATAATATGAAGATAAAAAGCTTATTCATTCTTCTTTTCCTTTCCGTCTTTACATTCGCCCACGCACAGCTCACGGATTATTCCATCTTTGACAAGAAGTTTAACTTCTATGTAGCCAATGATTTAAGTCGCAACGGCTACTATGACCAAAAGCCAATCGCCGAACTGATGGGCACAATGGGCGAAGAGATAGGTCCCGAATTTGTATTAGCCACCGGAGACGTTCACCACTTCGACGGAGTGCGTAGCGTGAACGACCCTTTGTGGATGACCAACTACGAGCTTATCTACTCCCACCCCGAACTGATGATCGACTGGTTCTCCATCTTAGGCAACCACGAATACCGTGGAAGCACTCAGGCAGTACTGGACTATACGAACATCAGCCGCCGCTGGTCGATGCCCGACCGTTACTACACCAAGGTATTCGAAGAAAAAGGAGCTACTATCCGCATCGTCTGGATAGACACCACTCCGCTGATTGATAAATACCGCAATGAAAGCGATAAATATCCGGATGCCTGCAAGCAGGACATCAGCAAACAGCTGTCATGGCTGGAATCTGTACTGGCAAGTGCCAAGGAGGACTGGATCATCGTAGCCGGCCATCACCCCATCTATGCCTACACCCCGAAAGAGGAAAGCGAGCGGCTTGATATGCAGAAACGCGTAGACAGCATCCTGCGCAAGCACAACGTAGATATGTACATCTGCGGTCATATCCACAACTTCCAGCATATCCGTGTACCGGGAAGCGACATTGACTATGTAGTCAACTCCGCCGCCTCTCTCGCACGCAAGGTAGAACCCATCGAAGGTACAAAATTCTGTAGCCCCGAACCGGGTTTCTCCGTTTGCTCTATCGACAAGAAGGAGCTTAACCTGCGTATGATAGATAAAAAAGGAAATGTACTTTATACAGTAACCCGAAAAAAATAAGTTCTCTATTAAAGAAAGAAATTCTACTCTCAGAAAAAACACACACGACAAAGGGCGTCTCCTTCGCGATGAAGGGGGCGCCCTGATTTATTATAGTACTCCTTTGCCCCGACAGATGCAAAGAAAATCACAAGTTCATTAAGTAACGAGCTTATATTATTCTGATTTGTTACTCTGACTAGCAGTATCCGCAGTGTTACTCTTGCTTAGATCATTCTTGGGAGTCGTCGTTGCGTTCCCATCACGGACAGCCATGTAATGCGGAGACATAATCTCAATTCCCGCTTCATTAAACTTATCCTGAATAGTCTGATGCAAATCAGAATAAATCTGAGACATCTTATGCGCCTCCTTGATATAAGCATTGATCTGATACACCGGATACCAGTCGCTCAACGAAGTTTCCAGCACGAACGGGCGCGGGTCATCCACTACTCCGGGCGTATTCAACGCAGCATCAATCAGTATCTGATTGACCTGGCGCCAGGGGACATCATAACCGATGGATACCTCCGAATGGATAATCAAGCCATACTCCCGTGCCGATGTACTATAATTCACGGTATGTGATGACATGATAAAAGAGTTGGGCACCGTCACCACCTCATTTTTCGGAGTGCGGATACGGGTGACAAGCGGCGTCTTCTCTATGATATCGCCGGTGGTATCGTTCAGTTTAATCCGGTCGCCCATCTTGAACGGGCGCATATAGGTAATCACCAGCCCGGCAATAATATTTCCGATAACGGTACTTGATCCAAGAGAGACAATCAATCCGACAAAGACCGAAATCCCTTGGAATACCCCAGAATCAGAACCCGGCAGATAAGGGTAAATCATCGCGATCATAAATGCGTAGAGCAGGAACCGGACGATGTGGAAGGTCGGCATGGCCCAATCCGGGTAAAAACCGTTGAATTTAAGACGCCCCGCTTCTATCTCACGAGCCAGATAAAGCACCATACGTACCAGATACTTCACCGCATACCAGATAACAACAATTGTAAACAGATTGGGGACATAGTCTATTATATCCACAAAGATTTTCCGAATCGGATTCCAGATATAACCCAGCAAGCGGTATGCCAGTCCTTCGGTCTGCGGGAAGATGATAAAAATCAAAGGGACAGTAATCAACAGTTGTATCCCCATAAGGATATAACGTCCGATGCCTGCCAAAAAGACTAACAGATTGGCTTGTTTTTGAGCATCCAGCAACTCATATCCCTGGATAGACACAGGCTTTATCTTTGTATCTTTCAGACGCAGGATACGTACTTTCAGTTTGCGAAATGCCCAGTTGGTCAGACGGAAAAGGAGATACTGACCGACAATCACCAACAGAAAATAAAGGATACGCTTCGCCATTCGCCAAATGCTGTGCTCCGCTTTCATCTCATGCAGTTTGGTGATTACATTCTGCCGCCTCTCTTTGGCAAGGGAGTCACGGGAGACTCCTTCCCACAAAGCATCCTGATCTGTAAGAGATAACAATACTTTATTGCCATACATCAGGTCGGAAACAATATCCGAATGGTCGATGGAAACGGAATCGGGACGGAGATTAAAACGCTTTCCTATCTCTTCGATAGCGGCACCGGTCATCTGTGCCCGTTGCTGGGGAGTGTATCCGCCCCGTTTTGTAAAAAGATAAAACAGGGTATCCCCTTCGGCAACTACCGGTATTCCTTTCGTGAATTGACGCAGTGAGTCGATACGCTGCCGTTGCTGGGAGAATTTCACCGAATCGGCGGACAGCATCTGAAGCCTCATCTGCTCCATCTCCATACGCATATTGGCTTCATTGAGCCGCGCTTCTTCCAATGATTTCTGCAGATTTGCCACACGGGCAGAATCAGAATCCCGATGCAAAGAGACTGGATGCGTTGCTACTGTATCTCCGGCGAAAATCTTCTTGACTGCCTGCTCCAGTTGCGCCTGTACATTGACTGCAAGGGAAGCCATTATGAGCAGCAATGCAAACCGTTTTATTTTTTTCATATCCATATAGAATGATTCCAAGTTAGGTGAATTAACTTTAATTTCACTTTTTAATAAACATGGCAAACATACGGATTGTTTTTGACATAACAATTCCCTAAATGATTATCTTTGCCCCAAAAGAGAAAAATTATGAATATACTATTACTTATCGGAGGATTAATTCTCATTTTACTAGGAGCTAACGGACTGACAGACGGTGCCGCTTCCGTAGCCAAACGTTTCCGCATACCTTCCATCGTTATCGGACTGACCATTGTCGCTTTCGGCACGTCCGCTCCGGAACTGACGGTGAGTGTCGCTTCAGCCCTGAAAGGAAGCGCGGACATTGCCATAGGTAATGTAGTAGGAAGTAACATATTCAATACGCTGATGATCGTGGGATGTACGGCACTGTTCGCTCCGATTATCATCACCCGGAACACTTTACGAAAAGAGATACCGCTCTGTATCCTTTCGTCTGTGGTATTGCTGATATGCGCCAATGACATATTCCTCGATAATGCCACAGAAAATATACTGAACAGAGTAGACGGTCTGCTTTTACTCTGCTTCTTCGCCATCTTCATGGGGTATACGTTTGCCATCGCTTTCCCAAAATCTTCCGCTGCACCGGAACCGGCAGCACCGGAACACACGGCACCGGAAGAAGAGATCAAGCTGCTTTCGTGGTGGAAATCCATTCTCTATATCATTGGCGGACTGGCGGCACTCATCTATGGAGGTCAGCTGTTCGTCAACGGAGCTACAGGGATTGCCCGCAGCATGGGAGTCAGCGAATCCATTATCGGATTAACGCTGGTAGCCGGAGGAACTTCCCTGCCGGAGCTTGCCACTTCCATCGTCGCCGCACTGAAAAAGAATCCGGAAATGGCTATCGGAAATGTAATCGGCAGTAATCTCTTCAATATCTTCTTTGTATTGGGGTGCAGCGCCAGTATCACTCCCCTCCATCTTAGCGGAATTACAAACTTCGACCTGTTCACACTGGTAGGTTCCAGCATTCTGCTCTGGCTGTTCGGGCTGTTCTTTGCCAAGCGGACCATTACACGGATAGAAGGAAGCATTATGATACTTTGCTATGTAGCGTATACGGTGGTACTGATTTATAATTCTTAATAAAGTAATCCATACCCAACAATAAAAGGCTACCGGTAATCATACCCGAAGCCTTTCACTTTTATCATAGAAACAAATCATTTATTCCACTTCAACCGCAGTCAATACATTCACGCCATACTTTCCATCCTTAGAAATCCACCAGTCCGTATCCCCATTGGCACAATGGATGGCATAACGAGGATTATATCTGAGTCTGTCCGATCCGTCCGGTATCCACAGACCTAACTTATAAGTTCCGGCAGTCACCGAGGCAGGGAGTTCAAGAGATACATCCACTGTATGCATCAGCGAAGTATAAGCAGAATCCTTTGGTTCGAACGGTTGCCAGTTCTTTGGATTGGCATCGGTCGGAAATTCCGTAACCTCTCCTGCATCATCAATCAATACAAAATAAACAGGATGTTCACCAAATACGGTGGCAAAACCTCTGTTCTTCAAGCTCAGTTTCAAGACGTTCTCCTTTCCACTCACGAATTTGGAGGGAAGCTGAAGTGATTGAAGCTCAATCCGGTAACCCAGATGATCACGTATATAATCGAACATATTGCGTTTTACCTTCGTTCCGTCTTTCTTCCGGAAGTAACTGTCGGACACCGGCATATGATGCTGGAGAAGGGAGTCTTCCGTTATCATCGTTTTCTTCCAGACCACCATGGAATATTCGGGCGGATTATTCTCGTCAAACCGGTTGTTGGGATGTTGCTCCTTATAATTATGTATGATACTTAGCGAAGTATAATGCTGGAGGAATAAACGTCTCGCCGCCTGCATACCGTCAATAATCCATCCGGCAGAAGGACTGTCCGGATCAGCGCCCACGCTCCAGAATCCCCAGGGCAGTTCACCGTCTACTACGAGGTAAGGAGATTCCGCCACTATCTGATCGAACTTCGGTGTCCCTTCGTGCATATCGGCATCCCATCTGTCGGGGCGTATGACAATGAAGTCATCATGGAAAGAAAGTCTCTTATAAAGTTCCGGTTTATCTTTCAGCAGGTTCTTAAATTCCGGGAGTCTGACTTGTACATTTCTCTCCGCAGGAACCACAGAAAGCAGTTTTTCCAATACGGCAGCCTTTGTTTCTTCCGAGTTTTCCAGTCCCTGAACCGAACTGTGCCATTCGCCCCACGCGCCAATCATTCCGGCTTGTACGACCAGAATCAGGTCTTTATTTTTCTCCAGGAAAGGTTTTAATTGATCCAAGTGCGCCAGTATCTGTTCGCCGGTAGGACCGACAGGCGACCGTCCCATAAAGTCGCGTTCGTAGGCAAAGCGCAGTACGGCCTTTTTTCCTTGCTTTTGCAGTTCATCAAAATATGCCTGCATGGTCCGGAAGTTTTCTTCAGACAGTTCTTTACCTATTAAATAAGTCAGATAAAAGTAGCTCTGTGAGAGTGAAACACTATCTGCTACATATTTAGCAGACAATTCATTCAGTTCTTCGGTAGGAGTGTCTTTTTCGTGCAGCACATCCACCGCGGTTTCCAGCCGGAATCCCCTGCCCGGGTTATATAATCCATTTTCTCCCTGCGGGTCATCTACACAGATTCCACGAAACTCCAGCGTCCGTTGACTATGACCGCATCCGCTTGCCAATAAAGCAAAGAGTGCAACTATCATGCTGCTACCTATCCAATTCCTTTTCATAGTAATAATTTTGTTTACCGGACAAATGTATGACAAATCCGGTGACAAGCATTATTTACCGGTCATTTTGTATAAGAAAGTATCAGCATCTGATAAATAACGCAAAAGTATTAGTTAATGCTAAAATTGTATTTGCCCTGCTGTCGGAATAATTCTACCTTTGCCATACGCTTCAGCTATGCCTCCATAGCCGTAGATTTAATCTTAAAAATAAGGCAATACATGAAAAGACTTCATTGGATCTTACTATTAATGATTCTGCTGATCCCGACAGAAAGTATCAGTGCCAAAAAGAAAACAGAGAAAAGTGACAGAGAAATCTGGTGCGACGTAATGTACCGGATGGCTGCTCCTGTATTAAGCAACATGAGCGAAGGTCTGCTGAAACAGAATATGCTCGTAGAATTAAGTCCGACATGGGACGGGCGCAATCAGAACGTCACTTATATGGAATGCTTCGGTCGTCTAATGGCGGGACTGGCACCGTGGCTGTCATTGCCCGACGATGAAACTCCGGAAGGACTCCAACGCAAACAACTGCGGGAATGGGCATTGAAAAGCTATGCTAACGCGGTAGATCCCGCTTCCCCCGATTATCTGTTATGGCGTCAGGAGAATCAGACCTTGGTGGATGCCGCCTTCCTGGCAGAAAGTTTCCTGAGAAGTTATGATGCCTTATGGATGCCATTGGACAGCATCACCAAGCAGCGGTATATCGCCGAATTTACGGATCTCAGACGGGTCGATCCTTCCTATAGCAACTGGCTGTTGTTCAGCGCCACCGTCGAGTCCTTCCTTCGGAAAGCTGGTGCGCCCAGTGACACTTACCGCATCAGTTCCTCTCTGCGCAAGATAGAAGAATGGTATGTAGGTGACGGCTGGTATTCGGACGGACCTCGTTTCGCATTCGATTATTACAATAGCTTCGTCATACATCCTATGTATATAGAAGCACTGGAGATAATCACCGAAGCCGGCAAACGTGAGAAGATAGGAAATATGCCCGGCTGCAACTTCCATGAAGCGATCAGACGTGCCCAACGATTCGGAGTAATCCTCGAACGCCTCATCTCTCCGGAAGGTACGCTACCTGTTTTCGGACGTTCTATCACTTACCGTACCGGCTCTTTGCAGACATTAGCGCTGCTTGCGTGGCGCAACTGGCTTCCCGAAGAATTATCAAACGGACAGGTACGCGCAGCCATGACGGCTGTCATCCAACGTATGTTCGGAGACGGCCGCAACTTCAATACAGCAGGCTTTCTGACACTGGGATTCAACGGTTCCCAGCCCGGTATCTCCGATTATTACACTAATAACGGCAGCTTGTATATGGCATCGCTTGCTTTCCTCCCGCTAGGTCTGTCTGCCGATGATCCCTTTTGGACGGATGCTTCACAATCCTGGACTTCGAAAAAAGCATGGGAAGGAGAAGAGTTTCCGAAAGATCATTCTTATCATAAAGAATAAGTGAGAATCAGCGTCTTATAATAGTTTCCAGTCGCACTGGAAACTATTGTCCATTCACACCGGAAACTGTTTTATCACAGCCAGCTCTTGACTTTTCCTTTTTTATTTTGTATCTTTGAAGGTAGTAAAAAGAAGAAAAGCAATATGAAACGTATAAAATATAAGACATAACAGCAGTCAATAAGGCATCTGTTTCCATCTATAAAGGAATGGAAAAGGGAGAAAATCAGCACTGATTTTCTCCCTTTTTGTTTATATAATTCCAAGGTTACTCAGAAATTTCCCAAAAATAGTTTTTAATAAACTTGGATACCGTTTATAATAAACCCTTCAACTATTTATTAAAAACGCTCAAACGGTTTATTATAAAACTGTAAGGATATTATTGTAGCCAAGCCGAAAGGATATTCATATTTGAGCAGAAGAATCATTAAAACGGTCAATATTATAGACAAATAGTCAACGACAGAATTTGACAGCCAAAGAAACAACGCCAAGCAAAAGACAAAATTTTAAAAGAAATACCATAAAAGTATTAGTATCTGCTAATATTATATTTGTCTCCCCCTTAAAATAGTCTTACCTTTGCTCATCATTAGTTATGGCCTTTGATTCAATAACGAATAAAACATTAACCATATAAATAAAAGTATCATGAATAAACAAACCTTTTTAACACTACTTGCTACATTCGCACTCCTCTTCAGTTTCACTTTCTCCTGCCATGCCAAAGGAAAAGACAAAGCTAAACATGTTGTTTTCATCGGTTTGGACGGCTGGGGAGCCTACAGCCTTCCCAAAGCAGATATGCCGAACGTAAAGAAACTGATGGAGGACGGAGCTTACACACTGAAAAAGCGTTCTGCCCTCCCCTCTTCCAGTGCCATCAACTGGGCATCCATGTTCATGGGAGCGGGACCGGAACTTCACGGATACACCGAATGGGGATCTAAAACACCGGAACTTCCCTCACGTGTATTAAATAAGAATGGTATCTTCCCTACTGTTTTCCAATTACTGCGCGATGCCCGCCCGGAAGCGGAAATCGGCTGCCTGTATGAATGGGAAGGAATTAAATATTTAGTAGATACGCTGTCTTTAAGTTATCACTATCATGTTGCCGACTGCAACAAGACTCCGAAAGAACTGGGCAATATGGCTTCTTCTTATATTAAGGAGAAACACCCCGCTCTTGTTGCCATCTGCTACGACGGCCCCGACCACACCGGACACACTGCCGGACACGACACACCGGAATATTATGAGAAACTTAAAGAACTGGATGTGTATGTCGGCCAAATCGTTCAGGCGGTAAAAGACGCGGGAATGCTGGATGATACCATTTTCATATTAACTTCCGACCATGGAGGTATCGATAAAGGTCATGGCGGAAAAACAATGCAAGAAATGGAAACTGCTTTCATCATATCCGGCAAGAATATTAAGAAAGGACTCCGGTTTGACGATGTAAGCATGATGCAATACGATGTGGCGTCCACTATCGCCCGCATCTTTCATTTAGAACAACCACAAGTTTGGATAGGTAGACCCATGGAGATTGTTTTCAAATAATCATTCAGGATGATTAATAGGATGGGAAAAGGAGAAGCTAAAATAACTGGCTTCTCCTTTTTTATTTATCTATCCACGCTCATAAGATAGGAGATTATAAATACTATTTCTTATAAGTAACAAAATGAGCAGTCATAATAGTTTTATTTCCTATAAGTAATAGAAATCACACCTCCACAGCTGTTAATTACCGAATAATACTTGCATCAACATACATATCCTTATACCTTTGTCCCCCGGTAACACAACATAATATAACTTCAATCATAAAATGTACTCTTTTGACATTCTTAATAAGCAATCCAACTGATTAAAGCAGCATTCAAACATTCTGATAGGACATCTTATCTTTTGTTTATTCAAATTAAAATACAATACGATAGAATTGTATTAGTAAATGATAAAATACTACTTGTCTGACGGAGCATTATCGCCTACTTTTGCATCATCAGTTATTGGTTGAAGTTTCCATGGATCAATCAACAATTGAATAGAGTTTATAATCTAATACAATAAATTATGAGAAGAAAAATTTATTTTCTACTATTCTTTTTTCTTTGCCTGACTAGCATTCCACTGGCAGCCCAGGATATTGAAATAAAAGGAATGGTAACAGAAGCTACAACAAATGAACCCTTACCAGGAGTCACAGTCAGAGTGAAAGGTAAAGACACCGGCACAGTAACAGACATGGATGGTAAATACTCCATCAAAGCGAATAAAGGGAATATACTGATATTCTCAACAATAGGTATGAAACAAATAGAAAAAGCTGTCACGTCCGGAACTCCAATCAATGTATCTATGGAAGAAGATAATATCGCTCTGGAACAAGTAGTAGTGATTGGTTATGGTACAGTGAAGAAGAGTCATCTTTCGGGGGCTGTAGGTTCGGTTAGTGCAAAAGAACTTAACGGTCAGGTTGCTTCTAACGCAGCCACAGCCCTACAAGGGAAAATACCCGGAGTATCAGTAGCCAGTTCCAGTGGTGATCCCAATGGAAGTATGACGATCAATGTACGTGGTATCAGTTCTTTATCCAACAACAATCCACTTTATGTAGTAGACGGAGCATTTGGAGATATCAGTATGGTCGATCCTAACGATATTTCCTCTATCGAAGTTTTAAAAGATGCTGCCGCGGCAGCAATCTACGGTTCACGTGCAGCAGGTGGTGTTGTACTGATTACCACTAAAAGCGGTCGTAAAGACATGCCGACTAAATTAGATGTCAATTTCTTCACAGGAGTCAGCCAGACTCCCAAAACACTGAAAGTTTTTAATGGAGAAGAATACAGCCGCTTCGCACGCTACTACAAATTAGCAGGCGACGGTTATGGTGCAGAAAATGGAGCTACCCCTTTCATTGGAGAAGGCACAGACTGGCAAGACGTAATGCTGCGTACTGCCATGACTTATAAAGCCAATGCTACCATCAGCGGCGGTTCCAAAAACGGTTCTTACAGTTCGTCAGTCAGCTACCTTAATAAAGAAGGGATACTGCGCAACACTGATCATGAATCTTATAATATCCGTTTGAAAAGCGATTATTCATTCTTCGACAATCGCTTGACAATAGGTGAATCTATGATTGTAAATCTGACAAAAGGTAGTGGATACATTCATCAGGATACCATGTTCGATATCTTTCAGTTCCCGTCAGTAGTACCGGTATACGATCCTACAAACGCAGGAGGCTGGGGTACTTCCAATGACATCAATTTACCGAATCCATTGGCTGAAATGACAGTCAACGACGAACGGACAGAAACAACCAAGATTTTCCTCAATGCTTATTTACAGGCTGAAATCATCAAAGGACTAAAGTACAAACTCAATGTAGGTATCAGAAAAGAGCATACTAAGTGGCGTTATTACAAGGATGTATACGATTTAGGAACATTCGGTAAAAACGACAAGCCCGACCTTGAAGAAAAATCGTCAACATGGGAATCATGGGTATTAGAAAACACCCTGAATTATGACCGTACATTCGGCAAACACAATTTGTCACTCCTTGCCGGATACTCTGCCCAGAAAGACAAAAGTTACAGCCTTTATGGTAAAAATGGAGATATGCCCCAGTTCATTGAAACAATGCCGGGCAATGTAGATCCTTCCAACCTGAAAGCATCCAGTTCGCTGAATGAACTTGCATTGGTATCTCTGTTCGGACGTGTCATGTATTCCTTTGACGACCGTTATTTATTCTCGGCATCTATTCGCCGTGACGGTTCTTCACGTTTCAGAAGTGGACATCAATATGGTGCATTCCCTTCTGCTTCTATTGGATGGAACATCAACCGCGAAAAATTCTTTAAACCTTTAGAGAATGTATTCGATCAGTTGAAGCTGCGTTTTAGTTATGGTAAACTCGGTAATCAGGAGATGACCAGCTACTATCCGACACAAAGTGTAGTATCGGACGGCATGAACTATGTGATGAATAATTCGCCTTGGTTTGGTTCTATGCCATATGTGCAGGCAATCTCACCCGCCAATTTAACATGGGAAAATACGGAGACCTATAACATCGGTTTAGATGTCAGTCTGCTAAACGGACGATTGACGCTTACTGCTGATGCTTACGTTAAGAATACAAATGATGTGCTATTACCTATTCCTTCTACCGCATCTACCGGTATCAGCGGAAACTCTATTCAGAATGCGGGACAAGTACGGAACAAAGGATTCGAACTTGCGGTCAACTATCGCGGTGCCATCAAGGAAAAGTTCAACTATTACATCGGTGCCAATATCGCAGCCGACAAGAATGAAGTGACCAAAATAACATTAGGCGGACAAAACCTGATGATCTCCGGATACAGCGCACACGGTGCCGGTGGTCGCGGTATCAATATGTTTGCAGAAGGGCATCCGATGTCATATTTCAACCTGATCGAAACAGACGGATTATTCCGCTCGGCAGAAGAGATCGCTAATTATAAAAACAAAGACGGTGAACTCATCCAGCCCGCTGCACAAGTTGGTGATGTCCGCTACAAAGACTGGAACGGTGACGGCAAAATAAACACAGATGACCAGCATGACGTAGGAAGTCCGTTCCCCGATTTCACTTTTGGCATAAGACTCGGCGGCGAATGGAACAACTTCGACTTTAACCTTTTCTTTGACGGAATGGTAGGCAACAAGATATATAATTATCCCCGTTATCGCCTGGAATCAGGAAACTTCAACGGAAACATGAGTACCGTATTGGCCAATTCATGGAGACCGGACAATCAGAACACTGATATTCCTCGTTTCTCTAAGACTGACGGTGCAGACAACAAATGGGCATACACCGACAGATGGCTGGAAGACGGCTCGTACATACGTTTGAAAACATTGGACATTGGCTATACATTACCCAAAGTTCTGACAAAGAAAATCAAACTTGAAAACGTAAGAATATACACTTCAATGGAGAACCTGTTCACATTGACCAAATATTCCGGCTATACCCCCGACCTGGGTGAAAGTTCTGTCGCAGGTGTTGCTTACAATGTATTCTCAAGAGGTATCGACCAGGGACGCTATCCATTGCCCCGTACTATTTCTTTCGGAATACAAGTCAACCTGTAATACCTTAAATTAATATTAAACATTAAACAGTTTATGAACATGAAAAGAAATTGGTTATCATATATGTGCATGGCAGCTCTTTTTTCCGGAGCGCTGACATCGTGCAACGAATCCAGCTTTTTGAATCTGTCGGACCCCAATTACTTCACGGAAAGCAACTTCTGGAAAGATAAAGCAGATGCAGAAAGTGCTTTGGCAGCCGCCTATTCTCCGATAAAAGGAGCCATGTACGGATACTTCGGCGCATTTGACGGCTGGCTAAACTTAAACGGTCGTGGTGACGATATCTACACAATCAAAGGAGAAGAAGTTCCGATGTGGAATATTGCAAACTTCCTGAACTCGCCCTCTACCGGAAATGATCCTTACGGAGCGCTTTATTCAGGCATCCAGCGTGCCAACATCGTACTGCGGTATATTGATCAGATACCTGCATCAGGTATTACTGAAGAAGACCGCTCGATGATCAAAGGCGAAGCACTCTTTCTGCGTGGCTATCAATACTTCCTGTTAGTCAACAATTACAAAGAAGTGCCTTTGAGACTGATTCCATCCAACGAAGATGAAACCAATAAAGCCGCTGCTACAGAAGCTGCATTATGGGCACAAGTAGAAGAAGATCTGGATAACGCCATCAAATGCAACCTGCCAGTAGAACGCTCTACTGCCAAAGAACGCATAACTAAAGGTGCAGCTATTGCAATGCTGGGCAAAGTATATGCCACCCAACACAAATATCCGGAAGCCAAACAGCTATTAGGTACATTACTGAAAGCTCCTTATTCTTACGAATTGATGGACAACTTCGAAAAGAATTTCACAAATGAAGAAGAGTTCAATAAAGAATCCGTATTTGAACTGGCATACAGTCCGGACGGAGACTACTCCTGGAGCAATGAAAGCGGTATCTGTTTAGGTTGCTATATTCCTCAGTTTATCGGTCCGGTAAAATCCGGCGGATGGGCTAAATTAATGCCGAACTCCCTGATCGTAGGAGAGTTTACAAAAGAAACACGTCCGAGTGATGCAGATACCAAGTTTGACAAACGTATGTATGCCAGCCTCTTTTTTGATGCTGCCAACTATGGAGATAAAGTTCCTAACGAGAAATGGTATGGAAATAATTACTCCATGGATGATCTTTGGGAAGGCAATGAAGGAAAAATGGCAGGCGGAGCACCAAGTTTCAACGTCAATGGGACAGCAGGTAAGTTCCTGATAAAGAAAAATACTGCATATTATGTGGATGACAAGGCACCGGACAACATGGGCAACAAAGAAGGAAGGTCCAGCAATTTGCGCGTAATGCGCTTTGCCGAGGTACTGTTGCTTTATGCTGAAGCATGCGCCAAAACCAATGATCCGGATGGTGCCAACTATGCTTTAAAGCAAATCCGCCAAAGAGCAGGACTTACGGAAAAGACTTTTGCACAAGCTGAATTAATGAATGAAATAGAACACCAATGCTTATTGGAGTTCTTTGCGGAAGGACATCGTTTTGACGATTTGAAACGTTGGTATTCGCCCAGCGAAATTCAGTTGATCTTCAAGGCGAATGGAAAACAAGGTGCGGAAAACTTCCAGGAAAAACACCTTTATTATCCTATACCGACAAGTGAACTAAACAATAATACTGCCATGGAACAAACCAGTTTATGGAAATAAAAAACCTAGCAAGATTAACTTAATAAAGAAACAACATGAAAAAGATATATTCATTATTATTCGTATCCCTCTTTCTATTCATTGGATACTCTTGTGACGATGGAAGTCTGAGTCACAGTGACGTCTACATTCCGGACCCGGTAGAAGAAACAGACGAGGATGACGGATTCTCAGCCGAACCCACCACAGAAGCTGTCATCAAAGTACAGTTCGGAGAAGGGCACGAACATCAGATAATCGATGGCTTCGGATGTGCCTTTGCAGAGTGGTCACATCGTATATGGAACAACATGATGCGCGAAGATGTAGTCAATGATCTTTTCGGAGAAAATGGCTTGAAGCTGAATATTTTCAGAGGTGAGGTATTTCCACACTATCAGAACCCTACCACAAACGTCATTGACTTCGGAATGAACCGTACCTTCAATCTTGCAGCCAACGATCCCTCTATGATCAATGATTACTGGAGAGACTTTAACGGTTCCGGATGTGGCGAACAAGTACAATTAGGTCAAATGTGGCTGGTAGATATCCTGCAGAAAAAATATAAAGATGTGAAATTTATATTCTCTACCTGGAGTCCTCCCGGAACTATGAAATCTAACGGAAAGCCCTCAGGCGGTAGCCTGGCGTCCGGTGCGGAAGATGCATATGCTAACTATCTGATTGACTTCATCAAAGCATACACTGAAAAGTTCGGCATTGAGATATATGCAATATCACCATCTAATGAGCCTAACAGCAGTGGAACGGGATGGAACGGTTGTAGCTGGAGTTATACCAATCTGGCTAACTTCTGCCAGAAGAATCTTCGCCCGGCTTTAGATAAAGCAGGTTATCAAGACATGAAGATTATCTTTGGAGAGCACTCGTGGTGGAAAGCAGGAGTCACTTTTCTTGAAAATGGCTTGAAAGCCTGTCCCGATCTGGTTAACTCCAACATTATTGCAGCAGCTCACGGATACACATTAATTGGCAACACTGAGTTTGTACAATCACCACTCTGCGCTGAAAATAATATTCATTTATGGAATACGGAAACCAGTTCTACAGACACATACGATCCATCCTGGAAAAACGCGATGCAATGGGCTACTACTTTCCATAATTATCTGGCAGTTTCCAACCTGAACGCATTTATCTGGTGGGCAGGTGCACGTCCTTGTACGAATAATGAAGCGTTGATCAGACTGGAAGAAGCACTTCCCGGAACCAATTATGAAAGAGCGTCCCGCTACTACAGTTACGGACAATTTACTAAGTTTATCCCGGAAGGAAGCCGACGTGTGGATATCAAGACTGTTGCTCCCGAAGGTGACGAAGAAGCATTCCCGAAAGAACTGTTGATGACAGCTTACATCAAGGACGACAATTATACGATCGTACTGGTAAACAATTCTACAAGCAAGGCCTTCGAAACCAAACTGGAAATTGAAGGAAAAGAGTTTCAGACCATGATCTCATATACATCAGATGAAGGAGTTAAGTGGCAACGCAAAAAAGTAAATCCATCTCTCAGCGGATTGCGCTCCATTACAGTCCCTAAGTTTAGTGTAGTAACCATCACTGGTAAAATGAAAGATATTGAAGCTGAATAAATAGTCTAAATAAACAATGAATATCATGAAAAGAAATCTATTATATTTGGCAGGATTCCTGCTTGCAGCCGCTACTGTTTTCTCCGGCTGTAATGACGATGATCCATCCTATCACGACTTAGTGCCAAATACGCAGGAGTTGATCATTAATCTGGATGAGACCCCGGAAGGAATCATTCAAATAGTTCAAGGCAACGGCAATTATAAAATTACAAGTTCCAATGAAGATGTAGCAACCGCCATTGCCGAAGGTAACAAAATTAAAGTAACAGCTCTGAAGGCCGGTAGTACCGACTTATCTATTACCGACTGGGCTAAAATGAGTACCAATGTCAAAGTCATCGTCGATCAGTTAAGTGAACTGGTTTTGTCCAATTCGGCTACAACAATGTATCCGGGTGAAAACAAGACAGTCAATGTTTATACAGGAAACAGAGGCTACAAAGTAACAGTTGACAAAGAGTCTGTCGTGAAAGCTACAGTAGATGAAGAAGGACATATACAGATAGAATCTCTGGCACCAGGCAATGCAACAGTTACAGTGACCGACAGACTGAACAAGAGTGCAGAATTTTCAGTAAAAGTAATAAAGAAACTTGTAGTTGACAATAGTGAAGAAATTGCTTATTTGACAGTCGGTGAACCTTTGACAATCAAGATTCTGGACGGTAACGGAGGCTATACCTGCACAAATAATGGTTCCGCCACTTATCTGAAATGCACGATAGCGGAAAATGGAACAGATGTTATCATCGAAGGTCTTAAAAGATATCGTTTCAACAAGACGGTAACAATCAAAGACCAGGAAGGAGAGGCAATCAGCATCAATATAGTCTATATCGACGATCTTTATCTGGAGAATCCATCATATCGTTACTTAATAGCGGGGTCATCTTCTTATCAGTCTGTCTCTACCTCGACAGTGGGTTCCATTACTCATTCGGAAGAGTTCAATATGTCCGAAATTGTTATAAAAGGAACAGGAACTTATGCCAGCGGTTTTGCAGTTCAGTTTACAGGTGATTTGACGAAAGGCAACAAAGGTGATGCGGTACTGTATAAAGTAACAAGAAATGCAGTGGACAAAAAAGTGAAATATCCGATAGAAGATTGCCGGATCGATAAAGTGGAAGATGGTTGGTACTGGGTCAGCTTCTTAGAACCCAATTGCACCATCCGCTCTTATATGATTACCAAACAATAGTTTATAGACTTGACACATGTATTTTTTGAAAGTACCCCCATACTTTCAAAATGACAAAAGTACAAAGAGACTGTCCCTACAACACCGTATATCTCAGGTATGTCTGGCTTGCAAACAGTCTCTTTTGTCCTGTCAAGTAATACAAAAAGGATCGCAAGCCGATGCTTTACTCTAATTTTATGAATTGATATGAATAGATATGATAACAGACTACATATTCTCACGAAAGAATATGATGAGCTCATCTCACGTGAAAATGAAAAGATACTGCCCGGCAATGGTGTTTTTGAACGATACAAATATCCCATTCTGACAGCAGAGCACCCTCCGCTGGAGTGGAGATACGACTTCAATCCGGAAACAAATCCCTATCTGATGGAACGTTTCGGCATTAACGCCGTATTCAATGCAGGCGCTATCAAATTCAACGGGAAATATCTTGTTATGGCACGGGTAGAAGGACATGACCGCAAATCATTCTTCGCCATCGCAGAAAGTCCCAATGGTATCGACAACTTCCGCTTTTGGGAATATCCGGTACAACTGCCGGACCTATATCCGGAAGAAACGAACGTCTACGATATGCGTCTGACAAAACACGAGGACGGATGGATATACGGTATCTTCTGCTCGGAAAGCAAAGATCCGGACGCACCCGCAGGAGACCTCACCTCGGCCATTGCAGCAGCAGGAATCATACGCAGCAGGGACCTTAAAAACTGGGAACGCCTGCCCAACCTCGTCTCCCAAAGCCAGCAACGGAATGTAGTGCTGCACCCAGAGTTCGTAGACGGAAAATATGCATTGTACACCCGTCCGCAGGACGGATTCATCGATGCAGGCAGCGGAGGCGGTATTTCATGGGCATTGATAGACGATATCACTCATGCAGTGATCAAGAAGGAAATCGTCATAGAACAGCGCCATTATCACACGATCAAAGAAGTGAAAAACGGTGAAGGGCCTCATCCCATCAAGACTCCCCAAGGATGGCTACATCTGGCACACGGAGTCCGTGCCTGTGCTGCCGGGCTCAGATATGTCCTATATCTGTATATGACGTCTTTAGATGATCCAAGGAAGGTGATAGCCCAGCCGGGAGGTTACTTCATGGCACCTGTGGGAGAAGAAAGAACCGGAGATGTATCCAACGTGCTATTCTCCAACGGATGGATCGCGGATGAAGACGGAACGGTATACATCTACTATGCTTCCTCCGACACACGGATGCACGTAGCGACTTCTACGATCGAACGACTAATCGATTACTGCCGGCATACACCGGAAGACAGACTCCGTTCCACGACTTCCGTGAAAAGCATATACGATATCATAGAAGCCAATAAGCTCGTGATGTCGGAAAATGCCGTTGTATTATAGTTCCGAAAGCAGTATTATCATCTGTCTTTCAGGATGTTCCATTCTGCATGATGGATGTTAACAACTGAGTTGCAGGGTATTAACAGCTGACACGTCAAGTATTAACACCTGACGTGTCAGCTATTAAAGCCTGAGAAGTCAGATAAATAGTATCAGTATGAGTTAAAATAATATTTGTTTCTTCCCCACATTCGACCTACTTTTGTACCTGATAGATTATTAATGTACAAAACCTAATCAAAATAGCAACATGAAATTACACACATCCGATCTTCTGATCATCTGCGCCTACCTCATTGCCATGATTGTCATCGGACTCATACTGAAGAAGCGAGCCGCACAGAATATGGACTCCTATTTCCTGGGAGGCAAATCACTGCCCTTCTATATGCTTGGCCTGTCCAATGCATCCGGAATGTTCGACATCACCGGTACGATGCTAATGGTTTACTGGGCATTTGCCTACGGATTCAAAAGTCTCTGGATTCCCTGGCTGTGGCCGGTATTCAATCAGATATTCCTCATGGTTTATCTGTCGGTGTGGTTGCGGCGTTCCAATGTGCTCACCGGAGCCGAATGGATCAAAACCCGCTTCGGTAAAGGCAAGGGAGCGACACTCTCTCATACCATCGTTGTCGTATTTGCGTTATTAAGCGTACTCGGATTTCTGAGTTACGGATTCATAGGAATAGGCAAATTCATGGAAATCTTTATTCCCTGGGAAGTCATTTCACCCTACATTCCTTTCACGGTATCACCGGAGTATGTTCCGCATGTATACGGTATCTTCTTCACAGCTATCGCCACCTTCTACGTCATGTTGGGGGGAATGCTGAGCATCGTATGGACAGATGTCGTACAGTTCCTTATCATGACGGTGGCAGGCATCGTTATCGTAGTGATCGGTATGCAGATGGTGGCGCCGGATATGATACACTCCTTTGTACCTGCCGGATGGGATTCCCCTTTCTTCGGATGGACGCTCGATATTGACTGGAGCAGCCGGATGAGTTTGCTGACCGAACGAATGGCGAACGAACCTTACAGTCTGATAGGTATCTTTGTCATGATGGCGTTGCTCAAAGGCATCTTCATGAGTATGGCAGGGCCTGCGCCCAACTATGATATGCAGAAAATTCTGTCCTGCAAATCTCCCAAAGAAGCGGCGATGATGAGCGGTTCCGTATCCGTCGTGCTGTTAATTCCACGCTATCTGATGATTATGGGATTTGCATTACTTGCCATCTATTTCTTCAAGGAAGACGGCGGACTGACACAGATGGAGGTGACCCGCACGGACTTTGAGACAATTCTTCCCCATCTGATCACACGATATGTTCCGGCAGGATTTGCAGGATTATTATTGGCAGGTCTACTGGCAGCTTTCATGTCGACCTTTGCTTCTACCGTCAATGCAGCCCCTGCATATATCGTAAATGATATTTATCTGAAATACATCAACCCGAAAGCGAGTGTGAAGACACAGATACGCAGCAGCTATGTCATTTCCGTTGCAGTAGTGGTGGTGAGCACCGTCATCGGATTCTTCCTGAAAGATATCAATGAAATCTTTCAGTGGATTGTTGGTGCACTGTTCGGAGGATACATCGCAGCCAACGTACTGAAATGGCATTGGTGGCGTTTCAACGGTGAAGGTTACTTCTGGGGAATGACTGCCGGAGTAGTGGCCGCTATTGTGATGAAATTTACCGTTCCGGATGCATGGGTACTTTATTTCTTCCCCGTACTGTTCGGCGTCTCTCTGATCGGATGTATCATCGGGACTTACAGTGCTCCGGCTACAGATGAAGAGACTCTGATCAACTTCTACGTCAATGTACGCCCATGGGGATGCTGGAAGCCGATTCAGGAGAAAGCAATCGCCCGTTACCCGCATATTCAGGCGAATAAAAACTTCAAAAGAGATGCCTTCAATGTGGCGATAGGAATCATCTGGCAATGTACGCTTACCATCATTCCAATGTACCTCGTTGTCCGCGAACAGTTAGGGCTCTGGAGTTCTATCGCTTTGCTTCTGATTACCACGCTCATACTCAGAAAAACCTGGTACAAGCCTTTGTGTAAGGAAGAAGCGAGATACAACGAAGAGATGAAACAAATACGATAAGTATCAGCATAATTAATTTATATCATAAATTTAGGCACGGATGACACGGATTTCACGGATTTAAGAGATCGGTCAATTAAAAACCGCGTTAATCCGTGTCATCTGTGCCTAATAAAACAGAGAACCGATCATGAAAAGACTATCCGTAATACTCTTGTCATTTTTACTATATCTTCCGCTGTGCGCACAATTTAAAGGAACCGTCTATGTCGACATCAATCAATCGGGCACATTCGACAAAGGAGACAAACCGCTGGAGGGAGTGATGGTAACAGACGGAATGAACGTAGTAAAAACAGATAGAAAAGGCCGGTTCTCCTTATCGGGATTCGAGAAAACCCGATTTATCAGCATCACTACGCCTGCCGGATTCGAGACACAGCAATTCTACCTCCCTGTCAAGGAGGACAGGAAAAGCTATGATTTTATAGTGACCGAAAGCGAACGGACCAAGGGCAGAGAACACTCCTTTATCCATATCACCGACACGGAAGTGACCGGAGGAGTGGGGCGTTGGGTCACCGACCTACAACAATACATAAAGAACGAACAACCGGCTTTTCTGATTCATACCGGAGACATCTGCTACGAACCGGGACTCACAGTGCACAATCAAATTGTGAATGCACAAACAATGGACTGCCCCGTCTATTACTGCATAGGCAACCACGACCTGGTGAAAGGCAACTACGGCGAAGAACTTTATGAATCGATTTATGGCCCGACATGGTATTCGTTCGATGTCGGCAACGTGCATTATGTCGTTACTCCCATCGACCACGGAGACAACCCGACCGATTACACGCAAAGGGATGTATACAACTGGCTGAAGAATGACCTCGCCCTGATGAAGAAAGATCAGGCGCTTGTTCTTTTTAACCACGACCTGTTTACTCCCGGCGATAACTTCGTATTCAAGGCAGACAAAAAGGATATCCTCGACTTTCGTACCTTCAACACGAAAGCACAAATTTACGGACATATGCACTACAACTACGTCCGCAATCAGAAAGGCATTTATACCATCTGCACCGGCACACTGGACAAAGGAGGCATCGATCACTCCCCTTCTTCATTCAGAGACATAAAGATAGATGCCAACGATCACCTCACAACGCAACTGCGTTATACTTTCATCGAACCGCAAATCGCTATTGTTTCTCCGATGAAGAATCAAGCAGCCCCCATACATCCGGAAACCGGCTATCAGCTTCCGGTCTCGGTCAACACCTATAACTCACAGGCAAAAACATCGTCTGTTTCTTATGTGCTGAGCAATCCGGAAGACAACCGGGAAATAGCCAAAGGCAACCTGTCGCCCCTCACCGACTGGAACTGGAGCGGAAATATTCAAATACCCGCTAACGAAAACGGAAAGAAACTGAACCTGACAGTGACTTCATCCTTCAACGACGGAAAGGAAGCGACTGCCACCAGTCAGTTCCTTTATCAGAAAGATTTCAAATCGACTGCTATCGCAGGGAAGGACTGGAATACCCTACTTCAGAACGCAAGTCACTCCGGTGGAATAAATGACTCCCAAATCAAACTCCCCCTGCAACTACAATGGACAGCGAACACAGGAAGTAACATCTTCATGACCTCCCCCCTCATCGCCGGACAAAGAGTATTCATTGCCACTACCGATGATAACACGTCGCTCAACACTTATATCTGTGCATTCGACTTCCATTCCGGCAAACAACTATGGAAGTTCCGCACGGAAAACTCGGTAAAGAATACCATTGCCTGCGAAAATGGAATCGTTGTAGCCCAGGATGCCTCCTGCAATCTGTACGCCCTCGACGCAGCATCCGGAAAACCACTGTGGCAACAATACATCAACTTAAAGAACTATCCCTATCTGACCGAAGGACTGACAATTGACAAAGGAATCGTCTATGCCGGAATCGGTGCCGGACTTTCAGCCTACGACCTGAAAACAGGAAAAGTGATATGGACCAACACGGACTGGAAACAACGGGAAGGCTCGACCACCACGTTAACCATCGCCGGAGACGTACTAATCAGTGGTACCCAATGGGGAGGACTGTATGGCAACGACATCCGCACTGGCAAACAACTCTGGAAGCTCTCCGACAACGGACTCGGCAACCGAGGTGCTTCTCCGGTCTACAAAGACGGAAAATTATGGCTCATCTCCTCCAAAAGCTTTTTCCTGATAGAACCTCAAACCGGTAAAGTACTCCAGCAAAAGGAACTGTCCGCCAATCTGGACGTGACATCTACTCCACTCGTAACCGAACAAGAGATTATCTTCGGCAGCGCAGACCGTGGAGTTTTCGCTCTCGACAAACCGACTCTTTTCATCAAATGGAGAGCCGAGACTTTGCCTTCTCTTGTATACACTGCTCCTTATTCTTCTACGCCGCAGGCGGGAGTAGAAACAAGCCCTGTATCTTCACAAGGAATTGTCTATATCGGAGCTTCCGACGGGTATTTATACGCCATCGACCAGTCAACAGGGATTATCAAAGACAAGTTGTACTTCGGAGCACCAGTTTTCTCAACGATAGCCGTATCGGGAAACAGAATGATAGTTTGTGACTTTGCCGGCAATGTTTACTGCTTTGCATCTAACTAAATTTGCCGGCCTCTCACTCTTCCTTATCATAATGAACGAAACCAATCGGTTTACGTTTCTTATGCTGGGGTACTTGTTTCTGTTTATCAGCCAATTGCGATAAAGCTAAATAGATGCCGTCCAATTCTTTGCGGGTATCTTCGCTAAGGTCGTTGATTGCCTCCAATGTTTCCTCACCTATCTGATTGATCATTGCGAAAGCTTTGCAACCTTGATTCTCCAACTCTTGTATGCGCTGTTTCAGCTCTTCTATTTCTTCATTCTTGGCTTCACTAGCCAATACATATTGGCGGATACTGACAAAAGCACGCATAATATTGATATTTACCCTAATGGCTACTTCCGAATGCAGGACACTTGAAAGCATGGCTACACCCTGTTCGGTAAAAGCAAACGGCTTGTAAGCACTGAAGTTATACTGGGGTGTCCCATTTTGGGATACCCTACTGGATAACAAAGAGTTAGCCTCTTCTGTCGAGAGTTCAAACATAAAGTCAATAGGAAAACGGTCAATGTTACGTCTTACGGCACGCTTTAACAAGCGGGTTTCTGTTGCATACAATTCCGCCAAATCGAAATCGAGCATCACCTTCTGCCCTCTGATCTCATATATTTTATTCTGAATAATCTGCAGTTCCATTTGTGTTATAGTTATTTCTGACAAAGGTACTCCAAATATCAGTCCAAGCAACGATTCACTACCTTTTTATTTTCCGGAATCGGGCCTCCCCCTGTACAGTTTTTCCCACCCGTAGCGTTGTAATTTAAAGATTATCACGTATCTTTGCCCCTCAATCATAAATACGAGATATGGCTATTACAATCAAGAAAGTCTCTACAAAGAGAGAACTTAAGAAGTTTATTCGCTTTAATTACAGGATGTATAAGGGCAATCCATATTCCGTGCCCGACCTTTACGACGATATGCTCAACACATTCAACAAAAAGAAGAATGCGGCATTCGAGTTCTGTGAAGCAGATTACTTCCTGGCATACCGGGACGACAAAATCGTAGGTCGTGTGGCCGCTATCATCAATAACCGCGCCAACGAAAAGTGGGAATGCAAGAACGTCCGTTTCGGATGGATAGATTTCATTGATGACCCCGAAGTATCATCCGCACTCATCAAGACCGTCGAAGACTGGGGAAAAGAGCGCGGCATGACCCACATCACAGGTCCTCTGGGATTCACCGATTTCGATGCGGAAGGAATGCTGATCGAAGGATTCGACCAACTCAGCACAATGGCTACTATCTACAACCACCCGTACTACCCCGTACACATGGAGAGACTCGGTTTCGAGAAAGACGCCGACTGGGTGGAATACAAAATCTACATCCCCGATGCCATCCCCGACAAGCACAAGCGTATCTCCGAACTGATTCAACGAAAATACAACCTGAAGATAAAGAAATACACCTCCGGAAGAAAAATAGCCAAAGACTACGGACAGGAAATCTTCGAACTGATGAACGAAGCATACAGCCCGCTCTACGGCTACTCCCCGCTGACGCAACGGCAAATCAACCAGTACGTAAAGATGTATCTCCCGATTCTCGACTTACGGATGGTTACCCTCATTACCGACGCCGACGACAAGCTGGTATGCGTAGGCATCTCCATGCCGTCTCTTGCCGAGGCCCTGCAAAAGTCACACGGCCGTCTGCTCCCTCTAGGATGGTTCTATCTGCTGAAAGCACTGTTCATGAAACGCCGTGCCAAAATGCTTGACCTGCTGCTTGTAGCAGTCAAACCGGAGTACCAGAATAAAGGTGTTAACGCTTTGTTATTTTCCGATTTAATTCCGGTTTATCAAAAATTAGGTTTTATCTTTGCGGAAAGCAACCCCGAACTGGAACTGAACGGAAAAGTCCAGGCACAATGGGATTACTTTGAGACTAAGCAACATAAGCGCCGCCGTGCGTTCACCAAAGAGATTAAATAACAGCTATGGAAGAGAACGAATTGATATCTGTAGACAACAACAATGCAGTAGAGTACACTGACGACAACATCCGCCACCTGAGCGACATGGAACATGTGCGCACACGCCCCGGTATGTACATCGGTAGGCTGGGCGATGGCGCGCACGCCGAAGACGGAATCTATGTCCTCCTCAAAGAAGTCATTGACAACAGTATCGACGAGTTCAAAATGCAAGCCGGTAAGAAAATCGAAATTACCGTTGAAGAGAACCTCCGCGTCAGCGTACGCGACTACGGACGAGGCATCCCGCAGGGAAAGCTGGTAGAAGCCGTAAGCGTACTGAACACGGGTGGTAAATACGACAGCAAGGCATTTAAGAAAAGCGTCGGACTGAACGGTGTCGGTGTGAAAGCCGTCAACGCATTGAGCTCTCGTTTTGAAGTACGCAGTTACCGTGACGGTAAAGTGCGTATCGCCACATTCTCCAAAGGAAACCTGCAGACCGACGTGACGCAGGACACCGAAGAGGACAACGGAACCTTTATCTTCTTCGAACCGGACAATACGCTGTTCGTCAACTACTGCTTCAAGCCCGAATTTATCGAGACCATGTTGCGTAACTATACGTACCTCAACACGGGACTCGCCATCATTTACAACGGTCACCGCATCCTGTCGCGCAACGGTCTGGTAGACCTGCTGAACGACAACATGACGGCAACCGGCCTCTATCCCATCGTCCACCTGAAAGGAGAAGACATCGAAATCGCCTTCACTCACACCGGACAGTACGGAGAAGAGTATTACTCCTTCGTCAACGGTCAGCACACCACACAGGGGGGTACCCATCAGAGTGCTTTCAAAGAACATATCGCCCGTACCATCAAAGAGTTCTTCAACAAGAACATGGACTATACCGACATCCGTAACGGACTGGTTGCCGCCATCGCCGTCAATGTGGAAGAGCCGATCTTCGAAAGCCAGACCAAAACGAAACTGGGATCTACCAACATGACTCCCGGCGGCGTGACAGTCAACAAATACGTAGGCGACTTCATCAAGTTGGAAGTAGACAACTTCCTGCACAAAAACGCGGACGTAGCGGAAGTAATGCAGCAAAAGATACAGGAATCGGAAAAGGAACGGAAAGCCATCGCAGGCGTCACGAAGCTGGCACGCGAACGTGCCAAGAAGGCCAACCTGCACAACCGCAAGTTGCGCGACTGCCGCATCCACCTCAACGACCCGAAAGGGAAAGGAATGGAAGAAGACTCCTGCATCTTCATCACCGAGGGAGACTCGGCGAGCGGTTCCATCACCAAAAGCCGTGACGTAAACACTCAGGCAGTATTCAGCCTTCGCGGTAAACCGCTGAACTCGTTCGGACTGACGAAAAAGGTAGTCTACGAAAACGAAGAGTTCAACCTGCTGCAAGCTGCGTTAAATATAGAAGACGGCATAGAAGGACTCCGTTACAACAAAGTGATCGTTGCCACCGATGCCGATGTGGACGGTATGCACATCCGTCTGCTGCTCATCACGTTCTTCCTGCAATTCTTCCCCGACCTCATCAAGAAAGGTCACGTATATATTCTGCAAACGCCGTTATTCCGCGTGCGCAACAAGAAGAAAACGGTGTACTGCTACAGCGAGGACGAACGGGTGAACGCCATCAACGAACTAAGCCCCAACCCGGAAATCACCCGATTCAAGGGACTGGGAGAAATATCACCGGACGAATTCAAGCACTTTATCGGCAAGGATATGCGCCTGGAACAAGTGACATTGCGTAAGACAGATGCCGTAAAAGAACTGCTGGAGTTCTACATGGGCAAGAATACAATGGAACGACAGAACTTTATTATAGACAATCTGGTTATAGAAGAAGACTTGGCATCATGAGAAAAGCAATATTTCCGGGTACATTCGACCCCTTCACCATCGGTCATTATTCGGTAGTGGAACGTGCACTCACCTTTATGGACGAGATAATCATCGGGATCGGTATCAACGAAAACAAGAATACCTATTTCCCCATCGAGAAAAGAGAAGAAATGATCCGGAATCTCTACAAGGACAATCCCCGCATCAAAGTGATGTCTTACGACTGTCTGACGATAGACTTTGCCCAACAGGTAGAAGCACAATTCATCGTTCGCGGCATCCGCACGGTCAAGGATTTCGAGTACGAGGAAACGATTGCCGACATTAACCGCAAACTGGCGGGCATCGAAACCATCCTGCTCTTCACAGAACCGGAACTGACCTGCGTCAGCTCAACGATTGTACGCGAGCTGCTGACTTACAACAAAGATATCAGCCAGTTTATCCCCGAAGGAATGGAGATAAATTGAAAGTCGGTAGTATCTCTATTGAGGCTGACTTTAAAGTCAGCCTCAGGGGAATGAAGATAGTTTGGATAACGCAAAGGTAACTTGCGAAACTTGAAATAATAATTAATGATGATGAAGAAGATTAAAGTATACGCCCTCCTGGTTTGTCTGTTGGCAACGTCTGCTGCACAGGCCCAAAGTTTCGGCTCTGCCGCCATGCGCAAACTCCAAATGGCGGAATTCGCAATTTCCAACTTCTACGTAGACAAAGTAGATGAAGACAAACTGGTAGAAGAAGCTATCATCAAGATGCTGGCACAGCTCGACCCGCACTCCACTTACTCGGATGCCGAAGAAGTGAAGAAGATGAACGAACCGCTTCAAGGCAACTTCGAAGGCATCGGCGTACAGTTCCAGATGATCGAGGACACCCTGCTCGTCGTACAACCCGTCAGCAACGGCCCCTCCGAGAAAGTGGGCATCCTTGCCGGCGACCGCATCATTGCCGTCAACGACTCCGCCATCGCAGGAGTAAAAATGAGCACGGAAGATATCATGAAGCGCCTGCGTGGCCCGAAAGGTTCGAAAGTCAACCTGACCATCGTCCGCCGTGGAGTACAAGACCCGCTCGTGTTCACCGTGAAAAGAGATAAGATACCTATCCTGAGTCTCGACGCTTCCTACATGATTCAGCCAAAGATCGGATACATCCGCATCAACCGCTTTGGCGCAACCACCGCCGAAGAATTTAAGAAAGCAATGAAAGACCTGCAAAAGCAAGGCATGAAAGACCTCATCCTCGACCTGCAAGGCAACGGCGGAGGATATCTGAACGCCGCCATCGACCTTGCCAACGAATTCCTCGGACAGAAGGAACTGATTGTTTACACCGAAGGCCGGACCGCACAGCGCAGCGAGTTCTTCGCCAAAGGAAACGGAGAGTTCCGTGACGGCCGCCTCATCGTACTGGTAGACGAATACACCGCTTCCGCCAGCGAAATCGTGAGCGGCGCAGTGCAGGATTGGGACAGAGGTATCATCGTAGGCCGACGTTCTTTCGGCAAAGGACTGGTGCAACGTCCTATCGACCTGCCGGACGGCTCCATGATCCGACTGACCATTGCACGGTACTACACCCCTGCCGGTCGTTGCATCCAAAAGCCTTATGACAGCTCGACCGATTACAATAAAGACCTGATAGACCGCTTCAACCACGGAGAACTGATGAATGCCGACAGCATCCACTTCCCCGACTCATTGAAAGTGCAGACCAAGAAACTGAAACGTACCGTCTACGGCGGAGGTGGCATCATGCCGGACTACTTCGTTCCGATTGATACGACACTCTACACGGACTATCACCGGAAACTGGTCGGCAAAGGAGTCATCATCAAATTCACAATGAAATTCATCGAAGACCACCGCAAGGAACTGGCCGATAAATATAAGAAGTTCGACAGCTTCAACGAAAAGTTTGTTATTGACGACGATATGCTCGCCACCCTCCGCGAAATGGGTGAGAAAGAAGGGGTGAAGTTTAACGAAGAGCAGTATCAGAAGGCACTTCCGCTGATCAAGACACAGCTCAAAGCACTGATAGCCCGTGACCTCTGGGATATGAACGAATATTTCCGCGTCATGAATACAACGAACGAAAGCGTGCAGAAAGCATTGGAAATCTTCCGTTCGGGAGAGTATCAGAAGAAGTTGAAATAAACATCGAAAAATAAAACGGATAAACCGTACCCGATCAGACACCTTGGTTGTAGTATAAGTAAAATCATTAAAACAGAAGTATGATACGACAGTTTGGTTTTACTTGGACAGCAATCAGCTGGTTACTGATGGGATACGGTTTATTTTTTGCCCTTTCCCCTTTGCAGGCGCAGACCGCCATCAAGAAATTTTCACTAGAGCTAAAGAACGAAAGCCTGCCCGAAGCACTGAAGCAGTTGGAAAAGGCAGGAGGAAAAAACATCCTCTTCACCTACAACGGAACAGAAAGTTATCGGGTGACCGTCAGCATCCGCGAAAAGACGGAACGCGAAGCCATCGACCTTGTACTGGCCGGCAAACCCTTCCTTTGCATCGAACGGGAAGAGTATTTCGTCGTGCAGCGGAAGAAATCGGACAAAGCCATCGCCACAGAAGGCAAAGTATATGACGAAAAAGGAGCCCCCCTGCCCTTTGTCAACATTCTCGCCCTTGCCGCCGATTCCAGTTTCCTTGCCGGAAGCGTGACCGAAGAAGACGGCTCCTTCCATCTGCCCCCGGTAGCGGGAGAAGACTGTCTGCTGAAAGCGACCTACATAGGATATCGCCCGCAAATCATCCCCTGCCGGCAACAAAACACCATCCGCCTGCAACCCGACACAGAGTTACTGAAAGAAGTAGTCGTCACCGCCTCCCGCCCGCTGATAGAACGGAAAGGCGGAACGCTGAAGGCCAATATAGCCGGAACACCCCTTTCACTGATGGGATCGGCCAAAGAAATGATCTCCCACCTCCCTTTTGTCACCGGCTCGGACGGAGAATTTACCGTACTGGGCAGAGGCACTCCTGAAATCTATATCAACGGCCGCAAAGTCAGAGACAAGACCGAACTGGACCGTCTGCAAGCCAATGAAATACTATCGGCAGAAATCATCACTACACCGGGCGTACAATATGGCTCTTCGGTAGGCGCCGTCATCCGTCTGCGCACCATCCGCAAACGCGGACAGGGAATGAGCGGCAGTTTCTACACCGACTACTCGCAAGGACACGAACCGATCGGCAACGAAGGCATATCCCTGAACTACCGTACCGGCGGACTGGATATTTTCGTAAAAGGAGACTTTGCGGAAATCAACAATCACACAACCAACATCTCCAGCCAGGACATTTATGCTTCGTCCGACTGGAACCAATCGACAGAAAACAAAAGCAAACAAACCTACCGCACCTTCAACGGCGAACTGGGATTCAACTACGAAATCGACGAAGACCAGTCATTCGGTATGCGCTATATGCCCGGCACGAACATAGGCAATGCACATACTACCAATGAAGGGACCACCCTCATCCTGCAAGATGGCAAAGAAGTAGACCACCTGCACGCTCTCCGCCAAACAGATGCCCACACCGGCTGGTGGCAGGCAGCCAACGGATACTACAACGGCACTTTCGGCAAATGGAACATCGACTTCAACGCCGACTACCTGTACGGCCGGGACCGCATCCGTCAATATGCCGAAAACAACGGAACCGAAGACGCCACTTCGAGCAACCGCGTACGCAACCACCTCTATGCCGCCAAGCTCCTGCTCACCGCCCCACTCTGGAAAGGCAAACTCAGTTTCGGCACAGAAGAGACATTCACCAACCGCCACGACGTATTTCTCCAAAGCGGCTTCTCCGCCGATGCCGACGACCGCATCAAACAAACGATGCTCTCCGGCTTCATCGACTACAGCCTGCCATTGGGAAAGTTCAACATCCTTGCCGGACTGCGCTATGAATTTCAACAAACAGATTACTACGAGAAAGGGATTCACCAAGACGACCAAAGCCCCACCTATCGCGACTGGATACCGGTAGTCAGCATCAGATACACCTCCGGCAACTGGTTCTTCGCCCTTTCTCACCGGACGCTGAAATACAGTCCCAGTTATGACATGCTCACCAGCGCCGTCACCTATCAGAACAAGTACTCCTACCAGAGCGGAGACCCGTTTCTCGTTCCTCAGATACATCGTGCGACTTTCTTTGATGCCGGATGGAAATGGATCAACTTCAGCCTCAACTACGACCATTGCTGGAATATGTACACCAGCTACACCCGACCGTATGACGACATCAACCATCCCGGTGTATTGCTGTTCGGCAGAGCAAGCATTCCGCATTCCAACCGATACGGAGGCAGCATCGTCCTTTCGCCAAAGATCGGCATATGGCAGCCTCAGTTCACCACCGGTATTGACTGGTTCAACTCTCACGCAACCTCCATAGGCATTACCCAAAACTGGAATGAACCGCGATTCTATTTCATTTTTGATAACAACTTCAGTTTCCCTAAAGGTTGGTTCTTCAACATCAAAGGAGAACTGGCGCCCGGCGCCAAACAAAGTTACGCCATCTGGAAAACCGAAGGAAGAGTAGATGCCCAACTGACCAAATCATTCCTGAAAGACCAGGCGCTGAAAGTATCGGTAACCGCGAAAGACATCTTTCACACCGGCTACAGATACTTCACCATCTATGGCGACCGTACCTTCAGTTCCAACCGTGATTATACCGATCAGCAGCGTTTCGGCATCCGGCTGAGCTATCAGTTCAACGCCACGAAGAGCAAATATAAAGGAACCGGAGCCGGAGCAAGCGAAAAGTCACGTTTGTAATTCCCGGTTTCACAAAGATGACCAACAAGTCGGTTCCATCACAAGAGAGGCTGACTAAAAAGTCAATAGTATTCCCAATCTCCTCCTTCGGGAAGGAGGAGTACCCGTAGGGGGAGGTGGTAGGTGAACACATTAAAGTTACTACTGATTTTTTAGTCGAACTCGGGGAAAAGTACTATTTTTGCAGCTTCAGAATCCAGATAAAGAATGTTCCTGTTCCATAAAAACCAGACAAAACGAGAAGCCTTCGGGCAAATGTTTACGGAAATGTACCCGCGAATGGTCCGTTATGCCTCACAACTGATGGGCGACGGAGAGGAAGCACGGGACATCGTAAGCGAAGTGATGGAGCAGGCTTGGAAACACTTCGACCAATTGGACGAGGCCGACCGCGGAGGCTGGATTTATACAGCAGTCCGCAACACCTGCCTCAACCGGATGAAGCATCTGCAAGTGGAACGGGACAATGCGAAAGCACTCTACGAAGCAACGCTGGCCGATGTAAAAAGTAACTATCGGGAACACGAAGCACTGTTGCAGAAAGCGGAAACGATAGCCCGAAGCCTGCCGGAACCGACTTGCACCATCCTGCGGCTATGCTATTACGAACATCTCACCTATCGGGAAGTCGCCCAACAACTCGGCATCAGTCCCGACACGGTAAAAAAACATATATCCAAAGCATTGCGTACACTACGCGAAGCCATGAAAGAATAAAGAAGGAGGATACGCTATGGAAGAAAAAGAAAAACGTACCAGCAAAGAAGAAGAAGGTTCCGGCTACGGACTGACAGCAGACAGCGACCATTGTGAACTGACAACAGACGACCGTACCCCATTCTCCGAAAACGCAGAAACACGCCGTCTGCAAAATGCCTTTGGTGAAGCGTTGGGTGATCTGCCTCTGCCGGACGAAGTCCGGGAAGAATGGACCACATTCCTGCAACGGCAGGCACAGCAGAAGCGCAAACTTTATCTCCGCATCTGTTTATCCGGTGGTGTGGCAGCAGCCATTGCCCTGTTATTGTTACTTTGGTCCCCTTGGCACATCACAGGCAAGGACGGCATCCAGCAGAACATCGAAATCTTCACCGCCCTCCATGCACCGGAACAAATTACCACTATCGAAGAGAACGGCAGAATCATCGTATCTACCCCGCCCGCCACGACCACCCGCCTCACATTGGAGGACGGAAGTCACGTCCTTTTAAGTGCAAACAGCCGTCTGGAATACCCCAAAGAGTTTTCCTCTCAGGGAAACCGCACCGTAAACCTCACCGGAGAAGCACGCTTCGAAGTGACCAAAGACGCCCACCGCCCCTTCATCGTCTCCGCCGATAAAATGCAGACACAAGTGCTGGGCACCGTATTCGACGTAAATGCCTATCCCGGCAATGCCCCCGCCGTCACCCTGTATCAAGGACGAGTAAAGGTCGGCAAAGCAGCCTCTCCCCTTGAGAAAGAAATAGTACCCGGACAATGCGCCACATTGACCACTAGCGGTGACATCCGTCTGACGAAAGCCACGCAGACTGAAAAAGAAGGATGGACCAAAGACGAGTTTTATTATGACAACACCGAAATGATAACCGTACTGCAAAATATAGGAACCTGGTATAATATCAGCGTCATCTGCCATTCTGCAGACCTTTTACACAAACGAGTCCATTTCCGCTTCAGCCGGAATGTTCCGATAAAGACTCTACTGAATGTACTGAATGATTTAGGCATTGCACACTTCCAGTATAAGGATAAGCAGATAGTAGTAGAATAAACGCAATCACCTCCTGACGAAAAAACAAACTTTCATCTGTCATCTTTCACCATTGGTCGCCAAACTCCTTATTCATCGGGGCTTCCGATGATGAAAGATGATCTTTCAATCTATCACCCGATCTTTCATCTTTCACCTCAAGAATCTTTCACTTCAAGCACCTTTTATCTTCGGGCAAATCCCGTCTACTCTTGTTTCCCGTTTACTTTCGATAGCATGCGCAGTATGGCACCATAAAAAACAGAAATTCCTCTTCTCCGGATTTCGTTCTTCCTGCTCAATCCGTTCTTCTTTTCCCATGTACAAAAGCCCTTCATCAACTTCGAACGTATTTCTTCTGTCTCGCATAGCTCACACCTATTCTGCACATAGGTACGTGTCAATACCAAACGAATGATTTCCCGATTCGGACAGAAACATTCATCTTTAGCCAAAGCAGCCAGCACCACATCCAACAGGCAAAGGGTACATCGTAATTCTGTTTCCGATAATCGGTCGATACTTTCAATCTGTCCAAAGCTGGGCCAGTTGTCTTTCAAAAAGGCAAGTTTATTGGTGGAGCTTTGTAAATCAAGCTTCATCAGGCAGGGACGGGGACAAGTAGAATCATTCATCACTACTATTTTTTATTTGTTTGTGTATTCGCATACCTTCATGAAGAAGGCGCGGAAACTATTACTATATTACCCCATGAGAGGCTCTGGTAAGCCCGCGTCTGAATAATAAGCAATAGCTCCACGCCCATTAGAAGTATATAACAAATTTATATACGAAATGAACGTGGAGACTGACCGCCTATTATCTGCAGACGCAAAATTTACCAGATTTCTCAAAGCAGATAATAAAAACGTTATCTCCAAATCAATAAAACATATCTTTGTTTAGAAGATACGCCACAAATATAGGCATATTTTCCTAATAAGAATACCATTAAGGAAGTAAAATGAGTAAATAGAAGGGAGATGAACAAAACCGTCTACAACCAACAGACTATGTTCCTTCATCGCACGAGATACAAGAATGATTTCCCTTTCTTATTGCCTCTGCACAAAGAACAAGCTGCACGAATACCCAAAAGAAGCAGGAATACTTTGTTTATCTCCCTATTATAGTTTATCTTTGCTACTGATATAGCTAGTTGTTCACGACCGTGAGCAGCTCTTACCACGGCCGTGATCAACGCTCTTCACGGACGTGAGCAACGCTTACCACGGCCGTGAACAACTAATGATGCAAGCACCTTCATCCAACAATGCAGGCATCATAAACCAAAGATAAAGGCAGGATAACTTATGTATGAACGCTTGACAGCAAGCAGACAATCACTATATAACCCGAGTTCTGTCCAAGTCCGGAAACTAATGATTAGTTTTGCAGATCAAAGGTAGCTATATCTTTATAACAAACAAGAAACGACGAATATGTTATAACGATGTAAAGCAATGGACGAAATAGAGAAAAACAACGGTGAAATCATCATATACCGGACAGAAGACGGAAGGACACAACTTGAAGTCCGTTTGGAGAATGAGAACGTTTGGCTGTCACAACAACAAATGAGTGAACTATTCCAAACTTCCCGTACTAACATAGTTGAACATATAAAGCACATCTTTGAAGAAGGTGAATTAGAGGAAAATTCAACCTGTCAGATATTCCGACAGGTTCGAATAGAAGGCACAAGAAAGGTAGAAAGAAGTATACCTTTCTATAATCTTGATATGATCATATCATTGGGATATAGAGTAAAATCACGAGTTGCCACCCACTTCCGCCGCTGGGCTACCGAACGTCTGAAAGAATATCTGATCAAAGGTTTCGCCATGGACGACCAACGTCTGAAAGAAATAGGCGGCGGCGGTTACTGGTACGAACTACTCAACCGTATACGCGATATCCGTTCATCTGAAAAAGTACTCTACCGGCAGGTTCTCGACTTGTATGCCACCAGTGTAGACTATGACCCAAAGGCAGACGAATCCATCCGGTTTTTCAAAATCGTGCAGAATAAGTTACACTATGCCGCCCACGGCCACACAGCAGCAGAAGTGATCTTCGAACGAGCGGATGCAGAAAAGCCATTTATGGGACTGGCCACATTTCCCGGCGAACAACCCCGGAAAGAAGATGTGCTGATAGCTAAAAACTATCTCAATGAAAAGGAACTGAAGATATTGAACAACCTGGTTTCCGGATACTTCGACTTCGCAGAAATACAAGCTATCAAACGTTCGCCCATGTATATGTCGGACTATATACATCACCTGGACCTCATCTTATCGACCACCGGAGAGCAAGTTTTGCAGAACGCAGGCACGATCTCTCACGAACAAGCCAAACAAAAAGCTCTGGGCGAATACCGAAAATATCATGTCAAAACCCTGTCGCCTGTAGAAGAGGCATATTTTGACAGTATCAAGAAACTGACAGCCGAAACAAAGAAGAAGAAAAAGAAATAAAATACAATAAACAGTATCATGGCAATACAATTTGAACTCTACAAGTCTCCTGCCCGGAAGGACGAAGAAGACAAGGAACTCTACCACGCACGGGTAGTCAACTTTCAGCATATCGACACCGACTATCTCGCCAAAGAAATACAACAAGCGACTTCGCTGACCGAAGGAGATGTAAAAGCGGTCCTCGAATCACTGAGCCACTTTATGGGATCACGCCTCCGGGAAGGGGAACGTGTTCACCTCGACGGCATCGGCTACTTTCAGGTAAAGCTGAACAGTCTGGAACCGATCACCTCGCCCAAGCTGAAAGCAAACCAAATGAAACTCAAAGCAAACATCGGCTTCAAGGCGGATAAAAAACTGAGAAGTTCGGTGAGTGTCGTCAAAGTGGAACGCAGTAAACTGAAGTTACACTCAGTGCCACGCTCCAACGAAGAGATAGACAGACTGCTGACCGCGTATTTCAGTAATAACCAAATACTGACCCGCTCGGACTTTCAAGGACTTTGCAAACTTACGCTTACCACTGCCGCCCGACATATCAAACGGCTGAAAGAAGAAAAGAAGTTGCAGAATATCAATACTCGTCAGAGTCCGGTTTATGTTCCGATGCCGGGGTATTATGGTAAGCCGGAAGTAGAAGACACCGTAAAATAAGGGAAAGACAGAAAAATATGGCTTCAATAAGGGTGAGAGATGCTGCATCAGAACAAGAAAAGCAATGAGAGATGTCCTCTATCTGAACATGTGCAATTTTTGCACATGTTGAATCCTTCACCAATTCTTCCGACTTATAGATGTTATTAACATGCTTCACTATTGAAGTTCTGTCCGTTTGGAACAATTCTGCCATTTGAGCCTGAGTCAGCCACACTGTTTCATCCTCCAACTTCACATCAATCGACGTTTTCCCGTCTTTTGTCTGATAAATGACAATATTACCTCTATTGTCCATGAAATGCCTCCTTTTTTATGCATTGCGCCCGTCCATTGCCTTGGTTAGCAATGGACGGGCGTACAAATGTAATACTTTAAAAAAGAAAAAGGCGACATACCGGCCTTTTATTCGACCGGACAAACCCATAATTGACTCTTATATTAAAGCGATTGATTCAATAAAGTTATAATCGAACGTGCCGGAATCCGGACTGTTCTTCCACTCTTCACTTTCTCAACGGGTAGCAGATCTTCTCCTTCTACATCCGAAGTGCGATACACCTGCCATCGAGTTTTCTTGCCATTTATCTTATTGATTGAAAACTCTTTGTCTTCCTGCGCATAGTTAATGAGAACAACAGCGTATGAGCCGTCCGCATTTTGATAAGCAGAACACATCAGTCCTTTTTGGTCCGTATCGCCTCCGGGGATTAAATTCCCCGCTTGATCGAAAGCAGAAACCGACAGGCGGACAGCTCCCGGACGGATGAAGCGACTATAATTACCCAAAGCCCACATGAGTTTGGAGTCTTCTACCCGACCATCCTTCAAGTCATCATTCGTGTATTCCCGAATCAGCCCGTCTTTATAATCGCCGCCGATGGCACGCCACCACTGCCAGCTCTTCGCTCCCGCATATACGATGTCATGATGGATGATACGGGCAACGTAAAGTGCTGTCTTCATCGTACGGTCGAAGCCGTGACCGCCGCCTATCTCTTCGTCATTCCCCATGATACAGGTTTCTGACTGCCAGAAGCCGACGTTGTATTTATCCAGAGCTTCACGCAGTTGGCAGCGCATGGCACGCAGTTCACTCAGAGGAGTCGTTGTCCAGTAACTATGACCAAGCATCAGTCGGGGCACATTGGGCGTATCACCCAAATACGTATCCACACTGTCCGGGCAGAAGAAAGCCTGAATCTGATAGCCACGCTGCCAGTCCGTCTGATGGGTACGGAGCATACAGCGATAGTCCGAAGACTCGTTCACCATAATCTGTGTATCCATTTTCCGGTTCACAAACTCCCGGCTCAGCAAACGGACGGTCCGGGCTACTTCCCGATTGGTTGCCGGAGAGCCTTCCTGCTTCGGTCCTACCCAGTTCCAATGCCCGTCCGGTTCGTTGAAAGGACAGATATAGTTGAACTTTATTCCGTCGTGCTTCTCTATTCCTTCTACTACATCGGCCAGGAAACGGGCATATTTCTCGTAACATTCCGGCTTCAGATTGGCGGTTCCTCCACGACCGGTATTGGTAGCCAGACCGTTCTGAGTATAATATACGGGAGGGGAATTCAGAAATGCGAGGAATTTAGTGACGCCCCGTTCTTTTGCCAGTTTCAGAAAGTTGCGTTGCCCCTGTTGCTTGTTCCAGTCGTAGGTTCCGTCGGCTTGCAGAAAACATTCGGTACGCATCCACGAAGAACCGATCTGACTGGCTTCCCCTTGTTCCGTACTGCCCGCCCCGACGTTGAAACGCCACAGAGACAAGCCGATTCCTTTCGGTTTTCCATTCGCATCGTTCTCTGTGCTGAAAAGCCAGTCGGCTATCTGGTTTTGTTTCTCCTGCGGCCACAAGCCAAGGATATGCATACTCCAGGCATCGGAAGCGCCGAAGTGTTCCATTGTCTGCAGAGGTTTGTCCACTTCAATCTGATAACGCAGGTCGGGGGCGGGTTGGGAACATCCGCCTACCATACCTATATATAAAAAAGCTAAGGCGACTGACAGTAATTTATAGTTCATCGTGAAATTTGTTTTTTATAATTTTTAAAGTGATAGTACAAAAATACGTGATTACGGCTAACTTTAGGGAATACAAAACGACCAAAAACTACCACAAATCTTGCAATGTCACAAATTATAAGGCTGAATAAAAACAAACTGGCAGGTTTAAGAATTCCTTAAACCTGCCAGTTATTATTTCATCGACTTAAAGCAACACCTTTTTCTACCTTGCTGATAACCTAATTCAGTTACCAGATTTATAAGCTCATTTAGTTGCTACCTGCATCTTCATCCTGATAGGTAAACGTACCCACCATCTGATAAGTCTTGCCATCCGCAGTATACTTATAATCTACATTAAAGACTTTCGAGTTCTGATTATAAGTACATGTACCATCAATCAAGTCAAAGTCCTCCCATGCCGAGATAGTGACATTGTTACCAGCATCAACTTTCAGTACAACAGCATGTTTCTTGATATTGGCAGTTGTTTCTGCCTGTTGCTCGTTATAGAAACGCACTGCATTTTCTTCTGTAGCTTTCAATGTTCTGACTATAGTAATAGAAGTGGATGCAACTATTTCATCATTACTATCCAGTTCGTGCCGAAGAGCTTTGAAGATGTAATTACCTGAGTATTTATTTACCAGATTGAAGGATACAATAAGTGCCGAGTCCTTCTGGTTGATCTCATAACCGGCAGAAGAAGAAGCAATCTTGAAAGTTATCGCATAGAGCGAATCGCACTCCAGACCTTCTGTTTTAACTTTAAAGGGAACTCTCGCATAAGTTTCGCCGGCTTTCAATGTAGTAGTATAAGAAGGTACCTCAAAAGCACTGGTAGCAAGTCCCTGATATTTGATATCAGTCGCAAGGAACTTGAACTTTTTATTATACCAGTCAATTACACTGTTATGGCTTTCCAGAGTCACATCCACATTCCCGTCAATCAAAAGAGAGCCACTTACACCCACTGTAATGAATCCTTCCTGCACTTCACTGCTATAAGCAAGTTCTTTAGTCACAAGATTGCTGGAAGCGCCGATCAGATAGAGTGTCTTCTTATATTGCTCCTTATCAAGCGGGCTTTCATAATCACAGCTACTTAAAACGACCAATAACAAAAGTATCGGATATAGTATTTTATTGATATTCATAACAAACGTTTTTTACTTAATTATTAATTCTGTACTTCGTGTGCAAAATTACCATCCCGGATTCTGAACCAGTTTCGGGTTCTTATCCATCGTTGTACGAGGGATAGGCAGGAAGTAATCTTTATAAGAGAATACACGATGCGAACGAGTATTATTGATCACTGTTTCCGTATGGAATGCTTTACGGTCTGTGCTACGTGCAGCAATGTTCATACCTGTTACAGGCTCATTGTATGCATCGATTGCATCTCCCCATCTACGCAAATCGTGATAACGTCTGCCTTCACAGAAAAACTCCACCCGTCTTTCACGCTTAATCAAATCCCGCATCGTAGTCACATCCCTTGCATCATCCGCTGTAATGCCCGGCAAACCGGCTCTATAGCGAACCATATTAAAGTATTTCACCATCTCGTCTACATCACGGCTCACTGTAATCCCATTCTCTTCGTCGGTATATGTATTACTTCCCAACTCATTCAATGCTTCCACATAGTTGAGCAGCACCTCTGCATAACGCATGATCGGGAAAGTTTTCGACTTCATCATACCTTTCAGCTGATCCTCTACATAATGAATGTACTTCTTGCAGGTAAAACCAGTGTGGTTATAATCTTCAGGATGATCGGACGACGGTGCAGCAGTACCATTAGCATAGTAAGTAACTGTCTGCTTAGTCTGATTACCTTCGGTTCCGATGTAAGAAAGTCCGCTCCAGTAGCAATGGTTAAAACCTACGCTGGCATAGAAACGCATTTCCATCTTATCAAACATCTTAGCAGCATCGGACGGAAGTGTATAGTCAGAGAAAGACTGTGAACTACCACCAATGGCTTCCCAGTAATTTGTGGGATAAAGTGGTGAGTTATTGATGTCGCTACCGTCTTCCATACGGAAAGCTTTCACAGTCGCATAAGTAATATTCAACCCATTACCACCACCCAGGCTCGTAGGAGTAGCAATCCATGCCGGAGAGTCGCCAGCTGTACTAGAGTAGCCGCACATATAAATAAACTCGTCATTATTATAAGCCGGAGTTTCACCATTGAACATAAAAGCATAAGAACGAAGCGCATCTATACCTCCCGCTCCATTAGGATAGTTTTCGTCAGGCACATTCTCCGGTAGCGGTTTTGTGTCTAGTTTTCTCTCAACAGTGTGCAGCTTATATTTAAAGCTACCAGCTTCCGAACCCTTAATCAAACGTTTGGCAAGAAGAGCGGCTGTTCCCCATTTGGATTCGTCTTTGACTTGAGGCATAAAGTTGGTACCGTCCGAACGCTTCCAATCAGCATAAAACTCATTTCCGTTGTACCAAGGACTTGCTTCGATCAGTCTTACTCTTCCCATCAATGCCAATGCCGCTCCCGAAGTAGGCAGATTGACTAGGGTAGACGTACGGCTGGAAGGAAGATATTCGTATGCTTTCTCGAAATTCTCGCAGATATAGTTAATACAATTCTCGTATGTCTCTCTTTCCAATGACATGCTTTCCGCACTGGCATCCACATCATAAGCCATCTCAGGCACAATGGGCACAGGTCCGTAAGCCTCTACCAGTTTATAATAGAAATAAGCTCTCAAGAAATAACAACGTCCCATAAAGTCACGCAAATCGCTCGTAGTAATATCCTCACATTCATTGATTCTTTCCAAGACGAGGTTGGCTTTACGAATACCTTTATACCAAGTACCATAGTTATTATAGAAATCACTCTGTGGAGTCACTTCGTCCACCATCAGCTGGATAGCTTTATGACGGGAGTCATTCCATGATGTAAAGTTCTCGTCCGAAGCTCCCTGATAAGGCGACCAAGCATTGGTCCACAAGTCTCCTTCATTAGGTAATAACTTTCCGGCACCATTGATATATTCTTCCAGATATTCCTTACGTTTAAATACAGAGTCTAGCTCAAAAATCTCATCGAAGTATGAGTCTACATCCAGGTAGTCGTCACAGGAGGTAAACATACTTCCTGTGCAACACATCAGTGCCATAGCGGCTATGCAATATATTTTTCTGAAATTCATAATTATACGATTTATGATAATGTTACAATTGAAACGGGATTAAAACGTCACATTAAGCTGAAGGGTGAATTTCCGTTGCAGAGGATACACGGCACCGTTTGACGATGCCTGCTCCGGGTCCCAAAGTTTCACCTTATCCCATACGTGCAGGTTTTCGCCTACAAGGCTCAAGGTAGCGTTCTGTACACTAATCTTATCTCGCAACCATGCGCTGGTGAATCTATAAGACAACTCGATATTTTTCAATCTGAAATAGCGGCCATCTGCCAACCAAAAGGTAGATGGGCGGTTATTGTTCTTATTCTCACCATAAGTCAGACGCGGGAAACGCGCGTTCGGATTTTCCGTACTAGCGTCACCGGAATATTCTCTCGGTGTCCAGCGATTCTTTTGATCAGCTACAATGTTAAGTACATTGCCTCGCGTTTCCCAAGCAAACGGATAGTATCCTGACCCCCCATAGAAATATTGCACTTTACCTACACCTTCAAAGAAAATGCTGGCAGTAAACTGTTTGTATCTGAATTCAGCAGCAAAACCATACTGAAGAGTCGGAGTATTCGAATAGGATAACGGTACAATATCATCATCATTGATAACACCATCACCATTGACATCTTTATACTTAATGTCACCTGGACGCACATCAGAAGAATAGGTTTGAACAGGACTACTTTCAATATCTGCCTGATCTTTGAACAAACCTAAAGATATCAAACCGCGTTGCACTCCATAAGGAACGTCTACAAAAGACTGATAAGGATATACTACGCCTGATTGCTCCCAATAGGTTACGTTATTGCGGGCGAATGTCCAGTTGCCACGAACTGTCATTCCAAAATCTTTGGTGAAATTATGGTTGAACGTTATGTTTCCATCAAATCCCCATGATTCCATTCCACCGATGTTGGTATACGGATTGGTTACAAAACCTGCTTCTTCAGGAATGTTGGCACGTTGCTGGAAGATACCTTTGTTTTTATCCTTAAAGATGTCGGCAGTCAGTTCCACTTTGTCATTAAACATTTTCAGGTCTACACCAATATCCATTTTGGTTGTCTCTTCCCAGTTCAAGTCATTGGCACCTACGCGGCTCTCGCCAACGGTGCTACCAGGCCATGTTACTGAGCTATAATCGGTAGACACAGTAGAAAGGTACGGGAAGCGGATTTTCTTGATACGGTCATTACCTACTTTACCCAAAGAAGCTCTGAGTTTGAAGAAATCGAGGAACGGAAGTTTTTCACGCGTCCATTCATACTGAGTAGGCACCCATCCCAAAGCTACTGCCGGGAACCACCCGTAGCGGTTGCCTTTCTTGAATTGCTCGGAACCGGTATATCCTACATTGAATTCAAACATATAAGTATCCTTATAAGAATAAGTAGCACGAGCAGAAATAGCCTGATAACGTTTAGGAATGGAACGAATTCTTTCATCCAATGTGGTGTCGTCATCATCATTATTCAGATAAGAGTCTTTATTTTCCTGACGGTAGGCATTAAGTAATCCGGTCACACGATGGTCTTCGCCAAAGATTCTTTCGTAATTGATATTTCCTTCAAAATAATACTGACGGGCAATGCGGCGATAATCGCTGTAAGTCATATCAGTAGCACTCGATGTACGTTTAGAGATCAATGCTCCATTCTGCTTTCTTCCTGTGGCGTAATATAAGTCCGGAGTCTTGGTACGATACTGGTCAAAGTAGCCGGTATAGTTAAATGAGAATACGCCTCTTGCAGACAATCCTTTTGTGATGAAATCCAACTTCTGATTCAGACTGGCATTCATACGGGTGGCCTGTGTTTCACTGATCTTATACCCTGTATAGTTCAACTGTACATAAGGAGAAACCTCATCCGAGTTTCTACCAAATGATGGAAGAGTACCATTGGAGTATTTCACCGGAACGATTGTTGCCGGAAGATTAGCTTGCGCCGACCATAATGCATTGTTATTATCACCATATCCCGGAGAATTACGTTTAGTGATAATCGTTTCCATATTCAAAGAGAGTAGAGTTGTTTTAGTCATATTGGCGTCTACGTTCGCTCTGAAATTATATTGATGGTAATCCACATTAGTATTATGTTTACTTACCGACTTATCTTGTTTGAAAACAGCTCCTTGGTTCATGATACCCATACTTACATAATAACGTGCATTGGTACCACCACCAGAAAGACTCAGGTGATGTTGATTGTCAATCACATAGTCATTCAGAATCACATCTCTCCAATTCACATTCGGATAAAGATCCGGATCGAGACCGGAACGGAACAGTTGGATTTCAGAATTAGTATAAATCGGATTCTTACCTCTGACAACACGTGCTTCATTAGCAAGGTTTGCATAGCCCACTGCATCTACATACTCCGGCATGCGGGGAGAATAGGAATATGTGGCATTTGTCTTGAAGTTAACAGTTAACTTACCGGCTTTACCTCTCTTGGTAGTTACAATTACTACGCCATTGGCACCACGCACACCATATACGGCAGTTGCCGAAGCATCTTTCAAAACTGAGAAACTTTCAATATCGGCAGGGTCAAGTGTATTCAAGTCTCCTTCCACACCGTCAATCAAAATCAATGCTGAAGCGTTTGCACCAAATGTACTGATACCGCGTACCCAGAACTCAGAGAAGTTATTGCCCGGCTCACCACTACGAGTCACACCAATGATACCCGGCACACGACCTTGAAGCATATTGGATACAGAAGTGGCGGGAACCTGCAACTGTGCCGGATCAACAGAAGTAATAGCTCCTACAACAGAAACTTTACGCTGAGAACCACGACCTACTACCACTACTTCATCCAAACTACTGATACTTTGTTTCAAGACAATAGTCTCACGCTCTTTAGACTCTGTTATTTTAACTTCTTTATTCTCAAAACCTACATAAGAGAAAACAATGGTAGACTTGGGAGGAATATTGTTTAAACGGAACTTTCCATCCAGATCAGTAATTACACCAATGGAGGTTCCTTTTACAGCAACACTCACGCCTATAAGTTCAAATCCATCTTCACCGATGACAGTACCGGAATATGTCAACCCTCCCTGAGCGTATGCCATAGAAGAAAAGAGACTGCATATTATAAATAAGATGCTTATTATTTTTTTCATGATTAAATTCTGATTAATGTGTTTATTCTATTGAATACTTTCTTAATGCCGGCTCGTAGCGCATAGCAATCCAGTAACCACCATTCCCGTCATAGCTAATATCTTGAGGTCCATTAAATAAAGCAATATCAGGTGAACCATCATCGGTTCCATGTACAGTGGATGTACCCAATACAGTAGTTACATATCTTTTCTCCATATTCTCATCATAAGCGATTTTACGTATTACGTGACTATTATCCCCCTGACAAACGAAAATATTACCATCTTCATCTATTGTAAGACCACGTAAATACTGGAATTTTGCTTCATCAGCCAAAAAACCGTCTGTAGTTCCTGTATTATTCTGGTTAATCTGCTCGTAAGCATGTGTACCATCTTCTTTTACCCAAACTTTCAGAATCTTATTTTTATCAGTAGTTACATAGAAACAATCTTCAAAAGCACTATAAGCAATGTAAGCAAAAGGACCACCACTAAAATCATTATGTTCAAACAAAATCTCATTATGAGTCGGATTATCTACTTCAATACGTCCCAAACGACCATTAGCCGTTACATAATACAACCATTGATTATCACCATTCAAAGCCACAGCCCAAACATCGGTACCTGAACTGATATCACTTAGTCGAGAAGGAACCCATGCCTGCGATTTCTTATAAACATAAACGGTATTAGCACCATTAATAGTAGCACCATAAGCCAATGTTTTATCATTAGATACCGCCACTTTCCCAACCACAGGACCGCTTTGGATAGTAATTACAGCATCTTCGTCTATAGAAATATAACGCACACTATTATTATTCCATGCCTGACCTACAATACCCGACTGTTCATCAATGCAAGCTACACCAAACATCTGCCCAAAAGTTGCCTCAGCCAGACTTCCATCTTTACCGGCACCATCAGCTTGTACAAAATCACCGGCAATAGTAGATACATTCTCAGAAACAGAATACTTAAAAGTCTCATCAGCCACCACAGTCTGATCATTCACCTTAACCGTAATCTTATTGAAACCTTCTGCCTGACGTGGTGCCATACAATAAATCGTAGTATTATCTACTCCCACTACGGCAGCCTTGTTCTCCTTTTCCATATTATCAGTAAATAATACGGTTACCGCAGATTTGTCATTTCCAAAGTTATTACCTATAATAATCACTTTCTCTGCTACCCGACCGGTGTCCGGCGTAAAATAGTCAATAGTGACAGGTTTGTTCGGGTCATAGGAATCCGTACCTGATTCCTTGTTGTCATTACAGCACATCAGCACCAACGACAAAAACCCTAATAAGGGAAGAAATAGTCTTTTCATAACGTTTTTCTTTTTACATATTAAATTATTGGTTCACTAAAAATTCTTTATTGGCATATCAGCGTTATAAACGCAGGAAGATAAAACAGCACATATAATCAGGAAAAAGACATCGATTGACGAATGACTTTAGTTTTTTAAAGATTATATTAGTTTTCATTTTCATAATATTAGTTTATTTCGTTGTTATCTACAGCAAAGATACGAATGAGTGTAGATTTTACATTATAAAAATCATTCAAAAAACGTAGAGAATCATTCATAAACGATTTACACACGTTGGCTGCAAGAAACACAACTCCTTTCTTCCTCTTTAACAGGACTTTATATGAATATGAATAATATAGATCGAGTTTAATAATCTATAGAGTAGATATTCAATGATGACGGACTACCTTTATACAATGTCTCTACATTTATTATTAACGGTGCCGAATTATCGGAGTTATAGCATTGAATGACTACTTCACCCTTTTTATTCGTTTTCACATTCGGATTCCAGTATAGTGTGCGGCGAGAATCTTCCGTATAGAGAGGAGCACCATCAGGATAAGCTGGTGAATAAAATTCCAAGGGCTCATTATATCCTTGTATATAGGTATGACGAATCCCGCGCCGGGCTTTATAAGTTTTGTTCGGGTCCCAGTCATCAATCGTAGTGATGGAGCAAACTACTACTGACGATTTCTGCAACGGACCTTTCTTCATAGTCTTTCTATCTTTCTCACCCCAAAGTGCATCTGGTCCGGAATCCGCACCTATAGCATCCTGCAAAGACAAATCACTCAAATCTCCATCCTGCCAGCGACCACTCCAAAAATTATTTGCTGTAAATTTCGTCACTCTATTACTCTGCTTGTTCATCACAAAAACAGATTCCCCCCCTGCCTGATCATAATAAAGCATGATAGATTTAATAGCATCCACATCTTTGTCCAACACATAATCCGTTTTACCATAAGATAAAACCCCGCCGTTGACTATAAATAAAACTCTTGAGTTATTATAGTGCAGGCTCAGCGAATCACTCAATCTGAAATTAGGATTTAATTCCTTCAACAGCATAGGCAGATTGTACACCGCTTCTCCTTTATCACGCATTTTATCTACCACCTGCGTTATATTATAATAACCCAGAATCTCTTTTTCAAAGCGTTCAGTTTGCTTCAATAACAAGTTCAGACGCTTGGCGTTCACCACCACTTCATCCAGCAAATGATGATCCGGTCCGAATACAGAATCTTTATAAGCAATATCCAAGGTGTCCAACAACTGTTTCAAATCACCCGCCTCTTTCCATTCCGGATTCAGCTCATAATAATCAAGCTTCCGTAAGGAAGGCTCAAAATTACGGAACAACTTCACGACTGCCTGCTTGTTCCACTTCTTTCCCTCGTTCCGTGTCTGTATGAGAGCATCCATAGAACCGCTAAAACCATCTACCGGCGCACTAAAATACCCCAATGAATCCGTTTTTGTCATACCTGCAATAGAGACCGAATCCCTGCGCGCAAGAATACTCACCCCGACATTCCGTAACGCCTTACCGAAATAAGATTCGACCTGTCCATACAGGGTCAGCGAGGTCTCCGGAAGATACCGAGGCAAGAAAGGACGTTTACCTATCAGTCGGGAAAGGTCATACTTCCGCCAGCCACGTACCAACAGAAGGACATCCAACATTTTGAAACGTTCGGCAGACTGGTTCTCAAAATAAAAACCGGGTTGATGAATATAGCCTTTCAGATCGGAGACAAGCAACAAATCCGTATAAATGGAATGATCGTATTCCCGAAAATCAGACTCTACACCGTTGCGGATAGATACAGAAAGATTGGCCTGTACCGGACGATTCAGATGATCTCTCACTTTAATCCGGCAAGTCACCGGCTCAAAAGGACGATACAGGGCGTGATCCGTTTTACAGGCAAGGAGCATGGAAGAACGCGGCATCACATAACAAAAACGCTCGCATAACGTTTCCCCTTTCAGATTGACCAGAGATATCTGTTGCACTCCGGGCGGTAGTTCTTTAGTCGAAATCCGGAATTGGCAGTTCAATTCATCTTCAAAGTCCAGTGTCATACATTTGTAAGGTCGCCCCTGAGAAGATACAAAAACAGCCAGTGTGTCTTTCATTGCCTGTGAACTGCGGGCTACAGTGATATCCAACATTTCCCGCCGGTTATCGATTCGGAGTACATATCCTTGTGGAAGAGCTTCCGGAAGGTCAAACTGATAAGTGGAGCCTTCATAATCAATTTTTGCCACACCCGCCTTTTCTTCGGGCTTATACTCAAAGTAACCCATCCCGTCATGCAATGAACGGATATGCGCCAGTTCTTCACCACTCGGCAAAACCACTGTTCCCTCTACATCAGCAGCTCCTTTGTCACGGCTGGTGGCTTCAAAAGCTACAATCGAAGATATGCCTTTAACCAGTTGTCCACCCTCCGGAAAAAAGCGGACTGTAAACTTCTTCTCTTTATCCTTCGGCCTCTGTTTCATCGAAGCGTCCATACGATAGGTAGCTATACTCCGAGGAGTCTCTTCATCGCTCAGCCGTTTCCGATAGACGGGTAATACACGGGAAAAACAGGAAGGGTTATCAAAAGCAAGCATCCACTTTGTATAGGCACGCATTTCATAATAACCGGTAAAGAAGGTATTGTTCAAAATGATTTGTCCCGTTCCCTCCCCATCCGTAAGCTGAATAATTTGCCGCTCTACGACATTTCCCAACTGGTCCAGTAATTCTACATACAAAGGTTTGCTGATCGTCGTCGGTAAGTTTTGTTCAGCCGTCACTACATACGCTTTGAACCAAATCGTATCACCAAGGTAATAACTTGCATTATCCAAATGAAGACTCACTTTCTCGCGAGGGTACGCATCTGCGAAGTTCTGCGCATAACGGAAATATCGGGAAAAGATTGTATCGGATGACTGCGCATAAACGTTCGCTGTACACAAGATGAACAGAGTGGTAATAAAAAATGCCTTCCAGCTTTTATCATGTTCGTGTAAAGAATCAGATTCCATTTTCTGCAAGTATTAGATTCGGTTATTTGATTGATTGCAAAATTACAGTTGTTTTATTTTATTCGCTGTAAAAATCATGCAGAAAGGGTAGAAAATCATGCAATGAATCATTTGTCTATACTAAATACAAGATTTATTTGTACTTTTGAGAGTGAATATCAAGGAATACATAATATCTGAAACGATGAAAACATACATTGCGGCTTTCTTCCTCCTGCTATCCGCCACATTTGTGGCAGCCCACCCTTACCTCATCCAAAGATTGGGAATAGAACAAGGCTTATCCAACAATTATGTATTGAGTATCACGCAGGACAAGCAGGGATTTCTGTGGTTCGCCACCGAAGAAGGGCTGAATAAGTTTGACGGAACCCGCTTTATCACCTACTATAAAGAGGAGCAATCTTCTTCTGTTCAAAGCATTACCGGCAACGAACTCAATGAAGTGTACACCGATCCCGTGCAGCCTGTTATCTGGATAGCCACCCAGCGGGCAGGACTCAACGCTTATAATTACGAGACACAAAGTTTCAGCGTCTACCAATATAATCCGGAAGACCCGCAAAGTCTGATAACGAACGATGTCACTCACATTACCTCATCCGTACAAGCCGGCAAAGGGTTATGGGTATGTACTTATTACAGAGGTATAGAGTATCTGGACATCGCTACCGGGAAATTCACTCATTATAACAAAAGCACAGTACCCGCCCTTCCCTCTGAGCAGACCTGGACAGCCACGGAGGCTGAGGATGGCAAACTATACATCGGACACGTAGAAGGCGGGTTGAGCATCCTCTCCCTGAATGACAAATCCGTGAAGCACTTCGTCCATGATCCTCAAAACCCGAACAGCCTTCCGGGGAACGATGTGCGTTGTATCTATAAAGATACCAACGGAAATATATGGATCGGAACCAGCAAAGGACTAGCCCTGTTCAATGCCAATACAGAAACATTTACCAACTTTCATAACAACCCGGGGAATATTCACGGAGCATTGTCAAGCTATATCTTCTCCATCAAACAACTCAAAGACAACAAACTCTGGATTGCAACAGAACTGAACGGAATCATGATACTGGACTTACAGCAAAATCAGTTTCTGCTGCCCGAACAAATACGCTTTGAGTTTATCCGCGAAGGGGACAATAACTACAGTTTGTCCAACGCCAGCGCACGGTATATCTTTCAAGACTCTTTTAATAATATCTGGATAGGGACTTGGGGAGGAGGAATCAATTTTATCAGCAATGCTCCTCCCACATTCCATACATGGAGCTATTCACCCACCCAAATGAATGAAAGTTCGCTGAGCAACAAAGTCGTTAGCAGCGTCTGCGATGACGGACAAGGAAAATTGTGGATAGGAACTGACGGAGGAGGTATTAACGTATTCGAAAACGGAAAACGGGTGGCCATTTACAATAAAGAAAACAGAGAACTCCTGTCCAACTCAGTGCTTTGTTCGCTGAAAGACTCGGAAGGCAACCTATGGTTCGGCACCTATCTGGGCAACATCAGCTATTACAATACAAGACTGAAGAAGTTTCAGATCATCGAACTGGAAAAGAATGAGCTTCTCGACGTACGCGTCTTCTATGAAGACAAGAATAAAAAGATATGGATAGGGACTCACGCAGGGGTGTTCGTTATAGACCTTGCCAGCAAGAAGGTGATTCATCATTATGACACCTCCAACAGCCAGTTGCTGGAAAACTTTGTACGCAGCATTGCCCAAGACAGTGAAGGACGTTTCTGGATAGGAACTTTCGGAGGAGGAGTCGGGATATATACGCCGGATATGCAACTGGTCAGGAAGTTCAACCAATACGAAGGTTTTTGTTCCAATACGATTAATCAGATATACCGAAGCAGCAAAGGCCAGATGTGGCTTGCCACCGGTGAGGGACTGGTATGTTTTCCTTCAGCCCGTAATTTTGACTATCAGGTTTTTCAAAGAAAAGAAGGACTGCCCAATACACACATAAGAGCTATCAGTGAAGATAAGAACGGCAACATCTGGGCAAGTACCAATACCGGTATCAGTTGCTATATCACCTCTAAAAAATGTTTCTATACCTACGATCACTCCAACAACATCCCACAAGGAAGTTTCATCAGCGGATGCGTTACCAAAGACCATAACGGGCTCATCTATTTCGGCTCTATCAACGGATTGTGTTTCTTCAACCCCGATATTGCCATAAACAGTCCGCAGATTCCTCCTGTGGTTATCACTAAAGTGAGAATTCCCGGACGACTCACAAGTCGGGAGAAGAACGAAACCGCTATTCCCATCTCCGAAGGAGAGATAGAATTGACTCATGAACAAAATAGTTTTAATCTTACTTTCAACGTACAGGACTATTCACTGGCCAACCAGGTGGAATATGCCTATATGCTGAAAGGACTTGAAAACTCATGGTATACGATCAACGAGCAAAACAGCGTCACCTTCCGTAATATTCCTCCCGGCAAGTATGAGTTTCTGGTAAAAGCCCGCCTGCACAATCAGGACTGGTCGGAGGACACGACCTCTCTCAGGATACATATCAACCCTCCTCTCTGGCTGACATGGTGGGCAAAACTTATTTATATTCTGATCACTATCAGCATTATTTATACTATTATCCATGCCTATAAGAAGAAAATAGACCTCGAAAGTCTCTATACCCTGGAAAAGAAAAACCACGAACAAGAACAAGAATTGAATCAGGAACGCCTGCGATTCTATACTAACATCACTCATGAGCTGCGCACACCACTGACCCTGATCCTCGGTCCGCTGGAAGATATGCAGAAAGACACGTCACTGCCGACCAGACAGGCGCAGAAACTTTCTGTCATCCACCTGAGTGCCCTCCGGCTGCTCAACCTGATCAATCAGATTCTTGAGTTCCGGAAAACGGAAACGCAGAACAAAAAGCTATGTGTTTGTAAAGGCAACATTGTGCCCCTGATTCATGAAATCGGACTCAAATACAAAGAACTCAACCAAAAGAAAGCGATTGACTTTCAGATTCAAATAGAAAAAGAAGAGATGCCTCTGTTCTTTGACAAAGAAATCATCACCATTATCCTTGATAATCTGATTTCCAATGCCATCAAATATACGGAACAGGGAAAAATAACCTTGAGCTTGTATCCCACCACACGAAACGGGGTCACTTATACGGAGATTAAAGTCAGTGATACGGGATACGGAATCTCTGCGGAAGCCTTGCCTCATGTTTTCGACCGTTACTATCAGGAAAGCGGCAAGCATCAGGCATCCGGCACAGGTATCGGACTGGCTTTAGTCCGAAATCTTGTAGAACTGCACGAAGGCGAAATCCGGGTGGAAAGCATACAGAACGAAGGAAGTACTTTCTATATCAGCTTATTAACAGACAATATCTACCCCAACGCTTTGCATGGAGACTCTACGAAGCAAACAGAGGAGGAAATGATATCAGAAGCTGTTCCGGAAGATTCTCAAAATACGGAACCGGAAACGAGCAAACCTATCCTGCTGATTGTAGAAGACAATGAAGATATACAGAAATACATCGCCGAATCTTTCTCCGACTCTTTCGAAGTAATCACAGGCAGCAACGGTGAGGAAGGGAAACAGCAGGCTCTCAACCGTATTCCCGATATTATAGTAAGCGATATCATGATGCCGGTAATGGATGGCATCACGCTATGCCGTCAACTAAAAGAGGATGTGCGTACCAGCCACATCCCTGTCATCCTGCTAACGGCCAAAGATTCATTGCAGGATAAAGAAGAAGGATACGAAGTGGGAGCGGATTCTTATCTGACCAAGCCTTTCAGTGCTTCACTGCTGCGAAGCCGCATCAACAATCTGCTTGATTCGAGAAAGAAACTGATTGCTCAATTCCAGCAGACCGGAACGAATCATAACCCCAATTCTCATTTGGATGAAAAGCGTTCCATAATCACCGAGGCGCTCAGCAAACTGGATAACGAATTCATTGAGAAAATCACGCAACTGGTTGAGGATAACCTTTCTTCGGAAAAGATCGACATCACTTATCTGTCCGACAAGATGTGTATGAGCGGTTCTACGCTCTACCGGAAAATGAAAGCACTGACCGGACTTTCTACGAACGAGTACATCCGGAAAGTAAAAATGCAGAATGCGGAACGGTTACTCCTCGAAGGAAAATATAATATCTCGGAAATAGCCTATAAAATAGGAATGAACAGTACAGGCTACTTCCGTCAATGTTTTAAGGATGAGTTTGGTGTCTCTCCTTCAGATTATCTGAAGCAGTTCACCTCCCCAACTCCTCCACCATCGTCTTAAACAACGATCTGCTGTCATTCAGCGGCATATCCGTAGCCAAGTCCCAGCTCATCATTCCTTTGAGCTGCTGGTCCATCGCATAACGTGTCTTGGCACGGATATTATTTTGCCCGTCAAAGACATACACGTCTCCTTTATAGGTTACTTCGTTTTGTGCCGGCCCCGTAATCAGCCCGTCCTGCACAAAACTGAAGTAAGCCTCAGTCTTCTTTGAGCCATCTTTTGTCACGCCATAGAAAGGAACGCCTGCCACCAGCTTTTCCTTTGGAATGCCATAAGCCAACGCCATCTGTATATCCGAACAGTATTTCTCCATCGGGAAGCGAACCGGCGAAGGACCGTAACACTGATAAGAAATGAAATCGACCGCAGCAATCGCCTCTTTACTAATCTTATAACACACAGGATGCAGGGATACGCTGAACACATATTTATCTCCCAATACCTCTCTCATCTTCAGAATAGCCAGACTGTAATCTTCATACTCTTTTTCAGTCTCCGCCCATTCAAAATCCAGATCGATGCCATCGAGCTTATTCTTTTCCAGTATCTTCTTTATGTTTTTGGCAAATGCAACACGGGCCGCCTCATCTGCAACCATCGCTTTCCACTCGCCACTGGCAGCGCCCAGACGAAGTTTTGTCTTTGTTCCTTTCACATCCGCACGGACAGACTTTATCAATTCCTCCCAACTAGTCACTCCTTTCCCATTCTCAAAGATACGGGGATTCTCAAACGAAAGCGACCCGTCTTTATTGGGACGGACGTTCAGAAAAATCAAATCATCACTCGCCCTTAAACTCTCGGCAGAAATACGTCCGCGATTGTAGAAATTACCCCGTACATACGAACTAATGAAGCAGTTTTGTTGCGCATACAACGATAATCCGACAAACAAGAGAAGGAAAAATACAATTTTTCTTGGTAGTAGCATAATAATTGATAATTAATGGGTTTTGATCGCAAAAGTAGGTACAGGCAAAGAAAACAAATGTTCAAAAATCACTATAATACTTCCAAAAATCAACATAAAGTTTCTTATTGAGAGATGTAAAACAAAAACATCCTTTTAAAAAGGGAATTAAGTGTTTTACCGGAATCAATTACATTAAATCGCAAAAGTTTTCCGGATTATAATACAAAGTGAATAACAATCACTATCTTTAGGCATAAAATCAGTTCATATGATCATTTATCTACATGAAAGCAACCGTCTAACTTAGACTGACTTTTGAAGAAATGCAACATCTATACGTATATGAATAAACTCGTACTTACCGGTCTGCTGGCAGCCGGAACCATGACGCACCTGCAAGGCGCTCAACCTGCCGGACAACGCCCCAACATCCTTTTTATCCTGAGTGACGACCACACCTCCCAAGCCTGGGGCATCTATGGCGGAGTACTGGCAGAATATGCCCACAACGCCAACATCCGCCGGCTGGCAAAAGAAGGGGTAGTGCTCGACAACTGTTTCTGCACCAACTCTATCTCAGCACCCAGCCGTGCCAGTATCCTCACCGGTCTATACAGTCACCGGAACAGACTGTACACCCTTGCGGACTCACTGGACACCTCCATCCCCACCCTTGCCACCCTGCTACAAGCCAACGGATACCACACCGGACTCGTCGGCAAATGGCATATCCAGTCGCAACCGCAAGGATTCGACTACTACTCCATCTTCTACGATCAAGGCGAATACCGTGACCCGACTTTCATAGAGAGCACCGACCCGTGGCCCGGCAACCACCAGTTCGGCGAACGGGTGCTCGGCTTCTCCACCGACCTCGTCACCGAGAAAGCCATCCGATGGATGAAAGAGCAGGACGGCAACCAACCCTTCCTGATGTGCTGCCATTTCAAAGCAACGCACGAACCCTACGACTACCCGATACGCATGGAGCATCTCTACGACGGCGTCACCTTCCCCGAACCCGAAAACCTGCTGGACTGGGGACCGGAAACCAACGGCCGTTCTTTCAAAGGACAGACACTGGAAGAGCTGGAACGCCGCTGGCGCATCGCATCACAGGACCCCGACAAGTGGTGGTGTCGCTACCCCGGACTGCCGTTCAGCACCGAAGGGATGCAACGGACGGCCGCCAGACGTGCTTCCTACCAAAAGTTTATCCGTGACTACCTCCGTTGCGGCGCTACCGTCGACGACAACATCGGCAAACTCCTAAACGCTCTGGACGAAATGAATATCGCCGACAATACCATCGTCATCTACGTCTCCGACCAAGGCTATTTCCTAGGCGAACACGGCTTCTTCGACAAACGGATGTTTTATGAAGAATCGGCTCGTATGCCTTTCGTTATCCGTTATCCGAAGAAGGTACCCGCAGGAAAACGTCTGGACGATCTGATACTGAATGTCGATTTCGCACCGACGCTGGCAGAATTTGCCGGAGTAAAGATGGAGAATGTGCAAGGAGACAGCTTCGTCAGCAACCTGGAAGGCAACACGCCGACCGACTGGCGAAAAGAAATCTACTATCGCTACTGGACCAATCATGCTATTCGTCCCGCGCACTTCGCCATCCGGTCAGACCGTTACAAGCTGATCTTCTATTATGCCCGAAATCTAGACATGACTGATACGGAGAACTTTGACTTTACTCCGTCATGGGACTTCTATGACTTACAGAATGATCCGCACGAGAATCATAATGCATACAACGATCCGAAATATGCACCTGTCATCAAACAGATGAAGAAAGACTTATTGAGACTTCGCAAAGAAACCGGAGATACGGACGAGAAATATCCGGAAATGCAGAAACTGCTTGAAAAATACTATAATAAGTAAGTGACTGGTACGGAAACTGAACTGTCGCATTTATAACTTGAACTTAGGCAGCTGCTACAAGTGAAAAAGATAGCAGTTTTGCCCTAACGCTCTCATTATTCGCGTGTATCCCTTTATTCATCGGCATTTCAAGCATTACAGCAAGTATGGTGGCAGAGTGAGAGCAAAGGTTTGCTCTCACTCTGCCACCACGGCATATAGGTCGTTTATCCTACATTATACTTTGATTTACTGGGTATTAACATCTGACGCGTCAGCTATTAACGATTGTCATGTCAGCTATTAATAATTGAGAAATCAGGTATTAACAGCTGAGAAGTCATCCATTATTGACTGAAAAATGAAATAATACCTTTCGAACGGACAGGTCAATCAGAGCAACTTATGCGGTCAAGTGAGTTGAATCGAGCTGTCATATGAACGAAATCGACAGTTGTTCCAAGAAGTTTCATTACTTGAAACAGTTTGTTTCATGCCTTGAAACACTTGGTTTCAACAGGTGGAACTAATGATGAAACTACTTGTTCTGAATATATCATGTAAAGGGATGAAGAAAATGCTGCAGATGGCAGATAAAAATGTATTAAAGAACGCCATTCAGGAGTCCGTGAAACTTCAAAGTTGTGCAAACAAAACCAATAAAGACAATCATATCCCCGTTTCTGCTAAAACATAATGGAAGAAAGAATTTTATTTTCACAAAAAACGACTATCTTTGTCCCTGTAGACAACGATTCACGGATAAAACCCATGTCAAAAGACTCACTTTGTGCTCAACATACAGATTGCTCAGGATGCCCCAAAGCGATGGAAAGTACTCTTATTCACAGAAATCTGCTCAGAGGGCAGCATATTCCGAAGGATAAGTGCACGCAAAACTGCATGCTCTTTATGATCGAGGGCGAATTGCTGATCAACAGTGACGAACATCCCGGAACGACACTACACGAGAAACAGTTTATCCTGCAAGCCATCGGCTCAAAATACGAGATACTGGCACTGACGGACGTATCATACATCCTTTTCTGGTTCAACGAACTGCCGTTGCTATGCGAAAACCGCTACCGTGAAATCATCGACCAGGCAGAAGGCCCGCTGACCTACACCCCAATGGTGATGAACCCGCGCCTGTTCTATCTCATCAACGACGTAGCCGCATACCTTGACGAATCGACACCCGCCTGCGGCAAATATATCGACCTGAAATGTCAGGAGATGGTGTATATGATCACCAATTACTATCCCCTGCCCCAGTTGAGGGCTTTCTTCTACCCGATCAGCACCTATACGGAAAGTTTCCAATACTTTGTCATGCAGAATTACAGCAAAGCGAAGAACGTCGAAGAATTCGCACATCTGGGAGGCTATAACACCACCACCTTCCGCCGTCTCTTCCGAAACTTATACGGCGTGCCCGTCTACGAATGGATGCTGGAGAAAAAACGGGAAGGCATCCTCGAAGACCTACAGCACTCTAATATGCGGATTACAGAGATTTGCAACCGGTATGGTTTCGACTCGCTGTCCCACCTTGCACACTTCTGCAAAGACTCCTTCGGAGACACCCCGCGCGCCTTGCGCAAGAAAGCGGCCAATGGCGAAAAAATCGGAAAGATCACCGATTAAGGAATTATTTCTTTAATTCTTTGGTCAATCAATCTATTTCCCCTATTTTTGCAGTCTGTAAGAGGTGTAAAACGTCGAAATTTTAGTTCTAACAATTAAATAATTTAAATTCAATCATTTATGTGGTTAAGTAATTCATCTGTAGGAAGGAAAGTGGTGATGAGCGTTACCGGTATCGCCCTTGTCCTGTTTCTAACATTTCACATGGCGATGAACTTAGTTGCAATCATCTCGGCTGATGGTTACAACATGATTTGTGAGTTTTTGGGAGCAAACTGGTATGCGCTGGTAGCTACCGCAGCACTGGCTGCTCTTTTCATTATTCACATCATCTACGCGTTCTGGCTGACAATGCAGAATCGCACAGCGCGCGGTAGCGAACGCTATGCAGTAGTCGACAAACCGAAAACTGTAGAGTGGGCTTCTCAAAACATGTTGGTGTTAGGCATTATCGTTATCGTAGGCCTCGGTTTGCACCTCTTCAACTTCTGGGCAAAAATGCAGTTGCCGGAACTGATGCACAACCTGGACATGCACGCTGATACACTGACGCTGGCTTATGCGGCAAACGGTGCATATCACATCCAGCAGACATTCTCTTGTCCGGTTTATGTAGTGCTCTACCTCATTTGGCTGTTTGCTCTGTGGTTCCACCTGACTCACGGTTTCTGGAGCTCCATGCAATCACTGGGATGGAACAACAAGGTATGGATCAATCGTTGGAAATGTATTTCTAACATCTATTCTACGATTGTAGTACTCGGTTTCGCACTCGTAGTAGTGGTATTCTTCGTGAAATCACTCCTTTGTGGCGGTGCTTGCTAAATAGTAAATTGTAAATGATTAAATTGTAAATAATATTATGATCAAGATAGATTCAAAAATTCCAGAAGGCCCGGTGGCTGAGAAATGGACCAACTATAAAGCTCACCAGAAATTGGTGAACCCCGCTAATAAACGCCGTTTGGATATCATCGTTGTGGGTACGGGTCTGGCAGGTGCTTCTGCTGCTGCATCCCTCGGTGAAATGGGTTTCAGAGTATTCAACTTCTGTATTCAGGACTCTCCGCGCCGTGCACACTCTATCGCTGCACAGGGTGGTATCAATGCTGCAAAGAATTATCAGAATGATGGTGACTCCGTTTACCGTCTGTTTTACGATACAGTAAAAGGTGGTGACTATCGTGCACGTGAAGCCAACGTTTACCGTCTGGCCGAAGTATCCAACGCTATCATCGACCAATGCGTAGCCCAGGGTGTTCCTTTTGCACGCGAATACGGCGGTACACTGGACAACCGTTCTTTCGGTGGTGCACAGGTATCACGTACGTTCTACGCTAAAGGCCAGACCGGTCAGCAGCTGTTGCTGGGTGCTTACTCCGCACTAAGCCGTCAGGTAAACGTAGGTACGGTGAAGTTGTTCACCCGTTATGAAATGCAGGACGTTGTAATCATCGACGGACGTGCTCGCGGTATCATTGCCAAGAACTTAATCACCGGCGAACTGGAACGTTTCGCTGCTCACGCCGTAGTAATCGCTACCGGTGGTTACGGTAACGCTTACTTCCTGTCTACCAACGCTATGGGTTGTAACTGTACAGCTGCTATCTCTTGCTACCGCAAGGGTGCTGTATTCGCTAACCCCGCATACGTTCAGATTCACCCGACTTGTATCCCGGTACACGGTGACAAGCAGTCCAAACTGACTCTGATGTCCGAATCTCTGCGTAACGACGGTCGTATCTGGGTTCCGAAGAAGAAAGAAGACGCTATCAAATTGCAGAAAGGCGAAATCAAGGGAAGCGATATTCCTGAAGAAGACCGCGACTACTACCTGGAACGCCGTTATCCGGCATTCGGTAACCTGGTTCCGCGTGACGTTGCCAGCCGTGCAGCTAAAGAACGTTGCGACGCAGGTTTCGGTGTGAACAACACAGGTCTGGCCGTATTCCTCGATTTCTCTGAAGCTATCAACCGCCTGGGCATCGATGTAGTGCTTCAGCGTTATGGTAACCTCTTCGACATGTATGAAGAAATCACTGACGTTAATCCGGGCGAACTGGCAAAAGAAATCAGTGGTGTGAAATATTATAATCCGATGATGATTTATCCGGCTATCCACTACACAATGGGTGGTATCTGGGTAGACTACGAACTGCAGACTACCATCAAGGGTCTGTTCGCTATCGGTGAATGTAACTTCTCCGACCACGGTGCAAACCGCCTCGGTGCTTCCGCATTGATGCAAGGTCTGGCCGACGGTTACTTCGTATTGCCTTACACTATCCAGAACTATCTGGCAGATCAGATTACTGTTCCTCGTTTCTCTACCGACCTTCCGGAATTTGCCGAAGCAGAAAAGGCAGTTCAGGCTAAGATCGACAAGTTCATGAGCATCCAGGGTAAAGAATCAGTTGATTCTATCCACAAGAAACTGGGTCACATCATGTGGGAATACGTAGGTATGGGACGTACGGCAGAAGGCCTGAAGAAAGGTATCGCCGAACTGAAAGCAGTCCGCAAGGAATTCGAAACCAATCTGTTTATCCCCGGTTCTAAGGAAGGTATGAACGTTGAGCTCGACAAGGCTATCCGTCTGTATGACTTCATCACTATGGGCGAGCTCGTTGCTTACGACGCATTGAACCGTAACGAAAGTTGTGGTGGTCACTTCCGTGAAGAATACCAGACTGAAGAAGGAGAAGCAAAACGTGATGACGAAAACTTCTTCTACGTAGCTTGCTGGGAATATCAGGGTGACGATGAAAAGGCTCCTGTATTGATCAAAGAACCGCTGGTATACGAAGCTATCAAGGTTCAGACCCGTAACTACAAGAGCTAATCGGTGAAGTTAAACATTTAAAAGAATTAGACGAAAATGGATAAAAATATATCATTTACACTGAAGGTATGGCGTCAAGCAGGCCCGAAGGCTAAAGGCGCTTTTGAAACCTACCAAATGAAAGATATCCCCGGTGATACTTCCTTCCTCGAAATGCTGGATATTCTGAACGAACAGCTGATCAGCGAAAGAAAAGAACCGGTTGTATTCGACCACGACTGCCGCGAAGGTATCTGCGGTATGTGTTCTCTTTACATCAACGGACATCCGCACGGTCCTGCAACAGGTGCTACTACTTGCCAGATTTACATGCGTCGTTTCAACGATGGTGACACCATCACTGTTGAGCCTTGGCGTTCGGCCGGTTTCCCTGTCATCAAGGACTTGATGGTAGACCGTACTGCTTATGACAAGATCATGCAGGCCGGTGGTTACGTAAGCGTTCGTACAGGTGCTCCGCAGGATGCCAACGCTATCCTGATCCCGAAGCCCATCGCTGACGAAGCTATGGATGCCGCTTCTTGTATCGGTTGCGGTGCTTGTGTAGCTGCTTGTAAGAATGGTTCTGCCATGTTGTTCGTTTCGGCAAAGGTCAGCCAGTTGAACTTGCTTCCGCAAGGTAAACCGGAAGCTCTACGCCGTGCGAAAGCTATGTTGTCCAAGATGGACGAACTCGGATTCGGTAACTGTACCAACACCCGCGCTTGCGAGGCTGAATGTCCGAAGAACATCTCTATCAGCAACATCGCCCGCCTGAACCGCGACTTCATCATCGCTAAACTGAAAGACTAAGCGTGAGCTTGATTTGATTAATAGCATAAATCCCCCGTCGGCGTTAGCTGGCGGGGGATTTCTTTTTACTGACCAATTATTTATAGATAGCTTGTTCATTATCCGTTTTTTATTCTTTTCTTTGTGACATAAGGCCAGACAATCAAATAAATTAAATACGATGAATAAATTATTGCTGATATGGATAGTAGTCTTACTAACCTCATGCATCACAAATCAGGAGAATGCCAGGGATACATTATTTGTAAATCTTACGGATGCAACTGATTCCCAAAGCCTAAAGTTATCTGACTTCGGAAATACTGTACGTTATGTACCTTTGGAAACCAACGAAGTATGCCTGATAGGAAACAATCCCCATATAGCGCTGCTGGAAGACAAGATTGTGATTGCTACTAAAGACCAATGTTTCTTATTCCACAAACAGACCGGGAAGTATATATGCAGTATAGGCCATATCGGTGATGATCCAAGTGGATATAGCTCGACAAATTACTGGATAGATGATGCAGGTCTTTTTTACTTCTTTCGCGCACCGGACCAGTTGCTAAAATATAATCAGAAAGGAGAAATGACCGGGAAAATTCAAATTCCACATATACCTGCCGCACCCGACTTTTTCGCGTTTTCCGACTCTACCATTATTGCCCATTGTAATAGTAGTATAGGATTGGAATCCAGCAACTCTTTGCTTTTCCTCAACTCCTTTGGAGAAAAGCTGGATTCAATTCCCAATTTATTAAAATCGCCCTCTATCCCTTCTCCGGATAATATATCCAGCCTTTCTATCATAAAAAGAGGAGCAGGTTTCTTTGGAAATCTGGGAAGAAGAGGGGTAATGATTATCAAAGATAAGGAGCAAGGAGAATTACTGCTGCCTCTCTATAATCCCAGCCTATGGTCGTCCGAGAATGAAGTACGTTTCAGAGAAACCTTCACAGACACGATATACACAATTAAAAACAGGAAACTATATCCATATATGGTTTTTCATACAGATACAGATCATTCATCCGCCAATCCTTTATGGTATAGTAATCCGCAAAGTATCTACGTAGCTTATGTATTGGAAAACACACATTCTGTATTTTTTCAATACGTAAAAAACAAACAAGTCTATAATGGTTTGTATAATAAAGAAACACAGCAAACTAAGTTTGCAAAGTGCCAGCAATTCATTGTTGACGATCTCACTTCAGAGCAGGAACTGAAAGTTGACCTGTCGGCATTGTGCAGTTATAAAGGAGAATATGGATTTATTCTGGAAGCTGCCAGTATTCCTGATGCTTCTCAAAAACAATCTGACAATAAAAATGAGAATATTCCCCATTGGATGAGCCAATTGGATGAGGATGCCAATCCGGTCATAGCAATTGTATCTGACAAATGATATATAATTCTGTCTGTTTTGCCTAATAGATATGCTTTGGCAAAACAGACAGTTGAAATAGTAGCACCTATTTAAAAGTAAACAAAAGGCTTCAACTCATTTCCTTGTTTATCCACCGGATAAAGAGCTCCTTCCTTTTCTAGCCGGGCGGACATTTCCCGAATCATCTCTCTGCATTGATCCGGATGTGCGGCAGACAGCTCATTCCTTTCTTCCGGATCGTCTTTCAGATTGTAAAGCAAGGCTTTGGGTTGTTTCGGAGTCTCGGGAAGATAATAATAAATCAGTTTCCAGTCGCCCATGCGATAGGTGGTGAAGTAGCTGCCGCGGTGTGCGTGAGGGAAGTGCATCAGGAAAGACTCGGGACGCTTCTTGTCCACCTTACCGCTCAGTTGCTTTTTCAGATCGAATCCGTCTATCACGTAGTTTTGGGGAACTTCGCATCCTGCCACAGACAGAACAGTCGGATAGATATCCATGATTGTGCCCAACTGTGTCTGCATACTTCCTACTTCAATAGGCAAGTTCTTCTGTACTTTGCTCTTCTTCTCAGGCTTGGCCCAAGCTGCGATGAAAGGAACACGCATACCACCTTCAAACTCCGTCCCCTTTTTACCTCTCAGCGGAGCGGAAGAACCATAGCCACGTTCATCTCCCAATGGAGCATCACCACCGTTATCTCCTAAAAAGAGAATCAGCGTATTTTCGGCAATTCCCAGCTTTTCGAGTTGGTCCATGATGTCGCCTAATGATTTATCCATGCCTTCTATCAATGTAGCAAAAGCTCTTGCCTGCTCGTTCTTATCCGGGTCGGTGTAGCGTGACAAGAAACGTTTGTCTGCCTGGAAAGGTGAATGAACTGCGTAATGGGCCATATTCAGATAGAAAGGTCGTTTTTCTTCTACGGCTTTGGTGATCTCCCGATTCGCTTCTATAGTCAGCGCTTCACTCAGGAAGGTATCTGTACCGTGATATTTCTCCAGGTCAGGAACTGCTCTAATCTTCTGTCCCTTGATATGCCCGTATCCCCATTCGCCATAATAGCTGCCGGGATGTCCAATGCCGGAACCTGCGATATTTACATCAAAGCCGATATTCAGCGGATTCTCTCCTTCGCTTCCCATACAGCCGAAATGTGCTTTTCCTACATGAATGGTTTTATATCCGGCTTGTTGCAGGACTCTCGGCATGGTAGGCATATCTTTTCTGAGACCTTTCCAGTTCCATTGGGGCGGTCCGAAAGGATTCCGGTTGTTGCTCTCAGCATTAATCCAGTTAGTGACTCCATGCCTGGTCGCATTCTGTCCGGTCATGATGGAAGCTCTGGAAGGGGAACTCACGCTCTGTGCGTAAAAAGTAGAGAAACAAATACCCTGTTTAGCCAGTCTCTCCATATTCGGAGTATGATACCAGTCATTCAGCGGATGACGCACCGGCTGACCACTCTCATCTGCGATAAAAGGAACCGACGTATCCATAAGTCCCATGTCATCTACAAGGAAGACAATAATATTCGGGCGTTCCTGAGCCACCCCGCAAACGGAAGATGCCAAACCACCCAATACACAAAATTCCTTAAAAGCTCGTTTTGTTCTCATTACATAGTATTTATGATTTATATCCTAGTTATTGTACGTGTCGCAATAGATTTAAATTTACTGAAATAAAAAGTTTAATTTCCGTATCCGCCTTGTCATGGCTTTATTTGAAGTGATCCGACTCTATAATAAAGATGTATTAGACTGATTTTAAGGGAAACAGCAGCAATATACAACAAATGCACTATGCTCACAAAGAAAAAAAGATTATTTGACGTTCTCTCTGAAAAATTATCAGATGGTCTTTTTGTTTGTTCTTAGCATGCGTGGAGAAGCACCGAAGAATTTCTTACAGAAATTGGAGAAGTGTGGCAGAGATTCAAAGCCATATTTATAGCATATTTCAGAGATACTGTTGTTTGTATTAAGCAACTCGTCCAAAATACCTTCCTTACGTCGCGCCTGCATCCATTCGTATACCGGTTCGTGGAATACATTATTGAAGATACGCCGCAGGGTACTGACAGTATAGCCGCCAAGTTGGGCAAGTTCTTCCACTGTTTTTACTTTCTTATAGTTTTGAAGGATGAAGTACTGGAAAGTGGAAGTGTATTTAGAGAGTGGATGTACCAAGCTTGCCAAATCATAGTCTGAATAATAGTACCCCAATACAAATGCCAGTTCCTTGCGCTTTAACGACAGCAAGTCCCGACAAACTTTACTTTCACTCAAATAGGATTTAGAGCCATCCAAAAAATATTTCAATTCAGGGATTATCTTTAATGGTGAATAGATTAATGGTGAAGACACCTCCTTCATAATATGATTGAAACGGAAGTCACAGAATAGTTCCGGCTGAATGAAACGATAATAAATACATTCGCACTCAGTCATGGCAAGCATCTCAAATTTTGAACCGATAGCCTGAAGAATAAATTCACCTGCTCTCAGCATCGTACCTGCATATTCTTGACTATTAACCAATACCTCACCTCTTATCAAAAAAAGGATGAAGTTTTCCTCACATTTCCGGGCTGGTTGGTGATAGCCTCTTGGATGAATAATGTGAGCAATAGCATTGTCTACGGCTTTCGGGCAGTTCTGACAATCCCAAGTACCTTGACAGATAGATGACATATATTTGTGTTGGTGTTTGATTTGTTCCTGTTGGCCAACAAATGTATATGAAATCTTTTATATGACAATGAGAAAGGGAAGAAATTTATAAAATCACTCTCGTTGCAATATGTCGTAACGAGAATGATCTTATAAATTCAAAACTACATAAACTGGTATAAAAGACTATAACCTGAGAAATATTATTCTATTAATACATTAAACGCTAGGTTCGGTAGTTTCAGGCTTTTCAGTATCCCATTTAGCAGCTGTCGCTTCGATCTTTACTTCTTCACCACCAACCGGTAAAGTCAGCTTATACAAAATTTTAGTTCCAAAAGCCCATGCTGTGGTAGACTTCAAAGGAATCTCTTTTGATCCTTTAAATATATAGCTATCGCCCTTCTTTGTGTTATACCTAATCGTTATTTTAGCATCAGTAATATCTTGTGGTATCAACATCAGTGCATTACCAGGAACAATGGCACTTGTCCCGTCAGTAAAATCACCTAAAGTATATGTATACGTCGCTTCAGTGCCTTCTGGCGTCCAATCGCCAGTGTCAGCTCCTGTATAAGCAAAGGTTCCTTCGCCTTTAATGCCACTTATTGTAACAGCATTATCAGCTGCAAATTCGTAGGTATAATCTGTACTTCCTTTAATCACCTGAACATTAATTTGAGTCAATGCATGTTTAAAATTTAACGAAACAACTGGTGCTGTTTTATCCGTTTCCTTAGTCTGATTCAACACGGACGAAATAACTAAGTCTTTTTGATCGGCAGCCGTATCCCCTACTTTATAAGTAAATTTAGGATATCCCGCAATAGTACCATCAGGACCAGTATATGTAACTCCATCTGACGGAGAATAAGCAAAAAACTGTAAATTTTCATCTAATGGCCAGTAATACGGACCTCCTGCTACTGACCAAGTACTAGCATAAGTTGCCTTATTAGCTATCCATGCTGAAGACGGAAGAACCGCAGTAGTAGACATTTCTGTCGTTCCTGTATTATATGCATAAACCTGGAAACCAGCATTTTGTAAACCTTCTGTATCAAGTGCAGTTGCTCTAGTTACTGCTGTACTAAAATTAATTTCCGCCTTTTGTCCCGGATTCTCAAACTCTTCACTCTGTGAACAACCTGTAATTGTTGCAACTGCTGCAATAGCCAATAAAATCTTTTTCATAATTGTATTTTTTAATTCGTTAATATTGTTATATTTGTTTATGTTTAATCTCACTCAACAGGCAGAACCACTTCATCCTCATCGCCCCAATCACCAACATCTCCACCAATACCACCACCTCCGCCATCCGGATTAGTAGTCGGCTTCTCAACCTTAACCTTTTCATCAAGTGGCAACTCTATTTCCGTGGGAGGTTCATCAACATTTCCTCCTCCACTACCTCCACTCTCAGAATTAGTAACCACCTCCGTTATATCAATCTCCGCTTTCTGCACGGTTTTATCTACTTTAATAAAAGCCAGTGTCAGCTTTATCTTGTCACCTGCCCGGCTTATCGCGGCCTCCGGCATTCCAAAAGCAGTAAAACTACCCGTTACTTCACCCGAACGCCCTTGCGCCTCAAAGTAAATAGGAGCATCGCACATCATCCCGCAACATCTGCCCAAACAGTAACAACCCGCCATACCTTCCACACTGCCTACAATTGAAGAAACATATTCCAGTCCTTCCACCTTGATCTTGAAAAAATAGGTCTTTACCACTAATTTCGGTTTCCAATCCAGTAGAAGCTCTTCTTCACTGTTCGCTATATGTAAATCATCGATCTGCACTACGTATAAGGGATCAGGTCCCCATACCATTTTCTCCGTTCCCGCTATTCCCAGACCATTGCAATAGCCTGTAAATGCTTCAATCGTCTCATAGGCTTCCTCTCCTCTGATCTGCACCGTTTCAGTGTCGTAGTTGTAAGCCACTACCGAGTAACGCCCCGGCGGCACCTTTACTTTTCCACCTCTTACTGAAAGGTATGTATCAATCTTTCTGCCTTCCGCACTCTTCGGATAAAAAATCACCCGAACCCCTTCCGGCAACTTATCGGTAACACCGTTCCAATCTAACTTTATATCTACCCCGCTTACGGGATAATCATCCAATAGTTCGCGACGGCTACATCCGGTCAGCATCAGCAGCGAGGACAGAAGCACAAGAAGTATGTATCTTGTATCTTGCATAACGTCCTTATCTCCCTCTTTTTATCAGCCATACCAGAGAGACTTTCGCCTTGGTAGGACCTATAAAGTTATAACGTCCACTAGTTGTCCACACGATATCCCCCTCGTAAGGAGTATATTTCTTATATTCTGTTGTCAGATACCCGATGCCGAAGCTAAATTCGAGCGACAGATGGCGAGCCAGTTGCCTCGCATACCCGTAGGTCACTCCCGCAGCTCCGTAATAATCGCCCCGATAACCGTCGCCCTTCCACTGGAAATCGTAAATTCCACCTTCAGCATAAAGCCCAACAAAATGCCCTGTCAACCGGTTGCGCTTCTGACGATTGCCCAACCAGCAACGTCCTTCCACTCCTCCCGAAAGAAGCTGATAACAGAAATTGTGTTTACTGTTGAGCCACCACGGGCATTTGTATTCAGCATTTAAAGACCACCTTTTGCCTACCGGAATCTCTACTTCCAGATTTGGCGCCAACGCCAAGTCGTACAACAGATTATTCTTCACTGCAAGCACCGTTTTACTTTCAACCGGCCCTTCTGCCTCCGACACTACCACCTCATAAGCCATACTCTCTTTACTTTCTCCCTCCGGCTTATCAGGTTGATCGCTCGGAAGCGCCTCTTCCTGCTTTGAAACAAACAATCCGGAGACAGAAGATACCGGTTCAAAAATATTCTTTTCCATTTCCGGAACTTTGCGGACAACCGTAATCTCAGCGCGTCTCAACTTAGGTAACACGTTGCGGACAATATATCGGTAAGCCATTCCCTGATTCAACTTCTGCAACAGTTCTTTTCGCTTCACGATGTTATCCCGATGATAATCTATCAACATCAAGACTTCTTCCCGGTCCGGCAAGTCTGAATCCGACGCCACCAACTTACGAAGTTCAGACCAGTCTTCTCCTTCAGAAGTAAGTTTAATCTTTTCGACATCAACATACGGATAACGTTGCCTTAAGAACTCTCTCATCGAATTGTTTCTTCGGACAGATAATGCGGCATTATAAACCGAATCTCCGTCAGGCGATACAAAAGTGACCACATTGAGCGCAGTGATATATCTTGAATTTATTCTTTCCTCAAGCAAAGAATCTAAAACATTAATTTCTTGATTATTAGTTTTATAACAGGAATCAACATCTGTTTCTTCCTGATCGAAATATATCACCACCCGCCTGATAGTGTCACTCGCAACCGTGAAAACCGGAACCACTGCATACACACTTTCTGATAAAGCAAGAAATGCCATGAGAATAACGCATGTATAGATTCCGTGTTTCATAATTGTTCGTTTCTGTGAACAAATATAGAAGTTATAATATAAACTAAATCATACTAGCAGAACAAAAAACAGAACATGGAAGGTTCTGTGAAACGATTGGAACGAATTTGCAAGTTTAGGAGCAGATAAGGAGGAAACAATAGACACACCAAGGCATTATATAAAGAAAAAATGCACAGAAAATCGAGTATAACCGATCATCTGTGCATTTACTACTTCTCAATAAGCCTTTCCCGCTCTGACTAATATCTAAAAGGAAAGTACAAAAGACTTATACAGTCGGGTCCGGGGCTTCTTCGTCATCTTTGCCTCCGTCCCCACCGGGATTAGGTTTCTCACTGCCGCTACCATTGTTACTACTTCCGTCCGTATAGTCCGTATCCAACTCCGCACGACGGGTAATACTCATATCATCCAACGTGGTCTTGAATATTTTTCCAGGATAGAAAAGGATCTTTCTTTGGACGATTGACTTAGATGATACTTCCTTCTCGTCATCCGCACTCTTAGCGCGAATGGTAGGGCTGAAGATGCCGAACTCACCCATCTGAACGCTCTTTCCGTCGTCAATGTCCTCCGCCATCATATCGACAAGACCGCTGACGACCAGATCCACTACCTTGCGGTGAACTCCACAAAGACGGCTCACCTTGCCACACATCTTGGAAAAACTTACTCTGCCGGAACGAACCGACTTTGCTACATACTTTTCGTTTTTGTCCTTGTCAAAACCGAACACTCTTTTTGTTACTACATACTCTAAAGCCATAATTGTTAAAGTTTAAATGGTTAAAAAAATAAAGGTTATCTGTTTGCCATTCCGTTTTGTCTGAATGACTCTGCAAAGATATAACAGGGCGCAAACCGTCCAGTCCCCTTTAGTCCCCCTTGTGTCTCCTTTCAATGGCTTTAAAGCAGTAAATATCCTAAAGTAATTCGCTTATTTTCAATCGACTATACAGATGAATATTTTTTTTCGAAAGTGCGTTCATTGCTGTTTCTCCCAATAGAGTCTGTCGGTTTCCAGTCTCCATATACCGACATACCCCCGCCCGCAATCAGTAGAGAAGGAGCGCTTCGAAATACAATTCTTTACCTGCTTACTCAGAGTCTCACTATCTCCCAATGGTCAAGTAAGCATTTCCAATGTATCTTTACCTATGACGAGATATTCTCCTCTTTGATCTGTTGCCTTAACCTGTATGCAGATGCCAACATACAAAAAGATAATAAATAGAAAAGTGTGCTTTCTCATAGCTTTATAATTTTAGAAAACCGAATATACATATATATAATAGAGCAATAATACTCATTTCGGTATTTATCATATGCGAATAAACGAATTATTCTGTTTGCTCAAATAGAATTACGTACAAATTAGCTGCATTATAGTATAACCAACAAAAAAGCAACATGATACTTTGTCATACAAAACGGTCTATGAGAGAAAGGTAAAAATAGTCATGCAAATTTACCAATATACTAATCCAATGAATACGATACTGCCTTCTCCCGATTTACCCACAATGAAAAACATAGACACTGTATACTAAAACCGTATTTGAGTTTCTAATAAATTCTTTCATCGTTTATTAGAAACGGTTCCCAAGTTTATTAAAAACGCCGATACGCCTTTCAAATCTCTTTTTCTTGAATTTATGCAACAAAAAAGGCTGCAAACTCCGTAAAAGTTTGCAGCCTTTTGCTCATTTCCGGGCTACTTATGCCCTAATCCTCATAAGGATCTCCTAGATGTTTTGTTATGATCTTATACTGTTTTGATGTCAAAAACCGGTGATTGTACGGCAAGTAACCTGTCGGTATAAGTTCTTTGACCAACGGGTTACAACCTTTAATCCATCGGCTGAGACAATGCACCGCATTTTTACTCGTTGTACATCCGGGGAAGTACATCGCAGCCAGTGCAGCAAAAGATAAGATTCCTCTCATTCGTTTCTAAGTTTTGATTTGAGTTTTATTGTTGTTATTACGACTACAAATATACAACATAAAAAAGCCTTTGTCAAGTCCTCAAGACCTTCGAGCGTTAATAACAAATTAAAAAACTGGAGTACTGGCACATAAGCAAGGATTGCATCGTCAATGACTAACAAGTTTGTTACTAACAACTTTGTTAGTAACAAACTTGTTAGTTAATAAAAAGGCTGAGATTCCTCAATTCAGACCCATTGTGTGCGATAACAGTGAAAATCCGTGAAAGAAATCAAAAGAGACGCAAATACAAGAATATTATTTGGAAGGAATAGCAAGAAGACTTACATTTGTCATGTGATTTTTTTCATAGTATTAGATTTAAGGTTAACAAAGGTTGGAGCAAGGCGTTGCTCCTTTTTTTATGCCCCAACCTTTCTTTATTTTACCTCAGAGATTTATTACTGTCATTCCAGTACTGTCATTGACTATTTTTTCGGCTTTCCACAGATATAAACCTTGCATTGGTAAGGCGCCAAGTCCACCATTATGTTATTCGCAGCATTTTCCATAGAACGGCTGTCAAGGCTATACACCTGCTCCAAAGACAGGTCTTCCACCGTTTTTGAATTTAATTCTATAGTACGTGGAGTATCCGCCCGGTTAAAACAAGCTACCGCTTTGCGACCGTCAGCCAACGGCTTTACCCAAATATCATAATGATCTGCACGGATGCTGCGCTCCGCCTGCTTGCCCAACACATCCTGGTTGATAGCAATCAGGTCCCTATCCAACAGAACCTGCAATGTACTGTCATTCATACTTCGCACGTCATTTCCGCAAAGTAATGGAGAAGCCATCATACACCATAATGCAAAATGAGACTTATACTGTTCGTGGGTGCAACCTTCCGATTCATATCCGATACTCATACTCTTACCACCGATACCAACTACCAGCATATCCGGATCATTCCAACCGGAAGGACCGCCATATTCACTCAAAGGAGCATTGATTTCAAGAATATTCAGGATACCACGAAGCCCGCCCAACTTGTTGGCTTCCCGGTTCCAGACATCGCCTATATCTCCCGAAACGCGCCACAAATGTCCGCCTACCTGTTTTGCCCATTTCCAAGGTTCGCGCTGTCCCCACTCACAAATGGAGAACACGATGGAACGTCCCGTACCACGCAACGCCTTTCCCATCTTTGCATAGCGCTCCATAGCCTCCACCCGGTCGACAGGAGCATTGCAATAATCATACTTCAACAAATCGACACCCCACGAAGCGAAATCTTTCGCATCCACTTCTTCGTAGCCGTAACTGCCGCATACACCGCCACAAGTCTTATCGGTTGCATCCGAATAAATTCCGAGTTTGAAACCGCGCTCGTGCAGATAATCTGCCACATACTTTATTCCACGCGGGAACTTATCTTTATTAATCTGCAAATGTCCGTCAGCTCCCCGTTCGGGCAACTGCCAGAAGTCGTCGATGTTAATATAGGAATAGCCTAAATCCCGCATTCCGTTGGCTACCAGCGCATCCGCAGTTTGCAAAACCAACTCTTCGGTGAGATGTCGCCCGAAAGTATTCCAACTGTTCCAACCCATGGGAGGAGTCAGCAACAGGTCATCACCAATGCGGATCACGAGCTTTTCCGTACTGGTCCCCAATGCGTTCTTAGCTTTAAGAGTGACGGTATATTCACCTTTAGAAGCTACTGATCCTGTGATAATCCCTGTTTTCGAATCCAGTTTCAATCCTTTCGGAAGTTTCTCCGCACTCCATTCCATCGGCCGCTGACCGGTAGTAGGAATATAAAAGAGGAAAGGACTGGCAGGATAATTGCCAATCGCCCGGGGAGAGTTAATACATGGTTTTCCTTCAAAAACCTTTTGAGAAGCATCCGGTAGAGAGATATTTCCGGCAACAGATACGCTTGCTACAAAAAGAGCAAGAATAGACAAAATTACGATACAACGTGTTTGATTCATAGTTGTTTGTTTTTTATTACGCCACTAAGATAAGGGAAAAGAAGCAGGATGAATGGTGATAAACATTTTTTTTATACCTTTGCCGCCCGCAAACTAAAAAAAGAAATATGATATTCCACAGAATCTTTCGTTTCACCTATTTTCTTATTTTCTGTATATGGGGACTGCAAAGCTGCACCAAAGACGACTTAATAGAAACGCCGGCAGACACAGACAGCGAAACAACAGAGAACCCGTATGGAATAATCCGGATAGCAGAGAAAGACCTGACTCCGGATGTTTTCAAATTAATGCTTCAGGATGATGAGCCTGCCACGATTCTATTCAATAACACCCAGCGGGGATTCAGAGTAAACCAGCCCCTGCAAGTCAGCATCACCGAGCAGCAAGAGTTATTTATCCGTTTCTATTCGCCCCGTCCTGTCAAGGAGGTGACTGTGTGGGCAACCATCAGCGGATATGAAGAAGCATTCCAACTGGCAAAGTTCGATGTGCTCCCAGCTTTCACTGAATTTCATAAGGAACTGCCGATGCTGACGCAAAGCAAGCGTTACATCACCCGTTCAGGAAAAGAAATCCAGATTATGGCAAATCCACACCTGTCCGCAGCCGACTTCAAACTGGAAATAGAATGTAATGACAAATACTATCAAAAACTGCTTTCCACCAAGTCCAAATACAACGTACGTTTCTCCGCCTATAGTCAGACCGGTTCATGGGCCTATCCACTTTATCCGGCTCACGCCCGGGAAGCGGTAGCAATGATGCTGAACTACGGCTATATGTTCTCGTCAAAGGAATTTGCCGAAGAACTGGAAAAATACAGAGGCAAACTGCATAGTGACGCCAACAAAACTGTTATTGACATCGATATGCTCCTCAAAAAAGTAATCAACCACTCCGGCTTCGTTATCGGGAAAGTGACAACCGTAGACGGACTGGGAGGCGGAGAAACTTATGGACTCAACGAATGGTGCTTTCTGGAACACTACGCAGACGACGGAGCGCACACCAGCGCCACGTTTCACGAGTTGGGTCATTGCCTCGGCTACGGGCACAGCGGAAACATGACTTACGAACAAACGGGAACCGGATGGATTACCCTCTGCGCCACCGTATACAACAAACTATGCATCGAAAAGAAACTTCCGGTGTACTCACGAAGATTCATGCACACCCGCCGCTATGGCAAACTTTATGGCAGCTCAAAATACAACGCTTCCCGATACATCATTGAAGACCCTGAACTGGATGCAATCGACGGTGGACTATCGCCGATATTGAAAGAAGAGGATGAGGATACTGCGCAAGGAACACCACTCTCCTGCATCATCACCTACAAAGATATTCCCCAAGCCACGGAATCGACTTTTGCGCCCAAGGATGTCTGTGTATATGGCAACCGAATCTACATCGTGAACAATGCCAGCGGAAATTTCAGTCTGGAGATTCTGGAAGAGCAGAACGGCAAACTGACGCACATAAAAAGCCTGAAAGAGTGGACGGAAGGAGGGGCAACAAAGGGATTTGCCGCAACACCGAACGGCGTGACCGTAGCCCACGGTAAGATTTACGTTACAAACGAACAAAGCCGGACTGATATTTTTGATGAAAAGACTTTTGAACTGGTGGCAACCATCGGCACAGGCTCTTGGGGAGAAGGAAGCAACCAAACGGTTCATGCTTTCGATGTACTGGTACACCGGGGATGCGTGTTTATCCGAGATAAGAAACGGGTATGTGTATTTATCGAAGACGATATTGTCCCCGGAAAAAGCTTCAAAAATGTGCCCAATTATTGCCGGACATCGAATATGGGAGAGGCAATGGGTACTTACGGGCAGACAATCGGCAACGACGGGTTACTTTATACCACCCACCAGGGAAATAAGAAGATTTATGTATTCGACCTTCAGGCAATGCGCGAACAGGTGGAATGGAAAGCCCAACGGGTCATTAATCTGACCTCTTATTCGCCGTACGACATTGCATTTATCGGCAAACGAATGTTCGTCTCCTTTGCTACAGGCAAGAATCAGCCTATCGCCCTGGCCGAAGTCAATCCGGAGACAGGGACTGTGATTAAGGATTACACAACTGTCGAAGGACACACCTTCAGTAACGTGGAAAAGATGTCAATGGCACGGCAGACATTGTTCATAGTAGACCGGAATGCACATACAGTAACGGGAATCCCTGTAGAAAAGTTGAATTAAAAAAAAAGAAGACATGAGAAAAGAAAAATTATATACCGGATGTCTGTTACTAATGGCATTAATCACAGGTAGTTGCTCGGAAGAAGAAAACCCGGAAGTCCGCCCGGCTACAAAACCCGCAGAGCCATATACAAGCTATTATTACTATTCATACGAAGCGGCACGACAGTTATCCGCCACAGACTTCGCCTTGGCTGAAGGTCAATTCACCCCCGGACCTACTTACATAAAAGGAGATACTCTTTTTGTAGCCAATATTCAAAGCGGAGCTTTTAGTCTGGAACTTTATGACCGGAACAAGAACCGACATCTGGCTTCGCTCAAAAGCTGGAAATATAAAGAGGCAGAACAGAAGTTTCCGGATAAGATTGAAGCGATCGGAATATCCGGTAACCGGCTGTACCTTGCAAACATAAGTTCCCGAATAGATGTATTCGATGTACGGACGCTGGAGTTCATCACACGCATCGGCACAGGTAACTGGGGAGACGGAATCAATCAGATGGTACACTCTCACGCTATGGCTATCACACCGGACGGAAATATCATGATTCGTACCAAAAAGAATCTGTTAGTCTACCGGGAAGCTGACGTAACTTTGGAGAATTATCAGAAAGTTCCTTTCTATTGCCGCAGTAAAGGAGATGGAATGGATGTGAATAACGGTTTCCATTCTCATCAGATGGTGCAGGATTCCACCGGTATCGTTTATCTTGCTGATTTCGGGCAATACGGCAATCAGAAAATTCAAGCCATCGACACCACACTGATAGAAAAAGGAGATCAGAAGATACTGATTGACACAGAAAAAACGCTCCCTCTGAGCTTCAATCCCTGCGGCATCGCGTTGCATGAAAATCGAATGATTCTATCTGCCCAAAACGGGTCTCTATTTATCTATGACCGAACCAAAGGGAACTGGGAAAACAGTTTTAAGTCCGTCAAAGGATATACTTTTAAGAAACCCGAGAAGCTGCTGGTAGACCAAAACACTCTTTGGGTCTCGGATGTAAACGCCCAAAAGCTGGTAGAAGTAAAAATCTATAAGAATGAAATACGGGAATATTAATTAAAAATCCATCCTCGCCACAAAGATAGTTGTAGCGAGGATGATTTCGTTAAAAGGGGAGTTTTGGCACATTTACATTTGCAGTATTAAATATCACAACAAAATATAAGTGTATATTTGAAAAGTAGAGTTGCAGTGAACTAACTTTGACACTAGTCTTAAATGACTATAGGCTGAATCAGACTGCAACTCTCTTAATAGGAGAACCTAGCCAGTTAGAATTGTAGGCTCACGACCTAATAAATGTATTAGCTGTTTCTCCTTCATGTTTAATACTGTAAATACAAAGTTATGAATTATTCTCATTTTGTAGGTCTTGATGTAGGAAAAAAAACTTTCGATGCATCATTAATGTCCGCAGACGAAAAAGAGTTGTCTCACAAGTCTTTTGATAACACTCCAACTGGGATCCAATCTTTATTGGATTGGATAGCTGGTTATCATCTCTCTTTATCCAAACTCTTGTTCTGTGCTGAAAACATGGGAAGTTATGTCACAGAGTTATCTGTTTCCAGTGTCTCCATGGGATTTTCCCTGGCTTTGGTTTGCCCGTTGACCATCAAGAAGTCCATAGGCTTGCAACGAGGCAAAAATGACCGCATTGACGCCAAAAGAATAGCGAACTATGCGGTATTACACTATCGAAAACTGGAGTTATACAAATTGCCTGACAAAGACTTGGTGAGACTGCGGGGATGGATTATTATACGTGACAATTTGGTCAAGCAAAAAGTATCAAGCATAAAGTTATTGGAAACATTCTCCTGGATGGCTAAGTTGGCTGATGTGACAGAATCCATTTCTTTTTTGGAAGAGCAGCTCAAGTCGATAAAAGAAAGAATCCTGGAGGTGGAAGAGGATATGGAGCAACTAATAGCCGCCAGTACATCGCTTTACACAAACTACTTGCTATTAAGAAGTATAAAAGGAATAGGAATTATCAATGCCATTGTATTACTGTGTGTTACTGACAATTTTCAAAGATTTGACAACCCGAGGAAATTTGCCTGCTATTGTGGGGTCGCCCCATTTGAACATACTTCAGGTATTTCCATACGGGGAAAAACGCAGACTTCTTCATTGGCTAACAAAGAAGTAAAAGTATACCTTACCCGGGCAGCTATTACTGCCATCTCTTGGGATCCGCAGATGAAAGCATACTATAAAAGGAAAATAGCAGAGGGGAAACATAAAGCATCTGTAATCAATGCTGTAAGAGCCAAAATCATAGCAAGGTCTTTTGCTGTGATACGAAGGCAGACTCCATTTGTAACATTAGCCGTATAATAAAAAGGTCCTTAACTTCGAAAATATCTTAGGTTTAGGAAGTAGCTATACACTTCTGAAGAGTAGGTATGTCTATATACAAACTTACCCAAGGATACGTTAATGTTCGTAAACTTGGGTAAGATTTTATAGATATTGTTTGGAGAGGACTTAGAATTCACACTCTTATTTATGAATCCCTACAGGGTCTCAACTTTGTTGCATCAGTTTTCTCAGCTTCTCTGCCACTTGTAGTAACTGCCCTTTATGGTCTACCATGGAGATGGCCGGAATAGCTCCGGGAGGCAAGTTCTTTTTGATCTCCTCATTCTTCTTTATCAATTCTTCGCAGGCTTTATCACACCACTGAGCAGCTTTCTCACGCAATGACATATCTGCACATTCCTTATTGAGCCAGTTCACCCATTGCAATAAATGCCCTTCGTCACCCAAAATGGTGTGCGAAGCAAGTATCTTATCGCCACGTTTCACAAATGAATCCCATTGCTTCATTATACCGTCTCTGCTGAGGCGCAGACTCTCGCCTATCATGTCAGCTTCCGCCACATTCATCTGTTTCATCTTCGCCACGTAGGCATCCAGTCCCTGCTCATCAAATGTACAGTGATTGGACTCGTCCACTTTCAGGTAGGCATATGAACCGGCTATCCAGTCTTCGAGCAGTCTGCGGTCGAGAGAAGCGGCCTGACGGGGAAATTTATCAGTAATTTCTTTCTTATGGTTTACCGCATACTGAAATGCGGAAGAGTTGACATCATGCACATAGTAATAGAATACCAAGAAGTAATCTTCATCTTCCAGCATTTTCTGCTCACTTCCCTGCAAGAAATCAGCTGCCACCTTTCCTGCCTCCTGTTCACGGTTGGCAGCAGAAAGCGCATTGATATATCCGCAGATAAAAGCCAAATCACGGTCACCAGCTTCATAACGTTTCTTAAGTCCCGAAAGTCCACCGGACTCTACACCCAGTTTCACTTTCTTCAGCAATTCAGGAGCATCCTCAGCACCTACCAGTCGGTATACGACCTCACCGCTTGAATTAATGAAAAGAAGGGTAGGATATGCGTGTACCCCATATTTCTTTCTGAGTTCCACTCCTTCACCTTTCTCCATGTCCATCTTCAGATTCACAAAATGACGGTTAAAATAATCGGCAACCAAGGAATCTTTAAAAACCACTTTGGATAACCTCTTGCAAGGACCGCACCAAGTCGTGAAGCAGTCGACAAAAAGAAGTTTGTCTTCCACCTCCGCTCTTTTTAAAGCCTCCGGAAAAGAAAGTTCACGAAAAGCAATCCCATCAGCTTGCGCAAGAGTCATTTGTGCGCCGGCGGCAGGTGTTGCGGAGATTTTCTGTGCAGGAACCATTTGTTGTCCTTGTGTGTTCTGGACGGCTAACAGGCATACTATTGCCATGAATGCCCAAAAATGTCGTTTCATTTCAAATTGTTTTAGGTTGGTTATTAGATTTATAATAATTGATAAACTCCTCCTGCCAATACCCGTACGGCTCCCTTCATTTCCAGTTCAAAGAGAATTGCACTCATTTTATGTACGGGAATATCTGTCTCTACCACTAAGGTATTAATCTGTAAGTTTCCTTGTTTTTCCAACGTATGAACTATCTTTTGCTCCTCTTCTGTCAGTTCCAGAAACAGGCTGCGCTGTACATTCTCTACCTTTGCCGGATGTGAATCCAACGTCCATCCCATCGCCTCCACCAAGTCTTCGGCAGACAACAGAAGGGATGCTTTACTGTCACGGATCAGTTGGTTACATCCTTTTGAATATTCATCGGTCACACGACCGGGGAAGGCGAAACAGTCGCGGTGATAGCTTTCCGCAAGCTCGGCTGTGATCAGAGAGCCGCCTTTGGCAGCCGATTCTACCACAATCGTAGCATCACACATACCGGCCACAATACGGTTGCGACTGATAAAATTGTGTTTATCCGGTGTTGTACCGACAGGAAACTCTGTCAGCAATCCGCCTTTATCAAGCATTTCAACGGCTGTCTTACGATGAAGAGAAGGGTAAATACGGTCCAGTCCGTGAGCTAACACGCCGACCGTAGGCAAGTCATTGTCCAATGCACTCCGGTGGGCATTGATATCAATGCCGTAAGCAAGGCCGCTGACAACTAATACGTCAGGACACAAAGCTTTTAAGTCACGGAGGAAAGTAGTACAGAGTTGTGTACCGTAATCAGTAGCGTGGCGGGTGCCCACCATATTAATGATATGGAGAGCGTTCAAATCGGCATTTCCCTTATAGAACAGTACAACAGGAGCGTCTTCACACTCCCGCAAGCGGGAAGGATACGCCTCATCATGAAAAGTCAGGCACTGGATATGATTCTTTTGCAGGAATACAAGTTCCTGTTCGGCACGGGCAATAATTGACGGACAGTCCAGTGCACCCGACACCCGTTCATGTACTCCGGATAATCGCTGCGCCAGTTCTTTCCTGAAGCGGAACACATCGGTGGCACTCTTCATGCCCTCTACCAGACGTTTCGCTCCAATGTGCCCGATACCGGGCACCATTGTCAGAGCGATGCTATATATTTGTTCTTGTTCGTTATCGGTCATTTCAGGTATGGAGCAAAGACATTGTCGAACAATTCGCTGTTACTTAAACGTCCGTTTACCACACATACCGTCTCAACAGTGGATTTCACTACTACTTTCTGATCGCTTTTGCGGAAGATATCCTGATAGAATACGTATTTGATGCCTTCTTTCTTCATATACAGTTTGGAGACAAACTCATCCCCACTCTTCAACGGAGTCTTGAAAGCCATATTGATACGTGCCACTACCGGATCGACTCCCTGTTCATGCAACGCCGCAAAACTAACACCTACCGAGGTCAGAAACTCGTGGCGGGTATGCTCCAGATAATGCTGATAATTGGCATTGTTGACAATCCCCTGAAGGTCACATTCGTAATCACGCACCTTCATCTCCAATTCGTAGATATACTGGCTCATCGTTTATCCTCTTTTCTGTTCTACATCAAGTCCCTTGAATTTCTTCAATTCTTCGGTAGATACCAATTTATATAATTTGTCGCTGGGACGTATCTTCTCTGATTTCATTGAGAAACGCTGACCTTTCTTTACCGTCTCTACCGGCTTCAGATCGACACGCGCTTCGTCCAGTGTCATAAAGACTGCGCCGGTGGTAGGTCCCGTTATCAGCAGCTTGTCACCTACACTGACTTCGGCAGCTTCTACCAAGAACTCAGAGACACCGATATTGGAGAAGTATTTGATACCTTTGCCCACATAGATTTTACGTTCCGTAGCGGCCGAACCATAATTCCGTGTCCATTCGCCCAAGCGTTGTCCCAGATAGTAGCCATCCCAAAAGCCACGGTTAAAGACTGCCTTCAGACGTTCATCCCAAGCGGCAATCTTTTCGTCTGTAAACGTATCATCCAGATAGGCCTTTATCGCTTCTTTATAACATTCCACCACCGTACGCACATACTCAGGACCGCGGGCACGTCCCTCAATCTTGAATACACGCACACCCGCATCCATCATCTTATTCATAAAATGAATGGTCTTCAAGTCTTTCGGTGACATGATATATTCATTGTCGATATCCAGTTCCACATCCGTCTCCTTATCGCGAACCGTATAAGAACGACGGCATACCTGCATACAGGCACCCCGATTGGCCGAGTGATTCATTTCGTGCAGAGACAAATAGCACTTACCGGAGACTGCCATGCACAAGGCACCGTGACAGAACATTTCAATACGAATCTGCTCTCCGCTCGGACCGCAGATATTCTCTTCCCGAATCTGACGATAAATCTCGGCCACCTGTTCCAGATTCAACTCACGGGCCAGCACTACGACATCGGCAAACTGGGCGTAGAACTTCAAGGCTTCCGCATTCGATATATTCAATTGAGTAGACAGGTGTACTTCCTGACCGATCTGACGGGCATAGTTCATTACCGCTACATCGGCAGCGATCACCGCTGATATTCCTGCCGCTTTAGCCGCGTCCACAATGGTACGCATCAAAGGAATATCCTTATCATAGATAATGGTATTAACGGTCAGATAGCTTTTCATTCCATGTTCATCACACGTCTGAGCTATCTCACGCAAGTCATCAACGGTAAACGTATTGGCAGAACGGGCACGCATGTTAAGGTTTTCTATACCAAAATAGATAGAATCGGCTCCAGCCTGAATGGCTGCCGCAAGGGATTCACGCGAACCGACAGGCGCCATTATTTCAAAATCTTTTATATTCATTTTACTATCTGATAATCATTAAAATGTGATAGGAGAATGCAAAGGTACGAATTAATCCGTATCCGTGAAACTTACCTCAACAAATAGTTCTTTCAGTTTTTATCCGTACCTTTGCACCGCAAAAAGAAGTATCGATTATGAAAATAAGCCATATAGACCTGGGAGAACACCCTATACTACTCGCCCCGATGGAGGACGTGACAGATCCTGCTTTCCGCCTAATGTGCAAAAAGTTCGGAGCTGACATGGTATATACTGAATTTGTATCGAGCGATGCACTGATACGCGCTGTCAGCAAGACTGCACAGAAACTGAGTATCAGCGATGAAGAACGCCCTGTAGCCATTCAGATTTATGGTAAAGATACGGAAACGATGGTCGAAGCTGCGAAGATCGTAGAGCAGGCGCAGCCCGATATTCTCGACATAAACTTCGGCTGCCCCGTGAAGAGAGTAGCAGGAAAAGGAGCAGGAGCAGGAATGCTGCAAAATATTCCGAAGATGCTGGAAATTACCCGTGCCGTAGTGGACGCAGTCAAAATACCTGTGACAGTGAAAACCCGTTTAGGATGGGACGCCAACAATAAAATCATTGTAGATCTGGCAGAACAACTACAGGATTGCGGCATTGCCGCACTAACCATTCACGGTAGAACCCGTGCGCAGATGTACACCGGAGAAGCGGACTGGACACTGATCGGAGAAGTGAAGAACAATCAAAGGATGCACATTCCTATCATTGGCAACGGAGACGTGACAACACCTCAACGCTGCAAGGAGTGTTTTGACCGTTACGGAGTAGATGCAGTCATGATCGGTCGTGCCAGCTTCGGACGTCCCTGGATATTCAAGGAAGTAAAGCATTATCTGGAAACGGGGGAGGAATTGCCGCCACTCAGCTTTGAATGGTGTATGGAGGTACTTCGCCAGGAAGTGATTGACAGTGTGAATCTGCTTGATGAACGCAGGGGCATCTTGCACGTGCGCCGCCACTTGGCTGCCAGTCCGTTGTTCAAAGGGATTCCTAATTTTAAAGAGACTCGTATTGCCATGTTGCGGGCAGAAACGAAAGAAGAATTGTTCCGGATATTCGAAACAATTCCTGAAAAAGTAAATTCTCTTTTAGATTAGTTTTACTTAAACATCGGCTGCGCAAACCACTTCTTGAACATCCACGTCGCCACAACATACAACAAGAATGCAGAGAAGAAACCTACGATCGCATCGATAACGTAGTGCGCCTGAATATATACTGTAGCCCCGCAAAGCAGCATATAGAAAGGGATCAGACAGGCAAACAACTTCTTACTGCCACGCCATGCCATAATCATAAGAATGGTAGAAATACCGACATGCGAACTGGGGAAAGCTGCCGTAGGACGCTCTCCCACTTGCTGCGAACCTTCTACCAAACTGTAAAAGAAGCCATGTTGATAGCCCGGACCGGGAAGTAACTCCTGATTGTTATTGAAATAATCGCCGATGGCCGGGAAAATTCCTTTAGATACATTATCAAAACCTATAGCTGGGAAGTAGAACTGCGGCCCTGCTACCGGAACAAAGATATAAATCAGATAATAGATAAAGAAAGAAGTTACCAGTACAAACGACATCTTCTCAAACCATTCAAACTTATAGATAAAATAAAACACCGTCACAATGAGCATCATCGGATAATAAAAGAAATATCCCATATTGAATGCTTCACTGACCAAAAGATGCGGGAATGTATGACAGAACCAGATAGCAGGTTGCCCATTGAAGATAAACTGCTCGGTTATAGCAAACACATGGTCGAGATTCGGAAAGAACCGGTTAAACTCAAACGTATCCGGATACCAGTAGGAAAGCAGGCTCATCTGAATAGCAACACGTACAAACGCCGAAAACTTGCAAGGAGCCAGCCGATAAAGATACATCAGCAGAAAAGTCATTGCAGCGATCATCGCCCTATCCAGCAACATGTGCCATGGATGATCCATTCGCTGAAACAGGAACAGAATCAAAATGGAGGTCAACAGATTATAAATCAATGTTATCTTCTCCACAGCAAACAACCCCTTCCGGGTTTCCACTCGCTTAAATAAGTCTAAAGCCATCCTTCGTTTTTATACCAGTCAATGGTTTCACGGACTCCCTTCTCCAAGTCATATTCGGGAGCATACCCTAACTCATTAATGGCAGGGGTTATATCACATTGCCAGTTACGTTGTTTCATTATTTTATATTTATCAGAATTCAGCGTACTGCTCTTGCCGGAACGTGTTGCAATGAATTCAGCGAGCAAAGATATAACTTTTAGCACAATTAATGGACATTTCACATGAATAACAAACGGATTACCCAGTTCTTTTTGTATTAAGTCCGAAAATACACGACTATTATACACCTTCCCGTCAGTCAGAAAATAGGCTCTTCTAGTCACTTTTTTTTCTATTCCTAAAAAGATGGCCTGCACAATGTCTTTTACATAAACAAAAGTCAGGTCCTGCCGCCGGAAGCCGACAGAGAAGTCAACATGCTGCCGGATGGACTTCGCCATCAGGAAATAATCCAGTTCACGAGGACCGTAAACTCCTGTAGGGCGATAAATAACATAAGGGAAACCGGGAATACTCTGAATATAAAGTTCAGCCTTAAGCTTGCTAAGACCATAAGCAGTATTTGGCATCGGGACATCACCGGCTTCTATCGGCGAATAATCTTTTTCGCGTACAGGTCCGAATACACTCAGCGTACTGATATAGATGAATTGCTTCGGAACCATATTCAACGCTTTCAGGGTATCAATAAAGTATTTGGTCTGGAGATAATTCACATAATCAAAAGTATTCTTATCCGGACATTTCGTGACTCCCGCACAATGGATGATATAGTCAAACTTATTATAGGTTCCTTTATGTCCGGAGAGTTGGGCACGCAATTCATTGGGATGAGCAAAGTCCAGTTCCAGAAAGTGGATCTTCCGGTTCTTCAAGTACTTTTTGCTGCTGGTGGGACGAATCCCCGCCCACACACCAAACTTTCGTTTTAATGCCTCTTCGACAATAAAACTTCCTATAAATCCGCTTGCTCCTGTTATTAAGATGCTCTCCATTAATTATAACCTCAATGTATAAGAAAAGAATGATGCTACAAAGATACAATAAATATAAAATAAAAGCCATTTTGCATTTCTCAATTATTCTCTCTTATAAACATTCCTCCTAAATCACCTTAGAAGGAATACTTTTTATTTTAATAAGGACGAAATTATCGAAGTCAGCGAAAGTTTTATCCAATTCATAACTATCAAATTCAAATATTTGTTTACTTTGTACTCCCATCAAAGAATTTTCAAATAAATCAATTCTATACATTATGGCGAAAAAGAAAGAAAAGAAAGAGAAAAAGGCCGGCAAAAGGATGAGTAAGAAAGAGCTGGCAGCGTTATTGATAGACTTTTTCCATGCCAAACCCAGCGAAACGCTTAGTATGAAGTATATTTTCTCGGAGTTGCATCTCACTACCCATCCGCAGAAAATGCTATGCGCTGACCTGTTACACGACCTTTCAGATGACGATTATATTTCCGAAATTGAAAAAGGAAAGTTCCGCCTCAACAATCACGGAACGGAGATGATCGGTACCTTCCAACGCAAGAGCAACGGAAAGAACTCATTTATCCCCGAAGGTGGAGGCGATCCGATCTTTGTTGCCGAACGCAATTCGGCACATGCCATGAACAATGACAAAGTAAAGATCACTTTCTACGCCAAGCGGAAGAATAAAGACGCGGAAGGAGAAGTCATCGAGATTCTGGAACGTGCCAATGACACCTTTGTAGGTACACTGGAAGTAGCCAAGTCGTATGCCTTCTTAGTTACGGAAAACCGTACGCTTGCCAACGACATCTTCATCCCGAAAGAGAAGCTGAAAGGAGGAAAAACCGGTGACAAGGCAATCGTGAAAGTAACCGAATGGCCCGACAAAGCAAAGAATCCTATCGGACAAGTGATCGACATCCTCGGGGTAGCAGGAGACAATACAACAGAAATGCACGCCATCCTCGCTGAGTTCGGCCTGCCCTACGTATATCCGAAAGCGGTAGAAACAGCAGCTGATAAGATCCCCGCAGAAATTACTCCGGAAGAGATAGCCAGACGCGAAGACTTCCGTAAGGTAACGACTTTCACCATCGACCCGAAAGACGCCAAGGACTTCGACGACGCACTTTCGATCCGCCCCATCAAAGACGGATTGTGGGAAGTAGGCGTACATATCGCCGATGTGACTCACTATGTAAAAGAAGGCGGCATCATCGACAAAGAAGCAGAGAAGCGGGCGACTTCCGTTTATCTGGTAGACCGCACCATTCCGATGCTTCCCGAACGCCTGTGCAACTTCATCTGCTCCCTGCGTCCGAATGAAGAGAAACTCGCATTCTCCGTCATCTTTGACATTACCGAAAAAGGAGAAGTAAGAGACTCCCGCATCGTACATACCGTCATCAACTCCGACCGTCGCTTCACATACGAAGAGGCGCAACAGATCATCGAAACGAAAACAGGCGATTTTAAAGAAGAAGTTCTCATGCTGGATACCATCGCCAAAGCACTTCGCGAGAAACGTTTCGCAGCAGGAGCTATCAACTTCGACCGCTACGAGGTGAAGTTTGAAATCGACGAAAAGGGCAAACCTATCAGCGTATACTTCAAAGAATCCAAAGATGCCAACAAGCTGGTAGAAGAATTCATGCTGCTCGCTAACAGGACAGTTGCAGAGAAAGTGGGACGAGTGCCTAAAAACAAGAAACCTAAAGTACTTCCTTATCGTATCCACGATCTGCCCGATCCGGAAAAGTTGGAAAACCTGTCACAGTTCATCGCCCGCTTCGGCTATAAGGTACGTACAAGCGGAACGAAAACAGATATATCAAAGTCGATCAACCATTTGCTGGACGATATTCATGGCAAGAAGGAGGAAAACCTGATTGAAACCGTATCCATCCGCGCCATGCAGAAAGCGCGTTATTCTACGCACAATATTGGTCACTACGGACTGGCATTCGACTATTACACCCACTTCACTTCACCCATCCGCCGATTCCCGGATATGATGGTGCACCGCTTGGTTACGAAGTATATGGATGGCGGTCGTAGCGTATCCGAAAGCAAGTACGAGGACCTCTGCGACCATAGTTCGAACATGGAACAGATTGCAGCCAATGCCGAACGTGCTTCTATCAAATACAAACAGGTAGAATTCATGAGCGAACGTCTCGGACAGATTTATGACGGTGTGATCTCCGGTGTAACGGAATGGGGGCTTTACGTTGAACTCAACGAGAACAAATGCGAAGGTATGGTTCCGATCCGTGACCTGGATGATGACTATTATGAATTCGACGAAAAGAATTATTGCCTCCGGGGACGCCGTAAGAACAAGATATATAGTCTGGGAGATGCCATCACTATCCGTGTGGCACGTGCCAATCTGGAGAAGAAGCAATTAGACTTTGCGCTGATTGAGAAATAGAAACAAGTACTGTAAAAACGAATTAATAGTATACTCTTCTGTGCCACCCTATTGGCACGCTTGTGCCAAAGGCTGGGCATAGTAGTGCCAATGCGATGGCACAACTGTGCCAGAGGCTTGGCACAAACCTGTAAAAACTGACATTAGAATGAAAACAATCGTTATCGAAGACAAGCAACGAATCGAATCCATTATTCTTCAAGCCGATGCCTGCTTTGTAGGCATAACGGACCTGGAAGGCAATCCATATGTAGTTCCTATGAACTTCGGTTATGAAAACGATACTCTTTACCTCCATTCCGGTCCCGAAGGGGGAAAGATAGAAATGCTGCAACGTAATAACAACGTGTGTATCACGTTTAGCCTCGGACACAAACTTGTCTATCAGCACAAGCAGGTAGCTTGCAGCTACAGTATGCGCTCGGAGAGTGCCATGTGCCGTGGGAAAGTAGAATTCATAGAAGATATGGAGGAAAAACGTCATGCACTGGACATTATCATGCGCCATTACACAAAGGATCAGTTCAGCTATTCCGATCCTGCCGTACGGAATGTCAAAGTATGGAAAGTACCTGTAGATCAGATGACAGGAAAAGTTTTCGGTCTGCGGGCAGACGAAAAGCCATGAGATGTACAAATCTCATGGAATCACCTGCAAAATCATGTATTTTCATGATGTTATAAGTCAGTCTATCAGGCATTAATACTCAAGTTCTCAGGTGTTAATACCTGATACGACAAGTATTAACATCTGAGAAGTCAAGTGTTAATGACTGAGAAGTGAAATGCTAATATATGAAACTCTATCAGTATTGATTTACTTCACCATCTATATACTCTGCCCTATTTTTCAACCAATTCTTCAGTTCTATCACTTTCGCATCAAAGGAACGGGTGTTTTCCCATAATTCACTATTTCTCGTTACAGATGGTTTAATAAGCTTGGCCTGATCATCTATATACTGCAACAACTCATTTAATTTATTTGACTTAAAGTCTTGCCAAAAGTTTTTATAGAGTTTCCTTACCCGACTATCTTGTAGGAAGCGTTGGAAAAAGGCGGTTCCCACTCCATTCATATCATCAGAAAAGAGCGGAGTTTCATAACTCCTGAAATGTGTCTCTTTACCTTCGTAATCATACGCCCAGTCAAAGTCCCAAATCGGTCCCATAACATACTTACCCTTCCCCTCTTTATGAATAAAGATACTTTTCGGATGGTTAATCTCCATATTGTGTACCAAATTAAAGGTAATCAGATATTTTGCAACTGATTCAATATCAATCATATCCACATACATATTTCCTTCTAACGGCTCCTTTGCAAACTGCACGGTAAATGCATTAAAATCTTTCTTCCAATACTCAAACTGCTCTGTAGTCAAATCAGGGTCTTTCACCATCACCGGAAGATTGAATGCTTCGGACTTGAATTTCGGATCTTCATCAAAATAGGAATCAAGCTCCCACATCACGCTGTTATTCTCATCCAAATCCACACGATTTTCTTTGATTTCTATCTGTTCCGTCAGTAGATAGGAACCTTTGTATTTGCCATTCAGAACCACATCCACCGGAATGGCATGATTGGTGAAAGGAATATTCAGCAATTGCCCGACTTTGAAGGCAACTGAGTTAAGCATCAAGGTAGGATCGATATGATTAGCCAGTAATACATAATTCTTCGCTTTTCCCAAACCACAAATCTCAGATTTCTTATCAAGCTTTAACCGGTAAGGTTTCTTCGGATATCCCCATGTGGAGTTTCCCCTTCCTTTCACCTCTGTCTTGCCTGTATAGTTCTCATAAATCCCCTTGCCATCCACGGTGAGAGTCGCATTCAAATAATAATCCTTACTTGGTATTTCCGTTATACTAGGGTCTTCTGTCGTGATCGTAAACTGAGGAATCAGGATAAAGTCCAGCGTCAGGATGTATCGGACTACTTCTCCATTCCGCATCACAAACTGATAAGTGACCGGAGAGGCGAAATCAATTTCCGTCACACCGCTGACCTGTTCTACATCATCTACCATTACTTTCACGGCATCAGTCATAAAGACAGGAATCAGTTTCGATTGTGGGAATGTGTAGGAAGATACAATAGTCTCATCTTCAATCGTACATGAAACATCAGCAGTCAGCAAAGCATTATCTTTTCTCAAAAAGCGAAATTCGGATAACACCTGCGCATCTTTCAAGACAACTTCGACTGTATATTGTTCCCTGCTGCCGTCTTCTGCTTCTACGAGAATCATCAGCGGCCGGGAAAAATCATTCGAAGTGATGCCGGATTCCTGCCCGACTCCATTCACGCTTACAGACGTTCCTTCATACTTGAATGTAGCAATCAATGACTTCAGGTCATCATATTGATCCATTGACAGCGTTATCACATTCCCTTTAATGGAACCTCTCACGTCATTCTTAATTTTACCTTGATTGTCACTCTTCTGAATCGAATAGCTGATTAATTGCTTCGTTGAAGAGAGAGGAGTTTCTTCATCTTTACAGGCAGAAAACAGCAGGAGAATAATCATCAGAATCCCTAACGTCTTGTTTTGCATAGTATTAAATAAAAATGGTTACTTGGCAAATATACGGTTTTGCCAAGTAACCACAGGATTATTCTCTATATTTCTTTCAAAAAAACGTTCCTTTACAAAGGATACTCTTCAAACGCGTACAGGATAGTAGATAAATAACGCTCTCCCGTATCGGGCAATAAGGCTACGATCATCTTCCCTTCGTTTTCGGGACGTTTCGCCAGTTCGGTAGCCGCATAGACGGCTGCTCCCGAAGATATGCCGACCAACAGCCCTTCTTCCTCCGCCAGCGCACGACTGGTACGGATAGCGTCGTCATTCTGCACCTGAATAATTTCATCTACGACAGAAGCATTATAAGTCTTCGGTACGAAACCGGCGCCGATTCCCTGAATCTTGTGAGGTCCGGGCTTTCCGCCGGACAGTACCGGAGAGTCGGCAGGTTCTACCGCCACCGCCTTCACACTGGGATCGCGCATCTTCAATGCTTCTCCTACTCCGCTAATTGTCCCGCCAGTACCTACACCGGCAACGAAGATATCGACTTTCCCCTCGGTATCTCTCCATATTTCCAGTCCGGTAGTGCGTAGATGCATAGCGGGATTAGCAGGATTTTCAAATTGCTGTAAGATAACGCTGCCCGGAGTGGCAGCTTTCAACTCTTCCGCTTTGGCAATCGCCCCTTTCATTCCGTCGGCACCGGGAGTGAGCACAAGTTCCGCTCCCAGAGCTTTCAAAAGGTTACGACGTTCGACGCTCATCGTATCGGGCATCGTCAAAATCAGTTTGTACCCCTTGGCGGCAGCAACGAATGCCAATCCTACTCCCGTATTTCCACTGGTAGGCTCGATGATCGTTGCGCCGGGAGTCAAGACGCCTTTCATTTCGGCATCTTCAATCATTGCCAATGCCACGCGGTCTTTTACACTGCCCGCGGGATTGAATGATTCGATTTTCACGATCAGACGAGCCTTCAAGCCGTTACTCTTATTATAATTACTTAGTTCCAACAACGGAGTGTTACCTACCAAATCCGTCAATTTCCTTGCAATCTTTTCCATATATCTGTTTTTAATTTCCTTTGTTTTTAAGATATTACAAAGATAGTGCAGTTTTTGTTGACAGGAAATACCATATATGTGGTAAATTTATACCATCATTATCCGGTAACCTACCATTCATCAGGAACTATTCCAGAAAATCAGCCCGCATGGGACTGAATGTGTCTATCAATACTCCCGCTTCCAGACAGACGCATCCATGCGGTTCGTCGGGTGCTACATAGTAGCCATCGCCGGTCGACAGTATCTCTTTCCGGTCGCCGATGGTCAGTTCAAACTTTCCACTTGCCACGTAGGTAGCCTGACTGTGGTAATGTTCATGCAACGTACCGACCGCTCCTTTCTCAAATTCTACCTTGACCATCATCAACTGTCCGTCGTATCCCATTATCTGACGACGGATTCCCGGAGCGGGGTGCTCCCATTTCAACTCTTTCTCAAACTGAAAAACTTCACTACGCGTTTTCATATTCTCTTTCCTATTTAAATAACTGAAAACAAAGATAGCTTTTGATTTCCGTCTACCAAATGGATTCTACGGAAAAGACTTGCAGGTCTTTCACTTCGATACGGTTTCCCCAGAAGTGGAGTCCTTCTCTGTTGTTAGTGTCAGGGCGGCGTTCCATGGAATAAGAATACAGTCCGCCGTCGATAAATACTTCGATAGAGGTGCGGTCAATGTAAATATCGGCACTCAACTCCATGCTGGTCGGGTCTTGGGGAGAGTAGAAACGGCCGTTCAGGGTATTGGAGTTCATGTCGTAGCCGATCATGCGCTGGCCGAAAAGGTTGAATCCGGCATCCGTGGCATGAGAGAGTTTGATCGTTGTCTTAATGCGGAGACAGTCGGCATCATAAAACTCTTTCAGATGGCGGTTGGCCTCATCCGAAGAAAGAGATTTCCAGGAACGAAGAGGCTTACACAAGGATTCGACCTCCTTTACGGGAACGTTGACAAGGCGGATGCCGTCTTTGGTGGTACGCAAAGTCAGTTCGGTGGGGAGCATCATCATTCCGTTGAAAGGCATACCGGGGTGGGAGATTCTTCCCCAGCCTATCTGGATACGTCTGCCGTCACTTGCCGGAATATTGGTAAAGGTCTGGGCTGCATAGATACTTCCGGTGGTATAGCAGTATTTTCCGGCTTCGGGAGTAAATACCTTGCCGTCGAAAGAGCCTAGCATATACGTACCGGTGGCACCGTACATCACCCACTTCGTATGGTTCTTGTCACCGTCAACCGGCAGTTCAAACAATTCGGGACATTCCCAAAAGCCTGTAACATGGCTCTCGTATTTCCAGTCTTTGAGATTGGAAGAGGTATAAATGGAGTGTCCGTCGCGCTCGTTCAGTACCAGTACCCAATGTTTGGAGGGCGCATACCAGAACACTTTCGGGTCGCGTGTGTCCTGAGAGTTCCATTTCTCCTTGGAGTTGATCACCGGATTCTTGTCGTACTTCGTGAAGGTACGTCCTTTGTCAAGGCTATAGGCTATCCCCTGCACTTGTCTGTCACTGCTGGCGGCAGTGAAGGCGGCAACCATGGCTGGAGTCTTGCCTTTATTGAATCCGGCGGTATTATCATAGTCGATGACTGCCGAACCGGAGAACATCGTTCCTAAATGGTCGGGATACAGAGCGTCCGGTAATTCTGTCCAGTGTATCAAGTCCTTGCTGACCGCATGGCCCCAGTGCATATTCTCCCAGTCTCTTTCGAAAGGATTGTGCTGGTAGAACAGGTGGTATTCGCCCTCATAATAGATTAATCCGTTAGGGTCATTGATCCAGCCTCTCCGGGTAGTGAAGTGGAATTGCGGACGGTTCTTTTCCTTATACAGTTCAGCTTGTCCTTCGATTTCGTCGGACTGGTATATTTTACTCAATCCCTTCTCATTGCCGTCGTAGGTTATCTTGATCGTCTTTCCTTTGAAAGCCGACACATCTTTAAACACCCAGTATTCCGCTTCATCCGGCGCCAGACGGATAACGACGGATAAATCCGGCTTGCCGTTTACTTCAAAAGTCATCCTTCCTCTGTTCTCTTTATGGGAGATGGGGAAGTTCAGATATTGCTTGGTTATTTTAAAAGATACTTCTCCGGCTATCGCTGCCAAACAGGAGAAGGATAAAACAAAAAGAGTAAGTACAGTTCTGCTTAATGTCTTCATAGCTATTTTATTTATTAGTTTGTAAAATCGGAGTAAATGTAGCCAATACGACCGATTTCTGATATAATAAATGATTCACAGACTATGAGAAACGTTACATTTCACAGATATTTTCCTTAAATGACCTGTATTTTTCATCACTTGGCCATTTCTCTCTATTCTTTATCCCACGTTATTATTCAGCAGCTCTTTCGTCTTATCCGCAAGAAATAAAGGAATATTAATCAGATTGCCGTCTTGTTTCAAATTCAGCATCGAATATCGAATCCGGCAAGCAGGTTGATAAAGTTTCTCGTACTGAATCAGACTTTTACCTGTTATATTCTGGTCTGCTTTCACTTCTACCGGATAAATATGATTACCATGCTGAAGTAAAAAATCCACTTCTGCTTTATTACCGGAAGTCCAGTAACGGAACGAAGCCTGAAGTTGTGCTGTAAGACTTTGCAATACATAATTCTCTGCCAATGCCCCTTTATATTCCGTATATCCGGGAGTGGACAATAACAAAACACTTGCATCCAGTTCGGACAATTGCCTCAACAACCCTATGTCTAATGCATAGAGCTTAAAAGTGCTCAAATCATCGTAGGCTTTCAGTGGCAGCCTAGGCGACTTGCTCAAAACTACTTTGTTGACAAGACCAGCTTGTTCCAACCATAAAATAGCATCTTCGTATTCACGCGCACGTGCTCCGGGACGAACCAGTTGATAAACAAACTTACGATTTTCTTTCGCCAATTGAGAGGGCAGAGAGTTCCATACATAATTGATACGGGGCGCCAACGTAGGTGTAGTATGTTTCACAAAATCCAGAGCATAGTCATTCAATATATCCCGAAGCGATGAATCCACTTTTTGCATATCATTAAAGTCAACCATCAAAGAAGCAGGTTCGGGCATACCGCCACAAATAGAATAGGCAATGAAGGCTTCCCGCAGTTTGTCGAAGAAGATTTGGGGAAGAGGCGCTATTTCTTTGACAGAGCACATATATTGATACATCGCCGGATCTTTCGTATTCAGAAACTCCGTAAAAGTCAGCGGATACATAGACAGATGATTTACTTTTCCAACCGGAAAGGAATTGCCTATGTGATTCAGGTAAATTCCAAGTAAAGAACCAGCGCAAGCCACTGCATATTCGGGTGCTTCTTCGCAGAAATATTTCAAAGAGTTCAGCGCTTCATTGCACTCCTGAATCTCATCCAATATCAGCAAAGTAGTCTGAGGATTAATTTTTCGTCCATGCAAAAAGGACAATTGCTGTATAATGCGTTCGGGGTCTTTAGTCGTTTTAAAGATATCGCAAAGTCCGCTTTCATCTTTATCCAGACTAAAATAGGCAACATCTTCAAAGTATTTCTGACCGAAATACTTCAAAGCCCACGTCTTACCCACTTGTCTCGCCCCATGAATAACCAAAGGCTTCCTGTTTACATCCGTTTTCCAAGCCGCTAACAGCTGAATAATTCCTCTTTCAAACATACCGAGTCACATTTTTGATATCTGAAATGTGAGAACTTACACATTTTTGATATGAGTTTCGTGCAAATATACACATTATCCATATCAAATGAAAGGATATCACAGGTCTATTACTTGAACCTCTTCACATAATTAACGATCAGATAGCAGGCAGGACCGAGTACCTGTCCGTGGTCAAATCCTTGCAGTTCATATAAAGAGACTTTCCGATTGCCGATATTCTTCAATACCGATGCCAGCAGTGCATTCTCTTCGTACCGGTCAGCCATTTCCAGATTCTTATCCCCCGTAATCAGCACAACAGGGGCGGTATCCTTGCGGGCCTTGTTTACCGGAGCAAATTCGTCAATGATGGGGATTCCGTTGGGCAGGCCACGTTCTTTGCGGATGGTAAAATGAGTGACAGTCTGTCCGCTGACCGGAAGATAGGCAGCTACACTATCCGCATCGGCTCCATATGCAGCCATGTATTTCTTATCCATTGCCAGAATCAACGTAAGGTAACCTCCTGCCGAATGACCGGAAACAAAGATACGATCCTTGCGACCGCCATACTTTTCGATATTCCGGAATGTCCATGCCACGGCTTCGGCGGCATCTTCTATATAAGCCGGATTCTTTGCTTTCGGACTCAAACGATAATTAACCGCCACTACTGCAAAGCCTTGATCCGTCAGTTCCCTGGGAACAAATTTACTTCCTCCTTCCATACCACCGCCATGAAACCATACAATGGTGGAAAAATCTTTTTTATTCTCGGGATAATAAACATCCAATTTACAACGTTCCAGACGATAAGCATCTGTTTCGGAGCCGGAAATGTAAGGTACATCCTTGTCGGTACGATACGTATCCTGTGCCTGAACGAGGCAGGCACAAAGCAAAAAGAGAAGGAGAAAACAATTCTTTTTCATGGTTTTATTCTTTTTCATTCTTAAACAAGGACAAATATAAAACCTTATTTTTAGAATCACGGTCAAAAAAAGAAGATATTAATATCTCCCGTCACAAACATTAATATATGTCGTGACAGGTCACTTTATCTGACTTCTCAGGTATTAATACTTGATACCGCATCTGTTTTATTCCTATATTTGCAATATTCTTTTATTGCATTTTAGTGGAAAATCGCATTTCAGAAGTCTATTTTAATATAACCATGATAAAATAAACTATAATGAGAAAACTATTACTCAACCTTTTTCTATCCACAGTAGGTCTCCTGTTTGCCGGGCAAGCATCCGCTCAAGAAGAAATTGCTCCGGGAATCATCAAGCTGCAAGCGGGAGAAATTGACACTTTTACCCCTTATTCCTTATTCGGCGGGAAACCTGCCGTAGAAGCAATGAAACAACTTCCGGCTGCAAAGCCGCCCTTCAGCCCCGACGAAGTGCAAATAAAGATAACCGACCGTGGCTGTCTGATCGAAGTCCCTCTGGAGGACAACGAACAAATATACGGTTTCGGACTTCAATTCGAAACTTTCGGTCAGCGTGGCCTGCGCAAGCGCCCGATAGTAAACGACAATCCGCTGAACGGACTCGGATATACACATGCTCCGCAGACATTCTACGTCTCTACCAAAGGGTACGGTATTCTGGTCAACACGGCACGGTATACCACTTTCCTATGCGGCTCCAATCAGAAAACCGAGCATAGTCGTCAACTGCAAGCGGAAGAAAGAAAACACATTGCTACCACCACAGAAGACTTGTATAAGAACAGAAGCAACGGAAATAAAGTCCATATCGACGTACCCGGCGCCAAAGGCATTGAGGTATTTATCATCACCGGACCGGAAGTGCTGGATGTAGTCAAGAGATACAACCTCCTCTCCGGCGGCGGATGTCTTCCTCCGATGTGGGGACTCGGATTCAAATACCGTGTCAAAGGAGATGCGACGCAAGACTCCGTCATGCGTTTTGCCAACTATTTCCGCGAGAAACAGATTCCGTGCGACGTACTGGGACTCGAACCGGGATGGCAGACGGCCACTTACTCCTGTTCTTATCGCTGGAGCGACGACCGTTTCCCAAGGCACAAAGAAATGCTGGACCAGTTGCAGCAGAAAGGATACAAAGTAAACCTGTGGGAACACGCGTATGTTCATCCTTCTTCCCCCATCCGGAAGGCGCTGGAGCCCTACTCAGGCGATTTCCTTGTATGGAACGGACTGGTACCGGACTTCATCCAGCCGGAAGCACACAAAATATTTACCGATTACCACCGCACACTGATAGAAGAAGGCATCTCCGGCTTCAAACTGGACGAATGTGACAACTCGAACATATCTTTTGCTTCCGCCACATGGTGCTTCCCGGATATGGCACAGTTCCCTTCGGGCATCGACGGAGAAAAGATGCACCAGGTATTCGGTTCCCTCTATGTGAATGCGATGGACAGTATCTATCGTGAAAAGAATACCCGCACCTATCAGGATTACCGGTCGTCCGGTATGTTCATGTCTTCACGCAACGCCGTACTTTATAGTGATACATACGATCCCAAAGAGTACATTCAGGCACTTTGCAACTCGGCATTCGGAGGACTGTTGTGGTGTCCCGAAGTGCGTGAGGCACATTCTGCCGAAGATTTCTTCCATCGTCTGCAAACGGTGATTCTTTCTCCGCAGGCTATGGTCAATGCATGGTATCTGCAATACGCTCCGTGGCTGCAATTCGACCGTGGAAAGAACGAACGTGGCGAGTTCCTGCCGGAAGCAAAGAGGTATGAAGAATATGCCCGTACACTGATTAATCTGCGTATGCAGCTGATTCCTTATCTGTACAGTGCTTTTTATACATATTATAAAGAAGGTGTACCTCCTTTCCGTCCGTTATTGATGGATTATCCCAAAGATGAACGTTTGCGCACTATCAGTGACCAGTATATGATGGGAGACGGATTGATGGCTGCCCCTTTATACCAGAACAAGAAAACGAGAACGGTCTACTTCCCCGAAGGAACATGGTACAACTTCAATACCAATGAGAAATATGAAGGCAACCGTGAATATGAGATTACGACGGAATTAGATCAGTTGCCACTCTACGTCCGCCAGGGAACGTTATTGCCATTGGCCGCACCTGTCCCCTATGTAGATGCTCAAACCGTATTCGATCTGCATTGCAAAGTATACGGCGCTCCTTCGGCAACGTTCCTCCTTCTCGAAGATGACGGTATAAGTTACGATTTCCAAAAAGGACAATTCAACGAAGTAACGCTGGAAGCTGCAAAAGGAAAGGTAAAACTTAAAAGAACAAAAGAATACAAGCAGAAAAGATATCAACTGACAGATTACGAGTTCATCAATTGATTTCTTAATTAGTTTCACTGCTTGAAACTAGAGTTTCATCAGTGAGAAACTGTAGTTCCAAAGGCTTGAAACCAAAAGTTCCAAGCGTATGAAACTATAGTTTCAAGTAATGGGAACCAAAGTTTCAAGCAATGGGAACTGTAGTTTCATACCTTAAAACAAACTCGGCTTATTAATAGCTGAAATGAATGACAGCGTGACGGCAAATCTTTCCGTCACGCTGCTGTCACAGGTTGCTGTCACGGTCTTATGATTTAATTATCAGACTATTGTCACAGGTTTAGTGACAGATGACAGCAATTCTTCAAATTTATATCTTTATGTAGGCGTTGAGTTCAAGTCATAAACGCAGGGAAATCCGACTTTCTTCCCCTCGGTCCGGCATACGAAGGCTGCAAATACCGGTCGCCTTATCCCAACTCCACACCATACTTTCAGTGTCATCGTCCGGATTCTCTTCCAGACGTTCCGGCTTCACCTTCTTTACTTTCTTGCCTTGCACGGTAACTCCTTTGGGAGCCGTCTTCAGATACATACGGAAAATAAAGTTTCGGGGAGCGGGCACTGCATACCCTTTTCCTTCACGGGCACCAACCGAAAGAAGATAACCACCCTCCTCCGTCCGGAAGCGAACGGGAGTTTTGGCAAACTCATCCCGTTGATAGCCGAGGTCTTCTCCCTCATCTTCGTACAAAGTGAACGAGGCCTCCTCTCCTTTTGGTGCCGGAAATACTTCAAAGATCAGCGGATAGACCGGTTTCTCATGCGTGTAGTTCATCACCGGCATGGTGGGGATGATGGAACCCTGCTTTACAAACATCGGGATGCACGACAAGGGAGCTTCCACGGTAGTCCACTGTTCTCCGGTATAGACTGTTTGTTTATTGTTGTAGTCAATCCAAGTGCCTTCGGGCAGATAGACATTCTTCGTACGTGCCCCCTTCTTCACCACCGGAGCTACCAGCAGCTCTTGTCCGAACAAGAACTGCCCATCGGTAGAGAACGTTTCCATATCCGCCGGATATTCCAAAAAGAGAGGACGCATGATAGGCAATCCCGTATCGTGAGCTTCGCGGGCATACGTATAAATATAGGGCAATAAACGATATTTCAGTTCGATGGCCTCCTTCGCGTTCTTTTCCGCTTCCGGACCGAAGAGCCACGGTTCTACCGGATTATCTCCCTCATGATGAATACGGCTCAAAGGATTGAATGCACCGAACTGTATCCAGCGGGTATAAAGTTCCGCAAAGGGGTGATAGTCTTCGATGTCTCCGCAATACCCCGTAATGTCACAGGTAGTAAACGGAATCACTCCCAGCCCTGCGGAAAGAATCACCGGAATCTGATTAGCCAGTTGCCCCCAGCCCTGCAATACATCGTCTCCATTTCCGCAATCTCCCGTCCAACCGAACGTATAACGCTGCAATCCCGCATAAGCGGCACGGGTCATCTGAAAGACGCGACGGTTCGGATTCCGTTTCTCGAACTGCTCTTTGACCACTTTATCCCAAGTCAGTCCGTAGACATTATGGATTTCGTCGTGCATACCCAGGTGATGTTTCATCACAAGGCGTTCGGTCTGCTCTTCGTTGCTCCATGCGGGTTCTCCCATATCCGTCCAGAAGCCGGAGATGCCATCGTCAATGGGTTTCTGCTGATAGGTTCCCCACCAGTCGGCTACGGCAGGTAAGGTAAAATCCACTACCCCACAATTTCCGCCCCAAGGCCACGGCATGTCATAACTCTTCCCGTTCGTGCTGTCCTTGACAAAATATCCCAGACGGTCCGCTTCCTCCCATTGCTTCTTGTTGGCTTGCGAGATGACCGGGTCTTGCGATACGACTACCTTGAATCCCATTTCTTTCAGATCGGCAAGCATCTTTTTCGGATGCCCGTAGTTGCCCTTCCGCCATTCGAAGTCCTGTAGATGTTCCGTCCAGCCGATGTCCTGATAGATAATATCACAGGGGATGCCGCGTGTCCGGTAGCCTTCGGCTATTTCGCGGCTCAGTTTCTCGCTTGTCAGCAGGCCACGGCATTGCGCAAAGCCCAATGCCCATTTCGGAGGCATGATAGGTTTGCCCGTCAGTCCTACATACTGACTCAGGATTTCCTTATAGTCCTTGCCGAAGATGAAGTAGTAAATCATCTCCCCGTCCGGCGCCTCGAAGCTGTAATAATCACGGCTTTCCGTTCCGAACTTAAATTCTGTCTTATACGTATTATCAAGGAAAATACCATACCGGTAACTGCTCATAAAGAAAGGGATGCTCTTGTAAAGAGGGTCTTCCACCACACTGTAACAAGGTTTATCGCTGTTCCACATCTTGTAAGATTCTCCTCTGCGGTCCATCTTGCCGGTCTTCTCCCCAAGCCCGAAGAAATGCTCGTCACGGCGAAGCGTTTTATATTCCACCTTCTTCGTGCCTTCGCTTACGTGTCCTTTATCGGCATAGTCACTGAAGAGGAGTTTCTGATATTTGTCGAATATCTGGATGCTCATCGGCGACTTGTTCACCCGTATGCGCAGCTTCGAGGTAAATATCTCATAGCAGGCGGCCTGTTCGTCCACATGAACCGTTCCCACATCTTCCAGTTCTTCATTGATCACGGCAAAGGAAGCGTTTCTCCGTTGCAGCTTCCCGTCCGGCGAGAACCAGATTCTTACCACGGAAGGACTGCAAAGTTGCAGTTGCAGCGCGGCACTGTCCGCCAGGTGAAAAGTCACCTGACGTCCCTGCTGCGTAAAAGAGGTACATATACTTTTTGCGTTTTCTGCCCAGACCAACGCCGGAAACATCAGACACAACATCCACACCCCAAACTTATATCTAATCTTCATACCTATCGTTTTTAGTTATTCCGTTGCAACTGCCTTATTCAGCTACAATCATTGTCCAGTATTTCAAGGCAGGCAGTGTGAAGGAGACTACCCCGTTCTCCTGCGTAAATGCCAGTTCCTGCAAGGCTCCTCCGTGTACATCCGGTGATGCCACCCACAATTTATTCACTTTGGCGGGCAGGTTCATCTGCAAGGTCGCTTTCGTGATCAGGGCAGGTTCGGGCATGGTGCCGTCCACGTCCCGCCAGCTAAGGCTGTTCGCCTGCGAGAAGTTAAGCAGATGCACTACTTGCTTGCCGTCTACCTGCTTGGCGTAAGTAGTGACCGACCCCAACTTTGGAGGCCATACGTTGAGTTTCATTTCTCCGTTGGTACAGTTCATAGCGATGCTGTTCTCCGTTCCGCCATCGCGGAGCAGGTTCTGATAAGACGTGAGGAAGTCGTAGTAGTGAACCATTGCCGTTTTCAGTTCCTCGCTCATCGTCAGGTTGTCGTTCGGGAAATATTCTTTGCACAGCATATGGTCACCACCCAGTTCGAGATGCGAGCCACCCAAAGCGAACATCACCGCATCCGTCAGCAGGATGCCCGCTGTATTGAACTCTCCCCGATGATCCGCCTTATTATAGTTCATATAGGCAGCGAAAACCGTATTCAGCTGATTATTGCCATACACTCCGTTTTCATACAGGACGGCTTTCAGATGGGTAAAGTCCGCCTCATCCGCCCACATCTCATTATAGAAGAAATCTACTTTACCGGTTTCTCCGATCTGACGGGCACCGTAGCGGCTTACGGCATTCATCACCAGACTCTTGTCGGGATGCGCCTGCTTCATGGCTTCGATAAAAGAAGCATATCCTTCGCGGAGGTTGACCGGTGTACCGTTGTAGTTGTAAAGCGTTCCCCGCTTGCCCAACTGGTCGATCTGATAGCCGTCGAAGGCGAAGTTCGCATACACGTCGTCATTCCGTTCCGCCATATATTGCTGCCATTCCTTGTCGGAAGGATCTACCAGATAGATATTGCTCTTCCATCCGCTTGGCAGGTCGTGACTGTCTTTCGTGGTATGCGAAGCGTCCTTAAACAGATACCATTCTTCTTTCACCCCGTCGGAAGCCGCATCCTTCAATGCCCCGAAACAAAGATTATAGAACATGGACTTCATTCCAAAATGTTGTTGTGCCTTGATATAATTCTTCACAGAGCTTGTATGGACAGGGCGGTTCGCAATGTCGAGATATTCCTCGTCCAACTGCGTGCGTGTGCCGCCCAGCGGCCAATGATGTTTATTGTGCCAGTCCTGAAACTGTACCCAGTTGATGTGATGGCGGTTCAGATAGGCCATCTCTTCCAGTGTTTTCTCTTCTGTCTTGACTCCGTCGAAATCTGCCACGAAGCCATATCGGGGGAAACGTGCCGGATGGCTGGATACATCTACCGCAATCGTACCGACGATGACATCCGTACCGTTTTCCTGCCGGTAAAGTTCTGCCATGTATCCTTTGAAATCGGTGGAAGGAGCCTTCCATGTCCAGTTCGTACCGCTGACCGGTTCTTCTCCGACTATTTCTCCCAAAAGGCGATAGCGTACCTTTGTTCCGGCAGGCAAGGCATCGGCGGCAGTGAAAGTCACTGTCTCGTTCGGTTTATAAAAAGCCTTGTCAGTTGTCAGTTCCACGCATAAGTCCGATGTCACCGGAGTTACTTCGGTCACACTGCCCGACGCTCCTCCGTTCTGTGGGTTCGATTCATGATCGTCGCTGCAAGACAGACACAGGAAGGCAGCCACCAAATATATTATCTTCTTCATCTTGAATACTTGTTTATTGTTTTACAATTGAAATCGTTTCTTTCAACTGGTCAATCGTAATCCGATACGAGCCAGCTTCCTGAATATTCCATTTATTGTCCAGACTGCCGAGGTCTGTATCCGGATACATATTCTTCAGTTCCGCATCCGTTTTACTGGTAAATAAGGCTGTCTCCACTTCACCGGTCGGTGCCTTTCCGCTCTTGTCCGCCATCAGCCAGTCTCCGTTCCAGTCGGACTGCTTGTCGCAGGAGATCTTCATCTCCCCTGTATTCAGTGTACCGCTCCAGGTAAAGATGTAAGGGCTGTCGGCACTTTTAGCCATCGGGGTGGCGTTGTCGATGCTCCATCCGTTCGGAGTGGCATCGCCTACCAGATACAGTCCTTCGTAGGGGGTAAACGGACGCATCAGCATCTTTTCCTTTCCCTTGGCTGTGAGGAACAGCACTTTATAGGCCTTGCCGCATTCGCTTTCCTTCATTTGCCATTTATTGTCTTCACCTCCCAGTACAACTGAAGTGGAAGTATACGGAGCGTTCCCTTCGGTGGGATGGAAGAAAGCATCCGACTGACCGAAGTCCGTCACGGAAGTAAACTTAAAATCACCGTCCGCCTTCCACGGAATCACGGCACCATAATGGAACAGATTCATCTGAACGGCATCTTTAGACAGTGCCTCGAATCCCCAGCCATTATCGCCGGTAAAGGAGCCGACAATATAGAATTCTTCAAAGCGCCATCCGATGTTTTCCGTTTCGGTCATGGTCATTGTCAGGTCGAGCAGGTCTACCTTGACTATATAGGTCGCTTCCTTGCTGACTGTAAACGGTTCGTCCGGTTCGTCGCCCGATGTGCGGTAGATAAGCCGTAGTTCTTCTCCGGCAGCGGCATCCCGGTTGTAGGATGGAAGAAATTCTCCCAATGTCGTTATAAACTTGAATACACCGGTATTCAGCTTTCCTGTCCACGTAAACTGTCCGTTGTCCGTGCGCTCCATAGGCGTCGCTTGATCGGCGCTCCATCCGTTAGGGGCAGCTTCTCCGATGAGGTAAAGCGTCGGAGTAACCGGTTGATAAGTAGTCACATCCAGCGCAACTGTGGCACGCTGCTCCTTTTCTTCCATTCCGGCAACAGTAGCGGTAATGCGTGCTTCCAGCGATACTTTTTCGGCATAGCCGACGCCTAGCTGCGTGTTCAGAAACTGATTGAGTTCTTCCGTTTTCTTCGTCCACTGATAAGTTCCCGTTCCTAAATCTACGGAATAGGCACGGGCGAAGTCTGTTCCCGCCTTGGCTATTTCCAGTGTATAAGAGATGCGGTTCCCGCTTCCGTAGTTTGTTCCCGTAGTCCATGAAAGCGTTAACGCTTCCTGAGTGTGATTCTTTTCGTTCAGTACGATCTCCTGCTGATTCACCGTAAGAGTCAGCGTATCATGTCCCTTGTCCGTCTCCATATAGTCCTCGGCGCAGGAAACCATCGCTCCACCGATGAAAAGAGAACACAGTATCTGATATATATATTTCTTCATCATATGATCTGTCTAAATGAATGATTGTAAAAGCAATTAATAACCGGGATTCTGAGTCATCAGATTGTTAGAGTCCATCTCTGTCTGCGGGATGGGCAGCAGCAGGCGTTCCTTCGTCACCTGATTCTTGCCGATAGATTTCAGGAACTCAATCGCATAGTTACCATTATTGATGCGAATCATGTCAAACCAGCGATGTCCCTCAAAAGCAAGTTCCATCCGGCGTTCGTGAATAATCTTTTCCCGCATTGTTTCCTGATTCAAGGTAGTCGGTACATCCGCCAGTCCGGCACGCTGACGGACGATATTCAGAGGTGCGGCAGCCTGATCGGGATGTCCCAGTTCGTTCAGCGCTTCCGCCTTCTTCAACAGGACATCCGCATAACGGTATACCACGAAGTTATTCGGGTTGGTATTATATTCCGGCGAAACGGTCTTCGACACAAGGAACTTCCGGACGTTGTAACCTGTATTCGACCACGAACGTCTGTACTCCATGCCGTCGAAAGCAGGACAGCCTTGATATAACACGGTCACATCTTTGCGCAAATCGCCCGCTTCGTACTCTTTGATAAATTCTTCCGTAGGCAGATTCCATCCGTAAGCGCCTGCCACCATGCCGGAGTTACGGGGTCCCATGAAGGTCGACAGCCAGGAAGACTGGTTATCCCCTCCCCAGAAATCGTATTCCGTACTGCCGGAGTATTGTACTTCGAAAAGGGATTCCGCACCGTTATTGATCGTAGCGTCGAAATTATCGGCATACTTGCACTGAGACAAATCATATCCCATCGCAGTAATCTGGTCGCACAACGTAACAACTTCATTGTAATAATCCCGATGATTGGGCGCCAGCGTCAGGTAAATATCTGCCAGCATAGCCATCGCCGCCTCTTTGCAGGCACGTCCCTTGTCATTTTCTCCGTAACTGCTCTTTGGGGGAAGCATATCCACCGCATTCTTACAGTCCGAAAGAATCTGCGCATATACCTCATCTACCGTATTGCGGGCAATATCCGTCGACTGTCCCGGCTCAAAGGGCTGTAGCCGCAAAGGTACGCCACCATAAAGACGGACGAGGATATAGTAGTAATGAGCACGCAGGAAATATGCCTCACCCATGCAACGGTCTTTTATCTCATCGGAGATGGCAGCCGAAGGCAGATTGGAAAGCACGATATTACAACGTCCGATGCCTACCCACGGAGAACGCCATACGTACAGGGCAAAACCGTTGTCGCTCTGCGCTATAAAGTTAGCCGCCTGAACAGTTTCCAGTCCGTCGGTTCCTCCCCCGGCGCCTACCTCGCTGTTGCCGGCAAGGATGTCGAGGCTCCACAGGCGCTGATTATACATATTGGACGACTGCAACGTCTTATAGCAGGCAGTAGTCAGTGCTACGGCAATCTCATTGGTCACTTCCGATTCGGGGTCCACACCGTATTTGGGGTACTTATCCAGAAAATCACTGCACGATGTCAAGGCAAGTACGGCAAGTATCATTATAAAAGTCAGTTTCTTTTTCATTTTCTTCCTCCTGATTTAAAAGTTAAAGTTCAAGCCCATACTGAATGTACGCGAGATAGGGTAACGGCTGCTGTCTATACCGTTGACATCCACCTCGGGGTCGAAGCCCGAATATCTGGTGATAGTCGCCACATTCTCGCAAGAGAAGGAGATACGGGCGTTTTCCAGTTGAATCTTTTGCAACCACTTTTTAGGCAGTGTATACGAAAGGGTGATATTTTTCAGACGGAGATACGAGCCGTTTTCCACAAATCGGTCGGATACGCGGCAGTTCTGGTTCGGGTCGCCCCAGATGGCACGCGGCATGGAGTAGCTTGTGCCTTCTCCTGTCCAGCGGTTCAGTACGGCTGTGGTCTGGTTGTAGGCGGCAGCCATTCCTTCGTTGTCCACATTGTTGGCATTATAAATCTTGTTGCCTGCCACTCCTTGCAGGAAAACGGAGAGTTCCCATCCTTTGTAAGATAGGTTGTTGGAGAGTGAGAAGAACCAGTTCGGATTCGGATTGCCAAGAATCGTACGGTCTTCGTCGTTAATCACTCCGTCGTTGTTCAAGTCTCTGAAGCGGATGTCCCCCGGAGCTGCGCCCGGCTGGGTGGCGTGGCGGTTGACTTCTCCCCAGTTCTGGAAAAGCCCGTCGGTAACGTATCCATAGAAAACGTTGATCGGGTAACCGGCTTTCAGCATGGTCACGTATGAATTGCCTATCTGGTTGATAAACATCGGAGTTTCGCTGTTCAGATCCAGAATCTCATTCTTATTATAGGTAGCCGTTAAAGCGGATTCCCAGGAGAAGATGCCTTTCAGGTTGATGGTACGCAATGTCATTTCCACTCCTTTGTTGCGCATCTTGCCGGCATTGGTGAAAGTCTCGGTAGTATCTTCAAAGCCCGAAGTGATGGGGATGGAAGCCTTCACCAGCATATCGTTCGTATTCTTGATATAAGCATCCAGTGAGAGGCTGACACGCGAATCGAACAGGCTCATGTCCACACCGAAGTTGGCCTGGCGCACTTCTTCCCAATGGATGTTCGGATTGGAGAGAGTGGTAGATACCAAAGCAGTGGAGTTATTGTTTCCGAAAGGATAGACACCCGTGTTGTAGGATGCGACAAATCCATAGTTACCGATTTCCTGATTACCGGTCACACCGTATCCGACACGCAGTTTGAGATCGTTCATCAGGAAGTTATCTTTCGGGAACCAGTCTTCCTGAGAAACACGCCAAGCCAGAGATACGGAAGGGAATGTTCCCCATCGGTTGTTCTTACCAAAGCGGGAAGAGCCGTCACGACGTACGGTAGCCGTCAGGAGGTATTTGTCTTCGTATGAGTAGTTGAGACGTGCCATCAGTGAGAGCAGTGCCCAGTCGCTCTGGCTGCCGCCAAGGCTGTACATCTTTTCTCCGTTGTCCATCTCATGGATATTGTCGAACATGAAGATGTTTTTCTGTGCGTTCAGATAATCGTAGTTATTCCACTGTGCGGAAGAACCTGCCATCACACCTACACGGTGTTTCTTTGCAAAAGTATGATCGAATACGAAGTAGTTGTCCCACAGGTAGGTGAATGATTTGTTGTCGCTTTTGTAGCGGGAAGATTCTTCTACCGGATTCGGTTTCCAGTCGTATGCCGGCGTGAAGTTGTCGGCAAACCAGAACTTGGCGTCATAGCCGAAGGTACTTTTCAGTTTCAGCCATTTAGTGAAGGTGATCTCTCCGGTGATGTTCGCGAGAAAGTTATATCCTTTCGTCTCGTTAGTCATCATGTGAAGCGTACCGATCGGATTGCGGATACTTCCGTACCATTGCGCCTCCTGTCCGGGACCGCTCCAACTGCCGTCGTCATTCTTCACCGGTTGGGTGGGAAGGGCTTTCATCGCATCACCGATACTATATGTTCCTCCTTCTTTTACGTCTGTGCTGAATGTCAGGTTGGTGGTGAATTTCAGCCATTTGTTGACTTGGGCGTCACTGTTCGCCTGAAAATTGAAACGGCGATAATTGACACTCTTCACAATACCGGACTGATCGAGAAAACCGCCGGATACATAATAATGCGCCTTTTCCGTGCCGCCGGAATAGCTGACCGAATAACTCTGCTTCACTCCCGTGCGCAGCATCTCGTCGAGCCAGTTGGTTCCTTTTCCCAATGAAGAAGGGTCTGCCCAGTAAGGGTTGGTGTTATCGTCATTGTTTGAGAGCATATCATTGCTCAATGCTGCATATTGGGCGGCATTCAGCATATCAGGCACTTTGGTTGCATTCTGTATCGCCCAGTTCGCATTGACCGTTACCTTTCCGGCGCCTTCGGCACCGCGTTTGCTGGTAATCATCACTACACCGTTGGCACCGCGCGAACCGTAGATGGCAGTTGCCGAAGCATCTTTCAGCACGTCTACCCGTTCCACATCGGCCATATTCAGAGAAGACAGACCTAAGTCGGTAGGGATTCCGTCGATCACCACCAGCGGGTTGCTGTTGTTGATCGTGCCCAGACCACGGATTTTAATGGTTACATTGTCCCCCGGTTTGCCGGCATCGATAATTTGCACGCCGGATACTTTTCCCTGCATTGCCTGACCGATATTGGCTACCGGAGAGTCTTTGATATCTTTGACTCCTACGGAAGATACGGCGCCGGTCAGGTCGCTCTTTTTCATCGTTCCGTAACCTACTACAACGACTTCGTCCAATACTTCGGTATCTTCCTGCAAGGTTACTTTCAGTGCGGTTTTTCCGTTCACCGAAACAGTCTGCGTCTTATAGCCGACAAAAGAAATGGTCAATGCGCTGTTAGCAGAAACATTTAATGAGAAGTTACCGTCGATATCGGTAATCGTGCCGTTCGTGGACTTGCCTTCTATCACACTGGCTCCGATCACCGGTTCGCCCGTGGCGTCCACTACATGTCCTTTTACTGTAATCTGCTGTGCGAATGCACTAAGAGATAGTAACAAGCCCCACATTATTAATAGGAGGCGATGTTCAAAGCCTTTCGACTTTATACTCTGTTCCATGTACATCAATTTAAAGTTAATATTAGGATTACTTTTTGTTTTCACTGAAACAAAAGTATCCACAATTAAATGCGCTTCTTTTGCCAGATAGCAAAAATATAGTGGTTTATACAGTACAAAACAGCATAAAACACTAATAATAAGAATATTATAGAATAGCGACCGTGCTAAAAAAGTAGTGGATTTCTTACTCTTCCACCTTCCCTATTTTCATTACTTTAGCCTCAAACTCATCCCGTTCGCCGAGTGCCTTGTTGCGGACACGTGTCCGGTAATTATAAATAGTGGTCACAGAGTAGCGGAGGAACTGGGCGATCTTGGTACTATCCGTAATCCCCAGACGAATCAGGGCAAAGATACGAAGTTCGGTATTCAGCAGTTCGCCCTGCTTGGGCTGCATCGGTTCGACAAGTAACGCATTAAACTCTTCCACAAAGTTAGGGAAGAGTTGCAGGAAGGTCATATCAAAGTTTGCGTAGAAGTCTTTCAGCTCTTCTTCGAGGAATTGGGAGGATTTAATAGCTTTATACAACTCTTCTACCCTGCCGGCAGCCGCAATCTTATTCAGAGAACGACGGTATAAGTCCATCTTATCCAGATAGGTGGAACACTGGTCCATGTAGCGGCCGATGTATTCCTCTTTAATATAGTTAGCTTCCGAAAGGGTATGGTTCATCTCTTTCAGTTGCGAATTGGAGTCATGAAGTTCACCATTCAGCTCTTGCAGAAGCGTATTCGTGTCAATCACTTCCCGACGGGCGGCAGCCACTTTCTTCATCTGCTTGTAAACGAAGAATATAGCCACCAGCAAAAAGACGGAAAGCAGACTGATACAAATCAGAGATATCTTCATTTCCTGTTGCTGCCGCTTGGTTTTCAGCTGGTAAGCCTGATCGATGATGGGGAAGACTTGCGAGATTTCCAGTGTACGAAGGCGGGCGTTGCAGAGCGTAGCATCTTCGAGCGAGCATTTCAGATAGTTGTATGCACGGTCAATGTCTCCGTCTTCATATACAAGAGAGGCGAGTTTCCGCAGGGAGACGTATTCCTTGACTGCCGATTTTAAATCGGCGATGGCCGAGAGAGCCAGAAAGTGTTTCTGCCCTTTCTTGTCTCCTTTGAGGCGATAGGCTTCTGACAAGGTATAAGTAATCATCGCCTTGGAATGATCGTCCAGAGAGGGTTTCCGGTAGAAGTCGGTCAGCATGGTTATTGCCTGATCATATTGGGCGTGTACGGTGCATTTGTCGGCCATCACCAGCACATGACCCAATGAGTCGGAGGCATTAGTCTGTAAAAGGGAATCCCGATACAGGTCCGTCATCCGGTAATACTCTTTCTTCTCTTTCTCAGTAACGGCATAATCTCCCATCAACCCGTAAATAGTACGATACAAGTGGTAATAATAGGGATAGAGATAATCAGACAGGGTTTTCTTGTCTATCTGTCCCAACTGCTCCAAAGCTTCCTTGTACATTCCGGTGGTTCCCATCACCTCTGCCATATTCATGGCGGCATCATCCAGATAATCCTGTTTGTTCAAATGAGAAGCCAGTTCCTGCTTCCGCTGTGCATATACATACGAAGAGTCCAGATTATAAGCCCGATATTCGTCGAAAAGCCTGCCGCAAAATCCATAACGCTGCTCATCGGAGGTAGCCTCGGACAGCAACTTCTTCAAATCGGAGATACGTGCTTCTTTTTCTGCACCGTAAGTCTGACGGTTCCTGATAATTCCGTCAATCTCACGAAGCAGCATATCTGTACTCTTATCATCATTTCTTGCGCAAAGCAAACAGGGAAGAACAATTGTCACGAAAATCAAAATAATCTTTCTCATAGCGCCATATGTATTATATCTGCAAAGATAAAAGTCTTTCAGAAACCGACAGCCTTCTTTGAGAAATTATTGCAAGTCTTGGGAATAAAAACGTGTCCGATCAGTAAGCCCTCAAACCGAAATCAAAGCTCATCTTTTTAGTTTCCCGTACTTCGATTTTCAACTCATTCTTTCCTTTTCGCAAATATCGGCAATAATTACTGATATTGTACTGATTATATTGCCTGGTTTGTTTCACCTCCTGCGAAAAGACCTCCACTCCATTCAACCATACCTTCACATCTCCGGTAGCACGCACCCACAAAGACAAATGGCTGAATTCATCATTGACATCAAATGAAGTTTCCGACACAATTTCCGAACGGGGAGGGCAATCGAAAGGCAAAGAGGTCATTTTCGACTCCTGCCCGTTAAGGCTGACTGCACGGCTGACCGCACTCCCATTCTGAGCGTCGGGCACCAAAGTAATGACTTTCGCCGGATTGACATGATATAAACGATCGTGCATGATATGCAACAAGCCTTCCGGAATTTTAATAACTTTCCGGTCATAAGTAATCAGACCATTTACTTCACCTTCGACATCAGTGGTTTGTGTATAAATCGCCGCACTCAGCCCCTGTGCTATCAATGTCTCCAAATCATAGACCAGACGACCATAGTTATCCATCAGCGCCATTGCTCCATCAATATTTTTATATCCCCAGTTCCGCATACCGGGATTCCACAGATGTTCTTTGATGGCCCATCCATACCCTCCGAATTCTCCTAAGACAGAAATCCGATTGCCATTACAAGCGGGCAAAATCATGGAAGCAGACGGATAATTGTGTACATCATACATATGGCCTACTCCTCTGTCTGTCCAGCCGGTTACTCCGTCAATGATACGGCTTTTATCGTATTCCATTACCTTTTCCACTATTTCTACCGTATTATGCTGTCCCCATCCTTCATTGAAGATTACCCACGTTGTGATACAGGAATAAAAACGCAGACGGTCAATCATCTCGAACATCTCCTGTTGCCATTGGTTAGTATGTGATGCGGGTGCATTCCAGTCCGTTTGCGCATTGGGCTTAATATGTTCTTCGTCTTTTCTTTCGGTAGAGAAGCCGGATACCATATCCTGCCACATCATCAAACCCAACGAATCGGCATAATAATAATATTGCTCCGGTTCTACTTTAATGTGTTTGCGTATGGTATTAAATCCCATATTTTTGAGCTGAACCATATCCCAAAGCATTGCTTCTTCGGAAGGAGGTGTCAGCAAACCATCCGGCCACCAGCCTTGATCCAGTGTTCCATACTGGAATATTGGATCACCATTCAGACAAATACGCTGGTAACCACATTCATCTTTGCGGATACTGACCTCACGCATCGCAAAATAGCTTTTTACCTGATCTATTACTTGTCCTTGACTTAACAACTCAATATTCAGATGGTAAAGTTTCGGAGAAGACGGACTCCAAAGAACAGCCTCCGGAACTTCCATTTCTATCTTTGAGGCTAATTTTTGCTCTGTCGTACCCACTACCTTACCTTCGTCCAGTAATTCCACTTTTACTTTTTCTCCTCCTTTGGCTTTAGCTACACTGATGTCCAGACTAACCGTCTTTTTATGAATATCAGCTGTAGGAAGAACCTGAAGAATATGGGTTGAATTTACAGCCTCCAACCACACAGTCTGCCAAATACCGGATACCGGAGAATACCAGATACCTTTCGGCTCCAACTGTTGCTTGCCACGGGAAATTGACTCCGTATCCGTAGGGTCGATAACAGCAACCTCAACAAGTTGCGAACCACCTTTTCTCAGCAATTTGGTTACATCGAAAGAGAAAGGATTATTCCCCCCTTTATGAATGCCCGCCAATTTGTTGTTTACCCATACCTGACATTCATAATCTACAGCTCCGAAATGCAAAATCACTGTTTTTCCTTTCCATGCGTCATCAAGGGTAAAGTTACGCTGATACCACAATTTCTCGGTAGGCAGAAAAGAACGCTGCACCCCCGAAAGGGAAGATTCGATAGCAAACGGAACGAGAATCTGTCCCTCGAACTTCACTTCTTTTTTAGGTGTATCCTGAGTAGTAACCGCATACTGCCATAACCCGTTCAGATTCATCCATTGCGAACGTTGTAACTGAGGACGCGGATAACTCTGCCATACATTTTCCGACGTAACTTTATCAGCCCAAACTGTTTTCATTCTATTTTCTTTCGGGCTTGCTGCGCAAGCGAACGTATGTGCCATAGCACTTACAAATACTGCAATTAGTAGTTTCTTGTTCATAAGTTCCTATCTTTTCTTTCCTACTGTGTTTTCCTACTTATCTCTATATTCTTTAAAGTCCTTCCGGCGTCCTTTATTATAAGTATTCCAAACCTTCGGGAAATAAAGCACATCACTATGGTCTGCCCACTCAAAATAAGCGTCTTCCAGTTCCTTTGCCATTTCAGGGTATTCCTTTATCAGATTATGTTGTTCTGTGCGGTCTTCTTTGATATTATAGAGTTCCCATTCATCACCTCTAAAATTCGCAGAGACCAGTTTCCAGTCACCTTTGCGTACCATACGATTACCTTCATGTTCCGCATAGATATAACGGTCCGGCATTTCTTCACCGCGTACAATAGGAAGGATTGACTTGCCCGGTGTAGGTACAATCTTTCTTCCTTCGTATTCTTCGGGATATTTAGTCCCTGCCAGTTCGATGCAAGTTGCCATGATATCCGAGAATTGTGCCGGTTGATGGTCAATACTGCCTTTGTGCTTAATCTGTTTACCCCACTGGATAATGCAAGGAGTGGATATTCCACCTTCATGCGCATAATGTTTATAAAGTGTAAATGGGGTACAACAAACGTTTGCCCAGCCGGTTCCGTAATGATGATAAGTTCCCGGTAGTCCCATCTGGTCTAATTCAGCACCAACATGAGTATGATATTCTGTTCCAGTTTGCTTGTCGAAACCAAATTCATGCCATTCGGCACAAGCTCCGTTGTCCGACATGAACATGATAAATGTATTATCCAGTTCACCGTTCTTCTGTAAAGTATCCAATACCCGACCAATATTGGTATCCATAATATCTATCATGGCAGCATAAATAGCCATACGGCGAGCCAGGTCAGTCTGCTGTTCCTTTGTTAAAGAATCCCAGGCAGGCAGCGGATGTGTCTCATCCTCAAACAAACTTTCGGGAACAACACCACGCGGGCTTAATGCTGGTTTTCCTTGCAAAAGCCCCATCTTTACTATTCGTTTCCAACGTTGATCTCGAATCTTATCCCAACCCTGCAGGTAAATCTTCATATATTTATCCGTTACTTCTTTCGGAGCGTGCAACGGAAAATGAGCAGCATTGTATGCCAAATACAGAAACAAAGGTTTTTCTTCCTGATGTGCCTGATTAATAAAGTCTATGGCATAATCGGTTATTACGTTAGTAGCATAAAATTCTCCCTCTTTATATTGACGTGGGTTACGATCCTTAGGCAATCGGGTATATACGTCCGGATTCCAAAAAGAATTGAATCCACCTAACAAACCATAATATTCCAGGAAACCTCGGTTTATCGGATTGGCGGTTTTGCCCAGATGCCATTTACCGGACATGGCTGTGAAATATCCGGCATCTTTTAATACTTCGGCAATGGTAACGTTGTCAGAATTGGAACGAAAGCCGGCATATCCTTTCGGCCATGCCGGACGGGTTGCATCCATGTGTCCTAACCCTGTCTGATGCGGATAAAGTCCGGTTAATAAATTGGCACGTGACGGACAACTCCGCGCACTGTTATACATTTGTGTCATACGGACACCCTGTTTGGCCATCTTATCCAATACCGGTGTCTGTACTTCTCCTCCGTAGCAACCTAAATCGGAGAAACCCAGATCGTCCGCCAATATAACAATGATATTAGGCTTTTCTTGTGCAAAAGTCATTGCTCCGAAAGCCAATCCCCCGGTTATCAATAGTGATGTTTTCATTTTGCCTGATAATTGTGATTAGGTTTAAATTTTCCGTTTTCATAAAGCATCGGAATCAATCCCGGCCGACATGTCACTTTATATTCGGCCGCCTGTGCGCCACGAGGGTTAAAAAACATGGTTGCCCACCAGTTGCCATCCTTATCCTGAAACAGATTGTTGTGTCCGCCGCCGGTAATTGCGTTATACCGTTTACCATAAGGACCATATACATTGTCGGCAGTGGCAATGATACAATCATAGCTATAACGAGTTTTCTTATTAGTTAACCCTTCCTTCTCGACATAAGTGTCCCCCTTCACCGTGCGGTGTGCCCAGATAGCTTGTACCAAATGATATTTTCCATCATATTTAAAGATGAATGCTCCTTCAACATACGGCTCCGGAGAGTATTTACTTTCTTTTAATGTCTTTATCTCTTCTGCCAAACCACTCATATCTGGTTTCATGCGTGCTATATAGTGGTTGTGACCGACAAAATATACGGTACCATCCGTATCTTCAAACAGGCTTCCGTCAATGTTTGGAAAAATGGCTTTATCCTCGTTACCTTCGATATTTTCATAAGGTCCCTCCGGCTTCCCGGTAGTACTCCGCAGAATAAAAGAGCCTCTTCCGCCTGCCGATTGATTCATGCAGGCTACAATAAACCAATTTTTCGCACTCTTTATATAGTGCATTTCCGGTGCCCATACAGCGTGGAAACGGTTATCCATCGGATCATTATTGATAGACTTCTTCGCATATTTCTCTCCCTCTTTATATACTTTGGGATCTTTCTGCCAGGTACCGTCTTTTTCCATTGACCAGATTCGTCCCATGGCTTCCCATATCTTCAGGTCTTTGGAGCGCCAAAGATACAAACCGTCATTCCAATCCCAGCAATGTCTCTGTCCCGGAAAGTGACGGTCGGGGGTAGAAGTGGTTCCAGTGATATAGTAGTAACCGTCGGGGCCTAGTGTTGCCCATGTGTCACGCATCCAGTAGTCAAATGCCGGTTGAACAGATTTTGGGACACGCAGCTCCGGAGCGTTTGTATCAGCAGTTCCATATGCTTGTGCCGATGCTGTGCTGACTGAGACAAATCCTGTCAGTAAAGCAAGTCCTAATCGCAATATAAATTTCATAGATTACAGTTTTATTATTTACGGATACAAAAGTAGACTGTTACAGGATTGAGCTCATGGAACAATGTCTTTAATATCCGTCAATATGTACATTCTTTTGATTTATTATTGTTCGGGTTGGAGATAATTATAAGGATCCTGTTTAAAATGATAACGTTTCCGGGGAAGAGGGAGTGGATCCTGCAGACGTAATTCCCATGCGACTAACTTCGTCAGAAGCTCTGTCTGAACAGCAGTGTATTTCTTTTTACCAAACAGGTTATCTACTTCCGAAGGATCTTTCTTAAGATTATATAGTTCTCCGTTTCCATAGTTATCCATCACCAGTTTCCAGTCGTCTTTTCTGACCATACGAGAGGTACCGCTTTGAGTCCAGGTATTGAGTTCATCAAAGTATGCAATCTTACCCGGCGTCAATGCCCCTTCCTGTTCGAAAGTAAGAGAAGAATCCAGTCCGACATGTGCTCCTCCAAAACCTTGTTGTACGACAATGCTGGAAAACTCTTCTTTGGGGTATTCTTTTCCGGTCAACATCGGCCATAAGCTACGACCTTGAACACCAGCCGGAATCTTGGCACCGATTGCAGAACAAAGAGTAGGAAAAATATCAGCAATTGACACATGGCTATCCATAGGGGCTGATTGATTCTTGACATGATATCCTGCCCATACCATCGGGATACGTGCGAGACTTTCAGAAAGTCCGGCTCCTTTGCGGATCAACCCGTATTCTCCCCAATAATCGCCATGATCTGAAAGAACAACAAAGATTGTATTTTCAAACTGCCCGCTGGCTTTTAACGATTCGATCAGTCTCTTTATCTGGTCATCTATTAAACGGATCATGCCGATATAATTAGCACGGATTCTGGGTAGGTCCTGTTCCAGATTAGGACAAGACGCATCTTCCAGTTCTGCTAAAATGCGATATTTCTCTCCTTTCTTTTCCAAGTCTTTACGTGACGTCTTCAATACGGGAAGCTTATCCGGCGAAAACATAGAATAATAGGGTTCGCAAACCTGATAAGGATTATGAGGTTCCGGGAAAGATACCCACACAAAGAAAGGATTCTCTTTTTGACTCTCTATCCATGACAATGTCTCATTAACGATTTTAGCAGGGTGTTGCTCCTCTACAGGAATTGGCGAAGGTTCCAGCCATTGTCCCCTGGCTTTCTGGTTTAAGAAACGAGCCGTCTCTTTTTCTTCGGGAGTCGTTTTCTTATTTTTACCCCAATGCCCGTATTCTGACCAAAAGTCCAAGTCAGCAGGTTTCAGATAAGCATGGTTTTTACCTACAAGTGCTGTTTTATATCCGTTTTCTTTTAATACGCCCACCAAGTCCTGTTCAAAAAAGATATCCGGAATGTTGTGGTTGGTACGTACATGGGTTGCCGAAGGAAAACGTCCGGTGAACATGGAGCAGCGGGCAGGAGAACTGGCCGGTGCTACAGTATATGCTTTGTTAAACCATACATTTTCCTGAGCTAATTGATCTACATAAGGAGTAACTGCCAGAGGAAAACCTTCTCTGCCACATAGGTCAGCACGCTGCTGATCGGTCATAATGATTACAATATTCGGCTTGTCGGTTTGTGCCATCAATGACATAGACAAACCCCTGTAATGCCAATCCCGTAATACAAAACGCTGCATTTCTCATATTTATCTTATTTAAAACGGTATACAATCATTGAAGAAGCCTCAAGCTGCAAATCTTTATTTAAGTCCAGTGTTACGGTCGACTGAACTGGCTTTACTGCATCCGGCATTTCCGGAGTGTTATTCTTGCCGGGTTCCAGACTCAATGTTATTTTTTGTGCCTGTATCTTTTTCCCAAATCCTTTCACTGCTGTTTGAAGTACCACCTCCTGTTTTCTCAAATTGATCAGTTTCAGGATATATTCTTTACTTTCACTATCATATCCCATCGTAACAAAGACATTCTGCAAACCCTTCATCCCCTGAATCCCAGCATCCAGGCATACATCGAAAGTGTGGTCTCTGAACATTTTTGATAAATAATAGAAAGATGTCCTGATGCTGCAATCTACCCCATTGATTAGCATAGAGTGCAACTGACGATGCTCTGAAAAATCCCAATGGCGCATCACCGGACGTTCTGCCAATAATGGATTCAAGTCTCCATTACGTTCAAGAGACATTCGCACCGCTCCGCTGGCTAACAGATTATAGGGATACTTCCCGTCAATGCCCAATTCTCCAACAAACAAATCCGCTATTCCCCGTTCATAGTTGTCAAAACGGTAATGCTGCTTGCAAGCCCATTCGACAGGTTGATAATGGTGTTCATCGAATACCTTCACATTCTTCGGGTTCACAAACTTCGCAATATCAATCCGTTTGTCGTCATTTTCTTTGCCTATGATACTGTTGGCTATGTATATCAAGTCGGGGTACTGTCTGTGTAACGCTTGATAAATCTTCTCGTAACGTTCCCAATAAACAGGTCCGAAGTCTTCGTTTCCAATTTCAATGTACTTTAGAGGGAAAGGCTTCGGATGTCCGTTCTTTACACGTAAAGCCCCCCATTTGCTGGTTTCCGGACCGATTGCGTATTCTATGGCATCCAGTGCATCCTGAATATAAGCATCCAGATCAACGTCCGGTTGAATGAAATTCCAGGGAGAACTTTGCTTTACCCAACCTGTACAGATCATCCCTGTAGGGATTACGTACATAGCATCTGCTCCCAAATATTCGCACAATTCGTAAAACTCATGATAACCAATTCCATCTGTACGGTAGTAAGGCGCCCATTTACTCCATTGTCCCGGTCGATTTTCAATGGGACCTATTGTCTTTTTCCAGTGGTACATGGTAGCTTCATTCACCCCATGCACAATACATCCGCCGGGAAAACGAATGAAATCCGGTGCATATTCTTTCAAGTTCTGCATAATATCCGCCCGAAAAACTGATTTTCCATTGTCCCATGTATCAGAAGGGAATAAAGAGACGACATCCAGTTGGAATTGCCCTTTACCTAACGGCTGAATGGCAAGCATCCCCCGTTTGACATCTTTATCAGGTTTTAATGTTCCGGTAAGTTTCGTCCACTCTTTACCCTTTACATCCAAAACAAGCTGAGTACTGACCGGTTTACCTTGTTCGTCTACCAGCATAACTTGAAGAAGAGCTGTATAATTTTTGCTTTTTATATACATGGAAAGATGATAAGATACCTCCTTTCGTAGATTCATACCGTAATATCCCCGATTTAGAATCATTGCCTCCGGATTGTTTGCAATATCTTCAGTCACGTTGACCAGCATTGAATACTTATTCTCCTTATTCAGAGGATTTTCTTCTGTACGGCTAATGAAAATGGGAGTATAAGACAGAGGATAAGTGTTCCATCCGATCAGAGGGTCTACATGAAATACATCTTTGTTTTTTCCACGCGGATTCGGTACATTCTGATAAAGCCCATTTTTGACCGCCAGATCTGCGGGTGGAGTTGCTTCTTCGAATGAACGGTTGCGTACCAGTTCGGCATGCAAGGCACCTTCTCCTATCATACCAATCTCTTCATAATGGAACCCATATTGGACACGGCTTACTTTGCGTGTTTTCTGTTTGTCGATATGCAAAACACCCTCATGAGTATCATTTACCTGGCTTCCTGTTATCGGCTGGATAAACATAAAACAGCACAGGCAATACACTGCCGTTCTGCAAAATTTTGTTTTCATGGTCTTTTCATTTGGTTTACGATACAAATGTAGAGAATTCAAAGAATAAACATTCGTAACATCATGTTCAATATAAGGAAGCATGTATTGTTTGAGCCCATAAAGCTTCGATTGTGCACATAATTTCTAATGGAATATACATTTGTACTAGAAAAACCGATAGAAAAAAGACTATCTTTGAGCGTTAAACAAGGAGTAGAATCAGATATGAAAAGGAGTACACTCAAAAATCTTATATCGGTAGCAGTTTGTTTATTATTCCTGCTTCATCCGACATTTGCGGAAGGAAAAATCCAATATAATAATGTCCGCTTCAAACAGCTAAGCATTACAGAAGGGCTTTCTCATAATACTGTCAATGCCATATCTCAGGACAGTAAGGGATTTATGTGGTTTGGCACCAGGAATGGATTATGCAGATATGATGGGTATAATATTACCCGGTACTTTCACGAAGAAGGGGATTCCACTACAATCAGCCATGATTTTATCACCAAACTATATAATGACCCCTGCCGGAATGTCCTCTGGATTTCTACGGAGCAAGGAATCTGCAAATACAATCCCCAGAATGAACAATTCACACGCTATCACATAGAGGGAAACAATAAGAACAGTGTCTTATTTCTGAACACGTCTGACAGCAGATTGCTGACCGGATGCAGTAACGGCATCTATCAATACGATAATGAAAAAAACAGCTTCACTCCTTTTATATTAAATGAAGGAAAAGGAGAAAATATTCGTGGACTGGTAGAAGACTCAAACAATGTTCTATGGATAAACAGTAACAAAGGGGTGAAACGCTATAATCTAAAGAAGGAACAATTTGAACCACTGCCTCTGAACATCCGTCCATTTTTGGAAACGTGCATTCAATTAGTTATGTTGCCTGGCAATCAGTTGTTATTCAATACACCTCAAGAGGTATTTGTGTACAATATCAATAATGATTCGCTGTATCCTCTGGCCGCGATCAAGGATATCAGACAATTCAGATGTGCAACAACTGATACTATGAACAACATCTGGCTGGGAACCGAAAATGGAATTTTCATTTATGACCAGACCTTTCGGTTAGTGACTCACTATCAGCAGTCGGAAAGTGACTTGAGTAATCTGAACGATTCTCCTATTTATAGCCTTTTTGAAGATTACAATCATAACATGTGGGTTGGAACCTATTTCGGTGGTGTGAATTATTTTATATATGCTTCGGATCAGTTCCGGATTTATCCTTATGGAAACTCTCCCAATCATCTGAGTGGTAAAGCTGTACGCCAGATCATCAATACTCCGGACAACGGGCTCTATATTGCTACCGAAGACGGAGGGCTTAACTACCTGAACAGCAATCGGGAAATAACGCGTTCCGAACGACTCCATGAACGGATGAATATAAAAGCCCGGAATATACATTCCTTGCTGATTGACAGTAAACAGAACCTATGGATCGGTCTGTTTCTTCGGGGAATGAACTATTATATGCCCAAAGAGAACAAAACGCTTTCTTTTAATGACGGAATGGGGAAAAACTCATCCGGGTTCTGCATCATAGAAGACGAAACCGGCAAAATCTGGTATGGAGGGCCGTCGGGACTATTTACCTTGAAGAAACAGAACGGCAGTTTCCAGTTGAAAAAAGTTTCTGCACTTCCTGTCTTTTGCATGCTTAACCTCAATGACAGCATTATCTGGACTGGAAACCGTCAAAATGGAATATACCAGATAAACAAACGAACAGAAGAACAGACACCTCTTCCACAATTCTCATCCAGTAAGTTGTATATGACTTATTTATATATGGACTCGCAGGGGAATATTTGGGCAGGAACGAACAATGACGGGCTTTTTGTTCTGAATAAAAAAGGCGAAAAATTGAAAAGTTATTCGAAGAAAGAATTGGGATCGAACGCTATAAAAGGTATAATAGAAGATGATCAGAACACTATATGGATAGGAACAGACAACGGATTATGTAATATTCAGCCGAAATCCGGATTAATCAGCCGGTATACCATAGCCGACGGACTGCCGACCAATCAGTTCAATTATTCCTCTGTCTGCAAGAAACCCGACGGCGAACTGTTCTTCGGAACAATTAATGGCATGATTTCTTTCTATCCTGAACAGGTGCGCCCTGTAGAACCTCATTTTAATATCGCTTTGACAGGAGTATGGAGCAATAACGATGTCGTATCTTCCAGCAATCCGGATGCGCTACTGCCCGCCTCTATCTCTGAAAGTGATGTGATGACGCTTACCCACGAACAGGCACAATCCATACGTATCGAATACTCAGGGCTTAATTATCAATACAAAGATAAAACGCAATATGCCATGAAGCTGGAAGGCATCGATAAAGAATGGCAGTTTGTAGGCAATCAGCATCAGGTACGTTTCTCTAATCTCCCGACCGGAGATTATACATTGAAGATTAAAGCAAGCAATGACGGAGTAAACTGGGATGAAAAAGGACAGAAAGAGTTGACTATCCATGTACTACCTCCGTGGTGGCTTTCTATATGGGCCTATCTGACCTACGTATGTATGGTTCTCTGCATCATCTATTTGGCATATAAATATACCAAAGCCAGGTTGATTCTTCTTATGAGACTGAAAACGGAACATGAGCAACGGGTTAATATGGAGAAGATGAATCAATCGAAAATAAACTTCTTTACGTACGTATCTCATGATCTGAAAACACCGTTGACTTTGATCCTGTCACCACTTCAGCGGCTCATCAAACAGAAACAAATCGATAATAATGATCGCGAGAAACTGGAAGTCATCTACCGCAATGCCAACAGAATGCATTATCTTATTGACGAACTGCTCACTTTCAGTAAAATCGAAATGCAGCAAATGGAAATTAACGTCAGAAAAGGAAACATCATGCATTTCCTGGAAGAGATTTCTCATATCTTCGATATTGTATCTAAGGAAAAGGAGATTGATTTCATTGTCAGTCTGGAAGAAACGGATGAAGAAGTCTGGTTCTCTCCATCCAAGCTGGAACGCATCATGTATAATCTGCTGTCGAATGCTTTCAAATACACCCAGCCGGGAGATTATGTGAAACTCAGTGCCAAGCTTCTCAAAAAAGATTCGGAAAATTTCATCGAAATATCAGTAAAAGACAGCGGCAGAGGGATTCCTAAAGAGATGAAAGATAAAATCTTTGACAGCTACTTCCAAGTAGAAAAAAAGGATCATAGAGAAGGCTTCGGATTGGGGTTATCTCTCACGAAGTCACTGATTCATATGCATAAGGGGGAGATTAAGGTTGAAAGCGAAGTCGGAAAGGGATCGGAATTTATCGTCAGCCTGAATGTTTCAGAATCTGCCTATAGCTCTTCGGAGAAATCTTTGGAAAGTATCACGTCCGAAGAAATACAGAAATATAATCTGCGGATGAAAGAAACGATCGAACTGATTCCCGACCAGTTGATTTCTACCGAGCAAGATAACACCGACGTCAAAGAAAGTATCCTTATTGTAGAAGATAATAAAGAGATGAATGATTATCTGGCAGAGATATTTAGCAAAGATTATCAGGTATTTCGTGCTTACAATGGTGCTGAGGCTTGTAAGTTACTGAAGAAGCAACTGCCCGATCTGATAGTCAGCGATGTAATGATGCCCGTGATGGATGGTCTGGAATTAACGGCATACGTCAAACAGGATTTGAATAGCAGTCATATCCCGGTAATTCTGCTAACTGCTAAAACGGATGAATTGGATCATACTCAAGGGTACTTGAAAGGGGCGGATGCGTATATAACCAAGCCTTTTAATGCACAGAATCTGGAACTATTGGTTCAGAATATGCGTACTAACAGAAAGCAGAACATTGAGTATTTCAAGCGGATCGAGAAGCTGAACATTACACAAATAACGAACAATCCACGTGATGAAGTATTTATGAAAGAGTTAGTTGACCTGATTATGGCCAATATCAAAGACGAAGAGTTCGGAGTTACTGAAATTATTACTCATATGAAAGTGAGCCGAAGCCTGTTGCATACCAAGCTTAAATCATTGACCGGATGTTCTATCACCCAGTTCATGCGGACTATAAAGATGAAAGAAGCAAAGATTCATTTACAGAATGGCATGAATGTCTCGGAAGCTTCGTACGCCGTAGGAATGTCCGACCCTAACTATTTTACAAAATGTTTTAAGAAAGAGTTTAATATCACTCCTACTGAATTTATCAAACAACTGAATCTGTAAATTAAAAAACAAACTTATATCTAATGCTTATTAATATTTAATACATGAAAGTACATGTAAAATGAAAACATTTAGAATTATTGTATTGCTATTAGTTCTAGGAATTAATGCTACAGCACAAGAAAATCAAAATTTTGCTAAGATACTAGATACTTATGTAGGTACTTGGGTTTATCAGAAAAATGATACCGTATTTAAAATTAAATTTCAAAAAGGTCAACAGCTATGGACAAAAAAAACCGCAAATGGACTTTATGGAGGATATTATCTATCAGTCAATGGAAGAGTATTGGAAGATTATATGGGAGAACTTCCTACGTGTTGGGATGTATTAAAAGAGTGTCAGCCTAATAATTTGTTTATATGGGCTTACAGTCCTTATACTGATGAATTAGGAAGTTTAGGTATAATATTTTATGACCAACGTAAAAGACACTTTGGTGGTAAGGGGATTACAGGTGGATACATACAGTTATTGTCGCCTACTAAGATTCGCTGGAAACTGGATGAGGAAAAAGGAATTTGGAATGAGACAGAAGGTGATGAATCTATTAGTGACGCAGGAAGGAGACCAATTGGCTTTTCTGTCCCAGATGACGTTATTATGACGAAAGAATAAGTATTGCGTGGAATGTGTATTGCAGGAATTATATGCCCGACAATAATTTTTCACTAATAGTCATAGGTTATAATTAGATGTAACTAAAAATGCAAGTACATATAAAATGAAAACATTCAAATTTATCTTATTAGCATTAGTTGTTAGTAATACTATTACAGCACAGAAGAATGTACGTCCTACTAAGAATTTGGATTCTTATGAAGGTACTTGGATTTATCAAAAGAACGATATTATTTTCAAAATAAAGCTACAAAAAGGGCAAGAGGCATGGAGAAACGATCTAATTAACGGACTTTATGGAGGATATTATCTTTCTGTTAGAGGAGAGGTATTAGAGAACTATATGAGTGGATTCCCTGTATATTGGGATTTTTCAAAAGACCCTCGTCCTAATAACATGTATATTTGGGTTTCTAATCACTCACTTCGTTTAGATGATATCAATCCCAATTATGTTAGCGTTTGGTTTTATGACCAACGTAAAAGACATTTTGGTGGTAAGGGAATTACAGGTGGATACATACAGTTATTGTCACCTACTAAGATTCGCTGGAAACTGGATGAATTAACAGGTATTTGGAATGAGACAGAAGGTGATGAATCTATTAGTGATGCAGAAAGGAGACCAATTGGCTTTTCTGTCCCGGATGACGTTATTATGACGAAAGAATAGATGCTATTCACATATGCAGTTGGGCATAAGTAATGCTGGAGAAAGGGTGTTTCATTATGAAGTAATGTCATCATATACTTTGGTATTACTACTTCCATTATTATTAGGCTATATACAGCAGCAAACGTATATGTTTGCTGTCCCTTTCCATTGCTTCCATATGGTGTCTTTATCGTCTTATTATTTTCTGCAGCATAGGCTTTTCATCAAGGATTTTTTTTAGAAGGAAGCTTCCCGACAATTATCCAGGTTATCTTGGGAGAAGAATACTTCTACTTTGAAATTTATTGATTCTCATTTTCTGACCTAACTATAAATGATACAGAGAGATAAATGATAGTATAAATGCCACCAAAATAGCTCGACAACTTTTTTCTCAAAAGTTGAAAGTAGATAATTTATTGGATAAAGAGTTCCTATGCTAAATTTAGCTCCGGCTTGTGCAATAAATAATCCTTTGCAGTGCATAAATTAATTCGTCCGCCTATAGCCGGACGCAAGTTTGCCTATAGCCGACGTTGCGTTTGCCTATAGCCGGACGAAACGTTGTCTATAGGCGGACGAATTAATTTATGCACCTGCGGATATTATTTTTTATAAAGAAAATGTTTATTGTATTCGACAGCAATGATTGTAGTGGTTGGGAAGCAGATTCAGAAGCGAATCAGAAATGAACCATAATAAAGAGGAAATATCCAAATTCTAAGTGTTTTTTAATATGCAAACAGCTTAAATGGAAAAATCCCCGATAAAAAACGACTGGCAAATCAAAAGCCTCTATTTAATATATCCTAAAGATTTCAAGAAGACCACAGTAGCTGACATCGTTTTTTCAAAAAATTCTTCAAACTTAGCATTAAAGAAACCGTGCTTTTGTCCCGGATATAGCAATAAATCGCAACGTGACCCTACATGTTCCATTTTCTTCTTAAACTTTAGAGCCGTTTCAAGCAAAACAATATTATCCTCACTCCCTAAAAAAAATATAGCAGGAGGAGCATCTTTTTTTATATTATGTATAGGAGAAAAATCTCTATAATAATCTTTTACTCTGTCGAATCCGTACCCATGAGGTCCATTATCTATAACCGGATTAAAAAGGATCAAAGCTTTAGGAATTGATGACACATTAAGATCATCCTCCGGATTATTAATTTGATGACAAAAAGCTGTTGCAGCAGCCAAATGTCCACCTGCAGAGCCACCGCCTGCCAATATTTTATCAGGATCAACATGTATGGACATTGCATGCTGCTTTAAATAACGCATAGCTGATTTTGCATCCATTAAAGCTTCTTTAGGAGTAGTACCTGCATTCTTTTGGGTTCGATAATCAGCTAATACAACTGTTACTCCATACTTATTCAAATAACTGGCTTGTGATTCAAATTGTTTAGGAGAACCGGAATTCCAACCTCCACCAAAAAAGAAAATAACAGCCGGAGAACTCTGATTCGTTTGGTCCTTGGAATAATAAACATAGAGTTTACCTGTAGGATAGTGATTATATCTCAAAATCGTATCTGCACTTAAATCATTGTTATCTCTAATAAACAGGTTGCTACCTATTAATAGGTTTCCACTATTAATAAGAACTAAAGATAATGTTACAATAGCCTTTAATTCTATACACCGTATTAGTTTAATTCGCATTATTATACTTTTTATCATTTCATTCAAATTAACAGGTTTATTTATATCTGTCATTGGATAGCGAGATAACTTACCTCATCAATATCAAAGATAAAACATTTATCCTCCTGAATCCATTGTCCCATAGGATGAAGACCATTAGAAGTATCTACTTCAATCTGCACACTGTTTACAAATCACTTTTGTTTGGAAGGCATATGATCAAACGCCCGCATTTCGGTAGCTTGCCCTTCGTCTCCACACGCTTTCATCCATTTCTTTAGTTCTGCATCCAGCCGAATAATAATATTGGAGTATTTCGTATCTCCTGCCAAATTGTTCATGCAAAATGGATCATTCCGTACGTCGTACAATTCAATGGCAGGACGATGCTGATACTTGAATGTCATCGCCTTTGCATGGGCATCTGTCTCTGCAAGCTGTTTCCATTCTTTAAATAAAGGCGTAGCAGTCATCGCATTCTGAAAGGTTGCCTCCGGAGTAAGGTTAACAATATATCGATATCTTCCATCATAGGCTGAGCGTATCCCGTAGTACTCCGGACCTTTATTTATTCCCCTGCTAGTCTGAAGAGAGAAAGAATATTTCTTATGCTCCTTCTTCTTCCCTGTCAAAACAGATTTAAAGCTTTCACCATCTACTCTCGTCTGCGGTTTTCCTCCTGCTATATCGACAAAAGTAGGAACTATATCCACATATTCTACTAATGCATCACTGACACTCCCCGGTTTGACTACTCCCGGCCAGCGGACAATGCATGCCGAATGTACGCCTGCATCATAACAAGTCCATTTGGCAAAAGGCAGACTGTTTCCTTGTTCACTCAAATATACTACAACAGATTGATCAGCGACCTTTTCCTGTTCCAAAATAGAGAGTACGTTACCAAACTCCTGATCCATAAAGTTGACTTCTGCAAGATACTTAGTAAACTCCTGACGTGTTTGTGGAACATCTACATACATAGGTGCCAAAGTTAATTTATCCGGATCGAACTGTGAGACATCACCTTTATTCCAAGGGGTATGTGGCTGATTGGAAGCAACAAACAGGCAAAACGGCTGGCCTTTCCTTTTGCAATCAGCGATAAATTTCTGAATAGCTTCAAAATGTAATTCCCCCTTTTCACTAGGCACGTAGAGATCAAAGGGAAATACTGACTTTGGAGCAACATGCTTCTTTCCAATCAAAGCTACTTTATACCCCAATGGATGCAAATGATGCACAACGCTTAAAGTACCCTGATCAGCACAAGTATGGTTTGGATAAGCTCCGCTACCCACAGGCCATAAACCTGTATACAGATTATGGCGGGTAGGCGATGACATAGGAGCAGCTTGATAGGCTTGGGTGAAACGCACTCCCTGTGTGGCAAAATTATCTATATTAGGTGTTTTCGAATCCACACTTCCATAGCAACCTAAATCGTAATATGAACAATCATCGGCTATGAACAACACCAAATTAGGCTGCGTGATTTGCTGTGCAAAAGAGCAAGTTGTCGCACTTAATGCAACAGAAACACTCAAAAATAGTCTATTCATAATTTATTTCTCCTTTCATGGGAGTGCTTAATTTAAACATATATCTTTAGTATCCGGGATTTTGTTGTACTCCATCATTGCGAGAAACCTCTGCAAATGGTATCGGAAAATATTTCTTTCTTGCAGCCATAACTCCTTGCTTTTGTACATCCGCAGCCGGTCGTGATGGGATGAATGTATCCTTTATGTAGTCATACATCTGCGTGTTTTCATCATACTTCATACGAATAAGGTCGAACCAGCGTTTCTGTTCACCGGCAAATTCCAATCCCCGTTCCATGAATACCAGCCAGCGGAATTCTTGTTTGGTCAAGGTACGTCCGATATTATCGGGTCTGTCCGAACCTATATACTTCGGATAAGCACGTTCGGTTCCGTTCGCTTTGCGCGCACGTTCACGCACCATATCGATAGCCTGACAGGCTTCTGTGTACTTTCCAAGTTCGTTCAATGCTTCTGCTCTTATAAGATACATATCGGACAGACGCAGACGTGGCATATCGTTTTCATTGGTACGGTTATTGATACCTTGCGGATCAATAAATTTGCGGATATATCCCCAGTTCTCCTGTGAGTTTCCTCCGGCAGCAGGATATACGGTTACGATATTGCCCAATACTCCTGTATTATTGTTCTTTTGTTGAAAACGTCTCCAGAATGTAACCTCAATCCGGTAATCTTTAGAAATGAGTTTGGATTCATCAATGGATGCATCAACAGAGGGGTCACTGTATCCTAGATTACCCTGATCGTCCTGAAAATATTTGATAAACCATTTTTGTACCCTATGAGCTCCTGCTCCTTTTCCATAGGGATTTCCAGAAACCAATTTACCACCAACCTGCACACCTGCCGGATTAAATAAATGAGCAATATTAGAACCCAATGACTGATCTGCTAAAGCATCTTTGTCACGAAAGAAAGGTACTGAGAAGATATGTTCGGTTTGAGCTAATGACTCTTGCTCAATGTCCCATAAATTCTGATAATCATTGACAAACGTATATTGTTCGGAAGAAATCACCTCTTGGGCTTCTCTGGCTGCATCCTCCCATCTTCCGAGAGTCAAGTAGACTTCCGCCAAAAATGCATGAGCAGCTCCGTTAGTTACACGTCCGCTTGTGTACGCCGGATCTAAACGTTTCGGCAAACGGGGAGTATCATCATCGTTCAATCCGGCGGCATATTCAAAATCACTTATTATCTGTTCGTAAACTTTAGACGCGGGAGATTGTGGTACATATGCGTTTTCAATTCCGGTTACAGGCTCAATAACAATAGGAATACCATTAACACCACCATACAAGCGCATTAAGTCATAATGATAAAGTGCTCTCAGAAAGTAGGCTTCTGCAATGATCCGATTCTTATCATTTTCACTTTTGAAGGAAATAGAAGGAACACGTGCTATTACTTCATTAGCATTTTTAATGCCATTATATAGCTCTCCCCAAAAATTAACAACTGGAGCGGAACCAGCACTGTGTGTATTGTTGGAAACAGTGGCAGGTACAGCGTTTCCGGTAGAGAACATAGCGTCTTCATAGGTCGGAAGTATGATAGCCCAGTTTGTTTTATGATAAGCGAAAGCGTAAAGAGTGGAGTATACCCCGTTAATAGCCGCCAAGGCATGATCTTCCGTTTTGAAGAATCCGTCCTCTTTTTCTACACGGTCTACAATATCTACATCCAAACAGCTTGAAAGCAGCGCTGTTCCTATCAGTAAGGATAATATATATTTCTTCATATTTTCAGTATTTTGATGTTAAAAAGCTAGATTTATACCCATAGAATACGTACGGCTAGAAGGATAAGCAGCATAGTCAACATTAGGTGACATAGCGCCCGAAGTAATGCTGACTTCCGGATCGTAACCGCTATAATTAGTGATTGTAAAGACATTGGTAACGGTACCGAATACACGTACACTACGTAACCATCGTAGTTTTTTCAAGCTAAACTGGTAGGCGAGTGTCAGATTCTTCAGACGGAAAAATGAACCATCTTCAAGCAAGAAGGTAGAGAAACGCTTGTTAAAGTAAGAACTGCCTTGCGAACCGTTTACTGCCGGATAAAAGTTACTGGTTCCTTCGCCCTGCCATCTTCCTTCCCAAGCCTCAGCACGAATATTGTCGTTGGTATCTGTAAAAGAATCCAAGAAATAACGGTTCAAATTGGCGATATCACCTCCTACACGGCCCGTGAAAATCATGGATAATGTCAGGCCCTTCCAAGATAGCTCAGAATTAATACCATAATTGAATTTCGGTTCTGCCGTACCGATGATAGTCATATCGTCAGAAGTTATTTTTCCATCCGGCAGCCCGTCGGGTCCACTAATATCTTTGAATCTCAAAGAACCCGGAGTAGCTTGTGGAGTATCAAATGGAGCCAGTTTTGCTTCTGCTTCATTCTGATAAACACCATCCACTACGTAGCCATAGAAGCTGCCTACCGGATAACCGGCTTTAGTGATATGTATGCTTTGGCTGAATACACCGCCACCTGCAAGATAGGAGGTTCCCAGTAACTCATTGCCGCTGATATCGTCTACTTTATTACGGTTCAGGTATATGTTTCCTCCAAGAGTCCATTTTACGCGACCTGTCAGAATATCCGCACTGGCTTCCAGCTCAAATCCTTTATTGGTCATTTTTCCCATATTGTAAGGTATAGAACCGTATCCGGATGATAAAGGCAGTCCAAAATTCATCAGCATATCTTTGGTAGTACGTTGATATACATTCATGGTTACTCTAAAACGGTTGTCTATAAAACCTAAATCCAGTCCGGCATTGTAGGTAGCAGTACTTTCCCAACCTAAATTAGGATTAGCCAGCTTCCCGTTGACCATACCGTGAGTCACTGCACCTCCGGAATAAGAGCGGACATGGTTCATAATGGCGAGCGGAGCAGCATAAGCAATGCTTTGGTTACCTGTAACACCATAGCTCAAACGTAGCTTAATATTAGAGATAGCAGGTATGTCTTTCATGAACTTCTCTTGATTAATGCGCCAGGCTACTGCAAATGATGGAAAGAAACTCCACCTGTTTCCACTTGCCAACAAAGAAGAACCGTCGTAGCGTCCGGTTGCCGTGAAAATATAACGGTCATACAGGGTGTAGTTCATACGTCCTAAGAAAGAGGAAAGTTTAGTTTGAATGACTGAACTGGATTTGTCCATCGTATTCGTTCCTTCTCCGATAGCGTAGTACAACAAGTCATTGCCTGCAAAATCACCTACCTGAATTGCCAGTGTCTTTCTCTGACGGTCTTCATGCGTATATCCCAAGACAGCATTGATGTGATGATGCTTCTTAAATTTACGATCATAATTAACCGTCGTTTCCAATACAATATTCTGGCGATTGTCTTCTCCACGAAATGCCATACCATGGGCACTGTTTCCAGCATTGGTACCTATTGGATAATAAGTAGAACGCGAACCGTCTGTGCGGTTGAAGCTACCGGCACCTTTCCAGGAAAGCCCTTTACCAAAGTTATATGTCAAAGATGCATTCAGTATGAAGAACCGTTGTTGAAGAATGTCTTTTAGTTCGGTCGCCATAATATAAGGATTGTCTGCCGGAACATATTCCACATTTTCATCTTCATAAATTTGATCTCCAGGCATTAATGTCGGTTTGGTAGTCAAAATACGCCGTACCATTTGGTTCATACTTGAAGATTGAGAGTGCGACGTTTGCTTCTGCTCAGTCTGTGAATAACTTGTGTTCAGTTGCAAAACTAAACGCTTGGCAAGCTCAGATTTAAGATTCAGACGGAAAGAATAACGTTCGAGTCCAGTATTCATAATAATACCTTCTTGATCGGTGTAGCCGGCAGTAATATTATATTGAGTCATCTTGTTACCACCATTGACAGCCAACTGGTGGTCCTGAGATACTGCCGTCTGGTACATTAAGTCCTGCCAGTCAGTTGAATAAATCTTATATCTTTCCAAGGCATCATCTGTATGTCTGGGGACTTTTGTACTTGGAATGACGTTTCCTTGCATATCGTAGCCGTTAGAGGTTCGATCCAATTCATTCTCAAAAAGCGCATAGTCATGAGCATTCAGTAAATTATAGCGTTTGGAAATGTTGGAAATATCTACACGGGCATTGTAATTCACATTGACTTTTCCTTCTTTTCCCTGTTTGGTTGTGATCAGAATAACTCCGTTCGTAGCACGTGAACCATAAATAGCCGTTGCGGAAGCATCTTTCAGAACCTGGATAGATTCAATATCATTGGGATTGATGGAAGCTAGCGGATTCATCGCCGGCTGTTGGCTCAACTCACTGGTGCCACCATTTACACTTGCTGTTGCAGCCTCTATCGGGAAACCGTCGACTACATAAAGCGGGTCTGTATTGCCTGACAGTGTAGAGACACCACGTATTTGAATATTCATGCCCGCTCCGGGTGCACCACTGTTAGCTGCGATACTGACGCCCGCTATACGTCCCTGCAAAAACTGGTCGGCACTTGTGATAGGCATAATCTCAGCTTCATTCTTCATACTGACAGCACTTACCGAACCGGAAAGGTCGGATTTACGAACAGTTCCATAGCCGATGACCACCACCTCGTCCAAATTGCGTGATGCTTCCTGCATTGTAATCGTCATCTTCCCTTTTAACTGTACCGGAACAGTTATAGTAGTAAATCCGATATACGATATCTGTAACTGGGCCTTGGGATTTTTTACTTCCAGCGAGAAGTTACCGTCAATGTCTGTAATGGTTCCGTTGTTAGCACCCTTCACTTGGATTGTAGCTCCAATGATAGGAGACTTTCCTTCATCAACTACCACACCGGAAATTTTATGAGACTGTGCTGATACGGTTGATATATATCCTAAAAAGCATATTAGTAGGACTAAGTATCTATCCGTCAACTTAAATCGAATCTTCTGTTTCATAATATTATATTCGTTATTCATTGATTGTTAAACCTTATTTTAATAAGCCCTGTAATGTCGGGTATTCACTTCCCATTTCCCAAACCGTACTGAAATTCCAGTTTGTGAATGAAGATGTGTTCTTCATTTCACTTGCAGACAGGTTCTTATAACTGGAAGAACCACCTGATATGTATGAGTCACTTCCGCTACTCTGTGACTTTCCGTCTTCGTTCAAAGAGAAACAGCTTTTCATTGTTATTTGAGAAATCTTGCCATCAGTACGATGGAACAGTCCGTTTCCGAAAGAAGCCCCGTTCGCAGTTGTCATGTCTCCTACGTTATGACAGTTTTCGATTGTCATGCCACCTCCTGCTGCTATAGTACATGTCGCTACAATTCCTGCGGCATTGCTGTTGCCATTGGTAGCTGTACCTGTGCTCTTTATCGCACCTGTATTGTAGCAATCTCTGACTATAGCATTGGTTCCACCCATACGTGCGATGATACCACTTGCCGAGCCCATCGCAGTGATAGAACCAGTATTGTAAGACTGGGATATTTCGGTATCAATAGTTGCACGACCGACAATTCCTCCTACTTGATTGTTAGCCTGAGTTCCAGAAATTTCTCCTGAATTTGCACAACCAGTCACTTTGATCAGGTCATTTCCTGCTGCTCCCGCTATTGAACCGACCACACCTCCAACCGGTGATTTGCTGCTGCAAACTACATTCGCTTTATTGGTACAATATGCAACGGCAGGAGCATTGTTAGCATCACGCATTATGATTCCTACAACCCCACCGACACAACCGGCTGTCCCTTCAATAGCCGCTGTATTAGAGCAATAGGAAACTTCGCCTTTCTCGGTGAGATAACCGACAATTCCTCCGAGATAGATTTCAGCATCCGTAGTTGCAGCCGTACTGATGCTTCCCTCATTACCTGTTGTGTGGCAAGAGATAATTTTACCAGAACAGTTACCGGCAATCGCACCAACTTTGGCTTTGGCCTTGATAACAACATTCTCGATACATACATTACGTACGATACCTTCTGCACCGATAGAAGCGAACAAACCGCAATTAGTATTGGAACTTTTATTCAGCGTCCAGTTCTTTATCTTATATTGTTCGGAAGAACGTCCTGTACCGGTATCGATAATATCTCCCTTAGTTGCTTCGTATACTCCGGTGAAATTACCGTTATAAGTGTTATTGACCAGTTCTGTACTGATAGGTGCCATATCTATGCCTGTAAGGTCAATATCTACAGTCTGTTTGTAGTTCTTATCAAGATACTTGCTGAACGTTCCTCAAATGACGGGGCTTCGTGATAATATATTCAGATCCTTTTTCTCCGTCTCCACTGGTCTCGTCAAACAGATTGTGTGCCTCTATAATTTCACTTCCCATCTGAGCTACAGTTCCTCCGCCAATGTTTGCGTAAGAGAATAACTGAATAGAAACCATTCCTACATATCCTTTCCAGTCAATAACATCCAGATTGTAAGATGCCGTTCCCGAAGGAATATCGATTGTGTTTTCGTTCTGGTCTGCAATGACTTTCAGCTTATAGCCGTCCACACCGGTAATTTCATTCCATGAAAGCAGGAAATCGTTGTGATCATCCAAAGTAATGACAGGAGCTTCCAGTTTGTCGGCCTGAATGACAGGAATACTCAGACTCTTGTCGGCAGCTGTAAAAACCAAACTGGCTTTACGTACCACTTCTGTCGTATTACTCTCGGTAGTGACTTTCAAAGTGGCTGTTCCTTTTCCTGTAACAGGAGTTACTGTACACCATTTAACCGGAGTATGGGTCGGTTCATCCACTACTTCGACATTCCATTCTACCGCATTGGTTTGTAGAGTAATATCCTTTTCACCTCCTCCAATGTTATATTGCAGTTCTTTAGAGTCCGCAGCCAAAGAAGTTTCGCTGGCTTCTTGCTCCACAGTTACTATCTTTATCTCCTGCGATTCATTGATAAGAAAAGTCAGTTCTGCCGTACGAGGTTCATTCCATGGATTCTCAGAATACGAAACAGGCACTTGGGAATATTTGAACCCTTCTGTTTCTGATACGCTGCACCATGCTTGTGAACTACTTAACGTCCATTTATCATCAGATATCACTTTCAATATATAGGTTCCCTCTGGTCCCGGTACTTGTAGAGGGGACTGAGTGAGCTCGTTTAAGGTCAAATAAGTTTCAGCGACCTTTGCATCCGGTTCGGGATATACAATATCTTCTTGTTGACACCCCGCGAAACATACAGCAGTCAGCATGATGACGGCTAGTTTACGATACTTATTTTTCATATGTTATAAATTAAAGATTATAATTCCGATACTTCTTATTTGAGATATTCTTCTACAGGAGTATACCATTTGCCAACCTTGAATTCGATCTCACTTTCTACTCCGATATGATCTGCCATTTTTTGGTAATCATGAATCATTCGGTTCAGTATTTCAGGCTCCCTATCTGCGAGATTCCGCATTTCAGTAGGATCATTCTTCAAGTTGTATAGCCTCCATTTCGGCTCTTTATATTCCTGCACTATTTTCCATTCTCCGTCACGCAGCATTTTGTTGCCTTCGTGTTCCACAATGGTCGGTTTGGTTTGCTTTACCGGTTCTCCCTTTAATAAAGGCAGTAAGGATATACCTTCCATTGGAGGTACTTTATGGCCGCCACGCGAAGAGGGATAAGTAGCGCCTGTAAGTTTCACCAAAGTAGGCATGATATCTACTATATGTCCGTAATTGTCTTTTTGAATAGTGCCGTTCAGACTTTTATCAATTCCATTCGGATAGGAAACAATAAACGGTGTGTTGCAACCTCCTTCATGACCGTGATGTTTGTACAAGAAGAATGGTGCATTAGCAACGTCTGCCCAGGCAGCACCCAGAAAAACTGTACTCCCCGCTGAACCGGGATTCTTTCCAGCAAAGCGTCCTTCTATGCCCGGTTCTCCATTTCCACCATTGTCCGAAAGGAGGATAATCAGGGTATTATCCAGCACACCTTTTTCTTTTAAATGTTCTACCACACGCCCGATACTCCGATCTACTTCCTCAATAACAGCTGCATAAATAGCCATCTGCATGTCATAGCGCTCCTTTTCTTCCTGAGTCAGTGAATCCCATTCCGGAACCTTGGGATTACGAGGTGTTAACTGGTCAGGACGCTCGAATAACCCTAATTCTAATTGCTTTTTGAATCGTGCATTACGCACATCTTCCCATCCCTTCATATATTTTCCCTTATATTTATTGATGGTTTCTACAGGAGCCTGCAAGGGAAAATGTGCAGCATTATGTGCCAGATACCAAAAGAAGGGCTGTTTTTCTTCAATAGCTTCATCAATAAACTTTAATCCAAAATCTGTCCACAAATGAGTAGAATACCAATTTTCAGGTAAACGATCATCATCGAATCCAATTTCTTCATCATTCAAATAAAGATTTCGTTGGTTGGTTCTTTCTTTTTTATTCTTCTTCAATGATTTGTCAGAAGAAAAATAATAGCCGCCAAACGGAGCGTTCAGTGAACGGTCAAATCCTCTGCTTATTGGAGTAACACCTTGAAAATATCCTAAATGCCATTTACCTGTCATGACATTAAAATATCCAGCTGTTTTCAATGCTTCAGGCAAGAAAACATTATTCTCATTTGGATATCCCTGATATGCCGGATAACCCGGAACTTTCCCTAAAGCACCATTCCCAACTTGATGAGGATATAAACCAGTAATCAACGAAGCCCTGGTTGGCGCACTCCGAGCCTGGTTATAAAAATGACGTAGTCTAATACCATTTTCAGCAAGCCGATCTATATTAGGAGTATTTATTTCCGAACCATAACATCCGAAATCGGAATATCCGACATCATCCAATAATATAAGGACAATATTAGGTTTTGATACATTCTGCTGGGCCAATACAGGACAAGCACCTATTGACGCACCAAGGGTCAACATAAAAGTATAATCTATTCTTTTCATGGCTATATATTATTTTTTATTATTAGGAAATGGAATTAAAACTTTTGTCTCAGCTGCCCATACGGCCCATTTGTCCGATAACTGTTTAAGGATATCCGGATGAACGGCTGACAAATCACAAGCCTCCACGCGGTCTTTCCCGATATCATATAATTCCCAAACTTTTCCTTCCTGATCCCATACCGCTTTCCAGTTTTTCCAACGGACAGCTCTATTACCCTGATGTTCCCAATACATATATTCATGAATGGAAGAAACTTTTCCTTTTATAGCCGGCATAAGATCAGTGCCCACTAAAGGATGTATCTTATTACCATTGTGAAAGGTAGAAGGATATGTGGCACCAGTTACATTCAGTATGGTCGGCATGATATCCGGAAGATATCCGGGAACGTGGCACCATGTATTTTCAAAACCTTTCAAACGATTTTTCCATGTAATTATCAACGGAGTAGATATTCCCCCTTCGTATGCACGTTGTTTGTACTTTCTGAATGGAGTATTTGAGGTCTGAGCCCAAGCTTTGCCATACGAAGGATGGCCGCTTACCGCCGGATTATTGATATCTTTTTGCTTGCCACCACCAAGTTCATTATGCGGTTCGGCACATGCCCCGTTATCAGACATGAAAAAGATCAAAGTATTATCCAACTTTCCACTCTTTTTCAGGCTCTCAATCAGTTTTCCTATGTTATAATCCATACAATGCACTTGTGCAGCATAAACAGCCATTCTATAAGCTGTATGATCTTTTTCTGCTTCAGAGAGCTCTTCCCACTGACGATTCTCCCATTCAGCAAAACCGATCTCTGAGTCGATTATTCCTAAATCGGCCATACGTTTATGGCGTTCTTTACGAATCTGGTCCCAGCCTTTCGTACGATACAGTTCATAATATTTCTCTATATCTGCTTCTTTAGCTTGTAAAGGCCAATGCGGAGCATTATATGCTAAATATAAGAAAAAGGGAGTATTATCTTTTTGTTCATTTATAAAATTAACGGCATAGTCTGTAAACGCATCGGTAGTATAATAAGGTGCCTCGGGTGCAGGTAACTTTTCGTTGTCTAGGACCAATCCTCTTTCACCTTCTGGCCTCAGATAACTGCAAGCCCCTGCCAATATACCATAAAAACGTTCAAAACCACGCTGCAAAGGCCATTTTTCCATGCCATGCATCCCTAAATGCCATTTGCCCGTCATATAGGTATGGTAACCTGAACTTTTAAGAACTTCGGCAATAGTCACACAATTACGGTTCAAAGCCCCCCTATATTCAGCAACACCCCAGTCTTTCGGATCTTTATCGACATTTTTAAAAGGATCTTCTGACATCCATCCTATCCCAGCTTGATGTTGATACAAACCAGTCATAAGACTTGCCCGGGTTGGGCAGGAACGAGAAGTATTATAAAATTGAGTCAGCCGGATTCCCTGTAACGCCAAACTATCAATATGCGGGGTTTCTATCTCGCTACCATAACATCCGATATCGGAATAACCCATATCATCTGCCAATATCATAACTATGTTCGGACGCTCTTGTCCCGAGAGATTTCCAAACTGTAAAAAGGATAAAGCAACTATGCCTCCTATTCTTTTTCGAGATATAAAATTACCATCCATCATAATACATATTGTTTTATATACTTCTATTATTTCCACATTGGCTTGATAACATTTTCTTTATCAATCGTTATACTATATACGTCATTTTCCTTTTTTAAGATTAACGGAACAATGCGTGTCTTACGCGGCTGCACAATTGAATCTGAATGATGAACATGATATACATAGTAATATCTTCCGTCCAAACCTTTAAACAAATCCCCATGTCCGGAGCCGTTTTCGTGGACGATGCTTCGGTGAATAATAGGATTGTTTGCATGCTTCTTCCACGGACCGTAAGGAGACGTAGACGTAGCATATCCCACAGCATAATCTATATTCTTGAAATGATTGGCAGAATAGAACAAATAATATAAATCATCGAGTTTGACAACAGTAGGACCTTCCATTACTGGTGCCGATTTATAATTAGGCGTTCTTTCCCATGCCTCCGTATTATCGAAACACTTTTTCAGAGTTTCGGGCTTAATACAGCCTTTCTGCAAGTCAAATTCAGCTACCCACAGATAATTTCCTTTGTTGAAACGTACATGATACAAGTAGTACTTTCCATCTGAATCTTTGAATAAAAATGAATCGATATTTTTGGCCGTCTCGTCAATAGGACGTATGGAGTCTTGTCTGAATGGACCATATACAGAGTTGGAGGATGCCAGTGCAGTATGTTCATTAGCCGTATATGTCAGATAATACCTATTTCCTTCCTTAAATAATTGCGGAGCCCAGAATCCTCTTTCACCATAAGCGGAATCTCCCTTGCGTAGTATCAACTGAAGAGTATCTCCATTAGCAGTCTTCCATTCCTTCAAATCTGTAGATTCGAATATAGCAAATCCATTAGGTTCTCTATTGCGCGTACCTGTGAGATAATACTTGCCATTTTCTACAAATATAGTCGGATCTGCAAAGGTAATTTCATTCAATTTATCGTCTGTTTTTTCTTCTTTTGCAGTCTTGCAACATACACAAGCTAAAATGGTGAATGTCGCCAATAAAAATTGGATGAGTGTTTTCATATGATTCTAAAAAGTTAAACGTTATTTATGTATGATTGTGATGCAGCAAAAGTAAAAGAAAAAAGGTGTAGACGATAGAAAATATGTTTTATTATGAGCACACATGTTCAGAAACTATCCTTCTACACCAATTCCTGCAAAACAATCTAATACCTAATCAATCAAATGCTTTCCAGAAGGGGTTATCGGGCTTATTTTAATGGTTCTTCTTCCACCTCACTACGATAAAATCCATCTGTTTGCACAAAAAATTCCTGCTTTAACCGCTCAAGCAGTTCCGGATGTCTGCCAGCTACATTAGATTTCTGTCCCTTGTCTGATTTTACATCAAACAGACTGAATTCATCCAAGTTCCCCAATTCATTTCCGGTCAGGTTTCTTTGCGAACCTTTATAAGGTGGCATCATAATCCAGTCACCACTGCGGTAACCCAGTCTGCCTTGAGCTTCAATAATCAAATTTTCACGAGCTTTCAGTTCTGTTCCCATGAATGCATTTAAATAGTTGCGACTATCCAGTCCATCCGGCAGAGTGGCTCCCACCATGCTTCCTAAAGACGCCAACAAGTCCATCTGGCAGACTAGTGCATCCGATTTTACAGGCTGAATCTTTCCTTTCCAATAAACGAATAAAGGAATATGTGTACCTCCATCGAACAAACTATATTTACCACCACGTAATCCTCCGGCAGGAGCGTGCTTGCCAGCCAGTTCGGGAGCACCATCTTTATATCCATCATTCAAAACCGGACCATTGTCACTTGAAAAAATAATCAGAGTCTTTTCCAGAAGTCCTTCTTTCTTCAAATAAGTTAGTAATTCACCCACACACCAGTCTGCTTCCACAATTGCATCTCCACGAGGTCCCATAGTCGTTTTCCCAACAAAACGTTGATGAGGCGCGCGTGGCACATGAGGTTCATGCAAACCATAATAAAGAAAGAATGAAGAGTCTCTGTGTTCAGTAATAAAGTTCTTTACCTTGTCTACAAAATAATCAGCCATATCTTCGTCTTTCCAACGGGCTTTCTTCCCACCTTTCATATAACCGATACGGGGTATTCCATTTACAATCGAATTATTATGTCCGTGCGCCCATTGCATTTTCAGCATTTCGGGATTGGATATAGCAGTCGGCTCCCCCTCAAAGTTCTGTTCATAACTCACCTCAATAGGATCTGACGGATCACGACCTACCACATCTCCATTTTCTACATAAACAGTCGGAACGCGGTCATTTGTTGCCGCAATCAGACAAGAGTAATCAAAGCCAATCTCTTTTGCTCCCGGCTTGACTGTCTCATTCCAATTGACATTTCCATTTCCCATGCCCAAATGCCATTTTCCGATAGCTCCGGTCACATAACCACACTCTCGCATCATCTTTGGTAAAGTGTATTGGCTCTCGTTGATAATAAGAGGAGCATCACCCGGAAGGATTTTTGCATCTTTATTCTTCCATGGATACATTCCGGTCATTAGGGCATAACGACTGGGGGTAGAAGTAGCCGAAGTAGCATATCCATTTGTGAAACAAACTCCCCCACGGGCAAGACTGTCAATATTCGGTGTATGAATAGTAGTTGAACCATAAGCACTGACATCACCGAACCCCAGATCATCAGCAAGAATGACAATCACATTCGGCTTTTCTTCTACCTGCTGTGAAGTGCAACCTGCTAAAGATAACGCAGGAACAAGATAGATTATTTTTTTCATAATATTATATAGTTTATAATGATGCAAATTTAGTCAGTGCTTATTTATTTAAATAGAACATATGTTTAATAATAGGGAGTAATGTCCATCCATATCTATAAATGCACTATCTTAATATACAAACCTAACTTCACATCACCCCAATTTAACTCCCTTACGCTATTTGAAGTACCCCATATATCAAAGACCAAATTAAAAAATTGGAGGGTGACTGTTTTACAACCACCATCCTTTGCTGGTTATTGTTCTAAGTTAGTAATTTTATTCACTTTTACTTTTGCGTTTCAATTGTAAAAGCATCTTTTTTTCATAACTTTGTCCTCTGTATCCTTATTGTCTTTTTCTGTCGGAATATAACTTAATGATCCGGGATACTTCATAACATATGCAGATTCGACTACTACAACTAGCTGTTTTACTCATTTGCCTGTCCGGATGCATCGATAGACATACGAATACTCCCGCATTTTATGTCTGGAAAAGCAAATTGAGTGCAGAAGACGCGGATACTGCTTATCTGAATACACTCGGAGTCCAAAAGATATATGCCCGTATGTTCGATGTAGACAATAAAGGAAATGGGGCATTCCCTACGGCAGACTATTCGCCTTCTTCCGGCAATCCCGACTTTCAGCAAGAGGTAGTCCCCGTTATATTTATCACCAACCAAACCATCCTGCAATGTCCTGCCGCAGATATAGAAAAGCTTGCCCGCAATTGCGCCGACCGGATAGATACCGTTTACCGTTCGCATTTCAACAAGCTCCCAAATGAATATCAGTTCGACTGCGACTGGACGGTAAAGACAAAAGAAAACTACTTCAACTTCCTGAAACACATCCGGAAACTAAGGAAAGGAGCCCTGGTAAGTTGCACCATCCGCCTTCATCAAATCAAGTTCAAGGACAAAACCGGAATACCTCCTGTGGACAAGGGAACGCTGATGTATTACGCTTCATCGGAACCTACGGACTTCGAAAACAAAAACACCATATTAAACAATAAAGACGCTGCTTCATATATCAAAGACGTCGGCTCCTATCCGCTGCATCTGGACATCGCCCTGCCGCTCTACAGTTGGGGAATAGTGAGAAATCCGTTCGGACAGATTAAACTGATTAACGGAATCCGCCAAGCTACTATCGGCGCACATCCCGAATATTATAAACAAACGAAAGAAGGTGTCTACAACATACTCCAATCGCACTATCTGGGCGGAGTATGGGTGAACAAAGACTACGAACTCAAAGTAGAAGAGGTCAGCCCGGAAACCTTGCTCGAAGCGGCCCAACTCCTACAAAGGAAACTACGAAAAGAGAACAGGGAAATCATCTTCTACCATCTGGACAAAGAGATTCTCAAACAATATTCCACACAACAATTAACTAACATCATAAACGCTTTCTCATGAAATACCTGAAACGTTCTATCCTCACACTCGCCATAGCGGTGATTCCCTTCCACTCCTACGTCAACGGATGCGGAGGCGATTACTACGATTATATGAACTACTATAATCTTTTCGACCAACTTCTTTTAGAGAACAAAGGTCTGCAACCTTTCCTCCTGACCACAGACTACGCATTCTATGGAGAAGACACGAATCCGGACGCCGAACAGCAGCCCGACGAGAACCTGAATGCGTGGATGACATTCTTCAAGAAAAACAACACCCTGCAAGAGATGGATACAGCACAGTTCAAAACATTGCTCTATTCCGCTTCTTACCAGTCGTTAAAGCAACCTTCTTCCCCATACGTCATCGCCCTGAACAAGACAGACGCAGGAAAGCAGACCCTCACTTACCTACAATATGCAAAGGAACTGGAACCCTACGCGCAACTATCAGAAAACGATGGCTGGTGGGACATGAAACGTGCCGCCTCCCCTTCGGAAGAGACGTACGCCCACTACAAAAACAAAGGGCTGGAACTCTACCAGCACTGCCCATATCATGAACTAAAATTAAGATACGGCTACCAGCTCGTACGCTTGGCGCACTATATGCGCAACAAGAACAATGAAGCCATCCGAATGTATAACCTATACGTGAAACCTCTCAAACAGGAACATTATATCTACTACGCCGCCCTTGAACAAACAGCCGGCGCCCTCTACAACATAGGCAAACTGGCAAATGCCAACTACCTCTACTCCCGTGTGTTCGACCATTCGGACAACAGAAAGAAAATAGCCTATTCCAGTTTCAGAATCCAAAGCGAAGTAGACTGGAACGAAGCGATGACCTGGTGTAAAGACAATCGGGAGAAAGCGGCCATGTACGCGCTCCGAGGGTATAATACCTTCTCCAACGAACTGGAAGAGGTGGAAAATATTCTCGAAATATATCCCGAATCCCCCTATATCAAGCTGCTCGCCATCCGTTATATCAACAAGATGGAAAGGAATGTGCTGACCCGCTACAATCATTCGAATGCCACAGATGACACAAGCTCATTCATGCAGCCTTCCGGAAAAGTACTTGCAGAGTATGAACGCGGACAGAAGGTTATCAAAGCAGTGATGAATCACCCCAAAGTGAGCGACAAAGACTTTTGGGCTCTCTACCTGGCACACCTGTCGTTCCTCTGCAAAGACTACCAACAAGCATCCGCACTCATCGACTCCGTCCGAACCACGAAACCCGAATTGCTGAAACAAAAAAGCCGTACACAATTCAGCCTCTATCTGGCACAACTGAAGTTTATCGGTACAGACGAAGAAAAAACGATCCGCCAATACCTGCAAACGAGTAATGCCGATGAAGATTTCATCAACGAAATTGTCGGTCATCTCTATAAGATGCAGAAGGACTACGGCAAAGCATTCCTTACTCACAACCGTATAGAGGACTTACGCCAGAATCCGGATCCGAATATTATCAACTCACTCATGAGTAATGCTGAGAAAGAAAATGACCAAGCACTGTTAACCCAGCTTTACGAATTGGAAGGAACTTACTTCCTGCGCATGAATAACTTTGAAGAAGCTGCGAAATGGTTTGCCAAAGTTCCGCCATCTTACAGTATCACTCACTATGATTACGATTATGAAACAGAGAAATATATTCCTGTAGAAATCCTGCCGAACGAGTTCAACGGCTATTCAAAAATCTCCCCATTGATATTCAGTAATGGATTCAAGAGACTGTTTAGTGTACCTGCCGATTCGCAGCTGACAGATACGATGTACGAACAGTATCCCTATCTGAACCAAGAACACGATAAGGCTACATTGACCGCTGCCCTGATGCAACTGGAAAAAGAAAGCCAGATGATGACGGAAGAAAGCGCACGAGCTGCCTATATGCTGGCCAACTATTATTATAACATATCCCCTACCGGTTACTACAGGAATATTCCCACGTACTTCAGAGATAATTCCTACTGTTGGTCTGCGTATGGATCATACGGCTCGGCAGTTTCAAACCGTATTCCCGATTACAGCAAAGAGTACAATTACAGGGACTTCACCCAAGAATACATGACTATCAACAACATGGAGAACGCCCTTGCCCTCTACGAACAGGCTGCCACTTACTTTACCGATCGTGAATGGAAAGCACGCGCATTGTTTATGGCATCCTCCTGTACAATGGACCTTTATGCCCAAAACTGGTGGGATAACTGGAACAACATCCTCGACCCTGATTTTAAACGGTCGGATGAAGAAAAGAAGGTGGACAGCTATTTCTACCAACTGGCAAAATCCTATTCCGACACGCAGTTCTTCAAGCAAGCTGTGCACGAATGCAAATATTTTGACTACTACGTAAAGAATGAATTCTAATTCTCCCAACCATTATTTATAATATGAGAACAACAACATTTAAAACTAAGATTGCAGCTGTCGCTATGTTACTGACAGGACTGACATTATCTTCTTCCTTGCTTGCACAAGACATTTCGGGCACTTGGCATGGTAAACTCTCCCTTCCTGCCGGCTCGTTAACCATTGTATTCCATATCAAGCATACGGAACAGGGAACTTATGTGGCAACTCTTGACAGCCCCGATCAGGGAACCAAAGATATAAAAACAGAAACAACTTCTTTTCAAGACTCTACACTGACTGTTCAGATACCGATTATCCATGCCTCTTATAAAGGGAAACTGAATGCGGACCAAACCATTACCGGCACATTCACACAAGGAATGCCCCTCCCATTGAATCTGACGAAAGGAGAGTTTAGCGGACCTAAACGCCCGCAGGAGCCTCAGCCACCTTTTCCTTATAAGGTCGAGGAAGTCAGCGTAAAGAATACGCAGGACGGAATCACTCTGGCAGGCACATTAACCCTTCCGGAGAAAGGGAGTAAATTTCCGGCTGTAGTATTGGTTACAGGAAGTGGTGCTCAAAACAGAGATGAAGAAATCATGGGGCATAAACCTTTTCTTGTTATCGCCGATTATCTGACACGTAACGGAATTGCCGTACTAAGATGCGATGACCGTGGCACAGCTGCTTCACAAGGAGATTATGCAAGTGCTACCAATGAAGATTTTGCAAAAGATACGGAAGCAGCGCTGAACTATCTACGCAGCAGAAAAGAAATTAATACCCGGAAAATCGGCATTATCGGACATAGCTGCGGTGGAACAATCGCATTTGATATTGCCGCCAAAGACCCCAACATCTCATTTATCATATCATTGGCAGGAGCTGCCGTGCGAGGTGACAGCTTGATGCTTAAACAAGTGGAATTGATTTCCAAGTCGCAAGGGATGCCCGATCCGGTGTGGCAGACAATGAAACCATCCGTTCGCCACAGATACTCTTTATTACAGCAAACGGCCAAGTCGTCGGATGAAATCAGAAAAGAGGTGTACGCTGATGTTACCAGAACCATGTCTGCCGAACAGTTGAAAAACCTGAATACCGTACAACAACTATCTGCCCAAATAAACTCCATGACCTCGCCGTGGTATCTCCACTTTATGAGATACGATCCGACTGCAAGTCTGAAAAAAATAAAGTGTCCGGTCCTCGCATTAAACGGAGAAAAAGACATTCAAGTAGATGCCGATATGAATCTGACTGCTATCAAGCAGCACATCAGCGAGAACGGAAACAAGAATGTAACAATCAAAGCCTATCCAAAACTGAACCACCTGTTTCAGACTTGTGAGAAAGGAACTTTAGCCGAATACGGACAATTGGAAGAGACGATAAATCCGGAAGTCCTGAAAGACATGACTGAGTGGATAAAAAAGCAATAAATTGATTTAAATCAAAATCATTCCTGACGAACTCATTCTGAGAGATTTTGTTTTACCTTTGCACCCCGTAAAAATACGCTAAATAAAGAAGGTAAAAAGTAACAGGTATCAGGTTGAGTTTCGTATGAAGAAGAGTCTTATTGCATTGGCATTCGGTACCCTCGGATTGGGTATCGCCGAGTTTGTAATGATGGGTATACTGCCCGATGTAGCCAGAGATTTAAAGATTAGCATCCCTGCTGCCGGACATTTCATTTCCGCCTACGCACTAGGCGTTTGTGTCGGCGCCCCTGTATTGACATTAGCACGTAAATATCCACTAAAACATATATTGCTGGTATTAGTCACGCTGATTATGGTAGGTAATATCTGTGCGGCATTATCACCTAACTACTGGATGCTGCTTATCTCCCGCTTCATCTCCGGACTTCCTCACGGAGCCTATTTCGGGGTCGGTTCTATCGTCGCGGAAAGGCTCGCCGATAAAGGCAAGAGTTCAGAAGCTGTCTCCATCATGATAGCCGGAATGACCATCGCCAACCTGTTCGGCGTACCGCTGGGAACTTCTTTAAGCACCATGCTTTCGTGGCGGGCTACCTTCCTGCTGGTAGGTCTTTGGGGAATCGTCATTCTGTATTACATCTGGCGTTGGGTTCCTCAGGTAGAAGGGCTGAAAGATACCGGTTTCAAAGGACAGTTCCGCTTTCTCAAAACTCCGGCTCCCTGGCTCATTCTGGGTGCTACGGCATTAGGTAATGGCGGCGTATTCTGCTGGTATAGCTATATCAATCCAATGCTCACTCATATCTCCGGTTTCTCTGCCGAAAGTATCACCCCGCTGATGATTCTTGCCGGATTCGGTATGGTCATGGGAAATCTGATCAGCGGGCGGCTCTCCGACCGCTACACTCCCGGAAAGGTAGGAACTGCCGCACAAGCACTGATCTGCCTGATGCTATTGCTTATCTTCTTCCTTTCTCCCTACAAATGGGCGGCTGCGCTATTGATGTGCCTCTGCACCGCAGGACTGTTTGCCGTATCCAGTCCGGAACAGATATTGATTATCCGTGTAGCCAAAGGAGGCGAAATGCTCGGAGCTGCCTGTGTACAGGTAGCGTTCAATCTGGGAAATGCCATCGGAGCTTATGCAGGAGGACTGGCAATCAGCGGCGGCTACCGTTATCCCGCCCTGACGGGTGTTCCGTTCGCATTGATCGGCTTCATCCTTTTCCTGATCTTTTATAAGAAGTATCAAGCCAAATACTAAACTTTGAGTCAAAGCAAGCCACTGGTAAATAACTTAATCCAAAGAAAAATAAATCACCCCAAGTAATACCGTAATACCCCAAACAAAACATACTTTTCTGCCGCCAAACGCAGATTAATGGGTTTTAATTGCAAATTAACTCTGTATTAATCGCCATCACACTATTTTATTAATGCCTCCCCTATAATTTTGCATCTGACGTACTTTCTCAATAAACAGATGAAAAACAATGAATGCTTTAAAAAAAAGTTGGATGTTATACTTGTGCATACTATGTGGATGGACAAGTGTGTCGGTAGATGCAAAACAGGACGATAAAACAGCGGGAAGATACACTCTTTCTCTGGATGGTGGAGAATGGCATTTATGGCAGGACAAGCAGGCGGAATGGAAAAACGATAAACTGTTTCTGCCGGAAGATGCTACGGATTTGTCACTCCTTCCTGTGAATGTTCCGACAGGAGGCTGGGAACAACTGAATCCGGCCAATGCCACAGCCGTGCAGGTGCCGGGAACCGTGGAGGAATATTGTACAGTTTCCAGTCGCCCAAGTCCGGACGATGGAGCAGGAGTCAGCTGGTGGTTTAGAACTATCAAACTCCCGGCAACACTGAAAGGCAGACGGGTGCTGATTCATTTTGAATCGGTCCGTATGCGTGCCGAGATTTATCTGGACAGGAAGCTGGTGGGATATGATATGATTGGAGAATCCCCCTTTGACGTGGATATTACAGAAGCGGTGAAACCCGGTGAAGAGCAACTTCTGGCAGTGCGGGTGACACATCCGGGAGGTAATTTCCATTGGCAGGACTTCACGGAGATGAATTGGGGCAGCTATCAGATACCGCCCGGAAGGTCATTCGGAGGAATCATAGGGCGGGTACGTCTGGATGCAGTCTCTCCTTTGTTCATATCAGACATCTATATGCAGAACCAACCGGAATATACCAAAGTGAAAGCGATTCTGACAGTGAACAATACCCTGATGAATACAGAAAAGGGGCAGCTCATGTTCACAGTTGCAGAAAAGGAAAACCCATCGAGAATTATAGCTCGCAGGGATTTGAAGAACGTTATCTTGCAAAAGGGAGAAAATACGATAACCATGGACCTGAACTGCCCGAATGCGAAACTCTGGAATCTGGATTCCCCGCATCTGTACGTTTGCCGGGTCGAACTCAAATCGGCTAAAAGAATATGGGATGCAGATTCCCGGACTTTCGGTTTCCGCTGGTTTGAACCGACAGGGATTGGAAAAGATGCCCAGTTGAGACTGAACGGGCAGCGGGTGATGCTGCTTACCGCCATCAGTTGGGGATATTGGCCTGTGGGCGGCTTGTATGCCACTCCGGAAATGGCCGAAAAACAGATACTTACAGCCAAGGCTTTAGGACTGAATATGCTGAATTTCCATCGTTCCATCGGTTCACCGGTAGTGCTCGAAAAAGCAGATGAACTGGGACTGCTATATCTGGAAGAGCCGGGAGCTTTTCACTCCGCAGGACACGATCCCTTCATCCGGACCATAGTCAATACCAAACTGCAACGAATGATCTTGCGGGACAGAAGTCATCCAAGTCTCGTCATTTATAATCTGATAAATGAATGGGGAGGTCCTCGTGCCAGAGATAAAGAACTGACTGCCCTGCGTATGGAAGACATGAAAAAGGCGCATGCCATTGATCCGAGCCGGGTGATGACTTTTACTTCCGGATGGGCTTCTGCCGAACATTCGGAAGAGGATGCCAAGGCAAATCTGTTACCTTTCGATTCGGTACTGCACCGGAAGGGATGGTTCGACAATCATCGCGCCGCAGGGCCTGCCACTTGGGAGGAAGATTACTATAGAGGTCCGAAAGACAATCTGATGTATACGGACAACCGGACCGAAATCTATATACGGGGCGAAGAAGGTGCTCTTTCAACTCCTCCCCGCATTGCCGAAATTGCCAAAGAAATAGAACAGACCGGAATCAAGGGGTGGGACGGATTATTCTGGAAGAATCAATATGAGGCATTTCAGCAGTTTTTCCATGAGAAGAACCTGGCACCTTACTTCGGCTCCATTGACTCGCTGACACGCGCCATGGGAGATGTCTCTTTCGACCATCAAGGACGGCGCATTCAAGGAATGCGTATGCAGAATACAGGAGACGTTTATGCAGTGAACGGCTGGGAAGCGATGCCGTATGACAACCATTCCGGCATTGTAGACATCTACCGGAACTGCAAAGGAAATCCTTCCACCTTTACTTACTATACCCAACCGCTCTATGTAGCGGTCTCTCCCCGCACACAGTTTGTACACCTGCCGGGAAAAGTACCGGTCGATTTCTACATCGTTAATGAAAAAAATCTTTCCGGAAAATACCGTTTATCAGTATTTGTCTGCACACCCGACGGGAAGGAAGGAAAACACATCGAAAAAGAGGTGCACATTACCGGAGGAGACTGTTTCGGACAGCTATTATTGGAGCACTGCCAGTTGGAAATAGAAGGAGTTTCCGGTTTATATCAAGTCAAGGCGCAATTACGGAATGCGTCGGGACACCTGTGCGCCGAAGGGAAAGATGAAGTACTTGGCATTTACTGGGATAAGAAGCAATTGAAAGGAAAAGGTGCTTTATATGGTACTCCCGATGATCCTGTTGCTACCTTTTACCAGAAAGCAACCGGATGCGAGCTTCCTGCTTTCCATTCGGATATAGAGAAACTGGACTGGATTGTAGTGACACGTTCATCCCTGGATGCGCCGCAGCCTGTTCCTGTTGAAGCATTTTGTCAGAAAGAAGGCAAATCGGTTTTGGAACTCTCTCTTTATAAAGACGATGACTTACGTACATTGGCGGGGGTGACCCAAGACAACAAGATAGACCGTACTTTCGCAGACGGTGCCCAACCGGACCCCTTGCTTCCTGCCAACCAATCTTTTTCAGCTATCTGGGATGGGAAATTAAAAGCCCCTCAGTCCGGCACCTATATGATTGGGGTTACTTCCGATCAGGGAATGCGTCTTTCCGTCAACGGACAGCGTATTGTTGATGAATGGAGAAATAATAAAGAATTGACCGTCGTTCGCCCTTTCTTGTTGAAAGCAGGTGATGAGGTCGCTGTCCGTGTGGAATACAGTCAACGCAATCCCACGGGAAGCGTACAATTAGTCTGGTCTCTTCCGGACCATGCGGCGATTGCTCCCCAAGAGTTATTGGATCGCGTAAAGGAAGACGGTACTTCATTGCTCTTGTTAAAATCGGCCGAGTCATGGATGGATGCTGTGAGCGCATATACAGGTTCGGCTTATCATGGCTATTATTCCGTAGGAAAGAACTGGGTAGGCGGCGTTCATTTCGTGAAAGAACATCCTCTTTTCAACGGTCTTCCGGTCAATGTAGCAATGGGATGGCCTTATCAAGCCCTGGTGCGTAACGGCGACCGGCGTTTAGGGCTACATATAGATAATGAAGAATTAGTGGCAGGCTCATACGGCAGTGCTCCGTTTAATCTTGGCTCTGCTGTCGGAATCATCTCTTGCGGAAAAGGGAAAATCTATTATTCAACCTTAGATTTGGTTGATAACCTGAATAATCCTGCGGCTGCGGCTGATGTAGCCCGCAAGTTGTTTTGCAACTTTATTCTTTTAAGTAAGGATAGATAATGCGAATCAGTAATAGCTATAAAGCAATCGGGTAGTTATTGCAAGAAAAAATAATTCTGAAAGGAGAGAATATTTTCTCTCCTTTTGCTTGAAAATCAACAAGATATTTTTATATTTGCGAGAAGTGTGAGCCTTTTGTACCTAATCACTTTAAAAAACGACGAATATGACACAACAGTATCTGTTCGACCGCTTCTCGCAGCAAGCGTTGCAAACCCTGCATCGCTACCGTGCTGTTATGTTCAGTCCCACCTGCCACCCTATGTAAATTGCATTTGAGATTCTTATTTTCTTAATTTCCATAATCTACATAGATCAGATTAGTATGGACAAACAATATCAACCGACCCTTACCGAAGTACAGGATTGGGTACTCAAACTGTACAATACCTGTGAACAAACCATCACAGAAGCCGAACGCCGCGAACAGCATAAATACGCTGTCATGGTACAACGTCCGCAGGACAAGAAATTCCTCGTGAAGATGCTGGATGAATCTTCGCAAATCCGTGACCGAAGGATACTTGCCAAACGTATCAAAACCCTTCTCGACCAATACGGCGTTCCCGAATTTCTGAACAAGCGGGACAGCTTCCTGTTCAAAATGTATCAGGCATTCGGCCATCATTTCGACTTTATCGCCATCCCCATCATCAAGAAGCGCCTGCGCATGAACACCTCGCAGGTCATCATCAACGAAGCGCGTCCGCAACTCACGAAGCATCTGGCCATCCGTGCAAAGGAGAAAATCGGGCAGAACGTCAACCTGCTGGGCGAAGTGGTGCTCGGCAACGGAGAAGCCGACCATCGTTACCACCATTATCTGAAAGCGCTCGAATCACCCGACATCAACTACATATCAGTGAAAATATCGGGAATCTATGCGCAGACACACGCCTTGAATTATGAAGAAAGTTTTCCGGAACTCATTTCGCGAATGTCCGCGCTTTATCAGAAAGCGATTGATTTCCCCTATACGGACGAAGAAGGAGTCAGACGATCCAAGTTTATCAATCTGGATATGGAGGAGTACAAAGATACCCATTTCACATTACGCCTCTTCAAGACAGTGCTCAGCCTGCCGCAGTTCAAGAACTATTCCGCCGGAATCGTCGTTCAGGCATATCTGCCGGACGCATACGACTTTCAGACCGAACTGATCGAATTTGCCAAAGCACGTGTGGCAGAAGGCGGTGCTCCGATCAAGATGCGTCTGGTGAAAGGCTGCAACCTGGAAATGGAAACCGTCATCTCTTCGCTGAGAGGCTGGCCCAATCCGATCCGCCCTTCCAAAGAAGAAGTAGACGCCAACTACCTGCATCTGCTGGAACGGGCACTGATGCCCGAAAACGCAAGGGTATTGCATCTTGGAGTAGCTTCCCATAACCTGTTCTCCATCGCCTACGCCTATCTGCTGGCTCAGAAATATGGTACAGCCGAATACATGACCTTCGAAATGCTGGAAGGGATGGCGAACCACCTATGGAGAGCCCAATCCATGCTCGGCAACCGGGTGATTCTTTATACTCCCGTAGTGAAAAACGAACATTTTCTGAATGCCGTCTCATATCTCGTCCGCCGGATGGATGAGAATACGGCACCTGATAACTTCCTGACTCACTCTTTCAATCTGAGACCGAACACAAAAGAGTGGGATTTCCTGGCTAAGCAGTTCGAAGATGCCTACGCCATGAAAGATCAACTGAGTCATGTGTCCCCACGCACACAGAATCGCAATCTTCCTTACACGCCCGTCCCACCGGCAGACGTCCTGAAGAATGAACCGGACACGGACTTCGACCTGCCACAGAATCAGGAATGGGTGCGTTCTATCTTCTCCAAATGGAAGAAAGACGGAACGGAACAGCCGGAAATCATTCCGCTGCAAATAGGTGCGGAAACGGTGGTATGCGAAAGCCGCTACCCATATACAGACCGTTGTCAGGACGATGAAGTCTGTATCTGTGAAATGTCGCAGGCGGACAGCGCACAAGTGGAGAAAATCATCGAAATTGCAGAGGCAGACCCTGCCGGATGGAGAAAGACCACACTCGAAGAACGCCACCGGATCATGTACGAAGCAGCCAACCGGCTCGCCGATATGCGGGGCGATCTGATAGGCTGTATGTGTGCCGTGACGGGTAAAACCGTCATTGAAGGTGATGTAGAAGTATCGGAAGCGGTAGACTATGCCCGTTTCTATACGACAGCGATGAAGAAGTTTGCCGCGCTGGATGACGTAGAAATGAAACCGAAAGGCACCATACTGGTCATCTCCCCGTGGAACTTCCCCTGTGCCATCCCTGTGGGCGGCATAGTAGCCGGACTGGCGGGAGGAAATACCGTTATACTGAAACCTGCCACCGTAGCCGCCCCTGTTGCGTGGATGTTTGCCAAGGCATTCTGGGATGCCGGTGTGCCGAAGGAAGCGCTGCAAGTCATCATCACCCGCCGGGAAGCACTGAAAGTACTGACTACCGCCCCCGCCATCAAACATATCATTCTGACAGGAGGAACGGACACCGCACAGAATATCGCAAAAGCCAATCCGACCACTCCGTTATCGGCAGAAACGGGAGGTAAAAACGTTATTATCCTCACAGCGTCGGGCGACCGTGACCACGCCATCATGAACATCGTCACTTCTGCCTTCGGCAATGCCGGACAGAAGTGTTCCGCCTGTTCGCTGTTGTTAGTCGAACGTTCCGTATACGAAGACGAAAACTTCCGTAGCAAGCTGAAAGATGCGGCGACAAGCCTGAAAACCGGCAGTGTGTGGAATGCCGGAAATATCGTCGGTCCGATGATTACCAACAAGAACGATAAGTTACTGCAAGCCTTCAACCTCGAACCGGGTGAGTCATGGCTGGTTCCCCCGCGTTTCATCGACCGCAGAGAGTACATCCTTGCACCAACTGTCAAATGGGGAGTAAAACCGGAAAGTTTCTCATTCCGCACCGAATTGTTCGGTCCCCTGCTGAGCGTGGCCTGTATCGAGAACCTTGAAGAAGGAATCAGGCTGGTGAACGGGTTGGATTACGGATTGACCTCCGGCCTGCAAAGTCTGGATGAAAAGGAGCAGAAGCTGTGGAAGAACTCCGTAATGGCAGGAAACCTGTATATCAACCGGGGAATTACCGGAGCCATCGTCAACCGGCAACCATTCGGAGGAATGAAACTATCCGCCTTCGGTGGTGGTATCAAAGCAGGTGGCCCCAACTACTGTACCTGTTTCCTCGAAATCACCGACAAACCGGACAGCCGGACCGACTACCGACAGAGTTATGCCAAAGCCTATCAGGAAGAGTTCTCAAAACCGAGAGACGTCAACCGGCTATATGGAGAACAAAACCTCTTCCGCTATCTGCCTTTGAAGAACATGATTCTACGCCTCTTCCCGAAAGATACAGACGAAGAAGCGACGATGATTGCACACGCCGCCCGTATATGCAGAACTCCGCTCACCATCAGTTTTGGCCCGACAGATGATCGTAGCAGCAGACTTGCCGGACTCGGCTGCACACTCCGGAAAGAATCATTAGAGGACTTCCTGAAAGAATTGCCCGAATATGAAAGAGTACGTACCTGTTCGCCGGATATACCCGATGTCATGTACGAACGGGCAGCGGAAACCAATAAATACATTGCGACAGCACCGCCTGTGAAGCAAGGGCGCATCGAGCTGATACACTATATCAAGGAGCAAAGCATCGCCTTTGAGTATCACCGGTATGGCAGTATTTCGGAAGTACCGCCTTGCGAATAACGAATACTGAAATCCCCCTTATTCTTAATTACTCTCAAATAGAAAGTAAAGCCAGAGAATAAGGGGATTTTTTAAGAACTCACTAAAGATGAAATTATCATAGTGACAGAATAAAATCAATTCAAAGTATTAATGGCACCATATTGCCGTTTCTGCTGACAGATACATTTTGAAAAGAACGCCAGTCAGCTCTCAGAGAAAGAATAGGATGTATCAATATGCAGACTATTTGCATATCATTTCCGTTTTATTGGAAGATTATGCAAAGGAGTCGTTACTTGACACGCAGAATATATATATCCAACCTACAGAACATTAATAGCTGATATGTCAGCTAACCTTATCCAACGTGTTGGTCATATATATCCAACGTGTCAGTCAACCTTATCCAAAGCATCAAGCCTTCATATTTGACAAGAAGGGCATGGTTGCCCAATTATTAGCCTTGTAAAGATTCAGATACCGCCCTATTTATGAACAAAATACAGATTTTCATTCGCATATTTTCCCCCACTCCCGCCGTCGGGCAGGAAAACGGCATTCTGAAGAGACTAAAAATTCATTTTGTCAATTTGCTCAAAACCTTTTTCCAGCCAGCACAATTATCAGAAAAAGACAGAAAGTGCACCAAGTTTCCCTCATTAGCTCAAAAAATGATTATCTTTGCAAACTAAAATGAGCAGGCTGGCAATCAAAACTGTTTTTATCGGGAGATTAGCGCCAAGTCGCTGCTCACATGATATGATTCATTGATAATAAAAGAAATAATAGATTAATATGGCATTGCAATGTGGTATTGTCGGACTTCCGAACGTAGGTAAATCGACACTTTTCAACTGTTTGTCAAACGCAAAAGCGCAAGCGGCAAACTTCCCCTTCTGTACAATCGAACCGAATGTAGGCGTAATCACCGTTCCCGACGAACGCCTGAACGCACTGGCAGAACTGGTACATCCCCAACGGATTGTCCCCACGACTGTAGAAATCGTAGACATCGCCGGACTGGTGAAAGGTGCAAGCAAAGGCGAAGGACTGGGAAACAAATTCCTTGCCAATATCCGCGAAACAGACGCAATCATCCATGTACTCCGCTGCTTCGACGATGATAACGTGACCCACGTAGACGGAAGCGTAAACCCCGTCCGTGACAAAGAAATCATCGACTACGAACTTCAGCTGAAAGACCTGGAAACCATCGAAAGCCGTATCCAGAAAGTACAGAAACAGGCTCAGACCGGTGGCGACAAGGCTGCAAAGCAGGCTTATGACGTACTCATTCAATACAAGGATGCACTGGAACAAGGCAAATCCGCCCGCACCGTCACTTTCGAAACGAAAGACGAACAAAAGATCGCTCACGAACTCTTCCTGTTGACCAGCAAACCCGTGATGTACGTCTGCAACGTAGACGAAGCAAGTGCGGTAAACGGCAACAAATACGTAGACATGGTGCGTGAAGCCGTGAAAGACGAAAACGCAGAAATCCTCGTTGTCGCCGCAAAAACCGAAGCAGACATCGCCGAACTGGAAACATACGAAGACCGTCAGATGTTCCTTGCCGAAGTAGGGCTGGAAGAATCGGGCGTCGCACGTCTTATCAAGTCAGCTTACAAGCTGCTGAACCTCGAAACTTACTTCACAGCCGGTGTACAGGAAGTACGTGCATGGACTTACGAGAAAGGATGGAAAGCTCCGCAATGCGCAGGCGTCATCCATACCGATTTCGAGAAAGGATTTATCCGCGCGGAAGTAATCAAATACGATGATTATATCCAGTACGGCTCCGAAGCGGCTGTCAAGGAAGCCGGAAAACTCGGTGTGGAAGGAAAAGAATATGTGGTGCAGGACGGCGACATCATGCACTTCCGATTCAACGTTTAAACTCAAACAGTATGAAATATCTTATTGCAGGAACCGGAGGCGTCGGTGGCAGTATCGCAGGATTCTTGTCGCTAGCCGGAAAAGATGTTACTTGTATTGCCCGCGGAGCTCATCTGCAGGCTATACAGAAAGACGGTCTGAAACTGAAATCAGATTTAAAGGGAGAGCATACGCTGGTTATCCCTACCATGAATGCGGAGGAATTTAACGGGAAAGCGGATGTGATCTTCGTCTGCGTGAAAGGATATTCCGTCGATTCGATTACCGAACTCATCAAAAGAGCATCGCATGAGAAGACAGTCGTCATCCCTATCCTGAATGTTTACGGGACAGGACCACGCATTCAGCGTCTCGTTCCGGGTGTAACGGTGCTCGATGGTTGCATCTACATCGTAGGCTTTGTTTCCGGCACGGGAGAGATCACTCAGATGGGGAAAATCTTCCGTCTGGTGTATGGCGCCCACAAAGGGACACAGGTGGCTCCGGGCATTATGGAAGCCATTCAGAAAGACCTTCAGGAAAGTGGAATCAAAGCAGAGATTTCTCCGGACATCAATCGGGATACATTCGTCAAATGGTCGTTCATCTCGGCAATGGCCGTCACCGGTGCTTACTATGACGTGCCGATGGGTGAAGTTCAGAAGCCGGGGAAAGTACGTGATACGTTCATCGGCCTTTCTACCGAGAGTGCCGCACTGGGGCGTAAGCTGGGAGTCGAATTTCCCGAAGACCCTGTCAGCTACAATTTGAAAGTCATTGATAAACTCGATCCCGACAGTACCGCATCCATGCAAAAGGACTTGGCACGGGGACATGAATCGGAAATACAAGGTTTGCTGTTTGACATGATTGCAGCAGCCGAGGAGCAAGGTATCGACATACCAACTTACCGGATGGTTGCCGAAAAATTCACAAAACACTAATTACAAACCGTAAACCGTTATCCAACATGAATACCCTTTTATTATCAATCAACTGGAATCCGAATCCCGAACTATTCAACCTGTTCGGCATTTCTATCCGTTATTATGGATTATTGTGGGCAGTAGGAATCTTCTTTGCTTACATCATTGTCCATTACCAGTTTCGCGACAAAAAAATAGACGAGAAGAAATTCGATCCCCTCTTCTTTTATTGTTTCTTCGGTATTCTGATTGGAGCACGTCTGGGGCACTGCCTGTTCTACGATCCGGGACAGTACCTGACCAGCGGAAAGGGATTTGTGGAAATGCTTCTGCCGATCAAGTTCCTGGCAGGCGGCGGATGGAAATTCACCGGTTATGAAGGACTTGCCAGTCACGGAGGTACGCTCGGATTGATGATCGCCCTTTGGCTGTATTGTCGCAAGACGAAACTTCATTATATGGATGTGGTGGACATGATTGCCGTCGCTACTCCGATCACTGCCTGTTTCATCCGTCTGGCGAATCTGATGAACTCCGAAATTATCGGTAACCCGACCAATGTACCCTGGGCGTTCGTATTCGAACGGGTAGACATGCTCCCCCGCCATCCGGGACAGCTCTATGAAGCGATAGCTTATCTGATCCTGTTCTTCATCATGATCTATCTTTATAAGAATTACAGCAAGAAACTGCATCGCGGATTCTTCTTCGGACTCTGTCTGGCTTATATCTTTACCTTCCGTTTCTTTATCGAATTTGTGAAGCAGAACCAGGAAGCATTCGAAGACAACATGATGTTCAACATGGGACAATGGCTGAGCGTTCCTTTCATCATCATCGGTTTCTACTTTATGTTCTTCTATGACCGGAAGAAGGTAGCAAAGAAATGAAACAAATCATAGATATAGAAAACTGGGAGCGGAAGGAGAATTTCAACTTCTTCCGCCACTTCCAGAATCCCCAATTATCCATTACCTCCGAAGTAGAGTGCGGAGGAGCCAGGCAACGTGCCAAAGCCGCCGGACAGTCTTTCTTTCTCCATTATCTTTATGCTGTGCTGCGTGCAGCCAACGAAATACCGGAGTTTCGTTACCGCATCGATCCGGACGGACGTGTAGTGCTCTATGACACCATAGATATGTTGTCTCCCATCAAGATAAAAGAGAACGGCAAGTTCTTCACCACCCGTTTCCCCTACCACAACGATTTCGACACTTTCTATCAGGAAGCAAGGCTAATTATCGACGCCATCCCCGAAGACGGCGATCCGTATGCGGCAGAAAACGAAGAAGTAGCCGACGGAGATTACGGACTGATTCTGTTAAGTGCGACTCCCGACCTGTACTTTACTTCCATCACCGGCACACAAGAGAAGAGAAGCGGCAATAACTATCCGTTGCTGAATGCCGGAAAAGCCATCATAAGGGAAGGCAGACTGGTGATGCCTATCGCGATGACGATTCATCACGGATTTATTGACGGGCATCATCTTTCCTTGTTTTATAAAAAGGTGGAAGACTTTCTGAAATAATAGTGCTGTTCAAATAGTATTTTCTCATTCCTTTTATCTACCTTTAGCGCGACTAAATGATAAAAATATGAGCACAAAAACACTATTCAAACTACTATGGGTGCCTTTCGTCACATCCGTATTCGCAAGTTGCAGTGACAAAGAAGAATTACTTTACACTCCTCCGGAAGAAACGAATGACAGTTACATAAGCCCTGCCGTACCACAAGGTAATAGCTGGCCTGAAGCCTCCATGTCACTTACACAGCCTTTTCTGGGTGCCGGATATGATATTATGGGCAGCTACATAGACAATAATTCGGTAAAAGAACCAGTGCTTGATCTGAGCAAAATAGATAATGAAAGGATTAGCAATCTGGTAGGTTCGAGCGGAGTAGGAGACAGCTTCATTGGTCGTGATATGAAAGAGTTTCTTCGGTCAATCACAAAATATAAGAAATTTGTGGTGCCGGCGGAAAACAAAGATGATTTGCTGTTTACCGCTACCATTACCGGTCATAAATATTTTCAGAAACCTTATGATTATTCATCCCAATACACATTTGCCTTTGGCAGTTCAGGAGCTAACGGAGTGATTCAAAGATTACTCACTCTGAATGCGGATTGGTCCAACTGGCTGGCCGATGATTTCCGGCAAGAGCTGGAAGATGCGTCACCTGAAACAATCATAGAACTATTTGGTACTCATATATTGGTGAACACTCATTTAGGTTATATAAGCAAAACCCTCTATCGCAGCATCGTAGCGGATGATGAAGAGAACTTATTGAGAACCGCAAATACAGGGATGGGCGCACATCAGAGCAGCATTATTAAGCATCCCAATGTTTCCATCACTTATCCCGAAGAAACAGTAAAAAAGAACTATGGGGGAACAATTGTAGTGTCATTGCAAGGAGCTGATTACAAAGTCTTTGATCAGCTGACAGGCGATCCGATGGATATCAGCCCCTGGATACAATCTGCCAATGAAAAGAATCGCGCCTTAACTACTCTGACCGGTGAAGACCTTATCCCCATCTATGAGGTAATAGCCGACCCCATAAAGAAACAGCAAATAAAAGAAGCGGTAATAGCCCATATCAAAAGGCACCAACTGTCCTTACAACAAACGGCTCCCATCTTTCAGGCAAGTGACGGGCACTATCACCGCTACTATACCTCTTATAAGGAGTTAACCGCAAAGGCCGATATCTGTCAAGGTGTGATAGGAAGCGTATTTGTCAGACACGAACCGGGTACAGTACCGCTTTACCTGTCTTCCGACGGAAAGAATCACCGTTTGACATTAGAACCGGCACCGAACGGAGACGGAACAATCATAGGGTATGTCTATGAAAAGAAGAGCGATGACTTAAACTGTATCTACGAAATATCAGACGGAAAAAACTTTGCCTATACCACGGAAGAAAAGGATACCTACGGAAACAAAGGCACATGGAAGCCAACCGGCCTCTCTTTCTATACAAAGAAGGTATAAGCATAAGGCCATACCATTGGCACGGCAAGTAACCCTATAACTTACAACATAAGAAGTCTATAGTATCTTCGTTGGGGCTGACTAAAAGTCGTTAGTATCTCCATTCTCCTCCTTCCGGAAGGAGGAGAGTTTAAAGTTACTAACGACTTTTTAGTCAGCCCCCGCATAAGTTATATCAGTTTTTATTTGCCTCTGACTATCTTCTTTATATCGTTCAGCTTATTCAACGCCTCAATCGGAGTAAGGTTATTCACATCCAGATTCAGTATCTCATCCCGAATCTGGCAAAGGATCGGGTCGTCCAACTGGAAGAAGCTGAGCTGCATACCGCTTCTGTTTTCACTGACTTCCGTCAATGGTTTGCCGGAAATACCTTGCTGGCGGTTGTCCGATTCCAGTTGCTTCAATATAGTATTTGCACGCTTCACAATACTCTTCGGCATACCTGCCATCTTTGCTACATGAATACCGAAGGAGTGTTCGCTTCCCCCACGCTCCAGCTTACGGAGGAAAATCACTTTATTGTCCACTTCCTTCACAGACACGTTATAGTTCTTGATGCGTTTGAAGGATTTCTCCATCTCGTTCAGCTCATGGTAATGCGTAGCAAACAGTGTACGGGCTTTCGCTTTCGGATGTTCGTGGATATACTCGACGATTGCCCAGGCAATGGAAATACCGTCATAGGTAGACGTACCACGTCCCAACTCATCAAATAACACCAGACTTCTGGAAGAGACATTATTCAGAATATCCGCAGCCTCATTCATTTCCACCATAAAAGTAGATTCGCCCACCGAGATATTATCGCTGGCACCTACACGGGTGAAAATCTTATCCACCAGACCGATATGGGCACTCTCCGCAGGAACAAACGAACCGATTTGCGCCAACAGCGTAATCAGTGCCGTCTGACGCAAGAGCGCGGACTTACCGGCCATATTGGGACCGGTGATGATGATAATCTGCTGTGACGCGCTGTCCAGCATCACGTCATTGGCAATATACTTCTCACCAATCGGAAGCTGCTTTTCAATCACAGGGTGACGTCCCTGACGGATATCCAGTACATCATTGTCCTCAATAACCGGACGGATATAATTATTCTCACGCGCCACATTAGCGAAAGACAACAGACAGTCCAGACGAGCAATCTGATTCGCATTAATCTGTATCTGCGGAATAAACTCCGTCAATGCCTGCACCAAATCGGTATATAACTGAGTCTCCAGCACGAGAATCTTATCTTCGGCTCCCAGAATCTTTTCTTCGTAAACCTTCAGTTCCTGCGTAATATAACGTTCCGCATTGACCAGTGTCTGCTTGCGAATCCATTCCTGCGGAACTTTATCCTTATGTATATTGCGGACTTCAATATAATAACCGAATACATTATTGTAAGCTACCTTCAGACTCGGAATGCCTGTCTGCTCACTTTCACGCTGCTGTATCTGCAACAGATAGTCTTTGCCGGAGTATGAAATACGGCGTAATTCGTCCAGTTCCTCATTCACACCATCTTTAATCACGCCCCCTTTGTTGATCAATAAAGGAGGGTCATTATTGATTTCTTTGGCAATCCGGTCGCGAATAGAAATACAAAGATTCAGCTGTTCACCTATCCGGTTCAAACTTGCGTTATCCGCTTCAAGACAAGCCTGCTTGATCGGTTCAATGGCCTGCAAGGCAACCTTCAACTGTACCACCTCACGTGGCGACACACGTCCTACGGCTACTTTGGAAATGATACGTTCCAAGTCTCCTATCAGATGCAACTGCTCCTCGATCAGCTCTTTAAAATCCGGCTGGCGGAAGAAGTATTCCACCACATTCAGTCGGTCGTTGATCGGCTTCTCATCCTTCAACGGGAAAACCATCCAGCGTTTCAGCAGGCGGGCTCCCATCGGACTGATGGTACGGTCGATCACGTTCAGCAAACTGCTGCCGCCGTCATTCATGCTGCCGATCAGCTCCAGGCTGCGAACTGTAAACTTATCCAGACGCACATACTTATCCTCCTCGATACGGGCAAGGGAAGTAATGTGACCGATCTGCGTATGCTGTGTCATCGTCAGGTATTGCAGGATAGCACCGGAAGCAATGATACCATTCTTCAGGTGCTCCACCCCGAATCCTTTCAGATTCTTTGTCTCAAAGTGTTTCAGTAGTTTCTCACGGGCAGTGGATTCGGTAAATACCCAGTCGTCCAGTTCGAATGTGAAGAACTTGCTGCCGAAGTTACCTTCAAACATCAGGCGTTTGCCCCGTTCGAAAAGAATCTCTTTCGGTCCGAAGTTATTCAGCAATTTGTCTACATAGTCAAAGGGACCTTCGGCGGTGAGGAACTCACCGGTAGATATATCAAGAAAGGCAACTCCACAGGAAGCCTTTCCGAAATGGACGGCAGCCAGGAAGTTATTCTCCTTATAATTCAGAACGTTATCATTGATAGATACACCGGGGGTAACCAACTCGGTAATACCTCTTTTCACCAGTTTCTTCGTCAGTTTCGGGTCTTCCAGCTGGTCACAGATAGCTACACGCTTTCCGGCACGAATCAGTTTCGGAAGATATGTATCAAGCGCATGATGGGGAAATCCTGCCATCTCGATAGTCTTTCCTTTTCCATTGGCGCGTTTTGTCAGTGTGATTCCTAAGATTTCGGATGCAACAATGGCATCGGTAGAATATGTTTCATAAAAGTCACCGCAACGAAACAGCATCACTGCATCCGGATGTTTGGCTTTCAAATCCAGAAACTGTTTCATCATGGGGGTAAGCACGATTTCTTCCTCGTTCACGGTTCGCTCCTTTTCTTTTTTGTTGAGTGAATAATGAGATTAACCTTGCAAAGATAACAGTTTTCCGGCAGAGAATCAACGGAATTTCCCGTTTCAATTTTCACAATTAGTGTTGCATCCTTTTAAAAAAGAAGGGTATATTTCTTAACAAGTAAAGGAAAACTATTAAAACGTGTTATAAAACATACTATTTTACTTGGATAATTTGCTAATTTCCCAATAGTCCGTATCTTTGCAATGTGTTTTTCATAGTATTAGATTTAAGGTTAACAAAGGTTGGGTCAAGGCGTTGACCCTTTTTTTATGTCCATACGTCCCGTTTGCCTCTTTCTTTCATTCATTTCTATTCAGCCAGCATCATCCTTTTATAGTAAGACGGAGTGAATCCGGTATGCTTCTTGAACGACTTATTAAAATGAGAAATCGTATCAAATCCGCACTCCACACTGATCTGCGAAATATTCATATCGCCCATGAGCAAGAGTTTACACGCATATCCTATCCGCATCTCCAATATGTAATTCTTGAATGATTTCCCCGTTTTGCTCTTGAAGAAGCGGCAGAATGCAGCAGGATTCATAGCTGCCAGAGAAGATATTTCATTCAGGTCAATCTGCCGTGTATAGTTCTTATTCAGGTAAACTATGATTTTGTCTATTCTCGATCCGTCGTAGATAATATCATTTTCAAAATCGGAAGTCGATAGCACAGACCGTGAAGCGACGTTTGCCATTTCTTTCAGAAGTTGCAGGAAAGAAGTAATCTGATCGACTCCTGTCTCCACCGGAATCGATTCAAGCAAATCAACCAGCCGCGGGGAGCATCCTGCGGGAAAGTAAATCCCCCGTTGCGCCTCTTCAAGCAGGTTCTTTATCTTCATAAAATGGGGATAATAATTGAAAGCGTGGTGCATGAAGTCCTTTTCAAACTGAATGATGGTCCCTGTTGTCCGAAGCGTACTGCCTTCTTGCCGATACACCTCATCGCTCTTCATATAATGAGGCAAATCGGAGCCTAGCAGAAGAATATCACCATCAGCGTATTTCTCCGCGTTATTTCCTACAAAACGCATTCCTGTGCCCTCCTTGACATAGATAATCTCATACTCCGTATGAAAATGCCACGGGTAAGTAAAATAAGGATAATCATAAAAACGAGCTTTCAGAGGAGATGACTTCGATATAGGAAGCTGCTCATTCATCATTTTTCTCATAATCTACTCTATTTCTTATCTACTCTATTTCTTTTCAGCCCAATATACCCCGCAGACAATACAAGCTGCGCCGCCTAAAGCGACTAACGTAATCTTCTCATCCAGAATAAGGAACGATGCAATCATCGTGACCAGAGGATTGAGATAAATATAATTGGATGCCCGTACCGTTCCCAACTGTTTTAACACCACATTCCAGAGTACATAGCAGATCAGCGAAGCCAATACGGCCAGAAACAGAAGGTTGAACAGAACGGCAGGTTGAAGAAGTACAGCGGTATCGGGATGCAGGGGATGCAGGAGGAAGGCAGGCAGAATCGTCAGTACTCCGTAAAAGAAAATCTTGCGGGTGATAAATATGGTAGGATAACGCCCGGCCATCTTTTTAATAATCAGACTATAGAATGCCCATGATAATGCGGCAAGCAAAGTCAGCAGATCGCCTATCGGAGATATTTTGAGCACAAAACTGCCGTTAAAGACAATTAGCCCTACCCCCATCAATGCCAGCAGGGAACCGTATATCAGTCCTTTCGATGCCTTTTCACTTTTATAGAAAAGCAGGGAAAGGATAGTAGTCAGCAAGGGAGCCGTGCAGATGATAAACGATACATTCGACGCCTGGGTGATGCCTAAAGCGGTATTCTCTGTAAAGAAATAAAGGGAGCCACCGAATATACCGCCTGCTACCAGCCACAGTTCATCTTGCCAGTTATTGGTGAACAGACGTTTGGGAGAAATTACCCAGATGCCAAGGTATGCAATCAGAAAACGGTAAAAGAAGATTTCCTGAGGTGTCAGCCCGTGGTTTATCAATACTTTAGTCGAAATGAATGTCAGTCCCCAGATAGCTACTGTTAGTATGGCAATCAGATGATAGTACCCATGCTTTAGTTCCATAATTATGGTTTTAATGAGAATGCAAAGATACAGGGATTCATGGATATACCCACTGACTTTGATAGATATATTTTCAACAAAATTTCGCCGAAAGAGAACCGGTTATACATCCGGATATAACAAGAAAGCGAATATCCGGATGTCTGATAAAATAGCTGTATCTATTCAGGTAATCGTCTGCTTTTACCAGTTATCCGTCCGGAAGGGTGCCGCGGGGATGCCATGAATACTGAAAATACTTGCTTCCACATAATTCTTATACGCATACCGCACGGCAACGGGATGAGAGACTTTGTCACTCGAAACCGCCAGTCGGGCAGTCGTGGTTTCTATTTCGGCAAAAGCCGGATAGAATACTTTATCCTCGCCCGCAATCTCAAATCCTTTAAGAGATGTCCACATCGGACTTAGGCCGCGTTGGGCATTGTAGAAGTTTATATAGATTTTATTCTCCTGTATCTCCATCGATTTATAAACAGGGGGAGCGTATCCGAATCCTTTCATGCCGTAGGTCTGCGCCAATGCCCAATACGCCAGTCGGTTCCCTACCGTCTCCTTGTCTACGGGATGGATGAAAACAGGGTGGCCGACATCCATCGTCGTAACCATGCCGCTATTTGGTATATCCTTCATATTCTGCAACTGGACCTCACGCAGGCGGGCAGCCGATGTACCGTCGGCTCCTTCGTAATCGAAAGGCGCTATCTGCACAAAGTAGAAAGGAAGTTCGCCCCTGCCCCATTTCGCACGCAAGTCAGCCACAAAGGCAGGCATAAGGCTCTGGTAAAGATCGGCATTGTCACGGTTGCTTTCGCCCTGATACCACAAGAAGCCTCTCACTGCAAAATTAGTCAAAGGAGCTATCTTGCCATTGTAGAGTACACACGGAGTGGCGGTAGGATTCTTCACTTCAGCATCGTTATCGAGGATGGAAAGATCAATGCTACTAAAAGGCTTTATGGATTCTCTGCTCATCCATGCCTCTATTTTTGATCCTCCCCACGTAGAAACGACGATGCCGACCGGAACTTCCAGCACTTCCTGTATATAACGCGCAAAATAATAAGACACGGCGCTGATATGGGAAACGTTTACCGGCGTATTTTCCAGCCATTCGCCCTGGCAGTCCTCCACAGGCGTTTTACTAAACTGGCGTACCCATCTCCCATCCTTTGAATCTGTAGTATACATTCGGATAGGCGTGGATGGTTTGGCTTTGGCAATAATGTCGTTCGTCCCTCTGACCGGTTGCCGGTCGAAACCGCCCATCGGCATCTCCATATTCGATTGTCCCGAACAGAACCAGACTTCACCGATCAGTACATTCTGCAACGTCAGTAATTCGCCGTCATTGAAGATGATCTTGTAAGGGCCTCCCGCAACAGGGGTAGATACTGTTAACGACCAGCCTCCCTTGCCATCCGATGAGGATTTATATGTCTGCCCGTTCCACGAAGTCTTCACCGTTACAGTAGCATTGGGACGGGCTTTTCCCCATAGTTTGACTTCTGCTTGCTGCTGTAATACCATATTATCTCCGAGTATGGAAGGTAATGTCACTTTAGCCTCACTTTTCATTGAAAAAGCAAGAGCTAAGAATAAAAAGCTGATAAGATATTTCATATATATTCAATTTATTTATTCGGTTAGTTACAACAGGATTGACCAATCTTCGGAATATATCCTACCGGAAGAGGTAGTCGGAATGAGATAAGCTTTAGCTTGTTATTCCAATAGTCTCTGCTTTTTTGCGCTTCAGCAAAGAAGGATGTAAGAAGCATTGTTAATAGTACCAGCAACTTTTTCATTTATTAGAATTTTATGATAACTGGCACAAATGTAAGTCCCGCTAGTTAATTTAGTAATTAATTTGCAATTAATTCGAGGAGAAAATAAAGGATATAGGTTGGAAAAAATACTTTTTAGTCGGTATCCAGGCTAGTTTAACGTTTATTTAAAGGCTTTTTCAGCTAACACTCTAAAAAGATTATCCCGACAGGACTTCAACTATAACCAGTATACACTCACATTTTATCCATATTCTTTGTATTATAAACGATCAAACAATCCTCCCCAAATATACTCACATTAATACGTATATAATAATACCAAATGAAAGAAACATATTATCCAAAAGTCTAACGAAAAAGAGAGTCTTACAGATAGAAGCGCCCGTTTGTAAACAAATCACCACTATCAAAACAGTCCTATTAATATATCATATTTTTACCACATAAAGAAAGGAAGAGAACTTTACTCAAAAAAAGTTTTCTCCCTTTCTTACACTACACCCCCGGAATCGAATAAACTCCTTCATCGTTTTTAATAAATAACGAGAGAGTTTATTATAAACGGTCCCCAAGTTTATTATAAACTATTTTTAGGCGTTTCCAGCAGCCTCAATGGAATTATTATAACAAAAATGGGCAAGAACCTTCGCAGTTTCTTGCCCATTCGTTATCCTGGCTATGCAATTCTGCACATCCACCTATTGAACTTATGTTATAATTTTTATATATCCTATCATTACTATTCCGTTTTATATTCCTCCAAATATACGAAATAAAAACAAGAAAGTCAATAGCCGGACGGTATTTGCCGTGATATTTCTTCATTTATCAGGTATTACCTTGTTATTCGGGCAATACCTTATTATAAAAGAAAGGTTTTTTTCACTCACTACGTGGTTATCTGAAAATAAACACGTAAATTTGCTGGCTCAAATTGAAATAACAGTATAAATCACTATAAATAAAAACTTTATCACTATGGAGTACAATTTCAGGGAGATTGAAAAGAAGTGGCAGCAAAGGTGGGTGGAAGAGAAAACCTACCAGGTTACGGAAGACGAATCGAAGCAGAAATTCTATGTATTGAATATGTTCCCTTACCCGTCAGGGGCCGGACTGCATGTAGGGCATCCGCTGGGATACATCGCTTCGGATATTTACGCCCGTTACAAACGACTGCGTGGCTTCAATGTACTCAATCCGATGGGATATGACGCATATGGTTTGCCAGCGGAACAATACGCTATTCAGACCGGACAGCATCCCGCAATCACTACTAAAGCTAATATCGACCGCTATCGCGAGCAACTCGACAAAATAGGCTTCTCTTTCGACTGGAGCCGCGAAATCCGTACGTGCGAACCCGAATATTATCACTGGACCCAATGGGCTTTCCAAAAGATGTTCAACAGCTACTACTGCAACGACGAACAGCAGGCACGCCCTATCCAGGAACTGATCGATGCATTCGCAATCTACGGAAACGAAGGACTCAACGCTGCCTGCAGCGAAGAACTCAGCTTTACCGCCAAAGAATGGAAAGCCAAAAGCGAAAAGGAACAGCAGGAAATCCTGATGAACTACCGCATCGCCTACCTCGGCGAAACGATGGTGAACTGGTGCCAGGCACTGGGAACCGTATTGGCAAATGACGAAGTCATAGACGGCGTCAGCGAACGCGGCGGCTTCCCCGTAGTCCAGAAGAAGATGCGCCAGTGGTGTCTGCGTGTATCCGCTTATGCTCAGCGTCTGCTCGACGGACTGGATACCATCGACTGGACCGAATCACTGAAAGAAACTCAAAAGAACTGGATCGGACGCTCCGAAGGTGCCGAAGTACAGTTCAAGGTAAAAGACAGCGATCTCGAATTTACCATCTTTACTACCCGTGCAGATACCATGTTCGGTGTGACCTTCATGGTTCTGGCTCCGGAAAGTGATCTGGTAGCCCAGCTGACCACTCCCGCCCAGAAAGCAGAAGTAGACGCCTACCTTGACCGCACCAAGAAACGTACGGAACGCGAACGCATCGCCGACCGCAGCGTGACCGGTGTATTCAGCGGTTCGTATGCTATCAATCCGTTTACAGGTGAAGCAGTGCCCATCTGGATCAGCGATTACGTATTGGCAGGATACGGAACAGGAGCCATCATGGCCGTACCCGCCCACGATAGCCGCGACTATGCTTTCGCCAAGCATTTCGGACTCGAAATCCGCCCGTTGGTAGAAGGTTGTGACGTAAGCGAAGAAAGCTTCGATGCCAAGGAAGGTATCGTCTGCAACTCTCCGCGTCCGGATGTAACTCCGTACTGTGATCTGTCTCTGAACGGACTGACCATCAAGGAAGCCATTGAAAAGACCAAGCAATATGTGAAAGAACATAATCTGGGACGTGTGAAAGTGAACTACCGTCTTCGCGACGCCATTTTCTCACGCCAGCGCTACTGGGGGGAACCGTTCCCTGTGTACTACAAAGACGGAATGCCGTACATGATCGACGAAGACTGTCTGCCGCTGGAACTTCCGGAAGTAGACAAGTTCCTCCCCACCGAAACAGGCGAACCTCCATTGGGACACGCCAAGGAATGGGCGTGGGACACGGTAAACAAGTGCACGGTAGAAAACGAAAAGATCGACAACGTTACCATCTTCCCGCTGGAACTGAACACCATGCCGGGATTCGCCGGTTCTTCCGCATACTATCTGCGCTACATGGACCCGCACAACAACAAAGCATTGGTGGACCCGAAAGTGGACGAATACTGGAAAAACGTAGACCTTTATGTAGGAGGAACGGAACACGCTACCGGACACTTGATCTACTCCCGTTTCTGGAATAAGTTCCTGCACGATGTAGGTGCATCGGTAGTAGAAGAACCGTTCCAGAAGTTAGTAAACCAAGGCATGATTCAAGGCCGCAGCAACTTTGTATATCGCATCAAAGATACTCACACCTTCGTTTCACTGAACCTGAAAGACCAATACGAAGTGACTCCACTTCATGTGGATGTAAACATCGTATCCAATGATATCCTCGACCTGGAAGCATTCAAGGCATGGCGTCCCGAATATGCGGAAGCAGAGTTTATCCTCGAAGACGGAAAATACATCTGCGGATGGGCGGTTGAGAAGATGAGTAAATCAATGTTCAACGTAGTCAATCCGGATATGATTGTGGACAAATACGGTGCAGACACCCTTCGTATGTACGAAATGTTCCTCGGTCCGGTTGAGCAGTCCAAGCCTTGGGATACGAACGGTATTGACGGTGTACACCGCTTTATCCGTAAGTTCTGGTCATTGTTTTACAGCCGTACCGACGAATATCTGGTGAAAGACGAGCCTGCAACGAAGGAAGAGTTGAAGAGCCTGCACAAACTGATCAAGAAAGTAACGGGAGATATCGAACAGTTCTCTTACAATACGTCTGTCAGCGCATTCATGATCTGTGTCAACGAACTTTCCAACTTGAAATGCAACAAGAAAGAGATACTGGAACAGCTCGTTATCACCCTCGCTCCTTTCGCTCCGCACGTTTGCGAAGAACTGTGGGATACACTGGGACACGAAACTTCCGTATGTGACGCCGCATGGCCCGCATACAACGAAGAATATCTGAAAGAAGATACGATCAACTATACCATCTCCTTCAACGGAAAAGCACGCTTCAACATGGAGTTTGACGCTGATGCCGCTTCGGATGCCATCCAGGCTGCCGTATTAGCCGACGAACGTTCGCAGAAGTGGATCGAAGGCAAAACACCGAAGAAGATCATCGTGGTGCCGAAGAAGATTGTAAATGTGGTAGTTTAAAATAAGTAACAGGTAATAAGTAATAGGTAATAACCGCAGCTGCTTTCCGAGCATATCCGCAAGGTTAATACCTAATACTTAATACTTATTACCTGTACCTATCGACTACGACTTATTACCTATTACTTAATACTTATTACCTATTAATTAAATGCGCAAACCAGCAAAAGCGGAAATAATGAGAGAAGTGAAGGATTATATCTACATCACTCTCGGATTGATCAGTTATGCTTTGGGATGGGCGGCATTTCTGCTGCCTTACCAGATAACGACAGGGGGTACTACCGGTATCGGGGCTATCATTTATTACGCAACGGGATTTCCTATCCAGTGGTCGTACTTCATCATCAATGCGGTTCTGATGACATTTGCCATCAAGATATTAGGTCCGCGATTCAGCATAAAGACTACTTATGCAATTTTCATGCTGACTTTCCTGCTATGGATATTCCAGGTGTTGGTAAACAACTACATACAAACGCCCGATATGTCGGCCGACGGAAAACCTCTACTGCTCGGCAGCGGACAGGACTTTATGGCTTGTATCATCGGTGCGGCTATGTGCGGTGTAGGTCTGGGCATTACTTTCAATTATAACGGCAGCACCGGAGGAACGGATATCATCGCCGCTATTGTTAACAAATACAAAGACGTATCCCTTGGAAGGATGATCATGATTTGTGATGTGTTCATCATCGGTTCCTGTTACTTTGTGTTTCACGACTGGCGTCGGGTAATCTTCGGTTTCGTCACTCTGTTCATCATTGGTGTCGTGCTCGACTGGATTATCAACAGCGCCCGTCAGTCCGTACAGTTCTTCATCTTCTCCAAGAAGTATGATGAGATAGCCGACCGCATCATTAAAGATACAGACCGTGGGGTGACCGTGCTCAACGGTACCGGATGGTACAGCAAAAACGATGTAAAAGTATTGGTCGTACTGGCCAAAAGGCGTCAGTCGCTGGATATCTTCCGACTGGTAAAACGTATCGATCCGAACGCTTTCATCTCGCAAAGTTCCGTCATCGGGGTGTATGGCGAAGGGTTCGATCAGTTGAAAGTGAAATAAACAGGTGAATGAATCCGGATAATTCCGCTAAAAAACAAGAATAAGACAATGAAACGCAAACTTGTATTTGCCACCAACAATGCTCATAAACTCGAAGAAATAGCTGCCATCCTCGGGGATAAGGTAGAACTGCTCAGTCTGAATGACATTGACTGCCACACGGACATTCCCGAAACAGCCGAAACGCTGGAAGGAAATGCCTTGCTGAAATCTTCTTTTATCTACCGGAACTATCAGCTGGACTGCTTTGCCGATGACACCGGACTGGAAGTGGAAGCTCTGAACGGAGCGCCCGGAGTGTACTCCGCCCGCTATGCCGAAGGCGAAGGACACGACGCTCAGGCGAATATGCGCAAGCTGCTCCACGAACTGGAAGGAAAAGAGAATCGGAAAGCGCAATTCCGCACTGCCATTTCGCTGATTCTCGACGGAAAGGAATATCTCTTTGAAGGTGTGATCAAAGGGGAAATCATCAAAGAGAAGCGCGGAGATTCCGGCTTCGGTTATGACCCGATATTCAAGCCCGAAGGGTACGAACAGACTTTTGCCGAACTGGGAAACGAAACAAAGAACAAGATCAGTCACCGTGCACTGGCTGTACAGAAACTTTGCGAGTTTCTGCAACGCTGATTCTTTAGCATATTCCGCACAACAGCCTGTCTTGACATCAACGAAGTGCCAGCAGTAAAATTCTCTCAGGTCATTTCTTAACTATATGACACAGAGTTTAATAAAAGAATTTTTGTAATCTTCAGAAGAAAATTATTTCTTTGCAAAAAAAATAAAGCGTAATGAAGAAAATTGCATTATTTACTTTCCTTACATTGTTATTATGTACTTCATGTGTAACGAAAAAGAAGTTCATGATGACAGAAGCCGCACGTATTGCAAGTATCGACAGCTTGCAAAGTTTATTGACTGATTGCCGCAACACGGGCGACCAGCTGTCAGCACAAATCAAGAAGCTCCTGCGTGATACCACCCAGATGGGAAACAGTATCCGTCAGTATCAGAGCATGCTTAGTACTAACATGACGGAACAGGAAAAACTGAATGCCTTGTTGAGTCAGAAGAAAAACGAACTTAGCGAAAGAGAACGCACCATCAACGAGTTGCAGGACATGATCAACGCTCAGAACGAGAAAGTGAAACAACTGCTGAACAGTGTGAAAGACGCGTTACTGGGCTTTAGCACAGACGAACTGACGGTTCGTGAAAAGGATGGAAAGGTGTATGTGGCAATGTCGGACAAATTGCTGTTCCAGTCAGGAAGCGCCCGTCTGGATAAACGCGGAGAGGAAGCTCTCGGCAAATTGGCGGAAGTCTTGAACAAGCAGACCGACATCGACGTATTTATCGAAGGTCACACCGACAATAAACCGATCAACACCGTACAGTTCAAAGACAACTGGGATTTGAGCGTGATTCGTGCTACCTCCGTCGTACGTATCCTGATTAAGAACTACGGTGTAAATCCTTTGCAGATACAGCCCAGCGGTCGCGGCGAATATATGCCTGTTGACGACAATGAAACAGCGGAAGGCAGAAGCAAGAACCGCCGTACGGAGATTATCATGGCTCCAAAGCTGGACAAGTTGTTCCAGATGTTACAGACTTCCGAAGAGGTTAAATAAGAAAATAATAATAAGAGACTGTCAGGAGGTAGACAGTCTCTTATTATATAGAAACAAGGCTATAATATTTATTGCCCTATATGATATAACTCATCCATGTTTCTATTAGATACAATATCTGAATTCATACTGTTTACTTTCCCCATCCGGATGGTTTCTTACCCATCTTGAATACCATCGTACCACCGTTCATGATGTCCTGATGAGTGATGAAGAAATCTTTGTGTTTCTTCCCGTTCAAAGTCACCGACTGAATGTAGATATCTTCGGGAGACTTGCGGATGGTCCGGATACGGAACTCCTTATTACCTGCCAGTTTCAAAGTACACTCATCCAAAAGCGGGGAACCGATGATATACCGGCCGTCGGCAGGATTGACCGGATAGAATCCCATCGCACTGAATACATACCAGGCAGACATCTGACCGCAGTCATCATTTCCGGCATATCCCGAAGAAGTGTTGTTATACAGCGTGTTCAGAATATGACTGACATACTTTTGCGTCTTCCACGGCTGACCTGCAAAATTATAGAGATAAGCTACGTGATGGCTGGGTTCATTACCATGTGCATACTGTCCCACAAATCCCGAAGCGTTATGATTCATCTGCTCACTCTTATAGGTAGAGGTAAAAAAGGTATCCAGCTTTTGTTCAAAGGCTTTCGTTCCTCCTGTCAGTTCCATCAAGGCCTGGATGTTATGCGGAACATACCAAAAGTATTGCCATGCATTTCCTTCGGTAAACGGATGCCCGCCGTTTCCACCGTATTGATACGGGTCGAAAGGTTCGATCCATTCTCCCTTGTCATTCTTGGACTGGAAGAACTTCGTTTTCGGATGGAAAAGGTTCCGGTAATATTCGGAGCGTTTGTGGAATCGCTGATAATCGGCATCCTTGTTCAATTTTGCAGCCAGTTGGGCAACACACCAGTCATCAAAAGCCTGCTCCAGAGTGATGGAGACAGATTGAGTCTGAATGTTTTCGGGCATAAAGCCGTATTTCTCCCATACCTCAAAAGGAGAGTTGGGGTGTGAGGTTACCGAACTGTTATAGACTGCTTCATAGGCCTTCTCCATATCAATTCCGGGAATACCTTTCAGGATGGCATCAGTGATCACAGGGATGGAGTGGTTACCGATCATACAGTAATTGTCCTGTCCCCATAATTGCCAGATAGGCAGGTAGCCGTAATATTCATACTGGCGTATCATGCTCTTCACGAAGTCAGTCACCCGTTCGGGTTCCAGCAATGTGTAGAGAGGATGAGAAGCGCGGAAAGTATCCCACAGGGAGAATGTGGTGTAATGAGTTTCATTGTTCGCTACTTTGCGGGTCGTATAGTCGGCAGCCATGTATTCGCCGTTCACGTCGGACATGGTGTTAGGCTGTATCATGGTGTGGTAAAGAGCCGTATAGAATATCTCTTTCTGCACTTCCGTACCTTTCACTTCGATCTTTCCCAGTTGTTTTTCCCAATCAGCGTCCGCAGCAGCCACATAGCGGTCGAAATCCCAGTGCGGTGCTTCCTGTTCCATGTTCTGACGGGCATTCTCCATAGAGACGGATGAAAGGGCTACCTTACACGTCAGTGGTTTGCCATTCAGTTGGCCGAAACGGAAACAGCCATGAAGATTCGTACCGTTGATCACGGCTGTGTTTTCATGAACACGCCCGCCGTCTCTCAGCGTAGAAGTAAGGATAGGACTGGAAAACTCCATGTAGAAATAAATCTTGCGCAGTTTCGCCCATCCGGTGATGATACGGTAACCTTCCACTGCATGATCATTCAGAATGCGGATCTGAGAGTTAATGATCCGGCGTCCCCAACTGCCCTTATCTGCCGAGTGGTCCATATCCAATATAATCTCCGCATCTTTGCCGGCGGGATATTGATAGCGGTGGATACCGTTTCTCTGAGTAGTGGTAAGCTCTGCATTAATATTCTCATCTTTCAGCATTACCTGATAATAGCCGGGACGGGCCTTCTCTTCGTCATGCGTGAATGCGGAAGAAGTGCGTCCGCTACTGGTCGGCATCAATGTAATGTCGATCAGGTCCGAGGCTCCTGTCCCACTCAGGCGGGTATGGCTGAAACCGAAGATCGTATTCCGGTTATAGTCGTAGCCGGAAGCGTCCCCCCAATTGGGAGCTTCGCTGGTGTCCGGAGAAAGCTGTATCATACCGAACGGCGAGGTCGCCCCCGGGTAATTATTACCCGAAAGTCCCCCATCGATGGCCCCCGTTCCAATAAACGGATTTACATATTTAGTGATTTCCCCTGCCTGCAACGTAGCGAGAGTCAATGAAAATGCACATACACTTAAAAGTAATTTCTTCATGGTTCATGGTGTTTTTATAAGATATGTTTCTTATGTCTATGGCTTTTTATTCTTCTGTTATTTCAATGAGACGGCTGTTGAGCTGCTGTGTTGTGAAAAGATCCAGTCCGACGTTCATTAGATATTCTCCGGAGAAAACCTGGTTGTTACCCTTCAATGAGGAACCGCTACCGGGCATCATATTGATTTCCTTCACACGGTACTTCTTGTCGGCATTCAACCCTTGCAGGCGGACAGGCAATGTCTTTTCCGCATAGCGCGGATGGATATCGAAGGCAAATACCGCAGCCGTTTTCTTGTCCTTGCCTACAAACATGGAAGAAGTATGGTTGCTTCCGTAAGGAGAAACGAGGCGATACAAATCACCTTCAAGGATGACAGGTTTCAGACGGTTGTAGTTCTTGACTGCCTGATCACAGTAAAGGTGCTCATTCTGATTCATGTCTTCCAGTTTGATGTCGAATCCTAATTTGCACATCATGGCTACATCGGTACGGAACTTGATACTGGTTCCACGATTCCAAGTAGTGACGTGGGCACACAGTGTCTTACTTGGGAAGATCTGCGAATAGCCCCATTGGATAAACAGGCGTTCGATAGGATCGGTATTGTCGCTTGGCCAGAACTCTGTGAAGTACTTCAATGCTTCATAGTCGGAGCGTCCGCCGCCACCGGCACACAGCATCATCGGAAGATTAGGATATTTAGCCTTGATTCTGTCCAGCACCTTGTAAAGTCCGCGCACATAATCAACGTACAGATGAGACTGTTTATCTTTCAGATACACCGAATAGATATTCGTAATCGGGCTGTTGCAGTCCCATTTGAAGAAAGCGATGCCGGGATATTTGGTCATCAGGTTGTCCACCACGCCGAATACATGATCCTGTACTTTCGGATTGCTAAGGTCGAGCACCATCTGGTTGCGGAAGTAGTATTCATCACGGTTAGGCAGATGAATCACCCAGTCCTTATGCTTTTCGTAAAGCTCGCTTTTGGGATTTACCATTTCCGGCTCTATCCATATACCGAACTTGATACCTTTCTTTTGTGCTTCTTCAACAAGACGCCCTACTCCGTTCGGAAGTTTGTCGGCAGTCTCTTCCCAGTCGCCCAACCCCTGATGGTCACTGCTACGGGGATATTTGTTGGCAAACCAACCATCGTCCAGCAGGAACATATCTACGCCCAGCTTGGTAGCCTCATCCATCAAGCCGATCAGTTTATTTTCATCAAAGTCAAAATAGGTAGATTCCCAGTTGTTGAGCAAAGTCATGCGGGTATCATTACCGTTTTTCACCTGATGATTGCGCGCCCAGTCATGGAAGTTACGGCTGGCCTCACCTTTCCCCTGCGTGCTGTAAGTGAAATAGAAGTCCGGAGTACGGAACACTTCTCTGGCGGGCAGGCTGTATTCGGAGTCGTACGGGTTGATACCGCTGATAATACGCAGTTCGTTTTTGTTGTCCACTTCGAAAGTAAAGCGAAAGTTACCCGTCCATCCGATGGTTCCTACCAGCACTTCGCCTGCATTCTCCTGCGAAGGATTGTCAAGAGCCAGCTGGAAGAAAGGAGATACAAACATATTGGCACGTGCACCCAACTTCGTATCGATCACCTTTTTACCGAAAGCCAGTTCTCTTTCGGTCACGTTGGCTTCGTGTGCCCAGTCACCGGAAAATTCAGTCAGGAAATACTTGCTGCTGTTCAGGTGAAGCATTGATGAAGCATACTTGCAAAGTATCACAGGTTTCTTCTCTTCATGGCTGATTTCAGTAAACGTACGGATAATGTTCTCTTTGCCGTAAGCCACATAATGCAGCTTCACGGTCACAGGGTATTTATCATCCTTAAGGGTAATTACGGTTTCGTTGACCCCGTTACCGATGGCATTGCTCGAATGATCTACGTATTTCAGCAGCAATGAAGAGTTATTATCGTTATGACGTATGTGAATAGCCGGTTCAAAGTAGTCCTCCATACCGTGAGTCAGATAAGCTTCAGTCCCTTGTGGCAGATACTGGATATCGGAATCATGGTTAAGCTTTTTGCCCAAGTATTTCTGATACAGACGTCCGTTGTCAGCTACTTGATAGATAAGGCTGGTCCGTTCGGTTTCTATTTTGATCAGCGGCTTGTCGGCAGCCTGCAAAAGAGAAAAAGAACTCAATAGAAAAAAAAGTAAGAATGCTTTTAATTTCATGGTTTACATTGTTATGGTTGATATTTATTCTCTGGTGCGGAACGGGGGTACGGGAAGCCCGTTCTTGCCATATAGATTACAAACAGGATTGTCTGCCCACGCATAGCAGGCCGCCGTCGGTATTTCTATCCGGTCGGATTGCAGAATGACTTCTTTTCCCCGGATAATAGCCTGTGCCGGAACGTATTTCCCGTCCGGTCCTGCCAGTATAAAGCCTTTCGGAGTACCTTCTTTGGCTACTACTTCCTGATCGAAACTAAGAATCAGCGTACGTCCCGAAATGCGGTATCCAAGGAATGCGGGCACTTCGTATGTACCTTTGTTATAGGTCTTCGCCAATGCCGCTTGCGCCAGTCGCTTTCCTACTTCCTGTTTGTTTTTCGGGTGGATATCATAAGCTTCGCCGAGGTCGATGGCACATGCCATACCTGTATTAGGTAGGTGCAGCGCATGTGCCTGTGCATCACGGAGAGCCGCCCATTTGGAGTCCGGCTGTACTTCTTCCGGCTTCAGATAATTGGCCAACTGCACAAAGTAGAAAGGAAAATCCTGTTTCCATGCCCTTCTCCAATCTGTAATCATTGATTGGAAAAGTACTCTGTACTGCTCGTCGAATCCTACATTATTTTCTCCCTGATACCAGATAGCGCCCTTGATAGGGAAGACGGTAAAAGGATGTATCATTGCATTGTAAAGTACGGTCGGATAGCAGGATGTCGGCCAGCCGGTTCCTTCGGGAGACAATGGTCTAGAAGGTGCACCGGTCATCGATACTCCGGTGTGATAGTTCCAGTTGCCCGCCAAGGAAATCTTCTTGTCGTTCGCTTCCATATACATCTGCTGAGGTTCTCCGTGGATACCGCCTTCGCCGCCATAATCTATGGCACGGATGGTGATAACCCCTTTGCCTGCCTTTGCCAAGGCTGCGGGAATCTTATAAGTACGCATCGTATTGCATCCCGAAGTTCTTCCTATCTCCTTCCCGTTAAAGTAAGTAACATCGTCGTCGTCGATCATAGCCAGATGGAAGGAGATTTCCTTGCCGTTCCAGTCAGCAGGTATTTCCACTTCTTTCTGGAACCAGACAGTGCCGTCAAAATTCAGTCCGCGAGTTTCCCAATAAGCGGGCAGTTCCATCGGTTTCCATTCATTCCCTGTCTGAAGAGCTGATATCCATTGGGGAACTCCGTCTTTGAATCCGGCATCCTTGGCATCAAACTGCTGAAGCCACTCGTCCATTTCCCGATGGTAAAGTTCGACAAGTTTCTCTCTTTGGAAGCCTGCGCTTTCCATTTCGGCCATCTTTTTCTGAAATCCCACGACTTGCTTCAATGTCTGATGGCTTGTCCATGATTCGGCAGGTGTGCCGCCCCAAGTGCAGTCAATCACCCCAACGGGCACATTCAGTTCTTTCCACAACTTACGGGCATAGAAATAAGCAACGGAAGAAAACTCCGGTACAGTAGCGGAACTACATTCCTGCCAGCCGTTCATATTCATTTCTACGTTATCCTGCGGAGAGAAAGCGACGGTCTTCTTTACCTGCAACAGACGGATGGAAGGATAATCGGCATCGGCAACCTCCTGTTCGTAATTCATCACTTTTCCCCATCCGGCAACGGGCATTTCCATATTCGACTGACCGGAACATATCCAGACTTCGCCCGATAAGACGTTGTTCAACACTAGTTTCTCACCATCCGAAACAATGATCTGATAAGGTCCTCCGGCAGGCGGAGTCGGGACTTCTATGCTAAAATGACCATCAGCTGACGCTTTAGCCGTATATTTCTCATGATTCCAGCTCACCTTCACAGTCACTTGTTTACCGGCTTTTGCTTTTCCCGGCAACGTCAGCTGACTGTTTTGCTGAATAACCATATTATCGGTAAAGAATGACGGCAATGTGACCTTCGCTTGCGCAAAGGCTGCCACACATAACGATAAGAGTGTTAATTGATATTTTTTCATTTCTTCGGTTATTTAAATTCAAGTAATTGCACGTCTTTGGAGGGTACGGTCACTTCAAGCTGTCCTGTGGCAAAAGTCTCATTGCCGCTCCACAACTCTTTCACCTGATAGCCGCGTGCCTTGTCCAATCCTATTCTTTCTAACGAAAGCACAGTTGTCTGTTCCTGGTCCGAGTAGTTGAATACCGCACAATGGAAACGACCATCGGGTGTCTTCCTTACAAAGATATGTTCCGACTTCTCTCCGTTTCCTTCCACGGGACGGAACACTTCTCCTGTCGCTACTGCATTCACTGCCGCATTGGTCAGATATTTCTGTGACTTTTCTTTGGCGTCTTTTCCTCCTCCCGCACTGAAATCGTCTCCTGTAATGTAAATACCCGTAATGACACCCGAAGTAATACGGGCACGGTTTTCTCCGTCGGTAGCATCTCTCAGTACAATATGATCGGCATCGTTATATTGATAGATATACTTCTGCCACCAGCCGTATGAAAGAGCGTTCAATGTATATTCGGTATCCTTGATCTGATTCCACGCATCACAGGCTATTCTGCGTGACTGCGCATACTGGGCAGGGAAGACAGGAGAAATGGAGAGATTGATATACATATCTCCAAAATATTGATTGAGCAGTTTCATGCCATAATTATATCCCTGTATACCTGTGGTAATCTCAGGATTATACCATTTGTCCGCTTCCATCGCACCGTGTGTCATGAAGTCCATCTTCACATACTCGAATCCTGCACGGTGGAACAAACCGGAAGTCTTCTTCATCATAGCTTCCACTGCCGGATGCGTTGGATCGACTGCATAAGCGCCGTCCAGTTCCTGCGGCTTTCCGTTGGCATAGAGATAGATATCTTTGTATTTATATTCCGGTGCGGCATCTACCGTCCGTTCCGGATCGCGTGCCCAGTCGGTGAACGGAGTCCAGTAGATACCACCGATCTGTCCGTTCGACTTACATTTTTCGATAAATGACTTCAGTTGCTCCTCATTCATACAGTCCCAACCGGAATCCAGACCGATATAGACAGTCTGATCAGGGTTTACAAAATGATTATTCTGCAGATTCTCCTTGAAATAATCGGAGACTTCCATCGCTTTCTCATAAGTCAGATTGAATTGTAATGCCCCCCAGCTGTTCCAACCAAATGGAACAGCTTTCTCCCATGCTTTGGGAGGGGCAATTACAGCGTTGGCTTTTGCATACGCTTCAAGTCCATCGCACCAATCTTCAAAGAAACCCAAAAAGACTTTAGGGGATTTAATCTTTTTACCTGCTAATGCACCGTGAGCCTTTACGTCACGAGTCTGCTCATCTGCTATGCCCCCATAACATACCAGCGAACCAATGTTATCACGATCCCCCTTACCTATTGAAATACCTGTTTTCCAGTTATCATGTTCTACGGAGCCGATCACCAGACCGTTCCGGCTTTCATTATTGAATATGGCTGTCACTTCATAACTCACCAATGTATCGAAACCAAGCGGGTGAGACTGATATCTGATCCATTTGTCATTGTCGAACGGAACAAAAAGAGCACGGTTATCACCTGCCTGCAAGAATCCGGATATAGAATCGACATTAACAGGAGCCATTCTGCCGGAACGGATTTCCTCTTTCGCTTCGACCGTAAAATCGGTCAGTATATATTCCTTACCCGGATAAAGATAGAAATACTGAGTCAGCTTCGGAAGCTCCTTATCCGTATACTCCACCTTATATATATGTCCTTTCCCGAAAGAATCGGAAACTTTGCCCGTACTGATTTTATGGCGGGCATAGTCACTTGTCTTGATCTCCTTCCCTTCCCATTGATAGGAAGCATACATTCCGTTACAAATATTTTTTGACTTATAAGTGAGTGCTATTCCCCCTTGCTGATCATCGTAAGTTATATTCCATACATCGGTAGAGAAAATCTTGTCTCCACTGGCACAGTTGGAAATGAAAAGAAACAGAAGAAGCATCAGGGATACTCCCGACATTTTTTTTAGTAGTAGCTTTTGGTTTTTCATATGGTACAATGTTCTTATGTAAAAAAATAAAGCATACCCGAATAAGAAACCTTTTTCTCTTATTGAGGTATGCCACAAAGGTAAGGATTGGCATCTCCTTTACTATATACAAACGATTCAAAAAATGATAAAAATACGGCAAATAAGCTCCAATGCGGGCTAAAAGAGGTATTTTATCTATTTTGTGCCCTCTCCTGCCTCGACATTCTTTATCTCCTGCGTGATAATGATCTGCTTGCCGGATTGATATTGTTTCTCAAAATCTTTGGGTGTCATGCCGAATTGTTTCAGGAATAACTTGCTGAAATAAGACGGCGAATTGATGCCGACCATATAGCAGATATCTCCGATCCGGTATTTACCTTCCTGGATAAACTCGGCTGCCTTTTTCAACTTGATCAACCGGATAAAATCGAGCGGAGACAAGTTGAACAGTGTCTTGATTTTCCTTAACAAACTAGAACGACTCATGCAGAGTATATCCGCCATCCGTTCTACACCGAAATTATCATCGGTTATGTTATCTTCAATGACCTTGATCACTTTATTCATAAATTCCTCGTCCGCCTTGTTCATCTGCATATTGTTGACAGAGAAGAAGGGGCGTTTCGCAAAGGCTTCTCTTTCCCTGCGCCTGTTGTCAAGCAAGGACAGGACTTGTTCTTTCAGATAATTGAAAGAGAAAGGTTTCTCAACGTATGCTTCCGCACCATATTTCAGACCGTTGATTTTGCTGTCGATGTCATTCTTGGCTGTCAGGAAGATAATAGGAATATGAGAAAGCTCCATATCCGATTTTACTTCCTTGCAGAGTTGGTATCCGTCCATTACAGGCATCATGATATCACTGATGATCAAGTCGATATGGCTGCTTCTCAATATTTCCAGTGCTTCTACCCCGTTCATCGCTGTCTCTACGGTGAAGTTTTCCTGCAAGCGTTCGAGAATAAAGGTCAGCATACTTTCGTTGTCTTCTACCAACAGAAGGGTATATCCATACATATCGGCCGTGACGGGCGTATGTTCGTCCAGCTCGACAATGTCTTTCTGTATGGCTTTGTTGTTCTCCTGTTTAATGCCCTCCATATTCAAAGGAATGGTCAGTACAAACATATTGTTTTCCTGACGGGTATCCAGATAGATCGTGCCTTTGTGCAGGGATGCCAACGAACGTGCCAGAGACAAGCCGATGCCTACTCCATTACGGGGCTTCTCCTTTCTGTCCACCTGATAGAACGGTTCGAATATATATTGGCTGACTTCGGCCGGAATCTTGTTTCCATCACTGGTGACACGAATCGTAAAGCTGTCTTCTCCCTTTTCCAGTTCTACCAGTACATTCTGGCTAGCATACTTCAGCGCATTATTGAGCAGGTTGCTCAGTATCTTGGTGATTGCTTCTTTATCTACAGCTGCCCACACCTGCTCATCTGTCGATTTTAACTGCAATTCTTTCCGGTTCAGGCTGAACGTCACTTCAAAGCGTGCCACGATTCCGGCAAGAAGTTCGGTAATGTCCACGCTCTCAAATTTCATGGTCAGCTTGTTGGCACCGATCTTCTGGAAGTCCAGCAGTTGTCCGGTAAGTTCCAGCAGGCGTTTGGTGTTCTGGACCATCACACTGATATACTTCTTCATCTTGGGCTCCTGTATCTCCATTTCCTCAATGGCTTCGAGAGGACCGTTGATCAGTGTCAAAGGGGTACGCACTTCGTGCGCTATCTCTGTGAAGAAGTCCACTTTGGATTCGTACAGTTCCTTCTCCTTTTCGATCTCGAACAGCTTTTGCCGTTCTTCCAGTTGTTTCTCCTTGCGGCGTTTGTACCATAAGATGGTGCCAACCACGATCAGGATAATACATACGGTATATACAATGTAAGCAATGATAGACTGCCACCACGGAGGAAGAATGATAATAGACAGAGAGCGTGTGGACGACTCGGACTTGCTGCCGTGAGTAGCCTGCACACGGAAGGTGTATTTTCCCGGCGGAAGTTTGGCATACGAGATGTTCTGGTTGCTGGCTGCCCGTACCCAATCCCTGTCAAGCGGTTCCATACGATAATAGTATTGGTTGGACTCGGCCGTAGAGTAGCTGAGCAATGCCACATCAAAGCTTATATTGGCCTGGTCGTAAGGCAGGACGATTTCATCCGTATGTACAATACATTGTTTCAGGGGTGATTCAGGAGTATGCACCGTCACCTCCTTATTATATATACTGAACTTGGAAATGTAAACAGGCGGAAGCGGCTTTTCCTCCTCCTGAACAGTAGGATCGAACGCGATCAATCCGTCCACCCCTCCGAAGTAGAACCTTCCATCCTGAGCTTTCAATGCCGATTGATAATTGAACTGATTACCCAGCAATCCGTCCTTATTGGTAAAGACACGTACATCTCCACTCTCGGGATTGAACTTGACCAATCCTTTATTGGTGCCAAACCACAGATTTCCGGCATCATCTTCCAATATGTTGTAAGCTACGTCATCCGGTAGTCCGTCTTCAATACTGAAAGTGGTAAAGTTGTCCTGCGCTTCATTATATCTGCATATACCACCACGGTCGGTAGAGAACCATATATTCCCTTTACTGTCCTGCATGATGGAGCTGACGGAGTTGGAGCTTAGAGAGTTGTCAACTCCTTCCTTATAAGAATAATTCTTATAAGAATTATTCTTAGGATCACATTTCCAAACACCATTTCCCATAGTAGCAAGCCAAATTGTACCATCTCTAGCCTCCATTATATCGAAAACCCAGTTATATCCTACTTCTTCCACACGGTGAAATTTCCTTTCCTTAGGTTGTGATACATATAATCCCCACCCAGGTCCTATCCAAGTACGACCTTTACTATCTTTTAAAAAACTATATACACTTCCTTCTTCAATACCCAAATCCTTATCACTGACGTATTTAAGATGTTCACCAGGTATACTAATATCATTCATTCCTTGTTTAAATAATCCAACATATATATGATTTTCATAATGTTTTACTGATAGTGTAATGAGACGACCTGGAACATTATCATATATCTGATGTACTTTACCTGTTCGAGGATCCAATACATTAACACCATTATCTTCAGTACCTATCCAAATACACCCATTATTATCTTCTGCCAATCCACGGATACGTTTGGTATTTAAAGAATATGAATCGCTTCCCGGTACATATTTAGCAAAAGTCAAGATACGATTAGGCAGATAGTTGACACCTCCAAACATTGTTCCAATCCAAATTCCTCCTTCATAATCTTTATAAATAGAATAAATACTATTATCCGATAAACTAAATGAACGCATCAGGTCTTCTTTCAAATGAATAACATTATTTTCTTTCTCATTAATAATGAAAATTCCATGAAGAGAACCTACCCAAATTTCATCTCCAAAACACATTACATCTCGCAAAAATGTTTTTTTCTCACCAAGGAACGAAACTTCACTCAACTCATCTGTTCGAGTATTATATTTCAGCAAATCTCCTTCATGTATTCCCAAAATAGCATTTTCTTTCTGAAAACAAATACTTATAATTGTTTTGTCAATTAACGAACGTCCCATTCGGTCTGTCAAATATTGTTCAAAATTATCATCCCGATAATTGTACTTGAATAAACCTATTCCTGATGTACCTACCCATACTTCGCCCTGCTCATTGATACAAATACATTCCGGATTATTATTTTTTAAATTGTCTTTATCTATCAATGAATAATGATGTACCTTTCCGTCTTTATAACGAAAAAGTCCCTGATCAGGAATCAACACCCAAATATTATCTAGTGAATCAGACAGAATTTCCGCTACCCAGTTATCAAGAGTTATCCCTTCTGATGAAGCTATTTTGAAACGTTTAAATACATCGACCGCCGGATTATATATATTAACATAAAGCTCTAAAGCAGTCAAAGGAGAATAAGAGAGGTTGGAACGTAAACAGTTGGGAATGAGCAGATTTGCACAAAGTTGCCAAATCGGCATAAAGCAAGCGAGTGAGGAATATTGAAGTAGTTCAGTTACTAAATCGTGAGCCACAGTTACCTATGCAAAGCAGGTAACAATGCGGAAAGGCAACTTTGTGCATCAACGGATTTTATTGCGCTGATTCTCAATGTTTTGCGTATCAAGGAACGCTTACAAAATGATTATATTTGCACACTCAAAATGTAAGCGTTATGAAAATCGAAAAATTCAAGGTGTTGCTCTACCTAAAAAAGAGCGGAATGGACAAGAATGGAAAAGCTCCCATCATGGGACGCATCACAGTGAACAGGACTATGGCGCAGTTCTCCTGCAAGTTGTCTTGCACTCCATCGCTTTGGAATCCTCGTGCCAGCCGATTGGAGGGCAAGAGCAAGGAAGCCGTGGAAACCAACAAGGACATCGGGCAGTTGTTGCTTTCCATCCAAAAGGCTTTCGATGTGCTTGTGGAAAAGAGAACGGACTTCGAGGCTAAGGATGTCAAGGAGGCCTTGCAGGGCAGCGTCAAGACACAGACCACCCTTCTCTCCTTCGTGGACGAGCATATCAGTGAACTCAGCACACATGAGGGCATCGATATGTCGAAGAGCAGTGTCTGGACTTACAGAAAGATTCGCAAGAATCTCGCTGAGTTCATCGGGGAGAAGTATAGGTTGACTGATTTGGCTTTCGGACAGCTGACCGAGCCTTTCATCAGTGACTTTCACCATTACTTGCTTGACGAGAAAGGCTTTTCATCAGGAACCATCACCATCTATGTGTCGCTCTTCAAGAAGATGTGCCGCATCGCCTTTGAGCGAGGCTTGTGCAAGAACCTGCTGTTCGCCCATTATCGGGTTGGCACTCCAAAGGTTATGACACCCAAGGCTCTCAGCATGTCTGATTTCATAAAAATCCGTGATGTGGAACTGCCCGAAGACAAGCCGAGACTATCCGTTAGCCGTGACCTGTTTCTTTTCGCCTGCTATGCAGGAACAGCCTTCATAGACACCGTTTCCATCACGAAAGCCAATGTCAAGGTGTTGGAGGATGGCGACAAATGGCTCGTCTATAACCGCAAGAAGACCGGAACACTTGCCAGGGTGAAACTCCTGCCCGAGGCGTTGGAGCTGATGGCGAAATACGAGGACGAGGCAAGAGATACCCTTTTCCCATTGCTGAGCACGAATCGTGTTCGTATCGATCTCATCACCATCTGCAAGTTGGCGGAAACGAGCAAGACCTATTCCTACCATTCGGGACGACACTCGTTCGCCAGCCTCATTACGCTGGAGGCTGGTGTGCCGATGGAGACCATCTGCAAGATGCTCGGTCACAAGGATGTGAAGATGACGCAGCGGTATGCGAGAGTAACCCAAAAGAAGCTGTTTGAGGACATGGACAAGTTCATCGCTGCAACCGAGAAGGACTTCGTTCTCGCATTATGAACAAGGCTTTCAACTTTTCTTTTCACAGTTCAACCACATTATTATATTATAAGGACAACAACTATGAGCAGAAGTACATTTTCAATTTTGCCTTACATCAACAGACAGAAGGTAAAGGCAGACGGAACAGCCAACATACTTTGCCGCATCACCGTTGACGGCAAAAGTGCTGCCATTTCCACAGGCATATCCTGTACCCCACAGGAGTGGAACGCCAAGAAGGGAGAGGTACGGAACGCAAGGGACAACGGACGATTGGCAAGTTTCCTCGATGAAATCAAGGACAAGTACAACGCACTTCTTGTCGCCAACGGCATCATCACCGTGGAAATGCTGAAGGCTGTGTTGAAGGACAAGGACACGACAGGAAGGTTCTTGCTGAGCTTTGGTGATACCATCGTGGAATGGTATCGAACCGCAAAAGCCAGACAAACCTTTCTGCACAAGCGGACATGGCAGAAGAATCTGAGAGACTTTGTCCATTCGTTGGATAAGGACGACATCGCCTTTGAGGACATAGACGAGAATTTCGGGGAGGAATACAAGCTATTCCTGAAACGAGACCAGGGACGCATCGACAGCTACGTAAACCATTGCCTTCTCTGGCTGAACATGTTGATGTACAAGGCAGTGGACAGGAGCATTATCCGCTTCAATCCCATAGCCAAGATAGGGTATGAGAAGAAGGCAGCCCCGAAGATGACCCATATCAGCAAGGCAGACTTCATCAAGATGCTCTCTACCCCGATGGCTGATGAGCGAACGGAGCTTGCACGCAGATGTTTCATTTTTGCCTCGCTCACCTCCTTATCCTATATAGATGTAAAGAAACTGTACCCTCGCCATATCAGTGAGAACTCCGAGGGTAGGAAGTTCATCCGCAAGGAAAGAGAGAAGACAGGCGTGGAGTTCTTCGTGCCACTCCATCCGATAGCCGAGAAGATTCTTTCGCTCTACAATACCACGGACGACAGCAAGCCTGTTTTTCCACTGGGTGAGAAGAAAGACATCTATCTTGATGTGCATACCCTTGGAATGGTGCTTGGCATAAGTAATAAGTTGGGATTCCACGCCAGCCGCCATACATTCGGAGTCTTGATGCTCAACGAGGACATTCCCATCGGCAGCATAGCCAAGATGATGGGACACGCAGACATTACAAGCACACAGGTCTATGCGCAGGTGACGGAGCAGAAGATTTCAAATGACATGGATAAGCTTATTGCCAAGCGAGAAATGAACAGATTATCGAACGAAAAAACTATTGGAAAATGAACAGAGGAGTTATAACTATCAGCGAGAGCGGAACGGTATCCATACCGACCGATACTGTATGGATGACCATGCAGGAGATTGCCGACATGTATAATGTGTTCGGCTGCTATGTGCGCAAGGCTGTCAAGGCTATATTCAAGGATGGCATTCTGAAAGAGCAGGGTGTACGCCGTCATGTCAGGAAGAACGACCGCATCAGCTATGATGTGTATAGCCTTGAACTCGTCATTGCGGTAGCCTTCCGTATTAACAGCATTGAGAGCAGAGCCTTTCGGGAGTTCATCATGCAAGCCATCATCAAAAAGCAGACCAACCGCCCGAAGTTGGTCTGCCTGTGGTCGAAGAATATAATGGTGTAGCAATTACATTTTTCATCAATGATCTCTATTCCTTGAAAACCAATATTTATTAAAATTTTATAAAGGTTTTAAATTCATTTGCTTTATTCTATTTATTTCTCTAAAATTGCAATATTAAACAAATAATGAACTAAAATGAGCCTTTTGGATTTTTATATAATATGGAGAGGAGATATGCTATTTGCAACAGTTGTTCCTATAGCATATTTCCTATTGTACCTAAAAAACAAACAAGTGACATTTGTCTTTTTGAAATTTGTAATGGCATTTGTGATATGTTTGTACTGGGCAACATACGCTTGTACTTTTTTTTATTCATATTATGATGTTATAGGATGGTTTAAAATACTTATAATACCTGTTTTTTCCATTTATAGTGGATTTGTACTTCACCTTTTAAAATCGAAGAAGAAAAAGGTGTTTTTTCTTATCTCCATAGTCTATATAATATTTTGGTGCATATTGATATTTTGGCATTGCATGAGTAGTATGTAATGCAAAAGAATGAAGAGAGATGATTCCTAATTGTATAGGAATCCTTCAAGCAACGTTCCTTGGAGGCTTTGCGCCTCCAGCCACTTGGGCGAACCACCGCAGTGTGTTTTAGCATGGTATTAGATTTATACAGGTAACACAAATGATACACGGCAAACACGAACAACTCGGTATAGCCAATAAAACGAGGCGACAACCTATAACAGCCATACTCGGTAAGTTATACGTTGTCGCCTTGTTCATTTCACCCCACTCATCAAGGACATGTATTTCTCCTACAAGCCCTTCATTCTGTACGCCTCACGATAGTTAGCCATCAGAATCTTCTGAATGTCGGACTCGCGGTAGAGTATCTTTCCGCCAAGCTGGATATACGGGATGACACCGTTGTTTCGGTAGTCCTGCAGGGTTCTTCGGCTCAGTTGCTGCCTGGCGCAAAGCTCCTTGTCCGTCATGAACCGCTCACCGCCAAGCATGGGGCGGTAGTTCATCACGGCACGTTCAAAATTGTCAACCATTCGGTTGAGGTGGTTCACGATGTGGTTCATCCACTCGCTGTTTCTTGTCATTACTTCATTGCTCATAGTTGTCTCGTTTTATTGTTGATACTTACGTTACTCGGTTTACTTGCTGCATTGGATAAAGTGGCTGTTGTATATTGACAGCCTATCCTGTGCGCTTGCGAAAGCGCATGTCCTTTTTCCTGTCCTCCACTACTGCTACGATAGCCATCACGTCCTCCGGCTTGTAGTAGGTCTTGTGGCTGATTTGTGTATAAGCCAAAGTTCCGTTGTCCCGAAGCGTCTGCACTGTCCGTGGGCAGATGTTGAGCGTCTGACACACGTCCTGCGTGTCGAGCCACTTGTTCATGGTCTTGTCCTCACTGCGCTCACGGATTCTGTCCATGCGCTTCACGAAATTCTCCAACTGGGCATCAAGATAGTTGAATGCCTCTTCCTCGAATACGATGAATCCCATACTTTTCTTTTTTCTAAGTTAATACTATGTTATATGTCGCAAAGCTCCACGCATATGCTGTGCTCCACGTTTGTGAGTGCAAAGATAAGGCACGGCAATCTAAAAACAAGCGTTTTCAATTTCTGTGGCAGTATGTTGCCGGGGTTTGCCGACTTCAACGCCAAAAGCAACAAGAAAAACTTGCACGACTGCAACGAATACATGAACAATGATGAGTTGAGAAATACGTTGAAGTTCTCACAGCTATCTCGGTATGCAAATAAGCAAGCCACAACTAAATTGCCACGTTACACCCAATCAGTTGCATGACTGCACTCAGTACACTTACTTTGCACCCGACAATCGGTCAATGGTGCAAACCGTGACCACTATACCAACAATTTAAACAATGTAAGTTATGGCAAAAACAAAAGATGCAGTCTTGACTCCTGGGCAAAAGGAGCTGATGGAAAAAGAGTATTTGGATTTTGTTAAACCCTCTACGTATGGCAACAAAGCCAATCCAAGTAGTTGTAATTCTCTCTATGATGATGTAGAGAACCCAGAGTTGAGAGCAATTGTAGAGAAAGTTGCTGCAACAACTCCCTATAGAGAGGAAACATCAACGAACGAGGCTCAATCGCCACCGAATCCGCAGAAGCGCATCAGTGGCAAGCAGCGCAAGGCGACATTAGAGGAGTATCAGCAGACCTTCCTCCAAGTTCCAAGGATTGACGACCGCAAGCCAGTCTTCGTCAGTTCCGATGTACGAGACCGTCTTGATCGTGTCGTCCGCATCCTCGGAGGGAGACGCATGAGCGTATCGGGCATCATCGAGAACATCGTGCGCCACCACCTAAGCCTTTATGAAGAGGACTTCGAGGCTTGGCGCAAATTGTGAGAATTAAGGTCTGCGACCTTGGGCGTGGATAGCTGAAAGGCAGTAGTTCCAACTAACGTGTTCTGAGAGGGAGCGAGGTTATGTTTTGGGAACCCCAAAACGCCTCGCTCCACCATGAGGGCGGAGGAATTTTGCTCCCGACGGTCGCAGAAAGTGAGTGTACCAACTGTAAACAGTGTATCGAATGACAAACGTACAGGAACAAGACAAGAGAAAGGGCGGAAGACCGCCCACGGGCAGGGTTCGCAAGCTGTCGAAGTCTGTCACGGTGAAGTTCTCAAAGCCAAGCTATGAGGCATTGAAACTGAGGGCAAGAAAAGCCAATCGCAAGTTGGCGGAGTATATCCGTGAGTCCGCCTTGAACGGCGAGGTGGTCAGCGGACACAATGCAGAGACGGTTGCCATTGCCAAGAACCTCATCGGTATGGCGAACAACCTCAACCAACTTGCCAACCTGTCGCATCAGAGAGGTTTCCATGAGACCCATGTATATGTGGTGGACTTGTTGAGAAGATTGAAAGAAATCCTTGACGAGTATCGCCAAGCAAGTTATAAACCGAAGCCAAGCAGTATGGGCAGAAAGGAGGATACCACATGATAGGCAAGCTAAAGAAGGGCAGCTCATTTGGTGGTTGCATCCGCTATGTTACAGGCAAGGATGAGGCGAAAATCATCGCCTCGGATGGCGTGTTGCTCGGTACGAATGCCGAGATAACGCAAAGTTTCGAGCTACAGAGGCAGCTAAATCCAAGGATTAAGAAGCCTGTAGGACACATTGCATTGAGCTTCAAGCCCGAGGATAAGCCACGTTTGACGGATGAGTTCATGACTAAGATAGCCATTGAATACATGCAGATGATGGGCATCACTAAAACCCAATTCATCATCATAAGGCATCACAACGCGGATAATCCACATTGTCATATCGTGTATAACCGCATCAACAATGAGAGCAAACTCATATCAGACAGGAATGATTACAGGCGTAATGAGCAGGTGACCAAGGCTCTTAAATCCAAATATGGACTTACTTACGGAACGGACAAGAGCAATACTAATACTCGTAAATTACGCAATGCCGAGCGAGCCAAATATGAGATTCACAATGCTGTTAAGGACGCATTGAAAATGGCAGATAGTTGGGAAAAGCTCAGAAGCGAACTTGCAAAACGAGGTGTTCACTTGGAGTTTGTCTATAAGGACAAGGCGCAAACCAAGGTTCAAGGCATCCGATTCTGCAAGGATGGATATAGTTTCAAAGGTACGCAGATTTGCAGAGAATACAGCTTTGGCAAGTTGAATGCAAAGTTTGAAGGAACGGAAAACCATGTATCAACAAGAGCCAATTCTGCTCAGCAATATGAGCAGGGCTGTCGCAAGAATGAGCAGGTGCCATTCATGTCGGAGAACTGCCAAGACCCTTGGGATGGTATTTCTTCCATTGGACTTTTTGCTTCTGCCAACGCTCAAACCTTTGAGTCTTTCCCAGAGGATGAATCAGCCAAGAAGAAAAAGAAGAAACGCAGAAGAGGCTTTAGCCTTTGATGCAAGTTACAAACCATTCAAACAACAAAAGAAATATGAAAGAAGAAATGTTGGAGGCCATCTACGGCACAGTTGAGAGATTGGAGCAGAAAGTTGATGAACTTTCTGCCTCACCTAAGAACGCAGGAGCGAAAACAGTTCTCAGCCCTGCAAGTATTGACACAAGCAAACTTGAAAAAGCCATCCTTTCTGTATCAGTAAAAGAAGGGGAGGCTATTGACAAATTGGCAAGATTAAGAGAGGCTATCTGCATCTTTACCGACCTTACCAAGAAAGAAGCAAGCAAAGATGAACAGCGAAGTAAACTCTTGTTTGATGCAATTAATCAGGTGAAACAAGAGCTGAATGCCACTTCAAAAAATGTGCAGGACAAACTTCACGCAATGGGTAATACACCTCTGAAGAAAGTAGTGACTCATCGCTTCGAGCCAACTTCAAAGTCTGTTCTTCTTTTCATTGGTGGCTTGGCTCTATCTCTTGTTCTCTCCATTTGGGGCAATCTCACCCAATGGCGAGAGCATCAAGATTGGGAGGAGGCAGATTTGAAGTATCGGGCTTTGAAGATGGTGCTTCCATCCGATGACCCCAATGTTCGATACATCGAAAAGAACTTTTCTGTATGCCCAAATAAAGAAGTTATTGAGAATGTGAGAAATCGTATTACTGCTTATGAGGATTCTGTCCGCCACCATTATGAAATGATAGAAATAGCAGCTTATAAAGACAGCATTGCCAATCGCCTATTGCGAGAGTCTAAAGAGATTAAAAGTAATTTTGGCAATCGTTAGACAACGGAACTATTAGTAATTTAGAGGTGTATAATGCAATTCAACCTCCCATTATATAGCAGACTTTTCTATATAGTGGGAGGTTCTGATGTATCTCTTTTTCTATTTTTGCAACACTAATATAAGTGAATTCTTTGACTTGACAAAATCCTGAGCAACAAAAGTTGCTCCAGTACTTAAAAAAATCTTAAATTAAAAAGTTGCGGAATTTAGGGGGGACTGCATCTTTTCAGACAGTCTCCCCTAGCTTGTTTTTTTTCAATCGTTTTGTGGAAGACGAAAATCAGCCTTTCTTGTTCCACGCCACTACATTGATGTAAACATCATTAAAATCGTTGTCCGTCTGGTCTTCTATGCAGATGTCTGTGACAGCTCCCACTTTTCGGGCATTGAGGTCATTTATTAAGTGCGTGTTGGTACTCGCTATCAATTGTGACGACATAGAGGAATCAACGTATACCCTCAGTTCATTTCCTTCGATTATAGCGTTGCCCTGTCCCAGCAATGTCAGGTTATGGCTTTGCGTGAAAGCCTTGGTATAGGTGGCATAAACCTTACCCGTATCGTCAAGGATTGTAACTTTCGTATCGTCACAGCATTGCGTGGTAACGGTCCAGCAGGCGAACATCCCCTTTTTCATTTCCCCGAGATAGAAAGGGTGATGAGCCGATGCAACTGTTGGTTGCTGATTGTCATTCTTTTTATTTTCCATTTTCTATAGTTGTTAGGATGGTTGATGATGTGAATACTTTCAGTTCATAGTTCATGGCGGTGTTGAATATCTCCACAGCCTTGTCCTCGTCTATTTTGTCACGGTACTGTTCCAGCATGTTCCCCATCTGGTAAGCACCGTTTGGCGTACCTCCGTTCCATTCTATCCAAAAACGGTAGAGGCTGTTTGTGGGCGTGTAGCCATCGAGGAAGTTGGCTATCCAAGGCCACAGGTACTCGCAGGGCAGCATCACTACGCACATATAGGGCGAGGCAAGTGAGCCTGCCACGTATGCTTCATAGTCGGCATAGTCCTTGATGTCCGTGCCGGGTATCAGTCCCGAAGCCTCACGCAGATGCCACGTCTGATGGTACGTCTCGTTGTATTCGTCGTAGCTCTTTGCCTTTGCCTTGAAGAACTCACGCAATGTCTCATCCTGCGCACAAGTGGCGGCTGTGGCATAGTCATCACGCCCACGGAAGCAATAGTAGCCGTCCTGCACCATAAGCGAGCCGTAGGCGTTGGGGTCGAGCGTCCCGGCTGCGATGCCTTTGAAGTAATCGGTCTGCAACACCTGCACCGCCGTGTCGAGACTACCGTTCCACAACTTCCAGAAGAGCGAGTCGGCAGCAGGAACGTCCGATTTCAATGTTGTCAGCCTGCCCGTCAGTCGCGAGGCAGGAATGGCGAAAGTCCTCTTTCTGAGCCATTGATTCTTGAAATCATTCATAATTGTTTACGTTTAAAATTATTGAATGTGTCAGACGTGGACGGATACTCCGTCCACGCATGATTATTTATTTTGTTATATCAAAAGCTACATAATAATCTAGATTTTTTTCTACTAAACCGTCATGACCACTTTGACCATGAAGATACCAGCATCGTCCATAATCAAAACAATAATAATCAGCAGTAGAATCTTTTATTAGCCCTGCATCACATAAAAGTTTAAATTCTGCAAAGGTGACGAGCCGTCCTCCGATAGCCTCTGCCTTTGTTGCGGCTGCCTCTTTGTTTTCAGCTCTCGCCTGTTTGGTCTTGCAGACTACGATGGCAGAAGTGCCGGTAGAAGAGAAAACGATGCAGTCATAACTGACGTTATCCTTGACAAGTGTGTAGTTATCATTAACATTAACATTAACATTCAGCAACTTACCTTCCTTGTCCGAAGTACTCCAGGTGGTATTGACATCTATAAAGAATTGCTGGTTGACCTTTGCGCCATACCTTCCTGTGATGTAAGTCTGATAGTTAGCTTGTACGGGTACATTACTTATCGTCTTTTTTTCTTCTTCATTGTGCTGTGTAATGAAATTGTCAAGGTTTGCCTCATCCGCACTTGCCAACACGTAGAAACTGCCTATTTCCACAGGAGAATCGGTTGTCCCTTGTATTTCTTTTTTGATGGACAGTGTCTTGGTGTCAGATTCTGTCCCTGTTGTCTTACCGTCTGCCACATTGAAGCTCGTTGGGCGGCTATAAGTCACGGTCATGCTTCCAGTCTCCAACTCATCGGTTTCCCTCAAAATCACTTTGGCTACAGCACGATTCAGCGTGACGTTTACATGATTGCCATTGCTGACTTTAACCGATTGGCTTGCATAAAAAGCCTCGGCATTGGCATCTGCCTTAGTGCTTTTCAAGTCTTTCACACTTTTCAAGTCCGTTGCGTCATAGTTCGTACTGCCATGGTCTGCCCAAAAAAGACACTTGTATGTACCCGGATGCAACAAGATGGTAAAGCAGTTGTTTTCGAAAGTTGTTTCCTGCTTTACTTCTGTCTTACCAGTCTCATCATAGACAGCAACCACATAACGCAAGCCATCCGTGGCAGCTCGTGTTTGGGGCTTCTCGTCGGTTGCGAGTGTGAAAGTCATCTGTTGTACTGTGTTGTTTCCCTTGTCGGTAAACAACTCCTCGTTCTGACTGCACGATGCCAGCATCGCTGCGATGCCCAGCATCAAAAAAACTTTTTTAATCATTTTCTAATTGTATATTTAATTTTCTAATTGTATATTTACTTGTTACTTAAAACCACACATTGTATATTCCGCTCCATTCGGTATTTATGTCGATGCCGCCCTTGTTGATGCCAGCCGTAAGAAAATTGCCATACACTGTCGTAAGGTGGCTATTTCGGTAATTTATCTTAACACCCGAAGCACGACATAACGTATTGCCAAGGTTGTCGGTTACGGTAACTGTAACATTGACAAGTGACTCTGTTCCATTTACCAACACCCAATCGCCGCCTAACAAAACCTCATTGTCAACATCATTATAATGAAGTGATACCTGCGAGTAACTTATACCACCTACGGCATCATTTGGTTTTCCTGTAGAAACATTAAATCCAGAGGGGAAATATCCCTCATACAGAACCTTTACCGTCAGATTCTTCAACGGGGGGTATATATCTGGCTTCGCTTCCATCAGCTTGCGGTAGTTTTCTACGTCTTTGGCTATGAGGCGGTACTTTGCCAATGGGCGTTGGAGTTGCACATTCATTGTTGCGCCCTCTTTGGACAACGTGATGTCACTTTTGTTATAGTACGCCGCATCCTTGGCATCGGTGTTCGCCGTGTATGGCTTCGTGACGATGGTCACTGCTTTCAGGCTTTCCGTATGATAAAATGTGTCGGCAAGCGGATTGTCAGCGCGGGCATAGTCCGTCCACAGGCGCAGGTCGTAAGAGCCTTCTGCCAATTCAAGCTCCACGAGATATGTGCCGTCAGCTTGCGGGACGGGTGTCACGGCTTTGTGAAGCACCACGATGTCCGTGCCTGCCTTGCAGAGTTCTGCCACACACCTTATTGTATTGGCGGTTCCGGCGGCACGAGTCTTGCTCTTCTCTGGTGTGTAATCCGGCAGTTTCGGGGCGGGCAGCGTGAGCTGCAGACGGAGCGTGGACAGCGTGAAAACACCCCGCTGCAGGAAGACGGTGACAGGGCTGATGCCGTCCTCCGTCACATTCACCTCCGCTATGCCCGAAAGCAGGTTGGTCTCGTGGCTCATCTCTATCTCTAACCACTCGTGCAGGGCAGTGAGGGTGGAGGTCTCCGCCGCTTCTTCGTCCGCATTGATGACCACCGCTACCGTGTAGTGTCCGGCTTCTAAGGGATGCAGGACGGAAGCAATGCCCCGTGCGTCCGCATAGTTGTAGGTGGCGTAGAGGTTTCCCCCCGTGCCGTAGATGTAGAGCTTGATTGCTCCGATGGGCACGTCTGGACATTGGGTGTTGTCGATGGCTACGGTCAACCCCCTCTCTCCCTCGTGCGGGTCACGGTTGCAGGCTGTCAGCCACACGAACATGACCAGCATACATATCTTCAGATAGATGTATCTTCTTTTCGTATTCATCGTCTTTGGTTCTACTTTATTTCTTTTTCAGTCACGGCACGGCTGCCCCATAGAGGAATGAACAAGCCATCTCATTTTTACATAATTCATTTTCATATCTTTTGTTTTTGAATTAATAATTTCTTGTAAAAATAAATACTTTTGTGCGTTCTGTCGAATCTTACCACTATGCAGCGGCATTATCCACTGAGCGACACCTGTTCTCTCATTGCCATTATATATACTGTGATTCCCAAAATAACGACAAAAGTCAATCCGAGAAACAGATAGATATAGAATCTCTCCCTCTTGATGAAATCGCAGAAGCTATAGCGAGCCTTCCAATGATTCTCAAGATACATCCTGTACTCATGTATCATGGCATATCCCAAGATAATACCTAATATGAGTACAAACACCCCGATGATGATCAGGGCTAATTCTATTCTTGGCATAGTTTCTATTATTTCTTTCATGGCACAAAGATAGTGTTTTTCAACCAAAAAAGGAGGCGCATTCCCCTGTCAATGTGTCTACTTCCTACGAAGTAGACACCCATTTTAACGATTTATTCCCTTTTATTATGCGTTTTTCTGATATTTATTGAAAAATGGTTAATCCTGTTTTTTATCATCTGGTGCTGCATTTGCAACTTGTTCTTCTCGCCATTCGGTAGGCGTACAACCTTCCTTTGACTTGAATATCCGGTACAGATAGGTACGGGCAGAGAAGCCACACTCGGCAGAAATAATGTCATTACTATAGTCTGGAAATTCCAACATCATCTTCTTTGCCGCATTGAAACGTATATCACCAAGCCATATTCTGAATGTAGTTTTCAGATACTGGTCGAAGAATACAGATAACTCATCCTTGGAGATACAAAGTGTGCGAGAGAGGGTAAGCATATTCACAGTACTGTCCTTATATCCTAAATTCGCACACCATGCATCAAGACTTTTCTGGATGAAATCTCTGCGCTCATCGGAAAGTGATTGTAAAGATTCTGTTCTGCTATCAGCAGAGGTCTGCTGTTTAGCAGAAAGTGCCCCCCCCCCCATACCTATATTTTGTTCCCACCAAGGCATCGTTTTCCACTTCTTTATCCAAGAGTTCTTCGGTAGGGATATAACTGCTGCCGAGAGCGATAAACGTAAGATTGAAGAACAGCAAGGCAAGCAATACGACTGGACCTACTATATATAATAAGGTAGTAGAAAAGATGGCAACTGGCATAGCGAGAACTGCGAGCCATAGAATGATTACACTGGCTCGGGAATATCTCACGTAAGGCAACAAATCCGTTGCCGCCATTGTCTCCAACATATTTTTACGCCTAATCATCTCCTGAATAATCATGTATATGCAATAGAAAACACTTACGCAAAACAGAGTCAGCATCAGATAAAGCCCCTCTCTGATATACAGGCTATGATGGAGACTGATACCCACGCAAAAGACCACAATGATGGCAGCATAAATGCCACTACACATCAGTATCATCTTTCTGAGGTTAGCACGGGTGGTTTCTATGTTGTAGATTCCTATGGAGATGAGCGAGAAGCAGGGGGTATAGAGGAGGATGTTGATGACCGCCCCCAGATTATCGTGCATAGCACGGAACCCGAAAGTCATCTGCAGCACATATTGTATCGCCAGTCCTATCAGGGCAGCAACGATCATCCATCGAGAACGCTCATACCGCTTGTTCTCCCATCTTACATGCAGATGAGAGAGTGCTACGATGAAGGCATTGATGAGCATGAATATAAAACATGCAAACTGAAGTAGAAATAATGAATCCATACGCTTCTTATCTTTTGTTTACTTTCTTGTATTTTTGATTACTTGCTGTAGGATTATCTGGATTAGTCATCTGCAAATACCCTGCTGCAACAAGGGATGTAATGTAACGCTCTCGGTTCTTGGAATGCATACTGACACCAATTCTGTCAAGTATCTCTTTGGTTGTACGAGGTACGGAACAGAAGTTTACAATATCCTTTTCCTTGTTCGTCAATGTTACCCTTTTAGTGTCTAAGTCGGTGTCAGAGTGTCTAAGTCCGGTGTCTAAGTCGGTGTCAGAGTGTCTAAGTCCAGTGTCTAAGTCTTCGACTTGGTTACTTTCTCCTCTCCAAACCGTGATGACAAATTCCTGTGCCTTGTCATTATTCATAAACGTGACATTAATATCTTCGTCCAGTGCACGAGTGATGCCGCTACCTACACCAGTGTATGGCAGCAAGTATATGGCATTGTTAAAAAGGAACGTATTGCGAGGCATAGAAGTTCCAGCCTTGATGTCATCAATAGTGAGTCCGTTAGGCAATGCACCAGGACTGTGAATCTCCACACGATTGTCGAAAATGAAAATGCGAACAGGGGCTTTCATGTTCAACGAACGGTGTACAAGGCTGTTTACCGTGAACTCAACCAAGCTTGTGTAAGGTATTTCCAACTTACCCATGCTGTTGAATTCATCTCCCACCTGCACATTATGTAGGTTACGAGTGAAGAAATCCATGATAGTGTCATATTGATGAAGCAGATTCCCCTCCATATCTGCATCATTCACCTTGTCACGGAACACCTTGCTGCCAACACTGTTGCCAGCAAAACAGATACACTTGGCTGTCATCATTGGCATCCAGCGCTGGGTGTATTTGCCAAACAGAAGCATGGCAGCAACAGTCAGTGTGCCATCGGGACGGATAAATCGCAGATTGCGAAGTATCTTCTCACAGTCATGGCCCTTAGCTATGGCAGAGCAAATCATATCAAGTGATGCTTCATTAAAAGCGTCACCTGTCAAGCCTTTCTTATCCAAAACTCTTTCAAAACGGTTGCCAAGAAACTGCTTGATGGTCGTTGCATCAAGGTCGTTGACAGTTGCATCCCTAACACCAGCCTCGTCAGGAGCAAAACTACCGCAGTCGGTCATCATTTCTGCAAGTTCAGCATTATCGAACACTTTACGCTTGTCGGCACCATTCTTCACCCATACGATTCCTTTGTTGTCATGATAAGGCTTGTTGAGTCCTTCCTTCACAGTAGCAACAACCAAGTTGCCATCCTCGACCTCAACAGTATCTATCTTTATCAGAATGGATGGCACTACGTTTTCTGAAGCAATGTCACTCAACAAGTTGGTTGTTTCTTGTACCTCTGAATACGACAATGCATTGGTTTCTCCGGTCTTATCCTTTATACCAACTACCAACTTGCCGCCATGTGAATTACTGAACGCCACTAACTCACAGGCAATATCATATTTGTCGAGAATGCGTTCCTTGAACTGCACCCCCGACACCTCGCCAGCCTTTATCTGTTTCAATATATCGTCCATCATTCTTTGATACATTCTTTATTCAACAAATCGTTTACATCCACTTTCAGCAAATCAGAAATCCGTATTAAGGTTTCCAAGTCTGGTTGGCAAGTGTTGGTGCACCATTTAGAAATGGTTGCTTGGTCTTTACCCAACATTTCTGCCAACCACTTGTTTGAGCGCTTGGTTACTGCCAACATTATTTTCAATCTGTTTACATCTTTCTTTGCCATACTATATATATAAAATAGGTAAATACACTTGCAAAAGTACGAAAATAATTTCAGAAAAAGGAACAATAGCCTCAAAATGTTTACGAAACATGCAAATAATTGAGTATTTCGCAATATTGCCCGTTTCATAAATAATCATAAAAACAAAGTAAAAAAGGTGTTTTTTGGAAAATTAGATTTATCTTTGCATATATATTTGAAGGCGTTCTTTGCATATTGCAAAATACAGAAACGAGCAGAAGTCCGCTCGTTTCCATATTGTTACCTATATAATATAGGCAAACGCCCAACTTCTTGATTTTCAATCAAAGTCCAAATTAGAGCGAGTTAGATTTTTAAACACCCCTGTCTGTTCCAACCCATAAATTCCTTTCTTTATCCTCAAAAAGAGCACCAATATTATGATTACCTGTACCCTCCTCCAAATCATCGCAATCGAATTGGAGAATAGAAGTTCCATCATAGCGGTTGAGCCCATTTTTTGTCCCAAACCACATAAATCCATAGCTATCCTGCAAGATTGCTTTTACATTACTCTCTGATAAACCATTTTCTCCATTAACACGGGTGAAATAAAAATCAGAATATTCTTGAGCAAAAATACAAATAGATAAGAATAGCAATCCATTTATGAAAGCTAATCGTAGTAGGTGTTTCTTCATAAATTATATAGTGGTTATATTTGGCTGTGCGCGCAAATATACACTAAAAAACAGTATATAAAAAGGAGTTGACGCATTTGTTTCAGTAATAGCCGCATTTGTTCATTTTTACTTTTCCCTTCTCCTATACCTTTGCAATATCATTTTGAAATAAACTATTTTATAACATGAGAAACGTAACATTAGGCCTGATAATAGGGGCCGCACTTCTAGTTAGTGGTAGTCTGTCACTGAAGGCAACCGAGAATAAAATGAAATTATGGTATGATAAACCTGCAGATGAATGGATGAAGTCTCTTCCTTTGGGGAACGGTCGTCTTGGTGTAATGATCTATGGTGGCATAGAAACAGAAACACTCGCTCTAAACGAATCAACAATGTGGTCAGGGGAATATGATGAACATCAGCAACGTCCATTCGGAAGAGAAAAACTCAATCAAGTAAGAAAGCTATTTTTTGAAAATAACTTGTCAGAAGGTAATCATGTCGCAGGAAATATGATGGCAGGTAGCCCACATTCAGTAGGAACACATCTTCCCATAGGTGACTTGAAAATAAATTTTTCATATCCTCAAGGAGAAATATCAGATTATCGCCATGAACTGGATTTACATACTGCTATAAATACAGTTAGCTATAAAGTAGGTAATACTGAATATATACGCCAATGTATCGCTTCTAATCCAGATGACGTAGTTGCTATGCATATAAAAGCTAGTCGTCCAAAAGCAATAACGATGGAACTTGAATTGAAATTACTCAGACAGGCAAATGTAGTAGCATCCGGTAACCAACTTATTTATACCGGTAATGCAGAATTTGAAAAACATGGTAAAGGAGGAGTACATTTTGAAGGACGTATTGCTGTACAAATAAAAGGAGGAACAATAAAGGCTGAAGGGAAAAAACTTTATATTGAGAAAGCTACTGAAGTCACTTTATTATCTGATGTACGTACCAATTTTAAAAACAATACGTTCTCTGGTTACAACTACAAAATAAAATGTGAGAAAACAATTGAATTAGCATCAAAGAAAGATTTTAAGACTCTGAAGAAAAAACATATAGAAGACTATTCTCCACTTTTCTCCCGGGTAGGACTTTCGTTTGAGCATCACGCAAAGTTTGATCACCTACCAAACGATGAACGTTGGGCACGGGTAAAGAAAGGAGAATCTGATCCTGGATTAGATGCATTATTTTTCCAATATGCCCGCTATCTGTTGATCGCTTCTTCACGTCCTAATTCTCCTCTACCTGTAGCTTTACAAGGTTTTTTTAACGATAATCTCGCTTGCCATATGGGATGGACTAACGATTATCATTTGGATATCAATACTGAACAAAATTATTGGATTGCTAATGTAGGTAATTTAGCAGAATGTCATCTCCCTCTTTTTGACTATATTAAAGATCTATCAATTCATGGTGCAAAAACAGCAAAAGATTTATATGGTTGTAAAGGATGGACTGCACATACTACAGCCAATCCATGGGGATATACAGCTGTATCAGGTAGTATTCTTTGGGGATTATTCCCGACTGCATCTTCTTGGCTTGCCTCTCATTTATGGACACAATATGATTACACACAAGATAAAGATTTTTTAAAGAATACCGCATATCCATTATTAAAAAGTAATGCTGAATTTCTATTAGATTATATGGTAATAGACCCACGAAATAACTATTTGGTAACAGGTCCTAGTATCTCGCCGGAAAACAGTTTTCGCCATCAAGGACAAGAATTTTGCGCATCTATGATGCCGACTTGCGACCGTGTACTGGCTTATGAGATATTCTCGGCATGCCTGCAATCTACGGAAATATTAAATGTCGATGCCTCATTTGCCGACAGCCTCCGTACCGCTATCAGCAAACTCCCTCCTTTCCGTATCAGCACAAACGGAGGAGTACAGGAATGGTTTGAAGATTACGAAGAAGCACATCCCAATCACCGTCACACCACACACTTATTATCCCTCTATCCTTATTCTCAGATTACCTTAAATAAAACACCCGAATTAGCAAAAGCTGCCCGAAAAACTATTGAAAGACGTTTAGCAGCCAAAGATTGGGAAGATACAGAATGGAGTCGTGCTAACATGATTTGCTTTTATGCCCGATTAAAAGACTCTGAAAATGCTTATAATAGTGTAAAACAATTACTTGGAAAACTATCACGTGAAAACATGTTTACAGTTTCTCCCGCTGGTATTGCCGGAGCAGGTGAAGACATCTTCGCTTTTGACGGGAATACAGCCGGAGCAGCAGGTATTGCAGAAATGTTATTACAAAGTCACGATAATTGCATTGAATTATTACCGTGCTTACCTAAAGAATGGAAAAACGGAAATTTTAAAGGACTTTGTGCTCGGGGAGGTATTGAAATAGATGCGAGTTGGAAAAATAGCCAAATAGTAAATGCAGTACTAAAAGCTACCGCTCCAATAGAATTTACTCTTCGTCTATCAAATGCAAAACTATACTGTTGGAAGTTGAACAAAAAAACATTCATTCCTAAAATAAAGGATGATGGACTAATTTATATATCCATGAATAAAGGAGATAATCTTACCATAATCATCCCTTAATAACAATTTTGCAGTAAATGCGTTATTTTTTGCTGCGTTTATACACTATTAAAATAACACATTTACCTAATTTTGACTCGTTGAATTTAGAAAATTATCACATTAAATCTAATAATATATGAAACGAATTCGAGATTTCCCCACCACTGACAAGACAACGATCTAGTTGCCTGAAATGTATTAACCTAATATTAATTTTAAATTATCCATGAAAAATATGAAAGAAAGACTTTTTTCATTCTTTAAAATGAATCGACTGATTCCAGTCATATTCTGTCTTTTCTTTGCGACAAGTATATATGCGCAAAATAGAGAAGTGAAGGGTATAGTGACAGGTGACGATAATGAACCTATGGCAGGAGCTACCATCAAAATAAAAAACAGTCAAGGTGGTGCAATTGCAGATATTGACGGAAAATTCACTATGCGAGTAAAAACCGGAGATATATTAGAAATTTCGTTTCTTGGCATGAAAAAGCAAGAAATAAAAGTAGATAGTAACGACTTTTACTCTATTAAATTATTTCCTGAAGCTAATGAGTTTGACGAAGTAACGGTAGTTGCTTTTGCCAAGCAAAAGAAAGAGAGCGTAATTAGTGCCATCTCTACAGTAAATCCACAGGAACTGAAAGTACCGAGTAGCAATCTGACAACCGCTCTTGCCGGAAGAATGTCCGGACTAATTGCTTTCCAAACAACAGGTGAACCCGGTAAGGACAATGCTCAGTTCTTTGTGCGTGGTGCCACAACATTTGGTTATAAAAAAGATCCTCTTATTTTGATTGACAACATTGAATTGAGTACAGATGATCTTGCCCGCTTGAATGTGGATGACATTGCTCAATTTTCTATTATGAAAGACGCTACAGCCACTGCTTTGTACGGCGCGCGTGGAGCAAATGGAGTAATCCTTGTGACCACTAAACAAGGAGTCGCCGGAAAGCCGAAAGTATCCGTCCGTGTAGAACAATCAGTATCCACTCCTCGAAAGAAGGTGGAATTAACAGATCCTATCACCTTTATGCGATTAAATAATGAAGCTGTAAACTCTCGGCGTGATCCTAACAATCCTGCCGCCAGCGCTAATTACACAGTTTATAGTCAAGAAAAAATAGAAAATACAATTGCTGGTACCAACCCATATTGTTATCCGGCAGTAAATTGGTATGATGAACTATTCAATAACTACGCTCTTTCTACAAGAGTAAATACTAATCTAAGTGGAGGAGGCAGTGCAGTACGTTATTATGTAGCAGCTTCATATACCAAAGACGGAGGAGTGATCAAAAATGATAAACTCAACAACTACAACAGTAACATTAACTGGCAACGTTATTCTGTTCGGTCTAATATCAATATGGATCTTAGCAAGACTACAGAATTCTCTATTCGCGTCAATGGAAATTTTGATGACTATACCGGTCCGTTGGACAGTGGTGAAGGACTTTATAAGAAGGTAATGAAGACAAGCCCTGTTATGTATCCTAAAAGTTATCCTGCAACAGGCGAATATGTCAATGCTACGCATGTGCTATTTGGTAATGCCGATAAAGGAGCCTACATTAATCCATATGCAGATATGGTTAGAGGATACAAAGAATCCAATAATTTATTGGTAGCTGCACAAGCAGAATTAAAACAAAAGTTCGACTTCGTAACCAAAGGATTGGATGCCCGAATCTTAGTTAGTACCACTCGCTCTTCTTATTCCGACCTTACTCGAGCTATCAATCCTTATTATTATCAGGCCGACTATGACAAAGAAACCAATAGTTATACATTGACTAACATTGTAGAAGGGGAAGAGTATTTGTCATACAATCAAGGAAGCAGAAATATCAACACTACCAACTATGTAGAAGCTGCCATCAGCTATAACCGAACATTCGGTGTGCATGCCACTAGCGGAATGTTAGTATATACTCGCCGAGAAGAAAAAAGATCAAGTGAAGACACTCTACAGAAATCACTACCACGCAGAAACCAAGGGCTAGCAGGTCGCTTTACCTATGCTTACGATTCCAGATATTTTGCAGAATTCAACTTTGGATATAACGGTTCTGAACGGTTTGCTGCTCACGAACGATACGGTTTCTTCCCTTCCTTCGGTTTAGGGTATATCATTTCGAACGAAAGCTTTTGGGAGCCATTATTAAACACAATGGATAAACTGAAATTCAAAATGACCTATGGTCTGGTAGGTAATGATGCCATTGGAAGTTCAGATGATCGTTTCTATTATTTATCGGAAGTAAATCCAAATGATGGTGGACGTGGCCAATATTTTGGAACAAATTACGGCAACCAAATGAATGGTGTATCTATTTCTCGTTATCCCAACACTAATATTACATGGGAGAAATCAAAGAAAGGGAACTTTGGTATTGAATTAGGTATGTTCAACAGTGCATTAGAAGTTCAAGCTGACTTCTTCTATGAACGTCGTACTCAAATTTACCAAAACCGCGCCTACATTCCTTCTACAATGGGACTTTCTGCCGGAGTAAGTGCTAATATAGGTGAAGCATCTTCCCGAGGAGTTGATTTATCAGTCAACTATTCTTATATTGCCAATAAAGATTTCTGGATAAAAGGAATGGGTAATTTCACGCTTGCCAAAGGAAGGTATGAAGTCTATGAAGAACCAGATTATGCTAGTTACGGACAAGGGTATCGTTCTAGAATAGGGCAACCAATCAACTTTAATTACGGATATATCGCCGAACGCCTATTTATTGATGAAAATGATGTTGCCAACTCTCCCTCACAAACAAGTTTCAATGGTGGAGCCATGCCGGGAGATATTAAATATAAAGATTTAAATAATGATGGAAAAATTACTAGTGAAGACCAAATTTTTCTCGGTTATCCTAATCAACCTGAAATTACTTACGGATTTGGTTTCTCTACCGGCTACAAAGGATTCGACCTCTCTATGTTTTTTCAAGGAAATGCAAGAGTATCTTTTTTCATCGACCCTAGAAACACATCTCCTTTTGTAAACTACGATGCAGGTGGAAAGACGGGTGTTCAACAATGTTTGGATGTTATAGCCAAAGATCATTGGTCTGAAGACAATCGTAATATATACGCATTTTGGCCACGTTTATCTCCTACACTTGTTGAAAATAATATGCAAACAAGTACCTGGTGGATGCATGACGGATCATTTATTCGTCTGAAAACTGTAGAATTAGGTTATACATTCTCGCAAAAAGCTCTGAAAAAAATAGGTGTACAATCTTTGCGCCTATACTTAACAGGAAGTAACCTACTAACCTTCAGCAAATTTAAACTATGGGATGCAGAAATGGGTAATAATGGCCTAGGATATCCTATTCAGCGAGTATATAACCTCGGCATTAACATTAACTTCTAAAAAGCAATGATATGAAAAAAATTACGAAATATATTCCGACTATCATTTTGACGTTGCTTTGTTCTTGTTCAGATTATTTGGATATAGTTCCCGATAATGTGACAACATTGGACATTGTATTCAACAACAGAAATACAGCCGAACGCTATTTGGCCAACTGCTACCATTTTGTTCCAGACCATGGATCTGTCAAACGAATTCCCGGCATGGGAGCCGGACACGAATGTTGGTTCTATACTACTAATGACTCTCACTTTGACAATGAAGTCAGCTTTTATATAGCCCGTGGATTACAGAATATTGATGCTCCTTATGCCAATTATTGGGACGGAGAAGGAGGCAGTAATCTTCCCATGTTCCGTGCCATTAGAGAGTGTAATATCTTTCTTGATTATGTAAGAGATCAGCATAAAGTGAACGACTTGACAGATTCTGAACGAAAAAGATGGATCGCCGAAGTAAACGTACTAAAAGCCTATTACCATTTTTTCCTATTTGAACACTATGGCCCTATTCCTATTGTAGACAAAGCTCTTCCTGTATCGACTGATCCAGAAGGAGTAAAAGTTACTCGCATGCCGGTAGATCAAATAGTTGATTACATGGTAAAGCTCATAGACGACTCGTACAAAGACTTGCCACCAGTCATCACTATGGAAGCTACAGAAATGGGACGTTTGACACAACCTGCAGCATTAGCCCTTAAAGCCAAAATACTGCTGTGGGCAGCTAGTCCTCTCTTCAATGGAAACAAAGATTATGCAAATTTCAGAAATGAAGAAGGAAAACCATTCATCAACCAAGAATTCAGCCGTGAAAAATGGGTGAGAACAGCTGAAGCATGTAAAGAGGCCATAGAATCTGCAGAAACCAACGGATGTCAACTTTATGACTGCAGCATGGACATGTCTTATAGCCAGGACCTACCAGAAGAAATATTTTACAGCATGAATATCCGTCAAACAGTAACAGAACGTTTTAACTCCGAATTGATATGGAGCGTAGGCAAACAGGGTACCAATGAACTGCAAAACCTATCGATGGCTTGTATCGTTCCTTCTTTGCAACAAGGAAGTGGAAACGGTCAAGTAACAGGCAGTATTTTGCAAAGCAGGGCAGCAGGTGTATATGCTCCTACACTGGAAACTGCAGAACAATTTTACAGTAAAAATGGAGTGCCCATTGACGAAGACAAAGAATGGTTAACAAGCGGAAAATATGATAATCGTTACACAACCCGACAAGTGACTAGTGCTGATAAATATAACATGCGAACAGGCTGGACCACTGCCGTACTTCACTTCAACAGAGAACCCCGCTTCTACGGGTCTCTCGGTTTCGATGGTTCCACTTGGTATGGTAACGGACGTACAGATGTCAATGACTTGAATTATGTAGATGGTAAATATGGAAGAAACTCTGGAAACAAATGGGGATTTAACTACTCCATTACAGGTTATTTCGCTAAAAAAGTAGTATATTATCAAAATGCTATAACTCAATCTTCACAAGTAGTCTACGAATACCCATTCCCTATTATCAGATTAGGCGACTTGTATCTAATGTATGCAGAATCACTTAATGAAGCTACAGAAGGTGATAATAATGTACCGGAAGAAGTTTATACATACCTACGGAAGGTACGCGAACGTTCTGGATTGAAAAAAGGTGTACTTGGACAGACCGAAGATATAGGAGATGTCAGAGTAGCATGGGAAAAGTACAGCAATGATCCTACCAAACCTAAAACTAAAGATGGGATGAGAAGTATCATCAAACAGGAACGTAAAATTGAACTTGCGTTGGAAGGACATCAATACAATGATCTCAGACGATGGAAAGACGCTTCAAAAGAACTGAGTAAATCCATTAAAGGATGGAACGTACAAGGAGAAATAGAGGAAGACTTTTATAAAGTCACAACTCTCTTTGTTCCTCGCGCATTTACAACTAAAGACTATTTGTGGCCTATAAAAAAACAAGACTTACAAGTAGACGACAAATTAATTCAAACGTATGGATGGTAATTATAAACATCGAAAAACAATGAAAAAAAGAATCTTATATTATATATGGATAGCATGTGCGGCAGTATTGCTACACAGTTGCGAAGATGTAGAAACTCATAAACCTTATGGGGATGGCAGTGGACATGCTCCTGGTACAGTACAAGTGACTTCCTATGAACAAATTCCTGGTGGAGTGACATTGAAATTCATTGCTCCAACAGACGAAGATCTATTGTATATCAAAATAAAATATACACTTGACAATGGAAAAGAAATGGAAGCACGTGCTTCTCTCTATACTGATGAAACGACAATAGAAGGTTTCGGAAATACGAATCCGAAAAAACTAGTAATCTCAGCCGTTAACAAAATGGAGAAAGAAGGAGAAGCTATCATCACCGAAATAGTACCTGGAAAACCGGCATACCTTACTGCCATTGAAGAAATAGAGGTAAATCCTACATTCGGAGGTATTTATATACATACTACAAATGGAGGCAGAAACTATCTCATCTTTGATGTATCTACAAAAGATTCAAAAGGTAATTGGAATATAGAACATACAGAATATACTTCTGTAAAAAACATCGGCTTTACACTCCGAGGGTTCTCTGCCGAACCACATGATTTTAAAGTTCGTGTCCGCGATCTATATGATAACCAGTCAGAAGAATACTTAACAACCTTGACACCACTATATGAAGAAAAATTGGATTTGACCAAATTCAAAACTTTCTATCTAGCCAATGATATAAAGATGGACAACGCAGGTCATACTTTGGAGTCTTTATTCAATGGAGATCATGGATTAAACAGTTGGAATTATGCTCACGGTTATGACTTTAATCCTTCCGAGTTTCCTGTATGGTTTACATTCGATATGGGTCAAACCGCTCAATTAAGCCGCTTCACCTCATGGCAACGCTCCATGGGAGGTAGTTATTACTATCGTGCAGGTGCTATCAAAGAATGGGAAGTATGGGGACGTTCTGATTTACCATCTTCGGACGGAAGTTGGGACGGATGGACCAAACTGGCAGATTGTGAAAGCATAAAACCTTCCGGATGGCCCACCGGTTCAAATTCAGAAGAAGATATAACATATGCTAGTAAAGGAGAAGAATTTGAATTTCTAGCAGATATTCCTCCAGTAAGATACATTCGATTTAAAATACTTTCTACTCATGACGGTGCCGGATTGGTAGTTATGCAGCAACTTTGGTTCTACGGAACCCCGATACAATAACCTTTTAACAAAGCAAAAGTATGAAAAAAATAAATATATTGATTCTCTGTAGTATCCTGTGCTTTTTCTATTCATGTAATGGCATGCTGGATGGCATTCAGCCTTATCTAGACGAGGGAGAAAAAATCTATGTAGGAAAACTTGATTCACTCAAAGCTTTTACTGGAAAAAACAGAATCAAAATAGAAGGAAAAATGATGTACGGTGTAAATCAGGTAAAATGTGTTATCAGTTACAAAGATCCTATTACATTGGAAGAAAAGTTTAAAGAGTTTCCAATAGAACGTACGGAACCACGAGAAACCTTCGAATTTATGTTAGAGAATTTAACAGAAGGACAATATGACTTCTCGATAGTCACCTATGATCCCAAAAACAACACATCTATCCCGACAGAGGTATCTGCTTATGCATATGGCGAACTATACCAACAAGCATTAACCAACCGGATTTTACATAGTATCTCTCCTGAACAAAAAGAAATTGTAAATGAAAGTGGACAATCAGAAAGAATATGGGCAGCCAAACTGAATTGGAATATATCAAGAGGAGATGGTTTAGTAGGCTGTAACCTTGAATATGAACGTCAGGACGGAACTTTAGGCTCGAAATATATTTCAGTTGACGAGACTACAACAGAACTCGACAATTTTAAAGCTAATGGAATACTCCGGTACAATAGTATATATAAACCGACAACAACTTCCTTGGACGAATTTGTTACAGAATATAAAGAAGTTACATTGCCTTCCCAAAGTTACATTGGCATTACAAAAGACCTAACCAGTCTTTATATTAAGAATGCCGGATATCCATTTAGAGGATATGATGTAAACAATAAATGGGGAAAACCTTACGATTGGAAATGGAATGAAGTTATGGAAACTAAAAATGCCAATGGAGGTGCCGGCTTCACAGAATATAACGATGGAACAATTCAGTTCGAAACAACACAATGGAGTCAGGGATATTATGACAACGGAAAGATCTGGCAAACATTTACTTTACCAGAAGGAAAGTATGAAATGCGTATCGAAGTAAAAAACGCCGCAAATATAGGTTCTGGCAGTACCAATATCCATTTTGCTGTAGCTCAAGGCGAATCACTACCCGACAATGAAGAATTGGAAAAGTCAGACATTATCCTCTCTTACCTCAAATTTGAGTCAGAACATACTAATAAAACATCTGCCTTACCTATATTTGAACTAACAGAAGAAAAAACTATTACCGTAGGCTGGGTAGTATCTTTCTCAGATATCTGTAGAAATATAGAATTTAAGTCAGTAAGATTGTGGAGTGTAGCTGAATAAAGTTCTCCATTTTATTAAGCTATTCATCAAATGTTATTCTTATAAAAATAAACCCTGGAAGTTTGTATTATAAATTTCCAGGGTTTACTATAATCAAATCTTTTACTATATATTTATCTATTTCTTTTAAAATTGAAATAGAATTTATTTAAATAGGTGGTGCAACTGTACCCGATTTTCTTTTATTGTAACTTCATTACAATTATACATCTGAATAAAATCAGACTCTTTATTTTTTTCAGTATCTAGAGAATAAATCAAATTATGACGTATCATCAGACCATCAACAGCCTTCGCTCGAATGGCACATGAGCTATTTTTTCTCATATAAAAATAATTTTCTTCAATAGTAATATTTTTATGAACCGCCCCTTTATATTCTCTATTCTCCGGATCAATGCTAATAATCGGTTCTCCACAGTTTAAAAACGTATTTTGACGAATAGTCAAGTCATGTACCGGTCCTGACTCATACCAGCTTAATCCATCATCGGCTACAAATATTCCACTCATCTGCATGCCGTAGAATGTATTTCCTTCTATCAGAGACTTACGTCGTGTTGTGATAAGAATCCCTCTGGTTGGTACTCTTGCAAAGTAATTGTTTGTAATCCGCACTTCCGGTGTCCACGTCACGTTCTCAATAACCAGGTCTTTCTGTTGCATTACCTCCGAAGAGAGTGGACTTGACAGAGTGAGTTCCATTTCTCTTGGCGTTACTAATTTTGCCTCTTTTACTTTACACTTCCCTACTACCAACAGAGAACGTGAATCAACAAGTTCTATATCGTCTCCTTTAAAAAAGGCTTCAAATCCAAAAGTCTGGTCATGCATAAAACGAAGTTTTAAACGATTGTCCGACAAAAATTCTATTACTCGCAAATGTGTACCATGTATATTTATAGGATCATCGTGTGCACCTATAAAACGGGAATTCTTAATATCAATCATACCACGGCAACCAGAAACCTGAATAAAATCAGCAAATCCCGCATTAGTACGTCCTGAACCTGGACGAGGAGCAAAGTTACAACGATCAACAGTAATATTCTCACTGTATTGACAGACTACCCCGAAATTTCCTAAATAATAGAAGTTGATATTCTCCAACAGTATTCCCTTACTTCTGTTTACAAATCCACTCACTTCGTCACGGAAAGAATCGCGCATCTGAAAAATAGTATGTAGTCCTACTTGTGGTTTTTCTTTATATTGCAGATATAACACATTTGGACGAAGTTCTACTGTACGAAGCAAATTCTCCATCGGACTCCAAGAACGCCAAGTCATTTCACTTATACGGTCATACGACTGCGCTATTCCGTTCTTAAAAGACCAACCATCACCATACCACTCCAACTGTGCGTCTACAATCCGATATTGGGATGTGGGATGTACCTGAACAATCAAATAATCATTCCCCTCTTCCAATACTTCAACCTCTGTTTGAGTAGGATGTTTATAATCTATATTAAAATTTTTCAAAACAATACCTTCACATTTATCAAGTACGAAACTTGTCATTTCACCATTCATCAATAAAGTTGACCCACAACCATCAATAGTGATATTCTTTAATGTATTAAGATACAATCCGATATGTTTAGTCGGATCAGGATCATCCAACTCAGAAGTCGTATTTGATATATAATATAACACTTGTGATGATTTCGCACGGTCTAACTGATAAATTCCCGGTGAAAACTTTACAGTAACCGGCCTTCCTTTACAGTCAGCAGCTTTTTTTAAAGCTAACGCTATATTTTCAATATCTTTTCCCTGCTCCGGAAAAACCTCTATTATTCTAGACTGGGCAAAAATAGCCAACTGGATGAACCAAACGCTCATCATAAATAAAATGTACTTTTTCATGATATTGATCTTCAAATTTTACTTTTTTCACAAAGATAGAAATTATCTATACCCTATTATAGATATAAAGCAATCAAAAAATAGAATGTTTGCTGCAAATATTTCATTTTTTGATTGCTTTGTACACATATAATCTTTCTGTTATTACCTAATTTTGTATCCGAACCTATATAACATAACCAATTTAAAAAAGAAAATAATGAAACACACCTTTATTACATTTATTCTACTGTCTCTTTGTATTTTCACTTATGCACAGAAAAAGATTGCACGTGAATATATCGAATGGTCTGACATTTGGATTCCCGGAGCTAACAAAACAGATCTTCCACACGTACTGCTTATCGGAAATTCCATCACACGCGGATATTACGGAAAAGTAGAAGCAGCTCTGAAAGAAAAAGCATATGTAGGACGGCTCTCCAATTCGAAAAGTGTAGGTGATCCGGCTTTAATCGAAGAACTGGCCGTAGTACTCAAAAATACAAAGTTCGACGTTATCCATTTCAATAATGGTTTGCACGGATTCGATTATACAGAAGAAGAGTATGATAAAAGTTTCCCAAAATTAATCAAAATCATTCGTAAATACGCCCCTAAAGCCAAGCTGATCTGGGCAAACACCACTCCCGTCCGTACCGGAGAAGGAATGAAAGAGTTTGCCCCTATCACCGAACGGTTGAATGTACGTAATCAGATTGCACTGAAACATATCAATCGTGCCAGCATAGAAGTGAACGACTTATGGAAAGTAGTAATCGACCACCCCGAATATTATGCAGGCGGAGACGGGACACATCCGATTGACGCAGGGTATTCAGCTTTAGCAAATCAAGTGATTAAAGTTATAAAGAATGTATTAGTACATTAAACCTTATTCATTCTATTTTAATATGGCAATAATGAAAAATCAAAAATCAACTCTATTATTAATTATCTATTGTTTATCAACCTGCATAGTAACGGCACAACAACATGTAGAAACAATTAAAAATACTTTCTTAAATCCAAAATCAAACAAAGTGTTAGTTGTTGCTCATCGGGGAAATTGGCGTAGCGCACCGGAAAATTCAACTGCTGCTATTGACAGCGCCATTGCTATGAAAGTAGATATTGTAGAAATTGACATTCAAAAAACAAAAGATGGACAACTGATTCTAATGCATGATAATACACTAGATCGTACTACCACTGGAAAAGGAGAAATTAAAAACTGGACTCTGGCAGATATAAAAAAGTTAAAATTGAAAGATAAGGATGGAAAAGTAACAAATTATGTTGTGCCCACTTTAGAAGAAGCTTTGTTAACAGCAAAAGGAAAAATCATGGTTAATTTGGACAAAGCATATGACATTTTTGACGATGTATATGCTATATTGGAAAAAACCGAAACCCAAAATCAAGTAATCATGAAAGGAGGACAGCCTATAGAAACTGTCAAACGAGAATTTGGTTCTTATTTGGATAAAGTTTTATATATGCCAGTAATAGATTTAGGTAACAAAGAAGCTGAGAAAATAATCACAGACTATTTGAAAGAATTACGTCCTGCTGCTTTCGAAATTATTTATTCAGACCCCAAAAATCCGCTTCCTCCAAAAATAAAACAATTACTTTTTAAGAAAAGTTTGATTTGGTATAACACATTATGGGGATCACTTGCAGGAAATCATGATGATAATCTTGCACTGACCGATCCGGAAAAAAGCTACGGTTATCTGATCGAACAGCTAGGAGCCCGGATTTTACAAACAGATCAACCTGCTTATTTGCTCGATTATTTAAGAAAAAAAGGTTGGCACAATTAAATTAATAACATCTTTAATTCTCAATAAAACACATTATATGGATAAGAAAAAAATCAGTTATTTAATACTCCTTTGTTTATTCTCTTTAAGCTGCACGCTACAGGCAGAGAAATATGAAACGGTTTCTCCTAACGGAAAACTGAAGATTAAACTGAAAATAGACAAAGGTACCCAATACGAAGTATGGTACGATAATACACAACTTATACTTCCTTCTCCCATCGGATTACATCTGGCGGACGGCAGAGTAATCGGCAACGGAAGTGTAAAGTCGGCAAAGAAAAGAAAGGTGAACCAGACTATCGACGTCCTTGTTGGTAAAAACAAAGAATTACAGGATGCTTATAATGAACTTACCGTTTCTTTCAATGACAGTTGCGACCTTGTAGTACGTGCTTATGATGAAGGAGTGGCCTATCATTTCGTCACCCGTCTCAACGGAGAAATTACAATCATCAGTGAAGATGCCATTTTCAACTTTGCTTCCACCCCAACCATCTATTATCCGGAATGCGATGCTAATTATTCCGGCGAAACGGATCAATCCGGACGTACCCATCAGGTACATCAAGGATATAGAAACTTTGAAAGACTCTATAAAGTCTACAAAGGTCCGTTGGAAATTCCTTACGAACGTTTTGCTGTTTCTCCGGTATTATACGAATATCCCGATTCTCCTTATAAAGTGGTCATAACGGAATCAAATACCTATGATTATCCGGCTCTGTATATGGAATCCAACGGCTACAACTCCATGCGCGGAAAATGGGCTAATTACCCAAAAGAAACAATAGACTCCGATCCTTCCAATCCTTACTACTGGTATTCCAATCATTTGGTTGTTACCAGAGAGAATTACATCGCAAAGACTGATGGAAACCGTAGTTTTCCGTGGCGTGTCATCATCGTTTCGGAAGATGACAAATCATTATTGAACAACGAACTGGTATACAAACTGGCCGATCCTTGCCGTCTGACCGATACTTCCTGGATCCAACCGGGAAAGAGTGCATGGGAATGGTGGCACAAAGCCGTTTTGGAAGGTGTTGACTTCCCCAGTGGAAACAAGCAGCTTTCTCCCCAGTTATATAAATACTACGTAGACTGGGCTTCAAAGAATCATATCGAATATATGACCTTGGATGCCGGATGGTCCGAAGATTACATCAAAGAACTATGCTCATACGCCAAAGAAAGGAATGTGAAGATTATCGTCTGGACATGGGCTAGTTGCGCCAGAGAGAATCCGAGCGACTGGATCGCTAAAATGCACAGCTACGGTGTATCCGGAGCAAAGATCGACTTTTTCGAACGGAATGACCAGATAGCCATGCGATGGGGAAAAGAATTTGCAGAACGTCTGGCCGAAAAGCAAATGGTAGCTATTTTCCACGGTTGCCCGGTCCCTACCGGATTGCATCGCACGTATCCCAATATACTGAACTATGAAGCAGTAAGAGGAGCGGAATGTAACTTTTGGGAAAAGACGTTGACTCCCGAATATCACACTCGTTTTCCTTTCATCCGCCTGTTGGCAGGACCGGCAGATTATACTCCGGGATCCATGAGAAGTGTCACTCAGGATGAATTCAGACCGATGGATATAGATAATACTCCGCCCATGAGCATGGGAACACGTTCGCATGAATTGTCCATGTTTGTCATTTACGACCAATGGATGGCTTATTTATGTGACTCACCCACTGAATACAATAAATATCCGGATGTACTCGACTTCCTTTCCAAAGTTCCCGCAGTTTGGGATAAGACCTTGCCATTGCAAGCAAAATTAAGCGAATACATCGTGACAGCCAAACAAAAAGGCAATGACTGGTATGTGGGCGGAATGACCAACTGGGATGCCCGTTCTACAGAAGTGAACCTCAGCTTCCTGAAAGACAATGTCTCCTATCAGGCAACTATCTTTAAAGACGCTCCGAACTCCTACGAGCAACCTAAAGAATACATGGTAGAGAAAAGAACAGTGGATAGTAAAACCATATTGAATATAAATATGGCAAAAGGCGGTGGATTCGTTATTCGTTTGGAAGCAGAAAACTAATATCGCTATGAATAAAATTTAAATGAGATAATTACATCTCAAAGAACGGTACCATCTGATACACGGAATGGTACACTCCAATACATTAAACGGTACCATCCAGTATGTTGGATGGTACCGTTTAATGTATTGGAAGGTACCGTTTGTATATCCTATCATAATCCCAGCTTCGCCGAAATCTCCAGCATCCGCTGAATAGGCCTCACTGCCTTCTCCGCTATTTCGGGATCTACAGTAATCTCCGGTGACTCATTCTTCAGACACTCATAGAGCTTCTCTAACGTATTCAACCGCATAAAGCTACACTCGTTACATCCACAGGTGCTATCGTTCGGAGGAGCGGGGATAAACGTTGTCTGCGGACACTTCTTCTGCATCTCATGCAAGATACCCGATTCGGTAGCCACGATATACGTATTCTCCGGGTGGTTCACCGCATACTTCAGCAGTGCAGCTGTAGACCCTACCACATCTGCCAGTTTCAGCACCGTACTTTTGCATTCGGGATGTGCCAGCACCAATGCTTCCGGATGCTGCGTTTTCAATTCCACGATCTTTTCCACCGAGAACTGTTCGTGCACATGACAGGCTCCGTCCCAAAGCAGCATATTCCTGTTCGTAACTGAGTTGATATAATTTCCCAGATTCCGGTCCGGACCAAAGATTATTTTCTCATCTTTGGGAAAACTTTCCACGATCTGCCGGGCATTAGTGGAAGTCACCACCACATCCGTTACCGCCTTCACGGCAGCTGTCGTGTTCACGTACGAAATAACGGTGTGCCCCGGATGCTCTTTGACAAACTGCGCAAACTGATCCGCCGGACAACTGTCCGCCAGCGAACAACCCGCTTCCATGTCGGGCACCAGCACTTTCTTATCCGGACAAAGCACCTTCGCTGTCTCACCCATAAAGTGAACGCCGCACATCACAATGATGTCCGCCTCCGTTTTGGCAGCCAGTTGAGCCAACGCCAGACTGTCGCCAACGTAATCGGCGATATCTTGTATTTCACCCTTCTGGTAGTAGTGCCCCAGAATGATTGCATTCTTTTCTTTCTTCAGCTCATTAATAGCCTTTATGAGATTATTCATAATAATATTCTTTTATTTCTTCCTTTTAAAAAAAATCCTTTGTTAGTGATGATAGCCTGTTAATAGTGTTAGCAAATAAATACGATTTTTCTTGCCGGATAAGTTATTAGTCCATACTTCTGCTTTATGAGTCCGTTATGAACGGAAGGAAAGGTGGAAGATTGACTATTTATTATCTTCATTATCAATGTAAGCCCTATCAAATGGGAGAATGCTATTAACTCCCTGTTGATAAAGTGCAAAGTTAAAAACTTTATGGATATAAACAGGCAGATAAGTGCTGAAAAATATGTTGATGTCTGCATAGAAAGTTTTGTCTTTGTTTTTTGGAATGTTCATAATGAAGGCCCCTTATACCTTCTTTTGAATAATGCAAGAATTATTTTTCAAATTCTTTCCCGATTGTTTTGACAGGTTTTAAACCGTTATCAACACCTCTGTTAACAGAAAAGAACTACCTTTGCAACCGAAACGTAATAAATGAACAACGTATGCGAAAACTGAAAATAACAGAGCTGAACCGTATCAGTGCCGAAGAGTTTAAACAAGCAGAAAAACTGCCTCTGGTGGTAGTGCTGGATGATATTCGTAGCCTGCATAATATAGGTTCGGTATTCCGCACGTCGGATGCTTTCCGTATCGAGTGTATCTATCTGTGTGGAATAACGGCCACCCCTCCCCACCCCGAAATGCATAAGACGGCTTTGGGCGCAGAGTTCACTGTTGACTGGAAGTATGTTAATAACGCTGTTGATGCTGTTGATAACCTCCGTAAAGAAGGATATATTGTTTATTCGATAGAACAGGCGGAAGGCAGCATTATGCTGGATCGACTCGAACTGGACAAGACGAAGAAGTACGCTATCGTAATGGGAAATGAAGTGAAAGGGGTGCAACAGGAAGTGATTGATCATTCGGATGGTTGTATCGAGATTCCCCAATATGGTACCAAGCATTCTCTGAACGTGTCTGTAACAACGGGCATTGTCATCTGGGATTTGTTCAAAAAGCTGCGTTGACGGTGTAAAATCAGTCGGTTAATAATTAGTTAATAAGTGGTTGATATCATAGTTAACTTGCTATTAACCAACTATTTTTTTCTGTTCATAATTATGTGTGATGATAAGAATATTGTAGCAACTTACTCTTGGTTGAGTCTGATTGATTCAGTGTTTATTAACCATCCTGTTTCAAGCTGTTATCAGATGGCATCACAGCTATTAATAGCTGACTTCTCAACTGTTAATACTTCTCATGCAGACTATTAACACCTGACAGGTCAACTGTTAATACCTTAGAAGTCAGATAAAGCGGGGTAATTTTCCTATGGTGATAGTGGAATTGGATTTAATAGAAATATGATGGTTAATAACAACGTTGATAACCTTATGACAAGGTGAATCAGATTTGTCCGTTCTCTACCAGCAGCACAACTCTTTCCGTCAGTTTATCTTCTCCCAACGGATCATATTCCTTTTTCAGACTGGCACCGAACAGTGCGGCAAATGTCTGATAGAATCCTGCTTTGAAAGGTCCCATAAAAGCTTTCACCAGTTCATAACTGGTGGAATTACTTTGGCGGTCTATCAATTTAATCAAGAGTTTGCCTTGTGTAAAAGAGAGTTTCTTCATCCGTGCGGTATATTGTTCCTTCAGTCCTTTTTCCACCCGTTTGAGATGTTTTTGGCGAGCCTTCTCGTTGGGTAATGTCTGAAGATACTCGTAAGTTTCAATAATAGCCTGGTTAATTTCTTTGGAGATAGGATATACCTTCTTTACGTTACGTACCAGCCGGTAGTATTCCAGCCGTTCTTTTTCGTTTTTGAATTTTAGCGGGCGGAAGATATAAACAGTCCTTAACTGGACACATGGAATGGTATCTCCGTTGTAGATACACATTGGAACCAAGTATCCGTTGATGCTTTGCTTGTCCTGTGCCTGCATCTTCGATGAACAGACCATAGCAAACGCCATCATTATTACTATGTTAAGCCTCCTTTTCACGTTACAAAAATAGAATTAAAATTTTATTATTCAGACATTTCTTTTAGACGTTAACCTATTTAAAGTATCTTTGCGGCCTTGTCTGTAAAAACGCAAGGTGCAAACAAATAATTTATTGATGAAAACTACTCAACTATTTCGGTTGATAAGTATTATAAACAGCCTGTTCATTATTCCTGCTTGTAGTGCTCAAAACCCTTCTCAAAGTCTTATAGAAGATATTTTTGAAGATTTATCTGTTAATAATAGTGTTGATAATGCTGTTAATGAACCCAACTGGGAGAATGAACTGGAAGAATTGTCCGTCCGCCTTCACGAACCTGTAGATTTAAACCGGGCTACCCGTCAACAACTGGAACAATTTCCTTTTCTCAGTGATATTCAGATTGAACATCTGCTGGCCTATATATACGTGCATGGGCAGATGGAAACACTTTATGAACTTCAGTTAATAGAGGATATGGACAGGCAGACTATTCAGTATCTATTGCCTTTCGTATGCATCAAAGCTATTAACAATGAGTCGTCTTTTCGGTGGAAAACTATGTTGAAAAGCGCTATGAAGTATGGAAAGAATGAAGTGCTAACTCGCATAGATATACCGTTTTATAAGCGGAAAGGTTATGAACATACTTATTTGGGACCTTCTGTTTATAACTCTGTTAAATACGCTTTCCGTTATCGCGACCAGCTCTATGCAGGTCTCGTTGCGGAGAAGGATGCCGGTGAACCCTTCCTTGCTCTGCACAATCGTCAAGGATATGATTATTATTCCTTTTATCTCTTATTCAAAGACTGTGGGCGGTTAAAAACATTGGCTGTTGGTAACTATCGGTTAAGTTTCGGACAGGGGCTGGTGATCAGCACGGATTACTTACTGGGAAAGACCGTATATGCTTCTTCTTTCAACACCCGCAGCGGAGGAATCAGAAAACATTCTTCTACTGACGAGACTAATTATTTTCGGGGAGCGGCGGCAACCGTAAGCATTACAAAACAATGGAGTGTGTCCGGCTTTTACTCACACCGTTCGCTGGACGGTGTGCTGACCGATGGCGAAATAACTTCTATCTATAAAACCGGACTACACCGCAGCCAGAAAGAAGCCGATAAGAAGAACGTATTCACCATGCAGCTGACCGGTGGAAACGTGAGTTATCAACAGAACCGTATCCGGCTGGGTATCACCGGTATTTACTATGTTTTCAACCGACCTTATGAACCGCAATTAACAGGTTATTCTCAATACAACATTCATGGAAATCAGTTCTACAATTTAGGAATAGACTATGCCTACCGCTGGCATCGTTTTTCTTTCCAAGGAGAGACAGCTATGGGAAAACAAGGCAGTGCTACTTTGAACCGCTTCCAATATTCACCGGTGGAAGGAACTCAGTTGATGATCGTACAACGATACTATTCATATAATTATTGGGCCATGTTCGCCCATTCTTTTGGAGAAGGAAGTGCGGTTCAAAACGAACAGGGATATTATCTGGGGGTGGAAACTTCCCCTTTCCGCTATTGGCACATCCTTGCTTCCTTCGATCTGTTTTCTTTCCCGTGGAAGAAATACCGGATCAGCAAACCTTCCCGGGGTATGGACGGATTGCTTCAGGCTACGTTTACTCCGCACAATAATTTGACAATGTACTTAAAATATCGTTATAAACAGAAAGAGCGTGACTTGACAGGTAGCAAAGAAAACCTAACGCTTCCTATTTTTCATCACCAACTTCGATATCGTTTGAACTATTTTTATGGAGATGTGTTTAGCTGTCGTACAACTTTAGATTACAACCATTTTCATTCTCAAGACAGGGCTGCTAGTAAAGGATATCAAGTTACACAAATGATGTCCTCCCAACTGCCTTGGACCAGGCTGTTTGCTGACGTTCAAGGCAGTTATTTTTCTACAGACGATTATGATTCGCGGGTATATGTATCAGAGAAGGGATTGCTTTATACATTTTACACTCCCTCCTTTCAAGGTCGTGGATTTCGCTGTGCCGTCCGTCTGAGATATGAGCCGAATGAACATTGGATGTTTATAACTAAGTTCGGAGAAACCGTTTATCTCGACCGGAATGAAATAGGTTCCGGCAACGATTTAATCCTTGGAAATAAAAAAGCTGACGTACAAATGCAACTCCGTATTAAGTTTTAAAGTATCTTTGCCTTTGGATATTATGAAATAGTAAATGATAAAATAATGTGAGCTTGATGTGATAAACGTCCGTATTGATATTGAACTCACATTAAAACAATTAATAAAAAGATGACTATTATTTTTCCTTCACCCATCTTCGGCCCTGTTCATTCCCGCCGCTTAGGTGTATCTTTGGGAATTAACTTATTGCCGGAAGACGGCAAAGTCTGCTCGTTCGACTGCATTTACTGCGAATGCGGCTTTAATGCCGACCATCGTCCGAAGAAGCATCTGCCCACTCGTGAAGAAGTGCGCATCGCCCTGGAAGAAAAGCTGAAAGATATGCAGAAGAACGGTCCCGCCCCCGATGTACTCACATTTGCCGGAAACGGTGAACCGACTGCCCACCCTCATTTTCCGGAAATTATAGAAGATACACTGGCACTTCGTGACCACTATTTCCCGAATGCAAAAGTAAGTGTATTGAGCAATTCTACCTTCATCGACCGTCCTGCGGTATTCGATGCATTGAACAAGATAGATAATAATATCCTGAAGCTGGATACAGTGAACGAAGAATACATTCATCTCCTGGATCGTCCCAACGGGAAATATTCCGTAAGGAAGATCATCGAAAAGATGAAAGAATTCAAAGGAAATTGTATTGTTCAGACTATGTTTCTGAAAGGTAGTTACCTTGGAAAAGATATGAATAATACATCCGATGAGTTTGTGCTCCCCTGGCTGGAAGCAGTCAAGGAGATAGCTCCCAGTCAGGTGATGATCTATACGATTGATAGGGAAACTCCCGACCATGATCTGCAGAAAGCCACTCATGAAGAACTGGACCGGATTGTAGAATTGATAAAGCGAACGGGAATTCCGGCAACAGCGTCCTATTGATGGATAAGTGAATTATGCTATTTGTTGTACAAGATATCGGATTAGATTTAAAAAATAAGGTGACACGCTATTGACCTCCGCTTATCCCTATGGGATTTGTGAATAAATAATAATAAAACAGCTTCTGATTTAGGGTAACCCAAAGATGAAGTGTATTTATTACCAAACGAGTAATTTTACAATCTGACATTAACAGTCTTAATTTCTAATACCAAATAAATAAAAACATGAAAAAAGAAACCCCCATCTCTTTACGACATTTCAGGCGTATTACCGCCATTTTATTCTTATGTCCGATTTCCCTTTCTTCCATACAGGCATCCGCAGCATCGGATCAGAGTGACGTTTCTTCGGCATCCGTCCATCAGGAACAAACTTCGGGAATCCTTCGTGCAGAAAAAATAAACCCGACGACGGTTGATGTACTGTTTGCGAACCAGCAACGGATGACTATCGACTTTTACGGAGAGAATATTTTCCGTGTCTTTCAGGACAATTCCGGAGGCATCATCCGTGACCCCGAAGCGAAACCTGAAGCGCAGATACTTGTAGACCAGCCCCGACGCAAGGTTTCCGGACTGTCGGTGGACGAGAAAGATGGATATATCACCCTCACCACCGCCCAAGTACGGATTGAACTGAATAAGCAGACCGGACTGATGAAAGTCTTTAATCCGTTAACCGGCAAATGTGTGATCGAAGAAGTCGCTCCGGTGATATTCGGTCCTAAAGAAGTGACCGTAACCTTAAAGGAGAATCCCGAAGAATACTTCTACGGAGGCGGTGTGCAAAACGGACGTTTCTCTCATAAAGGCAAGGTTATTGCCATCGAAAATCAGAATAGCTGGACGGATGGCGGAGTGGCCTCCCCTGCCCCTTTCTACTGGTCTACCAATGGTTACGGAATGATGTGGTACACTTTCCGGAAAGGTGAATACGACTTTGGAGCAACAGAGAAAAACATAGTGAAACTGTCTCACAATTCTTCTTACCTTGATATTTTCTATATGGTCAACGACGGAGTCGTTTCCCTGTTGAATGATTTTTATCAGTTGACGGGAAACCCCGTTTTGTTGCCCAAATTCGGTTTTTACGAAGGACATCTCAATGCCTACAACCGTGACTACTGGAAGGAAGACGAGAAAGGAATCCTCTTTGAAGACGGAAAGCGTTATAAAGAAAGCCAGAAAGACAATGGCGGCATCAAGGAGTCTCTGAATGGTGAAAAGAACAATTATCAGTTCTCGGCACGTGCCGTTATCGACCGTTACAAGAATCATGATATGCCTCTCGGATGGTTACTTCCGAACGACGGTTACGGAGCCGGATACGGACAGACGGAAACACTGGACGGCAACATCGCCAATCTGAAAAGCCTGGGAGACTACGCCCGTAAGAACGGAGTGGAAATAGGCCTCTGGACACAGTCGGACCTGCACCCGAAGGAAGGTATAAGCGCCTTGTTGCAACGTGACATCGTGAAAGAAGTCCGTGATGCCGGTGTGCGTGTACTCAAAACCGACGTGGCATGGGTAGGAGCCGGCTATTCCTTCGGATTGAACGGAGTGGCGGACGTAGGACATATTATGCCTTATTATGGCAATGATGCCCGTCCCTTTATCATTTCACTGGACGGCTGGGCAGGCACACAGCGTTATGCCGGCATCTGGTCGGGCGACCAGACCGGAGGCGAATGGGAATATATCCGTTTTCACATCCCTACTTATATAGGTTCCGGTCTGTCCGGCCAGCCGAATATCTGCTCGGATATGGACGGTATCTTCGGTGGAAAAAATGCGGCAGTCAATATACGTGATTTCCAATGGAAAACATTTACCCCCATGCAGTTGAATATGGATGGCTGGGGCGCCAACGAAAAGTACCCCCATGCTTTAGGCGAACCAGCTACATCCATTAACCGTATGTATCTCAAACTGAAATCGGAACTGATGCCTTACACGTATAGCTTTGCCCGTGAAGCGGTGGATGGTATGCCTCTCATCCGTGCCATGTTCCTCGACTATCCGAATGAATATACCTACGGAACGGCTACCCGCTACCAATATATGTATGGTACCGACTTTCTCGTAGCCCCTGTCTATCAGAATACGAAAGCTGATAAAGAAGGCAATGATATCCGCAATGGAATTTATCTGCCCGAAGGCACTTGGATAGATTATTTCAGCGGAGAGAAATACGAAGGCAACCGTATTCTCAGCAACTTCGATACTCCGGTCTGGAAGTTACCCGTATTCGTAAAGAACGGCGCTATTATTCCGATGACACAACCTAACAATAATGTCAGCGAAATAGACCCCTCACTTCGCATCTATGAATTTTATCCGAACCGCCATACTGCAACCGTAGAATATGACGATGACGGTGTGACGGAAGCCTACCGTCAGGAGAAATCGGTATCTACCCTGATCGAATCGAACGTAGACGCAAAGAACCGTGTGACTATCACCATTCATCCCACAGCCGGAAGTTTCGACGGTTTTGTAAAAGATAAAAAGACGGAACTGCGCATCAACGTCACGGAGAAACCGAAGAAACTGACTGCAAGAATCAACAACAAGAAAGTAAAACTGACGGAAGTAAGCACGGCAGCGGAACTTCTGAATGGAGAAAACGTATTCTGGTACGAAGAAACCCCCAATCTGAATAAGTTTGCAACCAAAGGAAGTGAATTTGAGAAAGTGGTTATCACAAAGAATCCGCTGTTGCACATCAAACTGGGCAGCACCGACATCACCGCCAATCGTATCGAGCTGGACGTGGAAGGTTTCCGCTTTGAGCCGGCCGACCGGAACTTGGTAAGCAACGGAACCCTGTCTGCACCGCAAAACGCTCAGGTAAGCGAGCAGAACAGAGAAGCATATACCCTGCAACCGACTTGGGACAAAGTACCCAATGCCGATTACTATGAGATTGAATTTGACGGAATGCTTTATACGACTATCCGGGATACTCACTTACTGTTTGAAGATCTGAAAGCGGATACTCCTTACGCATTCAAAGTGCGTGCTGTCAACAAAGACGGTGTGTCCGAATGGGCAGAGATTCAGGTGAAAACGAAGACTAATCCGCTGGAATTTGCTATTCGTGGCATTGAAGGCGAATCGACTGCCGCATCGCAGGGAGGATTCGGTGTAGACCGATTGTTCAACTTCTCCGAATCGGGAGATACATGGCACACGAAGTATAACGTTAACTCCATACCATTAGATTTGATTATCGACCTCAAAACAGTTAACCAACTGGATAAGTTCCATTATCTACCCCGTGCGGATGCCGGCAACGGTACACTGCTGAAAGGAACAGTATCCTACAGTATGGACAAAGAAAACTGGACGGAAGCCGGAGCATTCGAATGGCAGCGGGACGGTGATGTAAAAGTATTCACTTTCACAGAGCGTCCAAATGCACGTTACATCAAACTGAACGTTACGGCAGGTGTAGGAAACTATGGTTCAGGTCGTGAAATCTACGTATTCAAAGTACCGGGAACGGCAAGTTACCTGCAAGGCGACATCAACAATGATGGCAAGATCGACCGCAATGACCTGACTTCTTATATGAACTATACCGGATTGCGTCGTGGTGATTCAGACTTTGAAGGTTATATCAGCAAAGGCGATATCAACATGAATGACTTGATAGATGCTTATGATATTTCTGTCGTAGCCACTCAGCTCGACGGCGGTGTCGACAGGAAAGCTACGGAGAAAGTATCCGGCTCTCTGTCTATCAGCACTCCGAAGAAGCAGTACCAGAAGGACGAAATCGTTGAAATCCGTGTGAAAGGTAATGATCTGCGTTCGGTTAATGCACTTAGCTTTGCTTTGCCTTATGATCAGAGCGACTATGAATTTGTAGGTGTGGAACCGCTGAATATGAAAGCAATGGAAAATCTGACTTATGACCGCCTGCATACGAATGGTGTGAAATCTCTCTATCCTACTTTCGTCAATATGGGAAAACAGGAGGCTTTGGAAGGTTCGGAAGAACTCTTTATTCTGAAATTGAAAGCGAAACGTAAAGTGAAGTTTGATCTGAATCTGAAAGACGGAATATTGGTTGATAAGCAACTGAGGATGCATTCATTCTAAATGTATTTCGTGTAAATCATTGATATATAACAAAAGAGGATGCCTGTGGGGAACTATTGGCATCCTCTTTGCTTTAAGAGCTATTTTATTTGGACGTTATAAATATACGTATAATAGATAGACTTTCAGATTAATTTTATACATTTACCAATGTGTGCGAAGGAGTGAGCGTATAGGAGTTAAAGATAATCATCACAAACAAATAATAGAATGAAAGCAAATTTATTATTACTCATACTTATAATCGGATTTAATAGTAGCTTGGTAGCTCAAACTTCTCAAGTAATAACGGACTCTGTAACGATCAATGGGCGTGTGACCGATTATGATAATCATCCGCTGGACAATGTTTCCGTCAGTTGGGCACGTCCGGACTTCAGTGAGGTATCGGTAACGCTGACAGACAAAAATGGAAATTACAGCATACGCATCCCCAAGGGAAAATATCATTCGATGGGTGCATTGAATATGGATGAATACATCATCGCCAATTCTACCCTACCGGAGAAGGATCAACGACTGGAATTTTGGGGATGGGATTTTATCGCCGATCGCGACACAACGCTCAACATACAATATCATCGTATGGAAGCCTATGGACTGCGTGCTTTCAGAATCCCGGGTGCAACACCTGCTTATCAGGTGTATGTCCGTCCTATGAGTCTGACACGTACGCAGGCATGGATGAAAGCCGGAAAGCCTAAAGAAGCAATTCTGGCCCCTGAGCCGGAACAGTTGAAAGCTGTTGTCTGGATCAACGGTGAAAAAGTTCCTATACTCATGAAGCAAGAGATAAAAGAATATTTCGCTCCTGACGAGTGGGGAAATGCCTATCTGTTGACAGTCGATATGCCTAAAAACAGGAATAATACTTTGCCTTATTATGTGTTTAAGGTAGAACTGACAGATTTGGAGAACGGGGATAGAGGAGAAGCTATTTATTATATGGAAAAGGAGACTTACGTCAGATAGAATTTATTAGTTACATACAGGAGCTATATGCCCAACATATTGGATATATAGCTCCTGCGCGTTGGATATATAGCTCCTGTACGCAGGACATATATACCCTGCACACAGGCTAATCAGGCTCTTACTTTACATCATCCCATGTATCCGTCCGGAACGGGAAAGCAGCGATCCCCAATGTATTGCGTAAAGTGATGTTTCCTACATAATTACGGAAAGCATACCGTACGGCTACCGGTTGGGCGACCTGATCGCTCCATACTTCCACATTTCTTGTGCGACCTGCAATCCGTGCTTTTGCCGGATAGAACTTCTTGTCGGCTCCTGCTATTTCGAAACCTTCCAATTCACAGTTGCCCGGTGCCAGTCCGGAAGGGGCATTGTCGAGTGTGACGATCGCTTTGTTCTTTGAATATTCCACCTTTGTCATCATCGGTCCGGTAGATGGGAATTTATGGAGACCGTATGTTTTAGTCAGTGCGAGATTGGCCAGCCGGAGTCCTACTACATTTTTCTGAGGGGGATGAATGCAGAACTCGTCGCCGACATCTATCGTAGGAATCATTCCGGAGTTGGGGATTGTCTGTAATGCTTTCATTTGTGCTTCCTGCAATAAGGCGGAATTTATATTCCGGCTGTTTCCGTATTTGTGCGGAGCAATCTGGACATAATAAAAAGGCATATCCGGTGTTTCCCATACATTTCTCCAGAGCTGCACCATCGCAGTCATCATCGGAGCATAGATCTGATAGTTGAATAGATTCGACTCTCCCTGATACCATAGAAATCCGCGTGCCGTATAGTTTTTCACAGGCAGTAACATGATATTATACAGACATTGCAGCCGGCTGTTCGTATCTAACTTTGGATTTTTGGCGGCTTCTATATTTGCGCCTTTCACGGAGGCGAGCGTTTCTTCTGTCATCCATGCCTCGATTCGTGAACCTCCCCAACTGTTGATGACCAGTCCTACGGGGAGATGAAGCGTTTCCGTCAGTTGTCGGGCAAAGAAGTAACCTGCGGCACTGCAATCCATAGTGGTTTCGGGCGAAGAAACTTCCCATTTCGCTCCTTCAAAGTCTGTCCGTTCTTTCACTCCTTTGGTTCGGGGGACAGTGATAAAACGGATACGGTCGCGGTAGTTGCCTGCGTTCAGAAGAGTTTCCAGCGAATGGTCGATGGGTTGTCCCATGTTTCCTTTCATGGTCATTTCCATGTTAGACTGACCGGAGCATATCCATACCTCTCCTATTAATATATCCGATAGCGTGACCCGGATCCCGTCACTGATGGTAATAGAATAAGGAGTAAAACTCCCGGCAGGAGTATCCACTTTGACCAGCCAGGCTCCCTCATCGTCTGTCGATACCTTATAAGTACGGTTATTCCAAGAGGTGGTGACAGTCACCTTTTTGCCGTCTGCCCATCCCCACAGCTTAACGGAACTGTTTTGTTGGAGTACCATATGATCTCCCATCATGGCAGGGAGCTTTACTTTGCCTTGTGCAAGCGAGAAAAATAGAAGCGAGATTGTAAAAATCAGAAAATGTTTTTTCATACTATTGTTTTATTAATTAGGATTTGACAAATACTTCACTTAGGTATAGGGCAAAATTACAACCTAATTTAAATATGGAATAATACTATTTAGTCATTCTCTGACAGATTTTGGTCGATTTACTCTAACTTCGCTTTCTCCTTTTGTTTTTTGATAAATATTGTCTTCAGATTATGATGATATTATATTTTACTTGTTTTTTCTTTGTATTGAGTCGGTGTCTCCCCTGTGTACTGCTTGAAAGCAGTGCTGAAATAACTGGGAGATGTAAATCCGACCTCTTCTGAAATTTCCGTAAATGTCATTTCGGTATTGGCAATTAACGTAAGTGCTTTTTCTATTCGGAATTTATTGATGTAATCATTTGCTCCTATCCCGGTAAGTGCTTTCAGTTTAGTGTAAAGCGAAGTACGGCTTAAACCTATTTCCTTGCAAATGAACTGAATGTCCAGATTGGTATTACTCAGATTCTCCTGGATTGTTTTGTTCACTTTAAGTAAGAAGCTCTCGTCTACCTGGCTGAAAGTGGTCTCTTTCGGGACAGGTATTATGCCCGTATGCAAATACCTTTTCTTAATGTATTCCCTGTTTTTCAGACGGTTACTGATTATCTCCATCAGCATTTCTACTTCAAAAGGTTTTGTCAGGTAGGCATCTGCTCCATTCTTATAACCGCTGATGAGACTTTGTTTATCATCTCGTGCCGTGAGCAAGATAATGGGAATATGGCTGATCGTAATATCTTCTTTGATGTTTATGCACAGCTCGTATCCGTTCATCCGCGGCATCATCACATCGCTGACAATGATATCCGGAATGTGACTTTTGATAAGCTGGAGAGCCTCCACCCCATCAGCGGCAATGATTACCCGTTTGAAAGACTCTTCCAGTGTCTTTTTTAGAAAGTCTGTCATATCCGGATTGTCATCCACCACCAGGATGGTGTATGGAGTTGTATCGAAAGTTTCTTTATCGGTTGCCTGCTTCAGATTATCACTAAGTATCAGTTCGTTCAGATACGCTTTCGGCTGGCAGATAATCTCTTCTGATTCTTGCTTCAACGGTAGCTCGAAAAAGAAGATAGCCCCCGCTTCGGGGTTATCTTGTGCACCGATAGAGCCGCCATGCTGTTCGACCAGAATTTTTGAGTAAGACAATCCGATTCCGGTTCCACTTTGTTCTCCTGTTCCCTGATAGAAGCGGGTAAAGAGTTTATGTGTATCTACCTGTTTCAATCCGCATCCCTGATCGATGATGGAGATACGTACTCTTCCTGTTTCGGGAAGCAATTCCGAGGCAATGGTTATTTCCGTATCCTGAGGACTATGTTTGAGCGCATTGATCAGCAGATTGCTTAAGATGATTTCGCATTTGTCCTTATCGAAACTTACTGTTTCAATCTGCGGATCGAGCTGGTAACGGATGCGTACGTTCTTTGCTTCTCCTTCACTGATGAAATCTTGTGATACGTGCTCAATCCAGTGGTTGAGGGGATGCGGTTGAATAAGCAGTTTGCTCTCACCGACCTCCATTTTGCGTACGTCGAGCACCATGTTTATCAGGTTCTTCATTCGTTGGGCCTGACGATAAATAGCTTTTAGCGGCAGATATTGGGGATCTTCGGAAGACAAAGATTTCAGTATCCGGTTGAGCGGCGCATGAATAAGTGTCAACGGAGTGCGGAGTTCATGGCTGATATTGATAAGGAAACGTACTTTTTCTTCATACGTTTGTTTCTCGTGTTCCTTCATTGCCCATTTCAATTTCTCTTCGTTGCGCTTCACCGTTCTTCGGAAAGTTTCGATGATTGCTATAGAAACGAGTACGGCACAAGTCAGGCTAAACCACCATGTCCGGTACCAGGGCGGAAGTACGGTTAGTTCCAGTACTTGTTGGTCGGGAATCCAGCTACCGTCTTTTGCAGTGCACGAAGCCATGATTCTATAACTTCCCGGAAGCAGTGATCGGATCACCAGTTCCGGATTGTATGATTCGGTATATTCGTTGTTCAATCCTTCTATCTGATACCTGTAAATCTTTTGCCGGAAGATGTCTTCTTCCCTCGACATGATGCGGATGGATATATTGCTGTTCCAGGGTACCGAGATTTTTGCCGGATGGTTGTACCATTCATGATTCGCCGATTCGCCATTGATGGTAATATCCAGCAATTGAAGTTCCGGCATTTCCGATGTGTTCAGAAGAAGTTGTCCGTCGATGCGCAGCATACCCTTCACACCGCCTATGTAGGCATCCCCTTGTTCGTTCACCAACCGTGCATTAGGGAGATATTCGTTTTGTATGGCTCCGTTCGATTCTCCGAAAAGTACAAACTTCTGTTCTTTGATGAAGTAGGCGAAAAGCATATTGTCAACGCCTATCCATACTTTGCCTTTCTGGTCGCACAGTACCATATTAATTTCGGTGAACAGATTGGTAGGGACAAGAGTCCGGCTTTTTAAGACAGGGTCGTAGTGGATAAGTCCGAAATTGCTTCCGATCCAGAAATGTCCCTGTTCATCATGGGATACGGAACTGATCACTGTATCCGTGTAGCATTCAAAAACGGTTTTCAGCCGGGAGGTCTGGTCGTCCAGTTCATAGATATGTTTGATATCATTGATATAGGTCAGGTTCTCTTGATGATCGAACGGGACAAGGGTACCCACAATATCTTTCCCTTCCTCTTCGGTGATGGTGCTGAATTTCTTCTCTTTGAGGTGATACTGGTAGATGTGGTCTCCCAGGAATAACACGGTGTTGGGCGTATTTTGATATAAGTTGACGGACTTTCCACGGTTGCAGAGCCGTGTAGTCGTTTCTTTGTCGATGATGGTGAAAGGTTGCTTCTCTCCTGTGGCGGGGTTGAAGACAAAGACTCCTTTGGAGAAAAGCGAGATCAGTAGTTTTCCGGGTGTAAAGCCACTGATGAATGCCACCTTATCTCCCCAAGTAGACGAATAATGGGTAAACTTTTCGGTGTGCGGGCTGAAAAGGTTGATGCCTCCCCCATCGGTGCCAATCCAGATGCTATCCGGCGATTGCCGGTAAAGGCTCCGTACAGTGCCGTTGCTCAATCCGCGGTCGTTGCCCGGCACTACGTCCGTATAGGTTTTCATTGATACTTCCCGGATGCTGATCAATCCGTTGCAGGTGCTTCCTGCCCATACATTGTTGTTGTAATCGTTGTGAAGGCAGAGAATGGAGTTGGCAGGCAGAGAATAGTTCTCACGGCCCGGAATATACTCCAGTTGGGAGATTTCTCCGGTTTCGGGATGGAGGATATTGATGCCTCCCCCGTCTGTTCCTATCCACAGTTGTTCTTCTCTTTCGGCGAGGCTCAATACGATGTCGTTGCTGAGTGAGGAGTTATGGGTAGTGTACGAAGCCGATAGTTTGCCGTCGCGTGAGTAGCAGCGCAGTCCACCGCTGTAGGGGGCAATCCAGATTCTATTTTTAGAATCGGTTATCATACTTGTGATTTCCGGTCCGCAGTCAAAGGGCGGGCGTCTGTGCTCTCCGGTTTGCAGGTCCACGAGATATAAGCCGGTCCATCGGCTGCAACAGAGCAGCGTCTTTGAGTCCCATACACTGAGAGCGGTGATTTTAAAAGAGTTGGCATTGAAATATTGAAGGAGTCTCAGCGAAGAGTCCTTATAGCTGTACTTATAGATTCTGTCTTTGCCACCGAACAGGATTCCATCCGGAACGAGGCAGAAGGAATAGGCAGTAATGTAATTCCCTTCTTCGTCTGTAGGGAAAGTGAAGTTGTTGCTCTGTTGCTGATAGCGTGCAATTCCTTTTTCGGTCAGTATCCAGATGTTATGTTGTTTGTCTTCCGCTATTTGGTAGATCAGGTTGTGAAGAAGCGAGTGCGGATCATTCGCCTGGTGTTTGTATCTCTTCAGTTGGTGTCCGTCGAACTTTCCCAGTCCTGCTTTGGTGCCTATCCAGATGAAACCCTGTTCGTCTCTGAGGATGCAGCGTACATTGGACGGCAGTCCTTCTTTGAGGGAGATTTGCTTATAGTAGTAATGTTCTGCGCGGAGAGGGAGGGTAGTTATCAATAGTATAATAGCTATAATCCCTGGTAAAGTAAGCAATCTTGTTTTCATGTAAAAGTAGGTTAGCGGATCGTCTGAGATTGGCACATTGATCCTTGGTTTGGTTTACCAAAGATAATACTTTCATCATATATTCAGCCGGTTTTTGCTGAATATATGATGAAATAGGTGCTGTTTACAGCAGTTTTAACAGATTTCCTACTAAAGTGATTTCATATTTCTTCCCTTTCACGGTGCTGAATGAGAGAGTTTTATCTCCGTATCTTACATTGCAGGGAGTTCCTGACCCGGAAAGAATGGTTGCTTTGTCCAGTTGCCCTTCTTTCCATGAAATGGAAATTTCGAAATTGCCTTTGGCACAGATGCCGGTTATCGAACCGTTCTTCCAGGCATCCGGCAAGGCTGGCAACAATTGGATAAATCCCATGTGGCTTTGCAACAGCATTTCGGTTATTCCTGCCGTACCTCCAAAGTTTCCGTCAATCTGGAAAGGCGCGTGGGTATCCCATAAATTGTCCAGTGTTCCGTTTTTCAACAGATTGCCGTATAACTTATAAGCATGGTTTCCGTCCTGAAGGCGTGCCCACTGGTTAAGTTTCCATCCCATGCTCCATCCGGTGGCTCCGTCTCCGCGGTGTTCCAATACCACTTTTGCGGCTTCTGCAAGTTTGGGGGTCGTGATGGGCGAAATGGTATGTCCCGGGTGCAATCCGAAGAGATGGTTCACATGGCGGTGTTCGTCTTCAGGGTCGTCTATGTCGGTCGACCATTCCATTAACTGCCCGTAACGTCCGATGCGGTAGGGAACTAATTTATCCAGTATCTTTTCCCATTGTTTGCGTTCTTTGGAGTCGATCCCCAGTTCTTTGCTGGCTTGGATAGCGTCCAATAGTATTTCACGCACTACGGCATGTGCAAAGGTTACTCCCTCGTCTATCGGTCCGTGTTCGGGAGAGGTGGAAGGAGCAGCGGTATAAGTGCCGTCGGGTTTATGCCATAAATGGTCCACTGCAAATTGTGCACTGCTTTTGATAAGGTCATACCCGATCTCTTTCAGGAATTTCTTATCACGGGTATAGTCATAATATTCCCAGATGTGTGTGGCAAGCCATGGGCCTGCGGTGGGATTCAGGTTCCATGACATCATATTGCTGGATAAAGGCGCTGTAAATCCGAAGATATTGGCAGAGATGGATGCCGTCCATCCGCGTGCGTTGAAGTAGGCTTGTGCCGTTTGTTCACCGGGTTTCACCAGGCTGCGTATAAAGTCTATCAAAGGCCATGTGCATTCCGAAAGGTTGGCGGAGCAGGCAGGCCAGTAGTTCATCTGGATATTAATGTTATTGTGATAATCCACTCTCCAGGGACCGTCCAGATTGTTGTGCCACATACCTTGCAGATTGGCGGGCATATTGCCGGGGCGCGAACTGGCTATCAGCAGGTAACGCCCGAATTGATAGTACAACTGTTCCAGTTGATAATCCGGGGTTCCTTTTTTATAATTAGCCAGACGTTGGTAGGTGGGGAGGTTGGGACTGCTTATATCCGGATTGAGTTGCAGCCGTACCCGGTTGAACAGCGCCGTATGGTCGGCTTCATGATTACGGTACAGTTCATCATATCCTTTTTGTACTGCTTGGTCCATCATGATTCGGGTGGTTTGTTCCGGATCGTTGCCTACATACGTTTTCGGGTCTTTGAAATCGGGATTGAAGTTCATTTTATAATCGGTGTCCGCTGTGAGCAGAAATACCACTTCGTCAGCGCCTTTTACGATAAGGCGGTCGTTTTCAGCTTCCAGAGTTCCTCCTTTGTGGATAGCTTTGATTCGGAAGGCAAACTTCATACCGTTGTTATCGAGTACTCCGGTATATACCAGTCCGTCTTTTCCGTCTGCCCTGAGGTTACTTTTTGCTTCGCTGTTGGGGCAATAGCTCAATATAAGGTTCTGTTTTCCGGATTGGTTGGCGGTGAATTTCATTACCATGACGCTGTCCGGATAGGAAATGAAATATTTCCGTTGATATTGCACTCCATCTTTATCGAACTGCACCACAACCATGGCAGAATCTAATGACAAGATACGGCGATAGTTACTCATTCTGAGTTCATTGAGTCCGGTTTCCACATAAAGTTCTCCCATCGTGGTGAACGAACCGAAACGGAATGGAGTTTCATCTTTCTCTTCGTAAGCTGCTAAACCGTTGAAGTTGTTCCGGGTGAGTTGGGCGGCTTTTTCTTTGTCTTCATCCAGAAATGCCTGGCGGATTTCTTTTAATACTCCTGCCGATTGTTTGTTTACGTCCCAGTAATATTCCGCTCCTTTCGAAGTATTCGGTCCTCCTTTCCAGAGAGTTTTCTCATTGAGAGTGATGCGTTCGGCAGCCACCGACCCTAAGATGTTCGCTCCCAGACTACCGTTTCCGATAGGAAGTGAACGACTTTCCCACGTTTTGTCAGGATTGGCTCCTGAACCGGAAGCACGTAGCCAGATAGCTTGCCCGTCGAGATTGTTGGGAGTATCGAACCAGACAGAGAGTCCTTTGGTATAATCAACAGTTCCTATTGATGATGCGGAAAGGGAGAAAAGTGTGCAGATAAAAAAAGAATAAAGTTTCTTCATAATAAATTAATTTAAAGGAGTACGTGCAAAAGTACTCCTTTTCTTCCTTATCCATGTTCTGACTCTTTTTCAATTTTGTTCAATAGGCTTTCAAAAATCGATAAAAATGCCTTGTTAGCTCCTTCTTGACTCGGAAATGAATAAAATTGTGTAGTAAATGAGTAGTTGACCATTAGCAGGTTAGTACAGACACTTCGATTCTCACCGAAATGAGAAAAAATTCTCACTGCAATGAGAAAATATTCTCATAGGCATGAGTATTTTTTCTCACTGTGGTGAGAATTTTTTCTCATCACGATGAGAATACTTTGAGAATATAGTAACCTGTATTGTGCTGTCTATTAACTTGATAATGATTGATAACGTTCTGTCTTATGCCTGCAATTGATTGGCTGCAAAACGTCCTGTTTCTAAAAAATGCGGGTTTTTGCCTAAAAAACAGTTTGTTTGTCACTGCACGGGAAGTGAATCACCATCTATTGGCATTTGTTTTTGATCACTTCTCTATCAATAATGATCATTTAGCGGATTGCACAGGGTTCTTTTGATCATTATTGAATTTTAATTGATGATTTTTGAATGTTTCCTTTTATGCTGTGGTTGTATTTTTGTCGAAGATTGAAACTTATTGTTAGCTAGTGAAAGTATGAATCTTTATTATTAAATGTAGTATTATGAAAAAAAGGAAACAGATGAAAAAACAAAGTTGTTTTGTTAGTCTTCTGATGCTCCTCCTATTATTCCCTTTAGGAGCGTTTGCACAGCAACAAATGATTAAAGGACAAGTGGTGGATGATAGTGGTGAATCTATTATCGGAGCCACAATCATGGTGAAAGGGGCCAAAGAAGGGACTTTGACCGATTTTGACGGAAATTTCTCTCTGAAAGGTAAAGTCGGCACGACATTGTCCATTTCTTATGTAGGTTATTCTCCTCTTGAAGTGAAAGTGAAGAAACTTGAAGGTAACCGTTTCGTATTAAGAGAAGATGCAAAGGTGCTCGATGAGGTAGTGGTTGTAGGTATGGACAAGCAGAAGCGCAGCACTATTACGGCTGCCGTTGCTACGGTAAGTTCGGAAGCAATCGCCAGTCGTCCGGTAACGGACTTGACCAGTGCCCTTCAGGGTAATGTCGCAGGCTTGAATTTTTCAACAGATGCAGTCGCTGATGGTGTCGGCGGTGAAATGGGTGCTGAAATCAAGTTCAATATTCGTGGTACGGGTTCTATTAATAAAGGAGAACCTTATGTGCTGATCGACGGAGTTGAGCAGAGCCTTCAGAATGTGAATCCTAACGATATTGAAACGATCAGTATATTGAAAGATGCTTCTGCAGCTGCTGTTTATGGTGCCCGTGCTGCCTATGGTGTGATTATTGTTACTACCAAAAGCGGTGGAAAGGATAAAACACGTGTCTCTTACAATGGAACAGTCGGCTTCAGTTCACCTATCAATATGCCCAAAATGATGAACTCTCTGGAGTTTGCTCATTATATAAACGAACGCAATGATAATGATGGCAAGAAACACGAGATTTCTGACGCACTCATAGAAAAGATGGAAGGGTTTATGAAGAATCCTTATTCCACGGAATTTCCGGGTATCGAACCTAATCAGAATAAGACCAACTGGGCATCATCAAAGGATGCGGTATATGCCAATACCGACTGGTTTGATTATTATTTTAAGGATGCTTCCATTCGTCATTCCCACAATCTGAGTATATCCGGCGGTTCTGATAAGGTCAGCTATTATGTAGGTTTAGGCTATATTTATCAGGAAGGTCTGATGGATAAGGTAGATGATAACCTGAGTAAATACAATGTGAATACGAAATTTCAGATTAATGCTAATAAATGGTTGAAGTTCAACTTCAACAACAACCTGACATTGAATATTCTGAAGCGTCCGATGGCGAACCAAACCATCTTTTATGGAACCATTGGTCAGACTATACCGAATGCCCCGACTCATTATCCCATTGAGTCGAAATATAATGATGCTTCAGAGTTCCGTTATCTGAAAGAATCACATTATGTAGAAAACCGTATTTCCGATGCTATGTCTTTCTCCGCTACCATCACTCCGCTCCAAGGATGGGATATTGTAGGAGAAATGAAAGTCCGTTTCGATGTGGAAGATAATAGCTTCAAACGTGGTTATCCTACTTACGAAAAACCCGACGGAGAGTTATCGATAGATAAGTCGACCAAGCAGGGATACGTATATCCGGGTATGAACTGGAAAAATTCCCGCTGGGGATCTTACACCCGTGGGAATGCCTTCGACTATTATCTTTCTCCGAATATACTCTCTTCTTATATTTTTGGCTGGGGCGACCATACCTTTAGGGCAATGGCAGGTTTTCAGATGGAACTGCAGGAAAACTCTGACGGTTATACTTATAAAGACGGTCTGCTGACCAGTGACATTTTCTCGTTTGCCAATGCCAATGGTAACCTTTCCGGCAATGAAGACCGCACTCACTGGGCCACGATGGGTATGTATGCCAAGTTGAACTGGAACTATCAGGAGGTATATTTCCTGGAATTTAGCGGACGCTATGACGGTTCTTCCCGTTTTGCTCCGGGACATCGTTGGGGATTCTTCCCTTCTTTCTCCGCCGGTTATGATATGGCACGTACCGATTATTTCAAGGGATGGAACCTTCCGTTCTCCCAGTTGAAGCTACGTGTGTCTTATGGACGTCTGGGTAATCAGAATGGTGCCGGATTGTATGACTATCTTGGATTTATGAATCTGGTTCCTGATTCTCCCGACTCTTGGTTACTGCCGGGAGTAAGTGATACTCCGTCCAAAGGAGTACTTGCCAGAACACCTAAAATGATCAGTCCTTATATCACATGGGAGAAAGTGGATAATGCCAATCTTGGTATTGACCTGATGCTGTTCAGAAACCGACTTTCTGTAACTGCCGATATTTATCAGCGTACAACCCGCGATATGATCGGTCCGGCTGAGGCAATACCTTCTATCAGCGGTATTAATACTGAAGACCGTTCGAAAATAAATAATGCAACTTTGCGCAATCGTGGCTGGGAATTATCGGTCAACTGGCAGGATAGACTGAAATGTGGCTTTAGCTACGGTATCGGGTTCAATATTTCCGATTATAAGGCTGTAGTTACGAAATATAATAATCCCGAAGGCCTGCTTTACAATAATCATACCGGTCTGGCACGTAACAAAGGTTACTATGAGGGAATGGATATCGGCGAAATCTGGGGATTCCAGGCCGATGACCTCTTCCGAACCAACCGTGAAGTGGATGAATACCTCAAAACGGTAGACCTTAGTTTCTTTAAGCCGGGTGATAAGTGGCAACGAGGCGATGTGAAATATATAGATTCAAATCACGACGGAAAAGTCGATTCGGGCAAGGGTACACTGGCAGATCACGGTGACCTGAAAGTGATCGGTAATGCTACTCCCAAATATTCTTTTGGATTCAACCTGAATGCAGGCTATAAAGGATTTGAAGTATCTGCTCTTTTCCAAGGGGTGGCCAAACGGCAATTCCCCATCTCCGGTGCAGCTTATTTCTTTGGTGGAAATAGCTATTTCAAGGAACATCTGGACCATTTCAATGCTCAGAATCCTGAAGGATATTTACCACGTCTGACGGATGATAAACAGACTCTGGCAGCCAATACAGGCTACAATACCACCCGTTACTTGCTGAATGCAGCTTATATGCGCCTAAAGAATCTGACGGTGTCTTATTCGTTCAAGCCTCAGCTGGTGCAACATATCGGACTGAGTAATTTGAGAGTATACGTCACTTGTGATAACCTGTTTACTGTTTCTAAATTGCCGAAACAGTTTGATCCGGAAACACTGAATCAGGTGAACGGATGGGTAGGCGGCAGTAATGACACTGCCCCGGCACTTACTTCACCATTGAATGCCAATGGTAACGGACGTGTATATCCTATGAACCGGAACTTTGTATTTGGAATTGATGTCACATTTTAATTAGAGAGGAACTATTATGAAAAAGAAGATAATTATTCTAACTGCTTTTATGGGACTGATGCTGTCTGCTTGTTCCGACTTTCTGGACCGGAAACCATTGACGCAGCCAGATAACACTACCTTCCTGTCAGGACGGGAACAGGTAGAGAACTATATCAATGCTTTATACCCGGCATTGCCCGCTCCGGCACAGTATGGAATGGGTGTCAGGGGAGAAGAGGTGAACAGCGACAATATTCTGGCGGAAAAGTATGATATGCGCCTGAATGGTGAAAATAATTTGTTCAGCGGCTCGTCCGACTGGAAGAAGGGGTATGAGAACCTGCGTGATGTCAACTATTTCTTCTACTATTATTGTGTTCCTGAAATAGAGGAAACAGCCGAGATACAATCTTTGCGAGGAGAAGCTTATTTCTTACGGGCTTACTGGCACTTTTATTTGCTAACCCGCTTTGGGGATATACCTATTATGGATGATTTTTGGGATGGGAATGCCACAGTTGCCGGTTTACAAATTCCGGCTACTAAGCGTTCGGATGTGGCACGGTTCATTCTGAGCGATCTGAAGGCTGCTATAGGCGAGCTTCCCGAAACTCGGGCAAGTCTGTTTTCCCGTAGTAAATATCAAGGATTGCGTATTAACAAGGAGGCGGCTATTATTCTCGCTATGCGGGTAGCGCTTTACGAAGGTTCATGGGAAAAATATCACAAAGGAACAGAGTTCGCCAAAGAGGATAATTCCGCAGAATTTTATCAGGAAGTATTGAACTGGGGTGATCAGCAACTTTTCCCTGCCGGTCTGACCTTGAATACAAAGGATTCTGATAAGGAAGCTATCAGTGCGGAAGACGCTTTTGCACATTTGTTTAATAAGAAAGATCTCTCTGGGATTCAAGAGGCTGTTTTCTGGAAAAAGTACTCTTTGAATGATGGTATCTTCAATGCTTTGGGAGGCTTACTTTCCAGTGGTGTGGTCAATACCGACGGCCCGGCAGGATTATCAAAATCTTTGGTTGATAATTATTTGTATACCGATGGTACTTTTATTGATCCTGCTGAACTGAAATTTAAGGATTTCAATCAAATGTTTAAAGATCGGGATGCGCGGCTTCTTGCTACAGTGATGCATACAGGCTGTAAATATCGCTCGAATGCAGGAGCTACTGCTTCTAAGCCAATGAACGTCAGAGCTTATGATCCTACAGGTACTAAGGAAGAAATAAAACTGAAGAATGATGATATCGTATCTCCGAGTTTGAATGGCAACGGGAACAGTAAAAACGTTACAGGATTTCATATTCGGATGGGCATCGATACAACTTATGTAGACGGTAACAGTGAAACAGCCATTATTATGTTCCGCTATGCGGAAGGATTGCTCTGCTATGCGGAAGCAGCAGCAGAACTCAATAAATATGATGATAATGTAGCCGCAAAAACGATAAAAGCGTTGCGTGAAAGAGCAGGTGTGAAATATATTACTCCGACAACCGATCCCAATTTCCCATTTACGGGAATTAGTCCTGTTATTCAGGAGATTCGCCGTGAGCGGCGTTCGGAACTGGCTCTTCAAGGGTTCCGTCTGGATGATTTGATGCGTTGGGCAGGTGCCGGAACTCTGAAAGGAATAGATGGCCGCGGCAGAGGTGCCTATCTGGGTAAAGAGGGGATTCTGTACCGGAGTTTTTCACCCGAGGGACAAGAGTCACTAAAGCTCGTATTGAAGGATAATGAGGGTTGGATGGACCCATTGCAGCAATACTTGCCTAATGGATACCTTTTCGATCTGAAACGGGACTATTTATTGCCGATTCCACAGGATGAACTACAATTAAATCGCCAGTTACGTCAAAATCCGGGTTGGGAGAATGTAAGTGAATAAATACCTCATTTTATAAACTATACTATTATGATAAAAAGAATATTATATACATTTTTACCCGTTTGCCTGCTTGCAACAGGATTTGCAGGTTGTGATGACGATGCGGTAGAACCATTGCCGGAGACTGTACCGTTGATTATAGAAGCAAGTGGAAAAAGCTTTGTGATGGGAGAAGAACTGACTCTTACCGTCAAAGTTAATGATGAAAAGAATCCGCAATTGACGACTAATGAAGATTTTGATGTGTATCTGACCGCTAAAGACGGGGAAATGGATGTATCGAAAATCGCATTTAAAGATTTTCCTTCGATGGTTACGGTCCCCAAAGGGGTGAGTAGCTTCGATATTAAATTGCCGATTGTGGAAAGTGGTCTTGAACCGAAACAGAAATTAACTGTGAACGTGACTGCCTTCGTGCGTGGCTATGCCATGACTAATCCTACTCAAACGGTGGTGGTCTCCGACCACTATTATACAGTAGTGTCACTGAAGAACAATTCGGATAATATAATTAATGAAGGTGATGAGTTTACTATTCAGGTGCAGACTCCTGTTCCGGTGAAAGACGATATGGATATTAACATCACTATTCCTGATGATCAAAAGAGTCTCTATGAAACGTTGCCTCCTGTTACATTGACAGTAAACGCAGGTGAAACTTTGGCAGAGGCAAAAGTGAAGACGAAACATAACCTCAGTCCTACACAGCACGAAACGTTGGTACTGAATTTTACAACTATTTCTGTTATGTATCCGCTGGATAATGATAAAATGGAAATCATCATGAAAGACCTCGAAGCAGGAAAGGGTAGTAAACTTCTTGACGAACGCTGGGTATATGATCATCCGGGGATCCCGTTTGCTTCCAGTGGAAGGCAGACGGCTGTGGTTGAGCAATATGGCGATGCTGTTTTAATGAAGGAGTTGGATGCGCATCCTAATGCGGACTTGGCTGCAGCAGGCTGGAAATTCTATAATGCGTGGGAATTCCATAGTGTGGGAAATTCGGGCGACATGTGGAACAATGGCAACTCTTTTGGTAATAAAGTACCTCTGTTCCTGGCGGCACGTAATACCGTGATCGTTCAGAACCATGCTGCTTGTATAAACGAACAGTTCTCAAAGATTACGGACGACGGCTATCTGCGAATGATAGAAATGAAAGTACCGTCAAATGCTACGGCTCCTGCATCAGGGCAAAGAGATTATGGTACAGCAGCTTTCTATGGTTGTGGAACGGGTTCTCCGTGGAAGTCCAACAGTCAGTTGATATCAGAAGGTTGCAGAATGGAAATCCGTGCCCGTCTTCGTGGGCAGAAGAATGGCTTTAATATGGGTATCTGGCTGGTTTCTGATGAATCTGCCGGTCAGAAATCTTATTCGGAAATAGATATTCTTGAAAATCCTGTCGGTCCTGTAACCGGAGACAGAGCACATCAGACATTCCATACCGGTCCTACTACAACTGATAATAAAACCAAAACTGCTAATAATACAATCAATATGACTGAATGGAATATTTATTGGGTAGAGTGGCGTTCGGATACGGAAGTTGCAATAGGTATCAACGGAGAAGAAACCGTAACCTTGAAGAAGAGCGAATGTACCGAAGAGGAGTGGACCTTTACGAATGCAAAGAATGAGAAGGGACTTAAGTTCATCCTCACTATGGGTGCACCTAATAAATGGGGACTTGGCGGTGGAACAGAAACAGGCGGAGTATGGTCTCCTGATGCCGGCTGGGATTCCGGATTCGCAAGTTACAATAATTATGAGCGAGATAAGGAAAACGACGCTATCCCTCGTCTGGAGATTGATTGGGTTCGTACATACATCAATAAAGCTACGGTAGCAGATTATGAACTGGGTAAAGCTAAAAATGGTACTAAGTTCTATTAATCAATAATCCGTATTATCAATCATCCGGGGAATCCCGCAAGTATTCTCCGGATGATTTCTTTTAAATCAATGAATAAATAAAATGAAGTATACTTATATAATTCCTGTCACCGGATTGGCTGCTGCAGCTTGTAGTTGTACTTCGGTAAAAAAAGAGGCTGCACAGAAGCCACTGAACATCGTCTATATCATGACCGATGATCATACAGCACAAATGATGAGTTGCTATGATACCCGATATATGGAAACTCCCAATCTTGACCGCATAGCGGAAGAAGGAGTACTCTTTACCAACAGCTTTGTGGCTAATTCTCTGAGCGGACCCAGCCGTGCCTGCATGATAACGGGCAAGCACAGTTGTGCCAACAAATTCTATGATAACACCACTTGTGTATTCGATAGTGCTCAACAGACATTCCCCAAATTGTTGCAAAAAGCCGGATATCAGACCGCATTGGTAGGCAAATGGCATCTTGAAAGCCTTCCTTCCGGATTTAACTACTGGGAAATAGTTCCCGGTCAGGGCGATTACTACAATCCGGATTTCATTACACAGAACAACGACACCATCCGGAAGCACGGATATATCACAAATCTGATTACCGATGATGCCATTGACTGGATGGAACACAAACGTGATCTTGATAAACCTTTTTGCCTGTTGATTCATCACAAAGCGATTCATCGCAACTGGTTGGCAGATACGTGTAATCTGGCTTTGTATGAAGATAAGACCTTCCCGTTACCGGATAATTTCTTCGACGATTATGAGGGACGTCCGGCTGCCGCCTCACAGGAAATGAGCATTGCCAAAGATATGGATATGATCTACGATCTTAAAATGCTGCGTCCTGATAAAGACTCCCGCCTGAAAGCCTTGTATGAAAAGTATATCGGACGGATGGACAAAGCACAGCGTGCCGCATGGGATAAGTTTTATGATCCGATCATAGCCGATTTCTACCGGCAGAACCTGCAGGGGAAAGAACTTGCCAACTGGAAATTCCAGCGTTATATGCGCGACTATATGAAGACGGTGAAATCATTGGATGACAATGTCGGTAGAGTATTCGACTATCTGAAAAAGAAGGGATTACTGGACAATACACTGGTAGTTTATACTTCCGATCAAGGCTTCTACATGGGTGAGCATGGTTGGTTTGACAAACGTTTCATGTACGAAGAGTCCATGCGTACTCCTCTTATCATGCGCCTGCCGAAAGGCTTTGACCGCAGGGGAAAGATCACGGAAATGGTGCAGAACATCGACTATGCCCCTACCTTCCTCGAACTTGCCGGAGCTCCTGTGCCCGAAGACATCCACGGAGTGTCACTTGTTCCGTTGCTGAAAGGCGAACATCCTCAGGACTGGCGGACAGCCTTATATTATCATTTCTATGAATATCCTGCCGAACACATGGTGAAACGCCATTACGGCATACGTACCGAACGCTATAAACTGATTCATTTTTATAATAACATCAACTGGTGGGAACTTTACGACCTGCAGGCTGATCCTACGGAGATGCACAACCTTTACGGTCAACCCGAATATGAATCCATCGCCGAAGAACTGAAAGTAGAAATGGAAAAACTGCAGGAACAGTATAATGATCCGGTCCGTTTCTCCCCTGAGAGAGACAAGGAATAATAATAAAACTGACTATCATGACGAAATACATCTTAATCATTCTCATGCTACTGGCACCTATAGCGGGGGCAAGCGCTGATAACTTAACACCATCCCCTATTTCAATAGTTCCTTGTCCGGTACGTGTAGTACCGGGCAAGGGTAACTTTACCTTTTCCGACAAGACAGTCTTTTCCGTAGAAAACCATGAACAGGCGGTTATCGCCCGTAACTTTATAGACTTATTTAAAAAAAGCTCAGGGATAATTCCTCAGTTGACAATGGGTAGCAGTGAGAAGAGTCATGTTCGTTTTACGACTGACTCTTCTCTAAAAAGTGAAGCATACCTGCTGGAAGTTACCCCGCAGCAGATTTTGGTGAAAGCTTCCGATACGAAAGGATTTTTCTACGCATTGCAGACGATCCGTTTACTGCTGCCACCTGCTATCGAAGGCAATCAACGGGCAAAGTGCCTTGACTGGAATATTCCCACAGTGACTATTCAGGATGAACCACGCTTTGGTTATCGGGCACTGATGTTGGATGTCGCCCGATTCTTTATTCCTAAAGAGAACGTTTTGCGTATCATCGATTGTATGGCGATGCTCAAAATCAATACTCTCCATTTTCATCTGACGGATGACAACGGCTGGAGGCTGGAAATCAAGAAATATCCCCGTCTGACGGAAACAGGAGCCTGGCGGGTCAACCGTATGGATGTTCCTTTCTATTTCCGGCGCAATCCGGAACCGGGAGAACCTACGCCTATCGGAGGATTCTATACACAGGAGGATGTAAAGGAGATGGTGGCTTACGCTGCCGAACGGCAGATAGAAATTATTCCCGAGATTGATATGCCTGCCCATAGTAATGCTGCATTGGCTGCTTATCCGGAATTGACCTGTCCGATAGTAAAGAGTTATATCGGGGTGATCCCGGGTTTGGGTGGAGGCAATTCAGGAGTGATCTACTGTGCGGGAAAAGATAGTGCCTTTACTTTTTTGCAGAATGTTCTGGATGAAGTGATGGCTTTGTTTCCTTCCCGCTATATCCATCTGGGAGGTGATGAAGCGCAAAAAGGATATTGGGAAAAGTGCCCGCTTTGTCAGGCACGGATGAAAAATGAACATCTGGACAATGAAGAAGACTTGCAAGGTTACTTTATGAAACGGATGAGTGACTACGTGTGCAGCAAAGGACGAAAAGTGATTGGCTGGGACGAACTGACCAACAGTAGTTTCCTGCCCGAAGGCGTTATCATCCAGGGATGGAGAGGACTGGGAACGGCTGCTCTGAAAGCAGCGGAGCAAGGGCATCCGTTCATCATGACACCCGCACGTATCATGTATCTGATTCGTTATCAGGGACCGCAATGGTTTGAACCTCAAACCTACTTTGGTAATAATACGTTGAAGGATATTTATGATTATGAACCGGTGCAGGCAGACTGGAAGCCGGAGTACGCTTCTTTACTCATGGGCGTGCAGGCATCCATGTGGACAGAGTTCTGCAATAAACCTGAAGACGTGGATTATTTAGTATTTCCCCGTCTGGCTGCATTGGCGGAGATAGCATGGACACAGCCGGAGAAAAAGGATTGGACTTCATTTCTGAAAGCAATGGATATTTATAATGAACATCTGACGGCAAAAGGAATTGTCTATGCCCGTTCGATGTATAATATTCAGCACACGGTGACTCCCGAAGATGGAGCACTGAAAGTGAAACTGGAATGTATCCGGCCGGATGCAGAAATACATTATACGACAGATGGCAGTGAACCTATAGCTACTTCACCTCTTTATAAAGAAAAATTGGCCGTAAAAGAGACATTGAATCTTAAAAGTGCTACTTTTGTGAAAGGCAGACAAATGGGAAAGACACTGACGCTTCCTGTTCGTTGGAATCTGGCAACCGCCAAACCTGTGTCGGGATGTAATCCGAATGAGAAACTTCTGACTAACGGGATACGTGGAAGCCTGAAGTATTCGGACTTTGAATGGTGTTCTTGGACGAATAATGATTCTATCTCTTTTACTATAGATATGGAGAAGATGGAGAAGGTGAATACCTTCACTATTGGTTGCATAACCAGTTATGGTATGGCTGTACATAAACCGCGCTTGATAGAGATTGCGGTATCCGGTGATAATAAAACTTTCGATAAGGCAGGAGAACGGACCTTTACTCCGGAAGAGATTTTCCGTGAAGGTAATTATATTGAGGATATATCGATAAGTTTGGGAGGCGTTGAAACCCGCTATATAAGGGTAACGGCAAAAGGGATAGGAAAATGTCCTGATAACCATGTCCGTCCCGGGCAGGAGGCAAGAGTGCATTTTGATGAAGTGATGATAGAATGATAAAAATGAATAATTTGTTGAAACCATTTTTCTTAATGATGCTGGCGGCGCCCGCTATCATTTCCACTACGGCACAACAGCAACAGCCTGAATGGCAGAGCCAGTATGCCGTAGGATTGAACAAGCTCGATCCTCATACTTATGTATGGCCTTATGCAGATGCTTCGGAGGTGGAGAAAGGCACATTCGAGCAGTCACCTTATTATATGAGTCTGAACGGGCAGTGGAAGTTCCATTGGGTGAAGAATCCGGACACTCGTCCAAAAGATTTTTATAAGCCGTCGTACTATACAGGTGGATGGGCAGATATAAAGGTGCCGGGAAACTGGGAACGTCAGGGATATGGTACGGCTATTTATGTGAATGAGACGTACGAGTTTGATGATAAGATGTTTAATTTCAAAAAGAATCCTCCTTTGGTACCTTACAAAGAGAACGAGGTCGGTTCTTATCGGCGGACTTTTAAAGTGCCTGCCGGATGGGAAGGACGTCGTGTGGTACTCTGCTGTGAAGGAGTGATATCGTTTTATTATGTATGGGTAAACGGTGAGTTTCTCGGATACAATCAAGGTTCCAAGACTGCTGCCGAATGGGATATCACGGACAAGCTCACCGACGGAGAAAATACGATTGCGCTTGAAGTATATCGCTGGAGTTCGGGAGCATATTTGGAATGTCAGGATATGTGGCGATTGAGTGGTATTGAACGGGATGTGTATCTTTACAGCACTCCCGAACAATATATTGCCGATTACAAGGTGACTTCCCTTCTCGAAAAAGAACATTACAAAGAGGGTATCTTCGAACTGGAGGTGGCAGTCGGAGGAACGGCTTCGGGAACGTCCTCCATTGCTTATACATTGAAAGATGCTTCGGACAAGACAGTGCTGGAAGGAAGCCGGAAGCTGGAATCACATGGATCGGGCAATCTGATCGTATTCGATGAACAGCGCCTTCCTGATGTGAGAAGATGGAATGCGGAGCATCCCGAACTTTATACCTTGTTGTTGGAGTTGAAAGATGCCGGAGGAAAGGTTACGGAAATAACCGGAACAAAAGTCGGGTTCAGAACTTCTGAGATAAAGAACGGACGTTTCTGTATAAACGGTGTGCCTGTATTGGTGAAAGGTGTTAACCGGCACGAACATTCGCAACTCGGACGTACAGTAAGCAAAGAACTGATGGAACAGGATATCAGGTTAATGAAACAGCATAACATCAATACGGTACGCAACTCGCATTATCCGGCACATCCCTACTGGTATCAGCTTTGCGACCGTTACGGACTTTATGTGATTGATGAGGCTAATATTGAATCGCACGGTATGGGTTATGGTCCTGCCTCTCTTGCAAAGGACAGTACGTGGCTTCCTGCCCATATAGACCGTACACGCCGTATGTATGAACGTTCGAAGAATCATCCCTCTGTTGTCATCTGGTCGCTCGGTAATGAAGCCGGCAACGGAATCAATTTCGAACGTACGTATGACTGGCTGAAATCGGTGGAGAAAAACCGTCCGGTACAATACGAACGTGCGGAAGAAAACTATAATACCGATATCTATTGCCGGATGTATCGCAGTGTGGATGTGATCAGAAATTATGTGGCACGCAAGGATATTTATCGTCCTTTCATTCTTTGCGAGTATTTGCATGCAATGGGCAATAGCTGCGGCGGAATGAAAGAATACTGGGAGGTCTTCGAAAATGAGCCGATGGCACAAGGAGGTTGTATCTGGGACTGGGTAGATCAGTCGTTCCGTGAAGTAGACAAGGATGGTAAATGGTATTGGACATACGGAGGAGATTACGGGCCGAAAGATGTGCCCAGCTTTGGAAACTTCTGTTGCAATGGGTTGGTAAATGCTGTCCGGGAACCTCATCCGCATTTGCTGGAAGTAAAGAAGATCTATCAGAATATAAAGAGCACACTGATTGATAAAAAGAATCTGACGGTTCGTGTGAAGAACTGGTTCGACTTCTCTGATTTGAATGAATATATCCTGCATTGGAAGGTGACGGGAGATGATGGTACTGTTTTGGCAGAAGGCAACAAGGAGGTGGCATGTGAGCCGCATGCAACGGTGGAGCTTACTTTAGGGGCGGTGCAGCTTCCCAAGACTATCCGTGAAGCTTATCTTGATTTGGGCTGGACACGTAAAAAGTCCACTCCTTTAGTGGACACCGCTTGGGAAATTGCTTATGACCAGTTTGTGCTTCCTGCATCCGGAAAAGTATGGAATGGAAAACCTTCTGAAGCCGGAAAAACGACATTTGAAGTCGATGAAAACACAGGCGCTTTGAAGTCTCTTTGTCTGGACGGAGAAGAGTTGTTGGCTAGTCCGGTCACTATAAGCCTGTTCCGTCCGGCAACGGATAATGATAATCGGGACAGAATGGGTGCAAAACTATGGAGAAAAGCCGGATTGCATACATTGACCCAAAAGGTGGTTTCTCTGAAAGAAAGTAAGACATCCGCTACCGCACAGGTAAATATATTGAATGTGACTGGGAAGAAAGTAGGAGATGCCACATTGGAATATACGCTGAATCACAATGGATCTTTGAAAGTACAGACTACTTTTCAGCCGGACACGACATGGGTGAAATCAATAGCACGACTGGGATTAACGTTTGAAATGAACGATACCTATGGAAATGTGACTTATCTGGGACGTGGTGAACACGAAACATACATTGACAGAAACCAGTCTGGTAAAATAGGTATCTATACTACAACGCCCGAAAAGATGTTCCATTATTATGTTATCCCCCAGTCGACGGGAAACCGCACCGATGTACGTTGGGTGAAGCTGGCAGACGACAGCGGAAAAGGCTGCTGGATAGAGTCTGATTCTCCATTCCAGTTTAGTGCTCTCCCTTTCTCTGATTTATTATTGGAGAAGGCACTTCATATCAATGACTTGGAACGTAATGGCAGGATTACCGTACATTTGGATGCTAAGCAGGCAGGTGTAGGTACTGCTACATGCGGACCGGGGGTGTTGCCGCCGTATCTGGTTCCGTTGGGAAAGCAAACATTTACTTTCACCATTTATCCCGTGAAGTAAGGAAGAGTGATGAAAACTTAAATTTATAAATGCGATGAATAAATTATCTGAGAAAAACACAACCCGTTTGGCATCGTTGGATATCCTTCGTGGCTTTGACCTGTTTCTTCTTGTCTTCTTTCAGCCGGTGTTTGCGGCGTTGGTACGACAGTTGAACTTGCCGTTTCTCAATGATATCCTTTATCAGTTTGATCATGAAGTGTGGGAGGGATTCCGTTTTTGGGATCTTGTGATGCCGTTGTTCCTCTTTATGACAGGCGCTTCGATGCCGTTTTCACTGTCAAAGTACGTCGGTATGTCCGGCAGTTACTGGCTCGTCTATCGGAGGATTCTGAGGCGGGTGTTTCTGCTGTTTATTTTCGGAATGATTGTTCAGGGAAATCTGCTTGGACTGGACAGCAGTCATATTTATCTCTATTCAAATACTTTGCAGTCTATTGCTGTCGGCTATCTCATTGCGGCAGTCATTCAGTTACATTTTTCATTCAGGTGGCAGATAGGAATCACTTTATTGTTGCTTTTCATATACTGGATTCCCATGACATTTTTGGGTGACTTCACACCGGCTGGAAACTTTGCCGAACAGGTGGACAGATGTGTCTTAGGTCGTTTCAGAGATGGTGTTTTCTGGAATGAAGACGGAACGTGGAGCTTTTCACCTTATTACAATTACACATGGATATGGAGCAGTCTGACATTCGGAGTGACTGTCATGCTCGGAGCTTTTGCCGGAAAGATTATGAAAGAAGGGAAAGCGAACCGTAAAAAGGTGGTACAGACTCTGTCGGTCATTGGTGTGCTTTTAGTAGGGCTGGCGATGCTTTGGAGTTTGCAGATGCCCATCATTAAGCGTTTGTGGACAGGTAGTATGACATTACTATCCGGTGGTTATTGCTTTCTGTTGATGGCATTATTTTATTATTGGATTGACTATAAAGGACACAGCCGCGGGTTGAACTGGCTGAAAGTGTATGGTATGAATTCCATCACGGCTTATCTGTTGGGCGAAGTGGTGAACTTCCGTTGCATTGCTGATTCGGTCAGTTACGGGTTGAAACAATACATCGGAGATTATTATCCCGTATGGCTTACTTTTGCTAATTATCTTATTCTTTTCTTCCTGTTGAGAATGATGTATAAACGTGGCTTGTTTTTAAAAGTTTAGTGGAGCGGTAATCTCTCCTCTCTTAAAATAAAAAGAGCCATTTTAATCCCGAAAAGCAGGAGATAAAATGGCTCTTTCTTTATGTTGGAATCTCTTTATTTCATGACTTCTTCCGCTCTATCCAGCGCTATCTTGAAGTTCGGGCAGATATTTTCTTTTCCCAGCAATTCATAGAATCCGGATTTCTCCAGTACCTTATATACTTTCTCATTGACTCCGGAAAGAATGACGGTAATCTTTTCTTTCTGCGACATTTCGCAAAGTGTAGTTAGATTATGAATACCTGTGGAGTCGATGAACGGAACTTTACGCATACGGATGATGCGTACATTCGGACGGTCTCCCAGCTGCGCCATCGTTTCTTCGAACTTTGTAGCGATACCGAAGAAGTAAGGGCCGGTGATCTCATATACTTCCACTCCTTTAGGGATCATGATGTTTTCTTCGTTGACGGCGATATCCGATTCTTTATTCGGGTCGATCTCATCCGTAATGACGGAGATTTCAGTAGTTTCCATGACACGTTTCATGAAGAGTACGCAGGCGATGATCAGTCCTACTTCGATGGCAACTGTCAAGTCGAAGATAACAGTGAGGAAGAAAGTAATCAGCAGTACGGTGACATCGGATTTCGGATTCTTCAGTAAAGCCTTGAAGACGCGCCAGCCGCTCATATTATAAGATACGATGACCAGTACTCCGGCAAGGCAAGCCATCGGAATATACTGTGCCAGCGGCATCAGGAAAAGAAGAATCAGAAGAAGGACAATCGCATGGATAATACCTGCAATCGGCGTCTTACCTCCATTGTTGATATTCGTCATCGTACGGGCAATAGCTCCGGTAGCGGGGATACCTCCGAACAATGGCGCTACGATATTTGCCGCACCCTGTGCGATTAGTTCCGTGTTGGAATCATGACGGTCGCCTATCACACCATCGGCTACGGTGGCAGACAAGAGTGATTCAATAGCTCCCAGCACTGCAATAGTGATAGCTACCGGAAACAGATTTTTGATAGCTTCCCAATCCAAAGCCGGTACAACGGCATCCGGCAATTCTGACTTAATGGTGAAACGGTCGCCGATGGTCGGAATGCAATCTATTCCGCCATAAGTCTTCATCAGATAGACGGCCACTGTCACTACAATAATGGCAATCAGCGATCCGGGAATTTTTTTAGAAAACCGGGGAGTGATTGCAATGATAATGATGCTGACAATACTTACAATGGTATTCCACCAATTCACGGTATCGAAATGACGGAAATAAATCATCCATTTCCCGACAAAGTCTCCCGGTACTTTTTCACCTCCGAAAGACAGGCCGAAGATATCGGCAATCTGCGTAGTAAAAATGGTAACGGCAATACCGCTGGTGAAACCGACGATAATGGGATACGGAATAAACTTGATAACGGCTCCGAGCTTGAACACTCCTAATAATATAAGGAGAACACCTGCCATAAGCGTCGCCACAATCAGTCCGGCTTCGCCATATTGCTGGATGATGCCGTAGATGATCACAATGAAAGCTCCTGTCGGTCCGCCGATCTGGACTTTGCTTCCTCCCAGCAGAGAGATGATGAATCCGGCAATAATAGCAGTGATAATACCTTTCTCGGGCGATACTCCCGAAGCAATACCGAAGGCGATGGCCAGTGGAAGTGCTACGATGCCGACAATGACGCCTGCCATCAGGTCCGCCATAAACGTTTCTTTCGAATAATTCTTTAAACAAGAAACCAATTTGGGTTTAAATTCAAATAACTTCATTTCTGTGAATTATTATATATAATTTGCTCTTTTGCAAAGTAGAGGTTGCAAAATTACGCAAAATAATCGAGATAAGTATGTTTAGCAACATGCTATTTGATTGTTGATAGGTTTTATCTATGAATCGATAGTTTTTATTCATCAAGAAAAGGGAGCTTATTACGAACAAATCGCTTATATTTGCGTTATAAATAGTACGACAAGTTACGTTTGGTAATAACCAATTTAAATATAGATTAGAATTATGACTAAAAGTATTAAAGGAACCCAGACAGAGAAGAATCTGCTGACTTCATTCGCAGGAGAATCACAGGCTAGAATGCGTTACACTTATTTTGCAAGTGTTGCAAAGAAGGAAGGTTACGAACAAATTTCAGCAATCTTCACAGAGACAGCTGATCAGGAAAAGGAACACGCTAAACGTATGTTCAAGTTCCTGGAAGGTGGTATGGTAGAAATTACTGCCAGCTATCCGGCTGGTGTGATCGGTAATACACTCGAAAATCTTCGCGCTGCCGCTGCCGGCGAACACGAAGAATGGTCACTGGATTATCCTCATTTCGCTGATGTGGCAGAACAGGAAGGTTTCCCGATGATTGCTGCTATGTACCGCAATATCTCAATCGCTGAGAAAGGCCACGAAGAAAGATACCTGGCTTTCATGAACAACATCGAAAATATGACTGTATTCGCTAAAGAAGGCGAAGTGGTATGGCAATGCCGTAACTGCGGTTATATCGAAATCGGTAAGGAAGCTCCTGAAGTTTGCCCGGCATGTTTGCATCCGCAGGCTTATTTCGAGGTGAAGAAAGAAAACTATTAATAATAAGAGGTGTTTATTAGATAATAAAAGTGCCGCTTGCATATGATTGCAAGCGGCACTTTTATTTATTAAGACATTTCATTATCTGACTGTATCATCTCTGTAGATCGTTACAGTCCTTTCTTTCGTAGAGTCATTTTTGATACTGGTCACATCTCCCTTTGTGGTAAAGTACACATAGTTTCCCATATCCATAAATCGATAGACTTTGACTCCGTCATGCTCGAACAAATAGCTGACTTCGTAAGTTCGGTTGTTTTCCGATTTGCCTTGTTTCAATGGGATACCTGTATAGCAGGAACTTACACCTGCCATAACGAATAAAAGAATAAATAGTCTAGTTAATGTTTTCATGATTATTTTTTAGCGTGTGGATAATCAATCGTATAATGCAATCCGCGGCTTTCTTTGCGTTCCATTGCCTGACGCATAATCAGATATCCTACGTTGACCATATTACGCAATTCGCAAATCTCTCTGGAGGCTACGCTGCGTTTGAACAGGCTTTCAGTTTCTTCGTAAATGATATCCAGTCGGTCCCAGGCACGTTTCAGACGAAGGTCGCTGCGGACAATACCTACATAAGTACTCATAATCTGGTTAACTTCCTTCATGCTTTGCGTGATCAGTACCATCTCTTCCGGTGAACGGGTTCCCTCGTCGTTCCATTCGGGGATGGCTTCGTTGTAGGCATACTGGTCTACAACTCTCAGGCTATGCTTGGCGGCAGCGTCGGCATATACGACAGCTTCGATCAGTGAGTTGGAAGCCAGACGGTTACCACCGTGGAGACCGGTGCAGGAGCACTCTCCCACTGCGTAGAGGCGTTCGATAGAAGACTGTCCGTTCAGGTCTACAAGGATACCGCCGCAAAGATAGTGGGCTGCCGGAGCTACCGGAATGTAATCTTTGGTGATGTCGATGCCCAAGCTGAGGCATTTCTCGTAAATATTGGGAAAGTGCTTCTTTGTCTCTTCCGGGTCTTTGTGGGTGACGTCAAGATAAACATGGTCATCACCCCGATTTTTCATTTCGTTGTCAATAGCACGGGCTACGATATCGCGCGGAGCGAGTGAAAGACGGGGATCGTATTTTTGCATGAACTCCTTGCCGTCCATTGTGCGGAGTACGCCACCGTAGCCACGCATCGCTTCCGTAATCAGGAACGAAGGGCGGTCGCCCGGATGGTACAGGGCGGTGGGGTGGAATTGCACAAACTCCATATCCTTCACTGTACCTTTGGCACGGTAGACCATGGCGATACCGTCTCCGGTAGCGACTAGCGGATTGGTGGTCGTTTTATAAACAGCTCCTACTCCACCGGTGGCCATAAGAGTCACTTTGGCGAGGTAGGTATCTACTTTTCCGGTTTTCGGGTCGAGGATGTAGGCACCGTAGCATTTGATGTCCGGTGTCTGGCGGGTAACAGTTACTCCCAGATGATGTTGGGTCAGTATTTCAACGGCAAACTGGTTTTCGATCACCTCGATGTTCGGATGCCTTTGCACGGCTTTGATCAGGCTGTCCTGAATCTCTGCTCCCGTATTATCTTTATGGTGAAGAATGCGGAACTCGGAGTGTCCTCCCTCGCGGTGCAAGTCAAATTCGCCTTTCTCGTTTTTGTCGAAGTCCACGCCCCATTTGATCAGTTCTTCAATTTGCGCAGGCGCTTCGCGCACTACTTTTTCTACTGCGCCACGGTCACTGATCCAGTCGCCGGCAATCATCGTGTCTTCAATGTGTTTGTCGAAATTATCCACCAGCAGGTTGGTGACGGACGCCACTCCTCCTTGTGCGAAGTACGTATTGGCTTCTTCCAGCCCGCTTTTACAGATAAGAGCAACTTTACCTTTGTGCGCCACTTTGAGCGCAAAACTCATACCGGCAATTCCGGAGCCGATAACGAGGAAATCGAATTTTCTTACCATAATTTTGTTTATTTCTCACCGCAAAGCTACAAAATAAGTCACTTCGTTGTTCTTTTCGTTGTCACTAATTCATAAATTTGCTACCTTGCACGCAAAAATCTGACAAAATGAATCGAATTTTTCATGCCCGCATCGCCTGGTACCAGTATTTTCTGCTGGTGGTGCTTACTGTAAATGCCGTGGGCGCTTTGTGGTGTAAATATATCTTGCCGGCAGTGCTACTAATGCTCCTGCTTATTGTAGTCATCGAACAGATTATTCATACGGTTTACACTGTATCTACTGATGGAGTTCTGGAGATATCCACTGGACGTTTTATGCGTAAAAAAGTAATTCCTATTGCCGAAATCACAGCTATCCGGAAGTATCATTCCATGAAATTCGGAAAGTTTTCGGTGACGAATTATGTCTTGATAGAGTATGGAAACGGAAAGTTTGCTTCGGTGATGCCTGTCAAGGAACGTGAATTTGTGGAGTTGATTAAAAAGAGAATGGAACAATAAATTTTATACCTATGAAATACCAAGTCATTATCATCGGTGGCGGTCCCGCAGGATATACAGCCGCCGAAGCTGCCGGCAAAGCCGGTTTGAGTGTACTCCTTATCGAGAAGAATAATTTGGGAGGTGTCTGCCTGAATGAAGGATGCATCCCGACGAAAACGCTGTTGTATTCGGCAAAGACTTACGACAGTGCACGTCATTCCTCGAAATATGCGGTGAATGTCTCCGAAGTCTCTTTTGACTTGCCGAAGATCATTGCCCGTAAAAGTAAAGTGGTGCGCAAACTGGTATTGGGTGTAAAGGCAAAGTTGACCTCCAATAATGTCGCGATGGTGACGGGAGAGGCGCAGATCATAGATAAAAATACAGTTCGCTGTGGCGAAGAAACATACAATGCGGAAAATCTGATCCTTTGTACAGGCTCCGAAACCTTCATCCCTCCTATTACCGGCGTGGAAACGGTGAATTACTGGACGCATCGGGATGCGCTGGACAGTAAGGAGCTGCCTGCCTCCCTTGCCATTGTAGGCGGTGGAGTGATCGGTATGGAGTTTGCATCATTTTTTAATAGTCTCGGTGTGCAGGTAACGGTGATTGAGATGATGGATGAGATTTTGGGAGGAATGGATAAGGAACTGTCTGCATTGCTTCGTGCCGAATATGCAAAGCGGGGCATTAAATTCCTGCTCAGCACTAAAGTTGTCGCTTTATCACAGACGGAAGAGGGTGCGGTTGTTTCATACGAGAATGCAGAAGGAAAGGGCAGTGTTATAGCAGAAAAGCTATTGATGAGCGTTGGACGCCGACCTGTGACGAAAGGTTTCGGACTCGAAAATCTGAATCTGGATAAAACCGGGCGTGGCGCTATCAAGGTCAATGAGAAGATGCAGACTTCGCTGTCCGGCGTTTATGTCTGCGGTGATCTGACAGGCTTTTCTTTGTTGGCTCATACGGCTGTCCGTGAGGCTGAGGTTGCCGTACATTCTATTTTGGGTAAGGAAGATGCAATGAGTTACCGGGCTATCCCCGGCGTTGTTTATACGAATCCGGAGATTGCAGGAGTCGGAGAGACGGAAGAATCGGCCTCAGCAAAAGGAATTACTTATAAGGTGGTGAAACTTCCGATGGCTTATTCCGGTCGTTTTGTGGCGGAGAATGAAGGCGTGAACGGGGTCTGCAAAGTACTGCTGGATGAACAGGAACGGATAATCGGAGCACACGTGCTGGGCAATCCTGCTTCGGAAATCATCACTCTTGCCGGTACTGCCATTGAGCTTGGATTGACTGCCGCCGCATGGAAGAAGGTTGTTTTCCCTCATCCTACGGTAGGAGAGATTTTCCGGGAAGCATTATAAGATTGAGCATAAGCGGATAGCCGTGATATTCGAGATACGGAAGAAGCTGAAGTAGCATGAAAGTTAATGTAGGTTAATGTAGAAGGTTGATGAAGAAGTATTTGTTGTTTTTGGTTTTATCAGTTGCCCTGTTGCCCACATCCGTATGGGGGCAGGCAAATCTTTCTCAGATTGATTCACTAATCAAAAGAATGCTTCCCGAAGCATCCGAAGTCGGCATATCCGTGTATGACCTGACAGCGAAGAAGTCATTATATACTTATCGTGATACGAAACTCTCCCGCCCGGCTTCTACCATGAAGCTGCTCACGGCTATTACAGCCCTCTCCCGTCCCGATGCGGACAATCCTTTCCGTACGGAAGTCTGGCACGACGGGGTGATAGAGCATGATACGTTGCAAGGCAACTTGTATGTTGTCGGTGGATTCGATCCGGAATTTGACAGTTTGATGATGGATTCATTGATCGAAGAAGTAATCACCTTCCCTTTTTCGGTAATCAACGGACAGGTGTATGGCGATGTTTCGATGAAAGATTCCCTTTATTGGGGGCACGGATGGGCATGGGATGATACTCCGGAGGCTTATCAGCCTTATATGTCTCCGTTGATGTTTTGTAAGGGTGCTGTGGAAGTGACGGTGGTTCCCGGCTCTCTACAAGGAGATACGGCAAGCGTTTCCTGCAAGCCTGTGTCTTCTTATTATACCCTGACGAACCGGACAAAGACACGTACTCCTTCTGCCGGAAAATATTCATTATCGAGAGACTGGTTGACCAATGGGAATAATCTGATCGTAACAGGCAATGTTCCTACGTTTAGAAAGGATTTGATAAATGTCTATGATTCAGGGAGCTTCTTTATGCACGCTTTTTTAGAACGTCTCCGTGCTAAAGGAATCGTGGTTCCCGAATCGTACGGTTTTACCGAATTACCGTCCGATGGAGCAGAGCAGATGGCTCGCTGGGAGACTCCGGTGCAGAAGGTCTTGAATCAGTTGATGAAGGAAAGTGATAATTTGAATGCGGAAGCAATGCTTTGCCGGATTGCGTCACAAGCTACAGGAAAGAAACGTGTGACGGCGGAGGATGGCATTGTTGAGATTATGAAACTGGTTCGTAACCTCGGGCACGATCCGAAAGACTATAAGATTGCGGATGGTTGCGGATTGTCTAATTATAATTACCTGTCTCCTGCCCTGTTGGTCGATTTTCTGAAATATGCCTATTCACAATCCGATGTTTTTCAGAAACTGTATAAGTCCCTTCCTGTTGCCGGAATAGACGGAACGCTGAAAAACAGAATGAAGAATACTCCCGCATTCAGAAATGTCCATGCAAAGACCGGTTCGTTTACGGCGATCAATGCCCTTGCCGGTTATCTGAAGATGAAGAACGGACATACCTTGGCTTTTGCCATTATGAATCAGAATGTGCTTTCGGCTGCCAAGGCGAGGGCGTTTCAGGATAAGGTTTGTGAGGTGATTATCGGACATTGAAAGGAGCATTGAATAAGGTTGTTGATAGAAATGATAAATATCTGCTGAAAAAAAGTACTCTTTTATTTGAACGTTTGCTTTGCTCGCGTGTATGCTTTGTCAGAACGGTTCTAATTAAGCAATGTTGAATTTAATAAAAGAGTGAATAATGAAAACTATCAAATACTTGTTACTTGTCTTATTGTGCTATTGTACAGCACAGGTTTATTCTCAAAACAAGGCAAGCTGGGTCCCGGACTCTATTGCATCTCAGATTCCTGTAATTCAGAATCAGGCCCGGGAATGGAAACAGAAGATCTATGAAAACCCTAAAGATGAAAAAGCATGGATGTCCTATGCACGAACGATTCAAACACTCAAATCGCTTACTCCCGGCGATGATATAGAAAAGGAAATCAATGAGATGATGGACAAAATGAAAAAAGAGATACCCAATACTGCTACTTATGCCTTGATACAGAATATGATTTTACCTTTTGGAAAAAATGATATGACTTTTGATGAAATTATAGATAAGTGGCCTGATGCTGTGATGCATTATCCTGTTTATATGGGCTTGTCTTTTAGCAATAAGGATAGGCTGAAAGACATTTCTACCCGGTGGTATCAATCAGGTGCATATCCTGTTCAGTCTTTAAATTATACCTATAATGAATTGACTTCTGCCGAAAAGGACGCATTGATATTTACTGATGTTAATTGGACGCTGTTTGGAAGTTATCTGCTTCAATATGGAAAGGGATTGTTTGATGATAAAAAAGTAATCCTTTCAGGTTTAATCCTTCCTTCATTTTCTATGAACAGGCTTACGGAGGAATTAGGCATACCGGAGTTCAAAGATACTGACCCTGAATTTTATAAAAGTAAAACTCCTACGGCAACATTTGCAAATGAAATCAAAAAACGTATAGAGCATATTGCCAAATATACCAACCGTCCCATTTATATCTCTGTCTCAACCAATGAAGCTGTGAAAGATCTGCTGAAAGACCATTTATATACTGAAGGTCTGTTAATGAGATATTCTGCCAAACCTTATGATAATCTGGCTATCATGCGTCGCAATTATGAGAATACTTATCTGTTAGATTACTTATACGAGTCTTTTTATCCTGAGACGTTGACGAATGTTTGTCTTGATTTGAAAGGAGTAAAAATGCTTAGCATATATTATGTACCGGCTTTCAAGTCCCTTCTCCAGTTTTATAAGGAATCAGGTGATGTGACTCATTATGATAAGCTTCATGCTTTATTGGAATCTATCATTAAGAAAGCGGATTATTACAATGAGGAAGTACGTGAACGGTATCTTAAAAGTATTAATTTCTAATCGTTCTTCTCATAAAGACTATGAAAAGACTTATATATATATTATTCCTCTTGATAGGTTTTGAGCAGGCTTTGTTTGCCCAGAAAATAGATACCTTGAGAACTGAACGTCTTGAGCTACGTTTGGAACCCGATTTGGTAGGCTTTATTCCTTGTGGAAAAGAATGGTTTCAAGTTCAAAAAGATGCATGGAAGTTAGAAATCGATAAAGATGTGAGAAATGAAAAAGCGTGGGAGAATTACTATCTTGCGTGCAAAGGAATTTGGGATGAAGACACATTGCTATGGAAGAAAGAACAGCCTCGTTTACTTAAGAAAATGAAAAAGTACATTCCTGATACACGGGTGTATTATAAAGTATTGGATGATGAGGTTATGATTTCTGACAAGGACAAAAGAGAGGCAATCAAGGAGAAGATTGTTTATTTGAGACGGGATTGTGAAAGGGATTACAGAGATGATATGTGGTATTATCAACGGCATGGACAGATAGATAAGGTGAGGGAAATAGCACGCGAATGGTTTGACAGCGGATTATATTCACGAAGTATCCTGACTTATTATTATAATGAATTTGTAGGGCTGAAAAGGAATGCTATTCTTGCGGGAACCGGTCCCGAATGGGCCTACAGCGTATTGCTTCAGTATGGAGCAGGGTTGTTCAAGGATGTGGAAGTAGTAGATTTAAGTGAGTTGATGAATCCGGAGGAAGAGAGCGACTTTTGGAAGACAAAAGGAATAGATGTAAATACCCTTCCCGACCGGGGAAAGGTAAAATGTCCCGGTGCATGGTATTTTGCGGAGAAAGAGCAGCGTCCTGTATATATTTCTCAATATTCTGCAAGTAGACAAGACGTAGTGGAAATGAAAGACTTCCTCTACTCTGAAGGATTGGTATTCAGATATTCCTTAAAACCATATGATAATATGGCTATTTTAAGAAGAAATTATGAACAGGTTTATTTGCTTGATTATTTACAGTCCCCTATTATTACGGATATTTCACGTGGTGAAGATTCCTATGTTCTTTCTTTTCTTCCCCTTTTACAATTCTATCGTACAAGTGGAGACAAGAATCAATATTTGAGGCTGAAGAAGTTGTTATTAGATATTGTGGATCGTATGGATGATGGGTGTTTTGTAAATAAGTCTTGGGTAGATGCAAAGACTGCCGAACATTTGAAGTTGTTTAATAGAATTTTTGATCATGTAAGAGATATGGAAAAAAAAGGACTAACTTCTGTTATAGTTCGTTCATTTAAGGAAGAGCACCGGAAAGAATATCAACAATTAATAGAAATGGTAGAGCCATGATGCTATTCACTTCTTTCAGCCACGACGAAACAGACGAACAGCTAATGGAACGCTTTGCATTCAGGAACAGTGAGAAAGCATTCGAAGAGCTTTACTGCCGTTATGCTCCCCGGTTTAAAGGTTTCTTTATGCGGATGCTGTCGGCAGACGGAGCGTTGGCGGATGATTTTCTGCAAGAGTTGTTTCTTCGTGTTTATGAGGCAAGAGGTAGTTATCAGCATGGAAAACAGTTCTCTACATGGGCGTTTGCGATGGCGTATAATCTTTGCAAAAATGAGTACCGCCATCGTGATATAGTAGACGAGTATCGTTTACAACAGTCATATACCAATGAAGAAGATAGCTATTCCTCGCTTGAGTTTGAGGTGGCACATGATCGTCAGGTTTTCGACCGGCAGTTGAAGAAAGTACTTGCAGGGTTGACAGATGAACAACGGGCAGCATATACGCTGCGTTATGAAGAAGAGCTTCCGGTACAGGAGATTGCGCAAATCCTGTGTTGTCCGGAAGGTACGGTAAAGTCTCGCTTATATTATACTTTGAAAGTATTGCAGCGTTCTTTATCAGATTATAACCCCCAAAAATAGATGAATATGAAAAGTGATGATTTAGAAAGACTGGAAGAGTCTCAGGAAATGCAACAGTTGATTCATGCTGCTAAAGAGCAATATGAGCAGGAAAAATCAGTTCACCCTCCTGTTGCTTATGCTGCTTTTGCACAGAATCTCAGAGAGAGACAGAAGGACGGAAAGATGAAAGCGAAGCAGGAACCGCCCGAAAGGGAAACTTTTGAAGTGAAAGGTGGAAAGCGCTCAGGAATTTCTCCCTGGTGGCTGGTGGCCGCGTGTTTGTTGGGTGGGATAATAGGCTATGGGATTTCGACCACTTCAGACAGGCAGGAAGCTGGTTTGGAGAGACTTGCTGTAGCAGATACGGTGATTGTCGTACGCGAGCGGGTGGATACTGTCTATCGGGAGGTGGAAGTTCCGTCTCAGCCTTTGGTAGCTTCACGGTCAACGGTAAAGTCCAAAAGTACGGGACTTACGAAGGAACATGTTAAGCAGAGTAGGAAAGCTGTGCAGAAAGCGGAACCTGCTTTTATCTCTATTGAGTTCTTGCAACAGCAACAAAATCTGCCGGACCCGAATAGTGAGTGTTATGCTGCAAACGGGATGACTGTTGCAGAAGGTAATTATCCGTTCCATTTATTGGCGACAGTTCCATGTAAGTAGCACTTTGTTGTTGCGGATGCCAGCTTACGTATTTGTTTTTACCTGTAACGAATCAATGACTTGGTAGTCTTGCTCAATGACAAAGTTTATAGGAACAGACATACGGACTGCTACAGGACGCCCCAGTTGCATACCTGATTTCCATCGTGGCATGGATTCGATGATGCGTAATGCTTCTTTATCCAAGCTGGCAGATACGCTTTTGGTAACTTTTGCATCGCTGACATATCCGTTTACGTCGATGGTGAACTCTACGGTGACTTGTCCCTCTTCTCCTGCCTGAAAAGCTTCTTCCGGGTATTGTATGTTTTTCTTGATAAATTCATCGAACCCGCTTAATCCTCCCGGGAAGTCGGGACCGTTGATTATAAAATTAATCATCGTTTGCTCAGGCATATCTTCGGGCTTAACCTTGATGATTTGCTTTTTCTGAATAAATATATTATTAATTTGAAAAGTATCCGGCTTCATTCGCACAAGAAGTTCCGATGGAAAATCTTTATCCAATTGTATCAGCACATCTTTCATACCTATATGTGAGAAACGGAGTGTCTCTTTATGTTTGGCCTCTACAGAAAAGTCTCCATTCATGTCCGAGGAAGTATATCTGCCGGTTCCCGGAATATAGATGCTTACAGCACGCACAGGCTCTCCCTGCAAATTGGTCACCTTGCCCTTGAACTGTTGCAGTTCCCTTTTTTGCGAAAAAACATCGTTTGTATTTGCAACGCAAATACAAACGATGAATGATAGTATGAACGACAGACGTTTCATGCCTTATCTGGCATACTCCGCCCAATTCGTATTCTTCATATCCCCGCTCTTGGCCAGTTCGGCGTGCATACCGAGTGCGGCCTGGATAGCGTGTGGAGTCTGCGCCCTGCCACCGGCCAGTTTGAGATAATCCCAGAGAAGCTGTTTATAGTCGGGATGTGCACAGTTTTCGATGATGGCTTGTGCACGTTCCTTCGGGCTCTTGCCACGCAGGTCGGCTACACCTTGCTCGGTGATAATGATATTCACGGAGTGTTCGCTGTGGTCGAGGTGAGAAACCATCGGGACGATAGCACTGATCTTACCTTCTTTGGCAACAGACGGACAAGTGAAGATAGAGATATAAGCATTGCGGGTGAAGTCTCCCGAGCCACCGATACCGTTCATCATCTTCGTTCCACCGATATGAGTAGAGTTTACGTTACCGTACAAGTCCACTTCGATAGCTGTATTGATAGAGATAATACCCAGTCGGCGAACCACTTCCGGATTGTTTGAGATTTCCGACGGGCGGAGAACCAGCTTGTCGCGGAAGAAATCCATATCGTTGTAAATACCTTCCAGACAGTCGTTGGTAACAGTCAGTGAGCAGGCGCTACCGAATTTGATGCGTCCTTCACGGATCAATCCGATGACGGAGTTCTGGATAACCTCTGTGTACATTTCGAATGCGGGAATCGTCTTGTCACGTCCCAGTGCACCGAGCACAGCGTTAGCGATATTTCCTACGCCCGACTGCAGCGGAAGGAAAGTAGACGGAATGATGCCACGCTTCATGTCGGCAGCGAGGAAGTCGGCAACGTTCTGACCGATTTTGTCAGTCAACGGATCGGCATCGGCAAATGAGCGTGCTTCGTCCGGCCAGTTGGTTTCTACTACGCCTACGATCTTTTTCGGGTCTACCTGAATATAAGGCAATCCGATGCGGTCACTCGGCTTGTAGATGGGGATTTCGCGGCGGTAAGGCGGGTCGAGCGGTTCGTACACGTCGTGCAGACCCATGCAGGATTTGCTGTGTGCGGCGTTCAACTCAACGATGATCTGGTCCGCCAGGCGGCAGATAGTCGGAGAAATACCACCGGCAGCAGTCAGATAAATCTTTCCGTCCGGAGTCACTTCGCAGGCTTCGATGATGGCTACGTTCACTTTGCCCATGAAGCCATAGCGCACTTCCTGTGCCATTTGCGACAGATGGATGTCGTTGTAGGCAATTTCACCGTTATTCACGGCTTTGCGGAAGTCGGAGTTGGTGGTATAAGGGGCGCGGTAGCGGATGGCCTTTGCGCGAGACATAACGCCGTCACAAGATTCTCCGGTAGAAGCACCTGTAAAAATTCCTACTTGAAATGGATTACCTTTGGCATGTTCCGCTTCTGCAATTTTTGCAAGTTCAGCTGTAACAGCCTTTGCAGTTCCGGCGGGAGTAAATCCGCTCAGACCGATGTTGTAGCCATGTTTGATCAGGCTTGCAGCTTCTGCTGCCGAAATACGATTGAATGACATAAATAGTATAATTTCGCGTTAAATGCGGTTGATATTTGTTGGTTAATACTTATCACTTAATACTTTCGCTGCAGGATTTCTCCCCAGATAATAGCGCGGCGGGCTTCTTCTACGGAATGGATGGAGAAATCTTCCTCGCCGGCGGGTTCCGGATGGTCATAGTGGGAACCTTGCTTCGTGTTTCGTTTATCTTGTGCGGAACTGTTTGCTATGGATGCAGCCACAGATACTTCTTCTTTTTTCTTTTTCTTTGGCGTTGGTTTGGGAGCCGGTTGTTCCATAGGTATGGGCTGGAGCAGTTCGTCCAAAGCCCTGCTGCCTCTCCCCCAGAATTCGGGTATGGGAATAGCATCAGGATCTACTTCGACCGGAGACGGTGCAGGCGGGACGGGGCGTTTATTCTGAGCCTTTTTCGACTTGTTGTTCTTGCTCACCTCTTTGAATATTCCCACAAGAATGACACCTGCTATCAGGAGAAATTTCAAAAAATCTTCCATTCTGTTTCACTTCTAAATAGTTAATCTGCCAAAGTTACACATTATATCTGGTTTGAGCTAACATTTTGTTATGAAAAAAGGGCAGCTTCACAGCTCCCCTTAATTTTTTTAACCTAAACCTTAACTATGAAAAAATCTAATGTTTCTTTCATTGCACAAATGTGAAAAATAAAATTAAATTTAGCAAGGATATGCCCCGTAAATGTTTATTTCATTAACATTAATTATCAGAATAATGCCTGAACTACAAGTTTTTGCGTTATTTTCGTACCATTTTACCGCTTATTGAATTCGAAGCCGTATCTTTGCGGATAAATTTAAAACAAGATTTGAATATGAACGAATTAACGGGAGCGGACTTTAAATCCGCAACTGCTGATGACAACAAGAAGTTGTTTATCGAGACTTATGGCTGCCAGATGAACGTGGCGGACAGTGAGGTGATCGCTTCGGTGATGCAGATGGCGGGCTATTCGGTAGCCGAAACGCTGGAAGAGGCCGACGCAGTGTTTATGAATACCTGCTCTATCCGTGACAATGCGGAGCAGAAGATTCTGAACCGCCTGGAGTTTTTCCACTCGCTGAAGAAAAAGAAGAAGGCCCTGATTGTAGGCGTACTGGGCTGTATGGCGGAACGGGTGAAGGATGATCTGATTACGAACCATCATGTCGATCTGGTGGTCGGTCCGGATGCTTACCTGACGTTGCCTGAGCTGATTGCCGCGGTAGAGGCCGGCGAGAAAGCGATCAACGTAGACCTTTCGACGACCGAGACTTACCGTGATGTGATTCCGTCGCGTATCTGCGGCAACCACATTTCCGGATTTGTATCCATCATGCGCGGATGCAATAACTTCTGCACCTACTGTATCGTGCCTTATACACGCGGACGCGAACGCAGCCGTGATGTGGAAAGTATTCTGAATGAAGTGGCCGACCTTGTTGCCAAAGGTTATAAGGAAGTTACCCTGCTGGGGCAGAATGTCAACTCTTACCGGTTCGAGAAGCCGACGGGCGAAGTGGTTACCTTCCCGATGCTGCTCCGTATGGTGGCCGAAGCTGCTCCGGGCGTGCGCATCCGTTTCACGACTTCCCATCCGAAGGATATGAGCGATGAAACGCTGGAAGTGATCGCCCAAGTGCCGAATGTGTGCAAGCATATCCACCTCCCTGTGCAGAGCGGCAGCTCCCGCATCTTGAAACTGATGAACCGCAAATATACCCGTGAGTGGTATCTGGACCGGGTAGCCGCTATCAAGCGTATCATTCCCGATTGCGGACTGACTACCGATATCTTCTCCGGTTTCCATTCCGAAACGGAAGAGGACCATCAGCTCTCGCTTTCTCTGATGGAGGAATGTGGCTATGATGCCGCTTTTATGTTCAAATATTCCGAACGTCCGGGGACGTATGCGTCGAAGCATCTTGAAGATAATGTGCCCGAAGACGTGAAAGTTCGCCGTCTGAATGAGATTATCGCTTTGCAGAACCGTCTGTCCGCGGAGTCCAATCAACGTTGCATCGGCAAGACGTATGAAGTGCTTGTAGAAGGCGTTTCCAAACGTTCGCGCGATCAGTTGTTCGGCCGCACGGAGCAGAATCGGGTGGTGGTGTTCGACAGAGGCACGCACCGTATCGGCGATTTTGTCAATGTGCGGGTGACGGAAGCCAGTTCGGCTACGCTGAAAGGCGAAGAAGTCTAGTATATTATTCTCGATGTCGGGACTGATTAAAAATCGATAGTATCATAAATTCCCCTCCTTCCCGAAGGAGGAGATTTGAGATACTGCCGACTTTTTAGTCAGCCCATGCAATATATTAAAGAAGGTATTTCAAAATGAAATGAACCCCGAAAGTCAGACAATAAACTTTCGGGGTTCACTTCGTTTAAACTTTGCCCTTTTCCTCTTTCCGGAGCAAAAGAAGCGTCATTCAAATTACATCATCATGTGTCTGCGGATGGAGAATTTCACGATTGCCATTGCATTGATGGTGCTGAAAGGGATATCCATTGGGTCGTGATGAGCGTTGTAGCTTACCAGCTTGAGGCATCCTTCCTTTTCCGAGCGGTTCACATACTTCACCGCCAGGTACTCGTCTCCTTCGATAGTAAACGAAACCAGATACATTTCGCCGTAAATAAGGTTGCTGAAACTGTTAATCTCTTTAAAGCCTACGATGTCTCCCGATTTCAGTATCGGATACATGCTGTCGCCACTGATGTAGACGGCTCCGTCACATAAGGGAATGCTTGGAATCTGTATCTTTCCTACCATATACTGTCGCTTGTTGGTGAGCAACGTTTTCAGATTGGCGGCAGCTGTAATATCATATAGGGCAACGCTGCGGTCGTCCAACGCCTCTACTGTTTTAGGGTTGTGAATCATCTGGACCTCACCGCTTGCTAAATCGCTTTTGCATAACTTGGTTTGATGTCTGGGGGTACCCTTCCCAACCAGCAGCCAATTGAGGTCTACATCTCTCATTTTGTTGAGCAGCAGATGAAAGTCAATCCGGTTTCTGGCGCACCAGTTGGATAATGTTGCACGTGAAACACCTAAGTAACTGGCCAGTTCACTGTCCTTTTTAAAGTTGAGCGCCTGCTTGGCGCGCTTTACTATTCCCGAAACATCTAGAAATGTATCCATTTTATTCTTGTTTTAAATTAGTGTAAAGATGTTGGAACTTCTTATTCGTTCATTGATAGTCAGTTATATAATTTTTTAGCGTTAATTTCTAAAACCGTTTGTTTTATGTGAGAAAACTGCTTTATCTTTGTAGCAGCAAACTTAGAAATATGTTTCAAAAATATAAATTAAAAATAGAATAACCATGAAAAACGGCAAAAAGTTTATGAAAGGTTGTAAAATGCCTCATCCACCCCCTTCCGGAAGATTCTGTATCGGATGAACACCAGTGATATTGAGTCGGTTTACAGCATCTATATATCCTGCATACAGGAGCTATAGATCCAATACGCTGGCCATATATCCCCAATATGCAGGAACTATATGTCCGATAATCACATAAACAAATATTTAAGCATGAAAACTTTAAAACGCAAAATCAATATGGAACCTTTAATGAATCAATCTCTGCACATTTGCGGGTGCTGCAAACGGGAGCTACCGCATGAGGCCTTTTATACAAACAAACGCACCGGGACCCTTGACAATTATTGCAAGGAGTGTCGCAAGGCAAACACCCGCAAGCGTCGTGATTTGAGACGATGTACATCATTTGAAAACAAACCTGTTTCTTATCCGGTGATAACCGAGGTGAAAGACCCCGCTTTGCGGATGCTTCTTATTCTTCATGCCCGTCAGGTTGTGGCAGAAAGTATCTCACGGAAACAAGAAAAAGAAAAACTGAATACGCTATGGGAAGAATAAAACGGGGACTGGATTATTTCCCCATGAGCACCAGCTTTATGCACGATCGGATGGTGCGCCGAATTATGAGACGTGAAGGTGATTCTGCCTTTGCCACACTGGTGGAAACGCTGTCGTACATCTATGCCGGGAAAGGGTATTATATCTCTGTCGGTGACGAATTTTACGAGGAGCTTGTGGACAGCCTTTACAGTACGGAACTGGATGATGTGAAGCGTATCATCAGTCTGTCCGTGGAATATGGCTTGTTTGATGCCGGACTTTTCCGGCAATACAACATCCTGACTTCCGCCGACATCCAGCGGCAGTATCTTTTCATCACCAAGCGGCGTAGCAGTGCGCTGATAGAGCCGGACTACTGCCTGCTGGAATCGGAAGAAATCACCTCATACCGTTCGTCTCAGAGCGGTAAAAGTAGTACGGATGATTCTTTGGATAGCGAATGTGCGGAAGCGTTAAACGGTGATGCTGATCACAAGACCGCCTGTACGGTAACATCAAGCTTCGATTCTGTAACAATGGAGGATGAAATTGCAACATCGGGTACACAAAACAAAAGAAAACAAATAAAAATAAATCAAAACAAAGTAAACCACCTCCCTAACCCTCCTCAAGGAGGAGATGAAGGAGGAAAATATTTGAAAAGTAGAACGGCTGTGACACAGGAAGATATTGACTGTCTGCAACCGCCATGCGATGGTGTGCAGCGTAACTTCCAGGGACTGACAGATAACCTGCGGCTTTACAAAGTTCCGCCTTCCGAACAATATGCCATTATTCTTAAAAGTAACTTCGGAGCTATTGGAAACCCTGTTTGGAAAGGATTTAATACCATCCGGGGGAGCAATGGAAAGATCAGATTGCCCGGGCACTACCTGCTGAGTATAATTAATTAATTTATGAACGCACTTTGAAAAAATGATTAGGTCAGTCTGAATAATGCTCCTATCTTTGCAATGTCATTAAGCTTGAGGACAAAACTAAACGAAATTATTAACACAAAAAAACTATTACGATTATGGCAGTATTGTACAAGTCATTCCAGTCTGTTCTGGAAGACAAAAATCACAAAAAAATGTTTCATCCCCGTGTGATATACACGGCTAATATCAGCACTTCGCAGATTGCTAAAGAGATTGCCGCTTACTCGTCTCTCTCCCCGGGTGATGTGAAGAATACGCTTGATAACCTGGTGACTGTGATGGGGCAGCATCTACAAGCATCGGAAAGCGTGTCGCTTGACGGTTTCGGGACTTTCCGCATGGTGATGAAATCCAACGGTAAAGGGGTGGAGACTTCGGAAGAAGTGTCGGCTGCGCAAGCTTCTCTTACGGTCCGTTTCCTTCCCAACTTCACCAAGAACCCCGATCGGACTACCGCTACCCGCTCTTTGGTGACCGGTGCGAAGTGTGTGCGCTTCGACCGTACAGACACTCCGGCTTCCGGCAGTGGAAATACAAATAAGCCGGGTGGCGGCGATGGTGGCGAAGGAGGTGGTGAGGAAGCACCGGACCCGACAGTATAACCTTTCGTCACAACACAAAATATAAGAACGAACGACTAAACTAAATCGGAAACTTAACTAACTAGTAATCAATTATTCACATGAGAATTATCAATTTGATCGTGGTGCATTGTACCGCCACGCAGGGGAATCGTACGCTTTCTCCGGAGGCTTTGGACCTGATGCACCGCCGCCGTGGTTTCAACGGAACAGGCTATCACTACTACATCCGCAAAGACGGAACGGTGCATCTTACCCGCCCTGTCGAACGCATCGGTGCACACGCAAAAGGTTTTAATGCCAGCAGTATCGGAATCTGCTATGAAGGCGGTCTGGACTGTCGGGGACGCCCGGCAGACACCCGGACACCGGAACAGCGTGCTACGCTTCGGCTGCTGATTCATCAGCTGCTGGAGGTATTCCCCAGCTGCCGGGTGTGCGGGCATCGGGATCTCTCGCCGGACAGGAACGGTAATGGAGAGATAGAACCGGAAGAGTGGATGAAGGCGTGTCCGTGCTTTGATGCCGAGCAGGAATTTAAAGAATTTGCGGCAGAAGACACGGAAGAAACACAGAGTAAACTAAACTATTTACAGAACAAGAAAGGAGGTAAATGATGGCAATGAAGAGATCTGTATGGGATATGATCCTGAAGGTGGTTATCGCGGTAGCGTCGGCTGTGGCAGGCGTATTGGGTGCTAATGCGATGAATCTGTAAGAGAAGTAATTAACGGGAACTCCCTGTCATGGGAATATGCGCGCTACTTTATCGGGCAGGGAGTTTCTTAGTATTGTGATTTTATTTAAGAAACTATTATATATCAAAGAATATGAAAAAAAGACTACTATCAGTATTTGTTTTTCTGGCAATATTCAGTTTCAACTGTATAGGTCAGCAACAAATACCTATTAAAAATGTACCCAGTCCGGAAATAGCCGGTTTGGGAGAATATGGAAAAGTTCCAGTTAGTTTATATACGGGAGTTCCGGATATATCCGTGCCTATTTATGAATTGAAAGCTGGTAACTATTCGTTATCACTTGCTGCAAGTTATCATTTGGCTTCGGTAAAGCCTAATTCCCAGTCTGGTTGTCTTGGACTTGGATGGAATCTTATAGCAGGCGGCTATATTACACGTTCTGTTCGTGGAATGTATGATGAGAAATGTCAATCAAATGGATATGCTCCGGGTTATTATGCACATGCTTCTAAATTGAAAAATATCAGTAATGAACAGTTTAAAGCAGAAACGATGCATATACAAAGCACGGAAAATGATTATTATGAATTAACTGCTGACGAATTTTCGTTTAGTGTTTGTGGTTATTCTGGAAATTTCTACTATGCCGGTAATGGAGAGTGGAATGTTGTTTCTGATCAGGATATACGTGTGGAATTTAATCCTGTTGATGGGGAAGGCTTTCTTAGTTTGTCGGAAGTCGGAAAACGTCTTGATGTAAGTAGATGGGGAGCAAGCACAAGAAACAATCGTTTTTTCAATAAATTTACGCTGATTACTCCTGATGGATGCAGGTATGAATTTGGTGGAATCAACGCTACTGAATATAGTATTCCTTATTATGCCCGCTATAACAGTGATTTAATAGCTACTACCTGGAGGTTGTCCAAAATAACAACCGTAGACAAGCGGGTAATAGAATTCAGTTATGACACTTCAGCTATCATGTGTGATCTTCGTTATGTACCCCAACAGAAAGTGGTGACCAACATACCATGCACTTATAGTGGTATACAAAGTGGGCGTTCAGGGATGACTGGGTATCTGCTTTTCCCAGTTAATTTAAAGACTATAAAAACACCTAACGAGATATTGGAATTCAATTATTACAATGAATACGGATATGGAGATAAGTTTGTTGATAGTTATTTGGCATGGAAAGACAATGCAAATTATGACCGTCAGGATATAGATAACATGAATTTTGAAGACCCGGCTAATCAATTTACTCTGTTTTTAGGAAACCAAATTGATAATACCGATCAGGCAACATTGCGTCAATCGATTAAATCAAAACTACAACATAAAATTCTTCATTGTATTTATGTGAAAGGAAAGAACTCCAAGGCTTTGAAAACTATATATTTTGACTATGCAAGGAATAATCGTACTAAATTGTCTTTAATTACGGAACGTTCAGGGAATCCGGATTTGATCCCTAACTATGTATGGCACCCACATGGATTTTATTTTCTTACTTGGTATAATATACCTGAGAATTTGACCGGAGGTCGCGTACCTGAATATCGTTTTCTTTATAATTCGGAAAAACGTATGCCAAATGATTATGTACGCCCGATTGCCGATTCGTGGGGATATTATACAGGAGGAAGTGTTGCTTTTGCCGAGATACCTAATTTTTCTCAGACTTATAGTAGTTTGCAATATACTTTGGCAGAGGTCTTGACGGAAGTCATTTATCCAACAGGTGGAAAAAGCCGTTTTGAATATGAATTGAACAACTATTCAAAAGTGGTAGCTCCTTCTTTGATGTCATTAACAGACAAAAGTGGTACTGCAGGCGGTTTGCGTATTCGGCGTATTACCAATCTGGATAATGAAGATAATGTGCTTGGTGCCAAGCAATATTACTATTCGAATACCCGTGACCGATTTGGAAAAAGTAGTGGAATATTGAAAAGTCTTCCTGTTAATGAGATGGTGTATACTCTTAAGGATGGAGATAAGGAGCCTGATCCTAAGAATGCAATATCGTTATATCTCAAATCAAAGGGAGGTTTTTTCCCATCAGTTACTAATCTGAATACACCGGATGTAGGTTATTCTTGTGTAATTGAAGAAGCGTTCGACAAAGATAATAAGTCGCAAGGTTATATTGTGCGTCATTACTCTAACTATAATGAGGATATTTATGGTAATACTCATTATGACGAGCTTGCTTTTTATTCTATGTTTGAAGGGAACTCTTATACAATGCCATTTAGCAGTCGTTCTATGGAGAGAGGAAAGTTGTTGTCTGAAGAATACTATGATGTCAATGATCGTTTGCGAAAGAAGGTGAATTACCGATACAAAGAGGTAACTCCAGGCTCATTTGTAACAGCTGATCAAATGGTGTTGTTCTTTTGTACAGATTTAGACAATTTCATGCTAGGAAAAGTGGGGACTTTAACTCGTACATATACACATGCTTATCTGACCGACTCTGTTATAGAAACTCTTTATCCTCAATCGGGAAATACGGCATTTGTTATAGAAAAGGCGTATCAATATAATAAGTATAAGCAGTTAAGCCAAATAGCCGGTAGAAACAGCGATGGAAAAAGTACTCTGACAGAATATGTTTATGCTGCAACTTTACCGGAATATAAATGGATGGAAGAAGCACATATACTATCTCCGGTTTCTAGTAAAAAAGAACAGACAGGCGGCTCTTATTTAAAAGAGGTATATCAGTATATGGGTCCTATACCTTATATAAAGCAGATTAGTACAGATAGAGATGGTTATGTGCATAAACATTACACTGTGCAGGCTGTGGATGGTTATGGGAATCCTATATATCTTCACGAAGAGTCAACGCCCGTTGTATTGATATGGGGAGCTGAAGGTCAACGGTTAATATCACGGATAGAAAATGCCACTCTTAATCAAGTGGAAGAAGCATTGGGAATGAATGTGAAGGATTTCTCTTCATCCGATATCTCTGCAACTAATTTGCTAAAAATAGAAAATATCAGGCATAAGATATCCGGAACGCATTTCTATATTTACAAATATACAAATGAGTTGCGTTTGGGCTCAGAAACAAAGCCTAATGGAATCACTGTGTTTTATAAATATGATTTTCTGGGTCGCCTGACAGAGAATTATATTATGGAATTTAAAGATGGAGATTATCAAAAACGGATATTAAATATATATGATTACAATTATTATTATGGCTCCAAGATTGAAAGTGGAGAAGTAGCCATAGAGAAAGGAGGACAACTATGAAATTGCATAAAATAATATTACTTCTAATTTTGCTATCAGGATTTTCGATAGAAATACCTGCGCAGAATTCTTTGCAGAATGAGATAGGTAAGCTCGAATATGACACGTTGAAGAGGGATATGGTTAAAACAAAACATCTGGACCATATAAACATTTCTGATACATCGTCAGTGAGTTGCGCAAACTACTTGTTTCGTGTGAAAGAACCATTATATATTTCTTTTAAGTCTAATTATTTCACTATGGGAATGGAAATGGAGAAAGTTCCGGGACAATTGGAATGTCAATTAAAAATAACAGATGATAATTTGCTCACTAATCAGGTGTATTATCAGAATGCGAAAAGTGTTGATCCGGATTCTTTATCATCAGTGAGTTTCACTGATACTCTTTTGTTATTTGCCGGTACATATTGTTTGACATCGACTGTAATAGAAAAGAACAAAGATATTCTTGTTCCTGATGATAATGGTGTGAATGCTGCAAGTGTATTGAAAACTAATACTTTTGATATTAAACCGATCGACCCGCATGAACCAATAAAGCCTTTTCCGCCGATTGATCCTTTTCCGCCAATAGATCCGGTCTTGCCGATGGACTCAATTCGACCACTTCCTTTATTTTATATCATGACTCTGTCAATAGAGACAAAAGGACTTGCTCCGGAAGAACAGCCGATGCCGGCTATTCCTTTTCCTGCAATAAATTGGGGAAATGATCTATTGCCCGAACGTTTTGGCAAAAATGCTGTTTCTGTTTTCAAGAGTAGGACAGGAAATAAGGAAGAAGGTATGCTTGTGGTTAATTACTATGATGGGCTGGGGCGTTCGAAAGAAACGGTACAACAAGGTGTGAGTCCTAGTCATAAAGATTTAGTAACCCTACAAGAATATGATGGGTGGGGGCGTAAAGCCAATACATGGTTGCCAGCTGTAACGACACAAAACACAGGTGATTTCATATCTGTAGCTTCTTGTGGAGAATTGGCACGCAATACTTATGGAGGAGATGCTTATCCGTATTTAACCTTTACCTACGAAAATTCTCCTTTGGAAAAAGTAATTAAACAGCATAATCCGGGGAGAGTATGGCGTGAAAATGGCAGATCATTGAAAATAGATGAGTACGTTAATATCGCTGGTAATGATACTTTAGGTTGTTTCGGTTTTCAATTGATCAATGGGGCAAGAGAAGCATTAAATATTAGTGTAAGTAAACAGTATGAAAATGGAAGCTTGCTTGTTACACGCTCAGAGGATGAAGATGGAGTCACTTTGTTTGAATTTAAAGACCGTTTGGAAAGAACCGTTCTGGAACGTCGTATAGAATCAAGACTGAAAGGGGATAAGCAATTGTCGGATACTTACTATATTTATGATGATTTGGGAAAACTTTGTGCTGTTCTTCCTCCTGCATTGTCCGATCAGTTGAGTGTAGGTAATATTCCTGCAGAAAAACTCGATATGTATGGATATTTGTATAAATATGATGTGGCGGGAAACCTCATGGCTAAAAAGCTTCCAGGAATTTCATGGGAATACTATGTCTATAATGTAAACAACAATCTTATATTTAGCCAGAATGGCGAGGAACGTAAAAGAGGAGAATGGAAATTTAGTATTCCGGATGCATTCGGTCGTGTATGCTTGCAGGGAGTATGTAAAGTTGCGATTGATCCGTTTGATAATCCTTATTTAAAACCTATTTTTAGTGGATTGTCGAATTGGTATGTTTGTCAATACGTAGGAAGTACTGAATATGGGGGGTATCAGTTTAGTGGAAGTCTTATGGCAGGATTAGTGGGGCCGAAACCATTAGTTCAGGTAATCAATTATTATGATAACTATGACTTTATGTATCGGACAGATCTTTCGGCAAGAGATGAATTTAGATATACCCATGAAGAAGGTTTTGCCGCTACGTCATCCGGTGCTAAAGGAATGTTGACAGGAATAGCTAAGTTGCATACGGATGCATACGATCAGTATCGTAATGGTGAATATGGAGTGGATTCTCCCTACAATTACTCAGTGATGTATTATGATGATCGTGGTCGCCTTTCTCAAACTGTTTCTGACAACCATTTAGGTGGTATGGACCGTGATTTCTTTTCCTATGATTTTAATGGGAACGCCTTGCGGCATTTACACCGTCAGACCGGGGCTGGAAATGAGATTTTGAGTGACAGTTATACCTATGAGTATGATCACGCCGAACGTCTTGTAAAGGCGCTGCATCGTTTGGGAGATGCTCAGGAAGTGATTCTTATTGACAATGTGTATGATGATTTGGGACGCTTATCCCGGAAGACGTTCCATAACGGTCTGTTGAATACGTCTTATTCGTATAATATTCGTAGTTGGCTAACTGGTATCACTGGTTCATCTTTTGAGCAAGTATTGCATTATACGGACGGAACGGGTATTCCATATTACAATGGTAATATCAGCAGTATGGTTTGGAAATCGGGTGAAGATGATATAATGAGAGGCTACCACTTTACTTATGATAATTTGAATCGTTTGACGAATGCGGTGTATGGAGAAGGCAGTGTTCTCGTTCAAAATCAGAATCGCTTCAATGAACAAGTAACCGGATACGATAAGATGAGTAATATTTTAGGGATCAAACGTTCCGGACAGACTTCATCTACCGGATACGGCTTGATAGATGATCTGGCAATGTCCTATAATGGGAACCAACTAAAATCAGTATCAGATAGGGCTACAAATTCTGTTTACGGCAATGGCTTTGATTTCAAAGACGGAGTAAACAAAGAAGCTGAATATGAATATGATGAAAATGGTAATATGACGAAAGATTTGAACAAGAAAATATTGAATATCCAATATAATTGTTTAAATTTACCGAGTCGTATAGAATTTGAAAACGGTCATGTCATTTCTTATCTTTATGATGCTGATGGAATAAAACTTCGTACGACGCATATCATAGGGAGTGATACTACAGTAACTGATTATTGCGGCAATGTGATCTATGAAAATGGAATCCCTGTCAAGTTGCTTACAGAAGCTGGCTATGTTACACTGGCCGATTCTAAGTATCACTATTTTGTCCAGGATCATTTGGGTAATAACCGTGTGGTTGTAGACCAGAGTGGTAATGTTGAAGAAGTGAACCATTATTATCCGTTTGGCGGTCTGCTATCAAGTTCGGTAAGTAATGCTGTGCAGCCTTATAAGTATAACGGTAAGGAGCTGGATAGGAAGAATGGTCTTGATTGGTATGATTATGGGGCGCGTATGTATGATGCTGCATTGGGTAGATGGCATGCGGTTGATCCGATGAGTGAGAAGTATTATAGTTGGAGTCCGTATACTTATTGTATGGGTAATCCGATAAATCATATTGACCCGGACGGAAATACAGTAGTTATTTGGTATAATAATGATGCTGGGAAAAAGGTTTCATATTCATATAGTGGTGGTGACATAACTCATCCAAATTCATTTGTACAATCTGTAATTACTGCTTATCAATATAATAAAGCGAATGGATTGAAGGCAGGAAACGGAGGTGGAGCCTCTACGGTAGCAATTGTAGAGAATACCAATATAAAGGTAAATGTGATGGAAGCGGTGTTTGAGAACTCATATAATCCCAATGCCGCACGTGGGGCTGGAAGTATTTATTGGAAGAGTAACTGGGGATCGCAAAAAGATAATGGAATAGTCAATTCTCCGGCTACCGTATTTGACCATGAAGCAGATCATGCTTTGGAACATAAAACAAATACTCAAGAGTATGAAGTAAATAGAGCACGAGGTAGCGATTCGCAATATCAGACAAAAGAAGAAAGGCGGGTGATAACTGGTTCTGAACAGAAAACCTCAAGGGCTAATGGAGAAACCCGTTCCGGTCAAGTTACAAGAAGAAACCATAATGGGAAAACTGTAATAACGAAAGGCGTTACTTCAAATGTGATTGATAGACAAAAAACACAGGAATATGAGAAAAGGAATAAAGCTGTATGGACTTCTGAACCATAAAAAATGTTTTTATGGTGGTTCATTGTTTTTGCTATTACTGTTTATAACATCATGTAAAAGCAATCAATTTTTAATTGATAGTAACGAAGTGGAAAATGTAAATTTTTGGTTTATAGGAGATGTGGATACAGATGTTCCTATCACCGATTGTTTGCACATTGTATTTGGAAATGATAGCCATAAAACAATTATTCGTGATAGGAAGATTATCAATCGCTTTTTGACTCTGGTTAATCAGTTGAAACCTGCCAATCCCGATTCTTATATCGATCTTAGGGTAAGTTCACTTATAAGATTAAAACCGATAAACGGTGAAAGGAGGCCTGATATAAAAGTCTGCATTGGTGCCGGTGGTTACGGAGTGCTTTTAAATGACGTGTTGATGAAGGGAAATCCAAAGCAACTTCAAAAGTTTATTCAGGAAGTATTATATGATTCTCTTACCCCTTATGAATGGTTACCGTCTTTTATAAAAGAATACTTACGTGACCATCCAGATGAAATAGATGAATATCTACCTAAATCAAAATAGTGATAGTGTATTTATTCTGATAATAGTTGTCTATTTGAAATTTATGAAAATATTTAGAGGATGTGTTATCACATCCTCTATTTTGTTTGTGTACATTTCTGTGTGATATTATTTGAGTGAAAAGTTGGCTGATATCCAATATAATTTTATAAATTTACCGAGTCGCATAGAATTTGAAAACGGTCATGTCATTTCTTATCTTTATGATGCTGATGGAATAAAACTTCGTACGACGCATATCATAGGGAGTGATACTACAGTAACTGATTATTGCGGCAATGTGATCTATGAAAATGGAATCCCTGTCAAGTTGCTTACAGAAGCTGGCTATGTTACACTGGCCGATTCTAAGTATCACTATTTTGTCCAGGATCATTTGGGTAATAACCGTGTGGTTGTAGACCAGAGTGGTAATGTTGAAGAAGTGAACCATTATTATCCGTTTGGCGGTCTGCTATCAAGTTCGGTAAGTAATGCTGTGCAGCCTTATTAGTATAACGGTAAGGAGCTGGATAGGAAGAATGGTCTTGATTGGTATGATTATGGGGCGTGTATGTATGATGCAGCGCTTGGTAGATGGCATGCGGTTGATCCGATGAGTGAGAAGTATTATAGTTGGAGTCCGTATACTTATTGTAAGAACAATCCTGTGTTGAGGATAGACTTAGACGGAAAGGATGATTATGTTATCAGCAGATCAGGAAGATTATTTAATGAGACTCCTATTGATAAGAGAGGTAAAGGCTCAACAGATAATTTATATCTTTCCAGTGATCGTTCTATTTCAGTAACTGTAAATCAGGGGTTACTTGGGGAAATGCATAGTATGCAGGCGAAAGAGCAGAAGGAAAATCGGGTGAAGAAATCTTATGGAAGTACTCAAGATTTGGAGACAGCTGCTACTGTTTTTAAATTTGCTGCTGATCACACAACTGTTGAATGGAAGTTAGATGTTTATGATGATAATGGTACAAGAACAGCTGTTGTTGCGACAGATCGAGATCCATATGGGGTAGATAATGGTGTATATGCTCAAAATAAACTTTCTGTGAAAGGAGAAAAAGTTATAGATATTCATTCTCATTTGCCCGGAGGAACGAAAGGTGGAGCTGGTAATGATTTTAACTTAGCTAAGCCACAACGTAAGAATGCTGTGTATATGAAAGATAACCGTGTGAGTACTGATAAAAAGGATATGATATATGAATATACCAAAAATGCAAGTCGGGTAAATTCTATTCGTGTATATGATGCTACAGATTTATTGCAATATATAAAACGTAAATGATATGCTTATGAGAAAATTAGTCTATGTTGTTCTATTAATTATACTGGGGGGATGCATACCCCCCTCCCCTTCTTTGGAAGATATTCATCAGCGTGTAGCAAAACAGGTGGAAGTGCTGATAGATAGTGGCTATTTACTTACGACATATATAGAAATAGATGAAGTGTTTTCGACAGATTCTAATTCACTTTATTATATCGGTGAATCAGATTCTCCTGGTTCTGATGGTGCTGAGTTACCTTCCAGAGTGATAAAGTATAAAGAAAGATATCTTTGCTTTATCGAATTAGATGAGCCTGAAATGTCACGCACAGAATTGTTTGAGAGAGGTTTTGTTTCGGACTCTAACTTTCATGAAAATTTATGTTTAAACAGAGGTCGTGATTGGCTGTTGGCTCTTCGAAAATATGAAGATAAACATATCTTAGTAAAGATGTTGCCTAATTATTATCGTCTATTTGAATATCCGGAACTTTGGTCGTATTTTTCTGGAGATATACCCCAGGAGAAAACTGCATTGATGGGATTGACTTCGCACGATATTATTGTTCCCAGTTCATATATTCCGGACCTTTTTGAACTTGAGATTGATAGTCTGAAGAATTATGTAGAAAGATTCTCAGGAGAAATATTTGTAAGAAATCAGACTGATTCCGTTTTGCTATTATCGAGGAATTCAGCGAGGAGTATGTGCTATGCTGTAATAAATGGACCGGATACATTAAAATTGGTTTTGAGGGATTCACTTCCAGTTGCTATTGCCCCTCATGATTTTAAATCCTTGAAATATGATAGTGAACCTCCCCATTCATTTCTTCAGAATTTACCGGATAAGGATATTTGGATGTCTATGTATAAGCTGTTTAGCGATTCGACTTTTTGCTTCTTGAATATTAATAATATCCCACAGAAATTTAGAATAATGCATAATGATGCAGTTTATTCGAGTGACTTAAGAGATTCTTTATCAAAAAGGGTAAGGTATATTTATAATAAAGGGGTTTATGATAAAGAAGAGAGAATACGACGTTTTTTTAAGTGGGATTAGAATTACAGCAGTTTAAATGAAGTTGGCTATATTGAAGATGGGCAGTATTCTTTTTATCTTCAGGATCATCAGGGTAATAGCCGTGTGGTAGCAAAGTTTGATGGAACAGTTGTCCGGACTAATCACTATTATCCTTATGAGGTGTCATTTGCAGAGAGTACATTAGTAGATAAACATTCGTAAGTATAACGGTAAAGAACTTGATAGGAAGAATGGTCTTGATTGGTATGATTATGGGGCGCGTATGTATGATGCAGCGCTTGGTAGATGGCATGCGGTTGATCCGATGAGTGAGAAGTATTATTCAATTAGTTCGTATGTATATGGATTAAATACACCACATAATTGTATTGACCCCGATGGGCAGAAGATTATTTTTGTTAATGGGTATTTAGGGTTTGGATCTCCTAGAGGAGGTGGCACTTATTGGGGAGGAGTAAATAGTTCTTTTGTTAAAGGTGCAAAAAACTTTTTTAATGATCAAAGTGCCTATTTCACCGACTTTGATTTTAACTATTTGCGTAGTTCTACCTTTTTAAGAAATTTAGATGGATATGCATATGCTAAAGAAAATTACAAACAATTGATAATGGGTATGAATCCACAAGAGGATGTATTCCGAATTATTTCTCATAGTATGGGAGGTGCTTTTTCAGAAGGTATTATTCGATATTTAAAAGAGCAAGGTTGGAATGTTGATTTCTCAATTCATCTAAATACATGGTTGCCTTCTGAATTGATGGGCTCGGTTGGAACATTTTTGATTGATGCTACGATTACTAATGATTGGGTACAAGGATTAAGTCTTCCAATAGATGGTAGCAGAGATATTCCTAATGCGAATTATAAAATAAGAAAGAAAAGCAATGAAGGGTATCAATATAGGCATAGAGATTGGATTGATAGTGGAAGTTTTTGGAATGCTAACAATGGTATAACTTGGAATCAACTTATGCCAATCTTAGATTCATGGTTAATACAAAATCCAAATATACAAATAAATTATGGACAATAACATATTGAAAATTATTTTCAGAGTAGTTGCAGTGCTACTAAGTTTAGGTGCATTATTTTTTCAATTAATTAATTTTGTTTTTGGGACTATGGTTAAAAATGTCTCAGATATGCAAGATGATTATTGGTATTATGGTACAGAACTTATACCTCATTTATTTACGATTATTATTATTATCTGGTTTGTAGTATTCCAAATAAGGAAGATTATAAATATGAAATAATTATAGATATTTTGATATAGATTGGCCTCTTGCATTAATAAGTGTTACCCTGACATGAAACGATATATATACTCATGTTGGGGTACCTTTTATTCGAGGAGCTATGTGAAAATTGATTTATTTAGATAATATGAATTTTAATACTGAATTAAAAAAGAATATAGGTTGTAACATCGTATATAGTAGTTCTGATGGAGGTAATTACTCAATTATTCTTATGGAATTTGATAGTGGGAATCGTATAATGACATATTGCTATTGGGAAGTTCAGAAAGATGGAAAATGAATTGCTACATCAGAAGATGATATTACAGCTGTCATGGTTTGATGGCACGAACAATTTGACTTTTCGAGAGTCAAAAGGTTGTGGATCTTGAAATAGATGAATCACTTAATTTATTCATTGAAGTAGAGGATGGGTTGAAATAAAGTAAATTTTTCATTTTGGTGATTATGAGAAAAGTGATTATTTCTTTGATATACGTATCAATAGTATTGACTATTCCCCTGGCAGTTGCCTGTCAGGGGGTAAATTTTACCTACCAATGCTATGAATTACAAAGATAAATATATTCTTTTTTATTTGGAAGGGAAAAAAGCGCTGAGTGAAAAGAGAGTTAGTAGAATATTAGGTATTTCATATCCAGATGATATGCCTGATGGCTATCATGGACAAGATCCACGAATATGGGTATACATCAAAGATAAGTAATTAGATAAATCAGCTTTTACACAAATAGGTTATGACACTGAAATTAACTAGAATTTTCATTTGAGATATTTTAATGGTGGAGAAAAAATCCGCTGTAATTGATATCATAGCTTGTGGTAGCCTATTAAATTAGAAGATACGTTCCCGCATGAATACCCTCACAAATTATATGTTCTATTTTGAAGATTACTTTTAAAAAGGGGATGTTCAGACTTATCCTGATAGAAGAAATACTGCATAAAAAGCTGCAAGAATATGCAGGAATGATCTTGCTTTTGGATATAAATAGGTGAAATATGCATGATAACTACCAATGTTAGGAGACGTTTCATTTAAAGAAAAGCTTCGTTGGTTTTAAAGGAACGACTCGTTGGTCGGTGAGAAGCACTTCGTTTCATTTAAAGGAACGGGTAAAAAGGTACTTTGAGTGCTTGTTTTGCTCCGGATGTCGTCAGTTACAGAAGAGTTTGAAAATGTTAGATTGAAAGTTAAATGATGAAATACATATTCGGAATTTATGTTTTTGATCTTATCTGTGTTTTATTGATCGCTATAAAGTGAAATCTGTGTAATTTGGAAATATGCCAATCGCGAATCCTTCCGTTTTTCCAGTTCAGTCCGTACTTGTGTTGTATATTTCTGATTCTACGAGATGATTCCTATCCATTCTTCATGCACTGAGAAATCACTGTTCTGATTGAGGAAAGTTGATTCACATTTAATTTCATCTCCTGTTTTGAGATACACTTTGAAATAAATGTCAGAGTAACGTTATATTATTAAAAGTACTTAACGAAAGCCCAATCCATCACTTTTTATTTGTTTCTTTGCACCAAATTCGGGAATAGTGTTGTCTTGTGAATCGAGGCAGCACTTAATTTTGCTTAGAAATTAATGGAGAAACTCATTATAAATGCTTGTCCGGTGTGTGGCAGTACGCACTTGAAACGCGTCATGACTTGTACGGATTTTTATGCTTCGGGCGAACAGTTTGAACTGTGTTCGTGTGAAGACTGCGGATTTACGTTCACGCAAGGTGTGCCGGTAGAAGCAGAGATAGGCAAGTATTACGAGACTCCCGATTACATTTCCCACACTGATACGCGCAAAGGCGCGATGAATACCATCTACCATTATGTACGTTCCTATATGCTGGGTCGCAAAGCGCGCCTGGTAGCAAGGGAAGCACACCGTAAAAGAGGGCGTTTGCTCGATATCGGGACGGGAACCGGATACTTCGCCGACACCATGGCACGCCGTGGATGGAAGGTGGAAGCAGTGGAGAAAAGTCCGCAGGCACGTGCTTTTGCAAAGGAGCATTTCGATCTGGACGTAAAACCCGAATCGGCTTTGAAAGAGTTTGCTCCCGGTAGCTTTGATGTGATCACCCTTTGGCACGTGATGGAGCATCTGGAACACCTCAATGAAACATGGGAAATGCTTCGTGAACTGCTGACAGAGAAAGGGATGCTCATTGTGGCAGTGCCCAACTGCTCTTCCTATGATGCAGGACGTTACGGTGAATATTGGGCGGCATACGATGTCCCCCGCCATCTCTGGCATTTCACTCCCGTCACTATTCAGCAGCTGGCTTCCCGTCATGGATTCATTATGGCGGCTCGTCATCCGATGCCGTTTGATGCGTTCTATGTATCGATGTTGAGCGAGAAACATCGCGGCAGTTCGTGCAGTTTCCTCAAAGGGATGTATGCGGGGACGCTTGCGTGGTTCAGCACGTTGGGGCGGAAAGAACGGAGCAGTTCGATGATTTACGTATTCCGGAAAAAAAGATAGCGCATGGGAAATAAAAACAGATATAAGTCGAAGTCACTGTTCGATATGCAATTCATAACGTCCAGTATCAGTACGACATTGGTGTTGTTGCTGTTGGGGCTGGTTGTGTTCTTTGTGCTCACGGCGCACAATATGTCTGTATACGTCCGCGAAAATATCAGCTTCTCCGTTCTCATCAGTGATGACATGAAGGAGGCGGATATTCTGAAACTCCAGAAGAAACTGAATCAGGAACCTTTTGTGAAACAGTCCGAGTACATCTCCAAAAAACAGGCTCTGAAAGAGCAGACGGAGGCGATGGGCACCGATCCCGAAGAGTTTCTTGGCTATAACCCTTTCACGGCCTCCCTTGAAATCAAGCTTCACTCCGATTACGCCAATTCCGACAGTATCGCGAAGATAGAGAAAATGATCAAGAAGAACTCTAACATACAGGATGTGCTCTACCGGAAAGAGCTGATCGATGCCGTCAATGAGAATATACGGAACATCAGCCTTGTGCTGCTGGCGCTGGCGGTGGTGCTCACCTTTATATCCTTTGCACTGATTAACAATACGATACGGCTTGCCATCTACTCTAAGCGATTCCTCATTCATACCATGAAGCTGGTGGGGGCCAGCTGGAGTTTTATCCGCGGACCTTTCCTGCGGAAAAACGTGTGGAGCGGCGTATTGGCAGGTATGCTTGCCGATGCCATTCTGATGGGAACTGCCTACTGGGCGGTGACGTACGAGCAGGAGCTGATTCAGGTCATCACCCCCGAAGTGATGCTCATTGTCTGCGGCAGCGTGCTGGTATTCGGAATTGTGATAACGTGGTTGTGTGCCTACATCTCGATGAATAAATATCTGAGGATGAAAGCCAATACCTTATATTATATTTAGGAGAATAACATATAGTTGGAAATTTAGTAACTTGTAACAAAATAAGCTTATGTCTGACAAACAGAAATTTGCCTTCGATAAAGTGAACTTTATCTTGCTCGCGATAGGGATGGCGATTGTCATTATCGGATTTCTATTGATGACGGGACCTACGTCGTCCGAAACGGTTTTCGAACCGGATATTTTCAGTGTACGCAGAATCAAGGTAGCACCTGTTGTTTGCCTGTTTGGCTTTATATCGATGATATACGCAGTGTTGCGTAAACCTAAAACAAAAGAATAATAAAAAGAAATTATGAGTTGGTTGGAAGCAATGATCCTCGGATTGATTCAGGGATTGACAGAGTATTTGCCTGTAAGCAGCAGTGGCCATCTGGCCATCGGATCGGCATTGTTTGGGATACAAGGGGAAGAGAATCTGGCATTTACGATTGTCGTGCATGTAGCTACCGTATGTAGTACGCTGGTGATTCTGTGGAAAGAGATTGACTGGATTTTTAAAGGATTATTCAAGTTCCAGATGAACGATGAGACTCGTTATGTGATCAATATCGTGATTTCGATGATACCGATTGGTATTGTAGGCGTATTCTTTAAAGATTATGTAGAAGCTATTTTCGGTTCGGGACTGATGATTGTAGGCTGCATGCTGTTGCTGACTGCTGCCCTGCTGTCATTCTCGTACTATTATAAGCCACGCCAAAAGGATAAGATTTCGATGAAAGATGCCTTTATCATTGGTCTGGCACAGGCTTGTGCGGTGTTGCCGGGGCTGTCCCGTTCGGGATCTACTATTGCTACGGGACTTCTGTTGGGAGATAACAAGGCAAAACTGGCGCAGTTCTCTTTTCTGATGGTGATCCCTCCCATTCTCGGGGAAGCGTTGCTTGATAGTGTAAAGATGATGAAAGGTGAAGATGTAGTGGGGGATATCCCTGCGTTATCATTGATTGTTGGCTTTCTGGCGGCTTTTGTAGCCGGTTGTCTTGCCTGCAAGTGGATGATTAATATTGTGAAGAAAGGAAAGCTGATCTACTTTGCCATCTATTGTGCAATAGCGGGATTGGCAGTAATTATTACGCAGTTGTAAGTCGTGAGTCATTTTACTCCCACTCACAACTCGTTATTTATAACTCTATAACGTGAATTTTAAAAAAGGAGAAGTACTGTTTTTCAATAAACCTCTCGGCTGGACATCATTTAAGGTAGTAGGACACGTCCGCTATCATATCTGCCGCCGGATAGGAGTGAAAAAACTGAAAGTAGGTCATGCCGGAACGCTCGATCCTCTCGCCACGGGAGTGATGATCCTCTGCACCGGCAAGGCTACGAAACGAATAGAAGAATTTCAGTATCATACCAAGGAATATGTAGCCACGCTCCGGCTGGGCGCTACCACTCCCTCGTACGACCTGGAACATGAAATAGATGCCACCTACCCTACCGGACATATCACCCGGGAGCTGGTGGAAGAAACACTGACGCACTTCCTTGGTGCCATCGAGCAGGTGCCCCCTGCCTTTTCCGCCTGCATGGTGGACGGCAAGCGCGCTTATGAGCTGGCACGTAAAGGCGAAGAGGTGGAACTAAAGGCGAAGCAACTTGTTATTGATGAGATAGAGTTGCTTGAATGCCGTCTGGACGATCCGGAACCGACGATCCGAATCCGCGTGGTGTGCAGCAAAGGGACGTATATCCGTGCCCTGGCCCGTGACATCGGCGAAGCGCTTCAGAGCGGAGCCCATCTGACGGAACTGATCCGCACACGTGTGGGGGATGTCCGTCTGGAAGATTGCCTGGACCCCGAACACTTTAAAGAGTGGATCGACCGGCAGGAAATAGAAAACGACGAAGATAATAATTAACGTAATAAGGAATAGATATGAAGCTATCACAATTCAAATTTAAGTTACCCGAGGATAAAATCGCTTTGCATCCTACGAAGTATAGAGATGAGTCGCGCTTGATGGTGTTGCACCGTCGTACTGGAGAGATTGAACACAAGATGTTCAAGGATGTTTTGAACTACTTTGATGATAAAGACGTATTTATATTCAACGATACAAAGGTATTCCCGGCACGTCTGTATGGTAATAAGGAGAAGACGGGAGCTCGTATCGAAGTATTCCTGTTGCGTGAGCTGAACGAAGAACTCCGTCTGTGGGATGTGCTGGTAGATCCTGCCCGTAAAATCCGTATCGGCAACAAGTTGTATTTCGGTGCCGACGACTCGATGGTAGCGGAAGTAATAGACAACACCACTTCCCGCGGCCGTACGCTCCGTTTCCTTTATGACGGACCGCACGATGAGTTCAAGAAAGCCCTCTATGCTCTGGGTGAGACTCCCCTGCCCCATTCCATCATCAACCGTCCTGTAGAGCCGGAAGATTCGGAACGTTTCCAGTCCATCTTCGCCAAGAACGAAGGTGCGGTAACTGCTCCGACAGCCAGCCTGCACTTTAGCCGTGAGCTGATGAAGCGTCTGGAAATCAAAGGTATTGATTTCGCTTATATCACCTTGCATGCCGGTCTGGGCAACTTCCGTGATATCGACGTAGAAGACTTGACGAAGCATAAGATGGACTCCGAGCAGATGATTGTAAACGCGGAAGCTGTCAATACGGTCAACCGTGCCAAGGATAAGGGTAAAAACGTGTGTGCGGTAGGTACAACTGTGATGCGTGCTATCGAAAGTGCGGTGAGCACCGACGGACATTTGAAAGAATTTGAAGGCTGGACCAACAAGTTTATCTTCCCTCCGTATGAGTTTACTGTGGCCAATTCGATGATTTCCAACTTCCATATGCCGTTGTCTACACTGCTGATGATTGTGGCCGCTTTCGGTGGTTACGAACAGGTGATGGATGCTTATCATGTAGCGTTGAAGGAAGGTTATCGCTTCGGTACATACGGTGATGCGATGCTGATTCTGGATAAATAAACGAAAAGATACCGCTATGAAAATCTGTCCCAAATGCCACGAAGAAGTAGAAGATAGCTTTGAAATCTGCTGGAACTGTAATTACAGCTTTCCGGACGATAAGATATTGGATATGACTCCGGCGGAAGAGAGTGATGACAGCGGGCGGTCTATCGACTGTCTGCGTTGTCAGGTCAGGATGGTTTATTCCGGAAAATATGAGTTTCATGAAGGAATGAACACGGGCATTTTTGGAAACTTGTTTGAGTTATTCCAGAATCGCGAAGCATTCGACTTATACGTCTGCCCGAAATGTGGCAAAGTAGAGTTCTTTGTTCCTTTGGACAGGGAGCGGGAGTTTAAGGTAGAATAGACCGGTAATGGCGAAAGTGTATATAAGTCTCGGCACTAATCTGGGAGATAAAGAACAGAATCTCCGGACTGCCGTGCAAAAGATAGAGGAGCAGGTAGGGAAAGTCATTTCCCTGTCTGCTTTTTACATCACTGCCCCTTGGGGATTCGATTCGGAGCATAGTTTCTTGAATGCGGCGGCGTGTGTAGAAACGGAACTGTCGCCTCTGGAAGTACTGCAGAAGACGCAGGAGATCGAACGGGAACTGGGACGTACGCATAAGTCTGTCGGTGGCGTATATAGCGACCGGCTGATTGATATAGACCTGCTGCTTTATGATGATCTGATACTTTCGGTTACTTCTCCTTCCGGAGCAGCACTCAACCTCCCCCACCCTTTGATGGCGGAACGTGACTTCGTGATGCGCCCCTTAACGGAGATTGCCCCCGAACTGGTGCATCCGGTATTGGGAAAGGCAATGAAGGTGCTGCTGGCGCAGATAGAAAAATAATACAGCATTCTCTTCCCCTTGCTTATCCTTTTACTTTTTACTTTTCTTTTCGGCGATAAACCTCGGCAGATAAGCCACACAGCCCACCAATACTGCATATAACAAGTGAATATCCTGAAACTCAATCTTCAGGAAGTGGCATACAATGGCGTAAATGGCAATGGTGAATCCTATATAAAGCGCCAGTACAAAAAGAGTTCTTAATTTATTGTTGATAATCATATTTTTTTCTGTTTAGGATTAGGATGGCGGAGGAATAAATGACGGTTCAGAAGGCAGATGATAGTTCCGCCGATTCCTCCTTTTGCAAACTCATACGTCCATGAAAATTCGTCTCCTTTCCAGAAATAATCCATGACGAGGAAGATGATGACCAGAAGGATAATGGAAAATACATATTGCATTAATGTAATTGTTCTCATACCAATTTCCTGTATATATGTGTTAAACATTGCCCAAAGATAAATATAATCTCCGAATAATACCTATCTTTGTCCCCGAAATGAAAGTGTGGACAGATTTGAGCAGCTTGCAACCACGGAAAAAAATGCTAAAACACGTCTTGTTGACGCCTTTTCGGCAATGCTTCCGCAGCTCTCTTCCTCCCCTCTTTATTTTCCCAATTTTAATTTTCAATTTATAATCTTTAATTTAAAAAGATGGGATACTTATTTACATCCGAATCGGTGTCGGAAGGACACCCCGACAAGGTAGCCGATCAAATATCGGACGCCGTGCTTGACAAACTGTTGGCTTACGACCCCAGTTCTAAAGTAGCTTGCGAAACACTAGTAACTACCGGACAGGTAGTATTAGCGGGTGAAGTGAAAACTAAAGCGTACGTTGACCTCCAGCTCATCGCACGTGAAGTGATTAAGAAAATCGGTTACACTAAAGGAGAGTACATGTTCGAAAGTAACTCTTGCGGTGTGCTTTCTGCCATTCATGAGCAAAGTCCCGACATCAACCGTGGCGTAGAGCGTCAGGACCCGATGGAACAGGGTGCGGGCGATCAGGGCATGATGTTCGGCTATGCAACGAACGAGACAGAAAACTATATGCCGCTTTCGCTTGATCTGGCACACCGCATTCTGCAGGTGCTGGCTGATATCCGCCGCGAAGAAAAGGTGATGACCTACCTCCGTCCGGACGCCAAGAGCCAGGTGACGATTGAATATGACGACAACGGAACTCCTGTCCGTATTGATACTATTGTTGTTTCTACGCAACACGATGACTTTATTCAGCCGGCTGATGACTCTGCCGAAGCACAGCTCAAAGCTGACGAAGAAATGCTGTCTATCATCCGTCGTGACGTTATCGAAATCCTGATGCCCCGTGTCATTGCTTCTATCCATCATGATAAAGTACTGGCATTGTTCAATGATCAGATCGTCTATCACGTCAATCCGACCGGAAAGTTCGTGATCGGTGGTCCTCACGGAGATACCGGTCTGACAGGCCGCAAGATTATTGTGGATACTTACGGTGGCAAAGGCGCTCACGGTGGTGGTGCTTTCTCCGGAAAAGACCCCAGCAAGGTGGACCGTAGTGCCGCTTATGCTGCCCGTCACATTGCTAAGAATATGGTTGCGGCAGGTGTTGCCGACGAAATGCTTGTACAGGTGAGCTATGCTATCGGTGTAGCACGCCCGATCAACATCTTCGTGGACACTTACGGGCGTAGCCACGTGAATATGACCGATGGCGAGATTGCCCGTGTAATCGACCAGTTGTTCGACCTTCGTCCGAAAGCTATCGAAGAGCGTCTGAAACTTCGTAACCCGATCTATCAGGAAACTGCCGCTTATGGCCACATGGGACGTGAGCCGCAAGTGGTATCGAAAACGTTCTTCTCCCGCTATGAGGGCAATAAGACCGTAGAAGTAGAACTCTTTACATGGGAGAAACTGGACTACGTGGATAAGATCAAGGCAGCTTTTGGTCTGTAATTTTATTTGAAATCAGCTTATAGCTTTACGGCTATTTAGTCCATAGTGAGCCGCAATCTCATCTCTTCTTATACGGGAGAGATGGATTGCGGCTTTTGTTATTCGGGCGATTTTATAAGTTACGACTTATAAATAGGTTGAATTTGAACTGTTTATAAGTTATGATTAATAAAATCGTTATATTTGTTGCGGTTGACAAACTTGTAAACAGCAGATGACTATTTTTTGATTTCTGACACAAAGTATGGGTTGTGATATATAGTACATGACTTGGTTGTGAGAAGTACTTCAGTTGCTGGGTTTCAGTACTACAGTTAGGTTGATGATGTATAACGTTTGGGGCGGAGATGTACAACAATTGAATGAAAGATGTATGACTTTTATTCTATGCTATTATTATCCTGTAATCTGCATTCAGCTTTTTCAGTTTCGTCCGCAAGCTCCCTGTCAGAAGGGGATAGCGGCTGAAAACACTGCTTTACAACCCCGTCTCTGACATACTTTGAAAGGGGGCAGGTGGTTTCAGTTCTTTCAGCCCTGACATACGGGCTAAATTTTGTAAGCCCTGAGCTGAACTTCATTCATCGCCGAGCTAAAGTCTGTTCGCCTCCGAGGTGAAAGTTGGCGAGCTGCCGGCTTATTTCAGATCAATCAAGCGAAGAGTGTGTTCTGATCAAACAGAGGGTCTGTTTGCCTTGGATACAGGCTCTGTTTATCTTGAATACAGGCTCTGTTTGAGGTAAATGCAGGTTCTATTTCAACTGTTGGCAGAGTTTATTCATTATACACAGTGACTCGGATAGTAATTAGCGGAAAGCCTGTGTAGGAATGAATAAAATATGGGGAGATTTCCAACTCCTTGAATGGTGCTGGCTGACTTGCGGAATGGTACTGGCTGACCTGCGGAATGGTACTTTCTGACACACTGAGAGGTACCATCTGATATCTTGAACGGTATCAAGTTCGAAATTGTTTTTGGGGACTGAAAGGACTGAAGCACCTTACTCCCTTCATAAAGCTTCAAGAATGGAGTTGTAAAACTGTGCCTTCAGCCGCTATCCCCTTCCGACAGGGCGTTTGCGGGTGAAACTGAAGATTCTGAATGCGGGTATTTCTTCTTTGTGTGGAATATCAGAGATTTAGTTCATCTTTTTAAAAAGAGACAATGAAGTCATCTAGGTTTGCGGGTGTCCCTTCTTTATTGAATATCTTCTTATAAAGCTGTTTTCTGCTCATAGATACAGCGCTTTGTGTACGACATACCAATTGTGAAATTGTAGAAACTGGAATTTTAATTTTTAACAGTAAACAAATACGTAGTTCCATCTTGGTAATAGAGGGATGCAGTATGAATAACTTGTTGGTGAAATTGTCATATGTATCATTAATGATATTTTCTAGTTCTTTCCATTCTGTTTCGGTGAGTCTGATCGAGGAATCTTCTATCGCACGATAACAATAAGCATAAATATCAGACCTTCTAAGCGCTTCCTCAAGTAATGCTTGTTCTCTTTGTGATGTTTCGATAGCTTGATTGGTTTGTTCTAGCTTTTCCTTTTTTGCAAGTAAAAGTTTTTGTTGTAAATCATTGTTTTCCTGTTCGAACGATTTTACCTTTTCTTTTAATTCTTCAATTTTTTTCTTGTTTTCTTCTATATATAGTTGGCTTTTCCGATATTGTTGTTCGTTAATCTCATGAAGTTTTTTCTCTTGTTCCCGAATCATAGCTTTCCTGTTTCTATTATATCGAATAAGGATGATAACTCCTAAAACGATGGCAATAACAATAAAGATGATCCATGCTCGTTGTTCTGCATTTTTCTTGCGCAAATATTCTTTTTCTTTCTCAATATGTTGGTAATCATACAAAGCCTTTATTTTTCGCAAAGATTCTGTGTTGGATATGTCGTAAATGCTATCAGAACATTCTGTATATTTCTCCAGATATGCTAATCCTTCTTCATAGTTGCCACGTTCTTTTTCTATTTCATATAAATTCCGATAGGCTCCTATGTCTGAATATACATTATTATGTCCTATATTTTTCTTGAAGTAATAGGCTGCTGAATCTTTTTGTCCTATACTTACATAGAAATTTCCCCAAACATCATAATTTATATCTTTCTCATCTTGCCATTTACTATTTGTTTCTTGTAGCGTTTTCAATGCTTCGTCATATTTTCCCATTTGAATATAGATGCCTGCCAATTCTTCGAGAATATTTACTTCCCTTTGTATGTCTCCATTGCTATTAGCTAATTGGTATGCTTTGTTATAATAATAGATTGTGCTGTCTGTTATCTCAAGTAAATTGAATGCTCTTCCTAAATCTCGTAGTGCATAAGCGCTAGTAAGACTGTCTTTGCCTAGTTGTAAGTAGTGATAAGCGTTTCGATAAGCTTGTAGTACTTCCTCTGTGAGACCTTCATAGGCAAATAGAGTTCCCATTTGGCTGTATATTCGCCCCAATAAAGCGTAGTTCTTGCTATCTGTAGAGATATCAAAAGCTTTGTGGAAATAAGAAAGTGCTGTAGGACCTTCATGAAGATCAAGGTATACTCTGCCTGTGTAATAATAGGATTTTATCAGTTTGTCCTTATCATTTTCTCTTTCATAATAATCAGTGACGGATAACATTAGAGAATCAGACGTATGAGGCACGTAACATCTGTCACGTGCCTCTGTTAACAGCAGGTAATAGTACATTCTTGCTGATTGTGATTCCTTTGTGATACTCTCACTCAGAGAGTCTAAAATGGTTAATGCACTATCTGGATATTCTTTAATAATATTTTCCACCCGCAGTATTGTGTTGGGGTATGGGGCAGTGCATGAGAATAGGCATATAATGCTTAAATAGAATAGTATAAATTTTCGTCTTTGTTTCATTTGAATGTATGTATCATTGCGATTTTATTTGCGCAAATATACACATATATCAAGACTTATAATATAAAACAACCGATAATATAGTTTTCGCCGGATTTTATTTCGATAATATATTCTCCGGAAGATATATTTTCCAGAGTAAATACATGTTCATTGTTAGCTTGAATACTTGTAAGGTCTAGGTAGATAGTTTTGTTGAAGGAATCCTTTACTTCAATTATAATGTTTTCTAAATCTATATTAGCATGAATAAAGAGTGTACTCCCTTCGTAGTAAAGATTAAGGGGGGTAGATATTGGCACTCTAGTACTTGCTTTTACTTCCCAAGACTCTCTTTTTATTCTGATGCGATTTTTAGCTTGGAGTGCTGTGCATCCTAATACTGCAATAATTGCAATAAATAGTAGTTTTTTCATCATGATCGTTCTTTTATTTTTTTTGCAAATTAAAGGCTAATTGTCTGATTGTTTAGTATGGATGAGTTCAGAAATAATTCAGTTTTTAGATCAAATGGCATTTTTTATTTCTGAATTATTACTGAATTGAATATCTAGGTCGATACCTCCATTATCTCTACTTTTGTAGCAGATAATCTGGTCAAAGTTTTGGTAAGGGTATTTTGAGTACAGGATTATTGAAGGATAGAAAAAGCTATTAAATAATTGAGTCATAAAAAATAGCATAAAGATAGTTGCAACTACGAATTGATATTAACTAAAAAAGAAAAAACAATGAAAAAACTATTTTCAACACTGACACTAACAGTATGTTTAGGTGCATTTATTTCTTGTACCAATGATGAACAGGAAGTGAATATGGTTAAACCGACGAATGCTAATTCTGAAATAGAAGTAATAAACGACGGTACTATGATTAAATTTAAAGATGTGGAATCGTACGAGAATGCTCTTTTGAAAGTGAGTGCAATGTCTACTTCAGAACAAGTTAGTTTTCTTAATTCATTATCTTTTAAGTCTCAGATGATTCTGATGCAAGAAGCGGATGGTGAGTTGGATAAAATCTGTAATCAAGCTGCTGATAAAGCGGAGTTTGATGTTCTATATGAGAAATATAAACATAAATATGGTGATGTATTTATGTTTAATACTATCGATGCTACTGATCTGTCACCTTATTCAAGGCTTGTTTATGTAGCCAATGAATACTTTGTTAATATGAAAGGTGAATTTATGATTGGCGATTCTTTGGTTGTGGATAAGGTATATACTGACTTTAAAGAGCGTCAACAACAATTTACGGTTTCTACTCGTTCGTCTGTTTCAGATTTAAGTTCTATAAACGAAGCATATAGTCGTCAAAAAGATAGAAAAGTAGGATTATATTTATCTGTTTCATCAGGAATAATACATGCTAATTTTACTTCGCAAAAGAAAGGAGTCTTTGGATGGAGCCGTTACTCTACGACATACCATGCTAAAGTAAACCTTCGTGGTTTTGAGTTTGCTCAAGGAGAACTACTGGGGTATGGTCCAGTGTATGTAAATAAAGATGGTATTCCTTTTGCTATTGATACCAAAGAAATGGGTGGAAATGTAACCAAAGTTTTTGGACGTAAGTTAGCACAAGAGTGTACGGGTACAATAGAAATCTGGTCTCGGGGTGTGCCGTATGACCAAAGAGGATTTGCCACTGTGAGATTATAAAAGTGTAAATGAGGACGAAAGTAGCAACAACCATAAACTCTTTTGTCCTCATCATTTGTATATTAAATAATAAAAACTGAACTTCTAATGAAAACAATTACTAATTTAATATTTATAGCTTTGCTATTTGTTACAGCATCATTATCTGCACAGGAACATGGTCCTGTTTTAGGAGGCTCTTTAGGAACATTGCATGAAAAAGTGAGTGTGGTTTCCAGTAATTTTGAGGGATATAAACTTCATTATCATATTGGATATGCTTATCGGCAGTATTGGGGTAATCGTAAATTTGCAATGGATGGCATTGCTCTTTTTGGCTCGCAGGGGACTGATTATCAAGCCTTCAATTCGGATAGTCCTAAGTATAGTGTAAACGGAAAATATCTATCAATAGGGACTGTGTTCAGTTATGAATGTTTTTCTAATTTTAGACTTGGAGTCGGAGCAGATGTGGCTTGGTATGTAAATCGATTGGGTGCATCTACTTATAATAGCAAAAAAAATGCGATCGATATACCTATTGTGGCAAGAGTTAGTTATACGCTGAAATGGCTTGAACTACAACTATCTTATAAACAAGGTACTTGCAATCTGATGAATACTAGTGGTGTTGGAAAAGTAACTTCACGAAATATTCAATTTTCTGTTTTTATGCCAATATTTAAATAATGAGTGTTGAAGTAGGAGAATATAGGCTTGACTGTGCTATTTATAGAAATAGAATATGCAGTCTTGCCTTTGTGTTTATTCTTCTATCTTCACTTTGACATAAATTGCACATTCATTTTGATATGTATATGATTTCTTTGTACTTTTGTACCCATTCATCCAGTAAACTTGCAAAAGACAATGAATCAGATACATTCCGTATGCGTATACAGCGCATCCAGCACTAAGATAGCCCCCGTATATTTTGAAGCAGCCGAAAAACTCGGCCGCCTGCTTGCCAAACAACATATCCGTCTGATAAACGGTGCCGGAAGCATCGGACTGATGCGCTCCGTAGCCGACGCAGTTCTGAAGAATGGCGGTGAGGTGACAGGTGTTATCCCCCACTTCATGGTCGAACAGAACTGGCATCACACAGGGTTGACGGAATTGATCGAAGTCACTTCCATGCACGAACGCAAGCAGAAGATGGCGAATCTGAGCGACGGCATCATTGCCTTGCCGGGCGGATGCGGCACTCTGGAAGAATTGCTTGAAATCATCACATGGAAACAGCTCGGACTGTATCTGAATCCGATTATCATTCTGAATATAAACGGCTTTTTTGATCCGCTGTTCCAAATGCTCGAACGGGCAATAGAGGAAAACTTCATGCGCCAGCAACACGGTGATATATGGAAAGTGGCACAAACACCGGAAGAAGCGGTGGAGTTACTTCAGACAACTCCCGTATGGGACGCTTCTATCCGTAAATTTGCAGCCATATGATAGCCGATATTCTGAACTCCGGATTCGAGGGAATCCCTATCTCCTACTCTCCCCGTACGGATGATGTGATTGCCTTGACATTGCTTGCCTGCTTCTTTCTTTCCTCCATCGCTCTGGCTCGTGGAAAGAAGTTTCTCACCCAACAGGTGAAAGACTTTGTATTGCATCGCGAGCGGACAAGCATTTTTGATAGTTCTACGGCAGCCGATGTGCGCTATCTACTCGTACTGGTAGTGCAGACCTGTGTATTGACAGGTATCGTGTTCTTCAATTATTTTCATGATACATGTCCGATGCTGATGACCAAGGTCTCCCCTCTCCTGCTATTGGGGATTTATGTCGGCTTCTGTCTTGCCTATTTTTTACTGAAATGGTTACTTTATATGTTCCTCGGATGGGTGTTTTTTGACAAAAACAAGACAAATATATGGTTGGAATCTTATTCTACGCTCATATATTACGTCGGATTCGCCCTTTTTCCTTTTGTTCTATTCCTTGTTTATTTCGATCTGAACCTGACCAATTTAGTGATAATCGGACTAATTATTCTAATTTTTACTAAAATATTGATGTTTTATAAGTGGGTAAAGCTTTTTTTTCATCAATTAAGTGCGGCTTTCCTATTAATTTTGTACTTTTGCGCTCTTGAAATCATACCCTGTCTGCTACTCTATCAGGGAATGATCCAGGTAAACAATGTATTGCTAATAAAAATTTAGGACGTTGAAAATTAAAAAAGTACTAGTTTCGCAGCCTAAGCCTGCGTCAGAGAAATCTCCCTATTACGACATAGCAGAGAAATATGGCGTAAAAATAGATTTCCGGCCGTTTATAAAGGTCGAGAGTCTTTCGGCGAAAGAATTCCGGCAACAGAAGGTTTCAATTCTTGATCACACTGCTGTTATATTCACTTCACGCCACGCAATCGATCACTTCTTTAATCTGTGTACGGAGCTGCGTGTGACTATTCCGGAAACAATGAAGTATTTCTGTGTCACAGAAGCGGTTGCATTGTACATTCAGAAGTATGTGCAATATCGCAAACGTAAAATCTTCTTCGGTGCTACCGGAAAGATTGAAGATTTGGTGCCATCTATCGTAAAGCATAAAACGGAGAAATATCTCGTCCCTATGTCGGACGTGCACAATGATGATGTGAAAAACCTGCTCGACAAGAATAACATACAGCATACAGAAGCTGTAATGTATCGCACTGTGAGCAATGACTTTACATCGGATGAGGAATTTGATTATGACATGCTCGTGTTCTTCAGCCCTGCCGGAGTGACTTCTTTGAAGAAGAACTTCCCGGACTTTGACCAGAAAGAGATCAGAATCGGTACCTTCGGGTCGACTACCGCGCAGGCTGTACGCGACGCCGGACTCCGTTTGGACCTTGAAGCACCGACTGTGCAGGCTCCGTCAATGACGGCTGCGCTTGATATGTTCATCAAGGAAAACAATAAATAAACAGCGTGAGCGTATATACTTTGCGTAAAGCCGAAAGGCTGAATAGTAAAATATTGATCGGAAAGATGTTCGAAGGCGGCCATTCCAAGTCGTTTTCCATCTTTCCGATACGCGTTGTATATATGCCCGTAGAACAAGGTGAAGTGCCGGCAACGATACTTATCAGCGTATCGAAGCGGCGTTTCAAACGTGCTGTAAAGCGCAATCGGGTGAAGCGGCAGATACGCGAAGTCTACCGGAAGAACAAACAGCCACTGCTGGACGGTTTGCAAAACAAAGGGCAGCGTCTGGCAATTGCTTTTATCTATCTGTCGGACGAACTTGTAGCCACTGCCGAACTGGAAGAGAAAATGAAGACAGCGCTTTCGCGCATTTCTGAAAAGTTATCCTTATGAAACCCCGTGCTCACCGGGTGTCCGTCTGCTGGATGTCCCTGAAAAGTCTTGTGAGGAAGGTGTTTTCATTCTTACTGCTGATTCCTATCTATTTTTACCGGGTGTGTATTTCGCCCCTTACCCCTCCGTCTTGTCGGTTTACGCCCACTTGTTCGGCCTATGCGGTCGAAGCAATCAAGAAACACGGTCCCGTCAAAGGACTCTATCTGGCTGTCCGGCGCATTCTCAGGTGTCATCCGTGGGGTGGTTCCGGTTATGATCCTGTGCCTTAAAAACGATTTACCCTAAAGAACGAGAGATATGGAGAATAACGCGAGTCATATTCTGGATATTCATACTCACAAGTCGGAGGATGCTTCCCACGGCAGGGCGATTATCAATTTTCCATTACCGGTGGATGATTCGCTGTGCCTGTCGGCTTCGGATGTCAGGACGGCAGGTAAAGAGGGATATTTCTATTCGGCCGGCATTCATCCCTGGAAACTGACGGAACGCAATGCGGAAGAGCAATTTGAACTTCTGCAGCAGTTGCTTGTGAAAGAGCAGTTTGTGGCGGTAGGAGAGGCGGGTTTCGATAAACTGACAGCTGCTCCGATGGAGCTTCAGGTAAGGATGTTTGAGAAGCAGGTGGAATTGTCGGAGAAATATCGGTTGCCACTGATTATTCATTGTGTGAAGGCGATGGATGAGTTGCTGGCGGTGAGGAAGAAACTGAATCCGGCTCAACCCTGGATTTGGCACGGCTTTCGCGGGAAACCGCAGCAGGCAGGGCAACTGATAAAGAACGGCATTTATCTTTCTTTCGGTGCGCATTATTCGGAGGAAACGGTGAAGGGAGTGCCTGTCGGTCGCCTGTTTCTGGAGACGGATGACAGTCCGGTCGACATTGAAGAAGTGCTGAAGCAGGTGGCGAAAGCACGAAGCACGGATGCGGAAGAGCTGCGGCAGGCGATTCGGGAAAATATTCAAAAAGTCTTTTTTAGGCGTTAAGAGTTGTATCTTCCGAGAAAGAGTCGTACTTTTGTCGCACATGGAATTGAAAGACAATAAAAACCTAATAAAAAGAGTAATACGATGAATTTTGTAGAAGAATTGAGATGGCGTGGCATGCTGCAGGACATCATGCCGGGAACGGAAGAGTTGTTAAACAAAGAGCAGGTGACTGCCTATTTGGGTATCGACCCGACTGCCGATTCGCTACACATTGGTCACCTTTGTGGAGTGATGATCCTTCGTCATTTACAACGCTGCGGCCATAAGCCGCTGGCACTCATCGGTGGCGCTACAGGTATGATTGGAGACCCTTCCGGAAAATCGGCAGAACGTAACCTGCTGAACGAGGAAACATTGCGTCACAATCAGGCGTGTATCAAAAAACAGCTTGCCAAGTTCCTCGACTTCGAGTCGGATGTGCCTAACCGTGCTGAATTAGTGAACAATTATGACTGGATGAAAGAGTTTTCTTTCCTTGACTTTGTTCGCGAAGTAGGTAAGCATATCACTGTAAACTATATGATGGCAAAGGATTCTGTAAAGCGTCGCCTCAACGGAGAAGCACGTGACGGACTGTCATTCACCGAATTTACTTATCAGCTGCTTCAAGGCTACGATTTCCTTCATCTGTATGAAACTAAAGGATGTAAACTTCAGATGGGCGGTTCCGACCAGTGGGGAAATATCACTACCGGAGCAGAACTGATCCGCCGTACCAATGGGGGAGAGGTGTTCGCGCTGACTTGCCCGCTGATCACAAAAGCTGACGGTGGTAAGTTTGGTAAAACTGAATCTGGAAATATCTGGTTGGACCCTCGTTATACTTCTCCCTATAAGTTCTACCAGTTCTGGCTGAACGTAAGCGACTCTGATGCAGAACGCTATATCAAGATTTTCACTTCGATCGAGAAGGAAGAAATCGAAGCATTAGTGGCCGAGCACCAGCAGGCTCCGCACTTGCGTGCTTTGCAGAAACGTCTGGCCAAGGAAGTGACTATCATGGTTCACTCCGAAGAAGATTACAATGCAGCGGTAGATGCGTCTAATATCCTGTTCGGTAACGCTACTTCCGAGTCGTTGCGCAAGTTGGACGAAGATACGTTGCTGGCTGTATTCGAAGGCGTACCCCAGTTTGAAATCTCTCGTGACGCCTTGGCGGAAGGAGTGAAGGCTGTTGATCTGTTTGTCGATAATGCGGCTGTATTTGCTTCGAAAGGCGAAATGCGTAAGTTGGTTCAAGGCGGTGGCGTATCATTGAATAAAGAAAAACTGGAAGCTTTTGACCAGGTTATTACGACTGCCGATCTGCTTGACGGGAAATATCTGCTTGTTCAGCGTGGTAAAAAGAACTATTTTCTGCTGATCGCGAAGTAAAATTCAGCGATTTGCAAGGTGGCAAAGTAAAAAAGTAATCGAAATATTTGGAGGTTTGCTTGCAAACCTCTATCTTTGCACCGCTTTTTAACAGAAAGCGCATATGTTTGTCCTATGGTGTAATGGTAGCACAACAGTTTTTGGTTCTGTTTGTCTAAGTTCGAATCTTGGTAGGACAACCAAAAGGAAGCTCTGATAATCATTGATTATTGGAGCTTCCTTTTTTTATATCGTTTTGTATCATTGAAAATAGTCGTCAAACTCCTTCAAAACGTATTATAGTTCGTTAAAAAGATGTACATTGCATCAATTCTGGACATTTTTGGTGGATAATTGGAACAAAATTGCAAGGTTAACCCGTTTTCTTTTACTATTTTTGCATCGTGTACGTAAACGATGTGCATTTGAGAAAGAGAGCTTATTCAATAACTATAAATAAATAAGGTATGAAAACGAACTATGAAATTCGCTATGCTGCGCATCCCGAGGATGCAAAAAGTTATGATACTGCAAGAATCCGTCGCGATTTCTTAATCGAAAAAATATTTGTTCCCAACGAAGTGAATATGGTGTACTCCATGTACGACCGTATGGTTGTAGGCGGCGCGCTTCCGGTAGGAGAGGTGCTGACACTCGAAGCGATCGACCCGCTGAAGGCTCCGTTCTTCCTGACCCGTCGTGAAATGGGTATTTACAATGTAGGCGGACCGGGCGTAGTGAAGGCCGGAGATGCGGTTTTCGAACTTGACTATAAAGAAGCCCTCTACCTTGGTTCGGGCGACCGTGTGGTGACGTTCGAAAGCAAGGACGCTTCCAATCCTGCCAAATTCTATTTCAACTCACTGACCGCACACCGCAACTATCCCGACCGTAAAGTGACGAAAGCGGATGCCGTAGTGGCTGAAATGGGCTCGTTGGAAGGTTCCAACCACCGTAACATCAATAAGATGCTGGTCAATCAGGTATTGCCTACCTGTCAGCTGCAGATGGGTATGACGGAACTTGCTCCGGGAAGCGTATGGAACACGATGCCTGCCCACGTGCACAGCCGTCGTATGGAAGCTTACTTCTACTTCGAAATCCCCGAAGAGCACGCTATCTGCCACTTTATGGGTGAGGTGGACGAAACTCGTCACGTATGGATGAAGGGCGATCAGGCTGTTCTGTCTCCCGAATGGTCGATCCACTCGGCTGCGGCTACCCACAACTATACCTTTATCTGGGGTATGGGCGGTGAAAACCTCGATTATGGCGATCAGGACTTCTCATTAATTACAGATTTAAAATAAACAACTACAATAGTTTTCATCATTTAATAACAAAAAATTATGAATCAGTATTTGAATTTTTCTTTGAAAGGTAAAGTAGCTCTCGTTACAGGTGCTTCTTACGGTATCGGTTTTGCAATTGCTTCTGCTTACGCAGAACAAGGCGCTACTGTATGTTTTAACGACATCAACCAGGAGTTGGTAGACAAAGGCATGGCTGCCTATGCTGAAAAGGGAATTAAAGCTCACGGTTATGTATGCGACGTAACAGACGAACCGGCTGTTCAGGCAATGGTTGCTACTATCGAGAAAGAAGTAGGTACGATTGATATCCTTGTTAATAACGCCGGTATTATCCGCCGTGTTCCTATGCACGAAATGGAAGCTGCTGACTTCCGTCGTGTGATTGATATCGACTTGAACGCTCCGTTCATCGTTTCTAAGGCTGTGTTGCCTGCCATGATGAAGAAGCGTGCCGGTAAAATCATCAACATCTGCTCTATGATGTCTGAGCTGGGTCGTGAAACTGTATCGGCTTACGCTGCTGCCAAAGGTGGTCTGAAGATGCTGACCCGCAATATCTGCTCTGAATATGGTGAATACAACATTCAGTGTAACGGCATCGGCCCGGGTTATATCGCTACTCCGCAAACTGCTCCTCTTCGTGAGAAACAAGCAGACGGAAGCCGTCACCCGTTCGATTCATTCATCTGCGCCAAGACTCCTGCCGGCCGTTGGTTGGATCCGGAAGAACTGACAGGTCCTGCCGTATTCCTGGCTTCTGAGGCTTCTAACGCTGTAAACGGTCATGTTCTTTACGTAGACGGTGGTATCCTGGCTTATATCGGAAAACAGCCGAAATAACGATAACAAGAGATTATTATAAGGTGATAGGGTGGTAAGGAGATTCTTTACCGCCTGTCACCTTATCGTTTTTCTGTTGAATAGTTTACGGTTTACATTTATCCCCTTTCGTTTTTTTACCTGATTCTATCCCCTTATTTGTTGTGTATAATATGAAGAAGATATTTATTTTGGCTGCTATTGCCCTGATGGGTTTTGCCTCTTGTGCTGACAGCAAGCAGTCAATGACGGTTACAGTGACCAATCCTCTGGCGTTGGAGCGCACAGGTGAAATGGTTGAAGTTCCGATGAGTGACGTTACAGCCAAGCTGCAGCTGGCTGATACGGCTCAGATCGTAGTGCTTGGTGAAGATGGCCAGCAAGTACCTTATCAAGTGACGTATGACGAGAAAGTGGTTTTCCCGGCTACGGTGAAAGCAAATGGCACAGCCACTTATACTATCCAATCCGGTACTCCCGACCCGTATAATGTAATTGCCTGCGGCCGCTATTATCCCGAACGTCTGGACGACGTGGCATGGGAGAATGACCTGGGCGGATACCGTGCCTATGGCCCTGCCTTGCAGAAGCGTGGTGAACGTGGTTTCGGCTACGACCTCTTTACGAAGTATAACACTACGGAACCGATTCTTGAAAGTCTTTACGCTGAAGAACTGGATAAGGAAAAGCGTGCCAGAATTGCCGAACTGAAAAAGACAGACCCTAAAGCGGCTGCCGAACTGCAAAATGCCATCTCTTATCACATTGACCACGGCTACGGAATGGATTGTTATGCCGTAGGTCCTACGCTGGGCTGCGGTACAGCCGCTCTGATGGCGGGTGATACGATTATCTATCCTTATTGCTATCGGACACAGGAAATCCTTGATAATGGCCCGCTGCGTTTCACAGTGAAGCTGGAATTTAACCCGTTGACTGTCCGTGGCGATTCTAACGTGGTGGAGACGCGTGTCATCACATTGGATGCCGGTTCGTATCTCAACAAAACCGTTGTTTCGTATACTAACCTGAAAGAAGCGATGCCTGTGACTACCGGAATCGTTCTTCGTGAACCGGACGGTGTGGTTACAGCAGACGCTGCAAACGGCTATATCACCTATGTAGACCCTACAACCGACAGAAGCGGCGGTAACGGTAAGATATTTATCGGCGCTGCATTTCCTTCACTGGTAAAAGAGGCAAAGACCGTTCTTTTCCCGGAAAAGGAGAAGAAGGAGCTGCGCGGTGGAGCTGACGGTCATGTATTGGCAATCAGCGAGTATGAACCGGGCTCGGAATATACTTATTACTGGGGTTCTGCCTGGGATAAGGCTGCTATCAAGACGGTTGATGCGTGGAATGCGTATATGGCTGAGTATGCGCAGAAGGTGCGTACACCGTTGACGGTGACTTACTAAGACGGTAGTTAATAAACTCTGGTACAAGCATTCTAATATGTCACGACAGGTCTTAATATCTGACTTCTCAGGTATTAATACTTGTCGCGTCAGTTATTAATACCTGAGAAGTCAAGTATTAATAGCTGATAACCCAGTTATATAAGGCTCTCCTTATTTCATTCGAAAGGCTGAAATAAGGGGAGTTTTATTGTCGGGTAGAATATGGGTATAACAAGAAAAACGGTTTTATAAGAGATTTCCTAGTGTGAGTACTATATAAACGAATAATGCAGTACTTAAAATGTATATCCTATCACTCCTGACCATCCATTAACGAGGGCTGATTTTTCCATCATGTCTCTTAAGCCTTTGAATTGAGCGCGTATGCATATCATTTGTTTGTTTTTCCGCGAAAGTTTGAAGTTTACTCCCGCATTGGCGTAATAGCCAGGGTAGACACCATCCAGCCATCTCTCGCTCTTATCATTTATCTTTATCTTGGCATTGATCATTCCACTGAAGTCTGCTCCAAGCTCAACAAATGGTCGCGCCATTCCTTTCGGATAGGTATAGCGTATTCCTAACTTACCCGAAAACATTGTTCCGCTATGTTTAAATATAGTGGATGAATTTTCATTATTCAATGATCTTGCAGAGGATGTTATGCGGGAAAAAGACACATCAAAACAACCACTGAGCGAACTCATCCACCGTCTATTGCTGATAGCTAAAGTGACTCCTGCCAGGTAAGATAGTTCGGGTGAGCTATAGAGCCCGATCGGACTACCCGATGGTACATTATATTGAATAACTCCTACATAAGGAGTTATATCTAACTGTATTGAACGTTTATCTTCTTTTGCTTCAAATTCAATGCAATCTTCATTACTGGTACACATTGCATAATGATATTCTTTTGTGATTTTTATCATCTCCTTTCGGCTGAAACGAGCCCGGTCTATTTGGGGAGCCAGGCTTGGGCAGTCTTTGAATGCGTAATGAAGAAGGGGAATATATCGGTCAGTCTGGCCTTTAAACTGTATATTGGTAGCCTGCTTGGACAGTTTGGGCGCATCTATTTTTACAAGGGTATTATTATCTTCAACAAAATAGATTGGTATGTTATCTTCTGTCTCATAGTAGTACAAGCTTTTCATTCCTTGTAGCAAATATTCGAGAAAGACGGGGGTAGAGACACCGTATTTCAATTCTATGTTCTTGGAGACATAGTATTTACCGTCGTCTGTAAAACGGTATCCCAAGATTTCGAAAGGATGATAGGTTACTGGTTCGGTATCATTACCTTGTGATTGAAAGACGCAGCGTTTAGCATTCATCTTATCTGTACGGTAGTCGATTTCTCCATATATTGTGTCTTTCTGAACAGTGATGATAAATCCCGGACGATAGTTGTTTTGTGCGTAAAGTACAGGGATTAATAGTAGGCATGTCTTTAAACATATTAGTCGGAAAAGAATCATTTTCATATGTGTGATTGTTGGTTTAACTTTTTTGTGTGTCCGAAAGATACGAATTAATTTAATAATAACATCATCTTTTGTATTGCTTTTTATATGGAAAAGGATAATGTAAAGGGTGTCCAATGTTGAACACCCTTTATATGAATAATTAATGTAAAGCTAAATCTTATACATGTTAGAGAGACAGACTTAGCTAAGCACGCTTGCCGTCTTATTTGCTTAGTGTAAGAGCGTTGAATTTCTCCAACCATCCTGCACTTCCTGTTCCCGCAGCACCGGAGAATGCCCAGTAGGCAATGCCATTGACTACGTCTCCATCCCAGGAACCATTATCACCAAATACCAATGCAAATTTGCCATTGATGGATGACGGATAAGCAACATATTGTGTTGACATATCCCAACTGACATATCCACCTTCAGACAATGTTACTGTATAGATGTTATATCTCCCAGCATATGTTCCTAAATTAAGACCTCCCATTGTGAGTAAGGCCTCTCCATTATAGATTAACGGTAGGTCAAAGAAATTGGAAATACCTGACAAGTAGAAGATGGTAGGTTCCTCTTCATCCTGAACTACTTCTATTTCTCCAGCTAGAGTACTATCATCTCCATCAACAAAGGATACTCTCCATTTGCCTGCGATGTCTTTCAATTCATACTCTCCAAGATGATAGTAAATCGTTTTTTTACCTGCGGTAACTTTAACTGCCGCTCCTCGTGGGGTTTTATCAGCACTCGCAGCAACATTAAATGTTATAGTTCTGTTTTCTTCGTCAAGTGTGTATGATAACCAACTTTGGGCTTCGGCGGGTACTTCTATTGAATAAGATGCTGTGGTTGAGAAAGATACTGTAGCAGAACCACCTGCATAAGTAAAAGCATGCCCCAATTCTGATTTATTATACAGAATAACACAGCCACCCTGTGAAACAGGAACCAAAGTGGATGCTTCACCATCTGTTATGGTTACAGCTGCCGTACGTCCGGACATATCATTATTTTCAATGACAGAAACATTTATAATATCTCCATTCACGCTTACGGTACACCAATCTTTATTGGAGGTAGCAGTAATTTCACTTATTGCGTTAACTTTTATTGTACCGGTTCCTCCAGCAGATTCAAATGTGACATTTGAGCTAACAATCTGCAAAGAAGATGTTTCTTTATCGTCGTCGTTACTACATGAGAAGACGAATACGCATAATAATAATGCAAATATGCTTGTTATTTTCTTCATAATATGCTATTTGTTAATTAATCAACTTTTATCAATGTTACATCTTGGAACATTGTAGAGAATCCATACCAACCGTCTGTTTTTTGATATACCAGCAACATAAGGGTGCAAATAGGATTGTTTACATAAGTGAACTTAATTGTAAGCGGATCTGTATTTGCAATACGTCCTTGGAATACAGCTGAGTCATCTGCATAGAAATTGCCTCCGGGAATTCCTGGATATAATAATACGTTGTAACCTTGATATACGCCAACTGTCTGAGAAGGTACATCAATACAGTCTGTTGTCATATTATAGTTATAGACAAATTCAATAGGAGTACCACTCAAAGCAAAATTCATTGCAAATGATTTTCCTATCATTTTTTGTTTGAGCTCAAGTTGTATACGTTGCCCATTTGCTAATTGTAGTATATAGTTGCCTAAATAGTTGAGATATCCTTCCGGACAATAGAATTCTATTTTTGCATCTACACCTGTATCTGTACAAATATATGTAAGGTTTTCATTATCCCATTTGAAGTTGTTTATTTCTACTCCATTAACTACTAATGGTTCATACATTTTAATGCCTTCCTCTGTATATATGAACGGATATAGACTTACGGTTGTTTCACCGGTTTCGTCTACTTTGGTAACTGAGAAGGCATGCTCTTCCTGTCCCATTTTAGTTATTTCCTGACCATTCACAATTAACTTATAGGTTACATATGAAGCCTGTGAAACGACATTGGCAATATTGGTCAGTTTCTCTTGCCAATTTGTTTCAGCAGGCAGAGGTGTCATGATCAACGTTACTCCATGTTTTTTCCCAGTCAGTACGATCTTTTCTTTTGAAACGCTTCTGAAGACGAACTCATAATCTCCGGCATATCCTGGTGAATTATAACCACTCGGTTCACAGAATTCGTGAATTAATTCATTGTATGAATCAAAACTTAATTCTGTTCCCTGGTATGATTCAACTTTATACAAGGAAGTAGATTCTTCTCCAATTTCGTAATTATCTGTAGCGAAATCTGCAGCCATAATTACATTATTGCCATCAAATCGTGCCAAAACATTGAAGCCACCATATTCTCCGTCTTCTCCTGTATAATACTCGAGTAACCACCCATTGGCTGCGCCCTTTAAAATCTCCTGACATTCGTTGACGGAGGCTATAGCCCGTTGTGCAGAAGATTCATCAAAGATATCATCTTCATTAAACAGACACGATTGCATCATCAGGCAAACGCAAGTCAGTAAGCCATATATTTTAATCTTTCTCATATCCTACAATTATTAAAGCGTACTTAAATCTAATTCGGTAATTTCACTTTGCCGGCGCAAAACAATTTCGCGCAATTTGTCTAAATCAAGTCCCCAGGAATTGAGCATGTAATCAAATACAATCTCAAATTTCTTTTCTATGATCGGTCTTCCTGTTGTGCCGGCACTTGCTAGCATATCTTCCCAAGTACTAGCGTCATTGGTGACATAAATAGCAACCATCTCCGCAAAATCTTCCGTAGCACGGTCCATTGCATAAGGAGAGATAAATCCTTTTTGCAGAGCAACCGACTCAGATACCCTATACCAGCTTGAACCTACGTAGTCGGATTCCGATATACGATCGTATGATGTATCATAGGCTTTTTTCTGATTAAGAATATGTGTAAATTCATGATGCATTGTCTTGAAATAGTACTCATTTAATTGAGCTACACTGAGATTGTTTTTATCTATTTCATTTACACGAAACAGGGTTACTTTCATTCCTCCTTCGGCTTGTCCGAGGATCATACCTGACTCGGTATAAGCAACATTTCCAATGAATTGGAGTAGTTTAGGGACATACGTACGGGTCATGTCAATTCCCCATATTTCGTCATAAGCTTCCATCCATACAAATTTTACAATCTTAGCCAATGTAATTGCGTTGTCATACTTGGCTGGAACCAGATGATATTCTACATCCGTTTCATTGTCATCCAGACGATATTTCACCTGGATATTATAAGTGTAAACATAGTTGTCAAGTAGCCATTTGTCAAACTCGTTGGGCTCATAAACTTCAGTAGGATCAAATATACTGCGTTTGGTATCAATATCATCTTTATTACATGAGCCTAAAAAAACGGCTATAGTAACGATCAATGTATATATTATATATTTTTTCATAACTTATCGATTTTTATTTAGTTCTAGGGTTTGGTTTTAATCCGGCTGAAATAACATCGCTCGGTATCTGTATTGCTCGACGAGGATCATTGGGTTCCAGCTTATCTGTGACGGTAATAGTACCATTATCATTCATTAAACGACGATAGATAGTAATACCGTAGCGTTTAATATCCTGCCAGCGTAACCCTTCATGTAAAGTTGTTAAACGTCGTGCATGAAGTATGCAGTGGATTACATTTTCCTGTGTTTCATTTGTTATAGTAAAGTCGGGGTTCAATTTTTTCTTAACTGTAGATTCAGTAGGAGTGTAATATTCCATGCTTCCGTAGAAATCGTTTATAGATTCTGTGGTAAGCGGGGTAGTAGAACGTGTGTATGCTTCTCGCCATATATTTAAATCAGCAATTGCCTGTGGATACATTTCTTTCATCGCATAAGCTTCTGCACGACAGAGTAATGTTTCATCTGTAGTAAATGCTGCATTGATCATGTGTCCGTTGATTGTTCCGGCTACTGCGTCAACCACTTCTTTATATTGAGTTATTTTCATAACAACGATTTTGGTCGGCAGTGCACTTGAGTTACTCCAAACACCCATATAATAGTCACTTCCCCAAGGACCGACGGAATTGCATGTCTCATTGCCTACTTTCGGTCCATGGGCGTATCTTTCGCCTAGTCCATAAGGTGCATGAACATATCCCCAATAAGAACCTGCACTGACCAATAATAAGTTAGCGCCATTCGTTGCATCTACATAAGCATTTGGCTGAACACTGCCATTTATGTCTAGTGCACCCAAAGATTTCCAGTCGCGTACAGAGGTGGCTGGATTGCTTCCTAATACTTTTGTTGCGTAATCGATCACCTTAGTGTAATTGGATTTATCCGATTTTACATAGTACAAGTAAAAGCGTGCAGCAAAAGCTTGAGCTGCTTTCTTTGTAAAGTGATATTTGGGGACTGCATAAATATCAGTAACCAGATCTAGACCTTCCAATAGATCTTTCTCAATATTTTGGTATACCTCCTCTAGAGTTCCGCGTTGATAATCAGGGCTTACGGTTGTCTCTATCGTTTTCATGTAGGGGATACCCAAGTCTGAACTTGCTTGGCTGCTATAAGCGTTACAAAATATATTGGCAAGTAAAAAATGAGCATAGGCGCGACATACTAGGGCTTCTCCCTTTTCAGCGCTAAGAGAAGCTGGATTTCCTGCGTCTTCAATCACTTTCAAAACCTCGTTGCAGGCAGAGATTGCCATATAGCAAGATTCCCAAAGTGCATGGGGAGAGTCCTGATCTTGTTCTGCAGAGTCTGCCCACTTATAGAGATCTTCTTGCAAACGGTTGAAAGAAGAAAAGCGATTCGGATAAGCATCAGTATTGTCTGATGACATTTCCCCCATCTCACAGATTGCTGTAGTAGGATAGGCGGAAAGTAATATTTTGCCAACATTGTTTTCATTCAGCTCGGTACGATTGTCGGGAAGCTCATCTAAGAAATTAGAACACGATGAGAGCCCTATTGCGAGCGCGGCCACACTGGCCATTATTATGTATTTCTTCATATTCGTTCTTATTTTAAATTATAACCCCAGTCTTAAAGTAATAGTAAATTGGCGGGGAACCGGTGAGGCAACACCACCTGCATTAAAGAATTCCGGGTCCTGACCATTTAGCTTATCATCCGCATAGATTAAGAAAAGGTTGGTGGCTTGGACTTTCAGCGAGAGGTCTGTTAACTTCAATGGGTTGATCCATGCTTTGGGGAAGTCATAAGCCAGTGAGATTTCTTTCAGACGGATAAAATCCCCCTTTGCAATGCGTTCTGTTGAATAATTGTAAGCATTGTAGGCATACTTCAAGTCTTCATTGCTGTCGTACATACGTTTGCTCAAAATAGCAGGAACATTAGTCTTTGCTTCGTCTCCGGGGAGTGTCCATCGATTTTTAAATTCACGAGTCATTGCCGTTAGATCCGAATAATATGCTTTGAATACGGGATTTAAACGGATAACATTTCCAAATGAATAAGTGATAAATAAATTCAAACGGAAACCTTTGTATGAGAACATATTACCCAAACTACCTGTAATGGTAGGATCAGTCGGACCTTCATACTTCAGGAAACCAGTATTTTGGCGTTCCTGGAAATTTATATCGGTACTAGTCGCTTCGCCCTTTTCATTTATAATGACTGGAATACCATCTTTGTCGAGACCTACAAATGGGATAGAGAATAGCCCACGAACCGGATAGCCTTGTTTAGCGAATCCATTACCGGAAATAAGCTCCATCACATTCGCATTTTGTTTCAAATCAGTGACTTCATTTTTTGCATTAGAGAATATAAAGTCGGTGTTCCAGTTGAAATCTTTTGTTTTAATATTCTTAGTTGATAAAGTGAATTCAATACCATGTGATTTCATTGAAGCGATATTTGCATACTTCAGGATCTGTCCACCTGCGCCTTGTGTATTAACGATACCAATCAAGTCGTAGTTGTTACGTTTGTACCAGTCTACAGCTAAATTAATGCGGTTATTCAAGAAGCCCATGTCGGCACCAATATTCAACTCGTGCTTCTTTTCATAAGTTAATTCGCTATTTTCTAGTTCCTTAATATACAATCCGGACTCCTGGATAGAAGTAAATGGTCGATAAGGACTATAGCTGGTTATAATAGCCTGTGAGTTCGTTACGTCTGCCGGACCGCGGTCGGCTGTTAACGAATAAGATGCTTTCAGTGTAAAGTGTGAAAGAACAGAAGTTAAATTGCTGAAGAATTTTTCTTCATGGGCATTCCATGCTCCTGATACGTTCCATGTAGGTAACCAACGTGCCGAGCGGCTCTTACCCATACGGTTGGTACCTTCGTAGCGGGCTGTTCCATTCACAGTATAACGACCTTTATAAGAGTAGGTAGCATTGGCGAAGAAGGCGGCACTACGGCTACGGGTCTGACTCAATGAGTAGTAATTATTGCCGTCTTCGATACCTTTTTTGAAGAATTCATATACATAGTAGGGTATTTCGCCCATTGAGTATTGCATACCCCACCCTTGATAGTAATTCTTTGATCGGTCTGTAGAGTTGATTTCTGTTCCTGCAAAGAAGTTAGTGATATGTATATCATTAAATACGTGGTTCCAACTAGCTGTAGCTCGGAAGTCGTAACCTAGCATCTTATAGTCTCTACGTTGATAAATACCACCTTCCGGTAAGATAGAGATCGGTAGTGCATATGGATTATCTGGGTTCTTATAAAGAAATGGATTGCGGTCCATAATTGTCTTGTCATCTAGACCTGCACGATAAGCCGATGCCTGGTTTGACTGGTCTTTAATGTTGTGCTCCTGTGAAGTTGATTGATACTTCACGGCTCCCAAAGCGCTTAGCTCTAATCCGGTAATTGGTTTCCATTTCAACTCGCCTTGGAACTTTAAATCTGCAATGTTCAGTTCCATGTAATTGTTGTCCAGTTCGTTCAGAATGTTGAAATCAGCATAGTTGCTGGTGTAATAAGTGTTTGGGTCTAATGTACGTGAAGTATTCAATGCATATGAATAGGGGTTGATGTCAAATTCACGTTTTACCTGACCGTTTACTAGGTCAATGTCTTGTCCTAAAGTTCCCGGTGCTTTTTGCTTACGATAAGAAGCACTTGATATCAAGTTTATGCTTAGGTTCTTTAAGATATTATGATTCATATTTAAGTTGGCTGTATAGCGATCAACTCCACTTTGCTTGTACCATCCCGGATCGTGCATAGCACTTAAAGAAGCATAGAACGATGACTTTTCTGTACCAGAGCTAAGACTTACAGAATGATTCTGACTTAGACTGGGAGAGAAAAGTGTGTCAAACCAATCGGTATTTCTCATTTCAGCTTCACGTAGATAGGCATTTTTAGCTTCGTCAGTATTTAATAACGCATATTGTCCGGTAGTAGGATCGTATGTGTTAATTAACTGATACATCTTTCCGTATACACCACTTTCTGCAGTTCGGGAGGTTTCAGCGAAATTTAACCAGCCTTTCTGTTGCATTTCTTTGTATACTCCCATCTGATCTTGCGAGTTCATGATGTTAAAGTCATTGTAGCTTGGTACTAAACGGGTAGTAAATTCACCGGTATAGCTTATTCTACTGACTCCAGCTTTACCTTTCTTTGTAGTAACAACGATTACACCTGCCATTGCACGTGCGCCATAGATTGAGGTTGCTGAGCCGTCTTTCAAAATCTGAAAGCTTTCAATATCATCTGCGTTCAGACCAGCAATAGCCGAACTAATTAGAGTTTCAGCATCGCCTGAAGATAGTTGATCAGCGCTGACTTCTACAGCGTCTTCCATAATAACTCCATCCACTACCCATAATGGTTTGGAGCTACCATAAATGGAGGTAGCACCGCGAACGCGGATTTTGGGAGCTGTACCAAATGTACCGGATACATTCTGGACTGACACACCCGCAGCACGGCCTTCAAGACCACGGCTGATATCTGCCATACCATTAAGTTTTACGCCTTCTGCATCAAGTTTTGTTGCAGCTCCCGTGAAAAGGCGCTTGTCCATTTTTTGCATACCGGTTACCACTACTTCCTCCAGAACTTCTGCATCTGGTTTCATCAGAATTCTTATTGTTCCTGTTTTGATAGGAATCTCCTGAGTTTTCATTCCAATGTAGCTAATTTTCAAAGTTCTAGCAGAACTTGGTACATCGTTTATGGTAAACTTACCATCGATATCGGTGACTGTTCCCATCGTTGTACCTTTCATACTAATACGGATGCTCCCACAACAGGCTGATCATCTTCCTCAGAAATGACGACACCTGTCACCTTTTTAGGTGTTTGGGCAATCACTAGACCTATGCTTGCCAGCAAGCAGGCCAATAACAGCATTAATTTTCTTTTCATAAACACTCTTTATTATTATAAGAATTAGTAAGTCGCTTATTTTCGCTTAGTGCTATTTTGCAAATATAAGCACATATTTATAAATACAAAACAATTATTCAAAATAGCACTAAGCGAAAATAAGCGACTTACTAATTCTTATAATAATAAAGAGTGTTTATGAAAAGAAAATTAATGCTGTTATTGGCCTGCTTGCTGGCAAGCATAGGTCTAGTGATTGCCCAAACACCTAAAAAGGTGACAGGTGTCGTCATTTCTGAGGAAGATGATCAGCCTGTTGTGGGAGCATCCGTATTAGTATGAAAGGTACAACGATGGGAACAGTCACCGATATCGATGGTAAGTTTACCATAAACGATGTACCAAGTTCTGCTAGAACTTTGAAGATTAGCTATATCGGATTGAAAACTCAGGAGGTCCCCATAAAAGCAGGAACGATAAGAATTCTGATGAAACCAGATGCAGAAGTTCTGGAGGAAGTAGTGGTAACCGGTATGCAAAAAATGGACAAACGCCTTTTTACTGGTGCAACTCAACAATTAACAGCTGATAATGTAAAATTGGATGGTCTCCCTGATATTAGCCGTGGACTTGAAGGGCGTGCTGCGGGTGTGTCAGTCCAGAACGTATCCGGTACGTTTGGTACTGCTCCTAAAATTCGTGTACGTGGTGCTACCTCCATTTATGGTAGCTCCAAACCATTATGGGTGGTGGATGGAGTTATTATGGAAGATGCTATTGATGTGGGACCTGATGATTTATCTTCTGGTGATGCTGAAACTCTGATTAGTTCGGCTATTGCTGGTTTAAATTCCGATGATATTGAGAGCTTTCAGATTTTGAAAGACGGTTCAGCAACCTCAATCTATGGTGCACGTGCAATGGCAGGTGTAATTGTTGTTACTACAAAGAAAGGTAAAGCTGGAGTCAGCAAAATTAATTATACGGGTGAGTTTACTACGCGTATGGTGCCCTCATACAAAGAGTTCAATATTATGAATTCTCAGGAGCAAATGGGAATATATAAAGAATTGGAGCAAAAAGGTTGGTTGAATAGTGCTGATTTATTTCGTGCAAAGAATTCAGGTGTGTACGGACGTATGTATAAACTGATCGACCAGTTTAATGAAACGAATGGTCAATTTGGGCTGATGAATACTTTAGAAGCACGTAATGCTTATTTGACCGAAGCCGAAATGCGTAATACCGACTGGTTTGATGTATTATTCTCAAATAATATTTCACAGAATCACTCTGTAAGTATTACTTCAGGTTCTGATAAATCATCTTTTTATGCGTCATTGAGTGCCATGCTTGATCCGGGATGGTATAAGCAGAGTGAAGTGAAACGTTATACAGCCAATTTGAATACGACTTATAATATCTTAAAGAACCTAAGCATAAACTTGATATCAAGTGCTTCTTACCGTAAACAGAATGCACCAGGTACCATGAACTCATCATTGGACGTTGCGGCAGGTCAGGTTACACGTGATTTTGATATCAACCCCTATTCATACGCACTGAATACTTCACGTACATTAGATCCTAATACAGATTATGTGGCTAATTATGCTCCATTTAATATTCTCCGTGAATTGGACAATAATTTTATTGAGTTGAATGTTGTTGATGTAAAGTTCCAGGGGGAGTTGAAATGGAAGGTGTTGCAGGGCCTAGAAGTCAGTGCGCTGGGTGCTGTGCGTTATCAATCATCATCACAAGAACATAATATAATGGATGATTCTAATCAAGCAATTGCTTATCGTACGGGGTTGGACGATGCTACTATTCGTGATGAAAACGACTGGTTGTATAAGAATCCAGATAACCCATATGCATTACCTATTTCGATTCTTCCTGAAGGAGGTATTTATCAGCGTCAAGATCGTAAGATGTTGGGACTGGATTTCCGTGGTACTGTATCATGGAATCATCTATTTGCAGAAAAGCATATAACTAATCTTTTTGCAGGAATGGAAGTAAATGATCTTCAACGCTCTAACTCTTCATTCCAAGGATGGGGTATGCAATATTCTATGGGTGAGATTCCATCATATGTTTATCAGTACTTTAAGAAAGGTATTGAGACTGGAGAAAAGTATTATTCTATGGGGCATACTAGATATCGGAGTGTAGCTACATTTGCAAATGCTACTTATTCGTATGACGGACGTTATACGCTGAATGGTACTTTCCGCTATGAAGGAACTAATAGAATGGGGCGTAGCCGTTCTGCTCGTTGGCTGCCAACGTGGAATCTTTCTGCAGCGTGGAATGTTCATGAAGAGAAATTCTTCCAATCACTTCAACCAACGCTTTCAAATTTGACATTTAAGGCATCTTACTCATTGACAGCTGATCGTGGTCCGGCTGATGTAACAAATTCACAAGCTATTATTAAGAGTTATTCACCTTATCGTCCTTTCACTGATATTCAAGAAACGGGTCTTCATATAGTGGATTTGGAAAATAGTGAATTAACGTATGAAAAGAAGCATGAATTGAATATAGGAGTGGATGTAGGTTTTATTAATAATCGCATTAATCTTTCAGCTGACTGGTACACGCGCAATAACTATGACCTGATTGGGTTGATTCCAACACAAGGAGTGGGAGGTACTATTTATAAATATGCCAATGTAGCTACAATGAAGTCACATGGTATTGAATTTACCCTTTCAACCAGCAATATTAAAACGAAAGACTTCTCATGGAATTCTGATTTTATTTTTTCTCATGCTAAGAATGAAGTTACTGATTTGCGAGGACGTACTCGTATGATGGAACTTGTTTCGGGAAATGGATTTGCACGTGAAGGATATCCTGTGCGCGGGCTTTTCTCCATTCCTTTTGCAGGTTTGGATGAAAAAGGTATTCCTATGTTCGATATCAATGGAAATATAACATCGACTGATATTAATTTCCAGGAACGTGAGAAGTTAGATTATTTGAAATATGAAGGTCCGACAGATCCTACAATAACTGGTAGTTTCGGTAACGTTTTTGCATATAAAGGGTTTAAACTCAATGTATTCATGACTTATTCATTTGGTAATGTTGTTCGTTTGAATCCATATTTTAATTATAAATATTCCGATTTGAGTGCTATGCCTCGTGAATTCAAGAATCGTTGGACGCTTTCTGGGGATGAGGCAAAGACTAATATTCCTGCAATCTTGAGTAATCCGCAATATGAAGCAAACCGAACATTGTATAAAGCTTACAATGCTTACAATTATTCTACAGAGCGAATTGCAAAAGGTGATTTTATCCGTATGAAAGAAATCTCACTTTCTTATGAGTTTCCTAAGAGCTGGATTTCTGCTGCGAAGATTTCCAATCTTTCTTTGAAGTTACAGGCAACTAATTTATTCCTTATTTATGCAGATAAGAAATTGAATGGTCAAGATCCTGAATTCTTTAATACTGGTGGTGTAGCTTCACCGGTGCCACGTCAGTTTACATTAACTCTGCGTTTAGGATTGTAAGAGAATGATTTTAATAATAAAAAAAAAGATTAAAGATGAGACGAAATCAATTATATATTCCATTGTTCATCGCAACGCTTGCTATTGTCGGTAGCTCTTGTAATGATTTTCTTGACGAATTACCAGATAACCGGACGGAGCTGAATTCTGAGCAAAAAATAGCTAAAATGCTTGTTTCTGCTTATCCGGAAGGATCTGCGAATGAACTGTTTGAACTTTATAGTGATAATACCGACGATAACAGTGCCAGATATTCTTATTATAAGTTATCTGAGGAAGAGTGCTATAACTGGAAAGATACCCAGGAAGAATATCAGGATACGCCTACAAATCTTTGGGAAACCCATTATATAGCTATTGCTTCTGCTAACATGGCTTTGGAAGAGATTGAGAAACGGGGAAATCCGGAATCGTTGATGCCGCAGCGAGGAGAGGCTCTTGTTTGTCGGGCGTACAATCATTTTGTATTAGCAAATATTTTTTGTAATGCTTATAATACTCATGCATCACAGGAATTAGGTATTCCTTATATGACTAAAGTTGAAACAACTGTGCAACCACAATACGGGCGGGGTACTTTGCAGGAGACTTATGAGAAGATTGAGAAGGACTTATTAGATGGTATGGCTCTTATTTCCGATGATAGTTATTCTGTGCCGAAATATCATTTCACAAGGAAAGCTGCATATGCTTTTGCTGCACGTTTCTATCTTTATTATATGAAGCCTGACTTTTCTAATTGTGATGAGGTGATAAAATATGCAGATCGTGTGTTGGGAAGTGATCCTGCTGCCGAATTACGGGATTGGGAAGCGTTGGGAAAACTCTCTGCTAATGATAATGTACAGCCCGACGCATATATTGCTTCTACAAGTAAGGCTAACTTGTTGATAGGTAGTACCGTATCTAACTGGGGTATTATTCTGAGTAATTACATGACAGGAAAACGTTATCTACATAATAAGTTAATTGCTTCTTACGAAACATCACGTTCTTCCGGATTATGGGGTATCCCTGACCGCATGTATATGCAGCCTTTTACAACATCGGGCTATGAATGCAGTATGTTGAGAAAGGGCGGTTATTATGCTGGTGACTACCTGTATTATATGCCTGTGATTTTCTCTACAGACGAGACTTTGCTTTGCAGGGCTGAGGCTTATACGCTGAAAAAGAACTATCCAATGGCTGCTGCAGATCTTACTACATGGGAGAAAGCATATACTTCTAATAAGCAAACTTTAACTCCGGGGATGATAAATGAGTATTATGATAAGATGGATTATTACAATCCGACACAAAATCCGACTCCCAAGAAAAAGCTTCAGCCTGATTTTACTATTGAATCAGGTATACAGGAGAACTTTATTCACTGCATTCTGCATATGAGACGTATTGCTACTTTGCACGAAGGTCTGCGCTGGCCGGATATTAAACGTTATGGAATTGTTATCTATCGCCGTTCTATTGCTAATAACAATATAGTCGTAACAGATGAAATGCCGGTAAATGACGCAAGACGTGCTATGCAAATTCCTAAGAGTGTAGTTCTGGCAGGAATGCAACCCAATCCACGTACTGAAAATTAAAAGGAGGAAATAATATGAAGAAATATTATATTTATATACTAACGGCTGTTTTGCCCATTCTTTGGGGAGCCTGTAATAATGGCGATGATATTGACACCAAGCATAGTATTTTTTCAACAGAGCCAATGGAACATAATGGTTTTGATGAATGGTTGCTTGCTAATTATACATATCCGTATAACGTTGATTTCAAGTATCGTATGCAAGATATTGAAAGTGATCACAAATATAATCTGGTACCGGCGGATTACGATAAATCGGTTGCTTTGGCCAAGATTATCAAGCATGTATGGATGGAGGCATATACTGAACTTGCCGGACCGGCTTTTCTTCGGTCTTATGTGCCAAAAACTTTTCACTTGATAGGTTCTCCGGCTTATGATAGCAGTGGTACGAAGGTGTTGGGTACTGCCGAGGGAGGAAAGAAGATAACATTGTACGAAGTGAACAGTCTGGACTTTGAGAATGTCGATATCGAAGTTTTGAATGAGTATTACTTTAAGACGATGCACCATGAATTTGCACATATCCTGCATCAGAAGCGTAATTATGACCCATCGTTTGATCGCATTACCGAAGGAAAATATGTTGGTTCCGACTGGTATTTCTATGTTGCTGAAAATGGAAATTCATATTTGCGAGAGGATGCGGATGCATGGCCGGAAGGATTTGTGACGGCATATGCGATGAGTGAGGCAAGAGAAGATTTTGTAGAGAATATCGCCATGTATGTTACTCACGATCAGGCTTACTGGGATAATATGCTGAAGGTTGCCGGAACTGCCGGAGCGGCTATTATTAATCAGAAGTTTACTATTGTATACAATTATATGCTTGAAACTTGGGGTATTAATTTAGATGATTTGCGTGAGATTGTGTTAAGGCGTCAGCAAGAAATTCCGGAGCTGGATTTAAGTACTATTGAATAAAACAGGAAGATTATGAAAAAGAATATAATGATTTATTTGTTGATGGCTCTTGTATGCTTTGGTTTGCAATCCTGTCTTTTCCAGGAAGAGGATTATTTTGATGATTCTTCAGCGAACCGTGCAACAGAGGAAGTGAAGCAATATAGTGAGCTATTAGAATCGGCATCTAATGGTTGGAGAATGGAATATTACATAGGTCAGGACTATGCTTTGGGAGGCATAACTCTTCTGTGCAAGTTTGATGGTCAGCGAGTTACAATGGCATCTCAAGGATACGAAGGCGATGAGACTATTTCCTCTCTTTATAAGGTTGTATCGGAGGAAGCTACTATGCTTACATTCGACACTTATAATGCTTTTATTCATGCATATGCCAAGCCACAAGGCGGAGGTTCCAACCCCAATGCCAACCTGCAAGGAGATTACGAGTTTATTATAAAGGAAGCTTCAGCCGAGAAAATTGTAATGCAGGGCAAAAAGTATGGAAATACGATAGTAATGTATGCGCTTCCGGATGATTTGAACTGGGAGGCATATATAAACTCTGTGAATGATGTAGAAGAGAATGCTTTCTTTATACAATATCAGTTGTTGGTTGATGGAAATTTAGTTGGTATGACGCAGCGAAGTAATTATACTTTTGTTATAGCCTATAATGATGGTGGTAACATTGTACAAGAGCAATCTCCTTTCCTTTTTACAACCGATGGCTTTCGTTTCCGGGAACCAGTTTCACTGGCAGGAGTAACTGTGCAAAATTTTGTGTGGGACCCTTCCTCCGAGCTTTTTACTTGTACTGACGAGGGGGCAACTAACGTTAAAATGAAAGGAATTTATCCGGAGGGATATATTAAATATAATGATTATCTAGGTAATTATACTCTTACCTGCAAGATGTATAAAGATAATAATTTGACAGACGAAGAATTACCAATATCTATTATGGAGGATGTAGAAAATAAGAGTTATATTCTCAGGGGACTAATTGGTGATATAGTGCTCGATTATGATAGAGGTGAAGGAATTATGTCCTTTAAGACTCAAAAGGTAGGTTATATATCAGGATATTATTTGGGATGTACTACATATTGTTATGCCATGGGATTTTATCCTACATATATTAGTTATCAGGCAGGTCTGATGTTTGGTTTTGTGGCAAATGTACAACAGTCTCCGTTTGGATTTACATTTGAGGATGATGGGGTATTCGAAGCAGTAGGTGGTGCAAAAGCTGATTATATGGCCTTCGACCGCTATTCGGCACCTGATTATAGTCAAAGTTCATATGTTCAAGGGGTGGAACGTATGTATGGAGAGATGGTCTTTATGAAAGTTGAGGAATAAATAAAAAACTAGATTATGAAAAATATACTGAATTTATACTTAATAATATTCTGCTTATTTTTTGTTGCAGGATGTTCTTCAGATGACGATGCTGCCACTGTAAAATTGACAATTATAAAATCAGATTTGGATATGAAAGCTAGTGGTGGCACTGGAACTGTCGAATTTGCAGCAACTGGAACTGTCACGGCTACGGTGAATGCCGATTGGTGTCAGGTAATCGAAGTTGCAGATCATAAAGTTTCCATTTCTGTAGATGCTAATACAGGTTATCCGGGGCGTAGCGCACAAATCGTTTTAACTGATGGTGTGAGTACGCAGCAAGCAACCATACTGCAGGAAGGAGCTATTTGGAAATATAATAGAGATGCTACCTATTTCACATTGACAGATGCTGCAGAGGAGGTCCCTGTTGAAATGTCGAGTAATTTGCCTATTCAGGTATCTATTCCAGCAGATGCTTCTCAATGGTTATCCTATGAAATGACGAGTGATGGATTTAAGTTTATTGCAAAAGAGAATCTCACTGGTAAAATTCGTTCGGCCATTGTAAAAGTGACTACTGGCATTCGTGAAATTGAATATGCTTTATTGCAGTACGATATTGATGACTTATTGGGACAATGGACAGGTGTTGTGAAAGTCGTTGCTACAGCATTTGGTATTAATCAAGTTCTTTCATTAGAGGAAAATACTCAAATTGTTAAAAATCCGGGTGGTAATGGCTATATATTCCAGCTACCAATGACAAGACTGTTGGGAGCAACGATTGTTTTAGCGGTCACCTATCAAGATGGAGCTTTAGTTATAACCACTCCACAGCAGCAAAATTATGCTTTGTCTGATGGGCAAGGAGGAGTGATGTACGGCTCAATAATAACTAAAACTGATGATGGTTTGTATTTACAGGGAAAAATTATTCTTTCTCCTGTATTAATGAATGATGGGCAGGTTGCGTTAGCTTATATTACAGATGCATATATGTCAATGGGATTATTTAAGGGAAGAGTTCCGTCTACTGCAAATTATGCAGGACTTTCTATTGATTTTCCTGCTATTTTGATGCAATATGCTGAATAATATTTTGCATGAAATACTATTTTTATATAGTGGTTTAACTGTTTGTTATGAGAAGAACTTGCATTAATTGATCCTAAGAGCTATTATCGTAAGGTAGTAGCTCTTAATATTTAAATATTTATTTAATAATCTTTATATTACGCATCAATCCACTATACTTAGCCCTTTTCACTGCGCTACCTTTGAAAATGGTTTTATATTGCTCTTCACTCAGCGAATGCCAATCATCCTTCTTCATACTTAGCAAAGAAGGAGACGGTTGAAATTCGGCTGTCCGGCAAGGAGTGGCAAAGCGATTCCAAGGGCAAGCTTTCAGACATTCGTCACAGCCATATATTTTATTACCCATTTTTTTTCCTGTATTGAGCGAAAGTTCCCCACGATACTCAATGGTAAGATAAGAAAGACATCTCTCGGAATTGAGCCTGAAAGGGGCTTCCAGCGCTTTTGTCGGGCAGGCATCCAGGCAACGTGTACACGAACCGCATTGATTTCGTTGTGGAGAGTCATAATTGTCAGCTTCCCTATCAAGAATAATTTCCCCTAAGAAGAAGCAGGAGCCGGCGTGAGGAATGATGAGATGTGTATTCTTTCCTATCCATCCCAAGCCGGTACGCCATGCCCAATAACGTTCGAGTATGGGAGCGGTATCACAGAATATGCGGCCTTGAAGCGGAGAAGCGGAGGTTTGGGATACTGGGGCTTGGGGTGCTGAGGCGTAGTTTTCAGTATATGTGCCGATATTGTTTGTCGAGGCGATAGTACTGTCTGTTTCTTCGGAGAATGAAACTTCTTTTTCTATAAACTCAAAAAGTTCCTTCAATTTCCTCTTCATCACATCGTGATAATCTTTCCCGTAGGCATACCATGCAATCTGATACTCACCTTCGGGAAGTTTTTTTGCCGGATAATAGTTTAGCGCAACGCTGATCACCGTACGTGCCCCTTCCACCAACAAGCGCGGATCGAGCCGTTTATCCTCATAATTCTGCATATACGCCATCTCTGCCTGGCAACCGTCCGCCAGCCATTGACGGAAGGCGGTAGCCACAGTTTCATCCACAGCTTCGGCAGGCGCCAGTCCGCAGGCGGAAAAGCCGAGGCGTAGTGCTTCGGCTTTAATTCGGTCTGAGGAGAGGAGCTTTTTCATAATGGATATGGATGAAAACCTTATCGGTAATTAGAAAACTTGCTGTCGGCAGGTAAAATGTTTCTTTGCCGGCAGCTAGAATACCTTGAACACATAGCCTTCCGCTTTCAGAAACTCGATGGCACGGGGGAGAGCATATTGCAGATTCCCGTTGTTCCACGATTTCAGAGAGTCGTGGAAGGTGATGATGGAACCGTTGCGTACGTAGCGTTTTACGTTGTTCAGTACCTGTTCCGGGCGCATTCGCTTACTGTAATCGCGGGTTACGAGATCCCACATGATGATACGGTAATGGTGGCGAAGGGTGTAATATTGCCGGAATCCCATGTGCCCATGTGGCGGGCGGAACAAGTCCGAGTGGATAATTTCGTCTACCCGTCTGGTGTTGGCCAGATAATCCGGATTGGAATATTCAAAGCCGCGGATGTGGTTGAAAGTATGGTTGCCGATGCGGTGTCCGTGTTCTACCACCATCCGGTATTCGTCCGGGTGTTTGCGGATATTGTCGCCTACCATGAAGAAGGTAGCTTTAATATCGTGTTTCTTCAGTAGCTCCAGTACCCAAGGGGTAACTTCCGGGATAGGGCCGTCGTCAAAAGTCAGGTAGACTGCCCGTTCGTTTGGGTCCATCCGGAAGATGGCTTGTGGATACAGCGCTCGGAAGAACCAAGGTGGTTGTTCTATAAACATAAGAGTCTTTATTAATAAGTAACAGGTAATAAGTAATAAGTAATAACCGTGCGGCTTATGGCGCAGCTTATTACTTATTACTTAATACTTATTACTTAGTTTTTATTTCCCTTTCATTCTCGCAACGTACTCATTGTATAGCTGGTCGAGTTGTTCCGAGTAATGTTTAGCCAATTCTTCTGATTTGTATTTCTCCATCAGGCGTACTTCTGCGTCAAGCAGTCCTGCGTTGTACATGAAGTTTTCGCTGGCGATGGAAAGTTGGTAATCAGTCAGGCTGAGATACCAGATCATGTATTCGAGAGACTTGTTGGCAAGTTCGTCGATGATCTTGTTCGCTTTTTCGTTTTGTCCCAGCTGGTAGTAGGCTTCCGCCATTTGGAAGGCGCCGTTTGCCCAGTCATACGGTACGTTGTATGACGGGATCATCTTCTCGGCGTAGTCGAGTGCGGCGAGTGCCTTGTCTTTTTTGCCTTCTTTGATGAGCTGTCCTACGAGCTGTGTGAAGATGCGCCGGTGTGTGTAGCACATACGCATTACGTTTTCGTCGATGTAGATGCCCGGTTTCTCGATGCCGCCGAACTTGAACTTGTTCATCAGGTTGTCGTACATCTTTTCGCTGTCGATCTTGCTGTTCAGCTTGTCCGTATCGAACGGAGTGAAGCGGTATGCCAGACCTTCCTGCGTGAAGTGGTTGTCCATGCCGAGGTGGTTTTCACTGCCTACGGTGATAGCCATGTAGATGGGACGTTCCCAGTTGGCGTTGGCAAGCATTTCGAGCATCATCAGTTCGCTCTTGTAGAGGGCGCGTTTCGGGTTGCCGTTGGCGTCTCTCAGCAAGATGGTCATGTATTCGGGGATGGAGTCGCCCAGCGCTTCCGGTATTTTCATGCCGGAACGGCGGACAGCTTCCTTGTCGATCTTCATTACGATGCTGTCGGTAGGGATGACGCGCAGCCCTTCCTTATCCGAACGAACCCAGTATTTGAGGATATTCTTCAGTTCATACGGGTTTTCTCCGAACTGTTCTTTCAGTTCGTTCATCGCTTCCGGATTTCCGTTTTCGAGCGCGCTGTCTGCCTGTGCATACATCTGGTCGATATTCTTCTTTACTTCCGGACGGATGGGGATGTATTCGTTCTGGCCTTCGACGTATTCCACACGGTCCCAAGTGATCGGGAGTGACGGAGAGTCGTAGGCGGGACGTTTCATCTGGTCGATGTACCAGTCGGTTTGCAGGTAACTGAGGTTACAGGTACGTGCATCTGTACGGAAACCTTCTGTCTCCTGATTGTACCACAACGGGAAAGTATCGTTGTCACCATTGGTGAAGATGATCGGATTTCCTTCTTCCTGCAAGGTCATCAGATAGTTCTGACCGAAGTCACGGGCAACAAAGCGTCCGCTACGGTCGTGGTCGTCCCATGTCTGTCCGGCCATTTGGATGGGGACAAGCAGACAGAGTACTGATGCGAGAGCGGCAGCCGGAACTTCTTTCATCTTGCAGTAATCGCGTAACATACGGATGATACCTGCGACTCCCATACCTACCCAGATGGCGAAGGCGTAGAACGAACCGGCATACGCATAGTCACGTTCACGCGGCTGCGCAGGTGTCTGGTTGAGGTAGAGCACGATGGCGATACCTGTCATAAAGAACAGGAAGAACACCACCCAGAATTGCTGGATACCCCGCTGGCTGTGGTATGCTTGCCAGAAGAGTCCGATCAGGCCGAGCAGCAGCGGCAGGCAGTAGAATACGTTGTGTCCTTTGTTGTTTTTGAGGTCCTGCGGAAGCAATTCCTGGTTGCCCACCAGCAGATTGTCGATAAACGGGATTCCGGTGATCCAGTTACCGTGTTCTATTTCTCCGCTGCTCTGAATGTCGTTCTGCCGTCCGGCAAAGTTCCACATAAAGTAGCGCCAGTACATGAAGTTGAGCTGGTAGGAGAAGAAGAACTTGATGTTTTCCCATTGGTTCGGTACGTTCACCATCACCATTTCGCCGCATTGGTCGTATGGGACGTCATGTCCCTTGATGTCTACCCACTGCTTGTAGAGTGAGGAGTGCGCGGAGCTGTACATACGGGGGAAAAGCATATTTTGCGCGTATTCGTATTCGATACGTCCCGGCAGTTCGATGTATGAGTCTTTTTCGTCCGGTGAGGTTTTTTCTTTGCGGACGTATTTACTTCCCGTCTGTGACTGGCGGGGGACGCAGTATCCGTCTTTCACGTCGAGTGCCACTTTCGAGGAGAAAGCAGGACCGTAGAAGAGAGGACGGGTTCCGTATTGTTCACGGCCGAGGTATTCGCCCAGCGTGAAGATATCTTCCGGAGAGTTCTGGTCCATCGGTGTGTTGGCGGTAGAACGGATCACGATCAGTGCATAAGAGGAATAACCGATCACGATCATCATGGTGCACAGCAATGCCGTATTCATGGTACGGGCGGAGATGCGCCATTTCTCTTTGATCTTTTCCTGTACTTGCGGAGCAAGGTAGATGCCAAGAATTGCGATCACTACGACACCGATAAGGATGCTGCTTACGCCGTGTCCGTAGAATGGAATACCCAGCAGGGCGATGGTCAGAATGAATGAGATGGCCATGCGGAGTCTGCTCTTTTCGGTGTAGCTTTCGTACACACCCCAGATAAGGGCGGCGGCGAGCAGAATGATATAGACAACGACGCCGGAGTTGAACGACATGCCGAGTCCGTTGACAAACAGCAGTTCGAACCAGCCGCCGACTTTAACGATACCGGGCACGATGCCATAAAGCACGGCTGCTACGAGTACGCCCGATCCGAGCAGGGCGAGCAATGAGCCTTTGGCAGTGGCGTTCGGAGTTTTCTTGTAGTAGTACACCAATACGATTGCCGGCAGACAGAGGAGGTTCAGCAAGTGAACACCGATACTCAGTCCGGTCAGATAAGCGATCAGGATTAGCCAGCGGTCGCTGTGAGGCTGGTTGGCCACATCTTCCCATTTCAGAATCAGCCAGAATACAACGGCTGTAAAGAGGGAGGAGAAAGCATATACTTCGCCTTCTACGGCAGAGAACCAGAAGGTGTCGCTGAAGGTGTAGACCAGTGCGCCGACCAGTCCGCTACCCATGACAGTGATAAGTTGTCCTTTCGTGATGTTGTTCTCGTCGGTGATTACCAGTTTGCGTACCAGATGGGTGATGCTCCAGAAAAGGAACAGGATACAGGCACCGCTCATCAGTGCGCTCATGTAGTTTACCATCTTCGCTACGGTGGTTACATCGGAGGCGAATTGAGAGAACAGGTTCGCTACCAGCATGAAGAAAGGTGCGCCGGGCGGGTGTCCTACTTCCAGTTTATAACCGGTAGTTATAAACTCGGGACAGTCCCAAAAACTTGCGGTCGGTTCTATTGTCAGGCAGTAGACCGTTGCCGCAATGATGAATGTAATCCAACCCACGAGGTTGTTTATAGTTCTGTACTGTTTCATTAGCACTATCTAGATTTTTCGTTAAAAAACAGATTACGTGGGCGCAAAGATAGTGATTTGTAAGGATAATGAGGCAGAAAGTAAGAAATATTAAGTAACAGAAAGGTGATTTACTTTATCTTATGCCCTTTTAGTGAAACGGGGGAATCACTAAACAGTATAAACAACAGTAGGTATAAAGATACTAATTTTGTATCTTTTATATTAAGCATTGAATCATTTATTGGTCAATAATACTTGCGTTGTCAGACATTAATAGCTGACTTCTCAACTGTTAATACCTGACATGTCAACTATTAACATCTGACATCTCAATCATTAACAGTTGAGAAGTCAGTTGTTGCTGCTTGATGTGACCGTTGTAAATGACTGATATGCAGTGCGGCCGTTCTTTGATGTAGCACCGGCAAATGAATGTTTAGTGATGATGATGATGTTCACCGAGAACGCGGTGTGGCAACGTGCCGTGTCCCAGCAGTTCGATAGGGCAGTTGAAATTTCTTTCCAGCCATTCTGTGGAAACGCCCGTGTCAGGGTGGTAATCCAGTGTCTCGTTGACGCAGGCGATGGATTTCACTTGTTGCAGTACAGTGCCAATGTCGTGACTGACAAGGATGATGGCGCATTCTTTGTTAATCTCCGCCAGCAGTTCGTAGAGTCGGGCTTCAAAACGTTTGTCGATATACGTGCTGGGTTCGTCAAGAATCAGTACCGAAGGGTCGGAGATGATGGCACGTCCCAGCAGTGCGCGTTGTAGTTGCCCGCCGCTAAGCTGCCCGATGGAACGGTGTTCGAGTCCTTCGAGTCCCATACGGGCGATGATATGCTTGCCTTTTTCTCTTTGCTCGGGAGTGAAGCGGGAGGTGAGGGATTTCTGGATACTTAGTCCGGAAAGTATCACTTCCTCTACCGAAATCGGGAATTTCCGGTCGATGGTGCTATACTGCGGCAGATAGCCGAGGGAAAGTGGAAGGTTGGAAGTGGAAAGTTGAGAGTGGGAGGATGCTTCTGTAGGGGCATGGAAGTTGATTTCTCCGGCTGTCGGTTTCAGCAGACCGAGGATACACTTGATGAGTGTTGTCTTACCGCCTCCGTTCGGACCGATGATGCCCAGAAAGTCCCGTTCGTAAACGTTCAGGTTGACGTCGTGGAGTACGGTACGGCCGTCGTATCCGGCAGCAAGGTTCTTTATTTCGATAATCGGTTTCATATTTGGAGAATTACTTCGTTTATGTATCATTCGGTCATTAACGCTATGGAAGCCCGTTTTTATTCGGGGTCCATAGGGGTGAGAGCTTTGGCTACGTTCAGCATTTCCGTTTCCCAGTCGTAGCTTAACGGGTTGATGGGGACTACCTTTGTGCCGGTTTGCTGTGCGATGGTCTCTGCGTTGCGCTTGTCGAACTCCGGCTGGACGAAGATGACGTTTACTTTCTCCGATTTGCACAGGTCTATCAGTTCTTTCAGATGGGCGGGCGAAGGTTCCTTGCCGCCTTCTTCGATTGAAATTTGATTCAGTCCGTAGTCACGGGCGAAGTAGGAGAGAGCCGGATGGTAGATCATAAAGGCTTTGGCCGATTCTGGAGCGGAAAGTTGCTGGCGGATGAGGCTGTCGGTGTGCTGGATACGTTGGCAGAGGGAGTCGTAACGTGCCAGATAATATGCTTCGTTGGGTTTGTCGAGCATACAAAGTGCCTTGAAGGTGTTTCCGGCAAGGATGAGGGCGTTGGCGGTAGAGTTCCAGATATGCGGTTCTACGGCGTGGTTGTGCCCGTCGTGGTCATGATGTCCTGCTGCGTGGTTGTGCTCACCGTTGTTCAGAATCAGGTCTATGCCTTTCGAAGTGTCGAATACTTGGATATGAGGGGTGTTATTCATCAGTCGGTCCATCCAGGTCTGCTCGAAGCCGATGTAGCCGATGCGGAGATAGGCTTTGCTGTCTCCCAGAGAGACTAGTTGCTGAGGAATAGGGTCGTATGTCTCCGGACTGGAACCTTTCGGGACCATGCTGACTACCGTGAATTTATCACCGGCAATCGCTTCCGTGAAGTAGCGCTGCGGTTCGATAGTGACGGTAATGACCGGTTTCGCTTCTTCGCTGCCGCTTGCTTTGGACGTGCGACCCGTGCAGGCTGCCAACAGGAGGCAGGAGCCGAGAAGAAGGAGTGTTTTCAAATCTTTTAGTTGTTGTTTCATGACTATTGTATTAATATCGGGGGTTGATTCTGTTTCAGTTTTCGGGCACGTAGTATTTCCCGCTTTCCTCCCGGAGGACCGGGAAGGCGCTCTACGATAAAGCCTGCGGCCTGCAGCATACGTCGGATGACTCCTTTAGCACAATAAGTGGTGAGGATGCCTCCTTCATTTAATAAAACATATAAACGGTTAAATAGTTCCTGCGACCACATTTCCGGCTGCTTTTCCGGAGCGAAGGCGTCGAAATAGATAACGTCGAATGATAATGGAGAATGGATAATGGATAATGGAGAATGGCTGCGCTGGGTAATCCATTCATTGACGTCGGCTTGTACTTTGCAGAGAGTGAAGTGTGGGGTAAAGGATATTTCTTCTTCCCACGGTGATGTATGGATTGCTCTGAACAGGTCGATAGCTGCTGGTTGTTCTATATATCCCAGTTGCTCCACCATCTGCCATTCCAACGGGTAGGGTTCAAGTCCTGTATAATGTACGTTACGTCCGCTTCTTTCTGCTTCTTCAAGTGTAAGCCAAGCATTCAGCCCCGTTCCGAAACCGATCTCCAGAATATGCGGAGAGGGGGCAGCGGAGGCTTTCAGTCCCATATTGATGAAAATATGCTGGGACTCCGTACGTGCTCCTTTGGTCGAATGATAATGTTCATTCAATTCCGGAACAAATAGGGTGGCGCTCCCGTCATCAGTCTTTTCAATCACTCTTTTCATCTCAAAAAACTTATTACCTATTACCTGTTACTTATTACCTATTATTTCATCCTGCAACGACGTTCCATGCGCTTTCCAGTACATACAGAAGCAGAATGTAACGTATCAGTTTGCCGACAAACATGGAGGTGGTGGTAAGCCATATATTACTTCGCATAAATCCCAGTGCGATGGAGATCACCTCTCCGATGGCCGGCAGGAAAGCGAAGAATGCCATCAATGCTCCTTTCCCTTGCAGGAATTTCACCATCTTGTCTACTTTCTCCTTCTTTACTTTGAAGTATTTCTCAATCCAGCTTATTTTGCCCAGACGCCCCATATAGTAGCAGGTCATTCCGCCTGCCGTATTGCCGAGGGTGGCAGCCAATATACAGGCAGTGGGTGGCAGTCCGAGTTTTACCAGTGCTACCAACACCAGTTCGGAACTGAATGGTACAATACTCCCTGCGAGTAAGGCCGAGATAAACAATCCCGGAAGTCCCCATTCGATGAGGAGTTGTATCGTTGAATCTATAAAAGCGTCCATACGTTAAAACCAAATAAAAGGATGAGGCAGACCGTGGCAACAATGAAGAATATATTCGATGTTTTGTTGTTGGTCAGCACAAAAAGGTGTCCGATCAGTATGCTGTTGCTTATCATGAGCAACGGCAAGAGATTGCTGCATTGTGACGGCTGTAGCACAATCAGTACGAAGAGAAAGAGTGTCACGTCTATGAGAAACTGTAAATAGGCGCGCGTGCGTATCTTATCTTCGAATCCGGCAACGACGCAATGAGCGGCGCTGACGATGAACAATACAAGCAGATAACCGAGAGTCGCCAGTTCCCACGGCTGGAGTATCTGTAGGTTGAATATGTCCCCAAAAGTGGCCAGCTCTTTGAAAGGATGATAGAACAGCTCCATCTGATCATAGAAAAAAGCGTGTCCGAACAGCATCCAGTAGGGCATTGTCCATCCTATCAGTGCGCCGCAGAAACTGCGGAACGTAAGTGACTGAAAGCGGTGCGCCTCAAACAGCCAGAGCACCGAGAAGAAGGTGAGCTGGGGAAAGAGAATGCTCCCTGCACCGATAAACAGGAACGAGTAGAACAGATATCCTGACGCCTGCGCCTGCTGGTAACTCTTGAACAGGAAATAGATGGAGAATAAAAAGGTTATGGCGGCAACGTTTCCGGCATATAGCAGGTGCATCTCCGGACAGACGGTGACCAGCAGAAAATAGATAGCTGTCTGCACGGAAGCCCGCATACGGATAATACTGAACCGGTTGTTCAGCTCGATCAGGAAATAGCCGATAGCCGCGTAAATCAAGAAACTGACAAGATGCTCCGCCCATGCGGGGAGCAGCAACGTGCGGGCAGACTGCCAAAGCACGGAACCGCCTTCTTCGCCCGCTGTCATGGTGAGTTCGGGCAATAGGACAGAGGTCAGCACCCAACAAAGGGTGCAGATGAAAATCGCAGCAGGGAGTGTCCACCGCCCTGCTGTGACCAGACCTTGTAGTCTCTTGTTTCTCATTATAAGTCGAATCCGATATCGCGACGGAAATATTTCTTGTCGAAGTCGATCATATCTGCCACTTTATAGCTCTGTGCCAGCGCTTCTTCCTTCGTTGCGCCATAAGAGCAGACAGCGATCACACGTCCCCCGTTCGTTACGATTTGTCCGTCCTTCATGGCTGTTCCGGCATGGAAAATGATGCTTTCGGTAGCGGCGGCCTGTTCCAGGCCGCTGATAGGGAAGCCTTTTTCGTATGCTTCAGGATAACCGCCGCTCACAAGGATCACACAACCTGCCGAGCGCGGGTCCATGACCAGTGTCTTTTCATCGAGATTGCCTGCGGCTGTGCCTTCCAGCAATTCCACGAGGTCGCTTTGGATGCGGAGCATCACGCTTTCCGTTTCCGGGTCGCCCATGCGGACGTTATATTCAATCACCATCGGTTCGCCTTTTACCCGGATCAGTCCGAGGAAGATGAAGCCTTTGTAGACGATGTTTTCTTCTTTCAGTCCGTTGATGGTAGGTTCGATGATGCGGGTACGTACTTTTTCCATGTATTCTTCATCGGCAAACGGAACCGGAGTCACGCTGCCCATACCGCCTGTGTTGAGTCCTTTGTCGCCTTCACCGATACGCTTGTAGTCTTTCGCTACGGGGAGGACTTTGTAGTGTTCGCCGTCGGTAAGCACGAATACGGAACATTCGATACCGCTCAGGAACTCTTCAATAACGACTGTTGCCGATGCGGAGCCGAACATACCGCCAAGCATTTCCTTGAGTTCTTTCTTTGCCTCGTCCAGTGTGGGGAGGATCAGAACGCCTTTTCCGGCACAGAGTCCGTCGGCTTTCAGCACGTATGGGGCTTCCAGCGTTTCGAGGAAAGCCAGACCTTCTTCGAGATTTTCTGCTGTGATACTTTTATACCGGGCTGTCGGGATTTGATGACGCATCATGAAGCCTTTGGCAAACTCCTTGCTGCCCTCCAGCTGTGCTCCGTTGGCGGACGGACCGATAACGGCGATATGTTTCAGTTCGGGACGATTCTGGAAGTAATCGTAGATGCCTTCTACCAACGGGTCTTCGGGACCTACTACTACCATTTCGATGTTTTCTTTCAGAGCGAAAGCGCTGATCGCTTCAAAGTCGGTAGCTTTGATGTTGACATTCTCGCCTACGGCGTTTGTTCCGGCGTTTCCCGGAGCGATGTACAGCTTTTCAACTTTCGGACTTTGGGCAATTTTCCATGCCAGTGCATGTTCGCGGCCGCCCGAGCCTAGTAATAATATCTTCATAATGAGTATTAAGTTATGAGTTTTCAGTTATGAGTTTTTCGGTATGATGCTGTGAGCTGTCAACTATAGATTGCTATAGGTTCTGCTCAAAGTATCGGGTGATTTTTTCGTGCAGATGTACACGGTCGCGGCCTGATACGTTGTGCTTGTGGCACGGATAGATAAACAGGTCGGGGTAGGTGCGGGCATCTACACAGGCTTTCATGAACGACAGTGTGTGCTGCGGTACGCAAGTGTCATCGTGGTCGTCATGGATAATGAGCAGATGACCTTTCAGCTGTCCGGCAAGGTTCTTCAGATTACATTCTTTGTAGCCTTCCGGATTGCTTTCCGGAGTGTCCATGTAACGTTCGCCGTACATCACTTCGTAATATCCCCAGTCGATGACAGGTCCGCCTGCTACGCCTACCTTGAATATTTCGGGGTAGCGGAGCAGCAGGGCAGTGGTCATGTGGCCTCCGAAGCTCCATCCGTGTACACCGATGCGGTTTCCGTCTATGTAGGGGAGGGATTTCAGAAATTCAATGCCTTTCACCTGGTCTTTGCCTTCTTCGATGCCGAGGCGGCGGAAGGTGGCGTTTTCGAATTCCAGTCCACGGTTGGCACTGCCGCGGTTGTCGAGGGTGAACATGATATAGCCTTTGTTAGCCATATAGATATCCCATCCGCGGGAGCCGTTCAGCCAACCACCGGTGACGAGTTGTGCGTGCGGGCCGCCGTATACGTAGACGATGACCGGATACTTTTTGTTCGGGTCGAAATCTGCGGGTTTGGTGAGGCGGTAGTATAGGTCGGTCGTTCCGTCGTCGGCTTTGATAGTACCGGTTTCGATGGTCGGCATCTCGTAGCCTTCGTATGGGTCTTTGGCTGTCAGCAGGTTGACTGTTTTCAGGCTTTTGGTATCCACGATGTCAATGCGGCGCGGAAGGGTGGGAGTCGAATAACGGTCGATGAGGTAGCTTCCCGATGCGCTGAGCATTCCGTTATGTTCTCCTTCTGTGATAGAACGGAAGCTGAACGGGAGGCTGCACTTTCCTGTGTTGACATTTACTGCAAAGTTATTGGAGCCTGTGCCATCTACTCCTTGGAAGATGACTTCTTTCCTCTTGGCGTTGAAGCCCAGAATGTCGCCTACCAGCCATTTGCCCTCGGTCAGTTGCTTCGTCGGGATGTATTCGATGTGCTTGCCGCCTGCGGCATCGCTTTTCCATTCGCCTTTGAGGCTGGAGGTGAGGTCGCATAAATATAGATGGTTATATCCGTCACGCTGGCTCTGGTAGATGAATTTGCTGCTGTCCCACGGTAAGAATACGATGGGGTGCTGAGGCTCTACATATTTGGGGTGCGTTTCTTCCAGCAGTTTGCTCAGTAACTTGCCTGTCGTTGCGTCATATTGGCAAAGTACGGCGTGGTTCTGGTCGCGGTTCAGTTCGATAAGGTAGATGCTCTTTTCGTCCGGTGACCAGCTGATATTGGTGAAGTAACGGTCGGTCGGATCACCTGCATTCAGATAGATGGTCTTACCGGTGGAGGGGTTGTAGACGCCTACTTTTACTTGGTGGCTGGTCATTCCTGCCATCGGGTAACGGACGTTATTCACTTCTCCTACACGTGCCGTGATGTCTACAAGCGGGTATTGCGTCACCATGCTTTCGTCCATGCGGTAGAAAGCGAGCAGGTTGCCTTTCGGGCTCCAGAAGGTGCCTTTGTTGATGCCGAACTCATTGCGGTGGACGGATTGCCCGCAGACGATGCCTTCGGGTTCGTCGGTGATTGCCTGTTCGTTCACATACAGGTTGTTGTTGACTGTGTAGGCTACGTTTCCGTTGGCGACGCAATAATCTTCGTTGGCTGCTTTATCTTTCAACTTCAGTGTGCTGACAATCCGGTTGTTCTCGAAATCGTATACGATGTACTTACCGGATACTTTCAGTAACATTTGCGGTTTGTCCGCCCACGGGTAGCGGATTGAGTACGGGGTCGGCAGTTTCCCTGCTTTATTGTCTGCCAGTACTTTGTTGATTTGTCCGAGGGTAGTCAGCACTGTCTCTTTCCCTGTTCTGGGTTGAACAGTGTAGATGGTGTCGGTACTTGGTTTGATACACACGTCTCCCCACCATTGCAGACCGTAGAGGTTTTCTGCATAACGGTAGGTCTCGCCGCCCGGAATCAAGTCTTCCAGTGTCAGCTTTTTGATTTCCTGTGCCATAACATTGAATCCGATTGGTAGCGCCAGCAATATCAGAATGGCTCTTTTTCCAATTTTACTCATTGCTTTTATTTATCTTTATTGGTTTTAAATCCTTCTATTTTACCCTGTTCAGGAGAGTTGTCTTTCTCTGTCGGATGATACGTCTTTTTCGAGATATTCAATTCGCTTTCTTACTCATCAAATGATAAGATCGCAAGATGCGACCTTATATTGTCTATCAATAAGTTAATGGCATTTTTTAGTGAGATGCCATTAACTATCTATGAAATTACTCTTCTTCCTTCTTTGGTATCCTAGGCTCACGGTTTCCTCTGAATTCTCTCGGAGCTCTCGAATCTCTTTCCCCTCGGAACTCGCCTCTAGGCTTTCTGTCCCTGTCATCCCGGGTAAAGCTTCCTTCTTCCCGTCTCGGCTTGAAGTCTCCTTCTTTACGAGGTTTGAACTCCCCTTCGCGACGAGGTTTGAATTCGCCTTCCCGTCTGGGTTTAAATTCTCCTTCCCCGCGCGGTTTGAATTCCTTTCTTTCTCTGGGTCTGGAAGTATCATAGTTTCCTTCAGTCTCTTTCTTCTCTTCTCCTTCTCCCTCCTGACTCTTGAACTCCTTATATTTCCCGTCGAAAATCTCGTATTTGCGGAACTCGCATTCCAGTGCACCATTGAACAACGGCACTTTCTTGCTTGGTTTCAGCCCGATCTGATCGAAACATTCTTCTCTATAAGAGAGTACCCAAGCCTCGTTTCCTACAAATGCGTGCTTCAGACGTTCGCCAATCATCTGGTACAGTCCGAGCAGGTCATTGGTGGAGATACGCTCGCCATAAGGAGGATTCATCACAATGATGGACTTCTCCTGCGGCTGTTCGAATTGTTGGAACGGTTGCAGTTTCAGCGTCACATCTTTGGATACACCCGCTGCCTTTATATTATGGGTTGCGATTTCATTTGCTTTCGGATTGTTGTCGTATCCGTATATCTTGTGAGTAAACTCGCGCTCCTGACTATCGTCATTGTAAATCTCATCGAACATCTCCGAATCGAAGTCCACCCATTTCTCGAATGCGAATCCTTTGCGGAATACTCCCGGAGCGATGTTTCTTGCGATCAGCGCAGCTTCTATAGGAATCGTTCCCGAACCACACATCGGGTCAATCAGGTCACATTCACCGCGCCATCCTGTCATCAGAAGCATACCGGCAGCCAATACTTCGTTCAACGGAGCATCTACCTGTTCCTGGCGATATCCGCGACGATGAAGTGACTCTCCGGAAGAGTCCAGAGACAACGTACAAGTCGTTTGTGCAATGTGAATATTGAGCAGCACATCCGGATTATTGATGCGTACTGACGGGCGTTTGCCTGTCTTTTTACGGAAATAGTCCACGATGGCGTCCTTCACCTTATATGAGACGAACTTTGAATGGCGGAATTCTTCGCTGAATACAACCGCGTCTATCGCAAACGTCTTGTTTACATCAAGATACTCTTCCCATGGAATGGCCTGTATCTGGTTGTAAACTTCATCAGCATCCTTTGCCGTAAAATTCTTGATCGGTTTTAGAATGCGGATAGCAGTACGGAGGCAGAAATTTGCCTTGTACATCATACGCTTGTCTCCTGTAAATGAAACCATGCGACGTCCTATCTGGATATCGTTGGCTCCCAATGTTGTAAGTTCTTCAGCAAGTATCTCTTCCAGTCCCTGGAAGGTCTTGGCTATCATCTCGAATTGTTCGCTCATATATAGTTTATTGATTTTATTTCTTTGCTTTTGTTTGTACAATCTTTGCTCCGGCAGGAATGTTTTCCGTTACCCAGATATTTCCTCCTACGGTTGCGTCGCTTCCGATAGTGATTCTTCCAAGAATGGTGGCGTTGGAGTAGACTATGACATTGTCTTCCAGTATCGGGTGGCGGGGGATACCCTTGATCGGTTTTCCGTCGGCATCCAGCGGGAAGCTTTTTGCTCCTAGGGTGACACCCTGATATAATTTGACATTGTTCCCGATGATGCTTGTAGCACCGATCACGACACCCGTTCCGTGGTCTATGGTAAAGTGACTGCCTATCTTCGCTCCCGGATGGATATCGATACCCGTCTCGCTATGAGCCATTTCCGTGATCATGCGAGGAATCAGGGGAACACCCAGTTCCAGCAGTTCGTGCGCAATACGATAATTGCTGATTGCCTTAATGGCGGGATAGCAGAAAATTACTTCACCGTAGCTTTTGGCAGCGGGGTCACCGTTGTAGGCGGCTTCTACGTCCGTAGCCAGTATTCTTCTCATGGCGGGTAGTTTGCTGATAAAGTTCGCAGCCAGTCGGGCGGCTTCTTCTCTTCTCGACTCCGAGCAGACGTTGCAGTCTCCTTCTGCCGTACTGAAACATAGTCCGGCCAGGATTTGCTCTGTGAGCAAGTCAAATAACTTTTCGATATTTACACCGATGTGATAATTGATTGTCCGGCTGTTGATGGTGGAATTTCCGTAGTATCCGGGGAAGAGAATGGCACGTGAAAGCTCGATAATTTCATACAAAACTTTAGCAGAGGGCAATGGTTCGCCATCTTTATGTTGATGAAACAGCCCTTTGTAAGATTCGCTTTCCGATAGCTCATCGACTGCCTGTGTCAGAATGTGGGTAAAGTTCAATGGACTCATTAGGTCAGTTACTCATGTTTATATGGGGACAAAGGTATTAAAAAAAATAATAAATTTCGTTGAGATTCAATATAATTAATGTATTTTTGTGGCATTCAAAATTCAACACGGACAAAGGGGATGAATAAAGCGAAATCTACTATGAAGCTATTTGGGTTGATAGGGTTGTTGATATTGTGGAACTGCAGTTGCGTGGATAGGCACCGCAGTCACGCTTTGTGTGAACAGTCACTTATCGATTCTTTAGAAGTCCGTGCCCAGGATTCTCTGTTTTCCAACTTACCTTATTCACGTTCTTTATTGCGTAACGCAATGCGTCAGGCACAGGACTCGATGAGTTATTACCGCTTGATGGGATTGTATGGAAAGACTTTCTTCATCTCGTCCGATTTCGACTCTATCCTCTATTATAACCGCCCTGTAAAAGAGTATGATAAGCGTGCAGCTGCCTGCCCGCGATGGAATGATGTACTTTCGGATGTATATAACATTGAGGGAAATGTCTGGATGCAACTCAATCAGCCCGATTCGGCGGTTGCCTATTATGAGAAATCCTATGCTTACCGTCTGAAAGGAGAGAAGGGACATCTTCTCTCAGATATCTGTATGAATCTGGCGGATGCCCATCTGCATCGTGGCGAACTGGCACATACCGCTTCCTATTACCGGAAAGCATTGTTTATCTGTGACTCCCTGCACCTGTCGGAACATTCCAAATTTCCGGTCTATTGCGGACTGGGACAGACTTACATGGACCTGCGTGATTTTGATTTGTCCAATCATTATTACGAACTGGCAGGACAGTTCTTTGATGAAATGACAGTCAGCGAAAAGTGGGTGTATCTTAATAATCGGGGAAATCATTACTATTACAAGAAAGATTATCAGGAAGCCCTGGTCTATATGCGGCAAGCAGCGGAGCTGATAGCGGATTACCCGCAAATGGTATTCGAAAGCAATCTTTCGAAAGTCAATCTGGGCGATCTTTATCTGCTGACGAACCGGCTGGATTCTGCCGAAAACAATCTGAATGAAGGCTACCGCTACTTTTCGGAGATAAAGAACAACTCCGCCATGCACTATATTGAAACCCTGATGATTGAGCTTTTCCTGAAAAAAGGAAATATCGCGCGTGCCAGAGAAATGATAGCACGGACTGCTTCTACCGGACATGTGGATGCCAATATGCTTACTATACGCAACCAATATCTGCAACATTATTATGAAAAGGCAGGTGACTACCGCAATGCGTATGAGTATCTGAAACGTGACTATCAACTGAATGACTCTATCCGTAGCGAGCGGATTCGCACCCGTGTAGCCGAACTGGATATGCGTTACCGTCAGGACACGATTGTATTGCGCAAGGAAATGCAGATTCAACGGCAGGCGGGTGAAGTGCGTGTCTTGAAACTGAGCATGTATATCTGGGTGCTTGTCTGCCTGTTGCTGGCAGCCGGAACGGTGGTAATCATCTGGTATATGCGGAAAAAGCGGGAGTTTCTTCGTGAACGTTTCTTCCAGCAGATAAATCGTGTCCGTATGGAGAATTTGCGGAGCCGGATTTCTCCCCATTTCACTTTCAATGTGCTGGGGCGTGAGATTAATCAGTTCAATGGGTCGGAAGAGGTGAAGAATAATTTGATGGAACTGGTCAAATATCTCCGTCGGAGTCTTGAACTGACAGAAAAACTAAGTGTATCTTTGCAGGACGAACTGGATTTTGTACAGTCATATATCGGTCTGGAAAGCGGGCGTGTCGGCGAAGACTTCACGGCGTCGGTCGTAGTGGAGGAGGGGCTGGACGCAAAAAGTATAATGATTCCTTCCATGATTGTACAGATTCCGGTAGAGAATGCGATAAAGCACGGGCTGGCCGGAAAAGACGGTGAGAAGGAATTGACTATCCGTATTTCCCGTGAAGGAAAAGGAGTCCGTATCGTGATTTGTGACAACGGGCGGGGGTATCTTCCGCAAGTGGCTTCTTCGACCAGAGGAACGGGAACGGGGCTGAAAGTGCTCTATCAGACGATACAGCTACTCAATACAAAGAATAAAAATGAGAAGATACGTTTCAATATAGGTAACCGAAACGATGGGCAGACCGGTACGCAAGTGTCGGTGTATATACCGTTTCATTTTTCTTATGATTTATGATGAATGCAGAAGATAAATATAAAGTCGTTATTGTAGATGATGAGCGTACGGCAATCGATGCTTTGCGCAGGGAACTGGGCGCCTATCAGGAATTTGAAATAAAAGGAACTGCAAACAATGGCGCAAAAGGTAAAAAGATGATAATGGAACTCCGTCCGGACCTGTTGTTTCTGGATGTGGAACTTCCGGATGTGCTGGGGCTTAACTTGTTGAGTGAGATGCGCGATGAGGTGCTGTGGGATATGAAAGTTGTCTTTTATACTTCGTATGATAAATATTTGCTTCAGGCCCTGCGTGAGTCTGCCTTCGACTTCTTGCTGAAACCTTTTGAGACGGGAGATCTGAGAGTCGTTATAGAGCGCTACCGGAAAGCTGTAGCTTCAATACCGGCAACTCCTTCTTCCTCTTTTTCTTCTTCTGTCAGTGCTTTGATGCCGCAACAGGGAATGTTTATGATCAGCACGGTGACGGGATTCAAGCTTTTGCGACTGGAAGAAATCGGCTATTTCGAATATCTGAAAGACAAGCGGCAGTGGCAGGTAGTCCTGTTCAATCAGACCCGATTGAATCTGAAGCGAAATACAAAAGCCGAAGATATCATTGGTTATTCACAAGCTTTTATCCAGATCAGCCAGTCGGCTATTGTCAATGTTAATTATCTGGCGATGATTGATGGGAAGTGTTGTCAGCTCTATCCGCCTTTTCATGATAAGAGTGATCTGGTGATTTCCCGAAGTTTTTTGAAAGGGTTGCAGGACCGGTTTTTTGTGTTGTGACAATGACTCCTTAAGATAGATGCGAAAACGCCGTTTCTTCATCAGGAACGGCGTTTTCTCTTTGTTAGAATATTAGAATGAGAGAGTATGTTGTTAAAAAAATGCTGTTACAAATTAGTATTGTCCATGGTCACTGTCATTTCCGGAACTAACACGTAAGCGCGTTTCTTATTGTTCCATTTATAGTAATTGGTTGTTACTGTTTTTCCTTCGTATGTATAATTGATGCGGAGATCTTTTTCCCATTCCTCTTTGGTGCTGTTCCATTTCAGGGTCTCGCTTTCAATCATGCGCTTGTTGTCATCGTACTTATAGTTGTACTTCATATAGTTGGCAAGTGTACTTCCGTTCATTTTGTAAACGGTCTGACCTACCATTACTCCATTTTCTTCTACTGGATTATAAACCAACTGACCATCATAACTGCGTGCAGAAGCAACAAAAGAGGTCATGAGAAGAACTACGGATAGAACAAACATTTTTAAAGATACTTTTGTTTTCATGGCTATTTGATTTTAGTATTATTCTTTCATTTGTCTAGTAATACTCTTGTATTATGCTGCAAAGTTATATATTTATTCGGTATTTATGCAAATATAAAGCTAAAATAATACCAAAATGTCAGATGATGGCTAAGGTGATACCTTGCTTTTTGCCAAGATTGGTGACAAAAAAATATCCGGCAGTCAACCTGCCGGATATAGAATGAAACACTTCGTTGGGGAAGTGATCTTTTTCCTAGCTTTCTGGATAGTGGGTTAAATAATGTTATAACTCATCCTCTCCATTATTTAGCTGATTTATCCTGTTTTGTTATGGCAGGATAAACCTTGTTTTAGTGTGCTTCGAGCCAGTTCTTGCCCCAGCCGCAATCTGCTTTCAAGGGAACGTGCATACGGTAAGCGTGTTCCATTTCCTCAATAACGATCTCTTCTACACGTTCTTTTTCGTTGACGGGCACGCTGAAGTTCAATTCATCGTGTACTTGCAATATCATTTTAGCTTGTATGCCTTCTGTCTGGAATCGCTGATAAATGCGTGCCATTGCTACCTTTATGATATCTGCGGCGCTTCCCTGAATCGGTGCGTTGATGGCGTTTCGCTCGGCATAGCCGCGTACAACGGCGTTTCGTGAGTTAATGTCCGGCAAGAAGCGTTTCCGGTGGAAAATCGTTTCTACATACCCTTTCTCCTGAGCTATCTGGATACTCTTCTCCATATAGGCTTTCACGCTTGGATAAGTTTCGAAATAGCCGTCGATCAGTTCTTTGGCTTCCTTCCGGTCTACGTTCATTCGCTCTGCAAGGCCAAATACGGAGATGCCGTAGATGATACCGAAGTTGGCGGTTTTCGCTTTGCGTCGCATATCGGAGTCTACGTCTTTCAGGTCGATCTTATATATTTTGGCAGCTGTAGCTGCGTGGATATCATGATTGCTGAGGAAGGCGTCGATCATATTCTTGTCTTCGCTGAGATGTGCCATGATACGAAGTTCTATCTGCGAATAGTCGGCAGAGAAGAACAGGCAGCCTTCGTCAGGGATAAATGCCTTGCGGATTTCCTTGCCGTTCTCGTCGCGGATAGGAATATTCTGCAGATTCGGGTTACTGGAGCTGAGGCGTCCGGTAGAGGTGACGGTCTGGTTGAAAGACGTGTGTACTCGTCCCGTGCGCGGGTTGATCAGTTGGGGAAGTGCATCGATATAAGTTCCTAGCAGTTTCTTCAGTCCGCGGTGTTCCAGAATCTTTTCTACTACGGGATGTTTATGCCGAAGGCTTTCGAGCACTTCTTCCGAAGTGACGTACTGACCGGTTTTGGTCTTCTTCGCTTTTTCGATGATTCTTAGTTTGTCAAACAGTACCTCGCCTACTTGTTTGGGCGAAGCGATATTGAAGGTTTCGCCTGCCAGTTCATAAATCTCCTGCTCGATGCGTTGCATCTGAGCGGTGAAATGAACAGACGATTGTTTGAGCGCTTCCGTATCCAGCAATACCCCATTCCGTTCTATATTAACCAATACGGGTACAAGCGGCATTTCGATATCATAAAACAAACGTTCGGCATCGTTCTCTTTCAGTTCTTTCTCCAGGACGTTTTTGAGCTTTAGTGTTACGTCTGCATCTTCGCAGGCATAGCGGTAGATATCCTTCGGGTCGAGATCGCGCATGTTTTTCTGGTTCTTCCCTTTCGGACCTATCAGTTCGTCGATGTGGATGGTCTGATAGTGAAGATAGATTTCTGCCAGATAGTCCATTCCATGACGAAGTTCCGGTTGAAGAACGTAATGGGCGATCATCGTATCAAAGAGTGCACCTTTCACTTGCACTCCGTAATTTTCAAGAACGATCATGTCGTACTTGATATTTTGTCCGACTTTCAATGAGTTCTCATTTTCGAAGACCGGACGGAATTCGTTGACGATTTTTAATGCTTCCTCACGATTGTCGGGGACCGGCACATAAAAAGCCTGATTTTCGGTGATAGAGAAACTCATTCCGACTAGTTCGGCGTCCATTGGTTCCGTTCCTGTAGTCTCCGTATCTAACGAGAGAATTTTCGATGTAAGTAACTTTTGAATGATTTCAGCTCTTTTCTTCTCTGTATCAATGAGTTGGTAGTCGCAATTAAGCGTTTCTAACGTCTCTAGATTCGATTTTTTGGCTTCGCCTGCCTCATTGCCCGTAAAATTCGCAAATAAATCGCCTTGTATGGCTCCTCCTTCTTCGGGAAAAAGTGGAAGAGGAGAGGGAGCACTTTTGGCCGTTGCCGTTTTGCTTCCGGTTGCCATTGTTACTCCGCCGGCAGAATTTTCTTTTTTCAGTACCCGGTCGATCAGTGTCCGGAATTCCAGTTCTTCAAAAATTTGTCGGAGTGAATCTTCGTCTGCCTGTTCGCGGACGAGCTTGTCCATTTCGAGTTGGATAGGAACATCGATTTTGATAGTGGCAAGGAATTTGGAGAAAGTAATCAATTCCTTATTGGTTTCCACTTTCGTTTTCAAGGCTCCTTTCAGTTGGTCGGTATGTTCCAGCAGATTTTCGATACTTCCGAATTCGGCGATTAGTTTCTGGGCAGTCTTTTCACCGACACCGGGACAACCAGGGATATTGTCGGAGGCATCGCCCATCAGTCCGAGCATATCGATTACTTGTGCGGGCGACTGGATATCGAACTTTGCTTTCACTTCTTCGATGCCCATCACTTCAAAACCTCCCGTATGTTTGGGGCGATACATGAATACGTTGTCTGTCACCAGCTGGCCGTAGTCTTTGTCGGGAGTCATCATATAGGTGGTGATGCCCTGACGTCCGGCTTCAGTGGCGAGAGTTCCGATCACGTCGTCGGCTTCGTATCCTGCCACTTCCAGAATCGGGATGCGGTAGGCGTGGATGATATCCTTTATAATAGGTACGGAGAGGCGGATAGCTTCCGGAGTTTCTTCACGCTGGGCTTTGTATTGCTCGAAAGCTTCGTGGCGGAAGGTAGGGCCGGAGGGGTCGAAGGCTACTCCTATATGTGACGGATTCTCCTTTTTCAGCACCTCTTCGAGGGTATTGACAAATCCGAGGATAGCTGAAGTATTGAACCCTTTGGAGTTGATTCTGGGATTCTTGATAAAGGCGTAATAAGCCCGATATATCAGTGCATAAGCGTCTAAAAGAAATAATTTATTGTCTGACTCCATAGATTTAATTAATTTTTCATGGTAAAAGTACAAAAAAATACCGTATTAAGCGTTTTATTATTACTTTTGTGCTCAAATAGTGTTGTGAATGGATAGTATCTCTCTTATCAAAACCCCGATAGAAGCGGAACTGGAGGATTTTAAGGCTCTTTTTGACACCCCTCTTTCCGATTCGAATGCATTGCTCGACAGCGTAATAACTCATATACGCAAGAGGAATGGCAAGATGATGCGTCCTATTCTTGTCTTATTGGTAGCACGCCTTTATGGGGCTGTGACTCCTGCCACCCTTCATGCGGCAGTTTCTTTGGAATTGCTTCATACAGCCAGTTTGGTGCACGACGATGTAGTCGATGAAAGTACCGAGCGTCGCGGTCAGCTTTCGGTAAATGCTATATTTAATAATAAGGTATCTGTACTGGCGGGTGATTATCTGCTGGCTACAAGCCTTGTGCACGCGGAGCAGACTAATAATTATGAGATTATCCGTCTGGTATCTTCGCTGGGGCAGAAACTAGCTGAAGGAGAGTTGCTTCAACTTTCGAATGTAAGTAATCATAGCTTTTCGGAGGAAGTTTATTTTGACGTAATACGTAAGAAAACAGCGGCTCTTTTTGCCGCTTGTGCCGAGGCGGCTGCCTTGTCAGTGCAGGTGGGTGAGGAGGAAGTCGCTTTTGCCCGTCTGTTGGGCGAATATATTGGTATCTGTTTTCAGATTAAGGATGATATTTTCGATTACTTTGATAGCAAGAAGATCGGCAAACCGACTGGTAATGATATGCTGGAAGGTAAGCTGACGCTGCCTGCCCTGTATGCATTGAATACAACGAAAGATGCGTGGGCGGAACAGATAGCGTTCAAGGTGAAGGAAGGTACGGCAACTCCTGATGAAATCGTACGTCTGATTGAGTTTACCAAAGATAATGGAGGTATTGAATATGCCTGTCGTACAATAGAACAATATAAAAAGAAGGCCTTTGATTTGCTGGCTGCCTTGCCGGATTCAAATATTTGCCTTGCCCTGCGGACTTATCTGGATTACGTGGTCGCCCGTGAGAAATAACTACTCCCCACTGTTCCTGAGCAGAGAGTAACACAGGATTAATTCCTCCCAATCTTCAATTTTATTCGATTTCATCGCTCCTCCGATGAGGAAACTTTTGTCTATTTCTTCCGGTGTGCGGAGGATTTCGGAACATAACGTGCTCGCCTGTTCGATGTATTCCCATGCTTGTTCTTTGGTGATGTAGCCGCAGTCTTTGGCAGCCCGGGCCAGCCCGACAACTTGTGCCATATCCCATCCGATCACTCCTCTCTCTAAGTCGTTAATCCATACAATCGGCTCTCCTCTTTCTTCTATATACTCTTTGAATTTGTATAGATTTCTGCCCTGTTGAATGAATCGGTCTACTCCGTAGAAGCGTTCGCGGATGGTGTTTTCAAACTGGTTTAGGTTTTCGGTAGAGAGTAAATAGGGGACCATAATAGAATAGGAGGCTCTGTCGCCTTCGTTGATGAGGAATAGGAATAGCTGGCAGGAAGAAATTGCATCTGTGCAATGGAACTTATCTGATAATAGTTTACTTAGTTTTTCCGGGTGTACTCCGGTTTCCATACAGTTAAGATAGAAGCCATCCAGTGCAGCCTCCATATAACCGATGCGCAGACCTTGTTTCTTTCTGGTGCCGAGTATCAGATTTAAGGGGTTATGGTTAAAACGTAAGTTCTTTGTGTGTGACTTCATTTTATACTTTTTCGCTTATGGTTAACTAAAAAAAGCGTGAGAACTGCTGCTATATGTCTTTTCCTGGGGCTTCGGCAAGCCGTTATGATGACATAAAAGCAACAGTCTCACGCTCCGTTCGATATATAACAAAAGTATATACATGAAGGTGCGTGAGACCCGTTTGCTTATTACCACTCATAACTTTGAATTTTGCCGAATTCCAGGAATCAGGTAATAAAAGAAACGTTCTCTAATACAGATGATTAACTATGTTAGCATAGCTACATCTATGACAAAGATAATGAAAATAATGGTTTTGTCCATAAGTATCTTTAGTTTTTATTATATAAAAAATACCGCGCTTCCTTCCATAGGAACGGAAGGTGAAGCGCGGTACGGCATACTTGATTGCTAATGTAATTCCTTAGAAGAATTTGATCTCTTCGCCCTTGATATCGGAGAGAAGCAAATTGGCCAAACGACTGGTACCCAGACGGAACAATCGGTTGTTCAGCCATTCTTCGCCTAATATTTCTTTCACAATAGTGTAATAAATGATTGCATCATGGACGGTGTTGATGCCTCCTGCCGGTTTGAAGCCGATCTTGTTGTTTGTTTTTTGATAGTACTCCTTGATAGCTTCGCACATCACATAAGCGGCTTCCGGGGTAGCGGCAGGCTGTTGCTTTCCGGTCGATGTCTTGATGAAATCTGCACCCGAATACATGGATAGGATAGAGGCTTTCTTGATGTTGGAGGCGGTTTTCAAAGCACCTGTCTCGAGGATTACCTTGAGGTGGCGTTCCTTGCAGACTTCTTTTAATTCCTGAATTTCTTCGCACATTGTTTCGTAGTCACCGCTCAGGAATTTACCGATAGAGATAACAATATCTATTTCGTCCGCACCGTCAGCGATAGCCAGTGCCGTTTCCGCTACTTTCACTTCGATGAAAGTCTGAGAAGAAGGGAACCCGCCCGAAACACAAGCGATATTGATGCCATCTACTTGCAGTGTATTCTTTACAATATCCGCGAAATTGGGGTATACGCAGATGGCAGCGACGTTCTTCATATCGGGGAATTCATTGTCGAACTCATTCACTTTTTCGGTGAAATGCATCACGCTTTCATCGCTGTCCGTGCTGTTCAGCGTGGTCAGGTCGATGCAGTTGAACAGGAGTTTCTTGACTTCTTCCGTATTGTTTTCCGGCACTTTCTTTTCAATCAGGTCAGCCACCCGAGCCTGTATGTCTGCATCGCTCAGATTGGTGTTATACTTTGCCAATGCGGCATCATACTTGTTGGATTGTGAGCTATTCTCTTCCATGATCGTTCAGTTTTGGGTTATTGATATGTCTTTTATTATCTCGTTTCGTTTTCTTTTCCAGGCTTTCCCTGAAGGCTTTGGTGATGTCTACGCCTGTCTGGTTGGCGATACACAGGAGCACCCATAAGATGTCTGCTATTTCTTCGTCAAGGTTGTCTTTCTCGCCTTCTTTGAAAGACTGGTCGCCGTATTTGCGGGCCATGACACGGGCTAATTCTCCGACTTCTTCAGTCAGTACGGCCATATTTGTCAATTCGCTGAAGTAGCGGACACCGTATGTCTTTATCCATTTGTCTACTTCTTTTTGAGCTTCTTCCAGGGTCATAATTGCTGTTGGTTTATGATGATTAGTTTGATGTTTAGAGCCTGTTTATCACTCTTCGAAGAGCTTTACCGGCTTTTTCATCAAGGTTTTACTCTTTATTTTTGGTGTCCATACATATAGTAACAGGACCGTCATTTAAAAGTTCAACTTTCATGTCCGCTCCGAAAGTTCCTGTGCCGATTTCTTTTCCCAGCGCCCTGCTCAGGTCTTTGCAGAACCGTTCGTAGAGTGGGACAGATATCTCCGGCTTGGCGGCTTTGATGTATGACGGACGGTTGCCCTTCTTGGTAGAAGCGTGCAACGTGAACTGACTGATGACCAGAATTTCACCTCCATCTTCCAGGATCGACTTGTTCATTACTCCGCTTTCATCGTCAAAAATACGCAGATTTACTATCTTTTTGCAGAGCCAGTCTATATCTTCCTGTCCGTCGGATTCTTCAATGCCGACTAATATCAGCATCCCTTTTCCAATGGAAGACTTGCACTGTCCTTCGATGGTTACTGATGCGTGGCTTACTCGTTGTACAACTATTCTCATTGATATTTTCTCTATTCTATTGAATGTTACGAAAGGCAAATTTACGAAATTAAGAAGAAAAAACGATGGATTGGAAGGAAATATTATAGGAGATAAGTATTAGGTATTAAGTATTAACCGTAGCTGTCATTCGGAAGCGTGTCTGTCTGTTGTGCAGAAGCATATCTATTAGGACGACAGATGTATTTGCCTCATAACTTGATTGAGTTTGCCTTAGAACCGTATAGACATGAACATAAACTCTATAACATTACCGGTAGTACTCTATGTGGTTAGAAATCAATGGTATATAGTTTCCTATGATTTCTTTTAATGGAAACTGTCGTTTCCCGGCGAGGGAACGGCCGTTCCTTTTAATGGAAACGACCGTTCCTTTTAAAGGGAACTGGCGTTTCCTCCGAGGAAACTAACGCTTGCCCCATATGATACTGATACTTGATTTATATGGACTAACAATTTAGCGTATAGCCACATAGAAGTGAGCCTATTCGTTGCTTAACCCTTTTTTTACAGTCTGAGCCTTCACTTCTCCTATGACCTTTGCGATTTCTTCAAGGGATGCCTCTTTGATTCGTTTTACGCTTTTAAACTCCTTCAATAGGGCTGTTTTTGTCTTTTCTCCAATCCCTTTAATGCTATCCAGAGCCGATGCGACCTGTCGCTTGCTGCGCTTGTCGCGGTGGAAAGTAATCGCAAAACGGTGTACTTCATCCTGAATCTGCGTCAGCAGACGGAATAAAGAACTTTGTTGTTTGATCCCAATCGTCTGTGCGGGAAACCCGAAAAGTAGCTCTGACGTGCGATGCTTATTATCCTTAGCCAAACCGGCAATCGGAATATTCAGATGCAGTTCATCCTCGATTACTTCTCTGACGACTTCCATTTGTCCTTTACCACCATCGGTAATAATCAGGTCGGGAAGGGGAGAATTTTCTTCAATGGCGCGCTGATAACGTCGTCTGACCACCTCTTTCATGGAAGCGTAATCATCCGGTCCCACGACCGTCTTAATATTGTATTTACGGTAATCTTTCTTCGATGGTTTCGCCTTTTTGAATACTACGCAGGCAGCTACGGCATCCGATCCTTGTATATTCGAGTTATCGAAACATTCAATCTGCAAAGGTGGCTTGTCTAAATGCAGTTCGTTTTGTATTTCTTTCAGCAGACGCATACTGCGCTGCTCCGGGTTCAGTTTCTCGGCTTGTTTCAATCGGTCGGCCTTATATTGCTTCACATTTAGGATAGAAAGATCGAGCAGTTTTTTCTTATCTCCCCTTTGAGGAACGGTGAAAACGACATTATTCAACTCCAGATCAAGTTCGAAAGGAACAATAATCTCCCGTGAATGGCTCTTGTAGCGCTCCCGCATTTCAATAATGCCTAGCGTCAGTAACTCTTCTTTCGATTCATTTAGCTTCTTCTTGTACTCAAAGGTGAATGCCTGATTGATGGCGCCATTGGTGATGTGCAGATAGTTGACGAAAGCCGAATTTGAATCGTCTTCTTCGATGGAAAAGACGTCGATATTGTGCAGGACAGAACTTACTACCTCCGATTTAGACCGGTAATTCTCTATCAGCAGATACTTCTCCTTAATCTTCTGAGCCTCTTCAAACTTCATTTCATTGGCCAGTTCCTGCATCTTTTCTACCAGCATACGGCTAATATCCTGCGTATTTCCTTTCAAAATCTCTTTGATTTCATCGATGTTCTTCAGATAATCCTCGTGCGATTGCAGTCCAACGCATGGTCCGGCGCACTTCTTGATGTGATACTCCAGACAAACCTTGAACTTTCCCGCCCGTATGTTCTCCGGAGAAAGGTTCAGATTGCAGGTACGCAACGGGTATAGATGCTTGATCAGGTCGAGCACCGCATACATCGAAGGAAGGTGGCTGTAGGGACCATAATAAGAAGAACCGTTTTTGATAATCTTTCGAGTCCTGAAAATGCGTGGAAAGTATTCATTCTGCACGCAGATGGAAGGGTAGGTCTTGTCGTCCTTCAGCAATACATTGTAGCGGGGCTTATATTTCTTGATCAGATTGTTTTCCAGCAATAATGCATCTTCTTCGGTGTTAACAACGATGTAACGGATATCGGCAATCTTGCTGACCAATACTCGTGTCTTGCCGGGTTCATGCTCTTTGCTGAAGTAAGAATATACCCTTTTTTTTAGGTTTTTAGCCTTTCCAACGTATATAATAGTCCCTTCTGTGTTCAGATACTGATAGACTCCCGGCTTTTCGGGCAGGTTGGCTACAATACCTCTCAGATATTCATTCGTTTTGGCTTCCGGTTCTGTATTCATAATCGTTATAGATGAAATAGCGGGAAATAAAAAAGGGCGTAGATTCTCTACGCCCTGCAAATATAAGCAATTTGTTTATAAAGTCAATACGGATTCTACTTCTACGTCATCTCCGAATACGGATTTGCCATTCAGGTCTTTCAATTCGATAATGAAGTTTACATATACCTTTTTAGGCTTCAGTTTCTTCACCAGTTCGCAGGCTGCTTTCATAGTTCCTCCCGTTGCCAGCAGGTCGTCGTGTAGTAAAACTACGTCGTTTTCATCGAGTGCGTCCTTATGAATCTGCACAGTGTCCGTGCCATATTCTTTGTCGTAGCTTTCTTCGATCACCTCTGCGGGAAGTTTGCCCGGCTTGCGGATAGGAATAAAACCTGCGTTCAGTCGGGTAGCTAGGATAGGCCCCATGATGAATCCTCTGGATTCTATACCTACTACTTTGGTGATACCTTTATCCTTGTACATTTCGAACATGATGTTCGATAATTCTTGCAAGCACCAAGGGTCTTTAAACAGGGTGGTGACATCGTAGAAAAGGATTCCGGGGATCGGAAAATCGGGAATTTCCCGGATGCTTTTAATTAGCGTTTCTTTGCTCATAATCATTGGTTTATCTCGTTTCTTTAAATGATTTGTTTCACGTGAAACGTTGCCGCTTATCGGCCGGAAAGTACCAGCAATACGTTGATGTCGCTTGGTGATACTCCCGGGATCCGGCTCGCTTGAGCAATCGTTTCCGGATCAATCTTCACTAGCTTCTGACGAGCTTCCGTAGATAGCGACTGGATGGAAGCATAATCAAATTTGCCTTTGATCTTGATGCTTTCCAGGCGTGCCAGCTTTTCTGCTATCATTCGCTCTCTGTCAATATAGCCTTGATACTTGATCAGTATTTCTGCCGCTTCCAGAATCTCTTCTTTACGGTCGGAGTCTGCAGCGGTTGCTTTTTCTAATTCTCTTTGGAAGGCGGGGACATGTTCCGCGATATTCTCAATCGTGATTTGCGGACGATTGAGAATTTCGATCAGCTTACAGCCTTGACGAAGGGGAGTTGTTCCCAACTTTTCGAGGGCATCATTAATTAATGCCGGTTTCATCGAATAGTTCTTTGCGAAATTTACTATCTGCTCTAATGCCTCCTTCTTGGTCTTCATTAATTGGTAGCGATCCTCTCTTGCCAGTCCGAGGTGATATGCTCTTTCGGTCAGTCTCATGTCGGCGTCGTCCATGCGGAGAAGAATACGGTATTCGGCACGTGAAGTGAACATACGGTATGGTTCGTCTACTCCTTTGGTCACCAGGTCGTCTATCAATACACCGATATATGCTTCGTCGCGAGCCAGTGTGAAGGCTTCACCACCGTGACAGTTGATGTGTGCGTTGATTCCGGCGATCAGTCCTTGTCCTCCCGCTTCTTCGTAACCGGTTGTTCCGTTCACTTGCCCGGCAAAGAACAGGTTTTTGATAATCTTCGATTCCAGCGAATGTTTTAATTGGGTGGGGTCGAAGTAATCGTACTCAATCGCGTATCCGGGACGATAGATGACGATATCCTTGAATGCCGGTACTTTTTTCAGCGCGGCTATCTGAATATCCATCGGAAGAGAAGAAGAGAATCCGTTCAGGTATAATTCCTGTGTTGTTTCACCTTCGGGTTCGAGGAACAGTTGGTGCTGTTCTTTGTCGGGGAAGGTGACAATCTTGGTTTCGATGCTGGGGCAATAGCGCGGACCGATACTTTGAATCTGTCCGTTGAACAGGGGAGAATCCGGCAGCCCTTCGCGCAGAATTCGGTGCACTTCTTCGTTGGTATAGCAGGTCCAGCATTGCAGTTGCTTCAAATGGCGCGTACTGGTATTCATGAATGAGAACTTGTGGAAGTCGCATTCTCCGTCTTGTGTATCCATCAGATCGAAGTGGATGCTGCGTGCGTCGATTCGTACCGGTGTGCCGGTCTTCATCCTTCCGTAGGCAATGCCATGTCGGGCGATGGATTCTGTCAGCTGGTAAGATGCGGGTTCTGCCATTCTTCCGCCGGGCAATTGGTGGCGGCCTACGTGCATGAGTCCGTTCAAGAATGTTCCTGCGGTCAGTACGATACATTTCGCTTTGAATGTGACACCCCAAAGAGTGACGAGTCCGACTACTTCACCGTTTTCAACGAGCAATTCACAGACGGTATCCTGCCAGATATGAAGGTTGGGAGTATTTTCCAGTTTCTCACGCCATGACCAGATAAACTTGGCACGGTCGCATTGAGCGCGGGGACTCCACATGGCGGGACCTTTCGAGCGGTTCAGGATTCGGAACTGGATAGCAGTTTCATCCGTCACCAATCCCATCTGTCCGCCCAGTGCGTCTATTTCGCGTACTATTTGTCCTTTGGCGATTCCTCCTACTGCCGGATTGCAACTCATCTGTCCGATCTTGTTCATGTCCATTGTGATCAGACAAGTTTTGGAACCTAAATTCGCAGCGGCGGCTGCCGCTTCACAACCTGCATGTCCGGCACCAATTACAATTACATCGTACTTAAAATCCATTCTACCTTATTTATTATCAAACGCTGCAAAGTTACGGAAAAGTTGCGAGAGTTGTATCTTCTGCCGGTTTTTGCTTCCGAAATTTCGGGGAGGAGGCAGGGCGGGCGCAAAAAATCGCCGTAATTTTGGATTGGAAATATGCAAGATGTAACGTTTCTGGCTTCTTTTCTTTTATGTCAAGGCTTCAATTCCTTTCAAAAAGAGATGTAAATGCTCTTTTTCGACATTCTAGGCTTACTTTTTGTCACTTGGAAAAGTGTGGGGCCATGTGATGAAATAGAAGACAAACGGAGCGTTTGGACAGAATTTGTGTCAAATCAGCCTTCGGATGTATGTTTTATACCCAACCTCAACTCTTTCTCTTGACATAAATCAAAAAAATAAGGTAAAACATGTTTTTTAGCATAAGAATTCTTGTTGTTTTCCAAAACACCTCTACCTTTGCAGTGTAGTTGTGAAACTACTAAGATTTTTAGGTATTAGAAAATAAGGTAATAACAAAAGAGTAGTATTAGTTTATAAAATTAAGGTATTAGATTTTAAGATTAGTTTTTAGGAAAAAGATTGTTTTGATTAGGTATTAGGAAAAAAGTAGTTTTCAGGTAACAGGTAAATTGAGATGCAGAAAAAAGAATCCCATTTATGGGGGATTCTTTAGGTGGGGCGGAGTTATTCGCTCTTTTTTTATTTTATGCCCCTTTATTCTATTTTTTTATATGAGGGGTGAACTTACATACTGAAAAAACAGATATATTTGTAAGTCATATCTATTATAACCAGTTTTTGCAGTAATTTGAAGAGAGTCTTTTATTGTTTGATTAATCTTGTTGCCGTATGAGCGATAAAGATGATTTGATAGTAGCAGGTGTCAACCAGAAAGATAAGGGAATCTGGAGGGACTTTTATGATCGCTATTATGCGGCCTTGTGCTCATATGTCGAGAAAATCCTGTTCCTCACCGATGCCGTAGAAGATCTGGTTCAGGAGGTGTTTATATCCGTGTGGGAAGGTAAACGTACTTTTTCCGACTCCCGTGAGCTGACTAATTATCTTTATCGTGCCTGCTATAATAATGCACTGTTGTATATCCGCAACCATCAGATTCATGATTCTATATTGAATGGCTTGCCTCAGGAAGAAGATTTTGAAGACGAGGAAATGTTGTATGCTTTGACTGTGAAAGAAGAAGCTATCCGACAACTTTATTTCTATATCGAGGAGCTTCCCGCCGAACAACGCCGTATCATCCTGCTAAGAATAGAGGGACATTCGTGGGATGAAATCGCATCCCGGCTGGGAGTCAGCATCAATACGGTTAAAACTCAGAAAAGCCGTAGCTATAAATTCTTACGCGAGAAGCTGGCAAATTCCAGTTATTCTGTACTTCTTGCTCTTATATTTTATTAGAAACCGGGCTATGCATCCTTGCTTTTGTGGGGGTGAAGTGACTGTGATGTGGCTTATTTAAGTGGATGAGCCGTTATGTTTAACAGGTAAACAAAGCTTGGTTAGCATTTTTAGTAAGCTATATGTGTTCGTTCCATGTCTGTGTCTTATTGCATTGTATATCAATTAGCTAAGTCCGAAAGTGACGGATGATGATAAAATATGAGTTTCAAACTCCTTAGTAAAAGCTAAAAAATACATCATTTTAATAGCGGCAACGAAAAAAAACAAATATTTTTTAAGATGCCTAATTGTCATTTATTGATGGCTGAATTTTGATTCTGAAAAGGGAATGATTTGTTAAATATGTCATTTTTGTTGCTGAATAATGTCATAATGATAGTTTTTCATTCTTTTCCGTTTTCGTACGGAGAGTATCTCATAAAAAATAATCATCTTTTTGTCACCCATTTATGGACGTTATGTATAATTATAGTAAAGCAAAGATAAAATCCTCATTAGAAATAGATAAAATTATGAAAAAGTTAGAAAACACATATCAAGATGCCTCTTTGATAAAAAAGGCTCTTTTGGGAGATGCAAGCGACAAAGAGCAGCAGGTGTTGGAACAACGTTTATCTATGCATCCGGAACTGAAAGCCGTGTATGAGAAATTGCAGGATAGTGAGGAATTGAAAGATGCTTTTAATAAGTATAAAAAATATTCATCGGAAAAGGCTTACGAGCATTTCCTTCAACAAATTCAACAAAAAGAGAATTCGTCCGCTGGAAAGATCCACCGTATCCGGTCATGGTGGTATGCTGCCGCAGCGGTGGTAGTACTGGCAGTAGGAATTTCTTTTTATGCCATAAATCATTATCAGGCAGTGGAGGAGTCCCAGACACGTATCGCGCAAATCAAGCCGGGTAGCAAACAGGCAGTGTTGACTTTGCCCGATGGAAGCACTATTGATGTACAAAAGAAAGATATAAATGTAATAGTAGACGGCGTCCAGGTGAAATACAATAAAGGGGTGCTGTCATATCGACCGACCGTCACAACACAACAACACGAAGAAGAAAATGTCGATGAAAGTCCGGTGAAGTCAAATGAACTGGTTATACCACGGGGAGGAGAGAATACTGTCCTTCTTGCTGATGGAACCACTGTTCATTTGAATGCCGGTTCTAAATTGCTTTATCCGGTCCGTTTTGTCGGAAAGCGCCGAATTGTGACACTGGAAGGTGAAGCCTATTTTGATGTGAGAAAGGATGAGGAACATCCGTTTGTGGTCCGGACTCGTTTCGGAGAAGTAACAGTACTTGGTACGGCATTTAATATCAATGCTTATAATGATGCGGATGCGTGCTATACCACCCTTGTATATGGGAAAGTAAATTTCTCGACACCCGATCAGAATACAATTACGCTGGCGCCGGGTGAACAGGCAGTCGCCTCTTCCCGTGGCATTGAAAAGCGGGTGGTGGATGTCAATGAATATATCGGCTGGGCACAAGGTGTATATGTTTTCAATAACAAACGGCTGGGCGATATCATGAAAACCTTCGAGCGCTGGTATGATGTTCATGTCTATTATGAGAAGGAGTCTCTGCGCGACCTGACTTATAGTGGTGACTTGCAGCGATATGGCACGATCAATACTTTCCTGAATGCATTAGAACTAACCGGCGATATCTACTATAGAATAAACGGAAGAAATATATTGATATATGAGAATGAGTAATATTGAGTTTTGATTTAAAAATTATGAAAAAAAGAAGAGTCTTTATGCTATGTCTTTTTGCATTGAGTATGGTACTCAGTGCATGGGCACTTCCACCTGATGAGAAGAAAGTGACGCTTGATTTGAAGGATGTGCCGATGGAAACATTTTTAAACACGGTAAAACAGAAAGCTGGAATCAACATGCTTTATAACTCTCAGATGTTTAAAGGAGTTGAACCGGTGACTGTAAAAGCTACCAACGAGCCTTGGAAGGAATTGCTGGACCGCGTTCTTTCACCTAAAGGTTTCACTTATGCTACCAAAGATGGTATTGTGGTCATCAAGAAGAAAGATCAGAAGACACGTACGTTGGAAGGTAAAGTGGTGGATGAACAGGGTGGCGAACTACCGGGAGTTACGGTTTTGATACTGGGAAAAGAAAGAAATATCGGAACAATGACTGATGCAGACGGTGCTTTTTCTTTAGGACTTCCTGAAGGAGATGTAACAATTCGTCTTTCCTTTGTAGGCATGCAAACTTTGGAAATACATACTGGCAAGCTCAATCTTGATAAAGTGCATACCTTTAAGTTGAAACCCGATTCAAAGCAATTGGAAGAGGTGGTGGTAACCGGTTATGCAAAGATCAGTAAAAATAGCTTTACGGGTACTTCTGTGACGGTTACGGCAGATCAGTTGATGTCGGTTTCCAAAACAAATGTATTAGGGGCCTTGCAAACGTTCGATCCCTCTTTTCGTATTGCTGAAAATAATTTAGCAGGTTCGAACCCGAATAATGTTCCGGAATTGTATATTCGTGGACGTTCGGGTATTGGAACAACACAATTGGATGCGCAAAGCCTTTCTAAAACATCATTGAAGAACAATCCTAACCTTCCGACTTTTATCATGGATGGCTTTGAAATCAGCGTGCAGAAATTGTATGATATGGACCCTAGCCGTATTGCAAGCATTACGATCTTGAAAGATGCTGCCGCTACGGCTATGTACGGTTCGCGTGCAGCGAATGGTGTGGTTATTATTACAACAGTAACACCGAAAGCTGGTAAAGTCAATATCGATTATAACTTTACCGGAACATTGGAATATCCTGACCTAACTGATTATAATATGATGAATGCACGAGAGAAACTTGAAACAGAGGTTGCTGCAGGTTTATTTAAGGCAAATCCAGAACAAGGTTTTAGTGAACAAAGTCGGTTAGATGCACTTTACAACCAAAAACTGAACAATGTAGTTCGTGGAGTTGATACTTATTGGTTATCTAAACCCCTTCGTACTGTATTCAATCACAAACATAGTTTGTATTTGGATGGTGGTACGGAGGATTTGCGTTGGGGAGCTGACTTTTCTTATAATAGTGGAGAAGGCGTTATGAAAGGTTCTTATCGCGACCGTATGGCTGGTGGGTTGTCTTTATCTTATCGACTTGGAGCTTTTCAGGTAAGAAACTATTTTTCATATACTTATACTAAATCTCAGGAGTCTCCTTATGGAAGCTTCTCCGACTATACTTCAAAATTGCCATATGATGAATATATTGATGAGAATGGAAGATATTTGGAGACAACTTATCCTTGGACCGGAGGATCAGGAGAAGTAAACCCTTTGTATGAAGCTACATTGAAGAATTATGATCGAAGTAAGTCTTGGGAATTGATTAATAATACAGAATTGTTGTGGAATATCGACAGTTACTGGTTGTTAAAAGGACAATTTAGTGTTACGAAGTCAAATTCGGATGCACGTACCTTTCTTGATCCGCGTTCAAAGAAGAATGATGATTTGTTAGGCTTAAATAATGTGGTTTCAGGACAGTTGGATATCGCTACTTCCAATAGTTTAAGTTGGGATGCTACTGCTACTTTATCTTATAACAGAAATATAAAGAAGCACAATCTGAATTTTTTGGTAGGTATTAATGCTACTTCAAGTACTGGTGATAGTTTTGGTATTACTTACAAAGGATTTCCGTCTGGCGAATTGTCTTCTCCAGGCTATGGTAATAAAGTCTCTGGATTACCTTCTAACTCGGATAGTAAAAGCCGTCTTTTCGGTGCATTAGGGACATTCAACTATTCATTTGATAATATTTATTTGGCGGACGTTTCTGTACGCTTCGATGGAAACTCAGAGTTTGGTGCTGATCAACGTTTTGCACCTTTCTTTTCCGGTGGTCTTGGTTTGAACTTGCATAATTATAAGTTCATGAAACAGTTTGAATGGATGGACCGTCTAAAGATTCGTGGAACTTATGGTATTACTGGTAAAGTTGACTTCTCTCCCTATGAAGCGCAGACTATTTATAAAGTAGTTACAGACAACTGGTTTAAAACAGGTCTAGGAGCATCATTGATGGCATTGGGAAATAATGGATTGGGTTGGGAAAAGACTCATAACATGGATTTAGGTCTAGATGTTGATATGTTTAAGGGATTACTCCAGATGAACTTTTCATATTATCGTAAGAAAACGGTGGACTTGGTTAATAGTGTTACATTACCTAGTTCTACAGGTTTTACTTCTTACAAAGATAATATTGGTGAGGTGATGAATAAGGGTGTTGAAATCCAGTTGAGAAGTAATATTTTGAATGCAAAGGATTGGTTTGTTGCAGTTTTTGCAAATATGGCTCATAATGAAAATAAAATAACTAAAATCTCAGATAGTCTGAAAGAGTACAATAAGCGCGTACAAGAAAAATATGCGAAATATGATTCTGGAAAAGGAGATTCAAAATATAGTGAGACTTACTTGCAGTATGTAGAAGGTGGTTCTCTGACATCTATTTTTGGTGTGAGATCATTAGGTATCAATCCAGCAGATGGTAAGGAAATTTATCTTCGTCCTGACGGTACAATAACATATGACTGGAATGCGGCTGACCAAGTTGTGATTGGAAACGAAGAGCCAAAACTCCAGGGTACTTTTGGATTTAACCTTCGTTGGAAGCAATTTTCTCTCTATTCTACCTTTATGTATGAATTTGGTGGACAGCGTTATAATTCTACATTGGTAAGTAAGGTTGAGAATGCACATATTCAAAGTAGTAATGTAGACCGTCGTGTATTGACAGGACGTTGGCAAAAGCCTGGAGATTGTACTCCTTATGGACGTTTACAGACTGATGGTGTAGTTGCAGTGACTCGTCCTACTAGCCGTTTCATCCAAGATTATAATGTGCTGACATTTAACTCTCTTACTTTAGGATATGATTTTAATGCTGAATGGTTGAAGAAAGCGCGTATCGGTCTGTTACGTGTAGAACTTTCAGGAAATGATTTATTCCGTGTTGCTACTGTACGTGCTGAACGTGGTTTGGATTATCCATATTCACGGTCTTTTGCAGCTTCGGTGAAGATGAGTTTTTAATAGTTTAAAGTAGATGAATAATATGAAGAAATTATATACAATATTACTGTTGGCTACAAGTCTGTTTACTACAAGTTGTAGTGATTGGCTGGATGTAGCACCGAGTAATCAGGTGAATGGGGATAAGCTTTTTGAGGTAGGAGATGGATATCGAAATGCTTTGAATGGAATATATTTGAATTTGGGCACTTCTTCTATGTATGGACGAACAATGTCATGGGGATTTATGGATGCTATTGCTCAATATTATCAAACAGATAATAATTTTATACCTAAAAATTCAGCTTATTATAAATCGGCTAAGTTCCAATTTGATGATTCGGATGTGAAAACTTTCATTTCCAATATATGGTCTATTGGTTATAATAATATAGCTAATTGTAATAATTTGATTCTCAATGTTAGCGAAGCTAGTTCTTCTATTTTCAAAGAGGGAGAATTTGAGAAAAATATGATTTGGGGAGAAGCATTGGCACTACGAGCTTTTATACACTTTGATTTACTTCGTTTATTTGCTCCTGCCATATCGAAAGATGATGGAAAGTCTTATATTCCCTATGTAGAGGTATATCCTACCATTGTTCCTCCATATGAAAGTAGTAAAGAGATTCTTTCTAAGATAATTAGAGATTTAAAAGCTGCAAAAGAGATGTTAGCTAAGTGTGATATAACTGATGAACATAAAATTTGGATGAGTACAGGTTATCGTATGTTGGCATCAAGCATACTTTCTAGCGATATTGCTTCTAGTGATGTATTCTTCGCTTATAGAGGATATCGTATGAATTATTATGCTATAGTAGCGGCATTGGCACGTGTATATTATTGGGAAGGAGAATATGAACTGGCTTATAAAGAAGCAAAAGAGGTCGTAGAAGCGACTTATCCATATGGAAGCAAGCCTGAATCCTGTTTTAATTTTGTGGAATACTCAAGCTTAGGTACGAATCTTAAAGACTATAATAGTATTATTATGTGTTTTTTTAATAAAACATTACAAGAAGACTATATACCTTATATTACAAGAGGAAATCAGACACTGTTTATCCTTGACAGTGATAATATCTTTGCTGATAATAAAGAACAGGATCGTCGTTTCCTTCTACAGACAGGTTCTTATAATTCTAATGCATATTCTTTAAAATATGATATTAAGTTGGGACAGGATGGTTCAGATATGGTTCCAGGCATACGTTTGAGTGAGATGTATTATATTATGGGGGAATACTTTGCTCGTAAGGGTGAATATTCTCAAGCTGGCAAAATGCTGGATGAAGTACGTTATGCGAGAGGAATTCTGACTACTAATATGGAGAACAGTATTGGGTCATTGGAAGGATTTCATACAGAGTTATTGAAGGATATGCGTAAGGAGTTTGTAGGAGAAGGGCAAATGTTTTTTCAATACAAACGTATGGATAAGAAACCGGTAGATAATGCAATCTTTGTATTTGATAAACCGGATAATGAAGATGTTTAATGTATGATAATCAACGAAAAAGAAAGATGAAAAAATATATTCTATTTGCTTTAATATCTCTTTGTTTTTGGGGATGTTCGGAAGATGAGATAAAACCTTATCATGGTGGACAATATCTTTATTTTAGCCAACTGAAGGAATTTGGTGATGAGGATTTCGAAGTATCTTTCAATAACTATCCTACTAGTAATGCTATTATTGTGAAGATTGGTCTGGGGCTAATCGGAAAACCGTTTTCAATAGATACACCTTACAAAGTAAGTGTGGTTGCGGAAGATGAGAGTGAAGATAAGATAAAAAATGCCGATCAGAAAAATTATCGTTTGCCTGATAATCCAATGTTTAAAGCTGGACTATCTAATGATACATTGGAGGTTATGCTGTTAAAAACGGAAGATTTGAAAGAGAACGTGAAGTTGTGTTTGAAACTTCTCCCAAATGAGTATTTCGAAGGATCAATACCGGAATACGAACAAATTAAAATTATATTCAATAATATTATTAGTAAACCTTTATGGTGGACCAATGATGTCACGAAGTTGTATTTAGGTACATATTCTAGAAAGAAATATGAAGAGTTTGTAAAATGCACCAATATCTCAGATTTTGGAAAACTAAGTACTGCCGAAAAACGGCAATATGCATTGACATTCAAGTACTACATTGCAGTAAACAATGTAATGGATAAAAATGATACAACTGGTGAGGAGTTTCCGATGGCTGTACCTATTAACTAATTAGAATAGCAATTGAAATATGAAAATAAAGATATTATTTGTTGTAATGTTCCTTTTGATCATCACGTCTTGTTATGAGGATAAGGGAAATTATGATTATAGAGAAATGAACGATATCGAGATTTCTGTAGAGACTGAAAGTTCTTCGTATGCGTTAGGAGATAAAGTGACATCAAAACCAAAATTGGTTTTCACTTTAGGAAAAGAATCCTCTGATTTATCATATGAATGGACGTTTGATGGACATGTCATAGCTGATACTAGAGATCTAGAGTGGGTAGCTGATACAATTGCTAGTACTAAAGAACTGAGGTTGGCTGTAATGGATAATAACACAGGAGTTACCTATTTTGGTTCCACGTACATTTCTGTTTCTTCTGCTTATGCCTCTAATGGTTGGGTAGTACTTTCTGAGAAAGAAGGTATCAGTACTTTAGCTTTTTTGAGAGAACAGACTGAAGAGGGAATATTAAAGCCTGTTGTTACACGTGATATTTATCAAATGATTAATGGTGTACCGATGGGAACACAGCCTGTTTCTATGTATCCTCACTGGACAGAGCGCTGGGATGGAGAAGATAAAACCAGTTGGCTATGGGTAGCACAGAAGGGTGGTCAAGGAGCTGTTGATATATCAGGTAGCAGTTATAAGCAAGAAGGGATATTGTCTCAAATGTTCCTTAGTAAATCATATCCAGAAGGATTTGTTCCGGTAGGTGTTATTGATATGCAGTTTCTCACAATGGCAATTGGTGAGGATGGAACTATTTATACCCGCGTTAAAGATAGCAATTTATTGTTTAACTCTAGTAATTTCCTTGACCGACCATTAACATCTGATGAAGAAGGCAAGGTAAAAGTGGATGGTAGCATGATTGCTTATGCTCCTTTTGATGAACATGGAGGTATGGTTCTTTATGATAAAAATTCTTCGCAATATTTGCATATTGCTGATTATAAGAGTTGGCAAGGTTATAACTATTCTGGAAAGGTACTACCTTTGAAGGTGGAGGAGTATGAGTATGGTCCTTCTGATGCTAGGTTAGATAACATGAAGGATTATTCTGTATACTTTGTAGGCGCTAGTTTAGTTGATTGGGGAGATGTCTCTTATATGTCTATTATTAAAGATAAAGCTGGCAGGTTCTATATACAGAAATTTACGGTAGAAGCTTATGGAGGAGGTAGTTCTGTCACTAAAGTTGGCGCTAGCTTTACATCTCAAAGTGAGATTGAGGGGCTAAGTTCAGTAATTGACGGAACGTCCAAAAATTGCTTTTATCTTTGCCGCAATCAAGATAAAGCTCCTTATCTTTTTATAAGTAAAGGAGAGACTCTTTATTTTTATTATACGGATGGAAATAAGATATATACATGTGCCCAGTTTGATTCTCCAATTACTTCAATTGATGCTGAATGCTTTAATAACAAATATATTATAGTGGGTTTGGAAAATGGAGATGTTTATATTTTGAAAGGAGATGATGATAATTCGGATTATACTCTAAAAAAATATGTGATCCAACAGAATAAAGTAATTCAGGTGAATGATGCCGAAAATAAATTTGTGTTATTCCATGAAAAAGATTTTGGACGAATAATTCAAGTTCGTTATAAATGGAAAGAATCTTGGAATGAATCATTTAGTTAAAACTTTAAAACGATAAAACCTTGAAAAAACTGTATTTACTTCTTCTGGTTGCACTATGTGGGGCGATGATCAGCCCCGCTGTGGCTAAGAAGAAAAACAAGAAGAAAGCTTCCACCGAAGCGACTACAAAGAAAGAGAAGAAGGAAACCAAGTACGACAAACTGTTTAAAGACAAGAAAGTCACCACGGCTAAAGGTTTCATTACTCTTCACAAGTTGGACAATAAAATTTACTTTGAATTGCCGATTAAGGTGATGAATCGGGATATTCTACTTGGTTCTACCATCGTGGAAACGACCGATAACCAGTTCGGCTGTGTAGGAGAGAAGTCAGGTGATCCTTTTCTGATTCGTTTTGTGCAACGCGACTCAACTATTACATTGCGTCGTGTACAGGCAGGTCAGTTCTCTGAAGATCGTGAAATCAAGAAGCGCTTGGTAAGCAGTACCATGCCGGCAATCGCTGAAACATTCGAGATCAAAGCATATAATAACGATAGCACGGCAGTGGTATTCGATATGACAGACTATCTGCTGAGCGATAAAAAGAACCTTTCTCCGTTCTCACCATATTCAATGATGGAGATGATGGGAGCCGATATTAGTAAGGATTTTGAGAAGGAAAGCTCATTTATTCAGGGAGTCAAAGGCTTTGAGGATAATGTGAGTATACGTTCTTTACTGACCTACAAAATCAGCGTGGGTATGAAGGGAAATTATGCAGTGAAGAAAATGCCGTTTACTGCGGTTATGAATCGTAGCTTCATTCTGTTGCCTGAACAACCGATGCGTCCCCGTTATGCTGATCCACGTATTGGTATTTTTGAACACTCTGTAGTAGAATTTGCTTCCGAAGGTCGTGGGTTGCGTACTCGTCACATTGCTCACAGATGGAATCTGGAGCCATCGGATTCAGCAGCCTATCTCCGTGGCGAACTGGTAGAGCCGAAGAAACCTATTGTTTTCTACATTGATGATACTTTTCCGTTGAGTTGGAATAAATATATCCATAAAGGAGTTGAAGTATGGCAGAAAGCATTTGAGAAGATCGGTTTTAAGAATGCCATCATTGCAAAAGATTTCCCGAAAGATGATCCGAACTTCGACCCGGAGAATATCAAATATTCCTGTATACGTTATGCTCCGTCTACGGTGGCCAATGCGATGGGACCTTCTTGGATAGATCCGCGTTCCGGAGAAATCATTAATGCATCTGTTACGGTATTCCACAATATTGTGCAGTTGGTTCAGTACTGGCGCTTCTTGCAGACTGCCCCTGCTGATGAGGAAGTACGTGATGTTGTTTTGCGTGAAGACTTGCTGGGAGATTGTATCGCTTATGTGCTCTCGCATGAGGTAGGACACACATTGTCATTGATGCACAATATGGCAGGTTCTTCTTCTATCCCTGTGGAATCTTTGCGTGATCCGAAGTTTACTCAGGAGTTTGGTACGACTTACTCTATTATGGACTATGCCCGTAACAATTATATTGCTCAACCGGGTGATAAAGAGAGAGGCGTGCGTTTGACTCCTCCGGAACTGGGAGCGTATGATTATTACGCTATCGCCTGGTTGTATTCACCGATCTTTGAGGCTAAAACGGCAGAGGAAGAAATTCCTATCTTGGATAAATGGATCAGTGAGAAGTCTGGAGATGTTAAATATCGCTATGGTAAACAACAGTTCAGACGTCGTTTTGACCCAAGTTCAGTAGAGGAAGATTTGGGAGACGACCCGGTGAAAGCTTCTGAATATGGACGTCGCAACTTGCAATATCTGCTAAAGCATATCAATGATTGGGTAGCGGATAAGGATAAGGATTTTGAGTTCCGCACGGCTGTTTATGATGAAATTGTATATGCTTACGTACGTTATTTGACTTTCGTTTTGGGAGATATCGGTGGTATTTATCTGAACGAACGCTATGACGGTGATCAGCGCCCAAGTTTTAAAACTGTATCGAAGCAACAACAAAAAAAGGCTCTGAATTTCTTATTGAATGAACTGAAGGACCTTTCGTGGCTGGATGCACGCGAAACACTGAAAGAATTCCCTATCCGTACTTCTGTGGCCATGCAGATGGAAGATGCAATTATTGATGGTATCTTGTCTCGTTGTGGTGCGGTGGCTATCTGTTCGGGTAAGGCGACATCAGCTCCTTATACTCAGAAAGAATATCTTGCCGATATAGAACGTTTTGTATGGGCTCCTACCCGCGCCGGAAGAACCTTGACAGAAACAGAAATGCGTTTGCAGATGAATTATCTGACGAAGCTGATTGAAGGTTCGGTTGCAGGGGTTGCAAAGAATGCTACCCGTAAAGGTATCGCAGATATGTATGCTCACATTGAAGTGCCCGAATGGCTGAAAGCTGCTTCGCGCGAACGTTTCGGAATCATCTCGGAGGAATTTATGGGATGTTTTAATAACAAGCCTCGTGAGATGCAGGCTGCCCGTTTGGAGGAAATCAGTGGATTTGATGATGATGTAGATCTGAAAGCACCGATCGAACCGATGGAACATATATACTACGGTGAGTTGAAGAAGGTTCGTAGTCTGGTTGCAGCAAGTGCTTCTACCGGTTCGGCTGATACACAACGCCACTACCGCTTATTGTTGTACAAAATTGACCAGGCATTAAAATGATAGGAAGTATGAGAAATAGATATAGTAAGATACTTTGTTTATTGCTTCTTTTTGCATGTTGCCTGCCACAGGAAGGAAATGCTTTCTGGCCTTTTAAAAAGAAGAAAAAAGAAGATAAGAAGGAAAATCTGACACCATATCAGAAGCTGTTCAAGAATAAGAAAGTTCAGACAGCACACGGGCTGATGACTATTCATAAGGTGGAAGGGAAAGTGTATGTGGAGTTCCCGGTTGCCATGTTAGGCCGTGAGATGCTGTTTGCTTCTTCTATTGAAAATACGAGTGACGGTGGTGAAGGAGCTCCCGGACAGTTAGGGGGTACCGACGTACGTTTCCGTTTTGAGATGATCGATTCTACTCTTGTGGCACGTATGCCTTTATTGAGTAAGCCGGTAAATACCAGTGGTGATGCTTATATCGCACGTGCGTTGGACAATGCGCATAATCCGGGTATTTTCAAAAGCTTTAAGGTATTGGCTTGCACTCCGGATAGTTCTGCACTTGTGGTAGATATGAAGGGATTATTTTTGGAGGGATCTGCTTTTACCAAACCTTTCCCTTCGACATCGGCTAACGGATACTATGGATTCGTGTCGCGCGATCATTCTCTGCAATCGGATAAATCTGCTATTTTGGGTGTATCGGCTTCAGAAAATCATATAAGTGTACGTGAAGAGTTGTCATATACTGTCGACCATACGCTGATGGGAGCATACAATATGTACAAAGACGTACCTTTGACAGCGGTCGTCACTAAAATGCTTTGTATTCTGCCCGAGGAGCCGATGACTCCTCGCCTGGCTGACTCACGTTTGGGATTGACTACACAATTGAAAAGTGATTATTCAGGGGCAACTCAGGAAGTGAAGAGTATACGCTATGCAAAACGTTGGCGTATCGAGCCTTCCGACTCTGCTGCCTATCGCCGTGGCGAGCTGGTTCGGCCAGTCAAACAACTGGTGTTCTATATCGACAGTCTGATGCCTGTCAAATGGAATCCGTATATCAAGGCTGGTGCGGAATCGTGGAATAAGGCATTTGAGAAGATCGGCTTTAAAGATGTTATTTGTGTGAAAGAATTCCCGAAGAATGACACATTGTTCAATGCAAACAGCTTTGACTGTATGACAATACGTTATTCGGCTTCTTGGCTGAATTCGGCACAGACAACGATACACTCAGATACACGTACCGGTGAAATATTGAACGCGTCTATTCTGATTAATGCAAATATGATCAGTGTTCAGTATGCTGACCGTATAGGGGCCACTGTTGCTATTGATCCTCGTGTGCGTACTACTGTTTTCCCGCAGGAGATACAGGGTGAGTTGATTCAGGCTGCTATTGCTCAGGCTGTAGGAACCGGATTGGGACTTACAATGAACTGGGGAGCTTCCTGTGCTTATCCGGTGGATTCGTTGCGTTCGGCAAGCTTTACTCAAAAGTATGGTCTCGCTTCTTCTGTTATGGGAGGCGTAATCATTAATGACGTAGCTACGGAGGAGGATGTTCGTAATGGAGTGTGTCTGGTTAATGCAAAGCCTGGTCCATATGACGAACTGGTGATTAAATATTTATATCAACCTATCTATGCTTCTTCATTGCAGGAAGAAAAAGAGACATTGGATAGCTGGATTCGTGAACATACGGGAGACCCATATTATGCTTATATACGTAATCAGTCACGTTTTGATTCTGATCCTCGTAATAGTCGCGGAAGTCTGGGAGATGACCATTTGAAATCATTCGACTATATGCTTCCTAATGTTCGCAAAGGATTTGAGAACTATTATAGTTGGTTTGCCAAGGAAGACCGTGATTTTTTAATGCGCAGACGTGTACACTCTGCCCTTAGTGAAAGACTGAGCGGGCGTATTTATGCAATACTGAGTTATATTGGCGGTATTTACTTGAATGATATTCGCGAGAAGGATGCGATACCAAGTTATTCAATGGTAGATCGTGAGAAACAGAAAGCAGCTTTGAGTAAAGCATTGGAACTGGCAAAGAATCTGGATTGGGTGGACGATACCGCTCATTTGAATGAATTTGAAATTTCAGATAAGAAGGCTGACCGTTTACGTTTGGATATCTTTAATGGTATTTTCGGACGTCTGCCTTATGTCGAGGTTTGTACAGAACGCTTCCCGGATGCAGCATATACTGCTTCGGAATATCTGGATGATATCTATGGAATTGTTTGGGAAGGTGTCTTGAAGCATCGTCCGTTGGAGAATTTCGAGAGAGCACTACAGACAGCGTTTCTGGAAAGTATTATTTCAACATCGACAGCAACTGCGCCTATTGGTAGTTTCAAAGCCTCAAAAACAGGATTTGCGGCTACCGGCAAACCGGAGATCAATCTGGCTGCTTTGAGAAATGGCGGAAAGGTGGATATGAAGATGTATTCATTGCAAAATGCAGAAGAAGTAGCAGGCTTTTCTTCAATTCCGCCGATCTATACCAACCAGACAAAAATAGCTGCTTACTATTTTGACTTGTTGATGCGTACGAAAGACATGCTCAAGAAAGCAATTTCGACGGCTCCTGAGGCAGATCGTTCTCATTATGACCTGTTGATCTACCGCATCAATAAAGCTACGGAAATTGAATAAATCTCTATTACATAAACTCTCTCTTAATTAATTTGTCTCTATGAAAACAATATTGTAAGAGATATTTTTAAAGATTTCTTCTATGCAATATTGAGCATTTTTCACCCGGGTTTACATTGTCGAATGTAAATCCGGGTGAATCTTTTATAGGCGGATATCTTTTGGAAAGTACCATACAACTAGATTGCCCGAGAGAAAAATATCAGTCTTTCTGTATAGAACATTATTATTTAATTTGTATTTTTGGCGCAAAACTCCCGAAATGACTAACAATGAGATTTCCATAGAACAAATTAATAAGTTGGATGCGGCTGCTTTCCGACTGCTTTATAAGAATTATTATAAAGCATTGGTTTGCTATGCAATAACAATTGTCGGAGATTCAGAATCTGCAGAAGATATTGTCCAGGAGTTATTCTCCACTATTTGGGAGAAAAAGATGTTTTTCCGGTCTCTGGCTTCATTCAGGGTTTATCTGTATAACTCTGTCAGAAATGCTTCCTTGGATTATTTGAAACATAAGGATGTGGAAGGCAATTATCTTCAGAAGATGCTTGATAGTCATTCCACTACATTTAGGATGGAAGAGGAGGAAGAGGGCTTCTTTAGTGAAGAAGTCTATCGCCAGCTTCTTCAGACAATTGATGCGCTGCCGGATCGATGTAGGGAAGTTTTTTTGATGTATATGGAAGGCAAGAAGAACGAGGAGATTGCCACTGCACTCCATGTTTCTCTTGAAACTGTGAAGACTCAAAAGAAGAGAGCAATGTCCTTCCTTAGAAAAAAATTAGGCTCCTATCATTTTCTATTATTACAAATGTTACTTCCCTAAAAAGAAGCATAACACTCAATCCGCTTTACTTGTTAACACCTGTTTGCAATGAACAAAATGTTCGTTGTTTTTCTTGATTATTGTACAAAAAGAACGGTCTTCTAAATAAATAAAGTATCTTTTGAATAAAAAAACTTCAGAATCCTGTCCCTCATTTTTTCTTCTTAGTCGTCTTTGCTATAAATAACCTGAAATAATATGATAAAGCGTAAAAGAAGTATAAATTCTATTATCCATGATCAGTTGCTGGGATACGCTTCGGAAGAAGATAAAAAACAGTTGCAGTCATGGCTTGATAGTTCTCAAGAAAATAGAGAGAACTATGATCGTCTGATGCGTGAGGCTTGTTTGATTGACAGGTATAAACAGTTTGCCCAGGTAGATGAAGCACGTGCTTGGGAAAGGTTTCAGAAAAAGCATTTCTCTATTCGCTCTGCTCGTTGGATCAAAATAGGACGGTATGCGGCTATCTTCTTATTGCCGATAATCGGTTTTGCAATATGGTTTTGGACTTTGCGGCTGATGGATTCTCAGCCGGTGATTTCGGATGAAGTTCGTATTGCTATGATCCGGTCGGAGAAGATGGGTAAACAAAAGGCAACACTGGTTCTGGCAAATGGACAGAAGATGGATTTAAAATCAGTGCCTGCTAAGCCTTTACAGGATTCGGTGGAACAAGTGACTGTTGCTCAGCCGTCTGTCCCTGAGACTGATGTGAACGAATCGGAAGAGGTCTCTGTTGTAGAAAATAATAAGTTGAGTACTTATGATGACAGTGAATTTTGGATGACGTTTGAAGACGGGACCAGAGTGCATCTGAATTATAATACGACATTAAAATATCCACCACATTTTGGTACTACCACTCGCACGGTCTATTTGGATGGGGAGGCCTATTTTCAGGTAGCCAAGGATAGCAAGCGTCCTTTCCGTGTCATTACGGCGAATGGAGTGGTCAAGCAGTACGGGACAACTTTCAATGTAAATACACATGTGCCTGGAATAACGAAAGTAGTGCTGGTGAAAGGTTCTGTAAGTGTGCTTCCTAATCAGGGAGGGGAATATAAAATAAAACCGGGGGAATTGGCGGTTCTTCAGGCTGATACGCAAGATGTACAAATTAGCGTAGTGGATATCGAGCCGTATATCGCATGGAACAGTGGACGTTTTGTTTTTGATAATTGTTCTTTGGAGAGTCTGATGAATGTAATATCACGTTGGTACAACAAAGATGTCGTATTCGAATCGGAAGATACCAAGAAGATACGTTTTACAGGAGATATTGATCGCTACGGCTCAATAGAGCCCATATTGAAAGCGATACAGCGGGTGACTCATCTGGAAATGGAAATACAGGGGAAGACCATAATTATAAAGAAATAAACATATTAACTACTATTAAAAAAGGAGGACGACATGCAAAAAAAGAGAGCTCGAGAACGCATTATCATGTTTCTCTGTATTATTTCCTTGTTGTTTACACCGGTGTTGGCTGCATCGCAATCTAATGCAATGAGGGTATCCTTAGATCTTAAATCTGCAACAGTTAAAGAATTTTTTGATGCTGTAAAAGTACAGACTGGCCTGAACTTTATTTATAGTACGGAGCAAGTGAAGAATATGCCTCGTATCACTATTCAGAGCAATAGTCAGCCTATCAGTGAGGTGTTGAACAAAGTGCTGGCAAATACCGGATACAGTTATGAGATAGAAGGAAATATTGTAACCATTGTATATCAGCAACCTAAAGAGAATGTCCGCACGGCTACGGGCGTTGTGGTTGATGAGGGAGGGTTGCCCTTGCCGGGAGCTTATATAAAACTCTCTAAAACGGAACATTCGACGATAACTGATAATGAAGGTAAATTTTCTATTAATTTATTCCATCAGAAAGAGCCTGTCCTGATTGTCTCCTATTTGGGAATGATTGTACAGGAAGTAAAAGTTGCCGGTACTAAACCTATGACAATCGTGATGAAATCGGATGTAAAGTCAATCGATGAAGTTGTAGTAACAGGTTATCAGGAGATTGACAGACGGAAGTTGGCAAGCTCCATATCCTCTATAAAGGGAGCTGATCTGATTGGTGGGGAGTATCTGTCTATCGACAAAATGTTGCAGGGACGCCTGCCGGGTGTTGCTGTGATGAATATGTCATCTACTCCGGGAGCTGCTCCTAAGATTAGAATCAGGGGATCTTCCTCTATTACAGGAAATAGAGAACCGGTATGGGTAGTCGATGGAATTATTCTGGAAGAACCTGTCAATATCTCTACAGAGGAACTGAACAGTCCGGATAAGATAAATCTGATCGGAAATGCCATCGGTTCGGTCAATCCGGAAGATATTGAACGTGTGGATATTCTGAAAGATGCCAGTGCTACTGCTATCTATGGTATCAAAGCGGCCAATGGAGTTATTGTGGTCACTACCAAGCAAGGAAAAAGCCAGAAACCGAGTATCTCGTATACCGCTACATTGGGGATAACAGCTCCTCCTACTTACGATAAAATGTTTCGGATGAATTCTGCCGACAGAATTGATATGTCTATCGAAATGCAGGAGAGGGGATTATCTTTCGGAAGTTACAAACCTTCGGATATTGGCTATGAAGGGGCATTGCAACATCTGTGGAATAAGGATATTACCTATCAGGAATTCTTAAACCAGGTGAAGACCCTGAAAGGATTAAATACCGACTGGTATGACTTGCTGTTCCGTACAGCATTTACACATCAGCATTCGGTATCCATTACAGGTGGAAATGACCGGAGTAATTATTATATGTCCATGGGATATGCGAATAATAACAGTGTGACGATAGGGGAAGGGTTAGAGCGCTATAACGTACTGGCTAAAATAAATACCAGAATTAACCGGAATATACATTTGGGATTAAAGGTTAGCGGTTCGCTTTCCAAAGCCGAACATCCTCATACTTCCATTGATGTGTATGAGTATGCTTATAATACTTCACGGGCTATTCCACTTCGGACAGCTTCTAATGAGTTGTATTTCTATGCGAATGAGGCTGGACGTAACGGAGTATTGTCTTACAATATCATGAACGAACTGAATCATACAGGAAACAAGAATGATAATTCCGCTATAGATGTAGCTGTCAATCTGGATTGGAAGGTTGCTTCATGGATGAGATTTTCATCTATATTAGGACTGTCCAGAAGCAACGTGACACAAGAAAACTGGGGTGATGAACAATCATATTATATTTCTTCTATGCGACAAAGTCCCTATGGGAAGATGTTGCCGAATCCCATTGAAGATTCTGAATTTGCAGAAAGATATTGTCTGCTTCCGTTTGGAGGAGAGTTGATGACGACCAATACACGTAATACTTCTTATACATGGAGAAATAGCCTGTCTTTGATGCAAAGTTTCGGAAAACATGAAGTTTCCGGAAGTATCGGACAAGAAGTCAGATCTTCAAAATATGACGGATTAAGCTCTACGCAATATGGTTATTTGCCCGAAAGAGGTAAAAAGTTTGTTGATATTGACCCGACAGTCTGGAAAAGATACGGTGCTTTGGTAAAGAGTCATCCGGATGTGGTGACCGATACAAAGAATAATGTGATTTCATTATATGCTACGGCTGCTTATGTTTATGACAGTCGCTATATTCTGAACTTCAATATACGTACTGACGGTTCTAATAAGTTCGGTCAGAGCAAGAGCGTTCGTTTTCTGCCAATATGGTCAGTGTCTACACGATGGAATGTTATCAATGAGAAGTTTATGAAGAACGTCGATTTCTTGAATGATCTGGCAATTCGTGCCTCATACGGTATACAAGGTAACGTGCATCCGGATCAGACCCCTAACTTGATTGCTAGTTTGGGGACATTGGAATCAATGCCACAGGAGTATATTTCAACATTGTATAAGCTGCCGAATAATAAACTGAAGTGGGAAAAAACCAATTCGTATAATATTGCAATCGACTGGGCATTCTGGAATAACAGAATCTATGGATCGCTTGATGTATATTACAAAAAGGGAGTAGATCAGGTGGTTACGAAAAACGTAGCTCCTTCTACAGGTGCGTCAAGTGTCTCCATTAATGATGGTGATGTTGAGAATAAAGGTTGGGATTTGGCTGTTTCTTTTGTTCCGATTCAGACCCGGGACTGGATGTGGAGTTTATCATTCAATACAGGTAAAAACTACAATAAAGTGTTGAATGCCGGGAACTCAGCGATCACTTGGCAAGACTATATTGCAGGAACATTAGTGAGCAATGGCAATGCGATAAATAGTTTCTATTCTTATAAATTTGATAAACTGGATGATCAGGGTTTTCCTACATTTAAGGATATTAATGAGAAAGATGAAGAAGGAAATGCTGTGGTTCATTCTTTGCAGGAGATGTATGACCGCGCTTTTGTTCTTTCCGGAAAACGTGAACCCGATCTGACCGGTGGATTCTCTACTTATTTGAAATATAAGAATATTACATTTAATGCGTTGTTCTCATTCAGCTTTGGCAATAAAATGCGCTTGAATGATTTGTATGAGTCCTCCGGACAGCGGCTTCCTTATCCGGATCAGAATATGTCCAGTGAATTTGTGAATCGTTGGAGAGAGCCGGGTGATGAAGACAGAACCATTATACCGGTTTTATCGGATAAGAGTTTGCAGATCAACGATAAGGATGTGACCTATCGTATTGCGGATAATGGATGGGATATGTATAATAAGAGTGATATCCGTGTAGTTTCAGGCAGTTTCCTCAGATGCCGTTCGATGTCTATTCGCTATGATTTTAAACGTGAATGGTTGAAACCTGTCTATCTGAAAGGAGCAAGTGTCAGCTTTGATATGGGTAATGTATTTGTCATTAAAGATAAAGCGCTGAAGGGCAGAGATCCTGAACAGATTGGATTTGGCTCAAGAAGTATACCACCGCAGCGTTCTTACTCACTTCGCTTTAATATTACTCTTTAATAATGAATGATGATGAAAAAGTACAATTTATATATCATATTGTTTATCTGCACATTATCGTCGTGCAGTGACTTTTTGGAAGAAAGTTCACAAGATTTGATGATACCCAGATCGGTGAAGGATTACAAGGAACTGTTCTTCGGTGAGGTAATGAAAACGAATGAAAAAGACATACCTCATCCTTATCTGGAATATATGACAGACGATGTGAAAGACCAATGTTACTATGGAACCAGACCACAAGTCATTTCTAATGATTTCAGAGAATATGTTTGGGCATATTATACGTGGCAGGGAAACCCGGAAGTGGGAATTTCAAATGAACTTACGCCGGATGTTGCATGGACAGTCTATTATCATAAGATATTGATGACTAATATCATACTGGACCAGCTTTATACCATGAACGGGACGGATATGGAACGTCAGGATTTAGCAGGTGAAGCTTATTTCATGCGGGCTTTCTCGTATTTTATGCTTGCTAATTTGTATGGAAAGCCTTATCATCCTGCAACGGCAAATGAAGACTTATGTGTACCGCTCAATAAAGAAATCGGCTTATCAGATAAGATGATGAAGCGGGCCACGAATGCAGCTGTTTATGCCCAAATGGAAGAAGACATTAATAAGGCTATCCAGTGTTTTAAGGCTATAGGAGGTGAGAAAACTATTTTCCGTCCTAACTTGCCGAGTGCTTATCTATTGGCATCACGTATTGCTCTTTTTCAGGAGAAATATGATGTGACCATTCTTTATTGTGATTCGGTCTTTAAGGTCGCGACTCAGCCACTTTACAAACTTCAGGAAAAAAAGGATCACTATTTCTTTTCTCTTGCTAACAAAGAAATCTTGTTATCCTACGGACTTACATCACTTGAGACGCATATGAAAGAAGATTTCAGATATACGGGGAACTTGGTGGTTTCTGATGATTTGCTAGCGCTATATTCGGAAGATGATTTGCGTCTTACGAATTATTTCAAGAATACAATCGGCAACCAGACCAGACCTACTAACAAACAGTATAGTGTCTATACACCTATTAAGTGGACTAAAAATTCTGCTACAGTCTATGCCAACGCCTTACGTATTTCGGAAGCTTATCTGAATCGTGCTGAGGCTTTTGCTGAACTTGGCAATACGAACAAGGCTCTTGCTGACTTAAATGAGCTCCGTGAAAATCGTATGAAACCGGGAACTCCGCCGTTAGCTGTTGATGAAGACGGAATTGTAGCAACCGTACGTAAGGAACGCCGTAGAGAACTGGCGTTTGAAGGATTCCGCTGGTTTGATTTGCGCAGATATGGCTGCCCTCCTCTTACGCATACTTACAGTTCAAAGGAGAACGAGGGAGCAGGGGATGTCTTCGAACTGAAAGAGAAAGGATACGTATTGCCGATTCCTAAGAGCGAAAGAGAGAGAAATACGGAAATAGAAATATTCGACCGTCCGAATAGTGAACCTGTTAATAATTGATCGATTATGAAGAAACTTATATTATTAATTTGTATGTTGGCAGGTATGTCTTCTTGTTATCATGAAGATGCGTTAATCGTTCCTGAGCAACCGGATAAATACAACATTTTGACAGATGACCCGTCAGATCCGACACAGCATTTTATATACCAGTTTTATCAGAAATATCAGACTGTGATTATAACTAATCCGACTGAGGCTGATTATAAATTCAACTTTACAGCGAATAACGGAATTAAAATAACTGCTCCCGAACAAAAGCAGGAGATTATTGATGAAGGGATTGAGTTTTTGCAAAAGGTATTATTGAATTTGTACTCGGATAGTTTTTTAAAGAAGAATTTACCTTTTTCTATATTGTTATCTGAAGAGGTCCGGATGGCCTCTTATGGTGAGACAACCATCATGAATTGCTATGCTAGTAGCAGCTTTATAGCCTTAGGTAATGTATCATCTTCTCTGAAAACAATGACCGATGAGGAGTTTGTGAAAATCAGAGCAGATGTGAATGCCAGCTTTTGGGCAAAGTATATGTCGGAAGTCAGAGGATTGTTTACTATTTCAGATGCTTTTTATGAAGCTAGTGAAGAAGTTGAACCGAAATTGTACGACCCGAACTGGTATCGTTTTAAAGGAACGGACCCTAATGAAATCGATTTTTATAAGTATGGGGTGATTACTTATTCTGAGAACTCCTATATTGATGAAGATTGGCCGGATTTTAATTCCATTTATGCTCCTTTAAAGAGTGAAGACCTTGCGCAATGGATGAATTTCGTCTTTGAGAAAACTCCTGCCGAGATTCAGGAAATCTGCGATAAATATCCGGTAATGAAGAAGAAGTATGATGTGATTCGGGAAGCTATGCTTGAAAACGGATTCGATCTGTCCAAACTGGAACTATAGAACTTAAAAACAGCATGATATGAACAAAATTTTCACCTTATTACTTGTAGGAGCATTAACTGCCGGAGCGGTAACTGCTAATGCCGAAAGTCAGATTTTTAAAAAGAAAAAGAAGAAAGCAAAAGCGGAAACAGAGCAGCCGGCGGCAAAAGATTCCACAAAGAGTAGTATGACCGAATACAAAAAACTACTGAAAGGAGCCAAGACGATTGATGGCATGTTTAAGGTACACATCGTTAAGGATAAGTATTATTTCGAAATACCTAAAGACTTGATGGGACGCGATTTTATGATTGCGTCCAGAGTATCGAGTACCAGTAACAATAAAGATATAGCTGCCGGACAAATGCCACGCAATCCGGTACTGGTAACTTTCTCGGCAGATAAAAAGAAAATCTACATGCACAAAAAGATGGTGCGCAATTTGTGTGACACCACTTCCAATATGTATGCTGCTTTTCAGCGCAACTTCTCAGACCCTATTTGGGAAGCATATAAGATAGAAAGTCTTTCACCGGACTCTTCAGCATATGTCATCGATATGAGTTCGCTTTTCATAACGGATGTACCCGAATTCAGCCCGTTTCGTTCGGAAAATATAATGGATGTATTGATGAAGAGAAAAGCACTGAAGGGAAGTCTTGCTTCTTCCAAATCGACTATTCTGGGAATGAAGTGTTTTCCGCTGAATATAAACATCAAGACGCTGATGAGTTATACTGTTGACGGAGGACCGTTCACTGTAACCATGACGCGTAATATTATTTTGCTGCCGGAGGAAATTATGCGTCCTCGTTATGGAGACTCGCGTATCGGTTATTTTGATGAAAGCAAGCGGTTTTATACTGAAAAGAAAGATGGTTTGCAAGAACTTACTTACATCAACCGATGGGATTTGCAACCAAAACCAGAAGACTTGGAACGTTATAAGCAAGGTGAGTTGGTGGAACCTCAGAAGCCGATTGTATATTACGTTGATACTGCTATCCCCGACAAGTGGAGAGATTACATAAAGAAAGGAATAGAAGACTGGCAGGTTGCGTTTGAGGAAATAGGATTTAAGAATGCGATTGTAGCGAAAGACTATCCGAAGGATGATCCGAACTTTGATCCGGATGATATTCGTTATAGCTGCTACCGAATGATTACCACTCCGATACAAAATTCAATGGGACCTTCCTGTGCCGATCCTCGTTCGGGTGAAATCATTCAGGGCGACGTCTTGTTTTATTCAAATATCATTAAGTTGTTGCATAACTGGCGGTTTGTTCAGACTGCTACTGTTGACCCCAAAGTACGCAAGGCTGTGTTTGATGACGAGACGATGGGAAGCTCGTTACGTTATGTAGCAGCGCATGAGATCGGACATACCCTGGGACTGATGCATAACTTTGGTGCATCTTATTCGTATCCGGTAGATTCGCTCCGTTCGGCCACTTTCACTCAGAAGTATGGTACAACTCCGTCCATCATGGACTATACGCGCTATAATTATGTAGCTCAGCCGGAAGACAAAGGAGTTGCTCTGACTCCTCCGCTTTTGGGTGTATATGATAAGTTTGCCATCAAATGGGGATATAAACCTATATTTGATGCGGCATCTCCTGAAGATGAGAAAGCTACTTTAAACAAGTGGATCAAAGAGAAAGAGAATGATCCGATGTACAAATACGGTCCGCAGCCTTTTATTAATGAGGTCGATCCTTCTTGTAAATCTGAGGATTTGGGTGATAATGCCGTGAAGGCAGGAAGATATGGCTTAAAGAATCTGAAACTTATCATGAAAAACCTGCCGGAATGGACCTATGAAGATGATCATCAATATGAACGCTTGACGGAATCATATCAGGAAGTGATTATGCAGATGCAACGCTACTTACTGCATGCCATGGTGTCCATCGGTGGAATTTATTTTGATGAGCCGAGACGGGACAGCGAAAAGCCTGTTATCCGTTTTGTGCCGAAAGCTGAACAGAAGGAGGCATTGAAGTTTATTATGGAAACTATGATGGAACTACCCGAATGGGTACTTGACAAGAAGGTGATTGAGTATACCGGTCCGACTTATTCGCCAAGTACTTTGCAGTCAATCATTATGAATCGTTTGTTCTTCACATACATTACATCCAGTCTTGTTTTGTATGAGGAGTTATATCCCAAACAGGCTTATACTTTTGCTGAATATATGGATGATATTTATGATTTTGTGTGGAAGAAAACTATATCCGGTGCCCGGTTGAATATGTACGACCGTAACCTGCAAATTACTTATGTGGAAAAGTTGTTGAAAGAAGGAGGAATGCTGAAACAAAAATCTTCTCCATTCTCATTTAAAGACTTGAATGAAGTTGAGAAACAACTGCTTACGGATAATGTCGATTGGACGAAAGCCGGCTTTGAACTCAACCCGCTCGGAAGTGTGGATATGGTTAAGAATCCGGCTATTTATCAGAAGGTAATGGATAGCTATAGTTTGCTGCGAAGCAAAGTAAATACGGGTGATGCTACTACCCGGGCACATTATCAAAGTCTTGTCTTTAAAATAAAGCAAGCGTTAACGGAACAATAACTATCTCTCTTAGATACTTGGGGGCACCTCGTCGCAGTGATTGTGGCGGGGTGCTAATTTTATCCGGTCAATGGCTTTTTATTGCATCGCCAACTATCGCATTGCCAACGCCTTATTCTCCGCCTCTTCCATAATTTCCCTTTCCCCGGGACCTTTGTCATTGATACCGCAGAGATGAAGAATACCGTGAATAATAACCCGGTGTAGTTCATCATCATAAGCTGCCCCGAATTGTTCGGCATTGGTGCGTATCGTATCCAGACTGATAAACAGGTCGCCCGACAGACGATCACCCTGGCAATAATCAAAGGTAATGATATCCGTGTAATAATCGTGTTGCAGATATTGTCGGTTTACCTCCAGAATCTTTTCATCGGAGCAGAAGATATAAGCGATTTCACCGAGTCTTTTTCCATAAGAGGCAGCTACATTCTTTATCCATTCTGTAGTTTCCCGTTTTTTGATATCAGGCATCTTGACGCCTTCGGTTTGATAAGTTACAGCCATAATTGAGTCTATGATTTAAAAGAAAAATAAATAACTGATTAAGATGGCGGCTATAATACCGGAGAAGTCTGCAATCAAGCCGCAGGTGACTGCATTCCGGGTTTTACTGATTCCGACGCTGCCGAAGTAAACGGCAAGGATATAGAAAGTGGTGTCCGAAGCTCCGCGTACTACGCAACTCATTCGGCCTACAAACGAATCCGGTCCCATCTCTTTCATCGTGTCAATCATCAGCCCATTGGCACCGCTACCGCTGAGAGACTTCATCAGCGCTGTCGGCAATGCTCCCACAAAACTGGTATCCACTCCGCACAGATCGACTACATAACCAATGCCTCCCACAAGGAAATCCATCGCTCCCGCAGTACGGAATACGGCAATGCCTACAAGGAAGGCAACCAGATATGGAATGATTCGTACGGCTGTCGTGAAGCCTTCTTTGGCACCTTCTACAAAAGAATCATATACGTTAATCTTCTTCCGGACCCCTGTCAGAATAAACAGGATGATCACCCCGAACAGAAGAATATTTGCTATCAGCGTAGAGTAAGTACCCATTTCCTCACGCGAAATATTCAGAAACAGATAAATCAATCCGGAGAAGAAAAGGCAGATAACGCCCATCAATATCAGGATAGGCTTATTGATCAGATTGATCTTCTGGGCGATACTGACGGCTATGACACCGACCAGAGTCGAGATAAAAGTACTCAGCAGGATAGGGATAAACACATCCGTAGGCTGGGCAGCCCCCATCTGCGCACGGTATACCATGATACTGATCGGGATGATGATGAGGCCGGAAGTATTGATAACCAGAAACATGATCATCGGATTGGAAGCCGTATCTTTCTTCGGGTTCAGTTCCTGCAGTTCTTTCATCGCTTTGAGTCCCAATGGGGTGGCGGCATTGTCGAGCCCGAGCATATTGGCGGACATATTCATGAAGATGGAACCCAATACCGGATGCCCTTTGGGAATGTCCGGAAACAGGCGGCAGAGTACCGGACTCAGAAAGCGGGCGAGTGCATTGATCAGTCCGCTGTTCTCTCCGATCTTCATGATACCGAGCCAGAGGGCCAGTACTCCGGTCAGTCCCAGAGATATTTCGAAAGCGGTTTTCGAAGAGTCGAAAGTTGAGTTCATGATAGCTGTAAATATCTCCGTGTCTCCCAGAAAAATTACTTTTATCAGGGCGATAATGAAGGCGATAACGAAGAATGCTATCCAGATATAATTTAGAACCATAGTCGATTGCGTGTATATAGATGGTGCAAAAGTAGTTATTACGTTTTAAATAAACTAATTGTTTTCGGGCAAAAGAGTAGAAGACCGAAACCGGGCTTGTGTACTTTTTCACTCTATTCTTCAATAGAATGATGCGTTGCTTAAGAAAAGAATGTGTAAATACGATATTTTTAGGAAGAAGAGGCTTTTATGGTCATTAAATAGCAGGGGAAAAGCGGAAAGCAATTACTTGTTATTATGTTTATACACAGCCAGATGCAGGTTGCTATATTCTCAGAGTATTCTCACCGTGATGAGAAAAAATTCTCACCGCAGTGAGAAAAAATACTCATGCCTATGAGAATATTTTCTCATTGCATTGAGAAATTTTTCTCATGCCTTTGAGAATAATTGCGCTTTGGTAATATTGAAAATGATCCCCTTGTTATCAGGGAATGAAGTCACCGAAAGAAGACTGAATGACATCTTATCATCGCATCAATTTTGAGATTTATTCTTCATTATTCCTCTTGGAAAAGAGAAATGGGTAATGGCCGGAGGTTTTTATTATTCTTTCTTATATCGAAAATGAATGGATTTCTCTATCTTTGTCTCCTACATTTCAAGAAGAAAATGGAACAAGAAGATTTTAACATACGCGAACATCAGCTGACTTCACGGGAGCGGGATTTTGAAAATGCGCTCCGTCCGTTAAGCTTTGAAGACTTTAGCGGGCAGGATAAGGTGGTGGAAAACCTTCGCATCTTTGTGAAGGCGGCACGTCTGCGTGGCGAAGCACTCGACCACGTTCTGCTGCACGGGCCTCCCGGATTGGGTAAAACAACGCTTTCCAATATTATAGCTAACGAATTGGGAGTAGGCTTTAAAGTAACTTCCGGTCCGGTGCTCGACAAACCGGGCGATCTGGCAGGAGTTTTGACGAGTCTCGAACCGAACGATGTGCTCTTTATCGATGAAATTCACCGTTTATCGCCGGTGGTAGAGGAATATCTCTATTCGGCCATGGAGGATTACCGGATAGATATCATGATTGATAAGGGACCTTCGGCACGTAGCATTCAGATTGACCTGAATCCGTTTACGCTGGTCGGTGCAACCACCCGTAGCGGATTGCTGACGGCTCCACTTCGTGCCCGTTTTGGTATTAATCTGCATTTAGAGTACTATGACGATGATATTCTGAGTAATATCATCCGGCGTTCAGCTTCCATACTGGACGTACCTTGTTCGGTGCGGGCGGCATCGGAGATTGCATCCCGAAGTCGTGGTACGCCCCGTATTGCCAATGCTTTACTTCGTCGCGTACGCGATTTTGCGCAGGTGAAAGGTTCCGGCTCTATCGATACGGAAATAGCTCAGTTTGCGCTGGAAGCGTTGAATATCGACAAGTATGGTTTGGATGAGATAGACAACAAGATACTTTGTACCATCATAGACAAGTTTAAAGGCGGTCCTGTCGGTCTGACAACCATTGCTACCGCTTTGGGCGAAGATGCGGGCACCATCGAGGAAGTGTATGAACCTTTCCTGATCAAGGAAGGTTTTATGAAACGGACTCCTCGTGGACGTGAAGTGACGGAGCTTGCCTATAAGCATTTGGGAAGGAGCCTCTATAGCAGTCAGAAAACCTTGTTTAATGACTGATAGTCTGATCTGACGGCTGTCGGTATGGAGAGTGTTGGCGACAATTAACAGCAGGCTTTTTGAGGAACGTTTAAACAGATAACTGATTTTATTGAATGATTGGAGTATGAAGCAGTGGAGTATCTTACTTGTATTTCTCTCTTTGAGTCTGTCATTATCAGCTCAACAAGGTTATGAGAAGGACGTATTTGTCTCTTCCACAGGAGATTCTTTGCCTTACCGGATGATTCGCCCCGAGTCAATGAAGGCGGGGAAGAAATATCCGCTGGTCCTGTTCCTGCATGGAGCCGGTGAGCGTGGAAATGACAATGAAAGACAACTGACGCATGGCGGACAGATGTTTCTGAATCCTGTCAACAGAGAGAAATATCCGGCTTTCGTACTTGTTCCTCAATGTCCGGCAGGTAGCTACTGGGCTTATACGGAACGTCCGAAATCACTGTTTCCGGCAGATATGCCTGCAGGACAGGAGATGAGTTCTCTTACCCGGACTCTCAAACAATTGCTGGATACTTATCTGGCCATGCCCGAAGTCGATAAAAAACGGATATATATTGTCGGATTGTCAATGGGAGCGATGGGGACGTATGATTTGGTGGTCCGTTATCCGGAGATTTTTGCGGCTGCCGTTCCCATTTGCGGATCGGTGAATCCGGACCGTTTGCCGGCTGCCAAAGAAGTGAAGTTCCGTATATTTCATGGGGATGCCGATGATGTGGTAACAGTTGAAGGGTCGCGTGAAGCGTACAAAGCACTGAAAGCTGCCGGAGCAAAGGTGGAATATATCGAATTCCCCGGTTGCAATCATGGCAGCTGGAATCCTGCATTCAATTATCCGGGCTTCATGGAGTGGCTGTTCAAACAAAAGAAATAATATTATTCATTGATAATAAAGAGATCTAAATAAACATGGCAGAACTAAAGTCATTGGCAAAGGACACTGCGATTTATGGTGCCAGCAGTATTATTGGTAAGTTTCTGAACTATTTTCTGGTACCGATTTATACTTTTTCACTTCCTGCTGCTTCCGGAGGATATGGAGTGATCACCAAGATGTATGCTATTGTGGCGTTATTGCTCGTGGTGCTAACCTTCGGAATGGAAACCGGCTTTTTCCGTTTTGCCAATAAAGGAGATGACGATCCGAAGAAGGTATATTCTGTTTCGTTATTGATGGTAGGGGGCGTATCGCTCCTGTTTTTGCTGTTGTGTCTGGTCTTCCTCAATCCTATTGCAGGGCTGATGGGGTATAGTGAACATCCATGGTATCTGGGCATGATGCTGATTGTACTGGCTATGGATGCCATTCAGGCTATTCCGTTTGCTTATCTTCGTTATAAGAAACGTCCTATCAAGTTTGCCGGACTGAAACTCTTATTTATATTTGTCAGTATCTTGCTGAATATCCTTTATTTTGTTGTCATGAAAGGCGATGACGTAGGGGTAGCCTTTCTTATTAATCTGATCTGTTCTTTTGTTGTAATGCTCGGGCTGATACCTGAATTCCGTGAATTCCGCTATTGTCCTGACCGTTTGCTGATGAAGCGGATGTTATATTATTCATTCCCTATTCTGATATTAGGGGTGGCAGGCATTGTGAATCAGGTTGGAGACAAGATTATTTTTCCTTTTGTCTACCCCGATAAGGTGGAAGCGGATGTACAGTTGGGTATTTACAGTGCAGCTACTAAAATAGCCATGATAATGGCAATGATCACGCAGGCTTTTCGCTTCGCATACGAGCCTTTTGTCTTTGGCAAAAGTAAGGATAAGGATAATAAACGAATCTATGCGCAGGCAATGAAGTTCTTTATCATCTTTACGCTGCTGGCATTCCTGGCAGTCATGTTTTATCTGGACATTTTACGTTATATCATAGCAGAAGACTATTGGGAGGGACTCAGGGTAGTTCCCATCGTGATGATTGCGGAGATGTTTATGGGGATTTATTTTAATCTCTCGTTTTGGTATAAACTGACGGATGACACCAGATGGGGGGCATATTTCTCCATTATAGCCTGTCTGACTGTTGTTCTGATGAATATCTTCCTGATTCCTGTATATGGGTATGTAGCTTGCGCATGGGCGGGTTTTACCGGATATGCCATAGCTATGTTGCTTTCTTATTTTGTCGGTCAGAAGAAATATCCTATTGCTTATGATTTGCGTGGAATAGGTTGTTATGTAGGCTTAGCTATTATTCTGTATCTGATTGGTGAATGGATACCGATTCATAATACAGTCTTGCTTCTTGCATTCCGCACAGTCCTTCTGCTACTATTTATTGCTTATATTATCAAACGGGACCTGCCTCTGAGTCAGATTCCTGTTATTAACCGGATTATAAAAAAGAAATGACTATGAAGACAGATGAACGGAATAAGTTTGCGATCAAGTCGTTCTTGGGTGAATACCTGGACTTGAAAAAGGATAAAGACAATGAAATGGAAACCGTTGACTCTATCCGAAAAGGAGTAGAATTCAAAGGAGCCAATTTGTGGATTCTTATTTTTGCCATCTTTATGGCTTCACTGGGCTTAAATGTCAACTCTACGGCAGTGATTATCGGTGCCATGTTGATTTCACCGTTGATGGGACCTATCATGGGTGTCGGGCTTTCTGTCGGTTTGAATGATTTCGAACTGATGAAACGTTCTTTGAAGAGCTTCCTCATCACGACTGCTTTCAGTGTGACGACGGCAACCATCTTCTTTCTTTTCACTCCTATTGCCGAAGCACAATCGGAGCTGTTGGCGCGTACTTCGCCTACGATTTATGACGTATTCATCGCACTTTTCGGTGGTTTGGCGGGAGTTGTCGCCCTGTCTACCAAAGAGAAGGGAAATGTGATTCCGGGAGTTGCCATTGCTACGGCGTTGATGCCTCCCCTTTGTACGGCAGGTTATGGTCTGGCATCGGGCAATCTGGTTTACTTTCTGGGTGCATTCTACCTCTACTTTATCAACTCCGTATTTATCAGTCTGGCTACCTTCATCGGTGTGCGGGTGATGCACTTCCAGCGTAAGGAATTTGTGGATAAGGCACGCGAGAAGATGGTGCGTAAATACATCATTCTGATTGTTGTGCTGACGATGTGCCCGGCTGTTTATCTGACGTTCGGCATCATTAAAAGTACTTTTTATGAGACGGCAGCCAATCGGTTTATCAATGAGCAGTTGAACTTTGAGAATACGCAGGTACTTGATAAGAAGATCAGTTATGAGCATAAAGACATCCGCGTGGTTCTGATCGGTCCCGAAGTTCCGGATGCTTCGATATCCATTGCCCGTAGCAAACTGAAAGAATACAAGCTGGAAGAAACAAAGCTGACCGTACTGCAAGGGATGAATAATGAGGCGGTAGATGTCTCTTCCATTCGTGCCATGGTGATGGAGGACTTTTATAAAAACAGCGAACAACGCCTGCAGGAACAGCAGAAAAAGATAACCCGACTGGAAGAAAACCTCGCTCAATATAAAGAGTACGATACGATGGGGCGTACTCTGGTGCCCGAATTGAAGGTGCTTTATCCTTCCATCACTTCGCTTTCTATCGCTCACTCGCTGGAAACACGGGTAGACTCGATGAAAACGGATACGGTGACACTGGCTGTTTTGAAATTTGGCAAACATCCGTCAGTTGCCGAGAAGGAGAAAATCAGCGCATGGCTGAAAGCACGGGTGGGAGCGAAGAAGTTGAGGCTCATTACCGAATAATGGCTCCCGGATTGATCATAGAATATATAAATCTAAAAATAATAGCATGAAACTCAGACTAACCGCAATGATTCTCCTCTCCCTTTGCCTGTCACAGGCATTTGCTGACGAGGGAATGTGGCTATTGGGGAACCTTCGCAAGAACAAACAGGCGGAACGGGTGATGAAGGAACTCGGTTTGCAGATGCCTGTAAATAAACTGTATAATCCGAAGAAGCCGGCTTTGGCAAATGCCGTTGTCAGTTTCGGTGGATTTTGTTCGGGAGTGGTGGTTTCCGAAGATGGTCTGGTATTTACCAATCATCACTGTGGTTTCAGCAGTATCCAGCAGCATTCTTCCGTAGAACATGATTATCTGAAGGATGGTTTTGTAGCCCGCAATCTTGGTGAAGAACTGCCGAATCCCGAATTATATGTCCGTTTCCTTCTTCGTACGGAGGATGTGACCAAGCGTGTGCTCTCGGCTGCCAAACATGCTCATACGGAAAGCGAACGTCGCGTAGTTGTCGACTCTGTCATGAATGTAATCGGCATGGAAGTATCAGAGAAGGACTCTACGTTGACGGGAATTGTCGATGCGTATTACGCCGGAAACGAGTTCTGGCTTTCTGTCTACCGCGATTATAATGATGTCCGGCTGGTTTTTGCTCCTCCTTCTTCAGTCGGCAAGTTCGGGTGGGACACGGACAACTGGATGTGGCCTCGCCATACAGGTGACTTCAGCGTTTTCCGTATTTATGCCAACAAACAGAACGGACCGGCGGATTATTCGCCAGAAAACGTCCCTTATCATCCGGAATACGTAGCTCCTATTTCGTTGGATGGATACAAGGAAGGCTCTTTCTGTATGACTCTCGGCTATCCGGGCAGTACGGAGCGCTATCTCTCTTCGTATGGGATCGAAGAAATGATGAACGGCATTAATCAGGCCATGATCGATGTGCGCGGGGTAAAACAGGCTATTTGGAAGCGGGAAATGGATCGCCATCCGGATATCCGTATCAAGTATGCTTCTAAATACGATGAAAGTTCCAACTACTGGAAAAACAGCATAGGAATGAATAAAGCCATCCGGCACCTGAAAGTGCTGGAAAAGAAGCGCGCAGCAGAAGCAGCCCTCCGGGACTGGATTCAGTCTCATCCGGAAGAAAGGGAGAAACTGATTCGTCTGTTCTCTTCTCTGGAACTGAATTATAATAATCGTAGGGAAACAAACCGTACCCTTGCTTATTTCGGGGAGTCGTTCATTAATGGTCCCGAATTGGTTCAATTGGCACTCGAAATACTGAATTTCGATTTTGAGGCCGAAGAGAAGTTGGTCGTTACCCGCATGAAAAAGTTACTGGAGAAATACGATAACCTGAATCTGTCTATTGATAAGGAAGTATTTGCGGCCATGCTCAAAGAATACCGGTCCAAAGTGGATAAGAAATACCTTCCGGCGATGTATCTGCAAATAGACACCTTGTATAACGGAAATGTCCAGACTTATGTAGACTCTTTGTATGCTACCTCTCAAATCACTTCTCCGAAGGGTCTGAAGCGCTTCCTTGAACGTGACACGACCTATAATCTCATCGAGGACCCTGCCATTTCTTTAAGCCTCGACCTAATAGTGAAATACTATGAGATGAATCAGAGCGTCTCAGAGGCTTCCGAACAGATAGAGCAGGATGAACGCCTGTTCAATGCCGCTATGCGTCGTATGTATGCCGACCGTAACTTCTATCCTGATGCCAATTCCACCATGCGCCTTAGTTTTGGTACAGTCTGTGGATATTCTCCTTTTGACGGGGCTACCTTCAGTTATTATACGACGGTAAAAGGCATTTTCGAGAAAGTAAAGGAACATGCAGGCGATATAGACTTTGCAGTTCAACCGGATCTTCTGGCTTTACTCTCTTCCGGTGATTTCGGCAGATATGCCGATGAAAAGGGAGATATGAACGTTTGTTTTATCTCGAATAATGATATTACGGGAGGAAATTCCGGCAGTGCCATGTTCAATGCGAAAGGGGAATTGCTTGGCCTTGCTTTTGACGGCAATTGGGAAGCGATGAGCAGTGACATTGTCTTTGAACCGGATTTGCAGCGTTGTATCGGAGTAGATGTGCGCTACATGCTTTTCATTATGGAAAAGTATGGAAAGGCTGCTAACCTTATCGAGGAACTGAAATTAACCCGCTGAAACGGAAAAACAATTTTATAGGAAGGCTGCTCTTATCGTTTCAGTATAATTACCATTACAGCAACGATAATCAGTGCAATGCCTACGCCAATACTTGTGGTGAATGCTTCTCCAAAGAGGAAGATGCCTACACATACGGCAGTTACCGGCTCCATAGCTCCCAATACAGAGGTGAGTGTGGAGCCGATGCTTTTTACTGCTCTGACCAGTGCAAGATTGGAAACGACGGTCGGGATTAATGCCAGCAAGATTAGATTTCCGGCAGTATGCCATTCTCTGATAGGCTGAAGATGGCTGATACTGCTGGTTCCGATAAGGAGAAAGATTCCTCCGAAAAGAAAGACATAGAAAGTGAGCAGTAATCCTTTCATCCGGCCGATCTTTAACTGGCTCATTGTGACAAGGTACAGTGCATATCCCAATGCTGATAAAAGAACGATGAAAAGGCCGAAAAATGAGAAACTTCCTGTCTCTGTATTTCCACCGGATAAGAAGTAGACACCTATCACGGCAGAGGCGATGGCGGCTATCCGCCAACCGGACTTTTTTTCTTTGAAGAATAGCATCATGACCAGGGTAGTCAGTACCGGATACATGAAGTGAATAGTGGTGGCTACACCGCTTGCCATAAACTTATATCCCCAGAACAGGAAGACGGCAGACATCAGATAAAGTATCGCAAGCAGGAGCAGGGAAGGAATGTCCCGTCTGCTGATTCGAAAGGATTGCCCGTTGATCAGTAGAATCCCGCCTAATGCCATACACGCAAACAGGAAGCGATAGAAGAGTATCGATTCGAATTGCATGCCCGCCTGCATGGCAGGAATGGTGAATAGGGGGATAAGCCCAAAAGAGGCCGACGAAAGCAGACCGTACAGGAAACCGTTGACTTTATTCATAGTTAAGTATATATTCGGAGTGCAAAGATACTCATAATAGATAAGATGATATTATGTTTGAATTATAAAATAGAGATTACGTCCGAAACGTATGAAGCTGTCTCTGTTTTCTTGTTGAGTATATCGAATTTTTCGCTAAAACATGTGTTTAGGGTTGAAATAAACAGATATTGCTAAATTATGAACAGATATTTTCTCTGGTAGTGTTTCTTTTTTCTGACCTTTGGTGTGTCCAGAGTACAAACCTGTAAATATTTGAATTGACAACAAAACTATGATACATATGAAAAACAGATTAGTTGGCTTATTAGTGTTCGCGTTGGTTGCTTTTAACTTATATGCGCAGTCTGATCAAAGTAAAAAGGGACTTCTTACTTTTACCGGTACGCGTATTATTTCCTTTGATCCAATGCGGGAAATGCCTAAGATGGCTTGGTATAGTGAAAATCAAGATATTCGGGTAGATGAAGAAGTGCTCTTTAATAATCAGTCGTCATTGTTGATTCCGTCTGTACGGGGAAAGAAAACAGAAGCTTATTTCGGCATGAATAACCGCGATATTACAGGTAAGACGATTGTGTTTAAAGGCAAATACAAATATCAGCAGGCAAATAATGCCAAAGTGAGTTTCGCAATTAAACTGGACACTCACCTTCAAAGAATAGACGAGAAGGCTATTGATTTTGAATGTAACGGCAGTCAGGACTGGAAAGACTTTTATGTGGAAATGCCGTTTACACGTTCCAAGAAATTTTTCTTTCGAATACTCTGTGACGGGGAGGCCAGGCTTTGGGTGAACGACTGCCAGGTGCTGATAGATGGACAGTCACTTGATTTAATCAAGAATCCGGATGTTGAAGTAGACAAGGATCTGGAGTTCGCAGGAAATTCAGGAATATCACTTGGAGACGTTGACGGGCAAACATTGGAAAATTTGGTGGTTTTGGGCAAGGTTTGGGGATTCCTTAAGTATTTTCATCCGCAGGTTGTGGTTGGAAAGTATAACTGGGATTTTGAATTGTTCAGAGTGATGCCCGGGATAGCAGCTGTGAAGAGCAAAAAGGAAAGGAACTCACTGTTAAACAAATGGATAGATAAGTACGGTAAAATCACGGAAACCGAGGAGTATGTAATCGGAGATTCGGCCCAATATCATCGTTTTGCACAGCTTGGCTGGCTGGAAGATCCGAATGTCTTCGATAAGAAACTGTCTGAAAAACTAGTGAGAATCAAGAATGCCAAACGTAATAGTGTATTGAACTACTATCTTCCGATATTAACCGGAAAGGAGGAGGTGGAATTTGCCAGAGACAAACCTTATCCTTCAATCGACTGGGAAGATCAGGGATATCGTATTCTTACGGTTTATAGATTGTGGAATGCCATCGAACATGGATATCCTTACGCCAACCTTACAGACCATAGATGGAGTACTCTGCTGGCGCAATATCTGCCTGAATTTATCAATGCCTCTTCGGAAAAAGATTTGGACCATTCTATACGAAAACTGGCTGCTGAAATCAATGATTCACATGGAGGGCTTGAATTTCCGAATCATGCTCCCCGATTGTATGGTCTTCCATTGGGATTGACTCAGACAACGGACGGTAAGCTTGTAGTAGAATCGACTGCATTAAAACAGATTGAGCGGGGATCGGTCATACTGGCTGTAAATGATAAACCGATTTCGGAAATAATCGACAATTACCGTTCTATATTGCCTTCTTCAAATGAGCATGGTTTACTGAGGAATGTCTCATTCAGACTATTTGTTACATCGGAGAATGAAATGAAAGTCACGGTGGAGAATCAAGGGCAGTCTCATGAATATACAATACCCATGCAGTCTTTTGAAAGAGCATCTTTTAAAGGCCGAAAGAGTCCGTCAGATTACGGACTGGATGCCAGAAAGATTCTTTATGTAGATGCAGGTATAATGGGGCTTCCGGAACTGGATCAGATGATGAAAACAAATTTGAATGCTAAAGGAATTATATTGGATATGCGTAAGTATCCGAGATGGGACATTATGGAAGTACTTGGAAAATATCTTTATCCTCAACCGACTACATTTATGTGGTATTCCATTAATTCGAAGAAATTTCCGGGTAACTTTGGTCTTGATATAATTGGGAAAATTGGTTTTAAAGAAAATCCTGATTATTTCAAAGGTAAGATTGCTATTCTTGTAAGTGAGATGACTCAGAGTTTTGGAGAGCTAATGTCTGTCGCTTATAGAGTGGCACCAAAAAGTGCGGTTATCGGTACGCAAACTGCCGGTGCGAACGGTCATGTCGGATATTTATATTTGCCTCGGGGAATTAAATTCACCTATACAATGGCGGGAGCATTCTATCCTGAATGGAAATTGAATCAACGGGATGGAGTGACTATTGATATTCCGGTGGAACAGACTGTAGAAGATATAGCTGCAGGAGAAGATATGTGGATTAGAAAAGCGATTGAATATATTGAGAGTAAACGGTAAGGTTTCACCCTGATTAAAGGGATATTCAGCCCGTCGATATAATTCGATTTGAATATATTGACGGGCTGAATTATACTATTAGCAAGCTGAACTTATTTCTTTATCGGTCTGCTTGGAATCTTTTCAAAGATAGATCTAATCCGTTCCATCTCAAATTTAGGCTGTCGGTCGTAAGTGTAGATACCGTTTTTCTCTTGTTCGATATCTGAAAACTGTGTATAGCAGAATCCGCTGATGATTCCGGAGGATTGAATCGCATTGATGAGTTTTTCGATGCGTTCGAAGAGGGCATCTTCGTTGGTAAATGTTCCTCCATGTCCCCATGTGTCTTCCTTGGTTCTGGATGTTTCCCATACAATACCGCCGAATTCACCGATGATAAAAGGTTGGTTGGCATAAGCTGCCTGGTTCTTGTCCGGCTTTAAGCTTAGTGCGAAACGTGTTGCATCCGGTTCGTAAGTACTGATGCTCCAGATATCTGTCAGGAAATGGAATCCACTGCCGGTAAGGTCGTTGAACGGGCGACTGGGATCGATTGCTTTTGTCAGTTTTTGCAGGTCAAATACCAGGCGTGCAAATGTACCGGACGAAACATTGCTCAATGGTACAGTAAGAGGTGCCCATGTGATGATAGAAGGGTGATTACGGTCTCGTTCGAGTATCTCTATCCATTCACTGAGAAGATTTCTTGATGCGACCTCGTCATCGGGATTCATTCCCCAGTTAGGAGACTCTCCCCAAGTGATAAATCCCAGCTTATCTGCCCAGTAATGGAATCGTTCTTCGAAAAACTTTTGATGAAGCCGTGCCCCGTTGAAGCCGGCTTCCTTACTTAGTAAAATATCATTTTTAAGGGCTTCATCGGTAGGTGCAGTCCAGATTCCATCAGGATAATACCCCTGATTCATAACCAGACGCTGGAAATAAGGCTCGTTATTCAAGTAAAATTTGCCATTGGCTATATGCACTTTGCGCATACCTACATATGATTTTACCTCATCGATGATCTGCCCTTTGGCATCTTTGACGCAGTAACTGATATCGTAAAGGTGGGGAGTTTCGGGGCTCCAGAGCTTGATATTCTTTATCGGTAAGATCAGGTTACTGCCATTGGCACATTTTGATGTCACTTGAGCGACTTTTTTCTGGCTGTCATAGATCGTAACTTCCAGTGTCTGGTCATTGGATATCTGATAGAATTCCGGAGTAATGATCAATTGATTATTGTCAATATCCGGATAGGTATTTGCCGATTTCAGTCCACAGGGAGAGAGAGCTTCCATCCACACCGTTTGCCAGATACCTGTGACACGCGTATAAAAACAGGCAAAGGAGTTTTTCTCCGGAGACTGTTTGCCGCATGCCTGACGACCTGATTTTGCATCATCGGACACGGATACTACCAGATTGTGACTATTCCCGGGTTTGGCTATGCGACTGATATCTATTACAAAAGGAGAGCTTCCGCCGTTATGAAAACCGACGAGGCGTCCGTCTATATAAATCTCTGCTAAATAGTCGACAGCGCCGAAATGGAGTAAAATCTTCTTGTTGCTCCAGTCAGCGGGTATCGGCAGAGAACGTTGATACCACATTTTTTTTATAAAGTCCGTGTGATTAACTCCGGATAGTTTGCTTTCCGGGCAGAAAGGAACCGTAATTGTTTTGCTAAGCTCCTTTGCCGTAGGTAAGTTACGCTTTTTCCCGGAATCATCAAGATCGAATTCATATGTCCACGTACCATTTAAATTAACCCAGGTAGTTCTTTCAAATTGTGGGCGGGGATATTCCGGCCGAGGAATATCATTGGTTGCGTTTGCTGCAAAAGAGAGTAGTAAACCAACTAGTATCAGATGTGCTTTTCTCATGTTTTGTAATTTTTGTTATTGTATAATTTAAGTGTCTTAGCTGATTGTAAAAATAGAGATTTAAAAGAAGAAAAGGTGTAAACGATTGTTCAAATTAGGAAATAATCTGATCATAGTGAAGATTATTCGGTTATATTTGATAAATGTGTATAATAATGTCACAAATTTATGGTATGAAATAGGTAAAAGCCGCTACATTTGTAATCGAATAAATTTTAGGAAAATATTATAGAAGAACATTTAAACTAAATAACTCAATCAATTATTATGAAACTACGAATCATGCGAAGTGCATGGATTGCACTTTTGTTTATGTCTTTATCTGTAACAGCACAAACCACGGATAAGCCGGAGTGGAGCAATGAGCTGGTCTCGGGAGTCAATAAGGAAGAAGCAGTTCAGATTGCTATTCCTTTTACCGATGAACAACAAGCAATGAATCTGACTATTGAAGAGTCACCTTATTACAAAACGCTGAATGGAATATGGAAATTTCACTGGGTGGCTGATCCGAAAGACCGACCACAGGATTTCTGTAAACCGGAATATGATGTAAGCCAATGGGATAATATTAAAGTCCCTGCAACTTGGCAGATAGAGGCCGTAAGACATAATAAAAACTGGGATAAGCCCTTATATTGCAATGTGATTTATCCTTTTTGTGAGTGGGATTGGAAAAAGATTCAGTGGCCTAATGTAATTCAACCTCGTCCGTCTAACTATACTTTTGCGACGATGCCTAATCCTGTCGGTAGTTATCGCAGGGAGTTTATATTGCCTGATTCATGGAAAGGACGTGACATCTTTATTCGTTTTAATGGGGTAGAAGCCGGTTTTTATATTTGGGTGAATGGTAAAAAGGTCGGCTATTCGGAGGACAGCTACCTGCCTGCCGAATTTAATCTGACTCCTTATCTGAAAGCTGGAAAGAATGTTCTTGCTGTCGAGGTGTATCGCTTTACAGATGGTAGCTTTCTGGAGTGTCAGGATTTCTGGCGTTTCAGCGGTATATTCAGAGATGTATTTCTGTGGTCGGCTCCTAAAACGCAAATCAGAGACTTCTTCTTCCGTACGGATTTAGACAAGGAGTATAAAAATGCATCCGTCTCTCTGGATATAGATATTACAGGTAAAAGAAGTAATAACGAGATTCAAGTGAAGGTGACGGATCAGAATGGTAAAGAGATTGCTACCCAAAATGCGCGTGCTGTAACGGGAACGAATAAACTTCAGTTTGAGGTTGTGAATCCTTTGAAATGGACGGCAGAAACGCCCAACCTTTATAATCTCACTATTCTTTTGAAGCAAAAAGGGAAAACTGTAGATATTCGTAGTGTCAAGGTCGGTTTTCGTAAGATTGAACTAGCGCAAGATGGTCGGCTGTTGATTAATGGAAAATCAACTTTGTTTAAGGGAGTTGACAGACACGACCATAGTTCGGAGAATGGTCGTACGGTATCTAAAGAAGAAATGGAAAAAGATGTGCAGTTGATGAAGTCATTGAATATTAATGCTGTACGTACTTCTCATTATCCTAATAATCCTTATTTCTATGATTTATGTGACAGATATGGTATATATGTTCTTTCCGAAGCCAATGTAGAATGCCATGGTCTTATGGCATTGTCCTCTGAACCTTCATGGGTGAAAGCATTTACGGAACGCAGTGAGAATATGGTGCGACGCTATAAAAATCATGCTTCTATAGTCATGTGGTCGTTGGGCAACGAATCCGGTAATGGCATTAACTTTAAATCTGCTGCAGAGGCTGTTAAGAAGCTCGATGATACCCGTCCTACTCACTATGAAGGTAATAGCTCTTATTGCGATGTAACCAGTTCTATGTACCCCGATGTGCAATGGCTGGAAAGCGTAGGGAAGGAGCGTTTACAGAAATTCCAGAATGGAGAAACGGTCAAACCTCATGTGGTTTGTGAATATGCTCATGCGATGGGTAATTCAATCGGGAATTTCAAAGAATATTGGGAAACTTATGAGCGCTATCCTGCACTTGTCGGTGGCTTTATCTGGGACTGGGTAGATCAAAGTATTAAGATGCCTGCTCCGGATGGTTCCGGTTATTATATGGCCTTCGGAGGAGATTTTGGAGATACACCGAATGACGGTAATTTTTGCACGAATGGCGTAATCTTTTCCGATCGTACATACTCTGCTAAGGCATACGAGGTGAAAAAAATACATCAGCCTGTATGGGTTGAGGCTATGGGAAATGGGACGTATAAACTGACTAATAAGAGATTTCATGCAGGGTTGGATGACTTATATGGAAGGTATGAGATTGAAGAGGATGGAAAAGTTGTATTCTCGGCTAATCTGGAAGAATTGTCCTTGAACGCACAGGACAGTAAGGTCATTACTATAGCTGATAATCAGATCAATAAAATTCCGGGAGCCGAATACTTTATAAAGTTCCGCTTCTGTCAAAAGCAAGATACTGAATGGGAAAAGGCTGGATATGAGGTAGCATCAGAGCAATTCAAACTTTCTGATAGTGCGAAGCCTGTATTTAAAGCAGGAGAAGGTAGTATTGATCTGATAGAGACTGATGATGCATATCTGGTAAAAGGCTCGCAGTTTGAAGCGTCTTTTTCAAAGCAGCAGGGAACGATCTCTTCTTATACATTAAATGAATTGCCCATGATTAGTAAAGGGTTGGAATTGAATGCTTTCCGTGCTCCTACTGATAATGATAAGCAAGTGGATGGTGACTGGTATCAGAAAGGCTTGTATCAGATGACTCTTGAACCTGGACATTGGAATGTGCGGAAAGAAGATAATAAGGTAACTCTGCAGATAGAGAATCTATATCGGGGAAAAACGGGTTTTGATTATCGAACTAATATAGAATATACGGTGGCTGCCGATGGTTCTATTTTGGTTAATAGCACTATTATTCCTTCAACAAAAGGTGTAATTATTCCCCGTATTGGTTATCGTATGGAACTTCCGGAAGGCTTTGAACGCATGCGTTGGTATGGTCGCGGACCGTTGGAAAACTATGTTGACCGAAAAGATGCCACTTACGTAGGCGTGTATGATGAGTTAGTATCTGATCAATGGGTGAACTATGTCAGAGCACAGGAAATGGGTAATCGCGAGGATCTGCGTTGGATTTCAATAACCAATCCTGATGGAATAGGCTTTGTCTTTATTGCAGGTGATAAGATGTCTGCTTCTGCTTTGCATGCAACAGCGCAGGATATGGTTGACCCTGCCAATCATCGTAGGTTGCTTCATAAGTATGAAGTACCGATGCGTAAAGAAACTGTTCTTTGTCTGGATGCTAATCAGCGTCCGCTTGGTAATGCCAGTTGTGGTCCTGGCCCGATGCAAAAGTATGAACTTCGTTCCCAGCCTACTGTTTTCAGTTTTATCATACTACCTTTGGAGAGAAGTTATTCGACAGAAGAACTTATAAAGAAGGCACGCGTACAGATGCCCGTATGTATGCCTGTATTGATAGAAAGAGATAACAATGGTTATTTGAATTTAAAGACTAATACTCCCGGAGCTACTGTTCATTATAGTCTGAATGGCGGAGAAGAGAAGATATATACTGAACCTTTCGAATTTATTTCTGGTGGTCATGTGGAAGCATATGCCGTTTCAGAACAATTAGGAAAAAGTGCGAGAACTTCAGCTGAATTTCCGATATATGTGGATCGTTCACTGTGGAAAATTGTATCAGTTAGTAGTGAGAATGGGGGTGAAGAGGCCCGTAACGCAATCGATGGTGATCTGAATACTATCTGGCATAGTCGGTGGAATGATCCTGTGGCTAAACATCCCCACGAAATAGTAGTGGATATGTCTTCATCACTTGAGATTGATAAGTTTATTTATCAACCTCGTAACTCTGAGAACGGACGTATCAAGGACTATGAGCTCTATTTCAGTAAAGATGGAAAGAACTGGGAAAACAAGACTAAAGGTCGTTTTGAAAATTCATCTTCTGCACAGTTTGTAACATTGGAGAAACCAATTGTGGCACGTTACTTTAAATTGATTGCTTTATCTGAAATTTATGGTCGGGATTGGGCTTCGGCAGCAGAATTAAATGTCAATGCAGTCCGTAATTTATCGGGTGCATCTGAAGAGAGACAGAAGGTTGTATATGCGGATAGTGATGCTGATGGAAGTATGAAATTGGCTGCGGATGGTGATATTAATACATTCTGGCATACGGTACATAACCAGTTCTATCTGGCTCCTTATCCTCATGAGATACAGATTGCATTAGCTAAAGAAACTACAGTAAAAGGTCTTAAATATACACCTCGTCAGGATTCTTCGGAAGGTAGAATCGGTAAATATGAAGTGTATATCAGCCATGATGGCAAGGAGTGGGGAAAAGCTGTGGCTTCTGGTACATTTGCCGATTCAAAGGAAGTACAGACAGTTGAATTTAATCCATGTAAAGCACGTTATGTAAAACTTCAGGCTCTGTCTGCTGTCATTAAAGAGGCTAAGATGGCTGCTGTGGCAGAGTTAGAGGTTCTCTTGGCTGAATAGGAAAAGCGATAAAGAGTGTTATGAAAAAGAGAGACTGCCTCATTTTTTGATTGGAGGCAGTCTCTTTTTTATGGGAGATATCTTGATTTCTACAGTATAGGCTTATTCGAGAACAGCTGAAAACCCACCATTTCTAGCCATTTTGACAGAAAGCTTTTGATTCTTATTCATTGCTGCCGATTTCATACGGTAATCCATTGCCTGATATCCTGCATTTATTCCATCCTCAAACGAGGTTACACGGTAGGTCCTGCCATCTTTCAGGAAGTCGAGATTTATTTCAAATTCTCTTTCATTTTCCTTATCATTAGTCATCCCACCAATAAACCATTTCTCTCCTTTACGCTTCGCAACGATTACATATTCACCTACTTTGGCTTCCAGAACAACTGTTTCATCCCATGTTACAGGTACTTGGGTAATGAAACGAGTGCAATCTTCATTGCGGTAATATAAGGTCGGATTGTCTGCCAACATTTGTAAACCGCTTTCGAATATGACAAATAAAGCCATTTGGTATGCACGGGTACCGATACTTGCAGAGTTAGGACGTTCGGAACGATAGATATTCGGTTGCATACTGATCATAGCTCCAGGAGTGTAATCCATAGGGCCTACCGCATTTCTCATGAAAGGCAAGTAGATGCTATTCTCCGGCTTACAGCCTCCCATTTGTTCCATACCTCTGACCCCTTCATAGGATAATACATTGGGATACTTGTATTCCAGTCCGGCCGGCTTGAATGATCCATGGAAGTCAACAAATAAATGATGTCTGGCTGCTTCTTGGGCTACTCGTTCGTAGTAGTTAACCATCCATTGATCGCTGCGGTCCATGAAGTCTATTTTTACTCCCTTTATTCCCCATTCATTGAATGTTTTGAAAAGGTCAAAATTCTTTTCTACTGTTAACCAAGTCAGCCAAAGGACAATACCCACATTCTTTTCTTTTCCATAACGAATCAGCTCATGAAGGTCTACGTCCGGATTAGGAGTGTAAGGATCGCGTGTACTCTTGGCCCATCCTTCATCCATAATAATGTAAGGGATTCCGAACTTGGATGCGAAATCAATGAAGTATTTGTATGTTTCCAAATTACAACCAGCTTTAAAGGTTACATCTTGCCCATACGGGGTTGCTCCGTTCCACCATTCCCAACTTACTTGCCCTGGTTTTATCCATGACACATCTTCTAACTGATTCTTATCAGCCAGTTTATAGGTCATAGTGTTCTCAACTAATTGCTTGTCTTCCTTGGTAATGACAAAGTAGCGCCATGGAAAGTTCCTTTTTCCACTTGTTTTAGCGATATATTCCGCTTCTTTTTCGATTTTGAGGCTGCGGTCTCCGTCTTCACCAAATGCAAGGGGGACTTTTGGAAAAATGGAGGATATGCCATTGGTCCCGTTTCCTTTCAGAAACATGCAAGGATAGTCCGACAGATCAGATTCACTGATTAGTATCTTATATGATTTACGTGTATCAATGAGAACTGGAAGTACGGACATTTTATCCGATGGTTTCCATGAGTGACTGGAAATGTGTGTGTACGGCTCTTCATAAGCTGTTTTGAACCCTCCCGGCTGTTGGAGATGTAATAAATAGTCTGTCGGGAACTGCAATGAAAGGTCTTCTCCCAATACTTCGATTTCTCCTTTTTGGCGGGTGATAAAACGATAGGCTATTCCATCGTTAAAAGCACGGAATTCTACTGAGTAGTTTCCTTTAAAATTGAGTAGAAGTTGGTTATATTCGTTATTGATCGTTGAAAATTTCAGTGGAACGACAGGGGTTAAGGTTTCTTTTATTTTGTTCTGTTTTTGTCCGGACAGTTTGGGATGTTCGCCCAATATTTTATCTTTTAGTTTAAGTTGGAGATAATTGTCTTTCAACAGAACTTCATCATTGCAGGCTACGTCATAGTAGATTTTGTCGGTGAGGCGGACGGATACTTTTATTTCTCCGTTCGGGGAACTTAATTCTACATTCTTTTGTGCTTGTGCATGTAGCACTAATCCACAAATAAATAGGAATAATAAGAGTAACTTTCTCATTGTTTTAGATCATCAATATGTTATATTTATAATATGAGTTATTTCTTTATGAATTAAATTTGCCAAATATAAGTATTTTTAATCTAAGTAAGGCTGTTTATGAATAAAAAGTGACACTTATAGCGAAGTTGCTAACTAAGCTAAGTGTCACTTTTTATTTGGCAATAATTATTCTTTCTCCAATCAGATTGAGCATATAGTTTAAATGCTCCTTAGTATAGAATCAAACCATTGACTTGATATATTTCATTGAGTAGGGATATAATATTGCATTTTTACCATTGAATAGCTTGGTCTTGGTCTGGTATTAGAGTATTAATCTTTCGTTCCATGAGCAATGAACCGCTAGCTCTGTACGAAGTAGGAACATTGGATGAGGTTACGTCATCATAACTATATTCCATTCTTAATACATGATAACGATGCAATAGATAAGGCTGATTTGTATCCATTTCATCCCAAATCTCATAGGTAGGATTACCTATTATTTGGAAATTTATTGCCGGGTTGGTAGCTGTTATTGTCAGATTACCTGTTTTTTTTGTTTCAGTTTCTTCTATAGGTTTTTCGAACTTGACATTAATTTTGTAAGTTTCCCGGTCGATTGAGTTATCTTCCTTCGTTCCGACATAGAAAAATACTGTATTTTCATCAACGACGTGTGCTCTTCGATTATCAACTACTAATGGATCGTCATTAGAGCCAGCAAAATAAATATTCATTGCTGTTGCAGAATAATTGCCTGAGTAATCATTATATGGCAAAACATGGAGTAATGCTTTACGCCAGCCTTTCCGTTTATTGGTCACATATGAAGGATCTTCTTCAACGGTCAGAGGTAATACCCATTCTTTTGACAGGTTTAGTCCAGAAAACTTAAATTTGATAGGGAATAATTCCTTTCTTGTGCCTGCAGGCATATAGCAGGTAGGTGCTGTAAATTCATAGTTTTGCTCAGGTAATAATTCATACCATAAATCTTTTCTCAACTCATGGTAGTTGGCTAGATTTAGAGCAACCAGCGTGTCTGGGTCCACAGCAATACGAACATTCAAGTCTCTATCTAATGGGGTTGATCCGCTGACTAGCACCGGGAGATCATATACAACTTCTCCGTTAGGTTTGTATCGTACATAGATATCAGACACCTCTTCACTGCCTATAGGTGCTTTCAAGGAGATCATATGTGAATAAAGTTCGTCTTTCCATTCGTCATTACATGCACTAAAGAAAGATAGTGCAGCAAACATTGTAACTATATAAATTATTCTTCTTTTCATTTTTATCTTCTTTTTATATTAATCGAAAGTTTCCCAGCCAGGAGCTTGTGTCATCCGTCTATTCCACTGTAGCTCTCTTTCCAGAATAGGCCAGAAGTACATTTTACGTGAGAAGTTGGCTTGTAGATTCTCGACTCTTACACGTTCATAGAATCTTTCTTTAGTAGCTTCTGTCATTAATACATTGCAACCGTAGATCTGCTCCGATTCCTCGATAGCTACATTTTTCCAGCGTCTTAAATCGTGGTAGCGCTGGTTCTCTCCCATAAACTCAACTTGTCGTTCATGCATTAATTTTTTGCGGAATAATGTTTGGTCGTTATATACTTCCTGTTCATAATCTGGCATTCCGGCACGAATACGAACTCTTGAGACTGATTTACTCATTTCTTCCGTATTGCGTGAAACTACCATCGTTTCTCCTTGCCAGTTTGTTACCTCATAACTATTACCTGGAGTAAGTTCATTTAAAGCTTCTGCATACATCAAAAGAATATCGGCATAGCGAATTGCGACATCTACTTTATCATAGATCTTTCCATTATTTGTATTACAATCATTTGGATTGATGAATTTCATCATTCCAATTCCAGTTGGTATCCATTTATCAGATCCGTTTTTGCGTCCTTCTTTGTTGCCTCTGTAATACCATATTTGTTGGTTACGATATTCTGCATCTTTGGCACTGGCAAATGGCCAAAAAGCACCGCTAAATGCTACACTGGCATAAAAGCGCGGTTCTCGGTTGGCATATTCTTTCCATACATTCGGGCGAAGCTGCGGATATTTTCCTGCTTTGTATTCATCTTCGGTAACAAAACGTTTACTTGCGTCGCAAGTGTCCAAGAAATGTTGCAAATTAAAGGCGTCACCATTTGCCATATCGTAAGCATCACATTGTTTAGCGGTTAAACCATGACGATTCTCTCCTCCTGCAAAGGTCGGCATTTGATTTCTGACGAGATAATTCACTTGATCTGCTAAAGAGTTATTACCACGAGTAAAGATTAATTCTTCATTTTCATTTGCATATAAATCTCCGTTAAAAATCGAACGATATGATTCAAACGGATCGATATTTGCCCACCCATCAGGAAAGTTTTTGGTAGAATATTTTGCGTTGTATGGAGGCTTAACTGTAGCTGGATAAGTATTGTCTCCTTTATCTTGATAGTCTGCGATATGTAACTCATAACGACCTAAATCAATTACATCTTTTGCTGCTGCAGCGGCTCTTGCCCATTTACTTTCATCATATGTTTGTGACATTAATATACGGCCTTGATCATCAACAAAGTCTGTAAACTTATCGGGATCATTTGGTAATGGATTATTGAGTGGACTAGCGGAGTATAATAAAACTTTTGCACGTACAGCTAGTGCTGCGCCCTTTGTTGCCCGCGCAATATTTTGTCTGTCTCGTCTGTCAGGCAGATCGTTAGCTGCAAGTATCATCTCTTTATCAATATAGTCTACTACTTCATCATATGTAGCTCTTGGACAGGACATGCCTATATATGTTTCATCAATACTGATTGTTTCATCAGGAATTAAGGGTACTGGACCATATCTTCTAAGTAGTAACCAATAGAAGTAAGCTCTTAAGAAACGGGCTTGTGCCTTTTTGTCTAAGATCTCTTCTTTTGTCAATTCTTCGTTAATATCTACATTATTGATCATGATGGAAGCTTGGCGTACACCTTCATAACAACGGATATAAGAGTCATTTACCCAACCGTTATCATATTGTCCAAATTTAAGAGCGTTGTAATTTACAGCACCATCGCTTTCATTAAAAATAATATCGTCCGAATAATTGGAGAGTGTAAATTTGATAAGTCCGTATTCTATATTCGAACCATTTAAAAGCCCATAGCATTTAGCTAACCATTCTTCAGTAAATTGTTTACTTTTGAAGATTTTTTCTTCACTTTGTCGGTCGTTGAAGAAACGTTCTACACTTAGATAGTCTGAACAGGAAGATAAACTAACTCCTAGTCCAATACTGAACGCAATGGCTAATAATATATGTTTCTTTTTCATGTCTTTGATATTAGATATTGATAGTTAATCCTAAAGTATATGATTTAGACAGTGGATATTTTTGTCCATTACTGCTACCTAATTCAGGATCCCAAAGTTTGAAACTGGAGAAGGTAACTAAATTGGTACCCATAAAATAAATACGGATGTTATTTAAATGCATTTTATTAACAAGACTTTTTGGTATTGTATATCCTATCTCTAAATTTTTCAAACGTAGGTAAGAACCATTACGCAACCAATAAGTGGAGGCGCGATAGTTATTGCTGTTTCCTCCATAGCTCAAACGAGGATATTTAGCATTTGGATCTTCATTTTCACCTAATATCCAACGGTTTGATTTTACTACATCAGTTAGAATGTTTCCCCAGTCTCCATTTTCAAATGGATATACAGTGGGACCATCAATGCAAAAAGTAGACTTTCCAGATCCTTGGAATAAAACATTAATGTCAATACCTTTCCATTGTCCGGAGAGACCGAAGCCATAAACTAAGTTTGGACGTGTTGTAGCTCCAATAGGAACTATATCATTATCATTTACATAACCATCACCGTTTACGTCTGCGTATTTGATATCACCTGGCATTACATCTCCCCAAGATTGTTTGGGGCTATTGCGTATATCATCATAATCTTTAAATAGTCCCAATGCGATAAGTCCACGGGTTTGATCAACTCGGAAACCTCTCTGGCTTTTGTATGGGTAGTTGCTATATTCTTCGTCATATTCCAAAATTTCGCTTTTGCTATAGGTGAAGTTGCCACGTAAAGTGAGGTTCACATCTCCGATACGTTGTTTGAATCCGAAATTTCCATCAAATCCTTTGGATAAAACAGAGCCAATATTGGTAGATATTCTCATAGCTCCGTTCAGACCAACAGAAATGGGAATGAAATTACGTTGTTGGTAAATACCGTCACGTTGTTCGTGGAAATAGTCAATTGTCCCAGTGAACTTATCGTCCCATAAAGAGAAGTCGATACCAATATCATGTTTAGTTGCTATTTCCCATGTTACGGCTGTAGTAGCGTAATGTGTGTAGCTTAAACCTGTAAATTCATATTTTTGTCCGATGTCCGCATAATTAAATCCCCCACTGGCACCGAAGGTAGATAAATAGGGGAAACGCTGGTCATTGTCTCCTACGACGTCATTGCCGACTTTGCCATATGAATAACGGAGTTTGAACATATTCATCCATTTCAAATGTTTTTTGATGATAGGTTCTTCTGCAATATTCCATGCTGCAGAATAAGCTGGGAAAAAGCCATACTGATGTCCCGGTGCAAAGTTTTCGGAACCGTTATACCCAAAGTTGAAATCGAAGAAATAACGGTATTTCCATCCATAGGTGAAGCGTCCAGCAAGTCCTTGATGGCGTTTATCAATACCTTGCATAATATCATTTCCATTCTGAGAGGTATCTATCGTTTTGTCTTGAGAATATTTAAATACTGCTCCAACAATGTGGTCTCCAAAGGTACGGTCATAATGCAGTTCGGCTTCTAGATATTCCTTACGATTTCCGTTAGAAGATGATTCTTGTGTCATTAGTTGTTCGTCTTTGATTTTTTTCATGACTAAACTTCCGTCAGAAGCACGATTTTGTTCTGCTCTCCACATTTCAGGGAATTTTTTACGGTTTATCCACTGATAGTTGTTTGTGTCAAATCCGTAACGGCCAATAAATTTTAATCCTTTTGTAATAAAGTTGAGGCTTTGTTCTAAAGTAGCATTGGCTTGCAACTTATTGTTCCATGTTTCTTGATAACCGGTTTGTGTAGCGGCTACCCACGGATTGAGTTGATCATTCTCCGAACCGTAGGCAGGAACGTATCCGTTGGAATACATCACAGGAACTGAGATAGGATTGTTGCGCATGGCTGATGCCCAAATGTTTCCTGCCATTCCTGGTTCGTTTTTTTTATCTAGTGAACCTGCGACTCCTACTTTCAATAAGGTGGACTTTGTGATATCCATATCTACGTTGAGACGGTAATTCCAACGTCTGTAATTTGCATTGGTGTTATAGTCTTTTAATCCTTCGTCCACTTTATACATACCTCCTTCGTCTACGTAACTAACAGATACATAATAACGGGCAAGCGAGCCACCACCGTTCAGATTTAAAGTTGCTCGATAAGTTGGTGCCCCTTTTTTTAAGAGTACATCCATCCAATCTACATTGGGGTATAAGTCTTTGTCCAATCCGTTGCGGAGTATGTATAGCTTTTCATCAGAGAAGAATGCTTCCTTATTACGAGTAGTACGTGCTTCATTCATTAAGTTGGCATAGGTATAGCCATCAACAAGTTCGGGGGTATATGTACGTGTGTTGTAAGTAGTTTCAACCTTTGCATCGATTTGAACCTTACCTGATTTACCACGTTTAGTAGTAATCAATACAACCCCATTTGCTCCACGTGAACCGTATATTGCTGTTGCAGAGGCATCTTTTAATACAGTAAATGATTCAATATCTTCAATATTGATCTCATTCATGTCTCTTTCGAATCCATCAATTAATACTAGTGCACCCGAACCTGCACCAAAAGTAGAAATTCCACGAATCCAAAATTCAGATATATTATTGCCTGGCTGTCCAGATGTTTGGCGTGCCATTATACCTGCTACATTACCAGCCAACGCATTTGTAATGCTTGAAGTGGAAGTTCTCAGTGTATTTACATCTACTGTAGTAGCCGCTCCAGTCATTGTAATTTTTTTCTGTGCGCCTGTTCCTGTGATAACAACCTCGTCGATAGCAGTTGCTTTTGCTTCTTGCATAATGACATTGATGCTCTTTTGTTCTTTAACAAGTATTTCTTGTTTATCAAATCCTATAAAAGTGAATACTAACCATTGATAAGGTTCAACCTTTATTTTAAACTTACCGTTTATATCTGTAATAGCACCTAGTCCGGGTATGTCTTTTACGGAAACGTTTACTCCGACAAGTGGCTCTTTATTCTGATCCAGAACAATGCCGCTGATTTCTATTTTTTCTTGTTGTTGTTTTTCTGTATGTGCGTATGTGTTAAGCACACAGCTAATTAGAAAAAACAAACTTAAAATATATTTTTTCATTCGAAATGTGTTTTTATAGTTTATTCTACAGAAATTGTGCGAATTCGATGGTTTTCTCTATCTGCTATATAGAATGTTTGTGTTTCTTCATCATAAGCGATCCCACAAGGACTGTCGAAACGTGCTTCTGTGCGTAGCTCGCCGTCTATGTATCCGTTTACTCGTCCATCAGAAGATACACTACCTCTGCCGGCATAAGTCGAGATGATACCGTCAGGAGTTATTTTACGGATGCAATGTCCGTTTCTATCACAAAGATAAAAATCGTAAATATCTGATTTACCAGCTTCTATGTAATCCTTGTTTTTTACAAATGTGCCTTGATAAGGCCATACGAAACGCCCTGATGTACCGGGAGAGTCTACCCAATCACTGGCTCCTTCAGAACCGGCAAACATTGTTGGCTTTTGGAATTCTTTTGTTTCTGGATTGAACATGGATTTATAAAGGCAATTTGCTCCTGTAATATACATATATTTACCTTCAGGGTGTACTGTTAGGTAGGCATGTTCATTCCTGCTTTCATATGTTGGGAATACTTCTTTTGCTACCATTCCTTGTGTTGTCGGGTCAAAAACGGCTTTGTCAATAGTTCCCTGCCAATAAACGGTATAATATAGAGTTTTTGTCAAAGGTTGATAAGCGCAACTATATCCAGTACGATCATAAACATAAGGTCTTGCTCTTCGGAAGTCTTCAGAGCGTAGCAGGTAGGCAATCTCTCTTCGGTCTTTGTTACTTTGTCCGTGGTCGTCTGATACAAATAAAGTGTCTCCAGTCGCATCGAAACACATGTAGTACATACCTCCAAACAATCCTTGCCCTTCAGTCATAAGTGTGGATACTTCTTGAGTTTCCAGATTGATTCTCCGGATAGGTCCTTTAAAACCATTAACGATCAAGCATTTTTGTATTCCGAATGTATCCATTAACAACCATTCTGCATTTCCGAACCTTGCGTTTTCAAAATCTCCATCTACATCAGAAGAATTGCCTTGTTCATCTTCGTTTCCTACTAATGTACCTACTGAAGTTTGAGATACATATTGGAAACGTCTCTCAAATTCATATTCTATGGGTGAAGACGTCCCATCAGCACTTTCGATAGATATTTTTATATTTCCATCAAAAGCTTTTGGGGGTATCATACAATAAATTTCATTATTGTTACAGCCAATTGTAGTGGTAGTTCGCCCTCCTACAGTAATATAAATTTTTGATGGGTCGTTTCCGAAGTTCTCACCGTAGATATGGAGCTGAGTACGGAGACTTCCCTGACTTGGAGAGAAATCTGTAAAAACAACAGGTTTAGACGGATCATATCCGCTAGAACTGATTTTGTCGTCTTGGCAACTACTAATACATGCCATCAGATACAGTAGCAATACCCCGCACCAATGGGGATATTGCTTTTTCATGTGCTCTTTTTTCATAAAACTTTTTTTTTAGGTTTCCAAACAAAGTATAGTGCTTTTTTATAGTCTTATTTCAATACCTTCCACTAGATTTCCACTGGCTTGACGTATGCCTTGATCTGTTATAATTTTAATCACTGCCATGTCTTTATTCTCAGTGTTGTATTTTCCGGTTTTCTTTGTTAGCTTTACAGTCACTTTATCACCATTTCGCTCTGCGACAAATTGTAGCAGGCTATAGTCCCCTTTTTTGTAAGACCAACCATCTCCCGCATCCCAATACATATTTCCGGAAGCTTTGCCCTGTTCGTCCAGACACACTAGTAATGTCAGAGGATCTAATGAATTTTCTGTAGTGTTCTGAATTATTTTTCCAGTCGGAATGATAGCTCCCCCACGAATCTTCATTTTTGCCTGATATTTATCATTCTGATCTCCTTCTACAAGTGACAGTTCTTTCCAGATCCCTTTCGGAAGTGCCGGTTGATTAGCAAATGCTGGAATGATAAGTAAATTATCACCGACAAGGAAAGCTTCTTCCTCTGCTCTCAGTGACAAGTCTTTAGGGTCGGAGAAGAAGACAGGACGCATAATAGGCATGCCATTAGTTGAGGCTTCGTGTAAGAGTGTATAAAAGTAGGGTAGTAGTATATATCTACGTTCCAAAGCGATGCGTGAGGCATCTTCTACTTTTTGTCCAAATACCCATGGTTCCTTGTTGTTTGTTCCGGCGCAAGCATGACCACGTGCGAAAGGATAAAAGGCACCGAAACCAATCCAGTTGCCGAATAAGTCAGCATCAGCATTGAATAAGAAACCGCCTATATCTGCACCACTAAACGGTTGACCGGATAATCCCAATGTTAATGACATGGGAACTGACATTTTTAGATGATCCCAGCAAGAACCGTTGTCGCCAGTCCATGTAGCGGCATAACGTTGTCCCCCAAGGAAGTTGGAACGTGTCAGAATGAAAGGACGTTTTTCTGGACGAGCATCCAGTATACCTTCCCTGGATGCTTTAACCATCAGGAAGCCATATACATTATGATACTGAAGATGTGTACCTGCCGGAAGCTTTCCTCCTCCACGATGCAGGTTGTCTTCCGGCATTGTTTTGTTGGGCGTATCATTGATCTGGGGTTCGTTAACATCATTCCATACGCCATCTACTCCTTGTGCTAGAAAATCTTTATATAAGTTTCTCCACCATTTGTTTACTTTAGGAGAAGTAAAATCAGGGAATGCTGCTGCTCCCGGCCATGCATCACCGTGGAAGTTCTTACCGTCTGCTGTTTTCACCCAAACGTCATTTTCTGTTCCCGATTTATATACGAAATAGTTAGGGTCAACTTTTGCTCCCGGGTCAATCATCCATGCAGAATGGAATCCACGTATGTGCAAATCACGGTTCACCGCTTTAGGATTCGGAAAACTTTTCGGATTAAAGGTAAAGATGCGGTATCCGTCCATATAATCAATGTCCATCCAGATAACATCACATGGTATTCTTTTTAGTCTGAAAGTATCTGCTATTTCAATGACACGGCTGTCGGGAGAATATGAGAACCGGCATTGCTGATAACCTAGTGCCCAGCGAGGAATCATTGGCATTGTGCCGGTCAGTTCGGATAGTCCGCGAATGACTGCTTGTGGAGATTCCCTGTCAATGATGAATACCCGAAAGGGTATTCCTTCACTTTTTAATTCGATTTTTTCGTCTGTACTGCTTAGTTCTGCTTTCCAAGTAGTATCGAATAAAATTCCAAAAGCTGTTCCGTCCTTTCGCACTCCCATCATCCAAGGATGTGATTGATACAGACGAGTACCTTTGTCTACACCATAAGCTCCTGAGTCTGTATTCCATAATTTGATGGTCTTTCCATTTCTCAGAAGTGAACCGGTCACTTCACCACCGCCATAGATGCTTGTACCTTCCGGCACTGTTAATGATGCGTTTGCTTTACCATCCGTGAGTGAGAACTCGGGAACAAGTACCCAGTCGGCAGGAAGTGCTCCTTGTTCGCGTGGTTCTTTTTCTATTGCAAAAGAAGGTATCTTTTGAGCGTCGAAGCCTTCCGGGATGAATTTTGCGATTCCGTCCCCAACCATGACGCTATGTGTAATTTTTACCTTGTGTGTTGAGGCGTTCGCCAATAAAGGTAAGGTTGCGAGCAAGTAAATTGCTACAGTTTTGATACAAATATATTTCATGTTACTTATTGATTATGCAATCTATAGTGTATATTGAATATTTTTTTGTGCTTTAATATCTCTAGAGGAGAAGCCAAGCATTATATTGTAAATACCCGGATCAGTGACGAACTGAGTTCTGTTGACATCAAAATACATAAATGATTCTTTAGGTAATGTCATCTTGACAGTTGTGGATTCTCCGGCTTTCAGGAATATCTTTTCAAATTTTCTCAGTTCTTTTTGGGGACGTTCTACTGGGCTGTTTTCTGCTTTGCCCACATAGGCTTGTATGACTTGTGCACCATCTCTTTTTCCTGTGTTGGCAAGACGGCAGGTTACTTCTACTGTTCCATCAGCATTTGGCTTTGAGACTACTATATTAGATAGCTTAAAGGTGGTATAAGACAATCCGTAGCCAAAAGGATATTGTACTTCACGTTTCAATTTGTCATAGCCGCGATAGCCGATGAATATTCCTTCCGTATATGCTACATGTTTGTCTTTATCCGGGTCATGATAGCTGTTGTAAGCGGGGCTGTCTTCCCATTTCTTTTCAAAAGTCATAGGTAATTTTCCTGATGGGTTAACTTTACCGAATAAAGCTTCGCCGATAGCTGTTCCCGCTTCCTGACCTCCATAAAATCCCCAAATAAGCCCCTTCAAAGACGGTTCCCATTTTTGCATTTCAATATTACCTCCGGCATTTACAATACCGATAACAGGCTTTTTACATCCGGATAAGCTGGCCAGCATTTTTTTATCTACTTCGGGCAGTTCGAATGTGCGGTCGCTTGCTTCTCCTTCTGTATCGGAACTATGACCGAAGCAGGCAATCACTAAATCTGCTTTGTTCAGGTAATCGGCAAACTTATTCTGAGTCTCGTTCTTACGTTTCCATAAAAAGCAGATACCTGCTCCACCACCCTGCTGATAGTATTCTACACGTACATGATATTTTTCACCGGCTTTTAGTGTCTTGGTAACATTGGTCGTTCTGAAACCTCCGGGCGTCCAGTCATCAATAATCGGTTGGTCGTTGATAAACAATTTATAACCATCGTCGCCTCCTAATGTGAACTCATAGTCAGCGGTTTCGTCTACGCACATTGTACTGTACCATTTCACAGAGAAATAATCTTTGGGCATACCTTCCAATTCTGTGCCTGCAGCCCAAGAATAATTGATTTTTTTCTCAGTCTGTTTTACCACAGGGGCTCCTTCGAAGTGAATATTCTTGAAGTATTCGGCATGAAATCCCTTTTCGTTGAGATTGTCGTCTGTATACATGATGGACGGCATAAAGTCGAGTTCATCAATATATTCTACTTTTACATTATTCAGTTTACCTTCTTTTTGGATTCCGTCGAATAAATTGGTATAATGGAAAGGAACTACAGCGCCACTACCACCACCATGTACATATCCATGTGCATTTTTGCCGGTAACGATAATATGTTTGTATTTTTGGGGATTGATAGGAAGAATGTTGTTTTCATTCTTCAAAAGAACAAGTCCCTCTCTGGCAACATTTAATGCTGTTTCTACAGATTGAGGGTCATCCAGAGCGATACTTTTGTCAGCTTCCGTACCATCCTTGAATCCGAAAGCAATGAGTATGCGTAAGATGTGGCGTACTTTTTCGTCAACCATATCCATAGTCACATCTCCTGTTTTAAGATAGTAAGCCATATCTTTAGGATTCATCTTTTCTCCTCCTGCCATTTCCAGATCTAATCCGCTTCTTGCAGCTGGAACACAGTAATGAGTCGATCCCCAGTCAGACATCACTAATCCTTTGAAGCCCCATTGATTTCTGAGTACTTCTTTCAATAGCCACGGGTTTTCAGTGGTGTAGATGCCATTCATCAAGTTATAGCTTGTCATGATGGCTCCTACTTCTGCTTCCTGAATGGCAGCTTTATAAGCAGGGAAGTAAATCTCATTCAAGGTTCTTTCATCAATATCATTACTGATATTATTACGGTCATAGTCGGAGTTGTTGGCAACGAAGTGTTTGACTGTAGCCATGACACCTTGATCTTGTACACCTTTGATGTATCCTACACAGATACGGGATGTTAAATACGGATCTTCACCCATATATTCAAAGTTACGTCCACACATTGGGGCACGGTAGATATTGACCGCTGGACCTAATATGACATTGATGTTTCTTGCTCTGCAATCACGTCCCAAAGCTTTTCCGTATTGATAGGCAAGATTCTCGTTCCAAGTAGCTGCTAGTGTCACTGTAGCCGGGTATGCGGTAGACTTGCCTTTTGTGCCTATCCCTTGCGGTCCATCGGACATTCTCATGCGATGAATACCCAGGCGATCAATGCTTTTAGTGTACATCCAGTCAATGCCACCGATATATCCAAGTTTTTCTTCTACTGTCATTTGGCTCAGTAGCTCTTCAACTTTTAGATCAATCTCTGGTTTATACCATTTTTGAGCAGATGCACAAAAAAGGTTGGAGATTAACAGGAGTAAAAACGTAAGTCTTTTTTGTTTCATATTAATTTTCTTTTGAGTATTGGTTTTTGTGTAGCTATTATTTTGTGCTGTGTTGTGACGGAAGACCTTTATATTATATAGCCTTAATTATTTATTGTTTTAAATTTGTACTTATTGTATAGTTGCTAGTCGGCTATACATTTCGACCATGGCAGCTTGCGTTAGCAGCCACTTCTTCTCATTATTGTTATTGCCAGTTAGGTCTGTGCTGAATAAGCCGTTTTCATCACGGGCATTATCCCAAGCATATGATAGGCATTGATTGAAAGCGTCGATAAAAGTTTTGTTTTGGTCCAATTGGTAAAGTTCAATGAATCCTCTTAACATGACAGCAGTAAACCAGATATTTCCTTGTTTCAACATTTTAAGGCTTTCTCCTGTGTCAGTTGTAAAGTCTGTGAAGAAGTAATTATAGCATTCTTTGGCAATGCTCTGCGCATCTTTCAAGTAATCCGGATTTTTGGTCAGTTGATAGAGTAGGGCAGCCGATTGCATCATTTGTCCGCTGTTGTAGGCAAATTTGGCTTTTCCTATCTTACCGTCAAGACGGATATTGTCAAAATAGAGGTAGTCTGTAGAATCTTGCAGATTCTTTTGTGTCCATTTATATAATTCTTTTCCCCGTTTGAAATAGAGGCTGTCATTGGTTGCTTTAAATAGTTTGAGGGCGAATACAGAACCGGGAGCATTTGAACAAGTGTTTTTGGACTCTTTCTTTTGTTCACACCAATAGATGCCATCTCCTAGCAGACTATCAGTACCGCTTTCTATGAAATTCCATATGAGTTGAGCTTTATCCAAATATTTTTTTTCTTTGGTAATCTGATAGATATCGATGAAGTCAATGCCTACCCAGATATTATCGTCATAAAAGCGGTCGGAGGTCGGAGCAGTTCGGATATACGATGAGTAAGCAATAGGAGTTCTTTCTGTATCGAAGTATTCTTCCAAGCCGGGTAATACCTGTTTTTCTAATAATTGCTGGTATTTCTTGTCGTGGGTGGCTTCTAATAATGAGTTTACTGCGGAAAATGTACCTGAATATGGCCATAAATAGGAGAACTGATTAGGCATGTTTGTTTGGTTTTCCGATGCCAGATAAGTGACTTTATATTGTTCGTTGAAAGGATAGTTTTCACGAAGCAGATAAGAGTCCTTTGCTGAGTAATGTTGATAAAGGGAATCCAATGTCTGCTGGGCTTTTCCCAAACTTGAATCTGAGTCTGCCTGCTTTGTTGAGGCACAACCAGTCAAAGAGAGGGTGCAAACTATGATTAGTAAAATACACGGTGATTTCATTCTATATAATATTATATTCATTATTAACTAAAGATTTTCCTTCCAAAATACAGGTAGCTGAATATGCTACCTGTTTGTGGATTACCTATTTCAAACTACAATCCTTTTTATTTTGCTTTTTACCTTATTCCGTTGTCTGATGCTGCAAAGTTATTATGGTTAGTATAAGATGATGTACGGACCCATGACATAAATGTCTCTTCTCGATGAAATGTCGCAAAAATATATATATGTGTCGTAAAAGCGTACTCCTGTTATGTTAATTTTCAGATGATCAGAATGTTTTTTGTGCAGTTCTTGGACGTTTTCCCGATTTTCCATATCTTTCCGTCGATTTTTGTGTCTTGATTTAAAACAAGAGAATGCTATATGAAAAAACACAATGAATGGACGAAGAGAACTACTCTTTTAAGAAGAGTTCTGCTGATACTGGTTTCTTTTCTTTTGATAGGAGTAGACATAAATGCTTCGTATAGTCTCCGGCAATTTTCCAGTAAGAACGGATTATCCAATAGTGCTATTCTTTCGATGTGTCAGGATAGGCATGGCGTGATATGGATCGGTTCATGCGATGGGCTGAATATCTACGACGGCACTTATCTGGGATTGTACAAACCAACCAATGTGCACCATAGTTTCTCCGGTAATCTCATCGAACGGATTATCGAGGCGGACAACGATGTGCTTTGGATACAGACTAATTATGGGCTCGACCGCTTTGATACACGCAGACAGACCATACAAAGCTTCAAAGACTTTAAATACATAAACCGTATGGCGATAAGTCCCGAAGATGATTTCTTTATTATTAAGGATGATGGCTACATTTATTATTATCAGCCGGAGCAGAAGGACTTCTGTAAACTTGATGTGAAAAAGATACATTTTGAGGAAGTACAACAAATGGCTATTGATAACTTTGGAGTACTTTGGATATTCTCTTCGGATAATGATAACCGGAGTTATATAATAGAGAAAAACGGAAATCAAGTGAAGCTGGTTCCCAGTAATTGCCTGAATCATTCGGAAAAGTTGTTGTGGACGTTTGTAGATGGCGATTTTCTCTATTTCATAGACAGTACTTATGCACTTTATGAATACGATCTGAATAATCATAAAGCGTATTTTATAGCAGATATGGAGGCAGAGATACTTCGTCGGGGTGAGGTTTCTTCCATTATAAAACAGAAAACTGATTATTTTATCGGCTTTAAGAGTAGTGGATTAATCCAATTAAAGTATATGCCGGATTCAAAGGTAAAATATAGCCTCCAGTCCATAAATGTTCAGTCCGGTATCTTTTGTCTTATGAAAGACCGGTTTCAGGATATAATCTGGGTGGGCGCTGACGGTCAAGGGCTTTATATGTATTTTACAGATGAATTTTCTATTGACAACATCATGTTGGATGTACCGGAGTATCGGGTAGATAATCCGGTTCGTGCTCTATATCAGGATCAGGATCAGACATTGTGGATAGGTACGAAGGGAGGGGGAATATTAAAGATGTTTGATTTCCATCCTGATATGGAAACTTTGCCTCGGGCAGAAAGGATCCTGGCAAGTAATAGTCCGTTGATGGACAACTCGGTGTATAGTTTTGCTCCCAGCCGGAGGAAACTCTTATGGATTGGAACGGAGAGCGGACTTAATTACTACTCCTATTCACAAAAGCGGATACAGGAATTTCCGGTCATGGCAGATGGCAAGATGGTGAAGTATGTACATTCTGTCCGTGAGACAAATGATAGTACGTTGTGGGTGGTTTCTGCCGGTGAAGGTATTGTGAAAATCATTCTGGATGCTACTTCACTTTTACCTAAAGTGAAGTCTGCCCGTCGCTTTACACTGGATGGCGGAAAGAGAAACTCCAATTATTTCTTTGTCTCTTTTCAGGAGAATGATTCGGTTATTTGGTTTGGTAACCGTGGATATGGTGCGTATAAAATGAATACGCATACCAATCAACTAACTCCCTGCCGCATTGACGATGTAGTGAAGAATCAGACTGTAAATGATATTTTTGCTATTCATAAGAATGACGAAGGATACTGGTTTGGTACGAGTTTCGGATTGACCCGGCTTTATCAGGGCGAATATAGGGTATATAACGAGACTGACGGCTTTCCCAACAATACGATTCACGGCATATTGGAAGGAAGGGACAATAACTTGTGGCTTAGCACCAATCAAGGGTTGGTGAGGTTTAATGTCCGCGAAAACACAGTTCAGACGTATCGGCAGCAGGGCGACCTGGAAGTGATTGAGTTTAGTGACGGTGCTTTCTTCAAGGATCAGCAGACGGGGACATTATTTTTTGGTGGTACGAACGGATTCATTACGATTAGCGAGAATGATCAACTTTCGGAAGAATACATGCCTCCTTTGCATTTCAACCGCCTCTCTATTTTTGGTAAAGAGTGCAATATTTATGATTTTCTGCAAGGCGCTACGAAGCAAGAAACTTTGGTGCTGGACTATAGTCAGAACTTCTTTAACCTTTCATTTATTGCTGTCGATTACATTAACGGGAACAATTATACTTACTCTTATAAGATAGACGGTTTGAGCGATAGTTGGATTGAGAACGGATTGTCTACGGTGGCGGTTTTCTCTAATCTATCTCCTGGAGAATACACCTTGCTAGTGAAGTACCGAAGTAATATAACAGGGAAAGAGAGTGAACCTTATTCATTATTGATCCGTATCACTCCTCCCTGGTATATGACTACTTGTGCTTATATTGTCTATTTCTTATTATTAGCCGGGGTAATTGCAGGAGCTATCCGGATGGTGATAAAACGTTATCGCAGAAAGCGGAATGTTATGATCGAGGAAATGAACCGCCAGCAGCGCGAAGAACTGTATGAATCGAAATTGCGTTTCTTTACTAACATTACCCATGAATTTTGTACTCCGTTGACATTGATCAACGGTCCGTGTGAAAAAATCCTTTCTTATAGCCGGGTAGACAGTTATGTCCGGAAGTATGCTTCCATGATTCAGCAGAATGCGTTGAAACTGAATGCGCTGATATTGGAACTGATTGAGTTCCGCCGACTGGAGACGGGGAACAAGATTTTGAAGATAAAACATGTTCCTGTCACAGAACAGATACGGACTATTGCCGAATCATTCGGAGAGCTGGCGGAAAGCCGGAAACTGAACTATCGATTGCAGATAGAAGATGGAGTTTTTTGGAATACGGATGTCAGCTGTCTGAGTAAAATTGTAAATAACCTGATTTCTAACGCTTTCAAATATACTCCGGAGAATGGTTCCATTACGGTAGAGCTGCGTATTGAAGGAGAACAACTTTGCATTCGGGTATCTAATACGGGAAAAGGAATCAAGGAGGCTGATCTCACGAAAATATTCGACCGTTATAAGATTCTGGATAATTTCGAAGTGCAGAACAAGAATGGGATTTCTCCGCGAAATGGATTGGGACTGGCCATTTGTCACAGTATGGTAAATCTGTTGAATGGACAGATTCAGGTATCCAGTATTCCTAATGAGGTGACTACTTTTGATGTATGGCTGCCTGTTATGGAGGTTACGGTGGATAATGAAGATGAAAAAGTAGCTGAAGAATTGGTTTTGTCATCAGATGAGCAAGCAGTCGAACTCAAGAATTCGTCGGTTGAATTTGATAAGAACAAGCAGACGATTATGATTATTGACGATGACCCTTCTATGTTATGGTTTGTTACGGAGATATTTGTCGGGGCATACAATGTTGTCTCTTTAGGCAGCGCAGAGGAAGCCTTGAAGCAGTTGGGCATCCAGTTACCGGATTTGATTATTTCGGATGTAATGATGCCCGGTATGGATGGAATGTCGTTTGCCAAAAAGATAAAGTCGGATAAACTGTTGAGCCGTATCCCGTTAATACTGCTTTCGGCACTGAATAATATTGACGAGCAGACGAGGGGAATTGAATCCGGCGCGGAAGCATATATCACGAAACCTTTCAATGTGGAATATCTCGAGAAAGTCGTTAGAAGGCTGTTACAGCGCGAAGAGGACCTGAAAGAGTATTATAGCTCTGTTCTAAGTGCTTTTGAACTGGATGATGGTCATTTTCTGCATAAAGAGGATAAATCCTTCTTCGAGAAGATGATGCAGATTATTGATAGTCATATACAGAATACGGATTTATCAGTGGAATTGTTGAGTAGTTCATTAGGATACAGTACCCGGCAGTTCTATCGGAAGCTGAAAAATGTCACGGAGAAGACTCCTGCCGACATCATCAGAGAGTATCGCCTGACGATTGTAGAACGCTTGTTGCTGACAACGCAACTTTCCATTGAAGAGATTATGGATAAAACCGGATTCTCGAACAGGGGGACTTTCTATAAAGCATTTGCCCAGAAGTTCGAGATGACGCCCAAGCAGTACAGGAATATCAAGACGAAGGATGTTCATGAGGCTTCTGAGGAAGGAGGAGGAACTATGAACGTATAAAACTCCTGAAGGCTTGACAAACGGCTTTTAATGTTGTATATTTGTATCCTTACAATAAATGAATTAAAACTTAGACCAATGAGAATATCTTACCTTATACTGCATTTGTTGTGCTGATATAGTATAATATGACAACATTTTATCCGATAATGCCTTGCTTCGGAAGGCTTTTCGGTAGCTTGTATATAAGAAACAGGCTGCAAACTTTTGAGAGGTTTGCAGCCTGTTTTGTTATATAAATTCGGATAAATGCTATCGAAAAGCCATGTAATCGTTTCTAATAAACTTGGATACCGTTTCTAATAAACGATCAAGAAGTTTATTAAAAACTGAAATATAGATTAGGCATAACAGGTCAGTATTTTTCAGCAGAGTCGGATAGAGAATAAATATGTTACGTCAATATCGGTTATGAATAGGTAAACTATATCAACGCCTTAAATCTTCTTCTTTTCCAACATCACCTTATAATGGCTGTTTTGCCTGTTACTTCTTTTTCGGCTTTCTGCGTGCCCATCCTTCCTCGCTGAAGTCAGGCTCTTTATCTTTAAAGAACTGTTGCCAGTCGTCTGTCTTTTTAGGACCACGTGCTCCGTAACCCCGTTCTTCGCGGCTGGGCTTGTCGCTTCTTTTTTTCTTGTCGGTCTTGTCACTGCCTTTAGTCGCTCTGTCAGCTCGCGGTGCTCTGTCCGATCTTTCGGAACGTGAGTTGCGGCTACTGTCACTACGCTTTTCGGAGGAACTTCCGAAAGGACGTTTTCCTCCTCTGCGTTCGGCAGAACCACTGCCTCTCCGACCTTCTCCTGCTTCCTCACCGGCAACTTCTACAGATACTTTGCGGCCGTTCCAGTTAGCGCGGTTCAACGCCTTCACTACGTTTTGTGCTTCTTTCTCTTCTACTTCGAAGAAGGAGAAATTTTTCATCAAGTCAATGCGTCCCAACTCGATTCGTCCACGTGTATTGCTGTTCAGCAAGCTGATCAGTTCGCTTGGGAAGAAACTGTCCATTTTTCCCAGATTGATGAATAAGCGGGTGAAACCCGGCGCTGCCTTGCGGCTGCCTCTTTCACGGCTGTCACGTGTGTTACGTTCGCGGCTGTCGGTCGGAGTCTCGATCTCTTCACGGTCGCGGTAGTAGTCCAGAAAACGATTGAACTCATGCGATACCATGCGTTTGATCAGATCCTCTTTGCTCAGCCATTCCAGCTTACGATAAATCTCCGGCATGAAGTCCGTGATTTCTTCTTCGTTTACCTTCACCTTTTCCAGTTCATCAATCACTTTGATAAGCTGTTTTTCGCAGATCTGCTTGCCTGTCGGCATTTCTCCGGCAATAAACTTCTTGCCGATGATGCGCTCTATCTCACGCAGCTTTCCTTTTTCGCGCAGGTTGATGATAGCGATGGAAGTACCTGTCTTTCCGGCACGTCCGGTACGTCCGCTACGATGTGTGTAGCTTTCCGTATCATCGGGCAGGCCGTAGTTGATCACGTGTGTCAGGTCGTCTACGTCCAGTCCGCGTGCGGCAACGTCCGTAGCAACCAGTAATTGCAGGTTGCGGATGCGGAATTTCTGCATCACGGCATCGCGCTGAGCCTGTGACAGTTCTCCGTGCAGTGAATCTGCGTTATAGCCTTCCTGCATCAATTTATCGGCTATTTCCTGCGTTTCTTTACGGGTACGGCAGAAAATGATACCATATATTTGCGGGTAATAGTCAACAATGCGTTTCAGGGCTGCATATTTGTCTTTGGCTTGTACGGTATAAGCTACGTGTTTCACATTGCTTGTACTTTCGTTCTTGCGTCCGATGGTAATCTCCTTGGCATTCTGCAAGTAGTTCTTGGAGATGCGGGCGATTTCGGGGCTCATGGTTGCCGAGAAGAGCAAGGTGTTCCGTTCTTTGGGGACATCGGCAAGGATAGCGTTGATGCTGTCGGTGAATCCCATATTCAGCATTTCGTCCGCTTCGTCCATCACTATGTTGTGAACGGTCGATAAAGATACGGTTTTGCGCTCCATCAGGTCGAGCAGTCGTCCCGGTGTGGCCACGATGATATGTACGCCGCGTTTCAGGCTGCGTATCTGGCTGTCGATGGAAGAACCGCCGTAAACTGGCAGTACTTTCAGTCCGTCAATGTATTTTGAGTAATCGTTCAGATCGCCCGCTATCTGGAGGCATAGCTCACGGGTGGGGCAAAGTATTAGTGACTGGGGAACCCTGTTCTTTACGTCAATCTGTTGGAGCAGAGGCAGGCCGAATGCGGCTGTTTTACCTGTTCCAGTTTGTGCAAGAGCTACTACATCATTATTTTCTCCTAAAAGGTACGGAATCACTTCCTCTTGTACCGGCATGGGATTCTCATATCCCATCTCTTCAATTGCTTTACGTATCTCCGGAGAAACGCCAAGCTCTTCAAATGTCTTCATTAAATCTCTGTATATCTTTTATTTCGGGCGCAAAGATAGAGAAAAATAATGAATAATGAATAATGGATAATGGATAATTATTGCTGCCTGCATAGCATTCTCCATTTTCCATTAACCATTATCTATTAATAAAATGCTGCGCAACCGTTCGATTTCTTCTGCCGAGAGTCCTATTCCTTTTTTCAGATATGCCTGTACGCTGCCGTATTCCGCATCAATCTGTTCTTTGGCTGCATTCAGGAAGTCTTCCTTGGCAGAGTAGATTGTAGTGATGGCTTCCTGCGAGTTGATAGGGAGTTTATACGCGTATCTGGAGGCTTTGGGGATGTTGAAATAGTCATTACTCAGGCGATAGTCTTTCATGATGGCTTCTTCATTGACTCCCAAAGCGGCAAGTACCAGTGCTGAAACAATGCCCGTACGTCCTTTGCCTGAAGTACAGTGGATGACGACGGGGTAATTGTTGCGGTCGAGCAGGAGTGTGAACAGTTCTTTGTATTCCTTGCGGTAGTTGGTGACCAGTTGACGGTTCATCCGCTCTACTAAACGATAGATCGTATCCGTTTCTATTTTCTTATCACGTATGTCTTGCAGGATGTGTTCCATGTTTCCTGTTGCAATGGGGAGGTGCAGGACGTTAAAGTCTTCATCATGAAGCTGTGGATAGTTATGGCGTTCTTCTTCCGAACGCAAATCGATGATAGTCCTTATGCCCATGTTTTTCAATTCCCGGCGGGAGCAGAATGGAATGCTGTCAATCTGTGCGGAACGGTACAGCATTCCCCAGCGGGTATCTTTGCCTGTTTCTGCAGACTTGTATCCTCCCAGGTCACGGAAGTTCTGAATGCCGGGAATATTGACGTTACGGGCAGCTACCCTCACCCGGTATCTGTTGTTGAATACCATCAGGTAGTAATAGCGCTGAGACGGATCATTGGTCACGATGGTCTTTTTCCCTTTCGCAATGTTGATGGTGACTACGGGATTTTCTTCGGGAATGAAGTCGGGAGAAGTGGAAGCATATACTTTTACCTGTCCTTTCAGTATAGGTGCTGTTTCCCATTTGATAATGGCGTTTCCTACATTGTTCTCTTCACACACTACGGATATAGTGGGCGAAGTGCCGGAACATGACGGAAATACCAGTAGGATGGTCAGCCAGTTTAACAGGTTTCTGTACATAGTTTCTTTGTCTGATGAATCATGTACTGCAAAGATAGGAATTACCGTTAGATGTGGTAATTCCTTTGCGATTATTAGCCAAAGTTAATAGTAATTTAGGGGATGGTTGTATCCGTAATTACTTCGATGCGTACTGTCCGGCAAACTCCACCGATACTGAATTACTGAAACTACGGCATACTTCGGCGGCAAAGTCTTTCCCGCACTGAACTACTTTGTCCCAGACTTCTTCATTCAGATTATTAAGGTCACGGTATCGTACATCATATTTAAGCAATCCGTAGATCAATCCCGCATTGAAATTATCTCCGGCACCGATGGTGCTGACTGCTTCCAGCGGTTCTATCGGATATTCTTTGCTGACCAGATTGGTGCGAAGTGATACTTTGTCCCCACCGGCCGTGCATATAAACCGCGGGCAGTAGAATTTAATCTTGTCTTTATATATCTTGTCCACGTCTTGCAAGCCATACATATAGAAGAAATCTTCCAGCGATCCCCGTACAATATCGGCGTACTCCAGATTCTCGATAATCGTAGGAGCCAGTTTCATTGCTTCGTTCTTATGTGAAGAGCGGAAGTTCGGGTCGTAGTAGATGATTGCTTTCTTCTCGCGTGCCTGGTCCAGCAGTTCCAGAATCTTCTCCCTGAGTACCGGGTTCAGCGCATAGTAAGAGCCTACCATGACGATATCGTCTTCCTCTAACTTAGGATAAAGCACATCCAGACGTTGCTTGGGATAATCCTTATAGAAGATATATTCAGCATCGCTCTGTTCATTGAGGAATGCCAGTGATACAGGTGATTTACCATCCGGGAAGACATTTACGTGATCCGTCGGAATATTATTTTCACGCATGAATTGCAGAATGATATTTCCTACCCGGTCATTACCTGTTTCACTGATAAAACCTACCTTGATCCCCATTCGTCCGAGGGATACGATGCCGTTGAATACAGAGCCTCCCGGTACGGCTGCGGAAGGCTGGTTTCCCCGAAAGATGATATCGAGGATTGTTTCTCCGATACCGATTACTTTTCGCATAGCGATCTTGATTTTTCGCCCAAATAACCACCGTGATGGCGTTTTGAGTATTCTTCGATAGTGAATCCTGTCTTCTTCATTGTCTGTACTACCAGTATGTCACCGATGACGGTCATGGCGGTAGTCGATGTAGTAGGAGTCATGCCTAACGTACAAACTTCGGCAGGTTTACCGGTGCTCAGACAGACGTTTGATTCGTTGGCCAGCGGGCTGTCGGGATTTCCGGTGATAACGATAAACTTCAGTTCCGGGTCCAGATTATGTGCCAGTCGGGTCAGTTCCACGATTTCGCGTGTTTTGCCGGAGTTGGAGATAAGCAGGAGCAAATCGTTTTTTTGTAAGATGCCGAGGTCGCCGTGCTGCGCTTCACTGGGGTGCAGGAAGACCGATGGAATGCCGGTGGAGCAGAAGGTTGTGGCGATGTTCATGGCAATCTGTCCGGCTTTTCCCATGCCGGAAGTTACTAATTTCCCTTTTTTCTGATGTATCTGTTCTACAATCAGTTGTACTGCTTTCTCGTAAGCGTCTGTTACAGGGATATTGAGCACTGCTTGTGCCTCTTGTTGCAAGAGTTGTTTGATGGAGTCTATCATATAATCAGTTTATTTTTTCTTTTAATTCATCCAGATTGTTTGCTGTTTCATAATAGGTAGAGAAAGATTGTCGGGCGAAGCCCTTATCCTCTAACGTCTTAAGTGCAGCCAGAAGTTCATTATAAAAACCGTATTCGTTATAGAAGATCACCTTTTTCTGATGATATCCGATAGAGGCGGCGGCTATGACGTGGAAAATCTCGTCGAGTGTACCTACACCACCAGGCAATGCGACCAATATCTCCGACTTCTCTGTTATCACATCTTTCCGGTCGCTCAGGTTACGGGTATGAATCACCTCGTCCAGTAATGTGCTCACACTACCTTTTTCTTCCAGTTTGGCAGGAACTACTCCGATGACCGTACCGCCATTCTCTTTCACGGCGCGGGCTACGCATTCCATCAGTCCGAGATTGGCTCCTCCATAAATCAACGTTTTGCCTGCTTTTCCCATCCATTCTCCGATTTGACGGGCACTGTCAAAGTACATTTTGTCAATGTTTTCCGAGGCAGAACAGAATATTCCTATCTTTTTCATACACGTTGTTGCTAATATAGTCTACAAATATCTGCAATTTTCTATAAACGACAATAAGTTTTATTGTATTTTTGCGGCATTAATTCAATAAGGAAGTAGAAAACAATGCATTACAACGAATATACATTGCCGAATGGCCTGCGCATAATTCATGAACCGACTCTCTCGAAAGTAGCTTATTGTGGTTTTGCCATCGATGCCGGAACGCGCGATGAGGCTGAGGATGAGCAGGGGATGGCTCATTTCGTGGAACATCTTATTTTTAAAGGGACGGAGAAGCGGAAAGCGTGGCATATCCTTAACCGCATGGAGAATGTGGGCGGCGATCTGAATGCCTATACGAATAAAGAGGAGACGGTTGTCTATGCCGCCTTCCTGACCGGGCATCTGGAACGTGCCCTCGAATTGCTCGGAGATATTGTATTCCATTCTACTTTCCCGCAGCATGAAATAGAAAAGGAGACGGAAGTGATCATTGACGAAATCCAGTCTTATGAGGATAATCCTTCGGAGTTGATCTTCGATGATTTTGAAGATATGATTTTCCGTAACCATCCGTTGGGAAGGAACATTCTCGGTAAGCCGGAACTGCTGCGGAGTTTCCGTACGGAGGATGTTCTCTCGTTTACCCGTCGCTTTTATCAACCGGGGAATATGGTATTCTTTGTTCAGGGACAATATGATTTCAAGAAGATTATCCGTCTGGCGGAAAAGCATTTGTCCGATATCCCGGCAGTGACGGTGGATAATCAGCGTATGCCTCCTCCTCTTTATGTGCCCGAACGGTTGGTAGTGCCTAAAGATACTCATCAGGCGCATGTAATGATTGGTAGCCGGGGATACAATGCGTATGATGATAAGCGTACGGCACTTTATCTGCTGAATAATGTGCTTGGCGGTCCGGGCATGAACAGTAAGCTGAATGTATCGCTTCGCGAGCGGAGGGGATTGGTGTATAATGTAGAGTCCAATCTGACTTCTTATACCGATACAGGAGCTTTCTGTATCTATTTCGGTACAGATATCGAAGATATGGATATCTGTCTGAAACTGACCTATAAAGAACTGAAGCGAATGCGGGATGTGAAGATGACATCTTCTCAGCTGGCGGCAGCGAAGAAGCAACTGATAGGCCAGATCGGCGTGGCATCTGATAATTTCGAGAATAATGCGCTAGGTATGGCGAAAACATATCTGCACTATCATAAGTATGAATCGTCAGAATCAGTGTTCCATCGTATTGAGGCGTTGACGGCAGAACAACTGCTGGAGGTTGCCAATGAGATGTTTGCGGAGGAATATTTGTCGACGCTGATTTATAAGTGATACCTTGAGTGAAGAATGTCATATTTCCTACAAAACTTTAATACTCTAATGAAAAATAAATGTTTGCTGTTGTTGCTGTTTGCTTCTTTTCCGATTTTCTCATGGGCTGATGAAACTCTTGATTCACTATTGCATGTCCTTGATCAGGCAATCTTGGCACATGACACTTATGTGGTACAGCGCGAATCGCGGATACGGCATCTGAAAGAGCTTGCCGGAGACGTGGCTCCTAATTCCATAGAACGCTATAATCTGAATAATCAGATCTATAAGGAATATAAAGCCTTTATTTGCGATTCCGCTATTTACTATTTAAATGAGAATGTTCGTATCGCGGGTAATCTGGGAGATACTGACCGGGAAATAGAAAGTAAGCTGCAACTTTCTCTTTTGCTTTCTTCTACGGGTATGTATACCGAATCAATTGATGTCCTGAAGTCAGTAGACCGACAGAAGGTAACTTCACATCTGATACTTGATTATTATACATGTTTCGATCATGTGTATGGTGAGATGGGATTTTATACACAAGATCAGACGTTATCTGCTTATTATCGGGAAATATCGTCAGCATATAAAGATTCATTATATGCGATATTATCTCCTCAATCGGAAGAATTTATGGTCATGCGCGAAACGTTGTTTCGTGACCGGCACAAGTATGATGAGGCCTTGGAGATAAACGACCGTCGTCTGATGGCAGCAGAGCCCGATACGCCTCAATATGCACTTGTAACTTACCATCGCTCACTTATTTATAAATATCTTGGAGATAAAATAAGAGAGAAACAGAATCTTTGCCTTTCTGCTATCTCTGATATTCGTTCTGCTATTAAAGATCATGCTTCTTTGTGGATGTTGGCTCAGTTGCTCTATGAGAATGGCGATATGGAGAGAGCTTACCAATATATGCGTTTCTCGTGGAATGCTACCAAATTCTATAATGCTCGTCTTCGAAGTTGGCAGAGTGCCGATGTGCTTTCTTTGATTGATAAAACTTATCAGGCGATGATTGAGAAACAGAACGACCGCCTTCAGCAGTATTTAGTGCTGATTACGGCATTGCTGGTGCTGCTGATTGGTGCGTTGGGCTATATATACCGGCAGATGAAGAAATTGGCTGTTGCAAGGAATCATCTGCAGACAGCCAATCATCAATTGAATCAATTGAATGAAGAATTACAGCAAATGAATGCCTGTTTGACATCTACCAATGCAGAACTGTCTGAATCTAACCAGATTAAGGAAGAATATATTGCCCGTTTTATTAAACTCTGCTCTACTTATATCAATCGGCTCGATGCATATCGTCGTATGGTAAATAAGAAAGTATCTGCTGGTCAGATAGCAGAATTACTTAAAATCACCCGCTCACAGGATGCCCTTGATGAGGAATTGGAAGAACTATATGCCAACTTTGATACTGCTTTCCTGCATTTATTTCCCGATTTTGTGAAGAAGTTCAATGCATTGTTGCAAGACAATGAACAAATCATTCTGAAGAAAGATGAATTATTGAATACCGAACTGAGAATTTTTGCATTAATACGTCTTGGTATTGAAGATAGTTCACAAATAGCAGAGTTTCTCCGTTATTCGGTGAATACAATTTATAATTATCGGGCGAAAGTAAAAAACAAAGCTCGTGGTTCCAGAGAAGATTTCGAAGATTTAGTTCGGAAAATACGTTGATCGATGTTGTAACCTATCCACTTTTTAGGCCTCTTTGGTTGATATTAACTTGCTGTTTATTAGTGGTTTGTATGTTTGTATAATCCACTTATTATACCCTCATTGTCAAATCACTTCAGTTTCTTTATACTTTTGACCTGTGCTTCTGAAATAGTGGCGAAAGTCCTGTCAAGCACATACCTTAATTATAAACTTTAAAATTAATACGCATGAAAAAGAACAGGCGAAAAATCCTTTCGGGGAGTCGCAAGATTCTCTTTGCTATCTTAGCAGTATTTTTTTCTCTGAGTGCATCCGCACAACAATTTACTGCATCCGGTCAGGTGCTGGATGCACAGAAAGAACCGCTTATCGGTGTAAGTGTACAGGAAAAGGGGACAACTAACGGAGCGATAACTGATTTAGACGGTAACTTTACATTGACGGTCCAGTCCAATGCTACTTTAATATTCTCTTATGTAGGATATAAATCGCAGGAACAGAAAGCATCCCGACAGATGAAAGTTACACTTCAGGAAGACAATGAAGTACTTGAAGAAGTAGTTGTGATCGGCTATGGTTCGGTAAAACGTAAAGATGTTACGACAGCCATTTCCACTGTGTCTACTAAAGATCTTGATGTACGTCCCATCGTTTCTGCCGGACAGGCTATTCAGGGTAAGGCAGCCGGTATCTCCGTAATTCAGCCTAGCGGTACGCCGGGAGGAGAGATGTCTATCCGTGTGCGTGGTACTACTTCTATGAACGGAAGTAACGATCCGCTATATGTAGTGGATGGTGTTCCTGTGGATAACATTAAGTTTTTATCTCCGAATGATATTGAAAGCATGCAGATTCTGAAAGATGCCTCTTCGGCTTCTATTTATGGTTCGCGTGCTGCCAATGGTGTAATTCTGATTACAACAAAGGCCGGAGCGACCGGAAAGGCAAAAGTATCTCTGACAGCACAGTTTGGCTTGAACAAGGTGGCGGATAAGGTAGAATCTCTGAATGCTGCGCAGTATAAAGAGTTACAGGATGAAATCGGACTGGTATCCTTGCCTGATGGACTGCCCGACCGTACTGATTGGTTTGACGAAACATATAAGACCGGAAAGATGCAAAACTATCAGGTAGCAGTATCTAACGGTAATGAAAAGATGAAATACTATCTTTCTGCCGGATATCTCGATGAAAAGGGAATACTGGATATCTCTTATTACAAGCGTTATAATTTCCGGGTGAATCTTGAAAATCAGATTCGTAGCTGGTTGACAGTAAGTGCTAATATCTCCTACTCGGACTATACCAGTAACGGAGGGGGAGCGATGGGAACAGGAGCGAATCGCGGTGGCGTTGTATTGGCTGTTATCAATACGCCGACATATGCTCCGATCTGGGATGCTTTAAATCCGAACCAGTATTACAATAACTTCTATGGAGTTGGAAATATCACCAACCCGTTGGAGAACATGGCACGTGCGAAGAATAATAAAGATAAGGAAAACCGTTTGCTGGCATCGGGCAACGTGTTGCTTACCTTGCTGCCGGAGTTGAAGTTTAAATCAACTCTAACACTTGACCGTCGCAATGCTGTAAATACTACTTTTCTTGATCCGATTTCTACTGCTTGGGGACGTAACCAGTATGGTGAAGCCTCCGACAACCGGAATATGAATACGGTATTGACATTCGACAATGTATTTACTTACAATAAGAACTTCAAGAGACATGGTCTGGAGGTAATGGCAGGGTCATCGTGGACGGATTCAGACTACTCTAACAGTTGGATAAACGGTTCACACTACCGCAATGATCTGATACAGACCTTGAATGCCGCGAACAAAATTGCCTGGGATAATACCGGTACAGGTGCTTCTCAATGGGGAATTATGTCATTTTTCGGACGTGTAGCTTACAATTTTGATAGTAAGTACCTGTTGACGGCTAACCTGCGTGCCGACGGTTCTTCTAAGTTGCATCCTGATCATCGTTGGGGGGTATTCCCATCGTTCTCAGCTGCCTGGCGTGTATCTTCCGAGAAGTTTATGGCTGATCTGACGTGGATTGATGACTTTAAAATACGTGGAGGCTGGGGACAGACAGGTAATCAGTCTGGTATTGGTGACTATGCTTATTTGCAACGTTATAATATCGGTCGTATTGAATGGTTTAAGGTAGCGGCTGAAGGTGATACAACAGATTATGCGAATGCGGTACCGACTATCAGCCAGGCCAATTTACGTACGTCTGACCTTACTTGGGAAACGACTACTCAGACCAATATTGGTCTGGACCTGACAGTATTGAATGGACGTTTGACTTTTAACATGGACTACTATTACAAGAAGACCAAGAACATGCTGATGAACGTATCACTGCCTGCCGGTGCTGCTGCAGCTACTTCTATCGCCCGTAATGAAGGTGAAATGACTAATAAAGGTTTTGAGCTTACCATTAGTTCGAAGAACTTCCGGGGGGGAGCATTTACCTGGGATACGGACTTCAATATTTCCTTCAACCGGAACAAATTGACGAAACTTGAATTGCAGAAAGTGTACTATGATGCCAAAACTGCGGATGTAGTCAACGATTATGTAGTGCGTAATGAGCCGGGACGTGCTTTAGGAGGCTTTTACGGATATATCAGTGACGGTGTAGATCCTGAGACAGGTGAATTAATGTATCGTGACCTGAGTGGTGATGGTAAAATCTCGACTTCCGACCGTACTTATATCGGCGACCCGAATCCGGACTTTACTTATGGTCTGACCAACACTTTCTCATGGAAAGGATTTAATTTGAGTGTGTTTATCCAAGGCTCTTACGGAAATGATATCTTCAATGCTTCCCGTATAGAAACAGAAGGGATGTACGATGGAAAGAATCAGTCTACCAAAGTACTGAACCGCTGGAAGATACCCGGACAGATAACCAATGTGCCGAAAGCTAATTTCAAGTTGCTGAACTCTACTTACTTTATTGAAGATGGCAGTTACCTGAGATTGAAAGACGTTTCCTTGTCGTACAACTTTAAGGGCAAATTACTGCAGAAATGGGGAATCACCCGTCTGCAACCTTACTTTACCGCTACCAATCTGCTGACATGGACAAGCTACTCCGGCATGGACCCGGAAGTAAACCAATGGGGCAACAGCGGTACGGTGCAAGGCATCGACTGGGGTACATACCCGCATTCTAGATCATACGTGTTTGGTATTAATGTTGAATTCTAATGAAAGGAAAGACTATGAAACTAAGATATATATTTTATGGACTCACTTCCGGTTTGCTGTTCGGACTTTCTTCCTGCTCACTGAATTACGATCCGATCGATACTTATTCGGATGTGACCGAAGGTGTGACGGATACCGGTACAAAGGTGGTATTTAAAGATAAAGCGGCTGTAGAAAGTCACCTGACGACTATCTATAATCAGATGCGCGATCGTCAGGAACACTGGTATGTGGACTTGTTGCTCATATCAGATTCGCATGCGGATAATGCGTACGCAGGAACTACGGGAGCTGAGGTACTTCCGTTTGAGAACAATTCCATCGAAGGTTCCAACTCTGTGCTCGAACGTGACTGGAACCGTTATCTGGAAGACGTTGCCCGTGCCAATAAATTGATATGTAATATTGACTTGGTGACCGATAACTCTTTGACTACTGCCGAACGTGCGCAGTATAAGGCGGAAGCAATGATATTCCGTGCCATGGTCATGTTCGATATGGTACGTCTGTGGGGGGATTTCCCGGTTATTACAACAGTAGCTGATGATATTACTTCAGAAAATATCGAAGATGTGTATGAACAATATTTCCCGGCACAAAACACAGAACTGGAAGCTTATCAGCAGATAGAGAAAGATTTGCTGGCTGCCATCCAGCATGCGCCGGATAATACGGCAGGCAACAAAACTCTGTTTACAAAATCCGTAGCCCGTACTCTTCTTGCAAAGATCTATGCAGAGAAACCGTTGCGTGACTATTCAAAAGTAATCCGTTACTGTGACGAGGTGAAGGCTGATGGTTTTGAGCTTGTGAAGGACTTTAGCGATTTGTTCGGCATGAATGCTGCCGGAACGGATGCAAAAGCCCGTAATACTAAAGAATCTATACTGGAAGCTCAGTTTACTCCCGGTTCGGGTAACTGGTGTACATGGATGTTCGGACGTGACCTTGTAAACTGGAATAATAACTTCACTTGGGCAAAATGGGTAACTCCGTCACGTGATTTGATCAATGCTTTCAAGAAAGAAGGAGATCAGATTCGCTTTCAGGAATCCGTAGTTTACTATGATTGTAATTGGAGCAACTATTATCCGTCGGACAATTATCCTTTCATGTACAAATGCCGTTCGGCTAATAGCAGCATTATTAAATACCGCTATGCTGATGTGCTGTTATTGAAGGCAGAAGCATTGATCATGCAGGATACGCCGGATCTGGAAGCGGCAGCTAAGATCATCGACGAAGTGCGTGAACGTGCCGGATTGGGCGAATTGTCTTCATCCGTACGTAAAGACCGGGATGCGATGATTACCGCATTGCTCAACGAACGTCGGCTGGAACTGGCATTCGAAGGACAACGCTGGTTTGATCTGGTTCGTCTGGATAAGGTAGAAGAGGTGATGAACGCCGTATATGCGAAAGATTCAGGTCGCAAGTCACAGGTTTACGCCTTTGATAAGAACTCTTATCGCCTGCCTATCCCACAATCGGTAATCGATGCCAATGACAAGATTGAACAGAACCCCGGATATTGATAGAGCCGGAGATAACATCACTTATAATGTATTTAAATAGAAAAAGAAACTAACGATTATGATAAACATGAGAAATATAGCACTGACCTTTTTAGGATGCTTCACCATATTAGCGGCTTGTAGCAATAGTGATGATGCGGAAAAACCGGTAGTACCTGTCCCCACCGGAGATGTAGCCATTTATACGACAACCAGCAGTCTGACCCGTGATTTGACCCGTGATGCGGTTAACTTCAGCCCGAAAGACAATTTGGCTCCAACCACAATAACTTTGAATCCTGCGGAACAGTACCAGACGATGGATGGTTTCGGAGCAGCTATCACAGGTTCTACCTGTTACAACCTGTTACTGATGAAACCGGCTGACCGTCATGCTTTCCTGACGGAAACATTCTCCGATAAAGATGGTTTCGGATTCAGTTACATCCGTATTTCCATCGGTTGTTCGGACTTCTCGTTAAGCGAATATACCTGCTGTGATACGAAAGGGATCGAAAACTTTGCTTTGCAGAGCGAAGAAAAGGACTATATCCTTCCGATCCTGAAAGAGATTCTGGCCATTAACCCTTCTATCAAGGTAATTGCCGCTCCTTGGACCTGTCCGAAATGGATGAAAGTGAAAAGCCTGACAGACCGTACACCATTGGATTCGTGGACGAACGGACAATTGAACCCGGATTATTATCAGGATTATGCTACTTATTTTGTGAAATGGATACAGGCATTTAAAGCCGAAGGCATTGACATTTATGCAGTAACTCCGCAAAATGAACCTTTGAACCGTGGCAACTCCGCTTCGCTCTATATGGAATGGGAAGAACAAAGAGACTTCGTGAAAACAGCGCTCGGTCCTCAGATGAAAGCTGCCGGACTGTCTACCAAGATTTATGCTTTCGACCATAACTACAATTATGACAATATCGAATCGCAGAAGAACTATCCGGGCAAGATTTACGAAGATGCTGCTGCTTCTCAGTATCTGGCAGGTGCTGCTTACCATAACTATGGCGGCAACCGTGAAGAATTGCTGAATATACATCAGGCATATCCTGAGAAAGAACTTCTGTTTACAGAAACTTCTATCGGCACATGGAACAGCGGACGTGACTTGTCGAAGCGTCTGATGGAAGATATGGAAGAGGTAGCATTGGGAACAATCAATAATTGGTGTAAGGGCGTAATTGTCTGGAATCTGATGCTCGATAACGACCGTGGTCCGAATCGTGAAGGTGGTTGTCAGACTTGCTATGGTGCGGTAGATATCAATAACAGTGATTATAAGACAATCATACGTAACTCTCACTACTATATCATTGCTCATCTTTCAAGTGTTGTGAAGCCGGGAGCTGTGCGTATCGCCACTACCGGTTATACGGACAACGGTATTACCTGTTCTGCTTTCGAAAATACGGACGGAACGTATGCCTTTGTTCTGATAAACAACAATGAGAAGTCGAAGAAGATAACTGTCAGCGACGGCCAACGTCATTTTGCTTATGACGTTCCCGGTAAATCAGTAACTTCATACCGTTGGGCAAAGTCAAAGTAAGAACCTTAAAAGTATAAAGACAATGAAAAAAAGTATCTATATAACATTGGCATTGGCGGGAATCTTATCCATGAATTCCTGTAATGATGACGAGTTCCTTCCCGGTAATCCGAGTATGGAGATCAAGGCGGAGAATGCGGATGCCCTTTTCGGCGACAGCCTTCCGTTTACGATCAAGGCTTCGGATGTAGACGTTCCTCTTTCTACTTTGAAAGCGCAGCTTTTCTATGGAGAAGAACAGGTATCTGAAACGGTGATCCGAACAAAGACAAGTGGAAGCGACTATACTGGAAAGATTTATATTCCTTATTATGCTAATATTCCTAACGGAAAGGCGACATTGAAGTATATCCTTCAGAATATTCACTTTACTACGACGGAACAGGAAACGGAACTTACGTTGGCACGCCCGGACTTTCCTTATCTGACCTTGGTAGATGAAGAAGGACAGGAGTACCGGATGGACAGGCAATCGATGTATCATTATAGCGTATCGGGAGACTTTTCGCAGAAGATGAAAGCGTATATCAAAACTCCGAAAGTAGGGGAGCACGGCAACGAGCTAACTTTTGGCTGGGAAGACAATACGATTGCAGTAGGCTCTACTACGTCTATCCCGTTCTCCAATACAGAGCCGGGCAATTATACGATTCAGTTTAATACTTTCAACTATGAAGCGAGTCCGTTTGCCAAATTATTGCTGAATGGAAAAGAAATGGAATTGGTAGAAAACGATGTATATGCTGTTAAACTGTCGTTAAAGCAGAATGACATTCTGACGTTCGAAGGAGTGCCTGCTTATGATGAATGGTGGATTGATCCGGACTTCTTTGAAAAGCAGGAGGATGGAACACTGAAGTTCCTGCCGATTGACGGAAGCTATCAGATTACAGCAAACGGTAAGAGACAGTACTTCTCTGTCATAGCTTTAAAAGACGGTGAAGCAGCTAAATTGCAGGATGACGGAACAGGAGCTATCTGGGCTATCGGAAATGGAATTGGCAAGCCGTCGGTATCTTTGTACGAAGTGGGATGGACGCCGGAGAATGGTTTGTGTATGCCGCAACTTGCGGCAAAGAAGTATCAGCTTACGTTTACTGCCGGTGTGACTATGAAAACAAGTGATATTGACTTTAAATTCTTCCACATAAACAAGTGGGATAATGGTGAATTTAAGGGAGATGCCATCTCTACTACAAGCGATCTTGTTGAAATAACAGAGTCGGGTAACTTGAAGTTGCAGGAAGGTCAGAAATTTGAGAGAGGCGGTGTTTATAAGTTTACGGTAGATGTAACGAAAGGTAATACCAAAGCAGTACTGACTGTAGAGAAAGTAGGACAGGTAGACTTGCCGCGACCGGACATTACAATCAATGGAATGAAGCTGGAAGAAGGCAGTTCCGATATGTATCAATTGCAGATGTCTTTGACGCAGAACCAGACACTCGAAATAGGTGGCATCGAAGATCTAAATGATTGGTATGTTGATCCGGATTATCTGGTGAAGACCGGAGATAATCACTTGAAGTTCTTGCCGGTTGCCGGTAGCTATAGGGTGATGGTAAATGCTACACGCAAATACTTTGCAGTAGTACGTATGAATGGCAATAGTGAAGCCGGACTGGATGCTGACGGGCATGGTGCCGTATGGTTGTTGGGCTATGGTATGGGCTCTCCGTCTATTAAGGACGAATTTAACTGGGACTTTTCGACTGCTTATTGTGTGGCGGAAATCAGTCCGAAAGTTTATCAGTTTACTGGGAAGACTGGTGCTGAAGGCAGTACGGCTATTGGTGAACGCATACGATACGATTATATCAGTGTTAAATATCTGGGTGGAAAGTCTTGGGATCAGCAATTTCATCAAAAGAACCTGCAAATGGATCAGGCTACCCGGAACTTATTCAATGTTGATGAGGAAAATCTTGTATTGGCCTCTCCGTTGGAACAGGGAGTTACTTATGTGTTTACGTTAGATTTCACTCAGGGGATAGATAAAGGAATTCTTTCTGTTGTGAAGAAGTAAAAATACAGAAATCATTTATGAACATGAAATTTAAAGCAACGTTACTTGGCTTGTCTATAGCCGCCGTTTTACCGACTATGAATATGGCGCAGACACCAGTATATCTAGACACGAGCAAGCCTATCGAAGAACGGGTGAAAGATGCGCTGAGCCGTATGACACTTGAAGAGAAGGTGAAGATGACTCATGCGCAGTCTAAATTTAGTTCACCGGGAGTCCCTCGTCTGGGGATTCCCGAAGTATGGGCAACCGATGGCCCTCACGGCATCCGTCCCGAAGTATTATGGGATGAGTGGGATCAGGCAGGATGGACAAACGATTCCTGTATAGCCTATCCTGCATTGACTTGCCTTTCTGCAACATGGAATCCCGAAATGTCTTATCTTTATGGGAAGAGCATTGGCGAAGAAGCCCGTTACCGGAAAAAAGATATTCTCCTGGGGCCCGGTGTCAACATCTACCGTACCCCGTTGAATGGGCGTAATTTTGAATATATGGGCGAAGATCCGTACCTGTCTTCCATGATGGTAGTTCCTTATATTAAGGGAGTACAGGAAAACGGTGTTGCTGCTTGTGTGAAGCATTACGCATTAAACAATCAGGAGTTCAACCGTCACACCACCAATGTTCATTTGAGCGACCGTGCTCTTTATGAGATTTATCTTCCGGCTTTCAAAGCGGCCGTTCAGGAAGGTGGTGCTTGGGCAATAATGGGGGCTTACAACCTTTATTCGTTTAGTGAAGATACCGACTCCGGTAAGCTCTATAAGACTCAGCATGCGTGCCATAATAAGCGATTGCTGCAAGATATTCTGCGTAAGGAATGGGGCTTTGATGGTGTCGTCGTTTCAGATTGGGGCGGAGTACATGATACTTTCCAGGCCATTTCGAATGGTCTGGACATGGAGTTCGGTTCATGGACAAACGGACTTTCTGCCGGGACAAGGAATGCTTATGACAATTACTATTTGGCGCATCCTTACCTGAAACTGATCCAGGACGGCACAGTCGGAACCAAAGAACTGGACGAAAAAGTGAGTAATATCCTCCGTCTGATCTTCCGCACTTCGATGAACCCGCATAAACCTTTCGGTTCTCTGGCTTCGCCCGAGCATGGACAAGCCGGACGCAAAATCGGTGAAGAAGGAATTGTACTGTTACAGAATAAGGATAATGTATTGCCTATTGACTTGAAGAAAGCCAGGAAGATTGCTGTTATCGGTGAAAACGCCATTAAGATGATGACTGTAGGCGGTGGCAGTTCTTCTCTGAAAGTGAAATATGAGATATCTCCTTTGGACGGTTTGAAGAACCGCGTAGGTTCACAGGCGGAAGTTTTGTATGTCCGTGGATACGTTGGTGACCCGACAGGGGAATATAATGGAGTACAGACCGGACAAGATTTGAAAGACGACCGTTCGGAGGATGAACTTCTTGCTGAGGCTGTAGAAGTGTCTAAAGATGCGGATTACGTAATTTTCTTCGGTGGACTGAACAAGAGCAATCATCAGGATTGCGAAGATTCGGACCGTGCATCCCTTGGATTGCCGTATGCGCAGGACAGGGTGATTGGCGAGTTGGCAAAAGTAAATAAGAACTTGATTGTCGTAAACATCTCCGGTAATGCGGTTGCCATGCCTTGGGTAAATGAAGTGCCCGCTATTGTTCAGGGTTGGTTCTTAGGTTCGGAAGCCGGAACAGCTCTTGCTTCGGTACTGCTAGGAGATGCTAATCCGTCGGGGAAACTTCCTTTTACTTTTCCTGCAAGACTGGAAGACGTAGGCGCACATAAACTGGGTGAATATCCGGGGAATAAAGAAGAGCTGGCACACTCCAAGAACAATGGTGATACCATAAACGAAATCTATCGTGAAGATATTTTTGTTGGCTATCGCTGGGCAGACAAAGAAAAGATCAAACCGCTTTTCCCGTTCGGACACGGATTGAGCTATACTACTTTCGCTTACGGGAAACCTTCGGCTGACAAAAAGGTGATGACTGCCGATGATACCATCTCTTTCACGATCAACGTAAAGAATACAGGTACTCGTGAAGGTCAGGAAGTTATCCAGCTTTATGTCAGCGATAAGAAATCCTCTCTGCCTCGTCCGGTCAAGGAACTGAAAGGCTTCAAGAAAGTAAAACTGGCTCCGGGTGAGGAGAAGGCTGTAACGCTGACGATTGATAAAAAAGCCCTGAGCTTCTTCGATGATGTCAAACACGAATGGATGACAGAACCGGGTAAGTTTGAAGCAGTCATCGGAACATCATCCAGAGACATTAAAGGAATTGTACCATTTGAGTTGAGATAGGTATCCGGTTGGTAAAACTGGGGTCCTCCCCCGGTAAAACAGATTGCTGGGAGAATGTTGTTATCTTATAAAAGAGAGAGTCACAACATTCTCCTTTTTCTTTGAAACGAGTTTGGCTTGTGATTAGAAATAAGGCTTATACCTTGCATTTTACTGTGGTATATGCAATTTAGAATGAATTTCTTTTTCCTATTCTGATTTATGTCCTATCTTTGTAGTGCTCTTTTTTCAAAATCACACAAGGCTGGAAACCTGCCTTGTAATTGTGGCAGGCATTTTTATGCCTGTCCGGTTCATTCTATATGGGCGGTTTCGCACCCCCATGTAGAGTGTTAATGCACCTGCTGCCTTGTGTGAACGAGAAAAGAGCAATGGGACAGGCGGAACCGCTTCTTTTATTATCTAAAACCACCTTTCTGTTTAGCCCCGTTGAACTTAATTTATTCACCATTTAATTTAAATTCTTATGAAGGAGGTTTTAAACAACCAGCAGATTGTTTGTCCGGGGGACGCAACACAATTCATGCATGCCATTTTTTCTTCAGATCATGAAATGATGACCTTTTATCTTACGCTCAATCGTTTTATAAATCCAGCCAGTTATTTGGTGGAACGCTCGGATCGGCAAAGACTGGAAGATTTAGAGAATGTTCTTTTTGGTAATGTAGCAGCCTTCGAGGCAGTTCATCATTTTAAGAAAATTAGTGTAAAAGATGTGATTAAAGGATTTGGTATGCATATGATGAATATGCAGGTTTCAAATACCAATCGTATGCAAAGTGCCAATATAATGGGCTCTTTTATAGATTGTATTATCGATACTACTAAAAATAGTTGGCAATATAAACAGATGTACCGGGTCAATCATTTACATCTTGAGAATGTCAGATATTTACTGAATCGACTGAATGAAGAGTAATCTGTTGAAGGAAATAATAGTGACCTGGTGATTATAATTTGTCTCTTTCTACAGAGTTAAAAACGTTATTCTTATTGTCACTTGTCACTTTCCAGGCTTAATGTGCTGGAATTTAGCGTGATAAGGGTGATAATAGGTGGTGACAATAGGGTGATAATAGAGAAAAATCGCTTTTCTATTGTCACCTTCATAAGAGATTCTGCCTTCCTAGTTCAGGTAAGCCGGTTCATTTAATAGTTTGTGCTACGTTTATTAAGCTGTTTTCAACGTTAGATTAATGTATTACGGTCGTTACATTTCTTCGTTTCACGTCTGTAATCCCATGAGTTCATGTACGTGAACCGATGGGATCACGTACGCAGTCCCAACGGTTTACGTACGTGGAACGAAAACAGGAAGCGGACAAAAGATATTAATCAAGGCTTGTCCGCCTGTTAACCTTACCGGGATATATGATAAGATACGTAGTGTCAGGACGTTTGATGTCTTTGTCTGGCTATTATAATGTTATTTACTTGTTAATACCAACAAACTCTCTGGTCCCATATTGAAAAGCAGGTCAATAATACTCAGATTAGGGAGAAAACCGAGTTTGGAATCAAAGACTTGGTAATAGGGATGCGGAACAAATTCTGGATCAGCTATCTGGAAATCTTTCTTAGGATGAATAATCTCGCGGAAATCTGTTTCTTCTGTTGTGAATTCCGTTTTATATTCTGAAGTTCGTTCAATGCAGGGTTGAATGTCTATCAACTTACAGACCAGCTGGCAGAGTTCCTCGTTGAAATCGGCTAAAAACTCGTATTTCTTTTCGTAGAAAGGGCGGAAGTCGTCTTTGTAATATTCAAAGTAAGGAGTACTGTTGTAGGCTGATTCGATGGCATTCCAATGCAGATGGCGCCAGTTACCGTGATCGGAAATACGTATATCCTTCATTGGACATTTCAGCGTATCCGGTTTGACGGTTGGAATGGAGAGTGCCAGTTCGCCGTCAGGTCCGGCAATCGTACAACGGTTGCGATAGGTTTGCTTTATATAATGATCGTGTTGTTCGACATATATTTTATCATATTCCAATAGTTTGGTATAATATTCTACTGGAGCAAGGTAGGCAGAAGATAAATAAGCTATTCTCATTATTTTATGTACAGATGTTATGTTGAAAACTATGCATGTGAATTATTTTACAGACTGAAAGAAGCGATTCCATCGGTATCCGTCAAAGATTCCCGTTCCTTTTTCTTTAGAGAACCAGATCAACGATGCTTTCCCGATGATATGGTCTTGCGGAACGAATCCGAACAGACGTGAATCGGACAGATTGACACTATTGTTGGAAGCCATCCAGTAGTAATCTTTGGTAAAAAAACAATGCTGTGTGGGTTTTCCGTCGATATAAAGCGTATCATTCTTTATTTCCGCCTGTTTGCCTTCGTGCATCACGAGGGTATTTCGCAGCAATGTGATATTCCACGGATATACTCGTAGTGCTTTCCCTTTGCCGGGAACGATGAGCGGTTTAAGCTCTTTTTCGCTCTTTTCCGTCAAAGGCTGAATCCAGTTCTGATCGCTGATCGCTTGTTCCAGTAAGTAATATTCATAGCGGCTGAAACTGCGGACATGAGTACTGTCATTACTTCCCATCAGTCCGTCGTTGGTGATGGAAAGGGTTTGCATAAGCGAAGTGATCAACTGCTCTTTGGCAGCGGGATAGGTGTAGAGCCTTTTCTTGTCCGGATTGAGTTGCGCTTCGGGAGAGGATACGGAGAAAAGGGAATCGACAAGCAGGGTATCACCGGGAGTACCGATACAACGGCTGATATAGATTTCTCTTCGGTCAATAGTCGGTTGCCCGATGGCGGCGGGATTATTAAAGACTACAACATCTTGTTGCCGGACAGATCGCTCGCACCAGCGGTGATATGAGAACAGTGACATCAGCGGAACCCGCAGGCCGTAGCTCCATTTGTTGACCAGAATACGTTCACCCTGAAAAAGTGAATTCTCCATACCGGTGGAAGGGATAAGGCAGGATGTAAAAGCGAATCCCCGGAGCAGAAGCACGACGGCTATTGCTCCGGCGAATGCGAATATCCATTTGAATTTACGAATGTTCATCAATTTCTATCACCTTATCACTCTATCACGTCTGTATACTTATTAGTCTACCCACTTGAAGAGGCGGTTCCAACGGATTTTACCATCAAACCATCCGCGGTCTTTGTCAAGTGACAGCCATACAACGATAGGTTTACCTACTACATGGTCTTCAGGAACGAATCCCCAATAGCGGGAGTCCGCAGAATTGTGGCGGTTGTCGCCCATCATCCAGTAATAGTCCATTTTAAAGGTATATTGATCGGTTTTCTCGCCGTTGATATAAATACCGTCCGGCTTGATCTCCAGTTTATTTCCTTCGTAAGCGACAATACAACGTTCGTAGATAGGCAGGTTATCTTCAGTCAGAGTGATAGTAGCACCTTTGGCGGGAATCCAGATCGGACCGTAGTTGTTACGGTTCCATTTGGTATGTAAGTTGAGCGGGTACATCTGTCCGGCATACTCTTCCGGTTCCATGACGATCTTGCTGATGAACTTTTTGTTGCCGGACAATGTTTCGTACATTTTCTTCGTCAGCGGAAGATGATAAATAGGAGCCATCTTTCCTTGTGCATTCCGATTGTCCAGTCCGATCTGTCTGAAGGTTTCTTCCCATGAAGAATCATCATACAATGTCTGGTCTGCCTTGCTGATGCCTAATTCACGGAACATATCTTCTGTGATATACGGGCCTGTGGTCTGTACGAAGTAGTTGAACTGCAGATTTTCGGGATTCTCGATAGCCTTGCCGTCAATCATGACCTGACCGTCTACGATCTGCAGCGTATCTCCGGGCAGACCGACACAGCGTTTTACATAGTTTTCACGGCGGTCTACCGGACGATAAACGACCTCTCCGTAAACACGCGGATTCGATAGAATCTGCTGGCGACCGGCATTATAATACAAATCGTAAACAGCACGTTGCTGCTGGCGTGTCAGACTGTCCATCTCTATCTGCTTGGGATACAGGCGCTGACCTTCACCGTAAGCTATAGAGTAGAAATCTGTTTGCTGATTGTTGAGCGCTACCGTATCACCGGCAGGAAAGTTGAAGACAACAATGTCATTGAGTTTCACTTTTCCGAACCCGGGCACTCTTTTATATTTCCACTGAGGCCATTCGATATATGATTTGGTATTTAAAATAGGCAACGTATGTTGCGCCAACGGCATGGAAAGCGGCGTATTCGGCACACGTGGCCCGTAGCTCATCTTACTGACGTACAGGAAGTCGCCTACCAGCAATGACTTTTCCAAAGACGAGGAAGGAATCTGATAGTTTTGGAAAATGTAGATATTGACAAAGTAGACAGCAACCAATGCAAAGACAATGGCATCTACCCAGCTCATAACATTACGAACGGTAGGATTCTTCGATTTTTTCCAGAATGACCAGGGTATTTTCTTGGTGATATAAATATCGAAGATGAAAGGAACGACAATCAGCCCCCACCAACTGCGTACCCAGATGAGGAAGGCGAGATAAAGGAGAATAGCAATGGTGCATTTGATCCATTGTGTGCGTGTGGCTTGTCTCATAATCTATATTCGTTTGATAGTGGCTTTGAAGCCTTATTCGTTTAAGAATGGGAATAAATCACTCATGCCCAGATATCCCTCATGTTGGGCCGTGTATTCGGCAGCAAGGATGGCTCCCAATACAAAGCCGCCGCGATTCTTGGCATCGTGCGTGATGGAAATGCTGTCTACTTCTGACTCGTAGCGGATGGTATGGATGCCGAAAACCTCTCCTTCACGGATCGAGTCGATAGGAAACTCGTTGGAAGCGCAGGCGTCGGTGCCGCTGACGGTACCGTCCGGTGCAAGGAGCGTTCCTTTTACCCATTTGTCTTTGCGGTCCATGTTTTCCAGTATGCCTTCAGCCAGTGTGATGGCAGTGCCGCTGGGTGCATCCAGTTTATGGATATGATGAGTCTCGCTCATGGTGACGTCATAACCGGGGAATTGATTCATTATTTTTGCCAGATACTTGTTGACAGACGAGAAGATGGCTACTCCAAGACTGAAGTTGGACGACCAGAAAAGGGTTTTTCCTCCTTCGGTACATAGCTTTTTGATTTCTTCGCCATGTTCCGCCATCCATCCTGTACTGCCTGATACTAATTTGACTCCGGCTTTGAAAGCTTTCATATAATTGCTGTAGGCTACCATCGGATTGGTGAACTCAATGGCTACGTCGGCGGACTTGAATGCTTCCGACTCAAAGTCTTCCTGATTATCAACATCAATAATGCAGACAATTTCGTGTCCGCGACTAAGGGCTGCCTTTTCAAGTTCCTTGCCCATTTTTCCATAACCGATCAACGCTATTTTCATTGTTTTCTGACTTATATTCAAAATAATAGTCGCAAAGATAAGATTTTTATTACATTTGCAGTGCACATTAACTTTCTGTTAACATGGAACACCTTCTCCACTATGTGTGGAAACATAAATTATTCCCTCTCAAAATACTGCAAACCACCAAAGGCTTACTGGTAGAAATTATCGATTCAGGACTGCAGAACCCTGATGCCGGTCCCGACTTTTTTAATGCGAAGCTGAAGATAGACGGTACATTGTGGGTGGGAAATATAGAGATACATACTCATTCTTCAGACTGGTACCGTCACGGTCACGACCATGATAAAACATACGATTCTGTGATTCTGCATGTGGTGGCCGAGGCAGATGCCGAAGTAACCCGTTCCAATGGTGAGCAAATCCCCCAACTGCTATTGACCTGTCCCGAGAATGTACAAACCCATTATCATGAACTCTGCATTGCCGACCAATATCCTGCCTGCTACTCCATCATAGGGTCCTTATCCAAATTAACGATTCACTCCTGGCTGACGGCTCTTCAGACCGAACGACTGGAGCAAAAAGCAAGGCAAATTGCCGACCGGCTGGAACGATGTGACCGTCATTGGGAAGATGCCTTCTTTATCACTCTTGCCCGTAATTTCGGTTTCGGCTTGAATGGCGATGCTTTTGAGACGTGGGCAGGACTGCTTCCATTTCGGGCGATAGACAAGCATCGGAATGATCTGTTTCAGATAGAGGCTTTTTTCTTCGGGCAGGCCGGTTTGCTGGAGGAGGCGTTTTTAAAGAAGGAGCAGGAAGACGAGTATAGTCTCCGGCTTCGTAAGGAATTTCGCTATCTGCAACGGAAGTTTGAACTTAATCAGGTGATGGATGCTGGTTTATGGCGTTTTTTGAGGCTTCGTCCGGAAAACTTTCCCCATATCCGGTTAGCACAGTTGGCCTACTTGTATCAGAAAGTTGATAAGCTCTTTTCGCAGATGATGGAGGCAGAAACCTTGCCGGAAGTGCGTCAATTACTGTCTACTCATGCTTCTGCATATTGGGATAATCATTATATATTCGGCCGGCCTTCTCCGCAAAGAGAGAAATCGATGGGAGAGAAGTCACAGGACTTGATCGTGATTAATACCGTTGTTCCTTTCTTATATGCTTATGGTCTGCATAGAACCGATGAGCGGATGTGTGATCGTGCCGGACGTTTTCTGGAAGAGTTGAAAGCGGAGAATAATCATATTATCCGGTCGTGGGGAGATGCCGGGCTACCGGTCGGTTCGGCGGCAGATAGCCAGGCATTGATACAGCTCCGCAAAGAGTATTGTGATAAACGGAAATGTCTCTTTTGCCGTTTCGGATACGAGTATTTGCGGAAGAAATGAGTCGTTTATTTCTCTAATAACTTATAGACTGCATTGAGAAGATCATTTTCCCTGTTGGGTCTGGGGGCGTCACGGTTTACGATGTTTCCTTCCTTGTCTATCAACATATAGGTGGGGAAGGAGCGAACCTGCAGGAACTTCTCAATAGCCCTTTGCTGCTCATCGGGCAAGTTATAGTGGACGGCAATTTTGCCGGTCAGTCCATATTCCTTGATAATGTTTTTCCACGATTTGTCTGAGGAATGGTTGCAGAGATATAAGAATATCACGTCTTTTCCCTCAAACAGTTTCTTGGCGCTTCCTGCATATTGCATCATGTCCTTGCACGGACCGCACCAGGTGCCCCATACATCCAGATAAACCACTTTCCCTTTATAAGGCTCAATGATTTTGCGGAATAATTGTTCTCCGTCTGTGATCTCTGCCAGAGGTTCGTTAGGCATCAGGCTTTCGGGATATTCGATGGCCTTATGGGATATTTCTTCGTATATCCCTTGTTGGTTTAATACATAAGCCTGTAGGGAAGGATTAGAAACTTCTGCTTTGAATTTATTGATGAGGCTGTCCGGCAATTCTTTGTGAGTCTGCTGCAACATCTCATAATAGCAATTTGCCTTTAGTATCTCCTTTAATTTTTCGTCCATTTGCAGGGAGTCAATGATAGCAAGGGTACGATTGATGGAATTAGCGAGCAAGTTTCCCATCATATAGTCATTGAAAATTTCGTCTCTGCCTACGAGGCTCTGTATTGTTTTGATGCTCGGTTCCATCTTTTTGTTGTAGGCAGCCATTGTCAGCGAGTCAGCCGTATTCGCAGCTTTCATTTTTTCAATTTCTTGTTCGAAGTTACTGAAGGCGTGTAATGCGTCTTTTTCTTCTTGTGATAGCTGAATCTTTCCGTCCCTTTCAAATTTGAGATAGAGCATTTCCATCTTTTGAGGAGTCACGGTCAATCTGTTTGAAGAAGCGGGAGCAATGTCCGTTATGTATCCGACGTAATCCCGCAGGAAAGAACCATAATCTCTGAGAAGCGTATAAGGCTCTACCGGACGGGGATATAGTGCCGAGTCTACATAACTCATAAATTTCGGTTGCAGATGCTCCTGCTTGTTACGGTCTACCGAAAAGCGGCGCTGCATCAGGTCACGTGCGGCGTTGTAGCGGATTTCCTGTTCTGTGTAATAGCGGAACTTGTGCGAGAGAAGCGGATGATCATTGAGCATCTTTGCACGATATTCTGATTTATGACGGATGATATCCTGCGTCTTTTGCAAATATTCCATATTTTCCATTTTTTCTCCTTCGTCGTAGCCGATATATTCACTGAGTCCTTCGTGGGCCAGCAGTTCGTTGAGGATACGTGCCTTTTCTCCCATCACTAATTTCTTTTTGTCAGCGAAGTCCACATAGAGGAAATAGGTCTCTCCCGGCTCTACGGATGTACAGATAGTGGTACGTCCCCAATCGATGAACACGTTGTGGCTGTTCAATACAGGGAAACGGAGGGTGAACCTTCCAAGTGAGTCGATTTCGGTTGTATATTCTTCTTCATTATTGGTGATCATATCCGGTACGTCTACTTCGAAAGGACGTGTCGAAGGCAGGTTACGCAGGTATCCGATGAGAGTCACGCTATCCGTTTGATAACCATTGTCTACGAAAGGAGTGGTATCAGCTACCGGATAATCGGGTAGATATTTGTCGTTACAAAGAACATATGTCTGTGCCTTTTCTTTTCCGACAGACAGGGTGCAGGATGTTTCATCTTTACGAGTTAAACGTACTTTCAGTTGTTCTGTTCCATTTTTCAGGATGATGGTGGTCTGATTCTTTTGGGTGTTTATCGACTCATAATCCCAAAATTGACATTGGTAGACAGCAAAGTCTTCGAAGAATCCGATGCGCCAGTCCCCGGTTGCTTGATTGATCCAACATCCGGCGAAAGCATATATTTCAGGGTGTGAGGCGATGGGAGAGACTTTTTCATTTTGCAGTTCAGCGGCTACGTTCATTGTTTTCGGCAGGGGGAAGCTGAGGTAAAGCAGTTTGTATGATTCTCCGCTTTTGACGAGCAGCCGATATTCTTTATTGAGAAAATATCCGGCCGATAAGATATCCCATGTTTTTCCGTCATAGAGCAGTTTTCCGTCACGGGTGAATTCGTAGATTACTTTTCCGGATAATCCTTTCACCCATTTCTGATAAACACGGTCGGGCAATGTAAGGGGAGTGAGCGGTTCCGTGTGGTCGGGGACTTGCTTGCGGATACAGTTCTTCGGCTCTTTCCAGCCTTTGTACCAGATGGTGGCGGCGTCATTGCCGGTAGGTGTGATACGGAATTCCGTCGTATCTCCTTTCTGATTGCGTAAATGGAAGAAGTAGCTGCCGTCAGCTTCCTGTTTTATCTGTTCGGCATAAAAAACGACATAATAGTTCTCTACGAAATTCTCTCCGATGAGCGGACCGTTCCAGTCAGACACATTGTCTGCTTTAAATTGCCAGTAGCCTCGCAAAGATTCGGGAATTGTCTGATAAGTGCCGGATTGGGCGAAAGCGATAGTCTGTGTACTGCATAAAAGCAAAAGACCTATCAGGAGAAAACAGTAGGGGGGTCTCATGGTGTGTTTTTATTTAAGTTAGTATTTCGATTTATGACAAAGGTATTTTAATACCGGAATAATGAGGTGTGGTAAGTTTATTATTTGTAGTAGTTTAACTATTTTCTTCCCGATTCGTATCAAGATATTGAACTTGTCATTATCTTTGCAGCGTTATTTTAAACTCTTAATTTATATCGTGTTATGAGAGCTAAGAAGTTTGCATGCTGTTTGATGGTCATGTCATTGCTGGCAGGTATTTCATTTATTTCCTGTGGCAATAGCTCCAGGGCGAAAGTAGAAAGTGAAGCAGCACAGACAGGAGAAGATTTCAAGTCGTTTCTGGATAAGTTTACTTCCAGTGCGGCGTTTCAGTATACTCGTGTCAAGTTTCCGTTGAAAACGCCGGTTACTTTATTGGCGGATGACGGGGAAACTGAGAAAACGTTCCCTTTTACGAAGGAAAAGTGGCCGTTGCTGGACAGTGAAACGCTGAAAGAAGAACGTATCACTCAGGAAGAGGGCGGTGTTTATGTATCTAAGTTTACGCTGAACGAACCGGCGCATAAGGTATTTGAGGCGGGATACGAAGAATCGGAGATCGACTTACGTGTGGAGTTCGAATTGCTGCCCGATGGAAAATGGTATGTAGTAGACTGTTATACCGGCTGGTATGGATATGATTTGCCGATTGCAGAGCTGAAACAAACCATTCAGCACGTGCAGGAAGAGAATGCGGCTTTTAAAGAACTTCACCCTTAAGGGCAGGACCGGCAGAGAGCATATCGGTCATTATTTATAAGAGATAGCACATAATTTGAACTATTTTGTACGATTTGAACCCCTCTTTCCAACAAAAGAGGGGTTTCTTTGCATTCGGGAGAAGAACAAGTGATCTCTCTCTGTAAATACCGGCTAATGATAAACCGATTTACCATCGGACCTAAAACGATATATTCTATGATAAAGCAATCTTTTACTCTGTCAGTGACAATGCTGATATTGTCTTTTCTCTGTCCGGCATTCCTCAATGCGCAGATAGTTACGGACGAGCGGATGTTCTCTTTTGAAGAACCGCAGTTACCTGCCTGTATAACCGGTGTTCAGTCTCAGTTGGGCATATCCGGTGCACATTATAAAGACGGGAAACATTCGTTGGAATGGACCTTCGAACCGAACGGGAAACTGGAACTCCGGAAAGACCTGAAGTTTGAAAAGAAGGACCCGACAGGGAAAGACCTGTATCTTTCCGCTTTCATCGTATGGATATACAATGAGCAGCCTCAGGACGCTGCTATCGAGTTTGAATTTCTGAAAGACGGCCGTAAGTGCGCTTCTTTCCCTTTCGGCATCAATTTCAAAGGCTGGCGTGCGGCATGGGTCTGCTATGAACGCGATATGCAAGGCACGCCGGAAGAGGGAATGAACGAGCTCCGCATCGTGGCTCCCAATGCAAAAGGACGCCTTTTCATCGATCATCTGATCACTGCGACGAAGGTAGACGCCCGTCAGCAGACAGCCGATCTGCAAGTCCCCTTTGTCAATGCCGGCACTACCAATCACTGGCTGGTACTCTACAAACACTCCCTCCTGAAACCGGACATCGAACTGACTCCCGTAAGCGACAGGCAGCGGCAGGAAATGAAACTGCTGGAAAAGCGTTTTCGTGACATGATCTATACCAAAGGGAAGGTGACGGAGAAAGAAGCCGAAACCATCCGTAAGAAATACGACCTCTATCAGATAACCTATAAGGACGGGCAAGTGTCCGGAGTGCCCATTTTCATGGTGCGCGCTTCCGAAGCCTACGAACGGATGATTCCGGACTGGGACAAGGATATGCTGACCAAGATGGGGATAGAGATGCGTGCCTATTTTGACTTGATGAAACGGATTGCCGTAGCTTACAATAACAGTGAGGCAGGATCACCGGTCCGCGAGGAAATGAAACGGAAATTCCTTGCGATGTACGACCATATCACCGATCAGGGAGTGGCTTATGGTAGTTGCTGGGGCAATATTCATCATTACGGATATAGCGTGCGCGGACTTTATCCGGCTTATTTCCTGATGAAAGATGTATTGCGGGAAGAAGGAAAACTGCTTGAAGCGGAGCGTACGTTGCGTTGGTATGCTATCACCAACGAGGTATATCCCAAACCGGAAGGCAACGGCATCGATATGGATTCTTTCAATACACAAACCACCGGGCGTATCGCAAGCATTCTGATGATGGAAGACACGCCGGAGAAGCTGCAATACTTGAAATCCTTCTCCCGATGGATTGACTACGGCTGCCGTCCTGCACCGGGACTGGCCGGTTCTTTCAAAGTGGACGGAGGAGCTTTCCATCACCGTAATAACTACCCTGCCTATGCCGTTGGAGGACTGGACGGGGCAACGAATATGATTTATCTTTTCAGTCGGACAAGCCTTGCCGTTTCCGAATTGGCACACCGGACGGTCAAAGATGTCCTGCTTGCCATGCGTTTCTACTGCAATAAACTGAACTTTCCCTTGTCTATGTCCGGGCGCCATCCCGATGGACAGGGGAAATTAGTTCCCATGCACTATGCGATGATGGCAATTGCCGGAACTCCCGATGGAAAGGGCGATTTTGATAAAGAGATGGCATCCGCCTACCTGCGTCTCGTATCTTCCGATTCCTCTTCTGCGGAACAGGCACCGGAATATATGCCGAAAGTTTCGAACGCTCAGGAGCGTAAGATTGCCAAACGACTGGTGGAAAACGGTTTTCGTGCCGAATCCGATCCGCAGGGTAATCTCTCACTAGGCTATGGCTGTGTATCTGTGCAACGGCGTGAAAACTGGTCGGCTGTGGCACGCGGACATTCACGCTACCTTTGGGCAGCCGAACATTATCTGGGACACAACCTCTATGGACGTTATCTGGCACATGGAAGTCTCCAGATACTGACAGCACCTCCGGGACAGACAGTGACTCCCGCCACCAGCGGATGGCAGCAGGAAGGTTTCGACTGGAACCGCATTCCGGGAGTGACTTCCATCCATCTCCCGCTGGACCTGCTCAAAGCCAACGTGCTGAATGTAGATACATTCTCCGGAATGGAAGAGATGCTTTATTCGGATGAAGCCTTTGCCGGCGGCCTGTCACAAGGAAAGATGAATGGCAACTTCGGAATGAAACTGCACGAACACGATAAGTATAACGGAACGCATCGTGCGCGAAAATCCTACCATTTCATCGATGGAATGATCGTTTGTCTAGGCTCGGATATCGAGAATACAAACACGGATTATCCAACGGAGACGACCATCTTCCAACTGGCGGTGACAGATAAAGCGGCACATGACTATTGGAAGAATAATGCGGGTGAAGGAAAAGTATGGATGGATCATCTGGGCACCGGATATTATGTGCCGGTTCCTGCAAGATTCGAGAAAAACTTTCCGCAATACTCCCGTATGCAGGATACAGGCAAAGAAACGAAAGGAGACTGGGTATCATTGATTATCGACCATGGGAAAGCACCGAAAGCGGGAAGCTACGAATATGCCATTCTGCCGGGAACCGACCGGAAGACGATGACTGCCTTTGCAAAGAAACCTGCCTACAGCGTATTACAGCAAGACCGGAATGCACATATCCTTGAATCGCCTTCGGACAGGATAACTTCTTATGTGCTTTTTGAAACTCCCCAGTCACTGCTTCCCGGTGGATTGTTGCAGCGTACGGATACGTCCTGCTTAGTGATGGTCCGTAAGGAATCTGCTGATAAAGTATTATTGACTGTAGCTCAACCGGATCTGGCATTGTATCGTGGTCCGAGTGATGAAGCTTTCGATAAAGACGGAAAACGTATGGAACGCAGCATCTATTCCCGCCCGTGGATTGACAATGAAAGCGGTGAGATTCCTGTGACGGTGACTCTGAAAGGCAGGTGGAAGGTAGCGGAGACTCCTTTCTGCAAAGTGGTATCCGAGGATAAAAAACAAACGGTACTCCGCTTCCTCTGTAAGGATGGAGCCAGCTATGAGGTAGAACTGGAGAAATAATCTTTTGTTCTGTGGTATGCTATCTGAATAATCAGATCCCCCCAGAGCATTTACGGCCAAAGGAATCTGCTGTAATAGCAGCAATGAAAGCTGAGGAGCCTACATATCGCTTAGGTTCTCCACAGTGATTTGATAGCCGTTTTGCTCTCATGCTCTAACAAAAGTCTGTATCCCTTTATTCATCGTGGTTTTCGGTTTGGTAGCAACTGTGGTGGCAGGTATGAGGGCAAACGGTTGCTCTCACTCTGTCTCATCCTGATCTGTCTCATTTCTACAATGTTATCTTTTGACTTACAGGATGTTAATAGCTGATTTCTCAACTGTTAACGTTTGATCTCTCAGCCATTAATAATTGAGAAATCAGCTATTAATGACTGAGAGATCATCCATTATTGACTAATAAATGATTTAATGCTTCCTAAAAGAACAGATTAATTGAAACAACTGATACGGTTGAGTTCATCGGATCGGGCGGTCAAATCATCCTAATCGAGTATTTCTCCTGATTGTTTCAAGCGTCTGAAACTTTTTGAAACAAATTGCGACTGACAAATAAGTCAATAGTATCATTAATTCCCCTCCCTTCGGGAAGGAGGGGTGGCTGAAAGCCGGGGTGGTAGGTAAAATAAGGTTGTCTCTAATTGATTATGAATGAAAGAATCGTGTATTCACCTACCACCTCCCCCTGCGGGTACTCCTCCTTCCCGAAGGAGGAGATTTAAGATACCACCGACTTTTTAGTCGGCCTTAAAATGATGTAGGAACTTAAATTCTGTTGAATGACCTTCTGCAAATTAGAACATGAACATAGCGACTGCTACAATACGGTTGTTGCTGACGGAGTGGGTGTCTATGATTTTACCATCCGATTTGTCCAGCTTGCCGTACCATGCCGAACTCAATGTATATTCAACTCCGAACTTCCAGTGAGGAACGTTGTAGGTAAGTTCAGCTCCGGCAGTTACCAGTTTATCGAGGTTGGTTCCTGTTCCATAGAGTTTTTCAGAGACTAATTCGTCGCTTGTTCCTAAGTTTTTGGCGTATCCTACAAAGATTCCCGGTTTCCATTTCTGTCCGTAGACCACATTCAGCCAGGAACTGGAGAAGCGTATCGGAGTGTATTCCTGCTCTTTTGTCTTGTTGTCTATGTGCTTAATTCCAAATCCTCCCAAACCGGATGCTTGTGTCAGGTTGGAACCTAATACGCTCTTGGCGCCGATGAACCAATTTTTATTGGTATATTTTACATGAGCCTCATAAGAGAGGGTAGTGATACGTTCGTCTACTTTGTACGTATGTGGGATTGATATAGTACTATTGGTGGTCGGATCAAACGTCTTTTCTTCCCATGAAGATTGAGTACGTGGCTTTAATGAAATCATTTCGATGCCGGCACCCGCCAGAAATCCTCCGTTTTTGTAATCTGCTCCGACATAAATCTCAGGGATATTGCTCTTCTTTATGTATTCCTGACTTTTACCGGCAGGTCCTTGTGACAGATACTGAGACTGCCATACCAACGCTCCGGTCAACTGAAGGTGTTTATTGTTGAAGCGATAACGAATCTGCGGTGCACGGCTGAACGGCTGGAACGGTGCTCCTACGGAAAGATTAAGAATCTGAGGAGAAACATCACCGAACAACGGATGCCATGTCTGACCTACCAGTACAGCCGACTTTCCCCAGTCCAGGTTAAAGTATGCATGGCGCAGACGAATGGTGGAGTAAGAAGTTCCCGACCCGCGGAAGTCCACTTCCACTTTGGCGGATGTCTTGGCTGTTCCCAACTTCGGGCCTGCCACATCCAGTCCCAAACGGGAGTATAATGTATAGAAATTACTGTTCGATGTAGCGTTCAGGTCTTCACCATTGCCGTCGAGCACTTCATCTTTGGGATACATGTAGAACAATCCGTCTACAGTTTCCTCGTTGGCACGGCTGTTATAGTAGAAGTCCGTGCGAATCTGTCCGTAGAATTTGAATTTAAAATCCTTTAATTGTGCGAAACTACTTGATAGTGTCATCAAGCAGAGAGATAATAGAATGTATTTTTCATAATGTGCTTGTTAATAAACGGGCGCAAAATTACATAAAATAACTGATTCTCAATCTACCGTTGATTAAAAAAGGCACTGACAGCCTGATAATATTTGCTGATATTCGTACTTTTATGAATCGCTTTCAGTACTTTTCTGTCGGTTTGGGGCGCCAGGTATTCCCAAAAGGTCTTCATTTTAGTCAGTAGCTGTCCCTCTCCTCCTTCCAATAGTACGTCGTAATTGTTGTACACGCTTTTGTGCATGGATTTCAGTCTATCCCTCATTTCATCGGGCGCGAGCGTACGGTTTTCTTTGTATTCCAGTGCTAAAGCCGGATTTGCCAGTAGTCCGCGTCCTATCATGATTCCCGCCAGTGAGGGGAATTGTGTGCTGATGCGTTGAATATCTTCCAAATTATGAATGTCTCCATTGTAAACAAGCGGAAGCTGACAGACCTCCCGGAAAGCTGAGAATCCTTGCAAGTCAACTTCTCCTTTGTAACCTTGTTTGCCCAGACGGGGGTGCATGGTGATCTGGCGCAGAGGCAGGTCATTCAGTATGGGAGCGAGTGCCAGGCATTCATCCGGCTGTTCCCATCCCAGTCTCATTTTGACGGAGAAGCTGATCTGCGGATATCGGGTGACAATGCTGAGCAATGCTTTCACCTCTTCGGGATAAGGAAGTATGCCGGAGCCGTTATGACGTTTCGCCAGAAGCGGGAACGGACAGCCTAGGTTTATATCCACTTCCTGATATCCTTTTTCGATGAAAAGGGATAAAATCACTTCTGCTTTCTCTGCCGATGAGGCTATCAACTGAGGAATCAGGTGGGGCACCCCATTGTTCTCAGGTTCGATTCCCCGGACATCTCTGCGCCGGAAGTTCCCTTTTTCCAATCGTACGAACGGAGTATAATAGGTGTCTACACCGCCGAAGAAGGCGTCATGTGCATTGCGGTAAATTGCTTCGGTGTAACCTTGCAGCGGAGCAAAATGGATGGGTAGTGTATCTTGCATATCTTTTAATTTGCTATTCGTTATTCGTTATCTTTTCTCTAATAAAGCTTTTCCTTTTTCTGTCAGCCGATACTTCTGTTTCGGGCTTTTAGGCTGGTCAGGGAAAATTGGCTCTATAACTCCTGTTTCAACAGCAGGCTTTAAGTATTCTTTTGAAAAATAGCTACGGTTTTTCAATTCTAAAAGCTCCATCATTTCCTTAACGGAATAGGTGTTATATTCCATTATATTCAATAGGGACTGAACTTGTATGGTACTTATGTGGTGCTTATGTGGTACTTGCATGGTGCTTGTGTGGTTATTTGTCCCGTATCGGAAAACAAGTATTACAAAACCATTGGCCAACTTAAATTCCGGTTCCGGTAAATTGGCTTTTCGACATTCTTCTGTCATTAAGCTGATACCACGTCCCCAGTTTTCCAATAACTTGCGCTTATAGAGGACATTGGCAATTAAAGGATTCCGAGGTTCTGAACAATGTTCGGATTTCATCCTTTCCATATCCCAGCCATGAGGGAATGTTCCAGGATTTTCAATTTCCACACGGTCATCATAAATAGCTATTCCTACAGAGCCGCCTGGAGTCCGGAATTGTCTATGGCAAAGTGAATTGATAATCCCTTCTCGTATAGCTTTATAAGGAATCGTCAAATGTTCTTCCCGCTCCAAAGCTTCGGTTGTGCCTGACAAAGAAAGGTGCTTGAATATAAAGGTCATTGCTGAATCAAGCAATTGGAACAGATTACCTTGTACGCGCTGATTATCCATAAAGACCATTTTATCTGTTCCTTTGAAACGCGCCAGCCTTAAAAGACATTGCGGATATTCTATCAGTTCCCTGTTGGCAAACAGTACAGCGGCAGCATTGTTTAATACGCCATTCACCAGTAACCCAAATTTTTCTAAAATAATGGAGAGGTTGTTTCCTGTATTCTCTGGCAAACGACCACATTCTATTCCGAGTCTGACCGTTTTCAGAATTTCATTTTCATCCATATCCTGCAAAGAGAGTTTAGGGTTTTCAAACAGTTCCCAACGATATTTTGCCTCGTCGCGAATTATCAGCAATTGATTATACACTGCTTGTGGCATGGCGGATGTTACACTTTCTACACGATAATAAGGACGACTTTTATAGCAAAATGGGCGGTTGTCTCTTGAATTTTCAACATGGAGTGCTATTATTTTCTTACTACTGTCTGGAAGGGGAATATAAAAGACGTGTACGTTTGCTGTTGGCTCTAATCTGTTGATAGCCTCCGCAATGCTCCTTTTGGTTACATCGGCAACCTCTTGCCCGATTATCTTGCCTTTGTCTGTAATGCCGAATAAGACCGTTCCGCCTTCTCCGTTAAGAAAAGCACAAAGCGTTTCCATGCCACGTTCCAATTGTCCGGTGGTTTCTTTAAATTCCACTTGTTCATTTTCAGTTTGGGCTATGAGTTCCTTTATATCTTCTATATCTTCAGGGTGGTCTGCTTTCATACTGCGTATATTATTGATTTACAAAAGTACTTAAAAAACTTCTTATTTCCTGTAGATATACGGAAAAGTAAAAGAGAGGAACCTCCCGGCCCCTCTCTTTTGGGTGTTAAATTGATTAAAGTCTGATTTTCATATACGTTTTTAACTGAAGGTTAGAAAAATCGTGCGGGTGATTGGTTGTTATTTAAGTGCGTTGAGCCATCCGGGTACATAGCCCAGACGTTCCCGCAATTGTGCCTCGTACAAAGATTCGGGGGATACCTTCATACCGGTACTTTCTTCATATGTGACTTGTTGCTGCTCTTTACCGGAGAATTTCACGTTCATACCATGTGTACCGACTACGATAGGCGGGAAAATCTTCCACCATGTATCGCTGTCGCTCCACCATGCGAAGTTAGAAGCGTGAGAATCCGTTCCGGTCACATTCAGATTCCACAGGGTGAGGTCGCCCAGGTGATTGGGGACTTCATTTTCGTCGCCTCCTGCGCGGTAGTATACAAGTCCGCCGCTGCAATTGTCTATCAGCGTGGCACGGGGCTGTGTGGCGTGGGATTCGAAACAGGCGTCATTGCCCCAGGTTACGTTCCATAATACGGTTCCTACACTTGGCTTCGATACGCCGCAACCGTGGAACTGCCCTTGGCAACTCTTGCCGTATACGTCATTTCCTGCACTTTCATCGCGGACTTTGCCGATAAAGACGCGTGAAGAACCTTGCGAACGTACGGCTGAATGTCCGCGTTTTCCACTGATACGGATATCGTATGCCGAGCTGTTGGCAGATTCGGCAAAAGTAAGCGCTTCGCTGACACTCTCGAAGTGGACGTTGCGTACCCATGAATTGACTACACGTTGCAGCAGCAGCGGTTTATAGGCTCCGTCGTATTGCCAGCCTACTTTAGCCTGTTCGGCGTGTCCTTCTCCGTGATGGGCGTAGCCGTCCAATGCGTTTCCTACGAAGCTCAGGTCTTCCACACCGACATTCTCCAGATATTTGTACGTACGGATTTCCCACCCTTCCGTATCGTTATATTTGATGTCGATGTCGTGCATGATCGGTTCGTAGAAAGTGATCTTGCCGTTTGAGGCGGATTTCACCTGATGAAACTCGGTGATTTTGACGCCATACAGGTCGTCGGAGCTTTGGTTGATGGAGATAGGGGCTTTCGCTATCGCCCAGTTCTCGTTGAGGGCAATCGGACCGATCTCTTTCTTTACCAGTTCCCTGTCTCCGCTGCGCAAGCGCAACTGTACCCACTGTCCGGAGGAGATTCCGGTGGTTCCGCTGACTTTCACGGTAAAGTCTCCGCGCTTGGCATTCTCGGTAACGGAAGCAAGCTTGGGGGAGTTACCGGCATTGTTCGGACCGTTGGTGTGCTTGATTGCCAACAGTATAGGTGATGAACTGAGGTTGCTGATACTTGTCGGCAGATTAGGCGTTTCCATGATCAGACGGGTCTTGTCGGGACCGTCGCCTTTGATCACAAAGTTACCGCCATAGATTTCAATGCCACTGCTGACATTGTTGTTTTTCGAATCAACGGCATCCTTCTGCTTGCTTTCGTCGCGGGTGTTATCGTCGTCGTTGTGAAGAATGTAGTCGCCTGCGGGGAAATAGATTACAATCTTCGCGTTGGCGTTCAGCTTGTTGGTTCCGTTTACTCTTGTCATGCCTTTCTCTTGCAGGATGCTGATCAGCGCTTCACGGGCGGTCATGTTCTTGGCGGTCATGCGCTCTTTTACGTTGATCACTTGGTATCCTAAAGAAAATGCGCCTTGCGGCGCACTTTCTCCATGATTATATCCGGCATACGAATAGTCGGGTAGCACATTGTCCTCTCCCTGCCTGAAGCGTTGCCAAGCTAAAGCCGAGTTGGCATCTATCTCCGTGGTCAGCAGTTTTACCGGAAGTTTCACTACCCGGCAGTAACCTTCTTTCGAGAATATCTTGATGTAAATCTGTTCTTCGTATTCTTTCCCTTGCACGTTTGTTTTGGGGGCGGTGACGATCAGTTTGTTTTCCGTCAGTTTCACGCCCCATGTCTGGTTTTCGATGGTGGCTGTTTCCACGTTGGCTTGTTCTACAAGGAATTCCTGCTTTTGTCCCAGACCGAAAGTGGCTGTGCCTTCATACTTGATTGTCAGGTAGAAGTCTTTTCCGTAGATGGGGACTTTTACTTGGCTGTTGTCGGCACGGATGGTAAAGGTGATCTGTCCGGTCGCTTCGTCGATGGTTACGTTGCTGAACAGGGAACTTGCGTTGGCAACGGCTTGCGTTCCGTCGGCAATCTGGTTGTTGCCCAATTTGTTCCAGGTGCTTCCGTTGTCGATAGAGATCAGCCAGAAACCGTTTGCATCTACCTTCAGTTTCGGGGTGACGCCTGCTGTTCCCGCTTCGGGGATGGCGCTTACCGGTTTGTCGTTAACGAGCAGTTCGGTGGTCATGTCGTTGATGGTATATGCCCAGTGACCTGACGCGTTGACGCTGAACAAAGGCATATCGTTCATGTCTACTTTGCCGCTGTATATGGTTACAGTTTCGCCGTTACTCAGTTCGATGGTATAGTTATCCTGTTCATCCTTGCTATATCCCACCACCAGAATCTTACCTTCAACCATCTGCTGATAGTTGCTGATGTCCGAGTTCATCTGTTCTATGCTCGCTTCCAGATTGGCTACCCGTTCTTTCAGGTTGTCAATGTCGGAGCGCAGATCATCCCGTTCGTCGCACGAGTAAAGTGCGACGAGGAGGGTGATACATATGATTGATATTACTTTTTTCATACGTTAGTCGGTATTAGTTGGTTGCACCGTATTCGGCATATTCTGCATTCGGAACGAAGATACCGTTGGCGAGGTCGAAGGTGCCGCCGTCGAACGGATTGGATGTTAATGCTTTCAGTTCTTCTGCTCCTTCAAACGGTAGTTTACCTCCATAGAACATTTGCCAATTATAAGTCATAGTTTTGTAAAGGAGGTTATCTGCGCAAATATCTCCTGTTGGGGATGTTATCTGAGGACGAATGATGACTACATTACCTGTTCCGTCTGTATTTGTCCAGAAGATATTATTTTTAATAGAGGTTTTCGCCAGATTGCCTATGTTTACGTAGCCACCGGTATTTGTTTCCAAGTTTATAAATGTATTGTTTTCTATGGTCAGACTGGCTATACCTGAAGCTGAACCATTGAATAAAACCAATTGATTTACTTTACCTGACGGACAATAGAATGTGTTGTTTCTAAAGATGACATTGCCATAATCCTGATTCTTATTACTGCTGGTATTGATAATAAACTGTTGTGTAACAGCTGTTATCTTGATGGTACTATTTTCCATGCTGAAATTGGCAATGCTCCTTTTGTCGTTAGTAATGGCACTTACAGGTTTGCCATTAAGTACAATCTGACATTGATCAAAAGCTACATTAGCAAATGACTCGTCTGCATAAACAGTAAACAGATAATTAGTGAATCCCTCGGCTGCTTTAAATACAATGTTTTTACACAAGAAATGTCCAGTCTCGGTATTTTGTCTGAGTCTGATATAATTTCCTGTAATTGCCACTGTACTGATGTTTTGTGAATCATCTCCGATGAAAAGCAAATTAGCAGCATTAACGGTACTGTTATAGTTGACAGTGACCCCTCCTTTGATAAAATAGATGCCTGGAGTAGTGATTGTCTGATCAGAATCAATGTATGTTGCATTCTCGAATTTAGTGTTATTTACTTCAATTCCATTTACCGTAAATGTGGCTCCGCTATTATATAAAGCATAGTAGCTGTCAACTACTTGAATTGCCTTCACCTGAATCTTGGCAACCGCCCAACTGGCACCCTTATTAACCTGCACTGTTACGTCGGAACCGTTATCCGCCGTTGCACGTGTACTCATTGCGTTTGCCGGAGCTGTAATGCTCAATGTAGCTACATTGGTCATTTCATCCGCTTCGCTCACAGTAGCCACCCATCCGGCAGGAGCAGTAACGATAATGTTTTCACCTTTTACTTTTACAGTCGTAGTGGCAGTCTTGCCATAGCCTATTTCCCAGTATCCGTTCTTCATTCCGGTTTCCGGTTCGGTGATTTCGCAAAGCAAGTCTTTTACGATAGGGATAGAGATGGCTTCCGTCTGTCCTTTCAGTTTGACAACGAAGAATTCCCCGGTTGAATCTACGTATACTTCCTCAAAGAAAGAGTCTGCACTGCTTCCTCCGGAACCATCGCTGACTGCGGATACCTTTTGACCGTCTGTGTCGAGTACGTCTTCCCAGCTGGTTCCGTTATCATAACTTACCTGCCAGAAACTTCCCTCGTCCGTAATCCGGAACTTGGGAGCTATACCATCCTTACCGGGAGTGCCCACAGCCTGAACAGGTATGCCATTCTGCATCAATACCTCACCGTTCACTACCCATTGACCCTCGTCATTGACAGTAATCTCAGGATAAGCAACTTCTCCCTTCGAGCCTTGTGTCAGTGAGATGGTTTCTCCGTTACTCAGTTTCAGTTTATATGTACCGTCTGTATTCGTCACTTCTGTGATAGTCTGACCACCTTCAAGCAGTCGCTTGATAGCTGTCATGTTATCGTTCAATAGACTGACTTGTGCTTCCAAAGACTCTACGCGGTCTTTCAGATTGTCAACATCGTCTCTCAAGTCGTCTGTATCGCACGCTGCCAATGCAAACAGCGCAAATGCGGTTAACATGATTGATTTAAAGTAATTCATAGATATAATGTATTAGTTATTATTCTATTCGTTTATTGTTATTCCACTACGTTTACCACCATGTGGTAAGTAGTCGTGGAGGAATGATCGATATTGGCATTACGAGCGAGGAATGTCACGTTGTAGATACCAATTTGATTGTAGGTATATGTGTACTTATCCAGACGCTGGGTAATATCCTTTACTTTCGTTCCCTGATCGGGGCTGCAAGAGTTAACGGTAATCAGATCGGAAACCAGCCAGCTGTATTTCAGCGGATCGTTGGCATTGGTACTATGGATGAAGAAGGAGCCGCCGCCTACACCTGTCAGGTTCCAGATACCGGATACGTTATTGGTAACTGTCCCGTATTCACGGTCTTTGGTCATGCTGGTCTGATCCTTCAGATTCCATTTGTTCTTCATATTGATCGGAGTAAAGCCGAAAGAACCGGCAGAATATTCTGCTTCCTGTCCGCTCGTCATCACATTATTGATGCGCATCCGCTCAAAGTACATCTTGGATTGTGCCACTGTATTGTCAATGCCACGGTAGCAGATAGCGATTGCAATCCGTTTGCCCATGTATTCTTTCATATCAAAACTGTATGGAGTGGCAAGATCGGCATTGCCTACCGCCGCTGTCGGGAATGCGGACTGCGGAACCAGTTCTTTCCATTTACCGTCTTTCTCAAATTGCTCTACAAGCAAAGAGTCAGCTTCGAAATTATCCTTGTATAATCCGGTGAATTCGTCGGAGATATATACGTGTTTCTCCAATGTCGTGCTCGGGTTACCGTACTGGAACCAGATAGAGAAGTTCAGCATAGACGACTTGATCTGTGAAGGATCAATCGTTTCGCGTTCGCGATATTCGTATTTGCTGCCCGCTTCTCCACTGAAGAATGTCAGGAAGTCCGGATCGCCCGAAAGGATGAACTCTATCGGAGTACCTTTTTTGGCAGTAATGATCTGTCCGTCGAAGCTTACATTCTCGTTGGTCGCTACTTTTACGTGCAGACCTACCGCTTCGTCCAGCCCGTCGCTGCAAGCCCCGAAGAAGAGGCTTGCTATACAGATGGCTATGAGTTTATATGTTTTCATAATCTATGATGCTTTTATCGATGAATATTGTGATTACCAACCCGGGTTGTTCTGTGTGATATCTTTGTTTACACTCATTTCCGCATCCGGAATCGGGAAGTAGTTGTATGTGCTGGAGATGTTGAAGTAGGTATATACGTTGGTAGGTCCCTGCGTCCAGTTGTTGCCGGATTGTGCTTCGGTTACCAATGCTCTCATATTCTTCACATACTCACCCCAGCGGATCAGGTCGAAACGACGGGTGTATTCGAAACAAAGTTCCATAGCACGTTCGTCTTTCACGGTCTGGCGGAATTCTTCCTGCGTCATGTCGGGAAGCTCGTTCAATCCGGCACGTTCTCTTACTTCCTTCATACATTGGTAAGCCAGAGTGGTAGGACCGTTATTCGCTTCGTTTTCCGCTTCTGCGATCATCAGCAGTACGTCAGCATAGCGCAGGATCGGGAAGTTGATAGACGTATAGTTCTTGTCTTTCTTATCCGCTTCGTATTCACGGCGGTATTTGCCGCACATACGGCTGAAGTTCTTGGTGGCTGTGGTCTTTTCTGTGTCATCTGCGTACTGGTAAGTTCCGCGTTGCTGACCGTATTGAGACATTACTTCAGCAAGTTTGCCCTGCTCAAATTCACGGTGGGTAACGCCTGTATTCTTGCCTCCGGCTTCTTTGTATTCAAACGGAGCGATACTCCAGTTGAAACGTTTGGTATCACCGTTGTTCACATAAAGGTTGTACAGTTTCGGAGTGCTGTAGATAAAGGCATAGCCATATCCGGGGTCTTTGGCTCCCGTCACATCGCTTTTGGAGGACAGATCCGGACCGGCGAGTCCGATGATGTTACCGATACGGCCTTCGGCTTGTGTATCCGAAGTGTTGTTGCCGGCAAATTCGGCTTCCCAGATGCTTTCGTTGGCAGTGGTGTTATACTTGTCGGAACACATATCGATGAAAGGGTCCCAGTAGTTGGCAGCCAGTTTGTGACCGGCAGTCATTACTTTCTGGGCATAGAAGCTGGCTCTTTCGAAATAGTCTTTCTTTTCGGCCTGTGTGGCATTGCGACCTTCACGGTAATGCTCGCCTGCACGGAACAGATATACACGTGCCAGTATGCCCCATGCGGTAGACTGGGAGATACGTCCCGGCTTGTAAGCAAGATCGGAGGCCGATTTCAGACCAGTCTCGGCGGCATCTGCCATTTCGGAGATGATGAAGTCATAGATTTCCTGCTTGTCCGTACGCGGGATATTCAGGTTGGTAACGCTTTGGGTTGAAACTGTTTTGAAAGGAACATCTCCCCAGCACTCTACCAGATTGAAATAATAGAATGCACGCAGGAAGCGGGCTTCGGCGATGTACTGTTCTTTGACGCCTGCATCGAAACCGTTTACTTTGTCGATGTTTTCGAGGAACATATTGGCACGGTTGATGCCTGAATAGAGGGCATACCAGAAGGCAGTCACGGCGTTGTCACTGGTGGTGGCGTTGTTGCAGATCAGTCCGGTAGATGCGGGACCGCGTCCGCTGCCTCCGTAGTGGGATAAGTCGTCACCGGCTACGAGGTACATATAGTCACCGCCGTAGAAAGTAGGTTGCGACAGTATGGCGTAGATGCCTGTCAGGAAGGAGTTGGCTTCAGCGGGGGTGTTGAAGTAGTTCTCCGGCGTCAGTTTGGTAGGTTCTTTGTCCAGAAAGTCACAGGATACCATGCTGAAACCTGCCAATAGAGCTATGATTGTTATTTTTAATGCTTTCATAATCGAATTCTTTTTTCTAACTGTTACTATCATTATCCGTTTAGAATCCCAGGCTTACACCGAAGCTGATAGAGTATGCTCTCGGATAGGAAGAGTAGTCCAGACCGGGAGTGAGCGCACTGTTGCGTACAGATACTTCCGGATCATAACCGGAATAACCGGTACATGTCCACAGGTTTTGTGCGGCAACGTAAACACGTGCTTTGTCTATCTTCCATTTCTTCACCAGCTTGGCGGGGAAGGTATAGCCTACTGTTACGTTCTTCAGACGCAGGTACGAACCGTCTTCGATGATGCGTGAAGAGATCACACGGTTGGAAGAGGAGTTGGTAGCCGCAGGGATGTCACTGGTCGGATTTTCCGGTGTCCAGCGGTTGGCATAGCTGGCGAACTGGTTCAATTCGCGTGAACGGTTGTTGGAGCTTTCAAAGAACAGGCGGTTGGCATTCATGATATCGTTGCCGTATGACCACTGGAAGAAGATGCTCAGATCGATGCCTTTATATTCAAAGTTGTTGGTGAAACCACCTGTATGTATCGGAAGTCCGCGTCCGATAATCGTACGGTCGTTGGAGTCAACTACTCCGTCTCCGTTAAGGTCGGCATATTTGGGCATACCCGGCTGAGTGTTGGTCTCAGTAGAGTAGTGGGGCACTCCCGGTTTCAGGCTGTATGAGTTACCCGATTTGTTGAAGTCGTCGTACTTGTATGTACCTTCATAGACATAACCATACATCAGTCCCATCGGCAGACCGACTTTGGCGATGTAGCTGGACTGACCGTTGTAGTTCTGGTCGAATTGCGCGGCAGTCAGCAAGGCTGTCTGATTCTCCGACAATGCCAGTACTTTATTCTTATTGAATGAAATGTTGAAGTTAGTCGTCCACTTGAAGGCGCGTGTCTGGAAGTTGACGGTGTTCAGACTAAGTTCCAGACCATCGTTACGTACTTTACCGATATTCTTGGTAGCGCTGTAATAACCCGAAGAAAAAGGCAGGGAAGCGTCCAGCAACAGGTCGCGGGTGGTCTTCCGGTAAATATCCATCGTTATACCGATGCGTTCGTCGAAGAATCCGAGGTCGAGACCTGCGTTCCATTGTTCGGTTGTTTCCCATTTCAAATCCTTGTTGGGCAGAGAAGTAGGAACAACACCTGCATTCGTCGCATCATTGTCGAACGGATAAACACCGCTTGGGAGGGAGTTTGTCGATGTATACGAGCCGACTCTTGATTTCAATACCGCCAGCAGCGCATAATAATCATATTCGCCGATACGGTTGTTACCCGTGAGTCCCCAGCTCAAACGAACCTTACCGCTGGACAGTACACTTTTCAACGGCTTCATAAATTCTTCTTCCGAGAAGCTCCATGCGAGAGAACCGGAAGGGAAGTATCCGTAACGGTTGTCCTTGTTGAACTTGGAAGAACCGTCGGCACGGAAAGAAACGGTAGCGTAATATTTAGACATATAGTTGTAAGTCACACGTCCGAGGTATGATAACATCGCCCATGAAGACTTTGCCGAAGTGGTAGTACCTGCCTGTCCTTCGCTCATGCCTGCCATACCGAGTGATTCGTTGGGGATGTGCGTTGTGCGGAATGAATAAATCTCATAGTCCGAGTTCTGGAACGTGATACCTCCCAATACATTGAGGAAGTGTTTCTTTTTGATGTTAGTCTGATAAGTCAGGGTGTTTTCGTTCAGCCATGTCAGGCGTTCCTGGCGGGTTACCTGAGCATTCACTTTATCTGTAGAGGTAGGACCTCCGTAGCGGGTATTCGAGTTGTTGAACTGATCCTGCTTGCGTGAATCATAAGTATATCCGGCGGAAACTTTCAGTTTCAGTCCTTTCAGTACTTCGTATTCTGCGAATCCGTTCATTTGAAGATTGTTGGTGTAGCTCTTCCGGTATTCGTTCTTCTGTGATTTGATCGGGTTGAAACGGTAGTCGTTGCTTGAATCTACGGCATTGTCCGTTGAACTGTCCATCAGGAAGCTGAGCGGAGTGTCGGGGGAAGTCACCGGACGGTATCCCCATACGCTATAGAAAAGGTTGTTCATACCACTGTAAGAGGTGGATGATGGAGTACTACCTGTCTGGATAGAGCGTGAATAGTTGGTGGTCAGGCTCATGTTCAGTTTGCCGCGACGGACTACTGTGTTCATACGTCCTTGCATACGTTTGTAACCGGTTTCTATCAGCGTACCGTCCTGATCGAAGTAAGATAAGGAAGCATTGTAGCGTACACCTTCCGTACCACCGGCAAGTCTGACCGTATGATTCTGCTGCCAGGCAGTCTTGAATATCTCGTCCTGCCAGTTATATTGCGGTATGTTTTTATAATCGTCCAGTGTCCATTGCTTGCCTTCGTAGTTCATTAGGTATGAGCCGGCAACGACGGTAGGATACATTTCATTCTGTAGCTTGACAAACTCATAAGCATCCATCATCGGAATAGTGCGGGTGACGTGCTGCACACCGAAACTACCGTCATAGGACAACTGTGCCCGTCCTACCTTACCTTTCTTGGTGGTGATGATGACAACACCGTTGGCACCGCGCGCACCGTAAATGGCCGTAGCCGACGCATCTTTGAGGAAGTCGAGCGACTCGATATCGGAAGGGTTCAGCGTGCTGGCTGCCGATGAATCTTCTATCGGGAAACCGTCGATAACGAACAGCGGCGAGTTTTCTTGTGTCAGTGAGTTGTTACCACGGATCACGATACTCATGTTGCCGCCCGGCATACCTTCGCCCGAAGTTACGTTTACTCCGGCGATACGTCCGCCGAGTGCCTGATCGAATGAAGCGACGGGGGCGGTAAGTACATCTGCCATGTTGGCTTTCGCCACGGAACCCGTAAGGTCGCGGCGGCGTACTTCCTGATAGCCGACAACCACTACTTCGTCCAGCGTTTTAGTATCTTCTTTTAATGTGATGACCATTGGTTTTTGCGAGTCCGCCTTTTGTTCTACGGTGACGTAGCCGATAAAGGAAATAACCAAGGTAGCGTTCTTTTGGGGGATGTTAAGAGTGAATTTACCGTCAAGGTCGGTGATCGTTCCCTGCGAAGTGCCTTTTACCTGAACACTGGCTCCGGGAACACCTTCTCCTAGATTATCCTTCACAGTACCTTTGACAAGTACTTGTGCAAGCACAAATGGAACAGAAAGCAGGAGCATTCCCAAAATGGAGAGCATCCTTTTTCTTGTCTGGTTGGATAGATGTTTTTTCATATATTAAAAATTAAGTGATTTTGTTGAATTTACGATGGCAAAGATATACGCATTGATTGTTCTCATATGGATAGAATTATTCAAGATTGATACAAAATAATACAAATCTGCTATTCTCATTGGTTATCTTGTCTTTACCGATTCAAGCAGTTCGGACAGCTCCCTGACAACTTCCGGATGCTGTTTCGCTACATTGTTTTTCTCCGATGGATCGGCGGATAAATCGTACAGCTGGGGATGCCTGTCATTGCCCAGTTCCATTTTTGTCCAGTATTCGATGGCGGGGGCGTCACTCGGTTCGATGTACTTCCATTGTCCTTTCACGATGGCGAGCGTATTATTGAGATTTTGCTGTACGATGTATTCACGACTGGTGTAGTCTTTTCCCAGAAGCGTGTTCAGATGTTCCTGACTGTCAGGAGCTGCGTCTTCCGGAAGCGGTTGTTTCAGTAAAGCGGCAAGTGAGGCAAAGATATCGATTTGTGAGAAGAGAGCCTGTTGCTTGTTCGGCTTCACTTTGGCAGGCCAGCGGACGATGAACGGAATGCGGGTTCCGGCTTCGTAAGCGCTGTACTTTCCACCACGGTAAATACCCATCGGGGTATGTCCGTTGAGACGTTCAAAGGCTTGGTCCTGGTAGCCGTCGTCGATGACGGGGCCATTGTCGCTGGTGAATATCAGGATGGTGTTGTCCGTCAGCTGGAGGCTGTCGAGGGTGTTCATGATCTCTCCGATGGTCCAGTCGAGTTGCAGGATTACGTCTCCGCGGGTTCCCAGACCGCTTTTCCCGGCGAAGCGGGGATGTGGGACGCGCGGTACGTGTACGTCCTGCGTACCCATATATAAGAAGAAAGGTTCTTCCTTATGGGAGACGATGAAGCTTTTTGCTTTATTGGTGATGATGTCGGCGATGTCCTCGTCTTTCCAGAGAGCGGACTTACCTCCGGTCATCCAGCCGATGCGGGGGATGCCGTTGATTATCGTATTGTTATGTCCCTGACTGGGTTTTAGTTTTACGAGTTCCGGGTTCTCTTCGCCTGTAGGCCAGTCGCCTACTTTATGCTCGTAGTTCACTGTGATCGGGTCGTTCGGGTCGAGTCCTACCACGTGTCCGTTCTCGACGAATACACAGGGGACACGGTCTACGGTTGCCGGAATCACGAACTCGTAGTCGAAGCCGATACTTTGGGCGTTGGGGGTGATGTGGCCGTTGAAGTCGGTGCCTCCCTTCGGACCGAGTCCAAGATGCCATTTGCCGACAACTCCGGTGGCGTAACCTGCTTCTTTCAGCATATCGGCCATGGTGACGCAGGCGGTGTCGATGATTAGTTCCGAGTTTCCGGGGGCGATGCCTGTGTTCTCCTGTCGCCACGGGTACATGCCTGTCAGGAGTCCGAAGCGGGAAGGGGTACTGGTGGCGGAAGTTGCATAGGCGTTGGTGAACTGTACGCCCTGTCCGGCAAGGCGGTCGATATGGGGAGTACTGACCTTTGTCGCTCCGTAGCAGCTAAGGTCACCTATGCCAAGGTCGTCCGCGAATATATAAATAATGTTAGGCTTTTGTGAGTTTTGTCCGTTGTCTTTTTGTACTTTCTGATTGCATCCGGTCAGCAGGGCTATACCGGGCAATAGCGGTAGTAAACGTGAGACATTCTTCATAATGTTGGTCTTTTATGGAGTGATTACTGAACACAAAGATAAGAGGATTGGCGGAAATGAGTGAGCAGGAATGTACAGGTGTGATACAAAATAGTCCATTCTAAAGGGTTAAATGTTTCGGGGCTACGGATGCCTTTTCCTGACATCGTAGCCCGGATCTTGTGCCACGCTGTTGGCACAGCTGTGCCACCGCGATGGCACGGTCGTGCCAGCAGCGTGGCACAAGTGTGCCAACAGGAGGGAACTACTTTGGCATAGGTTCTCCTGTTACAAATGCTACTTGCTTACCTGTTTGTGGGTTATTGATCCGTTTCTTCGTTCCCTTCTTCCTCTTTTTCTTCACCCTTGCGGTAGGCAAGCGGACTGACGTGATAAATCTCCTTAAAGCATTTACTGAAATAGCGGGAAGAAGAGAAACCGATGCGGTCGGAAATCTCCGTAATGTTCAGCTCCGGATTGTTCCGCAGCATGACGGCTCCTTTCTTGAGACGGATACTTAATATAAAGTCGTTCGGTGTCTGACCGGTGACGGCTTTCAGCTTCGTGAACAGATTGGTACGTGCCATCCCCATTTCACGGGCGAAGATGTTGACGTTAAAGTCCGTATTATCCAAGTGCTGTTCGATGATGGCCATGGCACGATCCAGCATTTCTTTATCCATCGGGTTGGTGGCAAGCATCTGGGCAAAAGCCTGTGGCTGTTTGCTGAATTTCTCCTGTAGCAACCGCCGTGAGTTCACCAGATTGTTGCAACGGGAGATCAGGAGATTGGTGTTGAACGGCTTGGTGATATAATCGTCCGCACCGATTTTTAATCCTTCAATGTTGTGTTCCACGGCTGTGCGTGCCGTCAGTAGTACTACCGGAATGTGACAGGTGTTGAAGTCCGTCTTGACCTGTTTACAGAGTTCCGTACCCGACATACGTGGCATGACAACGTCACTCAGTATGATGCTTGGCATATCTTTCTGTATGATATCCAATGCCTCTACACCATCGGAAGCGGTGGTGACCTGATAGAATGTTTCGAAGATACCTACCAGCATTTGTTTGATGGATTCGTTGTCTTCCACTATCAGCATTTTCGCATCTTCGATGCGTTTATTATCTTCCTCCTTCCATTCGGAGTCGGGCAGTATTTCTACGGTTGGAACGATTGTTTCCGGTGGTTGCTGAATGTTGGCGTCGGCATTGTCCCGTATGATTTGTTCCTCAGTAAAGTGCTGGTTGCCCGATTTCAACGTAATGATAAAACGGCTTCCCTTGCCCGGTTCGCTCTCTACACGGATGGTTCCGTGATGAAGTTCGATGATACCTTTTGTCAACGCCAGTCCGATGCCTGTGCCGGCTCCGGTATTCAGCGAGTCGAGGCGTTCGGTCTGGTAGAAACGGTCGAATATCTTGTCGATCTCGGCGGCGGCAATGCCTGTTCCCGTGTCTTTGATCTCGATAATGACGTATTTATCCTCCTGCGATACGTTGATGGAGATGGTATCTTCCGCTTTCGTATGCTTCAATGCGTTGGACAGCAGATTGTTCACTACCTTCTGCATCTGCTTCTGGTCGTACCATACTTCAATATCATCCGACTGCTTGTTGAACTTGAAATTGATTTGCTTGCTGCTGGCGTATTCAAGGAATAACAGATAATTCTCGTACAGGAAGTTCACCAGATTATGTCGGCTGACTTTGATTTTCATGTGCCCTTGTTCCTGCTTGCGGAAGTCGAGCAGTTCCGTAATTAGTTCACGCAGTTGGAGGCTGTTTTTGTAAATTCCCAATATCTTGTGATAAATATTAGGTGTGAATGTCTGTACTTGCAACAGCGTTTCTACCTGTCCTACGATCAACGTCAGCGGAGTGCGGAATTCGTGGGAGATGTTGGTAAAGAAGCGCAGCTTGGATTGGTTTAATGCTTCGAGGTCTTCGATGTGCTTCTTTTCATATTTCAGTGACTCACGCAGTTTGATGCGGGAATTGTAGTTCTGAATGAGATACCATAACAGACTGACGGTACAAATGGTGTAAATCAGATAAGCCCACCATGTCTCATACCAAGGCGGTAATACACGGATCAGTAGTCGGGCTTCTTCGATACCGTCTCCGTCCGACTTGATGACGAGCGTATATTTGCCCGGATTCAGGTTGGTATAAGTGATAAGCGTCTGTTTGCGGTCGGTGTGATTCCATTCGTCGGAGAAACCTTCGAGGCGGTAGACGATTTCATTCCTGTTGGCAGGGATGAAGTTGGAAGTGGCGTATTCTATGCTGAACATGGATTGGTCGGCTTTCAGGCTGATTTCCGGTGTATAGGCGATGGACTGTTCCAAGATGCCGGTGTCGTCTCCGGCAGTGATCTCCTTTCCGTTGACCAGCAGGCGGGAAAGGATGATGCTGTAGGACTTGGGCGTAAAGTGCAGTTTCTTTTCCCAGAAAGAAATCATGCCTTGGATGCCGCCTAGAAATACTTCTCCGTCATGCGTTACGAACAATGCGTTTTCGTTGACGGCAGTCAGCGGGAATCCGTTCTCTGTACCGTAGTTGTAAAACTTCTTTTGCGGATAGTCAAACTGGGAGAATCCCTGATTGGTAATCAGCAGCAAGTCTCCCTTTTGTATGGACGATTCGAATACTTCGTAGATACAGTCGCTGGATAGTCCGTCTTTCTGCATGTCGAAGTTTTCGAAGTCGTTGCTCTCCTTGCGGTAACGGTCGAGCCCGCTTCCGGAAGTGGAGAACCACAGGTTGCCGTTGCTGTCTTGCATGATGTTGTTGACATTGTTGTTGCTGAGAGTGTTCGGAATGGAGGGATTGTGTGCATAGTGGGTGAGCTTGCCGGTGTCGAAGCGGTAAGAATATACGCCCTCTCCGGTAGCGGAAACCCATAGCGTTTCATCCTTGTCGATGTAGAGGCTGGCCACCATACCGATATTTCTGCCTTCTTTGGTATCCTTGAAAAGATGTTCACAGGTGCCCGTTGCCGGATTGAAAAGGCAGACTCCATTTTGTGTGGCGATGATCAGTTTGTCTTCGTAGGGCACGATGTCGCGTACAATGTCCGAGGGCAGTGTGGTCGGGTCGCCCGCTTTCATCCGGTAAACGGTAAAGCGGTTGGTGCGCAGGTCGAGTTTGTTCAGTCCTCCCAAGTGTGTGCCGATCCACATAATCTCCTCTGTCCGGTCGTAATAGATTGCCTTGACGTTGTTGTGCGAGATACTGTTCTTGCCTTCTTCGTGGCGGTACCAGCGATAAGTATTGTTTTTCCGGTTGTAGACGTTCACGCCACCGCCTTCGGTGCAGATCCATAAGTTACCGTCTTTGTCTTCCGTCATTCTGCCGACGATGGGACTGCTTAATCCTTCTTTCTCCGTGTCTCCCACTTTATAGCGGGTATAGATTTCATATTCCGGATTGAAGTAGTTGACGCCGCCAAAGTAAGTTCCCAGCCATAGGGTTCCCTGTTCGTCTTTCACGATACACCAGATGGAAGAGTGGGTGAGTCCGTCGGGTTTGTTGTCATTGGCGGTATAAAGTTGGAACTGTCCTGTGCTTTTGTCGTAGCGGTTCAAGCCGTGGAAAGTTCCGATCCATAGATTTCCCAGATTATCTTCACAGCAGCTTCTGACAAAATCGGAACATATACTGTTCGGATTCTTCGGGTCGTGGCGGAAGTTGTCGATAGTGCCGTTTGTGCGGATACGGTAGAGCCCTTCCTCCCAGCTGCCAATCCACAGTTCTTTGGATGAGTCTTCGTAGATGCTGGCTATGTTTCCTTTCGTGATGGGCTGAGAGAGTTGCTTGTCGTCCGACAGGCAGTAAACACCATTGCTGGTGGTTCCCATCCACAGGTTTTTCTTCTCGTCCAGATGGAGGCAGGATAGGTTAATGTCTTTCCCGGCAAGGTGGTAGTAAAGGTCGAAGTTGTTCGTGTTCTCGTTGAAAACGAATACTTCTTCTCTTTTTCCGATATATAGTTTTTCGTTGTAGTAGATAGCGTCCACATTGCCTTGCAGTAGGGTTTTGAATCGTTGAGTGGTCATGTCAAATTCGGCTACACCGTCGGTGCAAAGCAGGTAAACCTTCCCGTTCTTATTACCTGTGATACGGAGTACGGTATTGCTGAACAGACTGTTCGGATCATTCTTCTTGAGCTTGAAACTTTTGATATCGTTACCGTTATAACGGTTCAGCCCTTCGCGCGTACCTATCCATATAATGCCCCGTTCGTCAATGTACAGGCTGTTGACGGAAAACTGGGAAAGTCCGTCATCTGTGGTCAAATGGCTGAAAGTAATATTTTGTCCTAACGTACGGACAGCAGTTACGCTTAAAAATAGCAGAAATAAAAGGATTGTTTTTCTCACTAATTCGGTTGTTTAGGGTATTACTAATGGCAAATATATTGTTTTTATTTGATTTTCGGGAACCTTATTAGGAGAAAGTAACTATATTTGTATCCTCCAAACGAAAGATATATGAAAGTAAAGAAAATTAGTTCTGCTAATGTAGAGGCTTGTTCGCTTCCTAAATTATTTGATGAGGAAAAGATAGATTTCCAGCCGGTTCAGTGTGTCAACTGGGCTGAATATCCTTACAAGCCAAAAGTAAGTTTCCGGATTGCGCATACCAAAGATTCTATTCTGTTGCACTTCAAAGTCAGAGAAGAAAGTGTACGTGCCAAGTATGGAGAAGACAATGGATCTGTATGGACTGATTCCTGTGTGGAGTTTTTCTCTGTTCCGGCCAGTGACGGAATCTATTATAATATAGAATGTAACTGCATCGGAACGATTCTGATCGGTGCCGGACCAGCCCGTAACGGTCGGGAACACGCTCCGAAAGAAGTGACGGCTCTCGTGCAGCGTTGGTCCAGTCTGGGCAATGAACCCTTCGAAGAACGTGTGGACGATACGACTTGGGAAGTAGCCTTGATTATTCCTTATGCTGCATTCTTCAAGCATCAGATACAGTCACTGGATGGAAAGGAAGTTAAAGCGAATTTCTATAAATGCGGGGATGAACTGCAAACCCCTCACTTCCTGTCATGGAATCCGATAAAGATTGAGAAACCGGACTTCCATCGTCCCGACTTCTTCGGTACGCTGGAGTTTGAATAAATAAGAAGGGTGATGTCCGTAAAAAGACATCACCCTTTCTCTATGAAAAGTGTATTTTGTCTATTTCACAATCCCACGTTCCGAACCTTTTACGAAATTCACGATATTCTCGATTTCTTCACTCATCGGAACCTGATCGATAATCTTCTGGACAGCATCCTGAACACTGAAATTACCTTGATAGATCAACCGGTAAGCATTGGCAATATGACGAAGGATTCTTTCCGACGTATTGTGATGCTGTGACAGAACGACTGCATTCACTCCATGATAGGCAACAGGATTGCCGGACATAATTACGTAGGGAGGAACATCTTTGGAGATGCGGCATCCGCTTTGTACAAGTGTCCAGCTACCAATGTGACAATATTGGTGCAACGTTACGTTGCCGCTTAGGATCACACAATCATCTAATGAGCATTCTCCTGCAATTGTAGTACCTATTCCTACCACACAATTATTGCTGATCTGCACATCATGGCAAAGGTGTACCTTATCCATCAGGTAGTTCCCGTTTCCAATTCTGGTAGCATTTCCTGCAAAAGTGGCACGGCTGATTACTACATTCTCACGGATATCGTTATTGTCTCCGATGATCAGACTGCTTTCTTCCCCTGTATAGTGAAAGTCTTGCGGTTCTGCTCCCAGGACAGCATTCTGATGTATTTTGTTTCCTTTCCCCATTTTTGTACCTTTCAGGATACTGGCGTATGACATGATGGTACAGTCATCGCCGATTTCCACATCTTTCTCGATGTAGGCGAAAGGCAAGACAGTTACATTCTTGCCTAATTTCGCTTCGGGGTCTACGTAAGCTAACGGACTAATCATAATAGTATATGTTTAAAGTTAATCTTCTCTTCCACCGCCTAATGCCTGGTAGAGGCTGACCACAGCCTGCATCTTGTCGAAACAGTCGGAAACCTGAGAAATCTGTGCGCTCAGATAAGATTGCTGTGCCGACAATACTTCCAGATAGGTTGACGTCCCTAAGTTAAACAATTCTTTTGTATCTTCCGAAGCTTTCTTGGCAGATTCTACCTGCATTTGGCGGGATTCAGCCTTTTTACTGGTGTTTTGGTATAAACTTAGCGCATTGCTGACTTCGCTTCCGGCATTGTACAATGTTTGCTGGAAAGATAATTTAGCTTGTTCTTCCTGTGCTTTCGCTGCTTTCAGGCGGGCGATATTCGTACCACGGTAGAACAATGGCTGAGTCAGTGAACCGATAGCGGAAGCCAGTAACTTACCCGGATTGATAATGGCGGAACCTGCACTGTTTGTCCATCCGGCAGAACCGCTGAGAGTGATCTGCGGATAGAAAGCGGCACGGGCAGAGTTCGTATTATAATAGCAGCTTGCCAAAGACATTTCGGCTGCTTTTACGTCCGGACGGTTAGATAACAACTGCAAAGGAATCCCTGCGGAAAGTTCCTCAGGAAGTGCCTGTGCTTCCAGTACACCACGTTTGATCGCGTGCGGAGCTTCTCCCAAGAAGGTAGACAGGGCATTTTCCGTTTCGCGGATGCTCTGCTCGATGTCGGGGATGGAAGCCACTACTTGTGCATAGGCAGCTTTGCTTTGTGCTAAAGCGGCAGATGTGTAGGTCGATCTTTCCGAAAGTGCCTGTACGGTTTCAGCATTACGTTTCAGTACCTCAGCCGTAGCCTGAGTGATCTCCAGCTGGCGGTCGAGCATAAGCAAGGTATAATACATGTTGGCAATGTTGGCAATAACTTGTGTCTGTACAGCCTGGCGATAAGCCTTTGTCTGTTTCAGGGTGACTTGTGCATTTCGTTTGGAGTTCAGCAGTTGCCCGAACAGGTCTACTTGCCAACTGGCAGTAACCGGCAATGAGTACGTTTTAGTTGCTGCGTTCTTGTCAAAACTGCTGATTGTTCCCTGTGGAGACAAACCGATGGACGGTGCATAAGCCAGTCGGGCTGACATCAGAGACGCTTCTGCCGCTTTGACGTTCAATGCAGCGGAAAGGAGGTCAGTGTTTTGTTTCAGTCCCTGTTCGATGAGAGACTGGAGCTGTGGGTCGGTGAAGACTTCTCTCCACGGCAGGTTACCGAAGTTGGTGGTATCCGAAGCTAATGTATCATTGTCCGCTGCCGGATCACGATACAGGCCGGAAGCGGTAATATCTTCGGGTCTGTCATACGACTTATAGATGTGGCAGCTGCTCAGGAGAGCAGTTGCACACAACATATATAGAATCTGTTTCTTCATATCGAATTTCATTATTTAGCGTATTGTTCAATCTCAGTTACGGCATCCGTATTGTCGATGTCTTCCCATTCCATCGGTTTAACCTTCTCTTGCAGGTACTGGAAGATAACGAACAAAGCAGGAACGATGAAGATCTGGCAGATCATACCGATCAACATACCACCAATAGAAGCTGTACCCAGTGTACGGTTACCGTGGGCACCTACACCGAATGCGAACATCAACGGAAGCAGACCGACTACCATAGCCAATGAGGTCATCAGGATCGGGCGGAGACGGGCACCGGCACCCAGAACGGCTGCCCATGTGATGCTCATACCCATCTTACGACGGTCGAGGGCAAACTCTACAATCAGGATCGCGTTCTTTGCCAACAGACCCATCAACATGATCAACGCAATCTGCATATAGATATTGTTGGACATGGTACCGAGTATCATTTTCAAGGCCGATATACTACCGATCGCGCTCATTCCGTTGACGAACAGGAAGCTGCCTAGCAAACCGAACGGAATGGATAACAATACGGCCAGCGGAAGAATATAACTTTCGTACTGAGCACTCAACAGCAAATAAACGAATACGAAACAAAGGATAAAGATCAAACCAGTCGTACTGCCGCTACTTTGTGCTTCCTCACGAGCCATGCCTCCTAGTTCATAAGTGTAACCTGCCGGAAGGTTTTCTTTGGCCACTTCTGCCAGTGCAGCCAGTGCCTGACCGGAAGTATAACCGGAAGCCGGAGCTACCATCACCTTCATGGAAGTATACAAGTTGAAACGGCTGATAATATCAGGTCCGTATACCTTCTCTACAGAGATGAACTGGGAAATCGGAGCCATTTCGCCTTGGTTGTTACGAACCTTGACATTATTCAGTGATTCCAGATTCTTGCGTGATAACGGGTCCGACTGAATCATTACGCGGTACATCTTACCGAAACGGTTGAAGTTGGATGCGTACAAACCTCCGTAATATCCCTGCATCGTGCTAAGAATATCGCTTGGGCTGATACCTGCCTTCTTACAAGCTGCCGCATCAATATCAATCATATATTGCGGGAAGTTCGGGTTGAAGGTCGTTTTTGCAGAGTTAATTTCCGGACGTGCCTCCAATGCTGCGGTGTAGTTGTTGGCTACATCAAAGAATTTGTTCAGGTCACCACCTGTCTTGTCCTGCATGTTCACCTCGATATCCGTAGATGCCGAGTAACCGGGGATCATAGGAGGAGCGAAGAACAATACCTGTGCTTCCTTGATAATCTTCTGCGCACGCATGTATAAAGAACCGACGATAACGTCTGAGTTCTGAATCATGGAGCGTTCATCCCAGTCTTTCAGTTTGATAATGAAAGAACCGTAAGACGGTCCCTGACCACCAATGAAACTGAAACCGGAGATCAATGTACGTGAAGCTACGGCAGGGTCCGCAGCAATCAGACTGTCTACACGTGCCAGTATTTGTTCCGAGCGGTCTTGTGATGTACCCGGAGGTAGTGTTACAGCTCCCATCAGCGTACCGGTATCTTCATTAGGGACCATACCTGTCGGAGTAGTGTTCATAAAGAAGATCAGCAATACGATAGAGAGAACCACCAGTCCCATTGACAACCACTTTTTCTGGATAAAGAAGAGTACGCGTTTCTTATACCTCTTTAATATAGAGTCATAAGCGGCATTGAAAGAAGTGTGGAAGCGAGAAACAAGTGTTTGTTTCTTATCTCCATGATCAGTATGCGGTTTCAGAAGAACGGCACACAATGCCGGACTCAGTGTCAAGGCGTTCAATGCGGACAGACCGATAGCGATAGCCATTGTCAAACCGAATTGGCGATAGAACGTACCTGCCGTACCACCCATGAAACTTACCGGAATAAACACGGACATCATGACCAGTGTGATAGATACGATGGCACCACCCAATTCGTTCATCGCATCGATAGATGCCAGACGGGCGGATGTATATCCCTGATCGAGCTTGGCATGTACACCCTCGACAACCACAATCGCATCATCGACCACAATCGCAATGGCAAGCACAAGGGCACACAGGGTCAGCAAGTTCAAACTGAATCCGATCAGTGACAGTACGAAGAATGTACCGATAAGGGCTACCGGAATAGCAATGGTCGGAATCAAGGTAGAACGCAAATCCTGCAAGAAGATATATACTACGATAAATACCAGAATAAATGCCTCGATCAATGTCTTCAACACTTCGTGGATAGAAGCGAACAAGAAGTCGTTGGCGTTCATAGAAACGTTAATCTTCAATCCCGAAGGTAGTGTTGTGGATGCTTCATCCAATAATTTCTGGATATCAGTGATGGTTTGCGTAGCATTTGTACCAGCCATCTGATAAACGATACAGGTTACAGCTTTGTGTCCGTTTACACGGTTGGTAAAGTTATATCCCAGACGGTCCAGCTGAATCTCCGCAATATCATTCAGTCGAAGTACCTCACCGTTAGGCAGAGACTTGATGACAATGTTCTCAAACTCTTCCGGCTGTTGCAGACGTCCTTTGTAACGAATGGTATATTGGAAAGTCTGGTTACTACGTTCACCGAATTGTCCCGGAGCCGCTTCTATATTCTGTTCAGCCAAAGCGGTAGATACGTCGTTGGGGATCAGTTTATACTGAGCCATTACGTCCGGTCTCAGCCAGATACGCATGGAGTAGTCCTGACCCATCACACTGGCATCACCTACACCCTGTACACGTTGAACCTGAGGAATCAGGTTGATTTTTGCATAGTTCTCGATGAAAGCATCTGTATATGTATCGGTTTCATCGTAAAGAGAGAATACTACCAGCATGGATGTCTGACGTTTCTGAGTAGTCACACCAATTCTGGTAACTTCGGCAGGTAGCAAACCTTGTGCCATGGAAACACGGTTCTGTACGTTAACGGCAGCCATATCCGGATCAGTTCCTTGTTTGAAGTAGATCGAGATATCACCGGAACCGGTATTGGATGCGTTGGAAGTCATGTACATCATGTTTTCTACACCGTTGATCTGCTCTTCCAGAGGGGCAATTACAGAGTTCAATACGGTTGATGCACTGGCACCCGTATATGTGGCTCTTACCGATACGGTAGGAGGCGCAATGTCCGGATACTGTGTGATAGGCAGTGTTGCCAATCCGATAGCACCTAGGATAACTATCAAAATGGAAATAACTGTTGATAGTACCGGACGGTTAATGAATTTATCTAATTTCATACGATTATCTAAATTATTAGTTGAAAGCTGTAGCTAAATTTCCGTCGTGCTGGTCTTTCAAATGCTGTTGATAGTTCGCTTCTTTTTGAGCCGGCGTGATTGGTTGTATTTTTTGGCCGTCCTTCAGGCTCTGTACACCTTCGATTACGATTTTATCGCCGGGGTTCAGTCCGGAAGTTACCAGATATTCTTTTCCGTTGTCCAGGTTGAATATACCGATCTCGGTATATTTCACCGTGTTGTCCGGCTGCAGAACGTAAACGAACTTTTTGTCCTGGATTTCTACAGTAGCCGATTGTGGGATGCTGATAACGTTCTCCATATTATAAGGGATCAGAACGTTGGCAGTTCCACCACTACGAAGCATATGCTCCTTGTTAGGGAAGATAGCACGCATGCTAACAGAACCGGTTGACTGGTCGATCACTCCTGTGATAGCGTCTACCTTTCCTTCTGCATCATATGTTGTGCCGTCAATCAATTGTAGTTTGATGGCTGGTATTTTACTGATTTCTTCTTTGATGGTTCCTCCGGTTTTGGTCATAGCCAGCAGTTCTTTTTCAGTTGTAGAGAAGTATACATATACTTCGTCTATTTCAGATACTGTAGTCATTGGTGTAGCCATAGAGGGGCTTACGAGTGCTCCCAAACGATAAGGAATGTCGTTGATAACACCGTCTGAAGGACTCTTTACTTGTGTGAAAGAGTAATTTTGTTGTGCTGTGGTCAGCTGTGCTTTAGCCTGGGCGAGTTGTGCCTGAGCCTGTGCCAGTGAGTTCTTCGCCATTGACAAGTCATAATCGCTGATAATCTGTTTCTTGTTCAGTTCGATCTTATTGTCAACAGTCATTTGTTGTGTATTCACGGCTGCTTCTGCTGTTGCAACTGAAGCTTTTGCTGTGCGTACTGCTGCTTCATACTGAGTAGGGTCTATGATGAATAAGAGCTGTCCTTTGCGAACGGTTGCTCCTTCATCTACACATAACTTTGTGATGAATCCCGATACCTGCGGGCGGATTTCTACGTCTTGTCTACCTTTGATAGTAGCCGGATAAGCTTTCATTAGATTTGCAGTTGTCTTCTGTAATTCTTGTACTGCATATTCTGGGACTTTCCCTGTGTCATTGCCCTTATTGCCGCAACTAGACAAGAGGGCTAAGCAAAATGCAAAAAAAACAATTCTACTTTTCATACTTTATATTTATCTGTTTTTTAAAATTGTGCGTTCGTCGCTGTGTACATTCATTGTATGGATAGATGATCTAAGGAAGAAAAGCCGGAAACTTATTCCATGAAATAAGTTTCCGGCTGCAAAAGTACTTTAAATTCGGTATTCTTGTACTCTGATACCGTGTTTTTTAACTATGTTTTTTACTTCAGTTTATGATATACAGGATTCATTATGAAACTGAACTCATAATCCTGATATGGAAGGCGGTATTTTTCCAAAGCGATAGCACCCCAGCTATTTACGCAGGCGAGTCCCGTTTGTACCTTATCAATACAGAAGTTTGTGAAGTTGGCTTTTTCTACTTCCGGTGAGTGTCGCTGGTCTTTGCCGGCACCGTCATCCAATGATTCGATTGTATAATTCAGTGCGGAAGCGGAGAACGGTGCATCAGCTACAAACTGCAGTCCGTTGCCGCCGATATTAAGCAGTCTCCACCAACGGATATCAGTTTTGGTACCAGTTTCCTGCGGGCGGATATATGGATAGAATTGTTCTTCTACGGTCTGGCGGTACTTGCCGATCCTTGCGGCGTGGTTACGGTCAGAATAGTTTTCACCCGGTCCGCGTCCGTAATATTCAATCTCATTGAAGGTGACAGGCATACGCAGCTGCATTCCGAAACGGAACATATCGGAAACTTTCTTGCTCTTGTCTGCTTCCATCTTTTGAGTCACTTTTACTGCTCCCTTATTATTGATGGCATACGTCAGGAACAGCTTTCCACCAATAGATTTCATGTCGTATTCTGCGCGAACCACTGCTTGTTCGTTTTCTATATCATGCTTCAATGAAGTCAGTTTTAGTTCCGGATTCTTCCATGCGCCATATCTGTGTTGTAATCCTGCTCCAAAGTCGTTGTCGGTCGGAGCACGCCAGAAGTTGGGAGTCAGTGCACTTCCGTCTTCCATCAGTTGCGTTCCGCTGACGTCGTAGCGGCAGAGGTAACCGTTGTGCTTGTTGAATTCGAGCGTGAAGTCTTCGCCGGAAACAATCAGATAGTTGTGGTCGTTATCCTGGAAAGAGGGAACTACGACTGCGATATTGGAGGACTGCTTGTTTTCCAGTTTTAGTTCCGGTGCCTTGTAGTCACGGATACTCATTTGGTCATAAGCGATGGTTTCTCCCGCAGGAAGCAATGTCTCGGCAGCTTTTAGCTTGTAGCTGACGTTCAGAAGCAACTCCTTGCAAGAACAGATGTTCTTTATGTCGAATGGGAGTTGAAGTTTTGCAGTCTGTTGCGGGGCTACATTCAGGTCTGATACGATGCCGTTTTGTATGATTTCCCCGTTAGCCAGTAACTGCCATTCCAGATAGAATGCGGACAAGTCACGGAAGAAGTTCTCGTTATAGATATTGATCTCACCTTTGGAAAGATCGGCCGGAGTAGTCCAGATATTCTGATAGAAATATCCTACTTCGTAAGCATGCGGGTTCGGCACGCGGTCAGGGCTGATCAAGCCGTTGTCATTGAAGTTATTGTCCGAAGCGTCATATTTGTTAAAGTCGCCTCCATAGCCGTAGATGGCTACACCGTCTTTATTTTTCCAATGGCAGGACTGGTCGACAAAGTCCCAGATAAATCCACCTTGATATTTCGGGTACTTGCGGGTGATGTCCCAGTACTCCTTGAATCCACCTTGTGAGTTGCCCATAGCGTGTGCATATTCGCATTGGATAAGGGGTTTGTCAATGTTGCCTTCACAATATTTGATACAGTTATTGTAATCATAATACATCGGGCAGAAAATGTCGGTGAATTCACTGGTTCCCGCTTGTTCATATTGTACGGCACGTGTCTTGTCTTCGTTCTTGATCCATGTATAGCAATGTTCGAAGTTAGGTCCCATACCGGCTTCATTACCCAATGACCAGAAGATGATGGACGGATGGTTGTAACCACGTTGTACATTGCGCTGATTACGTTCCATATGTGCTTTGGCGTAAATGGGGTTTTTGGCAAGGCTCTTGTCTCCATATCCCATTCCGTGAGATTCGACATTGGCTTCGGCTACTACGTATAAACCATATTGGTCGCAAAGATCATACCAGCGGTTGTCGTCCGGATAATGGCAGGTACGTACTGCATTGATATTAAGCTGTTTCATAACCTTGATATCTTGTATCATACGTTCGAGGGAAACGACATAACCACCGTCCGGGTCCATTTCATGACGGTCGGCTCCTTTAAAGAGTACTGGTTGGCCGTTGACGAGTATTTGTCCGCCTGTCAGTTCGATCTTGCGGAAACCTACCTTGACAGGGATCACTTCAGTAACGGTACTTCCATTTTTCAGAGTAGCGGTCAATGTGTAGAGGTTGGGCGTTTCAGCAGTCCATTTGGCAGGATTGGCTACGTTGATAGTCGTGTTTAATTTGCCGGAACCTTTCAGATCGGCTGTGGCTACACTTTTCCCTTGTGCGTCTGTCAGGTCAAGAGCTACAGTGCCGCTGCCTTTCATGTCGATAGCTATGTTCAGTGTACCGTCTTTATACTGGCTGTCCAGATCGGGAGTGACGCGAATATCCTGAATGCGTTTCTTGTCGCGTGCATACAGATAGCAGTCGCGTCCTACGCCGGAATAACGGAAGAAGTCCTGATCTTCCAGATAACTGCCGTCGCACCAGCGGAACACCTGGAAGGCAATCAGGTTTTTGCCAGGTTTCAGGTAGTTGGTCAGATCAAATTCGGCTTCCAGTTTGCTGTCTTCGCTATAGCCTACGTAGCGGCCGTTTACCCAAAGATACATATTGGAAGTTACCGAGCCGAAGTGGGCAAAGATGTCTTTTCCTTTCCAGTCGGCAGGAAGAACGATTTCTTTTCGGTAAGAGCCTACGTGATTGTTTTCTGTGGGGACAAGGGGAGGATTGTTCTGAAATTGGTTTCTCCAGGCATAACCGACATTTACATAGATCGGATCGCCATAACCATTCAATTCCCAAACGGCGGGCACTTTAATATTGTCCCATCCTTTGTCGTTAAAACTGGTCTGATAAAAGTTTGTCGGGCGTGCGTCTGCATTTCTTACCCAGTTGAATTTCCAGAGACCGTTCAGAGTCATAAAATTCTGAGAGTCTTCTTTGCTGCCCGCTTTAGCTTCATCAGCCGATGCATAGGCAAAATAATTAGTGTGCATTGCGGAGCGGTTTACGGAATTCACTTCCGGATCTTTCCACTCGTTAAAGTTTTGTGCTTGGATGGCTGTTGTTAGTCCTAGTGCAGCCAAACAGCAGGAAAGTAGTTGTTTCTTCATGGGTTTTTTGTATTAGGTTTGAATTTCGGGAGTCAAAGATAGGGATTTATTAACAAGATAAGGACCAATAATCATTCATTTAAGGCTACTTTTTAATAAATTAGCTAGAAAGTGTAGTGTTTATTGGTGAAGAACGTTTATTTTTGCACCATGTTACAATTTGAGAATCAAAAGATAAAACATATCGTGCGCAAAGCTCTTCCGGTGATTGCACTGGTGGCTATATTGTACTCCTGTGCCAGCATTGGACGGCCGGAAGGCGGGCCTAAGGATTACGATCCTCCGCGTTTTGTCGGCAGTACTCCTGCTGCAGGTGCGATTAACAATAAGAGAACTAAAGTTTCTCTTCAGTTCGATGAGTTTATTAAGCTAGAGAAAGCAACCGAGAAAGTGGTTGTTTCTCCTCCTCAGATTCAACAACCGGAGATAAAGGCTTCCGGAAAGAAAATACAAGTGAATCTGCTTGACTCACTAAAGCCTAATACTACCTATACTATAGATTTCTCGGATGCTATCGTCGATAATAACGAAGGCAATCCTCTGGGTAATTTTGCATTTACTTTTTCTACCGGTGCGCAGATCGATACGATGGAAGTATCGGGAACGGTACTTGACGCCTCTAATCTGGAGCCTATTAAAGGTATACTGGTCGGACTGCATGCAAATCTGAATGACTCCGCCTTTACTAAACTTCCTTTCGACCGTGTGGCACGTACCGATAGTCGTGGGCGTTTCTCTATTCGTGGGGTAGCTCCCGGCAAGTATCGTATCTTTGGTTTGATGGATTCAGATCAGAACTTTGCTTTCACTCAGAAGAGTGAAGTTATTGCTTTTAATGATTCACTGATCATCCCCCGTATGGAAGAAAGACTCCGTATGGATACGGCTTGGGTGGATTCATTGACTTATGATACGATCGTTGAGAAGAAATATATGCATTATTTGCCGGATGATGTGATTCTCCGTGCTTTTAAAGAGCTCAATTATTCGCAATATTTGATTAAGTCCGAACGACTGGTTCCCCAGAAATTCACCTTTTATTTTGCTGGTAAAGCAGATACCCTGCCTGTGCTGAAAGGTTTGAACTTCGATGAAAAGGAGGCTTTTGTGATAGAAAAGAACCAACGGAACGATACGATTCATTATTGGGTAAAGGACTCTTTGCTCTATAAACAGGATACTCTGGCCCTTAGCCTTACCTATCTTTATACGGATACGCTGAACCAGTTAATTCCGCGTACAGATACCTTGAAATTGGTATCCAAACAAAAGACTCTGACCAAAGAAGAGCCCGAGAAGAAGAAAAAGAAGAAAAAGAAAGAGGGTGAAGAAGATGAGCCGATACCGACTAAATTCTTACCGGTGAATGTGAATGCACCTTCATCAATGGACGTGTATGGCTATGTTTCTTTAAACTTTGAGGAGCCGATTGCAAGTTTTGATACTGCGGCAATTCATCTGCGGCAGAAGGTGGATACGATTTGGAAAGATATTCCTTTCGAATTCGAACAAGACTCATTGAATCTGAGGCGGTTTAATCTGTATCCGGAAAATGATTGGGAGCCTACAATGGAATATGAGTTCTCGGTGGACTCAACTGCGTTTCATGGCATTTATGGTTTGTTTACCGATAAGATAAAACAATCATTTAAGGTACGTAGCGAGGATGAATATTTTACTCTTCATTTTATTGTTACAGGAGCAGATCCTCAGGCATTTGTAGAATTACTGGATACCCAAGATAAAGTGGTTCGACGAAGACTGGTGGAGGATGGAAGGGCAGATTTCTATTACCTGAATCCGGGGAAATATGCCGCCAGACTGATTAATGATAGAAATGGAAACGGAGAATGGGACACGGGAGACTATGCAAAAGGAATACAACCGGAAGAAGTTTACTATTTCCCCAAGGTTGTTGAATATAAAGCGTTATGGGATGTTGACCAAAACTGGGATATACACGCAACTCCTGTAGACAAACAGAAACTGGATGAACTAAAAAAACAAAAACCAGATGAAGACAAGAAAAAGAAAGAAAGAGAAAGAGATAGAAATAACCAAAACCGTAACCGTCGCTAATTTGCGACGTCATCTAATTGTTGGAATTCTTGCATTGTTGATGGGAAGTTTTGCGCTTCCTGCCAATGCTCAGTGTGAAGCTAAAAACGATGCTTTTCAATCCGGAGAGCATGTAATGTATGACTTGTACTTCAACTGGAAATTCGTTTGGGTGAAAGCGGGTATAGCCAGTCTGACGACTAATGCAACTACCTATCATTCGGAACCGGCTTACCGTATCAATCTGCTTGCCTTAGGTAGCAAGCGTGCCGACTTCTTTTTCAAGATGCGCGATACACTGACTTGCGTCATGGGTGAAAAACTGGAACCTCGTTATTTCCGTAAAGGTGCCGAGGAAGGAAAACGCTATACGGTAGATGAGGCTTGGTTCTCTTATAAAGACGGCCTTTGCTTTGCCAAACAAAAACGTACGTTCCGTGACGGAGAAGTTCAGGAGTCGGAAGAAAGCGACAGTCGCTGCATCTACGATATGCTGACTATCCTTGCCCAAGCGCGTTCTTATGATCCTGCTGATTATAAGGTAGGCGATAAAATCAAATTCCCGATGGCTACCGGACGTAAAGTGGAAGAACAGACACTGATTTATCGGGGAAAAGAGAATGTGAAAGCGGAAAATGGGGTTACCTATCGCTGCCTGATCTTCTCATTAGTTGAATACGATAAAAAAGGGAAAGAAAAGGAAGTGATTACTTTCTTCGTAACAGATGATAAGAACCACCTTCCTGTCCGTTTAGATATGTTCTTGAATTTCGGTTCAGCCAAAGCTTTCTTAAATGATGTCAGAGGTCATCGTCATCCATTGACTTCTATAGTTAAATAGTCTGTCTACAGAGTAAAAGGTACTTTCTGATCTTTCCGGAAAACACTTGATTCGAATGTAGCGATCAAGTCTCCGTTCTGGTTAGTAATATCTATTTGATAGCAGCCGGTGCTTCGGCCGATATACCGTTCGCGTGCCTCGGCATAGAGGGTGTCGCCCGGACCGCTGGCACGCAGAAAAGTGATTGAGGATGAAAGAGAGAAAGCGAGTGTTCCGTGCGAATTGGCAGCTGCGGCGAGTGCCAGATCTGCCAGCGTGAAAATCGCTCCTCCTTGTGTCCGCGCTCCGGCATTAAGATGTTCGGGTTTTATTTCCAGTTTGGCTTTACTGTATCCTTCGCGTACTTCAAGCAATACTACGCCTGCATTTTCGGCGAACAGGTCCTTTTTAAAAAACTCTTGTGGGGTCATAATGATTAATTTTGAATTACTAATTTGAAACGTTGAATGATAAGTTATGAGAGCCGAATTAGCCTATAATTTAAAATTCAAGATTCTTCCGCAAATGTAATAAATATATTCCCATATATGGCTGTCGGATACTTACGTTTTTAGGGGGTATTATTCTTCATCAATCTCGAATACCTTATGACTGGTATGGTGTTTGCATTCGTATCATCTAATAAAAATGCTATATGGAGTATCCTGATAAAAGAAAGAGGAGATAAGCTTCTATGTTTAATCAAGTGCTTGTCTCCTCCTTTTTTAATTTTCTCTTACCATTCAATAGCTTGATCCTCATCCGGTATCAACGGGTTGATCTGGCGTTCCATTGTCATAGAACCTTTTACTTCGTAAGTTATCGGATAATCCGGATTGGAAGTGACATCCGTGTACTTATAACTCAGTTCCAGTGTGGTAAGGTGGCGTTCCATATATTTGATGGTCTCGTGCTGAATGATTCGTTTTTCATATTTGCATTCTCCCAATGGTCGGATATTGATTCCCGGTTCGCCTTCGTCACCGTACAATCTCAACTTTCCTTTAATAGTACCTTCCTCGTCCTCCGTTCCTTCTTCAAACTCGACGAATACTTTATACCTGGAGCGGTTCTCATCTTCCACCCACGTTGAACCGGCATAGAAGAAAATGGTATTCTCGTCCACTACGCGGGCTAAGCGCGTATCTACCTTAGCGGGATCGGTTGTCGTTCCTTCGATGTAGATGTTCATCAGCGTGGTGTTATACGTTCCGGAGTAGTCATTGAACAGATTGACTCCCAGCAGCGCTTTATAACGTCCCTTATATTTGTTTTGAACATAAGAAGGGTCTTCTTCAATAGTCAGCGGAAGTACGTATTTCTCATCCAGTTCCAACCCGTTAAAGTTGAAATGGATGGGGTAGAGCTGTATATTCTCTCCCGCAGGAATATGGCAAATGTTTGATTCAAAAGAATAATGCTGTTCTGCAAGGGGGACATACCAGAGGTCCTGACGACCTACGGGGAATTTTTCCTGGTTAAGTATTCGGAGCGTATCCTCATCCACGGCTATTTTTGCATCGATATTCCGACTGTTGCTTTTCGAGCCGCTGACAATGACCGGCAACTGGTATATTCCTGTTCCATCCGGCTGATAGCGTACATAAATTTCACTCAAGCCGTTGTCACCTAAAGGTGCCTTGAAAGAAAGCATCTGTGTGTAAAGTTCATCTTTCCACTCGTCATTGCATGCACTGAATGTTGCATACATCCCCAGTATCATTCCTAAAATATATAATTTTCTCATATTGATCTTTTGGTTTATAATGTTAACACTAATCATAATTCTGCCATCCGGGAGCTTGTGAGAGATTATTGTTGCGTTTCAGCTCATCGAAGCTGATAGGCCAGAAGTACTGTTTGCGTGAGAAAGAAGTCTGTAGTTCGGCCACTCTGACTGGCAGATAAAACATGTCCTTGTATTCTTCGTTCATCAGTGTATTGCAACCGTAGATTTGTTCTCCTTCATGTTCTTCGACAATTTTCCAACGACGCAGGTCATAGTAGCGTTGGGTTTCCGCAAAGAATTCGATCTGCCGTTCATGAACTATTTTTTCAAAGAATTTTTTCGGGTTTTCATATACTTCATCGCTATAGTCGGGGACTCCGGCACGCATACGGACAGGCTTAACTCCACGTCGCATCTGTTCTTTGTCACGGAAGATGTCGTAAGTCTGGCTTCCGTCCCATGAGGTCACCTGGTAGTGTGTCCCTTCGGAAATATTATTCAGTGCTTCTGCATACATTAGTAATATGTCGGCATAACGAAGTGTAGGTTCCACTTTTTGGTAGATAGAGCCTCCCCATTTGGCGCAATCGTTCGGATTTACATATTTCATGATGCCGATGCCCGTAATGCACCAGTTATCAGATCCATTGATACGACCGTCGGTTGCTCCGCGATAATACCAGATTTGTTTATTTCGTGAGTCTTTTCCTCCTTCTTCCTTAATGCTCAGTGCGTTCCATTGAGCTCCGTTGAAAGCTACGGAAGCATAGAAACGAGGTTCACGGTTGGTGTATCCCCACCATACTCCATTTTTTACATTGTCGTACTTGTGTTCATCTTTGTTTTCATCGTTTGTGAACTTCCCTTTCCATAATGTGTAGCATTCTTTGTCAAATGATGTACCATCTGCCATAGCGTATGCTTCACTCTGCTTCAGGGTCATTCCGTGTACGTTATATCCTCCAAAAGTTCCGGGCAGTTGATGCTTTACGAAATCTACCATCGTGTTGTCTGTTTTTAAGTCATTGCTGTCACCATTGGTTCCTCGGGTAAAAATAAGTTCCGGATTTTCGGCTGCATAGATATCTCCATTAAAAAGAGACCGATATGATTCAAATGGATCTATATTGGACCATCCTTCCGGAAAAGGCTTGTTACTGTATTCCTCATGATATGGCGGTTCAATAGTGGTTGGATAAGCCTCGTCTGTACTAACCGGGCGTCTTTCAAAAGTATAAAGTTTGTAGAGTCCGCTCATTTCCGAGTACTCGATCATGTCTCTGGCAGAAGCAGCGGCTTTTGCCCATTTCTCTTCATTGTATTCTTGTGGAATCAACTGTTGCCCGTCCTTGTTGGTGAAGTCTGCCATTTCCGTATTTCCGTTTACCAGCGGACTGGCAGCATAAAGGAAAACTTTGGCACGTACAGCCAACGCGGCCCCTTTAGTCGGGCGGGCAATGTTCAAGTTATCGCGTTTTTCGAACAGTTCGGTAGCTGCAATTTCCAGTTCCGAAGTGATGAATGACACGCACTCATCATAGGTTTTACGTGGGTAGGCCAGCTCGTCATACGATTTTGTATAGTCGGCTCCTTCCGGTGGTAGGATAGGTATCGGACCGAATTTTCTCAGCAGTAACCAGTAAAAATAGGCACGCAGAAAACGTGCCTGTCCTCTTACGTCCGTCACTTCCTCCGGAGTGAGATCTTCATTCTCATACAATTCATTCAGTAGAATGGAGGCTTGATAGATTCCGTCATACGACCATTTCCAAGCATTTTGGCCACCAGTGGAATTTAAATATTCGCCGCGCTTGAATTTAGCAAAACGATCTCCTCGTTCGTTGAATACTTGGTCGTCTGAGAAATTGAAAGGGCATACGTCACTGTGTCCCACCTCCAGATTATCTCCCTGCAGGCGACTGTAGCAGAATGACAGCCATTGAAGTGTATAGTCTTTGTCCGAGAAAATGCGTTCTGTAGATTGTTGGTCTCTGAAATAGCGATCTACATTTAGGAAATCGGAACAGGAAGTGAGTCCCAAGCCGAGTACCACTGCTCCCAATAAAATGTATTTATTTTTATTCATAACTTTTCTTTTAATGATTGTTTTAGATTCCTACTGTCAGTCCGATGGTCACTGTTCTGGATAACGGATATTGTTGTCCATTGGAACTACCCAGTTCCGGATCCCAAAGCTTAAAGTCGGAGAAGGTCAGCAGATTCGTTCCCATCAGGTAGAGGCGCACACGGTCCAAATGGAGTTTATTGACAAACCGTTTGGGGATGTTGTAACCTAATTCCACATTCTTTAAACGGATGTACGAACCGTTTCGCAGCCAGTAAGTAGAAGCACGATAGTTGTTGCTATTACCTCCATAACTCAGACGCGGGTATTTGGCATTCGGATCTTCGTTGGTTCCCAGCGACCAGTAGTTACCCACTACATCCGTCAGAATATTGCCCCATGACTTCTCTTGGAATGGATATACGGTGAATCCGTCTATGAAGAAGGATGACTTGCCGGCTCCTTGGAAGTGAACGTTGATATCAAATTCTTTCCATTGTGCAGATACACCGAACCCGTAAATCAGGTTAGGGCGGGTGGTCGCACCAATGGGCACTTCGTCATCTCCGTTAATGACTCCGTCACCGTTTACGTCCTTGTATTTGATGTCTCCCGGCATGATGCCTGAACCCTGTGAGGGTCTGTTGCGGATTTCTTCATAGTCCTTGAACAGCCCTTCGGCTATCAGACCGCGTGCCTGGTCTACACGGAATCCGTATTTCATCTTATACGGATAGCGGCTGTTCTCTTCGTCATACTCCTTGATTTCATTCTTACTATAGGTCATGTTGGCACGTACTGTAAGATCTACCTCACCTATTCTCTGCTTATAAGCGATATTACCGTCAAAACCTTCGGACAAGACAGATCCCACGTTAGCATAAGGTTTTGTTGTGATGTGATTCAGACCGATGATTTGAGGAAGGTAACTACGTACCATATAAATACCGTTGCGCTGTTCGTGGAAGTAGTCAATGCTGCCACTGAACTTATCATTGAACATAGAGAAGTCAAGTCCGAGGTCATGTTTCTTGGCTACCTCCCAAGTGATGCTGCTTGATGCAATTCTCGAATAGGTCAGTCCGGTATAATAATAATTACTGGTGCCGATATCACCGTAATAATAACCGTCTTCATCCCATGTCCCGAATTTCTCTACGTATGGGAAGCGGGTTCCCACATTGTCGTTACCTACCTTACCATATGAGTAGCGCAGCTTAAACATATTCAGCCATTTGAGATGTTTCTTGATGATTGACTCTTCAGCGATGTTCCATGCTACAGAATAGGCGGGAAAGAATCCAAACTGCTGACCTGAGGCGAAGTTCTCGGAACCGTTGTAACCGAAATTAAAGTCAAAGAAGTAGCGGTATTTCCATCCGTATGTGAAACGTCCTGCAAACCCCTGATGACGATTCTGAATACTCTGCACAATCTTCTCGTAGCTATCTGTATTGCCGTTGTGAGATGTATTGGTAGTCTTATCCTGAGAATACTTTAAAACGGCCCCTAGCATGTGGTCGCCAAACGTACGGTTATAGTGTAGCTCTGCCTCCAAGTATTCCTTCCGTTGTCCACTTGAATACATCGTTCCGTCCATCAGTTTCTGCGTCTCTATTCTTCTGAATTGCAGTTCTCCGTCGGAGGTACGCTGCCGTTCCGCTAACCAACTTTCCGGCCATTTGAAACGGTTGTCACCGTTATCCGTATATGTATCGAATCCGAAACGTCCGTAGAATTTTAATCCCTTTGTGATAAATTTCAAATCTTGTTCAAGATTAACCGTAGTCTGTATTTTATTCTTCCATGTTTCCTGATATCCCTGCTGGGTGGTCAGTACCCACGGATTTCTTCGTCCTTCACTACCGACTGCTGCCCATTTCCCGTCACTATACTGTACTGGAGAAGCGATGGGACTGTATCCCATTAGCGAGTGCCATATTTCATGATACTGGCTTCCCGGCAGGTTCTGCTTGTCCAAAGAACCCGATACGCCTACTTTTAGCAGCGTGGATTTTGTCAGGTCTATGTCTACATTCATGCGGTAGTTCCAGCGATGGTAGTTGGCATTGGTGTTATAGTCCGTCATTGCACGATCCGTTTCGTACATACCGCCTTCATTTACATAACTGGCAGAAATGAAATAACGGGCTACCGTACCACCTCCGGTCAAGTCTACAGTTGCGCGATAAGTGGGGGCACCGTCTTTCAGTATTAAGTTCATCCAGTCCACATTCGGGAAAAGATCCTGATCCAGCCCGTTTGCAAACAGTTCCAAGTCGCTTTCGCTATAGGCCGGAGCCTGACTACGACTAACCAAGGCTTCGTTCATCATGCGGGCATATGTTGGACCGTCCACAAATTCCGGAGTTCTGGTGCGTGTATTATACGAGGTTTCTACTTTGGCATTGACGCGGGTCTTCCCTTCCTTGCCGCGTTTGGTCGTGATCAAGACAACGCCATTTGCACCGCGTGAACCGTAAATGGCGGTTGCGGAGGCATCTTTCAACACGGAGAAGTCCTGGATATCTTCCACATTGATTTCATTCATATCACGTTCGAAGCCATCGACCAACACCAATGCACTGCCTCCGGCACCGAAAGTGGAGATACCGCGTATCCAGAACTCAGAAATATTGCTACCCGGCTGTCCGGAAGTCTGGCGGGCGAGTATACCGGCTACATTGCCTGCAAGAGCATTGGTGATGCTTGCCGTCGGAGTACGTAGCTGGGAAACGTCGACTGTGGTAACGGCACCTGTCACAGTTACCTTCTTCTGAGCACCGGTCCCTGTGACAACAACCTCGTCGATGACCGTTTCTTTCGTCTCTGCCATAACGATGTTAATGATTTTTTTGTCTTTGATAAAGATTTCCTGCTTTGTAAATCCCACATAGGAAAAAATCAAGTAAGAGTAATTGGGAACCTTGATCTTGTAACGTCCGTTTATGTCTGTTATCGCACCGAAGCCGGGCATATTTCTTGCTGTAACGTTCACGCCTATTAAAGGTTCGTTCTTTGGATCAGTGACGATTCCCGTCACCTCAATCGTCTCTTGTTCATTTTGAGCGTAGACTGTAGTTGTCCAGCCTACTATCAATAAAAATAGTAAGATTACATTTCTCATATTTACTTGTGTTTTAAATAGTATTATTCCGTTGTCATATAACGAATCCCTTTATTATCAATATCTCCAATATAGAACATATCTGTATCAGGGTCGTAAGCAAGACCGGCTGGCTGATTGAAACGTGCCTCATGCAATGGATTGCCGTCTACGTATCCCCATATTTTGCCGTCGGCGTTTTCGTTACTTCGTCCGGCTGCAAGAGACGCTACCCCATGAGGATCCAGTTTCCAGATGCAGTGATTTTCTCTGTCACAAAAATAGAAGTCATATTGGTCGTTGTCAGGACCAATTCCTTCGCCGTATTTCTCGTTTTTTACGAATACACCGAACTGTGGTTTGTTAAACCGGGCGCTTCCTCCCGTTCCTTCCTTGAAACTTTTATCGTTCATGTTTCCGGCAATGATGCTAGGATTACCGAATGTTTTTGCCACCGGATCATAATCGGCTCTGAACACTGCGCCAAAATTGTCGGAAAGCATATACATGAATTTATTGGACGGGTGCCTGAATAATATCGTATGTGAACCGCCCACTGCCGATATCTGACTCAGGCTAAAGGCAACTTCCGCATTCTCGTCGATATTGGGAATAGCCCCATTGCGTATCATTTTGTAGACTTTTCCCTCCCACCAGGTGGTGTAAAAGATGGTTCCGTCATCCATATACACTAAGCTATATGCTGTCCTGCCATAGTTGTAGGGACGAATTCGTCGAAAGTTTTCACGACGGAGAGAATAATAGATATTTGCCCGGGTGGTGTTGTCCTGACCGTGATCATCGGTAAATAGCAACGTGTCTCCGTCAGCACTGAATGTGAAAGAATACATTGTGCTATATCCCGTTCTTGGGAAGAGACGTTTTACAGTCCGTTCTGTCAGGTCTATTAGATGGAGACCGTCAGAATGGTTTGAAGAAAAAAGTAACCGGTTGTCCCCATCCTTGTACTTGGGGTCGAACACCATACAGTCATTGGAAGGAATAGAAGCTCCTTCATCGAACGAACCCTCTTGAAATGCAGAATTATTATCCTCGTCTACCTTACGTAGCAAGGTACCTACGATCGTTGCAGGAGTGTACTTGAATTCCTCTTCAAATGTATGTTCTGCAATAGGTTTGCCATCCGGACCATCTACACGAACATTGATTATTCCATCAAAAGCCTTGGAAGGAACCATGCAATAAATCTTTTTTCCATCGGCTCCGATGGTTTTGGTTTTTTCTCCACCGATCGTAATGTGAATTTTGGTGGGATCATTCCCGAAATTACTGCCTTCAATGTACAGGCGGGTTCGCATACCTCCCTCTTTAGGGCTAAAATCTGTAAATACTACTGGTTGAGATGGGTCATACTGATTAGAGTTGGCTTTATCATCTTTACAACCGATGAAGAATAAACAGCAGACAAGTACTGTTATTAGGTGGTTTTTCATAAATATAAATAATAAAATGGTTAAAGTGCATCCGAACAATAAATATTATTGCTTACAACGTTTGCCTATCTTTCTTATTATAAGCATAATATGTATCTAAATCTTTAGGAGTTTTAGGTATCCTTCACCTTGTTGATGTTGGCATGTTGTGCTCATAATATGTTGTAGATTTAAGTACAAATATCTATATATGTCTGATTCTCATCAACGAAGAGTTTGACTGAGAAAAGACATGGCAAAGCTAACTAAATAAGTAATTTCTTATTTAGTTTGCATAACTTTATGTAGGTGTGATGATGATAATTATAATTAACAATCAATCGGTTAATTACAAATAAATATAATAAAAATGTAGAAGAGTTAGAATGCCTTTTTTTTGAAATGACCAGAATATATTATATATTAGTCAGATTATTATAATTACATTTTCAATTACATTAAATAATTAAGCAGGCTTTTGGGGAATATCTGTGCAAATATGCCCTTCAAGGGAGAAATGTACCAAATTTGTCCCTGAATTGGATTATTTGGGACGGTCTATTCTATTTGAAAGTACTACTTTTGCCACCAGATAATTATTAACTTAACAAATAATCCATGTATTATGAAAACAATTCTTAGCGCATTGGGACTTTCGCTTCTGATCTTTACGAGTTGCGGTGGACAAAAAAAGGTTGAAGTCGATTTTATTCAGGACAACATCGACAACGCTGTAGCACAAAACACAATTCAGACAGACATTATCGAGAAATCCGGTAAAATTCTGAATCCAAGAACCATCAATGCAGATGGTAGTATCTCCTATATACCTATTGATGACTGGTGCTCCGGTTTCTTTCCGGGCAGCATGTGGCTGACTTACAATCTGACAGGGGATAAAAAGTGGTTGCCTTTGGCAGAAAAATACACAGAAGCCCTCGATTCTGTGAAATATCTGAAGTGGCATCACGATGTCGGCTTTATGATCGGGTGCAGTTATCTTAACGGTTACCGTTTTGCAGATAAAAAAGAATATAAGGATGTGATTGTAGAAGCCGCAAAATCATTGTCTACCCGTTTCCGTCCGGGAGCAGGCGTTATCCAGTCATGGGATGCCGATAAAGGCTGGCAGGGAACACGCGGATGGAAATGTCCGGTGATTATCGATAATATGATGAATCTGGAATTGCTGTTTGAAGCTACGGCTTTTTCCGGTGACTCTACCTTTTACAATATAGCAGTGAAACATGCGGATACAACGATGGCCCACCATTTCCGCCCGGACAACAGTTGCTATCATGTGGTAGACTACGATCCCGAAACAGGAGAAGTACGTAAGAGACAAACAGCACAAGGATATGCGGACGAATCATCATGGGCTCGCGGACAGGCTTGGGCATTATACGGTTATACCGCTTGCTATCGCTATACAAAAGACAAGAAGTATCTCGATCAGGCACAGAAGGTGTATAACTTCATCTTTACCAATAAGAACCTGCCGGAAGACCTCGTTCCTTACTGGGATTACGATGCTCCGAACATTCCGAACGAACCTCGTGACGCTTCTGCAGCCGCATGTACGGCTTCTGCTCTGTACGAACTCGACGGTTATCTGCCGGGCAATCACTATAAGGAAACCGCTGATAAGATCATGGAAAGCCTCGGCTCACCGGCTTATCGCGCCAAAGTGGGTACGAATGGAAATTTTATATTGATGCACTCTGTAGGCAGTATCCCTCACGGCCAGGAAATAGATGTGCCTTTGAACTACGCTGACTATTACTTCCTGGAAGGATTGATGCGCAAAAGAGACCTGGAAAAGAAGTAAGAACTGCCTTGCTTGTACTTTAGCCGGATATGTGCATATATTAGTCTCTTCCGGTGCATTAACTGTTATTCTTTATATCATGATAAACAAATCAGTAAACTTATTGATGGGAGGCTTGACCCTCTTTGCAGCGCAAGGCTGTAAAGCCCCCAAGCAGGTGGCAGAGCAGGCAGAACATCCAAACATCATCTATGTATTTCCTGATCAGTATCGCAATCAGGCAATGGGCTTCTGGAACCAGGAAGGTTTCAGAGATAAAGTAAACTTCCGGGGAGACCCCGTGCATACTCCTAACATAGATACTTTCGCACGTGAATCTATGGTGCTGACTTCCGCTCAAAGCAACTGTCCGCTGAGCAGCCCCCATCGTGGAATGTTGCTGACCGGTATGTATCCGAATCGCAGTGGTGTACCTTTGAACTGTAACTCTACACGTCCTATCAGCTCTTTGCGTGACGATGCGGAGTGCATAGGCGACGTATTCAGCAAGGCCGGTTATGATTGTGCTTATTTCGGTAAACTTCACGCTGACTTCCCGACCCCGAATGATCCGGAGAATCCGGGACAATATGTAGAAACACAGCGTCCGGTGTGGGACGCTTATACGCCGAAAGAGCAGCGCCACGGTTTCAACTATTGGTATTCGTACGGCACGTTTGACGAACATAAGAACCCGCATTATTGGGATACGGACGGCAAGAGGCATGATCCGAAAGAATGGTCACCGCTCCATGAGTCGGGCAAAGTTGTTTCTTATCTCAAGAATGAAGGAAACGTGCGTGATACGAAGAAGCCATTCTTCATCATGGTGGGAATGAACCCGCCGCATAGCCCATACCGTTCGCTGAACGATTGTGAAGAACAGGACTTCAATCTTTATAAAGATCAACCGCTGGACAGTCTGCTGATTCGCCCAAACGTAGATCTGAATATGAAAAAAGCGGAATCCGTCCGTTACTACTTTGCTTCTGTGACCGGAGTAGACCGTGCTTTCGGACAGATTTTGGAAGCACTGAAACAATTGGGATTGGATAAAAATACAGTAGTCATCTTTGCTTCCGACCATGGCGAAACAATGTGCAGCCAGCGAACGGACGACCCTAAGAACTCTCCCTATTCCGAATCTATGAATATTCCGTTCCTGGTTCGTTTCCCCGGTAAGATTCAGCCCCGGGTAGATGATTTGTTGCTTTCTGCTCCCGACATTATGCCTACCGTACTCGGCTTGTGCGGTCTGGGGGATTCGATTCCTTCCGAGGTGCAGGGACGCAACTTCGCACCTCTTTTCTTCGATGAAAAGGCGGAAATTGTTCGTCCGGCAGGTGCGTTGTATATTCAGAATCTGGATGGAGAGAAAGATAAGGATGGATTGGTGCAATCTTATTTCCCCTCTTCGCGCGGCATTAAGACGGCTCGCTATACATTGGCTCTGTATATCGACCGGAAGACGAAACAGCTAAAGAAAAGTCTGCTGTTTGATGACGTAAACGACCCTTATCAGCTGAATAATCTGCCTTTGGATGAAAATAAGGAAGTTGTGGAGCAACTTTATCGTGAAATGGGAACAATGCTGAAAGAAATCGACGATCCGTGGTATACGGAAAAGATTCTTTCGGACCGTATACCTTACTGATACCGTATACTAATACGGTTTGTATGACACCCGGGTCTCATACATACCGACACCCGGATCTCATACATGCTGACACCCGGGTGTCGTGCATCCTGACACCCGGGTGTGGTAAGAACTGCCTTTAAACAATTAATGATCATGAAAGCTGTTTGTTTTATATTTCTGTTCTTGTTTTGTTCTTTGTCCTCTTATGCGCAGGTCATAGGGTTTGAAGAAAAGGTTCCCGAGACGTTCAAAGTTTCGGGGAAAGGTGAAGTGAAACTTTCTTCTCTTTTCTATAAAGAGGGAGAAAGCAGTCTGGAATGGGATTTCCAACCTGCCTCGACACTGGACGTTCAGATAGAACCTTTATCGCTGAATGCCAAAAAGGAACAGCAATTTGGTATTACCCTGTGGATATATAACGAGAAACCCCAACAGGACTCTATCCGTTTTGAGTTTCTAAATAAGGCGGGTGAAGTCTCTTATTGGTTCACGTATCATCTGCAAGCGGCAGGCTGGCGGGCTTGCTGGATATCTTTCGCCTACATGAACGGGGATAAGAAAGATAAAAATATAGTTTCTTATCGTCTGGTCGCTCCCGACCGTAAAGGGCGCATCTTTCTGGATCGCCTGACCTTTCCGGAAAAGAAGATGAACCTGCGCACGACACCGGACCAACAACTGCCAGCTAACAACGGTCTTTCCAATCGTGACCTCTGGCATTGGTGTCTTGTATGGAAGTGGGAACAGCAGTCTTATGATGTCCCCTTGCTTTCTAAACTGACAACTCGGCAAAAGAAGGACTTGAAAACAATCGAACAACGCCTGACTGAATTTCTCGATGTGAAGAAAGCTCCCCAAGGACAGATCAACGCTGCAAGGAAGACTTTTGAAAGAGCTGCCATTGCTCCCTCCGCAGCCGGGACCGGCTTTACCGGAACTCCTGTTGTAGCACCGGACGAGCAAGACAAGAAGAAAGGGGAGATGTCATGGAATGATATCGAAACGATGCTTGCCGGTTTTGCATACGATGCCTTCTACAATCAGAATGAGACATCGAAGAAGAACTATTTTACCGTATTCGACTATGCAATGGATCAGGGATTCGCTTTTGGCAGCGGCATGGGGACGAATCATCATTACGGCTATCAGGTACGTAAAATATATACTACCGCCTGGCTCATGCGGGACGCGATTTATAAACATCCTCACCGGGATGCCTATCTATCCACTTTACGTTTCTGGGCTGCTTTACAGGAGACTCGTCAACCGTGTCCGCCGGAGCGGGATGAATTACTGGATTCATGGCATACGCTCTTGATGGCAAAGTTTATCTCCGCCATGATGTTCCCCGATGCAAGAGAACAGGAACAGGCTTTGAATGGTTTGTCGCGCTGGTTGTCTTCATCGCTGAATTATACTCCGGGCACTCTCGGCGGTATCAAAGTAGATGGAACGACCTTTCATCACGGAGGTTTCTATCCCGGCTATACAACCGGAGTACTGGCTACCATCGGTCAATTTATCGCTCTCACCAACGGGACTGGATTTGAACTGACGGAAGAGGCACGTCAACATATCAAGTCTGCCTTTCTCGCCATGCGCAATTATTGTAACCTTTACGAATGGGGGACAGGCATTAGCGGTCGCCATCCTTTTGGCGGAAAGATGGGAAGCGATGATATAGAAGCATTTGCCAATATTGCATTGTCAGGAGACTTGTCCGGTCAGGGAAATACATTCGATCATGGACTGGCCGCCGATTATTTGCGTCTGATACGTGATCGGAATACAAGGAATGCACATTTCTTCAGAAAAGAAGGTATTCAGCCTGCACAGGCTCCCCACGGTTTTTTTGTTTATAACTATGGATCGGCAGGTATTTTCCGCCGTGCAGACTGGATGGTGACACTGAAAGGATATACCACAGATGTATGGGGTGCTGAAATCTATGCGAAAGATAATCGTTACGGACGTTATCAAAGCTACGGATCGGTACAGATTATGGGAAAAGGAAATCCCGTCTCCCGTGCCGGAAGTGGTTTTGTACAGGAAGGATGGGACTGGAACCGTCTGCCCGGTACGACTACCATTCATCTTCCTTTTGAACTCTTGGACAGTCCCCTGAAAGGTACGACGATGGCACGGTCTACGGAAAACTTTTCCGGAAGCAGCTCTTTAGGCGGCATGAACGGAATGTTTGCAATGAAACTGACGGAACGTGATTATGAGAACTTTACTCCCGACTTTGTAGCCCGTAAATCCGTCTTCTGTTTTGATAACCGGATGATCTGCCTCGGAACAGGCATCACGAACAGCAATGCTGACTATCCTACGGAGACCACTCTCTTCCAGACGAAATTTAACGGCAAAGAGCAGAAGACAGGTAAGGATAACTATTGGTTGCACGACGGCTATGATAATTATTATCATGTAGTTGACGGAACCCTTCGTTCACAGATAGCCGAACAGGAGTCGCGTCATGAGAAAACCCGCGAAAAGACTACAGGAACATTCTCTTCTGCCTGGATTGAACATGGCAACGCCCCGAAGAATGCTACTTATGAATATATGGTACTGATTCAGCCTTCAGCTTCGGATTTGGATGAACTGAAGAAAACGCCTGCATACGAAGTATGGCAACGTGATCAGACTGCGCATATTGTCTATGACAGGAAAACGGGTATAACCGGATATGCTGTTTTTGAAGATTACCGGTCTGCTGACGATAAGCTGGTGGTTGCTTCCATTCCTGCGGAAACGATGGTCATGTATGCGGCAGAGGGAAAAAAGGCGATTCGTCTCAGCGTCTGTGACCCAAACTTGAATATTGCGGAAAAGACGTATACGACAAAAGAACCGAGCCGCCCTATTCGTAAAATAATAGAGCTGAAAGGACGCTGGAGTTTCTTGGAGACACCGGCGAATGTAAAGCTTGAATATAAAGGTGCCCATACGATACTGGATGTAACTTGTCAGCATGGACAACCGGTGGAAATGATTCTTGAAAATAAATGAAGAGAGAATTTAAATAGGTATTGATGTTTGTGTTTCATACCTTGAAAGAGGGTCGGTTCAGCGAAGAATCGACCCTCAGTTTTATATGCGGTTAATGAGACAGTTTGCTAGGGAGAACTTGAATTACTTGTTTAATCTCCATTCGAAACCATCTTTTGTATCTTTCACTTCAAATCCGAGTGCAGTCAATGTATTACGGATTTCGTCGGAAGTAGCCCAGTCTTTGTTGGCTTTTGCTTTCATGCGTTGTTCAAGAAGCATATCAACGACTTTGCCATAAGCGGCTTCGCGACCGTCGGAAGAACCTTTCTCTTCTTTCAGCCCCATGATGTCGAAGCAGAACAGGTGGAAAGTTTCTTTCAGGTCTTTCAGATCTTCTGCGGAGATCGTTGCATTTCCTGCGTTGATATTATTGATGATGCGGGCACCTTCGAAAAGCTGTGCGATGACAATAGGAGTATTCAAGTCGTCATTCATAGCTTCGTAGCATTTAGCACGCAGCTCTTTCACGTTGATACCTTCCGAAGTTGTTGCGGCCGGAGTGATCTTGTCGAGTCCTTCGATTGCTTCTATCAAACGTTGCAGCCCTTTTTCCGAAGCTTGCAATGCTTCGTTACTGAAGTCTACAGTGCTGCGATAGTGAGCTTGCAGGATGAAGAAACGGATGGTCATCGGAGTGTAGGCTTGTGCCAGCAACTTGTGAGTACCGTTGAAGAATTCATCCAGCGTGATGAAGTTGCCGAGTGATTTACCCATCTTCGTACCGTTGATGGTAATCATGTTGTTGTGCATCCAGTAGTGAACCATGTCATCGCCTTGCGAAGCTACCGACTGTGCGATCTCACATTCATGATGCGGGAAGATCAGGTCCATTCCTCCTCCGTGAATATCGAAGTGCTCGCCCAGATACTTGCGTCCCATGGCGGTACATTCGGCATGCCATCCGGGGAAACCGTCGCTCCATGGAGAAGGCCAGCGCATGATGTGTTCCGGCTGCGCTTTTTTCCAGAGGGCGAAGTCGGCGGGATTACGTTTTTCGCTTTGTCCATCGAGGTCGCGGGTGGTATTCAGTACGTCGTCCAAGTTGCGCCCTGAGAGTTTGCCGTAATGATAATCCTTGTTATATTTAGCTACGTCAAAGTAGACGGAACCTTCGCTTTCGTAAGCGTATCCGGCGTCCAGAATCTTCTGTACGAGCTGGATTTGTTCGATAATGTGACCCGAAGCGTGCGGTTCGATGCTGGGAGAAAGTACATTCAGTGCTTCCATTGCCTTATGATAGCGGTTCAGGTAATACTGAACAACTTCCATAGGCTCCAATTCTTCGAGACGGGCTTTCTTGGCTATTTTGTCTTCTCCTTCGTCAGCATCATGCTCCAGATGACCGACATCGGTAATATTGCGTACATAGCGTACTTTATATCCTAAATGAGTCAGATAACGGAAGAGTACGTCAAATGTGATGGCGGGACGGGCATGTCCCAAGTGAGCATCACCGTATACTGTCGGTCCGCATACATACATGCCTACATGCGGTGCGTGAAGCGGTACGAACAATTCTTTCTTTCTATCTAACGTGTTGTAAATGGTAAGTTGATGTTCCATAACATTTTATATTTGTTCTATTGGAAGTGCAAAGTTAGAATAAATAATTGATTTCAACTTAACTTGCAAGGGATTTTGTCTGATCTGCTGAAGGAAGAATGCCTTATGGGACGTTGAAGATTCTCTCTATCGCTTCCGCAACCCCATCTTCGTCATTAGTCAGTGTAATGTAGTCGGCAGCCTTCTTCACAGGCTCCTGCGCGTTGCCCATTGCTACGCCCATACCAGCAAATTTGATCATCGACAGGTCATTGTAGCCATCGCCTATAGCTATCACTTCCTCGCGTGTCATTCCTATATTTTCCAACAGGACGCTGAGGGATAAAGCCTTGTCGATACCTTGCGGAACCAACTCCAGGAAATAAGGTTCCGAACGGAAGACATTGATCTTTCCTTGCAGGCGGATACAAAGCTCGGATTCTACAGGAATTAGCTTGCCGGCATCTCCGACGATGAGGCACTTGGCTACTGGGAGGGTGATGTCAGTCAGGAAGTCGTTTGTTTCCCGTATCGCCATTTTATTGAGGAAGGCTTCTTTTTGTACGTATGGATCCAACGAGTTTTCGGTCACTATTTCTGCTCCGTCGTAAGTCAGTATGCTTAGATGATTGGTGCGGGCACATTCGTAGAGTACCGGAACGACTTCGTTGGGCAGTACATTCTCGTACATCATTTCTTTGCTTTCCCAGTTGATGATTTCCCCACCGTTATAGGACAGGATAAATCCGCCGAACTCATTCATGCGTAACTCGTTGGCGAGCGGTACGATGCCATAAGTCGGTCGCCCTGATGCAAGGACCAGACGGATACCTTGTTCTTGTATGCGTATCAGCGTTTCCCGGTTGCGGGAAGAGATTTCTTTTTTAGAATTGGTGAGTGTGCCGTCGAGGTCGAGCACTATGAGTTTGTATTTCATGTCGCATTGTTTTGGGTTGCAAAGATAGGAGAAAATGGATGACTACAAAGTGCGTGGTAATTAAAATATGCTTAGATTATGCACTTTTATGGTGCAATAGTGAGATGTTTGATTGTTATTTCAGCAAATCCGCCCACTGCTCATTGCTCAGTGCAGGCAGTGCCTCACTATCCGTAATAAATGTTTCTGCCAGCCTCCTCTTGTCCTCCTGTAGTTGGAGAATCTTTTCTTCGATACTATTCTGAGTGATAAAACGATAGGCGATAACCTGTTTATCCTGACCGATACGATGTGCACGGGCGATGGCTTGTGACTCGGCAGCAGGATTCCACCAAGGATCGATGATAAATACATAATCGGCTTGTGTAAGGTTAAGGCCGACTCCTCCTGCTTTCAAAGAAATAAGGAATGCCTGCACATCCTTTTGCTCGGTGAAATGGGCGATTTCGGAAGGTCGGTTGTTGGTGGAACCGGTCAGCAGAGCATACTTCCAACCCCGTTGGCGGAATACCTCGGCAAGTATCTCCAAATGCCGGACAAAGGAAGAAAAGATAAGTACCTTATGTCCTTCACTTCTTAGTGTGTCAAAGGTATCGATGATTTGTTCCGTTTTTCCCGATACCCCGTCGAAGTCGGGAAAGATAAGCTGCGGATGGCAAGCCAGTTGACGGAGACGCAGGATACCGTTCAGGATGCTGAACATATGGTATCTGTCTTTGTTTTCGGGTTGCTGGAGTAATATGTTGCGGAGGCTGTTTTTCTCCTGTTCGTAGCTCTCACCCTGCTTTTCGGACATGGCGCAATAGATCGTTTCTTCGGTAAGCGGGGGAAGTTCCGGCGCTACCTCGCTTTTGCTTCTGCGAAGGATAAACGGAGCGATGATCTGTTGCAGCCTTTTCTCCATACGGACGTTTCCTTGCCGGATCGGAATGATAAACTGCTTATGAAAAGTGCTTTCTTCTCCTAACAGGTCCGGTTGCAGAAAACGGAACTGTGCCCACAAATCTTTGAGAGAGTTCTCGATAGGCGTACCGGTAAGTGCAATCCGGTGCTTGCCTTGCAACTGGATGACCGAACGGAAAGTAAGGGAATCATTGTTCTTGATATTCTGACTCTCATCAAGTACGATGTATTCGAATGTGTAGGAGCGGAGAATATCAATGTTATTCCTCATCATCCCATAAGTCGTGAATATCAGATGGAAATGATTGAAGAACTTCTCCGGATGTCCTTTGGGAAACGCGGTGTTGCTGTTATATTCCGCTATCGCAAGAGTCGTGAAGCGTTTAGCCTCTCTTCGCCAGTTGTGGAGCAGGGAGGTGGGGACAACGATCAGAGTGGCAGGCTTACGGGAGTTCTTTCCGTGTTCCTGTCTGTGATCATCTTCTTTCGGTCTGTTTTTCTCTCTGATTTCCCGTGCGTCCGGCAGCAGCTCATCTTCGGAGGAAAACGAGAATAAGGAGAATTGTCCTTCGGCATCTGCTATCTGCTCTCTGACGGGAGGATTGTTGGCAGTACATTCCTTGTCCGGCTGACTGTCGGAAGCTGTGGTTTCTGTAAATACGGGCTTCATAGGAGCAGTGACCGCATCAGGAGAAAGCGGTTTGTATATATATTGCAGCAGCGTCAGCGTCTGAAGCGTCTTTCCAAGTCCCATATCATCTGCCAGGCAGCCGCCGAATCCTTGCTTGTTCAGCTGTACCATCCATGAGAATCCTTTCTGCTGATAGGGTCGTAGTTTCGCATTCAGTCCTTGGGGAACAGGAACATTGCGTATCTCTCTCTTGAAAAGCAGGTTTTTAGGCCCGTTTTCTTCTAAAGCCGATTGTACGGCACCGACAAAGGTCGGTTTCAGACGAATCCCTGTCTCCGTCTGGGTGCCCAGTTCCAACAGGTTTCCGTATTTGCTGAACCATTCTTCCGGTAAAAGAATCATGCGTCCGTCCGGTAACAGAAATTCTCTTTTCTCTTCAAGGATGTGCTTGCGGAAGCGTGAGAAAGGGATACGCAGATTGCCGATGACTACCGTGATATGTAGCTCAAACCAGTCGGGTTCGTCATCACAACTCTGTTCGATGCGGATTTCGTCCAGACAGTAAGGAGTATTCCCCATGTTTCCTGTCAGCAGAAAAGACTGTTGGAGCATCTCCCGATATGTACTGATCCATTCGGTAATTGTCTTTTCGGGTGCATCGGGCGACAGCTTGAAATGAACGTCGCTGACTCGTTGCAAGCCGGAATCTGTTAACATCCGGAGCTTCTCTTCTTCGGCATCGCTATCCCGACGGAAAAAGAATATCTCGCCGAAATCGTTCCGGTAAATGATCTTCTTCATTTCGGTCACGGTGTCGGGAGTAAATGACTGGTCACCATAACGGAAGCTAAGCCGCAACATCTGTTCGTCGTAAATGGTATCTTCAAGAGACAGGACAGCTTCGCAGGCATACGTCTCTTCAATGATATTCAGTCCCTGAGTCGTGATTTCATGATAGCGTGCTATTGGAATGACGATGTTATCGATGTATTTCTCGATTTGGGAAGCAGGGACGCTGATTTTCTTTTTCTTGGTAAAGGGCAGAATGCGTACGCTCTCAATATGCGGAAAGAAGTACAGCTCCATTCCCAGTAAGAGGGCAGACGGTGAGGAGGTCAGCACGATAACAGGCTTCTGCTCACTTAATGAGAGCGGCTGCCCGTCATAATAGCATTGCAGCTGGTAGCGGAAATTGGTCTCATCGGCAAGAAACGTAAAACGGATTTCCACGTCATGAGGATGCACATGATAGGCATGATGCGCATATAGCAGTTTGCTTCCGACCTGTTTCTGATACAGAGGAAGATTATGATGGCGTATCAATGTCAGCATCTCCTGCATTTTTTTCTCGATGAATGGGCGGATATTGTTCTTTACCCGCTCCGGATCTTCGGATAATTTGCGCAGAAAACGGGATACTGTTTTCTCACGCGAATAGATCCCCATCAGATATTTCTCTGTATAATGAGAGGCGATGTCGATAGCTTGTTGCTCGGCCTCGTTCATCCGGCTGATTGCTTCGGGTGAAGCGTGAAAAGCCTGTTCAATGAGTTGGTATGTACCGTCGTCAGATTTCTCTGCCATATAAGGAATCAGTAGTGTGCCGAACGTCAGATGTTCGGTTAAAACGATGATAACTTGTCCGGTATTTGCTTTCTCTTCCATTCTCTTTAGGCTTTAACAAACAAAGATACGGGAAAATCCTTAATTTTGCAGCATGATGGAAGAAAACAAACGAGTATTGTTAGGAATGAGCGGCGGTACGGACAGTTCCGTAGCTGCCATGCGATTGCTGGAAGCCGGATATGAGGTGACCGGAGTTACTTTCCGTTTCTATGAGTTGAACGACTCGACCGAATATCTGGAAGATGCCCGCCATCTGGCAGAGCGTTTGGGAATCCGTCATATCACGTATGATGCCCGCGAGATATTCCGCAAACAGATTATCGAATATTTTGTGCATGAATATATGGTGGGGCATACTCCTGTGCCCTGCACATTGTGCAATAACTATCTGAAATGGCCTCTTCTATCCAAAATTGCCGATGAAATGGGGATTTTTTATATTGCTACGGGGCATTATGTACGGAAAGTAAAGGTGGATGATACCTGTTATATAACTTACGCTGCCGATTCGGACAAGGATCAGACCTTTTTCTTATGGGGACTCAAACAGGATATTCTTCGGAGAATGTTGCTTCCGATGGGAGATATTACCAAAGTGGAAGCACGTGCCTTTGCTGCTGAACGGGGATTTCAGAAAGTGGCGGTGAAAAGGGACAGTTTGGGAGTTTGCTTTTGCCCGATGGATTATCGAAGCTTTCTGAAAATGTGGTTGGTCAGCAATTGTCAGCCGCAGGTCAGCGTAGGTCAGCCCCAGGTCAGTGCAGGTCAGACTTGGTCAGCGGAGGTCAGACGTGGACGATTTGTCGATGAAAAGGGAGATTTTATAGCCTGGCACGAGGGTTATCCTTTTTATACCGTCGGACAACGGCGTGGCTTGGGCATTCATTTGAATCGTGCCGTCTTTGTGAAGGAAATTCGCCCGGAAAAGAATGAAGTAGTACTCGCTTCCCTACAGGCTTTGGAGAAAACAGAGATGTTACTTAAAGATTGGAATATTGTTAATCGGGAACGTTTGTTAGGGCATGCGGATATCATTGTGAAGATTCGCTATCGGAAACAGGAAAATCATTGTACCGTGACAGTTACACTAGATAATTTCCTGCATGTACAACTTCACGAACCGTTGACGGCAATCGCATCCGGGCAGGCTGCTGCCTTCTATAAAGATGGTTTGTTGCTAGGCGGTGGAATCATTGTAGAATAATCATTGCTTCAGTCTCCTATAAAGTTTGAAAAAGTAAAAATCATCTGCCATCTGCAACAGAATCGACTCATCTTATTCTTTATTTTTTGCTTATAGCGTTGTAGATACCAGTTGCAAGCTGGTAATACAAAAAAGTCCCACAGTGCATATTATGTACACTGTAGGATACTTTCTGTCATATAATGATTTAATTTGTTCGGATAACTTTATTCGTTGTTCAGCACCAGCATTGACTCTATATATTCGCGTGTATTGCTTAATCTGGGCACTTTGTGCTGTCCACCTAATTTTCCCTTCCTTGCCAGCCAGTCATGGAACAATCCCGGACGCGCAACGATGACTTCCAGTGGTTGCAGAGCAATATCTTTCCAACGCTTCGCCTCATAGTCTGAATTTACTTCTTTCAATGTAGCATCAAGTATTGCGGCAAATTTCTCTACGGAATCCGGCATCTTGGCAAATTCTATCAGCCATTGATGACGGCATTTGGCGTGTTCGTCCATAAATACCGGTGCTGCAGAGTATTCGCAAACCTGCGCTCCCGTCTCGGCACAAGCTTTAGCCAGGCCTTTTTCGGCATTATCTACAATCAGTTCTTCTCCAAAAGCATTGATGAAATGCTTCGTACGTCCTGTGATGACGAACTTATATGGGTTCTTGTTGGTAAACTTCACCGTATCACCGATCATGTATCGCCACAATCCGCAGGACGTAGAAATCACCATTGCGTAATTCTTGTTAAGTTCCACCTCTTCGAGGCAGTAAGCACGTGGATTTTCCTTATCAACTTCTTCCAGCGGAACGAACTCGTAGAAAATACCGTAGTCGATCATCAGCAACATGGCAGGGTCCGAAAGATCGTTCTGCGTACCAAAGTATCCTTCGGAAGCGTTGTAGGTCTCTACATAATGCATCATCTTTGAGTGAATCACCTGTTTGTACTGCTCACGATAAGGGGTGAAAGCCACTCCGCCGTGGAAGAATACTTCCAGATTCGGCCACACTTCCTCCAGAGTTTGTTTGCCGGTCTTTTCGAGAATACGCTTGATAAGTACCAGCATCCATGAGGGTACACCGGACAAACTGGTCACATTGACCGGAATAGTACTGTTGGCTATCGCTTCTATCTTGGTTTCCCATTCGCTCATCAAAGCGATTTTCTTGCTCGGCACACGAATGAAATTGATTAACGGATTGACGTTCTGAATCAGAATCGCCGACAAGTCTCCCACCAAACTATGGTTGGAGTTGAGGTTCGGACTATGGCTGCCTCCCAGAATCAACCCTTTTCCCGAGAAAAAGTGGCTGTCCGGATTGATGCGGAAGTAAAGTGCCGCAGCATCTTTACCGCCTCTATAGTGAATGTCTTCCAGAGCTTCTTTGCTGACAGGCAGGAATTTGCTTTTATCATTGGTCGTTCCGGATGATTTGGCAAACCAGCGTATTTCCGATGGCCAAAGCAGATTCTGTTCCCCCGCCCGCAAGCGTTCTACATAAGGTTTTATTTCCTCATAAGTCTGTATTGGAAGGCGGTTTCTGAAATCCTCATAGCTACGGATGGAGGCGTAGTCGTACTTTTTTCCCCACTCTGTCTGTGCAGCTTGGTTCACTAAGCGACTCAGCACACGGTGCTGTATCTCACTAGCCTGACTAGCATAAAGGTCTATTTGTTTTAAACGGGAATCGAAAGTCTTACTAATAATCTTTGTAATATTCATTTCTGCTTTAACATAATAATGTTTAGTCGTGCAAAAGTAACCTTATTTATCTTTTTTTTCTATCTTTACGACGGAAATAATCGTTAAAATTTGGCGACTTTTCTTGAATCCCGAGTTTCTGACTAAAAAAAACGACAATGAGAATTGGAATCCTGACTTCCGGAGGAGACTGCCCCGGTATAAATGCCACTATCCGTGGCGTGTGCAAAACTGCCATCAATCACTATGGGATGGAAGTAATAGGAATTCATAGTGGTTTTCAAGGTTTGCTGACAAAAGACATCGAATCCTTTACTGATAAATCCTTATCCGGATTGTTGAACCAAGGGGGTACAATGCTGGGTACTTCGCGCGAGAAACCTTTTAAAAAAGGAGGCGTCGTCTCGGATGTCGACAAGCCGGCACTGATTCTTCAGAATATTCAGGAAATGGGACTGGATTGTGTCGTCTGCATCGGAGGAAACGGAACGCAGAAAACTGCCGCTAAATTTGCCGCAATGGGCGTCAACATCGTATCGGTCCCCAAAACCATTGATAATGATATTTGGGGAACGGATATTTCCTTTGGATTTGACTCCGCCGTGAGCATCGCTACGGATGCCATCGACCGCTTGCATTCTACCGCCAGCTCGCACAAAAGGGTGATGGTTATTGAAGTGATGGGGCATAAAGCCGGCTGGATTGCCCTGTATTCGGGCATGGCGGGTGGCGGCGACGTCATTCTTGTCCCCGAAATCCCTTACAACATCAAGAATATAGGAAATACAATCCTCGAAAGGCTGAAAAAAGGCAAACCCTATTCCATCGTAGTGGTGGCAGAAGGCATCCTGACGGATGGCCGGAAACGTGCCGCGGAATACATCGCACAGGAAATAGAATATGAAACGGGCATCGAAACACGTGAAACCGTATTGGGATATATTCAGCGTGGCGGTTCGCCTACTCCTTTCGACCGTAACCTGTCTACCCGCATGGGAGGACACGCGACAGAATTGATTGCCAATGGACAATTCGGACGTATGATTGCCTTAAAAGGAGATGACATTTCGTCTATCCCTCTTGAAGAAGTTGCCGGTAAATTGAAGTTGGTAACTGAAGATCACGATTTAGTGATTCAGGGCCGCCGCATGGGGATTTGTTTCGGTTAACTTATAATTTACTCTTTTGTCGTTAGGATGGTAGTTGGAGTCGTCATTCCTTCTCAGTTTCTGTTGCTTCGACCTCATTAACAGTCGTTTCGACTTTGTCTGCAGTCGTTTCCGCTTCCGGTGCTTCGGTCTCCAAAGTATCCGGTTCCATGGTTTCCGACTCAGTTAATTCAGGTTCGACCGACTCTGTTTCCACTTCTGACGGCTTCGAATGCTGCGACTTCGCTTCATTGACTGTATCCATGAATGTCTGGTCTTTCACCTTCTTGATAGCCATTTGTGCGGCATTCTGCTGAGATTCTTTTTTGGAATAGCCCGTACCAGTTCCGGCAGGAAGCCCTTCGATGCGAACCTCTGTCTGGAAAACGGGATTACTGTCATGGTCGAGGAACTGCTCGATCAACTCAAAGGAAACCTCCATCTTGTTCTTCTGGCTCCATTCGATAAGCTTGGACTTGAAGTTAACCTCTTTGCGGGAGATTTTGTCCAGATCAATATAACGGTTGATGATTCGCTGCTCCATAAACTGCTTGCAACGTTCATACCCCTGATCCAGATAAATGGCTCCGATAAATGCTTCGAAAGCATTCCCATACATATAACTGTTGTGGGAAGAGGAGCGGGTAGAATATTTGATAAGTTTGTCCAGACCGATCTCCACGGCTAACTTGTTCAAAGTCTCCCGTTGTACGATCTTGGAACGTGTGTTTGTCAGGAAACCTTCCCGTTTTCCTTCGAAACGTTTATAGACAATATCTCCTACGATGGCGTCGAGTATGGCGTCACCCAAAAACTCCAGTCGCTCGTTGTTCAGCGGACGTCCCTTCTCGGAGCGGACGGCAGATGACTTATGCAGGAGCGCTTGTTCGTAGATCTGGATATTGTGCGGATAAAATCCGAGTATCCGGTAAAAACAAAGATAAGACTCTCTGTCTTTGCGGAACAGGAGTCTTATCTTATCTATTTGGTTACGTAACACGATTTTACTCAGCGTATTTCTTGAAGATAACGCACGCATTGTGACCACCGAATCCAAATGTATTGGACAGGGCAACATTAACCTCACGTTTCTGAGCTTTGTTGAACGTGAAATTAAGGTCGTAGTCAATGTTCTCGTCGTTGTCACCTTCTTCGTGGTTGATAGTCGGAGGAACAATGCCGTTCTTGATGGCAAGGATGCTTGCGATAGATTCTACCGCACCGGCAGCTCCCAGCAAGTGACCAGTCATTGATTTTGTAGAACTGATGTTCAGTTCGTATGCGTGATCACCGAATACTTCCTTAATTGCTTTCGCTTCAGAAATATCACCTACCGGAGTAGATGTTCCGTGAACGTTGATGTAATCTACTTCTTTCGGATCCATTTCTGCATCTTCCAGAGCGTTCAGCATTACCAGTTTGGCACCAAGACCTTCCGGATGGGAAGCTGTCAGGTGATGAGCATCTGCAGACATACCTACACCGGCAACTTCTGCATAGATTTTCGCACCACGGGCCTTAGCGTGTTCCAGTTCTTCCAAGATCAGGCAACCGCCACCTTCGCCCATGATGAAGCCGTCACGGCTTGCGCTGAATGGACGTGAAGCCTTGCTCGGCTCATCGTTGCGTGTTGACAGAGCATGCATAGCGTTGAAACCGCCTACGCCTGCAGGGAAGATGGCTGCTTCCGAACCACCGGATACGATTACGTTTGCTTTACCCAGACGAATCAGGTTGAAGGCATCCGCAATGGCATTGGTAGAAGTAGCACATGCTGAACAAGTCGCGTAGTTAGGACCATGGAAGCCATACATGATAGAAATCTGTCCGGCAGCAATATCCGAGATCATCTTCGGGATGAAGAACGGATTGAACTTGGGACCTATTTCCTGATGAGTGTAGTAGTTGCCTACTTCTTCCTCGAATGTATGTATACCACCGATACCGGCGCCAAAAATAACACCGATTCTGTTCAAATCTTCTTTTTCGACGTCAAGACCGGAGTCCGATACCGCTTCTTTGGCAACAGCGACAGCATACTGAGTGTATAAGTCCATCTTTCTTGCCTCTTTACGGTCGATATATTTAGTTACATCGAAGTTTTTCACTTCGCATGCAAACTGGGTCTTGAATTGCGACGCATCAAAATGAGTAATAGGCCCTGCTCCACTAACCCCGTTCACTAGATTTTCCCAGAATTCGGGTACATCATTGCCAACAGGAGTAATGGCGCCAAGGCCTGTTACTACCACTCTTTTTAATTCCATATTGATGAAATCGGATAATTACTTAGCGTGTTCTTCGATATAAGATACAGCATCACCTACAGTACCAATCTTTTCTGCTTGGTCATCAGGAATAGAGATACCGAATTCTTTTTCGAATTCCATGATAAGTTCTACAGTGTCAAGAGAATCTGCTCCCAGGTCGTTAGTGAAGCTTGCTTCGTTAGTAACTTCTGATTCTTCTACGCCTAATTTATCAACGATAATCGCTTTTACTCTTGATGCAATTTCAGACATAACTTTAAGTTTTTAATTAATAATTAGTTTTATTTCTTTAAATTTGCGGTGCAAAGGAATGAATATTTATCGTTTTGCGCAAATATTTGACTAAATAAATGCAGTCTTTTGCACATTTTTCACTGTTTTGTGCATTGAATTCGAGTATAATGAAGAAAAACATCGCCATTTTCGCTTCCGGTTCCGGCTCAAATGCCGAGAATATAATCCGGTATTTCCAAAAGAGTGACTCCGTTGAGGTGTCGTTAGTACTTTCTAATAAAAGTGATGCCTACGTTTTGGAACGTGCGCACCGTTTGAAAGTGCCCTGTAACGTGTTCCCGAAGGAGGACTGGATAGCCGGAGATGAAATTCTGGCTATTTTGCAGGAATATCGCATTGACTTTATCGTGCTGGCAGGTTTCCTTGTCCGCGTGCCGGATTTGCTTTTGCATGCATATCCCGATAAAATCATAAATATACATCCTGCTCTCCTGCCCAAGTTCGGTGGAAAAGGTATGTACGGCGACAAAGTTCACCAAGCCGTAGTAGCTGCAGGCGAAAAAGAAACTGGCATTACTATACATTATATTAATGAGCACTACGACGAAGGAAACATCATCTTCCAAGCCACCTGCCCCGTACTTCCCGATGACTCACCCGAAGAGGTGGCTAAAAAAGTACACGCTCTGGAGTATGAGCATTTCCCGCATGTTGTAGAAGAAACAATAAGTATTAAGTATTAGGTATTAAGTATTAACCATGCGGACTTTTGCCGAATGGAAGTTTAAGCAACTACGGTTAATACCTAATACTTATTACTTAATACCTATTATATTATACGCCTTCTCTTCTCTCCTCAACGGATAATCTCCTCGTAAGGTTTCGAATAGTTCCGGATGGGATTTTAATCGGTTGCTGTCTTCGATGGGATTGTACATTTTCAGCAGAGCTTCTTCGCGGTCTTTTGCTTCGATAAGAGGCGAAGATGGGGCGGGCGGGGTGATTTCATAAGTTGCGCTTAGGTGGAAGAAGCGGCAGATGGAGTCCAGCGACATTCGGGTGGCATTTGCTTTTCCGTCGGCAGAGTATCCGGCGATATGCGGGGTGCCTATCAGTACCTTTTCTAATAATTCACGGTTGATTTCCGGTTCATGTTCCCATACATCGATTACTGCGTCCGAGATTATACCGTTGTTGATGGCTTCCAGCAGGGCGTTTGTTTCGATCACTTCTCCTCTTGAAGTGTTGATGACAACAGGCTTCCGTTGGAGAGACCGGAAGAAATTCCCGTCTGCCAGATGGTACGTTTTATATTTCCCTTCCTTATATAAAGGTACGTGAAAGGTGATGATATCACATTCTTCGGCTATTTTCTCTAGTGAGGTGAAGGTAATGTTTCCTTCTTTCTCTTCTCTTGGCAAGTCGTTCAGTAGTACACGCATACCGAAATCCTGTGCGACTTTGGCCACCTTGCTTCCTACATTACCTACACCGATAATGCCGATCGTCAGTTCGTCCGGCTTTTTATTCCGAAGAGATTTCCAGATCAGAAGAGAGGATTGTATATACTGAGCCACCGAGGCGGAATTGCATCCCGGGGCATTTGCCCACTCGATACCCGCCTGCTTGCAGTATTCGGTGTCGATATGGTCAAATCCGATGGTTGCTGTGGCGATAAATTTTACTTTGCTGCCTTCCAGCAATTCGCGGTTGCAGTGAGTGCGGGTCCGGATGATGAGTGCGTCCGCATCCTGTACCAGTTCCCGTGTAAAATCCTTTCCCGGTGCGTAGATTGCCTCGTCGGCTATTTTCTCTGCTGCCTCTTTTATATAAGGTATCTTATCATCTATAATAATTTTCATATACAATTCCTTTTTTGCTCAGACAAAGGTAAGAAATAAAAAAGTAAGAAACGGTTGCTTGTCTGAAAAATATTACATAGCTTTGTCCTATTATACATCTATTAGCTAGTTAAGATTATGACATTTAGTAACCTTTGCAATGATATTTTTTGGAAATCGACGACAGATTACCATGTGACGGACAGCGTAGATGCGCCGATGAACAATCCTTACGAGTTGAAGTCGATAGAGTATTATTTGTATCTGAAAAACTGGATTGATGCCGTACAATGGCATTTCGAAGATATCATCCGTGACCCGCATATTGATCCGGTGGCAGCCGTAGCTTTAAAGAGAAGAATCGATAAATCCAATCAGGACCGTACGGATCTGGTGGAGTTGATCGATAGCTATTTTCTTGATCGATATAAGGATGTAAAGCCGCTGGCAGATGCTACCATCAATACGGAAAGTCCTGCCTGGGCAGTAGACCGTCTCTCTATTCTTGCTTTGAAAATTTACCACATGCAGCAAGAAGTGGAACGTACGGATACGACGGAAGAACATCGTGCACAATGCCAGGTGAAACTGGATATTCTGCTGGAACAACGGAAAGACCTTTCTTCGGCTATCGATCAGCTGCTGGCTGACATCGAGGCAGGGAAGAAGTATATGAAAGTATATAAACAGATGAAGATGTATAATGACCCGGCGCTGAATCCGGTACTTTATGCGAAAAAATAACGAATGGCGCGTATTCTCATTATCCGTTTCTCGGCTCTTGGCGATGTAGCCATGACGATACCGGTAGTACATTCGCTGGCAGTACAATATCCTCAACTTGAAATTACTGTGTTGAGTCGTGCTGTGTGGCAACCGCTTTTTCAGGGACTTCCTGCAAATGTGAGTTTTATCGGCGCTGACCTGACGGGTAAACATAAAGGATTATGGGGGCTGAACACCCTTTATTCGGAACTGAAAGCAAAGCATTTCGACTATGTGGCAGACTTTCATCATGTGCTTCGTACGAAATACCTGTGTCTGAGGTTCCGGCTGGCTAATATACCTGTGGCATCTATTTATAAAGGTAGAGTGGGAAAAGAAAAATTAGTTCGCCGCCGGCATAAAGTATTGGAGAACCAGAAAAGTTCTTTCCGTCGTTATGCCGATGTGCTGGAGAAACTGGGTTTCCCTGTATTGTTGAACTTTTCTTCGATTTATGGAGATGAAAAAGGGAATTTTGCAGAGATAGAACCTGTCACAGGCGCAAAAGATAATTTGAAATGGATTGGTATAGCTCCATTTGCCAAACACATGGGTAAGATATACCCTATTGAATTGCAGGAGCAGGTAGTAGCCCATTTTGCTGCCGATCCGAAGGTGAAGGTTTTCCTTTTCGGTGGTGGCAAGAGTGAACAGGAAGTATTCGATGGCTGGGTGGCGAAATATCCTACCGTCGTTTCTATGATTGGTAAGCTGAATATGCGTACCGAACTGAATCTTATGAGTCATCTGGATGTGATGCTCTCGATGGATTCGGCGAATATGCATCTGGCTTCGCTGGTCAATATTCCGGTGATCTCTGTCTGGGGAGCTACTCATCCTTATGCCGGATTTATGGGATGGAAACAGTTGCCGGTCAATACGGTACAGTTTGATCTGTCGTGCCGTCCCTGCTCCGTATATGGACAGAAACCATGCTGGCGGGGCGATTATGCCTGCCTGAGAGAAATAAAACCCGAACAGGTGATAGCGAAGATTGAAGGAATAATCAATTAGGAGCCAGGTACTCCTGAGATATGGAACAAGAATGAAGAATAAACTTTTATATAAGTTGCGTAGCGGGAAGAATCCTAAGTTCATTTACTACTCGGTAAATGCTCTCAGACTTATCATTCCGAAAGGCATTTTCCGGCTACGGTTACAAGGAAAGTTGTCTTCACTATCCCGCCGGAAGGACAAGGAGTATATAGAACATCGTGTTGACTATTATAACAAACTTTCCGGAACGGTGCAATTACCTTCTTCTGCTCCGCATCTTTCAGAGCACAAGATGAGCAAACAAAAAGTGTATTTCTTTGATACTTATCAATATACCCGCTGGTTTTCTGATCAGTTTCAGTGGGGTTTTTGTCCCGGTGATGTGACATTTGTTCCCGACTATCCCTCTATTGTGAAAAGTCGTCCGCTGACAGATGATAACGTGAATTCGATTGTGATGAAATTGGATAAGGTTCGTCATTTTATATTTGTGGACGACAAGAAGGCTTTTACAGAGAAGAAAAATATGGTAATCTTTCGTGGAAAGGTAAAAGGAAAACCTTCCAGAAAGCTTTTTATGGAAATGTATTTTCATCATCCGATGTGCGATCTGGGAGATGTCAGCAAAAATACGACTGATCCGGCAGAGTGGCGTACGGAGAAGAAAACGATTAATGAGCATTTGGATTATAAATTCATAATGGCTCTTGAAGGAATCGATGTGGCCAGCAACCTGAAATGGGTGATGTCATCAAATTCAATAGCAGTGATGCCCCGGCCTACCTGTGAGACATGGTTTATGGAAGGCACGCTTATTCCCAATTATCATTATATTGAAATAAAACCGGATTTCTCTGATTTGGAGGAACGGTTGAATTACTATATAGAGCATGTAGACGAATCATTGGAGATCATCAATCATGCCCATGAATATGTGTCCCAGTTTAAAGATAAGAGAAGAGAAAATTTGATATCACTGCTTGTGTTGGATAAATATTTTAAGATGACCGGGCAAAAGAGTTGAGAGATGAAGAGAAGTATGACCATTCTTGTTTTTTCGTAAGATGAAAATAATGATTAACCCCAAATACGAATATCTGAGAGAATATGTAGAACGTATTCCGAAAGATTTTGAGACAATAGGAACGGTAATTCATTCCGGGCGAAATTTGATAAAGATGATCACGGTGGATGGATTGGATATTAACGTGAAACGGTATACGATACCTCCGCTGATAAACCGGATCGCTTATGCTTTCTTTCGCCCTTCGAAAGGGAAACGGGCTTTTGTCTATCCGGAGAAACTGTTGGAGAAAGGGTTTGAAACCCCATGTCCTATTGCCTATATAGAAGAGACAAAAATGGGTTTGATTGGTCATTCATATTTTATGAGCATACAATCTCCCTATCGATATAATTTTTGCCAGTTTGGCAATGCGGATATAAAAAGCTGCGAAGATGTAGTGACCGCTTTTGCGGAATTTACAGCGCGTCTGCATGAAGCCGGAATTCTGCATTTGGACTATTCGCCGGGAAATATCCTGTATGACAAGATAGGAGAGGAATATCATTTCTCACTGGTGGATATTAACAGAATGCATTTTGGTGAAGTGGATATTAAGAAAGGTTGTGCGAATTTTGCCCGTTTATGGGGGCAGACACCCTTCTTCATCTTGTTGGGAAAAGAGTATGCCCATTCGAGAGGGATGGATGAAGAAGAATGTGTGCGTTTGGTTCTGCATTACAGAAAGAAATTCTGGAACAGATATCGTCGCAGACATCAGGTCTGGTTTCAGTTGGATATTTAATGGCTAAAGGAGGGTAATTAATGATAGTAGCTTTTGAAAATAATGTTGTTTGTTCGGATGAAAAAGTACGGGACTACTTGCTGGCTCATCATGCTGACTTGAAAGAAGATCAGGATGAGGACGCATTATGTCTGGTTCGTTTGCATAAGGAGGAAGACATTGATGGCACTGATCGTGTGGACTTAGCCGGATGGAGGGAGATTTCGAGAGAACTTTATTGGACTGGGGAACAGATGGAGTGCAATTATTCTATTATCCGTTTTAGCCGGAAGACTACTTCTTTGCAGATGTCGGTCGTACTGTCAACCTGCAACCAGCTTGAATGGCTGGAGAAGGTGTTGTGGGGATATGAAGCCCAGGATACTAAGAACTTTGAATTGATTATTGCAGATGATGGTTCGCGGAAAGAAACTTATGATATGTTGCAGAGGATAACTCCGCAATTGTCCTTTCAGGTGAAGCATGTATGGCACGAAGATAAAGGATTCCGTAAATGCGATATTCTGAATAAAGGCATACTGGCTGCACAAGCAGATTACCTGCTTTTCAGTGATGGCGATTGTATTCCACGTAAAGACTTCGTCTCAACTCACCTGTGTCTTCGCCGTAAAGGACGTTTCCTGTCCGGCGGATATCATAAGTTGAGTATGGATTTGTCGAAAGATATTACAAAGGACGATATATTATCCGGCAGATGTTTTGATCTGCAATGGATGAGAGGAAAAGGGATGCCTGCCTCTTTTAAAAATAATAAACTGACTGCTACAGGATTTAAAAGGTGGGCATTAAATACATTTACTCCTACCAAAGCAAGCTGGAACGGGCATAACGCTTCCGGTTGGCTAAGCGATATTCTGGCTGTGAATGGTTTTGATGAGCGTATGCAGTACGGTGGACAAGACCGTGAATTTGGAGAACGTCTGGAGAACTATGGAATTCATGGTATGCAGATACGTTACTCTACCGTATGCCTCCATTTGGATCATGCAAGAGGGTATAAGACGAAAGATTCTATCCAGAAGAACCGGAACATACGAAAGCATACTCGTGGAGCAAAGGTGCAATGGGCTTCTTTGGGCATTGTAAAGGATGAATTGAGAGGTCAGTCTGTGAAGGTGAACAGTTATTATGATCGCTATACACGGGAAGAAGAGAAGCTGACTTCCTATAAGGAAAAAGGAGGATTCTACCGACATATCTATTCTTTGCCTTGCAGGTGGAGAAGAGCAAAGTATCATGATAAAGTGGTGCGTGCTTATCAGCAAGACACTGATGCTCCGGCATTATCGAACCATTCGGGAGTCATTGTCTCGTTGACGACATTTCCTCCCCGTATTTCTCAACTTCATCTGATGTTGAAATCGATTCTGTGGCAGACTTGTCCGCCCGAAAAGATAATTGTATGGTTGTCGGAACAGGAGTTTCCCGGACGGTTGAATGATCTGCCAGAAGAACTTAAAAGATTGATGGCTAAAGGAATAGCATTCAGATTTGTGTCTGAGAATTTCCGTTCACATAAGAAGTATCATTATGTTTTCCGTGAATACCCGGATAGTAAAGTGATAACAGTGGATGATGATCTGATTTATCCCCGGAATACGGTTGAGCGTTTGCTTTCCTTATCGTATCAGTATCCGGATACAGTTTGCGGAAACGTTATCCGGAAGATTCATATGGATGGAAATTCTTTTTCGGTATATAGAAAGTGGACGAAAGTGTTTACGATGCCGGTGAATAGCTCTTTGCAGAATGTGGCAATCGGATGTGGCGGGATTTATTATCCTCCCCATTGGTATGGAGAGGAGTTGTTTGACTGGAAAATAATCAGTGAACATTGTCCGTCTGCGGATGATTTATGGTTGAAAGCGAATGAATTAAAGAGGCGGGTCAAGGTGACAGGAGGGGGTGAATTCTATCCCCGGCCGATAGAGTTGCCTCAAACACAGAATAATAGCTTACAAAAGAAAAATAATGGGAAAACTAACCTGAATGATAAACAGTGGAAATCTTTGAATGAACTTTGGAAACTAGACGAATTATACTGTATAAATGGCAAATAAGAGGTAATTGTTTGATTTGAGAGTGTTTAGATTGTATTATCGAATCACAGACAAGTGTGAAATTTATTTAAAATCGAGGGTAGTTTTGCAGTATTCCTTGTTATATAGCATTCTATATAGAAGGGGCTGCAGTAAAAATAAAAAGTTGACAAGTAGAATAATATGAATACTAATATCTCTGGACCATTGATTAGTCTTATAGTGCCTGTTTATAATGTAAAGGACTATTTGAAGACTTGTCTGCAATCTATACTGGAGCAGACCTATAAGAACCTTGAGATTATCTTAGTTGATGATGGTTCTGACGACGGCTCTTCCGGTATCTGCGATGAGTATGCGCGTATGGATCAGCGCATTAAGACTATTCATTTGCCTCATAGTGGGGTGAGTGCTGCCCGTAATGCCGGTTTGGCTGCAGCTACGGGAGAGCTCTTGGGTTTTGTTGACAGTGATGACTGGATTGATCATGATATGTATCAGTATCTTTACACTTTGATGCAAGAGCATGATGCAGATGTTTCTGCTTGTACTTATCTTCTTGAGCAGGAGGGAAGACCTTCTAAAATAATCAACAACACGGGTAAGCTGTATGTTTTTTCCAGAAAGGAGATTATACGTGCTTTGGTAAAGAATGACTTGGTAAAGAACTATTTATGGGCGAAGCTCTTTAAACGTAAATTGTTTGACCGCCTTTCATTCCCTGTCGGACGGGTTTATGAGGACGTAGCTGTATTATATAAAGTATTTTATAGCTCTCAGAAAGTGGTATTGAGTTGTGTCTCTAAATACCATTATATGATTCATAAGAATGAAAGCATTACTCGTGGTGGTTATGATCCGGTAAAGGAATATCATTATTTCCTGAGTCTTTATGAACAGGATAAGTTTATTCAGAATGCGGAACTTGGAGGTGAATCTTCCGTTGGCGTACTTAAGAGGGGGATTCATTTGATTAACCATACTTTGTTGTGCCCTCCGTCACCGGCTTTTGAGGATATAATAGATGAAACGATGTTGAAAATGCGTGAATATCGTCATATTACTCCTTGGCAACTAGGCCCGAGTATGTCAATCAAACGATATTTTATGTGTAAACACTTCGGCTTCTATAGGATGCTATATCGTGGTTATCGTGCTATATTTAAGAGAAAGCACAAATTGTTGATTGACTAGAATGACTAAGGAAAAGATAGCTTTTATAGTAGTTCGTTATGGAAAAGATATAAACGGAGGTGCTGAATATCATTGTCGTATGCTGGCCGAAAGGCTGGTTAACGATTATGATGTTGAAGTATTGACTACGTGTGTCAAGAATTATGTTACCGGTGATAATGAATATCCTGAAGGAGAAGAAATCCTGAATGGAGTTTTGGTACGTCGATTCTATTCAGATCCTGTTGAACCGGACTTACATAAAAGCTATGTCAGGCAGGCGGCTCCGGCAAAGAAGTGGAGGCACTTCTTGTACAGATGTCGTCTTTTGAAGCCTTTGTCTTATGTGAAACCGATTTGGCATTATAAAGAACAAGAAGAAATAAAGGCCTTGAATAGTCAGGTTTTTTATTCATCTTCAATGTATGCTTTTATAAGAGAGAATAAAGCTTCTTATAGAGCATTCATTCCGCTTTCCTTTTTCCCTCATACTTATTATACTGCACTATATGCACCGGAGAAGACGATTCTGATTCCTACTATGCATAATAACGGTTCATCCTTTCGTTCTATTATTACTTCTGTTTTCTCTGAGGTTGCCTATATTGGATTTAATATAGAAGCAGAACAGAAATTGGTAGAGAATATAGTTGGAAAGCCTTTGGCTGCTCACGGCATTATAAGTGTAGGTATAGAGAAGACGAAAGCTGCTGATTGGGAGCAAACAAAGGTAAAATATAATTTGCCGGAAGATTATCTATTGTATGTAGGGAGAATTGATGCTATAAAGTTGAATAATATAGTTGATTACTTTTTAAGCTATAAAAAGAAATATGTAGGTTCTCGATTAAAGCTAGTTTTAGTCGGAGGCATTTTTGGAAAGACAGTCGAACATCCGGATATAATTTACACAGGTTTTGTTGATGATGCGGAGAAAGTAGCGATTCAGTTGAATGCTAAAGTAATAGTGAATCCTTCCAGATATGAAAGTTTATCACTTATTTTACTTGAAACGATGAGCGAAGGTAAGGCGATGTTGGTCAATGGCAGGTGTAATGTGTTGAGAGAACATTGTGAAAAGAGTAATTATGCAGCTTTGTATTATATGAATCGCAGAGATTTTATGCGAAAATTGCATAACCTTGAGAACTCAGAAACATTACGTCAACAGATGGGAGAGAAAGGGCGTCACTATGTTCAGGAGAATTATAATTGGGAGATGATTATAGGACGGATGAAAAATGTGATTCAGATGCTCTCATAAGTAGAATGTTGTATTAAGGGAAGCTATGAAGAAAGAGAAAGTTGCTTTTGTTGTTGTCAGATATGGCAAAAATATAAATGGCGGGGCTGAATATCATTGTCAGATGTTAGCAGAACGGTTAGTATCTGATTATGATGTGGAAGTACTTACTACCTGTGTCAGAGATGTTGCGACAGGCGAAAATATATATCCGGAAGGTGAGGAAGAATGGAATGGAGTGGTGATTCGTCGTTTTAGGACTAATCCTGTTCAGCGTGAAAAGGAACGCTATTTCGCAAAGAAGGCTAAACCAGCAAGAAAACTACGCCAGTTCCTTTTTAAATTAGGAATCTTGAAATACTTGTCTTATTTGATTCCTGTATGGTCTTACAAACATGATGATGAGGTACAAGCGATGAAGAGTGATAAATTCTATTCGTCCGCATTGAATGATTATATTCGTGATCATATAGATGAATATAAAGCATTTATAGCAATGTCTTCTGATTATGTCACCTTTTATTACACTGCATTGTATGCAGGTAGAAAAACAATAGCTATTCCTACAATGCATAATATGGGTATTTCTTTCCGTTCTGTATTAACATCTGCTTTTTCAAAGATAGCTTATGTTGGTTTTAATACCGGAGAGGAACAGAGGCTTGCTGAAAATATTCTGGGTAAGGCTTTGGGGGCTCATGGGATATTGAGTGTAGGAATAGAGGAGTCTTTATCCGCAGATTGGGCGATGACAAAAGAAAAGTTTCAATTACCAGAGAAATATTTGTTATATATTGGTCGTATTACTCCTAAAAAGATTCATCGTTTACTTACATATTTTGTGAACTATAAGAAGAAATATTCAGATTCAACATTAAGATTAGTATTAGTAGGTGGGCTGGCTATGGAGCGATTTGAGCATCCTGATGTTATATACACAGGCTTTGTCAGTGATGAGGAGAAAATGTCAATTCTACAGCATGCCGATATTGTAGTGAATCCTTCTCGTTATGAAAGCCTTTCTTTAATACTTTTAGAGGCTATGAGTCAAAAGAGGCCAATGCTTGTAAACGGACATTGTAAGGTCTTGAAAGAACATTGTTTAAAAAGTGATTTTGCTTCTTTTTATTACATGAATAATCGCGGGTTTAATCAGGCACTTCGACGGATTGAACAATCGGAAGATTTGAGAGAGGAGATGGGAGAGAAAGGTGTATTTTATGTGAAATCGAACTATAATTGGACTTTGATTATGGGGCGCTTAAAGCAAGCTATCAAGAGTATCTAAATCTTTATATATTTTCGATAACATGCTTTAGTTTATTCATTATTATGTTCCAGTCGTAATTACTGTTAACGTAAGAATATCCTTTTTCTCCCATCTCTAATCTAAGATTGGTAGAAGAGTCTAGCATATGAAGCTTATCAATGAAACTTTTTTCATTAGTGTAGTATAAAGCAGCATTATTACTTTTATGGCAATGTTCTTTCAATACATTACAATTGCCATTGACCAGCATCGCTTTTTTTAAAGCCATTGCTTCCAGTAATATAAGTGATAGGCTTTCATACAGTGATGGGTTGATTACAATCTTTGCATGTTGAATGATTGATATCTTTTCTTGTTCTTCAACAAAATTAGTATATATAATATCCGGATGATTAAAAGGATCACTATATTGTTTGCCTACAAGAACAAACTTTAAATCAGAATTAGGATATACCTTTTTATAGTTGAGGAAATAAGTATACACATTGTTAAGCTTGCCTTGGTCTACTCTCCCTACATAGAGCATATATTCATCAGGAAGATTATACTTTTCTTGGGTCACTGCCCAGTCTGATGGAGCACTTAGCTCTATCCCTACGCTTACAATACTGTGGGGTGCCATGTGCATACCAAATATTTTTCTTGCTAGTTTTTGTTCTGCTGTTGTGTTGAAAGCGATGTAGGCTGCCTTTGTAAAGACTTGTGTCAAGGTTGAGCGAAATGCAGTTTTGTGATAATGCATTGTAGGGATTACAATAGTCTTTTCTGGTGCATATAAAGTTGTGTAATATACATGAGAATAATCTATTGTAATAGGGATGATTGCTTTGTAATTATCTTTATTTTCTTTTATGAAATTGAAGAGAGCCGGAGAATGGAAAACTTGGCTACCGAGTGCTTCTAGTTCTTCTTTTTCTTTGAAATGCCAAATAGGGAAAAAGTAAGAAGCAATAGCTAGAAAGTGACATTTGTATAAAAAACGTCTTAATTTATAAGCCGGTTTAGCTTTCTTTTTATAAAAGTTTTCAAGTTCAGGATGAGTGGGATTAGTTTTAAAACGGCGAACAATGACTTTATTGATAATCTCTTTTTCCTTAAACTCAAGATTTTCTCCAGTTCTATAATTATCTACACAAGTAGTTAGAACTTCAACGTTATAATCATTGGTGAGTCTTTCGGCTAGCATTCTACAATGATACTCTGCTCCTCCATTGATATTTAATCCGTAACGTACAACAACAAATGCTATATTTTCCTTACTCATATTAATATAATAAGCTTTCCGGCAAAGATACGATTATTAATGATAACCTGGGAACTTAAAATCTGGTTTTTATTTTACTGATAATACTATATTCTCTATCTTTGTGCGTAAGTTTATTAATGGAGAGCATGCATGGAGAATAATTATTTGATAAGTGTGATTGTACCTGTACATAATACAGTTAATTATTTGCGAAAATGTATTGAATCTATACGAAATCAATCTTTAGAAAATATAGAGATAATTCTGGTAGATAATTTATCAACTGATGGATCTTCTGAGGTATGTGATGAATATGCAAGTATGGATACTCGGGTAAAAGTAATTCATCTTTCGGTAGCTAATGCATCTGTAGCTCGTAATGCTGGCATTGATATGGCTTCTGCTCCATATATAGGGTTTATAGACAGTGATGATTATATTGACGTCAATATGTATGAGGAATTGCTTGCTGCAATTAGTTCATATGGTGTTGATTTGGTATATTCCAATTTTCAGATTGAACATGACGACGGGCATATAGACTCTTTTGAACCTAATAGTGGTATGGTCTGTGAAAGATCTTCGAAGGAGGTGGTGTATGATATGATGTGTGATCGATTGAATAGCTCTTGTTGTACGAAACTCTTTAAGAAGACACTTTTTTCTTCATTAAAATTTCCTATACATAATATGTATGAGGATCGTCTTATCTTGCATCAGTGGATATTAGAGTCTGAAAAAGTAGTGTGGATTGATAAGGCATTTTATCATTATGTAAAAAGAAGCTCTAGTATTTGCCATGTTATTTCACCATTACAACGTTATCATTTCTTTTTAGCACAATTTTGCCGCTTGGAGTTTATTAATAATAATCTATTGTTCGATACGAAAGAACAATATAATATGAAAACATCCCTTGTTAAGAGCTGCTTAAGGACTTTTAAAGAGATGCGTTCTTTTCCTTTTAGCGAAAGTCGTGCCTATGTTGTTGATATGAAGAATAATTTGAAGAAATTAATTCCTCTGTCTAAAAAGGAACTTGATATTAAATGTTATAAACGGCTGAGAAAGATTGTTTATTTTTGGCCTATTTATTATTGGGTACATTTTAAACTTAAAAAGATAAATAGTGGAGAATAAGTATTTGGTTAGTATAATAGTGCCTGTTCATAATACCGCTGATTATTTGCATAAATGTATTGAATCATTACGTAGTCAGACATTACAGCAGATTGAAATAATCTTGGTTGATAATTTATCTGTTGATGGTTCTTCTGAGATATGTGATGAATATGCGAAAATTGACAAACGTATTAAAGTGCTACATCTTTCTATAGCTGGACTCTCTATTGCTCGTAATGCTGGCATGCGTATAGCTTCTGCTCCTTACATTGGTTTTGTTGACAGTGACGACTATGTTGAACCTGCAATGTTTGAGAAAATGTTAGATGCAATGGTACAAAGTGATGCGGAAATTGCATATTGTAATTTTCTTCTTGAATATGAATTTAAACCAAACGAGTCTCCTTACCGGAATTCTGGAGATATTGTTATTCGAGATCCAAAGAATGTATTACAAGATATGATGATGGAAAAAGTTAGTTGTTCTGCTTGTACAAAGCTTTATAAGAGTGGCTTTCTGACATCATTACAATTCCCAGAGGGGAAAAATTATGAAGACAGACTTGTAATGTATGAATGGGTTGCTCTATGTAAGAAAGTTGTATGGGTAGATAGCCCTTTTTATCATTATGTAGAACGACAAACGAGTATATGTCACACGATGTCTCCTATGAATCTTTATCATTATTTTTTGGCAGAATATGCCCGCATGAGGTTCATGGAGAAATATTCTCTATTTGAAGAAGAAGATCTTTTTAAAATTAGGACTAGGTTGATTGGGACTTGTCTTACAATATTTAAGGAGATACTTTTGAAGGTGAATTTGAGAGAATTCAAAGAACCTGTTAAGGATATGAGGCAGAAAATGAAAGAGATAGCTGCATTGCCTGAAGATACATATGAATTGAAATATCGCAGGAGGGTAAGAAAAATAGCTTATCATTGGCATTTGTACTACTTGACTCATTTCCTGTTTAAAAAAGGTGGAGATTCGTGAATAGAAAAAGGGATATTTACTTAATATCTCACTAGATAGTTTTTTTCCCTTTTTACTTCCTTTCTTTTCCTTTTATATCGAACCATTTTGCTAATCTTATCTGAATGAATCTGAGATGGAATCGGCGGACTCTTCTCCGCATACGTGCGGATACATAACTAGGATTAATGAGTTTTGAATAGTGTCTGGCCTTTTTATACATGCCCAGACACATATACTTATCGTATAGATCATAGTAAAAGCAACTTAAGGATCGTAAGTATGGCTCTGTTAATGGAGTATTAAATTTGTGGATATAAAATGCAGTTATATCAATGGTCGATAATATGAATCTTTCATATTTCTGTATATCATTAGAATGACTTGCTGATTCTTCTAAGACACGGTATACCGTAGTGCTTTCTGGAAGAAACTTTATTTTGTGATAATATGATATCCATAGCCACATAGGATAGTCTCCCATTAGCCAGTTTTTGCTCTTGGGTTCCACTTCTTTCAAGTACTCCATTACTAAGGCACTGCGTATGCAAGATGTAAGGGTTGGAATACAATTTCCGGATAATAACTCTATATAACCATTAAATTTCCGTCCAATAATATCTTCTTCTATTTTGCCTTTCTTTTGGTTATATACCTTGCTGGTAGTATATATCATGCCGTAATCAGGATTGTTTTCTAGAAAATCGATTTGTTTCTGAAGTTTTAATGGGTCAATCCAATAATCGTCTCCTTCGCATATTGCAATATACTTTCCTCTGACTCGTGAGCATTGGTATTTGGCAAAGATATCTTCTTTCTTTGAGTATTTGTTTTCTTTCTGATATATGGGTCTTATGACTTGAGGGTGATTATGCTCGTACTCGCGAATGATATCAGGAGTATTATCAGTGGATGCATCATCATGGATTAGAATTTCAAATGGAAAATTGGTCTTTTGCATTAGAAAACCATCTAGACACTGGGATATATATAATCCATGATTATATGTGCTACAAATTATACTTACTAATGGAGTATTTGCTATATCTTTCATTCAATATTAACTTTTGTGTACCTCTTTCTTCATTAAATACTTCTCATCCCTATCCTCAGCCTCATAAAATCCCATTTTATGATATGCATGAAGTGCATTGTTATTGTCTTTTCTAACTTCAAGCAATATCTCCTGAATGTCCGTAGAAAGATGTTCTATGATATAATTAATTGTTTTTTTAGAGATCCCATGACCTTGATGGTCAGGGTTTACACAGACATAGGGTATATATAAAAATCTCTCTTCTCTATTGTAATAGCCAACAATTAAAGATATAATGTTAGATCCGGAAATAGTATAGTACATAGAGCCGTTATGGTACATTTTTAATATCCATTCATCCAGGTTGGGCATCTGTAACAGAGAAGGAACAAACCAGTTTGCAGAGGATATGATAAAATCCCTGAATTCGGTATATGCTAGAGGTTCTGTATGGATTGTTATGCTCATATTTTAATCAATAATAATATGTACAAACTGGTCCATGTTTTCTATAACATTAAACATTTCTTCTTTCGAAGAATATTTGAGGATAAGTGTCCCCAATGCATCGCCAGCATCACGGAAAGCATGAACATTATCTCCACTTTTCAGTTCTGTTACACAATCTACCAGATTGTTTTTTGCAAAGTTTTCATCAAATGATATTTCTTTAAACCGTCCGGTCTGTTTGCTATGTAACATATAATTAGACCAATATCCCCTTGCAGGTGACATCTCTATTTCGGAGCAATCTTCTCCCAAAGCTGCTTTTATCACATATTTAACCATGTTGACTCCTGTTGCCAGTTCTGTAATCTGAGGTATTAAACTGCCACCGCTTCTGGCACCTAACTCCAGTATATACAATTTCCCGTTTTTACCAAGAATAGCCTCGACATTATATGCGGTTGTCCCCATTTTTAGTTCAGAAATCAGACGCTGTATGTCCTTTTCCAGTTCTGTTATAATTTCAGGTTTCATTTGGAAAGGCCAGCATTCACCAAGTGGGGCGAAATCTTTGACAACTGAAGAACTGTAGTATTCGTTTCCAAAACAGTGGAATTTTAAAATTCCGTCTACGGAAAAGGCATCTCCTGATATCTGATATCCGTCCTTCTCTATGAATTCCTCAATAATAATGCGTTTTTCACGGGAATATGAGAGGGCATCTTCTATAAAGTCTTTTAGTTGATCTACGTTAGTCAGTTTATTGATGCCTTTACTTCCTGATGAATCGACAGGCTTTATCATAACAGGAAGGGTTAAATTCTTGATTTGTTCCAAAGCCTCCGTGTATGAAGAACATCCGACGTATTTGGGAACATTGAAATTATGTTCAGCCAGATATCGTCTGAATAAGTCTTTCTGAGAAAGAATTTCTACAGAAGTATAGGGGCTGGTGGGCAATCCTAGTTTCTCACAAACATAAGCAGCTGTAGGAGCTGCAGGATCTGAAGCATATGCAACGACGCCATCTACTTGAAGTCTTTTGGCTAACTCGTAAACAGCTTCCTTATCTGTTGTGCTGACATTATAATATTCGTGGGCATACTGATGTCCTGGGTTATTCGGCAAGTAATCGCAGGTGATTACATAATATCCCATTTTTACAGCTTCTTTAATCGCATAGACCTGATATAAAGAGCCTCCTAGCATTAAAACTTTTTTCATCTTATAAACTTTCGACAAATCGCTTAAGTCTTTGAATTCCTTCTTTAATTTTATATATATCTAATGTAAAAGCAATCCGGATAAAATCCTCGCAACAATCACCGTAAGTTATTCCAGGAACCACTGCCACTTGTTCTTTTTCTAAAAGGGCATATGCGAACTCCTCAGATTTTAATCCGGTAGATTTTATATTTAACATTGCATAGAAGGTTCCTTGTGGCGCATCGACTGTTATTGTTTTGATTTTGGCAACTTCTTCCAATAAAACATTTCGGCGGAGAGTGAATTCCTCAATCATACCAGCCGAATATTTCTCCGAATTTCTTAGTGCTTCTATAGCTGCATACTGAGACGGCAATGGAGCACAAGCAGCTATGTTCTCTTGAAACATTGTCATCACTGATATTAACTCTGAAGGTGCAGCTATATAACCCAAACGCCATCCGGTCATACAGAATTCTTTTGATAAACTATTGATAACAACAGTGCGTTCCTTCATCTTGTCGCATGTAACAATACTTTTGAAATGAGCATTATCATAAAGTAGTGTTTTGTATACCTCATCTGTTATTACTATCAAATCATTCTCAATAGCTATCTGTGCTATTTGTTGGATGGAGTCATCAGAAATTATCCGCCCGGAAGGGTTGCTGGGCGTATTTAAAATAATAGCTTTTGTTTTAGGAGTGATTGCCTTCCTTATATTTTCTATAGATATCGATAAGTCATTGGTGCTGACAGGAGCTGTGATAATGGGCTCTCCACTACACATACATACCATCTGTACATAGTTTATCCAATATGGAGCTGGTATAATGACTTCATCCCCTCTGTTTAGAATGGCTAGCAGGGTTAAATATAATCCTTCCATTCCCCCAACTGTAACCATAATCTCATTTGTCGGGTTGTATTCTATATTATATTGTAACTTGTATCTGGAAGATATTATTTCTCTTAATTCTAATAATCCGGCATTAGGGGAGTATCTTGTACGACCTTCCAGTATCGCTTTACAGCCAGCTTCTTTTATTTTATCGTGTGGATGTATATCCGGGTCTCCCAATGTGAAGTCTATAACATTGTCATATTTTTGGGCCAAATTAAATAGACGCCTTGTTAAGGAAGGGGATATAGAGTTTGTTATTTCTGATAATTGTATCATACTATTTCTTTATAATTTGGAGGATATACTCGACTTCATTTTCACTTAAAGCATGGTGCATTGGCAAGCAGATGACGTTATTGGACATTTGGGTTGCTATTGGCAGATTGTCAGGGTTAGCAGAATCTAATCCGCGATATGTTGAGAATGTACTGATTAGCGGATAGAAATAACGGCGTCCGAATACATTATGTTCTTTCATCTTAAAATAAAGTTCATCACGCGTCATTCCATATTCTTCAGCATTTATGAAAATTGGGAAATAAGAATAATTGTGGCGTACTCCTGGTATATCATTGAAAAAGGTTATCCCTTTAACACCTTGAAGTTCATCTCTATATCTTATGGCTACTTTGCGACGGGAATTGATTGCATGATCTACTTGCTTAAGGTTAAGTAATCCGTATGCAGCGCGTACCTCATCTACTTTACTATTAATACCGGGGGCTACAACTTCAGTTTCACTGGCAAAACCAAAGTTCTTTAGATAGTCGATGCGCTTTTTAGTCTGCTCGTCATGAACGACTAATGCTCCACCTTCCAAAGTATTGTAAACTTTCGTTGCATGAAAACTCAGAGTAGCCATATCTCCAAAGTTTAAAATGCTTTCCCCGTTTATTTCTACTCCAAAAGCATGAGCGGCATCATATATGACTTTTAATCCATATTTATTGGCAATTTCTTGAATCTCTTTCGTTTTACAAGGCTTCCCGTAAACGTGTACAGGCATGATAGCTGTAGTCCTGGGGGTAATGGCCGCTTCTATTTTACTAGGATCCAGATTACAGGTTTCTGGCTCAATGTCTACAAAAACAGGTTTGATTCCATTCCACCAAAGAGAATGTGTTGTTGCTACAAAGCTAAAGGGAGTAGTTATCACTTCACCGGTAATTCTCATTGCTTGTAAAGCGGTTATTAAAGGTAGAGTTCCGTTCGTAAACAAACTGAGATAGGGAACTTTAAGATACTTAGCTAATTCCTCTTCTAGCTTTTGGTGGAAGTTGCCATTATTTGTCAGCATTTTGCTTTCCCATATTTCTTTTAATAAGAAAGTAAAATCTTCCAAAGAAGGCAGTAGGGGGGAAGTCACATATATAGGTTTATCTATCATTGTAATTATGGATATTATTGGTCTATATAATAGTTGTTTAGGTTAATGACGTTATTGTCTTTGTCTCCATTAAGAATCGGGTGTCAGCTCCAATTTAATGATTTAAGACTTAAATTTCACAAAGATAGATAGATTCCAATACTTATCAAAATATATGTTTGGAATTTATCTAACTATTGTTGTATTGGAATTCTATCTGTTGTATCTTTGCATGATAATGAACTTATTTAATGATGCAAAGGTAATGAGACATGCTTTTTTAATTCTGGCCCATAATGAATTTCAAATATTGAAGATACTACTTTCTATGCTTGATGATGGGAGGAATGATATATATCTGCATATTGATAAGAAAGTCGTGCTCGGACCTTTAGAGCAAGATTTATTTCGGCTTGCAAAAGCTCGTCTTTTTGTACTTGAGCAACGTCTTGACGTAAGATGGGGTGATATTAGTGTGGTAAAGGCTGAACTGTTGTTACTTGAGACAGCCAGTATGAAAGGTCCTTATGATTATTATCATTTGTTGTCAGGAGTCGATTTGCCGATAAAGTCACAAGACTATATCCATCATTTCTTCGAGAAAAATAAGGGGTATGAGTTTGTGCCTTACTCTTGTGGTGAGGCTAATTTAAAAGATCTCGAAAGAAAGGTTTTTAAATATCATTTGTTCTGTCGTTATTATAAAATTCCACCTCGTATTTTTAAAAAGCAAGTACAATCTCTTCGAATAAGCTTTTTAAAGTTGCAGGATTTCTTCCATTATAACCGACCTAAAGAAATTGAATTTAAAAAGGGTTCCAATTGGGTTAGTATTACGCATGAGTTGCTAACAATTATATTAGCCCAAAAGTCTTTTATTTTAAGGCGTTTTAAAAATGTTTGCTGTGGTGACGAAATATTTCTTCAATCTATATTGTGGAACTCAGAAAGGCGGAGTCATATTTATCCAGGTAGTGAGCAGTTGAATGCCGGACTTCGTGCAATTGATTGGGAACGGGGGAATCCTTATGTTTGGAAAATGGAGGATTTGCAATATTTATTAGAAACAGAGCATTTGTTTGCTCGAAAATTTGATTCGCAGAATATGGATGTTGTGATCAAAATAAGGGAGCTTTTTTCTTGAATGTATAAAGTGATGTGTGGTGGTAACTCATGAAGATGAGTAGAGAAATTGCACCTTAGATATCATTCTATGATTTAATCTAATGGAGAAGTGATATTATTTATTTTTGTATATTTAGTTATACTTTTTTGCTGGTCTTATGTATTATTTATAATATTGTACCGTTTTATAAGTCTCCTGTAGGTAGTTGGATCAAAATCAATAAAAGAGTATTGGATGATGTCTGTTTTTAATAAGCGTAGAGAGTTTGTTCGTTTCATATTGGTTGGTGTTCTGGCAACTGCTACTCATTATGGTATTTATTTCTTTTTATGTGTATTGATGTTACCAGCTATTGCATATACTATTGGTTATGCTATTAGCTTTATTCTGAATTTTTACTTGTCTAATATATTCACCTTTAATACTAAGCCTACTGTTAGGAAAGGAATAGGATTTGGTATCAGTCATTTTATCAATTATTTGTTGCATATCGGGCTGTTGTCGCTATTTATATGGATCGGAGTTCCCGAGAGATGGGCACCTCTTCCTGTGTTTGCATTAGTAGTGCCGGTTAATTTTCTTCTTGTTCGTTTTGTTCTAAAATCTAAAAAAATATGAGTAAAGTTAGTGTTTTAATACCTGCATACAACGAGGAACTCTCTCTTCCAGAGCTCTATTCGAAGCTAAAAGAAATGATGGATTCTTATGCAGAATATGAGTGGGAGATTTTGTTTGTTAATGATGGCAGCCATGATAAAACATTGGAAGTTATTAAATTTTTGAGATCACAAGATGAGAGAATTAATTTTGTCGACCTGTCGCGCAATTTTGGAAAAGAAGTAGCAATGTTAGCTGGTTTCGATTATGCTACAGGCGATTGTCTGGTGATTATGGATGCTGACTTGCAACATCCTCCTCACTTAATCCCTGAAATGTTGAAATATTGGGAAGAAGGGTATGATGATGTATACGCAAAGCGAATAACCAGAGGCAAGGAGAGTTTGATGCGTAAATATCTGTCCTTGTTATTCTATAAGTTATTGCAGAAAACGACCCGTGTGGAGATTCTCCCGAATGTCGGTGATTTCAGACTGTTAGATCGTTGTTGTGTAAACGCTTTGAAACAGATGCGTGAGAGCCAAAGATATACTAAAGGTATGTATTGCTGGATTGGATTTCGTAAGAAAGAGATCAAATTCGAGCAGGAAGATCGTGTTGCCGGTACATCTTCGTTTAACTTTTTCAGCCTTCTGAGCTTGGCTGTGGAAGGGGTGACTTCCTTTACTGTAGCTCCTTTACGCATTTCTACTTTTGCTGGAATTATAGTTTCCCTGGTTGCTTTCATATACATGTGCTTTATCATGTTTAAAACATTGATATGGGGCGAAGTTGTACAGGGTTTCCCTACTCTGATGGTTGTGATTCTTTTTCTAGGTGGGATACAGTTGCTGTCCTTGGGAGTCATAGGGGAGTATATAGGACGTATTTTCAATGAAACAAAGAATCGTCCTACCTACATTGCAAGAGAATATAATGGTGTGAAACAATAGCTAAGATTATGAGTAAAAAAACGGTTCGGATTGGTATTGGCGCATTTCTGTTGATAATAGGAAGTTTATTTTACCTGATGAATATGTACACTCCGATATGTGGAGATGATTATCTTTATTCATTCTATTTGACTCCTGTGGCAGCTAAGTCTTTCTTTGAAGGCACATCGATAGGATTTGAGCAGAAGATATCATCATTTACCGATGTTATTTTTTCGCAATATAATCATTATTTTTATGTGAATGGCCGTACCATTCCTCATATTCTGGAGCAGTCGTTTGCCGGACTTTGGGGGGAGAATTGTTTTAATTTAATCAATGTATTCGCTTTTCTGTTACTTAATATGTTGGTTATATGGATTTCCGGAAAAAGAAATCTGACAAAATTCGGTTACTGGGTTGCTGCAGTTTTCTTTATATGGTTCTTATTGCCTTGCCCGGTTGATCTCTTTTTACTGATGAGTGGTGCTCTCAATTATACTTGGAGCGCCGTTCTTTGTTTGGCTTTTCTGCTTGTTTATACTAAAGTGCGGCAAATGGAAAGGGTGAATTGGGGAGTTGCTTTTCTTCTTTTTTTGCTGGGCGTCATTTCTGGTTGGACACATGAATCTTTGGTTATAGGCATTTCCGGGGCTTTGTTTATTATTTATTGTGTACAATATAATAAGAGGAAGCCTAAATCACCTGAAATAGCTTTGGTTGCCGGCTTTTGGCTTGGGACCTTGTTGTTGTGTTTATCGCCTGCTGCCCGCGGGCGCGCGTCGTTTGATCATCCTTCCATCTGGGAAACCTTCTTATTGATAATCGGTGAGCTTCGGGCATTTTATGTTCTTCTGTTTTTGCTGGTATATACTTTTTTTCGTGAAAAGAGAAACAACAATAATCATACCCTGAGAAAGTTTTTCTATGATAATCAACTTTATTTTTATGTAATCTTAATTGAACTTGTTTTTAGCTTGGTTATAGGATTTCGAAATGTCCGGCAATTGTTTGGAATAGAGTTGTTTTCTGTTGTGATTTTAATCAAGCTGATCAGTGAACAGACTTCATTTAATGCGGTTTGGTGTAGAAGTGTATCAATTGTGGCAGCAAGTGCGATCGTTTTGCATATGGCATTTGTCATTCCATGCGCAAAACGTTCTCATGCGCAATTTCAGGATATAGTGACCACTTATCTCCACTCAGAAGACGGTGTTGTTTCTTTCAGATACGAAGAGTTTCCCTGTTGGGTCGATTCTTATGTCTGGCGATTCGGAGGGTATGCGGATTGGGAAGCTTTTTGTATTTCCGTCTATTATATGGGAGACAAAAAGCCGATGAAAGCTTTGCTGATTGATTAGTATTCATTTGTGATAATAGATGATTGTCAGTTAAGATGTTTTTCGGTAGTAATATTTTTTGCTGTGTATAAAAATTGTAAAAAGAAGTAGGATTTTGCATGTGTTCATATTAATAGCTCTATATTTGTATAATTAAACCTAAACCCTTTTACAGTTTACTTATGGAGCTATTGAAAAGTCATTTTTTTAAAATGAGAAAGGCTTATATTGAGTCGTTTATTATTCTTTTGTTTCTGTCCTGTTGTCCTTTCATTGTTTCTTCCTGTCACGAGGAAGAGAAAGAGGAGATACCTGAATCTCCTTTTGACGAAGAAGATATTCAACACGAACAAGATCTGAATGCTTATTTGGGAAAAAGCTATTCGTGTAAAATTTCTCAGGTCTCAGTAATGGAATCTTCCGTTTGCGTTACTGGTGAATATACCGGTGAAGGCAACTTCTTTTTAGGTGAGATTCCTCCTTATTTGGATATCATAGATGTGAAGAAGGCTCCTTATAAGTTGAAGTTAGAAGATTCATCTTTTGAAATTAAGTTAGAGCGCTATGTAGAAAGGGATGGAGCGTTATATGACCGTCTTTTGTCAAAGTGGGCTATTTATAAAGAGGGAGTAGAAAGAGACCAACTGGTTTCTCATGCGCATCAAGCGGATGAAATTCATGCGTTTCAGAATCTTCCGGCTATCAAACTGACTTCAAAGAAAGGGTTGGGTGGAATTATTCCTAACCAATATATATCGGATTTTACTTCGTTGGGGATAAGCAGTGCTACGATTAATGTTTGTATCACTCAGTTTATGCACCTGACGCCAAGAGCGGGAGATATTGCGCATACTTATGGGGGAAGAACCTATTATATGGATGAAGGTTACCTCAAGACTGTGCTTGACGTTCCTCTTTTAGAAGCAGCCAAACGGAATATTGCTGTTGCTCCCATCATTCTTGTCGAACCGGCAGCTAAATGTGTAGACCCTGACTTGGGGGCATTGTTGCAACATCCGGATTATGAAAGAGGGGTTTATACAATGCCTAATATGACTACTCTGGAATCGGTGAATTGTTATGCGGCGGCATTTGATTTTCTGGCGAAAAGATATTGTACGGCGGACAATCGCTACGGGCGTATAGCTCATTGGATTATGCATAATGAGGTAGACGGCTGTATAGACTGGACAAATATGGGAGTAAAACCTCTTACTGTATTTACGGACACCTATATAAAATCAATGCGTATATGTTATAATATAGTACGCCAATATGATAAGCAGGCAGAGGTTTTGGGCTCCTTTACACATTCCTGGACACAGATAGCGAATGTGGGATGGTGGCTCTATACAAGCAAGGAAATCATTGATTTGTTGAATGTTTATAGTCGGGTAGAAGGGGACTTTCAGTGGGGATTAGCTTATCATAGCTATTCTCAGGATTTGACGAATCCATGTGTTTGGATTGATCCGAACGCAACGTTTTCCATGGATACCCAATTTATTACGTTTAAGAATCTGGAAGTTCTGAGTAAGTGGGCGCTTACCAAAGAAAATAAATATAAAGGGACTATTAAGCGCTCTGTCTGGCTTTCTGAGGCTGGAGTAAATTCTCCTACTTATTCGGATGAAGATTTTCAGAAGCAAGCGGCTAGTTTGGCTTTCGCCTGGAAGAAAATCAATGCATTGGAAGGGATTGATGGGCTACAATGGCATAATTGGTTTGATCATCCGGGAGACGGAGCTTGCTTCGGATTGCGTAAATACTTGGATGAATCTTACAGAGGGGAAGCCAAACCTGTGTGGGAAGTTTATCGAAAAGCAGGCACAAATGAAGAAGATGAATACTTCGAACAATTCTTACCTTTAATTGGAATTCCTGATTGGAATATTATTGAGAATTTTTAATCAACGACATTATTAACTAAAACTGAAATTATGGAAAATTTGAAAGTTTTCTTTACGAGAAGGCCTGAACGCCTGCTAGGGCGATGTGGCATGTTGTTTTTAATGGCATTTTTTGTGATGAACTTGTCTTCCTGTAATGATGACTTTATTGAAGATGATGGGGGAGAAGTTATTCCTCCTGAGGATATTGTTATCCCGCCTGTTTATATGTTATTGGATGGGCCCTATAAGTCGGGAGTAACGTTAACTCAGAATGAAGACAGTAGTTATACGATAGAAACTACTAATGGTGATCCTTGGGCGACTGCCGGTTTGTTTAAAGAAGATGTTCCCGAAGAATGTAATGTTCTTGAATTTGAATATCAGACGGAAATGGGGATGAGTAACCTTGAACTCTTTTTTGCTGATGCAAAAAATGGGATTGATGCTACTCATAGCATGAGTGCGGGAACCGTTCCTGCTTCTACGGAATGGGCTTCATTCAGCGTTCGTCTAAAGAAATATAGACAGGAGTTTGATTGGGGAAAAGTGAAAGATTTTCTGCGTCTGGATTTTGGAGACCAGCCTAATAATATCATACAAATGCGTAATATACGCCTACGTATGATGAATGATGAGGAAAAACAGGCGGAAGAGGACGAGAATAATGAAGCACTTAATAAAGAGAAGTACGAACAAGGAATTAAAGATTATCTGAATAAAGAATATGATTGCCATGTAACTGATGTGGTGGTAGGAGAGAGTACGATCAGTATTCAAGGTAACTATACGGGAGAAGGTACTTTCTTCTTGGGAGAGATTCCACCATTTGTGGATATGTTCAAAGTGGAAAAGGTGGAAAATAAAACACCTTTATCAAACGGCTCTTTTAACGTTCAGTTGGATAGATATGTTACTATAGGTGACTATAAGTATGATCGTTTATTGTCTAAGTGGGCTATATACAAAGAAGGAGCTTCCAAGGATGAGATTGTTTCTCATGCCCGCTATGCGAACGTGGATAAAATACACGTAAAACAAAGTGTTGAGGCTATTCCTTTAAAATCTAAGAAGGGGTTGGGAGGATTGATAAACCATGGATTCCTTGCATCTGATTTGGATGATTTGGGTATTGCCAGTGCCACCATCAACATTCCTATTTCTCATTTCATGCATCTTTCTCAACAGGAAGGAGATATTCCGCATACTTACGGTGGCAGGACATATTATTTTAATGAGGGATATATGAAGAGTTCATTTGATGCTGTGTTGGAGCAAACGAGTAAACGTGGAATCTCTGTAGCAGGTATTTTGCTGGTTCCTCCTACCGGAGATGCCGGTACTCTTTTGAAACATCCGGATTTTAATGGTATAGCTCCTTATACAATGCCCAATATGACCACAATAGAGTCTACAAATTGTTACGCTGCAGCACTTGACTTCCTGGCAGAAAGATATAGTGACCCTAATATGCGCATAGCGCACTGGATTATACATAACGAAGTGGATGGAGGAAGTCATTGGACCAATATGGGTGACAAACCGATTGCCACGTTTATGGATACTTATCTCCGTTCGATGCGTATGTGCTATAATATTGCGCATCAATATGACCAGCACTCAGAAGTCTTTATCTCTTTCTCGCATGGATGGAATATCGCTGCCGGTGGCGGTTGGTATAAAGTAAGAGATATGCTCGACTTTATGAATCAGTTCAGTGAAAGCGAAGGTGATTTCTTCTGGTCATTGGCGTGTCATAGTTACCCGGCTCAGTTAGGTAACCCGTGTACTTGGAGATGATGAACAGGCAACTTATTCTATGGATACGGAATATGTGACCTTGAAAAATTTGGAAGTGTTGGATAAGTGGGTGAAAACATCCCGAAATCAATATAAAGGAACTATCAGACGTTCTGTATGGCTTTCTGAAGCGGGCACATGTTCGCCATCTTATGAAGATGATGATTTGCAGGATCAGGCTGCCGGATTTGCTTATGGTTGGAAGAAGATTAACAATTTGGACGGTATTAATGGCATACAATGGCATAGTTGGTTTGACCATTTGGGAGATGGTGCTTGTTTGGGATTGCGTAAGTATGCCGATGCACCTCATAATGGTGAAGCCAAGCCTGTATGGACAACCTATCAAAAAGCGGATACAGATGAAGAAGATGATTATTTTGAACAGTATTTATCTCGAATAGGGATTGATAGTTGGGAAGGAATTATTCAAGATATTCCATAAGCGATATTAGGTAAAAGAGGAAGCTCATTTGTGCTTCCTCTTTGGGTGTTGTGATTATATCTAAGTCTGCTATAAAAGAATTTTTTTAGTCTCACGGTCTCACTACTTTTGCATAATCACCTAATAACTAGGATATTATAGAATGAGAGATACTTTTTACAGAGGTATCTCTCATTCTTTTCTCACTGGAATTACCCTATTTTACCCTATCTCTCATTCTATTTTACAACTATTTCCCATAATGTCCTGGACACGGCACATAAATCGGTTGCGTACGAATTCCGATATTCTGCAAAGAACCTTCTTCTTTCAACCTGCGAATATGGCGCGCCGCCATACTGTGTGTGAATTGGCAAAGTGACTGCATATCAGAGCGGGTCAAAACCGTATGCGTAGCGAAGTACCCGGTTAATTTTTTGTCTATTTCTTCCTGGGAGAGGGTAGCCGAGTGGGGTTTATACTTTGAGCGTTGTGCATGCATACCTATAAGCTCACCTTTTAAATCTCTGTCCGCCAAGAAACTGACCGATTTAAACTTCACTTTGTCAGCGTGTGCGGCCATGGAATGTATCGGCTCTGTTGCTTGTAATGTGATCTGAAAATAGCCGACCCCGTCAAGATGTACTCTTTGCCCTTCGCGTAAGTGGTTGCCCATGCACCGACTGAGTTCCATTAACATTGCTTCCACTTCGGCCTTGCCAAAGGTAGTTGCCGAGTGAATTTCGACTGCCAGTCTTTGGGTAGTCACGTGTTGAAAATTCACGACTCTGGGATGATAACTTGTTTCCCCCTCTTCTTCTCCCTGAACGGGATTCTTATAAAATTCGAATTGTACTGCCATCTTAATTGTTGTTTATCTGTTGTTTATATATGGTGTTACTTATCTCTTCGGCATTTAAAGCCTTTATCTGCGTGTCATCTTACTGACATCTTCATCGTTCTACCCGGGTGAACCGATCATTGCACCTTCGAGAACGTATCTGTGTACCTGGGTGAACAGGTCGGTTCACCCGGGTAGTATGATGAATAACGTCCTTCAAAGATACGACAATAATAGTTGTAAAACAAGCAATTATAGGATTGTTTGCATGATAATGAATGGTAAAATATATGCGCCTTAAAGTACTTCTAAAAGGAGAAATGTATAGGTCTGAAATTAAATAATGGAAGTTGGAAAGCAGAATGAGAGATAAACAAAAGAAGGTGAGAGACAGGTTAGAATAGAGTAATTTCAGTGAGGGAATGATGAGAGATACCTCTGTAAAAAGTATCTCTCATCCTATAATATATTAATTATTTGATGATTATGTAAAAGTAGTGAGACCGTGAGACTAAAATATATTTTTTCTTTTCTAGTAGAGGGAGAGGAGATGGGAATGAAACTTATGATCAGAAACTTGTTTACATAGAATGTTTACAGTACTTTTGTGCAAAATATATATTGCCCTACAACGCAAGCAGGACAAACAGCGAAAGAAAAAATGAGAATAACACAAGTGAGAGACGATGGCAAAGTAAATACGATGCGTACGTTGAAGATTGAACAGCTCGTAGAGCAGATGAAAAAGGAAACTAAAGCACAACTGGTCTCTAATATGAGAGAAGTCCTGCCTTATATACTTCCCGGTGATAAAAATGATTATATAGAGAGGGTCCCGAAGATACTTCCGGCGGCAGCTTTTGTCAGAAAAAACGGGGTGATGGCGATGGCCGAATATAATGGAATCGTTATGCTTCAGGTCAACGGGTTGTCCGGACGTATGGAAGCTGATGAGGTGAAGGAGTGTGTGAAGGAACTGCCTCAGACGTATCTTGCTTTTATCGGTTCTTCAGGAAAGTCTGTAAAGATATGGGTTCGTTTTACGTATCCTGACAATCGTCTGCCTGATAATCGCGAACAGGCGGAAGTCTTTCATGCGCATGCTTATCGTCTGGCTGTGAAATATTACCAGCCCCAACTCCCGTTTGATATCGAATTAAGAGAGCCTTCGCTGGAACAGTATTGCCGACTGACTTTCGACCCAGAGCTGTATTTTAATCCCGAAGCCATGCCTGTTTATCTGAAACAGCCAGCATCTTTGCCGGGGGAAACCACCTATCGAGAGCAGGTACAGGCGCAGGCTTCTCCTTTACAGCGGCTTGTTCCCGGATATGATAGTTACGAAGCACTTTCTGTTCTTTTTGAAGCAGCATTTGCCCGGGCATTGGCCGAGCAAAAAGGATACCGCCCAGGCGATGATATACACTCATTGCTTGTTTGTCTGGCTGAGCAGTGTTTTCGTGCCGGTATTCCACAGGAAGACACCGTGCGATGGGCACGTGCTCATTATCGTTTACCGAAAGATGAATTCCTGATTCGCGAGACGGTGAAGAACGTGTATGGTACGTGCGAGGGTTTTGCCGATAAAAGTAGTTTGCTGCCGGAGCAATTGTTTGTCATGCAGACAGATGAGTTTATGAAACGCCGATATGAGTTTCGTTTCAATATGCTGACTTCGAGCGTGGAATACCGTGAGCGGAACAGTTTCAACTTTTATTTTCGCCCCATAGACAAACGGGTGATGGCAAGTATTACGATGAATGCGATGTATGAGGGCATCAAACTTTGGGATAAGGATGTGGTCCGATATCTGAATTCCGATCATGTTCCCGTTTATCACCCTGTCGAGGAATTTCTTTATGATCTTCCCCATTGGGACGGTAAAGACCACATCCGTGACCTGGCTGAAAGAGTTCCTTGTGATAATCCTCATTGGGGACAACTTTTTCGTCGTTGGTTTCTCAGTACAGTGGCGCACTGGCGTGGAGTTGACAAAAATCATGCGAACAGTACTTCACCTATTCTAATCGGTCCGCAGGCTTATCGTAAGTCTACCTTTTGCCGTCTGATTCTGCCTCCGTGTTTGCAGGCGTATTATACGGACAGCATTGACTTTAGCCGTAAAAGGGACGCCGAGTTGTATCTGAATCGTTTTCTTCTTATCAATATGGATGAGTTTGATCAGATAGGTGTCAATCAGCAGTCATTCCTTAAACATATTTTGCAAAAACCGGTTGTTAATACCCGTCGCCCGAATGCGTCAGCTGTGGAATCACTCCGCCGGTATGCTTCTTTTATCGGGACGAGTAATCATAAAGACTTACTGACAGACACTTCCGGTAGTCGCCGTTTTATCGGCGTCGAAGTGACGGGAGTGATTGATGTGGTGCGTCCCATTGATTATGAGCAGCTTTATGCACAAGCAATGACGGCGCTTTATAAAAATGAACGGTATTGGTTTGATGAAGAAGAGGAAGCTATTATGACGGAGTCTAATCAGGAGTTTGAGCAGTCTCCTGCGATCGAGCAATTGTTTCAGGTATATTATCGGGCGGCGGCCGACGAAGAGGCAGGAGAATGGTTGCTTGCTGCGGATTTGCTACAACGAATACAGAAGGCTAGTAAGATGAAGTTTTCACCTCGGCAAGTATCTTATTTGGGGCGTATTCTGCAAAAGTTGGGAGTGAAATCGTACCGGAGATCTCATGGGGTTTATTATCATGTGGTGCCCATATCTTTTGATAATGAGTAGTGTTGGAGTGAAATAGACGAATAAATGGTCAAGAAGGTGGCTATTATATAATTCGTATTAATTATTGAAAGAAACCTTCAACTGTTAGACAGTTTTATTGTATCTTTGCAGCCTTAACTTATTTTATTTCAAATAATGAAGGAATTTTTGCAACTGATGCGACGTTTTGTGTCGCCATATAAGAAGTATATCGGATGGGCTATTTTGCTGAATATCTTGTCAGCTGTATTCAATGTGTTTTCATTTACTTTGTTAATTCCGATTCTGGATATTTTGTTTAAAACAGGAGAGAATAATAAGGTATATGAGTATATGGAATGGGGAACTGCCGGTTTTAAAGATGTTGCGATAAATAATTTCTATTATTATGTTTCCCAAATGATTCAGGATAATGGTCCTACTACTGCTTTGATTTTTCTGGGACTGTTTCTGGCTTTGATGACTTTATTTAAAACGTCCTGTTATTTTGCATCTTCAGCTGTGATGATTCCATTGCGTACAGGAGTTGTCAGGGATATCCGTATCATGGTATATGCGAAGGTAATGCGTTTGCCGATGGGCTTTTTCTCAGAGGAGAGAAAAGGAGATATTATAGCTCGTATGAGTGGTGATGTGGGAGAGGTGGAAAACTCTATTACCAGTTCATTGGACATGTTGATAAAGAGCCCTATCATGATTATATTGTATTTTATAACATTGATTGCTACCAGCTGGAAGTTAACTCTTTTCACCGTTTTGGTATTGCCGGCTATGGGCTGGCTGATGGGTAAGGTCGGAAGAAAACTAAAGCGTCAATCACTGGAGGCACAAGGTAAGTGGAGTGATACAATGTCTCAGTTGGAAGAAACATTGGGTGGTTTGCGTATTATCAAAGCGTTTATTGCAGAAGACAGAATGATAGATCGTTTTACGAGGTGTAGTAATGAACTCCGTGATGCAGTCAATAAAGTGGCTATGCGACAAGCTTTGGCTCATCCGATGAGTGAGTTCTTGGGAACAATTTTGATTGTATCTGTATTATGGTTTGGTGGTGCTTTGATTTTAGGGCATAATTCGTCATTAACTGCACCAACGTTTATATTTTATATGGTTATTTTGTATAGCGTGATAAATCCGTTGAAAGACTTTGCCAAGGCTGGTTACAATATCCCCAAGGGGCTTGCTTCTATGGAACGTGTGGACAAAATATTGAAGGCTGAAAATAATATTAAAGAAATTCCTAATCCGAAACCATTGACTGGAATGAATGATCGGATTGAGTTTAAAGATATAAGCTTTAGCTATGATGGTAAAAGAGAAGTGTTGAAACATGTGAACTTAACAGTGCCAAAGGGAAAGACAGTTGCTTTGGTAGGACAGTCAGGCTCAGGAAAATCAACGCTCGTAGATTTATTGCCACGTTATCATGATGTGCAAGGAGGAGATATCACCATCGATGGTACAAGTATTAAAGATGTACGTATTGCCGATTTGCGCAGTTTGATTGGCAATGTAAATCAAGAAGCCATTCTTTTTAATGATACATTTTTCAATAATATTGCTTTTGGCGTAGAAAATGCAACTATGGAACAAGTCATAGAGGCCGCTAAGATTGCCAATGCCCATGATTTTATTATGGAAAAGCCGGAAGGATATAATACAAATATCGGTGACCGTGGCGGCAAACTTTCCGGTGGACAGAGACAGCGTGTCAGCATCGCCCGTGCTATTCTGAAGAATCCTCCCATCCTGATTCTGGATGAGGCTACTTCTGCACTGGATACTGAATCGGAACGTTTGGTACAAGAAGCATTGGAGAGATTGATGAAGACGCGTACCACGATTGCAATTGCTCACCGTCTTTCTACTATCAAAAATGCGGATGAGATTTGTGTGCTCTATGAAGGGGAAATCGTAGAGCGTGGACGTCATGAAGAATTATTGGAATTAGACGGTTATTATAAAAGACTAAACGATATGCAAGCATTATAGGCTGTGGCTGCATATTTGCAGCAACTCACAGCAACAAACGTAAACTAGACTGATATTGGAATGATTTTATTAAGTTTTGACATTGAGGAATTTGATGTGCCCAAAGAACATCAGGTGGACATATCAATGGAAGAGCAAATTAAAGTTTCTGTAGAGGGGACTACCCGAATTTTGGATTGCTTAGAACGGAATCAGGTAAAAGCGACCTTTTTCTGTACGGCAAATTTTGCTCTTCATGCTCCTGATATAATAAAGCGCATTCAGGAGGGAGGTCACGAGATTGCTTCTCATGGCTTCTATCATTGGACCTTTGAAGTAGAAGATCTGAAAAGGTCGAAGGATCAGTTGGAGGAAATCACCGGAACCAAAGTTTATGGCTATCGGCAGGCACGCATGATGCCTGTGTCGGAAAAAGCTGTATATGAGGCGGGGTATATATATAATTCTTCCTTGAATCCGACATTTATCCCAGGAAGATATATGCGGCTTTCTACTCCCCGTACTCCTTTTATAAAAGACCGTGTGATGCAAATGCCGGCATCAGTTACTCCTTTGCTGCGTTTTCCTTTATTTTGGCTTTCCTGCCATAATTTGCCTGCTTCACTTTATCGTTGGCTGTGTAAATACACTCATCGGCATGATGGATATTTTGTGACATACTTTCATCCGTGGGAATTTTATCCGTTAAATGAACATCCGGAATGGAAACTGCCATTTATTATAAGGAATCATGCAGGAGAAGGAATGGAAAAAAGGCTGGATGCTTTCATCCTATATTTTAGGAAAAAGAATGTTAGTTTTGGTCGTTTTATAGATTATATAAAACTAAACAAGGATATAATGAAATGAAAGATATAATAAGATTTATACTAAGGTTAGTGCAAAATCCTATTGTATTAGCAATTTTGTGGTTTGGGGTGGCTATCAGGGGATTTTGGGTAAGCTGGACAGAAGGACTTGCAAATAACTACTTGATATTTTCCCGTTCATTTTTTCATGCTTTGGAGCAAACGCCTTTATATGTAGAATATCCTAAAGAATATTTTGATTTATTTCTATATGGCATTCCTTTTACTTTATTGATTGCTCCTTTTTCAATCATGCCAACAATGGTGGGTTCTGCTTTGTGGAGTTTGTGTAATGCTCTTTTATTGTACTTTGCTATAAAAAAGTTAGAGTTTGAAAAATGGAAAACAGCCATTATTGTTTGGTTGTCATATAATGGCTTATATTTATCTGTTGTGACTCAGCAGTATAATGCAGCAGTAGCCGCTTTCATTCTTTTTACTTTTATTCTTGTCGAGAGAAAAAAAGATTTTTGGGCTGCATTGATGATTGTGTTAGGCACATTAACCAAAATTTATGGGATTGTGGGGTTAGCTTTTTTCCTTTTCTCTAAAAGAAAATTATATTTTCTGTGGGGAATTCTATTTTGGGCATTCGTTCTATTTGTAGTTCCAATGTTTTATACTTCTCCACAATATGTATTTGATTCTTATAAAGAATGGGTTAGTATTCTTGTAGTTAAGAATGATGTTAATGAGTTGAGCTTTTATCAGAATATCTCTTTATTAGGAATGGTTCGAAAGATTACTCATGCTGTTGAATATAGCGATATGTGGCTGATAATTCCTGGAATTGTTTTATTCTTATTACCTTATTTGCGTATTGGACAATATGAGAATAGAAATTTTCGGCTTTCGTTTTTGGCATCAGTTCTGTTATTTATGGTCTTGTTTAGTACGGGGACGGAAGAATGTGGATATGTGGGAGCTCTAATTGGTGTGGGTATATGGTATGTAAGTACGCCAACGTATAAAAAATCGTTTGTGCTGAATACATGCTTATTGCTATTCTGTTTTGCGTTGACGGCAGCGTCTTCAAGCAGTATTCTTTTTTCAAAACATTTCAGGACTGAATACATAACTTCATTTGCACTTAAAGCTCTCCCATGTGCTATTATTTGGTTTAAAATCATCTGGGAACAATTAACTCAGGACTATACATCAAGAACTCCAACTCCTTTTCTACATAAAAAAGATGATGAACGGATTGATGTCATATTGCCCTGTTATAATCCTCATGAAGGATGGGAGCAGCAACTGATTGAAAAACATAAAGAGTTGGAAGGGATGCTGAACGGGTACAATATTCGCTTTATCGTAGTAAATGATGGTTCCAAACGCGGATTTACGGAAGAAGCTGTACTTCGTTTGACAAATAACTTACCCAACACTATCATTGTAGACAATAAGATAAATCAAGGGAAAGGAGCTGCTGTTCGTGATGGTATAGCACATTCTGATTCAGAGCTGGCTCTTTATACAGATTATGATTTTCCATATAAGATTGAGTCTGTTTGTCAGGTGATTAAATATCTTGAGGAAGGGTATGATGTAGTTGTAGCAAATCGTAATCATACGTATTATTCACAACTTTCTACCCGCAGAAAGTTGGCGAGTCATGCTTCACGTTTCTTGAACTTTATGCTGTTAGGGCTGACTCACACAGATACACAGGGGGGATTAAAAGGTTTTAACTGTAAGGGAAAAGCTTTTCTTGCGTCCACTCGTATTAAACAGTTCTTGTTTGATACGGAGTTTATATATAAGGCCTCTCTTGATGATACCACCTTCATCAAAGAGGTTCCTGTAGACTTAAGAGGCGAAGTGATGTTGCCTGATATGAAAAAGGGGGTATTTGTAAATGAACTAAAAAACTTATTGATGATATGTTGGAGAGGTTGAAAGGATATGTGCAGAATCCCGTCTTTCTATTCATCTTGTGGATGGGAGTAGGATTAGCTTGCAGTTTATCATTGATGATGAAGGGGACATATAGCAATTATGTTATATTTAGCCAGTCTTTTTGGCATGCGATATCTTCTTCTCCTTTATATGTAGAATATCTTCAGGAACAGAAGGATTTCTTTCTGTATGGTATTTCTTTCACTGCGTTGATTTCTCCTTTTGCGGTTCTTCCCAGACCGTTGGGGATGATCCTTTGGTGCCTGGTGAATTGTGGTTTCCTTTATTATGCTATCAGCAAGTTAGATTTGAAAAAGTGGCAATTTGCTGTTGTTATATTAGTTTCTGTAAATGACGTTTTTACAGCTGTTTTGTCTCAGCAATATAGCATAGGTATTACGGCTATGATTATTTTTGCCTATGTACTGATCGAGAAAGAAAAGGATTTTTGGGCTGCTTTGATGATTGTATTAGGGACTATGACCAAACTTTATGGGATAGTCGGACTGGCTTTCTTTTTATTCTCGAAACACAAAATGAAACTCGCCGGCGGATTAGTCTTTTGGGCAGTGATCGTTTTTCTGCTTCCGATGCTCTATGCTTCTCCGGAATATGTCGTTCATTCGTATAAGGAATGGCTCGATGTGCTTGTCTATAAGAATGGGCTGAATCAGTTTAGCATCAATCAAAACATATCTTTGCTGGGTATGTTACATCGGATAACGGGAGCTTCATTCAGCGATTTATGGATAATCGTGCCCGGAATGATTTTGTTTGCCCTTCCTTATTTACGCATCCGGCAATACGGAAATGAATCTTTCAGATTCTTGTTTCTATCCTCTGCACTTTTGTTTATGGTGCTATTTAGCACCGGCACTGAAACCTATGGCTATCTGACTGCCATGATTGCTGTTGGAATCTGGTATGTAAAGACACCGACAAAAGCTGCCACACCGATATTGAATCTGTCATTGCTTATATTCTGTATTCTACTGACTTCTTTGTCTACTACCGATCTTTTTCCAAGATTCATAAGAGCGGAATATGTGAAACCTTATGCTCTGAAGGCTCTGCCTTGTACCTTGATATGGCTGAAAATAGTGTGGGAACAACTGACTCAGGACTTTGCGCGTCCATCTGACTGAATGAAAATGAAACATCTGAACTGAACTATAAAACTAAAACTACTTACTAATGGAAATTGTAAAATCAGTATTTCAATCGAAGGGTAAACGTTACCAGTTTATTCGTTATTGCACGGTGGGAACGTTGGCCGCCGGAATACATTATGGGGTTTATTATCTGTTGCAGGAATACGAAATGACCAACTTGAATATTGCCTACACGATAGGCTATGTGACGAGTTTTATCTGTAATTTCTTTCTGACTTCTTATTTCACGTTCCGTAGCAACCCTTCTTTGAAAAGGGCTTTGGGATTTGGAGGCAGCCATTTGGTGAACTATCTGATACATATGGGATTGTTCAATTTGTTCCTCTATTTGAATGTAGATCAGGAGATAGCTCCCTTGTGTGTGCTCGCTGTGGCTGTTCCCACTAATTTTCTGATGCTCCGCTTTGTGTTTAAACATAAGAAGGAACAGGCTGCTGATCAAGTCGCAGAATAGACTTTCCGGCTATTATTTTCTGCCGAAGTCTGCCGGAATTTCTCCCCACACTTTGGTTTCCCATTTAAGAATACGGGTGGTGTAAGTGTTCTCTCTGAGCCACTTCTCTGCCCGTTCTATCACTTTAAACAGTTCTTCGGTCTCTTCATTCCGGGGAAGTTTGGTTTTGCATTTTTTCTGTCGCACCCAGCTGATGGCATTCACGCTGTCGCTATAAATGGGCATATCAAATCCTTTCTGTTTCAGCAATGCCAGTCCGTGCACGATGGCCAGAAACTCTCCGATATTGTTTGTACCTTTCATCGGGCCGAAATGAAAAATTTCCTGGCGGCTTGCCACGTGTACTCCCCGATACTCCATCGGACCGGGATTGCCACTGCACGCAGCATCGACTGCCAGACTATTGTCAATGACGGAAGCAGGCAGTGTATCGGAACCGGTTCGGGCAGCTTCCGTTTTTTTCTTCGCATTCTTGCCGATGTAAGCGTAAGGTGACGAGGCCAGTGCACGTTCCGCCTCTTCGCGGGTGTCAAACGATTTGTACTTTGCACCTTCATAACCCTTGATCTGGAGCTGGCAATCCGTCCAGGAAGCATATACTCCCGGCGTCACTCCTTCCCATACTACGTAGAACTTTTCTTTAGCCATTTTCTGATAATGAATGATTATGTCAACAGCATTGACGGTGCGAAGGTACAAATATATTCCGGAATCGAACAAGTTGGCAGAGAAGCTTGTTCTAATTTATAAGGAGTTTAAGAAAATAAAATTAAGAAAGGAGCCATTATGGAAAGAACTTTTAGTGAAGCTTTGAAGAATCGTCGGACTTATTATTCGATTACCGACCAGTCACCTATTCCGGATCAGGAGATAGAATGCATTATCAATCTGGCTGTGAGACACGTGCCGTCGGCATTCAATTCTCAATCTACCCGTGTGGTGCTTCTTCTTGGCAAGTCTCATAAAAAGTTATGGAACATTGTAAAAGATGCGTTGAGGAAGATTGTGCCGGGAGAAGCGTTTGCGAAAACCGAAGAAAAGATTGACAATTCCTTTGCCTGTGGATATGGTACGGTGTTGTTCTTTGAAGATCAGAAGGTGGTGAAGGGGCTTCAGGAAGCTTTCCCGTCTTATCAGGAGAATTTCCCCGGATGGTCATTACAAACCTCAGCGATGCATCAGCTGGCTGTTTGGGTCATGCTTGAAGATGTGGGCTTCGGTGCTTCCTTGCAACATTATAATCCGTTGATTGATGATGAGGTGCGTCGGGCATGGAATTTGCCTGCACATTGGCATCTGATTGCGGAAATGCCGTTTGGAGTGCCCGTCAATAAGCCGGGAGAAAAAGAGTTCCAGCCACTGGAAGAACGGATAAAAGTTTTTAAATAATAGAGAATCATTCTTCATTATTCATTAAATGATTAATTTTGTGAGCAAAATTAATCATTTATGGTTCGTATCTTCCTTACCGGCTATATGGGTGCCGGAAAAACTACTTTGGGCAAGGCTTTTGCCCGCAAACTGAATGTCCCGTTCATTGATCTGGACTGGTATATCGAAGAACGTTTTCATAAAACTGTCGGAGAACTATTCACGGAACGGGGGGAAGCCGGATTTCGAGAGTTGGAAAGAAATATGCTTCATGAGGTAGCTGAGTTTGAGAACGTCGTTATCTCTACAGGCGGGGGAGCACCCTGCTTTTATGACAATATGGAGTTTATGAACCGGACGGGGAAAACCGTTTTCTTGAATGTACATCCCGATGTGCTGTTCAGACGCTTGCGTATTGCCAAGCAGCAACGTCCCATTCTTCAGGGAAAGGAAGATGATGAATTAATGGATTTCATCATTCAGGCGCTTGAAAAGCGCGCACCTTTTTATACGCAGGCGCAATATATCTTTAATGCGGACGAACTGGAAGACCGCTGGCAGATTGAATCATCTGTGCAACGTCTGCAGGAACTGCTGGAATTATAAATTAAGACCGGTTATATAAACCAATTGGAAGAAATAATATCCAATTAATTGGCAGCCTGTAGATAAATCTGTATTTTTGCCATCCAATTATTTACTAAAAACACTGAATAACAGAAAATGAGAAAGTGGCGTATTGAAGATTCTGAAGAACTCTACAACATTACGGGTTGGGGTACTTCGTACTTTAGTATTAATGACGCAGGTCATGTTGTTGTTACACCGCGGAGAGATGGAGTGACCGTCGACCTGAAGGAACTGGTTGACGAGTTACAATTGCGGGATGTGGCATCTCCCATGCTGTTGCGTTTCCCGGATATTTTGGACAACCGTATTGAAAAGATGTCTTCCTGTTTTAAGCAGGCTGCCGAAGAGTACGGGTATAAAGCCGAGAATTTTATCATCTATCCCATTAAGGTCAACCAGATGCGTCCTGTGGTAGAAGAGATTATCAGCCACGGAAAGAAATTCAATCTCGGACTGGAAGCCGGTTCCAAACCGGAACTTCATGCGGTGATTGCCGTCAATACGGATTCTGACTCATTGATTGTTTGTAACGGCTATAAAGACGAAAGTTATATCGAACTGGCACTCCTTGCCCAAAAGATGGGCAAACGTATCTTCCTCGTAGTAGAGAAGATGAACGAACTGAAACTGATAGCCAAAATGGCGAAGCAGTTGAATGTGCAGCCCAATATCGGTATTCGTATTAAACTGGCTTCTTCCGGCAGTGGAAAATGGGAAGAATCGGGCGGTGATGCCAGCAAGTTCGGTCTGACTTCCAGCGAACTGCTCGAAGCGCTTGACTTTATGGAAAGCAAGGGCTTGAAAGATTGCCTGAAACTGATTCATTTCCATATTGGCAGCCAGGTGACGAAGATTCGTCGCATTAAGACGGCTTTGCGCGAAGCTTCTCAATTTTACGTGCAGCTTCACTCTATGGGATTCAATGTGGAGTTTGTGGACATCGGCGGCGGACTGGGCGTTGATTATGACGGAACCCGTTCTTCCAATAGTGAAGGTAGTGTAAACTATTCTATTCAGGAATATGTGAATGACTCCATTTCTACATTGGTAGATGTCAGCGATAAAAACGGCATCCCGCATCCGAACATCATTACCGAGAGCGGACGGGCATTGACGGCTCATCACTCTGTCTTGATCTTCGAGGTGCTCGAAACAGCTACTCTTCCGGAATGGGATGATGAAGAGGAAATCGCTCCGGATGCACATGAGCTTGTGCAGGAACTGTACAGTATCTGGGATTCGTTGAACCAGAATAAGATGCTGGAAGCATGGCATGATGCACAACAGATTCGGGAAGAAGCGCTCGACTTGTTCAGTCATGGTATTGTGGATTTGAAGACCCGTGCTCAGATCGAGCGTTTGTATTGGTCCATTACGCGGGAAATTAATCAGATCGCCGGAGGCTTGAAACATGCGCCGGATGAATTCCGGGGATTGTCCAAGTTGCTGGCGGATAAATATTTTTGTAATTTCTCATTGTTCCAGTCCTTGCCCGACTCTTGGGCGATTGATCAGATATTTCCGATTATGCCTATTCAGCGGTTGGATGAGAAGCCGGAGCGTTCGGCTACCCTGCAGGATATCACCTGTGATTCGGACGGAAAGATTGCAAATTTCATTTCTACCCGGAATGTGGCTCATTATCTGCCTGTGCATAGTCTGAAGAAAACAGAACCTTACTATCTGGCTGTTTTCCTGGTCGGAGCTTATCAGGAGATTCTGGGAGATATGCATAATCTGTTTGGAGATACGAATGCTGTTCACGTTTCTGTGAATGAAAAGGGATATAATATCGAACAGATTATTGATGGTGAGACAGTAGCGGAAGTGTTGGATTACGTACAATATAATCCTAAAAAACTGGTACGTACCCTTGAAACATGGGTGACCAAGTCTGTAAAAGAAGGAAAGATATCATTGGAAGAGGGTAAAGAGTTTCTGTCCAACTATCGTTCGGGACTTTACGGCTATACTTACTTAGAATAACCGACAAGGTGCCGGAGCTGAGTTCTCCATTCGGCAAACTTATTAGAATTGAATAAAAAATGAGGGAAAAACTAACTGTAATTAAGGTGGGTGGAAAAATCGTAGAAGAGGAAGCCACCCTTCTTCAGTTGTTGAATGACTTTGCCGCCATCAGCGGACATAAAGTGCTGGTTCACGGCGGCGGTCGCTCGGCAACAAAGATTGCCGCACAACTAGGTATTGAAAGCAAAATGGTAAATGGTCGTCGTATTACCGATGCGGAAACGTTGAAAGTGGTAACGATGGTGTATGGTGGTCTGGTAAACAAGAATATTGTTGCCGGGTTGCAGGCCCGTGGAGTGAACGCTCTTGGACTGACTGGGGCGGATATGAATGTGATCCGATCGGTAAAGCGTCCGGTGAAAGAGGTTGATTATGGTTTCGTGGGCGATGTGGAGAAGGTAGATGCTTCTTTGCTGGCTGATCTGATTCATAAAGGAGTGGTGCCCGTGATGGCACCGTTGACACACGATGGTCAAGGTAATATGCTGAATACAAATGCGGATACCATTGCCGGAGAGACGGCAAAGGCTTTGTCGGCGCTGTTTGACGTGACGCTGGTGTACTGCTTCGAAAAGAAAGGTGTGCTGCGTGACGAGAATGATGACGATAGTGTGATCCCTGAGATTACCCGTGCCGAATTCGAACAATACGTTGCTGACGGCGTTATTCAAGGTGGCATGATTCCTAAGTTGGAGAATTCTTTTGAAGCAATTAATGCAGGAGTTACAGAAGTTGTAATTACCTTAGCATCAGCGATTAAAGACAACGAAGGAACGCGGATAAAAAAATAATTCAAAAAAAAGTAATGGGCGTCTGTAACTTTTCGTATCCCAGCCCGTCATTATTATAGAGATGCAAGAGATCAGCTTCCGAAACGATATTTTGCCGTTGAAGGATAAACTCTTTCGACTGGCGCTCAGAATAACCCTGGATAGGGCAGAAGCCGAGGATGTCGTTCAGGACACCATGATAAGGGTGTGGAACAAGCGTGATGAGTGGTCGCAATTTGAATCGGTTGAAGCCTATTGCCTGATAGTGGCAAAGAATCTGGCTATAGACCGGAGCCAGAAGAAAGAAGCTCAGAATGTGGAAATCACCCCCGAAATGGAGGAAGAACCTGATGCAAACAGTCCGTATGACCAGTTGGTTCATGATGAGAAAATGAACATTATCAATAGACTGGTGAACGAACTTCCCGAAAAACAGCGGCTTATCATGCAACTGAGGGACATTGAAGGTGAAAGCTATAAGAAAATTGCAACCCTTCTGAATCTGACAGAGGAACAAGTGAAAGTGAACCTTTTCAGAGCCAGACAAAAGGTAAAACAAAGGTATTTAGAAATTGACGAATATGGATTATAAGGATATAGAACAGCTCCTGGAGCGATATTGGCAATGCGAAACTTCCGTGGAGGAGGAATCTGTGTTGCGCGACTTCTTCACAAAGGAGGAAGTACCCGCTCATTTGCTCCGCTATAAAAACTTGTTTGTTTATCAGCAGGTTCAGCAGGAGGTAGGACTGGGCGAAGACTTTGACGCACGTATTCTGGCACAGGTGGAAACTCCGGTAGTGAAGGCAAAGCGTCTGACACTGACAGGAAGATTCATCCCCCTGTTCAAGGTCGCTGCTGTGATTGCAATCATCCTTTCATTAGGAAATGTAGCGCAACATTCTTTTTCCGGAGATGATGGAAGAGTATTGGCAACGGATACCATTGGTAAACAGCTGACCGCACCGTCGGTAGCTCTGTCAAATGAGCTGAAAGCAGATCAGGCATTGGCTGACAGCCTTGCGAAGATCAACAAGGTGCAGGTTATGAAAGAATAGACATTTTCATTTGCTTTAAACATATAATATAGTTAGTGTGCTTTAATTAAAACAACATCGAAAGCGAAACTGTGAAGTTTTCAATTCTCTCAAATTTTTTATAATGAAACTAACTAAATAAATGGGCTACCGCGAGATGCAGTAGCCCTTTTATGTTTTTGGGATGTTTATGGATTTAGTCTAGTTTGCGGAGCTTCTTGTGAGGGAAATCAATAGCCTGAGGATTTCCTTTGTAAGCGACGTTGCCGCTTCCGCTGACGTGCCCGCCTAGTTTGCCGTTGACGAAGCAGCTGATGTTACCCGAACCCGAGATACCTGCATATACGTCCGTAGCTTCCAGGTCGGCAGCTTTGATATTGCCGGAACCTGATATGTTGTACTTTGCTGCGCCTGTCATGCCGTCAAGGGTGATGTTGCCCGATCCGGAAATGCTTGCAGAGCAGGTTTTGCTGTCGATTTGTTTGAGTCTGACATCACCCGAACCATGAATTGAGATGGCCAGATGTCCGGTATCGAATGTGCTTCCTCCTAAATTGCCCGAACCGTTAATCGTTACTTTAAGATCTCCCTCGGTGTGAATGCCGTTCGCAAAGAGAATGCCACCCGATCCGTTGAGTGTCAGTCCGTTCAGGTCCGGTGAGAAAACTTTGATCTCTAGTTTGCCCTTGTCGATGATATTGACATTCTTTTTAAATTTTATATTCAATGTTTTTCCGTTTACTTTTGTTTCCAGGAGTTCTACGATATTGTCCGAACCGTAAATCTCGATGCGGGAGGAGGAGTCTTGCTGGTAGATGATGTTGGCACTTCCGGACATGCTGATGTCATTGAAATGTTCCAGATTCTCTTTTTTGGTGATGTAGTTTTTACTGCCTTTCACAATAGGGCCATTAAAACAGGAGGTGGCGGAGAATATCAGAATTATTCCGAGCAGCCATGCAGTCAATGTGTTTCTTTTCATAATTGATAGTTGATTTTAATATGAGTTTATATGGATTAGACGTTGCGAGTTACTATAAAGTTGCATTGAATATCACTTTTTTCGCCACCGGCTTCTTTTTTTATTATTTTTGCAGCATCGGTTAAGGAGGAGAAAATGGATACAGTGATAGAAGATGATGAATTGGGAAGTTTGATAGTACGTGTCAATCCACGTGCCCGCAGTTTGGTGTTCCGTACCAAAAGCGATGCGGTCTACGTTTCTGTACCTCCCGGCACCACGACGAAAGAGGTGAAGCGTGCTATTGAGAATCTTCGTAGTAAGTTGCTGCTTTCCCGTCAGAAGGTTGCCCGTCCGTTGATTGACTTGGACTATAAGATTGATGCCGAGCATTTCAAACTATCTCTCATCTTAGGTGAAAAGGAGCAGTTTTTGGCTAATTCGCGATTGGGTGTCATGCAGATCGTTTGTCCGCCTCAAGCGGATTTTACTGATGAAAATTTACAGAACTGGTTGCGTAAAGTGATTGAAGAATCTTTGAGGCGGAATGCGAAAAGTATTCTTCCTCCTCGTTTGGAGCATCTTTCGGCGCAATGTGGATTGTCTTATGCCAGCGTGAAGATAAACTCCAGCCAGGGACGCTGGGGGAGTTGCTCGGCGAGAAAAAATATAAATCTGTCCTATTATCTTGTCCTGTTGCCCTCCCACCTGATCGACTATGTGCTTCTGCACGAGTTGTGCCATACTCGTGAGATGAATCACGGTGAGCGTTTCTGGGACTTGCTGAACCGGTTCACAGATGGCAAGGCCCTTGCTTTGCGTAAAGAATTGAAGAAGTATCGCACAGAGATATAAGATGCTTGGGATAAGGAACTCCTGATATTAAGCAGACTCTTATTTAGCAAGCTGTTTGATTCCGTCCGTTTCTTTTTCAAACTGATAAGTTCCTCCCTTCTCGCTGAGATCGAAAACGGATGCTATTTCCGTTTTATTGTCTACAATCATCAGTGCGCTTTGTTCTGCAAACCGACCGACCTCTACCGTAAAGGCTTCTTCCTGCATGACTTGATTGGCGATAAGGCTGTCATTGACGAACAGCGAAATGGAATCTCCGGCAAATCCTTTTACCAGGCTGATCGTATAAGTTTCAATATAATGTCGTTCTGCCTGGTTTTCCCGTTGCAGGCGTAAGCTCATATAAATGAAAATAACTACGACAAAAATGACGGCAAAAGCCAGAATGCCATTGCCGACCATAAACTGTTTGTTGGTGTTGAGATGATGTGCCATAGCCGTTGTATTTTTAATTATTGCGGTGTAAAGATACAATTATTTTTTGTATTACTAAGAATTTCATTATCTTAGCAACCAACATCCGTCTGAATTCAGGATTGTATCGGTGTCGTGGAGTGTGTAAACCTAAGTTGAATATATACAATAAAGATTATGGATCATGAAGTGTTTATTAGCTATTCAAGTGCCAATATACAGACGGCACAGGCAATATGTCATGCATTAGAAAGTAACAGGATCAAGTGTTGGATGGCTCCGCGTGACATAAGACCCGGAGCGGAGTATGGTGATATTATTGAAGAAGCTATTGTGACCTGTAAAGTGTTCCTGATTGTCTTTTCTGAAACGTCTCAAATATCCCGCTGGGTGCGTAGTGAACTGAATATTGGCTTTAGCAGCAATAAGCCTATTATACCTTTCCGCATAGATCCTACTGATCTGAAAGGGTCTATGAAACTGATGCTGAATGATAAACACTGGCTGAATGCTTATCCTAATCCGGAAGAGAAGTTTAGTGAGCTGGCTGCGGTCATACTTGATCTGTTGCAACATCCGGCTGTGGATACAATTTCACCTCCCGGCTTTCAACCGGCTTCGAATGTCGCTTCTGCAGACGGTAGTAATGCCGGTGCGCAGGGGTTATTCGGAAAACTGCTCAATCAGCTGTTCGTTAAGCGGAGAGTGAAAGTAACTTCTGATCATGCTGCCGAAATATTCCTGAATGGTGAGAGAAAAGGAAAACTGGATGCTTATGAAACTGGTAACTATTCTGTCAGTGAGGATTTCTATCAGCTGGAAGTTTATAGCTGTGAGTACGGGAAAAAAGTGAAATGTGAATATAGCGGATCTTTTTCCAATTCTTCGACAGTTATTATTTCTGTGGATATGGCTACGGCTGAAAAGCAATATCTGATGAAAGCTAAAAATATAACTTCCGGGCAGATCAATGATTTGGGAATTATCTTCCTGGATGAAGGAAAATTTGAAGATGCCCAGGAGTGTTTCCTGAAAGCTGCAAGTATGGGAGAAGCTGCCGCTGCTTATAATTTAGGAATGATGTACCATTTTGGCAAAGGGGTGGAAATAGATTACGATGTCGCGCGTGAATATTATGAAGAGGCGGTAAAGAGTGACTATCCGTTGGCGCTGAATAATTTGGGCTCAATTTATTATAACGGACATGGAGTGAGAAAAGACATTGCGAAATCGTTCCCATATTTTTGTCGTGCGGCAGAGAGAGGGGTGGAATCCGCTCAGTTTACGGTTGCTACCATGTTGTTTTACGGTCAGGGAGTGGCAGTAGATAAAGCCAAGGCTAAAAAGTGGTTCCAAAAAGCCGCAGCTCAAGGCTGTAAGGATTCTCAAAACTATCTGAATTCCTGGGTTGATGATTAGATATTGGTGTTTGTGCCTGATATACGACTATTAATTCATACTTTTTTTCTTTAATGTTTTGTAGTCGAATAGATTATTTATATCTTTGCAACCGAAATGGATGAAAGGTGGAGGGGCGATTAAGCTCCTTTTTTTGTTCTTATATAGTTAATAAATGATAGAAAAGAAAACTGTTTGTCAGATTGTTGAAGAGTGGCTGGAAGGAAAAGACTACTTTCTGGTAGAGGTGACCGTGAGCCCGGATGACAAGATCGTGGTCGAAATAGACCACGCAGAAGGAGTTTGGATTGAAGACTGCGTAGAGCTTAGCCGCTTTATCGAGTCGAAACTGAACCGTGAAGAGGAAGATTATGAACTGGAAGTGGGCTCTGCCGGTATCGGACAACCCTTTAAAGTGCTGCAACAGTATTACATCCACATCGGACAAGAGGTGGAAGTAGTGACCAGAGACGGACGTAAACTGGCAGGTATCCTGAAAGATGCCGATGAAGAGAAGTTTACAGTAGGCGTACAGAAGAAGGTAAAACTCGAAGGTTCCAAGCGTCCGAAGTTGATCGAAGAGGACGAAACCTTCACTTATGAGCAAATAAAATATACTAAATACTTAATTAGCTTTAAATAGTTATGGCCAAAAAAGAAGAAACAATCAGCTTGATTGATACATTTTCGGAATTTAAGGAACTGAAGAATATCGATAGAACGACGATGGTTAGCGTACTTGAAGAGTCGTTCCGTAGCGTAATCGCGAAAATGTTTGGCACCGATGAGAATTACGACGTGATCGTGAACCCGGACAAGGGTGACTTCGAGATATGGCGTAACCGTGAAGTTGTGGCCGATGAAGATTTGACAAACCCCAATATGCAGATTTCGCTGACGGAAGCACAGAAAATCGATGCTTCATACGAAGAAGGCGAAGAAGTGACTGATGAGGTGATCTTTGCCAAGTTCGGACGTCGTGCTATCCTGAATCTCCGTCAGACACTGGCTTCAAAGATTCTGGAACTTGAAAAGGACAGTATTTATAATAAATATATTGATAAAGTAGGTACAATCATCAACGCGGAAGTATACCAGATCTGGAAAAAGGAAATGTTGCTTCTGGACGATGAAGGAAACGAACTGCTGTTGCCTAAGACTGAACAGATCCCGAGCGACTTTTATCGTAAAGGTGAAACAGCCCGTGCAGTGGTTGCCCGCGTAGACAACAAGAACAATAATCCGAAGATTATTTTGTCACGTACTTCTCCCGTTTTCCTGCAACGTCTGTTCGAAATGGAAGTGCCTGAAATCAATGATGGTTTGATTACCATTAAAAAGATTGCCCGTATCCCTGGCGAACGTGCCAAGATCGCAGTGGAATCTTATGATGACAGAATCGATCCCGTAGGCGCCTGCGTAGGTGTAAAGGGGAGTCGTATTCATGGGATTGTTCGTGAATTACGCAATGAAAATATCGACGTGATCAATTACACATCGAACATTTCATTGTTTATCCAGCGTGCCTTGAGCCCGGCTAAGATTTCTTCTATCCGTCTGAATGAGGAAGAGAAAAAGGCTGAGGTATTCCTTAAACCGGAAGAGGTATCGCTTGCTATTGGTAAAGGCGGTTTGAATATCAAACTGGCCAGTATGTTGACTGAGTACACTATCGACGTGTTCCGTGAATTGGATGAGAATGTGGCTGACGAGGATATCTATCTCGACGAGTTCAGAGATGAAATCGACGGATGGGTGATCGATGCAATCAAGGCTATCGGTATCGATACTGCGAAGGCTGTGTTGAATGCGCCTCGCGAGATGTTGATTGAAAAGACGGACCTGGAAGAAGAGACAGTGGACGAGGTAATACGTATTTTGAAATCGGAGTTTGAAGAAGAACCGGCAGCAGAGATGGAGCCTGAGACAGAGGCGGAACCTGAAGCTGAACCAACACAAGAGTAATATGCATTACGATTGAATTTTCTTCGCTCCATTTATTCATTAAATTTTAAATATGACGATAAGGTTAAACAAAGTTACAAGAGATTTGAATGTAGGAATCGCGACGGTAGTTGAGTTCCTGCAAAAGAAAGGGTATACCGTTGAGGCTAATCCTAATACCAAAATTAGTGAGGAGCAGTACGCTGTGCTCGTTAAAGAGTTTAGTACAGACAAGAACCTTAGACTTGAATCGGAGCGTTTCATCCAGGAACGTCAGAATAAGGAACGTAATAAGGCATCGGTATCTATCGAGGGCTTCGAGAAGCAGCAGGAGAAACCGAAGTCGGAAGATGTGATTAAGACAGTCGTACCGGAGGATGCACGTCCTAAGTTTAAACCTGTCGGAAAAATAGATTTGGATAAATTCAGCGGTCGGAGAACAGATAAAGTAGAAAAAGCGCCGGAAAAGAAAGTAGAACCTGTAGTAGAACAACCTGTGGTAGAGCAACCCGTTGCTGAAAAAACAGTCGTTGAGAAACCAGTGGTTGAATCCGAAGTGAAAAAGGAAGAGCCGAAAGTGGAAAAGGTGGAAGTAATTGCACCGAAACCTGCACCAGTAGAACAGCCAGTAGTAGCGCCGAAACCTGCAGTGGAGACAAAACCGGTAGAAGTTGAGAAAGTAGTAGTGGAAGAAGTAAAGAAAGAAGAGCCGAAGGTGGTAGAAACTGCACCTGTGAAGGCAGAAGAACGTAAAGTAGAAAGAACGGCAGAAGTAACTGCAACAGTGACAACTCCGACTGAAGAAAATGCGTCGAAAGAAAATGAGGTGTTTAAAATCCGTCAACCGGAACTGGGAGCGAAGATCAATGTCATCGGTCAGATTGACCTGGCTGCATTGAATCAGTCTACCCGTCCTAAGAAGAAATCGAAGGAAGAAAAACGCCGTGAACGCGAAGAAAAAGAAAAAGTTCGTCAGGATCAGAAGAAACTGATGAAGGAAGCTATCATCAAGGAAATCCGTAAAGAGGACAGTAAACAGGCAAAACCGGGCGTAAAAGATAATAATGCCGATGCTGCCAGAAAGAAACGGAATCGTATCAACAAAGAGAAGGTGGATGTCAACAATGTGGCAACTTCCAACTTTGCTGCTCCGAGACCCAATACTCAGACCGGTAAAGGTGGTGGCAACCATCCCCGTCCTCAGGGTCAAGGCCAGGGACAGGGCAATAATAATAACAACAACAAGAAGAATAATAATAAGGATCGCTTCAAGAAGCCGGTTATCAAGCAGGAGGTTAGCGAAGAAGATGTAGCAAAGCAGGTAAAAGAAACTTTGGCACGTCTGACAACCAAGGGTAAGAACAAGACTTCTAAGTACCGCAAGGAAAAACGTGAAATGGCTTCCAACCGTATGCAGGAACTGGAAGATCAGGAAATGGCAGAAAGCAAGGTACTGAAGCTGACTGAGTTCGTAACGGCTAACGAGTTGGCAACGATGATGGACGTATCAGTCAATCAGGTTATTGCAACTTGTATGAGTATCGGTATGATGGTTTCCATCAACCAGCGTCTGGATGCGGAAACAATTAATCTGGTAGCCGAAGAGTTTGGTTTCAAGACCGAATATGTAAGTGCGGAAGTGGCACAGGCTATCGTGGAAGAAGAAGATGCTCCGGAAGATTTGCAGCCACGTGCTCCAATCGTAACGGTGATGGGACACGTTGACCACGGTAAGACATCCTTGCTTGACTACATCCGTAAGGCGAATGTAATTGCCGGTGAAGCCGGAGGTATTACACAGCACATCGGTGCTTACAACGTACAGTTGGAAGACGGACGCCGTATTACGTTCCTGGATACTCCGGGTCATGAGGCGTTTACTGCTATGCGTGCCCGTGGTGCGAAAGTAACGGATATTGCGATCATTATTGTGGCAGCCGATGATAACGTGATGCCGCAGACGAAGGAAGCGATCAATCATGCGATGGCAGCAGGTGTACCTATTGTATTTGCAATCAATAAGGTAGATAAGCCGACTGCTAATCCGGACAAGATTAAAGAAGAACTGGCTGCAATGAACTATCTCGTGGAAGAATGGGGTGGTAAATACCAGTCACAAGATATCTCTGCCAAGAAAGGTATGGGTGTGGAAGATTTGATGGAAAAAGTATTGCTGGAAGCTGAAATGCTTGATTTGAAGGCAAATCCGAACCGTAATGCGACAGGGTCCATCATTGAATCTTCATTGGATAAGGGACGTGGTTATGTAGCTACGGTGCTGGTATCGAATGGTACTTTGAAAGTAGGAGATATTGTATTGGCAGGAACCAGCTACGGACGTGTGAAAGCCATGTTCAACGAACGTAATCAGCGCGTGAAAGAAGCGGGACCAGCCGAACCGGCATTGATTCTGGGACTGAACGGTGCTCCTGCTGCAGGTGATACGTTCCATGTAGTTGAAAGTGATCAGGAAGCCCGTGAAATCACGAATAAACGTGAACAGCTGGCTCGTGAACAAGGCTTGCGTACACAGAAGATCCTGACTTTGGACGAACTTGGCCGTCGTATTGCTTTGGGTAACTTCCAGGAATTGAACATCATCGTCAAAGGTGACGTGGACGGTTCTGTAGAAGCATTGAGCGACTCGTTGATCAAGTTGTCTACTGAACAGATCCAGGTAAATGTGATCCATAAAGGCGTGGGTGCTATCTCCGAATCGGATGTATCACTGGCTGCTGCTTCGGATGCGATTATCGTCGGATTCCAGGTACGTCCTTCGGGTGCTGCCGCTAAGATGGCGGAACAGGAAGGTGTCGATATCCGTAAGTACTCCGTCATCTACGATGCAATCGAGGAGGTGAAGGCCGCTATGGAAGGTATGTTAGCTCCGGAACTGAAAGAACAGATTACGGCTACGATCGAAATCCGCGAAGTGTTCAATATCACGAAAGTGGGACTTGTGGCTGGTGCGGTAGTGAAGACCGGAAAGGTGAAACGAAGCGACAAGGCTCGTCTGATCCGCGATGGTATCGTTATCTTCACCGGAAACATCAATGCACTGAAACGCTTCAAGGACGACGTGAAGGAAGTAGGTACAAACTTCGAGTGCGGTATCAGTCTGGTGAACTGCAACGACATGAAGGTAGGCGATATGATCGAGACATTCGAAGAAATAGAAGTGAAACAGACGTTATAAATTGTACTGAATCGAGAATATACGGAGGCACAGAGTGGATTTACAACTCCGTGCCTCCTTTTTCTTTTAAAAAGAGATAATGACAACGATTGATATAATTATCCTTATTATAATAGGTGCCGGTGTGGTGGCGGGCTTTATGAAAGGCTTTATCCGTCAGCTGGCTTCTATTCTGGGATTGGTCGTCGGTTTGCTGGCAGCAAAGGCTTTGTATGCAACGTTGGCGGAGAAGCTTTGTCCGGCTGTGACAGACTCGATGACGGTTGCACAGGTATTGGCTTTTATTGTCATCTGGATCGCTGTTCCGCTGATATTCACGTTAGTGGCGTCCTTGCTGACGAAAGCGATGGAAGCTATTTCACTGGGGTGGCTGAACCGTTGGCTGGGGAGTGGATTGGGAGCACTCAAATTTCTGTTGTTAACGAGCCTTGTGATCTGTGTGATAGAGTTTATCGATAGCGATAATAAGTTAATTAGTGCAACAAAAAAGAGCGAATCATTGTTATATTATCCTATGGAAACGTTTGCGGGAATCTTTTTCCCTGCTGCTAAGAATATAACGCAACAATATATATTAGATAATAAAGATGCAACAAGAAGAACCCAATAAATATGTAAAGGAACTGACGCAGGAGAAGTATAAATATGGCTTCACCACGGAAGTACACACCGATGTTATTGAGCGTGGACTCAACGAAGATGTAGTTCGTCTGATTTCATCGAAAAAAGATGAACCCGAATGGCTGCTGGAGTTCCGACTGAAAGCGTATCGCCATTGGCTGACGCTGGAAATGCCGACTTGGGCACATCTCCGTATTCCGGAGATTGATTATCAGGCAATTTCGTACTATGCCGATCCGACGAAGAAGAAAGAAGGACCGAAGAGTATGGATGAAGTAGATCCGGAACTGATAAAGACATTCAATAAACTGGGGATTCCTTTGGAAGAACAGATGGCATTGAGCGGAATGGCTGTGGATGCAGTGATGGACTCGGTATCTGTAAAGACTACTTTCAAAGAGACACTGATGGAGAAAGGCATTATATTCTGCTCTTTTAGTGAAGCGGTACGGGAACATCCGGACCTTGTGAAGAAGTATATGGGCTCGGTAGTAGGCTATCGGGATAACTTCTTTGCTGCTTTGAACTCGGCCGTGTTCTCTGACGGTTCTTTCGTTTACATACCGAAGGGAGTACGCTGCCCGATGGAGCTTTCTACCTATTTCCGTATCAATGCCCGTAATACGGGACAGTTTGAACGTACGCTGATTGTGGCGGACGACGATTCGTATGTATCTTATCTGGAGGGATGTACCGCACCGATGCGTGATGAAAATCAGTTGCATGCGGCTATCGTGGAGATTGTGGTACATGATCGTGCAGAAGTGAAATACAGTACGGTTCAGAACTGGTATCCGGGTGATGCCGAAGGTAAAGGTGGAGTCTACAACTTTGTGACGAAACGCGGCAACTGCAAAGGGGTGGACAGCAAACTGTCCTGGACACAGGTGGAAACCGGTTCGGCTATCACGTGGAAGTACCCTTCCTGCATATTGACAGGCGATAATTCGACGGCTGAGTTTTATTCTGTAGCTGTGACAAATAATTATCAGCAGGCAGATACCGGAACAAAAATGATTCATCTGGGAAAGAATACCCGCAGCACGATTGTCAGCAAAGGTATCTCTGCCGGACATAGCGAGAACTCTTATCGCGGACTGGTACGTGTAGCTGAAAAAGCCGATAATGCACGAAATTACAGCCAGTGTGACTCTTTGCTGCTGGGCGACAAATGTGGTGCGCATACTTTCCCGTATATGGATATCCATAATGAGACGGCTGTGGTGGAGCATGAGGCGACTACCAGCAAGATCAGCGAAGATCAGATATTCTATTGCAATCAGCGGGGTATCCCGACGGAGGATGCTATCGGGCTGATTGTTAACGGATATGCGAAAGAAGTATTAAATAAACTTCCGATGGAGTTTGCAGTGGAAGCACAGAAGTTGCTTACTATTTCGTTGGAAGGAAGCGTGGGATAAAAAATAAATAAGCTTATGTTAGAGATAAAAGACCTGCATGCCAGCATTAATGGCAAAGAGATATTGAAAGGTATTAACCTGACGGTGAAACCGGGCGAAGTACATGCGATAATGGGGCCGAACGGTTCCGGAAAGAGTACGCTTTCTTCTGTTCTGGTGGGAAATCCTGCTTTTGAGGTGACAAAAGGTTCGGTCACTTTCTATGGCAAGAATCTGCTGGAGTTGAGTCCGGAAGACCGTAGTCATGAAGGTATTTTCCTTAGTTTCCAGTATCCGGTAGAAATCCCCGGAGTAAGCATGGTGAACTTCATGAGGGCGGCTGTCAATGAACAGCGCAAGTATAAAGGTCTGCCTGCGTTGACTGCCAGCGAATTTCTGAAACTGATGCGTGAGAAGCGTGCCGTAGTCGAACTGGACAATAAACTTGCCAATCGTTCGGTGAATGAAGGTTTCTCCGGTGGTGAGAAGAAGCGTAACGAGATCTTCCAGATGGCAATGCTGGAGCCGCGTCTGAGCATTCTTGACGAGACAGACTCCGGTCTGGATATTGATGCCCTTCGTATTGTAGCGGAAGGCGTGAATAAGCTCAAGACTCCCGAAACAAGTACGATCGTCATCACTCACTATCAGCGTCTGCTCGATTATATCAAACCGGATATAGTGCACGTACTCTATAAAGGTCGTATTGTGAAAACTGCCGGGCCGGAACTAGCCTTGGAACTGGAAGAAAAGGGATACGATTGGATTAAGAAAGAAGTAGGAGAATAACGATGAATGTAGAACAACAATACATAGATCTCTTCTCTCAGACGGAAGCCATGATCTGCAAGCATAGTGCGGAAGTGCTGAATGCACCCCGTGCGGCTGCTTTTGCTGATTTTGAGCGTCTCGGATTCCCGACCCGTAAGATGGAGAAGTATAAATACACGGATATAAGTAAGTATTTCGAGCCTGATTACGGCCTGAACCTTAACCGTCTTCAGATTCCGGTCAATCCGTACGAAGTGTTTAAGTGCGATGTCCCGAATATGAGCACAGCCTTGTATTTTGTGGTAAACGACGCATTTTATAATAAAGCGCTTCCTAAAACTCATTTGCCGGAAGGCGTCATCTTCGGCAGCCTCAAAGAAGTCGCTGCGGAACATCCCGAACTGGTGAAGAAGTACTACGGTAAGCTGGCTGATACCTCCAAGGATGGCATAACAGCTTTTAATACAGCTTTTGCACAGGATGGAGTCATCTTCTATGTTCCGAAGAACGTAATCGTAGAGAAGCCTATCCAACTGGTGAATATCCTTCGTGCAGATGTCAACTTCATGGTGAACCGTCGCGTGCTGATCATCCTGGAAGATGGAGCGCAGGCACGCCTGTTGATCTGTGATCATGCGATGGATAATGTGAACTTCCTTGCAACACAGGTGATCGAAGTATTTGCCGGAGAGAATGCGGTATTCGATATGTATGAGCTTGAAGAAACACATACAAGTACGGTTCGTATCAGTAACCTGTACGTGAAGCAGGAAGCAAACAGCAATGTTTTGCTGAATGGCATGACGCTGCACAACGGAACTACCCGTAATACAACAGAAGTTCTGCTAGCCGGCGAAGGGGCTGAGATTAATCTTTGCGGTATGGCAATCGCTGATAAAAACCAGCATGTGGATAATAATACCTCCATTGATCATGCAGTACCGAATTGTACCAGTAATGAATTATTCAAGTACGTGCTTGATGACCAGTCGACCGGTGCTTTTGCCGGACTGGTATTGGTACGTCCTGATGCCCAGCATACAAATTCTCAACAGACCAACCGCAACCTTTGTGCCACACGCGATGCGCGTATGTACACGCAGCCGCAGCTTGAAATCTATGCGGACGATGTGAAATGCTCTCACGGAGCAACTGTGGGCCAGTTGGACGAGAATGCTTTGTTCTATATGCGTGCACGCGGAATAGCGGAGAAAGAAGCACGCTTGCTTCTGATGTTTGCATTCGTCAATGAAGTCATCGATACGATTCGTCTGGATGCATTGAAAGACCGTCTGCACCTGTTGGTAGAAAAACGCTTCCGTGGCGAATTGAACAAGTGCCAGGGATGTGCAATATGTAAATGATGAATAAGTAAAATGGATATTCAAAAGATACGTGAAGACTTTCCGATATTGAGCCGTACGGTGTATGGTAAACCATTGGTTTATTTCGATAACGGTGCGACGACTCAGAAACCTCGTCTGGTGGTGGATGCGCTGGTAGATGAGTATTACTCTGTGAATGCGAATGTGCATCGCGGAGTACATTACCTTTCCCAGCAGGCAACGGAACTGCATGAAGCTTCCCGCGAAACGGTACGGCAGTTTATCAATGCCGGCAGCACGAATGAGGTCGTCTTTACACGGGGTACGACGGAAAGTATCAATTTGCTTGTTTCCAGCTTTGGAGATGAGTTTATGCAGGAAGGCGATGAGGTGATCCTTTCAGTGATGGAGCATCACAGTAATATCGTTCCCTGGCAACTTCTGGCTGCCCGCAAAGGAATTGCCATCAAGGTCATTCCGATGAATGACAAGGGCGAACTGTTGCTGGATGAATATGAAAAGTTATTCACCGAGCGTACAAAGATAGTCAGTGTAGTTCAGGTGTCGAACGTATTGGGAACCGTAAATCCTGTCAAGGAAATGATTGCGACGGCTCATGCGCATGGAGTACCTTTTCTAGTGGATGCTGCACAGTCTATCCCCCATATGAAGGTGGATGTGCAAGACTTGGATGCCGATTTTCTGGTGTTCTCCGCACATAAGGTTTATGGGCCGACAGGCGTCGGTGTGCTTTATGGAAAGGAAGAATGGCTGGATCGTATGCCCCCTTATCAAGGAGGAGGAGAAATGATTCAGCACGTCTCTTTTGAAAAGACTACCTTCAACGAACTGCCTTTCAAGTTTGAAGCCGGTACGCCGGACTACATCGGTACTACCGGACTGGCAAAAGCCCTTGACTATGTTAATGGTATTGGACTCGATCCAATCGCCGCTCATGAACACGAGCTGACGACGTATGCGCTGAAGCGATTGAAGGAAATACCCAATATGCGTATTTTCGGTGAGGCGGCAGATCGGGGAGCGGTGATTTCATTTCTGGTGGGAGATATTCACCATTTCGATTTGGGAACATTGTTAGACCGTTTAGGTATCGCTGTCCGCACGGGGCACCATTGTGCGCAACCGTTGATGCAGCGGCTCGGAATCGAAGGTACGGTACGTGCATCATTTGCCATGTACAATACACGATCGGAAGTGGACGCATTAGTGGCTGGGATCGAACGCGTCAGCCAGATGTTCTAAAGATATTAATCGCTATTCCTGCAAGAATAGCGATTTTTTTTATTCTTTAACTAAAAAAATCTCTTTGAAGTGCAGTGATTTGAAGTTTCCTGCGTCTAATAAGAAAGAATAAAAATCATTTTAGGTATATTAAGTTGGTCGTGAGACCGCGCTTTCTATAAATTCTCTCTCTCTTTAACTCTAATTGGCGGCTATATCGCATATTCTTGCGGTATAGCCGCAATTTTTTTAGGGTGACATTGCAACCTTTTGGGGGTATCCTGCGTCTAATAGGATAGTAAACAACTAAAAAAGAAGAAAAAGATCATGTTAGTGACTACAACTCCCATCATTGAGGGAAAACGAATAGTAAAGTACTACGGAATTGTTTCCGGAGAGACAATCATTGGTGCCAATGTATTCCGTGACTTGTTTGCAAGTATTCGGGATATTGTAGGAGGTCGTTCCGGTGCATATGAAGAAGTACTACGTATGGCAAAAGATACAGCTTTGCAGGAGATGCAGGCACAGGCAGCAAAGTTAGGAGCCAATGCAGTGATCGGTGTCGATCTGGATTATGAAACAGTAGGAGGCAGCGGTAGTATGCTGATGGTAACTGCCAACGGAACTGCTGTAACGATTGAAGATTAGTTGATTGTTTTATTGTATGAGAAAGGGGATTCACCACGAACGGTGTTTCCCCTTTTGTTCTTAATGTTTGTGCCATGCCTTTGGCACAGTTGTGCCACTGCGTTGGCACTGCTATGCCAAGCCCTTGGCACAAGCGTGCCAAAGGCTTGGCATGAGTAAGGCAGTAGGAAGTTATCTGCCGTAAGCTCAATCACGCGGCTAAAGGCTTGATTAGTGGTGAAAGCATCTATGCCCACTTTCATCAGATAATCACTGGAATAAGTCTTTTCGTTGGCAGCCAGGCTGGATTTACTATTCGGCATCAGATTGATTTCTTTTACCTTATACATTTTCTTGGCATCCAATCCCTGTAGTTTAACAGGCAATAGTTAGTTTGCGGGCATAAAAAAAGGCTATCTATCCCAGACAGCCAATCTTTTGTTAACCTTAAATCTAATACTATGAAAAACACACTACAAAGATAGGGACTTTTCGGCTATCTCCAAATTTTCGGGGCAAAGTGAGGCGCTTTATAACATGGTTTAATAGAAATAACGGGTTTGTTAACGATTAACGTAATAAGACTAAAAATTAACTAACGAGCTATTGGCCTGATGCTCTTTTGCAGGATTCTCAAAAGACTTTTTTACTTGTTTTACCTTCGTTTCATTGAGAGTTATCGCATCAATCGGCAAGTTGGATTTTTTTTCTCTTTTGCTTGCTTTTTTCGTTTGATTTCCATACTTTTAGCCTCCATAAAACCCTTTAATAATTAATTCTATGGATAGCATTCTTTTCTGGCTGGTTCCGGTCGCTTCAGTGTTAGCCCTCTGTTTTGCTTATTACTTCCATAAGCAGATGATGAAAGAGAGTGAAGGTACTCCCCAAATGATAAAAATAGCCGCTGCGGTACGCAAGGGAGCTATGTCTTATCTGAAACAACAGTACAAGATTGTAGGTTGTGTTTTCCTTGGGCTGGTTATTTTGTTTTCAATTATGGCTTATGGCTTTCATGTTCAGAATGTGTGGGTTCCCATAGCTTTCCTGACGGGTGGTTTCTTCTCCGGTCTTTCCGGTTTCCTGGGTATGAAGACGGCAACCTATGCTTCGGCACGTACGGCGAATGCGGCACGCAATTCATTGAACTCCGGACTGAGAATCGCTTTCCGCAGTGGTGCGGTAATGGGACTCGTTGTAGTCGGACTGGGGTTGCTCGATATATCTTTCTGGTATCTGTTGCTGAACGCGGTGATTCCCGCCGACGCACTGACACCGACTCATAAACTTTGCGTAATCACTACCACGATGCTGACGTTCGGTATGGGAGCTTCCACACAGGCGCTCTTTGCCCGTGTAGGTGGCGGTATATATACAAAAGCTGCCGACGTAGGCGCCGACCTTGTGGGTAAGGTAGAAGCCGGAATTCCCGAAGACGATCCGCGAAACCCTGCCACCATTGCCGATAATGTAGGCGATAACGTAGGCGACGTGGCAGGTATGGGAGCCGACTTGTACGAATCTTATTGCGGTTCTATCCTGGCGACTGCCGCATTGGGTGCTGCCGCCTTTATACATTCGGCAGATACGGTCATGCAGTTCAAAGCAGTTATTGCCCCGATGCTGATTGCTGCGGTAGGTATTCTGCTTTCCATTATCGGCATCTTCTCCGTGCGCACCAAAGAAAATGCGACGGTGAAAGATTTGCTCGGCTCGCTGGCATTCGGAACAAACCTGAGTTCCGTGCTGATTGTGGCTGCTACCTTCTTAATCCTGTGGCTCTTACAGTTGGACAACTGGATTTGGATTTCATGCGCTGTCGTAGTCGGCCTGTTGGTCGGCATTGTGATCGGACGTTCTACCGAATATTATACTTCCCAGTCGTATCGCCCTACTCAGAAACTGAGTGAAAGCGGAAAGACTGGACCTGCCACCGTCATTATCTCCGGTATCGGTCTGGGTATGCTTTCTACGGCTATTCCCGTGATTGCGGTAGTGGTGGGTATCATTGCCTCCTTCCTGCTTGCTTCCGGTTTCGATTTTTCCAACGTGGGTATGGGACTCTACGGTATCGGTATTGCCGCTGTCGGTATGCTGTCCACATTAGGAATCACACTGGCTACGGACGCTTACGGCCCGATTGCTGATAATGCAGGCGGTAATGCCGAAATGGCCGGTCTGGGTGCCGAAGTCCGCAAGCGTACCGATGCGCTCGACTCTTTGGGAAATACAACCGCGGCAACCGGAAAAGGTTTTGCTATCGGTTCCGCTGCATTGACCGGACTGGCTTTGCTGGCATCCTATATCGAAGAAATCCGTATCGGTCTGACCCGTTTGGGGACAGTAGACCTGAGTATGCCGAACGGCGATGTTGTCTCAACCGCCAATGCTACCTTTGTCGATTTCATGAACTATTACGACGTGACGCTGATGAATCCGAAAGTTCTTTCCGGTATGTTCCTCGGTTCGATGATGGCGTTCTTGTTCTGTGGATTGACGATGAATGCGGTCGGCCGCGCAGCCGGACACATGGTAGATGAGGTGCGTCGTCAGTTCCGTGAGATCAAAGGCATTCTGACAGGAGAAGCCGAGCCGGATTATGAACGTTGTGTGGCTATCTCAACCAAGGGTGCGCAGCGCGAAATGGTGATTCCGTCGCTGATTGCTATCCTTGCGCCTATCGCTACCGGATTAATCTTCGGAGTGACCGGAGTACTGGGACTGCTGATCGGCGGTTTGAGCACAGGTTTTGTGCTGGCTATCTTTATGGCCAATGCAGGCGGTGCGTGGGATAATGCGAAGAAATATGTAGAAGAGGGGAACTTTGGAGGCAAAGGCGGTGAAGTGCATAAGGCAACCGTAGTAGGCGATACTGTGGGCGACCCGTTTAAGGATACTTCCGGCCCGAGTCTGAATATTTTAATCAAGCTTATGAGCATGGTAGCCATTGTGATGGCAGGGCTTACCGTCGCCTGGAGTTTGTTTTAACTAAAAGAAGGTTTGTTTATTGAAGAGGGCGATAGCCGGAGATAAGTCCGGTTATCGCTTTCTGATTATATAGAACCGGGTAAACACCTTTTTTGCGCACTTAATCACTTTTTTCCGGCAGATGATCCTGTTTCGGGGCATTTCATGCAAATACTCGCTCAAAGCCATTTTCTCGTCTCTTATTATTTAGATACTTTTGCAAGACGATATATTATAAGTTATAAAGGGGAAATGGAAGAAATCTATCATAATGGCTAAGGGGAAAGGCTGATGTTATCAACGAACAAAATCTGTAAAACGAATGGTAGGGTGATGGTTCCGGTCGTCAAGGCTGTGAACCGGTAGAATATATTTGGGGAACAATTGCTTGTTTGTGTGAATGAATGACGGAAAAAGGGGACTTTGAATGAGGTCTCCTTTTTTATTTCCTTTATCTTTGTGGCAAATAAGAAAAAAAGAATAAGTATGCTACTACCTTATTTAAATAAAGACCTGATAGAAGCCGGCTGCGATGAGGCCGGCCGCGGTTGCCTGGCAGGATCAGTGTATGCCGCTGCCGTCATTCTTCCTAAAGATTTCAAGAATGAGCTGCTGAATGATTCGAAGCAACTGACCGAGAAGCAACGCTACGCACTTCGTGAAGTGATAGAGAAAGAAGCGCTGGCATGGGCGGTAGGAGTGGTGTCGCCCGAAGAGATAGACGAGATAAACATTCTCCGCGCCTCCTTTCTGGCGATGCACCGGGCTGTCGATCAGCTCTCTGTCCGTCCTCAGCATTTGCTGATCGACGGAAACCGTTTCAATAAATATCCTGACATTCCTCATACTACCGTGATAAAAGGAGACGGAAAATACCTCTCGATAGCCGCCGCTTCTATACTGGCTAAAACCTACAGAGATGATTATATGAATCGTCTTCACGAAGAATATCCGTTTTATGACTGGAATAAGAATAAAGGATACCCGACTAAAAAACATCGTGCCGCCATCGCCGAACATGGAACGACCCCTTACCACCGAATGACCTTCAATCTGCTTGGTGACGGGCAGTTGAACCTGAATTTCTGATATTTCCTTTTGTTTCACTTTCTACATATTTTTGCAGAATAAGCACGAATTTTCTCCAAATAGCCATGAAAATGTTCGGTTTATGCTAAAAAAGTGTTGACTTGTGCTTTTATTTGTTACTTAAATGCTATATATTTGCATTCGATAACAAGAATTAAAAAAAGATAAAATCATGACAACAAGCAGACTTTATGCATCTAAGAAGTTCATGGGGGCTTTACTTCTTATGATGGGTTTTGTTTTACCTGCCAATGCGCAGTTTTTACGTACTTCATATTTTATGGAAGGTACTCATTATCGTATGCAGTTGAATCCGGCTTTGGCACCGACTAGCGGATATTTTAATATTCCGGCAATTGGTTCGTTGAATGTATCGGCAAGTTCAAATTCTTTGGGTACACAAGATATTATAGATATTATTGATAATAGTGATGGTTTCTATAATAATCAGAAATTCATGAATCGTTTGTCTAATGATAACCGGTTGAATGTCAATGTCAATACGGATATTCTCTCTTTCGGATGGTATAAAGGAAAGAACTTTTGGTCGGTTAATGTAGGTGCCCGTGTAGATTTAGGTGCTCAGATACCTAAGTCCATGTTTAGCTTCTTGCACGATATTGATCAAGATGGTTTCAGTTGGAATAATTCAAAATTTGATATTGGAAAGGAAGAATTGAATATAAATGCTTATACTGAAGTTGGTATTGGTTATGCCCGCGCTATTAATGATCGCTTGTCAGTAGGTGGTAAATTTAAGGTATTACTTGGTATGGGTAACTTGAATTTGAAGGTAGACGGAATGAATGTAGATGCGAATTTGCCACTAAACATTAACGATATTACTGATGTCAATCAGATTCGTGATTATCATGCTAAAATGAAAGTAAATGCGCGTCTTGAGAGCTCTTTCAAAGGAATGGATTTGGTGGAAAATACGAGTGATCCTGATCCTCGGAAACACTATATTGATGATTTTGATTTTAACGGATTTGGCATTGCAGGTTATGGTGGTGCCATCGATTTAGGGGCATCTTATAAGATTCTTGATAATTTGACAGTGTCTGCTTCTGTGTTGGATTTGGGTTTTATCAAGTGGTCAAAGGGGAGTACAAGTGTTGCAACAGCTAAAGGAAGTATGGATTATGATGGCAAAGACTATGCACTTACTCCGGAAGGGTTAGAGGATTTCCAGCGGGATGCCCAAGATTTTATGAATCGTGTGGAAGGTGGGGATGTTTTGAATTACGAAATGCTCCAACTGCAAAAAGAAGATGTTGTTGAGTCTCGTACCACTTCTCTTCATTCTACAGTAGTAATTGGTGCTGAGTATGAACTGTTGGATAAATGGTTGGCGATTGGTGCTCTTTCCACTACCCGCTTCACTAAGCCGAAAACTCAGACTGAAATTACACTTTCGGCTAATATTCGTCCGAAAAGTTGGTTGAATGCGGCAATCAGTTATTCTATGATTCAGAGTGCTGGTAAATCATTTGGTTTGGCTGTGAAACTTGGGCCTTTGTTTATCGGTACGGACTATATGTTCTTTGGAAAAAGTACAAAGACAGTAAATGGATTTGTTGGTATTTCTGTGCCATTGGGCGGAAAGAAATCCAGTAAAGAAGGATAAAATAATTTCTCTCTCTTAAACATTCTCTTTTTAATATTCTCTATCGAACAAAAAACGTATTGTGTGCAGCCTGTCATCGCTGACCTTGAATTCAGGTCTTAAGAATGACAGGCTGCTTTTTTATGTCTCTGACGTAAAGGGAGATTTAGAACTGCTTGAATGGCAGTCGCTTGAATTAGAACCACTTGATTTTCCGGAATACGATAAACGCTAATGTCGACAGCACGACAGAGCACAGGATAATCAGTGCAAAGGCATACGGCATCTCTTCCAGATGGATATCCACATTCATTCCGTAGAAACTGGCTATCAATGTCGGGATCATCAGTGTAATGGAAAGGCTGGTCATGCGTTTCATGATGGCATTCACGTTGTTGGAGATGATAGAGGCAAAGGCGTCCATCGTTCCGGTGAGGATATCGCTGTAGATATTCACGGTATTAAATGCCTGTTTCAACTCGATAATCACGTCTTCTACCAGTTCCTTGTCCAGAAAGTCAGTGTCCTGAAAGATACTTTGCAGCTTTCCGATCATTACTTCATTTCCTCGGATGGAGGTGTTGAAGTAAACGAGTGTTTTCTGCAGTCTCATCAGACGGAGCAGGTCTTCGTTGCGGATACTGCGTTCCAGTTCTTTTTCGGCGGCGCTGATATCCAGATTTATCTGTTTCAGATATTTCAGAAACCATACGGCAGACGAATAAATCAGCCGGAGAATCAGATCGAGTTTGTTGCGGACTTCGATTCCCTTTCGGCGGGTGTGTTCGATGAAGTCCGGCAGCAGGTCTGTGTTGTGGTAGCAGACTGATACAATGATTTCATTGTTGGTGATGATGCCGATGGGTACGGTGCCGAAGGGAAGACTTTCGTTCTGACCGTTTTGCATCGGGATGCGCAGAATCGTCAATAGCCAGTTGCCTTCCGTGTCGGTTCGCGGACGTTCGTCTGTATCGGCTATATCGTTCAGAAATGATTCGGGTACGTTCAGGGTTTTAGTCAGAAACTCAAAGTCATCGTTGTCCGGGCATACTACGTTTACCCAGCAGTTAGGAAGCCATTGCGGTTTTTCCACAAAGCCAGCTTCACAATAAAGATATGTTCTCATCTTATTGCCTCCTTTCGTTTGTTTACACGAGCAGAGGCATCAGTTTTCAATGACTCTGATCGCTTTAATTAATACTATAAGTGCACGTTCGCGGGTTTGAATCGTCCATTTTTCTATGATTTAATTTAAAAGCGATACAAAAGTACGGAAAATTAACCGAGGTTCCGTCTTTTGCATCGCTTTTTTTAAATTTTCTTGTTGTTTATGGTCTTTCAGTGTGCGGGGAGTTCATTGGTTGACTATGGTAAAATCACTTGTAAGATAGTGCTGAAGTTCCCGTTAGCTCCTTATATAGTAGACTTTCCTTATAAGGAAAGTTGGGATAAGCTACCGATATCATTAGTTGTTCACGGCCGTGGTAAGAGTTGCTCACGGTCGTGGCAAATGCTGCTCACGGATGTGATCAAGTCTTGTCACGGCCGTGAACAGGTAAAGATGCCGGTAGCTTACAGGGAAAACGCATTATACTTTTTCTTTTATCTTTTATACATTTATCTTACATGAATATCGTCTTTTCATCTTATTAATAAGATATTTATCTTTCATTTACAATATTATTTAAGTACATTTACGTGATTATAAATCACAATTAAAATGAAGCAAGAAACTAAAAGAAGGATTGAGATCAGCAACCTACATGAATTTGCTGATTCATTAATATTGATAGATAACCGGATAGAGCGTTGTAAAAAGCATCAGGCCAGTACCATTGTTCTTATTGCCATTTCTGCTGTTATATGTGGCGCTGATACTTGGAATTCAATAGAAGACTTTGGTAAAAGTAAAGAATCTTTTTTTGCAGCCAAGCTTTCCAATTTTAATGGCATCCCTTCTCATGATACATTTAATCGCTTTTTCTCGGCATTAGATCCTTTAAAATTTGAAGAATCTTATAGACAATGGGTCCAAAGCATTCTCAAATGTTATTCGGGTCATATAGCCATTGATGGTAAAACCATACGAGGAGCCTATGAATCCGAAGAGGACAAGCGTCGTCGTAAACAAGGAGTACTTCCTGATTCGAATACGGGAAAATACAAATTGCATGTTATTAGTGCATTTGCAACAGAACTGGGAATCTCCCTTGGACAGTTATGCACACAAGAAAAGGAAAATGAGATAGTTGTCATTCCTGAATTATTAGATATGTTGTGTATAAAAGATTGTATTATTACAATTGACGCTTTAGGATGCCAGCGTACAATTGCAGAGAAAGTCATAAAGGGAGAAGGTGACTACATTTTTATAGTGAAAGATAATCAACCGAAATTAAAGGAAACAGTACTGTCAGCAACAGAAAGTATTGTATCAAAAGGTACAACAGTACGATTTGACAAATATGAGACGCATGAGGAAGGACATGGCAGGAATGAGTCGAGAATCTGCTATTGCTGCAACGATCCCGGTTTTCTGGGAGCAGATATTAGAAAGAAGTGGAAAAATATACGGTCTTTTGGATATATTGAGAATACCAGAAATACAAACAAAGGCACTACAGTGGAAAAAAGATGTTTTATATCTTCCTTGGAACCTGATGCGCAGAAGATACTTAAAAATAGTAGAGAACACTGGGAAATTGAGAATAATCTACATTGGCAGTTGGATGTCAATTTCCATGAAGACAATACCAGAAGAAGAAATATATCAGCATTAAACTTCTCCGTACTGGCGAAAATTGCATTGGCCACATTGAGAAACAACAAAAGAGAGATACCAATCAATAGAAAAAGATTAATAGCAGGGTGGGATAATGAATTCTTATGGGAACTTATTTTACATGATTTATAATGCGTTTTCCCTGCGGTAGCTTAATGGAAGTATAAAGGCATGATGAGCTAAAAGCATTGGTAGCTTATCGTATTTGTGGTATAAGGTCAAGACTCGGATGAGGCGTGATAGGTGTAATAAGTAATAAGTAATAGGTAATAAGTAACAGGTAATAGGTAACAGGTGATAAGTAACAGGTAATAGGTAATAAGATGGGGAGGAAATGACAGGTAATAAGTCATGAAATAGGGGTGAAGTGACAATAAAAAGCATGATTTACGGCTATTATCACCTTATTATCACCCTATTGTCACCAGCTATTATCATCAGAAGTGTATTCATTATCAGCTTGTTATCTCCAAAAGGTGATAAGTGACAATAGAAAAGCATTTTATTTCTAGAGAGTATCTGTCATGCTGAATTTGTCGAAGAGGAAGGCAAAAGTCAATAGTAACTGAAATTGGGCTGACTAAAAAGTCAATAGTATCTTAAATCTCCTCCTTCGGGAAGGAGGAGTACCCGTAGGGGGAGGTGGTAGGTAAATACATAAATTATTGTTATTCAATTATAAAGTATGCCTACCACTCCGGTTTTCAATTGGGAAAGTGGCTACTGACCTTTGATCTTATCCTTAATGTGCATTCTTGTCAAAGTGTCACAACCAGACTCAGTCGGGATTACTGATCATTCTCTCCCTGTCCGGCAGACCCGGAAACGGGGAAGTGCTCCTCCAAATACTTTCTGATTCTATGCGTCCCCAGTTTTTCCTTGGAGATACTGCCGTCTTTTAGCACAAGTTCATAGTGCGGAATGCCGTTGAAGCGGAAAAGTTGGCGCAGATAATTGAACTCTGAGTCGGTGACATAATAGCTGGCTTCTCCTTTCAGATTCTTTTCCACGTATTGCTTATATGCACCGGCTGGTGAGTCTTTCTGTCCGGTGATATAGATGAACTCGAACTCCGGATGATCTTTGTATTTTTTGCGCAGGTCTGCCGTCGCTTCTATTCCTGCGCGACAAGGTCCGCAGGTTGTTGCCCAGAAGTCGACGAACAGGACTTTTCCCGGATGATTCTTAATAATGTTGCGGAAAACGTCGGTGGCTTTGCCTTCCGGAAGTTGATAGGAATTGACTTTTTCCTTCGGATGCGTTTTGGCGAACAGATATTCGGCCTCTTCTGCCAATTGTGGGTGAGTGAGCTTTTGCTTGATGCTGTCCACATACTCACGGGCAATGGAACGTGTCTTGATATTCTGCAGGCTGAAACCCAGGTTGCGGACTTTGGCTATTTGCCAAAGCAAAGGATCGGGCACATCATATAGCCGGGCAAGAATGCTGTCTTTCTTATGACCGGTTTTTTGTTCCATCGAGATAAAGTTTCTGTCCATGTCTTGCTCTGACTGCTTGTTTTTATACTGCTTGTCGATGTACTCCAGGACTAGTTTTTCTTCTTTTTCGTATAAGCCTGTCACCTTGTCATTCTCTTCTTGAAGTTCTTTTAAGGGGATTCTGACGGTTGTTCCTGCCAGTTTCTCCTGTTTCAGTCTGATTGCCTCCTGTTCTGCATTCAGTTTTACTCCTCTCTCTTTAAGAAAAGCGAGAAGCGATTCTTCCGGATACGTGTAAGAGATGGTATCCTTTGCTTTCGGTGCATGATAATTATAGGCTGTTCTGAAGGCGTCCATATATTCAAACCGGTTGATAAAAGAGCTGGCATTGGCATCGGCGAGCACTGTTTCATCATTCAGCGGCATCTTCTTCAAGAAGTCGTAATAAGAATCTTCTTCTTTCACTTTCAAGGCTTGGTTGGCTGTATCCTGCTTCGCATAATAATCTCTGCTCATCAGAAAGTCGAAGAATAAGCCTCCTGCCTGCAGGTCTGCCTTATTCTTGATCAGACGGGCAGCTTTTGCCGATGGGCGGCAAATCTGAATAAGTGAATCGGCTGTATGCTCCCATCGGGCGACAATCGGCTTCATGTGCTCCTGATATTGGCTGGGAGTCAGTTTGTTGCGCGCGTTGGATAAATCATCGTAACGGTAGGGGATCAGCGACTTGAATTCTTTCAGCAGATAGGAGAGGGAAGCCGACGGGCCCATGTAGGCTGTATTCTTGATCGGGAAATAATAGTCGCGTGCACGGCTGCGTGCCAGCAATGCTTCCCAGTCGATATACATGGTAAGCGTCTGTCCGGGCTCGATATAGAATGGAATCCAGTTGTTGTCAAGCGTGACCGACTGTTCCACAGGATGCTTGATGACAAACTTGCACAGGAAGCTGCCGTCTTCGTCTATCTGAATCACAGTCGGGTAGTCCTGGCGGGTGATATGGTTGGATAGATAGATGAGTCCGGTGTCGAATCCCAGCCGGCGGTCGTAGCCGTCTATATACCCTTGCAGACAGGTGGTGTCTGTGTGGAAGAACTGCTGGAAACCTGTGTCGGCAGCGATTGTCTTTGTAGCTCCCCTTTGCCGGGTATACAGCTGATTCTTTTCTCCGTTCACTTGTATCTGACAGCTTCCGTCTTTCTGCGGGGTGACCAGCAGGGTGCGTATGTCTCCATTCCGCTTGTCCTTGACGGTGATTTCCACCCGCTTCCCTTTCTTGCGGATGTTTTCGTTGGTAAATATCCGGTTGTCCATAATCGTAACAGAATCGTAGATACCGTATTCCCAGGCGTTTAAATCATCTGCCTTGAACCAGTTTCCCTTGATTGCCGCCAACGGCGAAACGTTTTTGCCGGAGGACGGTACTAAAGATATGTCATACGTATTTCCTTCCGTATCGCTCGGACTGAGGAGATGGATGACCTGCGTCTCTTCCGGCAGAGCTTCGAAAACGAGCACATAGTCCATCTCGCCCGAATCGGGCATATACACTTCCTTATTGAGCTCAATGCCTTCCGCACTCTTGAACTGGTATTTCTTGCCGGTGGCTGCATCTTCCAGATAACTGTCTCCTTCTTCCTTTATCCACCAGTGCGGACGGAAGATGGCGTGAATATAAACACGCGTGCCATCGGGCGTGCGTTCTATACGGGTGATATTGCCAATACTTCCCGAACGGGCTTTGAATGGCGGATTGTCGACGGTTTGTGCTGTGAGCATACCCGACAGCATGAGCATCATGCAGAGTAGAATCGTTTTCATAATATTAAATTTTGAATAAATGCATTTAGTAGTTCCTTATACAAAGAAAGAAAAATATCCATAGCTCCCTCTCTTTTTCCCTTTTAACTTAACATAGATTAAACGTTTACGTAATCATCTTTTTTGTACCTTTGCACCCGAAAATCAGAGTGATAATTTAAATATTGAAATATTATGAGTAAGAAAGCCCTTTTAATGATCCTCGATGGTTGGGGACTAGGCGACCAAAAGAAAGACGACGTAATCTTCAACACTCCCACTCCTTACTGGGATTATCTGATGAACAATTATCCTCATTCCCAACTTCAGGCAAGTGGTGAGAACGTAGGTTTGCCCGACGGACAGATGGGTAACTCGGAAGTGGGTCACCTCAACATTGGTGCCGGACGTGTGGTTTATCAGGATTTGGTGAAAATCAACCGCGCATGTGCTGACAACAGCATCCTGCAGAACCCCGAAATCGTTTCTGCTTTCTCTTACGCGAAAGAAAACGGAAAGAGCGTTCATTTCATGGGACTGACTTCCAACGGTGGCGTACACAGCTCAATGGTTCATCTTTTCAAACTTTGCGACATCTCCAAAGAATACGGCATCGACAATACATTCATCCACTGCTTCATGGACGGTCGTGACACTGACCCGAAGAGCGGCAAGGGATTTATCGAAGAACTTTCTGCACACTGCGAGAAATCGGCAGGCAAGATCGCTTCTATCATCGGTCGTTATTATGCTATGGACCGTGACAAACGTTGGGAACGTGTGAAGGAAGCCTATGACCTGCTGGTAAATGGCCAGGGCAAGAAAGCTACTGATATGGTTCAGGCTATGCAGGAATCTTACGATGAAGGTGTAACGGACGAATTCATCAAGCCGATTGTAAACGCCAACTGCGACGGAACCATCAAAGAAGGTGATGTTGTTATCTTCTTCAACTACCGTAACGACCGTGCTAAAGAATTGACTGTCGTACTGACTCAGCAAGATATGCCGGAAGCGGGAATGCATACGATCCCGGGACTGCAATATTACTGCATGACTCCGTATGATGCATCCTTCAAAGGTGTTCACATCCTGTTCGACAAGGAAAACGTTGCTAACACACTGGGCGAATACATCGCTTCCAAGGGACTGAACCAGCTCCATATCGCTGAAACAGAGAAATATGCTCACGTTACTTTCTTCTTCAACGGCGGTCGTGAAACTCCGTTCGACAACGAAGACCGTATCCTTGTTCCATCTCCGAAAGTAGCCACTTACGACCTGAAACCGGAAATGAGCGCTTACGAAGTGAAGGATAAGCTGGTAGATGCCATCAACGAAAACAAATATGATTTCATCGTGGTGAACTTCGCTAACGGTGACATGGTAGGTCATACCGGTATCTACGAAGCAATCGAGAAGGCTGTTGTGGCTGTAGACGCTTGCGTGAAAGACGTAATCGAAGCTGCTAAGGCACAGGATTACGAAGCTATCATCATCGCCGACCACGGTAATGCTGACCGTGCCTTGAACGAAGACGGCACTCCGAATACGGCTCACTCTCTGAATCCGGTTCCTTGTGTTTACGTAACCGGAAACAAAGCTGCGAAAGTAGAAGACGGTCGCCTGGCTGATGTGGCTCCGACTATCCTGAAAATCATGGGGCTGGAAGCTCCGGCTGATATGAACGGTCAGATTTTGATTAAGTAATTTACTTGATACTGTAATAATGAAAGGGGGCACTTCGCAAAGTGCCCCCTTATTTTGTTTCTTTAATTTCACAAACAGCTTGATTTCGTAAGAAAGTTATAACTGCAGTCATTGTGCAGTGAAATTTGTAGTTTATCTGATTTATATTATCCTATTTTTCCTTTCTCTTTCATGAAAAATGTGATTGAATGAAATTCGAACTCTTTTGGTTGATTCTAGTACTCTTCTGAAGGTAAAAACAGCTTCCTTTGTGCAAATATATTTTTTTACGATGAAAAACATCTACCTATTTATAGTAAGTCTGTTTTTTTTCTATACCGGATGTGACACACAACAAACAAAATATCCATTTAGTGTAGAAACTGTATTAGCGAAAGCTGGGAATAACCGTAAGGAACTTGAAAAGGCACTGGATTATTTTTATAAACAGGGAGACAGTATAAAGATAAAAGCCATAGAGTTTTTGGTGGCGCATATGGATATCCATTACAGTGAAACTTACTATTGGAAAACGCGCGAAGGGAAAAGAGTGGATTTTTCGGAGTTCGATTATGCTAATTTGGAAACAGCCGTAAAGGCAATCGATTCAATGAGGAAAAAATATGGTTCCTTGGATTTTCAAGATACTATCATTTACGATGTAAATAGTTTAACTGGTAAATATCTTATTAATAATGTAAATCATGCGGTTGATACTTGGCGGCTATCTGAATATAAAGACATACCTTTTAACGATTTCTGCGAATATATATTACCTTACCGGGTTACAGTAGAGCCTGTAACGGAATGGCGAAAAGAATATTGTAAGAGATATCACTGGTTGACAGACAGCCTTCAGAATAAGCCATTAGAGAATGTACTTGATTATGCTGCTATCGATTACAAAGATTGGTTTACATTCACTTATGGAAGTGAAACGAGAAATGAGCCTCTCTCCCGTCTAAGTGCGCAGCAATTGTTGTTTCGTAAGAAAGGAGCTTGTGAGGATATAGCAGCTTTGGAAACATTTATTTTTCGTTCGCAAGGTATTCCGGCTGCTTACATATCTGTGCCATTATGGGCAACCTCTGCCGGAGCACATTTCTCGAACACCGTTTTTGATACGAAGATGAAACCGGTGAAGTTGGATGTTACCACACACGCTGTTGTAGATCATCCACTTGATCGGGAACCGTCTAAAGTAATTCGTTATACTTATTCCAGCCAACCTGGCACCTTAGCATCTAAAGAAAAGGAAGAATGTATTCCTACTGGATTTTTACAAAAAACAAACTATATTGATGTAACCCATGAATATTGGGAAACATCTGATGTGACCATTCCTTTGTTTAATGATACTACTCACATTATATATGCCTGCATGTTTAGTATGGGTAGATGGAATGCTGAGTGGTGGGGTGAACGAATGGAAAATTCAGTTACATTTCATAATATGCCTCGTGGCGTGGTTATTCTTCCTATGATATATAAGGAGCATCAACTTATACCGATAGGTTATCCTATAGTAAATGGTTATAACCATCAATTGTATTTAGTTCCGGATTTATTGCATACTATGACTGTTGAAATTGAAGAACAGGACCGCTATCTGCGTTTTCGCCCGGATAAGAAATATGAACTTTTTTATTGGGATAATGCATGGATTTCATTGGGAACACAAGTTGCAACAATGGATGCCGATTGTCTGCAATTCAATCAGGTACCGCAAAATGTACTAATGCTTCTTGTGCCGGAGTATTCCGAACGAAAAGAGCGTCCTTTCATTATTATGCCGGATGGGACACGATATTGGTGGTAATTTGTAATATAATCAAGAAGAAAAATGAAATTAATAAGCACATTTATTGTAATAGTGTTGTTATCTGGTTGTCAAAGCAAAGAGCAGTCTGTTGTCATATCTCAGAATTCTATAAGTATTGCTATGCAAATTTATGCTATCAGCAGTAAAATATCACTTTCTGATGAAAGTATCATGAATTTAAGGACCTTCTTCCAAGAAAACGATAGTTTGGCGGAAATGGAATTGAAAAAAGGAAAATCATTAGATGAGATTGCCCGATGGTATTGTCCGTCAATAAATACAATAGCGAGTTTATTGACCCCGTTAGAAGGGAATGATTATATGTTCTATCAAAAGAATAACGGTCCCCAACTGCCATATATTTCAGATCTGCGTACGGTGGTTAAATATAGACAGGAATTGAACTTGTCTCATGTTCAAATTGAGCAACTTTTACATCATAGTGAAGAAATAGAGAAACGATTCGGAGTTCAAGATTACAAACATGATAGTATGGAAAAACAATATTTGGCTGAGATTCTTTCAGAAACGCAATATAAGGCTTTTTTTATAATTAGAAAAACGCGACAGGCTGAGAAAATAGCTGCACAGCAATGGAAGCAGATACAGGTGCACCAATTATGTTCTACGACTTGCGATAGTTTAGCTATTATAAAACAATTGTATGAGTTTGAAAGAGAAAAAAGCGGGATATTAGAATATATGAGCAGTAGGGGAGATAATAAAGGATACGATAAAGAGCGTTATCGACTCAATGCACATAAGCCATTACTACTACTTAAGTTGGAAACTATTGAATCGTTTTCTCATAATAAACTGTTGGATATTATTTGTAAACGGGAAGTGACGAAGTTATCAGAACAGCAAATTGAACAGTTACTGGCTGAATATTATCGAATTAAGCAGGCAGAGTACAAAGCTATGTATGAAGACGCATCCAAAAACGGAGAAACTAAATTTGAACGGAGTAAATTGGAAGGAAAATGTTTGATAAATGTTGTTACTCATCAGCAATTGGAAGATTATTTTAAGTTTGTTTCTCAAAAAAGAGCAGATGAACAGGCTCAAAGATATTGGGATGAATTAAAGAACTATGATTTTATAAGGAAGAAGGATAGTGTACAAGTAGTAAGTGAGTTGGCAGATTATGAATTGCGTTTGGCTGTGGCTGAGCAGTGGATTTCATTGGATAATTCCCGCAAGCATCTATTTGCCAGAGAGGATGTTGTGAATGGGAAACCGGAAATACTGAAGAAAAAGGAAGAATGGGACAAAAAGGAAAAAGAACGTAAAATGGTAAGATTTTAAGATATAAAGAATATGTATAAGATAATTTGTAGCCTCATTTTAATTTTATTAGTTGTCCCCTCACTTCCGGCACAGGAAAAAGTATCATTTGATACTATAACCAGCCGTATGGCCGAGCAGCTTAATATGTATCCCAAGGAAAAATTGCACGTTCATATCGATCGTTCGTGCTACCTTCCCGGAGACACTTTGTGGTTCAAAGCCTACATGGTCAATGCGTCTTCTCATATTCCCATCCGGTTGAGCCGATATGTATATGTAGAATTGGTCAATCCGGAGAATGAAACAATAGACAGGGTAAAAATCAGACCGGATGAAATGAATCAGTTTCATGGATACATCTCTATCCCCGAGGATCTGCCCGGTGGAAACTATTCCCTGCTAGCTTATACCTGCTATATGCTTTTTGAAGAGAATCAGCCTGTCTTTAAAAGGGACGTCTGCATCGCCCTGGCAAGCAATTGGGAGACTGCACACTTGAAAGCGAATATCTTGTCACCTCATGGTGAAATCACGGGTGCGCAACTCCAGCTTTGGGACAATAGCCAGAAACAGATACCCTTGAAAAGAGTGAAAGCCGTTTGTAACAAGGGGAAGCCGGTTTCTGCAAAACTGTATGACGAAGGAAAGATAGAGTTGCGTATTCAAAATGAAAAAGTGACGTCCGAGGCTTGTATGCGAATCGATATGACGGATATCCGGAACAACGTTTTCAGACAGTATGCTGCGATAAGTACAGGAACAGAAGATTATGATGTCACGTTCTATCCTGAGGGAGGCTACTTGTTGGAGGGTACCCCTTGTAGAACAGCTTATAAAGTGCTTGATGTTAGTGGTAATAGTATAGCAGCTACCTTGCAATTAATGGATGAACAGGGAAATGTAATGGCAACAAGTGAAACGCTGCACTCCGGAATGGGAGTATTTACCTTTACTCCGGAAAGTGGAAAAAGGTATATCGTACAAACATCCAACAAACAAGGGGTAAAGAAAGTCTTTGAACTTCCTCCGGTGCAATCATCTGCTTATGGAATTGTCATAAAAGACCATCAAGAAGATATGCAGATATCCATAAATTCCGCTTTACACTCGCCTCACGAGGAACTTCTATTGCTGGCGCATGTACGTGGAAAAATGATTTGTGCGCAATGGTTACTGTCTGATAAAGGCGACATAATCACTATTGCAAAAGATCAATATCCGTCCGGAATCGTTCAATGTCTGCTGTTGGATAAGAATTATAATGTGCTAAGCGAAAGGCTGGGTTTTATTCCTTATCGAAAGGCTATAATGTGTAAAGTGAGAAATGACAAGGATAGCTATGGGAAAAGGGAACTGATTCACACGAATCTGTCGCTTGTTGATGTAAACGGCAATCCTGTAAAGGGTAACCTTTCTGTCTCAATCACAGACGAGTCCATGTCTGTTGCGGATACCACACATTCTATTTTGTCTACTTTGCTGCTTTCATCCGAACTGAAGGGGAGAATTGAAACTCCGTCTTTTTATCTGCAAACGGATAATCCTGAGGCTGAAAAGGCATTGGACTTGCTTCTTATGATACACGGATGGAAAAGATACCGACTGCCGGAGATCATAAAAGGTAACTTTGAGAAACCAGCAATGGAGCCGGAGCGATTTACTTCCTTATCCGGAAGGCTAAAAGATAAGATAGGTGATGGTAAAAGCCGTTATGAAGTTTACGTGAGAAATCTGGAATTCGGACTGAATAAGACGATAACCCCCGGTCCGGATGGTGCATTCCGGCTCGATAGTCTTGAATTTGCGGAAGGTACTCCCATCGGAATGATCGGCCAGCGATTTATACGGAAAGGAGAAACTTACGGGCGTAGTAAAACAGAAATAATTCTGGATAAGGAACAGACATATAATATTTCCGACAGAACAGTTCCACAACCTGTTCTTTCGGAAATGTCCAGTGGTATCCGGCGGGATATAATATATCCGGCTGGTATGAGTAATTATTTCTTAAAACAGGTGACAGTTAAGTCGGATGCACTAAATAAGAGTTTAAATTCAAGGGAGATTGCAAAACTTAAATTAAAGAATGTGTGGGAATTGGCTGAATATTTAGGTATTAAATTTAGTTATCCATTCATTGATTCATTAATGCAAGGACGTTGTCATATTGGTGTCACATTGTGGGGTAGTTGGAAGTGTCTTTATAAAGATATGCCACTTGCATTAATTGTAAACGGCTATATCCCACTTCTGGATCCTGGGATTTTTAACTATTTATCTTTGAGTGATCTTTGCGCGATTCATTTATATAGTATTGGTAGAGAAAAGTTTTTGGGATTATACAGCTATGCACAGAGCTATGAACACCATACCTCAGTGGCCATTCTTGAATTAAAACTTCATTCTGATGTTGATGTTGAATCTTTAGAATATGTTAATGGCATTGATAAACGTATAAAGGGTTATGGCAAACTTGATATTCAAACGGATGTTTATCCCTTTGGAGGATATCAAGAACCGATAGCATTTTATTCTCCTAAATATGAAAAAGGTAATAATAATGATGTGTTGATACCGGATTTTCGCTCTACACTCTATTGGAATCCTAACTTACAAACAGATTTATCAGGGAAATGTAATTTTTCTTTCTATTCCGCAGACAGGATTACCACATATAAAGTGTTGATTGAAGGTATGACAGAGGAAGGAGAAATAGTGTACGAAATAAGAGAGTTGGTAATAAAATGAAACAATAAATTTAAATGTAAAGATTATGCTTTTGCAAGATAGACGGTGGGCTACTGTCTAAGATTTGTATGAGATGCAGATACTTGATTCGGTATGTAAAATTAAATTAGCTCATAACTTATTCTAAAAATCATAAAGATGAAACATAAATTGTTATTAGTACTCTTAACTGCTTTGATACCCTGCCTTTTTATGCAGGGTTGTATTTCTAATTTCGAAGAAGATAATACGGAATTAAGTGAAGAAGATAGAGTAGCAGAAATGTTTAGAGAAGCGGGGTTTAAAGTGGAAAAACTTAGTAGTAAACCAGTTAATCCTCCAATGACTGAAAAGGAGGCATCTCTTTTTTTAGCAGCGTATAAAAATAGGGAACGCTCCGGTTCGATTCAAATACCTTCAGAAAATATAGAGCTGAAGCCAGATGGTCATTTGGTAGTGAAAGTTAAATGTAATTCTGAAAAAAAGAATTTTTCAAGAACAAGAACTGTTTACAAGGAAGAGTTCGATTTTACACATTGGGCAACTTATACAGTTCGAGACATTGAGATTGAATGCTGGCAAGATATTGCAGGATATTGGAAATCCGATAATGTGAATTGCACTTTTACTACTAGAGACCCTGAGTATATATGTGGTTTTCCAGATATCAATCCTAATACAGGCTATAGTAAAGGTAGTCTTTATTTTAGTATAAATATAACTGTTTCTAGATATTCGGGCTGGCAGATTTATTCGGTTGATGAAAATTATGATTATACGCTAATGCTTACATGGCTACCTGTAGCACAAGAGTGGAATGCTAGTCTTAGTTGGCATGAGACTTTTTGGTAATATGACTTGTATTATAACTTCTTTAATGAAGGAACTTAAGAGATTATATTCAATTTGAAGTTTTAAAATTCTCTTTATTTACATTGTATCGAATAAAGAATTAGGAGGTTTAATTTCAAGTATCCTATTCATTGTTTGGTATATTTAATGGAATGATTGTTTTGGTCGTTGGTTAAACTGATTATTATGAAGGATTTAATAAATAAATATAAGAAAATCTGCTGCTTTGCCCTGATTTCATTGACCGTCCACTCCCTGTCTGCACAGACAATAGTATCATTCGATACTATTGCCCATTGTATGACAGAACAGTTTCGTATCTATCCCAAGGAAAAATTGCATATTCACATCGACCGTTCGTGCTACCTTCCCGGAGACACTTTGTGGTTCAAAGCCTACATGGTCAATGCGTCTTCTCATATTCCTATTCGGCTAAGCCGATATGTATATGTCGAACTGGTCAATCCGGAGAATGAAACAGTGGGTAGGGCAAAAGTTAGACCGGATGATATGAATCAATTTCATGGATATATCTCCCTCCCCGAAGGTCTGCCAGGTGGAAAGTATGCTCTTCTTGCTTATACCCGCTATATGCTTTCGGAAAAGAATCAGCTGGTATTTAAAAGGGAAGTCTGCATCGCGATGGCAAGTAATTGGGAGACTACGCACTTGAAAGCTTGCAGCAAAACATCATCACATGAAGAAAATACAGAATTGCAACTTCAACTTTGGAATAACAGGCAGGAGCAAATCCCGTTGAAAAAAGTGAAAGCTGTTTGCGATAAGGGAAAAGCAGTCTCTGTCAAACTGGATAAAGAAAAAAAAATAGAGCTGAGCATTCGCAATAAAAAAGTAACTCCCGACGCATGTGTGCGGCTGGATATGACCGATGTCCGAAACAATACTTTTCGACAATATGCCGCTATCAGTACGGGGATGGAGGATTATGATGTCACTTTTTACCCGGAGGGGGGACACTTGTTGGCAGATACGCCTTGTCGGACTGCTTATAAAGTGCTGGATGTTAGTGGCAATAGCATAGATGCCACCTTACAATTGATAGATGAACAGGGGAATGTGATGGCAGAGAGTAAAACTCTGTATGCCGGAATGGGTGCATTTACCTTTACTCCCAAAAGTGGAAAAAAGTATAGCGTGCAAGTGCTTAATAAACAGGGTATAAGAAAAATCTTTGAACTGCCACAAGTGCAGGAATCAGCATACGGAATCGTTGTGCAGAGTCGAAAAAAAGATATACAGATATCCATAAATTCCGCTTTACATTCACCTCACGAGAAACTTCTATTGCTGGCGCATGTACGTGGAAAAATGATTTGTGCGCGATGGTTACTGTCCGATAAAGGCGACATAATCACTATTGCAAAAGATCAGTATCCGTCCGGAATCGTTCAATGTCTGTTGTTGGATAAGAATTATAATGTATTAAGTGAAAGGCTGGGTTTTATTCCTTACCGGAAGACCATTGTGTGTAAAATGGAGAATGATAAAAACAGTTATGGAAAAAGAACACCGGTTCGCACGAGCCTGTTGCTTACGGATATGAATGGCAATCCTGTAAAGGGTAACCTTTCTGTTGCAATCACAGACAAGTCCATGGCAGTTGCGGATACCACACATTCTATTTTGTCTACTTTGCTGCTTTCATCCGAATTGAAGGGGAGAATTGAAACTCCGTCTTTTTATTTGCAAACGGATAATCCCGAGGCTGAAAAGGCACTGGACTTGCTTCTTATGATACACGGATGGAAGAGATACCGATTGCCGGAGATTATAAAAGGAAACTTTGAAAGACCTGTAATGGAGCCGGAGAAGTTTACCTCCTTATCAGGAAGGCTGAAAAATGAGAAAGGAGAAGGTAAAAGCCGTTATGATGTGTACGTGAGGAATTTGGAGTTCGGTCTTAATAGGGTAATAAAACTTGGTCAAGATGGAGCGTTTCGAGTGGATAGTGTTGAGTTTGCGGAAGGCGTTCCTATTGGGATGATAGGCAAGCGGTTCATACGGAAAGGTGAAAATTATGGGCGTAATAAGGCAGAAATAATTCTCGATAAGGACCAACTGTATATTCTGTCAGACAAAACAGTGCCACAGCCGTTTCTGTCAGAAATATCCGGTGGAATTCAGCGGGATATGGTGTATCCGGTTGGTATGAGTGATTATTTATTAAATCAGGTGACGGTTAAATCCAAATTACTGAATAAGAGATTGACCTTAAGGGAGATAGCAAAGTTTAAATTTAAGAATATGTGGGAATTGGTTGACTATATGGGAGTTAAATTCAAATATCCATATTATACCTCAACAATGAAAGGATCTTGTAAAGCTTCTGTGAAGATAATGAATGCTTGGGCATGTTTTTATAAAGATATGCCTCTTGTGTTAATGATAAATGGTAACATGCATTCCAATGCTGGAATTCTTAATTATTTGTCATTGAGTGATATTCAAGTTATTTCTTTAAATAGTATTGATAGAAAAAAAATCCTAAAGCCTTATTTGTATTTATGGGAATATGAGCAGCATACTTCTGTTGCCATTCTTGAATTAGTACTTTATCCAGGCGTAATATTGGATCCTTTATTACATTTATGTTCTATTGAACAACGATTTAAGGGCTATGGCAAGCTTGATGATATTCAAACGGATGTTTATCCCTCTGGAGGATACCAAGAACCAGTAGCTTTCTATTCTCCCAAATATGATAAAGGCAATAAGGATAATGCGTTGATACCGGATTTTCGTTCTACACTTTATTGGAATCCTAGCTTACAAACAGATTCATCAGGAGAATGTGATTTTTTATTTTATTCAGCAGATAAGGCTACCACATATAAAGTGGTAATTGAGGGCTTGACAGAGGAAGGAGAAATGGTGTACGAAACAAGAGAATTTGAGATAAAATGAAATAATAAATTTAAAGTTGAAAATAAAATGTGATGATAATACTTTAACAAAATGACTGGAAGGAGACTGCTGCCTAAGATTGGTATGAGATATAAGGTTCTCTATATACTGGCATTTCTTTTATGTGCCAATTCTCTATTCTTGCAGATAGAGAGTCCGATTATTACTATAGGGGATAAATGGTATGCTTCCATTATCCTTTTATTACTATTTCTAATAGCAAACAGTACTTTTAGTATGTCCTCTTTTTCATGGAGTCTGAATAAGTTACTGCCATCTTTCTATATCATTGTTCTTCTATCTGATGTTGTTTTAGCGATGCATGGGATATTGCAATATACTCATATTATTCCATTTCATTCTTATTTAGGTCTTAGTGGCAGTTTCGATAATCCTGCCGGATATGCCGCTTCCCTTTGTGCTGGATTTCCTGCAGTGTTTTATATTTATATGCATTATTGTTCAAAACTAATAAGGGGGAGTGTTATTCTTGCCGGGCTATGTGTTATAATAGTTGTTGTATTGTCCGGTTCACGAACAGGGATATTAAGTATTGCGGTAATGTGTATTGTTTGTTTTTTACAGAAAACAGAAATAGGTTCTCGAAAGAAATATTTGTTGTTACTTTTATTACTATTTCCGGTATTTGTAACTTTGCTGTATTTCTTTAAAAAAGACTCGGCAGACGGTCGTCTGCTCATTTGGAAATGTTCCGCGCTAATGATAAAAGACAACCCGGTTACAGGATATGGAAGTGGAGGCTTTTTGGCTAATTATATGAATTATCAGGCTGAATATTTTGCGCGAGATACTGATAATAAATATGCGATGTTAGCAGGTGATGTTAAACATCCATTTAATGAATATATATTGTTGGTTGTAAATTATGGTCTAATAGGTTTTCTTCTTTTTCTTACTTTTGTTTATTTTTTGTGGAAATGTTATCGACGTAATTCTTGTCTCGAAACTAATATTGCAACCGTTTGCTTGATAGGCATTGCTGTTTTTGCTTGCTTTTCTTATCCGCTATCTTATCCTTTTGTATGGGTGATGATGATATACAGTATATATGTTATTATTTTTCACGCCGGATATATAGCTAAATATCCTCAATGGCTTCGGAGAAGTATGTGTCTGTTGATAATCGGTTTGTCATTGGCGGCTTTCATTTATATAACCCGACATATACTCTATACCACAGCATGGAACCGCACGGCTAAATTTTCATTAATAAAGCAAACAGATATGACTTTTGCTCGTTATAATGAGTTGTTGCCTAAATTAGGAGACAATTATTTGTTTCTCTATAATTATGCTGCTGAACTTAATTATGGAAAATATTACAATCAAAGTCAAGAGATGGCAGAGCAATGTAGTGAACTTTGGGCTGATTATAATTTACAATTGCTGATGGCTGATAATTGTATAAATACGACTCAATATGATAACGCTGAAAAGCATTTGAAGTTAGCTTCTTTGATGTGCCCGGCTCGATTTGTCCCATTGTATGAATTAATGAAGTTGTATCAGTTGAAGGGGGAAGAAAAGAAAACAATTCAAATTGCAGAAATTATTTTGAAGAAAAAGGTGAAAGTACCATCTTCTAAAGTAGAATGGATAAAAGAGAAAGCAAAAAACTCTGTAAAGTCCGTCATCCATTAGTTTGACTAACATTCATAATGTCTCTAGTTTTTTTAGTAATTGTCTTTTCCATCAATGAGTTCATCATTTTCAAGTCCTTTGATGAATGCTTTTTCTCCTTCTCTACTTAGGTCGATTGTTTTACCCAATGTAGGGTTAAATTCTTTCCAAGTTTGCTCCCAGCAGTTCGAAGAGACAATTAATAATATCCAGAATAGTGCTCTCATAGATGATTTTTTAGTGTTTACTACATACAAATGCAGTAATTTAAAATCTCTTTTACTACTTTTTCGTACTTTTGTGGGCTTAACATAAGAATGAAATTATGATTCAGATAGAAGATGTAGTAGTGAGCTTCGATGTCCTTCGGGAAAAGTTCCTTTGTAATTTGGACGCCTGTAAGGGCGAATGTTGCATTGAAGGGGATGCAGGGGCGCCTGTAGAGTTGGATGAAGTGGAAAAGCTGGAAGAGGTTCTGCCGATAATATGGGAAGAGCTGTCGCCGGAAGCACGTGCTGTCATTGAGAAGCAAGGAGTGGTATACACGGATCAGGAAGGTGATCTGGTGACTTCTATTGTTAATAATAAGGATTGCGTCTTTACTTGCTATGACGAGAAAGGATGTTGTTACTGTGCCATCGAAAAGGCTTATCGGGATGGCAAGACGGACTTTTACAAACCGGTATCATGCCATCTCTATCCCATCCGGATTGGAGATTACGGACCTTATAAGGCGGTGAACTATCATCGTTGGGATGTGTGTAAGGCGGCTGTGTTGCTGGGGAAAAAAGAAAATGTGGCTGTCTACCAATTCTTGAAAGAACCTCTGATCCGTAAATTCGGCGAGAAGTGGTACCAGGAACTGGAAGTCGCAGTGAAGGAATTAAAGGCGCATGATATGATCTGATATTTCTTTCATTTCCTCGACTCTTTGTGTTTGGATCGTATCAGAAGAAATAATAGGCAGATCATAGCTACGATAATGCAAGCCGGAGTAATCCATGCCTCCGGATGGATAATAATCAGGAACAGGCAAGTGACAATCACACAGGATGCCAGAATTCTGAGATAGAGCCTGATCTTGGCAAATACAGGATTTGGGGTAGTCGTTTTCATAAGTGTCCTCCTTCATTTTCGGCAAGATAGTGATTTTGACCGGAAAAAGATTTAACTGTTAGGTTTTATTAAGACATAGAAAAGCGCCGACACGGAGGATTTTCCTTCGCTTGCCGACGCTTCTTCGTTGTAAGATGTGAGGTTGGTTTATAAAAACGTAATATTAAAATTATGTATCGATATTCGCATATGTTGCATTCTCTTCGATAAACTCGCGGCGCGGACCTACGTCTTCACCCATTAGCATGGAGAAGATGTAATCGGCTTCGGCGGCATTATCGATGTTTACTTGCTTCAGCATACGGTTGTCGGGGTCCATTGTTGTTTCCCACAACTGCTGGGCGTTCATTTCACCCAAACCTTTGTAGCGCTGTGTATGAACCGCATTTTCCAGACCGCCGCCATAGGTATCGATAAACTTCTGGCGTTGCGCGTCTGTCCAGCAATACTCTTCTACTTTACCCTTTTTGCAGAGGTAGAGCGGGGGAGTAGCGATGTATAGATAACCGTTCTGAATAATCTGCGGCATATAACGGAAGAAGAATGTCATGATCAGTGTGTCGATGTGAGAACCATCGACGTCGGCATCGGTCATGATGATAATCTTGTGATAGCGCAGCTTTTCGATGTTAGCCTCTTTGCTGTCGTCTTCTGTTCCGATAGTGACACCCAGTGCCGTATATATATTGCGGATTTCATCGCTTTCCAGTGCTTTGTGATACATCGCTTTTTCGACGTTCAGAATCTTACCGCGTAGCGGAAGGATGGCCTGGAACATACGGTTACGTCCTTGCTTGGCAGTACCACCTGCCGAGTCTCCCTCGACGAGGAACAATTCGCATTTTGAGGGGTCTTTATCCGAACAGTCGGCCAGTTTACCCGGCAGACCGCCTCCGGACATCGGAGACTTGCGTTGTACCATTTCACGGGCTTTTCTTGCTGCGTGGCGTGCTGTGGCAGCAAGGATTACCTTGTCTACAATCGTTTTTGCCTCCTTTGGATGTTCTTCCAGGTAGTAAGCCAAAACTTCACCGACAGCCTGGTCTACGGCACCCATTACTTCGTTGTTACCCAACTTTGTTTTGGTCTGTCCTTCGAACTGTGGTTCGGCAACTTTAACGGAAATAACGGCAGTCAGACCTTCGCGGAAGTCGTCTCCCGATATTTCAACTTTCACCTTTTCCAGCATCTTGCTGTCTTCGGCGTATTTCTTCAGCGTACGGGTCAGTGCACGGCGGAAACCGGCAAGATGCGTACCTCCTTCGATTGTATTGATATTATTGACATAGGAATGTACATTTTCGGAGAATCCTGTATTGTACATAATGGCTATTTCAATAGGTATTCCCTGCTTCTCAGAGTTCAGATAGATAACGTCGTTGATCAAGTGTTCACGTGAAGACTCGATGAAGCGTACAAACTCTCTCAGCCCTTCTTCGGAATAGAATACTTCACTCTTGAAGCTACCGTCTTCTTCATTCACTACCCGACGGTCGGTCAGTGAAATGCGGAGACCTGCATTCAGGTATGCCAGCTCACGCAGACGTGAAGCCAGTATTTTATAATCATACACCGTTTCGGTAAAGATTGTATCATCCGGCCAGAATTGTTGGCGGGTTCCTGTAATATCCGATACACCCACTTCTTTCACAGAATAAAGCGGCTTACCAATTTCATATTCCTGCTGATAGATTTTACCATTGCGGAATACCTGTGTAGTCATGTGTGTTGACAGTGCATTTACGCAAGACATACCTACACCGTGCAAACCTCCGGAAACTTTATACGACCCTTTGTCGAACTTACCTCCGGCGTGCAGAACGGTCATCGCTACTTCCAGTGCCGACTTCTTTTCTTTTTCATGATAGTCGACCGGAATACCACGTCCGTTGTCCTGTACGGTGATTGAATTATCTTCGTTGATTGTCACTTCGATGTGGTCGCAATACCCGGCCAGTGCCTCGTCAATGGAGTTATCAACGATTTCGTATACCAAGTGGTGAAGTCCCTTTATGCTGATGTCACCGATGTACATCGCAGGGCGTTTTCTCACTGCTTCAAGACCTTCCAATACCTGGATGCTATCCGCAGAATAAGACCCGTTATTGGGAGTGATTTGTTCTTCGCTCATAATTGCCTTTCTAAGTTATAATAACAGAGCAAATATAGTGAAAATTGTCGAGTTGGCGAAGTTTCGGAGGCGAAAAATGCAGAATAAAAGCGGAATTAGTGAATGGGAAAGTAATCTGATATTCAATGGTTTATAAACACAAAAGGCCGAACTTAAAAGTTCAGCCTGAATGCTATATAGAATTGTTATTTTTCTATTATTAAGCGAGCTTGTTGATGTAAAGAGCCAGCTTAGATTTCAGATTGTTAGCTTTGTTTTTGTGAATAACATTTGTTTTAGCTAACTTGTCCAACATCTTGGTGATGCCAGGATACATTGCAACAGCTTCTTTTTTGTCAGTAGTTGCACGAAGTTTTCTAACAGCATTTCTCATGGTCTTACCATAATATCTGTTATGAAGTCTTCTTGTCTCTTCTTGTCTGATTCTCTTCAGTGATGATTTGTGATTTGCCATTTCGACTAATCTATTTTTTTAGTTCTTTATTCTTTTTACTTGTAGCCCGTGGGGGAATCGAACCCCCCTTTCAAGAATGAAAATCTTGCGTCCTAACCGATAGACGAACGGGCCATCCTGTTGTTGCATTTCTGCTTTTTGCTCTCTCGAATCAGTGTTTGTTTCTCGATTGCGGATGCAAAGGTAGGAACTTTTTTGAAACTGACAAACAATTCATGAAAAAAATATGTAGTTTTTTCTCTTTTTTTCTGTATGGTGACTCTATAGTGCTTGATTTTCAATAAAATATGAGATTGCGATTTTTCGAAAAAAATATCTTCGTCTATAAGACTATGAATAATGTGCTATATTTACACCTTATTATATATAAAGGTTAAGGAGTATAGTTGTGAATTATGAGAAAAGTAAAGTGTTTATAGATATAGCCAGGTGTATTATTTGCACCTTCTGCTTCATGTATAAATCAGAATTGCATTTTTGTATACATGTGCCGTCGAGTAACGACCCTCTTCTTGTAGATTCCGGATGTATGCTTTTGCGCATCCGGTAAAGCTGTTTTTATTACTTTTTCTTTTCATACTCTTGTCTATATTTACTTGTTCTTCAGGGAGTATAACAAAAATAGCAATCTTTTTTGTTGTTAACGCCTCTAAAAAGCTCCCGATTGCCAAACATTTTTTTGTAGTTTTGTTCCGGAATGATAAAAAGAGGAGTGCATTATGCTGCAAAAGACGAAAGGAATAGTTCTACATACGCTTAAATATAATGATACTTCTATCATTGTAGATATGTACACGGAGTTATCCGGGCGGACTTCTTTTCTCGTTCCTGTACCCCGTTCGCGGAAGGCGGCAGTCAAGTCAGTGCTCTTCCAGCCTTTGTCTTTCATTGAGTTTGAGGCGGATTTCCGTCCGAATGCTACTCTCTATCGGGTAAAAGAGGCGAAGTCTTTTTATCCTTTTACCTCCATTCCTTATGACCCGTACAAGTCTTCAATGGCACTTTTTCTGGCAGAGTTTCTGTATCGTGCTGTCCGTGAAGAGGCTGAAAACCGTCCGTTGTTCGCTTATTTGCAGCATTCTGTCATTTGGCTGGACGAATGTCGCGAAGGGTTTGCCAATTTCCATCTGGTTTTTCTGATGCGTCTTTCCCGTTTTTTGGGGTTGTATCCGAATCTGGAAGATTATCACACCGGTGATTACTTTGATTTGCTGAATGCTTGTTTCACTTCTACTCGTCCGCAGTTGCATTCTTCTTATATTAATCCCGAAGAGGCTGGACGTCTTCGCCAGCTGATGCGCATGAATTATGAGACGATGCATCTATTTGGCATGAGCCGTGCGGAACGCACTCGCTGCCTGACGATTATGAATGATTATTATCGTTTGCATCTGCCGGATTTTCCTGCATTAAAGTCGCTGGATGTACTGAAAGAATTGTTTGATTAGCAGTTTATACTTCTTCCACTCTCACCAGTTTCCAGCCTTGGAATACTAATGCGATACTCTTTAATTCTGTAGTCCCTTTGTCTTGATGAATCCATTCGCTTGCTGCATACTGTTTCAGTTGTATTTTTGCATTGGACAGCAATTTCTCTATCTCGGTGTCAGAAGCATCCCGTTTTGCATATTTCACTTCGATACAGTAGCTGTATACCATGTCGGGAAGTTGCAGCAGACGAGGTTGCAGAAAGATATCCGCATATCCTTTGTTGCTTTCATATTCGGGACGGGCAATATAATAATGTGTCAATCCGAGGTAAGCCAAAATAAAGGTTTTTACATAAGCTTCACCTTCTATGAAGTCGCGAACACTGCTTTGGGCATTCAAGCGGTCGGCAATGTATGTGAAGCAATTTTCCCATTCTCCTTTGTATGCCATTCGTTTCATTCGGTCCACCAGCTTATCTGTCTCCAGATATAGGTCGGCGGAATCTTTGTAGATGTCTGCCATGTAACCGTAAAGTTGTTCGCGCACTGCCCAGTTGGGGACGCTCAGTATGGGCTCACCCATTTCCATTCCGCTGATGGTTAGCATGCCGTAATAGTAGAGTAGGCTTTTAAAGTTTTCCGGTTTGATAATGTCTTCGGCTGGGAAACTGTTTGCAATGATTCCGGTAGTAGAACCTTTTTCAACAATCTCTTGTACAACGCTTGCATTTTCACCGAAAGTTTTGTCTACGTGGATGAGGTGGCGCAGCTTGTTGTAGTCGGTGCGAATATTAGCATCGAGCATATTGTCAGGGATGTCTTCATTCAGCATATAATGATTCATGAAATAGAGCACCATATCTGAATTGTACATAGACGGTTCCTTTAGTGCTTTCATGGCGAAACAGTAATTGTCGTACCATGGTTTCATGATGGTTATTAGTTCATCTGTAGTGTGCGGTAGTTCCCGGTAACTTTTGTAATAATCGATCAGAGTGCGTACTTCTTGTTCATTAAATCCCATCATATTATTAAAGATAGGTGAACTGCTATAATTATCCGCAATGTTGAATCCGCTAGTGAGATCGTCCATTGTTACGGGGCTTACGCCTGTAAGGAAGATGCGCTCGATCACTGAACTTGAATAGTCTTTTACCACTTTAAGGAAACTACGGAAGAATCCGCTGCCATGAGTGATGCTGCGATAACGTTTATTACCATAATCTACCAGAATATTGTTGGCAAAGTTATCGTACTCATCAAGGATAAGATATATCTTTTGTCCCTTGTTTTGGGCGCTTTGGCACAGTGATCCCAATAAGGCATCTCCTGTTTTTAATTCATGTAGCTTTTCAACGGCTTCTTTCCCTAACAGATGAGCGTTTCGTTCTGCAAATCCATCCATTACGATTTTGCAATAGGTGTTGAATGTTTCTTCCAAACGATCCATATTGGCGGCTACACTACTGAAATTGAGTGTAAGCACCAGATATTTGTTGCGATCAGGCGTAGGATGCTTGCCTATATAAAGATTACCAAAGATTTTCTCGAATTTATCTTTTTGGTTGATGTCGTAGTATAAACCGAGCATGTTTAGGAAAAGGCTTTTTCCGAAACGTCGAGGACGGACAAAGAAGAAGAAGGAGGTCACTTTTTCTACTTTGGCGATATATTGTGTTTTGTCTACATAGTAATAGTTTTCAAGAATTATTCTCTCGAAGTCCGTCATCCCATAAGGTATTTTCTTTATTGCTGCATCCATAATTGCTCCCTCTTTAATGTTGAGAACAAAAATAGTTTATTTTCCTTTATGTGGCAACTAAACAGGGGTGATAATAACTCTCTTCTAAAAATATGTATTACTTTTGTCGTCAACAAAATAACTAGATAACGACCGACATGAAAACAATCGTAAACTTAACAGCATATATTCTTATTCTATTAGGACTTTATAGTTGTAACGATGATGTATTCGTCGACGACTTCCGGACTTCCGATACCGAATTTACTTTGGACGGGAATGGTGATGAGGTAACTATTCGTTTTGCATCCTCCAATTGGGATTTGGTTTGGATGTATACTTACGATAGTGACTTTACCCATCAATATGAAGTTTATGATGCCGACGACAATCTGATAATGAGAAACCAGGATGTCTACCTGAAAGGATTAGGTAAGATTGTGTGCAATGAAAAGCTGACCGATTTCATCATTCAACGCAGTAACCCCAAAGAGCTAAAGATAACGGTGGGCGAAAACGTCCGTAACGACTACTTTAGATTCATGCTTGTAGTGAGCAATGAGTATGAATCACAAGAAATATATGTTCAAATTACTCCGTCGGACAGATATGTGTTCGATCATATCACTTATTCTTTAAATGGGTATTCTCATGAATGGAGACTGGAAGAAACTATGAGTTTTATACAATCTAATAATTTAGGTACTCCCTCCCCATGCCTGTTATTCCCTTACAAGGACGCCCACCATGAAGTGGTGTTCAAAAGCGATGACCCTGAGGCTTTCCGACTATTGGGAGGAGATAATCCGACAGTAGAGATACCAAGCATGGAAAACGAATGGTTGGGAATGAACGGTGTACAGGCGCAATATACGTCTGAGCAGCAAGCGCTGCCTTTGCCTTTCCCTGATACGGAGAAGAAGGAGATTTCTATCCCGCCTAAAACTACCCAACGTATCATCGTGCTGTTAGAATGTGAGTGGTTCGAAACGGAGTACACCCTTTATGCTGTTCACCCTAAGAATGGGAGACAGCGCACTATAACCGGTACGTTGCAAAGTAAAATGCCCGGAAAATGTTACATAGCACGCGAGAATATCAAATGAGTAGAAATATGAATACCAGACGGTCTCTGTATATAATCTGCTTGCTGCTGCTTTCAGCAGTCGGCAACAAATTGGACGCTCAGACAGTAGTGAAATCTGTCCGACAAGCGAATGACAGCACCAACCATGCCCTCATCCATCAGATCGGTTTTGACGTTCGTCCGGGCTATGTAGCTCCGACAAACAGTTTCCTTGAAGGCGATAATGCACAACGGCAGAAAATTGATCGGTCACTTTCCCTGCACTTGAAGTATGCTTTCCAGTTCAGCAAAGATTCCTATTTGGGGAGGTTGTATCCTCATGCCTATCAGGGCATCGGTGTTTCGCATAATACATTTTATAATTCCGCTGAACTGGGAAATCCAGTGGCGGTATATGCTTTTCAAGGGGCGCCTATTGTACGACTTTCATCCTGTTTGTCGTTGGATTATGAGTGGAATTTCGGTGCTTCTTTCGGTTGGAAACAATATGATGAACATAGCAATTGGTACAATGACGCTATCGGTTCTAAAATCAATGCGTATATCAATTTGGGCTTTGTCTTGAACTGGCAGTTTTATCCACAGTGGAAACTAGCAGCAGGGGTAGACTTCACTCATTTCTCCAATGGAAATACGCGTTATCCCAATGGAGGTCTCAATACTATCGGAGGGAGAGTCGGCATTGTACGTACCTTTAATGCCGAAGATAAGGCGTCCGGAGCAATTGCTCCCAAACGTCTTTACATAAGGCCACACGTCAGCTATGACTTGTTGGTATACGGTGCCACTCGCAAAAGAGGATTCGTTAAAGAAGGTATCCCCACTTTGGTTCCCGGTTCGTTCGGTATTGTAGGTCTCAATTTTGCCCCGATGTATAATTTCAATAACTATTTCCGGGCAGGACTTTCTGTGGATGCGCAATTTGACGAGAGTGCTAATATTAAGGACTATAAGCTAGTAGGAACTTATGGGGATGATATAAAGTTTCACCGTCCTCCATTCCGCGAACAATTTGCGGTGGGGTTGTCTCTTCGGGCAGAACTGGTGATGCCTATTTTCTCCATTAATGTCGGTATCGGACGAAATATGATATATAGTGGCGATGATACGGAAGGTTTCTATCAAATATTGGCTCTCAAAACTTATGTTACCCGCCATTTGTTTTTGCACGTGGGGTATCAGTTGAGTAAGTTTAAAGACCCTAACAATTTAATGTTGGGGATTGGATATAGATTTCACGATAAGCGGTGAAAGGGGCTGTAGTTTTCAAGAAACACTTCGCTTTTGAACTATATTTATCTGAAGATTAGACTACAGATAACAAATAGATTATTAGTCAATAAAATGAAGAAACTCCCAAACGAATATCTATTTACTCGAAATGTATCTTTAATACAGTACAAAATCGATATGATCAAAAGTATAAACTGAAAAAGTATAAATGGTATCGTTAGTAGTTCTTGAATCCACCCTATGAAAACTAAGTCAGATTTTGCAAAATAGGCATTTAGATATAATAAACAAAAATAACCGATTATAGCGAAACTTATCCAAAAAAGTTTCTTCTCCGAAATTATTTTTGTTATTATATCCATGGTCAGTCTATTTGCCATAATGTTGTGTATTGTAGTTTGTACAAAAGTATGATAAAAATATTATAGACATAACTATTTTTCATTTATTTACTTTTTATGTCCTTGTTTATTTTTAATCTAAATAGATGGCCTAGCCTTTAGGTCCCCTTAAGAACTTCTGCATACCTTGTTTGAAATGCTCAATTTCTTGTTAAATTGAGACTCTAATCAATTAATCTTTGAATTTCAATACCTGCGCTCGCTAAAATTTGATTTTAACAAGCAGCAGGTATTTGTAATTCAGCAGACTCTACTTAATAATTTATTGAAGACTGCTATCATTTTGCTCTGTCATCCTAAGCTTGCCGAAGGATCTACTCTTTATTTATATCAAAGAAAAGATTCTTCACTACGCTCTGAATGATAGAATGATACTTCTATCTGGCCTTTGATACACTCTTTCTTCTAGTTATAATATAGCACTTTACTAATTGTTAAATGCATTCCATTATCAATACAACTTGAAAGAGGAATTTATAACCTCAAACTATATCTTTTAAAGAATTAGTCTACCCTATCCAACTCTATTGTAGCTATTTTATCTTTATCAGGACTAGCTTCATTTTGTATAAGAGTTATGTGATTTTTGGTATAACTTTTAATTACCCAAGGAGCCCCGGCAAGTTGAAACGCAATATCATTAAATGTAATATAGCTCCCTTCTATCATGTAGGTAATATCAAATTCATCATAATCTTCCCAAACCACTTTTCCTTTTTGGGTATCTACGAATTGTATACCGATACCTCTATCTTTCAAACTCCATGCGGCACAATGTCCGGTGCCACGCCATGAAGTTTGATAGAGAGCTTCGGGAGTGAGTTGCCCCACCTGTTCCTGCTCTTCATTGTCCTGATCATCACAAGCTATAAAGCAAAAAGCTACTAAAAACAAAGCGAAGAGCATCAATAAAGAGGACTGTTTTATATTATATTTCATATCTAATTAAGTTTTCAATTTACAAAAATAGTTTATATATTAACATGATTCTTACATACATAAGCATCTGTTTTCAACTCTAACAGGACAAATGAATTATTGTCTTTATATGAGTTGATGTCTACTTGATTTCGTGTTTTAGCGATTATCCTCAATGTCTATAATCCAATGATTTTATATGAATTTGCTAATGTTGTTATTGATATTTTCTTTTCAGGTAGTGATTCTATCCAGTTTCTAATGCCATAGATATCTAAGATTCTATCGTCCCCTTTATTTATGTAATATGATAAGCAAAGATGAGTAGCAGGATCGTAAATATATTCAATATTAGTCTTTTCATAATAAAATCTATAAAAGTTTCTTTCATTAAATCCTGTTAGTTCTATGCATAATGGTGATTTTAAAGTAGGATTCAGTTTAGTCTCTTTATTATATGATATTTCTATGTCAGAACTAAAAAACTTAGATTTTTCAGTTGCTATTTTTTCTACTTTCTGCATGAAAACTTCATTGTTCTCATTTTTTCTTAATTCTTCATCTGTAGCGGATGACGCCATAGCGTCACTCAATATTATTCTATCTGTTTGCCTTGTAACTAAAACGGCTGCTACATCATAAAGAGCTTCATTGGAAGGTGTTGTACGGGCGAGAACTCTCACGATTTCAATGCGTGGAGGTACTAGCTCTTTGTTCGCAGGTAGTATCTCGTTGAAGGTGTCATCAAGGCGTTGTTTGAAATTTTGCTCGAGTACAAAGGCTGATAGAGGATACAGGCTATTGTCTGCTATATCTATCATTGTATTGTTAGCCATGTCTTTTAAAGAATATCTCCACGGTGTTAAGTCTATATTGATATTAGAAACTTTTGTATTTATTGCTACGCTTTGACTTACTTCCCCTCCAAATGTTTTCATATCTAAATAAGTATCTGTACTTTTAAAGGTTTTTGTTGCGTCAAAGTTGGAACCGTTGAAACCTAAATTAATACTAGTAGCGTTATTGAGGTTAATTACTGAAGTGTTTATAGAAGTATACATGTCATCTTCTTTTTGTTGAGCGGTTGTCCCTTCTTTGGCTTTGCTTGCGAATAAGGCATAAACCTTTCCTCCTGTAAAATAATCTGTTAATATGAATTCACCAAATTCGTTAAGTATGGATGCCATTGGGGCATTATATAGGATATTTGTGAAAATATGATTCTGAAATTGGCTTATATACCATAGTCTTGAACTTGGTAAATGATTTAATGTGGATTGCCCTTTTAGAAAAGAAACTTCGAGTTTACCATAAGTAGCTTTTTCTATATTACCGAATAACTTTGTGATTGCTTCCTTTTTTTCTGTTGCGAAAACTTTAGGATTGAAAGTAAACTCAGATGATACCTTTTTGCCAAATCTTGAATCATACAAGTATTTGTCGAGATTATTATAAGTGAAAATATTAGTCTCTGTTACAGTTATAAGTTTCTCTTGTAGATAAGAAGGTCTATATTTTCTTATAGAGTCAATGTCTATTATTGGAAAGCCTAAACTATTTATGCTTCCTTGTATATAATCCCCATTTTTTATTTTATAACTGTATCCAAGGAAGGTTCTGTCTTCGCCTGAAACGCTATTTCTGGTTTGTGGCTTGTTTAATATGAACTTCTTTATTAAGGGTAAGGGAAGATTTGGATTTCTTTCTTGTAGTATAATGTTGCCTTCTGTATTTTGTCCATTATTTGTCGGAATAATGTCGAGATTCTCAATATCATTTGTGCAGGATGCAAATGATATTATTGACATTATTATTGTTGCGGAGATATTAGATTGTTTCATGTTTCTTATGGTTGATACTTTGGTGAATTTTATTAATAAGAAGATTTTGATAGTAATAAAAAGGAATAATGCATCTGCTATTAGACAGATGTAAGACTCCTATTTTCAGGCTATTTCCTTGGAATGGTAATTGTTAGTAGAAAAAGGTTTTACTAGTTGACTCTCGTTAATTTTATCATGCGAGAATTGGTAAAAGCCGCTTTGCTATCAGCAATTTCTAGAGAATTTCCGTTGTATTTTTGTTGTATCCAATTTCCATGAATAGGAAGAGGACCATCAATGTACATAAATTTGTCACTGATTTCATATTCAAAACTTATTGTCTCAGGATCAATATGATAATCAAATTTATACTCACAAACACCTTTTTTTTCTGTATAAAAAACGATTTTTATCGATCCTTTTGAGTCAATTTCTCCATTTGTTAGGTAAAGGAATTCTCCTTCCCATTCAGTTTGTTTTAATTCACTTGCGCTAAAGATAAACTCTTTTTCAGTTTTCTTATCTTCTTCATCACTACAGTTAAATAATAGGATGCTAAATGATAATAATAGAAGCGTTTTGATTGTATTCATAATAGTTATTTGTTAAGTCTGAATAAAGATAATGTTTTATTATTAATGTTCCTAATAAATCTATGTTTATTAGGAACATTAATTCTGTTTATTGTTACTACAAACCATATATTTTGTATCTCTGATACAGAGTTGTCATAGTAACTGCCTTAATGGGGATGCCGTTTACCCAATCTAATATTCCATATGCATCAGGAATATAGTCATCATCATAGTATGCAAAGCAATACATAGATGTTGGATTATATATGTACCAAATATTAGTGTTGGCATTTTTGAACTTGTACATACCTTTCTCATCCACATTGTTTATCTGGAATGAAAGAGTAGTCTGTATAATTGGATTTATAGTCTTATTGGGATCTGCTTTAATTTTTAATTGGTAGTATTTACTTTTCTCATCTTTTATTGCATTACTTTTGGTAAGAAATGTTGCGGGAATGCTGTTAGCTTTTAATTCTTCATCGGATTGACTAGCAGCATCTGGGTTCGAGAATATAAGCTTATCTCCTTGTCTTGTATTGAGCACAGGAACAATATCATATAATTTTTCTCCCGAATTGCTTTTGCGAATATACATCTTTATAATCTCTATATATGGTTCTTCAAGACTCTCTTGATATTGAAAGTCCATGTGAGTATCATTATATCTTTGTTTAAAATTCTCTTCCAAAATAAAATCGGATATGGGATATAGTCCACCATCTTGCAGATCAATCATAGTATGTGTTTTGGGATCGTTTAACGATTGCAGCCAAGGGGTTAAATCAATAGAATAGTTCGTAATATCATAGGGGGGAGTTGAAATGCTGTAACCATACGCTCCACCAAGAGTTTTGATGGAATATGATAATGCGGAGAATTTGTTGGTTATTGTTTCTGAGTTTTCTCTCTTTGTTCCAATGGATAAGTTTCCTGAAGCAGAATGAATTGTGTCGCTTGGAGCTGTTGGCTTTTTATTTTTCCATTCATAGGATGCATTTATCGCTACATCCATATCTTTCTCTTTGCTGTCGAATTGTATACTATTTGTGTCAACTCCGTAAAAAAGTGCTGAAGCCCGTCCTCCTGTATAGTAGCCAGTTAGGACAAATTCTCCATAACTTTGCATTAATTCCACCATAGATGAATTATATAATGCATCTACGAATAATTCATCTAAATAATCAGCTGCAATTTTTCTCAATGCACTAGGTGCTGTTTGCAAGTTTAACATTCCATTGACTACCTCTATACTGAGTTCTCCATGGACTACCTTCTCACTATCATCTGTATTATGGACAAAGGTCTCTTTGATAGTTTTTTGTCTTCCAAATTTGAATGGTCCAAGATTTAGAGAAAAACCGGACTTTACTGTTTTAGTGAAAGTTTTATTCTTCTCTAAACGATCGAAATCAGAATAAGATAAAGCCTTTGTCTCTGTTGTTCTTAGTTCTTTGGGATTGATGTATGAAGGGTACCTTTCGAGTAACTTCTTCATGTTGACAACCGGGTATTTGGCGTTAGCGAAATCACCGATAATAGAAGTTCCATTTTCTACTGCATAAGAGCATCCAAGGAAGTCTGTAGCATCGGTGAAGGATGCTCTTGTCGTGACTCTTTGGGCTGTTTTTTTCGACCACACTCTAGGTAAACTAGAGTTACGTTCTTGCAAGATGATTTCTGATGTGGAATTGCTTTGATTATCTACCGGAGTATAATTATTAGTTTCCTCCTCATTAGTGCATGATATTGTGAACAATATTATACATAGGGATATAAATAACTTCTTCATTTTGCGTATAATTTAAAAAGTGAGTGGTGATGATTGAGTAACGTTTTTGATGTTAGCTTTTCCTTTTGCACTTCGTTGAGTATCTAAGTTTACTTCTTCATAATCCGGTTCGGCTATTTCATCAACATATATTCTTCCGCTCCAACGTCCGGGTAGTTTAGCTTCTCTAATCTCTTTATCTTTTTCATTAAAATATTCGATAGTAGCGACATAATCTACTGATACATCATAAGCTTTAAAATAATATGTCAGTGTGAGCTTTGTACGCGGTTTGACTGCTACAGGAATTTCCTTATATAGTGTTCTCAGTACTGTTCTGCGGATGCCGGGCTCATATTTCGTATCAACGGGAACTTTATTATTAGGTACAAGGTCTATTTCTCCTAATGTTACGGTGGGGAGTGCAAATTCTAGGTCCGATGCCGGGACTTGAAATGCAATACCTTTCTCTTCTTCAAAATAAGAATTGTCTTTCATTTCTTTAATGAACTTCAGATTATCCCGCTTTTCTTGAAATGAAACATTTGTGGTTGCTTGTTGGATAGAAATATTTTCTCTTTGAATTACGGTAGCAGAATATGGATTAATAAATTCGAGTTTCTTTAGAGTGAATGGAGCATTGGGAGTGATGGTGAACTCTTGTTCTGCCTTTTGTGAGTATTGACTATAACCCAGATTGCTTCCTTGTACTTCAACCACATAGTTAAAAACATCCCACCAACCGCCACTTCCTTGTCCGATATACGATTCACTTTGAATAACGTACCCTCCCGGATTATTGCTTGCGGGTATAATATCCCAAGAAGCAGAAAACTCATTCGGGGAGTTAGTAGTCATGGCTAATACGACTTTCTGGTTTGGATTACTTGTATAGTGACCTACAGCCAGAGGTGTTTCAGATTGGCATGAATAAATTAAATAGGGAACTCCTACAATTGACGGGGGGATTGTAACATAAAATTGTTTGTAAATATCTGCTCTACGGCCATCTACATCTACTTTCCCTCCTCTGCCACTAGCTGTAAGATAACCTCCGCTTGTTGCTCTCAATGTAAAAGGCATTTCCCGAATAGCCCACATGTTCTCAGAAAAATATTGGCCGTAATTACTGGAAGCCGCTCTAGTCTTTGTTTTCTTTAGTTCATCCATTCTTTCTTTTAATGCTTTTAACTCGTCTGTCATTTTAAGTGGTTCAAGACTATCAACTGACAGTGCCTTTGTCTCTGCGGATGTAACTAATTCTTCTGACGAGGATTGAATCTCACTTTCAATTTCATTCTCACATGAGAATAAAAATAGTGCGCTGCAACACAATGCTACTAAAAATCTAGAAATGTTTTTCATAAATATTATTTTTATAGGATTAATATTGGCGTTATGACAGGACAAATGAATCGTCTTTATATGTGTTGATGTCTACTCGATTTCAAACTCTCCAATGAGAGTCACATCTTTTTCTATATAGAGAAGTTCATATTGCCCCGTCTTGAAGCCACTCACATCTATTTGATAGATTTCCAGGTTATCAGGAGTTGTCATATCTTGAAACACAATGTTTCCATTCTTGTCTTTAACCTGAAACGTGACTGGCTCGTTCGGTTTTTCAAAAAACTGCACTTCGATGTTATGACCTTCGAGAACTGCTTCTATGGGTATAAAAACAACTGACTTCTGGCGTTCACTCCATCCTTTAAAAACTAAAATTTTGCTTTTGTGTGTTGATAAAATATTGGCTTCCATCGTTATGAATGAAAGGGCAATTAATAATAATGTAATACTTAGCTTTCTCATATCTTTAAATGTTTTCTGCAAAGTTATTAAAATATGAGGGACTAAGTATGAGAACTACTAGTTTTGATATGGACAGGCGGTGGCTGATAATCAGTCACTTACGATTTAGATATGTACTGTGAACATGACATCGGTAATATCTCTATAAAATATGGATATTAATGCATATTCTTAATCAAATATTCATATAATGAAGAATTAGTCGGGAATGTGATATTGAGTTTCAGTTTAAGTCTGGAACGCTTTTTACTTACGGAATTGGGGGCAATATTTAATAGTTTTGCTTCTGTATTGGTATCGAATCCAAAAAGGTACAAACAGCAATATTGAAAATCTTCTTCCGGTAAGTTCGGACCTAAGCTATATATATAATTATAAAGTTCAGGATATATGGTTGTTATTTCATTTGTAATGGCTTTCCATCGTTTTTCCGTTATGAGCGATTTATTATTTCCCGGTATGTTTTGATTCCCCAATTTTGTTAGTTCTTTGTATAGAGGTGAATCTATAAGTAATTTATTTTGTAGTTTTCTATAATTGGCAGATAAACGAACGATGTCTTCTTGCAGCTGATCATAATTTTCGTCTTTTTCTTTGAATGTATTTAATAAACTTCGTTTCTTTTCAAGCTCAAGAGAAAGTGTGTATAGGTTTAACTTCATCTTATCTAATTCTTTTTGCTGTTTTAAGATTTTCTCTTTTGCTTGTTTTCTGTATAATAAATATCCTATAACTATTAACAGCAGAGCTGCAATACAGATAACAGAAACTATGATGTAGTTCTGTTGCTTCATTTTTAGATTATCTATTTCTTTGCTGATTTTCAGGTGATTATATTTATGTTCTATGTTCAGTATCTTAGACTGGATGTTGCTATATACCGTGGAATCTAATATATTAGTATAGTCTTCCAGATAAGTGAGTGCTTGCTCATATTTTTTTTCTGACTTGTATATCTGGTAATATAGATATTTAATACTATAAGTATAAGTAGGATCATCTTGTGGAATCTTTTGCAGGAGTTCTTTTGCTTGATTTAAAGAGTCAGATGCTATGTATAAGCTAATTAATGCCATGTAATTAGGCATTTTTTCTCTTCCTTCCAACGCTTTGTAGAAGAACTTTTTAGCTTTATCGTATTTGTTATGCATTACATATATGTTGCCCAGAGTGTTTTCGATTGAAGCTTTTACATCTTTATCCTCTGAAGTTTCGGTTATAGAATCTGCCATAAGCAGAATTTCAAGGGCACGGGATATTGAATCAGTGCATGCGTATTCACGCCCCATATCTCTTAGAGCACAAGCGTAGCTATCAGTGTTATTTTCTTTTTTGAAATTGTCGGCAGCCATTTCGTATTTTTTGATAGCTTCTGTTCGCATGGCTTTCTCTCTATATAAGTCGCCTATATAGCTATATGTATACCCAACTAAATTATAGAGTTTATTCTTTTCGCCAATCTCTAACGCATTAGTATATATAGACATTGCTTTGTCATAATCCCCGTCATTTGCATAGGAACGTCCTAAATAAATTAAGATTTGTACTTGTTCATTGGGTTTACCGTAGGATGAATACCAAGCGTTAGCTCGCTCGAATTGATAAGATGGCAATAGGATATTAAAGATTTCGTCAGTGACTTTGCCCGATAACATACACCAACGTGCAAAGGTTTTATCATCCAGCTGCTCCGGAGATGCTATGTTTTCCAGTATGCTTGATGCGCTATCAGGATTTACTTCTATGATTTTTTCAACCTCATCCAGTTGTTTGTCCAAAGTGGATTGTTGTTTGCTGCACCCTACTAATAAGAATGTAGCTAGAATAGTTATCAATGTACTGCTTTTCATCTGTTTGTCGTAATTTAGTTCGTTGTAGAAACTATCCAAAAAGAATGTTTTGCTTGTCGTCAAAGCAGGAATGTTATCTTCCTATTGTTACAAAAGTAAGAATTTAATTTATATAATGCCATTTATTATGTTTTTATTCTTGTAACTTGATGTCAAATAGGTAATTTCATAAATCAAGAAGTTATTGTTTACCGCTCTTTTAGATGCAAATGATCCTATATTCTCCAGTCTTTCAATTGGTATTATCATATTATCTCACCGATATCTTCATCGTTCTACCCGGGTGATATGATTATCGCACTTAGGTGAACTGATCGTGTCACAGTAGTAGACAGTTCGTCCTACCCGGGTGGAACGATGAAGATATCGGTAAGAAAACATGCAGATGTAGGTATCAAAAGAGAAGGATATAGGTAGCAGCATAACATATGAAGCCTTAAAAACAATGAGAGATACCCTTGAAGTGGATGAGAGATACGTGAAAAATAGCTGTTTGAATGAAGAAAAGAGTGAGAGACACCTGTTTGAAAAGGATCTCTCACTCTTTATATTGCTGATTATCTACGGCTTATCTTAATGGAATGAGACCGTGAGACCAAAAAGTTTTTTTTATTTCTGGGGAGGAGGTGTGGGGGCTTATCCCAACAACTCTTTTACTTTTGCAGAAATAGCACGGCCTTCTGCCAGTCCTGCCAACTTCTTGGAGGCAACTCCCATCACCTTACCCATATCTTTTCCGCTGGTAGCACCTGTTTCGGCAATGATTTCCTTCAATGCAGCTTCCAGTTCTTCAGCAGTCATTTGTTTGGGCAAATAAGCTTCCATTACGGCAACCTGTGCCAGTTCTCCGTCAGCCAGATCCTGGCGTCCCTGTCCGATATAGATTTCGGCAGAGTCCTTACCTTGTTTCACCAGTTTCTGAATGATTTTCAAGGCAGCTTCGTCTGTCAGTGTATCGTTGGCTCCCGGAGCTGTTTTAGCTTCGATGAAGAATTTCTTTATGTTTCTTAAAGTCTCCAAGGCAACTTTATCTTTTGCCTTCATTGCGTTTTTAATGTCTTCGCTGACTTTGTCAAATAAATCCATGATGATATTTATATTTTAATTATTTACAATTTGTAATAGCAAGGGGAAGAACCATCTAGAAAGTGATTACTCCGTCATTGTCCGTAGCCTCTTCCATGGCAACTTCCTCTTCAAGAGCCGCTTTCGTCTTGATCTTCAACAGCTTCGTTTTATCGCGCGTGTAAGTAGGAGATTCCTCTATCATGGCGATGATGTCGTCGTTGTCCAAATCTTCGGTATTGAAGATATAGATATGGCGACGGCTGCGCAGGCTTTTCTTTCCGATGCCGGCACTTTCACCGTATGCCTTGCGGATACGCTCTTTATTCTTCTCCTTCTCTTCTTCAAGCTGCAACTGGCGTTCTTCTTCCTCCTGGCTGCGGGCTTCGTGCAGTGTGTCCATACCGGGCACGTCTTCTACACCAAATCCGGTGGCGAGTACGGTGATCTTTACTTTGGTGTCCAGAGAGTTGTCTACGGCGACACCCCAGATTACTTCCACACCTTCGCGGAACTTGCTCATGAACTCGTGTATCTCGTTCATTTCTTCCATCATCAGTTCGGACGTGGGACAGAAGGATACGTTCAACATCACCTTTTTAGCGTTGAAGATGTCGTTGTTGTTCAGCAACGGAGAGTGGAGGGCATCATCGATAGCTTTGGTGACACGGTTCTCGCCTTCTCCGAATCCGGTACTCATGATGGCTACACCACCGTCTTTCAGGATGGTCTTCACATCGGCAAAGTCCAGATTCACCGTACCACGCATGGTGATAATCTCGGCGATACTCTTTGCAGCGATGGAAAGCGTATCATCGGCCTTGCCGAAAGCATTCATGAAGGTAAGGTCGGCATATATTTCGCGCAGGCGCTCGTTGTTGATGACCAGCAGGGCATCTACGTGCTGGGCGATACGTTCGACGCCGTCCAGTGCCTGAATGATTTTCTTTTCTCCTTCGAAAATAAATGGAATGGTGACAATACCTACTGTCAGAATATCCATCTCCTTCGCAATGCGGGCGATGACAGGGGCGGCTCCGGTTCCGGTTCCTCCTCCCATTCCGGCAGTGATGAATACCATCTTGGTGCCGTCGTTCAGCTGTTCTTTGATATCGTCAATACTTTCTTCGGCGGCGTCGCGTGCCCGTTCGGGACGGTTGCCGGCTCCAAGTCCTTGTGTGATGCTACGGCCCAGTTGCAGTTTCACCGGAACGGGTGACTCGGCCAATGCCTGGTTGTCCGTGTTGCAGAGAACGAACGTTACGTCATGTATGCCTTCCCGGTACATGTGGTTCACAGCGTTACCGCCACCGCCACCTACACCAATCACTTTGATGATTTTCGGTGAGTCGGTCGGGAAATCGAATTGTACTATCTCGTCCATATTATTGAATTTTGAATTTATTTCATATCGTCGTCAGAGAAGATTTCCTTGGTCAGGGAGTCGATCTTGCGTTGAATCCAACTGGGACCGGCTTCTCTCTTGCGTCTTTCTTTCTCTTCTTTCTCCTTCTGCTTGCGGAGTCTTTCAGCTTCCTTGGCGGCTGCCCGTGCTTCTTTCTCTTCCTCTTCTTTCTTGAGGCGTGCCAGTCGGGCTTGCTCTTTCAGTTCCTGATCGTCCTCAAACATATCTACGGTCTTGTGAATTTCTGGCTCCGGTCGGGGAGTGGCGGGAGTGACCGGTATCTGGGGAGCGGTTTCTATCAGGCAGCAGTTCTGGTTGCCTTCGAACAGAAGTCCGAACAGGGTGTTCTGCGAACCGTCCTTCTTCAGTATATTGCTGGGAGCGTGAACGGTGTTGCGAGGCAGTTTCGCCATTCTTATCTTTTCTATCTTCGAGCGTCTGCGAAGCATTTCTTCCAGATTCTTTAGGTTGGCGGCTCCACCTGTGAGGATGATGCCGGCCAGCAGTTTGTCTTCGTAGCCGGAGATTTGAATCTGGTTCCATACGTTGGCGATGATTTCCTCGGCACGTGCCTCGATGATGTTGTTGAGCTTGCCCAGTTCGACTGTGCGGCTTTCATCTTCGAGCTTGCAGGTGGCGGGCTCTTCGCTTTCGTCTTCTTCGTATAGGGCGTCTCCGTAAGTTTTCTTCAGACGTTCCGCTTCTTCTTCCTCCATTTGCAGGGTGGTGATGTCGCGGGTGATGCTGTTTCCTCCCAGCGGCAGCACTGTCAGGAAGCGGAGAATGTTGTTTTTATAAACCGAAATAGTGGTGGTATCAGCTCCGAAGTCGATGAGTGCGCAGCCCGAACGGCGTTCGCTCTCGGTCAGCACGGCATTGGCTGTTACCAGTGGTGCGATCAGTTGGTCGGCAATATCGATCTTTGCCTGCTGGAAGCAGTGTTCCAGATTCTTCCGTACGGAAGAGCGGGCGACGATATTGAGGAAACGTCCTTCGATGTGGCTTCCTACCAGTCCCACCGGGTTGGCTTGCAGATTATTGCCGACTTTGTATTCTTGCGGCGCTACGTCCAGTATATCCATATCGACTACCGGAATCGCTACGTTCTCATCGCCGATAGCGTTTACCAGCTCTTCCGAGATAATCGCTTCTTCTTCGAGGTCGCGACTTACTACGTTGCGGACTGTGCGGAGGGATTGTCCGCCAATGCCTACGTATACCTTGGCGATTGAGTTTTTCAACTCACCTTCCAGTCTGTTGATGATAGAAGTCAGGCTTTGTGCTGTCTTGTCCAGATTGAAGATCACTCCTTTGCGGATAAACGTTGAAGAGTCTTCCTGGGCGTATGCCAGTATCTGCATGCTTCCGTCACTGTTCTTTCTTCCGGCCACACCGGTTATCTTCGATGAACCAAGTTCAATAGCGGCGATAAATTCTGTTGTTGCCATCTCTTTATTTACAATTTAATTATTTTCAACTTTCTATTTTGAGAGCTTCATCCCATCACCTATTACCTGTTACTTATTACTCTCTCTCTTCGTACAGATAATCTGGTTGCTGAATTCAAGACTGATGCGTGAATATTTGTTCCAGCCTACCTGATTGAGTCCTTTTTGGTAGAATTCTTTCAGGCGTGCCAGTTTGTTTTCAAAGTTTTCAAGTTTGCCGAGATAGACGAGGTGGTCGCCTACACGAGGTACCAGTTCGATGTTGCGGTCGGGCAACACATGGATTTGTTCTATCTGGGCGTCCCAGAACTTATTGTTTTGCAAAAATACACCAAACTTATATAAATCCTTCATTGCAAACGACTTTTCTACGTTTCCGGTGACAATTGCCCGATGTGCGACGCATTTTGCTTCCGGCGGCATGACGGTTCCTTTATTATCAAGGTAATAATTCTCTCCGTTGGCACTCATGATGCGTAATATCGGTATACGTTGTGTCACTTCTACGCAGACTTTGCCGCTGGGTGTTTTGTAGCATTCCGCTTCGTCGATCAGCGGATGCTTGCTCAGTTCCCGTTCCAGCGACTTGGTAGAGATGCGCTCCATCTTTTTCCCGATAGGGTAGATACCTTTATGCTGGAGGATGCCTTTCACTTCTTCTTTGGTGATGAAGCCGGCATAAGTGGTATCCTTGATGACCAGTTCTACGTCACGGCAGGTCTGGTTGGCAGGCTTGCGGTTGAAAGCGGTGATGGCTATGCCGAGGTAGGCGATAAGCATCAACATGACGATAGATAGAAGGATTCTCTTTACCATAGTTTTTATTTAATTGAGAATTGAAAATTGAAAATGAAGAATTGAGAATTGGCTGCGCGACTGTATGATGTAGCGTAGAAATTCTTAGTTCTTCGTTCTTCGCTCTTCGTTCTTCATTTTTTCCAGTTCTTTCTTTATTTCGGGGACATAATTGTCTATGTCTCCGGCTCCCAGAGTTATTAATACTTCAATGTTTTTATCTTTCAGAATGTTCAGTATTTCTTCCTTTTTGCACATACTTTTTTCGATGCCCGGACGGAGGTTGTCGTATATCAGCTTGCTGGTGACACCGGGGATCGGTGTCTCACGAGCCGGATAGATGTCTACCAGAATGACTTCGTCCAGTAGTGACAGGCTATCGGCAAAGTCCTGATAGAAGTCGCGGGTACGGGTGTACAGGTGCGGCTGGAAGATGGCTGTGATCTTCTTGTCTTTATAGAGTTCGCGGATAGACAGCACGCTCTGTTTGATTTCAGAGGGATGATGGGCGTAGTCGCTCAGAAAGACTACCTGGTCATTCTTGATCTTGAAATCGAACCGGCGGTCTACACCGCGGAAGCTGTTCATTCCTTGTCTGATCTCTTCGTCGGTCACTCCGTTGAGGTGGGCGAGTGCCATGGCGGCTACACCATTCTCGATGTTAATGCTTACCGGAACTCCCAGTTGGATATTGTTGATACGTGTGTCGGGGGCAACGAAGTCGATGAAGATTTCACCGTTTCCGATGCGGATATTCTCGGCGTGGAAGTCTCCTTCGTCACGCGAATAGGTATAGACACGGACTCCGGCCTGTACTTTCGGTTGTAGTGAGATACCTTTTCGGATAATCAGTGCACCGCCCGGCTGGATCAGTGTTGTATAATGTTCGAAGCTTTCGAGGTATGCCTTTTCTGTTCCGTAGATGTCCAGATGATCGGGGTCTGTGGCAGTGATGACAGACATATAAGGGGACAGCCAATGGAAAGAGCGGTCGAACTCGTCTGCTTCGATGACGGTATAAGGGCTTTTCTGAGAGAGTAGCAGATTGGTGCCGTAATTCTTGGAGATGCCTCCGAGGAAAGCGGTACATTCTATGTGCGATTGGTGGAATAGGTGGGCGGTCATGGTAGAAGTGGTTGTCTTGCCATGAGTGCCGGCTACACACAGACCTTTGCTGGAATGAGTGATCGTTCCCAGTACTTGCGCGCGTTTTTGTATTTCGAATCCGTTGTTGCGGAAATAAACCAATTCTTCGTGTTCCTGCGGAACGGCGGGGGTCAATACGACTAAAGTGCTTTCTTTGTCTTTGCAGGCTTCCGGAATCAGTCGTACGTTTTCTTCGTAATGTATTTGTGCGCCTTCGGCGATGAGGTTTTCAGTCAATGGAGTCGGGGTGCGGTCGTATCCGGCTACCACTTTTCCTTTGGAAAGGAAATAGCGGACAAGCGCACTCATACCGATGCCTCCGGCACCGACAAAGTAGACTGATTTGATCGTTTCAATATTCATTTCTTTATACTGTTTCTTTTTATAATTCTTGTTCCAAGTAACATTTCAAGTTTTAATCAGAGTCGGTACTACCTTTAATTGGGGATGACCCCCAAAGTCGGTAGTATTTTCATTCTCCTCCTTCTGGAAGGAGGAGAATGGAGATTCTACTGACTTTTTAGTCAATCCTAATTGGGATAGTTGCGATTTTTGCATTCCCTCAACTAGTTTTCTGCTTCTGCCAGCTTGATTACTTCCTGCGCGATGATTCGTGCAGAGTCGGGCAAAGCCAACTTGGCTATATTCTCACTTAGTTCTTTCAGTTTCCGGTCGTCAGCTACTGTGTTCAGGGCTACATCCATCAACTTTGCTTCTGCTTCGCTGTCTTTTACGTAGATGGCGGCTTGTTTGTCTACCAGTGCCAGTGCATTCTTGGTCTGATGATCTTCTGCCACATTGGGCGAAGGAACCAGAACCACAGGCTTGTGCAACAGACAAAACTCTGAAATAGAACCGGCTCCCGCACGTGAAATCACTAGGTCGGAAGCCGCGTAAGCGGCTGCCATATCCTTGATGAAGTCCGTCACGTACAGATTTGGAAGTTCTCCTGCTGCCCGTACGGCTTCTGTCACCTGCGGATAGTAATATTTTCCGGTCTGCCAGATGAACTGTATATCGTTGTTTTCTTTTATTGTAGCTAAGGCTGCGGTCAGCGTATTGTTAATGGTACGTGCGCCAAGGCTACCGCCTACAATCAGAATTGTCTTCTTATCCGGCTGCAGATTAAAGGAACGCAGTGCCGCGCCTTTTTCCGGCATATCCTTCGTCAGATTCTGGCGAACGGGATTTCCGGTCATTATAATCTTATCGGCAGGAAAGAACTTTTCCATTCCATCATAAGCGACACAAATAGCCTTTGCTTTTTGTGCCAGCAACTTGTTGGTGACTCCGGCATACGAGTTCTGTTCCTGAATCAGAGTCGGCACTCCCATCATTCCGGCAGTTTTGAGTGTCGGTCCGCTGGCGTATCCTCCTACGCCTACCGCTACTTGTGGGCGGAAGTTTTTGATGATGCTGCGCGCTTTCCACTGGCTTCGTGCCAGTTTGATCAGTACGGATACGTTTTTCCATAAATGTTTGCGGTCAAAACCGGCTATCGGTAACCCGATAATCTTATAGCCTGCATCGGGAACCCGCTGCATCTCCATACGGCCCTCGGCTCCCACAAATAAGATTTTCGCGTCCGGTCGCAGCTCTATTATAGCGTTGGCGATAGATACGGCAGGGAAGATATGTCCTCCTGTGCCTCCACCGCTGATGATAATTCTAAGTTCTTTCTCCATAATAATCCTTTTTTCTATCCGTTCATCTTCATTTACTGCTATCATGTTCATCCTCAAACTTGGCATCGCTGTTCAGAATCTGTGCAGTAGGTTCGGCGGCGGCTTGTGCTTCTGAAGTAGCTGTTCCGGTTTCTATCTGCATCTGAATCTGTGCATCATGCGCTTTCTGTTCTTCCAGATGAGCGGTATATCGGCTCACGCTTAATATCATTCCGATATAAGCACAGTTGATCAGTGTACTTGTACCTCCCTTGCTGACCAAAGGCAGGGGTTGGCCTGTTACGGGGAACAGTCCCACGGCAACCATCATATTCAGTATCGCCTGCGATACCAGAAGCAAAGCGATACCCATGACAAGGAAGGCGGGGAAGGTCCGTTCGCACTTTTGCGCGATGCGTCCCGCCCGCATCAGCAGACAGAGGTAGAGGAATACGACAAATATACCTCCTATCAATCCCATTTCTTCGATGACAATCGCAAAGATAAAGTCGGAGAATGCCTGACTGAGGAAATCACGCTGGATGGAGTTTCCCGGTCCTTTGCCCACTACGTGACTGGTAGCGATGGCAATACGGGCATGGGCGATCTGTGCGTCTTTGTCTATATCGAATTTGGCTGCGGGCACTTCGTCTTTATCAAAAAAGCCTTTGATACGGTTCTGCCAAGTCTCCAGGCGATGAAGTCCGGGGGTATTGTGCAGCGTTTTGGCAGGGATGGCAACTACCGTACCTACGCCGAGTGCGACAATCAGCACAAGTCCTCCTGCCAACAGAAGGAGTTTCTTTGCCGCTACCCGTCCGATGAACATCATCATGAATACGACACCGAACAGCAACATGGCTGTTGACAGGTTTTCCGGAGCAATCAGCAAAAGGACCAGTCCGGTAAGGATCATGATGTATTTAAAGGCTTTGGGGTTGGCTCCTTCTTCATCCTGCCTCTTGGACAGGATGAACGAAACGGCAATGATGACAGCCATCTTTGCCAGTTCCGAAGGCTGGAATTGCAGTCCCATAAAGGTCATCCAGCGGGCTGCCCCATTGACACGGTCGCCTGTAATGATACCCATCAGCGTGACGAATGCCAGCAGAACGAGGGAAATCGGATACAGGAAGACGGGGAATACCTGGAACCATTTGTAGGGGACGTTATGCAGAAATACCACTACTACGGCACCCACCATCAGGATGATGGAGTGCTGTGTTATCGGTCCCCAGTGGTCGCCGCTTTTGTACGTCAGCGTCGATGCTGCCGAAAACACCTCGATAATCGAGATGAGGCAGAGACAGAGGAAGATAATCCAGATTACCTTGTCGCCTTTAAATATGCTCTTTAATAAATCCATTTTATAATTCTCTTACATATTTCTTAAACTGATCGCCGCGGTCTTCGTAACTCTTGAAGAGGTCGAATGAGGCGCAGCAGGGGCTTAACAATACGGTTTCTCCTTTCTTTGCCAGTTTGTAGGCTGCTTCTACTGCATCTTTCATTCCGGTCTGCACATCGGCTACGGGCAGTCCGAAACGGTCGAAAAAGGCGTGCAGCTTTTCGTTGTGCAGTCCCAGATAAACCAGTGCCGAGCACTTTTCACGTACCAGGTCTTCTATTTCCGTATAGTCGTTGCCTTTGTCTTTGCCGCCCAGTATCAGTACTGTCTTGGTGGTCATGCTTTGCAGGGCATACCAGCAAGAGTTGACATTGGTTGCTTTTGAGTCGTTGATGAAGTCGATACCGCGTACGCGCGCTACTTTCTCCAGGCGATGTTCCACTCCCTTGAAGTCGGAGAGCGCCTTGCGGATATTTTCTTTAGTGATACCTGCCAGGTTTGCCGAGATACCGGCAGCCAGCGAGTTGTAAAGATTGTGCTGTCCGGTCAGTGCCAATTCCTCCTGTTCCATGTTGAAGGCGATGGGCTCGGTAATCTTCACTTCGTGATCTTCTACGTATGCGATGGCTCCGTCTTCCTTCACGGCTGCGAAAGGATACAGATGAGCTTTCAGACCGTGCTTTGCCAGTTCCTGTTTGATGATCGGATCATCGTTCCAGAAGATGAAAGCGTCGTCCGTTGTCTGGTTCTGCGTAATACGGAATTTGGCATCGATGTAGTTCTGCATACAATGGTCGTATCGGTCCAGATGGTCCGGAGTGATATTCATCAGTACGGCAATATTGGCACGGAAGTTATACATATTGTCCAGTTGGAAAGAGCTGAGTTCGATGATATAATAGTCATGATGCTCTTCGGCTACTTGCAAAGCCAGGCTCTTGCCGATATTTCCGGCTAGTCCTACATTCAGATCTGCACTCTTAAAGATGTGGTAGATCAGGGAAGTAGTCGTTGTCTTTCCATTAGAACCGGTGATACAGATCATTTTTGCATCGGTATAGCGTCCGGCAAACTCGATTTCGGAGATAACCGGTGTGCCTTGGGCTTTCAGTTTCAGGATCAGCGGGGCGTCATTCGGGATACCGGGGCTTTTAATCACCTCATCGGCATTCAGAATGAGTTCTTCGGTATGATGTCCTTCCTCCCAGGCAATATGGTGGCTGTCCAGAAGGTCCTTATACTTATCCTTGATAGCGGACATATCCGAAACAAATGTTTCAAATCCTTTTACTTTGGCGAGTACGGCTGCACCAGCGCCGCTTTCACCGGCTCCTAAAATTACAATTCTTTTCATTTACAGTAATGTGCTATTGCTGTCCGACAGGCAGACGCTTCTCTCTTCCTTTTCATCCTTCCTTTTTCGCTCGTCGGCTGCGCACATCTTTTTAAAGTTAATAATCGGGTTAATACTCTCAACTATATTAATGTTACAAATATCCTGCATTGGGCAGTCTGTTTGTTCTCATCGTATTTTTAATGTAATAATCGTTATCGCTGCCAGTACAATCGTTACAATCCAGAAACGGACGGTAATCTTTGATTCGTGAAATAGCTGGTCGGGCTTCGTGAACTTCACCGTACATCCCGGTTCTACCAGACTCATCGAAGTACGGAAATGATCGTGTATCGGAGTTCGTTTGAATAACCGCTGTTTTACTCCCTTCCGCTTACCTATCTTATAGTAGAAGCGTTGCAGTATGACTGACAGATTCTCTACCAGAAATACACCGCAGAGAATCGGTATCAGCAATTCTTTGTGGATGATAATGGCAAATACGGCAATGATACCACCGATAGTCAGGCTGCCTGTGTCTCCCATGAATACTTGTGCCGGATAGGCGTTGTACCATAAGAAACCGATCAATGCACCGATAAAGGCACAAATGTAGATTACCAGTTCTTCCGATCCCGGAATGTACATGATATTCAGATAGCTGGCAAATTCGATGTGTGACGATACGTACGCCAGTATTCCCAGCGTGGCACCGATAATGGCGGAGTTTCCGGCTGCCATACCGTCCATGCCGTCATTCAGGTTAGCCCCGTTCGAAACGGCGGTTACAACGAAGATCGTAATGATCACGAACAGGAACCATCCGGCTGTCTGTGCATGTTCGCCCATAAAGCCCACCAGGTCGGCATAATCTAAGTTGTTACTTTTAAAGAAAGGAATAGTGGTTTGGGTAGATTTTAAATCATTGGTTCCGTGAATCACTTCCATTTCCTGTCCCGGTGTATGAACCTCGATGTTTTCGCGGATAACTACATCCGGACTCAGATACAGGGTTAAGCCTACAATCAGCCCCAGACCCACCTGACCGATGATTTTGAACTTACCGTGCAAGCCTTCCTTGTCTTTCTTGAATATTTTGATATAGTCGTCGGCAAAACCGAGTGATCCCAGCCATACAGTGGTGATCAGCATCAATATCATGTATATATTATCCAGCTTACCCAATAGCAGGCAAGGTATAAGGATGGCTACAATGATGATGACACCTCCCATGCTTGGTACGCCTACTTTGTTGACACCGAACGGGTCGGTCTTGGCGTCACGCTGTGTTTCCGTGATTTGCTTCTTTTTAAGCAGATTGATGAATTTGTCTCCCCATATACTCGATATAAGCAATGCGAGGATAACAGCCATCAAAGCACGGAATGAGGTGTAACCGAACATTCCCGCTCCGGGAAAATTAAGCTTGTGCAGCCATTCAAACAGATAGTATAACATCTCTTTTCTATTTACAATTTATAGCCTGCAATTTACAGTTTCTCATTGTTGCCCCACGCTTGATAAGATGCTGTCTATTGCAAATAATTATATGTTGTCAATTAAATATTTCCTTCAAAACTTCCTTGTCGTCAAAGTGGTGTTTCACTCCTTTGATTTCCTGATAGTTTTCGTGCCCTTTTCCGGCAACGAGTATCACGTCTCCTTTTTCTGCAAGCATGCAAGCCGTGCGGATCGCTTCTTTCCGGTCGGCGATGCTGAGCGTTTTTTTCATATCTTCCGCATCCAGTCCGGCAAGCATATCGTTGATAATCTCCTGTGGCTCTTCAAAACGCGGATTGTCCGATGTGATAATCACCCGGTCACTGGCTTTCGCTGCCTCCTTTGCCATGATGGGGCGTTTCCCCTTATCGCGGTTGCCGCCGGCACCTACTACGGTGATCACTTTTCCTTTGCCTTCGAGTACTCCATGAATGGCGTTCAATACATTCACCAACGCGTCCGGAGTATGTGCATAGTCAACGATGGCCGTTACCCCTTTCGGAGAACGGATGGCATCGAAACGTCCGGCTACCGGATGGAGCGTACTGAGCGCAAGAAGTACATCTTCCTCTTTTTTGCCCAATAATACGGCTGCTCCAAATACCGCCAACAGATTGGATGCATTGAACTTGCCGATAAACTGAACGGCCAGCTCATGATTATTGAAATCGAGCAGCATTCCTTCAAAATGGGATTCTATGACCCGGCCTTTGAAGTCGCTGAGGCTTCTTAATGAATAGGTGTAGACCTTGGAACGTGTATTTTGTGTCATCACCAGCCCGTTCTTATCGTCAAGGTTGGTGAGGCTGAAAGCGTTTTTAGGCATATCGTCAAAGAACTTTTTCTTTGCCTTCAGATAGTTCTCTACCGTTTTGTGATAATCCAGATGATCGCGCGTCAGATTCGTGAAGATACCTCCCGCAAACTTTAATCCGCTGATACGTTTTTGAGCGATGGAATGTGAACTGACTTCCATAAAGACGTACTTGCATCCTTCGTCCGCCATTTGCCCCAACAAGCGGTTGAGCGTGATAGGGTCGGGGGTGGTATGTTCTGTCGGAATCGGCTGATCGTCGATATAGTTGCAGACAGTAGAGATTAATCCCACTTTATATCCGAAGTAGCGGAATGTATTATATAATAAGGTGGCGATGGTTGTCTTGCCATTTGTTCCCGTCACACCGACCAGTTCGAATTGTGAAGTCGGATTACCGTAGAATGTCGTTGCAATCTTTCCTACTGCATCTTCGCTGTCTTTCACTTGGATATAAGTGATTCCTGCTACGGGTTCCTCCGGTATATCTTCGCAGAGGATGGCAGTCGCTCCCTTCTGAATGGCAGCGGGGATATAGGCGTGACCATCGGTCTGCGTGCCGCGCATCGCCATAAACAGCTGTCCGGCTTCTACCAGACGGGAGTCAATGTTGACTCCGGTGATCTCTATCCTTGAATCTCCGGTCACTTGCACCGGCTGGATTGCTTTCAGTAACTCGTTTAATAACATATCTGTCCTACTTAATTTAATTCTTAATGCAACGTAAGCGTAATCGTCTGCCCTTTTCTTGCAACACTGCCGTTGGCTATCGACTGGCTTTTTACTTTCCCGACTCCCACCAGATTGACTTTCAATCCTTTGCTTTCCAATAGATAAACAGCATCTTTCGCTCCCATGCCTACGACGCTTGGCACGAAGTTCTGCATGATACCCCGGCTTTCAAGAACTACCGCCTGAGGGGCGGGATGGGTGCTTCCCCATACTTCTTTTCCCGAATCGGTGATTTTTCCCTGTATCTTTATATTCAGTTCTTCCAGTACCCGTTGCGTTTCCCTCATTTCTCCTGCCTTAACGTTCGGGATGACTACCGTATTCGTATCAATGGCACTTGTGAGTGGCAAGCGCAGGTCTTTGGCATACACTCTTTCTGCGATCTTGCTGAATACGCTACCTGCCATCAAACCTCCCGAAGCGGGCAAACCGGGTTTCTGGATCGAAACAATCATACTGTACTTCGGCTCTTCCGATGGGAAGTATCCGCAGAAGCTGACGAGATAATTGGTTCTTCCTGTCTTGTAGCCGGCTGCTCCCTGCGAAACCTGTGCTGTTCCGGTCTTACCGGACACATGGAACTGCTTGCTTCCTGCCGGTTTGGCAAGTCCTTCACCTACCACTTTCCGCAGGATTTCCCGTATTTGTGCCAGCGTCTTGTCCGAACAGATCTTGGGATTGATGATTTCCGTCGGATATTCCTTTATCACTTCTCCGTCTCTGACGGCGGCTTTTACAAACTTCGGACGTATGGATACTCCGTTATTGGCTATTGCATTATAGAATGTCAGAATATTGATCGGTGGAACCTGCGTTTCATAGCCGATGCTCATCCATGGCAAAGTCGTTTTTGAAAAATAGCGTTCTTTCGGACCACGAATATTCGGCTTTCCTTCTCCGGATATTTGCAGGTGGAGTGGCTGGTCGATGCTCATCCGTTTCAGTCCGTCCACAAACTTCTGCGGGTTGCTTCCGTAAAAGTTCTCGATGATGCTAGAAGTTCCGACATTGGACGATACTCCCAAAATCTCGGTAACAGTCAGTTTGCCGTATCCGCCTCGATGCCAGTTGTGGTCTTTCATGACACGGCCATGCATCGGCTTTTGTCCGTTGCCGGTGTCTACGATATAGTCCGGAGTGATTTTTCCGTCTTCCAGAGCTACCATGATAGAGGCTGTCTTGAAGGTAGAACCCGGTTCGAGCATATCGCTGATTGCATTGTTGCGTACTTCATAATATTCACCGTCTCTGCCTTGCGTCATATTGACGATGGCTTTTACTTCTCCGGTTGCAACTTCCATCAATACGACTACACCCACGGTGGCGTTCAATTCTTTCAGCTTGTCTACCAATGCTTTTTCGCAAATATCCTGCATACCTACATCGATGGTGGTGATCAGGTCGCAACCGTCGATCGGGGCGACATCGACAATGTTCAGGTATTTGTTCATCACCTTTTGGCGGTGAGTTAGCCCGTCACGTCCTTTCAGAATCGTATCGAACGCGAGTTCTATACCGTTCTTTGCTCCTTGGGCTGTATCGGCATATACATCTCCCAGGGTACGGGCTGCCAATGAGCCGAAAGGTTTCTTGCGCTGATTATATGCCAACTCCTTGAATCCTCCCTTATAGCGGTTCAGACAGAAGACAGGCAGACGTTTCACCTCTTTATATTGTATATAAGAGATACGCTTCGGGTAGATCAGGTAGTTACGGCTTTTGGCCTGACGTCCTTTTTGAAGGTGTGCCTTGAATTGTGCCGCACTTTTGTCGGGGAATATCTTATGCAGTCCGATGCAAATCGAATCCATATTGGCTTTGAGGATGGAATCCCGACGTGCCTGATCCTTCTTTCTTCTTTTTTCGTCCTTTTCACCGGACATAAAGTCCATGTAGATTCTGTATTCAGGCAGTGAACTTGCCATCAGTTTACCGTCAGAAGAAATAATGTTTCCGCGGTTAGGTTTCACCGTCACGTTTTCTTTTACGAAACGATCGGCTACATCCTGCCAGTACTGTCGTTCGGCAAACATGGTCACGCCTGCCTTGACGACAATTGCTACTCCTATCAGTGCCATGATCAGAATGACAAAGAAGTAACGGGTCATTATATTTTTCTTATTTACTGCCACAGTGCTTATTCTCTTTTAAGACTCTCCACTTACACCTTATTTAATAAGGTAAGGCGGGTTGGTAGAGGTCTGCAAATCACTTTCCTTGTTTGATATATACTCTTCGATGCGTGACTGACGGCTTTTCTCCATCAGCTCCGAACTACGGGTCAACGCATCGTATTTAATGTCGATTAATTCTTTTTTCAACCGGTCGATCTCGATCTGTTGTTGCTGGCTCGCATAGCGGTTATGGATGTAGAAGATGATGAATACCATAATCAGCACCAACAGCTTCGTCTGCCGGCGGAAAAAGTCTGTGGCGAGGATATCTCCTCCCAGAATACTTTTCAATGAGGTGCGTTTTTTCTTTTTGCCCTCTTCTGCTTTTTTGTTTACTGCTTCTTCTTCCATATCTGAGATTATTTCTTCTCTGCGATTCGTAATTTGGCACTTCTCGACCGTGGATTTCTTTCTATCTCCGCTTCATCGGGGACAATCACTTTATTGTTGACCAACCGGAACGGAGTTTGCAGGTTTCCAAAGAAGTCGGTTTCCGCTTTCCCTTCTACGTTTCCTGTTTTCATTATATTCTTCACCATGCGGTCTTCCAGTGAGTGATACGTGATCACTACAAGGCGCCCCCCCGGTTTGAGCGCTTCGGTGGCTGCTGCCAGCATTTCTTTCAGTGCTTCCATTTCCTGATTCACTTCAATGCGGAGTGCCTGAAATACTTTCGCCAGTTCTTTCTTCTCCCGTTCGCGTCCGAAAAGCGGCTTGATGATTTCCAGAAACTCGCCGATAGTCCGGATAGACTGTCCGTTTCTGGCTTTTACGATGGCGGATGCCAGTTTGCGGCTGTTCTTCAGTTCACCGTACAGATAGAAGATGTTTGCGAGCCGTTCTTCTTCGTATGTGTTGACGATGTCGGCGGCAGTTAGTCCTGCACGTTTGTTCATGCGCATATCCAGCGCTCCGTCAAAACGGAATGAGAAGCCACGCTCGCTGTCGTCGAAATGGTGGGAGGACACGCCGAGGTCGGCGAGGATTGCGTCCACCTGTTCGATGTCATGATACCGCAGGAAATTCTGCAAATAGCGGAAGTTGCTGCGTACAAAGGTGAAGTGGGGATCATTGACGATATTCCGTTCGGCATCCTCGTCCTGATCGAATCCCAGCAGGCGCCCGCCTTCTCCAAGGCGTGAAAGAATCTCGCGCGAATGCCCTGCTCCTCCGAAGGTAACGTCTACATACGTTCCGTCCGGATGAATATTCATTCCGTCAACGCTTTCTTTTAGCAGTACGGGTACGTGGTATGTCAACTCATCTTTCTCCATCTTGTCTATTTTCATCGTTCATAATCTCTTCTAATGCTGCACCGAACTCTTCGGGGGACATGAACGGTTGTTCTGCCCGTTCTTTGGCCCAAATCTCTATCTTGTTGTCGATACCGATAAAGCGTATATCTCCACGGATATTACAAATCTGTAAGTAACGCTTCGGGATCAGTATGCGTCCGTTGCTGTCGGGCGTAACTACTTCGACGTCACTCACAAACTGTCTGAAAATGAGCTGGTGTTTGCTATTCCATTTGTTCAGCCTGCTTCGGAGCTCATTCAGCTCCTCGTTCCACACGCTCTCGGGGTACAGTGTCAGGCAGTCCTGAAATACGTCTTTACGCATAATAAGTCTCTCTTCGGAAGCAGCTTGCAGTTGCTTCCTGAAAGTAGCGGGGATGAACACTCTTCCTTTGGCGTCCGCCCTGACTTCAATATTGCCTAAAAAACGTATCATTTACCTTATTATAATAAGAGAGCGTAAAAGTAGGAAATTCCCCACAATTCCCCACAATTTTCCATAAAAATCTTTTAGATAAGTTTTCAACCGATTGTTAAATGCTTATTTACTTGAAAAAGATGCGGTTTGGGAAATGCTTTATTAGTGGGCGAAAACGGAAAGATGCGGCGCTTTTTTGTTTGTATTGAGGAAGAATCTTTTTTATCGAAAGAGAGGCTTTCTTTCTTTGCGAGGGAGGTTTGCACGACACCCGGGTCTCGGTATGTATGACACCCGGGTGTCAGGACGTACAACACCCGGGTGTCAGTATGCTCGACATCCGGGTGTCATATAGGAGGGATTAGTAAAAAAGGCAGAAGGTATGGTAACTCTTCTGCCTTAAACTAACACAATTAAAAATCTGCACTAAAAATATCTAACTTGGAATTGATAAATAATATAGTTAAAGGTTTAGCGAAAGTCTTTCAGTTCTTCCTGCAATTTCTGGCGGGTGAAGAAGATACGGCTCTTCACGGTGCCCAGCGGGAGGTTCAGCTTTTCAGCGATTTCGCGGTACTTGAAGCCGGAAACGTGCATAGCGAACGGAACTCTATATTCTTTCGGGAGCGCGTTGACTACCCGATGCATTTCTTTCAGGTCGTACGTTCTTTCCGTACTTTCAAAGCCGGTGTCTTGCGGCAGGTTCAGATGATAAAGATTATCGGTCTGATCGATGAATGTCTGGTCGCGAACTACTTTACGGTAGTTGTTGATAAAGATATTGCGCATGATGGTATACATCCATCCTTTGAAATTTGTGTCGGGCATATATTTATCCTCATTGTCTAATGCTTTGAGTGATGTCTCCTGCAACAAATCGTTTGCTTCTTCGCGGTCAGTTGTCAGTTTGTATGCGAAGCGGAGTAACTCATCCTGTACTCCTACTAAATCTTTTCTGAAGCTTAAACTTTTCATATACGTTGCTTTTAAAAAGTGAATATTCGTTTGTATTTTTCGATGGTGCAAGTTTACGGCATTTCTGATAATGAGATAGGGTATGAACCGACAAAATTTAGGGGAAAAACTATCCGCGGATAGTTTTTAGGTGGTATTTGATAGTTTTTGGGTGTTCTTTTTTCAAGTTGCAAACTTAAATCCTGCATTTTCTGGCAAATTATTGCGATTAATAAAAAAGAACCGTTAATTTTGTGGCATCATTTTTATTTGAAAAGAATGACTGATGACTCTTTATTTTTAATCGATGTCGATAAGATACTTCGGACGAAAGCTCCGAAGCAATATAAGTACATCCCTAAGTTTGTGGTTTCTTATCTGAAGAAAATAGTTCATCAGGACGAGATTAATGTGTTCCTGAATGAATCGAAAGATAAACTGGGAGTGGATTTCCTTGAAGCATGCATGGAGTTCCTTGATGCGAAAGTGGAGGTGAAAGGTATAGAGAACCTGCCGAAAGAAGGATTGTATACCTTTGTGTCCAATCACCCGCTGGGAGGACAGGATGGAGTGGCTCTAGGCTATGTGCTGGGGCGCCATTATGACGGGAAAGTAAAGTATCTGGTGAATGACCTGCTGATGAACCTTCGCGGTTTGGCCCCACTTTGTGTTCCTATCAATAAGACAGGAAAGCAGGCAAAGGACTTTCCCAAGATGGTGGAAGCCGGGTTCCAGTCCGACGACCAGATGATCATGTTTCCTGCGGGACTTTGCTCGCGGCGTCAGAACGGAGTGATCCGTGATCTGGAATGGAAGAAGACATTCATTATAAAAAGCATACAGGCGAAGCGGGACGTAGTTCCCGTTCATTTTGGTGGCAGAAACTCTGATTTCTTCTACAATCTGGCGAATGTTTGTAAGGCACTGGGTATTAAATTCAATATTGCTATGCTGTATCTGGCGGACGAGATGTTTAAGAACCGCCACAAAACCTTTACTGTCACTTTTGGAAAACCGATTCCCTGGCAGACTTTCGATAAATCGAAGACTCCTGCGCAGTGGGCGGAGTATGTGAAGGACATTGTATATAAACTGTAACTGATAGAACACTATAACAAGAATATGGAAGAGATTATTAAACCGGTGAGCAAAGAACTGCTGAAAGCAGAGTTGACGGAAGATAGACGCTTGCGAATGACCAATAAAAGTAATAATCAGATTTATATTATTACCCATCAGAATGCACCTAATGTGATGCGTGAAATTGGTCGTTTAAGAGAAATTGCCTTTCGTGCTGCGGGTGGAGGAACGGGCCTGTCGATGGATATCGACGAATACGACACGATGGAACACCCATATAAGCAGTTGATCGTATGGAATCCGGAGGCGGAAGAAATATTAGGTGGTTACCGGTATTTGCTTGGAACGGATGTGCGCTTTGACGAAGCTGGGGCTCCGATTCTGGCTACTTCTCACATGTTTCATTTCTCGGATGCGTTTATAAAGGAATATCTGCCTCAGACCATTGAGTTGGGACGCTCTTTTGTGACGCTGGAATATCAGTCTACACGTGCCGGCAGTAAAGGTCTGTTTGCGTTGGATAATCTGTGGGACGGATTGGGAGCGCTGACAGTGGTGATGCCGAATGTGAAGTACTTCTTTGGCAAGGTGACTATGTATCCCAGCTATCATCGTCGTGGACGCGACATGATTCTGTACTTCCTTAAGAAGCATTTTAATGATCGGGAAGAGTTGGTTACACCGATGGAACCGCTGATTCTGGAAACTTCCGACGAGGAACTGAGAACGTTGTTCTGCAAGGATACCTTTAAAGAGGATTATAAGATATTGAATACGGAGATTCGCAAGCTGGGTTATAATATCCCGCCGCTGGTCAATGCCTATATGAGTTTAAGCCCTACCATGCGTATGTTCGGGACGGCTATCAACTATGAGTTTGGTGACGTGGAAGAGACCGGTATCCTGATTGCTGTAGATGAAATCCTTGAAGACAAGCGAATCCGGCACATCCAGACGTTTATAGAAAGTCATCCGGATGCGCTGAAAATGCCTTGTGAGAGCGAAGGGGTGTTTACTCCTAAGGTGGTTACACCGCAGGAAGGCTGTTGCCATTAATTTTCCGGTAAAGATCGAGTGCGAAGACATCGGTCATTCCAGATATATAATCAAGTACCGCCTGTATTCTTTCGTAGAGTACGGGCGATTTTATATTGTATTGGTCGGAAACGCGGTTGGTTAAAAGTTCGGAGTAAGCTTTTTCTTTTCCCGGTAAGGTGACGGCATCTACCATCAATTCCAGCAAAGTGCTGATGATACGGAAGCCTGCCAGCTCGATGTCCAGTACATCTTGCGAACGATAAATTCTTTTCAGTGATATTTCCGCACAATGATTGTAAGCGGCTGCCGGACCTTCGGCGATGTGCTTGATGAGCGCTCCTTCGAAAGTTCCTGCCAGTATTTCCTGCTCGTGTTCCAGAAAGACACGGGTGCACTCGCGGACTAACAGACCGATAACAGAAGAACGCAGATAGGCTATCTGTTCATTGATATCATTGACTATTTGGAAAGTACTTCGGAGACGGGATTGCCGGTCTTCGGAGAAAAACGCCATCAACAGTTCCTTGGTCTCGTCTGTAGTGATAATCTTTAGTTTATGGGCGTCTTCGATATCCATCATCTGATAACAGATGTCATCTGCTGCTTCTACCAGATACACTAGCGGGTGTCGCGCATACTTTAACGGTTGTTCGCTAAGCTGGATGAGTCCCAGCTCGGTTGCGATTTTGCGGTAGCTTTCTTCCTCACTGACAAAGAAGCCGAACTTGGATTTTTTGCCTGCAAGGCTCGATGAAAAGGGGTATTTTACGATGGAGGCAAGCGTTGAATATGTTAAGACGAATCCTCCTCTGCGGCGTCCTTCGAACTGGTGAGTGAGGATGCGGAAAGCGTTCGCATTTCCTTCGAAATGTGTCAAATCTTCCCATTCCATCGGAGAAAGTTGCTCTCCGTCCGGCTGCTTTTCCTGTAGCCTTTGTCCTTTTCCTTCTGAAAAGAACGTAGAGATAGCCCGTTCGCCGGAATGCCCGAAAGGCGGATTGCCTAAGTCATGTGCCAGGCAGGCGGCCGATACGATTGAGCCGATTTCCGGCAGGAAGGAACTTTCCAGTTCCGGTTGGCGTTCCAGGATTGCTTTGGCTACATCGTTGCCCAAAGACCGTCCTACGCAAGATACTTCAAGGCTGTGCGTCAGTCGGTTGTGTACGAAGATACTACCGGGCAGCGGGAATACCTGTGTTTTGTTCTGCAGGCGGCGGAACGGTGCGGAAAATATGAGGCGGTCATAGTCCCGTTGGAACTCGGAACGGTTCTCTTGCCGTTCTTCGTGAAACTCTTCCATTCCGAAGCGTTTGGCTGATATTAGTTGTTTCCAATTCATCATTTTATTTACTATTTGGCTGATTACAATTTGCAAATTGGTTGTTACCACATTATTTAACTGCAAACTTAACTAATTTTCAGTTCAAAATGTGTATTTTCGCCCGTTAAATAGTAAATGTGCATTTATGAACGTTCAAGTTATCAATAAATCGAAGCATCCGCTTCCGGCTTACGCCACTGAGTTATCTGCAGGAATGGATATCCGTGCTAATCTTTCTGAACCTATCACATTGGCGCCATTGCAGCGTTGCCTGGTGCCGACAGGAATCTATATTGCTCTTCCACAAGGATTTGAAGCTCAGGTTCGTCCCCGTAGCGGATTGGCCATCAAAAAGGGTATTACCGTGCTCAACTCTCCGGGAACGATTGATGCGGACTATCGTGGAGAAGTCTGCATTATTCTGGTCAACCTTTCTTCCGAACCTTTTGTGATCGAGGACGGGGAACGTATTGCCCAGATGGTGATCGCAAGACATGAGCAGGCAGTATGGCAGGAAGTGGAAGTGCTGGATGAAACAGAACGCGGAGCAGGGGGCTTCGGACATACAGGACGAGGATAAGTACCATAAAAAGAGAAAATGAACAAGAAAAATAGTATATGGCTTTTGGTTGCTGTATGGACATTGGTTTCGTGCGGAACGGTGAAAAGTACAAGGGAAAAGCCAGCTGTCGCTTTGGCGCAGTCTTCGCTAACGTCCGAACAGCAGCGGAAATATGATTATTTCTTTCTGGAAGCTATGCGCCTGAAAGAAAAGAAGGATTATGCGTCTGCTTTCGGATTATTGCAGCATTGTCTGGATATTCATCCGAATGCGGCTTCTGCGCTTTATGAGGTTTCGCAGTATTATATGTTTCTCCGTCAGGTGCCGCAAGGGCAAGAGGCGCTGGAAAAGGCTGTGGCGAATGCGCCGGATAACTACTGGTATAGTCAGGGGCTGGCATCTTTGTATCAGCAGCAGAACGAACTGGATAAGGCTATCACCCTGTTGGAACAGATGGTGGTACGTTTCCCTGCCAAGCAGGACCCGCTTTTCAACCTTTTGGACCTGTATGGCCGACAGGAAAAGTATGATAAAGTCATCTCTACTTTAAACCGTCTTGAAAAGCACATGGGCAAGAATGAACAGTTATCCATGGAGAAGTTTCGTATCTATCTTCAGATGAAGGATGACAAGAAAGCTTTTCAGGAAATAGAAAGTCTGGTACAGGAATATCCGATGGATATGCGTTATCAGGTCATTTTGGGGGACGTATATCTTCAGAATGGCAAGAAGCAGGAGGCTTATGACGTTTATCAGAAGGTGCTGGCTGCGGAACCCGATAATCCGATGGCTATCTTCTCGATGGCTTCTTACTATAAACAGACAGGGCAGGAAGAACTCTACCAACAGCAGTTGGATACACTGTTGCTGAATAAGAAGGTGACTCCTGATACCAAAGTGGGCATCATGCGTCAGATGATTGTGGAAAATGAACAGGCCGATAAGGACAGTACGCAGATCATCGCTTTGTTTGACCGGATCATGAAGCAGGAGCAGGATGATCCTCAGATTCCGATGCTTTATGCGCAATATCTGTTGTCCAAGAATATGGAGGCGGAGTCAGTCCCCGTCTTGGAACAGGTGGTTGACCTGGACCCTACCAATAATGCTGCCCGTATGATGCTGATCGGTGCTGCGGTAAAAAAAGAAGATTATAAGCAGATTATCAAAGTCTGCGAGCCGGGTATTGAAGCGACTCCGGATGCGCTGGAATTTTATTATTATCTGGCTGTTGCCTATAATCAGGCGGAGAAACCGGATAGTGTGATAAGCATCTGCAAGAGAGCGCTGGAACATAAGACGGCTGACGGTAAAAAAGAAATCGTTTCGGAGTTCTACTCTATTCTGGGGGATATGTATCATACGCAGAAGCAGATGAAGGAGGCTTATGCCGCCTATGACTCGGCGTTGGTGTACAACCCTTCCAATATTGGCGCACTGAACAACTATGCCTATTATCTGTCAGTAGAGCGTCGTGATCTGGATAAAGCGGAAGAAATGAGCTATAAGACCGTAAAGGCTGAGCCCAATAATGCCACTTATCTGGATACGTATGCCTGGATTCTCTTTGAAAAGGGGAACTATGCGGAAGCTCGTATTTACATCGATAACGCCATGAAAAGTGAGGGCGGCGATAAGAGTGATGTGATTGTAGAACATTGCGGAGATATCTATTATATGACCGGAGATGTGGACGGCGCGCTTACCTACTGGAAGAAAGCACTGGAAATGGGCAGTGAGTCGAAAACATTGAAACAGAAAATAGAAAAGAAAAAATACATTGCAGAATGAAAAGAATCGCTTATTTTTTGTTGATTGCAGTCGTATTGGTAGGTTGTAAGAGTTCAAAGCGTCTGACGGCGACAAAGGTGCCGGAAGTTACTGCTTCCGAAGCAGCTATTCCCAGCTATCTGGCTTCCAGACTTCAGCTGACGATTCCGGGTAAAGGCGGAAGTATGTCAGTGGGCGGTACCATGAAGATGAAGAGCCGTGAACGGGTACAGATTTCCTTGCTGATGCCTATTCTCCGTACGGAATTGGCACGCATCGAGGTGACTCCTACTGAAGTATTATTCGTCGACCGGATGAACAAGCGGTTTGTACGCGCAACCAAAAATGAATTGAAAGAAATATTATCGAAGAATGTAGAGTTCTCCCAATTGGAGAAATTGCTGACTGACGCTTCTAAACCCGGAGGAAAGACTGAACTATCCGGGAAAGACCTGGGAATCCCCAAACTGGAGAAAGCGAAAGTACAACTTTATGATTTTTCGACCAAAGAACTTTCAATCACTCCGACAGAAGTTACTTCCAGATACCGTCAGGTCTCTTTGGAAGAATTAATGAAAATGCTGGTAGCTTTATTATGATAAAACGTCTCTTTGTAATTCTGGTAAGCAGCCTTTGGCTGGCAATTCCGCTTTCTGCTCAATCGAACAAGCTGATTCGTGAGCTGGAAGGTAAGCGCGGTGCTCTGCAGAAGCAGATCGCCGAGACGGAGTCGATTTTACAGAATACAAAGAAGGACGTAGGCAGTCAGTTGAACGGACTGGCGGCACTGACGGGACAGATTGAAGAACGAAAACGGTATATCCTTGCGATCAATAACGATGTGGAGACTATCGAACGCGAATTAGTGTCATTGAACCGCCAGCTGAATAGTCTTGAAAAAGACCTGAAAGAGAAAAAGAAGAAGTACGAAGCATCTGTCCAGTACCTCTATAAGAATAAATCGATTGAAGAGAAACTGATGTTTATCTTCTCCGCCAAGAACCTGGGACAAACTTATCGTCGTATGCGTTATGTGCGTGAATATGCCACCTACCAGCGTCTGCAGGGAGAGGAAATATTAAAGAAGCAGGAGCAGATACGGAAGAAAAAAGCAGAACGTCAGCAAGTGAAAGCCGCCAAAGAGGGACTGCTGAAAGAACGTGAGAACGAAAAGGCGAAACTGGAAGCTCAGGAGAAAGAGAAGCGTACACTGGTGGCTAATCTGCAAAAGAAACAGAAAGGTCTGCAAAGCGAAGTGAACAAGAAGAGACGGGAGGCCAATCAACTGAATGCCCGTATCGACCGGTTGATCGCAGAAGAAATAGAACGCGCCCGCAAACGTGCTGCGGAAGAAGCCCGCCGCGAAGCGGCAGCCCGCAAGAAGGCGGATACAAATGGCAAAGGTGCCTCCAAAACCGGAACGGCTGCCAAACCGAAGTCGGAGCCATTGGACGCTTTTACGATGAGCAAGGCAGATCGCGAACTGTCCGGTAGCTTTGTTGCCAATCGTGGAAAACTTCCGATGCCTATATCCGGACCTTATATCATAACCAGCCGCTATGGACAGTATTCCGTTGAAGGACTCCGTAATGTGAAGCTGGACAATAAAGGAATTGATATACAAGGAAAGCCGGGAGCACAAGCCCGTGCCATCTTTGATGGTAAGGTAGCAGCCGTGTTCCAGTTGAACGGACTATTTAACGTCCTCATCCGGCATGGTAATTATATTTCCGTTTACTGTAATCTGTCTTCCGCTTCGGTGAAATCCGGCGATACGGTGAGCACAAAGCAGTCTATCGGACAGATATTCTCTGATGGCGCGGATAACGGACGAACGGTACTGCATTTCCAGTTACGCAGAGAGAAAGAAAAGTTGAATCCGGAACCCTGGTTGAATCGTTAATCTAAATATAAGACACACTTGGTATGAAGTTAACAAAGATACTGATACTTTTACTGGCCTTCTGGCTCGAACCATTGTCTGCATCTCCCTATTTCTCCTTCAAGAAATATCAGGTGGAAGATGGCTTGTCACATAATACGGTATGGTGTGCTATACAGGATAGCTATGGATTTATCTGGCTGGGCACCAGTGACGGACTGAACCGTTACGACGGTCGGGGCAATAAAGTTTATCGGAATGTATTGAACGATAAATTCTCATTGGAGAACAACTTCGTTGAGGCACTGATTGAAGAAGATCAGAATATATGGGTTGGAACGAACTCCGGACTGTATATCTATGACCGGGCAACGGACCGTTTCTCCTATTTTGACAAGACTACTCAGTATGGCGTATACGTCAGCAGTGAAATCAAGAAGATTGTAAAGACGGAGAACGGACTTCTCTGGATTGCCACCTTGGGGCAGGGACTTTTTATTTATGATCCCAAGACCGAAGTGTTGACTCAGAATAGTATTCAGACCTCTTTTGTCTGGGATGTCTGTCAGAGTTACGATAAGAAGAAGGTGTATGTTTCTTCGCTACAGGAAGGACTGCTTTGTTTCGATGAAAACGGCAAATTTCTGCAATCATACCGAGTCTCATCGGACGTGAACTCTTCCGATAGTTACAAAATAAACTGTGTACTCGATGTAGAGGGAGAAGTATGGCTGGGAGCAGGCAACAATTTGTTGGGGAGATTGAACCGGCAAACCGGAACGGTTGAGAATTACATGGCTCCTTCATTGAACTTCGGGGCAGTTCGCAGCCTGCTGAAATATACGGAGAATGAACTGCTGGTAGGAACCGATAATGGACTCTATCTATTCAACCGCGAGTCGAAAACCTTCCTCCGTGCAGATAATCCGGCTGATCCGCGAAGTCTGAGTGATCAGACCATAAACGGCATGATGTGGGATGCGGAAGGTGCTCTGTGGGTATTGACGAACTTGGGAGGTATCAACTATATGTCCAAGCAGACCAAGCGTTTCGATTACTATTCACCCGCCTATCTGTCGGGGATAGCGGGAGCAGGAGAGGTGGTAGGCCCATTCTGTGAAAATAAAGACGGAAATATCTGGATTGGTACTCAGAGTGGCTTATATTTCTTCAATACCGTTACACGGGAGCTTTCGGAATATCATATCGGTGGTGTAAAGAGTCAGAAATATGATATTCGCTCTTTGATGTTAGACGGCGATTGTCTTTGGATCGGTACTTATGCGGAAGGAATACGTGTGCTTAATCTGCGTACCGGTTCGATAAAGGAATATACCCACTCGCGCGGAATCCCCAATACCATTTGCAGCAATGACGTACTGTGCATATATAAAGACCGGAAAGGGGAAATCTTCGTTGGAACAAGCTGGGGCTTATGCCGGTATAATCCTGATGCCGATAATTTCATGACGATCACCAGTATCGGTTCCATGATTTCCGTGGGCGATATATATGAGGATATGTATAACAACCTGTGGATTGCAACGACCAACAGCGGCGTGTTCTCCTACAATACCCTGAGCGGACACTGGAAACATTTCCAGCACGAACGGGAAGATTCGACCACCATTACCAGTAATTCGGTGATCACGGTATTTGAAGATAACAAAGGCGTGATGTGGTTTGGCACGAATGGGGGAGGATTATGCTCCTTCGACCCCAAAACAGAAGCATTTATTGAGTTTGATTCTGCGCTTCCCAATAAGGTGATCTATTCTATTGAACAAGATCAGACAGGAGATTTCTGGATATCCAGCAATGCAGGGATATTTAAGATTAATCCGATTTCTAAAGCTCATTTCCGACAGTTTACGATTAATGATGGTCTGCAGGGAAATCAGTTTATGGCACGTTCTTCTTTAAAGTCTTCTGAAGGTAAACTATATTTTGGCGGAATCAACGGCTTTAATGTTTTCCAGCCGGAACGTTTTGTGGATAATTCCTACATTCCTCCGGTATATGTGACTGATATCCGTTTATCCTATCTGAATGACGAACAGGAAGTGAAGAAGCTGCTTCAACTGGGGAAACCGATTTATATGGCTGACAAGATAACCTTGTCTTATGAAAATAATAGTTTCACGATTCGTTTTGTGGCGTTAAGCTATGAAGACCCGGCACGAAACAGATATTCCTATATGTTAAAAGGAGTAGATAAAGAGTGGATTACCAACTCCGAGAACAACTCTGCTTCTTATACCAATCTGCCTCCCGGAGAATACGAGTTCGAAGTGCGTGGCTCCAATAATGACCATCAGTGGAACGAGAAGACGACTACTCTGCGGGTAGTGATTACTCCCCCTTGGTGGCGTAGTTCTTTCGCCTATTTTATTTATATTCTCCTGTTGATGGGCTGGATTGTCTGGATTGCATGGCGCTGGAATCTTCGCGTGAAGCATAAGTACAAACACCGGATGGAGAAATATCAGATTGCTAAAGAACAGGAAGTTTATAAATCAAAGATCGGCTTCTTCATTAATCTGGTACATGAGATACGTACCCCTCTCAGTCTGATCCGATTGCCTCTTGAAAAGTTGCAAGAGATAGAACATGAAGGAAAAGAAGCTAAGTATCTGTCTGTAATAGATAAGAATGTAAACTATCTTTTAGGGATTACCAATCAGCTGCTCGACTTCCAGAAGATGGAAAACGGAGCTTTGCAACTGAATCTGGTAAGTTGCGATATTAAGGAAATAGTGAATGATGTATATAGTCAGTTCACCAGTCCTGCCGAGTTAAAGGGAATTGAACTGGTATTGACTCTGCCCGAGCAGGAACTGGTATCAATGGTCGATCGGGAAAAGTTGAGTAAGATACTGGTGAATCTGATGGGCAATGCGATAAAATATGCCCGTACGCGTATCGATTTGAAACTCGTGACAACTGATGCGGGATATGAGATATATGTGAGTGATGACGGTCGTGGAGTACCGGATGCCCAAAAGGGAAAGATATTTGAAGCCTTCTACCAAATGCCGGATGATAAAGTCGCTACCGCCACAGGTACCGGTATCGGACTGGCTTTTGCGAAATCTCTGGCAGAAGCCCATCAAGGCAGCCTGCGCCTTGAAGATAACGAACCGCAAGGCTCCTCGTTTATATTATCTCTTCCTTTAAGCGAAAAGAAGGCAGAAGAAGCTGCTGATATCGTTGAGGTTCATTCCGAAAACGAAGGTTCGGCAGAGAATATTCCTTCAGAGTTCTCCGGAAAGAAATTCACCGTATTGCTGGTAGAAGATAATGTCGAACTGTTGAATCTGACGCGTGACTCGTTGGTTGCCTGGTTCCGTGTGCTGAAAGCTCCGAATGGTCGTGCGGCACTTGAGATACTCGAACAGGAGAGTGTAGACGTCATCGTCAGTGATGTGATGATGCCGGAAATGAACGGGCTGGAACTCTGTAGCAAAGTGAAATCGGAAATCGACTATTCACATATTCCGGTCATCTTACTGACGGCAAAAACGACGCTGGAATCTAAGGTGGAAGGACTGGAATGCGGAGCCGATGTGTATATTGAGAAGCCATTCTCTATCAAACAACTGCATAAGCAGATCGAGAACCTGCTCCGGTTGAGGCAGTCTTTCCATAAGCTGATGGTTAGTTTGTCCGGGAATGCCAATCAGGCCTCGGCAGAACTTGCGATGACTCAGAGAGATTGTGAGTTTGTTGCCAAGATACAGGAAGTGATTGCCGACCAGTTGGCAGACGAGAATTTCTCCATCGATACTCTTGCAGAGCAGATGAACATGAGCCGTTCCAACTTCTATCGGAAGATAAAAGCATTGTCGGGAATGTCGCCCAATGATTATCTGAAGGCCCTCCGTATGAATAAGGCAGCTGAGTTAATTCAGGGCGGTACACGTATTTCCGAGGTTGCGGCACAGGTTGGATTCACTTCCTCCTCTTATTTTGCCAAGTGTTTCAAGGCACAATATGGAGTTCTCCCGAAGGAATATGTCAATCAGTTGTCTGTTTCCGATACAGCGGTAGAAAGCACTCCGGATGCCGATTCTACCATTTGATTTATCATCAGATGTATGAAAGAAGCATGCAGGGCTTGACAAACCGTTTTTTATGTTGTATATTTGTAAGTGAGAACCGGAAGTAAATTCGATAACATTGATAATATAGACGAAAAATGAGTAATAATAAGTACAATATAATAACAGATTGCAAGCGTTTCCACTTCGGATAGTGCTTGCCGGATAGTCTGATACAAGCTAAAGGCTGCGATTCTTTATGGGAATTGCAGCCCTTTTTGTTGCTTAAAATTGATATTTGTTGCTGAAATAACGATGCTCGGGTTTATAATAAACTTGGGGGACGTTTATAATAAACGATGAACGAATTTATTAATAAATGATTCGGAGGAAGTATATAAAGGGTTAATATATTTCGTGTGAAAGTGTGTAATGATACCAAGAAACTTTCTGTTTTTATTATTAATGGGTAGTTTGTCTTTACATTCTCTTTTTTCTGTTTTCCTGTCATCAGCAGGATGTGTCACGATGTAATGACGAGAATGATATTCCAAACTTAATTTTTATTTTCGCTTTATTAACTATTAATGAAAAAAAAGTCTTTTCTTTGTATCATCTTAAAAATGAAACTATGAGAATCAATTTATGTTTGTTATTATTCCTTGTTTTGCTGAACATCTCTTGTAATTCCAAACGGGCGGGAAAAAAAGAAGATGTTGAAAAAGATACTTATGCCAATCCATTATTTATGGAAGGGGCTAATTCAAGCGCGATTTACCATAATGGTAAATATTATTATACCCATGAAACTAATGAGCAAATATATCTGTGGGTAACCACCGATATTACCGATATGGCTCATTCCACTTGTAAAGAGGTCTGGGTGCCTAAAGATCCTTCGAATAGCCATAACCTCTGGAATCCGGAAATACGGAATATCAATGGTAAATGGTATATCTATTTTGCTGCCGATGATGGAAATACAGATAATCATCAGATTTATGTGATTGAGAATGATTCTCCTGACCCTATGCAGGGAGAGTTTCGCATGAAAGGAGCGATCATGACCAATCCCGATTGGAACTGGGGAATACATCCCTCAACTTTTGAACATAAAGGGGAGCTTTATCTTCTATGGTCCGGGTGGCCTAATCGGAGGATAGGCAGTGAAACACAATGCATCTATATTGCCCGCATGGAAAACCCCTGGACATTGGCTACGGAAAGGGTTCTGATTTCGAAGCCGGAGTATGAATGGGAACGGCAGTGGGTAAATCCGGATGGCGGGCGGACTGCTTATCCGATTTATGTAAATGAAAGCCCTCAGTATTTTCATTCCAAAGATAACCGGACTGTCATTGTCTATTATGCGGCAAGCGGTTGCTGGTCTCCTTATTATTGTACCGGAATGTTGACTGCTGACGCGGATAGTGACTTGCTGAATCCGGCTTCCTGGAAGAAGAGCCCCGTTCCTGTATTTCAACAGAGACCGGAAGATGGAGTGTATGGCCCGGCTAACCTTTCCTTTCTTCCTTCGCCTGATGGAACGGAATGGTATATATTGTATCAGGCAAGAAGTGTTCCTAGCGGTAATACGGGAGAGTCGGAAAGTCGCAATCCACGATTGCAGAAGATAGGATGGGATGCTGATGGAATGCCGGATTTGGGAGTCCCTTTACCGGTGAATACTCCGTTACCTAAACCATCTGGCACAGTTCCAAATCAATAACTCTTTTGGGGAGAAACTCGCTCATTATTAACTCGCGCTGTTTTTGATTTGCTACGAACAGGCTGGTTGAGAGAATCTCACCGGTGGTTCCATCATCCGTTACTACTGTCACTTGTCTTACTCCTTCCAGTGGTTTGCCACTTGAAGGAGAGATAATGTGTTTGCGATCATCCGAGTTGTTTCCGGAGGTGGTTAAACATTCGTTATTAAGGAGTATGGATTGAGTTTTATGGTTTTTTGTAGTACTTGCCTGATCGTCAAAGCTGACTTTCCATCCTGTGCCAACCGGATGATTGCCTAGAGCGAGTACAGAACTGTTTCCCATATTTATTAAGGCATTTGCTATGATGTGAACCTTTAATATTTCTCTTATTTTGTCGAGAGCATAACCTTTAAGAAATCCGGAAAGGTTTATTGTAGTACCTGCTTGTTGAAAGAAGACACTCTGTGCTTCGGGGTATAAATGAATGGAGTGTATGGTATCTTGATTATAATTATCTGAGTGGATAGTAACATCGAAACATCCTAAGGTTTTTTTATGATATTCTGTGCACAATGAAATCATCCTGTAAAGAGACTGACTGATCATAACAGGAGCTGTGGAAGCTCTTTGATTGACTTGCGATAATTCACTGGAAGGGTCATAATAATTTGCAATTCTTTCCAGTTGTCGGAGAGTGTCATATATACTATTAACTACAAGCATTAATTCATTTTCTGATTTCTGGCAGCAGAGTATTATATCTACGCGTGTATGCATGGATAAAAACCAAGCATAAAGCAAACCGTCATCACCATGTGTCTTGTATAAGTGTTGAATTGTATGCTGCATTTTGTTTTATTGAAATATTAAGAGGGCATGCCACTTTGTGCATGCCCTTCTACTCTTGATTTTATGTTAGAAATCGGCTTTTCAGTGCAAGTTATTTCAGCTCTTTGATTTTTACATTTTTAAACCAGACTTCGTCTCCATGATCTTGAAGAAGAATATTGCCTTCTGCGGAATTACCAAAATTAGGCCAGTTTTTATATTTACTGTAGGCAACCAAAGCATTCCACATGTCAGTATTGCGAGTATATTCGATCAGTTTTACCCCATTCAGCCAGTGTTCTACGTGGTTATCTTGCACAATAATGGTGGCGGTATTAAAATCTTTTTTGTTGAAAGGCTTCTTCTCTGGAGCCGGAATAAGATCATATAATGAACCCAACTTTCTGTTGCCTTTTACTCCAAGTTTAGCATCTGGATGTTTGTCATCATCAAGAATTTGAAACTCACAGCCAATAGCAGAGCCTTCTCCTTTGTTCAAATCTGGGTTGACAAAGTATTTAACCCCGCTATTTGCGCCTTCGGTAATCTTGAAATCTACCGTGAGAATGAAGTTTTTATATTTGCGGGTAGTTACGATATCTCCACCATTAGCTGATTCTGCTCCTCCGCTCTTCATCACTTTCAGAATTCCATCTTCCATCTTCCATCCTTTTTCCGGAAAAGCATTCAATTTTGCTCCTCTCCAACCATTGTTGGTTTTACCATCCCAAAGTAGGGCCCAACCCTCTTTGGCTTCACGTGGAGATATGGTGTTGGCAATCATATTTCGTTCGGGCGCTTCTTCCGTTTCAGGTGTCTGGTAACGTTCTACATCCGTTGTACAAATACGGATGTCTTTCCAGCTGACAGTTTTACCTTCTTCGGAAGCATTACCTATTGCGTGTACTTGCAATGCAATAAATCCGCTAGGTGTCATATCATCCCAGATATTGGCACAAGGTACTCCATTAATCCAGGTACGGATAGAATTTCCGATAGCTTCAATCCTGGCTTTATTCCATGCATTGTTTTTAAAAGCGGTTTTTGCAGCCGGATTCAAAGTCAGTGGATACAACCAGTTTCTGCGTGCTTCATCATAGATACCTCCTGACCAAGCTCGCTTAGACGGGTCAATTTCAAACTGATAACCGTGCACACGACCATTCTGATAATCTTTCTTGCTTTCACTACGAAGTTGTACTCCTGAATTTAATCCGTCATCAATTTTGAAATCAAATTCAAGTATGAAGTCTCCATAGTTCTTGGTTGTTGCCAGAAAAGTATTTGGAGTTCCCATTTTAGAAATACCCACAATGGCACCATCTACGATTTTATACTCGGCTTTGCCATTTAGTTTTTTCCATCCTTTCAGGTTTTTGCCGTTGAAAAGAGGTTCCCAGGTCTGCGCAGATAATGAAGCCGCACAGAATAAAAGTAAAGTAAATAAGAAGTTCTTTTTCATTTTTAATGTTATTCTTAGTAATTTGTTTATAGCTGGTTTAATGGGTGGTTATGTTCATTTATAATTTATAAAATTCGTCCCAACCTTTGCGTGGAGGTATCCCTGTCAGCATTGCATTGGCAAACTCGTTATTTGTAATTTGTTTGGTACGGCTGTCGAAGAACAGCTGAGTGTTGAGGCGTTGAGCCATTACACCAAGTGAGAATACCTGACTTAGCACTCCATTGATTTCGAATGGAGAACGTGTTTTTTCTATACCGTTACATGCCAATAAAAAATTCTCGAAATGATTGGACGGGCTCTTTGGTATTTGGGGTAGCTTGTCTGCCATCTCTTTGGCTTTTTCTTCGGGAATGATGGATAAGGTACTTCCATGACTTCCTCCTTTAAATGTCAGGTCTTTTGTATAAATGATCTTTCCAGGATTCAATTTGGCGGCCGGAACATCTCCTTGGTTAGTCGTGGGGATATTAGGGTCTAATCCTGATACTCCGTAACCGGCAGGAATAGGAGGGAGGTTGTCTAGTCCGTCATACCAGGTGATATCTACGGGTGGCATCCCTTTGCGTTGTGGGAAGCGGAAAAGAATAGTGGAAGAATAAGGAAAGAAATAATCATTATGCCCTTTTTCATGCAATAAAGTTACTTCATAGGGCAATCCTAATTCCAAAAACTCATGAACGGTATCCAGAATATGTGCTCCCCAGTCTCCTAAAGCTCCCATTCCGAAGTCATACCAACAGCGCCATTCTCCCTGATGATATTTTTCATTGTATTCATGATATGGAACAGCGCCGAGCCATGTATCCCAATCCATGTCTTTCGGAAGTTGCTGTCCTGAGGGGAGTTTATAAATGTTTGTATCCCATTTATGCCAACGCCGTACGTTATTCATGTGTGCAGTGACGGCGGTCACGTCTTTAATAATTCCGGCATCCATCCAAGCTTTGAACTGGAAGTAGTTTGCTTCAGAATGTCCTTGGTTTCCTACTTGTGTAGCCAGATTAGGACGTTTGAGCGCTGCTTGCATCAAAAGTTCCGCTTCATAGAAAGTACGTGCTAACGGCTTTTCTACATATACGTGTTTGCCAGATGCCAAAGCTAGCATGCTAATCGGAAAATGAGAGTGATCTGGTGTAGCAATTGCAACGGCATCAAATTCTTTTCCCGCTTTATCAAACATCTGGCGGAAGTCTCTGAACTGTTTTGCTTTGGGATACATGCCTATTACCTTTTGTGTATGTTTGGCACCCATGTCTACATCACAGAGGGCAACTACTTCTACCATGCCGGTCCGGGCAAAATCTTCAATAATTTGCTGCCCGCGGTTACCGATACCTACATAAGCTATCTTCACTTTTTCGTTTTTGTTTTTTGAAGATGACAATGTTTGTGCATTCAATATTTCACCAGCTCCTGCTGCCAGTCCGGCAGAAGCCATTGTCATTGTTTTCAGGAAATCTCTTCGTGTTACCATAATTTCTTCATTGATATTGATTAAGTATTCTGTTGATTATATGTTATAAATCTGTTATTATTCTTTTTTCTTTTTGAATAGTGCTGTTATGCCATAAAAGAGGATACGTAAAAGGCTCCAGATGATATATAGCGCTACAGAAAATATGAGCACATAAAAAAATGAAGTTATCATCTCCGTCAAAGGAGTATTATACGTAAATATAGAGTATAAATTGACCAAATTGGCAATAATAAAACACAGGAACAGTGTAATCAACTCTGTTTTCTTTCGTCGAGCGGTCAGGATTGTATCTTTCATACTGCTTCGGATGTTTTTGATTGATGATTCAGATAATTAATTTTGTATTCATCAGGGAAATATAGTGTTTTTTCTTCCTGTAACGCTTGGTGACCCAATAGGCAGAGCATACTCGCATAATATCCTTCTTCCGCGATTCTTGCGGGTTGTTTGCGAGTAATAACAGCTTCTACAAAAGCTTCCAATAACAAAGAAGTGCCATCGCTCTTAGGACGTTCTCCGAGGATTAATTCTCCTTTGTTTTCGTTAGCCGTTTCCGGAGCCCAACTGGTACCTGCGAAAGGCAGAGTGTCAAATAATTTATTTTCCCAATCGTTTATCATTTGCAGAAAACCGGGTGCCGGCGGGATACTTTCAAAGTAATATTTACCTTTTTCTGGTTCAACAGTTCCGAGATTTCCCATGATTTGCTCTTCCAAACCATAAAATTGATTGGAAATAACAGAATCGAATGTCATTTTTACGCCATCATCGAATACATATAGGCAACTTACATTGTCGTATACTTCCCGACCGTCTTTCCAGTATGTAATAGCTCCATGTCCCATCACTTTCTCTGGGAGTTTATTCAATGCCCAACTTCCTATTTGTAATTGATGGCAGGCCAGTTCCGTCATTAGTCCTTTTGAATACTCTTTATAGAGTCGCCAGTTAATTTGTCGTTCTAAATTAGCAGAAGGAACTGGGCGTCTCCAGTCTCCATTTCTGTACCAGAATGTGCGGATCGCATTTATTTCTCCAAATGTGCCGGCATGAATCATTTCCATAGCTTTGATATAACGAGGATCGAACAGACGCTGTTGACCTGTGAAGAATATTTTTCCCGTACTACGATGTTTATTGTACATACGGAAACATTCTTCCATTGTAAAACCAATTGTTTTTTCACAGAATACATGTTTACCGGCATCAAAAGCATCCATTACAATTTTACAGTGCGAACTGAGAGGAGTCGCTACAAGTATAGCATCTATGTTGTTGTTTTCCAATAGCTCACGATAGTCACCATATACTTTTGCTTTGGGAGCAAGCTTCAATGCTTCATCTATCGAAGGCTGGTAAATATCGCAAAGTGCTACGATATCAACTTTAGGATTTTGGACTAAAAAGCTCATAAGGAAGCGACCTCGTGAGCCTGGTCCAATAACCCCCAAACGACATTTTTCATTGGAGGTGTTCACGGCTTCTGAAAAGGCAGAAAGCCAGGGACTTGCTGCAAGAAGAACTCCAGCTCCGGTCATTCCGATATTCTTCAGAAACTCTCTTCTGCTAATTTGCGTATGTTTCATTTTGAAGTTATTTGATTCTCAGTATTTTATTCTGTATGCAAATATAGAAAGAAGAGTAAACTTTCTATAAAATTCACTCTTCTTTTTATTAAAATTGGCATTTACCATTCAATTGCCTGATCTTCGTCTGGTATTTGAGTATTTATTTTACGTTCCATCGTTAGAGATCCCTTTACAACATATTCAAGCGGATAACCCGGAACTGAAGTATAATCTGTAAACTCATATTCCAGATTGTTGATTGTTACGTAAATATGTTTTAGGTAAGGTCGTGTAGCATCCATCTCTTCTTCAACCGTATAGGAAGGTTGCCCTTTCACTACCAGATTTATGTCCTCATTATCAGAAGAAATCTTCAGCTTACGTGTTTGAAGATCTATTTTCTCTTCTGTAAATTCAAATTTAATTTTGTAATATTTCCGATCCAAGCGGTCAATGTCTATAAGGCCCGCATAGAAAAATATAGTTTTGTCATCTATTACATAAGAAGTATGGTATTCCGGAACTATAGCCTCTTTTTCGTTTCCTTTAAAATATACTTTATACGCAGTAGCACTATATTGCCCGGAATAATCATTGAATGGGGAAATACGTAACATCGCCCTCCTATAAAATTTGCGGGGATTGGCCTGGTAGTTGTGTGATGGATCGTTGCTCTGAATAGCTAACGGCAATACCCATTTGTCTACCTGATCTAAATCTTTCAGGGCAAAATCGATAGGCAGTAAGCTTGTACATTCGCCTGCCGGTATCTGTACTGTTTCCGGGAACTCGTAATACTTGTTTTCCAACGGTTTAAAGAAAAGTTCTTTACGGCTGCCGAAATGTTCAACATTCAACACATCCAATGTGTCAAGATCCAATCCTACATGCACATTCAAGTCTTTGGAATTCATGGTTGACCCGCTGACTATCAATGGGAGTTGGTATGTTACTTTCCCTTCCGGCTTGTAACGTATGTAAATAGGAGTTACTCCTTGTGCGTTGACTGGTGCCTTGAAAGATACCATTTGCACATATTGTTCAGATTCCCATTCATTATTGCATGACGCACATACTATCAGTACAGTCATGGCTAAGAGTAAATAATATATCTTTTTCATTTTTTTCAAGTTTATAAGATTATTCCGGATAAGTCCAGCCTGGATTTTGAGTTAAACGTTTGTTGCGCTTTAATTCAGTATGATTGATTGGCCAAAACCACATTTTGCGTGAGAAGGTTGTTGGTAATGAAGGTACTGCTACCGGTGTATGGAATACATCTGCCATTTCTTTAGTTGCTAAAGTGTTACACCCATAAATTGGAGTTGATTCTTCTACCGGAGCATCTAGCCAACGACGTAAATCAAAATAGCGATGTCCTTCTCCCATCAATTCAATCTGACGTTCACGTTTTAACTTTTTGCGGAATTCGATAGGGTCATCATATTCTTCTTGGGTATAATCAGGAACTCCTGCACGAATACGTATAGGACGAATTCCTTTTTTCATTTCATTGATATCGCGTTTGATTATATGAGTCTTATTACCATCCCAAGAAGGTATGTCGTATTGCCCGTTTAATTCGTTCAATGCTTCGGCATAAATCAACAGAACTTCTGCATAACGGATAGCCGGTTCTACTTTCTTTTTAATAAGTTCTTCATTGTTGTCTCCTTTACCCATATCATCCGGGTGTACAAATTTTTTAACTCCAATGCCGGTGCGTAACCAAAACATCGAGTTTGTATACCCATTACCGTCTCCACGGTAATAGAAGACTTGTATGTTTTGAGGTTCTCCTGCATTTTTATTGCTGTTCAACAAATTCCAAACATCACCATTGTAGGCTACTGAAGCATAGAAACGGGGCTCACGATTAGCATACTGTAAAGAGACGCCTTCTGACAAAGGTTTGTAACGACCTGCTTCTACGTCTTCTTTCGTCACATAGCCGGACATGCGTTCCGAACCGTCACCGCGGTTGATTTCTTTATCTTTACCGGGACAATCAGTTCCATCATTCATATAATATGCGTCACATTGTTTCTGTGTAAGTCCGTGTGTATTCCATCCTTTAGCAACACGTGGTAGCTGATGTATTACCATGTTATTAATGCTTTGGTCACCAGTATTCTGCCCACGGGTAAAAATTAATTCTTTATTCTCAAAAGCACTGACTGTTCCGTTGAATATAGCACGATAAGATTCGAACGGATCGATGTCTTTCCACCCATTCGGCCAAGCTTGTTCTGAGAATTCAGGGTGGTATGGAGGAGCAATCGTTGCAGGAAATGCAATATCCCCTTTGTCTGTAGCATAAGAAACAAACAGCGTGTAACGGTTCAATTCTATCACATCCTTGGCAGCGGCAGCAGCTTTCGCCCACTTAGATTCATCGTAAGCTTCTGGTAACAGTCGATTACCTTGATCATCTACCAGTTCTGAAGCAATATCAGCAGGCGTTTGTCCATTCATTAATGGGCTGGCAGCATATAGCAGAACTTTGGCACGAAGAGCTAATGCCGCACCACGGGTGGGGCGAGCTATTTCTTGTATTGCACGGTCTAAAGGGAGAGCTTGCGCAGCCAGAACTAATTCATTTGTGATATAGGTCACACATTCGTCATACGTATTACGCGGTTGTGCTACTGCATCATAATCTTCCATGTAGTCAATGCCTTGATCCGGCACAATAGGAACAGGACCGAACAAGCGCAACATAATCCAGTAGAAATAGGCTTTCAAAAAGTGCGCTTGTGCTTTGTTGTCAGCAATTTCTTCCGCTGTATATTCCGTATTCATGTCTATATTGTTCAAATATATAGAGGCTTGGCGAATGCCTTTATAACATTTGTTCCAGATTTCTGCACTTTCTCCTGCTAAACCTCCTTCGTTATATTCACCGTTTTTCCATGCTTTATATCGGTCATCTCGATCACCGAAATACATGTCATCAGCAAAACAGAAAGGAACATATCCTTTACTGGCTACATCGAGAAGATGGTTATCTCCCAAAAAGAAGTATGCGCGTGCCAGCCATTTGTCAGAATAAGCTCTGCTTGTAAAAACATCTTCTATTGACATACGCTCATCAAATAGATAATCAGAGTCCAAGTAATCGGAACATGAACTGAGGGTAAATCCTATCCCTATTATAAATGATAAAATAATGTATATTTTCTTCATAATGTCATTGCGTGTATTATAAATTAACGGATATTCCTAAAGATAAATTTTTGCTGAGCGGATATCTCTTTCCATCCGTACTTCCCATTTCCGGGTCCCATAATTTGAATGCAGACCATGTGAGTAAATTGGTGCCAACAAAGAAGATACGGACAGTGTTAAAATGTACCTTATTTACCAGCTGGGTTGGTAGCGTATACCCTACTTCTACAGTCTTTAAACGTAGATAAGACCCGTTGCGTAACCAATAAGTAGATTGCTGATAGTTATTAGAATTAGGTCCGTAGGATAGTCGGGGATATTCAGCATTCGGATTCTCTGTAGCTGGATCACCAGATATATCTGCTGAAATCCAACGATTGGAATTAGCCATCTCTGACAGGACATTTCCCCAGCCATCTCCCAACTTGAACATATGGACTGTTGAGCCATCGATAAAATAAGTTGATTTTCCGGCTCCCTGAAAGTGCAGATTCACATCTAGACCTTTCCAGTTTGCAGCTATTCCGAATCCATAAATAAGATTAGGTTTGGTCGTTGCACCGATTGCGACTTGGTCATTACCGTCAATTTTACCATCACCATTCACGTCTTTATATTTAATATCACCAGGCATTACTTTATAACCATCGAAATCTTGTACCGGACTATTACGGATATCATCATAGTCTTTAAACAACCCTAAAGATATCAATCCTCTTGCTTGATTTACACGATGTCCTTTTTGCATTTTATACCAGTAGTAGTTGTTTTCTTCATCTCTATCTACTATTTCATTTTTGCTATAAGTGATATTACTACGTATTGTTAAGCCAACAGCTCCCAGTTTCTGGCGGAAAGTGAAATGTCCGTCAAAACCTTCAGAAGTCACTTTTCCAACATTGGCACTAGGATTACTTTCTAAACCGACTATCCCCGGCAAATATTCGCGTAACATATAGATTCCTTCGCGTTTCTCATTAAAATAGTCAACAGAACCGGATAATTTGTCATTGAAAAAAGAGAAGTCAATACCGAGGTCATGCTTTGTTGCAATTTCCCATGTAACGTTAGGCGAAGATAAAGAAGAATAGCGCATACCACCATAATATCTGTCAAACGTGTAATCTCCAAAGTTGTATCCACCAGTGTCTACAGTTTTGTCACCATCTTTTTTAGTCATTGTTTCAATATCATAAAGGTAGGGGAAACGAGTATTTCCCAAATTGTCGTTACCTACTTTACCGTATGAATATCGAATTTTGAACATGTTCATCCATTTAAGATGTTTTTTTATCAAAGACTCCTCAGCTATGTTCCAAGCTCCTGAGATGGCAGGGAAGAAACCAAACCGATGTCCTGCTGCGAAATTCTCCGAACCGGTATATCCGAAATTGAAATCAATGAAATAACGATAATTCCAGTTATAGGTAAATCGTCCTGCCAATCCTTGATTACGTCTGGCAATACCTTGTTTAAGATCATCTCCAAGGCCTACCGTTTTTATTTTTGAAGACTGGTTATATTTTAATGTTCCTCCTAGATGATGATGTTTGAATCCTCGGCTATAATGTAACTCTGCTTCAAAGAATTCATTTCTAAGGCCATCGGAACCGCTCTCTTGAAACATCTTTCTTTCTTCAGCTACACGGTCATAATCGAGGGTTCCGTCTGTTGCGCGGAAACGTTTTGCCTTCCACTGTTCCGGCCATTTTCTGCGGTTAATCCAGTTGTTATTTTCTGTGTCATATCCGAAGCGTCCCACGAATCTAAGTCCTTTGGTGATGAAATCAAGTTTCTGCTCTAAGGTTACATTAGTCTGGATATTATTCTTCCAGTTTTCCCGATAACCAGTCATTGTAGCTTGAACCCATGGATTAAAGCGATCTCCATTGTCATTTCCATAGGCTGGTACGTATCCATTAGAATATAATTTAGGAACCATAATGGCATTATATCCCATAAGAGCTGTCCAAATAGCATCACTGCCAACTCCTGAATCATTGGCCTTTTGTAATGAACCTGAAACACCGACTTTTAATAGAGTTGATTTAGTGATGTCTATATCTACATTCATGCGGTAATTCCAACGACGGAAATTTGCATTTGTATTGTAATCTTTCAAAGCTTTATCTACTTTGTACATACCTTGTTGGTCAAGATAGCTTCCTGATACATAGTATCGTGCTGTATTACCACCACCGTTCATGCTTAGTGTGGCACGAGTGCTCCATGAACCTTTTCGTAGTAATTCATCTATCCAATTAACATTGGGATATAAATCAGGATCTAGTCCTAAACGGAATATTTCCAATTCGTCCGCTTTATATAGCGGCTCAAGATTACGTGTGATTTTAGCTTCATTTGCCATGGAAGCATATGTGTATCCATCTACAAAGTCAGGAACTTGGGTGAGCATATTGTAGAACGTTTCCGCTTTTGCACTGATATTAATTTTCCCGGCTTTACCGTGTTTGGTTGTGATTAATACTACTCCATTTGCACCTTTGGAACCGTAAATAGCAGTAGCTGATGCATCTTTTAATACGGAAAAAGATTCGACATCTTCTACATTTATTTCATCCAGACTACGTTCGAATCCGTCAACGAGAACTAATGCGGAATTACTGGCTCCGAAAGTTGAAATACCACGGATCCAGAATTCAGAAACACTACCCGGCTTTCCGGAAGTTTGCATCGCTAAGATGCCCGGTACATTACCTGCCAGGGCATTAGCCATAGAACCTGAGGGATTTGCTTTTAAGACATCTACATCCACATTAGTAATAGCACCTGTTACAGTCAACTTCTTTTGGGCACCGGTACCCGTGATTACCACCTCGTCAATCTCTCTAGCACTTGCTTCTTTCATTGTGACATTGACAGTTCGTTGCTCTTTGACTAATACTTCTACTTTTTCAAAGCCTATATAAGTAAATACCAATTTGTGGTAGGGTGGCATTTTAATACTGTATTTTCCATTCAAATCAGTAATGGCACCTAAGCCGGGTATATTACTTATTGATACATTAACCCCAATCATGGGCTCTTTATTTGTATCAGTTACGACACCTGTTACTACAATGCTTTCTTGTGCCAAAGCACTGGTAGAAAGTCCAAGCAACAACATGCATATAAATAAAAAGTTTTTCATCATATAAATGTATGTGTTAATCATGTATTATTCTTCGTAGCCAATTTTGCGAATACGGCGGTTTTCACGGTCACCTATAAAGAAACATTCTCTTTCTTCATCGTATACGATTCCTTCAGGATGATTGAAGCGTGCTTCTTGGCGTAAATCACCATCATTATATCCGGAAGTTCCATTACTGCCTCTACCAGCAAATGTCGTTACTCGACCTTGTGGTGTTAAGATACGGATACAGTGGTTTTCTCTATCACAGAAATAAAAGTCATATTCATCGCTGCTCCCTTTGTATGCTGGATTCTTTACGAATGTACCTTGTCGGGGAGCATGCATGCGGGCTTTTTTACCAACTCCATCTACCCAATCTTTGGCACCCTGCTGACCACAAACAATATATGGGGTGGTAAGGCGCTTTGTCTTCCAGTCATAATCAGAACGTAAGATGTAATGTTGATTAACTACTACAATGTATGCATAGTTTCCGCTAGGGTGGAATTGGATATGAAACTCCCATCCACTATCTTGTATCGTAAACAAAGGGGTAGTTTCCTGAGTTGTAAAATCATATCGAAACACTTGACCAGCATTCCATGAATTGAAATATAATTCTCCATTTATAGGATGAGTTTCTGCACCATTACAGTTTTGACCTTTTGTCAATTCTGTTATAACTTTGAATCCTGATTCACGTGTAAGAATATAATTGTTCGGTCTATCATTATTATTTTGGTCATTGGTAATAATCATGCTGTCAGCTTCATGTGTCCAGCAGATGGTACGTACTTTGCTTAATCCACTATATACGGTACTTACATATTCTTTTTCAAAGTCAATCAAACGGGTAGGGTGCTGTTCACCCACTAGATATAAATGATTGTGATTTTTGGGATCAAAGGACAACCAAACAGCACCTCCAAAGCCACCACAATCATCAAAAGGTCCATCTTTTAAATCATATTTGGTGTTTCCATCATACATTGTTCCTAGAAATGTTGTAACAAGCATCTTCTTTTGATATACAAACTTCTCATTGGCTTCTGTATTTGCAATTTCTTCACCTTCATCGTTGAGAATACTTAATTTAATATCTCCATCATAAGCTTTAGCTGGCACAACACAGTAGAGGCTTTTTCCTTTTGCTCCTACAACTTTGGAGTCTTGTCCACCGATAGTTACCTTTATTTTAGAAATATCACTTCCGAAGTTTTCTCCATACAAGAGCATTCGGGTTCCAAGTCCTCCTTCTTTTGGACTGAATTCAGAAATGACAACAGGCTTATTCGGATCAAAATCTCCTGTTGCGTCATCATTATCTTTGCAACTTGCAAAGATAAGTGTAAGTAAAGCCAGTACTACCCATTGAGTGTACTGACAGCAACTTTTGGTCTTACTTTTCATTTTCATAATACATTGGATTTTATTGGTAAAAATATTTGTATGCATTTTTACAGATTATTTGAATTCTTATTCACTAGTACTTTCATCCAATATCCTCCGATTACAGAACGAGCCTTAAAACCAGTCATTTTGCCTGTTTTCGTATCATGCCAATCACTGATAGGTACTCGTGAAGTCGTTTCATTGATATATTTATAGAGAGGATTTATAAACTTTTCAAAAGTAGCCTGATCCGGAGACATAGTTGCAGTCCACATAATCCAGTCAGACTTTGTATACTCTTTGCGGGAGTCCAATGGCAATCCGTAAGGATTCTGTTTTGTCAAATAGTAACTTACTTCCTTGTCGATTACATTATTGGGGAACAAATTCAGATTCCACATCTTGTCCCAAATCATATTATACTTTTGGCTCCAGGTATTCTCACGGTCGAAAGCAAGGCGGTAATGATCACCTTCATTTGCCATTTCTTCCCATTTCACCGCCATTTTCTTGGCTATACCTGCATATTTCTCTGCAACATCATATAAACCAAGCATATGCGCCATTTCGCTATATCCGGCTACACCCATGATCGCTTTTACTGAAAGATTGGCATTATGAGCCCAATGACCGGCGAAGTCATCCGTGCATAATTGGTTCTCCGGGTCCTGTCCATACTCTACGAGATAGTTTGTCCAAGTAGTTAAGAGATCCCAATATTTTTTTACATAGTCAGCGTTTCCTTCGATTTTGCTAATAGCAGCAGCAAGAATTACCATGTTACCTCCTTCTTCAATTGGCATGTCACCTCCATACACTTGACCATTAGCAATAGGATAAGTCCCTAAATCGTGTGCTGGAAAAGGTTTGTTCCAACGACCGCTAGCACTATACTCAAAGATGCTAGTCATCATAGCTTTCTGTAATTCAGGGTTATAAACCAAAAATAGTGGTGCGGATGGATAAGTTAGGTCTACTGTATTTACACAACCATTACTGTTGTTTTCTTTAGAGAACCATAACAAGTTACCTTCTTTATCAGTAAAGAGTTTATGAGCAGAGATCACTTGGCGATAAGATGCCGAACAGATTTCTGCATATTTTTTGCCACCTGCCTTTTCTGCATCGTCATAAATAAGTTCGTCAAAGGCGCGACAACGTTCCATAATAGCCTGATAGTTGTCTCTCAATTTTTCGAAAGCATCGAAGATAGTCACTTTGCCATCATGCTTCCAATAGCCCATACGCTTCTCGTACATATACTCAATAGAGTAAATGTCATCATAACCAAGCATCATGAATCCTTCTTTCCCGCTATTGGAGACAGAACCGAGATTGTGAACATATGCCATAGCCGGATTATCTTCCTCTTTACGAGTTGTCCATTTAGTCTTTGTAGTGGCTAATGTACCATTTTTCACGAATGATTCTTTCATTCCGTAATAGTCTCCCAAACTGACTGATTTACCTGATCCATTCGTACTAGCAAGATATGCATAACCCCAATCAGCACAAATCAAGTCACCTCTTCGGTCACATATTGGTTGATCGATTGAACCTGCTTCTACATAACTGATACCATTCTTTGATAAGGTACGAGCAACAGTAGGCTGGTTACTTTCGTTAATAGCCAGTTCAGGAGTTGTCTCCATATAGAATTGTACATCATGAGTTTTTTTATCTAATGAACGTACATGATAAGAAACATAGTTTATAGGAGTTGACAATAAATCAAGATCATCAATTAATTGAGGAGCGGTAAACACGACATCAAGCTCTACAGGACCACAAGTGAAAGTATAGTAGGTGGAAGTAGCCAATACGTCTACAGATTTCTGAACAGCTTCATTTGCAAACTTAACAGCATTTTCCTTCTCACGAAACAATCCGAAATCGACATATGAACCACCTGTAGTATTGTGGCAATGGGCAGCGATTACGTTCTTACCTTTACGAAGTTTCTTTTTTGCTTCTTCTGAAAGTTTCAGATATACATTATTCTTCCAGACAAGTCCTGTAGAAACAAGCTTTTCCCCATTTAGATACAACTCAAATACATCATCATGGGAATAGATCAGATAAATATCTTCAGCGATATTCGGTTCATTAAAATCGAAAGTGCGACGAATGTAGATATCGGTATTGTCTCCTTTCCATTCTGTGTGAATACGTTCCATATCACGACTACCAAACGCTGCTTTACCTTTCTTCCAATTGCTATCATCAAACTGAAATTCTTGCCATCCGTTTGATGGTTGGCTGTTAGTGTACGCTGCTTCCCAACGTTCTACATTAGTCATAGGAGCAATAGGTACCAGATTAATTTTATCTTTCCCCAAAAAACGATATACTTTTCCGTCAACACGCAGAGCACCCAATAAAGGTTTCTTCGCACTTGTCCAATGCTCTGTACTACCTTCCATTAATTTATCATAGGGTGACCAGATCGAAAAATAAGGATCTGAAACGATAATAGGCACCGACGGAGCACGTAGCACTATATCTTTTGCAGGTTTTAATAAGTCAACGGTCTGGGCATTTGCCAACAAGCCGACTGAAAGAGCCATTATGGCTAGCAATTTCTTCATAAATATTTGCTTTAAATTAATCTTCAAATCCAAGGTTATCCATCCATCAATCTTATTTACCTCATAAAAAAACAAGCCCTAAGTATTCTTTTAAATCCACTTTTTACCTTAATACTATCTCACCTTTGAATAATTGCAATCTTTATACCCGTTTTCCTATACCTTTAATATATAATATCAGTACTGTCATATTTAGGATGAAATGTTATGGAGAAGCGGCTAACAAATCGTGTATTTCTAGCAAATATCGAGCTTTAACAAACTCTTTATTTTCCATAGTATCTCATCTTGATGACACAAAATAATGGAATTAATAAAAGAAACAAGGAAAATCTGTGTTCAAGAAAGGACAAAATCTATTCTTTTTTGGATTTCAAACGTTCTTTTAACATACGGAATAGGGGCTCTGACGTTGTTTGAGCAGTATTTATCCTTTTTTGAGCAGATTTTATCCTTACCAACCCAAAATGAAGGTCTATTAATTGATGACTTCTAACTTTAACAAAAGAGATATTGGTCATTTCAGATAGCTTTCGTAAATTTGCAACACGAATGCAATACTGATTATACCATCGCAAAATATATACCATATATTAAACCCAAGTACGTTACCCAAGAGGGAACTACTGTCCTTTATGTTCGATATAATTACAATCGGAACAAGCGCACGCTTATCTCTACCGGATACAATATCAAACCGGAACATTGGGATGCAAAAAGGAAATGGATTAAGCGTGCATGTCCCCATTATGAAGAAATTGATGCCTGCTTGATTAAGATAACATCTAAGCTCGGTGATATTCTCACCTATGCTAAAGTAAACGGCATAGATCCGACAGTTGATTTTGTCTTGCTTGAATTAGAAAAGAACAGGGAATATGATCTGCGTCCTAATCGGGTAGATATGTTTGATGCATTAGAACGGTATATAGTGGAAAAAGCACCATCCGTCTCTGCAGATCAAATAAAAGACTATCGAACACTCCGCAAGCATCTGACCGCCTTCAAAGAATACTCATCACAACCTGTAACATTCCGCAACTTGAATCTGACATTTTACAACGAGTTTATGGATTATCTATTTCATAAAGTAGTAAAACCAAACGGAACTGTAGGGCTGCTCACCAATTCTGCAGGAAAAATCATACGTTTGTTGAAAGGCTTTGTTAATTATCAAATAGTAAAAGGAATTATTCCACCGATTGACCTAAAGAATTTCAAAGTTGTAGAAGAGGAAACCGATGCTATTTATCTAAATGAAAAGGAGCTGGCTGCAATATACGAACTTGATTTATCAGATGATAAGCAATTGGAAGAGATACGGGATGTATTCATTACCGGGTGTTTCACAGGATTACGATACAGTGACCTTTCAACTTTAAGTCCTGAGCATATTGATTTGGATAATGAGAATATAAATCTCAAACAGCGGAAGGTACACAAGGCTGTAGTGATTCCCATGATTGATTATGTGCCCGAGATTCTTAAAAAATATAATTATGATTTGCCTAAAATCCCACGATACATGTTTAATGAGAGAGTCAAAGAGTTGGGGCGGAAGATAAAATTGAGCCAAAAGATTGAAGTTGTCCGCAGGAAAGGTAAAGAGCGAGAAAAGAGGGTATATGAGAAATGGGAAATGATCTCTTCCCATACCTGTCGGCGATCGTTTTGTACAAACATGTATCTATCTGGTTTTCCTGCAGCAGAACTAATGCGTATATCCGGACATAAAAGTCCATCTGCGTTTATGCGATATATTAAAGTGGATAATCAGCAGGCTGCTAAAAGACTAAAAGAGTTGCGTGCCAAATTAGCCAGATGAATTCCTTAGGGAGATAAAACTATAACCATTTTTAGAATAAGACAACAGGCGTTAGTTTCCTCGGAGGAAACGCCAGTTCCCTTTAAAAGGAACGGTCGTTTCCATTAAAAGGAACGTCCGTTCCCTCACCGGGAAACGACAGTTTCCATTCCAAGAAATGACAGGAAACTATAAGTTGCTGATGTGTACTGGTTTTAGTTGACAACTTCGTTTGTTATAACTGAATTAGTTTACTCAATATACTTTAATATCTAAATAGGTTTACTTTTGTTATTCTTATTCCTATGTTAGTTGTCTTTTGTTGGTGCTTGCAAATTTATGCATCTTCCTTTATTTACGCAAGCCTTCTTCAGGAAAATGTAATGTTGCCAACAACCAAAAACTCTTCGGTCGGGGATCGCCCTAGCGGCAAGGGGCGGGACCACCCGTCCCGACGAGCGGGTATTATGCTGTTAATCCTCCCGTTTCGCTGACCACTTCCATAGGTGTCCTCATGTTTATCCCTTGATGAGGCCGCACATGATTATATACATATACAGCATCTTCAATGCGCTTGCTTACTTGCTCGAAGCTCTCATCATCACAGTCGAATAGCCAACCGTTTTTAATGGTGTTGTTCATTCTTTCAGCCAATGCATTATGTAAAGGATCACCACACTGCGTCATACTGATGTTGATTTGATGCTCTTTAAGCCTCTCTACATATTTATTTGAGCAATATTGGACACCCCGGTCGGAATGATGAATAAGAGTGCTCATGTCTATGTGATACTTCTCATAGAATGATATTGCCATCTCCAAAGCTTTCAAGGGCCCCTCCGTCTCAAGAGTTTTGTAAAGCGCATATCCCACGATGGCACGACTTGACGCATCGGTAAGCAACGAGAGGTAAGCCCAGCCCTGACCGGTGTTTACGTAGGTTATATCCGCCACTACCATAGCGCCCAATCTTGTAGCGACAAATTTGGGTGCAACATTCAACAGATCGGGGTAGATATAGTAATTATGGTTCGAATTCGTTGTTTTAGGACGCTTGCGACTTGTACGTTGACACAAACCATTGGAGCGAAAAATGTCATAACAACGATCACGACCGATAACCATCTTTGGTCCAAACTTACTCACGCAGCAGGCGTATAACTCGCGCATACCAGCTTTGGGCATGAGTTCCAACAGTTCTTTGCAGTACAACACGATGCTTGTGGTAAGGATATCAACCTCCAAATGTCGGTTCACATGCTTGTAATAACCTTGTCGGGTTATGCCGAAGTAATCACAGAGGAACTTTATACAACCACGTTTGCGTCGGGATGAGTACCTCTGTGACAAGGTGTCGATTACTTGGCATCGGAGTTTTTTCGTACCTTGATATGATACGTGGATTCAGCAAGATTGATGAGTTCTTCGCACGCCTCGTGACGTAAACTCTCATCAGCAAGAGCCCGATGAAGTTTACGGTTCTCAGCACGCAATAGCGATAGTTCTTTCTGGAGCTCAGAAATACTAGAATCAATAGCATCGCTATTTACTGGTTTAGAGGATCTACCCATATCTTTGTCTTCTATTTGATACTTGTTAAGCCAATAAGTAAGAAGCTTGGCACAAAAGCCGTGACGCTTACAAAACTCAGATTTGCTCTCGGGACTTGATAAATACTCACGAATATAAGACATTCGTTCATCATCACTGTAATAGTTGTACTTCTTTTTCGAATATTTCATCTTTATTTTCGATTTTTGAAGTGTCAACTTATTCAGTACACTACATGCTGATATCTAGCCATATAAAGTACTATCGGTAATATTATAGAGTTTATGTTCATGTCCAAACAGATATGCTTCATTCTTACATCGTTAGAGCATTTAGACAGATGAAAATAAAGTTTTTAAATAAATCTATAAGGAACTGCTATTCTAATATATAAGACAAGTATCTCATACTTCCTATAATTCTTTTCTTTCTGTAACTTATTTATTCATGTATAATACATAGAATTACAATACAAACGCAATACAATTCAATCATAATCCATTAATTAATAGGATGTTAATGTGTTTGCGGGTCGTTTGGACAGGACCCGGAGAACCAATTATGCACGGATGACTTCGCCGGTCATTGGGCCCATAATGCCAATCTTTCAGTAAAAGCGATCATGGGTGTAGCCGGATATAGCGAAATGGCGCATATGCTTGGTTTATATGATGTTGCAGAGAAATATGCAGGTATAGCCAAGAAAATGGCGGTGAAATGGGAAGAAATGGCAAATGAAGGTAATCATTACCGCCTTGCTTTCGACCGTGAGAATACCTGGAGTCAGAAATATAATATGATTTGGGACAAGATGTGGAATCTGAATTTGTTCCCCAATAATGTAATCGACAAGGAAGTAAGTTACTATTTGACGAAACAGAATCCTTATGGATTGCCATTGGACTCTCGCAAAGAGTATACAAAGTCTGACTGGATTATGTGGATTGCAGCTATGTCTCCAGACCAAGATACTTTCGAACAGTTCATAAATCCTCTCTATAAATATATCAATGAAACGACTTCACGGGTACCCATCAGCGACTGGCATCACACAGATAGTGGGAAATGGGTTGGTTTTAGAGCTCGCTCGGTAATAGGAGGTTATTGGATGCAGGTATTGATGAACAAAGTCATGAATAATCAGTAATTTAAATCTAATTTATTATGAATTTAAAAAGTAACAAGAAAAGTAAGTTTTGGTGTATACCATACGTCATGCTTACATTATTAGCCTTTTTTTTAGGAAGCTGTGATGATGGAAAAGAAGTATCTCCTATTACAGGTAGTGGAGGAACTCCATTCAATCCTGCTTTTCCTATTCGTATTGATAGTATTTACCCTAAAGCAGGCTCTGCAGGGCAAAGAGTACTTATTTATGGAGAGAATTTTGGAAATAATCCTTCCCAATTGGAAGTTTATATTGGTGGTCAGAAAAGCTCGGTTGTAAATGTAAAGTCTACATATATGTATTGTCTTATGCCATCAAAAGCCTATGAAGGTGATATACAGGTTACGATAAAAGATGGAGAAAAAACATATACTTCTGAAAAATCTGATGTGAGATTTGAATATCAACGATTAAAAGTAGTAAGTACTTTACTTGGTGAGGTTAATCCACAAATTTCCGATAAAAAGAAAAATTTTGAAATAAAAGACGGGCCTTTTGATAATTGTGGCGGTGTTGCTAATCCTTGTTTTATGAAATGGGATCCTGAGTACCCTGAGTTGTTATATTTTGCTGAGGATACATCTGTTGACCCTGAAGGTGTTACAGGTTCTGGTATACGCTGTATTGATTTCGGACGGCAACAATTATATACTATTCTTCCTAGGAGTGAGTATGGAGGGTATGAGCGTGGGCGTTCTATTGATTTTTTTAAAGATAAGGACGGAGTGTATCATATGGTTGTGGCTACATCACAAGCTAATGCAACTAATCCTGCGGTCTATATGTTTGATCGTGTTTCAGATACAACTAAACCATGTGGTTTTAAATGGTCAAATAGAAGAACAATTGTGAATTACAATGGTTGCGCATGTGCAGCAATCCATCCCCAAAACGGTGATTTATATTTTACTCATTTTCAGAAAGGTCACCTTTATAGAGTAAAAAAAGATATTCTTCAAGAATTTGTTGACGGAACCCGTACTACAGCTGTTTCACCTGGGACAGGGGCGGACTATATGTTTACCGTCCAAGATAAAGAATGGGAATTTAATATAATTATTCATCCAACAGGAAATTATGCTTACCTTATGGTTATTAACAAGCACTATATTCTTCGTTCTGATTATAATGGGGAGTCTTTTACTACTCCTTACGTGGTAGCAGGAAGCGCTAATCAAAATGGATATGTAGATGCTGTTGGGAATTTAGCTAAGTTCGATTCGGCATACCAAGGTGTATTTGTAAAGAATGATAATTATAAAGGTGAGATAGATGAATATGACTTTTATATTGCAGATAAACATAACCATGCTATCCGAATTTTAACTCCACTGGGACAAGTCTCAACATTTGCAGGTCGAGGAAGCGCTAGTTTAAATTCTAATCCTTGGGGGTATGTTAATGGGGATTTGAGAAAAGAAGCTCGTTTCGAACGTCCTAAAGCTATTGCATATGATGAAAAGACAGGAATAGTTTATGTAGGTGATGCTTATAATCACCGTATCCGTAAAATAGCTTTAGAAGAATTTAATGATTAACACACTAAAATATGAAAAAATTATTTGTCTTATGTACTATGTTGCTATGGGTGGCTATAAACGCCTTGGCACAGCAAAAGATTAGTGTCTCTGGTATTGTCACAGATGAGAATAAAGAACCGGTCATTGGTGCTAATGTTAGTGTAAAAGATGTCCCAGGGCTAGGAACAATCACAGATCTCAACGGACGATATGTAATTAAAGTGGAACCTTACAATCGCTTGGTATTTTCTTATATTGGTTATCAGTCACAAGAAGTTCTAATAAAAAATCAGTCAAAAGTAAATATAGTACTAAAAGAAGATGTTACCAATGCTATTGACGAAGTGGTTATTACTGGTACTGGAGCTCAGACAAAATTGACTCAGACAGGGGCTATTACAACAGTAAATGTAGATCATCTGAAAGCTAATCCGTCTTCTAGTATCGTAAATACATTAGCCGGTAATGTCGCTGGTGTTTTGGCAATGCAGACTTCCGGACAACCTGGTAAAAATGTATCTGAGTTTTGGATTCGTGGAATTTCGACTTTTGGTGCAAGTACTAGCGCGTATGTCTTGGTTGATGGCTTCGAACGCAGTATGGATGAAATCAATATAGAAGATATTGAATCCTTTTCAGTTTTAAAAGATGCTTCTGCCACTGCTATTTATGGATCAAAAGGCGCGAATGGGGTAGTATTGATTACAACTAAACACGGTAAAGCCGGTAAAATTAATATTACCGCAAAAGCAGAAACGACTTATAATATGCGTACGATCACTCCTGAATTTGAGAATGGGGTAAATTATGCAAATTTTTTAAATGAAGCACGTATTACTCGTAACTATGAACCCGTTTACCAGCCTGAAGAGTTGGATATTATCCGTCTTGGGTTAGATCCAGACCTCTATCCGAATGTGGACTGGATGGATTTACTATTAAAGGAGGGAGCGTGGCAACATCGGGTAAATCTGAATATGAATGGTGGTGGAAATACTGCACGCTATTTTGTATCTTTCAGTTATTTGGACGAACAGGGTATGTATAACACGGATAGCTCGTTAAAAGGAGATTATAACACGAACGCTGATTATCGCCGTTATAATTATCGCATGAACACAGATATTGATATTACAAAAAGTACACTTCTCAAGTTAGGAGTTTCCGGTTATTTATCCAAAAGAAATAGTCCGGGATTGGGAGATTCTGATGTATGGGGAGAACTTTTTGGATATACTCCAATAAGAACTCCGGTATTATATTCTAATGGCTATGTACCTGCCGTCGGTACGGGTAATAAGACTAACCCATGGGTAGCGGCTACCCAAACAGGTTTTAATGAGAATTGGAAAAATACTATTCAAACTAATGTAACATTGGAGCAGAAACTAGACTTCATTACTAAAAATCTGAAATTTGTAGGACGTTTTGGATATGACACATATAATGATAATACTATCAAACGTCATAAATGGCCGGAACAATGGCTTGCGGAACGAGCTCGCAATGAAGAGGGTGAATTAGTATTTAAAAAGATTTCCGGTGCAGGAAATATGGCACAGGAGAGTAGTTCAAGTGGAAATCGTCGTGAATTCTTAGATTTGACGTTAAATTGGAACAGAGCGTTTAAAGCACATCATCCTAGCGCGACATTGAAATATACCCAAGATGCTTTTGTTAAAACGGTTGCTTTGGGAGATGATTTAAAAGAGGGAGTGAGTAGACGAAATCAGGCTTTGGCAGGGCGCTTTGCTTATAATTATAACTATCGATATTTTGTTGACTTCAATTTTGGTTACAACGGTTCGGAAAATTTTGCGAAAGGACATCGTTTTGGCTTTTTTCCCGCATATTCTCTGGCATGGAATATTGCAGAAGAGAAAATAATAAAAAAGCATCTGAAATGGATGAATATGTTTAAGGTTCGTTATTCTTATGGTAAGGTCGGTAATGATAATGTAGGAACCCGTTTCCCATATCTTTATTCAATTGCCGATAACTATAAAGAAAATGATCAGACGAAATATTATGCAGGTTACAACTGGGCCACTTATGGAAGTAATAAATCTTATAATGGTTTACGCTATACAAAACTTGCTTCTAATGATATAACATGGGAAATAGCAACCAAAAGCGACCTTGGTATAGATATGGCTTTATTTAATGACAAATTCACAGCTACGATCGACTATTTTGATGAAAGTCGTAGTGGTATTTATATGGAGCGTGCATTCTTACCAGGAATGGTTGGTCTGGATGGCAATAAACCTTATGCTAATGTGGGTGAAGTAAATTCAAAAGGGTTTGATGGAAACTTTAGTTATAAACAAAAAATTAGTGATGTTAAGTTCACTGTACGTGGTAATATCACATATAGTAAGAATGAAATCATAGAACGCGATGAAGAGAACAATGTTTATGCTTATCAAATGAAAAAAGGGTATCGGGTTAATCAAAATAGAGGCTTGATAGCTTTAGGATTATTTAAGGACTATGATGACATTCGTAACAGTCCTACACAGAAATATGGTCCTGTAATGCCCGGTGATATTAAATATAAAGATGTAAATGGTGATGGTGTTGTCAATGATGGCGATATCGTAGCTATTGGTTCAACTAGTAAACCAAATCTAATTTATGGTTTAGGTCTTTCTGCTACCTGGAAGGGATTGGATGTAAGCTTACATTTCCAAGGTGCCGGTAAATCTCAGTTCTTTACTTATGGCAAATGTATATGGGCTTTTACAGAAGGACAATGGGGTAATATTCTTAAAGGAACGCTGGATAATCGTTGGGTGGATGCGGAGACTGCACAAAAGCTTGGCATCCCTGCTAATGAGAATCCGAATGCATCATACCCTCGTTTGAGTTATACGGATAATGGTAATGGTAATACAACGATCTATGAATATAAAAATAATTACCGTAATTCGACATATTGGTTGCGTAATGGTTCATATGTCCGTCTGAAAACGATTGATGTCGGTTATACTCTTCCGAAGAAGATCGTGAATAAGATACATTTTAATAATGTACGTATTTTCATGACAGGAACTAATTTACTGACATGGTCCAGTTTTAAACTTTGGGATCCTGAAATGGGGGCTTCACGTGGTGAGCAATATCCATTAGCTAAGTCTATAACACTCGGTTTAAGCGTTAACTTATAAAATTCAGAACAATAAAATGAAAAAATATATATTATTGATAATTATAATCGGTTTCGGGACTACATCATGTTCTGACTATTTGGATTCAGAATACATTTTTAAAGATCGTGAATCTTTGGAGAAGATATTTACAGATTATGATAAGACCGAACAGTGGTTGGCACGTGCATATTCATTCCTTACCGGGCAATGCTGCGATGTAGGCAGTAAACGCAATACTCCGTTTGTGTTTGACGACTGTATGTACTATGGTGATGATGATGTTACCATAGACGCATCCAAAGGTGGAAACATGTCATATAATAAGTTTCATGAAGGAGGGTATGACGAAGGTGCTTTCCAGGATACTTGGGATCGCTGTTATAATGGTATTCGTCAGGCTACGATTTTCATGCAGAATGTGGATATGAACGATAAATATAAACCTGAAGAGATTGTTGATCTTAAAGCGCAAGCGCGTTTTGTTAGAGCTTATTTTTATTGGATTCTTCTTCGTAAATATGGGCCGATACCTCTAGTTCCGGAAAATGGTTTTAACTACAATGACTCTTATGATGATGTCGCTACACCACGCAGTTCTTATGATGTTTGTGCCAATTATATTGCAAGTGAAATGGTAATAGCAGCTAAAGATTTGCCATTGACGAGAGAGCAACTTAGTATAAACCGTCCGACGCGGGGAGCGGCTTTGGCTACCCGTGCATTAGCTCTATTGTATGCTGCCAGTCCGTTAACGAATGGTAATAATGATGAATATGCACAACAATTGCTGGATGATAAAGGTAATCGTTTGCTTTCTCCTGAATATGATGAAAGTAAATGGGCAAAAGCAGCTGCTGCCTGCAAAGATGTAATGGAATTGAATGTATATAAGCTTTATACCACAGGTATCAATACCGTGAATACAGGTGCTTTTCCGGCAACTATAGCGCCTCCACATCACGATGTATATTCAAATGAAGATTTTCCGAATGGATGGGCGAATATTGATCCATACGAATCATATCGTGCATTGTTTAATGGAACTGTGTCATCAGTAGATAATCCTGAACTGATTTTTACTAGAGGGCAGAACATCGGTGGTGAACGCATTAAGGATATGGTAATTCACCAACTGCCTTCCGTTGCTAAAGGATGGAATACCCATGGAATGACTCAAAAACAAGTAGATGCTTATTATATGAATACTGGAGACGATTGTCCTGGAATGAATTCTCAGTACGCAGGATACCAAGCATATAAGGATCGTGTAGACAATCGCCCGCGACCAGTCGGCTATACTTCAAACGCACAGGACTATAAACCGCTTTCTGCAAATGTTTCTTTGCAATATGCAAATCGGGAACCACGTTTTTATGCTTCTGTTGCTTTTAACGGTGCCAGATGGTATTTAGGAAATGAATCTCAGCAAGCAAATCAGAATAAACAAGTATTCTACTATCGAGGTGGAGGTAATGGTTATTCCAATAATATGTTTTGGCTGCGTACAGGTATTGGAGTGATGAAATACGTGAACCCAAGCGATACTTATGAAAATAGCGACGGAGCCAAAATTATTGATAAAGATGAACCAGCTATTCGTTATGCCGATATTCTGTTGATGTATGCAGAGGCATTAAACGAATTGACTACATCTTATGAGGTTTCCTCATGGGACGGAATTAAAGCTTATACCATTAACCGTGATCCGGAAGAAATGAGAAAAGGAATAAAACCTGTGCGTATGCGTGCCGGTGTACCGGATTATGATACTCCTATATATGATAACCCTGCAAAATTCCGTATTAAACTGAAACGTGAACGACAGATTGAGCTCTTTGCTGAAGGGAAACGTTACTATGATCTTCGTCGTTGGAAAGATGCAGAATTGGAAGAGTCAGTGCCTGTTTATGGTTGTTATACTTTTATGACTGAAAGTCAGAAAGATCTTTTCCATACACCGGTACCCATATCTAATCTTTCAGCAACTTTTTCATCCAAAATGTATTTCTGGCCTATAAAACATGATGAATTGAAACGCAACAAACGTTTAACTCAGAATCCTGGTTGGACTTATAATGATTAATTAAAAAAGAAAAGATATGAAAAAGATATATACTTATTTGATGATGCTAACTGTTAGCGCATTAATTATCTCCTGTAATGAAGAGTGGAGTGGTGAACAATATGAACATTATATTTCTTTTAAAGCTCCAATAAACAGTGATGGGGTATCACGAATTAACGTACGCTATAAGGCGAACGAAGCAACTACTTATCAGGTGCCTTTGATAGTTAGCGGTACGACTTTAAATGATAAAAACTATACAGTACGTATTGGTTTGGACCCAGATACTTTAGTGGTTCTTAATAAAGAACGTTATAGTACGCGTATAGATCTTTATTATCAGGTATTACCAGCTACTTTCTATTCATTGCCGGAGACCGTTGAAATAAAAGCAGGGGAGAATACAGCACTTTTACCTATAGATTTTAAGTTGAATAATATTGATTTGTCAGAGAAATGGGTGCTGCCTTTAACTGTTGAAGAATCTTCAGATGGTAGCTATACCCCTAATTATCGTAAGCATTATCGCAAAGCATTACTCCGTGTTATGCCTTTTAATGATTATTCGGGCAATTATAGTGCAGTAAATTATAAGTGTTATATCAAAGGAGCGGAAAGTGAGGCCCCATTTGTCAAAAACTATGTAATGACTTATGTGGTGGACGATCAAAGCCTTTTTTTCTATGCTGGCATTATTGATGAAACCCGTGTCGATAGGAAAGGATATAGGATTCTTGCTAAATTTATAAATAATGATAATGGAGAAATCGGCAATGTGGAATTATCTCCTGCAGATTCTGACAATAAAATGAAATTTCAAATAGGTAAAGATGACTATGGGAAAGAGGTAACCCCTACCTATAGTGTAACTGAAACAATGGATCCTATTCGTCCTTATTTGAAACGTAAGACTATAATCATTAGAAATATTAATTACACTTATGTTGACTATACTACAATTCCGGGGGTAGAAACCGAATATCATGTAATAGGTTCTTTGGCTTTAGAGCGTCAGATCAATACTCAAATACCAGATGAAGATCAAGCTATTGACTGGGAGGCTGGGAATTAAATAGTTTTGTCTATTGATTAATATTGGATAAATTATCAAATATAAGAGATAGAGAAGAACATATGACCGGAGTTCTTCTCTATCTTTATTCTTTTGTGAAAGAAAATCGATTATTTATTAGATATTGCTTTTTATTGGTCAGAATTTTGCCTTTTTTCTATGATATCTTCCTTATTTTTGTTTGGAAGCAATGAGAATGGTGTTAATTAAATCGGAATAATTATGAATATAAAAAAACATTTACCTTGGTTGGGGGCTTTACTCCCTATTATTAATGCACAAGCGGATACGAATCCCAATGTAGTTATCATTTATATCGACGACATGGGTATAGGTGATATTGGCTGTTATGGAGGAAAATTTGTAGCGACGCCCAATATTGATAAACTGGCACAGGACGGATTATTGTTTAATCAATATTATTCTTCCGCACCGGTTAGTTCACCCTCCCGTTGTGGATTAACAACAGGACTTTTCCCTATTGAAGTAGGAATTAATACTTTCCTTAACGACAAGGCAAGTAATAAGAGGTGCGAGCAGCGTAATTATCTGGACGACAAACTTCCTTCTATGGCACGTGCTTTTCAGAATGCAGGATATGCTACCGGACACATTGGTAAATGGCACATGGGAGGTGGACGTGATGTGCACAATGCCCCTTCTATCAAGAACTATGGGTTTGATGAATATCTTTCTACTTATGAAAGCCCCGATCCGGACCCTGCGATAACAGCTTCTAAGTGGATATGGTGTGATAATGACAGTATAAAACGTTGGAAACGCACAGAATATTTTGTAGATAAGAGTATTGACTTTATTAAACGTCATAAAGATAGTCCATTCTTTCTCAATCTTTGGCCGGATGATATGCATACACCATGGGTACCGGAGTTTAAGCAAAAAGAAAGAAAAAGCTGGGAGACAAAAGAGGCGTTTTCGCCTGTGCTTGGAGAGATGGACAAACAAATCGGTCGTTTTATTAAGGCACTGGATGATATGGGATTATCCGAAAATACGATTATCATCTTTACCAGTGATAATGGACCTGCACCCAGTTTCAAGGCTGTTCGCTCCGCTTATTTGAGAGGTACCAAGAATAGCCTTTACGAAGGAGGTATCCGTATGCCGTTTATTGTCAAATATCCTAAGAAGATTAAACCCGGTCGGGTGAATAATTCTTCAGTGCTATGTGCGGTGGATTTATATCCTACTTTATGTTCCGTGGCCGGGATTAAAACTGAGAAGAACTATAAAGGTGATGGACAGAATTATGCAAAAGTTTTGCTCGGGAAGTCGGAGGCAAAACGAAAAACGGATTTAATGTGGGACTTTGGTCGAAATAAGCATTTTGGTTTTCCCGGCAATCCTTACGATAGAAGTCCGCATCTGGCAATCCGTAGCGGCAAGTGGAAGCTGTTGGTGAACGGAGACGGAAGCGATGCACAACTATATGATATGGAGCTGGATAAATTCGAGAAGAATAACATAGCTGGCGAACATCCGGAATTAGTTGCAAAACTAAGCAAGAAAGTATGCGAATGGTACGCCCAAAACAAAGATAAAGGATTGCAAACAGACCTCTAATTAAAAAAAACATGAATTCAAAAGCTTTTCTTTTGCCGGCAGCACTGATGATAGCCGGCAATTCCGTTGCAAACTCAAAAGGGAAAAAAACTGATAAAAGACCCAATATACTGGTGATTCTTGCAGATGACCTTGGCTATTCTGATTTAGGATGTTATGGCAGTGAAATCCATACACCTAACCTTGATAAACTGGCACAACAAGGAGTACGCTTCAACCATTTTTATAATGCGAGTCGTAGTTGTCCCACCCGTGCTTCTTTGCTGACCGGACTGTATCAGCATCAGGCAGGAATCGGACGAATGACTTTTGATGACAACCTGCCCGGGTATCGTGGCACACTTTCACGTAATGCGGTTACGATAGCCGAAGTGCTGAAAGAATCTGGTTACACTACCAGTATGATCGGAAAATGGCATGTTGCTGAAACTCCATTGCGTAAAGATCAGCGTGAATGGCTGGCACATCATGTTTACCATGACACCTATTCGGATTTATGTCACTATCCGGTAAACCGTGGCTTCGATTCTCATTACGGAACTATTTATGGAGTAGTAGATTACTTTGACCCGTTCAGCCTAGTTGAAGGAGAAGTACCTGTAAAAGAAGTACCGGAAGGATACTATATCACTCAAGCACTTTCGGATCGTGCCGCAGAAGAAGTAACGGAATATGCCAAGGATGATAAGCCGTTCTTCATGTATTTGGCTTATACCGCTCCACACTGGCCGCTCCACGCCTTGCCGGAGGATATTGAAAAGTATAAGGATACGTACAAAGTCGGTTGGGAAGCTATACGCAATGCCCGTTACGAGCGTCAGAAGCAACTGGGAATATTTCCGGGAATGGACGATTTTTTGTCCGAACGTCAGTTTAAAGACAGATGGGAGGACAATGCTCATGCGGAATGGGATGCCCGTGCGATGGCTGTGCACGCTGCAATGATCGATCGTATGGATCAGGGAATCGGACAGGTTATTGACGCATTGGAGAAGACCGGCCAGTTGGATAATACACTGATTCTTTTCCTCTCAGACAATGGTTGCAGTAATGAGAACTGTCAGAATTACTCTCCGGGAGAGAATGACCGTCCGGACATGACCCGTAAGGGAGAAAAGATGGTATATCCCCATAATAAAGAGGTATTACCCGGACCGCAAACGACCTATGCTTCATTGGGTGCCCGTTGGGCGAATGTGGCAAACACACCTTTCCGCTTTTGGAAAGCCAAATCCTATGAAGGAGGAATCTGCACACCGATGATTGCGCACTGGCCGAAAGGAATTAAAAAGAATGTAGGCGGTATGACACCGGAGATAGGTCATGTGATGGACATCATGGCTACTTGTATAGACATGGCTGGAGCAACTTATCCTGCTAAATACAAAGGAAACGATATCATTCCTATGGCAGGCAAGAGTTTGCTTCCTATTTTCAAAACCGGTCATCGTGAAGGACATGATTATCTGGGCTTCGAGCATTTCAATGAGCGTGCATTCCTTGCCAAAGACGGTTGGAAACTCGTGCGTCCGGGCGAGAATGCCAAATGGGAACTCTACAACTTGAATGAAGACCGGAGCGAACAACATAATCTAGCTGATAAATATCCGGAGAAGAAGAACGAAATGGTGAAAGCGTACGAGGAATGGGCGAAACGCTGCATGGTAGAACCCTATCCGGGACAAAAAAAGAAATAAGAGCATTATGGTAAGAACCAACTTCTTAATGACTGCCCCTTTATTGATGGCATCATTTTGTTCCGCACAGGAGAAACCGAATGTCGTACTGATTCTGGTAGATGATATGGGTTATTCCGATATCGGTTGTTATGGTGGCGAAATACTTACTCCCAATATTGATGCGTTGGCGTCTAAAGGTGTACGTTTTACTCAGTTTTATAATACTTCCCGTTCTTGTCCGGCACGTGCAAGTCTGATGACAGGCTTGTACCAGCACCAGGCAGGTATTGGGCAGATGTCCGAAGACCCTTTTGCGAATCCTGACCAGAAGAGTCCTAATGATTGGGGAGTACAAGGGTATAAAGGCTATCTGAACAGGAACTGTGTCACAATAGCCGAAGTGCTGAAAGAAGACGGTTACCATACTTATATGGCAGGTAAATGGCATCTGGGAATGCATGGAGAAGAAAAATGGCCTTTACAGCGGGGCTTTGAACGTTTCTATGGTATTCTTTCGGGGGCATGCAGCTATCTTCGTCCATCGGGAGGACGTGGGCTGACGCTGGATAACACCAAACTTCCGGCTCCGGATGCGCCTTATTATACGACGGATGCTTTTGCTGATTATGCTATCCAGTTTGTGGATGAACAAAAGGATGACCGCCCTTTCTTTCTCTATTTGGCTTTCAATGCTCCTCATTGGCCGCTACATGCGAAAGAGAAAGATATACAGAAATTTACAAAGATATATCGTAAGAAAGGTTGGGATGAAATTCGGGAAGCACGGCGTAAACGGATGGCAAAGATGGGGATTATTGATTCAAATACAGACTTTGCCGAATGGGAAAACCGGAAATGGGACGAACTGACAGAACAGGAAAAGGACCAAGTCGCTTATCGGATGGCTGTATATGCAGCTCAGGTGCATTGTGTAGATTACAATATCGGCAAACTGATTGATTGCTTAAAGAAGAATCATAAAATGGACAATACTCTTATTTTGTTCATGTCCGACAATGGTGCTTGTGCCGAACCTTATGAAGAGCTGGGAGGAGGAAAGGTGGAGGAAGTGAATAATCCGGCTTCGAGTTTTGCGCCGACTTATGGCAGGGCGTGGGCGCAGGTTTCTAATACTCCTTTCCGAAAATATAAATGCCGTGCTTATGAAGGTGGCATTTCTACTCCTCTTATTCTGTCGTGGAAAGGAGCATTAGGGAATAAGAAAGGTAAGTGGTGTCGTGTTCCCGGATATTTGCCGGACATCATGCCGACTATTTTAGAAGCAACCGGAGCTAAATATCCGGAGACTTATCATGGAGGAAATAAAATTTATCCGTTGGTCGGCAGCAGTCTTTTTCCTGCTGTCCATAAGAAAACGGACTCCTTGCATGAATATATGTATTGGGAGCATCAGAACAACAGAGCGATCCGCTGGAGAGATTGGAAGGCTATCCGTGATGAAAAAGGCAAGGAATGGGAACTGTATGATGTCGTAAAAGATCGGACAGAACGCTTTAATGTGGCAGAACAGCATCCGGAAGTATTGACAAGATTGGTTACGGAATGGGAGCGTTGGGCGCATGCAAACTTTGTTTTACCGAAACATCCGAAAAAATAAAAGAAGGACAGATAATGAATAAACTGATCTTGGGGGCGTCTATGGTAGTAAGTGCAACTACATTGTCGTTTGCACAGCAGGTAGAACGCCCTAATATCGTTATTGTACTTGCTGACGATTTGGGATGGGGAGATGTCGGATTTCATGGCAGCGAGATAAAAACTCCTTGTCTGAACGCTTTGGCAGCAGAAGGAGTTGTACTGGATCGGTTCTATACAGCTCCTATCAGTACGCCCACTCGTGCCGGACTTATGACAGGGCGTTATCCCAATAGATTTGGCATACGTACAACCGTTATTCCGCCTTGGCGTGAAGACGGATTGGATGAAAATGAAGAAACTCTGGCCGATATGTTGGCACGTAACGGATATAGTAACAGAGCCATTATCGGCAAATGGCATTTGGGACATACCCGGAAGGTACATTACCCGATAAATAGAGGCTTTTCCCACTTTTACGGGCATCTGAATGGTGCAATTGATTATTTCGATCATATGCGTGAAGGAGAATTGGATTGGCACAATGACTGGGAGACTTGTTATGATAAAGGATATTCTACTGAATTGATTACCCAAGAAGCTGTCAGATGCATCAATACTTATGAGAAAGAAGGTCCGTTCTTGTTGTATGTAGCTTATAATGCCCCTCATACACCGTTGCAAGCGCAGGAAAAAGATATAGAACTTTATTGTGATGACTTTGGTAGTCTGACACCGAAAGAGCAGAAGAGAGTAACGTATCAGGCAATGGTGTCCTGTATGGATAGAGGAATTGGTACGATTGTGGATGCTTTGAAGAAAAAAGGGATAATGGATAATACATTTTTGATCTTTTTTAGTGATAATGGTCCCGCCGGTGTACCGGGATCGTCATCCGGCAAACTACGGGGCAGGAAGTTTGACGAATGGGACGGAGGTGTGCGTGTGCCGGCTGTCTTTTATTGGAAAAGGGCGGAAAGTAACTATAAGAATCTGAGTTCTCAAGTGACTGGATTTGTAGATATCGTTCCGACATTGAAAGAGTTAGTAGGAGATAAGAATCGTCCGGAACGTGCGTATGACGGAATCAGTATACTTCCGTTGTTAATAGGTAGTACCAGTTGTATTGACCGTAATTTCTATTTGGGATGTGGAGCTGTTGTGAACAAAGACTATAAATTGATCAGAAAAGGGCGTAAGCCGGGATTGAATTTGCCACAAGACTTTCTGGTAGACTATCAAACAGACCCTTACGAGAAAAAGAATGCTTCTAATGGAAATGAACAGATTGTGAGATCTTTGTATCAGGTTGCTCTGAAATATGATACCATTACTCCTTGTTTACCCGAGATTCCTTATGGTAAAGGACGTGAGGGGTTTAAAGCACCTGTGGAGTGGAAAGTAACACGCTGAATGAATCGGGCCGAGGCATTCCGAAATGCAGGGTATGTGTTATTAATTCGAGAGACTACTCAATTATAAGACAGCCTCTTTATTATATTTACATATCTTTCAATCCCAGAACTTGTGTCTCAATATCATATTTAGACATTTCTTTTTGTTTTAAATGTTCCACTTTCTCCATGAAAACAGTATGGCTATAGTTGTTCTCAGGAACTCGTTTAACTTCAGCAATAAGAGCTTTCTTACCACTGGATTTAAGAGCAACAATATCTATTTCATAAGAATTTATTCGTTGTTTGCCAATAGAACTTTTTGTTTCCCACCAAGAGCCTATTTCCTTGAAACCTCCGGTTTCTGCCAGTTTCTGTTTGAAGTATTTCTCTAACACCCTACCTGAATAGGTCGGATAATCAGCTTTTGCTAATTGTCTCAAATCATCAAAATTCTGTAATTCAATATAAGAGCGATTCTGCTCAATATATTTAAACCAGAAATTCAAGAAATTATCACCAATAACATATCGTACATTTTTCTTAGTTCCGGGTTTTGCAAAAATAGGACGTTCCCGGGTTATTAAATTGTATACATTCTCCAGTTTGCTTAAATAACCTCCGATAGCTGTACCGCCCAATGCCGATTCTATCTCGCCTTGCGTATAGTGCCCGTTGGCGATTTCTGACAAAATGGAAAAATAGGTACCATAGTTTTTCCCAAACTCAGTTATCAATAAATTACGTCCTTCATCTATAAACAAGGAGTTTTCCGAAAAGACAAAGTCATACATCTTATCTATAGTAAGCGCTTGGTTATCACAAAACAACTCTACATATTTAGGGATTCCTCCTGTCAACGTGTATAAAGCTAATAAGTCATCATTGCTATATCCGGAAGCAAGATCCTCCATTATTTGTTTCAGGACACCGATCTTAAAAGCACGCAGACATAAAATATTGTCAGCACGCCCAAATAGGGGTTCATTATGATCAGTGAATATTTTCTGCATTAAGGAGTACACAGAACCACTGATGACCAAATTTATTTTAGTTTCTTGTTTATACTCATCCCAAAGATTCTGCATATCACTAAAGACGTCAGGTCGGATATTATAAAACTCTTGAAATTCATCTATGACAATATTAAAAGCACGTGTTTTACCAACTTCAAAAAGATATTGCATCAAATTGGTAAAAGTAGGTATTCCTTCAGGAACGAATATGGATAGAGTTTCACGTACTATCTTTACAAAATCAGTAACTAATATGCTTTCAGCTTTTCTTCCAATGAATAAATAAACTGTAGGCGTTCCTTTCAAAGCCTCCTTTATGAGACTGGTTTTACCAATGCGTCTACGTCCTGTGACCACAATCATTCTGGAATTTTGAGTAAATGCAAGCTCTTGCACACGCTTCAATTCCGCAACTTCTTTTTCTCTATTATAGAATTTCATAATGATGATTTGTTTTCTCAACGGCCATTGACTCAACCGCTGTTGCGAAAATACAAAATAAATTGAGAACAATCAATTTTAGCATGCAAATTATGAATGTTTCATCCTATATTATAATTCTTTAAGTAATGCAGATTAAGTTTCTAATTCCGTTATAACATATCTTTCTATATGTCCAAACATTTTTATAACATGGGGGTATATGAATCGGATTAGAGGAGATAATGCAAATTTGTTGACATAGTACTATTGATAAATAGCATAAAGATTGAGTTAGAACAACACAAATACAATACGTTACCGAATTAAACCGTTGATAATATGCCGTTTACAACCTTGCTATACGGTTTGGACAGGACCCGGAAAATCAACTTTGTACAGATGATTTTGCAGGCCATTGGGCTCATAATGCCAATCTTTCAATAAAAGCGATTATGGGTGTAGCCGGATATAGTGAAATAGCCCATATACTCGGATTAAACAGTGTAGCAGAAAGATACGCTGACATAGCTAAAAAAATGGCGATGAAATGGGAAGAAATGGCAAATGAAGGTGACCATTATCGCCTCGCTTTCGACCGCAATAATACCTGGAGTCAAAAGTATAATATTATCTGGGATAAGATGTGGAATTTGAATATATTCCCTAATAATGTAATCAGTAAAGAAATCAACTACTATCTGACAAAGCAGAATCTATATGGATTGCCATTAGATTCCCGCAGAGATTACACAAAATCCGACTGGATTATGTGGACAGCAGCCATGTCTCCAAACCGTGAAATTTTTGAGAAGTTTGTAGATCCTCTTTATAAATACATCAATGAAACTACTTCACGTGTGCCTATCAGTGACTGGCATGATACCAAAACTGGCAGAATGACCGGATTTAAGGCACGTTCCGTAATTGGAGGATATTGGATACAAGTGTTAATGGATAAGATGAATCATTAAAAATATGGACAATAAGTTGAAAGAATACTTTTTCGCATGGATGAATCATTTCAGCATAATACAACAAGAGATAAGTAATGAACCAACAATATAATATTTTATTAATCATTAATTTTTTACGTATGAAAAAAAACAAAATCATGAAAGACTACTGGCGGGTATGCTGGATGGCATTACTGCTAGTTGCTCTATTCTTCGGAAGTTGTAGTGATGACAATGACAGCAACGGAGATTCAGACAATGCAGCATTTGATCCGAATATTCCGGTTCAAGTAAGTGGTATCAATCCGACTACGGGGGGATTCGGGCAGCGATTAGTTATATCAGGAGAAAATTTTGGTAATGATCCGTCTATTGTGAATGTCTTTGTTGGTGGAAAAAAAGCTATCGTAATCAATGTGAAAAATCATTCTATCTACTGTTTGGTACCTTCACAGGCTTATTCCGGAGAAATCGAAGTACAAATATCCAATGGCGACAATCCGGTAGTATCTACTATCGCAGAGGCCAAGTTCGAATATGTGCGAAAACAGTTAGTGAGTACATTATGTGGTTCGCGTAGAGATGACGGCGGATACGATACAAAAGATGGTCCATTTAATGATTGTGGTGCATTTGGTTCCCCCAACTGGTTAGAATTTGACCCTAAATATCCCCACTTAGTGTACGTTGCAGCCGATAGAGGTGCAGGTGATGAAAATGAAGGAAACGGTAATATGCGTATTCTCGACCTCAAAAACCAATATGTAGGAACGGCTCTTACAGAAGGTGACATGGGAGGTACTAACCGCGGACGTGCACTTGCCTTTTTTGATGAAAATCACATGGCTGTGGCAGTTGACCAAGGAGACGAATTGAGAGCAGCTGTATATGGTTTTACACGTAATAGAGAAGCCCCTGAGGGCGATGAGCGCAATTATAAAATGTGGGGAAACAGATTAGCGTTGGTTAATTTCAAAGCTTGTAATACAGTAACTTTTCATCCGGTAGATGGTGATATGTACTTTAATAGTTGGGATAAGGGGCAATTCTTCAAAGTAGAGAAGCAACAAATTCAAGAAATTTTCGACGGTACACGTACAACTCCTGCTGATAAAGAAGTACTTTTTCAAATGGATAATGGATGGGAATATAATATCCGTATACATCCGACAGGGAATTATGCTTATATTGTGTCTATTAACAAACACTATATTCAGCGCACAAATTATGATTGGGCAAGTAAACGATTTGTCACTCCCTTCATTGTAGCGGGAACAGCAGAAAGAGCTGCTTATGTAGACGGAATTGGAACAAGCGCACGTTTTAATACTCCTTATCAAGGAGTTTTCGTAAAGAACCCAGAGTATGCAGGGCAAGAAGATGAATACGATTTTATTCTTTGTGATAAGATGGGGCAATGTATCCGTAAAATTACCCCGCAAGGAAAGGTCTCAACATTTGCCGGTCGCGGAAGCGCCAGTCTGAATGGTAACCCATGGGGATATGTAGATGGAGATTTACGTCAAGAGGCCCGTTTCGACCGTCCGAAAGGTATAGCTTACGATGAAGCAACCGATACGTATTACATCGGTGATGGTTCCAATCGGCGTATCCGTAAGATTGCTTACGAAGGAGAAGAATAACTAATGATTAAAACGCACATGAATAATATGAAAAAATATTTATCATTATGTATCATGCTGTTGTGCCTTTGTTCAACGGTTATGGCGCAGCAAGAAAAAGTTGTTGTGAAAGGTGTTGTTACAGACGAAGCCAAAGAGCCGTTGATCGGTGTGAATGTCACCGTGAAGGACATGCCCGGTTTAGGTTCAATCACAGACATGAACGGTCATTACTCCATAACCATGGAACCTTACCGCCAGTTAGTGTTCACTTATATTGGTTATGAATCGAAAGAAGTAATGGTTAAAGAACAACGTACAATAAACGTTGTTATGAAAGAAAGCGTGACAAGAGCAGTAGATGAAGTCGTTATTACTGGTACGGGAGTTCAGAGAAAACTAACACAGACAGGTGCTATTACAACGGTAGATGTTGGTGAGCTGAAACGTAATCCATCTTCCAGCATTGTCAATGCACTGGCAGGTAATGTACCGGGTATTATGGCGCGTCAGACTTCTGGACAGCCAGGTAAAAATATATCTGAGTTCTGGATTCGCGGTATATCTACGTTTGGTGCCAACTCATCTGCTTATGTATTAGTTGATGGTTTCGAACGCAGTATGGATGAAATCAATATCGAAGACATCGAAACGTTTACTGTATTAAAAGATGCTTCGGCTACTGCTATTTATGGTTCGAAAGGTGCTAATGGTGTAGTATTGATTACTACTAAACGCGGAAAAGCCGGTAAAATCAAAATTGATGCTAAAGTAGAAACAACCTATAATACGAGGACTGTACTCCAAAGTTCGAAGACGGATTTACTTATGCCAGCTTGATGAACGAATCGCGAATTACCCGTAACAACGAGGCTGTATATAAACCAGAAGAGTTGGACATCTTACGTTTAGGCTTGGATACGGATCTTTATCCGAATGTGGATTGGATGGACATGTTACTCAAAGACGGTGCGTGGAGTAACCGTATTAACTTAAATATGAGTGGAGGTGGAACAACAGCCCGTTATTTTGTTTCTGCTAGCTATGTGAAAGAAGATGGTATGTATAATACAGATGAATCTTTGAAAGATGATTATAATACCAATGCAGCTTACCATCGTTGGAACTACCGCTTGAATACCGATATTGACATTACAAAAACAACCTTATTGAAAGTCGGGGTAGCAGGATTCTTATCCAAACGTAATAGTCCGGGATTAGGTGATGGTGATGTTTGGGGGGAACTTTTCGGATATAATCCAATTAAGACCCCTGTTATGTATTCCAACGGATATATACCAGCTATTGGATCCGGCAATAAAACAAACCCATGGGTAGCTGCAACCCAAACTGGATTCAATGAAAATTGGACAAATAATATTGAAACAAATATTTCTTTGGAACAAAATTTTGATTTCATAACTAAAGGATTAAAGTTCGTTGGGCGTTTTGGCTATGACAGCAACAACCAAAATACGATCCGTCGTCTGAAGTGGCCAGAACAATGGTTGGCAGAACGTGCCAGAGATCCGGAAACTGGTGAATTAAGATGGAAGAAGATCAGTGGTTCTCAGAACATGAAACAGGAAAGCAGTTCTAGCGGTAATCGTCGGGAATTCCTAGACATGATGCTAAACTGGGATCGTTCTTTTGGAGCTCATCACCCTAGCGCTACTATAAAGTATACACAAGACTCTTACATTCAGACACAGAATTTAGGAGAAGATTTGAAGACTGGTATTAACAAACGTAATCAGGATTTGGCCGGACGTGTAGCTTACAATTGGAATTATCGTTATTTTATTGATTTTAATTTTGGCTATAATGGAAGTGAAAACTTTGCCAAAGGCGACCGTTTTGGTTTTTTCCCTGCTTTTTCTCTTGCATGGAATATTGCGGAAGAACCGTTTATCAAAAAACATTTGAAATGGATGAATATGTTTAAAGTTCGCTTCTCTTATGGTAAAGTAGGTAATGATAATGTCGGAACGCGATTCCCCTATCTTTATACTATTGCAGACCGTTATAAAAACGGGGATAATGAGATTATTTATGGAGGATACGATTGGGCACAATATCCTTCAAGTTATTCGTTTGGTGGTTTAGGATTTGCAGATGTAGCCTCCAATGGTATCACTTGGGAGGTTGCTGAAAAGAATGACTTAGGTATAGACCTTGCATTGTTTAATGATAAATTTACTGCAACGATCGACTATTTCGATGAAAAACGTACCGGAATTTATATGGTTCGTAACTACTTACCTCAGATTGTCGGTTTGAACGGGCATAATCCGGCAGCAAATGTAGGTGCTGTAAGTTCTAAAGGTTTCGATGGACACTTCTCATACAAACAGAGAATCAATGACGTGAACTTAACTGTACGTGGCAATATCACTTATAGTAAAAATGAAGTACTGGAAAGAGATGAGGAGAATAATGTATATGCCTATCAGATGCAAAGAGGCTATCGTGTGGACCAATGCAAGGGATTAATCGCAGAAGGATTATTCAAAGATTACGATGATATCCGCAATAGCCCGACACAAAGTTGGGGAAAGGTACAACCGGGAGATATCAAGTATAGAGATGTTAACGGTGATGGTGTGATCAATGATGGAGACCAGGTAGCTATCGGTGCAACTAGCCGCCCAAATCTGATTTATGGTTTAGGTGCATCTGCCTCTTGGAAAGGTTTAGATGTGAATGTCCACTTTCAAGGAGCAGGTAAATCAACATTTTTCACTTATGGCAAGTGTGTATGGGCCTTTACAGAAGGCGAATGGGGAAATATTTTTAAAGGTATGCTGGACAACCGATGGGTAGATGCTGATACAGCTGAAACATTAGGTATTCCTGCCAATGAAAATCCTAATGCTTCGTATCCACGTTTGAGCTACCAAGGTGACAATGCCAGCAATAATAACTACCGAAACTCTACTTTCTGGTTGAAAAATGGTCGTTACCTTCGACTAAAAACAATTGATGTTGGTTATACACTCCCCAAATCAATTGTTAACAAGATGCACTTTAATAATATCCGTATTTTTTTGGTAGGAACAAATCTCTTGACATGGTCTAGTTTCAAGACTTGGGATCCTGAAATGGGCGATCCCAGAGGTGAATCATATCCGTTAACAAAATCGATAACTATGGGTATAAGTGTTAATTTATAAAATAATAAACAACATGAAGAAAAAACTATATATTCTATTGATATCAGTTTTAGGGTTAAGCATACAATCCTGTTCTGACTATTTAGACTCTGACTATATTTTTAGAGATCGGGAAACCATCGAAAAAGTTTTTACGGACAGAGATAAAACAGAAGCCTGGTTAGCAAATGCGTTCAGTTATCTAAGCGATGCTTGTGCTGATGTTTGTAACAAAAGAGTCACTCCACATTGTTTTGCGGATGATATGTATTACGGTGATGATGACGGTTCCATACAAGAATCCAAAGAGGGTGAATTGTCATATAATGAATTTAAAGAAGGATTGTATGATGAGAATACTAAACAAGGTATGTGGGAAAGATGTTATCAGGGAATCCGACAAGCTACTATTTTTATTCAGTATGTCGACATGAACGATAAATTTGAAAGTGAAGCCGAACGGCTTGACTATAAAGCACAAGCCCGCTTTGTCAGAGCTTACTACTATTGGTTATTGCTTCGTAGATATGGTCCGGTACCTTTATTGCCAGATAACGGACTTGATTATGACGCATCCTACGATGAACTGGCTACTCCACGTGCACCTTATGAGGAGATTGCTGATTATATCAGTCAGGAAATGGCTTTGGCAGCTAAGGATCTGGCTCTAACAAGAGGTCAGAATTCTGCTGCCCGCCCAACTCGTGGAGCAGCTTTATCTGCTCGTGCACTAGCGTTGATTTATGCTGCCAGCCCACTAGCTAATGGTAACAATGATGAATTCGCCCAACTATTGGTAGATGACAAAGGCAATCGCTTGCTTTCTCCTGAATATAGCGAAGAAAAATGGGCAAAAGCTGCTGCTGCCGCTAAAGATGTCATGGATTTAGGGGTATATGAGTTATATACGGCTGATAGACGTACAACAGATTCGCCAGCGGAACCGGCAACAATCAATCCCCCATATCATGAAGTATATAGCAATGCCAATTATCCAGAAGGTTGGAAAGACATTGACCCGTTCGAATCTTACCGTTCTGTATTCAATGGTCAAATAGATATATTAAGTAATCCTGAATTAATTTTTAGCCGGGGTAGAAATATTGGAGGGCAAAGTATCAGGGATATGGTGGTTCACCAGTTACCACTTACCGCTACCGGATGGAATACAAGTGGGCTGACTCAAAAGATTGTGGATGCTTACTATATGAACGACGGAAGCAATTGTCCGGGTATGAACTCTGAATATGCGAATGTACCAGAATATAATAACAATCATCGTTTAGACACTCGTCCGCGTGCTACAGGTTTCACGACTACTGCAGAAGAACATAAACCACTTGCTGCCGGAGTTTCCTTGCAATATGCCGACCGAGAACCACGCTTCTATGCTTCAGTTGCATATAACGGAGCTTATTGGTATTTAGGTAATGAAAAAGAAATTGCAGATAGAAATAAACAAATATTCTATTATCGCGGAAAAAGGGATGGATATAATGCAGGTATGTTTTGGTTGCGCACGGGTATAGGAGTGATGAAGTATGTGCATCCCGATGACACCTATCAAAATAACAGTATCGACAACCTTCGATATAAGCCGGAGCCGGCAATTCGCTATGCGGACATTTTGTTGATGTATGCTGAAGCTATCAATGAAGTGAGTGAAGGTACATATGATATTCCATCTTGGGATGGAACTAAGACTCATTCCATTCATCGTTCAGTTGCCGAAATGAGAAAAGGAATTAAGCCTGTACGTATGCGTGCTGGTGTACCCGATTTCGATAACAATATATATGCAGACAAGGATGTTTTTCGTATTTATCTGAAACGCGAACGACAAATAGAGTTGATGGGGGAAGGAAAGCGTTACTATGATATCCGCCGTTGGAAAGATGCACGGGTAGAAGAGGCAATGCCCGTTTACGGTTGCAATACACTTATGACAGAATCGGATCGCGAAATGTTCCATACACCGATTGCTGTTTGGAATTTGTCTGCTACGTTCTCTGATAAAATGTGGTTTTGGCCGATTTCACATGGCGAATTGAAACGTAATAAGCGCCTGACTCAGAATCCAGGCTGGACGTACAATGATTAATCTTAAACATGGTAATAAATATGAAAGGAATATATACTTTACTATTTTCACTAATTGTATTAGTGATGTTCAGTGCCTGTAATGACGAATGGAAAGAGGAGCAGTTTGAGCACTATATTTCATTCAAAGCACCGATTAACAGCAATGGGGTAACTAGAATTAACCTGTCTTATAGCGAAACGGGAAAAACAACCTATAGATTGCCTATCCTTGTCAGCGGATCGACTAAAAACGATCGCGATATAACCGTAAAAATTGGGATTGACGCGGATACCTTGCGAACACTAAACATAGCTCGCTTTTCCAGTCGCGAAGACCTTTGGTATAGGGAAATGCCCTCTAAACATTACTCTTTCCCTGAAACCGTGCAGATTAAAGCTGGAGAAAATGTAGGCTATCTTGATATAGAGTTTGATCTGACTGGACTGGATTTAGTTGATAAGTGGGTATTACCGCTGACTATTGAAGACGCCCCAAATGGTGAATACAAACCGAATTATCGTAAGCATTATCGTAAAGCATTACTCCGCGTCATGCCTTTTAATGATTATTCGGGTACATACGGTGGTACTAACTTACAAGGCAAGTTGGTAGATGCAGGTGCAGGAGAAAATGAGCCATTGGTGAAAAGTGAAATAGTAACTTATGCTATTGATGATGAAACTATATTCTTCTATGCAGGTACAATTGACGAAAGCCGACAGGACCGTAGAAACTACAAAATCATAGCCCATTTTGTTCCGAATACTAACATTGTGGAGTTGACAAGTGATAACTCCGAAAACAATGGTTTTAAAATAAATACCCGAGCTAGTAGTTATATCGAAGAAGAGATGGATGCTGTCCGCCCTTATTTATTGAGACGTACCGTTATGATTCGTGATGTTGACTATGAATTTGAAGATTATACTTTAGCGCCGGGAGCCAGAATAAAGTTTCGGTTTGAAGGTACTATCTCCATGCAGCGCAACATTAATACTCAGATACCTGATAAAGATCAGGCTATTGAATGGGACTAATACGATGCTAATTTAAAAAAAGAAGGGAAGGAAACTTTAACCTTGAAGTTACCTTCCCTTTTTATTCTAATACTATCTTTAACATGACCGAGATTCTGCAGACACTCAAGGAATATATTCCTATATCTTTGGAGGAAATGAGTGGCATAAAGCTGATGAACCGTACTGATACCAAATATGTCACCTCTTACCAAATATTAAAAGAGATACTTCTTGCTGCCGGACATGACTACCGCGTTCAAGAAGTGAACGGTGAATACAATATTGCTTATCATACAATTTACTTAGATACAGCAGATCGTGACATGTATCTAACTCATCAGAATGGACGGGTCGTACGGGAGAAAATCCGTATACGCACATACGTAGATTCAGATCTCACATTTTTGGAAGTGAAAAATAAAAATAATAAGGGAAGAACAGACAAGAAGAGAATCCGCATCGGGAGTATTGACACGATCAAAGAAGACGGTGGTGAAGCATTTTTACGTCAACATGCCTGGTATGAGCAATCACAACTTCTGCCTTTGCTTGAAAACTCATTTCGCCGTATTACACTTGTCAATAAACATAAAACCGAGCGCCTTACAATTGATACAGGAGTAACATTTTGTTGCTTACAAAGTGGAAAAATATCAAGTTTGGATAACATTGTTATCATTGAGCTGAAACGAGATGGACACAATTCTTCACCTATTAAAGAGATACTACGTAAACTACATATACAATCTTCCGGATTTTCCAAATATTGTATAGGGTCAGCACTTACAGTGTCACATTTAAAATGCAATCGGCTGAAACCAAAGTTACGAATGCTGAATAAAATGGGAGTATATTAATGATCAATATAAAAACATACTTATATATGGATGAATTAGATTTTCTTGATATAATAGAAACTCCACTCATAGACGGTGGTGACTTTTTGCAGTTATTGCTGCGCTTTGGCTTCAACTTTTTGGTAACAGGCATTATTATCCACCTTTTCTATTATCCAAAGAGCAAGCGGAGAGATTATCACTTCACCTTCACATTAATAAGTATCAGCATTTTCTTGATGATATTTCTGCTGGGTAGTGTAAAGTTAAAGGTCGGATTTGCTCTCGGCTTATTTGCTATTTTCGGTATCATCCGTTATCGGACTGAGTCCATGCCTGTACGAGAGATGACTTATCTGTTTGCTATTATCGCCATATCAGTAATAAACGCGTTGGGCGTGGAAGTAAACTATGGCGGACTAATAGGAGCTAATTTATTGTTTGTATTATGTATCTGGTTGTGTGAGAGTAATCGGTGGCTAAAGCATGTTTCATGTAAACTGATACTCTATGATCGAATCGAACTTATCAAATCCTCGTGTGAACAAGAATTGATTGCAGATATTAAAGCGCGTACCGGACTGAAAATTATTCGGGTGGAAGTTGGGTACATTGACTTTCTTCGCGATGCCGCCATGCTTAAAATCTATTATGAACCGATGACAAATGAGATAAATACGATTGATACATTAACCAAAATACCACGTGGAAATGAATAAGAAACTTTTTTTGGCAGGTTTGTTTTGTCTTGTATCTTTTGCTTTACAAGCACAAAAAGACGATTTGGGTCTATGGACCAGTGTGGGGATGGAAAAAAGATTATTCCGGGACTTTGATATTTCGCTGGAAGGAGAGTTCCGTTCACGCGACAAGTTAAGCGAAGTGGGACGTTGGTCGGGATCGGCAGGTGTAGCATATAAAATAACAAACTGGCTGAAAGCCGCAACAGCATACACTTACATCTATTATAATCACCCTTCTGAAATTACAAACAAAGGGAATGTTATCCCTGAATATTGGCAACCCAAACACCGTTTCTATTTCCAACTAACGGGAAAAGTGAGTTTAAATAGATTCACATTTTCACTTCGGGAGCGTTGGCAATATACCTATCGACCCAGTCAGTCTGTATCAAAGTTTGATGGTGACGATGGTAGTCCTAAAGACGATGAATACGTGAAAGGTAAAGGAAAGAACGTGCTTCGTTCTCGTCTGCAAGCAACATACAATATACCTAAATGCAGTCTCACTCCTTACGCTTCGTGCGAATTGACTCATTTGCTTAACGATAAAGGGGCGATTGACAAAACACGCTGGACCTTAGGTGTAGAATGGAAGTTGAGCAAACACCACGGACTTGATTTTTACTATTTGTATCAGAATCATGCAGATGAGGATGAAGCAAATGGACATGTGATTGGCGCAGGATATACATTTAAATTTTAGATCTGTATTATGAATCTTTATAAAATACTACCGGCTTTATTGATTTTAAGTCTGCTTGCAGCCTGTTCTTCGGATAAGGAAAACGATGTGTACACTACTTTACCATTTTCTCTATCCATTTATCAAGTAGCAATGACGATAGAAGGCGGTGAACAAGAAGTCAACGTATCTTCAGGCGGCGCATGGCAATCAAGTATACATTGCGATTGGATGACGCTCTCACCTTCTTCCGGAGGGATAGGTATCACTAAGGTTCGAATCAAAGTCAAAAAAAACACTTCCGGTTTACCAAGAAATGGACGGATTGCAATCATCTCGGGAAAAGAAGAAAAAGGAATTACCGTTATGCAATCGTCTATAGAAGGAGAAGAAGATTATCTTCGTTTGTTGAATCTGACTATCGACGGAGTAACTACAGCTGTGGATTATGTGAACAATTCGTATTATCTACCTATAGATATGGATGCCGTACAACCTGCAAAGGTCAAAGTTGAGTTTGGCGGCATTGGAGTCGACTTTATCAAGATCGGAGATAAGAAAATTAAGTCGGGCGAGAATATAGCACTGAGCCTGAATCCCGGACAAAATATAGAAATGGAAGCAGGTAACAATACTATTGATAAAATTAGGTCTTGTCGATTGATTGTAACTGGTGTTCCCGTGATTGAGATCTCTGCTCCTGAAGGTATTGAGGATGAGAATAAACGCCCGTGTGACATAGTGCTGACTGATCCTAAACGGCGCACCAACAACTCTGTCTTACGATTTGAGAGCTATGCCGGTATCGAGTTTCGTGGAGCAGGAGCTTTACGTTATGCCAAGAAGTCTTTCAGTTTTAAATTGAAAAACCGTCAAACGAATGAAAATCAAGACGCAAAGCTATTAGGTCTGCGAGAAGATCAATCATGGATACTGGATGCTATGTGGCTGGATTGTAGCAAAATGCGCAATCGTGTTTGTTTTGATCTTTGGAACGATTTCAACACTTTATATTATAGTAATACAGAACCCGAGGCTGTGAATGCTACACATGGCTATCCTGTAGAAATGATCTTGGACGGAGCTTACCATGGTTTGTATATTTTAAGCGATCGTATCGATCGTAAGCAGTTGAAAATGAAAAAGAAAGGTGGTTATCTCTATAAGGGTAAAGAATGGACGGATGAATGTAAATTACAAGGAATCAATACTCCATATAGTAACTCCAAACAGGCATGGCAGGGATTTGAGTCCGATTATCCGGACGAGGTGGGTGAAATCGAATTTAAATATCTTTCCGATCTTATCCAGTTCTTCGCTGCAGCATCAAAAGAAGAATTTGCCGCCCAATATGAAGAGCGACTGGATGTTTCCTCTCTGATTGATTATTTTATCTTTATTAATCTGCTGTCAGCTTATGATAACACAGGACGAAATGTTTTTTGGGGTATATACAATGTAAATCTCACTTTATTACCCAAGTTCATTATTCAGCCCTGGGACTTGGATGGTACACTGGGACGCACTTGGGATGCCATTAAGCTTGATCCCGAAAAAGGTCTTGGTTTTGACAACGGGCTAATACTCCGTAATGATGCCGGTTCCAAATACTTCCGCCCCTTTGAGAGAATTATGAACGAGAACCCGAACAATATCAAACGCCGGATATACGAACGCTTGATGGCGGTTAAAGATAATGTTCTCAGCCCGGCAAACCTGGCTTCTAAAGTAGATTACTATAAAAGACAGATTGTGGAATCAGGCGCATTGGAACGAGATCGCCAACGGTGGACAGGATATTCTATGTATGGATATGCTAATCCCGAAGAGGAAGCAGAATACATAAAGTCTTGGTATATTGCAAGACTGAAATATTTGGAAACAATTTTCAACAACTTCTAAAGCTTTATATTATGAAACAATTCGCACAGACCTATTATTTACTTCAATTCATAATTTGCTTAATTTGCCTGTCTATCTCCTGCGGAGAAGGAGGAAACGATAATTACTCGGAGACAAATGATGAAAGGAACAAGGAACCTGAAATAACAGTTTCTCCAATAACTAACTTGGAGGCAAAATCTACACAGATTGCTAATCAACTACTGATCACATGGCAAAATCCGAATACTCCTAATTTACTCGGTGTAGAACTTTCTTATTTGCAAAAGAATGGCGGTACACATAACGGGAAACAAATTATTCAAGGAGCAGCTGGGAAAACTGGAAACTATACATTACAATTGCCACAGTACGGAACATATGAGATTTCTGCCATAGCAATAGATAACTATGGTCATCGTTCGTCAGCAGTAACAGTAATTGCTACACCTGCTGAAACCACTGTCCCTTTTTCTTGGGCAACTCTTGCCGACAGTTGTACATATGTCTTAATAGAGCAATTCATGAATAAAAGTAAAGGTACATTTTGGAGTACACCCAAAGATATGTCGGACGAATCGACTTATATCTACTGGCAACAAGCGCATGCTATGGATGTAGTGATTTACTCTTATAAACGTATTAAAGACACAAATAAGCAATTGGCTGCTACTTACCGCACTTATTTTGAACGCTGGTATGCCAACCACGCTAACAATTACCACCGTAATCCATCAGATGAAACCGGCTTCCTAAATGACTTTACTGATGACATGTGCTGGATTTGCCTTACTCTGATACATCTCTCCGAAGCAACAGGTGACGAAAAATTTGCGCAAACCGCTAAAATTGTATACGACAAATACATTATTACTCGAGCATGGACAGATGATAAAGGTACGGGACTTCCATGGAATACCACCCAAAACGACCGTAATGCTTGCACTAATTCTCCGGGTTGTCTGGTAGCTGCTAAACTCTATCAACGATATGAAGATGGAAATTATTTATCTGATGCAAAGAAGTTGTACGAGTATGTGGTCAATAATTCGTATAATGCCGATGGACGAGTGGAGGAACCACCTCTGACTTATACACAGGGAACATTTGGAGAAGCCTGTCGCCAACTATACCATATCACACAAGAAAGTAAATACATGGACAAAGCAAAACAAGTGATCAACTATGCCGCTACAAGCGATCGTTGCTTACGAAATGGTATTTTACGTGACGAAGGCAGCAGTATGGACCAAAGTATTTTTAAGTCTGTTTATATTCCATATGCAGTGAACCTTGCATTAGACGAGGCATCTAGTTCTATAGGCAAACATTTGATAACCTTTCTGAAAAATAATGCTGAAACTTTGCGCATGAATTTGAATCATGCGGCTTACCCAGCGATGTATTGCAATTATTGGTGGGGTGAAATGTGGAAATCCAGTGAACCAGCTTCAATGGGAGCACAAGTAAGCGGGGCTTCGCTAATGGAGGGGATAGCTAGGTTAGAATAATCTTGGTTGGTATTTTCAGGAATATCTCTTTAACTTTATAGAAATAGATTTTCTCTTAATGTGGAAAAATCTATTTCTATAAAGCATGAATGTTATATGAATAAGAAATATTTCTATAAATATGCAATTAGTAAACAGCAGCAAATTCAAAAAGAATCTAACCATTTATTTCAAGTAGCACTTTTATTTTTCTTCCTCAAAAATCTTATCTTCAAAATTACAACTCCATTAGGCTACTGCTATAAGTGTCTCTTAAACATTCTATTTAAATTAATGAAACAATTCAATTACTTACTTTCCCTTATTGTCATTATTAAAAATGTTATTGTCAGCATTACACTCATTTGTAAAATTATACTTAAATACATCTAGTCTGAACTATAACTAAATTACTCCTCTATTTTCTTGATAAAAAAATAATTGAAAGCATAAGGAAAATCTTCTTTTTACAACACAAATACAACATCGATCGATGTAATATGCTTGTTTATAGAAGATTAGATCAAGGGTGTACGGTTTGGACAGGACCCGGAGAACCAATTATGCACTGATGACTTCGCCGGTCATTGGGCTCATAATGCCAATCTTTCAGTAAAAGCGATCATGGGTGTAGCCGGATATAGCGAAATGGCGCATATGCTTGGTTTATATGATGTTGCAGAGAAATATGCAGGTATAGCCAAGAAAATGGCGGTGAAATGGGAAGAAATGGCAAATGAAGGTGATCATTACCGCCTTGCTTTCGACCGTGAGAATACCTGGAGTCAGAAATATAATATGATTTGGGACAAAATGTGGAATTTGAATTTATTCCCAAATAATGTAATCGACAAAGAAATTAACTATTATTTGACGAAACAGAATCCTTACGGATTGCCATTGGACTCCCGCAAAGAGTATACAAAGTCTGACTGGATTATGTGGACAGCTGCTATGTCTTCAGATTTAGAAACTTTCAAGAAATTCATAGATCCACTCTATAAATATATCAATGAAACTACTTCGCGGGTACCTATCAGTGATTGGCATCACACAGACAGTGGTGAATGGGTTGGGTTTAAAGCGCGTTCGGTTATTGGAGGATACTGGATGCAAGTGTTAATGGACAAAACTCGATGAAATGTTTAATTAACTATACATTTATTATTAACTAGAATGAAAAACATGAAATGTAAAATGAAAAAAGTATTGAAGGAATGGCGGTGGATATTGCTGGCATTATTCACGATTTGCATTTGTAGTTGTAAGGACGATGACAATGTAGAGACTGGAGCCTTTGATCCATCAAAACCTGTAGCAATTTCTGATTTTACTCCGAAAGAAGGAGGAGCCTATCAGAAACTATTGATTTATGGTGAAAATTTCGGAACAGATGTTTCGAAGGTAAAAGTGAAGATTGGTGGCAAAGATGCTATTGTTATTAATGTAAAAAGTACTTATGTTTACTGTTTTGTTCCTTCAGGAGCTTTTAGTGGTGAAATTGAAATCACTGTAGGAGAAGGAGAGAATGCAGTAACAACGACTGCGAGTACTACTTTTAGCTATGAGAAAAAGATGGTTGTAGGTACGCTTTGTGGCTATCGCAATAATCGTGATGATCAAGGTTGGAGAGACGGACCATTTGATGGACCGGAAGGTGTCAAATGCTGTGGCTTTAGCGATAACGGACGATTAGCTTTTGATCCGTTGAATAAGGATCATTTGTATATTTGTTACGATGGACATAAAGCTATACAGTTGATCGATTTAAAAAATCGTATGCTTTCTTCTCCTTTGAATATCAATACTATACCTACTAATCGTATACGAAGCATTGCTTTCAATAAGAAGATAGAAGGATATGCTGATGAGGCAGAATATATGATTGTAGCTATTGATTATGATGGTAAGGGAGATGAAAGTCCTAGTGTATATATTATTAAACGTAATGCGGATGGTACATTCGATGATAGATCTGATATACAATTGATAGCTGCTTACAAACAATGTAATGGAGCTACTATTCATCCAATCAACGGAGAATTGTATTTTAATAGTTATGAAAAGGGACAAGTATTTCGTTTAGACTTGGTTGATTACTTTAAAACTATTAAGAATGGTGGAAGTTGGGATCCTATAGTAAAGAACAATCCTAATACTTTTAAGCAGTTATTCACTATTGCTGACCCAAGTTGGGAATTTCAGATTTTCATTCATCCTACTGGAAAGTATGCTTATTTTGGTGTGATTAACAATCATTATTTCATGCGTTCCGACTATGACGAGATAAAAAAGGAATTTATTACCCCGTATAATTTTGTCGGGGGATATAAACAGTCAGGTTATAGGGATGATGTAGGAACTGAGGCACGTATGAATAATCCTTGTCAAGGAGTATTTGTGAAAAATCCGGATTATACTGGTGAAGAAGAGTATGATTTCTATTTTGTAGATCGATTAAACTTCTGTGTACGTAAAGTAACTCCAGAAGGTATCGTATCGACCTATGCGGGACGAGGAGCGTCAACTTCCTTAGCTGACGGAAACCAATGGGGAACTGATGATGGTGACCTACGAGAAGTGGCTCGTTTCCGTGATGTAAGTGGACTTGTTTATGATGATGTGAAAGAGATGTTTTATGTACATGATCAGGTGGGACATACTATTCGCACTATTTCAATGGAGCAAGAAGAGAATGTAGCCGGTGACGAGAATATACCGGAAGATGAATCAACAGTGGAATCTAACGAATAAACACATTTATCAGATTATGAAAAAATATTTAGCCATTTTTTTGTTGATGCTGGTTGTCCCATTGACGATTTCTGCACAACAAACAATTACCGTGACTGGTACGGTTACCGACACACAAGATGAGCCGATGATTGGTGTTAATATCACTGTAAAGGATGTAGCAGGTTTGGGAACCATTACGGATATCAATGGTAATTTTTCTATAAAGATGGAACCTTATCATCGACTAGTCTTCTCATACATCGGATATGATGATGTGGAAGTACTTGTAAAAGAACAGCATACTGTTAATGTAAAGATGAAAGAATCAGAGGCTAGTGTACTGGATGAGGTTGTGGTAACTGGTATGGGGGCACAGAAAAAACTGACAGTGACGGGAGCTGTAACCAATGTGAATGTGGGAGATTTAAAACGTTTCCCTACTTCCAATATGTCTAACGCTTTGGCCGGTAATGTTCCGGGTATTATTGCCCGACAAACTTCCGGACAACCGGGAAAAAGTACTTCTGAGTTTTGGATACGTGGTATTTCTACTTTTGGAGCTAGTTCAAGTGCTTATATTCTGGTGGATGGCTTTGAACGTAGCAGTTTGGATGAACTTAACATTGAAGACATCGAATCATTCACAGTATTGAAAGATGCGTCAGCTACTGCTATTTATGGTTCTAAAGGTGCAAATGGTGTAGTATTGATTACAACAAAACGTGGTAAAGCTGGAAAAATCAATATTGATGCCAAGGTAGAAACTTCTTATAATACGCGTACTATCACTCCGGAATTTGTAGACGGTCTTTCGTATGCCAGTCTGATGAACGAAGCATTAGTGACTCGCAATTTAGGAATGGCCTATCAACCGGAAGAATTAGAGTTATTTCGTACACAAATGGATCCGGATTTCTATCCGAATGTGGACTGGATGGATTTGATCCTAAAAAACGGAGCATGGAGTTATCGCGCTAACTTGAACATGAATGGTGGTGGTAACACTGCTCGTTATTTTGTTTCTGCAAGTTATACGGAAGATCAAGGTATGTATAACACAGACCAAACGTTACGTGATGATTACGATACAAATGCCAACTATAAAAAGTGGAATTATCGTATGAATGTTGATATAGATATCACCAAATCGACTTTATTGAAACTAGGTATAGCAGGTTCATTAGCCAAACGTAATAGTCCAGGACTGGCTGATAACGAGATGTTATGGGGCATGCTTTTCGGATACAATCCTATTGCAACGCCTGTATACTATTCCAATGGATATGCGCCTATTTCCCACCGGGATAACGTAAACAAACTTAATCCCTGGGTTGCATCTACGCAAACTGGATACAATGAAGATTGGCAGAATAATGTACAAACTAATGTTACATTAGAACAAAATTTTGATTTCATTACCAAGGGATTGAAGTTTGTAGGACGTTTTGGCTATGATACAGACAACAGTAACTGGATTAATCGTCATCGTCAACCAGATTTGTATAAAGCGAACGGACGTAGACAAGAAACGGGAGAGATTATTTATGAGAAAATGTTCTCCGCATATGACATGACACAATCAAGTGGTAGCTCTGGCAAACGTCGTGAATTCCTTGATTTACTGTTAAGCTGGGAACGTGCTTTCGGAAATCATCATGGAGGAGTTACTTTCCGTTACACACAAGATAGTGAGAAGCGGACAGTAGACATTGGTACGGATATTAAGAATGGAGTATCAAAACGTAATCAAGGGTTAGCAGGACGATTTACTTATAACTGGAACTATCGTTACTTTGTTGATTTTAATTTTGGTTATACCGGATCGGAAAATTTTGCACCAGGAAATCAATTCGGTTTCTTCCCGGCTTTTTCTCTTGCATGGAACGTTGCCGAAGAGTCATTTGTTAAGAATAACTTGAAGTGGATGAATATGTTTAAAATACGTTATTCTCATGGTAAGGTAGGTAATGATAATATTGGGGATAACAACCGTTTCCCATACTTATATACTATAGCCACTACAGGATATAACAGCGAAGGCAAGCCTAATTATGTATATAACTGGGGATTTGGTGATTATGGAAAATCATTCATAGGAACTCATTACACACAGATGGCTTCTAATGGCATTACTTGGGAAGTTGCGACTAAGGATGACCTGGGGATTGATCTTTCTTTGTTTAATGACAAATTTACAGCGACAGTTGACTATTTCCACGAAAAACGTACAGGTATTTTTTTAACACGTGAGTTCTTGCCTGACATTACAGGTCTTGAGAGCAAACCTAAAGCGAATGTAGGTGAAGTGAAATCTCAAGGTTTCGATGGCAATTTTGCTCTTAAGCAGAAACTGGGTGAGGTGGATATGACTATTCGTGGGAATATAACTTATAGTAAGAATGAAGTGCTCGAAAAGGATGAAGAGAATCAAGTCTATTCTTATTTATATCAAAAAGGGTATCGTGTAGATCAAGTTAAAGGATTGATAGCTGAAGGATTGTTTGCTGATTACGATGATATTCGTACCAGCCCGAAACAAGAGTTTGGTACAGTGCAGCCTGGAGATATCAAATATAAAGATGTAAATGGTGATGGTGTTGTAAACGATAATGATAAAGTTGCTATTGGCGCTACTACCACTCCAAACTTAGTATATGGTATAGGGGCATCTTTCGCATGGAAAGGAATTGATGTAAATGTTCACTTCCAAGGTGCCGGTAAATCCACTTTCCCTATTTATGGTAAGTGTGTATATGCATTCAGCGAAAGTGACTGGGGAAATATCTTTAAAGATATGATAAGTGATCGTTGGGTAGATTCAGAGACTGCTGCCAAACTGGGATTGCATGCTAATGAGAACCCCAATGCAACATATCCGCGTTTAACTTATGGGGAAAATAAAAACAACCAACAAACCTCTACTTATTGGATGCGTGATGGTCGATATATTCGTTTGAAGAATCTGGATATCGGTTATACTTTGCCAAAAAGCATAGTCAATAAACTGCACTTCAATAATATTCGTATCTATATTGCAGGATCAAACCTGATTACATGGTCTAAGTTCAAAACATGGGACCCGGAAACTGGCAATCCGCGGGGTGAAGCCTATCCGCTAACAAAATCAGTTACTATGGGTTTATCTGTTAACTTATAAAAATACTAAGAGATTATGATAAAGAAGATTTATATATTATTATTAACCGTATTAGGGATGGGAGTAATTTCTTCTTGCTCTGATTACCTGAATTCGGAGAAATATTTTAAGGATCGTCTGACACTGGAGAAAACTTTCGAAAGTAAGGATCATGTGGAAGAATGGTTAGCTTATGCTTTTTCATTTATAAAAAATGAAAACTATGAGGTGACGACTAAAGGACCAAGTGAGAATTCGTTTTGTTTTTCAGACGATATGTATTATGGTGACCGCGATAAGACAATCGATGCAACAAAGAATGAATTGTCATATAATATGTTCAAGTTAGGAGAATATGATGAGAATACTTATAATGTTGGGGCATGGGGGGCATGTTATAAAGGAATTTTCCAAGCATCAGTATTTATCCATAATGTTGACCGGTGTCAAGAGATGGCTGATTGGGAAATACTAGATTATAAGGGGCAGGCTCGTTTTGTTCGTGCTTACTATTACTGGTTGCTCTTACGTCGTTATGGTCCAGTGCCTATTATGCCGGACGAAGGAGTGGATTATACTCAAAGTTATGATCAAATAGCTACTCCACGTAGCTCATACGAAGAAGTGGCACAATATATCAGTGACGAAATGGTACAGGCTACTAAAGAGTTACAATATGATCGTCGTACTGATAATTATGCTATAGGCCGACCTACTCGTGGAGCTGCATTGGCAGTTCGTGCTTATGCACTGATTTTTGCAGCTAGTCCGTTTGCTAATGGAAATAATGATGAATATGCGCAGCAATTGGTAGATGATGAAGGGCGTCGTTTGCTTTCTTCCGAATATAGTGAAGAAAAATGGGCAAAAGCTGCTGCCGCTTGCCGTGATGTCATCGATTTAGATGTTTATGAGTTGAATATTGTAAATAAATCCACATCTGATAATGGACCTTCTGAACGTCCGACTGTTACTCCACCGGCTGATGGCGAGTTTTCCAATCAACCCTGGCCAAAAGGATGGACAAATATTGACCCGCTCAGATCATATCGTACTATCTTTGATGGTACTATATTACCTGCAAACAATAAAGAACTGATATTTACACGCGGGGCAACAAATATAGATATGTTGGTACTTCATCAGATGCCCAAAGATGATGGCGGCTGGAACTGTCATGGTATGACACAGAAAATGCTGGATGCATATTATATGAATAATGGTAGTAATGAGCCGGGTATGAACTCTATGTATCAAGGAGTAGCTAATTATCAAGGTATTGTAGATACTCGTGAACGTAGAACCGGATTTACTGATTTGCAAGACTTGAAGGATAATAAATATCCGGAATTAGGTTGGAAATATGATCCGAAGAAAGGAGATAACGATCAGGCCAAAACTGGGATGAATGTTTCTTTGCAATATGTAGAACGCGAACCACGATTCTATGCTTCTGTTGCTTATAATGGCTGTACCTGGTATTATTTGAGCCAGACTGAAAGCAAACCTGCCGATGTAAATCAACAAGTTTGGTACTACTTTGGAAGTTCCGATGGTTATCGTAATGACGGTTTCTACTTGCGTACAGGTATAGGAATCAAAAAGTTTGTTCATCCAAACGACTATCCAGGCAATTATGTTGCGAAAGCTGAAACAGCAATTCGCTATGCGGATATTCTACTGCTTTATGCTGAAGCATTGAATGAGTTGACTGGAACATACAATATACCTTCTTGGAATGAGGCGACAACCTACACTATCAGCCGTGATAAAGAACAAATGGAAAGAGGTATTCATCCGGTACGTATTCGTGCCGGGTTGCCTGACTATCCAGACGAATTTTATCTGCAGAGTGGGGTTGATGATATGCGTAAAGCATTAAAACGTGAACGTATGATAGAGTTAATGGGCGAAGGAAAACGTTACTTTGACATTCGCCGTTGGAAAGATGCGCCAGTAGAAGAATCTCTGCAAATATACGGTTGTAATGTCTTTGTTGGTGAAGCTAAGAGAGACGAATTCCATTCGGCAATTCCTGTTTACAATCTCCCGTCTACTTTCTCGGAAAAGCTATGGTTATGGCCTATCAAACATAGTGAGTTGAAACGTAATTCACGTTTAACACAGAACCCAGGATGGACAATGTATGATTAATTCTAAACATAAAGACTTATATATGAAGAAAATATATACTTTGGCAGCTTTGGCTGCAATGACAATGTTGGGAACTTCCTGCAATTCGGAATGGGAAGATGAACAATATGAGCACTACATTTCTTTCAGTTCACAACTGGATAGTAAGGGAGTGACGAATATATATGTACCTTATAGCCGCCATGATGCAGAAGGAAATTATGCAGAAGGAGGAGAAGGGAGGTCCAATTATCAGTTACCGATACTTGTTAGTGGTTCTACCGATAATCCAAGTAATGTCACTGTACACGTAGCACATGATGCTGATACATTGAATATTTTGAATTACGCTCGTTACGCTACACGTACAGAACTATATTATGAGGATATGGGAGCAGAAGGATTGGCATACGCTTCATATCCAGAATCTCTACAGATAAAAGCAGGAGAAAATAAAGGTTTACTGGATCTTAAATTTGATTTTCGCAACATTGATATGTCAGAAAAATGGGTACTTCCATTGCAGATTGTAGACGACGCGTCTTACAACTACGTAGCTCATCCACGTAAAGACTATGCTAAGGCGATATTGAGAATCTTCCCATTTAATGATTACTCTGGCGATTATTCTGGTACAGGAATAACCAACAAGGTGGTGACGGGATATGATGGAGATGGTAAACCGATAGAAACAGCAGAATCTATCACAAAATCGTCAATAAGAGGGTATGTGATAGATGAACAGACTATTTTTACGTATGCAGGAATAGTAGATGAGGATTATACAGACCGTAGAAAGTATAAAATCAAATTTGCTTTTAATGGTGAGACGAATGGTTCGGTTACTATTTCCTGTGATAATGCAGAAGAGATTGGATTTGAATTAAACAAGGACGTGACTCCTTCATTTCGTATTTCTTCATCAATGGATGACGCGAAGCCTTATCTGGAACACCGTTATGTAATAATTAATAATGTTGATTATTATTTCAATTATATACCAGTGGAAGGTACCATCATTCGCTATCATGTAAAAGGTACATTGACATTATCACGTGATATCAATACTCAGATTCCAGACGAAGATCAAGCAATTGAATGGTAGTTTCTATTAATCGCTAATCTAATGATTCAAGAAGAGGGTGAAGTTCAAGTTATTGAATTCACCCTCTTCTCTTATTTTGAAAAGTTATTTTAGGACTGATTGTGTGCCGTTTATTGTCAAATATCCTAAAGCATACTATTTCGTTTCTGCAACTGTAGAATACGTCACGCTCCCTAGCTTCCCGTCATTACTCAGTGTCTCAGCTTGAATAATCAATGGCGTGGAATACTGATTATTGTAACATTCGATCACTGCCTTTCCATTTTCATCCGTCTGCACAGTCGGATTCCAGTAAAGAGTTCGTCTTTTGTCTGCTTTATCCATGTATAATTCTTTATCTATATAAGCAGGAGAATAATACTCCAATGCCGGTGTATATCCCTGCATAACAGTCTGCCGGGTACCAAGAGCCGCAGTCTCGTGTTTATTCAGAACATCATGTCTGGGCAATGGAATGAGGTAGAAAATACTATATTTGTCCAGTTCCGATACATCTACATCATTGGAATTAGACATTTTGGTATTCTGGATAATTTCATCATCTACTCCTCCTGTGCCTTTACTGATGATAATAGAAGCCAAACCGTCTATTTCAGTCAGCATCATGTTTACTTCTGTTGACGATAGAATTTTGTTATCCATAATATAACAGATCGGTTTCTGGCGGTAAGTACAGTTATCATTGGAACGGTCCCAGTAAAAGAGTGGATTTAATTTTTCCATCACCTCCGGGATAGTGGTGACAACTTTGCCATTGTCGCGAAGCTGATCGACAGCCTGGCGTATATCATAGTAGGCATCAATACTTTGCTCATTAATTTTAGTCGCCATATTCGTACTTTGACTGCGCCGCTTACTTTTGATTTCAACTTCGTCCAAAAGATAAAGCCCGTCTACCCGACGGATGGAATCCATATATAAAGAGTCGAATTTTTCAGCTTCCTGTTGCCAGTGGGCAATGTTGCTCCACTCCGGGTGCAACTCTCTGTAACCGTATGCACGCGTAGCAGGCGAGAAATGCCGGTCGATGAGAATAGAAGCGTCCTTATTTCGTTCTTTTCCCACTTTGCGAGTCTGGATCACAGCTTCCATTGATCCCTCGAAATCTTCCAGCGGAATGCTGAAATGTCCGTTCTCATCCGTAACGGTCTGACCGGTAATAATCTCTGCATCTCTCTTCACCATTACGCTGAGAGCTATATCCTTCAGCTTGTTTTTGAGAATCGTAGATTTGACTTGTCCATAAAGTACCAGTTGGCTTTCTGGCAACTGAAGTGGGGTGAATGGGCTGATACCGATCTGTTGTGTCATATCATATTTACGCCATCCGTGTACCATTAACAGTATATCCAGTTCCTTCTGTTTCCGGAGAGAACTCTCTGTGAAGTAGTAGCCGGGTTGATGAATGTAGCCTTTCAAGTCCGATGTAAGTAGAAGGTCGGTGAAGATATTGTTATCATATTCCATATAATCAGAGCGGACGGCGTCACGGATACTGACTGATAATTTGCCGGGTATCGGTTCTCCTATGGCGTTGTTCAACTGCAGTTCGCAGCGGATGGGAGCATAAGGAGCGTAAATCTCTTTTAAACCTTTGGGCGAGATTTGTAAAGGAGCCCGTGGAGAAGCAAAGATAAAGCGGTCGCATAAAGTATTTCCGGCACGATTGAGCAGACTGATTTGTAAGACTCCTGCCGGTAACTTGCGCGACAATACTGTAAATTGCTGAGGCTTATTTGCCTGACAGTGGATAAGCTGATAGGCATGGGGACGTCCCTGATGGCTTATAAAAACGGCTAATGTATCCTGCGGGGTCGCTGCATTACATGATACCGTCACAGAAATAGCCCCTGCATTATTGCCTACTTTCAGAATATACCCGCTTGGCAGTGCTTTAGGGAGGGTAAATTCATACTGTTTTCCTTGAAAGTTTACTTTAGCGATTGCCGGCAGAGCAGAAGGCGTATACTCAAAAGCTCCCATTCCATCGTGTAAAGTTTCAAAAGACGTGATTTCTTGCCCTTCTTTGGTATAAAGTGTGCCTGATAATTGAATATTTCCTTCATTTTTGCTTTCTGCTTTGAAAGCAACCTGCGAAGTTATCCCTTCGACTAACTGTCCTCCTTCCGGAAAGAAACGCAGACTCAGCTTCTCTCTTGTTTCTTCCGGCCTTTTCTCCATAGACGGACTCAACTCATAGGTGCTGATACTACGCTCCAACTGGTCGCTATGAGAAAGCTGATAGACAGGGAAAGTACGTGAAAAGTACTGCGGATCACTGAATGCAAGCATCCAGCGGGTGTAAGCACGTACTTCGTAATAACCGGATAGCATTGACTGGGGGAGTACAAACTGCCCGTTGCCTTCTCCTTGTGATAGTTTAATGATCTGTTTATCAGTAACGTGCCCTGCCTGATCTACCAGTTCCACATACAAAGGACGGCTGATTGAACTGAAAACTTGTTTTTCGGCAAGAGTGACATATGCTTTGAACCATATCGTGTCGCCCACATAATAGCTTGTATTATCAAAATGCAGATATGCTTTTTCACGCGGATAGTTATCGGCAAAAGTTTGAGCTTGATTCATGTACTGTTCGAATATCACTTTAGCGGGTGGATTTTCTCCACGTGCAGATATTGCTAAAAGTCCGCATACTGAGAGTAAAAATAATAACGGTTTGTTTTTCATATTAGTGCTGTCTATTTTTAGTTGTCTATTTTATTGTATGATTTTTATGTTCAGCACTTTCTCTGTGCTATTTTAGTATCATGTGAACTACTACAAAGATAGCGGTTTCGATGAATAAAGAAGGAAAAAAAACGTTCAATCTAAGAAAGAAACTGTTCATTACTCTATAAATACTAATCGGATTGCTGTTTCATGTTGATAATTCTTTTTATCAAAATTCGTTTGTACTGAATGAGAAAGGCTGCCTTATTTTTATTGTTGAATAGATTTTATCATTTTTTGAATAGAAAATGTTCGTGTTTCTATTGTTTTTTGTCGTTCTTTGTGTATCACATTAAACAAAATCTAATCAATGATAATAAATAGAATTATGAGAACACTTATTATTTTGCTTTTATGCACGAACACGAGTTTTGCGATAGCTCAGATTTCTCCCAAAGCAGTTGAGAAGAATAACCAATCTGTGAAAACTGCGGGTTTCTTTAATGATTCCGATTCTTTAAATAAGGCTATTCATCTTTCAGATGAGGCGATAGCTTTGGAGCCTTCATACAAACTGGCATATGCAAATAAGATTAAATACTTAATGGCGTTGGGACAGAAGGAGAAAGCACTGCAAACCATGTTGCAAATGGAGAAATTCTCTCCGGATGATCCTTACTATATTTTAGGTAAGGGAATGATGCTGGAAGAGAATGCTAAAAAGAGCCTGGCTATGGATGCTTACAAACAAGCTGCCTCTCTTTTCAAAAAACGCTTGAAGGAGAAACCAACTGAAGCAGACCTGATGAATTATGTATTCGTACTCTTTTTGAGGGATAACAAAAATTATTCTTTGGATGAAATCGAAAAGGAGTATCCCCAAATCTTCAGTCCAGCAATAAGACAACACACGAAAAAGTTGATAGATGAACTTAGCAATAAAAGAGAGGATGTAATTCATGAGATGCTAGGTGGTAAATGAAAACATAGGGATTGCGGGTGGTTTACTTCATTCCTATTTTGTTGATGGAGCTATTCTGAATGATTCTTGCACGCTGTTTGTTCCGGATGGTGTTTCTCCGTCAGAATATCGTCAGTCTGATGCTTATCAACAAGCATCCAAGAATCAGCAGGAGCATGGTGGCTCTCTTAGCCTTGTTGCCGATTCACTACAATATGCGTATATGAAAGCTCAGGTTGAGTATATAATATTGCCGTTTAAGAAACGGTTGGATGGCTTCACATATTGGCAAAGAGAATTGGAACCGGCCATTCATCCGGCCTTGAAAGCGTATGTCAAAGCGGAAAATGCGACAGGAGGAGTTTCTTCGGTTATGATATTTTGGGAAATTGCCAGGAACACGGATCATTTTTGCAGTGATTTTAAAACAGATCGTGATGTGCGAATGTTCCTGACGCTTTATTTCTGGAAATATTTGTGTTATTTTGCAAATATAGATTTTTATACCGGTCAGGATAAAACTGAAGAGATTCTGAAGGGGGAGGCTGATTAGTTTGGAAATCTGATTATTAGTTTAAAACAAGAACCATTAATGTTATGAAATTGAGAATTGTACATTTGTTATTATTGCAGTCCGTAATGCTTCTTCTTTCCTGTTCCAATCAGAGCCGGAAGAATATGGATACATCGGCAGAACCAGCTGACGTACAGGCGAATGTGTCGGACAGTAGTAGAATTGAACAAGAAGCCATCGGCATGATTGAAGACTTTTATGAGGCTTATGCTGCCAGTTTCATGTCCACCGGTAAAGAAGCTCTCGCACTTGGGGATTCAATTAAGCAAAAGTTTCTGACCAAAGAGCTGATAGAGAAAGTTGATAGGCTGATAGAGGCGACAGATGCCGATCCGATCATTCGTGCGCAAGATTTAGGTGAAAATGACATGAAAACATTGTCGGTGAAACATCTGAATGATAATTGGTATGAGGTTAACTATACTTCGGCTAAAGGCAGCCAGTATGAACGTGCCGTGAGTATCCCGGTCAGAGTGGTTAACGTTGACGGACAATATCTGATTGATGATATAACTCCGGAAAACTGATCGTATCATTAAATGATATGAAAAAAGACAAACAGCATCTTTTACGCTAGGCAAAAGGGCTGTTTGTCTATATTCAACGAGGAAAAGAGTATTCGTTTTATTTCTGTTCTTTGACTTTTTCCATCAGTAGCTTCATGTAGTAGCCACCTACTACGGAACGTGCCTTGAAATTCATCATCTTTCCTGTATTCGTATCATGCCAGTCGCTGATAGGCACACGGGAAGTTGTTTCGTTCGCATAAGTATAGATCGGGTCGATGAACTTTTGGAACGTAGCATCGTCTGGAGACATACAGGCACTCCATAGTACCCAGTCGGATTTGGTATATTGTGCGCGGGAGTCCAATAGCAAACCATATTTATTTTGCTTGGTCAGATAGAAAGGAATTTCCGTATCAAATACTTTCTGCGGGAAAATGTTCATGTTAAACACTTTGTCCCATATCAGATTGTATTTCTGACTCCACGTTCCCGGTTTGTCAAATGCCAGTTTGTAGTGATCGTCGTCAAATGCCATCTTCTCCCATTCTATCGCCAGTCTTTTGGCGGTTTCGATGTATTTGTTCGCAGTTGTTTCTTTGCCCAGCATACGTGCCATTTCTCCGTATCCGGCGATTGCCATGATCGCTTTGGCGGAAAGATTGGCATTGTGTGCCAGATGTCCGGCAAAGTCATCTGTACAAAGTTGGTTTTCAGGGTCCAGACCGTTCTCAATCAGATAGTTTGCCCATGTTGATAATGTTTCCCAGTATTTGGAAGCATAGTTGGCATTGCCTTCCATCATAGAGATGGCTGTAGTTACCAGAATCATGTTTCCGGCTTCTTCGATAGGCATATCTTCACCATAAAGTTGCCCGTTGGCTATTGGATAAGTTCCTAAGTCATGAGCGGGGTAAGGCTTGTTCCAGCGTCCGCTTTCGCTGTAGTAGAAGATAGAGTTGAGCATTCCCTTCATCAGTTCCGTATTGTAAATAAGGTATAGTGGAGCGGATGGATAAGTTAGGTCTACTGTGTTGATACAGCCGTTACTATGGTTCTCTTTGGATAAGAAAAGCAGGTTGCCTTCCTTGTCGGTAAGGAGTTTATGGGCGGTAATGGAGTGGCGGTAAGTCAATGCGAGTAGTTCGGCATATTTCCTGCCTCCGGCTTTTTCTGCATCAGCCATCAGTTGTTGGTCGAAGGCACGGCAACGTTTCATCAATGAGGGATAAGAAGCCTGCGCACGTTCGAAAGCATCAAAGATGCTGACTTGACCGTTGTGTTTCCAGTATGCCATGCGGCGTTCGTAGAAATATTCGATCGAGTAGATATCGTCGTAGCCTAACATCACATATCCGCTTTTCCCTTGATTGTCTACCTTGCCTAAGTTTTCGGTATAAGCCATGGCGGGCATATCGCTTTCGCTGCGGGTGATGAAATCCTGGGAGTTTGGCAATAGTTTGCCGTTGGTGATGAAGGCTTGCTTCATGTCATAGTAGTTACCTATGCTTAAGTCCTTGTTGGGTGCGCTGTTGCTTCCCAGATAAGCATATCCCCAGTCGATGCGTACACCGTCTCCTTTACGTTTTACGTAAGGCTGGTCGATGGTACCTGCCTTGAGGTAATCCATTCCGTTTTTGCTGATCTTTTCTGAGATGGTTGGTTGTGACGGTTCGTGTACGGCAAGTTGCGGGGTTGTTTCGATATACACTTGCACATCATGTTGTTTCTTGTCGAGTGAACGTACCCGATAGGAGATGTAGTTGATAGGGGTCGAGATAAGATCAAGATCTTCCATCAGCAGAGGTGCTGTGAATACGAGATCCAGTTCTACCGGACCGCAGGTGAATGTATAGTAGGTCTGTGTCGGTAATACATCGACAGACTTCTGGATAGCAGCTTCCTTGAAGTTGCTGAGCTGTTTGTTCTCACGGAACAGGCCGAAATCAACGTATGCTCCGCCGGTTGTGTTGTGACAGTGTGCTGCAATAATGTTTGTTCCTTTACGGAGCTTGGCTTTAGCTGATGCGGATAGTTCGATGGTAACATCGTCATTCCAGGAATAATCGGTTGCCACCAGTTTTTCTCCGTTCAGATAGAGCTCGAATACATCGTCGTGTGAATAACGTAAGTAGATAATGTCGTTTGTCAGGTCTTGATTGAGGTTGAAACTACGGCGTACCCAGATGTCTTCGGTGTTCCACTCTGTGCCGATGCGTTTCATGTCTTTGGTGCCGAAAGCGGCTTTGCCCTTGGTCCATCCGGAATCATCGAACTGGGGCTGTATCCAGTTGGCCGCCGGTTGGCTCATGGTGAACTTTGCTTCCCAACGTTCGGTGTTTGTCATCGGAAGGATTGTTTCGAGGTTTAGCTTGTCCTTGCCCATGAAACGATATACTTTCCCGTCCACCCGGAGCGCTCCCAGTAAAGGATGGGTGGCGGCTGTCCAGTGTTCGGTGTTCCCTTCGTTCAGTTCGTTGTAGGGAGACCAGATAGCAAGATAAGTGTCGGAAGTGATCAGAGGTACGGACGGTGCACGCAAAGCGATATCCTGACTCGTTTTAAACAGGTCAGTTGCCTGCACATTGCATGCGAGGCAAACTGACATGATTGTAGAGAATAGTTTATTCATTAATATGAAACTTTTATTTATTTAGCGAGTTACAAATTTTCTGGTTGATGGCTTTGATTTTAGGCTCGTCTACTTTAATAACTTTCCGGTCGTAAGTAACCAGACCGTTCACTTCTTCTTCCACATCTGTGATTTGTGTGTATACGGCAGCCGAGAAGCCTTTCTCGATCAGTTCCAATAAATGGTCTGCATATTTTATGTATTCATTAGTCACTTCTTCCGGCGTGTTGAACTTCACGTAGCCCCAGTTCTTGTCTGCCAGCCACAGATGTCCTTTCAGTGCCATACCTATACCGCCATATTCGCCCAGTACGGTAGCGCGTATCGGATCGTAGAGATAGAGGTTCGGTCCGGGATAGTTATGAAGGTCGAGAATATCTCCGCACGTGTAGTGGTTACCTCCACTGGCAGGGTTTACCAGACGGCTGGGGTCGTATTCTTTCGTCCATTTAGTGATTTCAGGAGTCTTGAATTGTCCCCATGCTTCGTTGAAAGGTACCCATACGCCGATGCTCGGATAAGAATACAGGTAGTCGATAATTTCTTTCCATTCTTTGCGATAGTTAGCTTCTGATGCTGCGGAGCGGATGGCGTCTGCGCCGTCATAGTACTTGTGCATCTGCCATTCGGCAGGACCGCGACCTCCGTTCGGCATATCTTGCCATACGATCAGTCCGAGTTGGTCGCAATAAGTATACCAGCGTGCCGGTTCTACTTTTACGTGCTTGCGCACCATGTTGTAGCCGAAATCTTTGATCTTCTTCAAGTCATATACCAATGCTTCGTCTGTTGGCGCTGTGTATAAGCCGTCCGGCCACCAACCCTGGTCGAGCGGACCAAACTGGAAATAGTCTTTGTTGTTGAGTTGCAGGCGTGTAATACCATTCTTGTCTTTATGAGTTGAGAATTTGCGGAGAGCGGTGTAACTCTTCACTTGGTCTACAGCTTTGCCGTCTTTATAAAGAGTGACTTCCATATTATAAAGTGAAGGAGACTCGGGTGTCCATAATTTAACGTCTTCCGGCATTGTTAATTCTACCGGTACGCCATTGAGCGCTGCTCCTTTGGCTACGAGGTTTTTGCCGTCGAATACTTTCACTTCCACTTTGTCTGGAGAGCATACGTTGGTGGCTACTTCCACTTTGACAGTCTTCTTGTCGATATCCGGAGTTGTTTTCAGTTGGGCGATATGCTGGGCAGCTACCGGTTCCAGCCATACAGTCTGCCAGATACCTGTGACTGGTGTATACCAGATTCCTTCCGGTCTTTCTACTTGTTTTCCTCTCGGCTGTTCGCCACGGTCAGAGGGGTCCCACACTTTCACAACCAACTGGTTATTGCCTTTATTCAATGCGGAAGTAATATCAAAGTAGAATGGAGTGAAGCCTCCTGTATGTTGTCCTACTTTTACGTCATTTACCCATACATCGGCTTTCCAGTCCACAGCTCCGAAGTGCAGTAATATTTGTTTGCCTTTCCATGCTGACGGTACATCAAAAGTACGCTGATACCATAATTCCTGATGCTCGTTAATGGTTTTACCTACTCCTGACAGGGAAGATTCGACTGCAAAAGGTACTAAAATCTCTCCTTGGTAATTGTTTGGTGCCGGTTCTCCTTTTTTAGTAATCGCATAATTCCAGCTACCATTCAGATTCTTCCAATCCTGGCGTTCCATAATGGGGCGTGGGTATTCCGGTAATACGTTTTTAGGATTCAACTGCTCACCCCACGGAGTCTTTATCTTATCACCGGCGGGCTTCCATTGAGCGAATGTCGGGCTACAAAGAGCCAATGCGAATAGCACTGCTAGAAAATTCTTTTTCATGGTAATTATCTTTATATGTATTAAATAGAAGAATTAATATTCATAAAAGGAATATTGCAAAGAAAAGCTAATCAGAGAAGAATAAAGGAAATTTGCTGTTCAATAAATGATAAATGCTCGTCATTTTATAGTGAATGACAGTTTTTTATGCGATAATGGTTATTTTTTGTCCTTAATTGAATAATAAGTAGCTTATATTACCGGAGATAATTATGACTTTTGGAGGGAGAACAATCGTATGTTTCCGCGGATAGTCGTAAATAAACTGAAAAACAACTATAATAAACTTTATCAATGAGAATTCTTTTTTTATTAGTAGTATTGTCGGTTACTTCTGCCCTACAGTCGCAGGTAGTCATTAAAGAGAATGCTATTCAGAGTAAGTATGCTTTTCCCTTGGTTACTTCGAAAGCGAAAGCTGTAGTAGTTTATGATACTGATGACTATTTGGTGGTACGTAAGACTGCGGAGCTTTTTGTTTCGGACGTCGAATCAGTGACCGGACAACAATTACGGTTGACGGACAAACTGAAAGGCGACAAAGAGATTATTATTGTGGGTACAGTTGAGAAAAATCGGCTGATCCGCCAGTTAGCTGAGAAGGGCAAGCTAGATATCTCTTCTTTGGAAGGGACATGGGAACGATTTCTGATTCAGACGGTTTCCCGTCCATTCCCCGGAGTCAGCAAAGCGCTGGTAGTAGCGGGGAGCGACAGGCGGGGAGCTGCGTACGGACTTTTTTCGCTTTCGGAAATGATGGGAGTGTCTCCTTGGTACTGGTGGGCTGATGTTCCGGTGAAGAAACATAAGACGCTTTATGTCGATGCCCCCGCCACTTTGTCCAAGACTCCTTCGGTGAAGTACAGAGGAATTTTCTTAAATGACGAAGACTGGGGACTGAAACCTTGGGCTGCCAAGACATTCGAGAAAGAAAGAGGAAATATCGGTCCTCGTACCTATGCCAAAATATGCGAGCTGTTGCTGCGACTGAAAGCTAATCATCTGGCACCGGCCATGCACCCCGTTTCTACCGCATTTTATAAGATACCGGAAAATAAACTGGTAGCTGATACCTTTGCCATTGTTATGGGGTCCAGTCACTGCGAACCGTTATTGCTGAACACTGCCAGCGAATGGGACAGCAAGACGATGGGACCATGGGATTATAACAAGAACAAAGATAAGATCAACGAGGTATTGAGTAATCGTGTGAAGGAAAACTGTGCGTATGAAAATGTATATACGCTGGCTTTAAGAGGCTTGCATGATGCAGCTATGGGTGGCGGAGATGTGCCGATGCGGGAAAAGGTTAAGATGCTGGAAAGTGCACTGAATGCTCAGAGAGAGATCATTGCCCGGCATATCGACAAACCTGTTGAAACAATCCCACAGGCATTTACGCCTTATAAGGAAGTGCTGGAAATCTATTCGAACGGACTGGAATTGCCGGATGATGTTACAATTATCTGGGCGGATGATAATTTCGGTTATATGAAACGTCTGAGTGGTCCGCAGGAGCAAAAGCGCTCCGGACGTGCAGGCGTTTACTATCATATATCTTATTTGGGTGTTCCTCATAGCTATTTGTGGTATAGTACTACCCCTCCGGCATTGATGTATGAAGAACTTCGTAAGGCGTATGATACCACTGCCGATCGTGTCTGGCTGGCGAATTGCGGAGACTTGAAAGGGGCTGAAACACAAATCTCCCTTTTCCTTGATATGGCTTATGATATAGACAGCTTCAATGCGGATAATGTCGCCACTTATCCGGCACGTTGGCTGGCAAAGATGTTTGGTGAGGAGTACTACGATACATTGGAAGATATAACTTGTTCTCATATAAATTTGGCTTTTTCCAGAAAGCCGGAGTACATGGGCTGGGGATATTGGAATAACTATTGGGGAGGCGGAGAGAAACGTACGGATACGGAGTTCTCTTTTGCTAACTATAATGAAGCGGAAAGACGCTTGACTGAGTATAGCCGTATTGGGAAAAAAACGGAGGATTTGTTAGCTTCATTGGACGAAAAGAGTAAACCGGCTTTCTATCAATTATTATACTATCCGGTGAAAGGGGCCGAACTGATGAATCATATGACCATCAAAGGACAGTTTTACCGTCAGTATGTCCGTCAGCAACGTGCTGCCGCCAATCGGCTTAAGGCTCAGGTGAAGTGCTATCATGATAGTCTCGAAATCATAACCGATGGATACAACTCTCTGCTGGATGGAAAATGGAAGCACATGATGTCTTTAAAACAGAACTATGATGGTACGAGTTCCTATTTCATGATCCCATTGATGGAAGAGGAATACACACCTGTTGGCTTTCCTAAGCTGGGGCTTCAGGCAGAAAGCGAAAATTTGGATAAAGGAGGAATGAGTTTTCATACATTGCCCGCCTACAGCACTTATTCACGTAAAAGTCATTGGATAGATATATATAATCAGGGGACCGGAGAGCTAAGCTGGAGTATCACGCCTTCGGAAGACTGGATACTGATCTCTCAGAAAAGTGGTAAGACGTCTGCGGAAAACCGTATCTATATATCTGTTGACTGGGATAAGGTGCCGGCAGGAGAAAAGGTGAAAGGACAAATTGATATAACTTCCGGCACCCAGAAGGAGACTGTACTGGTTTCTGTATTCAATCCTGAGTCTCCTGCACGCACAGAAGTACAAGGATTGTATGTAGAGGAGAATGGTTACATTTCTATTCCGGCAGCCGATTTCCACCGGAAGTTTGAGAGTAATGACATTCGGATGAGTATCCTTCCGGGACTTGGTTTTGAGGGGCGCTCTTTGCAGTTGGGGAATCCGACAGCTCCCTTACAAATGTATCGTGCAGGTGATGTCCCCAGGGTGGAATATGATTTCTATACATTTAATGCCGGGATTTATGATGTATATACGTATGTTTTGCCGACATTTCCCTTGCATGCTGAGCGGGACTACAAATTGCCGGAACATACTAACTCGGATACAAAGTATAGTGTCCGTATAGATGATGGTTCCATTTCTACTCCTTCTACTTCAGCTATCGAATATTCTCAAATCTGGTATGATAGCGTATTGAAGAATTGCAGAGTGAATAAGTCTACTTTGTATGTAAAGAAGCCCGGTAAGCACACTTTGCAGATACGCTGTGGTGATCCGGGCGTCGTTATTCAAAAGATTGTCATTGACTTGGGAGGAATGAAGCGTTCTTATCTCGGCCCTCAGAGTACAATCTGTAATTAGTTCTGTTTTTTATGAATAGGGGAACCGGATGGCCTTGCCATTGGTTCCTCTTCTTTTTGAGGGGTTCCCAGCACGGGCATTCCGTCTTTGTCCCAGTCTATCTTCTGTAAACGGGGAGAACGGGAATCGGATGCGCCAGGAGCGTCATTCGGTATCTGGCGGGCATGATATAGCATATACCATTCTTTCCCATCCGGAGACGGAGTGAAAGATATTCCGCCGGGACCGTATACATTGTTTTCAGGGTCTTGTTGTAGTACCGGAACCGGAGACTTCTTCCAGGAAGCCGGATTGAGTAAGTTAGCTTTTGCGTCTGCAGTCAGTAATCCGACACAATAATAAGGAGTCCAGCTACCACTGGCTGAATAGAAGATGCATGCTTTGTCTTTATTCTTTGATTCAAAATATTGGGGTGCTTCGTTTACATGTATCGGATAGGCTGTTTTGCTGCCATCCGGATTTACCCATTGGCATTCCCATTCATATTCAGGTTTGGAGATGAGAATCCTGTCAGAAGACAGTGTCCATGGATTCTTCATAGTAGCGATGTAGATACATTGGGTTTCACTGTCTATCCTTCGTTTTTGCCAGCCGCACCATATCATATAGCGTTGGCCATCATGTTCAAAGGTGCTGGCATGGATTGCCCAGTTGTTGTCTTTATCTGTCTGTATGCGTCCTTTCATCACAAATGTTCCTTCCATGGGGTTGGCGGCTTCATTCTCGACAACATAAATCTGGTGATTATCCATATTGCCGTCGTCTGCGGCAAAGTAAATATACCATTTGTTATTTATACGATGAATTTCGGGTGCCCACAGATGATAGGAGTTGCTGGGGTCGGTGGGTATCCATACATCTTTTTGAGTAGCATGTGAGAGGTCTGTTATATCATCGGTTTCCCAAAGTATGACTCTGTTTTCTGAGCCCTGTGTATAATAATATTTGCCTTCATGAAAAATAGCCCATGGCTCTGCTCCACGTTCAAGTAACGGGTTCGTATAGGTATTTCCTGCGGCTACAGTTTCTTTCTCTGTTGTAGCCTTCTTATGCTGGCAAGAGACACCGATTAATAAGATAATGGATAATAAAAACAATCTGCTTCTCATGGTACTTCTCATTTGATAATGACAATGCAAAGTAAGCATAAAATATTGATAAATCATGCAAATGGAAGTAGAATGGTCAGTTTTTGTTGTTAAATGAACTGTAATTTCTGAAACTTTTCTTTGTTTTTTCTCATCTTTGCGAAGTGAACTTTTAAATAAATAATATATGAAACTTAGACATCTTTTTCTTTTCTGTGTAATTTGCTGTTCTGTATCTATATCTGCCCAAAACAAAAGTAAGCTTCCGAAAACGAGTGGTAATCCTATTTTCCCTGGTTGGTATGCCGATCCGGAAGGGATTGTGTTTGGAGACGAATACTGGATTTATCCTACCTATTCTGCCGCTTATGATGATCAGATATTCATGGATGCTTTCTCATCAAAAGATTTGGTAAACTGGACCAAGCATCCGAAAGTACTTTCCAAAGAAAATATCAGCTGGCTCAGACGTGCATTGTGGGCCCCGGCAGTAATCCATGCTAATGATAAATATTATTTCTTCTTCGGAGCCAATGATATCCAAAATAATAATGAGTTAGGCGGAATTGGAGTTGCTGTAGCAGACAATCCTGCAGGACCTTTTAAAGATGCGTTGGGAAAACCGTTGATTGATAAGATTGTAAATGGTGCTCAGCCGATTGATCAGTTTGTATTTAAGGATGATGATGGACAATATTATATGTATTATGGTGGTTGGGGACATTGTAATATGGTGAAGATGGCACCGGATTTATTGAGTATTGTACCTTTTGAGGATGGTACTATCTATAAGGAAGTGACTCCCCAAAATTATGTGGAAGGGCCGTTTATGCTGAAACATAATGGAAAATATTATTTTATGTGGTCGGAAGGTGGCTGGGGAGGTCCGGATTATAGTGTAGCCTATGCCATTGCGGATTCACCGTTCGGTCCGTTTGAAAGAGTCGGAAAAATTCTGCAGCAAGATACTAATATAGCAACCGGTGCTGGTCATCATTCGGTAGTTAAAGGTCCCGGATCAGATGAATGGTATATCATTTATCACCGTCGTCCGTTGGGCGAAACTGCAGCGAACAGCCGTGCAACTTGTATAGACCGTATGTATTTTAATAAAGACGGAAAAATAGAGCCTGTCCGTATGACTTTTGAAGGAGTAGGAGCTAGCCCTTTGGCAACCCCTGTTCGCGCTAAAACATATGCTAATCCTGTAATAAACTTTAGTTTGCCCGATCCTACTATTATAAAAGGAGACGATGAATATTACTATCTATACGCAACTGAAAGTATTAAAAATGTACCTATTCATCGATCAAGAGACTTGGTAAACTGGTATTATGTAGGTACTGCTTTTACAGATGCTACCCGTCCAAACTTCGAACCTAAAGGGAGAATATGGGCACCGGATATTAATAAAATCGGTGATAAATACGTAATGTATTATTCTATGTCCACTTGGGGAGGTGAGTGGACATGTGGTATTGGTATTGCTACTGCTGATAAGCCGGAAGGACCATTTACTGATTTGGGTAAGTTATTCCGGAGCAATGAAATCAATATACAGAATTGCATTGATCCTTTTTATATTGAAGATAATGGAAAGAAATACCTTTTTTGGGGGAGCTTCCACGGAATATATGGTACGGAACTGACAGATGATGGTCTCTCTTTGAAGAAAGGTGCTCCAATAGAGCAAATAGCCGGTACTGCTTATGAAGGTACGTATATTCATAAACGGGATGGTTATTATTATTTGTTTGCTTCCATCGGCCGCTGCTGTGAAGGTTTGAAGAGCACATATACTACAGTTGTGGGGCGTTCGAAGAATCTGTTCGGCCCTTATGTTGACAAGAAAGGGCGTTCAATGTCAGATAATCATCATGAGATATTGATTCAGAAGAATAAGGCATTTGTCGGTCCGGGGCATAATTCTGAACTGGTGACAGATAAGAAAGGAAACGATTGGATGTTCTATCATGCGGTCAGTGTTGCTAATCCGGAGGGCCGTGTATTGATGATGGATCGTGTGCAGTGGAAAGGTGGCTGGCCGTTTGTGAAAGGCGCTGTACCTTCCTTGGAGACTGCTGCTCCGGACTTCAGATAAGTTTTTTCATATGGCTATTCATTTCTTTACAATGAAAAATGAGCATATAAAATGTAGTTGAAGTTTAAACAAATAAATTTTATCCAGACACTTTATCCAGAATAGAAAAAGTATTGGGGAAATTGCAAAGAGAAAACTATTTATCTATAGGAAATGATGGCTTTTCTCTTTGCAATTAACTTTTTCTATAAAGGTGGGCTTTTTTTTGATTTATTGTTTTATTTTTGTCCTTGTAAACTCATAAACTTGTTATAGATGGCCTCAGATATACACACTCTCTCTGATTCTCTTTTATGGAAGAGGTTTCTCGAAGGAGATTCGAGTGCGTATTCTCAAATATATAATCAGACTGTACAAGAGCTGTTCCGATATGGTTTACTGTATACTTCGGACAGGGAGTTGGTCAAAGATTGTATTCATGATGTGTTTGTGAAGATTTACACCAACCGTGCCAAATTAACCCCTACTGATAACATTATAGCTTATTTGATGGTGGCACTGAAAAATACACTCTTTAATGCGTTAAAGAAAACATCTGATTCTTTTTCATTGGACGAAGCTGATGAGAAAGAAGACCAGTCCGAAGAGCATTTTTCTACTCCGGAAACTATTTATATAAATAAGGAACAAGAGAAGAATACTCATATGAAGGTGCATGCTATGATGTCCTCCTTAACCACCAGGCAACGTGAAATTGTTTATTATCGGTATATTAAGGATATGAGTATTGATGAAATTAGTAAAATCACGGACATGAATTATCAGTCTGTATCTAACTCTATCCAGCGGGCTTTGGGGCGTGTACGGAATCTATTCAAGCGAGAATAGGAGAGAAGAATATTCAGCTTTTTCCTGCCCATCAAAAAAATATCGAAAATAGTTTGAGAAAAGTGAGTATAAAATCAAAGTAGAACTGTTATCCTAATGTAAAGACAATAAAAATGATTAATTCAGAACTGAAACATACTGATTTTTCTAGATATACTTTTGAAGAATTCCTTCAAAATGATTTTTTTATTTCTTCTGTTAAATATCCAACAGAAGAGATACAAGAGTTTTGGGATCGTTTTGAGAAATCTACTCCTTCTAATATAGATGATTATTTTGCGGCAAGAGAATATATAGAAACGATTTCTACTTCAGAAGGTGATTTGCTTTCGGATCAGGAACTGGGAGAGTTGTGGGCTGATATCCAGACAACAAATATTAAAAATGATAAGATTAAACATAAAAACTTTTTTCTGATAGGGTTGACTGCCGCAGCCAGTGTAGCTATTTTGGTTGGTAGTTTCTTTTTATTAAAGAATTATCAGGCGGTTTTGGCTCCTGATATTGCGACATTTGCAGTTCAGACTAAGACCGAATTACCGGCTACAGAGGAAACATTGTTGATTCTGGCAGAAGATAAAGTCGTAAGTCTGAAAGAAAAAGAGACTACAATTACCTATGATTCTGTAGCAATTAAAGCTAACGAAGAAAATATATCCAAAAAAGAACTGGCGGTTTATAATCAGTTGGTTATCCCACGTGGAAAGCGTTCTGTACTGACATTTTCTGATGGCTCTAAAGTATGGGTGAATGCAGGTACCAGAGTCATTTATCCTACAGAATTTGAAAAGGATAAACGCGAAATCTATGTTGACGGAGAAATCTATATTGAAGTAGCTAGAGATGAAGAACGTCCTTTTTATGTACGTACTAAAGATATGAACGTTAGGGTGCTGGGTACTAAATTCAATGTGACAGCTTATGAATCTGAGCCAATTCGCAGTGTGGTGCTGGCTCAAGGGTGTGTGCAGGTTGAGACGACGCAAACCCCAAAAGCTATTTTAGCTCCTAACCAGATGTTCAGTTCTGTAGAAGGGAAGGAAAATATTTCACAGGTAGATGTGGAACAAATGATTTCATGGGTAAATGGTCTCTATTGTTTCAATAGTGCCGATTTGGGAATTGTATTGAAACGTCTGTCCACTTACTATGGAATAAATGTCGAATTTGACTCAGCGCTAAGTAAGATAAAATGTTCCGGAAAAATTGATTTGAAAGACAACTTTGAGACAGTAATTAATGGATTAACCTTTGTAGCACCAATATCTTATGCCTATGATGGACAGTATAAAACTTATCGGGTCGTGAAAAAATAGACACAGAAAAATATAGTAATTAATAAAATAAATCTCAAGAATTTATGGCGATTTTTATAAAGAGTGGATAATACTGCTGTATTATCCAGATGGGGCTCATATGCCTGTAAGTATTAAGTTATAAAATAATAATATTATGAGAAATTTGGACATTGTTAATATGAAAAATTCAATTAAGGGAAGAAAGAGCAAAATACTCAAGCTATTTCTTTGCTTCTTACTTTTGGGAGTAAGTTATTCTTTCGCTAATAACAATAATTATTCCCAGCTCAAAACTCTCTCGGTGAACGTGAACAATAAGACGTTGAGAGAAGTCTTTCAAACAATAGAGAAAACCAGCCAGTTTGTCTTTTTCTATTTGGATGATGCAATAAATCTGGATCGTAAGGTATCCATTGATAGCAAAGACAAGAAGATAGACGAAATCCTTACTGAACTCTTTGAAGGTACGTCCTGTACTTATAGAATCTCTGACAGACAAGTTTTTATCTCAGGAAAGTCAGCTGCCGTTTCTGCCGCGCAACAACAGAATGCTCGAAAAATCACAGGTCGTGTAACGGACACCAAAGGAGAGCCACTTATTGGTGTGAATGTTACTGTGGATGGAGATACCAATGGTTCAATAACCAATATGGATGGGTTATTTGAATTGCGTGTCAGCAAGAAGAATGCTGTTCTTAAGTTTACTTATATCGGATTTAAACCTTCGGAGGTAAGAATAAACTCATCTACAAATATCTATGATGTTGTACTGGAAGAACAGGTAAACGAACTGGAAGAAACTGTGATTGTCGGTTACGGTACACAACGTAAAATCAGTAATATCGGTGCACAATCCAGTATGAAGCTGGAAGATATAAAAACTCCTTCGGCTAGTTTGACTACCACCTTGGCCGGTCGTCTGGCTGGTGTAGTTGCTGTACAACGTACAGGTGAGCCTGGAAAAGATGCAGCAGATATCTGGATTCGTGGTATTGCTACTCCCAATACGGCTACTCCCTTGATTTTGGTGGACGGAGTAGAACGTGCATTCAACGATATTGATCCTGAAGATATCGAATCATTGACTACTTTGAAAGATGCATCAGCAACTGCTGTTTATGGTGTACGTGGTGCGAATGGTGTAATCATAATCAAAACAAAGCCGGGTAAAATAGGTAAACCGACAATTAGTGCTGATTATTATGAATCATTTACCCGTTTCACTAAAATGGTGGATTTGACAGATGGTGTCTCTTATATGAAGGCGGCTAATGAAGCGTTAAGAAATGATGGACTGGCAACTAAATTTACAGATTCACAAATCCAGAATACAATCTTAGGTAAAGACCAGTATCTGTATCCGAATGTGGACTGGCTGAATGAGATATTTAATGATTGGGGACACAATCGTCGTGTTAACGTGAATGTACGTGGTGGTAGTGAGAAAGTTTCATACTACGCTTCGGTCAGCTACTTCAATGAGACTGGTATGACAGTGACAGATAAGAGCATCAATACCTTTGATTCAAAGATGAAGTATAGCCGCTATAACTTTACTACCAATCTGAGTATCGATGTGACTCCGACAACTAAAGTGGAAATTGGTGCTCAGGGTTATCTGGGTGAAGGTAATTATCCGGCCATATCTTCCAAAGACTTGTATAATGCTGCTATGTCCATTTCTCCGGTAGAATATCCGAAAATGTTCTTTATTAACGGTGAGGCATATATTCCGGGGCGTTCCACCAATAACAACTTCAACAACCCTTATTCACAAGCTACACGTCGTGGATATGATAATCTGACCAAGAATCAGATTTATTCTAATTTACGCATTACGCAAGACCTGGATATGCTTACTAAGGGATTGAAATTGACAGCTATGTACGCATTCGATGTATATAATGAAATACATGTTCATCAGGATCGTGCAGAGTCTACTTATTATTTCTTGGATACGAATGTTCCTTATGACTTGGACGGACAGCCGATTCTGCAAAGAATCTATACGGGCACCAATGTCTTGAGTTATAAGCAGGAAACGAGTGGTAATAAGAAAACATATCTGGAAGCTTCTTTAAATTACGACCGCGCATTTGGCGATCATCGTGTAAGCGGATTATTCCTCTTTAATCAGCAACAGAAACTTCTTTATCCCAAAGGAACACTGGAAGATGCCATCCCTTATCGTATGATGGGTATTGCCGGACGTGCTACTTATTCATGGAAAGACCGCTATTTTGCAGAGTTCAATATTGGTTATAATGGTGCGGAGAACTTCTCTCCTAAAAATCGTTATGGTACTTTCCCTGCGTATGGTGTTGGTTGGGTGATTTCAAATGAAAAGTTTTGGGAACCGCTGTCAAAGGTCGTATCATTCCTGAAGATCCGCTATACGGACGGTAAAGTCGGTAATAGTGATGTTTCCGACCGTCGTTTCATGTATTTGAATCAGATGAAAGAAAATGGAGACTATGGTTATAAACTGGGACCTAACGGGACGAAATATTCAGGATATGAAACATTGAATATGGCTGTGGACTTGATTTGGGAAGAAGCACGCAAACAAGACTTAGGTATTGACTTGAAACTGTTTAATGATGATCTTTCAATAATCTTCGATATCTTCAAAGAGCGCCGTGAAAATATCTTGTTAAAACGTGAAAACTCTATTCCGTCATTCTTAGGATATAATACATCTGCTCCTTATGGAAATATTGGTATTGTTGAAAATAAAGGTTTCGATGCTACAGTAGAATACAATAAAAGATTTAATAAAGACTGGACGCTTGCTATTCGCGGTAATATTACCTATAATAAGGATAAATGGATTGAAGGTGAATTACCGGAACAACGCTATGATTGGATGAATCAATATGGACAGAATATTCTAGGAAAAAAAGGATATATCGCAGAAGGTTTGTTTACACAGGCTGAAATTGATGATATGGCACGTTGGGAGTCTTTGTCCCAGGCAAATAAAGCTACTACTCCGAAGCCGTTTGCTTCTCAGTTTGGTACGGTAAAAGCGGGTGATATCAAGTATAAAGACCTTAATAATGATGGTCAGATTGACGCTTATGATAAAACTTATATCTGCCGTGGTGATGTACCTACTATGGTATACGGTTTTGGCTTCACGCTGGGTTGGAAGAACCTTTCATTAGGTATGATGTTTCAGGGTACTCATGATGCAGAACGTATAATGAGCGGTAGCAGTATTCAACCGTTTAACGGCGGTGGCGGTTCCGGTAATCTGTATAGCAATATTGATGACCGCTGGACTGAAGATAACCCGAATCAGAATGCTTTTTACCCGCGTTTGTCCTATGGAGCTGAAACTTCCAGTAATATTAACAATTTCCAGCCGAGTACATGGTGGGTTCGTGATTTTAGTTTCCTGCGCTTAAAAACAATGCAGATCTCCTATAACTTACCGAAAGACTGGGTGAATAAAGTACGTTTGAAAAATGCGGCAGTCTATGTGATGGGAACAAACTTGTTTACTCTTAGCAAATTCAAATTATGGGATCCGGAGTTGAATACAGATAACGGTGCTTCTTATCCGAATACAACCTCTTATTCTGTAGGCGTTAATTTCACATTCTAAAAACCAATAACAATGAAAAAATATAACTATATACTATTGGGTATGTTATCACTCTTTTTTGTGACAACACTTACTTCCTGTTCAGATTATTTTGATCAAGTGCCCGATGACCGATTATCTTTGGAAGAAATTTTTAAGACCAGAGATGGAGCATTGAAATATCTTTCGAATGTTTATACCTTCTTGCCGGATGAGTTTAATCAGCGCCAGGTACATGAAACCAGCTTGTATCGTACACCGGGACCATGGACCGGAGCGAGTGATGAAACCGAATGGACTTCATCAGGCAATAAAGCCAAACTGATCAATAATAACTCTATTGATGCAACCGAAAACACAATGGTATTGTATCGTTGGAAAAGCTGGTATTCGGGTATTCATGAATCTGCTGTATTTACCAAATATGTAGATCAGGCTCCGCTTACGGCATCGGAAAGAGCACAATGGAAAGCTGAAGCTAAAGCTCTGCGTGCTATTTATTACTTCTATCTGGTTCGTACATATGGTCCTGTGCCTGTTTTGGAAGACGATTATGCTTTGGATACTCCCAGTAATGAATTGCAATTGTCTCGTAGCACTGTAGACAGATGTTTTGATTTTATTGTGTCCGAATTGAAAGAAGCACAGAATGCTGGTCTGCTGGAAGATGCTTCGTCAGATAAAACAACAGGTGTGGGACGTATAGACAAGGCTATAGCCCAGGCATTTATAATTGAAGCATTGACTTATCGTGCCAGCTGGTTGTTTAATGGAGAGTGCACTTATTATGCCGATATGGCAAATCCGGATGGGACGAGATTATTCCCCAGTCAACCGGATGCAGCCACTATCAAGGCTGACTGGCAGAAGGTAGTTACTGAATGTCAAAAATTCTTCGCTGATTATGGCAATCGTTTCCAATTGATGTATACAGATAAATCAGGAAAATCGGTAGCAGGCCCTGATGCTGAGGGATTCAATCCTTATGAGTCTTATCGCCGTGCTATCAGAACGTTATTCTCAGAAATGGGTAATAACAAAGAAATGATTTTTTATCGTATGGATAATGCGGCAGGTACTATGCAGTATGATCGTATGCCCAATAAGTCAGGTAATACAAATGATTACAGAGGTGGCAGTTTGTTGGGAGCTACACAAGAGATGGTTGATGCCTATTTTATGGCCAATGGTATGTCACCTGTTACAGGCTATGCAGCTGATGGTGTCACTCCGATTATCAATGAGGCTTCGGGCTATAAAGAGGACGGCACTTCTTCATCAGACTATAAATCGGCAGATGGTACTCTTTATGCACCGGCTGGAACACGCAATATGTATGTTAACCGCGAACCGCGTTTCTATGCTGATATCACTTTCAGTAATTCTAAATGGTTCTCAGGTACAGAAGGCGATTATACAGTTGACTTCACTTATAGTGGAAACTGTGGTAAGGCTCAGGGTAACAATGACTTTACCAGTACAGGCTATCTGGTACGTAAGAATATGGATTCGGGTGACCGTAATCAAAACTTGGTTTGTGTGTTGCTCCGCTTGACGAATATTTACTTTGATTATATCGAAGCATTAGCATATGTAGATCCAAGTCATGCAGATATTTGGAAATACATGAATCTGATCCGTGAACGTGCAGGTATTCCGGGATATGGTACTGCCAGTTTGCCGAAAGCAACCACTACCAGTGAAATCATGAAACTGATCCAGAAAGAGAAGCGCATTGAGTTAAGCTTTGAGAACTGTCGCTATTTTGATGTGCGTCGTTGGGGACTGACGAATGAGTTCTTTAACAAACCAGTGCATGGTATGAACGTGAACTATGATGGAAATGAGTTCTACAAACGTACAGAAATCACTTCCCGTAATTTTGATCGTCAATACTTCTTCCCGATTCCGCAGAGTGAAATTGATATTGATAAAAATCTGGTTCAAAATGAAGGCTTTTAATTAATTGATTAATAAATCGCAATATATGATGAAACAATATATATTTTCTGCATTATGCTTAGTCTCAGGTGCGTTTTGTTTGTCGTCTTGTAATGATGATAAAGAAGCTAGACCTTATACTCCGGATTACGAGATTGTGCCTGAATATACAAACGCAGATACATGGAAAGCTTATGAGGCATTTAATGAACATCTGTTAGATCAGAATAAGTTTATATATAAAAGTAGCACTGCTGACAAGGCAGCTGTAGACCGTTGGAATGGTGCTGCCGCAATTTGGTGTCAGCCGACTTACTGGGATATGGCAATGAATGCTTATAAGCGTGCAAAGGCTGAGGGTGATACTCAGAAAGAACAAAAATTTAAACAGCTTTGTGATGATCTGTTTGCCGGCAATAAAGCTCATTATGCGAATTTTGATTTTGATGATAATAACGAGAATACCGGCTGGTTTATTTATGATGACATTATGTGGTGGACAGTTACATTGGCACGTGCCTATGAGCTATTCGGAGTTGAGGAATATCTGAGCCTTTCTGAAGAAAGCTTTGGCCGTGTATGGTATGGCTCAGAGAAGGTAGGTGATACCGGTTCTTATGCAGACCCTGAAAAAGGGCTGGGAGGTGGTATGTTCTGGCAATGGCAACCTATCAAGAATCCGAATCCTAACGAAGCTGACCACGGTAAGATGGCCTGTATCAACTTTCCGACTGTGGTGGCAGCTCTGACATTATACAACAACGTACCGACCGGAAGGACAGAATCGACAGACTCCCATCCGAGCTATCAAACGAAGGAACAGTATTTGGCTAAAGGTAAAGAAATTTATGCCTGGGCAGTGGAGAACCTCGTTGATGTTACTACCGGACAGGTAGCGGACAGCAGACATGGTAATGGTAATCCTGCATGGAAAGATCATGTATACAATCAGGCTTCATATATTGGCGCTTCGGTGCTGCTTTATAAAGCGACTGGTGAAAAACAGTATCTGGATAATGCAGTAATGGCTGCGGATTATACGATGAATACGATTTCGGGAACATTCGACCTCTTGCCTTTTGAGACAGGTGCTGAGCAAGGTATTTATACTGCGGTCTTTGCACAATATATCGCAATGCTGGTATATGATTGTGATCAGACGCAATATATACCTTTTGTGAAACGCAACATTAATTACGGCTGGGCTAACAGAGACAAAACGCGTGATATATGCGGAGGCGACTATACCAAGCTACAGGTAGAAGGTGATGCTGTTGAAAGTTATTCGGCCTCGGGTATCCCTGCTCTGATGTTATTGTTTCCAACCGATAAATAAGTATAACCTATAAATGAAAAGAATAATGAATACAAAATATTCTATTAAGAAAGTATGGTACTATCTGCTTTGTATGATAATGACTCTTCAGCTAATAGCTTGTACGGAAGAGACTCACGAGTCATATACTGCAGCACCGGAGGTCGAAGATATCTATATTGACCAGCTGGAAGAACTGATTAATAAGATGAAGGATTTGCAGAAGAACTCGGAATATGGAGAAAAGAAAGGGCAATATCCTACAGAGAGTCGTGCCATCCTGACAGATGCTATCGATGATGCCAATCGTTCAGTTCTGTTGATCAAATATCAGAATCCTGTTCCGTCGGAGCAGGAAAAGCAGCGTTACGTTGCCAGTGCAAAATCTGCAATTGATAAGTTTAAGGGTACTATTCGTACGGAAGATGCTGAAACAACACCTGCAGAACTGTTTGTTGATGGTAAAGGCGGCAATTCATATATTGATTTCGGACGTAGTGAAGAATATGTTAAGTTTGGAGAACAAGGTCATCAATCATTTACCGTAGAGTTGTGGGTAAAGGTTACGGAGCGCGGCAGATGGGATAATTGCCTGTTCCTGTGCTCATACATGTCAGACAGTAGCTGGCGTAATGGCTGGATGATGTACTGGCGTAAAGATGATAATGGTGTTTACCGTACTACTTGGGGTGGATTGAATACGACCAATGGTGACAGGGATCTTTGGGAACCGAAATTCCAGATTTCTGATGATTTGAATAAATGGCAGCATTTTGTAGCAGTATATAGTGATGAAGGTTTGGACGGCAATTCTACATTACGTGCAAAATTATACTTAAATGGTGAGTTGAAGAAAGAAGAAACAGTTTCTCCTACAACGAGAGTTTATCAGTCAGGACATTATTCAGATTACTCAAAACCGATGACTGCATTTGGTCGTTACATGAGAGTGAGCGATGATTTGTATGAAGAAGGATTCTCCGGATATATGAAGAAAATCCGTATCTGGAAAACGGCAAAAGGGGCAGATTATGTAAAGCAGTCTTATGAAGGAACAGCAGAAGTAACCGGAAAAGAAACGGATTTGGCAGCCGGATGGGACTTTACATCTAAACCATCGGGAACAGATAACGAGATTATTGACTTGACTGGTCGTCATACAGCGAAAATTATAGGTACCTATAAGTGGGAACGTATTCTAGAATAATAAAGAGAGAAATAATGAAAGACATGAAACAATTAATTAATAAATGGGGAGAGAGTATGCTCTTTTCCCTTCTGATGGCGCTTTGCCTCACATGGACTTTTACAGCTTGTTCGGATGATAAAGATAATGAATATATATCTGATACGCAACTTAGCATATTAGAGGACAATCGGACTTCTTTATCATATTTGTTGAAAAACTCTACCTTTGGAACAGCGCCGGGAACTTTTCCGGAAGCCAGCAAGGAGATACTGAATAATGCAATAGCGGAACTGGACCAGTTGATTACCAAGGTAAAGGGCGGTGAGATGTTTGATGAGGCGACCTTTGAGGCTACAATAGCTAAGGTAAATCAGGCAATAGATGAGTTCAAAAACTCTAAATACTATAACCTTTCTCCGGAAGCCCAGAAGTTCATTAGTGATCTGATGGCAAAAGCAGATGAGTTAAGAGAAATGATAGCTAATGAAGCATTGTGGGGAAATCATCAGGGACAATATCCGGTAGAAGGTAAGGCTACACTGGAAAGTGCAGCGGAAGATTTGGAGAGTTTGGCAGACAGAATCAAAACCAGTGCCATCACAGATATGACGCAGGAGATATATGATGATGCCATTGCGGCTGCTGATAAGAAACTGCAAGAAGTGGAAAATTCCGCATGGCCGGAAGATAATCTTGTCTGGAATTTATTTGTGGATGGTAATAAGGGTGGTTACATCGACTTTGGATATAGCGAGGATTTTGTGAAATTTGGTGATGATAATAATCAGAATTTTACGATTGAGCTTTGGATAAATATCAAAGAATTCTGTTCTAAGTCAGGGGAAGACAATAGTACCTTCCTTGCTGCATTTGTTAATTCTCCCCGAAGCGGCTGGCGTGTTCAGTATCGTAAAGTGAATGGTGGCAATGAACACTGGCTGAGAGGTTCTATGGCACATTGGCAGAATGAAGGTCCAAAAGATCCGGAATGGTGGGAGCCGAGAGCCATCGTAAACAATCCCAAAGATAAATGGACACACTTTGCTTTTGCTGTAGCGGATAATGGTGTTCCGGGATTTGATCCACCTCAGGAACATACTAAATCCTGTGTATTTGTGAATGGTTCGCAATCCGGCGAGGTGATTCGTGTAGGTGAGGCTTGGAGAACTTATATTAACAATGGTTGTATTGAAGAGAAAATGCCTATGACTGCCTTCTGCCGTTTGAATACAGATAAAACGACTCGTGAAGAATACTTCTCCGGTTATATCAAATATATGCGTATATGGAAAGGCATCAGAAGTCGCGATGATCTTCGCTTATCTGCTATGGGGCAGGTTGACGTAGATCCGAATGATCCGAATCTGGTTGCAGCCTGGGACTTTGAAGTCTTGGGAGCACAACCTACCGGAACGACAATCACTGATATTACAGGACGTCATGTCGCTACTCTAAAAGGTCCGGAAGGAACATATCAATGGGTGGAAAGTACGACTATCGCACAGTGATTAATGCAGATTTTTCAATAGTGTATTAAATTATATCAGTGCTTCCCTTTGCTTTGCATAATGCAGGGCAAGGGGATTTTTTTAAGTCATTATCTGCGTTTGCAAATAGCAAAAGGGTGTTTTGGTCTGTATTTGTTCTTTATTGAATAGAGATTATCGTTCTTTTTCGTCTATTTCTGCAATCTTTGTAACAGGAAAAATATTAAAACTTATCAACTATCATGAAAAGCAAAATTCTTTTGGCGGTAGCTTTACTGCTGGCGATATCAACTACTAGTGTATGGGCGGCTGATAGCTCAGAAAAAACGAACCAGAAGACAGGGTCTTACACCAATGAAGACGTGTGGGCGGCATACGAAGGATTTAATAATACGCTGCTCGACCCGGATAAATATATCTATAAAACGACTTCGGCCTATGAACAGGCGGTAGACCGTGGTCATGGCGCAGCTGCTATCTGGTGTCAGCCTATTTACTGGGATATGTCAATGAACGCCTATAAACTGGCGAAGGCTCAGAAAGATAAAAAGAAAAGAGCCTATTACAAAGAGCTCTGCGAAAAGATATTCGCTGGAAATAAAGCCCAATATTGTCACTTTGATTTCGATAATAATAATGAAAATACCGGATGGTTTATCTATGATGATATCATGTGGTGGACGATCTCTTTGGCACGTGCATACGAACTGTTTGGTGTGGATGAATATCTGAAACTGTCTGAAGAGAGCTTCAGCCGTGTATGGTACGGTTCTAAAAAAGTAGGCGATACAGGATCATATGACAAAGAGAACGGAGGGATGTTCTGGCAATGGCAGCCGATCCATAATCCCAAGCCGAACAGACCGGGGGACGGAAAGATGGCTTGTATCAATTTCCCTACCGTGGTAGCAGCACTTACACTGTACAATAATGTTCCGAAGAAGAGAAAAGAATCAACCGAAGAATCACCCAAGTATCAGACAAGAGAACAGTATTTGGCTAAAGGCAAAGAGATTTATGAATGGGGAGTAGAAAACCTGTTGGACAAGAAGACGGGCCGGATAGCTGATAGTCGTCATGGCAACGGTAATCCTGCCTGGAAAGCGCATGTATATAATCAAGCTACCTTTATCGGTGCTTCCGTATTGCTTTACAAAGCGACTAAAGAAAAACGCTACCTGGATAATGCAATCCTTGCAGCAGACTATACAGTCAATGAAATGTCTGCGAAGCATAACCTGCTGCCCTTTGAAAGAGGAATCGAGCAAGGTATCTATACGGCTATTTTTGCAGAATACATAGCTATGCTGGTATACGATTGCGGACAAACACAATATATCCCGTTCCTGAAACGTAATATCGAGTCCGGTTGGGCAAACAGGGATAAGACACGTAATGTATGTGGCGGAGAATATGAGAAAGCATTACCGGCCGGTGCTGAGATAGACAGCTACTCGGCTTCCGGTATACCGGCATTGATGCTTCTGTTTCCGGCAGAAAAATAATCCGAAGAGAAACGGGGCAACGACCAGATATAAAAATGAAAATACACCTGAATATCATGAACAATAAACATTTACTGATTGCTCTCGGCTTGCTTCTTGCCTGCAATCATGCTACTTATGCGCAAAAAGGAAAAAGCAAAGAAGCAAAGACCACGTTTCAGACTTCTGAACCCTGGAAACCCGAAACAGACGTACGTGCTGATGCCACGATGGTATATGGTACACTGGATAAGCCCGGAGTAACTTTTGAACAACGCATTCAGTCATGGAGAGACAAAGGTTATCTGACGGAATTTATGACCGGAGTTGCCTGGGGAGACTACAAGGACTACTTTCTGGGGAAATGGGATGGAGTAGACGGGCATCTGAAAGAAGGACAGCGCGACCGTAATGGAAATGAAATAGCTCATGGTCATCTGATCCCTTATATCGTACCTACCGAAAGTTTTATCCGCTATATGCAGGAAACACAGATCAAACGGGTGATTGACGCCGGGATAACATCCATATATCTGGAAGAACCGGAGTTTTGGATGCGTGGCGGATATAGCGAAGCTTTTAAATCCGAATGGCAGAAATATTATAATTTCCCCTGGAGAGCTCAGCACGAATCTCCCGAAAACACATACCTTTCCAACAAACTGAAATATCATCTGTACTATAATGCGCTGGATAAGATATTCACTTATGCCAAAGAATACGGAAAATCGAAAGGACTGGATATCAAATGTTATGTGCCGACGCATTCTTTGATTAATTATACTTCCTGGCAGATTGTAAGTCCGGAAGCCAGCCTGGCTTCATTGGATTGTGTAGACGGCTACATTGCCCAGGTATGGACAGGGACTGCCCGCGAACCGAATTTCTATAACGGCGTGCAGAAAGAACGTGTATTCGAGAATGCGTTTCTGGAATACGGGTGTATGAAGTCGATGACTGCACCGCTGAACCGGAAAATGTATTTCCTGACAGACCCGATCGAAGACCGTGCGAAAGACTGGCTGGACTATAAAATCAATTATCAGGCCACTTTTGCAGCACAGTTGATGTATCCTATGGTAGATACCTACGAAGTAATGCCCTGGCCGGACCGTATCTATCAGGGACTGTACCGGATAGCGGGAACGGATCAGAAAGAACGCATTCCCCGCTCTTATTCCACCCAGATGCAGACAATGGTTAATACACTGAATGATATCCGTACTTCCGATAAAAAGATTACAGGTACACAGGGCATCGGTGTACTGATGGCAAACTCACTGATGTTTCAACGTTTTCCGAATCATAACGGTTACGATGATCCGCAATTTTCCAGTTTCTACGGACAAACTTTGCCTCTGTTGAAGCGTGGTATTCCGGTAGAGCTGGTACACATGGAAAATACCCCTTTCAAAGAAACTTTCAAAGGACTCCACATACTTGTCATGTCTTATTCAAACATGAAACCGATGAAACTGGAATATCACAACTATTTGGCTGATTGGGTGAAGAAGGGCGGAATACTTATCTATTGTGGAGAAGATATCGACCCTTATCAAACGGTACTGGAATGGTGGAATACAGATGGAAATGAATATAAAGCGCCTTCGGAACACCTGTTCGAGAAGATGAATCTATCCCGTAATCCGGGTGAAGGAACTTACCGCTATGGTAAAGGAACGGTGATTGTGATGCGTGAAGACCCCAAACATTTTGTTTTGAAAGCCGGAAACGATCAGAAATATTTTGAAACGATCGCATCCGCTTATCAGAAAAAGATTGGCAAAGAGATAGAAACCAAGAACAGCTTCATTGTAGAACGTGGTCCATATACCATTGCTGCTGTCATGGACGAAAGCGTTTCCAAAGAGCCACTGACGTTATCCGGATTATATATCGACCTGTTTGACAAAGACCTGCCGGTACTGACTTCCAAACAAATCCAACCGGGTGAACAGGGGTATCTTTATGATCTGAATAAAGTATCCGGTAAAATAAAAGCCAAAGTGCTCTGCGGAGCTTCTCGTATCTATGATGAGAAAGTCAGCAAACAAAGTTACTCTTTTGTAGCCAAAAGCCCGATAAATACAACTAATGTATCAAGAGTCCTCTTGCCTCGTAAACCAGAGAAAATACGTGTGAATGGAAAAGAGGAACAACCGGAATGGGATGAATCATCAAAAACTCTTCTGTTGAGTTTCGAGAACGATCCTGCCGGTGTGAATGTGTCAATAGAATGGTAAATAGATTAAATAAAACAGGTAATTAAATTATGAAACAACAACTGATGACGCTGTTGCTGGGAGCAGCCTCTGTATTTTGTAGCTGTGAGACCCAGCTGGAACAGCATGTGAAGAGCGAGTTGCGTGCTCCGGCTTATCCGCTGGTGAGCATAGACCCGTATACCAGTGCATGGTCTTTCACGGACAACTTATACGACGGTTCGGTCAAACATTGGAGCGGTAAAGATTTCCCTTTAATCGGTGTAGCTAAAGTCGACGGACAGACTTACCGCTTTATGGGAACGGAGGAACTGGAGTTGAGACCTCTGGTGAAAACTTCGGAACAAGGTAACTGGACAGGAAAATATACAATTCAGCAACCTGCCGACGGATGGCAAAATGTCGGCTTCAATGATGCTGCCTGGAAAGAAGGTGAAGGTGCCTTCGGAACCATGGAGAACGAACATGTAGCCAAGACCCAGTGGGGTGAAGAATTTATCTGGGTACGCCGTGTTGCTGATATTCAGGAAGACCTGACAGGTAAGAATGTATATCTGGAATATTCTCATGATGATGATGTGATTATCTATATCAACGGAATAAAGGTTGTAGACACAGGAAACGCTTGTAAGAAGCACGTACAGGTGAAGTTATCGGAAGAAGTGGTAGCGTCCCTGAAACAGGGAGAAAACCTGATTGCCGCTTATTGTCACAACCGTGGAGCGAATGGCTTGCTGGATTTTGGTTTGCTGGTAGAATTGGATAATAACCGTTACTTCAATCAGACTGCACAGCAGACTTCTGCCGATGTTCAACCTATGCAGACTTATTATAACTTCACTTGTGGTCCGGTAGACTTGAATTTGACATTTACCGCGCCCCTGTTTATGGACAATCTGGACTTGATGGCACGCCCTGTCAACTATATTTCTTATGAAGTCATTTCTAACGACGGACAGGCGCACCAAGTTGAACTCTATTTTGAAGCTGCTCCTCAATGGGCACTCGATCTGCCTCATCAGGAATCCGTAGCCGACAGCTTTACTGACGGTGATCTGTTGTTCCTGCGTACCGGCAGCCGTAATCAGGACATCCTGAAAAAGAAAGGTGACGATGTACGTATTGACTGGGGACACTTCTACCTGGCTGCTGAAAAAGAGAACAGCACCTATGCTATCGGTGACGGAAAGAAACTTCGCCAAAGCTTTACAGAGAACAAACTGGAAGCTCCTACCACCAATGGTTATGACAAACTAGCTTTAGTACGCTCACTGGGTGAAACAAAGAAAGCGAACGGACACCTGCTGATCGGTTACGATGATATTTACTCTATCCAGTACTTTGGTGAAAACCTCCGTCCTTACTGGAATCGTACAGGCAGTGAAACAATCGTATCACAATTCCAGAAAGCAGAACAGGAATATAAGACTCAAATGAAAAATTGTGCAGCTTTCGATAAGAAACTGATGGCGGAGGCTGAAGCGGCCGGCGGACGCAAGTATGCCGAACTTTGCGCTCTGGCTTATCGTCAGGCATTAGCTGCCCATAAACTGGTACAAGCTCCGAATGGTGACCTGGTATTCCTTTCCAAAGAGAATTTCAGTAATGGTTCCATCGGAACAGTCGATCTGACTTATCCGGGAGCTCCGTTGCTTCTGCTTTACAATCCGGAACTGGTCAAAGCTACCATGAACCATATCTTCTATTATAGTGAAAGCGGAAAATGGACCAAACCGTTTGCTGCTCACGACGTAGGTACATATCCGCTGGCTAACGGCCAGACTTACGGAGGCGATATGCCAATCGAAGAATCTGGCAATATGGTAGTCCTTGCTGCAGCGATTGCTGCTGTAGAAGGAAATGCCGACTACGCACAAAAGCATTGGGAAACTCTGACAACCTGGACGGATTATCTGGTAGAGTATGGTCTTGATCCGGAGAACCAACTTTGTACGGATGACTTTGCCGGACACTTTGCGCACAATGCCAATCTTTCTATCAAGGCTATCATGGGTATTGCTTCTTACGGCTACATGGCAGATATGCTGGGCAAAAAAGACATTGCTGAAAAGTACACGAAGAAGGCGAAAGAAATGGCTGCCGAATGGGTGAAGATGGCGGATGACGGCGACCACTACCGTCTGACATTCGATAAACCGGGAACCTGGAGCCAGAAGTATAATCTGGTGTGGGACAAATTGCTGAAACTACAGATTTTCCCGGAAAAAGTTGCTGAGACAGAAATTGCTTATTATCTTACGAAGCAAAATAAATACGGCCTTCCGCTGGATAACCGTGAAACTTATACCAAGACTGACTGGATCATGTGGACAGCTACCATGGCACAGGACAAAGCTACTTTCGAGAAGTTTATTGAACCGGTATATCTGTTTATGGATGAAACGACTACCCGCGTTCCGATGTCCGACTGGGTATTTACGGACAATCCGATTCAGAGAGGTTTCCAGGCGCGTTCCGTAGTTGGCGGCTATTTTATAAAGATGCTTGAAGAAAAACTAACTAAATAAAACAAGAACACCATGAAAAAACTCGCTCTATTAGCTTTTACTTTATTTAGTGCGTGGAATATGGATGCTAAAACGATTACCGGACCAGTGGACTATGTTAGTCCGCTGGTAGGTACTCAGTCCAAGCACGCCTTATCTACCGGAAACACTTATCCCGCTATCGCCCTTCCCTGGGGAATGAACTTTTGGGTTCCCCAGACCGGAAAAATGGGGGATGGCTGGGCATATACCTATGATGCCGATAAAATCAGAGGTTTTAAACAAACCCACCAGCCCAGCCCCTGGATCAATGATTACGGTCAGTTCTCCATCATGCCGATTACCGGTAAAGCCGTTTTCGATCAGGATCAGCGTGCCAGCTGGTTCTCGCATAAAGCAGAAACGGCTACTCCTTACTATTACAAAGTATACCTTGCCGACCATGATGTAGTAACCGAGATTGCTCCGACAGAAAGAGCGGCAGCATTCCGCTTCACTTTCCCTGAGAACGATCACTCTTATGTAGTTGTAGATGCTTTCGACAACGGTTCGTTTGTGAAAGTCATCCCTTCGGAAAACAAGATTATCGGTTATACGACCAAGAACAGCGGCGGTGTTCCTGCAAACTTCAAGAATTACTTCGTACTGGAGTTTGACAAGCCTTTTACTTATACGGCAGCTGTTGCCAATGGTAACATCGATACCAATAAACTGGAAGCCAACGATAAGCATGCCGGCGCATTGATCGGCTTTAAAACCCGTAAAGGCGAACAGGTAAATGTACGTGTAGCTTCTTCTTTCATCAGCCCCGAACAGGCGGAACTGAACTTGAAAGAGTTGGGCAAAGATAACATAGACCAGATTGCGGCAAAAGGCCGTAAGGTATGGAACGACGTTTTGGGACGCATCGAAGTGGAAGATGATGATATCGACCATTTGCGTACTTTCTACTCCTGCCTGTATCGTTCGGTACTTTTCCCCAGAAGCTTCTACGAAATAGACGCGAAAGGAGATATCGTTCACTACAGTCCTTATAATGGTGAAGTACTTCCCGGCTATATGTTTACCGATACCGGTTTTTGGGATACGTTCCGTTGTCTTTTCCCTTTCCTGAACCTGATGTATCCGTCTATGAACATGAAGATGCAGGAAGGATTGGTAAATACCTACAAAGAAAGCGGCTTCCTGCCGGAATGGGCAAGCCCGGGACACAGAGGCTGTATGGTTGGCAACAATTCGGCTTCAGTAGTTGCCGATGCTTACCTGAAAGGTCTGAAAGGATATGATATCGAAACCCTTTGGGAAGCTGTAAAGCACGGAGCTAATGCGGTACATCCGCAGGTTTCTTCTACCGGACGTCTGGGCTATGACTACTACAATAAGCTCGGTTATGTTCCTTACAACGTAGGCATCAATGAAAATGCAGCCCGCACACTGGAGTATGCTTATAATGACTGGTGTATCTATCAGCTGGGTAAGGCCTTGAACAAGCCTAAAAAGGAAATTGAGATCTTTGCAAAGAGAGCCATGAACTATAAGAATCTGTATGATCCCGAACATAAACTGATGCGCGGCAAGAATGAGGATGGCAAATTCCAGTCTCCGTTCAACCCGTTGAAGTGGGGAGACGCTTTCACCGAAGGAAACAGCTGGCATTATACCTGGTCCGTATTCCATGATCCTCAGGGATTGATCGACCTGATGGGCGGAAAAGACGGCTTCAACCAGATGATGGACTCTGTATTTATCCTGCCTCCTGTCTTTGACGACAGCTATTATGGCGGTGTCATCCACGAAATCCGTGAGATGCAGATTATGAATATGGGTAACTATGCACACGGTAACCAGCCTATCCAGCATATGCTGTATATGTACAACTACTCCGGTCAGCCGTGGAAAGCGCAGCACTGGATTCGTGAAGTGATGGATAAGCTTTATACTCCTGCTCCCGACGGTTATTGTGGTGATGAGGACAACGGCCAGACTTCTGCGTGGTATGTGTTCTCTGCTATGGGCTTCTATCCGGTATGTCCGGGTACGGATGAGTATATTCTCGGTACTCCTTACTTCAAACAGATGAAGCTGCATCTTGAAAATGGAAAGACAGTAACCATCTCCGCTCCAAATAACGGAGACGACAAACGTTATATCTCTTCCATGACCTTGAACGGCAAAGACCATACAAAGAACTACGTGACTCACGAGGACCTTATGAACGGTGCTTCCATCACTTTCAAGATGGATTCCAAACCCAATGAGCAGCGTGGTACCAAAGAAACCGATTTCCCTTATTCTTTCTCCAACGAATTTAAAAAGAAAAAGTAATTTATGAAGAAGCAAGTAAAATATATCAGTGCGGGTATGCTGGCAGGCATGCTCCTTTGTGGCGGTCAGATGCAGGCTGCAAATACGATGTCCGGAATGCATGTATGTGTGACGGACGCTATTCAGAAAGACAATCGTCCGGAAGTTTCCAAACGTCTTTTCCGTTCGAATGCGGTAGAAAAGGAAATCATCCGTGTGCAGAAACTTCTGAAAAACGAGAAACTGGCATGGATGTTCGCAAACTGTTTCCCCAATACCATCGATACTACCGTACACTTCCGCAAAGGCGCGGATGGCAAACCGGATACATTCGTTTATACGGGCGACATTCACGCAATGTGGCTTCGTGACTCGGGTGCGCAGGTATGGCCGTATGTGCAGTTGGCAAACTCCGATCCCGAACTGAAAGAGATGCTGGCAGGTGTTATCCTCCGCCAGTTCAAATGTATCAATATCGATCCGTATGCAAACGCATTTAATGACGGTGCCGTTGAAGACAATCACTGGATGAGTGACCTGACCGATATGAAGCCGGAACTGCACGAGCGTAAATGGGAAATCGATTCACTTTGCTACCCGCTGCGTCTGGCTTATCACTACTGGAAAACAACCGGAGATGCCAGCATCTTCTCAGAAGAATGGATTCAGGCTATCACCAATGTGCTGAAAACATTCAAGGAACAACAGCGCAAAGACGGAGTTGGCCCGTATAAATTCCAGCGTAAGACAGAACGTGCATTGGATACATTGAATAATGACGGACTCGGAGCACCAGTGAAACCGGTTGGTCTGATCGTCTCCTGCTTCCGTCCTTCGGATGATGCGACGACTCTTCAATATCTGGTACCTTCCAATTTCTTTGCCGTATCTTCATTGCGCAAAGCAGCCGAAATACTTGATAAGGTAAATAAGAAGACTGCTTTGGCTAAGGAATGCAAAGACCTGGCAAAGGAAGTAGAGACAGCATTGAAGAAATATGCGGTATACAACCACCCGAAATATGGTAAAATCTATGCTTTTGAGGTAGACGGCTTCGGAAATCACTTCCTGATGGATGATGCCAATGTACCGAGCCTGCTTGCCATGCCTTATCTGGGTGATGTAGATGTAAACGATCCTATCTATCAGAATACCCGTAAATTCGTGTGGAGCGAAGACAATCCTTACTTCTTCAAAGGCAAGGCAGGCGAAGGTATCGGCGGACCGCATATCGGTTATGATATGGTGTGGCCGATGAGTATCATGATGAAAGCCTTCACCAGCAAGGATGATGCGGAAATCAAAACCTGTATCAAAATGCTGATGGATACCGATGCCGGAACAGGCTTTATGCATGAATCTTTCCACAAAGACGATCCGAAGAACTTCACCCGTGCCTGGTTTGCCTGGCAGAATACGCTTTTCGGAGAACTGATTCTTAAGTTGGTTAACGAAGGCAAAGTAGATTTATTGAATAGTATCAATTAATAGAATACCATGAAAAAGTTATCTGTATGGGCAGTTGCCGCCCTCTTAATGGCAGCTTGTACACCGAAAGCCGAGAAAACAACGGATTCCGGTTTATTGCAAAGTAACTTCCAGATGGAAGTGGATGGAAAGAAAACAGATTTGTATACCTTGCGCAACAAGAACAACATGGAAGTTTGTGTAACGAACTTCGGTGGTCGTATCGTTTCAGTGATGGTACCCGACAAGGACGGACAGATGCGTGATGTAGTGCTCGGCTTCGATTCGATTCAGGATTATGTCAGCAAGCCTTCGGACTTCGGAGCAAGCATCGGCCGTTATGCTAACCGTATCAACCAAGGTCGATTTACTTTGGACGGTACTGAGTATCAGTTGCCTCAGAATAATTACGGTCACTGCCTGCATGGCGGTCCGCAAGGATTCCAGTACCGTGTGTTTGATGCCGTTCAGCCGAATCCGCAAGAACTGGAATTGACTTACACGGCAGAAGATGGCGAAGAAGGTTTCCCGGGAAATATCACTTGTAAAGTGTTGATGAAGCTGACAGACGATAATGCGATCGATATCCGTTACGAAGCGGAAACCGACAAGCCGACCATTGTGAATATGACTAACCACTCTTACTTCAATCTTGACGGAGACGCAGCCCGTAATGAGGCGCATCTGCTGACAATTGATGCTGACTATTATACTCCGGTAGACAGTACCTTCATGACTACAGGCGAGATCGCTCCGGTTGAAGGAACTCCGATGGACTTCCGCACTCCGACTCCGGTAGGCGCACGTATCAATGACTACGATTTCGTACAGTTGAAGAATGGTAACGGTTACGATCATAACTGGGTATTGAATACTAAGGGCGACATTACCCGTAAGTGTGCTACTCTCGAATCACCGCTGACTGGTATCGTACTCGATGTATATACTAACGAACCGGGTATTCAGGTATATGCAGGAAACTTCCTGGATGGTTCGTTGACCGGAAAGAAAGGTATCACTTACAACCAGCGTGCTTCCGTATGTCTCGAAACTCAGAAGTATCCCGATACTCCGAACAAACCGGAATGGCCTTCGGCAGTACTTCGTCCGGGCGAGAAATATATGAGTCAGTGTATCTTTAAGTTCTCTGTAAACAAGAATTAAAGATAAGTATATTATATCATTAGTTTATCCTATCCTGTCATTCAGAGCGTAGCGAAGAGTGACAGGATGATACTATTTTAGAAGCATGAAAAACAACCGAAGCAGATGGTATGCCCTTCTTTTAGTCGTGTTATCTATCATGACACCGTCAGTTGCACAAAATACAAAGTATGTCAACTTGTTTATCGGTACTTCCGGTGATAACGGACAGGTAGCTCCGGGCGCTGCCGCTCCTTTCGGAATGGTTTGTGTGTGTCCGGATAATGATCCGCGTAGCCATGCCGGTTATGATTATGCAGTGACGAAAGTCTCCGGTATCTCTGTCAACCGCCTCTCCGGAGTGGGATGTAGTGGCGGAGGAGGAAACCTGCGCATTCGTCCGGTAGCTCCTTCACAGGAATTGCATATTAAAAAGTCCCGCGAGAAAGCAACTCCCGGATATTACTCGACAGCTTTTACCAATGGTATCAAAACTGAATTGACAGCGACCAACGCTATGGCGGTGGAACGCTATAAATTTCCCCGAAGCCTTTCCGCTGCCCTTTGGATAGACTTCGCCTCTACGTTTGAAGACGTAGCTACCTGCCATTACAAACGTATATCGGAAACTTGCATCGAAGGCTATGTACAGGCAAAGAACGTCTGCGGACATGGATGCTACAAACTCTATTTCTCCTTAAATACCAGCCAGCCTTTCCAGTTGGAAGAACAGAAAGAGACGACTGCCTGCCTTACCTTTGGCAAAAAGGTACGTTCGGTGGAAGTCCGTATCGGACTGTCTGCGTTAAGTTCCGAACTGGCGAGCTGGGAATGTGCCCGTTGGGAAAAGATGGACTTCGAAGATGTGAAATCCCGGACCGCTGATCAGTGGGAAAAACAATTGTCAGCTATCGACGTCAAAGGAGGCAAGAAAGATGACAGGGTCATTTTCTATACTTCCCTGTATCGTACTTACCTGAGTCCGGCGGATGTCAGTTCTCCGGACGGAGCTTATCTGGGTACGGATGGAAAAGTGTATATCTCAGAAGACTTCCGATATTACAGTAACTGGTCGTTATGGGATACCTTCCGCACTAAATTTCCTTTGTTGGTACTGACCGAACCTGCGAAGATGCGGGATATGGCGACTTCCCTGATTCATCTGTATGCAACGGGAAAGAAAGACTGGTCCACCGGATTCGAGTCTACCCCGACAGTACGTACGGAACATGCCGTAATTCTTTTGTTGGACGCTTACCGGAAAGGAATTACCAACCTTGATTTCCGTAAAGGATACGCTGGTATGAAGCAGGAAATGGAGCGGTTGCCCATGCGTTCGCCCGACCAGAAGATGGAATCGGCATATGACTTGTGGGCAATGGCAAAGATTGCGGAAATCATCGGTGAAAAGGCGGATTCCGAACAATACCGGCAACGTTCGGTCTCTCTTTTTGAAGAAACATGGAAGAAGGAATTTATGAATGTGACTCCCGCTTTTGAAGTGATGAAGAACAACGGACTCTATCAGGGAACCCGTTGGCAATACCGATGGGCGGCTCCACAATACATTGATAAAATGATAGAATGGGTAGGGCAGGACTCTCTTCGTTTGCAACTTACCTATTTCTTCGACCATCACCTTTATAATCAGGGAAACGAACCGGATATCCATGTTCCTTACCTGTTCAACCGACTTGGGGCACCGGAGAAAACCCAGCAGATAGTACGCAGTCTGATGACCGAACCGATGATCCATAAATATGGAGGCAACTCGGAATTTAAGACTCCTTATCTGGGTAAGGCATTCAAGAATGCCCCCGAAGGGTATAGTCCCGAAATGGACGAAGACGACGGTACGATGAGTGCCTGGTACGTGTTCGGGGCAATGGGTTTCTATCCTCTGCTTGTGGGAGATGAATACTATGATCTGACCTCTCCGCTTTTCGACAGGGTACTGTTGCGGTTGACGAATGGAAACGTACTTACTATTCAGACAGAAGGACGGAAAAAGAAAGACGCACCGATCAAAAGTATCCATTTCAACGGGAAAAAGATTGCTGACTACCGTATATCTCACAATGAACTGATAAAAGGCGGAGAATTGATTTATAATTATAAATAAACCGAATTAAAACAAGGCTGACTAAAAAGTCGGTAGTATCTCCAAAAAAATATTCAAAATGAAACAGAAACGATCTTTTAAAATAGGTGTTGCGGGTACGCTGCTGACTGTCGGGTTACTGACAGCAGCTTTTACTACACGCACTGCCAGTGAGTCTGTAAGGGTGATGGACCGCCCCGACACAGAATCGACGAATGTGAATTATGTGAGCTATCGGGCCCCGCTCCGTCCGTTGAACTTTATTAAGCTGCCTGTCGGCAGCATCCAGCCGGAAGGCTGGGTAAAGAAGTACCTCGAACTGCAACGTGACGGGCTGACCGGACATCTGGGAGAAATCAGTGCCTGGCTGGAGAAAGATAATAACGCCTGGCTGACAACCGGTGGTGATCATGGCTGGGAAGAAGTACCTTACTGGCTGAAAGGTTATGGCAACCTTGCCTATATCCTGAATGACCCGAAGATGATTGCAGAAACAAAAACATGGATTGAAGGTGTATTTGCCAGTTGCCAGCCCGATGGATACTTCGGTCCTGTCAACGAACGGAACGGCAAGCGTGAATTGTGGGCACAGATGATTATGCTCTGGTGTCTGCAATCTTATTATGAATATTCTCAGGACCAACGGGTTATTGACCTGATGACGAACTACTTCAAATGGCAGATGACTGTTCCCGACGATAAACTTCTGGAAGACTATTGGGAAAACAGCCGTGGCGGTGACAACATCATCAGTATCTATTGGCTTTATAACCATACCGGAGATGCCTTCCTGCTGGACCTTGCCAAGAAGATTCACCGCAATACAGCCGACTGGACAAAATCAACCTCCCTGCCCAACTGGCACAATGTGAACATCGCCCAGTGTTTCCGCGAACCTGCCACTTATTATATGCAGACCGGAGATTCCGCCATGCTCAAAGCCTCTTATAATGTACATCATTTGATCCGTCGCACTTTTGGCCAGGTTCCGGGCGGTATGTTCAGTGCCGACGAGAATGCCCGTCTGGGATATATCGATCCTCGTCAGGGAGTGGAAACCTGCGGACTGGTGGAACAGATGGCTTCCGATGAGATCATGCTCTGTATGACAGGTGATCCGATGTGGGCTGAGCATTGCGAAGAAGTAGCTTTCAACTCTTATCCTGCCGCTGTGATGCCGGACTTCAAGGCTTTGCGCTACATCACTTGTCCGAATCATACTGTCAGTGACTCAAAGAACCATCATCCGGGTATTGACAACCGTGGTCCGTTCCTTTCCATGAATCCATTCAGCAGCCGTTGCTGTCAGCATAACCATGCACAAGGCTGGCCTTATTTTTCGGAACATCTGATATTGGCAACTCCCGACAACGGTATTGCTGCTGCCATCTATGCTGCTTGCAAAGCAAAGATCAAAGTGGGTAATGGAAAAGAAATCGTCCTTCACGAAGAGACTAACTATCCTTTTGAAGAAGGCATCAAATTCACCGTTTCTACCGATGAAAAGGTCGATTTCCCGTTCTACCTCCGCATTCCTTCATGGACTGAAGGAGCCGAAGTGCGTGTCAACGGAAAGAAGATCAGTGTGAAACCTGTATCCGGTAAATACCTTTGTATCGAACGCGAATGGGCGGATGGTGATAAAGTAGAAATGACTCTTCCGATGTCTTTGTCCATGCGTACGTGGCAAGTCAATAAGAACAGTGTAAGTGTGGATTATGGTCCGTTGACTTTATCTCTGAAGATTGACGAGAAATATATAGAAAAAGACAGTCGTGAAACGGCTATCGGTGACTCCAAATGGCAGAAAGGTGCTGACCCGAAGAAGTGGCCTACTACTGAAATCTATGCTAACAGTCCCTGGAACTATTCGTTGGTATTGGATAAGAAAGAGCCTTTGAAGAACTTCAAAGTCGTTCGTAAGTCCTGGCCTGCTGATAACTTCCCGTTCACGGTGGCCAATGTGCCTTTGGAAGTGAAAGCTACCGGCCAGATGATCCCCGAATGGCAGATTGACGAAACCGGACTTTGCGGTGTATTGCCCGAAGAAGATGCGGTGAAAGGCGCTAAAGAAGAGATTACATTGATTCCGATGGGAGCGGCCCGGTTGAGAATATCGGCTTTCCCGAATACAAAGGAGTAACTGGTGATGGAATCAGTTTACTTGAATTTGTTATAAGATAAATCATTTTGATTTAGAAAGATATAAGTGTTTATGATTGCATCATTGGCGAAATGACTGATTTGTGCTATTATTTGGAAAGAATGTTGCCTCCAAACTATCAGAATTTCGCCAATTTTGCAATCTAAATAAAAGATGTTCGTTGAACTAATTTATAATAATACTTATATCAACCATGAAGAATTTAGCATTATGGGCTGTTTCTGCCCTTTTTGTAGCTGCTTGTACCCCGAAAGCCGAGCAACCAACCGACTCCGGCCTGTTAAGAACTAACTTCCAGACTGAAGTAGGTGGTAAGAAAACCGATCTGTACACCCTTCGTAACAAGAACAACATGGAAGTTTGTGTGACGAATTTCGGTGGACGCATTGTTTCTGTGATGGTCCCCGATAAAGACGGTAAGATGCAGGATGTAGTTTTAGGTTTCGATTCTATTCAGGATTATATCAGCAAACCTTCTGATTTTGGTGCCAGCATCGGTCGTTACGCAAACCGTATCAATCAAGGTCGATTCACATTGGACAGCATTGAATATCAGTTGCCTCAGAATAATTACGGTCATTGCCTGCATGGCGGTCCCAATGGATTCCAGTATCGTGTGTTTGACGCTGTGCAACCGAATCCGCAAGAAGTGGAACTGACTTATGTCGCTGCGGATGGCGAAGAAGGTTTCCCGGGTAACATTACCTGTAAAGTCCTGATGAAACTGACAGACGATAATGCAATTGATATCCGCTATGAAGCAGAAACGGATAAGCCGACTATCGTAAATATGACCAACCATTCTTATTTTAACCTTGACGGCGATGCAGCAAGCAATGCAGACCACTTGTTGATGGTGGATGCCGATTATTATACTCCGGTAGACAGCACATTCATGACAACCGGCGAGATTGTTCCGGTAGAAGGTACTCCGATGGATTTCCGCACTCCGACTCCGGTAGGGGCACGCATTAACGATTACGATTTTGTACAATTGAAGAATGGAAATGGTTATGACCATAACTGGGTATTGAATGCCAAAGGGGATATTTCCCGCAAATGTGCTTCACTCGAATCTCCCAAAACGGGTATCGTACTGGATGTATATACCAACGAACCGGGTGTTCAGGTATATGCCGGCAACTTTCTGGATGGTTCTCTGACAGGAAAGAAAGGTATCACATATAATCAGCGTGCTTCCGTATGTCTTGAAACTCAGAAGTATCCGGATACTCCGAACAAACCGGAATGGCCTTCGGCTGTGCTTCGCCCGGGAGAAAAATACATGAGTCAGTGTATCTTTAAATTTTCTGTAGATAAGGAATAATCTGCTCGCTCCCAAGAAATAAAAAAAATATTTTAGTCTCACGGTCTCACTGTCTTTCTGTAAAGATCAGATAACTAGATGAATAATGAATGAGAGATACCTTCGGAGCAGGGTGTCTCTCATCGTTTTATCCCATAATATGCTCCCAAACAGTGTATCTCTCATCCTTTTTTAAGTTGTCTCTCATCATTCTTTCTGCTACAGACTACAGCTGTATTGATTTTACTTTACCTATCATTTGTATGTTGTGACACTTATGTCCTTAGCATATCTCCCTTACATTCTTATATTATCTTACCGACATCTTCATCGTTCCACCCGGGTGAATTGATCATTGCACCCAGGTAAACCGATCGTGTCACAAACGTAGACAGTTCGTTCTACCCGGGTGGAACGATGAAGATGTCCTTACGAAAAACTGATAACAATAAGTGAAAATTAAGCGATTATAGGGTTGCTTGGACGAAGAGAAACGGTAAATCAGACAATAACTGCCGCAGTTTATAATTATGTCCGTTATTTGTTTGCCTTTAAAGTTTTGGCAATCTCTTCGACCATAAAAGGCGTATTCTTATTTATGTTTTCGCCTTCCAAATGCACTGTTGTGTATGCTTTTAGTACAAACATGTTTTTCTCGATAAATGATGTTTCATCTCAGCCTTAATTTTTTGAATGATTGTAGAATTCTTTTTTATAGGTTTTTCTATGATTAATTGAGCCAGCCTATTTGCCTTTTCTGCCTTTCCCTGTTTCATGTAGACATAATGTAACCTATAAAGAGGTATAAACCTTACAGGACACATTAAGGTAGCTTTCTCTAAATGATGTTTGGCTGCATCATATTGTTTTAGGCCAATATATGCCTCTGCTTGTACTAATTCTAAATTGTAATCTGACCAATAATTACAGCAAATAGCCGTTATTGCTAAGCATTCTTTATATTTTTCGGCAACACAAAGTTCGGCAGAGTAATTATATAAGAAATAAGGATTTCTTCTAAAAGTATGTAGTAAATTATGGTATCGTGGTAACATGTCATTGGTTCGTCCACAGAGCGACATATGCGCTACTTTTCCCCATTCCAGTTCTGCTTTAATTCTGCTCACCACTTCAATAAGCAAAAATAAACTTCCTATTAATAAGAAAAAAGCAATTCCTCTTTTTATAATTGTTGTTTTTTGAAACAAGGTATTTTCATAGGCTTTTCCTATTAAAGTACTAACACTTAATGCACTAATAATCCAAATGAAGGGATAAGTGAATGGATAAGAGAAAAAAGAAAAAACTGCAATGGAAAGTAAAGAGAGCAGAGACACATATCCTGCTTTGGTTGGGTGCTTCCTGTGACAAAGAATCAAGAAAATACCAGCAGCTATCAAAAGTACCCAAGTTAGAATACCAAACTGGACTCCGACAGAAAGGTATTCATTAAAAGGACTCTTAATATTGTCTGCTAAAATTGCAAATTGACTATCCGGATGTTCCTTGAAATATTGGGCTTGATAATCCATATAGTGTGCGCTGAATCCTCCGACTCCATATCCTGTAAAAGGCTCATGTTTTATCATTTCCCATGTGCAACGCCATATTAATAATCTACCATCAGCCGAATCTTTTTTTAGATGATAGACTGTTACAGAAATGACAAATATACTAATCAGCAGAAAGGATAGACAGAGTAAGAAGCTACCGATATGTTTTTTATAGTGGAACTTATTCTTGTTTTGGTGAATAAAGTAAATTACTAATACGGTAAATATACTAATTGACCCGGCGCGAGATTCTGATAGCAATACTCCTAAGACAATAACAAACAATGCACACCAACTGGCCCATTGAACCTTTTTGTTTGAATATTGTAAAAAATAGAAGGTAAATGGTAACCCTGCGCATAAACTTCCTGCAAAACCGGCAGGATTATCAAAGCTACCGACAACATTGTAGGTGATGGAATGTGAAGACAGTATATTGAAAAATTGTAATATACCGTATCCGGCTTGAAGAAAACAAGATATAATAACCGTGTAGTAACAACATTTTGCATTGCAAATAAACCTTTTTCCTCGGAAAAGATAAAATGAAAAAAAACATCCAATTACTCCTAATCCTGTGAACATAAACATCCATTTAGGGAAAATTTGGGAATCTGTAAATGTGTTTGCATTTACGAATAAGACTCCCAAACTCAACAGAAAATATAGAATAGAAGAAACTGGAATGCTTTTCATTTATTTATATTAGTTGCTGTTTCAAGGCTCTAAGACGAAATATTTGGTGAAATCTTCACTGTGAGTCGCACCTTTTTCGTCTTTGAAGAAAAGATTTCCGTAGCAGGTTCCTTGCAGCTTTCCTTCGACTTCGTTATATTTTACAATTGGCAGGTCGTTGCATGTAATCTCTATTCCAGAGTAACTAATACACTCTAATTCATTTTTTATCGGATATACTTTTTTATTCATTTTGTCATATCCATAAATCACAGTTAGTTTATAATGCGCGTCATAGCCGTCCCTGCTGGAATAAATAATACCGCTTTTTTTCCTGCATTCTAAGATTTCGGTGTTCCAATTTGTCAAGGAGTCAATTTTAAATTCATCAGCTACACAAAATAAAGAGCCTTTTTCGATATTGTATGAACCATTTTGGATTCTTGACACAGTATTTTGCAAGAGGTGAAGTATTTCTTTTTTTCTTTCTTGAGAGATATCTTTTTTGAGAAAAGAGTAGTCAATTTGAAAAACAGAACTCATGACTTCCCATAATTTATATTCCTCATGATTAACTTTTTCTTTGACCCACTGTGGTACTTCGTCCAATTTGGAGTATTCCTGAGCATTGCATTTAAATGGCAGATTACAAATCCCTGCAAAAAATAGGACGAATAATAATTTATAGATGGACGTATGATTGGTATTTAGAATGTTGTTCATGGTGACTATTATTTTTAATTGTTCTATAACTTTTTTCAAGATCTGAATAGAAAATCACAAAAGAGTACTAACTGTACCAAGATTAATCTTGTGTATATTCAAATTGATCATGGGATCATGAATCCTGTCTTTTGTACAGTTACCTCAACCTTTCTGGATCCATCTTTGAATGATAAAGTTCCGCTACACGATGCGGCTATTAATTTCTTATCCTTATCGTAAGAAACACTGGAAGCACCAGAAAAACTCGGGTCATTTCCTAAATATGGTGATCCCGTATAAACACTCGATGACGTAATTGTAACATCATCATCGGATTTTTTGTAAGTAACAGCAGCTTTTATATAGGGACCTAAGCTATGTGTATACAATGTACATCCATTTGTCTTATATTCAGCTCCTCCTTCTGGTGATCTTGTTGCTATTCTGCCAAAATATTGTGAGTCTGATAGGGTGGTGCCATCTTCATCTGCTATATTTAGGAATCCTTCATATTTATTAATCTGCCCTTTTTCTATTCTTTCACAGATGTTGTTGATGCAATCATAGATTTCTTTTTTCCTTTTTTCTGAAATATCCTTTTTTAAAAAGGAATAATTTATTTCATACCTTGAACTCATGGTTCTCCATAGTTCGTATTCTTTAGGTGTCACTTTTTCACTAACCCAATCAGGAATAGTATTGAGAGGAGCGTACTCTGGATTTTCTTCAAATGATTGCATCGGTTCATTTACAACCCAGTCTTCATTTTGTTCGCATGCCATTAGTGATATAAAAATACATAATGACATTAAATGTCTTAATCGATTCATAAGTGATATTTATTTAAAATTAAATGGATGTCATGTTCTTTTTTAGGACTTCATACTCTTTTTGCAAAGGTACGAATCTTTTAAGTGTGAAAAAAGGGAATGTTACACTTGATTTTGTGGTTTATGATTGATATTCAAACTATTATCATTGCAAAAAAAAGGTATTATCCATTGAATTGTAACAATCGTCCTATTGTTTTAATCTAAAAAAGTCTGATTTCAATACAGACACCCTATTTATTACTTGGGGAATGCAATAAAGAAATTCCGGTAAATCAGACAATAATTGCCGCAGTTTATAATTATGTCCGTTATTTGTTTGTATTCTAATAATAATTAGAGTATATTTGTAAGAATGTATAACACAATGAAGTTAACTTGACTTCATCAACAAAACTATTATATGATGAAAAAAATCCTTTTCTTAATGGTGATCTGCGTAGCCACATCGCTTACTTCTATTTTACCGGCTTCGGCTCAGAATTCAGACCAGACCGACGAGTACAAAACTTTACTAAAAAAGATCATGACGCTTTCCGGCAGTTCGGCATCCTCTGAAGCTATAATGTCTCAATTGATGTCGAGTATGAAAAATGGGCCTTTCCAACAAGATGAGGCTTATTGGAAAGATTTTGCTTCAAAATGGACACGGAAGATTGAAGATAAAGTCATGGAAGTATATGCTCCTATTTACCAGCAACACATGACATTAGATGAACTGAAAAAAGTGGTTGCTTTTTATGAATCTCCTGCGGGAAGAAAACTTGGGGAGACTGCAACTGCCGTTGCAACTGAATCAATGCCGATGATACAACAGCTGTCAATGGAAATGGTGCAGGAAATGATGCCGAAGCTTCAGAAATCAAGAGAGTTGGTAAGGGATGACGCTGCCGAACAGGCCAAGACACGCGATCAAAAGTTATTTGATGCGGCTTATACAGCTCCTAAAGATAGCATAGAGATCGTTGCCGATAGAACCTATGAGCATGGCATGGGTACAAAGCCTTTATTGCATTCTATTGAAAGAAGGAAAGATGATACTAAAGTAACGTTCCTGCAACCCATCTATTTCGACTGGCAATGGATGTACTATAGCCCGGGATTTAAAATAGTAGATAAGAAAACCGGTGATGAATACATGGTGAGAGGATACGATGGTGGCGCACCTATGGATAAGTTGATGATTATTAAAGGTTGCAATCGTAAATACATATATGTCAGCCTGTTGTTCCCCAAATTGAAAAAGAACGTGAAGGAAATCGATATAATAGAGGCGCTGACTGATAAAGAGGAGTTGCCTTCCAATGATGACGGTAAAGCTAAGTCTTATTTTGATGTAAAAGTGGACGATTATTTGGTACTTTCCAGAGAAAACAAGAAAGTCTATTATTGATTGGACAGATTTATCTATCATTGAAAATGAATATAACTATAAAAAACACAATGGTTTGGATTATAACCATTGTGTTGATGTCCATTGATATATATATATAGTATTCATGGACCCTTTGGAACGGCAATATGATTTGACGCAAGTTGTAATAGCTTGGTATCTTGTAACGTTGCTGCTTGACTTCCTTTTTCGTCATAATAAAATTTATGGGGTGATAAGGAACATTATAGCCACAGTGCTTCTCTGTGTATTCTATTTTGTATTTCCTTAAATGTATAATAATATGAGATATGCAGTTGTTTTGATAATCAATATTATATTGGTGTTGGCAGGCTTCTTTTTACTTTTTGGTGATCCTTTGAATAAACAGCTTCCAACGAAAATGATAGCTATTTGGTTCATTGTTTTAGTGATATTAGATTATCCTCTCCGTCATAATAAAATATACAAAGAGATAAGAATATTGGTATACATTATTTTTCTTGCTCTTCTATATTGGTTGTTTCCGACATAGGTAAATCATTGTTTTATTCATATTCATGCTCAAATAAAATAGCCTGTTAATGGATTTGTATAATGGGAATGTTTTATCTTTGCAGTGTTTAAAATAAGATACGATGAATAAAAGAGTAACAATACAATTCGCTGACTTTATAAAGAGTAGGTTGGCAGGTGGTTTGCTCTGTTGCCTTGTATTGTTGGCTGCTTATCTGTTTCAGATGTTTTTCCCAGGAATGTATGTTGATGCATTCTCGTCATCTTTTTATCTTTTTGCGTGGTTGATTCTCTTTGTGGGCGCACTCCTATGGACACTTCGTGAGAAAGGAACATCTGGATTACCCTCCGAGATAACTGATTGGCAATGCATTGCTGCCTTTTTGTTGATTGTTGCAAATCAGATTTATGTTGTTATGCCTAAGGAGGTTCACGTTGAATTGGCTCCTGTAATATCTGCTTATACTTTACCTGTGCTGGTCATTGTCAGTTTGGCAATAGCAGGGATAGTTAAGTTGTCTATCTCATTCTATCGTTCATTGGAAATTGAACGGCAAAAAACAATTCTTCAAGAGAAACGGCTTCAGGAACTGCTGTCTTCTCCTCCACCTGTGTTGGAAGGCGTCATATTTGTGCGCAGACTTTTAGAAAATCAATCTATATATCAATTAACTGCCAGTGAGAACCTTACATTAATAGAAGGATGCCGTGCGATTGATCCTGACTTTTTTGTTTGGTTAAAAGATAAGCAAATAAAAATTCCTCCACGTCATATTGTATATTGTGTACTTATTAGGATGAGGAAAACTAAGAAAGAGATTTTGTCTATTTTTGATATTAGCGATGGTGCTTGCCGTGCCATGAGGTCTCGTGTCCGTGCGAGCTTAGGTATAGAAGATGAGGACATGGAAACCTTTTTGCAGGAGTTACATTAGGTAATCTCTAGTATGTTTATTAGTCCTATAAAAGAATGGATTGCTGATATAAATCCTCCCATAATAGCATAGTAGAACCATACGCGTTTATTCGAATATTTGTTTTGAGGGAATGTGTCGATGGCTCCGATTATGAGCACAATCCATGCTAGAAGTTCAAAGAAAGTAATAAGGAAGTCTTGAAGAGAATAATTTATATCATCAATAAAGCGGTGAAAGTAACACATAGTGATGCTAATCCCCCACATTATATTATATAAGATTATATATTTAACTATTTTCATTTATTAGCTATACATTCTTTGTATTCCTTGTTTGCTATATCTTTGGCTCTATCATATTTTGCAGCTGCTTGTATTAAGCAGCCAGATGGCATTGAACCATTTTGACAGTTAGCGATAGCATTGTCATAATCAGCTTTTGCCTGCTTATATGCCGCTTGTTTTTGTTCTTCACAGCTACTAGTACTTCCTCCTTCTTCGCGTGTTTTCAGGAGTTTTACTTTTGTAAGTTCGTTACTTTCTGCATATAGTATAAAGAGTTGTGTCCGTTCATCTGCGCTTAATCTTAAAAATCTTGTATGTTTAATCAGGTTTTCTTTAGCTTTTGCCAGTTGCTGTAGTTCATTTTCTAGATTGGCTTTCCTCATGAAGTCTTCCACGTAGTCATCATCATTCAGATTTTCCATAAGTTTGTCATATTCTTCTTCACTTAAAATAGAAGTGTACTCATGAAACTTATCAGCTAAAAGCTCGGAGCTCATTTCGAATTCCCAAAATTCATCTGAACTGGCGATGGAATCAATAAGAGTGCTTCCATTATTTATCATTTTTGATGAAAGTGCACGTGTATTAGTTACCTCGTTTTTTTCTATTTCTTCAGAGTAATATCCGTCTGCGCTACAACTATAAATAAAAAAGGAAGCTACCAGTCCGCAGGCTAATGCCATTACATAATACAAAGTGTATTTTTTCTTTTTTGTGATCATATTCTGTTTTATTTAAATGTGTATGCAAAGTAACGAAAAATAGACTTATTTTAGGGATAATAATCATTCAATAAAAGGAAAATATTTGGTCTAGTGTCAATTTGGTCATGTTTGTGATGTTACAATTTAGTGTAAAATATGAAGGAGAATCGCTCCTAGAAAGCTCACAGGCGCTATATGATAGCTTATTGGTGTAACACATTCGTTGTTAAGGTTTAGTCCAGTCGTTATTATCCGAAATAAAAAATTAAGCTTAACTACTTACTGATAAGTACAAGACTTGATAATGAGAAGTACTTAAGTTGTCTGATTCTTGTACATCAGTTGAGTAAAAGATGTACAACGTTGGAGTAGACGATGTACTACGATTGAACTAAAGATGTACAGCGTTTGATCTATACTATTAGGATGTCAAATCTGAAAGGGCTGAATGTTGGTATCACTTTAAAGGATAATATTCATTCAAAAAAGGATAATATGTGGTCAGAGAAGGAAAGTTTGGGGTATTTCGGTTGTTACAATATTAGGGAAAATAAAAAAATATCCTCGCTGTAATCCTCCTGTGGCACATTCTACATGCTGTAGGAGTGTAACGCCCTCTTTTTCTATGGCAAAAGAACTTGTAAATTTGCAGAAAAATAACACGAAATCATTTATCTCTATTTTTCTGATAATTATGAAAATATTCACAAAGTTGGTATCTGTCTTTTTGCTCGTAGCAATTGGTAGTCTCTTTTTCTTTTCATGTGCTGAAAAAGAAAAATGCACTCCAATGGTTTCATTCCTTGAAACCGCTCTTCAGCAGGCAGGAGAGAACCGTGTGGAACTGGAAAAGGTCTTATCTCATTATAAAACTGATCCGGCGGATAGTTTGAAATATAAGGCCGCTTGTTTTTTGATAGAGAACATGCCTTATTACACCTATTATAAGGGCAAGCAGTTGGACCGATATCTTACTTACTATACTTTACTACAGGAAACACGTGGATTGGGGATTTCTCCCCAAGTAGTGGCTGACTCTGTTTGTCACATGTATGGGGCATTGTATTTAGATTCTTTGCAATCCTATAGAGATATTGAAACTGTTGATTCTGCTTATTTATGTAATAATATTGAATAGTCATTTAAGGTGTGGCAGGAACAACCATGGGGGAAACATGTTTCGTTTGCAGATTTTTGTGAATATCTTCTTCCTTATCGTATTGGTGACGAGACCTTGACTAGCTGGCGTGAATCTATTTATCAGAAGTATAATCCTTTGCTCGATTCTTTACGTGCATCCGGAGTACTTGATAAAGAAGACCCGATTGTGGCAGCCCGTTGTTTGCTCGATTCAATTCGTAAAGGAGGAGTGGTATTTACTACTGCCGTTCCTGCCAGCCTTCCTCATGTGGGACCGGAAGTTGCGCAACTGAAAGCAGGTAGTTGCCGGGAACTTTCAGACTTTGTCGTTTATGTTTGTCGTGCGTTGGGTATTCCGTGTTCAATTGATTTCATGCCGATTCGCGGTGATGAGAATGATAGCCATCAATGGGTAGCATTTTCAGATAAGTATGGCATACTTTATTATCATGAATTTCCTAACGGTGTGAGTGAAGTACGAAAAGACGCAATGTGTGGAATGCCCAAGATAAAGGTCTATCGCAATACCTTTAGTCTGAATCGTGCTATGCAGGAAGAAATGCTGAAATTGGATACTGCTATTGTTCCTCTTTTCAAAGATCCGCATATCGTAGATATTACTTTCCCTTATACCAAAGATTTCAAGAAAGAACTCCACATACCAAAGGACGCTCTATATAAAGGTAAGCCACGTTCAAGAATTGCTTATCTATGTGCCAGCAAACGGATGGATTGGGAGCCTGTTGCATGGACAGAGTTCGATGGTAAAAACATTGTCTTTACGGATATACAAAAAGGACCCGTCATGCGGGTTGCCACTTACGAGCGAGGACGACTTCGTTTTTGGACCGATCCTTTTGAAATAAATGTTTCCAATGAGTTTCATTTTTTCACTCCTTCGGATAGTGTACAGGATGTTACTTTGTTTGCAAAATATACTTTGCGGGCAGATGAGATGTTTTTGAATCGTATGATAGGCGGAACATTTGAAGGAAGCAATGATCCTGATTTTCGTGAAAAAGAAGTCTTGTACTTGATAAACGAGAAACCGAAAAGACTACAGACTGTTGTTCAATCGTATTCTTCAAAATCGTATCGCTATGTCAGATATATAGGTCCCAAAGATTCACACTGTAATATTGCGGAGGCGGCTTTTTATACTCCTAATGATACCGCTTCTTTAAAAGGTAAAGTTATAGGTACTCCCGGATGTTTTCAAAAAGATGGTTCGCATGAGTATACAAATGTATTTGATGGGGATGTCACAACTTCTTTTGATTATATCGAACCTTCCGGTGGTTGGTCAGGTCTTGATCTTGGAACTCCTAAGCAGATAGGAAGAATTGTTTATACGCCTCGGAGTTATGATAACTATATTCGTTCGGGTGATGATTATGAGTTATTCTATTGTGCAAGGAGGAATAATTGGAAATCTCTTGGAGACCAAAGGTCTAAAGCGGACTCGCTGATTTATATCAAAATTCCAGTGAATGCTTTACTTTTATTATGTAACAATACACGAGGAATACAGGAACGAATATTTGTGTATACAGCAGCTGAACAAATTTGGAAGTAAATTCAGATATGATTTTAATAAAAACTTGATTTATTTTGCTAATTGTCATTTATTAAGCTAGCGATATATGATTTAGTAAAGATGAACAAGTTTAATAAGTAAATAATTATTAATGATTAAATTTTAAAATTATGATTTCGAGAAAGAAAAGCCTTTTTTTAAGCGTATCAGTATTGATTCTATTTGTGGCGTTAGTTGCACAAAGTTGTAGTTCGGAGAATGACGATTTTGTTGCTAATCCCAACTCATCATTAGAAATGAGAGCTAACCTAGAATCAATGGATAATCGTGCAACAATTGTCAATTCTATAGCCGAATCTGATGAATTATTAGATTACGGAATGAACTGTATGTTACTTGCTGAGAAGTTAAAATCATATACTTCAACTTTGACTCCAGAAGAATTTGATGAACTTATGAATAACTTAAATAATGATGATTATATGATAGAACTTGTGAGTAAGGTTGACATTGAAAAAGAGGCTTTAATGGTAGAGAATGCACGACAGGAACTATTAGCTAATAAAAGTTTTAAGTTGTTAGATGAGTCCGAAAAAATGAATGTTTTTATTAGATTCTCTGATAATTCGCAGAATACTATGCAACATCTATTGCTAAAAAGTCCGGGTGAAAGTGCAGGAGGTGTTACTAAAGCGGAATGTAAGCGTAGATATGATGAAGACTACGCTTATGCTTCTGCTATTTATCTATCATCTATGCTCCTTTGTTCTTGTGCAACGGGGGGGCTTGGTGTATGTCTTTGTGCTATTGGTGCTTCTGCTGGCTATGACTATGCAACAACTCTTGCTGATCGTAGTTATTATGATTGTTTGTCAAATGCTATAGATCGCTAAATGAGGTATTATAATATCTTTATAGTTTTAGCTATACTATCTGTATTGCTCATGACAATTAATAGAAACTATAATTATTTGATAAATGACTGGTATATTTCAGGTGTTTATGTGTTAATGTGGGTCTTTCTTTTTCTTTATACAGTAAGTAAAGTTCCTAAAAAGAAAAAAGGCTTGAAAGAATATCTTCCTAGCATTTTAGCCTTTCTTGTGGTTCTATTAAATGTCTTGGATGTGCTTAGAAGACATGTTATGTGTTAAAATAAGTAGATGAAAACTTAGGAATAAATACTTAATGTTTTGTGGTTTATAATCAACTTTTTATTTATTCCTAAGTAATAATGAGTTTTTATATGTCAAAAGTGAGTATTACTCAAATCGGCTTTGCTCTTCTTTGCATTGGTAGTGTTTTTATGTATTCTACCCAGATAACCGATCCCTATATTGTTTCTAAATGGTTATATACGATCTTATTTGTTTTAATTATAACAATATATTGTTCAATTAGAATGTTATTAGGAAAATCTGTAAAATTTGATACACGATTGGCTGGGATGAGTATTGTTATTGTTTCTAGTTTACAAGCAATATATGGTCTGTCTCAATGTTTTAATATAACCACCTTTAATACTTTTTATAAGATAATGGGGAGTTTTGAAAATCCTACGGGATTTTCTGCTTGTCTTTGTGTCAGTTTACCCTTTTTTGTTGTATTCCAATTATTAAATGAAAATAAGCAAATACGGTATCTAGTATGTTTTTTAGGGATTATTGTTGTAATAGCAATTGTACTATCATATTCAAGAGCTGGAATTATTAGTGTTGCAATAGTAATTGCGATATTTTTGTTTCAAAAGCTTAAACAGAAAAGAATTTGGAAGTATCTATTATTATGTAGCAGTCTGATATTATTGTTGTTTGGTTGCTATTGGATGAAGAAAAACTCAGCCGATGGTAGACTGCTGATTTGGCAATGTGGTATAAATATGGTAAAAGATGCTCCTTGGATAGGTCATGGGTTGGGTAGTTTCGAAGCGCACTATATGGATTATCAGGCAAATTTCTTTAAGCAATGCGGACAAAGCCGTTTTTCTATGTTGGCAGATAATGTGAAACAACCATTTAATGAATATCTTGGACTTCTTTTAAATTTTGGGATTATTGGTTTATTAGTATTGTTGTTATTGATGGTAATAATTATATATTGCTATAGGAAGAATCCAAGTGTAGAAAAGCAAATAGCCTTTTATTCTTTGTCTTCAATAGGAATATTCTCGTTCTTTTCTTATCCATTTGCATATCCTTTCGTTTGGGTTGTGACATTTTTAAGCATATTCATAATAACTAGTGAATATATCAAACCTTTATTTTCTAATATCCTAATAAAGAAAATAGCTTGTATGTTCATACTTACATATTCTCTTTTCGGGAGTAGTAAATTGTTCGAACGTATTCAAGCAGAATTAGACTGGGGAAAAGCTTCTACGCTAGCGTTATGTAAGTCATATAATGAAACTCTTCCAACCTATGAGAGATTAGAAAAGATGTTTGTGAGTAATCCCTATTTTCTCTATAATTATGCTGCTGTTCTTCAAGAAATGAAGCAATATACCGAAAGTCTAGAAGTGGCTTTAAAATGTCGTCAATATTGGGCAGATTATGATTTAGAGTTAATAATTGGGGAAAATTACCAGCAGCTTAACAAACCTGAACTGGCGGAAAAATATTATAATAGTGCATCTATGATGTGCCCTTCGCGCTTTCTACCTCTTTATAAACTATTCCATTTATACAAAACGAATGGTGAAAAAGAACGATCGCTTGCTATGGCTGAGGCCGTTATTAGCAAACCGATGAAAATTAAGACAACTACTATTAGGATGATGAAAAGAGAAATGGAAAGAGAAATACAAAAAATGAATATGTCTATAAAACTAGAATGAATATGGAATTAATACGGTTGTTGTCAATCACTTCGCTTGTGCATTTAGGAATCTACGGATTGTTTATTGTGTGATAATAGAAATAAATATAGTAACCGAATGAGAATTTATAAAACACTAATGAATAAAACATTCATTTATCTGCTAATAGCAGTATTGGCAGCTTGCAAAAGTACTCCTTACTCTGATGAAACTACTAAAAGTGACCTTCGTGCGCCTGCTTATCCGTTATTAACTTTGCATCCGCATGTGAAACTTTGGTCTATGACGGATGAACTGAACAAACAGAATATGACTTTTGGCGGCAGCACACAACTTCCTTTTGTTGGCTTCTTACGGGTAGACGGTGCTATGTACCGTTTTATGGGTAGTAAAGAACTGCCGATGCAAGCTATCGCTCCGATGGCGCTTGACCATGAAAAGTGGGAAGGAAAGTTCACTTCATTAGTTCCTGATGAAGGATGGGAGCAACCGGATTTTGATGACAAGTACTGGCAATTGTCAGAAGGGGCATTTGGCACGCCTGGCATGTGGGAAGCAAGAACACAATGGACTTCTTCTAATATTTGGGTACGAAGAGAGGTTGAAGTTGATCCGTATCTTCTGGAGCATAAAAAGATTTATTTGCGCTATTCTCATGACGATGTATTTCAATTGTACATCAATGGGAAGCAATTGGTGAATACCGGATATGACTGGGGAGCAAACTTTAAAGTGGAAGTCCCGGACTCAATTCTGCAAACAATGAAAAGTGGAAAAGCGTTGATTGCCGCTCATTGTGAGAATCGTGTGGGAGGAGGATTGGTAGACTTCGGACTCTTTGCCGAGGAACCGACTATGCCGGTGGAAAAGGTAGCCCCCATCTCTTATGAAAAAGAGTGGACGGGAAGATATACTATGGAGCAACCTCAGGAAAATTGGGAAGCCAAAGAGTTTGACGATACAACATGGACAGAAGGACAGGCGGCCTTCGGCACGGATGATCAACGAAATGTGCATACTCCCTGGTTCTCACCTAATATATGGGTGAGGCGCGAACTGACATTCGACCCGGCGTTGGTGAAAAACAAGCAACTGTATTTACGCTATTCCCATGATGATGTATTTCAATTGTATGTGAATGGAATGCAACTGGTCAGCACGGGATATGAGTGGAAAAGTGATCTCAGAGTAAATATCCCGGATTCTATTGCAGAAACTATGAAAGATGGGAAAGCCGTGATTGCCGCTCATTGTGAGAATCGTATGGGAGGTGCATTGGTTGACTTCGGACTATATGCAGAATTGAGGGAAGCTGAACAAACGTCTGTCGATGTGCAAGCAACCCAAACACATTATACCTTCGAATGTGGAGATGTAGAACTGAAACTTAGCTTTACCGCTCCTTATCTGTTGGACGATCTGGAGACACTTGCCCGTCCGGTCAATTATATCTCTTATCAGGCTAAAGCATTGGATGGCAAAGAACATGATGTTGCTGTTTATTTTGAAATAGACCCGCACAAGGCATTTCGTGCCGGACAATCTACACAAATATATGAAAAGGATGGACTGGCTCTGATGAAGACCGGACAGGAAAATCAGAAATTATGGGTGGATAAAGAGAAAGATGGACGGTCATGGGGATATTTCTATCTGGGAACAAAGGATGACGTGACCTGTGCACAGGGGGATGCAGCCGAAATGAGGGCATACTTTATGAAAGAGGGAGATCTGAAACAAATGAGAAAGTCTGCCGAGAAACGCTATGCTGCATTTGCACAGAAGCTGGATATGAACAGCGATTTCCCGCAACATCTCACTGCAGCCTTTGACGGACTGTATACAATGGCTTATTTCGGCGAGGACTTAAGACCTTATTGGAATAAAGACGGAAAATCAAGCATAGAAGATTTGTATGCAGATGCAGAGAAAGATTATAAAGAAGTGATGGCAAAATGTTATGCTTTTGACCGTCAATTGATGGCGGATGCTTACCTTGCCGGAGGAAAAGAATATGCTGAACTCTGTGCTTTGGCTTATCGTCAGTCTGTATCCGCTTTCCAGATGTCTGAAGATTCGGATGGAGAATTGCTTTATTTTACTCCGCAGGTAGGTCCGGTGGATGAATATTATCCGGCTTCACCACTATATCTTCGCTACAATCCCGATTTGGTAAAAGCGATGCTTAATCCGTTCTTTTATTATAGTGAAAGCGGGAAATGGGGAAAGCCATTTCCTCCGCATGATTTAGGAGGATATCCTATCGTAAACGGGCAGACGATAGGTGGTGATATGCCTGTAGAAGAAGCAGGAAACGGATTGATAATGACTGCTGCTATTGCTAAAATGGAAAAGAATGCTTCGTATGCAGAAAAGCATTGGAAGACATTGACTCAATGGGCTGAGTATTTATTGGAAAACGGCACGGATACCGGTGATCAGCTTACTACAGATAATTTTGCAGGGAACTGCCCTCATCATGCTAATTTATCCGCCAAAGGTGTTTTGGGTATTGCAGCGTATGCACGTCTGGCAGAAATGCTGAATAAGAAAGAAGAAGCGGAGAAGTATATGAATGCTGCCGGTGAGATGGCTAAAGAATGGGAAATGGCTGCTTATGCGGGTGACCATTACCGACTGGCTTTTGACCAACCGGATAGTTGGGGGATGAAGTATAATCTGGTGTGGGACAGGCTGCTTGGCTTGAATCTTTTCCCGGAGAGAGTTATTCAGAAAGAGACGGATTTCTATCTTACTAAGATGAATGAGTTTGGATGTCCGTTGGATAGCAGACATAGTTATACGAAAGTGGATTGGACAGTATGGACTGCTTCGTTGAGTGCTGACCGTATGCAATTCCGTAAGCTTATGTTGCCGCTTCATAAGTTTATGAATGAGACTACAGATCGCACACCAATGGCTGATTTGATAAATACGGATGGGAAAACTATAGTAGGATTTACGGGGCGTACTGTAGTAGGTGCCTATTTTATCAGGTTGTTGGAAAAGGAATAATTAGAATCTTAATGTCTTTTAGAAGGTATATTCGGAGCAATATGATATAGTTGATTTATTATTTTAAATAAAAACATTATGAATATGAAAGGTTTATTTTATTTAGTTGTTACTATGGTAGTAATAATTGCATGTACAAATGAAGAGTTTGATGCTAATTCAGAAGTTAAGAAGGAAGAAGTTAAAACAAAGATTGCATCATTAGCTGAAAAATATGATGTAAACGTCGATTTCTTTGAGATTAATCCTTCAGAAAAGACTGAAAATGAGATGTCATTAGAAGAAATTGAAGAATTGTTTCGTGATATAAAACAACTTAGAGAACACCCTGTTGAATTAAAGATGTATAAGGATAAAGAAGAAAATGGCTGTATGTTTTATTCTACTAAAGAGCAGAAACCTAGTGTGCCGCTTGCTAAAACACGTAGTGAAATTTATTCATTCAGTGATTGGATTTGGAATCTTACATGGTTTAGTGTAACTTTGATCGAAGATAACAAAAATGTAACAGTAATGACAGATATAACAGGATTATCAGTTTATACGTATTCTCAATCTTATGCGAGTGGCTATGTATCAGGAAATGCTATATCATTTAATAGTACGGGGAAAATTAAGGCAACTATAACTCAGGTTGTTGGCTTTAAACTTTCTTATGTTATTAATTCTTCAGGGACATACGATAAGAGTGCGGGAAAGGGAAGTGTTACAGTTTCTGCATATTAATGATTATTGAGAATAAAAATTATGATTATGCCTCCAATGTTTTTTGAAATTGTTTATGTTCTGATTTTGTTGATTGGGATATTGGTCGTGTTGAAAAGTCATCAACTTACTAAACCATATAAATATTTATGGGTCATTTTGGTTTTGTTATTTAATCTGTTAGGCATAATTGCCTTTTTGATATGGAAACAGTATCTTAACAAAATGAGCAATAGTGGATCGCATGGAAATGTCTGATTTGATATATAATATGAATCGGGTAAACTTTTTTCTCTATGCTCTTTGTAAATCCGGGATGGATTGAATAGACCATTGAAACTGGTTGTTTTTCTTTGATTTAGCCACCGTTATTATGATGGTGGCTAAATTTCTTATCTTAGATAAAGATACAGGAGGTGCCCCTTTTTTCATAAATGCCATTGTCGTTTCTGTCTATAACCATAAAACATACTTGAAATCGGAAGTTTTTAGGGGTATACCCCTAAAAACTTCCGATTAATTATTTATATTTGTGTCTATAACCCTAAAAACTTCAGTTGTATGATTAATCGTGAACTTTATATGGAGCAAATCACTCCTTTTATTGATAAGCCATTTGTGAAAGTTATCACTGGTATTCGTCGCTGTGGCAAGTCGGTCGTGTTGCGTTTAATTCGTGAGGAACTTTTACGAAGAGGAGTATCTGAGGATTATATTATTTATATGAACTTTGAAAGTTTCGAGTGGATAGACATGAAGGAGGCGAAGGCGTTATACGCTCATATTCGGGAAGCTACGAAAGCCTCGGGAAAATATTATATTCTCTTGGATGAGATTCAGGAAGTTACAGATTGGGAAAAGGCAGTGAATGCCTTTTTGGTTGACTTGGATGTAGATATTTATGTGACAGGTTCTAATTCACGTTTACTATCTTCCGAGTTTTCGACTTATTTGGCAGGAAGATACGTTGCCTTTCACATTATGACTTTATCCTTTAGAGAATATCTATTATTTCATGATCTCCCGCTGACAATTTCTGTATCCGACCGTAAAACGGAGTTTCTGAAATATCTTCGTATGGGAGGATTTCCGGCTATTCATACGGCAAACTATGATTATAATGCTATCTACAAAATAGTGTATGATATTTATTCTTCTGTCATTCTTCGTGATACCGTGCAGAGGCATAGCATTCGTAACGTAGAAATGCTTGAAAGAGTGGTGAAGTTTGTTTTTGATAATATTGGGAATAAACTAAATGCGAAAAATATTGCCGACTATTTCAAAAGTCAGCAACGGAAAGTAGATATCAATACGATTTATAATTATCTCAATGCTTTAGATAGTGCTTTTGTCATTCAACGTATACCACGTTATGACATCAAGGGCAAAGAGATTCTGCAAACCAATGAAAAGTATTTTGTAAGTGATCTTTCATTAATTTATTCTGTGATGGGATATCGGGACCGCTTAATAGGGGGAATGCTCGAAAATTTGGTTTGCATGGAGTTGAAACGCCGCGGATACGAAGTATATGTAGGTAAACAGGATGAAAAAGAAGTTGATTTTGTAGCCATTAGGCGTGAAGAGAAAATATATGTGCAGGTTACTTATCAACTTGGCTTGCAAGCAACCATCGATCGTGAGTTTGCCCCTTTACTGGCAATTGATGATCATTATCCTAAATATGTGGTTAGTATGGATGATCTATGGCAAGATAATATTGAAGGGGTTAAGCATCGGCATATAGCCGATTTTCTACTTGATGAGTGGTAAAGACGGACTAAAGCTTTAGTCCGTCTAACAAATCTAAATAAATCCCGATAGCCTCTTCTATCTCTTTCAGCATAATATACTCTTCGGCTGTATGTGAACGTGAAGAGCGTCCCGGACCGATCTTTACCGACGCAAAGGACATCAATGCCTGATCTGACAAAGTCGGGGAACCGAAAGGTATGCGTCCCATCTTCACCGCTTTCTGTACGAACGGATGTTTCTCATCAATTCGTGAAGAGTTGAGGCGGAACGAGCGGGCTTTCGCATCGCAGGCTATATGCTTTCTGATCTCTGCAAATAAATCTTCGTTGGAGTAAAGTTCGTTGCTTCGGATATCAACAACAAATGTACATTTATCGGGAACTACATTGTGCTGAGTGCCTGCATTGATGACCGTAACGCTCATTTTTACCGGTCCGAGTAAAGGTGATTCTTTCTCGAAACGATAATCACGGAACCAGGCGATATCGTTCAATACCTTATAAATGGCATTATCTCCTTCATCGCGTGCGGCATGTCCGGCTTTTCCCGTAGCAGTTACATCCAGTACCATCAACCCCTTTTCGGCAATGGCAGGTTGCATCTCCGTAGGTTCGCCTACGATAGCGAATGAAACAGGGGGTAACCCCGGTAATACACTTTCAATTCCCTCCTTACCCGAAACTTCTTCTTCGCAGGAAGCCAGATAGATGAGATTGTAATTTTGAGAAGTGCGACATAGTTGCAGGAACACCTGTAAGAGCGAAACAACACTGGCTCCGGCGTCGTTACTGCCCAATCCGTATAATTTACCGTTTTCCTCGCGGGGTGTGAAAGGGTCTTTGCGCCAGCCATTTACGGGTTTTACCGTGTCGATATGAGAATTGAGCAGGATTGTCGGCTTTTTAAGGTCGAACATAGGACTGAGGCACCAAACATTGTTTCCCTTGCGTCCGGTCTGCATCCCTTCGGCTTCGATATAATTTTGCAGGAAATCAGCGGCTTGCGTCTCTTCCCGACTGATGGACGGAATGCTGATTAGTGATTTCAACAGGCTTACAGCTTCGGCTGTCATGGTTGGAATATCGTATTTCATATACAAACTTGTTAATTTAGAGCTTAATATTTGCACAAAGATACTCGTTTTGCGCAATAGTTTCAAATAAAACTAATACCTTTGTACCATATTTATCAATACAAAGAGTATGACTTATCATCATTTATCTGTCTTGGTCCACCGTCAGGCTGAAAAGTATGGCGACAGGGTAGCATTGAGATACCGCGACTATGAGACAGCACAATGGATTCCGATTACCTGGAATCAATTCTCCGGAACTGTACGACAGGCTGCTAATGCTTTCGTTGCGCTAGGAGTGGAGGAACAAGAGAATATCGGTATTTTTTCACAGAATAAACCTGAATGGTTCTATGTCGATTTCGGCGCATTTGCCAATCGTGGGGTTACTATTCCGTTCTATGCAACGAGTTCACCCGCACAGGCACAATACATTATCAACGATGCGCAAATCCGTTATCTTTTTGTAGGCGAACAGTATCAGTATGATTCTGCATTCAGCATCTTCGGCTTTTGTTCCTCGTTACAACAACTGATTATTTTCGATCGTTCGGTAGTAAAAGACCCGCGTGATGTCTCTTCCATCTATTTTGATGAGTTTATGGCAATGGGCGAAGGATTGCCGCATAATGAGGTGGTGGAAGAACGTACCGCACGTGCTTCTTACGATGATCTGGCTAACATCCTTTATACTTCCGGTACGACGGGAGAGCCGAAGGGAGTAATGTTGCATCATTCGTGCTATCTGGAGCAGTTCCATACGCATGACGAGCGTCTGACGACAATGACCGACAAGGACGTTTCTATGAACTTCCTTCCGTTGACACACGTATTCGAGAAGGCATGGTGCTATCTTTGTATTCATAAAGGAGTACAGATCTGCATCAATCTTCGTCCGGCAGATATCCAGACAACCATTAAAGAAATTCGTCCGACACTGATGTGCAGCGTACCCCGTTTCTGGGAAAAGGTATATGCCGGTGTACAGGAGAAGATCAATGAAACGACAGGATTGAAGAAGGCGCTGATGCTGGATGCCATCAAAGTCGGCAGAATCCATAATCTGGATTATCTTCGGTTGGGAAAGACCCCTCCGGTGATGAATCAACTGAAATATAAGTTCTACGAGAAGACTATTTATTCTTTGCTGAAGAAGACGATCGGTATTGAGAATGGAAATTTCTTTCCGACAGCCGGTGCAGCCGTGCCCGATGAAATCAATGAATTTGTTCATTCGGTAGGAATCAACATGGTGGTCGGCTATGGACTGACAGAATCTACGGCTACGGTATCATGTACTTTGCCGGTAGGTTATGATATCGGTTCGGTAGGTGTGGTATTGCCGGGACTGGAAGTGAAGATAGGCGAAGACAATGAAATCCTGCTCCGTGGAAAAAGTATAACCAAAGGATATTATAAAAAGGCGGAAGCTACTGCCGCTGCTATCGATGCTGACGGCTGGTTCCATACAGGCGATGCAGGTTATTTCAAGAATGGGCAGTTATTCCTGACAGAGCGCATTAAGGATTTGTTTAAGACGTCGAATGGTAAATATATTGCTCCGCAAGCATTGGAAACCAAACTGGTGATAGATCGTTATATTGACCAGATCGCTATTATCGCAGATCAGCGGAAGTTTGTTTCTGCCTTGATCGTTCCGGTGTACGGGTTTGTCAAGGACTATGCGAAGGAGAAAGGAATCGAATACAAAGATATGGCCGAACTGTTGCAGCACCCAAAGATTGTCGGTCTGTTCCGTGCACGGATAGAGACCTTGCAACAGCAATTTGCGCATTATGAACAGATCAAACGCTTCACATTACTTCCTGAACCTTTCAGCATGGAGCGTGGAGAATTGACTAATACATTGAAGTTGAAACGCTCAGTGGTTTCTGAAAACTACAAAGAACTGATTGAGAAGATGTACGAAGAATAAGGCTTTTCTCGGTCTGGCCTGATGATAAACGATAAACGGTGAACAAGCTGCATATTTGGCAAGCTGTTCACCGTTTGTTCTTTGTGTATCAATTGGCTATGTATCTGCTATTTTATAGAGAACACTATACTTTAGTAACCGAAGATTTGTTCCTGAGTGAGTTCCTCGATAGGGCCTACTGCTTTCAGCTTATTCATATCGAGGTCTTTCTTGTCTCCCAAGATGCAATACACATACGTGCGTCCTTTCACCCATTCCTTTTGGAAATCAACGATATCTTTCAATGTCATAGTCTGCACGTCATTATAGAGTTTGATGCGCGGATCTACGCTTTGTCCCAAATCCTGTGCATTGATATAAGTCCAGATAATATCGCTTTTGATGATGCGGTCGGTACGCATGCGGTTGATTAATCCTTCTTTTGCCAATTTGAAGGCTGCTTCGGATTCTGGCATATTGTTGATAATATCGTTGAACGTATTGACGGCATCAATCATCTTGTCATTTTGAGTTGCAATCTGGGTACGTATCGTATATGGATACTTCAGATAGCTTGGCGGCATTATACCCGCCCATGCGGAATAAGCCAGTCCACGTGTTTCACACATTTCCTGGAAGACGATGGAGTTCATGCCTCCGCCGAAATATTCGTTATATAATTCGCGGGTAGGTTCTATAGCCGGATCGTATTTCTTATCAAGATTGGAAATTTGCGCCATATAGATCTGTTTGGCTTCATAAGGAGCTACCAGCACTTTGGTCGCCGGAGTTTCAAGATAAGAGTATTCGTTTCCTGCAGGAATATCTTTCAGAGTAGCCGGTACCTGGTGGTATTGTTCGATGGTAGCCAGCAGGTCTTTGCTGCTGCTAGGGCCATAATACAGGATACGATGTTTGTAGTTGTTCTGATTGTGAATCCGGTCAACCAGTTCCTGTGGATTCATGCTGGCGAGCTCTGCTTCCGTCAGTAAATTGGTGGCAGGAGACTTCGGGCCGTACATCGCATAATTCATCAGGCGGGAGAAGTTCTGTCCTTGATTCAGTTTGGCATCTGCACGGGCTTTCAGTATATCTCCGACCAGATTGTCGTAAGCTTCCTTGTTTACTTGTGCGTCTGCCAGTAACTTCTCGAATAGTTGCATGGCAGCCGGCATATTCTCATTCAGACCGGAAAGAACCACGTAGGTGCGTTCGTTGCCCGGAGAAACGTAGAAAGTACAGGCCAGACGATAGAACTCGCTTTTCAGTTCTTCCGGTGTCATGTCGGAAGTGCCCAGATATTCGAGGTAGTCGAAAGCTGTTCCCAAAGCCTTATCGTTGTTGTTACCCATATCGAATACGTAGATCAGCTGGAAGAGATCGTTGGTGACATTCTGCTTATAAAGTACCGGAATGTCGGATTTCGCTGTCAGCTGGCTCATATCTTTCTTGAAGTCGAGGAATACGGGTTCGACGGGCTTCACTGCACTCTCCTGTATGGAGGTAAGGAAAGGACTTGCCACATCCCGGTTGGATACGATGGGAGTAATCTCCGGTTTTGTCATCTTCTTCTCGTTCGGGTCCTTGCCTTGTTTCTTGTAGACAACGGCATAATTATCCTCCTTCAGATATTTATCGGCAAAGGCCACGATATCCTCTTTGGTCAGTTTAGCCATGCGGTCGATGGCGGTTACTTCGTCCTCCCAGTTTGTTCCGTTAATGAATGAGTTGACGAATATGTCGGCACGTCCTTCATTGCTTTCCATGCTTTGGAGCTCGTAGAGCTTGAAGTTGTTGATATTGGCTTGCAGCATCTTCTCATCGAACTCTCCGGCACGAAGTTTCTTTATTTCGTTCAGCAAGAGGTCTTTGACTTCTTCCAGCGTTTGTCCCTGTTTGGGAAGTCCGCCCAATATGAAGGCTGAGTAATCTGCCAGTCCCATCGGGTAACCGTAGCTGTTCAGCACCTTCTGCTGCTGGTTCAGATCAAGGTCGATGAGTCCTGCCTTTCCATTGTATAATACTTGCGAAACAACTTGCAGAACCTCGAAATCCTTGCTGGCCAATCCGGGGAATCTCCATGCCAGTGCAACGCTTTCCGCATCCGGACCTAATACCTCTTTAACTACCGGTGCGGTGATCGGATCTTCTTTCGGCAGATTCAGTTTGGGAAGTTCCGGATTCGGTTTCAAGCCGCCGAAGTATTTATCTATCAGGGCAATGGTTTCATCCGGGTCTAAATCTCCGGACATACAGATGGCCATATTATTGGGAACGTACCATTGTTTATAGTAATTCTTGATATTGGTGATGGAAGGGTTCTTCAGATTCTCCTGTGTACCCAATACGGTTTGTGTTCCATAAGGATGCTTGGGGAAGAGAGAGGAGAAGATCGCCTCCTGCACTTTGCTGTTGTCCCGGGTCAGAGACATATTTTTTTCTTCGTACACAGCTTCCAGTTCTGTATGGAAACCGCGGATGACATTATTCTCGAAGCGGTCTGCCTGAATCTTTGCCCAGTTCTCGATCTGGTTGGAGGGGATATCTTCCTGATAGACCGTCTGGTCATACCATGTGTAGGCGTTGCTGCCGGAGGAACCGATAGCTGCCATCAGCTTGTCATATTCGTTGGGGATGGCGTATTTGGATGCTTCGTAAGAGAGGCTGTCGATGGTGTGGTAGATCGCTTTGCGCTCTGCTTCGTCCGTCGTCTGGCGGTATATCTCAAATTGCTGTTCAATTTGGTCCAATAGCGGTTTTTCGGCAGCATAATCCTGTGTGCCATACTTGTCGGTACCTTTAAACATCAGGTGTTCAAAGTAGTGTGCCAGTCCGGTCGTTTCTGCCGGGTCGTTCTTTCCGCCCACCCGCACGGCGATGAATGTCTGAATGCGGGGAGTTTCCTTGTTTACGGTGAGGTAAACTTTTAATCCGTTGTCCAGTGTGTAGATGCGGGCTTTCAGCGGGTCATTGGGCACTGTCTCGTAGCTATACTTCTTTTGTGAGCTACAACTGCTCATCACTAATGCAAGGAAGAGCGATAAGCATGAAAGTTTCAGGAGTTTGTTCATATTGTGACAACATTTTAGTGACAGAAACAAAGGTAGCGGAATTTTTCTTACCTTTGCACCGAAAAGAGAAATTTGTAAATTGTAAATGATAAAATTGTAAATCACATGATTACTATTGAACAACTTAAAGACGTGAAAGAGCGCACTGATGCGCTGAGGAGGTATCTTTGACATCGACGGGAAAAAAATTCAAGTCGAAGAAGAGCAACTAAGAACGCAGGCGCCGGGATTCTGGGATGACCAGAAGAAAGCGGAAGCCCAGATGAAACTGGTGAAAGACCTGCAAAAGTGGATTGACGGCTATAATGAAGTCAAGACGCTGGCGGACGAACTGGAACTGTCGTTCGATTTTTATAAAGAGGAATTAGTGACTGAGGGAGATGTGGATGCGGCTTATGCGAAAGCCAGTGAAGCGGTAGAAGCACTCGAACTCAAGAATATGCTGCGTGATGAAGCCGACCAGATGGCCTGTGTGTTGAAAATCAACTCCGGTGCGGGTGGTACGGAAAGTCAGGACTGGGCATCTATGCTGATGCGTATGTATCTGCGCTATGCCGAAACGAACGGTTACAAGGCTACTATCGCCAACCTTCAGGAAGGGGATGAGGCAGGAATCAAAACCTGTACCATCAATATTGAAGGAGATTTCGCTTATGGTTATCTGAAAGGAGAGAACGGCGTTCACCGTCTGGTGCGTGTTTCTCCGTACAATGCGCAAGGCAAGCGCATGACATCTTTTGCTTCCGTGTTTGTCACTCCGTTGGTGGACGACAGTATCGAAGTGAATATTCTGCCTGCCTGCATTTCATGGGATACATTCCGAAGCGGCGGTGCCGGTGGTCAGAACGTAAATAAGGTGGAATCCGGCGTTCGTCTGCGTTATCAGTACAAAGACCCTTATACGGGAGAAGAAGAGGAAATCCTTATCGAGAATACCGAGACTCGTGACCAGCCGAAGAACCGTGAGAATGCAATGCGCCAGTTGCGCTCTATCTTATACGATAAAGAATTGCAGCACCGCATGGCAGAACAGGCGAAAGTGGAAGCCGGTAAGAAGAAAATCGAATGGGGATCGCAGATTCGCAGCTATGTATTCGATGACCGCCGCGTGAAAGACCATCGTACCAACTATCAGACTTCGGATGTGAACGGAGTGATGGATGGTAAAATCGAGGAATTCATCAAAGCCTATCTGATGGAATTTTCATCGCAGGAATCATAAAAACAAAAATTAGCGAGTGTTATTTTTGGAAAGTTAAAAGATTTGTTTTTACTTTGTTAGCGTTGAACTTTAAAGCTAACATTATGGGTAAAAGTAAGAGAAAAGTAGCACATAGTAAGAAAGAGGAGGAGCAGGCCCAGCGGGTAGTCAAGATAGTATTTGTTTCACTCATTATTTTGGCACTGATTATGCTGATCGCATATTCCTTTTTCGGCTGATTGATTCACCACAGGTTACACAGTTTTGCATGGACGGGGACACGTTGATTTTCGACGGTGAATATCCATGCTGACGAGGGTAGTCCGTGGTGAATTCTTTTTTGTAACCCCTTTGTCATCCGTGTAACAACATTGTAATCTTTCTGTAATTCTACCGTATCTCTTTTGTAATCTCTCCGTATCTTGCTCATTGTACCTTTGCCGCGAATTAAGTAGCAAACAACTGAATGAGTAGAATTACAACAACCGTCGCCCTGCTTTTGATGGCGACAGCAGCCTGCGGACAGGCTAAAGAAGATGCCGGGGATGGCAAACAGCTGGATAAGCAGACCATGGAACTGAAAGATTATTTGCCTGAAATTCATGGGACAATCCGGGGAAAATATGAGTTCCAGACAGAAACCAACGAAAGCCGTTTTGAAGTGCGGAATGCCCGCTTCAGTGTTTCGGGAAATGTACATCCGATTGTTGCCTATAAAGCGGAGATCGATTTGTCCGACGAGGGTTCCATCAAGATGCTTGATGCGTATGCCCGTGTATTTCCTGTCAAGGACCTGAATTTTACGATTGGTCAGATGCGTGTACCTTTCACGATTGACGCCCATCGTTCTCCCCATCAGCAGTATTTTGCCAATCGTTCGTTTATAGCCAAGCAGGTGGGCAATGTGCGTGATGTCGGCTTCACCGGTTGTTATACACAAAAAGAAGGTCTTCCTTTTGTCCTTGAAGGTGGATTGTTTAACGGCTCCGGTCTGACTAATCAGAAGGAATGGCATAAGACCTTGAATTATTCGATAAAAGCACAGTTGCTGCCTAATAAAAATTGGAATCTCACTTTGAGCACTCAAATGATAAAGCCGGAACATACCCGTATTAATATGTATGATGCCGGCATCTACTATCAGAATAATCGTTTTCATATCGAAGCGGAGTATTTATATAAAATGTATGGACACGAAGCGTTTAAGGACGTTCATGCGGTCAATAGCTTTGTGAATTATGATTTGCCGTTGAAAAAAGTATTCAATAAGATTTCTTTTCTGGCCCGTTATGATATGATGACTGACCACAGTAATGGGCTGGCGGACAGTGAGACAGGTGTTTTGAAGATAAACGACTATGCCCGTCATCGTGTGACAGGCGGCATCACGCTGAGCCTTTCCAAAGCCTTTATTGCTGATCTTCGTCTCAACTTTGAGAAGTATTTCTATCAGAAGTCCGGAGTTCCCAAAGAGTCGGAGCGTGATAAAATCGTTATTGAGTTTATGACGAGATTTTGATTTTTAATTATCTTTGTGCTATGGCACAAGAAATAGAACGTAAATTTTTAGTTTCCGGTGATTTTAAATCCTTTGCATTTGCGCAGAGCCGGATTATGCAGGGATATATTTGCAGCGCCCGTGGTCGGACGGTGCGGGTTCGTATTCGTGACGATAAAGGTTATCTCACTATCAAAGGTGCTTCCAACGAATCGGGTACCAGTCGCTATGAGTGGGAAAAGGAACTTCCCTTGTCCGAAGCGGAAGAACTGATGAAACTTTGCGAACCGGGAATGATTGATAAGACCCGTTATCTGGTACGTAGTGGCAATCATATCTTCGAGGTTGACGAGTTCTACGGTGAGAATGAAGGACTTATTGTAGCTGAAGTAGAGCTGGGCACAGAAGATGAGGCGTTTGTCAAGCCCGGGTTTATTGGCGAAGAAGTGACCGGGGATGTACGCTACTATAACTCTCACCTGATGAAAAAACCGTATAAAATGTGGTGAATGTTAACAAATAAGCTGTATATTTGTTCTTAGTACTAAAAGAGCAGTATATGGAACAGTTGTACAATTATCTACCGAGGGAACTGATAACTTTCGTTCTGGTTACTTTATTTTCTTTACTTATCGGACTGTCGCAACGACGGATCAGTCTGAAGCGTGAAGGGGAAACAACTCTCTTCGGGACTGACCGTACATTTACTTTCATTGGTATTCTAGGCTATTTGCTTTATATACTCGATCCTACGGATATGCGTCTGTTTATGGGTGGTGGCGCTGTACTCGGTTTATTGCTGGGCTTGAACTATTACGTCAAGCAGTCTCAATTCCATGTCTTTGGTGTAACGACCATTATTATTGCGCTGATTACTTATTGTCTGGCTCCTATTGTGTCTACCCAGCCTTCCTGGTTTTATGTGATGGTGATTGTGACGGTGCTTTTATTGACAGAGCTTAAACACACCTTTACGGAGTTTGCCCAGCGGATGAAGAACGATGAGATGATTACGCTGGCAAAGTTCTTGGCTATCAGTGGTATCATATTGCCTATGTTACCGCACAAGAACCTGATTCCGGATATTAATCTCACTCCTTATTCTATTTGGCTGGCGACGGTTGTTGTCTCCGGTATCTCATATTTGTCTTACTTGCTGAAACGCTATGTGTTTCATGAATCGGGAGTATTGGTTTCCGGCATTATCGGTGGATTGTATAGTAGTACTGCCACAATTTCGGTATTGGCCCGTAAAAGCAGAAAGGCTTCCGAGCAGGAGGCGAACGAATATGTAGCTGCTATGCTGCTTGCGGTCAGCATGATGTTTCTGCGTTTTATGATATTGATTCTGATCTTTAGCAGGGAGATATTTACATCTATCTATCCTTATCTTTTGATTATGTCTGTGGTAGCTGCCGTTGTTGCGTGGTTTATCCATTCCCGTCATCGACGCTCCAAGGATATGGCCGATGAGTCGGAAGATGAGGACAGCAGTAACCCGCTCGAATTTAAAGTTGCTCTGATTTTTGCCACTCTCTTCGTTGTGTTTACAGTGCTGACACACTATACTTTGGTTTATGCGGGTACAGGCGGATTGAATCTGCTTTCTTTTGTATCCGGACTTAGTGACATTACTCCTTTTATCTTGAACCTTTTGCAGAATACAGGGAGCGTAGCTGTACTGGTTGTTGTGGCTTGCAGTATGCAGGCTATTATCAGTAATATTCTGGTGAATATGTTTTATGCTTTGTTTTTTGCAGGGAAAGGTAGTAAGTTACGTCCCTGGATTTTGGGAGGATTCGGGACGGTGATCGGGGTAAATCTTGTGTTGCTTCTGTTCTTCTATTTGTAGAAAAGGGGGGGAGCATACTTTTTGTTGCCGAATACATTCAATGGAACTGGCTTATATTTTGTTTTTTTGAATAAAGAAGCTATCTTTGTATTTAGATATAATAGTATCTGAATAGTGCTATTTTTAAATTAATTGAATACAATTGTATGTCTTTACTTTATAATTTTGATGTAGAGAGACCCGAAGAGTTGCTGGCAATTCTGGCTCAGAATCTGCAGAAACGCAGACTTGAGAAAGGACTTTCCCGAGAAGCTCTTACCGAACTTAGCGGAGTTCCGACGCCTACTATTGCCAAGTTTGAACAAAAGCATACTATTTCATTGGCATCCTATGTAGCATTAGCAAAAGCACTGGGTTACTCTAAAGCTATCAAGGAACTTTTATCTGAACCGCTGTTTAGTACAATGGAGGAGTTGGAAATGATTAATAAGAATAAAAACAGAAAGAAGGGGCGTAATGAAATCAGTAAATAAACTGATAGTAACCTATCATAATAGAAATGTTGGAACTCTCAGTATGACACCTGATAATCGGCTATGTGCATTTCAGTATGAGAAAAAAAGGAAGTAAAGAATCTTTTCTTTGATAAATGCAAGAAAAGATTCTTCGACAAGTTTAGGATGGGGATATTCAGTAAATGTCTCTAAAAAATAAGATGGCATATGAAGATGATAGGGCATGACCATTTCATATGCCATTCTTATTGTCATTTTTCCGTGCTTTCTCACATAATTCTATCCGATAGGACATGACGTTCCGGAAGAAGTCTGATGACCTCTTCTGATTCTGTGAGTAAAATCATATCATGCTGCTTTAGCTGCTTTGTTTCTGATTTTTTCTATCATCAGTATGGCATTTGCCGTATGTATTCCAAAGAAAATCCACAGTATTTCCGTCTTCCTGTTTCTGGCCTTTATCCTTGAGAGCGAGTAATGTTGCTTTTGAGTGCCGAAGCTTCCTTCAAGCCGTGTTGCCCTTTCTTTTGAGAGTTCGCTTCTAAGCACCTTCCTCAAAGGCTCATCTTTGGCCGCCCTTCCCTTGCGCACAAAGGATGTGGATATCCCATATTTTGTACAGAACTTTCTGTTGGCATTATTGGCATATATGGAATCGGCAGCCACACATCTTACCCTTACATTCATAAGCTTCTGCTGCATACGGATACAGTCCTTCAAGCGTATACCCTCATTGAATGCCTTGAACGAGAGGTGTTCGATGAACGATATGCCGTCTATCTGTATATTATTGACCTTTGCACCGAACTCGACGGACTTGGTTTCCTTGCCTCTGACGATGGGACGTACATAATGACGGTCAATGCTGACGATGCGGTCACTGACTTTCCGCCCTTCAAACATTTCCTTTTCTTGTACAAGCACCTTTCTGATGATGGAAAGACGCTTATGATAATCCTGGGTATATCGGAGTAAAGCACCGTACTCGCTATGGATCCCATCCCTTTGACTGAGGAGCTTTTCAAGAAGCTTGATCATACGGCGCTTAAGCATTCTTGTCCTTGAAGCTCTCCTCTTTCTTTTCTTGCAGTAGGACAGATAGGATTCCGCCACATTCCTGTATTTGTTGCGCGGACGCCTTATGCCCAGCTCCCTGCAATGCCGGCATATATGCCTGTAGAGCCATTCGAGGCTTTCCCAAAGGAGTTTCATGTCCGTAGGAAAACGCATGTGGCTTTCATAGCATGTGGCATCGGTCATGCAGACGTGAAGGTTATCAAGATAAGGTTTCCAGTGTGAAGCCAGGAGCTCCTGGAAAGAATCAATGTCAAGGCGGGATGCTATCTCATTACGGATGGCACTGACTATCTTGAAGTTGGTTATCGGAAGGGACGGGGGAATCATAATTCCACAGAAAATCTGGTAGTGTATGTTCCCGTTCAGATGTTCCACCAGTTGCCTGTCGGAGAATCCGGTGTATGCCTTCAGGACCATAAGGGCGATCTTTGCGGAAGGACTGAATCTGTTCCTGCGTCCCAGGCGCCGGTCCGACAGGCCTGCGGCTTTTGCCATACATTCAAACGGAAAGACCGAATGAAGCTTGCCAAGCTCACTCTCATTAAAACTCTTGCGGTATTTTTCCAGAATATCAAATTCTGTAAAACCCAAAGTAGGGTGAATTTCTGAAACATTCACTATCTTTGCCATATCTTATTAGTTTGGATATTTCCCCCGTTTTGGCCGTCAAACCTTATTTTCGGGGGAATACCTAAAGATACAAAAAAGCCAACTAATTCGCAATACTTTGTGTATGAATTAGTTGGCTGATTTTGTAGTATTTAATGAATGTCCCTAGGATGACAGAGCAAGATGATAGGAAACAGTGTCCTTTCGGACAATCTCATGATTACTCTCCTGTATGGTTATAATCCCCAATCACTCTTATTGTAACTTCGTTCTACTTCATTTTCAATCTTATCGGGAAGATTATGGAAGAAGTCGATTCCTGTTTTTTCTTCCAGTTCATCTATTGAAAGAGCATATGCCGCATAACTACTGTTACTGTATGATTTATGCTCAAACCAAAAGCCTATTGCTTTATATTGACCATTTTTTAGTGATAAAATAGCCATATAGAAATATTTGGGAACTGGAATAGTATTATTTGCTTTAAGGTATTTGATAATATTATTATTGTCAATAGTCCCCCCTTTTGCTACATAAAGGGTGTCTTGATCATTGGTGATTTTTCCCCATGACTGTACTTTACCTTCCAGGCTTGCCCATATGCCACCATTGAATCCGTTTTGTATTTGTGGATTCATGTTAGACATATAAAAGGTTTGTTTATTGGCAGCTACAGAATATTGCCTATCTGACGAAGCTGCAAGGTGCCCTCTGCTATACCCCGAACCTGTATAATCACCGTCGTGTGTTCGATATTGTGATGGAATACTAGGGTCATCACTGAAGTCTCCTGCACGACCTACATTATTATCAGGCGTTGAAGTATTGAAAGTAAAAGCTACCCAACGTGAGCTTTTTTGAGTACAATCATATTCAAAACTGTAGGTTATTACTTCTTTTCCATTATATTGTGTAGTATGGGTAATGAATAAATTGGAATTACCTCCTTTTAGCTTTGGAATCTCAATTCTTCCTGCATATCCCGATGGATTAGGATCCGGATCAGGCTCTTCACCATTTCCTCCTTTTTGGGTGATCGTTATATTTTCACTCTTTCCATTAGATGTTACGGTGATAACAGTATAACGTTCATCATCATCATTAGCGGATACAGAACAGATGGTAGAGGCATTCCCGTTTCCCTCTTTGTTATTTATTGTGCACCAACTATCCTGACTAGATGCAGTCCACTTACCGTCTGTCTTTATTTGTAGAAAGAAACTGCCTCCCTTTGCGGAAACTTCATTGTTTTTAAGGTCTGTACTAACACTTAATCCGCCAATATTATCTGTTGGATCATTGTTGTCGCTACCACACGCTGCAAACAGGGTAGGGAGTAGTACTAATAGTAAGGTTTGGATGAATTTATATTTCATAAGTTAACTGTTCGTTAGTCTTTTATCTCTTTGATTAAATATATGATGGTCGGCAGGTGGTCGCTATACCCATTAAGCCATACCCCCCCGGCATGTGTTCTTTTGGGATATCCTTTGTACTTTCCTTCTTTTTGGAACATATAATCTCTTCTGAAGATTTCGTTTCTGTAATATTTCAGTGTACTTCTATCATTACCTAATAAATTTCCTGTAAATACGATCTGATCAAACAGATTCCATTTACCATCATACATTAAAGTACCGTTACCTTTCTTTAAAGTGTCCCACCAGGGATTATATAAATCATGTTCCTTTGTATCTTGAGCTTTGCGTTTTGCTCCTAATGCAACAGCCATACTCTTGTCCATTGGATCATCATTCATATCTCCCATGATAATGACCTTTGCATTTGAATCCTCATTTAATAAAGAATCTTTTAAGGCTCGGACTTGTTCTCCTGCTCTTTCCCGAGCGGGTGATGCGGCTGCACGTGAAGGCCAGTGATTTACGATAAAGTGCACCTTTTCACCGGCAAGTGTACCGCTGGCAATAAGGAAACCACGGGTTTTATAGGTAGTATCATTATTCTCATAAATATATGGAGCGAGTTTACTGGCAGTGAGATGAAAGAATTTCGGATTGTAGAAAAATGCGCAGTCTACGCCGCGACGGTCCGGACCTTCATAATGAACAATTTCGTATCCTCTGTCAGATAAAGCAGGTTGTTTGAGCAGGTCTTCCAATACTCTTCTGTTTTCAACTTCCGACATACCGATAATAGTTGGTCCTAATGGTAATTTGTCTGTCGATAGCTGACTTAATATTTCAGACATGTTTTTTAGCTTCGCTTCATATTTCATGGAGTTCCACTTATTTTTACCATTTGGTAAATATTCAAAGTCGTTTTTGCCCGCGTCATGAATTGTATCGAACAGATTCTCAAGGTTATAAAACGCTACGCTGTAAAGAGCATACTTTTTCTCCTGTGAATAGCTTGTTATCGAAATAAACAGTAACAGGCCCCATACCGTTAAAAACTTTTTCATTATTTATCTATAAATTAGGTTTCTGAATATTACATTGGTTTGACAAATATCTAAAAAGAAAACGGAAAAACAAGTATTATCGCCTATTTTTTCTTTGTTTTTTCTTGTAATATCCCTTTTTTTTTGTTGTTTTGTACTCTCGCTGTAATATAACTGTGAATTTTCGTGCTACAAATTAACACTAATAATAATTTAAATTATGAAACAAAGATTAGGAATAGTGATTGCATTGTTTTGTCTTTCGCCAGCTATTTTTGCTCAGCAGAAGGCCGAAAAGAATGCACGTGAAGATAATGCTTCTTTCACATTCACTGAATCGCAATTGAATGAAGATGATGATGCAGCTCAAAGTGCATCTGCTTTTGTCTCTTCCAACAATGATGTGTACCTTTCTAATGTCGGCTACTTGTTTAGCCCGATGCGTTTTCGCGTCAGGGGCTATAATTCGCAGTACAGCGATACGTATATTAATGGTGTTCTGTTCAATGATGTAGAAACCGGTCGTTTCAGCTATGGAATGATTGGAGGATTGAACGATGCGACACGTAATAAAGAAGGTATCGGTGCTTTTGAAATTAATAATTTCACCTTTGGCCCTATCGGTGGAGCTACTAATATCAATATGCGTGCCAGTCAATATGCAGCAGGATCAAAATTAAGTCTCTCCGGCTGTAATCGTAACTATATTCTGAGAGGTATGTATACCTATTCTACAGGTTTATTGAAGAATGGCTGGGCATTTACAGGTTCTCTCGGATATCGTTGGGCTAACGAAGGTGTTATTGAAGGTACATTCTATAATGCGTTCTCTTATTTTCTGGCAGCAGAGAAAGTCTTTAATGACAAACATAGCTTGTCTATAGCTACATGGGGGGCTCCTACAGAAAGAGGACAGCAAGGTGCCTCTACAGAAGAAGCTTATTATCTGGCTAATAGTCACTATTACAATCCAAACTGGGGTTATCAGAATGGTGAAAAGCGTAACTCACGTGTTGTACGCTCTTTCGAGCCTTCTGCTATCGCATCTTGGGATTTTGATATCAATAAAGAAATGAAGCTGAAGACAAGCGCAGGATTCAAATATAGTAATTATGGTACAAGTGCACTTGGATGGTCGGGCAATGCTGCCGATCCTCGTCCGGATTATTATAAGAAGCTGCCTAGTTCTATCTTTAATGTATATGATAAGTCGACAGTGCCGAGTGAAGATGAGTTGAATCTGTTCAATGAAGTAACAGAGCGCTGGAAAACCAGTAAGTCTACTCGTCAAATTGATTGGGATCAGATGTACTTTGCCAATCAGCAGGCCAATGCATTGGGAAAAGAGACCTTGTATTATCAGGAAGAACGTCATAATGACCAGTTAGCTTTCAATTTCAGTTCGATCTTCAATCATACGATTGACCAGCATAATAGCTATGTGGTCGGTTTAGCTGTGAATACTACTAAAGGTATGCACTATAAGAAGATGAAGGATTTGTTGGGTGGTGATTTATATACAGATGTTGATAAGTTCTCTGTCCGTGATTATGGTTATAACTCTTATGTGATTCAGAATGACTTGGACAATCCTAACAGACGTATCGGTGAAGGTGATAAGTTCGGTTATGACTATAATATCTTTGTAAATAAACAAAATGTATGGGCGCGTTATCAGGGTGATAACGATGGACATTTCAATTATTTCGTATCAGGTAAGATCGGATCAGCGCAAATTAGCCGTGATGGAAAGATGCGTAATGGTCGTGCTCCTAAGAAATCTTTGGGAAGCAGTGGCACAGCTAAATTCCTGGAAGGTGCAGTGAAAGCTGGATTTACATATTCTATTAACGGTAATCATTCATTGATCCTGAACGCCGGTTATGAGAACCGTGCTCCGTTGGCATATAACTCATTCATCGCTCCTCGTATCAAGAACGATTTTGCACATGGTTTGAGAACAGAGAAGATTTATAACGGTGAATTGACTTATCGTTTCAATACTCCTATTGTTTCAGGACGTGTCACTGGATATTATACTCGTTTTAATGATCAGGTTGAAATGGATGCTTTCTACAATGATAATGAAGCTCGTTTCACTTACCTTTCTATGAGCGGAATTGATAAGGAAAATTGGGGTGTGGAAGCTGCTGCAACTTTTAAACTCATGTCCAATCTGTCATTGACAGCTATCGGTACGTGGTCTGATGCCCGTTATATGAATAATCCTACGGCTGTTCGTACTTATGAAAGTGAAAGTGAATCTAATATTGACCGCGTTTATTGTAAAGGACTTCGTGATAACGGAACACCGTTGTCTGTATATAGCCTCGGACTGGACTACAGCGTGAAAGGTTGGTTCTTTAACGTAACAGGAAATTATTATCACCGTGTTTATCTGGACTTCTCTACTTACCGTCGTTTAGGTAGTGTATTAGGAAAGTATTCTGATGGCGCTGTAGATGCTAATGGTAATCCGGTAGGCTATAATGTACCGGAGCAGGAAGAATTGAATGGTGGTTTCATGCTTGACGCTTCTATTGGTAAATATATTCGTTTGAAGAATGGAAAGAGCCTGAGCATTAACCTCAGTGTGAACAATATTCTTAATAATACGAACTTGCGTACTGGCGGATATGAGCAGAACCGTGATGATAGCTATGATGACGGAGAAGCACGTACATATGTTTTCTCTAAGAACTCTAAGTACTATTATGCTCCTGCTTGCAATGCTTTCTTGAACATTGGATATAGATTCTAAATAAATGGGCAAATTAATACAAGGAAATGATATGAAAAAGATAACATTTATTTTATCTGCCGCGTTGTTGCTGACATTAGGCGTTTCGTCATGTATGGACGACTTTGATACGCCTGTGACAGGGAACGCTTATGGTAATAACACTATAAAAGAGCAACGGACTATTTCGATTGCTAATCTGAAGGAAAAATACAGTTCAGTAATTTCGGCAAATCAGTTTCAGACAGTTACTGAAGAAACTCGGATTTCCGGTGTAGTAGTAGGTGATGACGAAAGTGGAAATATCTACAAACAGCTGATTGTGGCTGATGAAACAGGAGCTATTGTGGTAGGTATTAACTCTACTGGCATCTATGCTAATTGCCCTGTTGGACAGAAAGTGGTGATTGACTGTGAAAACTTGAATGTAGGTGGATACGGAATGCAAGCTCAGATAGGTACTACCTACAAAGGAGCCATTGGACGTATGGACTTGGCTGTATGGTTGGATCATGTCAGAGTAATCAATAAACCTCAATTGTGGTATGACGAGCTTATTCCAATGGAACTTACCGGCGCTCAGCTGAAAGCTTATGATAAAGACTTGGCGCCTGTACTTGTGATGTTCAAGGATGTTACAATTAAAGAAGCGGATGGTACTGCTACTTTTGCTCCTGAAGATTTGAAGGATGGTGGTAATGGAGTAAACCGTACATTGGTGTTGGATGATAATTCAACATTGACGTTCCGTACCAGCACTTATGCTAATTTCTCAACCGAAGTGATGCCGACAGGTAAAATTAATGTGATAGGTATTCTGAGCCGTTATAATAGTACATGGCAAATTGTAGCTAGAACATATAGTGATATTCAAAGAAATAACTAATAAAATAAATATTCAACTATTATGAAAAAGATTCTAAATGCTTTATTCTTGACTATAATAACGTTAGTCACATTTAGTTGTAGTGATGTTCCTGCTCCTTATGATATCAATGGAGGAGGAAACGGCGAAGGACCTGCCTTGACTGGAGATGGTACGAAAGAGAATCCATATGACATAGCAAGTGCTATGACGAAACAGGATAACTCAGAAGCTTGGGTGATGGGATATATTGTAGGGTGCATTAATGATAAGAGTATTTCGACTGATGCTGTATTTGCACCTCCTTTTACAAATGCCGCAAATATTTTGATTGCTGCTGATGCGGATGAGACAGATTACAAGAAATGTATTCCAGTACAGCTAGTGTCTCAAACAGATGTTCGTGCTGCATTAAATTTGGTTGACAATGGTGGAAACTTGGGTAAAGCTGTTGTAATTAAAGGACAGTTGACGAAATATTTTGGAGTTGCTGGTCTTAAGAGTCCTACTGCTGCGGTTCTTGATGGTAAAGATATTGGAGATGGTGGTGACCCGGAACCTGGTGATAAAGATAATCCGCTAGGCTTGGACGATTCAAAGAAAAATAATACTTTTTCTGCTGATTTTGAAGATTTGGTAGCAAATAGTGATTATGAACTGGAAGGTTGGTATAATGTTGCTGTAGAAGGTGGTAGACGCTGGCAAGGAAAGACATTTAATAATACCACGACAGGTAAAACCGATAAATATATTCAAGCTACCTCTTATGGTGGTACTGGTGAAAAATTTGAATGTTGGTTTGCAACTCCTGCCTTTGAGGTGGATCAAGTTAAGGATAAAAAAGTATCTTTCGATTGCGCTGTATACAATTATGCAACTGCTTCTGCTAATTCTAAATTGGAAGTTTATTTCCTTCAATTAGTGGATGGTAAGATGGTTTCTACTGCGATAAATGTAGCAGGGATGCCAACAACAGATAATACATGGGTATCATTGACAGCAGATTTGAGTGCTCAAGCTGGTAAAACAGGATTTGTTGGATTTAAATATACAAGTACTAGCTCTTCTGAAGCGTTAAGTTATCGATTGGATAATATTAAAGCGGGACCAGCTGAAGGTGGAGAAGATCCTGATCCTTCAGGAGAAACTGTTGTAGTAACTAAAGATCAGTCTTATGAAGAAACCTTTGCCTCAGCATTTGGAAAATTTACAATAGATAATAAAGAACTGGGAGGATTAGAAGCTGTTTGGACGATTGATGCAAGTTATAAATGTGCAATAGCAAGTGCTTTTAAGGATGCTGCTGGTATTGTTGCTGAAAGTTGGTTAGTATCACCAATTATAGATATGACTTCTATATTATCTACAGATGATATTAATTTGTCATTTACTCAGATGTCCCAAAAACAGGGTGATGCAAATGAATATATGTTGAAAATTAAAAATGTAAGTGATAACGGGGCTTGGGAAAATCTAACGTTTGAACAACCGGAAGCCGGATTTAAAGCAATGTTAGTAAACATAAAGCTACAGGTTTATGCTGGTAAGAAAATACAGTTAGCATTTGTATATAAGAATGCTAAGACTGATTCTGCACCTAAATGGGAAATTCAGAATGTGAAAATTGGTGTAACACCAGGTGTGCCAGGTGGAACAGAGGATGATCCTTTAACTTGTGCAGAAGTGATAGCCTTGAATAATACTGCAGCAGGTCCTTATTATGTGAAAGGCTATATCATAGGTTTTGCAAGTAGCGCTACTAGTTTCGTGTTCAGCAATTTTACAGATAAGCAGAATACTAATATTGTTATTGCTGATTCAAAAACTGAGACTGAAACTACTAAGTGTGTTATTGTAAAATTACCCAATGGTGATATGCGTTCTGGGCTTAACTTGTATAACAACCCAACTAACTTAGGAAAATTAGTCTCTATTAAAAGTACATTGGGTGCATATTTTAAAGTACCAGGTTTAACTAATCCTACCGAATATAAGTTCGTTGAATAACTAATAACTGGATATAAGGTAATAAGGAGTATACTGATGTAATATAGTATACTCCTTTTTTAACAAAAATGAATTATGAGATTTTTTAATAGAAGTGTTGTTTTATTGATTTGTTGTACATTTTTCCTTGTATCTTGTAGCAAAGATGATGAAGATGAAAATAAAGAAAATATAGCATTTAGTCCTATTGAACTTCCTGCTTTACGCAATGGCGCTGATGATATTTTTTTATCTCCAACTACTACATTTAATGGTCAACAAGTAATTACTTATAGTATGGAGTATGACAAGAGTAAAAAGCACGCTCGTTGGGTGGCCTTTAAATATTATAATGTAACAGGACAAACAAATTGGAACCGTAATGACTGGAAACAGACAGAATGGGGTGGTGATCCTTGGCAATCTGATCCGAATATTCCCCAGGCTGATCAACGGGTACAAAGTGACTTTGGAAAGCAAGGTTATGATCGTGGGCATATTTGTGCTTCTTCAGATCGTCTTTATTCAAAAGATGCCAATGAGCAAACTTTCTATTATAGCAATATGAGTCCTCAGAAGAATTATTTTAATGGAACTAAGGGTATTTGGAATGATTTGGAAGGGAAAGTTCGTACTTGGGGGCGAAGTAGTACTTTTCGTGATACTCTGTATGTTGTGAAAGGTGGGACTATAGATAAAGAAAACCAAATATGGACATATATTGGTGGAGATAAATCGAAACCTGTTCCTAAATATTATTTTATGGCATTACTTTGTAAAAAGGGGGAAACTTATAAAGCCATTGGTTTTTGGCTAGATCAAAGTACTACAGTAAAGCCTGCATTATCTGAATGTGCTAAAACAATTGACGAACTGGAAGAATTAACAGGATTGGACTTCTTCCATAATTTGCCGGACAACTTAGAGAATGCTGTAGAATCTAAGTACGCAATATCTGCTTGGACCGGACTGCAATAGAATAAAACTTGTTTGTTATAGATATAATTAGACCTTCATCTTCCACTTCTTCCTATCGATAGGAGATTAAAGTGGGGGATGAAGGTTTTGGGTTATATAGGAATATGCTCTGATAGCTTAGTGTTATTGAACTCATATTTAAATAAGACATAGATTAGTTGTATAATGGTTTTATAACTTTTGTCTATTGCTGATCTTCATCCACAATTTTTCCCACCATCCACTTTCAGCTTTACTTAGCATATCAGAGGTTATCGTGATTATCTTTTCTCTTAACTTGTTCTGTTTGGTTGCCATCGCATACTGCCTTTCCAGCACTGAAATTCTACGCTTTTTGTATTGAAGGTCTTTTTCTTGTAGCTCAATGACTTCCATGTACAGTTTACACACTTCAGACTGATTGATACAGAGTTGTTCTAGTGTGCGGATATATCCTGTTGTGGGAAGATTCTTGCGCAGGTACATAAATTTCTGAAGGCTCTTTTCGTCTATGATAAGAGTAGTTTCAGTGAAATATGCGGTGATTGCTTCCATTTCTGCCCACAAACAGATGTCTTCTTCTTTGACTCCGTACTTGTGCGCCGCTTCGTCTATGCTAATCCATTTCGGCATAGTGTTTCTTTGTTTATGCGTTTAACAAAAAAGAGCGAATAACTCTTGCCAAGCATGGTGCAACAAGCATCCCTGCATTTTGCTTTCTAGTCGGAGGGTTATGGGGTATGGGGATTATGTAGGGGAACCGACCGGATACAAAAAAGACATGGATGCTGTTGAACCATTATCCGGTCTTGAGGTCTTAGCAAAACCCTTAGAAAGATAATGATAACAACAGACATCCACGTCAATCGTTTATATATAACACATCTATAACTGATATGTTGATATACAGCCATCCACGTGGAGTATCTGTTGTATCATCCCTCTTCTAAATGAAATTGCTAAGTTTCAAGACCGAGAGATAATACGTTATTTACTCCAATTAAGTTGTAAAAACCACTACCCGCTTATTACATCTCGCTGATGCGCAGAAAGTGTACAGCAAAGATATATGTTTTTTCGGAATAAAGTGGGAGAATGGGAATAAATAAAAGAAGTCTGGTATTTAGAATGATTTTTTGTGTTTAAGAGATGTTATTTCAAGGTGTTGTTGCCATTAATATCACTTAGCACATTTATCTCCTTCGTAAAGCAATGCTTTGTATCTTCAAAAGCTATGCTTTATGGTTGCTAAAGCATTGCTTTAAATAACCATACAGCAGATGTTACGAGTGTCGCCTTCACCTTCACTTTTTCCTCTCAACCTTTTATTAATCAGTGATCTCGGGTGAAGGGACGGCTATTCACCTAGTGAGTGGAGAAAACATTGTAAGTGTTTGAAATAAACTATCAATGGTTTGAAACAAACATTGGGAAGAAAAAAATAATCTATTAGCATCTTTTTATTAGGTTATAGCTAATACGAATATCATTATAGCAAAAACAAATTAGCTTATAGCAAAGTGAACGATGTCTTTATGATTACATATGAAAATTGGGTGAAGGATCGGTGAAGGGCGATATGCTTCACCCGTTATCACTTATGAATAAAAGGTTTCGAAGAAAAGGTGAAGGCTACCCTTCTATTTGAAAATTTATAGTATGGCGTATAAAAGCATCTGGCTTTGATGGGAAGGGGGCGTTTCAGCGCAAGAATTTCTGACATTATACAACTCATACAAGTTGCTTGGTATATGGTTGATGCAAGCTCAAGAGAAGGGAAATCAAGGTGATGCCTGCATGGAAGTGGATGTGCAATAAAATGAAAAACGATTCTCTGATATATCAGGAATTACTTGATATTAATGGCAAATAAAATATGGGTTCTAAATATAATACCTTTTAGTGTACAACTTAATCTCTTTTAGTGAATGAATTAATTCGTCTGCCTATAGGCAAAGTTGCGTTTGCCTATAGGCAACCTTTCGTCCGGCTATAGGCGGACGAAAAGATGCCTATAGCCGGACGAATTAATTTATGAATGCGGTGACGTTATTTTCTACAGAGAAAACCTTTATTCAATTATGCCGTTGTTCTTAAGATTTTGAAGATGTATTTATAATGTGCAGCCAAGAAAGACCTCTGCCATTCTATGACCTAGAAATCGGTTTCTCTTTTCGTATAATCTTTTTTATCTCTTCTTTTACGATTCTTAACTCCGAAGATTTCGTAACTATAAAGAAACCATCTACTTTTACCCCGTATTTGTAAGAAATTGAAAGAAACTTCGTCTAATAAACTAAAAACTAAAACGATTCCAAACATGAAACACAGATTGTTGCTACTATTACTATTCGTGTTCACCGCAGTGATGACAGGTTGGGCACAAAACTCCGCTATGCCGTCCTATACTGTCAAAGGGGTACTTTTGGATTCACTGACTCAGGATGGAGAACCATACGCTACTATTAAGATTACTAAAAAAGGAGCACCGGACAAGGCTGTCAAGATGGCGGTGACGGGTGCCAATGGTAGGTTTCAGGAGAAACTGAATGTAGGTGCGGGAGATTACGTCATTACTATTTCTTCGATAGGCAAGGCGCCCGTCACGAAAGAGTTCACTTTGAAACCATCGGTTAGAGTCATTGATTTGGGGACAATGCTCTCCGCTGAGGCTAATAATGAATTGAAAGGAGTGGAAGTCGTGGCGCAAAAGCCTTTGGTCAAGGTGGATGTAGACAAGATAGAGTATAATATTGAGGATGACCCCGACTCGAAATCGAACAGTATATTGGAGATGCTTCGAAAAGTGCCTTTAGTGACAGTGGACGGAGAAGACAACATACAGGTGAATGGTAGCAGTAGCTTTAAAATACACGTCAACGGGAAGCCCAACAATATGATGAGCAACAACCCGAAAGAGGTGTTGAAGAGTATGCCCGCCAATTCCATTAAATATATCGAGGTGATAACATCGCCCGGAGCTAAATATGACGCTGAAGGAGTGGGAGGTATTTTGAATATCGTAACAGTAGGCGGTGGATTCGAAGGATATACGGCAACATTCCGGGCAAATGCCAGCAACTACGGTGCCGGTGCCGGCGGCTACGCAATGGTGAAGCAGGGGAAAATGACTGTCTCTGCCAATTACAACTTTAATTACAATGACCGGCCCCGTGGATATTCGGACAGCTACCGTGAGAACTATGAGTCGGATACGGAAAAGTATCTTGAATCAAACAGCAGTTCCAAGTCGAAAGGCAACTTCCAGTATGGAAATTTGGAAGGCAGTTATGAGATTGACACCTTAAGGCTGCTGACGGTGGCTTTTGGAATGTATGGCAGCAATAGTAAAAATTATGGCGATGGATTTACCACCATGTATGGCGCTAACCATGAGGACATTGCCTACAGCTACCGGACCGGCAATCATGGAGATGGCTCCTGGTATTCCATCAATGGAAACATCGACTATCAGCGCACGTCCAGAAAGAACAAGCAGCGGATGATCACTTTCTCCTATAAGATCAATACGCAGCCTCAGACAAGCAATTCTAATACTGGCTATGAAGATATTCACGCCAAAGAGGAGGTGGACGACCTCGTGAAACGGTTGCTGTTGAAAAACAGCCAGTCGGACGGCAAAACGAATACCATGGAACAGACCTTCCAAGTGGACTATACAACTCCGATAGGCGAGTTGCATACCGTGGAGGCAGGTGCGAAATATATCTTCCGCCGCAATACCAGTGACAACAAACTATATGAAGCAGCCGGAGGAAGTGACGATTATTTATATAACGAAGACCGCAGTAGCGACTATCGTCATTTGAATCATATTTTAGCCGCTTATCTCGGATATACATTGAAATATAAGGATTTCACCTTCAAGCCGGGAGTGCGCTATGAACAGACTGTGCAGCGGGTGAAATATATCGTTGGACCGGGTGAGAATTTTCACACGAACTTCAGCGATCTGGTGCCATCCGTTTCTCTTGGCATGAAGCTCGGCAAGACTCAAAACATGCGTGTCGGTTATAATATGCGTATCTGGCGTCCGGGCATCTGGAATCTGAATCCTTATTTTAATAATCTGAATCCGATGTTTATCACCCAAGGTAACTCGAACCTGAAAAGTGAAAAAAGCCATGCGTTCGACTTGTCTTATAGCAATTTTAGTGCGAAGTTCAATATCAATGTGTCGCTGCGCCATTCTTTCAACAATAACAGTATTGAGAATATAAGCCGGTTGATTACGGCGCCCGAAGGGGAGATGTTTGACAATGATCCTACACACATAGCACCGGAAGGAGCTTTGTACAGCACTTATGCCAATATAGGAAAGAGCCGGAACACAGGAATGAGCTTGTATCTGAACTGGAACGCGTCTCCTAAAACGCGCCTGTACGTCAATGGCCGTGGAAACTACAGCGACTTGAAAAGTGAAGCGCAGGGATTGCACAATTATGGATGGAACGGTTCTTTCTATGGTGGCGTCCAGCATACTCTTCCGTTGAAAATACGGTTAAGTCTGAATGGTGGTGGTAGTACTCCTTATATTAATCTACAGGGAAAAGGTTCTGGCTATTATTATTATAGTTTGGGTGCGAGCCGTTCTTTCCTGAAAGATGAGCGTTTGAGCCTGAATGTGTATTGCAGTAATATATTTGAGAAATACAGAAGCTATAACAATCATACGGAAGGCGTAAACTTCCTGTCGAAGAGCAGCAGCAAGTGGCCGAGTCGTAGCTTTGGAGTCAGCATCAGCTACCGGATTGGTGAACTGAAAGCTAGTGTGAAGAAAGCTGCCCGAAGCATCAATAATGACGATGTGAAAGGTGGTGGCGGCGAAGGTGGGAATACAGGTGGAGGAGGTGGTCAGTAGACCACTTCCACGCACGCTGTGATTTCTTTATTTCTGCCTTACATCCTGCTTATTGGTATTGAAACCTAACTTGGTAAGTCCTGCTTGTACATCGGGATGACTCATGAAGAGTTTCCATAACAGCCCTGTCCGGTAATTCTCGATCATGACTGCAATTGGTCCCTGGTCGATGGCAAGGTAACGTTGCGGATACCAGTTGTCTGTTTCGCTGAAAGCATCGTAGAATCCGAAAGGACCGAAGACTGTGTCCCCCATATTATACAGGTGGCGCATCACTTGCATCGAATATTCCGGTGTATAGACGATGGATGAAAGGGCGGCGGTGGGAGAGATGACCCCTTTGTCATCCTGTTCATTCGGTGAATGAGCAGCGTATCCATCGACGGAATAGCTGGCAGTCAGTCCCCAGCAGTCCGGTCCGAAACCTTTGTAGTGTTTGGGGTTGCGGATGCAGTAAGCACGGTTCACTAATGTCAGATTGCGCATTTCGTGGAAGTAGCTGGGACAGTATTCGTCTTTCAGACCGACGGGGTCGAGTCCGAGGAAGGAGTATTGTGCCCAGAAAAGCGGTCCGGCTTCCGTGCCCTGATAGCGGAGATGCAGTTCGATGCCTTCCACTTTATGTGGGGAGACGATAGCTCCGTTCTGCGCCCAGCCATCGTGATAGACAGCTGCCGGTACTCCGTGGGTAGGAGAGGCTGCGGCAAGGATATACATAATCATACATTCGTTGTACCCATGTATGGGGAAGTCCATTTCCCAGCCATAGGTGGGGCTCCAGTGCCAGTATAGCACATTTTGGTCACCGTTGCGGTACCAGTTCCAGTCAACGTCTTTCCATATTTGGTCAATGCGTGCTGCCAGTGCTTTTTCTTTCTCATTACCGTTGATGTAATACTGGTGTACGGCGAGCAGTCCTTGCATCAGGAAGGCAGTTTCTACCAAGTCACCTCCGTTATCCTTCTGTCCGAAAGGTTTCACCTTTCCCGTATCGCCATACCACCAGTGCGGATATGCTCCGTGAAAACGGTCCGCTTTTTCGAGGAAGGAGACGATGCGCTCCATTCGTGCCAGACCTTCTTCGCGGGTGACGTACCCCCGGTCTATTCCGGCAAGGATAGCCATGATGCCGAAGCCGCTGCCGCCGGAAGTGACTACATTGGCATCATTCTGCGGATATACCCCGTCTACATGATACCGTTCGGGGGCAAGTCCGCTGTTGGGCTCGGCACCTTCCCAAAAGTAGAGAAAGGTGCGGCGCTGAACGGTGTCCATCAAGGCATCGTCCGTGAGCTCGGAACTGGCGGTGGCTGGTCCGCCGGTCTTGTTTTTGCAGGCTCCTGCTGTCAGTATCAGGCAGAGGAGCGAAATATAGAGAGATAGTTTTTTCATTGATTGTGGATTTAAATGAGAGAATAAAATTTAGGCATGGATTACACGGATTTCACGGTTTTAAGAGATTTCGCAGTTAAAGACCGTGTGAATCCGTGTAATCCATGCCTATTGTACGATTTTTATTTTAGCGTGAATCGTGCGGATTTCACGTCCCGGCTGTTTGTTCCGATCATTACTTCAAATTCACCCGGTTCTGCTACTAGTTGCAGGTCGTAGTTGTAATATCTCAGCATTTCCGGTGCAATCTTGAACCGTACAATTTCCGACTGTCCCGGTTCAAGGAATATCTTCTGGAAGCCTTTCAGCTCTTTCACCGGACGGGTAGTGCTGCCGACGAGGTCACGGATATAGAGTTGTACTACTTCCGATCCCGGCCATGTGCCAGTATTGGTGACCATTACTGCTGCCGTCAGTTCTCCCGTCATGTCGATGGTAGAACGGCTCAGGTCGATATCACCGTAAGAGAAGGTAGTATAAGACAGTCCGTATCCGAACGGGTAAAGCGGCTCATTGTCCACATCCAGATAATTGCTGCGGAACTTTTCGAACCACTTGCCTTGTGCCAGCGGGCGTCCCGTATTCTTATGTGCATAATACAGCGGAATCTGACCGACATTCTTCGGGAAACTCATTGTCAGTTTTCCACCCGGATTGACATATCCGAAGAGTGCGTCACCGATGGCATAAGCAGCTTCGCTGCCTCCGAACCATACGTTCAGAATAGCAGGTACGTGTTCCTGTTCCCAAGTCAGCGTCAGCGGGCGACCTGTGAATAATACCAGTACGACAGGTTTTCCGGTTTTCAGCAACTCCTTCAGCAGGTTTTGCTGTACATCCGGAATGTTCAGGTCTGTACGGCTGCTGCTTTCTCCGCTCATCTCGGAAGATTCTCCGAGAGCCGCAATGATAATATCCGACTGATTGGCTACCGTCAATGCTTCGTTCAGCAATTGCTCGTCTGTCCGGTTGTCACGGTTTAGTGAACGTCCGAACATCGTGGCACGTTCTTCGTAAGAGGCGTCGCTGATCAGATTGCTCCCTTTGGCATATAGGATGTTTGCTTTTCCGGCAGTCATCTCTTTCAAGCCTTCTACCAGTGACGGACAGCGGTCGAGTACGGCAGCTACGCTCCATGTACCCGGCATGTTTGTCCGGCTGTCGGCTAACGGACCTATCACGGCGATGTTACCTTTCGGGTTAAAAGGAAGAAGAGGTTCGGCAGGAGTTCCCGGACGCAGGGTCACGTTGTCATTCTTTAAAAGAACAAAGCTTTCTGCGGCAATTCTGCGGGCAGCGTCTCGGTGCGCTTTCGTAAAGATATCACGTGCCGGACGTTTTAAGTCGCAGTACTTGTAGGGATTGTCAAACAATCCCAGTTTATATTTTGCTTCCAGGATACGGCGGCAGGCAGTATTCAGTGTTTCCATAGAAACTTTGCCTTCCTGAATGGATTTCTTGAGTGTGCTGACAAAGCCTTCGCTCACCATATCCATGTCTACTCCGGCATTGATGGCACGTGCGGAAACCGTTTGCAGGTCGCCGATACCGTGGTCGATCATTTCGGAGATTCCGGTATAGTCGGTTACCACAAATCCGTTGAACCCCCACTGACCACGCAGTACGTCCGTCATCAGCCATTTGTTGGCGGTAGCGGGCACACCGTCTACTTCGTTGAACGAAGCCATTACACTACCTACACCGGCTTCAACAGCAGCTTCGTAAGGCAGCATATATTCATTGAACATCCGCTGGCGGCTCATGTCTACTGTGTTGTAGTCACGTCCGCCTTCCCCTGCGCCATACAGTGCAAAGTGTTTTACGCACGCCATGATTTCGTCATTCCGTTGCATGTCCTTTCCCTGATAACCGAGTACCATCGCTTCGGCGATCATGGCTCCAAGGAAGGGGTCTTCACCGCTGCCTTCGGAAACACGTCCCCAACGAGGGTCGCGTGAGATGTCCACCATCGGACTGAATGTCCATGAGATACCGTCGGCACTGGCTTCTATGGCTGCGATACGTGCCGATTCTTCTATGGCGGTCATATCCCAGGTGCAGGATAATCCCAGCGGGATAGGGAACATGGTTTCGTATCCGTGAATGACATCCATACCGAATAGCAAGGGGATGCCCAGACGGGATTGTTCTACCGCCTGTTTCTGCACATCGCGTATTTTTTCTACTCCTTTCAGATTGAACAAGCCTCCTACTTCGCCCCGTTTGATTTTGGCGGCGATGTCGCTGCTTTTGGCTTGTCCCGTAGTGATTTCTCCGGTGACAGGTAGGTTCAACTGACCTATCTTTTCTTCCACCGTCATCTTTTTCATCAATGCGTCGATGAAGCGGTCCATGTCTTGTGGCGACTTCTGCGCTGCCGCACTCAGGAAGCCGGCAGCGAGCAGCAGAAGTGAAAAAAATATTTTCTTATTTATCATATCGTTCTATCAGTTTGATTTGAATATTAATTAATAATCCGGATTCTGTACCAGTACTCCTTTGGACTTGTCAATTTCTGACTGAGGCAAAGGCAATAATGCGTTCTTATCCTGGTAGTTTACTTTCCCGGCAGCGTGCAATACTTCCGAGGCGATCCCCCAACGTACAAGATCGTAGAAACGGTCGGGCTCCAGCCCGAGTTCCACGCGGCGTTCGTGGCGGATGGCTTCCCGCAATTCTCCCTGATCGTTGGTCGTTATTTTGGGCAGTATATTCGTATTGGTGCCTCTGGCACGTGCACGTACCATTTCCAGATAATCCACCGCTTCTCCGGGGATATTCTTTTCGTTGGCAGCTTCGGCAGCCATCAATACTACATCCGAATACCGGATCAGGCGGATATTCACCCAAAAGCCTTTGTTGGTGTATTCCTTACGCAGTGCGGGGTCGGTATAAGCTTTTTTGTTGAAGTAAGCTCCCATAGCCGGAGAGATGGGGGATTCACCATAAGGTTCGTTGGTGTTTTCCGGGGTGATCGGCTCATCGTCCGTTTTGCGGAAGTAGAGCAGGGTGGCGTTTTTACGCGGGTCACCTGTCTCGTAGGCGTCTGCCATCAACTGGGTTGCCATGTGCCATCCCCAGCCTAAGTCCCACTGACCGGCTCCGCGAACGCCTTGCACTTCGCAGAATTGGCTGCCGATAACGTCACTCTGTGGAAGGGCGGCAGTGGCGGTACATTGCAGTTCGAATATAGAACCGCCGCTGTTCTCTCCGTCGTCGGTGAATATTTCGTTATACGGAGTTTTCAGATTATATAAACCTTTGTTGATAACGTCTGTAGAGGCTTTGTACATGTTGTCCCAGTCACTGCGCATCATATAGGTGCGGGCATGAAGTGAACGGGCAGCTCCCCAAGTCAGGCGTCCGGTATATTCGGTGCTCCATGTTTCGGGCAATGACTCTTCCGCAGTTTTCAGGTCGGTATCGATCTGCTCGTAGATTTTATCGGCGGTAGTCTTCGGGATGTTGGCTTCCGAGGCATCGTTGATCTTGTAAGTCACCAAAGGTACTTCGCCAAAAGCTCTCACTAGATTGAAGTAACAATAAGCACGGAAGAAAGAAGCTTCCCCTTTGTTGATGATATCTTCGGTTTCTGTTTGTCCGGCAGTCTCTTTCTCGGCAATGGCGTCGAGGATATCATTACACTGGTAGATGATGGCGTAATTCTTTCCCCAGTATGAACCTAGCAAACCGTTGGTCGGGGTGTATAAGAAGTCATCGTACATTTCGGCTACATCCGATCCGTCACTCGGAATACTTCCTTTCTCGGAGTCTTCGGAGCGTAGATAATGGATAGCAATGGCGGGAGTACCGGCGGTGATGTCGAAACTTCGCATCATGGTATAGACATTGTAGATTTTACCGTTGACCAGCGCATTGGGATTATCGTCTTCGGTGAATTGTCCCTGCGGACTCCGGTCCAGAAAGTCGCTGCAACTGCTTATCAGCAGAGCGGAAGCGGCAATAAAGGTGGAAAAAAGATATTTATTTAGTTTCATACAATTATAGATTTGATTCATTAAAGTTATATTCCGCATGGAAACCTGGCTGTGGCACCTTGCCACCCGCATGGAAACTTGGGTGTGGTACCTTGCCACGCCACTAGAAGGTCAGGTTGATGCCGAAAGTGTAGACAGCAGGTACGGGGTAGCTGCCGTCGTCTACTCCGAAGGTGGTGGCGCTACCTCCCAGTTCCGGTGTGTAGCCGGTGTTGTGCTTCCATGTCTTCAGGTTCTGTATGTTGACATAGACTTTCAGTGCCTGCAAGCGTATTTTGGCAAGGAGGGCCTTGTCGAACGAGTAAGCAAGTTGCACGTTACGGATACGGAAGAAGCTGCCGTCTTCGATGTAATACTCCGAATTCAGGTTGTTGATAGAATGTTTGGAGTTCAGCAACGGCTGGCTGTTGGAGGTACCTTCTCCGTGCCAGCGGTCCATGCGCTGTGACAGATAGTTGAACTGTGCAAAGTTATAATTGTCCCAGGTACGGAAAATTTCGTTACCGTGCTGTCCCATCATATCGATGCCCAATGACCAGTTCTTGTAGTTTACTCCGAGAGAAAGACCATAGGTGAAATCCGGTGTCGGGTTACCTATCATTGTACGGTCTTCCGGGGTAATCTTACCGTCTCTGTTCACGTCGGCGAATTTCAGATCACCGGGAGTGACTGTGGCAAGGGTATTTTCGGGTGATGCATCGATGTCGGCTTGCGACTGGTATACGCCTGCCACCTTGTAACCGTAGAAGAAACCGATAGGATAGCCCGCCATCGTGTAACTCTGCTGTTTGTCTCCGGCGATGATGGAGTATCCGTCCTGAACGAGGCTCTTCACCTTATTCTTGATGGTGGTCAGGTTGGCGCTGACAGAGTATCCCCAGTCACCGATCTGGTCACGCCAGCTGGCTGCCATTTCAACACCCATGTTTTCGATTTCTCCCAAGTTGCCGATGCCGGGTACTGTTCCGGAGATACCGGGCACTTCGGCAAGCAAGTCTTTGGTCCTCTTCTTATAATATACTCCTTCGAAGTGCAGACGGTTGCGCAGCACGTTCGTTTCGAAACCTGCTTCCCAAGCTTCTACTTTTTCCCAACGCAGATTGGGATTGGGCAGATAGGAGAGCTGGTAACCGGGATAGATAATGGACGGCTTGCCGAAAACAGCCGAGTAAGCATTTGACAACAGCGGTTCGGCGGGATAGGCCCTGTCCAGATTCTGATTGCCTAATGTACCGTAAGATGCTTTGATTTTCAACATATCGAGCCATTTGATATCCTTCATGAACTCTTCTTCGGTCATCAACCAACCGCCGCCTAGTGAGAAGAAGTTCTGCCACTCATTGCCGGTGTATGAGAAGGCGGAAGAACCATCGCGACGGAACGAACCGTTGAACAGGTATTTTCCTTTGTAGTTGTAGATCACACGTGCCAGCATGGATACCGTAGTCCGTTCCCATTGGGTACTTCCGTTGGTAGCTGTTGCTGCATCACCGATGCTGACAAACCATTTGTCCGGATCGTCAGGAATCACCAGACCGACACCTTGCTTGCGTGCTCCGTCCAGTCGGCTCAGTGAATTGTAATACGTCGTGAAACCGACTGTAGCGGTCAGGTTATGATTGCCGTGATCAAAACTATTGGTGTAAGTCAATAGATAGTCACTCTGCACTTTCGTTTCATTTTCCTTGAACTGGCTGACTTCTGTCTTGCCGGTTCCCAATGTAACTACATCTCCTGCGGCAGTATCGTCATACACCTTCATGACAGGCAGATATGTCCGTCCGTTGTTGGAAGCATAGTCCATGGAGAACATCGCTTTGAAGTTGAAATGTTTCAGGAAGTCCACTTCGCCATAGATATTACCCGATGCCCGGTAGTTTTCGGCTTTGGTCGTATTGGCTTTCAGATCGACGTCTACCATCGGATTGTTGATCTGTGCTTTCTGAAATTCGGGCAGAACACTGTATAAGCCATATTCCTTATTATATACCGGTGCGATAGGGGCAGCACGAAGAGCGCCGAGCACCTGTTTGGAGTCTGCCGGAAGCGTGCGTGCTCCGTTGAACTGGAAACCGACTTTCAGAAAGTCCGTGATCTTATAGTCATTACTTGCATTGATGGTCACTTTACTGAACTTCTCATGCTTGATGTTTCCCTGTTCGTGAGAGTAACCTACGCCCAGATAGAAACTGTGTTTCGGCGAAGCTCCGGTAATACTGATATTATTGTTGGTGATGAATGCAGTCTGGAAAATCTCATCCTGCCAGTTGGTGTTCGCGTTCCAGCCGCTGAAGTCGAACGGAGTGTCCTTCTGATTGGCAAGCTGTTCGCTGTATAGCTCCTGAAATTGCGGACCGTTGACCAAATCAACCTTATCTACTACTTTCTTGAAACCGAAAGAGGTATTAATGTTAACCAGTGTCTGTCCTTCTTTGGCTTTCTTGGTGGTGATGATGATGACACCATTCGCACCGCGAACACCGAAGATAGCCAGTGATGACGGGTCTTTCAGGATCTCCATAGATTCGATGTCCTCCGGATTAAGGAAGTTGATATTGTCATTGAATAGTCCGTCTACCACGTACAACGGTTTGTAGCCATTGATGGAGTTTGTACCACGGATACGGATTTCGGGGTCGGCACCGGCACGTCCGGAGTTTACGATTTGTACACCTGCCACTTTTCCTTGTAAGGAAGATAATGGGTTCGTTGCAGGTTTGTTGGCAATTTCTTCTCCTTTGACGTTGGTAATAGAACCTGTCAAGTCTCTTTTCTTCGCGCTACCGTATCCGATAACGACTGTCTCGGCTAGTACCTGCGAATCTTCTTTCAGGGTGACGTTGATCACATTCTGTGCTCCTACCTTGACACTCTGTGTAGTCATTCCTACATAGGAGAATACCAGTACGTCTTCTGGGGTGACAGAGATTGAATACTTACCGTCCATATCGGTGATGGTTCCGGTGGAAGTTCCTTGTACGAGCACCGATGCACCGATCAGCGGTTCATTGGCGGCATCTGTTACCGTACCGGTCACTGTCTTTGTTTGTGCAAAGGCGGATACGGAGGTCAGCAACAAGCAAGTGAGCGCCACTATGCTCTTAAACCTGATGGTTTTCTTCTGAAGATCTTGTAAAAGTCTAGTCCTCATTGCATTAAATTTTTCCATTCGTTACTATTTAGGTTGAAGTTTATTCTGCCGTCTTCCGGCGAAAGTAACAAAGTGAACAAATGAAAGGCAAAAAAGATTAGGGAAAGAGAGAGAAAGGGCAATTTTAACATTGTAATTATGATGTGTGAAAAAATTATTTGTCTTTTTGTTGCTTGTTTGTTTTATTCTATTTACATTTGTAAAACGAAACGAACTATGAAGCTACTTCTTTCTTATATTATAGGGTTGTTCCTGATTTTGTCTCTCTCTGCTTGTCATGATGGAGGTAATGCAACTACTCTTTTACATCAGGCAGACTCACTGATGCAAGAGTTCCCCGATAGTGCCCTGTCTCTCCTCGAATCCATTTCTCATCCTGAAAAGTTATCCGGCTCTGAAAGAGCTGATTATGCTATATTTTTGACACGGGCAAGGACTAAGTTGTATGTTCATGAGTCAAGTGATTCATTGATTCGGTTTGCAGTAGATTATTATAAAAGAAGTTGGAATAATGAGCGTAAGATGCAAGCCTATTATTATCGGGGTTGTGTGTATCGAGACATGCGGTGTATGGATTTGGCGGTAAAAGATTTCTTGCAAGCATTAAAGGTAATTCCTAAAGAGAGCGAGTATCTTTATTTGGGGGCCATTTATGAGAATCTGGCGGGATGTTATGCGGAACAAAATCTTTATAAGGATGCTATGCACGCCCATCATAAAGCGCATGAAATTTATATTAAGCAAAAGAAAGATGATGGTCTATTTTATGCTGTTAGAGGGATAGGGTATGTTTTTATGCTTCAACATCAATTGGATAGTGCTTTGGTCTATTATCAAAAAGCATTGGATGTTGCAGAGAATATAGGGGAAGATTATTATAAATCTATAATATTGAGTGAATTGGGAATTTTGCATAATGAAAAAGGGGAATTTCAAAAGGCTAACCAATATCTTTCTGCATCTATATCTTCTGCACCAACTGGTACTAATTTATTTTCTGAATATCTTCGAAAAGGTTGTATCTTACGTAATATCCATCAAATGGACTCTGCACGGTATTATTTGAATTTGAGTAAATCTTCTCCTTATATATTTAACCGTGGAGGAAGTTATGGAGAATTATATAAATTGGAGAAAGAAGAGAAAAATTATCCAGCAGCTATAGCGGCAGCTGATTCTTTTATTTATTATCTAGATTCAATTTATGATACAACAAAGGCAGCTGAGATAACTCGTTTGGCTGATCAATATGAAATCGAATTTTATCAGCAAAAAATTGCGGGAAGATATAAAATTGAGGTCTTATCACTTTTGCTGTTATTTATTATTGGAGGAGCGATTTCTCTTTGGATTGATAAACGTCGAAAAAAGAAGTATCTTGAGTTACAAAATCAATTAATGAAGAGTCGTACAGATATTCTATCTGGGGACTTTGAGGATCAGGGTAATGCTGAATCTGATTTTATGAGGATGTTGGAGCCGAGTTTAGAACTTTGTCTTCAGTTGTTTCGAAGGACAGAAACCCATGAGAAACTTCTTTCTTTGGAGAAAAAGATGGGCGTTGCTACCTCTTTGAGTATTCATGAAGGACAGATGATTTGTGAAAGCATTTATGAAACTTTTGGCGACATTATGCTTAAATTGAAAATTCAATATGCTGATTTAACTAAAGAAGACTTGCTCCATTGCGTATTTTTCTTATTGGGTTGCTCCAAAGAAACAATCTTATTATGTACACGTGCTTCTGAAGGAGCATTTAAAAGTCGGAAAAGTCGCATGAAGATTAAGTTAGGAGAAGAATTCTTTGAATGGATGACTATACGCCAATATCTTGTCTCATAGGTGTTTATGTTGGATTGTGACATTCCTGTAACTTTTCTGTAACTTGCAGTCGAGATCCATAGTTATCTTGTAACTTTATTGTGACCAGGCATCTGAATTTATTTAAATCTTATCCCTTACATTTGTATCATAACCAATAAAAATAAGTATTATGAAAGCAAAACTATTATTATTACTTTGTTGCTTATTTGCGATTGAAGGATGGGCAAATTCAAATGATATTCATTTACTAAAAGATAGCCGCTCTAATCCTATGGGAATACCTATTCAACCTACTTATGAGAAATGTGCTATTCTCTCTAATATTCTTAATGTAAGCTTCGGTAGAGCAAAAGATTATGCTATCATTACTGTAACGAATAAAGCTACAGGTGAAATTGTACATTCCAAAACTTATCACAACACTAGCATTGTCATGATTGATATGTCTTCTTGTGAAAAAGGAGAATATACTATTCATATAATTTTGAATGATTGTTTGTTGGAAGGTACATTTACTGTACAGTGAAACTGAACTGAATAAGGTAATGGATAAATGTACTTTTAGTCTTAGTGACAAGAAGTAACTTTTTGTGTTCCTTTTCTGTATAGTCGATATTTCTAATTGTAAAATTTTAAGTTAGAGGAAGGAGGTAATTTCCTTTGGGATCTGTTATTTATTATTGTTGTAACGTATTTATCAACCTTTAAATTCAATCGGTTATGAAAGCAATTTTTTTTATGTTTTTATTATGTTGTATTTGCTGCTTATCATGTTCGGATGAGCAAAATACTCTTTCAGAAGAACAGAATGTTATTGAGAATAAGACTTTTGAAAAAGTGAGTAGTTTAGAATTGAAACAACAACTACTGGATTACTTGAATAATTCGGTAAAAACAAGAACTACTTTTAATAATGCTGAAATGAATTACGATTTAGGTATGCAAGAAATTTTGCGTCCACAAATCCAAACCTTCGGGGAGGAAATGATAGTTGTACGAAGTAAAATGGATGCTAATAATATAATGGCATTTTATAAAGAGAATGGTGTTATTGAAAACTGTCTTATAATTGAATGTGCACAAAATGCTGAAGATGCACTTGAAGAAACTATGTTCACATGTTATGATAGTAACAATATTCCTATTTTTAAAGCAATGGTTAATAAAAGAAATAATACATGTAATGTTCTTGAAATATATGATGGACTTGATGATCTGACAGCCCGTGGTGGAAATTGGGGGTGCAATGTATCTCTTGGCTTGGCTGGTGCTTTATGGTCAACCGCTTTTGGAATGGTTACGGCTGGTGCGGGATTTGTTGTGGCGGTTGGTTGGTGTGTGTTACAAACTTGGCTATGTAGCTCCCGTGTAGTCTCTCGCCCTCCAACGGAAATACAAATAGATACAATAGAATTTAAGCCGATGGAAAGAGATGATGATAGTATAGCGAGAGACACAATAGGTAAACTATTGCCCCTGCGTTGATAATTATTTAATATGTACAGTAAATGAGAAATAATATCAAATTAGCATTGTTTTATATTTTAATATTAGGTCTGTTCTCCATTCTTTTATGTACAGAAAATAGTATTTGGTTTTCTGCTTCTATTGCAATGATTTGTACATCAACGGGAGTTTGCATAGGACAACTTATTAAGAAAAGAAAACGATTTCATGCTAGTACTGACAAATTATGGGTTCTATCAGGACTGTTTTTATTATCTATCATAATTTCATTATGCATTTATTTCTTTTTTGATAATAACCCCAATAAAGTGACATATATTTTACTGATGAATCTAGTTCTAGCTTTAGGTTCTATATTGTATATCTATATCACTAGAGAAAAAACATAAAATAATTAGTCGTATGAATTGATAATTAGAATATTTCAATTCATACGACTTTTCAAATATAGTATTATGAGAAAACTTATTTTATTTTTCCTATTTGTGTTTTCTGTTACAGTAGGATTTGCACAGAGTTTTTCCGGAGATAAACTGTTTATTTCGGTAGATGGTGGAAAAGGTGTATTGTTCGGTAAGTCAAACTTGTCACCTTTTGGTGTTAATTATCGTGGGGAATATAATGGAGGCTTGACGTGTAATGTGAAGACACTCTATCGAATTGATAAATTTTGGGTTGCCGGATTAAAGTTTAATCTCTCCGGTACTTCTGCCAATTATACACTTGATGATGAAACGAATGTAGCTGACAATGTAGAACTTTGGTATTTAGGACCGCAACTTGGATTCAAAATTCCAATAACCGAAAGAACTTTAATTAGTTGCGTATTGGGAGCCGGATATCTACATTATCGGGATGAAGGTCGAAGTAATAGTGAATTTAAATGTACTTCCGGTGCATTGGCCGGGAATATGGACTTTCTGGTAGAATATAAATTGACAGACCACCTTGCGGTAAACGGAGGCTTTTCTGTTTTAAGTGGAGACTTTAAGAAGATTGAAATGACAGCCGATGAGAAAAAGGAAACACTACGTCCAAACAAATTGGATAGACTCTATATGAGACGTCTTGATTTTCAGTTAGGACTAGTTTTCTGCTATTGAACATCTTAGGTCAAAAGATTAGCTGGATAGAGTGAACCTTGAAAGATATTTATTACTTTTGAGGTAAAGCTTGGTTTAGCTGAAAGGTATACGAACAGTCTGAATAATAAATAAAAATAGAACAATGAAATTCATGAAAAAAAATAGGCCAGATGTGATGATTATTATACTGCTTATTCTTTGGGGAATATATGAGATATTCGTAGTACCCTTTGAATATGATACTTTGGTATCTATTTTTGTTGGCTTTAATTTGGTGTATCTTTTTCCTTGGTGCTGTAAAGAAACAAGTGCTGAATATTTAAAGATAAGAAATGCTGCCTTACAATATGCTTTCACATTAATCATTGCAGTACTTTGTGCTTTAAAGATTGTCGGAGTTCTGTGTGAACGTATGTTTGATGTTGATGGTCTGAAAATGATATTTATTGGCGTCTTCTTTCAAAGTGTCTATTTCCTGATTGTTAAATTTAAACGTTCGAAGATACATGAAAGGTAATATTAAATTGGCATTATTCTTTGTTCTATTATTGGGACTCTTTACCATTCTTTTATGTACGGAAAGTAGTCGTTGGTTCTCGGCTTCCATTGCAATGATTTTCACAATGAGTGGTGTTTTTCTAGGGCAACTTATTAAGAACAGGAGAAAAAAGTAGTTAATAAACAGAGCGCTGTTTCATCCTTTTTCAAGATAAAACAGCGCTCTGCTTATTGATATTAACGCCTGTATGGCTCTCTTTTAGTACATCTGCTCCGCAGTCTCCATACATCGAATAACATCTTCCTTATTTCCACAGAAAGGACCGGATTTCTCGATCTTCAGCGTAGACATGGCGGCAGCAAACCGACCTGCTTCTTCGATGCTCGCACCCGATACCCGTTGATACAAATATCCGATAGTATAAGTATCTCCACAGCCGGTTGCATCTACTACTTGTCCGGGTTTATAAGCCGGAATGCGATAAAAATCCGTACCGTCGTAAATGAGAGACCCCATACTTCCTAAAGTGACTAATACTTCTTTCACTCCCCATTCGTGCAGTTTACGTGCGGCCTCATGCGGATCGGAAAGTCCTGTGAGCACTTCCATTTCGTGCTCATTTACTTTAAGGAAATGAATATATTGCAGAGCTTCCCGCTTGTCAGTCCAGTCTACCGGGTATACGTGCGTATCACGTACTTCACGCAGGTATCCTTGCGAATCGACAGCTATCAATCCTTTCCGGGATAACTCCTTAATCACTTCTAAAGAAAAATCATCTGCTAACAGCGAACCAAGATGATAAATTTCCGCCTCTATCTCCTGAAGCTGGGAAGCGGTGAAAGGATCGGCTTTAGCCAACACACGTTGTGTACGGTCATCCGGATTTTCTCCATAGATGTTCTCGAAGTATACAGAGTGCTGGCTGGGTAATGCGGTTACGCTGATGCCTATCCCGCGCAGCTGGTCTACTACTTTCATTTCCGTAGCGCCGACTGCTGTCACTAATGCATAATCTATGTCATTGAAATGGCGGATAGCGTGTGAACAATAGAAAGCTGTGCCTCCAGGCATATAGACTGTGCTTTGAGGAGTGACTACCTTATCCAAAGTGATATGGCCGATGCAGCAAAGTTGATGTTTCTTCATATATGTAATCAATTAAAAAGCCCCCAAGATATTTCTTGAAGGCTTTCTAGTTTATATAAATGTGTGCGGATGATAGGACTCGAACCTACACGCCTCACGGCACCAGATCCTAAGTCTGGCGCGGCTACCAATTACGCCACATCCGCATGCGTCGCTTTTTGTTTAGCGGTGCAAAGATAGGAAGATTTTCTGATTTGACAAATAATTAGGCAACAAAGTTACTCACTTAAGATTTCAAAAGCCTTTTCAATCAGTGTGTCCCTATGTTTAGATTGGTCATCCTCAGTCATATCGATAGCTATATCAGGCAAAATACCTTCTTCCAGCGGCTGCATATTTTTGTCGAAATGAGGACTGGCGGAGAAGCGGATGCTCCATCCGTTCGGCAGTTCCGATGTGAAAGGAAGTCCCGAACCGCCACCTGTCTGGTCACCGACCTGGATGATCTTGCCATTGTCTATGCTGCGCATCAGATTGACGAAATCATTGGTTGCACTGTAGCAACGGCGGTTGGTCAGTATAACGACTTTCTTCTGCCAGCGGATGCTGTTGGAAGGTTCCAGGTAGATCGGTTCCGGTTGGGAAAAGTCACTATGTCCTGTTCCCGTTTTATGCTGTATGAATCCGGTCAGGATTTTACTATTGGTAAATCGGGCGGCAATGCGGGAAGAATTAGTCAGATTACCTCCTCCGTTGTCGCGTACATCGATAATCAGTCCGTTGCAGGTTGCCAGATAGACAAGGATTTCATCCAGATTGCCATCGCCGACCCCGGAACTGAAACTTTCGTAGCGGATATATCCGATATTATTGTCGAATATTTTGTACTTCATCCCCGCCGATGTATAGTAGTCCTTGCTGGCACTGCCCAGGTAATACTGGTAAAGAATATCCTCCCGATAATTCCACGGATACCCCTGATACCATGCGTCGTAATAAGAGACACGCTTGGCAGATGAAAGATTGACATGACCGTCTTTCAGGATATAGAGCATCTCGCTGAGTTTATCGAAAAGGTCGTCATTGGACATACCCGGTACAATCAGTTTGCTGTATTTCTCATGAACCGCATCCCAGTCAATACCTTTCGAGTCCAGAAAGCAATACCGTTCGTCAATGATCTTCCATAGTTGCTCGAAGTTTCCTACGGGATCATCAGCGTAATCATCTTCTCCGATGCACCCCGTCTGTATCGGGAGGCAGCAGAGCAGTAAAAGTAGTTGTATAATTCTATTTCTCATTCTTAATCTTTCAGTTCTTGTCCATAAATTCTCCACTCTCCACTTCTCCTAGTACGCCCTCACCGACGGAGGCAGATTCGCTCCTTTTTTGTTGGAAACCCGATACAGGTCTTTCACAAATCCTACCATAAATACATGAGAGTAGGTATGTGTCTTGATTCCGTTAACATTGGATTGTTGCAAGTCTGCCAGATAACTGAAACGCATCTTGGTATATCCTATCGGCAGATCGACAGAAAGCATCTGACGGAGAGACGGTTGATTGTGGAGAGAGGTAAATTGGATAACTCCGCTGGAGTTGCCCAGTGAGAAGATTTCGTAATAAGACTGTCCGTAGTGCGGTGAGAACATAAGTCCGATCATCGGCACGTTGACTTGATAGCGGAGTACCATCGGATAGCGCTTGATTTTCAAATGCCAGATAGCCATTCCCGAAGCGTCCAGATTGACGTATGCCCGGGCAGAAGCCGGATTGTTCGAATTGCGGAGATTGTAGACAAATCCTCCGTTGACGTCAAACAGTCCTCCTGCCAGTAACTTGAAGTTCTCGGTGAGGCGGAACTGGTAATGGAGGCCATAGTTCCAGTTGACGAGTCCGGAGAAGGTATTGTTGTTGTCTGCGCGGTTGTGTGTATAGCCGACGTCTGCCTGAAAGAAGTTCTGCACAGAAACATTCCCGTCGAACAACTTTGTCATCCGGATCGTCTCGCGGGAAATACGGAAATCTATTCCTTTATATTCCTGAGGCGAAAGATAGGTGTCGAACACATTGGTAAATCCGACTCCGTACATGGTGGCACGTGTTACGTAGCGATGTGCTTGCAGACTGTCGGTCTGCGCCTGTAATCTTGTGCAGAGGGCGAACAGGAGGTATCCTGTCAGCCCTAAGTATAATAAGTTTTTCTTCATTGGCACATTGGGTATTTTTTACCGCATGTATACATTAGCTAAAACAGCTTCATCTGTCCCGTAATCTCATCGATGATGTCCCCTTCGCTCTTATCGCTGTCCGGGTCCAGATTTTCCGGTTCTTCTTCCGGTTGTTCCGGTTGTTCGTTAGTCGGTTCCGGGAAACGGGTCGGTTCAAGTTCGTTGATGGTATCCACCGTATAAGTAGTGATACGCTTTCCTTTTGCCTTGAAGCCTTTGACTGCAATAAATTCTTCCGCGTCAATTACCATCGCTTCACGGAAACTATCGTGTCCGCCGAATATGACTTCCAGACGAGGATAGTACTCATCAGTCAGCAGGATCAGACGGGTATTCTTGTTGTCTCCCAGATAGTTCTGCTTGCGGTTGGAACCTTCAAAACAGAAACGTTTCAGATACGGATAGTTCTGCTGGTCGGCATCATAAAGCGCGGCAGTCCATATCTTGTTCGGGTCGAACTTCTCGACGATGCTGACATTATCTTCGTAGTGGTTGCTCAAATCGAAATTAGTGGTGTAGAACTCGCCATTGTTGAGCACTACCAGAATGGTGTCGTCGCTTTGGAATTCTCCCAGATATTCACCCCGTCCGTCGTAGTTGAGGCGCAGGATATCGCGGTCGAACCAGACTTTTCGTCCTCCGAGGGTAGAGCCTCCTTTCTGTTTCAGGGTAATCTTATGCACCGGCAGTCGGGTGAGGATCACTCCCTGTGCCTGACGTCCCTTGATGCTGATTTCACTGAAATCACGTTCGAAGATGATGCGTCTTACACGCGGGTTCGGCTTTAATGTCACTTTGATGATTTCGGCTTCTCCGTTCGGGTTGGCGCTGAAATAAGTGATGCGTGAGTCCGGCGTTCCTTGCGTGACATCGTATTCACGGTCGCGGACCACACCTGTCACGGCAAAACGTTTGATATACGTCGTTCCTTCTTTGCCGTCCCGGTAAGTGATATTGTAGATGGTGCGTTTGTCATTCTTCTTGAATACATTGACGTAAAGAATGTTTTTGCCCACAAACTTCTTGTCGGCTACCGGAGTGACGATATATTTACCATCCCGGAAGAAGACGATCACGTCATCGATATCCGAACAGTTGGCTACGAATTCATCCTTCTTCAGTGCTGTTCCGATAAATCCTTCATCACGGTTGATGTAGAGTTTCTCGTTGGCCTCTACCACTTTGGCGGCTTCGATGGTGTCGAAGTTGCGCAGTTCGGTGCGGCGCGGGAAGTTCTTTCCGTATTTGCTTTTCAGCATCTGATACCAGTTTACGGTATAGTCCACGATGTGAGCGAGGTGATCGTCGATTTCGGCGATCTCTTCTTTCATACGGGCGATCAGTTCATCGGCTTTGTCGGTGTTGAACTTCAGGATGCGCCCCATCTTGATTTCCATCAGTTTGAGAATATCCTCTTTGGTCACTTCACGGATAAAGCTCGGGTAGAAAGGAGTCAGGCGGTCGTCGATATGTGCGCAGGCGGCGTCCATGTCTTTGGATTGCTCGAACTCTTTGTCCTTATAGATTCGTTCTTCGATAAATATTTTTTCGAGGGAAGCGAAATGGAGTGATTCCAGTATTTCCCCTTTCTTGATTTCCAGTTCCTGTTTCAGCAGTCCCAGTGTGTTGTCTGCCGACTTTTTCAGTACCTTGCTGACGGTGAGGAAGTGAGGCTTGCTGTCATCAATCACACAGCAGTTGGGTGAGATGCTTACCTCGCAGTCGGTAAAGGCGTACAGTGCGTCGATCGTTTTGTCCGATGAAGTTCCGGGTGCCAGGTGTACCAGTATCTCTACGTTGGCGGCTGTATTATCGTCTACTTTGCGTATCTTGATTTTTCCTTTGTCAACAGCTTTCAGGATGGAGTCGATGACGGTAGAGGTGGTCTTGCCATACGGAATCTCCGTGATGGCGAGTGTCTTGTTGTCCAGCTTGTTGATCTTGGCGCGTACTTTTACCGCTCCGCCGCGTTCTCCGTCATTGTATTTGGCTACGTCGATGGAACCGCCTGTCTGGAAGTCGGGATATAGCTGGAACGATTCTCCATGCAGATAGCTGATGGAGGCGTCGCAAAGTTCATTGAAGTTGTGAGGTAATATCTTGGATGAAAGTCCGACGGCGATACCTTCCACTCCCTGTGCCAGCAATAGCGGGAACTTCACGGGGAGGGTGACCGGTTCCTTGTTTCTGCCGTCGTAAGACAGCTTCCATTCGGTCGTCTTTGGATTGAATACGATGTCCAGCGCAAACTTGGAAAGGCGTGCCTCGATATAACGGGGAGCTGCCGCACCGTCACCGGTGAGTATATTACCCCAGTTACCCTGACAGTCTATCAGCAGGTCTTTCTGCCCCAGCTGTACCAGTGCATCGCCGATAGAAGCATCACCGTGCGGATGGAACTGCATGGTGTGTCCCACAATATTTGCCACTTTGTTATACCGCCCGTCGTCCAGACGCTTCATGGAATGTAGAATACGTCGTTGTACAGGCTTCAAACCGTCATTGATATGGGGAACGGCACGTTCCAGAATCACATAAGAAGCATAGTCCAGAAACCAATTCTGGTACATGCCTGTTAACTGATGCTTTACGTTTTCGTCCCGCGCGTCCGCCGGTTTGTAGTCTGAATGTCCTTCCGTTATCTCGTTGATTTCGTCACTCATATATCAATCTTCGCTTTGCTTTAACAACAAATTTTCTTCTATCCATCAAAAAAAGGAGGATGTGCACGCAAAAATACGAAATAAATTCAATATGAGGACGAAAAGAACTCACGTTTTTTATGATGCTGACAGCTTCAGTAATCCTTTGTTTTCTTGTGTAAACTTCCCGAAGACTTGACAAAGCCCTTTTTATGTTGTATATTTGTAGTCGGCTATCCAGCTTTAATTAAAACCTGAACCAATGAAAAAAGAATTGTTTTTTGCTGCATCTGATAGGAAGTATATGCCTTTAATTTGGTATGATATACTGACAATATAAAGAACGGAAGTCTGAGAAAACAGACTCTGTGAGACTCATTTATCATTGATGGGCTGCGAACTCTTAGCGGGTTTGCAGCCTTTTTTGTTGCATAAAATTAAAGATTAATCTTTGAAAAGGGGAATTTGAGTTTATAATAACTGGGGGGACGTTTATAATAAACGATGCAGGAATTTATTAGAAACGTTTGTCTGGTTTATAAATAAAAGGTTGAAGTTTTTCATGGGAGCTTGGTCGGGGTGTTGCAGTATCTCTGCCACGGATGCGCTTATATGGTGAAATATGATAACATAAACTCTGTTCGCTTTATGATACAAAGAAGGAGCGTGTGTCAGAGTCAATAGTAACAAAATTCTCCTCCTTCAGGAAGGAGGAGTCCCCGTAGGGGGAGGTGGTAGGTGAATACATAAACTATTGATATTCAATTGTACAGTACACCTACCACCCCGGCTTTCAGCCACCCTTCCTTCCCGAAGGAGGGGAGTTTAGTTACTTTTGACATACCCTCCAACAAAACTATAACCTAATGAAAAAACGAGGAAGAGAAGGGCGGGGTTATACCCGTATTTCCCAACCTTTTTCGTATTCTCTGCCCCAGAGCTTGTTAGCTTCCAGATCATTCAGAATACGTCCGCTTCCCGGATCAATATCTAAAGAATGACCTACACGCTGCGCGATATTGCCTAACTGTACTAACTGAGTACTGATGCAGGCATCTACAATGCCGGAATTCAGCTTACCACCTTTGCGGATGGCGTCAAACCAGTTTTCGAAGTGATAAGCATCCAGCTTTTCCGATGGATTTAGCAAATTACCAGTTTCAAACTTCAAGTTACTTTTTACATCTTTGATTACTTTCCCTTGTAAGTCTGTTATTTTGTACTCATTGCCTCCACTGATGAAAAGGGTGCCTGTTTCTCCGTAGAAAGCGGTACCTACTCCGTATCCGTCTACCGGTGTGCTGTTGCAACTACGTCCTTCCCAAGAGCAGGATGCTTCGTCGCCGAACTGAAAAGTAATGAGTTGTGTATCCGGAGTTTGCCAGTCGTCCTGAAAGCGATAACGTCCTCCGACAGAATCTACCTTTGTCGGATAATCAACGCCCAGCCCCCAACGGAGGATATCAACGAAATGAGTTCCGTTATTCAATGCTTCACCGGTACCCCAGTTCCAGAACCAGTGCCAGTTATAATGAATATAATTATCTTTAAAATTGGGCACCCGTGGTGCAGGACCTTGCCATAAATCCCAGTCCAGATAGTCGGGTACAGGAACCACTTTTCCTGTGCCGATGGAAGGACGGTTGTTGACATACCAGGACTTGGCATATCTTACTTTCCCGATTGCCCCAGACTTAATCTCTTCTATTGCTTTGATAACGTTCGGCCACGAACGGCGCTGGTTGCCGACTTGGACAATCCGGTTATATTTAAGCGTCGCCCTGACTAACATTTCATTCTCTGCCGGATTGTGGCTGGTCGGTTTTTCCAGATAAACATGCTTTCCTGCTTGCATAGCCATAATGGCTGCTTTGCCATGCCAGTGGTCAGGCGTGGCAATGACTACCGCCTCAAAATCGTCCGATTCCAGCATTTTGCGGATATCTTTTTCTCCTTTGGGAGTGCGTCCGCTTATTTTATGAATATCTGCCTGACATCTTTCAAGTGCTCTTGAATCAACATCACAAAGGTAAGTAACTTCACAACCTTTCATCTTGGCAAATCCTTGTGCCAAGGCATTACCTCTGGAGTTTACACCAATGACTCCGATTCGTATTTTTTCGTTCGCACCCAGGATTTCCTGATAACTATTTGAACCGAAGCCGGGAATAATGCTTCCCAAGGAAAGGGCGGCCGTGCCTGCAACTGTTTTTTTGATAAAATCTCTTCTTGTTGTCATAGTGTTTATTTTTCCTCAAAGTTAAGCCGTTATTAACTGATATCAGACTTCTTTTCCGTCAATCAATCTTCAAAAAACGTAAAGCTGTTACTTCTTTTTTCGAAGGAGATGACGTAACCCGATAACGAGTATACGCGGAATCCATAGTATGAAATAGATGAAAAAACTGATAACGAGCACATACCCCAGTTGAGTGAATATTTCAATCCACGGACGTGTATAGACAAGGATTGCAATAATATTGATTGCAAAAGAGAGAAGAAAGCATATCAGATAAATGTTTCTTTCCCTTTTAATTTTTTGGGAGGTGATGATGATATCTTTCATAATTTAAAATTTCATATATGGTATTTTATATTCGTCGGGGAAAAGGATATGGCGCTCTTCCTCCATTGCTTGATTGCCAAGCAGGCAAAGTACGGTGGAGCAATAGGCTTCTTCTACCACATTTTGTGCTTTTTCTCCAGTGATACATGATTGGCAGAAAGAAGAGAGAATGATATCGGAACCATCTTTGTCGGCTCCGATCATGCTCAGCCCGTTGTTGACGTTAATGTCTCCTTCAATAACAAAATGTGGCGTGTATTCCATTTTTGTTTCCGGTCTCCAACTGGGTCCGGCTGTCGGGATAGCAGCGAATACTTTATCCTTAACCTGTCCGATAAGTTGCCGGATGCCCGATGTTGAATGGTCCTCTTCCAGATAATAGATACCTTTTGCCATTTCCATAGTACCTTTGTGCCCGAGGATCTGGTCTTCCATACCGTTGAATTTATTGGAAATCAACGATTCGTAGGCAATCTTGGTTCCGTCGGAGTATCGGTAAGTCACATTTACGCTATCGTATACTTCGCGACCGTCTTTCCAGTAGACAATGTCACCCATACCGATGATGCTTACCGGCATTCTTTTAGCTGCCCAGTTGCATACTTCCAGTTGGTGACAGGCCAGTTCGGTCATTAATCCGCCTGAGCTTTCTTTGTACAATCGCCAGTTGATTTGATGTTCCAGTTCCGGTGAGGGGACGGGACGGCGCCAGTCTGCATTTCTGAACCAATGGCAGCGCATTCCTACCACATCTCCGATGAGTCCGGAATGAATCATTTGCATTCCTTTGATATACTTCTCGTCATACATACGCTGCATACAGAAGTAGAGAACCTGGTTGGTCGTTTGATAAGCATCATATATAGCTTTGCATTCGTCTAAAGTCCGTGCCATGGCTTTTTCACAGAATACGTGTTTGCCGGCTGCCAGGGCATCCAGTACGATGGGGGCATGCCAATTCAACGGAGTAGAGATGATTACGCCGTCAATATCTGCCGATTCCAAAAGCTTCCGGTAGTCAGTGTATGCTTTGGCACCCGGACATAACTCTACTGCTTGTTGGAGGTTAGGAGCATAATTGTCACAAACGGCAACAATCCGGGCATGGGGAATCTCCTTTAGATTGTGGATATGATACTGTCCCCTGGAACCTGTACCAATTAAAGCGATCCGGGCTTTCTCGTTGCGGATTTCTTTAAGCTTTTCGGGTGTGCAGGAAGACAGCCAGGGTGTGCTTGCCAGCAGTGCAGTTCCTCCTGCGATATATCCCAGACTTTTGATGAATTGTCTGAGATTCAAATCGACTCCTTTTTCTATTTTGTTTCTCATTTTATAGAGTATATATAGTTCCTTTTATATGTTTGAAGTTCTCGTTGATCTGTTCCCGTTGTTGGTCGTCGGCAATCATCCAGACTGTACTGAGTATTTCTGCATCCAGCGGATTGTCTGATAAGATACTCGTAACTTTTTTTTGTTCGTTGTAGATTCCTGTAAGCGGATTTATAATATGTCCGGTGTACTGTTCCGTATTCCCGGAAGTGGACAACGTATTGTCAGTAAGGCAAAATTCGTCAAGAGTTTGTTGAGTGTAAGGATTCTGCAAACTGACTTTCCAGCAGTCTCCATAAGGATGGTGTCCTATTCCCATAATCGAACTGTTGCCAAAATCGACGAAAGCATTCTCTATATTTCCCCGCAAGAGGATTTCTTGAATCTTTTTTAAGGCGTATCCCTTCGCGAAACCTCCAAAATCAAGTGTTACGGAAAAGTTGCTAAAAGAGATATGGTGATTGCCGTGAATTTGTATTTGTGAGAAATCGTTTAATGTGATGTCGAAAAGATGAAGAGTCTTTTCATAATAATATTGGCATGACCGTAGGATATCTTCCAATTCCGCACTGACAGAAACTGAATCTTGTTGTGTATGGCTGTTTAGCTTTGATACTTCACTTGTGGCATCAAATCGATTCAACATCTTATCCAACCTTTCTAACTCGTCGGTAATATGTGCCCAAAGCATGTTTAGGAGGGGAAGGTTGGAGTGAATCATCAGGATATCAAGACGTGTCCCCATAACATGAGGAATGAATCCATGAAACATGGATTCATCTGCATAATATTTTATTTCACTTCTTAACACGTGTCTGCGGTCTTTCTTATTTCTCTTTCTTTGCCAGCTCTACAGCTGTAGTGGTGATATAATATTTAGATATTGTATTCTCGTTTTCCCATTCCGGCATATTTTTATCATGCAAATAGCCAAGGAATGCTTCTGCTACTTTACTGAAGTGAGCTTCATGTCCCAGTCTGTCCGCCTGTGGAATATCAATCAGATAAAGTCCTTCATTCATTTTTTTGACGGATAGGAACGGATAGGTCGCTTGCAGTTGTTTGATTGCCTTTTGCAACTGGCTCTCAAATTCAGAGTGATCAGAGTCTGCAGCTCTTTGGATGTAGAGTTGTTTCACAAAACCACTTTCTTTGTCCTGAATTGTTTTCAATGTAGCCTTACTTCCTTTCTTAAGGGAGGTAAAAGTGTCGCCACCATCACTTGGAGGAGTGTAATTCCAGATAACCTTCATACCTATATGAATCCCCTTTACTGTGTAATTTAGGCTACCATTCGCTAAAACTTCCAGCACATTATTATTGATATATTTGTTCAAGAAGGCGGGGAAGGTGTCAGCCTGCGTCGATTGCGAAAATTCAGGTAATGTAATGCGGGTAGGCCAATGTCTGGCTTTCAATACTTCTACATCCGACTGATAACGGATGGTTTCGTTGGGGAAACATTGCCAGTTGACCAGATCGATAAGATGAGTGGTTACATCTGCAATACCTTCTCCTTGTTGCTCTGTGTCATAATACCATACCGGACGAATCAGTGGCTTGCCTGATACATTCTTAAAGAAATGATGAACACTTTCCATAGAAACTGACGGATCATTCAAAGACCCTTTTTGCAATTCACCAAAAAGATCCGGATTGTTCAGTAATGCTTTTTCGATGATATTCAGGATGTCATATCGTTCAGTCATCAAGTCGTAAAGGAGTAATTTCCTTTCCTTTGCCAATTGATATGCTTGAATCAGTAAGTCGAAATCCTTCTTGTTAATGGCCAAAGGCTTGTCGGAAAGCACATTGTATCCTGCTTTGATAGCTTCCAGAATATAGTTTGTTTTTTTCTGGTTGTTTCCGGCAAGCACAACTACGTCCCCTTGACGGTCGGAAAGCATCCTGGAAAGATAATCGCCCCCAATATATATTTCTTCTTTCCAGGATGTGGGATTCTCCGCCCGTTGATTATAGCTATTTATGTCGTTCAGATATTGTTTGACTTCCGCTCCTTCGGGAGCATATACCCGAATTGTGTCGTTCACTGAGGCCAGCGGATTCTTTTGCAACAGACTGGCATGAAAATGTCCTGGGTCGAGGACCACTATTTTTACGTTCGGATTCATATCTTTGTCATGATTGTTGTCTGCCTGCTTTTGGGAAAAAGAGCAGGAAGCAACTATTAATGAGATGGTCAGGATCCCGATGTGTCTGTATGTGTACCTCATGTGCTATTTTTATTTGTAGGTTTTAATTAGCTTCTGTGCATCTTTCAGCCCTTTTCGGTATGCCTCCTCCATGGTAACGATTTTGCCATTCTGTTCTTTGCTCATATTGGAAGCTTTCATAAAAGTGAATATCTCAATTGTTTCTTCTTTCGAAATCGGAGCTACTCCGGTCTTGAAAAAAGTGAGTATTTGATCGAGCAAAACTTTGTAACCTTCATATCCTCCTGCTGCTATTGCACCTTTGGGGGTATAAGCTGTACCGCCATAAATGGCCGGACCTTCTTTGATTCCCCTGAAAGTACCTATCCGCCCGTCTTTCCAACGGCCTACCACTACATCAGCATCTTGGGAAGACATACGGTTGACTGACTCGCAACCGGTTCCCATAAGAGTATAAAGCGTTTCTACTCCGTGAATGCCATAAAAACCGAAATCGGGGTGAGTCGGTTCTACCTTGTGAGGAGAATAACAGTCAGCTCCCAGAATTTTGCCGAACTCTCCGTTTCTCAGCTTTTGATTCTGTGGAGAATATCTGAGTGCAGAAGAAGAAAAGATAGGCACATTGTATTTCTCCGCCATTTCGTAAATGGCAATAGCTTGTCCCAATGTCGCTCCAATAGGCTTGTCGATATAGCATATTTTTCCGGATTTGAATACTTCCATTGCTTGTTCGAGGTGGATTCTACCGTCGTTTGTTTCAAGCATGACGCAATCTACCTTGTCAAGCAATTCCGCTATGGAAGATGTAATCTCCACACCGTGTTTCTTGACCTCTTCTATATATCCGGGAATTCGTTCGTAACTGGACTGGATAGTCTTTGAACCATAAGGGTAAGCTGCTACGACTTCGAACTCTTTGACAAACTTATCGTCAGAGTCTCCGTTCAGTAGCTCGGTGAAAGCTGTAGAATGGGAAGTATCGAGCCCGATAATTCCTATTTTAATTACATCCTGCGCATATAGTCTGAAGCTGACAGACAAGAAAGTAAGGAGGATAAATAAGATATTTTTCATATGTATTTATAAGTTTATTCGTTCTGCACTTTCAGGATCCAAATATAAACAAGAATTTTCTTTTTTGCGTAATATACTGGCCGGACATTTTTCGGAAATTTCTCCATAAAGAGTGTTGTATACTGCATTGGCTTTATTTTTAAAAGGCACAATGCAGAACATCCAGTCCGCTTTTAATAAGGCTGGAATGGTAAGAGTCAGTGCTTTAGCAGGAACAAGGTCGAATGCTTCAAAGCATTTTTCATTCACTTGTTGCTGGCGACATATCGGGTCGAGTTCTACTACTTTAACTAAATGGGAGTCGTTGAAATTGGCTACATCCGGATCATTGAATGCAATATGACCGTTTTCTCCAATTCCCAGACAGACAATATCGACAGGATGACGAAGCAGCAATTCGGAATAACGTTTGCATTCTTCTTCAAGGTTTTCTGCTTGTCCGTTCAGATAGTTTACAGTCTTGAACGGGACTTTGTCGAAGATGCGCTGACGGAGAAAATTTCCGAAACTTTGTGGGGCTTCCGGATGAATGCCGATGTATTCATCCATGTGGAAAGCGTTGATTCTGCTCCAGTCAATCTGTTTACTGTGAATAAGATGACTTAAGAATTCATTTTGTGAAGGAGCTGCGGCAAAAATCATATTGATTTCAGCTTTCTCTTTGAGAAGTTCGCATATTTTGTTAGTAACTTCTGTCGCAGCACATTTCCCCATCTGTTGGATAGAAGGGAACATTTTGACTGTTAATAGATCTTGTTGAAACAGGTATGTTTCATTGATTGTAGATAACATGGCCTTTTGATATAGTTGTTGTTACGTTAATTTGATTGTCGAAGGTGACGATGTCGGCATCTTTACCTTCCTCCAAAGAACCCTTTTGGGAATCCACATGCAGAATGCGGGCGGGGGTAAGGGTTATCATTCGGATAGCATCGATTAGGGGTATGCCGGCTATATTTATCATGGTTCTTACCAAACGATCGGCGGTAGCTACGCTTCCGGCAAATGCCGAACGATCGGGAAGTTTGGCTACTCCGTCTTCAATAATAACTTTCTGACCGTTGGTCAGGCTGCCTAATATGGATTCACCGTCCGGCATTCCCGCACCTCGCATGGCATCTGTGCAAAGTGCTGTTTTATCGGCCCCCTTGAACTTATATACGAATTGTAGTAAAGGTTTGGGCAGATGAATGCCGTCCGCAATGATTTCTACTGTCATACCATCAATCAGATAAGCTGCCTCTACCACACCTGCATAGCGATAGGCATTTCTACGGGTGATGGTTGACATCGCTGAATATAAATGAGTGATATGAGTATACCCTGCTTCGTATGCTTTTACCACTTCTTCATAAATGGCATCGGTATGTGCGATGGATGGGAGAATGTGACAGCTATTGAGCTTTTCCCCCAGTTCAATTGCTCCTGCCAGTTCCGGAGCAATACTCCATCGTACAATATCTTGTGAAGCTTCCAGTATTGTGTTATATTCGTCCGGATGAGGCGTTTTCAAATGATTGGGGTCTTGGGCTCCACACTGCTTAGGCGAGAAGTAGGGCCCTTCCAGATGCAGCCCGATAAATTGGGCACCTTTTTTATTAAGACTTTTGGCTTTTTGATAAACGGCAAAGGTCGTCATTAGCTCTTCGTTTGTGCTGGTCAGTGTTGTAGGTACCATGGCTGTTGTTCCATATCTGGCATGAGTTTCGGCTACTCCCAGAAAGGCCTCTACGGTTCCATCCATAAAGTCATGACCTCCGCCACCGTGAACATGTATATCGATAAATCCTGGGGAGACATATTGTTGGTTGGCATCTATGATCCGGTCGTCAGCTTGAGGAATATATGCTTCGGATGATACAATCTGTTCTATCTTACCATTCCGGCAAACCATTATTTTATTGGTTTCGATGCCGGTAGGGAGTATTAGTTCCCCATTGATAATAATCAGTCTTTCCATTTTTTTAATTTTTAATGTCTTACGTTCAGTTTTATCTCCAGGAGTTGATTTTATGCCCTTTGATGGCAAAGAATACCAGATAGATAAAGCAAGGAATAAGTACCCAGTAACCGATACGCAAACTGTACTGGTCGGCAAAGTGACCATATACCAAAGGTAAGATGGCATTGCCGCATAATCCCATAATCAGCAGAGAGGAACCGGTTTTGGTGAATTTGCCTAACCCATGAATGGAAAGAGGCCATATTCCTGCATAGATCAGAGCGTTGGGAAAACCTAAAGCATTCAGAAAGAAGATGGAAGCATTGGCTTGATGACCGAATAATGTCATATCGAAGTCTGCCCATACCACTCCGAATGAGAGAGCCAAACCTAGTAATGTACACCCTATCAGTGCATTTTTCTGGGAAATGTATTTAGGGATAAGGATGATACCAAGTATATATCCTATCATTGTGCATCCCAGTGTGTAAGAAGGGAATACTTTTGCTTCCAGTAAATCCATCCCCATAGAGTTGGCGTAATTGATTATAGTGTCAATGGCTATAACCTGTGTACCTACATGAAAGAAAATGGCCAATGCACCTAATATGAGGTATGGAAAGTCGAGAATGCTTTTTTTGTCAGTATGTTTATTGTCCTGTTCATCAGTGGCATTCTGCTCGTCAGTATTTATTTCCGGTAATACGGAGTAGCGGATACCGATACCTGTCAGCAGTAAGATGATGCCCAGAATAATGTATGGGATAATGACACGTTGTATCAATTCATTGAGCATGGCGTTCTTTGTTGCTTCGTCCAGTGCACCGGATTCAATTAATGCAAAGAGTTCACTGTCGTTTGCTTTCAGAATAAGGGCAGCGAATATGAGCGGGGAGATAATTCCTGCCACTTTATTGCAGATTCCCATGATGCTGATACGTCGTGCTGCACTATCTATCGGGCCGATAATGGTGACATAAGGATTGGCGGCTGTCTGCAAAATAGCCAGGCCGGTGCCAATAGAAAACAAGCCGATGAGGAATATTTCAAATTGCCGTGCCAGAGCTGCCGGGACAAAGATAAAGGCTCCCAAAGCAGTCAGCATAAAGCCATACATGATTCCTTTTTTAAATCCTACTTTCTTCAATAGAATGCCCGAAGGAATGGCCATGACAAAGTATGCTATATAGAAAGCAAAGGCTACAAAATAGGATTCAAAATGGGTAAGCTCGCAAGAAATACGGAAGTATGGAATCAGTATGGAATTGACCCATGATACGAATCCGAATATGAAGAACATACCGGCTAGAATAGCCAGAGATATATAATAAGTTTTTTTTCTTGCCGAAGGTTGATTGTTTCCCATAAATTGGTCTTTTATAGTATGTATTTATATAATTGATAAAACAAAGGTAGTACATTCGATTTCTTTCTTCTCTGTGAAAAACGAAAAGCTACATTCAAAAAACGTATCTTTTGAAGCGCCTGTTTGTCGAATGTCCGCCTTCATTATTGTGCTTTGGTAAAGTACGTATCGTATTTTAAGATAAGACTGTCTGCTATTTGAATCGGGTCTTCCTCTGAAACAATAGGGAAAGAGTCTTTCTGTAATGTCCAGTTGTATTCAAATTGCGTAATGTCCTGGTGGAATTTGTCTTCGTCAAAAGGTTTATCTTCCGAAACAGCAGCGATGACTCCGTCTGTGAAACGTTTCCAACGTTCCCGGTAGAAGCTTCGGGTAAGTCCGCCCCAGCCTCGATTGGCATAGTCATTCAGTTGGGTGTCCTGTTGCCCCCATACGGTCAGGATACAGCGTGCATTTTCTTCATAGTAATCCTTTTCCGACACGGTTGCACCACAGTTTCTGGCGTCTTGTAACCATTTCCCGATGGATAGAGTCGCGTCACAGGAAAGGAGGCGGTCTACGTCAAGCAAGAGGTTGTCCATACGGGTACTCCATTCTCTCATGCCTGTTGTATCTTTCCGGTTATAGCAAGCGGTAAACTGATCTCTATATTCGGAGAACAAGTTTCCTAGTACTTGTCTTCCGATATTGATTACGTCAAAGCGAAAATCACTATTGTTGATGTTCCGGGCTTTTAGTAGCTCTTTCCATATTTGCCATAAGTCGTTATTTGCGTAATGTATGCCGGGGTTTGTATTCCAACTTTTAGTTCCCGTTAGTCTGGGGCGTGCGTTCATTAATACCGATTGGCCGCATGTGGCATGTTCGGTATAAATTTTCTGATGCAAGGCTCTCCACGCTTTGATGATATTGGCATCCTGATTTCCTCCTCTGCACATGGACCAGTTGGTTATCCATTGGTCGGTAGTGACAGGATAATCCCATGCCTGGTCAAAAACAAATTCGTACATAAGAGGGTTTACATCAAAGCCTTCAAGAGTTGCTCCCAAGCCATAGACATTGTCTCCTCCCTCCTTGAAGAGTCGTTTAATCTTGAAATCAATATCATTCAGATTGCCTGCTATCATCGTATTGCCGCCAAAATTACCCAGATAACACCAAATATAGGGATTCCCGTAATATTTTTCAGTATTTCGCCAGATTTCTGTATGATCGCAATAGTAATCGAGTAATATCAGTTTGTTATCCGGTACTGCTTTTAGAAAGGAACGGATACGGGGTTGAGTCCATTTCTTTTTGTCATAGAAGAACATCCAGGTCATTTGTAACCATTGGGCTGCTGAGTCTACCTGATGAATCGACTCGTAAATCTTGCTTGAAACATTGGCTAAAAAATCCTCGCTCCAGTCAGGAGAGTCGACTTCATTGAAAGGATCGATTCCATAAATATGGTCAGTACCATATACTTTGGTTTGTTCCTCCAGAAAACGGCGCTGAATGATTGAGTATAATGAGTCCATCGGATCAATAAAATGACTGCGGTATTTTTCATCGAAGCCACCCCACTGACTCATCTGATAGATTTTTGCATTCGGATAAATTGTTTTTAATTCGGCTGGTACATGACCGGCAAATGCTGGTAATACAGGAGTCATATCAAACTCACGTTCTCTTTCGAGAATACGTTTTTGTAATTCCTCCTGATCCTTTAGCCAGGATTGAGGTAGTGGACTTTGCCAGAAATCGACATTGGACATCCGATGCCAGGGAAGATGGGCTGGCCCTGTAAAGTATGAGCGAACCTGTTCGTCGCTCAAACCCATGTCTGTCCATACTTTGTACCAAATGGATTCTTGTCCGGTAATAGCAAGAGGCATGGTGACTCCGTTTAATGCCATCCAGTCTATCAGTCGTTCCCAGTCCTGCCATTTCCAATAGGGCATAGTATAACCGAATGTACAATAGTTGAGAAAAAAACGATTGTCACATTTGGAACGGATATATACTGGCTGAGGTATCTCCGGTAGTACATCAGGCATTTCCACTGTCTCTGAGGCATACCAGGAAACATGGGTATGACAGTAGTTTTTCAGATAATGATTCAAACCGGCAGCCAATGAGTTACGATTGTTTCCTTTTATCCGTATTTTCCCTTGACTCGATTCCAGTATAAAACGGTCTGTATCAATAGAATCTGTCAGTAACTCGAATAGAAACGACTGGGCATGCCGGGGAAATAATCTTTGGCACATTTCTTTTAATACAGGAGGGCCTGTTTCTACATTGCGTTGGCAACTGACTATCAAAAATAGCAGGAGTAAGTATAGGTATTTATGATTCATAGAATGGCGATGATTAAACTGTTTATACTAATGTGAACTCCGGATGGGGCGGCTGATGACAAAATTGCAGAACTCATGATAGAGTTGGGTATCGGCTGCGTTCCCTGATTTTTTTAGTGTAAGTAGGGATGCACTTCCCTGATAATAGGCAAGGCGTTTTTTCTCCCATATGCCATGTTTCTTGAATGCACTCATATAGTTTTTCAAACGATAAGCCTTTCCTCTGCTATTCAGAGCATTGTCATCAAATTCCAGTTCCATGTGCATATCATACGTGAGTGCTTTCTGGCAGGCATCTTCCAGACGAGAATCGGGGACGGATTCGTTGAAGAAATAATTAGGCTGGAAATAAGCATAATTAAATCCTAGTGATTTCCACTGATTATATCCATCTGCTCCATAATAGGGGATCCAGTTGAAACTATATTTTAGTTTATTCAGGTAGATGGCAACCGCATTTAAAATGTCACGGGTGTCGGTCGCTTTCTCGGCAAGCCAATAAAATCCCGCTAATTCTACATGTTGATAGTTCTTTTCATTGAACTTGGCACGTACCTGATCGATATACCATTTGCAGGCTTTAATTCGGTCGGCAGAGTTGGAAAAGTCAAGCGTCTGGTTATCAATTTTCCCCCAATACTTGGTTGATGAGGATGCTTGTTCCGGGTGTTGGTAGACAATGGGCTCTGGTATACTGATCACAATCTGACGTTTCTGCCGTGGGGTTCCCAAAATGGCAGAGGCCTCTTTGACTGATGCATCTAATGCTCCGATTCCTGTTTCAGATTGGAAGTAATAGTCTATAAGTTTCGTCCAGTCTGCTTGATTGGCTGATTCCAGATTGTACCCTTTGGCGAACATTTTATTAGCGCCTCCTGTACCTGTGTCCATAATTTCCAAAAAGAGGAAGCTGTCGAATAGCCAGTGGGATTGATTGTCGGTATCTACATATCTGATATAAGAACTTACACGTTCTTTATCCCATGTATAGGGAGTGCGATGATGTCCTCCGCCATAAAGTAACACCATATCTGTAGATGTCAGTAACTCGGTGCGGTTCTTTTCCCAATCATAGAATTCTACGACTGGATCGTTTATTTCCGGATCATTCCCGGATGGGAGGGTAGGGACCGTGTGGTCTTCGTCTTGGCAAGCAGCAAGACCACTACCTATACAACAGAGAAAGAGAATAAATAGAATACGTTTCATATTTGCTTTTATTTTATAGGTGTTATTTTAATTAGGGAGACACCGTGGTAGGGGATGGAAGTTTCATAACTACCACTGAATATTCCTAAGTTTTTTTGTCTCCATAAGTCTCTGATTTTGACTTTACCTTGGATGCCCAACTGATTAAGGGCAAAGTTAAAGTTATATTTTTGTTGCTGGATATTTACTGCTTTATCCTGATCCCATAAAATGAAGTAGGGATCCATCTGGAAGAAGCCGAGTGCATAGGAACCATCGTATAACTTTTTATACCATATTTGTCCGTTGGGAACTGTGAGCTTAGTAGCAGGGGCTACCAGTGGGTCCTGATTGACTGCAATCACTTCCGGATTGGTCAGAAGACCTAACGTGAAATCGTCTATGGCAGTCATGTCACAACCAAGCAATAATGGGGCGGAAAGGATGGACCATAGGGAGATATGTGCATATTGTTCGTCAGCGGTTAAGTCCGAATCGTGGGATTTTGCACCCCATCCCGGTCCTAATTTGCCTACTACCAACATATCCGGATCGTTATATTTTCCAGGTGCTGATACGTATGCGCAAACATCCTGGAAACATCCGATTGCCATTACAATATTCCATTGGTCGTTGATATCACGGGTTGTTCGCCACAAATTACCTCCGGCTTCCGCTCCCCAGTTCCATACATTGGGAGCTCCGTATCCGACACAATATACGATATCCCGTTTTATCTGATCTAAAGCGTTGCGCATGACGATAAATGGTTCTTGAATCGTTTTCTCTTCCGAGTTCTTCTCAATGGCAGCATAACCGCAATAATCGTATTTCAAATAGTCTACTCCCCACTTTTCCCAAGTTTTTGCATCTGTCAATTCGTGCTGACAGCTGCCTATATGCCTGCCGCAGGTCGTCCAACCTGGTGAAGAGTAGATTCCGAATTTCAGCCCTAACGAGTGAATGTAGTCAGTAAGTGTCTTAAAGTCCGGAAATTTTTCGTTAGCCGGGAGTTCACCTTCGGGTGTACGTTCATCGGCTTCCCATCCGTCATCTATGTTCACATAAGTCCATCCGTAGGCCTGAAGCTTTTCGTGCATGATTCGGGCAGCATCACGTACCTTTTGGTCATCAGCTGCAAATCGCCAGCAGTTCCAGCTATTCCAGCCCATAGGAGGAGTAAGCATAATCTCGCTACCTATTTTCAGTGTGATCTCCTTTTCATCTGTTCCTTTCTCATTTGTCGCTTGTAGGCGGACCTTAAAGTTACCATTTGTATTCGTGCTTCCGGTGATGAGTCCTGTTTTCCGGTTTAACTTTAATCCTTTCGGAAGTCCTTTGGCTTTATAGGTCATAGGTCGTTTGCCGCTAACCATAATTGGCATGAGAAAAGGATTGCCGGGACGAGCGCCATAAGTCAGTGGGTTATTGATTTGTGGAGCGTCCGGACTTTGTGGAGTCAATATGTATTTTTCTTTGGCAATGGGCTTGGGCCATACAGGAATGGGCTGTACGTCACCGAGAGTTGTGAATTTGACATTCAGCCAATCAGCGCGGTCGTACATCATTCCATCTCCGCATTCCTCTACCAATAATAAAACTTTGTCTATTCCTGATAAATCGATATTGAAAGGTTTGGCAGGATCTCCTTTTCTCATAATTCCGCTTCTCCATAGTTCTTTCCGATCTCCTAATATCTTGAACTGAAGATTACAAGCAAATGGGGTATTGTCATCTGCACCTGCTAATCCGGAAAGCGTCTTGGCTTTTTTTCCGATATCAAAGAGCATACGGCTGATTGCATGAGTTCCTATGCCGCGTTCATAGACGATGCCTTTCACAGTCAATGGCGTCATAGTGACTGCTTTGTTGATTCGGGGGAGTCCCCAATCCTGTATGTAATAAGAACTTTCGCCTAACTCGTCCAGCCAAATTTCTTTTACTTCTTCTGCCTGGCATTTCCAACTAATCGTTAGTATAACCAATAACATTATCTGCTTAATGTACTGCATAGTAAATTATTTTTTTAATACTTTCTTTATAACCGGACAAACAAGGTCTGCATATCTCATCATTCCTAAGTCTGTGAAATGAATACCGTCTACTGTTGCTTCTCCATCTTCTCCAAGCATCTTTTCGGAAGAAATTATGTATATATTCTTTTCACCTTTTGTTTTTAGAGATTTGAAGACACTGTTGACGGCTTTATTCTTTTTGTTTATTTCGATAGCTATTTTCTTGTCGAACAGAGCATGAGTGAATACGGGGTCCTCAATAAATATAATCGGAGTGCGTGGATGCTTATCCCGAAGTATGCGATAGAAGGTTTCCATCTTCTCATATATCTGATCGGAGGAAGCATTAGGGACGAAGTCTAGTACATACACTCCTGCATCTACTGAGGACATTACTTCGGCTATTTCGTAGTCTAAAAGTGCATTTCCACTGAATCCCAAATTGACGATTTCTCGATTGAGACGGCGGGAAATAATATTGGTATGTGCCATCCCAGGACGATTGGCACAGCCACCTTGAAGAATGCTTGTTCCATAAAAAACGATTGGTTTAGTCCGTACTGGAATTGCCGTTCGAGGTACTGATATAGATGCTTCTGCGTCTATTCCGATGGACAATGAAATTACTCCATCATAAAGAGGTAAATATAGCATATATTCTCGCTCGACCGGTTCCATATTTGCTATAATTGTAGCTTGATTCACTTTTCCGGTGGGGCGCCCACTATTCACAAATCTCCATGCTCCGTCTACCCATGTGTATAGATCGAGTCCTTTAGTACCGGTAGGTGTCATATGATTCATCAGGTTATTATTCAAATTCTCCCATTTGGTGGCTATTGTTGTTGAATTGGAGCAAAATCTGATTGCTAATCCTGCGGAGTTTCTGCTTAAATTCCATACCGGTTTACGAGAGACATGCTTTAATGAATCCGGCAATCGTTCGTAGCGATTTTCTGTATTCTTTGTGGCTTTACCATACAATGGAAACTTGGCAGCATCATAATATTTTAATTGAGCTTCCAGATATTCCGGCAAGCACAAGAATGTAATGAGCAAAATGATGATATGTCTTTTCATAATAAATGGTTGTTTATAAAAGCAATGCAATATACATAAAAAGAAACTTACTATGTATATTGCTATAGCTTTTATGAATATCCGGATTGGGCTAATTTTTCTTGAAGAATCCAATTGTAGAAACGACTGCCCGGTTTCCTCCGGTCATGTCATTCAAGTGTTCGTCTCCTACAACCATTCCGGTAGAACCTCCGCCATCAAGATTAATAGCTCCTACACAGCCTAATCCTTTCATTATTTGTGCCAGTTCTGTTAAAGTAGCTCCACCACTGGCGGTAATACGTCCGTCACATATGAATATGACCACTTTTCCATCTTCACGATAACCGATTGCTGTACGGTCCGGGGTTACATTCGCTCCGAAAATGTCATACGGAATGATTTCATAGTTACTGAGATAGTAATCTGTGCCCTTTGATGTCTCTGTAAAATCGAATGGGATTTTTTTGTCTTTCAGTAATACAGGACCTGCACTTAAAGCATATTTAGGACTCCAGCTAATTGCGGTAGTCGGATTTTCATTAGTGACAATTCCATATTTATTTTCTCCTTTGACAGATGGCAAAGGACGGTCGAAATAGAAAACATTGCTGGAGGCATCCGTTCCTGTCCAAACAACATTCGGCTTGCCTGAAGCATCTACGCCGAATGTTCCTCTTGTCACATTATACATACTGTTGTATTCTGTATCGCCAGTTTTTAGTGACCCCCGAACGGCTGAAACAGAGCCCGATTTAATGGAATTGATAACAGCTATTCCTGTATGGTTTCCATTATAGAAGTATCCTCCATTGACCAATAAATAACAGTCTCCATTGAATGACGCAGATTGCGTGTCGATGGTTGCGGGAGAAGATGGTATGTGGACACGTACTTCTACCTTACCGGTAGAGAGATCACCAATGGCGTACCATGCATGGAAATTACTACCATTTAAGTTACTGGTGGTTTCGTACAGTTCGATTTCTGCCGGTAATGTAGACTTGGTCAGTTTATTCCATGTCAATTGGATCGCTTGTGGCTCTGTTTCCAAGGAAACAGTCGACTCTGCACTGTAATAAGTACCGGTAGAGGTTGTCAGGAAGGCACGTACTTTATAGGATTTGCCATAGTCGAGTAAGGTATTCGGAATCACTTGAAATACTTTTCCGTCTTCAGCAACTTCCGGTCCGTTTTGCTTTTGATCATTGATAGTGGGTGTGTTTTCGGTACTCCAGCATAAACCATATTTTACGTTGGTTTGTCCAGCTATGTTTGTCACTTGATAAGAGGAACTGATACAAGTTGAGTTTGCTTTGATACTTCCTATGATTGCGATGCTTGGCTCGTCACCGAGGGCTACCAACCGATAGAGCTCGTAAATGGCACGTGAAGTATTCGTAGCCGAGAATGCTCTTACTCCGAAATAGTATATGTTTCCTTCTTCCAGACCATTTTCGATTGTATATTCTGTGACATTTGCGGATACCTTGGCTATTTCTATATTTTCACTGGTATCTGCTTTTCTTAATAAGATGCTGAATCCGGTTTCATTATTACTATTGTCTTTCCAACGTAGTAATACTTTGGTTTTTCCCATTCTTTCTATGGTTATGTCTGAAGGTGCTTGTACGCTTGCAGACTGTTCGTCGCCGTCATTGTCACTTGAGCAGGCTCCGAAGGCACATGTTAATAATATTGCTATAAATATAATCTGTTTCATTTTACTGTACTATTTATTGTTTGATTACAAAGACTGTTTATTTGCTGATTCTGATCGCATCAAGTGCTTTGACGGTTATTTGTTTTTTATTAGGCAGTGTAACCTTGTGTTCTTGTTCACTCATATTTACTATAAGGTATACGTGTTCGCCTGATACACTAGCCCATTCTGCCGCTAATACTACCGAAGTTATTTCATAGTTGGGTATCTCTTGCGTTGGGTTATCACCAGTTGGAATTATTTCCTGTATAAAACGGCCTCCCAAGAATAAATCATGTTGTTGACGGCGGAAATCTGTCAGATTTTTCAGAAATTTAGCTTCCCTTTTAGCGTCCGGGCGCATCAACAGACTGGGCTCTACCCATCCTAACTGAGAACCCCATAACAGACTACGCATACTCATGAAATTCAAAGAACCGTCTGTGATACGCCAAGGGATGTAGGTGTATCCGCTATAGATGCAACGGTCAGAATAAATGAGCGGGAACAACGGAACCATTTTTGTATAGCTGTTGTGCGGAGAATTGACAACTAACATCATGTCAAACAGGTCAATATAGCACTCTGCATTTTCTTCTGTTGTCATGGCTTGGTTCTCTTTGTATAGATTTGTGCGCATTTCGGTGAGTAAACTGCGGTAGGCAAAAGGCCACCAATCACCACCGCCAGGTGCATGTCCGTGGTTGGTTGCATAGCAGGGTTCGCTGTTGGCGCAACCTATCTGATCCATATATACACCGTTCGTTTTTAGTTCAGTTAATATCTGTTTGTTGACTCCTTTCAGCACATCTCTCCAAATATAAGAAGCTGGGCAGGTTACAGTATTTAATACCTTTGAGCTATATACTTCTGTATATAATGTACCATCAGCTTTGCGACAAGAGGCATCTTTACCATTAAGCGTTTTATAGCTGTCTGTTGCTGGATCCCATAGACGACCGTTAATATATGGAGTAATAAATCCTCCAAGTTCCTGTGTTTCTTTAATCATTTCTTTGAATCCTGCTTTTTCGGGAAAGTATTCCGGATATTTAGTATCGAAACGATGATTGTGCCAATAATACCAATGCAATCCGACTCCTTTTCCATAGTATTTCATCGCTTTACGTACTGCTTCCATTGTTTCAGCATTTACTTCTCCCGGCCGTAGCCACATATCAGCGTTTTTGATCCATTCTGCTATAGGACGTTCTGAAATAGTTTTTGCACCCCACAGTGTTTCGAAAGTAAATGGACGATACCATTGTACTGCAGCGTCCTGCCATCCCTTTTGGGTAAATCCCATCACTGTTTCCCAAGGAATGCAGAACTTCTTGTTTTGAGTCCAGGCATAGGATGTTGTCACATTCTGAATAAATACAAGACTTTTTCCTTCACTTTTCATTCTGAATACTTTGCCAGATCCCCCTTTGTCTTGTGCGGCAAAGTAGACTGTGCCTCCTTTATGATGCATCAGCACTAATTGCATTGTGCCTGTACACGAAGGATAACGTGATTGCAGTTGTCCTTCATTGCCGATTGTGTATTCGGTCCCGAATCCGACAGGAAGAATTCCTTTTGCTCCTTCCGGTCTGTTTACAGCAATACGGGGAAATTCAGATTCTGTAATCACCCATCCTTCCGGCATTTCTGCTTCAATGCGCCATTCCGGTAGTTCGGCATCTTTACCTAATGTGACTAATATGCGTACCGGACACGTCGGTCCTGCATCTATAACCATTTGCCAGGTGAATATTAATGTTGAGGCATCTTGAGTTTTTTGTATCTCGCCTCCTTTATATTCGCCCCATCGGGGCATTAAGGTCGGGTTCTCTCCGTTGGGACCCCGATAGATTAGTTGCCACGGATGTGTTGTACTTCCATCTACAGGCAATATGTTCATGCCATCCATGCGGAATTCCTTGAATAAGAATTCTTTTCCGTTGGCAAACACTAATTCAACATTCTTGTTTTTTAATACAAAGTTTCCATTTTCATTTTTAGCAGTCACTGAGGCTGATAAAGTTCCAAAACATTGTAAATAGCATAATATGCTAATAATACCGGTTATCATATTTCTCATATACAAAAGATTAGGATGAATAATTTCTATTTAATAATTTCGATGCTTTTTCTGAATAATTTTATTACTTCCTCTTGTGGAAGAGCGGTTTCCAATATGAGACGCCCTGCTGCGGGGAGGATACTTTTGCTTCCTGCTGACCGGATAGGTATTCTTTTACCACTCTCATTCATCAAAGACAGCTTGTTTTTTTCTATATCAAGAGTGAGTTGCCCTGTACCGTTCATATGCCAATAAATGATACAAGTCCTTCCTGCTTTCTGGAAAATGAATGCCCGGATTGGCTTTTCGTCATCCTTGGTTATTTGACGATAGGGGTATAACTGATAATTTCCTTTTTTATCTTTCATCAGAAGATATTCTTGTTCGGGATTTTTGAGTAATTCTTTCTGTTTGTCTGTCAGGACACCTTGAAGTTTTACTTCTTCCCACATTTTGATAACTCTCAGGTTATCTTCCGTACGAGGATGATTCTGTAACTCTTTTAAATTGCCAACTAATGATATGGGAGAATTCCATGCGACAGCTTTGCTGCAAATATATTCATACATGTCTGGTTGCATGCCTATTGTCTTGTCGTTGGGAGCCAAGTAATTCACCCATCCGAAATTGACAGAAGTAAAATCTTTGGCTATCTGCTCTGCACATCGAAGTGTATACTTCTTCATTGCCGGACGGATACGTTCCGGAGGGAATATATCGAAAGCATTCCCACGACTTAAAATATGCCATCCATAATGTGATTTCAATGCTCCTTCTGCAAATAATGGAGTTGGTTTCATTTCGTTGTATACTATCATCTGAGAGCGGGAGACATTATACCAATAAGGCATCGGTACATCTTCCGCACCATCAAAATAGACAAAACGAAAGCCTGCTTCGTGGTAGATTTTTCCTAAACGTTCGGCAATCTCTTTTTGGATTCCTGTATTTTGGTTGACACGGATAAACAGGGGCCAGTCATCTACATCCAATAGTCTGAAATGTTGTCCTTTGTCATGTGAGGCTGCTTTTGAGTTAAATACTCCCCGTACACATCCCGTAAATTGATATGGTGGTTCGGTGGTATAGTTCTCATAAGTGACAAGCTCGTTGTCAATTTGCAGGAGACGTCGTCCTTTCTCCATACGTACACCTTCCGGATTACCTTCTATAGTGATGATAGTACTTGAATCATCTAATGGTTCCGAGAGAATAAATTCGCGTACATGGTTGGTGCGGGAGTCCGGTATGCCGTTGTTGATATATGGGTCATTCACTGCTACTTTGGAATAATGAATATGAATGCCGGGTATCATGCCTGCTGCTTTGATTTTATTAGTGATTTCCTGTAAATCTTTCATTCCATTCGGATATTCTTTTCTCCATTCATAATGTCCGCAAGCTTTGGCGAAATCAACATAATAGACGACAATGGATTTGAAACCACCTTTTTGAGCATATGCAATATGTTCATCTATATTTTTAGTCGTGACATCACGTAGCTCATAATAGGAGTACTGATATTCTTTACGTTGGCGACTTTCTACTCCTAAAGGCATATGATAGTCACGTTCTACTTTATCAATACAGGTTAGCAGTTTTTCTTTTGAAGTAGTAATCAGTGCTGCACCGGAATTGAAAAGTTTCACTTGAAAATCAAGTCCTGCATACATCGTAGTATATTCCTTGTTTGCAAAAGCATCGATATAGGTGGTCGGATGGGTGCCTAGCAGGCATATGGCTGTCTGTTCATCCCATGATACATTCAGCCACTCACCAAAGTTCTCACGTTTACGTACTGGTAATTGTAATAATGAGATTTCATCTATTTCAGTTTTGCGTTTTACCCCAAAATCTTCGATACGATAATCAATTTGCTTCAGAGTGAAACCTATATAATAATCTGTGATATTTAACTCTATGATGGCAATGTCATAGGTATCCTGAAATTCTATACGTAATTCATTTCCGTTACGTTCAATTTTATTGGCTGGGAAGGTGCGTGGCTTTGCAGGAAACATTAGGAAGTTTTCATTATCGTAAGGACGGTATTGGGTAATAGCGCATAAAGGTACATCTGCATTTGTTATCAGACATTCCTCTCCCGTAGCTTTGTGTATCAGGCTGCGTGCTTTTCCGTCATTGCTAATAATTAGACGCATTTCCGCGTTCTCTATGACCACATCATTGTTTTCTTTCTGTTCATTAGGCATAGCTATACAAAATTGTGGCAACAATGTCGACACAAGCCAGACTAATAAAACCGGATATGTATAATATATTCTTTTCATCATTTATTTTATGTTTTTATTACCACTTATCTGTGCGAAATGGTCTGACCGGCAGATTGCGTGTATTAATCAGATTTCCTTTCAGGAAATTCCGAAAACAGTAACGAACGGCAACGGGAGATTTGACTGTTGGGGATTTGACAATTACTGTATGATCCTTCTGATTTAAAGAGGCCTCTGCCGGATAAAAGACTTTATCTGAACCTGCAATCTCAAATCCGGAGATATTCATCCAGGGGCTTAATCCTTTTTCTGCATGGGAAAAGGAGATTTCAATTGTCTCTCCGTTGATTTTCATGCTTTTATAAGATGGATATTCGGATTCTATTCCCTGATATCCGTATGTCTTATTCAAGGACATATATGCGAGGCGTTCTCCAATCCCTTTTTTATTGTGAGGATGCACTTGAGGAGCTTCGTATGTCTCTACTAAGTCGTTTGTTCCGATCATACCACTATTGGGAATGAGTGAAAGCGCCTTTTGTTGAGCTTCCCGCAATAATGCTCCTATGTAGCCATCTTCTTTATATTCACAGGCAAATGGGACTGTCTCAACATAGTAGAAAGGCAGGTCTCCTTGTTTCCATATTGATCGCCAATGTTTTACCATCGTAGCTAGGCGTTCGGCGTATGTTCTGCTACTTCTTACATTACTTTCTCCTTGATACCAGATAAAACCTTTTATTGTATATTTGTGACAGGGGTATAAAATTCCATTATACATTAACATCGATTGTAAATAGACTGGTGTCTTGTCACTTCCTATTAAAGTCAGGTCTTCATCTTTGTAGGTTTGTAGTATTTCTTTAGGTAGCCAACCTTCTACTCTTGAGCCTCCCCATGCACAGGTGATAACTCCTATAGGAATCTGTAAGGTCCGTTGTAAAGTTAATGCATAATGATAGGCGGCTGCACTAAACTTCGGAGCATTTTCCGTAGTTGGTTGCTGCCAGCTTCCTTCTGCATACTCCTGCGGAGATAGTTTTACTGTCGGCTTTATGGTTACCATTCGTATTCCCGGATGATTGGGAGCATCTGCTATGACATTATTGGAGTCGCTTATGGGACAATAATCAAATCCGTTCAAAGGCATTACCATATTTGATTGTCCGGCACATAACCAGACTTCTCCGATCAGGAGGTGCTGCAAAGTGACAGATTGTTCTCCATCCGTCAGTGTTAATGTATATTCTTCGAAACTGGCAGCAGGCGTTGTGATCTGTAATTCCCAACACCCCTTTTCGTCAGCATGGGTTTTGACTTCCTTATTTGCCCATGAAGGAGTTACTACAACAGTAGAATTTGGAGTCGCTTTTCCCCAGATTCGTACATTGCTTTTTTGCTGTAAGACCATATTGTCACTAAGTAGTGGAGGCAATTTGACTTTTGCCTCCATATTGATGCTCCACAGTACAATTATTAAAAAGTAGATAAGAATCTTCATGTAGCATTTCTTTTTTTAGTCACGGAAATCCATTTGTATTTTTTCTTTCTTTTTGATGACAGGACCAGCCGGTTCCGGATGGTGCTGAGGATTACGATAATCAAAGTAATAAATATTCAGCTTATCAAATAAGGTGAATGCATCTTCCATACGTGACAGGAACTTGTCGTAGTCTTTGACTGTCGGTGCGGACCAAGCTGATTCTGCCAGTGCGCAGAGGCGGGGAAAGATCATGAAATCTACCCGATCTTTAGTATGCATTAGTTCCGTCCATGTATTGGCCTGTATGCCTTTGACATGTGAGAGGTCAGAGGCTGACACTCCCCATTCGGCAAACCATTTGTCGGGGAAAGCATATACATCTTCTATTGGGCAGAATCCGTCCCAGATTCGTCCCCATTTGTGGTCTTTATATTGTACGAAGTCAAAATAAAGCGGTTTGCGCGGACACATGATAGTCGAATATCCTTTGGTCAGTGATTTGCGCAGGTAATCGGGTTTATCATGTCTCCACCACATAATGATAGTATTATCTTGCTTTACATTCAAGTCGAGAAGTTCATCCCAACCGACTAAAGTTTTACCTAGTGAGTTTACTACATCTGTCATTCTATGCATAAAGTAGCGTTCTGCTTCCTTTACAGTTTGTAACCCTTCGCGTTTCAATAGTGCTTGTACATGTGGGTCTGTTTCCCATGCCTTGATTCCGTAAGCTACTTCGTCGCCTCCGATATGTAAATATGGAGAAGGGAATAAGGCAGCTATTTCTTTTAGTATATTAGTCAGATAAGTATAAGTTTCTTCTTTGCCGACGTTAAAAGTGAATTCCGGATGTTCTTCCGTTCCTCCGCCTGAGTATTCCGGGTAAGCTTTATTGGCTGCTGTGGCATGTCCGGGCATGTCTATTTCGGGTATAATTTCAATATGACGTTCTTTGGCATATGCTATGATATCACGGATCTGCTCTTGTGTATAATATTGTGCCGGTGTATCCGGATCACTATGGCAACCTTCTCCTCCTATAGTTGCCAGTTTAGGGTATTGTTTAATTTCGATTCTCCATCCTTGTGCGTCTGTCAGATGCCAATGGAAGCGATTCATCTTATAATATGCCATCAGGTCAAGGATTTGTTTTACCCTTTTTTCGCCGGAAAAGTGACGTGCTTCATCAAGCATATATCCTCTCCATTCATAACGCGGGGCGTCTTCTATCGTTCCACATCTTAGATCTCCGTTGGTTAACTGCTGTAATAGCGTTTGAATACCATAGAAAACTCCAGCTGGACTTCCTCCTTTGATTAGGACCTGTTTGGGGGCGATAATCAGCTGATAGCCCTCTTTGTTTTGCAGTCTATTGTTTAATGATAAGTTGATTCCTTTCACAGCTTTTTTGCCGGGGATTACTTTCATTTTATAGTTTAAATCAGCGAGTTTCTTTTCAAGGAATGCTGCTTCTTTATATAAACTGGCATCCAGATAGTGGATTTTCTGACCCGATTTGAGTTTACACGTTTCTGCTTGCATGGTGACTTCAGCAGGATAGGGGATAACCCGTACCTGTTCTTGTGCTTGCAGGCTCATGAACAAACTTAGATAGACTATTGCCAAGGTTGTAAGTAATAGTTTCATGTTTCTTGGTTTTATTAGTTATTTAATAATAATTATAGGATTTTCTCCATGTAAATCCTCTATGGATACTGTCGCAGTGATGGTACGGGTCTCATTAGGGAACAATGAAATGAAGTTATCACTCCAGAATACCGGATTTACGACTTCTTTTGTTTTTTCTCTTTGTATCATTAAGTGGTTGAAAAAGGATAATTTATCAGAGTCATTCGTTAAAGTAAGCGTGATCTGATACTCTTTTTCTTGTTTTTGAAGTTTTAAATCTTGCTTTAATGTAACTTTAGGCATATTTACCAGCCAATAGAAATTTTGATGTTGCGAGTAACGCCAATATAAGTTTTCAGAAATAAGATTTCTGTTTAAGTCTTCTAATTCCAGCTTTATATAATATATGGCAGAAAGGTCACCTCGTTGAGGTACGGTTTCTAATTCTTTATATTGGTCGGCGCCCACGGATATGGTATCTGTGTATGCCCAGCATTCTTTCATCGAATAGTCTATGATTCTGGCTTTGGCTATAACAGATTTAAATTCTTGATGAGTAGCGTTTATCACAGAAATCCGGTTCGTATTTGCATTCATTTGAATATGAATGGGTTCCATTGCTTTCTTAGAGAAATAGTAAGAAGCATTGGGTGACAGATACCAATCATAAATTTGCCAGCAGACATCGGGCCAACAAGAGTTTAGTTTCCAGATCATTATCCCTGTTGTGATATCCCACATCCGGTGGTTGGCTGCCTCAAACATGGCACGATACCCTTCTGAACTTACTAGCTGGCCTTTATATGCATAATCCTCGCTACTGACTGGGTCGCTATAGAAGGTTCGGATTGCATTGTCGTATGCACGATAGCAGAAGTTATTGGTGTCCCATGCTCCGTGTTCCGCCCATATACTGTCTAATGGATAAATCGGATTTCTCCGGTCGAGTGGCTTATCAATGGTAGGTATAAACTTTTTCAAACTTTCGTATACAGGTACGGAAGGCATGCCTAATTCGTTTCTGAACATTTGCAGATAAACCTCTTCTACTTTGTCGAAGTAGTAATCGGAGGGTGCCCAGTTATAGTCGGGAGCGCCATCATCGGTAGTACCGGTTGGTAAGTCCGGTTTTAAATAAGGAGTTAGTTTGTCTACGTCCCAACTGATACTGGTAGTCGGTATGTAGGGGCGTGTCGTGTCGAGGCTTAATACGGCTTCTTTGGTCGGATGATACAATTCTTCATCTACCAACACTTCATTAACTCCGAACCATGCAATGATACAGGGATGATTACGGTATCTTTTGACCATGTCTTTCACGCAAGCGATAGCTAAGTCATTGTTGAGAGGATTATGCTGGTTGTCACGTCCCGGGAACATTCGGTAGCATTGATAAAATACATGCCAGTTCATCAGTCCGTATTTATCCCAGCTATCTAGCCAATCTTCGGAAGGGGAAGGCATATCTTCACTGCCGATCAAAGTAATGTTGGCATTTGCCATTAATCGTGCCTGGTCATAAATTCGTTTGGGTGAGTCGTCGAGAAGTACATCCGGTTGTATCCATCCCCCTTTACAGAAGATGCGTTTGCCATTGATAAAGAATACACGACCATATTCTTCCCCGTTTTTCATTAATTCCGAAGTTACTTCGCGAATTCCGAAGTTTACCTTCTCCCGATCGGACGATTTCCCATTATTCATGTCGAATGATAAATCGAGACTGTGCATATATTGCTCTCCATATCCGTTTGGGTACCATAAGTATGGGTTCTGTATAGATAAGACGGAAAACTTCTGGGGAGATAATATTATTTCTTTACTTTCATTGGGGAGCATTGTGACAGGCAGAGTTACGCTTATCGGTTTCATGCTTCCAGCCAGTTTACGTGTGTAACTCGGATAAACTAATTCGTTGATAAGGCGAATTGTTGCTTTAACTTTACCGCTTATCATCTTATCCGAATGATTGTGTACAGTCGCTTTGATTGTAATGTCAGCAACTGTTGTATCTTTTTGGGGTAGAGTAGTGATAATATATGGGTCTTCAATAGTGACCTGGCTGGTTGCTTCCAGGGTGACGGACTGATAAATACCCATATTCCGGTCACGCACTACAGGGGCGCAATCCCAACCACCTGTGAATTTTAATGTTTCATCTTTGAACAAATCGGAAGCCGTACCACGGTTAGGCCCAAAGGCTATAAATTGTGTTCCGGGGTTAGGAGTTCCGGGATGGTCCACTTGATATATTTTTATAGCAATACAGTTCTGTGTGGGCTGGATATAATCGGTTATATCGAATTTGAAGCGGCGGAACATGCCTACTACATCTTCTTTTTTCCCTATTTGATGTCCATTAATCCATACGTCTGCACGATAGTTAATTCCATTGAGGTTCAGCCATATTTTTTTGTTTTTATATTGCTTAGGCAAAGTGAAGGTCGTGCGATACCAATAAGGTTCCTGCCAAGGATTTTTTCCATTGCCCAGGTAACTGTATTTAGCTAAGTCCATTTTTTTATTAAACTCATCAGAGACATCAGGAATTAGAAAGTTGTTCATGCCGATTCTGGGATCAGGATAAACGTTCTGTTTCACTAATGCATTCAAAACAGTAGTCGGTACTGTGGCTTCATACCAGTCGGTAGCTTGGAATGAAGGCATAGATACTTTTTCCGCATTTTCGCTTATTTCGGTTGTACTTTTTATTTCCCAATTGGTTAATTTCAACTGGTTATCTGCTTTGCTTATCAAGCAAAACAATAGAAACGGATAGAGTATAAGTAATTTTTTCATAACAATTTATTCTACAAACATTAAAGCTGCTGCACCCATAAATCCGGCATTATCTTTTAAACCTGCTGGCTTTAACTGGATGCTTGCAGCAGTTTGCGGACAAATGTACTTTTTAAATAAAGATACCATTGAATCCCAAAATATATCTGATGAATGCATAACTGAGCCTCCGATAATTACGACTTCCGGATCAACGATATTAACAGTCCAGGAAAGGGCATAAGCTAATGCCTGGGTAAACTCTTTCCATGCTTTTAATGCGTTGATGTCTCCTTCCCGGGCTAATTTACTGATTTCTTCTCCTGAAATCTTTCTTTTTGTAATTCTCTGATATAAATTTGATATTCCAGTTCCCGATACATAATCTTCTATCATTCCTTCTTTGTATGGAGACAGCCAGATTTCTCCGGCACAACCGGTAGCTCCACGAATAATTTTTCTGTTTACCACTATAGCTGCTCCTAAGCCTGTGCCAAGAGTGATTCCTAGTATTGAATTTAGGTTTCTTCCGGCTCCCCATAGGGCTTCTCCTAACATCATTGCATTTGCATCATTATCCAGTTTGACCGGAAGTCCGAAAGTTGATTCTATTTTTTTGTGTAAAGGGTAATTGTGTAACGTTGGAAGGTTATTGCATTCGAGAATGATGCCTTTGTTGATATCTAATGGACCGGTAGAACCGATGCCGATGCCGATTAATTCTGCTCCATCGGCTTGTTGTATCATTCTTCGGATTAATAGAGTCAATTGCTCAATAATCATTTCACCGGGTTCGTGCGCTAAAGTCCGGATAGATTCGGGGATACCGATTATCTGTCCGTTAATATCGACAAGTCCGGCTTTTATTTTAGTCCCGCCAATATCGACTCCAATTGCAATTTTCTTTGGATACACAATTCTCATAGTTTATTCGATTGATGTTATTTTGGCACCATGTGTAAATTCTCCTGGTATTATTCCGCATTTGGTTGCCCATGTATTTATAAGAAGTTGTACAGGAACTATACAGGGGATTGTAAATAACTCAGCATTAGTGCTTGGGATAGTAATGGCACATAAATTATCATTTTCAAACACTAAGTTTGAATCGGTGATAAAGATAACTTTTCCTTCATATTTAAGGATATCTTTTACTAAAGATAGTGATTGTTCGTAGGTTTCTGATTGCGAGTGTGCAAATAGAATGGCTATGAATCCTTTCTTTACCATTTCTAACGGGCCATGCCTGAATTCACCACCTAATAAAGCTGATGCAGGCGTATGCGCTGCTTCCATGAACATCAATGCACTCTGGCTGGCAGCTGCAAAAACTGGTCCCCGTCCTATTAATTGCACAAAAGTGGAGCCGTCTATCAGTTCAATAGCTTTCGACATCCATGGAGTATTTCCATTGACCATGTTCTCAATAATTTTACTGAGTTTATGCCATTGGGTGCTGTCGATTTCTTGATTGCATAACTTCATTGCCAGTAAATATGCTACTTGATAACAGGTTATGAATGTTTTTGTTGACGTTTTTTCTTCCTTTCCAGCTTTGCACAATAGGCTATAGCGAGAGAATTTGACTAAACTGCTATCTTTTTCATTACAAATAGAAAGAACTGTGATGTTTGAAGATAACTTTTCTATTAGTTTGATTACTTCATAGCTTTCTCCTGATTGCGAAATACATATAATCAACGATTCTGGACTAATTAATGAAATTTGATAATGCAATAATTCTCCTGCGTTCAGAGCATATGCCGGGATTTTATATGAATTAAGTAGAGAAGCAGTTGCGTTAGCGATGAAGTAAGAACTGCCCATACCGGTTAACAGAATATTTCTATATTTGCCGGAACACCATAATTCTGAAATTTGTGACAAAACGGATTTTCCTTCTACGCTTTTGTAGAAGTTTGCCGTCTGCAGAAGTGCTTGCGGTTGCTCTTGTATTTCTTGGAAAAATTGTACCATCGGATTTTTTTAATTATAATCTAGTGACTTTAATAACTACTTAGCAACAGTTGTGCAATTATTCATATGTAATTGCCAACTGTTACTGAGTAGTTTATAGATGATCTTAAATGATATTTAAATTTTCATTTATAAATTGAATCTGGTAATTTCATAAGCAAATAGTCCCTGATCCGTAGTCAACATATAGACCTGAACGGCATTGCCATCAGCACTTCGACCGAATACAACATCTCCTGTTTCATCAACGTTGGTACCAAGTACCTGTTTGCCAGAAACGAACGAGGCTGAAGATGTCATACCAGTTACCGCATACCCCGTTCCGGGGATACTGCCTGTTCCTGTTGTACTTCCTTCACGTGAATCGAAGATAAAGCCATTAGCCATTGCTGAAGTTCCGGGATTATTCGTGATGTTGGATACATATAGGCGGTGGGACCAAACCCCATTGCTTGACAGACCATTTTGAACGCCTAACAAACATGTACCGTTAAATTCAACATATCCTATTCCCCGGACATTCTTATCATATGTAGCGCTACCGGACCACCAATGTGATGTTGGAAGTGAGAAATCTATGGCGCGTGCGCCTGTGCCTATAGGAGTGTAATTAATTGCTTGCCGGAAGTTGGCACTGGCCCAAATATATCCTAGTGGAGAAGTATTTGTCAATGGAATGACTTTAGTTGCGTTCCACATGGAGACTGATGCTCCTCCGCCCCATTCTACATAAGCGTTGCCTTGCATTGCACCATCTTTGAACATAAGGAAAACCGCACGTGGTACATTTTTGGTTGATGTGGCAATAATTGCATCCCCTGAAGTCAGATCACCTTTGACGCAGATTGTGCGTCCAAGCTCTAGTTTTTTGACTCCATTAATGCCTACAGGAGCATTGGCGAATGTACTCCCATTAATATTTGCATAAACGATGCTCTTAGGTGCATTCTCGATGCCGTTAGGCCAAACCCAGGCACGTACGTTTGGGTCGGTAACATTGGCGTCTAAAGTACTAGTGTATGCCATAGCTACTAAATGTCCAGCATCATCACTGGTAATAGCATGGATGGAGCGGCCTGCATCAATACCTGTAGTGTTGACTTTTACATCAAGTACTTTGCCGTTATAACGATCCATTACAATCATTTTATTGTAATCAGTGCTATTACTGATAATTAGATAGTCGTCAATAACAGCCATTGTACGGTTCGCTCCAACCTCAAATCCATGTGTGTCATCTGTATAGATTTGGAAACCAAATAATGAAGCTGTATAGCCCACTCCCTGAGGTAATAGATCCGGGAGTTCCAGACTAGTCTGATAGACTGTTTTGTCTGTTTCATTTTGTGCAATAACGGTTATAGTCGGTTGGTTACTTAAATCTATAATGCCGGTTGCCGGATCCAATGATGATGATTCGATAGTAGCCCATGGAGAGACTGTTAATGCCGCAGACTTCAAGGCTGCATCAATAGCTGAAGAGGTTTTATAGATGATGATTTTTCCTGTACCACCCGTACTCTCAGGTTCGACGATACGTATTGTTGCACGTGAATAGTCTGTCAGTTCTACTTTACTAATACTGGCTAATTTTGATTTCACATAAGCAGCCTTAAATGTATAAGTAATTTTGCTTCCATCTTCTTTGACTAATGTTGATTGGAAACCACTGACCAGATCACGAATGCCGGAAATGCTGGGGGAGAATTTTGCTCCTACAGGCAGGCTGGCTGAAACTTTCATTTGTGTCAGGTCACCTTGTATTTTTTCCGTATCTGAAATATAATAAGGAACTTGTATGGTAATTGTATTACTTGCCTCGTCTACGATAGCACTATATGTGGTACTTTCATCAGAAGCTAAGCATCCGGTTATGGTTAGTCCTGTAACATTTTCGCTGCCTGTCCTTGCCAGATCGTCCGGGTCCTCGCAGCTCATGAAGGCTAGCATTGATATTAGTACCCCGGTGAATAGATATTTTATTTTCATAATTTTTCTCTTATTAAATAATTATTATTTCCACAGTTCATTTTGTTCACAGAGTGTGTTGTCTTGAAGTTCTGTGTATGGAATAGGGAAAATTGTATATTTTTCAGGGAATAAACGGTCTTGTGTATCGCATTCTACTCGTGCGTAACTGAAACTGCCACCGGCCTGTGTTATCTTAACGCCGTGCAGACGTTTATGATCAAGTGTTCTTACGGCGATTCCCCAACGGATCAGGTCGAAATATCGGTGTCCTTCCATTCCAAGTTCACAAATACGTTCTTTAGACAGATCTTCCAGATAATCACTCCAATTATTTTGTTGGGCGAGTTCCGGCAGTCCGACGCGGTCACGGATCGTTTTCAGATCAGCATAGGCTTTTCCAAACTCGTTTTGTCGTGCATATGCTTCCGAACGAATCAAGTAAATTTCAGCTAAACGCATTTCTATCCAGTATTGTCCACTCAAAATGCTGCTAAAGTTGATATTGGTATCATCAGAAGCGAACTTACGAATCAGATAACCTGTTGTTGATTTGTGCACATTATCTTGTCCGGTTGTAGCAAAATCCATATATCCGTCATTTCCATCTACATACAACTGGAGAGTACGTCCTTTCCATGTTGCTCCATTATAAAGAATGGAGGCGTAAAAACGTGGTTCGCGATTGGTAAATGGAGCATTGTTGTAGGAACTGAGATTACTCCAGTCAAAAGATTGGTAGCTACCGTTTACTTTGATATCGAAAGAGGAAGCGTATTCATCAGATGGAGTGACTGCCGCACCTACACTTCCTTCTGTAACACCGGCTGCTTTCCAGTCGTATGGTGGACACACGTAGATGTCAAAAGAATGTTGCTTGGCGTTCTTTCCCTGTTGGAAGTAAACCGGAAGGATTAGCTCACTATTATTGACTGAGGTGAATATTTTGTAGTAATCATTGGCAGTCGTTCCTTGCAATAAACTGTAATTCAATTTTAATACTTCATTGCAGGCATCTATCGCATCCCCCCAGCGTTTAGCATAAAGGGCCGCACGTGCTTTCATTCCGTAAGCGGCTCCTTTGGTAATACGCCCCACATTGGTACCTGTCCAGTTTTCCGGAAGGTCTTGTACTGCCTGGGTGTATTCGTTGATAATGAAATCCCAGCAATCTGATTCAGATGAACGTGCTTTAGCTCTTTCGTCAGGTCCGTCTACATAATCTTCATCAGTACGCAGGATAACTCCGCCATGACGGAGCACCAGTTCCTGGTAAGCAAATGCACGTAAGAAACGAACCTCTGCTGTACGCTTTTTCATTTCATCCTGATCTAAGTTATCTCCATAACCTTTGCTTCGGTCATAGAAATATTCGTTGAGTTGACGGATACGGGTATACATACCACTCCAGTTGGAGCGGAAGTTGCTCGTTTCGGTGACATAATTCGTCTGATAAAAGAATTTATTCATGGCACCTCCGTTCACTCCATACCAAGAGTATTTTAACAGATCTGTAGCTCCATCGTCCATTAAGCAGTAAGAATCTATATTGATAGTAGCATTATCATATAGCACGCTATATAGCCCTTTGACGTAAAGGTCTACATTTTCCAGTGAGGAATATGCTACATTCTCGCTGTACCAGCCAGTAGGATCTACGTCCAGTACATCACATTGTGTCAAGCAAATGCTAGCTGCTATGCCTATAATGTATTTTTTTATATTTTTCATATTAACTATTTGTTTTAAAATCTAACATCTATACCAAAACTGAATGTACGTTGTTGTGGATAATATCCTGTTGCTACATTTGTACTTTCCGGGTCGATATACTTGAAATCGGTAAATGTCAGTAGGTTAGTCCCGTTAGCATAAACTCTGATGTTTGACAATCCCATCTTGTTGGTCCAGGCTTTAGGAAGCGTATATCCTAAAGTCACGTTCTTCAAACGTAAATACGCACCATTTCTTTTCCAGAAATCCGATTGTTGGGCATTGTTTGAATGAGATACACTGCTGACAGTCAGACGAGGATATTCCGCATTTGTATGATCGGGTCGCCAACTGTTTTCTACCAGATAAAGAGGAGCGTTGTCCCAATTTGCATACCAGGGTCTTGTCATAGGGGTCATATCTGTTGCGCCATTTAAGTCTTGCCATGAGTATTGAAGCATTTTATCACAAAGTGCCGCTCCTTGAAACTGAACAGATAAATCGAAGCCTTTGTAATTAGCGTCAGCCATTAGTGCAAACATCATTTCCGGGCGGATGCCACGTGATATTTTGATTCGGTCGTTGGAATCGATCTTTCCATCGCCGTTAATATCGGCATATTTAATGTCTCCTACTCGTGGTGTATTCCATGATACTTGAGGTGAATTGGCAATCTCTTCTTCACTCTGATACAACCCTAATGCTTTTAATCCCCATAATTCACCGACTGATGATCCGAGAACACTTTGCCAGGGTAATGTGTTATCCGCCTGTGTTCTGCTTAAGATACGGTTATGAGCGTAAGATAAGTTGCCATTCAAACTATAACTGAATTCTCCTATACGATTGCGATGTTTCAGTGCAATTTCAAATCCGCGGTTATCAAATGTTCCTGTATTTTCAGAACTTGGGTAGTGTCCACCTAAAGAAGGAGGATAGATATTACTAACACTTTGAAGAATGTCGTATGTATATTTGTAGAATACATCAAACTCAACTCCCAACAAACCGTTCCAGGCACTAAGATCGAAACCTAAGTTATATGATTTTGTTTTTTCCCAAGTCAGTCGTTCATTTGGATAAGCTACTGTGTTGCTAAGTGTTCCTTGAGTGTTAGGTGTACTGCCAAATACTACTCCATTATTAGTATAAGAGTAGGATTTTCTGTACAAGAAAGCACTAACGTTGTCGCTACCTAGAATACCAAACGAACCTCTGAGTTTAAAATAGTCTATTTTAGGAAGTGCGTCTTTGAAAAAGTCTTCTTCCGACATCACCCATCCTAAAGAAACTGAAGGGAAGAATCCCCAACGGTGTCCTTTGGCAAACTTATAAGAACCGTCGTAACGGAAAGATGCTTCGGCCAGGTATTTATTGGCGTAGGCATAATTTAGACGACCTACATAAGCGGCGTAAGCACTTTTCCCAGAAGAACCGCTATTAGTTGCAGTTTGGGCATCTCCCAAAGATATTTCGGGTAAATCGAATAAGTCGTAATCCGTACGACTAGCATTCAGTGCAGAGCTTTTTACCTGAGTTTGTTCGTAGAGGAAAAGGGCTCCTACATCATGAAGTCCGAATTTGTTGTTATATGAAATAGTCGGACGTAATATTACTTGTTGTGATTTTTGGTCACCCTGATATAGGTTACCATCTGCCAGCAGATTTGCACTTTGTACATAGCTGTAGCTTTTGGTGGAAGAATCATAGGCATTGACAGAATATGCATAAGCAAATGTTTTACTTGCCAGGTCTTGCCAGTCCCAACTGATGAACATATTTGCTTTCAAACCTTTCAGGAATGGGGCTGTATATTCGACATTTGCGGAACTTTCTATTCTGACTCTGCGAGATTCCTGGAATCCTGAATTTGCAGATCCATAGATCGGATTGGCTGCGCTGGTTGCGCCTCGGTATGCCGAAGTAGGATAACCTTCATACTCTTTCGGAACAAAAGGTATAGAGTAAAGCAACTGATGGAAAATACTATAGGCTTGTTGATTGCCATAAGAGTATCCTCCCGGCTGATAATAATCTTTGATTAATGCTGCGGTATTTAGTGACACTTTAATGTCTTTGGTCGCTTGTACATCAATATTTGAACGGAAATTGCTGCGTTCGTTTTTGTTGCCTTTAATAATACCATCTTGATGTAAATAGCCGCCGCTGATGAAATATCTGACCTTATTGCTGCCTCCGTTTATAGACAGATTGTGTTGGTGCATAAGGGTAGTCTTATATAAGTCGGAGGTCCAGTCTGTATTTTCAAATCCATCGGTAGGGTCTCCGTTATAAGTTGCCGCAATTTCTTCGTCGGTAAAATATGGATTATCTACGCCATTATTGTCTAGTTTGCGAGCCAGATTATACCATTGCATATATTGGGTTCCGTTCATCATTTTAGGCAGAGTGGTAGCGTGCGATAGAGTCATACTGCCTCTGTAGGTGATATCTGTTTTACCTTCTTGCCCATGTTTGGTTGTTACCAGCACAACTCCGTTGGCTGCCTTCATACCATAAACGGCACAAGATGCAGCGTCTTTTAGGATGGTAACAGACTCCACGTCATTCGGGTCTACTTGTCCCATAGCTCGTTCTACTCCATCAACTAAAACAAGTACCGTACCTGAACCGCTGAATGAAGAATAACCACGGATTAATATGGAAACATCATCCGATCCTGGTTGTCCGAGTGATTGTTGGGTAATAAGGCCGGGCAACTTACCGACTAATGTTTGTGACATATTACTGGCAGTTGTTTTCAACATATCTTTTTGAGATACCGTGGCTACAGATCCGGTTAAGTGAGCTTTCTTTTGTGTTCCATAACCTACTACTACAACTTCGTCCAAATTAGCGACATCTTCTTTTAAGATGATGTTGATCGTACTGCGTCCGTTCACTTTTATCTCTTGTTTGTTCATACCGATGTATGAGAATTCAAGAGTGGCAGTGTTGGATGCATTGATAGAGTATCTACCGTCAATATCGGTAGTGGTACCTGTGGTCGTACCTTTGACAACGACGCTGACTCCTGGCAACGGATCACCGGTCACGTCTGTGACGACTCCCCTAACCATGTTCTGGGCATAGCCATTTGTGGCATACGCAAAAAGCATCGACAATGAGAATAGTATGATTCTGATTGTTCGGAAACTACTTTTTTGCTTAAAGCATTGTTCCATCATAAGATAAAATTTAATTGGTTAATAAAAAAGTTTTTGGGTATTAGATTTATTGTAATTCTTCTAGTACTTTCCAGCATTGATATAAGCCCCTGGGGACATGGAAACAGCCTTTCCATTTGCCTCCTTTAAGTGGCAGAAGTACTTCTCCCTGGCGGTTTAAGTAACCGAACCATTCAGGATATTGAGCATCTTTGAAGTGCGTCCATACATACTCATGTATTTTCTCGAACCACTCCATACATTGTTTGTCACCTGTCAATTGGTAACCTTTTAGTAGGGAAATAAGTGTTTCAATGTGTACCCACCAAAGTTTTTGGTCCCATTCCAGTTGTTGGGGAGGGCAACCTTTGCGGTCCATAAAATAGTAGATGCCACCATATTCTTTGTCCCATCCGTAGTTAATCATCGTCAAGGTTACATTTTTTGCCTTTTCGATTAGATCAGGGCGATTCAGGCGTTTTCCTAAATCCATGATAAACCACATCGCTTCGATGTCGTGTCCGGGAGTCACTTGCCGTCCTTCAAAACAGTCTACGAGATTGCCGTCCACTCCTATGTTTTCAACAATAATTCCTCCTAGCTCCGGGCGATAGAATACTTCCATCACTTCATGGATACAAGTCTCTATTGTTTTTTCCAGATACTCTTTGTCCAACAAGTGTTCTATTTCAAGTGCCAGATTACAAAGGATCATCGGGAGGGCGAAATTTTTCAGATTACGTGTGCCCGGATGGATTTTGTTCCATTTACCTTTCGGATTATCTGCCTTTGAGAGAATAATATCGAACGTTTTCTTTGCAATGTCAGCATATTCCTGATTGCCTGTAGCCAGACTGAGTTGCCCGAAAGCCATTGTAGCAAATGTATAGGAAAAGATGTTGTATGGTTCTACCAGAGGATTACCTGCCCGATCCAAAGAAAAATACCAATGATAGTTTCCATCATGTCCGTATTTCTTTAGAAATTCACTGCCTTGAATAGCGCAATCCAGCCATTCCTGTTTTTTCTCAACTTTATTGTAAAGCATTGAGAATAACCAAACTTCGCGTCCTTGCAGCCAAATAAATTTATCTGTATCGAATACGTTGCCTTCACGATCCAGACAAGTGAAATAGCCACCGAATTCGTGATCCTGAGAATGCTCTAACCAGAATGGAAGAACATTATTCAGTAGTTCGTCTTTGTATTGGTTTGCTAATTTTTTTAAATCCATAATTGTTAGTTTTTTATTTAATAAGGTCTATTTTACCGTTCCGAACGGGTCCAGTATCTTTCAATCTCCTCCAGAGACTTTCCGGTAGTTTCCGGTACGAGTTTCCAGACAATGAGCATATACGGTACACACATGATGGCGAACAGGAAGAATGTTCCGGCTGGAGTAAGATTCTGGAGCATCCAGGGGGTTAGCTGTCCGATCAGATAGGTACCGATCCAAAGAGCGAATCCGGCAATGGACATTGCTAATCCGCGTATTTTGGTAGGGTACATCTCAGAGAGAAGTACGAATATCACAGCGCAAATGGAAATGGCGCAACAAAAAACATAACACAGAAAGAAGGCTAACAGAAACAGGCTGGAAATATTCCAGGCATTTCCGAAGAGGAAATAACTGCCAATGAGTATCAATGAAACGACCATTCCGGATACCCCATAATATATCAGTTTCTTGCGTCCTACTTTGTCAATGATGAGAAGTGCCAGGATAGTGGTCAGTGTATTCACAAGTCCTACAAGAACCTGATAGAACAGAGAATCCCCTCCTGAAAGACCGGCATTCTCAAAAATGGAAGGCCCGTAGTAAAGAACTGCATTAACCCCCATGAACTGTCCCAGAATAGCAATACATACACCGATAATGACTGCTTTCAGAATACCTGGTTTCAGAAGGATAGACCATTCTGAACGGGTCTCGGAAACAAGGACGGATTTTGTCTCGTTTAGCTGGAAATCAGCCTCTTTAAATGAATTGTAGATCTTTTCCAGAATATAAGTGGCTTTCCTTTCTTGTCCTTTTACTATCAGCCATCTGGGGCTTTCGGGTATGAAAAAGATAATAATAAAGAATATTATGGCTGGTAATGTCTCCATGCCTAACATACCTCTCCACACTTCTGTAACTACTATTTTTTCTAACCAGGCGATAGGTAAGTGGTTTCCACTCTCTGAATATGCCAATAACTGGTAGTTGACAAGATAAGCTCCTAGAAAACCGACAGTTACGGCCAGTTGATACAGGGAGACCATCCTGCCTCTGAATTGTGCGACGGAAACTTCGGAAATGTAAAGAGGAGATACAATAGAAACAACACCAATTCCGATGCCACCTATGATTCTATAAACAACTAACTGGTTAAAGTCAATGCAAAAAGCACAGCCGATTGCTGATGTAGAAAACAGAATGGCAGAAAGTATCATTGTTCTTTTACGTCCGATGCTGTCGCTCAATATTCCGGAAAAGAGAACACCGACAATCGATCCGATCAATGCGCATCCTACATACCATCCTTGTTGCAAGGTGTCCAACTGAAACAGATGTGTCACCTGAGCTATTGTGCCGGATATGACAGCTGTGTCATAACCGAACAGAAAGCCTCCTAAAGCAGCAACGACTGAAAGGAATATGATATAACCCAGATTAATTGTTGTTTTCATATAGTTTATTTGATTTCAAAGTATTCTCTGTATCTGTCATATAAATGTCCTGCCTGCAGATAAGCTGATTGCGGACTTAAAAAGTGAGAAAACTCAAAAGTGATTGCTTTATCATATCCGGCACGTTTTGCCGCTTCCAGTTTCATGCGGAGTTTGTCGAATTTGATCGGCAGGAACCGGATGGGCATATCGCGGTCGAATGTTTCCGCGTTTGTCCAACATTGCATTCCGTATTTGTCTGCCAGTTTCTTGTTTACAGTGAAAAAAGCATCCAGTTCGTCGTAGTCAATGTGTCCGTCTTGAAAAGCACAAGCGTCTACTACATCGTGTATACCATCAAAAATTTCATTCCATTCTCTCTCATGTTGTTCTACGGATACAGCATCCTCCCTTGTCATTTTTCCGGTTCCCATGACTGCCTTTTTACCATCAATCCAAGGGGATATAAAAGTAGGGAGGCCATTCGATACATCTTTGCATTGTTTACCCATGGTATGAAATGCACCGATAGCTCCTTTGGTATTGCGGCTGATTTCCGTGCTAATATACCAGCCTCCGAAACTCTTATACTTTTCACCGTAAGTATTCCATACTTCGTCAATCACATATTTATTATATTCCACTTCCCACGACATATCACGTGTATCCCAATAATGACCGGTGTCATACAGCCCAAAATAAAACTTCATGTTATATTTTTCAGCCAGTCGTAAGTACATATCTACTAAATCCACGGAAGGCATATAGCATCCTTTTCCTAATAGATATTTGGACGGATAAGTGATGAACTTGCGATATCCGGAACGGATCATAATAACGGTATCGATACCAATCCTTTTCATGTGCTGAAAGTCGAGATCCCATTCTTTTTCTCCCCAGTTCTGGTGTGGAATATCGTGAGATATTTCATCTAGAAAAGTGCCTGTGATTTTCAGACCATTATTCTTCGGTACAATTAATTTGCTGTCCGTCCTTTTGCTCGGAGAGAGAACGAATTCACTTCCATCTTTGCCTTCAGCGGCCAGTAGTGTGGGAGCCATTAGGGCGGAGGCTCCCGCTAATGCGGCTTTCTTTAAGAAATCTCTGCGATTATTCGCTTCCATAGTTTACTTTTTTTAGTTTCTACTCTTTTTAGTATATATTTAACCTATTGAATTTTTAATAGTTTAATATTTATTACTAACTCGGAATCATCTGCTAGCTTTATTAATTCCTTTGAGCTAGCACTTTTAATTTATTAATTATGAATTTATTATTGTGTTATTTATTAATTGGGCGATAATTTATGATTAGTTTTATTAATATGGCATTAATATTGCCCCATTCGCAGATGGGGCATTTTATGTTTTCTAGTGTATATTTTTCATAGGCTAATCATTTTAGTCAAGTAATTTAGGTTACTTGGATGAATTGATAGAACAAAGTTAGGCATCCAGAGTTGATTTTTTGCGCAAAAAAACGAAAAAGTGTATTCAAAAAACGCATCTTTCTACTCTTTGGTAGATTTATTTGCTGAATGCAAGTACCATTTAAAAAAATCATATATAATTTCGTTTGATTCAGGGGTTGGGTCATGATTGACTCTGTTGCTCATCGCGACATTATTACGGTATCCTAAGAGCCGGTTGACCGCTATTGTATGGTTTAGCGCTATCCACCGGTCTGTTCCGTCAGAGTATCCTCCGGAAACAAGAAATGGGCGAGGTGCCATCAGCGTATGCAATTCATGCAAATCATATCCTTCTTTGCGGAGCTTCGGATAAATGCCTTTAGCATAATCATGCCCATTTTTGCTCCATGTATTTTCCCATGGTGGCGGATAATATCCCAAATACCAGGGTTCCCAGTAATTGATATATCCCTCTTTTGTTTCGTCGAATACAATTCCGGGGTCTCCCCATGCCGCACAAGCGAACTTTTCGTATAGGCATGAGGCAAACATTGCCCACTTCCCACCATAAGAATGCCCTGTGATGCCTATTCTTGTAGAATCGACGTCCTGTACTTTGGCTAATACTTCCCATGCATTTGCGGCTGCATAAGCTAATGCTGAAAGTGGTTGGAGAGTTGCATTTTCAATGGTGGGGTAATAAATGGAATATGTCTGATTCTCTGTGGTCTTCGTTGTTCCTATTGATAATGTGACAAATCCTCTTTTCGTCAATTGATATGCAAAGTCTCTATAAGGTTTTCCACCCAATCCGATAGCCGTTTCGGGTTCATAAAATGTAGTGATAACGGCAGGCTTTTTGCCTTCTTTGTCCGGAACCAGCAAATAACCTTCAGTCTGTTCGTTGGGAGTCCAGTAGAAGCGGACACGGTATTGCATGAAGTTTTCACGGTGGAGAGTATCCAGAATTTCAAATGTTTGTCCGGTAATGACAGGCGGCCATTGTCCTAACAGGCTCATCCATCTGTCCTTGATTTCAGTTCGTCGTCTTTGCCAGTCTTCAACGGTTCTGACTGTATCCCCATTATAATATAATAAAGGAGAGCGAAAATTCCCATATACATTTTCGTATTCTGCGGGCGGGCGGAAGTAGCTCGATAACTTATTCCATAGATCAGAGGAGTCATTATTTCCGCTATTTTTGTTTCCGCTGCATCCTGCTAGAAATGCTGCCAGATGAGTGATCAGGATGAATAGCACGATTTTCTTTTGCTCCATAAGTTGTTGATTGACTTTGAGAGTTAACATTTACCGAACAAAGATATGCCACTTTAGTAATGCCTCCGGTACTAAAAACGAAAAGCTATATTCGAAAAACGAATAATTTATTTTTTATCTGTTCGTGATTTTTTTCTCCCGATATTCCAAAGGGGAACATCCTTTGAACTTTTTGAAAATCCGGGAGATATTATTATAGTCTTTGAATCCGGCTTCCGTTGCAATGTCTGCCAATGAACGATCTGTAGTAAGAAGTAAATCGGCCAGATGGTTGACCCGGCAGTTTAAGATATACTGATAGATGGAAGTATGCATCGCATTTTTGAATTTCACTTCAAAATTTCTGCGTGAGAGCGGAATCTGTGCCAGCAAAGACTCTATGGTCAGGTCGGAATTGTAATGACTCTCTATGTATTTTACAACTTCGAGAATGTAAGGGTCCTTTATATTATGCTTTTCTGTGGATTGCCGCAATTCTATGCGGATAGGGTTGATGACGATATTGAAGGTCCCTTCATGTTCCTTTTTGATTTGTTGATGAATGAGCCTGCCTATGGAATATCCTCCTCTTTCTACTTCCAGTTCTATGGAGGAGATGGGAGGATCGGAAATATTGCAGATCAAGTCATCATTGTCGACTCCTAACAGGGAGATTTCTTCCGGTATGTGTATGTTACTTATCTTGCAGGTTTCCGAAATGAATAGTGCGTGTGAGTCGTCGCAGCAGAACAACGCTATGGGTTTAGGAAGCTCTTGCAGCCATTGGCTTACTTCTATTCTGATTTCGTCTTCATGCTTATCGGATTCGAAACAATAAAAGTTGCCGCCTATCCGTTTAACTTCCTGACGGAAGCCTTCGCAACGTTCGTCAGACCAGACAACTCCGTTTATGCCGAAATAAGCAAAGTTGTGGAACATCCGCTTGGCGAAGAATTGGGCGGCCATTCTGCCCGTTCCTTTGTAGTCGCCCGTCAGATTGGAGTAAGTAGTGCTTCTATGGTGATAATTCTGCAATACAATCGGAATATTCAGTTCTTTCAGTAGATTGACGGTGTCATTGTTCCATTGTCCGATGATGGCGTCAGCTTTCCATTCTTTTGCCCATTTGAGAATACCTTTTTCTCCATACATGCCGCTGTAATAGGATGGAAGCCGATAGAAAAGCCAAGGTCCGTTTTCTTTGGAATATTGTACAAGTCCGCGGAGCAATTTTCTGTCAAATTCACTGGAATAATCGATCAGCAGTAGTATTTTTATCATAGTGTGTGCGGGTATATTAAAGTTTATGGAAACAAATATATAAATATTAGTTTGTTTTCTTTCTATAATAGTCTAACTTTGTTGCGAAGAAGATATGTATGACACCCGGGTCTCGTGCTGTACGACACCCGGGTGTTGTGATGTCTGACATCCGGGTGTCATACGTGCTGACACCCGGGTGTGGTACAGAATGAAAATATAAACGAAACAAGAAAGGAGTATAAGACATGGCAATCCCTTATGTAGTAAGAAAGAAAGCAGACTTGACGTCCGGAGAAAGAAAAGAGTTATGGTATGGTGTACCAAGTAAAATACAGGATAGAGGCGGAGTACAGAACAAAGAACTTGCTCAAGTGGTGGAGCTGCGGGGAGGTTTCCACCGTGGTCAGGTTGAAGGCATATTGGTGGAAGTAGCGGATGCCATCCGCTATTTGCTTTCTATGGGACAGTCTGTGACGATTGATGGGCTGGGTACATTCCAGACTGCTTTGACCAGTCCTGGTTTTGAACGTCCCGAACAAGTGACACCGGGACAAGTATCAGTATCTCGCGTTTATTTTGTGGCAAACAGCGCACTTCGTGACCGCATGAAGAAAACAAAGTGTATGCGCATCCCTTTTAAATATTATATGTCCGAAAGTATGTTGACTAAAGAGATGAAGAAAGCAGACCAGGAGCAGGAACAAACAGAAGAATAAGATAAATTAATACCCTCCCTGTCTTATTTATGAGATAAATGCCTATCTTTGTGGCACTTTTTACGAAAAAAGGTAATTCAAATTAATAGATATAGAAAAGAAAATGGCACAAGAAGACGTTTTTAAGAAACTTGTATCGCACTGTAAAGAGTACGGTTTCGTATTTCCTTCAAGCGATATCTACGACGGACTAGGCGCAGTATATGACTACGGTCAGATGGGCGTTGAATTGAAAAACAACATTAAAAAATATTGGTGGGACAGCATGGTGCTGTTGCACGAAAACATTGTCGGTATCGACTCTGCCATCTTTATGCACCCTACCATCTGGAAGGCTTCCGGACACGTGGACGCATTCAATGACCCTTTGATTGACAATAAGGATTCTAAAAAACGTTATCGTGCTGACGTATTGATCGAAGATCAGTTGGCTAAATATGACGATAAAATCAATAAAGAAGTAGCAAAAGCCGCCAAGAAGTTTGGTGAATCATTCGATGAGGCTCAATTCCGTTCTACCAACGGACGTGTGTTGGAACATCAGGCTAAGCGTGATGCACTTCACACTCGTTTCTCAAAAGCACTGAATGATAATAATCTGGATGAACTTCGTCAGATCATTGTTGATGAAGAGATCGTATGTCCTATTTCCGGTACTAAGAACTGGACGGAAGTTCGTCAGTTCAACCTGATGTTCTCTACAGAAATGGGATCGACTTCAGACGGTGCCATGAAGATTTATCTTCGTCCGGAAACGGCACAGGGTATCTTTGTAAACTATCTGAATGTGCAGAAAACCGGTCGTATGAAAGTACCTTTCGGTATTGCCCAGATTGGTAAGGCTTTCCGTAATGAGATTGTTGCCCGTCAGTTCATCTTCCGTATGCGTGAGTTCGAACAGATGGAGATGCAGTTCTTTGTAAAACCGGGAACGGAACTGGATTGGTTCAAGAAATGGAAGGAGATTCGTCTGAAATGGCATAAAGCGCTGGGCTTCGGTGATGCCAGCTACCGCTATCACGACCACGATAAATTGGCTCACTATGCCAATGCTGCAACAGATATCGAGTTCCTGATGCCATTCGGTTTCAAAGAAGTGGAAGGTATTCACTCCCGTACGAACTTCGACTTGTCTCAGCATGAGAAATTCTCCGGCAAGAGCATCAAATACTTCGATCCGGAATTGAATGAATCGTACACTCCGTATGTGATTGAAACTTCTATCGGTGTAGACCGTATGTTCCTGAGCATCATGAGCGCTGCTTATTGTGAAGAGCAACTGGAAAACGGAGAAAGCCGTGTTGTGCTGAAATTGCCTGCTGCCCTTGCTCCGGTGAAACTGGCTGTTATGCCGTTGATCAAGAAAGACGGTCTGCCTGAAAAGGCCCGTGAGATCATCGACGCTCTGAAGTTCCATTTCCACTGCCAATATGACGAAAAAGACAGTATCGGCAAGCGTTATCGTCGTCAGGATGCCATCGGTACTCCGTTCTGCGTAACAGTGGATCATCAGACATTAGAAGATAACTGCGTGACATTGCGTAATCGCGATACCATGCAGCAAGAGCGTGTAGCTATCTCTGAACTGAACAATATCATCGCAGACAGAGTGAGCATCACTTCATTATTGAAAACTTTACAATAAACCATTAACGAATGAGTAAAAAAATCTATTTATTCTCCTTAGTATTACTGGCTTTGGCTTTTGTTTCTTGTAGCGAAACCGAAGAAGTTGGTAAATACGATAATTGGCGTGCGCGCAATGAGGCATTTATTGACTCTCTTGCGAATGTTTATGCTACGGCTTCTGGTAGAGGAGGCTTGGAACGCATAGAGATGTTGACTGCTCCTGGTAATTATATTTATTATAAGGAAATGGAGCCAATGACTGATCATGTAGTAAAGGCGGGAAATCCTAAATATACTGACTATGTGAAGGTATATTATAAAGGAACAAATATTTTAGGAGAATATTTTGATGGTAACTTTAAGGGAGATAATCCGGTTGTAGATGGGAAAGATCCAAGTGAAGGAGATTCTCCTACCACCATTTTCCAGGTCAGCGGGGTAATTACCGGCTGGGGTGAAGTGCTTCAGAGAATGGAAGTTGGTGATCGTTGGAAGGTTTATATCCCTTGGGATTATGCCTATGGAAGTAGCGGTACTACAGGCATTTTGGGGTATTCAGCTCTTGTCTTTGATATCACATTGCTTGATTTTGCTAATACTGAAGCGGAGTTGAAATAATAAGATAAAACTCTCTATATGTAAAAGGTGCTGTATCTATATTACGTAGATACAGCATTTTTTTTATTATTCTCCTTAATGCTACTCTCCCTTATCTGCAAATGTGTCGGAATCACCACTTGCTTGACCGTCCTGTCTCCCTTAATTTGATCAATCAGCAGTTGACACGCTGTTTCCCCCATCTTATAAGTCTGATGCGATACGGCAGATAACTTGGGTTCCACATAATTGGCGTGCTGCTCATCCGTGTATCCGATGATGGCGATATCGTCGGGAATACGAAGTCCGTGCCTTTTGATTACTTCCATGGCGGCAAAAGCCAATGTGTCATTCATGGCAAGGATGGCATCGGGAGGCTGGGGGAGAGATAATAATGTTTCCGTAGCAATCTGTCCTTCCTCATAATCAATTTTCCGGCAGACAACTAATTCCTTTTCAATCGGAATCCGATTATCGCGCAAGGCTTCCAGATAACCGTGCTTCCTTCTTTTTACAATATCCAGATGATTGGCACCGCCGATAAAAGCCACCCGTTTACTTCCATTGTCCAGCAGATGCTGGGTAGCCATTTGTGCGGATTGTGCTCCGTCTGCTATTACTGACGAGAATTGATCGGTCAGGCAAACACGGTCGAACAGAATCAGCGGCATATTGATCTCTTTCAATGCGGCAAAATGAGAAAAGTCAGTTGTTTCCTGAGACAGGCAGGCGATAATCCCCTCTACCCGCATATTGACCAGATTCTCTATATTCCTTTTTTCATGCTCGAAAGACTCGTGCGATGTCGTGATAATGACGAAATATCCGTTATCGATCGCCATGTTCTCTATCCCGTTCAGAATGGAGGCAAAGAAATGAGTGACAATATCCGGAACGATCACTCCGATGATGCGCGGCGCATTCTTTCGCAGACTCATAGCGAAAGGATTGGGACGATAATTCATCTCTTTGGCCAGCTTCTTGGCTTTGGCGCAAAGTTCACGGCTGATTTCCGGGCTGTCTTTCAGCGCTCGGGATACAGTAGGGATGGATACGCCTAATGCTTGGGCGAGGTCTTTGAGTGAAGTATGTTTCCGGTTTTCCATCTGAAGGTCTCCAACTTAGATTTATCTGCAAAGAAAGCATATTCCCTGATAAATCTCCGCATTTAAAGAAATATTTTTTACGTAAACCGTTACGTAGCTTTTTCGCCCCTCTCTTGTCCGTTGAGAAGGGTTCACCCCTTACTTTTGTCGCATACAAAATAATTTAAAACCCTATACGTATGCAATACCATGAAATCGGAAAGACAGGGATGAAAGTATCGTCTCTCAGCTTCGGAGCTTCCTCTCTGGGAGGAGTTTTCCATGATTTAAAAGAAAAAGAAGGCATTCAGGCTGTGTTTACAGCCATCGAAGCCGGAATGAACTTTATCGATGTTTCCCCTTATTACGGACATTATAAGGCAGAGACTGTTCTAGGCAAAGCGCTGAAGGATATTCCTCGCGACCGTTATTATCTTTCTACGAAAGTCGGACGCTATGGCAAAGACGGAGTCAATACATGGGACTACTCGGCAAAGCGTGCGACGGAGAGTGTATATGAAAGTATGGAACGTCTGAATATTGACTTCATCGATTTGATCAATGTGCATGATATTGAGTTTGCCGACCTGAATCAGGTGGTTAATGAGACATTGCCTGCTTTGGTCGAACTGCGTGAGAAAGGAGTGGTAGGACATGTCGGAATCACTGACTTGCAGCTCGAAAACTTGAAATGGGTGATAGACCGTTCGCCAAGCGGAACTATTGAATCTGTTCTTAGCTTCTGTCACTATTGTCTGTGCGATGATAAATTGGCTGACTTCCTTGACTATTTCGAATCGAAAGAAATCGGTGTCATCAATGCTTCTCCTCTCTCGATGGGCTTGCTGAGCGAACGTGGTGTTCCGGTCTGGCATCCGGCTCCCAAGCCATTGGTAGATGCCTGTCGCAAAGCGATGGAGCATTGTAAAGCAAAGAATTATCCGATAGAAAAGCTCGCTATGCAATTCTCGGTGAGTAATCCAAAGATTGCGACTACCCTGTTCAGCACCACTAATCCGGAGAATGTGAAGAAAAATATCGGCTTTATTGAAGAACCGGTCGATTGGGAACTCGTGCGTGAAGTGCGGGAAATTATCGGAGAACAGCAGCGTGTAAGTTGGGCAAACTCTTAAAAAACGATCGATTCTATGGATTATACGATTATTGATGCGCATGCCCATCTGTGGCTTCGCCAAGATACGGTGGTCGATGGTTTTCCTATCCGTACTTTAGAGAACGGACGCTCCCTGTTTATGGGGGAGATTCGGCAGATGGTTCCTCCTTTTATGATTGACGGGGTGAATAGTGCGGAAGTTTTTCTGTCCAATATGGATTATGCCCAAGTCTCGGCTGCGGTTATTACACAAGAATTTATAGACGGCATTCAGAACGATTATCTGATGGAGGTTGTTTCACGCTATCCGGACCGTTTCTTTGTTTGCGGAATGTGTGAGTTTCGCAAGCCGGGCTATCTGGAACAGGCGAAAGAACTGATCGGGAAGGGATTTAAAGCGATTAAGATTCCTGCCCAGCGCTTACTTCTGAAAGAGGGACGGGTAATGTTGAACTGTCCTGAAATGATGCAGATGTTCCGGTGGATGGAAGAGCGGGGAGTGATCTTGTCAGTCGACTTGGCAGAGGGGGCGATACAGGTTCTGGAGATGGAAGAGATTATTCAGGAATGTCCTCGATTGAAGATTGCTGTCGGACATTTCGGGATGGTTACTCTTCCGGATTGGAAAGAGCAGATTAAGTTGGCACGTCATCCGAATGTGATGATTGAGTCCGGTGGTATCACATGGCTGTTCAATGACGAGTTTTATCCGTTTAAAGGTGCCATAAAGGCTATTCGTGAAGCCGCAGAACTGGTTGGTATGGAGAAACTGATGTGGGGCTCGGATTATCCGCGCACGATAACAGCCATTACTTATAAGATGTCTTATGACTTTGTGGTGAAATCCCCGGAATTGTCGGAAGCGGAGAAAACGTTATTCCTGGGCGGGAATGCGCGGAAATTCTACGGGTTTGCAGAACTTCCGGAACTCCCGTACATTAAAAATATGTCGGAATAGAAAGGAAACAATTACAATACCACTAAACAATCACTGTACACATGAAAAAGAATACATATACCATTCCTCTCGCACTGGTTTTCAGCCTTTTCTTCTTGTGGGCGATCAGCAGCAATCTGCTTCCCACAATGATCCGGCAGTTGATGAAAACCTGTGAACTGAACACCTTCGAGGCCTCTTTTACGGAGACCGCTTATTGGCTGGCTTACTTTATTTTCCCTATCCCGATAGCTATGTTCATGAAGCGTTATAGCTATAAGGCGGGAATCATCTTCGGGCTGTTGCTGGCAGCTGTCGGCGGATTGCTGTTCTTTCCTGCTGCCATGCTGAAAGAATATTGGGCTTATCTCTGCATCTTCTTCATTATCGCTACCGGAATGTGTTTTCTGGAGACAGCCGCCAATCCCTATGTAACCGTGTTGGGAGCTCCCGAAACGGCTCCGCGCCGATTGAATCTGGCGCAATCCTTCAATGGTCTGGGTGCTTTTATCGCAGCGATGTTTCTGAGCAAGCTGATTCTAAGCGGCACCCATTATACACGCGAGACGCTTCCTGTTGATTATCCGGGAGGCTGGCAGGCTTATATACAACTGGAAACGGATGCGATGAAACTTCCTTATCTGATATTGGCTCTGTTGCTTCTTGCGATAGCGGTCGTATTTGTTTTCTCAAAATTGCCGAAGATTGGAGATGAAGGAGCGGAACCTGCATCCGGAAAGAAAGAAAAACTGATTGATTTCGATGTGCTGAAACGCTCGCATTTACGTTGGGGAGTCATCGCGCAGTTCTTTTATAATGGTGGGCAAACAGCTATCAACAGTCTGTTTCTCGTATACTGCTGCACTTATGCCGGTTTGCCGGAAGATACGGCTACCACTTTCTTTGGACTGTATATGCTGGCCTTCTTGCTGGGGCGCTGGATTGGTACGGGATTGATGGTCAAGTTCCGTCCGCAGGGTATGTTGCTGGTGTATGCTTTGATGAATATCCTTTTGTGTGGTGTCGTGATGCTATGGGGAGGAATGATCGGACTGTATGCGATGCTCGCCATCTCTTTCTTTATGTCTATCATGTATCCTACACAGTTCTCTTTGGCACTGAAAGGACTCGGAAATCAGACAAAGAGCGGTTCGGCCTTTCTGGTAATGGCAATTGTCGGTAATGCCTGTCTTCCTCAGTTGACAGCGTACTTCATGCACGTTAATGAACATATTTATTATGTCGCTTATGGCATACCGATGATTTGTTTTGCGTTTTGTGCCTATTACGGTTGGAAGGGCTATAAAGTAATTGATTAATAAATTTATCTCAAACAAATAAAATGAAAGCAGTTCAAATTGTCAACCCCTCCGAAATGAAGGTGGTTGAACTGGAAAAACCGACCGTCGGTGCCGGTGAAGTATTGGTAAGAATCAAGTATGTCGGATTCTGTGGCTCCGATTTAAACACTTTCCTGGGGCGTAACCCGATGGTGAAACTCCCTGTAATACCGGGGCATGAAGTAGGAGCAGTGATTGAAGAGATCGGTCCGGATGTTCCGGCTGGCTTTGAGAAAGGGATGAATGTAACATTGAACCCATATACCAATTGTGGTAAATGTGCTTCGTGCCGTAACGGGCGTGTCAATGCCTGCGAGCATAATGAGACATTAGGCGTACAACGGAATGGAGTGATGTGCGAATACGCCGTGCTTCCTTGGACGAAGATTATCCCGGCAGGTAATATCTCATCCCGTGACTGTGCTCTGATTGAGCCGATGAGTGTAGGATTTCATGCTGTTTCCCGTGCTCAGGTCATCGATAATGAGTATGTGATGGTGATTGGCTGTGGTATGATTGGGATTGGCGCTATTGTACGTGCTGCCTTGAGAGGAGCGACGGTGATTGCGGTCGATCTGGATGATGAAAAACTGGTACTGGCCAAAAGAGTGGGAGCGTCTTACGCAGTAAACTCTAAAACAGAGAATGTACATGAGCGGATACAGGAAATCACCGCAGGGTTTGGAGCTGATGTCGTGATTGAAGCTGTCGGCAGTCCTGTGACTTATGTAATGGCTGTGGATGAAGTTGGCTTTACCGGTCGTGTGGTTTGTATTGGCTACGCCAAAAAAGAAGTCGCTTTTCAGACCAAGTATTTCGTCCAGAAAGAACTGGATATTCGTGGTTCCAGAAATGCATTGCCTGCTGATTTCCGTGCGGTAATCAACTATATGAAAGAAGGTAAGTGTCCGGTAGAAGAACTGATCTCAAAGATTGCAAAACCGGAAGATGCTTTGGAGGCAATGAAAGAATGGGCAGCTGATCCGGGAAAGGTATTCCGTATCTTGGTAGAAATGTAGATAATTTATTTTACAGAATCAACCGCTTAGCCCATTGTATTGAGAATATGAAGAAAGAATGATCCCGTTGGTTTTAAACCAACGGGTCGTTCCTTTAAAACCAAGACACCGTTCCTTTAAAACCAACAGATCTTTTCTTTTAAAGAAATTCTAGATGTTTTTTATCTGTTGAGAATCAGTGTTTTACGGACTGGCCCTAAACACGGGTCAATAAATGGTTATCATTCTTTACATAACTGCGTGGCATTAAAAGATTGAAGTATAATTTGTGCTTTTAGTCTTTAGAATGTTCTTCTATTATTAAGGATGGAATGATAATTGGCTATGATATTGAATCAATCCTTCCATCGGACTTTGGAGAATCTTACCTATCTGAATACCTGTTTGTCGGGCAGCATCCTGTAGAATCTCTTTGTAACAGTAGGCTATCGATCCGATGAAGTGTACCGGATATTGCTTGTAATCATACTGCATCACATTCCTGCGAAAGAAAGCTATAAAGCTGTTCATAACTAATTGGCGGATAGCCGGTTCTTCCAAATGCTGTGCGATAAAAGGAGAGAGACTGGCCAAAAAACGATTGGGAAAGGGCTGGCGATAAACCCGGTCGATGATTTCGGGAGGCGTCAGATCGAACTGCTTCAGAAACTCTTCTTTCAAGGTGGCAGGAAGTTGATTTTTCAGAATATCTCCTACCAGCAGTTTTCCAAGTACGGCACCGCTACCTTCATCTCCCAAAATAAATCCGAGAGGAGAGATGTTACTGACGATCTCTTTTCCATTGTAAAAACAAGAATTGGACCCCGTCCCCAAAATACAGGCGATACCAGCCTTCTGGCCACATAGCCCGTGGGCGGCAGCCAGCATATCCGAATTAGCTTTAATATTCCCGATAACGGGCAGACTGTCTGCAATAGCCCGTCGGAGGACGGGAGCTTTCTCGGGTGTACAACCTGCTCCGTAGAAGTAAACTGCATTGAATTTCCCTTCCGGCAGTTGAGGCAGAAGGGAAGCTGTCAGCTTCTGTTGGATTTCTTCTTCCGACTGGAAGAAAGGGTTGATCCCTTTCGTTCCAAGTCGCTTGATAACTGCGCCGTTCAGTACGACACACCAGTCTGTTTTGGTAGAACCACTGTCTGCAATGAGTATCATATCTTAATGTATATTTTCTTTTTATATAGAATGTAGCCTATTGCCCAGTTGAGAAGGACAAAAAGCAGGGCAAATACAAGCGAGCCTCCTTTATCTCCGAAGACAGGTTGTAGGAGTGCGCTGTAAATATAGCCATGTAAAGAAGTCGCTTCACCTTGGTAGGTCATAGGAATGACTGCCAGCGTAATCGCCAGAATATCTGCCAATACATAAATAAATAGCGGATTTACTCCAAACGATTCGAAGAAACGGCTCCAGTTTTTATAACCTTTAATGTCAATGATCCATACGAGTAATGCCAGAAAACTGGAACCCAGACCGCAGGTTACGAGTACGAAGGAAGGAGACCATACTTTCTTGCAGATAGGGGAACCATAACTCAGTAAGAAACCTGCGAAAGTAAGGATAGTACCTATCAGGAACAAACGTTCCAGCTTCTCATGAATATCTTTTACTTCCATCAATAGCTTTCCGGCACAGAAGCCGATTAAGACGTGGGCGATGGCTGAAATAGTACTAAGCAGTCCTTCCGGATCAAGTATCTGACCGCCATAGATATGAGCTTGTCCTAATACTGCACGGTCGACGATGGAAAGAATATTTGTTTCGTCGTAGACATATCCATTGCCGAGGGCAAGGATTGCAAAATAACTAATGAGAAGTACAGCAATTAAATAAGGTATATATTTATGCTTCATGAGTAAAGCGACTATGGCAGTAACTCCATATCCCAAAGCAAGCCGTTGCATGACTCCGAGAATGCGAATCTGGTCGATAGGGAAGGGATCGTGCTGGAAGCAGAGAATGGAAAGCCAGCTGATGCCAATTCCAATCAGGAAAATGATCACGGTCCGTTTGAGAATTTTTAAACCCGCGGGAACACTGAAGGTGAAATTGTACTTTCTCAAAGAGATGTACGTGGAGATTCCCATAATGAACATAAAGAATGGGAATACCAGATCGGTAGGAGTTAATCCAATCCACTCGGCATGTTTGAGGGGAGCATACGCATGTTGCCAGGAACCGGGCGTATTTACTAAGATCATACCCGCGATGGTGATGCCCCGCATCACATCGAGTGCCAATAGGCGTTTGTTACTTGTTGTTACATTCATGACTGTTACTTTTTAATGTGTTAAGTTATAAGTAATTCAATTTTATCTCTTTTTTCCGAAGGAACTGTCCAGTCGATTGCGGATCATCCATGAAGCAAGGATGCCGGGAATGGTGCATACGCATACCCAGATAAAGAAGTTGGTGTATCCAAGATGTTCCTGTATCCATCCTGCCGGCATTCCCGGAAGCATCATGCCAAGTGCCATAAAACCTGTTCCAATGGCATAATGAGCTGTTTTGTGTTCACCATCTGCAATATAAATCAGATAAAGCATATAGGCAGTAAAGCCGAAGCCATATCCCAGCTGTTCGATGGCTACACAAATGGAGATTAGCAGGAGGTTGTCCGGAGTAGCTGCTGCCATCCAGACATATAAAAGGTCGGGGAGGTTGATAGCCAGCGCCATGGGAATGATCCATTTCTTAAAACCGTCACGGGAAACGAGGAAACCGCTGATGATGCCGCCTATCAGTAGGGCGGCTACGCCGATGGTGCCATAAATGACTCCGACGGATGCGGTTGATAATCCCAATCCGCCTTGTTCGGCACCATCCAATAAGAATGGAGAGGCTATTTTAGCAAGTTGGGATTCTCCCAACCGATAGGTGAGCAGGAAGAAAAACATAAGTCCCAGGTTTTTCTTCTCAAAGAAAGTGACGAATGTCTTAAAGAAATCTTCCAGTAACTTACCCGGTGTTAACCCCGGTCTTTTGACATCTGAAGCAGGGTGGGGGAGAATAAAGCGATGGTATAGTGTCAGTCCGAGGAATAATCCTGCCATCAGATAGAAAGTGATACTCCAGGCCATTGGAACATTGCCATGCGATGTTTCCAACCAGCCTGCCAACATAACCAGGATTCCCTGCCCGAAGATATTGGCGAAACGATAGCAAGTGTTTCTGATGCCTACGAAGAAGGATTGTTCTTTGTTGTTGAGGCCAAGCATATAAAAGCCGTCAGCCGCAATGTCATGCGTGGCAGAACTGAATGCCATCAGCCAAAAGAATGCCAGAGTGAGTTGCACATAGTGTGGAGTCGGGATAAAAAAGGCAATACCGGCGAAACCGGCAGCAATCAAACCCTGCATGGCAATAATCCAGGAACGCTTTGTCTTGACCAGATCTACGAAAGGACTCCATAATGGTTTGATCGTCCAAGGCAGATATAACCAGGAAGTATAAAGCGCTATTTCTGTATTCGACAATCCCAGGCGCTTGTACATGATAACGGCAATTGTCATCACAGCCACATAAGGCAGTCCTTCCGCAAAATAAAGAGTCGGAATCCAGCTCCACGGATTTCGATTGTTTCTTGGTATTATGTTCTTGGCATTTCTTGTTGATATCATGGCATTAGTCTCAGATGTTATTCATATTGTTTTTCAAGTCTGCTTCCGGGATAATAGTGAGCTAAAATATCTTTGTAATAATAACCTCGCTCTCCCATTACTGCCGCACCGATCTGACAAAGTCCTACTCCGTGTCCCCAACCGGCTCCCGTCAGTGTAAAGCGGGTTGGAACATTTCCCTCTTCTCCTTTTTCCTTATCCACAAGGAATGCTGAACTATAAAGATGGGAAGGCGACAATGTACGTCGGATCTCTAATTCTTTTCCGATGGTCAGTGTCCGTAAAGTACCTACTATCTTTAATCGTATCAGGCGTCCGGAAGTTCCTCGCTCTACAGGGATTAAGTCTATGATTTCCCCGAAATCAATTCCCGAACGTTGATGGATTAACTCAGCTAGTTCCTGTTGGCTATAACTGATTTTCCAACGGTAGAAATCAGTCGTTTCCTGATCGTAGTTATTAAGAACCTGACTCAGAATCTTTTTATCCTGCGTATTACAGAAAGCATCCGGAGAAGTTCGTATCCATCGGTCCGCTTCTTCTTCCTGCGTCAGATCGGGAAGCTGTATTGCCGGACCTGTTATTTGTTTCTCCGAATCAGAAGCATGGGATTCCGGTATGTAATCTCGTTTACCGGTCAGATAAGGATGCCTCACATTCTCCCAACAATTCTGAAACTCTTCCATTGCACCGCCACAACATTTGGAGAATCGCGCATCGCAAATCTTTCCTTCATACATCAGCACCTCTCCACGGGTAGCTGAAACAGCTTCGATAGCTTGTGGAGTAGAAGCACGGGTAATTCCCTGATAGCGCTGGCAATGATCATCCGCACAAACATCAAAGTGCGTATGCGCTTCATGATCATACCATTTGATAAGTTGAGAGTGGAGAGTGGAATGTGGAGAGTTGGCTGCGCTGTCCGGCTGTATAGTAGCTTTCCATTTTTCATTCTCCACTCTCAATTTATTGATCAGCCAGCTTCTGGAAATGACTGCATGCGCTTTCAGTAGTTCCAAAGAGGCGGTGGCACTCATTTCTGATGAGATGACACTTGTCAGGTAATCTTCTATAGAGATTACATTGATGGCGGTCAGTGTCTCTCCTTCGACAATGATTTTCAAAGCTCCCTGGAAGCGTTGTACTTCTTTGCGTTCCCAATGAAAATTGATGCCGATGGTGACATCCTTTAGCTCAAAGAAGATCCCGGCATTTGGCTGAGGGTAGAATATCAATTCATCGTATTCTTTCCCTGACCAGTATATCTTTTCTTTTTGATAAACAGCCTTTTGTGCCCCTGAAACCTTTGTGCCGTCAGGAGTAGTGAAGCTTTCGGGAAAAGAAAATTCAATTTCTTTTCCCGAAAGGATACCGACTGTAATCTGAGGTTCTTCCATTTCTTCTTTACTAGGATGTTTGATCGGTGAGTGCTTTTAACTGTTCCTGTGACAAACTGACCTCCTTGTAAATCTGAGTGATTTTTTTAGCTGTTATCTTATCCAAATCTTCTTCTCTTACAATGGGGAATACGCCACACATCTCCGCAATAGCCGGGCTTATCAATAAGCCTTTTTTCCCTTGGGCATAATAACATTCCGGCCGATGTTTAGAACGTAGGAAAATAATACAGTTCCACTGTTTTATTTCATCGCCTCCAGTGCGGTTTACTGTTTCGAGTCCATACCAGGCAATCACATTGATTAAAGGTTCTTTGTCATGATAAATAGAAACTATCTTATCGTAAAGATACTCAAACATTTCAATGATCCCTCTTCTGTTTGGAGATGAAATGCCAATGCTCGTGGTGAACCCATTTTCTAGATGACTATGTACGCTATCTTCAGAACTAAGCATGTCCGATATGAAAGTCATCCCAAAAGGATTGGCAATCTTTTCCTCTTTTCCTGCTGCCTGAAAGTGCATATGGTCAGGGGCGGAAGCTCCGCATTCCGGTCCGTTATATAAGATGAGGAACTCGTTCATGTTTTCGGCAAGGAAAAGCATATCCTCAAAACGGTTTTTGATGGTTTGCGGGGTATGTTCCTCTTCAATTATGGTCAGATGCCGGCGGAAAATCGGATAAGGATTGAGGCATACCTCATAATGTCCAAGTGACAAAGACGTTTGTTCTGCCGGGCGATTGTCATTGCACAGAAAACAAGGTCTTTCTTGTATGGACTGAGAGTCGGTCTGGGCCATTGTAGAGATTGCCCGTTGTGGATTTGGGAAGAATCTGACTCTCTTGGTGTCCCCTCCTAGTTTGAGTTCCAGCGTCTTTTCTTTTTTAAGATTCTGTTCTAATTCCTTATAATTCTTTTTTGCCAGCTTCCAGTCTTTTTTCTGTTTTTCTATCATCTCGTTGACGAGACGCTGAAAACTTTCATCAATGCTGTGCATCCGGATTCTTGCCTGTAACTCCCAGGTTCGGATACTGTCTTTGTAGAAATTGTTCCGGTTAATTTTTTCGATATCTAATGCTGCGTCAGAGTTGCCTTCCCAACGGCGGCAAAGATAGATTACATCATAAATACGACCGATCGTATATTCACGAGAAATACTCAGACCTATGGCATAATCTTCTCCATAACTGGTATTGGGGAATTTGATCTTGCGAAGGATGGGAGTGTAGAAGGCCCGTGGGGCACCCAACCCATTGATACGTAAAGCATTGTTGGGACCGTCCTCTACTGTCCACTCTTTATGGTCAATGACACCGGGAGCTATCTCGTTCATCTGAAAATCCGTCATTAGGTAAGTCCCTATCACCATTGCACAGTTCTGCTGATAGAAGGTATCGACGATTTTCTGTAAGGTATGCTCATCCTTATACAGGTCATCGCTATCCAGTTGCACGGCAAATTTACCGCATTTCTCATGGTGTACTCCTACATTCCAGCAACCTCCTATACCGAGATCATTCTCCTGGGGAATGATATGTATTAGTCTATTGTCCGCACTAAATTCCTGGAGGGCTTCGGTGGTACCGTCCGTTGAGTGATTGTCGATCACAATCACATTAAAGGGAAAAGTCGTTTGCTGGCTCAAAGCAGAATTTACGGCGTCACGAATGGTCCGGATACGATTACGGACAGGTATGATGACAGATGCTTCAAACTCAAAAGCTTCTCTGTCCAAGTTTACTGTTCGGGAAGAAGGTCTTACATAGGCATTGATTTCTTTCAGATGCTTGATACAAACTTTCTCCATTTCGATCTGTACTTCCCGATTTTTAGGATTTACGTAGTCGAATTGTTTTTCTCCGCTTTTCCGAGTATCTGTTTCTATTTCTGTGTAAAGGAACTCATTGATATGGATGATTTGAAATAGATTACCTAGCATCAGACGCATTTCATAAAATGCAGCATATTGGAAAACTGTTTCCTCCAGAATACTTGAAGCAAGGGTGAAAATTTCGGAATTGAATAAAAGCACCGAACCGAAATCAAAATCATCCCGGAGGCTTCCTTGTTGATAATCAATAACGGGAGCTTGTTTGAGAACTCCGTCAACCAGTTGGTAATGATCTGCGTATACCATTGCATTTTCTGAGGAACTCTGTATAATCTGTGTCATGCGTTCCAGTGCGTACAATCCTAGTTTTAGCGGGGTCTGTTTCGTGTAAAGCAAAAGATAGCTGGCATCATCTGCGTTGTCAGCAATTGTTTTAATCGTACTTGTAGAGTAGAGACCGTTAATGAGGAGACATTCACACCCCGGTAAGCACTCTTTGTTGGTATCAGCGCTTAGCAGGTAGATTTTGTTCACTAATTCTGAAGCTTGCAATTCTTTTACAGTTTGTATCGTATCTTTCGGATTGCCAAAAGGTATGAAGCAATTGATTTTCTTTTTCATTTTAATGTTTTTTTATTAAAGAGTTGTTGATAGGGGCTACTGACGATTTCCTTTTGATGAGCAGGCAAAGCCCCAGAAAAGTAAACGCAGCATTCAATATCAGTAACTCGTAGCTAATTTGATATCCATCGAACCAGGCTTCCGAATTTCTTTGCAATACGTAGCAAAGTGCAGGAGAAAGAATGGCTACTAACGGAATATATGGATCATAAACTTGTTTTTTAGTAAAAATGCCGAAAGCGAATAGTCCGAGAATTGGACCATACGTATAACTGGCCAGCGTATAAATCGCATCAATCACACTCGTATTATTCAGTAAATTGAATACGAAGATGACGATTCCCATCACGAATGCCATCCCGATGTGCACGTGTTTCCGTATTTTGCTGAGTGCCGCTTCGTCTTTCTTGTGCGCATTCAGAATATCTACGGTGAAAGAAGTCGTCAGGGCTGTCAAGGCCGATCCGGCAGCGGAGTACGCCGAAGCTATCAATCCGATAATGAACAGGATACCGACTATTCCCGGAAAGTAATTGCCTGTGGCGATCATTGGGAACAATTCATCGCTCTTACCGGGATTCTCGATTCCCTGTCGGGCGGTGAAAGTATAGAGCAAGACACCCAGCATCAGGAAGAGCAGGATCACAAAGAACTGTGAAATCCCGCTTGTAATCATATTCTTCTGTGAGTCACGGAAGTTCTTGCAACTGAGATTCCGTTGCATCATATCCTGATCCAGCCCGTTCATGGCGATAACGGTAAAGACTCCTGCCAGGAATTGCTTGAAGAAATATCGCTTGTCGTTGACATCGTCAAAAAAGAACATTTTGGAGAGATCGTTGTCTGAAATCGTTGAGACCAATCCGCTGAAATTCAGATGCAGGCTGGAAGCTATATAGTAGATACAAAGTACGACGGAGACTACCAGACAGAATGTTTTCAGTACATCAGTCCATATCAATGATTTCACTCCTCCCCGGAAAGTATAGAGCCAGACAATGAGTACTGTCAGTATGACATTGATTATAAAGGGAATATGGAAAGGCTCGAAGATGAGTAATTGCAAGGTCAGACATACTAAAAAGAGCCGCACGGCAGCTCCGAGCATTTTGGAAATAAAGAAAAACCAGGCTCCTGTCTTATAGGAAGAAGCTCCGAAGCGATTTTCAAGATATTCATAGATAGAAACCAGATTCATCCGGTAGAAAAGCGGAACGAGTATGAATGCGATAATGAACTGTCCGACGATAAATCCCAGTACCATTTGCAGGTAGGAGAAGCCGCTGGCTTGTACCATACCCGGTACGGATACAAACGTAACTCCGGAGATAGTGGAACCAATCATGGCAAAGGCGACAATATACCATGCCGATTTGCGGTTGCCGACGAAGAAGCCTTCGTTATCCGCTTTATGTCCTGCTATATAGGAGATAGCGAAAAGGATCATAAAGTATGCTATGATAGTAATAGATAAGATAATTGGACTCATATCTGTTGCTTAAAATTCGTTCGCGGGTGAATATATTCAAATATGCTTTTCCTACAAATTGTACAAATGTAGGGAATTTATCAAATAAATGCATCCTTCTTATGAGTTTTTTATTCCGGGTGTGCCACCTGTATCATTTCTCGATGAGTGCCAGTTTTTGTTGAGAGAAGGAAGTTCAGGAGATATCTTCTCTAATGAAATGCCTGTAGTGACTGAAGTGTCGTGCATCCAGTCTATGAAACGGCAGGTATCAATCGTGCGGGGATGTTCTTCATCAGTTGCCAAGGCAAGGTAACCTCCGTCGTTGCTCAGTTGCGGAAATTTGGATATTTCGGTTATACTTTTGCCGTCAACCTTATGCTTTCTGATCAGTGTAGTTGCGGAGTGAGTAAAACAAATATATCCTTTGCCGGGAATAACAAGGTTTGTATTTTCATCTTCCTGTTTGAGTATTGTGGTACTGAATATTTCTCCCGTTGCTCTCATTTTAAACAGACGCAGAGACTTTACAGTGATATCCTGATCAGCAGGATTATAGAATTCGATGTATTCGGCACCGTCTTTGGCATTGTCATACATCACTTCGTTGAATAGTAACATATTTCTCACATTGTCAGGATATTCCGGCGATTCCGGTGTGTCAGGCTTGTCCGGTTCATCCGGAACGTCCGGTATGTCGTCCGGTTCAGTACTTGTTATCACATCATCAGACAACTGTATATGATGGAAAGTGAAACCGTCACAGCGGCTTTTTGTATAAACGCAGTATATGCCGCAGCAGATTGACTTTGTGATACTTGCGTCTTTTATTTGTTTCTCCTTCGTATATTCGGTTTCCGTTTCCATGCGTGTCCAGAAAGTCCAGTAGCCGTTGGCGTCGCATTCTACTTTGATAAATAATTTCGGAGAATTATTTCCTTTCATGAGTTCTCTTCCCGAAGCCAGTAATTTGGATTGATTCCCATTTTGCCGGTAAAGTGCTACATTGTCTTTTGTTCCTCCTATCTGAATGTAATAGCCGTTCAGATCTCCGGAAAGTATTTCCGATGAAGAGGCTAAATAGAAACGGGCGTAATTATTGGCGGAAGGATTAAAGGTGAGCCGTACCCCGAATTCCCATCGGGTGCTTCTTACAGAAGAAGAGGGGATCGTGATATATGCTGTTCCTGCATCTTCCTGCGGATCATTCAAGTGTACGCCTTCTTTGGTATTAATCGTGAATTTCTCGGTTTCTCCTGTCCAGGGAAGTTCTGATGTTGAACTGTCCGGTTCAAGGCTCTCTTTTTCATCCTCAGGCGGAAGCGCACAACTGTATAATAATATAATGAGGAAACTCAGAAATGTACATGCCTTGCAAATTTTCATACGGCTTTAAATTAGTGTTGTTATCTACCGTATTTGTTTGTGTTCAACGCAGAGGCAATTGCGGATCGGATAATGTTCATGCTTGCAAAGGTACAGTTTCTTGTTGAATAAATGCGAAAGGTTCTTTATTGTTTTCTGTGAATGTTAGAAATAAAAGATACGGATTATACGAATTAACACGATAGCTTTATGCTTTCACAACGCTAAAACCGTGTTAATCTGTGTAATCCGTGCCTAAAAGTTATTATTCCTGTTATTACTCAAAGCGCGGCATCACATACTTGTCCGTATAAGAAGTGAAACTGATGCCGGGCATATAATGAGTATTCGAATTATTTTCCAGCTTCTTTATCAGTGAATAATCATCCGCGTTCAAAGCATAGTAATTATCGGAAGACGGACTCGTCACCCGTACCGTCCAGTCGAACATATTTCCAATGATGGTCAGCGCGTCCGTTTCGGGATTGAATGCAGGAACTCCTGTTTTCACCACATCATACGTGCGGCTTTTCAGCACATATAAAGCATTGTTGATATCTGTCAGGAAAGCAAGCGTCTTTTTATTTCTGAATTCCGTCAGATAAAGGTGCTCTAATGTTAATCCTTCCGGCAAAGTGATAGCACGAACGTAGGGACGCCCTTTCACCTGTTTCAGATGGAACAGACGACGGTCGGCATCCAACAGAAGGTATCCTTCGTCATACTCCTTCTTCACCGTCGGGTTTCCTGCGATCTCAATGGCCGGAAAGCGGAAATTCTTCTTGGTCATAGCTTCTGTAAACAAGAGGCTTTTTTCTGCATTCACGCTATTGGAAGCCATATCGATAAACTCAATGCCTTGCGAAGTAATGCGGAAAACATCATCCGGCATCTTCAGGTCTACACGCCCGGACATCGACTCCAACAGAGGATAAAGACCGATGGAAGGAGCGTTGATATCCGTAGGTACGCTGCGGAAATTGAAATTCTCCGTCTGCACGATCTTCGGAGTGACAGCTATCCCGTTAATCGTATCCGGAAAACGTTCGTCGGACATCAACTGGCGGAAATAAAACATAGGCAGAATACTGTCGAAAGCTGCTTCGGAATAAATGTTTCCGGCAGCGTCGCGACGTACGGTTCCTTTTCCCTCTTCCTGTCCCATCAAGGCGAAATCGCCGATCACGAAACTATATAGAGTGAAAGGAGTCTTCTCCGGCTTTACGACAAAGAAGTTGTAACACCAAGGCAACTGCCAGAGAAGCAGGAAGGCGATGGTGACATATAATAGTAGGGTACTGAAACGTTTCATCTTTATTTAATTCTTCATTTTTAGTTCTTCATTCTTCATTATCCTAGTCCTGCTTTCCCGCTTTGAACCGTACGATGGAGAGCCAGGAGAAAGACGCGGTCAGCAACGTATAGACCAGCAGATACGGGAGGAATTTGTTATAAGCTTCCGGCGTGGGCGACAGGAAGAAGATTCGCAGTAACAATACGGCGATAATGAGATTGATGATTCTGCGTTTCCATGCCGGTTCGAGGCAGATCCATGCGATGAGCAGGTAGCCGGAAATACCGGCAAGATACCACGTGAGGGCGGTCAGCAGTATATGATTCTTCAGTTCGTGAGCCAGTACTCCGCTCAGATAGACCTCCATCAGAAGGAAGTTGGAAGCGAAGCAGACAAGCAACAGTACCAAACCGGAGAACAACATATTGCCGGTCATTTTCAGTTCGGGATAGGGCAGGTGCAAAGTCAGTTTCAGACATTTGCGCTGCATCTCGGGAACAAACTGCACGATGGCCATCAACACTCCGGCAATCAGGGGGATGTATTGTAACATATCGATGAATATGGCATCCCGCTGCATCATGACTTCCCATACATGCGCGGCGCCTTTCATTTCTATCACCCGGTTGATGCGAAGCATACAGTAGCCTGTAAAACCGAGTGTGGTGACTACGGCAAGCAGAAAATACCACCGTGTCTTGATCCATTCTTTATAAAATATAGCGTACATGAGACTTCTAATTTACTTTTTAATCTTTAATTATTTTATTGAATCAGTATTTGCCGGTCAGACCGATGAAGGCATCTTCCAGATTCACATGTTCGCTATGCAGGTCCGTATAGGGTACTGACATGGATTTCAGTTTTGCTTCCGCCTCTGTGGGGGGGAGGAAGGAGAATGTTTCCAGTGTATTCCGCATCACGGAAGGATGATAGAAATCATCGGATGCGGGCAGTTCGTAACCTTCGGGAACAGTACAGGTATAGCGGCGTCCTTCTTTCAGTAATTCGTCAATTGGCTTCTGAATCAGTATCTTTCCGTAGTCCATCATGATACAGTCGTCTACCAGTCGTTCCATATCCTGAATGATATGCGAAGTCAGAAAGACAGTCTTGCCTTCGGAACGTGCATAATCGCGGAGATAGTCTACAAACAGGCGGCGATAACCGGGGTCGAGACCGAGGGAGAAGTCGTCTAATACAAGAAGCTCGGGATTCTGTGCCAGAATCAGTCCGAGTGCTACTTGTGAACGTTGTCCGCAAGACATACGGGAGATGCGCTGTCCGGTAGCTACTTTCAGTTTGTTCATCAGTTCATAATAAGCCTCTTTTTTCCATTGATTGGGGTAAAAGGCTGCGTAGAACTTCTCAATCTGGGTGATGCTCATGAATTGATACTGTACGTGCCCTTCTATCAGCAGCCCGATGTTGCGGCGCAATGCCGGAGCCATCGTCTGTATCTCTTGTCCGAAGATACGGCATTCTCCGGAACGTGGTTTCAGATATCCGCTCAGGATGTTGATGGTCGTGGTCTTGCCCGTACCATTCTTGCCCAGTAGTCCGAGGATGCGGCCTTTGGGGACTGTGAAACTAAGATTTTCGTAAATCAACCGTTTGCCGTAGTAGTGCGTCAGGTTGTTACATTCTATGATTTGTTCCATTTTATTTTATCAGTTATTCTGTTCAAAAGAAGAGAAGAAAAAGGATGGGAATCACGATTCCGACAATCATTTCTATTCCTCCTCTGCCGATAATACCTTTGTTGCCTTTCAGCATGATGACTCCGGAAAGGGTGATGATGATGAGGCCGACTGCGAAAATATCCGCAAAGTAAGTCCACCATTGTCCGGGGTTGTAGTGCAGGCGTGCCATTGCTCCGATGAGCGGGCGGCGGGTGACAGATTCGTAGACTGCCTCTCCCGTACGGACGTTTACCTGCAAGTTGGACCCGCCTTTCAAGAACACTTTCATGATGTCCGCTTTCGGGAAATAGTGCTTGGTATAGTTACCTTCCTCTCCCAATGGTTGCAGCAGAGTCAGTACATTTTCCCTTTTCATTCCCTCTTTGCCCGGCAGTTTTTCGGCAATCTTATATTCTTTCCGTTCGATGGAGAAGTTCGGGTTGATGGTGTCACGGTGATTCATCACAATGCCGGAAATGGCATAAATCAAGACCATTCCGGCAAAGAAAAAGGATAAATCACGGTGTATCAGCCTACTCCATTTACGGATGCTGCTACTCCACTTCATACGAATTAGCTTCCATGAAATAGAAAGACAGATACTCTTTGCCGCTGCTTGCTTTTCGGTCGGCTATCTTCGCGCGGAAGTCGGCGATACGGGCTTCGGGCGTGTTGGCTGTCTCGCCGCGTGCTTTCTTCTCTGTGTCACAGCCGGCTTCACCGGTTCCGTGTTTTTCGGCAGCTTGCGCTTTGAGTTGTGCTTCCCAGTTTTGGAGGTAGGCTTCGTCAATGCGTTGTTCTTTCAGTGTTCCGGTGACGCGGACGATGGAGTTCACACATTTCGGGTCGAATGCTCCCAGTGTGCCGGCTTCTACGCGGATCACTTGTGTGTCGTCACTGCCCATCAGGAAGATTTTCTTGGCGCCATGCTTGCAGGTATGTGTGCAAACGCCTTCGATGGTTACTTCTTTTCCTGCAAGGTTTTCTGCATTTGCAAGAAGAGAGTCAATTTCTAAAGCAGACGAAGTGGTCTGTTCTGTTGTTGTGTCCGAGGAACTTTTCTGCTGTTTGTTTCCACAAGAGGTTCCGATAACGGCAACCGCCAGTAGAGCGATTGCGATGCTTAGCTTTTTTGTTTTCATTGTTACTTTTTGTTTTTATGTAGTTTATATTCTTTTTTATGAACTTGCAAATGGCTTTTAGTTCTGGTTCTTTACACAACGAACTGTTTGACCACTAAGTACACTGATATAACTCAGAGACAATCTGCCTTCCGGATACTTCGCCATTGAGAATGTGCTCATTAGTCCGAAGAACTGAATATTGGTCAGGTCGCCGGTGCTTGTACTATAAATAGGCTTATATGCAGTTGAAGTCATGTAATAACTCATACTGGGTTTTCCAAACCATTCGGTTACCGTACTGTTGCTGCTGGTTATTGCCGTTGCCTGATATTTGGGGACGGCTGAATAACCGGTTGACATACGTACTCCCGAGAATTGATAATTAAATTTAGCCTCGTTGAGTGTCGGGATTTTACCACCGTCATATGCTGTGTCATAGAAAAGAGCGTCTTTTCCGTTTTCCAAACTATTGCCGTCCGCATCTTTGGTCGAATTACCTACAAGGCTGAAATATTCGGCGCGAGTCGGGATGTGCCATCCCTTCGGACAGATGCCCTGTGCTCCTTCAAAGTCGTAGCAGTTTTCCGGAGTAACTGCTTTGCCGCTAAGTGCGGCATGGATGTCGTAGAGATAACCGTACTGCTTGATAGAAGTTGCGTCCTGCAATGCTTTTGCAGTAAGTGTACCGTCAACTGTAACCAATTCGTACGGATACCAGATGTGAGAATCTGCAGCCGGATCACTTGACGGAGTATATCCATCCGGTACATAGCGTAATGGTTCCGCCATCCATGTTGTTCCGTTGGAGAGAGTTACCGTATTGTAGGTAATGCCGTCGTAGATGAAATATCCGTCATGCTCTTCAAAAGGAACTTCCGGCTCATCTCCCTTGATCTCTCCCTCGTCTGTCCAGTTCTCGATCTCACCACTGAGTGTAACGATGATATTATCGGGTAATACACGTATATTGACACTGTATTGTCCGCCTTGAACTAAATCTGTGGATACGAGCTTTTGCATCAATGTATTGTTATCTGAAGTTGTTACTGCAAGAGTGAACGCAGCCGTCTGTGGGACTACAATGGCACGAAAAGTCTTATTCTTTGTCACTTGTTGTGCTGTGATGTCTGTGGCGGCGGCGCTCTCGTTTACGGTTGTCTTCATGGTTGCCAAATTGATATTGGCAGTAGGAACAGAGCCTTTGAGCACTATAGATGAAATATCCAAATTCGTTTCGTTTGTCACATTAATAACCAGTTTGGTCAGCATGTGCTTGAAGATCATGCTGATGGAGTTCACCGAAGGAAGTACGTCGGATTTGCTTGCCGCCATAAAGTCGGAGATTCCGTAGTTGGTGGTCTGGTCGGCATGCACGGTGAATGAAGTCGGTACACCGGTTGCGCTGTAAGGATAGTAAGCCACGAATGAAGACTTGTCTGCTCCTTCGGGATACCATTTCAGACTTCCGGCGAAAGCTCCGTCATTGAAAGTCATAAGCTCGTTGGTGGCATATACAGTGCCGTCTTCTTTAGTGACACTCAATCCGATCTGATCCTGATCTTCGAAATTAACCTCTGTGGCACGTGTGATAATAGGAGTGATGGTCACCCGGTCCACAGATGCTACTCCCTCGTTTTCCTCCTGCTGGCAAGATGCCAGAAATGCTGCTGTCAGCACAAATAATATCCCCTTTTTCATCATTTGATAGTTTTATATTATGTAAATGAATAATTTTAAAATGTATAACCTAACTTAATCGTCTCATTCCAACGGCTCGAACCTGCTATATATTCAAGGTTGAAACCGTGCGTATATCCGCCCTGAATTTCGGCATAAATCCCCCGATGAAAGTGATAGCGTAATCCGACGTTCACTGTCGCCCGTGGGGCAGTTGCATACTCATTCTGCAGATGGTAATAATCTGTCAGGCGGTATGGAGGATCGCCCGGTTCGGCTGTCGTTTCAGTAGTCCTGCTCTTCTCCGTGAAGTCTCCTATGGATAAACTTGCGGCAGCTTTCACATCGAATCTTCCGGCATGAAGTACGCCGGATGCGTAAACCCGTCCACAAGTCATTGTCTGTGACGCGACATAAGGGTACATTTGGGTAGTCATGCTTTTAAAAGACGAAATCTCGGCTCCGACACGCAATTCTCCTTTAGGAGCGATCAACTCATATTCGGGCTGAACGGATAAAGCCTTTCTTTCGAAAATCCGGTTGGAACCGTAAACATGGGTAGTCGTGATTCCGTTGGATATCTCCTGTCCCAATACATTCTCGTCATTTGTCTGGCGTGACCATGAGAGGTTGATCCGCAGGAAATGTTCGGTACTGCCTTTGGCGAAACGGTATCTCAGATGCGATGTAATCCGGTGTGCCGGAAACTTAAACCAGATAACCTCTTTCTCTCCGGCGGAACCGGAAGAATGCAGATACTCCACATCTCCGTAAAGCGATCCCCATTGGACCTGAACTGCTGCTCCGTGAGACAGTTCCTTGATGGGGAATCCGTTGATACCCGATTCGCTCAGATGGACTCCGCTTCCCGACCATGCTTCGTAGGCACCGTACATCAGTCCTTTATCAAGGAATGCGTAATAAGGTGTAGCGGCTGTTCCGATCTCTTCTGCTGAAACGGATTCGCTGTTTTTGCTGAAAATATAAGAGAATCCGATCGCATAATGGTCCGAATGATACATGATGCCGGGAGCTACTTTTAAGTCCAGTCTGTAGTTGGTATGTCGCAAGTCCTTGCGTTTGGAGTAATTGGCAGAGGTGAAATCGATCTTTCCGCCGATGCGCCAGTTGGTGCCGGCATCTGCTGCTATACCTCCCATGAACGCATAAGTTTGTAAATCCTTTCGGCCGGGGGTAAACTCCAGTAGGTCTACCGGATAAAATCCGGGATGGATGAACATGGAGCCGCTCATATCCTTGCCGGAAGTGTGGTCGAATGAGAACGAGCCGATCAGAGAATACTTCTTTAAGTGTGTGATGGACTTGGCTACTGCACCGGCACTCCATAATTTGCCGGCTTCGTAGTAGTTGCGGAAGTCACCGTGATTGTTCTTGCCGTACAGTTCGGCGTAGGAGACGGTGACGCTGTCCATCATGATTCCCGTTACGTTTGTTCCGGCATTCCATGAATTTCGTCGTTCGATAACATCGTAAGTCTGTGCCGAGCTTACGGCTGCTATACACAACAGCATACATCCTATATATATTCCTTTCATATTACTCATGCAGGGATTGTTGTTCTCTTTCATAAAAATCGGCGGAAGAGTTGTTCGTATCTTCCAGTATTTCATAACCGGCCTCCTTCGATGCTTCCTCGTCTACCCGACGGTGCAGGCTGCGTCCGTCATACAGTGCACTTTGACTGACATATCCGGCATCGATGGAAGGCGAAATGCGTTTTTTGTTGCTCGACGAACCGCCATAGTACACCTCTACCCCGTCAATCACCCAGTCGAGCGGAATCTTGATGACCTGATCCACCGTGCTGCCGGGCTTTTGTATCACACTGCCCGTTTGCTGTACATACTCCTGTATCGTAGTGTCCTGAGCCTTGAAGATGACAGTGGCGGGAGAAAATATAGAGAATGTATAGGCATTCGCCTGTCCCAGTTTGATGACCACGTCCAGATAATGGTCGCGGCTGATCTGGTCGCCCGGAGCAGGATGATACATCGTATTCCAGTAATAAACATTGTTGTAGCAGGCAAAATATCCCGGTTTGTTCAGATTGACCGACAGCGGGTATTGCGCGGCATGATCGATGGCTCCGTTGACGGCGATGACCGCATCGGCACCGGGTGCCAGCGGGAAGGAAGTGCCGTTACCGCCGAATTGCCAGATGCACTGGACGATAGGAGCGAAATCGGGGAAAATGGTTGCTCCGGTTGCTTCGTCCTGCGTCACCCATACGTTGGTGGACTGGGAGTTGTAAGGATCGAGCGTACCTAAACACAAATGGTCGAGATACTGCGTCTGGGAATCATTGTTGTGCAGGATAATGTATTTATCAGCCTGATAAGTACCTTCCTGCGGCAGCTTGGTACATCCTCCGCAATAGATTTCCTTGATAATGATGGCACCGGCTTTGGAGTGTGTAAGCGGAACGTTGAGTGTGATATCTCCGTTTACGAGTTTTACCTTGTCTGCCAGTCCGTTAAATATATGCTGATCGGCTTTATCGCTGATTTGTATGCGGTATATGCCGTTGGTCAGGGCGAATTGCGCTGTACCGTTCTGGTCGGTTACCGTCTTGTAGGAGTTGCCGCGGGCGATGTCTTCGATTTGGACGGTGATGCCTTCCCGAAGGTATTCCGCATAATCGTCCGGATAGACGGCAGTCACCTGCAAGGTGTGCAGCTGGTCTTCGTAAGGATTGCCTTTGTCGAGGTCCGTACATCCTCCGAGTAAGGATGTGACGAAAAGCAGTATGATATAGATTGACTGTTGTTTCATATTTCTAAAGTTTAATGCGGCAGGTTAGTCCATAATAAAAGTTCGGGGTAAAGATTGCACTGGTTCCGGTTGCGTATGATTTCACATACGCCCGTGAGTTCGTGAAATTAATCGCGTTGAACGACAGCGAAACATGATCGCCTATCTCCTTGGTAATGCTGATATTGGCAGAGAAATACGGATCATATCCGTCGGCTGCGAAAGTATAGGCATTGCCCGATTTACGTATCAGATGCGCGAAGTCCGGATTTTCGGCTTCGGCGGCGGTGAACGGATGTACCTCGTTGTTCAGGTCGAGGTAGGCAACCGGATAAATGGCCGTATAAGAATTTCCGTCGTAGATGCTGCCTCCTGTTTTCTCGTTGCTGTTCTCGCTGACGTTGAACGCGTAGGACGTACCGTTATATTCGGAGAGATTCTGCGACCGCTTGATGAGCGAGGCTTCCAGTTTGCAGGATATGATCAGCCTTGCTTTCGGGATACGGGTGATCGCTGTGATATTGGCATCCAGCGAGTGAGTGCGCTTGCCGTTGGCGGTCGTGGATGAGTTGTCGCCGTTGGCATATATACCTACATATTGGTAGGAACGGTTGGCGAGAGTGGTGTGCGACCATCCGTTTTGGTAGTAATAAGACAAGGAATTGTCTATGTATTTGCTATATGTATAGGCCGCATCCACACGGAACTGCGTACGGAGAGGAGTGATCTCCGGAAAATCGATGATCATTTCCGCTCCTCTGCGGGTGATGTCCGGTCCGTTATCGGGAGAGGTTGACCTGACGAAAGTCTGGTCTTTCACCTTTACGTCCAGCGGTGTCCAGTAACTGTCCTCATCGTCCCGTATATATCCCATGCCCGTCTGATTGTCTACGGTAATCTGCGGATTGGCGGACAGCTCGAATCCTTCCGGCAACTGTAGAACATTGTATGCGAACGGAGTATAGGTACTTGTATATTTATAAGGCATCTTCGTGCGGTTAAAGTATCCTACCAGTGAAATACGGGTGCGGGCTACATTGATGTCAACTCCTATTTCGGCATTCTGATTCTTCTGCCAGCGGAGTTTCTCGTTGTGTAATAAAGTATATGGCTGACTGTAATAGACGTAAGCCGACTCATTGTTATTGTATGAGACTCCGAAAGTCTGAATATCCCGATACTCCTGTCGGGGATAGAGTACATAGTACGAAGGCAGCTTCTCGGTCACTCCCCATCCGCCCCGAATCGCTATGTTTTCGTTCAGCTGCCATCTGGCGTTGAAACGTGGCGACAGTGTGTTCAGCTTGTCGTATTGCGTTCCGCTGATGAACAGATTCTCCCAACGCAATCCCGCCATCAGCCTCAGCATGGTGCTGCCGACAGCTACCGACAGGCTTTCTTCCGCATACAACGAAACATTGTGCATATACGGATAAGCCGAGTAAGAACGGGGGCGATATCCGTTGGGAGCCAGCGAAGGATTCTGATAATACTCTCCGTCGCCCACATTGCCTGTTCCTTTCCATTGCACGCCTGCTTTCAGATTGCTGGTAACGTTCTTGAAACGACGGTTCCATTCGTACTTCAACGAAGCGGCATAATCCAGTTCTTTGGAATCGACAATCTGATCGGCAAAGAAATGGTAAGGCAGTTTGCCTGCAATGAAATAACCTTCCTGTTCAGCGTGGACTGCCGGCTGTTCGGACGCATAAGAATAAGGTGTATGTGCATGCGACTTGTTATCATTGTAATACACCGATGCATCCAGTTTGAGGTTGGTAATCCATGACTTGTTGAGCAGCCATGCCAATGACGTGTTTGCACGGAAAACGTTGTCTCTGACTTTGGTATATTCTCCCGTATATGCGTCGGGATCATCCTTCGTATTCATTCCTCCGATGTTACCGGTCAGCCCGATGTCGAATCGGAGCACTTTCCGGAACGTATTGCTGTAACCTGCGGAGAATCCTCTGCGGGTATAAGAAGTATAGGGTGAATTAAGCTTTTGAGTAGCCTTGATCCATTCACCGCTTATGTTGACGATTCCTTTATCGTTGCCGAGGTCCAGCCCTTTGGAAAAGGACACCTGTTCTGTGCGGGGATTGATGGATAGCAGTACATTCCACGGAGTCTTCCCTTTTTTCGTATGGATTTTGACCATACCGCTGTTCAAGTCTCCGTACTCTGCCGAAGGTACTCCGGTGATGACTTCTACCGATTCGATATCGGCCACAGAGATGCTGCGGGTATCTATTCCGGTCATATTGCCGAAAGAAGAGTTGTTGCCGATGCGTACTCCGTCTACTTCTATCGCCGTTCCGAAAGCCGCGTTGCCTGCGGATGAACCTCCGTCGCGCAGAGAGAAAATATTGTTGCTGGTCAAGTCCGGAACTTTCGTCTTTCCTCCCGGAAGAAGGGCGGAAATATCGCTTACATTCGATATCTGCAGATGTTCCAGTGCGTTACTCCCGATGTTGAGCGTGGTGTTCAGCTCACTCTTCGGAGCTTGTGCGGTAACGATTACGTCGTTCAGGGCAAGTGTATTTTCCTTCAGTTGTATCTTTAATCCTTTGATGCTGTTGTTCACATTCACCGGAACCGTTGCCGGAACATAACCGAGGAAGGAAACTTCCAATTGATACTTGCCTTCCTGTATTCCTTGTATCGTAAATTCCCCCTTCTGGTCGGATACAGCCCACAAATAGGTGCCTTTGATTAAAATGGATGCGCCGGGCAACGGCGAACCCGTCCTTTCGTCGGATATACGACCGGAAATAGAATAATTGTTAGTATTGGCTTCAATTCTGGAAATGATCAAAGAAAGAAGCAAGCAGAGCATTATTTTAAGTGTAAGAAACCTCATAGAACAAATTTTGTGCAAATTTCGTTCTATATCGTTAATACTACAATCGCAAATAATGACTATTTTGGGAGTATGCGAGTACCCATAAATAGGTATTTCTCTCCATAGTGATTTGATAGCAGTTTTGCTCTCATGCTCTAACAAACGGTCTGTATCCCTTTATTCATCGTGGTTTCCAGTGTGGTAGCAACTGTGGCGGCAGGTATGAGGGCAAACGGTTGCTCTCACTTGCATCATGGACTTAATCTCGTTTGTTTAGCTTTATGCTTTGATTTGCAGGATGTTAATGTCTGATGTGTCAACTGTTAACAATTGGCATCCCAGCTATTAATAACTGAGAAATCAGTTGTTAATAGCTGACAACTCCTTCATTATAGACTGATAAATGGTTTGAAATGGCTTGAAAGGACAGGTTAAATGAGTCAGTTGTTACGGTCAAGTCATTTCAATCGACAGTTGTTTCAGATAGTTTCAGGCGCTTGAAACTTTTAGTTTCATTGCTTGAAACCAATGGTTTCAAAGGTTGAAACTATTAGTTCCAAGGCATGAAACCTTTTGTTTCAAGGCATGAAACCGAATTTGGAACTGTACTTCCCTAATAATGGTTGACTTGTTTATCTCTAATAGCTGCTATGTGTTGACTAGAAATATTACTAACCCTGGCAGCTGTTTACTTTATTATTTATTATTCCTGCCTCCGGTTTACTTATTTTTTTCTTATTCCTTTAACCGGTTGACTCTTCTCTTTGAAAGAAGAAAAAAGAAAGGAACTCACCCTTTTTCCTCTTTCTATCCCGCTAGCAGGGCATTCTTGGTCTTTTCATAAGCAAATGTACATATTTATTTTTAAGCAAGTGCTACATTCAGATACTTTTCTCTGTAGCTTATCCATCTTTTCCTGATAGGTCCTTGCATTTCTCCTGCCTGTACCGGGGTAAGCATATCCAAGCTCATATGAGGCCTTTCGTTGTTATAGAAGTGAACGGCTGTTGCTACAGCTTTTCTGACTTCCTGTATTGAACTAAAGCGCATTCCTTGCAGCAATTCATTCTTTATAATGCCATTCACACGCTCAGCTATGGCATTGTCCTTGGGATTGCCATCCTCTGTCATGCTGGGAAGAATCCCGTTATGTCGTAATATGGCAATATAATCCGCACTGGCATATTGTACGCCTCGGTCGGAGTGATGGATCAAACCCTTAATCTCCTTTGCAGCTATGCGTCTGACTGCCATTTCCAGAGCTTCCACTGTGTAACAGCTTCCCAGAGTATCACCTACGCAATACCCAATGATCTCCTTCGTATAGGCGTCTGTCACCAGAGACAGGTAGCAGAACACATAACTGCCGTCAGGCAACCATATGGTAATGTAAGTGATATCACTAACCCACAGCTGATCAGGATGTTCTAATAGCAATGTCCTGGTTAAATCAGGATACTGTGGCAAGTGATGAGAGGAGTCTGTCGTACGTGGAGCCCGAAAACGTTTGCGTATTGTCAGCTTATACTTGGACAATATAGCACAGAAACAGTCACGCCCAACAAAGGCCTGGCTGGTGCCGAACTCATTACGGTACATCAGCCAAAGTTTCATCCCCCCAATACCAGGGTCCTTTGAACGCACACGTTTGACAAACTCAAGAACAAAACGTTCACGGGCCGAACTATCCGTACTATGGTCAACATACTTATAAAAGGCTTGCTTTGTTACACCAAACAATTTGCAAAGAGAGACCACCGTATAGGCATGCCTCCCTTTACAAAGCCTTTTTATTGTTTGGTACCAGCTTTTTTTCGGATAGGAAGATTAAACATCTCCTCGGCAACATCAATCATCGTATCGAAGGCGTGCGCACGCATTTTAGCATCTTTAAGCTCTGCACGTAAACGCTCATTCTCAAGACGTAAGGCAGTAATTGAGGAGGATTCATCCGAGGACTTGGGAGACTTGTTCTTTTTCATATAAGCGGATATTTCAGGATTAGAATCCTCAAAGATACGAACCCAACGCCAAAATGTAATGCGGGCAATCCCTTTTTCTTGGGCAAAACGAGAAACTGAGAAATTCGAACGATAGAAATCGCCAAGAAGTTCAAGCTGATAAGGACTAAAGGTCATGTCACTCTTTTTCATCTTTTATTCATTTTAGTTGATACTTATAGTAGTCAACCAAATCCAGGGTAAGACAAACTACTTCTTGGAGAATAATCTTGTAGGAGAGATGGGAAAAGGAAAGCCTTGGTGACTTCGAGGCAAATAAAGAAGATCGGCTTGCACTGCGACGATTGTCGTGTAGCAAGCCGACCTTTATTTCATTTTATCTATGTATCTTATACGTTCTTTACCTTGATCAGATACTCAGCGATCTGTACAGCATTCAGTGCAGCACCTTTTTTGATCTGATCGCCAACGATCCAGAATGTCAGACCGTTTTCATTTGTAAGGTCTTTGCGGATACGTCCAACGTACACAGGGTCTTTGCCTGCAAGGAACAACGGCATCGGGTATTCCTTTTCAGCAGGATTGTCCTGAAGAACGAGACCCTCGCCTTTGGCGAATGCTTCACGGGCTTCTTCTACCGAGATCGGACGTTCTGTTTCCACCCAGATGCTTTCAGAGTGAGCACGAAGTGCGGGAACACGTACGCAGGTTGCACTGACTTTCACGTCAGAGTGCATAATCTTGCGTGTTTCGTTATACATCTTCATTTCTTCTTTGGTATAACCGTTTTCCGTGAACACGTCGATCTGCGGAATCAGGTTGAATGCCAGCTGATAAGCAAACTTCTCTACTGTCACAGGCTCGTTGGCCAATACCTGACGGTATTGTTCGTACAACTCGTCCATAGCGGCAGCACCGGCACCGCTGGCAGCCTGATAAGTAGATACGTGCACGGTTTTTATATGAGAAAGCTGTTCGATGGCTTTCAGTGCAACTACCATCTGGATAGTTGTACAGTTAGGATTGGCAATGACGCCACGCGGACGCTCCAACGCATCTGCGGCATTTACTTCGGGCACTACCAAAGGCACATCAGCGTCCATACGGAAAGCGCTGGAGTTGTCGATCATCACAGCACCGTATTTGGTGATTGTTTTCTCGAACTCCTTGGATGTTCCTGCACCGGCAGAAGTGAAAGCAATGTCTACTCCTTTAAAGTCATCGTTGTGTTGTAAGAGTTTGACCTCGATCTGTTTACCGCGGAAAGTATAGGTTGTTCCGGCACTGCGTTTAGAACCGAACAAAACTAACTCGTCCATCGGGAAATTTCTCTCATCGAGCACGCGCAGGAATTCCTGTCCTACGGCTCCGCTTACGCCAACAATAGCTACTTTCATCTTTTTCTTTTGTTAAATGTGAATAATGTGGTTAATCGCTGCAAAATTAGAACATTTTATCATATAATCAGCATTTTGGAGATACTTCTTCACATTTTATCAGTTCCCATCCTTTAAATTGGAGCAAAATGCAATGCAATGCAGTCCCTTCACTGATAGTTGTTACCTTTTTATCCCGGCTATATTGTTTTAGTTGCCCTCTGCCTTCTTCCGCTTGTTCTTCCAGTTCCTTATCGGTGGCGGTGCGCGGGAGGTATTTTAATTCCAGAATATAACTGTGTGCCGTGTCCGGGTAGCGGGATTTGTCCGGCAGGAGGAAAAAGTCACAATATCCGTAATTCATCTCCAATTCCGGCTGAACCAGATAATAAGAAGCAAGAGCAAGGTATGCTTTGAAGAAACCTTGCAAATTGTGTTCTCCCTCGATGGCATCGCGGATGGCGGAGTTTTCTTTATAGGCAAGGGCTATGTACTCAAACAGAGGGCGCCATTGTCCGTCGAAGGCCATGTCGTCAATTAAATCTTTTAAGTGAGGCAAGAATACTTCCTTACGCTGCTGGTAGTATTCCCGAAGGAATCCGAAATACTGCTCACGGACGCAATTGTTAGGAATGCACATCACAATACGGTCTCCACGTGTGCCACACATTGTAAGCAGTCCATAATAATAAAGCAGGCTGCGGAAATTGTCTGTTTCAACAATCTTCTCTGCCGGGAAGGAGGTGTGGAGGTTTACCAGTATCTCTCCTTTAGCAGCTATCTCTTCAATCGTACTCATGCGGTCTTCCCCCGACACATTCTCATGGTCGAGGCGTGCCAACATTTTCAGCTTGCTGTAGTCCGTACGGATATTCTTGTCGATCAATTCCTTAGGGGAGGCGTCGAAATTAACCCGGTGACGCAAATAATATAGCGTCATGTCGCAATTGAACATTCTCGGATCGGTCTTCAAACTGGCTTCTGCAAAGCAGTAATTGTCATACCACGGTTTCATTTCATTAATCATGGCATCTATATCTCCTTTCAGCATACCTTCTTTCTGATAATAGCCGAACATCTCCCGTACATCCGTTTCGCTGAATCCCATCATCATATTGAAATGTGGGTCCACACTGATATTCCAGTCTATGTTATATCCGCTGGATAAGTCGTCCAGCGTAACAGGACTTACCCCCATCAGGAAGATGCGTTCGAACATACCCTTGAACTGCTTGAAGTATTCTCGGTAGAAGCCGCTGGCGTGGGTCAGGTCGCGGAAAAGGTTTTTCCCCTGTTCACTCAGGATGACATTCGTAAAGTTGTCATATTCATCAATGATGAGGTAGAGCAAATGTCCCAGGCGGCGGGCGGTGGCTTCCAGCCAATGCAGCTTTGTAGCGGCTTCGGTAGAAGCGATGATTTGCTCCAGTTCTTTCTCGCCTTGGTAGTATTCCCGGTAAGTACTGAAGAAGTCGTTCAACTGTATGCAGCAATAATTGTTGAAGTTGTCTTCCAGACTTCCACGTCCCAGGTTTGCTTTGGAAAAGTCAAAATAGAGCACCTGGTAGATTCCCTGAAGCGGGGTGGGGTGCTTACCGATCCATAGATTGCCGAACCGTTCTTCAAAACGATCTTTCTGTGAAATATCGTAATAGGCACGCATCATGGTGAGAAATACACTCTTGCCGAACCGTCGGGGACGAATAAGGAAAAGGTAGTTTGCTATTTCTTCTATCTGGGGAATGAAATGCGTTTTATCTACATAATAATAATTTTGGTCTATCAGCCTGCTGAAGTCCGATATGCCGTATGGGATTCCTTTTGCCATAATGCGTTCATTTTATTGGGATGGATGCAAAGTTAAGTTTTCTTTTTATCTCCAACAACTATCCTTCTGCAATTGTTGCTATTATTCCTATTAAATAAACAGGAGGATGAGATTTATAATACCTGCATTGTGATTCTGCGAACTTTTTTGTTCCTTTGCGTAGAAATCCTAAAACCACGGACCTATGAACCTGTTTGAATTCAATTTAGCGTTACCGATAACCGATCCGACTTGGGTGTTTTTTCTGGTGCTAATTATCATTCTCTTTGCTCCGATGATTCTGGGGCGCCTTCATATACCTCATATTATCGGTATGATTCTGGCCGGTGTGCTGATCGGCGAACACGGATTCCATGTGCTCGACCGTGACAGCAGCTTCGAACTGTTTGGTAAAGTGGGGCTTTACTATATCATGTTCCTTGCCGGACTCGAAATGGACATGGAGGACTTCAAGAAAAACCGGATGAAGAGCGTTGTCTTCGGCTTGCTTACTTTCCTGATTCCTATGGCGCTGGGTATATGGAGCAGTATGAGCATGCTGGGATACGGTTTTCTTACCGCAGTGCTGCTCGCCAGTATGTACGCTTCTCACACTTTGATTGCTTATCCTATTATCAGCCGTTACGGATTATCCCGTCTGCGCAGTGTCAATATTACTATCGGTGGTACGGCCATTACGGTCACTCTTGCCCTTATCATCCTTGCCGTTATTGGCGGAATGTTTAAAGGCACCGTCGATGGTCTGTTCTGGGTGTTCCTCGTTGCGAAAGTAGCCTTCCTTGGTTTCCTTATTATCTTCTTCTTCCCCCGCATCGGACGCTGGTTCTTCCGGAAGTATGACGATAGCGTGATGCAGTTCGTGTTCGTGCTGGCGATGGTCTTCCTCGGAGGCGGACTGATGGAGTTTGTAGGAATGGAAGGAATTTTGGGAGCTTTCCTTGCCGGATTGGTCCTGAACCGCTTGATTCCTCATGTCTCTCCGCTGATGAACCGTCTGGAATTTGTGGGAAATGCCTTGTTCATTCCTTACTTTCTGATCGGTGTCGGTATGATTATCGATGTCAGAAGCCTGTTTACGGGGGGCGAAGCATTGAAAGTGGCGGTAGTCATGACAGTGGTAGCTACTTTCAGTAAATGGCTTGCCGCATGGATCACGCAGAAGATTTACCGTATGCAGCCCAATGAACGCAGCATGATCTTCGGACTCAGTAATGCACAGGCGGCGGCTACGCTGGCAGCGGTGCTGATCGGGCACGAAATTATCATGGAAAACGGAGAGCGTCTGCTCAATGATGACGTACTGAACGGTACGGTCGTGATGATCCTTTTCACCTGTGTCATCAGTTCGCTGGTAACGGAACGTTCCGCCCGCCGGTTTGCACTGAACGAAGATGCGCAGCCCGAAGATAAGGGAGCGAAGAAAGCGATGGAGCAGATTCTGATTCCGGTAGCTAATCCGGAAACGATTGAGAACCTGGTGAATCTCGCCCTGGTGATCAAGGATGCCAAGCAGAAGAATGGCATGATTGCCCTGAATGTGATTAATGACAATAACAGCTCGGAGAATAAGGAACTGCAAGGCAAGCGGAATCTCGAAAAAGCCGCAATGATTGCCGCTGCCGCCGATGTACCGGTGACGATGGTAAGCCGCTACGATCTGAACATTGCTTCGGGGATTATACATACGATTAAGGAATATGAGGCTACGGATGTAGTGATCGGTCTGCACCGCAAGGCGAATATCGTCGATTCCTTCTTTGGCAACCTTGCCGAAAGCCTGCTGAAAGGTACTCACCGCGAAGTGATGATAGCCAAATTCCTGATGCCGGTCAATACGCTCCGCCGCATCATCATCGCCGTTCCGCCCAAAGCCGAATTTGAAACCGGTTTTTCCAAATGGGTAGAGCATTTCTGCCGGATGGGAAGCATTCTCGGCTGCCGTGTGCACTTCTTTGCCAACGAACGTACACTGATGCGTCTGCAACAACTGGTGAAGAAGAAATTCAGCGGTACCCCGACCGAATTTTCTCTGCTCGAAGAGTGGGGCGACCTTCTGCTGCTGACCGGACAGGTGAACTACGATCATTTATTCGTTGTCATCTCTGCCCGTCGGGGTTCTATCTCGTATGATCCGTCCTTTGAACGTCTGCCGGCACAGCTGAGCAAGTATTTCTCCAACAACAGTCTGATTATCCTGTACCCCGACCAGTTCGGCGATCCGCAGGAGATTGTGTCTTTCTCCGACCCGCGTGGTTACAACGAATCGCAGCATTATGAAAAGGTGGGCAAATGGTTTTATAAATGGTTTAAGAAAAGCTGATGGAAGAAAATAACTGGCAACAACGGACAGAACTCCTGTTGGGAGAAGAGAAAATGAAGCGCATCCGTGCTTCGCATGTATTGGTTGTCGGGCTGGGAGGCGTGGGGGCGTATGCTGCCGAAATGCTTTGCCGGGCTGGGGTAGGCAGGATGACGATTGTAGACGCGGATACCGTGCAGCCTGCCAATATGAACCGTCAGCTTCCTGCCATGCACTCCACCCTGGGGATGCCGAAAGCGGAAGTGTTGGCGGCACGCTACAAAGACATCAATCCGGATATTGAACTGACCGTTTTACCCGTCTATCTGAAAGACGAGAACATCCCCGAACTGTTGGACTCTGCTAAGTTTGACTTCATAGTGGATGCCATCGATACGATCAGCCCCAAATGCTTTCTGATTTATGAAGCGATGAAGCGTCATATAAAGATTGTTTCCAGCATGGGCGCAGGCGCGAAGAGCGATATTACGCAGATTTGCTTTGCCGATCTTTGGGATACCTATCACTGCGGACTCAGCAAAGCGGTGCGGAAGCGTTTGCAGAAAATGGGAGTAAAGCGTAAACTTCCCGTCGTATTCAGTACCGAACAGGCGGACCCGAAAGCGGTATTGCTCACGGATGACGAACGGAATAAGAAATCGACCTGCGGAACGGTCAGCTATATGCCGGCAGTCTTCGGCTGCTATCTGGCGGAATATGTCATTAAACGAATCTAAGAAGCTATTATGATAAAATTAGAAGGAATAACCAAGAGTTTTGGTTCTTTGCAGGTGCTGAAAGGCATTGATCTGGAAATCAATAAAGGTGAGATCGTCAGTATCGTAGGACCTAGCGGAGCCGGAAAAACGACTCTCTTACAGATCATGGGAACGCTTGACGAACCGGATGCGGGCACGGTGGCGATTGACGGAACGGTAGTCAGCCGGATGAAGGAGAAAGAACTGTCCGCTTTCCGCAATAAGAATATCGGTTTTGTGTTTCAGTTTCATCAGCTTCTGCCGGAGTTTACCGCGTTGGAGAATGTGATGATCCCCGCATTTATCGCCGGAGTATCGTCTAAGGAAGCAAACGAACGTGCTATGGAGATACTGGCTTTCATGGGACTCACCGACCGTGCTTCCCATAAGCCGAACGAACTGTCGGGAGGAGAGAAGCAACGGGTGGCCGTAGCACGTGCCTTGATTAACCATCCGGCAGTCATCCTTGCGGACGAACCTTCCGGAAGTCTCGATACACATAATAAAGAAGATTTACACCAATTGTTCTTCGACCTGAGGGACCGGTTGGGACAGACTTTCGTCATCGTTACCCATGATGAAGGACTGGCCAAAATCACCGATAGAACGGTACATATGGTGGATGGCACAATTAAAAAAGATTAATAAGGAAACCAAACTTCTAAAAATGGATACCAAATCACTAGAAGATTGTGTGAGTTCAATCTTTTAGCTATATATTTATAGTCGCTTCTCTACGTAAGTCTGTGAAGATGTCAGTAGAGTGTTTGTTTTGTTTGTGTGTGATGCATTCTTGTCTGGTGTGATAGGAATGCATCTTTTTTTATATATCACAACAAATACGATTTTAGTCGTAACAAACATAAGGCGCCATTCGTTCGAAATCTGCGGGTGTGAATTCCTCGTAAAGCATCAGTTGTTTCAAGTCTCTTACTTTCCCCTTCTTCTTCCGGTACTCTGCAATGACCTTGGCTTGATAATAGCTGATGTACGGATGATGCATCATTCGCTCTACACTTGCCTTATTGATGTTGATCCGGTGAATCTTTCCAGCATCCACGGAGAACCACGAACGGAGCTTTTCCGCTTTTAACCGAATCTCCCCTAACTGTTCTATCTGATAGAATCCTCCCAATAACCGGCGATGGTTTACAATCGATCGGGCAATCCGGCTTCCGATCCCCGGAATCTTTTTAAGTTCGGTGGTATCCGCCTGATTAAGGTCGATGATAGTGCCCGGCGGGTATTTCATTAAAGTATCATATGGTGCAGTCGCTTGTACTACTAATATCCGGCTGGTATCTTGAAGGACCGGTGTTTCGGCAATGCGTATATACGGTTGAAGAGTCCGGTATTGTTCTTCCGTCAGCCCGTATATTTTCCGAAAGTCTTCCGGACGTCGGAATCTGCCTTGCTTTCTGCGGTATCGCAGAATATTGCCCGCCATCCAGGTAGGCAAGCCGAGACTGAGGAAAGTGGCGGAGTCGGCGGTATTCGGATCGAACGCTGCCGGTCTGATTTCTTTTTTCGGATAGGCGGGCGATGAATACCTGCCTCTGTAAACTGGATATTTCTTGTCCTGCTTTGCTTCTTTTATGGAAGAGATAAATTCATTATATTCCTTTTCGGATTTCGCCTGTTCAGTCGGGTCGGTTTTCTCCGGTCCGGAGAAAGCCTGCAAGAGTGCGGGGATTGTGTATACCCCTATAACAAGAACGACAAGGACGATAATGCCTTGTCGTTCGGTTTTAGTAAAATAAAAAAAGTCTTTCCACATTATAGTTTGATAAGTCCCAACTCATTGATAAAGATCAGAGAGATGGCAATCGGTGCAATATATCTTAATATAAAGATGATCAGTTTGTATACGGGAACTTTCAGCGAACCGTCATTGGTGATCTCCGACCAGACGATTTTCTTGTCGAGATACCATCCGGTAAAGATGGAAATGCACAGACCGCCGAGTGTCAGCATGATCTTAGCCGTGACAAAGTCGAATAAGTCAAAGATTCCCAATCCGAAGATGGTGAATCCTTTCATCACTCCGAGCGACAAAGAACAAAGGATACCTAAGAAGATACATCCTCCGGTCACCAGTCTGGCTGCCTTGCCGCGTGTGAAGTTGAATTCTTCGTGCAGATAAGCGGTGACCACTTCGTGCAGGGAAATGGTGGAAGTCAGTGCTGCCATGGCAAGCAATACGTAGAACATGACGGAGAAGATATAGGCCAATATCGGTACTCCGCTGAATGCCTGCTGGAATACATTGGGCAGTGTGATAAAGATAAGGCTCGGACCCGCATCCGGTTGTATGCCTACAGAAAATGCGGCCGGAAAGATAATGAAGCCTGCCAATACTGCCACAAATGTATCTATAATCCCTACGCTGAATGCTGTCTTGGTCAGATTGGTTTCTTTGCTGAAATAAGAAGCGTAGGTGCAGAGACATCCCATCCCCAGGCTAAGGGAGAAGAAAGCCTGTCCCATCGCACTCAGAAATACATTTCCGTCCACCTTGCTGAAATCCGGTTTCAGCAGAAACTCGATACCCGCACCAGCTCCCGGCAGGGTAACCGAACAGATTACAAGTATCAATATAATAATGAACAGAGTCGGCATCATGATCTTGGAAGATTTCTCGATACCTTTCTCCACGCCTTTGACAATAATAAAATGAGTAACCAACAGAAACAGAACCAACCACAAGACCGGTCGCCACGGACTGCTGGAGAACTGCTGGAAGGAAGAGATGAATTCTGTGGGAGTCTTACCCGTAAAGCCGTTCGTAAGAGCTTCATACACATACTCCAGCGTCCATCCTGCCACTACGGAATAATAACTGAGAATCAGAAAAGCTGCGAGGACTCCCATGCGTCCCACCCAGCGCCAATGAGTGCCGGGAGCTAATTTCTGATAGGCTCCCGCTGTATTTGCCCTCGAACGGCGTCCGATTAGGAATTCGGCAATCAAAATGGGAAGTCCCAAAAGGAAAACGCATCCTAAATAGATCAGTATAAAGGCTGCGCCACCGTGATTACCCGTTTCATAGGGAAATCTCCAGATGTTTCCCAATCCTACTGCCGAGCCGGCGGAAGCAAGTATTACGCCTAATTTACTTCCGAAGTTCGCTCTATCAATTTTCGTCATAAATCTTGTTTTGTCTTACAAATCGTTATAAAATGTACGTATTAAAATGCAAATATAGAAAATGATAGTTATATTTGTACCGGAATCGTAATTTTATTTAGATATGCTATCTTATATTAAGAAATATCCTATTTCACTTTTTATCATCTTAACTGTGATTTATCTGTCTTTCTTCAAACCTCCTAAAACGGACTTGAATGAAATCCCTAACTTAGATAAATTAGTTCACATCTGTATGTACTTTGGTATGTCAGGTATGTTATGGCTGGAATTTCTGCGGGCGCATCGTCGTGATGACGCACCGTTATGGCACGCATGGGTAGGGGCATTCCTCTGTCCCATACTGTTCAGCGGCTGTGTGGAATTGCTGCAAGAATATTGCACGACTTATCGGGGAGGAGACTGGCTGGACTTTGCCGCCAACTCGGTGGGTGCCATCCTTGCCAGTTTAGTGGCTTATTATGTGGTTCGTCCGCGAATGATGAGAAGGGAATAGAAGACTATAGTAATGCATAATCATACTCATGCCTATGAGAAAAAATTCTCATTGCAGTGAGAAAATATTCTCATAGGCATGAGTATTTTTTCTCATCGTGGTGAGAATTTTTTCTCAAAGGCATGAGAATACTTTGAGAAATTAACAGCGATATTATAGATAATCTACAACCGAACTGAGCTTAATTCCGTTGGACCCTTTGATCAGGATAGTGTATCCTTTCGGCTTGTCGGCTTCCAGTTCCTTTATTACTTCCTGTACGTTGGGATAGGTTTGGAAGGAGTGCTCTGCTGCTGCAAACTGATCTCCTACCAGCCATACTTTTTCGAACGCGCATTCTTTGAGGTAGTCTGCTATCTTCTGATGTTCGGCAGCGCTTTCGGCACCCAGTTCGCGCATATCACCAAGGATGAGCATTTTGTGAGGAACTTCCATGTTGCGGAAGTTCTGTAAGGCAGCCATCATGCTGGTCGGATTGGCGTTGTATGCGTCGATGATCAGTGTGTTATCGTCCGTTTTCTTTAGTTGCGAGCGGTTGTTCTGTGGTGTATATCCGGCTAAGGCTTCGTTGATCTTTGCATCTTCCACTCCGAAGAAGCGGCCGATGGTGATGGCAGCCAGTGCATTGGGGAAGTTGTATTCTCCGATCAGTTGCGTCTGAACCTGATAGGATTTACCATCCTTGCCCGCTTTCCATTCGAAAGTGAGGTAAGGGGAGTTGCCGGTGATTCGTCCGTTTACGTAAAGGTCATCTTCGGTGCCGTAAGGGATCAGGTTCAGTCCTTCGGCAATGTTCATCAGATAAGCATTGTCGTGATGGATAAAGACGGTAGAACCTTCTTTCTTACGGAGAAAGTCATAAAGTTCTCCTTTGGTTTTTATCACACCTTCGAAAGAACCGAAGCCTTCCAAATGGGCTTTGCCTACATTGGTGATGATACCGCAGTCCGGCTCTGCGATTTCGCTGAGGAATTTGATTTCTCCCGGATGATTGGCGCCCATCTCGATGACGGCAAGGTCGTGTTCCGCTTTCAGGCGGAGCAGGGTAGAGGGCACGCCGATGTGGTTGTTCAGATTACCTAGCGTATAAAGAATGTTGTGGCTCTGAGAGAGTACGGCGGAGATCAGTTCCTTCGTAGTCGTCTTGCCGTTGGTACCAGTGATACCGATTACTCGTGTACCCAGCTGGCGGCGGTGGTAATTGGCAAGCTGCTGCAATGTTTGCAGGCAGTCGTCTACGAGTATATATCGTTGATCGCCTTCAATCGCGTATTCGGATTCGTCGATGACAGCATAGGCGCAACCGGTTTCCAATGCTTTTCCGGCAAAAGCGTTTCCATTGAATGACTCGCCTTTCAGAGCGATAAACAGTGATCCTTCAGGACAGTTCCGACTATCGGTCGTCACTAATTGGCAATCCAGAAATATCTGGTAAAGAGCAGAAAGTTTCATAGCCTGAGCTTTTATTTTTAAATGTTGCAAAGATAGGCTATTCTTTCGGATTTGGTATCGGTCAGAAGCGTTTTTTACTCAGCATATACCAAAGGAAGAGTCAGCACCATCCGGCACCCGTCCGTATAGGATGAATCGATGTGGAGGCTGCCTCCTAACTTTTCGGCAATCGTCCGGCTGATCGACAGTCCGAGGCCCGTGCCCTGTGAGAAGGAGTTCATTTTGTAGAAGCGTTCGAATACTTTTTCCTGTTTCTCCTTAGGGATTCCTATACCGGTGTCGGTAACGCTGATCTCGAGTTTCTTTTCTGCTTCCAATACCGAATAAGTCAGTTCGATGCTGCCATGAGTCGTGAATTTGATCGCATTGTGTGCCAGATTGGCAAGTAACTGCGAAATGCGTTCCGGATTGCTGAGTATGATTAGTTTTTCCCTTTCCGGTTTGAAAAGGAATTCGACTGTGTCTTGTTTCTGCATTTTAGCTACTTCGATAGATAGCTGGCAGATCATATTGATATCCGTTTGGATATTTGTAGGGAGCTTGTTATATTGGTCGAGCTCCGACAATGCGAGCACATCGGTCACGAGTCGAAGCAGATCGTCCGTGTTGGCTTTGATGATGTTGACGAATTCTTTCGTTTCCTCATTGCCGTAGTGGTCACTTAATACTTGTGAGAAGCCTATGATCGAATTGAGCGGTGTCCGTATTTCGTGAGACATACTCTGAATAAAAGTCGTTTTCATCTGGCTGGTCGCTTCTGCCTGATCTCTGGCTTTGCGCAGTTCTTCTCTCGAATAAGTCAGTTCTTCGTTCTTATTTCTTAATTCACTTTCCGAGGCCTTCAGCCTCCGGTTCAGACGGCTTTCCCGATATAAGAACAAGAAGAGGATGGCTAACAGGATGATCAATGAAAAAATCAGCGTCGTTTTATTGCTCAACTCCTTTTCTTTTGTCCGAAGCATTAATTCCTTTTTCTCCGCATTGAGCTTTTCTACATTTAGCAGCGTGGCATATTCGCTGCTCGCCAGTTGTTCATTGGCTATTTTCAAAGAATCGTCTACTTCAATATACTTTTTCAGAAATTTCACCGCTTCATCCGGTCTGCCCATCTGTCTGTAGATTTCTCCTTTGAGGCGGTATTGTCCGCTGCTCATGGCGTACTCATTCAGCCGTTGCTCTTCGGTTTTCTGCTTCTCGACAGCTTCCAGTGCCTTGACGAACTGTTTGCTGCGCTGGTAGTAGAAAGCCTCTGTGCGGTAAAACCTTTTTTTGAGTGAGTCCAGCCTTTTGTCCTGGTCGAACAGTTCCCTGCATTCTTTCAGCATCTTCTCCGCTGCTGAGAAATCTTTAAATTCACTGTAATACTCTACGTATGTCAGCTTTGCCAGTATTTTATGGCTGGCGGAGTTGGCTGTTTTTACTGCTTTTTCCAGTGCTTCCAGCGCTGGTTCCGGCTGATGATGCGTAATGTAGTAATTGGCAAGTTGAGCGTAAGTATTACTGATATTATAGTTTTCTAATTTGTATTTTTCGGTCAGTTCGATTTCTTTCACGCGCCATTCGGACGCCATGACATCAAAGTTCTTGATTGTGTAAATCTGCGACATGATGTTGTAGCAGTACATGAGTCCGGTCTTGTTGTCCTCGGCTTGTGCCTCTTTCAGCACTTTTTCGGCTTCATAGAGGGCGATGTTACTCCTTCCGGTTTTCAGGTAATATAGGATCAGCCGGTTGGCCCAGGCGAAATAGTAGTACTTGGACTGCTGTATTTCTTTAGCGAATTGTTTTACCTTATTGGTATAAAAAATGATGCTGTCTTCATTATTGGCCTGGTAATAATAATAGTCCAGCCGGGTGGAGAGAGCTACCGCCTGCATCCGCTGGTCGTTTTGTCCGCTAGCCATACGGAACAGCGTATCGGACATACTCAGCACGACCGGTTCCAGCAAATGTTCCTGGCAACGCTGATAGTAGGCATACAAAGAGGAATCAACGTTATAAACTTCAGCTTCTTTCTGGGCTTTTGCAGGAATAACGATGAACAAAAAAGAGACAAGGTATCCTAAGATAATTCGGGACAATCGGCTCATGGTATTCGTTTTCGGTAGTTCTATTGATTGCTATTGATTGCAAATATACGTTTATTTCCTAATTTTAATACGAATACTTGCTTTTTTTATCTACATTTGCAACAGTCTAACTGGAATATAATCAAGAATGAAATTGATCTCTCCAACTTATATAAATGTGAAAGGACGTCTGCTCGATCTTGCTACTCCGCAAGTGATGGGTATTCTCAATGTGACACCCGATTCTTTTTATTCCGGCAGCCGGATGCAGACGCAGGAGGAAATTGCAGCGAGGGCACGGCAGATCATCGATGAAGGAGCCTCTATCATTGATATCGGAGCTTACTCCTCGCGCCCGAACGCCGAACACATCACCGCCGAAGAAGAAATGAACCGCTTACGTACCGGACTGGAGATCGTAAACCGGAATCATCCGGATGCTATCGTTTCGGTCGATACTTTCCGGGCGGATGTAGCCGAACAGTGTGTGGAGGAGTATGGCGTAGCTATCGTCAATGATATCGCTGCCGGTGAGATGGACAACCGGATGTTTGAGACTGTGGCCCGCCTGGGAGTGCCTTATATCATGATGCACATGCAGGGAACTCCCCAAAATATGCAGAAAGAACCCCATTATGATAATTTGATGAAGGAAGTGTTCATGTACTTTGCTCGCAAGGTGCAACAACTTCGTGAATTGGGTCTGAAAGACATTATACTCGATCCGGGTTTTGGTTTTGGGAAGACACTGGAGCATAATTATGAGTTGATGGCTCACCTGGAAGAGTTCAGCATTTTCGAACTTCCACTGTTAGTCGGTGTTTCCCGGAAATCAATGATTTATAAACTATTGGGAGGAACTCCGCAGGATTCATTGAATGGAACAACCGTACTGGATACCGTTGCGTTAATGAAAGGAGCGAACATTCTTCGGGTGCATGACGTGCGCGAAGCGGTGGAAGCCGTCCGGATTGTGGATAAACTGAGAACTGAGAGTGAATATGGCAAATGATAGAATGGCATTATCCGTTGGTGATACTCTCTTGTCGTTTGTGAATTAATAACTTGTAATAAGTAATAAGTACCGTGTTTTTTGACGTTGGCATAAAAGATTTTATCGATGTACTGCTGGTCGCCCTTCTGTTGTACTACACCTACAAACTGATGAAGGCCTCCGGCTCTATCAAGGTTTTTACCGGCATTCTGGTTTTTATCCTGATCTGGCTGGTGGTCACTCAGATTCTGGAGATGAAACTGCTGGGCTCCATATTCGATACCTTGATGAATGTGGGTGTGATTGCTTTGATCGTCCTTTTTCAGGATGAGATTCGTCGTTTCCTCTTGACGCTGGGCTCGCATCGGCATGTCAGTGCATTGGCGCATTTTTTCAGCGGGGCGAGGAAAGAAGCCTTGAAACATGATGATATCATGCCGGTGGTAATGGCTTGCCTGAGCATGGGAAAGCAGAAAGTAGGCGCATTGATTGTGATCGAGCATACCACTCCGCTGGATGAAGTGGTCCGTACGGGAGAAATTATAGATGCGGCTATCAGCCAGCGTCTGATTGAGAATATATTTTTCAAGAACAGTCCTCTGCACGACGGAGCAATGGTTATCAGCAAAAAACGGATCAAAGCCGCAGGCTGTATCCTGCCAGTCTCTCACGACCTGAACATCCCGAAAGAACTGGGCTTGCGTCACCGTGCGGCTATGGGCATCTCGCAGAAATCGGATGCGCACGCCATCATCGTCTCCGAAGAGACAGGAGCTATTTCTGTAGCTTATCGCGGACAATTCTATCTTCGTCTGAATGCCGAAGAACTGGAAAGTCTGCTGACAAAAGAAAACTGAAACTAAATATAAGTGAACATGGACAGACGAAATTTTCTAAAAACCGGAGGTATAGCTCTACTCGGATCATTGGCGACAGGTTCTGCTATGGCTCTGACTACCCCGGGTGCATTGGGCGGCGAAGGAGCTGACAAGAAAGCAGCAGTTGCTTTGGCTATGAATCATTTCGGAGTAAGCGAGGCAGACTTGAAGAAGGTGCTTGCCGCGGCATTGGAGAAAGGAGGCGATTATGCCGACCTTTTCTTTGAACACACGATATCCAACAGCATCCGCCTGATGGATGGTGCAGTGAACAACAGTTATTCGAATATTGACTATGGAGTCGGAGTCCGTGTACTGACTGGAGACCAGAGTGGCTATGCCTACGTGGAGAATATTACTGTGGAGGATATGCTGAAAGCTGCCCGTACTGCCGCCCGCATCGCTTCCGCCAACAAAGGCAACAAACCGCTGAATCTCACCGAAAAGGAACTGAAGAAGAACTATTATACCGTTGCTTCCCCGTGGGAGGAAGTCAGTTTGAAAGATAAGATGCCTTATCTGCAAAAACTGAACGACCGGATTTTCGCTTTGGACAAACGGGTACATAAAGTACAGGCAAGTCAGAGCGATACCACTTCGCATATCTTCTTCTGCAATTCGGAGGGAGTGATGTTCTACGATTACCGTCCGATGGTGACGCTGGGTGCCGTGTGCATCATGGAAGAAGACGGAAAGACGGAGAACGGCTACGCTGCCCGTGCTTACCGCAGAGGATTCGATTTCCTGTCGGACGAGGTAGTGGACGTAATCGCCCGCGAAGCGGTAGACCAGACTTCTCTTCTGTTCAAGGCTATCAAACCCAAAGGCGGTGAAATGCCTGTTGTCATGGGTGCCGGAGGATCGGGTATCTTGCTTCACGAGGCTATCGGACATACTTTTGAGGCGGACTTCAACCGGAAGAATGTTTCCATATTTGCCGATCAGCTGAATAAGAAAGTATGCAACGAACATATCAACGTGGTGGATGACGGTACGATTCCGTTCAATCGGGGTTCGGTGAATTTCGACGATGAAGGTGCCGAAGGACAGAAAACTTATCTGATTAAAGACGGAGTACTGACTAGTTATCTGCACGACCGTATCAGTGCAAAGCACTACGGAGTGGAACCAACCGGCAACGGACGTCGCGAATCGTTCCGCAATATGCCGATACCCCGTATGCGTGCTACATATATGGAAGCCGGAAATGTGAGCGAATCGGATATCATTTCTTCTGTAAAGAAGGGAATCTTTGTAGATAACTTTACGAACGGTCAGGTACAGATCGGTGCCGGAGACTTTACATTCTTTGTGAAGTCGGGCTACATGATCGAAGACGGTAAACTGACGCAACCGATCAAGGACATTAATATTATCGGTAACGGTCCGAAAGCTTTGGCGGATATCACGATGGTAGCTACCAATGCGAAGATCGACAACGGTACATGGACTTGCGGAAAAGACGGACAATCCTGTCCGGTGACTTGCGGTATGCCTTCAGCCTTGGTTAGCAAACTGACTGTCGGTGGAGAGAACTAGAAGTAAATGCTTACTTTAAAAAGACGAACCTATGATTACAGACGAAAATAAGAAACTGGCACAGTGGGCGATGGACTACGCCTTGAAGAATGGCTGCCAGGCAGCAAAAGTCCTTTTATACTCTTCTTCGAACACTTCTTTCGAACTGCGCGATGCGAAGATGGACAGATTGCAACAGGCATCGGAAGGCGGATTAAGCCTTTCCCTGTATGTGGACGGACGTTATGGTAGTATCTCTACCAACCGCCTGAACCGGAAAGAGCTCGAAACATTTATCAAAAACGGAATAGACTCTACACGCTATCTGGCTAAAGATGAGGCGCGTGTATTGGCGGACCCTTCCCGTTACTATAAAGGTGGGAAACCGGACTTAAAGCTATATGATGCCAAGTTCGCATCCTTAAATCCGGACGATAAAATAGAGATGGCGAAAGCCGTAGCGGAAGAAGCACTAGGCAAGGACGAACGGATCATCTCTGTCGGTTCTTCCTATGGCGATGGCGAGGACTTTGCTTACCGCCTGATCAGCAATGGTTTCGAAGGAGAAACCAAAAGTACGTGGTACTCACTTTCTGCCGACATCACGATCAGAGGGGAAGGCGAGGCGCGTCCTTCTGCTTATTGGTATGAGTCGTCGCTTTATATGAACGATCTGATTAAGAAAGGAATCGGTCAGAAAGCGCTGGAACGTGTATTACGCAAACTGGGACAAAAGAAAGTACAGTCCGGCAAATATACGATGGTGGTCGATCCGATGAATTCCAGCCGTTTGCTAAGTCCGATGATCAGTGCGCTGAACGGCTCGGCTTTGCAACAGAAAAACTCATTCTTATTAAATAAATTGAATGAAAAGATAGCTAGTGACCGGCTGACTTTGACGGACGAACCTCATTTGGTGAAAGCTTCCGGCGCCCGCTACTTCGACAACGAAGGTATTGCTACGGAACGTCGCTCCATCTTTGACAAGGGAGTACTGAATACCTATTTCATTGATACCTACAATGCTAAGAAGATGGGAGTCGATCCGACTATCAGCGGTTCATCTATTTTGGTCATGGAAACGGGAGATAAGAATCTGGATGGACTGATTGCCGGAGTGGAAAAAGGTATCCTCGTTACGGGCTTTAATGGTGGTAACAACAACAGTTCGACCGGAGATTTCTCTTATGGCATCGAAGGTTTCCTGATTGAGAATGGAAAACTGACGCAACCGGTATCCGAGATGAATGTTACCGGCAATCTGATTACCTTGTGGAACTCGTTGGTTGCAACCGGAAACGACCCGCGTCTGAACTCCTCCTGGCGTATCCCTTCACTGGTATTTGAGGGAGTCGATTTCAGCGGATTGTAGACACTGACTTTGAATAGACTTAAGTAATGGTCAGGAGATGATGGTCATAAAATGGAGATCATCTCCTGACCATTACTGTAATATTACCCTCTGAATTTTATAAATATACCCTGCTATACCCCGTCTTCTGCCTAACTAATGCTTTATTAATTAACGTATTATCTGGTTTTTGCTTACCTGTATTTATACCCCCTCTTTGTTTGCTAATTTGTGGGATGCTGTTTACTTTTGCCTGTGTCAAAATTAAATAGGATATAACTATTGAAAACTGATATACACACAAAAGTAAAAGCATGGGAATTATATATTTTGGATCGGGACTTATACTGCTAATCGCACTTTGGTATATTTGGGCAGTCAACAATTTGATCGCTAAGCGAAACAGGGTGAAGCAATGTCGTAGCGGTATTTGCGTGGCATTAAAGCAGCGAAATGACATGATACCTAATTTGGTGGCCGCCGTTAAGTCATATATGGGTCATGAAAATGAAATTCTTACCCGCATTACGGAACTTCGATCACATTCTTTCCAACCTTCACAGGAAGCCGAACAAATAAAAAGTGGCAATGAATTGTCCGGTCTGTTAACCAAATTACAGTTGTCGGTCGAGAATTACCCTGAACTGAAAGCGAATGAACAATTCCATCGCCTGCAAAACAGTATTGAGGACATGGAACTGCAACTGCAAGCCATCCGGCGCACCTATAATGCGGCAGTAACAGACTACAATAATACCATCGAGATGTTTCCTTCTTCCGTTGTTGCCCGTCAGCAAGGTCATCATCAGGAAGAACTGATTGATATTCCCGAACCGGAACAACAGAATGTAAATGTCGCCGAACTTCTCAGATAATACGAATATGGACACAATTGATTTTAAGAAATTATCAGAACAGCTTCGTTCGGAGCTTTTACGGGTAAATGGCTGGAGAAAGGTGGTACGAACAGGAAGTATTGCAGTTTATCTTTTTGTATTCTGCTGGTTTATGTTTGTGTTGTTTGGCGGTGCGCTTGTATCTTATATAGGTCTTGAGAACTATATGCAGTTTACGCAGTATATAATACCAGTATTCATTGGATTTATAGTGGTCAACTTCGTTTTCACTCGCTGCATGGCGAACTTTCAGGAACGGGAGTCGGAGGCTATGCAGCACATTATGTCTACCCTGTTTCCTACCGTTTATTTCTCGGCTTCCTCTCAGGTAGACAGCCGGATATTGAGAGACAGCAAACTCTTTTCCGCCTCTTTTTCTGATCCGGCACTGGCAGCCAATACGTATGGATATATCCAGTTTCCGCACGGCGAGCACTCTTTGCATGTGGCGGATATCGGCGTGTCTTACGGGCTGTTGAACAAGTTGCAGTACAATCCTGTATTGGGATATTTTGTCATGATCTACCGTTTTGTGCTTCGTCCGCTGTTTGCTTCGCGGCTGGATAGCAGTCCGCACAATTTTCGGGGGATGTTTGGCTGGTGTAAGATAGACAAGCGATTCAAAGGAAATATTATCATATTGCCCGATCACCTGGAACAAAAGATCGGATATCTGGCGAAGAATATCCAGGGGTTGAAGAAGCGCTATAGTGCCCGACTGGTGCAATTGGAAGATCAGGAGTTTGAGAACTATTTTGCCGTTTATGCCGATGATGAAGTAGAAGCACGTATGTTGCTCACTCCTGCGATGATGCGTCATATGACGGCGCTGCACCAGACTTTCGGATGTGATATCATGCTTTCGTTCAGCAGAGGTACTTTCTACTATGCCGCCGTGATGCCTTCCGGTTTTTTATGTGTGCGTCCAAGTGCGTTGAATGACGGGAAGCTGCTTGAGGACATATATAATGATATCAGCCTGTCCTGCAAAGTGGCAGAGGAATTAAGATTGAATTAGTATTAACAATAAAACAAAAACACTATTTATGACAGACATGAGTTGGATGCCTTGGGTCGTAGGCGGAGTAATGGTCCTTTCTTTTCTTTATATGAAGGTATGGCCATTTGTCCGTACTATTATAAGAGCTTTTCGGGGGCCTCGTTTTAAATCAAAATCAAAATTATCCGTAGAACAGTATAAAAAACTGTCTATAGGTTCATTGTATGCCTTGCAGCAAGGCGGATATCTGAACACTCTCTCGTTGGATATCAAAGATAAGTTGCCTACTATTCTTGGTGAATGGTGGGGAATAAATAATGCTCATGATGCCCGCGAAACATTGGATGATTTGTGCCGGAAAGGTTACGATTACTACTTTCCGTTTGTTTATGAGGCTTTTTTGCTTGACGATGAAAATGCGCAAGACGATATTTTCCAGCAGAACATGGAGAGTCAGGAAGATTATGAAAAAGCTGTCGGGCAACTGCAAAATTTGAAAGAGGTCTATGAGGAGTTGATAGCTTATGAAGTGATTACTTCTAAAGAAGATATAGCCCGCTATGGAGTGATTGGCTGGGATGCCGGCAGAATTAATTTTGTTGCCCGTGCCTGCTGCGATATGAAATATATCTCAGAAATGGAAGCGTGGAATTATATCGACAAGGCGTATGAACTGGCTCATTCTTCTTTTACATCATGGCACGATATGGCGATGAGTTATGTTATTGGCAGGGCTATCTGGGGAGGGACCAATGCTCACAATTTAGGAATGAAGGGAATGGCAGACGATCTGTTGTCTAATCCTAAGAGCCCTTGGGTGCAAATCAAATGGTAAATTGATCAAGATAGTTTAATCACAAAAACACATAATTATGGAACAAAAGAACAACAAGTACTACAGTTACATCAGCGAGTATTATGCCGCCAACCCGACTAAATTTGAAAAAAGAAAGAACAATCTGAAACCTGTGTTATATTTAGGTTTGGCCGTGGTAGGAGCCGTTCTGGCTATTTTTCCCGGTTTGCTTCCATTGGCAGGCTGGTTGGTGCGTACAGCCGGAATCATCATGACACTGGTTTGCCTGATAGCTGCCTATCTGAATAACTTTGATATATACAACTTTCAAAGTGGAGGAAAAGTCAAGAGTATGGGAGTCAAGAAGTTTAAGCGTGATGAGACAAACCCTGCGAAGATAGTGGAAGCTTTCTTATCCAGGAACTTTGAATATCTGGCAGACCTTCCCGGAGGAAGAAGTGAACCGGTACAACTTCATATTGAAGAAGACGCCACAGGACGTGAAATGTACTGTTTGCTGACCACTTATGATTCAGATTCGAATATTGTAGGTTTGGCAGATGTCATCACTTTATCGGGTAATGATTATGATGATAATATTGATCTAATTAAACAAATGTTTAAAGACGAAGAAGATAATTGATTCATCGGGGCTGGATTATAAAAACAGCTCTGAGGAGAAGAAAACTCTTCTAAATGGAAGAAAAAACACAAGAAAGAAAAACATTCATACTATAAAGGAAATCGACCGGAGGGGTGGGTACAGACACAAGTAACCTGTCAACAAAAGGTCGTATTTCCTTTAAAAATAATCTGTCTCAGGGGATTTTGCTTTATTTCTAACCTTTTTTGAATGATAATTGGTACCTGCGGTTTAGGTGAATCGCCTATCTTTGCCGTATACTATATATAATTATAATTCTATATTGAGATAAAAGCCATGAGACACAGATTTATTGCTTTACTAGTACTTTTTACAGTCATCTTTTTCAGTAGTGCAGAGGCGCAGACTACTGCCCGTAAGTTTGAGGCAGGCAAGAATACTTTCTTGCTGGACGGGAAGCCGTTCGTAGTAAAAGCTGCCGAACTGCACTATACCCGTATTCCGCAAGCCTATTGGGATCATCGTATTGAGATGTGTAAGGCGTTGGGAATGAACACTATTTGTATTTATATCTTCTGGAATATACACGAACAGGAAGAAGGCAAGTTTGACTTTACAGGTCAGAATGATATCGCTGCCTTCTGTCGTGCCGCTCAGAAACACGGAATGTATGTCATCGTCCGCCCCGGTCCGTATGTGTGTGCGGAATGGGAAATGGGCGGCCTGCCCTGGTGGTTGTTGAAGAAGAAAGATGTGGCACTGCGCACGCTCGATCCTTATTATATGGAACGGGTAGGCATCTTCATGAAAGAAGTCGGTAAGCAACTGGCGCCGCTACAGGTAAATAAGGGCGGAAATATTATCATGGTGCAGGTGGAGAACGAATACGGTTCTTACGGCACTGACAAGCCTTATGTTTCTGCCGTACGCGACTTGGTGCGCGAATCCGGTTTTACCGATGTACCTCTCTTCCAATGCGACTGGAGCAGTAACTTTACACGGAATGCACTCGACGACCTGATCTGGACCATCAACTTCGGAACAGGCGCCAATATAGACCAGCAATTCAAGAAACTGAAAGAACTTCGTCCGGAAACTCCGTTGATGTGCAGCGAGTTCTGGAGCGGATGGTTCGACCACTGGGGACGGAAACATGAAACACGTCCTGCCAAAGATATGGTACAGGGCATCAAAGAAATGCTCGACCGCAACATCTCCTTCAGCCTTTATATGACTCACGGAGGAACGACTTTCGGACATTGGGGTGGTGCCAACAATCCTGCCTACTCCGCTATGTGCAGTTCTTACGACTACGATGCCCCGATCAGCGAAGCCGGATGGACGACAGAGAAATACTATCTCCTCCGTGACCTGCTGAAAACGTATCTTCCTGCCGGTGAAGCACTGCCGGAAGTCCCTGCCGCAATGCCGGTCATTGAAGTACCCGAATTTCATTTTACCAAAGTAGCTCCGCTTTTCTCCAACTTGCCGGATGCCAAGCAGTCGGTGGATATCCAGCCGATGGAGCAATTCAACCAAGGGTGGGGAACAATCCTGTACCGTACCACATTGCCCGAAGCAGTAACCTCAGGCACTACATTGAAAATCACCGAAGTGCACGACTGGGCACAAATCTACGCTGATGGCAAGCTGCTGGCCCGTCTCGACCGCCGCAAAGGAGAATTTACCACTACCTTGCCGGCCTTGAAGAAAGGTACGCAACTGGATATTCTGGTAGAGGCAATGGGACGTGTCAACTTTGATAAGTCCATCCACGACCGGAAGGGAATCACCGAAAAGGTAGAACTCCTTTCGGGCAATCAGGTGAAAGAACTGAAGAACTGGACTGTATATAACTTCCCCGTAGACTACTCATTTATCAAGAACAAGAACTACAAGGATACGAAAATATTACCGATTATGCCTGCTTACTATCGGTCATCTTTCAAACTCGATAAAGTAGGCGACACTTTCCTCGACATGAGCACATGGGGCAAAGGTATGGTATGGGTGAACGGTCATGCGATGGGACGTTTCTGGGAAATCGGTCCCCAGCAGACACTTTTCATACCGGGCTGCTGGCTGAAAGAAGGCGAGAATGAAATCCTCGTCCTCGACCTGAAAGGTCCGACGAAATCATCAATCAAAGGTCTGAAGAAACCGATCCTCGACGTACTCCGCGAGAAAGCGCCGGAAACACACCGCAAGGATGGAGAAAAGTTGAAGCTGACAGGAGAAAAGGTTGCGCACGAAGGAGCCTTCACTCCGGGCAACGGCTGGCAGGAAGTACGTTTCGCCGCTCCGGTGAAAGGACGTTTCTTCTGTCTGGAAGCACTCTCTCCGCAAGCCAATAACAATATTGCCGCTATTGCAGAGTTCGATGTGCTGGGAGCCGACGGCAAACCCGTATCCCGCGAACATTGGAAAATCCGTTATGCCGATAGCGAAGAGACACGTAGCGGAAACCGTACGGCGGATAAGATATTCGACTTGCAGGAATCCACTTTCTGGATGACTGTTGACAATGTCGCTTATCCCCACCAACTGGTAATCGACCTGAGCAAAGTGGAAACAGTGACGGGCTTCCGTTATCTGCCCCGTGCCGAAAAGGACTTTCCGGGCATGATTCGTGAATACCGCGTCTATGTGAAACCGTCTGATTTCAAGTATTAAACCAATAATAAGCCAATATCGGCCTTTTGATAATAAAGCATTCACTTTATAAATAAGCATTTACTCTCAAATGAATATGAAAAAATATACTTTACTCCTGGCACTCCTTTTAGTAGGAGTGCTGACAGGATACAGCCAGCAATCTGCCTACCTGTTTGTCTATTTCACCGGAAACAGGATGAGTGAGGAAGCCATCCGGATGGCTGTCAGCCCCGATGGATACAACTACTATGCATTAAACGGAAACCAACCGGTCATCGATTCCCGTGAAATCAGTTCTACGGGTGGAGTGCGTGACCCGCACATTCTTCGTTGTGAAGACGGAAAGACATTTTACATGGTCGTAACTGACATGGTCTCCGGCAATGGATGGAGTTCCAACCGTGCCATGGTACTGTTGAAATCGAAAGATCTCGTCAACTGGACCTCCAACATCGTGAATATCCAGAAGAAATACCCGAATCAGGAAGATTTGAAGCGGGTATGGGCACCGCAAACTATTTATGATAAAGAAGCGAAGAAATACATGGTCTACTGGTCAATGCAGCATGGTAATGGTCCGGACATTATTTATTACGCATACGCTAACAAAGATTTCACCGATATAGAAGGAGAACCCAAAACTTTGTTCCTCCCGAAGAATGGCAAATCCTGTATTGACGGAGACATCATTTATAAAGACGGACTTTACCACCTGTTCTATAAAACGGAAGGAGACGGCAATGGAATTAAAAAAGCAACCACCGCCTCCCTGACTTCCGGACAATGGACAGAATCGGAAGATTATAAGCAACAGACGAAAGAAGCTGTAGAAGGTGCCGGCATCTTCCCGCTGATAGGTACGGACAAGTACATCCTGATGTACGATGTATATATGAAAGGCAAGTATCAGTTTACGGAAAGCACCGATTTGGAGAATTTCAAAGTCATAGACAATGCCATTAGCATGGACTTCCATCCGCGCCACGGCACCGTAATGCCGATTACTGACAAGGAACTGAAACGCTTGTACAAGGCCTACGGAAAGCCCGACAAGATGTAAAGCCATCAGATACACCATCTAATATCCCATAAATAAATACCATGAAAAAACTCCTGTTGTTCATTTTGCTTGTCTGTGCAACAGTACAGGCCTATTCGCAAGAATACCCGAAAGTCGTTTTATCGGGTGACTATCCGGACCCTTCTGTCATGCGCGATGGTGAGGATTATTACATGACTCATTCTCCTTTTTACTACGCTCCCGGATTTCTCATCTGGCACTCCCGTGACTTGATGAACTGGGAACCCGTCTGTCGCGTAATGCCCGAATACGAAGGCTCTGCAATGGCGCCCGACTTATTGAAGTACAAAGGAAAATACTACATCTATTATCCGGCCAAAGGAACAAACTGGGTGATCTGGGCAAATGACATCAAGGGCCCGTGGAGCAAACCCATCGACCTGAAAGTGAGTGGCATCGACCCCGGACACATAGCCGATCAGGAGGGGAACAGATATTTATATGTTGACAAAGGAGAAGTCATCCGACTGACGGACGACGGACTGGCCACCATCGGCCAAAAACAGAAAGTGTACGAAGGCTGGCGATATCCCAATCACTGGGAAACGGAATGTATGTGTCTGGAATCGCCGAAGCTGAATTACCATAATGGTTATTATTACCTGACTTCCGCACAGGGAGGAACGGCCGGTCCGGCAACAAGCCACATGGCAGTTGCCGCCCGTTCGAAGAGTGTCACCGGACCGTGGGAAAATTCTCCCTATAATCCGGTAGTGCATACCTATAGTGCCCATGACAACTGGTGGTCGAAAGGACACGGCACACTGATCGACGATGTGAACGGCAACTGGTGGATCGTATATCATGCCTATGCCAAAGGCTATCACACCCTGGGACGCTCCACCCTCATCGAACCGATTGAATGGACCGCCGATGGATGGTATCGTACCAAATCCACCGCCACTCCCATCAAGACCGATCCGTCCATCAAACACGGACTCAGCCTCTCGGATGACTTCGAAGGACCGGAACCGGGACTCCAATGGACTTTCTGGAAAGAATATGCCCCTCAGTCGCTCAGCTTCAAGAAACAGACCTTATGGATAGATGCGAAAGGAAGTACCCCTTCCGATGCCCGCTTACTGCTGGCCACCGCCGAAGACAAGAATTACGAAACACAGGTGGAAGTCAACGTAGGCAAGGGTAACACAGCCGGACTTCTTCTATATTACAGCGAAAAGGCATACGCTGGAGTCGTGTCCGACGGAAAGAACTTCACTATCTACAGAAACGCGGAAAACAGCTTTACCCTCCCTAACAAGTTGGGCAAACGCTTCCTCGCCAAGATACAGAATCAGGGAAACAGTGTCCGGATAGCAGTCAGCAAGGACGGCAAGGAATGGACTACGCTGGTAGAAAACATGGATGTATCTCAGCTGCACCATAACAACTACGGCGGCTTCTACGCTTTACGCATCGGACTGCTTTCCTCCGGAAAAGGCAGCGCCGGCTTCCGTCAGTTCCGTTACCGTAACGCCATCCCGCAGGAAAAGGACATGGGGGCTTACTTGATGGTCTTCCATAAAGACGAGACGCACAGCCTTTATATGGCCGTCAGTGACGACGGATATACATTTACTGCCTTGAACGACGGCAAACCGGTGATCGCCGGAGATACCATCGCCCTGCAAAAAGGTATCCGTGACCCGCACATCTTCCGTGGACCGGACGGAGCTTTCTACCTTTCCATGACCGACCTGCACATCTATGCGCAGAAAGACGGCTTCCGTGATACCGAATGGGAACGTGACGGAAAAGAATACGGCTGGGGAAACAACCGCGGACTCGTACTGATGAAATCGTGGGACCTGATCAACTGGAAACGTACCAATGCCCGTTTCGACCTGTTATCGGCAGGCTTGGGTGAAATCGGCTGCGTATGGGCGCCCGAAGTGACTTACGATGACAAGAAAGGTAAACTGATGATTTACTTCACCATGCGTTTCAAGAACGAGGCGAACAAACTGTACTATGTCTATGTCAATGATGACTTCGACCGGATAGAGACACTCCCGCAAATCCTCTTCGAGTATCCCAACGAGAAAATATCGGCTATCGACGGTGACATCACCAAGGTAGGCGACCGGTATCGCATGTTCTACGTTTCGCACGACGGAGGCGCCGGAATCAAACAGGCCGTGTCAGACCGAATCAACGGTGATTACGAATATGACCCTCGCTGGTACGACTTCGAACCCAGGGCCTGCGAAGCTCCCAACCTCTGGAAGCGTATCGGAGAAGACAAATGGGTATTGATGTACGACGTCTACGGCATCAACCCCCATAACTTCGCTTTCATCGAGACTTCCGACTTCGTGAATTTCAAGAACCTGGGACGTTTCAACGAAGGAGTGATGAAGACGACTAATTTCTCGTCGCCCAAACACGGCGCGGTGATCCATTTGACAAAAGAAGAAGCCGCCAAACTGAGAAGTCATTGGGAAAACAGGAAATAACAGAGTATCAGATCTTTTTTAGTGAATACATACTCTTTTTTTGCAGAGATCTTATATTATAATTTATACCATGAAACATTTACTTCTACTATTTAGTGTATTATTATTATCATTGCAGCCGGCCGCATTTGCCGCAACGCATGAAACGACTGCTACTCCCGATTCAGTATCCCTTTTTGCCTACGCCACCCGAGGTGACGACGGCCGTAGCGGACTCCGCTTTGCATGGAGCATGGACGGAAAACATTGGTTTGAAATAGGACGAAACTACGGCTATCTTCGTTGCGATTACAGCCGTTGGGGATCGCAGAAGAAGATGCTCGACCCGAATCTGAAACAACTCCCCGGCGGGGAATGGCTCTGTGTCTGGAAGTTGAACGACCACGATGGATACGGTCAGGCCAGATCAAAAGACCTGATCTACTGGGAAGCTCAGCAATATCCCCGTACGACTTCCGATTTTGAAGGAACAAGAGTCAAAGCAAAGATTGCCGGACACGAAGAAACGGGAACTGTCAGCCAAGTGCCCTGGTCGGTAGTGGACGGACTGACCCAAACCTACGAACGGAACCAATACCGTAACTCCCTGTATGGCGAACGCCCTGTACAGGATAAAGAACGCTTTGCCGGACTGAAATCGGTCAAAGCCACCGTCACAGCACAACCGGAAGAAACAAAAGAAATCAGCGACTTATTGATGGGTATCTTCTTCGAAGACATCAACTACTCCGCCGACGGCGGCCTGTATGCCGAACTGATCCAGAACCGGGACTTCGAATACGAGCCGTCCGACCGTGAAGGGGACAAGAACTGGAACAGCACCCATTCATGGAAGCTGGAAGGAGAAAACGCCACCTTTACCATATCGACTTCGGACCCTATCCATCCGAACAATCCGCATTATGCCGTCTTGAAGACGAACCAGCCGGGAGCCGCCCTGACCAACACCGGTTTTGACGGAATCGCCCTTAAAGCAGGCGAGAAATATGATTTCTCCCTGTTTGCCCGTATCCCGGAAGGTAGCAAGTCCGGAAAACTACTGGTACGCCTCGTAGATGCCGACGGCACCGTACAGGGTGAAACGACAGTTACCGTCTCTTCCCGTTCGTGGAAAACGTATAAAGCAGTGCTGACAGCGAAAGCGTCCGCCGATACCCATCTGGAACTTCACCCGCAATCGGCAGGTGAAATCGAACTGGATATGATTTCTCTCTTCCCGCAGAATACATTCAAAGGCAGAAAGAACGGTTTGCGTCCCGACCTTGCACAGACACTTGCCGATATGCACCCGCGCTTTGTCCGTTTCCCCGGAGGCTGCGTGGCTCATGGAGACGGTTTGAAGAACATCTATCAATGGAAAAACACCATCGGACCGCTGGAAGCCCGTAAACCTGCCCGTAACCTTTGGGGATATCATCAGAGCATGGGACTGGGTTATTATGAATACTTCCAGTTCTGCGAAGATATAGGTGCGGAACCGCTTCCGGTGCTGGCGGCAGGTGTACCTTGTCAGAATTCCGCTTGTCATGGCGATTTGAGAGGCGGTCAGCAAGGCGGTATCCCGATGAGCGAGATGGGTGCTTACATTCAGGATATCCTCGACCTGATAGAATGGGCGAACGGTGATGCAAAGAAAACCAAATGGGGCAAGATACGTGCCGAATCCGGTCATCCGAAGCCTTTCAATCTGAAATATATCGGCATCGGCAATGAAGACTTGATCACCGATGTCTTCGAAGAACGCTTCACGATGATATACCTTGCTATCAAAGAGAAATATCCGGAGATAATCGTTGTCGGCACAGTAGGTCCTTTCAATGAGGGAACAGACTATGTGGAAGGCTGGAAACTGGCGGACAAACTCGGTGTTCCGATGGTAGACGAACATTATTATCAGTCTCCGGGATGGTTCCTGCACAATCAGGACTTCTATGACAAGTACGACCGCTCTAAAAAGACGAAAGTATATCTGGGCGAATATGCCACTCACATCCCCGGACGCAGAGCGAATATGGAAACAGCTTTGACCGAAGCACTTTATCTGGCTGCTTTGGAACGGAATGGAGATGTAGTGCACATGAGTTCTTATGCTCCTCTGCTGGCAAAAGACGGGCGGACGCAGTGGAATCCGGACCTGATCTACTTCAACAATCGGGAAGTAAGACCGACAACGGGATACTATGTGCAGAAACTGTACGGTCAGAACGCAGGCGACCATTACATCCCTTCACAGATAAACCTTGATAATCAGGACGGTCGCGTAAAACTCCGTGTTGGTTCTTCCATCGTTCGTGATAGTAAGACGGGGGATGTGATTGTGAAACTGGTGAATCTGTTGCCCGTCAGCATAGAGACGGATGTCCGGTTGCCGGGAATGGATGGTATCCAGTCTTCCGCTACGCGGACTGTACTGGCAGGTGCACCCGAGACGACTCCGCTTCCGGTGACGGATACGATAGAGGCAGGAACCAGCTTCAAGCAGGAATTGCCTGCTTATTCGTTCACGGTCATCCGCTTGAAGACACAAAAGGGAAAAAATAAGCAATAAACTGGTTTTCAATAGGGGTTAGTTTATTTTGGGGGAGGGGTGCTCACCTATCATCTCCCCCTGTGGGTAGGGGCTGACTAAAAAGTCAATAGTATCCTAAATCTCCTCCTTCGGGAAGGAAGAGTACCCGTAGGGGGAGGTGGTAGGTGAATACATAATCCTGTCATTTACAAAGAAATAGGAACAAACATTATTTTTCCTACCACCTCGGTCTTCGACCACTCCTCCTTCCCGAAGGAGGAGATTCGAGATAGAATCGACTTTTTAGTCAGTCCAGGTTTAGGTATTATTGACTTTTGTACCTTCTCTTTTCTTCTTCATAATAGAAAAGATGGTTTTCATCTTTCACCGAATGGGTAGTTCGTTTGCTGTCTATAGTGTAATCAGCCGTAAGATAGTACTAAAGTTCTCTTTAACCTCTTGCATCTTTGCTTTTTCCTATAGGGAAAGTAGGAATAAGACACCGATATCTTTAGTTGTTCACGGCCGTGAACAGGTCTGATCACATCCGTGAAGAGCATTGCTCACGGTCGTGATCAACTCTTGCCACGGCCGTGAACAACTAACAATATCAGTGTCTTAATGGAAGAATAAAGGCACTATAAGTGAAAGATACCGGTAGTATATGGTATTTGTTGTATAAGGTTAGGGGCTGGATATAGGGGAACGTAATAAGTAACAAGTAATAGGATGGGGAAAGGTGACAATAAAATGTGTGATGTATGGCTATTGTCACCCTATTATCACCACTTATTATCACCCAATGATGGCTAATAATCAGTAGGTTATCCTCAAAAGGTGATAAGTGACAATAAGAAGTATGTTTTTTACTAAGGAACACGAGTTCGATATAATCCAACAAGATGGACCATATCGAACTCGTGTTAGTTATCTGATTATCGTCAGTTTATAGCTTGGCAATCACTTTCTTACCTCTATAGGAGATGGATTTGTCAAAGGTGGTTGAATCTCCGTCGCCACAGCCTTTTCCCGGTTCTACAACTATGAGGTTGAATTTGCGGCTTTTCAGCATTCCTTTATAGCTGCCTTTCCGGTCGTCGATGGTCAGTGTACGGTCTTGGTCGTTCCATTTCAAGGTGATGGTGGAGTAAGCTCCCTTTTCGTAGTTATAATTGTCGAACTCATCTTCGTAAAGGGTAAATTCCGCGTTCGCTCCCGGATAGATACGGATGGTCAGATTGTCCCATTTCTTTTCCGTAGAGTATTGCACGGCGGTCCCCCAGGGGAGAATAGAGCCGGCACGGACGTAGATCGGCATAATGTCAATCGGGACTTCACGTTGCAGGGTCTGTCCGCCTTCCAGTGTTTGCCCGGTCCAGAAGTCGATCCAGCGGGCACCTTGGGGAAGGTAAACATCGGTCTTTCCGATTTTGCTCATGTCTTTCTGATGACCGTTTTGCTTCTTGTCTTGCCATGTATACAATGAATCCGTCACCGGGCGAACCAGGAAGTTGCGTCCGAACATATATTCGGTGTCCATATCGAGCACTTTCTTGTCTTTCGGGAAGTCCATCATGAGAGGGCGCATGATGCTGCCTGCTTTGCTGGTCACTTCCCAGGAAGTGCTGTAGATGTATGGTAACAGGCGGTAACGTAAGTGAGTGTATTTTTCCAGTGCATCGTATGACCAGTCGCCTTTCTTGCCGAACTGGTAGATTTCTACGGCTACCGGACTGGAATTGTGTGAACGCATGATCGGCTGGAATACTCCCCACTGATACCAGCGGACGTGCAGTTCATGATAGGCGATGTTGTTTACGTTATTGTTATATCTCCATGCGAAGAAGCCACCTAGGTCTGTGTTCCAGTACGGGATGCCGCATAACGCATAGTTCAGTCCTGCCGCTAGTTGCTTGCGCATGACGGACCATTCGGAAGTTACGTCTCCGCTCCATGAATGGGAAGCATACCGTTGCTGTCCGAGGAAGGAGGAACGGGTAAGCAGGAATACGCGTTTGTCGGAAGTAGTGGCGCGTTGGTGTTCGTATACGCCTTTGTTGGACATTAAGGGGAAGGCGTTGTGTACCCTGCGGAAAGAACCCAGATAAGTCTGCGTGTTGAAGTCCTGGTCTTTGATATCCATATGGTCCGGTTCGGTGGAGTCGAGCCACCAGGCGTCCATGCCGAGGTCGAAGATGTTCTTTTTCATTGCTTCCCAGTAGATGTCCCGTGCTACCGGATTATACGGGTCATAAGGTTTTACTCCGGCTTTGGGCGGCCACGTTTCGAAGTGGAGCAGTGCTTTCAGACTGTCCATCTTCTGATACATTTCTGTCCACGGGCCGAAGGAGGCCCATACGGAGATCATGATGTGGGCGTTCTGCTTGTGCACGTAGTCGATCATTTCTTTGGGGCTTTTGATGCGGGGAGTGCCGTAGTCGGCGTTTTTGTCTTCTCCGTTCGGGAGGAATTTCATGTATTCCGGGTCACCCATCTTATTGATGTAGCGGGGATTCTGGAATTTCATGGAGTTCCAGTTCTCGTTGCAGCCCCAGTATTGCCAGTCTTGGATGATTCCATCCAGAGGAACTTTCAGCTCCCGGTATTTGTCTACGACTTCGCACAGTTCGTCCGGACTTTTGTAGCGTTCGCGGCATTGCCAGAAGCCCAGTGTCCAGAGAGGATACAACGGGGCTTGTCCGGTCAGGTCGCGTACTCCGGCTATGACTCCGTCGGCGTTGCCGCCGTAGATGAAGTAGTAGTCGGCACAGTCGCCTACTTCCGAGTCGAAGGAGGTTTCTTGCGGATTGTCGAGGAAGGTGGTAGGAGAGTAATTGTCCCAGTAGAGGGCATAGCCTTTGATGGAGTGGATGAAGGGGATACAGATACTCATGTTCTGGTTGCGGAGAAAGAGTTTCTGATTGCGTTGGTTCACTTTGCCGGTCTGCTGTTGCCCCAGACCGTAGATCACTTCGTCCTTATCCAGCAGGAAAGCCTGACGGACATTGTAGGAGGGGACGCCTGCGTCATTGAAAGGGGTAAACTGTGTACCGTAGTCTTTGTCGGTCAGCAGCCGTTGCCCTAGTTTGTCAAAGAAGTGGATGCCGCCTGTTTCGGGGTTCACTTCCACTTGTATCATCTGACTGCTCAATGTTACATTTTTCCCGTTTTCACCGAAGGAAACCGGGGTTTGTTCCGGTGCTTTGATGACAACGAGGCTTTCTTTGTCGGAAGCTGTCTCGCCGGGCGTTTTATATACCCGGATGATGGAAGGCGAATAAAATTCTACACTGACGTTCATCCCTTGTGCTGCATACTTGATGCCTTGGGAAGTGCGTTGTACGTTTTGTGCCGTACCGTTTGCGGCAATGATCATGGCCCATGCCAACAGGATGCCTGTTTTTCTTAGATTCATTTTCATGGTTTCTTTAAGTGCTTTATGATACGGCAAAGGTAGGATGGAAGGACGTTTTGCGGACAATAGCTATGTTGAAACAAACAACAATCAGGTTGATTTCTTCGCTTTCTCCGTATATTCCGAGGGACGGCATCCATACATTTCTTGAAAACATTTGCTTAGGTAGCTGGAACTGCTGAAGCCGGTACGCTCCGCTATTTCGGTTACGCTCAGTTTGCCTTCGGCAAGTAGTTGCGCTGCTCGTTGGAGGCGGATGTTGCGGATAAAGAGGCTGGGGGACTGGTCGAGCAAAGTCACCAGTTTGCGGTAGAGTCCGGTGCGTTCCATGCAGAGGTCACGGCTTAGTTGCTCTACGGAGTAGCCGTTGACGTCAAGGTTCTTTTCTACCAGTTCTATCGCTTGCACTAAAAAGGCGGATTCTGCACTGTCCGGTTCTATGCCGTTTGGCTTTTCATTATCATCTGCCGTTTCGTTCCTGTCGCAGACGGAAGGGTGGCTTTTCTTCTCCGAACGGGCTTTCTGTTCGGCTTCATAGCTGTTGCATTGCTCTATCAGGTTGCGGATGCGGAGCAGCAGGATTTCTTCTTTATGTTGCTGTTTCATCTTTTTCTTGGTCTGATAGATATAGAGGCGGATGCTTGCTAAGACAATCAGTAACACGAAGGCCGTATACAGAACGTAGGCGGTAGTCGTTTTCCACCAGGGAGCGTGGATAGTGACGTGTATCTTTGTGATGTTATCGTTCCATTGTAACAGGTTGTCGGATGCAGCGACTTTGAATGTATAATCTCCCGGCGGTAGATTGGTATAGGATGCCTGCAGGATGCCGTTGCCGACTGTTGCATTCCCTTGTCCGCTGGCGAAAGCGTTCATCCATTGTTTGTCGATGCCTTCCAGTTGGTAGCGGTAGTAGGTGCGTTCGCTGTTCACGTAGTTCAGTGCCGAACATTCGAAGGTCAGAAAGTTCTGGTTGTAGTCCAGTTCTAGGTCCTTTGTGTAAGGGGCGGCTTGTGGCAGGATGATGCGGTTTCCGTACTTTTCTCCCGTGTTTACTTTTTCACCGTAGAGATGTAAGTTGGTGAAAACCGGTTTGTAAGGCAGGCCCGGAGTGGCGGATTTATGGTCGGGACGGAAAATGGTAAAGCCGTCGATGCCTCCGAAATAGAGTGTACCGTCCGAAGACTCAAAGATAGCTCCCTGTATATATTCCTCTTCTAAAGCCCCGTCCAGTTGATTGAAGTTGGTAAAGCCGATTTCCTGATTCTCCGGATTGATATGGATGCGTGAAATGCCATTGCTGGTAGTTACCCAGATATAGTTGTTTCTGTCTTCGATGATTGATTGTACGAAGTTATTGCTCAGTCCGTTTTCACGATAGAAAATGCGGTGGGCTTGTTTATTAGGTGAGGCGGATTGATTATCTGCTGTTTGTGTGGTCGGTTTGCTGTCCGGTGTTTGCTCTTGATCGGTGAAGAGTTCCAGTCCATCGGCTGTCCCTGCCCATGTCCAGCCCCGTGTGTCGGTGCATAGAGCGGTGTATGATTGGCCTCTGTAATATTTGTTTCCCCCCCTTTGATCTAATTCCTTTGCCAATTCTGCAGAGACCGATGAGGCTGGTACAGGTAGCAGAGTCCGTGAACCGTCCTGATCGACAGCTAACTGATAGATTGTGGAATGGCTTTTCAGATAGATATTGCCGTTATCATCTTCTGCAAAAGCTTTGACAGCGACATCCTCTTCCGGTGATGCGGGGAAAGCAGTGCGGCTGACGTGAATCAGTTTGTGTGTGGCAGGATGATGATAGAGTAATCCCCGATTGAGTGTGCCGACCCATAACCCGCCTTGGGCATCCTGAAAGATGGTGCTGACTTCGGTCGAAACGAGCTTTCCCTTCTTTGTTTCCAGTACGGGGATGTATTGCTGTTCCCTGCTTTCGAGGTCGATGATCCAGAAACCGTGGACACAACTGATATATGCTTTATCGCCCTGTGGAGTGATGATCAGGGTGTTGAGCGTGTAGTTCTGTTCGAACAGCTTTTCCCATGTCCGGTTTTGGGGATTAAAGTAGAAGAATCCTCCTTTGCGGCCGTTGCGTAACTGGTAGAATCCTTTTTTGCTTTTGACAACGAGAGAAGTACGGTTGAAGTTCTCCTGTTCGGAGGCGGGATAAGCAGCTCTGTCATACAACTGTTTCCCGGTTTTCGGGTCGTAGCAAACGACTTCACCGGTATGATAGAATAGGTAAACCGCAAGTTCATCCGAATGTATGTCCTGTAGCTTTCGATGTTCATTCTCCGGCAGGGTGAGACGGATGCCTGTTTCCAGTTCCCGCAACTCTTGGGAAGTAAGTAGCCAGATACGTCCCGAATTGTCGACGAAAAGGTCTTCTACCGGTTCGTGTATCTCTTTTCTGCGGAAATAGGAGTCAAGGTGAGGTATGTATTTTTCTTGATGGAGATCGATGCACATCAGTTTATGATAATCTTTAATCCATAGGAGTGAATCTCCGCATTGATAGATGCGGTAACATCCTTCATACTGTTTCAGCGGGGAAACGTCTTCTGCCGTGCGGTGAAGGTAGCTGAAATGTAAGCCGTCATACAGATTGACATTCCCGTTGGTGGTGAATACCATTCTTCCGTCGGGGAGTTGGAGTATGTAGCGTATTTGGTTGTCGCTCAATCCTTGTGCCGTGTTGATCGATGTAAACAGGAAGTCGTTGGCGTCCACCGTCAGTGTCATCCTGATACACAGGAGGAGGAATAGTAGTATTCGGGTGTTTTTCTGGTTATTTGCCGCCATTGGGATAAGGATTATGATGTTCGATGATGCAAAGATAAAAAAAGTCGGGGTTATACTTGGATAAACTGTTCTTTTTGTAAAGGGTTTCGGGAGGGAATGTCTGCATATCAATCAAAAAAGGGGGGAAATCATGCAAACGATGAAAGTTTGTATGCGAATATAATTATATTCTCTATTTTTGCTTTTGTTACAATGAGGACATTTAATCATAAAAGAAAAATAATATTATGAAGAAACTTGTAAGCACTTTGACAGCGATTCTTGGTATAAGCACTCTTGCAGCACAGGATGTGGTTGTAAAAGGACCGGACGAAAAGTTGCAGTTGGCGGTATTTGTGCAAAACGAGACGAAGCCTTGTTATTCTGTGAGTTACAACGGAAAGACGATGTTGGAAAAGTCTCCTTTAGGCATGAATACCAATATCGGTGATTTTACGAAGAATCTTAAACTGACCGGACATTCCGTCGACAAGATCGATACTGTTTATCAACAGACACGTATCAAAGTTTCCAACGTACATTACCGTGCCAATGAACTGACTTGTCATTTAGAGAATGAGCAGGGACAAAAGCTGGGAGTTATTTTTCGGGTGAGTGATAATGATGTGGCTTTCCGCTATACTTTGCCGCATCAGGGAGGAAAAGCGAGTGTGACGGTGAAGGAAGAACAAACAGGTTTCCGCTTTCCGGAGCAGACTACTACTTTCTTGTGTCCGCAGAGCGATGCGATGATTGGCTGGAAACGTACGAAACCCAGTTATGAAGAAGAATATAAAGCGGATGCGCCGATGAGCGACCGTTCGCAGTACGGACATGGGTATACGTTCCCTTGTTTGTTTCGTATAGGAAATGACGGTTGGGTGCTGGTCAGCGAGACGGGTGTGGACAGTCGTTATTGCGGTTCACGTTTGAGTGATGTGAGTGAAGGGAATTTATATACGGTCGCCTTTCCGATGGCGGAAGAAAATAATGGAAACGGAACGGTCGCTCCTGCTTTTGCACTGCCCGGCGCTACTCCGTGGCGTACCATCACAGTGGGAGATCATCTGAAGCCGATTGTAGAAACAACCGTTCCGTGGGATGTGGTAAGCCCGCTTTATGAAACAAAACATGATTATCGTTTCGGGCGTGGCACGTGGAGCTGGATTCTTTGGCAGGACGGCAGTATCAACTATGATGATCAGGTACGTTACATTGATTTTGCTTCGGCTATGGGATATGAGTATGCGTTGATCGATAACTGGTGGGATACTAGAATCGGGCATCAGCGTATGAAGTCGCTGGTTGAGTATGCACGCGATAAAGGTGTCGAGTTGTTCTTGTGGTATAGTTCTTCCGGCTATTGGAATGACATTGAACAGGGACCGGTGAACCGAATGGATAATGCAATCATTCGTAAACGTGAAATGAAATGGCTGCAAAGTCTCGGTGTGAAGGGAATCAAGGTTGATTTCTTCGGCGGTGACAAGCAGGAGACAATGCGGCTGTATGAAGATATTCTGAGTGATGCGGACGATCACGGATTGATGGTGATTTTCCACGGTTGCACATTACCTCGCGGATGGGAGCGTATGTATCCGAATTATGTGGGCAGTGAAGCAGTGCTGGCTTCGGAAAATATGGTGTTCAATCAGCATTTCTGTGATGAGGAAGCGTTCAATACTTGCCTGCATCCGTTTATCCGCAATACGGTGGGATCGATGGAGTTTGGCGGCTGCTTTCTGAATAAGCGCCTGAACCGTAATAACGACGGCGGTACAACACGCCGGACTACGGACGTGTTCCAGTTGGCGACTACCGTTCTGTTGCAGAATCCGGTTCAAAACTTTGCACTGGCTCCTAACAATCTGAAAGATGTTCCGGCTGTTTGCATGGACTTTATGAAGCGGGTGCCCACAACGTGGGATGAGACACGGTTTGTCGATGGCTATCCGGGGAAGTATGTGGTGTTGGCCCGTCGTCAGGGAGATACCTGGTATCTGGCAGCTGTAAATGCCGGCAAAGAACCGCTGAAACTAAAACTGGATTTGGAAATGTTTGCCGGAAAGACGGTGGCTCTTTATAAGGATGATAAAAAGGGAGAACCGGAGTTAACGTCACTGAAAGTGAAGGAAAACGGTAAGGTGCAGTTGGAAATCCGCCCTCAAGGAGGTATTCTTTGTATAAAGTAGCCTGTCAATATGGTTTATTTGTAAATGCTGTTACTTTAAATATCGGTATTGTCTTATCGTAAATCGTATTTATCCTATTAAACTTACCAGAAAAAAAGTACGTTTGCATTGTCTTATTCAACTGTAATTTTTGTATGAATCAGGCATTAACTTTGGATAATAGATAATAGTATGCAAAAACAGATCTTTTTTAGTTTTGTGCTGGTAATGATGTTGGTAGGGAAAGTGAAAGCTCAGCACAATAATCCTTTTGGCAATGCATTGATTCCGGATATGATTGCCGATGCGAGTATTCAGGAAATTAATGGTGTCTTTTATTGCTATGCCACTACTGATGGCTATGGGCAGGGACTTAAAACATCAGGCCCTCCGGTAGTATGGAAATCAAAAGACTTTGTACACTGGAGTTTTGATGGAACTTACTTCCCTTCGGCTGCAAAGGAGAAGTATTGGGCTCCCAGTAAAGCAATTTTTGCTAATGGTAAATATTATATATATCCCACTATCAATGGGTATATGTATCCTGCTGTAGCTGATAAGCCTGAAGGACCGTTTAAACTGGCACGTGGGAAAGACGAATTCTATAAGCCTTTTACTCCTTCTACTTTATTGCAGAGTAAGAATCCGGGCGGGATTGATGCTGAAATCTTTGTTGACGACGATGGGCAGGCTTATGTGTTTTGGGGACGAAGGCATGTAGCCAAACTCAACGAGGATATGATTACGGTGGATTCTGTAGTACAGGTAATTTCTACTCCTCGCAAGGAGTACTCTGAGGGACCTATCTTTTTCAAACGTAAAGGAATATATTATTATTTGTACACTATCGGAGGGGATGAGAAATATCAATATGCGTATGTAATGAGCCGGGTTTCCCCTATGGGACCTTTTGAAGCTCCTGAACAGGATATAATATCTACTACCAATTATGAACGGGGAATCTTCGGACCGGGACATGGTTGTGTCTTTCATCCTGAGGGTACGGATAATTATTATTTCGCATATTTAGAGTTTGGCAGGCGAAGTACAAACCGTCAGACATATGTGAATCAACTGAAATTTAATGAAGACGGTACGATTCGCCCTGTCGAACTAACAATGGATGGAGTGGGGGCATTGAAGAAGGTGAAATCAGATAAAAAAATGAAAATAGATACAGTTTATGCGTCTAGTATTGAAGTGCCGTTGAAGATTGAACCGATGAAAGACCCGACATGTCTGCGGACAGAATATTTTGTTCCTTCTTTTGCGGTGGACGGAGCAAATGGTTCCCGATGGATGGCTGCTGCCGAAGATAGTATTAATCCATGGATTGTGGCAGATTTGGGTACTGTAAAGAAGGTCAGACGCAGTGAAATTTATTTTGTACGCCCTACTGCCGGACATGCTTATGTTATTGAAGCATCGATGGATGGAAAAGTCTGGCAAGAGTTCGCTGTCCATCAAGATAGGAAGATGTGTTCACCACATACCGATGTCTTGAATAAAAGGTTCCGTTATCTGAGAATTAAAATCCTAAAAGGAGTCCCCGGTATCTGGGAATGGAATATTTATTAATAAGCCAAAAGTGTATGAATATAAAAATGAATATGAAAGTCCCCACATGTATTGTAGTATTGATTTTTACTTTGTCAACAGTAAATGTATTTGCACAGAATGATTACAAGTGAGGAGAATGGACAACTTGGGGCGATCAGGGAGATGGCACCTATTGTAATCCTGTCCTTCCTTCCGATTACAGTGACATTGATTGTATTCGTGTGGGGGATGATTATTATGCTATTTCTTCTACCTTTCAATATTCCCCAGGTATGGTGATCATACATTCCAAGGATTTGGTGAACTGGACGATTAAAGGTCATGTGGTTTCTGATCTGAGACAGATCAGTGAAGAAATGAACTGGACGCGTATGAATCGTTATGGCCGAGGTATTTGGGCAGGGGCAATTCGTTATTATCAGGGAAAATTCTATGTGTATTTCGGTACACCGGATGAAGGTTATTTTATGTCGACAGCTACCGATCCTGCGGGACCGTGGGAACCGTTGCACTGTGTAAAAGCAGAAAAGGGATGGGATGACTGTTGTCCTTTCTTTGACGATGACGGGCAACTATATTTTGTAGGTACCCATTTTGCTGATAAATACAAAACTTACCTGTACCGGATGACACCTGATGGGAAGACCTTGATCGAAAACTCTAAAATATTAATTAATGAGGGGTATGGTCGCGAGGCAAGTAAACTTTATAAAATCAACGGAACATATTATCATTTTTTCAGTGAAGTTAAAAATGGCGGTAGATATATCATGATGCAACGTTCTTCTTCAATTACAGGACCGTATCTTGAAAGGAAACAATTAAGTCATGTACAGCGTGAATATAATGAGCCTAATCAAGGCGGACTTGTTGAAGGTCCTGACAGGAAGTGGTATTTTTTTACCCACCATGGTACGGGTGACTGGGCAGGTCGGATTGCTAGTCTGCTACCGGTATATTGGGTCGATGGTTGGCCGATTATTGGTGAGGTTGGGCAGGATGGCATTGGCACAATGGTATGGCAAGCGGCCAAGCCTTCCAATGAGTATCCGGTTCGGACTCCACAATCATCTGATGATTTTAGCAAGTCGGTACTTTCTCCTCAATGGGAATGGAACTACCAGCCCCGGGACGAGATGTGGTCATTAACGGAAAGACCAGGCAATTTGCGGTTAAAAGCTTTTCGTCCATTAGTCACGGATAATTTGCTGAAAGCGGGAAATACCTTGACTCAGCGTTGTTTTCGTACAAACAAAAATGAGGTTATTGTAAAAATGAACATTGAGGGCATGGTTGACGGACAGAAAGCCGGACTGTGTCATTACTCTAAGAGTTATGCCATGGTGGGGGTACGCCAGTCCGGCAAAGACCGGAATCTGGAATTTCAGACCAATAAAGAGAAAATCACAGGTCCTGCGATAAAGGGAAACAAGGTGTGGATTAAATCTGTATGGGGGCTGGATGGAAAAAGCCAATTTTCATATAGTACAGATGGCAGGAAGTTTACCCCGTTCGGAGAGGTATATCAACTTGAATGGGGATATTACCGGGGAAGCCGCATTGGGATTTACTGTTTTAATAATATAGCGGATGCGGGGTATATCGATGTGGATGAGTTTATTTATTTATATTAACTGTTTAGTGTATGAAACATTCCTTTAATTGTTTAAGTTATGAATTACTGCTTTATGTGCTCATTTGTATTCCATTCTGTTCTTGTTCTCAAAAAGATACAGGTGTGATTTCTCCTAATGGGAAGATATGTCTTTCTGTTGAAATAAAGGAAGATACTGAAAAAGACGGTTTTGGCAAAGTCTTTTTTAATGTAGAGTACAAAGATGGTAAAACTTCCAGAAGGGTTCTATCTGATACCCGAATTGGCTTGGAAACCCAGCTTATGTCATTTACCGATAACATCAGGTTGAAATCTGTGTCCGGTACTAAACTAATTGAAGATGATTATGTGATGCTTACCGGTAAAAGAAGTCATTGTCAGAATAGAGGAAATGAAAGGATATTTCGGTTTGAGAATGAGAAGGCAGAAACCTTAGATATCGTTTTCAGGGCTTACGATGACGGGATTGTATTTCGATATAGCTTACCATCTGTTCAAGATAAGGATAGTCTGACATCTGAACATACAGCTTACTATATTCCAGAAGGAACGAAAAGATGGATACAGAATTATTCTGTTGGTTATGAAGGTTTCTATCCATTGAAAACCAGAGCAGAAAGAGGCAAAGACAATATGTGGGGCTATCCATTACTTTTGGAACCAGCCGATTCATTGTTTGTGTTGATAACTGAGGCCAATATACTTCGTGGACATAGTGGTTCCAGATTGTATAATGGAAATGATATGAATCAATATCAAGTGCGGATGACAGATGATAAATTAGCCTTGGGTGATTCATTCACATCGCCATGGAGAGTTCTTATGATAGGTTCTTTGTCTGATATTGTAGAATCTACTTTGGTAACAGATGTCTCTGAACCTAACAAAATTTCTGATACAAGTTGGATTATGCCGGGCTCTGCATCATGGGTATACTGGGCGCATAATCATGGTTCCAAAAATTTCAAGATTGTAAAAGACTACATTGACTTGGCTGTTGATATGAAGTGGCCATATAGTCTGATAGATGCGGAATGGAATGAAATGTCAAACGGTGGAGATATTGAAGATTTGATAACCTATTCTCTTAGTCGAAATATAAAGCCTATGATTTGGTATAATTCGTCAACTGCTTGGATGGGGCCGGGTCCTCTTTACCGCTTGAATAGTAAGGAAAACAGAATAAAGGAATATACTTGGCTTCAAAAGTCAGGTGTAGTAGGGGTTAAGATTGATTTTTTTCCTGATGATTATTCGTCTAATATGGATTATTATATTGATTTGCTGGAAGATGCAGCTAAATATAAATTAATGGTCAATTTTCATGGAGCTACTATTCCTCGTGGATGGCAAAGGACTTATCCTCATCTGATGACTATGGAAGCCGTTTATGGGGCAGAGTGGTATAACAATAAGCCAATACTTACAGATCGTGCTGCTGAACATAATGTAACATTGCCATTTACCAGAAATGTCATTGGCTCAATGGATTATACACCTGGTACATTCTCTGATTCCCAACATCCTCATATCACTACTTGTGGGCATGAACTAGCTTTGTCTGTTGTGTTTGAGTCAGCATTGCAGCATATGCCTGATAGGCCGGAGGTGTACAGTTCATTACCTCGAAAAGTAAGAGAATTCCTTTCGGGATTACCTACTGCTTGGGATGATACAAAACTGTTGTGTGGCTATCCGGGTGCTGACATCGTACTGGCACGACGTAAGGGAGATGTATGGTATATTGGAGGATTGAACGGAACTAACGAGAATAAAACTCTTTCTTTTTCATTGGTTCCTCTGCAAGTTGAAGGAAAAACGATGGATGTATTTAAGGATGGGGTGGACGATAAGAGTTTTGCCATCGAAGAAGACATCCAGTTATCAAACGATAAAATGGATATGTCATGTCTTCCTCGTGGAGGATTTGTGGCAGTAATAAAGTAAGGATAATAAATGATATTGTTTTAAAAGTCGATATTGTTTTATTGTAAATCGTATTCATCCTATTTTTTTTCACTAAAAAAGCGCTACGTTTGCATTATATAATTCAATCGTAATATTTATGAAAGCAAAAAAATTACTATTACTATCCTTGTTATTTATAGCGGAGACTTTATCTGCTCAAAACTATCAGGTTCCTGTTTCGGAGCAAGATGAACCTATGATGCAAGGGAAATTCCAGCCTACTTGGGAATCATTGGCTAATTATAAAATACCGGAATGGTTTAGAAATGTAAAGTTTGGCATTTGGGCTCATTGGGGCCCCCAATGTGTGGAAGGATCTGGCGATTGGATGGCTCGTTCTTTGTATATGGAAAATTCGCCTGAATATCGACATCATATAGCGAACTACGGTCATCCTTCTGAATTTGGCTTTAAAGATATTATTCCGTTATGGAAGGCTGAAAAATGGGACCCCGATAAGTTGGTTGCATTTTATAAAAAAATAGGTGCTCAGTATTTTTTTGCTTTGGGTAACCATCATGATAATATGGACCTTTGGGATAGTAAGTATCAACCATGGAACTCGGTTAATATGGGGCCTAAAAAAGATATATTGAAAGGATGGGAAAGAGCAGCGCGTAAACATGGACTTTATTTTGGGGTCAGTCTGCATGCAGACCATGCCTGGAGTTGGTATGAGACTTCCCAAAGACACGATACTCAAGGTCCTAAAAAAGGTATTCCGTATGATGGGAAATTAACGAAAGCTGATGGAAAAGGAAAGTGGTGGGAAGGATATGATCCTCAGGACTTGTATGCTCAGAATCATCCGTTAAGTCAGGATAGTTGGGATAATGGTACAATTCATAGGCAATGGGCATGGGGAAATGGAGTTTGTTTACCAACACAGGAATATTGCACTAATTTCTATAATCGTACACTTGATGTAATAAACCGTTATAATCCGGATTTGTTGTATTTTGATGTAACTGTTGCACCTTTTTATCCTATAAGTGATGCAGGCTTAAAAATTGCGGCTCATTTTTATAATCATAATATGTCAATGCAAAAGGGTAAATTGAATGCCGTAATGTTTGGTAAGATTCTTGATGCAAATCAACGTAAAGCTTTGGTATGGGACGTAGAACGTGGAGCTCCTAATAAAATAATAGATGAACCTTGGCAGTCATGTTCGTGCCTTGGCGGGTGGCATTATAATACGTCTATTTATAATAATAATCAATATAAGTCGGCAGCTGACGTAGTGAAGCTGTTAGTTGATATTGTCAGTAAAAATGGTAACTTACTTCTGAGTGTCCCGTTGCGTGCAGATGGTACATTTGATGAAAAAGAAGAAAAGATATTGAATGAATTTGGTAATTGGATGAATATCAATAAGGAAGCAATCTATCAAACGCGTCCATGGAAAATATTTGGTGAGGGACCTATAGCGGATAAAGATGTTCAACTCAACGCCCAGGGGTTTAACGAATGGGCCTATAGTAAAGCTGATGCAAAGGAAATACGTTTTACACAAACAGATAAAAATTTGTATGCTACAGTTTTAGGATGGCCTGAAGATGGGAAAATCTTAATTAGGTCTTTAGCGGAAGGTAACGGGTTATATCCCACTAAAATAGGCAGAGTAGAGTTGCTTGGTTACGGAAAAGTATCTTTTACACGTACTGATAAGGGACTTGTTGTTGATATACCCGCTAAATCGTTGAAGAATATAGCCCCTGTCTTGAAAATTAGAAAATAAAAGTTATTACTATGTCGTCTATTCAGGGATACAAAATGAAAGAGTATAGCATGCCTACAAAGAGGTATTGCCAAACTTTAAGCCTTAAAAATAATCCGATTCTGATTGAAGAGTATCGTAAGATACATAGTGAAGAAAAGGCATGGCCGGAAATAAGGGCGGGGATACGTGCAGTAGGGATTCTGGAAATGGAAATTTATATATTGGGATCACAACTTTTTATGATTATAGAAACTCCACTGGACTTTGATTGGGAGATAGCTATGGATAAACTGTCTAATCTTCCGCGGCAGGCTGAGTGGGAAAAGTATGTGTCTAAATTTCAAGACTGTCCGTATTTGAGTTCTTCTGCTGAAAAATGGAAGTTGATGGAACGTATGTTTTATCTGTATGAAGATTAGTTGAGGATAACGTAATCGTTTACTACGTGTTGAGAAAAAAGGAATAGTGTGAAAGTTGCTATTCCTTTTTTTCTGCTTAAGAGTGATAAGAGGTGCGATATTCTTGGGGAGTAATACCTGTGATTTTTTTGAATAACCTGTTGAAGTATGAATAATCTTCAAAAGCAAGATTTAATGCAACATTTTTGATTGACATATCATCGGTTATTAGTATGAGTTGAGCTTTTTCTATTTTCTTACGGTTAATGTATTTTAAGGGGGTATCTCCTGTCTCTTTTTTGAATAGACGAATAAAATGGTCTTTTGATAAACAGGAATTCTCAGCGAGTACTCTTAAATCAATAGTTTCATTTATATGTTTACGGATATAGTGAATGGCTTCTTCTATCCGATTGTCTTTTAATTCCATTTTTACTTGAGCTCTTTTTAGGAAACGTGCTAGCAATTGATATACAATACCTCTTGATTCTATCTTATCAGACAAGGTCCGTTGTTTGTTTTTTAGCAGATTCTGCATAAGGGTGTAATTGTTATCGTAAGAAGTCGGGTCTGATTTCTGTAAGGTCATATGTGGATTTATAGTGCAGAGCCGCTGAAATAATGCCAAATCTATTTCGACAGCGGGGATTTCTATTGGAAAATCCCAATTGTCCAGTAAGTTGCTGTCTGACTGGTGTTCTTCATATATATGCAGATAATAGTGGGAAAAATAAGAGTTGCAGATATAGCTATGTTTGGTAAAAGCTGGAATAAAATACATGTGGTTAGCTTTTAGAATCTGAGTTTTACCCGATATTAAGACTTGTGCAGTACCTTCTGTCACATAATATAAACGTGTAAAAGGGCTATTGACATTTTTCCAGTTCCAATCGGCATTATGAATAGCCAAACCTATGTTCAAAACAAGCGGGTGCAATTTATCAACAAATGAAGCCATAGCATATAGGGTTTATTAATGTGAAGATAAAGATATATAAAAAATAAATATAACTCTTTTGATGTCGATAATTTTAAATAATATATCGATATTGTTTTATAATAAATCCTGCTATAGTCGTTCATGTCGATATTGTATTACTCTAAATCGTATTAGTCCTACAATGTGGACTGCCGAGTTGTTACATTTGCGGTATATAATCTAATAGGAATATTTATGAAAAGTATGAGAAAAAACACATGGCTTCCTCTTATTGGACTCCGAACTTTTCTTTTTGTGACCACAGCGTTTACAATTGTTTCATGCAGCGATGACAAAGGAGAAGACGGGTATAACCCTAATCTTCCGGTCAGAATTAGCGAATTGTCTCCCCAGGAAGGCGGATACTTTGATAAAGTAATCCTCCAGGGTGAAAACTTTGGCAACAACCCTAAAAAGGTACGTGTATTCTTTAATAAAAAAGAAGCGATTGTTGTAGGAGCATCCGGCGATCGGGTGCTGGTTCATGTCCCGAAACTCCCGGGCGATGATTGTAAGATAGGTATGCTTTTAAACGGTAACACCACCGATACTATTTTCGCAGAAAAGCATTTCGCCTATGAAAAGAATTATCAGTTGATATATGTAGCCGGACAGCTCAACTCCAATACAGAAACATTTGTAGAAGGAAGCTTGGAAACCACAACATTTGCCAATAGTATGCAGCATCTAGCGTGCGATCCCAGTGGCGTCATATATATGAACCATAAAAATCAGGTCAAAGTGGCAGTCTTATTTACATTAATGAACCTGAGAACTACTCTAAGTTTTTGGATTATGGAGCATCTACTGAAAACGGAGGCTCGCCTAGCACTCCGTATTATGATGACAAAACAGAGAAGGTTTACTTCTGTGCGCACCATGCTCCATTTTTTTGGGAAGTTGATCCTAAGGATTCATGGTCTTTTGTGAAAAGGAAGTTGATTGCCCCCGACGCCAGTTACCAGGCAAAAGGATATCGTCCCGTACCAAGCGGTCAGAAGTTGGAGTATATGTGTTCCTATGCTCGTGCAACAGATGCTAATGGCGAAAGTTTTATCTATTGCCGGACGTGGCAAGGTCAATTCTTCCGTTTCAAACTTGAAGATCGTGTCTACGATTATGTCACCACTTTTGCCAAATCAGATGCATGTCTGGCTACAGACCCCGACGACCCGACCAAGATTTACTGTGCCTTGAATGAATACAACAAAATAACCTGCATTGATTTGACAAAGAATCCGGAAGACAGCGGCTTTGAGACAGATGTCTGCGGCATACAGGGACCAGGAGCATATCAAGATGGACACGTTTCTGTGGCAAGATTGAACAATCCTCAACAGATTTTGTCAATGCACGACCCTGAAACCGGAGAAAAGGTGATATACATCTGTGATGCCAACAATAACTGTGTACGTATGTACAATATGGAGACAAAATTGATGAGTACCGTAGCAGGAATAGGCGGGAAATCCGGATATGCTGCCGGAAATCCTACAGTTTCAAGAATGAACAGACCTTATGGTATCTGTATAACTCCCGAAAATGACATTTACGTTGCAGATGCAGGCAATAAAGTAATAATGAAACTGGCATTTATGTAATGATGAGTAGTAATCGTTTAAAGAAGAAAAAAATGAAAGCTTATATAACAAATAGAATATATCTTATGCTGTTTTTCTGCTCCATTACCATAATGGCACAAGCACAGCAAAAGTTTGAGATATCCGGTATAGTCCAAGATGAAACAGGACAGCCTGTCCCGGGAGTCAGCGTATATGTAAAAGATAAAACAGGCATAGGTACGAACACCGATATGGATGGAAAATTTGTTTTGAAAGTCGATCGTGGAGATAAAGTGCAGTTCAGTTTTATAGGATATACCAGACACGAGTATCTAGCATTAAAAACTGAAAAAAAACTGGTTATCCAATTAGTACCGGATGTAAGTGCACTTGATGAAGTGGTAGTAGAAGCTTATGGAAGCAAGACTCGTAAAATAACAACGACAGGTGCTGTCACTTCCGTAGACGTAGCGACATTACAGACTCCTGCCACCAGTCTGGCTAATATGCTGGGAGGACGAGTTGCCGGTATTATCTCGACACAAGGCAGTGGCGAACCGGGTAAAAATATCTCAGATTTCTGGATACGCGGTATCGGAACATTTGGAGCAAACGCATCAGCACTTGTCCTCATTGACGGTCTGGAAGGTAGCCTGAATGATGTAGACCCGGCTGATATTGAAAGTTTCTCCGTATTAAAAGATGCTTCGGCAACAGCCATGTATGGAGTACGGGGGGCAAATGGCGTAGTACTTGTTACCACCAAAAGAGGAAAACAAGAAAAGTTAAGCTTTACTGCACGTGCAAATGCTACTATTTCATGGCTAAAGCGCCTACCGGAATATTGCGACGGATATAACTATGCAAAATTGGCGAATGAAGCACTCGTTGTACGTGGCGATGACCCTAAATATACGAATCAGGAACTGGATATCATTAAATACGGCCTGGATACGGATTTATATCCGGATGTCAATTGGCAGGATGAAGTTCTCAAAAGGTCTTATTGGCAACAAACCTATTATTTGAGTGCCCGGGGCGGTGGTAGTATAGCACGATACTTTATCAGCTTAAATGGTTCTAACGAGACTTCTGCTTACCAACAGGATAAATCCAGTAAGTATTTTAAAGGTTTGGCATATAATACCTTCGGGCTACGTGCTAATATTGATATAGATTTAACTAAAACTACCAAATTATATTTTGGTGTCAATGCCAATAAGACAATCAGAAACCTGCCGGGTGCCGCAGATACTAATCTGATCTGGTCTGCTTGCAGCAAACTGACTCCGGTTACCATACCAGTGGTTTACTCTAACGGAATGCTTCCTTCAGCCAATGGAGTGACAGATGAAATGTCCCCTTATGTACTTCTGAACCACACAGGATTGAAACAAGAAGAAGAATTCACTTCTACTTATACATTAAGTTTAGATCAGGACCTGGGTATGCTGATTAAAGGATTGAAGCTGAATATACAAGGAGCCTATACCAACGACAACGCTTTTCATGAAACACGCTACATCATCCCCGAACTGTGGTCATATGATAAGCGTAATGCAACTGGAGAACTCGCAGGAAAACGCCAGACCGAACGCATAACGACCCAGTACAGTAAATGGGAAATGCAATACCGCAAATACTTCCTTCAGGCTACCATGAACTGGGCACATGATTTAGGACACGGACACACGCTTACGGCACTGGCGCATTATGAAATGAGTGATCAAAAGCGGTCAACTGATGCCAATGACACGATGTCGGCTATTCCAGTTCGTTATCAAGGACTTTCCGCTAAAGTCGGCTACAATTATAATGATACATATATAGTCGACGGCAACTTCGGTTATACAGGTTCCGAGAATTTCCAGCCAGGACGCCAGTTCGGATTCTTTCCATCCATATCTGGTGCATGGGTACCGAGTAGTTATCAATGGACAAAAGATAAAATGCCATGGTTGAACTATTTTAAAATCCGCGCTTCATACGGTTTAGTTGGTAACGACCGTATCACCGACAAGCGTTTTCCATATCTGACCAGCATAAATGTAAATGGTTCCGCTACCACAAACTGGAAGTATACCAAGGGAGGTATTTGGGAAAACTCGATCGGGGCAGATAATCTGGAGTGGGAAAAAGCAAAGAAGTTTGACGTCGGTCTGGAAGGTAAATTATTCGATAAATTTGAGTTTGTAATAGACTTCTTCCGGGATACTCGCGACGGAATTTTCCAAGAACGCAAACAAGTTCCTGATTTTGTAGGACTCGTAAATATGCCATTCGGTAATGTGGGCAGTATGGTAAGCTGGGGTAGCGACGGCAATATCACCTTCAACCAACGCATCAATAAAGACATGGAATTCACGCTTCGTGCTAATTTCACATACTCTACCAATAAGGTGAACTACTATGAGGAAGGAGATACCAAGTATGAATATACATCAGCAACAGGACGCCCTAATGGCTACATGAAAGGTTATATCGCTTTAGGACTTTTCAAGGACCAAGAAGAGATCAACAATAGCCCGAAACAAGATTTCGGAAGTTACCTGCCGGGAGATATCAAATATAAGGATGTAAACGGTGACGGTGTTGTTAACAGTGACGACCAGGTACCAGTCAGCTATCAGGATTACCCGCGTCTGATGTATGGTTTCGGAGGAGAATTTCGATGGAAAAAGCTGACATTGGGCGTACGTTTCAGTGGAATAGGTAATACAGACTATTACAAAATATGGACATGGGGAAGCAATAATGTGGGATATATTCCTTTCTATGATGGTAAACTGGGCAATGTACTCACTATTGCAGCCAATCCTGCCAACCGTTGGATTCCGGCCGATTATGACGATCCCAGCATACCAGCCAGTATGAGAGAAAATCCCAATGCCATGTTCCCGCGGCTAAGTTACGGTAGCAATCAGAACAATGCGCAGGCATCTACATTCTGGAAAGGCAATCGCAAATATTTACGGCTCGATGAAATCAGCCTGAACTATAACTGTAACTGTAATTTATTAAAAAGTATTGGAATAAATTCGATCGATCTCGCTGTAGTAGCAAACGATTTGCACACTTGGGACAGCGTTAAATTATTCGATCCGGAACTCGCCACAAGTAATGGACGTGCTTATCCGATTCCGGGCCGCGTTAGTTTCCAGGCAATCGTTCATTTCTAAACATGATCATTAAATAACAAAATTATGAAAAAGTATATATTACACCGATCAATAAACCTATTCATCGTATTTCTTGGGATACTTACGACCGGAGGATTCACCTCATGCAATTTTTTAAGAGTCGACGACTATTTTGACGATACAATGAAGTTTGACAGTATCTTTACTAAATACGAGTATCTGGTACAATATATGTGGGGAACATCAGATCAGTTCCCCGACGAGAGCCGCATCCTTACCGATCCGGTCACTCCCGGTCCGATGGCTACGGATGAAGCTTTCTCAAGTCAGAATCCGGAGCATGGCCTTCGCGGACTCTCCTACATTCTGGGAACTATTAATGCCGATAACATCGGTAACTATAGCATGAATATATGGTCGTCCATGTATAAAGTGATCCGTAAATGTAACTACATACTGGCACGCAAAGGAGAGGCTCACATGAATACAATACAAGATGAGGAAATCACTGGCTACACCCACATGATGCGTGGTTATGCTTATTACAATCTGATCCAGTCTTATGGTCCGTGCATTATACTCGGTGATGATATCTTACCCAATAATGAATTACCTGAAACTTACAATTATTCCCGTTCGACTTATGACGAATGTGTGGATTACTGTTGTAATGAACTGGAACTTGCTGCCAAATATATGCCTATAGACTTAAATCCGACTTTTTTTGGACGTCCTTCACGTGGTGCTGCTTTTGCGTTGATAGCTCGTCTGCGGTTGCAACAAGCAAGTCCGTTATATAATGGCGGACAGGCCGCACGCACAGCTTTCGGCAACTGGAAGCGGACAGTGGACGGAGCCAACTATGTGAATCAGAACTACGATGAAACACGCTGGGCAGTAGCAGCTGCAGCATGTAAACGTGTCATTGAGATGAACAAATACAAATTGCATACTTCTCCCATCGATCCCAGCATGCCTCCCCGAGTATTGCCGGCTTCCGTGACAATCACTGACCCCGATTTTCAGAATATCGACTATTATCGTTCCTATTCAGAAATGTTCACCGGAGAAACGATAGGCAGTAAAAATCCAGAATTTATCTGGGGTAGACAGTCGGATGCTATGGCAAACATGACACAATGCAGTTTCCCGACGGAAAAAGCAATGGGGGGATGGAACAACCTCTGCGTTACTCAAAAACTGGTAGACGCTTATTATATGGTGGATGGACGAGATAAAAATGATGCAAGTAAAGAATATCCATATCATGTAGCAAACGGTACAGTGACCGATGATTACTTTTCCACCAGTGCAGAGGAGTTCTCCGGCTACACTATTCCGATGGGAGTATACGGTATGTATCTGAACCGAGAGAATCGTTTTTATGCTACAATAGGTTACTCCGGACGTTACTGGGCAGCACGTTCCAATACCCAAGAACAATATGGCCCTTATAGGGCGTGGTATCATCAAATGGTAACTTCAGGACGCGATCTGTTTTCCGGGAAAAATTCCGCCATAACCAATCCTCTGGATTATCCGGCAACAGGATATGTGCTGACTAAATGGATCCATGCGGACGACGCATGGATAGGAACCGGAAGTATGCGAACTACCAAATATTTTCCTATCATCCGATATGCGGAAATTTTATTAGGATATGTAGAAGCAATAAATCACCTGAGTAAAAGCTATACCGTCGAATTACCCGCAATCAATGGTGGAAATAATGCTCCGCAAAGCTATACAGTCGAACGTATTCCAACTGAAATACAAAAATACTTCAACCCGATACGAAATCGCGTCGGTCTGCCTGGATTATCTGACACAGAAGCCGCATCAGATGAAACAACTTTGGACAACATCATCAAGAGAGAATATATGATCGAATTCGCTTGCGAAAACCGCAGATACTTTGATGTACGTCGGTGGGGCATATATGAAGAGACTGAAAAAACTGGTGTTTATGGAATGCGTTTGGGAGGAGATAAATATACTTATTATCAGAATCCGATTCCTGTGAATCAGGTTAACAACCGAAATCGCGTGATAGATAAAAGACTGATTCTATTACCCTTGCCCAAAGCTGAAGTACGTCGTGTAGAAAATCTCGACCAAAACCCGGGCTGGGAGAATTAATAATTTACTTCGTATTAAAACATAAATAACCATGAAAACAAAATATATTTATATAGCTTTTTTAACAATCTTATGTGGGGGAAGCTTGGTGGCATGCTCCAATGGCGACGAGTTCTTCAAGGATGAACGCTACAAGAAGATGATCTATGCAATCAGCGACAATGAGCAAATATTTCACGCTGAATTTGAACTGAATAATGAAGAAGATATCATAGGCGTGCAGCCTTTCGCAGTAAGCGGCACTAATCCTATAGATCAGGATGTGCATCTGACCATAGAAAAAGATCCGGAGCTGTTGACGGAATATAACTATAATACCTACATGGATGAAACAGATAAATATGCCCGTGAGCTGAAGGACGGGGATTATTCACTTTTATCTTCTATCGTTGAAATAAAAGCAGGAGTGAACCCCAGCTATGAAGTGGGAAAATTACAAGTGAAAATAAAGACATCGATCATTGAAAAACTATCCGTTGACTCTGCTTACTTTCTTTCGTTCCGCATTAAAGAGGCAACACCTTACGAAATCAATGAAGAAAAAAGGAATGTATTATTCCGAATTTATAAAAAGAATCAGTATGCATCCCAAAAGACACCCACTTACTATGCCTCTTCCGGCTTTATGGATGATGTCGTAATGCCGTTCGACTCTAAAATTATCATGCCATTGGCATATAATAAGATACGCACTTACATTGCCGGACAAATTTACGATGCGAATGATACCAAAGAAACAATCAACAAAAATTCGATGGTAATCACTGTAGATGCCGATAACCAAGTACTGATATCTGCTTTCGATTCTGAGAATGGATTAAAAGTTGAAATGTTATCTCCAAGTTCTGATCCCAATGATGGCTCATATGGATATCGGAACTATTATAATCCAGAAGAAAAGCAATTCTACTTATATTATCGTTTTGATAATGGTGAAGGCTGGAAGGTTGTGCGTGAAACTTTAAGAGCCGAATCTATCATAAGTAAATAGTGATTGGCGACTATAGATATTTTTTCATTATGCGAAAAGAAACAGACGAATATTGCTGTGTTTTAATAAAAATACACTATATTGCGGTATTGTTTAACCTTAAAATATGATAGCCATGAACACAAAATTATTCGGTTTGTTTATTGCATTGTTGGTATGCCTGCCTTCGCTTGCCCAACAAAAGCCTGTGGAGAAGGTAGATAGTGATGGAGTTTATCTGATGCCCGATCAAATGCCGGAGTTTCCGGGCGGGATGCAGGCGATGATGAAGTTTTTGACTACAAATATCAAGTATCCTGTAGAAGCACAGAAGAAAGGCGTTTCTGGTCGTGTGATCGTACAGTTCGTCATTATGGAAGACGGAACATTGGATCAGGCTAAAGTTGTAAGAGGAGTCGATCCCTTGCTGGACGAAGAAGCCTTGCGTGTAGTGAAGTTAATGCCTAAATGGAAACCGGGAATGGATAGAGGCGAGGCAGTGAAAGTACGTTTTACTGCTCCGATAATGTTTAATCTGTCCAGATCGGAGGCACAGAGACCTACTTTTCCCGAACTTGTAGTACCTATCGGACAAGAAGTGGAAAACAGGTCTTTGCAAGGAGTATGGCAGAGTTGCGTTGTGCAACCGGGCGAACATGGATATAAAATTCTGTTATTGCCTGTTTTAAAGATCGTATCGCCTGATCAGACATTCATGAATATAATGACAGCCGGTATGAACGGCAGGTCAAATGCCATCATCTATTGTCAGGGAGAGTACAGTTTGCCGTCGGATGGCACTTACGTGGAGATGGTGGAAAAATCGGTTGATCCGGTTTTCATACAAGGAGTAAAGAATGAAATCAGTGTGGAACGATTGCATGATAATCTGATTAAATTGTCTTTTACGGTTCCGGGACAGGGAAGAAAAGTGACGGAATATTGGTTCCGGGCCCCTTCGCCGGATGTGAAGATAATGGCTGATTGATATAATAATATTATTTTAGGCACGGATTTCACAGATTACACGGTCTTAATGAATAAAAGCCGTGTTCATCTGTGAAATCCGTGCCTAAAAAAGTTCTCTGTACTTTCTTATCTTCGACTCAGCTTATTATTAATTCTTAAAGAATCCGTTATCTTCCCATTTTCCCGCTTCCTGTGGCTGTGCTGATGTGGCGCTTACATCGATAGGCAGCCATACTTCCATGTCACCCTCGCCCCGATGTGCCCAGGCATAATAGGGTATCAGTGTGAGTTCTACGTCTTTAGTTACCAGTTTTCCAGCTTTGTCATAACTTAATGCCTGCGCATCGGTCGTTATCTGACGGATGCCGTAAAGTAACTCCGGTTTGTCTGTTACCTTGAATTGCGGATGCTGGTTGAGAAGTATGCTGTGGACGTTGAATCTGTTGTCCGGCCATTCTGCGCAATAAACGATGGGGCCGCGTTCAACGGCAACACGTCCGTGATCGGCTTCTACTTTTGGATTTGCCTTTACTATTCGGGGGATCATGTCGAAATGTACCTCTACCACATCTCCCTTTTTCCATTTGCGGGCAATGCTGAGATAGCCATCATTGACATCGCTTTCTACTGTCTGTCCGTTTACGGATACTTGGTAGGCAGGTTTCTGATTGTCGGCGTAAGAATACAGATCACCGGGAAGTACATTGCCGCGTACCCAGCCGGGGATACGGAGTTTCATGGTGAAGTCCTGATTGCCCTGCGTTATTTTCAGGCGGATGTCGCCATTCCAGGGATAGCCGGTTTCTTGTTCCAGCAGAATCTTTTTCTTGTCTACCTTTAGCTCGGCTTTGTTGGAAAGATAAAGGTTCACGTATACCTGATCGTTCTTCACGGCATACACATATCCCGGTAATGACGGAATGAAACGGCTGACGTTTGAAGGGCAGCAGGCGCAGCCGAACCAAGGTTTGCGGCTGTATTTTCCGTTAGAAGACAGCGGGTTGGGGTAGAAGAAAGAACCTCCGTCCAGTGATACACCCGATATCAGACCGTTGTATAGTGTGCGTTCCAGGACATCGAAATATTTGGCGTCTCCGTGCAGCAGGAAAAGACGGTAGTTCATGTATACATTGCCGATAGCGGCGCAGGTTTCACAATAAGCGGACAGGTTAGGCAGCTCGTAGTTGTTGCCGAATGCTTCGCCTGCATGGTGTGCACCGATGCCTCCGGTTATATAAATCTTTTTAGAAACGATGTTGTCCCAAATCTTGTCTATCGCTTTGATGTAGCTGCTGTCTCCGGTGATGGCTGCCACATCTGCCATGCCGGAATACATATATACGGCACGTACGGCATGTCCTACGGCTTCATCCTGTTCTACCACAGGTTTGTGTGCCTGACTATAGGTGTCTTTCCGGCTGGTATATCCACGGGTATCCAGGAAGAATTTTGCCTGATCAAGATACTTTTTGTCTCCCGTCGCCATGTATAGTTTGACTAAAGCCATTTCGGCTATCTGATGCCCCGGTACGTATTTCTTCTGTTGAGGGCCGTTGCCGATTTCGCGGCAGACACAGTCGGCATATTTAATGGCGATATCGAGGAAGTTTCGTTTTCCGGTAGCCTGATAATGCGCTACGGCTCCTTCTATCATGTGGCCCAGATTGTAGAACTCATGACTCAGGTTCTCTACCGCTACCCAACGCTCTTTTCCTGCCCAGTTGTGCGGGTGCTTCGGGTTCATGGTGCGGGCTGTATAAAGGTAACCGTCCGGTTCCTGTGCTCCGGCAACAATGACGAGTACGCTGTCAATGTACTTTTGCAGTTTCTTGTCCGGATAGGTTTGCAGAGAGTAACTGGCTCCTTCTATTGTTTTGTATACATCGGTATCGTCGAAAGAGAAGCCCTCTACTTTGTAGGTATCGCTGGGATGTGCTGCCTTTACAAAGTTTTCGTAACGTCCCGTCTCTTCACATTTGCTGAATGCCAGAGGGATGGTTACTTCACGGCTTGCTTGAAGGCGCTGTCCCCAAAAGTTGTCCGTCACTTTAACGGAAGTAAAGGGGACAGGGTCTATAGGATATCCATGATTTATTTGCGCGCTGCCTGTTATGCAGATGCAGGTCAGGAATGTCGCAGTCAGAATGTTTTTCATCTTAGTATTTATTTTAGTATGAATCTCTGTTGCGGTGTTATGGTGTAGGGATTACCTGTTTGATTGTTCCGTCCGGATTGAATTCCATCCGGTCAATACATACTTCGCGGTGCCAGCCCGGTCCGTCATTCAGATGGTTCTTGTTGATACGGTGGTATACGATATACCATTTGTCTTTTCCCGGTACTTGCAGGATAGAGTTGTGGGCAGGTCCGTAGATCTCTTCTTTTGGATTTTGGATGAGTACTATTGGTTCTTTGGCTACTTCGATCGGACCTAGCGGTGATTGGGCGGTACCATAAACTACGTGGTAGTTGGGTGAGCCGGTGTCGTCTACAGACCAGAAGAAGTAGTAAATTCCTTTTCTATAAATAACGTAAGGAGCTTCACGGTATGCGTAAGTCTGCAAAGTCCCTCCTTTGGGAGTTAATACTACCGTTGTCTCTTCTTTGATGGACAGCATGTCGTCGTTGAGCTCGGCTCCTGCCATGTAGCCGTTACCCCAATAGAGGTAGCTTTTGCCGGATACGGGGTCGGTGAATACATCCACATCAATCTGCTGTCCCCGTCCTGTGGGAGAAGAGGTGATGATAGGTTTGCCCAGATCTGTGAAAGGTCCGGTGGGGGAGTCGGCTACGGCAACTCCTATTTGCTTGCCTTTGTTGGTCGTTGGGTTGGCACTATAATAAAAGAAGTATTTATACTTCCCGTCTATCTTCTTTTCTTCGATGCAGGGAGCCCATGCGTTTCCGTTTGCCCAAGACACATTTTTGCCCATCTCCAGAATCACAGTCTCTTCTTTCCATGTTTTTAAATTCTTCGATGAAAAGACCTTAAAATAACTTCCGCCCCATCCCGGAAATCCGTCACTGGTGGGGTAAATATAATAGCGTTTTGTCTGATGAGAATACAGTACTTCCGGGTCGGCATGGAACCCCGGTAGAATAGGATTGCCGGATTTCTTATTCTGTGCCGTTACTTGTACTGTTCCGATGAGTAATAAGTGGAATAGAAAGATTCTGGTAAATAAATGCTTCATGATATTTATAGTTAGATTTTTATTATATTATAAGTACGACAAAGATAGGGGATCCACCTAAATAAAAAGGTTACATATCTGTCAAAGGAGGGTAATTATCATTCATAATAGGGAAGATGATCTAAATTTGGACTTTAATGAACGGTATTCGGATGTCCTTTTGTATCTAAAGCATTATTTTTGCGCTGAATCTAAAAAATAGTTGGTTACCATGAGAGCGAAGCTGATTTTACCTTTTCTGATTTTATATTTGTTCTGTCATTTGCTGTCGGTGCAAGGACACGAAGTTGACATTGTAAATGCCGGCAGTGATAAAAATGTAGCATCTTCTCAAGTGTATGAAGTAACTTCCGAAGGAGCATGGTGTTGGTTCGCTGATCCGCGTGCGTTGCATTATGAGAATGAAAAAGGTACAATAAACAAGACATATGTCGGCTATATTGATATACACGGCAATATTAAAGCGATGCAGTATGACTTTAAAAAGAAAAGACAGGACGAGGTACTGATTCGTTCCTATTTTCAGCCGGATGATCACAATAATCCGACGTTTCTGGTATTGCCGGATGAACGGATTATGATCTTTTATTCCCGTCACACGGATGAGCCTTGTTTCTACTATCGTATTTCCCGCCTTCCCGGAGATATTACGACATTGGGAGAGGAAAAGGTGATTAAAACAAAGGACAATACCACCTATCCGTCTCCGTTTATCTTATCGGATGATCCGGAACATATCTATCTCTGTTGGCGGGGGATTGGCTGGCACCCTACTATCGCCAAGCTGTCGTTGCCCGATCAGAATGATCAGGTGGCGGTGGAATGGGGACCGTATCAGATAGTACAGTCTACCGGTGCCCGTCCTTATGCCAAGTATATGTCGAATGGGAAAGATAAGATTTATTTTGCTTATACAACCGGTCATCCGGATAATGAGAATCCTAATTTCCTCTACTTTAATTATATAGACATTCACTCTTTGCAGTTGAAGGATGTTAAGGGGAATACTCTTTCGACTATTGCTGACGGTACTTTTAAAGTGAATAAGACGGATGATTATGCGCGTCAGTATCCATCTACTCTGATAGATAATCCATCCGCACGCGATTGGGTGTGGCAGGTTGCTTCGGATGAGAATGATAATCCGGTCATTGCAATGGTACGAATCAGTAGTGATAAGAATTCCCATGATTACTATTATGCGAAGTGGAACGGACACGAATGGAAAAAGACATTCCTTGCCAACGCCGGCGGTCATTTTCACCAGACACCAAACTCGGAGAAATGTTACAGTGCCGGTATGACTATAGATCCGGCGAATACGAATCATGTTTATTGCTCGTTGCCTGTGGAAGGAAAGCAGGGGAAGGTTTACGAGATCGTGAAATTTATCTTGAACGAGGTCGGGGAGGTGGTCTCTACAGAAGCGGTTACGCAAGACTCGCAGCAGAATAATGTCCGTCCTTATATAGTACCAAATTCAAAAAATACGCCTTTGCGGCTCACATGGATGTATGGCAATTATTACGATTGGATTGTCAGTTCACGGTATCCGCAAGGCTATTGCACAGGGATTGCCTGTGATTTTAAAGGTTTCCCGGGGGCGAAGAAGGAAAAGACTGTTGTAACGGAGAAGGATTTCAAGTTCAACCCGAAGAAGGCTTTTGTATTGGAACAAACGGTCACTTTGGATGCAGACAATTATCAAGGCTCCCTTTTACAATTGGGTGATCTTCAATATTATCTGAACGGACAAACCATGAAACCGGAAGTTAGATATAACGGAAAGGTATATCCTAGCACAAATATACTTGGAACATCTGATTGCTGGAAAACAACTTCGCGCAATACAGGCGGTGAGTGGTACACTCCACAAAAGTACGGGAGTTTCAAGTTGAAGCTGGAGTATAAGAAGGGAGTATTATGTGTGTATATTAACGGATTGCTGGATCAAAAAATAGAAATACAATGAGAAGAAAAGTTTTAAGAGATTGTGTGATAGGAGTTCTTTTATTATTTGTTCTCCCGTTGGCAGAACTGTCGGGCGCTATTGCTCAGGAGAGTGTGTTTACTGTACAGCAGCCTGATTTTCAAAAGAGTCCTTATACGGGAATGACACGTCAACACTGGATACAGGCGGGAGAGTATCTGCTGAAAGGAGCATTCGGTTATATCCATACGTTGGATGATCAGATGTACTTTCCGAAGCAACTGGACAAAACATATCCCAATAATGACGGACAAGTTCCGGTTGCTAAGTTGGAGGGGCTGGCACGAACCTTATTTATTGCAGCACCCCTGTTGAAAGATAATCCGGAACTGGTAATGAATGGAATAAGAGTAGCAGATTACTATCGGCACCAATTAGTCGGTATCTCTAATCCGAAAAGTCCGAGTTTTATTTCTCATCGTAAAGGAGGACCTAGCCAGACGTTACTGGAGTTAGGTTCTTTGGCCATTTCAATGAAAGCGGCTCAGGCCGTTTTGTGGGACCCGCTGACAAAAGCGCAAAAGGATTCGCTTGCTGCAACCATGCTGAGCTACGGAGAAGGACCGACCATAGGCTCTAACTGGATGTTCTTTAATGTCTTTATTTTAAGTTTTCTGAAAGATCAGGGCTATGCAGTGAATGAGAGCTATCTGGAGTCGAATTTAAAGAAACTGCTGGCACGTTATCGGGGGGAAGGCTGGTATAATGATGCTCCGGCTTATGATTATTACAGTGCGTGGGCTTATCAGACATACGGCCCCATTTGGGCGGAAATGTTTGGAAAGAAGCAATTTCCCCAGTTGGCACAGCAGTTCCTGGCAAACCAGCATGATATGGTAGCTAACTATCCATACATGTTTAGCCGGGATGGTAAGATGAATATGTGGGGACGAAGCATCTGCTATCGTTTTGCAGCGACTGCCCCGTTGTCTCTGTGGGAATATGATAAAAGTGGCGATGTAAATTATGGCTGGATAAGGAGGATTGCTTCTTCTACCTTGCTGCAATTTCTGGAAAATCCGAAATTCCTGGAGGAAGGAGTTCCAACGATGGGATTTTATGGCCCGTTTGCTCCCGCTGTGCAGATTTATAGTTGTCGGGGTAGTGTATACTGGTGCGGAAAAGCTTTTTTGAGTTTGCTGTTGCCGGAAAATTCAGACTTCTGGTCTGCCACCGAAAATAATGGTCCTTGGGATAAAGAACTGAAAAAAGGGAATGTCTATAATAAGTTTCAGCCGGGAACCAACCTGTTGATTACGAATTACCCGAATAGCGGAGGCGCTGAGATGCGCTCATGGTGCCATGAAACTGTTGCAAAGGACTGGCAGAAGTTTCGTAGTACGGAGAATTATAACAAATTGGCTTACAATACGGAATTCCCGTGGATGGCGGATGGTAAGAACGGAGAAATATCCATGAATTACGGAACAAAGAATCAGAAAGGCGAGTGGGAAGTATTACGGCTTTATACGTTCCAAAGTTTTAAAGACGGTATCTATCGCCGTGATGCCGTACTTGAAACAGACAGTACAGTAAGATATCAACTGGCCGATATTCCGCTGCCGAATGGAATATTGAGAGTGGATAAAGTTTCGGTCTCCGAACCGACGGAAATCTGTTTGGGACATTATTCCCTGCCTCGTTTGAATGGTGTATTTAAAGAAACATCCCGGAGGGTCGGCAAGCTGGATATTCCGGTTATTGATAACGGAGAGTATGAACTGGCTATGATACCATTGGCTGGATGGGATAAACTATATACATCGTATCCGAAAGGGCTGCACCCTGTCAGCGATGAGTGTGCTTTGATTATGGCTTCTGATAAATTGGCTGGCAGCAAGATTTATGTGACGCTTCAACTTTGGAAGAAGAATGAAGGTAAGAACGGCTTTACAAAGAAAGAGTTGAATCCGGTCCGGGCGATAGATATTTCGGAAGATAAGAAACAAGTGACAGTGCGTCTGGATACGAAAGAGATAAAAACGGTTCTATTTGAGTAATTTAGAAATATGAGAAGTGTGCAGTGGGAATATTTTCCCACTGTATTTTTTATGTATAATGGTGAGCCTTAAATGCCTATATGGTGAATTTTCCTTCAAAACGTTCTACTTATCAGTATATCTGTATAGCTGGAACTGTCTAATCGTTGTTTATTAAATTTTTTATTCATAATTTTGGTCGTATGTATAGTTGTCAATTATTATATTGTATTTAACGAACAAAATATGACCATATGAAAAACGCGCGAATCGTTATCCTTTATTATAAGCTGAGTTTTTTGATTCTGTTTTTGCTTTTGAAGTCTGCTTTACTATTGGCAACAGAGGATGTCATCTACAACCTCAAATTTAAGCAACTTTCTGCACCATATTCCTTGCCGACAAATGAAGTACAAAAAGTGTATCAAGATAAAGATGGATTTATCTGGTTCGCTACTCGTAATGGACTTTGCCAGTATAATGGCTATGAGACCACTCTTTACAAATCCAATCTTTACTCTCCGGATTTATTGACTACCAATAGCATCACTTGTTTGGTTGATGATAATAATAATCATCTTTGGATTGGTACATCGGAAGGACTGAACGTGATGGATAAAAGAACCGGAGAAATAAAAAAGTATAAGGCACCATATCTTTCTAACAATGTAGTGTCTGCTCTGTGTGTGACTCGCGATAATACTGTTTGGGTGGGGACGGATAACGGTTTATGTCGTTATGTTGCAGAGAAAGATACTTTTGTAGTTTGTGGAGATGACTTTGGAGATAGTAGACTGCGGTATGTTACCATAAAATCATTATTAGAAGATTCAGATGGCGATCTCTGGATTGGAACTTGGGCACAAGGCTTATTTCGTTATTCTCCATCCACAGATAAAGTGGAAATATATCCGAAAATCAATGACCAATATTCTTCTCATGTAATTTATGAAGATAGTAATAAAGATATTTGGGTAGGGAGTTGGGGATATGGTCTTTTTAAATTGCAGAATCCTAAAGATATGCAACGTGTGTCTTATCAGCGTTTTCTGCATGAGAACGGTGATGATTCCAGTTTGTCTGATAATATAGTATATGATATAGCAGAAGATATCAATACTCATACCCTGTGGGTTGGTACACGTAGTGGGTTGAGTATCTTAAAACTTGATGAACCGGACGCATTTATTAATTATAAATCGGGAAAAACAGATTATCGTATTCCTTCTGACGAGGTTAACTCGATTATGCGTGATGCTCAGAGGAATATGTGGATAGGGGCTATTGGGGGAGGAGTTCTGATGGCTGATACACGTCAATCTACATTTGCTTTATATACACTTAACTTTGGAGATGAAGATATTCCGGTAACTTCCGTTCGTACCTTATTTGCTGATTCAGATCAAAACCTATGGATTGGAGTAGGAACTTATGGACTGGCCTGTAGAGAGTATGAAACAGGAAAGCTAAAGATGTATTCGCACATACCGGAATTTTCGGGGTTAAAAGATTTGCCATCCCTTTTCGCAGTTACCCAGCGTAAGAAGAGTGGTGAAATCTGGTTTGGTATGTATAATGGAGGAATCTACGTATATCGGAAAGGTGAAAAGGTAAAACACTTGACTACAAAGAATAGCGGTTTCCTTACTTCTGATTGTGTGTCGGCTTTATATGAAGATTATGAAGGGAATTGCTGGGTTGGCACGCGAGGAGGAATAGGGGTCAGATTGGCTGACGGTACAGACTATCGCTTTGAAACGATGAACTTTAATGATAGTTTGTCGGCAGGCTGGATATATGTAAGAGATATCATAAAGGATATGGATAGCAGTGTCTGGCTGGCAACTTCTAATTTGGGTGTGATTCATATAACGGGGGATGTCCGTCAACCTTCCACATTGAAATATGAGAATTATAGTTTTCATAATCGTAAGCTAATCACAAATGCAGTTCTCTGTATACATCTTGATCGTTTTGGTCGATTGTGGGCAGGGACTGAGGGAGGAGGATTATACCTTTATAATCGTAACAAAGGAGAATTTGAGGAAAAAACGCGTGCATATAGTATTCCGGGAGACGTTATCGTTAGCATAGAAGAAGATAAAAGTGGTAATTTATGGCTGGGAACGATTTCCGGACTAGTGAAACTTTATGTAGCTGCTGTTGGAAATGATTTCTCGACCCGTATCTATACTTCTGCTGATGGGTTGCAGGATAATTTTATAGTCAATTCATCGTGTAGTCGAAATGGAGAATTGTTTTTTGGAGGACATAAGGGTTACAACAGTTTTTTTCCTGATAAAATGGAAATACCCTCTCAGGAAACCAATTTCCTGATAACAGATATTAAAATATTCAATCATTCTTTCAGTAACTTGCCGGTTGAACTGCAGCAGAAGATTTCGCCGGTAATGCCTACCTATACCAGTAAGATTGAACTTCCTCATAAATACAATAATTTTAGTATTGAATTTGCCGCCCTTACCTATAAGAATCCCGAACTAAACAGATATGCTTACCGGCTACAGAACTTTGACAGGGATTGGCAGTATACGGATGCAGACCGCCGCTTTGCTTATTATAACAATCTGCCGAGCGGGACATATACTTTTCAGTTGAAAGCAACCAATGAGAACGGAGAATGGAGTGGCTATGTACGTGAATTGACAGTGGTAGTCCTTCCTCCGTTCTGGGCTACCTGGTGGGCATATCTGCTCTATGTGATAATAGTATCAGTTATAGGAGTTTCGATTTACCGTACAGCAAAGAATCGTATATTGCTTCGGAATGCCTTGCGTCTGCGTGAAATAGAAAAAGCAAAAGCGGAAGAACTGAATCATGCGAAATTGCAGTTCTTTACTAATATCACACATGAACTATTAACTCCGTTGACCATTATTTCGGCTACAGTTGATGAGCTGAAGACACAGGCGCCCAGCCATAATGATTTGTATACTGTAATGAATAGCAATATACAGCGATTAATACGTTTACTGCAACAGATTCTTGAATTTCGAAAAGCGGAAACAGGTAATCTGAAGTTACGGGTTTCGCCGGGAGATATTGCTGCCTTTGTGAAGAATGCGGCTGAGAGTTTCCAGCCTTTAGTAAAGAAACGTAAGATACACTTTTCATTTCTTTGTGATCCTGAATCAATGATAGGCTACTTTGACATGGATAAGTTGGATAAGATTCTGTATAATTTGTTATCTAATGCAGCTAAATACAATAAAGAGGATGGATTTATTCAAGTCTCCTTATCTTATGATGAGACAGATAAGGATTTTATCCTGTTGAAGATTAAAGATAACGGGAAAGGCATTTCAAAAGAGAAACAGAAAAATCTTTTTAAACGATTTTATGAAGGTGACTATCGTAAGTTCAATACTATTGGCACAGGAATTGGACTTTCGCTGACTAAAGATTTGGTAGAGTTACATGGAGGAACCATCTCGGTCGAAAGCGAAGTGGATCATGGTACCGAATTTATGGTACGGATTCCTATTGAGCGTTCTTATTATGATGAAGAGCAAATTGATGATGAGGCTATCTCTTTAATGCAAAATCCTGTAAATTACGAGGATACACAGGAGGATGCCGATGTAGAAACTCAGGAAGTGACTATAAAGGCTAACACTATATTATTAGTGGAAGATAATGGGGAATTACTACACCTGATGACAAAGTTATTGAGTCGTGAATACAATGTCTTTACGGCCCAGAATGGGAAAGAAGGCATTGCAGTATTAGAAAAAGAGGATGTTGATTTGATTGTGTCTGACGTAATGATGCCTGAGATGGATGGTATTGAGTTCTGCAAGTATGTGAAAGGGCATCTGGAGATGAGTCATATACCGATGATTCTGCTGACTGCCAAAAATAAGGAAGAGGACAGAGCAGAAGCTTATGAAATTGGTGCAGATGCGTTCATTAGCAAGCCCTTTAATCTGACAGTTCTTCATGCACGTATTCGTAATCTGCTGAAATATAAGGAACGAATGGCGCGTGACTTTAAAAATCAAATAGTTTTTGAGGTGAAAGACCTGAATTACACAAGTTTGGATGAAGACTTTATTCAACGTGCTATCCATTGTGTAAATAATCACTTGGAAGACCCTAATTTTGACCAGGCGCAATTTGCAGATGAAATGCGTACAAGTAAATCTACGTTATATAAGAAATTGAAATCTTTGGCAGGTTTGAATACTTCTTCTTTTATTCGAAATGTCCGTTTGAAAGCAGCTTGTAGGATAATGGAGGAAAAAGGCACTAATGTTCGTGTTTCTGAACTTGCTTATGCAGTTGGTTTCAATGATCCTAAATACTTTAGTTCTTGTTTCAAAAAAGAATTTGATATGTTACCGTCTGAATATATTGAGCGGTTTATTCAAAATGTATAGGCATAGATAGGGGTAACCTATTTACCAATAATTATTTTGATATGCATATTTGTAAAATAGTGCATTGTAGGGTGTAACAAACCATATTCTGAGGATAGCAGAGTTATAGTTAAGTTTAGTATGGCAATAAGCTATACTCTTCGAATATTTAATCAGTTTTCTTTGTAGTATTAATATTTTTTGCCCCATTAGCTAATTCGTTCCACTATAGTTATCTTTTCGTTCTACTATAGTGGTGCGTAAAGGGAACTATAGTGCATCTTGCGTACCACTATAGTGGCACGAACTAATATGACTAACAAAAAACTTAATTGTTCGTAGCTAAGGACTTAAGAATGTGAGCGATAACCTGCAAGGAGTGAACTGATTTCATTAACGGTTTACCATATAACAAATTATTGTTTTATTGATGTTATGTTATATGTGGTTTTTATTTTACAGATCAGATTATCCTTATTCCTTGGTCGAATTATAGTTTAAAAAGGAGGAATATCTATAATTCGACCTCAGATAACTCATATTGGACCTCATCTGGAGTGACTTAACTTACATTTGCACTTGTTAATTGGTCGTTGAAATCATAAATCAATTAATGAACGGTTAATTTTTTATTTACTAATATCTTAAATATTTTTGCTATGAGAAATTGCATTTTCTATTCTTTAGTGCTAGCACTTCTCTTTTTAATAGGAAGCTGTAAAGATAGCGATGACAACAAAACCACTGGGGCGACTTATGATCCGAATCAGCCCGTTACAGTGGAGAGCTTTATGCCGGTAGAGGGCAAGCTACGGGAAAAGGTTATCGTTAAAGGTTCTAACTTTGGTACAGACAAATCAAAGGTGAAAGTTTATTTTGTGGACGAGGCAGCAGAACGCTTATCTACAGTAATAGGTATCGATAATAATACCCTTTATTGTCTTGCACCCAGACAATTGCCGGGTGGAAACCGTATCAAGGTAATTGTTGATGGGAAGGAAGTGACTACAGATGGCACATTTAAGTATGAACAGGCCCAGAATGTTTCTACCATCTCTGGTTCGGCTTCAAAAGATGGGAATGATGATGGTGACCTTGCATCTGCAAAGTTCAAGTACATGTGGGGAATTGCAGCCGTAGGAAATAATACGGTACTTGCTTATCAAAGAGATGATCCTCGTGTCCGTTTGATTTCGGTGGATGATAACAAGGTGACTACCGTTCATCCGGGTTTTAAAGGTGGAAAGCCTGCTGTTACCAAAGACAAACAAAGAGTGTATAGTATTGGTTGGGAAGGGACTCATACAGTATATGTCTATATGAAAGCAAGTGGTTGGGCACCTACACGTATCGGACAGCTTGGTTCTACTTTTAGTGGTAAAATTGGTGCTGTTGCATTGGATGAGACAGAAGAATGGCTCTATTTTGTTGATTCTAACAAGAATTTCGGTCGCTTCAATGTGAAGACACAAGAGGTAACATTAATAAAGCAACTGGAACTCTCAGGATCTCTTGGCACAAATCCTGGCCCTTATCTTATTTATTATTTTGTAGATAGCAATTTCTACATGTCTGACCAGAATCTGTCTTCAGTTTACAAGATTACTCCTGATGGAGAATGTGAATGGTTCTGTGGGTCGGCTACCCAAAAGACAGTGCAAGATGGTCTTCGGGAAGAAGCTTTGTTTGCCCAACCCAACGGAATGACAGTGGACGAAGATGGAAACTTTTATATTGTTGATGGATTTAAGGGGTACTGCTTGCGCAAGTTGGATATTCTTGATGGCTATGTATCTACTGTAGCTGGTCAGGTAGATGTAGCAAGTCAGATAGATGGCACACCGCTGGAAGCTACCTTTAACTATCCTTATGATATTTGTTACGATGGTGAAGGTGGCTATTGGATAGCTGAAGCCTGGGGAAAAGCTATTAGGAAGTATGCAGTAGAATAATCACTAAGAAAAACATAAATATGAAACGAAGTATTTTAGTACTATTTTGGGTATTCATGTCAGCAACTATGTTCGCCCAAGGCGGAATAGATGTTGCGGGTATCGTCTTGGACGAGCAAGGACAGGAACTCATCGGAGTGTCTGTTCAGATAAAAGGAAAACAGGGTGTAGGAGTTGTTACCGATTTTGACGGACGGTTTAAGATAACAGGTGTTCCTGCCGGAAGTACACTCGTATTTTCTTATATAGGTTATGAAACTCGGGAAATTAAATATACTGCTACGAAACTGAAAGAGAAGATTGCTTTGAAGGAGGCGGTCAATGAGTTTGATGAGGTTGTGGTAGTGGGGCGTGATACTCAGAGAAAGGTTTCTGTAGTAGGCGCTATCACCAATGTAGACCCGGCAGGGATTCAAGCTCCTGCGGTATCGGTGAGTAACATGTTGGGTGGACGCGTGCCGGGCATTATTGCCGTGACCCGAAGTGGCGAACCTGGTAACAACTTCTCGGAGTTCTGGATTCGTGGTATGAGTACGTTTGGCGCCAGTTCTAGTGCATTGGTGTTGATAGACGGAATCGAAGGAAATATCAACGATCTTGATCCTGCTGATATCGAAAGTTTTAGTATTCTGAAAGATGCATCGGCAACAGCCGTTTATGGAACTCGCGGTGCCAATGGTGTAGTTGTAGTTACTACGAAGCGAGGAAAAGCCGGAAAGTTGCATGTCAATTTCAAAACTAATGCTACTTATTCTTATTCACCCCGTATGCCGGAATATGCTGATGCTTATCAATATGCAACATTGGCGAATGAAGCGCGCTCCGTTCGTGGAGACGACCCGGTATATTCTGCTACTGAACTAGAATTATTCAAAACAGGTCTTGACCCGGATTTATATCCGAATGTGAATTGGCGTGATGTGATTTTGAAAGATCATGTAATTAACAATCAACACCATTTAAGTATTTCCGGTGGTGGACAAAGTGCTCGCTACTATATGAGTTTGGGTATCCTTAACTCTGAAGCTCTATTTAAACAGGATAAGTCTGCAAGCAAACATGACGTTAATGTAAACTATCATAAATATAATTTCCGTACAAATATTGATGCTGACCTTACAAAAACAACTTTGTTGAGTTTGAATTTGGAAGCAGTAATCAAGACACAAAACGCACCAGGAACAGGCTCAAGCAATAAATACCTGTGGGAATCGCAAGCGAACTTACCTCCTACTGTGGTTCCTGTGAGGTACTCTAATGGTCAGTTGCCTGCTTATGGCACTAATCTGGAGGATAAATCACCATATGTACGCCTGAATTACATGGGATATACTACCAATGAGACGTATTCTACCAAAATAAATGTAGGCTTGTCGCAGGATTTGGGTATGATCACAGAGGGATTGTCAGTACGTGGCTTGTTCTCATTCTCTATGAATGGTGCACACATAGTCGACAGACATATGAACCCCGAACAATATTATGCCGATCCCAAAGATGGACGTTATTTGGATGGTAGCTTGAAAACTGTGCGTACTGTAAATAAGGAGGATATGACAGCAACACAGGGATCAGCATCCAATCGGGAATTATATTTCGAAGCTGCCGCCAACTATAAACGTTTGTTTAATCAAGATCACCGTGTGACGGGGTTGGCGCATTTTTACCGCCAGGAACTGACCAATGTGGATTGGGGAAACGGTGTGTTAGTCAGCATTCCCAAACGTTATCAGGCACTTTCCTTCCGCGCTACCTATTCTTATAAAGATACCTATCTTGTAGAAGGTAATCTTGGCTATACCGGTTCGGAAAATTTCAATAAAGAACGTCGCTACGGTTGGTTCCCCTCTATTTCCGGGGGGTGGGTGCCTACGCAATATGATTGGTATAGAAATCTGCTCCCATTCAATAACTTCCTGAAGTTCCGTGCTTCTTGGGGACGGGTAGGAAATGATCGTCTGAAAGATGAGAATGGTAATGATATTCGATTCCCTTATTTAACTACTTTAGGTAACGTTTCCAGTACATGGGGAACCGGACTTGCCGAAAATCGTACCGGATCAATGAATTTAAAATGGGAAGTCAGTACAAAAACGAACTTTGGTATCGATGCCCGTTTCTTTGATGATAAGGTAGACATGACAGTGGATTTCTTTCATACGAAGACAACCGATATTTTCCAGAGGCGTGCCAATATACCGGACGAGGGTGGTTTAAGCAATGTACTTCCTTATGCTAATATCGGAAGCATGAAGTCGTGGGGTATGGATGGTACACTAGCTTATACTCATACATTTAATAAGGATATGGCTCTTACTGTACGTGGTAACTTTACTCACGCTGAAAACGAAGTGATCTACTGGGAACAGAGTGGGGTGAATTATCCATATCAGTCTAATTCCGGAGTCCCTTACAAAGTACAGCGCGGATTAATTGCTTTGGGATTATTTAAAGATGAGGATGACATTAAAAGTAGTCCCAAACAGACCTTTATGGATAATTATCGTCCGGGCGATATCAAGTATAAGGATGTGAACGGTGACGGTAAGATTGATAAAGATGACGTCGTACCTCTCAACTACTCTGCTGTACCGTTTATACAATACGGTTTTGCACTTGATTGGAACTACAAGGCATTCCGTGTTAGTATTTTGTTTGAAGGAGTCTCTAAAGTACAATATTTTCAAGGTGGTCGGGGATTCTATCCTTTCTTAAATGAATCAAGAGGTAACTTACTCGAAATGGTTGCTGATCCAAGAAATCGTTGGATTCCAAGAGAATATGCTGAGGTTAATGGCATTGATCCTGCATTGGCAGAGAATCCGAATGCTAAGTTTCCGCGACTAACGTATGGAGAAAATAAAAATAATAATCAGGAGTCTACCTTCTGGTTAGCTGACGGTAAATATCTGCGCCTCAAAAATGTAGATGTCTCTTACCGTTTTACGAATAATTGGTTGAAGAGTCGTGTCGGTGTGGAATCTGCTACTCTCAGTCTGATAGGCGAGAATCTACATGTGTGGGATAAAGTGAAGCTTTTTGATCCATCGCAAGCCTCTGGTAATGGAGCGGAATATCCTTTGCAAAGGATGTACACCTTACAGTTGAACTTAACTTTCTAAAGGACGATTATTATGAAAAAGAAAACAAATATTATAAAGACTTTATTTCTGTCGATGGTTTGTAGTATAACCATCGGGCTGCAATCTTGCGGTGATTATCTGGATGTCGAAGAATATATTGACCAGATGACTTTTCTTGACTCCGTATTCTCTCGCAAAGAACTCCTGGATCAGTATATTAACGGTGCAGCGCAATATATACCCAATGAAGGCAAACTTTGGTCAAATTCTTCTACACCGTTCCAAATTGCTTCTGATGAGAATTTCATGTCCTGGAATGATAGCCAGCACTACGGCATGAAGTTTTTGCTGGACGAGATTACTCCTTATGACGGATATTACAATAACTATCCCAAATATTATCAGGGTATTCGTATGGCACTCACTGCCTTGTCGAGAATCAATGAAGTACCCGATGTGACAGACGTTGAACGTCGTGAGTTGATGGGACGATGCTACTTTTTGGTAGGATATTATTATTATCTGCTGATGTTGCAGTACGGACCTGTGCCCATTGTTCCGGAAACGCCCTTTAATGTGGATGTGCCGGTAGCCGAAATGTCACTGGAACGAGGAACATACGATGAATGCGTATTGGAAATCCGTAAATGGATGTCTCTGGCCATTCAGTTCTTGCCACTGGAAGTAGAAAGTTCAACGGTTGTGACGCTTCCTACCCAATGGGCCGCTTACGCTACTTTGTCAAGAATTACATTGTATGCAGCCAGTCCGTGGTATAACGGCAATAAGTTTTATGCTGACTGGCAGCGGACAAGTGACGGCGCAAACTTTATATCGCAGGAAAATGATAATTCGAAATGGGGAGTGTCTGCCGCTTATTCAAAATACATTATTGATTCAAATAAATTTGAGTTGTATTGGACTCCCAAAGAAATAGATAGCAAGGATCTGCCCACTAATGAAGAATTTATCAAAGAGATAGATCCGGATTATTATGAGCCTTATCCAAAGGGAGCAGCCGGTATCGACCATTACCGTTCGTTGACTTATACATTCAGTGGTGAAATTCCTGTGATGATTAATCCTGAATTTATCTATTCCTGTCAAATGCCGACAGGTGATGCCCCATTGGTGGCTGCTGCACCTTTCAAATTAGGTGGATGGGGTGGCTTGAATCTCGTACAGGACTTGATTGATGCTTACCAAATGGTGGACGGACAAGATATCAATGAATCCAGTCAGGACTATCCTTATCCGGATGCCAGCGTTAATTTTGAAAGAATTGGCGGCGCTAACCAAACTTTCTCTGGCTTTACACTTCTGGCGAGCACTGCTAGAATGTATAACAATCGCGAACCTCGTTTTTATGCAACGATAGGCTTTTGCCATTCATTCTGGCCAGGCACTTCTTCTTCGGAGAATCAGTACAAGAATATTGAGGTTACTTATTATTCCGACGGATATGCTTCCGCTAATCCGGATCATCCTGAAGATTATAATCGTACAGGCTATACTTGTGTCAAATATAGACATTTGGAAGATGAGATGAAAAAGGGTACGGTCAAAGCTAAATATTTCCCGGTTTTCCGGTATGCGGAAACATTGCTGAATTATGTGGAGGCTATTAATGAGTTGAAAGAACCTTATACGCTGGAGATGCCTAACGGCAGTCAAGTGACGGTGGAACATAATACAGCTGATATTGTGAAGTATTTCAATCTGATTCGTCATCGTGCCGGTCTGCCCGGAATTACTGAGGCTGTTGCTGCCGACAGGAATAAGGTCCGTGAACTGATTAAGCATGAACGCAGAATAGAGTTTGCTTGCGAAGGACGTCGTTATCACGACTTGCGCCGTTGGGGAGATGCTATGGAGGCATACAATCGTCCTATCTCCGGTTGCAACGTCAAAGCAAGAAGCAATGAACGTCAGAAATTCTACACAACAACTATTTTGAACGATAAATTGACACGGCGTTCATTCTCGTACAAACACTATTTCTATCCTATACCTAAGAGTGTGTTGGATAAAAATAAAAACCTCGTGCAAAATCCGGAATGGAGATAAACCTATATAATCAAAAGAAATATGAAACTAATTAGAACTATTTATACGTTGGGGCTACTTGTAGGATTATTTGCATCCTGTAGTAAAGAGAGCCCTTTGGATGGTGAACAATACTACAAACAAGTTTATATTGTAGGTGCCTATGAAGTGGTACAGCAATTTGATGTGGCGTATGGCGATGGTCCACAAAATGCGTATGTTGCCGTTGCTACGGGAGGTAGCCAGAATATCGACCGGAATGTGGAAGTCGTCTTGACTCACAATGACGCTACCATCGAATGGTACAATAATAAGTATATGTTGGATGCCCCATTAAAATATCAGAAGTTGGGTGATCAATTTTGCAGTTTTCCGTCAATGAGCACGACCATTAAAGCGGGCGATGTATATAGTCGGTTGCCATTTACTGTCGAAACTTCCGGATTGGATTGTGATAAACTTTATGCGTTGACTTTCAAAATTGAGTCAGTATCCGATTACGTGAAACAACCTAAGGATACAGTTCTCATAATGAATCTCAATTTAACGAATGACTTTTCAGGGATTTATCAGATGGTAGCCATCAGATATACGTTGACTGACAATGATGAAGAACTGACTCCTTCTTCCGTTAATATGCAGCGTACGTTGAAGGCAGTGAATAAAAATCAGGCTCGTTTCTTTAATGTTACGCAGAATTCAGATCTTTCACCAACTGGAAACATTACATCTGAAGATTATTTCAACTCAATTGATAACAACGGTGTGACGTTTACACGTCAACCGGACGGTACTTTCACAGTGGCTGGCTGGAAGAATCTTCCGGTTTCTAACGGGACCGTTAGTTTTGAGGATGGCACATTTACATTTTGTTACGATTACGAGTCCGGTGGAAAGAGGTATCGCCTGAGAGGTACAATGACGAAGTAATCGATAGGTATTTTTATATAGGTAGTAAATGCAGGGGATGAGATGATTGAACTTGTCTCCTGCGTTTGATTATATGACTTCAGATGTGTTCTATTCGGTATAAAATCGTGCAAAGATGCTCATTATTGAGTCATTTCAATGAATATGATCTAAAGTTCGACCTAATTGCACGATTTCTAGTCCTTTATTTTTTATTGAAGTCTTATTTTTGCTGATGTAAATATGAATCATTTTATTTATTAGGGATAAATAGTTCAATAGGTTTGGATATACCAAAGAAAAACAAATTAGTATGAAGATAAAGAAGATTGTAAATTTAATGATGGGCTTGTCATTTTCACTATGCATATTTGCCCAGGACGACTGGCAACTTGTTTGGAGTGATGAATTTAATGCAGATGGTCCTTTGAACTCTTCTGTATGGAACTTTGAGCAAGGATATGCGCGTAATGAAGAAGCTCAATGGTACCAATCCGACAATGCAGTTTGCAAAAATGGACTGTTGATAATAGAAGCCCGGAAAGAGCAGAACCGTAAAAATCCTCTTTATGTATCCGGAAGTAATGATTGGCGGAAGAAGAGAGAATTTATTGACTATACCTCTTCTTCAGTAACTACTGCCGGAAAGAAAGAGTTTCTGTATGGGCGTTTTGAGATAAAGGCTCGTATTCCTGTGGCAAAAGGAGCATGGCCTGCTATCTGGACATTGGGAAGTAATATGGAATGGCCTTCATGTGGTGAGATAGATATCATGGAATATTATCAGATTAAAGGAACACCACATATCTTAGCCAATGCTGCTTGGGGAACAGACCGTCAATGGCATGCAAAATGGGACAGTCAGGCTACTCCTTATTCGCATTTCACTGACAAAGATCCCGATTGGGCATCTAAGTTCCATATCTGGCGCATGGACTGGGATGAAGAGGCTATCAAACTATATTTGGACGATGAACTGCTAAATGAAATTCCTTTGAGCAGCACAAGGAATGGAAGTATCGGTAAAGGTACCAATCCTTTTACAAAACCACAATACCTGTTACTGAATCTCGCCATTGGCGGAATTAACGGTGGCCCGATTGATGAGGCCGCCCTGCCGATGAAGTATGAAATAGATTATGTAAGAGTCTATCAGAAAGAAAAGGGAATCGCTTCCGGAAAGGTCTGGAGAGATACGGATGGCAATGTAATCAATGCGCACGGTGGCGGAATACTTTTCCATGAAGGAAAATATTATTGGTTTGGAGAACACCGTCCTGCATCCGGTTTTGTCACAGAGAAGGGAATCAACTGCTATTCATCAACAGACCTGTATAACTGGAAATCTGAAGGTATTGCCTTAGCTGTCTCTGAGGAAGAAGGGCATGACATTGAGAAAGGATGCATCATGGAACGCCCCAAGGTGATCTATAATGCGAAAACCGGGAAATTTGTCATGTGGCTTCATTTAGAACTGAAAGGACAAGGTTATGGACCTGCGCGTGCAGCCGTTGCAGTGAGTGATTCTCCTGCCGGTCCCTATCGTTTCATTCGCTCCGGCAGGGTCAATCCGGGAGCTTACCCCTTGAACATGACCCGAAAAGAACGGAAAATGAAGTGGAATCCGGAAGAGTATAAGGAATGGTGGACACCGAAGTGGTATGAAGCTATTGCAAAAGGTATGTTCGTAAAGCGTGATCTGAAAGACGGACAAATGTCCCGTGATATGACTTTATTTGTGGACGATGACGGAAAGGCTTATCATATCTATTCCTCAGAAGATAACCTGACATTGCAGATTGCAGAACTGGCCGATGATTATCTCAGTCATACAGGAAAATATATCCGTATTTTCCCTGGTGGACACAATGAGGCTCCTGCTATATTCAAGAAAGAGGGAACTTATTGGATGATAACTTCCGGCTGCACGGGATGGGATCCTAATAAAGCCCGTTTGCTAACCGCTGATTCTATGTTGGGCGAATGGAAGCAACTGCCGAACCCTTGTGTTGGTGAAGATGCGGATAAGACATTTGGAGGACAAAGTACTTATATATTGCCTTTGCCGGAGAAAGGGCAATTTTTCTTTATGGCGGATATGTGGCGTCCGAAGAGCCTGGCGGATTCACGCTACATCTGGCTGCCTGTTCAGTTTGATGATAAAGGAGTCCCCTTTATAAAATGGATGGATAGGTGGAATTTTGATTAATATCGTATATATAGAAGCCGGCGGATATACTTTTCATATTTATTGCTTTCAGCAATAAATATTCTCTATGAGAAAGGGGAAAATTCCGGAAGATTATACATTTTGCGAAGAATGGTCTTTTTATATCCCTTTTTTGACGGATATTTGAACTCTTTTCTTTATGGTATAGGTTATCTTTGTGAGCGAATGATTTCACTGCGAGGTGATATGTCGGCAGAGAATAATGAGAAACATCAAAAATAATGAAATATATATGGTAAGAATGTTATTACTGGTAGTGGTTTGTATAGGGTTACTGCCAATACAAATGCGAGCTCAGAAGAATAGTTATATTATTCCCGGGGAAGTGTGGAAGGATACGGACGGTAACCCTATCAATGCGCATGGCGGGGGACTTCTTTACCACGACGGTACTTACTACTGGTATGGAGAATATAAAAAGGGCAAAACGATTTTGCCTGATTGGGCTACATGGGAGTGTTATCGTACAGATGTGACGGGAGTAGGCTGCTATTCTTCCAAAGATTTACTGAACTGGAAGTTTGAGGGCATTGTGCTTCCGGCAGTCAAAGAGGACCCGAACCATGACCTGCATCCGTCGAAGGTTTTGGAACGTCCGAAAGTGATTTATAATAAAAAGACAGGTAAGTTCGTGATGTGGGCACATGTAGAGAGTGCCGATTACAGCAAAGCGTGTGCGGGTGTAGCTGTCTCTGATTTTCCAAACGGACCATTCACTTACTTGGGAAGTTTCCGACCGAATAATGCGATGAGCCGTGACCAGACAGTTTTTGTCGATGATGACGGACGTGCCTACCAATTCTATTCTTCAGAAAATAACGAAACCATGTATATCAGTCTCCTGACAGACGATTACCTGAAACCAAGCGGACGCTTTACACGCAATTTCATCAAAGAATCCCGTGAAGCTCCGGCAGTGTTTAAGCATAAGGGCAAATATTATATGTTAAGTTCCGGCTGCACCGGCTGGGACCCGAATGTAGCGGAAATCGCAGTGGCGGATTCCATCATGGGTACATGGAAAACGATAGGTAATCCTTGTACGGGTCCGGATGCAGACAAGACTTTCTATGCGCAGAGTACATACGTACAACCGGTTATCGGAAAGAAGAATGCATATATTGCCATGTTTGACCGCTGGAAAAAGAAAGACCTCGAAGATTCACGCTATGTATGGCTTCCTGTATTGATAAAAGACGGAGCTATTACCATCCCATGGCATGAAAAGTGGGATTTGACCGTCTTTGACAAACAGAAGAAATCTGACAAATACAAGAAATCTGACAAACAGAAAAAATAGATCATGAAACGGACACTGCTGCTTACTTTTTTATTACTATCTGTTTCTGCCTTGTGCTTTTCGCAAAAACTGGTGGAAGTTGCCAAAGGATATAGTTGTACATCTGTCAATACAACGATATTCCGCAATAATTCATTGGTAACGCATGGGGATGAGCAATATATCAGCTATTATGATGCCGATGGCTATCTTGTGTTGGGCAAACGGAAACTAAATTCGAAGCAATGGACATTGCATCGTACTCAATATCGTGGAAATGTAAAAGATGCCCACAATATCATCAGTATAATGGTGGACGGAGAAGGGTATCTGCACGTTTCTTTTGACCACCATGGACATAAGTTGAATTACTGCCGCAGTATCGCCCCCGGTTCTTTGGAACTGGGCGATAAAATGCCGATGACCGGAGTGGACGAAGGAAATGTTACTTATCCGGAATTTTACCCTCTGACAGACGGGGATTTGTTGTTTGTCTACCGTTCCGGTTCTTCCGGACGTGGAAATCTGGTGATGAACCGTTATTCATTGAAAGACCATAAATGGGCCCGTGTACAGGATGTCCTGATTGATGGTGAAGACAAACGAAATGCTTACTGGCAGCTATATGTAGACGAGAAAGGTACGATTCATCTCTCATGGGTATGGCGTGAAACCTGGCAGGTGGAGACCAACCATGATCTTTGCTACGCGCGTTCTTTTGATAACGGAGTGACTTGGTATAAGTCGGATGGTGAACAATATAAACTTCCGATTACAGCTTCGAATGCAGAGTATGCTTGTCGTATTCCACAAAACTCGGAATTGATAAACCAGACAAGTATGAGTGCAGACGCTGGTGGCAATCCTTATATTGCCACTTATTGGAGGAGTTCGGACAGTGAAGTCCCTCAATATCGCATTGTCTGGAATGACGGGAAGACATGGCATAATCGTCAGGTGACAGACCGCAAGACTCCGTTTACACTGAAGGGAGGAGGCACTAAGATGATTCCTGTTGCCCGTCCGCGTATTGTGGTAGAGGATGGAGAAATCTTCTATATTTTCCGTGACGAAGAGCGGGGCAGCCGTGTCTCAATGGCGCATACTGCTGATGTTGCCAACGGTAAGTGGATAGTCACCGACCTGACGGATTTTTCCGTAGATGCCTGGGAACCGTCCCATGACACGGAATTGTGGAAGAAGCAGCGGAAACTCAATCTCTTTGTACAGCACACTTGTCAAGGCGACGGTGAACGCACGGCGGAGATTGAACCTCAAATGATATATGTACTGGAAGCGAATACGAATACAAAAAAATAAAGATATGAAGAAATTGTATGCAACTCTTTTTTCCGCACTGGTGGTAGGCTGTGCGGTGTGTGCCGGTTGCACAACCAAGAAAGTTTCATCTTCGGCAGAAGTGGTTGACATTATTCATAAAGTCAATGGCTACTGGCAGACAAACCATCCGGAACACGGGCGTTCTTTCTGGGACAATGCCGCTTATCATACCGGAAACATGGAGGCTTACTTCCTGACCAACAAACCGGAATACCTGGAATACTCAAAAGGATGGGCGGAACATAATGAGTGGAAAGGCGCTAAATCGGATCATAAAGCCAACTGGAAGTACAGTTATGGCGAAAGCAATGATTATGTACTGTTCGGCGATTATCAGATCTGTTTTCAGACGTATGCCGATTTATATAATCTGGAACCGGATACACATAAGATAGCCCGTGCCCGTGAGGTGATGGAGTATCAGATGAGTACACCCAACAATGATTATTGGTGGTGGGCGGATGGTTTATATATGGTAATGCCTGTGATGACCAAACTATATAATATCACAAAAAATCCACTTTACCTGGAGAAACTGCATGAATACCTCGCTTATGCAGACAGTATCATGTATGATGAAGAAGCCGGACTTTACTATCGCGATGGAAAATACGTATACCCCAAGCACAAAAGTGTGAATGGTAAAAAGGATTTCTGGGCACGTGGTGATGGCTGGGTACTGGCGGGGCTGGCGAAAGTCTTGAAAGACCTTCCGGAAACAGATAAGTATCGTCAGGAATATATAGACCGTTTCCGTACATTGGCAAAATCTGTTGCGGCCTGTCAGCAACCTGAAGGGTATTGGACGCGTAGTATGCTCGATGCGCAGCATGCACCGGGACCCGAAACAAGTGGTACGGCATTCTTTACGTACGGTCTGCAATGGGGGGTCAATAACGGTTTCCTTGACTCCGCCCATTATCAACCTGTAGTTGAGAAGGCATGGAAATATTTGTCAACAGTTGCTTTACAGCCCGACGGAAAGATCGGTTATGTGCAACCCATCGGCGAGAAAGCCATACCGGGGCAAGTCGTAGATGCTAATTCTACTTCAAACTTCGGAGTCGGTGCTTTCCTGCTGGCAGCTTGTGAAAGGGTACGTTATCTGGAATCACTTATTCAGCATTAAACTCATATAAGGTCGTAGTGCCTGAAATATTCTTCCTGTCAGCTCACTGATATTCATTGGTATATGTGCGCCGGGCAAACGCTCGGTGCTATACATACATTTGCCATTACACAGATAGTAATAGCCATTATTTACTGACAATTGTTTATCTGATACTTCCAGTTGCATTTCGTCCTCAGGAAAAGCGGAGGCATACAGTTGCAGCACTTCTTTGGCATTGATGATTCGCGCCATCCCCAACGGATATTGCGTCTGTTCTTTCTCCGGAGGAAGCAACTGAGTCATGTGCCTGCATCCAGTAAATTGCTTGATATGGTGCAACAAACTGTGCTCGGCATCTTTGGTTTCTGCAAAAAGCTCGCTGATAATTAATTGCTTATCTCTTCTGTATACAATAGCCAATCCATTGATTTGATTCTCTGATCTGGCAGTAACCAAAATTCCGTCACTGAGGATAAGGTCCGCCATGACTACTTGAAAATCCTCAAAGGAGTGCTGGATGCAGCAAGTGCGTCCGGAAAGTTTGCTGTTTAGATATTCGTAAACTTCTTTCTGACATCCGATTTCAGAGGTGACTGTTATTTCTTTAGACGGAATAAATTCCGGTACGGTAATCTCTTTAACCGAATATTGGAATACGGAAGCATATCCCATCCGGGTGTAATAGTCGAATAACCAAGGTTCGGCAGGAATCAATGTACTGAAATACGTTCCGTTACGAAGCATCTTTGCAAAGGCTTGGGAGAGTAATTCGCGCATCACTCCGTTTCCGCGAAAATCCGGATGAGTGCAGGCTCCTGAAATGTAAGAGGTCTGTACGGTATCTCCGCAGAAAGTCATCGGATAAGGAATCATCTGAAGAGCGGAAACAATCTCATCCCCACTTTCGATAGCAATGTTTATTTCGTTTTTATAGCGCAGCCTAAAGTACATTTCAACGAACTCTTCATTGTCGTCGAAACATAACTGCCATAATGCCTTAACCTTTTCTTTTGTCGTCATACCTTATATATTATTACCATCTGACCATATCCATAGGATGGTCTTTCAGACAAGCCATATACTTTTCGAGAATAGTTACCGGTTGATAAGACAGCTTTGCTTTGCGTAAGCCTTCAATACCTAAATCTTCTTCCCGGTTGATATAGATATACTGTTCGGGAATGCGATTGGCAAACTCGTAATTAATCATGGCGTAAGCACCGTCAATGCTGGTATCTGCCTTTTCTACATGTACCCCGAATGTTTCATGGTTGATAGGCATCCCGAAAGTAAATGCTACAATTTTCCCGTTGACGTGGAGAATGCCTCCGGTCAGACCGAGTGCTTCGAAATTATGTAATGCATAAATGAGGGCACGACGTTCATTTCCCGTTCCTTCCTGCTGGTCGCAGTTGTTCACTTTGCACCATTCGGCTTCCAGGTCCAGACATTCTTGAATACGGTCGGGCGTAATCGGTGTATATTCGTAATCGGGATACGTATTACGGAACCGGTTGATATGATTTCTCTTTGCCTGAAATTTCTTTCCTTTTAAGGTAGCCAGATCACTCCTTAAATATATATAGTCGGCATAGGCACGGTCTTCCGTGAAAATGAACCGTTCGGGTAAAATCGCTTCGAGGTCGGCGCGCATATTGCTGCAAACTCCCAACATACAGAAATTATGCTTCTCCTTATCCGCATCTTCGATTAATTTCCGTAATACAGCTTTCAGATCGCCGTTTCCTACAGGCATCATATATGCCAGTTGTTCGCCGGCCCAAAATTTGAATACCAGAAAATCGTCGATGACTGCAAATTGAGTATCGTACAAGAATCTCCAGCTACAGAGGTTGGAAAATGAAAGATCGCAGTTTCGGCGGTCACTTTTCATGGTGAATGCAGTTATTGTGTCTCTATCAGCTAGTGTAATGTCTTTAAATGGAATCATAAAATGCTTTTTGCGTTTAACTCTTTATATAACGGAAAATGAAAGAATTTTGTTTTTACAAAACACCTAATAATCGCAGGATAGTCGGTGTCAGTAATGCGGTGAATATTCCATTCAGTGTCAATCCCAGGCTGGCATACGCCCCGTATTTGCTGCTGATGTCCATGGCAGTGGAAGTGCCGACAGCGTGGGCGGCTGTTCCCATCGAAAGCCCTTGGGCTATCGGACTGCCTACGTGCATGATTTTCATTGTCTTAAATCCGCAGATGGCTCCCAGTAAACCTACCGCTACTACAACGGCTGCCGTCAGTGACGGGATACCTCCGATAGCCTTGGTCACTTCCATGGCAATCGGAGTCGTTACGGATTTAGGTGCCAATGAAAGAATGACTTCTTGTGAAGCTCCCATAAACTTGGCGATTAATACCACAGAGATCACTCCGACGATGCACCCTGCCAGTTGAGACAAGAGGATAGGCAGCAACTGTTTCTTAATCATTTCCAGCTGAAGATATAAAGGGACTCCCAAAGCTACCACAGCCGGGCGTAACCAGAATTCGATGAGATGCCCTCCCTGATTGTAAGTCTCGTAAGAGATATTGGCCATTTTAAGGAAGATAATCAGAACGGCAATGGTGAGTAAGATCGGGTTCAGCAGTACCAGCCCCGTTTTCTTCTGAAGCAATTTGGCAAAGAAGAAAACGCCGAAAGTGACAGCCAGCAGAAAGAAATTATTTTCTAAAAAGCTCATTTGTCTTTATCCATTAAGTTAGTTTTGTTTTTTAAATGTAGCTTGTCGGACAAGTGAAAGTCTGATAAGCGTAGGCTACTCGCCAGTTTAATCTGACGTGCCACTCTGAATTTACGGACAATCTGGTGTACCCATCCCGTTACGACCAGCACGAGAGCCGTGCTAACGATTGTTGCGATGACGATAGGCCAGAATTCTGCCGCAATAACGTCGAAGTACAACATCAATGCTACTCCGGGAGGTACGAAAAAGAAGCCCAGATTAGCTACCAGAAAGTCGGACAATCCCTGCACCCACTGCAGTTTGATCCAGCCTAATTTCAAAAAAAGGGTGAGCAGCAGCATACCGATAATGCTGGAGGGGAGCTTGATCCCTGTTAAATAAACGATTAATTCACCCAAAGCCAAACAGCCAAATAAAATGGCGCACTGACGTATCATACACTAATTACCTATTGATTTGTTTGAAAACACTGCAAAGGTAGAAAAAATAGAAGTACAGTGTTAAATATTATAATATTTTAGACTTGGAGAATAAAATTAGCCGGAATTGTAATGTGGATATTGCAAAATTGAGTACTTTTGCAGCGCAAATTACAAATCGTAACAAGGTTTATAATATTATTCAAATATATCTATGCTTAATTTAATCAACCAAATCGTGGCTCGTGCGAAAGCAGACCGCCAACGTATTGTTCTTCCGGAAGGAACTGAAGAACGCACATTAAAAGCTGCCAATCAGATTTTGACAGATGAAGTTGCTGACCTTATTTTACTGGGTAAACCCGCTGAAATTAACGAACTTGCAGTGAAATGGGGACTGGGTAACATCAGCAAAGCTACTATTATTGATCCTGAAACTTCTCCGAAACACGAAGAGTATGCACAATTGCTGTGCGAACTTCGCAAGAAGAAAGGCATGACTATTGAAGAAGCCCGTCAATTGACGAATGATCCTTTGTTTTATGGTTGTTTAATGATTAAGAGCGGTGATGCTGACGGTCAGTTGGCAGGTGCCCGCAACACAACAGGCAATGTACTGCGTCCGGCTTTACAGATTATCAAGACTGCTCCGGGCATCACTTGTGTATCCGGTGCTATGTTACTCTTGACTCATGCTCCCGAGTATGGTAAGAATGGTATTCTGGTGATGGGTGACGTTGCCGTAACTCCGGTTCCGGACCCTAACCAACTGGCACAGATTGCTGTTTGTACGGCACAGACTGCCAAAGCCGTTGCCGGTATTGAAAATCCGAAAGTGGCTATGCTGAGCTTTTCTACCAAAGGTTCCGCTAAACATGAAGTAGTGGATAAAGTAGTGGAAGCTACCAAGATCGCTAAGGAAATGGCTCCTACACTTGATCTGGACGGAGAAATGCAGGCTGATGCTGCTCTTGTTCCTGAAGTAGGCGCAAGCAAAGCTCCGGGTTCACCCGTAGCGGGAGAGGCTAACGTGCTGATCGTTCCGAGTCTGGAAGTAGGAAATATTTCTTATAAACTGGTACAACGTCTGGGACATGCCGACGCTATCGGCCCGATCCTTCAGGGTATCGCCCGTCCGGTGAATGACTTGTCTCGTGGTTGCTCTATCGAAGATGTATATCGCATGATTGCTATTACGGCTAATCAGGCTATTGCAGCAAAAAACAATAAATAAGTATCAAGTTTTAAGTATTAAAGACAATATGAAAATTCTAGTATTGAACTGTGGAAGTTCATCCATCAAATATAAATTGTTCGATATGACCACCAAAGAAGTGATTGCACAAGGTGGTATCGAAAAAATCGGTCTGAAAGGCTCTTTCCTTAAATTGACTTTGCCGAATGGCGAAAAGAAAGTACTCGAAAAAGACATTCCGGAACATACGATTGGTGTGGAGTTCATTCTGAATACATTGATTAGCCCGGAATACGGAGCTATCAAATCACTGGACGAAATCAATGCGGTAGGTCACCGTATGGTACACGGAGGCGAACGTTTCAGTGAATCTGTATTGCTGAACAAAGAAGTACTCGAAGCTTTTGCTGCCTGCAACGACCTGGCTCCGCTTCACAATCCTGCCAACTTGAAAGGTGTGAATGCAGTTTCCGCTATTCTTCCCAACATTCCGCAGGTAGGCGTATTTGATACAGCTTTCCATCAGACGATGCCGGATTATGCTTATATGTATGCTATTCCCTACGAAATGTATGAGAAATATGGCGTACGTCGTTATGGCTTCCACGGAACTTCTCACCGTTATGTTTCAAAACGTGTATGTGAGTTCCTTGGCGTTAATCCGGTAGGACAAAAAATCATCACTTGCCATATTGGTAACGGTGGTTCTATCGCTGCTATCAAGGATGGCAAATGTATAGATACTACTATGGGACTGACTCCGTTGGAAGGTTTGATGATGGGTACCCGTAGCGGTGACATCGATGCCGGTGCAGTAACATTCATCATGGAAAAAGAAGGCTTGAATACGACAGGCATTTCTAACCTGCTGAACAAGAAGAGCGGCGTACTGGGTATTTCCGGCGTATCAAGCGATATGCGCGAACTGCTGGCCGCTTGTGCTAACGGAAACGAAAGAGCCATCCTTGCTGAAAAGATGTACTACTACCGTATTAAGAAATATATCGGTGCTTATGCTGCGGCATTGGGCGGTGTAGATATCATCCTGTTTACAGGTGGTGTAGGCGAAAATCAGTTTGAATGCCGTGAATCTGTTTGTAAAGACATGGAATTCATGGGTATTAAACTGGACAATAATGTGAATGCAAAAGTTCGTGGTGAGGAAGCTATTATTTCTACTGCAGATTCTAAAGTGAAAGTAGTAGTGATTCCGACAGATGAAGAGTTGTTGATTGCATCGGATACAATGGATATTCTGAAAAAGTAAGAAGAACTGAGATAATAAAAAAAGGCGGCTTATCATGAAGTCGCCTTTTTTTGTTAACTCTTTTATAAGTCTCGTTTTTTTTACCTTACTTTGTGCTTCAAATCAATATTCGTTTTATTGGATTTACGCAAAATCGTTATTTTATAAATTCATTGATATGCGCTATTCTGTCATAATTCCCGTTTACAATCGTCCCGATGAGGTGGATGAATTGCTGCAAAGTCTCACTGTACAGTGTTTTAAAGATTTTGAAGTAGTTATTGTTGAAGATGGTTCGTCCATCCCTTGTAAGGAAGTGGCAGATCGGTATACAGATCGGTTGGACATCAAGTATTTCTCTAAACCCAATTCCGGACCGGGGCAGACCCGTAACTACGGAGCGGAGCGAAGCGAAGGAGAATATTTTATCATACTGGACTCTGATGTCATTTTGCCCGAAGGATATTTTGACGCGATAGAGAAGGAGCTTCAGTCTTCTCCTGCCGACGCGTTCGGTGGTCCCGACCGTGCGCACGATTCTTTTACGGATATTCAGAAAGCTATCAACTACTCGATGACTTCCTTTTTTACAACAGGCGGTATCCGTGGCGGAAAAAAGAAGATGGACAGGTTTTATCCTCGTAGCTTCAATATGGGGATTCGTCGCGAAGTGTATGAAGCTTTGGGGGGATTCTCTAAAATGCGCTTCGGGGAAGATATCGACTTCAGTATCCGTATTTTTAAAGGTGGCTATACTTGTCGTCTTTTCCCCGACGCATGGGTATATCACAAACGTCGGACAGACTTGAAAAAGTTCTTTAAGCAAGTCCATAACTCCGGCATTGCCCGCATTAACCTTTATAAGAAATATCCCGATTCGTTGAAATTGGTGCATTTGCTACCGGCAGTGTTCACGTTGGGAGTCTCTTTGCTTTTATTATTGACTCTTTTGGGGTTGGGGCTCGTTTTGTTAGCTTTTTATCTGCTATATTCCAAAACGGTTCCCGGGTGTGCGACAGGCGAGATGGCACTTCTGTTTTTAGGATTTGCCGCCATGTTGGCAGCACCTCTTCCCTTACTGCTCTATTCCTTGGTGGTTTGCGTGGATTCGACAATCAGAAATCGCAGTTTATGGATTGGAATGCTGTCAATTACTGCTTCCTTTATACAACTAATTGGTTATGGAACGGGATTCTGGCGTGCATGGTGGCAGCGTTGTATAAGAGGAAAGGACGAATTCGAGGCGTTTCAAAAGAATTTTTATAAGTAAGTGATTTGATCATGGAAAGCAAACACAAACTATCCATCAACCAGTGGGCGCTGGAAGACCGTCCCCGGGAGAAGATGATGGAGAAAGGAGCAGCCGCATTGAGTGATGCCGAACTACTCGCCATATTAATCGGCTCCGGAAATACGGAAGAAAGTGCTGTCGAACTGATGAGGCGTTTGCTTCTCTCTTGTGATAACAATCTGAACTCCTTGGCAAAGTGGGAAGTCTGCGACTATTCCCGTTTTAAAGGAATGGGACCGGCAAAGAGCATCACTGTAATGGCTGCCCTGGAACTCGGCAAGCGACGGAAACTGCAAAATATCCAAGAACGCCCCCGCATCTCTTGTTCAAGAGATATTTATGACATCTTCCAGCCTGTCATGTGCGACCTTGAACAGGAAGAATTCTGGGTATTATTATTGAATCAGGCGACGAGACTGATCGATAAGGTACGTATCAGCACCGGCGGAATAGACGGAACGTATACGGATGTACGTACCATTCTTCGGGAAGCATTGCTGCAGAGAGCCACGCAAATAGCCGTAGTACATAACCATCCTTCGGGAAATATCCAACCCAGCCAACCGGACCGGACGCTGACGGAACACATCCGCCGGGCAGCCGACACAATGAACATTCGCCTGATAGACCACGTTATTGTTTGTGAGGATAAGTTTTACAGTTTTGCCGACGAAGGGCTGCTCTGAATAAATTTATTCTTATCTTTGCAATACATATTAATAAGGAAAGCCCTATGGAAAAATTTAAAATAGAAGAAAAGATCGTAGCCATGCTAAAGACGGTGTACGATCCTGAGATTCCGGTGAATGTATACGATCTTGGACTGATTTATAAAATAGACGTCTCCGACAATGGGGAAGCAGTGCTTGATATGACTCTGACTGCTCCCAACTGTCCGGCAGCCGATTTCATCATGGAAGATATCCGCCAGAAAGTAGAATCGGTGGAAGGAGTGACAACCGCCACTATCAACCTTGTGTTCGAACCGGAATGGGATAAAGATATGATGAGTGAGGAAGCAAAACTGGAACTCGGATTCCTGTAAATTCATAGCTCAAAATATAAAACTGATAACTCTAAACTCAAAACTCATGAAGAACGTTTATTTCCTTTCCGATGCGCAT